>NZ_OZ409871.1:0-717500 GCF_979258635.1 Pseudomonas sp. AC070
GGGCGGTGTTCACCTCCGGTCTGCAATCCCATGGCACTGGTGGCATCAACTTCCAGTGGGGCGGCCAGCTCGCCGACAACCCTGGCCTTTCGCTAGACAGCCTTAAAGTCCAAAGCGCGTTCGCCTCGCCCAGCTGCGGCAGCAAAAACTGCACGGCCAGCGGCCAGGCAGCCGGTGATTTGCTTACCCTGAAATTGCCCACCGTTAGCGGCCAATACGATCTGCGCCTGGGCTACTTGGGCAACGGCGAAGCCGGCGGCGACGAAGTAAACCGCTACCGCACCATCGAGCTGGAAAGCGCCGCCACCCTCAGCTTTAACCCGCGTCATCAGGCCTATTACATCGAGCGCCTGAGCCTTGGCTATGGCGCCAAGGTTACCCTGGCACCGGGCCGTTACTGGATCGGTCAGCTGGACATGGCCAGCAACAGCCAACTGCGCGTGGCCAGCGGCACCGCAAAAATCATGGTCGGCAGCGCCGTGAACCTGCCGTATCAGGCGCGCCTCAACGCGGGTGACGACGGCAGCGGGCGCCCGGAAGGCCTGCAACTGTTTGTGCGTGGCAACGTGGTGCAGGAATCGGCCAGCGTTATCAACGGCCTGGTGTATGCCGAGGGCGAATACCGCTCGGCCTTTGCCGCACGGCTGACCGGCGCCCTGAATGCCCGCAGCGTTGACGTTGGCAGTGCCGCGCGCATCGAAACGCGCATGGCCGCCATCAACAGCGCCAGCTGGAATACCCAGTGCCAGGAACGCGCGGACCTCGACGGCGACGGCATCCTCGACCTGCTCGACGACGACACTGACGGCGACAGCTACGACGACGAACGCGAGCGCGTCGCCGGCAGTAACCCGCTCAATGCGCAAAGCATCCCCACCGTGGCGCCGCCGGCCGTGCAGCCGAGCCTGTGCGTGGCCTCCTTTGCCAAAGGCCTGCAAACCCACGGCAGCGGCGGGCGTATCAGCTTTGCCCTGAACGCCCAATTGCGCGATGCGCCGTCGGCGTACCTGGCCACCAACCGCGTCGATAACAGCTTCGCCTCCAGCGTGCGCAGCTGCGGCACGCAAGATTGCCAAGCGAGCTTCAGCCCCGCGCCAGTGCCGGCCATGCCGAGCTTCCGCGCCACCAGCAGCACCTTCAAACAAGACGTCGCCTACGCCGGCAACCTGACCCTCGACGGCAGCCGCAAAGAGTGGCAACGCCTTAACGTCAACGGCACGGCCAAGGTGCGTTTCAACGTGGCCGGCGAATACCTGCTCAAAGAACTGGAACTGGGTTACCGCAGCACCCTGGAACTGGCACCTGGCGATTACTGGATCGACAAACTGACCCTGGGCAGCGAGTCGAAAATTACGCCCATTGGTAACGGCACCGTGCGCCTGCACGTGCTGAAGAACCTCGAACTGCCGTGGCTGGCGTTGATGAACGCCACGGCTTACGAAACCCCCGGCGATGCCTCGCGCCTGCTGGTGCTGGCCGAAGGCAACGTCACCCTTGGCTCCAACGCTACCCTGGCCGGTTTCGTCTACGCCAAGGGCAGCGTCACCCAGCAATACGCTTCGCGGCTTTATGGCGGCGCGGTCGCCAGCACTGTCACGCTCGACACCCTGGCGCGCACCACCCATAACGCGGCGCAACTGAGCCAGGTCGACTTCGGCTTGCTGTGCGACCTGGACGGCGACGGTATCGGCGATAACACCGATCCGGACCGCGACGGCGACGGCATTTCCAACGACTACGAAGAGCAGGTCGGCACCAACCCCAACGACGCCAGCAGCGTGCCGCCCGACATGGACCGCGACGGCATTCCCGACGCCGTGGACAGCGACCGTGACGGCGACGGCGCGGCGAATGACGTTGACGCCTTCCCGAATGACCCCAGCGAAAGCAAAGACCTCGATGGCGACGGAATCGGCGACAACAAAGATGCCGACCGCGACGGCGACGGCATTTCCAACGACTACGAAACCCAGTTGGGCACCAACCCCAACGACAAGACCAGCGTGCCGCCCGACTTGGATCGCGACGGTATTCCCGACGCGCTGGACAGCGACCGTGACGGCGATGGCGTAGCCAACGATGTTGATGCATTCCCCAACGATGCGGCCGAAAGCAAAGACCTCGACGGCGACGGCATCGGCGACAACGCCGACCTCGATCGTGACGGCGACGGTATTTCCAACGCCTACGAAACTCAACTGGGCACCGACCCGAACGACAAAGCCAGCGTGCCGCCGGACCTCGACCGCGACGGCATTCCCGACCCGCTCGACTTCGACCGCGACGGCGACGGCGTAGACAACGACAAAGACGCCTTCCCCAACGACCCACGCGAAACCCGCGACCTGGACGGCGACGGCATTGGCGACAACGCCGACCTCGACCGCGACGGCGACGGCATCTCCAACGACTACGAAGTGCAGGCCGGCAGCAACCCGGACGACAAAACCAGCGTGCCCGCCGACCTCGACAAAGATGGCATTCCCGACGCGCTGGACAGCGACCGTGACGGCGACGGCGTGGCCAACGACGTTGATGCATTCCCCAACGACCCGACTGAAAGCCGCGACCTCGATGGCGACGGCATCGGCGACGGCAAAGATCCGGACCGCGACGGCGACGGCATTTCCAACGACTACGAAGTGCAAGCCGGCACCAATCCGGACGACAAAACCAGCGTGCCCGCCGACCTCGACAAAGACGGTATTCCCGACGCCGTGGACGACGACCGCGACGGTGACAGCGTGGCCAACACTGTCGACGCGTTTCCGAACGACCCGAGCGAAAGCCGCGACCTCGACGGCGACGGCATCGGCGACAACAAAGACGCCGACCGCGATGGCGACGGCGTGTCCAACGACTACGAAACCCAGCTGGGCACCAACCCGGACGACAAAGCCAGCGTGCCGGCCGACCTCGACAAAGACGGCATTCCCGATGCACTGGATGACGACCGCGACGGCGACGGCGTGGCCAACGACGCGGACGCGTTCCCCAACGATGCAGCCGAAAGCCGCGACCTCGACGGCGACGGCATTGGCGACAACGCCGACACCGACCGCGATGGCGATGGCATTTCCAACGACTACGAAACCCAGGTCGGCACAGACCCGAACGACAAAACCAGCGTGCCCGCCGACCTCGACAAAGATGGCATCCCGGACAGCCTCGACAGCGACAGCGACCGTGACGGCGATGGTGTCGCCAATGACGCCGATGCGTTCCCAGACAACGCCAGCGAAAGCCGCGATTTCGACGGCGACGGCATTGGCGACAACGCCGACACCGACCGCGACGGCGACGGTATTTCCAACGACTACGAAACACAGGCGGGCACCGACCCGAACGACAAAACCAGCACGCCCCCAGACTTGGACAAAGACGGCATTCCCGACAGCCTCGACGATGACCGCGACGGCGATGGCGTGCGCAACCCAGACGACCTGTTTCCGGACAACCCTGCCGAAGCAAAAGACCAGGACGGCGACGGCATTGGCGACAACGCCGACACCGACCGCGACGGCGATGGTATTTCCAACGACTACGAAATTCAGCTGGGCACCAATCCCGACGATAAAACCAGCGTGCCGGCCGACCTCGACAAGGACGGCATTCCCGACGCGCTGGACAATGACCGTGACGGCGACGGCGTAGCCAACGAGCAAGACGCACTGCCCGACGACCCAAGCGAAACCCGCGACCAGGACGGCGACGGTATTGGCGACAATAAAGATGCCGACCGCGATGGCGACGGCATCTCCAACGACTACGAAATTCAGGTCGGCACCAATCCGGACGACAAGGCCAGCGTGCCCGCCGACCTCGACAAAGACGGCATCCCTGACAGCCTCGACACCGACCGTGACGGCGACGGCGTGGCCAACGAGGCCGACGCCTTCCCGGACAACGCCAGCGAAAGCAAAGACCTCGACGGCGATGGCATTGGCGACAACGCCGATACCGACCGCGATGGCGACGGTATTTCCAACGACTACGAAACCCAGGCCGGCACCGACCCGAACGACAAAACCAGCACGCCGCCAGACCTCGACAAAGACGGCATCCCCGACAGCCTCGACAGCGACCGAGATGGCGACGGCGTGGCCAACGACGCCGATGCCTTCCCCGACAACGCCAGCGAAAGCCGCGACCTCGACGGCGACGGCGTTGGCGATAACGCCGATACCGACCGCGACGGCGACGGCATCTCCAACGACTACGAAGTGCAAGCCGGCACTAACCCGAACGACAAAACCAGTACGCCGCCTGACTTGGACAAAGACGGCATTCCCGACAGCCTCGACAGCGATATCGACGGCGACGGCGTGCCCAATGCCCAGGACGCATTCCCGAATGACCCGAGCGAAAGCCGCGACCTCGACAGCGACGGCATCGGCGACAGCAAAGACCCGGACCGCGACGGCGACGGCATCTCCAACGACTACGAAGTGCAAGCCGGCACCAACCCCGACGACAAAACCAGCGTGCCCGCCGACCTCGACAAAGACGGTATTCCCGACGCGCTGGATAGCGACCGTGACGGCGATGGCGTAGCCAACGACGTCGACGCCTTCCCCAACGACCCAACGGAAACCCGCGACCTCGACAAAGACGGCATCGGCGACAACAAAGACCCAGACCGTGACGGCGATGGCGTCAGCAACGCAGACGAAGCGGCCGCCGGCACCAACCCCGACGACGCCACCAGCTTCCCGGACCGTGTAGCGCCCGTGGTGACCATCGAAGGCGCCGACAACGCCAGCGTCAGCGAAGACAGCATCACCCTGCGCGGTACCGCGACAGACGCCGGCGTTGGCGTGGCGCGTCTGGAATTCACCTCCGACCGCTTCGCCACCAGCCGCTTTGCCGTGACCCTGCAAGGCAGCAGTTGGACCGCCACCGTGCCCCTGCAGGAAGGCGCGAACACGCTCACGCTCACCGCCTTCGACAAAGCCGGTAATCAGGCCAGCGTGGTACGCCACGTCGAGCGCGTGGCGGTGTCCAGCGACATCGGCTTGACCATCGACTACCCGAGCGCTGGCGCCACCGTCAAAGACGCCACCGTGGTGGTGCGCGGCGTGCTGCGTAGCGACAAGGCTGCGCAGCGCATGGAAGTGCTAATCAACGGCCAGGCCGCGACCCTGACCGCCACCAGCCAGGTCACCGAGTTCGCCTACCAGTCGGCGCCCATCAACCTGCAAGTCGGCCCCAACACCCTGGTGGTTCAGGCCTGGGTCGACCAACGCAGCACCCAGCGCAGCGTCTTGGTCACCTACCAGCCCGCGCAAACCACCTTCAAACCGCCACGCTTCGACAGCCTGAGCCCGGCCAGCGGCAGCCTGCTGCCCGGCAATGGTTTTGTATTGCGCGGCCAGGTGTACGCCGAAGCCGGTCTGGACAGCGTGCGGCTCAACGGTCGCAACCTGGTGCTGCGCGAAGCCGGCACCCAACTGCTCGACCTCAAAGAAACCCTCGGCGTGCCGGTCGGCCACTCCAGCTACAGCGTCGAACTGCTGGCCCGCGACCGCAGCGGCCAGGAAACCCGCCAAACCCTCAGCTGGCAGCTCGACCAGACCGCGCCGGTGATCCAGCTCGACACTCCACTGGTGGAATTGCCCGCCGAAAACCGCGTGAGCGAGCAGCCGTTCCCGGTCAAAGGCACCCTGCGTGAAGCCAACCCCGGCAGCTTCCAAATCAATGGGAGCGACGTAACCCTGGAACCCGGCGCCAGCGCCGGCGAATTCCGCTTCGCCACCAGCCTGAGTCTGCCCTTGGGCAAAAGCGTGGAACTGACCCTGGAAGCGCGTGACCAGGCCGGCAATCTGACCCGTCAGGCCTACAGCCTGGAGCTCAACAGCCAGGCCGCCATCAACTGGGTTATCCCCACCGAAGGCACCGAACTGCTCAACCTCGGCGAGCCGATCAGCCTGCAAGTGGCCGCACGGATCGAAGACCTCAGCGGCCAACTGTTCCCACGCGCCTTGTTGCTGGGTAGCAACGGCGACAACCTCGCCGACGCCGCCCTCACCGGCGACACCACGCTCAAAAGCGCCAACCTGCAAGTACCGGCCGCTGCCGGCCAATACCGCCTGCTCGCCGTGCTGCAAAACAGCAGCGGGCAGGTGGTGGCGCAGAGCAGCCGCAGCATCACCGTGGTCACCCCGCAGCAAGTGCCGGTGGCCCTGGAGCGCATCGAACCGGCCAGCGGCGAGCGCAACGCCAACCCCAACGACTTCATCAGCCTGTACTTCAATCAGGCCATCGACATCAGCAAGCTGCAGCTCAAAGTCTTCGAAACCGCCCACGGCAAAACCTACGTAGACCTCGATGGCCTCGGCACCAGCGAGCTACAAGCCCAGGGCTACCAACTAATCGACGTCAACCGCGACTACCTGCCCGTGGCCGGCAACCTCGCCGAACTGCCCGGCAGCCAGGTGGTGGCCTTCTACCCAAGCCAAGACCTGGCCTACAACGCCGAGGTGTCGGTGGAAGTGACCTACGACGGCCAGGAACTCAGCCGCATTCGCTACCACACGCGCCCGCTGCCGACCTTTATCAGCGGCGTGGTCATGGACCAGCTGCAGCAACCGGTGGCCGGCGTGCAAGTACGCATCGACGAACTCGACCGCAGCGTGCAAACCAACGGCGACGGTGCCTTCAACTTCGGCTTCGGCGACAGTGCCGCGCAAAACATTCCGGCCGGGCGCTACAGCCTGCAACTCAACCCCGGCCAGGGCGTGCGCAGCTACGGCAGCGACAGCCGCACCATTAGCGTTCAGAACGGCGTGCTTAACGAACTCGGCCAACTGCAACTGGCCCAGCTCAACACCACGCTGCCGTACGTACCGGTCAAAGGCGGCAGCCAACTGAGCCTGCTCAGCGGCGAACTCAAACTCGACCTCAGCAACGCCAAACTGCAATTCCCCGACGGCCGCCAGGAAGGCGACCTGCACGTGCAAATGCTCCAGTTCAGCGAACTGGCGTACCCGGTCGATCCGATGGCTATGCCGTACTGGATGTATGCGCTGCAACCGGCTGGCGTAAGCGTGCAAGGCAACCTCAGCGTTGATATCGCCGCGCTGAAATATGCCGACAGCTACGACTACCTGCCAGACGACGGCGCTTACGTGGTGCTGGTTGGCCTCGACCGCACCGCTGGCCGTGTGGTGCCAGTGGGCGTTGGCCAGATCGCCAACCTGCGCATCCGCAGTAAAGGCCCATTGCAACCCGGCAACCTCGACCTATTCGGCTTCGCCCTGGCCGGTATCGAAGCGCAGCCCGCATTGCAGGCCTACGCCGACGGACAAATGAACTTGCGTCAGCTGCAAGCTGAGCTCTACCGCTTGAGTAAGAGCCGCTGAGGCGGCTCAAGGAATCACTGACAGATGGATATGTTGCGTATGCCAACCACCGCCTCCAGTTCGCGCACTAACGTGCGCCGTACGGTCTCGTTGTTTGCCCTGGCATTTGGCCTGGTGTTGGGTGGGGCGGCGATGACTGCGCAGGCGTTTAGCCTTGGGCACCTGCCTGGGTATTTCATTCCGCAGCAGTATTTCAAACACGGGGCTGTGTACACGCGGGCTATCGTGCTCAACGAGTCCGGAAAGCCGACTTGGGTGGAATACGACAGCAGCGGCAAGGAAGGCCGGGAGATTGGCGAAGCTGTTGGCCAATATGGGACTGCCAAAGTCATGGCCGGTGATACCTACCGGGCCTACTTGAAGCGCCAGACTGAGATTCGTGCGCTCTATCCCGATGCGCAGGTAATGACCGATTCGGCGTACCGCAGTCGTGCTTTCAAGACCGTAACCGGACAAACCATCGACAAACCGGACATGGACGATTCCACGCTGACCGTGATGGTGCGCGCAGACAAGGATCTGTTCAGCACAACGGGCAAGGATCTGGTGCTGCTGGAAATGCCGATCAAGGACGGCGTGACACCCGATGCGTCGAGCAAGTCGCTACTCCTGGCTACCGACGGCAGCATCCTTCATCAGAGCGCCAACAGCATTGCCTTTCGTGTGGGGTTCTTCGGCAAGGACGGGCAGGTAGCCACCAAGACCTCGCGCGATCGCGATGCGAAGATCTATGGCCCTATGTCTGGCGTTGTAGTTGGCGTCGGCGGCTGGGGGTTCTTCGGTGGGGGTGTCAGCGACAAAGACGGCAAATACGGCTTTAGCTACTGGCTGCCGCCCTGCCCAGGGTTCGACATCCAGTTCACCACGCCGTTGACTCTGGAGCTGCGCTACAAGCGCTTCAGCCCACGTGGCAGCTCGATGATGCCGTATTACATGAGCCGCCCGGACTACGACTACTGCAACGGTCTGGGCGTATGGGATCTGAACGCGGCCAACATTATTGCCACCGCAGCCACTCCGGTTAAGCCCAATCTGGATTTTCCGGTCGATCTGATGGTGCTGGATGCCAGCGCCAAGCTCAAAGACGTCAAGGTGGGTGGCAGCACCACCTACAACGCGGAGACCAGTGATCGCGAGCATTTCCTGCAAGAAAAGTACGATTTCGACGGCGACGAGAAACCGGACTTCGTGGTGCCCGGCAAGAAGGTGAAAAAGGACGTCAATGGCGTCGAGAAGGAGGTGTTCGTCAAGACTAGCCTGGAGGAGGCGCAACTGCAGGGCATCTACCTGTCCAGCAAGTACAGCAGCGTGCCTGAGAACACCGAGGAAAAAGGTCCTGACTTTACCCGTTTGATCGATACTGCGCCGGACTTCAAAGACCGCGGCCTGCTCAAGGACATCAGCGAAAAAAATCTGAAAGACACCGATATCTACGTGTTCCGCGAATCCACTGGGCAACTGGTGGCGGAGCGTCGTGGTCTGAAAGACCAGGAGCTAAACAATAGCTCCGGTTTGGATAGCAAGAACGACGCTTTCCGATTCACCATCCAACTGCGTGGCTCGGTGGAAAGCCTGTACAACGATACCGCCCGTGGCGACGCCAACTTCAAAAAATGGCAGAGCGTTGGCGGTTTCAAGGACGAATTTCAAAAGCGCACGGCGAACCACTTAAAGGCTGGCGAGAATGTCCGCCTGATTGCCATCAACCGCCCCACCGGTTACGTCGGCAGTAAGGTGGTGCAGCTCAAGACAGGCCTGAGCGGCAACGCTATCAACCTCAACACCGAGGTTATTACGCTCAAGGCGCCCAACCTGAAAATCTGGGCTGAGCGCAAAAACAAGATCGATAAAGGCTCCACCAAAGGCACCGAGAAGAAGCAGCTGATAGGCAACGAAGGCGCGGGCCTCGGTAGCGATGTGAGCATCGCCATCTACACCGACTGGCGCGACGCCGACGGCACTGCGCTGCCGGAGGAGCTGGGCGATTACGGCTACACCGGCCGCCTGGCCAAGATTGTTGCCGCCAACCAACTGGCGCCGGTGGGTGCGAACAATCTGTCGCAGTTCAAAATCAAGCCGGGTCAACAAGTGCAGGTGATCCAGCTACCGGAAAAGGTGCTGGCTAAACAGCATCTGTATCTGCAAGTGGCGGGGCAGCCGGAGAGTCGCAACCCCGACTTCTCCTCCGACGGATCGGGCAGCGGCATTCTCAAATACCGTCCGACTCGTTATGTACCGGTGAAAGTGGCGCTGCATGACGAAGAGGCCAGCGAGCTGGCGCGCCAAGCGTATCGCAAGGCCACAAATCAATTCCCTGAGCAGACGTTCAAGGCGCCGCAGCCTATCTACTCCTGGCAGTACCGGCCGGAGATGCAGTTCAGTTTGTATGAACTCAATGTCAATCAGGTTCGTGCGGGTGATGCTGCCGGCACGATCTATGACCTTACCGATGAAGATAAGCCGGAAGTTTGGAATTCCGATAAATACTTTGGCATTGTTTACGACTTGATCAAATCGTCCTTTGGTACGTTGGAATCGTGGGGTCACAAGGGCGAGCGCGACCTAGTTTTTTCGTTTGGCGGGGAAGAGATCAAGGCGAAGTTGGGTGAAGCTCAAAATATCCAGATCGACGATGTTGCCAAACTGGCCAGTGCCACGGCCGTCGATTTTCTGAGCTTGCGCATCTACGCCAACAACGATGCGGGGAACATGCTTTGGGAGTATGTATTCAACACCGAGTTAGTGGGTGAGGCGCCACAATCTTATATAAGTGTAGATGAAAGGGATGTCGAGCTGGTGGCTTATCTTCCCGTAGCATTTGATGAAAACAATCCGCGAAAGGTAAAAGTGCAATGGACCGTCACGGATGGCGGTAATTTGTCTAACAGCATTACTGAATCCACAGATGGAATATTCCAGAATACGTTAACAGCTTCCACCAAGGCGGGAGCGGTACATGTCGTGACCGCTAAAGTTGTCGCAACCGACGACGCCCGTATTCGAATTGGTGCGCAGGTGGAATATGCGCCCATGACAGTACTGGCGGGGAAACCGACTGCAATTACCCTGACTACCGATAAACCGGAAATGCTAAGTTCTGGAGTGGATAAAGCCAAGATCACCGGCGAGATACGCGACCAGTACGACAACTTTGTGGAAGAGGGTACTGCGGTCAACTGGCAGTTGGGCTATAGCGGGAACCTGGAAAAGTCAGACTATGCGGTGGGTAGTGATGGTCTGGTTACGGCGGAATATCAAGTTGGTCTGGAAACAGCTCCGACCGATATCACGTTATCTGCCGGGGATGTGAAATCAACGCTGACGATTGAGAAAAAGGCACTGGATTATACCTTGTCCGTTTCTTCTCCCAACTTCAAACCTGGCGATATTGGTACCGTTACGGTAACACTGAACCAGGCGCCGCAATCGGCTATTGACGTGGTTTGGAATAACACCGGTGGTGCGGTTTCCGGGGCGGAAACCATCGAAGGTACAACGGCCCAGGCACAATTCAAGATTGATGATGAAATGGCTTCTGACGGCCATGTCTCGGTCAATATCGGCGGCGTGATAAAAGACCTTAGTTACAGTATTACGCCCATTGATCCTGACGGCTCGATGCAATTCGAGCATGCCGCGGTGGCTGCCGGTTATGCGTCCGCTTACGAGGTCGAAACGCTGCAAGGCTCTTCCAGCGAAGAGGTGGTCAAGTCGACCAACGCAACGGTTTATGGCAAACCTGGTACGACCGTTACGCTTAGCGCAGGTGGCTTCTTTACACCGAACCAAGCGCCTGTTGCGCTATTCCCCATGTCTGGAATTGATTTGAATGCCAGCGGCGCCAAAGTAGTTCTGGATACCTTAGGTGGGTTGGAAGCAAAAGTTGTAGGTGACGTAGATTGGGATCAGACCGACTCTTATGCCAAACCCGGCAGTAGCATGAAGTTCCAAGGTGGCCACCTTCTGGTCGCTGACAGCGACACCTTGGATTACAACTCAGACTACTACGTAAACGCTCGCTTCAAGCCCGGAGTTCTCCAGGCTGGTGGGGGCGTAATTCTGCGCAAGGGCAGCAACCTCTCAAGTGGCTATGAGTTGAGTGTCGTAGAGAAAGACGGCGCCGCCCATCTACAAGCTCGTGTGTCTACAGACCAAGGCGATTTTGTCGCAGTTTCCACAGCGCCAATTCGTACCAACTCCTGGTATCTGGCGGGTTTGCAGCTCAAGAATGGCGTATTGACGGTGGGTTTGGATGCTGAGCGTGTATCGGTCGCTGCGCCAGGTGTACCGAACAACTCAGGCTTCGCCAATAGTTTCATTATTGGCGAAGGGTTCTCCGGCAATATCAGTGAAATCAAGATTGGCCAGCTCCATAGCTCGCGTGGCTCGCTGGTGTTGATCGATGGCGAAGCGGAAAAACAAGTCACCTTTGATAGAGACGGTAAAGCCCGCGTTTCAATCTCAGGCGGCACTGCTCGGCTAAATGGCCTTGGCTCACGGGTCGGCTTCACTGTGTACGAAGATGCCGGCGTGGGAGTAGCGCGTGTGGATGGCAGGGAGATGCGCTATCGCAATGCCATCGACCGGTTAACCTGGTTTGGCAATTCCCTACAACAAGCCAATGCAGCTGAAGAGCAGGCTGCCCCATCGAAAAGCCAGGAAGGCGGTGTCGCAGTTGTAGACGGGCAGGCCATGGCAGAAGCCATCGACATGCTGAAGAAAGCAGGAAAATCAGCATACGATGCGCTTAAAAGTGCTACCCAGTTCCTGTTTGAGATGACCAGCGTCTCGGATCTGTACCAATTGACCAAGGCCGCTTATTTGTGGGCCAACAACCGCTTCGATGAAGTGGACAAAATTGAGCTGGCATTTGCCGGCATAGGCGTCACGTTAACCATTGTTACAGTGGCGGTCAGTATTGGCAGCGGTGGTACCGGGGCACCCGGCTCGATTGCTTCAATGATCTCCGTTAAAGGTGCCTTGAAAGTTTTAAAGTCGACCTTGAAAGAGATCTTTATCAAAGAGCCGGGGCAGATACTTAAAATAGGTGGCACTGCGGCGCGCTGGTCGTTTGATCTGGTTGCCAAGATTCTCAGCGGTAAAGAAGGTCGCGAGGCGGCTATCAAGCAGTTGGTGGAATTCAAAGACGTATTTATCGAGCTCATTCAAAGTGGTACTGCAGCCACTTGGAATTTTCTCAAAGCGATTGCTACCTCGCCCGCAGGGCTTGTCGCATTCATAAAGATGAGGAGATTGCGTGAGGTTTCCTGCCCGATTGCAGCCACTATCAATTCGGGCGATACGCTTTACGCACGGCTAACGCCGCTGAGCGGCGCCGTAGATGGCGCCAACGCTGCTACGCTGTGCGGAATACCGCTGGAGACCAAGGCTACCAAGGTATTAGAGCTTCACAAGGCAATGACCGAAGCGCAGCAAAGAACCTTTGCTGACATCATGACGGAGGCAACCCGAAAAGCGGAGTTGGGTAAAAGTGGCGGTTTGATTATGTCGGATCGAACAATTGAAAATATTGCCTTTTTTACCGCCGTGGAGGGCAAAAATTACGGTGACTCCATTCTGACTTTTATCAGGAATATGGAAAATCCAAATTTCGGTCGTATGGGCGATTTTCGCTTTGATAACCTCAATCATATGGTCGATGGCGAAACCCCGTTCGACATCCTTCTGGACGCGCTGAAGTATTATCCCGAAGCAGATTGGCAAAAAGCCTTCAACCAACTGGCGGGTAAAACCCAGAGTAACGTTCGCGGTATTTATGGCGAGGCAAGAACCTTCAAGGATTTGAAAGAGAATCCGAGGATAATGCGCGCTGATGGCACCTCACTCACGCTTGATCCGAAAAGTCTGGAATTGGGTAAGACTGTCTCTGTGCCGGCAAGTAAAGACGTTATAAAAGAAGGCGAGAAGCAGCTTAAAAAGAGCCATACAAGAAAGGTTTTAGGTGTGGACGGTGAAGCCAGGATCCTGAGCGAAGAGGTATTGGTAGATACTTCGCTGCAGGTCGTAATGGCCAGCAACAAATTGTTTGTTGAAATCAAGAACTTCACCTCGAAATTTGACGTCAAGTCCATGGCGGCGCAATCGGATAAGCATTTCAAGAGCAATATTCTTGCTCAGATGGACGAGAGCAAAAAGGGTTGGAAGAAAAATCAAAGGCCTCATCTGCATTACGAGTGGATGGGTGATGCTTTCAAAGATGCTGATAAAGTAAAAGGCTTGAAGGCTGCAGTTCTTGAAAGCTGTGAGCGAATAATGAGGGCCAAGACTGTGGTCCATCTCGGTTTTGACTGTGAAAGGGATATTACTTTTAGGATTCTAGAAGAATCCATTTCCCCGTTGACCTCAAAGGTGCGTTAAATATGAGTGCTGGATTACCCGCTAAAAAAGCAGTGCATCGGTTGGTGCAGAGTTACGACGGGTACGTATCTGCCACGATGCGCAATAACTCGCTTTATGCGCTGTATACGCCTTCTGTTAGTGGTGAAGTAAGTTTTATTCGTGAGTTCAAACTGAATGACTTTGATGGTGACGAGTCAGCCGTTGTGCAGATTTATACGCAAAGCGGTTCAGCATCTCTGCGCGCTTTTTTCTATTCAGACCAAAAACTCTATATGTTTGGTGAGCGCCCTGAGGTCTTCGATCTGGAGACGAATGAAACCGTTTACAGCGAGTACATAGCTAAGGCCAATCCCGAATGGTCTGAATTAGGCTCTGTTTTTATGTACGACGGGACTGTATACCGGCCTTTTGGCTGGAGCGATTACAGCCAAGGTCTTGATGTTGTACGGGACTATAAGGTGGTGGGGCATCTGCCGTTGGATCTTGAGTTCGATCGCCCGTTCGCTGATCAGTATTTTTACGGGTTCAGTGTTTCTCGCGAGGTGTTCTGTGTTTACTCCCTTGACACGCAGACCATACTGCTTGAGCTGGAGCTAGAGCCTTATCGTATTGACCAGTTGCCAATCGATAAGCAGGTGGTCAGGTGTGGAAATAGGCTTTTTGTTTTAGCCGGGAGTTCGGTTCTTCTTATCGACCTTGAGCTGAACAGACTGGTTGCCGAGTTTAATCATGTTGAGCAGGAGGCTTTTCAGGCCCTGCGATCGGCTGGGTATATTTATAGCAACGCCTATGCATACAAGATCAGTGTGGCGCACGACGGCTTCGTACTTTCATATGCCAGCTCGCCTTCATTCATGATGTACGTCACTGTCTGCGGGACGGATATGCGGTTTGCCTGGATCTCGCATTCGAGGTCTGAAGTAACCGTGGTCAACACTGAGGGCGACCTGCTTTTTGGTATCGAGGACGCACGTCCGAAGGCATGGGACAAGTTCACCGGTGAAGAAATATGGCAAGCCTCCGCCGGCACCATGGCCAGCGGCATTGAGCTCGGCGACAACTGGGTGGTATATACCCACCCGTCGGGGGATCTCCAATGCTTCAAATGGAAGAAGCCCTACCTGTCTCCTCATCGTCCGAGCTGATCAACATGTCTGTTGTAACGCCCCTATTGAAGTCTGCCGAGTGGGCAGAGCAGGCCCCGCAACGGGGGCTGTTGTTTTCCCCGTTGAATACGGCCTTTGCCTCGGTGCCCGCTATGGCACCCGCGATCGCCTATGCGATAGACCAAGGCGAAACCGTAGCCTTTATGCCGGCCACCGAAACCAACCAACAGTCTCTTTCCGAGATCCAGGCTTCTGCGTTTGCATCGTTGCGCCAGCGCCTGAGTGGTGTTGACTGGCAGCACGTGGACGAAACCGACACGTTGAAAAACGTCTTGGTCTTCGGCGGAGACTTCAACGCGGCCGAGTGCTTGCTGTTGCCGGAACGTTTGCAGGAAGCTCACGCCATTGCCCAGTCGCCGTCACTGTTGGCCTGTACGCCCACGCGTGGAGTGCTATTGGTATGGCCTTACGCGAAAGAAGATAAGCCAGCGCTGGAAGCGTTTCTCGATCTTTGCCACCAGCTTTATTACGACGAAGACAACGAGTCCATTTCTCCTGTGATCTGGGGCGTTGTAGAGGGTGAACTCAAAGATGCGATGAAAATCGATGAGGCCTACTTACAGTATTTGCGAAGACGCTTTTCTTCGCATGAGCCACCTGAAAGTTCCGCCTTGGCAAGTCAGATTGAGCAGCCGGTAAAGCAGGATCCGAGGCGTGTCTATTCGACAGGCCAGGTCGTTTTCATGAGTTTGTTCGGCACTATTTTCGCCGGGCTATTTGGCATGTATCGAAACTACCGAACGCTTGGCGCTTTCGCCGCAGCACGCAATACGTTATTGGCGGGGGTTGTGTTGGTGCCGCTAAATATCTGGCTATTCCTCGAAGTGCCGCGAGGCGCCTATGACAAGTTGTTCCCCTTATTTCCGGCGTTGTTCATGGGCGCGGCCTGTGCATTATTCCAACGGCGTGCGTTGCGGGCGGCGTTGAATAGCGGCGCGCTGTCGCGAAAAGTCTGGGACCAGTGCCTGGTCGTTGCCGCTTCACTGTTGCTAATGCTGCCTATAGTGGCGCTGGTCGTGTCGTTTGTTCCACCGCTGGCCAGCTAGTCTCTAGAGCCCTGATATAGAAATTCTTACAGATAGCGGGGCCGGTGTTGATGTTGCCGCCGAACGGCACCCCAACCCTGCGTACTCCCGCACCAAATCCCCCCTCTACCTGTGATTTAATTGCTGGCACTTAGCCGGCCCCCCGTCTGGCGCTGTTTAGCGGGCTGTTCTGCCCGTGTTCCCGTCGCTGTTTTCACATGGATTGTGCAATGTCGGTTCTCCCTTCTCTCGATTCGCTCGACACCCCCGCTGAAGCGGTGGCGGTGCGTCGTTTGCCGTTTGCGTTTGCCAAGCGCCATGGCGTGTTGTTGCAGGCGGGGCGGGTGGTGTATCGGCCGGGGGCGGCGTTGATGGCGGTGGCGGAGGCGTTGCGGTTTGCGGGTGGGCCGCTGGATGTGGCTGAGGTGGATAACGCGGCGTTCGATCAGGCGTTGAGCGAGGCGTATCAGCAGGATTCGTCCGCGGCCATGCAAATGGTAGAGGGCCTGGGTGATGACATGGATCTGGCCAGCCTGGCCGAGCGCTTGCCGGAAACTGAAGACTTGATGGAGCAGGAGGACGACGCGCCGATCATTCGCTTGATCAACGCCATTCTCTCGGAGGCGGTGAAGGAAAACGCGTCCGACATCCATGTCGAAACCTTTGAGAAACGCTTGGTGGTGCGCTTTCGTATCGACGGCATTTTGCGCGAGATGGTGCAGCCGCGCCGGGAGTTGGCCGGGCTGCTGGTGTCGCGGATCAAGGTAATGGCCAAGCTGGATATCGCCGAGAAGCGTGTACCGCAGGACGGGCGTATTTCTCTGCGCGTCGGCGGGCGTGAGGTGGATGTGCGGGTATCCACGTTGCCGTCGGCCAATGGCGAGCGGGTGGTGTTGCGGTTGCTGGATAAGCAGGCCGGGCGCCTGACCCTGACGCACTTGGGCATGAGCCAGCGCGATCAGCGGTTGATGGAAGACACGGTGCGCAAGCCTCACGGCATCATCTTGGTCACCGGCCCGACCGGTTCGGGTAAAACCACCACGCTGTATGCCAGCCTCGTCAGCCTGAACACTGGCACGCGCAATATCCTCACGGTGGAAGATCCCATTGAGTACCACCTTGAAGGCATCGGCCAGACCCAGGTGAATTCAAAAGTCGACATGACCTTTGCTCGCGGCCTGCGGGCGATTCTGCGGCAAGACCCGGACGTGGTGATGGTCGGCGAAATCCGCGACAAAGAAACCGCCGAAATCGCTGTGCAGGCTTCGCTTACCGGGCACTTGGTGTTGTCCACGCTGCACACCAACAGCGCCATCGGCGCGATCACGCGGTTGGTTGATATGGGCATTGAGCCCTTTCTGTTGTCGTCTTCGTTGCTGGGCGTATTGGCCCAGCGTCTGGTGCGTACGTTGTGCCCGGTGTGCAAGGTGCCGTATCAGGCCGACGCCGCCGAATGCGCATTGCTGGGCATCGACCCGGCCACCACGCTGACGCTGCATCGCGCCAAGGGTTGCAGCGAGTGCAACCAGATTGGCTATCGCGGGCGTACCGGTATTTATGAGTTGGTGGTGTTCGATGACCACATGCGCACGCTGGTGCACAACGCCGCCTCCGAGCAGGAAATGACCCGCCACGCCCGCACCAGCGGCCCGAGCATTCGCGATGACGGCCGGCGCAACGTGCTGGCCGGCGTTACTACGGTGGAAGAAGTGTTGCGCGTGAGCCGGGAGGAGTAATGGCGGCTTTCGAATATGTGGCGCTGGACCTGCGCGGGCAGCAGCGGCGCGGTGTGATGGAGGGCGACAGCGCTCGTCAGGTGCGTCAGTTGCTGCGCGATAAACAACTGGCGCCGCTGGATGTAAAGCCCACGCGCAGCCACAAAGAGCACAGCGCAGGCGGCAGTTTTCGTTTTCAGCGCGGCTTGTCGGCGGCGGACCTGGCCTTGCTGACGCGGCAGATGGCAACACTGGTGCAAGCGGCCATGCCGATTGAGGAAGCGCTGTCGGCGGTGGCGGAGCAGAGTGAAACGCCGCGCGTTAAGTCGATGATGCTGGCGGTGCGTTCGCGGGTGCTGGAGGGCAACAGCCTGGCGGCCAGCCTCAAGGAATACCCGTCGGCCTTTCCCGAGTTGTACCGCGCCACCGTCGCGGCCGGGGAGCACGCGGGGCATTTGTCGTTGGTGCTGGAGCAGTTGGCGGATTACACCGAGCAGCGCCAGCAGTCGCGCCAGCGTGTGCAGTTGGCGCTGTTGTATCCACTGATTCTCATGGCAACGTCGCTGATCATCGTCGGGTTTTTGCTCGGCTATGTGGTGCCGGACGTGGTCAAGGTGTTCCTCGATTCCGGGCAGAAACTGCCGGCGCTTACCCGTGGCCTGATCGCCGCCAGCGATCTGGTGAAGAACTGGGGTTGGCTGTTTGTGGTGGCGGGCGTGGCGGGCACGGTAATGGCTCGCGCGGCCTTGCGGCAGGAGGCCACGCGCCTGCGCTGGCACATCATTTTGCTGCGCTTGCCGGTGATCGGCCGCCTGGCACGCGCCACCGATACCGCGCGCTTCGCCTCGACCCTGGCGATTCTCACCCGCAGCGGCGTTCCGTTGGTGGATGCGCTGGGTATTTCTTCGCAGGTGATTACCAACCGTTCCATCCGCGCCAAGGTGCAAGTGGCCGCGCAAAAAGTGCGCGAGGGCGGCAGCCTGACGCGCAGTCTGGAGCAGACCAATGAATTCCCGCCGATGATGCGGCACATGATCGCCAGCGGCGAAAAGTCGGGCGAGCTCGACCAGATGCTGTCGCGCACCGCGCGTAATCAGGAGAACGACCTGGCGGCGCGCATTGCCATGATGGTCGGCCTGTTCGAGCCGTTCATGCTGGTGTTTATGGGCGCGGTGGTCCTGGTGATCGTGCTGGCCATCCTGCTGCCGATTCTTTCTCTTAACCAACTTGTGGGGTAGCTGAGTGAAACAACGCGTTAAACAGGCCGGCTTTACGCTGATTGAAATCATGGTGGTGGTGGTGATTCTCGGCATTCTCGCCGCGCTTATCGTGCCGCAGGTAATGAGCCGTCCGGACCAGGCCAAAGTCACCGTGGCCGGTGGCGACGTGAAGGCCATTTCCGCTGCGCTGGACATGTACAAGCTCGACAACTTCGCCTACCCCAGCACCCAGCAAGGCCTCGATGCGCTGGTGAAAAAACCGAGTGGCAACCCGGCGCCGAAGAACTGGAACAAAGACGGTTACCTAAAGCGATTGCCGGTCGACCCGTGGGGCAACCCGTATCAGTACCTGGCGCCGGGCACCAAAGGCCCGTTCGATTTGTACTCGCTGGGCGCCGACGGCAAAGAAGGCGGCAACGACAGCGACGCCGACATCGGCAACTGGGACAACTAAGCCGCCATGCGCGCCGCCCGTGGGTTCACCCTGATCGAGTTGCTGGTGGTGCTCGTCATCATCGGCACGATGGTGGGCCTGGCCGTGCTCTCGATGGGCAACGGCACCGGCAGCCGCGAGCTGCGCAATGAAGCCGAGCGCCTGGCGGCACTGATCGGCGTGCTGGCCGATGAGGCCGTGCTCGACGGCCAGGAATACGGCCTGCTGGTGAATGCAGAAGGCTACCGCGTGCTCAGCTACGACAACCTCTCCGGCACCTGGGCCGACGCCGCTACCCAAAAGGAACACCGCACCCCGGCCACCCTGCGTCTGGTGCTTGAGCTGGATGGCGAAGCGCTAAAACTACCCGAGCCTGAAGCGCAGGACGACCAGCCCGGCCTGGCGAAAAGCAGCGAAGAAAAGAAAGACCCGCTGGTGCCGCAGCTGCTGATTCTGTCCAGCGGCGAGCTCTCGCCCTTTCGCCTGCGGCTGGAAGAACGGCGCGCTGGCGGCAACGCCTATGCGCTGGCCAGCGATGGCTACCAATTGCCGAGTGCAGAAATGGACAGTTCGCCATGACTCAGCAGCGCGGTTTTACCTTGCTGGAAGTGTTGGTGGCGTTGGCCATTTTCGCCACGGTTGCCGCGTCTGTATTAACCGCCAGCAGCCGCAGCCTGGTGGTGGCCCAGCAGCTTGAGGCGAAAACCCTGGCGGGCTGGATTGCGGAAAACCGCGTGACCGAATTGCAGCTCAAAGTGCCGACCCCCGGTGAAGGGCGCGACGACAAGAGTCTCGAGTTCGGCGGTCGCGAATGGGAAACCCACAGCGAAATCGAGAGCACCAGCGACAAGGGCATGCGCCGCGTCACCGTATGGGTCGCGCCCAAGGCCGAGCGCGGCAGCACCGGGCCGGTGAAAGACCGTGCGGTGCAAAGCCTTACCGGTTTTCTTTCGGTGCGCAGTTGATGAAGCGCGCGGCGCAACGGGGTTTTACCCTGCTGGAAGTGATGATCGCCGTGGCGATTTTCTCCCTGCTGGCCATGGGCACGTACCGCATGTTGTCCACCGTGCTGAAAACCGATGAAGTCACGCGCCAACACGAGCGCGACCTGCGCGAGCTGAGCCGCGCCTTCGCCTCGCTCGACCGCGACATTACCCAAACTCTGAACCGCAGCGTGCGTGATGCCTACGGCGACGAGCGCGCCACGCTGATCGGCGAGCTGGGCGCCAGCGATGGCGACGCGGCGCTGGAGTTCAGTCGCAACGGCTGGCGCAATCCCCTGGGTAGCACGCGGTCGCAGGTGCAGCGCGTGCGCTGGCGGCTGGCCGGTGGGAATCTGGAGCGCCTGTACTGGAACGTGCTCGATCAGGCGGTGGACAGCCAGCCGCGCATTCAAAAAGTGCTCACCGGCGTGCAGGCCATGCACCTGCGCTTTATGGATGACAAAGGCGAGTGGCAGGAGCAGTGGCCCTCCAGCCAGAACAATGTCAGTGCCGACGAGGCGAAAAAGCTGATGCCGCTGGCGGTGGAAGTGAAGCTTGAACATCGCCACTACGGTGAACTGACCCGCCTGTATCGCTTGCCTGAGCCTGGCATGAAAGAAGAAGCCAGCGACGCGCCGGCTAACCCTGATGGCGGCGGTGCAGGTGATAAAAAGAACGACGAAAACACCGAGGGCAAAACCCCGGTCTCCTCGCCTGAAAAAGGCAGCGAGAGCGAGGCCGCGCTATGAAACAACAGCGTGGCGTGGCGCTGATTACCGTGTTGCTGGTGGTGGCCATTGTCACGCTGGTGTGCGCGGGTTTGATTGCACGTCAGCAACTGTCGATCCGCAATGCTGGCAATCAATTGGTCATCAGCCAGGCCCGGCAGTACGCGCTAGGTGGCGAGGCGTTGGGCCAGGCGGTGCTGTTGCGCGACCTCAAGGGTAAGGGCGTGGACCCGCGCGCCACCATCGATCATCCGCTTGAAGCCTGGGCCAAACCGCTGCCGGTGTTTCCCATCGACGGTGGGGAAATTGGCGTGGCCATTGAAGACCTCGCCGGGCGCTTCAACCTCAACAGCCTGGTGATCGACGAGCGCGCCAACGACCCGGCCGTGAAGCGCTTCAAGCGCTTGCTGCTGCGCCTGAAAATCGAGCAGCCGTATGCCGAGCGCCTGGTTGATTGGCTCGACAAAGACCAGGAGCCCAACGGCGAGTTCGGCGCCGAAGACAACGCCTATCTACTCATGCAGCCGCCTTACCGCACCGCCGGCCACGCCATGCAAGACATCTCCGAACTGCGTCTGCTGCTGGGCATGACCGAGCAGGACTACCGCCGCTTGCTGCCCTACGTGGCGGTGCTGCCGGCCAAGGTGGCGCTGAACGTGAACACGGCCAGCGCCATGGTGCTGTCGTGCCTGAGCGACAGTCTGGATCCGGCCTCGGCGCAAGGCCTGCTCGCCGGCCGTGGGCGCGAAGGCTACAAAGAGATTCGCAGTTTCCTCGACCAGCCGGCTTTGGCTGGCACCGGGGTGACCGCTGCGGGCCTGACCGTGGGAAGTGCCTACTTTCAGGTGCGCAGCGAAGTGCGCCTTGGCGACCGCCGCCAGGTATTGCTCAGCACCCTGCAACGCGACCCCAAGGGCGTGGTGCGCGTGTTGCGCCGAGACACAGGCCAGCCGGGCTACCTCAGCCCGGTGGCCGAGCAACCGGGAGAATGACCATGGACTGCCTTTTCTTGCCGCCCGCCTGTGGCCGCGAACTGGGCGAACAGGCCGCGCTGTACTGGCAGCCTGAAAACGGCATCGGCCAGTGGTTGCCCGCCAGCGAATGCGCTGCCAGCCTGGAAGGCCGCGCGGTGGCGCTGGTGCTGCCGATGGAAGCGGCGAGCGCGTTTGTGATCAGCTTGCCGACGCAAAAGGCGCGGTGGATGCGTCAGGCCTTGCCTTACGCCGTTGAAGAATTGCTCGCCGAAGAGGTCGAGTTGTTTCACCTGGCGCTGGGCGACATGACCGCCGAGGGCCGTTACCGCGTGTTCGCCATTCGCCGCGCGCTGCTGGGCGGCTGGCTGGATGAGCTGCAAGAGATCGGCCTGAACATCACCGCCATTTACCTCGACGCCGACCTGCTGCCGCGCTCCGGCGAACAGGCGCTGGCGATGGGCGAGCGCGTGTTGCTCGGCGGCGAACTGGATACGCGACTGGCGATTGCCGCCGAGCGCTGGCCGCAGTTCCAGCCCTTCTTCGACACCCTGGTGCAGCCGGCAACCAGCGAAGACCCCTACACGCTGTTGGCCCAAGGCCGTGGCAGGGCCGTTGACTTAGCCCAAGGCGAATTCGCCCCGCGCAGCGACAACAAAGCCTGGACCATCTGGCGCCCGTTCGTGGCCGTGCTGGGCGTGTGGGCGGTGCTGTATCTGGGCACGTGCCTGGTGCAGGCCTGGCAACTGGAACGGCGCGGCGATGCGTTCAACGACGCGAGCGTGGCGCTTTACAAAGAGCTGTTCCCCGAGGACAAACGCATCGTCAACCTCAAGGCGCAGTTCGCCGAGCATTTGAGCCAGGGGCAGCAAAGCGAAGGCGGGTTTATCAGCATGCTGGAGCAGGCGTCCGGCGCGATTGCCGAAGCCAAGTCGCCGCTGTCGGTGGTGCAAGTGGATTACAGCCAGGTGCGCGGTGACCTGGCCTTGCAAATTCGCGCCAAAGATTTCGCCGCGCTTGAGCAACTTCGCCAGCGCCTGGTGGAAGGCGGCATGAAAGTGCAGCTCGGCTCTGCCAGTCGCGAAGAAGAAGGCATTACGGCGCGCGTTGTGCTGGGAGGTGGCGCATGAACGCCTTGAGCTTATGGAAAGAACAGGCGCTGGCGCAGTGGCGCCAATCGTCGCTGGGCCAGCGCTGGCAGCATTTGCCCAGCCGCGAACGGGTGGCGTTGTCGGCCCTGGCCGGCTTTCTTGCGCTGGTGCTGCTGTACATGTTCGTTTGGCAGCCGATTGTTCAGCGGCTGGAGCGCGCGCGCAGCTACTACGAAAGTCAGCAGGTGCTTTACGCGTACATCCAGGAAAACGCCCCTCGTGCACGCGGCCTGGCCCAGACCAAAACCGTGCTTGCGCCGGAACAACTGCAAGGGCTGGTCACCACCAGCGCCCAGCAGCGCGGCTTGAACCTGGAGCGCCTGGACAACGACGGCAGCAGCGGTTTGCTGATCTCGCTGGCCAAGGCGCCCTTCGAACCGTTGCTGCTGTGGCTGAGCGAATTGCAAAGCCAGGGCGTGCGCTTGAGCGAAGTAAACTTCGACAAGGCCGAGACCGGAAAGGTGGATGCCAAGGTGACGCTGCAAGCAGGTGAGTGACAG
Source organism: Pseudomonas sp. AC070 (assembly GCF_979258635.1). Taxonomy (NCBI): domain Bacteria; kingdom Pseudomonadati; phylum Pseudomonadota; class Gammaproteobacteria; order Pseudomonadales; family Pseudomonadaceae; genus Pseudomonas; species Pseudomonas sp. AC070. The sequence goes on from NZ_OZ409871.1 coordinate 23,614, forward strand.
CGGGCGTTGCTCGGCGGGGAACAGAGGGTTCCTAGGGCAGGCGTTCTCTCGCGGGGGTGGATGCGCGAAGGTGGCGTGCGGCGTATCTGAGGGTTCGGAATTCAGAATGACGCGGGTGACGCCTAGTTTCGAACACGCGATACGCCGCCAGTCTTATCCAGCGTTCCCACCCCTAGCTCACTGCCCATTCTTGAAAAGTCAGTGAATTTTCCTCAGCAGTCGCGCTCAAAACCCGCAGTAACTCGTGGGTCTGGTGCAGGTTTTAGGGGTAGGACGATGTCGTTTTTGATGGAGAGCCATGCATGCGCAGGCTGGGGAGGCGAGATGGCCGAGCGCATTCGTGCGTTCGACTGGTCGAGCACCGGCTTGGAGGCCATCGACACCTGGTCTAAAAGTTTGTGTACCAACGTGCAAATGCTGCTGGCATCTCCCGTGCCGCTGGTGATGCTCTGGGACCAGCCCGGTTACATGATTTACAACGACGCCTACGCCGAGTTCGCCGGCGGCCGTCACCCTTATTTGCTCGGTACGCCGGTCGAGTTGGGTTGGCCGGAAGTGGCCGATTTCAACCGCAACATCATGAATGTCTGCCTCGGCGGCGGCACCCTGGAATACCAGAAGAAAGACCTGATTCTGCTGCGCAACGGCCAGCCCGAAGAAGTGTGGCTGGACCTCTACTACAGCCCGGTATGCGACGACATCGGCACCCCGGCCGGGGTACTGGCGATTGTGGTGGAAACCACGGCCCACGTGATTTCCGAGCGCCAGCGCAGTGCAGCTCAAGCGGCGTTTGACGCGGCAAACGAGCGCCTGCAACTGGCCCTTAACGCCGGCGCCTTGTTGGGGTCATTCGTGTGGGATGTGGCCAACGATCAGCTGTCTGGCGATGAGCGTTTTGCCCGCACGTTTTCGTATCCGCTGGACCAGTCGCTGGACAACCTGCCCATTGCGCTAGCCAACGCGGTGATTCACCCCGACGACTTCCCGCGTGTTGAGCGGCTGGTGCATTACACCCTCACTCAAGGCGGCCCCTACAACGCCGAGTACCGAATTCGCCGCGCCGATGGCGAGTACCTGTGGGTGCAAGCCAGCGGCCGCTGCGAGTTCGACGAGGCCGGCAAGCCGCAGCGTTTCCCGGGTCTGATTTTCGATATTCACGAACGCAAGGTGGCGGAAGAGTCGCTGCTGCAACTGACCCACACGCTCGAGCAACGCGTGGAAGCGGAAGTGCAGGCGCGGGCCGACGCCGAGGCGCGCTTGCGTCAGGCACAAAAGCTTGAAGCCATAGGCGGCCTGACCGGCGGGGTGGCGCACGATTTCAACAACCTGCTGCAAGTGATCGCCTCCAACCTGCACCTGCTCGCTCGCCAGGAACCGGACAACGCCAACGTGCAGCGTCGCCTGGGTTCGGCGTTGGCGGCGGTAGAGCGCGGTGCCAAGCTGTCGTCGCAGTTGCTAGCCTTTGCCCGTCAGCAGCCGCTGTCGCCTGCGGTGTACAGCCTCACCAGCCTGTACGACGGCTTGGGCGAGGTGCTGCAGCGGGCGTTGGGCGAAATGATTCGTGTCGACCTGCAGCTGGTCGACGAGCCGTGGAGCGTGCACGTCGACCGCAATCAGCTGGAAAACGCGCTGCTGAACCTGGCGCTGAACGCGCGCGACGCCATGCAGGGCGAGGGCACCATCCGCATTCACGCCGACAACGTGGCGCTCGACCAAGCCTATTGCCAAGGCAAGGAAATCAGCCCCGGCGATTACGTACATCTGTCCATCAGCGACAGCGGCAGCGGTATGAGTCCTGACGTGCTCGGTCATGCCTTCGAGCCGTTCTTCACCACCAAACCCAACGGGCACGGCACCGGCCTGGGCTTGAGCATGGTGTTCGGCTTCGTCAAACAGAGCGGCGGCCACATCGATATGACCAGCGAGCTGGGGCAGGGCACCACCGTGCACCTGTACTTCCCGCGCAGCACCCTGGAAGAAAATCCTCAACCCGCCACCGAGCTCAACCAGGCGGGCAGCGCCGGCGGCGAACGGATTCTGGTGGTGGAAGACAACCCGGACGTGCGCTGCACTGTGGATGAGCTGTTACAGCAGCTGGGCTACAAAGTGCTGCTGGCGGCCAATGGCGACGCCGCCATGGACGTGCTGCAAAGCGGCGCGGAGGTCGACCTGATCTTCACCGACGTGGTGATGCCGGGCACCATCAAAAGCGCCGACCTGGCCGCGTGGGCCAAGCTGCAACAACCGGCTATCCCCGTGGTGTTCACCTCCGGCCACACGCGCGACATCATTTCGCGCAACCACCAGCTCACCCCCGACATTCATCTGCTGAGCAAACCGTACGGCCCGCAAGCGTTGATGGACATGTTGCAGAGCGTTTTGAGCAAGTCGGCCTGAGCAAAACCCGCGATTTTGAGCCGTCGGCTTAACCGACTTCACATTTTTGCCCTGCTGTTGGTCGATCTGCCTGAACTCCTGAGCGAATTGGCGAGTCCCAGTCGGGTGTACAGAATTCTGGACCAACGTTGTGGAAAGAAGATTTGCAGCGACCCGGCCGGGAGCGCCGGTAAGCAGAGGGAAACCAATGACCGAATTACAAAGCACCGATGAACTGCTCGAAGAGCTCTTCGGCGACCCCCAAGCCGCTGCCGCAGCGGCCCGCGCACGCATGGCTAAGCCAGCGCAGCGCCACGAACCGGAAGACGTGCAACTGCAACTCGACCCCGCCGTGCTCAAAGCCTTCCGCGCCGCTGGCGGCGACTGGCAACAGCGCATCAACCTGGCCCTCAGCACCTGGTTGGTCGAGAACGATCCGAAGCAGATGCACAGCGCTTAAGCGCAGCTTTCACAAAAAACGGAGCCTTTGAGGCTCCGTTTTTTTTGGCTACGGCAAATGCGTTTTTGGTGCGCGCTTTTCTCACAGCGTTTTCTCGGGTTGCCTTCACTACGTGCTGCCGGCGTCGGATTGTGGTGCCCACTTATGACGAGCCTAATAGGGAAAATATTTCCCTAGCAGGATCATCATGGCTACGTTAGAAAGTACCGACAGCTGGAAGATAAAAATTTACCCGCACGATCACCCGCCACCCCATTTTCATGTGCAAACGGCAGACGGTGAGTCGTTAGTCGATATCGCCACGCTGACGGAGCGCCGAAGCGGGGCTAACAAGCGCGCGCTCAAAGCCGAGCTGGTGTGGGCTAATCATAATCACGCCACGTTAGTGCGCGTGTGGAATGAACAGAACTATGGGAGCGCCGCATGAACAAGAAGCTGCGTATAACCGGGGCTGAGGCGAGTGGACGAGCGACGCTGCGCATTACCTGGAGCGATGGCCGGGCACTGACCGTTAATCTGGCCGAGCCAATCCACACATTCAGCGTGCTACGGCCATTGCTTGATGCCGCATTGTTCAGCCAGGTGCGGGTGGGCGAATGGGGTTTTGATGTGATGTGGCCGGACGACATCGAGCTCTCTGCCACCACGCTATATCGCCTGGCCATGGAGCAGGCGGGGCAGGCCATGCCCAAGAATGCATTCAAGGAATGGATGCGCCGACACGGACTGTCGCTGACGGGGGCGGCCGAAGCGCTGCACCTGACCCGGCGAACCATTACCGCATACAGCTCGGGCCCTAATCCCATTCCGTATCACATCGCGTTGGCATGCAAAGGCTGGGAAGTGATGCAGGGGGGCGCTGAAGTACGCGAGTCGCAAGGAGGGTATGGGGTAGAGCCTGATGTCAGCCAAGGTAATAAGTCGGTTGAAACAGTGCGAGGCGCCAAGCGAGGCTAACTCGGCCGAAGGCTATTGTACGCGCCTGACGGTACCCTCATTGATGAGGGTACCATCGGTTAACGAATTGAAAATTAACGGGTTATCTGAATTTTTGGCCCTAAATCTTCTCGTGAATCTTCACAAATCGTAGCCCTTCTTCGCTACTCGCCTGGGTGACAGGCATCCACCACAGCTTTAGCCATTTCGTTCAGGTATTGCACCGCCGTCGTTTCTACGGATTTGCCTGAGCTGTTGAGTACAAGCCATTCCACGCAAGCCAGCAGGTTGGAGGCTTGTTCCAGTGCGTAGGCGACGGGCACGCCGGCACTTACCCGGAAGAGCGCTTTGCCGTCGGATTTGCAGAAGGGAACGGAGAGGGTGGTGGGTTTGGTGATTTCTGATGCAGTCATGGTGTAACTCCTAGTGTTAACGGAGTCGCCAGATCACTTCCACGTGATGGGTGGCGACTGTACGCGGGTGTGGAAGACCGGACACTAGATAACCGGCATACCCGAGGGTATCCCCGCGCACAGCCGCCATAACGCAGCAGGCATAAAAAAAGCGCCTGCTTGGTTCGCGGCGCTTGTGCGCCTAGTGTTCCGATGGGCTTCCACACCCAATCACTGAATTTGCAGTGACTGCCGGAATATGGGTTGCCTTCGAAACACTGGCAACCCAAGGGTAGCTGTGTGCAACTTTTTCCACAGCATTTTTTCTCGGATCCGTTGCAGCTTCACCCAAACACCGATTCCACTCGCCTTCAAATCACCTTTACCGCCCGCCCAATAAACTGAATCGGCCCGGTCGGTTTGCCAATGGGCGAGCCGGTTTTCTGTTCCAGGGTCAGTTCGAACAACTGGTTGTCTTGCAGCGGCGGCAGTTTATCCAGCGGCACGTGCAGGGTTTGTCCTGGCTTGACCAGGCCCAGCGATACCGGGCCTTGCCAGCCATCGCCCTTGGTCCAGAACTCCAGCGCTTTGTCGCTTGGCACCTCGGCGACGCCCAGCGGGATCAGCTGGATTTCGTTCGGGTTGCTGGCTTGCACCACCCAGCCGGGGGCGTTGCTTTGCGGGGCGACCAGAACAACGAGATAAGTCGGCGTGGCGGATGGCACGGTCTGCGTGGCAAGCAACACGGCGAGCACCAGCGAGGCGCTCAGACCCACCAGCGTCAGGCCGCGCCACAGGGCCAGCAGGTTCCACCACGGCGTGGCGGGTGGCGTTTGTCGATTGGCCAGCAGGCTGCGTTCGATACGCGCCCATAGCTGGCGCGACGGTGTGTGCGGTTTGGCCAGCGCGGTCAGCGGGTGCAAGCGCTGCTCCCATTGGTCTACCGCTCGGCGCAGCGCGGGTTCGAAGGGTAACCGGGCCTGCACCTGGGCGCGTTCTTCTGCCGGCAGGGTGCCGAGCACGTACTCGCCGGCCAGTTCATTGAGGGCGTCGTCGTCTGTTTCGTGGTGTGTGGTCATCCCATGCACCCTCGTAAAGCCACCAGGCTGCGTTTAATCCAGGCTTTGACGGTGCCCAGCGGCGTCGCCAGCTTGTGTGAAATTTCTGCGTGGGAGTAACCGTCGACGTAGGCGTGAATCACGCACTGGCGGCGTTCGGGTTCCAGTTGTTCCAGGCAGCCGTGGATGCGTTCGGCTTGCATCAGGCCATCCCAATTGTCGGCGCTGTCGTTGCTGCCGGCGTGGTCGGCGAGCGCCTCCAGCGTGTGCGCATCGTCTACCTGAACGTCGCGGCCGTGGTTGCGCAGGTAGTTGAGCGCCAGGTGCCGGGTAACGCTGTAGATCCAGCCGCGCGCGGAGCCGCGTTCGGCGTCGAAGCTGCCGGCACCTGCCCAAATTTTCAGGAAGGCGTCGTGCACGATGTCTTCGGCCAAGGCGGTGTCGCGCACCAACTGGCGGGCTACGCCGAGCAGGCGCGGGCTCTCCTGTTGGTACAGGTGGTGCAACGCCTCGCGTTCGCCCCGGGCGCAGGCGGCCAGCGCGGCGGCGTAGTCAAAAGTAGGTTCGGACAAGGTGTGGGTCGTCAGCAGAGGGAAAGGGCACGCGCCAGCCTAGACGACTTTAAGCGTGCCCATACGGCACGATCGTTTCCGCTTATTTGGCGGCCCAGAAAATGTAGTCGGCCTGGTAGCTCACCACTTCCTGTTTGCCTTTGTTGGCGGCGGTGCACGCGGTGGCCGGCGCAACGCCGCCTTTGAGTGCCACGCGCTGAATGTAGGCCACGCCGGTCATGGCGCCTTTGCCTTCGGCCGGGTTGGCTTTAACCAGTTGGTACGGCAGGTTCCCGGCGCCCGACGGCGCGACGGCCACTTGGGTGCCGGTTACTTTCGAGCCGTCCTGAGCTTGCCACGTGGCGGGCGGGCCAAAGTAGGTGCCGACCTGCTTGCCACTGCGGTCGCTGAGCACGGCTTTGGGGCCGACGAAGAACCATTCCATTTGCCCGGCTGCATCAACCTTGTCGCGGCATTCGTAGGTGATCTCACCCTTGCCGACGGTTTCCAGGGCCACTTTGTGGCCCTCCGGTACTTTCACGCTGTCGGGCAGTTCCATGGCGGCGTGCGCAGCGGGGGCCAGCAGGCAGCTGGATAGCAGGGCGAGGCCAAGCAGGTTTTTGCTGTTCATGCGGTTATCTCCAGTAGGGATCAGCGGGCAGCGCAATCGGCTGCTGGAGGTACTACACGTGGGAGGGGCGATTGGATGCAGCAGCGGAAAAATATTTTTCGCCCATGGTTTTTACCGCTCAGTGTGGATAGCGGCGCATGCCCAGCAACGCCTCGGTCAAGGGTTGCGGGCGACCCAGCAAGTAGCCCTGAACCTTGTGCACGCCTAAGGCGCGCAGGGTTTCCAGTTCTTGCTGGGTTTCCACGCCTTCGGCTACCACGCTGCTGCCGGTTTCACGGGCGAAGGCGATAAGGGAGGAGGCCAGGGCGCGACGTTTGAAGTCGTTGTCGATGCCTTGGGTGATGCTCATGTCGAGCTTGATGATGTCGGGGCTCAGTTCCAGGATGTGCCGCATGCTGGCGTAGCCCGCGCCGGTGTCGTCGATAGACAGCCGCACCCCGCGCTGACGCAGCGGCGCCAGCGCTTGCTCCAGGCGCACGTAATCGGCCACGGCCGCGTGCTCGGTAATTTCCAGCACCAGGCGGCGCGGCGGCAGGTTTTGCAGCAGCGGCGTCAGGCGCCCGCTGTACACCAGTTGCGGCGAACAGTTGAGGGCTAGATACGTGTGGCCGGGCGACTCGGTAAGCGCTTTGACGGCCAGCTGAATGGCGCGCAGTTCCAAGTCGACGCCCAGGCCGGCTTCGGCGGCTTCGATAAACCATTGGTCCGGTGTTTGCGGCGGCTGGGTGCTGAAGCGCGACAGGCATTCCCAGCCGCACAGCTCCAGACTCTGCGCCGCCAGAATGGGCTGGTAAACGATGGTGGGCTGGTCACTGGCCAGCACTTCGGAAATGCGGCGGTGCTTGTGCACGCGGTCGCGTACGCGTTTGAGTTCGCTGTCGAGCTGGTCGGCGATCAGCTCGGCAAACACGCGCATTACCTGCACGTCGCGCTCGCTCAAGGTGTCGTCGGCGGTGTAGCCAAAGCAGCAGAGGGTGCCGTAGAGGCGGCCGTCGCTGAGCCAAATGGGCACGCTCAGGTGCGCGCCAATGGGCAGCTCGGCCGTTTCGGGCAGTTCCTGGGCGAGCGGGCACATGGCCGTGTCGGCGATTAATTCTGGCAGTAGCCCGTCAACCACGCGCTGGCAGTAGCCGGCCTCCGGTCCCAGGGTGTCGCCGGGGCTGATGGGCGGCTCGCCCTCGGCATCCACATGGGTGAACACGCGGTCCTCCACGCGAAACTGGGCGATGAACGCGACATCCATGCCCAGGTGGGTGCGCAGCGCTTTGAGCACGCGGTCGATGTAGCTGGAGTCGGACACGCCCTGAGGGCGCAGCGCGATCAATTCAGCGAGTTGTACGGCGGTCATTCCCTGAGCCTCCTTACCAATCGCCTGAAACTAAAGCCGGAAAAACAATGGCTGGCCATGGCTGCCAGCTGCATGAGCAGTGCGTGCGGCCGAATGCAGGCGAAGGTTCAAACGGCGCGGGCCTCTCTTGGCTGTGGAACACGCCGGGCGCGGAAAGTTGGAGGTTTCGGGCCGTCAGCCTTTAGCGCAGCGGCGGGAAATGGCCCTGCAACCATTGGCTGAACAGCTGAGCGCTGGGGCTGGCGCGCTGCGCTTCGGCGACCACCAGACAAAAGGTGTCGGTGAGCACCACGCGCTGTCCGAACGGCGCGACCAGCACGCCGGCGGCCAGATAATCGGCGCAGGTCAGCGGGTCGCCAATGGCGATGCCCTGGCCGTCGATGGCCATGGTCAGGCAGGTGAGCGAGTCGTGGGCGGTGGTCGCCTTCGTGCTCTCGTAGGGCAGCGCGTCAGCAGCGGCCAGCCAGCGGCGCCAGGTGCGGCGGTCGCCTTCGTGGATCAGCGTGTGGTTGGGCAAGTCGGCCGGCGTTTTCAGCGGCACGGCGCCGGCCAACAACGCCGGACTGCACACCGGAAATTCCTCCATGCGCAGCAGCGGCTGCGCCTGGAAGCCGCGCCACGGCGGCGAGCCAAAAATAATCTGCACCGCGCCGCTGGCACCGAGCTGGCTGCCGGTGAGCGAATGCATGGAGGCGCCGAGCTTCAGTTCCAGTTCGATGTCCGGGTGCTGGGCGCGAAACTGCGGCAGGCGCTTGACCAGCCAGGTGTGGGCGAAAGCGCCGTCGACAAACAGGCTGAGCGTCGACACACGCGGCAGCAGCTCGGCCGTGGCGCGTTGAATCTGCTGCAGCGGTTTTTGCACCTGCGACAGGTACTTCTGCCCGCTGTCCGTCAGCGCCAGGCCCCGGTTGGTGCGGTGAAACAGTTGCACGTCGAGCTGTACTTCCAACTGCTTGAGCTGACGACTGACGGCCGATTGCGTCAGGCACAGTTCTTCAGCGGTGCGGCTGACGTTGAGGTAGGTGGCCGCCAGCACGAAGGTGCGCAGGGCATCGAGGGAAGGAAAGCGCGTCATGGCGGGCTCGGTGGCGAGGTCTGGTATGCGTGCCAGTCATACCAGCCATGCGCATTTTTTGATATCCCCCGGCCCATCGTTTTTGCCACGCTGGGTTATCGAGCCATAGCGGTAGTGGGGGGAATCGACGTGTTGCATCTGTTCAAGGAAACGCGGGGCGCGGTCTGTCATGGCCTGGCGCTCACTTATGCGTTAGTGGGCTATGGCCTGGGGCTTGCCGGTTTATTCAGCGCCAACCTGCTGGTCAATCTTTTGGCCACGTTGTGGCTGGCGCACGCCATGGTTATCGCCGGTTATTTGCTGCACGAGTGCGCGCATAACACCGTGTTCAAGCGCAACGAGCACAACGCTCGGCTGGGCAAACTGCTGACGTGGGTAACTGGTAGTTGCTACGGCACGTATGAGGACATTCGCTTCAAACACTTTCGCCACCACGTCGATAACGCCGACGTGATCTGGTTCGAGCATGACCAATGGCTGGCCCGCCATCCGCGCGTGCTGAAAACCATCGAAGCGCTGGAGTGGCTATACATCCCCGCCCACGACCTGTTGATGCACGCCGTCATGGTGTTCAGCGCGTTCATCATTGCTCAGCGCAACAGCCAGCGCGCCCGCAATCTCGCGTTTGTGCTGGTGCGCGGCGGTTTGTTCGCGGCGCTGCTGTGGTTCGCTCCGTTCGCCGCGCTGCTGTATGCGGTCGCGTACCTGCTGATGATGACCGTGCTGCGCTTTATGGATGCGCCGCAACACGACTACGGCAACTCGCCCACGCTGTTCGACAAAACCCCAGCGCCTCACAAGGGCGACCGTGATTACGAGCACCTGCACACCTTCAGCAACGTGCTGTCGATGAAACACCCGTGGGTGAATGTGCTGGTGCTGAACTTCGGCTATCACAATGCCCATCACGTAAAACCGACCACGCCGTGGTATCGCCTGCCGGCTGTGCACCGTGAGTTGTATGGCGAGGAGCAATCGATGCTGCTGCCGTTGCGCGCGCAGCTCAAAAGCTTTCACCGCTTTCGGGTGGCGCGCGTCGCCGGCACGGGCGACGGCCCGGAGCCGGCTGCGGCGGATTACATGACCATGATGCGCAACGGCGAGATTCGCGGCGGTAACGCAGCGTCCTTTCTGACCTCTTTCTAACGGTGCCCACCATGCAAAAGCTCGAAGTCTTTCAGTCGCTGTGGGGCATGGAACTCAAGCACCCGACGCAGCCCGAACGCAGCCATGAAGAAAACTTCGCCATGGCCGCCGAAGCGGGATTCGCCGGCATATGTCTAGACCCCAATACCGACGAATTGCCCTACTACCGCGAGACCCTGCCGCTGTTTGAAAAGTACGGTTTGAAAAGCATGGTCAACCTGTTCCCACGCCGCGTGAGCGATATGCGCCCCTTGCTGGAGTTCGCCCGCGAAGTGAACGCAGTGAAGGTCAACACCATCGCCCAGGTGATGCCGGTGAGCGTGGCCGGCGCGGTGCCGTTGATTAATCGCTGGCTGGATGAGGCGCAAAGCATGGGTATCGAGCTGCTGTTCGAAACCCACCGCAACGGCATCCTCAACGACCTGTACTTCACCCTCGAAGTGCTCGACGCCATTCCCCAACTGCAGCTCACCGCCGACCTCTCGCACTTCGTGGTCGACCGGGAATTCCCCTTGCCCATTAGCGCGCGCGACCAAGGCTTCATCCAGCGCATTCACGAACGCACCGACTGCTTGCAGGGCCGCATCGCCACGGCCGAGCAGGTGCAAATTCAAATCGATTTTGCGCAACACCAGGCCTGGGTCGAGCAATTCAAAGTCTGGTGGAAACAAGGCATGGCCAGCTGGCGCGCGCGCAATGCGGCGGATGCGAGCTGCGTGTTTCTCTGTGAGCTAGGGCCGCCGCCGTATGCGATTACCGGGCGCGATGGGTTGGAGCTGTCGGATCGGTGGCAGGAGGCGTTGGTGATAAAGAGGTGGGCGGAGCAATTGTGGCGGGAATTGGAGGCGTAGCAGTTGCCCACGTAAGGGCAGTGGCGCGGCTAAGACGGCCGCGCCGCCCGGTATTACCCCTCCCGATACAACCGATTCAGCAAGCCCAACAGCTGCTCCCTCTCCTGCGCACTTAACGCCGCCGTGGCGTCCAGGTCGCTCTGCACCACCACGTCTTTCAACGTCTTCAACAACTGCTCTCCGGCTTTGCTAAGAAACAGGCCGTAGGAGCGTTTGTCCGGGTTGCTGCGTACGCGCATGGCCAGGCCGCGTTCTTCGAGTTTGTTGACCATCAGCACCGCTTGCGGCGGCTCGATGGCCAGCGCTTTGGCGAGGTCGGCCTGCATCAGGCCCGGCGACTGCTCGATGATGCTCAGCGCGGTGAATTGCGCGGGGCGGATGGCGTGTTCTTCGAGGCGCGTGGTCAGGTGTTGGAAGATTTTCAGCTGCACCCGCCGCATCACATAACCCACCAAATTATCCAGCGCAGCGTCGAGCGTCGTCGGGTCGGCGGGCGCTGCCTGGGTTTTGGCTTTGCGGGGCATGGTGGCGTCCTGATGAGAAATGGTTAGGCATGTTAATAATTTTTCCGCCCCGATGCACAATCGGGACGAATATTTAGTTATTGGCATTAACCGGTTAGGCTCGCGATTTCCCTGTATTTAAGGCTAGGGCCAGCGTTTCTGCGGACCTCCAGCTGAAGGTGTCGGTAGTTCTTCGAAACCCAGAACCAATTTATAGTTAATTGACATAACTAAAAATCCAGCTTAAGTTCGCCTCATCCAACCCAGACATGAGGCAGTGACATGAGTACCTACGAAGGCCGGTGGCAAACCGTGAAGGTGGAAGTGGACGAAGGAATCGCCTGGGTCATTCTCAACCGCCCGGAAAAACGCAACGCCATGAGCCCAACGCTCAACCGCGAAATGGCCGACGTGCTGGAAACCCTTGAACAAGACGCCGACGCCCGCGTGCTGGTGCTCACCGGCGCTGGTGAGTCGTGGACCGCCGGCATGGACCTCAAGGAATACTTCCGCGAAGTGGACGCCGGGCCGGAAATTCTTCAAGAGAAAATCCGCCGCGAAGCCTCGTACTGGCAATGGAAGCTGCTGCGCATGTACAGCAAGCCGACCATCGCTATGGTCAACGGCTGGTGTTTCGGTGGCGGCTTCAGCCCGTTGGTGGCGTGTGATCTGGCGATCTGCGCCGACGAAGCGACCTTTGGCCTGTCGGAAATCAACTGGGGCATTCCGCCGGGCAACCTGGTGAGCAAAGCCATGGCCGACACCTGCGGCCACCGCGAGTCGCTGTACTACATCATGACCGGCAAGACCTTTGGCGGGCAGAAAGCCGCCGCCATGGGCTTGGTCAACCAGAGCGTGCCGCTGGCGCAGTTGCGCGAAACCACAGTCGAGTTGGCGAAGAACCTGCTGGAGAAAAATCCGGTGGTGTTGCGTGCCGCGAAGGTCGGCTTCAAGCGCTGCCGTGAACTCACCTGGGAGCAAAACGAGGATTACCTCTACGCCAAGCTCGACCAGTCGCGGTTGCTCGACACCGAAGGCGGTCGCGAAGAAGGCATGAAGCAATTCCTCGACGACAAAAGCATCAAGCCCGGCCTGCAAGCCTACAAACGCTGATTCCGGAGGTGTTCCATGTTCGACGTGCCTTTACTGATTGCCGGCCTGGCCCGGCCCGCCGCTGACGGTCGCACCTTCGACCGCTTGAGCCCGTTCACCGGTGAGGTGGTGTCACGCGTGGCCGCCGCCACGCTGGAAGATGCCGATGCTGCGGTGGCAGCGGCCCATGCCGCGTTCCCGGCTTGGGCCGCCTTGGCGCCAGGCGAGCGACGGCTGCGGTTGTTAAAGGCCGCCGAACTGATGGAAGCACGCGCCCCCGAGTTTATGGCCGCCGCCAGTGAAACCGGCGCCGCCGCTAACTGGTACGGCTTCAACGTACAACTGGCCGCCGGCATGTTGCGTGAAGCAGCGGCGATGACCACGCAGATTCTCGGCGAGGTCATCCCGTCCAACGTGCCCGGCAGCTTCGCCATGGGCCTGCGCCAACCGTGCGGCGTGGTGCTTGGCATTGCGCCGTGGAATGCGCCGGTGATTCTCGGCGTGCGTGCCCTGGCCATGCCGTTGGCCTGCGGCAACACCGTGGTGCTCAAGGCCTCGGAAGCCAGCCCGTTCACCCACCGCTTGATCGGCCAGGTCCTGCATGACGCCGGCTTGGGTGACGGCGTGGTGAATGTCATCTGCAATGCACCGGAAGATGCGCCCGCCATCGTCGCCCGGCTGATCGCCAACCCGGCGGTGCGGCGGGTGAATTTCACCGGCTCCACACACGTCGGCCGCATCGTCGCCGAGCTGTGTGCGCGGCAGTTGAAGCCGGCCTTGCTGGAACTGGGTGGCAAGGCGCCGCTGCTGGTGCTGGACGATGCCGACCTGGACGCCGCTGTAGCCGCCGCTGCCTTTGGTGCGTATTTCAACCAAGGGCAGATTTGCATGAGCACCGAACGCCTGATCGTCGATGCCAAGGTGGCCGATGCCTTTGTCAGCAAGCTGGCTGCCAAGGTCGCGCAACTGCGCGCCGGCCCGGCGGACGAAAGCGGTGCCGTGCTCGGTTCGCTGATCGACGCCGCCGCCGGTGAGCGCATTCAAGTCCTGGTGGACGACGCCCTTGGCAAAGGCGCGACGCTGGCAGCTGGTGGCGGTGTGCAGGGCAGCATCATGCAGCCGGTGCTGCTCGATAACGTCACCGACAGCATGCGTTTGTACCGCGAAGAGTCGTTCGGCCCGGTGGCCGTGGTGGTGCGTGGCGAGGGCGATGAAGACCTGTTGCGCCTGGCCAACGACTCGGAGTTCGGTCTGTCGGCGGCCATTTTCAGCCGCGATGTGTCCCGCGCATTGGCCTTGGCGCAACGGGTGGAGTCGGGCATTTGCCACATCAACGGGCCGACCGTTCACGACGAAGCGCAAATGCCTTTCGGCGGGGTGAAATCCAGCGGCTACGGCAGCTTCGGCAGTCGCGCTTCGATTGAGCATTTCACCCAGCTGCGCTGGGTCACGGTGCAGAACGGGCCGCGCCATTATCCGATCTGAAACAGGCCGGTCCATCCCGCAATAACAAGAACAAACAAGCCCCCCGCCGCCACCCCGGCGCGGGCGGGCGCGCACAGAGGAAAGGCTCGTGAATGGAGAATTCGTAGCAACCCGCGCTGACCACGTGGTGCGCTATCGCCAGGTGGCCATTGGCAATCCAGGGGTGAACATCACCCAGGCAGACGACGGCACCATCTACCTGCGCGCGCAGGAGTCGCTCAAGCCTGCCCCGGCGCGCCTGCTCGACCGGCTGCTGCACTGGGCGCAGGTGAAACCACAGGCCACCTTTGCTGCCCAGCGCGGTGATGACGGCAAATGGCACACGCTCAGCTACGGCGAAATGCTCAGCAACGTGCGCGCCCTCGGCCAGGCGCTGCTGCGCTACGACCTGAGCGCGCAGCGGCCGCTGATGATTCTGTCTGGCAACGACCTGGAGCACCTGCAACTGGCCTTTGCCGCCATGTACATCGGCGTGCCGTATTGCCCAGTGTCGCCGGCCTATTCGCTGCTGTCGCAAGACCTGGAAAAGCTGCGCCACATTGTCGGCCTTTTGCAGCCAGGCCTGGTGTTTGCCGCCGAGGCGCAGCCGTTCCAACGCGCCATCGAACAGGTGCTGGCCGATGACGTCGCGCTGGTGTTTACCCGTGGCACGCTGCCAGATCGGCGTAGCGAGCGCTTTGCCGATCTGCTCGCCACCGCCAACGTCGAGGCGGCCGACATCGCCTTTGACGCTACCGGCCCACACACCATCGCCAAGTTCCTGTTTACCTCCGGCTCCACCAAGCTGCCCAAAGCCGTGCCCACCACCCAGCGCATGCTCTGCGCCAACCAGCAAATGCTGCTGCAAACCTTCCCCGAATTCGCTGCGCAGCCGCCTGTGCTGGTCGACTGGCTGCCGTGGAACCACACCTTTGGCGGCAGCCATAACGTCGGCATCGTGCTCTACAACGGCGGCAGCCTGTACATCGACAACGGCAAGCCAACGCCCAACGGCATGGCCGAAACCCTGCGTAACCTCAAAGACATTTCTCCCACCGCTTACCTCACCGTGCCCAAAGGCTGGGAAGAATTGGTCACCGCCCTGGAGCAAGACGCCGAGCTGCGCGCGCGTTTTTTCGCCAAGGTCACGCTGTTCTTTTTCGCCGCTGCGGGTTTGTCGCAAAGCATCTGGGATCGCCTCGACCGCATCGCCGAACAGCACTGCGGCGAGCGCATCCGCATGATGGCCGGGCTGGGCATGACCGAAGCCTCACCTTCGTGCACCTTCACCACCGGGCCGCTTTCCGTGGCCGGCTACGTCGGTCTGCCGGCGCCGGGCTGCGAGACCAAGCTGGTACCGGTAGACGGCAAGCTTGAAGCGCGTTTTCGCGGGCCGCACATCATGGCCGGCTACTGGGGCTCGCCGCAGCAGACCCTCGACGCGTTTGATGCCGAAGGCTTTTACCGCTCCGGCGATGCGCTGAAATTTGCCGACCCCGAGCGGCCTGAGCTGGGCCTGATGTTCGATGGCCGCATCGCCGAAGACTTCAAATTGTCGTCTGGCGTGTTCGTCAGCGTCGGCCCGCTGCGCAACCGCGCCGTGCTCGACGGCACGCCCTATGTGCAAGACGTGGTCGTCGCCGCACCGGACCGCGAGTGCCTGGGCTTGCTGGTGTTTCCGCGCCTGGCCGACTGCCGCATGTTATCCGGCCTTCCCAGCGTGGCCAGCGACGCGCAAGTGCTGGCCCACGAGCGCGTGCGCAGCTGGTTTGCCGACTGGCTCAAGCGCCTGAACCAACACGCCACCGGCAACGCCACGCGACTGGAATGGATCAGCCTGTTGAGCGAACCACCCTCCATTGACCGGGGCGAAATCACCGACAAAGGCTCGCTCAACCAGCGCGCGGTGTTGCAGCACCGCAGCGCTCTGGTGGAAGCGCTGTACCGAGGCCAGGCGCCGCAGATCATCCGTTACAGCGCCTAAGCAAACGCCGCACACAACAATAAAAACTCGAGGTTCACATGCCCACTTCTACCGCGCAGAACGACGCGTCGCTGCGCACCATTGCCCTGTGTTTTATCGTCGCCATGCTTGAAGGCCTCGACCTGCAAGCCGTCGGCGTCGCAGCGCCGGCCATGGCCCAGCACTTCGCCCTGAACGCGTCGGCGTTGGGTTGGGTGTTCAGCGCCGGCTTGTTCGGCCTGCTGCCTGGCGCGGTGTTTGGCGGTTGGCTGGCCGACCGCTTCGGGCGCAAAAGCGTGTTGGTGGTGGCCGTGGTGTTGTTTGGTGTGTTTTCCCTGCTCACCGCCCACAGCGCCACCTACGAGCAATTGCTGGCGGCGCGTTTGGTCACCGGGTTGGGCATGGGCGCCGCGCTGCCGATTTTGATCGCGCTGTCTTCGGAAGTGGCCAGCCCTGGCCTGCGCAACCTGGCCGTCAGCCTCACCTACTGCGGCGTGCCGCTGGGTGGTGCGGTGGCGGCGCTGCTGGGCATTTTTTCGGTGTCGGGCGACTGGCGGTTGGTATTTTACGTCGGCGGATTTGCGCCGCTGGTGATCGCCTTGCTGCTGATGCGCTGGCTGCCAACGCCCGCCGCACGCCAGGGGCAGACGTTGCCGGTGGGCGCCATCACCCGCGAGCTGCTCGGCCAGCGCCGTGGCGCATCGACCTTGCTGCTATGGGGCGCCTGTTTCTGCACGCTGACCATTCTCTACATGCTGCTCAACTGGCTGCCAACCTTGCTCATCCAGCGCGGCCTCAGCCGCCTGGACACCGCCACCATTCAAGTGCTGTTCAACATCGGCGGCGTTGCCGGCTCGCTGCTGGCCGGGCGGCTGATGGACAGCGGCAAGGCGCTGCTCGCGGTGCTGTTGGCCTACGTCGGCATGCTCGCCGCCTTGCTGGCGCTGGGCAGCGTTGAACAGGCGCAAGGGCTGTACCTCGCTGGCCTGGCGGCGGGCGCCTGCGCGGTGGGTGGGCAACTGATTCTCTACGCCCTGGCGCCGCGTCTGTATCCCGCCAACGTGCGCGCCACGGGCGTTGGCGTGGCCGTGGCGGTTGGGCGTTTGGGTTCGATGAGTGGGCCATTGGCGGCCGGCCAGTTGCTGGCGGCCGGTGCTGGCGTCAGCGGCTTATTGCTGGCTGCTACGCCGTTGGTGGCGATCGCGGCGTGTGCCGCCGCCGTGCTGCTCAAGCGTGACGTGAATAGCTGATTTCCCGAGCGACACATCCTCAGCTCCACTGGACTCCACTGAGGATGATTTTTACCGCGCCGCAGCCTTAAGCCCGCTACGGCGCGGTTTTTTTTCGCGTTTTTTATTGCGCCGAATAACGCGGACGCGGCGTGGCCACTGGAATCGGGCTGGTGCCATCGAGCGGCAGAAACTCGGCACGCTCGGCGTCGTAAGCGCGAATCTCGCAGGTGTCGATGCTGTACACCCAACCGTGAATAAACAACTGACCGCTGGCCATGCGCGAAGCCACCGAAGGGTGGGTGCGCAAATGCTGCAACTGCGCGACCACGTTTTCTTCGGTCAGCACGCCCAGGGTTTCGTGCTCCGTGCCGCAATTGCAGTTATCCGCCACCATGATTTTTGCCACTTCGGAATGACGCAACCAGGCTTTGACCGTGGGCATTTTTTCCAGCGTATCGGGGTTCATCACCGCGCGCATGGCGCCGCAATCGGAGTGGCCGCACACGATGATGTGGTGTACGCCCAGAGCCAACACCGCGTACTCGATGGCAGTGGAAACGCCGCCGTTCATTTGCCCATACGGCGGCACCACGTTGCCCACGTTACGGGTGACGAACAGATCGCCCGGCGAGCTTTGCGTGATCAATTCGGGAACGATGCGTGAGTCGGCGCACGTAATAAACATGGCGCGCGGGCGTTGCGCGGTGGCGAGCTTTTGAAAGAGTTCTTCCTGCTCGGGAAACACTTCGGTGCGAAAGCGTTGAAAGCCGGAAACGATCTGCTGCAACGCCTCATCGGCGCCCTCGCCTTCGGCCTGGTCGAG
Source organism: Pseudomonas sp. AC070 (assembly GCF_979258635.1). Taxonomy (NCBI): domain Bacteria; kingdom Pseudomonadati; phylum Pseudomonadota; class Gammaproteobacteria; order Pseudomonadales; family Pseudomonadaceae; genus Pseudomonas; species Pseudomonas sp. AC070. The sequence continues at coordinate 41,515 of NZ_OZ409871.1, forward strand.
GCGATCGAGGTTCTGTTGGTCGCGCGTGTTCATAAAAAACTCCTGAGCGAAAAACGGGGCCTGGATGACTATAGGCGGCTATTGTTCCAGCTTCGCCGTTAAGCGGCTATCTTCGGTCGGCTGATCGAACTAACCGCACCACCAAGCTAGCGGTGTGACGAGTTTTTGGCATTGGCGTTCTGTTGTGAGTACAGTCCCTCCAGCCTATTTCACTGCGAGCGCCCCATGCCGTCGATTTACGACCTCAAACCCCGCTTCCAGAACCTGCTGCGCCCCTCCGTTACCCGTCTGCATCAGCGTGGCGTCACTGCCAACCAGGTGACGCTGTTTGCCTGTGCCATTTCCATTCTGGTCGGCGCGGTGGTGGCGATATTCGCGGAACACCGCGCGGTGTTTGCGCTCTTACCGCTGTGGATGCTGCTGCGCATGGGCCTGAACGCCGTAGACGGCATGTTGGCCCGCGAGTTTGGTCAGCAATCGCGCCTGGGTGCTTACCTCAATGAAATAACCGATCTGGTTGCCGATGCCGCGCTGTATCTGCCGTTTGCCTGTCTGGCTGGGGTGTCTGGCGCTGCTGTCGGCGCCGTGGTGCTGTTGGCCTGGCTAACTGAATACGCCGGCGTGCTGGGGCTGATGGTCGGCGCCTCGCGCCGTTACGACGGCCCGATGGGCAAGAGTGACCGCGCTTTTGTTTTCGGCCTGCTGGGCTTTCTGTTGGCCCTGGGCCTGCCGCTTGAGCCCTGGCTGACATCAGTCATGGCAGTGCTCGCCGCCTTGCTCGTCTTCACCACCTACAACCGCGTAAAGCGCGGGCTGGCAGAGCAACCTGCCAGCTAACCTCGATTCGCTACTGGAGTTCTACGGATGGAAACTCAACGCCCGCAACACAACGCAACCTTTCCCACCCATGACGGCGTAGAGCTGTTTTACCGCCACTGGCCTGCCGCCGACGCCGTCTCTGACGCCCCGGGCAAAGCCATCGTTTTGCTGCACCGTGGCCATGAACATTCCGCGCGTATGGCGCACCTGGTGGACGAACTCAATCTGCCGGATTTCAGCTTTTTCGCCTGGGACGCCCGTGGCCATGGCCACTCGCCCGGCGAGCGCGGCGACAGCCCGAGCTTTGCCGCCAGCGTGCGAGACGTGGAAGACTTCGTCGCCTTCATCCAGCGCGAACATGGCATCGCCATTGAAGACATTGCCGTGGTGGCGCAAAGCGTCGGTGCCGTGCTTGCCGCTACCTGGGCCCATGATTACGCACCACGCATCCGCTGCATGGTGCTGGCCTCGCCGGCCTTCGACATCAACCTGTACGTGCCCCTGGCGCGCCCCGGCCTGACCTTGCTGCGCAAGCTCAAAGGCAACTTCTTCGTCAAAAGCTACGTGCGCCCCGGCATGCTCACCCATGACAAGGCGCGCGCCGACAGCTATGCCAACGACCCGTTGATTGCCAAGGCGATTTCGGTCAATCAGCTGCTCGGTCTGTACGAGGCCGCTGATCGCGTGGTGGCCGACGCCGAGGCGATTCAGGTGCCGACTCAACTGCTGATTTCCGGCGCCGATTTTGTGGTCAAGCGCAAACCTCAAGAGCTGTTTTTCCAGCGTCTGGGCACGCTGCAAAAAGAGCGTCATCTGCTCCCCGGTTTTTATCACGACACCCTCGGTGAGGCTGATCGCCACCTGGCTGTGAACAAGGCGCGTGGCTTTATCGAACTGCTGTTCAGCCAACCGTCGAGCCGGCCGGAACTGCTCACGGCCGACCGCATCGGCTTTACCAAGGCCGAAGCCGAAGGCCTGGCCACACCGCTGCCGCCGCTGTCGCCAACCGGCCTGTATTGGCGCGCCACCCGCGCCTCGATGGGCCTGGGCGCCAAGTTGTCGGCCGGGGTAAAGCTGGGTTTCGACACCGGCTTCGACTCGGGCAGCACTCTGGATTACGTGTACCGCAACACCCCGACCGGCACCGGTTCGCTTGGCCGAATGATCGATACCAACTACCTCAACTCCATCGGTTGGCGCGGCATTCGTCAGCGCAAGCTGCATATCGAGGAGCTGCTGCGCGACACCCTGAAAACGTTGCAGGCGCAGGGCAAGCCGACGCGTATCGTCGACATTGCCGCGGGCCACGGCCGCTACGTACTCGAAGCGCTGCAAGATCTTGCCCAGCGTCCGGACTCGATCCTGCTGCGCGACTACAGCGACCTCAACGTCAGCCAGGGCCAGGCGCTGATTAGCGAAAAAGGTTTGAGCGATGTCGCTACGTTTGTAAAAGGCGATGCCTTTGATCCGGCCAGCTTGGCGAGCCTGGATCCCAAGCCGACCCTGGCGATTGTTTCCGGCCTGTATGAGTTGTTCGGTGATAACAGCATGGTCAGCGCTTCGCTGGGTGGCCTGGCGCAAGCCGTGGAGCCAGGCGGTTATCTGATTTACACCGGTCAGCCATGGCACCCGCAGTTGCAATTGATTGCCCGCGCGCTGACCAGCCACCGCGGCGGTCAGGCCTGGGTGATGCGCCGTCGTACGCAGGCGGAAATGGACCAATTGGTCGAAGCCGCCGGCTTTCGCAAGGTGACTCAGCGCATCGATCAATGGGGCATTTTCAGCGTCAGCCTGGCGCAGCGGATCGAGGCATGAGCGAAGCCCTCACCCTGACGCCGGTTTATCCGCAACTGAGCGTGCGCCAGCGTTTTCCCCGGGCGCTGGTGTGGCTGCTGATTCTGGCGCCACTGTTTTTCGCCACCTACAGTTTGGCCAACTGGTTCACCAGCCAGCGTGCGGACGTCGGCACCCTGGTGTTTGCCTGGGAACAGCACACCCCGTTTTGGGCCTGGACCATCGTGCCCTACTGGTCCATCGACTTGCTCTACGGCTTGTCGCTGCTGCTGTGCAGTAGCCGTCATGAGCTGGATATCCATGCCCGGCGCTTGCTCAGCGCGCAGGTTCTGGCGATTGCCGGGTTCTTGTTATTTCCGCTCACATACACCTTTTCCCGCCCGGAAATGACCGGCTTTTTCGCCTGGATGTTTGAGGTGTTGATGGGTTTTGACAAACCTTTCAACCAGGCGCCGTCGCTGCATATCGTGCTGCTGATTGTGCTGTGGGTGCGCTACGCCGCTCACACGCCGAAAGGCTTGATGCGGTGGTTGCTGCACCTCTGGTTTGGGCTGATCGGCCTGTCGGTACTGACCACCTACCAGCACCATTTCATCGACTTGCCCACCGGCGTTCTGGTGGGCTGGCTGTGCATCTGGCTGTGGCCCCTTGACCGCCCCAGCCCGCTGGCGACCTTGCGCTGGCAGCCGCAGGCCAAAGGGCGCCGCCTGGCGTTGTATTACGCGCTTGGCGGCGTGGCGCTCGGTGCGCTGGGGGTCAGTGTCGGAGGTCTGGGTTGGTGGCTGACCTGGCCGGCCACGGCGCTGTGCCTGGTGGCCCTGAATTACCTGATGGTGGGCGCGACCGGTTTCCAGAAGCACAGCGACGGCACGCTCAGTTGGGCCTCGAACTTTCTGTTCGGGCCCTACCTGATTGGCGCCTGGGTGAACTCGCGGTTGTGGACCGCGCGCCAGCCGGCGCCGGTTTTGATCATGGACGATGTATGGCTGGGGCGAGTTCCCAACAAAGGCGAGCTGGACGCCACGCCAATCCAAGCCATTGTCGACCTGTGCGCCGAATTGCCGTGCGCCAGCGGCGGCCGCGCTTACCGAAGCCTGCCCACGCTCGACCTATTGCCGCCAAGCCCCGAGTTGCTGCGCGCTGCTGCCATGGCCATTGAGCAGGCGCGGCAGCAAGGCCCGGTGCTGGTGTGCTGCGCCCTTGGTTATTCGCGCAGCGCCGCAGCGGTAGCCGCCTGGCTGTTGCACAGCGGCCGTGCTGCCAACCCGCAAGCAGCCGAAGCGATACTGCGTCAGGTCCGCCCCGGCGTAGTGCTGCGCGAAGGGCACCTGCGCAATTTGGCTGCGATGGAAGCCGGCACATGAGCGACCTGCGTTTGCTCAGTTGCGCGCGCTTGCTGGAGCAGGGGCAGCGTCTGGATCAGTTGTCCACCGGCCTTAGCGTCGTGGCATTGGCCAGCGCCTTGCTGGTGACCATTCACTACCAACTGCTGCTGGTCGCCGGGTTGCTGGTGCTCACGTTGCTGGCAGGCGCGTTGGAAAAATACTGGGCCATGCGCGTGGCCTTCGACGCGGCGCTGTTTGCCCGTCTGGCCGATGCCGCTGACCTGAGCGCGGCCACTGTGGAACTGGACAACGGCTTGCTCGGCCTGGGCCTGATGCCGGCCGCCAACGTCGGACGTGACTGGACCCTGCGCTGCAAGGGCGCCTTGGGGCTGCTGCGCAAACAGGGCCTGGCGCTCGCTGTACAACTGCTGTTAGCGGTGGCCGCAGTGGCGGCTGGCGCGTTTGCCTAGAGGACGGCACATGTCACGTGTATCGCAATACAGCTGGCGCGGCGCCTTTGTCGCCCGCCTGATCATCGGTTTTGCTGCGGCAATCACCGGCGCCCGCGCGCTGTGGGTGGGCTGCATGCCTGAGCCCAAAGCACGGGTGTACTTCGCCAACCACAACAGCCATGGCGACTTCGTGCTGCTGTGGTCGTCGCTGCCCAGCCACATGCGCGGCAGCACCCGGCCAGTGGCCGGCGCCGATTACTGGGCCAAGGGCGCTGTGCGCAGCTTTCTGATCAACAAGGTGTTTCGTGGCGTGTTGATCGCGCGCTCGCCCACCGCGACCGACCCCAACCCCATCGACCAGATGGCCGCGGTGCTCGAAGGCGGCGAGTCGCTGATTTTGTTCCCCGAGGGCACGCGCAACCTTGAAGACGGTTTGCTGCCGTTCAAAAGCGGCCTGTTCCACCTCGCCAGCCGTTGCCCGGACGTCGAGCTGGTGCCCGTCTGGATCGATAACCTAAAACGCGTGATGCCCAAAGGCCGCACGTTGCCGTTGCCGTTGCTGTGCACCCTGACCTTCGGCACGCCCCTGCAGTTGCTCGAAGGCGAAGCCAAGGCGGACTTTCTCACCCGCAGCCGTGAGGCATTGCTGGCCCTGACGCCCAAGGAGTCCTGACGTGGATCGGCAAACGCTCAACGTATTTATCGCTGTCGGTTTGTTCCTCGCACTGGCCTCGCTGGTGGGGCAAATCCTCAAGTGGAAAAAAGGCGCAACGCCAGTCATCGACAACCTCAACGCACGGATCAACGCGTGGTGGGTGATGGTCGCGGTGCTGGGCGTTGCATTCTTCTTCGGCAAGCCCGGGGTGTTGCTGCTGTTCTACTTGTTGTCGTTCTTCGCCCTGCGCGAATTCATCACCCTGACGCAAACCCGTGGCGGCGATTACCCGGCACTGGTGGCCGCGTTCTACTGCGTGCTGCCGTTTCAGTACTTTCTGGTGTACATCGAGTGGTATGGGATGTTCAGCATCTTCATCCCCGTGTTCGTGTTCCTGCTGATGCCATTTCTGGCGTCACTGGGCGGCGACACCACGCGCTTTCTGGAGCGTACGGCCAAGGTGCAGTGGGGGCTGATGATTTGCGTGTTCAGCATTTCCCATGTGCCGGCGTTACTGACCCTGAACATCGCCGGCTACGAAGGCCGCAACTTGCTGCTGATCGCCTTCCTGGTGCTGGTGGTGCAGTCCTCGGACGTACTGCAATACATCTGGGGCAAGCTGATGGGCAAAACCAAAGTGGCGCCAAACCTGTCGCCCTCGAAAACCCTGGAAGGCCTGATCGGCGGCGTGGTGTCGGCCACCCTGCTGGGTGGTGCGCTGTTCTGGATGACGCCGTTCAGCTTCCTGGGTGCGCTGGCCTTGGCGTTTGTGATTTGCCTGATGGGCTTTATCGGTGGGCTGGTGATGTCGGCGATCAAGCGTGACCGTGGGGTGAAAGACTGGGGCCATATGATCGAAGGCCACGGCGGCATGCTCGACCGCCTCGACTCCGTGTGTTTCGCCGCCCCGGTGTTCTTCCACCTGGTGCGCTACAACTTCACCTGAGCCTGGGCGATCGTCTGCCGAGGGCGTTGAGGCCGGTTAAACCACCACCTCATGCGCCCTGGGCAGATCCGGCCCGGTGCGCGAGCAGGTGACGGCAGCGGCTGCCACCGCGTAGCTCAGCAACGCATCGAGCTGCTCCCGGCTCAACCGCGCCATTCCTTCCGGGCTGTCCAGCCCCGCCTGCGTCAGCCATGCCAACAGCGCCGCCTGAAAGGTATCGCCAGCGCCGACGGTGTCGCGCACGTCAATGCGCCGTGACGGCACCGACACAACGCCATGCTCACGGCTAAACGCGGTGGCGCCTTGGCTGCCACGGGTCATCACCACCAACTGGCAACGGCCACCGAGCCAGCGCTGAATAATCTGTTCCGGCTCAATGCCGGGGTAGAGCAAGCCCAGGTCTTCGTCGCTCACTTTGATCAGGTCGGCCAGCTGCGCCAGTTCTTCCACACGCTCGCGCCACAGCGCGGCATCAGGTTGGGGGTTGAGGCGTACGTTTGGGTCGAGGCTGATCAAGCGCGTGCCGCTTTCGCGGCGCACCAGCTCCAGCAGGGTGTCGCCGATGGGTTGCACCACGAGCGAGAACGAGCCCACGTGTACACCGCGCACCTCGCCGCTCAAGGCCGGCAGATGTTCCGGGCGCACGGCGCGGTCTGCGCAGCCTTCGCCGCGAAAGGAGTAGTGCGGGTGGCCGTTGCCGTCGAGGGCCACCATGGCCATGGTCGTGGGGCAGTCGCTGGCGATCAGAAAATCGTCGCGCACGCCTTCTTCTTCCAGTACCCGGCGCAGGCGGGCGCCGAGAAAGTCGGTGGACAGACCGCCGAACAGCGCCGATTCCACGCCCAAGCGGCGCAGGCCGACGGCCACGTTGAAGGGCGAGCCACCGGCGATGGCTTTGTAGTCCAGCTCGCTGCTGCGCGCGCCGGCCGCCTGGGTGAAAAAGTCGAACAACGCTTCGCCGCAAACCAGGTACATGTCGAACTCCTGAAACAAAAGGGATTGGCTGTTTTTACGCCTGTTGCACCTGCATCACCTGCTGGCGGTAACGCTGGTAGACCGGCTCGTACGCGGCGCTGGCTGCGGGGTTCGGCTCGGTGCGCGTGCGCAGGTCGAGGCTCACGCAGCGGTCGCACAACGCGTGCAAGCTGCCTTCGCCGCCGCTCCATGCCGCCTGGATCGCCGCGCCCAGGGCCGCCGCTTCGGTGTGCTGCGGGCAGACCAGCGGGGTGGCCATGATATCGGCGACTACTTGCCGCCACACCGAGCTTTTTGCGGCGCCGCCGATCAAGCGAATTTCCCGGCTTTCGATGCCGCTGGCACGCAGCAAATCCAGGCCGTAACGCAGGCCGAAGCACACGCCTTCCAGTACGGCACGACAGAGGTTAGAGCGGTTCAGGTTATCGCTGGTCAGCCCCAGCAAACTGGCGCTGGCGTTGGGCAGGGCCGGTACCCGTTCGCCGTTGAGGAAGGGCAGCATCAACACGCCGTCGGCGCCAATCGGCGCTTGCATGGCCAGGGCGCCGAAGCTGGCGAGGTCCAGTTCCAACAGTTCCTGAATAGCGCCGGTGGCGTTGGTCAGGTTCATGGTGCAGATCAAGGGCAGCCAGCCGCCGGACGATGAACAGAACGTGGCGACCGAGGCGTGCGGGCTTACCTGTGGTTGGTCGGCGAAGGCGTACAGCGTGCCCGACGTGCCGAGGCTCATGGTGATGGCGCCCGGGCGGATGTTGCCGGTGCCGATGGCGCCCATCATGTTGTCGCCGCCGCCACTGGCCACCTGCGCGCGCGGGTTCAGGCCCAGCCGCTCGGCGACGTCGGGCAGCAGGGTGCCGACCGATTCGTTGGCGCCGATCAGGGCGGGCAACGCAGTGTTCAACCGCCCGCTGGGGTCGATCAGGCGCAGCAGGTCGTGGTCCCAGTCGCGGGTGCGCACGTTGAAATAGCCGGTGCCGGAGGCGTCGCCGTATTCGCTGCAGGCGCGGCCGGTGAGCCAGAAGTTCAGGTAGTCGTGGGGCAGCAGAATGTGGGCGATGCGCTTGTAAATGGCCGGGTGGTGTTTTTGCGTCCAGAGCAGTTTCGACACGGTGTAGCCCGGCGCAATGGCCACGCCAAGCCGTTCCAACGAGCCCTGCTCGCCGCCGAGAAAATCCAGCAATTGCTGGTTTTCGGCGGCCGATTCGGTGTCGCACCACAGCTTGGCCGGGCGCAGCACCTGGCCCTGGGCGTCGAGCAGCACCAAGCCGTGCTGTTGGCCAGAAACACCGATGCCGGCAATCGCCTCACCGCTGATACCTGCATCGGCAAGTGCCGCGCGAGTGGCCTGTCCGAAGGCGCTGAGCCAGTCGGCCGGTTGCTGTTCGCGATGGCCGTTGGGCCCGCTGATCAGCCGGTGCGGCGCGCCGCCTGCGCCCAGCACCTGCCCGCTGCTGGCGTCGAGCACCAGCGCCTTGGTGCCTTGGGTGCCGCAATCAATGCCGAGGTACAAGGCCATGGCCGGACCTCAGCGCTGCTGGTTCAACGGATCGACACGCCCATCGCCGTCGAGCAACGCCTGCAACGTGCCGGTCACGCCGAGGGTGCGCAGGTTATGCAGCTGGCGCTCGAAGGCGGCAACAAACGCAGCGGACGCTGGAATGGCCGGACCGAACACGCGGTCGGCGCCAAGCAAGCGCGTGGTGAGGGCGGCCTTGTCAGTCACCAGACCTTGCGCCCATTCGCCGTGCGGATCGGGAATGCCGTACGCGGTGCCGTTTTCGTCCACACCATCGAGGTACACCGCCCAGGCCGCCACCACTAACGCGGCGCGGTCGAGTTCGGCGCCGTCGGCGATCAAGCGGTTCAGCGTCGGCACAATGAATTTGGGGAATTTCGAGGTGCCGTCGGAGCACACGCGCTCCAGTTGGTCGGCGATGGCCTGGTTGGAAAAGCGCTCGATCAGCGTGTCTTTGTAATCGGTCAGGTCGATGCCGGGCACGGGTGCCAGCTGGGGGGTCACGTCCAGGTCCATAAAGCGCCGCACGTAACGGCGGAACAGCTCGTCGTTCATGGCTTCGTGCACGAAGCGGTAGCCCTTGATAAAGCCCAGGTAGGTCAGCGCCAGGTGACTGCCGTTGAGCAGTTTTATTTTCATCTCTTCATACGGCGACACGTCGTCGGTGAACTGCACGCCCACCGCTTCCCATGCCGGGCGGCCGTTGACGAATTTGTCTTCGAGCACCCATTGCAGAAACGGCTCGCACACCACCGGCCAGGCGTCGTCGATGCCATGTTCGCGGGCTAATTGCTGGCGGTGGGCGTCGCTGGTCATGGGCGTGATGCGGTCGACCATGGCGTTGGGAAAGCTGACGTTGGCGTCGATCCATGCGGCCAGTTCGGCGTCGGCCAGCCGCGCGTAACTGAGCAGCGCTTTGCGGGTGACGGCGCCGTTGTGCGGCAGGTTATCGCACGACATCAACGTGAACGCCGGCGTGCCTTCGGCGCGGCGTTTGGCCAGGGCGGCGCAGAGAAAGCCGAACACGGTGGTCGGTGCCTGCGGGTTCGCCAGGTCGTGTTGAATGGCCGGCAAGTCGGCGAGAAATTCGCCGCTGGCGTCGTCGATGCAGTAGCCGCCCTCGGTGATGGTCAGCGAGACGATGCGAATGGCCGGCTCGGCCAGTTTGTTAATCACGGCCTGCGCGCCGTCGGCAGCCAGCAGCATGTCGCCAATGACGCCGACCACACGCACTTCCAGGCTGGGCACGTCGCCCAGTTCCACTTGCGTGTAGAGGTAATCCTGGCCGGCGAGTGCGTCGCGCATGGCTTTGTCTTCGGCGCGCAGGCCGATGCCGCAGATGCCCCAGTTCATGTCCTGGCCGCTGTTGTGCAGCGCTTCGGTGTAGATGGCTTGATGGGCGCGGTGAAAGCCGCCGACGCCAAGATGGGCGATGCCTTGCTGGCGCGCGCCCAGGTCATAGGTGGGCACGGCGATGTAGGGCACCAGGCGGGACAACGTGGAGCGACTGAGTTTCATAAAAGTCCTTACGCCGCCTGCTCGGTAGCGCTGCGTTTGTCGATGGCGGTGCCATTGGCGTCGAAGAGGTGGCAGTGGGCAGTGTCGAAGGCCAGTTCCAGCGGCTGGCCGTAGGCCGGGCCGAAGTCGCCGCGCACGCGGATGGTCAGCGCCTCGCCGGAGGCGGTACGTACGTGGCAATAGGTGTCGCTGCCCAGGCGTTCGCTGACATCGGCGACCACCTGCAACTGGCCTTGCCCGGCCGGCACGATATTGAAGTGTTCCGGCCGCACGCCCAGGGTCACGCTGGCGCCGGTCGACAACGCGCAGGCCTCACGCGGCAGATGCAGGTTGGCGCCGGCGTCGAGTTGCACTTCGCAGCTGCCGCCATCTACCTGGCCAACCGTGCCGCGCAAAAAGCCCATCTTTGGCGTGCCGAGGAAACCGGCAACAAACAGGTTGGCCGGGTGGTTGTACAGCTCCAGCGGCGAGCCCACTTGCTCCACGCGGCCGCCGTTGAGCACCACCACTTTGTCGGCCAGGGTCATGGCTTCAACCTGGTCGTGGGTCACGTAAATCATCGTGGCCTTCAGCTCTTTATGCAGGCGCGCCAGTTCCAGGCGGGTTTGCACGCGCAGCGCGGCGTCGAGGTTGGACAGCGGTTCGTCGAAGAGGAAAATTTTCGGGTTGCGCACAATCGCCCGGCCGATGGCCACGCGCTGACGCTGCCCGCCGGAGAGCTGTTTGGGCTTGCGCTCCAGCAGCCGCTCCAGTTCGAGAATGCGCGCGGCGTTGTCGACTTTGGCTTGCACGGTGGCCTTGTCGACACGCGCCAGGTCGAGGGCGAACGACAGGTTTTTGCGCACGGTCATGTGCGGGTACAGCGCATAAGTCTGGAACACCATAGCCAGGTCGCGCTTGGCCGGGGCGAGGTCGGTGATGTCTTTGCCGTCCAGCGAGATGGTGCCGCTGCTGACTTCTTCCAGGCCGGCGATCAGGCGCAGCAAGGTGGATTTGCCGCAGCCCGACGGGCCGACAAACACCACGAATTCGCGGTCGCGTACATCGAGGTCGATGCCTTGGATGATGGCGTGGCCATCAAAGCCTTTTTGCAGATTGCGGATGCTGAGGTCAGCCATGTGAGCACTCCTTGGAAACCAGGCCGGTCATTTCACGGCACCAAAAGACAGGCCACGCACCAGCTGCTTCTGGCTGATCCAGCCGAAAATCAGAATGGGCGCGCAGGCGAGGGTCGAGACGGCGGATAACTTGGCCCAGAACAAGCCTTCCGGGCTGGAATAGGACGCCACCAGCGCAGTGAGCGGGGCGGCGGCAGACGAGGTGAGGTTGAGCGACCAGAACGCTTCGTTCCAACACAAGATCAGCGACAGCAACATGGTCGAGGCCAGGCCGCCACGGGCGATGGGCAGCAGCACGCGGCCGATTTCCTGAAAGGTGGTGGCCCCGTCCAGCCGTGCCGCTTCGAGGATATCCACCGGAATATCTTTGAAGTACGTGTAAACCATCCACACCACGATCGGCAGGTTGATCAGGGTGTAGATCACGATCAGCGCCAGGCGCGAATCGAGCAGGCCCATGCTTTTGCACAGCAGGTAAATAGGCATGAGCACGCCCACCGGCGGCAGCATTTTGGTCGACAGCATCCACAGCAGCGTGCGCTTGGTGTGGCGGCTTTCATGGAAGGCCATGGAGTACGCCGCCGGCACCGCAATCAGCATGCACAGCGCTGTGGCGGCGAAGGAAATCAGTACCGAGTTCCAGGCAAAACTGAAGTAGTCGCTGCGCTCGTTAATGTGCAGGTAGTTCTCCAGCGTCGGCACAAAGAACAGCTGCGGCGGCGTGGCGATGGCGTCCATTTCGGTTTTGAAACTGGTGAGAATCATCCAGAAAATCGGGAAGAACACCAGCAGCGCCACCGCCCAGGAAAGCGTGCCCACGACCACGCTTTGCAGGCGCCGGGATTGCTTCAAGGTCAGCATCGTCAGGCTCCTTTTTACGGTTGGTCGGTGAGGTTTTTGCCAATCATCCGCACCAGGATGATGGCGGCGATGTTGGCGATCAGCACGGCAATCAAGCCGCCCGCCGAGGCCATGCCCACGTCGAATTGCAGCAGCGCCTGGTTGTAGATCAGGTACGCCAGGTTGGTCGATTCGTAGCCCGGCCCGCCGCTGGTCGTGGTGAAGATTTCCGCGAATACCGAGAGCAGAAAAATGGTCTCGATCATCACCACCACGGCAATCGGACGCGCCAGGTGCGGCAGGGTCAGGTGCCAGAAAATCGCGATGGGCCCGGCGCCGTCGAGGCGCGCGGCTTCTTTCTGGTCTTGGTCGAGGGACTGCATGGCCGTCATCAAAATCAGAATGGCGAACGGCAGCCACTGCCACGACACGATAAAGATGATCGACAGCAGCGGATGGTGCGCCAGCCAGTCCACCGGCTGGGCGCCGAAGAAGCGCCACACGGCGGCGAGAATGCCGGACACCGGGTGGAAGATCAGGTTCTTCCACAGCAGGGCACTGACGGTTGGCATGATGAAAAAAGGCGAGATCAACAGCACGCGCACAATGCCGCGACCCCAGAATTCGCAGGCCTCCAGCAACGCGCTAATCAGCACGCCGAAGATCACGCTTATGGCCAATACGCTGCCCACCAGGGTTAGGGTGTGCAGCGCGCCGGGCATAAAACCGGGGTCGGTGACGAAGAACTCGAAGTTCTCCAGGCCGACGAATTCGTTCTCGCCGGGCGACAACAGGTTGTAGCGGATCAGTGAGAAATACACAGTCATGCCCAGCGGCACGATCATCCACAACAGCAGCAGGGCGACGGAGGGGCTGACCAGAAACCAGCCCGGCTTCAGCGCCCGCCGCTTGGCGCGCGGCGCAGCGGGTGCGTGGGCAACGGTGTCGAGAACCGAGGAACTCATGGCGACTCCATGACAGGGTTAGAACGCCGGCGCGGGGAAGCGCGCCGGCGGGGTGCCTCTACGGGGGAAAGAAGGCGTTACGTCGGCGGACTATTTCGGGTAGCCCGCGCGCTTCATCTCACGCACGGTGCTGGCCTGCGCGGCGCTCAACGCCTGGTCCACCTGCATCTGCCCGGTCAGAGCGGCGGCGAACAACTTGCCCACCTGGGTGCCGATGGCCTGGAACTCAGGGATGGTCACCAATTGAATGCCCACGTACGGCACCGGGCGCACGCCAGGGGCGGTCGGGTCGGCAGCTTTCAGCGATTCCAGGGTGACCTTGGCGAACGGCGCGGCGCTCATGTAGGCGTCGTTGTAGGTCGAGGCGCGGGTGCCTGGCGGCACGTTGGCGACGCCGTCTTTCTCGGCGACCAGCGCGCCGTATTCCTTGGAAGTTGCCCAGGCGCTGAACAGCTTGGCGGCGTCTTTGGCTTTGGAGCTGGTGGGAATGGCCAGTGCCCAGGAGTACAGCCAAGTCGCGCCTTTGTCGGTGACTTGCTTGGGCGCGAAGGTGAAGCCCACGTGGTCGGCGACCTTGCTTTGCGCTTTGTCGGTCACGAACGATCCGGCCACGCTGGCGTCGACCCACATGCCGCATTTGCCACTGTTGAACAGCGCCAGGTTTTCGTTGAAACCGTTGCTCGACGCGCCGGGCGGGCCGAACTTATTCATGGTGGTGACGTAGAAATTCAGCGCGTTTTTCCATTCGCTGCCGTCGAATTCCGGCTGCCATTTTTCATCGAACCAGCGCGCACCGTAGGCGTTGCCGATGGTGGTGATCAGCGCCATGTTCTCGCCCCAACCGGCTTTGCCGCGCAGGCAGATGCCGTACTGGCCCTGGTCAGGCTTGTGCAGTTTTTCAGCGAAGCTGGCGATTTGTTCCCAGGTCGGGTGCTCGGGCATTTCCAGGCCGGCGGCCTTGAACAGGTCGGTGCGGTAATAGGTGATGGAGGCTTCGGCGTAGAACGGCAAGGCGTATAGCTGACCCTTGGCCGACAGCCCTTCGCGCACGGAAGGGAATACGTCGTCGAGGTCGTAGCTGGCGGGCAGGTCTTTCATCGGTTCGAGCCAACCCTTTGCACCCCACAGCGAGGCTTCGTACATGCCGATGGTCAGCACGTCGAACTGGCCGCCCTCGGTGGCGATGTCAGTGGTCAGGCGTTGGCGCAGGACGTTCTCTTCGAGAACCACCCACTTCAATTTGATATCGGGATGCTGCTCTTCGAAGGTTTTCGAGAGCTTTTGCATGCGGATCATGTCGCTGTTGTTGACCGTGGCGATGGTCAGGGTTTCGCCCGCCAGGGTAACGGCGGACGACGACAAGCAGAGGGCGGCAACCAGTGCCTTGAGCGTGTGGTTCATGGTGTTGAACTCCTCTTGGCAGCCAGGTCGGCGGCGCAAGACATTATTGTTTTTGTTTGACCGGGGTCGATTACACGCCGCCTCGCCAGCGCAAACAACGCCTTGCCTGCACCGAGACCGATACTTTTTTGCAGTCCGTCTGTAGGGCGATTCGCGCAAAAGTGTACGCCGCGCCGCTTTAGCACGCTGATTTGAGGCAGAAGTGGCGAGTCAGGCGGTGTGAATCAGTACCGGTTTTGCTCGGTCATGCGTTGCGTGACCAACCGTCGGTAACCGGACGGCGTCATGCCTTTGAGCTGCTGGAAGCGCCGGTTGAAGTTCGACACGTTGCTGAAGCCGGATTCGAAGCACACGTCGGTCACCGGCTTGTCGCTGGTGCTGAGCAGCTCGCAGGATTTGCTCACCCGCAGGCGATTAACAAACTCCACGAAACCGCGCCCGGTGGCCTGCTTGAAGAAGCGCGAGAAGTACGTTGGCGTCATGCCCAACTGCTCGGCGACTTGCTCTTGGGTGAGGTCTTGCACGTAGTGCTGAAAGATAAAATCCACCGCGCGGTTGATGCGTTCCACATTGCTCTCGTCGGCCAGTTGCGTGGCCCGCACGCCGGAGAGCAGTTGGTAATCCTCGGTGGCGGCGAGCAGCTCCATCAGAATCAAAAAATGGCCCAGGCGCGTCATGCCGCTGGACTCGGCAATGCGCTGCATCAGGCCGCGCGCTTCGCTGATCAAACGCGGGCAGCGAAATTCGATGCCGTATTGCGCACGCCCCAGAAGCGGCGCCAAGCCCTGAAGTTCCGAGAACACTGCGCTGCCGCTGTCGAGTACTTGGTCCGTGAAATTCACCAGCATGTCGCGCTGCGGATACACCTCATCGGCTGCCACCTGGCTGATCCAGTTGTGCGGCAAATTGGGGCCGGTGAGAAACAGCGTGTCGGGGGCGAAGTTGCCGATGTAGTCGCCGATAAACGCCTTGCCCGAGCTGGCCACGATCAGGTGCAGCTCGTACTCCTTGTGGAAGTGCCAACGCACCAGCGGGCTGGGGAAACCGTGCTGGCGATAGATCAGCGAATGACCTTCGTGGTCATCCATCAACTCGTAGGAGGGGTCGGTAATTCGCGACGTACGGGCCATGCTGCGCTACCAGAAACAGAGAGGCTGAGGCGCTAAACCTTAGCGCGAGCCGCCTGCGCTGCCCAGCGCTTAGATCAGCGACATTTGTGCGCCGGGCGGGCAAAACTGCGTGCAATCCAGGCCGTAGTCGCCGCGTCGGTTGAGGTCCAGGCGCTTGATGGCCAGTTTGAAACGCTGGCTTAGCAGTTCGGCGAATACGCCTTCGCCTTTCATGCGCACGCCGAAACGGCTGTCGTAGTTTTTGCCACCGCGCGACTGGCGTATCAGGCTCATTACATGGGCGGCGCGGTCGGGGAAATGGCTGGTCAGCCACTCCTCAAACAGCTCGGCGATTTCCAGCGGCAGGCGCAGCAGAACGTAACCGGCCGAGCGTGCGCCGGCCTCTTTGGCGGCGGCGAGAATCTGCTCCAACTCCATGTCGGTAATCATCGGAATCACCGGCGCCACCATGGCGCTCACCGGCACGCCGGCTTCGTGCAGCTCTTTCATGGCCCGCAAGCGCGCCTTTGGCGAGGCGGCGCGCGGTTCCATGATGCGTTTCAGTTCGTCGTCCAGCGTGGTCAGGCTAAAGGCCACGCTCACCAAGTTGCGGCTGGCCAGTTCGCTGAGTAGATCGAGGTCGCGCAGGATCAGCGAACTCTTGGTGATGATGTGCACCGGGTGACGGTAGCGCAGCATGATCTCCAGGCTGCGGCGGGTCAGCTGTTGCTCGCGCTCGATGGGCTGGTAGGCGTCGGTATTGATGCCCAGGGCGATGGGCGCCGGCTCGTAACCGGGCTTTTGCAACTGCTCTTCCAGGCGGCTGGCCAGGTTGGTTTTGGCGATCAGCTTGGTTTCGAAATCGATGCCGGGCGACATGTCCCAGTAGGCATGGCTCGGGCGGGCGAAGCAGTAGATGCAGCCGTGTTCGCAGCCGCGATAGGGGTTCACCGAGCGGTCGAAGCCGACGTCGGGCGAGGTGTTGCGGGTGATCACGCTTTTGGCGAACTCTTCACGCACTTCAGTGGTGAAGGTCAGCGGGGTTTCTTCCTGAAACCAGCCGTCGTCTTCGCGCACCGAGCGGGTGGCGGCGAAGCGGTTGTGCGGGTTGCTGGCCGTACCTCGACCACGGGGCGGGAGAAACTGCGACATGGCGCACCTGCAAACGATTTAACTGGATGGATGTACAGTAAATCGTTTGCCGGAAACGCGCCAGTGCGGGCGGGGAAGTTTCCGCTCAGCGGCTTTCTGCGGTCGCGCTGACCTCGGGTTCTTCGCGTTCGGCGTAGCGTTGGGCCAGCACGGCGCAGACCATCAGCTGAATTTGGTGGAACAGCATGAGCGGCAGAATCAACAGGCCGATGCTGCCGCCCGCGAACAACACCTGCGCCATGGGTACGCCGGTCGCCAGGCTCTTTTTCGAACCGCAAAACAAAATGGTGATGCGGTCTTCCATGTTGAAGCCCAGCCATTTGCCGAGCAGGTGAACCAGCACCAACACCAGCGCCAAGAGCACGCAGCAGGCCAGCACCAGCCAAAGCAGTTTCGGTAACGGCACTTGGTGCCACAGGCCTTCGATCACCGCCTCGCTGAAGGCGGTGTAAACCACCAGCAGAATCGAACCTTGGTCGACGAAGCGCAGCCAGTTTTTATTGGCAGCCACCCAATTGCCGGTCCAGCGGCGTGCGATCTGGCCGGCAATAAACGGCAGCAGCAACTGCACGCTGATTTTCACAATGGCGTCGAGGGTGGAACCGCCCTCGCCGTGTACGTCGAGCAGCAGCGTCACCAGCAGTGGTGTCAGAAAAATCCCAAACAAACTGGAGGCAGCGGCACTGCAAATGGCCGCGGGAATGTTGCCGCGCGCGAGCGAAGTGAAGGCGATGGCCGACTGCACCGTGGCGGGTAACGCGCACAGGTACAACATGCCCATATACAGCTCGGTGCCCACCAGCGGCGACAGCACCGGCTTCAGCGCCAAGCCCAGCAGCGGGAACAGCACAAAGGTGCAGGCAAACACCAACAGGTGCAGGCGCCAGTGGCCGGCGCCGGCGATGATGGCCTCGCGCGACAATTTGGCGCCGTGCAAAAAGAACAGCAGGGCGATGGCGATATTGGTGATCCAGCCAAACGCCACAGCCGCCTGGCCGCTGCACGGCAGCAGGCTGGCGGTGGCGACGACGGCGATCAGGGTGAGGGTGAAATTGTCGGGAAGAAGTCGGGAGCGGGCCATGGGCGGTGGTTCCGGTCGGGTTGTCAAAGGGTAGGGCGGACTTTACCGTGTGGCCCTTGTTACCGACTAACGCAAGAAAGCCAGAATATGCCGGCAAAAGGACAGATTTTTCTCGGGCAACGCCAGGTGCCGGACCTTCCGCGCCTGCCACGCCCCGTGTATTCCCGCGCTGAGTCGTTGCCGCTGCAAGTCAGCACGCCGCGTCATAGCCATCCGTGGGTGCAACTTTCCTACGCCATCCAGGGCGTGCTGCACGTGCACACCAACGCCGGCAGCTTCGTTGCGCCGCCGCAGCGGGCCATCTGGATTCCGGCGGGCCTGGAGCATGAAGTGGTCAGTTCGCCGCGCACTGAATTGCGCGGCTTGTACCTCGATTGCGCCGTCACCGACTGGGCGCCAAGCCATTGCCGCGTGCTGAGCGTGAGCCCACTGACCCGCGAACTGATCAGCCGCTTCGCGGAATTGCCAGTGGAATACGACGAAGCCGGCGCCGATGGCCGCCTGGTGCAGGTGATGTTGGACCAGCTGCGTAATGCCGAAGAAGTGCGGCTCTCGCTACCGCTGCCCACCGACCCGCGTTTGCAGCAGCTGTGCCGGCAGTTGCAGGCGCATCCTGAAGATGGCCGCAGCCTGAGCGATTGGAGCAAGCAATTGGGCGCCTCGGAAAAAACCTTGAGCCGGCTGTTCTTGCGCGACACCGGCCTGACCTTTCGCGCCTGGCGGCAACGGCTGCGCTTGCTCGGCGCGCTGTCGCCGCTGGAACAAGGGGCGCGGGTGACGGATGTGGCGTTGGGGTGTGGGTATGACTCGACGTCGGCGTTTATTGCGGCGTTTCGGCAGCAGTTTGAATGCACGCCGGGGGAGTTTTTTCGGCGGGGGTAGTGCCTGAATGCGAGGTTTGCAGGGATCGAGGCTGAAGCCTCTCCTACAGGTGAGCGGTGACTTCTGTCGGAGAGGCTTTAGCCTCGAGCTTTTAATCGCCCAAACCTAACCCAACCTCCGAACCTCCAACCCCCCATAACTCACCGCCTCAGCATCCGCCGAAAACGCCAACCGCCCCGCCTTCGCCAATTCCCGCGCCCGCCAAAATACGAAGAAGTCGGTGGCGAAAAACCCGTCGCTGCGCTTCATCACCTCGGCCATCACCCGCGCCAACGGCTGCCATTCCTGGGTACACGCTGCCAGCAGGGTTTCGTCGGTGGTGAGGTAACCCTCGCCTTGGAAGCGGTTGTTCGACCAGCGCCGAACTCCCGCATTTTCCGCTACCACCTGCCGCCATTGCCCCGCCAATTGCTGGCGCCGCGAAGAGCTGACCAGCCGAGGTTGGTACAGGCTGAGCAATTCATCCGGCGCATGCATGGCCACGGCGCGGCGCCAGGCCACGCGGCTGTCACCGGTGCCGCAAGGCACTTCGAAGAAGGGCAGGCTGCTGCGCTGCAACGCAGCGGCCACGCGACAGAGCATCAGTTGCTCCGAGGCACTGTCGCCATGCCACACGGTGACCGGTTTGGTTTCGTTGGTGAGGCTCGCCAGCCAGTGCACGTCGTCGCCCAGGGTGGAAAAGTCCGGCACCGGTTGCACGGCGGCGGGCCACACGGCTTGCCAGAACGCCGCGCGCTCGGCGCAGGGCGGCTGGTCGACATCTACCAAAGGCCCAACCGCCAGGTCATCGCGCAACACTTGCAGCGATAACCCTTCACCCACCACGCGTGTTACGCCCTTCACCGCGTTGTCGCCACACACGACATGCCACATAGACGCTACTCGCTTGGTTTCTTCAGCTTGGGATTCGGAAAGAATTGCACGCCCTGCACTTTCGGGTCTGCCGGTTTCGCGGCGTTTTTGTTGACCCGCGTGCCCAGCTCTTTCGGAACCGACTGGCCTTGCTCGTTCAGGGTGTCAGCGTAGCCGCAGGCCACGCATTCGCGGTGGGGAACGCCGTCGACGTCCCACATCTGAATCTTGTCGCCCTCGCTGCACGCCGGGCATACGGCGCCGGCGATAAAGCGTTTTTTGCTGGTGCTCATTACGCGGCCTCCGCGCTCAGGCCGAGGTGGCGAAGCAGGGCGTCGATGCTCGGTTCGCGGCCACGGAAGTCGACAAACAACACCATCGGCGCCTGCGAGCCGCCACGGGCAAGAATGGCTTCGCGGAACGCGCGGCCGGTTTCCGGGTTGAGCACGCCGTCTTCTTCGAATTTGGAGAAGGCATCGGCCGACAGCACTTCAGCCCATTTGTAGCTGTAGTAACCGGCCGCATAACCGCCGGCGAAGATGTGCGCAAAGCTGTTGGGGAAGCGGTTGTAGGCCGGCGGACGCATCACCGAGACCTCGGCGCGGATGTTTTCCAGCACATCCAATACCGAACGGCCGTCGCCATGGGTGGCGTGCAGTTCGAAGTCGAACAGCGAGAATTCCACCTGCCGCGCCATCATCAGGCCGGACTGGAAGTTCTTCGCCTCCAGCATTTTCTCCAGCAGGTTTTGCGGCAGCGCCTCGCCGGTCTTGTAGTGCCCGGAAATCAATGCCAGACCTTCCGGCTCCCAGCACCAGTTCTCCATAAATTGGCTCGGCAGCTCCACGGCATCCCACGCCACACCGTTGATGCCCGACGCACCGGCGTGCTCGACGCGGGTCAGCAGGTGGTGCAAGCCATGGCCGAATTCGTGGAACAGGGTGGTCACTTCATCGTGCGTCAGCAGCGCCGGTTGGTCGCCAACCGCTGGCATAAAGTTGCACACCAGGTTGGCCACCGGGCTGACGATGCTGCCGGCTGCGGTGCGGCGTTTGTCGCGGGCGCCGTCCATCCAGGCACCGCCGCGTTTGTTGGGACGGGCGTAGAGGTCGAAGAAGAAGCGGCCGACGTGCTCGCCGTTTTCCTTGATTTCGAACAGCCGAACGTCGGGGTGCCAGGTGTCGAAGCCTTTCAGCTCGGTGATTTCGATGCCGTACAGCTTCTGCACGATGGCGAACAGGCCGCTCAACACTTTGTCGATGGGGAAGTAGGCGCGCAGGATTTCCTGGGAAATGCTGTAGCGCTGCTCGCGCAGTTTCTCGCTGTAGTAACCAACGTCCCAGCTTTGCAGGTCCGCGCAGTCTTGTTCGGCGGCGTAGGCTTTGAGCTCGCTCAGGTCTTGGGCGGCGAACGGTTTGCTGCGCTGCGCCAGGTCGCGCAGGAAGGTCAGCACCTGCTCGTTGTTCTCGGCCATTTTGGTCGCCAGGCTCAGCTCGGCGAAGTTGGCGAAGCCCAGCAATTGGGCCAATTCCTGACGCAGGTCGAGAATTTCCGCCATCACCGGGCCGTTGTCGTTCTGGCCAGCGTTCGGGCCTTGGTCCGAGGCGCGGGTGCAGTAAGCGGCGTACAGCTCTTCGCGCAGGGCGCGGTCGTTGGCGTAGGTCATTACCGCGTAGTAGCTGGGGAATTCCAGGCTGATCAGCCAGCCGTCCAGCTCTTTGGCGGCGGCCGCCTGGGCCATTTGCGCCTTGGCCGAATCGGGCAGGCCGTCGAGGGCGGCTTCGTCGGTGATGTGTTTGGTCCACGCCTGAGTGGCGTCGAGCAACTGGTTGGAGAAGCGGCTGCCCAGCTCGGACAGTTTCATTTGAATAGCGCCGTAGCGCTGTTGCTCAGCCGGCGGCAGGTCGATGCCCGAGAGGCGGAAATCGCGCAGGGCGTTTTGCAGGATGGTCTGCTGCGCCACGTCAAAGCTGGCGGCGGCGGGGCTCTGGGCCAGCGCTTCATAGGCTTGGAACAGCGCGCGGTTCTGGCCCAGTTCGGTCCAGTATTCCGACAGTTTCGGCAGGCAGGCTTCGTACGCTTCGCGCAGTTCCGGGCTGTTGCGCACGGCGTTCAAGTGGCTGACCGGACTCCAGGCGCGACCCAGGCGTTCGCCTTGTTCGTCCAGCGCCAGCACCAAGCCTTCCCAGGTGGGGGTGGCGGGCTGTTCGGCGAGCAATTTGGCCAACGCCGCGCGGCCTTCGGCCAGCAGTGTGTCGACGGCAGGTTCAACGTGTTCGGGGCGGATGGCGGAGTAGGGTGGAAGGTCGAAGGCTTGCAGTAGAGGGTTGTTCTCGCTCACGACGGTCACCTGTCTGGCTATGAATGGTGTGCTTCATCAACATTGGATGCGCTGAAGCAGATATGGCGCCATCTTAATTACAATCAACCTTTAACGCAGCTTTAGAGGTTTCTATCGTGGCTATTCGAACGTACCAGGGCACCACGCCGCAGCTCGGCGCAAACGCATTTGTCGACGCGTCGGCCGTGGTGATTGGCGATGTGGTGGTGGGCGATGACAGCTCGGTGTGGCCGCTCACGGTCATTCGCGGCGACATGCACCGCATCCGCATCGGCGCGCGCACCAGCGTGCAAGACGCCAGCGTGTTGCACATCACCCACGCCGGCCCGTTCAACCCCGACGGTTTCCCGTTATTGATCGGCGACGACGTGACCATTGGCCACAAAGTGATGCTGCACGGCTGCACCGTCGGCAATCGCATCCTCATCGGCATGGGCTCGACGGTAATGGACGGCGCGGTGGTTGAAGACGAGGTGATTCTCGGCGCCGGCAGCCTGGTGCCACCGGGGCGCGTGTTGGAGAGCGGCTTTCTCTATGTGGGCAGCCCCGCCAAACAAATGCGCCCGCTCACTGACAAGGAGCGGGCGTTTTTTACCTACAGCGCGGCGAATTACGTGCGCTTGAAAGATCAGCACTTGGCCGAGGGTTACGACCAACTGGACGGCTAACACCCCTGTAGGAGAGGCTTCAGCCTCGATGCATTTCAGATCAAACGCATCGAGGCTGAAGCCTCCCCCGCAGGGATCAACGCCGCGCGGTTTTACAGAAACATCCCGCCCGACGCCTCAATACGCTGGGCGTTGATCCAACGGCTGCCGTCGCTAAACAGCAGGGCGATGGCGGCGCCGATGTCGTCGGGCACGCCGACCCGGCCCAGGGCGGTGTTGCTGGCGACCATGGCGTTGAGGTCGGCGTTATCGCGTACCGCGCCGCCGCCGAAGTCGGTTTCGATCGCGCCCGGCGCCAGGGTGTTCACGCTGATGCCGCGCGCGCCCAGCTCCTTGGCTTGATAGCGGGTGAGCACTTCGATGCCGCCCTTCATCACGGCGTAGGCCGCGTAGCCCGGCAAGGCGAAGCGGGCCAGGCCCGACGACACGTTGAGAATGCGCCCGCCATCGGCCAACAGCGGCAACAGGCGTTGGGTGAGGAAGAACGGGCCTTTCAAATGCACGTTCACCAACTGGTCGAACTGCGCTTCGCTGGTGTCGGCAAAGCTGGCGTGAATGCCCATGCCGGCGTTGTTGAGCAGGAAGTCGAATGTGTCGGTTTCAAAATGGCTGCCTAGCGCGGTGCCGACTGTGTCGGCAAACGCGGCAAAGCTGGCGCTGTCGCCGACGTCCAGTTGCAGCATCACAGCGCGGCCGCCGGCTTCTTCGATTTGCTTCACTAGCGCGTCGGCGTCGTCGCGACGGCTGTGGTAGGTGCCGATAATGTCGACGCCCTGGGCTGCCAGGTGCAGTGCTGCGTTTTTGCCGAGGCCGCGGCTGGCGCCGGTGATAAGAGCAATTTTACGCGTCATGGTGGTTTCTCCCGGTGGGCTGGTGGTGAAGTCGATGCCACTGTAGGCTCGGCGTATAAGCCGATAAAGACGAAGAATCTGCACATACCATGCGGATTAACCGAACAATAAGGCCGCCGCCATGAACAAGCTTGAGCTGTATAAAACCTTCGCCCGCGTCACCGAATTGGCCAGTTTCACCGGCGCCGCCGACAGCCTGGGGCTACCGAAATCGACCGTGTCCGAGCACGTGCGTTTGCTGGAGGAAATGCTCGGCGCGCGCCTGCTGCAGCGCACCACGCGCAAGGTGCAAGCGACGCAAGACGGCTTGGTGCTCTACGAGCGGTGCAAAGACATGCTCGACCAAGTAGACGAATTGGAAAGCCTGTTCCGCCAGGATCAGAGCGTGCGCGGGCGCTTGCGCATCGACATGCCCACGGTCACCGCGCGTGAGTTCGTGCTGCCGCGTCTGGCGGAATTCAGCGACCAGCATCCCCTAATCGAAATAGAAGTGAGTGCCACCGACCGCCTGGTTGACTTGGTGCGCGAAGGTTTCGACTGCGTGATGCGCGTTGGTGAACTGCCCGACACCACGCTGGTGGCGCGGCCGCTTGGCGCGTATCGCCAAGGCAACTTCGTCAGCCCTGGCTACTTAAAGCGCTACGGCACGCCGCGTTCGTTGGCCGACCTGGCCGAGCACCGGCTGGTGCATTACGCCTCCACCTTTGGCTCGCGCCCGACGGGGTTTGAATACCAGCTGCATGGCAAACGCCACTGCCTGCCGATGGCGGGCGCGGTGACCGTTAACAACGCCGATTGTTACTACGCGGCATGCCTGGCGGGCTTCGGCATTATTCAGGCGCCGGTGGCCGGCAAGCGCGACAGCCTGGCGCGGGGTGAGTTGGTGGAGGTGTTGCCCGAGTTCGTCCCGGCGCCCATGAAAGTCACGTTGCTGTACGCGCACCGGCGCAATTTGCCCAAGCGCGTGCGGGTGTTTATGGATTGGCTGGCGCAGGTGCTGGAACCGCAGCTGAATGCGTGAGTGGCCCCGCCCACAAGCATCGCGGCTAAAGCGGCTCCCACAAGAGCACCGCAAACCGTAGGAGCGGCTCCAGCCGCGATGTTCTTGATCTGCCGCTTGTGATCCACCGCTTGTGATCTGGCTTGGGTAGGCAGTCATAAACGCGCGGCGGCTGATGGGAATGCCGCCCAGCGGCTGCCACAGGTTTTGGCCGCGTTTGGCTTGCTATCATGGCGCCCCCCGAACCCTTGGGCCCGCCTAGCCATGCATCAGCAAACCATCCTTTTTGACCTCGACGGCACCCTCACCGACCCCCGTGAAGGCATTACTCGCTCGATTCAATTTGCCCTCGCCCAACTGGGCATCGACGAGCCAGACCTGCGCCAGCTCGAGCACTTTATTGGTCCGCCGCTGTTGCAAGCGTTTATGCAGTTTTACGGGTTCGACGAAGCCAAAGCCTGGCAGGCGGTAAATTTTTACCGGGAGCGATTCAAGGTCACCGGTCTGTATGAAAACCGCGTGTTCGACGGCGTCAGCGAGTTACTCGGCAGCCTCACGGCGCAAGGCCGCACGTTGTACATCGCCACCTCGAAACCCCACGTGTTCGCGCGCGAAATTGCCCGCCATTTCGACTTCGCCAAGCACTTCAAAGTGATTTACGGCAGCGAGTTGGACGGCACCCGCACCGACAAAGTCGAGCTGATCGCCCACCTGCTGGAACAGGAAAAACTGGACCCCAGCCAGACCCTGATGATCGGTGACCGTAAACACGACCTCATCGGCGCGCACCGCAATGGCCTGCAAAGCGTGGCAGTGGGCTATGGCTTTGGCAGCGAGGAAGAAATTCAGGCGCAAAACCCGACGTTCCACTTCCGCACGCTGGCCGAGCTGCATCGGGCATTCGCGCGTTAACGGCCTTCGCGTTGCAGCTGAGCCAGGCGCGCTTGTCGCTCGCTGTCCGCTAACTCGCCGAGGCGTTTGACCTCAGCGTAAAAGCGCGGCCAGTCGCCCTGCACCTGGTTGAACAACGCGGCAAAGGCCGGTTGCCATTGGTCATACAGGCCGAAAGGCAGCAACTTGGCGTTGTTGAGCGGGCCGAACATCCAGGCGTCGTACCGACCATCACCGGCCCAGGCGGTGGTTCGCAAGGCGAGGTAGTCGCGGCGCAGGCGCTCAAATTCTGCCGCCTTTTCCGCGCGCATTTGCGCCTCGGGTTTGCCGCTGGCGTAGAGGGTTTGCAGGCGCTCCCGACTGGCCAGCACCAACGTACTGAACTGCTCGCGTTGCCGCTCTCTCGCGCCGCCTTCAGGCGCTTTCAAACCGCGCGCCTGGCGCCATTGGCGCAGGCCTTCGGTTTCGACAAAGCTGGCGTACGACTCGTTGAACGCGGTGTCGCCCGGCAAATAGAACTGCTGGTGCGCCAGCTCATGGAAGATGACGGCCACCCAGCGTTGGTCGTCCCAGCGCAGCATGGTGTTGAGCAGCGGGTCGGCAAACCAGCCGAGGGTGGAGTAGGCCTCGATGCCGGCGACATACGTGTCCAGCCCCTCCTGTTTCATCAGCGCCGCCGCGCCGCGCGCACGGTTCTGATCGTAAAAACCGCGATAGGCCACGCACCCGGCAATCGGGAAACAGTGGGTCTGCGGGTCCAGAGAGAACTCCGGCGTGGCGAACACATTCCACACCACATAAGGCCGGCCGAGGTCGGCGTACAGGCGATAGCTTTGGTTATCCGGCAGCGCGAGTTGGGCGCTGGCGAAGCGGCGCGCCTCTTGTGCCAGCTGCAAACGTTGGCGCAGGGCGGGGTTCAGGTCCGGCTTGGCGAGCAATTCGCTGATGGGTTCGCGGCGCCTTAGCAGGTCGACCTGGCCGGTAAGCAACTGCGTGTAATAGCTGCAACCGTTCAGCAGCAAAACCAGCAGCAGCGGAACCCAGCGCCAGCGCGGCAGGTCGAGTAACCAGGATAAGCAGGGCAGCATCGGGCGATCCGGGCAGGGCGGTGGCGAAGCCACAAAACCTACCCCATCCCGACGGCGCGCTCCAGGCTCGTCCTTATAAAAATCAGACCGACCACGGAGCCCGAACCATGCGCCGATTTTTGCTCGCCACCAGCCTGCTCAGTTTTGGTGGCTGCGCCATGATGCCGTCCCCAGACCCCAGCCAGGCGTGGGTTGATTTACGCACCAGCGAGGCCAACACCCTGCAAGCCGCGAAAGTAGACGCCAGCGAGCTGGAAGATGATCGCTATTTCCAAGTGACCCCCGGCCAGCACGAGTTGCATATGCGCCTGCAATTTGCCGTGGCGCCCAGCAACATCGGCCCCGACAGCCAGGGGCTGGAACGCACCTGCGTGCTCAAACTCGACTACCCCGAATTCGCCGCTGGCCAGCGCTATAAAGTAGTGGCTGGCAGCATTGGTTTTCGCCCATGGGCCAAGCTCTATGATCAGCAGCACCAACTGCTGGCGCGGGCGCGCGAGAGCCGTTGCGGCGAGGTGTGATTGCTCCGATGATGCGAGCTTGTAAAAAAGAGAGACGACCATGCGCCTGCTGCCGATTTTGCTCTGTGCCTTGCCCCTGACCGCCTGCGCTGCGGCGCTGCCTGAGCCCGACCCGCAGCAAGCGTGGATTGAGCTGTACAGCACGCCAGGTAATACCTTGATGGCGCAAAAGCTGGACGGCAAAACAGTCAGCGACGGCCGTTTTTTCCAAGTCAGCCCCGGCAGCCACGAGCTACGCGCGCGCTTTCAATTCGAAGTGGAAACCGGCGGCGGCATGATGGGCAATCCGCGCCAGATCACTTGCCATTTGAAGGTCAACTACGACTTCGTTGCCGGCCAGCGCTATCGCCTGGAAGCGCGGCCGGTGGCGATGAGCACCCAGGCTTGGCTGTACGCCTCGCCGCGCAAAGCGCTCAAGCAAGTGAGCGTGGAAAAATGCGGCCCGGTGTGAACCCTGCGATGGCCTGAACCTAACGGCGTGCCGCTGCCTCGAACCTAGATAGCGCGCCGTCATCCCGAGGCGCCAAGCACCTGGGGCATTTCAGGCGATGAGCTTTCTGCACTGGATGGCGGTGCTCGGCAGCATTCTGCTGATTCTCACCTTGGCTTCGGCCTACCTGCGTTGGTTACCGGTTACCACCTCCGCCCTGTACTTGTTGTTTGGCCTGGCAATCGGGCCATTGGGGCTGGGCCTGTGGGAAATGAAATTCGAAGACGTGGCCCCCTGGCTCGAACACCTGACTGAAGTGGCGGTGCTGTTTTCCCTGTTCAGTGGCGGCATGAAACTGCGCCTGCGCTTCTCCGACCCGGCGTGGCGCAGCGCCTACTTGCTCGCCGGGCCGGTGATGGTGGCGTGCATTCTCGGGGTGGCGCTGGTGGGCCATTACGGGTTCGGGCTGGGCGTTGGGCTGTCGCTGATGATCGGTGCGGTGCTGGCGCCGACCGATCCGGTGCTGGCGAGCTTGGTGCAGGTGAACCACGCGCGCGACTTCGACCGGCTGCGCTATGGCCTTTCTGGCGAAGCGGGGCTGAACGATGGCATGGCCTTCCCCTTCGTGTTTTTTGCCCTGCTATGGATTCAGCACGAAGGCGCGCCGCAGGAATGGGCCGGCGAATGGGCGCTGCACCGTCTGCTTTGGGCGGTACCGGCCGGGCTATTGATCGGCTTTGTGCTTGGTCGTGGCGTCGGGCGCTTGGCCATCTACCTGCGCACCCGCCACCGCGACGCGGCGATCTCGCCCAATGACTTTTTGGCGATGGCCTTGATCGCGCTGTCGTACTGGCTGGCCGAGACGGTCAGCGCCTGGGGCTTTCTTGCCGCGTTCGCCGCCGGCATCGGGCTTCGGCATGCGGAAGTGGCCTCGTCCGACAACTCCAGCGTGCCCGCCGAGGAAGTGGCGCTCGCCGTGCCCAAAGAAGGCGGCACGCTGGATGAAGTGAAAGAGCAAGTCAGCCATACCGACGAACCGAAAGTGGTCGCGGGGTTGTTAGTGGGGGAAATTCTGTCGTTTGGCGACATCGTCGAGCGGGTGCTGGAAGTGCTGCTCGTGACCTTGCTCGGCGCGCTGCTGGCCTTTCACTGGGACTGGCGCGCGGTGCCGCTGGGGCTGGCGTTGTTCTGCATTGTTCGACCGCTGAGCGTGGCGGCCCTGGTGCGCGGCAACTCACTGAGCGAAGGGCAGCGTTGGCTGATGGGCTGGTTCGGCATTCGCGGGATCGGCAGCTTGTACTACCTGGCGTACGTGCTGAACCACGGCTTGGAAGGCCCGGCGGCGCACGAAGCGATTGGACTGACGCTGTCGGTGGTGGCGTTGAGTATTTGCGTGCACGGGCTGACGACGCAGCCGTTGCTGGATCGGTATGAGCGGGTGAAGGGGCGGCGTAAAGGCGCAGAGTAGCGTTTGCAGGAATCGCGGCTGATCGGAATGCCGCATAGCCGCTCCTACAGATCCATCAATCCCCTGTAGGAGCGGCTTCAGCCGCGAGCTTTTTTAGTTTTCCAACGTCGCTTCCAGCGTAATTTCCGCGTTCAGCACTTTCGATACCGGGCAACCGGTCTTAGCGGTTTCCACCGCTTTCTCGAAGGCGTCACGGTCGGCGCCCGGAATCTTGGCGCTGAGTTTCAGGTGCACGGCGGTGATGGCGAAGCCGCCGTCGACTTTGTCGAGGGTCACTTCGGCGTGGGTGTCGATGCTTTCAGCGGTCATGCCGGCTTCACCGAGTTCCTTGGACAGGGCCATGGAAAAACAGCCCGCGTGGGCGGCGCCGATCAGTTCTTCCGGGTTGGTGCCCGGGCCATCTTCAAAGCGGGTGTTAAAGCCGTAAGGGCTTTGTTTCAAGACGCCGCTCTGCGTGGAGATGGTGCCTTTGCCGTCTTTGATGCCGCCTTGCCAGTGAGCAGATGCTGTCTTTTTCATCGTCGTTCTCCTTACCTGTGGGTATAGGTTTCAGAGGCGGCGAAGCGGCAGTCGTTCCTATTTTTTTGGTCAGGCGGCGTTCGGCTTAGCGCAGGCTGGCCAGCACTTCGTAGGAGTGCAGACGGTCGACGAAGTCATACATGTCGCTGGTGAAAATCAGCTCGTCGGCGTCGGTCTGTTCCAGCAACTGGTTGACGTGGCTGCGGATTGTTTCCGGGCCGCCCACCATCGCCAAGCCAAAAAACTCACCGACTGCCTGGCGTTCGTGGGGCAACCACAAACCTTCCATGCTCTGCACCGGCGGCTTTTGCACCAGACTCTGGCCGCGCAGCAGGGCGAGAATCCGTTGATAAGCGCTGGTGGCCAGGTATTGCGCTTGCTCGTCGGTGTCGGCCGGCAGCAGCGGCACACCGAGCATGACGTAGGGTTTGTCGAGCACCGCCGAGGGCTTGAAGTGGTTGCGGTACACGCGAATCGCCTCGTGCATCATGCGCGGCGCAAAGTGCGAGGCGAAGGCATACGGCAAGCCGCGTTGACCGGCCAGCTGCGCACTGAACAGGCTGGAACCGAGCAGCCAGATCGGCACTTCTGTGCCCGCGCCCGGCATGGCGATTACGCGTTGATTGCGTTGCAGCGGGCCGAGGTAGGTTTGCAGCTCGGTGAGGTCTTCGGGGAAATCATCGGCGCTGCCCGAGCGCTCACGGCGCAAGGCGTGCGCGGTGTATTGATCGGCGCCGGGCGCGCGGCCAAGGCCCAGGTCGATGCGGCCGGGGTACAAGGTCGCCAGCGTGCCGAATTGTTCGGCGATCACCAACGGCGCGTGGTTCGGCAGCATCACGCCACCGGCGCCCAGGCGAATGGAACTGGTGCCAGCGGCGAGGTAGCCAATCAGCACCGACGTCGCCGAACTGGCGATACCATCCATGTTGTGGTGTTCGGCCACCCAGAAACGGGTGAAGCCCAGTTTTTCTGCGTGTTGGGCGAGGGCCAGGGAATTGCGCAAAGCCTGCTCGGGACCGCCGTCGGCGCGGATAGGCGCGAGGTCGAGAACGGAAATTTTGATGTCGGAAATGGTCTTCATAAATGCTCTCCGGGCGGGTACCGGGGGAAAACAGCAACGTAATACCCGACTGTTTAAGTGGGGCTTAATGTACTGCTCTACAACCCCTCGGGCAAACAAGCAGCCGTTTTTACGATTTGCCGTTGCGATCTCAGCCTTATGCAAATCGAGAGCGAGCGAGCGAGCTAGAGCAGTGCAAGGCGAAACGTCGTTTTGAAGCGCAGTTGGCTGTACCAATGAGCAGTCAAAGCGGCGTTTCAACGCAGCAATGCCGACGCGCAGCCGCTCGCTCCCGTACCCAAAAAAAACCGGCGCACGGGGCGCCGGTTGTGTACTCAAGCGCGGTCAATTGCGCGCATAAACGATTTCCTTGGTACCTGCTTCGCAGCTGCCAACCACTTGCTTGTCGCCGGCGCTGCCTTTCTCAACAATTTCCAGGCTGTAGGACGTGGCGCCCTTGGCTTGGATTTTCGCGTCAATTTCCGATTTCAGCTCTTCGCAGGGTTTCGCCGCCGCAAAGGCCGAGCCGGTCATCACTAACAGGCCAACGGCCAACATCACTTTTTTCATGGGGTAACGCTCCCTCGTTGGTAACAACAAATGCTCGAACACCGCGCCTAACCTCGAGCAGCAAAATTGGCGACCTGAGTCGCCAAAACAGACACCGGGCGGGCCACGGTGGGTGCAGGCGGCCACGAGCCGCCGTGCGTTAACAGGTCAATCAGCTCGCGTCGATCCGGAAGCCGACTTTCAAGGTCACCTGATAGTGGCCCACTTTTCCGTCAACAATGTGACCACGGGTCTCAACCACTTCGAACCATTCCAGGTTCCGCACGGTTTTTGCCGTTTCGGCCAGTGCGCTTTGAATCGCATCTTCAATGCTGGTAGGCGACGAACCGACGATATCGAGCAGTTTGTAGGTGTGATGATCCGACATGCTGAAGTCCTCTTCTTGTGGAAACGCTTGTACAGATTCAGTCCCGCCTAGCGCTTGATAAGTTCAGATTAGCTGCACTTTCCAACACGGTCGCAGTCACACCCCTACGAGCTACTTAATCGATAGGAGTTACGGACCATGGCTATTTTTGCATCCCGCAATAAATCGCTGCACAGCATCGAAACGGAAATCGAGCACCTGATCTCCAGCCTCGACAGCTTAAAGAGCGAAGTAAGTGATGAATCGCAGAAATCGCTGAAAAGCCTGCGTACCAGCGCTGAGCGTGTGCTCGGCCATTCCCGCGACCTGCTCAGCGACACCTACGCCGACGTGAAGGAAAAAACCTACCAGACCGGCGTGGCTGCCCGTGACTACACCCGCGAGCACCCGGTTGCCTCTGCTAGCCTGGCGCTGGGCGTGGTGGCATTGGCCGGCTACCTGATCTTCCGCAACAACGATTGATCACCCGGCGACACTAGCCGAGTTGGCGCGCCAGCCACTGCGCCAACTCGGCGGCCCGCGCCGATGGCGTGCGCGCCGGCACCCAGAGCGCCAGCTTTGCGGTGGTTTCAACAAAGCCCCAGGGCGCGACCAGCCGCCCCGCCGCCAGCTCATCGGCGACCAGTTGCTGTGGCGCAATCGCCACGCCTAATCCCGCAACCGCCGCCTCCAGCAAGTAATACAAATGCTCAAAGCCTTGCCCGAGCTGTAGTTTCGCGCGCTCGATATTCTGACTGTTTGCCCACTGCGGCCACGCCTGCGGACGTGAGGTGGTATGCAGCAGGGCTTCGCCCGTGACCGCGCTTGGCGTGGCTTCATTGAGAAGAGTAAAGCCTGCGTAGCGTGGGCTCAGCACGGGCCCGATGCGCTCGGCCGCCAGCTCAAACACCTGCATATCCGCCGGCCACGGCGGTTCGGCAAACCATAGCGTGGCGTCGATGCCGGGCCGGCGCGGGTCCAGGTCGCCGTCGCTGGCCGACAACTGCAAGCGCAAGTGCGGCAGCTCGCGGTTCAGGCGGTCCAGGCGTGGAATAAACCAGCGCGCCAGCAAGCTGCCGGGGCAAGCCAACACGAACGGCGCGTCGGCGGTTTGTTGTTTCAGCTCGGCGCAGGCGCTGCGCAAGCGCTCGAAGGCGTCGGCGCTGGCATCACGTAAGCGACTGCCGGCATCTGTGAGTTTTAAGCCGCGCCCGTCTTTGCTGAACAGTGGCAAGCCCAGGTCTTCTTCCAATACTTTAA
The DNA here is from genome assembly GCF_979258635.1 of Pseudomonas sp. AC070. NCBI lineage: Bacteria > Pseudomonadati > Pseudomonadota > Gammaproteobacteria > Pseudomonadales > Pseudomonadaceae > Pseudomonas > Pseudomonas sp. AC070. The sequence goes on from NZ_OZ409871.1 coordinate 73,928, forward strand.
TTTGCCGGCTCACGGCGCCGTGAGTCACGTTAAGCTCAAGCCCCGCTTTGCTCAGGCTGTGCAGGCGCGCCGCTGCTTCAAACGCGCGCAGGGCATTAAGTGGAGGAAGATCGCGAGCCATAGCGGTTTAACCTGTGAGTTTTTCTAACAGATGGCGGCGATCTTATCGCTTTATTCCCGCGGACGTCGCGCCTAGAGTGAACGCCATCGAAATCCAGCTTCCAGCAGGAGCCCACCATGACCCAGACTTCCTACCGCAGCGGTCCCGACGCCACCGGCCTGTTCGGTTCGTTCGGCGGACAGTACGTTGCCGAAACCTTGATGCCGCTGATTCACGACCTGGCGGCCGAATACGAAAAAGCCAAAGAAGACCCGGCGTTCCTCAAGGAGCTGGCCTATTTTCAGCGCGACTACGTCGGCCGTCCAAGCCCGCTGTATTTCGCTGAACGCCTGACCGAGTTCTGCGGCGGCGCGAAGATTTACCTCAAGCGCGAAGAGCTCAATCACACCGGCGCGCACAAGATCAACAACTGCATCGGCCAGATTCTGCTGGCGCGGCGCATGGGCAAAAAACGCATCATCGCCGAGACCGGTGCCGGCATGCACGGCGTGGCGACCGCCACCGTGGCCGCGCGTTTTGGCCTCGACTGCGTCATCTACATGGGTACCACCGACATCGATCGCCAGCAGGCGAACGTGTTCCGCATGAAGCTGTTGGGCGCTGAGGTGATTCCGGTCACCGCCGGCACCGGCACCTTGAAAGACGCGATGAACGAAGCCTTGCGTGATTGGGTGACCAACGTCGACTCCACCTTCTACCTGATCGGCACCGTGGCCGGCCCGCACCCGTACCCGGCCATGGTTCGTGACTTCCAGGCCGTAATCGGCAAAGAAACCCGCACCCAACTGCAAGATCAGGAAGGCCGCCTGCCGGACTCGCTGGTCGCCTGCATCGGCGGCGGCTCGAATGCCATGGGCCTGTTCCACCCGTTCCTGGACGACCAAGGCGTGCAAATCATCGGCGTTGAAGCGGCCGGTCACGGCATCGAAAGCGGCAAACACGCCGCCAGCCTGAACGGCGGCGTACCGGGCGTGCTGCACGGCAACCGCACTTTCCTGCTGCAAGACGACGATGGCCAGATCATCGACGCCCACTCGATTTCTGCCGGCCTGGACTACCCCGGCATCGGCCCGGAACACGCCTGGTTGCACGACATCGGCCGCGTTGAGTACACCTCGATCACCGATAACGAAGCCCTCGCCGCGTTCCACAAATGCTGCCGCCTGGAAGGCATTATTCCGGCGCTGGAAAGCGCTCACGCCTTGGCCGAAGTGTTCAAGCGCGCCCCTAAATTGCCAAAAGATCACCTGATGGTGGTGAACCTGTCGGGCCGTGGCGACAAGGACATGCAAACCGTCATGCACCACTTCGACGAACAGGAAGAACACATATGAGCCGCCTGCAAAGCCGTTTCGCCGAACTCAAACAACAGAACCGCGCCGCCCTGGTGACCTTCATCACCGCAGGCGATCCGGGCTACGCCACCTCGCTGGAAATTCTCAAAGGGTTGCCGGCAGCCGGCGCCGACGTGATCGAACTGGGCATGCCCTTCACCGATCCGATGGCCGACGGCCCGGCCATTCAGCTGGCCAACATCCGCGCGCTGGCCGCCAAGCAAGACCTGGCGAAAACCCTGCAAATGGTTCGTGAATTCCGCGAAGGCAACAGCGACACGCCGCTGGTGCTGATGGGCTATTTCAACCCGATCCACAAATACGGTGTGCCGGCGTTTATCGCCGACGCCAAGGAAGCCGGTGTCGACGGCCTCATCGTGGTCGACCTGCCGCCCGAACATAACGCCGACCTGTGCGACCCGGCGCAGGCAGCGGGGCTGGACTTCATTCGCCTGACCACGCCGACCACCGACGACAAGCGCCTGCCGAAAGTGCTCAACGGCAGCTCCGGCTTCGTTTATTACGTGTCCGTAGCCGGTGTTACAGGCGCGGGCTCGGCAACGCTGGAACACGTGGAGCAAGCGGTGGCCAGACTGCGTCGCCACACCGATCTGCCCATCAGCATCGGCTTCGGCATCCGCACCGCCGAACACGCCGCGACCATCGCGCGTTTGGCTGATGGCGTGGTTGTGGGCTCGGCGCTGATCGACCACATCGCCAACGCCGGCAGCCAGCAAGAGGCCGTAAAAGGCGTGCTGGGCCTGTGCGCCGAACTGGCCGAAGGGGTACGCGGCGCGCGCAAATAAGCGCAGCGTTGCCCAATAAAAAACCGCCACAGCCGAAAGGGTGTGGCGGTTTTTTTATGTCGCTGAGCCAGGCTGTTGTAGGAGCCAGCTTGCTGGCGAACCCTGCAAACGAAAAGCTTCGCCAGCAAGCTGGCTCCTACGGGGAGATCGACGTGGTTAAACCCGGAAATGGCTCACCAACTGCTGCAACTGCCCGCCTAAACGCGCCAGCTCCACGCTGGACGCGGCGGTCTCATCGCTAGCCGCTGCCGTCTGCTCTGACACATCGCGCACATTGAGAATGCTGCGGCTGATTTCTTCAGCCACGGCGCTCTGTTCTTCGGCCGCCGCAGCAATCTGCTGGTTCATGGACTGAATGTTCGACACCGTGGCGGTGATGCTTTCCAGCGCGGTGCCGGCTTTGCGGGTGAGCAGCACGCTGCTGTCGGTGAGGGTGCGGCTGTTGCTCATGACGGTGGCGACCCGCTGCGATCCGCTTTGCAGGCCGGCGACCAGCCCGGCAATTTCTTCGGTGGATTGCTGGGTGCGCTGGGCCAGGCTGCGCACTTCGTCAGCCACCACGGCAAACCCACGGCCCGCTTCACCGGCACGCGCCGCCTCAATGGCGGCGTTGAGGGCCAGCAGGTTGGTCTGGTCGGCGACGGCTTTGATCACGTCCATCACGCTGCCGATCTTGTCGCTTTCCTGTTGCAGCACGTGCATGGCTTCGGTGGAACGCGCCACTTCCTCGGCCAGGCGCTCGATTTGGGCGATGGCTTCGCCCACCACGCGGTCGCCTTCGCGGGCTTCCTGGTCGGCGAGGCTGGCAGCTTGAGACGCGTCTTCGGCGTTGCGCGCGACTTCCTGCACGGTGGCCGACATTTCATGCATGGCGGTGGCCACCTGGTCGGTTTCGATTTTCTGGCTGTTGACGCCCGCGCTGGTTTGCTCGGTGACGGCGGACAGCTCTTCGGCGGCGCTGGCGATTTGCGTAACGCCATCGCGGATGTGGCCAATCAGGTCCCGCAGGGTGGTGCCCATGCGCTGAATGCCTTGTTGCAGCACGCCCAGTTCGTCGCGGCGCGTTACGTTCAGGTTTTGCGTGAGGTCGCCATCGGCTATGCGCTGCACCACGGCCAAGGTTTCCGCCAGCGGACGGGTAATTTGCCGGGTGATGACCACGGCGGCCAGCACACCCAGCAACAACGCCAGCAGCGTGGCGCCCAGCTGCAGTTCACGGGCCTGGGCGCTTTCGGCGTCGCGGCGGGTGATCTGGATTTTGTTCAGCCCTTCGTTCAAGGAAACGATGGCGGCGCCTTGGTCGGTCATTTCCTTGCGCGCCACGGCAATGGCGTCGATGGCGGCTTTGAAACGGCCGAGGGCGGCGCGGTAGTTCTGCAGGTGGCCTTCGAGTTGTTGCAACTCACTGGCATGGGTCTCGCCAAACGGGCCGCGCAAGTTCTGCAGGCCAGCGACGGCGGCATCCAACTGCTTGATGGCTTTCTGCTCGGTGTCGGCGTTTGGCGCGGCGGTGTAACCGCGTACTTCGTAGCGCGCCAGAATCAGCTGCTCGCGCGCCTGGGTGATGGTTTGAAAGGTGTCGAGGCTGGCGCGTTGCACGGCGTCGGCGTTGAGCGTGTCGAGTAACTTCAGCGCGGCTTCGGCGTTGCTCCCCATCTCTGTACGTGCGGCGTTGTTAGCGCTGTAGCCGGCGCGCATGGCGTTGAGGGATTTCTGGTACGCCTCGATCTGCGCTTTCTGCTCATTGAGCAGCTTGAGGTTGTCCGGGCTTTTAAAGGTGTTCAGCAGGTTCTGTTGCTGCTTGGCAAAGCTTTCGAGGGTGGTTTGCACCGTTTGCGCGATGGTTTCGTCGCCGTTGGCGATCATGTATTGCAGCCGGCTCACCCGCAGTTTGGTCAGCGCCGCGTCGAGCTGAGCAATGTCGCCCATCCACATGCTGCGGTTGATAAGGCCGCCGAGGCTGTTCCAGCCAGTGACGGCGAGAATCACGGTAAGGGCCAGAACCAGGCCGAAGCCGAGCCCGAGTTTCTTGTTGACGCTGATGTTGCCGAACCATTCGTTCATAAACACTCCAGTGCTTTTTGCGCGTCTTCGTTGGCATTTAAAGACGTGGCTTACGGTTAAGTCGGAAAGGAAACCTGGAGGTCTTGTTGTTTTTGAACCAGTTCTCGCGTTGCATCGACGCCCCGGATGGCTCTCAGGCCACGCAATCAGTGTGGCTCACTGGCGCTAAACTGCATTTGCGTCACACTTGTGCGCAAAACGCGGGGCTGGCCCGCTTAGTTGTGAGCACCGAGCAACAATGAAAACGACTTTGGATGAATTGCTGGCGTTTATCTCGGTGGTCGACAGCGGTTCGATAACCGCCGCTGCCGAGCAGCTGGGCCAAACCGCTTCGGGCGTCAGCAGGGCGCTGAGTCGCCTGGAAGAAAAACTCGACGTCACCCTTTTGCATCGCACCACGCGGCGCTTGGAACTGACCGAAGAGGGCCATGCGTTTGTGCAGCAGGCGCGGCGCATCGTTGCCAGCGTGGAGGAAGCCGAGGAGCAAATGGCGTTGCGCCGCCAACGTCCGGCAGGGCGCTTGCGCGTGAACGCCGCCTCGCCGTTCATGCTGCATGTGATCGTGCCGCTGGTGCCGGGCTTTCGCGCGCTGTACCCGGACATCGAACTGGAGCTGCACAGCAGCGACCAAATTATCGACCTGATCGAACAGCGCACCGATGTGGCGATTCGCATCGGCCCGCTGCGCGATTCCACGCTGCACGCGCGGCCGCTGGGCAGTAACCGCTTACGGGTGCTCGCCAGCCCCGGCTATCTCGAGCAATGGGGCGCGCCGCAGACGGTGGAAGAACTGAGCGAGCGCAGCGTGCTGGGCTTCACCCAGCCGGAAACGCTAAACCAGTGGCCGCTGCGTCACGCCTCGGGCCAGCATTGGCAGACGACGCCGACGGTTAAAGCGTCCAGCGGCGAAACGTTGCGGCAGTTGGCGATAGAAGGGGTGGGGCTGGTATGTCTGGCCGATTTCATGACTCACGACGACCGCGCCGAAGGGCGGCTGGTGCAGGTCCTAGAAGCGCACACCGTTGACGTTCGCCAGCCCATACACGCGGTGTACTACCGCAACACCGCGCTGGCCTCGCGCATTACCTGCTTTCTCGATTACGTCAGCGAGCAGATGAAGCCGTAGCGCCGAACTACACCGCCAGCTCAAGCAATTCGCCCGTCACCTGGCCGTCGGCAATGTGCAGAAAGCCAACGCTGATGGGCAGCTTGAACCGGCGCGGTCCGGCGCTGCCCGGGTTGATGTAGAGCACGCCGTGCTGTTGTTTTTGCAGCGGCTTATGGGAGTGGCCGGTTACGACCACGTCGATGCCGGCGGGGAGTTGTTCCGGCACATCGGCCATTTCATGCACCACGTAAATGCCGACGCCGTCGATGCGCAGCACCGCATGGGTCGGCACGCTGCTGGCCCAGGTGTCGTCCTGGTCGTTATTGCCGCGCACCACAGTCAGCGGCGCGCGGTCGCGCAGGGCTTCGAGGATCTCCGGTTTGCCAATGTCGCCGGCGTGCACGATACGGTCGCAGCCCTCGAGCGCGGCCAGTGCTTCGGGGCGCAGCAAGCCGTGGGTGTCGGAAATCAGACCGATCTTCATGGGCGTTTCCTCCTACAGGCTAAGCCGTTAAAAAACATAGGGTTGTGGACGACGAGTCGTTTTCGCCGCGTTTTGCTGACGTTTTCACGACAGTGGATGGCGCGCAGAGCGAGCCTACCGTCGCTGCCGGACCGGGCCTGTCATGTCCATTTGTTAGCGTCGGGCTTTCATTCTGGAGGATCGACGATGACATTCGCCCACACCGTATTCGCCGCCGCCGTTGCGCTGAGTCTGGCCGGCCCGGCCGCCGCTGCCACCGAGCTCAAGCACTGGCCTGCCGAGGCCGCCAAGCAGCTGGACGCCATGATTGCGGCGAACGCCAACAAGGGCAACTTCGCTGTCTTCGATATGGACAACACCAGCTACCGGTACGACCTGGAAGAATCGCTGCTGCCGTTTATGGAAAACAAGGGCGTGCTGACCCGCGAAAAGTTGGACCCGTCATTGAAACTGATCCCCTTCAAAGACACCGCCGAGCATAAAGAAAGCCTGTTCAGCTACTACTACCGCCTGTGCGAGATCGACGACATGGTCTGCTACCCGTGGGTGGCGCAGGTGTTTTCCGGCTTCACGCTGAGCGAGCTCAAAGGCTATGTCGATGAGCTGATGGCCTCGAACAAACCGGTGCCGAGCACCTACTTCGAAGGCGATGTGGTGAAGACCATCGAGGTGCAGCCGCCGAAGGTATTTGCTGGCCAGGCTGAGCTGTACAACAAGCTGATGGAGAACGGCATCGAGGTGTACGTGATGACCGCCGCCTCGGAAGAACTGGTGCGCATGGTCGCCTCGGACCCGGCATACGGTTACAACGTCAAACCGCAGAACGTCATCGGCGTCAGCCTGCTGCTCAAAGACCCCAAAACCGGCGCGCTGACCACCGCGCGCAAACAGATCACCGCCGGCGCCTACGACGCCAAGGCCAATATGGGCCTGGAAGTCACGCCGTATCTGTGGACGCCAGCCACGTGGATGGCCGGCAAGCAGGCGGCCATTCTCACGTACATCGACGAATGGAAAAAACCGGTGCTGGTCGGTGGCGACACGCCAAGCAGCGACGGCTACATGCTGTTCCACAGCGTCGACGTGGCCAAAGGCGGCATTCACCTGTGGGTTAACCGCAAGGACAAATACATGGGCCAGATCAACGCCATGATGGCCAAGCATGCGGCGGCGCAAGCCAAGGAAGGGTTGTCGGTGACGGCGGATAAAAATTGGGTGGTGGTGAAGCCGGAAGAGATTCAATAGGGCTCCCACAAAAGAGCCCCTCTCCCCAGCCCTCTCCCGCAAGCGGGAGAGGGGGCCTGACTGCGGCGGATCGTCGTGCACCTATCTGTTCCCCTCGCCCGTTTGCGGGAGAGGGGCTAGGGGAGAGGGCTCGATTTTGATCTTCCACAAAAAAGCCCCGCACTTGGCGGGGCTTTTTCATTTCAGCGCTAAACCATTACAGCCCGTCGAGCATGGCCTTGTTACGCACCGCGCCTTTATCGGCACTGGTGGCCAGCAAGGCGTACGCCTTCAACGCTGTGGTCACTTTGCGTGGGCGTTTTTCCACCGGCTTCCAGCCTTTTTTGTCTTGCTCGTGGCGGCGGTGGGCGATTTCTTCGTCCGTCACCAGCAGGTTGATGCTGCGGTTGGGGATGTCGATCAGCACTTTGTCGCCGTCGCGCACCAGACCAATTGCACCGCCTGCGGCGGCTTCCGGCGAGGCGTGGCCGATGGACAGGCCCGAGGTGCCGCCAGAGAAACGGCCGTCGGTGAGCAGGGCGCAAGCTTTGCCCAAGCCTTTGGATTTCAGGTACGAGGTCGGGTAGAGCATTTCCTGCATGCCCGGGCCGCCTTTCGGGCCTTCGTAGCGAATGATGACGATGTCGCCTTCTTTCACTTCGTCGGCGAGGATGCCGCGCACCGCGCTGTCTTGGCTTTCGAAGATTTTCGCGTTGCCTTCGAACACGTGAATCGACTCATCGACGCCGGCGGTTTTCACCACGCAGCCGTCCAGGGCGATGTTGCCGTACAGCACGGCCAGGCCGCCTTCTTGCGAGTAGGCGTGCTCGAAGCTGCGGATGCAGCCGTTTTCGCGGTCGTCATCCAGGGTTTCCCAACGGGTCGACTGGCTGAATGCGGTCTGGGTGGGGATGCCTGCCGGGCCGGCTTTGAAGAAGTGGTGCACGGCTTCATCGTCGGTCTGGGTGATGTCCCACTTGGCGATGGCTTCGGCCATGGATTTGCTGTGCACAGTCGGCAGGTCGGTGTGCAGCAGGCCGCCACGGGCCAGCGAGCCGAGAATACTGAAGATGCCGCCGGCGCGGTGCACGTCTTCCATGTGGTACTTCTGGATGTTTGGCGCCACTTTGCACAACTGCGGAACCAGGCGCGAAAGACGGTCGATATCGCGCAGGTCGAAATCGATTTCGGCTTCCTGCGCAGCGGCCAGCAGGTGAAGGATGGTGTTGGTCGAGCCGCCCATGGCGATGTCGAGCATCATGGCGTTTTCGAAGGCTTTGAAGTTGGCGATGTTGCGCGGCAGAACCGATTCGTCGCCCTCGCCGTAGTAGCGTTTGCACAGCTCGACCACGGTGCGGCCGGCTTGCAGGAACAGCTGCTCGCGGTCGCTGTGGGTGGCCAATGTAGAACCGTTGCCCGGCAGGGCCAGGCCCAGGGCTTCGGTCAGGCAGTTCATCGAGTTGGCGGTGAACATGCCGGAGCACGAGCCGCACGTTGGGCAGGCGCTGCGCTCGTATTCGGCGACTTTTTCGTCGGAGGCGGTGGAGTCCGCGGCGATGACCATGGCGTCGACCAGGTCCAGGCCATGGCTGGCCAGCTTGGTTTTGCCCGCTTCCATCGGACCACCGGAAACGAAGATCACCGGAATGTTCAGGCGCAAGGCTGCCATCAACATGCCGGGGGTGATTTTGTCGCAGTTGGAGATGCAGACGATGGCGTCGGCGCAGTGCGCGTTGACCATGTACTCCACGGAGTCGGCGATGATCTCGCGGCTCGGCAGCGAATAGAGCATGCCGTCGTGGCCCATGGCGATGCCGTCGTCGACCGCGATGGTGTTGAATTCTTTGGCCACGCCGCCGGCTTTTTCGATTTCGCGGGCTACCAGCTGGCCGAGGTCCTTCAGGTGCACGTGGCCGGGCACGAATTGGGTGAAGGAGTTGGCGATGGCGATGATCGGCTTTTTGAAATCTTCGTCTTTCATCCCGGTGGCACGCCACAGGGCGCGGGCGCCGGCCATGTTGCGACCGTGGGTAGACGTTTTTGAGCGGTAATCAGGCATGACGTGTTCCTGCGGCTAATCAGGTGTCTGTTTATATACGTGTTTGAGCAGAGCCTGGGGCAACGGCAGATGGCCGCGCGGTCGGGGCAGGTCGCAATTCGAAGCGGGGTCACCGCTCGTGCGGCCGGGGCTCATAAGCCCGCCGGGGATGGTTGGCGAGGAATGCGCCCGATTCTACGCCGCTCAGCGCGGGCGAGGAAAGGCTGGCTGTCAGGATGGGGGTTTGCAGGAATCGCGGCTAAAGCCGCTCCCACAGACAGAGGTGGGAGCTTTAGCCGCGATCGGCCTCAACGTCTTAAGCGTTTGGCAGCAACCGGCAGGTCAGGCTCTTGATGTAGCGGGTTTCGGCAATCGCCATGTGCACCGGATGATCCGGGCCCTGGGCGCCGCGCTCGAGCATGATGATGTTGCGGTCCAGGTGACGGGCGCTCTGCAGCAGGATGTTCTGCAGGTTGTCTTCTTCCAGGTGCATGGAGCACGAGGCGCTGACCAGAATGCCGTCCTTGCTGAGCAGGCGCATGGCCATTTCGTTGAGGCGGCGGTAGCCAGCTTCACCGTTTTTGATGTCTTTCTTGCGTTTGATGAAAGCCGGTGGGTCGCAGACGACCACATCGAAACGCTCTTCCGACGACTTCAGCTCTTTCAGCGCGGCGAACACATCGCCTTCGATGCAGGTCACCTTTTCGGCCACGCCATTAAGGGTGGCGTTGCGCTCTACACCGTCCAGGGCGGTTGCCGAAGCATCGACGCAGAACACTTCGCTGGCACCGAACGCAGCGGCTTGCACGCCCCAGCCGCCGATGTAGCTGAACAGGTCGAGCACGCGCTTGCCGTTGACGTACGGCGCCAGGCGCGCGCGGTTCATGCGGTGGTCGTAGAACCAGCCAGTTTTCTGGCCTTCGATTACGGGCGCTTCGAACTTCACGCCGTTCTCTTCCAGGGCCACCCATTCCGGCACCACGCCAAACGGCGTTTCCACGTAACGCGGCAGGCCTTCGGCATCGCGGGCGGCGGAGTCGTTTTTGAACAGCACGCCACGCGGTTGCAGCACTTGCACCAGAGCGGCGAGCACGTCGTCTTTGTGACGCTCCATGGTCGGTGAGCTGATTTGCACCACGAGAATGTCGAAGAAACGGTCCACTACCAGACCCGGTAGCAGGTCGGAATCGCCGTACACCAGGCGGTAGCACGGCTGGTCGAACAAGCGCTCGCGCAGCGACAAGGCCACATTAATGCGGTGCACCAGCAGCGATTTGTCCAGTTCGTGTTTGGTGTCGCGCGACAGCAGGCGGGCGCAGATCAGGTTGTTGGGGCTGATGCCCACAACGCCCAGCGGCTTGCCACCGGCGGCTTCGAGAATGGCTTGGTCGCCTGCCTGAAAGCCGGACAGCGGCGTGACGGCGACATCGATTTCGTTGCTGTAAACCCACAAATGCCCGGCGCGCAGACGGCGATCGGCATTGGCTTTTAGGCGCAGGCTGGGCAGGGACATGGGGGGCGCTCTCCGAAAAAAGAGCGGGAGTATAGCCCAGACAGCACAGCGCCCGAAGCGCTGACTATGACGCCTGTGGGAGCGGCTTCAGCCGCGATGCTTTTCTATAGGATCAAAAGCATCGCGGCTGAAGCCGCTCCCACAAGGTGGCAAGGGCGTCGTTATGCGGCCAGGGTTTCAATCAGCTTTTTGCTAAACGCCGGAATATCGTCCGGCTTGCGGCTGCTGATAAAGGTGCCGTCTTGCACCACTTCTTCATCGACCCACTTGCCGCCCGCATTGGTGATGTCGTCTTTGAGCGAAGGCCAGCTGGTCATGGTGCGGCCTTTGACCAGACCAGTGGACACCAGCAGCCAGGCGCCGTGGCAGATCACGGCGATGGGGATTTCCTTCTGCGCCGCTTGCACCACCAGGCTTTGCGCTTCGGGAATGGTGCGGATGGTGTCGGAGTTCATCACGCCGCCCGGCAGCACCAAGGCGTGGTAGTCGTCGATGTTGGCCGCCTCGAAGGTTTTGGTGACGGGGAAGTCGTCGGCGGGTTTGTCGTGGTTCCAGCCTTTCACTTGCCCGGTGCTCTTGGACAGAATGTCCACCGTGGCGCCGGCTTGTTCCAACGCTTCTTTCGGGCCGGTCAGTTCAACCTGTTCAAAGCCGTCGGTCACCAGAAGGGCAACGCGCTTACCTTGCAGAGAGGTCGTCATGGGAGCTCCTTTTATTTCGTGGAAGGTGTATTTCCGAGGGCGGTGGCGAGGGGAAAGTTCATGCTGTTTGCTCCAGACGAGCGGCGCTGGCCGCTCGCCCGCGCCGTTATTGAAATCTTTCCGTCTGTCGGTGTTTTCCTACGTTGGTGAGGGTTACGTCTGCCAAGTTGGCGGTTAGACTGTGTAACTCGTCACGCTAGCAGCCTGTGCAGTCATGGCCCACGAACTCTCCGCCGAACAAATCCAGAAAGTCCTGCAAGGCATCAGCGTGCCGCCGCAGCCTCAGATCATGGTCGACCTGCAGATGGAGCAGGTGATGCCGCACCCGGATCTGAAGAGCATCGCCAAGCTGATTAGCCAAGACCCGGGCTTGTCTGGCGCCTTGCTGAAAATCGTCAATTCGCCGTTTTTCGGGCTGTCGAACCGCATCGCTTCCATTCAACAAGCCGTGAACCTGTTGGGCTGTAACACCGTCATCAATCTGATCAACGCGCAGTCGATCAAAGGCGAAATGACCGACGAGGCCATCGTCACCCTCAACCGCTTCTGGGACACCGCGCAAGACGTGGCCATGACCTGCCTCACGCTGGCCAAGCGCATCGGCTACCAGGCGGCCGACGAGGCCTACACCCTGGGCCTGTTTCACAACTGCGGCATTCCGCTGATGATCAAACGCTTCCCCGACTACATGACCGTGTTGGAAGAGGCCTACGCCAGCGCCACGGCCGAGCGGCGCATCGTCGACACGGAAAATCGCGTGCTCAATACCAACCACGCGGTGGTCGGTTACTTCACCGCCAAGTCGTGGAATTTGCCGCTGCACCTGTGCGACGCCATCGCCAACCACCACAACGCCCTGTCGATTTTTACCGACGACTCGGTGCGTGATGCGCAGCTGAAAACGCTGTTGGCGATTCTGAAGATGTCTGAGCACATCTGCGAAAGTCACCGCGTGCTCGGGAATCAGACGGACGATTTCGAGTGGCAGAGCATCGAGCAGCTGGTGCTGGAGTACGTCGGGTTGTCGGAGTACGACTTTCAAACCTTGAAGGAAAGCATCCGCGATCTGGGTGTGCACTGAGCCTTCGGTTTGCTGCCGTCCTTGCTAAGGTGCTGCACCCTCTATTTCCGACCCTGCGTCATGCCTGAGCGAACCCATGCCTGAATTGCCCGAAGTCGAAACCACGCGTCGCGGCATTGCGCCGTATCTGGAAGGTCAACGCGTGAGCCGCGTGATTGTGCGCGACCGCCGCCTGCGCTGGCCGATTCCGGAAGACCTCGACGTGCGCCTGTCTGGCCAGCGCATCGAAAGCGTAACGCGGCGGGCCAAGTACCTGCTGCTCACCGCTGAAGCAGGCACCTTGATCAGCCATTTGGGGATGTCGGGCAACTTGCGCCTGGTGCCCATTGATACGCCGGTGGCCAAGCACGAACACGTCGATATTGAGCTGGAGTCCGGCCTGGCGCTGCGTTACACCGATCCGCGCCGGTTCGGTGCGATGCTCTGGAGCACCGAGCCGTTGCTGCATGAGTTGCTGGTGAAGCTGGGGCCGGAGCCTTTGACCGAGCTGTTCGACGGCGACCGCCTGTTCAAACTCTCGCGCGGCAAAAGCATGGCGGTGAAGCCGTTCATCATGGACAACGCGGTGGTAGTGGGGGTCGGCAATATTTATGCGACCGAAGCGCTGTTCGCCGCCGGTATCGATCCGCGACGCGAAGCCGGCTCCATTTCCCGCGCGCGCTATCTGGAGCTGTCGCTGCAGATCAAACGCATCCTGGCCCACGCCATCGAGCGCGGCGGCACCACGCTGCGCGACTTCGTTGGCGGTGACGGTCAGCCGGGCTATTTCCAGCAGGAATTGTTCGCTTACGGGCGCGGCGGCGAGTTCTGCAAAACCTGCGGCACCACGTTGCGTGAAGTGAAACTCGGACAGCGCGCCAGCGTGTACTGCCCACGGTGTCAGCGCTGATACAACGGTGAAAAAGCAGCGTGCTTGAGCGCGCTGTTTGCAGGGCGTGTGTAAGCGCACAGTTACGGGCGGTTTTTCGCTCGCCAATTGCCCTGTAAAACCCGCAGAATGCGTTCTCCAGCGCTTGACGGCCGTCACGCTGACAATTTCCGGGGCGCTGTTATAGTTACAGCCACCGCACTTTGAATCGATGAAGGACCGCACTCATGAACCTGTTCCGCTCAACCGCTGTCGTCCTGGCGCTGTCCACTGGCTTCCTGGCACTGCCGGTAATGGCAAATGGGTCGGGTCCTACCAATCAGAGCGGCGACCCTGCTTATGACGTTCAGGCACCACCTGCCTGGGCGATGATGGGCGACCTGATCGTTGCGCGTCCTCTGCTCATCGCCGCCACCATCATCGGCGCCGGCGCCTTCGTCATCAGCCTGCCGTTCACTGCCGCTGGCGGTAACGTTGGCGAAGCGGGCAAGGCGCTGGTGGTTGATCCGGGCCGTGAAGCCTTCGTGCGCTGCCTGGGCTGCACCGAAAGCGGTTACAAGCGTCCTGAGCAGCAATAACCCGCCTCGCTCGGCGACATAAAAAAGCCGGTCCATGTGACCGGCTTTTTTGCGCCTGGGTTTTGTTGAATCTGGCGGCTAGGGCTTGGCGCCCATCGACAACTTCGCCTGGCCAATGCCGCGAGGGTCGCTCGCCGCTTCCACCGTGCGGCTGTCTTTATTCCACAGCAGCACTTGCTGGTTGCCATAGGGCCGCGCCACCGGTTTGGGCGTGTAGCCGCGCGCTTGCAGGGCGTCGAGTTCGGCGGCCGTGAAGGCGTTGGGTTCGTACTCGACCACGTCGGGCAAATACTGATGGTGATAGCGCGGGGCCGCAGGCCAGCTCGCCACCGGTTGGCCGTCGAGGTATTGCAGCATCGCCAGTAGCACCATGCTCGGAATGCGGCTGCCGCCCGGTGTGCCGAAGGCGCTGAATTGCGTGGGGCTTTCGATAAAGCTTGGGCTCATGCTCGACAGCGGTCGTTTGCCGGCGGCCACGGCATTCGCCTGGCTGCCGCTCAGACCATAGGCGTTGGCGCCTTGCACGTTGGCGGCGAAGTCGTCCATTTCGTCATTGAGCAACACGCCGGTGCCGGGTGGGGTGAAGGCCGCGCCGAAGGGCAGGTTCACCGACAGCGTGGCGGACACCGCGTTGCCCGCAGCATCCAGCACCACAAAGTGCGTGGTGTGGTTGCCTTCTTTCCAGGCCGGCGACGGCGGCAGGGCGCTGCTGGGCGTGGCTTTTTGCGGGTCGATGCCGCTGGCCAGCTGCTTCAAGTAAGCGGGGTCGAGCAGCTTGGCGATTGGGTTGGCGATAAAGTCCGGGTCGCCCAGCAGACCGCGATCCCGATAGGCGCGGCGCAGCACTTCAATCACATAGTGCGCGCGCTGCAATTTGTCGGCCTCGCGCCACGGCAGCTGCTGCAGCATCGCCAGGCTTTGCGCCAGGGCGATGCCGCCGGCCGACGGTGGCGGAGCGCTGATCAGCTCGCGGCCATCCTGTAACGGGTAGCGCAGCGGCTGACGTTCCACCACTTGGTATTGCTCAAGGTCGGCGAGGGTCCAGATGCCGCCAGCGGCGCGAACGCCGTCCACCAGTTGCTGCGCCGTTTCGCCGCTGTAGAAGCCTGGCTTGCCGTAGCGACCCAGCCGCTCAAGGGTGTTGGCCAGCTCCGGCTGGCGCAGCAGGGCAAGCGCTTCGGGAATTTCACCTTTGTCGTCGAGAAACAGCCGCGCGGTTTCCGGGTTGTCGCGCAGCGCCGACAACCGCCATTGGGCGCGTTCGCGGTACACGGGGTCGATGGAGAAACCGTCACGGGCCAAGCGAATGGCCGGGCCCAGCGAATCCATCAGCGGCAGGCGGCCATATTTGCGCGCCAGCTCCACCAGGGCGGCGGGCAAGCCGGGAATCGCGGCGGCGAGGCTGCCGTCGAGCGACAGCTTCGGGTCTATTTTTCCGTCGCGCTTGTACAGGTCGGCATGGGCAGCAAGCGGCGCGCGCTCACGGGCGTCGAGGAAGCGGTACTGAGGTTGGTCGCCGGCTTGGCGCAACAGAAAAAAACCGCCGCCGCCCAAGCCCGAGCTGTAAGGCTCGACCACCGCCAATGCGGCGCTGACGGCGATGGCCGCGTCAAAGGCATTGCCGCCGGCGGCCAGTGTTTCGAGGCCGGCGATGGTCGCGGCAGGGTGCGCGCTGGAGATGGCTGCCTGATTGGGCAGCGGCGCCGCGCTGGCGCTGAATACGACAAGAAGCAGCCAGGCCGCCAAAACAGCCTTGGTTGAGAAGGAGCTGAATCGGCGGCAACGGTGCATGGCGTTACGCTTTCCCTGTGAGGTTTCGATACTTTTGCATCAACTCATCCTTGCTCTCGACGTTGTTTTCATCGAGCGGGATGCAGTCGACGGGGCACACCTGCTGGCACTGCGGCTCGTTGTAGTGGCCGACGCATTCGGTGCACAGGTTGGGGTCGATTACGTAGATTTCTTCACCCTGCGAAATAGCGGCGTTCGGGCACTCGGGCTCGCAAACGTCACAGTTGATGCAGTCGTCGGTGATGATTAAAGACATGAAACACAACTCCTGCCGCAGCTTACGGCCACGGCATGTTCGGACAGCGGAGCGCAAATTGTGCCGGATTGTCGGGGGAGGCGCCAATCGGCATGAGGCGGCCGGGCGATGAATGCCCAGCCGCAGCTGATCGCTCCCACGCCAACCGCGAATGTGGCAGCGGCGTTTAGCGCTTGAAGCGTTCCAGCAACGCCTCGGCCACCGCAGGGTGAACGAATTTGCTGATGTCGCCGCCCAGGTTGGCGATTTCTCGTACCAGGGTGGAGGAAATGAAGGAGTACTTCTCGGACGGCGTAAGGAACAGGCTTTCCACGTCCGGCACCAGTTGGCGGTTCATGTTCGCCAGTTGGAATTCGTATTCGAAGTCGGACACCGCGCGCAGGCCACGCAGGAAAATATTGGCGCCCTGCTCCTTAGCAAAGTGAGCCAGCAGCGTGGAAAAGCCCACCACTTCCACGTTGGGAAGGTGCTTGGTGACTTCACGGGCCAGTTCGACGCGTTGCTCCAGCGGGAACAGCGGGTTTTTCTTGGGGCTGGCCGCGACGGCGATAACCACTTGATCGAACAGGCGCGAGGCGCGTTCAACGAGGTCGCCGTGACCCTTGGTAATGGGGTCAAAGGTACCGGGGTACAACACTCGATTCATCGTGACGTCCTGGCGCAGGCCATAGGGGAGTCGGATGGTAGCGCAGCAACCCCCGTGGGCCAAGTCATCGGCGCGTTGGGGCGTAGGATTAATCCTGCGCCCTTAGTCTCATGCGCTTTTCAGGCGATCAGCCAATTGTGTGGCGAGTTGCGCCGTTAGGCCGTACACCGACAACTGCGGGTTCGCGCCAATGCTGGTGGGGAACAGCGAGCCGTCGTGAATCGACAGATTGTGCAGTTGGTGATGACGTCCGAGGCTGTCGGTTACCGCCTGCGTCGGGTCTTCGCCCATGGCGCAACCGCCCATCACGTGGGCGCTGCCCAGGCGGGTGCGGTAGATCTCCATGCTCAGGCCGTCGATCAGGCTTTTCGCCTCGCCGATGGTTTTCACATAGTCGGCGTCGGCGTGCAGCGGCAGCACGCTTTTCGCTCCGGCCGCGAACTGGATGTCGGCCATGGTGTGGAAGGCGCGGCGGATGCCGTCCCAGGTGTAATCGGTCATTTGGTAGTCAAGCACCGGGCTGCCGTCGCTACGCAGCTCCACCGTGCCAGTGGCGCTGTCCGGATGGAAACCGTCGCGCAGCAAGGCGAGCATGGCGTTGGTGTGCGGCAATTGCTCCATGCGCATGGCGTTGTCGATGCCGAAGCGCCCGAGCAGCGTGGCGGTAAGTGCCGGTTGCATGGGCGGCACTTCGAGCTTGAACGACATGCGCCCGGTGGTGCCGTCGTCCCATTGGAAATGGTCGGAATAAATCGACTGCGGCGCACCGTAGAACGGGTTCACCACTTGCTCGAACTGCGCGGCAGAGAAGTTCACCACGTGAATAAAGGTGCGTTTGCCCGCACGGTTGTGCGGGTCGGGCGCGTTGGAGCGCAGCAGAATGGCCGGCGTGTTGATGCCGCCGCCAGACAGAATGTAATGCTTGGCTTTGACCGTAACGGTGCGGCCCGTGGGCGCCACGCAACGGTCATCCATGGCTTGGCATTGAATGCCGGTGACCTTGTCGCCCTCGATCAGCAACTTGTCGGCGCGCGCCAAATAGAGCAATTCGCCGCCCTTTTCCAACGTGGCCGGAATGGTGGTGACCAGCATCGATTGCTTGGCATTGGTTGGGCAGCCCATGCCGCAGTAGCCGAGGTTCCAGCAGCCGCGCACGTTGCGTGGAATGACTTTCCAGTGATAACCGAGCTTCTCGCAGCCGGCGCGCAGCACGTCGTTGTTGGCATTGGGCGGCATGATCCAGGGCGCGACACTGAGGCGTTGTTCCATTTTTTCAAACCAGGGCGCCATCTCGGCAGCGCTATGGCCTTTGACGTTGTGCTCTTTGGCCCAGTGCTCAAGGGTCGGCTCGGGCGTGCGAAAGCTCGACGTCCAGTTCACCAGCGTGGTGCCGCCCACCGCTCGGCCTTGCATGATGGTGATGGCGCCGTCTTTGCTCATGCGCCCGATGCCTTCCTGATACAGCGCCGGGTAGGCCTCGGCCTCCTGCATTTTGAAGTCGCTGCTGGTTTTCAGCGGGCCTTCTTCAATCAGCAGCACCTTGTAACCGGCCGCGCTGAGAATCTCGGCCGTAGTGCCGCCGCCCGCGCCGGTGCCAACGATGGCCACGTCGGCTTCCAGGGTCAGGTCCTGTTCCAGGCGCGAGCCGTTATAGGTTTTCCAGCCGCGGCTCAGGCCTTCGGCAAACAGATCGGGTACGGGCATGCAGGCGGTTCTCGGTTAAGTCTTCGGTCGGTTCTTATTAGTAGAGGGTGATGCGGCGCGGCTCAGACCTTGGGCGGGCCGGGATAACCGCAATGCGCCCACGACTCTGCGCGGCCGTACCAGGCCATCATCACCAGCTGCAACAGCGAGGCGTAGCCCATGCGCAGCAGGCTGAGCGAGCTGTTCTGCCAGCGGTCGAGGAAGTGGCGAACGTCGTCGCCGCTGGCGTTTTCCCAACTGCCCCAAATGCCCGTCAGCGGGCCGCGCGTAACCGCCATGGCCAGCACGTCGAACAGTTGCACGGTGAGCTTGAGCATTTCCGGGGACAGGCGATTGAGGCTGTAATCGAGGTTTTGCAGGGTGCCGTTCACAGCGCCCGGCATCTGCTCCGGCGGCACGGCGCCGGTCAGCATCACTGGAATCAGCGCCTTGAGAAACGGCAGGTCGGACTCGCGCAAGATGGCGAAACCGTTGGCCGGTGTGCTGGCCGAGCAGCCACTCAAGGTGGCGGTGAGCCCGGCCGTAGCCAGAAAGGCTGAGCCCATCAGGCCCACTTTCAGCAGGCCGCGACGGGACAGGCCAGGTGTAGCGATTACCGAGTCATTCATTTTTATTATTGACCTCGCGCTAGCGCGTTTTAAAACGGCGCTCCGGCAGGCTGAAACCGGGCGCCGCAAGCTCAGCTTGGTTTAGCGGATGAACAGTTTCAGCACCAGTTTTTGCAGGGCTTTGCCATACGGCGGGTAGATCA
Source organism: Pseudomonas sp. AC070 (assembly GCF_979258635.1). Taxonomy (NCBI): domain Bacteria; kingdom Pseudomonadati; phylum Pseudomonadota; class Gammaproteobacteria; order Pseudomonadales; family Pseudomonadaceae; genus Pseudomonas; species Pseudomonas sp. AC070. The sequence goes on from NZ_OZ409871.1 coordinate 92,996, forward strand.
CTTTCGAGGCGTTGAAGCGTTGTTTGATAAACACGCCCTTGGCCTTGGAGAAGGTCAGGAAGCCTTCGTGGCCGTGGTAGTGGCCCATGCCGGAGGGGCCGACGCCGCCAAAAGGCATGTCGTCCTGGGCGACGTGCAGCAAGGTGTCGTTCAGGCACACGCCGCCGGCATGGGTTTCATGCAACACGCGTTTTTGTTCGGCCTTGTTGTAGCCAAAGTAATAAAGGGCGAGCGGGCGCGGACGGTCGTTGATGTAGGTGAAAGCGTCTTCGAGGCGGTCGTACGGCACGATGGGCAGCAGCGGGCCGAAAATTTCGTCCTGCATCAGCTTCATGTCGTCGTTCACGTTCAACACCACGGTTTGGGCCATACGCCGGCCCTGGCCTTCCGGGAATAACGGTATGAGTGTGGCGCCTTTGCTTTCGGCGTCGGTGAGCAGCCCTTTGAGGCGGTTCAACTGGCGGTCGTTGATGACGGCGGTGTAGTCCGGGTTGTCTTTAAGGCTGGGGTAGAAGCTCTGCACGGTTTTGCGGTACGCCTCAACGAAACCTTCCACGCGATCTTTGGGCACCAACACGTAATCCGGCGCCACGCAGGTTTGCCCGGCGTTCATGGTTTTGCCAAAGGCGATGCGTTCGGCAGCGTCGCTCAACGGTACATCCGCAGACACGATGGCCGGCGACTTGCCGCCCAGCTCCAAGGTGACTGGAACGAGGTTTTCCGCTGCTGCGCGCATCACGTGCTTCCCGATGCTGGTAGCGCCGGTGAACAGCAAATGGTCGAAGGGCAGTTTCGAGAAAGCCATGCCGACCTCGGCTTCACCGAGCACGACGCACACCAGGTCTTCCGGGAAGATGCGGGCCAGCAGGTCTTTGATCAGCTGCGAAGTTATCGGGGTGGATTCGCTCATTTTGATCATCACCCGATTGCCCGCCGCCAGGGCGCCAACCAGCGGGCCCATGGCCAGGAACAGCGGGTAGTTCCACGGCACGATCACGCCGACCACGCCCAGCGGCTGATAAATCACTTTCGCACTGGCCGGCTGGAAGGCCGAGCCGACCGATCGGCGCGACGGCTTCATCCATTTTTTGATGCGTTTGGTGGCGTAGTGAATGCCGTGCACGCTGGGCATCACCTCGGCCAGCAGGGTTTCTTCGGCGGCGCGGTTGCTGAAGTCTTGGGAGATGGCCTGAACCAGAGTGTCTTTTTCTTTCAGCAGCAGATCGCACAGGCTGTTGAGCCATTGAATGCGCTGCCCGGCTTCGGGCATGGGGTTGGCGCGGAACGCTTCGCGCTGGCGCTGCAACAATGAATCAAGCTGGTCGATTTGTTGTTGGTTGTGTTGCAGGTAAGCAATGTCGGCGACCATTTTCGAAGGCTCCTGGGCAGTCCAGTTAAAAGAACCCGGAACCGTCTTGAAGGTCGGTTTAGGGTTGCGCAAAACAACGTCGCTGGATTTTTAGAGCAATTACTCTAATGTGTCAAATAGGATGCCGAGAAGGGCTCTGGGATGCACCCCAACGAAAAGTTAGGGTGCGCAGTCGCTGTGGTGATGAGTAACAATTGCTGCGCTTGTGCGTGTACCTTTGGCGCAGCAAGGGAGCTGGACCGTTTAGGCAGGACGCAGTTGCTGACGGCTTTTTGTTCAAGAAACAGTGTGTGAGGTACGAGCGCCATGGCCGCGCCAATGAAAACCCGTGAGCGCATCATTCAAGCCAGCCTGGAGCTGTTCAATCTGCAGGGCGAGCGCAATGTGACGACCAATCACATCGCTGCGTATCTGGCGATTTCCCCCGGCAATTTGTACTACTACTTCCGCAATAAGCAGGCGATCATCGCCGAACTGTTCAGCCAGTACGAACACCAGGTCGACACCTTTCTGCGCCCGCCGCAAGGCCGCCCCATGACCGTGGAAGACAAAACCTTCTACCTCGAAGCCTTGCTCGCGGCGATGTGGCACTACCGCTTTCTGCACCGCGACCTGGAGCATTTGCTGGAAAGCGACGCGGGCCTGGCGGCGCAGTACCAGCAGTTTTCGCTGCGCTCCATGGGGCAGGCAAAAGCGATTTATCAGGGCTTTGTCGACGCGCAGATTCTGGTGATGGGTGAACGGCAGATTGAAGCGCTGACACTCAATGCCTGGATCATCATGACCTCGTGGGTGCGCTTTCTCTGCACCTCGCGAGGCGACATGGGCGACCTCAGTGAAGAGATGCTGCGCCGTGGCATTTATCAAGTGTTGGCGCTGGAGGGTGGCTATATCGCACCACAGGCGCGCGAGGCGGTGGATGCGCTGCAGCAGCGCCTGTTCGTGCCGCTCGATGGCGTGGTGTAAGCCTTAACCGAGTGCCGTTAGCCACTGCGGAATGCGCCGTTCCAGGTAGTACTCCGGGCGGCGCCAAGAGCCCTGAACGAAGCCCACATGCCCACCATGGTCGTGCAATTCGAATTGCACGCAGCTCGCCAGTTCGCTGGCTTGGGGCAGGCTGTGAGGAAACACGAACGGATCGTCGGCGGCCTGAATCAGCAGCGTCGGCGTCTGGATGCGGCCCAGGAAATAGCGGCTCGAGGAGCGCTTGTAATAGTCGTCGGCATCGGCAAAACCGTGCAGCGGCGCGGTGACGCGGCCGTCGAAATCCCAGAACGTGCGCATGTCGGTCAGCGGGCCGAGCTTTTCCAAAATCGATAACTGATCGGCCTGGCCTTTATGAGCAAACAGGCGCTGCTTGTCCTTCACGTAGGCGACCATTTCCCGCATGAAGTGCGCCTGGTACACCTTGGAAAAGCCCAGCCCGATACGGTCAGCGCATTGGTCCAACCGAAACGGCACCGACACGGCGACCGCCCCTTGCAGGTGGCTGTCGGCGCCACTTTCGCCCAAGTACTTGAGTAGCACATTGCCGCCCAGGGAATACCCGGCGGCATACAGCGGTGCCATGGGGCGCTTGGCGCGCAGGTGTCGGATGGTTTCGGCCAAGTCTTCACTGGCGCCGGAGTGATAGCCGCGCGGCAATAAGTTGGGCTCGCCGGAACAACCGCGCCAGTTCAGCGCCACACTCGCCCAGCCTTGGGCGGCCAGGTTTTGTTGCAGACCGAGCACGTACAGCGAGCTCGACGAGCCGGTCAGCCCATGCAGCACCAGCACCAATGGCGCATCGGCTTCGTGCGGGCCGTGCCAGTCCAGGTCGAGGAAATCGCCATCCTCCAGCCACAGCCGCTCGCGCTGACGCTCAAGCGCAGGCGGCTTGCGACACAGCGAGTTCCACAGGGTTTGCAGATGGGGGTTGGGCAGCCACCAGGCCGGGGTGAAACCAGTGCTCATGGTTACGCCGTGCGGTGCCACAGGGCGTAATACACCTGGCCGGCTTTCTGCTCGCGGTGCAGGCGCCAGTTGCCCGGCATGGTCAGGGTTGAGGGTGGGGTTTCGCTTTCGGTGTACACCCACGCGTCGTCTGCCAGCCAACCTTTTTCTTCCAGCAGCGTGCAGGTGGGCTGCAGCAGGTTCTGGTTGAACGGCGGGTCGAGAAACACCAGGTCGAACGGCGACGGGCTCTGGGTTTCCAGGTAGCGCAGGGTGTCGGTTTGCAGCAGTTGGCCGGTCGCGCATTTCAACGCGTCGAGCGTTTGCCGCAGGCTGGCGATGGCGGCGCCATTGAGGTCCAGCGCCAATGCCAGGCTGGCGCCACGCGACAGTGCTTCGAGGTACAGCGCGCCACTGCCGGTGAACAAGTCCAGCACCCGAGCGCCCTGAACATAAGGCGCTAACCAGTTGAACAAGGTTTCGCGCACACGGTTGGGCGTGGGCCGCAAACCGTGAGCCATGGGAAAGCTGAACTGGCGGCTGCGCCACTCACCGGCAATGATGCGCAACTGGCCTTGGCCACCATGGGCGGGGGCGTTACCTGGTTTTACGGGACGGGCCATCAGTGCTCCGGAACGCCAAGCGCGGGCTCGGCGGGATGATCGGTGGGGGGCGGCAGTGGCTTCTGCGGCACGGTAGGCCCGGCCGTGACGATGACCAGGTTATCCGCATTCAAATGCTTGGCCATCGCGGTTTTCACCGTGGCCACGTCCAGCGCTTGTACCTGCTGCATGAAGTCTTCCAGGTAGGTCAGCGACAGGTCGTAAAAGCCAATGGCGCCCAATTGCGAAACTATATCGCTATTGCTGGCGGTAGACAGCGGAAAGCTGCCCGCGAGTTCCCGCTTTGCGTCATCCACTTCTTTTTGCGTCGGTCCATTGGCCAGATAGTCACGCAAAATGTCTTGCACCAGCTTCAGCGCGCCTTCGCTTTGCTCCGCCCGGGTTTGCAGGCTGATCATGAAAGGGCCGCGCGCCTGCATAGCCGTGAAGCCCGAGGAGATGCCGTAGGTGAGGCCGCGTTTTTCTCGCACCTGATCCATCAAGCGCGTGCCGAAGCCGCCGCCACCGAGAATCTGATTACCCAAAAACAGCGCGGCGTAATCCGGTTCGGCTCGGTCGATGCCCATTTGCGCCAGCATCAGCGTGGTTTGTTTGGACGGAAACTCGATATGCGTGAGCCCGGCTTTCGGTTCTTCCGGTTGCGGCATCTTCGGTAACGCCGGGCCTTTGGGCAGCGCGGCCGACACTTGGGCAGCCATGGCTTCGGCCTCTGCACGCGACAAGTCGCCCACCAGCGCAATCACCACGTTGCCGGCGGCGTAGGCCTTGCGATGGAAGGCCTGCATTTGCGCAACGGTAATACGCGGGATGGACCCAGCATCGCCGTCGCTGGAATGCGCGTACGGATGACTGCCGTACAGACGCTTGAACAGCTCCAGGCCCGCGAGGCGGCCGGGGTTTTGTTTCTGGTATTCGAAGCCGGCCAGCACCTGATTGCGGATGCGCACGAGCGAGTCGGCGGGAAAGGTCGGTTTGCCGATCACTTCGGTGAACAGTTTCAGCGCCGGCTCACGTTTGTCGGCGGCGGTGAGGCTGCGCAGGCTGGCCACGCCCATGTCACGGTAGGCGCCGTTACCAAAGTCGGCGCCCAGGTCTTCGAAACCGGCAGCGATGGCGCTCACGTCTTTACCGGCAATGCCTTCGTTGAGCATGGCGTTGGTCATCATCGCCAGCCCTGGCGCATCGCCGTCCTGGCTGCTGCCAGCGGCAAAGGTCAGGCGCAAATCGAACATTGGCAGCTGGTGCGCTTCAACAAATAGCACCTTGGCGCCTTCTGCGGTTTTCCACGTTTGAATGTCGATGGCCCGATGGCTCGGCGCCTGGCCTTCCAGCGCGGCCAGCGACTCCAAGTGGCCTTCGGTTTTGGCTGGCGTTTCTGCAGCCGGTTGCGCGATGGCAGCCACGCTGGGCGCAGGTTCGGTTGGCGCTTGCGCCGGACGGCTGACCACAAACACCAGCACCGCCAGCAAGGCCAACAGGCTTAGGCCCAAGAGGCCGTATCGCAGACCGTTGCGTTCACTCATGGGTTTTTTCCTTCGGCAGAACTTCGGCAACGCTCAGGCGTTCGCGCGTGAAATAGGTGCGGGCGGCTTGCTGGATATCGTCCGGCGTGACGGCCTCGATGGCGGCCAGGTCTTCGTCCATCAATTTCCACGACAAGCCAACGCTCTCAAGCTGGCCAATGGTGCTGGCCTGGCTGCTGATGGAGTCGCGCTCGTACACCAAGCCGGCGATAACCTGCGCGCGAACGCGGGCCAGTTCGGCAGCGGTGGGCGGGGTCTTTTTCAGCGCTTCCAGCTGGCGCCACAAGCCTGCTTCGGCCTGGGCCAGGGTTTTGCCGGTTTGCACGTTGGGCGTGGCGGAGAGCATGAACAGGCTGTCGCCGCGGTTGTAGGCGTCGTAGCTGGCGGAAGCGCCAGACACCAATTCCTCGCCGCGCTCCAGTTGCGTGGGCAAGCGCGCGCTGTAGCCACCGTCGAGCAGTGCCGAAATCAGGCGCAGGGCGTGGGCATCGCGCGGGTTGGCGGCGGTGGCCAGGCTTGGCACGTTGAAGCCCATCATCAGGCTTGGCAGTTGCGTTTGTAGGTACAGACGCAGGCGTCGCTCGCCCGGCTCAGCCAGTTCCAAAGGCGCTTTGGCGGTGGGAATCGGGCGGCTGGGAACGGGGCCGAAGTAGCGCTCGGCCAGGGTTTTCACCTCGGCGACCGTGACGTCGCCCACCACCACCAATGTGGCGTTGTTGGGCGTGTACCAGGTTTCGTACCAGTGGCGCAGTTCTTCCACGCTCATGCGCTGCAGGTCGGCCATCCAGCCGATGGTGGGTGTGCCGTAGCCGCTACCGGGATAGGCCATGGCCTTGAAGCGCTCGTAAGCCAGCGAGCTGGGTTTATCATCGGTGCGCATCCGGCGCTCTTCTTTGATGACTTCGATTTCACTTCGAAATTCTTCCGGCGGCAGGCGCAGGCTGGCCATGCGGTCGGCTTCAAGCTCGAAGGCCACGGGCAGACGGTCGCGAGCCAGCACTTGGTAGTAGGCGGTGTAATCGTCGCTGGTAAAGGCGTTTTCTTCGGCGCCCAATTCGCGCAGCACCAGGGACGCTTCGCCGGGTTTCATCTTGGCGCTGCCCTTGAACATCATGTGCTCAAGGGCGTGGGAAAGGCCGGTTTGCCCGGGCGTTTCGTAACTGGAGCCGACCTTGTACCAAACCTGGGAAACCACCACGGGCGCACGGTGGTCTTCACGCACCACAACCTTCAGGCCGTTAGCGAGAGTGAACTCTTCAGTGGGTTGGGTATCGGCGGCGAATGTGGACAGCGGCAGGCAAAGGGCCGCGAGCAGCAGCCCGGTGGCGCTGCGGGCAAGCATTTTCATGAAGTGAATGACCTGTCGAGAAGGCCCGCTTGGTCTTAGCGTCGGCGGGCGCGGAGGTGCTAGGATACTCATCCATTTTATTGGCGGCCACGGCTGTTGGGTTTTTACCCTGTTGGCGCGTCGCACCCTTGAGATAGCCGCTCTCCATGTTTGGTTCCAAAGACGACAAGAAGACCCCAGCCGCTGCTGGGAACAACGCTCCGGCCCCTTCCGACGAGAAGTCCGGGGAGAAAAAAAGCCTGTTCGGTTGGCTGCGCAAAAAGCCTCAGGAGCCCGCTGCGGCGCCTGAAACTGCGGTCGAAACCGTAGCGCCGAGCGAGTTTGCGCCTGCTGAGGCAGCACCGGTTATCGACGCTCCGGCAACCGAGATGCCCGCCCAGGAACAGCAACCGACCGTGGTGCCTGAAGTGGTCATCGCGCCGGTTCTGGAGCCTGTTGCGGCACCCGTCCCAGCGCCAGAGCCAACTCTTCCCACGCCTGAACCGGTTGTTGCTGAGCCAGTTGTTGTTGCGCCAGTCGCGCCGCCTATAAGCGAAGCCCCCGTGGTGGTCGCGCCGGTGCCTGGGCCCGCAGTATCGGCGTCGCCAGAAAGCAAAGCCGGTTTCTTCGCGCGCCTGAAACAGGGGTTGTCGAAAACCAGCGCCAGCCTCGGCGAAGGCATGGCCAGCTTGTTCCTTGGCAAAAAGGCCATCGACGATGACTTGCTCGATGAGATCGAAACACGCCTGCTGACCGCCGACGTCGGCGTTGAAGCCACCACGGCAATCATCCAGAGCCTCACGCAGAAAGTAGCGCGCAAGCAGTTGATCGACAGCGGTGCCTTATATAAGGCGCTGCAAGAGGAACTGGCGTCGCTGCTCAAACCGGTCGAGCAGCCGCTCGTTATTCCGGCGGAAAAAAAGCCATTCGTGATTCTGGTAGTCGGCGTCAACGGCGCCGGCAAAACCACCACCATCGGTAAATTGGCCAAAAAGCTTCAGCAGGAAGGCAAGAAAGTGATGCTCGCTGCGGGCGACACCTTCCGCGCGGCGGCGGTCGAGCAGTTGCAGGTGTGGGGCGAGCGCAACCAGATTGCGGTCATCGCTCAGCACACTGGCGCCGACTCGGCCTCGGTCATCTTCGATGCGGTCCAGGCGGCGACTGCCCGCGGGATCGACGTGCTGATCGCAGACACAGCGGGCCGTCTGCATACCAAAGACAACCTGATGGAAGAGCTGAAAAAAGTGCGCCGCGTGATCGGCAAGCTCGACGAAACCGCCCCGCACGAAGTGTTGCTGGTGCTGGACGCCGGCACCGGGCAGAACGCCATCAGCCAGGCCAAGCAATTCAATCAGACCGTTAGCCTCACCGGCCTAGCGCTGACCAAGCTGGACGGCACAGCCAAAGGCGGCGTGATTTTCGCGTTGGCCAAACAGTTCGGCCTGCCGATCCGCTACATCGGTGTGGGTGAGGGCATTGACGACCTTCGCACCTTTGAAGCTGAAGCCTTTGTTCAAGCCTTGTTTGCCGAGCGGGAGCACGCATGATTCGCTTTGAGCAGGTGGGTAAACGCTACGCCAACGGCCATGTCGGCCTGCATGAGCTGAGTTTTCGCGTGCGACGCGGCGAATTTCTGTTCGTGACCGGGCATTCGGGCGCCGGCAAGAGCACCTTGCTGCGCTTGATTCTGGCGATGGAGCGGCCAACCTCGGGCAAGCTGCTGCTGGCGGGCCAGGACCTGGCGCAAATTACCACCGCTCAGATTCCTTTCCTGCGCCGCCAGATCGGCGTGGTTTTCCAGAATCACCAGCTGCTGTTCGATCGCACCGTGTTCAACAACGTGGCGTTGCCGCTGCAGATTCTCGGGTTGTCCAAGCCCGACATCGCCAAGCGCGTCGATGCGGCGCTGGAGCGCGTTGCCCTTAGCGACAAGCGCGATCTGTTTCCCGGCGATCTTTCCACCGGTCAGCAGCAGCGCGTCGGCATTGCTCGCGCCGTTGTGCACCGCCCAGCCTTGCTGCTGGCGGATGAACCGACCGGTAACCTCGACCCGCGATTGGCGGCTGAAATCATGGGCGTATTCGAAGACATCAACCGCATGGGCACCAGCGTGCTGATCGCCAGTCATGACCTGGCCTTGATCGCGCGCATGCGTCACCGCATGTTGACGTTGCAGCGCGGCCGATTGATTGGTGACGGGGAGGCCGGTTAATGAGCGCCACACGTAATACTCAGGAACCGTCTTCCGCCGCCGAGCGCGTCGGCGCCGCGCCAAAGAAGAACGATCAGAAAAAAGACGACGGCAGCCCGGACTTCTCCACCTTGCTGCACGCCTGGGTGGAAGCCCATCGTTCGAGCTTGATCGACAGCTTGCGTCGCCTGGCCAAGCAGCCCATCGGCAGTTTCTTTACCTGTCTGGTGATGGCCGTGGCGCTGAGCTTGCCCATGGGCTTGTCGCTGCTGCTCAACAATGTGGAGCGCTTGGGCGGTTCCTGGCAGCGCGCGGCACAAATTTCTTTGTTCCTGACGCTCGATGCCAACGAAGCGGACGGCGAAAAGCTGCGCGCGCAGATTGCAGAAATGAATGATGTGGCTGAGTCCGAATGGATTAGCCGCGAACAAGCGCTGGCCGAGTTTCAGCAGCAGTCCGGCTTGGGTGAAGCGCTGAAAGAGCTACCCGAGAACCCGTTGCCGGCCGTGATTCTGGTGACGCCGAAGGAGGTGGATAAACCTGCGCTGGAAGCCTTGCGCTTACGCCTGGCGGAACTGCCCAAGGTTCAGCAGGCGCAGCTCGATTTGCTCTGGGTTGAACGCTTGAGCGCCATTTTGAAACTGGGCGAGCGGTTCGTCTTCGGGCTGACGCTATTGCTGGTGATGGCCTTGCTGCTGGTGATCGGTAACACCATCCGGCTGCACATCGAAAATCGTCGCACCGAAATTGAAGTCATCAAGCTGGTAGGTGGAACTGACAGCTACGTGCGACGTCCCTTCCTTTATATGGGCGCGCTGTACGGCCTGGGAGCAGGTGTGCTGTCGTGGGCCGTGCTGGCGTTTGGTCTGGACTGGTTGAACGGCGCCGTGGTGCGTTTGGCCGGGCTGTACGGCAGCGACTTTACCTTGGCAGGGGTGCCGTTGTCCGACGGTTTATCGCTGCTACTTGGCGCGGTGTTGTTGGGGTATATTGGCGCCTGGCTTGCGGTGGCCCGTCACTTGAACGAGTTGGCCCCGAAGTAGTAAGTTACTGTTTATTAGTGTTATTTCGTGCTTTTGAACTTTCGAGTCAACTGTCTGGTCTTATCCGGGCAGTGCTCAAAAGGCACGAGTTTCGTGAGTCGGAGGATTCGCATGAGCAATTCTTTGCAACCTGTCCATGCTTTAGTCCCAGGTGCCAACCTGGAAGCCTATGTGCATGCGGTCAATAGCATTCCACTGCTGACTGTTGAGCAGGAGCGCGAACTGGGCGAGAGTCTTTTCTACCATCAAGACCTCGAAGCCGCTCGCCAAATGGTGCTCGCGCACCTGCGCTTTGTTGTCCATATCGCCAGAAGTTATTCCGGTTACGGTCTGGCACAGGCCGACCTGATCCAAGAAGGCAACGTTGGCCTGATGAAGGCCGTCAAACGTTTCAACCCAGAAATGGGCGTGCGTTTGGTGTCGTTCGCTGTGCACTGGATCAAAGCTGAAATTCACGAGTTCATCCTGCGCAACTGGCGCATCGTCAAAGTGGCCACCACCAAGGCCCAGCGCAAATTGTTCTTCAATCTGCGCAGCCAGAAAAAGCGTTTGGCTTGGCTCAATAACGACGAAGTCCACGCTGTGGCCGAAAGCCTGGGCGTGGAACCGCGCGAAGTGCGCGAAATGGAAAGCCGCTTGACCGGCCATGACATGGCTTTCGACCCCGCTGCAGAGGCGGACGACGAAAGCGCCTTCCAGTCGCCGGCCAATTACCTGGAAGACCATCGCTACGACCCTGCTCGCCAGTTGGAAGATTCCGATTGGAGCGACAGCGCTACTGCGAACCTGCATGAGGCGCTGGAAGGCCTTGATGAACGCAGCCGCGATATTCTCTACCAGCGCTGGCTGGCTGAAGAAAAAGCGACCCTTCATGAGTTGGCCGCGAAGTACAACGTTTCAGCCGAGCGTATTCGTCAGCTGGAAAAGAACGCTATGAACAAACTCAAAGGCTCAATCGCCGCCTGAGTGTCAAAGCGAAAGGACTGAAGCCGCACCCAGGTGCGGCTTTTTTCTGCCTGCGTGTTTAACCCTGTTCGGAGACTGTCCATGACCATGCCACCGCTACGTATGCAGCACTGGCTGCTTTTTGTGGCGATCGCCATTGCCTTCTTTGCTTGGGGCGGCTGGTTGATGCACGGGCGAAGCGCGTCAGAACCGCTTGCCGGCATGGCGCGCTGGCAGAAAGAAATTATGTCGCCAATGGCGGAAGGCGCGCTAACGCTGGGACGTTTGAACGCAGTGAGTGCTGGAGAACTATGGTTAAAACCTAGACTGGTCGGCCCTCAGCTGCTTTTTCGTTCCAGCCTGGACAGCATGGGCGAGCAATGGAAGGTCGAAGCAGCGCTGGTGCTCACCGAGCAAGAGCACACCAGCTTGATGACGGCGACGGGCCTCAAGCCTACCGACCCTGAACAACCCCTGAGCAGCCAGATGCTGGGCGAACTGAGCGGTCACAGGCTCTCTTCTTTAATGCTGCGTCCCGAACAGCCGGTGGCCGAAGATCAGGCCGTCGCCACTTTTGGACCGCCGCGTTTGCGCTTGCAGCTCACTAGCGGAGAAGGCTGGGTGTATCCCGCGCAAGGCCTGACGGTTCATGTAGAAAACGGTGCCCTTTTACTACTCCATGTCGTGCCCCGCAGCTCGCTTAAACAGTAAGCGAATCGCCAATCAGGAGCGGCGGCCCTTCTGCATTTGCACGATGTAGTCACTGCCGCCTAACTGACGCATCTGTTGGCGAATCCAGTTGGCCCGGCGGTTGACATAGCCGGTCGGCTTGCCGGCGCTCCACTTCAGCGGGTTGGGCAACACCGCCGCCATCAAACTGGCCTGCCGGGCGGTCAGGTAGGGTGCTCCCACGCCAAAGTGCGCGCGCGCAGCCGCCTCCGCTCCAAACACCCCGCTACCCCACTCCACGGTATTTAGGTAAACCTCAAGGATTCGCTGCTTCGGCCAGAGCAACTCCAGCAAGCCGGTAAACCACACCTCCAGCCCTTTACGCAGCCAGCTTCGACCGGGCCAAAGGAAAAGGTTCTTCGCCACTTGCTGACTGATCGTGCTGGCGCCGCGCAGATTGCCGCCACGTTCGTTGTGATCAAGGGCCGCCTGAATAGCCTCCACGTCGAAACCCCAGTGTTCAGCAAACTTCTGGTCTTCACCTGCGATTACGGCAATTTTCAAATCATCCGACAGCTCCGCCCATGGGCGCCAAGTGCGCTTGAGGTCGATTGGTTTGCCATCAATCCATGACTCAACCTTTCGCTCAACCATAAGAGCGGATCCAGGGGGCGGCACCCAGCGCAGAACAAGCACCAGGAGCACTGAGGCTGCGGCGAACCAGAGCAAAGACCTGAACATACTTCGGAAAAGTTTTCGAACCATGCGTAGCGGGGCCTTGAGAGTAGGCACAGGAGTATAGCGTTGCTCACATAAACAGCCTCGCCCACATTAAGGCTTTTAAAGTCAAAAGCCCCCCACGCTCCCGTGAGCGCCTTCGAGGCGTGTTTGGGAGTAAACATTTCTGAGTCGCGTCTACCGAAGTCCGGCATGCAGTGCACAGTAGTCGACGACACCTTACGCATAAATCCGTTTTTCAGGTCGGGAAATTCCAACTTCTACGGATTATTCCCACGCCTCGGTCGGAGGCTGATTGCAGTTTCGAATGGAGATTTAACTAATATTACCGGGGCTTTAGATATCAATACCTTTTCACGTTAAACATAATTCTACGAGTCTTCTATGAAAAACAAATTGGCTGCACTCAGCTCTAGCCTCGTTCTGGCTGGCTTGGCCCAAGTGGCGACTGCGAACGAAGGGAAAATCGACTTTGAAGGCGGTGTTTCTGATACCACTTGCACGGTATCAGTAAATAAGCAAGGCAATAACGCAACGGTGAAACTGCCCATCGTTTCGTCCAAGCTTCTTACGGCGAAAGCCTCTACAGCCGGTCGTACTTTCTTAAATTTTGAGCTTTCCGATTGCTCGGCGGCGACGGCGTCGGGGACCCCGTCCCCGTTGGCAGGTAAGGCTTCAGTGTATTTCACAGCCGGAAATACCATTACTGCGGATGGGCATTTGCTGAATACCGAGACAACGAACGCAACCACGAATGTCGAACTTCAAATATTAAACAAAGATACCGATCCAATGGATTTGTCTTTGGGACGTGGTGCTCAAGGCGCTACCGAAGAAGCCCTTGTTGAGACTAACAGTATAGGATCTGCATCTCTTAGGTATTTTGTCGAGTACATCTCAGTAAAAGGCGGTGCTACTGCGGGTGGCTTGAAGTCCAGCGTGGACTATGAAATTGACTATCAATAAAGTCTAAGTTAAATGCCTGGCGGCCCCGCCAGGCATTGCTTTTCATTATCCTGGGTGCTACATGAAAAAATCCATAATATATGCACTCTTGTTTTTGTTCTCGCACTATTGCAATGGGGCAACTGCGAGTTTCACCGTCGAGGGAAAAGTAACCGCCGCTACATGTGTTGTTGTAGGCAAAGAGCAGCTTGTTAAGTTACCACTCGCGCCGAGTTCCTCATTAAGGAATGCCAGCGATACGACTGGCCGGACACCGTTTTCAATAGAGATTAAAGGGTGTCCAGCTGATTCGTTTATCTACTTCGAAGGCGATCCGCTCGCATCAATTGCAGTCGGGACTTCAGGACGACTGCCAAATACTGCGGTGGACGGAGCGCAAAATGTCCAGTTGCAGATTCTTAATTCCGCTGGGATTGCAGTGGATGTAAATGCAGCGAAAGGCCAGCAAGTTAGTAGCACGGGCAATGCTATAGGAGCGGCGGGCGAAAATAGAGCGAAATTCGATTTCTTTGTTCAGTACTACGCTACCGGTGCAGCCACGGAAGGAAAAGTTAGTGGTACAGTTACTTTTTTAGTCGAGTCAAATTAATAGTTTTAGTTTTCGGTGTCAGGTGAAAACATGCGCACTAATATCCTTCAGTACTTACGGTCAGCTTTTAAAATATCCCCGTTTATTATTTCTGTTATTTTTTCCGGTCCTGTTTTTGCCTCGGTCGTTTTGGATGGCACGCGCGTGATATATCCCGAGGAGAAGACCGAAGTTTCTATACGTATGACAAATGAAGGCGCAGAACCAAAACTCGTTCAGATTTGGATTGACGATGGCGACAAAAAAGCGAGTCCGGAAAATATTCGGGTTCCATTTGTCGTGACGACCCCAATATTCCGAATTGATCCGAAAAAGGGGCAGGTCGCGAAGATACAGTACACCCGTAGTCTTCCGGTGCCGTCGGACCGAGAGTCAGTGTATTGGTTGAACGTTCTGGAAATTCCCAGCAAGCCTAAGTTAAACGCTGATGATAACTATCTACAGTTTCGCTTTCGAACACGCATAAAAATATTCCTGCGGCCTAAGGGGTTGGATGGGGTCGCGAATGATGCGCCGGAAAAGTTGATTGTTAAATACCAGCCTGGGAGAGTGATGTTAGAAAACCCTACTCCCTATCACGTGAATATCAGCACATTAGGCGTCGGATCTAACGATGATGGAGGCGTTGTAGAAGCGGAAATGATAGCGCCTTATACGACAAAAATATTTGAATTAAAAAGAGTGCGTAGCTCTCAGCATTCGCCATCAGTTACCTATAAGTCGGTAAATGATTATGGCGGGTCCCCTGTTTGGAAAAAGCCCGCCGCTACGTTCTAATATCTTCTGGTTATAATATGAAAAATCAAAGCCGGAATCTGACAGCGTTTTCAATCATATGCGCGCATTTGGTGTTGATCTTCGTTGCTCCAGCGCTGGCCACACCAGAAAAATACGCCGCCGTGGAGTTCGACAATAGTATGTTGTGGGGCGCGCCTGGCGAGAAGCACAGTGCAGATTTATCGAGGTTTACTGACGGTAATCCAGCGCCTCCTGGAAACTTTAAAGTAGATTTATATCTGAACGACGAACTACAAAGGTCAACTTCGATAAAATTTATTTCTGTGGCAGACAAAAAGTCTGCAATAGCCTGTTTTACTGCAAAGGATTTTTCCTTGCTCGGTATTGATATCTCAAAGTTACTTGAAGAAGACTCTAAGTGGATTTCGGAGGGCGCAGCCACTGGTAAATGCCGTCAGATAGAAACCGTCGTACCCGGCGCCTCGGTGAACTTCGATTTTTCCGAGCAACGTCTTGAAGCTTACATTCCTCAGGCCTATTTAATAGAGCGGCCCAGGGATTATATTAGTCCGCTTGAATGGGATAGAGGCATCAATGCCGCGCGGTTGAACTATTCCATAGACGCATTTAATTCAAGCAGTTATGGTAACGCTTCGACTCAAGCATTCGCGTATTTTGAAAGCGGAATGAATGTCGAGGGGTGGCGGATTCGGAATATCTCCTCTATAGCGGCTGACGGTGAAAACCGTTCATATCAAAATCAGCGTACCTATGCGCAGACGGATATAGAGCGGTTGAGCAGCACCCTTACGGTTGGGCAGAATTATACCGATGGCCAACTGTTCGACTCCTATGGCTTGCAAGGCGCGTTTATTTCAACAGATATGCGGATGTTGCCTGCCTCGCTTAGAAGTTATGCGCCGGTGGTAATCGGAACGGCGGATTCGAACGCTAAGTTAACGATCAAACAGGGGGGCGCAATTATCTATGAACGGGCCGTGCCGCCGGGCCCTTTTGAAATCAAAAATCTAATGCTGAGTGGTTACGGTAATGATCTGGACGTTACCGTAACGGAGGCGGATGGCTCGATTAAAAGCTTTACTGTGCCGTACTCGTCTTTAGTGCAATTGCTCCGTCCTGGTCAGTCCAAATACTCGGCGAGTCTCGGGGAAGCTTGGACGCCGTCTTACAGCAATTTTAAACCCGTGGTTGGGCAGGTTAACTTTCAGCACGGCGTAAACAACTACGTTACAGCATTCGGTGGATTTGTCGGAAGCGAAGCCTACCAGGCTGTGGCCCTAGGTAGTGCCGTTAGTACGTATTTGGGCGGTATATCGGCTGACTACACCTACTCAAGTGCGAGTCTGGGAGGATCGGATGCTATCAATGGCGATAGCATCCGATTTGTCTATTCAACGCTTTATGAGCCAACTGGCACTAACGTCACGCTATCCAGTTACAGGTTCTCCAGTCGCGGCTTCTGGTCATTTAGTGAGTTTGTTACGAGCCAGGATTCAAATTTTCAGAACGGACCCACCGATGACGGTCTGGGATACGGTTACCGGGCGAAGCAGAAAGGGCGTTTTGATATGAACTTGCGCCAAAGACTCCCTTACAATCTTGGCGCTGTATCTGTCAGCGGCTCTACGCGCAATTTCTGGAATCGCGAAGGGTCAGATACGCAGTTTCAGCTGTCGTATGCAAATCGGTTCCGAGACCTAAATTATGACGTCGCTCTATCACGGGTCAAAGATAAGGATGACAGGAGGTATAACGAATTTCGGCTGAACTTTAGCATCCCGATTTTCGCTTCTAATTATGGCCGAAACTATGTTTCGGCAAGTACGACGCGTAATTCGGAGTCGGGCAGTTACGGGCAGATGCAACTGGGTGGTATAGCGGGCAATGACCAAGAGTACACCTACGGCATCTCAACCACCCAAGGTCTCGACAGTCAGAACACGTCTGCCAGCTACGGGCTCAATGGCACCTATCAAGGCTCCAAAGGATTTGTCGCTAGTGGTTATACCAAAGGGGACGACTATCAGCAGGCTTCTTTAGGTGTGTCTGGATCGGTGCTGGTCCATGAAGGGGGCGTGACGTTAGGTCAAACTTTGGGCGAAACCGTTGCATTAATAGAAGCCAAAGATGCCGATGGCGCTCGTATCACCAATTCCAGCGGCGCGGTGGTAGATGGCCGGGGCTACGGAGTCGTTCCATATCTTTCAGCGTATTCGCGTAATCGGGTCGAAATTGACTCGGAGGGATTGTCGTCAGATATTTCAATTGCCGATACAAGCAGTGAGTCGGTCCCTGTCGCGGGATCAATCGTTAAAGTCAAGTTTGAAACGCTGCGCGAAAACACCATTGTTATAAATGGTATGTTCGAAGATGGCAATCCGTTGCCATTTGGAGCGGAAGTGTTCAACAACACGTCGGGCAACGTTGTGGGATATGTAGGGCAGGCAGGTAGTATTTTTGCCCGGGGTGTGGACGCGCAAGGAAAGCTTCTCGTGAACGTGGGTGGACGCACTTGCATGATGGATTATCAGTTTAACAAGCAGGATAGCGCTGCGAACTTGGATATGCGCGCTTCAGGTAAGGACAGAAATTACACCACATGTAAATATGAGTAATCTCCATGCTTGCGTTAGCTGGGCTCTTTATCCGACGGGTAATCGTTGTCACGTGTTCGGGGGGCGCTTTGTTCTGGTCGTTGATGGCGTCGGCTTCTTGCTCTTGGGGCGGAGCGTCGTCACCGAATGCCATTACTTCACCCATCGTTTTCCAAACCGCAGGTTTTAAGATGTTGGCGAACAAACGCTGGTATAACGATTCCCGTCATCCCGTCGGAACGTATATGGGAATGTCTTTGACAACCGTAACAGCATCTCTATGTAGCAACCTTCGAGAGCTGAAAGGGCAGCAAGCGGCCGTTGTTTACGCCCCCCCATTGAATGCAATACGGACTGGATCCGGATTTCGAATACCGACTAATGCTGCGGGTGTTGCCATTGAAATAGAGTTTCCGAACGGGACACCCGAGGCGGCCGGAGGCATCTATCTTACTGCCAGCGCAGGGAATGTCGGTAACACTGGCGCTCTCATATCCCCCAAACTCACTATCCCTGTAAAACTGTCAGTGGTTAAAACCGGCTCATTTGCCAATACTTCCGGCGACTCCAGTAAAGGCGAGATTACCGTTGCAGGCGGACTGGGTTGGTTCACCTATCGCGGAGTTCAAAATCCTAGCTTAGTTTCAGCGGCTCAAGATCAACTGTTGATGCCTGCCCGTTATGGCGGCAGCGGGGGAAATAACATTACCTTTCTCGGAATGGCCAGTGCGCCGAGCTGCGAAATTTTGGGGTTTGACAAAATCCCCCTGAACTCAGGGACTAGAATTATCTCCATGTCGCCGGTGAGCACATCTGCGTTTCAGGGCATCGGACCGGTCGAAGCGTCGTCCAAGTCTCATCAATTCAGGTTTTCCTGCAAAGGGGTCGAGGATACCAAACCTGCCGTTTCTTTTAGTGCAACGTACCCACTTAATAAAGGGGCGGAGGGTGTCGGTATGCCTGAAGCCGGCAGCGATATCGGCATACAACTGCTTCTGGATGACGTGCCAGTAAAGTTTGACGTTGCATCGAAAGCGTTACTTTGGAACCTGACCCCCCTCAGTAACGATGTTACAGACCCGTTTTACGGGGTTCTTAAACAGCAGGGTTGGATTTGTAAGAAAAATTGTGATGCAGAAATGACTGGCCCCAACTGGGAGAACAGCGGCGCTGCTTCGGGTAACAATGATGGTCTGGGTGCGACGGTTACTTTTAAATATTATCAAACGACCGCGACTACGCCTCAGCCAAGCACTTTCTCGGTTCCGTTTACCGTAACGTTAGATGTGCTTTAGTTCGGCGTTTTATTTAGGTTTATAGGTTTACTTTGCAAATGGATTTGCAGGAGTAGCGAAGATGGATCTTGGCTCATGTAGTTCGGTTGGTAGGTTTTCCGGATTTCTTTTTATCTGCTTCATCTCACATTCTCCTAGCTTGTTTGCCGGCTGCGATTGGTCAAGTGCAAGCGCTTGCGTCAGTAGCTCTGTGGCCTCTCGGGATATAGTGTAAGAGGCGCCCAGTTATCGGATGTTATTCAATCGTTCATGGCGTGAGGATTCTCGCTTTCCTGCTGGCTCCTTATTAGCGCTAGAAACGGTGACGCTCAGCGCCCGAATGTGCAGCGACTTGTACGAGCTAAGCGGCAAACTTCTTGATGTCATTTATTATCCTCCTGCTAACTCCAGTGCCCGCGGCTCGGGCTTTATGGTGCCGAGCAGTGCCGATGGCGTTTCGATGTTTGTCGAATTTCCGTCTGGAAGCGTCCGTGCCGGTGCCGTCCTGCTTGCCACCAGCAGTGAAACGGTTCGTCCGGGTGGACAACTACTGCTAAATCAAACAAGCATCCCTCCAGTCCCATTCGGTTGAGCTCGGTGAAGACGGGACCATTTTCCGGCGATACAGCTAGTGGCGTCCATTTTCCTCAGGGTGTCGGTTTCATTAAGTACTTCGCCGCCGGCCAGGTGGAAACGTCGGCGGTTGATAACCAACTCGTAGTCTCTGGGTTACTGAATCCCGCTGTCGCAAACGATGTTAGCCGTCTCGCCAACGCTAGAAGTCCTGCATACCAAGCCCACGATTCAAGTGCGGCAGGCATGAACGCTCTGTCCACGATTCGGTTAGCCTCGCTACCAACAACTTCCTTCCTTGGTCCTGACGCAACTGACTTTGCATTGCTCCGGCAGCGCTTTTATTTAGTTGTGACGCCGCTTTGGATAGCACCGTTTCTGTATCGTTTACGCCGGTTTTCCACTCAACAATGGCGTCGACGGTGTAGGCATGCCGTCCGAGACGAGCGATGTCGGCGTGCAGATCCTGCTTAACGATTCGCCAGTGTTATTGGGACAAAACTCGCTCGCATTGCCTTGATCTCCTGTTAGCTATGACGCGCAGGGCCGAGACTACGTCGACCCGGCTTCAGGCACCGTCTCTTCCTCACATGGTCATTATTGCCGGGCGGATTGCGGGGACCATATGGCCGGTTCGAACTGGTTCGACGGTGGGCCTGCGTCGGGAAGTAATCGTGGGGTCGGCGGCGCGTTGTTGACGTTCAGGTACTACCAAACCACCACCGACACCCCGGCTGCGCAACAGTTTTCCGTACCGTTTACTATCAGCCTGTACGTGCATTAATGAGCCCAGCCGTTGCTGTTCGGCGCAACGCACGTTTTGAAGGTCTTCTGCTGTCACCCACTCCGGAGGTTTACGTTGCGTCGATTTTTATTGCTGGGGGCGTTTTTTGGTTTCACTGGCGTCGCGTTAGGAGCCTTTGCAGCGCACGGCCTCAAGGCCACGCTGTCGCCCGAGTACCTGGCGATCTTCCAGACGGGCACCCATTATCAAATGCTGCATGCCCTCGGGTTATTGGCTGTGGCCCTCTTGGCGCCGCATCTACCGAGTCGCTCCCTAAGTGCGGCAGGCTGGTTATTTGCAACCGGCAACGTGTTGTTTTCCGGAAGCCTCTACTTATTGACCCTGACCGGGATGACGAAGCTGGGCATTGTTACGCCGTTTGGCGGCGTGGCTTTTCTCGGCGGCTGGTTTTGCTTCGGGCTCGCGGCCTGGCGCAAACCGGGCCGATGAGCGAAATGAGACAACCTGACCGCGGCGTCAATTGTGAGACGAATGGCGTGCCTTTGCCTTGGTCGGCGCTTGCGTTGGGGCTAGAATGCCGGCCCCCTCACTTTTGTGATTGCCTGTTATGCGCATTCAGTTGAATGGTGAACCTTTCGAAATGGCTGACGGCCAGACCGTTGCGGACCTGCTGGTACGCTTGGATCTCACCGGTCGGCGCGTTGCGGTCGAGCTCAACCTCGACATCGTGCCCCGTAGTCAACATGGCGAAACTGTTTTGCACGAAGGCGACGCGCTGGAAGTCGTGCACGCCATAGGCGGCGGTTAACACGTTCGCTTCCGACTGTCGCCCACCCGATTAGCGTTACTGCATGAGGATTTTCGATGAGCCAATCTCGCACCGATAAGCCGTTTACCCTGGCCGGACGCACTTATCAGTCTCGCCTGCTGGTGGGCACTGGCAAGTATCAAGACCTCGATGAAACCCGCCGCGCCATCGAAGCTTCAGGCGCCGAGATCGTGACGGTGGCCGTGCGCCGCACCAACATCGGCCAGAATCCGGATGAACCGAATCTGCTCGATGTCATTCCGCCAGATCGTTACACCATTCTGCCCAACACCGCCGGCTGCTACGACGCGGCAGAAGCCGTGCGCACATGCCGTCTGGCGCGTGAGCTGTTGGACGGTCACAAACTGGTGAAGCTGGAAGTATTGGCTGATCAGAAAACCCTGTTTCCCAACGTCATCGAAACCCTCAAGGCCGCCGAAGTGCTGGTTAAAGATGGCTTCGACGTGATGGTTTACACCAGCGACGACCCGATCATTGCGCGCCAGCTGGCCGAGATGGGCTGCATTGCTGTCATGCCGCTGGCGGGGCTGATTGGCACGGGGCTAGGCATCTGCAACCCCTATAACCTGCGCATCATTCTTGAAGAAGCGAAGGTTCCGGTGCTCGTCGATGCCGGCGTCGGTACGGCCTCCGACGCTACCATCGCCATGGAACTCGGTTGTGAAGCCGTGCTCATGAACAGCGCGATCGCCCACGCGCAAAACCCGGTGCTGATGGCCGAAGCCATGAAGCACGCCATTGTGGCTGGGCGTATGGCGTATCTCGCCGGGCGCATGCCGAAAAAACTCTATGCCAGCGCGTCTTCGCCGCTGGATGGTCTGATCAAGTAAGAGCCAACATGACTGAACCGTTAGATCCCCAGGCTGACGTCCAAGACGAAGCCCCAGCCGATACGCGCAAGCACCGCGCAATCAAGAGCTTCGTGATGCGCGCTGGCCGCATGACCGAAGGACAGCAGCGTGGCCTGGACATCGGCAAGCCGCTGTTCGTGCTGCCGCTGGCGGACGACTTTGTGGATTTCGATCAGGTGTTCGGCCGCTCGGCGCCGCGCACTCTGGAAATCGGTTTTGGCATGGGCCACTCGCTGCTGGAGATGGCCGCCGCTGCGCCCGAGCAAGACTTCATCGGCGTCGAAGTGCACCGTCCCGGTGTCGGCGCGTTGCTCAATGGCGTGTTGACCCAGGACCTGAAAAACCTGCGCGTGTATGACTGCGATGCGATCGAGGTGCTCAAACGCTGTGTCGCCGACGCCAGCCTGGACCGCCTGCTGTTGTTCTTTCCGGACCCTTGGCACAAGGCGCGTCACCATAAGCGTCGCATCGTGCAGCCTGAATTCGCTGAGTTGGTGCGGCAGAAGCTGAAGGTCGGCGGCGTGTTGCATATGGCCACCGATTGGCAGCCCTACGCCGAAGTGATGCTGGAAGTGATGCAAGCCGCCCCCGGTTACCGCAACCAGGCGGCAGACGGCACTTATGTGCCGCGTCCCGAAGAGCGTCCGATCACCAAATTCGAGCGCCGCGGCGAACGGTTGGGGCATGGCGTGTGGGATCTTAAATTTGAGCGTCTAGACTGATCGATAAATGCCCTGGGCTGGCGGCAGTTAACGCCTACCGCCAGCCTGGAACATGTTGAAAGCGTGCTGCACCGTTACTAAACCAGACCGGCCCAAGCCGGCTACCTCACCACAGCAATACGCAAGACTGGCTGGATAAATAATAAAGGTGGCGCGTTACCGACTCGCCCCAAGGAGAAAGTCTGTGTTGAGAAGTATTGGAGTACTGCTGCTCGCGATGTGTGCAGTGAATGCATACGCCAAAGTCGACGCGGTTCAGGCCAACCGGCTGAATGGCGACCTCACCCCGCTGGGCGGCGAACGCAAAGGTAATGCCGCCGGCACGATTCCCGAGTGGAACGGCGGTCTGGCGCAGCCGATTCCTGGCTATAAGCCCGGCATGCACCACCCCGACCCGTATGCCAACGAGTCTGCGCAATACACGGTCAACAGCAAAAACGTCGCGCAGTACCAAGCGCAACTGCCGGTCGGTTTGAAGACATTGCTGGAAACCAATCCCGATTATTACCTGCGCGTATTCCCGACCCACCGCAGTGCTGCGGCGCCGCAACGCATCTACGACGCTACCCGCTACAACGCCAGCAACGCCGAACTGATTTCCGGCGGTAACGGCGTTCAAGGCGCAGCCTCCGGCATCCCTTTCCCGATGCCACAAACCGGGCAGGAAGCGATCTGGAACCACGTGATGCGCTACCGGGGCGAGCAGATTCACTTCGTCACCAACCAGGCTGCGGTCCTGTCCAACGGTGCGTACAACCTGCTTAAGCTCGACCGTGACATCTATTTCCGCTACGGCCGTGAAGGTGTGACCCCGTCGGATCTGGACAACACGTTGTTCTTCTACAAATACAGCGTGGTCGCCCCTGCCAAGCTCGCCGGGTCGGCGTTGGTGGTGCAGGAAACGCTTGATCAGGTGCTGTCCATCCGTAAGGCGTGGCGTTTCAACCGGGGCGAGCGCCGCGTGCGTCGTCTGCCGATGCTGGCCTTCGACACGTTGCAGCCAGACACCAACGGCATGGCCACCGCCGACATGGTCGACTCCTACAACGGCGCGCCGGACCGTTACGACTGGACGCTGGTAGGCAAGAAAGAAATGCTCGTGCCGTACAACAGCTATGCGGTGCACCAGAAAGGCATTCCGTACGACATGATTCTGCAAGCCAAGAGCATCAACCCCGAGTTGTTGCGCTACGAACTGCACCGCGTGTGGATCGTCGAAGCGTCGCTGCGCAAAGGCTTCAGCCACCCGTACGCCAAACGTCGCTTCTACCTCGATGAAGATAGCTGGCAGATCCTGGCGGTAGACCTGTA
Organism: Pseudomonas sp. AC070; assembly: GCF_979258635.1. Lineage (NCBI taxonomy): Bacteria > Pseudomonadati > Pseudomonadota > Gammaproteobacteria > Pseudomonadales > Pseudomonadaceae > Pseudomonas > Pseudomonas sp. AC070. The sequence continues at coordinate 116,569 of NZ_OZ409871.1, forward strand.
CGACAAGGACGACAAGTTGGTCGGCCTGCAGGAAAGCCACCCGATCAGCTATTACGATGTGCCGATGTTCGGCAGCACGCTGGAAACCATTTATGACTTCGCCGGCAAGCGCTACTTCGCCGATGGTCTGGATAACAATGAAATCATGTACGACTTCAACGCCAAGCTCGGCCCAGGTGACTTCACGCCGCAGGCGCTGCGCCGCGAAGGGAATTGATTGATGGGCTGCTCGCAGCCCGCTCTGAAATAGCGTGACGTTTAAAAGAATCGCGGCTGAAACCGCTCCCACAGAGGCTGGATTGTGTGGGGGCGGGGTCAGCCGCGATTTTTTATGGGCGACCGTTAATCCACCAGCACCGCGCCCACCAGGGTTGGCTCCGGCAGTGACGACGGCGCGGGGCTAATTTGCAGGTACTTGATGCTGTCACGCGGAATCATCAGCAGGTCGCCGTTAACGGCGATGCTCAGGAACGGTGACTCGAGTTGCTGACGTAAGGCGCGAGCAATCACCACCGGATCGTCGCTTTGTTCGGGGAAGCGCATGATCAAGCGCTGCCCGTCCTGGAAATACAGATAAAGATGTTTGAGCGCTTTCATAGCCCTGCTCCTCTGCTGGCTGCCGCATGGTCGCCAGGCGGAAGCCGGCTTAGTTGCGGTCGGCGATCACGCCGATGAGGAAGAAGACTAGTAGCAGAACCGGCGCCAGGGTGTAGTTATTGAAGTAGCCAAGACCCTTGGCCACCCACGGCGTGAGGAAGATCATCGCCAGGCCGTAACCGACCGCGCAGATGAGCACGAACAGCAACGTACGGAAAATAAAATTCAGGCCGCCGATACGTTGCTGAATCCAGGTGTTGATCCCTGGACCAAACAGCACCAAGACGGTGGCCATAATCGCCAGCGAAATGTCGTAAAGATGGCCGCGAGTCCAGCGCGAGACGGTGGCGATCAGGTCGAGAATCAGGTCCATCTGGTGTCCTTAGCCCAGCGGGGCGTCGAAGTCAGGGCAAAAAATACTGCAGCAGGTCGTTGAGAAACAACTGACCTTCAGGCGTCGCCACCAGCCGGTTTTCGTCGGCGACCAGCAGGCCTCGCTGTTGTGCTTGTTCACGGGCTTTAGCTAACGCTGCCAGGGGCAAACCGGTGCGCTGGCTGAACAGCTCGGCCGCTACGCCATCAGTCAGGCGCAATGCGTTCATCAAGAACTCGAACGGCAGTTCCTCGGCGGTTAGCGCCTTGGCACCGGCTTGGAAATTTTTTGTCGGGTCGAGGTAATCCTTGGGCAACCGCGTTTTCCAGGTGCGCAGTATCTGCCCGTCCGGGCTGCTCAGTTTGGCGTGAGCGCCCGCACCGATGCCGAGGAAATCGCCAAAGCTCCAGTAATTCAGGTTGTGCCGCGCACGCTTGCCGTCTCGGGCGTAGGCCGACACTTCGTACTGCGCGAAGCCGTGCTCGGCCAGCAGCGCCAGACCGGCTTCCTGGATATCCCATAGCGTGTCGTCCTCGGGCAGCGTCGGCGGCTGATTCCAGAACACCGTGTTCGGCTCCAGCGTCAGCTGGTACCAGGACAAATGCGTCGGCGACAACGCAATGGCCTGACGTAAATCGCTTAAAGCATCGTCCAGCGACTGATCCGGCAGGCCGTGCATCAAGTCGAGGTTGAAGTTGTCGAAGCCGGCGTTACGCGCCATGTCGGCGGCGCGCATGGCTTCATCGCCGTTGTGGATACGGCCGAGTGCTTGCAGCTTGGTCTGCTGGAAGCTTTGCACGCCGATGGAGAGCCTGTTGATACCGAGCTGTCGGTAGGCGCGAAACTTGTTCTGTTCGAACGTGCCGGGGTTGGCTTCCAGAGTGATTTCGATGTCGGTCGCAAAGCGGATGCGTTGCTCGACGCCTTCGAGCAGTCGCCCCAATGCATCGGCGCTAAACAGGCTGGGCGTGCCGCCGCCGAAGAAAATCGAGGTCAGCTCACGGCCGTGGGCCAGCGGTAAATCACGCTCCAGATCCGCCAGCAGAGCGTCAACGTAGGCGACTTCCGGCAACTCCGGGCTCGCAGTGTGAGAGTTGAAGTCGCAGTACGGGCATTTGCGCACGCACCAGGGAATATGGATGTACAACGCCAAGGGCGGCAATTGCAGGAGGTTGCCGTTATCTAACGAACCTTGATCAGCGGCGCGCGGAAAGATCAGCCCGCCTGTGGTGTCGTTCATGCCAGGCCCAGACGCTCGCGCAGCAATGCCATGGCGCGGGCGCGGTGGCTCAGCTGGTTTTTCTCGGCGGGGGTCAGCACGGCGCTGGAGCAGTTGCGTTCCGGCACCCAGAACAGCGGGTCGTAGCCGAAACCATGTTCGCCCTCGGCTTGTTCAAGAATGCGCCCATGCCAAAGGCCTTCGCAGATGATTGGCAGCGGGTCGTCGGCATGACGAACCAGTGCCAGGCAGCACACGAACTGCGCGGTTCGTTTTTCGGCCGGTAGGCCTTGAAGGGCGAGCAGCAATTTGGCGTTGTTCGCCGCATCGCCCTGGCCATCGGCATAGCGTGCCGAATAAATGCCCGGCGCGCCGCCCAGGGCATCCACCGCCAGGCCGGAGTCGTCGGCTAGCGCCGGCAGGCCGGAAACTCGCGCGGCGTTGCGGGCCTTGAGGATGGCGTTTTCGATAAACGACAAGCCGGTCTCTTCCGGCTCGATCTGACTGAACTCACCCACCGAGCGCACCTGCACGGCGTCGCCGAGCATGGCTTGCAGTTCCTTCAGCTTGCCGGCGTTGTGGCTGGCCAGAACCAGTTGGCTGAGGTCAAACGTGGCGTTGCTCATTTGTCGTCCGGGAAAAATTCTTGGTTGAAATCGAGGCTGTTCGCCGCGCCTTCGCCGACTTGTACCGTCAGTTTGAAACGCAGCACTTCCCGTTGTTCAAAGGGGAATTGCGCCAGGTAGTAAATGGCACCGCTCTCGGTAACCTGCTTGAACTCCAGCGGCCGCGCTTTGCCCAGCAGGTCAGTGACCGTGCCGGTGACGTTGGCGGCGCTGGCTTTGCCGGCCTTCAGTACGGCGACGTTGAGCACGCCAAGGGTTTTGCTGCGGGTCAGGCCAGCGGCGGCGGCGATGTCGGGTTGCAAAAAGCCGGAGTTGAAAGCGTTGTAGTGCACATCCAGCTCCCCAAAGCTGACTTTGCGTTCGGCCAGCACTGGCAAGGCCAGGCAAATACTGAGAAGGAAAAGGGCGAGGCGACGCATGGGAATTCTCCTGAAACGAGGGCGGATCAAACGGCGATGCGGTGTTCCTGAACGCCAGGTCCGCTGACGCGATAGATGCCGATTTCACCCAATAGATTAGGCCACATACGGCTGGCCCAGCTGTGTCGATGCAAGTGGTCGACGGCCAGGCGGTCGAGCACCTTTACGCTGCGCTCAAGGCACAACGCTTCAAAATCTTTAAAGGTGCAGAAGTGAATGTTCGGCGTGTTGTACCAGGTGTAAGGCATGAAGTCCGACACCGGCATGCGACCGTTGCGCGCCAGGTAATAGCGGCAGCGCCAGTGGCCGAAGTTCGGGAAGGTAATGATGCACTGGCGCCCGACGCGCAGCATTTCTTCCAGAATTTTGTCCGGGTACTGCACCGCTTGCAGCGCCTGGGTCATGACCACCACATCGAAGCTGTTGCTGGCAAAGTTGCCCAGCCCCAGGTCGAGGTTTTGCTCGATGACGTTCACGCCTTTGGTGACGCACTGAGCGATGTTGTCGGGGTCGATCTCCAGCCCGTAGCCGGTTACCTGTTTATGGTCGCGCAGCCAGGCCAGCAGTTCGCCGTTACCGCAGCCCAGGTCGAGCACGCGGCTGCCGGCGGGTATCCAGTCCTGGATGATTTCAAGATCGGCTCTCACGACAATCCTCAGAGGCTGATGCGGTTCATGTAACCGCTGAATGCTTGCAGGTAACGCGGGATGGGCATCAGGAAGGCGTCATGGCCTTGCGGCGCATCCACTTCCAGGTAGCAAACGTTTTTGCGTGCTGCCATCAGCGCATCGACGATTTCTCGCGAGCGGGCTGGTGAGAAACGCCAGTCAGTGGTGAAGGAAATCACGCAGAAGTCTGCTTTGACGCCAGCCAGGGTTTTTGCCAGATCGCCGTCGTGCACGGCGGCAGGATCGAAATAGTCCAGCGCCTTGGTCATCAGCAAATACGTGTTGGCGTCGAAGCGGCCAGAGAACTCTTCGCCCTGATAGCGCAGGTAGCTTTCCACCTGAAACTCAACGCTGTGGAAGTCGTAATTGAGCTTCTCGCTCTTGAGCCCGCGACCGAATTTTTCGCCCATGGCGTCATCGGACAGATAGGTGATGTGCCCGACCATGCGTGCCAGCATTAGCCCGCGTTTGGGAATGACGCTGTGCTCCTGGAAATGGCCGCCGTGGAATTCCGGGTCGGACAGAATGGCCTGACGCGCCACTTCGTTGAAGGCGATGTTTTGCGCCGACAGCTTGGGCGCCGAGGCGATGGCCAGGCAGTGACGAATGCGATCCGGGTAGCTGATAGCCCATTGCATCGCCTGCATGCCGCCAAGGCTGCCGCCGACCACTGCTGCCCATTGCCCGATGCCCAGCCGATCAGCCAACAGCGCCTGGCTGTTGACCCAATCTTCCACGGTTAGCACCGGGAAGTCCGCGCCGTAGGGTTTGCCGGTCGCCGGGTTGATGCTTGAGGGCCCGGTAGAGCCGTTACAGCCGCCAAGGTTGTTGAGGCTGACGACAAAAAAACGGTTGGTGTCGATGGCCTTGCCCGGGCCGATGCAGCTGTCCCACCAACCGGGCTTGCGCTCATCGGCGCTGTGGAAACCGGCGGCGTGGTGATGCCCTGACAGGGCATGGCAAATGAGGACGGCATTGCTGCGGGCTGCGTTCAGTTCGCCGTAGGTCTCGTACACCAATTGGTACTGACCCAGGCTGCGGCCGCACGCCAAGGCCAAGGGCTCGGCAAAGTGCTCGACTTGCGGCGTAACCAGACCAACGGAGTCTTCGGGAAAGGCGGTGGGCATCGACCCTGCTCTCGCAAAAAGGAGGCGCCAGTCTAAAGAGCACCGTCCCGTGCGGCAAGCAGCGTGGCGGCCGGCTAAGCCCCTGAATTGTCATGGCAAAACCGGCGGCTGAGCGCCGGTGATTACTCGCTCGTCTGCGCCTGACGAGCCGAGGAGGGCAGCGTCACCACTTTGCCTTGGCGCGAAATCGGCGCGGGGCGGCGCAGCGTGCGCAGCATTTCGTTGGCCTGGCTCAGTTGCAGCTCCAGCCCTTTCATATAGCCCAGCATTTGCTGGCTGCGGGCGCGGGCCTGTTGGGTGTTCTGCGCCAACGATTTAAGCCGCAGCATGTGGGTTTCCAGCAGCTGCTTGTGTTCCAGCGTGTGCTGCATCAGCGGCATCAGCGCGTCGGCGGCCCACTGTTCCACTTCGCGGCGCAGGCGTTGGTGCAGGCCGATGACTTCCTGTACCAAGGTAGCGAAGAAGCGGCGGGTCACGGTGCGTTGTTCGGTGAGCAGGGTGCGCAGGTGCAGGCGGAACTGGTCGGCTTTGCCTTGCAGCCCTTTGAGCTCGCGTTGGTAACGCTTCACGTTGAACTGCGGGGCGTCCACGCCGTTCAGCGGGTTCTCTTCGTTATGGCGACGGTAAATGGCCGAGACCATTTTGTTGGCCATCTCAACTTCCTGGCCGAGGTTGGCGAGGTCGTGGTCCACGGAGCGGAAGAAATGCAGAATCGCCTGGTTGATGCCCAGCGTGGTCCAGCTTCCGGTGAGGTTGGTGCGCACCTTGTTCAGGTGCTCTTCCAGGCGCTCGGAGCGGGCGGCGTTGCGCAGCAGGTCACCCTGGCGCTTAAGCAAGCGTTGGTTGGTTTTTAAACCCAGCAGGCGACGGTGGTGTTGGCTGTGGTCGTCTTTGGTTTTGGCAGTCAGTTCGAACAGCAATTGGCCGTTGTCGTGCTGATGGTTGGCCAGCAGCGCTTGCTGCTCGCGCACTTTCTCCAAACGCAGGTTGAGCACGTGTTGGCTGTTTTGCAGCAAGGCCAGCACTTGGTTAACCACGCGATCCTCAAGCAGCCGCTCTTTCTGCGCCACGATGCGTTCGCACAGCAGGTTTTCCAAGTGGCCCAACTGGCTGCGTTCCAGCAGCGGTTGGTCTTTGCGCACTTTGGCCAGCAGCGCCTGCTTGGCGGACAGCGGCAGCACGTCTTCTATGCCGATGCCGAGTTGTTTGGCCGTGGCGCTCTGAATCTGGCTGATGGCGTTCTGCACAAACGCCTCGCCAGCGAGGTCGTCCCACAATACGTCGATTTTGTTCAGCACGGCGAACAGGCTGCTTTGGGTTTCTTCGTCGAGCTGGCGAATGTGGGTTTGCCACACGGCCATGTCGCTGGCGGTGACGCCCGTGTCTGCCGAAAGCAGGAAGATGATGGCCTGCGCGCTTGGCAGCATCGACAGGGTCAGTTCCGGCTCGCTGCCTAACGCGTTGAGGCCGGGCGTGTCGAGAATGCGCAGGCCCTGGCGCAGCAGCGGGTGGTCGAAGTTGACGATGGCATGGCGCCAGGCCGGCACCAGAACCTGGCCGGGTTTGCCGGCGCTTTCGAGCATATCCGGGTGGAAGCCCAGTTGAATGGCCTGCTCGACCGCCATGGGTTTGGTCTTCGCCACTTGGGTGAAGGCTTGCACCATGTTGTCGGGGTCGGTGATGTCTAGCGGAATATTCACCCAGTGCCGTGGGATGCGCTTGAACTGCGCGACGCTGGCGTCTGTCATGCGCGTTTCAATCGGCAGCAGACGGATGTAGGAACGCTCCGAGCGTGGGTCAAAAAACAGCTCGGTCGGGCACATGGTGGTGCGTCCGGCGTGAGACGGCAGCATGCGCTGGCCGTATTCGGAGAAAAACAGGCTGTTGATCAGCTCGGTTTTGCCGCGAGAAAACTCGCCGACAAAGGCCAGGGTGATGTGATCGGTGCGCAGTGTGCGCAGGGCGCGGTCGAGCTTGGCTTCAACGGCGTCGGTGATGAGGCGGTTAGTGGCGAGCCAACTGCGGTAGCGGGTGATTTCCCGAACCAGTTCGCGCTTCCAGCCTACGTATGCACTGACTTGTTGGCTGAGACGTTCCATGCTCATTCCTGCACTCCTGTGGGCAACGCATCCTGCGACTGGTTTTTAGCGATGATCGGCGTGGTCAACAGTGGCGGCAAGCGCCGAGGCGGCACGCTGTGACGGGTGCACGCTAGAGTGGCAGCTTGCCACTGCGGGGCATTATGCGGGAAGCATCCTACGCGTCAATCAGCCTTGGATGGCAGCCCGCCTTAAGGTCGGCGGGCGTGACCGAGCGGTCGTGCCGGGAGAGATGGACGGGCGCTGGGTTTGCCACCCAGCGCCCCGCTACAGGCGCTACAGCAGCATGCGCAGCACATCCGGCATGCCGCTCATGATCATCAGGTTTTGGATGACCAGCATGTCCAGCAGCTTCAACGCCAGGAACGCAAAGATGGGCGAAATATCCAGGCCGCCCAGGTTCGGCATGATGCGGCGGATCGGCGACAGCACCGGCTCGCAAATCTGGTTCACCAGTTCCACGCCCGGGTTGTGGCTGCCCTGAGCCACCCACGACAGAATCACGCTGATGATCAGGGCGAAGAAGAACACCTTGAGGAACAACGCGGTGATGCCAATCAAGGACCAGATCAGCATTTGCAGCGGGTTGGCGATGATGCCGTAAGTGAGCAGCAAGGTCAGCGCGATCAGGATGAATTGCAGCACAATCGCCAGCACCAGCGAGGCGACATCGAGCCCGCCGAAGCCCGGAATGATCTTGCGCAGCGGTTTAAGCAGCGGCTGGGTGGCGCGAACAATGAACTGGCACAGCGGGTTATAAAAGTTGGCGCGCACCAGTTGCAGAATAAAGCGCAACAGCACGATCAACAGGTACAGGCTGCCCAGCGTTTGCAGGATGTAAACGGCAGCGGTGTTCAATCCAATCATCGTCAGCTCCTTATTGGCCCAATTGCTCGGCCAGTTCCGCCGAGCGATGCGCCGCGGCGTTGAGTGCTTGCTCGACCAGCGCTTCAAAACCGCCGGCCTGGAAGCTTTTGATCGCCGCTTCGGTGGTGCCGGCGGGCGAGGTCACGCGGCGGCGCAGTTCGGCGGCGTCCACGTCGCTGGCGACTGCCATGCGTGCAGCGCCGAGCGCGGTTTGCAGGGTCAGCTGTGCAGCGGTGGCGGCAGGTAGGCCGAGTTTTTCGCCGGCTGCAGTCATCGCTTCGATCAGCAGGAAGAAATAGGCGGGGCCGCTGCCCGACACGGCGGTCACGGCGTCAATCAGGTGCTCTTCATCCAGCCACAACGCTACGCCGACTGCCGACAACAATTGCTCGGCCTGGGCGCGTTGGTCGCCGGAAACGTCGGAGTTGGCGAACAGACCGCTCACGCCTTGGCGCAGCAGCGCCGGGGTGTTGGGCATGCAGCGCACGATGGGGCGGGTGGGGATCGACGGCGTGCTGAGCCAGGTTTGCATGCTCGCGCAGGTGATACCGGCGGCAATCGAAACGACTAGCTGGTTACTTTTCAGGTGAGGCGCCAAGGCCAGGCACACGCTTTTCATCGCTTGCGGCTTGATCGACAACACCACCACATCGGCGCCATTCACCGCGTCGGCGTTGTCGGCGAACACCTCGATGCCGTGTTCGCTGGCAATTTTGCTGCGCTGCTCGGCGCCCGGATCGCTGGCACAGAGCTGCTTGCTGTCCATGCCCTGGGCGCGCAGGCCGCCAATCAAACTGGCGGCCATGTTGCCGGCACCAATAAAGGCAATACGGGGGTTGCTCATAAAACGCTTCCTTTATAGAGGCATGGGTTGTGACCGTTTATGCAGGTCAGGTTCATGGAGTGGGGGCGCCAGCGGCCTGGCCGTAGTCGCGGGCGCCGAACAATGCGGTGCCGATACGCACCCAGGTGGCGCCTTCGGCCACGGCGGCTTCCAGGTCATGGCTCATGCCCATCGACAAGGTGTCCAGCGCGGGCATGTTCAAAGCGGCTTGCAAGGTGCGCACCGTGGCGAAGGCTTCGTGCTGGGCGCAGTGGTCGTCGGTGGGCTCGGGAATGGCCATCAGGCCGCGCAGTTTCAAGCGCGGCAATTGCGCGACGGCGGCGGCGAGGGCGGGAAGGTCTTGCGGCGTGCAGCCAGACTTGCTCGCTTCGCCGCTGACGTTTACCTGAAGGCAGATATTCAGCGGCGGCAGGTGCGCGGGGCGTTGTTCAGAGAGGCGTTGAGCGATTTTCAGGCGGTCCACCGAATGTACCCAGTCGAAGTGCTCGGCTATGGCTTTGGTCTTGTTCGACTGGATGGGGCCGATGAAGTGCCAGATCAAGGGCAAATCGGTCAACTCGGCCTGTTTGCTCAGGGCTTCTTGCAGGTAGTTTTCGCCGAAATCGCGAAGGCCGGCGGCGTGTGCTTCGCGAATGGCGTCTGCGGGTTTGGTTTTGCTCACGGCCAGCAGGCCGACCTGTGAAAAATCTCGCTGCGAGGCTTGCGCCGCCTCACGGATACGCTCACCGAGCTTTGCAATATTCTCTGCTATCGTGGACATTACCTACACCAGCCGCCAGTGGTTCAGCGGCATTCTACCTGCTTGCTTGTCATTTGATGCTCGTCATTAGACGCACTTAATTAGGGAATTCCATGGATATCACTGAGCTGCTCGCCTTCAGCGCGAAACAGGGCGCTTCGGACCTGCACCTCTCGGCGGGTTTGCCGCCGATGATCCGGGTTGACGGCGATGTCCGCCGCATCAATTTGCCGGCGCTGGACCACAAGCAAGTGCACGCGCTGATCTACGACATCATGAACGACAAGCAGCGCAAAGATTTCGAGGAATTCCTGGAGACCGACTTCTCGTTCGAAGTGCCGGGCGTGGCGCGTTTCCGGGTAAACGCCTTTAACCAGAACCGTGGTGCCGGTGCGGTATTCCGGACCATTCCCTCCAAGGTTTTGTCCATGGAAGATCTGGGCATGGGCGAAATCTTCAAGAAGATTTCCGATGTGCCGCGCGGTCTGGTGTTGGTAACCGGGCCGACCGGTTCGGGCAAATCCACCACCCTGGCGGCCATGCTCGACTACATCAACAGCAACAAATATCACCACATCCTGACCGTGGAAGACCCGATCGAATTCGTTCACGAGTCGAAGAAATGCCTGATCAACCAGCGTGAAGTGCACCGCGATACGCTCGGCTTCAGCGAAGCATTGCGCTCGGCACTGCGCGAAGACCCGGACATCATTCTGGTCGGCGAGATGCGCGACCTTGAAACCATCCGCCTGGCACTGACCGCCGCGGAAACCGGTCACTTGGTATTCGGCACGCTACACACCACCTCCGCCGCTAAAACCATCGACCGCGTGGTCGACGTGTTCCCGGCAGAAGAGAAGTCGATGGTGCGTTCGATGCTGTCCGAATCGCTGCAATCGGTTATCTCGCAAACCCTGCTGAAGAAAATCGGCGGCGGTCGGGTAGCCGCACACGAAATCATGATCGGCACCCCGGCGATCCGAAACCTGATCCGCGAAGACAAAGTGGCGCAGATGTATTCGGCCATCCAGACCGGTGGCGCGCTGGGCATGCAGACGCTCGACTCGTGCCTCAAGGGCCTGGTCGCCAAAGGTCTGGTTTCGCGCGATGCGGCAAAAGAAAAAGCGAAAACCCCGGAAAATTTCTGACGCGTATCCCATCCTGCGTCACTGCTGTCTTGGAACTGTGGGCCAGACAGCAGACTATGCGTCGATCTTTACTTGTCTCGGTGGCGGTACACGCTCGCTGCCGATTCGTCCTATTGGCTGACGGCACTCGCCGTCGCCCAGCTGCGTGATAGGCGAGAACCTCGATGGAATTTGAAAAGCTGCTGCGTTTGATGGTCGAAAAGGGCGGTTCGGACCTCTTTATTACCGCCGGCGTGCCGCCGTCGATGAAGGTCAACGGCAAGATCATGCCGATCACCAAGACGCCCATGTCGCCTGAGCAGGCGCGCGAAACCGTGCACGCGGTGATGAACGAGCAGCAGCGCCGCGATTTCGCCGAAAACCACGAGTGCAACTTCGCGATCAGCGCCCGGGGCATCGGCCGTTTCCGCGTCAGCGCGTTCTACCAGCGCAACCTGGCGGGCATGGTGCTGCGTCGCATCGAGACAAATATTCCGACGCTTGAAGACCTCAAGCTTCCTGAAGTGCTGAAGAAATTGGCGCTGACCAAGCGTGGGCTGGTGCTGTTCGTGGGCGCAACCGGTACCGGTAAGTCGACGTCGCTGGCGGCCATGATTGGCTACCGCAACAAGAACAGCAGCGGCCACATCATTTCCATCGAAGACCCCATCGAATACATCCACCAGCACCAGAGCTGTATCGTCACGCAGCGCGAAGTGGGCATCGATACCGAGTCTTTCGAAGTGGCCCTGAAGAACACCCTGCGCCAGGCGCCGGACGTGATTCTGATTGGTGAGGTGCGGACCCGCGAAACCATGGACCACGCCGTGGCCTTCGCTGAAACCGGTCACTTGTGCCTGGCCACACTGCACGCCAACAACGCCAACCAGGCGCTGGACCGGATCATCAACTTCTTCCCCGCCGACCGTCAGCAGCAGGTGTGGATGGACTTGTCGTTGAACCTCAAGGCCATCGTCGCGCAGCAGCTGATCCCAACCCCGGACGGCAAAGGTCGTCGCGCTGTGATCGAGGTGTTGATCAACACCCCGCTTGCCGCCGACTTGATTCGAAAAGGGGAAGTGCACGAGCTCAAAGCGCTGATGAAGCGCTCGACTGAGCAGGGCATGCAGACATTCGACCAGGCGCTGTATCAGCTCTACAGCCAGGGCGAAATTACTTACGAAGACGCGTTGGCCTATGCCGACTCGGCGAACGACCTGCGCTTGATGATCAAGCTGGGCTCGGAAACTGACGGCGATCACCTGACCACCATGTCGCAAGGCCTGTCGCTGGAAACCAGCGACGAAGACAGCGGGCGCCGCTTCCGCTGATTGGCGCATAGAGTGAAGCCCCTTCCGGGGCTTCGCTTTTTATCTCGACGTAACCCGCAGCTGCGGCTCGCTGCTTGGCAGGACGCGCTTAGCCAGGGCGTAGCGATTTTTCCAATACGGTTTGTTCAAGGTGTCGATGGTGACGGCCTTGCCGCGTCGTGACGCATGGATAAAGCGGTCGTTGCCCAAGTAGATGGCGACGTGATTGACCCGAGCACCGCGCAGGTTGAAAAACAGCAGGTCGCCAGGTTTCAGGTCATCGCGCGCCACTTTCTTGCCTTCGGCGCGGGCCATGGCGTTGGAGGTTCGGGGCAGGTCTACCGAGTCGATATCGTTAAAGGCATAGCGCACCAGGCCACTGCAATCGAAACCTTTTTCCGGGGAACTGCCGCCCCAGCGATAACGAACGCCGAGCGTATTTACTGCGCGGCCGAGTACCGAGCTGCTGTTCTTGGCGGCCTCATCGGCGGCAGGAGACGTGCTGGTGATCTGGTTGGACGTTGAAGAGGTAGTCGCGGTGTGCCCGGTGGAATGGGCGGGTAACGGTTGGTACCGGTTGCTGGCCTCGGCTGAATTGAGGGCTGCAGCAAGCGGGAAACACAGGCAGACAGATAGCCAGGTTTGATGGAAAAAACGCATACGGCAAAGCTCTTGGTTTCACGAAAGCGCAACTTTATAACAGATTTTTTGCTCATTTTTTGACCATCGGTCGATTGGAACTCTGGTCCGATGCGCAAAAGGTAGTGATTAAACCCTGCTTTTTTAGACTTTGCAGGGACAAATCCTGAGTGTTCCGCTCGGTACATTTTCCCTGCATCGTCCCCTTTATCGCCGTTAGGCAGGGGTCCAACGTACATCAGGAAAACTCGCTCGCGCCCCCGACTTCAGCTCTGCGCTATCAAACAGCCGACCGCAGCAGTTGAATCCGCAACCCTTTCCCGTAGCCTAGGTCCAACGTCGCGACTGATTGAGGAACCCACTAAATGAACGTACAGCGAGACACCCACAGCAAGCTCATTGGCTACCTGCTGTGGATTTTTGGTTTTTTGGGCGCGCACCGTTTTTATTACGGTAAGCCGGTCACCGGTACGATCTGGTTTTTCACCTTCGGCCTGCTGTTTGTAGGTTGGATCATCGATTTGTTTCTGATCCCGTCGATGGACCGGGAAGCGGATCTGCGTTTCAACGCGGGCGGCCTGGACTACAACGTCGCCTGGATTCTGCTGACGTTCCTCGGCGTGTTTGGCGTGCACCGCATGTACCAGGGCAAATGGATTACCGGGCTGATCTACCTGTGCACCGGCGGTTTGTTTTTCGTGGGCGTGCTGTACGACTTCTGGACGCTCAATGATCAGGTGTCCGCGCGGAACGTAGCCCAGCGCATCTAGCTGAAACGCGCATAAAAAAACCCGCCTGATGGCGGGCTTTTTGTTGGGCTTGGTTCAGCGGCTCAATGGCTAGGCCTGATAGCTGACATGTCCATCCACCAAGGTGTACCGCACCGCGCCAGGCAGGCAATGGCCCATAAACGGACTGTTCTGGCCCTTCGAGAACCAGCGCTCGCCGGCCACGGTTGAGGCTTGTGGGTCGAACAGCAGCACGTCGGCCGGGCTGTTCACCTCCAGTTTGCCAGCCGGTAGGCGCAGCGCCGCAGCTGGGCCAGCGCTCAGGCGTGCGAGCAGCGTGGGCAGATCCAAAAGGCCATCTTGCACCAGGCTCATCGCCAGCGGCAGCAGCAATTCAACGCTGCTGATGCCCGGTTCGGTAGCACCAAACGGCGCCAGCTTGGCGTCGGCTTCGTGCGGTTGGTGGTGGCTGGCAATCGCTTGAATTACGCCCGCCTTCACGGCAGCGCGCAGGCCGTCGCGGTCGGCGCTGGTACGCAGCGGCGGTTGCACATGGTAGAGGCTCGAGAAATTGATCAGCGCCTCGTCGGTAAGAATCAGCTGATACAACGCCACATCCGCCGTCACGGGCAGGCCGCGTGCCTGGGCATCGGCGATCAGTTGAGCGCCGCGGGCGCTGGTGAGCTGGCTGAAGTGCGCGCGCACGCCGGTCTGCTCGACGAGCAACAAATCCCGCGCCAAGGCCACGGTTTCGGCCGTTTCCGGAATACCCGGCAGGCCGAGGAAGCTAGCCGTGGCGCCTTCGTGGGCGAGGCCGCCTTCCGCGAGGTCGTGGTCCTGAGAATGAAACACCACGGTCAAATCGAACGTGGCCGCATATTCCAGCGCGCGGCGCAGGGTGCGGTTGTTGCGAAAGCTGTCCAGGCCGTTGCCAAACGCGACGCAGCCGGCATCGCGCAGGGCCACCAGTTCAGCCAGTTGCTCACCCGCCAACCCTTTGCTCAAGGCGCCAACCGGGAACACTTTGGCGTGGCCGGCATTGCGGGCGCGGTCCAGGATCAGCTCGGCGACTGCCGGGGTGTCGAGAATCGGTTTGGTGAACGGCGGGCAGCACAGGCTGGTAACGCCGCCGGCTGCTGCGGCGAGGGTTTCGCTGGCGATGCTGCCTTTGCGGCTGTAGCCCGGCTCGCGCAGGGCGACGTTCAGGTCAACCAGTCCGGGACTGGCGATCAGGCCGGTGGCATCGATGCTTTTATCCGCTTCGAAACCGGCCGGCTTGGCGCCGATGCCGGCAATTTTGCCGTCGGCAATAAACAGGTCAGCGACCTTATCCAAGCCACTGTTTGGGTTGATTACGCGGGCACCGAGGATTTCAATACGCATCAGTTGTGCTCCTCAGTCGCGGTGTTGGCTTGGGCTTCCTGGTTGAGCAGCCGCTGCGTGGTTTGTCCGCTCATGGCCATGGACAGCACGGCCATGCGGATGGCGATGCCGTAGGTGACCTGGTTGAGGATCACCGACTGCGGGCCGTCGGCCACTGCCGATTCGATTTCGACGCCTCGGTTAATGGGGCCGGGGTGCATCACCAACGCATCGGGCTTGGCCAACTTCAAGCGTTCGCTGGTCAGGCCGTACAGACGGTAAAACTCGCCTTCGCTGGGCAACAGGCCGCCGGTCATGCGCTCGCGCTGCAGGCGCAACATGATCACCACGTCGACGCCTTTCAGGCCTTCGGCCAGGTCGGTGTAAATATTCACGCCGTACTGCTCGATGCCTACTGGAAGCAAGGTTTTCGGACCGATCACGCGGATGTCCGGGCAGCCCAGGGTTTTCAGCGCCAGCATGTTCGAGCGCGCCACGCGCGAGTGCAGGATGTCGCCAACGATGGCCACCGACAGGTTTTCAAAGCTGCCCTTGTGCCGGCGAATGGTGAGCATGTCGAGCATGCCCTGGGTCGGGTGCGAATGGCGGCCGTCGCCACCGTTGATAATCGCCATGTCCGGGCATACATGCTCGGCAATAAAGTGCGCGGCGCCGGAGTCGCCGTGGCGTACCACGAAAATGTCCGCCGCCATGGCTTCAAGGTTGCGCAGGGTGTCGAGCAGGGTTTCGCCCTTGCTGGTCGAGGAGGTCGACACGTTCAGGGTGATCACGTCTGCCGACAACCGCTGCGCCGCCAGTTCAAAGGTGGTGCGGGTGCGGGTGGAGTTTTCGAAGAACACGTTGCACACGGTCTTGCCGCGCAACAGCGGCACCTTCTTCACGGCGCGGGCGCCGACTTCGAGAAAGGAGTCGGCGGTGTCGAGAATTTCGGTCAGCAACTCGCGAGGCAAGCCATCGAGCGAGAGGAAGTGGCGCAGCTGGCCCAGGTCGTTGAGCTGCAGCGGGCGCTTGGCGTCTGTTGGCGTCATCGGGAGAAGTCTCAGTGGGCGGCGGAGGCGGGAGCCTGATGCTCGAGGGTGAGCGGGGCGGGGCCGAGCACTTTTACGCGCTCGTTGGGTGCCAGCGACAAGGTGGCGCCGACCACGTCCGGGCGAATCGGCAGTTCGCGTGAGTTAAGGTCCAGCAGGTTGACCAGCGTTACGCTGGCCGGGCGGCCGTAGTCGAACAGCTCGTTGAGCGCCGCGCGGATGGTGCGTCCGCTCATTAATACGTCGTCCACTAGGACCAGGTGCTGACCTTCGATTTCGAACGGCAGCGCAGAGGGGCGCACCTGCGGATGCAGGCCGTTCTGGGTGAAGTCGTCGCGGTAGAACGACACGTCGAGAATGCCCAGCTCAGTCTCGCGCCCCATGGCTTGCAGCAGCGCCTGCGCAACCCACACGCCGCCGGTGTGAATACCGATAAAGCGCGGCTCGGTGATGTTTCGCTTGAGCAAATGGTCGGTGAGCGCGGTGGCCATTTGCGGCAGCAGCTCGGCGGGGTTGGGTAGCTTCATGGTCTCTCCTTGAATCGCAAAAAACGCAGAGCTTCAGGCGCCGCTGTGTTCGGCCAGCCAGCCCTCAAGCAGCAGGGCGGCGGCGAGGGCGTCGACCGGGTTGTCGCGATAACCGCCGCGTTGGCCCTGTTGAAGTCGCTCGCCTTTGGCAGCGTAGGTGGTGAGGCGCTCGTCGTGGGTGTGCACCGGCAAATTGAAACGGCCATTGAGGCGGCGGGCGAACTTCTCGGCGCGCTCACTCATTTCGCTAGGCGTGCCGTCCATGTTCAACGGCAGGCCAACCACAATGGCGTCTGGCTGCCATTCGCGCACCAGTGCTTCGACTTTCTGCCAGTCCGGCACACCGTTTTGGGCTTTTAGTACGCAAAGCTCGCGCGCCTGGCCGGTTATGACCTGGCCGACTGCAACGCCGATCTGCTTAGTACCGTAGTCGAAACCGAGCAGCAGGCGTAGGGGCTTGTCGGCCATCAGGCGTGCCCGGCTTGGGAAGTCAGGAGGCTCAGGTTGATGCCTAAACGAGCGGCTGCGGCTTCCAGGCGTTTGTCGTAGGGCACGTCAAACAGGATGTTCGGATCGGCCGCACAGGTCAGCCAGGTGTTGCCGATCAGCTCGCTTTCCAGTTGTCCGGCTTCCCAGCCCGCGTAACCGAGCACGATGATGTGTTTGTCTGGCCCGAAGCCGTCGGCGATGGCGAACAGCACATCTTGCGAGGTGGTCAGTGCCAGTTCACCCAATTCGGCGGTGGCCTGAAATTGAGGGCCGCTGGGGTGCAGCACGAAACCACGGTCGGTCTGCACCGGGCCGCCGGAGAAAATCGGCAGGCTTTGGCAGATGGCTGGCGGCAGGGTTTCGGGGCGCAATTGTTCGAGCACGTCGGCAAGGTTCAGGCCGTTGGGGCGGTTGATCACCAAGCCCATGGCGCCCTGTTCGTTGTGTTCCACCAAGTAGGTGACGGTGTGCGCGAAATTCGGATCGGCCATGTGCGGCATGGCGATCAGAAGATGATTTTTCAGGTAGCTGGGGTTGGCTGCTTTCATGGCGCGTAGTGTCGCCGCTGGCTGGTGGCGATGACAAGCTGAGGGGGCGATTTGCTCAAGCGGCGAGTCGTCGCTGGCTCCGATGCTATTTGCTGGAGAGCTTGTCGCCGCGCTCGAAGCGCCAGGTGCGGATGATTTCCAGGCGGTCGATGTCGGCCAGGTCGCCGGTGAAGGGTGCGAATGGTGCGGAGAGCCGCACGATGCGCAGCGCCGCCTGATCCAGCAATGGCTGGCCGGATGATTCCAGCACCTGCACTTCGTACAGGCTGCCGTCCCGGTTGATCGACACCAGCAACCGCAGGCTGCCGTAAACCCGCTGCTTGCGGGCCTCTTCCGGGTAGTTGAGGTTGCCCACGCGTTCCACTTTCTTGCGCCAGTCGTCCTTATACCAAGCGCCTTTGTCGCGCATGGTGGATGCGGCGTTCAGTCGATGGATTTTCGGGCGTTTGGCATACAGCTGCTGCTCTTGCGCCAGCTCCGCTTCCAGGCCGGCGATTTCGGCAGACAGCTGCTCGGTGTCGAAAGCGGGCGCTTTGCGCGCGTCGGGCTGTGGCTTGGCCTCTTCACGTTTGACTGGGGTTTTCTCTTGCTTGGGCGCGGTGGTGGCCACGGCGGCTTTTGGCGCTTGCTGCTTGGTGGCCGGTGCTGGCGCGGTCGGCAGAGTGATGCGTTTGATTTCTTTGTCTTGGAACAGCGCTTGTTCAGTGGTCTTGGGCGCTGCTTTTTTATCCAGCGTGCCGCTGCCCTGCTGGTTGTCCTGAGCGAGGTAGTCGGCCTCTTTGGGCTTTTCCTGGCTTTTGAAGGTGGACAGCGTGATTTCCAGGGTTTTGCTGATCTGGCTCGGTGGCACGAGGGTGAAGCTGACGCCGAGGATCAGCGCCGCGTGCAATGCCACCGCGAGAAACAGGGTAAAGCCCAGCCGGTCCGCGGGGCGGACGCCGTAGTCAGGAAGTTCGGGCAGGAGGGCGGGTGATTTCATCGCGCAACGGGGTCAATTCAGGTTGCCGCGCAGTCTGCCGAGGGCTCGGTGAAAAGTCCATGAAGCACTGCGCGGCTTGGTGAAGCACTGGGCATTTCTGCGCTGTGGGTCTCGTGTCGCACCTACGCGTCGCTCTGTTCCTCTATGTGCTGAGGACAAATCGACGCGCGGTGGCACTTTCCTTTCGCGAGCCGTTAGCGGGCGTCCAGTTGAGCCTGAATGGCGGCCATCAACTGATCGCCAATGCCGGTGTTGAAGGCGTTGTCGATTTCGCGGATGCAGGTCGGGCTGGTGACGTTGATTTCGGTGAGGTAGTCGCCGATCACGTCCAGGCCCACGAACAGCAAGCCTTTCTCGCGAAGCGTCGGGCCCACCTGGGCGGCAATCCAGCGGTCGCGCTCGCTCAGCGGTCGCGCTTCGCCCCGGCCGCCAGCGGCGAGGTTGCCGCGAGTTTCACCGGCTGCCGGAATACGCGCCAGGCAGTACGGCACCGGCTCGCCATTGATCATCAGGATGCGTTTGTCGCCGTCCTTGATTGCCGGCAGGTACGCCTGCGCCATGATCTGCTGCTGGCCGTGCTGGGTCAGGGTTTCGAGAATCACTGACAGATTCGGGTCGCCCTCGCGGTGGCGAAAGATCGAGGCGCCACCCATGCCATCCAAGGGTTTGAGAATGATGTCACGGTGCTCAACGGCAAACTCGCGCAGAATGTCGGCGCGGCGGCTGACCAGTGTCGGTGGCGTGCAGTGTGGGAATTGCGTGGCGAACAACTTTTCGTTGCAGTCGCGCAGGCTCTGAGGGCGGTTAACCACCAGCACCCCGGCCCGCTCGGCTTGCTCCAGCAGGTAGGTGCTGTAGACGAACTCCATGTCGAAGGGCGGATCCTTGCGCATCAGGATCACATCCAGCTCACTCAGAGGCGCGTCGGTTTCATCGCCCAGCTCGAACCAGTGCTGAGGATCGGCGAAGACTTTAAGGGCACGCATGCGCGCCTTGGCTTCTCCGGCAACCTGATACAGGTCGTGCTGTTCCATATAGAACAATGACCAACCACGGGCCTGAGCGGCCAGTAGCATGGCCAGCGAGCTGTCCTTCTTATAGGAGATGCCCGAAATTGGATCCATGACTATGCCGAGGCGAACGCTCATGGGGTAAATCCTCCGCAAAACGAATGCGACAGTTTAAATGTGTCGCGACTAGACTGTGTGGCGCCAGAGTGGCGATGGCGACCACTTCGGTCAAGGAAAAACCTTACGCTTCTGGGGCTTATAGATTGCTTCTAGAGAGTGTGCTAAAAAGGCCTACGATTGGGTCGCAGCCCGTAGCTGGTAGGCCTCAGGCGCACTGAAAACGTAGAAAAATAACGACTCATCGAGGCGATGGTAGGGCGAACATGGAACAGCATTCCGAAGGATTAAGGGTCATGGTCATCGACGATTCGAAAACGATTCGTCGCACCGCTGAGACCCTGCTGAAAAAAGTGGGTTGTGAGGTGATTACCGCCGTCGATGGTTTCGATGCGTTGGCCAAAATCGCTGACACACACCCCAATATCATTTTTGTCGACATCATGATGCCGCGGTTAGATGGCTATCAGACCTGCGCCCTGATCAAAAATAACAGTGCTTTCAAGTCCACCCCGGTAATCATGTTGTCCTCCAAGGACGGTCTGTTCGATAAGGCCAAAGGCCGAATCGTGGGTTCCGATCAGTACCTCACCAAGCCTTTCAGTAAGGAAGAGTTGCTCGGCGCCATCAAGGCACATGTCCCAGATTTCACCCCGGTGGAACAAGCATCTTGACGTTCGACCGCTAGGGCGGTGACGCAACCTTCCATAGGGAAACACCATGGCTCGAATTCTGATTGTTGATGACTCTCCCACTGAGATGTACAAGCTGACCGCTATGCTCGAAAAACACGGTCACCAGGTACTCAAGGCGGAAAATGGTGCTGATGGCGTGGCGCTTGCCCGTCAGGAAAAGCCCGACGCTGTGTTGATGGATATCGTGATGCCGGGCCTCAATGGCTTTCAGGCCACCCGTCAACTGACCAAAGATGCTGATACCAATCACATTCCGGTAATTATCGTCACCACCAAAGACCAGGAAACCGATAAGGTCTGGGGCAAGCGCCAAGGCGCGCGTGACTACCTGACCAAACCGGTGGACGAAGACACGCTGCTGAAAACCTTGAATGCGGTGCTGGCGGGCTAATACCGCCACCACACCTATAAAAACTAGAAGGTTAAGGCCGACATGTCGGACGTGCAGACTCCCTTTCAGCTTCTCCTCGAAATCGACCAGCGTTGTCGACTGCTGGCTGCCGGCTTGCCGTCGCAGCGGGCCGTGGTGCAGACCTGGAGCGGAATCGGCTTTCGCATGGGCGACCGCCTGTTCGTAGCACCGATGGGCGAAATTGGCGAAGTGCTTCACGAACCACGGTTCACCTTGTTGCCCGGCGTTAAGAGCTGGGTAAAGGGCGTGGCCAACGTACGTGGGCGCTTGCTGCCGGTAATGGATATGTGTGGCTACTTCGGAACCGAGCTCTCTGCGCTGCGCAAGCAACGCCGGGTGCTGGTCGTAGATCACCAAGATGTTTTCGCTGGCCTGACCGTCGATGAAGTGTTTGGTATGCAGCACTTCCCGGTGGACAGCTTTACCGAGCAGTTGCCAGCGCTCGAAGCGGCTATTGAGCCCTTCATACATGGGGTTTTTCAACGCGAACAGCCATGGCTTGTGTTCAGCCCTCACGCGCTGGCACAGCATCCGGGCTTTCTCGACGTTGCGTATTGAATAAATCAGGTTGGGTCGGCGTTTGCCGGCCCTTTGGCGTTACACGGGAAAACGTAGTGCGGTGGGTCCAGGCGGGGGCCAAACAATGAAAAAACTTAACGCAGGCAATCTATTGGCTGGAGTGCGTAGTAGCTCGTTGATCGCGGGACTGTTTATCGTCCTGATCGTATCGATCGTGCTGCTCTTCGCCAACTTCGCCTACATCAACACCCAGTCGAACTACGACAAGGAATACATCAGCCACTCCGGTGAGCTGCGTGTGCTTTCCCAACGTATCGCGAAAAACGCCACGGAAGCTGCTGCCGGTAAGACAGAGGCGTTCGCCCTGTTGAAAGACGCGCGCAACGACTTCGAAAAGCGTTGGAGCTTCCTGGTTTCCGGTGACAACAACACCGGCCTGCCACCAGCGCCTGCCATCGTGAAGCCAGAAATGGACGCGGTGCAGCAAGACTGGGACAGCCTGCGTAAAAACGCCGACGCCATTCTCGCCAGCGAACAAACCGTACTGTCTCTGCACCAGGTTGCTGCCACCTTGGCCGAAACCATTCCGCAGCTGCAGGTTGAGTACGAAGAAGTGGTCGACATCCTGCTGGAAAGCGGCGCGACCGCTGCCCAGGTATCGGTTGCCCAGCGTCAGTCGCTGTTGGCCGAACGTATCCTCGGTTCGGTGAACAAGGTACTGGCCGGTGACGAAGACTCGGTACAAGCCGCCGACATGTTCGGTCGTGACGCCAGCCTGTTCGGTCGCGTACTCAAGGCGATGATCGAAGGCAACGCTGCCATGAAGATCACCAAGGTCAGCGACCAGGAAGCCCTGGAGCGTCTGTCCGAGATTTCCGAGCTGTTCGAGTTCGTATCCGGTTCGGTAGACGAAATTCTCGAAACCTCGCCTGAACTGTTCCAGGTTCGTGAATCGGCGAGCAGCATCTTTACCGTGTCGCAAACCCTGTTGGACAAAGCCTCGAAACTCGCCGGCGGCTTTGAAAACCTGGTGGGCGCGCGTTCCATGAACACCCTGGCCGGCTACGTGCTGGGTCTGCTGGCTATCGCCTCGATCGTATTGATCGGTCTGGTAATGGTTCAGAGCACCCGCAGCCGACTGGCTGAAACCGCCGAGAAAAACGAACGTAACCAGGCGGCGATTCTGCGACTGCTCGATGAAATTGCCGACCTCGCGGACGGTGACTTGACCGTAGCGGCGACCGTAACCGAAGACTTCACCGGCGCCATCGCGGACTCGATCAACTACTCGATCGACCAGCTGCGCGACCTCGTTGCCACGATCAACCTGACAGCTGTACAGGTGGCCGCCGCCGCCCAGGAAACCCAGGCAACGGCGATGCACCTGGCCGAAGCATCCGAGCACCAAGCGCAAGAAATTGCCGGTGCATCGGCGGCGATCAACGAAATGGCCGTGTCCATTGACCAGGTATCGGCGAACGCCTCGGAATCGTCCGCGGTAGCGGAGCGGTCCGTAGCCATCGCCAACAAAGGTAACGAGGTGGTGCATAACACCATCACCGGCATGGATAACATCCGTGAGCAGATCCAGGACACCTCCAAACGTATTAAACGTCTGGGTGAATCGTCCCAGGAGATTGGTGACATCGTTAGCCTGATTAACGACATTGCCGACCAAACCAACATCCTCGCACTGAACGCCGCGATCCAGGCCTCCATGGCCGGTGACGCCGGTCGAGGCTTCGCCGTGGTAGCGGACGAGGTACAACGCCTCGCTGAACGTTCCTCCGCTGCAACCAAGCAGATCGAGGCGCTGGTTAAAACGATTCAGACCGACACCAACGAAGCTGTTATCTCCATGGAGCAAACCACTTCCGAAGTAGTACGCGGTGCGCGTCTGGCGCAAGACGCCGGTGTGGCACTGGAAGAGATTGAAAAGGTATCCAAGACCCTCGCGGCCTTGATCCAGAACATCTCCAACGCCGCCCGTCAGCAAGCGTCCTCTGCGGGCCACATCTCCAACACCATGAACGTGATCCAGGAGATCACCTCGCAGACGTCCTCGGGTACCACCGCTACTGCCAAGAGCATTGGTAACTTGGCCAAAATGGCCAGTGAGATGCGTCGTTCGGTTTCTGGTTTTACCCTGCCAGAAGCAGCGGACCAGGCCTGATCGAGGGGAGTGCGATGACCTGAAAAGGTCATTGCCACTGGGCCATGAGCGAGGGAGACGGCATGCAACCGAGCGGGGCGCCGGGCGGGGCGTCAAGTGGAACCTGGGTTCTCAAACCCCTGGTCGACATGACGCCTGCCGAATTCCACGACTGGCAAGCGCTGCTCGAAGAGCGCACCGGTGTGGTGATCAACGAACAGCGCCAGGCCTTTTTGCAGACCAACCTCAGCGCGCGCATGCGTGAGCTCGATGTGCCGGACTACGCCAGCTACTACCGGCAAGTCACGGCGGGTCCGCGTGGCGCTGTGGAGTGGTCAACCCTGCTGGACCGCCTGACCGTTCAAGAAACCCGTTTCTTCCGCCATCGCCCTTCGTTTGAAGTGCTTGAGCAATACCTGGCATTGCGCCTGGCGCAGGCCCAGCCCGGCGAACAGCCATGGGCGTTATGGAGCGTGGGTTGCTCCAGCGGAGAAGAACCGTACTCCATGGCCATAAGTGCCGCGGAAGTGCTGCGTGATAGCGAGCTGCCCGACCATTTTGGCGTAACGGGCACCGATATCAGCATGAATGCCTTGAGCAAGGCGCGTGACGGGGAATACGCCGCGCGCAAGTTCGAGCAGATGGATATAGACCTGTGCGAGCGCTACTTCGACGTGCAGGACGATGGTCGTTTGAAGGTAATACCGAGCCTGGCCGCACGCGTGTGTTGTGCAAGGCTCAACGTGCTGGAGTTGGCGAAAGCGCCAATGACCGGCATGGATGTCATTTTCTGTCAGAACTTGCTGATCTATTTTCGTCGCTGGCGTCGCCGCGAGATCCTCAACCGCCTGGCTGAACGCCTTGCGCCCGGTGGTCTGTTGGTAGTCGGCGTTGGTGAAGTGGTCGGTTGGCAGCACCCGGACCTGGAGCCGGTGGCCGACGAGCGAGTTCTGGCTTTTACCCGAAAGGGGTAACGAGCGGTTTATGAGTGGAGTTGCTATGGGTGATCGGCACGATTATGTCGCCCTGGAGTGGGTTAAAGGCGAGATCGCAGAAACCCTGAAACAGGCACGGCAGGCCCTTGAGGCGTTCGTTGAGAACCCCGAGGACTCGACGCGCATGCGGTTCTGCCTGACCTATGCGCACCAGGTTCACGGCACTCTGCAAATGGTGGAGTTCTACGGCGCAGCCTTGCTCGCCGAAGAGATGGAGCACCTCGCCCAGGCCCTGATGGAAAACCGCGTCAGCAATCAGGGTGAAGCCCTGGAAGTGCTGATGCAGGCCATCCTGCAACTGCCTGTTTACCTGGACCGCATCCAAACCGCTCGCCGCGACCTGCCCATGGTCGTGCTGCCGCTGCTTAACGATTTGCGCTCGGCCCGTGGCGAAAAGCTGCTGTCCGAAACCAGCCTGTTCTCCCCCGACATGACCGTGCGCCAGCCGGCGCTCTCTGCCGATTCCCTGGCCCAACTGCGTACCGCCGACTTGCCGGTGCTGCTGCGCAAACTGCGCCAGATGCTGCAAATGGCGCTGATTGGCGTAATCCGCAATCAGGACCTGGGCACCAACCTGGGCTATATGGCCCGCGTATTCGCGCGCCTCGAAGTGCTGTGCAAAGACGCGCCGCTAGGCCCGCTCTGGCAAATCGCCTCGGGCATCGTCGAAGGTCTGTCCAACGGCAGCGTGCTCAACGGCAGCTCCGTGCGCACCTTGCTGCGCCAGGTTGATAAAGAACTCAAACGTCTGCTGGAGCAGGGTGCCGACGGCATCAACCAGCCGGCCCCGGACGAACTGACCAAGAACCTGCTGTTCTACGTCGCCAAGTCCAGTCCGCAATCGCCGCGCATTCGCCAGCTCAAAGAACAGTACCGCCTCGACGAAGCGCTGCCTGACGACGACATCGTCGACGAAGAGCGCGCCCGCCTCGCCGGTCCGGACCGTGACGCCATGCGTTCGGTGGTCGCCGCGCTTTGCGAAGAATTGGTGCGGGTCAAAGACAGCCTCGACCTGTTCGTGCGCAGCGACCGCAGCAAAGTCGCCGAACTGGACAGCCAGTTGGCGCCGCTCAAACAAATCGCCGACACCCTGGCCGTGTTGGGTTTTGGCCAGCCGCGTAAAGTCATCCTCGATCAGATTGACGTGGTGCATGGCTTGTCGCTCGGACAGCGTGAGCCTAGCGATGCGGTGCTGATGGATGTTGCCGGTGCGCTGCTGTACGTCGAAGCGACCCTGGCCGGCATGGTCGGCCCTGCCGATGACGGCCGCCGCGAAGAAAGCCATCTGCCGACTACCGACGTTGGCCAGATTCACCAGTTGGTGATCAAGGAAGCGCGCAACGGCCTGGAACAGGCCAAAGACGCGATCATCGAATTCATCGCCTCGCAGTGGAACCACGAGCACCTGGCCCGCGTGCCAGAGCTGCTGACCCAGGCCCGTGGCGGCCTGGCCATGATTCCGCTGGAGCGTGCCGCCGCGTTGCTGCAGGCGTGCAACCGTTATATCCAGGAGCAACTGCTGGCGCGCAAAGCCGTGCCGAACTGGCAGAGCCTCGACACCCTGGCCGACGCCATCACCAGCGTTGAGTACTACCTCGAACGCTTGAGCGAAGACCACGCCGCCCAAGGCGACCTGATTCTCGACGTCGCCGAGGAAAGCCTGGAAGCCCTGGGTTATCCGCTTAAAGAGAAGCCGTCGATCCTTGATCGCGTTGAGCCGGAGCCTGAAACATTCGCGCCCCTGGCCGACCCGATGCACGACATCGACGTGCTGGAGCAAGCGCCTGAGTTGGCCGAAGAAGCCGAGCCGGCTCCCGCGCCGTTTGAGGCCGAGCTGTCGTCGTTCGAATCGGACTTTGGCGTTATCGAAGAAAGCTTCAGCCTCGAAGACCTGCCGGTTGTCGAGACGGCGAGCGCACCCGCCAGCGGCGACGCCGGCGGTATCGAATTCTCCCTGGAAGATCTGCAAGCGCCGGAGCCGACTGCACAGTTGGCCGACGACGAGCTGAGCCTGGACTTCAGTGAACTGCAAAGCAGCGAACTGGAAAGCACTGAGCTGGAAATTGCCGAGCCCGATATGCTCGCGCTCGAAGACAGCTGGACCCTCGAAGACCTTCCTGCCGCACCCGGCGAAGTGGTTGAGCTGAGTTCGTTTGAAGAACTGCCAACGCTGGACCTCAACGACGAACCGCTGACCCTTGGCGAAGCTTCGACTGAGTGGAACAGCGACAGCCTTGAGCTCCGCGACCTTGAACTCGACGCCCCCGAGGCGCCGGCTTTCTCGTTGGAAGAAGGTGGTCTCGAAGAACTTAGCCTGGACGCGCTGGACGACAATCCGGCCGACTGGAACGAAGCCGAACTGGCTGAACTGGAGTTGCCAGAAGTCGACCTGCCAGTTGCCGAGCCGCAAGCGCCTGTCGCTGCGGCACCGACTGAGAAGCCGATGTCGATGGCCGATGTCATGGCCACCCCGGTGCAGGCCATCAACCCGCCGGCGCAAGATGTGCCGCCGAGCCTGCTGCCGCCGCCTGAAGGCGAAGAGCCGATTGATGAAGACTTGCTCGAAGTCTTTATCGAAGAAGTCGGCGAGGTGCTGGAAACCATCGCCGAATACCTGCCGCAGTGGCGCGCCGACACCGACAACAAAACCGCGCTCACCGAAGTGCGCCGCGCCTTCCATACCCTTAAGGGCAGTGGTCGCATGGTGCGTGCGCTGATTATCGGCGAGCTGGGCTGGTCCATCGAAAACCTGCTTAACCGCGTGCTCGACCGCAGCATTCAGCCCGACGAAGACGTGCAGCAAGTGATTGCCGACGTGGTTGCGCTGATGCCCGCGCTGGTCGATGAGTTTGCCGCCAAGGCCCAGCGTCAGCGCGACGACGTCGATGCGCTGGCCGCCACCGCCCACGCCTTGGCGCGGGGGCAGCGCCGCCCAAAACCTGAAGCCCCGGCGCCCGTGCAGGCAGCCGACGCCGTGGGCGAAACGGCGGCTGTCACCTCGCCAGAAATCGAAGCGCTGGATCCGCAGCTGATCGAGATTTTCCGCAATGAAGCGGAAACCCACCTCGACACATTGGTGGGCTTCCTCGCCGACTGCGCCCAGCAGCTGCCGCAGGAAATCACCGATAACCTGCAACGCGCCCTGCACACCCTCAAGGGCAGCGCGCACATGGCCGGTATTCTGCCGATTGCAGAAATTGCCACGCCGCTGGAAAAACTGGCCAAGGAATTCAAAACCAACCTGATCCCCATGGACCTGGCCGAAGCGGAATTGCTGCATACCGCCGAGCAGCTGTTCCGTCAGGGTCTGGAGCAACTCGAAACCCATCCGCTGGCACCGATCGAGGGGGCTCCCGAGTTCCTCGAACGCGTCGCCAAGCTGCACCAGGAACGCCTGGAAACCGCTCAGGCGGCCCGTGAAGACCTGCAAGGCAGCGACAAGCGCGACCCGCAACTGATCGGCATTTTCCTCTCCGAAGGCATGGACATTCTGCTGGACGCCGAGGACCTGCTGCGCAAATGGCGCGAGCACCCCTCCGAGCGTCAGGAACTGAGTGCCCTGCTCGACGAACTGACCACCCTGGGCCGTGGCGCCGAGATGGCCGAACTGCCGCAAATCGATGAGCTGTGCGAGGCCCTGCTGGACCTCTACGGTGCCGTCGAAGAAGGCAGCTTGGCGGTGAGCGAGCGCTTCTTTAGTGAAGCGGAAAGTGCCCACGAAGCGCTGATCAGCATGATGGATCAGGTGGCTGCCGGCCTGCAGGTGAGCGCCGAGCCGCAACGCGTCGAAGCCTTGCGTCAGTTGCTGGGCGAGGCACTCGACCCCCAGACTCTGGCGCTGTTGAGCCCCGGCGGTGAAGCGGGGCTGAATATTGTCGAGCTGGACGAAGCCACCGCCGACCTGCAAATGGCCGAGTGGAGCAACGACTCCAGCGAAGAACCGGTGCAGGAATACGACCTGTCGGCGTTCGACGCGTTGCCGGATGTCGAAGCGCTCGCGGCCGAGCCGGTTGTGGATGATGTGCCGGAGCAGCCGCCGACCGTAGAAATACTGCCCACCGCAGATGTGATGCCAGCCGTTGAAGAGTTGGCATTGATTGAGCCTGCGCCAGAACCGTTGGCGCCCGCTCCGGCAGTGGTTGCCGAGGCTGATCCGCTCGACGCCGAGATGGTGGAAATCTTCCTCGAAGAGGCGGTGGACATCCTCGAAAGCTCCGGCCAGGCCTTGGACCGTTGGCTCGGTGAACCAGACAACAACTTGGCCCTGTCTTCCCTGCTGCGCGACTTGCACACCCTGAAAGGTGGCGCGCGTATGGCGGCCATTCGCCCAATCGGCGACCTGGCCCACGAGCTGGAAACCCTATACGAAGGCTTGGTCGACCGCCGTTACAGCTATTCGCCTGCGCTAGCCGGCCTGCTGCAACGCAGCCACGACAAACTCGCCGTGCTGTTGGATCAGTTGCAGGCTAACCAGCCGCTGCACGACCCGGCGGACTTGGTTCAGGACATCCGCAACTTTCGCCAGGGCGGCGCGCAGAGCCTCTCCGCCGCAGCGGTAATGCTCGATGACCTCGACCTCGCTGAACCGGTTGAACTGACCGACGTCGACGCGGCCCTGGTTGAAGATGTGCCCAGCCCGGAAGCGCAATTGATTGCTGCCGAAGACGAGCTCGAAGAGCTGCCGCTGGTGGAGCTGGTGGACGCTGAGCTTGAGCCGGACGCTATCGACTTCGACGACGTGACAGCTACCGCCGAACTGAGCGCTGAAGAACTGCACGACGTGCTGCCTGAGCCTGAGCTCGATGAGCTTGAGCAAGAAGCGCCGGACTTGGCGAACGACGAGCCACGCGTTGAAGACCTCGCCCCGGTCGTCGAGGTTGCCGACGTTGCTACGCTGCCTGAGCCCGAGCCGCAGCCTGTCGTTTATGAAGCCCCGGCCCCGACCGCCTTCGACGACGAGCGCGATCCGGAGCTGGTGGAAATCTTCCTTGAAGAAGGCTTCGACATCATCGACAGCTCCAGCGCCGCCTTGCAGCGTTGGAAAGATGACCTCGATAACAGCCTTGAACTGGAATCGTTGCAGCGTGATCTGCACACCCTCAAGGGTGGCGCACGCATGGCCGAGATTCGCGAAATTGGCGACTTGGCCCACGAACTGGAATTTCTTTACGAAGGCTTGGGCGATGGCCGTCTGCGCGCGAGCCCAGGTTTGTTCGTGTTGCTGCAAAGCTGCCACGACCGTCTGGCCGAGATGCTTGAAGCCGTGCGCGACAAGCGTCACGTGCCCAAGGGCGACGACCTGATCGAGACCATCAAACGCTTTCGCGCCAACCCCGACGAACAACTAAGCATGCCGTCGAGCGTGCACCTGGTTGCCGCCGCCGAGGAGCCTTTCGCGGATGACGCTGAGGATGACGACATCCTCGACATCTTTCTCGAAGAGGCCGACGACCTGCTGGAAAGCATGGAAAGCGCCATCGGCCGTTGGGAAGAAAAGCGTGACGACAGCGATGCCATCGACGACATGCTGCGCATTCTGCACACCCTCAAAGGCGGTGCGCGCCTGGCCGGCCAGAAAGCCCTTGGCGACCTGACCCACAACCTCGAACAACACCTGACCGAGGCGCAGCAACAAGGCGCGCCATGGCCGGAGAGTCTGTTCCTCGATGTGCAATCGGGCTTCGAGGCGCTGCAAGGCGAACTTGATCAGCTGCGTCAGCGCGTCAACGACAGCATGGCGGCCGACCTGGCCCAAGCCAGCCACGAGCCCGCTGAATCGACAGAGCCTGCGCCGCAGCCGAGCGCCGTGCCAGCCGTGCATACGTTGGCCAATCCGATTGTTGCTGCCAGCGAATTCTCCTCGGCGCCGGTTGCCTCCAAGGTGCTGCCGTTTGTACGCCGCGCCCAGGAAGCCGCGCTGGACGCCGCCGCTCGCCGCGCCCCGCAAGAATTGGTGAAAGTACCGGCCGAGTTGCTGGAAGGCCTGGTTAACCTGGCCGGTGAGACCTCGATTTTCCGGGGTCGCGTCGAGCAGCAGGTCAGTGACTTCGGTTTCACCCTTGGCGAGATGGAAGCCACCATCGACCGGGTGCGCGACCAGTTGCGCCGCCTCGACATCGAAACCCAGTCGCAAATCATCAGCCGCTTCCAGGCCGAAGCCGAGCGCGTGGGCTACGAAGATTTCGACCCGCTGGAAATGGACCGTCACTCGCAGTTGCAGCAGCTCTCGCGCGCACTGTTCGAGTCGGCCTCCGACTTGCTGGAACTGAAAGAAACCCTGGCCGCGCGTAACCGCGATGCCGAAACCCTGTTGCTGCAACAGGCGCGCGTTAACACCGAACTGCAAGAAGGCCTGATGCGTACGCGCATGGTGCCGTTCGACCGCTTGGTGCCACGTCTGCGCCGTATCGTTCGCCAGGTGGCGAGCGAGCTGGGCAAACAGGTCGACTTTATTGTCGGTAACGCCGACGGCGAGATGGACCGTACGGTTCTGGAACGTATCGTTGCGCCGCTGGAACACATGCTGCGTAACGCCGTCGACCACGGTATCGAACCGAGCGATGTGCGTCGTGCGGCGGGCAAAAGCGAGCAGGGCACCATTCGCCTGAGCCTCGGCCGCGAGGGTGGTGACATTGTGCTGACCCTGGCCGACGACGGTGGCGGCATCAAGCTCGACGCCGTGCGCCGTAAAGCGCTTGAGCGCGGCATGATGGACAGCGCCTCGGACCTGACCGATTACGAAATTCTGCAGTTCATTCTGGAAGCCGGTTTCTCCACCGCCGAGAAGGTCACACAGATCTCTGGCCGTGGCGTGGGCATGGACGTGGTGCACTCCGAGGTGAAACAACTCGGCGGCTCCATGAGCATCGACTCGGTACCGGGCGAGGGCACCACCTTCCGCATCCGCCTGCCGTTCACCGTGTCGGTAAACCGCGCGTTGATGGTGCTTTCCGGTGAAGACCTGTACGCCATTCCGTTGAACACCATCGAAGGTATCGTGCGGGTGTCGCCGTACGAGCTGGAAGCCTATTACGCACCGGACGCGCCGCGTTTCGAATACGCCGGCCAAGCATACGAGCTGCGTTACCTGGGCGACCTGCTGAACAACGGCCAGCAGCCGAAGCTGGTAGGCCAGAGCCTGCCGCTGCCGGTGATTCTGGTGCGCTCCAGCGACCACGCCGTAGCCGTGCAAGTGGACTCACTGGCCGGTTCGCGCGAGATCGTGGTGAAGAGCCTCGGCCCGCAGTTCGCCGGTGTGCATGGCATTTCCGGTGCGACCATCCTCGGGGACGGTCGCGTGGTGGTGATTCTCGACCTGCTGGCGACCATTCGGGTGCGTCACGCGCACCTGCTCAACCAGCTGCAAACCCGCACCGTCAGCCGTACCGCCCTGCCCGCCGAGGTGGAAGTGGAACGGCCGACGCTGGTTATGGTGGTCGACGATTCGGTTACCGTGCGTAAGGTGACCAGCCGTCTGCTGGAGCGTAACGGCATGAACGTGCTCACCGCCAAAGACGGCGTGGACGCCATCTCGCTGCTGCAGGAGCACAAGCCGGACATCATGCTGCTGGACATCGAGATGCCGCGCATGGACGGTTTCGAAGTGGCCAACCTGGTGCGTCACGATCAGAACCTGCAAGACCTGCCGATCATCATGATCACCTCGCGTACCGGTGATAAACACCGTGAGCGGGCGATGAACATTGGCGTTAACGATTACCTCGGCAAGCCGTACCAAGAGTCGTTGCTGCTGGAAACCATCGCCAAGCTGGTCGCCGAACACCCGGTTAAACGCACATGACCGAAAAAAACAGCGCACGCATCGCCGTGCTCGCCGACACCTCGTTGCAGCGCCATGTGCTGCAACAGGCGCTGACGGGCAGCGGCTATAACGTGGTGCTCAACACCGACCCCGCGCGCCTCGACGCCGAGGCGCTGGCCGCCTGCGAAGCGGACTTGTGGTTGGTGGACTTGGCGCAGTCTGAAGACTCGCCGCTGATCGACACCCTGCTGGAACATGCCGACGTGCCGGTGCTGTTTGGCGAAGGCCATGCGCCGGAGCGGCATTCTGAAAATTACCCACGCTGGGAGCGCCGCCTGGTCGGCAAGCTCAAGCGACTGGTAGGCGACCCCACGCAAGCGGTCGGCCCAAGCCTGCAAGCCTTGTTTGACGAAGCGCAGCGTCCGGCGCGGTTGGATTTACCAACAGCGCTGGCCAATACGCCGTTGGCCGCCGGTGCGCCCGCGCGTCAGGTGTGGCTGCTGGCCGCTTCATTGGGCGGCCCGGCGGCGGTCAAAGCTTTTCTCGATGCGCTGCCGGGCGGCTTGCCGATTGGCTTTATTTACGCCCAGCACATCGACGCCAGTTTCGAAGCCACCTTGCCGCAAGCCGTGGGCCGTCACAGCCAATGGCACGTTAATTCCGCACGCCAAGGCGACGCGGTGCGCTGTGGTGAAGTGGTGGTGGCGCCCATTCAATACGAACTGGGCTTTGCCGAAGACGGCGCCATGAAGATTGCCGACCGAGGCTGGCCGGAACCGTACAGCCCGTCCATTGACCAGATG
The DNA here is from genome assembly GCF_979258635.1 of Pseudomonas sp. AC070. Classification (NCBI taxonomy): domain Bacteria; kingdom Pseudomonadati; phylum Pseudomonadota; class Gammaproteobacteria; order Pseudomonadales; family Pseudomonadaceae; genus Pseudomonas; species Pseudomonas sp. AC070. The sequence continues at coordinate 149,370 of NZ_OZ409871.1, forward strand.
ATGCTCAACCTCGCCCAGCATTTCGGTGCCATGAGCGGCGTGATCGCCTTCAGCGGCATGGGCAGCGACGGCAGTGCCGCCGCTGCGTATGTGCGTCGCCAAGGCGGCGCCATCTGGACCCAACGCGCCGACAGTTGCGTGTGCGCGAGCATGCCCGACAGCCTGCGCGAAGGCGGCTACAGCGCCTACAGTGGCGACCCGCGCGAACTGGCGGAAACGCTGGTCAACCATTTAGCGTCGCAGTGCGCCTGATAGCGCCGACAGGATTTCCCCATGAGCCAAGCCGTCACCCCAACCACCGCCTCAACCGCCACCAGCATCACCGGGTTGCTGGTGCCCCTGGCCGACCGTACCTTGTTGCTGCCGAACGTGGCCGTGGCCGAGCTGATTCCCTATCGCGCGCCGCAGGTAACGCCTGGCATGCCGGCCTGGTTCCTCGGGCAAATGGCCTGGCGGGATTTGAGCTTGCCGTTGCTGTCGTTTGAAGCCGCTTCCGACGGCCAGCCGCAAATTCGCCCCGGCGCCCGCGTGGCCGTGATCAACGCCCTGGGCGGCCGGCCCAACGTGAAATTCCTCGCGCTGCTGGTGCAAGGTATTCCGCGCTCGCTGAAAGTGGGCACCGAGCTGGCGCGGGCCGACGTGCCGCTGGCGCCGTTGGAACTGGACGCCGTGAGCTTCGGTGAAGCCGTGGCGAAAATTCCCGACCTGCTGGCCCTGGAGCAGATGCTCGCGGATGCCGGCTTGATCTGATGCCCCCTCGTTGGGCTTCGCACCGCGAAGCCCAACGCAAGCCCCTCACAAAACTTCAAACTTTTCCCCGCCTCGCCACTCACACCTCAGTACACCGAGACGCCGGCCGCTAGAGCCTGCGCTACCGACCGTTCTGCTGATGGAGAGTGAAAAATGACTGTTGTTCTGATGACCGACGTGGCCACGCTGCGTCAACGCGCGCGCCAGCACATTGAAGAAGGCGCGATTACCGAGGGCTACTCGGCCAACCGCGAAGAAGTGATCAAGCTGCTCAACACCGCGCTGGCCACCGAGCTGGTGTGCTACCTGCGCTACAAACGCCACTACTTCATGGCCACCGGGCTGAAAGCCAGCGCCGCTGCCGCCGAGTTCCTTGAGCACGCTCAACAAGAGCTGGCGCATTCGGACCAACTGGCCGAGCGCATCATGCAGCTGGGCGGCGAGCCGGACTTCAATCCAGCAAGCCTGACCGAGCGCTCCCACGCCGAATACGTCGAAGGCGCGACGCTAAAAGAGATGATTACCGAAGACCTGGTGGCCGAACGTATCGCCATCGACAGCTACCGGGAAATCATCAACTACCTGGGCAACGACGACCCGACCTCGCGCCGCCTGTTCGAAGAGATTCTGGCGCAGGAAGAAGAGCATGCCGATGATTTGGCGGATTTGTTGAAGGATTCTTGAGGATAGGCGTTTCGCCCGGCCCTCTCCCCCAGCCCCTCTCCCGCAAGCGGGCGAGGGGAGCTAACCGAGTCGCTGCTCAATTCCCCTCTCCTTTTGGGAGAGGGGCTAGGGGAGAGGGCCGGGGCAAACGTAGAACTAAAAATCCCCCCACAACTGCTGCGCCACGCTCAACGCCACCACCGGCGCCGTCTCCGTGCGCAACACCCTCGGCCCTAACCGCGCCGCCTGAAACCCCCGGCCCTGCGCCTGCGCCACTTCGGCGTCCGACAAACCACCCTCCGGCCCAATCAGAAACGCCAGTGACTGCGGTTTGTCATGGCTGGTCAGTGGCTCTGCCACCGGGTGCAGCACGAGTTTCAAGTCGGCCTGGGCCTGCTCAAGCCACAGCCCTAAAACAACCGGCGGATGAATCACCGGCAACACCGAACGCCCGCACTGCTCGCAGGCGCTGATCGCCACTTGCCGCCAGTGCTCCAGGCGTTTGTCTTCACGCTCGCCTTTCAGGCGCACCTCGCAGCGTTCGCTAACGATGGGCGTGATCTCGTTGACGCCCAGTTCCGTGGCCTTCTGAATGGCCCAGTCCATGCGCTCGCCGCGAGACAACCCCTGGCCCAAATGAATATGCAGCGGCGATGGCGCTTGCCCCGGCAGCGCCTCGCGCAGTTCCACGCGCACATTCTTTTTGCCTACTTCAATCAGCTCGCCAAGAAACTCCTGGCCGCTGCCATCGAACAGCTGCACCGCATCGCCAACGGCATGACGCAGCACGCGGCCGATGTAGTGCGCCTGGGTTTCTGGCAGGTCGTGCTGGCCGATAGAGAGGGGGGCATCAATAAAGAATCGGGAGAGGCGCATGGCGAAAACGGCAGTCGGCGATAGGGGCGGCAAGCATAGCCCAGAGCGTGTTTGAAATTCTCGTTCGCGCATGCGGGGCGCGCTTCAAAAAGCCGGGAAAAGTTCATCGATGCCCCGGTAATACTTCGGATAACGCCAACTAATGTAGGTGTTTTGAAGTCTGCGAAAGTTGACTATCTGAATGTTGAAAGCGTGCACGCGATTTAATAGGAAAACGCTTGTGCATCAGCGGGATAGGCCGCTTTCGGTACGCTAACAAAGTGCCGTTTTATGACTTGTCCGACCCGACAAATTACACCTCAGTCGTCAACTTTCCACGCCACGAGCGTTGGCGTAATAGCACGTCAATATGTCGTGAATTGAACAGGACGTAACGCGCGAACATGGGGCAATGAATGGGGCTTTTGTTAGGCCCATGGGTAACTCGGCCAGCGGCGCGGATTGCATCTCCCACCGCAAAGACTGAGCGAGCGGGCGGCCATCGCTGGGTGCATCAGGTGGCCGCCAGGCTCAACCCATTTGAATGACGCCCGGGCGCTGGTGCGGGTGCATGCCGACACATTCACTTAATGGGGACGACACGATGAAACTGAAACACACCGGATTGGCACTGGCGGTGGCGAGCGCCAGCGTTTTCACCTTGTCCGCAGCGCAAGCCGGGCAGGCCGATTCCAAAGGCTTTGTGGAAGACAGCTCACTCGATCTGATCTCGCGCAACCTCTACTGGAACATGGACCGCCACGACCGCGGCACCGGCGATAACCGCGAGTGGGGCCAGGGCTTCCAGCTGGATTACGTGTCTGGCTTCACCCAGGGCACTGTGGGTTTTGGCGTGGACATGAGCGCCTACGCTGGCATCAAGCTCGACAGCGGCGGCGGCCGTGCCGGCTCGAAAATGTTCCCGCAGGATTCCGACGGCAATTCCGAAGACGACTTCTCATCCCTGGGCGGCGCGGTGAAAGTTCGCCTCTCCAACACCACGCTGAAATACGGCGACCTGCGCCCGTACAACCCGGTTATCGCCATGGCCGACGCGCGCTTGGTCCCGGCCACTGCAACCGGCTTTCAACTGGACAGCGCCGAAGTCAAAGGCCTGAAAGTCGACGCCGGTCACTTCACCTCGTCCAAAGACAACAATCGGTCCGGCAGCCACGACGGTTTCTATGCGGGCTATGCCGGCAAGGAAGGCGGCGATGTCACCTTTCTCGGCGCCACGTACAGCATCACCGACACCCTCAGCGTCACCGGCTACGGCTCCGAATATGAAGACCTGTGGAAGCAGTACTACGGCAACGCCAACTACGTGATGGCGCTGAGCGACGACCAGTCGCTGAGCTTCGACTTCAACATTTACCGCACCCTCGACGAGGGCAAATCGCTGGCGGGCACCATCGACACCACCGCCTGGTCGTTCGCCACCGGCTACACCATTGGCGCCCACACAGTGACGCTGGCCTTTCAGAAAAACCACGGCGATCAGCCGTTCGATTATCTGGTACTGGGCGGCGGAATTTTCCAGGACTCCATCTACCTGGCCAACTCCATGCAACTGGTCGACTTCAACGGCCCGCGCGAAGAGTCCTGGCGTTTGGGTTACAACCTGAACATGGCTACCTACGGCGTGCCGGGCCTGACCTTCTACGCCGGCTATACCCGTGGCGACAACGTGGACGGCAGCCACATGGATGCCAGCAGTCCGTACAACTACTACGCCGACAACGAGAAACATTGGGAGCGGGATCTTTCGGTTAAATACGTGGTGCAGGATGGGCCAGCGAAGGACTTGTCCTTTCGTGTGCGGCAAGCCACCCACCGTATTTCCGGGACCTCGGATGTGGACTCCGATCAGGTTCGTCTGATCATCGAGTATCCGTTGAGCATTTTGTAAGGGCTGAAAAGCATCGAGGCTGAAGCCTCTCCTACAGGTTAACGTTTTCTGTAGGAGAGGCTTCAGCCTCGATTTTTCACGGCGAACAGCGGCTAAATCGGCAACGCCATATAAAACTGCGAACCCTTGCCTGGCCGCGAATACACGCTGATTCGCCCGCCATGCAACTGCACGATTTCCTTGCACAAGGCCAAGCCCAACCCGGCGCCGCCTTTGCGTTTACCGATCTGTACAAACGGCTCGAAAATGCGCGCTTGCTGGCTGAAGTCGATGCCTTCGCCGAAGTCCTGCACGCTGATGATCAGGCGTTCACCATGGCGCCGCGCTTGCACCTGAATTTCGCTGCCGCTGATGCTGTGGCGCAGGGCGTTAGCAATCAGGTTATCGAGCACGCGCTCGATTTGCTGGCGATCGATGTTCACCTGGGTCAACGGTTCCAGCACTTCCACCACAATGTTGATGTCGCGCTCGCTGGCTTTGGCGGCGAAGCGTTGTTGCGTTTGGCCGATCAGCTCGTGCAGGTCGCACGGGGCGCGCTCCAGTTTTTGCAGGCCGTTCTGGTAGCGCGAGAAGTTCAGCAAGTCGGTGATGAGCTGCACCAGGCGCGCCATCTCTTCGTCGACGGTACGAATCAGGTCTGCCTCGCGTGATTCCTCGCCAAACTTCAACCGCTCCTGCAACAGGCTGAAGGCCATGTGCATGCCCGTCACCGGCGTACGCAATTCATGGGAGGCGCGCAGCACAAACTCCATGCGGATGCGCTCGAAGGCGCGCTGTTCGGTGACATCGCGCAGCACCATCACGGCGCCCACGGTGCGGCCGTCGATGTGGTGCACCGGGGTCAGCGCCCAGGCCAACAGGCGCTTTTCGCCCGCGGTTTCAATCAGCAAATCTTCTGGCACCTGCTCCAGCTGTTTGCCGCTAAGCACCAGGCTTACGGCTTCATCCAGTTCCGGGCGATTGATCACCGCGCCAAAGCTTTTGCCCAGCAGGTCGTGCTCCCAGAACAACTGGCGGATGGCAACCGGGTTGGCGTGCTCGATGTCGCCGTTGACGTCAATGATCACCAGGCCGTCGTCGATGCTGTCGAGCACCGCTTGCAGGCGTTTCTGGCTGGCCAGCAGGGCTTCGACATTGGTTTCTTTAAGCTGGCGAAGCGCATCGGCCATCAACCCGAAGCGGCGGCTGAGCAGGGCCATTTCGCTGACCGAGGACACCGGTAGTGCCACGTCGAAATCGCCCTGGCTGATCTTATCGGCGGCGGTGGCGAGCGCTTCGATGGGGCCACCAAAACGACGGGCGATGCTTTGCGCGGTGAGCAAGCCAATCAGCAGCACCGCCGCGCCCAGAAGGCTTAGCAACAGCGCAATCAACTTCGCCCGGTCGCGGGCCTGGGCTTCAGCCATGCTGACGTTATTGATGGCCACCTGCTGAACTTGCAGCATCTCCTTGCGCACGTCGTTGAAGGCCTGGCTGACGGTGTCGTCGTCATTGACGCCGCCGTTGGCCGGGTCAGCCTTGTCGAGAATCACCAGAAACTCGCTATAGGCCTTTTCGATACGCTCGAAGCCTTCACGGTCGCTGCGGTTTTCCAGGTCCAGGCTTTCTTCCAGCAGGCTGCGAAATTGCGCTTGCGAGGCGCGCAGCGCCGGCATGTCCGGTTTAACGCTGAGCATGATGGTCAGCTGGTCGCCAAAGCTGGTGCGCAGGCGTTGGCTGAGGTCGATGGTGGCGAAGCTGTTTTGAATCAGGCCTTCCTGGGTTTGGGCCATGCGCAACACGCTGACCACCCCCAGCAGCAAGCCCAACAGCGCGACGGTGATCAACGCTGAGAAGCTCAGGAAGAACCGCGTTCGCAGGGTCATGGCTGGCTTCATAGGTTGTACTGTTTGCGTTTGCGGTAAAGCGTCGAGGCATCGATGCCCAGGGTTTTGGCGGCTTGGTCAAGGGTGTCGCTGGTGGCCAGTACCGCGGCGATGTGGGCTTTCTCCAAGTCTTCGAGACTCAGGTCAGCGCCGACCCGTGGGGCGTTGCTGCTGGTGGGCGCAACCAGGCCGAGGTGGCTGACATCCACCAACTCTTGCGGGCAAATGATGCTCGCCCGCTCGATCACGTTGCGCAATTCGCGAATGTTGCCGGGCCATTGGTAGTCGAGCAGGGCGTTGCGCGCTTCTTCGGTAAAGGCGCGGGCAGGGCGCGCGTAGTCTTTCACGAAGCGGGCGAGGAACCGTTCGGCCAGCATCAGCACGTCGTCGGCGCGCTCGCGCAGCGGCGGCAGCTTGAGGGTGATGACGTTCAGGCGATAGAGCAGGTCTTCACGGAACTTGCCTTCACGCACCATGGCGTCGAGGTCGAGGTTGGTGGCCGCAACGATGCGCACGTCGGCGCGACGGGTCACCGGGTCGCCGACCCGTTCGTATTCTTTGTCCTGAATAAAGCGCAGCAATTTAGGTTGCAGGCTCAGGGGGAAATCGCCGATTTCGTCGAGGAACAACGTGCCGCCGTCGGCCTGGCTGACGCGGCCCAGGGTGCTTTCGCTGGCGCCGGTAAACGCGCCTCGGCTATGACCGAACAGCTCGCTTTCCATCAGCTCGGCAGTGAGCGAGGGACAGTTAATGGTGACCGAGCCTTTCTTCGAACGTTGGCTCCAGCCGTGAATGGCGCGGGCCAATTCACCTTTACCGGTACCGGATTCGCCAAGGATCAGAATGTTGGCGTCGGTGCCGGCCACCTGCCGGGCGGTTTCCAGAACGGCCATCATCGCCGGGCTGTGGGAGTCGAGGTCGTCGCCTGGCTTGCGCGCCTGGCCTTCCAACTGCTCTAGGCGCGCGGCCAGGGAGCGGATTTCCAACTGCTTGGCGGCGACCATGCGCAGTTGGTCGGGGCTGCACGGCTTCACCAGGTAATCGCTGGCGCCGGCTTGCATGGCGTCTACGGCGGTGTCGATGGCCGAGTGCGCTGTGACGATGATCACGCGCATCCACGGCGCTTGCAGGCGCATCTGCGCCAGCACTTCCAGACCGTTGTCCTCACCCAGGCGCAGGTCCAGCAGGCACAGGTCAAACACCTGGCGTTGCAGCAGGGTGTCAGCCTGCATGGCGCTGGTCGCCGTGGCTACGGTGTAGCCCTCGTCTTCCAGGCAATAGCGGAAAGTACGAAGAATTGCCGACTCATCATCGACCAACAAAATACGGCCACTTTTCGGGCTTGAGGCTTCCATGTGTGTTCTCAGATCGGTTGCAGTGAGCGTTAGTCACGGAAAGTTCGGGCAAGTTCGTGCAACTTGCACGGTGGATTTAAACCCATCCTGCAAGCTGCATGGCGAAGCGTCTCGCTTGGACTGGTTAAGTTATTGTTTTTAAAAGAAATAAAAAGTTTTAAAAAGCTGGCACAGCGCTTGCGATATCCCTTGCAACAGGCCAAGAACGGCCCTAGACCGAGAGGAAATCATCATGAGCAGTCGCACTAGCCAACTGAACGAACTGATCGAAATCACCCGCGACGGTCAGCGCTTTTATGAGCACGCCCGCACCGAGGTCAAAGACCCGCAACTGCAGGCCCTGTTCCGCGATATGTCGCAAGCCAAAATCCAGGTGATTCAGGCGCTGGCCGTGAAAGTAGCCGCCAACCACGAGACCCCCGCCCAGGGCGGCACCGTGATGGGCAAGCTGCGTCAGGTTTACGCCGACACCAAAGCCAGCATGTCCAAAGATGAAGGCGCCGCTTATGTCGCCGAACTGGAAGACACCGAAGACCGCATCCTGCATGCCTTCGAAGACGCCATGGAAGATGCCGACCCGGATCTGCGCGCTGCCCTGGCCGTAGAAATGCCGAAAGTGCGCGCCTGCCACGACCGTATGCGTGAACTGAAGCATTCGCTGAAGTAAGCCTGTTCGGTGTGGGTTGGGCTGAGCCAAGCGAAGCCCAACCGCCCGCCACCGCAGGTTTTGTTTTAACCAGGCTGTACCGAATTTTTTAACGCAAGACGAAACAAGGAACCTGAACCAAGCCAGAAGGCCGTGGTTCCAACCCAGTAAGGGTTCCTGACAAACAGGGTTTCGAACCCGAACCAAACGTAAGGAGAGACATCATGTTGAGTTGGGCCATTACCTTTCTGATCATCGCCATCGTCGCAGCAGTGTTGGGCTTTGGTGGTATTGCGGGCACCGCAACCGGCATCGCGAAAATTCTCTTTGTCGTGTTCCTGGTGATGTTCGTTGTTTCGCTGATCTTCGGCCGTCGCGGTCGAGTCTGACGCCATCAGCGCCACACCAAAACGCCCTCGTTAGAGGGCGTTTTTTTATGCCTGCGTTTTAGCGCGCAGCCCAGCGTTTAAGGCTTGAAGTTGCGTGCATCTTTGGCCCAGACGTCCAGCACCGGGGCGAGGTCTTTCACCGTCAGTTGCGTGGTGTCGTTTTCCAGCCGCAGCCCGGTGCCCTTACGGACCACTTCGGCGACCGGCTTGCCCGTCGCGCCATCCAGCGCCTGCATTTCTACAAAGATGGTGGTGTCTTCATCGCGCGTGCCCGCTGCCGCCGTAGCCGCCGCGACTGCCAGCGCGATCGGGATGACTTCATAGAACTGCAAACCCTTGGCCGAGGTGTCGACGGCGGTAATGGCTGAACGCAGCACCAAGGTGTCGGCGTCGGCTTGGTTGACGATGCGCAAACGGCCTGCCAGTTCGCGTTTCATGGACTGTTGCAGGTAGTTGGAAATGTCATTCAGTGCTTTCTGACTGACCTGCTCATTGGGCTTGGGCGCCGGGTAGAACTGCGGCTTTTCCACCAGCACGGAGCTGTAGTGGTTGAGGTCCAGGCCCGGCTTGGTCCAGCGCAGCACGGGCGCGCCACTGGCCGAGGTGGCCGGTTTAAGAATGGAATAGTCCGACAAAAAGCCCGAGTACTGCTCAGGCTGGGTGGTGGAGCTGGAGCAACCCGCCATGAGCAAAGCGCTGCTCAGGGCAAAACTGGCGATCAACCGTTTAGTCATCCTTGAAACTCCTAAGCGAAAAGTGAACCGGTGCGCACCGGCGGGCACTGCTGGCGAAGTGAGCCTAGCTGAGAAAAATGACCGTGCTGGTGCGGGTGTCGGTGGCAATGCAGCAAAGGGCGCCGCTATCATCCGCGGCACATCAAGAGGACGAACCATGCTCAACGGCTTGTGGCTGAGCTTTTTCATTGTTGCCGCCATTGCGGCGTTATCGCAGTGGTTGGTGGGCGGCAACGCCGGCGTGTTTGCGGCCATGGTCGAAGGCCTGTTCGCCATGGCCAAACTCTCGGTCGAGGTGATGGTGTTGCTGTTCGGCACCCTTACGCTGTGGCTCGGCTTTTTGCGCATCGCTGAGAAGGCCGGCATCGTCGATTGGCTGGCCCGGGTGCTCGGCCCATTGTTCCGCCGCCTGATGCCCGAAGTGCCGCCAGGCCATCCGGCCCTGGGGCTGATCACCATGAACTTTGCCGCCAACGCCCTGGGCCTGGACAACGCCGCCACGCCCATTGGTCTCAAAGCCATGCGCGCCCTTCAGGAACTCAACCCCAGCAGCACCACGGCGAGCAATGCGCAGATTCTGTTTCTGGTGCTTAACGCCTCGTCGCTGACCCTGCTGCCCGTGACCATTTTTATGTACCGCGCCCAGCAGGGCGCGCCCGATCCGACCCTGGTGTTCCTGCCGATTCTGTTGGCCACCAGCGCCTCGACGCTGGTCGGTTTGCTCTCGGTGGCGGTGATGCAGCGCCTGCGCCTCTGGGACCCTGTAGTGCTCGCGTACCTGATTCCGGGCGCCTTGCTGCTCGGCGGTTTCATGGCGCTGTTGGCCGGGTTGTCGGCCACGGCGCTGGCCGGCTTGTCGTCGTTGCTGGGCAACCTGACCCTGTTCGGCTTGATTTTGCTGTTCGTGCTGGTTGGCGCGCTGCGCAAAGTGCCGGTGTACGAAACCTTCGTCGAAGGGGCCAAAGAAGGCTTCGACGTAGCCAAGAGTTTGCTGCCGTATCTGGTCGCCATGCTTTGCGCCGTCGGCGTGTTGCGCGCCTCGGGTGCATTGGATTTCGGCCTGGATGGCATTCGCTGGGTGGTCGAACAGCTGGGCTGGGACAACCGCTTTGTCGACGCCCTGCCCACGGCGCTGGTGAAGCCGTTCTCCGGCAGCGCGGCGCGAGCGATGCTGATTGAAACCATGCAAAGTCAAGGCGTCGACAGCTTCCCCGCGTTGGTGGCGGCGACGGTTCAAGGCAGTACCGAAACCACCTTCTATGTGCTGGCCGTGTATTTCGGCGCCGTCGGCATTCAGCGCGCGCGGCACGCCGTGGGCTGTGCGCTGCTGGCGGAATTCGCCGGGGTGGTGGCAGCCATTTCGGTGTGCTACTGGTTTTTCGGCTAACGCACCACACGACGAGCCGCCATGCAGGTGACGGTTCGCTGACTAGACTCAGCGAATCGCCAGCGCGCTTGGGAGTCGGTTATGTCTCTACGTTCAGTCAGTGTGGGTCTGCGTAACTTCATCGGCTTTGGCGTGTTGACGCTGTGCTTGTTGGTCACAGGAGGCGTCGCGCTCACCGAGTTGTCGAGCCTGCGTACCGATTTAATGGAAGTGAAAGACGTGTGGATGGGCGGTCTGGACCTAATGGCCAAGATCAAATCCGACCGCCAACTGATGCGCCTGGATGAAAACGAAATCGTCGCTCAGCCCAACGAGTTGACGTCGCTGACGGCTGAAATCCGCACCATCGAACAGCGCGTTCGCGGTTACGAGAAGGACTACCAAGGCACCATTATTCTCGACGAAGACCGCCGTCTGTTTAGCGCTTACGCAGAGAAGAGCAGCGCCTACGAACAGGCATTGGACGCCGTGCTGACCGGCATGAGCAGCGGTGGCGCGACGCCAGCCGTTGCGGCTCAGTCGGAGCAGGCCTTCGATGCGTTGATCGCCTCCCTTGACGCATTGATCGCTCTCAACAACCGGGGCGCCGCCGAAGCGGGGTCGCGTGCCGAAGCCAGTGCCAACAACGCCACCGTCACCTTCAGCCTGATTTTGCTGGCCAGCGTTATTTTCACCGTGATTGCCGCCGTGCTGCTCAGCCGCAGCATCACCCGGCCGCTGGCGGTTCTGGCGGCATCGGCCGAACGCATTGCCGCCGGCGACCTCAGCCAGCCGGTGCCGGCTGAAGGCGCCGATGAAGTGACCCAGGTGCAGCGCTCGCTCAGCGGCATGCAAGGCACGCTGCGCGAAACCCTGCTGAACATCCAGAACTCCGCCACCCAACTCGCCTCGGCGGCCGAGGAGCTGCATGCGGTAACCGACGATTCTTCGCGCGGCATCACCCGGCAAAACGACGAAATTCAGATGGCCGCCACGGCGGTGACCGAGATGTCTGCCGCTGTCGACGAAGTGGCGCGCAACGCCAACCACACCTCTGACTCCTCCCGCGAAGCCCAGGAAACCGCCCAGGCCGGGCGCGAGCAGGTAAGCAGTACGCGAAACACCATCGAGCAACTGACAGAACGCTTGAACATCACCTCGACCACCATCGCCACGCTCGCCGACGAGGCCATCGCCATCGGCCGTGTGCTGGAAGTGATCCGCACCATTGCCGAACAAACCAACCTGCTGGCCCTGAACGCTGCCATTGAGGCGGCGCGCGCCGGCGACCAGGGCCGAGGGTTTGCGGTGGTGGCAGACGAAGTACGCGCGCTGGCGCAGCGTACGCAAACCAGCACGCAGGAAATCGAGCGGATGATCAGCGCCATCCAGACCGCCAGCCAGCAGTCGGTAAGTGCGATGGAACAAAGCAGCGAATACGCCAGCCGCAGCCAAATCATGGCCAGCCAGGCCGATAGCGCGTTGCAACTGATCGCCGAGCGCGTCAACCAAATCAACGACATGAACCTGGTGATCGCCAGTGCGGCTGAAGAGCAAGCGAGCGTGGCGCGGGAAGTGGACCGCAATCTGGTGGCCATCCGTGACATTGCCGAGCAGAACGCCACGGGTGCGCATGAGACGTCGGTGGCCAGTGATCAACTGGCTAAGTTGGCGAGTGATTTGAACGCGATGGTGCAGCGGTTTCGGTTGTAGCTAAGGGAGGAGGGCGGGCCAGAGGTTGGACCAGGTTGGGTTGGTGGATTCGATGAGGTCAATTTTCCACTCGCGTCGCCATTTCTTCAGCTGCTTTTCGCGGGCTATGGCAGTGAGCATGTGCTCGTGGACTTCGTAATACACGAGGCGGTGAACGTTGTAGGTTTTGCTGAAGCCGGGCATGGCTTCGGCTCGATGCTGCCAGATGCGTTGGACTGGGTTTGAAGTGACACCGATGTAAAGCGTGCCGTTTTTCTGGCTGGCGAGGATGTAGACCGTGGGAATCCTTTCCATGAGGTTTTTTCGTGTTGAGGGGGCGCTTAGGTTTGTCGCTCGGCGCTGAGGGGGGAATCGGCTGGGTCCCCTTGTCCGACGGAAGATTCTGGATCCCCGCGTTCGCGAGGATGACGGTGCCTCGCGGGAAAGACGGTGAAAGCCCCTAAAACCTCCGTCATCCTCGCGAACGCGGGGATCCAGTCTTTGGAAGGAAGGTGCGGCGTCCGGCTCGCGGTAGTTTGCGAAGGGCATGAACGCAAGGCTTCTTTAATCCTCCGTCATCCTCGCGAACGCGGGGATCCAGGCTATTGAACCGAAGTGCCATCCCGCGAAAAACTACCAAACCAAACCCCCTAAGGCGTCACCTCAAACCGCAACACCCCAATCACCTGCCCATCCTCGGTCAACACCCGCACCTCCCAATCCCCTTCCACGTCCTGTGGAAAGTTCTGTTTGTGCGTCCACGACCGATACCCCTTCGCCCGCCCGCCGCTGATGTCCAGGGCGATGCGGTCCATCTCTTCGCCGTTGTGGCGCCATACGTGGTAGATGCGTTCAGCCAAACCACGCGGCGCATTGATGGCGGTGTAGGCGTACAGGCCTTTGGTGCGCAGGTCGTCGGCGGTCATGGTGCTCAGGCTTTCCCCCGGCGCGCGGTTGAAGTCGTCCAGTTCAGTGGTCACGGCCACTTCGGTCAGCCAGAGCGTGGCCGGCGGCACCCATGAGCGCAGCAACCAACCCGCGCCGCCCAGTGCCAGCGTCAGGCCGATCAGCGCCAAGCCACGCCACCAGCGTTGAATAGGAAAGGTCACCAGCAAACTTGGAAAAGACAGCGCAACCGCAATGCCCAGCGCCAGCTTGTAACTCTGCGCAGTGGTCAGGTGCAGGATGATGGGCAGCGCCGTCAACAGCGCGGCGAACAGGGTCAGGGTGTGCATGGCCAGGTACAGCCAGCGGCGTGGGGCCAGCCATTTGTTGTAGATGGGGTCGATGATGCTCACCAACCCGGCGCAGGCCAGCAGCCCGGTGAACATCAGTTGGCCGCTGTTCCAGGTGGTGGTGATGATGAAAAACGGCAGCACGAAGAACAGACTTTCCTGGTGGATCATTTGCGTCAGGTAACGCACCAGGGGCTGCGGCAGTTCACGGCCGAAGAGCTTGGCAAACACGCGGGTGACGACGCTTTCCAGGGTCAGCCATAGCCAGCTGATTAGCAGCATTACCGCAATGGGCGTGGCCAGCCGCGCTTGGCGGTCGACGAGCACGAAGCTTAAGACTCCCGAGATAAAACCGAATGCCGCCACCACGCCGGGGTAGCGTTGCAGCAGGGCAATAACGGCGAGTGCGCGGGTTTTCCAGGTGTCTATCACGGTGGCAGGCCGGCAGGTTGAAAAGCAGGAGCGCAGAATACGGGCGGACACAGCGGGGGTCCATGGTGGCGCTTTAAGTAGGAGTGCGGCGCGCTGATTACGTTGCGCTTGTTTGCGTGGCGGCGCCGCTGGCGCAATTGGCCACCGCCGCTGGCCGCCGTTGCCACTGTTGCGCGCCCGTTTGCGCCCGTACAGTGCGGCGGGCTAAAACAAAAATAAAAGGCCCGTTTATGAATTACGACGCGAGTTCCCAACTCATCCTCGGCCTGGTGCTGGCGGCGCTGATTTTCGGCGTGTCGCTGGAACTTCGCGTGGCGCAATTTCGCGCCATCGTGCGGCATCCACAACCGGTGCTCGCCGGCATGTTGGGTCAATGCCTGCTGCTGCCCTGGCTCACGCTGCTGGTGACCTTGCTGGTCGACTTGCACCCTGGCCTGGAGCTGGGCCTGCTGTTAGTGGCCTGCTGCCCCGGCGGCAATCTCTCCAATGTGATGACTCACCTGGCGCGCGGCAACACGGCCCTGTCGATGAGCATGACGGCGCTGTCCAGCCTGCTGGCGCTGGTGCTGTTGCCACTCAATTTCGCCTTGACCAGCGCCTGCAACCCCGAAGCGTCCGCCTACCTGGCCGAGCGCCTGAGCAGCCTGCATGTCGATCACCTGAGCATCATCCTCAACCTGCTGTGGCTGCTCGGTCTGCCGCTGGCGCTGGGCATGCTGGTGGGCAACCTGTGGCCCCATGTGGCCGAGCGGATCATGCCGTGGTTCAAGCGCTTCGCCCTGCTGGCGTTCGCGTTTTTTGTGATTGGCGCGCTGGCGAGCAACTGGAAAATGTTCACCGCCTCGCTCGGCTTGGTGCTGGTGTTGGTGGTGGTGCACAACGCCAGCGCCATCGTGCTCGGTTGGTTGATGGCGAAGTTGGCGCGCCAGCGCGGCGCCAATTTGCGGGCCATGGTTATCGAGATTTCCATGCACAACTCCGGGCTTGCCCTGGGGCTGATCTTTTCCCAGTTTGGCGGCGAGGCGAACATGGCCCTCGTCGCGGCGCTGTGGGGTACCTGGCACCTGGTCAGCGGGTTGCTGCTGGTGCTGTTCTGGCGCAATCGTCCGCTGCCGGCAGCTGACCAAGACAAGGAGACGCTGACATGCGCGTCCTGATTACCGGCGCGGCAGGTTTTATCGGCCACCAGCTACTTAACGACTTGGCGGCGCAGCATCCGAAGTGGACGCTGATTGCCGCCGACATCCGCGCACAGACCAAGCAAGGTTTGAAGATGAATGTCGAGCCGGTACTGCTCGATATCAGCCAGCCGAACCAGGTGCGCGAATGCGTGGCGGCGTGGAAGCCCGAGGCGATTGTTCATCTGGCGTCGGTGGTAACGCCGCCGCGCGGCATGAGCGACGCGCAGTTGCACGCCATTGATGTCGGCGGTACACGCTCGATTGTTGAAGCCGCTGTGGCCAACAGCGTGAAGCAGCTGATCGTTACCAGCTCCGGCGCGGCGTATGGCTATTTCCCGGAAAACGCTGAGTGGATCGACGAAAACGATCCGCTGCGCGGCCACCCGCATTTCGCTTACGCCAAGCACAAACAGGAAGTGGAGGTGTTGCTGGCCAATGCCCGCCGCCATGATCCGCAGCTGCACCAGCTGGTGCTGCGGCCGGGCACGATCTTGGGTAAGCGGGTAAACAACCAGATCACCGACATGTTCAGCAAGCGCGCTGTGCTCGGTATTAAAGGCAGTGACAGCCGCTTTGTTTTTATCTGGGATCAGGACGTGGTCAGCATCATTCGCAAAGGTTTGGAAACCAACGCGCACGGCATTTTTAACCTGGCCGGCGACGGCGCCCTGAGCCTGCGCGAGATTGCCGCGTTGCTGGGCAAGCCATATCGGCCGTTGCCGGCCGGCCTGATCCGCAACGCCTTGCGCGTTCTTAAACCGTTGGGACTGAGCCAATACGGCCCGGAGCAACTCGATTTTCTGCGCTACCGGCCGGTGCTGAGCAACCGCCGTTTGAAAGAAGAGTTCGGCTATCAACCGCGTTACAGCAGCCGCGAAGCCTTTATGGCGTTTTTGGCTGCGCGCAACGGCTAAGGCTTCGCGGCGCTTGCTTAGGCGCGCTTCAGGGTTTTGACGCCTTCGGCAGTGCCCAGCAACAACAAATCGGCGCCGCGCGCGGCGAACAGGCCGTTGGTGACCACGCCGACGATGGCGTTAATCTGGGTTTCCAACTCAGCCGGGTTGGTGATCTGCATGTTCATCACATCCAGAATGATGTTGCCGTTATCGGTAATCGCGCCTTCGCGGTACACCGGGTCGCCGCCCAGTTTCACCAGTTCGCGGGCCACATGGCTGCGGGCCATGGGAATGACCTCTACCGGCAAGGGGAAATTGCCCAGCACCGGCACCAACTTGCTGCCGTCGGCGATGCAGATAAATGTTTGCGCCACGGCGGCGACGATTTTCTCGCGGGTCAGCGCAGCGCCACCGCCTTTGATCAGATTCAGGTGCTCGTCGCTTTCGTCGGCGCCGTCGACGTAGAACTCCAGGTCGCTCACGCTGTTGAGTTCATACACCGCGATGCCATGGCCTTTTAGGCGCGCGGCGGTGGCTTCGGAGCTGGCGACTGCGCCGTCAAACGCGCCTTTGTGCTTGGCCAACGCATCGATGAAACAGTTGGCCGTGGAGCCGGTGCCGACGCCGACGATGCTCTTGTCATTGAGCTTCGGAAGAATGAAGTCAACGGCCGCCTGGGCCACGGCTTGCTTGAGTTGATCCTGAGTCATCGCGGGTTCTGCGCCTGAAGGTAAACGGGGAGGCGCGGATTATAGCCTTGGCGCCGGGTCGGGTGGCGCCAACATAAAAGCCCAACAACAAGCGCCCGGTGGCCCCAGGCCAGAGCGCTGGAGTAGACTGGCCGACCCGCCCTGTAAGCCAAAGATGCCGCCATGCTTGAACAGTACGTGAAGAAAACCCTGACCTCGCGCGTGTACGACGTCGCGGTGGAAACCCCGTTGCAGCCCGCGCGCCAGTTGTCGGACCGTCTGGGCAATCAGATTCTGCTCAAGCGCGAAGATTTGCAGCCGGTTTACTCGTTCAAAATTCGCGGCGCGTACAACAAGCTGGCGCAGCTCAGCGCCGAAGAACTTTCCCGTGGCGTGGTCACCGCTTCGGCCGGCAACCATGCCCAAGGCCTGGCATTGGCCGCCAAACACCTGGGCGTTAAAGCCACCATCGTGATGCCGCGCACCACGCCCGAGCTGAAGGTTAACGGCGTGCGCAGCCGTGGCGGCAAAGTGGTGCTGCATGGCGATGCGTTCCCCGAGGCGTTGGCGCATTCGCTCAAGCTGGTTGAGGAAAAAGGCTACGTCTATATCCACCCGTACGACGACGAGTACGTCATCGCCGGCCAGGGCACGGTGGCAATGGAAATTCTTCGTCAGCAGCCGGGCGCGCTCGATGCCATTTTTATCCCGGTCGGCGGCGGCGGGCTGATTGCAGGTATGGCGGCGTTCGTGAAATACCTGCGCCCGGACATCAAGATCATCGGCGTCGAGCCAGACGATTCCAACTGCCTGCAAGCCGCCCTGGCGGCGGGCGAGCGCGTGGTGCTGAGCCAGGTGGGCCTGTTCGCCGACGGCGTGGCGGTGGCGCAAATCGGCAAGCTGAACTTCGACATCTGCCGCGAGCACGTGGACGAAGTCATCACCGTCAGCACCGATGAAATCTGCGCGGCGATCAAAGACATCTACGACGACACCCGCTCGATCACCGAGCCGTCCGGCGCCCTCGCCGTGGCGGGCATCAAGAAGTACGTCGAGCGTGAGGGCGTGACCGGCAAGGTGCTGGTGGGCATCGACTCTGGCGCCAACGTGAACTTCGACCGCCTGCGCCATGTAGCCGAGCGCGCCGAACTGGGCGAAGGCCGCGAGGCGATCATCGCCGTGACGATTCCGGAAAAACCAGGCAGCTTCAAAGCCTTCTGCGAAGCCATCGGCAAGCGCCAGATCACCGAATTCAACTACCGGTACCACACCGATAAAGAAGCGCACATTTTCGTCGGCGTGCAGACGCACCCGGACACCGACCCGCGCGCGGCGCTGGTGGAAGGGCTGCGCGCCCAAGGCTTCCCGGTGCTCGACCTTACCGATAACGAACTGGCCAAGTTGCACATTCGCCACGCTGTGGGCGGCCATGCGGCGGCGGTGCCGGATGAAAGCGTGTTCCGTTTCGAATTCCCGGAACGGCCGGGTGCGCTGTTCAACTTTCTCACCAAGCTGGGCGGGCGCTGGAATATCACCATGTTCCACTACCGCAACCACGGCGCCGCGGATGGCCGCGTACTGGCTGCGCTGCAAGTGCCGGAAGACGAGCGCCATCTGCTGCCGGCCGCGTTGGAGGAAATTGGCTATCCGTACTGGGATGAAAGCGCCAATCCGGCCTACAAACTGTTTCTTGGTTAATTAATGATCAGATGCGCAGCCGCCATTCGGCGGCATGGGCACGCCTGACAGGGACGCGACATGGAACATTATCTGCTCTTCAAAATTCTCCACAGCGCCGTGGCCGTGCTGCTGCCGCTGGGCGTGATCGCCCACATCTTTATGCTGTGGAAAGCGCAGCGGCGGGGCGACCTGGCCGTGCTGCAACGCAAAGTGCGGCGCACCCGCGTGATGAGCCTGCCGGTGTTCGCCGTGCTGGCCGCCACGCTGCCGGTGAGTGGTTTTTACCTGGTGCACATCGCCGGCTGGCCGCTGAGCCAGTTGTGGCTGCTGGTCAGTTCGGTGCTGTTTATCGTGCTGTTTATTGTTGGCCTGCTGCTGTCGGGTCGACTGGCCGCGTGGGAAGCGCTGGGCCCGGTGGCAGCACCGCAACGGTTGCAGCGCTTTGCGCTGGTGTACGGCGTTTTGATTCTGGTGTTGCTGGTGGCGATTCTTGGCCTGATGGGCGCTAAGCCGGCATAACAAAGAGCAAAAACTAGAGGCTAAAGCCTCTCCCACATGGGACTGGTCCCTGCAGGAGAGGCTTTAGCCTCGATGCCATTGAGATCAGCCGCGCAAACTAATCACCGGCCAACCCCGACGCTCAGCTTCGGCGCGCAGCGTGGGGTCCGGGTCAACGGCGAACGGGTTGGCGACTTTTTCCAGCAGCGGCAAATCGTTCATCGAGTCGCTGTAGAAGTAGCTGTCGTCCAGGTTGAAACCAGTTTCTTCCAGCCAGCGGTTCAGTCGCGTCACTTTCCCTTCTTTAAAGCACGGTATGTCTGTGGTGCGGCCGCTGTAGCGGCCCTCGACCATTTCGCATTCGGTGGCCAGCAGCGTGTCGACGCCCAGGCGCGCGGCAATCGGGCCGGTGACGAAGCGGTTGGTGGCGGTGATGATCACCAGCTTGTCGCCCGCCGCGCGGTGCTTCTCCAGCAACGCCAAAGCGGGCGCGAGGATGATCGGCTCAACGCAATCGCGCATGAACTCGCGGTGCCATTGATCCAATTGGGCCATGTCGGTGCGGCCGAGAATTTCCAGGCTGAAGTTCAGGTAGTCGGTAATGTTCAGCTTGCCGGCCAGGTAATCCTGATAAAACTCGTCGTTGCGCGCTTTGTAAGTAGCGCCGTCGAGGATGCCGCGCTCGCACAGGTAATCGCCCCAGGTGTGATCGCTGTCGCCAGCCAGAAGGGTGTTATCGAGGTCGAACAAGGCCAGGCGCATACGTAATCTCGCTTTACAGATATCAAAAAGTTGACGGCTCAAGGGGCGGTGAAACCGAGCGTAGTCGTTTTCCCAAGGGCGGAACAATACGGGGTTTGAAGGCACCTGCCCATAAGGTTGGAAGGCGCGTTGCTGGCATCACGACCTTTGTGAAAGAATGCAAAAACATGCGTTTACGAGGTTGTGCCGTGATCGATTCTGATGGTTTTCGCCCGAATGTCGGCATCATTCTTACCAATGATGTTGGGCAAGTGCTCTGGGCTCGTCGTATCAATCAGGACGCCTGGCAGTTTCCGCAAGGCGGCATCAATGACAACGAGTCCCCCGAAGAAGCGCTGTATCGCGAATTGAACGAAGAAGTAGGGTTGGAGCAGGAAGATGTGCAGATTCTTGCCTGCACCCGCGGTTGGTTGCGGTATCGTCTGCCGCAGCGCTTGGTCCGTACTCACAGTCAGCCGTTGTGCATCGGGCAAAAGCAGAAGTGGTTTCTGCTGCGCCTGAAATCCGCCGAAGAGCGGGTGCGCATGGACCTGACCAACAAACCTGAATTCGATGGCTGGAAGTGGGTAAGTTATTGGTACCCGCTGGGCCAGGTTGTGACATTCAAGCGTGAGGTGTACCGCCGCGCATTGAAGGAATTGGCGCCGCGCCTTCTCGCGCGAGATTGACGATGCAAGCTATAAGACCGACCTAGGAGTTCACCTCGAGCCATGCTCAACACGCTGCGCAAGATCGTCCAGGAAGTGAACAGCGCCAAAGACCTCAAGTCGGCGTTGACGATCATTGTGCAGCGGGTAAAAGACGCCATGGGCAGCCAGGTGTGCTCCGTTTACCTGCTCGACCCCGAAACCAATCGCTTCGTGCTGATGGCCACCGAGGGCTTGAACAAGCGCTCCATTGGTAAAGTCAGCATGTCGCCCAGCGAAGGTCTGGTCGGCCTGGTGGGCACGCGTGAAGAACCGCTGAACCTCGAAAACGCCGCCGACCACCCGCGCTACCGCTACTTCGCCGAAACCGGTGAAGAACGTTACGCCTCCTTTCTTGGCGCGCCGATCATCCACCACCGTCGGGTGATGGGCGTTCTGGTTATCCAACAAAAGGAGCGTCGCCAGTTCGACGAGGGCGAAGAAGCCTTCCTGGTGACCATGAGCGCCCAGCTCGCCGGCGTTATCGCCCACGCTGAGGCCACCGGTTCCATCCGTGGCTTGGGCCGTCAGGGCAAAGGCATTCAAGAAGCCAAATTCACTGGCGTGCCGGGCTCGCCGGGTGCTGCCGTGGGCACGGCGGTGGTGGTGTTGCCGCCTGCCGACCTTGAGGTGGTGCCCGACAAAACCGTTTCCGACATCGCCGCCGAACTGCTGCTGTTCAATCAGGCGCTGGAGCGCGTGCGTGCCGACATGCGTGCGCTGTCCGCCAAGCTCGCCACCCAGTTGCGCCCGGAAGAGCGCGCGCTGTTCGACGTGTACCTGATGATGCTCGACGACGCGGCCCTCGGCGGCGAAGTAACCACCGTGATCAAAACCGGTCAGTGGGCGCAGGGCGCGTTGCGCCAAGTGGTGGGCGAACACGTCAACCGCTTCGGCTTGATGGACGACGCCTACCTGCGCGAGCGCGCCTCTGACGTCAAAGACCTCGGCCGTCGCCTGCTCAGCTACCTGCAACAGGCGCGTCAGCAGAACCTGGTTTACCCCGACAACACCATTCTGGTCAGCGAAGAACTGACCCCGGCCATGCTCGGCGAAGTGCCGGAAGGCAAGCTGGTGGGCCTGGTGTCGGTACTCGGTTCGGGTAACTCCCACGTTGCTATTTTCGCCCGCGCCATGGGCATTCCCACGGTGATGGGTGCGGTCGATCTGCCGTATTCGAAAATCGACGGCATTCAGCTGATCGTCGATGGCTACCACGGCGAAGTGTTCACCAACCCCAGCGACGTGCTGCGCAAGCAATACGTTGAAGTGGTGGAAGAAGAGCGCCAGCTCACCCAGGGTCTGGCAGCGCTGCGCGAGTTGCCATGTGAAACCCTCGACGGCCACCGCATGCCGCTGTGGGTGAACACCGGTCTGCTGGCCGACGTGGTGCGCGCGCAGGAGCGCGGCGCCGAGGGCGTTGGCCTGTACCGCACCGAAGTGCCTTTCATCATGAAAGAGCGCTTCCCCAGCGAAAAAGAACAGCTGGCCATCTACCGCGAGCAGTTGGCGGCGTTCCATCCGTTGCCGGTGACCATGCGCAGCCTGGACATCGGCGGTGACAAGGCGCTGTCGTACTTCCCGATCAAAGAAGACAACCCGTTCCTGGGCTGGCGCGGCATTCGCGTCACCCTCGACCACCCGGAAATTTTCCTGGTGCAGACCCGCGCCATGCTCAAGGCCAGCGAAGGCCTGGATAACCTGCGCATTCTGCTGCCGATGATTTCTGGCACCCACGAACTGGAAGAAGCGCTGCACCTTATCCACAGGGCGTGGGGCGAGGTGCGCGACGAGGGCACCGACGTACCGCTGCCGCCAGTCGGCGTGATGATTGAAGTGCCGGCCGCCGTTTACCAGGTGCGCGAGTTGGCTCGGCAGGTGGACTTCCTCTCCGTGGGCTCCAACGACCTGACCCAGTATTTGCTCGCCGTCGACCGCAATAATCCGCGCGTGGCTGATCTCTACGATTTCCTCCATCCCGCGGTATTGCAGGCCTTGAAGCTGGTCGTCGATGGCGCCCATGCCGAAGGCAAGCCGGTGAGCATTTGCGGTGAAATGGCCGGCGACCCGTCGTCCGCCGTGTTGCTGATGGCCATGGGTTTTGACGGCCTGTCGATGAACGCCACTAACCTGCCGAAGGTGAAATGGCTGCTGCGGCAGATCAGCCTGGGCAAGGCCAAGGAACTGCTGGCGCAGATCATGACCATCGACAATCCACAGGTTATCCACAGCACCTTGCACCTGGCGCTGCGCAATCTTGGCTTGAGCCGCGTGCTCAACCCGGCGTCGGTCATTCAGTCTTAAAGCCTCTCCCGGCAAAAACCGGGAGAGCGTCTTCAGTCTTCCAGCCGCACCTCACCCAAATGCCCGCCGTAGGGCCCAAAGCTGCGCTCGATCAGCACGCGTTTGCCGTCTGCTTGCGTGATCAGCACTGTGCAGGCGCGCGTGCCGTAGGTGCGGCTGGCGATAAACACGCTCGACAGCAATTGCTCGGTGGCCAGACCAATCCCGGTGTCGGGCAGTGCCGTGTCGGGTGGGCGCTGCGAGTCGGTGAGAATGGAAAACAGCGCCTCGGGCTCAGGCGCGTCGAGCACCTCGTTCAGCGCCGCTTTGGCTTTGTCCAGCTTCGGCCACGGCGTGTCCAGGCTGTCGTTGGACAGGCCGTACACACCAGGCGGCAGCAAGCGCGGCTGCCCTTCGCGGGAGTTGAAAAACCACACGCCGTCGCGGTCGCCCAGCAGCAGATTGAAGCCCGAATAATTGCCCGCGCGTTCCACCAGGTCATCCAGATACGCAGCCGGCGGCAGGTCGCTGCGTAAGAATTCCGCGACCAATTCACCCCGTGACCGGCCGAGCGGGGGCTGGCGGGGGTCGCGAATGTTGGTTAGCGCAGCAAAGCGGCCGTCGCTGCCGATGCCCAGCCAGCTGCCGCCCGCTTCCAGGTCGCGCCCGGCAAGCACGTGCGGAGCATCTTCCCAAGGGGCCAGTGGCAGGGCAGGTCGGTCATAGAACTCATCACGGTTGGCAGCCAGCACAAGCGGCTGGACGTGGCCAGGGCGCCACGCGAAAACAATCAGGCACATCACCCATTCCTTAATCGGCAGACAACTGGCGCAGTGGCTCTGCGTACAGGTACTCCCGTGCCGGGAGGCTAGCTCACTTTACCCAAGCCGGTAGGACGCTTCCATTGCGGGCCGGTGAAAAATCTACAGCCCGGCGGCATGTCTGGAGAGCCAAGGTGGCTTCCGTTACCATGCCGCATTGTTTTCGGGGGTGCCGATGGA
Organism: Pseudomonas sp. AC070; assembly: GCF_979258635.1. Classification (NCBI taxonomy): domain Bacteria; kingdom Pseudomonadati; phylum Pseudomonadota; class Gammaproteobacteria; order Pseudomonadales; family Pseudomonadaceae; genus Pseudomonas; species Pseudomonas sp. AC070. The sequence goes on from NZ_OZ409871.1 coordinate 172,937, forward strand.
ATTCCTGCTCTATTTGCTGCTGGGTGCCGGGGCCGGTGTGCTGGCCGGGCTGTTCGGCGTGGGCGGCGGCATCATCATTGTTCCCGTGCTGGTTTTCAGCTTCACCGCGCAAGGCTTCGACCCGGCCATCCTCACGCAAATGGCGGTTGGCACCTCCTTGGCGACCATCATCTTCACCTCCATCAACGCCGTTCGTGAGCACCACCGCAAAGGCGCGGTGAACTGGACGATTGTGCGGTGGATGGGCCTGGGCATCGTCGTCGGCGCCGGCCTTGGCGCCCTGACGGCCAAGTCGATTCACGGTGAATACCTGCAAAAAATCATCGGCGTGTTCGCCATCGCCGTGGCCATTCAAATGGCGTTCTCGTTGAAACCTAAAGCCACGCGCGGCGTGCCCGGTAAAGCGGGCCTGGGCGCAGCGGGTGCGGTGATCGGCTGGGCGTCGGCGATTTTTGGCGTGGGCGGCGGCTCCATGACCGTGCCGTTCCTGAGCTGGCGCAGCGTGCCGATGCAGCAGGCGGTGGCCACTTCGTCGGCGTGCGGCTTCCCCATTGCCCTGGCCAGTGCGCTGAGTTTTATCCTATTGGGCTGGCATGACCCACGGCTGCCGTCCTGGAGCCTGGGCTTTGTGTATTTGCCGGCTTTATTGGGCATCGCCCTGACCAGTATGTTTTTCGCCCGTTACGGCGTGCGCCTGGCCCATCGGCTGTCGCCGGTGTTGCTCAAGCGCCTGTTCGCCCTGCTGCTTGTCAGCGTGGGTTTGAGTTTCTTGATTTAAGGAGTCCACATGCTGGCTTACCCGAATATCGACCCGGTGGCCCTGGCCATCGGCCCGCTGAAAATCCACTGGTACGGTTTGATGTACCTGGTGGGCATCGGCGGCGCCTGGTGGCTGGCCTCGCGCCGGTTGGAGCGTTTCGACGCCACCTGGACCAAGGAAAAGCTTTCCGACCTGGTGTTCTGGGCGTCCATGGGCGTAATCGTCGGCGGGCGTTTGGGTTACGTGCTGTTCTACGATTTGCCGGCCTACATCGCCAACCCGCTGCTGATTCTGGAAGTGTGGCGCGGCGGCATGTCGTTCCATGGCGGCTTTATCGGCGTGATGCTGGCCATGCTCTGGTTCGGCCGGCGTAACGGTAAAAGCTTCTTCGAGCTGATGGACTTTATCGCGCCGCTGGTGCCGATCGGCCTGGGTGCCGGGCGTATCGGCAACTTCATCAACGCCGAACTCTGGGGTAAGGCCACCGACGTACCGTGGGCGATGATTTTCCCCACCGACCCGGCGCAACTGCCGCGTCACCCGTCGCAGCTGTATCAGTTCGCCCTTGAAGGCGTGGCGCTGTTTGCCATTCTCTGGTTCTACTCGCGCAAGCCACGGCCAACCATGGCCATCTCCGGCATGTTCGCGCTGTTCTACGGCATCTTCCGTTTTATCGTTGAATTCGTCCGCGTGCCGGACGCGCAGTTGGGCTACCTAGCCTGGGGCTGGCTGACCATGGGTCAAGTGCTGTGCGTGCCGATGATTGTCGCTGGCCTGGCCCTGGTCGTTTGGGCCCATCGCCGCGCGCCCGTGGTCGCCAAAGGAGTCGTGCAATGAAGCAATACCTCGACATGATGCGCCTGGTGCGCGAGACAGGCACCTTCAAGGCCGACCGCACCGGCACCGGCACGTACAGCCTGTTTGCCCACCAGATGCGCTTCAACCTGGCCGATGGTTTTCCGTTGGTGACCACTAAAAAATGCCATCTGAAATCCATCATCCACGAGCTGCTGTGGTTCCTTCAGGGCGACACCAACATCAAGTACCTGAAAGACAACGGCGTGCGCATCTGGGACGAATGGGCCGACGAAAACGGTGACCTCGGCCCGGTGTACGGCTACCAATGGCGCAACTGGCCGGCGCCCAACGGTGAGTCGGTGGACCAGATCAGCAAGCTGATCGAGATGATCAAAAAGAACCCCGACTCACGCCGCCTGATGGTCTCGGCCTGGAACCCGGCGCTGGTCGACCAGATGGCCCTGCCACCGTGCCACGCGCTGTTCCAGTTCTACGTGGCGGACGGCAAGCTCAGCTGCCAGCTGTACCAGCGCTCGGCGGATATCTTCCTCGGCGTGCCATTCAACATCGCCAGCTACGCGCTGCTGACGTTGATGGTGGCGCAGGTGTGCAACCTGGAGCCGGGCGAGTTCATCTGGACCGGCGGCGACTGCCACCTGTACGCCAACCACCTGGAACAGGCCGACCTGCAGCTCACCCGCGAGCCGCTGCCGCTGCCGACCATGAAGCTGAACCCGGACGTGAAAGACTTGTTCGCCTTCAAGTTTGAAGACTTCGAACTGCAGAATTACCAGGCCCACCCGCATATTTCGGCGCCGGTGGCGGTTTAAACCACCTGCAATCCCGTCGCCTGCAACCCCGTAGGAGCCAGCTTGCTGGCGAAGCTTTTAATCTTGAAGGGCTTCGCCAGCAAGCTGGCTCCTACAGGTTGGTGACTGCTGACGATTTACGCTGCCACGCCCGGCAAATATGGCTGCCAACTCTCGGGCACATGCTCCAAGCGCGGGTAATTCAGCGCATCCAGTTGCAGGTGCGACAGCACAAACGGCGTGTGGCGCATGTTCACGGGCAAGGCGCGAAGCTCGCTCAGCCAAAGGCTGACATACGCCGCTTGCGGGTCGAAGCGCCGCGCTTGCAGCAGCGGGTTTAGCGCCTGGCTGCGCACCGGGTCGCAGGCGATACCGGTGAGATAGGCCCAGTTGCCCCAGTTGCTCGCCGCTTCGTAATCCAGCAAATGCTCTTCGAACCAGGCCGCGCCGTGGCGCCAGTCTTGGCGCAATTCGTTGACCAAATAACTGGCCACCACTTGCCGCCCGCGCTTGCTGATAAACCCGGTAGCGGCCAGTTCGCGCATGCAGGCGTCCACCAGGGGCATGCCGGTGCGGCCTTGCGTCCATTGCTGAAAACGTTCGTCCACGGCGGTCGGGGCTTGTTGCGTGGCCTTCAAACCGCCAGCCTGGAACAACGCGTCGCCGCGACGCACCAGGGTCCAGCGAAAGAATTCACGCCAGAGCACGGCGCGCCACAGTTCCTGTGTGGAGTCGTTGCGCCCGTACTGCGCTTCATGGCGGCGCAGGTCGGCGACCACACGGCGAACCGACAAGCAGCCGTTGGCCAGCCACGGCGAAAGCTTCGAGGAGAATTCGCTGCCGATCAGGCTGTCACGCGTCGCTGCGTATTGCCGAACGCCCTGGCTTTCCCACAAGAAGTCGCGCAACCGCGCCTGCGCCGCCACTTCGCCGCCCGAGAACGGAAAGGCGCTGTCGGCGATGTAAATCGGCTCGCCCAGGCCCAGGTGCGACAGCGGGGGTGGCGGCATCAGCAATTCATTCGCCGCTTCAGGAATCGCCGGCAACCGCTCCGGCGCCGCCAGTGGCTGGAACACCACCAGGCGTTCCTCCATCACGGTGCAGAAGTCGCGGTACACCGCGGGCAATTGCTCCACGGCGCATGGCAATTCGTTGGCTTGCAGCAGGCCATGCCCCGCGATTTCCAGCAGCGGCGTGGCGCCGAGTTTGTCGCGCACCCGAGCGAGTTCGTCCCGCGCCTCGGGGGCGATTTCCTCGTGGGTAATCACTTCATCAATGGCCAGGCGCTCGGCCAGCAGCGGCAGAATATGATCGGGTTGGCCCTGCACCACTAATAAGTGCGAGCCGCGCGCTCGCAGGGCGCCGTCCAGGGCCAGCAAGCTTTCCAGCAGAAACCGCGCGCGGTGCACACCGAGGCGGCGAGCGCCCAGCGGGCCGGGTTGCAATAATTTGGGATCGAGCACAAACACCGGCAGCATCCGCTCGGCGCGAGCAGCCGCGTGCAAAGCAGGATGGTCATCCAGACGCAGGTCGTGTTTGAACCATAGAAGTGAGCGGCGCATGCATGATTTCCTTTCAGTGCTTGGCAGCGTGGGCGAGAGCTGGAGCTAAATATAGGTCGGCGTTTTTTGCTCCATGACGCCGCTTGTCTGGCGCTTTTTCGCCGGGAAACTGACGCTTTGCGCATCCGCTCAGCAACGCCCCGCGTAAAGCACTAAACTACCGTTCGTTATACCTAGGGCGGCACTTCAGTGGCAACTAGCCAGCCCTTGGCAGGCGCCGAACGGGTTAAACCGGCCCGCTTTTACCCCGAGTCTTTCTGCGATATCCGATGAAAAATCTGCTTTTAGCCGTCTTCCTTATTTCCCTTGTTGGCTGCACCAACGGCCTGACCATCGACACCCGCCATCCCTCACAAAACCAGGATGAGCGGGTGCAATACGTCATCCTGCATTACACCTCGGCCAGCCTTGAGCGCTCGCTGCAATTGCTGACCCGGGGCGAAGTCAGCAGTCATTACCTGATCGGCGCAGGGCCGGCGACTATTTATCGACTCGTGGATGAAAACAAACGCGCTTGGCATGCCGGCGAAAGCGAGTGGGAAGGGCGCACCTGGCTGAACTCCACCTCTATCGGCATTGAGCTGGTGAACCCCGGCTACGACGACACGCCGCAAGGCCGCGTGTGGTATCCGTTTAGCGAACAACAAATCACCGCGCTGATGGCGCTGCTTAAAGACATCACCACCCGTAACCACATCGAGCCGCGCCACGTAATCGGCCATAGTGACATCGCGCCGTTGCGCAAACTCGACCCGGGGCCGCTGTTCCCTTGGCAGCGCCTGGCCGAGGCCGGTTTTGGTTTGTGGCCAGACGCGACAGCCGTGGCCGAGGCGTTGCCCGCCTTCGAGCAAAACCTGCCTTCGGTTAGTTGGTATCAACAGCAGCTGGCGCATCTTGGCTACGCCACGCCGCAAAACGGCGAACTGGACGTGGCCACGCGGCACGTGATCGCCGCGTTCCAGATGCACTACCGGCCCCATCGCTTCGACGGGCAGCCGGATGCGCAAACAGCGGCGCTGCTGGTGGTGCTTAATCGGATGAATCGGCCGAAATAGACGTCAGCCTTAGCGCTTGGGCAAGCTCGCCAACAACCGCGAGTCCGCCAAGGCCGCCGTGCGATGCACCGTCGCCGCCTTGTATTGCGGGTCGCCAATCATGCTTAAAAACGCATCCTTGGACGGGTAGCGCACCAGCAGCAGTTCATCCCACTGCTCGCCCGCCGGCGCAATCAGCGCCACTTCAATACTCGCCAGCACCTGCACTTCGCCACCAACGCCGCGCACTTTGGTCAGTGCCGTGCGGCTGTAGCGTGCGTAGGCCTCGCGGCCGCTGCACGGGGAGTGTTCGGTGTCGGCGGGGTACTGCGCCTCGGGGTTATAGCGCAGCAGGTTGAGCATCAGAATCGGCGTATCGGCCGGCAGCTTTTCAGCGAAGGTGGCCAGTTGCTCGCGGGTCGGATTGAGGGTGCTGAGTGGGTTCATGGCGGACTCTCTTATTGTTGTGGTTGAAGCCTTGAGCCGTTACGCCAGCATGTCGGCAACCGTTGTGCGCAGCAGGTCGAGGCTGAACGGCTTGGTGATGGTGGCGACTTTGGCGGTGGTCACGCCCGTCTGGTAATCCTGTGCGGCGTAACCGCTGGCGAACAACACCGGCAGGTTCGGCCGGCGCTCATGGGCGGCCGCCATCAGTTGCTGGCCGGTCATGCCGGGCAGGCCGATGTCGGTCATCAGCAGGTCGATGGGCTGTTCGCTATTAATGAAGGCCAGCGCGTCGGGGCCGTTCTCAGCCTCCAGCAACTGGTAGCCCAGCTCCTCAAGCACCTCGACGGTGAGCATGCGCACCACATCGTCATCCTCGACCAGCAGGATGGTTTTATGGCTGTTTTCACTAAGGCTGTCGGGCATGAAACGGTCTCGAATTGGGGGCAAATAAACAACGAAAAATAAATGTGCAACTGCTTGAGCGTGCTGCTGACCAAGTCTCTGGCCTTGCGTTTGTCGATGAGCCTCCGTGCGGCGCAAGACTACCGAAGGGTCGACAAACCGGCTACGGTCAGCCGGTCATTTCTCTAGCGTATGTAGGAATAAGCATGCACATTTCCTGGGCTTTACGGCAGAATCCGGAATTTTTACGCAGGGACGGCAAATGAGCGACACCACTGCAATTGACGAAAACAGCTTTCGCCGCATTCTCAGCCGCAACGTCTCGTTGCCGTTGGGCGTGGGCGTTCTCAGTGCGGTCTTCTTTATTGGCCTGGTGTATTACCTGCTCAACGTTCTGCAATGGGTCGAACACACCGACCGCGTGATCGGTAATACCAACGAGGCGTATCGCCTGACCGTTGACCAGGAAACCGGCATGCGCGGGTTCCTGATTACCGGCAATGAATCCTTTCTCGCGCCGTTTGATGTTGCCCGGCCGCGCATTAATTCCGAACTGCAATCGCTCAAAGAACTGGTGGCAGACAACCCGGCTCAGGTTGACCGGCTGCGTCGCCTGGAGGCGTTACAGCAGCAGTGGGCCAAGTTTGCCGATGCGGTGATCGACAGCCGCCGTGCCGGCGAAAACTACCAACTCATCATCTCTAGCGGCCGTGGCAAAGAACTGACTGACGAAATCCGCAAAGGTTTCGACGAAGTTATCGCCACCGAGCAGCAGCTGCGCTTCCAGCGCAACAAAGAAGCCAACAACACGGTGGTGCTGACCATCGCGCTGTACCTACTGTTCAGTCTGGTGGTCAGCGGCATTCTTGCGTTCATGGGCCGTCGCGAATTGCTCGGCTTGTCCAACAGTTACGCCAAAACCTTGCAGCAGCAACAGCGCAGCGCTGAAGTCATTGAGCAGAAAGCCTGGCTGCGCAACGGCCAGAGCCTGCTGGCTGAGCGGGCGCTGGGCCAGCAAACCCTGGCGCAATTGGGGCAGGGCGTGTTGAGCGAGCTGGCCAGTTATATCGGCACCACCGTGGGCGCGTTTTATGTGCGCGAGCTGGGGGGCGCGTTGAAACGCGTGGCCACCTATGGGTTTAACGTCGACCAAGACGGCTCGGAGCAGGTTGAGATCGGCAATGAATCGATGGTCGGCCAGGCTGCGCAAGAGCGCCGCATGATCCGCCTCGATAACCTGCCGCACGCCTACCTCAGCGTGGCTTCGGGCCTGGGCGCCACCTCGCAGCTCAATATCGTGGTGCTGCCGATCATCAATGACAACCTGGTAAACGGCGTGCTCGAACTGGCGTTTCTGCGCCCGATCACCGACACCGACATCGAGTTTCTGGAAACCATCGCCGGCAACATCGGCACCTCCATCGATGCCGCTAACTACCGTGTGCGCCTGCAGCAGGCCCTGACCGAAACCCAGCAGCTCAACGAAGAGTTGCAAGTGCAGCAAGAAGAATTGCGCACCGCCAACGAAGAGCTCGAAGAGCAGTCGCGCGTGCTCAAAGAATCCCAGGCGCACCTGGAAAGCCAGCAAGCCGAGCTTGAGCAAACCAACGAGCAATTGGCCGACCAGGCCCAGCGCCTGGAAGACCAGCGCGACTCGCTGGACGAAAAGAACAACGCCCTTGGTGTGGCCCAGCGCGAGCTGGAAGAGCGCGCCCAGGAACTGCAACGCGCCAGCCTGTACAAGTCCGAATTCCTCGCCAACATGAGCCACGAGCTGCGCACCCCGCTTAACAGCTCGTTGATTCTGGCCAAGCTGCTGGGCGACAACCCGCACGGCAACCTGACGCCCGAGCAAGTGAAGTTCGCCGAATCGATCTACGCCGCTGGCAATGACCTGCTGCTGCTGATCAACGACATTCTCGACATCTCCAAAGTCGAAGCCGGCAAGCTGGAAGTGCGCCCGCAAAACATGCCGCTCAGCCGCCTGGTCGACAGCCTGCGCACCTTGTTCCAGCCGGTTGCGCTGGATAAACAGCTGGGCTTTGACATCGTCATGGCGCCAGACCTGCCGACCGCCTTGTTCACCGACCAGCAGCGCGTGGAGCAGATTCTGAAAAACCTGCTCTCCAACGCCATGAAGTTCACCGAGAAAGGCCAGGTGACCCTGAGCGTCAGCCGCCAGCCAGATGGCCGCGTGGCGTTTGCGGTGAAAGACTCCGGCATCGGCATTCGCGAAGACCAGCAGAGCTACATTTTCGAGGCCTTCCGCCAAGCCGATGGCACCACCAACCGCCGCTACGGTGGCACTGGGTTGGGCCTGTCGATCTCCCGCGACCTGGCGACCTTGCTCGGTGGCGCCATCAGCGTGGTCAGCGCACCGGGCAAGGGCAGCACGTTTACCTTGGTCCTGCCGCAGTCCTATGAAGAAGGGCTGGTGATTCAGTCGGTCGCCGATGTACCGCCACCGCCGCCCGCGCCGCTGGTGGCGCCTGCCGCGCCGGTCAGCACCGAGCCGCCGGTTATTCCGCGCTTCAACGATGACCGCGAAAAACTGCAAGACGGCAGCCGCCGCATTCTGGTGATCGAAGACGAGCCCAACTTCGCGCAGATTCTCTACGACCTGGCCCACGAGCTGAAATACGACTGCCTGGTGGCGCACGGTGCCGACGAGGGTCTGCAATTGGCCGCGCAATTCCTGCCAGACGCCGTGCTGCTGGACATGCGCTTGCCCGATATTTCCGGCCTGGCCGCCTTGCAGCGCCTGAAAGACAACCCGCGCACCCGGCATATCCCGGTGCACGTGATTTCCGTTGAAGACCGCATGGAAGCCGCGCTGCAATTGGGCGCCATCGGCTATGCAGTAAAACCGACCACCCGAGAGCACCTGAAAGACGTGTTCGCCAAGCTCGAAGCCAAGCTCGCCCAACAGGTTAAGCGCGTGCTGCTGGTGGAAGACGACGCCCTGCAACGCGACAGCATTTCGCGCCTGATCGGCGATGAAGACATCGAAATCACTGCCGTCGAGTTCGGCCGCGAGGCACTTGAGCTGCTGCGCACCACGGTGTTCGACTGCATGATCATCGACCTCAAGCTGCCCGACATGCGCGGCAACGAGCTGCTCAAACGCATGTCCGAGGAAGACATCTGCTCCTTCCCGCCCGTGATTGTGTACACCGGCCGCAACCTGACGCGCGACGAAGAAATCGAGCTGATGAAGTACTCGCGCTCGATCATCATCAAGGGCGCGCGCTCGCCCGAACGCTTGCTCGATGAAGTGACGCTGTTCCTGCACAAGGTCGAGTCGCAGCTGTCCAGCGAACGGCAGAACATGCTGAAAACGGCGCGCAACCGCGACAAGGTGTTTGAAGGCCGGCGCGTGTTGGTGGTCGACGACGACGTGCGCAATATCTTCGCCCTCACCAGCGCCTTGGAACACAAAGGCGCCATCGTCGAAGTGGCGCGCAACGGGCGCGAAGCACTGACTAAGCTGGAAGAGGTCGAAGACATCGACCTGGTGCTGATGGATGTGATGATGCCGGAAATGGACGGCTACGAAGCCACCGCCGAAATTCGCAAGAACCCGCGCTGGCGCAAGTTGCCGGTGATTGCAGTGACCGCCAAGGCAATGAAAGATGACCAGGACCGCTGCTTACAAGCAGGCGCCAATGACTACCTGGCCAAACCCATCGACCTGGATCGGTTGTTTTCCTTAATTCGCGTATGGCTGCCCAAACTGGAACGCATTTGATGTCACCCGACCGTGATCTTGAGATCGAGCTGCGTCTGCTGATCGAGGCCATCTACCTCAAGTACAACTACGACTTCCGTGACTACAGCGGCGCTTCGTTCAAGCGCCGCGTGCGCCATGCGTTGCAGCAATTCAACTGCAACACCATCACGGCGTTGCAGGAGCGCATCCTGCACGATCCCGGCGCTTTTATGCAGTTGCTGCAGTACCTGACGATTCCGGTCAGCGAGATGTTCCGCGACCCGACCTACTACTTGGCGTTGCGTCAGCAAGTGGTGCCGCTGCTGAAAACCTACCCGTCGGTAAAAGTGTGGGTGGCCGGTTGCAGCACGGGCGAGGAGGTGTATTCGCTGGCCATTCTGCTCAAAGAAGAAGGGCTGCTGGAACGCTCGATCATCTACGCCACCGATATCAACCCGCGCTCCCTGGAAAAGGCCGAACGCGGCATCTTTTCCTTGGACAACATACGCACCTACACCGAGAACTACCAAAAGGCCGGCGGCCAGCGCTCGTTCTCCGACTACTACACGGCGGCCTACGAAGGCGCGCTGTTTGATAAGTCGCTGCGTGAGAACGTGACCTTCGCCGACCACAGCCTGGCCACCGATAGCGTGTTCTCGGAAACCCAGCTAATTTCGTGTCGCAACGTGCTCATCTACTTCAACAAAACCCTGCAAGACCGCGCGTTTGGCCTGTTTCACGAATCGCTCTGCCACCGGGGTTTCCTCGGCCTGGGCAGCAAGGAGAGCCTAGACTTCTCCAGCTACGCCAAGCGCTTCGAACCGTTGGTGAAACAAGAACGGATATTCCGCAAATCATGAACACCGCCGCCCTCGACGACTTGCTGCTGACCCGCGCCCACGCGCTGGAAGCGGTGGTGGTCGGCGCGTCGGCGGGCGGCGTACAAGCGCTGCTGGCCATCTTCAGCGGCCTGGGCGCCGACTACCGCCTGCCCATCATCACCGTGCTGCATTTGCCCGACGACCGTCGCAGTCAGTTGGCCGACGTGTTCCAGGCGCGCCTGGGCATTCGCGTAAAAGAAGCCGAAGACAAAGAACCGCTGCACGGCGGCACGCTGTATTTCGCCGGGGCCGGGTATCACTTGCTGATCGAAAACGACCGCAGCTTTTCCCTCAGCCGCGAAGAGCCGCAGCATTTCTCCCGGCCCTCGATTGACGTGCTGTTTGAGTCGGCCGCCGATGCCTACGGCCCGGCGCTGATGGGCGTGCTGCTGACAGGTGCCAACGAGGACGGCGCAAAAGGAATGGCAACCATAAAACACTGTGGTGGTCTGACCGTGGTCCAAGACCCCGCAGACGCTCAGGTTCCCACCATGCCCTTAGCGGCGCTGGCATTGCACCCAGCCGATTTTGTCTTGCCGGTTCCCGGCATACAGGCGCTGCTCGCAGAGTTGAATAAAAGCCCATGCTGACAACCATCGAAACCAAACTGCTGATCGTCGATGACCTGCCGGAGAACCTGCTGGCCCTCGACGCGCTGATCCGTGGTGAGGGCCGCCAGGTGTTTCAAGCCACCTCGGGCGAGGAAGCGTTGGGGCTGCTGCTGCAACACGAATTCGCCCTCGCCATTCTCGACGTGCAAATGCCCGACATGAACGGCTTCGAGCTGGCCGAGCTGATGCGTGGCACGGAAAAGACCAAACACATTCCCATCGTCTTCGTCAGCGCCGCCGGGCGCGAGATGAACTACGCCTTCACCGGCTACGAAAGCGGCGCCGTCGACTTTCTGCAAAAGCCCCTGGATATCCAGGCGGTGAAAAGCAAGGTCACCGTGTTCGTCGAACTGTTCCGCCAACGCCAAGCCATCAACGAACAAGTGATCGCCCTGGAAAAAGGCCGCAAGGAGCAGGAAGTGCTGCTCTGTGAACTGCGTGCCACCCAGGACGACCTCGAGCGGGCCGTGCGCATGCGCGACGACTTTATGTCTATCGTCTCCCATGAGCTGCGAACGCCGCTCAACGGCCTGGTGCTGGAAACCCAGCTGCGCAAGCTGCGCCTGAGCAAAGGCGACCTAAGCGCATTCACCCCCGACAAGCTCAAAGCCATGACCGAGCGCGACGAGCGGCAGATCAACAGCCTGGTGCGCCTGATCGAAGACATGCTCGATGTATCGCGCATTCGCACCGGCAAGCTGTCCATCCGCCCGGCCCACTTCGACCTCGCCGCCTTGGTGGGCCGCGTGCTGGAAAACTACAGCGCGCAAATTGCTGCCGCAGGCTGTGAAGTCACCCTGAGCGCGGCCGAGCCGGTAACCGGCTTGTGGGATGAATTCCGCATCGAACAAGTGGTGGTCAACCTGCTCACCAACGCGCTGCGCTACGGCAACAAGAAGCCGGTAGACCTGCGCGTGCTGGCCACGCCAGAAGGGGCCTGCCTGGAAGTGGAAGACCACGGCATCGGCATTTCCGCCCCGGACCTGGCGCGCATCTTCCAGCAATTCGAGCGTGTGTCGTCCAATGGCGTGAGCCAGGGGCTGGGCTTGGGCCTGTTTATCACCGAGCAGATCATTGCCTCGCACCAGGGCACCATCGAAGTGGAAAGCCACTTGGGCCAGGGTTCGCTGTTTCGCGTTTACCTGCCGCTGGAATCGCGCACCGAGCCAGACCCCGCCGCGTGAAAAAACGCCGTTTCGCTTAAGCCCCTGCGAAACGGTGATAAGCGGTCGTGCAATTTGCAACCCGGCAAAAACGGCCGTCGTGCAATGTGCAACCGGTCCTTACGGAATTGATTTGTAAGTGATTGATTTTAAAGGGAAAAAATTTCACTTTTAGTTGGCACGACGGCTGCACTTTCAGATTCAAGAAAACTTGATCTGCGATGGAGTCGCCGCCATGAATACCGTACTGAACCTGCTGAGTGCCGCTGCTGTGGTTGTCACTGGTGCATATGCGTCCGCCACGATCTCCGCCCCTGACACCGTTGCCGTTCAGGCGACTGCCAAGGTCACCCACTCCCAACTAATGAACAAACCGCTGACCGAGCCGCAGTGGGCCGAAAGCCCGTTCATGCAGCCTGAGCCGCAAATGGCCCAGACCGCACCGCAAGGCGACGTACTGCGCGGTGCCCAGTGGCTGACCGTCAGCGACGACGTTGAAACCGGCCACACCCCGCAAGCCGCTAACCAGCGCTTTGTATTCTGATTCCAATCCCTGAAAGCCGACAAATGACCGGCCGGCCCCGCGCCTGGTTGTCATGAAAGTCGGGTTAGTTATGTGTGTAAGAGCCTGAGGATGAATGCCATGTCTAAAGCTGCGACGGTCTTGCTGGTGCTGGCCTTTGTTTGCTGCGCTGTGGTGCTGTACGCGCCGTTGAGCAACGCAATGGTCATTGGTGTGTTGAAACTGGCAACCGGATTGCTGGTGGGTATGTTTGTATTAGCCCTGGTGTTTGGCCGCCGTATCAAGTTCGACCCGGTGCTGCGTTAAGCACCGATTCCCCGCTTTCCCGCTACTTCGCTTACCCTCCCGCGCCACCCGCGTATCCCGTAGGAGCGAGCTTGCTCGCGAAGCGGTATTCGCGCCGACGTAATCCCCGCCTGTTCACCACCCTTCGCGAGCAAGCTCGCTCCCACAGTTCGTTTCGCTCCCCCGCCCAACTTTGACGCTTTCGACAATTCCCCTGTCGTTTTTGCGCGATAGCGGCCAATGCCCAAGGAATATGCTGACCCCCAAAGCGCCGGCAAACGATTCGGCGCCGGTTATTAGAGAGGGGACAGCCTGATGAGCCCAGCCGAGTTGCACGCCGACAGCATCGTTATCGACGGTCTGATCATCGCCAAATGGAACCGTGAGCTGTTCGAAGACATGCGCAAAGGCGGCCTGACCATGGCCAACTGCACCGTCTCGGTATGGGAAGGTTTCCAGGCAACCGTCAACAGCATCGCCGCCAGCCAGAAGCTAATGCGCGAAAACGCCGACCTGGTGATGCCCGTGCGCACCACCGCCGACATCCGCAAAGCCAAGGAACAAGGCAAAACCGGCATCCTCTTCGGCTTCCAGAATGCCCACGCATTTGAAGACCAGATCGGCTACGTCGAGGTGTTCAAACAGCTCGGCGTTGGCATTGTGCAGATGTGCTACAACACCCAGAACCTGGTGGGCACCGGCTGTTACGAGCGTGACGGTGGGCTGTCCGGTTTCGGCCGCGAGATCGTCGCGGAAATGAACCGCGTCGGCATCATGTGCGACCTCTCCCACGTCGGTTCCAAGACCTCCGAAGAAGTCATCCTCGAATCGAAAAAGCCGGTGTGCTACTCGCACTGCCTGCCGTCGGGCCTTAAAGAACACCCGCGCAACAAATCCGATGAAGAACTGAAATTCATCGCCGACCACGGCGGCTTTGTCGGCGTGACCATGTTCGCGCCGTTCCTGGCCAAGGGCATCGACTCCACCATCGACGACTACGCCGAAGCCATCGAATACGTGATGAACATCGTCGGCGAAGACGCCATCGGCATTGGCACCGACTTCACTCAGGGCCACGGCCAGGACTTCTTCGAATACCTGACCCACGACAAAGGCTACGCCCGCCGCCTCACCAGCTTCGGCAAGATCATCAACCCGCTGGGCATCCGCACCGTGGGCGAATTCCCCAACCTCACCGAAACCCTGCTCAAGCGCGGCCATAGCGAACGTGTGGTGCGCAAGATCATGGGTGAGAACTGGGTTCGCGTTCTAGCTGACGTCTGGCACGAATAACGCCGTTTCCTTCGACCCTCACCCCCAGCCCCTCTCCCGCAAGCGGGAGAGGGGAGACCATTCGCGGTCGGCTCCCTCTCCCGTTTCGGGAGAGGGTTGGGGTGAGGGTAAAAACCTTACCGAATTTCTGGAGCTCCACCCATGGCCAAAATCGCCCCGCAACTGCCCATCGAAGTCGACAGCGAAACCGGTGTCTGGACCAGCGATGCGCTGCCGATGCTGTATGTGCCACGGCACTTTTTCGTGAATAACCACATGGGCATCGAAGAGGTTCTGGGCGCCGACGCCTATGCCGAGATCCTCTACAAAGCCGGCTACAAATCGGCCTGGCACTGGTGTGAGAAAGAAGCCGAATGCCACGGCATTGAAGGTGTGGCGGTGTTCGAGCACTACATGAATCGTCTGAGCCAGCGCGGCTGGGGCCTGTTCAAAATCCAGGACATCGACCTGGAAAAAGGCACCGCCAGCGTCAAGCTCGAACATTCGGCCTTCGTCTACGTGTACGGCAAGGTCGGCCGCAAGGTGGACTACATGTTCACCGGCTGGTTTGCCGGCGCCATGGACCAGATTCTCGCCGCCAGCGGCAGCAGCATCCGCACCGTCGCCGAGCAGGTGTACGGCGGCTCGGAAGAAGGGCATGACGATGGGTTGTTTGTCGTAAAGCCGCTCTGATCATCTCTTTCCAACTCAACGTGAAAACGTAGCGAGCGAAGGGTAGGCAAGGCGGAGGGCAAAGCGAAAAGCGGAGTTTACATTCAGTAAATGAGCATTTTCGCTTTGCCCTCCAACGCGGCATAACCGAGCGCAGTAGTTTTCAGAGGGTGCCGTAATGGCTTTTGAATCTATGTTCCAGCCGATCCAGATCGGCAAACTGACCATCCGCAACCGCGTGCTCAGCACTGCCCACGCCGAGGTGTATGCCACCGACGGCGGCATGACTACCGAGCGCTATATCAAGTACTACGAAGAGAAGGCCAAGGGCGGTATCGGCCTGGCGATTTGTGGTGGCTCTTCGGTGGTGGCGATCGACAGCCCGCAGGAGTGGTGGAGTTCGGTAAACCTGTCTACCGACCGCATCATTCCGCACTTCCAGAATCTGGCCGACGCCATGCACAAGCATGGCGCCAAAATCATGATTCAAATTACCCACATGGGCCGCCGCTCGCGGTGGGACGGCTTCAACTGGCCAACCCTGATGTCGCCGTCGGGCATCCGCGAACCGGTGCACCGCGCCACCTGTAAAACCATTGAAGTGGAAGAAATCTGGCGTGTGATCGGCAACTACGCCCAGGCCGCGCGCCGGGCGAAGGAAGGCGGCCTGGACGGTATCGAGCTGTCCGCCGTGCACCAACACATGGTCGACCAATTCTGGAGCCCGCGCGTTAACAAACGCACCGATGAATGGGGCGGCGATTTCGAAGGCCGGATGAAATTCGGCCTCGAAGTGCTCAAAGCCATCCGCCAGGAAGTTGGCCCGGATTTCTGCGTCGGCATGCGCATTTGCGGCGACGAATTCCACCCCGACGGCCTCAGCCATGAGGACATGAAACAGATCGCCAAGTACTACGACGACACCGGCATGATCGATTTCATCGGCGTGGTCGGCTCGGGCTGCGACACCCACAACACCCTGGCCAACGTGATCCCCAACATGAGCTACCCGCCGGAGCCATTCCTGCACCTGGCGGCGGGCATCAAGGAAGTGGTCAAGGTGCCAGTGCTGCACGCGCAGAACATCAAAGACCCGAACCAGGCCACGCGCATTCTCGACGGCGGTTACGTCGACATGGTCGGCATGACCCGCGCGCACATCGCCGACCCGCACTTCATCGCCAAAATCAAAATGGGCCAGGTCGACCAGATCAAACAGTGCGTCGGCGCCAACTACTGCATCGACCGCCAATACCAAGGGCTGGATGTGCTGTGCATCCAGAACGCCGCCACGTCCCGCGAATACATGGGCGTGCCGCACATCATCGAAAAAACCACCGGCGTGAAACGCAAAGTGGTGGTGGTCGGTGGTGGCCCAGCGGGTATGGAAGCGGCCCGCGTGGCGGCTGAACGCGGCCACGACGTGACCCTGTTCGAGAAGAAAGACGCACTGGGCGGGCAGATCACCACCGCCTCGAAAGCACCGCAGCGCGACCAAATTGCCGGCATTACCCGCTGGTATCAGCTGGAACTGGCGCGGCTGAAAATCGACCTGCGCCTGGGCACCGGCGCCGACGTCGCGACCATTCAAGACCTGCGCCCGGATGTGATCGTGCTCGCCAACGGCGGCCATCCGTACCTGGAACAAAACGAACATTGGGGCTCGGCCGAAGGTCTGGTGGTCAGCAGCTGGGACGTGCTCGACGGCAAAGTGGCGCCGGCCAAAAACGTGCTGGTGTACGACACCATTTGCGAATTTACCGGCATGTCGGTCGCCGACTTCATGGCCGACAAGGGCTCGCAGGTTGAGATCGTCACCGACGACACCAAACCCGGCGTGGCCATGGGCGGCACCTCGTTCCCCACCTACTACCGCAGCATGTATCCCAAAGACGTGGTCATGACCGGCGACATGATGCTGGAAAAGGTCTACCGCGAAGGCGACAAGCTGGTGGCCGTGCTGGAGAACGAATACACCGGCGCCAAGGAAGAGCGCGTGGTCGATCAGGTGGTGGTGGAAAACGGCGTGCGCCCGGACGAAACCTTGTACTACGCCCTGAAAGAAGGCTCGCGCAACAAAGGCCAGATCGACGTCGAAGCGCTGTTCGCCATCAAGCCGCAACCGTGCCTGAGCGAGGCGGGCGAGGGCTACTTGCTGTTCCGCATCGGCGACTGCGTAGCCCAACGCAACACTCACGCGGCGATTTATGACGCGTTGCGGTTGTGTAAGGACTTCTAAGTGATGGTCTCCCCTCGACCGCTTGCGGGAGAGGGGCGGGGGGAGAGGGGCTGTTGATTCGGTGATTCGCGTCGCCTGCCGCCCCCTCTCCCTAGCCCTCTCCCCGCAGGGGCGAGGGGACCGATTTGTGTTGTTTCCCGGTCCCGCGAAGGAGACCAATGATGTTAAACACCCTTCTGCCCATCCTCCTCTTCGCCGCCCTGCTCTTGGCGGCGATCGGCGCGGCCAAGCGCTTTTTCATGTGGCGCCGTGGCCGTGCAGCCGAGGTCGATTGGCTTGGCGGTTTGCTGGCCATGCCCAAGCGCTACATGGTCGATTTGCACCACGTGGTGGCCCGCGACAAATACATCGCCAACACCCACGTTGCCACGGCGGGCGGTTTTGTTTTGGCTGCCGTGCTTGCGCTGCTGGTGCATGGTTTCGGGTTGCATAACCGCATCCTCGGTTTCGCCTTGCTCGGCGCCTGCGTGCTGATGTTTGTCGGTGCGCTGTTCGTGGCCAAGCGTCGGCTGAATCCGCCCTCGCGCCTGTCGAAAGGCCCGTGGATGCGCCTGCCGAAAAGTCTGCTGATGTTTTCCGTCAGCTTTTTTATCGCCACCTTGCCAGTGGCCGGCATCCTGCCTGCGGCCTTTGGCGGCTGGGTGCTTGCGTTGGTGCTGGCAATTGGCGTGGCCTGGGGCGTGTCGGAATTGTTCTTCGGCATGACCTGGGGCGGGCCGATGAAACACGCCTTCGCCGGTGCCCTGCACCTGGCCTGGCACCGTCGCGCCGAGCGTTTTGGCGGTGGCCGTTCCACTGGGCTGAAAGCCCTCGACCTGTCCAATCCCAACGCGCCTTTGGGTGTGGAAAAACCTATCGACTTCACCTGGAACCAACTCCTCGGTTTCGACGCCTGCGTGCAGTGCGGCAAATGCGAAGCGGCATGCCCGGCCTTCGCGGCGGGGCAACCGCTGAACCCGAAAAAGCTGATTCAAGACATGGTCGTCGGCCTGGCCGGCGGCACCGATGCTAAGTTTGCGGGCAGCCCCTACCCAGGCAAGCCGGTGGGTGAACATGCAGGCGGCCCGCATCAACCCATCGTCAGCGGCCTGGTCGATGCCGAAACGCTGTGGTCGTGCACCACCTGCCGCGCCTGCGTGGAGGAGTGCCCGATGATGATCGAGCACGTCGATGCCATCGTCGACATGCGCCGCCACCTCACCCTGGAAAAAGGCGCCACGCCGAACAAGGGCGCCGAAGTGCTCGACAACCTGATCGCCACCGACAACCCCGGCGGCTTCAACCCCGGCGGCCGGCTGAACTGGGCGGCGGATTTGAACCTCAACCTGCTCAGCGAAAAACACACCACCGACGTGCTGTTCTGGGTCGGCGACGGCGCCTTCGACATGCGCAACCAACGCACCCTGCGCGCCTTTGTGAAAGTGCTGAAAGCCGCCAACGTCGACTTCGCCGTGCTCGGCTTGGAAGAACGAGACAGCGGCGACGTGGCTCGGCGTCTGGGCGATGAAGCGACCTTCCAGAGTCTGGCCAAACGCAACATCGCCACCCTGGACAATTACAGCTTCAAACGCATCGTCAGCTGCGACCCGCACAGTTTCCACGTGCTGAAAAACGAATACGGCGCCCTCGGCGGCCACTACCAAGTGCTGCACCACAGCACCTTTATCGCCGAACTCATCGCCGCGAAAAAACTCAACCTCGGCCAGCACAAAGGCGGCTCCGTGACCTATCACGACCCGTGCTACCTCGGCCGCTACAACGGTGAATACGAAGCGCCGCGTGACGTACTGCGCGCCCTGGGTATTGAAGTGAAAGAAATGCAACGTTCGGGCTTTCGCTCACGCTGCTGCGGCGGCGGTGGCGGCGCGCCGATTACCGACATTCCGGGCAAACAACGCATTCCGGACATGCGCATGGTCGACATCAAAGAAACCGGCGCTGAACTGGTAGCCGTGGGCTGCCCGCAATGCACCGCGATGCTGGAAGGCGTGGTCGAACCTCGGCCGCAGATCAAAGACATCGCCGAGCTGGTGGCAGAGGTACTGCTGGAGACGCCGGTTGTGGCGGTTAAGCGAGTGGCGGAGGGGGTGGAATGATGAACCTTCGTTTGCTGTCACCCCCTCACCCTAGCCCTCTCCCCCAGGGGGGCGAGGGGACGAATCGCGCGCGAATTAACTCCCCTCGCCCGCTTGCGGGAGAGGGGCTGGGGGAGAGGGGCCTTTCGCTCTTGCCTACTCGCCGGAGAAACACCCATGTCTGACCTCATCCGCCGCAACCCCCACGCCGAGCGCATCGCGCGCAACCGCCTGCACCCGTTGCACGCCACCTTGCAGCGCAGCGAAACCAGCTGGATGGGCCCCAACGGCGTCATCCGTAAAAATCCGCACGCGGTCGGCTTTATCGGCCCCAACGGCATCAAGCGCATCGACCGCAGCGGCGTGCAGCAGGGCGGCACCACCAAGCGCTCGAGCCAGAGCGCCGTGGTGCAATTGCCGCTGCACACGGTGCCGGCACCCAGCTTTTACATCGTGGTGGTGCCCGACATGGTCGGTGGCCGCCTGACCGCCCACGACAAAGATCTGCTCGGGCTCGCGCATAAACTCGCCGGCAGCGCAGGCGCCGTGTTGGCCGTGGTATTTGGCGAGCACAAAGAAAGCGGTTTCGACACCGCTGGCGTCGATCGCCTGCTGCACCTCGACGGCTCGCTTTACAGCGGCTACGCGCCCGAGCAACAGGTGCAAGCCCTGACTGCCATTGAACGGCAATTCCAGCCGCGCCATTGGCTGCTGCCCGACAGCCGCACCGGCGGCGGCGAGCTTGGGCGGCGCTTGGCGGCGCAACTGGGCGAACGTCCGGCTACGCGCGTGTGGCAAGTTACCGAGGAGCAATGCATCGGCCGCGCCGGTGCCGGCCAGCAAGACCTGCAACGTCCACTCGCCCGGCTGATTCTGGCCGCCAGCGAATGCGCCGAGCCGGTCAGCGAAACCCGTCATGAAGCGCAGCCCATTTCACTCGACCACGACGTCGCCCGTTGCCTGCCGCGTATCGAAGACCTCGGCGCCGTGGCAGTCGACCCCGCCGCGACACCGATGGCCGAGGCGGAATTTATTTTGTCCGGCGGCAACGGCGTTAAAGACTGGGACCTGTTCCACCGCACCGCCGTCGCCCTCGGCGCCACCGAAGGCGCTTCACGCGTGGCGGTGGACGACGGCCATATGGCGCGTAACCGCCAGGTCGGCGCGACCGGCACCTGGGTCACGGCGCGGGTGTACCTGGCCGTCGGTATTTCCGGCGCCATCCAACACCTGCAAGGCATCGGCGCCTGCGACAAAGTGGTGGCGGTCAACCTGGACGCTGGCTGCGACATGATCAAACGCGCCGACCTGTCCGTCATCGGCGACTCGGCGGCCATTCTTGCCGCCCTAATCGAACGCATGGCCGCGCACCGCGCCGGAGGCAATCGCGATGCAGCCTAAGCCACTCTCAGTGTTGTGCCTGGTGTCCATCGGCGCCCACCCCACCTCCGGCCGCGCCCGCCGCGCCGAGCAGGATTCCCGTGCTGTCGAACTGGGCTTGCGCCTGGCCGGCGAACAGCTGCGCGTACTGCACGCCGGCGACGCCCAGCAAGACGCCTTGCGCGCCTACCTGGGCATGGGCCTGAACGAACTCAGCGTGCTGCAACAGCCGGACGGCGCCGACGCGCTGCCCGTGCTGCTCGACTTCCTCAAAGGCAGCGAGGCGCAACTGGTACTCACCGGCAGCCAGGCCGAAACCGGCGAAGGTTCGGGCATGTTGCCGTACCTGCTGGCCGAGCAATTGGGTTGGCCGTTGGTGGTGGGCCTGGCCGAAGTGGAAAAGGTTGAAAACGGTGTGGCGCAAGTGCTGCAAGCGCTGCCCCGTGGCCAGCGTCGGCGCCTGCAAGTGCGCCTGCCGTTTCTCGCCAGCGTCGACAACGCCGCGCCGGTCGCCCGGCAAAGCGCCTTCGGCCCAGCCCGTCGCGGCACCTTGAGCGCCGATGAGGTTGAAGTGCTCGATGATGACGTGCTCGCCAGCGCCACCTTTCAACCGGCACGGCCTCGGCCCAAACGGCTGAAAGTGATCAAAGCCAAAACCGGCGCCGAGCGTATGAAAGCGGCCACGGCGAAAGCGGCGGGTGGCGGTGGGCAGATTGTGAAAGGCGTCAGCGCGCAGGAGGGCGCCGAGGCGATTTTCAAATTGCTGCTCGAGGAAGGGGTTATTCGCTAGGCCTTTTCGAACGCAAAAGCATCGCGGCTAAAGCCGCTCCCACAGAAAACGGACAACCTGTGGGAGTGGCTTCAGCCGCGATTTTTTTGCCAGGCTGGAGACCGCTTCGCGAGCAAGCTCGCTCCTACAGGAAGCGCACAACCTGTGGGAGCGGCTTTAGCCGCGAGTTTTTTGCGTCGTACCGCTGCGCGCGGAATTACCGTTGGGTCAAAAAGCGTGGTTATTGGGTCTTGATCCCATACAAATACGGCGCCGGCGCAGCCCCCAAATTGCTCAGCAAGCGCTCGCTGTACCAGTCGATAAAATTCACCACGCCAAACTCATAGGTCTTCGAATACGGCCCCGGCTGGTAGGCGGTGGAATTGATGCCGCGTTGGTTTTCTTCTGCCAGGCGACGGTCCTGGTCGTTGGTGGCGTCCCACACTTGGCGCATGCGCACCGGGTCGTAGTCCACGCCTTCAACGGCGTCTTTGTGCACGATCCATTTGGTGGTGACCATGGTTTCCTGGGCGCTGATCGGCCACACGGTAAACACAATGATGTGGTCGCCCATGCAGTGGTTCCACGAGTGCGGCAAATGCAGGATGCGCATGGAGCCCAGGTCCGGGTTTTTGATGCGGCCCATCAATTTGTTGCAGCCTTGTTTGCCGTCCAGGGTCATCGACACAGTGCCTTTGAGCAGCGGCATGCGCACGATGCGGTTGCGCAGGCCAAAGCTGGCGTGGGCGTACGGAATTTTCTCGGCGTCCCAGGCGGCAGCGGAAGCGGCGACGTGGTCTTTGAAAGCCTGGTCGGCACGCGGGTCGGTGACGTCGTCCCACTCCAGCAAAGTTTTCAGCAGCTCAGGGTGCGAGCCGTTGCAGTGGTAGCACTCGCGGTTGTTTTCGATCACCAGCTTCCAGTTGGCTTTTTCCATCAAGGTGGTTTGCACCGCCACCTTGGTGTTCTCCATGTCGTAGGGCTCCATGTAATGAGCCAGGGTGGAGAGAAATTCATCAATGGCCGGCGGGTTCTCGGCCAGCGACACGAAGATGTAGCCGCCCGCGACCTTCACATGCACCGGCTTGAGGCCGAATTTCTTCATGTCGAAGTCGTCGCCCATTTCGGTGCCGGCGTAGAGCAGGCGGCCGTCGAGTTCGTAGGTCCACTGATGGTACGGGCACACCAGCTTGGCGACTTTGCCTTTTTCGCCCGTACACAAACGCGAGCCACGGTGGCGGCATACGTTGTGGAAGGCGTTAACCACGCCGTCGGCGCCGCGAATGACCACGATCGGGTTTTTGCCCAATTGGAAGGTTAGGTAATTGCCCTTCGCCGGGATCTCGCAGGTCATGCCGGCGATCAACCATTCCTTGTGGAAAATCTCCTGCATATCGATATCGAACAGGCGCTCGTCGCTGTAAAAAGGCTGCGGCAGGGAATAGGTGCGTTCGCGGTTTTGCAGCATCTCGGCGGTGGCCTTGCGTGCCGGCTCCAGCGGGTCGCCCAAACTCAGGGTAGTGGTATCCATGGCTCTGTCCTCATGGCTGATCGCGGTGTGCGCGCAGCGAAAATTGGCGGTTGGTGTTCACGCAAGGCGCTTGTGTAATGCGCTCTAGATTGAGGTGGAGTGTGGAGTCGAGCGCGTTGATGGCCTTATCCATGGACGACACGGCCGAATCCGTTTCCGACGCGCCAGCCCCGATGGTTGGGGGCTGGTCGCGGTGAGCATGCCGATGTCGCAGATAGGTAAGTGAGCCACTAGGCGCATGCCCACAATCGGCGCCATAGTCCCGGGCACAAGACCCAGGCAACCCTAAGCGTCAGCGGGAGCGAACATGTCCAACACTTTCCTTAATCCGGTCAACACCCAGACTTGGGCCAACGGCCGTCACCTGGTGCGTTGCGTCAAAGTGATCCAGGAAACCTGGGACGTGCGCACCTTCTGCTTTATGGCCGACCAGCCGATCATGTTCTTCTTCAAGCCGGGGCAGTTCGTCACCCTGGAGCTTGAAATCGATGGCCAGCCGATCATGCGTTCGTACACCATTTCCAGCTCGCCGTCGGTGCCGTACAGCTTCTCGCTGACCATCAAGCGCGTGCCGGGCGGCAAGGTGTCGAACTGGCTGCACGACAACATGAAGGAAGGCGATGAACTGCCCGTGCATGGCCCGGTCGGCCTGTTCAACGCCATGGATTTCCCCAACGACAAAGTGCTCTACCTCAGCGGCGGCGTGGGCATTACCCCGGTGATGTCGATGGCACGCTGGTTCTTCGACACCAACGCCAATGTCGACATGGTATTCGTCCACAGCGCCCGCTCACCCCGCGACGTAATCTACCGCCGTGAGCTGGACCACATGGCCTCTCGCGTCCGCAACTTTGGCTTGCACATCATTTGTGAAAAGCATGGCGAGGGCGAGCCCTGGGCTGGCTATCGCGGCTACCTCAACCAGCCGATGCTGGAACTGATCGCCCCGGATTTCCGCGAGCGTGAAATCTTCTGCTGCGGCCCGACGCCGTACATGAACGCCGTGAAACGCCTGCTCGAAGCCAACGGTTTCGACATGACGCGCTATCACGAAGAATCGTTCGGCGCGACGCCGGCCGAAGATAAAGCCGAAGCCATCGTCAACGCCGAACAGGCCGCCGAAGCGCCGGCGCCGGACGCGGCCGACCTCAATCAGGTGGAATTCACTGCCACGGGCAAGAGCATCCGCGTGGCGCCTGGTGAGACCGTGCACGCTGCGGCGGCCAAGCTGGGGCTGCACATTCCCAAGGCCTGCGGGATGGGGATTTGTGGGACGTGCAAGGTGATGAAGACTTCCGGTGATGTGGAGATGGAGCACAACGGGGGGATTACGGATGAGGATGTGGCGCAGGGGTACATTCTGTCGTGCTGCAGTGTGCCGAAGGGGGATGTGGTGATTGATTATTAAGCGAAGCCCGGCTTATTCGGGCTGCTTTCGATCTGCGAAAACCTTCATTAGCGCGTGTGAGTGGGGATCTGTTTCGCGCCTTACGCGCGAGCTTTTCTACGACGCCATTATCAAAACCTCCGTCATTCCCGCGCAGGCGGGAATCCAGAATCTCAAGCCGTACACGGCAGATCGGCGTAGGTATTCATTACCGCGTGCGCTGAACGTTTTTGTTTCGCGCCTTACGCGCAAGCTTTTCTACCGCGCCCGATATCAAAACCTCCGTCATCCTCGCGAACGCGGGGATCCAGAATTTCAAGCCGTACACGGTAGATCGGCGTAGGTATTCATTACCGCGTGCGCTGAACGTTTTTGTTTCGCGCCTTACGCGCGAGTCACTTTTAGCATTGCCCTAAAAGTAACCAAAAGGTCTAGCTCCTACCTTGGCCTTACGCTGCGCTTCAGGTTCCCTCGCTCCGTCGTTACTCCGGGGGCACGGCGAGACGGGCCATCCATGGCCCGACACGCCTCTCGCGGCTCCCGGCCGCTCAACCCCCTACGCAACGACTCCACTCGGCCTGCGATAAACGGTGCGGGGTAGATCAAGAGCGGGAGATCAAGATCACAAGCAGATCACAAGCAGATCACAAGCGGATCACAAGCGGATCAAAAGCATCGCGGCTGAAGCCGCTCCTACAAAAAAACACTGCCCTGTGGGAGCGGCTTTAGCCGCGATTCCTGGAAACGAAAATGGCGCGTCACAAGTACGGTTTGTTCATTCTTGAACGTTCACCTCGGGCAATTCCTGCAACCGCCAAACCCCTGCTTCAACCACCGCGACCTGCTGCCGGTAAAACAATCGCCATTTACCGTCCCGCTGGGCAAATGCATACGCCTTGCCCGCCGCCGGCGCCGCCTCGGTAAACCGGCTTTCGCGCTCGGGGTTTCCCTGCCCCGGCCCGGTAATCGGCACGTACCGATTGCGCCCGAGCAAGCGCAGCAGGTGCAGTTGGCCGTCGATAAAGCCTTGGAAGTGCACGTCGAGCACATCGTCTTCCAACCAGTGCAGCGTCTCGCTGCGCGGTTCGGCGATGGCGACGCGGTGGAGCACGCCAGGCGCTTCGGCGAAGGCGATCAGGGCGATAAAGTGGCCGCAGTCGGACACGCGATGGTCCAGCGCCCATTCGCCCGGCAATTGCCAGTCACCGATGCTGCACTGGTAGGCGCGCAAGTCGCCTTCGCGGCTGTCACGAAGCGCCTGGAAGGTTAGGCGTTGGCCGCTTTTCAGCGGGGCGCTTTGCAGGAGCAGTGGGTCGTCGTTGAGGGGTAGCAGCAGGTCGACTTCCGGCATCTCGGCGTAGCCGAGTGTCTGTTTGCCGCGACGGTTTTGGCCGGTCACCAGTTCGATTTGGCCGTGGGTGTACGAGGTCACGGGGCCATGGTCGCGGTATTCCAGGCACGGTTGCGCCCAGTTCATGCGCAGGCGCAAATGGTCGGCTTCCAGGCCGATAAAGTTCGGCGAGCTGCACAGCGGTTCACGTTCTCTCGGCTGCCAGGTGTTGCTCATCAGGCGCCAGCCGCTGCTGCGTTGCCATAGCCAAAAACCGCTGATGTCGTCGCGGCTGGCGGCGCAGACGAAGGTCTGGCCGTCTTGGCTGAAGACGATGCTCGGGTCGGGTTGCATCAGCATCAGGCCGGTGGCCTGGCCGTCGAGTATCAGTTCGCCAAGCGGGTTGCGCAGCGGTTCCAAGGGGTCGCCCAGGTCCATCAGGCGCTCGGGCAAGCAGGTGCGCAGTTCAAGCGTCGGCGCCTGAGGCGGCGAGGGCAGTGTGCGGTTCTGGTGGTCGGTTTGCAGGTACTGCCAGTAGCTGTCGGGCAGCCACAGGTCCTGGATGCCGACGAAGGTTTCGCCCCGTTTCGCGCCGGCTATCAGCTCGTCGATGTTGGCGCGGTAAGGCGCGTCGGAGGTCAGTGGGCTGACGCGGCCGATCACCTCGGTGCTGCTGACGTGGTCCAGTTCCCAGAAGTGGCTGATGGCGCAGTGGTGCAGCACGCGCTGTTTGCGGTCGTAGATCAGCAGGCTCCATTCGTTGCGGCTCGGTGCCGGCGACACGAAGTAACGGCCGTCGCTGGAGAACTGCGCCGACGGGCTGGCGTTGAAGATCACGCTGCCGTCGGGTAGCAGGTAGTCGCACACTACCGGCCCGCCCATGGCGATTTCGCTTTCGCCCAGTAGCCGCACCGGCTCGCCTTCGGGCGTCAGGCGCGGTTCGCCGCCGCCCCAGGCGCTGGCGCCGCGTTCGCTGTAGGGGGTGGGCACGGGCATGAGGTTGGTGTCGCTCTCGCGCTCGACCTGTTTTTCCAGGTTCAGGCCGAGGCGTTTTTCCAGGTGGCTGATGAGCAGAATGCCGCCAAAGATCACCAGCACGCCGGCGCAAAAGGCTATCCAGAACGTGGGGATGGCGCGGCCGATGCCGATGGCCAGGCCCAGGGTCCAGAAGAAGCTGAATTGCTGGAGGCGGTAGGGCACGCCGCCGCGGATGCGGTTGGTTAGCCAGGCGATGGGCAGATAGGCCATCCAGCCGAGAAGCCCCAGGGCGAGGGGGGCAAACAGGGGGGTGACGATGATGAGGGCGATCCAGCCGAGTTCGAGGAACAGTTCGAGGAACAGGCGGGGGAGGGACTTTAGGGATCGGTCGTCCATGAACGTGTTCGGCTCGGGATTCTGGATCCCCGCCTGCGCGGGGATGACGGAGGTTTTTGTTGCGCGTGTGGTAAATCTCGCGGTTTTTGCGGGTGGCCTTTAAGCCTGCATCACCAACCGAATATCCGCCGCCAGCTCGCGCACGCGTTCTTCTTCGGTGTCCCACGAGCACATAAACCGCGCGCCGCCGGCGCCGATGAAGGTGTAGAAGCGCCAGTCCCGCGCGCGCAGGGCTTCGATGGCCGGTTCCGAGAGTTGCAGGAACACGCCGTTGGCTTCCACGGGGAACATCAGGCTCACGCCCGGAATGTCGCTGACCAGCTCGGCCAGCAGGCGCGCGCAGCTGTTGGCGTGGCGGGCGTATTTCATCCAGGCGTCGTTTTCCAGCAGGCCGACCCAGGGTGCCGAGAGGAAGCGCATTTTCGAGGCCAGTTGGCCGGCTTGTTTGCAGCGGTAGTCGAAGTCTTCGGCCAGTTGTTTGTTAAAGAACAGAATCGCCTCGCCCACGGCCATGCCGTTTTTGGTGCCGCCAAAGCACAGCACGTCGATGCCGGCTTTCCAGGTCAGCTCGGCAGGCGAGCAGTCGAGGAAGGCGCAGGCGTTGGCGAAGCGGGCGCCGTCCATGTGCAGGTTCAAGCCCAGCTCGCGGCACGTGGCGCTGATGGCTTTGAGTTCTTCGGGGCGGTATACGCTGCCGATTTCGGTGGCCTGGGTGAGCGTAACAACGCGCGGCTTGGGGTAGTGGATGTCTTGGCGCTTGAGGGCGATTTCGCGAATGGTCGCGGGCGTCAGCTTGCCGTTTTCGGTGCGGGCGGTGAGCAGTTTCGAGCCGTTGGAGAAAAACTCCGGCGCGCCGCATTCGTCGGTTTCGACGTGGGCGGTCTCCGAGCAGATCACGCTGTGGTAGCTCTGGCACAACTGCGACAACGCCAGCGAGTTGGCGGCGGTGCCGTTGAAGGCGAAGTACACCTCGCAGTCGGTTTCGAACAGCCGGCGAAAGTGATCCGAGGCGCGGGCCGTCCATTGGTCATCGCCGTAGGCACGGTCGTGGCCGTGGTTGGCCTGCGCCATGGCGGCCCAGGCTTCTGGGCAAATGCCGGAATAGTTGTCGCTGGCGAACTGTTGGGTGGTGTCGGTCATGGAGCACTTCCTGGGACGGCGATGGGCAACACTTTAGCGCGGGTCGGTCGTTGTGTCGTTCAAAGAGCATCGAGGCTGAAGCCTCTCCTACAGTGGAACGTATTTCATTGTGGGAGCGGCTTCAGCCGCGATTGGTCGTTTGCCCAGCCTGGTCAGTTTGAGCATTTTGACGTCGCAAACAGGCATATGGCGTCGCTGGCGATTTCGCAGAATCGCTACACGCACAACCGCTCCGCCTGCCGGAGTGGGCGCCCATAACAATGATGCGGCAGCCGCTGTCGCTGGAGACCCGAGATGTTCAGCAAAAACGACCAGATCAAAGGCTATGACGATGCACTGCTGGCAGCCATGGATGCCGAAGAAGCCCGTCAGGAGCACCACATCGAGCTGATCGCCTCGGAGAACTACACCAGCAAACGCGTGATGCAAGCTCAGGGCAGCGGCCTGACCAACAAGTACGCCGAAGGTTATCCGGGCAAGCGTTACTACGGCGGTTGCGAGCATGTGGACAAGGTCGAGCAACTGGCCATCGACCGCGCCAAAGAGCTGTTCGGCGCCGACTATGCCAACGTGCAGCCGCACTCGGGCAGCCAGGCCAACGCCGCTGTGTACCTCGCGCTCCTGCAAGCCGGCGACACCGTGTTGGGCATGAGCCTGGCCCACGGCGGCCACCTGACTCACGGCGCCAAGGTGAGTTTCTCCGGCAAGCTCTATAACGCGGTGCAGTACGGCATCAACACCGACACCGGCCTGATCGACTACGACGAAGTCGAGCGCCTGGCCGTCGAGCACAAGCCGAAGATGATCATTGCCGGCTTCTCGGCCTACTCGAAAACCCTCGATTTCCCGCGCTTCCGCGAAATCGCCGACAAAGTGGGCGCGTACTTTTTTGTCGACATGGCCCACGTGGCCGGTCTGGTGGCCGCTGGTTTGTACCCCAATCCGCTGCCTTACGCCGACGTGGTGACCACCACCACCCACAAAACCCTGCGCGGCCCGCGTGGCGGTCTGATTCTGGCCAAGGCCAACCCAGACCTGGAGAAGAAATTCCAGGCCGCCGTATTCCCCGGCGGCCAGGGCGGCCCGCTGATGCACGTGATCGCCGCCAAAGCGGTGTGCTTCAAGGAAGCGCTGGAGCCTGGCTTCAAGGCGTATCAGCAGCAGGTGATCGATAACGCCCAGGCCATGGCTAAAGTCTTTATCGAGCGCGGCTACGACGTGGTGTCGGGCGGCACCGACAACCACCTGTTCCTCGTCAGCCTGATTCGCCAGGGCCTCACCGGCAAAGACGCCGACGCAGCCCTCGGCCGTGCCGGCATCACCGTGAACAAGAACGCCGTGCCTAACGACCCACAGTCGCCGTTCGTAACCTCGGGCCTGCGCATCGGCACGCCAGCGATCACCACACGCGGCTTCAAAGTGGCGCAGAGCGTGGCATTGGCCGGCTGGATTTGCGACATCCTCGACCACCTCGGCGATGCCGATGTCGAGGCGCAGGTGGCCAAGCAAGCCGCCGCCCTGTGCGCGGATTTCCCGGTCTACAAGTGATTTCACCCGACTGATTTACTAACCCTCGCCAGCGGTCGGCGAGGGACGCAGCGAGGAGCACCTCTGATGCAACGTTATTCCGGCTTCGGCCTGTTCAAGCACTCGCTCAGCCACAACGAAAACTGGCAGCGCATGTGGCGCAATCCCACACCGAAACCGGTGTACGACGTAATCATCGTCGGCGGTGGCGGCCACGGTCTGGCCACGGCTTACTACCTGGCCAAAGTGCATGGCATCACCAATGTCGCGGTGGTCGAAAAGGGTTGGCTGGGCGGCGGCAACACCGCGCGCAACACCACCATCGTGCGTTCCAACTACCTGTGGGATGAGTCGGCGCACCTGTACGAACACGCCATGAAACTGTGGGAAGGGCTGTCGCAAGACATCAACTACAACGTGATGTTCTCGCCCCGTGGTGTTTACAACCTGTGCCACACCCTGCAAGACATGCGTGACTCCGAGCGCCGCGTGAGCGCCAACCGCCTCAACGGTATCGACGGTGAACTGCTCGACGCCAAGCAAACCGCCGCTGAAATTCCGTACCTGGATTGCTCGAAAAACACCCGCTACCCGGTCATGGGCGCCACCGTGCAACGGCGCGCAGGCGTGGCCCGTCACGACGCCGTGGCCTGGGGCTACGCCCGTGCCGCCGACGCCCTGGGCGTGGACCTGATTCAGCAAACCGAAGTGATCGGTTTCCGTAAGGAAAACGGCGTGGTCATCGGCGTTGAAACCAGCAAAGGCTTTATCGGCGGCAAGCGCGTGGGCGTGGTCACGGCGGGTAACTCTGGACACATGGCCAAGCTCGCGGGCTTTCGTCTGCCGCTGGAATCCCACCCGCTGCAAGCGCTGGTATCAGAGCCGATCAAGCCGATTATCGACAGCGTGATCATGTCCAACGCCGTGCACGGCTACATCAGCCAGTCCGACAAAGGCGACCTGGTCATTGGTGCCGGCATCGACGGCTACGTCGGCTATGGCCAGCGCGGCTCGTACCCGACCATCGAACACACCCTGCAAGCCATCGTCGAAATGTTCCCGGTGCTCAGCCGCGTGCGCATGAACCGCCAGTGGGGCGGCATTGTGGATACCTCGCCGGACGCCTGCCCAATCATCAGCAAAACCCCGGTGCCCAACCTGTTCTTCAACTGCGGTTGGGGCACCGGCGGCTTCAAAGCCACACCGGGCTCAGGCCACGTATTTGCCGCCAGCCTGGCCACTGGCGAGATGCACCCGCTGGCCAAACCGTTCTCGATGGACCGCTTCCACAACGGCGCCTTGATCGACGAACACGGCGCAGCGGCAGTGGCCCACTAATCAAGGCGCAATCCCCTCTCCCGCGAGCGGGCAGAGGGGAGCCAAGCGGGAACGCGGTAGCAAAACAATCCCCTCGCCCGCTTGCGGGAGAGGG
Source organism: Pseudomonas sp. AC070 (assembly GCF_979258635.1). Lineage (NCBI taxonomy): Bacteria > Pseudomonadati > Pseudomonadota > Gammaproteobacteria > Pseudomonadales > Pseudomonadaceae > Pseudomonas > Pseudomonas sp. AC070. The sequence goes on from NZ_OZ409871.1 coordinate 204,049, forward strand.
TGCCCGAAGGGCGGGAGAGGGGCTTTTAGCGGCGAACGCAAAAACCCTCTCCCCCGACCCCTCTCCCGCAAGCGGGCAGAGGGGAGGTAAGCAAACGAATTCTGGAGGTACGGCCATGCTGCAAATTTTCTGCCCTCACTGTGGCGAGCTACGCGCTGAAGAGGAATTTCACGCGGCCGGCCAGGCGCATATTCCGCGCCCGCTCGACCCCAACGCCTGCACTGACCAGGAGTGGGGCGATTACCTGTTCTTCCGCGACAACCCCCGTGGCATTCACCACGAGCTGTGGATTCACGCCGCCGGTTGCCGCCAGTACTTCAACGCGACGCGCGACACCATCAGCTACGAAATTTTCGAAACCTACAAAATTGGCGAGAAGCCCTCGGTGACCGCCAAACCGAAAGCCAGCGCCGCAGGAGAACAGGCATGAGCCAGATCAACCGCCTGAGTAACGGTGGCCGGATCAACCGTAACCAGCCGCTGACCTTCACCTTCAACGGCACCACCTACCAAGGTTTCGCTGGCGACACCCTGGCGGCCGCGTTGCTGGCCAATGGCGTCGACATCATCGGCCGCAGCTTCAAGTATTCGCGCCCTCGCGGCATCGTCGCCGCCGGTGCTGAAGAGCCCAACGCCGTGCTGCAAATCGGCTCTCGCGAAGCCACGCAAATCCCCAACGTGCGCGCCACGCAACAAGCGCTTTACAGCGGCCTCGTCGCCACCAGCACGAACGGCTGGCCGAGCGTGAACAACGATGTAATGGGCATTCTTGGCAAGGTCGGCGGCGACATGATGGCGCCCGGCTTTTACTACAAAACCTTTATGTACCCGCAGTCGATGTGGATGACCTACGAGAAGTACATCCGCAAAGCCGCAGGCCTGGGCCGTGCGCCGAAGGAAAATGATCCCGATCGCTACGACCACATGAACCAGCACTGCGACGTGCTGGTGGTCGGCGGTGGCGCTGCCGGTCTGGCCGCTGCGCTGGCGGCCGGCCGTGCCGGTGCGCGGGTGATTCTGGCCGATGAGCAAGAAGAGTTCGGCGGCCAGTTGCTCGACAGCCGCGAAAGCCTCGATGGCCGTCCGGCTGCCGACTGGGTGGCCAAAGCCGTGGCCGAATTAAAAGCCATGCCTGAAGTGCTGCTGCTGCCGCGCGCCACGGTGAACGGCTACCACGACCATAACTTCCTCACCATTCACGAGCGCCGTTTCGACCACTTGGGCGAAACCGCCCCGCTGGGCGAGACGCGTCAACGCATGCACCGCGTGCGTGCTAAACGTGTGGTCCTGGCCACGGGCGCCCATGAGCGGCCGCTGGTGTATGGCAATAACGATGTGCCGGGCAACATGCTCGCCGGCGCCATCTCGACGTATGTACGCCGTTACGGCGTGGCGCCGGGCAAACAGCTGGTGCTGTCGACCACCAACGACTTCGCCTACCGCGTTGCGCTCGACTGGCTCGAAGCCGGCCTGAAAGTGGTCGCCATCGCCGATGCCCGCCCGAACCCACGGGGCGCCTGGGTGGAAGAGGCCCGCGCCAAAGGCGTGCGCGTGCTCACCGGCAGCGCCGTCATCGAAACCCGTGGCAGCAAGCGCGTGAGTGCGGCGCGTATCGCCGCCATCGACCCGGTTGCCCATAAAGTCACCAGCCCCGGCGAGTGGCTGGACTGCGACACCGTGGCCACTTCCGGCGGCTACAGCCCGGTCGTTCACCTGGCCTCGCACCTGGGCGGCAAGCCGACCTGGCGTGAGGACCTGCTGGCATTCGTGCCCGGCGAAGGTTTCCAGAAGCGCGTGTGTGCCGGTGCCGTTAACGGTGTATTCCAACTCGGCGATGTGCTGGCCGATGGGTTCGAGGCCGGCGTGAAAGCCGCCGGTGAAATCGGTTTTGCACCTGTCACGGGTGAAGTGCCAAACGTGGCCGCGCGCAGTGAAGAGCCGAGCATCGCCTTGTTCCAGGTGCCTCACGAAAAATCCACCGCCCGTGGCCCGAAACAATTCGTCGACCTGCAAAACGACGTCACCAGCGCCGGTATCGAACTGGCCACCCGTGAAGGCTTTGAGTCGGTCGAGCACGTTAAGCGCTACACCGCGCTGGGTTTTGGGACCGATCAGGGCAAGCTTGGCAACATCAACGGGTTGGCGATTGCCGCGCGTTCGCTGGGCATCAGCATTACCCAGATGGGCACCACGATGTTCCGCCCCAACTACACGCCGGTGACTTTCGGCTCGGTAGCCGGGCGCAATTGCGGCGCGCTGTTCGACCCGGTGCGCTACACCGCACTGCACGCCTGGCACCTGGCACAAGGCGCCGAGTTCGAAGATGTGGGCCAGTGGAAACGGCCCTGGTACTTCCCGAAAAACGGTGAAGACCTGCACTCCGCCGTGGCACGTGAATGCAAAGCCGTGCGCGACAGCGTCGGCCTGCTGGACGCCTCCACCCTCGGCAAAATCGACATTCAAGGCCCCGATGCCCGCGAGTTTCTCAACCGCGTGTACACCAACGCCTGGACCAAACTTGACGTGGGCAAAGCCCGCTACGGCCTGATGTGCAAAGAAGACGGCATGGTCTTCGACGACGGCGTGACCGCGTGCCTGGCCGACAACCATTTCCTGATGACCACCACCACCGGCGGCGCTGCCCGCGTGATGCAGTGGCTGGAGATTTACCACCAGACCGAGTGGCCGGACCTCAAGGTGTACTTCACTTCTGTGACCGACCACTGGGCCACCATGACCTTGTCCGGCCCCAACAGCCGCAAGCTGCTCAGCGAAGTGACGGACATCGACCTGGACCGCGACGGCTTCCCGTTCATGACCTGGAAAGAAGGCCTGGTTGGCGGTGTGCCGGCGCGGGTGTTCCGTATCTCGTTTACCGGTGAGCTGTCCTACGAAATCAACGTGCAGGCCGACTACGCCATGGGCGTGCTGGAAAAAATCGTCGCCGCCGGCAAGTCATACAACCTGACCCCGTACGGCACCGAAACCATGCACGTACTGCGGGCCGAGAAGGGCTTCATCATCGTCGGCCAAGACACCGACGGCTCGGTCACCCCGGACGACCTGAACATGGGCTGGTGCGTGGGCCGGACCAAACCGTTCTCTTGGATCGGCTGGCGCGGCATGAACCGCGAAGACTGCGTGCGCGAAAACCGCAAACAGCTGGTTGGCCTGAAACCGGTAGACCCCAAGTTCGTGCTGCCCGAAGGCGCGCAACTGGTGTTCGACACCAAACAGCAGATTCCCATGGCCATGGTCGGCCACGTCACCTCCAGCTACTACAGCGCCAGCCTGGGCTACAGCTTTGCCCTGGCAATGGTTAAAGGCGGCCTGAAACGCATGGGCGAGAAGGTGTGGGCGCCGTTGGCCGATGGCCGTTTCGTGGAAGCGGAAATTTGCAGCTCGGTGTTCTTCGATCCGAAAGGGGAGCAACAGAATGTTTGACTCCCTGAATCACACCCTTACCGCAATGCCGGACGTTTTATTCGCGAGGTCTTTATGACAGCTATCAACGTGTACCAGCAGCGCCCTGAAGCTGGCAAAGCCGAGTCGCCGCTGCACCACGCCGGCCTGGCCGACGCCGCCGGCAAAGGCAAAGCCAGCGCCGGCATTCAACTGCGCGAACGCAAACTGCTCGGCCACCTGACCCTTCGCGGCGACGGCCACGACGCCGCGTTTGCCGGCGCCGTGCACAAAGCCACCGGCCTGGAATTGCCCGGCGCGCTGGCGGTGATCAGCGCGGGCGAAACCTCGTTGCAGTGGATGGGCCCGGATGAATGGCTGCTCATCGTGCCAGGCGGCACCGAGTTCGACGCCGAGAAAAAACTGCGTGAAGCGCTGGACGGCCAGCACATACAAATCGTCAACGTCAGCGGCGGCCAAACCCTGCTGGAACTGACCGGCACCCACGTGCGCGAGCTGCTGAAAAAATCCACCAGCTACGACGTGCACCCCAACAATTTCCCGGTGGGCAAAGCCGTGGGCACCACCTTCGCCAAGTCGCAACTGGTGATCCGCCACACCGCCGAAAACACCTGGGAGCTGCTGGTACGCCGCAGCTTCAGCGACTACTTCTGGCTGTGGCTGCAGGATGCGAGCCAGGAGTTTGGCTTAGCGGTAAAAGCATCGTAGTCCCTGTAGGAGCGGCTTCAGCCGCGATGCTTTTCAAGAGCATCGCGGCTGAAGCCGCTCCTACGCGATTGTCGGTATCTCCCGGAGAACAGCATGAGCCGCACCCCCGATACCTGGATTCTCACCGCTTCGTGCCCGAGCATTCTCGGCACGGTGGATGCGGTGACGCGTTATCTGTTCGAGCAGGGCTGCTACGTCACCGAGCACCACAGCTTTGATGATCGTCTGTCGTCGCGGTTTTTCATTCGCGTTGAATTCCGCCAGCCGGACGTGTTCGCCGAGCTGGACTTTCGCGACGGGCTGGCAGCACGCGTCGGTAGTTTCGGCATGGACTTCGAGCTGACGCCACCGAACTACCGCAGCAAGGTGGTGATCATGGTGTCCAAAGCCGATCACTGCCTGAACGACCTGCTCTATCGCCAACGCATCGGGCAGTTGCCGATGGACGTGGTGGCCGTGGTGTCCAACCACCCCGACCTCGAACCACTCGCCCGCTGGCACGGCATTCCTTACCACCACTTCCCCCTCGACCCGGCCGACAAGCCGGCGCAAGAGCGCAAAGTGATGCAAGTGATCGCCGACACCGGCGCCGAGCTGGTGATTCTTGCCCGCTACATGCAAGTACTGTCGCCCGAGCTGTGCCGCAAGCTGGACGGCTGGGCCATCAACATTCACCACTCATTGCTGCCCGGCTTCAAGGGCGCCAAGCCGTATCACCAGGCCTACGAAAAGGGCGTGAAGCTGGTTGGCGCCACCGCGCACTACATCAACAACGACCTCGACGAAGGCCCGATCATCGCCCAGGGCGTCGAGCCGGTAGACCACAGCCACTACCCCGAAGACCTGATCGCCAAAGGCCGCGACATCGAATGCCTGACCCTGGCCAAGGCCGTGGGTTTCCATATTGAACGGCGCGTTTTTTTGAACGCGAGCCGGACGGTGGTTTTGTAACCCCATCCGAAGAGGGCATTCCGCGCTGCCTATAGCGGCCTCTTTGGCTTCACCCAACAACCTCCAATGCAGGGCCGCGCAGTGCGTTTTGGCTGCGCCTTTGTAACCACAACAACAAACGGAGAATCACCTATGTCTGGTAATCGTGGCGTCGTTTATCTCGGCGCGGGCAAGGTCGAAGTGCAGAAAATCGACTACCCGAAAATGCAGGACCCGCGTGGGCGCAAGATCGAGCACGGGGTCATTCTCAAAGTGGTGTCCACCAACATTTGCGGCTCCGACCAGCACATGGTCCGTGGCCGTACCACCGCGCAGGTCGGCCTGGTGCTGGGCCATGAAATTACCGGCGAAGTGATCGAGAAAGGCAGCGACGTCGAGCACCTGAAAATCGGTGACTTGGTGTCGGTGCCGTTCAACGTGGCGTGCGGCCGCTGCCGCTCGTGCAAAGAACAGCACACCGGTGTTTGCCTGACCGTAAACCCGGCGCGCCCTGGCGGTGCTTACGGTTATGTCGACATGGGCGACTGGGTCGGCGGTCAGGCCGAATACGTGCTGGTGCCGTATGCCGACTTCAACCTGCTGAAACTGCCGGACCGCGACAAGGCCATGGAAAAAATCCGTGACCTGACCTGCCTCTCCGACATTTTGCCCACCGGCTACCACGGCGCCGTCACTGCTGGCGTTGGCCCGGGCAGCACCGTGTACGTAGCCGGCGCTGGCCCTGTCGGCCTGGCGGCGGCTGCCTCGGCGCGCTTGCTGGGTGCGGCGGTAGTCATCATCGGCGACGTCAACCCGGTGCGCCTGGCCCACGCCAAGGCTCAGGGTTTCGAGATTGCCGACCTGTCGACCGACACACCGCTGCACGAACAGATCGCCGCGTTGCTGGGCGAGCCTGAAGTGGACTGCGCCGTCGATGCCGTGGGCTTTGAAGCACGCGGCCATGGTCACGCCGGTGCGCAGCACGAAGCGCCTGCGACCGTGCTCAACTCGCTGATGGGTGTGGTGCGGGTGGCCGGCAAGATTGGTATTCCTGGCTTGTACGTCACCGAAGATCCGGGTGCTATCGACCAGGCGGCGAAGATGGGCAGCCTGAGTATTCGTTTTGGTTTGGGCTGGGCCAAGTCGCACAGTTTCCATACTGGGCAGACGCCGACGATGAAGTACAACCGGCAGTTGATGCAGGCGATTATGTGGGACCGCATCAATATTGCTGAGGTGGTTGGGGTGCAGGTGATCAGCCTGGATGACGCGCCGCGTGGGTATGGCGAGTTTGATGCCGGGGTGCCGAAGAAGTTTGTGATTGATCCGCATAAGTCGTTTAGTGCGGCGTGAGGATGAGGCAGCCTAAGGGCTGCCTTTTTTGTTTTTGGGCGCTTACAGACCGCGTGAATCTGCCCACACCTCCGTCATCCTCGCGAAAGCGACGGTCCAGTGCGTAGGTTGTGCATAGGTTGGGTTGAGCCGCAGGCGAAGCCCAACATTACGCCGCCCCGAATCCAAACCTCCGTCATCCTCGCGCACGCGGGGATCCAGAATTTTGAGCCTTACGCATGTGGCATGGACGGAGGTATTCATTACCGCATCCGCTGAACGTTTTGTTTCGCGCCTTACGCGCGAGCTTCTTTTGGCATTGCCCCAAAAGAAGCCAAAAGGTCTAGCCCCTACCTTGGCCTTCCGCTGCGCTCCAGGTCCCCTCCCTCCGTCGCCACTCCGGGGGCACGGCGAGACGGGCCATCCTTGGCCCGACACGCCTTTCGCGGCTCCCTGCCGCTCAACCCCCTGCGCGTCGACTCCACTCGGCCTGCGATAAACGGGGCGGGTAAATCACAAGCCAGATCAAAAGCGGGAGATCAAAATCTCGCGGCTGAAGCCGCTCCTACAGGGGGGTGGTGGTGGTGGTGGTGCGCTGTGTGTAGGAGCGGCTTTAGCCGCGATGCTTTTGCGGCATAATCCTGCCCCCCGGGAACATCACCGGTTCCCTCCAGTCCAACCGCTTTCTATCCCCCGCTGAGGTTTTGCCGATGTCTGCTCCCCGTCGTTTGGTGTTGCTGGCTGCGTTGTCTGTGCTGAGTTGCCAGGCGTTTGCGTTCAATTTGAATGATGCGGCGGCGCTGTATTCGGCCAGTCAGGGTGGCAAGGGCGGTGATGCTTCGGCGTCGTTGTTGAGTAATCCGGAGAATTTGCAATTGCTGGCGGCGCTCAAGCAGTTGAAGGTCTCGCCGGAGCAGGCTGTGGGTGGCACCGGGGCGATGTTGGGGTTGGCGAAGCATCAATTGCCGGGTAATCAGTACGGTGAGCTGACGCAAACCGTGCCGGGCCTGCAAAAATTCGAGGGGGCAAACGGCCTGGCGCAGTTGGGTTCGTTGAGCAGTTTGCTGGGTAAGTCGGCCAGCAAACCGGTGAGCCCGGAAGCCGCGGCGGCGGTGGCGAATGTGAATAACCCGCAAGACCTCAGCGCCGCCTTCGGTGCCTTGGGTATGGACAGCGGCATGATCGGCCAATTCGCGCCGCTGTTGTTGCAGTACCTCGGCCAGCAGGGCGTCGGCAATTCGCTGTTGGGTAACCTTGGCAGCCTGTGGAAGCCGGCCGGCTGATTACGCGGCGGCCTGTTCTGCTTTCATGGCGCTGAGCCGGGCGTCTTTTTCGGCCCAGCGTTCTGAAATCCAGGTCTGCATGTACACGCGAAATCTTGGGTCGTTCTGGTAGTCGCCTTGCCACAGCGCCGGGTCCATGGGCAGGGTCTGGATGTCGACCACCACCTTGGGCACACGCCCGCACAGCAAGTCCCAGAAGCCTGGAATGCGCGCGCCGGGGTAGAACACGGTGATGTCGAGAATGGCGTCCAGTTGCTCACCCAGGCTCGCCAGCACGAAGGCGACGCCGCCGGCTTTGGGTTTGAGCAGATGCCGATACGGTGATTGCTGCTCGGCCTGCTTGGCCGGGGTGCAGCGCGTGCCCTCCAGGTAATTCACCACGCTCACCGGCAAGTCGCGAAATTTTTCGCAGGCCTGCTGGGTGATGAGCAAATCCTTGCCGGCCATCTCCGGGTGTTTGGCCAGGTAGGCCTTGGAGTAGCGCTTCATAAACGGGTAGTCCAACGCCCACCACGCCAGGCCCAGCAAGGGCACCCAGACCAGTTCCTTTTTCAGGAAAAACTTGAAGAACGGCGCCTTGCGGTTGAAGGCCTGCATCAGTGCGGGAATGTCGACCCACGATTGGTGGTTGCTGATCATCAGGTACGAGCGATCCATGCGCAGCTCGGTGTCGCCGCGAATGTCCCAGACCGTGGGCAGGCACAGAGCGAAGATAAATTTGTCGATGTCGGACCAGGTTTCGGCAATCCACACCACGCCGGCCGAGCAGGCGGCGCGTAGTTTGCCGGGCAGAATGAGTTTGAGCAGGGCAAGCACGGTCAACGGACCGATCAATACCAACGTGTTGAGCAAAAGCAGCAAGGCGACGGTCATACCGGTGAGCAAACGGCGCATGAAGGCTCCTAACTTAGCGCGAGCGGGCCATGATAATCAGGCCTGGCGCGCCGTCCAATACGCCGATTGGAAGTTTGGACCGTCGTACTTTTTGCCGCGTCCGCTACAGTTTCTTCACCTGAACCGGTGTATGAAGGGCCGTTGTCTGCCCTGATGCAGCCCCCCTTAACCGCCTGGAGTGACCTGATCTGTGAAACCTGTTCTCGCCCTGTTAGCGCTGATGGCGCTGCCGGTTATGGCCGCCGAGCCAACCGTGTATGGCCGCTACGAATACATCAAGCTGCCGGAAATCGACCAGACCTTTAAAGCCAAAATGGACACCGGCGCGCTGACCGCCTCGCTGTCGGCCAAGGACATCGAAACCTTCAAAAAAGACGGTGACGACTGGGTGCGTTTCCGCCTGGCCACTAAAGACGCCAGCGACAAAGTGTACGAACACAAACTGGCGCGCATCAGCAAAATCAAAAGCCGCGCCGACGAAGACGAAGGCGAAGAAAGCGCCGAAGTGGTGAAGCGCCCGGTGGTGGCCATGCGCATGTGCCTGGACGGCACCAGCCGCATCATTGAGGTCAACCTCACCGACCGCAGCAGCTTCAACTACCCGCTGCTGATCGGCGCCAAGGCCCTGCGTGAATTCGACGCCGCCGTGAACCCGGCGAAGCGGTTTACGGCGGGGCAGCCGAAATGCTGATGGCCTGACCGGGATCTGTAGGAGCGGCTTTAGCCGCGATGCTTTTGACGCTCCAAAGCATCGCGGCCCTGTGTCACGCCTATCCCTCAATGCTAAATTGAGCGCCTTGCCTTCCCCGCTGCAGGACGCACATGCCCACCATTCTGTTGGTCGAAGACGAAGCCTCGATCGCCGACACCCTGATATACGCCTTGCAAAGTGAGGGCTACAGCACCCACTGGCTGACCCTGGCTGGCGAGGCGTTGGCTTACCAACAAAGCACCCCCGCTGACCTGCTGATCCTCGACGTCGGCCTGCCGGACATGACCGGCTTCGAAGCCTGCAAACAGCTGCGCCGTTTTTCCGAAGTGCCGGTGATTTTCCTCACGGCGCGCAACGCCGAAATCGACCGCGTGGTGGGCTTGGAAATCGGTGCCGATGACTACGTCACCAAGCCCTTCAGCCCCCGTGAAGTGGCGGCGCGGGTCAAAGCCATTCTCAAGCGCGTGCAACCGCGCGCGCCGGCCTCCCCCGTCAGCGCCTGCGCGTTTTCGGTGGATGCCGAGCGCTTTCAGATTCACTACCACGGCCACCTGCTGGGCCTGACCCGCCACGAATTTCGCCTGCTGCAAACGCTGGTTGCCCAGCCGCTGCGGGTGTTCAGCCGCGAGCAGTTGCTGGACGCCGCCGGCGTACCGGCCGAAGCCGGCTACGAGCGCAATATCGACAGCCACATCAAAAGCCTGCGCGCCAAGCTGCGCCAGGTAACGGCAGATGCCGAACCGATCCAGACCCATCGCGGCCTGGGTTACAGCATCAAGGTGGACTGATGCCGCTCGGGATCCGGATATTCCTCGTCTACTTTGTGTTCGTCGGCTTGTCTGGCTGGTTTGTGCTGAGCACGGTGATGGACGAAATTCGCCCCGGCGTGCGCCAGACCACCGAAGAAACCCTGGTCGACACCGCCAACCTGCTCGCCGAGTTGCTGCGCGATGACCTGCGCAATGGCCGCCTTGATCAACAGCACTGGCAGGCGCAATTTCAGGCTTACGGGCAACGCCAACCCCATGCGCAGATTTGGGGCCTGACCAAACGCGAAGTCAGCCACCGCATCTACGTCACCGACGCCACCGGCAAGGTGCTGGTCGACTCCACAGGCGTGGCCGTGGGCCAGGATTATTCGCGCTGGAACGACGTGTTTCTGACCCTGCGCGGCGAGTACGGCGCGCGCTCCACGCGTGAGGTTGAGGGCGACCCGGAAACCTCGGTGATGTACGTGGCCGCGCCGATCAAAGACGAGGGCAAGATTATTGGCGTGGTGTCGGTGAGCAAGCCGAGCCGCACCTTGCAGCCCTATATCGAGCGCTCGCAGAAGCGCCTGGCCTGGTTTGGCGCCGGGCTGATTCTGCTCGGCTTGCTGGTGGGCGGGCTGCTGTCGTGGTGGCTGAGCGCGTCGCTGCGTCGGCTCACCGATTACGCCCAGGCGGTATCGGCCGGCGAGCGCAGCCCGTTGCCGGCGTTGCAGGGCGGTGAGTTGAAGCAGCTCGCCGAGGCGCTGGAGCACATGCGCAGCGAGCTGGAGGGCAAGGCCTACGTCGAACGCTACGTGCACACCCTGACCCACGAATTGAAAAGCCCGCTGGCAGCGATTCGCGGCGCTGCCGAATTGCTGGAAAGCGATATGCCGGCGCAGCAGCGCGAGCGCTTTGTGGCCAACATCCAAACCGAAAGCGCGCGCTTGCAGCAGTTGATCGAGCGGCTGCTCAACCTGGCACTGGTCGAGCAACGTCAGGGCCTGGACGAGCGCGTGCCACTGCCGCTCCGCGCCTTGGTGGAGGAGCAATTGCAGGCGCAGGCGGCGCGCATCGTCAGCGCCCGCTTGCAGGTGGAAAACCAGGTGCCCGACGAGGTGCAGGTGCGCGGCGAGCGTTTCCTGTTGCAGCAGGCGCTGGCCAATCTGCTCGACAACGCCCTGGACTTCACCCCGCCCGGCGGCCAGCTGCGTTTTGCCGCCGAGCAGTTGGACGACACCCTGACCCTGATCGTTTTCAACCAATGCGCGCCCATTCCCGAGTATGCGCTGGCGCGTTTGACCGAACGTTTTTACTCTTTGCCGCGTCCGATAAGTGGGCGCAAAAGCACCGGCCTGGGCCTCAACTTTGTGCAGGAAGTGGCCAGCCTGCATGGTGGTGCTATAACAATTGGCAACGTCGACGAAGGCGTGGAGGTTCGCTTGAGCCTGCCGCTGGTGCACTAGCAGAAGCCGTTTTCAGCGCTGTAACCGCTCTGCAAAGCCTGTTCAATAGTGTCCAAACAAGCGCGCAAGGCCCGGCGGCCTTGCAGGTGGCACTAAATGTGAAAGCCACTGCGAGAACAAGAACGCCACAGGAGTCAGGGTATGAAAACGGTTGCGGAAATCCTCAAGTCAAAAACGCGGAACACCATTTTCAGTGTCACGCCTGACACCTCGGTGCTCGACGCCGTGAAGCTCATGGGCGAGAAGGGCATCGGGGCGCTGGTGGTGATGCAAGGCGAGCAGTTGGTGGGCATCGTCAGTGAGCGCGACTACGTGCGCAAAATCGCCATGCTCGAACGCGCCTCCCCGGCCACGGTCAGCGAAATAATGACCTCCAAGGTCATCACCGTGAGCCCCAAAGAAGGCAACCGTCACTGCATGCAACTGATGACCGACGGCCACCTGCGCCACCTGCCGGTGATGGACGAGGGCAAGTTGATCGGCTTGTTGTCTATTGGTGACCTGGTGAAAGACATCATTTCCGAGCAGGAGAGTTTGATTAATCATTTGGAGCAGTACATTCGCGGGGAATAGGGGGAAATAGCCGGGAATAGTGGCGCTGCCGGCCCTCACCCCCGGCCCCTCTCCCGCAGGCGGGAGAGGGGAGCAGAGCAGTTGAGTTTGTTTTCGGGAGAGGGGAGCTTAATCGCGGTAGTCGCCCAATTCCCTCGCCCGCGCGCGGGAGAGGGTGCCCGAAGGGCGGGAGAGGGCCGCTTCTCGCTTCTCCACACACTCTCCACATTCCCCCCATAACCCCTCCACCGCGCCTCCCCACACTCTCTCCATCCCAACCACATGGAGAGCACCGCGATGAACCGCAGCCTGGGCATCAAACTCGGGGCCATTGGCCTTCTGATTCTGTTGTTGTTAATTCCCCTGTTAATGATCGATGGCCTGATCGGCGAGCGGCAGTCGGCGCGCAATGGCGTGCTCGACAACATCGCCCGCAGCTCCAGCTATAGCCAACAAATCACCGGGCCGATTCTGGTGGTGCCGTATCGGCAGAAAATTCGCGAATGGAAAACCGCTGAAAAAACCGGCGTGCGCTATCAGGAAGAACGCACGATTTCGAGCCGTCTGTACGTGCTGCCGGAAACCTTCAGCCTCAACGGCGACATCGGCACCGAGCTGCGCGCCCGTGGCATTTACCAGGCGCGGCTGTTCAAAAGTGACAACCAGATCAGCGGCCATTTCGAAGTGCCGGCCAACTACGGCATCACCGAAGACCTCGCCGATTACCAGTTCGATGAGCCGTTCCTGGCGGTGGGCATCAGCGACATCCGAGGCATCAGCAACGCATTGAAGCTAGACCTCAACGGCCAGAAGCTCGACTTCGAACCGGGTTTTGGCGACGACATGCTGGCCAACGGCGTACATGCGCCGCTGGGCAAAGTCGACACCACGGTCGACATGAACTTCGCCTTCGCCTTCAACCTGAAACTGCAAGGCACCTCCAGCTTCAGCGTCGTGCCGGTCGGCCGCGACAGCCAGGTGCAGCTGCATTCGGACTGGCCGCACCCAAGCTTTATGGGCGAGTTCCTGCCGGTGGAACGTGAGATCACCGCGCAGGGTTTCAACGCCACGTGGCAGACCAGTTTCTTCGCCACCAACATGGAGCAAGTGCTGCGCGATTGTGTGTCCACCACCAATTGCAGCAGCTTTGATGCGCGCACCTTTGGCGTGAGCTTTGTCGACCCGGTCGACCAGTACCTGAAAACCGACCGCGCCATCAAATACGCCATGCTGTTTATCGCCCTGACGTTTGCTGGCTTCTTCCTGATGGAAGTGCTCAAACGCCTGGCCGTGCACCCGGTGCAATACGGTCTGGTGGGCTTGGCCCTGGCGATGTTTTACCTGTTGCTGCTGTCGCTCTCCGAGCACCTGGAATTCGCCCTGGCCTACGCCGCATCGGCGGCCGCGTGTGTGTCGCTGGTGGGGTTCTACGTGTGCCACGTGCTGCACAGCTGGCTGCGCGGCGCTGGATTTACCGCCGGGTTGGGCCTGCTCTACGGCGTGCTCTACGTGCTGCTCAGCGCTGAGGATTACGCGCTGCTGATGGGCTCACTGCTGGTGTTCGGCCTGCTGGCCTGCGTAATGCTGCTGACCCGCAAACTCGACTGGTATGGCGTGGGTAAAACCCCCGACGCCGAACCGACTCTGACCCTTGAACCTGGCCTGTTGGGGGAATAACGCCATGCGCATCGTCCTGCAATTTGGCGCTTGTCTGGCCCTGGGTATGTTTGTTGCGCTGCTGATTCTGGTGGGCCTGATGTTTGCTCAGCGCTTCGACGTGATCAACCTCATCGTGCTCACCGGCAAGCCCCTGGCGCACCTCGCGCTGGTGGTGTTGCCAGAAGGCTTCTGGATCAGCCTGACCGGCGCCCCCGACGCCATTGAAAACGCCTCGGTGCGCTCGTTTCTGCAAATGTGCGCGGCGCTGGGGCAAGTCGCCCTGCTGGTCGGCGCCGGGCTGTTTCGCATGAGCATGAGCAAATGAGCGGGCACGTGGGGTTGCGGGAAGATGCGCAGGTTGGGCACCAGTTGGCGCGTCAGATAGCAACGCTTTTCGTAGGTTGGGTCGAGCAAAGCGAAGCCCAACGTGGCGCGCAAAATGTTGGGCTTCGCCTTCGGCTCACCGAACACGGACCGACCCAACCTACGAGAGAGCGGGCTTATCAAACCGGCGGCTGAGTCGCCAACATCGAGGGGCGCTGGCTGACATCGGCGTACCACGTGGCCAGGCTTGGGAATTGCTGGCGCCAGTCGAATTCGGCTTGGCGGAAGTCGAGGTAACCGAGGGCACAGGCGATGCCGATGGCGGCCACGTCGAAGCGACTCGGTAACTCGGCGCCTGCCGCTTCCTCGAACTCACCCAGGGCGCGGACGATTTTTGCCTGCTGAGCGTCGAGCCATTCAGCCCAGTGTTTGTCTTGCGGGCGGGTGGCCAGTTCGTAGCGGATCAGTACGGCAGCATCCATCACTGCATCGGCCAGCGAGGCCAACGTCAGCCGCCGCCAACGGCTGGCACCGTCGCGCGGAATCAGCGGTTCGCCGACGTGCTGGTGGTCGAGGTAATCGACGATCACGCGGCTGTCATGCAGCAGCGAACCATCGTCCAGACGCAGCGCCGGAATCTTGCCCGCCGGGTTATGGGCGATAACGGCGGCGTTGGGGTTGGTGGGGGTGAGCAACACGGTTTCCAGCTCGACACGTTCCTGCTGGCCGGTCTCGTGGAGAACCACCAGCACCTTGCGCACGAACGGCGAGGCGGGGTTGTGGAACAGCTTCATGGTGGCAGCAGACATGGCGCGATTCTCAAGTTAAAGGCAAGGCGCTAACCCTACAGCGCCAAGCCGCCAGGCGCCAAGCGCAGGCACGACAGTTGTCGGTTTTGGCCGCGAACGCATCGAGGCTAAAGCCTCTCCTACAGGAAATGAGCAACTTGTAGGAGAGGCTTTAGCCTCGATTTTTTTTAAACAACAAAGCCGCCTGACGGCGGCTTTGTGCAGTGCGAGTTTCTTAAAACTTGTAGTTCACGCTCGCCACGACGCTGCGGCGTTCGCCGTAGTAGCAATAGGTACCGTCGCAGGTCGACATGTATTCCTTATCGAACAGATTCTTGGCATTCAACGCCACACTTGCGCCTTCCATTGAGGTGGCGATTTGGCCCAGGTCGTAATGAATGGCGGCGTCATACACGGTGTATGAGCGTGTATCACCGTCTGACTTATCGCCAACGTACGGCAGGTTACCGACTGGCACGTTGTGGGTCTCGCCTACATAACGCACGCCGAATCCGGTGCCGAAGCCAGCGAGAAAACCGGTGTGCCAGGTGTAGTCAGCCCAGGCAGAAGCCTGATTCTCTGGCGTCAGCGGCAGAGGACGGTTTTTGTCGTCCGGGTCGCCAACCTTGGTCATCTTGCTGTTGGCGTAGGTGTAGGCGGCGGTCAGCTTGAGGTTTTCGTTGACGTTGCCGGTCGCTTCCAGCTCGAAGCCTTTCACGTTCACTTCGCCTACTGGACGCGTCACGCCGAGCGAGTCCGACATCACGATGTTCTTGCGGGTCAGGTCGTATACCGCCGCAGTGAACAGCATGTCGCTGCCCGGTGGTTGGTATTTGAGGCCCAACTCATATTGCTTACCGGTGCTGGGTTCGAACGCGATACTGCCGTTGCCGCCTGCCTCGGGCTGGAACGATTCCGCGTAGGACACGTAGGGCGTGAAGCCGGAGTCGAACACATAACTGAGTGCCGCATTGCCGCTGAAGGCGTTGTCGCTGCGGTTGTCATGTTCGTCGGCGGCAAAGAATGTGGAGTCGGTCTTCATCCAGTCCTGACGCCCACCCAGGGTCAGGCGCCAGTTATCGAGCGCCATCTGGTCTTGCAGATACAGGCCAGTGCTATAGCGTTTCTGGTTGTAGTCCTGATAGGCGAAGTAACTTACCGAGCTGAAATCCTGCCCGTAGACAGGGTTGATGATATTGCTGGTCGGCGCCTCACCATATAGCCACTGGTAGTTGGTATTTACGCGTTGGTGGTCAAGGCCGATCAACACGGTGTGACTCAGCCCGCCCGTGGCAAAGTCAGCCTGGAAGTTGTTGTCCAGCGCAAACTGGCTGATGTCTTCGTTAACGACGTTCGCGCCTCGGCGCACCGTGCCGTCTGGGGAAACCGCCAAATCCGGCGTATTCGGCCAGTAGAAGCCGCCGGCGGTAATACCCTGGAAAGACAAGTCGCTCTTCGTATAGCGCGCGTTTTGGCGGAACTGCCATATGTCATTCAAGCGATGTTCAAAGGCATAACCCAGGGCGTAGTAGGTTTTGTCGTAGAACTCCCACTCTGGATCGCCGAGGTTCTTGTGGTACTTGATCTCGCCAGCCGGACTGGTCAGCTTGGTGCCTTGCAGCGGCAGGAACTGGCTGGTGATGCCGGTATCGTCGCGGTTGAACTGCGAGAGGAAAGTGAGCTTGGTGTCCTCATCCATATTCCATGTCAGGCTCGGCGCAATGTTGTAGCGCTTGTCATCAACATGTTCGATGGCGGTACCGCTGTCGCGTACCACACCGCTGACGCGATACAGAAATTGACCTTGGTCGTCGATCGGGCCGGTGCTGTCGAAGCTGATCTGTTTGTGCTGGTAGCTACCGACTTGTAGCTGCACTTCGTTGCTATTGGTGTCTTCCGGGCGGCGACTCACCATATCCAACATCCCGCCCGGGGGCGTCTGGCCGTAGATAGAGGAGGCCGGACCGCGCAACACGGCGACGCGCTCAAGGTTCCAGGTCTCCAGCTTGGGCATTACGTAGGTGCCCTTGGGCAGCGGCAAACCATCAAGAAACTGCGTGGGTTCAAAACCGCGGATTTTCATCCATTCGGCCCGTGCATCGCTGCCGTAACTGCTGGCCACCACGCCGGGCATGTAGCGCACGGCGTCGTCAAGGTTTTGCACCGCGCGGTCCTGCATCTGCTCGCGAGTGGCCACGGAAATTGAGCGTGGCGCCTCAGCCAGTGCCGTGTCGGTTTTCGTACCGACGGCGGTGCGCTTCGCAAGGTAGCCAGTCGCGGCGCCCCAGGGGCTTTCCACGCTGCTACTGGCATCAATGTTTACATCCGGCAGTGCCACGCCATTGGCCGAGCTCGCTGCCGGCGCCAGACTAAACGTCCCCGCACTGTTAGCCACCAATGTCAGCCCGCTTCCGCGCAACGCCTGACGCAGCGCCGTCTGCGCGTTGTACTGGCCTTGCACCGGCTGGGCAGTTTTGCCGGCCGTCAGGCTGGGGTCGATGCTCAGCACTACGCCGGCCTGGCTGGCGATCTGGTTCAGGGTGCTGGCCAATGGCGCGGCCGGCAGTTGGTAGCTGCGCATGGCGGCGGTGTCGGCGGCGAGGGCCGGCAGGCTGGCGAATGCCAGGGCGGCGGCCAGTAACGTGGGGCGGAACAGGGTGATGGCGGACTTCGACATTGCGAGCGGCTCCCAAGCAGGAATTAATCTCAATGCCCCTATGCCGAAGCAAAATCGAAAAGTGATAGGGCTGCCTGAAAATATTTTCAGCAGCCGGTTTTTTAGGGTTTTTCCGCAGCGGGCGCCGGCACCACGCGCACCCACCAATCGGTGCGCCGTTCGATTTGCACCGGCAGGCTGGGCGGCAACGCGGCCAGGGCCAGGTCGGTGTTGCGCAAGGGGAAACTGCCGCTGATGCGCAAATCGGCCACTTGCGGGTCGGCGCTGAGAAAGCCTTCGCGGTAGTCGCCCAGTTGCTCGAGTAAGTCGGCCAGGCGCATGTTTTCCACCACCAACATGCCGTGGGTCCAGGCGTCGGCGGTGGCCGGTGCGGCGTTCACGTGGCCCAGTGCGTCGGCGGCCATGAGCACTTGTTGGCCTTGCTGGATGACACCGGTTTCGGCTGCAGCTTGCGCCGGACGCGCGGCCACGGCCGATTGCAGCACGATCAGGCGCGTGCCGGTCGGCTCTTGGCGCACCAGAAAGCGCGTGCCCAATGCGCGCAGTTCGCCGTTGCGGGTGGCGACGATAAAAGGCCGGGCGTCGCCGTGGGCGGTTTCTACGAGTATTTCGCCGCTGCGCAAAAACAGGCGGCGTTGCTGCGGGTTGAAGTCGATGTCCAGCGCGCTGCGGCTGTTGAGGCGCACGGTGCTGTGGTCGGGCAGTTGCAGTTCGCGCTGCTCGCCGGGCGCGGTGCGCTCGTCGGCCAGCCAGTCACCGAGTGGGCGCTGCTGGTGCGCCAGGCTCAGGCCCAGAACCGCACCGAGTAGCACGCCGAGAATGCCGCCGCTGCGCAGGCGACTTTTGCCAGAACTGGCGGCGCGCACCAGGGCGCGGCGAGCCGGCTGGCTGCTGACGTTGGCGAAGTGTTGATCCAGGCCGCTGAGTTGCGCCCAGGCGCGGGCGTGTTCGGCGCTGGCGGCCTGCCACAAATGAAACTCGGCGCGCTCAAGGTCGCTGGCCTCACCCGAGCCCAGGCACAGCTGCCAGCTAATGGCTTCGTCGAGCACCTTGGCCGATACGCTGGCGCGGTTCATGTCGGCTCGCCGTAAAGGGCGATGTAGCACTGGCGCAAACCCTGCGCCAGGTACTGACGCACGCGCGGCACCGACACCCCAAGGCGCTCGGCAATTTCGGCATGGCCGAGGTTGTCGATGCGGCTATAGAGAAAGGCCGCGCGCGCATTGCTCGAAAGCGTGCCGAGCAGGCGGTCGATGGCGCGCAGCGATTCGAGCACCAGGGCTTGTTCTTCAATGTCGGGATGCACGCTTTCGGGCAGCGCGGCCAGTTCGTCGAGGTAAGTGCGTTCCAGGGCGCTGCGGCGGAAATAGTCGATCAGCAGGCCTTTGGCGATGGTGGTCAGCAGGGCGCGGGGTTCGCGCATGTGCAGGGCGTCGGGTTTGCCGAGAATGCGCACGAAGGTGTCTTGGCTGAGGTCTTCAGCCCGGTGCGGGCAGCTCAGGCTTTTGCGCAGCCAGCCGAGCAGCCAATCGCGATGATCGCGATACAGCACGCCCGCCAATTCGTGGTTTGTGGATTCCCCAACCGACACAGCACTCACCGCCCAAAAGCAGAACAAACGCGAAATCGAGAATTATTCGCATATGATTGCAGAGAGTGGCCGTGCCTCGCAATTGTTCGCGGTCGGTTATTTATGTGGGTCGCTTTGCAACGTGGTTACAGAGAGGGTCGCTGCTGGCGCCGTTGCCAGCGGCTGAGCGCATCGGCCAGCGCGGCCGGGCTGTGCAGCCCTTGCTGGCGGGCGCGGCTGAACAGAATCAGCGCCAGTTCTGCGGTTACCAGCGCGTCGGCACTGGCGTGGTGGCGCTGCTGAACCTGGAGGCCAAAGTGCGCGGTCCAGTCGTCCAGCCCGGCCTGGCGCAGCGTGATGTCGGGGCAGAGCATGGGCGCCAGGTCGGCCACGTCGAGAAAGCGGTGTTCCAAGCTGTAGCCCAATTCCTGCTTCAACGCTTTGCTCAGCATGTGTTGGTCGAACGGCGCATGAAAGGCCAACAACGGGCTGTCGCCGACAAACTGCATAAACGCCAGCAAGCCGTCGGCGGGCACCACGCCAGCGGCCAGCGCGCTGGGCGCGATGCCGTGAATGAGCACGCTGGGACTCACCGGCTGCGCATGGCGTTGGAGGGTGCATTCGAACTGCTGACCGAGGTTGATCGCGCCGTCTTCAATCACTACGGCGCCGATGGACAGCACCTGATCGCGCTGCATGTTCAGGCCGCTGGTTTCCAGATCGAGCACCACGAAGCGTTGCTCGCGCAGCGGTAAATCGCTCCATTGGCCCGGCGCGTGCAGTTGCGCGCAGGCGTCCAATAACGGTTGGGCGATGGGCTCGGCGGGGCGGCGGCGCAGCCAGTCGAACGGCATCATGTGCGCCGGCTCATAGCTGATACCGCAGCGCCAGGCTACTTTGCAGGCGCTGCGCCTGGCGGAACGACTCGCGCAAAATGCGCCGGTCGAGGTGGTTGAGGCTGTCGGGGTCGAGGCGATTTGAATAGCGCTGTTGCTGGCGCGCCTGCTGCTGGTGCTGCTGCATGCGGGTTTGCTGAATAAAGTGATAGGCCTCTTGGTACGCCGCGCCGTCGAGTGGGTCGATCACTTCCTTGGCGATCAACTCACGCAGGCGCTGCACCGTATTGCCGGCGCTGATGCCATGGGCCAATGCCAACAGCCGCGCGCCATCCACGAACGGCGTGAGTCCCTGCACTTTTAAATCCAGCGTGTGTTTTTCGCTGCCGCTGCGCGCCACCACAAAATCGCGAAAGCGCCCCACCGGTGGGCGGTTGCGCAGGGCATTGGCGGCCATCATGCGCTGGAAAATCTGGTTGTCGGCCACTTCGATCAGAATCTGCTGGCGCAGCACTTCGCAGCCCTCCACCGGCCCCCACACCGCTCGCAAGTCGAAGTAAATGCTCGAAGCCAACAAATGTTCCGGGCTGGCATCGCGGATAAAACTGCTAAAGCGCCGCGACCATTCCAGGTGCGACAAACACAGCTGCGGGTTGCTGGCCATTACGCCGCCCTTGCACAGGCTGAAGCCGCATTTGTCCAGGCTGTGATTAATGCGCTCGGCCAGCGGCAGAAGCTTGCCGCGCTTGATCGCCGCGTCGGCCGCGTCGCTGGCCTCGAACAACATGCCATTGTCCTGATCGGTATGCAGCGTCTGCTCGCGGCGGCCCTCGCTGCCGAAACACAGCCAGGTAAACGGCACGCCCGGATCGCCCAACTGCTCGATGCTCAACTCGATGACGCGGCACACCATGTGGTCGTTGAGCAGCGTGATGATTTGCGTGACCTGCGTGGACGATGCGCCGTGAGCGAGCATGCGTTCGACCAATTGATGAATATCACTGCGCAGCGCCACCAGCGTCTCCAGCCGGTTGGCGTGGCTGATGGTGCGCGCCAAGTGCACCAGGTCGACCCGTTGCAGGGAAAACAGATCACGCTCCGACACCACGCCGCGCAGCTCGCCGTTAGCCACCAGGCAGACATGGGCGATATGGCGCTCGGTCATGGCGATGGCGGCGTCAAAGGCGCTAGCCGTGGGCGGCAAATGGAAGGGAGACGGAATCATCACATCGGCAATCGGCCCGCCCAGGTTCTCCGCCCCGGCGGCGACCACCGAGCGCAAGTCGCGCAGCGTGAAAATGCCGATCGGGTGGTGCGCGTTATCGACGATCACAATGCTGCCCACTTGCAGCTCATGCATCAGGCGCACGGCCGCGCTGATCGGCGTGTCGGCGCTGCACGTCACCGGTTGGCGCATCGCCAATTCGCGCAGCGGCGTATCCAGCGAATACTGCGCACCGAGCGTGGCGACGGCCTGGCGCTGCACCTGCTGATTGACCTGATCGAGCAGGCTGCTGACGCCGCGCAACGCAAAGTCACGAAACGGCGCAGACAAGGCAAACACCTTGATAAACGCGTCTTTGCCAAGCAGCAAACAGAAGGTGTCTTCGCCCGCCAAGTGCTCCGTGCGGGTTGCCCGTTCACCCAGCAGCGCCGCCAGCGGAAAGCACTCGCCGGTGGTGATCTCAAACGTGGTTTCCGTACCGCGCCGCGCCGTGTGCGGACGCTCACCGACCACCAGGCCCTGCTTGACGATATAGAAATGCTGAACCGGCCCGCCGCTGGGCTTGAGAATGCTTTCACCGGCGCCATAAAACCGCAGCTGGCAGTTCTCCAGCACATAGCCCAAGTGGGCGTTCTCCATCTGATTGAACGGCGGAAACTTCTGCAAAAACTCCATCAACCCCTGGATGTTCTGCTGCACCGCCACCTTGCCCGCCTGGGCGAATTCACTGGCCTTGCTCATAACGCTGCGTCCGGACCGTGGCCTTGAATTCATCGAAAGGCCATCGTCGGGAAAATCGGACGGGGAGGCCATGGGACATAAGTCTAGTTCGGGGGAGGAAAGGTGTGAGCGCTTGGTTTTCGGTGGGCGTCGTGGATGTTTGAGTGGGAACTGTGTGAACGTGGTTTTGCTTAATTGCTCGTGAGGTTCTATATGAAATTAAAAGAACGTCGACCTGATTCCTTATTGTTTGAATGAATGTACTTACAAAATTGCTTATTTAAACAATTGTGAGTTTTGTGCGTCGATAGATGATCAGACTTGGCTTGAAAGGCTCGAAGTACTAAGCATTGGTGGGACGATTCCGGAGTTGGTTGTCGTGGCTTGTTTAATTTGGCGGGGCGGCGGAATCTGGCTTGGAGGATCAGCACTCAGGGTTTGGGGATGAAAATTATTCGGACAATGTTGTTAATCGGTGCGCCTCTCTTGCTGGCTTCGTGCATTGAATATCACCCGATAATTCAGACGCTTTTACTAGCGAAGTCGAGGGTAGGTTGGATGGCGTTAAATCTGTTTCGAAAGCTATGGAAAAACTCGAACGGTCGGGCTTTTCCCGCCAAAGTGGATCTGTATCTAAAACCGAAGGGGAGAAATTTTTCGAGTGTGCAAAAGGGCGAAGCTCTTTATTGCTGTTCGCCTGTTCGCCTGTTCGCATAGAGTGTGGATATTTCCGGAATCTGATGAGTTGGCGTTGCAAAGGTACAAAATCTTCAAGCCGGCCTGTACAGGGTTTTAATTGTTTTTCCGGATTTATGGGGGCGTGATGATTACGAAGATTAGCGCGCAGTTGTTAAAGGAGGTGTCGGCTTGGTGCGGACGGACTGTCCGGATTTTAATAGTCGCGATGTCGTTGGTCGCATCCCCTGTTGTCGTTTCAAAAGAAGTTTATAGATTTCCTGATATCTACCTTGAAAGTGTCGATGAGAAAGACTTCAAGCCACCCATGGATGATTTTGTAATTACCGCCAAGCGAACCGGGGCAACCATTGAGTTTGAAAGCTGCCGCAGCATGTACAGAGCGAGGCAAGCGGACAATGTGCTGTATGTGGCCAGTTGCGAATTAAAGGGAGGTATTTCGCTGGTTATGGTTTGCAACGCTTCGATCACTAACGCGTTTGCGCTGGCAGTTACAAGTGCAATTTCCCCAGAAGAATCGCGTGAGTTCATGTTGGCTCATTGTTCCGGCGGATAGTGCAGCGGCGGCATAAGTAAAACACGATGAGTAACAGTTTTTGGTTTATTGGTGGCGTAGAGGTAAGCTGGTATAAGTATTAAAGAAGATTTCGCTCAATTAAATATTAAATAAAGCGGGTTTTAATAGTAGAGCGTTTTCTAAATAAGACTTCGTCCGTAAGTGGTTGGCAGATAGATTATTCAGGGGGCGGCTATGTACTTCGGAAGTGTATTTTTCTTATTCTCTATTTCGTTGTTGTTTTGTGCTAATGCTGTCGCTGTGGAAACGAAGGTTGAAAGGATGGCTCGTCTTTATGGCTTTTCGTCGTCTGAGGATATAACAGCGCCTTGCGAACTCGATAATAAACATACGATGCGAGAATATATCGATAGCTTGGTGGCAGAAAAGCTGAACGGAAATCCAGATCTGTTTGAAGATGAGACGATTATAAATCTTACCAAGATTCCTGGCGATATTATTCTGCTTGATAAGCAAGGGGTTTATGTAAACGATAGGCCGACGGGAATATATTACCTCCCTGAGATAACTGGTGATTTTGAAAACTCCTTTATGCCATGTGCGCACAGTGCTTGTCGGGGCATGATTCGTTCAATATGTTCAGTTAAAAGCCTTTCCGGCGACGAGTTTTTAGTTTATTGGGCACTGGACGGATCGCTATCCTATGTGTTGAAAAAAGATTTCGTGCTTTTAGATAAAATTTAGTAAGGGTCTCTATATGATAATCATCGAAAATAAACCCGCTTTCGATTTGAAGTCATTCGTTCGCAATGCTGTTATTAGTGGCGAGGTCGGCGCTCATGATCCGCTGAAAGTTATCAAAGCTACCGTCTCGAGCGGATATTCGTTCGGGTCTATGCAGCATGATGTTTTACATAATTCAATGGCTATGCAGGATTTCAAACGCATACTAAATGCGCATAAAAAACCGCCCCGAAGGGCGGTTTTTTTGTCGAGCGAGGCGCGAATTACAGGCCGTTTTTGGCTTTGAATTCACGACGACGACGGTGCAGAACCGGCTCGGTGTAGCCGTTCGGTTGCTTGGCGCCTTCGATCACCAGTTCCAGGGCAGCTTGGAATGCGATGTTGTTGTCGAAGTTCGGAGCAAGCGGACGGTACAGCGGGTCGTTGGCGTTCTGACGGTCAACCACCGGCGCCATGCGCTTGAGGCTGGCCACAATCTGCTCTTCGCTGGCGATGCCATGACGCAGCCAGTTAGCGAGCAATTGGCTGGAAATACGCAAGGTGGCGCGGTCTTCCATCAGGCCAACGTCGTTGATGTCCGGCACTTTCGAGCAGCCGACGCCCTGGTCGATCCAGCGCACGACGTAACCCAGAATGCCCTGCGAGTTGTTGTCCAGTTCGTTCTGGATTTCGTCTGCAGACCAGTTGGTGTTAGCCGCCAGCGGGATGGTCAGGATGTCGTCAATCGAGGCGCGTTCGCGCTTGGCCAGTTCGGCCTGACGGGCGAACACGTCAACCTTGTGGTAGTGCAGCGCGTGCAACGCAGCGGCGGTCGGCGACGGCACCCAGGCGGTGTTGGCGCCGGCCAGCGGGTGAGCGATTTTCTGCTCGAGCATGCCGGCCATCAGGTCGGGCATGGCCCACATGCCTTTACCGATCTGGGCGCGACCTTGCAGGCCGGTGGCCAGGCCGATATCGACGTTCCAGTTTTCGTAGGCGGCGATCCACTTCTCGGACTTCATGGCGGCCTTGCGAACAACCGGGCCGGCTTCCATGGAGGTGTGGATTTCGTCACCGGTGCGGTCGAGGAAGCCGGTGTTGATGAACACCACGCGCTCGCTGGCGGCTTTGATGCACGCCTTGAGGTTGACGGTGGTGCGGCGCTCTTCGTCCATGATGCCGACTTTCAGGGTGTTGCGTGGCAAGCCCAGCACGTCTTCGACGCGGCTGAAGATTTCGCTGGTGAAGGCGACTTCTTCCGGGCCGTGCATTTTCGGTTTAACGATGTACACCGAGCCGGTACGGGTGTTCTTGCGGCTGGTGTTGCCGTTGAGGTTGTGCACCGCGATCAGGCTGGTGAACAGGGCGTCCTGGATGCCTTCCGGAATTTCGTTGCCTTGGGCATCGAGAATGGCCGGGTTGGTCATCAGGTGGCCGACGTTACGCACGAACAACAGGCTGCGACCGTGCAGGGTCAGCTCGCTGCCGTCCGCTTTGGTGTAAACGCGGTCGGGGTTCATGGTGCGGGTGAAGGTGGTGCCGCCCTTGGCCACTTCTTCGGCCAGGTCGCCCTTCATCAGGCCGAGCCAGTTGCGGTAGATGACGGTTTTGTCGTCAGCATCCACGGCGGCTACAGAGTCTTCGCAGTCCATGATCGTGGTCAGCGCAGCTTCCATCAGCACGTCTTTCACGCCGGCCGCGTCGGTCTGGCCGATGGGGCTGGAGGCATCGATCTGAATTTCGAAGTGCAGGCCGTTGTGCTTGAGCAGCACGGCAACGGGCGCATTGGCCGGACCTTGGAAACCGATCAGCTGAGCATCGTCGCGCAGGCCGGTGTTGCTGCCGCCTTTGAGGCCGACCACCAGTTTGCCTTCGATGATTTTGTAGGCAGTGGAATCAACGTGCGAGCCAGCAGCCAGCGGCGCGGCGTCGTCGAGGAAGGCGCGGGCGAAGGCGATTACCTTGTCACCACGAACCTTGTTGTAACCCTTGCCTTTCTCGGCGCCGCCTTCTTCGCTGATCGCGTCGGTGCCATACAGGGCATCGTAGAGCGAACCCCAGCGGGCGTTGGAAGCGTTGAGGGCGAAACGCGCGTTCATCACCGGCACTACCAGCTGCGGGCCGGCCATGTGGGCGATTTCTTCGTCGACGTTTTGGGTAGTGGCTTGGAAATCTGCGACTTCTGGCAGCAGGTAACCAATGTCTTGCAGGAAGGCTTTGTAAGCCACGGCGTCATGCGCCTGACCAGCACGTGCCTGGTGCCAGCCGTCGATCTTGGCCTGCAAGTCATCACGTTTGGCGAGTAGTGCGTGGTTCTTCGGTGCGAGGTCATTGATGACGCTCTCTGCACCTTTCCAGAACTGCTCGGCAGAAATCCCGGTACCGGGAATAGCTTCGTTGTTTACGAAGTCGAACAGGACTTTGGCGACCTGCAGGCCACCGACTTGAACGCGCTCAGTCATTACTTGCCTCTCTGCTCAGCTCTTAGCTGTACTCAATAGCTCACTGCGGATAGCCCTGTACGGACCCGGCGTTGGCCGTCTTGTAGTCCGAGGCGCGGCATACTACATCATGATCGGGTGAAAATCAGCGGGCATGCGTCGAACTGCGACCAGCTATGGCCTCAGCAGTCACAACGGGGGCGCGGATGTTCTCAAAAAACAGCGCTTTTGTTCTACAAAAATATTCGTTTCGTACACGATTTTGTAGTGTTACTACCTTTTTCGCCTTGTTCGACAGCCTTCGTAAGGTTTTGCCTATACTCGCGCAAGCCCTTTAGGAGCGCCGTGTATGCCCGTTCATGCAGTCCAACCCCGCGACCTTGACGACCTCGCCGCGCTGTTTGCCGGTTATCTGGAGTTTTATCAAGTGCCGCGCGCCCTGGAAGAGATTCGTGGCTTTCTTGCCGCTCGTCTGCACAAGGGTGATTCCACCGTGTTACTGGCCCGTGACGAGGCGGGCGTGGCCCAGGGTTTCGTGCAGTTGTATCCGTTTCACTCCTCACTAGCGTTGGCGCCTGCGCTGCTGCTGAGCGATTTGTTCGTGAGCCCAACGGCCCGGCGCCAAGGCATCGGTGAATTGTTGATGAACGCTGCCCGCGCCCACGCCGAGGCAACCGGCGCCTGCGGCCTGCAACTGGAAACGGCAAAAACCAATCTGGCCGGCCAGGCGTTGTACGAAAGCCTGGGTTATGTGAAAGACGAGGTGTACCTGACCTACTGGCTAAGCCTGACCTGACAGCGCTTTTTGTAGGAGCCAGCTTGCTGGCGAACCCTGTAATCACCGATTTCGAATCGCGTTCGCCGCTTTGCCAGCAAGCTGGCTTCTACAGGCTGGCGGACGCCGCGTTCATCACAGCAAGGAGTTCACCGTGAAGCATTTGGTGTTGACCGTAATTGCCGAAGACCAGCCCGGCTTGGTGGAAAAGATCGCCAGCTGCATTTCAACCCACGGCGGCAATTGGCTGGAGAGCCGCATGTCGCGCATGGCCGGGCAGTTCGCCGGCATTCTGAAAGTGAGCGTTCCCGCCGAGGCGCACCACGATCTGGTCGCCGCGTTGCAGGCCTTGGATGGCCAGGGCATTCGCGTGCTGCTGGCCGAAAGCGGCCTCGACCCGGCGCACGCGTGGAAGCCGATTCTGCTCGACCTGGTGGGCAACGACCGGCCCGGCATCGTGCGCGATATCACCCGCGTGCTTAGCGAGCTTGAAGTGAACGTGGAGAGTCTGGTTACCGATGTAGTGCCGGCGCCCATGAGCAACGAGCCGCTGTTTCATGCCGAGGCGACGTTGGCGGTTCCGCTGAGTTTGTCACTCGATGTGCTGCAGGCGCGGCTGGAAACACTGGCCGATGACCTGATGGTTGAGCTGGTGTTGCGCAGCGAGGAATAACCTCGGCTGCGCGATGCGTGTCAGGCGACGGGCAGTTTGCTGCGCTGCAAACTGCGCCAGGCGTCGACGCTGTACACGGCGAGCGCCGCCCAGATAAAGGCGAAAGCGGTCAGCGTGCTTGGGCTCAAGTGCTCGCCGAATAGCAGGGTGGCTTGCAGCAATACCAGCGTCGGCGCCACGTATTGCAGGAAGCCCAGCGCCGCATAGGGCAAGTGCCGCGCCGCTGCGTTGAAGCACAGCAGCGGCACCAGCGTTACCGGGCCGGCCGCCGCCAGCCATAGCCACTGGGTACTGGCCCAGAAGTCCGGTTGCCGGCTCAGCGCGTCCGGGCTGAGCAACAGCCAGCCGATGGCGAAGGGCACCAACAACCAGGTTTCCACCACCAGCCCCGGCAGTGCGGCAACAGGCGCCTGTTTGCGGATCAGTCCGTAGAACGCGAACGACAGCGCCAGCATCAGCGAAATCCACGGCACATGGCCGGCCAGCCATAACTGCTGCGCCACACCAATACTCGCCAGCGCCACCGCCAACCATTGCAGGCGCCGTAAACGCTCGCCCAATAGCACCATGCCCAGCAGCACGTTGATCAACGGATTGATGTAGTAGCCGAGGCTGGCATCGAGCATGTGGCCGTTGTTTACGGCCCACACATAGGTCAGCCAATTGGCGGCAATCAGCGTTCCGCTGGCGACCAGTACGCCAAATCGACGCGGGTTGCTGCGCAGCTCGCTGAACCAGCCTGGGTGTTTCCACACCTGCAACAACAGCACGCCAAACAGCGCAGACCAAAGCACGCGGTGCACGATGATTTCCAGCGCAGGCACCTGCGCGATGGCTTTGAAGTAGAGCGGGAACAGGCCCCAGATGGTGTAGGCGCAAATGCCGAGTAGATACCCGCGGCGCGGGTTGGCGCTGGTCATGGAAGTCCTTGGTGAAAAAACGCAGGGGCTCATTCTAGTCAGCCCGCAGGCATCTGTCCGACCTGGCGACTGCGGCTGTGCGAAATCGCTCGATTCGGTAAAGCCGTGGCCGGGCATTGCTCCAAGACAACAACAGCGACTGGGTGATGGCCTGCAATGGCCGGCAACTTAATCGCTGATGGAGCATGCAATGAACAGCATCAAACCTTTAGTAGTGGCCGTCGCCATGAGCCTGGCAGGCACGGTAATGGCAGGCGGGGCCGACAACTTGCAACGGGTTAAGGTCGACTTGGTGGCGCCGCCGCAGATTCATACTCACCAACAGGTCGATGCCGGCGCGCCGAAAGTGGTGCAGTTCCGAATGACCATCGAAGAGAAAAAAATGGTCATCGACAACCAGGGCACCACCTTGCAGGCGATGACCTTCAACGGCTCGATGCCCGGCCCAACCATGGTGGTGCATGAGGGCGATTACGTTGAGCTGACCCTGGTGAATCCGGCCACCAACAGCTTGGCGCATAACATCGATTTTCACGCCGCCACCGGTGCCCTTGGCGGCGCCAAGCTGACCTTCGTTTCGCCAGGCCAGGAGACCGTGCTGCGCTTCAAAGCCGACCGCAGCGGCACCTTTGTTTATCACTGCGCGCCCGAGGGCATGGTGCCGTGGCACGTGGTGTCGGGCATGAGCGGCACATTGATGGTGCTTCCGCGTGAGGGGCTGAAAGATCCAGCGGGCCACGCGCTGCACTACGACCGCGCGTACACCATTGGCGAGTTCGACCTCTATATCCCGAAAGGACCGGACGGCAAGTACAAGGAATACCCCAGCGCCATTGCCAGCTACGCCGACACCCGCGCAGTCATGCGCACCCTCACGCCCAGCCACGTGGTGTTCAACGGCCGCGTCGGCGCGCTGACCGGGGAAAACGCCATGACCGCCAAGGTCGGCGAGACCGTGTTGTTTATCCATTCCCAAGCCAACCGCGACACGCGCCCGCACCTGATTGGCGGTCACGGTGATTGGGTGTGGGAAAACGGCAAGTTCGCCAATCCCCCACAGAAAGACCAAGAGACCTGGTTTATTCGCGGCGGCTCGGCCGGCGCCGCGCTCTACACCTTCAAGCAACCTGGCATCTACGCCTACGTGAACCACAACCTGATCGAAGCCATGGAGCTGGGCGCCGCGGGCCACGTGAAGGTGGAGGGCGAGTGGAATAACGATCTTATGGAACAGGTGAAGGCGCCCGGTCCGATCACCAAAGGCCAATAAGGGAGGCGCTGTGGATCATTCTGAAACCTTGGTGCTGGGCCTGCTGATGGCGCTGGGAATCGGCGGGCCGGCACCTGAGCACGAAAACACGTGGGTGCAGGTGCCGGCTGGTGTAGCGCGTTACCAACTGCCCGCCGCCTCTGCGCTGGTCACGGAGAAAGTGAAGGCGTTCAGCATCATGCGCCATCAAGTGAGCCGTGCTGAGTACGCCGCGTGTGTTCGTGCTAGACGTTGCGCGGCGCTGGATAAACCCGGCCGCAAACGCGCGGATCAGCCGGTGGTGGGTATCAGTTGGGTTGATGCCACCGCTTACGCAAGTTGGCTATCGTCCGTGACGGGCCAAACGTACCGCCTGCCGCGCTACGGCGAGTGGCTGCTGGCGGCGGGGCAGTTGTATGTCGATGCTCCGCCTATCAAAGACGATCCTCGTAACCCGGCGCGTCGCTGGCTCGACGAATACGAACGGGACGCCCAGCGCAGCGCGCCATCGTTGAAGCTACAACGTTTCATCGAGCAGCCCGAAAGCCCCAGCGGCTTGGTGAGCATTGCCACGAATGTGTGGGAGTGGACCAACACCTGTTTTTCAAATGGAGCGGGCGGCGGAGATTTTTGCGGCATTCATATCGCGGCGGGGCGCCATCCGAGTGCGCTGTCCGATTTTATTCGCGACCCGGTCAGCGGCGCCTGCTCGGTGGGCACGCCGCCGACGTACGTCGGGCTTCGGCTGGTGCGCGAGTCGCGCTAATCAGAACAGCCGCAGCGGCTCTTCCTGAAGCGCCGAGAGCTGCTCGCGCAACACCAGAATCTGCTCGCCCCAATAACGCTCGGTGCCAAACCAGGGAAAGCTCATCGGAAACGCCGGGTCGTCCCAACGCCGCGCCAGCCAGGCGCTGTAGTGCATCAGGCGCAGGGTGCGCAGGGCTTCGATCAGTGGCAGTTGCCGTGGGTTGAAGTCGTGAAATTCCTGATAGCCATCCACCAGCTCGGCCAACTGGCCGCGGCGCTCGTGGCGGTCGCCGGCCAGCATCATCCACAAATCCTGCACCGCAGGGCCCATGCGGCAGTCGTCGAGGTCGACGATATGGAACACCTCGTCGCGGCACATCATGTTGCCGGGGTGGCAATCGCCATGCATACGAATGGATGTGTAAGGCGTGGCGGCGTAGAGGTCTTCCACGCGTTTCAATGCGTCGCGGGCGACCGACTCGTAAGCCGGCAGCAAGCTCTTGGGAATAAACCCGCCGTCCAGCAAGGTGGCCAGCGATTGGTGGCCGAAGTTCTGCACGCTCAGTTCGTCACGGTGGGCAAAGGGTTTGCTGGCGCCCACGGCATGCAGGCGGCCGAGCAGTTGGCCGAGGCGATACAGCTGATCGAGATTGCCCGGCTCCGGCGCGCGGCCACCACGGCGGGGAAACAAGGTGAAGCGAAAACCCTTGTGCTCGAACAACGTTTGGCCGTTGTGCACCAGCGGCGCCACCACTGGAACCTCGCAATCAGCCAGCTCGGCAGTGAAGGCGTGTTCTTCGAGAATCGCCGCGTCCGTCCAGCGCGCCGGGCGGTAGAACTTGGCAATCAGTGGCTGGCCTTCGTCGATTCCCACCTGGTAAACGCGGTTTTCGTAACTGTTGAGCGCCATCACACGGGCATCGCTGAGAAACCCGATGCTTTCTACGGCATCCAGAACCAGGTCGGGGGTGAGGTCAGCAAACGGGTGGCTCATGGGACGTTCCTGGCGGCGTGGGGCGCCAGTGTACGCCCAGCCGCGCGCCGAGCGTTGGCCTCAGGCTGTTTCGCCGGGTTTCGGGGTGCGTGCCAGGCAGTACACATCCACACGCCGCGCCCCGGCTTTCTTCAGCAACCGAGCCAGGCTGTTGGCGGTGGCGCCGGTGGTCAGTACGTCGTCCACCAGGGCCAGGTGTTTGCCGGCAACTTGCTCGGCGTCGGCCAGCACAAAGGCGTTGCGCAGGTTGCGTTGGCGGGCGGCGGCCTCGAGCTGCTGTTGGGCCTCCGTCTCGCGTACGCGGCGGAGCAAGCGAGCGTTCACCGGCACGTTCAGGTGCGGCGCAAGCCAGTCGGCGAGCATGCCGGCCTGGTTGAAGCCGCGCTGGCGCAGACGCTGTTTGCCCAGTGGCACCGGCAGCAATAAATCCGGGCGTGGTAAGCCGACGGCGAACGCATTTTGCAGGTGGTGTGACAAAAGCTGACCCAGCAGGCGTCCCACAGGCCACTTGCCGTGGTGCTTGAACTGCGTGATGAGCGTGTCGACAGGAAAGCCGTAACGCCAGGGCGATACAACCTGATCGAAGTGCGGTGGTTTTTTCTGGCATTCGCCGCACGTCAAACCGGGGTCAGGCAAGGGCAGGGCACACCGAGTGCAGCGGCTGTCGAGCCACGGAAGCTCAGCGGCGCAGGGTTTGCACAGCGGATGCGGGTGGCCACCCGGGCCGTCGCACAAACAGCACAATTGATCACTATTTAACCAATTGTAAACCACTTTCCAGTTGGCAGGTTGACAGCGCATTTTGCTTCCTTAACTATGCCGAACATCCATACCGCGCTTGTGGGCATTGTCTGATTCACCCGCCGCGCATGACTACAAGAAGGACTGCTGATGAGCGCCACCACTTCTCCTACCCTGCGTCACGACTGGTCCCTCGCTGAGGTTAAGGCACTTTTTCAACAGCCCTTCAACGACCTCCTGTTCCAAGCCCAAACCGTTCACCGCGCGCACTTCGACGCCAACCGCGTGCAGGTCTCGACCTTGCTGTCGATCAAAACAGGCGCCTGCCCTGAAGACTGTAAGTACTGCCCGCAATCCGGCCACTACAACACCGGCCTGGATAAGCAAAAGCTGATGGAAGTTCAGAAGGTTCTGGAGGCGGCGGCAGAAGCCAAGGCCATCGGTTCGACCCGTTTCTGCATGGGCGCTGCGTGGAAACACCCGTCAGCCAAAGACATGCCCTACGTGCTGGAAATGGTCAAAGGCGTGAAAGCCTTGGGCCTGGAAACCTGCATGACCCTGGGCAAGCTCGACAAAGAGCAGACCAGCGCCTTGGCCGAAGCGGGCCTGGATTACTACAACCACAACCTCGACACCTCGCCGGAGTTCTACGGCAACATCATCACCACCCGCACCTACGGCGAACGCCTGGAAACCCTGGCCTACGTGCGTGATGCCGGCATGAAAATCTGCTCGGGCGGCATTCTTGGCATGGGCGAGTCGCTGGACGACCGCGCCGGCCTGCTGATTCAACTGGCCAACCTGCCGGAGCACCCGGAGTCGGTGCCGATCAACATGTTGGTGAAAGTGCAGGGCACACCGCTGGCCAACGCCGACGATGTCGACCCGTTCGACTTCATTCGCATGCTGGCCGTGGCGCGCATCCTGATGCCCAAATCCCACGTGCGTTTGTCCGCTGGCCGCGAGGCGATGAACGAGCAGATGCAAGCACTGGCTTTCTTCGCCGGCGCCAACTCGATTTTCTACGGTGAGAAACTGCTGACCACCGCCAACCCGCAAGCCGACAAAGACATGCTGCTGTTCAGCCGCCTGGGCATCAAACCCGAAGCGCGCGAAGAGCACGCCGACGAAGTGCATCAGGCCGCCATCGAACAGGCATTGATCGAGCAGAAGAGCAGCGAGTTGTTCTACGACGCCGCCTCGGCCTGATCATCTGAATCCCGCCGTACTCCGTAAGAGCGAGCCTGCTCGCGAAGCGTGTGATCTTGGAAAGCTTCGCGAGCACGCTCGCTCCTACAGGGTCGCGTAAGGCAAACGTCCTATGAGCTTCGACCTCTCCGCCCGCCTGGCTGCCCGCCGCGCCGACAACCTCTATCGACACCGCCCACTGCTGGAAACCCCGCAGGGGCCGGACGTGGTCGTCGACGGCAAGCGTTTGTTGGCCTTCTGCAATAACGACTATTTGGGCTTGGCCAACCACCCCGACGTGATCGCCGCCTGGAAAGCCGGCGCCGAGCGCTGGGGCGTGGGCGGCGGCGCCTCGCATCTGGTGATCGGCCACAGCACGCCGCACCACGAGCTTGAAGAGGCGCTCGCCGACCTCACTGGCCGGCCGCGTGCGCTGCTGTTTTCCACTGGCTATATGGCCAACCTCGGCGCCGTCACGGCGTTGGTCGGGCAGGGCGATACCGTGCTGGAAGACCGCCTCAACCACGCCTCCTTGCTCGACGCCGGCCTGCTCAGCGGCGCGCGCTTTTCCCGTTATTTACACAACGACGCCGACAGCCTGTGCGTGCGCATCGCCCGCTCGGACAAAAAAGAGCCTGCCGGCAATACCCTGGTGGTTACCGATGGCGTGTTCAGCATGGACGGCGACATCGCCGACCTGCCGGTCCTGGCCGCCACCTGCAAAACCGCTGGCGCCTGGCTGATGGTCGACGACGCCCACGGCTTCGGTCCGCTGGGCGCTAACGGAGGCGGCATCGTCGAGCACTACGGCTTGAGCCTGGAAGACGTGCCCGTGCTGGTCGGCACCCTGGGCAAGGCCTTCGGCACGGCGGGCGCTTTTGTCGCCGGCAGCGAAGAGCTGATCGAAACCCTGGTGCAATTCGCAAGGCCGTACATCTACACCACCAGCCAGCCGCCCGCGCTGGCCTGCGCCACCCTGCAAAGCCTGAAATTGCTGCGCAGCGAGCATTGGCGCCGGGAGCATTTGAACAGTTTGATCAGCCAATTCCGCCGTGGCGCGCAAGCGTTGGGCCTGGAGCTGATGGACAGCTTTACGCCGATTCAGCCGATCGTGATTGGCGATGCCGGACGTGCGGTGCGTCTGTCTGAGATGCTGCGTGAACGCGGTTTGATGGTCACGGCCATTCGCCCGCCGACCGTGCCCGCTGGCAGCGCGCGACTGCGGGTGACCTTGTCGGCCGCCCACAGCGAAGCGCAGGTGCAGCAATTGTTGGATGGGTTGGCGGAGTGCTGGCCATTGTTGGGGAACCCTAATGAGTAATTCATTGGTGCTGTTGCCGGGGTGGGGCTTGGGAATCGAGCCATTGGGCATCCTGCAAATCGCCCTGGAGTGCGAGGAAAATGACCTGCAGGTTCAGCTCGAACCGTTGCCGGAAATTGATTCGAGCGTGCCGGGGCACTGGCTGGACGAACTCGATGCACGGTTGCCGGACGGTTGCTGGTTGGGTGGCTGGTCACTGGGTGGCATGCTCGCCACCGAGCTGGCAGCCCGTCGCCAACATCGCTGTGCGGGACTGATTACCATGGCGAGTAACAGCCGTTTCGTCGCCAGCGAAGACTGGCCCCACGGTATGCCGCCCGCAGACTTTGCCGATTTCATGCAGCGCTGCGAGAAGAATCCTGCCGGCACGCTGCGCCGCTTTGCGCTGCTCTGCACCAAAGGCGGAGACGAAGCGGACCACTATGCGAAATTGATCGTTAGATCTATGCCTTCCCCCGCCGTTAACAGCTTGATCAACGGCTTGCACGTACTCGCGGCACTGGATATTCGCGAGGCAATGACGACGTTCAAGGGCCCGCAGTTGCACATGTTTGGCGACAGCGACGCGTTGGTGCCAGAAGCGGCCGCCAGCGCTAGTCACCCGGAGATCCGTTTCATGGGCGGCTGCCACGCGTTCCAAATGGAGCAGGCCGGTCCGGTGGCCGAGGAAATATGCCGTTTTTGGCGGCGCCATGATGGTTGATCGGTCAGCGAGCGCCTTGCCCGACAAACGCCAGGTAGCCGCCTCCTTCTCCCGCGCAGCCGCCAGTTACGACAGCGTCGCCGAGCTGCAACGCGCCGTCGGCAATCACCTGCTGGAACAATTGCCGACAACGCTGGCGCCGGCCGACTGGCTGGATATCGGCTGCGGCACCGGCTATTTCACCCGTGCACTGGGCAAGCGGTTTGGTGCCGGGGCCGGCATGGCGCTGGATATCGCCGAGGGCATGCTGCAACACGCGCGGCCACTGGGCGGCGCGCAGCTTTTTGTTGCCGGCGATGCCGAGCACTTGCCGCTGCGCGCCGCCAGCCGCGACCTGCTGTTTTCCAGTCTGGCGGTGCAATGGTGTGGCGACTTCGCGGCGGTACTCAGTGAAGCCAAACGCGTGCTGCGCCCAGGCGGTGTGCTGGCCTTCAGCAGCCTGTGCGTTGGCACGCTGCAGGAATTGCGCGACAGCTGGCAGGCGGTGGACGGTCATGTGCACGTCAACCGGTTTCGCCAGTTCAGCGACTACCAACGGTTGTGTGCCGACAGCGGCTTGCGCGTGCGCAGCCTGAATGTGCTGCCCCACGTATTGCATTACGCCGACGTGCGCAGCCTGACCCATGAACTCAAAGCCCTCGGCGCCCACAACCTCAACCCTGGCCGGCCCGGCGGGTTGACCGGGCGGGCACGAATTCTGGCGCTGATCGAAGCGTACGAGCAGTTCCGCCAGGCGAAGGGCTTGCCGGCGACTTATCAGGTTGTGTACGCCGTGTTGGAAAAGGAAGGTTGAGATGAGCGCTGCATTTTTTATCGCCGGCACCGACACCGAAGTCGGCAAAACTACGATTGCCGCCGGGCTGCTGTGCGCCGCTCGCCGCCAGGGCTTGAGCACGGCGGCGTGCAAGCCGGTGGCGTCTGGTAGCGAGAACACTGCTGACGGCGTGCGCAATAGCGATGCGCTGGCGCTGCTCGGCCAGTGCTCGTTGCCGCTTAGCTACGACGAGGTCAACCCGCTGGCCTTCGCCCCCGCGATCGCCCCGCACTTGGCGGCGCGTGAAGCGGGTGTCGAGCTGACGGCGGAAGCGTTGCTGGCGCCGGTGCGTCATGTGCTCGACCAAGGTGCGGATTTCGCCGTGGTGGAAGGCGCGGGCGGCTGGCGCGTGCCGCTGGGCGATGGCGGCTTTTTATCCGACCTACCGATAGCGCT
Source organism: Pseudomonas sp. AC070 (assembly GCF_979258635.1). Lineage (NCBI taxonomy): Bacteria > Pseudomonadati > Pseudomonadota > Gammaproteobacteria > Pseudomonadales > Pseudomonadaceae > Pseudomonas > Pseudomonas sp. AC070. The sequence goes on from NZ_OZ409871.1 coordinate 240,795, forward strand.
GGGCTTACCAGTGATTCTGGTGGTGGGCGTTCGCTTGGGCTGCATCAATCACGCCGTGTTGAGCGCCGAGGCGATTGAGCGCGACGGCCTTAAATTGGCCGGCTGGGTGGCGAATATCGTCGACCCGGAAACCTCGCGGCTCGATGAAAACCTGGCCACTTTGACCGAGCTGCTGGTCGCTCCGTGCCTGGGTCGCGTGCCGCGTTTGGCTGACGCCGCCGCCGAAAGCGTGGCAGTTCATCTGCACCTGGCGCATTTGGCGCTATAAACAGCCGCGCTCCCATAGCGTTTTGGTTGTACGTTTATTAAGCGCGATCTGCTTAAATTGGCGTCAGAAATTTCTCTTTGTCGAGGTCTGCGATGGAAATCTCGGGTAGTGCTTTCAGCTCCGGGTTAAGCACCGTGCAATCTGGCCAACGCCGGATTGATCAGGCGGCGTCCGAAATCGCGAGCAATTCCGTTACGCGCAACTCCGATGCAGCCGATACGGCTGACAACTTGGTGCAACTGAGCGTCGGTAAAACCGAAGCCCAGGCCGGCGCGAAAGTGATCGAGACCAGCGACGAGGTGCTCGGCACTTTGATCGACATTCGTGCCTGATTCCACGGCCGCCTGACCCGTCGGCGGTCGCCCCTTCGCGGGCTTGTTTCATTCGGGCGCTGAGAAAAGCCCATGCAAATCGGCAGTGCTGCGCGTTATCCGCTGTTACCGCAGGCTTCGCCCACGCTGAGCCCGTCTTCGCTTGCCGATGACAAGCCGGCTCCGCTCTCCCCCGAAACAACTTCCGCCTCCTCTCCCTCCACCACGGTGACGTTGTCCGCCGACGGCAAACGCTTGGCCGCAGCAGATGAAACCGTCAGTAATGCCGAGCAAGACGGCGCGGCAACGGGTGAGGCAACAAATCCCCAACAAGCGCAGCTCGATCGCCAGAAGATTTCAGAATTGTCGAGTCGAGACACCGACGTTCGCGCCCACGAGGCCGCCCACGCGTCCGTAGGCGGCGCGTATGCTGGCTCGCCCAGTTACACCATGCAGCGCGGGCCGGACGGCAAGGCGTACGCGATTGGCGGCGAAGTGGGTATCGACGTAAGCGCGGTGGCCAACGACCCGGCCGCCACCATCAGCAAAATGGAAGTAGTGATGCGCGCCGCCCTGGCGCCGGCAGATCCTTCCGCCCAAGACCTCCGCGTAGCGGCGCAAGCCCAGGGGCTGGCCTCGGCGGCACGCGCGGAGCTGGCGCAGCAACGTCGCAATGAGAACGTGGAACGGGCTGAAGAAAAGAACGCCGAATACGACAAAGACAGTACGGCTGACGATACGGCCAAGCCGGCCGACGCGGCGGCATCGCTTCAGGTGTATCAGAGTATTGCTTCGCCCACAGAAGCCGCGCCGCAGATAGAGGCGTTTGCCTAGAAGGCTGTAGGGCGATGCTTGACAAGGTATCAGCGTAAACGTATGTTTCAAACGCCTGTTTGATTGCTGGGCTGAATCCTAGCCGCCGGGCAATCGAGAGAGATCTCGCACGAGACCGCCAAGCCGGTCACCCATCTAGGACCCATCGTAGAGGTTACCGCTATGCCTGATTACAAGGCCCCCTTGCGTGATATTCGTTTCGTACGCGACGAGTTGCTCGGCTACGAAGCGCACTATCAAAGCCTGCCGGCTTGCGCAGATGCTACCCCGGACATGGTTGATGCCATTCTCGAGGAAGGCGCCAAGTTTTGTGAGCAAGTGCTGTCGCCACTGAACCGCGTTGGCGATCTGGAAGGCTGCACCTGGAGCGAGTCCGGCGTTAAAACCCCGACTGGCTTTAAAGAAGCCTACAAACAATACGTAGAAGGCGGCTGGCCAAGCCTGTCCCACGACGTAGAGCACGGCGGCCAAGGCCTGCCAGAGTCTCTGGGTCTGGTACTGAGCGAAATGGTTGGCAGCTCGAACTGGTCGTGGGGCATGTACCCAGGCCTGTCGCACGGTGCGATGAACACCATCTCCGAGCACGGCACGCCTGAGCAGCAGCACACCTACCTGACCAAGCTGGTTTCCGGCGAGTGGACCGGCACCATGTGCCTGACCGAGCCGCACTGCGGCACCGACCTGGGCATGCTGCGTACCAAAGCTGAACCGCAAGCGGACGGCTCGTACAAAGTGTCCGGCACCAAAATCTTCATTTCCGCTGGCGAACACGACATGGCCGACAACATCGTCCATATCGTTCTGGCCCGCCTGCCCGACGCGCCGCAAGGCACCAAAGGCATTTCGCTGTTCATCGTTCCCAAGTTCAACGTGAACGAAGACGGCAGCGTCGGCACCCGTAACGCCGTTTCCTGTGGCTCGCTTGAGCACAAGATGGGCATCCACGGTAACGCCACCTGCGTGATGAACTTCGACGGCGCCACCGGTTACCTGATCGGCCCAGCGAACAAAGGCCTGAACTGCATGTTCACCTTTATGAACACCGCTCGTTTGGGTACCGCGCTGCAAGGTCTGGCCCACGCTGAAGTTGGCTTCCAGGGTGGTCTGAAATACGCCCGTGAGCGTCTGCAAATGCGCTCGCTGACTGGCCCGAAAGCGCCGGACAAAGCCGCTGACCCGATCATCGTGCACCCGGACGTTCGCCGCATGCTGCTGACCATGAAAGCGTTCGCCGAAGGCAACCGCGCAATGGTCTATTTCACGGCTCAGCAAGTGGACATCGTCAAATACAGCCAAGACGAAGAAGCCAAGAAGAAAGCCGATTCGCTGCTGGCCTTCCTGACGCCAATCGCTAAAGCCTTCATGACTGAAGTGGGTTTCGAAGCCGCTAACCACGGCGTGCAAATCTACGGCGGCCACGGCTTTATCGCTGAGTGGGGCATGGAGCAGAACGTTCGCGACAGCCGCATTTCCATGCTGTACGAAGGCACCACCGGTATCCAGGCGCTCGACCTGCTGGGCCGTAAAGTGCTGCAAACCCAAGGCGAAGCACTCAAAGGCTTCACCAAGATCGTGCACAAGTTCGTGCAGACCAACGAAGGTAACGAGGCTGTCGCCGAGTTCACCGCTCCGCTGGCCAAGCTGAACAAAGAGTGGGGCGAGCTGACCATGAAGGTCGGTATGGCCGCGATGAAAGATCGTGAAGAAGTGGGTGCTGCTTCGGTCGACTACCTGATGTACTCCGGCTATGTCTGCCTGGCGTACTTCTGGGCCGACATGGCCCGTGTAGCCGCTGAGAAGCTGGCTGCCGGTACCGCCGAAGAAGCGTTCTACAAAGCCAAGCTGCAAACCGCGCGCTTCTACTTCCAGCGCATCCTGCCGCGCACTCGCGCGCACGTTGAAGCCATGCTGTCCGGCGCCAACAACCTGATGGACATGGCCGAAGAAGACTTCGCGCTGGGCTACTAAGTCGTAGTTCGCACCATCGGTTGAAAAAACCGCTCGCCCGAAAGGGCGGGCGGTTTTTTTATGGGCGGGTTTTGGCTATAACGGTCAGCCGCGATGCATTTTCGAACAGAACAAAAACATCCCGGCTGAAGCCGCTCCTACAGACAGATGTTTCGCTCTTAATTAGAGGAAATTGCGACAGGAACCGGTGCCGAACGCGATGGAAATAGGCAAAATGCCATCGGTTCGCCGCCACTTTCTGACGGCCCGTGGAACATCGTCGTGCATCGCCTTAAAGCCGTTCGCCTTAGCCATTTCCTCCCTTCGTTGCTGCTGTTGGTAGCAGGGATGGCGGCTGCCAGTTTGCCGGTGCTGAACGAGTTCTTTACCTCGCTGTTCAACGTGTTGCCCACGCTGCTGCTGATCCTCGGCGGCGCGTTTTGCCTGATTTATTCCCGCCAGCGCGAGCTGTTTTTGTTGATAGTGGTCTACGGCGCCTACTTTCTGCTCGACACCCAAGCCGATTTTTTCCGCGCCACCGGCAAGGCGCGGCCTGAAACGGCGCTGGTGTTTCACCTGTGCAGCCTGTTGCTGCCGCTGCTCTACGGCATTTACGCGGCCTGGCTGGAACGCACCCACTTAGTCCGCGATCTGGTGGCACGTTCCGCCGTGCTGCTGGCGGTCGGCGCCGTGGTGCTCGGCCTGGCGCAGCGCTATCCGCAGGGCATGCTTGAATGGTTGGCGCAGATCCGCTGGCCGTCGCTGCACGCTGAATGGATGAGCCTGGTGCAACTGGCGTATCCGCTGTTTGTCTTGGCGTTTATCGGGCTGATCGTTCAGTACATCTATAAGCCGCGTCCGCTGCACGCCGCGCAGCTCGTTGGCCTGGTCGGCCTGTGCTGGATGCTGCCGAAAACCTTCCTGCTGCCCCACGGCCTGAACGTGATGAGCAGCGAAGTCATGCTGATTCTGGCCGTGGCGGTGGCACACGAGGCTTACCAAATGGCCTTTCGCGACGAGCTCACCGGCTTGCCGGGCCGTCGCGCGCTCAACGAACGCTTGCCGCGTTTGGGCCGCAATTACGTGATTGCCATGGCCGACGTCGATCACTTCAAGAAATTCAACGACACCCACGGCCATGATGTCGGCGACCAGGTGCTGCGTGTAGTCGCCAGCCAGCTGCGAAAAATCGGTGGCGGCGGCAAGGCGTATCGCTACGGCGGTGAGGAATTCACCTTGGTGTTTTCCGGCAAGACGCTCGACGAATGCAAACCGCATCTCGAAGAAGTGCGCCAGGCCGTTGAGCGCTATGTGATTCAGCTGCGCGACAAAGGCAGCCGTCCGCAAAACGACAGCAAAGGCAAACAACGACGCGGCGCGGCGGCGGCCACCAGTGTGTCGGTGACGGTGAGCATTGGTGTGGCGGAAAAAGAGAGCGAGCAGCGCACGCCTGAAGAAGTGATCAAAGCCGCCGACCGTGCGCTGTACGCGGCCAAGGCGGCGGGGCGCAACTGCGTGATCCAGCACGGCCAAAACCGTCGCGGCGCAGTGCGAGTGGCCACGCCGACGTCATAGGCGAGCCTGCTTATAGGCGCGCATTCAGCGCGCGCAACGTCATTGTCCCGGGCAACGGGCCGGCAGTAGCGTGTCGGTCTCGATGACGCGCTCGCGTCCCTGCCTAGGAGAACGTCCATGCCCGAATACAAGGCTCCCCTGCGCGATATGCGCTTTCTGGTCGACGAAGTGTTCGACTTCCACGCTGGCTACGCGGCCATGGGCGCCACCGACGCTTCGCCGGACATGGTCAACGCCATTCTTGAAGAAGGGGCAAAGTTCTGCGAGCAGGTGATCGCGCCGCTGAACCGCTCCGGCGATGAAGAAGAATGCACATTCGACAACGGCGTCGTAACCACGCCCACCGGCTTCAAAGAAGCCTTCCAGCAATTCGCTGAAGGCGGCTGGATGAGCCTGTCGGCCGACCCAACTTACGGCGGCCAAGGCCTGCCGCACTCGCTGGGCTTGCTGTTCAGCGAAATGATCGGCTCCAGCAACTACGCCTGGGGCATGTACCCCGGCCTGACCCAAGGCGCCATGGCGGCCATTCACGCCCACGGCACCGAAGAGCAGAAACAGACCTACCTCACGCAGATGACCGAGGCCAATTGGACCGGCACCATGTGCCTGACCGAAGCGCACTGCGGCACCGACCTGGGCCTGATCAAAACCCGCGCCGTGCCACAAGCCGACGGCAGCTACTCGCTGACCGGCAGCAAAATTTTCATCTCCTCGGGCGAGCACGACCTCAGCGAGAACATCGTGCACCTGGTGCTGGCCAAGCTGCCGGACGCACCGGCAGGCACCAAAGGCATCTCGCTGTTTATCGTGCCGAAATTTCTGCCGGCGGCTGACGGCAAAGCCGGCGAGCGCAACGCGGTTTCCTGCGGCTCTATCGAACACAAAATGGGCATCAAAGGTTCGGCCACCTGCGTTATCAACTTCGACAACGCCAAGGGCTACCTCATCGGTGAGATGAACAAGGGCCTGAACTGCATGTTCACCATGATGAACCATGCGCGTTTGGGCACCGGCATGCAGGGCCTCTGCCTGGGTGAGACCAGCTACCAGGGCGCACTGAAGTACGCCACCGAGCGTCTGCAAATGCGCTCGCTTACCGGCGCCAAGGCCCCGGAGAAATCCGCCGACCCGATCATCGTTCACCCCGACGTGCGCCGCATGTTGCTGACCATGAAGGCCTTCAACGAAGGCAACCGCGCGCTCGCTTACTTCTGCGCCCAGCTGCTTGACCAGTTGCACGCCGAGACAGAAGAACAACGTCAGCAAGCCGAAGATTTGCTGGCCTTCCTCACGCCCATCTGCAAAGCCTTCATGACCGAAACCGGTTTGGAGGTGACCAACCACGGGATGCAGGTGTTTGGCGGCCACGGCTTTATTCGCGAATGGGGCATGGAGCAGCTGGTGCGCGACTGCCGCATTGCCCTGCTGTACGAAGGCACCAACGGCATTCAGGCCCTCGACCTGCTCGGCCGTAAAGTGCTCGGCAGCCAAGGCAAGCTGCTGCGCGGCTTTACCAAGTTGGTGCACAAATTCTGCGAAGCCAATGCCAGCCATCCGCAGTTGCAAGCAGCGTTCAACCAACTGGCCACGCTGAATAAAGAGTGGGGCGAGCTGACCACTAAAGTGGGCATGGCCGCGATGAAAAACCCGGACGAAGTCGGCGCCGCCGCGACCGACTATCTGATGTATTCCGGCTACGTGGTGCTGGCCTACTTCTGGCTGCGCATGGCCGTTGTGGCGCAAGAGAAAATCGACGCCGGCAGCGGTGATGCAGAGTTCTACAAAGCCAAGCTGGCGACGGCTGACTTCTACTTCAAACGCTTGCTGCCCCGCACCCTGGTGCACCGCGCGGGCGTGGAAGCAGGCAGCGAAAGCCTGATGCAACTGAGCGCCGAGCAGTTCGCCGGCTAAGCGCCTAGGCTGGAAGGGAGCCCGCCTTATGGCGGGCTTTTTTGTGGCTGAACGCAAGCGAGCTCCCCTCGCCCGCTTGCGGGAGAGGGGCTGGGGGAGAGGGCTGGGCGAGACGAAATCTTCGATTGAAAAGCCCCTCTCCCTAACCCTCTCCCGCAAGCGGGAGAGGGGATTCAATACGTGTGTATGGCCTGATTGGGGTGTGACTTATTGGTCTCACCATGACCCTATGTGTCTGAAAAGTTGTTCGGGTAAACTCCGAGGCCTGCGTCATACCGGCCTTTAGGCCGCATCGTTGGATCGTTCGAGGATCACTACCATGGCCGACTACAAAGCTCCCCTGCGCGATATGCGTTTCGTCCTCAATGAAGTGTTTGAGGTCTCCAAACTCTGGCAACAACTGCCTGCGCTGGCGGAAGTCGTCGATGCAGGCACGGCCGAGGCGATCCTCGAAGAAGCCGGCAAAGTCACTGCAAAAACCATCGCCCCGCTCAACCGTAGCGGCGACGAAGAAGGCTGCAGCTGGAACAACACCGTGGTCACCACCCCGGCGGGTTTCCCTGAGGCCTACAAAATTTACGGCGAAGGCGGCTGGGTTGGCGTAGGCGGTGACCCGGCCTACGGCGGCATGGGCATGCCCAAGGTGCTTGGCGCACAGGTTGAGGAAATGCTTAACGCCGCCAACCTGTCGTTCGGCCTGTACCCAATGCTGACTGCCGGCGCTTGCCTGTCGATCAACGCCCACGCCAGTGCCGAGCTGAAAGAAACCTACCTGCCGAACATGTATTCCGGCGTTTGGGCCGGCTCCATGTGCCTGACCGAGCCGCATTCGGGCACCGACCTGGGCATCATCCGCACCAAGGCCGAGCCGCAGGCTGACGGTTCGTTCAAAGTCACCGGCACGAAGATTTTCATCACCGGCGGCGAGCACGACCTCACCGAAAACATCATCCACCTGGTGCTGGCAAAACTGCCGGACGCGCCAGCGGGCTCCAAAGGCATCTCGCTGTTCCTGGTGCCCAAGTTCATGGTCAATGCCGACGGCAGCCTGGGCGAGCGCAACACCCTGTCGTGCGGTTCCATCGAACACAAGATGGGCATTCAAGGTTCCGCCACCTGCGTGATGAACTTCGACGGCGCCACCGGCTACATCATCGACGGCCCGAACAAAGGCCTGGCGGCCATGTTCACCATGATGAACTACGAGCGTCTGGGCGTTGGTATTCAAGGCCTGGCAGCGGGTGAGCGTTCGTACCAGAGCGCCATCGAATACGCCCGCGACCGTCTGCAAAGCCGCGCGCCGACCGGCCCGGTTGCCAAAGACAAAGTGGCCGACCCGATCATCGTGCACCCCGACGTGCGCCGCATGCTGCTGACCATGAAGGCCAGCAACGAAGGTGGCCGCGCGTTCTCCACCTACGTGGCCATGCAGCTCGACACCGCCAAGTTCAGCGAAGACCCGACCACGCGCAAACGCGCCGAAGAGTTGGTAGCCCTGCTGACGCCAATCGCCAAAGCGTTCCTCACTGACCTCGGTTTGGAAACCACCGTGCACGGTCAGCAGATTTTCGGCGGCCACGGCTTTATTCGTGAGTGGGGCCAAGAGCAGCTGGTACGCGACGTGCGCATCACGCAAATCTACGAAGGCACCAACGGCATTCAGGCGCTCGACCTGGTGGGCCGCAAAATCGTCGGCAGCGGCGGCACGTTCTACAAGCACTTCGCCGACGAAGTGAAAGCCTTCATCGGCAGCGCCAACGGCGAGATGGCCGAGTTTGTTGAACCGCTGAAAGCGGCCATCGCCAACCTCGACGACCTCACCGCGTGGCTGCTCGACAGCGCCAAGTCGAACCCGAACGAAATCGGCGCGGCGTCGGTGGAATACCTGCACGTGTTTGGCTACACCGCTTACGCCTACATGTGGGCGTTGATGGCGCGCGCGTCGCTGGGCAAAGAAGGCCAGGATGAGTTCTACGCCAGCAAGCTGGGCACCGCACGCTTCTACTTCGCCCGTCTGCTGCCGCGTATTCACTCGCTGACAGCGTCGGTAAAAGCCGGTAGCGAATCGCTGTACCTGCTGGACGCTGCGCAGTTCTGATGGCTGTTTCGCGTTAACAAAAAGCCCCGCCGATGCGGGGCTTTTTTATCGTAGCCAAATCGCTTTTGTAGGAGAGGCTTTAGCCTCGATGGGGCTTGGCAGGTCCACAAGCATCGCGGCAGATCGAAATGCCGCCCACCTGCGCCACAGGGTTGGATTACTCCTGAGTAAGCTGCTCTGCCGCCGCCGGCGCGTCGATAAACCGGTTGCGCGTGCCTTGCAGCGCTTCAATCTGATCGTTGCGCGCTTTTTCCTCGGCGTCTGGCGGATCGAGCTGACTCCATCGCTTGTACATTTGCAGTTGCCCCACCACCGGTAGGCCGTACTCGCTGCGCATGTAAAAGATCGCCCGGGCGACGTTGCCTTTGGCCGAATCCGGCGGCTCGATCAGTTGGAAGCTGGCTTTGAGCTGGCAGCCGATATCGCTGAATTTGCTCGACACGTCATCGCCCAATTCGCCGAACTGCGCGTTGCGGCGTGCCAGTTCGACCAGGGTCAGGGCGGGGTACATGTTGTGCAGGTCGCTCAACATATAAGGGTATTGCGGGTTGGCTTCGGTGCACTGGCTGTCGGTGACGCAGCGCAACGCCGATTTTATTTGCTTGGCCGTGTAGACCAGGCTCGCGGCCACCTGCCCGCGTTCGCTCACAAACGGCTTGGCGCAATAGAGCGTGGTACCGCCTTTGGGGTAGAGCTGCTTCCAGAAGAATTGGTCGACGGCGAGCTTGGGGTCAGCCAGCTGGTTTTGTCCGCCGGCTGAGGCGCCGCCACTCATGCAAACCGATAAACCAGCCAGGGCAACTGCTACTGCGCGCATGAGACATGCACCCCAAAGTACTGCATGGACGGCGGCGTGGTTTTTAGATTTTGTAGGACAATGCGAGTCTAACAAGAGCCCGTTCGCAAAATAAAGCAGACCTAAGGCATGGTTTAAACCTTTGTAAGCCAAAGCTTACAAAGCGTGCTGCTTATCGCCGCTACCGCAGGTAATAACGCCTCGTTATTCTGTTGCACATGGACGTTGTGCACGGAAGCGCCAAGGAACCAACAGGGATACGCTGGATTTCCACCAGGATGGTGGATGACTACGGATGTCAGGACACAGTCTGCAAAGCCCCGCCTCGGCGGGGTTTTCTTTTTTCTGCGGTTGTCATTTTCGTTGCCACCTTTTCCCGCGCCCAATAAAAAGCACCGACGCGAGGTCGGTGCTTTTATAGAGCCGTTTGACGGCTACGCCATTTCCAGCCCCGCTTGCTGCTCGCGACGATTCTTGACCACGGTCGCGGTAATCACCAGCGCCAACAGAATGACCGCCAGCACCGCCGACGAGCCGATGGTGCCGAAGTCCAGCCCACCTTTTTCGTGCGGCTTGGTCAGCACGTCGCCCAACGTCGCGCCGAACGGGCGAGTCAACACAAACGCCAGCCAGAACAGCAGCACCGACGAGATGCGCGTGTAGAAGTGCGCCAACACCACCACGCCAATTGCCCCGCCGATAAGCAGCGCGCCGCCGGCAAAGCCCAGGCCCGAGTCGTCCGCCAGGAAATCGCCCAGCGCCGTACCCAGCGTGTTGGAGAACAGAATGGCGACCCAGTAGAACAGCTCACCTTTGGTGGTGTTCACACGGTCTACCGACAGCGAGCCTTCGCTCCAGCGCCAGATGGCCAAGGTCACTACCAGCAAGGTAACGAGCAGCGCCGAACCTGTGGCGTAACCGAGGCCCAGGGTGCGGTCCATAAAGTCGGACATCGTGGTGCCCGCGGTGCTGGTGGAGAGAATCACCAGCCAATAGAGCATCGGGTGATAGGTTTTGGCTTTGAGCTGACCGATGAGCGTCAGCAGAAAGGCGGTGATCAAAATCATTGAGCTGACGGCGTAACCGACATTGAGGGTCATCGAGAGCAAGTCGCCGGCGGTTTCGCCCAGCGTCGTTGCACATATTTTCATGACCCAGAAGGCCAGAGTGATCTGCGGAAGTTTATTCATCGGCGTGCATCCTGAGAGACGTTGGGAGTACGAAGTGCGCACGCCGGACGAGCCCCCGTTGGACAGTCGTTACGGCATGTTTCCAAGCGCAGGATGCAAAGGCGAGGGTGAAAAGAAGGTCAACGGCACATGAAAAATTCGTGGAAGGCGTGGCGGCCCGCTCGTTGCGAGCAGACCGTCGCGTGAACAATCAGCCTTTGCTGTGCAGCGCCACCCACTGGGCGTAGGTGTCGATGAACTTTTGCAGGAACGGTTTGATGCCATCGCTCAGCGTACCGTCTTCGCTGAAAAAACTGCCGGCGCCACCCAGATAAGCTTCTGGCTGCTGGAGCATGTGCACGTCGAGAAACACCATGGACTGGCGCAAATGATGGTTGGCGCCAAAGCCACCGACTGCACCTGGCGAGGCGCTGACCACCGCACCGGCCTTGCCGCTGAACGCGCTTTGGCCATACGGGCGCGAGCCGACGTCGATGGCGTTTTTCAGCGGCGCTGGTACCGAGCGGTTGTATTCCGGGGTGATAAACAGCAGCGCATCGGCGGCTTTTACCTGCTCACGGAAGGCGGTGTAAGCAGGCGGGGCAGGCGTGATGTCGATGTCTTCGTTGTACAACGGCAGGTCGCCAATCTCGACGATTTCAAGCTTCAACGAGGCGGGCGCCAGGTCCGCCAATGCCAAGGCCAGTTTGCGGTTGATCGAGGCTTTACGCAGGCTGCCGACCAGCACGGCGACGCGGTGAACTTTGCTCATGGTGACTCCTTGGTTGAGGCGAACGGATGAACAGCTTGCAACTATAGCCAGCCATTGCTGAAACGCTTGTGACAGAGCGTTCAGTTGACCCCGAACACGCTAAATAAGTCGGCCACAAACGCCTTCTGCGCTTCGCTAGGCTGCCGGCCGCGATGACTGCCCACATGGAACTGAACGGCAAAGCCCAGGCTTTGCGGCAGCACCGCGCGCAGCTGGCCACTCGCGACCCACGGCGCGGCGACATGAGTGGGCAGATAACCCAGGTGCGCGCCCGACAATACAAACGCCAGCGATCCTTCAACCTGCTCGCTACGCGCGCTGCTATTGGCCGACTGCCAGGGTTCGTCCAGCTGCAAAAAACGGTAGGGATGGTGCACGCCGTCCTGGTCATGCAAGTCTTCCAGCCGCAGCTTCTTGCGCTCGAACAACGGATGGCCGCGCCCGCAATACAGCGCCTGTTCTTCGCTAAATAACGGGCGATGCTCGATGGCTGGCTGCGCCCCGGAGAAATAACCGACGGCCAGATGCAACTGATCGTGCAGCAGACGACGCTCCAATTCAGCCGGCGTGGCGCTGAGCAATTCGATATGCACCGCCTGGTTACGCTGGCGAAACAAGCGAATAGCGCTGCCGAGGCGGTCGAGGGTGTTCGGGTCGAGCGCCTCGGAAATGCCGATGCGCAGCTCGCCCAATAGCTTGTCGGCCATGCCCTGCGCTTCGCCCTTGAACACCTCGATGGCCGCGAACAGCTTGCGCGCCGCCAGCACCACTTCTTCGCCCTTGGGCGTCAGGCGAAAGCCGGCTTTGCCGCGTTCGCACAAGCGAAAGCCCAGGCGCGTTTCCAGCTTGGCCATCTGCGTGCTGATGGTCGATTGGCCGATGCCCAGCTCGCCCTGCGCCGCACTAAACCCGCCGCTTTCCGCCACCGTCATAAACAGCCGCAGCAGTTGTAAATCGAGGTCACGTACCTGGCTGAGCATGAGGATTCCAAACATTTATAGAGAGCGATGTCAGCGTATATCACTTTGCATTTATTCAACGCAAAGGCCGGCGCAGTATCCACCCATCCAGAGCCTCCTGGCGCCGCTGAACGCGAGGCGCCCATACGAGAGGCGCGGTCATCCGTTATCTGCCGGAGGAGCTTGAACCATGCGAATTTCCACCTGCGCCTTAGTGCTTGCCGCCACGTTGCCGCTGCATCTGCATGCCGAAGACAAGGCGCTGAACATCTACAACTGGTCCGACTACATCGGCCCTCAAGCGCTAAAAGGCTTCCAGGCCGAGACCGGCATCCAGATCAAGTACGACGTGTTCGACAGCCCCGAAGCTCTGGACAGCAAATTGCTCACCGGCGGCAGCGGCTACGACCTTGTGTTTCCCGCCTCAAGCGGCCTGGCCCGTGCCGTGAAGGCCAAAGCCCTGCAGCCCATCGACGCCGCCAGCTTGCCGCTGTACCCGAACCTGGACGCTGAGCTACTGGCCAAACTCGCCACTTCCGATCCCGGCAATCGCTACGGCGTGCCGTTCACCTGGGGCACGGTTGGCTTGGGGCTTAATAAAGAAGCGGTGGCCAAACGGCTGGGCAGCGATGTGCCGCTCAACACCCTGGATGTGCTGTTCAAACCCGAGTACGCCAGCAAGCTCAAAGACTGCGGCATTGCCGTGCTCGACTCCCCGCAAGAAGTGATCAGCATTGCCCTCAACTACCTCGGTCACGACCCCTACAGCACCGAGCCGGCTGATTTGGAAGCGGTTCAGCAACTGCTCGCCGGGCTGCAGCCCAACGTGCGCTACGTGGCGTCCGGCCGGCAGATCGACGACCTGGCCAAAGGCGAAATTTGCATGGCCCTGAGCTACAGCGGCGATGCCGCCACCGCCGCCGCCCGGGCCGTGGAAGCCAAGCAACCCTTCGAGGTGGTGTACCGCATTCCACGCGAAGGCACGCTGGTGTGGTTCGACACCATGGCCATTCCGGTAGACGCCCCGCATCCCAAAGCAGCGCTGGCGTTTATCAACTACATGCTGCGGCCCGAAGCCATCGCCGAGGTCACCAATACCGTGTATTTCGCCAACGCCAACAGCGCGGCGACCGCCCTGGTTGACCCCGCCGTGGCGGCCGACCCCGACATTTACCCGCCTGCCGAGATTCGCGCGCGGCTGTTCAGCGAACACCTGCAACCGTTGGCCGCACAGCGTGAACGCACGCGCCTGTGGACCGCCTTTCGCACCCACTACTAAGGAGCACCGCAATGGACCAAGCCTCACGCAACGACCAAGCGCTTACCCGTGAGAGCCTTTACGGCACAGCAGCGGAATCGACTTACGGCGGCATCACCAGCTTTATGCGGCGCCGCTACAGCCGCGACCTGCGCGGTGTGGATGTTGTCGTCAGCGGCGTACCGTTCGACACCGCCACCACCAATCGCCCCGGCACGCGTTTCGGCCCGCGTGCCATTCGCGCCGCTTCCACGCAAATGGCCTGGGCCCGGCATTTCCCCTGGGAATTCGACCCGTTCGACGAGCTGGCCGTGATCGACTACGGCGATTGCGATTTCGACCATGGCCAGCCGCAGCTGACCCCGGACGCCATCGAGGCCCACGCCGACGAAATTCTTGCTGCCGGCTGCGCCATGTTGACCCTCGGTGGCGACCACTTCATCAGCTACCCACTGCTCAAAGCCCACGCCAAAAAACACGGGGCGCTGTCGCTGATCCACTTCGACGCCCACAGCGACACCTGGCCCGACGAGGAGGTGCAGCGCATCGACCACGGCACCATGTTTTTCCACGCCGCCCGCGAAGGTTTGGTCGACCCGGCGCGCTCCGTGCAGATTGGCCTGCGCACCACCAACGACGATGTGCTGGGCTTCCAGGTACTCGACGCCCCCCACTTGCATCGCCACACGCCCGAGCAGATCGCCGAACAAATTCGCGCCCGCGTCGGCGACCATCCGGTGTACCTGACCTTCGACATCGACTGCCTCGACCCGGCCTTCGCCCCAGGCACCGGCACGCCGGTCTGCGGCGGCTTGAGCAGCCACCAAGCGCTGGAAATTCTGCGCGGTTTGCGCGGCATCAACCTGGTGGGCATGGACGTCGTCGAAGTAGCGCCGCCCTACGACCACGCGGAAATAACCGCGCTGGCAGGTGCGACCATCGCCATGGAAATGCTCTGCCTGTATGGGGCGAAACATACGCACAAAGGTTGAGAAAAGACTTAGGTTGAACCAGACACGAGCGCGGCAGGTCGGTTATGGGGTACGTTTTTCCACTTTAAAAGGAACCTGAATCATGGACCTGATCCGCATCCTGATTGCCATTCTGCTGCCGCCACTGGGCGTCTTCCTGCAAGTCGGTTTTGGCGGCGCGTTCTGGCTGAACATTCTGCTGACGTTGTGCGGCTACATTCCCGGCATCGTTCACGCCGTGTACATCATCGCCAAGCGCTAAAACCGTTCCGGCACAAAAAAGCCCCGCAGCGAGCGGGGCTTTTGCGTTTCTGGATACCCTGTTAAAGCGTGGGCTGGATGTCGCCGGCATCGTCCGCCAACAGCCCCAACGAGAAACCGGAAATCGACGCAATGGTGCCGCGCCACAGCAAGCCCTCGCTCGCCGGCATTTGCCCGGAGGGCGAACTCAACTTGGCGTCTTTCAAATGCAGATACTGCACGGGCGGCGGCGTTTCGCCATCGGACTTCGGCAAACGCGACTTGCCCAATTCCGCATAGTGCGCACGCAACCGATCGGCATCGGCCGCCGGCCAGGAGCTGGAAAAGGATTCACCAAACAGCTGGAAATACTGCTCAACGCTGATCAAGATCCCGGAAATCATGCCCGCGGGCGTCGACAACGTAACGCCCACCTGCAGATCAGTCTCGTTGGTCAGCCGCACCAGATCCTGCAAAAACCAGTCAGTGGTTCGACCGTGCCAGGCCAGGTCTTTCATCACCGGATCGACCAGATCGTCGGCCACTTGCTGATGCCAGCTTGGTTTTGCATTGTCCTGAGTCATCTTCGCTCCATGCTGCCGATGAGGGCAGATCAGTCATTACGGGTGTCTTGTTATAAGCCCAGTGTAGGCAATGCCCCACGCACTAAGCCAATTCTGCCGTCAGACCATGACATCAATAGAGTTACCCAGATTCGGCGGGTTGCTCGGCAGCGCCGACAACTCAGGAATCGCCTCAATCAGCGCCATCGCGCTTTCCGACTGAATATCCAACGTCTTATTCAGAATCTTGATCGACACATCAGAAGCAGTCTTCGCCATCTGCGCACTGGAAGCGGCTGCGGCAACGCTTGAAACATCCATACAGACCTCCGGATTTTTCCATCCTACAAAGTCGACTGATCCGCGCGGCGCTTAGTTCAAATCGAGAGGCGGCGAGCGGACAGTGTTGAACAGGGGTTATCGGCAGGGGAGGAGGGGGCTGGAGGGGCCGTTGGTCGTTGGGTTGGGGGTGGTGGCCGGAAGAAGTGCATGGACTCGAGGTTCGCGCAGAGCGGTGATGAGCCGATTAGCGGGACTATTCGGCTCACTGGGTGAGCCGAATAACAGGCGATGGGGCTGGGCGGTGGATTCGCTTTGATTTCCTTGATGGTTCGGTATACGTTACATGTTCTCTAGATTGTTGCGTAAACAGAACATGGATCATTCCCTCATCGCGTTACGACTTGGCGAGCAGCTTCGACAGCGCCGCCTCAATCGTGGGCTCACCCAAGCGTCGCTGGCGTCCCTGGCCGGCATCACTCGGCAGAAGGTCATCGCCATTGAGAAGGGTGACCTCTCAGTAGGGATGATGGCCTATGCGCGAGTGCTTGCGGCCCTCGACTCCGAGCTCAATGTGGTGCCGGCAGCGATGCCTACGCTGGACGAAATCCATGGAGTATTTGACTGATGACGGCCGTGTTGCAGGTTGCAACGCCTGAGGGCGGCAGCGGGAAGATTCTTACCAGCGCCGGAGACTTTCTCTTCCGTTACCACGAAGACGCAACGCCGCCAGCGGCGATCAGTTTGCTAATGCCGGTGCGCTTGGATGAATACCGCCAGCGGGATTTGCATCCGATCTTCCAAATGAACCTGCCGGAAGGCTACGTACTGGAGCAGTTGCGCAACCGCCTGGCGAAAGTGGCGAGCGTCGATCCGATGTTGCTGCTGGCGCTGTCTGGCAGCAGTTCGCCCATCGGTCGGGTGGCGGTCAGCTCGCCGGAGGTCGACGCGCTGTTGCGCAGACAACAGTTTCCCGGAGAGAAGCTCGAAGAAATTCTCGCCTGGGATGGCGCAGAAGATATTTTTGCCGGCCTGGTGGATCGATACATTTTGCGGGCAGGAATATCCGGCGTGCAGCCAAAGGTATTGGTGCCTGAGCATCAGGACTTCGCCCAGCATCGCTTCACCTCGAAAACTTCTGACCTGATTATCAAGAGCGGTCGGGATGAGTTTCCGGGCCTGGCGATCAACGAGTTCCTTTGCATGTCCGTGGCCAAAGAGGCGGGCATTGCGGTGCCAGAGTTTTACCTGTCCGACAACGCCAAACTGTTCGTCATGCGCCGCTTCGATCGGGATCAACAGCTCAATCCCATAGGCTTCGAGGACATGGCGGCACTGATGGGGCTGGCTGCGGAGCAAAAGTACAGCAAGAGCTATTCGGCCATCGCCAAGGCCATTCGCCTGTTCTGCTCCCCCGACCACGTGCAGAGTTCACTGGCGCAGCTATTCGCCATGGTGACCCTCAGCTGCATCGTCGGAAACGGCGACGCCCATCTTAAAAACTTCGGCTTACTGTATTCCCACCCTACCCAGCGCGACGCGCGACTCGCCCCCGCCTACGACATCGTCAACACCACGGCCTACATTCCAGAGGATGTATTGGCGCTGGACCTTATCGGCAACAAGTCGCTCGTCGCATCCCGCCAAGGGCTGCTGGACTTCGCCCACGTCTGCGATGTGGCGCAGCCGGCAGAAGTGATTCGTGAGCAGTTGAGCGTTCTCGAGCGCGTGCTGGCTCGCTCAGATGGGCTGGGCGAGCAGGCACCGCATGTGGTCGCGTCAATTAGGGAATGTGCTTTGCCGTTTATGCAGACGTTTGGTTAGCGAGTATTAGGGGACAGACCCCGTTTTTTTCCACTCGCCCCAACACCTCAAAGACTCTGCATCGTTCGGCACTTTGGAAACGCAGAGCATCCCCAAAACTGTTGTCCAAATTGATGGCGGTTCGCCCGCTTTAATTGGCGCGTTAGTGTCAGGTCGCTGCGGTGATGAGATTGACCATTTGAACTGTCAGAACTGTGCTCGATGGGAGCTGGGGAAAGAGGACGGCGGCGTGATCTTCGTTGCGTCGCTTGCACGGCTGAGGGCGCTGCGAGTCACTAGAGACGCGAACCACAGAAACGCAAAAGCCGCGCATTAAGCGTGGGTTTTTATTTGGTGGGCCACACGGACTTGAGCCGCGGACAAGGATTATGAGTTGCCCAGAAACGCTGCAAGCCCAGTGAAATCGAGCGTAGCTTAACGTAGGTACAGTTAGATGAAAGTATCGTCGTAGAGCGGGTTAAGCGCAATTGAGCGAAATCTGTAAAAGCTGGGCACTGTACCGTCAGTGTACCGATCGTGTGTACCGTTGATGCCTCAAACCCATTTTCGGCATTGCGAGCCTTAGCTGCACGTTGGTAATGGTGATGCCCACCAAAATAATCGTTCGGAGCATCCCTGCCGGGGCGTTGCGGGCTCTAGGCTAACTACATCGCGATAGGGAGCGCAGGCCTGTGATGTTGCACAGGCAAAAGAGATGCCCTCTGAGCAGTCGCAAAAGTTGGAACCCACTGAGCAGGTGCCGCTTGTAGCGGCCTCGGACTTTTTAGAGGTTATCTCGGACCAGAGCAGCGGGCGTTCTTTTAGTTGGTTAACGCTTATCGGATATTACTCTGAATTTTGCGGATACAGAGTGCGCCAGGGACTCCGCTCCTAGTAATAGAGTGTGAAGTTGTCGGGCTCCGATATTAAGATTTTTCCCTGTGTTAAATTTGCTTTTTAATGCGTGCGGTTGGACTATCAATACTTGATAATCGCAGTCTTGCTTTATTGTTTTTAGCGCGGCTTCTAAGTCGGTTTTTGCAGTTGTAGGGCTTTGTAAGTTAGGGCTCCAAGGTAAGTCCCAGACTCTATCTTTCGAAGATTTTAGCGTCTTTTCTATATCATGAATTATTGACTTGGCTGAGATTCTCTTTAGATTTTTTATTGCTTGTGCTGTTACAAGCTCGTAAGCGCCTGGTGAGATTTCTCTTTTTCGAGAGGCGCTGTTCGCGCCTTTTGCATGAATAATGGCTATCGTGGGCGTTCCAGAGGTCGGTTTGTGAACATGGATGAAGTCGGCAACCTCCATAGACCTATCATCGCAGTATAGCCAGCACGTTCCAGGAGAAGGCTGCGCGAGCCCCATCTGAGATAGACCATCTTTTGCGATCCATTTAAATAGGCTTTTGTCACTGCTGTCATAAATTTTATGCAGTGGTGGAGGCGATCCGGGTGGTTTTTCCTGTGTTACATCATAGCTAAAGCCGGCAGGTGAAAAGTCTAAAAACTCCATGTCAAACTGTCTATCTACTGTTGCTGGCAGGCATAACGTCGCATAGACGATGGAATGGCCGTCATCGTAAAGAAGGCGTAACACTTCAGCATTGAGCTCTACTGCGTTGATCCACTCAGCAAAACAAGCTGCCGCTTTGTTGTTTGATACTTGAAAGAAAACTTTACGGTTTTTTATATTTGGTTTGATTGTGAATTCGTGTGTTTGCCCTGTGTTTATGCATGTGACCTCTACATTCAACTCTACAGAGTTTGGTTGTGTAGTGGATATATCCATTTGATAGGCATTGCGCAAGCTGCTAATTTTTTTAGACAGCCGTGCACCCTTTATCGTCTCTGGGTCAGTCCATTCAATTAGATATGCCTTTCCGACTTTTTTGAAGTCGGCGGCGCTAGTGGCAAGGCCGGCGTGAATTATGGTGTCATTAGGGGCTGTCGCATGTGCTGCGTTTAGTTCTGTTAACAAATGATCAGCGGCTAAGGAAAAGTCATTCCAGTTTTTTTTGGGGCCGAACCAAACTCCACTTCTTTTTAGGCTTACACCTGCAGTGCTTGAGCGGACTGCGCCAGTAATAAAAGTGTTATCCCCAAATGGATCAATCGCGTCTCCCAGGGACTCCCCGCTCAGGATTTTGCTGTTTGGCTTTACTGAGACGTTTCGATGCGTTCCGCCTAACCATAGTGTGCGGAGTTTATTTCCATGAACAAAGGCCTTGATGAGGATTGCTTCGTCAACTTGGTTAATATCCGAAAGCAAGCCCAAAGATAATGACTCATGGAGACGTGCTTTCAGGTCGCTATCGTTAACATATATGGCCACGAAGCTTCCGCTCTTAAATACGGCTATTAGGTGGTTTAATGTGTCCGCGACAGTGTTCCCGCCAGCCCAGCTAGTTAGTCTGTTTTCGATCAGATGGTATGCGCTTTCTTCCGCAGGGTGTGTGCTTTTCGGAAGGTTTTGCTGGGTCTTTCCCTGCCAACCAGAGAGTGGTTCTAACGTGTTTATAATGCTGTCTGTAATGTCGCTAAGTTTTGTCTTGGGCGAGTATATGTGTGCCACGGTAAAGCTTGCGAACGGAGATAAGCTACTTATCGAAGTGATCATTTTGCTCTCTGCTGTACGGGCATGGTTTGGTCAGAAAATTTGAATAAAAAACGGGTGTATTTAGATGCGAATATGCTCTGATTTTACGACTGTTATCTATTTCAAAAGCTCTGCATGGTTTTGCACTTGGGATACGCAGAACATCCCCAAAACTGCTGTCCCGCTTTCGGACCTGACTTGACGCTGCGGATCAGCAGTGCACTGCCGCATTTCGGACATTGCCGCTCGGCTGTCGGATCACTTCTGCGCTTAAGGTTTTGCACATGCTCGCGATGTGTGGCGAGGCTGGGGGCGCGGCGCCCGGTTATCAGGGCATGCAGCATGGCGTCGACTTCAGCCTCGCTGAATATGGGCTGCCTGAACGCCTTGATATAGCGGATGAATCCCACGCCTTGGGTTACGTTGGCCGGCATTTCTGTCTTAAAGGAGCTGCCGCCGACAAACGTAATGACCGAGTGCAGATGCTCGGAATTAACGCCAAGGGTGGCTTCCAGCGCTTTGAGGTGTTTGTAGTTTTGCCGCAGCGGGTTCTGGAATTTGAAGGTGTGCTTGTAGAGCTTTTGTGTCCACTGCGCCTGGTTCTCGCTGCCGAAGATCCAGCCGCTCATGTTCTTCGTTTCCAGGACAAAGATGCCGTAACGCGAGAGGAACACGTGGTCGATCTGCGTGGTGCCGTCGGGTGTGTTTAGCGTGGCGTTGTGCAGGCGGCGGTAGGTGCTTTTGTCCAGTTGCCAATGGGCGAATAGCCGGACCAGGAGCTCGCCGATGTAGCCTTTTGCCCAAGGCGTTTTGAGCAGGCCGATCAGCGCTATTAGCGGGAGGAACCAGGCGAGCATGCCTGAGAGCTGGGCAATGATTGGGCTGAAGTCCATGTCTAAAACCATCTCTTTCCTTGAGGGTTTTCGGATCTTACTCAAAGTGATGGCAGTTCGCCCGCTTTAATTGGCGCGTTAGTGTCAGGTCGCTACGGTGATGAGATTGGCCATTTGAACTGTCGGAACTGTGCTTGATGGAAGCCGGGGAAAGGCGACGGCGGCTTGGTTTTCGTTGCGTCGCTTGCTTGGCTGAGGGCGCTGCGAGTCACTAGAGACGCAAACCACAGAAACGCAAAAGCCGCGCATTAAGCGCGGCTTTTTATTTGGTGGGCCCACACGGACTTGAACCGTGGACCAAAGGATTATGAGTCCTCTGCTCTAACCAACTGAGCTATAGGCCCTCAGAAGTGCGGCGGATTATACCGGTGCGGTTTGCTGTGTGCCAATTGCGTGGCGCGGGCTTAGGAAAGTACTTGCGAACTTGTCAGGGGTTACCGGGCGGCTGAGGAGGAAGCCTTGGATCTGTTCGCAGCCTTCTTCGATGAGGAAGCGCTCTTGTGCGGGCGTTTCTACGCCTTCGGCTACCAGGGTGAGTTGCATGCTGCGGCCCAGGGCGATGATGGCGCGGGTGATGGCAGCGTCATGAGGGTCGTCGGGCAGGCCGCGGACGAAGGATTGGTCGATTTTCAAGGTGTCGAGCGGCAGGCGTTTCAGGTAGCTGAGGGACGAATAGCCGGTGCCGAAGTCGTCGATGGCGATCAAGACGCCTAGGCGTTTGAGGTCGTGGAGGATGGTCAGCGCCTCGTCTGTCTGGTTCATGATGAAGTTTTCGGTGATTTCCAGTTGCAGCATGTGGGGCTGCAATTGGTGTTCGGCGAGCAGGTCGGCGATGCGCTTCACGAGGCGCGGTTGGCGCAGTTGGGCGCCGGCGAGGTTGACGGACATCGGGCCGAACGGCAGGTGGTGGCGCTGCCATTCGCCCATTTGTTGGCAGGCTTGGGCCAGCACCCAGTCGCCGATGGGCAGGATCAGGCCGTTGTCTTCGGCGAGCGAGATGAAGCGTTCCGGCGACACGTTGCCGAACACTGGGCTGTGCCAGCGCAACAGCGCTTCTGCACCGACGATCTGGCGATCGGCGAGCGATTGTTTGGGTTGGTAGTGCAGGCTCAATTCGTTGCGTTCGATGGCGCGGCGCAGTTCATTTTCCAAGGCGATGCGGGCGGTGGCTTGCTGGGTCAGGTCGCTGGTGTAGAGCTCTGCGCGGTTGCGGCCTTTGGCTTTGGAGCGGTACATGGCGGCGTCGGCGTTTTTGATCAGGGTGGCGACGTCGCTGCCGTCTTGGGGAAACAGGCTCGCGCCGATGCTGGCGGTAATGAAGAATTCGTGACCGTCCGCCTGGAACGGTGCGCTCAGACACGTGAGTAATTTCGCCGCTACACGCTCGGCATCGGCCGCTTCATGCAGGCCGGGCAGCAGGATGATGAATTCGTCGCCGCCCAGGCGCGCCACGGTGTCGATGTCGCGCAGTTGGCTGCGTAGGCGTTGGGCGGTGGCTTGCAGCAGAAGGTCGCCGACGGGGTGGCCGAGGCTGTCGTTGATGTGTTTGAAGCGGTCCAGGTCGAGGAACAGCACGGCGCCCAGGCACGGTGTGGTTTGCGCATCTGCGAGCATGGCGTGCAAGCGGTTTTCGAAGAGCAGGCGGTTGGGCAGGCCGGTCAAAGAGTCGTGGTGGGCTTGGTGGTCGAGTTTGTCTTGGGCGTGTTTGAGCGAGGTGATGTCGGCGAATACGGCGACGAAGTGGGTGATCAGTCCGTCGTCGTTGCGCACCGCGCTGATGGTCAGCCATTGCGGGTACAACTCACCGTTTTTGCGCTTGTTGCAGATTTCGCCTTGCCAGTGGCCGGCCGCATCGAGCTGGTGCCACATGGCGGCATAAAAGGCGCTGTCGTGTTGACCGGAGGCGAGCAGTTGGGGCGAGCGGCCCAGCGCTTCTGCTTCGCTGTAGCCGGTGATTTCGGTGAAGGCGCGGTTCACGGCCGTGATGCGCTGCTGGGTATCGGTGATAAGTACGCCTTCAGCCGTGCTCTCAAAAACGGTGGCGGCGAGCTGGAGTTTTTCTTGGGTGCGGGTGCGTTCGGTGACGTCGCGAGCGATGGTCAGTACGCAGTGCTCGCCTTTGATTTGCATGCTCTGCATGGAAATTTCGCACAAGCGAAGCTCGTCGTTCTTGCCTCGGATAGCGGCGGTGTAGTCGCGCACGGTGCCGATA
Organism: Pseudomonas sp. AC070; assembly: GCF_979258635.1. Taxonomy (NCBI): domain Bacteria; kingdom Pseudomonadati; phylum Pseudomonadota; class Gammaproteobacteria; order Pseudomonadales; family Pseudomonadaceae; genus Pseudomonas; species Pseudomonas sp. AC070. The sequence continues at coordinate 264,250 of NZ_OZ409871.1, forward strand.
TCTTTCAGCTGTTCCATCACGGTGCTGCGGTCGAGCGGGTTGTGCCATAAGCCTAGGTCGAGCGTGGACTGGTTGGTGGCGTCGCTGCTGCTGTAGCCGGTCAGGCTCGAAAAGCCTTCGTTTACCTCCAAGATCAGGCCGTCGCGCATGCGCGTGAGCAACAAACCGTCGGGTGAAGCGTGAAAGGCTTTGGCGAATTTCTCTTCGGAGGATTGCAGCTCTTCCTGGGTTTTCTTCACTTGGCTGATGTCGCGCACCACGATTACCAGCGCTGGCGTGTCGGCAAGTTGGAAATGTTGCGCGGAAATAAGCCCGGTGAAGAGTTCGCCGTTCTGTCGGCGGAATAGCATTTCCAGGTTGCGCAGGCTGTCGTGTTGCAGTCGTTGCAAAACGGCCGGACCGGCGTCCTCGATGCCCCACAGGTTGAGTTCTGTACCGTTTTTGCCGATGGCCTCGGCGGCGGGAATGCCAGTGTGCAGTTCGAAAGAAGGATTCACTTCCAGCAGGCGCCCGTCGTCGCGGCGGGCAATGATCAGCACATCTGGGCATTGTTGAAAAACGGAAGCAAATTTCTGTTCGGACAAGCGCAGGGCTTGCTCGATTTGTTTGGTTTCGGTGACTTCAATCATCACGCCACGCAGCACGGTGGCGCCTCGGTGTTCGATGAGGGTGACGATGTCGTGAATCCACACCAGGCGGCCGTCAGCGGCGTACATGCGGTAGTCGACGGTGTGGTCGCGGCCAGCGTCGGTCTCTTGGCGGCAGTAGGCGAGGGTGCGTTCGCGGTCTTGTGGATGCAGCGCGTTGGCCCAGAAGTCGGGGTTTTGCCAGTCGCTCAAGGGGTAGCCAAACAGTTTTTCGGCATGGGGCGAGACGTAGGAGTAGCTGAAGTCTTCGCGGCTGGCTTCCCATGTGACCGCCGACAGGCACTCCACCAGGCTGCGGTAGTGTTGTTCGCTGTTACGCAGCGCCAGCTCAAGTGCGCCGCGCCGGTTGATTTCACTGCTCAGGCGTCGGTTTACCGCGACGACAACAATCAGAATCAGCAGCAGCGCCAGTAGGCTTGGTACGGCAACCATCAGGGTTTTTCGCCAAACGCTGCGTTGGTCCAGCACGCCGCCAAGCCAGTGTTCCTGCATGGCTTCGACTTCGCTGCTGCTCATGTCGGCGAACAGTTTGTCGAGGATGTTCACCAAAATCGCCTGGTCTTTCGGGGCGGCCATCGACAGTTGGTAGCGGTAGGGCGTTTCGCCGGTGATGGCGATGCCTTCGAGTTTGAGCTGGCGCAAGCCCCAGACGCTGGAGGCGAGGTCGCCCACCAGCGCGTCAGCTTGGCCCGTGCCCACGGCTTGCAGCGCCGCGGCGACGTTAGCGACGGGCAGCAAGTTCAGATCCGGGTGCTGGCTTCGCAGAATTTCGTGCGGCGCGTAGTTTTCCACGACCGCGATTTTCAGGCCGTACAGGTCCTTGAGTTCGTGAGGTTGGGCACCGCCGTTGCGGGCGAGGATCACGATGGGGAAGTCGAGATAGGGGCGGGTGAAGCTCAGGTAGCTCTGGCGCTCGGGTGTGGACATGGCGCCGGGTAAGAGATTGATGGTGCCAGCCCGGGCCTGGTCGAGTACTTCGCTCCAGGTGCTGGGCTCGAACGTCTCCATTTTTACGTTTAGGCGTTTTTCAATCAGGGCAATGTAGTCTGCGGCCAGTCCCTGATATCGGCCTTGCTCGTCGCGGTATTCGAAGGGTGGCCAGGTGGCGTCGACGCCCATGCGCAAGGTTGGGTGGGCCTCAAGCCAGGCCTGCTCCTCTGAGGTCAGGGTGAATGCCTGGGCGGGGGCGCACCAATAGGCCAAACACAGCAGAAGAGTGGCAAACAGTCGCGGCATGACCCGGCCTCAAAACAGCGTGGGGATTGATGTGCCGAGTGTAGCCGTGTGGCGGGTTGCCAGCATCCAAAAAGCAAAACCCCCGGACCAGGCCGGGGATTTTGTTTGCGCTTCAGTAACGGGCTTTCGTTGGGTAACGAATTACTCGTCGAGGAAGGAGCGCAGGTGCTCGCTACGCGTTGGATGACGCAGCTTGCGCAGCGCCTTGGCTTCGATCTGCCGAATCCGCTCGCGGGTTACATCGAACTGTTTACCAACCTCTTCGAGGGTGTGGTCGGTATTCATGTCGATGCCGAAGCGCATGCGCAGTACTTTGGCTTCACGAGCAGTGAGGCCGGCCAGTACTTCGCGGGTCGCTTCTTTGAGGCTTTCTACCGTGGCGACATCGATGGGCGACTGCATAGTGGAGTCTTCGATGAAGTCACCCAGATGGGAGTCTTCATCATCGCCAATCGGTGTTTCCATGGAGATCGGCTCTTTCGCGATCTTCAATACCTTGCGGATTTTGTCCTCAGGCATTTCCATGCGCTCGCCCAGTTCTTCGGGAGTAGGCTCGCGGCCCATTTCCTGAAGCATCTGACGCGAGATGCGGTTGAGCTTGTTGATGGTCTCGATCATGTGCACCGGAATACGGATGGTGCGGGCCTGGTCGGCGATCGAGCGAGTGATCGCCTGACGGATCCACCAGGTGGCATAAGTCGAGAACTTGTAGCCGCGACGGTATTCGAACTTGTCCACCGCTTTCATCAAGCCGATGTTGCCTTCCTGGATCAAGTCGAGGAATTGCAGACCGCGGTTGGTGTACTTCTTGGCGATCGAAATCACCAAGCGCAAGTTCGCTTCAACCATCTCTTTCTTCGCGCGGCGGGCTTTCGCCTCACCGATCGACATGCGACGGTTGATGTCTTTGATTTCAGCGAGTTTCAAACCGGTTTCAGCTTCCAGGGCAACCAGTTTTTGCTGGCAACGCAGGATGTCGGCTTGCAGGCGGCCAATGGCTTCAGCGTATTTGCTTTTGCCTTTGGACAGCTGCTCAGCCCAGCTTTCGTCGATTTCGTGGCTCGGGAACTGACGCAGGAAGTCGGCACGCGGCATACGGGCATCACGCACACACAGCTGCATGATGGCGCGTTCTTGTGCACGCAGACGCTCAAGGGCGTCACGCACACGAGTAACCAGCGCATCGAATTGCTTCGGAACCAGCTTGATCGGCATGAAAAGACTGGCCAGTTCAGCGAGTTCGGCCATGCCTTGCTTGCTGTCGCGGCCGTGCTTTTTCAGCACCTTTTTAGCTTTTTCCAGTTGGTCGGCTACGGCCCCGAAGCGCACGCGTGCAACTTCTGGATCCGGGCCGCCATCACCTTCTTCTTCGTCTTCGGTGTCACCGTCGGCTTCTTCGTCTTCGGTTTCAGGCTCGGCGGCAGCTGCGCCGTCTTTGATAACCGGGACGGGCACTTCGGCCGGCGCGGCAATGCCGTCATCCGGGTCGATGTAGCCGCTGAGGACTTCGGCCAGACGGCCGCCCTCGGTTGTGACGCGGGTGTATTCGGAAAGAATGCTGTCGACAGTGCCTGGGAAATGGGCGATAGCGCCCATGACTTCACGAATGCCTTCCTCGATGCGTTTAGCGATTTCGATCTCGCCTTCGCGGGTCAGCAATTCGACCGTACCCATTTCGCGCATATACATGCGCACCGGGTCGGTGGTACGGCCAATATCGGTTTCTACCGCAGCCAAAGCAGCGGCTGCTTCTTCGGCGGCCGCTTCGTCGGTATCGGCTTCAGCCAATAGCAGAGCGTCCGCATCCGGAGCACTCTCGAATACGTTGATCCCCATGTCATTGATCATGCGGATGATGTCTTCCACCTGTTCCGGATCTGAAATATCCTCCGGCAGGTGGTCGTTGACCTCTGCGTAAGTCAGGTAACCCTGCTCACGACCACGGCTGATCAACTCTTTAAGGCGGGACTGTTGTTGCGCTTTTCCGGACATAACACCCTATCCACTGAAGGTCTTGGCGGGCAAAAAACAAGCCGAGGATTATACCAGAGCTGAGACCTCACGCGCCAGTTGAGGTCGGGGTGACGGGAGTTGCAGTGCGACTAAGGAGGCCGCGAAGTTGCTCTTTTTCCTCTGCGCTGAGCTCACTTTGACGAGCTTTGCGCAGTAAATGTTCCAGGCTGCGCTCACGTTGGCGTGCAGCCAGACTAGTTATAGTGTCGAAAAACTGTTGTTCAAGGTTGTCAGCGTCAATCAGCCATTCCTTTTCCGCCAACGCCTTCAATAAACGTCCCTGCTCAGTTCCATGCCACCGTGCAATCAGCTGCAGCGAGCGCAATTTCGGATTTTTCTGCATCGCGCCAAGCAGTGCGACGAGCAATTGCGCGTACGTGTCGTTTTCGGCGGCGAAGTGGCTGGCTTCTTCTACCTTCTCGGCCAGCTGAGGATGATGCAGTAGCGTGCGCAATGCGGTGAGCGTGGGCGACTCTACGGGCGCCGCAACGCGTGGCCCGCGGGGAAAGTCGTCGCGATCGCGATCTCCTTTTTTGCTCCAGTTTTTTTCCCATTTCTTGCCGCCTTGGCCTTTCCCTTTGAAACTCGTTTTGGGCTGCCAGGCTTGCTCGGGCTGCGGCGTGTATTGCTCCTGGCCGTAATCCGTTGGGGCATCGAAATAGGCGCTGGGGTCGTAATGCGGCGCTTCGTCCATCTCGTAATGCGGATGTGAGCTCGAAGGCGCTGGCGGCGCGCTGACCGGATTGTGCGGCGCAGGATTTAACTGCTGGATGCTCAAACCGGTAATTTCGGTCAGCCGCTGGCGCATCAAAGTTTTCAGATTGGCGCCGGGAATCTTGTCGATGAGCGGTGCGGCTAAGGTCGCCAAGTGCGCCTTGCCTTCCAGCGAGCGCGGGTCGGCTTCTTGCGTCAATTGCTGGAAAAAATAGTCGGCCAGTGGCTGCGCCTGTTGGTTGATTCGCGCGCGGAACGCGTCGGTGCCTTCGGCGCGCACCAACGTGTCGGGGTCTTCGCCTTCGGGCAGAAACAGGAAGCGCGCGCGGCGGCCGTCTTGCAGGCTGGGCAGCGTGGCTTCAAGGGCACGCCAGGCCGCGCTGCGGCCAGCTTGGTCGCCGTCGAAGCAAAACAGCACGCTGGGCACGATGCGGAACAGGCGCTTGAGGTGTTCTTCGCTGGTGGCCGTGCCAAGCGTGGCGACGGCGTTGCGCAAGCCTTGCTGGGCTAAGGCGATAACGTCCATGTAGCCCTCGACGACCATGATTTCATCCAGGTCGCGATTGCTTTTGCGCGCCTCATACAGGCCGTACAGCTCCTGGCCTTTATGAAAAACCGGGGTTTCCGGCGAGTTCAAATACTTGGGTTTGTCGTCGCCCAGTACGCGGCCACCAAATGCGATAACACGGCCACGGCTGTCGCGGATGGGAAATATCACCCGGTCTCGAAAGCGGTCGTAGCGTTTGCCGCTGTCGGCATTTTCGATCAGCAGGCCGGCTTCGATCATCGCTTTCTGTTGCAGCGTGTCGGTGGCCAAGTGCTTGAGCAAATTGTCCCAACCGGGCGGGGCGAAACCGAGGCCAAAGTCGCGGGCAATTTCGCCGGAAAGACCGCGTCCTTTCAGGTAGTCGACAGCGGCTTTGCGGGTTGGATGGCTTTTCAACGCCTGGCGGTAATACTCGGCGGCGGCTGTCAGTAGCGGGTACAGCGGCGAGTCGGTCGGCTGGCGCGGTTTATGGTTGCCACTCCGTCCGCCTTCTTCGCGAACCACTTCCATGCCGGCGCTTTTGGCCAGGTCTTCCACGGCCTGGACGAAGTCCAGATTGTCGTGGTCCATGATAAAACCAAGAGCGTTGCCGCCGGCCCCACAGCCGAAGCAGTAGTAGAACTGCTTGTCGGGGCTGACGCTGAACGAGGGCGTCTTCTCTTTGTGGAAGGGGCAGCAAGCGCTGAAATTTTTCCCGGTTTTCTTCAATTGCACGCGCGAGCTGACCACGTCGACGATGTCGGTGCGGTTGAGCAAGTCGTCAATGAAGCTTTGGGGAATCAGCCCTGCCATGGCGCTCTCGAAGTCGTCGAATCGCCGGCATTACTGTCGGGATTTCAGGTGTTCGGAAATAGATGCAAAGCGCGTCTCGGCGCACGAAGCGGCGAGGGGCTAATCATGCCAATTGTTGGCGATCGGCTCTACAGGCCTTTTAATTGCGGGGCGGGCGGAAAATGTGATCCGCCAAAACGCGAAAAAGCGAGGCTTATCGCGGCTGCCTAAACAACCTGGATAACTTCGCTAATGCGTTTGAAGCGTTTGTGCTATCGATTTTGCCGGCAGCCCGGCTTGCGGCCGGGCGTGGCAAAACAGGCGGCGTCAGTCTGCGTATTAGTACAGGCGAACGGCGCGGCGCTGTTCGCGCTGCACTTTCTTGGCGTGGCGCTTAACTGCGGCTGCAGCTTTGCGTTTGCGCTCAGAAGTTGGTTTCTCGTAGAACTCGCGGCTGCGAACTTCAGCCAGAACACCGGCTTTTTCACAGGAGCGTTTGAAGCGACGCAGAGCTACGTCGAAGGGTTCATTCTCTTTAACTTTGACGGCTGGCATCCAGAGCTACCTTCATTCATTACCGGGGTAGACGTACTCGTTGCAAACTGAGCTGGAGGACGTCGGTTTTTAAGGGTTGCGGATGTTAACGCCTCATCGCCAGGAATGCAAAGCCTCTGATCGAAAACCGCTAGGCGGCGTTAAGGGCGGCGATTATCATGCGCGCCTTCGAAATTGCCCAGTCTGAAGGGAAAACCCATGCTCGTGCTGGGACTAGAAACCTCTTGCGATGAAACCGGCGTTGCCTTGTACGACAGCGAGCGCGGCTTGCTGGGCGATGCCTTGTTCAGCCAAATCGATCTGCATAAAGCCTACGGCGGCGTGGTGCCGGAGCTTGCTTCGCGCGATCACGTCAAGCGCATGCTGCCGTTGATTCGCGAAGTGCTGGAGCAATCCGGCTGCGCCACGCACGACATCGACGCCATCGCCTACACAGCTGGCCCCGGGCTCGTCGGGGCGCTGCTGGTCGGCGCTTCCTGCGCCCAGGCGCTGGCGTTTGCCTGGGACATTCCGGCGCTGGGCGTACACCACATGGAAGGCCACCTGTTGGCACCTATGCTGGAAGAAACACCGCCGCAATTTCCATTTGTAGCCCTGCTGGTTTCCGGCGGCCATACGCAGCTGGTGCGTGTCGATGGCATCGGCCAGTACCAACTGCTCGGTGAGTCGCTGGACGACGCGGCCGGTGAAGCGTTCGACAAGACCGCCAAACTTATTGGTCTCGGCTATCCCGGTGGCCCTGAAATCGCTCGTTTGGCACTCAACGGTGTGGAAGGGCGCTTCGTGTTTCCCCGCCCGATGACTGATCGCCCTGGTCTGGATTTCAGCTTCAGCGGCCTGAAAACCTTCGCCCTGAACACGTGGCTGCAATGCCGCAATGCTGGCGACGACGGCGAGCAAACCCGTAGCGACATTGCTCTGGCCTTCCAGACCGCCGTGGTCGAGACTCTGACCATCAAGTGCAAGCGCGCCCTGAAGCAAACCGGCTTGAACCGTTTGGTGATCGCCGGCGGCGTGAGCGCCAATCAGGCCCTGCGCCGGTCGCTGGAAAAAATGCTCGGTGACCTCAAAGGCAACGTGTTTTACGCCCGCCCGGCTTTTTGCACCGACAACGGCGCGATGATCGCCTACGCCGGTTGCCAGCGGCTGATGGCCGGCCAGCACGAAGGTCCGGAAATTTCGGTGCAGGCGCGTTGGCCGATGGAACAATTGCCAGCGATTTAACGCTTAGAAATGCCGTTCGCGCCCGGCCAACAGGTCGCGTAGATTGCTGCGATGGCGCCACACGATAAGACCGGTGAGTACGCACATGGGCAGCAGCGCAGCCGGTTTTTGCCAGGCAAGTAACGGCAGAATCAGCGGTGTGGCAATCAAGGAAGCCAGCGAGCTGGTGCGGGTTAGCCAGAAGGTCAGGCCCCACCCGGCAGCGGCCAGCAAGGCGGCCGGCGGATAAAGCCCCAGGAGCATGCCGGCGGCAGTCGCCACGCCCTTGCCGCCACGGAAATTGAAGTACACCGGGTACAGATGCCCGACCACGGCGGCGAGGCCGATCCAGGCTTGTTGTTGCATCGAAAGGCCCAGCGCATAGGCGACGAGCACGGGCAGCAGGCCTTTGAGCACGTCGCCTAGCAGGGTCAGAATGGCCAGTTTTTTACCCGCCACCCGCAGCATATTGGTGGCGCCGGGGTTGCCGGAGCCGGCAGCGCGAGGGTCGGGAGCGCCGACCAGGCGGCTGAGCAGGATGGCGAAGGACAGCGAGCCGAGCAGGTAGGCGAGGATCGCCAGCAACCAGAACATGGTATCCATCCGGGGCGAGTGAGCCCCGATTCTAGCGGGGCACAGCGCCCTTGTCGTGCGGCGGAGCAGAGTGCTTGGACAGAGTGTTTATCGAAGGTCTTGAAGTCGACACCGTGATCGGTGCGTATGACTGGGAGCGCGACATTCGCCAGTGCCTGCGCCTGGACCTGAGTTTCGCCTGGGACAACCGCCCGGCCGCTGCCGGTGACGACCTCACTAAAGCGCTCGACTACGCATCGGTCTCCACGCGCATCCAATCCTTCGCCGCACAGGCGCAGTTTCAGTTGGTGGAAACCTTCGCTGAGCGCCTCGCCGAAACGCTGATGAGCGAGTTCAACATCCCCGGCTTACGTCTGAAACTCACCAAGCCGGGCGCCGTGCCGGCAGCCACTGGCGGCGTCGGCGTGGAGATTCAGCGCGGATGCCTCTAACCCCCATTTTGCTGGGCCTGGGCAGCAACGTTGAGCGCCAATCGCACCTGACGGCTGGCCTCGACGCCCTGGCTCAATTCCTTGAAAACATGCGCTGCTCGCCGGTCTTCGAAAGCCAGCCGGTGGGGATCAAGAGCGGGCCGTTTTTCAATCTTGTGGTGCTGGCCGAAACCGACCTGCCGCTACACGAGTTGGATCGCCGGCTCAAATGCATCGAGGCGGATAACGGCCGGTATGCGCCGAATCGCAAAGGCTTGCCGTTGGATATCGACGTGCTGACCTACGGCGATCTGGTGGGCAATTTCGACGGCTTGATTCTTCCCCGCGCAGAAATCCTGAAAAACGCATTTGTGCTCTGGCCGCTGGCGATGCTGGTGCCTGAGCAGGTGCATCCGGGTGTGCAGAGGTCTTACGCCGCGCTGTGGCAGGACGCTGACATCGAGCAGGTGCTGGCGCCGGTGGCGTTTGAATGGCGTGGCGAGCAGCTAACGCCGGACGCGTCTTAAATTCGCGTCACTCGGGTAGCTGAAGAGCATCGCGGCTGAACCCGCTCCTACAGGCGTTTGGTGGTTTGCGCGGCTTTGTAGGCTTGCAGCGCCTTCAAGCGCTCGCGCTTGAGCGCCTCACCCAGGTCGGCGCCTGTGTAGCCCTGCTCCACTAGCGGCTGAACCTTCACGGCGCGCGCTGCATCGGCGGCGGCGCGCAGGTAAGCGGCTTGTGGATAGTCGCGCTGCTCCAGCCCCAACCGCCCCCGGGCATCCATCTCGCACGCAGCAATAAACTCGTCGAAGCGCTGCGGGCGACGGTACACGTCGAATGTCTGCAGCAGCTCCAATAAGGTCGATGCCTTCAGCTCCAGCGCGCGATGGCCGTGGGTGTGATATTCGCCCACCAGCACGGCCAGTTCCTGACAATCGCGTGGGGCCTTGCAGCGTTCGTTCACCGCCTTGATCAGCTTCACACCGCGGTGTTCATGGGCGATATGCCGTGGCCATTCTTCTTCCGGGGTCAGCCCCTTTCCCAGGTCATGAAGCAGGCACGCCCAGCGCACGGTAAGCGGCTGCGCGTGTTCAGCGCATTGGCGCAGCACGCTCAGCACATGGGCGCCGGTGTCGATTTCCGGGTGATGCGCTTCAGGCTGCGGCACGCCAAACAATGCGTGTAATTCCGGCAGCATCGCTTGCAGCGCGCCGCAGTCGTACAGCACCTGAACAAACACATCTGGCCGTTCTTCCATCAGTGCGCGGGAAATTTCCTTCCAGCTGCGTTCAGGCGTCAGCGCAGACAATTCCCCGGACTCACTCAGGCTGCGCATCAAGGTCATGGTTTCGTCGGCGACATGAAAACCCAGCGGCGCATAGCGGGCGGCGAAGCGGGCCACACGCAGCACGCGCAGCGGGTCTTCGGCAAAGGCCGGCGACACGTGGCGCAGCACGCGGGCTTCAAGGTCTCGCTGGCCGCCATAAGGGTCGAGCACGTTGCCGGCGTCGTCTTCGGCCATGGCGTTGATGGTCAGGTCGCGGCGGGTCAGGTCGTCTTCGAGGGTGACGTCGGGGCTTGCGTAAAAGGTAAAGCCGCCATAGCCGCGCCCGCTTTTGCGCTCGGTGCGGGCGAGGGCGTATTCCTCTTGGGTGTGAGGATGAAGAAAGACCGGGAAGTCTTCGCCGACGGGGCGATAGCCCTGGGCGAGCATCTCTTCTGCGCTCGCGCCAACCACCAGCCAATCGATATCGGTGACATCGCGGCCCAGCAGGCGATCACGCACCGCGCCGCCGACCTTATAAATCTGCATGGAAAACCCTCCGTTAGCGCCACAGGATACCTGCTGCGCCGCCAATGGCCAGGCTCAGCGGCTGACGGGGATTTGTTGCATCAGGGCAACCACGGCGGCACGCAGCAGTTCCTCACGCTGCCACGAGGGGCTCAGGCTGGTGGTGATCAGACCTTGCCAGAGGGTTTTGTCGGCCCGGTCGCTAACGCGCAATCGCAGGGTGATGGATTCATCTTGAAAACGGTGCACGGCCAAATAGCTACCGAGGGCGTTCGGGGGCGGCGTATCGACGCGAAATTCCAGCGGGGCTTCATTCAGCGTCAGGGTGTAGGCGACGCGCACCTCCGCTTTCCTGGCCTCGACATAGCCACGATTTAGCAGCCCCTGGCGCAGATTCGCGCGCACCTGGGCGTAATCGCGGGTGGGCGGTAATTCGCCGTCGGGGCTGGTGCTGGGCGGCAGCATTTCAAAGGTGTGGCGCTGGCCCAAGGACGGCGTGGCGGTTTGCACTACCAGTACTTGCGGCGACGGGCTGGAGCAGCCGGCAAGCAGCAGGCTGAGGAAAAAAACGCGCAGGAAAAACGGCTTAACAGGCATAAACGGCGAGCTCCGCGAAGGATGCAATATGCTCAACGCAAGCTCGCCGTCGGTCAACCAGTCGAACGGACGGGGCTCAAATGGGCGGAATTACCAAGTCCAGTCGCGGGTATTCGCTGTTCTCTGTCTCGCCCCGTGGCGGCACGTGTTGCGTCTGCACCACTTGGTCGCCGCGCACGGTTTCCAGGTGAATGTCGAAGCCCCACAAACGGTGCAGGTGCTTGAGCACTTCTTCGGTCGATTCGCCCAGCGGTTTGCGGTCTTGCTGCTGGTGGCGCAGCGTCAGCGAGCGGTCGCCTCGGCGGTTGATGCTGTAGATCTGCACATTCGGCTCGCGGTTGCCGAGGTTGTATTGGGCCGCCAGGGTTTCACGAATGGTGCGATAGCCCGGCTCGTCGTGGATCGCTGGCACCACCAACTCGTCTTTTTGGTCGTCGTCCATGATGCTGAAGAGCTTCAGGTCGCGAATCACTTTGGGCGACAGGTACTGGAGAATAAAGCTCTCGTCTTTGAAGCTTTTCATGGCGAATTTCACCGTCGACAACCAGTCGCTTCCGGCAATTTCCGGGAACCAGCGTTTGTCTTCCTCAGTGGGTTCTTCGCACATGCGGCGGATGTCGCGGTACATCGCAAAGCCCAGCGTGTACGGATTGATGCCGCTGTAATACGGGCTATCGAACGGCGGCTGGTAGATGACGCTTGTGTGCGATTGCAGGAATTCCATCATGAAACCGTCGGTGACCAAGCCTTCGTCGTACAGATCGTTCATCAGCGTGTAGTGCCAGAACGTTGCCCAGCCTTCGTTCATGACTTGAGTTTGGCGCTGCGGGTAAAAATACTGAGCGATCTTGCGCACGATGCGCACCACTTCCCGCTGCCACGGCTCTAGCAACGGCGCGTGCTTTTCCAGGAAGTACAGGATGTTTTCCTGCGGCTCGGCGGGAAAGCGGCCGGCGTCTTTGTCGTTGCCCTTGTCGGCGCCTTTAGGAATGGTCCGCCACAGGTCGTTGATTTGCCGCTGCAGGTGTTCTTCCCGTTCTTTCTGACGCTGGCGCTCTTCCTCGGCGGAAATCGGATATGGCCGTTTGTAGCGGTCGACGCCGTAGTTCATCAGGGCGTGGCACGAGTCGAGCAGGTCCTCCACGGCGTCGATGCCGTAGCGCTCCTCGCACTGCATGATGTACTGCTTGGCGAACACCAGGTAATCGATGATCGAGCTGGCGTCGGTCCAGGTGCGGAACAGGTAGTTGCCTTTGAAAAAGCTGTTGTGGCCGTAGCAGGCGTGCGCCACGACGAGCGCCTGCATGCAGATGGTGTTTTCTTCCATCAGGTAAGCGATGCAGGGGTCGGAGTTGATCACGATCTCGTACGCGAGGCCCATCTGGCCACGGCTGTAGGATTTCTCGGTACTGAGAAAATGCTTGCCGTAGGACCAGTGGTGATAGCCCAGCGGCATGCCCACCGAGGCGTAGGCATCCATCATTTGCTCGGCGGTGATCACTTCGATCTGGTTGGGGTAAGTGTCCAGCGCATAGCCTTCGGCGATGCGCGCAATCTCTTTGTCATAGGCGCGGATCAGCTCGAAGGTCCATTCCGAACCGGTGGAAATGGGCTGGCCTCTTTTCTTCTCTCGAGCGCTCATGGCAATACCTCAGCTAACGAGTCGGCGCTGAAACAGTTCGCGGAACACCGGGTAAATGTCGCCGGCAGACACCAGTTGTTGCTGAGCAAAGGTGTCGGCAAACGCCTCGCCGACCTGCTCGTATTCAAACCACAACGCCTGGTGCTCGCGCGGGGTAATTTCCACATAGGTGAAGTACTGCACCAGCGGCATGATCTGCTTCATCAGAATGTCGCGGCAGATGGGCGAGTCGTCGTTCCAGTTGTCACCGTCCGAGGCCTGCGCGGCGTAGATATTCCACTCGCTGGTGGGGTAGCGCTCTTCCATCACTTCCTGCATCAGCTTGAGGGCGCTGGAAACGATGGTGCCGCCGGTTTCGCGGGAGTAGAAAAACTCTTCCTCGTCCACTTCGCGGGCGCTGGTGTGGTGGCGGATAAACACCACTTCGATCTTTTCGTAGTTCCGCTTGAGGAACAGGTAAAGCAGGATGAAAAAACGTTTGGCGATGTCTTTGGTCGCCTGAGTCATGGAGCCGGAAACGTCCATCAAGCAGAACATCACCGCCTTTGAGCTGGGGTTGGGTTGCTTGACCAGCAGGTTGTATTTCAGGTCGAAGGTGTCGAGAAATGGCACCTTTTTAATGCGCGCGCGCAGCAGGACGATTTCCGCTTCCTTGGCTTGAATGTCGGCGAAATTATCGGGTTCGTCGGCTTTCAGACGCTCAAGTTCGGCAATCGCTGCATGCAGTTTGGCGCGGCTGCTGCCGGATAACGCGATGCGTCGGGCATGGGCGGAACGCAACGTGCGCACGATGTTGATGCGTGACGGATTGCCTTCATTGCTGACCCCGGCGCGCACGGTTTTGAAGGTGTCGGTGCCGGTGAGCTGACGCTTCACCAGGTTCGGCAATTCCAGGTCTTCGAACATGAAGTCGAGAAATTCTTCCTGGGTAATCTGGAAGACAAACTCGTCCATGCCTTCGCCAGAATTGCTCGCCTTGCCCGCACCTTTGCCGCCTCCACCGCCTTGCGGACGGGGAATACGTTCACCGGCGGTGAACTCTTTGTTGCCGGGATGCACTTGGGTCTGTTTGCCGCCGCGACCGTGATGAAGCAGCGGTTCGTCGATGTCGCGGCCGGGAATGCTGATTTGCTCGCCGTGCTCCATATCGGTAATAGAACGGCGGCTCACTGCCTCTTCAACGGCCTTTTTGATGTGGTCGCGGTAACGCCGCAGGAAACGCTGGCGGTTTACCGTGCTTTTGTTCTTGCCGTTTAAACGGCGGTCGATCACATAGCTCATGGACGCTCCTCAGAACCCCCAGGCCTGCTGCGCTCGCCACGGCGAGCACCGTAGCGAGCAGACCCGAAGCGGCTCATATGGCCTGCTGGAACAGACCGTGCGGCGACGACGTCGGACGAAGCCGACGTAGCAGGTTACTGCGACTTACGAACCCGCAGGTACCATTCAGACAGCAGGCGTACCTGCTTGTCGGTGTAGCCGCGCTCGACCATCCGCGAGACAAAATCGTTGTGTTTCTGTTGGTCCTCCTTGCTGGCCTTGGCGTTGAAGCTGATGACCGGCAGCAGGTCTTCGGTGTTGGAAAACATTTTCTTCTCGATCACTACGCGCAGCTTCTCGTAGCTGAGCCAGGTCGGGTTTTTGCCGTTGTTGTTGGCCCGGGCACGCAGCACGAAGTTGACGATCTCGTTGCGGAAATCCTTTGGATTGCTGATGCCGGCCGGCTTCTCGATTTTTTCCAGCTCTTCGTTGAGCGCCACGCGGTTGAGGATTTCGCCAGTTTCCGGGTCGCGGTATTCCTGATCCTGAATCCAGAAATCGGCGTACAGCACGTAGCGATCGAAGATGTTTTGGCCGTACTCGCTGTAGGACTCGAGGTAGGCAGTCTGAATTTCCTTGCCGATAAACTCGATGTAACGCGGCGCCAGGTATTCCTTGATGTAGCGCAGGTAGCGTTCGCGTACCTCAGCCGGGAATTGTTCCTGCTCGATCTGCTGCTCCAACACATAGAGCAGGTGCACCGGGTTGGCGGCAATCTCGTGCGGGTCGAAGTTGAATACCTTGGACAGAATCTTGAAGGCGAAGCGAGTCGAGAGGCCGTTCATGCCTTCGTCCACGCCAGCGCTGTCGCGGTATTCCTGAATCGACTTAGCTTTGGGGTCGGTGTCCTTGAGGTTTTCGCCGTCGTACACGCGCATTTTCGAGTACACATTAGAGTTGTCCGGCTCTTTCAGGCGCGACAGCACCGAGAACTGCGCCAGCATTTTCAGCGTGTCGGGCGCGCAATGGGCTTTGGCGAGGGAGCTGTTGAACAGCAGCTTGTCGTAGATCTTGATCTCATCGCTGACGCGCAGGCAGTACGGCACCTTCACGATGTAGATCCGGTCGATGAACGCCTCGTTGTTCTTGTTGTTGCGGAAGCTGTGCCACTCCGATTCGTTGGAGTGAGCGAGCAACACGCCCATAAACGGAATGGCGCCGAGGCCTTCGGTACTGTTGTAGTTACCTTCCTGCGTGGCGGTGAGCAATGGGTGCAAGACCTTGATCGGCGCCTTGAACATTTCGACGAATTCCATCATCCCCTGGTTGGCGCGGCACAGCGCCCCGGAGTAGCTGTACGCGTCGGCGTCGTTCTGTGGGAATTCTTCTAGCTTGCGAATATCGACCTTACCGACCAGGGCGGAAATGTCCTGGTTGTTGTCGTCACCCGGCTCGGTTTTCGCCACCGCGATCTGGTTGAGGATCGACGGGTAGAGCTTCACCACGCGGAATTGGCTGATGTCGCCGCCGAATTCGGCCAGGCGCTTGGTGGCCCACGGCGACATGATGGTGCTCAGGTAGCGCCGTGGAATACCGAAGTCTTCTTCGAGAATGGTGCCGTCTTCAGCCGGGTTGAACAGCCCCAGCGGCGACTCGAACACCGGCGAGCCTTTGATGGCATAGAAGGGCACCTTCTCCATCAGCTGTTTGAGCTTTTCCGCCAGCGATGACTTACCGCCGCCAACCGGACCGAGGAGATAGAGGATTTGTTTCTTCTCTTCCAGGCCCTGAGCGGCATGGCGGAAGTAGGACACGATCTGGTCGATGCACTCTTCCATGCCGTGAAAATCTTCAAAGGCGGGATACCGACGTATCACCTTGTTGGAGAAGATTCGCGACAGCCTGGAGTTGTGCGAGGTGTCGATCAGTTCCGGCTCACCTATGGCCATCAGTAGGCGCTCGGCCGCTGTGGCGTAGGCGCTTTTGTCCTGCTTGCACAGGTCGAGGTACTCCTGAAGGGAATACTCCTCCTGGCGAGTCGCTTCGAAGCGTTGCTGGAAGTGGCTGAAAATACTCATGACGTCACCTCGCTTGATGGTCGAGCCGGGCGGGATCGGTCGAGCGGGTGCTGGCAATCTGCCGACGAGTCGGCAAATGAGATTCCCCCAGAACACCTAAAGGTCGCTGCCGATAGCCCCGGAAGCCGGTGTGCCGGCTCTCCCCTGTATGGATGGCCTGAGGTAAGGATAGTTCGTAATTGAAGAGGTCAAGGACCGACAAACAATAAGGATGTGTCGGTCTTTGTTACAGGAAGGCGAGAAGCCAGACGGGGCGCGGGCTAGACGGGTCGGAAAAAAATTATTCCGCAGGCTCGCTGGCAGTCTCGCCAGGGAAGGTGGCGCGCCACAGTTCGAAGCCGCCGTCGAGGCTGTAGACCTCGGAAAAGCCCTGGCTGACCAGGTAGGCGGCGGCACTCTGGCTGGAGTTGCCGTGGTAGCAGGAGACGATCAACGGGGCGTCGAGGTCGGCCTGCGTGATGAAGTCGTGCAGCGAGTGGTTGTCCAGATGGCGCGAGCCGCTGATGTGGCCCATGGCAAAGCTTTGCGGATCGCGAACATCCACGACCACCGCGCCGCTTTCACGCAGTGCCTGTGCCTGTTCGGGGGGGATGCGTTTGAACTCGCTCATACGGGGGTCTCCTTGCAGTCGCAGCTGTGGCGTTCGCCGCTGTCGACGTTGAGTAGGGTCATGGCATTGCCCCAGACACAGCCGGTGTCCAGCGCGGTAACGCCCGGTTCATTGCAGCGTCCTTCGAGTGCGGCCCAATGGCCGAAAATAATTTTCTGCCCGGCCGTCTTCCGTTGCTTATGGCTGAACCAGGGCTGGAAGCCCGGCGGCGCGCTGCCAACGCCCTCTTTGCTTTTCAGGTCGAGGGTGCCATCGGCTTTACAGAAACGCATGCGGGTGAAGTAGTTGGTGATTACCCGCAGGCGCGTGACGCCCTTGAGGTCGCTGTCCCAACGTGCCGGCTCATTGCCGTACATGCCGTCCAGAAAGGGCAGGAAACGCGTGTCGTCGCGCAACGCCTCTTCCACTTCAGCCGCGCAGCGCAGGGCTTTTTTGAGCGTCCACTGCGGCGGGATGCCGGCGTGCACCATGGCGATGTCACGGTCGACGTCGTAGTGCACGAGCTTTTGCTGGCGCAGCCAGTCGAGCAATTCTGCGCGGTCGGGCGCCTCGAGAATCTCGCTCAGGGTGTCGCCTTTTTTCATGCGCTCAATGTTGTTCGCCACCGCCAGCAAGTGCAGGTCGTGATTGCCCAGCACGCACACCAGCGATGCACGCATGGCGTAGAGATAACGCAAGGTTTCCAGCGATTGCGGGCCACGATTGACCAAGTCGCCCACCAGCCACAGGCGGTCGGTGGCAGCGTCGAAGGCTACCCGGTCGAGCAGGCATTTCAGCGGATCCAGGCAACCTTGCAGGTCGCCAACGGCGTACACCGCCATCAGTGCAGAGCCCCCGGCACGGCCAGGCGGAACGGCGCGATGATGGCGTCGAAGCGCTTGCCGTCTTCGGCCTGCATTTGATAGCTGCCCTGCATGTTGCCCACCCGCGTGGCCATTAACGTGCCGCTGCTGTAGGTGTGGCTGCCACCGGCCTCAATGGTCGGCTGCTGGCCGATCACGCCGGGGCCGCGCACTTCTTGCACGCGGCCGTCGCCGTCGGTGATCAGCCAGTGACGCGAAAGCAACTTGGCGGGTAGCTCGCCGTTGTTGCGGATGGTCACCGTGTACGCGAAAGCAAAACGGTTCTGGTCCGGCTGCGATTGCTCCGGGAGGTAACGGGTCACGACATTGACGTCGATCTGATAACGGGCATCGGACATACAAATGGCTCGGTTAGCGAACTGCTGAATAACGAGTTTAGTGCGCGGGCGCAGCAATTGTCTGCTCGTGCAGTTTGTCGGCCAGGCGCACGAAGGCGGCCAGGTCGAGCTGCTCGGGGCGCAGGCTGCCGTCAACCTGCGCGGCTTCGATGGCCTCGCTAGTGAGCAGGGCTTTAAGCGTATTGCGCAGGGTTTTGCGGCGCTGGTTGAACGCCTCGCGCACCACGCGCTCAAGCAAGCGGTGATCTTTGGCCGGGTGGGGCAAGGTGGCGTGGGGCACCAGCCGGACGATGGCCGAGTCCACTTTCGGCGCCGGGTTGAACGCGCCCGAACCAACGTTGAACAGGTGCTCCACGTCGCAGTGGTACTGCACCATGATCGACAGCCGGCCCCAATCGCCACCGCCCGGCGTCGCGGCCAGGCGCTCGACCACCTCCTTTTGCAGCATGAAGTGCATATCGCGAATCAGGCTGGCGTTGTCGAGCAGGTGAAAAATCAGCGGCGTGGAAATGTTGTACGGCAGGTTGCCGACCACGCGCAGGCTGTTGGGCGCCGGGTTGAGGCTGGTGAAGTCAAACTTCAACGCGTCGCCCTGGTGCAGGCTGAAGTTGGGGTTGCTCTCGAACTTGCTCTTGAGGATCGGGATCAAGTCGAGGTCCAACTCTACGACGTCCAACGTGCCGCCACTGGACAGCAGGCCTTCGGTCAGCGCGCCCTGACCCGGACCGATTTCCAGCAGGTGCTCACCGGGGCGGGCATGAATGGCGCGCAGAATGCGGTGAATAACCCCGGCATCGTGCAGAAAGTTCTGGCCGAAGCGCTTACGGGCGCGATGTTGGTAGTGCTCAGTCATAGTGGCTCTGCTGCTAGTGGGGCGGGCGACCTGTCTGCCAGTTAAGGCGCAGGACGCGGCAAAAGAAAGGCCGGCTTACCGGCTTTCGGCCATCTGATAGGCCGTTTCGAGGGCGACCTGCAGGCTGCCGGTGTCGATCTTGCCGGAGCCGGCCAGATCCAGTGCGGTGCCGTGGTCGACCGAAGTGCGGATGATTGGCAGACCAAGGGTCACGTTTACCGCAGCGCCGAAACCTTTGTACTTCAACACCGGCAGACCCTGGTCGTGGTACATCGCCAACACGGCGTCGCAGTGGTCCAGGTGCTTGGGTGTGAATAAGGTATCGGCCGGCAATGGGCCGATAAGGTTCAACCCTTCGGCACGCAAAGCGGCCAACGCCGGTTCGATAATTTCAATTTCTTCGCGCCCCAGGTGGCCGCCTTCGCCCGCGTGAGGGTTGAGGCCGCACACCAGGATACGAGGCGCCGCGATGCCGAACTTGTTCACCAGATCGGCGTGCAGAATGCGCGTCACCCGTGCCATGCGCTCAGGAGTAATGGCGGCTGCCACGTCTTTGAGCGGCAGGTGCGTGGTCACCAGCGCTACCCGCAGGCCGCGCGTGGCGAGCATCATCACCACTTGTTCGGTGTGGGTCAGGTCGGCGAGAAACTCGGTGTGGCCGGAGAAGGCGATTCCCGCTTCGTTGATCACACCCTTGTGCACCGGCGCCGTAATCATGCCGGCGAAATCGCCGTTCAGGCAGCCAGTGCCGGCGCGCGTCAGGGTTTCCAAGACGTAAGCGGCGTTGCGCGAGTCGAGCTTACCGGCCGTTACGGCGCTGCGTAGCGGCGTGTCCCACACGTACAGGGTGCCGGCAGGTGCGGGGGCGTCGGGCCAGGCGTCGGGTGTTACCGCAACCACCTGAACCGCCACGCCCAATTGCGCGGCCCGTTCAGTGAGCAGGTCGCGGCTGGCGATGGCGATCAAGGGACAAGGCTGGGCGTGCTGCGCGAGCAGCAGGCACAGGTCGGGACCTATGCCGGCCGGCTCGCCGGGAGTTAGAGCGAAGCGCGGTAGGGTCACAGTTTGACTTCTACGTATGCCTCGTCGCGAATCTGGCGCAACCAGGCTTGCAGCTCTTCGTCGTATTTACGGTTGCGCAGGGCGTTGAGGGCCTGCTGCTTGCGGAACTCGTCGCTGCTGTCGGTGGCGCGACGGCCAAGCACTTGCAGAACGTGCCAGCCGTACGGGCTTTTGAACGGTTTGGACACTTCGCCGCTGGCGGTGTTGGCCATCACGCGCTGGAACTCGGGCACCAGGGTGCTTGGATCAATCCAGTTGAGGTCGCCGCCGTTGAGTGCCGAACCCGGATCTTCAGAGAAGCTTTTCGCCAGTTCGCCGAAGTCCTCTCCCGCCATGATGCGGTCGTACAGACGCTCGACCAGGCGCTGGGTTTCAGCTTCGGTGCGAATTTCGCTCGGCTTGATCAGGATGTGGCGAACATGCACTTCGTCACGCACCTGGCTGTCGCCGCCGCGTTTTTCCAGCAGCTTGATGATGATGAAGCCGCCGGGGGTGCGCATCGGCTCCGTCACGTCGCCCACCGACAGCGCGCCCACCATGCCGTCGAACGGGGAGGGCAGCTGCGCGGCTTTACGCCAGCCCATGTCGCCGCCTTCCAGCGCCGTTTCACTACCGGAGCTGGAGATAGCCAGTTGGGCGAAGTCGGCGCCTTGCTTCAATTGCTGATAGATAGCGGTGGCTTGTTTGTCAGCGGCCTGAATGGTTTCCGGCGAGGAGCTTTCCGGCACCGGAATCAGGATGTTGGCCAGGTGGTATTCCTGCGAGAGCTGCATTTTGCCGAGGTCGGAGGCGAGGAAGTTCTGCACTTCCTGATCCGTTACCTGAATGCGTTCGGCCACACGGCGCTGGCGCACTCGGCTGATGATCATCTCGCGACGCACTTGCTCACGGGCTTCGTTGAACGACAAACCGTCCTGCGCCAGCGCCGCCTGGAATTGCTCGACACTCATGTTGTTGCGCTGAGCGATGGTGCCGATGGCCTGGTTCAGTTCTTCGTCAGTAATGCGGATGCCCGAGCGATCGCCGATCTGCAATTGCAGGTTTTCGATGATCAGACGCTCCAGCACTTGCTGACTCAGAACGTGCTCAGGCGGCAGTGCCGCGCCGCGCTTGGCGATGGTTTGTTGAACCTCGCGCAAGCGGCCGTCCAGCTGGCTTTGCATGATCACGTCGTTGTCGACGATAGCCACAACCCGGTCAATGGACTGCACTTCGGCGTGTGCCGCGGTACCCAGAAGCATGGCGCCCAGCAGCAGCGGGCGCAGACAATCAATAAGCTTGGTCTTCACGTTGACGATAACCTTGGATGCCTTGGTCGAGGAAACTCTCGACTTTATTGCCGATAACGCCGCCGAGGCCTTTCAGCACGATTTGCAGGAAGATCCCACGGTCGCCGTTGGACTCGCGTTTCAGGTCGAATTCGTCGTACTCAACCCAGTAGCGGTTGATTACACGCAGTTTCCAGCAGCAGTTGTCGTATTCGAAACCGCCAAAGGCTTCCAGCGTACGGCTCTGGTTGTAGTCGAACTGCCAGCGAGCAATGGCGCTCCACTGCGGCACGACCGGCCAGATAACCGAGAAGTCGGACTGATCGATTTTGTACTCGTCGCCGCCCACTTCGAATAACCCGGTTTGCGGGTTGAAGCGCTTGACGTCGTTACGGTAGCGGTAGCCGGCGTTAACAATTTTGCCGGGGTTCGCTTCTGGCTGGTAATGCGCCATCACGTTACCGGAACGGGTTTCGCCAGCGTCCGGATCCCAGTTCAGGTCGGAGCTGACACGCCAGTCACGGTTAATGCGGTATTGACCGGTCAATGCGTACGGCGACACCGAGGCTTCGTCCTTGCCTTCAATACCCGGCAACTGCACTTTGCGGTCTTCGAAGTAGAGGGTCTGGCCGATCGCAACGCTGGCGCGTTCGAAGCCGTTTTCCTCGATAAAGCTGCTGCTGGTGCCCAGCGACAGTTGGTTGGCATCGCCAATACGGTCGCTGCTGGAGAAGCGGTTTTCACGGAACAGCGAGGCATAGCTGAACGGCGTTTCGCTGGTGTCGAAAATCGGAATGTCCGACTGATCGCGATACGGCACGTTCAGGTAATACAGGCGCGGCTCAAGGGTCTGGCGGTAGTTATTGCCAAACAGAGTGGTGTTGCGGTCGAAGTACAGGCCGCTGTCGACGCTGTACAACGGCACGCCACGGTCCTGGCTGCTGCTGTAGTTCTGGCCGGCTACCAGCGTATCTTTACCGCGCTGATCCAGATCCAGGTCGTAGTCGGTGTACAGGTATTTCACTGTCGGCTTGACGTAGCCCCAGTTCCAGTTCAGCGGCAGGCTGGCGCCTGGCTCCAGATGGATGCGGTCGCCAGTGGCCCGTGTTAGGCCACGCAAGTAGCTGTCGGGGCTCTGTTCGGTAAGGTAGTTGTACTCGTCCAGATCACGGTCGAAGCGTACAAACTCGGTGTTGTACGTGAAGTTCACACCGCCCGGTTGGAACGGCAGAACGCCGTCAAACGTCACCTGAGGCAGACGGTCGTACGGGGTCACGTCGGTCACGGTGGCTAGCTGGTACGCGTGCATATTCAGCTTGGCATCGAAGCTGTCGCCACGGTATGTCAGAGCGCCTTGCTGGTTGACGAAGGTCTGGCTACTGACGTCCAGGTCGGTTTCCAGATCCTGAAAGTAGTACGGGTCGCTGATCTTGGTGTAATCGACCGTGCCCAGCAGACGCGAATCAAGGCCGGTCTGGTTTTTCAGGCTGTACAGATAACGTTGATCTTCGTACTTGGGCTCATCCTTGCGCTCGTCGTCGCCGTCATCCAGGTAAGCAGCGCTAACCTGGCCTTCGCTGCTTTCGGTGAGGTAACGGAACTCGCCTTCCATCATCACGCCGCGCTCGGTCATGATGCGTGGATACAAGGTGGCGTCGTAGTTAGGCGCCAAGTTGAAGTAATACGGCGTTACCAGCATCAGGCCGGTATCGCTGGACGAGCCGATGCTCGGCGGCAGGAAGCCGGACTGGCGACGGTCGTCGATCGGGAAATAGATGTACGGGGTGTAGAAGATCGGAATGTCTTTAACCCGCAGGGTCACGTTGGTCGCGGTACCGAAGCCGGTCGCCGGGTTCAAGGTGATGTTGTTGCCCTTCAGGTTCCAAGCGTTGCTGCCTGGTTCGCAGCGGGTGTACGTACCATCCTTGAGGCGGATGATCGAATCTTCCTGGCGCTTGGCATACAGCGCATTACCGCGAACGCTGGACTTGTGCAGCACGTATTCGGCGTTGTCGATTTGCGCTTCGCCGGTATCGAGTTGCAGCTGAGCGTGGTCACCGACCACCAAGGCACCGTTGTCACGCAGACGCACGTTGCCGGTCAGCTCGCCACGGTTTTCAGCTTGCAATAGGCTGGCCTCGTCAGCCTCCACCTGCATGCTGCCCTGACGCATCACCACATCACCGGCCAAGGTCGCCACTTGTTGTTCCTGCTCATAGCGCGAGGCTTTGGCAGACACATAGGTCGGCGCATCTTTCTTGGCGGTTTTGTCGTTCATGCCGGGACGTTCCGGCTCGATGTACGCACCGGAGCAGTACGGGCCGGTTTCGGCCAGTTGCTCAGCGGTGAGCTTGTCGCGCGGAACCCAGTCGAGGTGACTGTAGTCAGCACTGCGAGACTTCAACGCTTTGCCTTTGCTCTCGGTCACCAGCTGAGGCTTGGCCTCGGCTGCAACGGCTTCACCCGAGGCGACCGTGCTGGTCTTCTCGGCCGAGGTGCCGGCCAATGAGCTAACCGCGCCGGCGCTATGCACCGGGCGAGGTGGCAACACGGCAGTGTTCGATTTTGGCGAACATGCCCAACCACCCGTAGCCGACACAGCGCAGTCATACTGCTCAGCGGCGACCACGTATTGCGTGGCAACAGGTTGCAAAGCCAATAGGCTGCCGGTAACCAGCAGAGGGAATTTTTTACGAAACGCGGGGTATTTTACTGCCATCTTGTAGTCCGGGCTTCCTGCGCGCCATCGGCCCGCTAGGACCGCACGCCTCTCGATGGGCTGAAAAAGATGCTGGATAATAAAGCATGACCCGCACAACGGCTAGGGCCGTCGGAGACCCTTGTAATGCTTGATGAAGATGTACGCCTGCAACAGCTGTCCGTGTGGCTCGATGAGCAATTACCCGCCCTGTTTGCCGCGCGCGGCTGGGGCCCGGTTCCGCCTGCAACCCTTACTGCAGCTAGCAGCGACGCCAGTTTTAGGCGCTACTTTCGCTGGCAGGGCGAGGGCCGCACATTCATCGTGATGGACGCCCCGCCGCCTCAGGAAGACTGCCGGCCCTTCGTGAAAATGGCCGGTTTGCTCGCCGAAGCAAAAATAAATGTGCCGGAAATTTTGGCCCAGGACCTCGAGCGCGGCTTTTTGCTGCTGCCTGATCTTGGCCGCCACACTTATCTGGACGTCATAAACGACGACAACGCCGACGCCTTGTTCGCCGACGCGTTGAATGCACTGGTGGCCTTCCAGCAACTGCCGCAGCACACGCCGTTGCCCAGTTACGACCACGCGTTATTGCACCGCGAGCTGCAACTGTTTCCTGACTGGTACGTGCGCCACGAGCTGGGGCTGGAATTCACCGACGCGCAGCTCGCCGCCTGGCAACGCATCTGCACCGTGTTGATCGACAGCGCGTTGGCCCAGCCAAAGGTGCTGGTGCATCGCGACTACATGCCCCGCAATCTGATGCTCAGCGAGCCGAACCCCGGCGTGCTGGATTTTCAGGACGCGGTGTATGGCCCGGTCACCTACGACGTCACCAGCTTGTTCAAAGACGCCTTCCTCAGCTGGCCCGAGCCGCGCGTGCGTGTCTGGTTGCGCCAGTACTGGCAGCAGGCGCAGGCCTTGAACATTCCGGTGCAGCCCGACTTCGAAGACTTTCTACGCGCCAGCGATCTGATGGGCGTGCAGCGGCACCTCAAGGTCATCGGCATTTTCGCGCGCATCTGCCACCGCGACGGCAAGCCGAAATACCTCGGCGACGTGCCGCGGTTCTTCTCCTATATAGAAGCGGTGCTCGCGCGTCGGCCGGAACTGGCTGAACTCGGCGAGCTGTTTGCCAGCCTGCACGCATCCAAGGCGGTGCCCGCATGAAAGCCATGATTTTGGCGGCCGGCAAAGGCGAGCGCATGCGCCCGCTGACCCTGCATACGCCCAAGCCGCTGATTCCGGTCGCCGGCCAACCCCTGATCGAATACCACCTGCGCGCGCTGGCGGCGGCAGGTTTTCGCGAGGTGGTGATCAACCACGCCTGGCTCGGTCAGCAGATTGAAGACCACCTCGGCGATGGCTCGCAGTTCGGCCTGCGCATCGTCTACTCCCCCGAAGGCGAACCCTTAGAAACCGGTGGCGGCATCCATAAAGCGCTGCCCTTGCTCGGCGATGAGCCGTTCCTGGTAGTGAATGGCGACGTCTGGACCGACTACGACTTTCGCTCCGTTCCCAAGCACATCACCGGCCTGGCTCATCTGGTGATGATCGACAACCCCGCGCACCATCGCGCCGGTGATTTCACGCTGCGCGATGGCCAGCTCAGCGATGCCCAACCCGGCGCCACCACGCTCACCTACAGCGGCATCGCCGTGCTGGCGCCGGCCCTGTTTGCCGGTTGCCAAGCGGGCGCGTTCAAGCTGGCGCCGCTGCTGCGCGAGGCCATGGCCGCAGGGCGTGTGAGCGGCGAGCATTTCCAAGGGCATTGGGTAGACGTCGGCACCCACGAGCGCCTGGCCGAAGTGGAACACCTGCTTGCGGTGGCCGGCTAATGCTCTGGCCAGCGACCGTCGTGGGCGCCACCGCCGGGCTGGCGCTGGCCAGTATTCCGGGCGCTTTGCTGGGCATTTTGCTCGGCCAGGTGGTGGACCGGCGCATGGCCCTGGAAAGCTGGGACGACTTGCGTGGCCGGCTCAAAGGCGCGCGGCCGGTTGGCGTGTCGGACCAAGACCTGCTTTTCGTCCTGCTTGGTCGCCTGGCCAAGAGTGACGGCCAAGTGCTCGAAGTGCACATCCAGCAAGCGCGCGCCGAAATGCAGCGCCTGCAACTCACCGACGGCGAACAGCGCCGCGCCATCGACGCCTTCACCCGCGGCAAAAACGGCCAGGACGGTTTGCGCCTGCCGCTGCGTCGTTTGCGCAGCGAGTTGCGCGCCGCCGAAGAAGTGCTGCGCGCCTGCTGGCGCATGGCTTGGGCCGACGGCCGCGCCACCAGCACCGAGCGCGAGCTGATTGTGCTGTGGGGCAAATGGTTGGGCATAGGGCGCGACGCCGTGGCGGCCCTGGGCGCGGAATTCGAACCGCGCAAAAGCACCAACGTCACCAGCGTGGTCAGCTATGAACAAGCGCTTCGGCTATTGAACGTGGCTCATGGCAGCGATGTGCAAACCATCAAAAACGCCTACCGGCGGCTGCTCAGTCGGCATCATCCGGACAAGCTGGTGGGCGCGGGCGCGAGTCCGGCGAAGGTGCGTGAGGCGACGGAGAAGACGCGGGAACTGCACAGTGCGTATGCGGTGGTTAAGGAGCAGCGAGGGTTTCGGTGAGGGTTATTTGAAGAACGGTTTTTGGTGAGGGTTGCGATAGGTGGCGCGCCGATTTTCTGCACCCGGCGCAACATTCTGGATCCCGAATCGTCGGACCGCCGCCTTCGCGAGAATGACGGAGGTCGCTGCAAAAAACTCCGTCATCCTCGCGAACGCGGGGATCCAGAATTTCGGACCGAAGTGCGGCCTACAGATCAACAAAATCCAACCGTCGCACCAAGCCTAAAAACACAGCCCACCCCCAACAACCCTCAAATCCCCGGCGAAGCCGGCTCAACCGGCTCCGGCACCGCATCCGGTTCCGGCGCACTCGCCGGCGCAGACCGATCCGGCTGTACCGCCCCCGCCTGCACATGCTGGCTCAGCCACCCCTTCACCCGCCGATACAACTGCTCCTGCTCCGTCGCCCGATCGCCCGGCAACGCGCCCATCGCCACTTGGATATACGCCGGATGTTTCTGCCGCTTACCCGCCTGCGCTCGCAGCTTGGCGTTATCTCGGTCCAGCGCCAGGTCGCGGTAGTAAAAGTCGCCGGTGGCCAGTTTCAGCTGTGGCACCAACTCTTCTAATACCGGCGCGAAACCAACCGGTTTCTCCGCCGCGATCAGAATCAAATTGCTCACTTGTTTGGGCTTGTTATCCGCCAGATAACGCGCCGCCCAGTAGCCGCCGCTGCCGTGGCCGAGCAGCACGATGGCCTTGGCTTTTTGTTCCTGGGCAAAGGCGATGGCCGCTTCGATTCGGGCGCTCACGCGGGTGGCGTGGGTGGTGCGCTGTTCTTCGCTGATGCCACTGGGCGGCGGTGTGTTGTCGGCCGGCACGGCTGCGTTTTCTGGTGTGGTGGCCGGCGCGGGTTCGGTGGTTTCGGCGGGTTTGCTGTCGCCTTCGGCCGGTGGTGTGGCTTGCAGTGGGCGCAGCGGCGGCTCGTCGCCTTGAGGGTCGGGCAGGCTCAGGCTCAAGGTGTGCCAGCCAGCGTCCGGCAGTTTTTCCCGCAGCGGCGCCATCGCCAGGGGCCAGTCGGCCGTTTCGCCGTCGCCGGGAATTAAAATCACCACGCCGCTGGGCTCGCCCACGTTGGCCAACTTATACAACGCCAAAAACTGCTCATCGCCGGCCGTGAGCATTTGCTGCTCCTTGGCCGGCACACGTTTGGCCAGGGCGGCGGCATCGTCAACGCTGCGTTCGGCCAGCGGCGCACGTTCCACTGAGGCGGCGGGTTCGCCTTCTTTGCTGGGGGGCGGTTCATCGGCAGCGTGCACGGCGCCACACAGCAGCAGCGAGGCCAAGGCGAGAGCGGGGCGAAGCGACAGCGGCATTGGGCAAGTCCTGAGCGAGAACAATGGGTGCAGCCTAATCGGCAGTCGTGCATTTGTCAGGCGCAGGTTTAGCGGTGCGCCTGTCGGCTGGAGTAAGGTAGGCCGGCTCGTTGTTCCCTCCTGAGGTTTTCGCTGGATGCGCCGCCCGTTGCTACGTTCTGTTTTCTGCGCATTGCTCGCGCTGCTCGGCTTGTTGCCGGGCCTGGCGATGAGCGACGCACCACCCTCGCTGGCGCTGAACAGCGAACAGCAAGCGTGGCTCGAAGCGCATAAACAGCTGCGCGTCGGTGTGGTGCTGCAAGCGCCGTATGCGCAAATGGACCGCCGCCAACAGAAGTTATCCGGCGCCCATATCGACCTGCTGAACGACCTCGCTGCCGCGCTGCACGTCGACCTTATCTGGCAAACCTACCCCGACCAAACCTCCCTCGAAGCCGCCGCCCAGGCGCGCCTCTTCGACATCGCGCCCGGCCAGATGCAAACCCCGGCTGGCCTGCGCCAGTGGCTGTTCACCGACCCCTACATGCGCGTGCCACAGCTGGTGGTGGGCGCACGGGTGGGCGGCGCGGCGGTGGATTTCGAGCAATTGGGGAGCAACGACCCCGTGGCCGTGCGCATGCCAAGCGCGGTGGCCGACTACCTGCGCAGCTCCTATTCCAACCTCAACCTGCAAGGCGCCGACAACGAGCGCCAAGCCCTGCGCAATCTGTTGGCCGAGCGCGTGAAATACGTGGTTATCGACGAAGCCCAGCTCAGTCGTTTATCCGGCGAGGCCGAGTTCGCCGAGCTGGCCGTGGTCGGCGATATCGGCTTTCCGCAATTACTGCGGGTGGCCACCCGCCGCGATTGGCCGCAGCTGTCGGCCATCATCGACACAGCCCTGGCCGGGCTCTCGCCCAAACAGCTCGACCAATTGCACAACCGTTGGGTGCAAATCAAATACCCGCGCCTGAGCGAGTCGCCGGGGTTCTGGCAAAACCTCACCAGCCTGTTCGCCGTGCTGCTGGCGGGCGCCGTGGCTTGCCTGTTCTGGCTGCGTCGGCAAGTGCGCCGCCTTGAGCGTGACCTGCTCAGCGCTCGCCATGCCCTGGACCTGCGCGAAGCCGCTGAAGAAGCGTTGCGCCTGACGCAGTTTTCCATCGACCAAAGTACCGTCGGCATCCTCTGGGTTAACTGGGACAGCCACGTGCGCTACGCCAACCGCGCCGCCGAACAACTGCTCGGCTACCCGGCCGGTGGCGTGGTTGAACTGCCGTTGGCCGCCTTCGACCCGAACCTGCACATGGACCGCTGGCTGGCCCTGTGGAAGCGGGCGCGGGGCGGCGATGGCGAGCCGCTGAGCTTCGAAAGTTCGCTGCTGCGCGCCGATGGCACGACCTTGCCAGCGGATGTGTCCCTAAGCTTTTTGCGTTTTCGCCAAGCCGAATACCTGGTGGTGTACATCACCGACGTCACCGAGCGCCGCCGCGCCCTGGCGGCGTTGCAAGAAAGCCAGGCGCGCCTGCAAGGCATCGCGGCCAACGTGCCGGGCATGGTGTTTCGCCTGGAGCGCGCGCACGTTGGCGCCGAGGTGGAATTCGCCTTTATCAGCGACGGCAGCGAAGGCATGGTCGGCTACCCGGCCGCCGTGTTGCAGGCCTCCGACCGAGGCCTGCGCAGCCTGGTCTACAGCGAAGACAAAACCAGCTACCACGCCACGCAAGACCAAGCCTTCGCCCGCGACCGCGACTGGCACTGGCAAGGCCGCATCCTCACCCGCGACGGCGAGCAGCGCTGGGCCGACATCAAAGCCATTGCCCGGCGCCTGGACGACAACAGCGTGGTCTGGGACGGCATCGCCTGGGACATCACCGACAACAAACGCATTGAACTGGAGCTGGCCGGCTCGCGCGCCCAACTGCGGGAATTGTCCGCCCACCTGGAAAGCGTGCGCGAAGAAGAAAAAGCCCGCATCGCCCGCGAAGTGCACGACGAGCTGGGCCAAGTGCTTACCGTGCTGAAGCTGGAAACGTCGATGTGCGAACTGGCGTATGCCGAGCTCGATCCGGGTTTGCAGGACCGCCTCAACAGCATGAAAAAGCTGATCGCCAACCTCTTCCAGTTGGTGCGTGACGTGGCCACTGCATTGCGCCCGCCGATCCTCGACGCCGGCATCGCTTCGGCCATCGAATGGCAAGCCCAGCGCTTCGAGGCGCGCACGCAAATTCCCTGCATCGTGCAAGTGCCCGACAACCTGCCGGCCCTGGCCGACGCCAAAGCCATCGGCCTGTTTCGCATTCTTCAAGAAGCGCTGACCAACGTGATGCGCCACGCCCAGGCGCATACTGTCGAGCTGCGGCTGGAGCGCGAAGGGGACGATCTGTGTCTGACCGTCGCCGACGATGGCCTCGGCTTTGTCGCCACGCCTGGACGCAGCGCCTCGTTTGGCTTGGTCGGCATGCGCGAGCGTGTGCTGATGCTGGGCGGCACCTTGCGCCTGGACAGCCAGTTGGGCGAGGGCACCACCCTGACCGTGCGCATTCCCCTGGCCGCACGTAACGAGGAGATAGAACCGTGATTCGTGTACTGGTCGCCGAAGACCACACCATCGTGCGAGAAGGCATCAAGCAACTGATCGGCCTGGCCAAAGACCTGTGCGTCGCCGGCGAAGCGAGCAACGGCGAGCAGTTGCTGGAGACCTTGCGGCATACCGAATGCGAAGTGGTGCTGCTCGACATCTCCATGCCCGGCGTCAACGGCCTGGAAGCCATTCCACGCATCCGCGCGCTGAGCAATCCGCCAGCCATTCTGGTGCTCTCGATGCACGACGAGGCACAAATGGCCGCCCGCGCCCTGAAAGCCGGCGCCGCCGGATACGCCACCAAAGACAGCGACCCGGCGCTGCTACTCACCGCCATCCGCCGCGTGGCGGCGGGTGGGCGCTACATCGACCCGGAGCTGGCCGACCGCATGGTGTTTGAGGTCGGCCTGACCGACTCGCGGCCCTTGCACACGCGGCTATCGGAGCGGGAGTTTTCGGTGTTTGAACGGCTCGTACAGGGTGCCAACGTTAACGATATTGCGCAGCAGCTGGCGCTTAGCAACAAGACGATTAGCACGCATAAGGCGCGGCTGATGCAAAAGCTGAATGCGGCGTCGGTGGCGGATCTTGTTAAGTATGCGATGGAGCATAAGTTGGTGTGACTCCTGGTCTTCGTCTTGTGCCGAGCGCAGGCGTGAGCGATGCGGATGGTTTGAAGGCCGGACCGTAGATTTTTGTGCAGTCCAACGTCTCTGTTCGGCTAGCCATTCTGGATCCCCGCGTTCGCGAGGATGACGGATGTAATTTTGTGAATAGGCGTACGTCTGCCAGATCGCGGACGAGAACACGCGATGAGGCGGGCGCAACCGCCCCCGATCAGCGCATCTAGTATTTCTCCCCTCTAACCCCCCACAATCGCGCCCCATAACAACAAGCCGAGCGCACTCAGCATGGAAAAACTCCTAGTCGTCGAAGACGCACCAGAAATCCGCGAGATGGTTTCGCTGTATCTGGTCAACGCCGGCTATGAAGTGCTCAGCACCCCTTCGGGCCATGAATGCATGCGCCTGTTCGAGCGGCATCAGCCCGCCGCTGTCATCCTCGATATCGGCCTGCCCGATATCGACGGCCTCACCGTCGCCGCCCAGCTGCGCAGTAAGAGCCCGCAAATCGGCATCATCCTGGTCACCGTGCGTGACGACGATTTCGACCGCGTGGCCGGTCTCGAAACCGGCGCCGATTGCTACATCACCAAGCCCGTCAATCTGCGTGTGTTGCTCGCGCAAATTCGCAGTCTGTTGCGTCGCCGCCAGGGCGATAAGACGGATCAAGATGTGCTGCTCGGTACCTACAAAGTGGATTTGCTGCGCCGCCGAATCAGCGACGAGGAGGGCAGCGATGTGTCGCTGACGGCGGGCGAATTCGCCTTGCTGGTGGGGTTGATCGAGCGGCGCGGCAAGCCGGTCAATCGCAACGATTTGCTCGCCTGTTTGCGCCATGGTCTTGAGAGTGAAGACTCCGGGGATTTGCGCACCGTCGACACGCTGGTGGCCCGGCTGCGGCGCAAACTCGAGCTCAATTCCAACCGCCCGCAACTGATCCAGACCGTCTACGGCCGGGGTTACAAGCTTGCGGTGCAAGGCGAGATGTCAAACTGATGGCGCCTGGCTACTGACAGCTGTCAACGGTTGTTCACAAGCATGAACGACCACGACTAGTTCACGTTTGACCGCCCGGCCGACAATGCCTGTTGTGGAAAGTTCCCGACAGCGAGGTCGTCATGGTTAAGCGTAATTCCCCCCAGCACCCTGCAGCACAGGCTGTAGCCGCGAGTTTGGGGCCGCGCTTCCAACCCAACCGTATCACCGCCGCGCTGCTCGCCAGCCTCGGGGTAATACCGGCGTGGGCGACCGCCGCTGGCAACAACATCACCGTGCACGACGGCAACTTCGGCGCCGGCATCGGCTCGGTGTCGGGCATGACCACGGCAACGAACATCGCTAACACCAGCGCCACGGTAACGGACATCACCACCGCCACGGTGCATGGCAATACCGGTTTCAACTCCTTCGGCAACTTCGTGGTCGGCCAGGGCAACACGGTGAATTTGTACGTGCCCACGGGCGCGGCGAATCTGGTCAACCTGGTGCACAACGCCAAGGCCGAAATCAACGGCACGCTCAACGGCATCTCGGCCGGCAAGATTGGCGGCAACATCATTTTTGCTGACCCTAACGGTCTGGTCGTCGGGGCCAGTGGTGTGGTTAACGTCGGCAGTTTGGTGGTCACCACGCCGACCGCCACCGACATGCGCAACCTCGCCACCATCGCCCACGGCGGCACCACTGCCGAAGCCACGGCGGCCGTTACGGCGCTGACGACGGGCCAGTTCGATGGTGGCAGCGGCACGGTGGAAATCAAGGGCACGGTCAACACGTCCGGCTCAATCAACCTGTTCGCCGCTTCGGCGGTGGTTGCCTCCGGCGCCTCGCTGCAAGCCGGTACCTCGGCGGCCGAAACGGTGTTCGTCAACACCGTAAACCTGCAAGGCGT
Organism: Pseudomonas sp. AC070; assembly: GCF_979258635.1. Taxonomy (NCBI): domain Bacteria; kingdom Pseudomonadati; phylum Pseudomonadota; class Gammaproteobacteria; order Pseudomonadales; family Pseudomonadaceae; genus Pseudomonas; species Pseudomonas sp. AC070. The sequence goes on from NZ_OZ409871.1 coordinate 297,005, forward strand.
AAGCGTCGGCACGGGCCTGGCGCAAGCCAATGGCTCGATCAAAATCGTCGGCGAAAACGGCGTGGAGGTCAGCGGTGAGTTGGCTGCGCTGATGGCCGACAACTCGGGCGGCAACGTGCAGATCGCCAGCACGAAAAAGGTCGAGTTGAAGAACGGCGCACTGGTCAACACCAGCGGCACGGCCGGCAAAGATGCCGGTGATGTGATCGTCGAAGCGCCAAGCATTACCGTGGCCAGTGGCGCCAAAGTCAGCACCACCGCCAGTGGCGCCGGCAAGGCGGGCGACATCACCGTGCAAGCGCTGAGCGACATTAGCTGCACGTTCTGCGGTGACGACAACACCACCGCCGCGAACCTGAACTTGCTGCCGTCCACCCCGCGGGCGATCTTTGCCGGCGGCCTGGGCGTTGCCAGCGTCACCCTGGAAAGCGGCTCCACCCTCGACGCCAGCCACAGCACCGACGCCAGCAAGGCGGGCGACGTGACCGTGCAAGCGTTCGCCACCGACCAGCAGTTGGCTGGCTGGACCACCGCCACCGCGAGCGTCAACGTTGGCGGCTTGATCCGTGGCCGCGACATCGTTATCGATGCGCGCAGCAAAGCGATCATCAAACCGTTGTGGGCCAGCAGCCTGCTGAGTCTGGACAACGTGTCGGCGTTCGGCACGCTGTACGACTCGCTGAACACCTACAACCGCGACGATTTCAAGTCGATGCTGGCGGCCAACCCGGCGAACTTCAGCGAGTTGCTGGCACTGCAAGATTTCATCGGCCTGCAAATTGTCAGCTCCGACGCCACCGTCAAAGTCGCGGCCAGCGCCGATCTCAAAGCCGGCAATAACCTCAGCGTGACCGCCGAAAGCACCCGGCAGATCGACAGCAATATCAACGGCAAAGTTGAAGGCCTCAACAGCCTGATTCCGTTTGGTCTGGGTCTGACTTACGGCAGCCTGAAAGGCGAGACCTCGGTGCAAGTGGCCAGCGGCGCCAAGCTCACCGCCGGCAATGATTTACTGCTCGAAGCCACCAGCGACAACACGCTCGACCTGGACACCAAAGCGGTCAACAGCCACGACGCTGCCGGCAATGCACTGACCACCATGGGCTTTGCTTTTGGCATGGGCGTGACCGATCTGGACACCCATGTCACGGTGAACAAGGGCGCGCAAGTTGACGTCACCCGCGACATCACCGCCCGCGCCGTGGCCGAGCAAACCCTGAAAAACAACGTGTCGTTCGACGCTATCGGCCTGGGCGCCAGCGGTGGCCCGGCGTTGGCCTTGTCGATGTTCGAGAGCAGCACCCAGGCGCAGTTCAATGCCGACCTGAGCAAAGGCCGCAACCTCAACGTAAGCGCTGTCGACATCATTTACGAGCAAGCCACCAAGGCCGAAGTGAAGGTGGGCAAGGGCTCGTTCGACTTTCTGGTTTCCAAGCTGACCAACCCCTCGATCAGCTTTATCACACCGAAAATCACCAGCCTGCTGGGCATTACCCTCGACGAAGCGCAGCCCACCAATGGCAGCAAATTGCGTGTGGGTTCGGCGGTCGCGATCACCCTGGCCGAGCACAACGCGCAAGCGCTGTTGGGCGCGACGAGCAGCAACTCGCTGAGCGTGGATGTCAGCGGCGACGTCAGCGTGCAAGCGCTGCAATACCAGGCCAGCTTGCGCAACACCGCCTCCAGCGCGATCAACTCCAACGTCAAAGAAAAAGACACCGCCGCGCGTTCCATGAGCGTGGCCATGGTTTACGGCCAGTTGCAGCAAACCACCAAGGCGCTGATTGGCGACAACGTCACCGTCAAAGCCAGCCACATCGGCGTGGGCGCCAAAAACGAAGTGCCGATCAACGATAAAGCGGCCGTTTCGTTCGGTAGCCAGAACGAGTGGAGTTCGCTGAGCGATTGGTACAACGGCCTGAAAGACATGGCCAAGGCCGTGAGCAGCCCAGGCGACTTGCCGAGCCAATACGCCAACGCCACCGGCGATGCCGACAAGCTCGGCCTGGCCGGCGCCGTGTCGGTGATGAAGAACGACATCAACGCTGCCGCCTGGGTCGGCGACAACAGCAGCCTCACCACCACCGGCACCGGTGCGTGGAGCAGCGAGCTGTGGCGTGACCTCGACACCAACGGCACCCTGCTCAAACTGTGGACCCTGCAAACCGATAACTGGAGCAACACCACGCCCGCCAACGGCAGCAACAACTGGGCGGCTCCGGTCAGTCTGTTGGCCGAAAACCGCGTCGAGCGTCTGGCCGTGGCGGGCAACTTCAGCATCGCCCTGTTTGGCTCCAAGTCCGAGAAGGGCAGCGCCGTGGGTGCCGGCCTGAACATCATGCTGCACGACAGCTCGGCGGTCGCCGGCATTGGCGCCGGCACCCAAGTGACTAGCAAAAGCGTGTCGGTGGCGGCGAAGGAAAAAGACCTGCTCATCGGCATCAGTCCGTCTGCCGGCAAAGGCCCGAGCGCGGCGGGCAATGGCTCGCTGGTGCTGGCCCTGATCGACACCACGGTGAATGCCTCGATCAACAATGGCGCCACGGTCAAAGCCGATCGCGTCGACATGGATGCCAAGCACATCCTTGGCCTGTGGAGCGCGGCGGGTGCGCTGGGCTTCTCCGAAGACACCGGCGTGGGTGCCGGCATTGCGGTCAACTATGTGAAGACCGACGTGCAGGCGCTGATTGGCGACAACCGCCAATGGCGCGCCCTGAGCATCCCCGGCGTGTTGGGTGTGTCGTCGACCTGGAATGTCGATGAGCTCGACATGGAGGCCGTATCCAGCGGGCAGAGCGGTGCGTTTTCCCTGGCCGGCGCCGTGGCGCGTACAGACAAGGAAAAGCAAGACGCCGCCACCGCGAACCAAGACGCCTCGGGCGGCGCCGCCAGCAAGGCCACCTCCTTGCTCGGCGCCATCACTCAGGGCCTGGGCGATGTGCTGACCGAAGCCAAAGCCAAGTGGAACCAAGTTAAAAACATGCTCGACGACGACCCGACGCGCACCGGTGAGGTGCCGCAGTCGTCACTGGCCGTGGCCGGTTCGGTGAGCATCAATGTGTCGCGGCAAACCACCCGCGCGCGCCTCGGCGATATCGTGCTCGACCCACGCGACCCGGCCGTTAAAGGCAGCAAGGTCAACGTGCTAGCGCTGAACCAGACGCACCAGTTCGCCGGCTCAGGCGCAGGCGCCATCACCCTGGCGAAAAACGGCAACCAGTCGCAGACCAGCTCTGCATTGGCCGGCGCCATTGCCGCCAACGCCCTGGCCAACGTCACCACTGCCGAAGTGGTAAACGCCACCCTGAATAACAACGACCTGCTCAAGGTGTACGCCGCCACCGATGGCGACCTGATCGCCATGGGCCTGGGCCTGGCCGCTGCGACAGCGGGTTCGGTTTCCAACGATGCGAAAGCCATTTCCGGCTCGTACGGGCAGTTCACCAACAGCACCGTGGCGCGGGTGCAAAACAGCACTATCGCCGGCCGCGCCAGTGCGCCAAGCATTATTCAAGTGTTGGCCTACGACCGTTCCCGCTCGCTGATCGGTGGCGGTGCGTTTGCCGGTGCCAAAGGCGCTAGCGGCAGCGCCGTCGGCGCTTCGGTAACGTTGGCGTATATCGCCAACGCCATCAAAGCCGAATGGCTGGGCAGCACGGCGAGCACGTTCGCCACCCTCGACGTCGGCGCCTACAGCGCCACGCAAACTTTGCTCGCCGCGCTCGGCGTAGCTGCCACCTCGGGTGAAGCCGGCGCCGCGTCGATTTTTGCCGGCGTGCTCGACAACCAGGTCAGCGCCCGCGTCGATGGCTACACGCCAAGCGGCGGCAGTCTGAAAACCTCCAGCCTGACGGGCGGTGCGGTGAATGTGCAGGCGCGCAGCGTCTCCAGCCTCACCGACCTGGACAGCAAGTTCGACACCAATGCTGCCGGCACCCTGGCTGGCGCCGACCTTGGCTACGAAGACAGCCTGTCGAGCATCGACGTTAACGCCACCACCACCGATGGCAGCGATACCGACAACGACGGCCAGTACGACGGCACCACCCACTCGCTGTTCGACGGCAAGGTGTCGGGCGAGGCGATTCTGGGCATCGCCGGCTCCGTGGCCATTGGCAGCAAGAGCGCAGGCGGTGCCGCGTTTGGTTTGATCTACGCCGGCAGCGATTACCTGGCGAGCATGGCCAACGTCAGCACCAACCTCACGGGTGCGCTGAAAGTGGCCGCCTATAACGCCACCGAAGTGTTGGCGGCTGCGGTCGGTGTTGCCGGTTCCGGCAAAGCCGCGTCGTTGGGTTCGGGCACTGCGGTGGTCGACCGTGGCACGGTCAAAGCGCAAATTCTCGGCAGCGCCGCGCAACCGCTGAGCATTCAGGCCGGCACGCTTGATTTGTCGGCACAGAAAGCCGGCGGTTATTACTCGCTGGCCGGTGCCATTTCCTTCGGCGGCAAAGGCGCCATCGGCGGCGCTGTGGCGCTGACTGACATCGAACAAACCGTGCAGGCGCAACTCGCGTATGTCACCGCCACCCTGAGCGGCAATGCCGCCATCGTCGCCGCGCAACAAAGCCAGATCGGCAGCGTGGCCGTAGCCGGCGCAGCGGGTTCCGGCGGCACCGCGCTCACCGGTTCGGTGAGTTACAACCGCATCGCGGGCGCCACCGAGGCGCTGCTCGATCACAGCACCCTCACCGCCAAAGCGCTCAGCGTGTACGCCAGCCAGCCGGGCCTGAGTAACAGCATCTGGTCGGCGGCGGGCAATATTTCCCTGGCCGACGGCGGCGCAGCCATTGGCGCTGCGTTCGCCTACAACCAGTTGAGCGGCACCCGCAGCGCGTTGCTGAGCAACAGCACGGTCAACCTCAGCGGCGATCTCACCGTACTCAGCGGCCTGGACGGCGAAATCTACGGCATCGCCGTGGGCGGCGCCGGCGCCAGCAGCGGTGCGGTGAATATTTCGTCGGTGAACAACGTCATTCTGGGTCAGGACTATGCCGGCATCACCGGCAGCACCGTGACCCAAACCAGCGGCGCCGACCTCAGCGTCAAAGCCAGCAGCGGCAATGGCCTGACCATCGGCTCGCTGGCCGGCGCCGTGACCTATGGCGGCAACGGCTCGTTCGGCGCCGCCTCGGCGGTGAACATCATCAACGCCGACCGCACCGCCACCATCAACGGCTCCACCGTGACCGGTTTCGATGACGCCGTGGTGCGCACCGGCGCCAATCAGGAAATCAACACCATCGCCGTCACGGCGGGCGGCGGCGGCAATATCGCCGTCAACGGCGCGGTGACCACCAGCGTGCTCAAAGGCACTGAAACCGCCTCCGTTATAGGCGGCAGCCTCAGCGCCAATTCGCTGGATGTACGCGTAGAAGGCAATCGCACCATCAACGCCCTGGCCGCCACCATCACCGGCAGCGGTGGTTTGTCGGTGGGCGCGGCAGACGCCAACAGCCTGATTACCCTGACCCGCGACGCACGCATTTCCGGCAGCAGCCTGACCATCGCCGAGCAACTCGACGTGCAAGCGCGCGGCTCCATGACGGTACGTTCCGCTGCCGTGGGCGCGGGCGGTTCGAGCAATGCCGCCGTCGGCGCTTCGGTGGCCGTGAACCTGCTGCAAGGCAAAGACCTGGCGACGCTCAGCGGCGTTACCCTGACCGGCGCTGACACCGTCAACGTGCTGGTGGAAGACGGCACTGCCACCGTGAAAACCCTGGCCGGCAACGTGCAAGGCGCCGGCAACGGTGCGGGCGCTGGTGCCGTGGCGGTCACGCAGATCACCCAGGAACGCAAGGCGCTGATCGAAAACAGCAGCCTGACCCTGGACCCCAACGCCAACTTCACCAAACTCACTGTGTCGGCGTTGACCACCGCGCAAATCGACACATTGGCCCTCAGCGGCGCCGGTGCCGGCACGGGCGCGGCGGTGTTCTCCAACACCACCAACCTGATTGGCGCCGTCACCACGGCGGCCATCGACACCAGCAAAGGCAGCGCCGATAACGTTGCGATTACCGCCAAAGACGCGTCGACCATCAACTCGCTGGCCGGCGGCGCCGTCGGCGCAGGCAGCGTCGCGGTCGGCGTGGCAGCAGCGGTCAACCGCATCACCAACCAGATTGAAGCGCGCCTGTCGGGCCACAAAGACCTCAGCACCTGGACCGTCAAGCAACTGTTGGTAACGGCTGGTTCCGATGCCGCGATCAATTCGGCGTCGATCTCGGCCGGCTTCTCCGGCACCGTCGCGGTGTCGGCGGGTATCGCCACCAACCTGATTCAAACCGCCGCCAAGGCGCTGATTAACGGCGGCGCGCTGGTCAAGGCCAGCGAAGACGTGGGCGTGCTCGCCAACAACCGCGACGTGATCCGCTCCGGCGCCATGGTGGTTGCCGGCAGCGGCACCGCCGCCGTGGCCGGCCTGGTGTCGGTCAACCAACTGGAAAGCACCACCGAGGCTGGCATTGCTGGCGCGGCCACGCGGGTCGACGCCTTGGGCGGCGGCAGCAACGGCTTGTCGGTGGGTAACGGCATTCTCAGCAACGCGCCCGACGTTAACGCCTGGGCCGATGCCGAACAGTTCAACCCGGTGCTGGACCTGAAAACCGGCCTGGAAACCGTGCACGGCATCGCCGTTCGCGCCGGCTCCTTGCAGCAGCTCGGTCAGTTGAGCCTGAGCACGGCGGTGTCGCTGGTGCCGATTGCCAGCGCCGCCGTATCCGGCCTGAGCAACACCAGCCTGGTGAGCGGTAAAACCACGGCGTATATCGACGACGCCAAGATCAACCAGGACGCCGGCAACGCCAGCGCCGCCATTGCCGGACAGCAAGTCAGCGTGGCTGCTTCCAGCCACAGCTTCACCTTTGGCGGTGTGTTCAGCGGCGCGGTGTCGCTAGGTGCTGCGGCCGTTGCGGCCGCCATCGACACGGTGATCATGGACCGCGCCACCACCGCGCGCCTGAGCAACGTGACGCTCAACAGCCGGGGCCAAACCCTGGTGCGCGCCAATTCCACGCAAGCGGCGAGTGACATTGTCACCACGCTCGGCGGCGGCATTGTCGGCGTGGCTGGCAGCGGCGGTGTGCTGATTCTGAAAGGCAGCACGCAGGCGCTGGTTAACACTGGCAGCAAGCTCAACGTCGGCTCGCTGAAACTGAACGCCGCCTCGGTAAACCGCCTGGCGCCAAACGTCGCCACCTTGTCCGGTGGCGTGGTGGGCGCCGGTGCCAGCGTCGGTTACGCCAGCAACCAGAGCCTGGTTCGCGCGTGGATCGGCGAACAGGCCAGCGGCGGCGCACGCACCAGCGTGGCCAGCAGTGGTCAGGTGGATGTGGATGCAAACACCAGCACCGGCATTCTCGCCACCGCCACCAGCGCCTCCGGTGGCGCTGCGGCCATGGCCGGTTCCACTGCGGTGGTGATGTTGGAAAACACCACCGAAGCCGGTGTCGGTTACGCCGATATCGGCACCAGCTCCACCTACGCCGGTGGCCTGAGCATTACCGCCAAAGACCGTCTCGATGCCCTGTTGGTCGGCGGCTCGGCGGCGGTCGGTGGCGGCGGCTCGGCAGGCGCAGCGGCCAGCGTGTTGGTGGCCAACAGCGCCACCCGCGCGCAGCTGTTGAGCAGCACCGCGTACCTGAACAACGCGCTCAACGTGGATGCGCAACGCGAAGTCGATGCGCGCCTGACCACCGTCACCGGCAGCATCTCCGGCGGCAGCTCGCTGGGCGGCAGCATCGGCCTGTTGCTGCTCGGTTCCGGCGTGCTGACGCAGGAAGGCAGCAACCCGCTGGACGAACTCGACAACGGCGGCAACGGCACCTTGAGCCTGAGCGACAAACTCGGCTCGCACAGCAACGCCAACCTCGATTACCAGACGGTCAATCAGCCGGCCAACGGTGACCGCGCCACGCTGACCACCAGCAGCAACAGCAGCGACACCACGCGCCTGAACGGCGCCACCAGCAACGTGGCAGTGAAGTCGCGCCTGCAAAACACCAACTACAAGCAGGAAACCGTAGCCCGCGTCAGCGCCAGCACGGTCACCGCGAAAGGCGCCAGCAACGTCAACGCCAGCGACAAGCTCTACTCCAGCAACCTCGCCGGTAGCGTAGTGGTTGGCGGCACCGCCTTTGGCGCCGGCATTGCCTACACCTTGTCCAACGCCCGCGTCATCGCCGAAGTGGTTGGCGGCAATCTGAACAGCAACGGCCTGACGCTTAACGCCGTGGCGCAAAACCTCAACAGCTCACCGGCGGTCACGGTGAAAGCCATCACCGGCGCTGGCGGTCTGGGCATTGGCCTGGGCGCAGCAGTCGGCGTGGCGGTGATGAACAACCTGGTCAACGCCAACCTCAGCGGCATTGTCGCCAGCACCGGCGCGTTGACGGCCTCAGCCAGCGATAAACAAGCGCTCGACGTGCAAGCCCTCGGCGTCGCAGCCGGCGGCCTCGGTGGCGCCGGGCTGGTGCTGGGTGTGGCGGCGCATAACAGCACTGTCACCACCAACGTGGCGGCCAACGCCACCGTCAGCGGCACCGATGTATCGCTTTGGGCCACCTCGCAAGCGCCGGTCGCCCTCAAGGCGCAAGGCGCTGCCGGTGGTTTGCTGGTGGGTGTGAACGCGGCGGTGATTACCGCCAAAGACCTCAGCAGCGCCACCGTGTCGGTGGGCAACAATGCCAGCGTCACGGCCAGCAACGCGCTGACGGTGAAGGCCGAAGCCAGCCCGCAACTCAAGGCCGAAAGCCTCAGCGTGGCATTGGGCGGCCTGGTGTCCGCCGGGGCGTCGGTCATCGATGCGCTGGCCAAGGCCAGCAGCAGCGTGACCTTTGGCAGCGGCGCGCTGCTGCAAGGCAAAAGCGCGACGTTCAACAGCCTGATCACCCAGAACGGCAACAACGACACCGTTAACGTGCACGGTTTCGGTGTCAGCGGTGGCGTTGGCGTGTCGGCCAACGCCGTGGTCGCCAACGCCCACAATGAAAGCACCAGCCTGCTACAAAGCCAGAACAGCACCCGCTTCGTCGGCGTGGGCGGCGGCAACTGGACGTTCGCAGCCGGTACCGACGTGGTTCAGCGCGCCTCCACCGAAGGTTATGCCGGCGGCTTGCTGGCCGTGGGCGCCACCGTGGCGCAAGCCACCGCCGACCCCAGCACGCAAGCGCTGGTTAATGGTGTGTTCAGCGGCAGCATGGGCGCGCTCAACGTGTCGGCCAATTCCAGCGTCGATAACCTGGCCAGCTCGGTATCGGGCCAAGGCGGCCTGGTCAGCGGCGCGGCCGCCATCGCGAAAACCTGGGACAACAGCACCACCAAAGCGGCGCTTTATGCCGTGGGTGGCAGCGGCACGGCGGCGGCGTTCAGTGCGTTGAATCTGGCGTCGTATCACCTGTCGACCTTCAACAGCTTCGTCAACAGCACCAACGCCGCCTTGCTCGGCGCCAGCGGTGCGCATGCCATCAACAGCGTGAACCTGACCACCACCAGCGAATTGGTCGGCGGCTCTTACGTCACCACCAAGGCGTACGAACAAAGCGCCCGCAGCGATGTGGTGAAACCCGATAGCGCCGATTTCAACGTGGTGTCCGGCTCTGGCGGCGTGGTCGATGCGGCCGCTGCACTGAGCACCAGCGCCATCAACCTGACCACGCAAAGCAGCCTCGGCGACGGCGTGCGTCTGACCCTGGCGGGCGACTGGCGCAACCCGAATCACCTGAAAGTGCAGGCCTACAACTACGTGTATGGCCGCGACAAAGTGAAGCTCGACAGCGGCGGCGCGATCTCCATCGCCAAGGCCGATTCGACCCTTGAAGTGAAGCAGTCCAACGCCAGCGTGTCGGTGGGCAAAAACGCCGACATCTGGAGCGTTGGCGATGTGGTGTTGTCGTCCAGCGGCCTGTACGACATCGACGCCCGTGCCAACGCCAAAACCTATGGTTTGGCGGGCGCGGCGATGGGCAACAGCCTGGCCAAGGTCAGCGCCAACTACACCGTGCTGGTGGACACCAACGCCAAAATATTCAGCTACGGCGACACCAAGCTCTACAGCGGTTTCGACATCAGCGGGGCGATGAACAAAGCCACCCTGACCGCGCGCACCGACCTGTGGAACAACACCGCCTTCCCGGTGGTGAACGACCCCGACGCCGAAGCCAACTACCAGCGCAACAGCAACGTCACTGTGAACGCCGGCAGCAGCCTGCGCAGCGTGGGTGACATTTACGCCTACGCCGGCACCGGCTACGGCGTGCTGACAGGCGAGGGCATCGGCAAAGACCTGTACCGCGAAGCGGCCGCCGCGTTGATCAAAGCGCTGGGGGGCAGCGTGTCGCTGGACATCACCGGCGGCAAAACCGTGCTCAACGCCGGTCTGGCCAAAGTGACCGTCAACGGCACGATGGAAACCGGCGTGTACAGCCAGCAGATCCTGCACATTACCGGCCTCAAGTACCTCGTCGATGGCGTGGTGGTGGACCCGAAAAACGTCACCGCCAGCACCACCGGCACCCTGACCGTGCTGCCGGTGTTCAGCCAGATCAGCGACGGCATCACCTGGAACATGACCAGTGGCGATTACTCGCAACTGCTGACTGCCCGTGTGGCGCAGTTGCAATCGCAGCTCAGCAACTACGGCCTCTCGCCGTTGGAGAAAGCCGCGTTCCAGGCAGAGCTCAACCTGCTCAACCAGACCCTGCACAAGCTCTACGTGCAAATGGGCGGCACCGCAGCCGACGGCACGCTGCCAGGTCAGCTCAACGTGCTGATTCTGAACGTCGATCCGATCCTGGCGCGTCCGGGCAATATCTTCGTCAAGGGCGATCAACTGGTGGGCAGCGGCGCGCTGCATGCACCGGGCGACGCCAAGATTGAAATCATCAACGACAGCGCGGCGTTCCTCAGCCTGGCCGGCCTGGAAATTCCAAACCGTGAAGGCGGCCAACTGCTGTTCAACGACACCAAGATGCTCAACAAGGCCGGCATCACCTCGGCCAACAAAGGCAACGCGGTGGCCAACTTCAACGTCATCGAAGTGGCAGAAAACTCGGCGGCGCCGGTGATTACGGTGAAAAACACCTTCAACCCGGCTAACGGCATCGTCGACAGCTCGGGCCTGAAAATGCCGGCGCCGGATATCTACGTGCAGGGCACGATCAACAACAAACGTGGCCTGATCGATATCACCGCCAGCTACGGCAGCATCTACGCCAACGCCGACATCCGTGGCCAGAGCCTCAAGCTCACCGCCGGCCAGGATTTCGTGCTCAATAACCTCGACGCCTTCACCCACATCGGTGGCGACCCGGCGAGCAACAACGCCAACGGCGTGCTCAAAGGCCCGGCCGCGGGCAGCGGCGTGGTCGCCGGCAACAACGTGGTGATCAACGCCCTGTACCTGAACATCAACGGCCTGGTGCAGAGCGGTGTGCAGGATTGGAGCGTGACCCTCAGCGACGCCAACTTCGCCGCGCTCGACAGCTTGCGTGCAGCGTGGAAACGCGGCGGCGCGGCCATCGTGCAACTGGCCACCACGGACGCCCGCACCGGCGCCATCGGTTACAGCTACAACTTCCTCACCGACAGCATCGTGCTCGACAAAGTGGAAGTGGCGGGCGGCTACATGGAGCTCACCGGCCACATCATGAGCACCGGCAATGGCTCGCTGAAAGTGCTCGACGGTTACAGCCAGGTGAAGGTGGTGAACAACACCACGCGCCAGTTGAACATCACTGGCATCGACCTCGGCTCGGGCGTGGAAGGCACCCTGCGCATCAACGACGTGGGCCGAGTGGCGGCCAACCCGAACGACGTCTGGTCGACCATTTACACCCACGCCGGCAATGCCGTGCAGCAATACGAAGGCTGGAGCAACGCGGTCAAAGCCACCTCGCAGTACCTGGTGAAAACCACCAATGGCCGCGACACCAGCTACAACACCACCGACAACCGTTCCTACGTGTGGCTGCAAGGTCGCGACACCAGCGACACCACCACCAAGGTCGAGTACTGGGACGAGTTCTGGGGCTTCGTGCCCTCTGGCGACGGCTCCACCCTGAGCCTGAGCACAGTGAAAGGCGCGAGCACGCCGATTGAAGGCGCCGAGTACATGGGCGACGCCAGCAACGTGCCGGGCGGTCTGGCCACCGGCACGGTGAAAACCCAGGCGGACGAACGCTACGCCACCACCGGTGCCGAAGTGATCCGCAAAGACATGGGTGGCTACTGCAAGAAGCACTTCATCTGGTGCCAGGTGTATCGCACCACACGCACCACCGTGACCCAGCAGGGCTTCAAGGAAATCGACCGTTACACCGTGCGTGCCGACTCCGACATCGCCGTCAGCTTCATCGGCTACGACGCCGGCAAACTGGACGTGACCTCTTACGGCAACGTCAGCCTGCTCGGCTCGCTGTTCAACGAAAGCGGCACCACCAGCATCACCCTCAACGGCGGCAAGGCGCTGACCCAAGGCTCGAACGCGGTGCTGATTTCCGCCAAGGACCTGAACCTGTCGGCCGGTGCCCTGGGCGATGCGGCGCAAGCGCTGCGTGTGCAGGTGAGCAACAACCTGTCGGCGGTGGCCAGCAACAACATTTACCTGCAAGGCATCAAGGCCACCGGTTCGGCGGGCCTGAACCTCAGCGCCCTGCAAGCCGGGGCCAACGTCAACGTCAGCACCCAGGGCGACCTCACCGCTAACAGCGGCGTGGTGGTCAAAGGCCAGGGCATCAGCTTGCAGGCGGCCGGCAACATCGGCGGCGCCAACACCGTGCTCAACCTCGACACCGGCAGCCTCAGTGGCTCGGCGATGCTCAAGGCCGTGGCCGGTGGCGATATCTATGTAGAAGAAACCAGCGGCGATTTGTGGCTCGACCAGGTGCTGGCCGGCGGCGACATCGGCATCAAAGTGCGCAACGGCGACCTGCTCGATGGCAACACCACGGTCAGCTACGACGAGCGCAAGCTCAGCGAAATGCAGGCGCTGTGGAACAGCATGGGCCTCACCGGCACGCAGGCTGCCGACGCACTCGCCGCACAAAAAACGGCCTTGCTCGAAGCCGGCAACCAGCGTTACTCGCAGTACTGGGCCAAGCGCGGCCTGAGCCTCGACAGCAACACCGGCGTGTGGTCAGCCAACGCCTTCGACGCCAACCAGGCCTTGCTCAGCGCCACCCAGATCACCCAACTCAAGGGCCTGGGCTGGACCGATGCGCAAGTGACCAGCGAACAAGCCCGTCGCGTGGCCGATTACACCGCCATGAACGCCGAGTTCGGTGGCCAGAGCTACAACGAGAATTACCAGTACGCCCTGAGCGACGCGCAGCTGACGCAAATGAACAGCACAGCCGCCTGGACCACCGACCAGCTGCAATTCTCCATCGCCGCCAGCTTGCTTAACCGTGGCAGCAGCTCTTCGGCCACCAACGAAGCGATGAACATCTCCGGCAAAAACGTCACGCTGCAGGCCAACCGCATCGGCAAGGCGCTGGACGCCGACGTGCAGTTCGACCTCAGCAATGGCGGCGGCGCCAACCTGACCACCGCACAACGTGCGGCCCTGGCCGGCGCCGAGCAGGACGACATTTATTTCGATGACACCAACGCGCTGAAATTCAGCGTGGTGCAGCGCGACGACGTCAACGTCACGGCCACCGGCACCATCACCGCCACGGCCAATGGCGACGTCTACCTGGGCGGCCAGCAAGACTTCAACATCTACAACGTCAAAGGCCAGACCGTCCGCATCAAAACCGACGGCAACATCGAAAGCGCCAACGGCAGCAACGTGGTCGTTACCGGTCATGATGTGGTGCTGGAAGCCGGCAACGGCGCCATCGGTGGCAATGGCGGCTTGAACACGCAAATCGACGGCAACCTCACCGCCCGCGCCAACCTGATCAACCTGATCAACCACGGCGACCTGTCGGTGCAGCGCCTCACTGGCGTCGACTCGCTGACCCTGAAAGTGATCGGCAACCTGAAATCGGCCAGCCAATTGGGTGAAAACCTGTTGGGCGGCGCGGTGAACCTGAACGTCAGCGGTGACGTTGGCACGCTCGCCGACCGCATTCAGATCGGCACCGGCGGCGTTAACGACCGCATCAAACTGGACGTCGGCGGCAACGCCTACCTCGGTGGCCTGCAAGGCACCGCCAGCCAGGCCGGCGTGCTGCGCATGGGCGATGTGAACGTGGGCGGCTTGCTCGACATCGGCCAAACCCGCGACCTGCTGCAAAGCGGCGACTTCAGCCTGGGAGGCCTGTACCTGACGCTAGGCGGCCAGTGGAACATGGCCTCCGGCGCCTCGGTAAGCGCCAGCAACGGGCTGTTCGCCGATGTGACCGGCACCGCGACCCTGGGCGACCTGACCACCACCGCCAGCACCGCCGACCTGGACATCAGCGCCTACAGCTTCGCCGCCAGCGACGCCAACAGCCTGTGGAAAACCCAGAACCTGCTGCGCCTGAGCGCCTACGGCGGCAACATTGGCGCCAGCAGCCGCTACGTGACCCTGGCCGGCAAAGCGCTGGACGTCAGCGCCACCACCGGCGCGATCTACGCCAATCTGGCCTCGGGCATCAGCAGCGGCAGCCTGCTCAGCGCTGGCAGCCAATACCTCAACAGCCTCGGCGACCTGAGCCTGAACAGCGTGACCAGCAACAACGCCAGCGTGCAATTGCGCGGCACCGGCCTGGTCAACATCGGCAGCCTGAAAGCCAACAGCAACCTCGACCTGCAAGGCGCCAGCCTGACTCTGGGCAGCGCCGAGGCGACTACCGGCAATGTGCTGATGGACCTCAGCGGCGACCTGATTGCGACCACGTTGAAAACCGGCGGCGTGTGGACCCTGACCAGCGCCAACGCGGATATCGGCACGGCCACCGTTACCGGCACGTCCGAACTGACCACCGCTGGCGATCTGAAACTGAAGTCGCTGACCAGCGGCGGCGACACCCACCTGAACATGGGCACCGGCTCGGCCATCGGCGACCTGAAAATCACCGGCAACCTCGATCTGCAAACCGCAGGCCTGCTGAACCTGACCACCGCCACCACCAGCGGCTCCATGGCCCTGCGCCACACCGGTCCGGCGCTGACGCCTGCGACCAAGCTGACCTATGGCGACCTGAGCGTTGGCACCACGTTGAATGTAAAGGGCCTCGGCGACTGGAAAGGCGGCAACGCACTCGTCGGCGGCGACGCTACTTACGACGTCGGCTCGGCGGACCTCACCCGCGTGGTGAGCAACACCGGCAAGCTGTCGTTGAAGGCGGGCGGGTTGTTTGCGGCGGATGCGCTGGACAGCAAAACCCAATCCATCGACCTGCGCGCAGGCTCGGCTGACCTGGGAACCGTCAACGCCCTGACCACGCTGACCAGTTTGACCAACGGCAACCTGACCGTGCTCAAGGCTTACAGCGGCGGCGACATGAAGCTCACCACCCAGGCCGGTTCGCTGGGCACCATTCGCTTTGGCGTGCTGGCTGATCCACTCGACCCAACGGTGCTGAACGCCAGTAACTGGCACCTGAAATCGGCCGAGAACCTCTACGTTGAAACCGACGGCGATGTGTTCGGCGGCAACGCTGAAGCCAACAAGCAGGTGGTGATCAAAGGTCGCAATCTGTTCTTCGGCCGCGTTCAGAGTCTGGATGAAGATGTGTTCCTGCAAAGCACCGGCTTGCTGGCCAATGGCGACGGCGATATCACCGGCCTGAAGGTCGAGGCCAAGCGTGACGTGTCGATCATCGCCAACGGCGACCTGTCGATGCCGGAAGTGAAGTTTGGCGGCAAGTATTCGCTCAAAGCCGGCCGTGACCTGACGGTGGGCGTGGGCGGCGACTTGAGCCTGAACGGTGATGCAGAAGCGGGCCGCGACCTGAACTTCATTATCGGCGGCGCGGTGAACCTCACCAACGTGACGGCGGGTCGTGATGCCAGCATCGTTTCCGGCAAGTCGATCACCATCGGCAATCTGGTGAAAGCGGGCGGCAACATCACTCTCGAGGCGCAGAACGGCGCGATCAACGTCGGCGACATCGCTCATGGAGTGGGCGGCATTGTTTCCACCGGCCTGCCGTACAGCGGCATCAGCCAGACCGGTGACATCGTGTTGAACGCCTCGGGCGACATCAACACGCCGCTTATCACGGCTGGTAACGGCCACATCTCCGTCACTTCCGGTGGCGTGATGAAGGTTAATGACCTGGCGTCCAGCCGCTTTATCGACCTGCTCGCACGCGGGCTGATCGAAGTGAAAGGCACCAGCAGCAGCCTCGAAAACCAGACCTGGCGCTCGACTGACGACAGCATCTTCTTCGACCGCCTGGTAGCGGGCGGGCAGGTGCTGCTCGACAGCCTGACAGACACAACCGGCCGTGAACTCAGCGCTGACCAAGGCGCCCGGGTGAACGCTGGCTGGCGCAATGGCGTGGCGACAAACGCCAGCATTGTGCTGGCCAAGGCCACCGCGCCGACCTTGAGCTTGTGGTCGGGCAATTTGGTTCGCGTAGCGGATGCACGCATCGGCAACTCGGTGGCGTTGCACGGGGCCGACATTGAGCTGTACGGCCGCCACACCGGCGCCGGTCAGTTGAACCTGTGGGTGGAAGGCACAGGCGAGGCGAATGCCAAGCGCTTTATCACCGAGCTGAACGCGGCCGACATCGTCTCGCCGCGCCTGCATGCGGTGAACAGCAGCATCACCACCACCGGCCAGAAAATCGACCTGCGCGATGCCGCTGGCGTCGATTTCCTCAAGCTCTACACCGCCGCAGCCACCGTGCTGATGGACAACCTGACGCCGCTGTATCAGCCGCTGGCGGATGTGCAGTTGTATGAGCTGGATAAAGCCTTCCAGCTCAAACAGGACGCCATCACCAGCACCACCGACGCCTATGTGCTGCACCGCAAGTACACGCACCTGGTGTTGCTGACCAACTTCAGCGAAACCCACGCGGCCACGCCGTCTGAAACCGGCGTGACCACCCAGCGCACCACGGCCGCCAGCTTCAGCGAAGGGCAGATGTCGCAGGGCCTGGCAGCGCAGCGTCTGGCGTCCATTTTGAATACGTTCAAAGCGGGCAAAGCGCCGGAACAAACCTGGCAGCCGAACTGGAACCAGATGCGGATGGATTCGCGCATGAATATGAATGACAGCCAGCAACCGCAATACAGCGTCGTGCCCGGCCAGGAAACAACGGACGGAGCAACCAAGTGGGATCTGTAATCAAGCATGTGTTCAACGGTGGGTTGACGGCGTTGTTGCTGATCGGTTCGGTTCAGGCCGCCACCCTGCCGAGCGGCGTGCCCGCCGGTATTCCGGGGCAGGTTGACCCGACGCTGCAGCGTCAGCAGATTGAACGCATTCAGCAGCAACGTATCGACGAAGAACGCGCCAAACGCACGCAAGTGCCGGCGCTGCGCGGCGATATGCCGGCCGACCAGGTACTGCCGGAGCAGGGCGAGCAGTTTCAGCTCAGCGGCGTCAGCTTTAACGCGTCGGGGTTTCTACCCAAGGAAGCGCTGGAAGCCATCGCCCAGAAGTACGTCGGGCGGCCGGTCAGCTTTGCCGATTTGAATGCGCTGCTGCGTGAGGTCAACGCCTTGTACGAGGCGGGCGGCCAGCTCACGGCGCGCGCCGTCATCCCGCCGCAGAACCTGGAAAACGGCGTGCTGAAAGTGGTGCTGGTGGAGGCCAAGGTCGATGAAGTGACCTGGCAGGACCGAAAATCCGTAGACGAGGCGTTTTACCAAAATCGCCTCAACGTCAGCAGAGGCGAAACCCTGGACAGCACCGCGCTGATGACCTCGATTCAGCGCTTTAACGCCACCACGCCGGGCCCGCAGGTAAGCGCGAGTCTGGCGCCGGGGCAGACCTTCGGCACCACGCGGGTTGACATGCAGGCATTCGAGCCGGACCCGTTGCAGTGGTCGCTGTTCGTCAACAACTACGGCAACGAAAGCACCGGGCGCGAACAGTACGGCGGCACGCTGAACTGGTTTTCTCCGACTGGCGTCGCCGACGCCCTGAGCGCCGTGGCGGTGGCCACCGACGGCTCGGAATACGGCAGCCTGCGTTACAGCCGCCCGGTGAACCGCTACAACGGCGTGGTGTACGTGGAGGCGGGCGCCAACACGTTGCAGATTCAGACCGGTCCGCTGGCCGCTCTGAACATTGAAGGCGAATCGCAAACCTACGGTTTGGGCTACGACCATCCGTACTGGGTGAACGAGCATTGGCAGTGGCTCGGCGGCGTGGGCTACAACCACCAGGAATCGGAAACCACCATCGAGAGCCTGACCCTCAGCGAAACCAGTGCCGACGAAATGCTGCTCAAAGGCCAGGTGGAATACCGCGACGCGCCTTGGTATGTGCGCTACGAACAGCGTTTGCGCCAGGCCAATACCGACAACCAGACCACCGGCGAAAGCGGCAGCTACCAACTGTTAAACGGCAGCGCGTACGTAAGCCGCAATGTCGGTAAGGAGTTTCTGATAGTGGGGCGCTTCGGTTGGCAGTACGCCAGTGATACTGAGACCCTGCCGTCCACTTTGCTATACCAGTTCGGGGGTATCAGCAGCGTGCGTGGTTACGAACCGGGAGTTATCGCGTCGCCGCAAGGCATGACGCTGAATCTGGAGAGTTACTGGAACCTCAGCGAACGTTGGCAGCCTTTCGTGTTTTTTGACTACGGCCGCGCTATGGAACTGGGCACCGCCGATGTCGACCTGCAAAGCGTCGGCGCCGGGCTCAACTTCAACTGGGGCAAACATTTAAGCATCAGCCTGGTCGCAGCCAACACGCTCAAGGATGTGGTGGCGGATCAGGACAGCGGCCAGGTTCTGGCCCAGATCGTCATTCGTTAAAACAGAATTTTCAGGAGTTACTGCATGACCACCTTGTTGCTCTACAAAGACATCAAAGCCCTCAACCGCGACGAGCACAAAAGCCTCAAGCTCGCCGGCCTCAACAACAGTGAATTTGCCGCCAGCACCCACCTCGTTCCGCTGGCCGGCCTGGAGTTTTTCCAAGCCGCACGTCACTACCCCATCGTATTTATCGGTGAAGGCGAAAACGCCATGCCAATCGCCTTGCTGGGCCTCAAAGAAGGCCACAACGGCTACGTCGGCGCCGACCAGCAATGGACCGAAAACACCTATATTCCTGCCTTCGTCCGTCGCTACCCGTTCGTGCTGGCCCAAGACGGCGCTGAGAACTTCACCGTGTGCTTCGACGCGGCCTACCCAGGCTGGAACGAAGCAGAGGGCCGCGAGCTGTTCACCGCCGAAGGGCAGAACAGTGAATTCCTCGAAGAGATGATTCAGTTCCTGCAAAACTTCACCGCCGAAATGGAGCGCACCCGTCGTTTCGTCGCCAAGCTCAACGAACTGGAATTGCTGGCGCCGCGCTCGCTGAAACTGAGCCACACCAGCGGCGAGTCGTTTGTGCTGAGCGACTTCCTGGCCGTCGACGAAGAGAAATTCCTGGCCCTTGCCGACGAGCACGTGCTCGACCTGCACCGCTCGGGTTTTCTCGGTTGGATCTACGCCCACCTGACCTCGCTGGGCAACGCCAACCAACTGTTCGTGCATTACCTGGCCAAAAAAGCCGGCGAAGAAACCAAGCACTGATACGGCTTGGGATGAAAGAAAACCGGGCGTTGAGTCCGGTTTTTTTATGGGCGTTTCGCTGGTTTTCGTCGCCGATTCGCGGGCAGAACAATCCACAGGGAAAGCAGCGCTCGGAGTGATCCTGCTTATCTTCAACACCGTTGGCTTCAACCTGCTTCCTGCCCAATGGGCCGCCTGGCAGCGCCCTGCGGCACCGAGGCAAAGGACAAGTTGTTGAAGTTAATGGAGCAGAATCCGCATGAACTGTCCCCTCGAAAGCCTTCGGGCACCGTCGTTAGGTTGGTTGAACGAAGATCGCGCCAGTGGCGCTGAGCCGATGTTTACGCCGGCCGCCGCGCCAAACGCTTCGCCGCACGTTGCGCCGCAAAACGCTTATACCGCACCGGAACTGCGCGAAGCTCCATCGGAGCACCCCGTTACGTTGCACCTGGGCTTGTTCTTCGATGGCACCGGCAACAACAAGCTCAACGCCGCTACCGTGCAATGCCTGGCCAGCGACGCGAGCGTGGACCCGCAGGCTGCAAACGCCCTGCACGCGCTCGGATACAGCGACGAAGGCGCCGCGCCAGACAACAGCTATGGCAACGACCCTAGCAACATTGCGCGCCTGTATGACCTGTATCCCAATCATGCCGAGGAAGCGCTTCCGGCCGATGCTGAGACGGCGTATCTGTCGGTGTATGTCGAAGGCATCGGTACCCGCAGCGGTAAATCCGATTCCCTATTCAGCGAGTGGTCGGGACGCGGCAGAACGGGTGTTCTAACCCGCGTGGAGCAGGTTCCGGCGTTGGTGGTCGAGCAAATGCGCAGGCTGCGGGAAAAAAATCCGGGGCTGGTCATTCGCGACATTGCCATCGACCTGTTTGGCTTCAGCCGGGGAGCCGCCGCAGCCCGGCACTGCGCCAACGATTTACGCAAAGGCCCAGCGTCCGCGCTGGCCCGTTTTATACCCGCCGGATCGGCGTTATTGCCTCAGGCGTTCGACTGGCGTATCGGCCACGACCTGGCGCTGAACTTCATCGGTTTGTTCGACACGGTCGCGCACATTTTCGAACCGCTGCTAATCGCCTTCAGCGCGCCGAGTGCCGACAATGCCGGGGTCCCATTGCAGCTGCCAGTGGGCTGCGCGCGCTCCATCGTGCAGTTAGTGGCGGGCGACGAATACCGGCAGAACTTCGCGCTGACCCGCACCGACTACGACGTAGAGGTGCCCGGCAGCCATTCCGATGTGGGAGGCGGTTATCGGCCCGTCATGACGGAGAGGGTGCTGCTGAGCAAGCCGGACAGTAGCTACTGCCCCGTCACCACTGCCAACGAGCGCAGCCCGGCCTGGCAGCGAACGCAGGCGCAATTTGAGCGCACCCGGGCGCAGTGGTTGAGCTATTTCGCGCCCGAAGAGTTGAGCGTCGTCACCTGGAGCGTGCCTGAGCCTAGGCGGGAAGAAGGGGAAGTCGCGCAAAAACGGGTGTACGCCGCCTTGCTCGGTACCCGGCAGGTGCGCGGAGAGTTATCGCTTGTATACATGCGCGCGATGCGGGCAGCGGCCGAGCGCGTAGGCGTGGCATTCAAGCCCATCACCGCGCCTGGCCTCGTCCTACCCGCCGAACTGCACGGCATCGCCGAGAAGCTCGAGGCGTATGTTCTGGGCGAAGCCGGAGCGGGGCTATCCGATGCGGAGTACGCGCTACTACGGCGTCACTACATTCATCTTTCAGCGAACTGGAACGCGGCGCTCGGACGGGGTAGCAGTGATCTCGACGCGGTCTTCGTCAACCGCCCCGCCGAAGGCAATCAGCGGGTGAGCTATGGCAACGAATAACGCGCTGATGCTGGCGTCGCGTCGGCGGTCGACGCGACGCCAGCGAGCCTCGTCACTGCAAAACTACGATGCTTTCCCCGGTCATTTCTGCAGGCTTGGGCAAGCCCATCAAGGTCAACATAGTCGGCGCCACGTCTGCCAACACGCCGCCTTCACGAATCGTCAGCGCGCGTTTGCCCACGTAAATGAACGGCACCGGCTCACAGGTGTGGGCGGTGTGCGCCTGGCCGGTGCTTTCGTCTTCCATTTGCTCGACGTTGCCGTGGTCGGCAGTAATCAGCGCTTCGCCACCGACTTTATCCAGCGCGGCGACGATACGGCCCACGCATTCATCCAAGCACTCCACCGCTTTTACCGCCGCCGAGAACACGCCGGTGTGGCCGACCATGTCGCCGTTGGCGTAGTTGACCACGATGACGTCGTAGCGCTGCTGCTCGATGGCTTCAACGATGCGGTCGGTGACGATGGGCGCGTTCATTTCCGGCTGCAGGTCGTAGGTCGCGACTTTAGGCGACGGGATCAGAATGCGCTCTTCGCCTTCAAACGGTTCCTCGCGGCCGCCCGAGAAGAAGAACGTGACGTGGGCGTATTTCTCGGTTTCAGCGATGCGCAGTTGGGTTTTGCCGTTCTTCGCCAGGTATTCGCCGAGCACGTTGTCCAGGCTGCTGGCAGCGAATGCGATGGGCGCTTTAATGTTCGCAGCGTATTGCGTGAGCATCACGAAGCTCGCCAGCTTTGGTGCACGGGCGCGGGAGAAGTCAGCGAAGTCTGGCTCGACAAACGCGCGGGTCAGTTCGCGGGCGCGGTCGGCGCGGAAGTTCATAAACACCACGGCGTCGCCGTCTTCAACTTGGGCGGGCGCGCCAATGCGGGTGGCCTTTACGAACTCATCGCTCTCGCCACGGGCGTAGGCCGCTTCGAGCGCGGCTTGCGCGTTGGCCGCTTCGAACTCGGCCTTGCTGTCGACGATCAGGCTGTAAGCCTGCTCGACACGGTCCCAGCGGTTATCGCGATCCATGGCGAAGTAGCGGCCAATAATCGTAGCGGTGCGACCCTTGCCGAGCTTGGCGAAGGTTTCGTCCATCAGTTGCAACGACGGCTGGGCGCTTTTTGGCGGCGTGTCGCGGCCATCAAGGAAGGCGTGCAGGTAGATTTTTTCCGCGCCACGCTGGGCAGCCAGTTCGGCCATGGCCACCAAATGGTCCTGGTGGCTGTGAACGCCGCCGTCGGAAAGCAAGCCGAGAATATGCACCGCCTTGCCAGCACCGACGGCCGCATCAACGGCTGTAACCAGAGCTGGATTGCTGAAGAAATCGCCGTCGCGGATGGCTTTGGTCACGCGGGTGAAGTCTTGGTACACCACGCGGCCGGCGCCGAGGTTCATGTGGCCGACTTCCGAGTTGCCCATCTGGCCATCCGGCAAACCGACATCCATGCCGCTGCCGGAGATCAGCCCGTTGGGCTGGGTGGCGCGCAGATGGTCGTAGACGGGGGTGTTTGCGGCATAAATGGCGTTGGACTCGGGGCTGTCACTGTGACCGAAGCCATCGAGGATGATTAGCACGAGTGGTTTGGGCGTGGCAGTCATTATCCGGCTCGCTTTTGGCAATGGGAGATCGAGGTTTTACCTGGGGAAACACGGTGAAGGATTGTTCACCCGCGTATTAGTTTTCCGTCAGGCTAAAAAGGTTCGGCATTTTAAAGCGAAGTTAGCGGCTACGTCACCGCTGGACGGGGTTTGGCCACCCTTGGGGGCTGTGTATACTGGCCGACATTTTGCCGTTCTGGGACATATTGATGCTCGCTCACCTGATTGAATTTGCTACCAACCACTACGTGCTCAGCAGTATTTTCGCGGTGTTGCTGGCACTGCTGATTTTCACCGAATTGAGCAAAGGCGGCGCCAGCTTGAGCACGCGTGAGCTGACCGCGTTGGTCAACCGTGACGAAGGCATCGTGCTTGATGTTCGCCCGAACAAAGATTTCGCCACCGGGCATATCGTCGGCGCGGTGAATATTCCGTACGACAAAGTGGCCACTCGCGTTGCCGAACTGGAGAAGTACAAGGCGAAAACCATCATCGTGGTCGACGCCCTGGGCCAACACGCCGGCGCCGTCGCCCGCGATTTGAAAAAACTCGGTTTCAATGCGGCCAAGCTGTCTGGCGGAATCTCCAGCTGGCGCAGCGAAAACCTGCCAGTGGTGAAGTGATATGCCTGCCGTCATCGTTTATTCGAGCGCCTGGTGCCCGTACTGCATCCGCGCCAAACAGTTGCTCACCAACAAAGGTGTGGCGTTCGAGGAAATCAGCGTCGACGGCAAGCCCGATGTGCGCGCTGAAATGACCCGCAAAGCCCGCGCCACCTCCGTTCCGCAAATCTGGATCGGCACCACCCACGTCGGTGGCTGCGACGACCTCTACGCCCTGGAGCGCGCCGGCAAGCTGGACGCGCTGCTCAAGGGTTAACGTCCCGAACGAATCTGTACGCACTTAACGATAAGAAGGTTTTGCACATGACTGATCAAGTGACCAACGAAGGCGCTGCTCAAGGCGCTGAAAACCCACAATTCTCCCTGCAACGCATCTACGTGCGCGACCTGTCGTTCGAAGCACCGAAAAGCCCGGAAATCTTCCGTCAGGAATGGGCGCCAAGCGTTGCCATGGACCTCAACACCCGCCAAAAAGCCCTGGAAGGCGACTTCCACGAAGTGGTGTTGACCCTGTCGGTTACCGTTAAAACCGGCGAAGAAACCGCGTTCATTGCTGAAGTGCAGCAGGCCGGTATCTTCCTGATCAAGGGCCTGGACGCTGCGTCCATGAGCCACACCCTCGGCGCCTTCTGCCCGAACATTCTATTCCCGTACGCACGCGAAACCCTGGACAGCCTGGTGGTTCGTGGTTCGTTCCCGGCACTGATGCTGGCCCCGGTTAACTTCGACGCCCTGTACGCACAGGAACTGGCCCGTATGCAGGCCGAAGGCGCAGGTTCTGCTCAGCACTAAGCGTTGCCGATACAAAAAAGGCGCCCCGTGGGGCGCCTTTTTTGTTTGAGCAGTTCAAGACCATCAAGGCCGACCGGGCCGGCAGCTCCCACAGGAATCGAGGTTCCCTGTAGGAGCGGCTTTAGCCGCGATGCTGTTTAGATTTACTCATCACCCGCCGCGAAGTCGTAGTCCATCGACTGGCTCGGCCCCTGCAAGTAGTAACCCTGGATGTAGTTCACGCCCGCCTGCCATAAGGTGGCGAGCACGCTGGCGCTTTCCACGAACGGCACGATGGTCAGCTTGGCTTGCGCGTGCAGGCTGCTGAGCAGGGTTTTCAGCGCTTCCTGAGCGTCGGCGTTGCTCAGGTCCTGGGAGAACGAGCCGTCTACTTTGACGAAATCGACGCTCAGGTGCTTCAGCGTGTTGAACGGGTTGAGCGCACAGCCGAACTGGCTGAGGGCGACTTTGCAATGCAGTTCCGCCAAGCCCTGAGTCAGCGCCTTGGCCTGTTTCAGGTAGGTGGTGGCGTCCGGCTCGCTGAGCTGGAAGGCCAGGGCGTCGGACGGCAAACGAGCGGCTTTGAGCGCCACGCTCAGCCACGGCAACAGCGTCTGGTCTTGCACACTGGCTTGCGACAGGTGCACGAACAGGCACGTGTTGTGGCCTTTGGAGCGGTGGTCGGCGAGCAGCTTGATGGAGTTGAGGATTACCCAGCGATCAATCTTCTCGGCCAGGCCCGCGTCGCGCGCCGCTTCGAGGAATTCGCCTGGCGGCACTTCAACGCCTTGCGGGTTGAGCAGGCGCAGCAGCACTTCGTAGTGCTCATTGCTGTCGCCGCGCAGGCTGATGATCGGCTGGAACAGCAGGCGGAAGCTGTTGTTTTCCAGCGCCTGCTGAACCATGGCGACGATGTTGCCGCGATTCGCCGCAGCGGCCAATTCCTGGGCCGGGTTGTAGAGTTTGATGGCGTTGCCATCCCCCAACTCGTCGGCGCAGCGGTGGGCGCGGTCGATCACTTCCTGCGCTTTTGGCGTTTTTTCGTTGAGGCCAGCTACGCCGATAGACAGGCTGGTCTGCACCGTGCGGCCGCTGACGTCGAACATGTGCCCTTCGACTTTTTTCAGCAGGGCAGCAAGCTCGCCTTGCGCCTGTTCCGGCGTCTTGCCCGGTTGCAACACGGTAAATACGTCGTCCCCGAAACGGGCCAATTGCGAGTCATCACTGAAGTGCTCGCGCAGCAGGTTGGCCAGATCAGTAAGCAGCAGGTCGATGCCCGCCAGCCCGGTTTCCGCCAGCAGGTTGCTGTAGCGGTCGACGCGAATATAGCTGAGCGTGCCCGGTTGGCCGGCGTTTACTGCGCGCTCGGCGGCGGCGTCCATCAGCTCAATGAAATGGCTGCGGTTGAACAGGCCGGTAACCAGGTCCTGGCTGCTGATTTCACGCAGCTTTTCTTCCAGCTCGGCGTTGCCGGTTTCGGCGCGAATCACTACCTGAATGCACGGTTCGCTGTCGTAGGTGGCGGGCGAGAAACTCATGCGCGCTTGGAAGGTCTGGCCGTTGGCTTTTACGCCGCTGCAGGTCAGCTCGGCACTCCCTTCGGCGCTGTGGTAGTTCTTGAGGAAATCTTTGAAGTTGGCGTGATCGCAGCCGGAGATCAGATCGATCATCGGCATGCCTTCGAGCTCGTCGGCATCTTCGTAATCGAACAGCTTCAAATATGCGCGGTTGGCGTATATGTGCATGCCGTCGTGAACGTAGGTGATGGCGTCCACCGAGCTGTCGAGCAGCAACTGGCAGCGCTTCTCGGCTTCGCGCAGGGCAATTTCTGCGACGCGGCGGCCACGACGTTCTTCGAGGTTGGCCAGCTCACGGTTGGCGACCAAAATCAGGCGTTCGTCTTCACCTTGCGGCAAGGCGTCTTGCGCGCCGAGTGCGAGGGCTTCGGTGATGGCGTCGGGGTCGTTGTCAGCGGTGAGCTGAATCAGCGGAATATCTTTGGCCTGACGGCGAATCGCATTGATCGCTTCGCTGGGGTCGAGGTTTTCACTGCTCGGCGCGGCAATCAGCAGATCCCAGCTTTGCTGGAGTGCGGTAGCCAGGTCGTCACTGGACGTCAGACGGTGCACGCGGGTGGCGCGACCGGCATTGCGGAACAGGCTGACGAGACGCTCGGCCTCGTTCTGCGAGTCCTCGAGAATCAGCAGCCGGATGGTTTTCTTTTCGATGGCCATGGCGTGTGCTTAGACTGCGCCGAACGGGCGCGAAAAGGCGACAAAAGGGGGTGTGCGGCGCAATCTACAGTGACTTCCAAAGTGAGTCAAAGTCTTCCTCGCCGCCCGCGCTTTGGGTTTTCGGCGCTGTGACCGGCTTCCCTTGTTCGGGAGGTGCCTGCTCTACAACGCGGTATTCGAACTGGTTAAAACTGCCGGTGCTGGTTTGCTTGCGACTCAGCACCGCGCGGCGTTCTTCACCGTTCAGATTGATTTGAACCTTGTTGCCTTCCTGAAATGGCAAGCGTGCCGTAATGACGGTGGCGGGCCGCGAAATAGCGCTGATTTCCGGCAGCAGCAGCGCACGCAGGTATTGGCTGTTCTGATCCGCTTTGCGCAGCAATTGCAGGCCGCACGGCTGGGCGTGCGGCGCGATCAGTTCAATGCCCATTTGCGTGCCGCCACCGCGCACTTGGCGAATCCACCGCACCAGCGCCACGCTCCAGCTTTGTTCGGGCGAATCTTGCACGCCGAGCAGTTCGCCGGCTTGCAGCTGGCTCGGCACTTCTTTCGGCCAGCTTAGGCAATAGCCGCCGGGGCTGTGGTTGACGATGGGGAGCTCGAAGGTCGCGTAGTTGTTTTCCGCCGCGCCCGTGGTGGACTCGGCTTCACCCGCCGGCCGTTGGTACTGGATTTCTTCGTGGGGCAGGCCCCCGTTCCAATCCACGTTGGCTTGCGCGTCGAACGCATTGCGCCAGATGTCTTTGGCGTCGGCGTTGACGGCTTTGAAGCTCGCGGTTTGTCTTTCTTCCTGGCGTTTGAGCACTTCATTGAACGGCTTGCCGCCGGCCAGAAAAAAATGCAGAGCGCTCATGCCCAAGCACAGTCGCAAGCTGCCGTGGCCGGCGTTGCGTTGGAAGGTGCGTTCGGCAATGTCGCCCCAGGCCGAGCCGAGGTGTTGCAGCAGGTCGATGCTCATGCCTTCGGGCACCAGCAAGCGCGACGTTGCACGGTTCTCGGGCTCCATCATCAGGTGCTCTTTGATCGCATCCACTAAAGGCTGCGGATCAATGCCGAGCAAGCTTTGCAGTTCGTTGTCCTGGAACAGCGATTTGTAGCGCGGCGGGCCGTCCACTTGCGAGGGCACGGCGAACAGGCTGCCGGGTTCGTCCGCCGCCTGAAGGTGCACCAGCGAACTCCACGCACCAAGTACTTCGGCCAGCTTCGCAATGCCGTTCTGGCGCATCTGGTTGGTGCGCGCGCAGCCTAGCAGCAGGGCAATCAGGTAGGTCTGCTCGACGCTCAACCCTTTGGTGTGCAGCGCCATGTCGTCGCGCACGACGATGGTTTGCAGCGCACTGTTCTGGGCAATTTGGTAGAGCTTGTGCAATTCCAGCCAGAGCCCCTCGGGCACCGGGCAATACAACTGGCTCGCGCGAATCAGCGGGCCGCACAAGCAGTGGCAGGCACGTTGAATGGCGATGGTCAGCAGCTGCATCTGGTTGCGCTCGCGGCTGTTGCGCGGCGCTTCCTGGGAGACGATCAGTTTGTAGCCGGCCGCGAGGTGGTTTTCCAAGGCCTGGCAAAGGTTGGCCACTTTGCGCGGACGCTCATCCAGCACGATGGCTTGGTTGAGGAAGTGACGTTCCAAGTGTTTGCTGACGAAATAGACTTCAGCGCGCAACAGCTCAAGCAGCTGCAGGCGATTTTCAGCAGGGGTGATCAGTTGGTTGAGCTCGACCAGGCATTGATAAAGCTGGCGAGCTGTTTCGCCCAGATTGGCCTTCGGCAGGCCGGCGATCCAGCGTTTGAGATCGCGAGGGCTGGAGTCACAGAACGAAAGTTTCTGCTGGTTTGGCGTCGGTACACGTAGCAGCAGGTGGGGATTCTGTTTATCCATGTAACTCGTAATCCATCTGGCTGGACACTCCTGCGCACGGTGGCGTGGCGAGTCGATCTGAATGTCGGTTTTCCGAACTCTAGCAGCATCTTGCCATACCCGCAGCCAATCGGGGGTATGGCCAAGATGGCGTTTTGCCTTTGCCGGACGAGGTTTGTTAAGCGTGAGACCTCAAGCCTGACTCAGATGTTCAACGGCACTGCACGGGGCTCTTGCGGTTCACGGATTTCAGCGCGCGTCGGCCAGGCGTTCGCCCATGCGCGTTGCGCTGCCGGCAACCATGTGTTCGGCCCACTTAACCTGGTTCGGCCCGAACAGCACGATGGCCGTGGAGCCCAGCTTGAAGCGGCCCAGCTCGGCGCCTTTGGCCAGTTCGATGGGGCCCCGCGCAGCAGCGTCATATCGGGTGGTTTTCAGCAGGCGGGCCGGCGGCGCAACCTGACCGGCCCAAACGGTTTCGATGGCAGCGACGATCATCGCGCCCACCAGCACCACCGCCATGGGGCCGCGCTCGGTGTCGAAAATGCAGACTAAACGCTCATTGCGTGCGAACAACTCCGGCACGTTTTCCGCTGTGGTCTGGTTCACCGAGAACAGTCGCCCCGGCACGTAGACCATTTCCTTCAAGGTGCCTGCGAGCGGCATGTGCACGCGGTGGTAATCCTTGGGCGACAGGTAAATGGTGGCGAACTCGCCGCCCATAAAAGGCGCTGCACGTTCAGCGTCGCCGCCCAACAACTCCACGGCGCTGAAGCTGTGGCCTTTGGCTTGAAACAGGCGGCCGTGTTCGATCGGGCCAAGCTGGCTAACGGCGCCGTCGGCGGGGCAGAGCACGGCGCCCGGAGTTTCGTCCAATGGCCGTGCGCCGTCTTTCAACGCACGAGTGAAGAAGGCGTTGAAGTTTTCGTAGGCGGTTGGGTCTTCAACCTGCGCTTCGCTCATGTCCACTTGGTACTGTTTGACGAACCACTTAATGAGCGGATTTTTCAGCCATTCAGCGCGGCATTCGGCGATACAGCCGATGGCCCGCGACAGCAGGTGATGAGGCAGCAGGTATTGGCTGAGGATAAACAAACGATCTTTCATGGATGTTCCTAAACGTTGAATAAGTAGCCGAGGTTTACACCTCGATTGGCGTATCCGGCAGATTGCCCCACTCGCCCCATGAGCCGGCGTATGCCTTCACTCGCGGATAGCCCAGCGCCTTGGCCACCAGGTAGGTGAAGCCGGAGCGGTGATGGGTTTGGCAGTGGGTGATGATTTCTTTGTCTTTGCTCAGCCCGAGGCTTTCCAGGATGGCGGGCATGTCTTGGCGAATGCGCAGGGCGCGGGCCTGGTCCATGCCGGCGGTCCACTCAAAATTCACCGCGCCGGGAATGTGGCCGCCGCGTGCTGCCACCACTTTTTCGCCGCGGTATTCCGACGGCGCGCGGGCATCCCAAATGCCAAGGTCGGCACTGCCCAGACGGCTTAGCAGGTACTCGCGGGTGGCGGTTGGGGCGTCGCCAATCGTCACGGCGATTGGCGCTTGCGTGGTCGGCGCCGGAACCTCGGTGCTCAGCTCACGCTCTTCGGCTTGCCAGGCCAGCAGGCCGCCGTCGAGGTAGTGGTAGTGGCCATGGCCGATCACATCCAGCAGCCAGATGAAACGTCCGGCCCAGCCGCCGCCTTCATCGTCATACACCACATAAACGGCGTCGGGGTTGTGCCCCAGTTCGGCGAACAGCGCTTGCAGCTGCGCGGGTTCTGGCAGCAGGCCTGGCGCGGGTGGTTGGCCAAGTTGCGTGCGTTTGGGGTCGACGAAACGGGCGCCCGGAATGTGCCCTTGGGCGTAGCGGGCGGCGCTGGTGAGGTCGACCAGAATCAGCTCGGGAGCATTCAGGCGCGAGGCGAGTTCAGCGGGTTCGATGACCAGCGGCAAACCAGTGAAGGCAGACATGCATGGCCTCCGGGCCAAATGAATAAGGGGGCAAATTGTAGCGGAAAGGTTAGCGCCCGCGTTTGGCAAAGCTGGCCAGGGCGCGCTCGATGCATTGCGATATTTTGCCAAACGCCTGCACGCACGGTTCGCTCAGTGGCGTGCCTTGCTGGTCGACGACCAGAATCATGACCACTTTGCCGTTGTTGGCCAGCGAGCGCAGCAGGGTGTGCTCGCCGGGAAACAGGGCTTTCAAGGTGCCGGGCAACAAGGCCGAGAATTGCGCGATGTTGTCCGGGCTCAGGCGCAGTTGCCCCGGTTGTGACAGCAAGCGTTTGAGCACTTGGCTCTGCGTGGCATCGAGAGTCAGCGCTTGCGCTTCTTTGGGCAGGCCGACGATCTGTTGCGTCACCAGGTGCGTTTGCGTTTTATCAGCCAACAACACCAGCGCACGGCTCATGCCGCAAGCGTCCAGCGCGTCGCGAATGCAGGCGGTCAGTTGCAACAGGTTGGCGAAGGCGCTCGGTTCGCGCAGCAGCTCGCGGCAGTATTGTTGCCACGCGGGGGAGGTGTCCTTCGGCGGCGGCGCGGGTTCAGCTATGGCTTGCAGGTGACGGGCATTCCACGGCCAGAGCAGGGCATGAGCCGGGTGCCATAAATCGGTTCCGGGAAATTGCCGCGCACTGGTGACTGCTTGTTGGTGCGTCAGTTGCTGCAAGTCTGCCAGCGGCAGTTGCAAATAGAGCGCGGTGATGCGCTGCCAACGCAAGCTGTGCGGGCAGTCCCAGGCTTGGTGGGAACTCAGCGCCAACGCGTTGGCAAATAAAATGGTGTTGCCCGGATGCGTCAGCCAGCGCGACAGCGCCGGGTCGGCGTCGAGTAATTGTTGCTGATGCAGCGGCTCTTCATTGTTACGCGCGATGTGAAGCGCCTTGGCCAGCAAACGGCGATCGGTCGCGAGCAGGCGATACGCCTGAATGATCCAATCCGGCAAACGCCATTGCTCAGCGAGTGCCAGGCAGAGCGAAGGTAGCGTAACGCCGAACAGCTCGCGCTCGACCTTGTGGGTCGGCTCGCCCTTGCCGAGCACCCGTTGCTCCCATTTATCCACTAGCTCAGGGTGCGCCGCCGCCAGCGGCCAGAGTGGCGACAAAAACAGCAAGCTGCTCCAGTGAATTTCCTGCCACAGCCGCGCCAGGCGATTGGCAAACAACCCGCTCGCCTGTTGCGAGGCGTGCTGACTGATGAGCTGGATTTGCCGCAGCGCCTTGGGGATTTTCTCTTCGGCAATCACCGGCAACATATTCAGCAGGTCTTCGGTGCGCTTCAAACCCAGGCGCGTAATGGCGATTTCCAGACTTTCCGCGGGCTCGCTCAAGCTGCTGTTGCTGCGGTTGGCTTCGCGCAAAACCAACAGGGCGAGCGAGGGGCTCGCTTCGATCACATTGGCGACATTGCGCAACGAACTGCTGCTATTAAGCAGGGAACGCCGAACCCGTTCATGGGTCGTCGCCAGTATTGGCAGACGAACACTGTCGAGGTGCTTAAGCCAGGTTTTCAGGCTTGATGGTACGGGTGGCAAGGTCGGCATGTTGTTGTGAGCCCATTGGCTTTTAACCTTAACTGGCTATAGTCTGGCGTATAAGTTCCGATAATTAGAAGGGGTGATTTTTATGCCCTTCTCATTGGCTGCGTCTTCCTGACTTTCTAAGTAATCCTCTATGGCAAAAATCATCGGCATCATTGTTGTATTCGCTTCGGTATTGGGCGGCTACATTTTGTCCCACGGTAAAGTGGCGGCGCTTATTCAGCCTTTCGAGGTCATGATCATCGGCGGCGCAGCACTGGGTGCATTCCTCCAGGCCAACCCCGGCAGCACCTTCATGTCAGTGTTCAAAAAAGCACTGAAAATGTTCGGAAACCGCTTCACTCACGCGTTTTATCTTGAAGTGTTGAGCATGCTCTACGAGATCCTCAACAAAAGCCGCCGCGAAGGCATGATGGCCATCGAGGCCGACGTCGAAGACCCCGCCGCCAGCGCCATTTTCAGCAAATACCCAGGCCTGCTCAAAGACGCAGGCATGACCGCTTTTGTCTGCGACTACCTGCGCATCATGTCGTCCGGCAACATGGCCCCCCATGAACTTGAAGGCCTGTTCGACATGGAACTGAGCAGCCTTAAAGAAGAACTCGAACACAACTCCCACGCCGTAACCCGCATCGCCGACGGCTTGCCGGGCTTCGGGATCGTGGCAGCGGTACTCGGTATTGTGGTGACCATGGCCCTGCTGGGCCAGGTTGAGCAATCGGCCCTCGGCCAACACGTGGGCGCGGCGCTGGTGGGTACCTTCCTCGGTATTCTCGCCGCGTATGGCTTCTTCGGGCCGTTGGCCACTTGTCTTGAACACGATGCCAAGGAAGAGCTGAACGTGTACGAAGCCATCAAGGCTTCGTTGGTTGCATCGGCCTCGGGCATGCCGCCGTCGCTGGCGGTGGAGTTCGGTCGTAAAGTGTTGTTCCCGGCGCATCGACCCAGTTTCAGCGAGCTGGAACAAGCGATTCGCGGTCGCTGATAGATGGACAACAACCAACCCATCATCGTTAAGCGCGTCAAGAAATTTGCCGCCGGCCACCACGGTGGAGCCTGGAAGATTGCCTTCGCGGACTTCGCCGTCGCCATGATGGCGTTCTTCCTGGTGCTGTGGCTGATGTCCTCGGCCACGCCAGAGCAGAAGAAAGCCATCTCCGGTTATTTCCAGGACCCCGTTGGTTTCAGCGAAAGTGCCAGTCCTTACGTGATCGACCTGGGTGGCACGCCAACGCCGGCGCCAGACAAAACCCTCAATCCCGAAGTGAAAGACGCCAAGGCTGCCACCGACACCACGTCCGATAACGAAAGCGATATCGCCCCGAGCGAAACGCAAGCGGAAAACATTGCCGAGAAACTCGAAAAAGAGCGCCTGGAATTGCTGCTGCAAGAGCTGCAAAACAAGGTCAACGAGAATCCGCAACTGCAGCGCTTCAAGGATCAGATCCTGTTCGAGATTACTCAGGACGGCTTGCGCATTCAGATCATGGACGCCGCCAATCGCCCGATGTTCGATAGCGGCAGCGCCCGTTTGCAAACGTACTTCGAAGACATCCTCATCGCCATGGCGGACACCATCAAGGCGGTGCCGAACAAGATCAGCATCAGCGGTCACACCGACGCCAAGCCGTTCGTAGGCCGTGGTGATTACGGCAACTGGGAACTGTCGGCCGAGCGCGCCAACGCGGCGCGCCGCACGTTGGTGGCGGGCAGTTACCCCGAAGAGCAAATCGCCCGCGTGGTCGGTTACGCCTCTTCGGCGCTGTTTGATCGCGAAGACCCGATGAACCCGGTTAACCGTCGTATCGACATCATCGTGCTGACCAAAAAGGCGCAGCGCGCTATTGAAGGCGAGCAGGGCGGTGAAGAGGGTGAGGCGCCGCCAGTCGAAGGCGCTCCGGCCGCACCCGGCGCAGCGCCGGCGCCAGGCGCCTCTCCCGCGCCAACCGGAACCGCGCCCGGCGCGCAAACCTCGCCAGAGCAATTTCGCGAAAAGCTCAACGTGTTTGATAACGGTGCGTTGCGTGTGGATCAGGCGCGCGAAAACTGAGTGCCGAGTCCAACGAAAAAGGCCGCGTATCGACGCGGCCTTTTCATTTCAGTAATCCGACTCGGGAAGGGTCGAGATAATGTGCCGATAGCTCGCCATTCGCTGCGGCTGGATGCGCCCCTCTTCCAGCGCCTTGAGCAACGCACAGCCCGGTTCGCGGTCGTGCTTGCAGTCGCGGAAGCGGCATTGGCCCAGCAGGTCGTGAAACTCGATAAAGCCGGCTTCGACGTCATCGCGGCTGACGTGCACCAAACCAAATTCGCGAATACCCGGCGAGTCGATCAACTCGCCGCCGTTGGGGAAGTGGAACAAGCGCGCGGTGGTGGTGGTGTGCGTGCCCTTGCCAGTCAGCTCGGACAGCGGGCCGACGCGGGTGTCGACTTCCGGCAGCAAGCTGTTGACCAGCGACGACTTGCCCACACCCGACTGCCCCACAAACACGCTGACATGCCCATCCAGCTCGGCTTGCAACAGCTGCATGCCGTTGCCGTGGTGGGCCGACACTTCCAACAACGGATAGCCCAATTGCCGGTAAACACCGAGCAGCGCGTTCAGCGCCACGGCGTTTTTGTCATCGATCAGGTCGGCTTTATTAAGCAGCAGTAATGGACGGATGCCTGCGTGTTCGGCGGCCACCAGATAGCGGTCGATCAGGTTGGCGTGGGGTTCAGGCAGCGGGGCGAAGACGATGACGATCAGGTCGACGTTGGCCGCCACCGGCTTCAGTTGGCCGCGGGTATCAGGACGGCACAGCTCGGTATGACGCGGCAGTTGCGCAACGATGACGCCGATGCCTTGGTTGCCGGCGCGCCATACCACTTGGTCGCCGGTGACCAGCGTCGGCAGGTTGGCCCGTAGATGGCAGCGGAAAACCTGCCCGGCCAATTCGCCGTCACGCGCCTCGACTTCAACTTGCACACCGAAGTGCGCGATCACCAAGCCGACTTGCTCGGGGCCCAGGTCGCCGCCTTCCAGCGCTTCCAACGACTGCGACTCACGCTTGGCGGCGCGGGCAGCGCGCTCGCCTTGGATCTTCTCGATGCGCCAATTCTGACGACGGTTGAGCTGGCGTTTGGCCATGGGACTTCCGATTAAATAAGCAACAAATTGGCGAGCGCGAGCTGCGTCGCCTGCAACGATGCAGATGGCCGGCGAGTTTAGCACGCCACCCAAGTTCGCCGCCGCGCGCCATGGCTGAGCTAAACTGCGCAGCTACGCAGAGGAGCCCCACCATGCAAAACCCGCAGAATCTGATATGGATCGACCTGGAAATGACCGGTCTGGATCCCGAAACCGACGTGATCATTGAAATGGCCACCATCGTCACCGACAGCAACCTCAACGTGCTGGCCGAAGGGCCGGTGATCGCGGTGCACCAGAGTGATGAAACCTTGGCGGCCATGGATGAATGGTGCACCCGCACCCACGGCGAAAGCGGCCTGACCCAGCGCGTGCGCGACAGCAAAATCAGCGCCCAGGAAGCCGAAGCCCAGACCATTGCGTTTCTGGAACAGTGGGTACCTAAGGGCAAATCGCCGATCTGCGGCAACAGCATCGGCCAGGACCGCCGCTTCCTCTACCGCTACATGCCGAACCTGGAAGCGTATTTCCACTACCGCTACCTCGACGTGTCCACCCTGAAAGAACTGGTCGTTCGCTGGGCACCGCAGATTCGTGATGGTTTCAGCAAGAAGGGCAGCCACTTGGCGCTGGACGACATCTACGACTCAATCGCCGAGCTGAAATACTACCGCGAGCATTTTATTAAAAAGTTTTGATTGGCTCGGGCGCACAGCCGTTGGGCTTCGCCTTCGGCTCACCGCTCGCGGACCGAACCTTGCGCCGTCATTCCCGCGTAGGCGGGAATCCACAGTCGTGCAGGCATTCATCGTCCGCTCCGACATTCTGGGTACCCGCTTTCGCGAGGACGACGGGGGGGTGTTGCTCCGAGCAGGACCGGTCACCCACCGAGGTGAAGTGCTACCGGGCCCAGGCAGCTTGTAGGAGCGGCTTTAGCCGCGATGCTTTTTTGCCCTCAAGAGCATCGCGGCTAAAGCCGCTCCTACCGAAACCAAACGCGCTAGCGACCGTGCCGCGCCAACGCCCACTGCACGTGTTCGCGCACCATTTCTGACGCATCCTCCCGGCGCAGCTCCAGCGCTTCGATAACCGGAATGCTCGACGGTGCATTGCCCAGCCCCACCGCCAAGTTGCGCAGCCAGCGCTCGTAACCCGCGCGGCGCAAAGGCGAACCTTCGGTACGGCTCAAAAATTCCTCTTCACTCCAGCGAAACAGCTCGGCCAACTGCGCGTTGTCGAGGTTATGGCGCGGGGCGAAGTCGCTCTGCTCGGTCGGCTTGGCGAAACGGTTCCAGGGGCAGACGATCTGGCAGTCATCGCAGCCAAACACCCGGTTGCCGATCAGGGGCCGAAGGTCTGTAGGAATCGGACCTTTCAGCTCGATGGTCAGGTAAGAAATGCAGCGGCGGGCGTCAAGCACATACGGGCCGACAAAGGCGTTGGTCGGGCAGATATCCAGGCAGGCGGTGCAGCGACCGCAGTGTTCGCTGGCGTGAGGTGCATCGACCGGCAGCGGCACATCGACAAACAGCTCGCCCAGGAAAAAGTAGCTGCCGGCCTTGCGGTTCAGCACCAAGGTGTTCTTGCCGATCCAGCCAAGCCCGGCCTGCTCGGCGATGGCTTTTTCCAGCACCGGCGCGCTGTCGACAAATGCGCGGTAGCCGAACGGGCCGATGGCGTGTTGAATGCGTTCAGCCAGTTGCTGCAGGCGTTTGCGAATCAGCTTGTGGTAGTCGCGGCCCAGCGCGTAGCGCGACACATAGGCGGTTTCCGGCTGGCCCAGACGCTGCGCCATCAGCGTGTCGCCGGGCAGGTAGTCCATCCGCAGCGAGACCACGCGCAAGGTGCCGGGTACTAACTGTTCGGGGTGCGAGCGTTTGCTGCCATGGGCGCCCATGTAGTCCATCTCGCCGTGATAGCCCGCCGCCAACCAGCGCTCCAGGTGCGCTTCATGCTCGCCCAGGTCCAGCCCGGCGATGCCGACTTGCTGAAAGCCAAGCTCGCGCCCCCAGTCTTTGATCGACTGGGCGAGGCTGGCGACATCAAGGGCGAGGTTGGACATGGGCACAGGCAACTAAGGCAGAGGTGCGTATAATTCTGCCAGACATCCGAGCCGACTGACGCATGCCGCCTATCAACGACATCCTCCCCACCGCTTTGCACAGTGCCGCCCAGGTACGTGACCTCGACGCTCGCCTTATCGCGGCGGGCACTCCCGGCTTTGAATTGATGGAGCGCGCCGCCCATGCCGCCTGGCGCGCGTTGCGTCAGCGTTGGCCGCAGGTGAACGAAGTCACGGTAGTGGCGGGGCACGGCAACAATGCCGGCGATGCTTATCTGGTCGCGGCCCTGGCCCAGCGTGCCGGGTGGCAGGTTCATCTGTATGCCGTCGGCGATACGGCGCGACTGGCAGGCGATGCAGCCTCTGCTTACGCTGCCGCGCAGCAGGCTGGGCTGACCGCTCAACGTTGGTACGCCGATGCGCCATTGACCGGCGTGGTGGTGGACGGCTTGCTCGGCACGGGGCTTTCCGGCGAGGTGCGCGCCCCTTATTCCCAAGTGGTCGCCGCGATTAACGCCAGCGGTTTGCCGGTGCTGGCGCTGGACCTGCCGTCGGGGTTGTGCGCTGACACCGGCGTAGCGCTGGGCGCCGCCGTGCGCGCCGATTTGACCGTCACCTTTATCGCGTTGAAAGTCGGGCTGTTCACCGGAGAAGCGCCGGCTTTGGTCGGCGACTTGGTATTCGATGACTTGCGGGCCGAGCCGCGCCTGGTGGCTGAAACCGCGTACGTGGCCCAGCGGCTCACTGCTGCGAACCTCCCGCACGTGGCGCCCCGCTCGGCGACCGCCCACAAGGGGCAGTTCGGTCATGTGCTGGTGGTCGGTGGTGATCGTGGCTTTGGCGGTGCCGCCTTGCTTGCCGCCGAAAGCACCTTGCGCTGCGGCGCCGGCCTGGTTTCCTTGGCAACCCGTCCGGAGCATGTGTCGGCCGCGCTGGTGCGTCGCCCGGAAATAATGTGCGCCGGCGTCAGTTCGGCCAATCAGTTAACGGCGCTCAGTCAGCGCGCCAAGGTGTTGGTGGTGGGCCCTGGCTTGGGCCAGGAAGCCTGGGGGCGCAGTTTGTTTTCCGTCGCACGCCATGCGGAATTGCCGCAAGTGTGGGATGCCGATGCACTCAATCTGTTGGCGCAAAAGCCCACAGTGCTCGCCGCCAACAGCGTGATTACCCCGCATCCGGGTGAGGCGGCGCGCTTGCTCGGTATGTCCACGGCGCAAGTGCAGGCCGACCGGCCGGCGGCGGCACGCGCCTTGGCGAAAAGCTTTGCAACGGTCGCGGTACTCAAAGGCGCAGGCAGTTTGATCGCCGCGCCGGATGGCCGCCTGTGGGTATGCGATCACGGTCACCCGGCCATGGCCGGCTCCGGCTTAGGCGATTTGCTGGCCGGTGTGGTCGGTGCATTGCTGGCGCAAGGCTTGCCGGCATTCGAGGCGGCGTGTCTGGCGGTCTGGCTGCACGCCCGCGCGGGTGAGCAGTTGGGCGAGCAGGGCCGAGGCCTGGCCGCCAGTGATTTAATCGCGGTAATTCGTCAGCTTTTGCAGGAGCAGTCGCCATGTCTGATGTGAGTGTGGATCTCTATAAAGCAGACGAAGCGTCGATGCTGGAGCTGGGGGCGCGCATCGCTGAGGTCACCGGCGGACGCGGCATCATTTACTTGCATGGCGACTTGGGTGCAGGGAAAACCACCCTGTCGCGCGGCATTATTCGCGGGCTGGGTCATACCGGCGCAGTGAAAAGTCCGACGTTCACGCTGGTCGAGCCCTATGAGCTGGGCGACGTTCGCGCCTTTCACTTTGACCTTTACCGCCTCGTCGATCCCGAAGAGCTAGAGTTTCTGGGCATTCGCGATTACTTCGAAGGCGATGCCCTGTGCCTGATCGAATGGCCGCAGCGCGGTGTTGGCGTTTTGCCAAAGGCCGACCTGGACATTACCATTAGCCCCCACAAGAGCGGGCGCCTGCTGCGTTTTACGCCGCACAACGGATTGGGCGAGGCCTGGTGTGCCGCCTTAGCCAAATACGAAAAGCATGAATAAGAGAGTGGGGTTGGGTATGCGCATGCGCGCGCTGGTTACCGGGGTTTCTGTGCTGCTTGCCGTATTGGCTGCCGACTTAGTGGCTGCGGCCGATATCAAAAGCGTACGGCTGTGGCGCGCGCCGGATAACACCCGCCTGGTGTTCGACCTGTCGGGCCCGGTGACCCACAGCGTGTTCACCCTGACGTCACCCAACCGCATCGTGATCGATGTAAACGGCGCGACGCTGGCGACCAAGCTCGAACAGCTGTCGATTGCCAACACGCCGATCACCAGCGTGCGGTCGGCGCAGCGTTCGCCCACCGACCTGCGCATCGTCATCGACCTGTCGTCGCCGGTTACGCCCAAGAGCTTTAGCCTGGCGCCGAACCAGCAGTACGGCGATCGTCTGGTGGTCGACCTGTTCGACCAAGGCGCCGACAGCTCGCCAAGCCTGCCCTCGACCACCACCGCTGCCGCGCCCCAAGTGCCGGTAACGCCGACCCAGCCGCTGCCCAAGCTGACGCCGCCAGACCCGAGCGGCAAGCGCGACATTGTTATCGCCATCGACGCCGGCCATGGCGGCGAAGACCCCGGCGCCCTCGGCCCACGTGGCGCACGTGAGAAGGATGTGGTGCTGGGCATCGCCCGCGAGCTGCAACGCCAGATCAACGGCACCAAAGGCTACCGCGCCGAGCTGGTGCGCACCGGCGACTACTTTATTCCGCTGCGCAAACGTACCGAGATCGCCCGCAAGAAGGGCGCCGACCTGTTTGTATCGATTCACGCTGACGCCGCGCCGAGCAAGTCCGCGTTTGGTGCTTCGGTGTTCGCCCTGTCAGATCGCGGCGCCACCTCGGAAACGGCACGGTGGCTGGCCGACAGCGAAAACCGCTCCGACTTGATCGGCGGTGCCGGCAACGTCAGCCTCGACGACAAAGACCCGATGCTCGCCGGTGTGCTGCTCGACTTGTCGATGACGGCGTCGCTGTCCTCCAGCCTCAACGTCGGCCAGAAGGTGCTCACTAACCTTGGCAGCGTGACGTCGCTGCACAAGCGTCGCGTTGAACAGGCCGGGTTTATGGTGTTGAAGTCCCCGGATATTCCTTCGATTCTGGTTGAGACCGGGTTTATCTCCAATCCAAACGAGTCGGTGAAACTGGCCAGCGGCAGCCACCAGCAATCGCTGGCGCGTTCCATCTCCAGCGGCGTTCGCCAGTTCTTCCAGCAAAACCCGCCGCCGGGCACATACGTCGCCTGGCTGCGTGACTCGGGGAAAATTGCGCCAGGGCCGCGTGATCACTTGGTGGCCTCCGGCGAAAGCCTGGCGATGATTGCCCAGCGTTATCAGGTGACCCAAGCCGCCATTCGCTCGGCCAACAATTTGAAAACCGACTCCCTGAAGGTTGGCCAGCATCTGCAAATTCCACCCACTGCTCTGGCAGCCCAGCCATGACGGTCGCTGAGTTGACGCAAGCACGTATCGAACTGCTCAGCCCTCGGCTGGCGAACCAGATCGCTGCTGGCGAGGTGGTTGAACGTCCGGCCTCGGTAATCAAAGAATTGCTGGAAAACAGCCTCGACTCTGGCGCATCGCGTATTGATGTGGACGCCGAGCTGGGCGGCACCAAGCTGCTGCGCGTGCGCGACGACGGCAGCGGCATCGCAGCCGACGACTTGCCGCTCGCACTGGCGCGCCATGCGACCAGCAAGATTCGTGAGCTGGAAGACCTCGAAAGCGTCATGAGCATGGGCTTTCGCGGCGAAGCGCTGGCGTCCATTAGTTCTGTCGCGCGTCTGACCCTTACCTCGCGCACCGCGGATGCCGAGCAAGCCTGGCAGGTTGAAACCGAAGGCCGCGACATGGCGCCCCGCGTGCAGCCAGCGGCCCATCCGGTCGGCACCTCGGTGGAAGTGCGCGACCTGTTCTTCAATACGCCGGCGCGGCGCAAATTTCTCAAGGCTGAAAAAACCGAATTCGACCATCTTCAAGAGGTGGTCAAGCGCTTGGCGCTGGCGCGCTTCGACGTGGCGTTTCATCTGCGCCATAACGGCAAAAGCGTGCTCGCCTTGCACGAGGCCCATGACGAAGCCGCCCGTGCTCGCCGGGTTGCGGCGGTGTGTGGGCCTGCGTTTTTGGAGCAGGCGCTGCCCATTGAAATCGAGCGCAACGGCTTGCGGATGTGGGGTTGGGTAGGGCTGCCGACGTTCTCCCGTAGCCAGGCGGACCTGCAGTATTTCTACGTGAACGGTCGCGCGGTCCGTGACAAGCTGGTCGCCCACGCGGTGCGCCAGGCGTATCGCGACGTGTTGTTTAACGGTCGTCATCCGACGTTTGTACTGTTCCTTGAAATCGATCCATCGGTGGTCGACGTCAACGTTCACCCCACCAAACACGAAGTGCGGTTCCGTGATGGGCGCATGGTGCATGACTTTCTATATGGCACCTTGCACCGCGCGCTGGGTGAGGTTCGCCCGGAAGATCAGCTGGCCGCGCCCGCAGCCGTTGCCGGCATGCTGCGACCGACCGGGCAGGCTGCGGGGGAGTTCGGCCCGCAAAACGAGATGAGCCTGTCGGCCAATGTGTTGGAGCGTCCAGCTTCGGACAATGTCTGGCGCGCGCCGGGCAGCGGTTATCAGGGCGGCTATCAGGCGCCACGTCCGTCGCAAAGCCTTCCTGTGGCAGAAACTCAGGGTGTGTATCGCGACTATTTCGCTCCCTTGGCTGCCGGCGGCGCGCCAACGGCCTTGCCTGAAAACCAGGGCGACATCCCGCCGTTGGGCTATGCGTTGGCGCAGCTTAAAGGCGTGTACATCCTCGCCGAGAACTCCGTCGGCATGGTGCTGGTAGACATGCACGCCGCACACGAACGCATCACCTATGAGCGCCTGAAAGTCGCCATGGCCAGCGAAGGCTTGAGCGGGCAGCCGTTGCTGGTGCCTGAATCAATTGCGGTGAGCCAGCGTGAGGCTGATTGCGCGGAGGAGCATGCCGCGTGGTTTCAGCGTCTGGGTTTTGAGTTGCAGCGGCTTGGCCCGGAAACCCTGGCGATTCGCCAGATTCCAGCATTGCTGAAGCAGGCTGAGGCCAATCGACTGGTGCATGACGTGGTCGCCGACCTGATGGAGTACGGCACCAGTGACCGTATTCAGGCCCACCTCAACGAACTGCTTGGCACCATGGCCTGCCACGGCGCAGTGCGCGCCAATCGCCGTCTGACCATTCCGGAAATGAACGGTTTGCTGCGGGATATGGAAAGCACCGAGCGCAGCGGCCAATGCAACCACGGGCGGCCGACCTGGACGCAGCTGGGCATGGACGACCTCGACAAACTCTTCATGCGCGGCCGCTAAAGGACCTTCGTTATGTCCAGGCGCCTGCCTCCGGCGATTTTCCTTATGGGGCCGACTGCCGCCGGCAAGACCGACCTGGCCATTGAGCTGAGCCGTCACCTGCCCTGCGAGTTGATCAGCGTCGACTCGGCGCTGGTCTATCGCGGCATGGACATCGGCACCGCCAAGCCGTCCAAAGCGCTGCTCGCCGAGTATCCGCACCGTCTTATCGATATTCGCGACCCGGCTGAACCATACTCAGCAGCAGACTTTTGCACCGATGCGCTTGCAGCGATGGCTGAAATCACCGCGCGCGGGCGCATCCCGCTGTTGGTGGGCGGCACCATGTTGTATTACAAGGCGCTTCAAGACGGTCTGGCCGATATGCCGCCTGCCGATGCGGCCGTTCGCGCGCGGTTGGAGCAGCGCGCCGCGGCAGAGGGTTGGGATGTGCTGCATCGCGAATTGGCGGCAGTGGACCCGGCGTCGGCGGCGCGTATTCACCCCAACGATCCGCAGCGACTGTCGCGCGCCCTGGAAGTGTATTTGGTTAGCGGCCAGACCATGACGTCGCATCGAGAGCGTCAAGCCGCTCAAAACGGCGGTTCTAGCACAGCTGGGGGCTCGCAATTCCCCTATACTGTC
The DNA here is from genome assembly GCF_979258635.1 of Pseudomonas sp. AC070. Taxonomy (NCBI): domain Bacteria; kingdom Pseudomonadati; phylum Pseudomonadota; class Gammaproteobacteria; order Pseudomonadales; family Pseudomonadaceae; genus Pseudomonas; species Pseudomonas sp. AC070. Next base: position 340,247 of record NZ_OZ409871.1, read on the forward strand.
GCCAGTTTGGCCATCGCACCGGCGGAGCGCCACGTACTGCACGCGCGGATTGCCGAAAGATTTGAGGCCATGATGGAACAGGGCTTTGTCGAAGAGGTCGAAAACCTGCGAAATAGAGGTGACCTGCACGTGGGATTGCCGTCTATACGGGCTGTGGGTTATCGACAGGTTTGGGATTACCTCGACGGCAGCCTGACGCGAGAGCAAATGGTTGAGCGTGGCATTATCGCCACCCGTCAATTAGCCAAAAGACAGTTCACCTGGTTGCGCGGATGGTCCAATCTGCACTGGCTAGACAGTCTGGCTTGCGACAATCTACCGCGCACCTTGAAATACTTGAAGTCGGTCTCCATATTGGACTGAGACCTTGCTTATAGCCGTCTATCCTTGGGGGTACTGCGGCGAAGTCCACCACTTTTCATACTATAACTATCGATCTCCAAAGGAGTGCGGCACATGTCAAAAGGGCATTCGCTACAAGACCCTTACCTCAATACCCTGCGTAAGGAACGCGTACCGGTTTCAATTTATTTGGTTAACGGCATCAAGCTGCAAGGCCAGATCGAATCCTTCGACCAGTTTGTTATTTTGCTGAAGAACACTGTCAGCCAAATGGTCTACAAGCACGCCATCTCCACCGTGGTACCGAGCCGTCCGGTTCGTCTGCCTAGCGCGACAGAAGGTGAGCAAGTCGAAGCAGAACCAGGTAACGCCTGATAGGAGTCTGCTTTGTTCTTCGAGCGTCATGAAGGTGGTGAGCGGGCCATTCTGGTTCATCTGGAAGGCCAAGACCCAGAGGCGCGCGAAGATCCGCAGGAGTTCCAAGAACTCGCCCATTCGGCGGGTGCGGACACGGTGGCGTTCATTAACGTGCCACGTCATCGGCCGACCGCAAAGTTTCTGATTGGCAGTGGCAAGGTCGAAGAGTTACGCGACCTGGTCAAGGCCGAGCAGGCCGATCTGGTTATCTTCAACCACATCCTAACCCCCAGCCAGGAACGTAACCTCGAGCGCGTGTTCGAGTGCCGCGTGCTGGATCGCACGGGGTTGATTCTGGATATCTTCGCTCAGCGTGCACGTACCCATGAGGGTAAGTTGCAGGTTGAGCTCGCTCAGCTTGATCACCTCAGTACGCGCCTGGTTCGCGGCTGGACTCACTTGGAACGGCAGAAAGGTGGTATCGGTCTGCGTGGTCCTGGTGAAACCCAGTTGGAAACGGACCGTCGCTTGCTTCGCGTACGCATCGGGCAAATCAAGCAGAAGCTTGAGCGCGTTCGCAGTCAGCGTGAGCAAGCGCGTCGCGGCCGTAAGCGCGCCGATATTCCTTCCGTTTCATTGGTGGGTTACACCAACGCCGGTAAATCGACTCTGTTCAACGCCGTCACCCAATCCGAGGTGTACGCGGCTGATCAGTTGTTTGCCACGTTGGACCCAACGCTTCGCCGTCTTGAGTTAGACGACCTGGGTCCAATCGTGCTGGCCGACACCGTGGGCTTTATTCGTCATCTGCCGCACAAGCTGGTCGAGGCCTTCCGCGCTACGCTGGAGGAGTCGAGCAATTCCGATTTGCTGCTGCACGTGATCGATGCTCATGAGCCAGACCGTACTCAGCAGATCGAGCAAGTGTTGGCGGTGCTGACGGAAATCGGTGCGGATGAGTTGCCGATACTCGAGGTCTACAACAAGCTCGACATGCTGGAAGGCGTTGAGCCGCAAATTCAACGTGACGAAGCAGGGCGCCCGCAACGCGTCTGGCTTTCTGCCCGAGACGGCCGTGGCCTGGATTTGCTCGAGCAAGCGGTTGCTGAACTGCTGGGCAATGATTTGTTTGTCGGCACCTTGTGCCTGCCGCAACGCTTGGGGCGCCTGCGCGCTCAGTTTTTTGAGTTGGGCGTTGTGCAAACCGAAGAGCATGATGAGCACGGCGCGAGCTTGCTGTCTGTGCGGGTTCCACGGGTTGAATTGAACCGCTTGATCAGCCGTGAAGGCTGGCAGCCGTCAGAGTTTTTAGAGCAACACACTTTGCAATAAAGCCTGCGACTGCGGCTTTGCTGCTGCCGGACGGCATCTGTAGCATTGGCGGGCGCGCCGTGGGCGCGTCTTTGCTTTATCAGTATGGAGAGCGCTATGGCTTGGAATGAGCCGGGTGGCAACTCGAATAATCAAGACCCTTGGGGTGGACGCAAGGGCGGCGGTGACCGCAAAGGTCCACCGGATCTCGACGAAGCCTTCCGCAAGCTGCAAGACAGTCTGAACGGACTGTTCGGCGGCAGTAAAAAACGTGACAGCGATAGCGGTTCCAGTGGCGGCGGTGGCGGTGGCTTTGGCCTTATCGCTGTGGTCGTTGCCGTGGTGGCGGCCATCTGGCTGTACAGCGCCGTCTATGTCGTCGACGAGCAGGAGCAAGCCGTCGTGCTGCGCTTCGGTAAGTACTACGAAACTGTCGGCCCAGGCCTCAACATCTATTTCCCTCCGATTGATCGCAAGTTCCAGGAGAACGTCACCCGCGAGCGTGCTTACAGCAAGCAAGGGCAGATGCTCACCGAAGACGAGAACATCATCGAGGTGCCGCTGACGGTTCAGTACAAGATCAGCAACCTGCAAGAGTTCGTGCTTAACGTTGACCAACCGGAAGTCAGCCTGCAGCAGGCCACCGACAGCTCGGTCCGCCACGTAGTGGGTTCCACCGCAATGGACCAGGTGCTGACTGAAGGCCGTGAACTGATGGCCAGCGAAGTCAAAGAGCGCCTGCAGCGTTTCATGGATACCTACAAAACCGGTATCACCGTTACGCAGGTGAACTTGCAGAGCGCTGCCGCGCCGCGTGAAGTTCAGGAAGCCTTCGACGACGTGATTCGTGCTCGTGAAGATGAGCAGCGTGAGAAGAATCTGGCTGAGTCGTATGCCAACGGCGTAGTGCCGGAAGCGCGTGGTCAGGCTCAACGCCTGATTGAAGACGCCAGCGGTTACCGCGATGAAGTAGTGTCCCGTGCTACGGGTGAGGCGGATCGTTTTACCAAGCTTGTAGCCGAGTACCGCAAGGCGCCGGAAGTAACTCGCGAGCGTCTCTATCTCGACACCATGCAAGAGCTGATGACCAACACCAGCAAAGTATTGGTCACCGGCGAGAAAGGGCAGAACAACCTCCTTTATCTGCCGCTCGACAAGATGATCGATAGCCGTGGCGCTGCACCTGCTCAGGGGGCTTCCAGCAATGCTGCCGCCGCTGATTTGGGCGCGCGCGTGAATGCTGATTTGCAACAGCGTGATCTGCGGACAAGGGAGACTCGCTGATGAGCAATAAAACACTGGCAGTCCTGATCGTCGCCATTGTCGCTGTGCTGGTCGGTTGGAACTGTTTCTACATCGTGGCGCAAACCGAGCGTGCGGTGATGCTGCAGTTCGGTCGCATCGTGCAAACCGACGTAGCGCCTGGCCTTCACGTGAAGATTCCGTACGTTAACCAGGTGCGCAAGTTCGATGCGCGTTTAATGACGCTGGATTCCTCCACTTCGCGTTTCCTGACCTTGGAAAAGAAAGCGCTGATGGTCGATGCCTATGCCAAATGGCGTGTGCTCGATGCTGAGCGTTTCTACACCGCTACGTCTGGGATCAAGCAGATTGCCGATGAGCGTTTGTCCCGTCGTCTGGAAGCCTCGCTGCGCGACCAGTTTGGCAAGCGCACGTTGCATGAGTCGGTGTCGGGTGAGCGGGATGCATTGATGGCTGACGTAACTGCAACGCTCAACAAGGCTGCGCAGAAAGAATTGGGTATCGAAGTGGTCGACGTTCGCGTCAAGGCAATCGACTTGCCCAAGGAAGTTAACCGCAGCGTGTTCGACCGTATGAGTTCGGAGCGTGAACGTGAAGCTCGCGAGCATCGCGCCAAAGGTAAAGAGTTGGCTGAAGGCATTCGTGCCGATGCTGATCGGCAGAAGCGTGTGATCCTGGCCGAGGCTTATCGTGAGGCGGAAGAAATGCGCGGTGATGGCGATGCGAAAGCGTCTTCCATTTACGCGAAAGCCTACGGCATGGACCAAGAGTTCTACGGTTTCTACCGCAGCCTTCGCGCGTACCGCGAGAGCTTTGCCGACAAGCGTGACGTATTGGTCCTCGATCCAAGCAGCGATTTCTTCCGTTATTTGGAGAAGTCGAAACCTTGATGTCAGTCGTTTCCGGCGGACGCTAGTCGTCCGTCGGGGTGACCCGTCAGGGAAACGTGTTATGATTGGTCAGCCGGGAAATTCCCGGCTTTTTTGCGTCTGTGGGAACCATGTGGCAGGAACTCGGCATCGCGTTGTGTTTAGTGCTGGTGCTGGAAGGCATCCTGCCGTTCCTATATCCACGAGGTTGGCGTGCGACATTCATGCAGCTTTTACAGCTGTCTGATCGTCACTTACGTCTAATCGGGCTTGCCAGCATGTTGCTGGGAACAGTCCTCCTTTACTGGCTTCATTAATGGCTGCCGCCCGCAACGAGGGGAATGGCGAAATGGCAACGGTAGACCGCTGGCTGCTGCCAGATGGCATCGAGGAAGTACTGCCGCCGGAAGCGGCGCGCATTGAGGCGGCCCGCCGCCAGGTACTGGATCTGTTCCAGCGCTGGGGCTATGAGTTCGTCGTCACTCCACACATTGAATACCTGGAATCTCTGCTCACCGGCGCGGGCCAGGATCTGGATCTGCGCACCTTCAAGGTAATCGATCCGCAAACGGGTCGGCAGATGGGCTTTCGCGCGGACATCACGCCGCAAGTGGCTCGCATCGATGCGCATACTTTGCGTCGCGAAGGTCCGAACCGCCTGTGCTACGCCGGCAGCGTGCTGCATGCTCAGCCTCGCGCGCTCACTACCTCGCGCAGCCCGATTCAACTGGGCGCAGAGCTGTACGGCGATGCCAGCCCGGCCAGCGACGTGGAAGTCATCAGCCTGCTGCTGGAAATGCTCGAGCTCGCCGCCGTTCCTGACGTGCATATCGACCTTGGTCATGTCGGCATCTACCGGGGTCTTGCCCGCGCGGCGGATCTCTCCGGTGAAGTCGAGCAGCAGTTGTTTGACGCGCTTCAGCGCAAGGCTGTCGATGAAGTGGCTTCGCTCACTGAGCACGTGCCCGCCGAATTGCAGAAAATGCTGCGTGCCCTTGCCGAGCTGTGCGGCGAGCGCGAAGTGCTGGACCTGGCTCAAGCCTGCCTGGTCGAGGCGCCTGAAGACGTGCATCTGGCGCTGGACGAGTTGATCGCCATTGCTGACACGCTTGAACGCCGCTACCCCGAAGTGCCGCTGTACTTTGACCTCGGCGAGTTGCGCGGTTACCACTATCACACCGGTGTAGTCTTCGCCGCGTTCGTTCCCGGTGTTGGTCAGTCCATCGCGCAAGGCGGCCGTTACGATGACATCGGCGCTGACTTTGGTCGCGCTCGTCCGGCCACCGGTTTTTCGACCGACCTTAAAACTCTGGTAACGCTAGGCTCCATGCAGCTCGACGAGCCAAAAGCCGGGGTGTGGGCGCCAGACAATCACGATTTGTATCTATGGAAGGCGGTTCGCCAGTTGCGCGGGCAAAACACGCGTGTCGTGCAGGCGCTGCCGGGGCAGGACGTTTCTGCCGCGCGCGAGGCAGGCTGCGATCGCCAGCTGGTGCTCGTCGATGGGCGCTGGCAAGTGGCGCCATTGGCTAATTAAAGATTTCCGTCGGCTGCGGCCGGCATCAAGCTTCGAAGAGGACAAGTGTTATGGGTAAGAATGTCGTCGTCCTGGGCACCCAATGGGGTGATGAGGGCAAAGGCAAGATCGTTGATCTGCTGACTGAACACGCGGCTGCGGTAGTTCGCTACCAGGGCGGTCACAACGCAGGTCATACCCTGGTGATCAACGGCGAAAAAACCGTCTTGCACCTGATCCCGTCGGGCGTGCTGCGTGACGGCGTTCAGTGCCTGATCGGCAACGGCGTGGTAGTTGCACCTGACGCCCTGATGCGCGAAATCATCAAGCTGGAAGAGAAGGGTGTGCCGGTGCGCGAGCGCCTGCGCATTAGCCCGGCTTGCCCGCTGATTCTGTCGTACCACGTGGCGCTGGATCAGGCCCGTGAGCGCGCCCGTGGCGAAGCCAAAATTGGCACCACCGGTCGCGGCATCGGCCCGGCTTACGAAGACAAAGTGGCCCGTCGTGGTCTGCGCGTAGGTGACCTGTTCCACCGCGAGCGTTTTGCAGCCAAGCTCGGCGAGTTGCTGGATTACCACAACTTCGTGCTGGTGAATTACTACAAAGAGCCGGCCATCGACTTCCAGAAAACCCTGGATGAGTGCATGGAATACGCCGAGCTACTGAAGCCGATGATGGCTGACGTGACCTCCGTGTTGCACGACCTGCGCCGCGACGGCAAAGACATCATGTTTGAAGGCGCCCAGGGTTCGTTGCTCGACATCGACCACGGCACCTACCCGTACGTGACCAGCTCCAACACCACGGCGGGCGGCATCGCTACCGGTTCGGGCTTTGGTCCGATGTACCTCGATTACATCCTTGGTATCACCAAGGCCTACACCACGCGCGTTGGCTCGGGTCCGTTCCCGACTGAGCTGTTCGACGACGTCGGTGCGTTCCTCGCCAAGCGTGGCCACGAATTCGGCGCCACCACCGGCCGTGCTCGCCGTTGCGGCTGGTTTGACGCCGTGATCCTGCGTCGCGCTATCGAAATCAACAGCATCTCGGGCCTGTGCCTGACCAAGCTGGACGTGCTTGACGGTCTGGAAACCATCCGCATCTGCGTGGGCTACAAAAACGAAAACGGCGCGGTCATCGACGCCCCAACTGACGCTGACAGCTACATCGGCCTGGAGCCGGTGTACGAAGAAGTGCCGGGCTGGAGTGAGTCGACACTGGGCGCCAAGAGCCTGGATGAGCTGCCGGCCAATGCTCGCGCCTACATCAAGCGTGTGGAAGAGTTGGTCGGCGCGCCGATCGACATCATCTCCACCGGCCCGGACCGCAACGAAACCATCGTATTGCGTCATCCGTTCGCGTAAGGGCTAGCGCCGTCGCTTACGACGGTTAACGAAAAGGGTCGCCAATTGGCGGCCCTTTTTCGTTTCTAAGCGTCTGGTCAGGTGTGGCGGCATGGCACTTGCTGTGCTCAAGTTATCCCAGCAGTTGCCGTCACATCAGGTGACGGATATTGGAGGTTTGTCGTGTCAGCCATTGTTTCTCTCTTGCGTAGCCGCTTGCTGCGCCCGGTCTTCATTGCACTCGGAATTGCACTGCTGGTGCAGGTCCTGGTGGCCGTTGCACTAACTCGGAGCACGGTTGGTGCGCTGGAGGTCGACCTGGGCGCGCGTCTGGGTTCTGACACCCAGCGGCTCGAGTCCGAATTGGAGGAGGCGGGGCGCGAACTGTCTTCGGGCCTGGGCACCTTATCGACACGCACCCGCGAGCGCCTCGCCGCCGGCCTTTCTTCGCGCTTAAAGGAAGAGCAAGCGCAGATGCGCGCCACGCTCGAACAGAACCTCAAAGATTCGGCCAACGACATGGCGCAGCTGTTGGCGGCGGTGGCGCCGCGTGCGATGTGGGATAACGACGGTCCCGCGCTTTCCGAATTTGCCCGGCGTGCGCAACGCAACCCGAACGTGCTGTTCGTGGTGTATGACGATGCGCAAGGGCAGCATCTGACCCGCTACCTAAACCGCGAAAATCCGCTGATCAAAGCGCTGATGGATAAAGGCGAAGGTGAGCGGGCATTGGACAAAGTGCTCAACGCGGCGCGTAACGATAAATCCGTTTACCTCATCGAAGCGCCCATCAGCCCTAACGGCGTGGAAATCGGCAAGGTGCTCATGGGCGTTTCCACGGCCTCGGTTGAGCAGCAGTTGGTCGCGCTCGACAAACGTTTCTCCGCGCTGATTGCCAGTGGCGATCAGTTGGTCGCCGACAGCCTGTCGGGCGCTGCTACTGAAAGTACCGCCGCTCTGACGGCGCGATTGAAAGCGGCACAAACCGAAACGGCCGGCATGGCCGACGGCGCTCGTACCTCCGTTCAGGAATCCGCTGCCACATTGAAATGGCGCATCGGTTTGGGCTTGGTGCTGGTGGGCCTTTGCGTGTTGCTGACGCTGGCGATCGTGCTGGGGCGGCGGGTGGTGAGCAAGCTGCACTTGCAGATTGCTGCGCTGAACGATTTGGCAGCGGGCGAGGGCGATTTGACCCGTCGCATCGAAGTCACCAGCCGCGACGAGATTGGCGACATGGCCATCGCTGTGAATCGCTTTGTCGAGAAATTGCAGCCCATCGTGCGTGAGGCGGGCGAGGTCGCGGTCAGCACTGGCGTCGAAATCAAAGGCCTGGCCACTCGCAGCGTTGCGGCCGAAGCGGCTGCTGAACGTCAGCGTGATGAAGTGGCGGGCAGTCTCGAGGCGTTGGCGGTGATGGCTGGCGATGCGCAGGCTGAAAGTCGCGCTATGCAGGCGGCGTTGCAGCGCGTGGTGTCGATTCGTCAGGACGCCAACGAGAACGCCGTAATCGCCACGAAAGTCGGCGCCTTGATTGAGGAGCTGGTGTCGCGCGTTGATGCCGGGTCGGCGGTGATCGAGCGACTGGCGCGTCAGAGCGAACAAATCGAAATGGTGCTGACCGTTATCCACGGCATCGCCGAGCAAACCAACCTGCTGGCGCTCAACGCGGCCATCGAGGCGGCGCGAGCGGGCGAGACCGGTCGCGGCTTCGCTGTGGTGGCGGACGAGGTGCGTGCGCTGGCCAGCAAGACGCAGCAGTCCACGGGCGATATCCAGTCGCACATCACCGCTCTTCAGCAAGGTGCACGTGAGGCGGTGTCGGTGATCGGCCGCGCCGGTCAGCAGGCTAATGAAGGCTTGGCAGCGCTGCGTGACAGCGAGCGGTTGCAGTTGTCGGTGCAGGCGGCGGTGGATGACGTTCACGCCGCAATAAAGGCGGCCACGCAGGCGGCCGCGCATCAAGCCGAAGGTGCCGATGCAGTTCGGGGTCGCGTGGAAGTTATTCACGCAGAGGCGCAGCGCGCCGCCGAAGCGGGTGCGGCGACAGCGGCGAGCGGTCGTGTGCTGGACGGGTTGGCGTCGCGGCTTAAATCCAGCTTGGGTCAGTTCCGCGTTTAACGGCGCGTTCGTTGAGGAGGCCGGGCATTCCCGGCTTCGTTAATGGCCGCCGCTGGCCAAAATCCAGACACAAAAAAACCGGCCTAAGCCGGTCTTTTTGTTGCTGAGGTTGGTAGTACCTCAGTCTAAATTGGTGCCCAGGAGAAGACTCGAACTTCCACGATGTTGCCATCGCTAGGACCTGAACCTAGTGCGTCTACCAATTCCGCCACCTGGGCGTTGAGTTCGTTGATTGCTCAAGTACTTTCAACTACAACAACGTTTGCCGTCGTTGTGGGCGCGAAATATACGGACCAGTTTGAAGGTTGTAAACCCCTGATGTGAAAAAAAACTTTATTCGTTCACGTGAGCAGACCAAGATAGCGTTTTCGCGCTTCAATAGGCGCAAGACACTTACTTCTCTATATAGATAAGGCGAACCCTCTCTAATGGCCGATTGGCAATCCCTCGATCCCGAGGCCGCCCGTGAAGCGGAAAAATACGAAAACCCTATCCCAAGTCGTGAGCTGATTCTTCAGCATCTGGCGGATCGCGGTTCGCCAGCCAACCGCGAGCAGTTGGTAGAAGAGTTCGGCCTCACCACTGAAGAACAACTCGAAGCCTTGCGCCGTCGCCTGCGGGCCATGGAGCGTGACGGCCAGTTGATCTACACCCGTCGTGGCACCTACGCGCCGGTCGATAAACTCGACCTGATCCTCGGTCGCATCAGCGGCCACCGCGATGGCTTCGGTTTCCTCATTCCGGATGACGGCAGTGATGACCTTTTCCTGAGCCCTGCTCAGATGCGTCTGGTCTTCGATGGCGACCGTGCCTTGGCGCGCGTTACCGGCCTCGACCGTCGTGGTCGCCGTGAAGGTGCGGTTGTGGAAGTGATTTCCCGTGCCCACGAAACCATCGTCGGCCGCTATTACGAAGAAAGCGGCATCGGCTTTGTCGTCGCAGACAATCCGAAAATCCAGCAGGAAGTGCTGGTCACGCCGGGTCGTAACGCGAGCGCCAAACAAGGCCAGTTCGTTGAGGTGAAAATCACCCATTGGCCAACGCCGCGCTTCCAGCCTCAGGGCGACGTGGTTGAAGTGGTCGGCAACTATATGGCGCCGGGCATGGAAATCGACGTGGCGCTGCGCAGCTACGACATTCCCCACGTATGGCCTGAAGCGGTGCTCAAAGAAGCCGCCAAGCTCAAGCCGGAAGTGGAAGAGAAAGACAAAGAAAAACGCATCGACCTGCGCCACCTTCCGTTCGTGACCATCGATGGCGAAGACGCTCGCGATTTCGACGACGCGGTGTATTGCGAGAAAAACGGCAGCAATTGGCGCCTGTTCTCCGGCGGCTGGAAGCTGTACGTCGCCATCGCCGACGTTTCTCACTACGTGAAAATCGGCTCGGCGCTGGACGACGAATCGCAAGTGCGCGGCAACTCGGTGTACTTCCCCGAGCGCGTAATCCCGATGCTGCCGGAAGAGCTGTCGAACGGCCTTTGCTCGTTGAACCCCAAGGTCGACCGCTTGGCGATGGTTTGCGAGATGAGCATCTCCAAGACCGGCAAGATGACCGACTACCAGTTCTACGAAGCGGTCATCCACTCCCACGCGCGCCTGACCTACAACAAAGTCAGCGCCATTCTCGAAACGCCGAAAAGTGCCGAAGCGAAAGCCTTGCGCACCGAGTACGCCGACGTGGTGCCGCACCTCAAACAGCTGTATTCGTTGTATCAGGTACTGTTGGCGGCCCGCCATGAGCGCGGCGCCATCGATTTCGAGACCCAGGAAACTCGCATCATTTTCGGCTCTGGCCGCAAGATCGCCGAGATCCGTCCTACGACTCGTAACGACGCTCACAAGCTGATCGAGGAATGCATGCTGGCCGCCAACGTGGCCACCGCCGAATTCCTCAAAAAGCACGAGATTCCTGCGCTCTATCGCGTGCACGATGGTCCGCCGCCGGAGCGTTTGGAGAAGCTCAAAGCATTCCTCGGTGAGTTGGGCTTGTCGCTGCAACGCGGAAAGTCCAAAGAAGGCCCGTCGCCTAAGGATTATCAGGCGTTGCTTGAAGGCATTCGGGAGCGGCCGGATTACCACCTGATTCAAACCGTCATGCTGCGCTCGCTGAGTCAGGCGGTTTACAGCGCCGATAACCAGGGCCACTTCGGCCTAAATTACGAGGCGTACACGCACTTCACTTCGCCGATTCGTCGTTACCCGGACTTGCTCACGCACCGCGCCATCCGCAGCGTCATTCGCTCGAAGATGGACACGCCGCACGTTAAGCGTGCCGGCGCGATGATGATTCCGAAAGCGCGCATTTACCCGTACGACGAACCCGCGCTCGAGCAACTGGGCGAGCAGTGCTCATTGTCCGAGCGCCGCGCCGACGAAGCCACCCGCGACGTGGTGAACTGGCTCAAGTGCGAGTTTATGAAAGACCGCGTGGGCGAAAGCTTCCCGGGCGTTATCACGGCTGTGACGGGGTTCGGCTTGTTTGTTGAGCTCAAAGACATTTATGTCGAAGGGCTGGTGCACGTCACCGCGTTGCCGGGTGACTACTACCATTTCGATCCGGTTCACCACCGTCTGGCGGGCGAGCGCACTGGCCGCAGCTTCCGTCTCGGCGACAGCATCGACGTCAAAGTCATGCGCGTTGATCTGGACGAACGCAAAATCGACTTTGAGCTGGCGCAAGCCACTATCGATGCGCCAATCGGCCGTAAGGGCCGCACCTCGGCCGCGACCAAAGGCGGTGCGCGCGAGCGTGCTGAGAAGGCGAACGCAGCACCTACTTCCGGCAGCGCTGACGTCAAGCGCAGCCGCGAAGTGAAAAGCGCGTTGCTCGCTGAAGCGAAAAGTAAAGGCAAGGCCAGCACCGCTGGCAAAAGTGCCAAGCCCAGCACGCATCGCAAAGGCCCGCCAAAGGCTGGCGCTGCAGCACCGAGCAAAAGCGGCGGCGCTCGCAAGCCAAAGGGTAAAGCATGAGTCAGTTGGAGAAAATCTACGGCGTGCACGCCGTAGAAGCCTTGCTGCGTCACCATCCCAAGCGCGTCAAACAGATCTGGCTCGCTGAAGGGCGCAATGATCCGCGCGTCCAGGTATTGCTGGAATTGGCGGCTCAATCGCGCGTAGCGGTCGGGCAAGCCGAGCGCCGCGAAATGGACGCCTGGGTTGAAGGCGTGCATCAGGGCGTGGTTGCGGAAGTGAGCCCTAGTCAGGTGTGGGGCGAGGCGATGCTCGACGAGTTGCTCGATCGCAGCGAAGGCCATCCGCTGTTGCTCGTGCTTGATGGCGTAACCGACCCGCACAACCTCGGTGCCTGCCTGCGCACCGCCGATGCTGCTGGCGCGCTGGCGGTGATCGTGCCGAAGGATAAATCCGCGACGCTGAACCCGACCGTGCGCAAAGTGGCGTGCGGCGCGGCGGAAGTCATTCCGCTGGTGGCGGTCACCAACCTGGCTCGCACGTTAGAAAAACTCCAGCAGCGCGGATTGTGGGTGGTTGGCACTGCAGGCGAGGCCGAGCAAGAGTTGTACGACCAGGACCTGACCGGACCGACCATTCTGATCATGGGCGCCGAAGGCAAAGGCATGCGTCGCTTAACCCGCGAGCACTGCGATTACCTGGTGCGTTTGCCCATGGCGGGCAGCGTTAGCAGCCTCAACGTCTCGGTGGCAACAGGCGTCTGCCTGTTCGAAGCCATGCGCCAGCGCGGCGTGAAGGCCAAGGCTGGAAATTAGTGCTGCACCGCCTGTGGGAGCGGCGTTAGCCGCGATGCTTTTGGATAAAAGGCATCGCGGCTGAAGACGCTCCCACAGGTTTCTCCGCCTTCTTGGCAACTGTTCAAATATTCACCAATTGCCTTGCGCCTCCCAGCCCCCTTCTCTACAATTGCGCCCCTTGCCGTGACGGCAGGCGCATACGTGCCCTTTTGTCTGGTGAGCTAACAGTGTCATTCACTCCTTGTCTGACCGCGCTAAGCGGCAGGCTACAACCCGTAAGGAGCATTTATGCGTCATTACGAAATCATCTTTCTGGTTCACCCGGACCAGAGCGAGCAAGTCGGCGGCATGGTTGAGCGTTACACCAAGCTGATCGAAGAAGACGGCGGCAAAATTCACCGCCTGGAAGACTGGGGCCGTCGTCAACTGGCCTATGCAATCAACAATGTTCACAAGGCTCACTACGTGATGCTGAACGTTGAATGCACCGGCAAAGCCCTGGCTGAGCTGGAAGACAACTTCCGCTACAACGATGCCGTGATCCGTAACCTTGTCATCCGTCGCGACGAAGCCGTAACTGGCCAGTCCGAGATGCTCAAGGCTGAAGAAAACCGCAGCGAGCGCCGCGAGCGTCGTGACCGTCCTGAAGCCGATTCCATCGATGGCGACAACGATGACAACGACAACAGCGACAGCGATAACGCTGACGAGTAATCCACGGATCTATTGAGGAGCCAATCTCATGGCACGTTTCTTCCGTCGTCGTAAATTCTGCCGTTTCACCGCTGAAGACGTGAAGGAGATCGATTACAAAGATCTCAACACGCTGAAAGCCTACGTTTCTGAAACCGGCAAAATCGTTCCAAGCCGTATCACCGGTACCAAGGCTCGTTATCAGCGTCAGCTGGCCACCGCTATCAAGCGCGCCCGCTTCCTGGCCCTGCTCGCCTACACCGACAGCCACGGCCGCTGAGACCGGAAGGTCGATACGTAGTAAGGGATAAATCGCATGCGCGCAGTTGCTGAGTTCATCATGCGCGGTCGCATGCAAGCCACTCTTGTGGTGGTGGGTAGTGCGGCATTGCCGCTGCTGTTCTGGTTAAGTGCTGCTGCAGGTTGCCTTGTGCTCCTGCGGCGTGGTTTGAAGGACGCTGCTGGCGTTCTGGTTTGGGCTCTGCTGCCGGCGTTGGTCTGGTGGTACTTCGGCGAACCGCGCACCTTGTTGGTGTTGCTGGGCGCTCTGGGGCTAGCGTTGGTGTTGCGCGCTGGTGGGTCATGGAACCGGGTGCTGTTGTGTAGCGTGGCTTTGGGCCTGGTGTACGGTTTGGTATTGGGTTCGCAGTACCGTGAATTTCTCGAAGCGGTAGCGGCGGAGTTGCAAAAACTCCTGCCGCAGGCCCTCGGGGAACTCCACCAGCAATTGCCGGTGGAAGAACGGGCTCGACTGGATGCCTTGCTAGTGCCGGTGCTGACTGGATTGCTGGCGTCTGTGCTGCAAATCGTCAGTCTGCTATGCCTGATTCTTGGGCGTTATTGGCAGGCTGCGTTGTACAACCCTGGTGGTTTCGGGCTCGAATTTCGGGCGTTGCGACTGCCGCCAGCGTTAGCGATGGGGCTGTTGGTGTGCATGCTGCTAGGTCCGAATATCGGACCGCAATTGGCCATGCTTACGCCGCTGTGCAGCGTACCGCTGGCGTTTGCAGGATTGGCCTTGTTGCATGGGCTGGTGTTTGTAGGGCGACTGGGCAAGTTCTGGCTAGTCGGGATGTACATAGGCCTGTTGCTCTTTATGCAGCTGATTTATCCGTTACTGGTGGCCTTGGCCATTGTCGACAGTCTGATTGATTTTCGCGGACGCCACGCACGCAACGGTGCCGGCCCCGCGAACGGTGAAGGTTAAAAGTTAAGAGGTAAGACCCAAATGGAAGTCATCCTGCTGGAAAAAATCGCCAATCTGGGCAACCTGGGCGACAAAGTGAATGTTAAGGCTGGTTACGGCCGTAACTTCCTGCTGCCGCAAGGCAAAGCAACTGCCGCTACCGCTGCGAACGTTGCTGCGTTCGAAGAGCGTCGTGCAGAGCTGGAAAAACTGGCTGCCGAGAAGAAAGCTTCGGCTGAGGCTCGTGCTGCTCAACTGGCTGAGCTGGAAGTGACCATCACTGCCACCGCTGGTGATGAAGGCAAGCTGTTCGGTTCCATCGGTACTCACGACATCGCCGACGCCCTGACCGCCTCTGGCGTGGAAGTGGCTAAATCGGAAGTGCGTCTGCCGAACGGTACCATCCGTCACGTGGGCGAATTCGACGTAGCAGTGCACCTGCACTCCGACGTTGAAGCAACTGTCCGCGTTGTCGTGGTAGCTGCTTAAGTAACGCCGATCGCCCCGCACCTCTGGTGTGAGCGGTTTACATCGGGCACGATCTGCACTCGCAGATCGTGCCCTTTGTCTTTCTGTCTTCCCTGTTTTGCATTCCTGATTCCGTGTGGCCATGAACGATATTTCCGATCCCGAACAGTTCGACCTGCAAACCGCTGCGCTAAAGGTCCCGCCCCATTCCATCGAGGCCGAACAGGCCGTGCTCGGTGGTTTGATGCTCGACAACAACGCTTGGGAGCGGGTGCTGGACCAGGTTTCGGACGGTGACTTCTATCGCCATGACCACCGCCTGATCTTCCGCGCCATCGCCAAGCTGGCCGACCAAAACTCGCCGTTCGACGTCGTTACGCTCTCCGAGCAGCTCGATAAAGAAGGCCAGACCTCGCAAACCGGTGGTCTGGCTTACCTCGGCGAGCTGGCGAAAAACACCCCGTCGGTGGCCAACATCAAGGCCTATGCGCAGATTGTTCGTGAGCGCGCCACGTTGCGCCAGTTGATCGGCATCAGCACCGAAATTGCCGACAGCGCCTTCAACCCGCAAGGCCGGCAAGCTGCCGAAATTCTCGATGAAGCGGAACGGCAGATTTTCCAGATCGCCGAGGCCCGGCCGAAAACCGGTGGCCCGGTGGGCGTGAACGCGCTGCTGACCAAAGCCATCGACCGCATCGACGAGCTGTTCAATACCGGCGAAGGCATCACTGGTCTGTCCACCGGCTTTACCGACCTCGACGACAAAACCAGCGGCCTGCAGCCCTCGGACCTGATCATCGTGGCGGGTCGTCCGTCGATGGGTAAAACCACCTTCGCCATGAACCTGGTGGAAAACGCCGTACTGCGCAGCGACAAGGTGATTCTGGTGTACTCGCTCGAGATGCCAGGCGAATCGCTGATGATGCGTATGCTGTCCTCCCTCGGCCGTATCGACCAGACTAAAGTGCGTTCCGGTCAGCTCGACGATGACGACTGGCCGCGGCTGACCTCGGCGGTCAACCTGCTCAACGACCGCAAGCTTTTCATCGACGACACCGCCGGCATCAGCCCTTCGGAAATGCGTGCGCGAACCCGTCGTCTGGTGCGTGAACACGGCGACGTCGGCCTGATCATGATCGACTACCTGCAACTCATGCAGATTCCAGGCTCCAGCGGCGACAACCGGACCAACGAGATCTCGGAAATTTCCCGTTCCTTGAAGGCCCTGGCCAAGGAATTTAACTGCCCCGTGGTCGCGCTGTCGCAGCTCAACCGCTCCCTGGAACAGCGCCCCAACAAGCGCCCAGTGAACTCCGACTTGCGTGAATCCGGCGCCATCGAGCAGGACGCCGACGTGATCATGTTCGTGTACCGGGACGAGGTCTATCACCCCGAAACCGAACACAAAGGCGTGGCCGAAATCATCATCGGCAAGCAGCGGAACGGTCCGATTGGTTTTATTCGGTTGGCGTTCTTGGGCAAATACACAAGATTCGAAAACCTGGCACCGGGTAGCTACAACTTCGACGACGACGAGTAATTCCGGCCCAGATCGGCGGGAACGACGTCTATGCTGCGTCGCGCGGTGCTCGCGTCCTCATGGGCTCCAGCCCACTCCGGGCGCTTTGCTCCGGGCTCCTTGCCAGAACGCCGCTCGCTACGGTCTCGCCAAAATCGCGTCAAAAGCAGTAGGTTGGGTTGAGCACAGCGAAGCCCAAAATTCACCGAACCCAACCCTACGCCTTGTAACGCGGCGCCATAAAATCGGCGTCCACATACGGCGCCAAGTAATCCTCAAGCCGCTGCCCGTCGCTGCATTCAAAGTGTTGGTCGGTATCGGTCAGCGTATCCAGCCGATCCACGCGGAAATTACGAAAGTCGCCGCGCAGTTCGCACCAGCTGCAGAGCGTCCAGGTCTGCCCCCAGAAGAACAGCCCCAAGGGCCAAATGCAGCGTTCGCTGCTCTGGCCTTTTTCGTCTTTGTAGCTCAGTTGCAGCTTACGTTGCTGGCGGATGGCGAGGCGCAGTTGGCCGAGCCAATGCACGGGGTACAGGTTGGTTTCGGGGGCGAACAGGTTGTGGCGATTGAGTTCGCTGCGCAGGTCGCCCGGCAGCACGCTGTGGATTTTTGCCAGTGCCGATTCCGCCGCCCGTTGCAGGGCCGGGTCGGCCCAGGCTTTGACCATTTTTGCGCCGATCATCAGCGCTTCGATCTCCTCGCGCTCGAACATCAGCGGCGGCAAATCCATGGGTTGGCGCAGCACATAGCCAACGCCCGCCTCGCCCTCCAGCGGCACGCCGGAGAGCGACAAATCTTGTATGTCGCGGTAGATGGTGCGCACCGACACCTGCAGCCGTTCGGCCAGCCACTGCGCCGTGGTCAGGCGGCGGCTGCGTAAAAACTGCACGATCTGGAAGAGGCGGTCGGCGCGTCTCATGGCTGGTCTCGGTGGTTGGCCATCGCGGCCGAAGCCGCGATGTTTTAAACGTCAGGACACGCTGTGCAGCCCAACGCTATTGCCTTCACTGTCTTTAATCAAGGCAATGAAACCGTGCGGCGCGATCTCGGTGCGGGGCTGCAGGATGACGCCGCCGGCGTTCGGAACACGGTCCAGCACGGCGTCGAGTTGGCCTTCCACATTGAGGTAAACGCGCGTGCCGCCGGTGCCCGGATGCATGCCTGCCATCGCACACACGCAGCCGCCGACGCCTCCATTTTCTTCGCCGGGGAAAATGCCCATGCGCGACATCGGCCCATCGACAATCGGCATCTCGATATCCAGCGCGCGCTGGTAGAAGGTGTGGGCACGGTCGAAGTCGCTGACGTAGAGTTCAAACCAGTTCACGGCGTTCATGGCATTCATTCCTTGGGGTATTGAGGGAGTCTGCAGCCGTCGGCGGGTTGCCGTTGCATGCTGCTGGCCGCCACTTTACGAGGGGGCTACTGACAGCATTCTGTCAGTAGCCTGCGCCGATATTTCTGCGCCGTGCTGGGCTAAACTGCCGTCCCTTTTTTCCATGCCGTCGAGCCTGCCATGCGTCCGTTAATCGCCACCGTGAACCTCGCCGCCCTGCGCCATAACTATGCCGTCGCCCATCGCTGCGCACCAGGGCGGCAGGCTTTCGCGGTGGTCAAAGCTAACGCGTACGGCCATGGCGTGCGTGAAGTGGTAGCCGCGCTAGCCAGCGCTGACGGCTTCGCCGTGTGCTGCCTGGAAGAGGCGCAAGCCGTACGCGAGGTAAATGCGCAGGCGCGCGTGTTGCTCCTTGAAGGCTGTTTCGAGCCGGCTGAATACCAGCAGGCCGCCGCGTTAAACCTGGACGTCGCCGTGCACAACGCCGCCCAGGCCGAGGCGCTGATGTCAGCAGCAATGGCACAGCCGCTGAACGTGTGGCTGAAGCTCGACAGCGGTATGCATCGCCTGGGTTTATCCGCTGCCGAGCTGCGCGAATGGCATGGCCGCCTGGCCGGAACCGGGAACGTGGCCGAACTCAATGTGCTCGGGCATTTCGCCTGCGCCGACGAGCGCGGCCATGAGCTGAATGAGCAGCAGGTCGAGCAGTTTCTAAGCCTGCTTGATCTGGATTTCGACCAGCGCTCGCTCGCCAATTCCGCCGCGCTGCTGACCATTCCCGCCGCGCATATGGACTGGCAGCGCCCCGGCATCATGCTCTACGGCGCCACGCCGTTTGCCGAGCTAAGCGCTAAGGAGTTGGGATTGCAGCCGGTGATGACGCTCACCGCACAGGTGATCGCCCTGCGAGAAGTGCCAGCCGGTGAAAGCGTGGGCTATGGCGCCAGCTGGATCGCCCAGCGGCCCTCGCTGATCGGCACCGTCAGCTGCGGCTACGCCGACGGCTACCCGCGTCACGCACCGCCCGGCACCGAAGTGGTGGTACGCGGCCAGCGCGTGCCGTTGGCGGGCAGGGTGTCGATGGACATGCTCAGCATCGACCTGACGGATGTGCCGAGTGCACAGCTGGGCGATGCGGTGGAATTGTGGGGCGCGCAATTGCCCGTGGATGAGCTGGCGCAACGCTGCGCCAGCATTGGCTACGAATTGCTAACCAAAGTGACCGGCCGCGTGCCGCGCCGCTATCACGACTAACTTAACCCTGTAGGAGCGGCTTCAGCCGCGATGCTCTTGAGCAGCAGCGCGGCTAGCAGACTGCTTACACCAACCCCGTCGGCACCTGCAGCACATCCAAAAACAGGCACTGCTCCGGCGTCAGCGAGCCATCCTTGCCGCGAATGATGCAGCCAGAACGGCCCTGGCTCTTGGCCTGATACAGCGCCTCGTCCGCCGCCTTGTATAACCCCGCGAATTGCTTGGCGTGTTGCGGAAACAGCGCGGCGCCAATACTGATGGTCACCGCCAGATTGTTCGCGCCATACAGCACCGGCTTGGCCAATTCGCTCAGTAAGCGCACGGCAATTTCCTGCGCGTGCTGCTCGGCTTCCGGGCCGCTGATGACGATGGCGAATTCGTCGCCGCCCAAACGCGCCACCATGTCATTGCTGCGCACATGCTCGCGCAGGCGCTGGCCGATGGTGCGCAGCATCAGGTCGCCGGCGTCGTGGCCGTGGCGGTCGTTGATTGGTTTGAAATGGTCGAGGTCCACCAACAGCAGCGCCACAGACTCGTGACGGCGGCTGGCATCGGCCAACGCTGTTTCCACGCGCTCAATCAAGTAGCGGCGGTTGGGCAGGTCGGTCAGCGGGTCGTGAAAGGCGGCGTGTTGCAGCGCCTGTTCCCGTTCGCGCAATTGCTGGTTGGCTTGGGCCAGTTCGGCCGTGCGCACTTCCACGGCACGCTGGAGTTCGTCGGCACTGGCTTGTATCTGCGACAGGCGCGCGGTTTTCTCGCGGTCGGCCTGTTGCAGCGCCGTGGAGCGGTCGTGCTTGAGCGTCTGGATGCGGTAGGCGAGGGCGAAGGAGAACAAAATCGACTCCGCCGCCACCGCCAACGGAAACACGTACGCATTCCAGCCAGCCGGCTGCACCACGCCCGTGGTGCGCAGCAGCAGCAAACCTGTGCTGCCCAGGATCAGGCCGTAGCCGCAGAGGTACAGCAGCGCCGGAAAGTAATGCTGCCGCCAGCGAATAAACGCCGCGCCCAAGGCCGCCGGAATGCTGGTGAACGACAGCAGGGCAATAATCCACGCCGCCGTGCCGCGCTGTCCGGCAACGTCCAGCGCAATCGCCACCACATACACCACACATGCCAGGTTCAGCAGGTGATGGGCCCAGCGCACATAGCGCTTGGTCTGCATCAGCGTTTGGGTAAAGCGCGTGGCGAAAATGCCCCACAACGAGGGCAGCACAATGCGGTCGAGCCACACCGGCACCGGCTGATTGGGCCACAGGTATTGGAAGCCGTGGCCGGTCATGCTGACGATAAACAGCAGGGCGCCGCCGGTGGCGAGCACGTACCAGAAGTAAGCCGCGTCGCGTAGGCTGAAAAAGATAAACAGGTTGTACAGCAGCAGCGCCGTGATGATGCCGTAGATGAGGCCCAGGCCGATGTTCTCGGTGGCGGCCAGTTGGCTCAGGTCATCCAATTGCCAGACCTTCAGCGGAAACGAATTGCCCGCCGGGTCGTAGCTGCGCAAATAAAAGGTCAGCGGTTCGTCGCCCAGCTCAGGTAGCTTGAACAACGTGCGGCGGTACGGGTAGTCGCGGCCTTCGGCGTAATTCACCACTTCGCCGCTCTGGCGCTGCTGCCAACTGGTGTGCGGGCCGGGCAGGTAGAACTGCATGTTCAGTTGGGTGACTGAACCGATCTCCAGCCACCACAGCGCTGGCGCTTCACTGCGCCGTTGCAGGGTGACTTTAATCCACCACGGGTTGCGGCTCTGACCGACGCTGGCTTTGCCATTGGCTGGCACGAAGCGCTGTTGAATGTCGGGCTTGGCCATGTCGGCAATATTCAGCGTGGCGCCGACATCTTCGAGCAGCTCGATGTGCCCGTTCAGCGACTGGCCGCTGCTGCTGCGGTCCAGCAGCATGGGCGCCGCAGCCGACGCGTGGGCAGCGCACACGGTCAACAAGGCATACAGGCACATCCGCACAATGTTCAGCCGCACCGCATAACTCCTTGTAGCCAAGCGCTGCGGCCGGGCGATTAAAACTGGGTCGAGTATAGCTATCAGTATCGGAAATTGATGACAGGGCTTGAGCGACTTTCTTGTCATCCATCGGCCAGTAGCTGACTGACACAGTCGGATTCTGTACATTTTTTGTGCTATATTCCGCGCCCGCGATTTTCCATGCAACTGCCATACGGTTCCCCCATGCAAGCAGCCAAGCCGCTATTCGATTATCCAAAGTATTGGGCCGAGTGTTTCGGGCCTGCACCTTTCCTGCCGATGAGCCGGGAAGAGATGGATCAGCTTGGCTGGGATTCCTGCGACATCATCATCGTCACCGGTGATGCGTATGTGGATCATCCTTCGTTTGGCATGGCGATCATCGGCCGTTTGCTCGAAGCGCAAGGCTTTCGCGTGGGCATCATTGCCCAGCCGAACTGGCAGTCCAAAGACGACTTTATGAAGCTCGGCGAGCCGAACCTGTTCTTCGGCGTCGCGGCCGGCAACATGGATTCAATGATCAACCGCTACACCGCCGACAAGAAAATTCGCTCCGACGACGCCTACACGCCTGGCGGTCTGGCTGGCAAACGCCCAGACCGCGCCAGCCTGGTGTACAGCCAGCGTTGCAAAGAAGCCTACAAAAACGTGCCCATCGTGCTTGGCGGCATCGAAGCCTCGTTGCGCCGTATCGCGCATTACGATTACTGGCAAGACCGCGTGCGCAACTCGATTCTGATCGACGCCAGCGCCGACATTCTTCTCTACGGCAACGCCGAGCGCGCCATCGTCGAAGTGGCCCAGCGCCTGTCGTATGGGCAGAAAATCGAAGACATCACCGATGTGCGCGGCACCGCGTTTATCCGCCGCGACACGCCGCAGGGCTGGTACGAAGTCGATTCCACGCGCATCGACCGTCCGGGCAAGGTCGACAAGATCATCAACCCGTACGTGAACACGCAAGACACCCAGGCCTGCGCCATCGAGCAGGAAAAAGGCCCGGTTGAAGATCCGGAAGAGGCCAAAGTCGTGCAGATTTTGGCCAGCCCGCGCATGACCCGCGACAAAACCGTGATCCGCCTGCCGTCCATGGAAAAGGTGCGCAACGACCCGGTTCTGTACGCCCACGCGAACCGCGTGCTGCACCTGGAAACCAACCCAGGCAACGCCCGCGCCCTGGTGCAGAAACATGGCGAAGTGGATGTGTGGTTCAACCCGCCACCCATTCCCATGACCACCGAAGAAATGGACTACGTGTTCGGCATGCCATACCAGCGCGTGCCGCACCCGGAATATGGCAAAGAGAAAATTCCCGCCTACGACATGATCCGTTTCTCGGTAAACATCATGCGTGGCTGCTTTGGTGGCTGCACCTTCTGCTCCATTACCGAGCACGAAGGCCGCATCATCCAGAACCGCTCGGAAGAGTCGATCATTCGCGAGATCGAAGAAATCCGCGACAAAGTGCCGGGCTTCACCGGGGTTATTTCCGACCTCGGCGGGCCAACCGCCAACATGTACCGCATCGCCTGCAAGAGCCCGGAAATTGAATCCGCGTGCCGCAAGCCATCGTGCGTGTTCCCCGGCATTTGCCCGAACCTGAACACCGACCACTCCAGCCTGATCCAGCTGTACCGCAGCGCCCGCGCGCTGCCCGGCGTGAAGAAAATTCTGATCGCCTCTGGCCTGCGTTACGACCTGGCCGTGGAATCGCCTGAATATGTGAAAGAACTGGTCACGCACCACGTGGGCGGCTACCTGAAAATTGCCCCGGAACACACCGAGGAAGGCCCGCTGAATCAGATGATGAAGCCGGGCATTGGCTCCTACGACAAGTTCAAGCGCATGTTCGAGAAGTACTCGAAAGAGGCGGGCAAAGAGCAGTACCTGATCCCGTACTTCATCGCCGCGCACCCGGGCACTACCGACGAAGACATGATGAACCTGGCCCTGTGGCTCAAAGGCAACGGCTTCCGAGCCGACCAGGTGCAAGCGTTCTACCCCTCGCCCATGGCCACCGCCACGGCGATGTACCACTCGGGCAAAAACCCGCTGCGCAAAGTCACGTACAAGAGCGACGGCGTGACCATCGTTAAAAGCGAAGACCAACGCCGCCTGCACAAAGCCTTCCTGCGCTACCACGACCCCAAAGGCTGGCCGATGTTGCGCGAAGCACTGCTGCGCATGGGCCGTGGCGACCTGATTGGGCCGGGCAAGAACCAGCTCATTCCGCTGCACCAGCCGGCTACCGACAGCTACCAGAGCGCACGTCGGAAAAACTCGACGCCGGCCGGCAGCCATAAAGTGGCCAAGGAAACCAAAATCCTCACCCAGCACACCGGCCTGCCCCCGCGCGCGAGCGACGGCGGCAATCCGTGGGATAAACGCGAGCAAGCCAAAGCGGCGGCGTTTGCCAAGAGCAAGGAAGACGCTAAAGCCCGTCACGACGCGGCCAAAGGCGGCAAGGGCAAGGGCGGCAAAGGCGGCAAGAAGCCGGCGCGGCAGCCTGTGTTTCCGCGCTGAGGCTTGTGCATGAACAAAAAACGCCAACCTTCGGGTTGGCGTTTTTGTATGTGACCGAGTCTGCCCCGGCCCTCTCCCCCAGCCCCTCTCCCGCAAGCGGGCGAGGGGGGCAGAGATGCGTGCGGATTCTGAGACGGCGTCTTGGTCGAGGCTGAGAGATCCGACTTTAATTCTCGAAACCTCCCCGATCCATTCCCCTCTCCCGCTTGCGGGAGAGGGGCTAGGGGAGAGGGGCTTTTGCCTGGATTTTGATCGTAGCGCCCGGCTTCCATGCGTTCGGTTGAACATTCTGGATCCCCGCGTTCGCGAGGATGACGGAGCGATTGACCACCGAGGCGTGATCTCGCCCACTGGAATGAAGACCTCTGCATCCCCTGCGCCCCGTTTACGTGCGATCCTCCGCCCCACGCATCGCCACTGGCGCGATTTTGGTGCCGGGGTGCAGGGACGGGTAGCGAAACCACCGGCTCCGCCCCGGCTGGCATAAGTCTTGCGCGGCTCACAGCCCGCCAAGGCTCGCAGGAGGCACGCCGTGTCGATTCATGTCGCATTGCACCACGTTACCCACTACCGCTATGACCGCGCGGTAGACCTTGGCCCGCAAATCGTGCGTTTGCGCCCGGCGGCCCATAGCCGTACGCGCGTGCTCTCGTACGCGCTGAAAGTGCTGCCCGAAAAGCACTTCATCAATTGGCAACAAGACCCCCAGGGCAATTACCTGGCGCGCCTGGTATTTCCGGAGAAGACCACCGAGCTGCGCATCGAGGTTGATCTGGTCGCCGAAATGGCGGTGTTCAACCCGTTCGATTTCTTCCTCGAGCCCTACGCCGAAAAAATCCCGTTCACCTATTCGGCCGATGAAAAGCGCGAGCTGACGCCGTACCTGGCGACCCTCGACCCCACGACAAAATTCGACGCCTACGTCGCCAGCATCGAGCGCAAGCCGCTGCCGACCATCGACTTCCTCGTCGCCCTGAACCAGCGCCTGAGCCAAGACATCAGCTACCTCATCCGCATGGAGCCGGGCGTACAAACGCCCGAGCAAACCCTAGTCAACGCCTCCGGCTCATGCCGCGATTCGGCCTGGTTGCTGGTGCAGATTCTGCGCAGCCTCGGCCTGGCGGCGCGCTTTGTTTCCGGCTACCTGATTCAACTGACCGCCGACGTCAAAGCCCTCGACGGCCCCAGCGGCACCACCGTGGACTTCACCGACCTGCATGCCTGGTGCGAGGTGTATTTGCCCGGCGCCGGTTGGGTGGGGCTCGATCCAACGTCCGGCCTGTTTGCCGGCGAAGGCCATATTCCCTTGGCGTGCAGCCCGGAGCCTTCCTCCGCGGCGCCCATCAGTGGCGTGGTGGAGCCGTGCGAGGCCGAGTTCACCCACGAGATGTCGGTGGAGCGCATCTGGGAAGCGCCGCGCGTGACCAAGCCGTACACCGAGGAGCAATGGCTGGAGATCGAGCGCCTTGGCCGGCAGATTGATCACGACCTGCTCGAAGGCGACGTGCGCCTGACCATGGGCGGCGAGCCGACCTTTGTATCCATCGACGATCCCGACGGCCCCGAGTGGAACACCGACGCCCTGGGCGACAACAAACGCAAGCTGTCCGCCGAGCTGTACCAGCGCATGCGCAAGCGCTATGCGCCTAAAGGCCTGCTGCATTTCGGCCAGGGCAAGTGGTACCCGGGCGAGCAACTGCCGCGCTGGTCGCTGAACTGTTTCTGGCGCCACGACGGTGAGCCGATCTGGCACAACCCGGCGCTGGTTGCCGATGAAACCCAGAACTACGAAGCCGATGGCGCGCTCGCCGGGCGCTTCCTCGCCAGCGTTGCCGAGCGTCTGCAACTGCCCGGCGAGTTCGTGTTTCCCGCCTATGAAGACAATTTCTATTACCTCTGGCGCGAGGGCGCGTTGCCCAAGAACGTCAGCGCTGAAGATTCGCGCCTGAGCGATGAAATGGAGCGGGCGCGGCTGCGCAAAGTCTTCGCCCAGGGCCTGGATAAAGTTGTAGGCCAAGTGCTGCCGTTGGCGCGCACCGCAGATGGCGATGCCTGGCAAAGCGGGCGCTGGTATTTGCGCGACGAACACTGCCGGCTGGTGCCGGGCGACTCGGCCATGGGTTATCGCTTGCCGCTGGCGTCGCAGCCGTGGGTAAAGGCGGCGGAGTTTCCGTTTGTGCATGTGCCCGACCCGAATCAGAGCTTCGCCGAATTGCCGTCCAGCGATGCGCTGCGCGTGCTGCCGGCCGAGCGCGGTGAAGCGCCGGCCAAGGCCGAACAGCGCGAGCCGAAAATCGACGAGTCGGCCCATTGGCTGACGCGCACCGCCTTGTGCGCCGAAGCGCGGGACGGGCGCTTGTACCTGTTTATGCCGCCGCTCGCCGCGCTTGAGGATTACCTGGCACTGGTCAACGTCATCGAGGCCTGCGCCGAGGAGTTGCATTGCCCGGTGCTGCTCGAAGGCTACGAGCCACCCAGCGATCCGCGTCTGGGCAACTTCCGCGTCACGCCCGATCCCGGTGTGATTGAAGTGAACGTGCAGCCCTCGTCGAGCTGGGAGCAGTTGGTTGAGCGCACCGAGTTCCTCTACGAAGAAGCGCGGCAAACCCGGCTGACCACCGAGAAGTTCATGATCGACGGCCGCCACACCGGCACCGGCGGCGGTAACCACTTCGTGCTCGGTGGCGCCACGCCGGCCGACTCGCCGTTTCTGCGCCGCCCCGATTTGCTGCGCAGCCTGATCAGCTATTGGCACAATCACCCGTCGTTGTCGTACCTGTTCTCCGGGCTGTTTATCGGCCCGACGTCCCAGGCGCCGCGCATCGACGAAGCCCGCAATGACTCGCTCTACGAACTGGAAATCGCCTTCTCGCAAATGCCGGCGCCGGGCGAAGAATGCCCGCCGTGGATCGTCGACCGGCTGTTGCGCAATCTGCTCATCGACGTGACCGGCAACACCCACCGCGCCGAGTTCTGCATCGACAAACTCTATTCGCCCGACAGCGCCAGCGGCCGCCTCGGTTTGCTGGAGCTGCGCGGTTTCGAAATGCCGCCCCATGCGCGCATGAGCCTGACCCAGCAGCTGTTGCTGCGAGCGCTGGTGGCGCGTTTCTGGCGCGAGCCTTACGCGCCGCCAAAACTGGCGCGCTGGGGCACGGAGCTGCACGACCGCTTCCTGCTACCGCATTTTATCCAGCAAGACTTCGCCGACGTGATCGTCGACCTGAACAACGCCGGCTATCCGCTGCGCGCTGAGTGGTTCGACGCGCATCTGGAGTTTCGCTTCCCGAAAATCGGTGATTACGCCGTGGCCGGTATCGAGCTGGAACTGCGGCAGGCGCTGGAGCCGTGGCATGTGCTGGGCGAGGAGGGCGGTGGCGGCGGCACGGTGCGTTATGTCGATTCCTCGCTGGAGCGCGTGCAGGTGAAAATCAACGGCCTGCCGCCGCAGCGCTATTTGCTCACCTGCAATGGCGTGGCGGTGCCGTTGCAACCGACCGGGCGAGTGGGCGAGTTCGTTGCCGGCGTGCGCTTTCGCGCCTGGCAGCCATACAACGCGTTGCAGCCGACCATTGGCGTGCACGCGCCGTTGGTGTTCGATTTGCTGGATACCTGGATGCAGCGCTCGCTGGGCGGTTGTCAGTATCATGTCGCCCACCCCGGCGGGCGCAATTACGAGACCCTGCCGGTGAACGCCAACGAAGCGGAAAGCCGGCGCATGGCGCGTTTTTTCCGCCTTGGGCATAACCCCGGGCAGTTGTCGGTGCCGACGTTGCAGATCAACGATGAGCTGCCGATGACCTTGGACCTGCGCCTGCATCGACGCTGACCGGTTTGCCCACGGCAAGCGCCGCCCAGAGCAGGTGGCGCGCCATGGGTGATATTGCCGGGCTGCGCTACGCTTTTGAGCGGTACTTTCTGATTTCCTGTCGTCTGCCGAGCGTTACATGCCTGACCTGCTAGACCTGTACCGGCTGACACCGGGTAGCTACCACGAGATGCTCGACAGCGAGGGCAACCTGCGCGCGCATTGGCGGCGGCTGTTCGACCAATTGCAGCGCAGCAGCGTGCTGCAACTGGCCCAGCGCCAGGCGTTGCTGACGCGACAAATTCAGGAAAACGGCGTGACCTACAACGTCTACGCCGACCCCAAAGGCGCCGACCGGCCATGGGAATTGGATCTGCTGCCCCATCTTCTCCCCGCTGATGAATGGCAGAAAATCGCCGCCGGCATCTCCCAGCGTGCCAAGCTGCTCAACAGCGTATTGGCCGATTTGTACGGCCCGCAAACTCTGATCGCCAAGGGCTTGTTGCCAGCGGAATTGATCTTCGGTCACAACAATTTTCTCTGGCCGTGCCAAGGCGTCGAACCGCCGGATGGCACGTATTTGCATGTGTACGCCGTGGACTTGGCGCGCACCCCCGATGGCCGCTGGTGGGTGACGGCGGACCGTACCCAGGCGCCGTCGGGTGCCGGTTATGCCCTGGAAAACCGGCAGATCGTTTCCCGGGCGTTTCCCGAGCTGTACCGCGATTTACAAATTCAGCACCTCAACGCCTTCTTCCGCACCTTGCAAGAAACCCTGGCCCGCCAGGCGCCCACCGACGGCGAGGTGCCGCTGGTGGTGCTGCTGACGCCGGGGCGCTTTAACGAAAGCTACTTCGAACATTTGTACCTGGCGCGCCAGCTCGGTTATCCGCTGGTAGAAGGCGGCGACCTGACCGTTCGTGACGCCACTGTGTACCTGAAAACCCTCAGCGGTTTGCGCCGCGTGCACGCCATCATGCGCCGCCTGGACGACGACTTCTGCGACCCACTGGAACTGCGCACCGACTCCGCCCTCGGCGTGCCGGGGCTGCTCGAAGCGGTGCGCCAAGGCCGCGTGCTGGTGGCGAACGCGCTGGGCAGCGGTGTGCTGGAGTCGCCGGGTTTGCTCGGCTTTTTGCCGCAGATCAATCAGCATTTGTTCGGCGAAGATTTGCTCTTGCCGTCGATTGCCACCTGGTGGTGCGGCGAAGAGCCGGTGCTGGAACAGGCGCTGGAAAAGCTGCCGGGGCTGCTGATCAAGCCCGCCTTCCCGTCGCAAAGTTTCACCCCGGTGTTTGGTCGCGACCTCAGCCAAGCGCAGCGCGAAGCCCTGGCCAAACGCATTCGTAAACGCCCCTACGCCTATGTGGCGCAGGAACTGGCGCAGCTGTCGCAGGCGCCGGTGTGGCAGCCGGAGAACGGACAGTTACAGCCGCGCGCCATTGGCATGCGCGTGTACGCCGTGGCCGATGCCGACGGTTATCGCATTCTGCCCGGCGGCCTGACGCGGGTGGCCACCGAGGCCGACGCCGACGTGGTGTCGATGCAGCGCGGCGGTGCCAGCAAAGACACCTGGGTGCTGGGCGAGCCGGCGCCTGGCGGGGAAACCAGGCCCAATCCAAAGAATCTCGGCGGCCTCGGCCTGGTGCGGCGCGACCCGTATCTGCCCTCGCGCATCGTTGAAAACCTGTTCTGGTTTGGCCGCTACTGCGAGCGCTGCGACGACAGCGCGCGGCTGCTGCGCATCATGCTGGCGCGCTATGTCGAGGGCGACGATCCGCTGGCGCTGCAAGCGGCGGTGGAGCTGGCCGAAAGCCTGAAATTGCTGCCCGAAGCCGGCGACTTGCACGACCGCTTGCTGGTCGCCTTGATGGGCCCGGACTGGCCCGCCAGCCTGCGCGCCAACCTGCTGCGCTTGCAGTGGGCGGCCTCGCAAGTGCGCGGCAAGCTTTCGCGGGAAAACTGGCAAGCGCTGGTGCAGCTGCAACACGACGCGCAGATTCTGGACAGCGAAAAACCCGACTTCGGTGAGCTGCTGGATTTCCTCAACCGCTTGGTGATGTCGCTCGCCGCGCTCTCGGGGTTTGCCCTGGACGACATGACCCGCGACGAAGGCTGGCGCTTTCTCATGGTGGGCCGGCAAATCGAGCGCCTGCAATTTCTCAGCAGCAGCCTGGCCGAGTTTCTTCATGGCGTAGCGGTGTTCGATCAGGTCGGCCTGGAATGGCTACTGGAGCTGGGCAACAGCAGCATTACGTACCGCTCGCGCTACATGGCCGTGCCGCAGCTGATTCCGGTATTGGACTTGCTGCTGCTCGACGAACAAAACCCCCACGCCGTGCTGTTCCAACTGCGCCTGGCCGTGCGCTCGCTCAGTCGCCTTAACGAAGATTTCGCCGCACCGCGCGAAGTCGGGCTGTCGCTGTTGGCCGAGCGCCTGGCGGCTTTCGACCTCGGCAGCCTGGAAAACCAGTTGTTTGGCGTGACCAGTCTGCGGGCGGTGCTGGACGGTTTGGTGGTGCTGCTCAAGCAGGTGTCGGAAGCGGCCGGCCATGCCTCGGACCGCTTGGCGTTGCGCCATTTCGCCCATGTCGATGACGTCAGCAAGCAAACGGTGTCGGTGTAATGAGCGCGCGCTATCAGATTCTTCACGACACCCATTACCGCTACGACAGCCCGGTGTCGCTGGCCCAACAACTGGCGCATTTGTGGCCGCGCCCGAGCCCCTGGCAGATTTGCGTTGAGCAAGCGCTGCACATCAATCCGGAGCCCACCAGCCGCCGCGATGAGCAGGATGTATTCGGCAACCCGGTCACCCGCCTGGCCTTCGAACGGCCCCACGACGAGCTGCAAGTGAACGCCCGCCTGGTGGTGGAACTGCGCGAACAACCGGCGCTGGATTTTCGCCAGTCGCCCGCCTGGGACCACACCCGCAGCGTGCTCACCTACAACGGCAAACCCAAGCCCGACGCGGTGCTCGACGCTTGCCGCTTCTGCTTCGAGTCGCCCTATGTGCGCTTGAAAAAAGCCTTCTCCGACTATGCCGACAGCTGCTTTCCGCCCAGCCGCCCGCTGTTGCTTGGCGTGCAGGCGCTGATGGAAAAAATCTTCCGCGAATTCACCTTTGACGCCGAAGCCACCCAGGTGGCGACGCCGCTGGTGGAAGTGCTGGAGCGGCGCCGTGGCGTGTGCCAAGACTTCGCCCACCTGATGCTGGCCTGCTTGCGCTCGCGCGGTTTGGCGGCGCGTTACGTCAGCGGCTACCTGCTCACCCAGCCACCGCCCGGCCAACCCCGCCTGATCGGCGCCGACGCCTCCCATGCGTGGGTATCGGTGTACTGCCCGGCGCTCGGCTGGGTGGACTTCGACCCCACCAACAACGTGCGCCCGGCACTGGAACACATCAGCCTCGCCCGAGGCCGCGACTTCTCCGACGTCTCACCGCTGCGTGGCGTGATTCTGGGTGGCGGGAGCCATGATCCGGATGTGCAGGTGACGGTGATTCCGCTGTAGGGCCCATCGCAGGTTTGAATGCTTTTTGTAGGAGAGGCTTTAGCCTCGATGTTTTTTGCCCCCAAGAGCATCGCGGCTAAAGCCGCTCCTACAGGTGTTCGCGTGTACTTCCCTTCACCCACCGTCATTCCCGCGCACGCGGCGGTCCGACGATTCGGAATCCAGAGTTTCGAGCCGAGCGGCATTGCTTAGACAATCACCGCGCCTGGATCCCGAGACGTCGGACCGCCGCCTGCGCGAGGATGACGGGTGTTCGGTTTTAGCCAACGAATCAAGTCAGGCTTTTCCGAATCCCACGTAACCCTTGGTTTTTATTTTATGTGGAACTATAGTGCCAACTCTGTAGGAAACAAAAACTCACAAAAAGCCTAGCGGAGCCCGCCATGCGTATCGCCACCTTGTCTGTATTAGCCGTTTCCGTGTTGCTGGCCGCGTGCGGCGAGCCGGAGAAACCGGCGGTGACTCACGTTGATTTCCAGAAAGAATTACAAGCCAAGCTGATCAAGGCCAAGGCCGGCGATGTCATCGACATTCCCGCCGGCACCTATCAGCTCGACCGCAGCCTGAGCCTCAAGGCCAGTGGCGTGACCATCAAGGGCGCGGGCATGGATAAAACCGTGCTGAGTTTCAAAGGCCAGAAAAGCGGAGCCGAAGGGCTGCTGGTGGATGCGTCCGACTTCACCATTGAAGACCTCGCGTTTGAAAACACCAAAGGCGATTCGCTGAAGGTGGTCGGCGGCAAGAACATCATTATTCGCCGCGTGCGTACCGAATGGACGGGCGGCCCGGCGACCGAGAACGGCGCCTATGGCATCTACCCAGTGCAAACCGAAAACGTGCTGGTGGACGGCGTGGTGGCCATCGGTGCATCGGATGCCGGCATTTACGTCGGCCAGTCGCGCAACGTGGTGGTGCGCAACAGCCGGGCGGAGAAGAACGTGGCCGGCATCGAAATCGAGAACACCATTGGCGCCGACGTCTACGACAACGTCGCCACCGGCAACACCGGCGGCATTCTGGTGTTCAACATGCCCAACTTGCAGCAGGCCGGGCGCGCCACCCGCGTGTACAAGAACAAGGTGCAGGGCAATAACCACGACAACTTCGGCCACAAGGGCACACCCGTTGCCAGCGTGCCGGCAGGCTCGGGCGTGGTGATCAATTCCAACGATCAGGTGGAAATTTTCGACAACGATATCGGCGAGCACAAAACCGCCAACCTGATCGTCAGTAGCTACTTCAGCACCGGCTACACCAACCTCTCCACCGCCGATGGTTTCGACCCGTACCCGGAAACTATCTACATCTACGGCAACCGCTTTGGCCCAGGAGGCGACAGCCCGGACAACCTCGAACTCAAAGCCCTGCGCATCAGCCAGTTCGGCCTCAGCGGGCGTCTGCCGGACATTCTCTGGGACGGCTACGTGAACGTCGACAAAGTCAAAAACGGCAAGCTGCCGCCTGAATTGGCGATTTGCGTGGATAACGGCGCCGCGCAGTTGCTCAACGTCGACGCCCCCAACGGCTACAAAAACATCAGCTCCGACATGAGCAGCCACACCTGCAGCCTGCCGAAACTGCCGGCCATCGAACTGGCCTCGGCCAAAGCGGGGCAGGGTGCATGAAGGCATGGCTCGTGTTGGCGGGCGCGCTGCTGTTGGCGGCGTGCTCCAAGCAGTCGGCACCGTTGTACTTGCCCGAAGGCGAGAACTACCCGCAAACACTGAGTGAGTGGGGCATGTTGAAACTCGGTGACGGGCATTTGCAGCCGGTCGCTGAGGTCACGCCGTATGACCTCAACACGCCGCTGTTCACCGACTACGCCCACAAGATGCGCACCGTGTGGATGCCCAAGGGCGAAGCGGCGGCGTATGGCGAGGAGCATTTCGACTTCCCCGTCGGCACCGTGCTGAGCAAAACCTTTTACTACCCCAAGGATGAACAAGGCCGCCTGCGCCGCAACAATCAGGACGACCGCGACCCCAGCACCGGCCTGACCCTGGCCCGCGTGCATCTGGTGGAAACGCGCATTTTGCTCAAGCAAAAAAGCGGCTGGGTGGCGCTGCCTTATGTCTGGGATGAAAAACAACAGGAGGCGCACCTGGAACTGGCCGGCGACAGCCAAAGCCTGAGCCTGCTCGACGACGCCGGGCAAACCCTTGCCGTGGACTACGAAGTGCCAGACGCCAACCAGTGCGCCGGCTGCCATGAGGAAAGCCATGGCCAGGGCATCAATCCGCTAGGCCCGAAAGCGCGTCACCTGAACAAAGACGTGGTGTACGCCGACGGCACCGCCAACCAGTTGCAGCGCTGGCAACAAAAAGGCCTGCTCAGCGGCTTGCCGGCCGAGCTGGCGGGCGTGCCGCAAAACGCGCTCTGGGGCCATCCGCGCGCGGGCGAAACCCTGGAGAAACAAGCGCGCAGCTACCTCGACGCCAACTGCGCCCACTGCCACAACCCGAAAGGGCCGGCGCGTACGTCGGGGTTGATGCTCAATTTGGCGACGGCCACGGGCATTCACAGCGGTATCTGCAAGCTGCCGGTGGCGGCGGGGAAAGGCTCGGGGAATCGGTTGGTGGATATTCATCCGGGCCAGCCGGATGAATCGGTGCTGATCTACCGCGTCGACAGCACCGACCCCAGCGTGATGATGCCGGAGCTGGGGCGGTCGGTGGTTCATCGCGAAGGGGTGGAGATGCTCACGCGCTGGATCGCCAGCCTGGACGGCGGTTGCTGAACCGCGTCTGTGGGCGTGTTACTCGCTGGGCTTGTCGTCGACGCTGTCGGCTTCTGGCTCAGTGCCTTCTTCAGGCTGCTCGGCTTGGCCGTGGGCCAATTTACGTTGACGCTTCTCTTCTTTCTTCTGTTCTTTGGCAAGGTCGCGCTGTTGCTTGGCGAAGTTGTAATTGGGTTTGGCCATAAAGTCCTCTGCTGTGTCGGTGCGCATTGCCTTGAGTAAAGCCCACGCGCTGTGATTTGCGCAGTGAGCCAGGCAGTTGGCTGAAGGTGTCAGGTGGGCGTGCGGTCTACCCATTTGGGCGCGACCGAAGGTTTCCAATCCGCCATGGCGGCAATCAGGTCGGTGGGTGACTCGTTGATTTGCAGCATCTCCCGGTGCGGCGCACGCACGAAGCGTTCGGCGACCAGGTGATCGAGGAAGTCGTTGAGCTTGG
Source organism: Pseudomonas sp. AC070 (assembly GCF_979258635.1). Lineage (NCBI taxonomy): Bacteria > Pseudomonadati > Pseudomonadota > Gammaproteobacteria > Pseudomonadales > Pseudomonadaceae > Pseudomonas > Pseudomonas sp. AC070. The sequence goes on from NZ_OZ409871.1 coordinate 374,529, forward strand.
CATAGAAGCCGTTCACTTCCAGCAACCCCAAAGGCTTGCTGTGGTAACCGAGTTGGCCCCAGGTCCAGACTTCAAATAATTCTTCCAGCGTGCCCAGGCCGCCGGGCAGGGCGATAAAACCGTCGCTCAATTCGGCCATTCGCGCTTTGCGTGCGTGCATGCCGTCAACCACTTCCAGGCGCGTGAGGCCCGTGTGGCCGATCTCGGCGTCTTTCAGCGATTGCGGAATGATGCCGACCACTTCGCCGCCGGCCGCAAGTGCGGCGTCAGCGACCGTCCCCATCAAGCCGACCTTACCGCCGCCGTACACCAGGCGGATGTTTTGCTCGGCCAAGGCACGGCCCAGATTCACCGCCGCTTCGGTGTAAACCGGGTTGGCGCCAGGGCTGGCACCACAGAACACACACAGCGAACGCAACGACATAAGCCACTCCACAGACAAAAATGCGTCCACAGGGTAGCCGCTGACGGCGCGCTCACCAAGGGTTAAACGTGGCGCAGTTCATCGGCGCAGGTGCCGCTGGCGCCACAGGCGTAGGCGGCGAGCAGGCTGCGCAGCAGGTCGTTGATAGTCATGGGAAGCGCCTCGTTAAATGAGCGCTCAGGCTACGTACCGCCGAGCGTTTAGGCCGTTTAATTGTTTCGATGAGCGCCATAGCACCGTGGCCATGCGGCTTTTTGCCTCGCGTTTGCTTGAACTCGTCTGTGTTATCAACCGTCTGTTTAAACACGCACTACCTGTTCGTCACTGTTAAACCGGGCGCATTGCCCACCCTGCCAAGGAGTTCACCATGCTTCGCAAGCTCGCACTCGCTTCCGTACTTTCGCTGGCCAGCCTTCAGGCATTCGCCGCCGATTGCTCCGTCACCGTCGACTCCACTGACCAGATGAGCTACGACACCAAAGAAATCAAAATCAGCAAAAGCTGCAAAACCTTCACCGTGAACCTGACCCACAGCGGTTCGCTGCCTAAAAACGTCATGGGCCATAACCTGGTCATCGCCAAAACCGCCGACATGGCTGGCGTAACGGGCGACGGCATGGGCGCAGGCATCGACGCCAACTACCTGAAAGCCGGCGACGACCGCGTAATTGCCCACACCAAAATCATTGGTGCTGGCGAGAAAGACTCGGTGAGTTTTGATGTGAGCAAACTGAAAGCGGGCGACGATTATTCGTTCTTCTGCTCGTTCCCGGGCCACTCCAGCATGATGAAAGGCTCTGTTTCTTTGGTTGACTGAAGACGGCTTCCTGGTCGTCGGCCATACGGCGTTGAAGCCGCGTTTTGAATGCTCACGTACTCACGTACGCTGCGCTTCAAAACGCGGCTTCGCCTTGTCTGGCCTTAGCCCAGAAACCCTTGAGTGAGGGCGGATAGAGCTTTTGTAGGAGCGACCTTGGTCGCGAACCCTGCAAACGGAAAAGCTTCGCTAAAGCTAGCTCCCACAGTCCATCGCTACCGCGAATCGGTCATTTTGAAAATGCCTTGGGCGTTGCTGCTGTCGAAATGCAGGTCCAACTCGCCCGTCTCTTCGTCCACTTCCCGCTGAATGAACTCCACAAACGAACCCGGTACGGTGCGCTGCACGGTGTGGCCGTGGGCGTCGATGAAGTCGCGCTGTACTTGCACGGCTTTGTAGGCGGTTTGCATGACGCGGCGTGAGCTGGAGGTTTCGATGCTGTCTTTCATCGGCCGCTGCAAGGTGCGCTGATGGTCAACCACCGCTTGCAGGTCGCTTACGCGGTCGGTGAGGTGGTTGAAGCGGTTGCCCTCGGTGGCGATCCAGGCCATTTCCGCGCTTTCGCTGAGCAACGCCTGGTAATCACTTTCCTGAACCGTCGCGTGTTGGCAGTCGAATGCCCGGTACAGCGCGGGCAGCAGTTGCAGGGCGGCGGCCACGGTGCAGTGGCGGGTTTGGCGCAAGGTGCGCAGCGTGGCCAGGTGCTCGGCGGTCAGCGGGTCGCGGCTGGTTTCGCACACGCGGGTGACGGCCTGCTGAAAGGCTTCGCTGAAGCGACCGGGGTGCAGTTCCGAGACGAAGAATTGAGCGATGTCGGCGGGCAGGTCCATCTGCCGGTAGGCGTAGCCGGTCATTTTCAGTTTGGTCAGCGGGTAGGTGCGCACATCGGTAAAACCCAGCGGTTCCAGCAAGCGCGTGAAGGCGTGACGGCCACGGGGCAGGGCGCCGTTTTCGGGCCAGTCGACGGTGCGGATGGCGCCGTGGTCGAACACCACCTGGCGGCCATCTTGGCGCTGCTCTTCTACATACAACCGGCCGTTGGGCACCGCTTCCACCAGTTTGTGGAACAGGCTCAGGTTCAGCGCTTCCGCCAGCCACGCGCGGTGCAGCTGCTGCTCGCTGTTGGCGAAGCCGGCCAAGCCTTCGGGAATGGCGACATGGGCGAACACCCACTCGGCGGCGGCCTCGCCGATGGTGGCAGCGACAAGCTGGAACAAGTGGGCATCACGGGACATGGCGGCGGCTCTTGGGCTATTTCGTGTGGCTATCAAACCTGGCGACATGGCGAGCGACAAGCGAAAAAAACTGCCGGGTTCATTCCATAAATTCGTATTGGCGGCTTAGTCGATCTGCTCGTGAATCCAGCGCACGAAGTCGCGCACCTTTGGCACTTCGGCCGCGTGTTCAGCGTAGGCCAGGTAATAGGCGCTGTTGCTGGTCAGGCTGTGTTGCCACGGGATCACCAGCTTGCCTTCGGCCAGTTCTTCTTCCACCAGAAAGCGCGGCAGCAACGCCACGCCGCAGCCGACCTGGGCGGCGCGAATGCACATGTAAAAACTGTCGAAGCGCGGGCCGTGATAGCTGTGCTCCGTGTGTCGGTCCTGGCTTTGAAACCATTCGTGCCACGCTTCCGGGCGCGTCGCGTTTTGCAGCAAGACTAATTCGGTGAGTTGGGTGGGATCGGTGAACGGCTCAGTGGGCAGCACGCTCGGGGCGCAGACCGGCACCATCTCTTCGCCAAACAAACGCACGCATTCGGCACCCGGGCGAGCGCTCTGGCCGAAGTAGAACGCTACGTCGCTAAGGCCTTGCGCCAGTTCGTCGGGCTCCAATTCGTTGCGCACGTCCAGGTGAATATTCGGATGACGCAACCGCCAGCCTTTCAAACGCGGCACCAGCCAACGCGCGCCAAAGGTCGGCAAGGTGGCCACGCGCAGCACTTCGGTTTCGCCGCCATAGGAGCGCAGGTAGTGGGTCGACATTTCCACCTGCGTCAGAATTTTGCGCACCTCGGCCAGGTACAACGAGCCGGCTGGCGTGAGCTGCAAACTTCGGCGAACGCGGCGAAACAGCAGGTGTTGCACCACTTCTTCCAGCTGCGCCACTTGCTTGCTCACGGCGCTTTGCGTGAGCGCCAGTTCTTCCGAGGCGCGGGTAAAACTCAGGTGCCGCGCCACCGCTTCGAAGCATTGCAGGGCGGTGAGCGAAGGCATGTGGCGCTTGAGCATGGCGGTAGTCGGTCCGGCGGCGGGCGATTGAGGGTTTGGCATTACTAAACGGAATGATGTGTGGAGTAAAGGTCGTTTGTTGCGCGCAGGCGAGCCGGCTATTACTGCTGCCATCACATTTCACCCGTTGGTTAAAAGGTGCCGGACATGGTTGCTGCATTGCTGAACAAATTGGGCGTTGCCCCGTCGCGTTATCAACAGGGCGCCCACGCGGTGCATTCGCCTATCGACGGCAGCCAGATCGGCACGGTCGAGCTACAGGATGCCGCCTCCGTGCAGGCCCAGATCGGCCAGGCCGAAGCCGCCTTCCAGGCCTGGCGCCAAGTGCCGGCGCCGCGCCGTGGCGAGTTGATCCGCTTGTTCGGCGAAGCGCTGCGCGCGCACAAGGCCGAACTCGGCGAACTGGTGTCGTGGGAAGCCGGCAAAATCACCCAGGAAGGCTTGGGTGAAGTGCAGGAAATGATCGACATCTGCGACTTCGCCGTCGGCCTGTCGCGCCAGCTCTATGGCTTGACCATCGCCTCCGAGCGCCCCGGCCACCACATGCGTGAAACCTGGCACCCGCTGGGCGTGGTCGGCGTGATCAGCGCGTTCAACTTCCCGGTTGCCGTGTGGGCGTGGAACACCACGCTGGCGCTGGTGTGCGGCAACTCGGTGGTGTGGAAACCGTCGGAGAAAACCCCGCTCACCGCCCTGGCGTGCCAGGCATTGTTCGACGGTGTGGCCAAGCAATTCAGCGATGCCCCGGCCCACCTCAGCCAAGTCATCATCGGTGCCCGCGAAGCCGGCGAAGCGCTGGTGCAGGACCGTCGCGTGGCATTGGTCAGCGCCACCGGCAGCACGCGTATGGGCCGTGAAGTGGCGCCGATTGTGGCGGCGCGTTTTGCCCGTTCGATTCTGGAATTGGGCGGCAACAACGCCATGATCCTCGCGCCCAGTGCCGACCTTGATATGGCCGTGCGCGGCATTCTGTTCAGCGCCATCGGCACCGCCGGCCAGCGCTGCACCACCTTGCGCCGCCTGATCGCCCACGAGTCGGTGAAAGACGAAATTGTCGCCCGCCTGAAAACCGCTTACGCCAACGTGCGCATCGGCCATCCGCTGGAAGGCAACCTGGTCGGGCCGCTGATCGACAAGCAAAGCTTCGACGGCATGCAAGCGGCGCTGGTGCAGGCCAAACAAGAAGGCGGCACGGTGTTCGGCGGCGCTCGCCAACTCCAAGACACCTTCCCCAACGCCTATTACGTGGCCCCGGCCATTGTGGAAATGCCCGAGCAAAGCGCCGTGGTTCGCCACGAAACCTTCGCGCCGATTTTGTACGTGCTCGGTTACAGCGACTTCGCCGACGCCATCCGCCTGAACAACGACGTGCCGCAGGGCTTGTCGTCGTGCATCTTCACCACCGACGTGCGTGAGGCCGAGCAGTTTATGTCGGCCGTGGGCAGTGACTGCGGCATCGCCAACGTCAACATCGGCCCGAGCGGTGCGGAAATCGGCGGCGCGTTTGGCGGCGAAAAAGAAACCGGTGGCGGTCGCGAGTCCGGCTCGGATGCGTGGCGCGCGTATATGCGTCGGCAGACCAACACCGTCAATTATTCCCGCGAGCTGCCGCTAGCCCAGGGCATCACATTCGATTGACGAGAAAACTACTGCGCTCGGCCATGCGGCGTTAAACACAGATTCAAAAATGCTCATTGGCTACAGCCAACTCCGCTTTTTTCATCTGTGTTTGCCTTGCCTGACCTTCGCTCGCTACGTTTTCCAATGGTGTGCGGTTGGCTTTTTAGGAATCTTGCTATGCCGTTACAGCAAGCATGTTTGTGGGAACAGGTCACCACGCAGCGCCCAACAGCCGAGGCGCTGACGGGTGAGTTGAAGGTTGATGTCTGTGTGATCGGCGCCGGCTTCACCGGCTTATCCACCGCGCTGCACCTGCTTGAGCAAGGCAAACGCGTCGCCATCGTCGAGGCCCATGAAACCGGCCACGGCGGTTCGGGGCGCAATGTCGGGCTGGTAAATGCCGGCATGTGGATCGCGCCCGATGACGTCGAAGCCGGGCTCGGTCAGGCCGTCGGCAGCAAGCTGGTGGCGGAAATGGGGAACGCGCCGTCGCTGGTGTTTTCCCTGATCGATAAATACGCCATCGACTGCCAGGCCCAACGCCAGGGCACCTTACACATGGCCCACAACGCCAGCGGCACGGCCGATTTGCAAAGCCGCTGTGCGCAATGGGTGCGTCGCGGCGCGCCGGTGGAGATGATCACCGGCGCGGCCTGCCATGCGGCCACCGGCACCAAACGCATCGATGCGGCGTTGCTTGATCGCCGCGCCGGCACGGTCAATCCCATGGGCTATGTCAGTGGTTTGGCCCGAGCCGTGGTCGGGCTTGGCGGGCAGTTGTTCCATCACTCGCCCGTTACCCGGTTGGAGCGTCAGGGCGCGGATTGGTTAGTGGCAACGGCGCAAGGCTCGGTGCTGGCTGAGAAGGTGGTGTTGGCCTCAAACGCCTACACCGAGGGCGAATGGACAGAACTACGGCGTAACTTTTTCCCCGGTGGCTATTACCAAGTGGCCTCGGTGCCCCTCAGCGGTGCGGCGGCCGACAGTATTTTGCCGGGCGGCCAGGGCTCGTGGGACACCCGCCAGGTGCTCAGCAGTATTCGTCGCGACGCCGACGGCCGCCTGCTACTCGGCAGTCTCGGCAGTGCCGTGAACAAACCCATGTGGGCCGTGCGCGCCTGGGCCGACCGCATACAACAGTTCTACTTTCCGCAGCTGGGCAAAGTGGACTGGGAATGCACCTGGACCGGCACCATCGCCTTCACCCCCGACCACCTCATGCGCCTGTTCGAGCCGGCGCCGGGGCTTGTGGCTGTTACCGGTTACAACGGTCGCGGCGTTACCACGGGAACGGCGGTTGGGCGCGCCTTTGCCAACTATTTGCTCACCGGTTCCCGTGATGCGCTGCCCATGCCGTTCCAGCCCATGGACGGCATCAGCGCGCCGGGCCTGCGCAGCGGGTTGTACGAACTCGGCTTCTCGCTGTACCACGCAGGCCAGTGTTTGCGGGTGGTGATTTAGCAGGCGCCTGTAACTGTGGGAGCGGCTGGGCGGCATTCCGATTAGCCGCGATGCTTGTGATCTTTTAAGAGCATCGCGGCTAAAGCCGCTCCTACAGTCGTGAAGGCCCGTCATCGCTCCCGACCAGTACAGCTATGTGCCTTTTTCCACCCAAAACGCGACCTGCTTCCAACAATGCCGAACCGCTGCACTAGCCTGTATTGGTGCGCGTGCCCGCATTTCGCGCACCACGGGTGTGCACTTCGGTGACAAGTACAGTTACGACGAGTTGCCCTGATTGGGGTGCTTGGTTGCTCTTGTCTGATCGTTAGGTTGCTCTTAATTTTTTCGAGCGGTTGCACCTTGCGGTTTTAATGGGTTGCACCCTCCCGATGTAGGGCCTTTCGCAGCCGTTGGTAAAACCTTTCGAGTTTTTTTCACGGATTAAAAAGCGTGTGGCACGCCGCTTGCTCTTTCCTCAGCGCCATCACATAACCCCTCAGGAGCAAAACTCCATGCCTCACAAGAAAACTTTTAAGAAAGGTATTCTGGCGTTCGCGGTAGCCAGTGCTATGAGCCTGTCTTCCGTTGCTTTTGCCGATATCGTTATCGGCGTAGCCGGTCCGATGACCGGTGGTAATGCTGCATTTGGTGAGCAACTGTGGAAGGGCGCCGAGCAGGCAGCGGCCGATATCAACGCCGCAGGCGGTATCAATGGTGAGCAAATCAAACTGGTTAAAGGCGACGACGCCTGCGAGCCGAAACAGGCCGTAGCAGTTGCCAACCGTCTGGTGGACTCGGACAAAGCAGTCGCCGTCATCGGCCACTTCTGCTCCTCGTCGACCATTCCTGCTTCCGAGGTTTACGACGAAGCCGGCATCATTTCCATTACTCCAGCTTCCACCAACCCGACAGTGACCGAGCGCGGTCTGAGCGGCGAATTCCGTATTTGCGGTCGTGACGACCAGCAGGGCGTGGTGGCCGGCGACTACATCGTCGACAAACTGAAGCTGACCAAAGTCGCGATCATTCACGACAAAGACACCTACGGCCAAGGCCTGGCAGACGCCACCAAAGCTCAGCTGACCAAGCGCGGCGTGAAAGAAGTGCTGTACGAAGGCCTGACTCGTGGCGAGAAAGACTTCAACGCCCTGGTCACCAAAATCCGTTCCTCGGGCGCTGAAGTCGTGTACTTCGGTGGCCTGCACGCTGAAGCCGGTCCTCTGGTCCGTCAGCTGCGTGAACAAGGTTCGACCGCACTGTTCATCTCCGGCGACGGCATCGTCACCGACGAACTGGTTACCACCGCAGGCGGTGCGCAATACACCAAAGGCGTGCTGATGACCTTCGGCGCCGACCCGCGCAACATCGCTGACGGCAAGCCGGTTATCGAAAAATTCCGCGCCGCCGGTTACGAGCCTGAGGGTTACACCCTGTATTCCTACGCTGCCATGCAGTCCATCGCTGCCGCCTTCACTGGCATCAAAGGCACCGACGGCGCCAAGGCCAGCGCCTGGCTGAAGTCCAACCCGGTGAAAACCGTTATGGGCTCCAAAGAGTGGGATAAGAAAGGCGACCTGAAAGTCTCCGACTACGTGATGTACGAGTGGGATGACAAAGGCAAATACCACCAGCAGTAAGACCGGTGGTTTGTATGAGTAATCGGACCCTGCGGCTTCGCCTGGCGAGCCGCGACGTGCGCTTTAACCGTACAGACCACTGACTCGGCTAACCGCTCTGGTACTACAAGTACCCGGGCGGTTAGTGCTTCTGGGCACTGCTGGGTGTCTTGCAAGTGCGGCCAATTGTGGTCGCCTTGGGCAGCAGTACCCGTCTATCACTAGAGGCGGCAGGCCGAACCCCAGGCCCTGACCCCAACAGACGAGACTGCGTCAATGGACGGTATTTTCCTGCAACAACTGATCAACGGGTTAACCCTGGGGTCGGTCTACGGACTGATTGCCATTGGTTACACCATGGTTTACGGCATCATCGGCATGATCAACTTCGCCCACGGCGACGTGTACATGGTCTCTGCCTACCTCACGGCCATCGGCCTGGCGGTGCTGACCTTTTTCGGTCTCGAATCCTTTCCGTTCCTGATCCTCGGCACACTGGTGTTCACCATCGTGGTGACAGGCGTGTACGGCTGGACCATCGAGCGCATTGCCTACAAACCGCTGCGTAACTCCACGCGGCTGGCTCCGCTGATTTCCGCCATCGGCATGTCGCTGATCCTGCAGAACTACGTGCAGGTTTCCCAAGGCGCGCGTCAGCAAGGCGTTCCGACCCTGTTGGAGGGGGTTATCAAGTTTCACGTGGGCACCGGCTACGTACAGCTGACCTACACCAAATTGTTCATCATCGTCGTGTCGCTGGTGGGCATGGGCGTGCTGACTTACATCATTCAGAACACCAAGCTCGGCCGCATGTGCCGCGCCACCCAACAAGACCGCAAGATGGCCTCCATCCTCGGTATCAACACCGACCGGGTGATCTCTTACGTGTTCGTGATCGGCGCTTCGATGGCGGCCCTGGCCGGCATGTTGATCACCATGAACTACGGCACCTTCGACTTCTACGCCGGCTTCATCATCGGCATCAAAGCCTTTACTGCAGCGGTACTCGGCGGCATCGGCTCGCTGCCCGGCGCCATGCTCGGCGGCTTGATTCTCGGTGTGGCCGAAGCGCAGTTCGCGGGCTTGGTGAACTCGGACTTCAAGGACGTGTTCTCGTTTTCGCTGCTGGTTCTGATCCTGATTTTTCGACCGCAAGGGCTCATGGGTAAACCCCATGTGGCGAAGGTGTAAGCCATGTCGGCAAGCAACTCTATTGATATCAAGCGCTGCCTGATCGACACCGTTCTCGCTGGCCTTATTTCCCTGATCGTGTTCGGCCCCATCGTCGGCATCGTGCTGCAGGGCTACAGCTTCGACCTGCACCCGCAGCGTCTGGCGATTCTGGTGGGCATCGTGATGGCGGGGCGCTTCTGCCTCAGCCTGTTCCTGCAGACCGCCCAGGGTAAGAAGATTGCCCACTCCATGCAGAACCGCGACAGCGGCGTGCATGTGCTGCCGGCAGGGCATAAATCGACGCTGCGTTTTGTGATTCCGGTGCTGATTCTGCTGGCGATCTGCTTCCCTTTTTTCGCCAACAAATACCTGCTCTCGGTGGTCATCCTCGGCTTGATCTACGTGCTCTTGGGCCTTGGTCTGAACATCGTGGTCGGCCTGGCGGGCCTGCTCGATCTGGGCTTCGTTGGCTTCTACGCCATTGGCGCGTACGGCTTGGGCCTGGGCTACGAATACCTGGGGCTGGGCTTCTGGACCATGATTCCGTTGTCGATGCTGCTCGCCGCATTTGCCGGCGCGTTACTCGGCTTCCCGGTGTTACGAATGCACGGCGATTACCTCGCCATCGTGACCTTGGGGTTTGGCGAAATCATTCGTCTGGTGCTGAACAACTGGGTATCGCTCACCAATGGCCCGAACGGTATTCCGATTCCCGGCCCGACTTTGTTCGGTCTTGAATTCGGCCGCCGCGCCAAGGAAGAAGGCCATGTGCCAATCCACGAATGGCTGGGCGTGAGCTACAACCCCAACGCCGAATTGATCTTCACCTTTGTGGTGCTGTTCATCGTGGTGATGGCGGTGCTCTACGTGAAACACCGCCTGACCCACATGCCGGTCGGCCGCGCCTGGGAAGCCTTGCGCGAAGACGAAATCGCCTGCCGCGCCATGGGCCTGAACCACGTGTTGGTCAAGCTTTCGGCCTTTATGATCGGCGCCTCGATTGCCGGTTTGGCCGGGGTTTTCTTCGCCACCAAGCAAGGCTTTATCGACCCCTCGTCTTTCACCTTCTTCGAGTCGGCGCTGATCCTGGCGATCATCGTGCTCGGCGGCCTCGGCTCGACGCTGGGCGTGGTGATTGCCGCGTTTGTACTCACGGTGGCGCCTGAGCTGTTGCGCAGCTTCGCCGAGTACCGCGTGTTGATGTTCGGCATCCTCATGGTGCTGATGATGATCTGGCGTCCGCGCGGCCTGGTGCGTATCAGCCGTAACGGTTACGCGATTCGTAAAGGAGTGAAGCCGTGAGCAACGACATCATTCTCTCGGTCGAGCATCTGATGATGCAGTTCGGCGGCATCAAGGCGCTGAACGATGTGAGCTTCAACGTTCAGCGCGGCTCCATTTCTGCGCTGATCGGCCCCAACGGCGCCGGCAAAACCACGGTGTTCAACTGCCTGACCGGTTTCTACAAAGCCACCGACGGCCAGATCACCCTGGACGCTCAGGCCAAGCTCACCAGCGTGGGCAAAATCATGGGCGAACCGTTCCAGGTCACCGACTTCGTGTCGCCGCCCAAATTCGCCAGTCGCCTGTTCTACAAAATGTTCGGCGGCACCCACCTGGTCAACCGCGCCGGCCTGGCGCGCACGTTCCAGAACATTCGCCTGTTCAAGGAAATGTCCGTGGTGGAAAACCTGCTGGTGGCCCAACACATGTGGGTCAACCGCAGCATGTTGGCCGGTGTGCTCAACACGCCCGGCTACCGCCGCGCCGAAGAAAAGGCCCTGGACACCGCGTTCTACTGGCTGGAATTGGTTGACCTGGTCGACTGCGCCAACCGCCTGGCCGGTGAGCTTTCCTACGGCCAACAACGCCGTCTGGAAATCGCCCGCGCCATGTGCACGCGCCCGGAAATCGTCTGCCTCGACGAGCCGGCCGCCGGCCTCAACCCCGCCGAAACCGAAGCCCTGAGCGGCATCATTCGGCGCTTGCGCGAAGAACACCAGATCACCGTTCTGCTGATCGAACACGACATGGGCATGGTTATGAGTATTTCCGATCACATCATCGTGCTCGACCACGGCGCGCTGATCGCCGAGGGCAACCCGGAAGAAATCCGCAACAACCCGAAAGTGATTGCCGCCTACCTGGGCGCCGACGAAGAGGAAGTGGCATGAGCAAGCCGATCCTCGAATTCAAAGACGTCGACGTGTTCTACGGGCCGATTCAGGCGCTGAAGAAGGTCAATCTGCACATCAACGAAGGTGAAACGGTGAGCCTGATCGGCGCCAATGGCGCGGGTAAATCCACGCTGCTGATGTCGATCTTCGGCCAGCCGCGCGCCACCAGCGGCAGCATCGTCTATGGCGGTATCGACATCACCGACAAGTCCTCGCACTTCGTGGCGTCCAACGGCATCGCGCAATCGCCGGAAGGGCGCCGCGTGTTCCCCGACATGAGCGTGGAAGAAAACCTGCTGATGGGCACCATTCCGATTGGTGCCAAACACGCCGACGAAGACATGCAGCGCATGTTCGACCTGTTCCCGCGTTTGCTGGAGCGTCGCAACCAGCGCGCCATGACCATGTCCGGCGGCGAGCAGCAAATGCTCGCCATCGCCCGGGCACTCATGAGCCGGCCGAAATTGTTGTTGCTGGACGAGCCGAGTCTTGGCCTGGCGCCGATTGTGGTTAAACACATTTTCGCCACCCTCAAGGAGCTGGCGAAAACCGGCATGACCATCTTTCTGGTGGAACAGAACGCCAACCACGCCCTGCGCCTGTCGGATCGCGGCTACGTGATGGTCAACGGCGAAATCCGCATGACCGGCACCGGCCAGGAACTGCTGGGTAACGAAGACGTGCGCAACGCCTATTTGGGCGGGCACTGATAGCGCGCCTCTTGTGAGGCGCTTTTTAGATTTCGATACTGCCCTTTGCAGCGTCGCCTGCATCGCGGCTAAAGCCCCTCCACACAATCTGTGGGAGCGGCTTTAGCCGCGAGCTCTTAGCGTCCACACAAGGGCACCAGGAGCACGTCACATGCACACCCTCCGTTTCTTCACCAACGCCGACGTCGCTTGCGCGCTGGATTACGCCCCGCTCATCGAAGCCCTGCGCACCGGCTTGGCCGTTGCCTGCGAGGCGCCCGTGCGCGGCTGTCACGACCTGCCGCACGACGCCAGCCTGTTGCACATGCCGGTGTGGCAAAAAGGGCAGGGCATTGGCGTCAAGCTGGTCACCGTGTTTCCGCACAACAGCGCGCGCAAGCTGCCTTCCGTGGCGGCCGTATTCACGCTGTTCGACGACGAAACCGGCCTACCGCTGGCCCTGCTCGAAGCCTCGGAAATGACCGCCCGCCGCACCGCCTGCACCTCGGCCCTGGCGGCCGACTATCTGGTGCGCCAGGACGCCGAGCGGTTGCTGATTGTCGGCAGCGGCACGCTGGCCGCGCATATGGTGCGCGCCCATTGCTGCGTGCGGCCGTACCGCCACATTGAGATCTGGGGCCGCAGCCCGGAGAAGCTCGCGCCCCTGGTGGCGCAGCTGCAGAGCGAGGGCTTTCCCGTCTTTGCCAGCAGCAACCTGCAAGCCAGCGTCGAGCAGGCCGACAGCATCACCTGCATCACCACCTCGCGCGAACCGCTGGTGCTGGGCGCCTGGCTAAAACCGGGAACGCACCTGGACTTGGTCGGCGCCTTTCTGCCGAGCATGCGTGAAACCGACTCAGCCGCTGTTGGCCGCGCACGAATTGTGGTCGACACCCGTGAGGGGGCGTTAGAAGAAGCGGGCGATCTGCTATTCGCCCTGGCCGACGGTGCCATCAGCGAGCAGGCGATTGCCGTGGAGCTGCGGGATTTGCTCAATGGGCGCGGCCAGCGTCTGAACGCAGACGAAATCACCCTGTTCAAATCCGTCGGGTTTGCGCTGGAAGACCTGATTGCCGCCAAGACACTACTGGCTCAGCAGCCGGCCCTGTGAACTGTCCCCAAAAGCTGTGGGGCGTTCTGTGGATAAGGTGGGTAAAGCTGGCGAGGAGCCGCTGTTCACGGGGTCTGGCGACTCCTGCGGGTTTTTTGTACAGCGCTGCGTTTTGGACCAATTTTAACGCTAAAACAACGCCTTAGCTCGGCTGTCATGGTTTGCAGCGCCTACGTCGTCTTCGTCGCACAACTTGCCCCCAACAACTGTGGGCAGCGCTGTGGATAAGCGCGGTAGAAATCTGTACAGGCCAGTGGATACAAGGCTTACAGCGCTTTGTGCAGTTATTGATCAATCCTCCGGAAGCGCCCGTTACGGCATATCCACAGCGCTGGAGCAAGCTATTTCCAAGCTGCGCCCGCACTTTTGCACATCGTCGCGTTTTGGCTGTGGACGGACCGAAAGGCCTTGCGCTTTTGCCGCACATTCGTAGGCGCCATCGGCCACTGAGAGAACTGTCCCCAAAACCTGTGGATAATTCTGTGGGCAAAATGGGGAAAGCTCGGTTTTAGCCGGAAATCGCGTGGGCTAGCGGGAATTGTAGATTTTTTGATCGACGTAATTTTTTCTCGCGAAACAGCGATTTACCTGGCTTTCCGAGCCTTAGTGCAGTAGCTCGGTTGGTTTTTGTGCGCAGCTGTGGGTATGTACAGTGGTTTCCGCCTGCTGTGAATATCGGGCGACAATGCGGGCAAAAATCAAGGGCTTTTCGACGATCTATCCACAGCTTCGTTGGGGCACCGGCGATACTGTCCCCAAAAGCTGTGGGGCGTTCTGTGGATAAGATGGGTAAAGGTGGCAAGGAACGCCATTTCACGGGGGCTGTGGAAAATAGGCTATTTTTTGATCAGCTGCGTTTGTTTCGCAAAAACAAGTAGTTATTCACGCTTGGGCAACGCAACCCACCGTTTGCCGAGTTTCCCCCAATCTCTGTGGGTAGTGCTGTGGATAAGCATGGGAGCGTTAGCCAGCGCCTAGGAGTGGCGTGGCCTGGCGGCATTTGTACGTTTATTGAGCGGGTCGCCGAGCGCCACGTTTAGCTCAGTTATGCACAGATGCTGTCAACCGATATTCGCGTATTTTCAGGGGTTTACGAGAAATGCATGCGCGCCTGTGGAGAAGTTATCCCGTCAGGCTGTGGATTGACTTGTGGATAAGCTGGGTAAGACCCGGCTTGAACCTATCCTGGCGCGGCCTGTGCGTATCTGTACGTTTTATGCCCAACGCGTTAGCCACGGGATAGATGTGGCGCGGTTAGACGCTGCCCAGCCCTTGCCAGTGTTTCGAGCCGATAAAGATAAAGCGCAATTGCTGCGTCATCTTGGCTTGAGGCGTGAGGTGTTCCGGGAGTTCCAGCGCCAACGGGTCGATCAGTTCGGGCAGGGTGGCGAATACGGTCTTTACCACCAGGTCAGCGATCACCGCTTGGGCGGCGACATCAAGGTGGGGAAGTTTGGGCATATGGCCCAAGTCACTCACCAGGTCGGCGGTGATGCCTTCGCGCAACGCGCCGATGGCTTGGCGCACATTCTTTGAGCCACCGTACTGCTCGCGCGCCAGGAATAGGAACTGCGAGCGGTTGGCTTCAACATTGGTGAGGAAGATGCGCACCGAGGCGTCGATTACGCCGCCCATTTGCATTTCGTTGTGGCGAACCTGGCGAATGGCTTCGCGGAAGGTTTCGCCCACTTCGGTTACTAGCGCCAGGCCCAGCTCATCCATATCGCTGAAGTGCCGGTAGAAACCGGTGGGCACAATGCCCGCATGCCGGGCCACTTCACGCAGGCTCAGGCTGCCGAAGCCGCGACCGCTTTCCATCAAATACCGCGCGGCATCCAAGAGCGCTTGGCGCGTCTGCTGCTTCTGTTCGGCACGAGGTGACATGCGTGGCGCGGTTCCCTGCGGTGGTGTGCCGCGCACTCTAGCAAAAGCATTTACGTGGCGTCGAACCAGGCGGCCAGTCGTTCACTCAGTGCACGACTGTTGACTGAGATTCTCCGCTCTGGCAGTTTGGTGCACGCTTGTGCACTCAAAGCTTCTGTCTTCAGGTATGTCCATGACCCTTATCCCTTTTGTCGTCGCGCGCCGTAGCGCTCGCTTTCTGGCGCCGCTGCGTGCGTTAGTGACGCGCGGTTGGCTGCGCGAAGCCAGCGTCGATGCCGTGCTCGCCCGCTTGCACCCCGCGTGGCGGTTGAACCGCGTGTTCGCCCGCGTGCTCGACCGGCGCTGGGTGGCCGACGACATGCTGGCCCTCACCCTGCAACCCAACGGCAACTGGCGTGGCGCCGGGCCGGGCCAGCATATTCAGGTGTACCGGGAACTGGACGGCGTGCGCCTGAGCCGCAGCTATAGCCTGACGGCGGTGAACGCAGACGGCAGCCTCGAAATCGCAATCAAACGTCACCCTGGCGGGCGCCTGTCGAACCGCCTGCTGGACCACCTCGCCGTCGGCGATGCCCTGGAACTTGGTGAGCCGTTCGGCGAATTGGTGTGGCCCAATCACGCCCAGGCCGTGCTGTTGTTGGCGGCGGGCAGCGGCCTGACGCCTTTGTTGGGCTTGCTGCGCAACGCCCTGGGAAAAGGGTTTAACGCGCCGGTGGAGTTGTTTCACTACGTGCGCGACGCCGGCCAGCATGCTTTCGCCTCTGAATTGCAAGCGTTGCAGCAGCGTTACCAGAACCTGCACGTGCGACCGATGCTTACTAGCGAGACCGGGCGCTTTTCGCCGGCCCATCTCGACGCTTTCGCCGCCAGCGACGTGCTCAGCTGCGGCCCGTTCGGCTTTGTCAGCGCGGTTAATGAATGGTGGAGCAGCACAGCGCCACGTTCGCCGCTGCAAGCCGAAGCCTTCAGCCCACCCGAATTAAACACCAACGCCAGTCACCGTTCCGTGCTGATGCGCTTTGCCCGCGCGCAGCAAGAGGTAGTGGGCGACACCCGTACCTCGCTGCTGCAACAAGCCGAAGCCGCTGGTTTGCGGCCTGCCCATGGGTGCCGGCAGGGCATTTGCGCCAGCTGCACTTGTCTGCTGCTAAGCGGCACGGTGCGGGACCAGCGCAGTGGAGCGCTGCTGAGCGAGCCGGGGCAGGCGATTCGGCTGTGTGTGAGCGTGCCCATGGGCGACGTGGTTGTGGATATTTAAGGAGAGCGCCATGCGCAATGATCGCCCGTTAACCGACAGCGAGCTGTCCGCCTTCGCCGCTGAGCTCGACGACCTCGGCCGCCGCACGCGCGCCGACCTGGGCGCGGTAGATGCCCGCTACATCCGCCGCCTGCGCAGCGTTATTCGCCTGTGCACCGCCGCCGGGCGAGGCTTGTTGTTGCTTGGCTGGTTCCCGCCCACGTGGCTGCTCGGCACCCTGTTGCTGGGGCTGGGCAAAATTCTGGAAAACATGGAGCTGGGCCATAACGTGATGCACGGCCAGTACGACTGGATGAACGACCCCGAATTCAGCGGCCGCACCTACGAATGGGATATCGCCGGCCCTTCGGACTTCTGGCGCCACACCCACAACCACATCCACCACACCTACACCAACGTGCTCGGCATGGACGACGACATTGGCTACGGCGTGGTCCGCCTGTTCCCCGAACAACGCTGGAAACCGTTCTATCGCTGGCAGCCGCTGTGGGTGACGTTGCAAGCGCTGCTGTTCCAATACTCCGTGGCGGTGCAGCACCTGCGCTTGGACAAGGTTTACAAAGGCAAGATGAGCCGCGACGAATTGCGCCCTTTGCTTCGCGTATTCACCGCCAAAATCGGACGCCAATGGTTCAAGGATTACCTGTTCTTTCCCGTTTTAGCCGCGCTGATCGGCGCGAATGCCTTGGCGGTACTGGCTGGAAATGCCGTGGCCAATCTGCTGCGCAATTTATGGACGTTTCTGATTATTTTCTGCGGCCACTTCACCGAGCGCGCTGCAGTATTTCCCCGTGAAGTGGTGGAAAACGAAAGCCGCGGTCACTGGTATTTGCGCCAGCTGCAAGGCTCCAGCAACCTTAAAGGCGGCAAGCTGTTCCACATTCTCAGCGGCAACCTTAGCCACCAAATCGAGCACCATCTGTACCCCGACGTGCCGGCCCGGCGTTACGCCGCCATGGCCGTTGAAGTGCGGGAAATTGCCCGGCGTTACGGGCAAACCTACAACTGCGGCAGCCTTGGCGCGCAGTTCGCCACGGTGGTGCGGCGTATCTGGGTGTACCGCAAACCCAACCCGCCAACCTCACAGCCGGCGTAACGGCAGTTGAATCATTTCGCCATCAAACCGTCGATACCTCTATAAGACGGCCCCCCGCAGCTCGCAAAGGGCTGCGGTTTATGGAGTGGTGTGGATGACGTTGGCCCGTAAGGTTGTGCTGTGGTTTCTGGTTATTTTCCTCGCGGTGATTGCCATTGCGCTGGTGGTGATCGCCACCTTCGACTGGAACCGCGTGAAGCCGCGTATCAACGAGGCCGTCAGCGAACAGCTCGGCCGCCCGTTCGCCATCAACGGCAACCTGGCCGTGCTGTGGGCCCGCGAACAGGACGAAGGCGGATGGCGCGCCTGGCTGCCCTGGCCGCATTTTTCCGCCGAAGACATCACCCTCGGCAACACCGAGTGGGCCAAGGCGCCGCAGATGGTCAGCCTACAGCGCGTGGAGTTTCGCCTGGCACCGCTGCCGCTAATCTGGCGCACCGTGAGCATTCCGCGCATTGATCTGACCGGCCCCACGGCCAGCCTTGAGCGCCTCGCCGACGGGCGCAACAATTGGACCTTCACCTTAAAACCCAGCGACCCCAACGAGCCGCCATCGGAATCGCCGTGGGTGGTCGACATCGGCGCCATTGGCTTCGACAAGGGCCAGGTTGAGGTCAACGATCAGAGCCTGAAAACCCAGGTGCAATTGGTGATCGACCCGCTGGGCAAACCGGTGCCGTTTACTGACATCGTCAAAAAACCAGGCACCGACAAAGCGGCTCAGCCCGAGGCGACACCGCAGGACTACGCCTTTGGTTGGACGCTCAAGGGCCAGTACAAAGGCCAGCCACTCAATGGCTCCGGCAAGGTCGGCGGATTGCTGGCGTTGCAAGACAGCCGCCAGCCATTCCCGGTGCAAGCCAACGTGCAAATCGGGGCGACCAAAATCGCCTTGGCCGGCACGCTCACCGACCCGAAAAATTTCGGCGCGCTCGACCTGCGTCTGCAACTGGCCGGCACCAGCCTCGGCAACCTGTATCCGCTCACGGGCGTGACCCTGCCGGACACGCCGCCGTTCGCCACTGACGGGCACTTGCGCGCGCAGCTGCGCGATCCTGCCGGCATGCAGTTTCACTACGAACAGTTCAACGGCTCGATTGGCGACAGCGACATTCATGGCGACCTCAGCTACATCGCCGGCCAGCCACGACCCAAGCTCAGCGGCGCATTAACCTCCAACCAATTGCGGTTCGCCGACCTGGCGCCGCTGATTGGCGCGGACTCCAAATCGGAACAAAAAGCCCGAGGCGTGACCAGCAAGCAGCCCAGCGACAAAGTGCTGCCCGTGGAAGAATTCCGCACCGCGCGCTGGCGGGACATGGACGCCGACGTCAACTTCACCGGCAAGCGCATCGTCCACAGCGAGAAGCTGCCCTTCACCGACCTCAACGCGCACGTGCTGCTCAACGACGGCACCCTCAGCCTGGAACCCCTGCGCTTCGGCGTAGCGGGCGGGCAACTGAACGCCACCATTCGCCTCGACGGCAGCCAAACGCCCATGCAAGGCAAGGCGAAGCTGAGCGCGCGCAACTTCAAACTCAAAGAACTGTTCCCCACCTTCGCGCCGCTGCAAACCAGCTTCGGCGCGCTGCAAGGCGACGTGGACATCAGCGGCACCGGCAACTCCGTGGCGGCGTTGCTGGGCACGGCCAACGGCGATGTGCGCATGTTGATCAACGACGGCGCCGTCAGCCGCGAGCTGATGGAACTGGCGGGCTTGAATGTCGGCAATTACGTGGTCGGCAAACTGTTCGGCGACAAAGACGTTCGCATCAACTGCGCCGCCGCCGACACCGGGGTGAAAGATGGTCTGCTGACCACGCGCCTGGTGGTGTTCGATACCGAGAACGCGCTGATCCACGTCGACGGCACCGCCAACTTCAAAACCGAACAACTGGACTTGACCATCGACCCGCAATCCAAAGGCGTGCGCATCATCTCGCTGCGTTCGCCGTTGTACGTAAACGGCCCCTTCAAAAGCCCCAACGCCGGCGTGAAAACCGTGCCGCTGTTGGCCCGTGGTGCAGGCATGCTGGCGCTGGGTGCCATCGTGGCGCCGGTGGCAGGTTTGGTGGCGTTGGTGGTGCCGAGCAGCGGTGGCGATCAAGTGAACGAATGCGCACCGCTGCTGGAAAAGATGAAGGCCGGGAAATTGTAAGCGGTTAACGGACCGCCGCAAAAAAGCCCCTCTCCCCAACCCTCTCCCGCAGGCGGGAGAGGGGGCTGATTGAGCAAAACCGGATTATCGGGCTCCCCTCTCCCGCTCGCGGGAGAGGGGCCGGGGGATAAGGGCCGGTGGAGAGTGCCGGCCTTTAGGCATTCGCCGCCAACACCGGCAGCCTCGCCAAACGCACCGACACCGCCAATGCCCCCACCAGCAGCGCGGCGATAAACACGCCAACGCCCAACCAGCCAAAGTGATGCCAGAACACGCCCCCCACTGTGCCGGCCACGCTTGAGCCCAAGTAGTAGCAGAACAGGTACATCGACGAGGCCTGCCCCTTGGCCACAAACGCGCGCCGGCCGATCCAACTGCTCGCCACCGAGTGGGCGCCGAAGAAGCCGAAGGTGAACAGCAGCATGCCGACGACGATCACCGGCACTTGCGGCAGCAGGGTGAGTAGTAAGCCAGCGAGCATCAGTACGATGACTGCCCACAGCACTTTGCGGCGCCCGAGTTTGTCGGCCAGCGAACCGACCCACGCCGAGCTGTAGATGCCCGAGAGGTAAACCACCGAGAGCAAGCCGACCACCGCCTGGCTCATGTGGTACGGCTCGCCCAGCAGCCGGTAGCCGATGTAGTTGAACAGCGTCACGAATGCGCCCATCAACAGAAACGCTTCAAGGAACAGCCACGGCAGCCCAGCGTCGCGCAGGTGCATGGCGTAGTTGCCCAGCAGGTTTTTCAAGTTCAGCGGCGTGGCGCGAAAGTGTTTGGACTCCGGCAAGATGCGCCAGAACAGCAGGGCGCCGAGCAGCGACAGGGCGCCCAGCGAACCAATGGCGACGCGCCAGTTAACGAAGTCGACCATCACCCCTGCGATCAATCGCCCGCCCATGCCGCCAATGGCGTTGCCGCCGATGTACAAGCCCATCGACAAACCAATAAAACGCGGATGAATTTCTTCGCTCAGGTAAGTCATGCCCACCGCCGCCAGGCCACTCAGTGACAAGCCGAGCAACCCGCGCATCAGCAGCACGCCGTGCCAGGTCGGCATGCAGGCGCTGGCCAGGGTGAACAGCGCGGCCGACAGCAGGGAAATCACCATGATCTGCTTGCGGCCAAGGGCGTCGGAAATCGGCCCGGTGATGAGCAGCCCGATGGCCATCATGATGGTCGAGATCGACAGCACCAAGCTGCTCTGCGCGGCGTTAAGGTCAAACTCGGCAGACAGCACCGGCATCAACGGCTGCACGCTGTACAGCAAGGCAAAGGTGGCGAAACCGCCGGCAAACAAGGCCAGCGAGGTGCGGACAAATTGCGGGGTGCCTTTTTCGATAAAGGCTTCGGTTTGTTCAACCGTGCTCGCCACGTCGGCCGCCGCATCGCGGGCGGCATCAAGTAGGGCAGGGGAAGCGGAACGGCGCACACAGACCTCGTGAGAAAGAGCAGTGCGCACAGAATAGTAATCGCGGTTTATTATCTCCAATATATTGTTCGTGTCGTTTGATCTGTTTAGCGACTTAATCCGTCGCCGGAGACTGCCCATGGAATTGCGCCACTTACGCTACTTCGTCGCGGTTGCTGAAGAGCTGCATTTCGGCCGTGCCGCTGAGCAACTGGGCATTTCCCAGCCGCCGCTTAGCCAGCAGATTCAGGCACTAGAAGAAGAGATTGGCGCGCGGTTGTTTGAACGCACCAATCGCCGGGTTGAACTGACTGAAGCGGGCCGCCTGTTTCTCGATGAAACCCGACAGATTCTCGCCCATGTCGAGAAAGCAACGCAGATTGCCCGCCGCGCGCAGCAAGGCGAAATCGGCGAGTTGAATGTCGGCTTTACCGCCTCGGCGCCCTTCACCTCGACCATTCCGCGCAGCATCCTCGCATTCCGCCAAGCCCATCCGGACGTGCACCTGAGCCTGCGGGAAATGAGCAGCCGCGTGGTGATTGAGGCGCTGTTGGAGGAGACCGTGCAGGTCGGCGTGATTCGCCCGTTTGCGTTGCCCGATACCATCACCGCCGTCGAACTGTTTCGCGACCCGCTGGTGGCGGTGCTGCGCGCGGATCATCCGTTGGCACAGGGAAGCGAAGAAGGCATTTCCATTGCCGCGCTGGCCGATGAACCCTTTGTGTTTTTTCCCCGCAGCTACGGCACCGGCTTGTACGACCAATTGATTGGCCTGGCACGCAATGCCGGGTTCAGCCCACGCATCGCCCAGGAGGCGAGTGAAGCCATGACCATCATCGGCTTGGTGTCAGCAGGTTTGGGCGTGTCGATGTTGCCGGCATCGTTCCGGCGCACGCGGGTCGATGGCGTGGTGTATCGGACGTTGCTCGATGAGGGCGCCACGAGTGCGGTGTGGCTGGTGGTGCGCAAGGATCAGCAGGCGCCGCTGGCCTTGGCCTTTGTTGAGCAGGTGACGCGGGAGGCGGCCGCGTTGCAGGCCGAGCGACGATTTGGAGAGGTCTGACTGACGCCCAAAGACTCATCCGAAATTCTTGATCCCGAATTTCAAGCCGAGCGCGAACGCGCAAAAGCGTGTCACGGCTTTTCAGCCGTGACACGGGGGCTTACTTAACCGAAGCCAACTGCGCTTTCAGCGCAACGCCGGCCATGATGGCGCCAGCGTGGCATTCGTAGTTCTGCGGGTTTTTGTATTCAACGCCTTTGTAGTTGCTGGCGATTTCGATCACCGCATTGGCGCCGGCTGCCTTGGCGGCGTTGGCCAGTTTGATGATGGCCGATTGCATGGCCCAGGCGCAGGCTTCTTCGTCAGACTTGTTGAAAGCGTTGGTCTTCTGGTTGGTGGTGATCTGTGGGTTGATCACGTTCACTTTGCCAGCGGGCTTCTGCCCTGCCATGTAGAACTTTACCGAGCCATCCAGCTTGCCGGCAGCGGTCGCCTGAGCGATCGCGGTTTCCAGTGGCAAGTAGTGCGTGGTGTCGCGCGCCTGGCTGATGCCGGGAATAGCGGCCAGAAGCAGGGCTGCGGCGGTGAGGCTTTTCAAGTGCATAGTCGTCTCCTTGACGGCGGTGGGGTAGGTCGGTCGGTTCTGTCAGCGCCAGCGGCGGAAGATCAGCGAGGTATTGACCCCACCGAAGGCGAAATTGTTGTTCATCACGAATTCGTTGTTCATCTGCCGCGGCTCGCCGCGCAGGTAGTCGAGGTCGGCGCACTGCGGGTCGATGTTGTCCAGGTTCAGGGTGTGGATATAACGGTCGCTGTTGAGCATTTCGATGCTGAACCACGACTCCAGTGCCCCACACGCGCCCAAAGTGTGACCCAGGTAGCTTTTTTGCGAGCTGATAGCCATGCCCGAGCCGAACAGGCTGGCGGTGGCGTGGGTTTCGGCGATGTCGCCTTGTTCGGTGGCGGTGCCGTGACCGTTCACGTAGCCGATGGCGTGCGGGTCCAAACCAGCGTCTTGCAGAGCCAGTTCCATGGCGCCGCGCATGGTCACCTGTTCGGGTTTGGTCGCATGCTGGCCGTCGGCGTTGCAGCCAAAGCCAACGATCTCGGCGTAAATCGTCGCGCCACGGGCTTTGGCGTGTTCGAGTTCTTCAAGCACCAACATGCCGGCACCTTCACCGATCACCAGCCCGTCGCGGCCGCTGTCGTAGGGGCGTGGCGAGGTGTGCGGTGCATCGTTTTTCAGGCTGGTGGCGTACAGCGCGTCGAACACCATGGCTTCGGTGGGGCAGAGTTCTTCCGCGCCGCCGGCCAGCATCAACGGCAGGCGGCCGAACTTGATCGCTTCGTAGGCATAACCGATGCCCTGGCTGCCGCTGGTGCATGCGCTGGACGTGGGAATCAGACGGCCTTTGAGGCCGAAGAAAATGCTGATATTGGCCGCCGTGGTGTGCGGCATCATGCGGATGTACGAGTTGGCGTTGAGGCCGTCGGCCACCGAGTTGAGCAGCATATTGCCGAAGGCTTTGATCTCTTCGGTGCTACCGGTGGACGAGCCGCAGGCCACGCCCATACGGCCATCGCGAATGCTTTCATCACCGAGCAAACCAGCGTTGGCCAAGGCTTTTTCAGCGGCCAGCACCACCAGGCGCGACACTCGGCCCATGCTGCGCAGTTGTTTGCGGTTCCAGGTTTTCGGCACCACGAAATCGTCGATGGGCCCGGCCAGACGGGTATTCAATTCGGCGAAGCGATCCCACTCATGCATACGGCGAATGCCGCTTTTGTTGGCGCTGAAGTTGGCTTCGATGCTGGCCCAGTCACTGCCAAGGGATGTGATGCCGGCCATGCCGGTAACTACCACGCGTTTCATCAGCACAGGCCTCCATTGACCGCGAGCACTTGGCGGGTGATGTAGGCGGCTTCGTCCGACATCAGGAAATTCACCGCGCCAGCCACTTCTTCCGGGGTGCCCATGCGTTGGGCAGGAATCATCTTCATCATTTCTTCAATCGGCAGATCATCGTCGAGCATGGCCGTGTCGATCAAACCGGGGGCCACGCAGTTCACGGTGATTTTGCGTTTGCCCAGTTCAACCGCCAGCGCTTTCGCCGCGCCGATTACGCCGGCTTTCGAGGCGCTGTAGTTGACCTGGCCACGGTTGCCGATCATGCCGGACACCGAGGTGATGCAGACAATACGTCCCGGTTTGCGTCGGCGAACCATCGGCATGACCAACGGGTGCAGGATGTTGTAGAAACCGTCCAGATTGGTGCGCAGCACCACGTCCCAATCTTCTTCGCTGAGGGCCGGAAAGGCGCCGTCGCGGGTCAGGCCGGCGTTGCACACCACACCGTAATAGGCGCCGTGGGCCTCGACATCCGCTTCGAGAATTTCCCGGCAGGCGGCGCGCTCGGCCACATCGAATTGCAGAATGCGTGCCTGCTGGCCGAGGGCGACGATTTCTGCCTGCACGGCTTCAGCTTCAGCGCGGCCACTGCGGCAATGCAGCACCAAATCAAAGCCAGCGCGGGCCAGGCGCAAGGCGATGGCGCGGCCGATGCCACGGCTGGAGCCGGTGACGAGAATGGTGTCAGTCATGTGCAGGTTCTTCCAGATAGCTGGCCACGTGGGGCGGGCGGAAAACGTTGAGGCGCGCGTGGGCGTGAATGCCCGGGCCCGTCAGGTTGCATTCGAAAACGCCCATGCCGTTGTCGTCTTGCAACGAGCGCAGGGCATGAATGTGCAGCTCGGCGCCGAGGGGAAAGGCCTCGACGTTGCATTGGTAATTGCGCGTGCCGAGCAGGAAACCCAGCTCCACCGGCAGGCCGGCCTGGCGCGCCTGGCAGCCGGCAAACGCTGCCACGCTTTGCGCCATCAGCTCGATGCCGACCCACGCCGGCAGGCTGCCGTCGGCCTGACTGAACAGACCACCGGCGCGCACGACCAAGCGGGTGTGCACGTCTTCGTCGGCGAAGCTCAGCACTTCGTCCACCAGAATCATGTCGGCGGCGTGGGGCACCAGTTCGGCGATGGGCCAGACGCTCATGAGCGCACCTGAGCAGTCGGCGTGGTGCCCAGAATCAAACTGATGTTGTTGCCGCCAAAGGCGAAGGAATTGCTCATCAGGCGCTGTGGGCCGGCGCGCTCCAGGCGTGAGCTGACGTTTGTAAACGTAAGGGCGGGCAGTTGCTCATCGCGCTGGCCGTCCCAAATGTGCGGTGGCAGGCGCTTGGCGTTCAGGCTCAACCAGCAGAAGGCGGCTTCCAACGCGCCGGCCGCGCCAAGGGTATGGCCGGTCATGGGTTTGCTGGAGGAACACGGCACGCCGTTCGGGAACACCGCCGATACGGCCAGGCTTTCCATGGCGTCGTTGTGCTGCGTGGCGGTGCCGTGCAGGTTCAGGTAGGCGATGTCGTCTGCGCTCAAACCAGCGTTGGCCAGGGCTTGGCGCATCACCTGTTCGGCGCCGCGCCCTTGCGGGTCGGGGGCGGAAATATGGTGAGCGTCGCAGTTGGCGGCAGCGCCGAGCAGGGCGATGGATTCAGTGCTAACGCCGGCATCGCGGGTCATCAGAAACAACGCCGCCGCTTCGCCGATATTGATACCGGAACGGTTGCGCGAGAACGGGTTGCAGCGTTCATCCGACAGCGCTTCCAGCGAGCCGAAGCCGTTAAGCGTCAGTTGGCACAACGAGTCCACACCGCCGCACAGCACCGCGTCGCACAAGCCGCTTTGCAACAAACGACGGGCGCTGAGCAAGGCGCGGGCGCTGGAGGTGCAGGCGGTGGAAATCACGTAGGTCGGGCCGCCCAGTTCATAGTGCGCGGCCAGAAATTCTGCCGGCGCCGAGAGTTCTTGCTGACCGTAGTGGTAGTCGGCCGGGAATTCGCCTTCTTGCAGGAAGGTGCGAATGCTTTGGGTCGCTTCATCGATGCCCGAGGTGCTGGTGCCGAGCACAACGCCAATGCGGGCATGACCGTAACGGGCGATGGCCTGCTGAATGTCCACATCGATTTGTTCAGCGGCGGCCAACAGCAATTGGTTATTGCGGGTCTGGTAGACGCGATTGGCGCCCGCAATCACAGGCAGCTCGGCGTTGACCGCGCCCACGGGCAGCGGGCGCTCCGGCACCCAGCCGGCTTGCACCTGCATGCCATCGGTGTCGCCGGCGAACAGGCGCTCGCTGACGTGGTGTTTGTCATTGCCTAGGGCGCAGAGCAGGCCCAGGGCATTGAGGTAGGCGGTCATGGCAACGTCTCGACGCGGTAGCTCAGCCCCGTCTGGGTGCTGAGCTGAAAATTCAGGGGTTGCTGGTAATCCACGCGCCAGCGCGCGGCGCCCGCTTCCATCAGGCGGCGTTGCTGCGCCTGTTGCTGCCAGTGCGCCTCGGGGTAGTAGACGGACACTTGCTCGGCCGGAGTCAGGGCGAACAGCAGGGCAGCAAACAGCTCGCGCGCCTCGGGGTTGGGCGGCAGCAGGCCGTCATTCTGCCATTGCTTGCCGGTCAGCAGTTGGCGCGCCACAGGAATGCCCATGGGATCGATCAACGACCAGCGCAGCGCCGGGCCTTCCTGTTGCAGCACCAAAAACCAGTCCTGGGTTTGCCCTGCCTGTTCACGCTGCACATGCAATTGCAGCGGCAAGTCCAGACGCGGCGCGTGCGCTGGCAGCGGCGCCTGATGGGCACAGGCGCTTAGCAGCAGGGCCAGCAGCAGGGGCGCGAAGAAGCGTTTCATGCGCTGTGGCTCGCCAGTGGTTTGCGCACGGCGGCGTTCACCAGGGTTTCATTGCGCTGGCCCACGGCTTTGGGCTTCACCAGCTTCCAGCGTTCCAGCAAACCGAAGTCGGCCGAGCGGCTCCACCACAGGTAAGGGTACGAAACGTTCTGCGGTCCAAACTCGAAACCCTGGGCGCGCAGCATGGCCAGGTATTCGTCGGCGCTGCGTTGCACGTGCATGGGGTGACGGAACAACCAGCGAATCACCCAGGTGTCGATGTAGTACCGGGTCGACTCGGCAAACAGCAACCAACCGCCCGGTTTCAACACGCGCCAGAATTCGGCCAGCGCCGCTTCCTGTTCCACCAGGTGGTGAAAGGTCTGGTGGCAGAAAATCACATCGACGCTGGCGTCCGGCAGTTGAATCGACGCGCAGTCGCTGCTCAGCAATTGAACCGCCAAGCCTTCACGCTCGGCCTCGGCGCGGCTCATGGTCAGGCTGTGCGGGTCGGCGTCCAGGCCAATCAGCTGCGCCGGGGCAAACGCGTTTTGCAGCAGACGGAACGACTTGCCCTGCCCACAACCGGCGTCCAGCAACACCGCATCGCTGGGCAGCGGCTGGCCGAGCAGGCCTTTGAGGTCGTCGATCGCCACGCGCAGCACGTGGTGCTGCCAGACGTGACTCTGCAAGAACCAGAAACCGAAACGGGTTTCCTCAACGTAGTTGCGGCCCGCTGGGTTGTGCGGCGATGGCTGGATCGGTGCGTTCATCGGCTTATCGTCCTTGTTACGCGGTGGCGCACAGCTCGGCCAGCACACGCAGGCGGCGTTTGGGCTCGGCGACATAGGGGTTTTTCAGGTCCCAGGCGTAGCCGGCCAGAATCGAGCAGATCATGCCGCGAATTTCCGGGGCGGCGGCGGGGTGATAAATCACGTCCTGGAAGCTTTCGTCGTACCAGCCTTCCACATAGGCCCGGAACGCATCCACGCCACGTTTCAGCGGCGCGGCGAACTCGCTTTGCCAGTCCACCGTTTCACCGTTCAGCTGACGGTTGAGCAAGCCGGCCGCCATGCTCGCTGAACGCATGGCAATGGTGACGCCGGAGGAGAACACCGGGTCGAGAAATTCCGCCGCGTTGCCCAGCAGCGCAAAGCCTGGGCCGTGCAGAGTCTTAACGTTGGCTGAGTAGCCGCCGAGGCTGCGCACGGGGGTGTCCCACTGGGCGTTTTTAATCAGGTTGCCCAGGCTTGGGGTTTCCTCGATAAAACTGCGCAGCGCCGCTTCCATATCCTCTGGACGACCCTCATAGCGCTCGCTGGACGCCACCACGCCCATGGAGCAGCGGCCGTTGCTGAACGGGATCAGCCAGAACCACACGTCACGCATGGTGGGGTGAGTGGTGACGAGGATTTTCTCGCGGTCGAAAGTGGTGTCTTCGATGCGGTCTTCGATGTGGGTAAACAAGGCCTGGCGCACCGGGAAGGCCGACGGCGCTTCCAGGTCGAGCAAGCGCGGCAGCACGCGGCCGTAACCGCTGGCGTCGAGCACGAAGTCGGCTTGCACGCGGTATTCGCTGCCGTCCAGGCGGCGCACGGTGGCAATCGGCGTGGCGGAGAAATCGGTGGCGACGATTTCTTCTTCGTAACGGATTTCCACGCCCTGCAGCTCGGCCTGATCGGCTAGCAATTTGTCGAACGTGGCGCGCTGCACCTGGAAGGTCCAGCCCTTGCCGTCGGTGAATTTGTCGCGGAAGTCAAAATGCGTGCGGCGCTCGCCCCAGGCAAACGCGGCGCCGTTCTTGCGCTGGAAACCTGCGGCTTCAACGGCTTCGAGCATGCCGGCTTCTTCGACGAAGTCCAGGCAGTGCGCCAGCAGGCTTTCACCGATGGAGAAACGCGGAAATTGCTGACGCTCGATGATCAGCACGTCATGCCCGTTGCGTTTCAACAGGGCCGCGGCGATAGCGCCAGACGGGCCTGCGCCGATGACCAGTACGCGGCGCTGTTCCAATTCAAGCGACACCATGGGGACTCCTTGTGGCGGACTGTTGCGAAGAAAATCGGGATTTGCCCACGCCCAGCAGGGCGGGCAGCAAGGTGGAAAACAGGCTCATGAGCAGCAGGCTGAAATAGGTCAGGGCGTCGATCAATTGCAGTTGCAGCAACAGATTGAGAAACACCACTTCGGTCAGGCCGCGAATATTCAGCAGCACACTTTCCGACCATTTCAGCCGGTGGCTGGCGTCGGGCAAGGCCCAGTGCAAGCCGAGCCAGCTGCCGAGCAATTTGCTCACCACCGGCAACGCCAGCAGCGCGCCAAGGTGCAGCCAGGAATAGCTGGCGCCGATGCCGTGGAAATCTACCCGCAGCACGCCGCAGGTCAGAATCAGCGGAATGGCCAGGCCATTGAGCAGCCACTTCCACTGCGCGGTGGGCAGCGGCAGGGCGAACGGTTGTTTCAGCCAGGCCAGGCACAGCATGTAGCCGATGCCAAACACCAGCGCGTTCAGTTTGAGCTGCTGAAACACCAGCATCAGGGCGAAGAACGGCAGGCTGTAAAACAGCGCATGGCGCAGGCCCAACCCCTTGTTCAACAGCAGCGGCAGACCGGCGGCCAGCAGCGGCCACAGCAAGGTGTGCGGGTCGGCGCTGCCTTGGGCCAGGCCGAACAGACTCCAGCACATCAGGTCCATCAGAATCGCCGCGTGCAGCAGACGTTTGATGCCCTCGGGCGGGTAGCCGATGTTTTGCAAATACAGGAACAGCACCGGAATCGCGGTGATGGAAAACAGCAAGCCGATGCCCACCGCGCTCAACCAACCGCTTGTGCCCGGCAGCAGCCACAGCGCGGCGGCGATGCCGGCCAGCAGCGGCACGGCGAAACTCGGCAGGGCGATTTTCAAGCTGGCGCTGCTGACGTGAAGGTCCACCACGTCGCTCAGGATGTAACCCAGCAGCAGGGCGAAACTCAAGTTGTACAGCAGGCTCAGCCAGGTCGGTGCCAGCAGTTCGTTGGCGCTGAGTTGCCAGTGCGGTTCTACCCAGGCCAAGAGCAGCAACGGAATCGCCAGGCTGGCGACCAACAGCTGGCCCACGATGGGAATCAGCCGTTGGCGCCCCAGCAGCGCGACGCCGCCGTACAGGGCTAGGGCCAGCAGCCAGAAAAACATCACCATCACGACGCGTGCTCCGGGTCTTCGTGGCTGTGTTGCTCACCCGCCCAAGGCGAGAGCAGAAAGCTGAACGCCAGGCCGATGGTGATAGTCAGGCCGAAGTTACTCACCGCCGGCGTGCTCGACAGCGCCAACAAACCAAACGACAGCCAGGTGGTCAGCGCCGACATCAAGGTGCCCAGCAAACTGGTGGCCTCGCCGCCGACCCGCTCGCGCATGATGATGGCGTAATCCACGCCAATGGCCGTTACCAACAGCAGGCCGAACAGGCTGAACAAGGTCAGCGGCTGCCCCAGCCAGCCCAGGCTCGCCAAGCTGGCCAGTGCCGCCAGCAGCGACACCGCCAGCACTCGCGCCGCGCCGCGCGGTCCGAACGGCAGGCAGAGCAGGGCGAAGATCAGCAGGCACGAGGCTAGTTTCAGTTCCGCTGCGCTGATTTGCGTGGCGGCGAACAGACGATTGAGCTGCCCGAGGCGGTCGATCAGTTTTACCCCAGGCAAACCGTCGGCTTGGGCAACCAGCAGGTCGGCGTTGCTCAAGCCTTGCAAGCTCACCAAACCAGCCACTTCGCCTTCGCCGGTTGGCCCCAGCCACAGCGTGCGCCACGGCTCGCCGAGTGTGCCGGCCAAGGCTTGTTCAATGGTGCGGTTGGGCAGGGCTTGCAGTTGCCGTACTTCGGCTTCGACCTGTTGCGGCGTAACGCCGAGCGCCTGCAAGGCTGCGCTGTTAGTCGGCACGGCGCTGAGCGAGGCGCGCAGGCTGTTTTGCTCCGAGGCCGGCGCCACCAATTGGCTCAGTGCCAGGTAACTTTTCAATTTGCCGTCGGCAACCAGGGCGTCGAGGCGCTGGCCGAGCAGGTGCTGGCGTTGCAGCAGTTGTTCTTCGTCTTTGCCGCGTACCAGATAGAACTGGCTGGTGGGCTGAAAGCCAATGATCCTGCTGATTGCCTGCGACTGTTGCAGCAACTGCGGCGGGGTACTGGCCCATTGGCGCAGATCGTCCTTGTGCTGCAGTTGCAGCACGCCGCCGGCGCAGAACAGCACGAAGATCAGCAGCAGCCACGGCGTGCCGATACGCGACAGCAAGCGCCGACGCCAAGCCAGCAAACGGGTGGCCAGGCCATACGGTTTGGCCCATGGCACGATCGGCCCTCTGCCGAGCAAGGTCGGCAACAAGCACACCGCACACAGGTAAGAACCCAGCAGGCCGGCCGAGGAAAAAATGGCCACCTGGCTCAAGGCCGGGAATGGCGTAAACGCCAGCGCCAGGTAGCCAATCACGTTGGTGGCCAGGCCCAGGGTTAGGCCGAGGAACGTGGCGCGCAGCGCCTGCCAGCTGTTCCACGGTTGCAACGTCCAGCTTTTGGACAGCAAGTGCAGCGGGTAGTCGATGGCCACGCCAATCAGGCTGGCACCGAGCACCAGCGTCAGGACGTGAATCTGCCCGAACACCGCAACGCATGCGGTAAGACCGGCGAGCACGCCGACGGCGGCGGGCAGCAGCGCCACCAGCACGCGCAAGCGGCGGAAGGCGACCAGGATCAGCAGCAAGGCGCCAATGCTCGACACGCTGCCCATAAAGCTGATTTCGCGGGTGGCCTGACGCTGGCCGTGGGCCGAGTACAGCAGCCCGCTGGTGGCCAGCAGCTCGCCGCCTTGCGCTTGAACCTCGGCGCGGGCTCTGGCTACCAGGGTTTCTACGGCCAACGGCAGGTTGCCATCGAAGGCATCGCCACGGGTGCGCGCGCGCAGCAGCGCCCAGGTTTTGCCGTCACTTTCGGCCAGCAGTGCGCCGCTCAGGTCGACTTGCACGTTGTGGGCACGCGGCAGCTTTTTCTCGATCAGGGCGCCAAGGCCCAGCCAATCCTGCTCGGTGGCGATCAGCCCCTGGCTGCGGAACGGGTCGAATAAATCCTGCACGCGGCGTTCGACGAAGGCGCGGGGGTCTTGCTGGAGCAGTTGGCGGTCTTCATTGCTGAGCAGGGCCAGGCGGTTGTCGAGCACTTGCTGGCGCACCTGGGCGAGGTCGTAGCTGACATCCCACTGCACTTTTTCGAACAGTTTTTCCTGCTGCCATTGCTGGCCAATGGCGGCCGCCTGGCTCAGGGCTTTCTGCCGGTCGGGAAAGCTGATCAGCACCACCAACTCGCGGTTCAGCGGTTCCTGAACGATTTTTTCCGCGCGCTGTTCCAGCAGGTCCGGCGTGTCGCTGGGCACCAGTTCCAGCAGATTCGCGGAAATCGGCGCACCGCCGCGCCACTGCCAGGCGGCCACGGCCAGCAGCGCCAACAGCGCGACGGTAAAGAGCCGAGGCCCCCAGTGATCAATCCGCGAAAGCATGACGGTCCGTGTCGCTGAGTTGGCTCTCGGCGTGGCTATCGGTCAGGCGCAGCACGGTGCTGTCGCCCTGGGTTTCACGCAGTTCGATGCGCGCCACTTGCTCGCCGCCCTGAATCTGAATGGCGCTGAAAATTTGCTTGAGCATCAGGCTGCGCGGCGTCAGGTCGAGGGTCCAGGCGCCGGCTTCGCCGCTCAGTCGCAAGTCGAAGTCCTGGCGCAAGCCGCTGCTGTCGCCTTTGAGCACAGCCAGAAACAGACGGTTCTGCTGGGCGCTGGCGCTTTGCTGTGCCACGGGCTGCCAACCTTGTGGCGTGCGCTTGGCGATGCCGCTGCCGTCGATGCGGTATTCCTGTTGCAGCGGCGTTTGCAGTTGCCAGAGCAAACCGAGGTCTTTGCTCAGCACAAACTGGCCCGTGCTGGTCAGCGGCTTGGGCAACGCGCGCAGGTGTTTTTCCTGCACGAACGGGCCGCGCACCACGGCGGGCTTGGCCAGTTGCGCGGCCAGTTGGTCGAGGTCGAAGGCGTGGGCTAGCGGCGTCAGCGCCACGCTCAACAGCAGGGCAAGAAAGCGCTTCATGCGATGGCGCGCTCGACGGCCTGAACGAATACGGCAGGCGAGGCCAGCTGCATTTCCAGGCTGGCGATTTCTACCGCCACTTGCACGCTGCTGGCGCGGGTCATGCGCTCGCCGGTGGCGGCGTCGCTGATCAGGTAATTGATCTTCAGGCGGTTTTCCCACTCCACCAGATCGGCGCGCACGATCAGGCGCTGACCGAACTTGGCACCGCGCATGTAGCGCAGTTGCAGGTCGATGATGGGCCAGGCGTAACCGGCCTCGCGCATGTTCGCGTAGTTGTGGCCGATCTTGTCGAGCAGCGCGCAGCGCGCCACTTCCAGGTACTTCACGTAGTGGCCGTGCCAGACGATTTCCATCATGTCGACGTCGAAGAACGGCACCATCACTTCGATCTCGGTTTGGATCACGCCCTGGCTACGCATACAGGCTCCAATGGCGGCTGCGGATGCGCGTCAGACACAGGCGCAGTTCGCGTTCCAGGGCGCGGTCTTCGATCACCGGGGGGAAGTCTTCGCCCAGTTGCTGGTGCATGGCGGCAAGCGATGGTGGCAGCGGCCGAGCGTCTTGCTCGTGGCCTCGTAGCCACACGCCCTGGTTGGCGGCGATCAAGGTGGCGGCGGCCACTTGCTCGGTCAGCTCCAGGCTGCGCAGAGCGTCGCGTGCGGCGATGGTGCCCATGCTGACTTTGTCTTGGTTATGGCATTCGGTGGAGCGCGAGAACACGCTGGCCGGCATGCTGTTTTTCAGCGCCTCGGCGGTCCAGGCACTGGCGCCGATCTGCACGGCTTTGAAGCCGTGGTTAATCATCGCCGTGTGGGCCGGCGCGCCGGACAAGTTACTGGGCAGGCCGTGGTTGTAACGGGCGTCGACCAGCAGCGCGAGCTGGCGGTCGAGCAGGTCGGCGACGTTGGCCACCAGGTTTTTCAGACCGTCCATGGCAAAGGCGATGTGCCCGCCATAGAAGTGCCCGCCGTGCAGCACGCGCTCGGCTTCGGCGTCGATGATCGGGTTGTCGTTGGCGCTGTTCAGCTCAATTTCAATGAACTGGCGCAACCAACCCAGGCTGTCGGCCAACACGCCGAGCACATGGGGCGCGCAGCGCAGCGAGTAGCGGTCTTGCAGGCGATGCAGCGGTGCGGTTGGCGCGTCGATGGCCAGGTCTTTGCGCAGCCAGGCGGCGACTTGCGTTTGCCCCGGATGCGGCTTGGCGGCGAACAGGCGCTCGTCGAAGTGCTCCGGGTTGCCTTGCAGCGCCACCACATTGAGGGCGGTGATGCGCGTGGCCAGTTGGAGCAGATAGTCGGCGCGCGAATAGGCCAGGCAGGCGAGGCCGGTCATCACGGCGGTGCCGTTCATCAAGGCCAGGGCTTCTTTGGGGCGCAGGGTCAGCGGCTGCCAGTCGAGCTCGGCATGCACCTCTGCGGCGCTGCGCACTTCACCACGGAACAGCACGTCGCGCTCGCCGGTGAGGGTCGCGGCCACGTAGGAAAGCGGCGTCAGGTCGCCGCTGGCGCCCACCGAGCCTTCTTCCGGAATCAGCGGCAGTACGTCGTGATCGAGGAAGGCTTGCAGGCGTTCCAGCAGTTCGATGCGCACGCCGGAGACTCCCTGGCACAGCGACTGCAACCGCGCCGCCAGCACCGCGCGGGTGGCGACCGGGTCGAGCAATTTGCCCAGGCCGCAGCCGTGGAAGGTGAACAGGTGTTGCGGCAAGGCCTCAACGTGCTCCAGCGGCACCGCCACCACGCAGGAGTCGCCGTAGCCGGTGGTTACGCCGTAAATCACGCCTTCTTTGTCGAGCAACGAGTCGAGAAACTGCGCGCCTTTGGCGATGCGCTGGCGGAATTCGCCGTCGCTTTGCAGGGCGGTTGGGCTGCGTTGTTCGGCCAGGTTGACCACCTGCTCAATGCTCAGCGGTTGGGCGCCGAACACCACGGTGGAGGCGTGCGTGTTAGTCATGGGCTATCCAGAAGGGGAAGAAATTGAACCATTGCTGCGGCGCTTGCAGGCAGTAGTGCGCCAGCCGCTCGGCATACGCTTGGGCATGCCGCTCGATCACCTGCTCGCGGTCGCTGCGGCGCCATTCAATGCGCTCAGCGAAAGGCTCGAGGGTGACCTGATAACGGCCGTTGAGTTTTAGACAGAACAGCAAATTGATCGGGCATTGCAGCAAGCCCGCCAGCAGCCACGGGCCTTGCGGCAGCTCGGCCGGGTGGCCGAGAAAATTCACCCGCGCGCGGCGCCCGCCATGCAGCGGCACGCGGTCGCCGGCAATCGCCAGCCACTCGCCGCGCTCCAGGCGCTGGCTGAGTTGCAGCATGATCGCGGCGTCCAGCTCACTCACCTGAATCAGGCGCAAATGGGTGGCACCGGCCTGGTTGAGCAAGCGGTTGAATTGCTCGGCGTGCTTGGTGTGCACCAACACATTCATCTGCACTTTTTCGCCCAGTTCGGCCAGGGCGCGACAGACTTCGAGGTTGCCCAGGTGCGCGCCCACCAGCATTTGCCCGCGTTGTTCACGGTGCAGCTTGCCGCGCACATCGGTGTTGTCGATCAGGGTGACCTGCTCCAGGCCCAGGCGCCCGCTCCAGACGTCGAGCTTGTCGAGCAAGGTGTCGGCGAAGGCCATGAACTGGTTGAACACGGAGCGGCGGGTCGGCTGTAGATCCGGGCGTGCGCTCCAATCGGCCAGACGCTGCTGATACTCCTGCACGCTGTGCCGCGCGGTTCGCCCGGCCAGGTAGAAATACAGCACGATCACATGCAGCAGCGGGCTGAGCACGCGGCGCCCGAGGTTGCGCGCCAGCCAGGCAGTGAAAGCCATCAGCAGGTAGCTGCCGCGCTCGTTATGCCGTGCCCAGTGGCCGTTTTTCATCGCAACCACCGGCGAGCGAGAATGGCCGGCGAGCGCCAGAGCATGCCGAAGAACAGGATGGCGTGCATTTTCGAGATCAGCACGTTGTCGAGCAGCACGCGAAAATGCGAGAGGCCATCTTGCGGGTACTGCACCTTGACGGGCAGCCAGATCATGGCCTGGTTACGCCAGCTCAGGCGCACCAGCACTTCGGTGTCGAAGTCCATGCGCTTGCCCATCTTCACCGAGTTGATTAGCGCCAGCGTCGAGGTCAGCGGGTACACGCGAAAGCCGCACATGGAGTCGCGAATCTGCAGCGACAGGCTGTTGATCCACACCCACACGTGGGTGATGTAGCGCGCATACAACCGGCCTTTTGGAACGCTGTGATCGAACTGCGGGTAGCCGCAAATCAGATGGTCCGGCTGCGCCGCTGACTGCTGCAAAAATTGCGGCAGGTTGGTCAGGTCGTGCTGGCCATCCGCGTCCACTTGCAGGGCGTGGGTAAAGCCCAGCCGAGCGGCTTCACGCAGGCCCGCCATGACGGCGCCGCCTTTGCCCTGGTTTTCCGAGAGGCGAACAAGGTGGGTGTTTTCCTGGGTGACGAGTTGATCCATCACCGCCGCGCAGGCCGGGCTCGACGCATCGTCCACCAGCACGCACGGCAGGCCGCTGGCATGCAGCGCCTCGACCACGGCGGGCAGCGCGTGTTCGTGGTTGTACACGGGGATCACCGCGCACACGGCGTGGCTGGCGGGCGGCTTAGGCGTCGACACGGGCCGCCTCCAGCAAAATGCGCCCGGACGAGCACGGGGCTTCGCCATTGCGGTAGCTGAAATACAACTTGCCGCGCTCGGCATCGAAGCGCAGGTGCAGCTGCAAGCGGTCGCCGGGGCGCGCCAGTTGCTGGAACTTCAGCACTTCCATGCCGCAGAAACGCGGTGGCAGGCTCATTAACTGACGGGCCAGGCTTTGCGCCCAATCGACCTGCACCACGCCGGGCAGAATCGGCGTTTTCGGGAAGTGCCCGGTGAAGTGCGCGAGGTCCAGCGGCACGTCCAGCTCCAGGTGCCATTCGCCGTTTTCTTCGCGCTGGCTGACCACGTCTGGCCGCACCGTGCGCGGTGCGTGCAGTACCTGGTCGAGCAGCGCTTGCGGCAGTTTGCCCTGGGCGTTCAACGGCAGATGGCGCACCAGACGCCAGCGACGTGGCAGCGCGAGGGCGATGCAGTGCGGGCTCAGGTGCTTGCGCAGGCTGTCGGTGACGGCGCGGCGACCCTGATTACGCAACGCGTGCAAGCCGGCGTCGTTCAGCGCCACCAGCGCGCCGAGGTAGGCACGCTTGTCGTGCACCACGCCAAAGCGCGCCTCGCCTACCCACGGGTGAGTGGCCAGCGCCTGCTCGAGCATGGGCAGGGAAATACGGTTTTCTTCCAGTTTGACGATGCGGTCGAGTCGGCCCAGCAGTTCGAAACGGCCATCGCCATGCAGCGTAGCGCCGTCGGCGGTTTGCTCGGTATGACCGGGTGCGAGGTAAGGCGAGCGAATGTACAGCGCGCCGTCGTCGTTGAGGCCGACGTGCACATCGGCAAACGGTTGCCACAGCGAACCACCTTGGCGCCAGGCGATGCCGCCGGTCTCCGAGCTGCCGAATATTTCGGTGGGCATCTGGCCCAGCAGTTCGCCCAATTGCGCGCCGGTTTCTGCTGGCAGCGGGCCGCCCGAGGAAAACACCCGGCGCACGCGGCTCAGTGCCTGCCAGTCGAGGTTGTCGCCCATGCGCTTGAGCAGCGCCGGGCTGGCGATCCAGGCGAAATTTGCCTGGGGCAGGCTCAGGCGTTGCAGGTCTTCGGGGAACGGCTGGGCGCGGCGCACAAATACGCGGCCGGCACACAGCGGCCACAGCACGCGGAATAACAACCCGTAGATGTGCTGCGCGGCCACGCTGCCAACGATGACGGCGTCGCCCAGCTCGTCGCCCCACAAAGCTTGCAGGCCGGCGACTTCGTTGTGCATCTGGCGCAGGGTTTTGTCGATCAGCTTGGGCTCGCCGCTGGAGCCGGAGGTGCACAGGGTCAGGCCAATAAAATCGAGATCGAGCGTGGCGGCCGGCAGCGGCTCGGCGTGCAGCTCGGCCAGGTGCGTGTCGCCGTCCAAGTCGCTGAGCCACAGGTCTACCAATGGCGCCAGGCGTTCGCGGCTTTGCGCTTGCAGGTCGGCTGGTAGCAACACGCGCACGCCGGCACGCCAGGCGCCCAGCAGGGCGATGGCCAACTCGGCGCTGTCTTCCAGATGCACCGCCATGTTGCGCACCCCGCGGGTTTGCAGGCCGGCGGCGACGCTCAGCGCTTGCACGCACAGGTCGGCATGTTGCAACGCGGGCTCAATGGCGACCGGGCGTTGCAGCACGGGGCTGAGCAGGTCTTGCAGGGCTATCCATTTCATAGTCGGCATTTCATAGCTGGCACTTCATCCCTGGGCTCGCACACGTTGGCGCACCAGCCATTCACCGGCGAACAACAGGCCCATCAATACGTAAGAAATCACCCCGGTGTAGAGCGTCCACCAGCTCAACGGCGCCCAAAGCGTGAGGGCACTGACCAATAGCGCGTTGAACACAAAAAAAACGCACCACACTTTGGTCACCTGCCGGGTGTAGACGATGGCCACCTCGGGCAGCTCCGGCTCACGCAGCCGGGCCAGGCGTTCAACCATCGGCGGGCCGTATTTCAGGCTGAGGCCGAACAGCCCCAGGCCGAACAGGCTGATGAGCGCCGGGTACCAGCGCAGCACCTCGTGACTGTCCGCCAGGCCCAGCAATACGCAAAAGCCCAGCGCAGCGATGGCCATGCCGCGGCTGCCCGGACGTTGCCCCTGCGTCAGGAAACGCGCCAGCCACAAGCCGCCGAGCAGCAGGGCAAAGAAGCGCGGCGACAGGTGTTGCTGGCCGTAATACACCGCAAAGGGGTAGGCCAGGCCGGCCACCAGCAGCACCAGACCGATCAGGCGGTTCATGCCATGTCCACAAGCAACAGCATCAGGCGGCGGGCGCGTTGACCAGGCGGTACACCGCCTCGACCACGTCACCGACGGTTCGCACGGCCTTGAAGTCTTCGGCGGCGAGTTTCTTGCCGGTTTTGCGCTTGATGTGGTCGATCAGGTCGACGGCGTCGATGCTGTCGATTTCCAGGTCCTGGTAGAGGTTGGCTTCCAGGGTGACGCGCTCGGGCTCAAGCTCGAACAGCTCGACCAGCGACTCGCGCAGGGTGTTGAAGATTTCGTCACGGTTTTGCATGGTCGTCTCTCTTACGCGGCTTGCTGTGCAGACACGAACACAGCAAGGCTAGCCACGTTGGCGAAGTGCTTGCGGGTGTCTTTGGCGTCGGCGTCAATCTTGAAGCCGAAGCGCTTTTGGATAGCCAGGCCCAGCTCCAGGGCGTCGACCGAATCCAGGCCCAGGCCTTCGCCGAACAGCGGCATCTCGGCGTCGATATCGTCGGGGCCGATGTCTTCCAGGCCCAAGGCCTCGATGATCAGGTTTTTTATTTCAAGTTGCAGATCGCTCATCTTTGGCGAGCTCCTTAATAAAGTGTTGGTGCAGATGTTCGTTGAGTTTGCGCGAGGCGATGGGCGCCGAGCTGCGGGCGGCGAATTGCTGCGGGTCGATGTCCTCGCCCACGCGCATTTTGAAGTGGAAGCGCCGCGCCGGAATGCGGTACCAAGGCTCGGCCTTGGTCAGCGTGGTGGGCGTTACGCTGATGACCACCGGCGTGACCACCGTTGCACCGCGCAAGGCGATAGCGGCGGCGCCCCGGTGAAACTCCGGCGCCTGCCCCGGCGTGGTGCGCGTGCCTTCGGGGAATATCACCAGGGTTTGCCCTTCACGCAGCGCGCCGGAGGTTTCGTCGAGCATGTCCATGCTGCCGCTGTTGCTGATGTATTCAGCCGCGCGAATAGGCCCGCGCATGCTGGGGTTGTCCCACAGGCTTTGCTTGACCACGCAGTTGGCGTCGCGGATGAAGGCGATCAGCACCACCACGTCGATCAGCGACGGGTGATTGGCGATGACCATTTGCCCAGGACGACCGAGGCGCTCGATGCCTTGCACTTCAAACGTGAGCACGCCGGTGCGGTGCATAAATTCCACGAACGCGCGGAACGTCCAGCTCACCGTGGCACGGGCGCGGGTGCGGCGCGCTACGGCGTCGCCCGGCAGCAGCGACAGCAGCGGAAACACCACGATGCGCAGCAGTACGCCACCGACCCCGAACAGTGTGAAGCTCAGGGCGGTTGCGATCAGGCGCCACCAATAGGGCGCGCTGTAACGGCTCAGGCGCTGTTCTGTTGCCAGCTCCATTGTCGATTCCTCCAACGATGCTCCAAGGCGGTTGCGCCATTGCTCAAGGCGCGAACCAGATTAAGTGCGTGCGGCCACTCTGCGGTGGCTGTATCGGCAGGTGTTGCGTGTGCTTGCGTTTTGGTACTCAGGTGCAGGTTCCAGCGGGCGCCCGGCGTCAGTAGCAGCGCGACGGCGTAGGGAAACGGAACATCACTCACCCAGCCGGCATAGGCGGCGGGCGGCGTGTCTTCGGCAATCACCAGTAAAACGGCGGGCGCACCATCGGCCAGTAACAACTGCGCCTCGAGAACTGCATGTTCCAGGCCATCGGCTTCGCCGGCCAGCGCGGTCATTTCGCTGGTGTCGCCGCGCATGATCGACCACTGGCCGATGATGGCGTTGTGCACGGAGAGGCTGAATTGAGTGGGCGACAAGGGCGCGCCAGCACTGACATCGCTGAGCAACGCAAAGGTGCGCGGGGTTTCACCGTGGCGGGAGACGAACACCAGCGGCAGCGGCGCGCCATGGGCGTCGGCCAATGGCCAGGCGACGCTGAATGCCATGCGCGCCAGCGGGCTGAGGCGGCGGCGTTGCATGGCAGGAAGAAAGCTGACATCGGGCAACGAATCGCTGGCGGCAGGGGGCTCGGACTGTTGGCTCCATGCCAGCCAGTCAGCTTCCTGCTCCAGGCCGGGGGCCCAGGCACGCCATTGTTCGATTGAAAAATGCATCGGCAGCTTTTGCGTCCATGTAAAAAAAGGCGATCGCTCTTGGCTTGGCCAAGTCCATCCGACAGCCACAGCTGTCTTCGCCGGTGGAAAAGTCGCAACCGCGCTAGCGCCATAGCAAAGTGCCGGCATTATCCCGACGTGGCGGGGCTCAAGCAAACATTCGGCAAAGATTTGGCTGGCAAGCGTGTAGGGGATTACCTACAGGTCTGGTTGCGGGCGCTATTTTGCCCATGTTGCGGGGAAATATCCGCGCCGCTGGTCACTGTTCGCGGTAGTGCCTCGCCCTGGCGGTGCGCTTTGCATAGAATCCGGGACTATTCGAGGCTCAGGACGAGGTGGGGATATGCGACGCGTAGTGTTTAACCAGAAAGGGGGCGTGGGGAAATCCAGCATCGCCTGCAACCTGGCGGCGGTGAGTGCCCAAGAGGGCTATCGCACGTTGCTCATCGACCTGGACGCCCAGGCCAACTCCACGCAGTACCTCACCGGGCTAACCGGCGAAGACATCCCCATGGGAATCGCCGATTTCTTCAAGCAGACCTTGTCGACGGGCCCGTTCTCTAAGAAGGGTCAGGTAGACATCTACGAAACGCCGTTCGACAACTTGCACGTGGTGACCGCCACTCGCGAATTGGCCGACCTGCAACCCAAGCTCGAGGCCAAACACAAGATCAACAAGCTGCGCAAATTGCTCGACGACTTGTCCGAAGACTACGACCGAATCTACCTCGATACGCCGCCCGCCCTCAATTTCTACACCGTTTCGGCGATGATCGCGGCCGATCGTGTGTTGATTCCTTTCGACTGCGACAGTTTTTCTCGCCAAGCGCTGTACAGCCTATTGGCCGAAATTGAAGAGCTGAAGGAGGATCACAACGAGGGGCTGGAGGTTGAGGGGATTGTGGTCAACCAGTTCCAGGCCCGGGCGAGTTTGCCGCAGCAGTTGCTGGATGAATTGATTGCCGAGGGTTTGCCGGTGTTGCCGGTGTATTTGACCAGCTCAGTGAAAATGCGCGAGTCGCATCAGGCTTCGGTGCCGCTGATTTTCCTGGAGCCTAAGCATAAGTTGACGTTGCAGTTTGTGGAGTTGCATGGGTTGTTGGAGGCTGGGGGTTAATCGCCGTCCACGAAATATAAAGCCCCTCTCCCCAGCCCTCTCCCGCAGGCGGGCGAGGGGGCCAACCGAGCGCGGTTTAAGTAATACGTCACCCCTCGCCCACTTGTGGGAGAGGGGCGGGGGAGAGGGGCCGTTGATCTTGGGCTTCACCTGACCATTTTCGGCAGTTTCCGCCCCCTCAAGCCCCCCACCCGTACGCCTCACCCCCCTCAACACCCCCCGTTTTAAGTACTTGAATCCGTTGGCATGTTTTCTGCGATAGCAGCGTGTCTGCCTTTCTTCTACGGATTGCCCATGTCCACTTCCACCGCCGCCTATGCCCAAGCCCGTTGGGACGAGTTGGAGCGTCAAAGCGATCTCGACTGGGATCTGGACGCGATCACCGACCGCCGCGAGGCGGTGGCGTTTTTGCAGCGGTTTGAGAATCGGTTGTGCATCTATTCCAGCTATGTGGAGAAGCTGTACAGCAATTACAGCTTCGTAGTGCCGGAGTCGGAGGAGGGCAGCATCACGATTCTTCCGGATGAACAGGCCTGGCACGACACCTTCAACGACGTGCCGGCCGATGCGGTGGAGCCCACCGGTATTCACATTCTGCCGGGCGAAACCATGGGCTATACCGGGCTGTATTTGAAGATTCCCGGCGAGCACCGGTTGGTGGCATCGAAAGAGCTGCCATTCCAGGAAGGGCTCAAGCTGCTGATCCAGCGCTACG
Organism: Pseudomonas sp. AC070; assembly: GCF_979258635.1. Lineage (NCBI taxonomy): Bacteria > Pseudomonadati > Pseudomonadota > Gammaproteobacteria > Pseudomonadales > Pseudomonadaceae > Pseudomonas > Pseudomonas sp. AC070. Next base: position 417,202 of record NZ_OZ409871.1, read on the forward strand.
CGGCCAAGGGCGAGACCTTTTTGCCGGTGCTGATCAAGGGCGATCTGCGCGAATACGAGGCGCGTATGCCGTCGCTGCATTTGCATCGCATCAACCCGGACAAGCTGGGCAACAGCTCCAAACTCAGTGTCGACGCCATCAAGGGCGCCATTGCCGATCACCTGATCGCGCTGTTCCGTCAGCACTGACCGCAGTGGCGTTACGCCAGTGTGATTTCTCGTAACAGTCGCCCCGCGCGCTCCCTTATTTCACCTCTACAGACTCGACTATGGGTCGGGCGCCGGTTGCGGCCGAGGTTCTTATAGTGATGCCGTAGATTCTTGCCGCGCCCGCGCGCTGCTGAGAGTCCGAACACAATAAGAATAAGGAAATCGCCATGCGCTCGCCCCGTAGCCTTGCCGCAGGTCGTCTGTCTCCCTTCCGTTCGCTGTTTGCGCTGGCGCTGCTGGCCGTGGCCGTGCTGCCGGGTGCTGCGCAGGCCAAGCTGGAGGCGCTGGCTGACAGTGAACTGTCCAACGTGACCGGGCAGGCATTCATCAACCTGACCACCGACGCCAACGCGGGCATCAACTACACGCGGGTGAACCTGGGCGTAAACCTCGACACCCAGCTGAATATGAAGAAACTTCAGCTCGGCCAGTACAACGATTCCCTGACCCGGCCGGGCGAAGTGGCGGGTTCTTCCGACATTCTGATTAACAACTTTGCCCTCGGCACGGTGAATGCCGACGACAGCATCAATGCGTTCAAAATCGCCAATCCGTTTATCGAGCTGGCGTACGAGGGCAACAAAGTCATCGGCGTGCGCATCGGTTTTGGCGAGGCCAAGGGCACGCTTTCCGGCGACATCGCCAGCCTGACCGGCAACGTGCCGGTGCATATCAAAGGCACCGGCCAGGCGATTTATGACCAGGCCAACGTCGGCCAGAAACTAATTCTGGGCATCGGCGGCATTTACACCTCCAGCGTGTTGGAGGCGGATGCGCAGTTGGTGAACAGCAGCGGCGCATCCGACCCGATTCGTGGTACCCAGGCAGGCGTGAAAAATGGCGACGGCCTGACGTGCACCAGCGGCTGCCTGCCGATTTTGACCGATGCCGCGCTGGGCATTATTAAGTCCAACGGCTGCGCGCTGTTGGGCATCCAGACCTGCTTCAATCTCGACCAATTCAAATCGCTGCCGGTCGGCAACCTGGGCGTCGCTGATCAGGCCGGCACGGCTGCTATCGAAGGCGCGGCGAAAGGCTTTTTCATTTCGCTACAAACCAAAGATGTGGCCTGGCGCGATCTGGACAGCAACAGCTTTATGACTGCTCTCAAGGGCGCGTTCATGAACATGCCCAAGTACCGGGACGCCAACGGCAATATGGTTTCGCCGATCAACATCGACTTCAACCAGGCGTTCAACGGCATTCCGCGGCAAGACACCTGCCTCGGCAGCGCCACTGCGGGTTGCTGACATGAGCGCCCTCTGGCGGTTCGCTGGCTTGGCCTTGCTGGGCTTCAGCGCCTTGGCGCAGGCCGAGATGAAGGCCCTGGACGACCAGGAATTGTCTGGCGTGCAAGGCGCCGGCTTCGGCTTTGTGCTGGAAGACATTCTGCTCGACGCCAACAACGCGACCATCACCATCAACGACATCACCAACGGCAGCGGCCAGAACGTGCCGATTTCGGTGAAAGAGTTTTACTTGGGCGCGGCTGGCAGTAACAAAGGCGCCAATCTCAACCCCGTGACCATCGGCCGCCTCAGCTCGCCGTTCACGCTTGACCTCAACAAAGGCGAAAACCTGCGCACCCTTCGCGACGACGGCGTGTGGGTGCAAACCACGCCGAGCAATGTCGCGGTGCTGGCGCTGACCTTTCCCGAGCGGCTGACGGGCGCTGCCGGGCAAGCCTGTATTTCCGGGTACGCAGCGGCAGGCAGTAACTGTTCGAGCCGGGCCAGCGAGAAGGCAGACCTGGGCATTCGCTTTGACTTCCAGGTGGCCGCAGGCCGCACCGACATTTTGAATATCGACATCGCCGAGCTGGCCATGGACGGCTCGTACCTGCGGCTGTGGGGCGATAGCGCCCGTAGCCAACTGGTGGGTGAGATGCGCCTGAACGTGTATGCGAAAGGGCTGACCGTGATGTCGTGCGCGGCCGGCGCTACTAACTGCGCCACGGCGGCCGACCAAGAGGCGCGCACCATCACGCTGAGCAATATGTACGCGAACATCTCCCTGGGTTACGGCAAAACCCAGCCGCTGCTTTTCGACGTCAACAGCAACGGCCAGTTTGTGCTGGAGCTGCCCAACCCCACGGCGGGCGGCACCACAGCGGCGCAGCGCAACACGTTGGCGACGGACTTCTACGCCAATGCGCCGCGCACCAATATCGTCATCGACAACCTCAAAGTCGGCAGCGGCAACTACAGCACCGGCGGCTACAACTTTGGCTACAACACGCTGCAAGGCCTGAGCATCAATTACCTGAAGGTGACCAGCCATGACCTTTAAACGCATCGAGTGGTTGGTGTTGTGGCTGGCTTTGCTGGTGCCGGCGCTGGCGCGCAGCGAGTTGCAGCCCATGGCAGACGAAGCGCTCAGCGCCACCCGTGGACAAGGCGGGGTTTATTTGTCGGGTGATTTCAGCATCAACAAAAACGGTGGCGTGTTGTGGTCGACCCCAACCACGAATACCCCCAGCACCTGGACGGCCAACCAACGCAGTTGCGCCACCCTTGGCGCCAGCTCGCCGGAAGATTGCGGCATGCGCCTGGCCATTCGCGCCGAGGCGGCCGGCGGCTGGTACGTGCTGGACAATATGAAAGGCGTGTTCAGCTTTGACGGTCTGACCCTTCGCACACGGTTTATCGACGGCGGTTTCAATGGCGATGGCGCCACGTTCGCCCAGGACACGTTGGAGTTCGGCCTGCCCAACGAAGTGAAGTTTCAAGACACCCGCTTTACCTTCGCGGTGGCCAACCAGGGCGGCTGGCGCAACAAGGCCGGCACTGCCGCTAACGGCGGCGATGCGAGCTATCAGCAGACCAATATTTTCTCGGCGAAAATCGACGGCAGCATTCGTATGCAAGGCAACGTGCTGGTGTTTCCTAAAAACTGAGGGGTAAGCCGATGTGCCGTTCGTTGCTGCGTTTACCACTGTGCATCGTCTTGCTGGGCCTCAGTGCGCCGGCGCTGGCCATGCAGGCGTTGGACGATGAGGGGCTGGCCGGTGTGAACGGGCAGTCCGGCATTAGCATGGAAATCAGCGGCGGCGGTTGGTCGGCAAGCACGGTCAGCTACAGCGAAGACGGCAAAACCGTGGCGCTCAAAGATGTCAGCAATCGGCCGGCCAGTGGCGCCACGGCCACTTCCACCACCAAGGTCGATGTGGTCGGCAATCAGTTGGTGATCGAGCACAAAGCCAGTCCGCAAGTGCTGGCGGTAAACAACGTCGAGACGGCCGGCAGCAGCAACAGCTTCGGCAGTTTCCGCGCGTTTTACACCCTGGGCGCGACACTGAAGGTAAAAGGCGGCGGCAGCAGCGGCGTGAGCGGCATCGGCCTGGATGACAGCAAGCTGTCGCTGACCGACGTGACGTTTTACTACCGCGATAACGGCTACGACCTGATCGTCAACGGCATGTCGCTGAACGCCTACCTCAACGCCGCGTATGTCGACATCGTCAACGGTGGCAGCGGTAAGGAAGTGAAGCTCGACTTCGGCAGCGCACGCCTGGTGGCCAACATTGGCGGCATCAGCCTCGACCTGGCCCACGGCGACGCGGTAAACGGCGTGTTGGCAACGCCCAGCGACCCGGACACGCGCGACCCGAGCGCGAGCAAAAGCTTTGGCTCGCTCACGCTCGACCTGCGCTTGGGCGGCAGTTTGAGCATTGCCAGTGGAGGTGCCAGCGGGCAGGGCATCCGCATTCGGCCGAATATCGCGATCACCAACAGCCTGTTTCAGTATCAGGACGAAGGCGTGCTGCGGGCCGAGAATTTTGCTGGCGTGCTGAGCAGCACCAGTGGCCTGACGGTGGACTTGGCGAGCGACACGGTGGGGACATTTGCTCAGGTGAAGTTTCCTGATTTGCGTCTGAACGCGACCTTGGGTGGTCTCATTATTGGCAACGCCAGCAACCAGAAGCTCGGCAGCCTTGGGATTGATCTGAATTTCCTCGATGACGGCGCGAAGCAGAACTGGCTGAAGCTGCGGCCGGGCGGCGACGTCAATTCCGGGCTCAAGGGCGTGACCGCAGACGTGAGCTGGAACATGGTCAACAGTTCGGTATCGCTGACCGATAACGGCAACAGCATGTGGTTCAGCGGCCTGCGCACCAACGGCAGCGGCCAGGTGACGCTCGATGTGACCAAAAGCTGCGCCGCTGGGGCCAGCACCGGCTGCTACGCCGGCACCCAAAGCGACATGAGCCTGGGCAGCTATAACGGCCATTACGATGGGCTGCGCGTGGGCCTGAATAACGTGAAGGGCAGCTACAGCTTCGATGGTCTGCGAGTGGGCAGCGCCACGGCGCCGTTGCAGGGCGGCACCGAGTTGCTGGTGCTGATGGAGATTTTTCCCGCGTATGACTTCACCCTGAATGGCCAGTTGACCATTCAACCGGGCGGCAACGTGGGCAGTGGCGTGCGCTATAACGCCGACTTTTATGTGACCGAAGCGCGGGCGGCGGTTACGGTCGATGAGGCAGGGCGCGGGTTGTGGTTGTCAGGCACCAGTTACGACATGCATTTCCGTGACGGCACGCTCGATATCAGTAGCGGCGCGGCGGGGGAGAAGGGCGGCGTCGAACTGCGTAAGGGCACGTATTGGTCGAAGCTCGACGTCAGCGATGTGCGCTGGGGCGACCGCGCCACAGGCACAAGCCTTGGGCGGATCATGCTCAAGCGCTACGAGCAGGGTTCGACCCTGGCGCTGAGTTCAGGCGGCGCCGGTGCGTTGTGTGTCGGCGGCAGTGGCGGCACGGCCAGCGCTTGTGGCGCGAGCGGCGGGCGCTGGGAAGATCGCGGCAACGAAGGTGTGTCGGTGAAACTGAAAAGCGTGTTTGTACGCGATACGGCGGTGGACAGCTCGGTCAATGGCGTTGCCACTGACGAGAAGCGCAACCAGGTGCTGTGGGAAACCAACCGCACGGCGGGCAACGGCACCGGGGCGCAGCTGGTGATCGACAACTTTTCCACCTCCGACGGCGACCCGAACAATCCCAACGCCAATACCTATGGCGTGAATGCCGACCTGAACCTGGATGTTGCGCCGACCACCGTAAAAGTGAAAAGTGGGGCGAATGCGGGCACGACCGTGACGCCGGATCCGCTGGGGTTTGCGGTGAACGGGCGTATCACGTTCAAGGAAGTGAATGTGGATCGCTTGCAGAATGTGCACCCAACCGGCGGTGCGGTGACGGCCATGTATGGCATCAAGGCGCAGAACGCCGACATTCGCGCGAACCTCACGGCGACGCCGATCAACTAAGTGCGCGGCTGTTCTTGGCGAGCGATTCGCGCACTTTTTCGCGGGCAAAAAAAGACCCGGCAAGAGCCGGGTCAAAAACCGTGATTAGCCTGATGAGGAGATAATCTGAAAGGCCGACTGAAGGTCTCTCAAAATATCGACTGATCTCGCGACCAGTTGCGGTAATAATAACAATTCTCATTTCTCAGTCAACCCCTCTCTCCAAACTTTTTTCTCACCGTGCCTTAAACGCACAAAACCCGGCGCTTGGCCGGGTTTCGTGGGGGCAACGTAGGGCTTACTCGCTAGCGGGCAAACGCAGCTGGGTGACTTCTTTGTTCAGCAGGTCGATACGCCGCGCCATGCTTTCAATGAGGCTATGGGCGATACGCGGATTGCTTTGCGTGAGGCTGAGAAATTGTTCCTTCGGAATCACCATCACCGTGCACGGCTCGCTGGCCAGTACGGTTGCGCTGCGCTTCTCGCGGGTAAACACAGCCATGGCGCCGAAGATTTCGTCTTTCTGCACATCGCCGACCTTATGGCCGTCGACATACGCCTCGGCGTGGCCTTCGATAATGATGAACACGTGGTCGGCTTCGTCGCCCTGGTGAATCAACTCCTCGCCGGCAGCAAAGTGCTGGAAGCCGGTAGCGGGGCGAATTTCCGGCTGCTTCAAGCGCGCCAGCGCGTCGGACAGCAGCGCCGTATGGCCAATCAGGTACTGAACGAACAGTTCCAGGCGAACTTCGCTGGCATAGATGTGCTTGAACACTTCGCTGCGCGTGTACGGCACCAGGCTCAGGGGTTCTTCGCTGCTGTACCGGCACGTAGGAAATTCTATGCCTTGGCGCAGGCCGAATAGGTCGCCTTCCTGCAAATAGAACAACGGACGCTCATCGACCAGCGCATGCAGCAAGCCGTTTTCGATGATGAACAGCTGATTGCCCGGCACCGCTTGCGAGAGGTCGTCGGTGCGCTCCAGACGCAAAGTAGCGCCCGAAGGCGCAAGCCCTTCCAGCAGTTGCGTGGGGATGCCTTGCAGTCGGTTGATCAGCTGGTCGGCGTACGCCGGTTGCTCCCCGAGTAGGTACATACAGTAATTCCTTGAACTGGCTGGGCTTTCGAGAACGCACGAAGGTCCCTGAAACAATAGTTCGTGGCCGCCTCGGCGTAAATCATCGAGCGCAGAGGATGTGAGCTAGCTCTTATTGTGCGGGGGCATAGCGTCGAGCTGGCCATTCAACTCCGCTTTGTGGGCCGGAGGCAACTCATTCCAGTGCACATCCAGCAATGCACCTTCGATTGCATACAGTAATACCTTCGACGCCCGGAACCCGCGCGCCTGCACGGCACGGTAAGCGCCCACTGCGCCCAGGCGGCGCAGGTCGGTTGCGCTATGGATGCCGACGGCATGCAGCCATTGCGATGAGGTTTTACCCAGGTTTTTGAGGTGTTGCAGTTCGTCGTTCATCGCGCCTCCTTGGCTGCCGTGCTTAGTCCCGCGCGGTTAGCGCGATGGGGACCCTGCCAGGAAGTGTAGCGGCCAGTTCACAAAACGTGGCTGTTTGACATCTCTCCATACTTTTTCCAGTGCCGGGGCGACGTCGGCGACCGGATCGCGGCCGTTTTTGCGCTCCCACAGCTGGCAGGCTGACCACGTGCGCAAGTACCCCAACAGATGGTCGAAGCCCCACTGCGCCTGCATGGAAAAGGCCGGCACCTCTACGCGCTGCAACGGCGAATCGATGTCGCGATAACCCGCTTCGATGCTGGCGCGCCCGGCAGGCCAGTAGCCGCCCAACGTGTTCCAGTAGAAATCGTCGACCACCTCGTCAATCGCTTCATCGATGCTCATCAGTCCGTAGCACCAGGCGCAAAACAGCCCGTCCGGTTTCAGCAGCCGTTGCACTTCATTAAAAAAGGATGGGCCGGCAAACCAATGCAGCGCCTGGGCGACGATGATCAGGTCCAGGCTTTGGGTGGCCAGCGGGATGGCCGTTGCGTCAGCGGCGAACACCGAAGTCGCCTGCAGCGTTTCACTGGCAACAAGCTGTTCAACGCTGGCGTCACAGGCCAGCACTTGCCTGAACTGAGCAAGTAGCGGCTCGCTGGCCTGTCCGGAACCGCAGGCAATATCCAGCGCGCGTTCGGTGCTCGGGCTGTGCTGCGCCAGCCATTCAAACAAGGCATCCGGATAACGCGGGCGGAAGCTGGCGTATGCGGCAGCGCGGTTACCGAACAGTTGGGCAATTTCGCTCATGAAGTCGTGGACCGATAGCGCATGCGGGTGCCGTACGTAAGCGACATGACGATTTCATCCGCACTCAGTTCGTTGGGGAAGAACACCCCGGAAATCTGCGCGTGCGCGATGCTGGCGCCATCCATGCGCGTGTTGCGCAAGTCCAGGCCGCGTAAATCTGCGCCGCGAAAGTAGCCGTTGGTGAAGTTGAAACCGTTGGCGTCGAGCAGCCGGAGGTCCAGGCCGCGGAAGTCGCCGTCGGATAAATCAAAGTCGCCACCTTGGGCCTTCAAGGCGTTCACGCCTTCGATGTCTTCGTTGTGCAGCAGCACGTACAGCGGATTTTCCAATTGACGCGGCTTGCTCATGGCGGGCTTCCGATGTGGGGTTCATCGGCAGTATAGAAGCCGCGCTCAGCTCTGCCCGCTGGCTGAGCGCGGTGCCGTCGCGGCTTAAAGGCCGGGCAGGCGCTGGCGAATGCGTTCGATTAGGGAATCAAGGCTGGCGCTTTCATGGGTGTCGACGCGTTTGGTCAGCACCAGTTCTTCCGCGCTCAACGGCTCGCGGCTGTTTTGTTGGGCGCGAATGACTTCCAGGGTGGCATCCGATGGGTCTTGCGCGGCGGCCTGACGCTGCGCCAGCCAACTGGCGATAACGGTTTCTGGCGCTTGGCAATCCAGAATCACGAAGGGCGCACCGGTTTCCTGGGCGACGTCCCACGCGGCTTGGCGCTGCGTCTGTTTCAGATAAGTCGCGTCGATCACCACCGGGAAACCGGCGCGCAAAGCCGACTCGGCCAATTGGTGCAGGCGCTGATAGGTGGCCACGCTGGCGTCTTCGCTGTAAATGCCGGCAGTCAGCTGACCGTGTTCGGCTGCTTTCTGCTCGCCGAACAGGCGTTTGCGTTCTATGTCCGAGCGCAGGCGGATGGCGCCGAGGGCTTCAACCAAACGCATGGCGACGTGGCTTTTGCCAACGGCCGAAACGCCATGGGTAATCGCCAGCAGGCGCGATGGAATGGCGCTGTAGCTTTCGGCCAGGGCGGCATAGCTGCGGTACTGACGCAGAATCACGGCGCGTTGCACGGCGCTTTCTTCCTGGCCGAGGCGGAACAGGCCGACCTTGCCACGCACCATCGCCCGATAGGCTTTGTAGAAATTGAGAATTTCCAGCGCGTCGTAGTCGCCGGTTTGTTCCAGCCAGGCGCTGACGAAACGGCGCGACAACGGCTTGAGGCCACGGTCTTCCAAGTCCATTGCGAGGAAGGCGGCGTCGGCGGTGACGTCGGTCAGGCGGAACGGTTCGTTGAATTCGATGCAGTCGAACAGCACCACTTTGCCGTCCAGCAGCGTGGCGTTACCGAGGTGAATGTCGCCATGACATTCGCGAATAAACCCTTCGCTTTTACGACGCTCGAACAGCGGTTGCAGGCGCTCGAAGCTGGCTTCGGCCCAGGCTTGCAGAGCATCGAGCTGCTGCAGGTCGGCTTTGTCCGAGAGCATCGGGCGGATTTGTTCGAAGTTCTGAGTGACCGGCGCCATGATCGCGGCGGCGGTGCCCAGCGGATGGTCCTGCGGCACGCGGGGGGCGTTGAGGTGGAACTGGGCAATTTGTATGGCCAGCGCGTCGATGTGGTCGGTGGTCAGCTCGCCCCGGCTCTGCACTTCGGCGAGCAACTGGCTTTGCGGGAACTGGCGCATTTTCAGGGCGTAGTCGATCACCGGACCGCTGCCGTTAATTTCCGGCGCCTCGGCGCTGCCGGTAATCGGCAGTACTTCGAGGTACAGGCCTTCGGTCAGACGCTGGTTCAGGCGCAGCTCTTCGTTGCAGAAATGCTCGCGGTCTTTAAGTGTGGTGAAGTCGAGGAAGCCGAAGTTGACGGGCTTTTTGATTTTGTAAGCGAAGGGACCGGTCAGCACCACCCAGGAGATGTGCGTTTCAATGACCTGGAAACCTTCTACCGGATGCGGGTAAAGGGCCGGGTTCTGCAAGGCGGCAATCAGGGTTTGGCTCACGGTCTTTCCTTGAATAACGGGCTGAATTCAGGCGGCCATTATGGCGGCTGTGAGCAAGTGTGCAAACCGCTGGGAGGCGTCTGTCTGGCCCAGGCAAAGTGCGTATAATGCGCCGCCATGACACGTACCCGATCTTCTCGCCCCTCTCGTTCGCGCCCTAAATCCCGCTCTGGTGGCATGCGCCGCTGGCTGGGTTGGTTGCTCAAACTCAGCATCGTCGGCCTGGTGGTCGTGGCCGGTTTTGCCGTGTACCTCGACGCCGTGGTGCAGGAGAAATTCTCCGGCAAACGCTGGACGATTCCCGCCAAGGTGTACGCCCGGCCGTTGGAATTGTTCGTCGGCCAGAAGCTGGCCAAAGACGACTTCCTCACCGAGCTGGATGCCCTTGGCTATCGCCGCGAAACCTCGGTGACCGGCCCCGGCGCCGCCGTGGTGGCAGGCAATAACATTGATTTGAACACTCGCGGTTTCCAGTTCTACGAAGGTGCGGAGCCTGCGCAGCGCATTAGGGTCAAGTTTTCTGGCGACTACGTGGCTGGGCTTATCCAGGCCAGCGGCCAGGACTTGGCCGTTGCGCGTTTGGAGCCGTTGCTGATTGGCGGGCTTTACCCGGCCCACAACGAAGATCGGATTCTGATCAAGCTCGACCAGGTGCCCCCTTATTTGGTGGAAACCCTGGTAGCGGTCGAAGACCGGGAATTTTTCCACCATTTCGGCGTATCGCCAAAGTCCATTGCTCGCGCGTTCTGGGTGAATGCCAGTGCCGGGCAGATGCGTCAGGGCGGCAGTACGCTGACCCAGCAGCTGGTGAAAAACTTCTACCTCACCAGCGAACGCAGCCTGACGCGTAAAGCCACCGAAGCAATGATGGCGGTGCTGCTGGAGGTGCATTACAGCAAGCAGGAAATCCTTGAGGCCTACCTTAACGAGGTGTTCCTTGGCCAAGACGGCCAGCGCGCGGTGCACGGGTTTGGTCTGGCCAGTCAGTACTTTTTTAGCCAGCCATTGGCTGAGCTGAAGCTTCACCAAGTGGCGTTGTTAGTCGGCATGGTGAAGGGCCCTACCTTCTATAACCCGCGCCGTAATCCGGATCGCGCACTTGAGCGTCGTAATCTGGTGCTCGATCTGTTGGCTTCGCAAAACGTCGTCACTGTCGAACAGGCCGAAGCGGCTAAGAAAATGCCGCTGGGCGTGACCAAGCGCGGCAGCATGGCAGACAGTTCCTACCCGGCCTTCCTCGATTTGGTGAAGCGCCAGTTGCGCCAGGATTACCGCGATGAAGACTTGACGGAAGAAGGCCTGCGAATTTTCACCAGCTTCGATCCGATTCTTCAGCAGAAAGCCGAGAACGCACTGCACACCACGCTGAAGGGCTTCAAGGGCCGCAAAGGCGCCGACGAAGTGGAAGCCGCCATGGTGGTGACCAATCCGGAAAGCGGCGAAATTCAGGCCATGCTCGGCAGCCGTCAACCACGCTTCGCCGGGTTCAACCGCGCGTTGGACGCGGTGCGGCCTATTGGCTCGCTGGTTAAACCAGCGGTGTACTTGACTGCGCTGGAACGCCCGAGCCAATACACGTTGACCAGTTGGCTGGAGGACGAGCCGTTCTCGGTCAAGGGTAAAGACGGTCAGGTGTGGACGCCGCAAAACTACGATCGAAAGGCTCACGGGACGATTTATCTGTACCAAGGCCTGGCTAACTCCTACAACTTGTCGACCGCCAAGCTCGGGCTGGAGCTGGGTGTTCCGAATGTGCTGAAGACGCTCCAGCGATTGGGTGTTTCCCGTGAGTGGCCGGCATTCCCATCGATGTTGCTGGGTGCGGGCGCGCTCAGTCCCATCGAAGTCGCCGGCATGTACCAGACGCTGGCCAACGGTGGTTTCAATACGCCATTGCGCGGCATTCGGAGTGTGTTGACTGCCGAAGGGGAACCTCTCAAGCGCTATCCGTTCCAGATTCAACAGCGTTTTGATCCAGGTGCCATTTATCTGGTGCAGAACGCGATGCAACGCGTAATGCGCGAAGGCACCGGGCGCTCGGTCTATAGCCAACTGCCGTCGACGTTGAATCTGGCCGGCAAGACCGGCACCAGTAACGATTCGCGCGACAGCTGGTTTGCCGGTTTCAGTCAGGATTTGTTGGCTGTGGTGTGGATGGGCCGTGACGATAACGGCGGCACACCCTTCACCGGTGCAACGGGAGCCCTGCAGGTGTGGACCGGCTTTATGAAGCAGGCTGACCCGCTGCCGCTGAACATGCCGCTGCCCGATAACGTGGTCCAGGTGTGGGTTGACGCGAACAACGGTCAAGGCTCCGATGCCAACTGCCCGAACGCGGTACAGATGCCGTATATTCGCGGCAGCGAGCCGGCAGCCGGTGCGGCCTGCGGCGGGCAAACGCCTGCGGGGGAAGTGATGGACTGGGTGCGCGGTTGGATGAATTAAGTGATGAGGTGCTCAGTGAATAAGTGGTTGATCCCTGCATTAATAGCCACAAGCGTGCTGACCGGTTGCGCCAGTGTTCAACGTGGATCGATTCCGGTGGTCGACTCCGGCGCGCCGCTTTCGGCTGATCGCCCGCCGGTCAATGGACGCGCGACCACGGGCGGCTACGCGCAAACGCCAAGCCAGCCGCAGACTCAGGCGGTCCCGCAGGATTCCGGCGTGGTGGTGATGGTGCCGGGCCAGGGCCGCGCGCCAGCGCCCATTCAAACTTACCCGGGCGGCTCATCCGTGAGCAGTGCGCCGATGTCGTCGGGCGGCATTACGCCTGGCCCGATCACGACGGGGCCGATTACACCCGGTCCGAGCGCCAGTTACAGCGTGCCGACCCCTGTTGCGCCAAGCGGCATTCCATCATCGGGTGGCCTGGCCGCTGATGAACAGCTGGATGGGCCGGTGCTGGCCTTGCTCACGACAGCGCAACAGCAGCAGAGCAGTGGCGACCTAAACGGTGCCTCGTCCAGCCTAGAGCGCGCGCAGCGCATTGCCCCAAGTGAGCCGCAAGTGTTGTATCGACTGGCTCAGGTGCGCTTGGCTCAAGGTGATGCCGCACAAGCCGAACAAGTGGCGCAGCGCGGCCTGACGTACGCCAGTGGCCGCCCCACGCTGCAGGCCAGCCTGTGGGGGCTGATCGCCCAAGCGCGGGAAAAACAAGGCAACGCCTCGGGCGCCGCCCAGGCTCGCCAGAAGGCTCAGGTGAATCTCTGATGGATCAGCGGCTGCCCGCCCTGGCGGATCACTTGCTGCTGATTGAGCGGGAATTGCGTGCTCAAGGCTGGTGGGCGGCGACGCCTCCGCCTGCCGAGGCCTTGGCCAGCGTCGAACCGTTTTGCGTAGACAGCCTGTCGTTCGAAGAGTGGCTGCAGTGGATTTTTCTGCCGCGCATGAAGGTAATTATCGAAAGCGGGCAGCCGCTGCCGTCGGTGTCTGGCATTCGGCCGATGGCGGAAATGGTCTATAGCGCCAAGCTGGGGAAGGCGAGCGGGTTGCTCGTGTTGCTTGGCGAGTTTGATGGCTTGATCGGCGCGGCAACTTCCTAGGAAGTTGCCGGTGTGGCGGGAGGCGTCAGTCGCTGCACGTGTCGGTAATGGCTTTCATATCTTCGGCAATTTTGCTTTGCCGTTCTTCCTCAGTGAACCGGCGTGTTTCGCCATTCACTTGCACCATCAAGCGCGGATTGTTCTGAAGTTGTGACAGGTGAGTACGCACCGCCTCGCAATACTTCGCGCGTTCTTCCTCTTTTGCGGCGACTTCCTTCTTCACCTTTTCATCGATGGCCTTTTGTGCCGGATCATCGACCGTCCCGGGTGCTGGTAATTTCGGCAGCGTCGAGGGGGCAGTTGGCTTAGGTTGGGTAACTTGGGTGCTGATCGGCGTAGCGTCCTGGCCCTGCGGCGGCTGCGCGCCAAAGTGGGTGTTGCCCTGTGCATCGACCCATTTGTAAACCTGGCTGGCCGAGGCGGCAGCGCTAAGGGCCAACAGCAAGCTGCCGGTGATGATCATGCGTCGCATGCGGTGTCCTTCTGATTAGCGGCGGAACGTGCTGCTAACTATAACCAAATCCAGCCACTCGTCACCCTGCACCCGGTCACAGCTGCAATTCAAAGAAAGCACCACGGATGACTTGACTTGAGGGCGTTGAATCCGAACAATTCGACGTTCGCTGTAGTGGAGTCGGCCGCAAGCAGGCTTTAGCTCAGCAGACATGAGGCGCATACCCGTGCCGACCTGTTACACCCGCAACGCGTTACCTCGCGCTGGGTGGGAAAACCCCGAAACACTTAGGGGCGTTCCCAATACTTGCTCAAGTAGTAGCTGGCGTAGTCGGCGACCACCGTCGCTCATGCTCTGCTTGGCGGTAAACCTATTCGGACCCGTTCGTTTGTGAGCGGTTCTCTAAGCGTTTTAGAGGTGAACAACGTGGAGCTTTTATCTGGCGCTGAAATGGTCGTCCGCTTTTTGCGTGACGAAGGCGTTAAGCACATCTATGGGTACCCAGGCGGTGCCCTCCTGCATATTTACGATGCGCTGTTCAAAGAGCCGGAAGTGACTCACATCCTGGTTCGTCACGAGCAGGCCGCGACCCACATGGCTGACGGTTACGCCCGCGCCACCGGTAAAGCCGGCGTGGTGCTGGTGACGTCCGGCCCTGGTGCGACCAACGCCATTACCGGTATTGCCACCGCTTACATGGACTCCATTCCGATGGTGATCCTGTCTGGCCAGGTGCCTAGCAATATGGTCGGTACCGACGCGTTCCAGGAAACCGACATGATCGGTATCTCCCGGCCAATCGTGAAGCACAGCTTCATGATCAAGCACCCGTCGGAAATTCCGGAAGTCATGAAGAAGGCTTTCTATATCGCCCAGTCCGGCCGCCCAGGTCCGGTGGTGGTCGATATCCCCAAAGACATGACCAACCCGGCAGAAAAATTCGAATACGTTTACCCGAAGAAAGCCAAGCTGCGCTCCTACAGCCCAGCCGTTCGTGGCCACTCCGGGCAAATTCGCAAAGCTGCTGAAATGCTTCTGGCGGCCAAGCGCCCGATTCTGTATTCGGGTGGCGGCGTGATCATGGGCAATGCATCCGAGCCGCTCACCGAGCTGGCGAAAATGCTGAATCTGCCGGTGACCAATACCCTGATGGGCTTGGGCGGCTTCCCTGGTACTGACCGCCAGTTCATCGGCATGTTGGGCATGCACGGCAGCTACACCGCCAACCTGGCGATGCACCACGCTGATGTGATTCTGGCGGTTGGCGCACGCTTTGATGACCGTGTAATCAACGGCCCGTCGAAGTTCTGCCCGAACGCCAAGATCATCCACATCGACATCGACCCGGCGTCGATCTCGAAAACCATCAAGGCCGACGTGCCAATCGTAGGCCCGGTCGACAGCGTGCTGACCGAGATGGTCGCCATCCTCAAAGAAATCGGCGAAACCCCGAATAAAGAAGCGGTGGCCAGCTGGTGGAAACAGGTTGATGAGTGGCGTGGCGAAGGCGCGTTGTTTCCTTACGAGAAGGGCGACGGCAGTATCATCAAGCCGCAGACCGTGGTTGAAACCTTGTGTGATGTCACCAATGGCGACGCCTTTGTGACCTCCGACGTGGGCCAGCATCAGATGTTTGCGGCGCAGTACTACCGCTTCAACAAGCCGAACCGTTGGATCAACTCCGGTGGTCTGGGCACCATGGGCTTTGGCTTCCCGGCTGCGATGGGCGTGAAGCTCAATTTCCCGGACGCCGACGTGGCGTGCGTGACCGGCGAAGGCAGTATCCAGATGAACATCCAGGAGCTGTCGACCTGCTTGCAGTACGGCTTGCCGGTGAAGATCGTCAACCTGAACAACGGTGTGCTGGGCATGGTTCGTCAGTGGCAGGACATGACCTACAGCGGGCGCCATTCGCACTCGTACATGGAGTCGCTGCCGGACTTCGTCAAACTGGTCGAGGCTTATGGCCACGTGGGTATGAAAATCACCGATCTGAAAGACCTGAAGCCAAAAATGGCTGAGGCCTTTGCGATGAAAGATCGTCTGGTATTCCTCGATATCCAGGTGGACACCAGCGAGCACGTTTACCCGATGCAGATCAGAGATGGCTCCATGCGTGACATGTGGCTGAGCAAGACGGAGCGGACATAATCATGCGACATATCATCTCTCTGCTTCTGGAAAACGAACCGGGTGCACTGTCCCGCGTGGTCGGGCTGTTCTCTCAGCGTAACTACAACATCGAAAGCCTGACCGTGGCGCCGACCGAAGACCCGACCCTGTCGCGTCTGACGTTGACCACGGTCGGCCATGATGAGGTGATCGAGCAGATCACCAAGAACCTCAACAAGCTGATCGAAGTCGTCAAGCTGGTAAACCTGTCGGAAAGCGCTCATATCGAGCGCGAACTGATGCTGGTGAAAGTGAAAGCGACTGGCGCGCAGCGCGCTGAGATCAAGCGCACTACCGATATTTTCCGCGGCCAGATCGTGGATGTGACGAGCAGCGTCTACACCATCCAGCTCGCCGGAACCAGCGACAAGCTGGACAGCTTCATTCAGGCAGTAGGCACCAGTTCGATTCTGGAAACGGTCCGCAGTGGCGTCACCGGCATCGCCCGTGGCGACAAAGTTCTGAGCATTTAACTCATTTAGCGCGAGGCTCTGACGGGCCTCAGAAATCAGGGGAAATTCATGAAAGTTTATTACGATAAAGACTGCGACCTTTCCATTATCCAGGGTAAGAAAGTCGCCGTTATCGGTTACGGCTCGCAAGGCCACGCTCAAGCGTGCAACCTGAAAGACTCCGGTGTTGACGTGACCGTAGGCCTGCGCCCGGATTCCTCTTCCCGCGCCAAAGCTGAAGCTCATGGTTTGAAAGTAGCCGACGTGCCTGCTGCCGTTGCTGCTGCCGACCTGGTCATGATCCTGACCCCGGACGAGTTCCAGTCCCAGCTGTACAAAAACGAAATCGAGCCGAACATCAAGAAAGGCGCCACCCTGGCCTTCTCCCACGGCTTCGCGATTCACTACAACCAGGTTGTGCCGCGCAAAGACCTCGACGTGATCATGATCGCGCCGAAGGCTCCGGGTCACACCGTGCGTACCGAGTTCGTCAAAGGCGGCGGTATTCCTGACCTTATCGCTGTTTACCAGGACGCTTCGGGCAATGCCAAGAACGTTGCCCTGTCTTACGCTTCGGGCGTGGGCGGCGGCCGTACCGGCATCATCGAAACCACCTTCAAAGACGAAACCGAAACCGACCTGTTCGGCGAACAAGCCGTTCTGTGCGGCGGTACCGTTGAGCTGGTTAAAGCGGGCTTCGAAACACTGGTTGAAGCCGGCTATGCGCCAGAAATGGCTTACTTCGAGTGCTTGCACGAGCTGAAGTTGATCGTTGACCTCATGTACGAAGGCGGTATCGCCAACATGAACTACTCGATCTCCAACAACGCTGAATACGGCGAGTACGTAACCGGCCCGGAAGTCATCAACGCCGAATCTCGTCAGGCCATGCGCAACGCTCTGAAGCGCATCCAGGACGGCGAATACGCCAAGATGTTCATCAGCGAAGGCGCTACCAACTATCCTTCGATGACCGCCAAGCGTCGTAACAACGCTGCGCACGGTATCGAAATCATCGGTGAGCAGCTGCGTTCCATGATGCCGTGGATCGCTGCCAACAAGATCGTCGACAAAGCCAAAAACTAAGGCTGTTGCGATCCAGAAAAAACGCGGCTACGGCCGCGTTTTTTCGTTCTAGGCTAAGGCTCTGGTATAAAGCCTCAGTGCTGGAGCGGGGTGAACCCCGGATCAGCGTACTGGTCGAAAACTTTCCAAACCGTTGCAAGGTGTAGTTCATGAACGAACGTCCCGAGGAGCCGGCTAACGGTTCCGATGCAGAGAGCCTGCTGCCAATTGATGAGCATGTTGAAGAGGGTCATGACGCCGAAGGGCGCAAAGTCCGCCACCGCGGGGTTTACCTGCTGCCCAACCTGTTCACCACCGCCAACCTGTTTGCCGGTTTCTACTCGATCATCAATGCCATCAACGGCAACTTCTATGTAGCAGCCGCCACGGTGTTCGTGGCCATGGTGTTGGATAGTCTCGACGGTCGTGTTGCGCGTCTGACCAATACCCAAAGCGCGTTCGGCGCCGAGTACGACTCGCTGTCTGACATGGTCGCGTTCGGTGTAGCACCGGCCATTCTGGCGTTTGAATGGGCGCTGGGGAGCATGGGCAAAGTGGGCTGGATGGTTGCCTTCATCTATGTGGCCGGTGCTGCGCTGCGGTTGGCGCGCTTCAATACGCAGATTGGCACGGTCGATAAACGCTACTTCATTGGTCTGGCAAGCCCGGCAGCAGCCGGCGTAGTCGCCGGTACCGTATGGGCATTTAGCGACTTCGGCATCCAGGGTTCGAACATGTCGTTCGTGATCGCCTTGCTGGTGGCAGCCGCAGGCATGTTGATGGTGAGCAACATCAAGTACTACAGCTTCAAAGACCTCGACCTCAAAGGCCGGGTGCCTTTTGTGGCGATTCTTGCGGTGGTGTTGGTGTTCGCCGTGGTATTTAGCGACCCGCCACGTATTCTGCTGCTGATATTCCTCGCCTATGCTGCGTCCGGGCCTGTTCAATACCTGCTGCGCCTGCGCCGTCGTAAAACTGCCGAGTGATGTAATTTCCCTCCAGCTCCGCGGTCTATTGGCGCGTCAGTCACTGATAGTCGCGGAGTTTCCCATGTTGATCAAAATCCCTTCTGCTTCCGCGTCGAGTGAATCCGACGTCACGCCCGAATCGGTTTACCTCTCACGTCGTTCCTTCTTCGCTGCCGCAGGTGGCGCCGCCGCTGCGTTGGCGCTGCCGGCATACGTTCGCGCGGAAGCCTCGCGCTATGCGGATGTTGAAGATGCGCAAGCTCCAGATTGGTTTGCTGACAAGCTAAAGGCGGCTCGCTGGCAAGCCGTTACCGCCGGCAGTGAAACGATCACGCCGTTCAAAGACGCTACGCACTACAACAACTTCTATGAGTTTGGGCCTGATAAAGGCGACCCGGCACGCTACGCCGGCTCGTTTAAAGCTGAGCCCTGGACGGTGATGGTCGATGGGGAAGTTGCCAAGCCGGGTCGCTACTCGTTGGAGGATATGTTCAAGGAGCAGCAACTTGAAGAGCGGATTTACCGCCTACGCTGCGTCGAGGCTTGGTCAATGGTCATTCCCTGGATGGGGTTTTCGTTGGGCGACGTGCTGAAACGCTTCGAGCCGACGGCGAAAGCCAAATATGTTCGCTTCGAAACAGTGGTCGACCGTGAGCAAATGAAAGGACAGAGCTCCAGCTTTTCGCTGATCGACTGGCCTTATATAGAAGGGCTGCGCCTGGACGAGGCGATGCATCCGTTGGCGATTCTTGCGGTTGGCATGTATGGGCGGGTGTTGCCGGGACAGAACGGGGCGCCGTTGCGTCTGGTCGTGCCGTGGAAGTACGGCTTCAAGAGCATCAAGTCCATTGTGCGAATTACCCTGACCGAAGAGCAGCCTACTAATACGTGGCAGGCGCTGGCGGCTGACGAATATGGGTTCTATGCCAACGTAAACCCGGCTGTTGACCATCCGCGTTGGACGCAGGCGCATGAGCGGCGTTTGCCGAGTAGTCTGTTTAGTCCGAATGTGATGCCGACCCGTCTGTTCAATGGGTATGACGAGGTGGCCTCGTTGTATAGCGGTTTAGATTTGCGGACTAACTATTGATGCGATACCGGCTATGGCGTGTTGCGGTGTTTTGTCTGGCCCCCGTTCTTCCTTTGTATTGGCTGTATCAAGCCTGGGCGTTTGCGCTAGGGCCAGATCCGGGCAAGGTGCTTGTTGATCGCTTGGGGCTTGGTGCGCTGACACTGCTGCTTATTACCTTAGCGATGACACCGCTGCAGCGCTTGACCGCGTGGGGCGGCTGGATTGCGGTGCGGCGGCAGCTGGGGCTTTGGTGCTTTGCTTATGCGGTGCTGCATGTGTCGGCTTACGCCGTGTTTGTGCTTGGGCTGGATGGCGGGCAGCTGTTGATCGACTTGCGCAAGCGCCCTTACATCTTCGTTGGGGCTTTGGCGTTTATCGGCTTGCTCGCGTTGGCCATTACGTCCAACCGCTGGAGTATTAGAAAGCTGGGCCGACGCTGGAAGGTGCTGCATCGGTTGGTCTACGCCGTGTTGGCTTTGGTGCTCTTGCATATGCTTTGGGTGGTTCGGGCGGATATAGAGGAGTGGCTGATCTACGCGGTTGTTGGCGCGCTGCTCATGGTTGCCCGTATTCCGGGCGTTTTGAACCGTCGGGCAAGATTGTCACAATAATGTCTTGACGGCTTTTCCTGGCTGCTTATAATGCGCACCACTTCCGGCGCGGAAGGCGCCTAAAAGTTCTTTCTAATCAATAGGTTAGGTTAAATAAAGGGTTGCAAAGCAGAGCGATCTGCGTAGAATGCGCCGGGCTGACAGGGTTGAGGTTTTAGTCTTGTTGGTCGATCGAGTAAGTGGATCGAAAGGCGGTAGAAGAGGTGGTTGACAGCGGTTTGAAACGCTGTAGAATTCGCCTCCCGCTGACGAGAGACTGAAGTTGATCTGAAGCGCAAGCGGTTGAGTTTGAAAAGAAATTTTCGAAATCGCTTGACGGAATAAGAGGCTGCTGTAGAATGCGCGCCTCGGTTGAGACGAAAGACTTAACCAACTGTTCTTTAACAACTGAATCAAGCAATTCGTGTGGGTGCTTGTGAGGTAAGACTGATAGTCACCAGATTATCAGCATCACAAGTAACACTCGTTAATTTGAGAGTTTTTTGCGATTGCTGAGCCAAGTTTAGGGTTTTCTCAAAACCCAGATATGTTTGAACTGAAGAGTTTGATCATGGCTCAGATTGAACGCTGGCGGCAGGCCTAACACATGCAAGTCGAGCGGATGAGAGGAGCTTGCTCCTTGATTCAGCGGCGGACGGGTGAGTAATGCCTAGGAATCTGCCTATTAGTGGGGGACAACGTTTCGAAAGGAACGCTAATACCGCAT
This sequence comes from Pseudomonas sp. AC070, assembly GCF_979258635.1. NCBI lineage: Bacteria > Pseudomonadati > Pseudomonadota > Gammaproteobacteria > Pseudomonadales > Pseudomonadaceae > Pseudomonas > Pseudomonas sp. AC070. The sequence goes on from NZ_OZ409871.1 coordinate 437,957, forward strand.
ACGTCCTACGGGAGAAAGCAGGGGACCTTCGGGCCTTGCGCTAATAGATGAGCCTAGGTCGGATTAGCTAGTTGGTGAGGTAATGGCTCACCAAGGCGACGATCCGTAACTGGTCTGAGAGGATGATCAGTCACACTGGAACTGAGACACGGTCCAGACTCCTACGGGAGGCAGCAGTGGGGAATATTGGACAATGGGCGAAAGCCTGATCCAGCCATGCCGCGTGTGTGAAGAAGGTCTTCGGATTGTAAAGCACTTTAAGTTGGGAGGAAGGGTTGTAGATTAATACTCTGCAATTTTGACGTTACCGACAGAATAAGCACCGGCTAACTCTGTGCCAGCAGCCGCGGTAATACAGAGGGTGCAAGCGTTAATCGGAATTACTGGGCGTAAAGCGCGCGTAGGTGGTTCGTTAAGTTGGATGTGAAATCCCCGGGCTCAACCTGGGAACTGCATTCAAAACTGTCGAGCTAGAGTATGGTAGAGGGTGGTGGAATTTCCTGTGTAGCGGTGAAATGCGTAGATATAGGAAGGAACACCAGTGGCGAAGGCGACCACCTGGACTGATACTGACACTGAGGTGCGAAAGCGTGGGGAGCAAACAGGATTAGATACCCTGGTAGTCCACGCCGTAAACGATGTCGACTAGCCGTTGGGGTCCTTGAGACTTTAGTGGCGCAGCTAACGCATTAAGTCGACCGCCTGGGGAGTACGGCCGCAAGGTTAAAACTCAAATGAATTGACGGGGGCCCGCACAAGCGGTGGAGCATGTGGTTTAATTCGAAGCAACGCGAAGAACCTTACCTGGCCTTGACATGCTGAGAACTTTCCAGAGATGGATTGGTGCCTTCGGGAACTCAGACACAGGTGCTGCATGGCTGTCGTCAGCTCGTGTCGTGAGATGTTGGGTTAAGTCCCGTAACGAGCGCAACCCTTGTCCTTAGTTACCAGCACGTTATGGTGGGCACTCTAAGGAGACTGCCGGTGACAAACCGGAGGAAGGTGGGGATGACGTCAAGTCATCATGGCCCTTACGGCCAGGGCTACACACGTGCTACAATGGTCGGTACAAAGGGTTGCCAAGCCGCGAGGTGGAGCTAATCCCATAAAACCGATCGTAGTCCGGATCGCAGTCTGCAACTCGACTGCGTGAAGTCGGAATCGCTAGTAATCGTGAATCAGAACGTCACGGTGAATACGTTCCCGGGCCTTGTACACACCGCCCGTCACACCATGGGAGTGGGTTGCACCAGAAGTAGCTAGTCTAACCTTCGGGAGGACGGTTACCACGGTGTGATTCATGACTGGGGTGAAGTCGTAACAAGGTAGCCGTAGGGGAACCTGCGGCTGGATCACCTCCTTAATCGACGACATCAGCTTCCTTATAAGCTCCCACACGAATTGCTTGATTCATTGCGAAAGACGATAGGGTCGTCCTAGAGGTTTTAGGAGGATCAGTGACGAGTTGTCAGCCTAGTAGCCCGAACAATTGGGTCTGTAGCTCAGTTGGTTAGAGCGCACCCCTGATAAGGGTGAGGTCGGCAGTTCGAATCTGCCCAGACCCACCAATTGTTGTGGAAGAAGCCTCAGTACGGGGCCATAGCTCAGCTGGGAGAGCGCCTGCCTTGCACGCAGGAGGTCAACGGTTCGATCCCGTTTGGCTCCACCACGACGACGATAGAGTTCAGAATTGAGTATTCGCCTTAGGGTTGAATATTGAATTCTGGTCTTTGACTAGAAAGTATTATCGTTCTTTAAAAATTTGGGTATGTGATAGAAAGATAGACTGGATAGCACTTTCACTGGTGTTTATTCAGGCTAAGGTAAAATTTGTGAGTTCTCTTGAGAGATCAAGAGTATTTCGAATTTTCGGCGAATGTCGTCTTCATAGTATAACCAGATTGCTTGGGGTTATATGGTCAAGTGAAGAAGCGCATACGGTGGATGCCTTGGCAGTCAGAGGCGATGAAAGACGTGGTAGCCTGCGAAAAGCTTCGGGGAGTCGGCAAACAGACTTTGATCCGGAGATGTCTGAATGGGGGAACCCACTTAACATAAGTTAAGTATCTTGCACTGAATACATAGGTGTAAGAAGCGAACCAGGGGAACTGAAACATCTAAGTACCCTGAGGAAAAGAAATCAACCGAGATTCCCTTAGTAGTGGCGAGCGAACGGGGACTAGCCCTTAAGTTGATTTGAGATTAGCGGAACGCTCTGGAAAGTGCGGCCATAGTGGGTGATAGCCCTGTACGCGAAAATCTCTTATCAATGAAATCGAGTAGGACGGAGCACGAGAAACTTTGTCTGAATATGGGGGGACCATCCTCCAAGGCTAAATACTACTGACTGACCGATAGTGAACTAGTACCGTGAGGGAAAGGCGAAAAGAACCCCGGAGAGGGGAGTGAAATAGATCCTGAAACCGTATGCGTACAAGCAGTGGGAGCCCACTTTGTTGGGTGACTGCGTACCTTTTGTATAATGGGTCAGCGACTTATATTCAGTGGCGAGCTTAACCGAATAGGGGAGGCGTAGCGAAAGCGAGTCTTAATAGGGCGTTTAGTCGCTGGGTATAGACCCGAAACCGGGCGATCTATCCATGGGCAGGTTGAAGGTTGGGTAACACTAACTGGAGGACCGAACCGACTACCGTTGAAAAGTTAGCGGATGACCTGTGGATCGGAGTGAAAGGCTAATCAAGCTCGGAGATAGCTGGTTCTCCTCGAAAGCTATTTAGGTAGCGCCTCGTGTATCACTGCTGGGGGTAGAGCACTGTTTCGGCTAGGGGGTCATCCCGACTTACCAAACCGATGCAAACTCCGAATACCAGCAAGTGCGAGCACGGGAGACACACGGCGGGTGCTAACGTCCGTCGTGAAAAGGGAAACAACCCAGACCGTCAGCTAAGGTCCCAAAGTCATGGTTAAGTGGGAAACGATGTGGGAAGGCTTAGACAGCTAGGAGGTTGGCTTAGAAGCAGCCACCCTTTAAAGAAAGCGTAATAGCTCACTAGTCGAGTCGGCCTGCGCGGAAGATGTAACGGGGCTCAAACCATGCACCGAAGCTACGGGTATCACTTAGGTGATGCGGTAGAGGAGCGTTCTGTAAGCCTGTGAAGGTGAGTTGAGAAGCTTGCTGGAGGTATCAGAAGTGCGAATGCTGACATGAGTAACGACAATGGGTGTGAAAAACACCCACGCCGAAAGACCAAGGTTTCCTGCGCAACGTTAATCGACGCAGGGTTAGTCGGTCCCTAAGGCGAGGCTGAAAAGCGTAGTCGATGGAAAACAGGTTAATATTCCTGTACTTCTAGTTATTGCGATGGGGGGACGGAGAAGGCTAGGCCAGCTTGGCGTTGGTTGTCCAAGTTTAAGGTTGTAGGCTGACTGCTTAGGTAAATCCGGGCGGTTAAGGCTGAGAACTGATGACGAGTGCTCATTAGAGCGCGAAGTGGTTGATGCCATGCTTCCAAGAAAAGCCTCTAAGCTTCAGATAACTAGGAACCGTACCCCAAACCGACACAGGTGGTTGGGTAGAGAATACCAAGGCGCTTGAGAGAACTCGGGTGAAGGAACTAGGCAAAATGGCACCGTAACTTCGGGAGAAGGTGCGCCGGTGAGGGTGAAGCATTTACTGCGTAAGCTCATGCCGGTCGAAGATACCAGGCCGCTGCGACTGTTTATTAAAAACACAGCACTCTGCAAACACGAAAGTGGACGTATAGGGTGTGACGCCTGCCCGGTGCCGGAAGGTTAATTGATGGGGTTAGCTAACGCGAAGCTCTTGATCGAAGCCCCGGTAAACGGCGGCCGTAACTATAACGGTCCTAAGGTAGCGAAATTCCTTGTCGGGTAAGTTCCGACCTGCACGAATGGCGTAACGATGGCGGCGCTGTCTCCACCCGAGACTCAGTGAAATTGAAATCGCTGTGAAGATGCAGTGTATCCGCGGCTAGACGGAAAGACCCCGTGAACCTTTACTATAGCTTTGCACTGGACTTTGAATTTGCTTGTGTAGGATAGGTGGGAGGCTTTGAAGCGTGGACGCCAGTTCGCGTGGAGCCAATCTTGAAATACCACCCTGGCAACTTTGAGGTTCTAACTCTGGTCCGTTATCCGGATCGAGGACAGTGTATGGTGGGTAGTTTGACTGGGGCGGTCTCCTCCTAAAGAGTAACGGAGGAGTACGAAGGTGCGCTCAGACCGGTCGGAAATCGGTCGTAGAGTATAAAGGCAAAAGCGCGCTTGACTGCGAGACAGACACGTCGAGCAGGTACGAAAGTAGGTCTTAGTGATCCGGTGGTTCTGTATGGAAGGGCCATCGCTCAACGGATAAAAGGTACTCCGGGGATAACAGGCTGATACCGCCCAAGAGTTCATATCGACGGCGGTGTTTGGCACCTCGATGTCGGCTCATCACATCCTGGGGCTGAAGCCGGTCCCAAGGGTATGGCTGTTCGCCATTTAAAGTGGTACGCGAGCTGGGTTTAGAACGTCGTGAGACAGTTCGGTCCCTATCTGCCGTGGACGTTTGAGATTTGAGAGGGGCTGCTCCTAGTACGAGAGGACCGGAGTGGACGAACCTCTGGTGTTCCGGTTGTCACGCCAGTGGCATCGCCGGGTAGCTATGTTCGGAATAGATAACCGCTGAAAGCATCTAAGCGGGAAACTAGCCTCAAGATGAGATCTCACTGGGATCTTGAATCCCCTAAAGGGCCGTCGAAGACTACGACGTTGATAGGTGGGGTGTGTAAGCGTTGTGAGGCGTTGAGCTAACCCATACTAATTGCCCGTGAGGCTTGACCATATAACACCCAAGCAATTTGCTTAAAAACGCAAATTGACGGTGTGAAGACGATACAAACCGAAAATTCGGCAAACACACAAATACCTGTAACACCCAATCACATACCCAATTTGGAGCTGCGCTAACGCGACGCTCCACCCGAATTGCTTGACGACCATAGAGCGTTGGAACCACCTGATCCCATCCCGAACTCAGTAGTGAAACGACGCATCGCCGATGGTAGTGTGGGGTCTCCCCATGTGAGAGTAGGTCATCGTCAAGCTTAAATTCCAAACCCCCTACTCGTGAAAACGGGTAGGGGGTTTGTTTTTGCGTCGAAGAAAAGTTAGGCGAGGGCAGAGGTTTCGATAGGCGCCTCGTTTCCAGTAAGGAAATGAGGAATAGTGCCACTTGTGCCCTCGGCCCCAACTGCGCAGAACTCAGCAGTTCTGCCACCCTGTCGGTCCAAGACACAACGCAACGGTCGCCGCGTTCACCCTATTGCGTCTACGATTGCCAGCAACCGTTCGTAATCGTTCCTATCCCATTGTTTGGCACGTTCACTAGAGCTCTTTCATGTCTGATGTTGCAGATGCTCGCGAGTTGTCCGAGATGCCATTGGAGGCGTTAATCGCCTGCCATGAATGCGATTTGCTGATGCTCAAGCCCGAGCTCCACGTCGGCGACAGCGCGCACTGTCCGCGCTGCGGCTTTGAGCTGTACATGAGCCGCCCTAAAGTGGTGAAGCGCAGCATGGCCTTGGTGATCGCAGCGTTACTGCTGTATTTCCCCGCTAACTTCCTGCCCATCATGGAACTCAGCTTGCTCGGTCAGCGCAGCGTCGACACTGTCTGGAGCGGCGTACTCGCGCTCTACAACTCCGGCATGCAAGGCATTGCCGTAGTGGTATTCCTCTGCAGCATGGCGGTGCCACTGCTCAAGCTGGTATGCCAATTTCTGGTCCTGCTCTCCATCCAGATGAAATTTGGCCGCAGCTACGGCCTGCTGCTCTACCGCATTTATCACCATATGCGCGAATGGGGCATGCTCGAGGTGTACTTGATGGGCACCCTCGTTTCCATCGTCAAACTCATCGGCCTGGCGGATGTCACGCTAGGGTTTGGCCTTGCCTGTTTCGTCGCCCTGTTGCTGATCCAAGTCTGGCTTGAAGTCACCATGACGCCCCATCAAATCTGGGAAGCGCTGTCCGGGGAGAGCGACCATGCGAGCCATTGATGCGGGCATTCTGGTATGCCACGAATGCCACCAGCTCAATAAAGAAGACCCCGACACCGACTCCCAATTCTGCACCCGCTGCGGTGCCAGCGTTCACGCGCGCAATCCCAATAGCCTGAAGCGCACCTGGGCGCTGTTGGTGACATCGGCGATCTTGTACATCCCGGCTAATCTTCTGCCCATCATGACCGTCAGCACCCTCGGCAGAGGCGAGCCCGACACCATCATGTCCGGCGTTATTTCTCTGGTGCAGTACGGCATGATTCCCATCGCCGCCGTGGTGTTTATCGCCAGTATTCTGGTGCCCACCTTCAAGCTGGTGGGCATCGGCTTGCTGCTCTACTCGGTGCAGCGCCGCCTGCCCATGTCGCCGCGCCAGCGCATCGTGATGTACCGCTTTATTGAATGGATAGGCCGATGGTCGATGCTCGATGTGTTCGTCATCGCCATTCTGGTGGCCCTGGTTAACTTCGGCAGCCTGGCCAGTATCGAGCCCGGTTACGGCGCCGCCGCTTTTGCCAGCGTGGTAATTCTGACCATGCTGGCCGCTCACACCTTCGACCCGCGCTTGCTCTGGGACAACACGGAAACGGATGACAATGACGATGAATGATCTGCCCAAAGCCAAAATCCGCCCGGCCTCCAACTGGTCTGCCATTTGGGTGCTGCCCCTGATCGCTCTGGTGATTGGCGGCTGGCTTGGGTGGCGCGCTTACGACCAGGCTGGCATCGACATTCAGATCATCTTCGCGTCCGGCGATGGCATTCAGGCCGGCAAAACCGAGGTCATCTACAAAGGCATGCCAGTCGGCAAGGTGAAGACCCTGACCTTGGACGACACCGGCGCCCGCCGTGGCGTTATTGCCACAGTCGAAATGGACAAAGACGTAGAGCCGTTTTTGCGCACTAACACGCGCTTCTGGTTGGTAAAGCCGAGCGTGAGTCTGGCCGGCGTCACCGGGCTGGAAACCTTGGTGTCAGGCAACTACATCACGGCAGCGCCAGGCGACGGCGAGCCCGAGCGCAAATTTACGGCGCTGAACGAAGTGCCGCCCATCGCCGACTCCGTGGCCGGTCTGCACCTGACCCTGAAAGCCGAGCGCCTGGGTTCGCTCAATCGCGACAGCCCGGTGTTCTACAAGCAAATTCAGGTCGGCGTGGTGAAGAGCTACAGCCTTTCCGCCGACCAGAGCACCGTCGAAGTAAAGGTGTTCATCCAGCCGCAATACGCCTCGCTTGTGCGCAAACACACGCGCTTCTGGAACGCCAGTGGCGTGACGGTGAACGCCGACCTGGGCGGCTTCAAGCTGCGCACCGAATCGTTAGCCAGCATCGTCGCCGGCGGTATCGCGTTCGCCACGCCGGAACACCGTAAAGACAGCCCGCCCACCGACCCGAGCCTTCCGTTCCGCCTGTACGAAGATTTCGACGCCGCCCAGGTCGGCATCAAGGTCAATGTGAAACTCAGCGACTTCGAAGGCCTGCAATCCGGTCGCACGCCGGTTATGTACAAAGGCATCCAAGTCGGCACGCTGAAAACCCTGAAGATAAACGACGACCTCGCCACCGCTTCAGCAGAACTTGCCCTCGACCCACGCAGCGAGGATTACCTCGTCGAAGGCACCGAATTCTGGGTGGTCAAACCGGTTATCTCGCTGGCCGGTATCACCGGCATTGAAGCCTTGGTCAAGGGCAACTACATCGCCGTGCGCCCGGGCGAAAAAGGCAACGCGCCCGCCCGTGACTTCGTCGCCCGGGCCAAAGCGCCGCCGCTCGACCTCAGCGCCCCCGGCCTGCACCTGGTGCTCTACAGCGACGTGCTCGGCTCGCTCGAAGTCGGCAGCCCGGTGCTCTACAAACAAATCAAAGTCGGCACCGTGCAAAGCTATCAACTGGCGCGCGACCGCAAGCGCGTCGCCATTGGCGTCCACATCGAACCCGAGTACGCCAATCTGGTGAACAACTCCACCCGCTTCTGGAACGCCAGCGGCATTACCCTGAGCGGTGGCCTCTCTGGCGTCACAGTAAAAAGCGAATCCCTGCAAACCCTGCTCGCCGGCGGTATCAGCTTTGAAACGCCAGACCCCAAAGCCGCGCCGACCAAACGGGTACAGCGCTTCACCCTGCACCCCGACCGCGAAAACGCGCTGCAAAAAGGCACCGTCATCAACATCCGCGTCGACTCGGGCGACGGCCTGAAACCCGGCACCCCGATTCGCTATAAAGGCATCGATCTGGGCAAAGTCGAAACCGTGGCCCTCACCGATGACCTGCAGGCAGTTCAGTTAACCGCCCGGATCACCGAAAGCGCCGACAAAATCGCTCGCGTCGGTTCGCAGTTCTGGGTCGTCAAACCCGAACTCGGCCTGATCCGCACCGCTAACCTCGACACCCTGGTCAGCGGCCAATACCTGCAAGTGCAGCCAGCCTCCAAAGCGACTGCAGCGCAGACCAACTTCGTCGCGCTGAACGAGCCGCCGGTGCTGGCGACCCAGGAAAGCGGCTTGAAACTGACCCTGAGCGCGCCGCGTCGTGGCTCGATCAAAGCCGATGTGCCCGTCACCTACCGGGAAGTTCAGGTGGGCAAAGTTACCGGCATCGAACTGGGTGCCACCGCCGACCGCGTGCTGATCCGCGTGCTGATCGAACCCCGTTATGCCGCCCTGGTTCGCGGCGGCAGCCGCTTCTGGAGTGTCAGCGGGTTCTCGGTGGATTGGGGCTTGTTCAAAGGCGCCAAGGTGCGCACCGAATCGGTCGAGTCGTTGCTGCAAGGCGGCATTGCGTTCGCGACGCCCGAAGGCGATCAGATGGGCGCGCCGGCGAAGGCGGAGCAGACGTTTGTGCTCAATGAAGAGGCGAATGACGAGTGGCTAAAATGGGCCCCCAAAATTTCTTTGGGTAAGTGAGCGATCGGCTGCGCGTCGGCATTACTGCGTTGAAAACGGTTTTTGAATGCTCATGGGCTACAGCCCACTGCGCTTCAAAAGCCGTTTTCGCCTTGTACTGCTCTAGCTCGCGCGATCTCGATTTGTGTTGGGTTTGAAATTGGAAAGGGCCGCTTAGCGGCCCTTTTTTTTGGGTCAAAAACAAACCACATCCTGTAGGAGCGGCTTTAGCCGCGATTGGCCCTCAAGCCAACCACACTTCCCACTATCAAGCCGGCTCAACCACCGGTTCTACCTTCACCACCGGCTCATGCCGGCGGATGTATTTCCAGTCCGCTTCATCAATGTAAATCCCGTTCGGCCCGCTGCCGCCTTCAAGGTCGATGGCTACGTGTGCACACACTTGCGGTTTTACGCTGGCCAGAATCGGCACGAAGCCCAGCTGAAGGCTGGTTTCGATCAGGGCTTGCTGGTTGCGTTCGTCGATGTCGGCGGCTTCGTCGAGGTAGTACGGCAGGCGCACTTTGCCGGCTTGCTCGCGGTCCATCAGGTGCAGCAGCAGGTACATGTTGGTCAGCGCTTTGATAGTCATGGTCGTGCCGTTCGAGGCGGCGCCGTCGATGTCGGTGTGCACGATCGGCTGGCCGCCGACTTTGGTGATTTCGAACGCCAGCTCGAACAGGTCTTTGAGCCCTAGCTGGTTGTGGTTAGCGGCGACCAGGCGTGCCAGGTATTCCTTGGCTTCCTCGTTGCGCACGTCCTGATCGGCCGACTGGTTGAGGTCGAACACCGACAGGGTTTCGCCTTCTTCGTATTGGCCGGCGCTGCGGATGATCTGGTCGATGTGTTTGAGCGCGTCTTTGTTTGGCGCGAGCACGATGCGGAAGCTTTCCAGGTTGGATACCTGACGGCGGTTGATTTCGCGGTTGAACAGGGCCAACTGGTGTTCGAGGTTGTCGTAGTCGCTGCGGATGTTGCGCAAGGTGCGGGCGATATCGGTGACGGCTGCACGACGGGCTTTGGCCAGGGTCAGCGCTTCATCCTGGCGGTGCGCGTAGGCGTTGATCAGCAAGTGCAGGCGCCGCTCCACGTCATCTTCGCTGTCGAACTTGGCCACGCCCTTCAGGCGAATCTGCGCATACAGCGCTTCAATCTGCCCGTCGATGCGCTGCAGGCTCTGCCACGCGTCCTGATAGTCGTTAAGCAGCGGCAGCAGGTTGTCGAGCGAGTCGTCCACCGGCTCCATAAACGGCGTGCCGAAGGGCAGGTTGGCTGGCAGCAATTGGCGACGACGCAGGGCGTCTTCCAGGGTGCGTTCTTTGGCTTCCAAGTCGGCCAACTGACGGCCGACCAATTGCAGCTTGGCCGACAGTTGCTGGACGCGTTCGGTAAACGCATCGCTGGCACGCTTGAGGTCGTCCTGCGCGGCTTCGGCCTGGGCCAGTTGTTCAAGCTTGGCGGGTTCTTCCACGGCCAGGGTCTGGCTGCGGCGGAAGTCTTCCAGCGCCTTCTGCGCGTCCAGCACCTGGTTGTACAGGGTTTCGGCCTGGGCTTTGCTGGCGGCGCGGTCGGAGGCCACGCTCTGTTGCGTCTTGAGCTGTTTCAGCTCTTTTTCCAGGCGCTCTTTCTGATCGCGTAACGCGGCGCGGTCGGCCAAGGCTTGCAGCGCAGGCGGCTCGATATGGCTGAGGTCGATACTCAAGCCGGGCACTTCAAAACGCTCGGCCTTGAAGCCGTCGAGGATCACTTCCAGCGACTTCACCCACTGGCCGTCTTCGTCCAGGCCAATGCCCTGTTCGCCCAGCGGCAGGCTGAACAGCGCACCGTTGAACAGGCGCATCAGGCGCTCGACGTCTTGTTGGCTGAATTCTTCACGTAAGCGTGCGTAGCTGTTGTTGTCGGCGTGTTCCAGTTGTTGGCGCACCGACTTCAGGCGTTTTTCCAGATCGCGCAGACGCTCGTCCAGGTCTTCGCTGGAGAACTGCCGCGACTGCGCCAGCGCACCGGCCAGTTCGTCGTGGGCGTCTTTGGCGGCGAGCAGTTGCTGCTCCAGCACCTGAGCGTTTTCTACCAGCGCGAAGCGATGTTTCAGCACGCCGAACTCGCCGAGCCAGCGCTGAATCTCGCTGATCTCACGTTCCAGACGCATCAGCTCCTGGGTGCCGCCGCGCTGTTCGTGTTGCAAGCCGTCTTGCTCGCCACGGTAATGCTCGGCTTGAATCACCAGCTCTTCGCGGCGGGCGCCGGCATAGTCTTGCCAGGTGCCGAGCAGCGAATCGAGCAACGGCGAAATGCGGTGCAGCTTTCCGCGCAGCACTTCCCGTTGCGCCACGCCGGCGCTCAGCGCTTCGACCAATGGCCCTGCCGCTACCAGCGATTGGTAATCGGCTTCCATGCGGCGCACGTCGCGGAAGGCTTCTTCGCACGCGGCAATGTAATCGACGCTACCCGAACGCAGGCTGTGTTCGAACGCATCGAGGAACAATTGCTTGAGCTTGGCCGCGGTGATTTCGCGCATGTGCAGCAGGTTGATAAACAGCGCGCGGAAGGTCTTCAAACTCTGCTCGCTGGTGGATCGCAGCGGAATCAGGGTCAGGTCCAGCGGAATCGAGGTGTGCCCGCCTACCAGCAACCGGCGAAGTTCTTCCGGCTTCAGTTCGTAGGCCTTGATGTTCTCGCGCTCCAGATTGGCAAACAGCTCGCGCTGGCGCAGGCAAGTGCCGTTCTTCTGGTAGTGCTCAAGGTGCAACTCGCCGGCATAGGCGAAGAACTGGTGGCCGAAGCCGCCACCCGGACCGCGCCCGGCGACGCCGATTACGTGCGGGCCGTGGGGCAGGGCGACTTCAACGAGGATGTAACTGGTGTCGCTGGCGAAGTAGAACTTGCGCGAGGCTTCGAGGCTGTACTTGCCGAAGCTCATGTCCGACATGCGCGCCAGAATCGGAAATTGCAGGGCGTTGATCGAGGCACTCTTGCCCAGGTTGTTGGCGCCGTACACCGACAACGGTTGTTCCAGTGGGAACAGGCCCAGGCTGTAACCGGCGGTGTTTAGCAGGGCAAAGCGGCGAATACCGTAGCGTTCCTGGCTCATGCATCGATCTCCTGATTGGCACGCTCTTCAGCCAAGGCGCGGGCCAGGGCTTGTTCTTCGCTTTCTTCTTCAACCGCTACCGGCGCGTCGACGATGGCGGGCAGCGGCGGAATGTCATCGTCCTGTTCGCCGTCGATCAGCAGAATGTCGTCGCCGCTGTCGTCGTCGACCAGGGCCGGCGTTGGCAATGGCAGCACGCTGTGCAGGCTGGCGGCCAGGTCGCGGTCTTGTTGCACCGAGAGGCACACGTCGAGGAAGCGATGCATCGGCGGCAGGAAGCGGTACACGCCGTTTTCTTCGTTGGCAAAACCCAACTGCGTCATGCGGCGCATCACCTTTTCTTCCAGCTCTTCCTGGGTGGTGACCTCGGCCTGCACAAACAGATCGCGGTATTTTTCCAGCAGCGGTGGCAGCTCATCGCGGCCCAGGCTGCCGCCGTCCAGCACGGCCAGCGGGTCACGGCCCTGGTCGGCCAGGTGCTCCACCAGAATGAAGGTGAACAGCGCCAGGCGCTGAGCGGTTTTGTTTACTTGCGCGCCCATTTGCTCGGGCACGAAATAGTAGAAACCGCGGGTGTCGCACACCAGTTCGAAACCCAGCGCGCGGAACAACGCGCGGTAGGCGTCCTGCTGGTTGGAGAGTTGGCTATACAGCTCGGCGTCGCGGTGGCTGACGTGATAACCCTTGAACAGCTCGCGGAAAATCGGCGCCAGGTGGCTGAGTTCGGACAGGTCGATATTCATGCGCAATAGTCTTCAAAAAGAGTGGCGACGGGCTCAAGCATGGGTGCTGGCCACCAACGCAAAGGAGCACAGGCTGACCTGGTGCTCGGCGGTGTAATAGTCGCGGCGCTCCAGGCGCTCACGCTGGAAACGGCCGTCGCGCGACAAGCGCGAAAACCAGTACAGCAATTCATCGGTGGCGCCCTCGGGCTCCTGCTCCAGCAGCCACACCATCAGGTCGGGCATCGGCAAGGCGCTCTGGCAGCGCTCCAGCATTTCCCGCGCGGTGCGGGGCGCTTTTGGCGCTTCGCCTTTGCGCGTACCGCTGGCCTTGGGGAACTGCGTGGGTTTGGGCTCGAAGCGGGCCAGGGCGTAAACGTAGGACTCCACCTGACTGGTGCTGCCAAGAAAGGTGCTCTGCGGCCGCGTAAACAACGGCAGCGCCGCCTGCGGCACGGCATCCAGCCCCTTACGGCGAATAGCCGACAACGCCAGCGCGGCGCCACGGGTTACGGCGTTGTGCCGGCGCGCTTCTTCGCGCAACGGCAGCAGCAATTCGCGGGCGCGGCGCAGCGTTAGCTGGGCGGTGGTTTGCATTTCCAGAATGCGCGCGTGGGTGCGCAGCAGCAGGTCGTCGTCCACCAGTTGGCCAAGGCGATGCTGTTCGCTCAGCAACCGCAACAGCACTTGCTCAACGCGGCGCACGCCTTGCTCGAACGCGCCGTCGGCGTTCACCAGTTGAATCATCGGCTCGACGTATTCGTCCCAGGTCGCCAGCACTTCGGCATAGCGCTGACGCAGCGGAATCTGCCGGTCGCTGGTCTTCGCGCGGTCGGCCACACCGACCAGCGCTTGTTCATCGTTGGCGAGCTTTTTCAACACGTCGCGTACGCGCATGTCGAGCAAGCGCAGCTGGCGGGCCAGGTCGTTGGCGTCGCGAATCTCGAAGGCGTCCTGAATGTAGCCGGCCAGGCGTTCGAGGTGGCGCAGGTACGCTTCAATTTCCAGGCACAGGCCCAGGCGGTGTTCGCGGCGCAGGTAAGCGAGGAAGTCGTGAATTTGCGCGTTGAGCTCGAAGCGGTTCGGGCTCTTGGCCACCGGCACCAGAATGTCCAGGCGGATCCAGGTGTCCAGCAGGCCGGTGATGTCGGCGGGGGTGCTTTGCACCAGTTGCACCGCCAGTTGGGCGCGCAATTCGATCAGGCTCATGGTGCCTTGGTCGAACCGTTCGCAGAGCGGCTCGAGTAACGTCCAGTGTTCAGCGAGGGCGCGCAGTACGCGCTTGGGCTCGATCATGTGGGCTCAGTCAAATCAGGTTGAGGCAGTCAGGCGCCGGGCAAAGGTCGCGATTGTACTGCATGCACAGCGGTGCGTTTCATTCTCGGCTGATCAAAGGCAGGCCACGGTTTTCGAGCGAAACCACGGCGAATCGAATGTTCGATAATCGAACGGATAGTCGATTATCGGATTGTTCCGCCACCCCTCGCGGCGTACTGTTTTCTCACCCGGCGCCTACCCCCTTTCCGAGGCGCCCCGGATAACAAGACGAGATCGAACATGGCTGAACTCCTGTCTCTACGCGAAGCGGTCGAGCGCTTTGTCCATGATGGTGACACCGTCGCCCTCGAAGGTTTTACCCACCTGATTCCGACTGCCGCGTCCCACGAATTGATTCGCCAGGGCAAGAAAGACCTGACCCTGGTGCGCATGACGCCCGACTTGGTCTACGACCTGTTGATCGGCGCCGGCTGCGCCAAGCGCCTGGTGTTCTCCTGGGGCGGCAACCCCGGCGTGGGTTCGCTGCATCGCCTGCGCGACGCCGTGGAAAAAGACTGGCCGCACGCCCTGGAAATTGAAGAACACAGCCACGCCGACCTGGCCAACTCCTACGTGGCCGGCGCGTCCGGTTTGCCGTTCGCGGTGCTGCGCGCCTACGCCGGCTCTGACCTGCCCAAGGTCAACCCGCTGATCAAGTCCGTGACCTGCCCGTTCACCGGCGAAGTGCTGGCGGCCGTGCCGTCGGTGCGTCCGGACGTAACCGTGATCCACGCGCAGAAAGCCGACCGCAAAGGCAACGTGCTGCTGTGGGGCATTCTCGGCGTGCAGAAAGAGGCGGCGCTGGCGGCCAAGCGCTGCATCGTCACCGTTGAAGAAATTGTCGACGACCTGCAAGCGCCAATGAACGCCTGCGTGCTGCCGACCTGGGCGCTGACCGCCGTGTGCCTGGTGCCGGGCGGCGCACACCCGTCGTACGCCCACGGTTACTACGAGCGCGACAACCGTTTCTACCAAGCCTGGGACCCCATCGCCCGCGACCGCGAAGCCTTCACCGCGTGGATCGACGAATACATCCGAGGCACCGAAGACTTCGCCGCGTTCCAGCAAAAGCTCGCCAGCAAGCACCACGCGGAGGCCAAATAATGAGCGACTACAGCACCAACGAAATGATGACCGTCGCCGCCGCCCGCCGCCTGAAAAACGGCTCGGTGTGTTTTGTCGGCATCGGTCTGCCCTCCAAAGCCGCCAACCTGGCGCGTCTGACTTCATCGCCCGACGTGGTTCTGATTTACGAATCCGGTCCCATCGGCGCCAAGCCCACCGTGTTGCCGTTGTCGATTGGCGACGGCGAGCTGGCCGAAACCGCTGACACCGTAGTGCCCACCGGCGAAATTTTCCGCTACTGGCTGCAAGGCGGGCGCATTGACGTCGGCTTTCTCGGCGCCGCGCAAGTGGACAAGTTCGGCAACATCAACACCACCGTCATCGGTGATTACCACAAGCCGAAAGTGCGCCTGCCCGGTGCCGGTGGCGCGCCGGAAATTGCCGGCTCGGCCAAGTCGGTGCTGATCATTCTCAAGCAATCGCACCGCACCTTTGTCGACAAACTGGCCTTCGTGACGTCCGTCGGTTTCGGCGAAGGCGGCGACCATCGCCAGCGCCTCGGCCTGCCGGGCAAAGGCCCGGTCGGCATCATCACCGACCTGTGCATCATGGAACCGGAAGCCGGCAGCAACGAATTTGTCGTCACCTCGCTGCACCCGGGCGTGACCCGCGAGCAGGTGGTCGAAGCCACCGGTTGGGCGATCCGTTTCGCCGACCAAGTGGGCGTAACGCAAGCGCCGCAAGCCCATGAGCTGGAAGCCCTGCGCGCCCTCGAAGCGCGCACCGCCGCCGCTCATGGCCAGGCTGGAGGTGAGGAATGACACGCGAGGTTTTTATTTGCGATGCCGTGCGCACACCGATTGGTCGCCTCAACGGCGGCCTGTCGCCGGTGCGTGCCGATGACTTGGCGGCGATACCGCTGAAGTCGCTGATCGAGCGTAATCCACAGGTCGACTGGAATGCTGTGGACGAAGTATTCATGGGCTGCGCCAACCAATCGGGCGAGGACAACCGCAACGTCGCGCGCATGGCCGCGTTGTTGGCGGGTCTGCCGCAAAGCGTGCCGGGCGTAACGCTTAACCGCCTCTGTGCCTCGGGCATGGAAGCGGTAGGCGCTGCGTTTCGCGCCATCGCCACGGGTGAAATGGAACTGGCCATCGCGGCCGGCGTGGAGTCGATGACCCGCGCGCCCTATGTGATGGGCAAGGCCGACGGCGCCTTTGGCCGTGGCCAGAAACTGGAAGACACCACCCTCGGCTGGCGCTTTATCAACCCGCTGATGAAAGAGCAGTACGGCGTCGACCCGATGCCGGTGACCGGCGATAACGTCGCCGAAGACTACAACGTCAGCCGCGCCGACCAGGACGCCTTCGCCCTGCGCAGCCAGCAGCGCGCCGCCGCCGCACAAGAGGCCGGCTTCTTCGCCGAGGAAATCGTGCCGGTGGTCATCAAGGGCAAAAAGGGCGACACCACGTTCAGCGTGGATGAACACCCACGTGCCGACACCTCGGCCGAAGCCCTGGCCAAACTGAAACCGGTTAACGGCGCGGATAAAACCGTGACCGCTGGCAACGCCTCGGGCCTCAACGATGGCGCGTCGGCGATGATTCTTGCCTCGGCCGACGCCGTGAAAAAATTCGGCCTTACGCCGCGCGCCAAAGTGCTGGGCATGGCCAGCGGGGGCGTGGCACCACGGGTGATGGGCATTGGTCCGGTTCCCGCCGTGCGCAAATTGCTCGAACGCCTGAACCTGTCCATCGACGCTTTTGACGTTATCGAACTCAACGAAGCGTTTGCCGCGCAAGGGCTGGCGGTGGTTCGTGAGCTGGGCCTGGCCGACGACAGCGCCAAGGTAAACCCCAACGGCGGCGCCATCGCCCTGGGTCACCCGCTGGGCATGAGCGGCAATCGCTTGGTGCTGACGGCGGTGCATCATTTGCAGAAGACCGGCGGCAAGCTGGGCCTGGCGACCATGTGTGTGGGCGTGGGGCAGGGGTTGGCGATTGCTGTTGAAGCGGTTTAGGTCTTGAGAACATCGCGGCTACGCTCCCACAGGTACTCGTAAGCTGTGGGAGCGGCCGGGCGGCGCTCCGCTTTAGCCGCGATGCCCTTCGCACCATCACCGCTGCGCTTAGGTTTGAACGGGGCGCTGTTACGTGGGTCTAGACTCACGCATACACCCAAACGAGTAACAAGATATGACCACCATGCATTACACCGGCGAAGAACGTCGCAAACGGATCTTCGCCATTGTCGGTGCCTCCTCGGGCAACCTGGTGGAATGGTTCGACTTCTACGTCTATGCCTTCTGCGCCATCTACTTTGCCCCTGCGTTTTTCCCCTCGGACGACCCCACGGTTCAACTGCTCAACACGGCTGGCGTTTTCGCGGCCGGGTTTTTGATGCGGCCCATTGGTGGCTGGCTGTTTGGCCGGGTTGCCGACAAGCACGGGCGCAAGAACTCGATGATGATTTCGGTGCTGATGATGTGCGCCGGTTCACTGGTCATCGCCTTTCTGCCGACCTACGCCAGCATCGGCGCCTGGGCGCCAGCGTTGCTTTTGATGGCGCGGCTGTTCCAGGGGTTGTCGGTGGGCGGCGAATACGGCACCACCGCCACCTACATGAGCGAAGTGGCGTTGCGCGGCCAGCGCGGCTTCTTCGCCTCGTTCCAGTACGTAACCCTGATCGGCGGGCAACTGTTGGCGGTGTCGCTGGTGGTGGTGCTTCAGCAGTTGCTCACTGAAGAAGAACTGCGTGCCTGGGGCTGGCGTATTCCGTTCGTAGTTGGTGCCGTGGCGGCGGTGATTTCCCTGCTGCTGCGCCGCAGCCTTGAGGAAACCACCACCGCCGAGCAGCGCGCCGACAAAGACGCCGGCAGCATGGCCGCGCTGTTCAAGCACCACAAAGCCGCGTTTATCACCGTGCTCGGTTACACCGCTGGCGGCTCGCTGATTTTCTATACCTTCACCACCTATATGCAGAAGTACCTGGTGAACACCGCCGGCATGCACGCGAAAACCGCGAGCTACATCATGACCGGCGCGCTGTTCCTGTACATGTGCATGCAGCCGCTGTTCGGCATGCTTTCCGACAAGATTGGCCGGCGCACTTCCATGCTCTGGTTCGGCGCGTTGGGCACGCTGTTCACCGTGCCGATTCTGCTCACGCTGAAAACCGTCAGCAGTCCGTTCCTGGCGTTTGTGCTGATCACCCTGGCCTTGGCCATCGTCAGTTTCTACACCTCGATCAGCGGCCTGGTGAAAGCCGAAATGTTCCCGCCGCAAGTGCGCGCCCTGGGCGTGGGCCTGGCCTATGCCGTGGCGAATGCCATGTTCGGCGGCTCGGCGGAATACGTGGCGCTGGGGCTGAAAAGCATCGGCATGGAAAACACTTTCTACTGGTACGTCACCGCCATGATGGCCGTGGCCTTCCTGTTCAGCCTGCGGTTGCCTAAGCAGGCGGCGTATCTGCATCACGATCACTAGGTAAGATTGGGCACTTGTTATGTAGGAGAGGCTTTAGCCTCGATGCTTTTCAATCAACAGCATCGAGGCTGAAGCCTCTGCCACAGTTAGCCTGCGCGCTTCACTTTCTTGCCCCCCGACGGTGATCTTTTAAGGACGATGTATGAGCAACAAGTTGTTCGACACCTACTTCACCCAGCCCGCCATGCGCGCGGTTTTCTCCGACGCCGGGCGGCTACAGGGCATGCTCGATTTCGAGGCGGCGCTGGCCCGCGCGCAAAGCAGCATCGGCCTGATTCCCGCAGAGGCCGTCGCGCCCATCGAAGGCGCCTGCCGCGCCGAGTTGTTCGACGTGGACAGCTTGGCTACGGCCATCGCCACCGCCGGCAATTCCGCCATTCCGCTGGTAAAGGCCCTCGGCAAACAGATCGCCAGCGTCAGCCAGGAAGCCGAGCGCTACGTTCACCTCGGCGCCACCAGCCAGGATGTAATGGACAGCGGCCTGGTGCTGCAACTGCGCAGCGCCATCGAGCTGTTGGAAGCTGACCTCGCGCACCTGGGCAACGCCCTCGCCAGCCAGGCCAGCCTGCATTGCGCCACGCCAATGGCTGGCCGCACCTGGCTGCAACATGCCACGCCCGTGACCTTGGGCATGAAAATCGCCAGCACCCTGGGCGCAATAACTCGCCATCGCCAGCGCTTGGCCGAACTGAAACCGCGCCTGTTGGTGCTGCAATTCGGCGGCGCCTCGGGCAGCCTCGCGGCGCTGGGCGATAACGCTATGCCAGCGGCCGAAGCGCTCGCCACTGAGTTGAACCTGCGCCTGCCCGAGCAGCCCTGGCACACCCAACGTGATCGCCTGGTGGAATTCGCCAGTTGGCTGGGCCTGCTCGCCGGCACCTTGGGCAAACTCGGCCGCGACCTGAGCCTGTTGATGCAAACCGAAGCCGGCGAAGTGTTCGAGCCGTCGGCGCCGGGCAAGGGCGGCTCCTCGACCATGCCGCACAAACGCAACCCGGTGAGCTGCGCCGTGCTGATCGGCGCCGCCACCCGCGCGCCGGGGCTGGTCGCGACCATGTTGTCGGCCATGCCGCAGGAACACGAACGCAGCCTCGGCCTCTGGCATGCCGAATGGGAAACCCTGCCGGAACTGTGCTGCCTGGTCTCCGGCGCGCTGCAACAAGCGCTGGTGGTGGTGCCGGGGCTGGAAGTGAACGCCGGGCGCATGCGCCAGAACCTAGACCTCACCCAAGGTCTGGTGCTGGCCGAAGCCGTGAGCATCACGTTAGCCCAGCGCATCGGTCGCGATGCGGCCCATCACCTGCTCGAACAATGCTGCCGCCTGGCCGTGGAGCAGGGCGTGCACTTGCGCCAGGTGCTTGGCGAAAACGCCGAAGTCAGTGCACGGCTCAGCAGCGACGAACTCGATCATTTGCTCGACCCCGCCCATTACCTCGGCCAGGCGCGTTTGTGGGTGCAGCGCGCCATTGCCGACCATCAAGTCCTCAGTGTTTAGGAGCGTTTCATGCCTGCCGTAACCCTCGCCGATGGCGAACTCCACTACCGCCTGGATGGCGACGCCGCGTTGCCGGTGCTGGTGCTGTCCAACTCGCTAGGCACCGACCTGCACATGTGGGACGCGCAGGTCGATGCGTTCAGCCAGCACTTTCACGTGCTGCGTTACGACACCCGTGGCCACGGCAAATCGCTGGTCACCGAAGGCATTTACAGCATCGAACAGAACGGCCGCGACGTGCTGGCCTTGCTCGATGCGCTGAGCATTGAGCAGGCGTACTTCTGCGGGCTGTCCATGGGCGGTTTGATTGGCCAGTGGCTGGCGATCAACGCCCCTGAGCGCCTCAAACGCGTGGTGCTGTGCAACACCGCCGCGAAAATTGGCGGCCTGGATGTATGGAATCCGCGCATCGAAATGGTCCTGCGCGACGGCCCGGCTGCCATGCTGGCGCTGCGCAATGCCTCCATCGCCCGCTGGTTCACGCCTGAATTCGCCAAGGCTGAAACCGCCAAGGTCGAAGCGGTGGTTGGCATGCTCGCCGCCACCTCGCCGCAAGGTTACGCGGCTAACTGCGCGGCCGTGCGCGACGCCGATTTCCGCGAGCAACTGGGCAGCATCACGCTGCCGCTGCTGATGGTCTGCGGCACCGAAGATGCCGTGACCACACCGGCCGACGGGCGCTTTATCGTCGAGCGCGTCGCTGGCGCGCAGCTGGTTGAATTCCATGCCGCGCATCTGTCCAACGTTGAAGCCGGCGATGCCTTCAGCCAGGCCGTGCTCGACTTTCTCACCCACTGATTTTGGCGACCCATCCAATGGACGAAAAACAACGCTACGACGCCGGCATGCAAGTGCGCCGCGAAGTATTGGGCGACGCACACGTCGACCGCAGCCTGAAAAACCTCACCCCGTTCAACGAAGAATTCCAGGAAATGATCACCCGCCACGCCTGGGGCGACATCTGGACCCGCCCCGGCCTGCCGCGCCACACACGCAGCCTGATCACCATCGCCATGCTCATCGGCATGAACCGCGAAGGCGAACTGAAGTTGCACCTCAAAGCCGCCAAGAACAATGGCGTGACGCGAGACGAGATCAAGGAAGTGCTGATGCAGAGCGCGATTTACTGCGGGATTCCGGCGGCGAACGCGACCTTCCATCTAGCCGAAGAAGTGTGGGATGAGATGGGGGTTGAGTCGCTGAAGTAGGCAGGGCGGTCTCCGGGTCGTCGGCCAGGCTGCGTTGCGTCCTCGCTTTAAATGCTCACGTACTTGAGTACGCTGCGCTTTAAAGCTGCGGGGCGCCTTGCCTGGCCTTAGCCCCGGAAACCTCGGGTTGTGGGAGGCCATAGAGCAAAGCCCTCTCCCCAGCCCTCTCCCGCAAGCGGGCAGAGGGGGCAGATTGGCGTTGTTTCAGAGGGGGCAGGTCGGCGTTGTTTCGGCTCACTCGGTAAGGCTCCCCTCGCCCGTTTACGGGAGAGGGGCTGGGGGAGAGGGCAGCGGTAAACGCAGCGTCCTCAATCCCAAGCCGGCGCAAACGCCGGGTTAACAATCCGCACATCCTTGGGCAACGCGGCAATCGCTGCCCGATCGTCGTCGTCCAGTCTGACCTTTAAGGCCTCCAGGTTCGCGCGCTGGTTTTCCAGGCTGTTGGACTTGGGAATCGCCGCCACGCCGTCCTGTTCCAGCAACCAGCCCAGGGCTATCTGACTCGGCAGCACGCCGTGCTTGTTAGCGATACGTTGCACCGTCTCGGTGTCGGCGCCTTGGCCGCGTGCCAGCGGCGTATAGGCGGTGAGCGCCATGCCTTGCTGGCGGGCGAAGTCGAGCAGCGGTTGCTGGTTGAGCAGCACGTGGTATTCCACCTGCACCACCGACAACGGCGCGCCCATTTCCACCACGACGCGTTTGAGCAGGGCGACGTTGAAGTTGGCCACGCCAATCTGTTTGGTCTTGCCTTCATCACGCAGCGCCACCAGCGTTTCGATGCTGCGCTCAAGGTTCCACCCGGCGTTCGTATCGCCAGGCCAATGAATCAAAAACAGGTCGAGGCAATCATCCCCGAGGGCTTTGCGGCTGGCGTCCAGGGATTGGCGCATGGCCTGTGGTTCGAGTTTGTTCCACCAGACCTTGGTGGTGACATGAAGCTGCTCGCGGGGAACTGCGGTGCGCGCCAGGGCTTTGCCAATGGCGGCTTCGTTGTCATACGCGGTGGCGGTGTCGAGGTGGCGATAGCCCAGCTCCAGCGCCTGCTCCACGGTGCGCGTGCACTCATCGCCGAGCATCCGCCAAGTACCAAGGCCGAGTTTGGGTAATTGCAGGCCGGGGCGGGTGGTGATGATTTCCATAAAGGCTCCCTTTGTGATGGTTGCCGGTTTTTGACTGCGCAGCGGGTTCGGCGTTCGTTGCCATCACCCCGTCATCCTCGCGAACGCGGGGACCCAGGCTCGTTCAGTAGACGGCGATGTCACCTGCGCCGCGTATCGGCATAAAAAAGCCCGTCACAGGGACGGGCTAACGTGTTTTCACACGAGGAGTCGAGCGTGTGTTGGGCGTGGCTTACAACAACGACAACGGGTAGCTAACGAAAATACGGTTCTCGTCAAACTCGTTGGCGTTGTAGTCGCGGCGCATGGTGGAGTTGCGCCATTTGAAGTTGAGGTTCTTGAACGTGCCGCTCTGCACGGTGTACGCCAGCTCGGATTCGCGACCCCACTCCTTGCCGTCGGTGACGGTGCCGACGTGCACGTTGTCGCCGCTGATGTAGCGGTTCATCAGGGTCAGACCCGGCACGCCAACGGCGGTGAAGTTGAAGTCATGGCGCAGCTGCCAGGATTTCTCCTTGGCGTTGTCGTAGCTCGAGTTGTAGCTGTCGTTCGCCAGGGTGCCGCCGCTGGTGCCGTTGACGCGCATCCACAAGTCATCGCCGCTGACCTTTTGCAGGCCTACGTAAAACGTGCTGCCGCCGTATTTGGCCGAGAGCAGGGCGAAGGCGGTTTTGTTGTCGAGGTCGCCGGCCAGTTGGCTGCCGTCTTCCTTGCCGATGAAGTAGCCAAGGTTGGCGCCGAGGGTCACGTCGCCTACCGGTTGGCTATGCAGCACGTTGAAATATTGCTGCTGGTAGATGTCTTCCAACTCGGCGTACCAGACGCCGACGGTGGTGCGTTTTTCGTTGAAGGAGTATTCACCGCCGGCAAAGTTGAAGCGATCGGACAGGAAGGCGCCGCGACCGTTCATGGACATGTCTTCCATGCTCGCGTCGTTACGCGGGCTGTTCTGCCGGAACTGGCCGCCGTACAACGTCAGGCCATCGAGCTCCTGCGAGGTCACCTGGCCGCCACGGAAGGTTTGCGGCAGCGAGCGACCATCGTCGGAGCGCAGAATTGGCAGCACCGGCATCCACTCACCGACCTTCAATTCGGTCTTCGACAGCTTGGCTTTTGCCGCGACGCCCAAGCGGCCGAAATCGTCGGCCGGGCGACCGTCACTGTGTACTGGCAGCAGCTGGGTATTGGCGGTGCCCCGGCCGCCATCCAGTTTCAGCGAGTACAGGCCGAGCACATCCACACCAAAGCCAACCGGGCCCGGGGTGTAGCCGGATTTCACATCGAGAATGAAGTTTTGCGTCCACTCTTCAGCCTTCGCCTGCGCGTTGTCAGGGTTGGTGAAGTTGCGGTTGAAGTAGGCGTTACGAAAATTCAGCGTGGCCTTGGTGTCGTCGATAAACCCTTCGGCCTGGCTCACTTGGGTGAACCCGGCGACGGCCAGCGCGATCAGAGCAGGAGCGTGAACAGAGCGCAGCGCGCCCTTGGACGAGATGTGCAGCATCGAAGTAGACCTTTTTTGTATTTATCGGTCATCGCAGCGCCGGTCCGCTTGGCGGGGGCGTTCAATGTGCAGGCATAGTGGAAGGAGCCTGCGGACGGTTCAATTCGCTAACGGCCATTTTGGGCGATTATCGAACGGTAATTAACCAGGTAGTACATTCGTGAGCGGCGGCTGTAACTCCTATAGTTGCAGCGGCCTGTAAGCTAATTCGACGTTTGATCGCAGCCCTTTCGGAGCCCCATGAGTTTGCCCAGCTCGCCGCTGACTACCGCGCAGCAGCCCTTTCGCGGCATCGCCCTGATCTTGTTGGCCACGTTTCTGTTTGCCAGCCACGACGCATTGTCCAAATACCTGTCCGGGTTTTACCCGGTGGTGATGGTGGTGTGGGCGCGTTATGTGGTGCACACGCTGTTGATGGCGGGCATCTTCCTGCCGCAATCGGGCCTGCGCGTGTTGCGCAGTAAGCGCCCCGGTTTGCAGATTATTCGGGCGTTGTGTTTGCTCGGCACGAGCTTGTTATTCACCACTGGCATCCGATACATCCCGCTCGCCGAAGCCACGGCGGTGAACTTTCTGGCGCCATTGCTGGTGACCGCGTTATCGGTGCCGCTGCTGGGCGAGCGGGTGACGCGTGGCCAATGGGCGGCGGTGTTGGTGGGGTTTTCCGGGGTGCTGGTGATCGTCCATCCGGGCGGCGAGCTATTTACCCCAGCGGTATTGCTGCCGTTCGGCTCGGCGCTGTGTTTTGGCGTGTACCAGATCCTCACGCGCATCCTCGCCAACTACGACAGCCCGACCACCAGCAACTTCTTCGCTGGCCTGTGCAACACCGTGCTGGTCAGCTTGCTGGTGCCGTTCTTCTGGCAAGTGCCGACCTGGGGCCACGCCCTGCTGATGATTGCCCTCGGCACCTGCGGAATGACCGCGCACCTGATGCTCACCCAAGCCTTCCGCTACGCCGCACCGGCCTTGCTGGCGCCGTTTGGCTACTGCCAGATCGTGTTTGCCGGGCTGCTGGGGTTCGTGGTGTTCAGCCATACGCCTTCGTTCAGCGCCTTGCTGGGTATCGCCATTATTTGCCTGAGCGGGCTGGCGGCGGCGTGGTTGCAGAAGCGGCGGTAGATCAAGCGCAATAAAAAAGGCCCCGTAGGGCCTTTTTTATTGCGTGCCAGTTAGGCCGGCTTCACGTCCGGCACCTTTCTCGGCGCCATGAAGTACAGCCACAGTAAAGCCAGGAAATACATGGTCGGAATCATGGTGAACAACACCGCGTAGTTGTTGTTCGTCACGGTCAGCACGTAACCCACCAGCTGCGTCATAAACATCCCGCCGACCGCCGCGCACATGCCGCCAAAGCCGAACACGGTGCTCATCATGTGCTTGGGCGTGAAGTCCATGACCAGGCTCCAGATATTGGCGGTCCAGGCCTGGTGCGCGCCAACGCCCAGGGCGATGGCCAGCACGGCGATCCACAAGCCACTGGCATGGGCCGCGAAAATCACCGCGACGATGGCGCACGCGCAGATCAGCATCGACAACAGCCGCGCCTTGATCGCGTTCATGCCACGACCAATCAGCCACGACGACAAGATGCCGCCACCAATGCTGCCGAAGTCGGCGGTCAGCCAGATGAGGATCAGCGGAATGCCCATCTGCGAGACGCTGATGCCCAGGTTGTATTGCTGATTGAGAAACGGCGGTAGCCAGTACAGGTAAAACCAGAAGACCGGCGCGGTCATCGAGAAGGCCAGGGCGAATGCCCAGGTGCCGCGCATGCGCAGAATTTCGCGCAGCGGAACGCGGGCTTGGGCCGGCTCGTCGGTGTGCTGAATGTAATCAAGCTCGCTCTGTTTCACGCTCGGATGGTCTTCCGGGTTGAAGTATTTCAGCCCCCAGAACACCAGCCAGATCGCACCCAGCGCGGCCATGCACAGGAACACCGCTTGCCAGCCCCAGGCCACCAGAATCAGCGGCAGCAGAGCCGGGGTAAGCATGGCGCCGACGTTGGTGCCGGCGTTGAAAATACCGGTAGCCACGGCGCGTTCACCGGCCGGAAACCAGATGCGTGCGGTTTTTACGCACGCCGGGTAATTCGCCGCTTCGGTGAGGCCAAGAATAAAGCGGCAGACCATAAAGCCGACCGCCGAGGTCGCCAGGCCGTGGGCACCGGTGGCCAGGCTCCAGAGCAGCACGGCAAAGAAGAACGCGCGCTTTACGCCCACGCGGTCGATAAAGCGCCCTTGCAGCAAAAAGCCGACGGCGTAACCCACTTGGAACCAGAAGTTGATGTTGGCGTAGTCCATCGCCGTCCAGCTCATTTTTTCCGCCAGCACCGGCTGCATCACACCGAGCGCGGCGCGGTCGATGTAGTTCAGCGTGGTGGCGAAAAACACCAGAGCGAGCATGCCCCAGCGGGTTTTACCCACGGCCATGGCGCCGCGAATTTTGTCGCCGATACCGGCGTGAGGGGTGGTCGGCGCGGTGGAGGTGGTCGCGGCGACGGGTGTGCTGTGTGACTGACTCATGGGGTGCCATCCGTTCAAAGACTGCGCGGGCAGTCGAGACTTCGACTCAAGGCAGGCAGCGTGCGTTGCGCACCGGCTCATCGCAAGCGCGAGGCGGTTCAAAGGCGCGGCGGTGTCTGCGGTTAAGGACGTTTGCCGGGTTAAGCCGGTCAGCCTGATAACGGTGGCGAGGTGAGGGGAGCGGTTGCGGTGAGCATGAGAAGTACCCGTTTTCTTGAAGTTGTCAGGGTTTCGCGCGCTGATTTTTCAGCGCCACGTTGCACGTAAACGGCCACCGGGAAATCTGCTTTGCAAGGCGAGGCGGCCGGTTAGGACATGCAAGGTGGGACCGATGGTGGGCCATGGGCGAAAAAGCCGTCAATTCGATAAACGGCCAACTGGTCGATAATCGAACACAAAACTAACCAGTTGGTACAAAGTCGCTTTGCGCCCGGCAGGTGATGGCGAATACTCAAAAACACCCTGATCCGTGTCGCGTGGCGGTGTTCATACGCTCGCGGCGCGCGCCAATAAAAAACAGGAGCACCTGCATGCAGCGTTCGATTGCCACCGTGTCCTTGAGCGGCACCCTGCCGGAAAAACTCGAAGCCATTGCCGCCGCCGGTTTCGACGGCGTGGAGATCTTCGAAAACGACTTGCTTTACTACGCCGGCAGCCCGCGCGAAATTCGCCAGATGTGCGCCGACCTCGGCATCGCCATCACCTTGTTCCAACCCTTCCGCGACTTCGAAGGCTGCCGCCGTGATCGGCTGGCACGTAACCTCGACCGCGCCGAACGCAAATTCGATTTGATGCAGGAACTGGGCACCGACCTGGTGCTGGTGTGCAGCAACGTGGCCGCTGACTCCCTCGGCGACACGCAAATTCTGGTCGACGACCTGCGCCTGCTCGGTGAGCGCGCCGGCGCCCGTGGCCTGCGCATTGGTTACGAAGCGTTGGCTTGGGGCCGCCATGTGAACACCTATCAACAGGTGTGGAACATCGTGCGCCAGGCCGACCACAGCGCCGTCGGCGTGCTGCTCGACAGCTTTCATACGCTGTCGCTCAAAGGCGACCCAAGCGCCATTGCCGAGATTCCTGGCGACAAGATTTTCTTCGTGCAGATGGCCGACGCGCCAATTCTGGCCATGGACGTGCTGGAGTGGAGCCGCCATTTCCGCTGCTTCCCCGGTCAGGGCGAGTTCGATTTGGCCGGCTTTCTCGCGCCGATCATCCGCAGCGGCTACACCGGCCCGTTGTCGCTGGAAATTTTCAACGACGGCTTCCGCGCCGCGCCGCCTCGCGCCAACGCCGCCGACGGCTTGCGCTCGTTGCTTTATCTGGAAGAGAAAACCCGCAATTTGCTCGAACGCCAGGCCGCCGATGGCACCGCTCCGGCCGTGCCGACCGCGAGCCTTGACCAACTGTTTTCGCCGCCGAGCGCGAGCCGCTACGACGGCGTCGAGTTTGTTGAGTTCGCCGTGGACGGTGAGCAGGGCGTGAAGCTCGGTGGCTGGCTTGAGCGTTTGGGTTTCGCCCGTGCCGGCCAGCACCGTTCCAAAGACGTCAGCCTGCTGCGCCAGGGCGATATCAATATTGTGCTCAACGCCGAACCGTACTCGTTTGCCCACAGCTTTTTCGAAGCCCACGGCCCGTCACTGTGCGCCACCGCGTTGCGGGTTAAAGACAGCCACAGCGCCTTCGAGCGCGCCCGCGAATTCAGAGGCCAGCCTTACCGCGGCTTGGTCGGCCCCAACGAGCGGGAAATCCCCTCGGTGCGCGCACCGGATGGCAGCCTGATTTACCTGATCGACGAAGCCGAAAGCGGCCAGACCATTTACGACAGCGACTTCATCCTCAACGCCAACGTCCAGCCCAGCGGCAACTTGCAGCGCATCGACCACATGGCTATGGCGCTGCCCGCCGAAAGCCTCGACAGCTGGGTGCTGTTTTACAAAGCGCTGTTCGATTTCGAGGCCGACGACGAAGTGGTGCTGCCCGACCCTTACGGTCTGGTGAAGAGCCGCGCACTGCGCAGTCGCTGCAGTTCAGTGCGCTTGCCGCTGAATATTTCCGAGAACCGCAACACCGCGATTTCCCATGCGCTGTCCAGCTACCGCGGCTCGGGCGTGCACCATATCGCCTTCGCCTGCGACGACCTGTTCGCGGAAATCAACCGCGCCAAGGATGCCGGCGTGCCATTGCTGGATATTCCGCTGAACTACTACGACGACCTCGCCGCGCGCTTTGATTTCGACGACGAGTTTCTCAGCGAGCTGGCGTATTACAACGTGCTGTACGACCGCGACGCGCAAGGCGGCGAGCTGTTCCACGTGTACACCGAACCGTTCGAGGGGCGCTTTTTCTTCGAACTGCTGCAACGCAAAAACGGCTACGTCGGTTACGGTGCGGCGAATGTGGCGGTGCGCCTGGCGGCCATGGCCAAAGTACGCAGCGGTTCGGGTCGGCAGACGCGCCTGTAACCTGGCGTCACCCTCAACAAGCCCGGCCGAAATCTTCTCGGGGCCGGGCTTTCTTCGGCCTGCGGCCAAGACCATAATCGCCGCTACCGTTGCCGACTCCCGGCTGTGAGCCTTGTATGACCACTACCCAAGAACTTCCCGAGGCGCCCGCTGAAGCGCCCCGCAAAAGTCGTAAGAACAACCCGGAAAAAACCCGCGAAAATATTTTGCAGGCCGCCATCATCGAGTTTGTGCAGCAGGGCCTTACCGGCGCGCGGGTGGACGCCATCGCCGAGCGCACGCACACCTCCAAGCGCATGATTTATTACTACTTCAACAGCAAAGAGCAGCTCTACGTTGAAGTGCTGGAGAAACTCTACGGCGACATCCGTCGCACCGAAGCGCAGCTGCATTTGGCCGAACTGGAACCGGTGGCGGCCATTCGGCGGTTGGTGGAATTCACCTTTGACCACCACGACCGTAACGTCGATTTCGTGCGCATCGTGTGCATCGAAAACATCCTCAACGGCGCCAACGTGAAACAGTCGCCGACCATTCGCTCGCTGAGCCACACCGTGCTCAATCTGCTCGACGAAACCTTGCGCCGTGGCGAAGCAGCCGGCGTGTTTCGCAGCGGCTTGCAAGCCATCGACCTGCATTTGCTGATCAGCTCGTTCTGCTTTTACCGCGTGTCCAACCGCAACACCTTTGGCGAGATCTTCCAGATCGATTTGCCGGATGAGCAGGTGAAGCAGCGGCACAAAGCGATGATTTGCGAATCGGTAATCGCCTATTTGCGGCAATAAAAAAAACGCCTCGGTAAGAGGCGTTTTTTTCACATCACGCAAACGGTTATTTACTGCCGCGCACCTTCTCCACGGCGTCATACATGGCCTTCACCAAGGCCGGATCCATGTCTTTGGAGAACTGCGCAATCACCGGTTTCACCTTCTCGCGAAAGCGCTCCATTTCAGCGGGGCTGATGGCGTTGGCTTGCATGTCTTTCGACAGTTCGGTGTACGCCTCTTTCTGAGCAGTCGCGGTGATTTCACGCTGATACACGGTCGCTTCCTTAGCTGCGTCGGTGATCACCGCTTGTTCTTCTGCGTTCAACTTGCCCCAGCTTTTCGCCCCCATCACAAACGACTGCGGGTTGTAGATGTGCTGGGTCACGCTCAGGTACTTTTGCACTTCGTTGAACTTGCTGCCCTTGATAACGGTGAAGGGGTTTTCCTGGCCGTCGACAGTCTTTTGCTCCAGGGCGGTGTACACCTCGGGGAATGGCATTGGCACCGGGTTGGCGCCGAGGGCTTTAAAGGTTTCGAGGTAGATCGGCGACTGGATCACCCGCACTTTCAGGCCAGACATGTCTTCCCATTTGGTCACCGGCGTTTTGCTGTTGGTCAGGTTGCGGAAACCCAGGTCCCAGTAACCGAGGCTACGCAAGCCTTTGCTGTCCAGTCGCTTGGCCAGTTCCTGGCCCACTTCGCCGTCGATCACCGCTTGCGCTTCCTGGGTGTTGTTGAACAGGAAGGGAAAGTCGAGCAGGGCGAACTCAGGCACTTGGGCGGCGAGGATGCCGGAGTTGAGCACGGTTAAATCGAGGGTCGAACCTTGCAGCGCCGACACGGTTTGCAGGTCGCCGCCCAGCACGCCACCGGGGAACAAACGCACGGTCATTTTGCCGCCGCTTTTCTCTTTAACCAGGTCAGCAAACTTCTGCGCGCCCTGGCCCTGCGGGTGTTCTTTTACGTTCTGAAAAGCGAACCGCAAGGTGTGTTCGCCAATTTCCGCTTGGGCCGTAAGGCCGTTGAGCAGCAGGCCTGCGGCGCAGGCGGAGGTCAGTAAAGGTTTTAGCCATTTGTTCATTTCAGTGCGCTCCGTTTTGTTGTTGTTTGCGAGACATCGGTTTACAGCAGCCGGCTAACCGGCGAAGAACTTCAGGGGTACCAGAACCAGTTGCGGGAACATCACCAACAGCGCCAACACCAGCAACTGGGCCAGCAGGAACGGCCATATGCCCCGGGTGATTTCATCGAGCCGCAACTTGGCCACGCCACACACCACGTTGAGCACCGTGCCGACTGGCGGAGTGATCAAACCGATGGAGGTGTTCACCAGAAACAGCACGCCGAAATACACCGGGTCGATGCCAGCCTGCTTCACCACCGGCATCAGCACGGGCGTGAGAATCAGGATGGACGGCGTCATGTCCATGACCATGCCGACCAGAATGATCAACACCATGATCATCAGCAGCAGCGTGGTCGGTGAGTCGAGGAACGGTTGCAGCACATCGGTGAGCTGGCCGGGCAGATCGGCGATGGTCACCAGCCACGACGACACCATGGCAGCGGCCACCAACAGCATCACTACCGAGGTGGTTTTCGCCGCCGACAGCACCACTTCATAGAGCTGGCTGAACTTCAGTTCGCGGTAGATAAACAGCGACACGAACAGGGCGTAAACCGCTGCCACCACCGCCGCTTCGGTGGGCGTGAAAATGCCGAACTTCAGACCAAAAATGATGATCAGCGGCAGGCCCAGCGCCCAGCTGCCGTCCAGCAAGGTTTTGAGAATCTCCGCACGGCTGGCCTTGGGCGGCGTGGCCACGTTTTCGCTGCGCGAGACGAACCACCACGCCACCGCCAGCGACGCGCCGAGCATGATGCCCGGCACGATGCCGGCCAGAAACAGCTTGGAAATCGACACGCCAGAGGCCACGCCAAACACGATAAAACCGATGCTTGGCGGAATGATCGGCGCCAGGATGCCACCCGAAGCGATCAGCCCCGCCGCGCGTTCGCGGTTGTGGCCAGCCTGGACCATCATCGGAATCAGCAACGCAGCCAGAGCGGCCGCATCTGCCACCGCCGAACCGGACAACGAGGCCAGCAGGCACGAGGCAATAATCGCCACGTAACCCAGGCCGCCGCGCTTGTGACCAACCATGGCCATGGCAATGTTAACGATGCGCCGCGACAAGCCGCCGGCATTCATCACCTCGCCGGCCAGCATAAAAAACGGCACGGCGAGCAACGGGAAACTGTCGGCGCCGTTGAGCAGGTTCTGGGCGATGATTTGGGCATCGAACAGGTCGAGTTGCCACATCAGCACCACGCTCACCAACAGCAGGGCAAAGGCAATCGGAATGCCCAGGGCCATGGTGCCCAGCAGGGTGCCGAGGAAGAGGATTAGCGTCATTAGCGGTTCCCCTCAGTGCTTGGCAGATGCACCGATTCGACGCCGGCTTTGCCTTGCGGCAACCGACCGCGCAGGGCCAGCACCAACTCGCCGGCAATCACCGGAATGGCAGTGAGGCCGAACAGCACGCCGATGCCATAGAACCAGGCCATCGACAGGCCCGAGGCGGGGGCGACCACATCCAGGTTGATGCGCGCCTGCTGCCAACTGCCGCTGAGCACCAGCCAGGCGATAAACAGCATCAGCAAATGGCCTACCGCCAGGCACAGATTGCGCCCGAACGGCGGCAGCTTTTTGATCAGCAAGTCGAGGCCCAGGTGGCTGCGCTCGCGCAAGGCGATCAACGAGCCGAGAAACACCATCAGCACAAACAGCCAGCGCGACAGTTCTTCCGACACGGTAATGCCCGAGTTGAAGGCATACCGCATGACCACGTTGCCGAACACCATGAGCACCATGCCCAGCATGCACAGCACGACGATCAGCTTCAGGAAGCGAAAATACAGATCGATCATTTTTGTCATTGTTGTGATCTCGTAAGCGCCAACGCTGGGCGCCGTGTTAGGGGTGTCGTTTCGTCGTAATCGTCATGCGCCCATCGCCGTGAAATGCGCCTGCATGCGCGTGGCGTCTGCCGCCGCGCCGCTGAACAATTCAAAAGCTTTTACTGCTTGGAACACTGCCATGGTGCCGCCGTCGAGCGTGCGGCAACCCAAGGCGCGGGCTTCGCGCAGCAGTTCGGTTTCCAAGGGGAAATACACAATTTCCGCCACCCACATCGGCGCACGCAGCAGGGCTTTGGGCACCGGCATGCCCGGCAGTTTGGCCATGCCCATCGGCGTGGTGTTCACCAGGCCATCGGCGCTCGCCATGGCGGCTGCCAGGTCGGTACCGGCGCTCGCGCGGTTGCCTGGGAAATGCGCGTTGAGGTTCGCCGCCAGGTCGCTGGCGCGGCCGGCGTCTACGTCGAAAATAGTTAACCGCTCAACGCCTTCAATCAACAAAGCATGGGCCACCGCTGCGCCGGCACCGCCTGCGCCCATCTGCACCACTTGCGCGCGGGCCACATCGCTCAGCCCACGGCGGAAGCCTTCGGCGAAACCGAGGCAGTCAGTGTTATGGCCGACGCGCTTGCCGTTCTCGAACACCACCGTGTTCACCGCGCCGATGCCGCGCGCTTCCGGCGACAGCTCATCAAGCAGCGGAATCACCGCCTGCTTGCAGGGGAAGGTGATGTTGAGTCCGGTAAAGCCGGTGTGTTGGGCGGCGTTGAGCAGGGTGGGCAAATCGTCGAGGCCCATCTTCAGGACGTCGATATCAATCAGGCGATACAGGTAGCGAATGCCCTGGGCGTCGCCTTCGTGCTCATGCAACGCCGGCGTGCGCGAGGCCTGAATGCCAGCGCCAATCAGGCCGGCCAGAATGCTGCGGGTGCGGGACATGGTCAGGCCTTGAGCAAGTGAGCAACGTGTTCGACGGCCATGCGATAGCCGTTGCTGCCGAACCCGGCGAGCACGGCCACGGCGATGCCGGACACGTAGGAGTGGTGACGGAATTCTTCGCGCTTGTGCACGTTGGAGAGGTGTACTTCGATCACCGGCAATTCGCTGGCCACCAGGGCGTCGCGAATGGCGACCGAGGTGTGGGTCCAGGCGCCCGGGTTAATCACGATGGCGGCGCAGCGGCCACGGCTCTGGTGAATCCAGTCGATCAACTGGCCTTCGTGATTGGTTTGTTCGAACTCGACGGTTAGGTCCAGCGCGCTGCCGGTGCGGCGGCACAGGTCGGCGATGTCAGCAAGGGTTTCGTGGCCGTAGGTGGCCGGTTCGCGGGTGCCGAGCATATTGAGATTGGGGCCGTTAAGCACCAGCACGGTACGGGGCATAAAAGCGTTCTCCATTTCTTATTGTTGTTCTGGCAGGCGAGCGGCCAAAAGCGTGTAGGAGAAAATGTACTAACCGGTTAATTCGGTCAATGGGCTGTGTGTAGGACGTTCGATAATCGACCAGTTTTGTGCAGGGCATTGCTTGGCGGTACCTGGCGTATCAGGTCGCCAAATGTTCCTTAAGGTTGTGTCGGATAAGTCGATATATTGCGCAGGAGCCAGCCGATAGAGCTGGCCTCCTCTGCCTCGTTTTTCTGGAGACTCCCATGTTTGGATGGTTGAATCAGGCGCTGAGCAATATCAGCGTCGGCGCAAAACTGGCCCTTGGTTTTGCACTGGTGCTGCTGCTGACGTTGTTGATCACGCTGGCCGGTTGGCTGGGGTTGAGTTCGGTGCTGGAGCGCGGCGACAAGCTGGCGGTCATCTCAAAACTGGGTGCGATGGCCCGTGACGTGCGCATCGCTCGTCTTAGTTACGTGCAACTCAGCGATGCCCCCCACAGCGCCGCCGTGCTGGAGAACCTCGACAAGCTCGACGCCGGAATTCAGCACAGCAATCAGATTATGAAAGCCCCGTACGACTTGGAGCTGCTCAAGAAAGTCAGTGATGCGAGCAGCCAGTACCGTCAAGCATTCAACCAAATGACCCAGGCCGTCGGCACACGCGAGGCGTTGCGCGGGCAGTTCGGTAAGTTTGCCGATGCGGCGGTAGCGGAGGTGGGCAAAGCGGCCACAGCTCTGCGTGCCGAGGCCGTGGGTGAAGAAAACGCTGAGCAGCATCAGCAAGCGCTCGACGCGCTGATTGCGCAAAACAGCTTGATTCAAACGGCTCGTTTCGAACTGCGCGGCTTTACCTACAGCGGCAGAGTCGAGCTGGAACAGCCTGCACTGGCAGCAATTGATCAGGCGCTCGGTAACCTGAAAACTCTGTCGGAAAAATTGCCCAGCGAGGCTGCCGGCTTACAAAAAGCCGCCGATGCCTTAAATGGTTACCGCGCCACCGTGAGCCAGTTCGCCGACGCGCTGGGCGCGATGGCTGCCGCCCAGACGGTGCTCGATACGCAGATCAAACAAATTTTCGATGCCTGTGCGCAGCTCACCGTGAGCCAGAACACCAAGCGCGACAACGAAGAACGCCAGGCCAAAACCATTTTGCTGGTCGCCTCCCTGGTGGCGCTGGTGCTGGGCCTGATTGCCGCACTGTTTATCACTCGCCAAATTGTCGGCCCGCTGAAAACCGTGCTGCGCCGCGTAGAGCGCATCGCTTCGGGCGACCTCAGTCACGACATCGAAACCCGTCGCGGTGACGAGCTGGGTCAGCTGCAAACCAGCATGCAGAACATGACCTTGGGTCTGCGTGAATTGATTGGCGGCATTCGCGATGGCGTTACGCAAATCGCCAGCGCGGCAGAGCAGCTATCTGCCGTGACTGAGCAAACCAGCGCCGGTGTAAACAACCAGAAAATCGAGACCGATCAGGTCGCCACCGCCATGCACGAAATGACTGCCACCGTTCAGGAAGTGGCGCGCAACGCAGAGGAGGCTTCCGAAGCGGCGAAAGCGGCGGACTTGCAAGCCCGTGACGGCGACCGGGTTGTCGGCGAAGCCGTGGCGCAGATCGAGCGCCTTGCTGTGGCCGTGGGCGACTCCACAGATGCCATGAACGAGCTCAAGCGCGAGAGCGACAAAATCGGCAGCGTGCTCGACGTGATCAAGTCGGTCGCTCAACAAACCAACCTGCTGGCGCTGAACGCCGCCATCGAAGCCGCCCGTGCCGGTGAAGCCGGCCGAGGCTTCGCCGTGGTCGCCGATGAAGTGCGCAGCCTGGCCCAACGCACGCAGCAATCTACCGAAGAAATTGAAGACCTGATCAGCGGCCTGCAAAGCGGCACACAGCAAGTGGCGAGCACTTTGGAAAGCAGCCGCGAGCTCACCGACAGCAGCGTGCAACTGACCCGCAGCGCAGGCGATGCCTTGGGCAGCATCACCCGCACGGTGTCAGCCATTCAGGCCATGAACCTGCAAATTGCCACCGCTGCCGAAGAGCAGACCGCCGTGGCCGAAGAGATCAACCGCAGCGTATTGAACGTGCGTGACGTTTCCGAACAAACCGCCGCTGCCAGCGAAGAAACGGCCGCCTCGAGTGTTGAACTGGCGCGTCTGGGTGGGCATCTGCAAAGTCTGGTTCAGCGCTTTCGGGTTTAAGGTTTTAGCTAGAAAAGCTCGCGGCTAAAGCCGCTCCTACAGGGGATTGCATTTCTCTTGTAGGAGCGGCTTTAGCCGCGATTGGCCGGGCCTGGTGGCGGCGTTGTCTGAGCTGAGATCAAAAGCTCGCGGCTAAAGCCGCTCCTACAGGTTTAGCCGCCCGCTATTTACCACCCGCCGCCACCGCCACCCCCACCGCCGCCGCCCGACGATCCGCCGCCGGAGGAACTGCTGCTGCCCGAGCTTGAGCTTGAGCCGGAGGAGGGGCTCGGCGGTGGTGTGGAGGCGCTGCTGGCGGCGGCGAGCAGGGCGCTCGTCATAGCCGCAGGCGTGGTGAAGCGGCTGCTATCGCGGTACCACGCTGGCTGATACGTCGGCTCGCTCCATTGCACGGCGCCGCTTTCTATGGCGGCGCTCAGGCGTGCGGTCCATTGTTCTTCCACGCCCAGCGCCATGGCGTAAGGCAGGTGCCGCTCGTACAAGGCGATGCTCATGGCTGGCGCATCGGCGGCACGGGCCAGGCTGTCGCTTTCGGCCAGTTGCAGGTAGTCGCGGTAGCCTTCCAGTGCATCCAGCGTCGCGCGACCTTCCACGGTTGGCGCCTCCAGCCAGCCACGGAACAGCACGATCAACGCCAGCATCGTTACCACGCTGACCGTGGCGATGGGCGAGGTGGTGTTGAACATCAGCACCAGCAGGCTCAAACCGCCAAAGGCAAATGGCAAACCGAACAGCAGCGGCACCACGCCGATGAATTGGCGCGGCGTGCCCGTCAGCATGCGCCAACCCCAAACGCTCAAGCCGACGCCGACGGAAATCAGCACGATGGGGAAAATGCTGAACAGCACCACCGGGTCGCCAAGCAGCCCCATCGCCACAAACGCCAGCAGTGCACCGAGCAAGCCGAGCCACCACGGTTTGCGGTTTTTGCTGAACAGTGTGTCGCCCCATTCGCTGAGTTTTTCGCTGTGGGCATCCAGCGCATTGCTCAAGGCTCTGACGTACTTCTCACCGACACGAATCTTCTTCGCGCCGCCGTCAAACAGCTTGTCGAACAGCGCCTGCTCGTGGGGCTGCGTCTGCGCATCCAGCTCTCCTTTGCTGACAATAAACGCTCGCCCGGTGGGTGAGTCGGCAATGCTCAGCACCTTGCGCCGCGCCAGGTCAGTCACCGTAATGGTCATGGCCTCAAGGTTGCTGAAGTCGGTGCTGAAGCCTTTGTTCCAGACGTAACCGGCAGCCGCCGGGCTGAGGCCTTTCGGCGCGTCGTAGCGGGGCACGATGATGCCTTTGGCGGGGTCGCGACCGACCTTGTTCCACCAGCGGTAGTAGTAGGTAAACAACCCCAGCGCAGCGAGCACGGCGACCAGCACGTTGAGGTTGTCCCATACCAACCTGGCCGCGCGCACCAACGCGTTGGGGCGCTTGACCAGACCCGCTTGCCAGTCCAGCGCAACGGTAAAGCCTTCTTCAGCAGCCAGCGGCTGGGTGGTCGCCAGTTTCACCACGTTGTCGCGCTGGCTCACCACTTCATAAGCACGGCCGCTGCGG
This sequence comes from Pseudomonas sp. AC070, assembly GCF_979258635.1. Taxonomy (NCBI): domain Bacteria; kingdom Pseudomonadati; phylum Pseudomonadota; class Gammaproteobacteria; order Pseudomonadales; family Pseudomonadaceae; genus Pseudomonas; species Pseudomonas sp. AC070. Next base: position 475,679 of record NZ_OZ409871.1, read on the forward strand.
TTACCGGTATAGCCGGTGTAGCCCGTCAGCTGATCGATACGCGCGCCTTCAGGCAGCTCGACCGTGGCGGTGGCCTGCATGATCGGAAACTTCCACTGGTTGCCGGTGAGGTTCCAATACAGCTCGTCTTTGTCGGCGGTGAAATGCAGCTGGCCATCCATGCGGTATTGCAGCTCGTACACGTGCTGGCCGGGCTCGACATATTCCTCCGGCGAACCCAGGTAATAACGCACGCCCCATTGCTGGCGTTCCTTTTTAAACGGCTCGCGGGTGCCGTCGCGCGTGACGCTCAGGAGGTCTACCGGCGTTTTACGCACCAGCCCGATTGGCAGGCTGTAGGTGGTGGGAATGTCGCGGTAGATGCCATGGCGAATTTCGTCGCCCGTGGCGGTCACTTGGATGCGCTCGGTGATCAGCAGGTTGCCGCTGGGCTCGACTTTGACGGTGATGTCGAAATGGTCGATGCGTTCTTTGTCGACGCGCGCGCTGCGCTCGAAAAGCGTTTCTGCCGAGACCTCTTGCGCCGCGTCGACAACAATCGTGTCGACCTCATCGTCAGCGGCGAACAACGGGCCAACGGGCAACAGGCAGCAACTCAGCGCAAGTACGCGCAACAGGCGAGCAGGCATATTCAAAACTCCATTTTTGGCGGCTGGGCCTGGCTGGCGTCGTCCAACGAAAAATACGCGGCGCCGGTAAAACCGAATACCTTGGCGATCACATTGCTGGGCACCGATTCCACCAGCACATTCAGCTCGCGCACCGCGCCGTTGTAGTAACGGCGGGCCATCTGAATATGTTCTTCCACCTCGCTGAGGCTGCGCTGCAAATCCAGAAATACGGCGTCGGCCTTGAGGTCGGGATACGCCTCGGCGCGGGCGAACACCTGCTTGAGCGTGGCAGACACCTGGCTCTCCGCCGCACCACGCTCCGGCGCGCCGGCGGCCTCAGCCCGTTGCGCCTGGCTGCGCTGCTCGGTAAGCGCCGCGAGTGTGCTGCTCTCGTAGGCCATAAAGCGTTTTACGCAGTCGACCAGCTGCGGAATCAGGCTGGAGCGGCGCTTGAGCTGCACGTCAATGTCACTCCACGCGGCGGCCACCCGCGCGCGGTTGAACACCAGGCGGTTGTAGCCGTAGATGACCCCGGCGGCCAACAGCCCCAGCGCCGCGCTTGCGGCCCACATCATCGTTCCCTGCATTGCCCCATTCCTCGTTGCGCGCTGGCGCGTATCTGGCTGGCGATCCTACTGCAAAAACGAGCGCAGTCGGTGGATTTGGGAATTGCCCTACGCCAGGGCGCTCTGCGTCGTAACGCCTCGTCACGGGCTTGTCCGTACGGTCTTGCTCCTGAAATTTCACGCCTCGAGCGGACACAGGAGAGCAACTACGATGGGCAAAGTTGAAGTGGTGTTGGTGGTGGCGGGCATGCTGCTGATGGCCTTGGCAGCAGCATTGTTGGTGGTGCATCGGCGCACGGCCGATTGTGTCGACCTGATCACTCAGCATTGCCACGACGCTGCGTTCGTTTATCAGGGCGGCGGCAAGCTGGCGCTGCTGCTGGCCTTTTCGGTGTTCCTGATCGCTGCGTTGCTGGGGCTGTTTCGTCATTCCGACCGCCACCAGCGCTAGCCGCTAACCGGACCCGGAAATGAAAAACCCCGGCGCGTGGGCCGGGGCTTAAGGGTTTCACTGCACGGTTCTTATTCGACCGCTTTAACCATATCTTCGATTACTTTCTTCGCATCGCCGAACACCATCATGGTCTTGTCCAAGTAGAACAATTCGTTGTCCAGACCGGCATAGCCGCTGGCCATCGAACGCTTGTTGACGATGATGGTTTTGGCTTTGAACGCTTCCAGAATCGGCATGCCGGCAATCGGCGAATTCGGATCGTTCTTCGCCGCCGGGTTGACCACGTCGTTGGCGCCCAATACCAGCACCACGTCGGCCTGGCCGAACTCGGAGTTGATGTCTTCCATCTCGAACACCTGGTCGTACGGCACTTCGGCCTCGGCCAGCAGTACGTTCATGTGGCCAGGCATACGACCGGCAACTGGGTGAATCGCGTACTTAACGGTCACGCCGCGGTGAGTCAGCTTCTCGGTCAGCTCTTTCAGCGCGTGCTGAGCACGAGCCACCGCCAGGCCGTAGCCGGGAACGATGATCACGGTGTCGGCGTTGGTGAGCAGGAAGGTGGCGTCATCAGCCGAACCGGATTTCACCGGACGCGCTTCTTTCGAACCGCCTGTGGCTGCCGCGTCGGTCGCCCCGCCGAAGCCGCCGCCAATCACGTTGAAGAACGAACGGTTCATCGCCTTGCACATGATGTACGAGAGGATCGCGCCGCTCGAACCCACCAGCGAACCGGCAATGATCAGCATCGAGTTATTCAGCGAGAAACCGATACCGGCCGCCGCCCAGCCCGAATAGCTGTTGAGCATCGACACCACGACCGGCATGTCGGCGCCGCCAATCGGGATGATGATCAGCACACCCAGAATGAACGCCAGCGCCAGCATCACCGCGAATGCCGTCAGGTTGCCGGTGAACATAAAGAACAGACCCAGCCCCAGCGTGCTCAGACCCAGAATCAGGTTGAGTTTGTGCTGGCCGGCGAACACCACCGGCGCGCCCTGGAACAGACGGAACTTGTATTTGCCCGAGAGCTTGCCGAAGGCGATGACGGAACCGGAGAAGGTAATCGCACCAATGGCCGCGCCGAGGAACAGCTCCAAACGGTTACCGGCCGGAATGGCGTCGCCCAGTTGCTTGACGATACCCAGCGACTGCGGCTCAACCACAGCAGCAATGGCAATGAACACCGCCGCCAGGCCGATCATGCTGTGCATGAAGGCAACCAGCTCCGGCATTTTGGTCATTTCAACGCGCTTGGCCATGATCGAACCGGCGGTGCCGCCGACCAGCAAACCGACGATGACGTAACCGATGCCTTGGGTGGCGATGTCGGCGCCCAGCTTGTAGATCAAGCCCACGGTGGTCAGTACGGCCAGGGCCATACCGAGCATGCCGAAGAAGTTACCGCGACGCGAAGTAGTCGGGTGCGACAGGCCCTTGAGCGCTTGGATGAAGCAGATCGAAGCGATCAGATACAGGGTCGTTACCAGATTCATGCTCATTACTTGTCACCCTCTGCTTTGGCCTTGGGCGCTTTTTTCTTGAACATTTCCAGCATGCGGCGGGTTACCAGAAAACCACCGAACACGTTCACGGCGGCCAGTGCCACCGCCAAGGTGCCCATGGTTTTGCCCAGCGGCGTAACGGTAAGCGCGGCGGCCAACATGGCACCGACGATCACGATGGCCGAGATGGCGTTGGTCACTGCCATCAGCGGGGTGTGCAGCGCAGGCGTCACGTTCCAGACCACGTGGTAGCCCACATAAATGGCCAGCACGAAGATGATCAGGTTGTAGATACCGGGGGAGATCAGCTCTTCCATTTTTCTAGTCCTCAGCCGTTCTTACGGACGACTTGGCCGTCGCGGCACATCAGGCACGCGGCGACGATGTCGTCTTCGAGGTTGACGTGGAACTTGCCTTCGCTGTCGATGACCAGCTTGAGGAAGTCCAGCAAGTTACGGGCGTACAGCGCCGAAGCGTCTGCCGCGACCAGGGCCGCCAGGTTGGTGTGGCCGACGATGGTCACGCCGTGCTTGACCACCACTTGATCCGCTTCAGTCAGCGGGCAGTTGCCGCCTTGGGCCGCCGCGAGGTCGATCACCACGGAACCTGGCTTCATCTGCTCAACGGTTTCGGCACTCAGCAACACCGGTGCCTTGCGGCCTGGAATCAGTGCGGTGGTGATGACGATGTCGGCCAGCTTGGCGCGCTCGTGCACGGCCACTGCCTGACGCTGCATCCACGACGCCGGCATCGGGCGGGCATAACCGCCAACGCCTTCGGCGCATTCGCGCTCTTCGTCGGTTTCGTACGGCACGTCAACGAACTTGGCGCCGAGCGACTCAATTTGCTCCTTCACCGCCGGACGCACGTCCGAGGCCTCGATCACCGCACCCAGGCGCTTGGCCGTGGCGATGGCCTGCAGCCCGGCAACGCCAGCGCCGAGAATCAGCACGCGAGCGGCCTTCACGGTACCGGCAGCGGTCATCAGCATCGGCATAAAGCGCGGGTAATGATGAGCCGCGAGCAACACAGCCTTGTAGCCGGCAATGTTGGCTTGCGAACTCAGCACATCGAGGCTTTGCGCGCGGGACGTACGCGGCGCGGCTTCGAGGGCGAAAGCGGTCACGCCGCGTTCAGCCATCTGCGCAATGTTTTCGCTGTTGAAGGGATTGAGCATGCCGACCAGCACCGCGCCGGACTTGAGCTGAGCCAGCTCGGCGGCATTGGGCGCCACGACCTTGAGCACCAGGTCGGCGCCCAGGGCTGCGGCGGCGTCGCCAATGCTGGCGCCAACGGCTTGATAGGCACTGTCGGGCACGCTGGCGCTAACGCCGGCACCGCTTTGTACAGTCACCTGATGGCCTTGGGCGATCAGCTTTTTAATGGTTTCCGGCGTCGCGGCAACCCGCGTTTCGCCAGTAAAGGTCTCGAGAGGAACACCAATGTGCACTTCAAATCTCCTGCGTGATCGTTTTTCAAAAAAACCAGAGCACTGCGGGTGGCGCACTGGGGTGGATCAGCACAATCCCTACTTGGCACCTCTTCGGGCAGCCTTGCGGTAGCGGGGCGCGGCATTTTGCAGGTGAACCGTAAGGCCATCAAGGAGTTCTGAAGGCCACCCTGGAGATAACTACAAGTCACGTCGTGACCCATCATTCTGTCTATCTCGCCGAAAGCAGCGGGTAACGCGGCTTGCAGCTTGTCGCCAGGCCGTTTGCGGCGGCATTGGCATCCCTGACGTGAATAACCGTTCATCAGGTCAAGACGGGTTAATGGCGAATCCGTTGCGTAGCTTGCTTTGTATTCCTAACTATCTGTTTATTATCGTAATTATCTGTTTTGTCGGCGGGTAAGCGACGGCAAAACTGTAGCTAGTGGGTTTGTTGACTACGGGGTCAGCAAATATTCACGGTTCCCTGCAAAAATCGCTGAAAGCCACGCGGTTATTGGTCTGCCGCCAATTTTCCACGCAACGTCGCGCATGCTTTTTATCAGGCTTATGTCGCTTTTTCGACTTTTTTTATCGCTACGTGAAGGTTGGAGGGCAAAAACGGCTCGTTTTTGGCTTTATTACCGGGTTAATTACCTGGCTGAATTGTAGGCAATAAGAGGTTTTGGTAGTGCGCTGGGCTGGCACCCACCTTTTTCCTGTAGGAGCGGCTTCAGCCGCGAGATTTTCAAATCCCTACCTGCTGCCCAACGCACGGGCATTGCCGGCTAAACGCCGGAGCTCGCCTCTCGATAGGCCTCGGCCTGCTCCAGCAGCCAATCGCGAAACGCCCGCAAAGCCGCCGTCTCGGTTTTACGTTCAGGAATCATCAGGTGATACGCCTTATCACTTACGCAGGCATGCTGCATCGCCACCACCAAGCTGCCTTCAGCCAACTCCCGCTGAATCAAAAACGGCGGAATCAGCGCGATGCCCATTTCATGCTGCGCCGCCTGCGCCAGCATCGAAAACAGTTCATAACGCGGCCCAGTCATGTCGCGTGGCACGCTCATGCCCAACGAGCCGAACCAGTGGCGCCAGGCGTAGGGCCGGGTGGTCTGTTGCAGCAGCGGCAAGGTGGCGATGCGCTCGGCGGTGAGCGTGCCGTCGCTCGGTAACAGGGCCGGGCTGCACACGGGAAGGGAGTTTTCCGGCATTAGAAAATGCGCTTCAGTGCCCGACCACACCGCGTCGCCGAAGTACACGGCCGCGTCGAATTCGGTGTCGGCAAACAGGAACGGGCGCGTGCGGTTGGTGAGATTCACGGTCACTTCCGGGTGCAAGGCCTGGAAGTGTTTTAGGCGCGGCAGCAGCCACTGCGTGCCGAAGGTCGGCACGATGGCCAGTTCCAGGCTGTTGGCGCCGTGCTGGCCCATCACCGATAACGTGTCGCGCTCCACGGCATCCAGTTGCGCGGCGACTCGGCGGCCGTAGCTGAGCCCCGCTTCGGTGAGCTGAACGCCGCGTCGGGATCGGCGGAAGAGGGCGATACCGAGGAAGTCTTCGAGGCTGGCGATCTGTCGGCAGATGGCGCTTTGCGTCAGCGAGAGTTCTTCCGCTGCTTTGGTAAAGCTCTGATGGCGAGCGGCGGCGTCGAAGGCGACGAGGGCGGCGGTGCTGGGGATTTTGCGGCGCATTGGCGGGCTCGTATGCGTTATGTGCACGATGAAACGGTTCAAAAAGCCGTTATTGCCTTTTCGGAGTGAGAAATTAGCACAGGTCTGTGCAAAAACCTCGTTTGCGCCAGGTGCGCTGGGCTGTCTAGAGTTAACTCATCGCCAGCCCCGCGCTGGACCGCACCCAACTCTTGAGGATTTCGCACATGGCTGCCAACGCTCGCTTCAACTGGGAAGACCCGCTGATGCTCGATCAGCAACTGACGGAAGAGGAGCGCATGGTGCGCGACAGCGCCCAGCAGTTCGCGCAGCAGAAGTTGGCGCCGCGCGTTGTCGAAGCGTTCCGCCACGAGCAGACCGATCCGAAAATATTCCGTGAAATGGGCGATGTGGGCCTGCTCGGCGCCACCATTCCCGAGCAGTACGGTGGCAGCGGGTTGAATTACGTGAGCTACGGGTTGATCGCCCGCGAGGTTGAGCGCGTCGACTCCGGCTACCGCTCGATGATGAGCGTGCAGTCATCCCTGGTGATGGTGCCGATCAACGAGTTCGGCAACGAAGCCACCAAGCAGAAATACCTGCCGAAGCTGGCCAGCGGCGAGTGGATCGGCTGCTTCGGTTTGACCGAGCCAGACCACGGTTCCGATCCGGGTTCGATGATTACCCGCGCGAAGAAAGTCGACGGCGGCTACCGCATCAGCGGCGCGAAAATGTGGATCACCAATAGCCCGATCGCCGACGTGTTTGTGGTGTGGGCAAAAGACGATGAGGGCGCCATTCGCGGCTTCGTGCTGGAGAAAGGCTGGCAAGGGCTGAGCACCCCGGCGATTCACGGCAAGGTCGGCCTGCGCGCCTCGATCACCGGCGAAATCGTGATGGACAACGTGTTCTGCCCCGAAGAAAACGCCTTCCCCGATGTGCGCGGTTTGAAAGGCCCATTCACCTGCCTGAACTCCGCCCGCTACGGCATCAGCTGGGGCGCGCTGGGTGCCGCTGAGTTCTGCTGGCACACCGCCCGCCAGTACACGCTGGACCGCAAACAATTCGGCCGGCCGTTGGCGGCCAATCAGCTGATTCAGAAAAAACTCGCCGACATGCAGACCGAAATCACCATGGCGCTGCAAGGCTGCCTGCGCTTGGGCCGCATGAAAGACGAAGGCACGGCGGCGGTGGAAATCACCTCGATCATGAAGCGCAACAGCTGCGGCAAGGCGCTGGATATTGCCCGCCTGGCGCGCGACATGTTGGGCGGCAACGGCATCTCCGATGAATTCGGCGTGGCGCGGCATTTGGTGAACCTGGAAGTGGTGAACACCTACGAAGGCACCCACGACGTGCACGCCCTGATCCTCGGCCGCGCGCAGACCGGCATCCAAGCTTTCTTCTGATTGCCGTAAACCTGTGGGAGCGGCTTCAGCCGCGATGTTTGTGATCTTCAAGAGCATCGCGGCTGAAGCCGCTCCTACGGTACTAAATATCCTGCTGCGAGATCCCCCATGCCCGGCGCTCTGTCTCATCTGCGTGTTCTCGATTTATCCCGCGTACTGGCTGGCCCGTGGGCCGGGCAGATTCTCGCGGACCTCGGCGCTGAGGTGATCAAGATCGAGCGCCCCGGCGTGGGCGACGACACCCGCCAATGGGGCCCGCCCTTTTTGAAAGACGCAGCGGGTGAGAACACCAGCGAGGCCGCCTATTACCTGTCGGCCAACCGCAACAAGCAGTCCGTAACGGTGGATTTCACCCAGCCCGAAGGTCAGCGCCTGGTGCGTGAGCTGGCGGTGCAGTCGGACATTCTGTTGGAGAATTTCAAGGTCGGTGGCCTGGCAGCCTATGGCCTGGACTACGCCTCGCTAAAAGCCATCAACCCGCGACTGATTTATTGCTCCATCACCGGCTTCGGGCAGAACGGTCCCTACGCCAAACGCGCCGGCTACGACTTTATGATTCAGGGCCTCGGCGGCCTGATGAGCCTGACCGGCAAGCCGGACGACGAGGCGGGCGGCGGGCCGGTGAAAGTCGGCGTGGCGCTTACGGATATCCTCACTGGCTTGTATTCCACCGTGGCAGTGCTCGCCGCGCTCGCCCACCGCGACAGCGGCGACAGAGAAAGCAGCGGCAGCGGCCTCGGCCAGCATATCGACATGGCCTTGCTCGACGTTCAGGTCGCCTGCCTGGCGAACCAGGCGATGAACTACCTCACCACTGGCACCGCGCCCAAACGTCTGGGCAATGCCCACCCCAATATCGTGCCGTATCAGGATTTCCCCACGGCCGATGGCGACTTCATTCTTACCGTCGGCAATGACGGCCAGTTCCGCAAATTCTGCGAAGTGGCCGGCCATGCCGAGTGGGCCGACGACCCGCGTTTTGCCAACAACAAACAACGCGTCGCCAACCGCGCGGTGCTGATTCCGCTGATCCGCCAGGCCACCGTTTTCAAAACCACCGCAGAATGGGTGACTGCGCTGGAGCAGGCCGGCGTGCCCTGCGGCCCGATCAACGACCTGGCTCAAGTGTTTGCCGACCCGCAGGTGCTGGCGCGCGGTTTGCGCGTGGAGGTGCCGCACAGCCTGGGCGGCACGCTGCCGCAGGTGGCCAGCCCGATTCGCCTGTCGGAAACACCCGTTGAGTACCGTCAGGCGCCGCCGTTGCTAGGCGAGCACACCGAGGCGGTGTTGCAGCGGTTGTTGGGATTGAGCAGCGCGGATATCGACACTCTGCGCAAATCTAGCGTGGTCTGAAACGCCGTTTTATTGCGGCTGAAATGCCCCCTGTTTTGTCGATTCAACATCGTTGATGTGAGATGGTGCGCGGCGTATTGTCAGGTCTTCCTCACCTGACGAGCGCTTGCGGAATGACCGATGAAAACCAACGCCCCGCCACCTCCGGCTTGCAAATCCTGCAAGCGCTGGTGGACGGCAATCTGCCCAATCCGTCCATTGGCGACACCATTCCCATGACCGCTCGCGCGGTCGAGTTCGGCAAGATCACCATCGAGGCGCGGCCTGATGACCGTCACCTCAATCCGCAGCGCATGGTGCACGGCGGTTTCGCTGCCACCTGCCTCGACGGCGCCGCCGGCATGGCGCTGTTTTCAACGCTCGACGACCGCACCGCTTATTCCACCGTCGACCTCGGCGTGAAATACCTGCGCCCGCTGAAAAGCGGCGAGCGTTATCAGGTCACCGGCTGGCTGGTGGAGCGCAGCAAGAGCCTGGCGATTTGCGATGCTCTGATTCGTGACAGCGCCGGCAAGCTCTGCGCCAAGGCCACCACCACCTTCATGATCAAGGGCTGAGCCATGCGCGAACTGCGATTGCTGGGCCCTGGTGACTTGCGCTGGGTGGACGTGCCGAGCCCAAAACTGGAAAACCCGGAAGCAGCGCTGGTGCGGCCTGTCGCGTCGGCTTCCTGCGATCTGGACCGCCGCCTCATAGCTGGCACCACGCCCTTCAAGCCGCCTTACGCCATCGGCCACGAGTGCGTCGCCGAGGTGCTGGAAGTGGGTTCGGCAGTCACCACGTTCAAGCGCGGCGATCTGGTGGCGGTGCCGTGGAAAATTTCCTGCGGAAAATGCCGCCAGTGCCTGAGCGGCATGACCATGGCGTGCAGCAGCGTGCCTCGCCACGCGGCGTTTGGTATTCCGGCCGGAGGCCATTGGGGTGGGCTGTTTTCCGAAGTGGTGCGCGTGCCCTACGCCGACGCCATGCTGCTGCCGTTGCCACAGGGTGTGGACCCGGTCGCGGCGGCCAGCGCCAGCGACAACCTCACCGACGCCTGGGTTGCCACCAGCACTCCGCTGGCCAGCCGTGACGATGCGCGTGTGCTGGTGGTTGGCGGCACGGAAAGCCTCGGCGTACTGGCCGTGCAAATGGCGCAGGCAGCGGGGGCAGGCAGCGTCGATTATCTCGACGACAACGACTATCGGCGCGGGCTCGCCGAGCGCTGCGGCGCGCAGGTAGAAGTGGGGTACGAGAGCAATCTGAATGAGCGCTACGACGTGGTGGTGTCCGCCACGCGCGACCCACGCGCCTTGCACAAAGGGCTGCTAGCCTTGGCACCGGGCGGCCACTGCTCATGCATCGGCATCATTTTCGACGACCCGGCCATTCCGCTTTTTGGCATGTACCTGCGCAACGTCACGCTATCGGTAGGGTTGTGCAACGTGCGCACGCACATCCCAAAAGTGCTCGATCTGGTGCAGCAGGGCGCGTGCGATCCGCTGCTGGTGTGCCCGGAAATAATCAGCTGTGACGAAGCGCCGATTGCGCTGATTCAACCCTTGGCCAAATGCGTGATGGTGCGCGAACGCATCACCTGAAAGCCGATCAGTTGAGGCGTTCGGCAAGCACTTGCATCACCCGGTGCCAGGCTTCCTGGCCTGCCTCGTCGGTGCTCGCTAATGCTTCACGAATGGCCTGGCGTTCATGGTCGCTGGCGCATTGCTCAACGGCTTGGCCGGTTTCGGTAAGGGCTAGGATTTTGAAGCGGTGCTGCAGCGGATCGCGGGTCTGGCTGACCAGTTCGCGCTCGAACAAATGCGTCATCGGCCGGTGCAGCGCCTGGTTGCTGACGCCCAGCGTGACGGCCAGATCGCCCACGGTAATGCGTTCGGCGCGGGCGATGATGTACAGAATGCGGTGATGCACGCGCGACAAACCGAGGGTGTGCAGATAGCGGTCGGCGTCCACCGTCAGGCCGCGAAAGCCGAAGTGCAGCAGCTCCAGCGACGTGTCCAGCGGGTCGAGCGGGTTCATGCGCACAGAGGCTGAGTTGATTTTCTTGTTGATGACCATGGGGCGCTCTCGCTAACGGTTAATCGCGGCGGTTTTTCGCTTCAATCCACTGCGCCATGTACTTGGTGCTCTTGTGCTGATGGTGGCGCAGCATCGCGCCGGTGAAGTTGCGCAACCGGTGCTCGGGCAGGGTAGCCAGACATGCCTCGATGCGCTGCATCAGCAACTCGCCAAACTGGCCACGCTCATAGCGCGCGGCAAGCAGCGCCCAGCCGTGGTCCTGCGCTTGTTGCCAGTGTGCTTCGTCGCGATACAGACGCACCGCCGCATCGGCGAAGGTGGCGGCGCTGGTGCAAATTTCGCCCGGCCATGGCCACTCGCCGTGCATGCCTTCCGCGCCAATCGGCGTGGTGACGTTTGGCGTGCCGCAGAGCATGGCGTCGGCAATCTTGCCTTTGATGCCGGCGCCGAAACGCAGTGGCGCCAGGCACACGCGCGCGGTTTCCATTACCGCCAAGGCATCCGGCGCCCAGTTCATGATGTGAAAACCCTGCGCCGGGTTGTGTAGCGCAGTGGCTTTGGGCGGTGTGTATGAGCCGTAGATCCGCAGCTGCGCCTGCGGCAATTGCTGGCGAATCAGCGGCCAGATGCTCTGTTTTAACCAGAGCACGGCGTCCCAATTCGGCGCATGGCGAAAGTTGCCGATGCTGATGAAATTCGCCCGCTCACTGAACGGCAGCACCCGGCGTGGTGTTGCATCCAGCAGCAGCGGGCAATGCACCAGCAGCGCGGCGGGCAACTGGAACTGCTCGCACAGCAGGGCGATTTCGGCGTCGGAAATCATCAGGTTGAGGTCGCAGCGATACAGCGCAGCAATCTCCCGTTGCGCGGTATCGCTGGCTGCCATGTGCCGATAAATGTCGTCGGCGTTCAGGGCGAAAAGCGCGTCGCACGCGTCACCATTGCCGGCCGCGATATGGGCTTTGAGAAGCTGCTGACGCGCATCGCGCAGTGACTGCAAATCAGCGGTTTCCAACACGCGCAGTGCCTGCGGGCATTGTTGCTCCACGCGCCAGCCGAACTGCTCTTCCATCATGAAACGGTCAAACAGCACCACCGCAGGGTTCAGCTCGCGGACGAACACATCAAAGCTTTCGTTGTTCAGCTCGATCACCTGCTCGGCGATGCCCAGCGCTTGCAGGTCGGCTTTGTGCTCGCCCTCGTTGGCCGGGCTAGCAAAGGTGATGTGCCAACCGCGCTGAACGAACAGCTCGAGCAGCTGCATCATGTGCCCGCCGGCCGCCGAGGAACGGGGTTCCGGCCAGACATAGCCGATAACCAACAAGCACTTGGGAGTAGGCGGGCGGGGCACGGCGAAATTCCTGGGCAGGCGAAAACGGCGGCCATTATGCGGCATCGCAACGGGGCGCTCTATTGGCCCTGGCGATGATATCCGACCGGCCCCACTATCGGGCTTTAATGCAAGGCATTATCATTTGCGCATTATTCTGATCGCGCGACATTCCCGCCCGCATGGCCGACCCCATTTCCCAACACGATCCGCACCCTGCTGCGCCGCTTACGGCCGAGCCGGCGCTGCGTGCGGATTTTCTGCGGGTGTTTTTGTCCGAACGCTCGCGGATGGAAGCGTTGGTCAGCCGCCGCGTCGGTTGCCGCGCTACGGCTGCCGACCTGGTGCAGGACTTGTTCTTGCGCTTCTGGCGGCGCCCCCAGGTGCAGGTGGAAGAGCTCAGCACTTACCTGCTGCGCTCGGCGCGCAACATGGCCATCGATCACCTGCGCAGCGAAACCTCGCGCACCCGCAACGAAACCGGTTTGCTGGCTGAACAACTGGCTGAACCCAGCGCGCCGGAAACGGCCCTGGACGCCAGCTACGACCTGCGCCAAGTCGACCTCGCGTTGCGTGCCTTGCCTGAACGTACGCGGCATATTTTCCTGCTCAACCGCGTGCACGGGCGCACCTACGGCGAAATCGCCAAAGCCATGCAGGTGTCCCAGAGTGCCGTGGAAAAACATATGATGCGCGCCCTCGACGCCTGCAAGGCGAGCCTGGAGTCGCCCGTTCCATGAGCCGTTCACACCCGCTGCGCGTTGTTGCCGACGACGCCCCATCGCCCGACCAAGTAGCCCTGAGCTGGCACCAGCGCCTGCTTGCGCAGCCCAGTGCAGCCGAGCGTGCGGACTTTGACCGGTGGCTTTACGCCGAGCCCGCCCACGTGCAGGCCTATGCCAATGTGCAAGCGCTATGGGCCGCCACCGAGCAGCCGGCGCAGCGCATGGCCGCCGAAGAAGCGGCGGCGCTGGCGCACTACTTGCGCGCCATGGACGCAGCGCCGCGTGCCCGGGCAAGCCGTTGGTGGCTGGGTTCGCTGGCCACCGCCGCCAGCGTGCTGCTGATGCTCGGCCTGCTGGGCTGGCAGCCGCAGCGGTGGCTGGACTCGGTGCGCGCCGACTACGTTTCGGCGCCGGGGCAATTGCGGCAAATCACCCTGGCCGACCAAACCGTTGTGCTGCTCGACGCCGACAGCGCCGTGCAAGTGCGCTTTACCGACCAACAGCGGCGTATCGAGCTGCTGCGTGGCGCGGCGTATTTCCACGTCAGCCACACCGGCCAGCCCTTCGTCGTCAGCGCGGCCGACGGTCAAGCGCAGGTGCTCGGCACGCAATTCGAAGTGCGCCTGCAAGAGAAGGGCGCGCAGGTGACGGTGCAGTCCGGCCGTGTCGGCGTTACCGCGCACCCCGGCGACACCGCGCAAGTGCTCAGCGCCAATCAACAAGTGAGCTACCAACACGGGCAGGCCGGCGCGGTGCACGGCATCGACAGCGACGCCAGCCTGGCCTGGCGCCAGGGTTGGCTGACCTTCTACAAAACCCCGCTCAGCGACGTGCTCGACGACGTGCAGCGTTACAGCCCCAACCGCATCGTGCTGCTCAACCCGGCGCTCGGGCAGCAACGCATCAGCGGCAGCTTCCCCAGTCAAGACCCGGAAAAAGTGCTCGACTCGCTCGCCAGCGTGGTCGGCTTCCAGCGTCAAACCGTGCTGGGGCTGACGCTGCTGCGGTAGGCGAGAAAAATAATTTAAGCGGACGGTGAGGTAATGCCCGTCGGCATCCGTGTAGTGCATGTAATTGCGAATTGATCGCAGCAAGCCCGGTGTCGGGTCACTTTCACGGATTAGGTGCTCATGACGTACGTAACGGTAGGCAAACACGGCCTCGGTCTTTCCCTGCTCCTGGCAGCCAGCGTGCCTGTACTGGTGCAGGCAGCCGATGCACCACCCGCCGCCACACAAGCGCGCTACAGCTTCGCCATCAGCGCACAGCCGTTGCCGCAAGCGCTGAGCGCCTTCAGCCGCGTCACCGGCTTGAGCCTGGTTTACAGCGACGACGCGCCCTACAGCCTGCAAGCGCCCGTCGTGAATGGCCAACTCAGCGCCGAGCAGGCACTGAGCCAACTGCTGCAAGGTTCCGGCTACACCTTCCGCCACAGCGATGCGCGCACCATCACCCTGCAGCGGGTGCGCAGCAGCGACGGCGCCATGAACCTAGATGCCGTCAACATCGACGCCAGCTCGCAGCAAGCAACCAGCTATCAACCGCCGCCCGCCAGCAAAATCATGCGCAGCGAAGCGCCCTTGCTGGAGATTCCGCAAGCCATCGCCGTGGTCCCGCGCCAAGTGCTGCAAGACCAGCAACCGCGCAACCTCGATGACGCACTGATCAACGTCAGTGGCATCACCCAGGCCAACACCCTCGGCAGCACCATGGACGCCGTAATGAAACGCGGCTTTGGCGACAACCGCGACGGCTCGATTCTGCGCGACGGCATGCGCACCGTGCAGGGCCGCAACTTCACCGCCAACGTCGAGCGCGTGGAAGTGCTTAAAGGCCCGGCCTCGATGCTGTACGGCATTCTCGACCCGGGCGGCGTGATCAACCTCGTCAGCAAAAAGCCGCAACTGCAGCAGTACAACGCCATCACCGCACGCAGCTCCACTTACGGCGATGGCAAAAACGGCAGCGGCGGCCAACTCGACAGCACCGGCGCCATCGGCGACACCGACCTGGCCTACCGCCTGGTCGCCGACTACGACGACGCCGACTACTGGCGCAACTTCGGCAACAGCCGCGAGAAAACCATCGCCCCCTCGCTCGCCTGGTTCGGCGACGACACCACCGTGAACCTGTCGTGGGAACACCGCGACTACGTCACCCCGTTCGACCGCGGCACCATCCTCGCCAATGGCGGCACCAAGCCGCTGGACATATCGCGCAAAACGCGCCTGGACGAGCCCTACAACAAAACCGAAGGCCGCTCCGACCTGGCCATTTTCGACGTGGAACACCGCCTCAACGACGACTGGAAAACCCACTTCGCCTACAGCTACAACCGTGACCGCTACGACGACTACCAAGCGCGGGTGACCCGCTACGTGGACGACAGATCGACGCGCCTAGTGCGTCGCCTCGACGGCACCCGCGGTGCCGTCAGCACCGAACACTTCGGCACACTCGACCTTTCCGGCGACGTGGAACTGGGCGGCCTGCGCCACGAAGTACTTACCGGCGTCGACCACGAATACCGCAAAATCTTCCGCGCCGACCTGCTGCGCCAAAACACCAGCGTGCGCTTCGACACGCAAAACCCGGTTTACGGCCAGGTGCCAGTGCCGACCACGGTAGTGGCCAGCGAAAGCGACCAGACCGACAAGGTCTACAGCCAGTCCGCGTTCCTGCAAGACTCCATACACCTCAACGACCAATGGATTCTCGTCGGCGGCGCGCGCTACCAGCTCTACGACCAACTGGCCGGCAAGGGCCGGCCGTTCATAAAAAACACCGACATCAACGGTCAGAAATGGCTGCCGCGCGTGGGCGTCGTGTACCAGTGGAACGACGAATTTTCCCTGTACGGCGGCTACAGCGAATCCTTCAAACCCAACTCCACCATCGCCACCTTGAACGGCACCGCCAGCATCAACGGCCTGGACCCTGAAGAAGGCAAAGCCTGGGAAGTGGGCGCCAAACTCGACATGCCCGGCCGCCTGACCGGCACGCTCGCCCTGTTCACCATCGACAAAGAAAACGTCATGGTCACGCAAAGCTACACAACGCCTTCTGGCGCGACCGACACCTTCGCCAGCGCCGCCGGCGCCGTGACCTCACGCGGCCTGGAACTGGACATCACCGGCCAGCTCACCGACCAACTCAGCCTGATCGGCACCTACGCCTACCTCGACGCCTGGGTCACCAAAGACCCGGCGCTGCAAGGCAACGACCTGGCCAACGTGGCCCGCCACACCGGCTCGTTATTCGCCGTCTACGACCTCGGCCAGATCCTCGGCGGCGACCGCCTGCGCCTCGGCACCGGCGCCCGCTACGTAGGCGAGCGCGCAGGTAACGCCGAAAACACCTTCACACTCCCCGACTACACCGTCGCCGACGCCTTCGCCAGCTACGACACCAAACTCGGCGGCAAAAACGTGAAGCTGCAACTCAACGTGAAGAACATGTTTGATAAGACCTACTACTCGTCGTCGACAAATGCGTTTTTGATTTCGATTGGGGATGCGCGGCAGGTTGAGGTGGCGGGGACGGTGGAGTTTTGAAGGGGGGGCGACAACGGAGAATTTGGACGGTGCGGGGTAAAGAGGCGTGCGACGCTTCTGGTTAACCGAGTAGTCCCGTGTAACTCGCGGAGCGGGTTGCTAGCGGTGCGGTCTCGAAAGGCGCAGAACCTCGGTGCTGCTCGCGAGTTCGGTGAAGTCGAACCCTGTTGCAGTCGAGAACCGCCCTCCTGCTTGAATGCATCCACGGTTAGGGTTGCGCCCAAGTGGCAGTGCCTTTCGCTAGAGAAAAAGTTGGTGCTGCCCCAATCCAACGGATTTTTGAGGGCGATGCACATGACTGAACCTGCCGTTTCGGCTGGCGCCACCCATGCACGTTTCGACGAGGTACTTGCCCTTATACAGGGCGCTCGCCAGCAGGCATTGAAAGCGGTTAACACCCAGCTTATCGAGCTGTACTGGCAAGTGGGCGCTTATATCAGTCGCAAGCAGGAGCGGGCTGAGTGGGGCGACTCTGTAGTGGCGCAACTGGCTGAGCATCTGGCGCTGACGCAGCCCACGCTGCGAGGATTTACCCGCAGTAATCTGTTTCGCATGCGCCAGTTTTATGAGGTTTATCGCGGTCAGGAGAAAGTCGCGCCACTGGCGCGACAATTGTCGTGGAGCCTTAACCAGATAATTCTCGGCCAGAGCAAACGGCCGGAAGAGCGCGAGTTCTACTTGCGTATGGCGGTGCAGGAACACTGGTCCAAACGCGAGCTGGAGCGCCAATTCAAAGCTGCCTTGTTCGAGCGCAGCGTCACCCAGCCGCCTCAGGTCTCGGCAATGTTGAGACAAAGCCAGCCCGCTGCGTTAGAGGTGTTCCGCGACGCCTATATGATCGAATTTCTAGGTCTGCCAAACGGGCATGCCGAGAGCGAGGTACACGACGGCTTGCTCGCGCGGCTAAAGGACTTCCTCAGCGAATTGGGTCGCGACTTCTGCTTTGTCGGTTCCAAATATCCCTTGCAGGTTGGCAGTCGCGATTTTGCCTTGGACCTGCTGTTCTTCCATCGCGGTTTGAATTGCTTGGTGGCAATCGAATTGAAAGTTGGCCGCTTCGAACCGGAATACCTCGGCAAGCTCGACTTCTACTTGGAGGCGCTTGATCGCGACGTACGCAAACCCCACGAAAACCCAGCCATCGGCGTGCTGCTTTGCGCGAGCAAGGACGACGAGGTGGTCGAGTACGCGCTGAACAGGTCGCTATCGCCCGCGCTAATCGCCGAGTACCAGACGCGTCTGCCGGACAAGCAATTGTTGCAGGCGAAGCTGCATGAGTTTTATGCGTTGGATGCGGGCAGGGAAGAGGAGAAGTAGAAGAGCTTGTTGGGGGGAGCCGCCAAATCCCGTCCAATAAAAAACCCGCACTAGGCGGGTTTTTTGTCGTTTCCAGTTGCTTGTTACAGCGCTTGGAAACTTGAAGATGGTGCCCAGGGACGGAATCGAACCGCCGACACGGGGATTTTCAATCCCCTGCTCTACCGACTGAGCTACCTGGGCCAACGGGGCGCTATTAGACGGATTTGAAGCACCTCTGTCAACACGCTTTTTTAAAAATATTTAATTAATCCGGGCGCTTACGATTTTTTCTCGGAATCGCTAGGCGCGACGTAGCCTTCGGCTTGGGCGTATTCCTCGCCGGAGAGGAATTTGTCCATCTCGGCTTGGAGGAATTTGCGGTCTTCGGCATTCATCATGTTCAGGCGGCGCTCGTTGATGAGCAGGGTCTGGTGTTTTTGCCATTCGTCCCAGGCTTGCTGGGAGACGTTGTTGTAGATGTCTTCGCCTTTGGCGCCGGGGTACGGCGGGCGGGGCAGACCCGGCAGGTCTTGTTTGTGTTTGCGGCAATGTACGGTGCGGGTCATGTCGGTTCTCCAGCGTTCAATTCGTCTGCGGCGCGTTTCAGCAGTTTTTTTACTGGCGCGGCAAGCCCCAGGCGGGGCGGGGTGGCGAGGTTATACCAGAGCCAGTCGGCCTCGGCCACGCCAGGTGTGGCGCTCTCAACGTGGATGAGCCACGGTTCGATGGCCAGTTGGAAGTGGCTGAAGGTGTGGGTGATGCCGGCCAGTTCGCGGCGGCTTCCGAGGGTCAGGCCGCGTTGGAGGGCGAAGGTTTCCAGGGCGGCGGGCTCGCTCAGTTCGGGCAGGCTCCAAAGCCCGCCCCACAGGCCGGTGGAGGGGCGACGGTAGAGCAGAATGTCGCCGTCGCGGTTGGCGAGTATCGGCATCACGGTGTGTTTTTGCGGCAGGGTTTTGCGCGGCTTGGCGATGGGGTAGCGAATCTCCAGGCCGAGCATGTGCGCTTGGCAGCCGCTTTGTAGCGGGCAAAGCAGGCAGCTGGGTTTGCTGCGGGTGCAGAGCGTGGCGCCCAAATCCATCATCGCTTGGGTGTAGTTGTTGACGCGCTCATGCGGGGTGAAGCGTTCGGCGACGTCCCACAGCTGTTTGGCTACTTTTGGCTCGCCGGGGTAGCCCTCTTGGGCGACGTAGCGGGCCAGTACGCGTTTGACGTTGCCGTCCAGAATCGGCGCGCGCACGCCCATGGACAGGCTGGCAATTGCGCCTGCGGTCGAGCGGCCGATGCCGGGCAGCTCGGTGAGCTGTTCGACGCTGCGGGGAAACTCACCGCCGTGTTCGGCCATGACGATTTGCGCGGTCTTTTGCAAGTTGCGGGCGCGGGTGTAGTAGCCCAGGCCGGTCCACAGGTGCAGCACTTCGTCTTCGGGGGCTTCGGCCAGGGCTTTTACGGTCGGCAGGGCGGCCATAAAGCGGTCGAAGTAGCCCAGCACGGTGCTCACCTGGGTTTGCTGCAGCATGATTTCCGACACCCACACGCGGTATGGGCTGATGTTGTGTTGCCAGGGCAGGTCTTTGCGGCCGTGGCGGTCGTACCAGTCGAGTACCGCGCTACTGAATTGCTCGGGGTTCATCGTTTGAACAGGCCCTTGAGTGCATCTTTGAGTTCCGGGCTGACTTTGTCGCCGAGCTTCTCTTCGAGTTTTTCATTGAGTTTGTCGCCGGCCAGTTTGGCGGCCACTTTGCCCATGCCGTCTTTGTCCAGGCGACAGGCTTTGGCGCCCAGTTCCAGCGGGCCACGGCAGCGCAGTGGCCACTCGACGTCGACGTAGCGTTTGTTCACTTCGCAGGCCGGGTCGGGCATGTCGCTCTTGTCGCCGTCGATGATGATGCCGACGCGGTAGTCCATGCCCAGTACGCGAAGGTCGATGTCGCCGTTGCCGTTTACGCGCAGGCCTGGAATGCGCACTTTCAGGTCGGGGTTGTTGGCCACGCCGTTGCGCACGCTGAGGGTGCCGTCCAATTGCTCGAACGGTGTGTCTTTGCTGCGTGGCTCGCTGCTCAACGACTTGCGGTTGAGGGTGGCGATGCCTTTGCACAGTTGCTGTTCGAGGTTGGCGTCGATCAGCGCACCGTCGCTAAGGGCGAAGCTGGCGTTGCCGTTGAGGCCTTCGATCCAGGTTTTTTCGCTGTTGCCGCTGGTGCTGAAGTCGGCGTTGAGGTCGAGCAGGCCGCGCACGGGCGGTTTTTCCTTTTGCGTGGCGAGGAGTTTTTCCACCGGTACGCGGGTGATGCGTTTTTGCACTTTCAAAAGCGGCACGGCAGGGCGCACGTCGAGGCTGGCGGTGGCGTTGAAGTTGCCGTTGTAGAGGTCGCCGCGCACGTTTTCCACGGTCAGCAGGCCGTCTTTGGCGTTGGCTTTGATGCTGGCGTTTTCGATTGGCAGTTTATCGACGGTGAGCAGGCCGAGGCCCACGTTCAAGTCGGCGGTCACCTTGCGCAGTTGGTCGATAGGCAGCACCGGCTCTTCGCTCCAGGCTTGCTGGCTCGGCGGGTTGGGCAGGTCGCTGTTGCCGTCGCGGCCAGCGCTGGCGAGGGTGCCGCTGACTTCGTTTTGGCGGTTGCTGCGCGGCTCGTCTTCTTTCTTTTTCGCTGGCAGGTAGTTGTCGAGGTTGAGCGTGTCGCCTTTGAGCTGAACGCTTAAGGCCTGCTTGGCGATGTCGGTGACGGCCAGGCTGCCGGTGAAGGCGCTTTCGTCGACTTTCAGTTTCAGCTCGTTGAGGGCCAGGCTGTTGGCGTTGCCTTGCAGGCGGGCGACCAGCTCGACTTTGCTCAGGGCATTGGCGTCGGCGCTGGCAGGAACCGGGTGGCCGATGCCATCGAGGAATTCACGCAGGTTGAACTGGGCGATGGACAGGCCGCCGGTGAGCTGCGGTTCTTTGTCCAGCTCGCGCACGTTCAGCTCGCCGAGGGCGCGCAGTTGGTTGGCGGAGAATTTCAGGCCGTTCCATTCGGCCACTTGCGCGCCTTGGTCGAGCAGCAATTGGCCTTGGGCGGCGAAGGTGACGGTTTTGCCGTTCAACGGCTCGCCGGATGCTTCGCCCGAAAGTTTCAGGTCTTCGAACTGATAGCGCTTGAGGGCGCGGTCGAAACGCAGTTCACCGGCCAGTTCGGTTTTGGCGCGCAGCACCGGTTGGTTGGTGCCGAGGAAGGCGGTGAGTTTCAGCGGAATGTTTGCGCCTTCGCGGATAGCGCCGGTGGTGAGTTCGATGCCTTCGGCGCTGAATTGGCGGCCGGTTTTGGCATCTTTGTAGTCGATGCGGGTGTTGGTCAGGGTCAGGCTGTCGATGTCCAGTTTCATCGGTTGCGACGGCTTGGTGTCTGGCGTGCCTTCATTGGCTGGCGGCGTTGTTTGCGGCGCTTGGCCGGCGTCGGCCGGTTTAGCTGGGCGGCCGATGTCTTGCCAGTTGCCGCGACCTTGTTCGTCGCGGGCGAGGGTAAGGTTGAGGCCGTCGACTTTGATGTCGCTCATTTGCACTTCGCGGCGCAGCAGCGGCAATACGCGCACCGACAGGCCGATCATGCGCAGGTCGGCAAACGGTTGGGTCGGCGTGGTGGCGCTGGCGAGGGTGGCGTCGTGCAGTTCCAGGCCCAGCCACGGGAACAGGCTCCAGCCGATGTCGCCGTTAAGGGTCAACTCGAGGTTGGCCTTGTCGCGGGCGATCTGGCGGATCTCGTCTTTGTAGTCGTTGGGATCGAACAGGTGGGTGAGGGCGAAGCCCAGCGCCACGAGGATCAGCAAGACTCCGAGGAAGAACAAACCCAGGATTTTGCCAAACGATTTCATGGACGATTCCTTGTTGGTGAGGGCTGAAAAGCAGCGCGAAGACGGGAAAAAACGATGCCGGAGTATAACGCCGACCAGCGGTGGCAGTGGCTGGAGGATTGGATGGGCACGCGCTGCGGTGGTTCCGCTGCTGTGCCCGGCTTACGCGCAGGGCTTACAGCGGGTGCAGAACCAGGCCGGTTTTGGCGGCCAACGCTTGGCTTTCCAAGTGACCTTGGGGGGCGGCCAGGTGCAGCGGTTTGCCCGCTGCGTCTGCCAAGCGTTGCACTTCAGCCAACAAACGCCGGGCCACTCCACGCTTGCGGGTGACGGCACGTACGCACAGGTGCGACAAGCGCCAGGCGTTTTCGCCTTTTTCCAGCAGGGCCGCGCCCAACAAACGGTCGTTGAAGCGCCCGGCGATTAGTCGCTGATGAGCGAGCGCGGTTTCGATGAGCTGCTCGCGGCTGGCGAAGGGCGCCAGCAGCCAGTCGGGCGCGTCCTGGTACACCTTGTTCAGGTCGGTTAAATCCTGACTTGAGGGTTCATTTATTTCTTCTACAAGTACCGGCATGCCTGGGCTAGAGCCTCGTGAGAAAGATTGATGTGGGTCAAATGTGCGTTGTTCAACAAATGGTACGCGCAAACCTAGTCGTCGTACGTCTGTAGGCGATATCCTCTTGCGTTCTACCGCTTCACCTATCTGCCCATACTAAAAAACATAGAGAGATCCTCGAAATGAGTGACGCCCTTGCAGTGGCCAGCGGCGCAGCGAAATCTGCGTTTCTGTCCAAGGAGCGCATCATCGCTGCTCCAGGCTTCAACCGTTGGCTAGTGCCGCCTGCGGCTCTGGCAATTCACCTGTGTATCGGCATGGCCTACGGCTTCTCCGTATTCTGGCTGCCGCTGTCCAAGGCCATCGGCATTACCGCGCCAGTGGCGTGTGGCGCCGATCTTGGCTTCTTCCAACAAGTATTCGCCAGCGATTGCGACTGGCCGATTTCGATGTTGGGTTGGCTGTACACCTTGTTCTTCGTATTCCTCGGTTGCTCGGCTGCCATTTTCGGTGGCTGGCTGGAACATGCTGGCCCGCGTAAGGCCGGTGTGGTTTCCGCCGTGTTCTGGTGCGGCGGTCTGCTGATTTCCGCATTGGGTGTGTATACCCACCAGATCTGGCTGATGTGGCTGGGCTCGGGCGTGATCGGCGGTATCGGCCTGGGCTTGGGCTATATCTCGCCGGTGTCGACGCTGGTGAAGTGGTTCCCGGACAAACGCGGTATGGCCACCGGTATGGCGATCATGGGTTTCGGTGGTGGCGCCATGGTTGGCGCGCCGCTGGCTGCACAGCTGATGGGTTTCTTCGCAGGCCCGGATGGCGTCGGCGTATGGCAAACCTTCGCTGTCATGGCTGTTATCTACTTCGTGTTCATGATGGGTGGTGCACTGGCCTACCGCGTTCCGCCAACTGGCTGGAAGCCTGAGGGCTGGACGCCGCCGGTGAAGAAAGCCAACGACGAAATGATCACCAAGGGTCACGTGCACGTCAGCAAAGCCTGGAAAACTCCGCAGTTCTGGCTGGTGTGGGCCGTGCTGTGCCTGAACGTGTCGGCGGGTATCGGCATCATCGGCATGGCGTCTCCGCTGCTGCAGGAAGTGTTTGCCGGGCGCCTGATCGGTACGCACCAGAGCTTTGGCGAACTGAGCCCTGAGCAACTGGCGCAGATCGCGATCATCGCTGCCGGCTTCACCGGTTTGCTGAGTCTGTTCAACATTGGTGGTCGTTTCTTCTGGTCGTCGTTCTCCGACTTGATCGGCCGCAAAACCACCTATTTCGTGTTCTTCGCCCTGGGCTTCATGCTCTACGCGCTGGTGCCGTGGACCGGTCACCTGGGCAGCGTGGCGTTCTTTGTGTTCAGCATCTGCCTGATTCTGTCGATGTACGGCGGCGGTTTCGCCACCGTGCCGGCTTACCTGGCGGACTTGTTCGGTACGCAAATGGTCGGCGCCATTCACGGTCGCCTGCTGACCGCCTGGGCCTTCGCCGGCATCCTCGGCCCGGTTCTGGTGAACTACATCCGCGAATACCAACTGAGCGTTGGCGTGGCCAAGGCCGATGCCTACGACATCACCTTGTACATTCTGGCGGGTCTGTTGGTGGTGGGCTTTATCTGCAACGCGCTGGTGAAACCGGTTGCGGCCAAGCACTTTATGACCGACGCCGAACTGGCGGCCGAGCGTGCCATTGGTAACGACAACGCTGTGCAGACTGCTGCCAATCTGGAGTGGACTGCTGATCCGAAGAGCAAGCCGTTGGTTATCGCGGCATGGCTTGCAGTAGGTATTCCCCTCGCCTGGGGTATTTGGGTGACATTGCTGAAGACCGTGGTCTTGTTTAGCTGACCGGCTTCCGGGTCGTCGACCAGGCGGCGTTGCGTCCTCGCTTTTAATGCTCACGTACTGGAGTACGCTGCGCTTAAAAGCTCCGGGGCGCCTTGCCTGGTCTTAGCCCCGAAACCCTCGACCGCGTGTTAACGAAGCCGACCTTGCGTCGGCTTCGTTGTTTCTATGGAGCCGATAAACACGACGCATCCTTTTGGCTTCAAGGTTCAGCGGATGTCGGCCTATAATGCGGGCCCTTTCGCATTAAGATTCGTGGAGCTGGTGATGGCCGAACGTACGGCATCCGTCGAACGCAACACTCTGGAAACCCAGATCAAGGCGTCTATCAATCTGGATGGCACCGGCAAAGCACGCTTTGCCATTGGCGTGCCTTTTCTTGAGCACATGCTCGATCAGATCGCCCGTCACGGGTTGATCGACCTGGATATCGAAGCCGAAGGCGATCTGCATATCGACGACCACCACATGGTGGAAGACGTCGGTATCACCCTCGGGCAAGCGTTTGCCAAGGCCATCGGCGACAAGAAGGGCATCGTGCGGTACGGCCATTCCTACGTGCCGTTGGACGAAGCGCTGTCGCGCGTGGTGATCGATTTCTCTGGTCGCCCCGGCCTGCAAATGCACGTGCCGTACACCCGCGCCACCGTTGGCGGCTTCGATGTCGACCTGTTCCAGGAATTCTTCCAGGGCTTCGTTAACCACGCGCTGGTCAGCCTGCACATCGACAACCTGCGCGGCCACAACACCCACCACCAGATCGAAACCGTGTTCAAGGCCTTCGGCCGCGCGCTGCGCATGGCGGTGACGCTGGATGAGCGCATGGCCGGGCAAATGCCATCGACCAAGGGCTGCCTGTAATGCAGACGGTAGCCGTCATCGATTACGGCATGGGCAACCTGCACTCGGTGGCCAAGGCGCTTGAGCACGTAGGTGCCGGCCGGGTGCAGATCACCAGCGATGCCACTGTAATTCGTGAAGCCGACCGTGTGGTGTTTCCAGGCGTTGGCGCCATTCGCGATTGCATGGCTGAAATTCGCCGCCTGGGCTTCGACAGCCTGGTGCGTGAAGTCAGCCAGGACCGCCCCTTCCTCGGCATCTGTGTCGGCATGCAAGCCTTGCTCGATCACAGCGAAGAGAACGGCGGCGTCGACTGCATCGGCCAATTCCCCGGTCAGGTGCGCTTCTTCGGCAAAGACCTGGTCGAAAACGACGAAGCGCTGAAAGTGCCGCACATGGGCTGGAACGAAGTGGCGCAAACCGTCGACCATCCGTTGTGGCACAGCATTCCTGACCTGGCGCGATTCTACTTTGTGCACAGCTTCTATATCGAAGCCGCCAACGCCCGTCAGGTGGCTGGTCGTGGTCATTACGGCGTCGACTTTGCCGCTGCGCTGGCCGATGGCTCGCGTTTCGCTGTGCAATTCCACCCGGAAAAAAGCCACACCCACGGTCTGCAACTTTTGCAGAATTTCGCCGCTTGGGATGGCCGCTGGTAATGAGCCGCGGCAAACAGAAAGCCCCCAGCCTGACTCTGGAACCGGCGCAGGAAGCTGCGGCGGTGGCCGTGCTCAAGCGCTTTCTGGAAGACCGTTTCGAGCTTGAGCTGGGCAGCTTTGAAGCCCAGGAAGTGCTCGAGGTGTTTACCCGCGAAGTGGCGCCGCTGTTTTACAACAAGGCGATTGCCGATGTGCAGGCGCACCTGGCTGACAGGTTCATGAGCATCGAAAGCGACTTGTGGGCGCTCGAAAAGAGCTGACCCGTTTCCCCGAATTCCAAGACTTAAGCAGGTTCGACTGATGCTGATTATCCCCGCTATCGATCTTAAAGACGGTGCCTGCGTGCGCTTGCGCCAGGGCCGGATGGAAGACTCCACCGTGTTCTCCGATGACCCGGTGAGCATGGCCGCCAAATGGGTGGAAGGCGGTTGCCGGCGTTTGCACCTGGTCGACCTCAACGGCGCCTTCGAAGGCCAGCCGGTGAACGGCGAAGTGGTGACTGCCATCGCCAAGCGCTACCCGAACCTCCCGATCCAGATCGGCGGCGGCATTCGCTCGCTGGAAACCATCGAGCACTACGTTAAAGCCGGCGTGAGTTACGTAATCATCGGCACTAAGGCCGTGAAGCAGCCGGAGTTCGTGGCTGAAGCGTGCAAAGCGTTTCCGGGCAAAGTGATTGTCGGTCTCGACGCCAAAGACGGCTTTGTTGCTACCGACGGTTGGGCCGAAGTGAGCACCGTGCAGGTGATTGATCTGGCCAAACGTTTCGAAGCCGACGGCGTGTCTGCCATCGTTTATACCGACATCGCCAAAGACGGCATGATGCAAGGCTGCAACGTGCCGTTCACCGCTGCGTTGGCCGCTGCCACCAAAATTCCGGTGATCGCTTCTGGCGGCATTCATAACCTGGGCGATATCAAAGCCCTGCTGGACGCCAAGGCGCCCGGCATTATCGGCGCCATCACTGGCCGTGCGATTTACGAAGGCACCCTGGATGTCGCCGAAGCCCAGGCTTACTGCGACGCCTACAACGGCTGAGGACTGAACCATGGCGCTGGCCAAACGCATCATCCCTTGCCTCGACGTCGACAACGGCCGCGTGGTCAAAGGCGTCAAATTCGAGAACATCCGTGATGCCGGCGACCCGGTGGAAATTGCCCGTCGCTACGACGAGCAGGGAGCCGATGAAATTACCTTTCTCGACATCACCGCCAGCGTCGATGGTCGCGACACCACGCTGCATACTGTCGAGCGCATGGCCAGCCAGGTGTTTATTCCACTGACCGTGGGCGGCGGCGTGCGCACGGTGCAAGACATTCGCAACCTGCTCAATGCCGGCGCCGACAAGGTGTCGATCAATACCGCCGCCGTGTTCAACCCCGAGTTCGTTGGCGAAGCTGCTTCGCGCTTTGGCGCGCAGTGCATCGTGGTCGCCATCGACGCCAAAAAGGTTTCGCTACCGGGCGAAACACCGCGCTGGGAAATCTTCACCCACGGCGGCCGCAAGCCGACAGGTTTGGACGCTGTGCAGTGGGCGAAAAAGATGGAAGACCTCGGCGCCGGCGAAATTTTGCTCACCAGCATGGACCAGGACGGCATGAAGAACGGCTTCGACCTAGGCGTTACCCGCGCCATCAGCGAAACCGTCGGCATTCCGGTGATTGCTTCGGGTGGTGTCGGTAACTTGCAGCACCTGGCAGACGGCATTATCGAAGGCAAAGCGTCGGCCGTGCTGGCGGCGAGTATTTTCCACTTTGGCGAATACACCGTGCCTGAGGCGAAGGCCTATATGGCCGCCCGGGGCATTGTGGTGCGCTAGAGCAGCTCTACGCTCAGGCTGCAGCAATTCCATCTGGCTGCTAAGTTGCATAGTGCTGCGCAAGGCCTGGCATAAAGCCACCAAGGCCGCGCGTTACGCTTCACATACCTTCAGAAGTAGAGATACCGAAATGTTCAAACGCCTGTTGCTTGCGCTGGCCAGCACCGTATTGGTGCTCGCTGGCAGTGCTCGTGCCGAAGTAGACCCGGATTACAGCATTGTGCTGCTGACCGAAAACTTCCCGCCTTACAACATGGCCATCAACGGCAAGAACTTCGCCCAGGAAGACAACATCGATGGCATCGCCGTCGACGTGGTCAAGGAGATGTTCAAGCGCGCCGGTATCAAATACAGCTTGACCCTGCGCTTCCCGTGGGACCGCATTTATAAGCTGGCGCTGGAGAAGCCTGGCTACGGCGTCTTCGTCACCGCGCGTTTGCCGGAGCGCGAAGATTCCTTCAAATGGGTCGGCCCCATCGGCCCGGACGACTGGATCATGCTGGCCAAGCCTGACAGCAAAATCACCCTCAGCAGCCTCGATGACGCCAAGCAGTACAAGGTCGGCGCTTATAAAGGTGACGCCATTGCCGAGTACCTGACCGAGCACAAACTCGACCCGATCCTGGCGCTGCGTGATCAGGAAAACGCGCAAAAGCTGCGCGATGGGCAAATCGATCTGTGGGCCACCGGCGACCCGGCCGGCCGTTATCTGGCCAAGCAAGAAGGCGTGAGCGGTTTGCAAACTGTGCTGCGCTTCAACAAAGCCCAACTCTACCTGGCGTTGAATAAAGAGACCCCCGATGAGGTGGTACAGAAGCTGCAGGGTGCATTGGACAAGATGCGCAGTGAGGGCTTCGTCGACGAAATCCTCAACAGCTATCTGTAGGGCCGAATCGGCCGCGCTACCCAGGGTGCGCGGCCAGACGTTCCCGTTGCAACATAGGCATTCCAAGAAGAAGAGCATTGCAACGCGGGCCACAAGCCTGCCGAGCACCGACCTATATTCTCGAGCCACGCCACGAAACGAACAGCGGCCTAACCTGCCGTGTGCCGGGTCCGTGCATGCACAGGTGAACGCTTAGCGATGCCGTCCGCGGTGTGATCGATGCGATCGCAGACAGGACAAAATCATGCTGAAAGTGTTCACCCGTTCGCTGTTGTTGGGCCTTGCACTGGCTGCAAGCACGCTGGCCCATGCCGAGCTGCCGTATGGCTACAAAGTGGTGTTGCTGACCGAGAACTTCCCGCCTTTCAACATGGCCATCGACGACAAGAACTTTGCCCGTGACGATGGTATCGACGGCATCAGCGCCGAGATCGTGCGCGAAATGTTCAAGCGCGCCGGCATCGAATACTCGCTGAGTTTGCGCTTCCCCTGGGACCGTCTCTACAAGCTGACCCTCGACAAACCCAACTACGGCCTGTTCTCCACCACCTACACCGAAGAGCGCAAACCGCTGTTCAAATGGGTGGGGCCGCTGGCGAAAACGGGCTGGGTCTTGTTGGCCAAACCTGGCAGCACGCTGAAGCTGAGCAACCTCAAGGACGCGAGCAAATACACCGTTGGCGCCTACAAAAACGACGCCGTGAGCCAACACTTGGAAAGCCAGGGCATGGCGCCGGTGAATGCGCTGCGCGACCAGGAAAACGTCAGCAAATTGATGGAAGGCAAAATCGACCTCTGGGCCACCACCGACCCGGTCGGCCGCTACCTGGCCAAGCAGGAAGGCGTGAGTGGTTTGTCCACCGCTCTGCGTTTCAATGACGCGCAGCTTTATCTGGCCATGAACCTCGATACGCCGGATGAGGTGATTCAGCGTTTGCAGAAAGCGCTGGATGAAATGCGCAGCGACGGCTTTGTGGAAGACGTGACCAATAACTACCTCTAGGCCCTAAAGGCATTGCGGCTAAAGCGGCGATCCGCTTGAGCCGCGATGGCTGGGAACCGTCTATCTCGCCCCTGCCACTCCCGGTCGCTATGTGCCGGGAAACGCTCGCTCCGCTCTGAGCGCTGTGTCACAAATTTCTCCAACGCTCCCTGTACGATTGCGCGCTTGCGCCGAAGCCCGGCTGCTCACAATAAAATTGTCGATAGGACATCACACCATCATGCTGAAGTTAATCTCCCGTTCGCTGTTGCTGGGCTTGGCCCTGACCGCCGCCGCTGCCCATGCTGAATTGCCGGAAGGCTATGAAGTGGTGCTGCTGACCGAGAATTTCCCGCCCTTCAACATGGCGGTCGACGACAAGAACTTCGCCCGCGACGAAGGCATCGATGGCATTAGCGCCGATCTGGTGCGCGAAATGTTCAAGCGCGCCGACATCAAATACAACCTGACCCTGCGCTTCCCCTGGGACCGGCTCTACAAGCTGACCCAAGACAACGCCAACTACGGGCTGTTCTCCACCACCCGAACCGAAGCGCGCGAAACGATGTTCAAGTGGGTGGGCCCGCTGGCCAACACTAGCGCCGTACTGATGGCCAAGCCCGGCAGCACGCTCAAGCTCAGCAGCCTCGAGCAAGCCAACGCCTACAAACTCGGCGCCTATAAAAACGCCTCGGTCAGCCAATACCTGGAAGGCAAAGGCATGACCCCGGTGAACGCGCTTCGCGACCAGGAAAACGTCAGCAAATTGATGGAAGGCAAAATTGACCTGTGGGCCACTACCGACCCGGTGGGGCGTTACATGGCCAAGCAGGAAGGCGTGAACGGCTTGGTGACCGTGTTGCGTTTCAACGACAACCAACTGTTCCTGGCAATGAACCTGAACACCCCGGACGAGGTGATTCAGCGTTTGCAGAAAGCACTGGATGCGATGCGTGCCGATGGCACCGTGGACAAGATTTCAGCTAACTATCTGTAGTTAGAAAGCATCGAGGCTGAAGCCTCTCCCACATTTGATCTTCTGATCTTCAGGATCTTTTGAGCTCTGTGGGAGCGGCTTTAGCCGCGATGCTCTTTTGCCAGAGCACTCGCGGCTAAGCAGACCATTACTCGCTACGCGTAACGTTCAACCCTTTCAATAGGCTCAACGCCTGGCTCAACTGGAAGTCCTGATCTTGCAGGTTGGCTTTGCCGCTCTGCGCTTTCAGCTCGCTGCTGGTTTTGTCTTTGCCACCGTTGCCGTTGCCCAAGTGCCCGGCAAGGTCGGCTTCTTTGTAGCTTTCGCCGTCGTCTTCGCGGGTGATTTTGGCGCGGGCCACTTCGATGTCCGGCACGATGCCTTGCGCCTGAATCGAGCGGCCATTGGGCGTGTAGTACAACGCGGTGGTGATTTTCAGCGCACGGTCGTTGCTCAGCGGCAGCACGGTTTGCACCGAGCCTTTGCCGAAGCTGTTGGTGCCCATCAGAATGCCGCGCTTCTGGTCTTGCAGGGCGCCGGCAACGATTTCCGAAGCCGATGCGCTGCCGCCGTTGATCAACACCACCAACGGCACGCCTTCGCTGGCGTCGGCCGGGTCGGCGGAGAAGCGCAGTTCGGAGTTGGCGATACGGCCTTTGGTGTAAACGATCAGGCCTTTGGTGAGGAAGTGGTCCGACACTTCAACCGCCGCCTGCAACACACCGCCCGGGTTGTTACGCAGGTCGAGCACGAGGCCACGGAGTTTTTTGCCGCCGTTGTCCTTCTTCAGCTTGGCCAGCGCCTTGCCGACTTCGTCGCCGCTGTTGACCTGGAACTGAGTGATGCGCAGGTAGCCGTAACCCGGTTCGAGGGCTTGGCTCTTCACGCTTTTGACCTTGATTACGGCGCGCGTCAGTTGCACGTCGAACGGCTCGCCACCGTCGCGCACCAGGGTCAGCTGAATTTTCTCGCCGGCTTTGCCGCGCATCTTGTCGACGGCTTCCATCATCGACAAACCCTTGGTGGGCTCGCCGTTGATTTTCACGATCAGGTCGCCGGGTTGGATGCCGGCCTTGGATGCTGGGGTGTCGTCGATGGGCGACACCACCTTGACGAAGCCGTCTTCCAGGCCCACTTCAATGCCCAAGCCGCCGAACTCGCCGCTGGTGCTTTCTTGCAGCTCCGCGAAGTCTTCCGGGCCGAGGTAGGCGGAGTGTGGGTCGAGGTTGCTGAGCATGCCTTTAATGGCGTTTTCCAGCAGGGTTTTGTCGTCGACCGGTTCCACGTAGGCGGCTTTGATGCGGTCGAGCACTTCGGCGAAGGTGCGCAGCTCGTCGAGCGGCAGCGGCGCCTTGTTCGTGGCTGGCGCGCTGGCCGCGGGCGGTGCGGTGGCGGCGTCGACGTCAGTGGCGGCGTGCAGGAGCGGGGCGCCGAGCGCCAGCGCGATAGCCAGGGCCAGGGAATTAAGGCGAGACAAATGCGGCATATCGAACGAGCTCCACTATTAAGAGGTGCGGGGCCTATCCCTGCGCCCGACACCATTGCGCAGGGTCGCTGGGGCGGCCCTGCTGACGAATCGCAAAATACAGCGCGGGGGTGTCTTGGCCGCCACTGGTGCCGACTGTCGCAATCGGCTCGCCAGCTTTGACGATGTCACCCGCGTCTTTCAATAAGCTTTGGTTGTGCCCGTACAGGCTGAGGTAACCGTTGCCGTGGTCGAGAATCACCAGCAGGCCCGAACCGCGCAACCAGTCGGCAAATACCACACGGCCGCCGTGCACGGCGCGCACCTGGCTGCCGGCGGCGGCGCCGATTAGTACGCCGTCCCATGTTGTACGAGCGTCGTCGCCGCGTTGGGTTCCATATCGCGCAACGATGCGGCCATTGACCGGCCACGGCAGCTTGCCGCGGCTGCTGGCGAACGCGCCGCCATACACGGCGCCATCGCTGGAAACCACCGGGCCACTCGGTGCGCTGACCGGCTTCTGGCCAGGGCCGACGCGGCGGTTGGCCATGGCCAGTTGCTGTTCTTCCTGGGCACGCTTGCGTGCTTCTTCCGCCGCCTTGGCTTCACGGGCTTGGCGGGCCAGGGTTTCCTCAATGGTTTTCAGCACATTGCCCAGCGCCGCTTGTTCTTGCTGGCGGGCTTTGAGCTTTTGGTCGCTGCTTTTGGAATCGCTGTTGAGCTTGGCCAAGGCTTGCTGGCGCTCTTTGCGAACCTGAGCAAGCTTGTCGCGGCGCTCGTCCAGAGAACCCTTGCGCTCAGCAAGCTGAGCTTTTTCCGCCGCGCTTTCGCGTTCGATATTGGCCAGTTGGCGCAGGGTTTCGTTGAAGGTGTTGAGCTGGTCGAGGCGGGCTTGGCTGACGTAGTCGTAATAGGTGAGGGTGCGGGCGAATTTTTCGGGGTTTTGCTGGTTGAGCAACAGCTTTAAGTATTCCTGTCGCCCGCTCTGGTAAGCCGCCCTGGCCTGGATACCGATCAGCCTTTGCTGCTCGATTCGCGCGCCCTCAAGTTTTTTTTTCTCGCCTTCGAGACGCTGAATCTCGGTCTCGTTGTTCTTGAGCTGCTGCTCAAGGGTATTGATCTGCTTCTCCAGATCACCCATTTCGGTTTCAGTGCCACGCAACTGCTTTTGAATGCCGGACTTGTCGGCTTCAATTTTCTTCAGCAGTTTTTGCAGTTCAACAACGTCGCGCTGGGCAGCGTCGAGTTGCTTTTGCGCATCCGCGCGCTCGTCGGCTACGGCCGGGCATAGCAGCAGAGCAAGAACAATGGCAGTCAGGGTGCGAAGCATGGGGCGGGCGATACCGGGATGAAGACGGCCTAGTATGCCCGCGGTGCGCAGCAAAAAAAACGTCCGTGCAGTGCGTGTGGAATAAATGTCGAGTGGGCGACGGCGTTGGGCTTCGCTTTGCTAACCGAACCCGCGGTTAACGCACGATCAGGCTCCGTTATCCGCGCGAGCGCGGCGACCCAGGCTCGTGATGCGCAGGAAGCTCGTCCGGTCACCCCAACATCGCCTTCAGTACCCCGGCGAAGTCCTGCGCACTGCTTTGCTCATCAGTGTGCCGGCCCTCGCGCACCACCCATTTGCCGCCAACCATCACATCGCGCACCTGCCGAACACCGCCGGCAAACAGCCACCGGTTAAGAATGGCGTCCTGTTCGGCGCAGGCGATGTACGGGTCGGCGCCATCCAGCACGACGAAATCTGCTCGTTTGCCGACGGCCAATTGGCCAATCGGCTGACCCAACGCTTGCGCGCCGCCGAGCAGGGCGGCGTCGTACAGCGTGCGGCCGATCATGGGCTGGTCGCTGCGGTAGAGGCGGTTGCGTTTCTGATCGCGCAGACGCTGGCCGTATTCGAGCCAGCGCAATTCTTCGGCCACGCTCACCGACACGTGGCTGTCCGAACCAATGCCGAGCCGCCCGCCTTGGGCCAGGTAATCCACCGCTGGAAAAATGCCATCGCCCAGATTGGCTTCTGTCGTCAGGCACAGGCCGGCGACAGCTTGGCTGGCCGCCATCTGCCGCACTTCTTCAGGGTTGGCGTGGGTGGCGTGCACCAGGCACCAGCGGGCGTCCACCGCGACGTGGTCGAACAGCCATTGCAACGGGCGCTGACCGCTCCAGGCCAGGCAGTCGTCCACTTCTTTTTGTTGCTCGGCGATATGAATATGCACCGGGCTGTCACTGGCGCTTGCTGCCAGCACGTGCTCGATCTGCTCAGGCGTGACGGCGCGCAGGGAGTGGAAGCACAGGCCCAGGCGCTGGTTTGGCTGATCGGCCAGGGCGGCTTGAAGGCGTTGTTGCAACGCGAGATAGCTGTCGCTGCTATGGATAAAACGCCGCTGGCCTTCGCTAGGCGGCAGACCGCCAAAGCCTGCGTGGGCATACAGCACGGGCAGCAGCGTCAGGCCGATGCCGCTGTCGCTCGCCGCCTGGCTGATGCGCAAGCCCAGCTCAGCCGGATCGCCGTAGGGCTGGCCGTTGACGTCGTGGTGCACGTAATGGAATTCGGCGACGCTGGTGTATCCGGCTTTAAGCATTTCGATATACAGCTGGCGGGCAATAATTTGAATCTGCTCGGGGCTCAGCGTGGCGACCAGGCGGTACATCAGGTCGCGCCAGGTCCAGAAGCTATCGTTGGGGTTGCCGGCCACTTCCGCCAGCCCGGCCATCAGGCGCTGAAACGCATGGGAATGCAGATTGGGCATGCCCGGCAGGAGCGGGCCGCTCAGGCGCTCGGCGCCCTCGTCGGTGGCCTCGGTTTGAATCTGTTGCAGCACGCCATCGGCGCCTACGGTCAGGCGCACATTGCGCGCCCACCCATCGGCCAGCAAGGCGCGCTCAGCGAAGAAAACAGGCATGTTCCGGGCGCTCCAGGGCGAATTCAGGTTGTATATACATATACAGAGGCAAACGTGAAACGTAAACTCTCGCCACCGTCGCGCCAGTCGCGAAGTTTTGCCGAGGAGATTGCTGTGTCCGCTCCACAGTCCGAGATGGCCACCCTGGCCGCGCAACTGGGCGACGAACCTGCGCCGTTGTACGCGCGCGTCAAGCAGATGATCAGCGCGCAGATTCACACCGGCGCCTGGCCGCCCCACCATCGCGTGCCCTCCGAGAGCGAGCTGGTGGCGCAACTCGGTTTCAGCCGCATGACCATCAACCGCGCCTTGCGTGAACTCACGGCCGACGGTCTGTTGGTGCGCATGCAAGGCGTCGGCACCTTTGTGGCCGAGCCCAAAGGCCAGTCGGCGCTGTTTGAAGTGCACAACATCGCCGATGAAATCGCCGCTCGCGGCCATCGCCACCATTGCGTGGTGGTGCGCCTGGAAGAGGAAAAAGCCGGCGCCGAGCGCGCCATGGCGCTGGACGTTCGCGAAGGCGAGCGGGTGTTTCACTCGGTGATCGTGCACTACGAAAACGACGTGCCGGTGCAGATCGAAGACCGCTACGTAAACGCCAGCGTCGCCCCGGATTACCTGACCCAGGATTTCACCGTTGCCACGCCGTACGCCTACCTGATGCAAATCGCCCCGATGAGCGAAGGCGAGCATGTTGTGGAAGCGATTCTGGCCGAGCCGAGCGAATGCAAGCTGCTGCAAATTGAACGCGGCGAGCCGTGCTTGCTGATTCGCCGCCGTACCTGGTCGGGGCGCCGCACCGTGACGGTCGCGCGCCTGCTGTACCCGGGCTCGCGCCATCGTCTGGAAGGGCGCTTCGCCTCATGACCTGGCAGGTGCTGCGTGCCGCTGATTACGTGCGCATGCCGTGGAAAAACGGCGCCGGCAGCACCTTGGAAATCGCCCGCGATGGCGACGGGCTTGAGGCATTCGCCTGGCGCCTGTCCATCGCCGACGTCACCCAGCCGGGGCCGTTCTCGGCATTCACCGGCTACCAACGCATCATCACCGTGCTGGAAGGCGACGGCATGCAGCTTGAAGTGGACGGGCAAATGAGCCGCCCGCTACAGGCGTTGGATGCGTACGCATTTTCCGGCGACAGCCAGGTGCAGTGCAGCTTGCTTGGCGGGGCGATTCGGGACTTCAACCTGATCTATTCACCGCAGCGTTGCAGCGCGCGATTGCAGTGGATGGCAGCGGGGGAGAGCAGCGTGCTGACCTCGGCGGCGACCGTGCTGGTGTTCAGTGCCGGGGATGGGTTGCGGGTAGACGTGGAAGGCGGGGAAGTGGAGCTGGGGCGCTACGACTGCTTGCAGGGCGGCGCTGGCCGGCTGCAAACGTTGCGGTTTCGGGCGGAGCATCCGTATTGCTTGATTGAGCTTCAGTCGATCAAAAATCGAGGCTAAAGCCTCTCCCACAGGGGCATATCTAATTGTGGGAGAGGCTTCAGCCTCGATGCTGTTAATACAACCGATCAAACGCCAGCCATTGCCCAAATACGCCGTTTTCCACCCATGCCCGTGCGGCGGCGATGTCGGGGGCGAAGTAGCGGTCTTCGTCATAGTGCGGCACTTCGCGGCGCACCATTTCCAGCACTTCAACCAGCAGCGGTGAGGTTTTCAGCGGCGCGTGCAGGTCTACGCCCTGAGCGGCGCCGAGCAGTTCGATGGCGACCACGGCGCTGCTGTTGCCGGCCATGTCGAGCAGACGGCGGGCGGCGAAGGTGGCCATGGACACGTGGTCTTCCTGGTTGGCTGAGGTCGGCAAGCTGTCGATGGACGCCGGATGACCGAGGGTTTTGTTCTCGGAGGCCAACGCTGCGGCGGTCACCTGGGCGATCATGAAGCCCGAGTTCAAGCCGCCTTCGCGCACCAGAAATGCCGGCAGGCCGGACAGCGCCGGGTCGACCAGTTGCGCAATGCGGCGCTCCGACAGGGCACCGATTTCGGCGATGGCCAGGGCCAACACGTCGGAGGCCATGGCCACCGGCTCGGCGTGGAAGTTGCCGCCCGACAACACGTCGCCATCGGCGCTGAATACCAGCGGGTTGTCGGAAACGGCGTTGGCCTCACGCAGGAAAATGTTCGCGGCAAAGCGCAGGTGATCCAGGCAGGCGCCCATCACTTGTGGCTGGCAGCGCAGGGAGTAGGGGTCTTGCACGCGGGTGCAGTCGGCGTGGGATTCGCGGATCTCGCTGGTGCTGCCCAACAGCTCGCGGTAGAACGCCGCCACATCAATTTGCCCGGCCTGACCGCGCACCGCTTGAATGCGTGGGTCGAACGGCACGGCTGAGCCTTTCAACGCCTCAACGCTCAAGCTGCCGGCCACCACGGCGGCGCTGAACAGTTTTTCCGTCGCGAACAAACCGCGCAACGCCAGCGCCGTGGACACCTGCGTGCCGTTGATCAACGCCAGGCCTTCCTTCGGCCCGAGCACCATGGGCGTGAGGCCGGCAATGGCCAGGCCTTCAACGGCATCCATCTCGCGGCCGTTATGGCGCACCCGGCCAATGCCGATCAGCACGGCGGACATATGCGCCAGTGGCGCCAAGTCGCCAGAAGCGCCTACGGAACCTTGCGAGGGAATGCACGGATAGACCTTGGCGTTGTAAAGCGCGGCGAGGGCTTGGATCACTTCCCAGCGAATGCCGGAAAAGCCGCGCGCCAGCGAGCCCACTTTCAGCGCCATGATCAGACCGACGCTGGCGTCATCCAACAACGGGCCGGTGCCGGTGCAGTGCGACAGCAGCAGGTTGCGCTGCAATTTGGCCAGCGATTCAGTCGGGATCGAGGTGCGCGCCAGCAGCCCAAAGCCGGTGTTGATGCCGTACACCGTGCGCTTGTTGTCGATGATTTCCAGCACCGTGCGGTTGCTGGTATCGACCACTGCTTTGGCGGCCGGATCGAGTTCGACAGGGCATTGCTGCTGATAAATCGCGCGTAGCTGTTCGAGGGAAAGTTGGCCGGGCTGAAGCAGCAGTGGATTCGACATGGAAGACGTCCTGAAAAAATGCCGGTGAAAGGGTGACGAGCACCTATATACACTTGTATATACAGGTTAGGCAAATGGCGCGTCAAAGTCTCTTGCTTAATGCTTTCCCACAGCAAACGCAGCAAGTTGCGCTTGAAATCACAGACGTTTCTTATCGCCGCGGCGCGTTCAGGCTTTGGCGCCACGCTCGCGCCCAGCGCTACGCAGCGGCTATAATCCCCGGCTTTATCAGGCGACCCTCGGTTTGCCGTCCGACTTTTTCGCGCAGGCATTGGTCCTGCGTCGTTGCAAGAGGTTTCCCGTGGCATTGACGATTCTCGGCCTTTCCGGCGCCCTCAGTCATGATCCTTCCGCTGCGCTCTATATCGACGGCAAGTTGATCGCGGCCGCCGAAGAAGAGCGCTTTGTGCGCGACAAGCACGCCAAGAACCGCATGCCCTACGAGTCGGCCAAGTTCTGCCTGGAACAGGCCGGCATCAAACCGTCGGACGTCGATGTGGTCGCCATCCCCTTCGCGCCCATCAGCATTTTCGGCAAAGCGCGCTGGCACTACGCCAAGCGCTACTGGTATGCGCCGGACCGCTCGCTCGACGCCATCCTGATGGGCAACCGTCGCTACAAGCGCTACCGCAACAAGATCGTCTGGTGCCTCGAGCAACTGGGCTTCGACCCGAAAAAAGTCAAAATCGAGCCGGTCGAGCATCACCTGGCCCACGCTTCCAGCGCCTACCACTGCTCGGGCTTCACCGAGAAAACCGCGATCATGGGCATCGACGGAAAAGGTGAGTACGCCACCACGTTCTTCGGCTACGGCGAGAACGGCAAGATCCACAAGATCAAAGAGTTCTTCGACCCGGATTCCCTCGGCGGCCTGTACGGCGCGATCACCGAGTTCCTCGGCTTTGAAATGCTCGATGGCGAGTTCAAGGTCATGGGCATGGCGCCGTATGGCGACGCCAGCAAATACGATTTCTCGCGCCTGGCCAAATTCGAAAACGGCGAGCTGATCATCAACACCGAGTACGCCAACGTCATCGGCCTGCGTCGCTATAAAGAGAACGGCAAGGGCTTCTACTTCTCGCCCAAACTGATCGAGTGGCTGGGTCCGAAACGCGAAGGCGACATCGCCGACGATCCGTACATCCATTACGCCGCCAGCATGCAAGCGCTGTTCGAAAAGCTGGCGCTGCAAATGATGGATTACTACCTGGGCGACATCCTCAAGGAAACCGGCAAAATTGCCTTCGCCGGCGGCTGCGCGCTGAACGTCAAACTCAATCAACGCATCATCGCCCGCCCGGAAGTCAAAGAGCTGTTCGTGCAGCCCGCTTCCGGTGACGCCGGCACTGCCGTTGGCGCCGCCGCGTACATCTCGCACAAGCGCGGTGTGCCAGTGGAGAAAATGGAACACGTTTATCTCGGCCCTTCGTATTCCAACGAAGACGTGATCGCCGCCTGCGCGCGCCACGTGAGCAAGCCGAAGTGGAAGCAAATCGACAACATGCCGCAGCGCATCGCTGAAATCATGGTCGCCGGCAACCCGGTGGCCTGGTTCCAGGGCCGCATGGAGTTTGGTCCGCGTGCCCTCGGCGGCCGTTCGATCATTGGTTGCCCGAGCATTGCTGGCGTGGCCAATCGCATCAACGAACAAATCAAGTTCCGCGAGCGCTGGCGCCCCTTCTGCCCGTCGATGCTCGACACCGTCGGCCCGCAGATGATCAAGGTCGACCACCCAGCACCGTTCATGACCTTCACCTTTGAAGTGGCTGAAGAGTGGAAAACCCGTGTGCCGGAAGTCGTGCACGAAGACGGCACTTCCCGTGCCCAGGTGCTCAAGCGCGACTACAACCCGCGCTACTACGACATGATGAAGGCCTTGGAAGGCCTGACCGGCAACGGCGTGTCGCTGAACACCTCGCTGAACCGTCGTGGCGAACCGATGATCTGCTCGCCCACCGACGCGCTGAACATGTTCTTCGGTTCGGACCTGCAGTACCTGATCATGGAAGACATTTTGGTGATCAAGGAAGGCGCGGACGGGTATGACACGCTCAACTGAACTGCGCGTTCTGCAGTTCTGCCATGGTTATGACGGGCCGTTTCTGGACTGCGCCCGTCAGTACGCCAGCCTGTTCGACGGCACGCCCTACAAAGTCACCACCGTTTACCTGACCGGTGAACCGAGCGCCGCTGTGGAAGCGGGCTCGGGTTCGGACGAAGTGATTTTTCTCGGCTACCACAGCGCCGAGGTGCGTGGTCTGAAGTTGGCGGCCATTCGCGACATCAAACGCATCACCCGCGAGCGCCAATTTGCCTTGTGCATCGCGCACCGTTTTAAACCGGTGTACGTCGCCTTGCTCGCTAGCAACTTACCGGTGATCGGCGTGCACCATGCGTTTGGTGACTATCGCCGGCGCTCGCGTTTTCTTTTCGCCAACTGGTTCAAACGCCGCCTGAGCTTGCTCGGGGTGTCTGACGCCGTGCGTGATGACCTGCGCGAAAGCTTGCCGGGCTGGCCGACTGAGCGCATTGAAACCCTGTACAACCGCGTCGACCTGGCGGCTATCCACGCCGAGTTGCTTACCCGCGAGCAGGCCCGTGAAGCCTTGGGCCTGGCGAGCGATGCGTGGATTGTCGGCAACGTCGGCCGTTTGCACCCGGACAAAGACCAAACCACCTTGCTGCGCGGTTTCGCCGAAGCCTTGCCCAACCTGCCAGCCAACAGCCTGTTGGTAATTATGGGCAGCGGCAAGCTCGAGGCTCCGCTCAAGGCGCTGGCGCAGCATCTGGGCGTGGCCGAGCAGGTGCGTTTTCTCGGCCAGGTGGCCCACGGTCGCCGCTATTTTCGCGCCTTCGATGTGTTCGCGTTGAGCTCCGATCACGAGCCGTTCGGCATGGTTTTGTTGGAAGCCATGGCTGCCGACGTGCCGGTTATTTGCACCGACTGCGGCGGCGGCGCGGAAGTGGTGGCCGGCGTAGGGCTGTTGTTCGCGCTGGGCGACGCTGCCGAGTTGGCGCGCCAGCTGCAACGCCAGGCGGTAGAAGCTGAGCGCCTGCCCGAATGCCGTGCGCGCATGGCCATGCGGTTGCGCGAGCGCTTCACCGATGAAGCCGTACGCGTGCGCTTTTGGGCCTTGCCGATGATGGCCGGGAAACGATGATTTCTCGCCCCGCCGACACCCTTTGGGCTGACCGCGCACGCGCGCTGGACCGTTACCGCTGGCAGTTGCTGCGCGAGCGCTACGGCGTCGTCGGCAGCGCGTTACGGTTCGCTCGCGAGGCGCTGGCCGACCTGCGCTTCGGCTGGCGTGCCAGGCGTTGTCTGGCCGCGCAACACGCCGCTGAGCCGTGTGACTTCTTGCTGTTGCAGTCGGCCCCCAAAGTGATCGCCTTTGCCCGCAAAAAAGCCTTTATCCAGGCCATGCGCGAGCGCGGTCATTCGTTGGTCGAAACGGCGTTGCAAAGCCCACGAATAATTTGCCGCGAGCGCTTGCTCAACGCGCCGCCGCAACCGCTGCCACTGCGCTATTTCGGTTACGCCGCCTACGCGCAGTGGCTGGTCGATCACCATCAGCCAGCGGTGCTGCTCAACGACCGCAACGGCAGCCTGTATTCGCCTTTCCTGCGTTTGGCCATGAATGCGCGCGGCCGGCCGTTAGTGCAGTTGGCCCATGCCTCGACGGTGGAAAGCTCACGCCGCCTGGGCATGAACGACTACGACTATTACCTGCTATTCGGCCGCAGTTCGCTGGAGGCGCTGCAGGCGCGGACGTTGCGCTTTGGCGACTCGACCGCCGTGTTGGCCGGCTCGCACATGATCGACACGGCCTACGACTTGCCATTTGCCGACCCGCAGCAAAAGCGCCTGCTGGTGCTGGGCGTTGGGCCAGATAAAGAAAAAGAGCCCGGCTATCAGCGCACGTACGCCTTGCTCCGCGATTGGGCAGCAGCGAACCCGCAGTGGCAGGTATTGATTAAGCGTCACCCGCGCAGCCAGGCCGGCTATTGGCAGCCCGTGGCCGATGAATTACCCAACGTGCACCTGCTAGCCGCCGAATGTTCATTGGCTGAGGCGCTGGGCCAGGCGTCGGTGGTGGTCAACATCATGTCCAATGCGGTGATTGAGGCTGGATTGGCCGGTCGCCCGGTGCTCTACGCCAACCTCAGCGAGGATGGCGACATTTTCGCCCAAGAGCGCTTTTTCGGATCGCGTATCGAAACGCCGGCCGCACTCCAGCAGCGGCTTGAGCAGATCGTCGGCGCGTACGACGAACAGGTGAAAGTCGCTCGCGCCTTCGCGCTGTTTCATCTGTCTCATGGCTCGCAAGGCTTGGCGCAGAACGTGCGTGTCCTTGAGTGCTTGCTGCACGACCAGCCCTTACCCGACGACATCGAGCACGCCCCTTTGAATGGCACGGATCGACCATGACTCCTTTCCTTTTCTTCTCGCTGGCCAAGCACCAGAGCATTTATTTTCAGCGCCTGCTCAACGAAACCGAGCTGGAAGGCAAGGTTGTGGTGCCAGCGCAAATGCCGTGGCCACGTCCTTGGCAATTGCCGGCCATTATTTCGCGTATCGACTGGGCGCATCTGGTGGAAGAAAAGTGCCAGGAGCGGCGGGTCAAAAATAAATACGAAGGCTCGTTGTACCGCGCCTTGC
Organism: Pseudomonas sp. AC070; assembly: GCF_979258635.1. NCBI lineage: Bacteria > Pseudomonadati > Pseudomonadota > Gammaproteobacteria > Pseudomonadales > Pseudomonadaceae > Pseudomonas > Pseudomonas sp. AC070. The sequence continues at coordinate 518,030 of NZ_OZ409871.1, forward strand.
TGCGCCTGGAACTGGCCTGGATTGCCCTGCGCGCCAACGCCTTACTCAAGCGCGAAAAGCCGAAGAATCTGGTGATGTGGAACGGCTCGCACCGGTACTGCCAGTTGCTCCTGGCGTTGAAACCGGCCGAGTGCGGCACGTTCTTTTTCGAAAATGGCCTGCTGCCCGACACCACCACCCTGGATGCCAAGGGCGTGAACTTCCGCAACTCGGTGCCGCGAGATCAGGCGTTTTACCTCAACTATCCCGAGCCCGACGCGGCCGATGGTCAGGGCGACGTGGTGCTGATACCACGCAAGCCACGGGTGAGTGATCTGGTGCCGGTCGAGTTGCCGCAGCGCTATGTCTTTATCCCGTTTCAGGACGACCGCGACACGCAAGTGCGGCTGTTCTCGCCCTGGGTCGGCAACATGCGCGACCTGTTTGCCCTGGGCGAACGGCTGGCGGCGGAAACCGGCATGACGGTGGTGTTCAAGGAGCACCCGTCGAGCCGCGAGGTGTACCCCGATTTGCACCAGCGCACCCACGAGCGCTTGCTGTTTGCTAACGGCAACGCCACTCAGCAGTTGATTGAGCAGAGCCAGTTCGTGATCACGCTCAACTCGACGGTGGGGCTGGAGAGTTTGTTATTGGGCAAGCCGGTGCTAACCCTGGGTCAGGCATTTTTCAATATTCCAGGCGTGGTCATGCACGCCGACTCCGCAGATGAGCTGTTGGCGGCGGCCAGAAGCTTCCCCGATTGGCCATTGGATGAACGCGTGAAACGCAACTTCCTGCGCTACCTGGCGCACGACTATTGCATTCAGGGCAGCTGGCAAAACGCCGACGCTGCACAGTTGAAACGAGCAGCACAGCGCATGTTGAACAAGGATTGATGGATGAAAGGAAATGCCGTGGTGCGCAAAGTTTCGTTGCCGATGTGGGCATGTCTGGGGTTAACGGCGCTGCTGTGCTTCGCCTGGATTTTGCCCAGTAAGCACTATCACCAGGCGGTGATTGCGCTGTTGTGGGTGCCGGTTATTCCTGCTTTGTTTCGTGCGGATTTTCGTTCTGCATTGAAGCAACCTGAGTTGGCGCTTTTTGGCATATTTGTGGCCTGGACCTGGCTGGTGCTGGCCGTTAAAGGCAGCGATGAGCCAACGGGCGATTTGAAGGTCACGTTGTATGTGACGCTGTCGTTGTTGGGCATTGTGCTGGCCTCTCAGGCGCGCATCCGTATCGAGACCTGGCTATTGGGCGCGTCCGTATTTGGCGGCTTGCTGTCGTTGGCTTCGGTGGTTAATTTCTACTGGCTGCAGCCAGAGAAATATGAAGGCATGCGCCTGATTGCCGTGGGCGTTTGGAACACCGCGATCATGGCGGCCCACGCCGTCGGCGTACTCGCTTTGCTAGCTTTTTTCTTGCGTCCGACCCAGCGCCTGGCTCCCTGGCAATTCGCCCTGCTGGCTATCGCCGCGCCTGGGTTTTTGCTGTTTCTGGGCCTTAACCAAACACGCGGTGTATGGATCGCCTTGGTGCTGACCTTTGTGGTGATGGTGGTTGTGCTGCGCTCCAGGCGTGGCTATGCGCTTATCGCCCTAGGCGTGCTCGTTATTGCGGCAATAGCTGTGCTTTGCCCTGACGTCCTCACCCAACGTGGCGCGTCGGCTCGACCCACACTGTGGGCGGGCGGCCTGAAGTTGATGCTCGATAACTGGGCGTTGGGCTACGGTTTTAACGAGTTCGGGATTTTCGTACCCGAGCTGAATCGCACCTTTAAGCACCCGCATAACTTGTTCCTCAACATCGGCGCACGCGAAGGTGTGATTGGCCTGGTGCTATACCTGACGCTGTGGGGCAGCGTTGCCTGGCGCGCCTGGATTAACCGGGCTGAGCCGCTCGGGCAGGCGTTGCTGGCAATCTGGGTATTTTCGACGGTGTCGCTGATGACCGATGGTATTGGCCTGTGGCTCAAACCCAACGCCGATTGGTTGGTGACATGGGTGCCGATTGGGCTGAGTCTGGTGCTAGCCAGCCGAAAGTTTGGCGAGCCCAAAACAGTCTGAACCCCTGGTTGTCACGTTTATCGAAAATCATAGGGAGTGGCGTCGATTCTCGACGCCTCCATGAAAAAGAGGGACGCCTTGGATGGGCGAGTTTTACCTTTCGAATAAATCGGTGCCGTTCGAATCATTCGACGCATGTCGCAACAGCCGCTCTGGTCCGGTATTTATCGTGGCGTCCGGGCCGTCCACTAAAAATTTCCCGCTGGAGCAATACGGCCAGTTCCCGATGATGGCGTTGAACGGCTCGATCTGCCGCTTCACCTCTGTCGGCATGGCGCCGGATTACTACCTGTGCGACGACAGCAGCTTCGTTCGCAACCGTCTGCCATTGATGCTGCAAGCCGTCGAGCATGCTCGCCACCTAGTGCTTTCCCCGCGCGTGATCGAAACCTTGCTAGGCACCGTGCCGGACGCTTTAGAAGGGCGCTCGGTATTTCGCTTCGAGCGCGCAGGGCGCTGCGACGAGGCGCACCGCCACTTGAGTCCACGGCAATTCGCGCGGGCCATGCGTAAGGACGACGACATCGAGTGCAACTATTCCTGGTTCCGGCAAAAGCCCAACCGCATCGGCTTCAGTCGCAATCTACAGAAAGGCTACTTCAACGGCCGCACCGTGCCCTATGCGGGCATCCAGCTGGCCTATCACTTGGGATTTACCCAGGTGCTTTTGGTGGGCGTGGACTTGAACACCAAGGCCGGCCGCTTCTATGAGGACGGCGAAAAAGCGGTGCCCAGTCGCTTAGATGGCGACTTCGATGATTACATTCTGCCGAGCTTTCAGCTTCTGGCCGAGCGTGTGATCAAGCCGCAATTTCAGGTGTACAACCTGTCTGCGCAGAGTCGTTTACCCGACCGCCTCATTCCTAAACTGGAGCGCGATCAGCTCGACGCTCTGCTGGCCCGCGCGTAAGCCACGAGCAGTTCGTCCCACGGAAAACCATCGACCTTGCGCCGCTCTAAGTAGCCGCGCAGGTGCTCGAAGTTTCGCCGCACCAGGCGCTTGTTGAGCGGGGCACGCTTGAAGCGCATGTCAAGAAAATCAATCAGGCCAAAATCGCCATCAGGCGTGAGCAAGATGTTGCCCAGGTGCAGCGAGCGGAAGTAAATGCCGCGCTGATGCAGGCGATAGATGTATGCCGCCAACTGCGGCAGCAGCGTTAAGAAACGAGGTTTATCGTGGCGGAACAGGCTATCGAGCGGCTCGCCGGGCAACGGCTGATACAGGCAGGCGCTAACGGCTTTTTCGCGGTCGATCCACACGCTTTCATCAATGATCGGGGTGGCGATGCCAGCCTGTTGCAAGCGTTGCGCATTGCGGCTGAAACGTTGTGCCGAAGGAAGCAAGCGGGCCAGTAGCGGCGTGCGGCGGCTGCGCATGATCTTCAGCAAGCGACCGTCCGCCAAGCGCACCACCTTCGGCCCAAAACTGTCTTTTTCCAGAAGCTCGCCGTGGTCGAGCCAATCTTGCAATTCGTTCGCTGCTACAATCCGCATCTTTTCTCTCAAGCCAGTCGTATGAGGCGTGCCGAATGGCCAAAACCAGTGAGCAATCCAGTCTGAAAGTCTATTTGAGACTGCTCAAGTATGTGCTGCCGTATTGGGGTGCTTTTGCGATCAGTATTGTCGGTTTCGTGATTTTCGCGTCCAGCCAACCGTTGCTGGCCGACATGCTCAAACACTTTATCCGCGCCCTGGAAGGCACCAACGACACCAAGTTTCTCGGCGTTTCAATGGTCCTTGGCGTGCCGTTGTTGATTGTACTCATTGCCGTCTATCAGGGCATAGGCTCATTTCTGGGCAACTACTACCTGGCAAAAGTCTCCCGTGGCTTGGTCCACGACCTGCGGGTGGCGCTGTTTAACAGCCTGCTGACGCTGCCCAACCGGTACTTCGATAACCACAATTCCGGCCATCTGATTTCGCGTATTACCTACAACGTGACCATGGTCACCGGCGCCGCCACCGATGCCATCAAGGTGGTGATTCGTGAAGGCCTGACCGTGGTGTTTCTGTTCGGCTATCTGGTCTACAGCAACTGGAAACTGACCTCGGTGCTGCTGTGCATCCTGCCGGTTATTGCGGTACTGGTGACAACCGCCAGCAAGAAGTTTCGCAGCCAAAGCAAGAAAATCCAGGTGGCGATGGGCGATGTAACCCACGTGGCCTCGGAGACCATTCAGGGCTACCGCGTGGTGCGCAGTTTCGGCGGCGAAACCTACGAGAAAACCCGTTTCCGCGAAGCCAGCGAAGACAACATGAACCGCAGCCTGGGCATGACGCGCACCCAGTCGATCTACACGCCAAGCCTGCAACTGGTCATCTATATCGGCATGGCCGTGTTGATGTACCTGGTGCTGTACTTCCGTGGCGATGCTTCGCCCGCCGAACTGGTGGCCTACATCACCGCCGCCGGCCTGCTGCCCAAGCCGATCCGCCAACTGTCAGAAGTCAGCGCTACCATCCAGAAAGGTCTGGCCGGTGCGGAAAGCATCTTCGAGCAGCTCGATGAAGAGCCTGAAGTGGATACCGGCACCGTGGAGCTGGAACGCGCCACTGGGCTGCTGGAAGTGCGCAATCTGAGCTTCCAATACCCTGGCACCGAGCGCGAGGTGCTGAGCAACATTTCCTTCGTCGCCAAGCCTGGGCAGATGGTCGCCCTGGTGGGCCGCTCGGGCAGCGGCAAGTCGACGCTGGCCAATTTGATTCCGCGTTTCTATCACCACAACCAGGGCGAAATTTTGCTCGATGGTTTGGAAATCGAAACCTTCAAGCTGACCAACCTGCGCCGTCATATCGCTCTGGTCACCCAGCACGTCACCCTGTTCAACGACACCGTCACCAACAACATCGCCTATGGCGATCTGGCCGGTGCGCCGTTCGAACTGGTGCGTCAGTCCGCTGAAGACGCCTATGCCGCCGAGTTCATCGAGAAGATGCCCAAAGGCTACGACACGTTGGTCGGCGAGAACGGTGTGCTCTTGTCGGGCGGTCAACGCCAGCGTCTGGCCATTGCCCGTGCGCTGCTGAAAAACGCGCCGCTGCTGATTCTCGACGAGGCCACCTCGGCGCTGGATACTGAATCGGAACGCCATATTCAGGGCGCCCTCGACAAGGTTATGCAAGGCCGCACCACGCTGGTGATTGCCCACCGTCTGAGCACCATTGAAAAGGCCGATCTGATTCTGGTCATGGACCAGGGCGAGATCGTCGAGCGCGGCAGCCACGACGAGTTGTTGGCCCTGAACGGCTACTACTCGCGCTTGCACGCCAAGCAGTTCAAAGACGGCGACGAAGCCGAAGCCGAGCTGCTTCCGGCATGATCGGTCGCGTGTGGCGGGGCTGGCGTGAACGTGGCTGGACCCCGATCGAAGCCGACGCTTACGCCGCCGCCTGGAACCGCTTCGGCGGCAGCGTGGCCACTCATCCGCAGGTCATCGAGCGCCTCGCCGGCCTGGCGGGGCTTCCCGTGCGCTACCTCGGTTGGTTCGCCGGCGCTGAACTGGTTGCCGCCGTGCCGTGCTGGGGCCGCCACTTGGCCTTGTCCAAAGACGTGCTCAAGGCCAAGGGCAAACGCGGGCTGTTTGACCTGGGCAACGCCGAAATCATTCTGCCGGTGGCGCCCGATGTTCAGGTGCCGGTGCGTCAGCGCATGCGTTATGTCTCGGAGCTGAACAGCGGCCGGATCGACACGCTCAAGCCGCAACCTGAAGGCTTGGCGCTGGCCCGGGCGCCCGAGGATTATTCGAAAAAATTTCGTTACAACCAGCGTCGCGAACAGCGCTTGCTGGAGGAGGCGGGCGGGGTGATTCGGCCGATGCTTGATCTGACGCCGGCTGAACAGGCGAGCATCTACGCCGACCTGTTCCAGCGCCGCTGGGGCTTCGAGGCCACCGGCAAAGCGCATCTGGCCGAGGTGTTTGCCCTGCTGCGTGAATTCATGACCGGCTCGCTGATTTACCTCAACGGCCTGCCGGTAGCGATTCAAGTGCTGTATCAGGTGCAGGCGCCGAACTGGGTGAGCCTTGAGTACATCAACGGTGGCGTCGACCCGCAGAACCGCGAGTTCAGCCCCGGCAGCGTGCTCAGCTTCGTCAACACCCAAGACGCCTGGGCCGCCGCCCGCGCATTGAATAAACCGCTGCGCTATTCCTTCGGCCGCGCCGACCGCGAATACAAAGACCGCTGGTGCCATAGCGTGCCGGTGTTTCAGGTATAGAGCCCCAGGTTTTCCCCATGAGCACACGCAAGCAGCAGCTTCTTAAACAGCATCGGCGTAACAAGCGCCTGTTCCTCGCCGTCGCCCTGGTGGTGTTGGTGCTGCTGGGGCTGATTGTCGCCTGGTGGCTGGTGCCGCTGCTGCTGGTGCTGGGCTGGATAGGGCATGAGGCCTGGTTCGCCGACCATTTGTTCTACTCGCCTAAAGACGATTACCTGTACCGCTTCCCCGCCGGCACGCCGCGCTTTGCGGTAACGCTGGCCGACGGCACGGTGCACTTGCGCGATGCGGTGGTTGAAGGCGATACGCTGATTTTGTCGATGCGGGTGCGCGCTACGTTGCTTGGTAGCTTGCTGGATCCGCACGTTCTGGTGGGTGATGACCGTCAGGACTTCGAGCGCGGCGTGGCAGGGCGGCGTTATCTCAATGTGTCCGGGCAGGCCGCCGCCTTGGCGCAAGGACAACTGACCATCAAGGGCCGCTTCTGCCGCCTGGCATCGGCGGGCGAGTTGTACTGCCTCAGCAACCCGGACTACGCCGAAGAGCCGGTGATGATCCTCGCCCCCCACGCCGACGACGCCGAGCTGGCCGCCTTCGGCCTCTATAGCCGCAGCAAAAACGTCAGCATCGTGACCCTGACCCAGGGCGAAATCGAAGCCGAACGCTTTCAGCAAATGGGCTTGCTTCACGCCGAAGCCGCCTCGCTCAAAGGTCGCTTGCGCGCCTGGGACAGCCTGACCGTGCCGCTGTGGGGCGGCGTGCCCGCCAGCCATTGTCTGCAACTGGGTTATTACTGCCTGCAATTGCCGGCCATGGCCGCCGAACCGGACAAGGTGTTTGGCTCGCGCGAGTCGGGCGAAAGTGATGTACGCAGCGTGCGCCAGCACAACCCGCTGCGCTTGCCGAGTGACAGCGACGGCGCGCCCAGCTGGAGTAATCTGCTGGCCGATCTGGTGTTTGCCCTGGAGCATTTCCGCCCAAGCGTTGTGGTTACCCCGCACCCGGAATTGGACCCGCACGCCGACCATGTTGCCACCACCGAGGCGCTGCGTCAGGCCGTCGCCCGCAGCAGCTGGAAACCGCACACCCTGTTGTTCTACGCCAACCACCTGCACGACAACGACCGTTGGCCCATGGGCCCGGCGGGCAACGGCATTGCTTTGCCGCCGGCCATCGACGCGCTGCCGGCGGACCTGCTGTGGAGCCCGGTATTGAGTGCGGCCACGCAGATCGACAAAGCCATGGCGCTGGGCATGCAGCACGATTTGCAAGGCCGGCCGCCGCTGAAAAAGCGCCTGCGCCGCGTTATTCAGCAACTCCTCGCCGGGCGCCGCTGGCCGGCCACTGGTGAGGATGAGTTCTTTCGCAAAGCGGTCAGACGGCACGAGCTGTTCTGGGTCCGCCGTTTACCTGATTGAGGCGCAGCGCCCGGCCGCTTGAGGCTGGGCGCGTACCTCGCTGTGCTATATTTTTTGCCGCGTTTAAGCGTCCCCGGAGAGTCCATGAAGTTGTCCATGCCCCGTTTTGATCAGGCCTCAGTTTTAGTGGTCGGTGATGTCATGCTCGACCGCTACTGGCACGGCGGCACCTCGCGGATTTCCCCGGAAGCGCCGGTTCCCGTGGTGCGCGTTGACCAGATTGAAGACCGTCCCGGTGGCGCCGCCAACGTTGCGCTGAACATCGCCGCCCTGGGCGCGCCGGCTCGACTGGTCGGCGTGACCGGCGAAGACGAAGCCGCCGTCAGCCTTGCCGACAGCCTCAAAGCCGCCGGCGTGAGCGCCCAGTTCCAACGCATCTCCGGCCAGCCGACCATCGTCAAACTGCGGGTCATGAGCCGTCATCAGCAACTGCTGCGCATGGACTTCGAAGAACCGTTCAGAACCGACACCGTGGCGCTCACCGCCTCGGTCGAAAGCCAGCTCAACGGCATCAAAGTGCTGGTGCTGTCGGACTACGGCAAAGGCGCGCTGAAGAACCACCAGGAACTGATCCAGGCCGCCCGCGCGCGCAACATTCCGGTGCTGGCCGACCCCAAGGGTAAAGACTTCGCCATCTACCGTGGCGCCAGCCTGATCACCCCGAATCTCAGCGAATTTGAAACCATCGTCGGCCGTTGCGCCGACGAAGCCGAACTGGTCGCTAAGGGCGCCGAGCTGATGCGCGAACTGGAATTGGGCGCCTTGCTGGTGACCCGTGGCGAGCACGGCATGACCCTGCTGCGTCCTGAGCATCCGGCCCTGCATCTGCCAGCTCGCGCCCGCGAAGTGTTCGACGTGACCGGCGCCGGCGACACCGTGATTTCCACCCTGGCAGCCTCCATTGCGGCCGGTGAAGAACTGCCGCAAGCCGTGGCGTTGGCCAACCTGGCCGCTGGCATCGTAGTCGGCAAACTGGGCACCGCCGCCATCAGTGCGCCGGAACTGCGTCGCGCCGTGCAGCGTGAAGAAGGCTCCGAGCGGGGCGTGCTGACCCTGGACCAACTGCTGACCAGCATCGACGACGCTCGCGCCCATGGCGAAAAAATTGTCTTCACCAACGGCTGCTTCGACATTCTTCACGCCGGCCACGTGACCTACTTGGAACAGGCTCGCGCGCAAGGCGACCGCCTGGTGCTGGCAGTGAACGACGACGCGTCGGTTAGCCGCCTGAAAGGCCCGGGTCGCCCGATCAACTCGGTTGACCGCCGCATGGCCGTGCTCGCCGGTCTCGGCGCAGTGGATTGGGTGGTGTGCTTCAGCGAAGACACCCCGGAAAATCTGCTGCGCGCCGTGAAACCGGATGTGCTGGTGAAGGGCGGTGACTACGGCGTTGAGCAGGTTGTCGGCGCCGATATCGTCAAAGCCTACGGCGGCGAAGTGCGGGTGTTGGGGTTGGTGGAAAACAGCTCCACGACGGCCATCGTTAACAAGATTCGCGAGCGTAAGTAACCCGTTGGCCGCGGTGCGCATGGCGCACCCCTCTGAGGGGTTTCAAAACCAACACCGTCATTCCCGCGAAGGCGGCGGTCCGACGATTCGGGATGCAGGAATTTTCGCCTCACCGGAGATTCTGGATTCCCGCGTTCGCGGGAATGACGGGTGTCGTGAATGCGCAGTGCGTCCCCCCTTTGGCTAACCTGCCAATCACCCCCGGCGTAGCGGTCATAGGCGCGGCGTTTTGACGCGCGCATGCTGCGGGCATCTTCATCCTGGACGGAAAGATGCCCATGAATGCCGATGTACAAGGCCGCGCTCTGGCCCTTCTCAATCGCATGGCGCAGGCCGATTGGCCTGATCGCCTGAACCTGCGCAAACCCTTCGAAAAACTGGTTTACAGCGGCAGCCGTGCCAGCTTTCGCATGGCCGCTGACCGTATGCAAAAAGGCGGCAGCCGCACGCCGCGCAAGGTCGATCCGGACGCGCTGTTCGACTTGTCGCTCAGCGAAGAGCAGCAAATGCTCGTCGATATGCTCGCCGGGTTTGCCAGCGATGTGCTGCGCCCCGCCGCCCACGACGCCGACGCCAATGCTGCCGTCCCCGCTGAATTGCTCAATCAGGCGCAAGACCTGGGCCTGACGTTTTATGGCGTCAGCGAAGCCCATGGCGGCATGGCCGGCGAGCGCACCACGGTGAGCAATGCCTTGATCGCCGAAGCGTTGGCCAAAGGCGATATGTCCCTGGCCGCCGCGTTGCTGGTGCCGTTGTCGGCCGCCAATTGCATTCGCCGTTGGGGCTCGCCCGAGCAGCAGCAACGCTGGTTGCCGGCGTTTGTGGGCGAAGCCAGTGCGCCGGTGATGGCCATTGCCGTCAACGAGCCCGAAGCGCTGTTCGACCCGCTCAAGCTGGGCGCCAAAGCCAAGCGCAAGGGCAAGCATTACACCCTCAGCGGCGAGAAATGCCTGGTGCTGCGTGGGTTGGACGCCAGCCACTTGATCATCGCCGCGCGCGCCGAAAATGGTCCGGCGCTGTTTATCGTCGAGGCCGGCAGCAAAGGGCTGCAACGCTTCCCCGAGCCCGGCATGGGGCTCAAGGCCGGCGCCACGGCGCGGGTCAAACTTAAGGGCGTGAAAGTGCCGGCCGATCAGCGCCTGAACGCGGAGCACTTCAGCTATCAAAGCTTTCTTGACCACGCCGCGCTGGCCTGGTGTGCGCTGGCTGTGGGCACCGGCCAGGCAGCGCTGGACTACGTGACGACGTACTGCAACGAACGCATCGCCTTTGGCGAGCCGATCAGCCATCGCCAGGGCGTAGCGTTTATGGTCGCCGACATCGCCATTGAGCTGGACGCCATGCGCATGTTGGTCTGGCGCGCCTGCGCCCGCTCCGAGCAAGGGTTGGAATTTCACCGCGAGGCGTATCTGGCGCGCCTGTTGTGCGCAGAAAAAGCCATGAAAATCGGCACCGACGCCGTGCAGTTGTTGGGCGGCCATGGCTTTACCAAAGAACACCCAGCCGAGCGCTGGTACCGCGACATGCGCGCCGTGGCCGTAATGGCCGGCGGCCTGCAACTGTGAGCAGGGAGTGACGCACATGAACCTGGAAACCCCGAAAAAATTCTCTGGCCTGGTGCACCAGGCGCACCAAGTGGCGGCTAACTATTTCCGCCCCATTTCGCGTAAATACGACAAGGCCGAACACGCCTACCCGAAAGAACTCGACCTGCTCGCCGCGCTGCTGGACGGTATGAACGCCGGCTCGCCAGACGCCATTGGCGCCACCTCGGCGAGCAAACGCGGCGCGTCTAAATCGGTGGAAGAGGGCGTGAAAAACGGTGGCAACCTGTCGGCGCTGTTGGGCGTGATGGAGTTGTGCTGGGGCGACGTCGGCTTGCTGTTGGCCATGCCGCGCCAGGGCCTGGGCAACGCAGCTATCGCCGCGGTGGCAAACGACGAACAGTTGCAACGCTTCAACGGCACCTGGGCGGCGATGGCGATCACCGAGCCGAGCTGCGGCTCCGACTCCGCCGCCATCCGCACAACAGCGCGCAAAGACGGCGACCATTACGTGCTCAACGGCGAAAAAATCTACGTCACCTCCGGCGAGCGGGCTGACTCGGTGGTGGTGTGGGCCACCCTGGACAAAGCCCTGGGCCGCGCGGCGATCAAGTCATTCGTGGTCGAGCACGGCACGCCCGGCATGAGCGTGACGCGGCTGGAAAAAAAGCTCGGCATCAAAGCGTCGGACACCGCCTCTATCAGCTTCAACGACTGCCGGGTGCCGGCCGCCAACCTGCTCGGCAATCCGGAAGTGGACGTGCAGAAAGGCTTTGCCGGGGTCATGGAAACCTTCGACAACACGCGACCGCTGGTGGCTGGCATGGCTGTCGGCGTGGCGAAAGCGTCGCTGGACCGCACCCGCGAATTGCTCAAAGACACCTTTCGCTTCGACTACGCCAAGCCCTTGCTTGCCGTCAGCCATGCCGAGGCGACGCTGTACCGCCTGGAAGCCGAATGGGAAGCCGCGCGGCTGCTCACCCTGAAGGCCGCGTGGATGGCCGACAACAAGCTGCCCAACTCCAAAGAAGCGTCCATCGCCAAAGCCAAGGCCGGTCGCGTGGCGAACGAAGTGACGCTCAAGTGCGTGGAGCTGGCGGGCGCGTTGGGCTACGGCGAGGACGAGCTGCTAGAGAAATGGGCGCGGGATTCGAAGATTCTCGACATCTTCGAAGGCACCCAGCAGATACAACTGCTGATCGTGGCGCGGCGGCTGCTGGGCAAAAGCTCCAGCGAGTTGAAGTAGCAACGCGGACTGCTCTTGTAGGAGCCAGCTTGCTGGCGAACCCTGGAAACGGTGATCCATCCCGAGATCCATTCGCCAGCAAGCTGGCTCCTACCTGCGCATCCAATGAGCGGGCAATCTACCCGCCATTCGCCACTTTAATCTGGGGCTTTTTTGCGCCCAATCCTTGCTGGGCAACCCAGTCTTTCCAGCGAATGCGTTCGTCGCGCACCAGCCAGCCGTCTTGTGGGGCAAAGCTTTCGGCGAGAAAGATGCCCCGTGTACTGGCCGGCACCAGCGTGCCTTGCTTGAGGGTGAGCAGCTCCGCGCTCGGTTTGCCCTGGTTCAAGGGAATCAGATACAGGTCAGGTTTAGTACGGTCGAGGCGGGCGACGAGTTTGCCGTCTTCAAGGCGCTCGTCGACGTGAAACAGGCTGAGCAGACGCGCTTCTTTCGGCAGTTCCAGGCGCAGGTCGTAAACCAGCTGCAACGACGAAGTCGGCACGTGCACATAGGCGCGCGGGCGTTCGATCAGGGTCAGGTTGCCGCAGCGAATCGGCCGCGCCGCGCCGGACAGCGGGCTGAGGCTGAAGCTCGTCGACTCGCGGTAACGCAGGGTGCTGTGATATGGCGTGGGCAGCCAGGTATCGCCAAAGCGCCCACCCAACCAGCCTTCCGGTGTTTCCAGCAAGCACTCTTCGGCGACTTCCTGAATGGCGGTCAGCAGCGGCAGGTTGAGTTCGTGGGCCGGTACGTAGCCGGAAATGAGCTTGAGCACCACATCGCCACGATCCAAACGACGCTGGCGAACCAGCACCCAGTAATCGCGGCCTTGCCAGTTCAGCGTCAGGCGCACAGACACGCCCAGGTTGGCCAGATCGGCCTGGAACTGTTCGGTATCGGTAATGGGCAGCGGCTGGCGGCGATCCAGCATCTGCGAAAAATTCAGGGGTGGGCCAATGCCCTGGTAGCTCAGGCCCGTGGCACTGGCTTCGACATGCAGCGCCAGGGTTTTGAAATCAGTGGGGGCCTTGCGGACGAGGACCTTCGGCATATCGGCTCCTTCCTGGGGACAGCTACTGCGCATGCTCGCTGATGATTGTTACGGTCAGCGAATGGCGGTCGTTATTGTTTTAACCCCGCCCGAGAGAGTGGATAACGGACGCGGCTGTAGAGACGTTGTGTGACAGGTGCAGCGGATTGATGGTTCCGACTATCGCGCTGGCGACAGCCGGGTGCGCAAAGGCCAATTCGAAGCTGGCACGCACCGGATCGATGCCCGGTTCCAGACACACATGCCCGCTGGCCAGGGCCTTCTTCAGCAGAATGCCTTTGCCGTGTTGCCAAGCGTAGTCGAGCACCGGGCGTTCGCCCTGCTCATTGAGGTTGTAGGTGACCATGGCGCAGTCGCCGTGCTCCAGCGCCAACAAACCGCCTTCGACGGTTTTGCCGGAAAAGCCGTAAGCGCCGATTTTGCCTTCGACCTTCAGCGCCGCCAGGGTCTGGTAGACCTCGTGTTGCTGCAGCACGTTGAGATCGTTGCCGTCGGAATGCACCAGTACCAAGTCGATGCGGTCGGTTTCCAGGCGCGTGAGGCTGCGCTCGACGGAGAGCCGGGTGTGATCGGCAGAGAAGTCGTGGTGCGACAGACCATCGGTAAATTCTTCGCCGACCTTGCTGACAATCACCCACTCATCACGCTGGCCGCGCAGCAGCGGCCCTAGGCGCTCTTCACTGCGGCCATAGGCGGGCGCGGTGTCGATCAGGTTGATGCCCAGCTCGCGAGCCAGGCTCAGCAGCAGGCGCGCTTCGTGGTCGTCGGGAATCTGAAAACCATTCGGGTATTTCACCCCTTGGTCGCGGCCCAGCTTGACGGTGCCCAGCCCCAGCGGCGACACCCGCAGGCCGGTGCTGCCCAGGGGGCGATGCAAGTCGTGCAGGGTTTTCTGGCTCATGGCAGCAGCGTCTCCCAGGCCGTGGGCGCCACGGGTGGGCGTGGCAATTCGGGCAGGGCGGGGTGATTGCCCGGCTGCACGTTGTCGCGCTTCAGAGCGGCTAACACGCGATCCGCGAAATCCGGGGCCAGCGCCAGTTTGGTGGGCCAGCCAATCAGCAGGTGTTTGCTCTCGGTGAGGAAGGCGTTGTCGGGGCGAACCAGGCCGCTTTGCGCGGGCTCGGCGCGGTCGACGCGCAAGGTGGCCCAATGCGCCTGACTGAAATCGACCCACGGCAGCAGGTTGCTCAGCTCTTTCTGCGCGGCGGCGATTTGCGCCTGGCCGTCGCGAGCGACGCCGTCGGCTTCGGCGAGGTCGCCGCCCAGGTACCACAGCCATTGGCCATCAGCGGTCGGGTGGCTGGTCACGGTGACGCGGGGCTTGGGGCCGCCGCCCAGGCAGTGGGCGTACAGCGGTTTGAGTGTCGGCCCCTTGACCATCACCATGTGCAGCGGCCGGCGCTGCATCAACGGTTGGCTCTGGCCGAGCGCCGTGAGCAGCACGGCATTGCCGGCTCCAGCGCTGAGCACCACGCGTTGGGCACGTATTTCACGCCCGTCGACCGTAAGGCCCGCTAGCTCGCCGTTTTCGAGCAGCGGTTCGATGTGTTCGCCGCCGAGCAAGCTGTCGCCCGCCAGTTCCGCCAGGCGCTGGATCAGGCTAGGCACATCCAGCACCAGCTCATTGAGACGGTACACCTTGCCTTTGAATTTAGGGTCTTGCAGGGCGGGCGGCAGGTCGGCGCCTTTGACCTGATCGACCCGCGAGCGCACGGCCTTGCTGGCGAAAAAACTGGTCAGGTTGCCGGCCAGGGTGCCGGGAGACCACAGGTAGTGCGCGTTGGAAAGCACGCGCGCGCCGCGCAAGTCCAGCTCGCCGCTGCCCTCCAGCGCCTCGCGCCAGCGGCGTGGCATATCGGCGATGGCTTCGGAGGCGCCGGTTAGCGCGCCGTGTAGTGCGTATTTGGCGCCGCCATGAATGATGCCCTGCGACTTCACGCTCTGCCCGCCGCCCAGGCTGGCGCTTTCAACCAATAGGGTGGCGAAACCTTGTTGGCGCAGGCGGGCATTGAGCCACAGGCCGGCAATGCCGCCGCCAACGATGAGGATGTCAGTACTAAGGGCTTGGGACATGGGAGCCGCCTTCAGAAAAACAGGGCGGCAGTATAACGCTGGGTGTTGGAGGCGGGGACTTGCGTTGGGGCTGACCCTCTCCCCCCGCCCTCTCCCGCGAGCGGGCGAGGGGGCCAAATCGCGGGCCGCTTGTCTCCCCTCGCCCGCCTGGGGGAGAGGGGCCGGGGGAGAGGGCCAGCCGTTTACATCAATGGCCAGTCGTGCTGGAAAACAACTGAATAACCACAACCCCCGCCACAATCATTGCCATGCCGAGCATGGCCGGCAGGTCAAGCTTCTGGCTGTAAATAATGGCCGCCGCGATGCTCACCAGCACGATGCCCAACCCGGCCCACACTGCGTACGCCACGCCGACCGGAATGCTGCGCACCACCAGCGTCAGCATCCAGAAGGAAATGGCGTAGCCAACGATGACCAGCACCAATGGCAGCGGCTTGTTAAAACCGTCGATGGCTTTCATTGAGGTGGTGGCGATCACTTCCGAGGCAATGGCGATGCCGAGGTACAGGTAACCGGACATGGCGGCGCTCCTTTTATAGGTGACTGTTTCGATGGCGGGATTCTAAGCGCTGTGGCGATGGGATAAAGTCATTAGCTATCTGATTTGGAGATGGGTTGCCGCCATGCAGTGGAACTTCGAGCAGTTGCGGTTGTTTGTCAGCGTGGCCGAAAGTCAGTCGTTCTCGGCGGTTGCGCGGCGTTTGGGGCGTGCGCAGTCGGCGGTGAGCAGCGCTATTGCCCTGTTGGAGGCTGACCTGGGCATGTTGCTGTTCGACCGCAGCAGCGGCCGTCAACCGCGCCTCACCGAGGCCGGACAGGTGTTGTTGGAAGATGCGCGGGAGATTTTGCGCCAGTGCGAGCGCTTGGAAGGTCGCGCCCTAGGGTTAGTCAGAGGGGAAGAAGCGTGCCTGCGTCTGGCACAAGATGAGGCCATGCCCTACCAACCTGTGCTCGATAGTCTCGAAGCGCTGGCCCGGCAATTCCCTCGCCTGGAAGTGCAGTTATCCAGCGGCGCCCAGGGCGACGTGGCGGGCAAACTGCTGGACCGACGGGCTGACCTTGGCTTGCTGTTCCACCACGAAAACATGCCGCGCGCCTTGGAGCGTCAGCGCCTGGGCACGATCGAGATGGTCACCGTGTGCGGCGCCGGGCACGCCTTGGCCAAGGCGCACTACGTCGACCGACACGCCCTGGCGCAACACCGGCAGCTGCTCATGGCGCCGCAGGAACGGCACTACCCGGGCGGCGAGCAAATCAGCCCGGCGGTGTGGCGCACCGACAGCTTCTATTCCATGGCTGAGCTGGTGATGCGCAACTTGGGCTGGGCCTGGCTGCCGCGCCATGTCGCGCAATACCCGACCTATCTCAATCAACTGGTGGAACTGCGCAGCGACTGGACGCCGCCGCCGCTGGTGGTCGAGCTGGTCTGTCGCCGCGACGAAGCCTTGGGGCCGGCCGCCGTGTGGCTTGCCGAGTGCTTTGCCGAGCACCTGCAGGCAATCGGCTAAGCGAGGCGCTTCATCTTGATGATGAACTCAGTAAACTGCGCGGCATGAATAGAACCCTCTATACCGTGCTGTTTCACCTGGCCCTGCCGCTGATTGCGCTGCGCCTGCTTCTTCGCGCTCGCAAGGCGCCGGCCTATGGCCAACGCATCAATGAGCGCTTCGCTATCGGTTTGCCGCCGTTGCAAACCGGCGGCATCTGGGTGCATGCCGTGTCGGTGGGCGAGAGCATCGCCGCCGCGCCGATGGTGCGCGCTCTGCGCCAGCGTTATCCGCAGCTGCCGATCACCGTCACCTGCATGACGCCCACGGGCTCCGAGCGCATTCACGCGCTGTTTGCTGGCGACCCGCTGATTCAACATTGCTATCTGCCCTACGACTTGCCATGGGCGGCGGCGCGTTTTCTCGACCGCGCGCAGCCGAGGTTGGCGATCATCATGGAAACCGAGCTGTGGCCCAACCACATTCACCAGTGCGCGCGGCGGGGCATTCCGGTGGCGCTGGCCAACGGGCGCCTGTCTGAACGGTCGGCGCGCGGCTATGGGCGTTTCGCCAAGCTGACTGCGCCGATGCTGGCCGAAATGAGCTTGCTGGCCGTGCAAACCGACGCCGAAGCCGAGCGCTTTCGCAGCTTGGGCGCGCGGCCTGAATGCGTAACGGTGACCGGCTCGATCAAGTTCGACCTCAGCATTGACCCCGAACTGCTGCAACGCGCCCACGCGCAGCGCATTGAATGGCAGGCCGAAGGCCGTCCGGTGTGGATCGCCGCCAGCACCCATGCCGGCGAAGACGAAATTGTGCTGGCCGCCCACCAACGCTTGCTTGCCAGGCACCGCGATGCGCTGTTGATTCTGGTGCCGCGCCATCCTGAGCGCTTCAACAGCGTGTTCGAGTTATGTGGCAAAGCCGGTCTGAACACCGTGCGCCGCTCCACCGCCGCGCCGGTCAACGACACCACGCAAGTGCTGCTCGGCGACACCATGGGCGAGCTGCTGTTTCTCTATGCCCTGGCTGATGCCGCGTTGGTCGGCGGCAGCCTGGTCGCCAATGGCGGGCATAACCTGCTGGAACCGGCCGCGCTGGGCAAACCGGTATTGAGCGGACCGCATCTGTTCAACTTCCTCGACATCGCCGCGCAATTGCGCGATGCCCACGCCTTGCGCGAAGTGAACGACGCCGAGGCGCTGGCGGAAGCGGTCGGCGAACTGTGGCAACAACCGCAGCAGGCTGCGCAAATGGGCGCGGCGGGGCTGGCAGTGATGCAGCGCAACAAGGGCGCGCTTGAGCGGTTGCTTGTCGGCTTGGGTTCGTTGTTGAAGTAAGACGGTGGCCAGGTAATCGCATCGCGGCTAAAGCCGCTCCTACGGGCTGTGCACTCTGTGGGAGCGGCTTCAGCCGCGATGCTTTTTGACTGCTCCAGCCGCCCATAAAAAAACCGCCATCTGGGGCGGTTTTTTTTCTTCCTAGAAGCGGAACACTTCGGTCTGCTGCCTAACCGGCGCCGCCTTCGGAATTTGCGGGGGTTCCGGCGTTTTGGCCGGTGTGGGCACCGCCGCTGGCTTACGCGTTTCTTCGGCGATGGGCTGCTCCGACATCGGCTTGATGGCCGTCGCCAATTGCTCGGCCAAGCGCCGCAGCACCACGCTTTGCGCCCGCACCTGATCGGCCGAGCCGCCCAGGTGGGGTTCTTCGATATGAATCAGGCGGCTGTCACGCAGTTGGCCGCGACGGTCCAGCAAGCGCCACTGCGCGTCCAGCACCGCCGGCTGCAGCGGGCCTGAATCCATGCGGCTAATGGTTAATTCCACTTGCACGTCGGGCACAAAACCGGCACCGCCCGGCGCCATCACCAGGCGTTGGGTTTCCAGGCGCGAGGCCAGTTGGCGCAGCAATACTTGATCGATATCCGCGCCCAACGCTCCGGCCCAGCGGGCTTCAGTGGCGGGCGTCAGGCTGCCGTCTGGTTGGCGTTGCAGCAGGGTGGGTTGTTGCAGGTAGTCGGCGATGGACACCGGCCCCAGCAGCACCGCGACGCCTTTGTTGGCGACGGGCATTTTCGGGTTGCCACTGTCGAGTTGGTACAACGTCACTGGTTGCTGAGCGACGCAGCCGACCATGCTCAACAGGCTGGTCAGTAACAGCAGCGAGGAAATTCGCAACGAAATCATCTAGTTCATCCAGGCAGCGGCGCGGGGCCGCTTGCAGTCAAAACACTGGGCCAAGGCCGGCTATCATCCGACAAAGCTGCCTGTGACTCCAGCCTTGCGAAGGTTACGGCGTGCTTCGCGATGGCGATTTAGAGCGGTGCAGGGAGGCAAAACGCGCCGATCTGGTAGCGAACGGCGCGCTTCAAGCGGCAATGCGCGCCCTTCGTGTCGTTACGCCTCGACGAGCAATCCATCGACACGCTGGAAGCCACGGGGCAGTTTGTTGCCGCGGCGGCCGCGTTCGCCTTTGTAATGCTCCAGATCATCGGCTTTCAGCGACAGCGTGCGCTTGCCGGCTTGCAGCACCAGCGTGGCGCCTGCAGGCAACACGGCCAGTCCGGTGACGAACTCTTCGCGATTGGCGACGCGATCACCCGGTACGCCGATGATTTTGTTGCCCTTGCCTTTGCCCAGTTGCGGCAGGTCGGCGACTTTGAACAGCAGCAGGCGGCCTTCGGTGGTCACCGCCGCCAGCCAATCTTCCTCACGGTTCGCCACCGGCTGCGGCAGCAACACTTTAGCGCCGTTGGGCAGGCTGAGCAGGGCCTTACCGGCCTTGTTCTTGGCTTGCAGGTCCTCACCTTTCACCACGAAGCCGTAGCCGGCGTCGGAGGCGATGACGAACAGCGCGTCGTCCTCCGGCAGCAACACGCATTCGAACGTGGCGCCTGGCGGTGGCGTCAGGCGGCCGGTCAGCGGTTCGCCTTGTCCGCGTGCCGACGGCAATGAGTGCGCCGCCAGCGAGTAGCTGCGCCCCGTCGAGTCGATAAATACCGCGTACTGGTTCGAGCGCCCCGGTGCCGAGGCTTTGAATTCGTCGCCGGCTTTGTAGGAGAGCGAGGTGGCGTCGATGTCGTGACCTTTGGCACAGCGCACCCAGCCTTTTTCCGACACCACCACGGTGACCGGTTCGGTGGGCATCAGCTCGGTTTCCGACAGCGCTTTGGCTTCGGCGCGCGCCACGATGGGCGAGCGGCGGTTGTCGCCGTAGGTTTCGGCGTCGGCGATCAGCTCGGTGCGCACCAGTTTGCGCAGCTTGGTTTCGCTGCCCAGCAGGGCCTGCAGCTTGGCTTGTTCTTTGGCGAGTTCTTCCTGTTCGCCACGGATTTTCATCTCTTCCAACCGTGCCAATTGGCGCAGGCGGGTGTCGAGGATGTAATCGGCCTGGGTGTCGGTCAGCGCAAAGCGCTCCATCAGCACCGACTTGGGGTGGTCCTCGGTGCGGATGATATGAATGACTTCATCCAGGTTGAGGAAGGCGATCAGCAAGCCGTCCAACAGGTGCAGGCGGCGCTCGACTTTATCCAGACGGAATTGCAGGCGACGGCGCACGGTGCCGATGCGGAACACCAGCCATTCGCTGAGCAGGTCGCGCAGGTTTTTAACCTGCGGCTTGCCGTCCAGGCCAATGATGTTGATGTTCACCCGGTAGCTGGATTCCAGCTCGGTGGTGGCAAACAGGTGCTGCATCAGCTCGTCGGCATCGACGCGGTTGGAACGCGGAATGATGACGATGCGGCACGGGTGTTCGTGGTCCGACTCATCGCGCAGGTCAGCGACCATCGGCAGCTTTTTCGCCTGCATCTGGCCGGCGATCTGTTCCAGCACTTTGGCGCCCGACACTTGGTGCGGCAGCGCGGTAACAACGATGTCGCCATCTTCCACGCGGTACACCGCGCGCATACGCACCGAGCCTTTGCCGGTTTCGTAGATTTTCAGCAGGTCGGCGCGCGGGGTAATAACTTCGGCTTCGGTCGGGTAATCCGGGCCGAGGACGTGTTCGCAGAGCTCTTCAACCGTCGCCTTCGGCTCATCGAGCAGGCGTACGCAGGCGCTCGCTACTTCACGCAGGTTGTGCGGCGGCACGTCGGTGGCCATGCCCACGGCAATGCCGGTGGTACCGTTGAGCAGCAGGTTGGGCAGGCGTGCCGGCAATACGGCCGGTTCGTCCAGCGTGCCGTCGAAGTTAGGCACCCAGTCGGCAGTACCCTGACCCAGTTCGGTCAGCAATACTTCGGAATAGCGCGACAGGCGGGCTTCGGTATAGCGCATGGCCGCAAACGATTTCGGGTCATCCGGCGCGCCCCAGTTGCCCTGGCCGTCGACCAGCGTGTAGCGATAGCTGAACGGCTGGGCCATCAGCACCATGGCTTCGTAGCACGCGGAGTCGCCGTGGGGGTGGAACTTACCCAGCACGTCACCGACGGTACGCGCCGATTTCTTGTGCTTGGAATCGGCGTCCAGGCCCAGCTCGCTCATGGCGTAGATGATGCGCCGCTGTACCGGCTTCAGGCCGTCGCCAATGTGCGGCAGGGCGCGGTCCATGATTACGTACATGGAATAGTTGAGGTAGGCCTGCTCGGTGAAGTCGGCCAGGGAGCGCCGCTCCACGCCGTCCAGGCTCAGGTCTAGAGAGTCGCTCATGCGTGCCTCATTGTGTGGTGGTCTGGCGCAGCACCAAGGTGCCGTCGCGCTGGGTGAATTCCAGTTGTTTGAGTGCGCTCATGCCCAGCAGCACTTCGTCGCCCTGCATGCCGGGCGCCACCAGGGCGCGCACGTTGTGCAGCACGATCTCGCCCAATTGCAGGCTGTCGATTCGGGTGCGGTAACCGGTGCTCATGCCGTTGGCAGTGCTCACGGTTACCGGCGCGCCGCGTTCCAGCTTGAGACTGTCGGCCATCTCGCCGGGAATGGCCACGTCGGTGGCGCCGGTGTCGAGCATAAACAGTACGGTGTTGCCATTAATGGCGCCGGTAGAAACAAAGTGGCCTTGGCCATTTCCGGCCAGGCGCACTTCGATAAAGCCCTGGCCGTGGGACGAGCTCGGCACCTGGTTCGGGTTGTGCTTTTTCTCTTCCCACTGCCCGAAAAAGTGCGTGGCCAACGCCAGGCCGGCGCCCCAGAACAGCACCCACATCACGCGACCGGCGCGGCGGCCGACGGTTTGTTCGGTCACGGCTTGGCGCTCCAGCCATCAGCCGGCGCGGCAAACCGCCAGACGATAGGGCGGTCTTCACCGTCGCCACGGGCTTTGTTGCCGTTGTCGACGCCGATCCAGGCACCTTTTTCGTCGATGGTCAGCGCTTCAGCCATGCCCCACGGCTCGTCGTACTTGCGCGCATCGGTCAGCGCTTCGCTGGCGAACGACCAGCAGCGCTCGGCTTCGCCGGTATCCACGGCGCGGCGGCAGATGCGGTGGGTCAGGCGCTCTAAGGTGTACAGATGGTTTTTGTACAGGGCCAAGTCGCCGAAGTCTTTGGGCATGGGCTTGGTGCCCATTTGCGGCGGCGGCAACTCGTCGCCGCCCTCGCTCATCAGCACACAGCCGCCGGCACATTTCCAACTGCCTTCGGATTTGTGCAGCACCAGCAAACCCCGGCGCTCGCGCTCGGCCGCCAGCCACAGGCGCTCGGCCTTGGCGTCGATGGCCAGGCCTTCAAACAGGGCGTTGAAATGCAGCAGCATGCCGCGTGCCCGGGCCTGTCGAACCAGGCTCGGCGGCAGGTTGAGCCATTCGCCGGTGCCGGCCGGTGGCAGCATGAGCACCGCCGACGCGGCCTCACTGACCAGGTAGCGATTGCCCTTGGCGTCGCAACTGATGCCTTCGAAATCCAGCGCGCCGCCACGGGTCAGGCTGGCGAGCCAATTACGTACGCGTGTGCCCCAGGGCAGCGGGCTTTGCGGCGCGGGCGGCGCGTCGAACAGTTCCACCTCGGCCTGAAGCACGGCGCCTTTGCTGGTGAGACGGTAAACGCGATCATCGTCGCGGTCGGACACCGTCCATAACGCATCGCCGCACCAGGCCAGGCCAGATAAATTGCCGGTTGGCATGCCGTCCACCGCCTGTTCGCTGAGCAGTTTCAGCTCTTCGAAAGGCGGCGTAGGGGCCGGCGCTTGCTCGGGTTCGGCGGCATCCATGGCCACCACTGGTTGCGGCTTGGCGGCCGCAGGTGGAGGCGAGGTTTGCGCGAAAACGGGAGCAGCTATCAGCAGCAGGGCCGCGAACAGCTGGCGCATCAGGTCAGAACCTCGGCCAGGTCGCCCTTGGATTCCAGCCAGGTTTTGCGGTCGCCCGCGCGTTTTTTCGCCAACAACATGTCCATCAATTCCTGGGTCAGCTCGAAGTCTTCCAGGGTCAACTGCACCAGGCGGCGCGTATTGGGGTCCATGGTGGTTTCGCGCAGTTGCGGCGGGTTCATTTCACCCAGACCTTTAAAGCGCGTGACCTGCGGCTTGCCGCGTTTTTTCTCGGCCACCAGGCGGTCGAGAATGCCATCGCGCTCGGCTTCGTCCAGGGCGTAGTAAATTTCCTTGCCCAGGTCGATGCGGTACAGCGGCGGCATGGCCACATACACGTGGCCGGCATCGACCAGCGCGCGGAAGTGCCGCACGAACAAGGCGCAGAGCAAGGTGGCGATGTGCAGACCGTCCGAGTCGGCGTCGGCGAGGATGCAAATTTTGCCGTAGCGCAGCTGCGAAAGGTCCGCCGCGCCGGGGTCGACGCCAATGGCGACGGCAATGTTGTGCACTTCCTGGCTGGCCAGCACTTCGCCGCCGTCCACTTCCCAGGTGTTCAGAATTTTGCCGCGCAGCGGAAGAATGGCTTGGAATTCTTTGTCTCGCGCTTGCTTGGCCGAACCGCCAGCGGAATCACCTTCCACCAGAAACAGCTCGGAGCGCATCGGGTCCTGACCGGCGCAGTCAGCCAGCTTGCCAGGCAGCGCCGGGCCCTGGGTGATGCGTTTGCGTTCGACTTTCTTACCGGCTTTCAGGCGCCGGCCGGCGTTGCTGATGGCCAGTTCCGCCAATTGCAGACCGAGTTCCGGGTGCTGGTTCAGCCACAGGCTAAAGGCATCTTTGACCACGCCGGAAACAAAAGCTGAAGCCTCACGCGAGGACAAACGCTCTTTGGTCTGCCCGGAGAACTGTGGCTCCTGCATCTTCATCGACAGCACAAAAGCGATGCGCTCCCACACGTCTTCCGGCGCCAGCTTCACGCCACGCGGCAGCAGGCTGCGGAATTCGCAGAACTCGCGCATGGCATCGAGCAGGCCTTGGCGCAGGCCGTTCACATGGGTGCCGCCTTGCGCGGTAGGGATCAGGTTGACGTAGCTTTCCTGCACGCTTTCGCCGCCTTCGGGCAGCCACAGCAACGCCCAATCCACCGCTTCTTTATTACCGGCCAGGCTGCCGCAGAACGGCTCATTGGGCAGACGCTCAACCTCGGCGACCGAATCGGCCAGGTACGAGCGCAGACCGTCTTCGTAGAACCATTCAATTTTTTCGCCGCTGGCTTTGTCTTCAAAGCTCACCGACAGGCCCGGGCACAGCACGGCCTTGGCCTTGAGCACGTGCTTGAGGCGGCTGACGGAGAATTTGTGCGAGTCGAAGTATTTGCCGTCGGGCCAGAAGTGCACGCTGGTGCCGGTATTGCGCTTGCCAACAGTGCCGATCACTTCCAGATCGGTGGCTTTGAAGCCGTCGGCGAAGGTCATGCGGTATTCGTTGCCGTCGCGTTTTACCCGCACTTCTACGCTGGTGGACAAAGCGTTAACGACCGAAATACCCACACCGTGCAGACCACCGGAGAACTGGTAGTTCTTGTTCGAGAATTTGCCGCCGGCATGCAGCTTGGTCAGGATCAGCTCAACGCCCGGCACGCCTTCTTCGGGGTGGATGTCCACCGGCATGCCACGGCCGTCGTCGCACACTTCCAGCGAATTGTCTTCGTGCAGGATGACCTGCACCGATTTGGCGTGGCCGGCCAGGGCTTCGTCGACGCTGTTGTCGATGACTTCCTGAGCCAGGTGGTTGGGGCGGCTGGTGTCGGTGTACATGCCCGGGCGCTTGCGCACCGGATCGAGGCCGGAAAGGACTTCGATGGCGTCTGCGTTGTAAGAGCTGGAACCTTGCTGGGCCATGGGGTCTCGTTCGTCAGTCGTTAAATGTCGGAAAAGTCGAAATCGCGCCAGGTGCTCGAGGCAAACCCGGCAAACGCCAGCAAGGCCGGCAGGCGCTGGGCAAAACCCTGGAAGCCATGATCGCCACCTGCCTGAATGCGCAGTGCGCAGCCCCGGTAGAAGGTCTGGGCGTGCCGATAATCAAGGGTTTCGTCAGCGGTCTGCAACCACACCTGATAGCGAGCGGGGTCGGCGGGCGCCGGCACTTCCAGTTCGCTGAGGGCGGTGACGTGGTCGAGGGTCAGTTCCCAGGTTTCGCCGGTGTAGTGGTTGGTCTGGATGCCCAGATGGCCAGCGAACAGGCGGTGAGGGTTGACCGCCGGATTGATCACCAGCGCCTTCAGGCCGTGGCGCTCGGCCAAGTGGGTCGCATAGTAGCCGCCAAGGGAGCTGCCGACCAGCGTCGGTCTGCCCAGCTCCATGATCGCTTCCTCCAGCTGCGCCATGGCCTGGCGCGGGTGGTGGTGCAGCGCGGGCATGCGCACCTGATCAGCCCAGCCGAGGCGCTGCATGACGCCGCTCAGCTGGCTGGCCTTGTGCGATGCCGGGGAGCTGTTGAGGCCGTGTATATAAAGAAGGGTGGGGGTGTCGGTCAGCACGCGGGCGACTCCATAAAACCGTAGCGGCGCACTTTAGCAAAGATGGTGTGGGCGTTGGTTGGGTCGTTGTGCGTTGGGCTGTCACGCCTTGCGGCGGTCAGTAACCCTTGATGGTGTAATCGACCACGAAATGAATGCCGGTGACGCGGGAAACGCCGGTCTCCAGGCGGCCATCGTCGTGCAGGCGCAGCCAGCGGTAGCCCGGCGCTGTGTCGTCGACCTGAAACTCTTCGCTACCCGGCGCGAATTGCACGCAGGTCGACGGCGAGGCCAGCAGGCGCACGTCGTTGCGCATCTGGTCGAATTCCTGGTGGATGTGCCCCCACAGCACCGCCTTCACTTGTGGAAAACGGTCGAGCACGGCGAACAGTTCATCCGGGTTGCGCAGCCCAATGGGCTCCATCCAGCGGCAGCCGATGGACACCGGGTGATGATGGAAGCACACCAAATGATGACGGTCCGGGGCTTCGCTCAGGGCATTGACCAGCAGGTTCAGTTGCGCTTCTTCGAGGTAGCCAGGAACGGCGCCAGGAATGGAAGAATCGAGCACCGTGACTCGCCAGTTACCCACATCCAGCACCGGCGCCATCAGCTCGGTGCCCACGCAGGCTTGCTGCATGGCCGGCAATTCGTCGTGGTTGCCGGGGAACCAACGCGCGGCGCCAGGCAGCTCGGCGGTCATTTCACGGAAGCGGTTGTAGGATTCCAGCGAGCCATCTTGAGAAAGGTCGCCGGTGGCGAGCATCAAATCGATGTGCGGCTGCTCCAGCTGCACGCGTTCGATGACTTTTTCCAGGCTGTGACGGGTGTCCATGCCCAGCAGTTTGCCGTCCGCTTCTGCAAATAAATGGCTGTCGGACAGCTGCACCAGCAGCACCGAGGAATCAGCAGAGAGAATGGACGAGCTCGGCAAGGCCGTCTCCTTGAGCGGTTTGGTGAGAATTATGATTGTTTAGCACGCTACCGGTAAAGGCAGGATGTGGACATGGGTCACAGTTAAGTGGCGTGGTAGAGCGAAAAGTTCTCTTTCGAGAACGCCACTGCGTGGCGCCGCATGGGCTAAACGCAGGGACGTCTACCGCACAGGTTCCAGTTCGTGACCGCACGCCAGGCAATGACTGAGCCATTCGCCGAGGAATAGGTTCAACTGCGTTTTCTCATCCGGCTGGTGCATCGCCGCATTGGGGTACGCGTAAATGCTGCGAAAGCGCCGCGCATTCTCGGCGCTCACTACTTCCGCCATGCGCGCATCGTGGTACACGCGCACTTCCAGCCGGGGAATCGGCAACCACGGCAAGCTGTGTTCTTGCCTTACCTGCAACGTGGTGGTGTAGGGGCAGGCCTCCAACACATCCAGCGCCAGCACACCGAGCAAGCGTTCGCCCTGGCTCAACGCCACGCGCCGCGAGCCGCGCTCGTCGCGCATGGCCGGCAGCAGCCGCATCAGCCGCGCGTAGTTGGCCTCGCAGGCGGCTTGCAGTTCGATCAGGTCGACGCGGTAGCGGTCGCGCAGCAGGGTTACGCCCACATTCCCCTCACTTCAGCACGGTTAAGTGCCAGCCACTGAATGGCAATGATGCTTGCCGCGTTATAAATTCGCCCATCGCGAACCGCCGCCAGGGCGTCTTCGAAGGGCACTACGTGTACGCGAATGTCTTCGCCTTCTTCTTCCAAACCATGCACGCCGCCGGCATTGCTGCTGTCGCAGCGACCGATGTAGAGGTGCACTTTTTCATCCGAACCGCCTGGCGAAGGGAAGTACGAGGGCAGGGGCCACAAGGCACCCAACTCCAGATTGGCTTCTTCCACCGCTTCACGGCGGGCCACTTCTTCGGGCTGCTCATCTTTGTCGATCAACCCGGCCACCAGTTCCAGCAGCCACGGGTTAACGCCTTTGGTCATGGCGCCGACGCGAAATTGTTCAATCAGCACCACGTTGTCGGCCTTGGGGTCGTACGGCAACACGCAGACGGCGTCGTGGCGCACGAACAGCTCGCGGCTGATTTTTGGGCCCATCTCGCCGGAGAACTGGCGATGGCGCAGGTGCAGACGGTCGACCTTGTAGAAACCCTTGAAGCAGTTTTCCCGCTCAATGATTTGTACGTCATCCGGGCCTGGCGTGAAGGTCTTGGTCATCGGTTACCTATTCGCTACTGAAACGTCGATTGCTGTCATCCTAGCTTGCCTCGGCGAGCACCGCAGCCCCTTTCAAGAATGCCGACGGGCTGAGAGGATAGCCGCCCGCGCAAAAGCCACAAACGCCGAACTCATGTCGGCAACGGCAGTCGAAGCCCGACACTTGCTGTTTTTCACCCGCGTAAATTTGCCTCTGCCAAGGAATGCTATGTCCCTGTTGAAAGCCTGTTCACCGCTCGCTCTGGCCCTGCTGCTCGGCGGCTGCGCCAGCCTGTTTCAGCCCGGCTTGACCGACAAGCTGGACGTTAAACGCACGGCCTGGGAACACACTCAGCCGGGTTGCCAAGGCAGCGATTGCCCGTTGGTCAATATCGACACCGTGAGCTTTGCCGACGAGCCGCAACTGACCGCCTTGATCGACCAACGTCTGCGCCAGATGACCATCAACACCCCCGACGCCACCTTGCCGGCCACCCTGCAGAGCTACGAAAAAAGCTTTCTGCAATCGGCCGAACCGGGTTGGTCGAGCTACCTGCAAGCCAAAGTACGCGAGCAGCATGACGGCCTGGTGATCATCGAATTGTCGAGCTACCTGTTCACCGGCGGCGCCCACGGTATGCCGGGTCGGCAGTTGATCAACTATGACCGCAAGCTGCACAAAGTGCTGACCCTGCAAGACATTCTGATTCCGGGCCAGGAAGCGGCCTTCTGGCAGGCTGCCGAGTTGGCGCACAAGGGTTGGCTGATGGCCAACAAGCTCGATCAGGATCCGGAATTCATCAAAACCTGGCCGTTCCTGCGTACTGACAACATCGGCCTGACCTTTGGTGCCGTCAGCTTGATGTACGACGTGTACAGCATTGCGCCATACGCCTCGGGCCATCCGGAACTGAAGATTCCGTACCCGCGTTTGAATGGCATTGTTAAGCCGCAGTATTTTCCGGGTCGCGGGTAACCCGAAAAGCATCGCGGCTAATCGGAATGCCGCCCAACCGCTCCCACAGAAATCGCAAACCTGTAGGAGCGGCTTCAGCCGCGAGCTTTTTAGGCCCGCGCGGCCAGCGTTCTGGCGCTCACGCTGCCCAATCCAAACTGCAATACCCCGGCCACGATGAGCGCCGGCAGCGTCGCGCCCAGTTCTGGGTAGAAATTAGCCAGCAAATGGTAAGTCGCCACGCCACCCGCCCACGCTGCCAGCGCGGACCAGCGCAAGGCGTGCGGCATGACCGCGCTGGCGCGGCGGCGCAGGATGAAGTGGTCGACCAGCACCACGCCAAACAGCGGCGCGAATACCGAGCCGATCAGCAGCAGGAAGTTCTGGTATTGCGCCAGCGGGGCCACGCAGGCGATCACGGTGCACATCACGCCGATGGCCAGCGCCAGATGCTCCACTTTCACACGCACAAAAGTGCCGCTGGAAACGGCCGCCGAGTGAACGTCGGCGAAAGCGTTTTCCGATTCATCGAGCAGAATCAGCAGCAACGGAATACCCAGGCCTGCCCCTGCCAATGCCAGCAGCAGCGCGTTCGCTTCACCGCTCGGCGCGAACGCCAGGGTGTACGCCACGCCCAGGCCCATCAGCCACACGTTGCCAATAAAGAAGCCCACGGCGGTGCCGCCGAATACGCTGCCGGCGCGTTTGCCGAAGCGCGAGTAGTCGGCAATCAGCGGCAGCCACGACAGCGGCATGGCGATGGCGATGTCAAAACCCAGGGCAAATGGCAAGGAGCCGTCACCGCGCTGCGCCCACAACGTGGCGAGATCGGCTTTGGCGAACAGGTTCCAGGTCAGCCAAACGCAGGCGCCGAGCAACAGCCAGATGCCCCACTTGCGCAGCACTTGCCGCACGAATGTGAGCGGCCCAGTAACGGCTAGCAAGGTGACGAGCGCACCGAACAACAGGGTCCAGAGCAGCGGCTGCGTCCACAGACTCTCTTCGCCGAATGCGCGGGTGGCCAGCAGGCTGGCGGCGTCGCGCATCACGATGATTTCGAAAGAACCCCAGCCAATCAGCTGCAGCAAATTCAACAGCGCCGGCAGGCTGGCGCCCTGGTTGCCGAGGCTGAGTTTGATCGCCGCCATGGAGGCCAGGCCGGTGTCGCTGCCAATCACGCCAACGGCCGCCAGCAGCAACACGCCGACGGCGGTGCCCAGGGCGATTGCCAACAAGCCGAAGGCCAGGCCCAGGCCGGGGGCGAGGAGGGCGCCGGTTTGCAGCACCATCAGGCCGATGCCGAGGGAAAACCACAGGGAAAATAGATCACGCGCGCCGAACACGCGCTGGCTGGCCGGGACGGCGAGATCGGGGGAATAGGTGCTGGGTGTGTTCACGGCTTTTTGTTCTCGCAAGACGCGTTGGTGGTGAGTGTGGGGTTTGGCTGGCGGGCCCGTTCCCCTCACCCTAGCCCTCTCCCCGCTGGGGCGAGGGGACTGATCTTCGGGGTGTCGCCAATGTTCGCTGCAGCTTCGATCGGCCCCCTCTCCCCTCGCGGGAGAGGGTTGGGGTGAGGGGGGACGTTGCTGCTGTCTTTACACCTTCTTGTAAAGCTGACTACCTTCCTGCTTAAACCGCTCAGCCTGCTCCTGCATGCCTTGCTGCACGTCGATATCCACCGCCTCGATGCGTTGATTGGCGGCGTATTCGCGCACTTCCTGGGTGATTTTCATCGAGCAGAATTTCGGCCCGCACATGGAGCAGAAGTGCGCGACCTTGGCCGAGTCCTTGGGCAGGGTTTCGTCGTGGTAGGCGCGTGCGGTGTCGGGGTCCAGGCCCAGGTTAAATTGGTCTTCCCAGCGGAATTCGAAGCGCGCTTTGGACAGCGCGTTGTCGCGGATCTGCGCGCCCGGATGGCCCTTGGCAAGGTCGGCGGCGTGGGCGGCGATTTTGTAGGTGATGATGCCGGTCTTCACGTCATCTTTGTTCGGCAAGCCCAGGTGCTCTTTGGGCGTGACGTAGCAGAGCATGGCGCAGCCGAACCAGCCGATCATGGCGGCGCCGATGCCCGAGGTGATGTGGTCGTAGCCCGGCGCAATGTCGGTGGTCAGTGGGCCGAGGGTGTAGAACGGCGCCTCGTCGCAGCATTCCAGCTGCTTGTCCATGTTCTCTTTGATCAACTGCATCGGCACGTGGCCGGGGCCTTCGATCATGCATTGCACGTCGTGCTTCCAGGCGATTTTGGTCAGCTCGCCGAGGGTTTCCAGTTCACCGAATTGCGCAGCGTCGTTGGCGTCGGCAATCGAGCCTGGGCGCAAGCCGTCGCCGAGGGAGAACGACACGTCGTAAGCCTTCATGATTTCGCAGATGTCATCGAAGTGCGTGTACAGGAAGTTCTCTTTATGGTGCGCCAGGCACCACTTGGCCATGATCGAGCCGCCGCGCGAAACGATGCCGGTCACGCGTTTGGCGGTCAGCGGCACGTAGCGCAAGAGCACGCCAGCGTGAATGGTGAAGTAGTCCACGCCTTGTTCGGCCTGCTCGATCAGGGTGTCGCGGAACAATTCCCAGGTCAGGTCTTCGGCCGCGCCGCCCACTTTTTCCAGCGCCTGGTAGATCGGTACGGTGCCGATCGGTACCGGCGAGTTGCGGATGATCCATTCGCGGGTTTCGTGAATGTGCTTGCCGGTGGACAAGTCCATCACTGTGTCCGAACCCCAGCGAATGCCCCAGGTCAGCTTGGCCACTTCTTCTTCAATAGAAGAACCCAAGGCGCTGTTGCCGATGTTGCCGTTGATCTTCACCAGGAAGTTGCGGCCGATAATCATCGGCTCCAATTCGACGTGGTTGATGTTGGCGGGAATGATGGCGCGGCCGCGGGCGATTTCTTCGCGCACGAACTCGGCGGTGATTTCTTTGGGAATGCTGGCGCCGAAGCTATGGCCGGGGTGTTGTTGGTCGAGCAGGCCGGCGGCGCGGTGTTCCTGGAGCTTCATGTTCTCGCGAATGGCGACGAACTCCATCTCCGGGGTGATGATGCCCTGGCGTGCGTAGTGCATCTGGCTGACGTTGGCGCCCGCTTTGGCGCGGCGCGGGTTGCGCACGTGGGCAAAGCGCATGGCCGTGAGTTCAGGGTTGCTCAGGCGTTCCTGGCCAAAATGGGAGCTGAGGCCCGACAGGCGATCGGTGTCGCCACGGGCTTCGATCCACGGCGAACGGATGTCGGCCAGGCCGTTGCGCACGTCGATGTGTACGGCGGGGTCGGTGTAGGGGCCGGAGGTGTCGTACACCAGCACGGGGGCGTTAATCTCTCCACCGAAGTCCGTCGGGGTGACGTCAAGGCTGATTTCGCGCATGGGCACCAGAATGTCCGGGCGTGAGCCCTGCACGTAAATCTTCTGCGAGCGGGTGAAAGGTTGTACCGATTGCTGATCGACCTGGGCGCTTTCGCTCAAGTTTTTTAGTTGTTGTTTTGTGCTCATCAAGGCTCTCCAACGTCATCCTGAACGGGATTGTCGGAGTGGACCTGAAGGGGGCAGAGGTGCACCAGGGCTGGTGCCAGAGGACTCGCAAACGGACGGCAGGCGAGCAATCTTGTTCCCTACGCAGGCGTTAACCTGATCAGGTTCAACGGGATCCGGATTAACCGATCTCAGCCTTTCACTCAAGGCACCCCGACAAGAACTCGGCCACTCTAAACAAGGGGCGGAAGAAAACCAACCCCGAAGTCAAAAAAGTCTGACTGATACGTCGGATCGTGACGACGCCAGCGTCGCCTAAAGATGATTGTTGCGGGCAAGCAACATAGCTTGTCGCAAACTACACTCACGGCGCGTTCAGGGCGCTTGACCCCCTGCATCGCGCCCCTTAGCCTTGCCCATCACCGCCCCGCTGCCGCTGGTTCAGGGGCCACACCAATTAGGATGATTAGCATGCTGCGCAGACTTTCCCTGGCACTTGCCGTGGCTTCAGCATCAAGCGGCGCTGCCTGGGCAGCGGAAGCACCCCTGTCAGCCAAGACAGACCTGGTGAGCGTTTATCAGGAAGCGGTCAACAACAACGCCGACCTGGCCGCCGCCCGCGCCGACTATGAAGCCCGTAAAGAAGTGGTGCCCCAGGCCCGCGCCGGGCTGCTGCCGAACATCTCGGGCGGCGCCAACATGAGCAACAGCCGCACCAAGGTCGAGACTTCTGCCGGTGACCCGAGCCTGAGCCGCAGCGGCACCGTGTACCAGGCCACCCTGAGCCAACCGATTTTCCGCGCCGACCGCTGGTTCCAACTGCAAGCGGCCGAAGCCATTAACGAGCAAGCCTCGCTCGAACTGTCCGCCACCGAACAGAATCTGATTCTGCAAACCGCCGAAGCCTACTTCGCTGTGCTGCGCGCGCAAGACAACCTGGCCTCGACCAAGGCCGAAGAAGCGGCGTTCCAGCGCCAGCTCGACCAGGCGAATGAACGCTTCGATGTCGGTCTCTCGGATAAAACCGACGTGCTCGAAGCCCAGGCCAGTTTCGACACCGCCCGCGCCAACCGGATTCTGGCGCAGCGCTCGGTAGACGACTCGTTCCAATCGTTGATTACCCTGACCAACCACGACTACAACTCGGTTGAAGGCATCAAGCACACGTTGCCGGTGCTGGCCCCCGCGCCGAACGACGCCAAAGCCTGGGTCGACACCGCCGCCCAGCAGAACCTCAACCTGCAAGCCAGCAACTTCGCCGTTGATGCAGCCGAAGAAACCCTGCGTCAACGCAAAGCCGGCCACGCGCCGACCGTTGATGCCGTGGCGCAATACCAGCGCGGCGACAACGACAGCTTGGGCTACGTGAACAGCGGCACCTTTGGCGCGCCGCGTTACAACGGCGACGTTGAGCAACGCAGCATTGGCCTGCAACTGAATATCCCGATCTACAGCGGCGGCCTCACCAGTTCGCAAGCGCGTGAGGCTTACCAGCGCCTG
The DNA here is from genome assembly GCF_979258635.1 of Pseudomonas sp. AC070. Classification (NCBI taxonomy): domain Bacteria; kingdom Pseudomonadati; phylum Pseudomonadota; class Gammaproteobacteria; order Pseudomonadales; family Pseudomonadaceae; genus Pseudomonas; species Pseudomonas sp. AC070. Next base: position 551,416 of record NZ_OZ409871.1, read on the forward strand.
AACCAGGCCGAGCAGCAGCGCGAAAGCCTGCGTCGCCAGGTGGTGGAAAACACCCGCAACCTGCACCGCGCGGTGAACACCGACGTGGAAACCGTGCAGGCGCGCAAGCAGTCGATCATCTCCAACCAGAGCGCGCTGGAAGCGACCGAAATCGGCTACCAAGTCGGTACGCGCAACATCGTCGACGTGCTCGACGCCCAGCGTCAGCTCTACAGTTCTGTGCGCAACTACAACAACGCGCGCTACGACTACATTCTCGACAACCTGCGCCTGAAGCAGGCCGCTGGTACGTTGAGCCCGGCGGATCTGGAAACCCTGGCGCGCTTCCTCAAGCCCGACTACAACCCGGACAAGGATTTCTTGCCGCCAGATCTGGCCAAGTCGGCTGAGCAGAATCTGCGCGCCAAACCTGACTACTGATTGATGCCCAATAAAAAGCCCCGCCAAGTGCGGGGCTTTTTTTGGCTCATCCGACCGGCTTCCGGGGCGTCGGCCATGCTGCGTTGCATCCTCGCTTTTGGTGCTCACGTACTTGAGTACGCTGCGCTCAAAAGCTCCGGGGCGCCTTGCCTGACCTTAGCCCCGAAACCCTCCACCGAGTAACGGCCGCCATTTATAAGAGCTCGGCCTGTCCGTCTCCTACCGTCTGATTGCCTTGCGGGCGACGATTCCGGTCAGGGCCACAACCGCACACGGCAACCACACCCACCGCGCCTCCGAGGCGAGTACCGCAAGCCCACGTTCGCTAAAGAAGCCGTTGATAAACGGCGACACGGCAATCGGTCGCCAGGGCGTGAAGAAGCGTTGTTCGCTCCATGGCCACAACCACGCCACGCCCAGGCCGCCGTTGGTGAAGGCATCGAGCACGCTGTGGGAGGCGGCGGCCAGCGCCAGGAACACGCCTGTTTTGATCCGGCCGCTGTTGAGCAGCGGCGCGAATATCACGCCCAGCACGCCCATCAGCGCCGCAAACAGCAGCGAATGACTCGCGCCGCGATGGCCAAAGCTGTCGGCGTAGGCGATACCGAATTTGAACGCCAGCACGTCGGCATCCGGCAGGCAGGCGGCGAGCATGCCGGCCAGCAGCAAGCGCGTGGGGATAACCCGGCTGCCCAGCGCCAGGCCAATGGCCAGAACGGGCAGCGGGTGGGTGATAAGGGTGGTCAAGGACGGGCGGGTTGTTCGTGCATGCGCGCCAGTTGGCGTTCAAGCAGCGAGGGGTACGGTTCCAGCAGGCGTTCGACGCAGCACGCGCCTTCCGGGCTGGCGATCGGACGAATGCGTACGCGTTGGCGCAACAGCACGTCGTCGCCAATGCTGCGCTCGACCAGCAGCAGGTTACGGCTGTGTTGCGACAGCGCCAGGGCATCTTGCGCGGTGTCGCTGAGCAGCAGGTCGCCCTGGCTGAGGTCGCCGAGGTCTTCGCCGGCGGTGAGGCCGAGCTGCAATTGCAGGGTGATGCCGCTGTCGGCCACTTCAATTTGCAGGGCATGGCCCAGGGCGCGCATCAGCTCGCCGCAGCAAATGGCGTGGGTGAGGTAGTCGTCGCCGCTGTCGTCGCTGTTGAACAGCATCAGACTGCTGCCGTCTTTGAGGGTGTGCAGCACGCCGTTGTACAGCGAGGCGGCCTGGTCGAGGCAGTCGCGGTAGCGTTGAAGCAAATCCATCAAGCGCGCACGTGGCAGGCGGCGCAGTTGCTCTTGGGCACCCAACTGAATGGCCAAAACAGCGCTCAATTCCGGTTGGTTTTGCTCGGGCGCGTAGTCGTCTTCTTCTACGTCGAGCACCGGTTCTTGCAGATCGGCGAACGGGTCGTCTTCGTCCAGCGGTGCCTGAATCGGTTTGACCCGCAACGGCGACTGCACGCGGCGCGGTGGCTCGCGCAGGTCGTCATCGTTGCTGTCGTAGCTGTCATCGCGCAGGTCGCGTACTTCGAATTCGAGCTCCTCGTCGGCGTCTTCGTCCAGGTAAGGATCTTCGTCGGCGGCGAAGGACTGCTCGTCGTCTTCGTAGTCGTCTTCGCTGTATTCGGGCTCGGGCGGGGCCACCGGTTTTGGTTTTTCCGGCACCAGGCGCGATTGCAGTTGGCGGGCCAGATCGCCGATTTCATCGTTGCGACCGGCAGCGGGCGCCGGATCATCCGGATCGCGCAACCACAGGCGCAGTTGCATCAGCGGCGTGGAAATATGGCGGCCCAAGCGCAGGCTGAGGCTCAAAGTCAGGGCCAGCAGAATCAGACTGAGCAAGCCCATGCTTTGCAGGCTGATGGTCATGGGCTGCTGGAATTGCTGCATGTCCAGGCTGATGCGCAGGTGGCCGGCGATCACTTCCTGAAAGGTAATGGGCGTGGAATACAGGCCTTCGGTTTCACCCAGCATGCTCTGCGTGGGCCGCGAGCCGGCTTCGGCGAGGATGCGGTTGTCGACGCTATAAATAGCGGCGTGGGCCACCAGCGGGTTTTTCACCAGGTTATTGAGCAGCACGTTGAGGCTGAGAATGTCGTTGGACACCAGCAGCTCGGTGGCCGAGGCGGCCGTTTGAATGGTCAGGCTCTGGCCCAGCGCATCGGCTTGCTGCTGCATCGCCTGCTTGAACTGCATGCCCATCACCAAGGCATAGATGACCAGCGCCGCGGCCACCAGCAACAGGCTGTGACTGGCAATGCGCAAGGCCAACGGCACGCGGCGCTGGCGCAGCGCGTGGAAGATCAGCAGGAAAAAGTTGTCGGGTTTTACAGGCGCGGGCCGGTTCACAGAGCGCGGCTCTTTTCGAAATGGAATTGGCGCGCAGTATAACGAGGGCATGGGGGAGGGCAAAGCGCTGTGCGTGCCCGTATGGCGGTGAAAGTGGTTAGAATGTGCGCCTTTTCATCACCCTCAACGCCCTGTATGCGCCCTGTGCGGGCAAGGCGTTGACGCTTCTGCCGTGCCTTGTGGAGGTCCGCCTTGCGCGAAATCGTTCTGATCAATATCACCGGCGAAGACCGCCCGGGCCTCACCGCCGCCATTACCGGCGTGCTGGCGCAGGGTGGCGTGAACATTCTCGACATCGGCCAGGCCGTTATCCACAACACCTTGTCGTTCGGCATTCTGGTGGAAATTCCGGGCACCGAGCAGGGCTCCGTGGTGCTCAAGGACGTGCTCTTCACCGCCTACAAACTTGATCAGCAAGTGCGCTTCACGCCCGTCTCCGAGGCCGACTACCAGCAATGGGTCGGCGGCCAGGGCAAGGCTCGGCACATCGTTACCCTGCTGACGCGCCGGGTGACTGCCGAGCAACTGCAGCGCGTGAGTTCCATCACCGCCAAGTACGGCTTGAACATCGACCACATCGACCGCCTTTCCGGTCGTATGCCGCTCGACACGCCCGCCGACCAGAGCAAAGGCTGCATCGAGTTTTCCGTGCGCGGCGAGCCGGCCGATCCAGGCGCGCTGCGGGCCGAGTTCCTCAGCGTCGCGCAGGAACTGAACGTCGATATCGCCTTCCAGCAAGACTCGGTATTCCGCCGCAACCGCCGCCTGGCGGTGTTCGATATGGACTCGACGCTGATTGAAGCGGAAGTGATCGACGAGCTGGCCAAAGTGGCGGGCGTGGGCGAGAAGGTCTCGGAAATCACCGAGCGCGCCATGCGTGGCGAACTCGATTTCCGCGCCAGTTTCAAAGAGCGCCTGGCCTTGCTCAAAGGTTTGCCGGAAAGCGAACTCGCCGCCATCGGTGCCTCGCTACGCCTGACCGAGGGCGCGGAAACGCTGTTCACCGAACTCAAGCGCCTGGGCTACAAAACCGCGATTCTGTCGGGCGGCTTCAGCTACTTCGCCAAACAGTTGCAGGCCAAGCTGGGCATTGATTACGTGTTTGCCAACGAGCTGCAAATTGAAGGCGGCAAGCTCACTGGCGTGGCGATCGAGCCGATTGTTGATGCCCAGCGCAAAGCCGATTTGCTGCGTCAGCTGGCCGAACAGGAAGGCGTGAGCCTTGAGCAAACCATCGCCGTGGGCGACGGCGCCAACGACTTGCCGATGCTGGCGATTGCCGGTTTGGGCGTTGCGTTCCGCGCCAAGCCGCTGGTGAAGCAATCGGCCAAACAGGCGATTTCGACGCTTGGGTTGGATGGCGTGCTGTATCTGCTGGGCTATCGGGATCGCGACGGCCAAGCGTAGGCCCTCGGTCATCTGTAGGAGCGGCTTTAGCCGCGATGCTTTTGACGCTAAGAGCATCGCGGCTAAAGCCGCTCCTACAGGGTGCCGAGGGGCATAAAAAACCGGGCACATGGCCCGGTTTTTTATGGCGCGAACCTCACGCTTTATCACGCTCTAGCAGCGGCTTGAGGAAGTGACCGGTATGCGATTGCGGCATCTCGGCCACTTCTTCCGGCGTGCCGCAGGCAATGATCTGCCCGCCGCGTGAACCGCCTTCCGGGCCCAGATCGACCAGCCAGTCTGCGGTTTTGATCACGTCCAGGTTGTGCTCGATCACCACCACGGTATTACCGTGGTCGCGCAGGCGATGCAGCACGTCGAGCAGTTGCTGAATGTCGGCAAAGTGCAGGCCGGTGGTGGGTTCGTCGAGGATGTACAGGGTTTTGCCGGTGTCGCGCTTAGACAGCTCGCGCGACAACTTCACCCGTTGCGCTTCGCCGCCCGACAGCGTGGTCGCTGATTGCCCCAGCTTGATGTACGACAGGCCCACATCCACCAAGGTTTGCAGCTTGCGCGACAGCGCCGGCACGGCATCGAAGAACGGTCGCGCTTCTTCAATGGTCATTTCCAGCACTTCGTGGATGTTCTTGCCTTTGTATTTGATTTCCAGGGTTTCGCGGTTGTAGCGCTTGCTTTTGCACACGTCGCACGGCACGTAGATGTCCGGCAGGAAGTGCATTTCCACCTTGATCAGGCCATCGCCCTGGCACGCTTCGCAGCGCCCGCCTTTGACGTTGAAGGAGAAACGCCCCGGCCCGTAGCCGCGCGAGCGCGCTTCCGGCACGCCGGCGAACAGTTCGCGAATCGGCGTGAACAAGCCGGTATAGGTCGCCGGGTTGGAACGCGGGGTGCGGCCAATCGGGCTCTGGTCGATGTCGACAACCTTATCCAGATGCTGCAAGCCGTCGATGCTGTCGTGTGGCGCTGCTTCCAGCGTGGTCGCACCGTTCAGCGCAGTGGCGCTGAGGGGGAACAGCGTGTTGTTGATCAGCGTCGATTTGCCCGACCCGGAAACCCCGGTGATGCAGGTCAGCAGACCAATCGGAATCTCCAGGTCGACGTTACGCAGGTTGTTGCCGCGTGCGCCTTTGACCTTGAGCGACAGCTTCTTGTCGCGCGGCGTGCGCTTGGCCGGGTATTGGATTTTGGTCCGCCCGGACAGGTACTTGCCGGTGAGCGAGTCCGGGTGCGCCATCACTTCTGCAGCGGTGCCTTCGGCGACGATGTTGCCGCCGTGCACGCCAGCGCCGGGGCCGATATCGACCACGTAGTCGGCCATGCGAATGGCGTCTTCGTCGTGCTCGACCACGATCACCGTGTTGCCGATGTCGCGCAGGTGCCGCAGGGTCGCCAGCAAGCGTTCGTTGTCGCGCTGGTGCAGGCCAATCGACGGCTCGTCGAGGATGTACATCACCCCCACCAGGCCCGCGCCGATCTGGCTGGCCAGGCGGATACGCTGCGCTTCACCGCCGGACAGGGTGTCGGCGCTGCGGTCGAGGGTCAGGTAGTCGAGGCCGACGTTGACCAAAAACTGCAAACGCTCGCGAATTTCCTTAAGAATTTTCTCGGCAATTTCGCCTTTGCGCCCGGTCAGGGCCAGGCTGCCAAAGTATTCCGTGGCATCGCCAATCGGCAGGCCGCTGACGGCTGGCAGGTTGCGCTCGCCGACGAACACATGCCGCGCTTCACGGCGCAGGCGCGTGCCACGGCAATCCGGGCACGGCTGCGTGCTGAGGAACTTGGCCAGTTCTTCGCGCACGGTGGTCGACTCGGTTTCCCGGTAGCGACGCTCCAGATTGGGCACGATGCCTTCGAACGGGTGGGCGCGTTTAACGATGTCGCCACGGTCGTTCAGGTAGCGGAAGTCGACGTTAGCGCTGCCGCTGCCGCTCAAGATGACTTTCTTGTGCTCGGCGCTGAGGCTGTCGAACGGCTTGTCGAGGCTGAAGCCGAAGTGTTTGGCCAGCGAGCCGAGCATCTGGAAGTAATAAACGTTGCGCCGGTCCCAGCCGCGAATGGCGCCTTCGGCCAGGGTCAGCTCGCCATTGACCAGGCGTTTGGTGTCGAAGAACTGCTTCACGCCAAGGCCGTCGCACGTCGGGCAGGCGCCGGCCGGGTTGTTGAAGGAGAACAGCTTGGGTTCCAGCTCGCTGATGGAGTGGCCGCACACTGGGCAGGCGAAGCGCGCGGAAAAGACCATTTCCTCGCCTTCTTCGTCGTCCATCGGCGCTACGAACGCCAGGCCGTCGGCCAGCTTCAGCGCGGTTTCAAACGACTCGGCCAGGCGCTGCTGCAAATCACCCCGGGCCTTGAAGCGGTCGACCACGGCGTCGATGGAGTGCTTCTTCTGTTTATCCAGCTTGGGCAGTTCGTCCAGCTCATAGAGCTTGCCGTTGACCCGCACGCGGACAAAACCCTGGGCGCGCAGCTCGTCAAAAACGGCCAGATGCTCGCCTTTGCGCTCGCGAATGATCGGCGCCAGCAGCATCAGCTTTTTGCCTTCGGGCAGGGCCAATACCTGGTCGACCATCTGGCTGACGGTTTGCGCTTCCAACGGCAGGTCGTGGTCCGGGCAGCGCGGCGTACCGACACGGGCGTAGAGCAGGCGCAGGTAATCGTAGATTTCGGTGATGGTGCCGACGGTGGAACGCGGGTTGTGCGAGGTGGACTTCTGCTCGATGGAAATCGCCGGCGACAGGCCTTCGATGGTGTCGACATCGGGCTTTTCCATCATCGACAGAAATTGCCGCGCGTACGCCGAGAGCGACTCCACGTAGCGGCGCTGGCCTTCGGCATACAGCGTGTCGAAGGCCAACGAAGACTTGCCGGAACCGGACAAGCCGGTGATGACGATCAGTTTGTCCCGTGGCAGGGTCAGGTCGATATTTTTCAGGTTGTGGGTTCGGGCCCCACGAATCAGGATCTTGTCCAATTGCAGCCTCGCTTGGCGGGCGAAAACGGATGAGTATACGGGCCTTGTCAAGCCAGCCGGAAGCGCCGGCCTGTGCGATGCCGGATACGGGCTGTTAGAATCGGCGCGCATTTTCTTGAGGTACTTCCATGCACGATCCGCACAGCGAACGCATGAGTGGCAGCGAAACCCGCGCAGCGAGTGGGTTGTCGCTGGTCTTTGCGTTCCGAATGCTTGGCATGTTCATGGTCCTGCCGGTGCTGGCCACCTATGGCATGGACCTGGCCGGCGCCACGCCGGCACTGATCGGTCTTGCCATCGGCGCCTACGGGCTGACCCAGGCCGTCTTGCAGATTCCCTTCGGCATCATCTCTGACCGCATCGGCCGCCGTCCGGTCATTTATTTTGGTCTGGTGGTTTTCGCAGCCGGCAGCGTGCTGGCCGCCAATGCCGACTCCATCTGGGGCGTGATCGCCGGTCGCGTGCTGCAAGGCGCCGGGGCGATTTCCGCTGCCGTCATGGCGCTGCTGTCCGACCTTACCCGCGAGCAACACCGCACCAAGGCGATGGCCATGATTGGCATGAGCATCGGTTTGTCGTTCGCGGTGGCGATGGTGGTAGGGCCGCTGCTCACACGCGCCTTCGGGTTGTCCGGTCTGTTTCTGGCCACCGCCGCCATGGCGTTGGTGGGCATTGTGCTGGTGGCCTGGTGGGTACCGCGCTCGGCCGGGCCGTTGCACCACCGTGAATCCGGTGTGGCGAAAGACGCCCTCGGCAAAACCCTGCGCCACCCGGACTTGTTGCGCCTGGACGTGGGCATTTTCGTTTTGCACGCGGTATTGATGGCCAGTTTCGTCGCATTACCCCTTGCCCTGGTGGAGCGCGCCGGGCTGCCGAAAGAGCAGCACTGGTGGGTGTACCTGACGGCGCTGCTGGTCGGTTTCTTCGCCATGATCCCCTTCATCATTTACGGCGAGAAAAAGCGCCAGATGAAGCGCGTCCTGCTCGGCGCCGTTGCCGTGCTGTTGGGCTGCGAAGTGTTCTTCTGGCTGACAGACGGCACGCTGCATGAACTGGTGGTCGGCACGGTAGTGTTCTTCACCGCGTTCAACCTGCTGGAGGCGTCGTTGCCGTCGCTGATCAGCAAGGTTTCGCCGGCCGGCGGCAAGGGCACGGCCATGGGCGTTTACTCCACCAGCCAGTTCCTCGGCGCGGCGTTGGGCGGCATTCTGGGCGGCTGGTTGTTCCAGCACGGCGGCCTGAATACGGTGTTTTTAGGATGTGCTGCGCTCTGTGGGATCTGGCTGATCATTGCTGTTACTATGCGCGAACCTCCGTATGTCACTAGCCTGCGCTTGCCGCTTTCGCCCGCTGCGGTGCGCGATGCTGGCTTGGTCGAGCGCCTTGTGGCAGTGACCGGAGTAACAGATGCAGTTGTGGTGGCCGACGAAGCCGCCGTCTATATCAAATTCGATTCCGAACAATTGGATCGCCCCGCGCTCGACGCCTTGCTCGACGCGCGTGCCGAATCTTAGGAGAACGTTATGGCCCGTGGGGTTAACAAAGTCATTCTGGTCGGAACCTGCGGCCAGGACCCGGAAACACGCTACATGCCCAACGGCAACGCGGTCACCAACCTGAGCCTGGCTACCAGCGAGCAGTGGACCGATAAGCAGAGCGGCCAGAAAGTCGAAAAAACCGAATGGCACCGTGTGGCCCTGTTCGGCAAGGTCGCTGAAATCGCCGGCGAATACCTGCGCAAAGGCTCGCAGGTGTACATCGAAGGCAAGCTGCAAACCCGCGAGTGGGAAAAAGACGGCGTAAAACGCTACACCACCGAAATCGTCGTCGACATCAACGGCACCCTGCAGTTGCTCGGCGGCCGTCCTGATAACGGCGGTGGCGATTCCGCGCCACGTCAACAGCGTCCGGCACCGCAGCAGCGCGAGCAGCAAGCGCCGCGTGAATCGCGCCCAGCACCGCAACCAGCGGCCCAGCCAGCGCCGAACTACGACAGCTTCGACGACGACATCCCGTTCTGATCAGGCATTTCTAACGTATGCAAATGCGCCTGATGCTTCTGGGCGGCGGCAATGCCCTTGGACAGGCGCTGATCCGCCTGGGAGCCGAAGATGACATCGGCTTCCTCGCGCCGCGCCCCCCCGAGGGCGGCTGGGATGCCACCAGCCTGACCTTGCTGCTTGATGAAACCCGTCCCGACGTGGTGGTGAACCTCGCCTACTACTACGACTGGTTCCAGGCCGAAGCGGTCAGCGCCGAGCGCTTCGCCCCGCAAGAGCGCGCTGTCGAGCGCCTCGCTGAACTCTGCCAACACCATTCCATTCGCCTAGTTCAACCCTCCAGCTACCGCGTATTCGATGGCTCGCGGGCGACTGCCTACAGCGAAAAAGAAGAGCAGGTGCCGCTTGGCCTGCGCGGGCAAGCGTTGTGGCGCATCGAGCAGAGCGTGCGGGCGGCGTGCCCACGGCATGTGCTGATTCGTTTTGGTTGGCTGCTCGACGCCAGTGTCGATGGCTTGCTGGGCCGTTTTCTGGCCCGCGCCGAGCACGAGTCGGAGCTGTTTCTGGCCGATGACCGACGCGGCAATCCCACGCCTATCGACGATGCGGCTCGCGTGCTGATTGCCGTGATCAAGCAGCTCGATTGCCAGGCGCCGCTGTGGGGCACGTACCACTACGGTGGCTACGAGGCGACCACCTCGCTGGCCCTCGGCCAGGCGGTGCTCACCGAAGCCCGTAACTTCCGCCAGCTGGCTGTGCAGGAAGTGGGCGCTCAAGCCCACGCCGCGCGCCCGGATGCGGCTGACGAACCGCAGCACGCCGTGCTGGCCTGCAAGAAAATTCTCCACACCTTTGGCATCAAACCGCGCGCCTGGCGTGCTGGCTTGCCGAGTCTTCTGGACCGTTATTACCGCCATGCCTGATCGTCCCGTTCTGATTACCGGGGGCGCCGGTTTTATCGGCTCCAACCTGGTCGATGCCCTGTTGGCCAAAGGCTATGCAGTACGCGTGCTGGACGACCTGTCGATGGGCAAGCGCAGCAATTTGCCGCTGGATAACCCACGGCTGGAATTGCGCGTTGGCAGCGTGGCCGATGCGGCGTTAGTGACACAGGCGGTGCAAGGCTGCCAGGCCGTGGTGCACTTGGCCGCAGTGGCCTCGGTGCAGGCCTCGGTAGACGATCCGGTGAGCACGCACCAGAGCAATTTTGTCGGCACCCTGAATGTGTGTGAAGCCATGCGCCAACAGGGCGTGAAGCGCGTGCTGTTTGCCTCCAGCGCGGCAGTGTATGGCAACAACGGCGAGGGCTTGGCAATTGATGAAGACACGCCAAAAGCGCCGCTCACCCCGTATGCCGTCGATAAATTGGCCAGCGAGCAGTACCTGGACTTCTATCGCCGCCAGCACGGCCTAGAGCCGGCGATCTTTCGCTTCTTCAATATCTTCGGCCCTCGGCAGGATCCTTCTTCGCCGTATTCCGGGGTCATCAGTATTTTTATTCAGCGCGCCCAGCAAGGGCTGCCGATCACCGTATTCGGGGATGGCGAGCAGACCCGCGATTTCTTTTATGTGGGTGATCTGATCGACCTGCTGGTGCAGGCACTGGAATTGCCCGGCGTGGAAGCGGGCGCGGCCAATGTGGGCCTTAATCGCGCCACCAGCCTCAACCAGTTGCTGGAGCATATTCGCGCTGTGGTTGGCAATTTGCCTGCCGTCTCATACGCGCCGGCACGTGACGGCGACATCCGTCATTCCCGCGCCAACAACGGGCGGCTGCTAAGCCGCTACCACGTCGGCGAGCCAACACCGATGGACGTCGGCCTGGCCAAGCTGCTCGGCCGCTAAGCCTGCGCGCTTAGTGCTTGCGCAGCTGGTACAGCCCCCGGCTTTGCGCCACCACCTCACCGCTGTCATCCACCAGCGCCAACTCCAAGACGTACTCGGCCTTGCCCGTTTCGGCGGCTTCGGCTTGCAGACGCTCGATGTCGGCGGCGCCCAGGCGCGCTTCCACGCGGATATCGCCGGTCGCCGGACGGCGAAAGCGCAGGTTCATTTCCTTGATGATCGGGTAGAAACGCTGGGTATCGAAGCTGGTGAGAAACAGCGCGCCGCCAGGAATTTCCGCGAGGGTGAAGAGGGCGCCGGCATACATGCTGCCGATATGGTTCTGGTTGCCGGCCAGTGGCATGCACAACCTCACAAAGCCTGGCTCCAGCACTTCGGCCTTCAACTGGCTGCGTTTGACGAACGCGATCTGCTCTTCAGTGAGCTGCCGCGCAACCTCAAGGGGAAATGGCATGGCCGGAGTCTCTTCTTATTAGGGAAGGCCCCAGCCTAGCGTGTAGCCGGCGCACCACAATGACCGCGGCGCTCGCTGCGCCTGACTAAAAGTGACGTCACACGCCCTGGGTTTTGAGCCAGCCGAGCAGTTGCGCCAGTGGCATCGCGCCACTTTGGCGGGCGACTTCTTTGCCGTTTTTGAACAGCAGCAAACTCGGAATCGAGCGAATGCCCAACTGAGCGGAGAGCTGTTGGTTGGCTTCGCTGTCGAGCTTGGCCAGGCGCGCCCGGCCGAGCAATTGCCCGGCGGCTTGCTTGAACGTCGGCGCAAACGCCTGGCACGGGCCGCACCAACTGGCCCACACGTCCACCAGCAGCGGCAGGTCGCCTTTAACCTGGCTGGCGTAGCTGGCTTGGGTGAGGTCGAACGGCGTGCTCAGCAACACCGGCTCTTTGCAGCGGCCGCAGCGCGGGCTGTCGCCGGTGCGGTCGGAAGGAATGCGATTAAGGCCGTTGCAGTGCGGGCAGGGAATGACGAGAGGGTCGGACATGTCAGGCTCCAGAGGCTATACGCGCTATCTGGAGCCGCAGGCCGGCGCTTTCAAGCGGTGAGACCGATATAGATGTTGTAGGCGCTGATCAGCGTGATCAGGCTGCCGATCATGATCAGCAAGGTTTTCGCATGCAGCTTTTTGCACAGCAACGCCGCGAACGGCGCGGCGAACAGACCGCCGAACACCAACCCGGCCACCAGCAACCAGGTGCTCGGCTGGCCGGCCAGCAAGATGAACGAGGTGGCGCTGGCGATGGTCAGGAAGAACTCGGCGAAATTCACCGAGCCGATGGTGGTGCGCGGGTCGCTGCCCGAGCCAATCAGCGTCGTGGTGACTACCGGACCCCAGCCGCCGCCACCCGCTGCATCAACGAAACCACCAAACAGCGCCAGCTTGGCGATGTGTTTGGGCTCGCGTTTTTCCACGATGTGCTTGAACGCCTTGCGCAGTATGTACAGGCCCATGATCAGCAAGTACGCAGAAATAAAGGGCTTGAGCACCTTGCCGTCGAACTGCGTGATGATCACCGCGCCCAGCACGGCGCCGATCATGCCGGGAATCAGCAAGCGCAAAAATAGCGATTTATTCACGTTCCCCAGCTTCACGTGGGAGATGCCAGACAGGCCCGTGGTGAACACTTCGGCGATGTGCACGCTGGCGCTGGCGGCCGCAGGCGAGGCGCCGGCGCTGAGCAGGAAGGTGGTCGCGGTAATGCCATAGGCCATACCCAGCGCGCCGTCGATAGCCTGGGCGAAAAACCCCACCGCCACCGCGCTCCAGAACAGCGGGCTGGTCAGCGCGCCCTCGATAATTTCCAGGCCGCTGCTCTCGTGGTTACCAAAGAACAGGCGCCACGCCAGAAAGCCCAGCAGGCTCACCAGAATGGCCACTGCCAGCCACATGGCAATGCGCAATACCGGGTGATTGGCGGGATGGGAGACGTAGTCTTCAACCGGCGGCAAGCCCATTGCCTGGTGTTCGGTATTGAGGGGGCTTGCGGAGTAATCGAGTTCGCGGATTTTCATCTACAGCAGAGCCTTAAGCGGGGCGAGCGGTTAGCCGTTCGGTGGCGCAACGATAGAGAGCTTTGCTTAGAGAGTCTAAGACTGATTGGGCAGGTTTATATGCCATCTAGGAATTTAGCGCTTACAAGCATCGCGCTGAAGACATGCCGTTGTAGGAGCGGCTTTAGCCGCGATGCGCTTGACTGTGCCGCCGCCTCCAACCGTTGCTGTATCTGTGTACGCGCCCGGGAACCCACTAGCCTTTAGGTTCACAACAAGGAGATCACCATGCACACCCTCGGCGTTCTTGGCGGCATGAGTTGGGAATCGACAGTCACGTATTACCGCCTGCTCAACGAAGGCGTACGCGACCAGCTCGGCGGGCTGCATTCGGCGCCGTTGCTGTTGCATTCGGTGGATTTCGCGCAGATCGCCGCCATGCAAAAAAGCGGCGATTGGCCGGGCGCTGGCGAAGTGTTGGCGCAGGCCGCCAAAGGCCTGCAAAGCGCTGGCGCGACCGCATTACTATTGGCGACCAACACCATGCACAAAGTGGCGCCGGCCATCGAGGCGGCGGTAGACATTCCCTTGCTGCACATCGGCGATGCAGTGGGGCAAGCGTTGCAAACGCAAGGGATCCGGAAAGCGGCGCTGCTCGGCACACGCTTCACCATGCAGGAAGCGTTTTACCGTGACCGCCTCAGCGAACGCTTCGGCATCGAGGTGCTGGTGCCTGCGCTCGAAGCGCAGGCCGAAATTGACCGAATCATTTTTCAGCAGCTCTGCCTGGGCCAGTTTGCCGAAGCGTCGCAACGCTACTACCTCGATTGCCTGGCCGAGCTGAAAGCCCGGGGCGCCGAGGCGGCGATTCTGGGCTGTACGGAAATTGGTCTGCTGCTCGAAGGCTGCGAGGCGCCGCTGCCCTTGATTGATAGCACCCATGAGCATGTGCGGATGGGGCTCGATTGGCTTCTATAAAGGCCGAGGTAGGGCCGCGCTCGGCCGCTGATCACGAAGAGCAGCTGATTTCCAAGTGCTTCCCCCATTCTGGCGGCCGCTCGGCGAAGCGCTCCATGCCTGGCTGCTCGTCAAAAGGCTTGCTCAGCACCTCATGCAGCAGCCGCACTTCGCTGTAGTCGCCGCGTTCGGCGGCTTCAATCGCTTGTTGAGCCAGGTAGTTGCGCAGGATGTATTTCGGATTGACCGCTTGCATCCGCGAGCGCCGCTCGGCGACGTCCAGATCGCCGCAGCGGGCGAGGTAGTCGGCGGCCCAGGCATCGAAGCCGGCCAGGTCGACGAAGTCTTCGCGCAAGCGTTTCAATGCATCGGCCGGCGCACTGTCGCCCAGTTCGCGGAAGAAACGGCTGTAGTCGACCGGGCTGGTTTGCATCAATTGCAGCAGCCGTTCGATCAGGCTGTTGTCGTCATCATGCGGTTGGTACAGGCCCAGGCGTTTACGCATCAGGTCGAGGTAATGCGCCTGGTACAGCGGCAGGAACAGGTTGAGCGTTTCGCGCAGCGCTTCAACGCTGATAAATGGCGTGAGCGCCTGGGCCAGTGCCGACAGGTTCCAGTGCGCGATGGGCACTTGGTTGCTGAAGGAGTAGCGGCCGCTGTCGTCGGAGTGGTTGCAGATGAAGCGCGCGTCGAAGTCGTCGAGAAAGGCGAACGGGCCGTAGTCGAAGGTGATGCCTAAGATCGACATGTTGTCGGTGTTCATCACCCCGTGGCAGAAGCCATAGGCCTGCCAGTAGGCGATCATTTCGGCGTTGCGCTCCAGCACCTCGCGGAACATCGCCAGGTATGGCTCCGGTTGCTCCAGGCACTGGGGGAAATGGCTGCGCAGCACATGCTCGCCGAGCGTCTTCAGCTGCTCTTCCTGTTTGGTGTAATAGAAGTACTCGAAGTGGCCGAAGCGCACATGGCTGGGGGCCATGCGCAGCACCATGGCTGCCGTTTCTTTTTTCTCGCGCCACACCGGCGTGCTCGAACCCACCACACACAAAGCGCGGCTGCTGGGAATGCCGAGCGCGTGCATGGCTTCGGAGGCGAGGAATTCACGAATCGAAGAGCGCAACACCGCACGGCCATCGCCCATGCGCGAGTAGGGCGTTTGCCCGGCGCCTTTGAGGTGCAAATCCCAATGTTCGCCAGCGTCGTTCACCACTTCGCCGAGCAGCAGCCCACGGCCGTCGCCCAGACGCGGGTTGTACGAGCCGAACTGATGACCGGAATACACCATGGCGCGCGGCTCGGCGCTTTCCCAAAGTGTGTGGCCGGCGAAGATTTCAGCAAATTCCGGCTTCGTGGCTTCGTTCGGGTCCAGATCCAGCAGCGCCATAGCTGCCGGGCTGGCAACTACCAAACGTGGTTCGTCGATGGGCTCGGGAAGCACTTCAGTGGAAAACGCATCGCCGAGACGGGCGAAGCGGTTATCGAAATTGAGGTCGGCGAGGGTTTTCAAAGGCGTTGTCCGAAAGAGGCTGGATCGGAAATCAGTTGGACAGCTATCGCCAGCTACGGGTCAATAAACCTGCCGAACAGCATCGCGGCTAAAGTCGCTCCTACACAGACACTGTAGGAGCGGCTTTAGCCGCGATAGGTTTAATGTCACGGCGCCGGTTTCGGCGCTTGCGCTTCCTCAGCCGCTTCCACCTGATGTTCCTTCCCCTCGGCATTGGTGAGGAAAATTTCCATCTTCGGCGTGGAGCTGGAGTTGATGTTGTTGTCGCGGAACAGCTGGTCGATACGGCGGTTCAGTTCGTCAGTGGCCAGGCCACGGTCGCCCAGTTCGCGCACATAAATTTTCAGTTCGTGGTCCAGGGTGCTAGCGCCGTAGGCGGTCAGTTGCACCGTGGGCGCAGGGTCGCGCAGTACACGGGAGTTTTCCTGGGTGGCTTGCAGCATCAGCTTGCGTACCAGCTCCAGGTCCGAGCCGCGCTGCACGTTGAAGGTCAGCACGATGCGGGTGATGGTGTCGGTCAGCGTCCAGTTGATCAGCTGGCTGGTGAGAATGGTCTGGTTCGGCACGATCACTGCTTTGCGGTCGCCGTCGGTGATGTGGGTGGCGCGGATGCGGATGCGGTTCACCGTGCCGGTCACGGTGCCGATGGTCACCAGATCGCCAATACGCACCGGGCGTTCGAACAGCAGAATGATGCCGGAAATGAAGTTGGCGAATATCGCCTGCATACCAAAACCGATACCGACCGACAGCGCCGCCACCAGCCATTGCAACTTGTCCCAACTCACACCCAGGGTCGACAACGTGCTGACGATGCCGATGCCGGCAATCGCGTAAGACAGCAGCGTGGTGGTCGCATACGCGCTGCCTTGCGCCAGTGACAGGCGCGACAGCACCAACACTTCCAGCAAACCGGGCAGGTTATTGGCCAGGGCGATGGTGACGCCGATGATCAGCAGCGCGCCGAGCACATCCAGCAGGCTGATCGGCACTTGCGTGGCAGCAGCGCCCGTGCCGGCGGCGTATTGGTAAAGGGTGACGTTGTCGAGGTAGGCGAACACGCTGATCAAGTCGGCCCAGACCAAATACAGGCAGCCGATAAAGCCGGACAGCAGCGCCAGGCGAATCAGGCGCAACGACTGTTGGTTGACCTGCTCGATGTCCAGCCGCGCGGTTTCCACCGGCACTTCTTCGCCGTCGACATTCTCCTTGGCCTGCGCCTGGCGCTTGGCCAGGGCGCGGGCATAGGCCAGACGCCTTGCAGCCACGGCCAGGCCGCGCACGAACGCGGCTTCGATAATCAGCCAGACGATCAGCAAATACAGGGTGTTGATCAGTCGGTCGGTGAGTTTCAGCGCGGTGTAGTAGTAGCCAAAGCCAACCGCGATGATCAGCGCAAACGGTAACAGGGTGAACGCCGTACCAATCACCAGGCGGAACGGTGAGGCATGTTCGCGCAGGGGCTCGGTGAGCAGCAATTTGCCCAGCAGCCAGGTCATCAGGCAGAAACAGGCAAGCACGATGATGATACCGATGACGTCTTCGGCCAGCGCAGCGGGTTGCTGCTCGGCCACACTCACCACCGCCACCAGGGCCATGACCACCAGCCCCAGTTTGCGCACCTGATTGCTGATAAACGCCACCTGCGGGCGCGGCCAGCGGAAGTGCAGCTCGGCCATGCCGCCGGGCGCCAGAATCCGGTACAGCGTGTAGAACACCAGCCAGGCCTGGGCCATTTCCAGCAGCGCGCCGCCTAGTGCGGCGTTCAGTCCACGGGCATCCACCCGCAGCGCCAGCCCGCCCAACGCCAGCAGCAGCGACACCGGCAACGCCAGCAAGATGTTCAACAGCAATGCCAGTGGCGTGTGCAGCTGGCTGTCACGTTTGTAGTGGCCGATGTCTTCGTGCAGTTCGCCGAGCTTTCGATAAATGGTGCTGCGCTGCCAGATCAGCAGGCCACTGACCAACGCCAGCGGCAGGAAGAACCACGGGCGCTCGCCGAGGGCTTCGAACAGCTGCTTGAGCCCATCGCCCCAAGGCAGGTCGGCGAGCTGGCTTTGCAGGTAGCGTGGCGCCACGCGCAGCCAGGAAAAGTCCAACGGCTTGTTGCTCGGAATCCAAAACATCTGTTCTTCAAGCGTGGCGCGCAGGGCTTTGGCCGTGGCTTGCAGCTGTTTCTGGTTGAGTTGCAGGGTGATCGATTCGTTGAGCAGCGCATTGAGTTCGCGGCTCAGACGGTCGAGCAACTCGGCGCGGGTGTTGGCCAGGTCCAGCAGCGTGCGGCGCAGTTCCGGCGTTACCTGTTCGGCCGGCTGTTTGGCCAGCAGGCTGTCGACATAAGCTTGCGGCGAGCTGTATTGGTCGCGGCTCTGGTCGAGGTTGAACTGGTACAGGCGGATGTCGGCAATCTCGTCGGCCAGGTCTTTGTTCATCGCCAGCTGCGGCAACGATTCCTTCTGCTGATAGAGAATCTTGGAGAGCAGCAGGCTGCCCTTGAGCACGTTGATTTGCTCTTCCAGCGACTGGTCGGCCTGGTTGACGCTGTCGAGCTGTTGCTTGGTCAGCAGGTTTTCTTTGGTCAGGTCGTTGAGGCGGTCGGTGGCGCGCAGCAGGTAGTCGGAGAGCTTGAGGTTCTCGGCGCTTTCCAGGGCGACCACGCTGTCGGAGCCCGCGTTTTGCGCTTCCTTAGATAACTCCACCAAGGTTTTTTCCGACTGTGCCCGGCGTTTTTCGCTGATCAGGGTTTGCAGGTCGTTGCTGCGTTGTTCGGCGCGGGCGATGCGTTCAACCAGCAGGTCGCGCTGGCCGTTGCCGAGGTCTTGCAGCAGGTTGTTGCCGGCCAGTTCGGCGCGGCGCAGGGCGATTTTTGCCACCAGAGCGGCTTGCTCGGCGTTCAGTTGGTCGCGGCGTTCAGGCGTTAGCGGCTTGTTGGCTTCTTTGCCGATTTTCAGCAGGTTGCTGATTTCCTGCATGCGCGTTTGGCCGTTGCTGATTTCTGCCTGGGCGCGTTCGGGCCGGGTTTGCGCGGTGAGAATGTCGCTGTTGGCGACCGCCAGGGCTTTCTGCCAGTCGCTGAGCTGAGTACTTAGGTCGGTCAGTTTTTGTTCAAGTTGCGGAATGCTCAGCGCGCCGTAGCGTTCACGAAAAGCGTCCGGCGGGGTGGCTTTGAGTTTGGCCAGGTCACGCTGGTTGTCAGCGGTGAGCTTTGGCGCTTCGGCGAGCTTTTGCTTGAGCTGGGTCAGGCGAACTTCGGCGTCGCCTTTTTCCGCCAGCAGCTCCAGGGTGTTTTCCAGAATCTGCTTGATGTTCGAGGCATCGGGCTCGGCCAGTTTGCGCGCGGCCAGGCCATCGAGGTTGCGCTGAACATCAGCGCTGCTCGGTGGTTCGGCGGCATGCAAAGACGGAACAACCAGCGCAAGGCCAAGCAAGCTGGCCGTAAGAAAGGTACGGAGCGAAGTAGGAAGCAGGGACATGGTCGCCAATCGTGCGGCTCGGGAAGCGAGCAGTTTAGAGGAACAGGCCGGGGCCGGGGCGGCTGCCTTCGGGGAATTTGACGCCGACCTTGCGAATCTTGTTCCCTTCCATGGCCGCTACGGTCCAGGTCAGGCCATTCCACTCCACTTGGTCGCCAATAACCGGCTCGCCGCCAATTTCGTGGGCGATAAAGCGCCCGAGCGGCATGCTGCCGTCCACCTCGCCGACTTTCAGGCCGTACAGCGCTGCAATGGCCGCCAGTTCGGCGTCGCCTTCGAGCACGAAGTCACCGAAGAAACGCAGGTCCAGGCCGCGTTTCGGCGCCTGGCTGAAGAGTTTGCCGAGGGCGGGCAGGTCGTGTTCGTGGCCGACTACGCAGAGCATGTCGCCGGCCTCAAGCGTGGTACTACCGGAGGGGTGCAGCAGCTCGGTGCCGCGAAACAAGGCGGCGATGCGCGTGCCGTCGGGCATATTCAGCTCGCGAAGGGCGGCGCCAATGCACCACTTTTCCGCGCCCAGGCGGTAAACGAACAGCTCCCACTGGCTGGTGGGATGCACTTCCAGCCCCGCGCGGGAAATGGGCGCTGGCTCCGGCGGAACCGTTACCCGCAGCCACTTCGCCACCCACGGTAAGCTGGTGCCCTGCACCACCAGCGACACCAGCACGATAAAAAACGCCAGGTTGAAGTACAGCTGCGCATGTTCCAGCCCGGCCATCAGTGGGAACACGGCGAGAATGATCGGCACCGCGCCGCGCAGGCCGACCCAGGCGATAAAGACTTTTTCGCGGTCGTGGAAGGCCTTGAACGGGAACAAGCCCACGGCCACCGACAGCGGCCGAGCGATCAGGATCATCCACAGTGCCAGGGCCAAGGCCGGCAGCGCGATGGGCAGTAAGTCGTGGGGCGTAACCAGCAAACCCAGCACCAAGAACATGCCGATCTGCGCCAGCCAGGCCAGGCCGTCGAGCATGTGCAGAATGCCGTGGCGCGAGCGAATCGCTTTGTTGCCCAGCACCAGGCCGCACAGGTACACGGCCAGAATGCCGCTGCCATGCAGGGCGTTGGTCAGGGCGAAGGTCAGCAGGCCGCCGCTGACCACCAGCAACGGGTACAAGCCGTGCGCCAAGTGAATGCGATTGACCAGCTTGAGCACCACCCAGCCACCGGCCAGGCCAACGACCGCACCGATGCCGAATTCGCGCAGCAGGTGCAGCAACAGGCCAAAGCCGAATTCATTTTCACCGCGGGCGAGCATGTCGATCAGCGTAACGGTGAGAAACACCGCCATGGGGTCGTTGCTACCGGATTCGATTTCCAGGGTAGCGTTTACCCGTTCGTTAAGGCCTTTCCCGCCGAGCAGGGAAAACACGGCAGCGGCGTCGGTGGAGCCAACAATCGCGCCCACCAACAAGCCCTGCACCAGGTTCAGGTTGAACAACCAGGCGGCGGCCATGCCGGTAAGCCCGGTGGTAATCAGCACGCCGACCGTGGCCATCGACAACGCCGGCGACAGCGCCACCCGGAAACTCGACACCCGTGTACGCAAACCGCCGTCCAGCAGAATGACCGCCAGCGCCAGGTTGCCGACCAAGTAGGAGAGGGGGTAGTTGCTGAAGCTGATGCCGCCAGGGCCGTCGACGCCGGCCATCATGCCAACCGCCAGGATAATGACCAGAATCGGGATGCCGAGACGCGACGAAAGCGAGCTCACCAAAATGCTCGCGCCTACCAGCAATGCGCCGATCAGGAACAGGCTATTGATGGCAGTGGCATCCAAAGGCGGAACTCCAGGTAAACGGGTTTAGATCGAAAATAGCTTAGAGCATGCACCAGGCATGCCAGACGATTCTAACCCGCGTTTTCCTGCGCCTGTCAAAAAAAAGCCCCGCGGTGCGGCGGGGCAATCCTTACTGACTCGGTTACGTTGCTTTTTGTAGGAGCGAGCTTGCTCGCGAAGCGGTGTCGGGCCGTTCGCCAGCAAGCTGGCTCCTACAAAATCAGAACGAGGCGTCCTTAGAACCAAGCATCCTGCATCGCCAAGCACGTATCGTCCTTGGCCTCCAGAATCGCCAGGTCATGGTGCATGCTTGGTACTTCCCAGGTCAGGAAGTAGCGCGCGGCTTGCAGTTTGCCGGTGTAGAAGTCGTGGTCCTGGGCGTTGCCTTTGGCCAGGCCTTCTTCGGCGCGAATGGCTTGTTCCAGCCAGCGCCAGCCGATAACCATGTGGCCGAACACTTTCAAGTACAGCGCCGAGTTGGCCAGGCTTTCGTTGACCTTGCCCTGCATCAGGTCGCCCAGCAGCGACAGGGTGACCGTCGACAGGCGCGACAACAGATGCTCCAGCGGCTCACGCAGGGCGTTGAGCGATGGATGCGCTTCGGCGCGCTGGCAGCAGGTTTGAATCAGCTTCACCAGTTGCTTGAGCGCCGCGCCGCCGTTCATCGAAACCTTGCGGCCCAGCAGGTCGAGGGACTGGATGCCGTAGGTGCCTTCGTGAATCGGGTTCAGGCGGTTGTCGCGGTAGTACTGCTCCACCGGGTATTCGCGGGTGTAGCCGTGGCCGCCGAGAATCTGGATCGCCAGTTCGTTGGCTTTCAGGCAGTAGTCCGATGGCCAGGATTTAACAATCGGCGTCAGCAGGTCGAGCAGTTCCAGCGCGGTTTTGCGCTCTTCTTCGGTGCTCAGGGTTTGCGTGTCGTCGAACAGGCGCGCGGCGTACAAGGCCAGGTCGAACGAGCCTTCCACGTAAGCTTTTTGGGTCAGCAACATGCGGCGCACGTCGGCGTGTTCGATGATCGCCACCTGCGCGGTGGTTGGGTCTTTGCCGTCGGGCAGGCGACCTTGTGGGCGCTGGCGGGCGTAGTCGAGCGAGTACAGATAACCGGCGTAGCCGAGCATGACCGCGCCCATGCCGACGCCGATGCGCGCCTCGTTCATCATTTGGAACATGTACGACAGACCGGCGTGCGGTTTGCCGACCAAATAGCCCACGCATTCGCCGTTATCGCCGAAGTTCAGCGCGGTGGAGGTGGTGCCACGCCAGCCCATCTTGTGGAACAGGCCAGCGAGAATCACGTCGTTGCGTTTGCCCAGCGAGCCGTCGTCGTTAACCAGGAACTTGGGCACGATAAACAGCGAAATGCCTTTTACACCGGGCGGGGCGTCGGGCAGCTTGGCCAGCACCATGTGCACGATGTTTTCCGACAGCGGATGGTCGCCACCGGAGATAAAGATTTTGTTGCCCTTGATCCGGTAGCTGCCATCGCCCGCCGGTTCAGCACGGGTGCGCAGGTCTGACAGGGAAGAGCCGGCGTGCGGCTCGGTAAGGGCCATGGTGCCGAAGAAGCGGCCGTCGATCATCGGCTGCAGGAAGCGCTGCTTTTGCTCTTCCGTGCCGAAGCTTTCGATCAGGTTGGCCGCGCCCATGGTCAGGAACGGGTACGAGGTGGTCGCCGCGTTGGCCGACTGGAAGTGGCAGAAGCAGGCTTGCGACAGCAGCGTCGGCAATTGCATGCCGCCGGCTTCGAAGTCGCGCGAGGCATTGAGAAAGCCCGCTTCGAGGAAGGCGTCGACCGCTGGTTTTACTTCCGGAATCAGCACCGCTGCGCCGTCCACGAACTGCGGCTCGTGCTCGTCGTTCTTGCGGCAGTGCGGCGCGAACAGGTTCTCGGCGATGCTGCGGGCGGTGTCGATGGCAGCATCGAAGGTTTCGCGGCTGTGCTCGGCGAAACGCTCGCGTTGGGTCAGGGCTTCGGCATCCAGCACTTCGTAGAGTTCGAAGGCCAGGTTACGGGAGCTGAGCAGAGTCTCGGACATGCGGCGTACCTGTTGTGATGGGACGATTTTATTCAACGTTGCCGGAGTCTATTGCGCGCGGCGGGCAGCGCCTAGCTTCATACAGGGGAGTGATAAAGCAGCAAAACCCAGTCGCCATGCGCACGGGGCGGGCTGGTAAACTTCGCCGCCTCAGCGCGCCCCGAGGACCTTCTCGCATGAACTACCGCCACGCCTTCCACGCCGGCAACCACGCCGATGTGCTCAAGCACCTGATCATCAGCCGCATCATTGCGCTGCTGGCGCGCAAGGAAGCACCGTTCGTGTGCCTCGACAGCCACGCCGGCCTGGGCTTGTACGACCTCAAGGGCGATGAAGCGAGCCGCACCGGTGAGTGGCTCGAAGGCATTGCCCGGCTGTGGAATGCCGACGACTTGCCGGCCAGCACCGACGATTACTTCGACGTGCTCAAGGCCATGAACCCCGACGGCGAGCTGCGCTATTACCCCGGTTCGCCCGAGCTGGCGCGCCAGCTCACCCGCGACCAGGACCGCGTACTGCTCAACGAAAAACACCCGCAAGACGGCCAGTTGCTCAAAGAAAACATGCGCGGCGACCGTCGCGTGGCTGTGCATCTGGGCGAAGGCTGGCATGTACCGCGCGCCTTGCTGCCGGTGGCCGAGAAGCGTGCGCTGCTGCTGATCGACCCACCGTTTGAGCAGAGCGACGAACTGGACCGCTGCGTCACCGCGCTGAACGAAAGCATAGGCCGCATGCGCCAGACCATCGTCGCCATCTGGTACCCCATCAAAGATGAACGCCAGCTCAAGCGTTTCTACCAAAGCCTGGGCAAATCCACCGCGCCGAAATTGCTGCGCGCCGAGCTGTTCGTGCACAGCCCGGACGACGCCACACGCCTGAGCGGCTCGGGGCTGGTGATTGCCAATGCGCCGTGGGGGTTGGAGGAGGAGCTGAAAGAACTGCTGCCGTGGCTGGCCAAGACCTTGGCGCAGAGCGAGGGGAATTGGCGGTTAGATTGGTTGATTGCGGAATAAGCGAACGCTGCGAGCGTCCGGTTGTTCGCGGGGGGATGAGAATCCGCCGTTATTTCGCCCGCTTCGGATCCACGTAGTAACTCACCTGCTGCCGCGGATTCAAATACTCGCGCGCCGCATCATCCAGCTCCGAGGCCCGCACGCTCTTGGCAATCGCCAGCTCGGGCTCCTGCTCCAGGTTGAGGATTAGCGCCTCGGTTTTCGGCACGTTCGGTTCATAGACGATCACCGTGGGTTTCAACGGCAACGTTGGGTGCATGCCGAGCACCAGGCCGAAGCGGCCGTCCTCAAGCTGCACCAGGCTGCCCGGCGGGTAAACGCCCATGCAGCGGATAAAGGCTTTCAGCGCCACCTGGTCGAAGCGTTCTTTGTATTGCTTGAACATCCGCGCCAGCGCTTCGTGGGGGCTGATGGCGTCGCGCGGGTTCTGCGGGTTGCAGAGGTTGTCGAAAAAGTTGGTGATGCTCACCACGCGGCTAAGGCGGCCAATGCCGGCTTCATGCAATTGGTTGGGGTAACCGCTGCCGTCGCAGTATTCGTGGTGCTCGGCAATGATGCGCAGCACGTCGTCGTCGAGCATCAGCTTCTGCCCACGGCGCCGGCCGAACTCGGTGTGCATCTGCAGAAACTGCAGCTCGGGGCGGTTCAGCGGTTCGGTTTTGAGCAGCACTTTGCTTGGCACGTCGATCTTGCCCATGTCGTGCAGCAGCGCGCCGAGGCCCAGGGAATGACAGGCCTCGCTGTCGTAGCCCAACTGGCGGCCGAGCATCATCGACAGCACCGTCACGTTCAGCGCATGGGAGTAGGCATCTTCAGCGGCCTTGCCGTTGATGCTGTGCAGCACCACGCCGTCCTCGGCCATCATGGTGCCAACCAATTCGCGCACCACTTCGCCGGCTTGTTTGAGCACATCTTCGGGGGCGCGGTGCAGGGTTTTGGTCAGTTCTTTGACCAGTTGGCTGGTGTGGATGAACTTGCGGTCCACCTCGGCCAGGCGCTTGCGCAGTTTGCTTAGCTTTACGGCGCGGGCCTGGGCGGCCAGCTCTTCGGCGCTGGGCGGCTGCGGCGCGGCGGGCGGCGCTTCAACGATGGGTGGCGGCAGTTCGTCCGGGTGCGGCAGCGGCTCGCAGTCGCTGCGTGCCGGGTCGTAACGCACACGCGGCAGGCCCAGCTGAAGCAGCGCGTCGAGCTGGGCCTGGTCTTTGATTTTGAAACTGCTGAAGGCGAAGTCGTGCTCCCACCAACCCAGGTCCAGTTGGACGAAGAGGCCGACGCACAGCTGTTCGGGCGCGATGTACTGTTTGCGGGAATCGGACATGCAAAGACTTAGGCTTGGGTCAATAAAGCCTAAGTCTAGCCGGCCTTTGCCGGCGAAGCAGCCTGCCTAATGGCTAACAGCCAGCTATTGCTTGTTGGCGCTCTTGCGGTTGACCTGTTCGGCAGCGTGGATGATGTCGGCACCAATCACGCTTTCGTACTGCTTCCAAACCGGCTGCATGGCCGCACGCCAGGTGCTGCGCTCTTGCTCGGTGAGGCTGATGAGGTGGGTTTTGCCCTGGCTCAACTGCTGGCGCGCGGCGACGTTCTGCTGCTCGGCGGCGTTGTTCACGGCAAAGGTCACTTCTTCGATGATGCCTTCCAGCTCAGTGCGCGTGGCATGCGGAATGGCGTACCAGAACTTGGTATTGGCCACCAACATGTAGTCGAGCACGCCGTGGTTGGTTTCGGTCATGTACGGCTGAAACGGCGCGTATTTCTGGCTGTACAGGTTCGACCAGGTGTTCTCGGTGCCTTGCACTTTGCCGTCTTGCATCGCTTGCAGTGTGGCGGCGAACGGCAGTTTTACCGGCGTGGCGCCAAGGGCGTTGAACTGGCTTTCGATCACGGGCGAGGGCTGAATGCGGAAGGCCAGGCCTTTAGCGTCGGCCGGATTGTTCAGCGCTTTGGTGGCCGACAACTGCTTCATGCCGTTGTGCCAATAAGCCAGGCCGGTGATGTTGTGTTCCTGCATGGCGCTGAGCAACTGACGGCCTTTGGCGCGTTGCTGGAAGCGGTCGACGGCAGCGAGGTCATCGAACAGGAACGGCAGGTCAAAAATCTGCAACTGCTTGTTGTACTCGCTGAACTTGGCCAGCGAGGGCGCGAGAATCTGCACCTTGTTGTCGCGCAAGGCTTGCAGCTCATCGGCGTCGCCAAACAGGCTGGAGTTGGGGTAAATCTCGACGGTGACTTTGCCGGCCAGGCGTTCTTCGGCGAGCTTTTTGAACAGCAGCGCGCCTTGGCCCTTGGGCGTGTCTTCAGCGACTACGTGGGAAAACTTGATGACGATTGGCGCGTCGTCGGCCAGCACGGCACTGGCGAAGCTCAATAACGCGGCGAAACCTACAACCAGGCGGCAGCGCCCGAGGGTTAACGTGTTCATGCGGACTCTCTCTTTTTTATAGGCGCTTGCGATGCGGCTGCGCGCGCAGCAACGGCGGAAACGGCTGGCAGAGAGTCATCCTACAAGTTGCGTATTACAGGCGCACTTAGACGTTCGCAAGGGCGTGAACCGGTCGTTGGTTGCAGCCACCAACGACCGATAGCCGGCCCGTTTTACAGCAAGCAAACCCCTGTGCCGCCCAGCCCGCAATAACCATTCGGATTCTTCGCCAGGTACTGCTGGTGATAGGCCTCAGCGTAGTAGAACGCCGGCGCTTCGATGATTTCCGTGGTGATGGCGCCAAAGCCGGCGGCTTCCAGTTGTTTCTGGAAGGCGGCCTGGGTGGTCAGTGCGGCATCGAGTTGCGCCGGGCTGGTGGCGTAAATGGCCGAGCGGTACTGGCTGCCCACATCATTGCCCTGACGCATGCCCTGGGTTGGGTTGTGTGCTTCCCAGAACACTTTCAACAGCGCCTCGTAACTGGTCACCTTCGGATCAAACACCACCAACACCACTTCGGTGTGGCCGGTCAGGCCCGAGCAGGTTTCGTCGTAAGTCGGGTTTGGCGTGTGACCACCGGCATAACCTGCCGCCGTGGAATAAACGCCCGGTTGCTGCCAGAAGCGCCGCTCGGCGCCCCAGAAACAGCCAAGGCCGAAAATTGCGGTTTCCATACCAGCAGGGAAGGGACCTTGCAGCGGGTTGCCGTTGACGAAGTGCTTCTCCGGCACGGGCATCGGGCTTTCACGGCCGGGCAGGGCTTGCTCGGCGGTTGGCAGGTCGAGCTTGTGGGCGAGAATTTGCGAACGCAGCACCATGGCAGGCTCCTGATGGGGGTTGATTGAAACGTAGCAGTTCCGCGTGGGTTTAGAGTCCGCTCGGGGCGAGACGTTACAGCCGATTCAGTTTTGCGGGCGACACGGGTAACGGCGCAGGCTGTCGAGCAGGTCGCGGCCGGGAATCGGGCGGTCGAACAAGTAACCCTGGCCGATATCGCATTTATGTCGGCGCAAGAAGCTCAGTTGAGCGGCTGTTTCGATGCCTTCGGCCACGACTTTGAGCTTGAGGTTGTGGGCCATGGCGATCACCGCAGAGGTGATTTCCATGTCGTCCTGATTTTCCGGGATGTCTTTGATAAAGCTGCGATCGATTTTGATCACGTCGATGGGGAATTTCTTCAGGTAGCTGAGCGACGAATA
Source organism: Pseudomonas sp. AC070 (assembly GCF_979258635.1). Classification (NCBI taxonomy): domain Bacteria; kingdom Pseudomonadati; phylum Pseudomonadota; class Gammaproteobacteria; order Pseudomonadales; family Pseudomonadaceae; genus Pseudomonas; species Pseudomonas sp. AC070. The sequence continues at coordinate 578,775 of NZ_OZ409871.1, forward strand.
GCCGGTGCCGAAGTCATCCATGGCCAGGGTCAGGCCCAGGCTTTTCAAGCGATTGAGCTGCTGGCGCGTGTCGTCGGTGGCTTCCAGCAGCAGGCTTTCGGTCAGTTCCAGTTCCAACAAGTGCGGCGGCAGCAGCTCTTCCTGGAGGATGTCGGCAATCGAGCCCACCAGGTCGGGGTCGGAGAATTGCTTGGGCGACAGGTTGATCGCCACCTGAATGTCGCCCAGGCCGAGCGCGGCCAGCTGTTTGCTCATGCGGCAGGCCTGGCGCGCCACCCATTTGCCAATGGGAATAATCAGGCCGGTGTCTTCGGCCACGCTGATGAACTGGTCCGGGTTGATCATGCCTTTTTCCGGATGGTTCCAGCGCAGCAGCGCTTCCATGCCGGTGAGCTGGCCGGTGCGCAGGTCGAGCTTGGGTTGGTAGAACACCTCGAGTTCGTTCTGGGTCAGGGCGCGGCGCAGGTTGTTTTCCACGAACAGCTTGTAGTTGGCCTCGGCGTTCAGCGCTTCGGTGAACACCTGCACCTGGTGTTTGCCGTTGGCCTTGGCTTTATGCAGTGCCAGGCCCGCGTGCTTCATCAGGGTGTGGGAGTCCTGGCCATGCAGCGGCGCGCAGGCCAGGCCGACGGAACCGGTGACGCTGATTAGCTGATTGTCGACGAACAGCGGTTTATCCAGGGTTTGCAGCACTTGCCCGGCAATGCGCTGGCCTTCGGCGACGTCGCAGTTGTCCAGCAACACGGCAAATTCGTTACTTGCGAAACGCGCGAGGCTGTTGTTGGCGTTGAGGCTGTTGCGCAGGCGGCGGGCCAGGCTCATGAGCAGTTTGTCGCCGGTCTGGTGGCCGAGGCTGTCGTTGATGCGTTTGAAGTTGTCGATGTCCACCAGCAGCAAACTGGTGGGCTGCTCGCTGTTGCGCGAGAAGCGCTCTTCCATGCTGCGGATAAAGGCTGGGCGGTTGCCGAGGCGGGTGAGGTTGTCGGTGTAGGCCAGGCGCTCGATGCGCTGCTGGGCGAGTTTGCTCTGGGTGATGTCTTCGTAAATGCCGATGTAATGGGTCAGCTCGCCGGCGCCGCCGTACACCTTGGAAATCGACAGGTGCCCCCAGTAGGGTTCCAGGCTTTTGCGCCGGCTGCGGAATTCGCCGTTCCAGCTGTTTTGCTGGGCCAGGTTGGAATGGGCGTCGAACAGCAGGTCGCTGAGATTCGCCAGCGCCGGTAAGTCGGACAAGCGCCGGCCTTGCACTTCTTCCGGGCTGAACTGGGTGATGGCGGTGAAGCTCGGGTTGACGTACTCGACGATGCCTTCGCGGTCGATCAGCAAAAAGGCGCTGGCGCTTTGCTCGACGGCGCGACGGAACAGCTGCAGTTCACTGCTGGCGCTGCGTCGCTGCTGGTTGACCAGCGCATGGGCGAACTGGTCGGCGAGCTCGCCGGCAAAAGCAATTTCATCAGCCTGCCACACACGCTCGGTGCCCACGTGTTCCAGGCACAACACCGCCACCACTTCACCGGCCACGCGTACGCTGGCATCGAGCATGGCGCTGACGCCACGGGGCAGCAGGTGGGTTTCAGCCAGCTCACGGGTGCGTGGGTCGCGCATGGCGCTGTGGGCATCGATGGCGCGGCCGCTATGGAGGGCGGCGAGGTAGTGGGGGTATTTGCTGGCGTTGATTGGGGTGGGCAGTTCGTGTTGGCCGATGTCGGTGCTGTACATCGTGACCGGTTCGAGCTGTTCCTGGCGCAGGTACCAGAGGCTGGCACGGGCGACACTGAAGGTCTCGCAGGCGGCCTTGGTAATCAGCTGCGCGGCCTCGAACACCTGGTTGTCCGAGCTGTAACGGTGGCGCGCCAGGCGCACGATCATGCTCTGCTGGGCGCGGCTGCGAACCAGGTGCTGAAGGTGTTCTTCTTGGGAGCGTTGGTACAGTTCGAGGGAGGCTTGCAGGCGGTTGTTCTGGATTTGCAGTTCTGACTGCTGCGGCTGGCGGTCGGGGAACAGTGGCTCGTCGGCCGGCAATATATAGCCGCGCAACAGTTGGCGGCCGTGCTGCTTGAAGGCTTCACCCAATTCCACCAGATGCAGCATGCCGATGGGGGTGTGCAGCTTGTAGTGCACTTTGTAGTGCGGGCTGTCTTTGAGTTGCAGTTGGATGGTGTCGTGCAACTGGTAGCGTTCTTCCGGCTCCATGAGGCTGGCGTAGGGCGAACCCACCAGGCCACAAAGCTCACCGGCAGCGAGGCCTAATTGGGTCTCGCACGCGGCGTCTAAAAACAGAAGAGTCCAGCTCGCCTCATTAAGCCGCTCGAAACGCAACATGCCAAGCCGTGAAGGCACTGGCAACTGCGTCACAACCTCGACCGCCGGACGGCTGGCGGCATCGGTATGGCTTTTCATCGGGAGACTCGCTTCCAGTATGCTGAACGAGTGGCTCAGGGCCACTTCATCGGTAAGGGTGCATCATGCGAACAAGACTGACAAGGCGGCTGGGAATATTGCCTGCAATCGCTGTGGTATTGCTCGCCGCGTCTAGCGCGCAGGCGGCAGAGCCAGAGGCAGAGTTAAGTGGTGCCGAACAGGCACGCTACCTCAATGAATTAAAGAAGCTCTACCTCACCAGCGACGAGCGCCAAGCGTTGTTGGCGCAGAGCAACGAACTGCTCGATACGTATGCCGTGCGCGCAGCATTTCAGGTCGGACAGGCCGAGCGTCGCGACCAGGTGTACCAACTCAGCGTAGGTGCGCCAGGTGAACTGCTGATCCAGCAGAAAACCCGCGAAGCCGAAGGGGTAAACGTGGCCGTGCGCAATCAGCGGCTCGAGGTGTTTGGTGTCGATCCGTACATCAAATACGAGTGCCTGCCGAGCGAGCAGGTCTGCACCTTGAAAAACCCTCAGGACGGCAGCCCATGGCTAACCATTCGCCGTGACCACCAAGGCGCGGCGCAGTTGGCCAAGGCGTTGTCGTTTCTGCTGCGCAATATGCAGAAGGGCTGATCTTCACGCCTTTACACGGTCGTCCCCGCGAAGGCGGGGACCCAGAATCTTGCGTTGATACGCAATGTTTGTCCCATCCAGAATTCTGGATTCCCGCCTGCGCGGGAATGACGGTGGGCTTCATTAGGTTTCTGTCTCCGCCAAAAAACACGCAAAAAAAACCCCGCCAAACGGCGGGGCTGAGGTACGAGCGTGGCATGCCCGAAAGTGTGAAACGTTGAAGCCTTACAGCAGCATGGTGCGGATGTCGCCCAGCACGTCGCTCAGACGTTTGGTGAAGCGAGCGGCAGCCGCGCCGTTGATCACGCGGTGGTCGTAAGACAACGACAGCGGCAGCATCAGTTTCGGCTGGAACGCTTTACCGTCCCACACCGGCTGCATGGTGGCCTTGGAGACCCCGAGAATCGCCACTTCCGGCGCGTTGACGATCGGCGTGAAGCCGGTGCCGCCAATGTGGCCGAGACTGGAAATGGTGAAGCAGGCGCCTTGCATGGCGTCGGCCGAGAGCTTCTTGGTGCGCGCTTTTTCCGCCAGTTCAGCGGCTTCGGCAGCCAGTTGCAGCAAGCTCTTTTTGTCGACGTCTTTGATGACGGGCACCAGCAGGCCATCCGGTGTGTCGACGGCGAAGCCGATGTTGACGTATTTCTTGCGGATGATCGCTTTGCCAGACGGCGCCAGCGAACTGTTGAAGTCCGGCAGTTCCTTGAGCAAGTAAGCGCAAGCTTTAAGCAGCAGCGGCAGTACGGTGAGTTTGACGCCCGCTTTCTCGGCCACGGCTTTCTGCGCAATGCGGAAAGCTTCCAGCTCGGTGATGTCGGCGGAGTCGAATTGAGTCACGTGCGGCACGTTGAGCCAGCTGCGGTGCAGGTTGGTGGCGCCAACTTGCATCAGGCGCGTCATCGGCACTTCTTCAATTTCACCAAAGCGGCTGAAATCAACCTCCGGAATCGGCGGAATGCCCGCGCCACCGGTCGCGCCGGCAGCCGGTGCTTCCTTGGCCTTCTGCATCATGGCTTTGACGTAAACCTGCACGTCTTCTTTGAGCACACGACCGTGCGGACCGCTGGCGGTTACCGCGCTCAGCTCAACGCCAAATTCACGAGCCAGCTGACGTACAGCCGGGCCGGCGTGGGTTTTGGCGCCGTCTTTGGCTGGCGCTGCCGGGGCAGCCGGTGCGGCCTCGGCTTTGGCTGGTGCAGCGGCAGGAGCGGGCGCGGCTTCGGCTTTGGCGGCCGGAGCAGCGGCCGGCGCTGCTGCTGGAGCAGGCGCGGCAGCCGGTGCAGCGCCTGCCACTTTCAGCTTGAGGATCGGGTCGCCGGTACCGACTTCGTCGTCCAGCTTCACGCTCAGGCTTTCCACTACGCCGGCAGCCGGCGAGGGGATTTCCATGCTGGCTTTGTCGGATTCCAGCACCAGCAACGACTGATCGGCTTCAACCGTGTCACCGACCTTTACCAGCAGCTCGATGATTTTGGCTTTGCCCGAGGAACCGATGTCCGGAACGTTGATGTCCTGAACCGAACTGCTGGCCGCCGCTGCCGGAGCAGCAGGCGCCGGGGCAGGGTCGGCGGCTTTGGCAGGCTCGGCAGCCGGAGCGGCTTCAGCCTTAGCCGCTGGTTCGGCAGCGGCTGGCGCTGCTTCGGCGCCTTCCACTTCCAGTTCCAGCAACTCATCGCCTTCTTTCAGGCGATCGCCGAGTTTGACCTTGAGGCTTTTCACCACGCCGGCTTTGGGCGCGGGAATTTCCATGCTGGCTTTGTCCGACTCGAGGGTCAGCAGGCTTTGATCGGCTTCAATGCGATCACCTACCTTGACCATCAATTCGATGACTTCACCCTCGCCACTGCCAATGTCGGGCACGCGGATTAATTCACTCATCGTTGTGCTCCCTTAGCAGTCCAGTGGGTTGAGTTTTTCGGGGTTGATGCCGAACTTGACGATGGCCTCGGCCACCACTTTCGGTTCGATATCGCCGCGATCTGCCAGAGCTTCCAGAGCGGCCAGCACCACGAAGTGACGGTCGACTTCGAAGAAGTGACGCAGCTTCTTGCGGCTGTCGCTACGGCCGAAACCGTCGGTGCCCAACACTTTGTATTCCTTGACCGGCACCCACTGACGAATCTGCTCAGCGAACAGCTTCATGTAGTCGGTGGAGGCGATGACCGGACCCTTACGGCCGCCCAGGCATTCTTCGACGTAGGTTTTCTTCGGCTTCTGGCCAGGCTTCAGGCGGTTGCTGCGCTCAACGGCAAGGCCGTCGCGACGCAGCTCGTTGAAGCTGGTGACGCTCCAGACATCAGCGCCGATGTTGAACTCCTCGCGCAGAATTTTCGCCGCTTCACGCACTTCACGCAGGATGGTGCCCGAACCGAGCAACTGCACGTGATGCGCCGCGTCGCGCTTGTCTTCTTCAAGCAGGTACATGCCCTTGACGATGCCTTCTTCCACGCCGGCCGGAATGGCGGGCTGGGCGTAGGACTCGTTCATCACGGTGATGTAGTAGAAGACGTCCTGTTGCTCTTCGGTCATCTTCTTCATGCCGTCCTGAATGATCACCGCCAGCTCGTAGCCGTAGGTGGGGTCATAGGTGCGGCAGTTCGGAATGGTGCCGGCCAGCATGTGGCTGTGACCGTCTTCGTGCTGCAGGCCTTCACCGTTCAGGGTAGTACGGCCAGCGGTGCCGCCAATCAGGAAGCCACGGGTGCGGCTGTCGCCAGCTGCCCAGGCCAGGTCGCCAATACGCTGGAAGCCGAACATCGAGTAGAAGATGTAGAACGGCAGCATCGGCTGGTTGTGGCTGGAGTACGAAGTACCGGCGGCGATAAACGACGACATGGCGCCGGCTTCGTTGATGCCTTCCTCGAGAATCTGGCCCTTCTTGTCTTCGCGGTAGAACATCACCTGGTCTTTATCCACCGGCTCGTAGAGCTGGCCGACCGAGGAGTAGATACCGAGCTGACGGAACATGCCTTCCATACCGAAGGTACGGGCTTCGTCCGGGATGATCGGCACGATGCGCTGACCGATTTCCTTGTCTTTCACCAGCTGCGACAGGATGCGCACGAAAGCCATGGTGGTGGAGATTTCGCGGTCGCCGCTGCCGTCCAGAATGGCCTTGAGGCTTTCCAGTGGCGGGGTCGGAATGCTGAAGCTCTTGGCGCGACGCTGCGGCACAAAACCGCCCAGTGCTGAACGACGCTCGCTGAGGTAGCGGGCTTCGGCACTGCCGGGTTCCGGTTTGAAGAACGGCAGGTTTTCCAGCTCTTCGTCTTTGACCGGAATATCGAAGCGGTCGCGGAATTTCTTCAGGCTATCGACATCGACTTTCTTGGTGTTGTGCGCGGTGTTCTTGGCTTCGCCAGCACCGGTGCCGTAACCCTTGATGGTCTTGGCCAAAATGACGGTTGGCTGCTCTTTATGATTAACCGCCTGGTGGTAGGCCGCGTACACCTTGTACGGGTCGTGACCGCCACGGTTGAGCTTCCAGATTTCGTCGTCGGAAAGGTCGGCAACCATCGCCTTGAGTTCTGGCGAGTTGAAGAAGTGTTCGCGTACGAACGCGCCGTCTTTGGCTTTGTAGTTCTGGTACTCGCCGTCGATGACTTCGTCCATACGGCGTTGCAGGATGCCGTCGGTGTCTTTGGCCAGCAGTGGATCCCAGAAGCGGCCCCAGACCACTTTGTTCACGTTCCACTGGGCGCCGCGGAACACGCCTTCGAGTTCCTGAATGATCTTGCCGTTACCGCGCACTGGGCCGTCGAGGCGCTGCAGGTTGCAGTTGATGACGAAGATCAGGTTGTCGAGTTTTTCGCGGCCAGCCAGGGAAATGGCGCCGAGCGATTCCGGCTCGTCGCACTCGCCGTCGCCCATGAAACACCAGACTTTCTGCTTGCCAGCCGGAATGAAGCCACGGCTTTCCAGGTATTTCATAAAGCGTGCTTGGTAGATCGCCTGAATCGGGCCAAGGCCCATGGATACAGTCGGGAACTGCCAGAAATCGGGCATCAGCCATGGGTGCGGGTACGACGACAGGCCGTTACCGTCCACTTCCTGGCGGAAGTTGTTCATCTGGTCTTCGCTGATGCGGCCTTCCATGAAGGCGCGGGCGTAAACGCCTGGCGAGGCGTGGCCCTGGAAGTAAATAAGGTCGCCGCCGTGTTCGTCGGTCGGGGCCTGGAAGAAGTAGTTGAAGCCGATGTCGTACAGCGTGGCGCTGGAGGCGAAGCTGGAGATGTGGCCGCCCAGGTCCGAATCGCGCAGGTTGGTGCGCATCACCATCGCCAGGGCGTTCCAACGTACCAACGAGCGAATGCGGCGTTCCATGAACAGGTCGCCAGGCATGCGTGCTTCGTGGGTCACGGGGATGGTGTTGCGGTACGGCGTGGTGATGGCGTAGGGCAGTTGCGCACCGCTGCGGGTGGCCAGTTCGCCCATACGGGTCATCAGGTAATGAGCACGGTCTTCACCTTCACGGTCTAGGACGGATTCAAGCGCGTCCAGCCATTCCTGGGTTTCGACGGGATCGAGGTCTTGCATGGCTTGCTCCATGGCGGAAAGGCTTCCAGAATCGAAAACCTTGTGTTCGTTGCCGGCCTTTTGGGCGGGCACGTGAATTCTTGGATTTACCGGAGGTAGGACCGGCCGCGTGTAGTTTTACTACAAATCGACGGAGGTTTCAGCCCTTGGGACACATTCTTTAGTAGTAAAACTACATTGTGTACACATTACAACGCAAAAATCGCGACAATCCGGGGCTCTCAGCGGTTTGTATGTGATAGCAGATCAAACAGGATAGATCATGAACCTGCCGCCGCTCGTCGCCCTGCCGCCCGCCCTTATTTCTTTCGTCCAACGCGCTGACCAATCGTTCCGCACCGCCCTTGGCGAAGCAGCGGGGCAGTTCGATGCCTGGCCCGTAGAGCGCGTGGAGGCGTTCAAACGTGTGGTTGGCGCCAGCGATTTCGTCAGCGAGCAAGCCGCCCGTGATCCGCACATGCTGCTGGCCCTGGCCGAAAGCGGTGAGCTGGAGCGGCCGCTGCAACCGGGCGAGTTGCGCGCGCAAATGGCCGAGGCCGTAAATGCCTGCAGCGACGAAGCGCAATTGGGTCACGTGCTGCGCCGCCTGCGTAATCGTCAGCAAGTGCGGATCATCTGGCGCGACGTCAACCGCCTGGCCGACCTGGCGCAAACCTGTCGCGATCTCTCCGACCTGGCCGACGCCAGCATCGACCTCACCTATCAATGGTTGTACCCGCGTCACTGCGAACAATTCGGCACACCCATGGGCGGGCGCAGCGGCGAGCCGCAGCACATGGTGGTGCTGGGCATGGGCAAGTTGGGTGCGGTGGAGTTGAACCTCTCGTCCGACATCGACCTTATTTTCGCCTACCCCGAAGGCGGCGAAACCGAAGGCGTGAAGCGCTCGCTGGATAATCAGGAATTCTTTATCAAACTCGGCCAGCGGCTGATCAAAGCGCTGGATGCCATCACCGTCGATGGCTTCGTCTTCCGCGTCGACATGCGCCTGCGCCCCTACGGATCAGCCGGTTCGCTGGTGTTCAGCTTTAACGCGCTGGAGCAGTACTACCAAGACCAGGGCCGCGACTGGGAACGCTACGCCATGATCAAGGCACGCGTGGTTGGCGGCGACCAAGCCGCAGGCGCGCAGTTGCTCGACCTGCTGCGCCCCTTCGTTTACCGCCGTTACCTCGACTTTTCCGCCATCGAAGCGTTGCGCGCGATGAAGCTGTTGATTCAGCAGGAAGTGCGGCGCAAAGGCATGGCCGACAACATCAAGCTCGGCTCCGGCGGTATTCGCGAGGTTGAGTTCATCGCCCAGGCCTTCCAGCTGATCCACGGCGGCCGCGACCTCAGCCTGCAACAACGGCCGCTATTAAAGGTACTGAAGACACTGGAAGGGCAGGGCTACTTGCCACCTGCCGTGGTCGCCGAAATGCGCGACGGCTACGAATTCCTGCGTTACACCGAGCACGCCATCCAGGCCATCGCCGACCGCCAGACGCAAATGCTGCCGGACAACGACGAAGACCGGGCCCGCGTCGCCTTCATCATGGGCTTCGACACCTGGGCCGCGTTCCACGAGCGCCTGATGTATTGGCGCGAGCGCATCGCCTGGCACTTCGGGCAGGTGATTGCCGACCCGGATGAAGACGAAAACGGCGAGGCCGATCTGTGCGTGGGCAGCGAGTGGCTGCCCCTGTGGGAAGACGGGCTGGACGAGGAGAGCGCCTGCCGTCAACTGGCCGACGCCGGGTTCAGCGACGCGGCCGCCGCGCTGCACCGCCTGGCCGGCCTGCGCAACGGCAATCAGGTGCGCGCCATGCAGCGGCTGGGTCGCGAACGGTTGGACGCCTTTATTCCGCGTCTGCTGGCCCAGGCCGTTGAGCATGAAAACCCCGACCTGGTGCTGGAGCGTGTGCTGCCGCTGATTGAAGCGGTGGCGCGCCGTTCGGCCTACTTGGTGCTGCTCACCGAAAACCCCGGCGCGTTGCAGCAACTCTTGACCCTGTGCGCGGCGAGCCCGTGGATTGCCGAGCAGATCAGCCGCTTCCCGCTGCTGCTGGACGAGTTGTTGAATGAAGGCCGCCTGTTCAAGCCGCCCTTGGCGCCGGAACTGGCCGCCGAATTGCGTGAGCGCCTGACGCGCATTCCGGAAGACGATCTGGAACAGCAAATGGAAGCCCTGCGCCATTTCAAACTGGCGCACCGGCTGCGCGTGGCGGCGTCGGAAATCTCTGGGGCGCTGCCATTAATGAAGGTGAGTGATTACCTGACATGGTTGGCCGAAGCGATTCTTGAACAAGTGCTGGCACTCGCCTGGCGGCACACGGTGGCCAAGCACGGCACGCCGCAGCGCGCAGACGGTGGGTTGTGCGATCCGGATTTCATCATCGTTGGGTACGGCAAAGTCGGCGGCATCGAACTCGGCCACGGCTCGGACCTGGATCTGGTGTTTATCCACGATGGCGACCCGCAGGCGGAAACCGACGGCGCCAAGCCCATCGATGGCGCGCAGTTCTTCAACCGCTTGGGGCAACGCATCATTCACTTGCTCACCGCGCAGACCAACTCCGGCCAGTTGTATGAAGTGGACATGCGTTTGCGTCCCTCTGGCGCGGCGGGTTTGTTGGTCAGTTCGTTAGGCGCGTTCGAGCGCTATCAAGCGAACGAAGCCTGGACCTGGGAGCACCAGGCACTGGTGCGTGCGCGGGTGTTGGTTGGCAGCGAACGGGTGGGCAAAGCCTTTGAAGCGGTGCGTGCGCACGTGCTCGGCCGCAACCGCGATCTGGACAAGCTGCGCGTTGAAGTCAGCGAGATGCGCGCCAAGATGCGCGACAACCTGGGCAGCAAGCAAACCGCCGCCGGCACCGCCGCAAATGCCTTCGAAGCCGCTGCGCCGTTCGATCTCAAGCAGGATGCCGGTGGTATCGTCGATATTGAATTTATGGTGCAATACGCGGCCTTGGCTTGGTCCGGCGCGTATCCGCCGCTGTTGCAGTACACCGACAACATTCGCATTCTGGAAGGCCTTGAACGCCTGGGCTTGATGCCCGCAGCCGATGTCACGCTGCTGCAGGAAATCTACAAAGCCTACCGCTCCGCCTCGCACCGCCTGGCATTGCAAAAGCAGCCTGGCACCGTCAGCGGCGAGCAATTCCAGCATGAACGCCAGGCAGTGATGCGCGTCTGGCGCGAATTGGGGCTCAGTTGAAACGCCCCGCAGCGGCACAACCGAATCAAGCGAACCGAACCCTTATTTCTCGTATTTCAAGCAACCCTACTGAAGCAAATTTCTGAGGAGCTGAACGATGTCGATGGCCGATCGTGATGGTGTGATTTGGTATGACGGCGAGCTGGTGCAATGGCGCGACGCAACCACCCACGTGCTGACCCATACCCTGCATTACGGCATGGGTGTATTCGAAGGCGTTCGCGCTTACAACACCCCGCAGGGCACCTCGATTTTCCGCTTGCAAGCGCACACCGACCGCCTGTTCGATTCGGCTCACATCATGAATATGAAGATGCCGTACACCAAAGAGCAGATCAACGAAGCCACCCGTGCGGCCGTGCGTGAAAACAATCTGGAATCCGCTTATATCCGCCCGATGGTGTTCTACGGGTCTGAAGCCATGGGCATCCGCGCTGACACCCTGAAAGTGCACGTGATTGTCGCCGCCTGGCATTGGGGCGCGTACATGGGCGACGAAGCCCTGCAAAAAGGCATCAAGGTGCGCACCAGCTCCTTCACCCGCCACCACGTCAACATTTCTATGACCCGCGCCAAGGCCAACGGCAACTACATCAACTCGATGCTGGCCTTGCAGGAAGCGGTATCGGCCGGTGCCGACGAAGCCATGTTGCTGGACCCGGAAGGCTACGTAGCCGAAGGCTCGGGCGAGAACATCTTCCTGATCAAAGACGGCGTGCTCTACACCCCGGAAGTGACCTCGTGCTTGAACGGCATCACCCGCAGCACCGTGCTGACCCTGGCCGGCGAGCTGAATATTCCGGTGGTGGAAAAACGCATCACCCGCGACGAGGTGTACATCGCTGACGAAGCGTTCTTCACCGGCACCGCCGCTGAAGTAACGCCGATTCGCGAAGTCGACGGCCGCAGCATCGGTATCGGCAGCCGTGGTCCGGTGACCGAAAAACTACAAAAAGCCTACTTCGACCTCGTAACTGGCCAGACCAGCGCCCACGCCGAATGGCGCACCGCTGTTAAATAACGCCGCGACAACCGCTATCAAGCAGTGACAGGGAGGCTTAACCGCCTCCCTGCTCATTTGCGGAGTTTGAATGAACATATTGATCGTAGGGCCGAGCTGGGTAGGCGACATGGTGATGGCGCAAACCCTGTTCCAGTGCCTGAAGCAACGCCACCCCGACTGCCACATCGACGTGCTGGCGCCCGACTGGAGCCGCCCGATTCTTGAGCGCATGCCCGAAGTGCGCAGCGCGTTGAGCTTTCCCCTTGGCCATGGGGCGCTGGAGCTGGGCGTTCGTCGGCGCATCGGCAAGTCCCTGGCGGGCCAGTACGATCAAGCCATTGTGCTACCCAATTCGCTGAAATCGGCGCTGGTGCCGTTTTTTGCCGGCATCCCCAAACGCACCGGCTGGAAAGGCGAGTTGCGTTACGGCGTGCTTAACGATGTGCGCAAACTCGATAAAGAACGCTACCCGCTGATGATCGAGCGCTTTATGGCGCTGGCCTACGAGCGCGGCGCCGAGCTGCCCAAGCCGTACCCGCAACCGAGCCTGCGCATCGAGCCGCAAAGTCGCGACGCCGCCTTGGCCAAGTTCGGCCTGAGCCTGGACCGTCCCGTGCTGGCGCTGTGCCCGGGCGCCGAGTTTGGCGAGTCGAAAAAATGGCCGGCTGAGCACTACGCGAAAGTCGCCGAGCTGAAAATTCGTGCCGGTTGGCAGGTGTGGCTGTTCGGTTCGAAAAACGATCACGCCGTTGGCGAGGCCATCCGCGCTCGGCTGATTCCCGGCCTGCGCGAAGAAGCCCGCAACCTGGCCGGCGAAACCTCGCTGGCCGAAGCCATCGACTTGCTGTCCTGCGCCTCGGCCGTGGCCTCCAACGATTCTGGCCTGATGCACGTGGCGGCTGCGCTGAACCGTCCGCTGGTGGCCATTTACGGCTCCACCTCGCCGGGCTTTACGCCGCCGCTGGCCGATCAGGTGGAAATCGTGCGTCTGGGCATCGAATGCAGCCCATGCTTCGACCGCACCTGTCGCTTCGGCCACTACAACTGCCTGCGGGAACTGAAACCACGGCCGGTGATGGAAGCGCTGGGGCGGATTGCGCCAGACCCGGTTGAGGTCGATTGATGCGGGTTCTGCTGATTAAAACCTCGTCGCTCGGCGATGTGATTCATAGCCTGCCGGCGCTCACCGATGCGGCGCGCGCCATTCCCGGCATTCAGTTCGACTGGGTGGTGGAAGAAGGCTTCGCGGAAATTCCTGCCTGGCATCCTGCCGTGGCGCAGGTGATTCCGGTGGCGATCCGCCGCTGGCGGAAAAACCTCTGGCAAACCTTCAAGAACGGCGACTGGAAACGCTTCAAACAGCGCCTCGGCGAAACCCGTTACGACCTGGTGGTCGACGCCCAGGGCCTGCTGAAAAGCGCCTGGCTGACGCGCTACGTCAACGGCCCCATCGCCGGTTACGACCGCGACTCGGCGCGCGAGCCGATTGCCTGCCGCTTCTACGACCGCACCTACGCCGTGCCGCGTGAGCAGCATGCCTTGGAGCGCATTCGCCAGTTGTTCGCCCAGGCGCTGGACTATCCGCTGCCGGCAACCATCGGCGATTACGGTCTCGACCGCGCCTTGCTCGCCGACCCCGGCGCGCCGCCGTATCTGCTGTTTCTGCACGGCACGACGTGGGCCAGCAAGCACTGGCCGGAAGCCTATTGGCGCAGTTTGGCCGAGCAAATGAGCGAGCTGGGTTACGCCATTCGCCTGCCGTGGGGCAACGAAGCCGAGCAGCAACGCGCCGAACGAATTGCTGCGGGGTTGGAAAATGCCGTGGTACTGCCCAAATTAAACCTGGCGGGCGTGGCGAAAGTGATCGCCGGGGCGCAAGCCTGCGTGGCGGTGGATACCGGCCTCGGCCATCTGGCCGCCGCGCTGGATGTGCCGACCATTTCGCTGTATGGCCCAACCTTGCCGGGCCGCGTTGGCGCCTATGGCCGTTCGCAGATTCACCTGTGCGCCACCGGCCCGAATGCCGGCCTGGGCGACCGCGAAAAACCCTGTTTCGATGACCTGCTGCCCGAGCGTGTGGCCACCGAGTTACAAGCCCTGCTCTTGGCGCCGGAGACTGTGTAATGCAACTGGCTTTTGTGCTGTACAAATACTTCCCCTTCGGCGGCCTGCAGCGTGACTTCATGCGCATCGCCCTGGAGTGCCAGCAGCGTGGCCACAGCATCCGCGTCTACACCTTGATCTGGGAAGGCGACATTCCGCCCGGCTTCGAGGTGTTGGTGGCGCCGGTCAAAGCCTGGTTCAACCACCGTCGCAACGAAAAGCTGCTGGCCTGGGTGCAGGCCGACCTGGCCAAGCGCCCGGTCGACCGCGTGGTCGGCTTCAACAAAATGCCGGGGCTCGACGTGTACTACGCCGCCGACGGCTGCTTTGAAGACAAAGCGCAAAACCTGCGTAACGCCCTGTACCGCAAATGGGGCCGCTACAAGCACTTCTCCGACTACGAGCGCGCCGTGTTCGCCCCCAGCGCGAAAACCGATGTGCTGATGATTTCCGAAGTCCAGCAACCGCTGTTCGTCAAACACTACGGCACGCCCGCCGAGCGCTTTCACTTGCTGCCGCCGGGCATTGCTGCCGACCGCCGCGCGCCGGCCAATGCCGCCGACATTCGCGCTGAGTTCCGCCGTGAGTTCAACCTGGGCGACAACGACTTGCTGCTGGTGCAAATCGGCTCCGGCTTCAAAACCAAAGGCCTGGACCGCAGCCTGAAAGCCGTGGCCGCGTTGCCCAAAGAACTGCGCAAACGCACGCGGCTGATCGTCATCGGTCAGGACGATCCCAAGCCGTTCCTGCTGCAAGTGGCGGCGCTGGGCATTGGCGAGCAGGTGCAGATTCTCAAAGGTCGCAGCGATATTCCGCGCTTCCTGCTCGGCGCCGATCTGTTGATTCATCCGGCCTACAACGAAAACACGGGCACCGTGTTGCTTGAAGCCTTGGTGGCGGGATTGCCGGTGCTGGTTACCGATGTGTGCGGCTATGCCCACTACATCGAAGAAGCCGATTGCGGGCGCGTCATTCCCAGTCCGTTCGAACAAGAGCAACTCAACAGCACCTTGCGCGCCATGCTCGAAGACGATGCGCAACGCGCAGCCTGGGCGGCCAACGGCCTGGCCTTCGCCGACAGCGCCGACCTCTATAGCCTGCCGCAACGCGCAGCCGATGTGATTCTGGAGGCGCGCCCGTGAAGCTGATGCTGACTGAACCGTTCAAACGCCTGTGGGCCGGGCGCGACGCCTTCACCGAAGTCGAGCGCCTGGACGGCCAGGTCTACCGCGAGCTGGAAGGCCGCCGCACCCTGCGCACCGAAGTCGATGGTCGCGGCTATTTCGTGAAAATTCACCGTGGCATTGGCTGGGGCGAAATCTTCAAAAATTTGTTCACCGCCAAGCTGCCGGTGCTCGGCGCCGGGCAAGAACTGCAAGCCATCGAGCGCCTGACCGAAGCGGGCGTGCCGACCATGACCGCCGTGGCCTACGGCGAGCGCGGCGCCAACCCGGCGGCGCAGCACTCGTTTATCGTCACCGAAGAGTTGGCGCCGACCGTCAGCCTCGAAGACTTCAGCATCGACTGGATAAAGCAGCCGCCCGCGCCTCGGCTCAAGTGGGCGCTGATTGATGAAGTCGCGCGCATGACCGGCACCATGCACCGCGCCGGCGTTAACCACCGCGACTGCTACATCTGCCATTTCCTGCTGCATACCGATAAACCGGTGACTGCCGACGACTTCAGACTCTCGGTCATCGACCTTCACCGCGCCCAGAGCCGCGAGAAAATCAGCCGCCGCTGGCGCGATAAAGACCTCGCCGCCCTGTACTTCTCGGCGCTGGATATCGGCCTGACGCAACGGGACAAACTGCGTTTCCTGCGCACCTATTTCCAAGCCGCTAATGGCACCGATTCGTTGCGCCAGATCCTGCGCGAACAAGCGCCGCTGCTGAGCTGGCTGGAACGCAAAGCGGCGAAACTTTACGACCGCAAACAACGCTACGGGGACGCGCTCTGATGGCGTCGTGGCACCTGCACCCGAACTACCAGCACTTGATCGCCGACTTCGGTGGCCTCGACGAAGTGTTCGCCCTGACCGGCAAACGCATGACCCGCGATCCGATTTCCGAAGTGATCCGCGTCGAGCGCGACGGCGTCGGCTATTACGTTAAGCGCTACCGCAGCGCCGGCAAGGGCCTGCGTCCGTACCTGGCGCGCCTGCGGGTGCGCAGCGAGTGGCAAAACCTGCAACGCTTCGCCGACTGGGGCCTGCCCACCGCCGAAGTGGTGGCTCGTGGTTTCGAGCGGCGCAATGGCGCGTTTGTGCGCGGCGCCATGATCACCCGCGAACTGCCCAACACCGACGACCTTGGGCGCATGGCCAAAAAGGGTGATGCACGGCTGCAAGACCCGGCCTGGATCGACGGCATCAGCCGCCAGTTGGCCCACGGCACGCGCGTAATGCACGACCATCACTTCACCCACAACGACTTGAAATGGCGCAACCTGCTGGTCGATGACCAACGCACGCTGTTTTTTATCGACTGCCCCAACGGCGCGTTTTGGCGCGGGTTTATCCTGCGTTACCGGATCATCAAAGACCTCGCCTGCCTCGACAAAGTGGCCAAGTACAAGCTGTCGAACACCCAGCGCCTGCGCTTCTACCTGCAATACAGTGGGCACGCCCGGCTTAACCAAGCGGACAAAAAACAGATCCGCAAGATCGTGAAATTTTTTGAGGGTCGGGAATGAAGGACTTTATCGCCGCCGAAGACCGCGCGGTTCTTGCTGCCCACCAGCTCGATAACTTCGACGCGCTGTGGGCGCTGGAACTCGAAGCGGTGGACGAGCCGAACACCGAGCGGGGCGGCTACAGCTCAGTGTCGCGGCTGGTACTGGGCGATCACGCCTACTACCTCAAACGCCAGACCAACCACCTGACCCGCAGCCCGCTGCACCCCTTCGGCGAACCGACCTTTGCCCGCGAGCTGCGCAACATCGAGCGCTACCAGAAGCTCGGCATTCCAGCCCTGCACGCGGCGTTTTTCGCCCAGCGCCGGGTAGACGGCAACGAGCAAGCGATTCTGCTGACCCGAGCGCTCGATGGCTGGAATGATCTCGAATACTGGCTACGCGACTGGAACAACCACAGCGAAGCCCAGCGCATGGCCATTTTGCGCGCGTGCGGTGAACTGGCCCGCCGCCTGCATAGCGCCCATCAAATGCACGGCTGCTTTTACCCCAAGCATATTTTCCTGCGTGAATCGGCTGACGGCTTCGACGCCCAACTGATCGACCTGGAAAAAACCCGTCGCCTGGTATTCGGCAAACGCGACCGCATCAAAGACCTCGAGCCGTTGTTGCGCCGTGCCAGCAGTTGGAGTCAGGAAGAAATCTGGCACCTGCTGCTCGCCTACGTGGGCGACAAAGGCAGCGCACAAACCTGGAGCAAACGCCTCGGCGCTCGCAGCGCCCACAAGGCAGCGCGCAAATGAGCCTGAGCCAACTCAACGGCGCCGGCCGCACGCCAACGCTGCCCATCACCGTGCAGGTGGGCGGCGAACCGTTGCAATTGCACACCTTGCTGCGCGTGCTGCCGGGGCACCGTTATGTCGGCGTAGCCACCTGGCGCGGGCGCGAGGTGTTCGCCAAATTGCTGGTGGGCCCCAAGGCGGAACGGCGCTTTCATCGCGAGTCCAAAGGCGTGCATTTGCTCCTCGACCAGGGGTTGCTGACGCCTGCGCTATTGGCCGAAGGCTTTGAGCCAGGCGAGGGCGGTTGGCTGCTGTTCGACTACCTGGATAACGCACAGAGCATCGGCGATGCCTGGCGTCTGGTTGAGCACGAAGCGCCAGCCTCTGACGGCCAGCAAGCGGTGCTGGCCCAAGCGCTGGAGGCCATCGGCAAGTTGCACAGCAAAGGCCTATGGCAAGCCGACCTGCACCCCGACAACCTGCTGCAGCACAACGGCCATCTGTACCTGATCGACGGTGGCGGGGTGCAAGCGCAAGTGCCGGGCCAGCCGCTGGGCCGGGACGAAGTGCTGCGCAACCTCGGCGTGTTCTTCGCCCAGTTGCCCGGCAACCTGGAACCGTTTCTGGAAGAGCTGCTTATTCACTACCTGCTGGCCAACGGCGAGCACGCCTTGCCACTGGAAAAGCTGCTCGCCGAAATCGCCAACGTGCGTCGCTGGCGAGTGCGCGACTACCTGAAAAAAGCCGCCCGTGATTGCAGTCTGTTCAGCGCCCGCATCGGCGCGTTCGGTGCGCGGGTTGTGCGTCGCCAAGCCGAGCCGCGCTTGCAAGCCTTGCTCAGTGCACCGGATGCCGCCCTCGACAGCGGCCACCTGTATAAGACCGGCGGCGCTGCGACCGTGGCGCGGGTTGAGCTGAATGGCGAGCCGTTGGTGGTTAAACGCTACAACGTCAAAAGCTTCGCCCATTGGCTGAAGCGCTTTTGGCGCCCAAGCCGCGCGTGGCACAGCTGGCTTGAAGGCAATCGCTTGCTGGTGCTGGGCATCCCCACGCCGTTGCCGCTGGCTGTAATCGAACACCGCTGGTGCTGGTTGCGCCGCCGCGCCTATTTGGTGACCGCCTACTGCGGCGAAGAAGATTTGATCGCCCGCTTTGCCCTATACCTGAACAGCGCGCCGCCCGAGCACGAACTGGTGCAACTGGACCGCTTGTTCGCCGCGCTGATCCGCGAGCGCATCAGCCATGGCGACTTTAAAGGTCACAACCTGTTCTGGCACCAAGAACAGTGGACATTGATCGACCTCGACGCCATGCAACAACACCGCCGCCAAAGCAGCTTCGCCAGCGCCTACGCCCGCGACCGCGCGCGCTTTTTGCGCAATTGGCCGGCCGAGTCGGCCTTGTATCAGTTGCTGGATGAGCGTTTGCCGGTGCTCTAAAACAAATAGATAACTGTGGGAGCGGCTTTAGCCGCGATGCTCTTGATCTCGTCGTTTCCAGGAATCGCGGCTAAAGCCGCTCCCACAGATCACACATCTCCCGTGGGATCGGCCGGCGCTCCGGTTTAGCCGTAACGTTTGACCCTGAAAACCCAGTCACTCGAATTGGTAGGAAGCCCCCACCCCCGCATACCAACTGCGCCCCGGCGCGGCCTCGTAGTACCGGCTGTTGCCGTCTCCGACGATCACCGAGCCTACGTATTGCTTGTCGAACAGGTTATCCAGCCGCACCAGTTGGTGAACCGTCCAGGCGCCATGTTTCTGTTCGAAGCGCGCGCGCCAGTTGAACACGCTGTACGCCGGCGCGGGCTTGGCGCTGTTGCTGTCTTCGACGTAGACCTTGCTGCGGTACAGGCCCTCCACGGCGGTGCTGATGCCGTCGATGGGTTGCCAGTTGAGTTCGGCGAACAGGGTGGTGCGCGGCACGCCGGGGAGGTTGTTGCTGCTGTCCACTGTGATGGGCGTTTGGCCGTTAAACGTCTGAAAGCCGGACTCGTATTGGGCGACCAAATACGTATAGGCCAGGTTGGTCGACCACTGTTCGCTCAGTTGGCTTTCCACCCCGAGTTCGAAGCCGCGCCGCCGAGTTGGGCCGGCGTTTTTGTAGGTGGCTCGACCGAAATCGTTGCGTGCCACGACGATTTCGTCTTCGGTATCGATCTGGAAAATCGCTGCGTTGACCCGTGTGTCTTCAGCAATCCGAGCTTTCACTCCCAACTCATATTGCGTGCTGGTTGAAGCGTCGAGGTTGTAATTCACACCTGCCGAGCTTGGCGCGTAAGCCAGTTCCGCCTGGGTAGGCGTCTCGAAGCCGCGGCCGACACTGGCGTACACATTGACGTCTGGGTTAACCGCGTAACCGACGCTCAACGCTGGGTTGGCCTGCTCATATCGGCGGTTGCCGCTGTCGTCGCCGTTGCTCAGGAAGTGGTCGTCGACTTCGATCTCGACGGTGCTGTAGCGCAGGCCTCCTTGCAGGGTCCAGTCGCCGATCGTCCACGTCGCTTGGGCGTACGGGTCGAGGCTGGTGGCAGTATCGGTCTCGTCACGTTTAAGGGCGCCTTTGATGCCAAAGTTTTGGCCGACGAAGTTCTGATAGCCCTGCCGGTCATCGCGGCTAACGTCGTAATCCAGACCGAACACCACATCGACGTCGCCTACAGGCTGTAACCAGCGCAGGCTGCCACCGTAAAAGTCCCGGTCGAAATCCACAACGCCACCGCCGCCTTGGCTGCTCGTATTGGCAGGCGCGCTGTCCGGAATAGATAAATATTGAATAACACTGCGCCTGCCTGCATACGCCGTAGCCTGCAACGTCGCGTCGCCGAAGTAGCGCTCATAGTTCGCTCCAACCTGCTGATGATCGATGCTTTTGCGCGTGTTGTACGTTTCGGCCCCCGGAGCCACAGAGCGCGGGTCGGCCTTGTAGTCGGTCCACTTCTGCCCCAACGGATCCTGGGTGCCGTTCTGCTCCAGGCTGCTGAAAATCAGCGCGAGTTTGCTGTCGTCGTCCGGCTTGAGGTTCAGCTTGGCGAAGGTCTGGTCGCGGCGGGCGGCGCTGTGGTCGCGGTAGCCGTCGGTGTCCATGCGCGAAGCGTCTAAAAGAAAACCGGCCTTTTCATTCGCGCCCTCAGCGCTCAGGTGGTTTTTGTTCAGGCCGTCGCTGCCAAAAATGGTCTCGGCGCCCACGGTCGGCGGTCCTTCAGGATCACGCGAAAAGACCTGAACCACGCCCCCCGCGTTGCTGCCATACAGGGTAGAGGCCGGCCCGCGCAGCACTTCGATGCGCTCGGCGGTGTCCAGATTGAAGGTCGCCGCCTGGCCTTGGCCATCGGCCGTACTGGCCGGAATGCCGTCGGTGATCAGCTTGATGCCACGCACGCCAAACGCTGAACGCGCACCGAAACCGCGTGAGGAAATTTGCAGGTCTTGCGCGTAGTTCTGACGGTTTTGAACCACCAGCCCCGGCACGCGACTAAGCGCCTCCGAGGCGTTGATGCCCAGTTGACCATCGCTGATTTGCTGGCGATCTACGCTGTCTACCGAGAAGGGCAGGTGGAAGCTGTCGCTCGCTTGGCGAGAGCCGCTGACCACCAGCGGATCGAGCTGTACGGTTGGAACGGCTTGCTCGGCGTTGGCAGTGGCGACGGCGAACGCGGTGAGTAACAGGGTGTAAGGCGGGATTCGATTCAATGCAGTCATGGCCGGTTTTATACAGGTCAATGAAAACCGCGAACGATGCGGCATGGGCATAGTGGGCGATTATCGGCACAAAAGTCACCCCAGCGCAGCCGCTCTGGCGCCGGATGTTGCACCCTTGCTCGCCGTTTTGGCCGCCCACGTTTGGTTGCCAATCTGATTGCTAATGGCCCGGCGCGACCGGGCAAACGAACACGAGGAACAGTGCATGACAGATCCCATAACCGTTGGCGCCCGGCGCCCCGGCAAAGCCGCCCGCTGGCTGGTCATGGCCGTGGGCATCGCCATTGCCTTGGTCGGTTTGTACCTGATTGGAGGCGGCGCTTACCTGGCGGTGCTCGGCGGCAGCTGGTACTTCGGCTTGTGCGGTTTGGCGACCCTGGGCGCCGGTGTGCTGATTGCCAAGCGCAATCCGAACGGGGCCGCGTTGTTTGGCGTGATCGTACTGCTCTCGGCGATTTGGGCGGTGTGGGAAACCGGGCTGGAATTCTGGCCGCTGGTATCGCGGCTGTTTGTGTTTGCCATGATTGGGCTGGTCGTCGCGCTGCTGTATCCCACGCTGGTGCGTCTGTCGCCCGAATTGCACGACGAGCCCGGGCGCTTTTCCTATGTGTTGAGCGCTGTGCTGGCCGTCGCGATTGTCGCCACCTGCGCCTACGCCTTTGTGCCCACGCCAATGGTGGCGGCCGACAGCGATGCGCCGGTCACACCCGTGGTCAAAGGGCAGGAGCAGAAAGACTGGAAGCATTGGGGCAACACCACCCATGGCGACCGCTTCGCCGCGCTCGACCAGATCAACAAAGACAACATCAATAAGCTGCAAGTGGCCTGGACCTTCCGCACCGGTGACCTGCCTGAGAGCACCGGCTCCGGCGCTGAAGACCAGAACACGCCACTGCAAATCGGCGACACGCTTTACCACTGCACCGCCTACGGCAAGGTGTTCGCCCTGGATGTGGACAGCGGCAAAGAACGTTGGCACTTCGACCCCAAAGGCTCGGCGCCCAACTGGCAGCGCTGCCGGGGCCTGGGCTATTTCGAGGACGCGCCGAGCGAGCAGCCTGCCGCTCAAAATGCGGTAGCAAGCACGGCGCCGAGTGCGCCGGCTGCCTGCGCCAAGCGCATCTTTCTGCCGACCATTGACGCCCGCCTGATCGCCTTGAACGCCGAAACCGGCGAGCCGTGCAGCGACTTCGGCAACCAAGGCACCGTCGACCTGACCACGGATATGGGCGAGGTCAAACCGGGCTACTACCAGCAAACCTCAACCCCGTTGGTGGCCGGCAATGTGGTGGTGGTAGGCGGGCGCGTCGCCGACAACTTTTCCACTGAAGAACCGCCAGGCGTGGTGCGCGCCTTCGATGTGCACACCGGCGCATTGGTCTGGGCGTGGGACCCGGGCAACCCGCAAACCACCCAACGTCCACCTGAAGGGCAAACCTACACGCGCGGCACGCCGAACGTGTGGTCGGCCATGGCGTACGACGAAAAGCTTGGCCTCATCTACTTGCCTACCGGCAACGCCACACCGGATTTCTGGGCGGGCAGCCGCACCGAACTGGACGATAAATACAGCTCGTCGGTCGTCGCCGTCGAAGCCGCCACCGGTGCCATCCGTTGGCATTTCCAAATGACCCACCACGACCTCTGGGACTTCGACATCCCGGCCCAGCCGCTGCTTTACGATGTGCCAGACGATGCCGGCGGCACCCAGCCGGCGCTGGCGCAAATCACCAAGCAAGGCGAAATTTTCTTGCTCAACCGCGCCACCGGCGTGCCGATTGCCAAGGTCGACGAACGCCCCGTGCCGCAAGGCAACGTTCCGGGCGAGCGCTACTCACTGACGCAACCGTTCTCGGTCGACATGCCCTCGATTGGTAATCAGCAGCTGTACGAAGCCGACATGTGGGGCGCCACCGTTTTCGACCAATTGCTCTGCCGCATCCAATTCAAAAGCATGCGTCATGAAGGCGTGTATACCCCGCCCGGTCTGGATCCGGCTTTGCAATTCCCCGGCTCCCTGGGCGGCATGAACTGGGGCAGCGTGTCGGTGGACCCGAACACCCACTACATGTTCGTCAACGACATGCGCCTGGGCTTGGCCAACTACATGATCCCGCGCGACAAAATTGCCGCTGGCGCCAGCGGCATCGAAATGGGCGTAGTGCCGCAGTCCGGCACACCGTTCGGCGCGATGCGTCAGCGCTTTCTGTCAGTGGCCGGCATTCCGTGCCAGAAACCGCCGTTTGGCACCATGTCCGCCATCGACCTGAAAACCCGCAAGCTGGTCTGGCAAGTGCCCGTCGGCACTGTGCAAGACACCGGCCCGCTGGGTATCAAAATGCACCTGCCGATTCCCATCGGCATGCCGACGCTGGGCGCCTCCATGGCCACCCAATCGGGCCTGCTGTTCTTTGCCGGCACGCAAGATTTCTACCTGCGCGCCTTCGACAGCGGCAACGGCAAGGAAATCTGGAAATCCCGTCTGCCGGTCGGCAGTCAATCCGGCCCGATGACCTACGTGTCACCGAAAACCGGCAAGCAATACATCGTCATCAGCGCCGGCGGCGCCCGTCAGTCACCGGAGCGGGGGGATTACGTCATTGCGTATGCGTTGCCGGATAAGTAGCGGCTCAAACTGAGCGCTACGAGCCGATGACTCCGTAACCCCGAGCCATCAGCGCCGCCAACAGCGGAATGATCAGCAGGAGTAGCAGTTCGATGCGGATGACCATCGTCACCAGCATCGCTTGCTTGGCGCTGATGGTGGGGAGTTCGCCGGCTTTGAGGGTGTTGCGCCAGTTGAGGAACACGAAGGTCGGCACGACGGAGATCAGGCCGACCAGAATGAACAGGCCGAACTTGGCGTGGAATACGCTGTTGTTCAGGTAGTAGTCCAACCCTTTGCCGTACCACATCACGCGTGCCGCGCCGGTTGCCAGCACCAGGCCCGCGGTGGCGCCGTAGGCGATGTCGATGCGGATCAGGCTGCGGGCGCGGCTAAGGTCCAGCGGCAGTTTGAACAGCTGGTGTTCGAGGGTGAGCAGGGCGAATAGCAGGAAGATCGATAGGTAGTGCAGGTACGCGGCGATAGCGGCGGCCATGTTGAGCTCTCTCGGTCTAGGGGAGGTATTTCTCCTGTAGGAGCTAGCTTGCTAGCGAACCCTGCACACGTCATTTTCCGACGTTTTCAGCGTTCGCGAGCACGCTCGCTCCTACAAAAGCGGCGCGGTATTAGGCGTTGTTCAGTTCAGCCCTTTGCCGGCAAATTCTTCAAACTCCACACGATTACGCCCGTTGCCCTTGGCGTGGTACAGCGCTTTGTCCGCGCGTTTGAGTGCCCGTTCGGGGTTTTCCTGCGGCTCGGCCAGCGCGCAGCCGACGCTGATGGTCAGGGCCAGTTCTACGTCACCTGCTGGAATGGGGTCGCGGGCCATGGCGGTGCGGATACGCTCGCCGATCAGGCGTAACTCCTGTTCGTCGTGCACTTGCGTGAGCACCACAAATTCCTCGCCGCCGCTGCGGGTGACGACGTCTTGCGGGCGCACCGCGGCGGCAATGCGGCGGGCACTCTCCCATAGCACTTTGTCGCCAGCGTCGTGGCCATGGGCGTCGTTTACCCGCTTGAAATAATCCAAATCGCAGAACAGCAAGCCCAAGTGCATGCCGCGTTCTTCGGCGCGCGATTGTTCGCGCGGAAGAAAGTGTTCCAGACCGGCGCGGTTCCACACTTGGGTGAGCGTATCGAGCATGGTCTTGCGTTGTTCGCGGCTTAGCGCAGCGCGCAGTTGTACGGTTTGTTCGCTGACGTGGCGCAGCTTCAAATAACCTTCGGCCAACGTGGCCATGTCGCGCAGACGCTGCTTCTGTTTGCGGTTGAGGGTTTTGGGCGCCGGGTGCAGCAGGCAGAGCGTGCCGATGGCGTGGCCGTCTTGGGCAAATAGCGGTTGCCCGGCGTAGAAGCGCAGCCAAGGCGGACCGGTGACCACCGGGTTGTCGGCGAAGCGCTCGTCGGTATGGGTGTCTTCGACGATAAACACGTCATCTTGCAGAATCGCGTGGCCGCAGAACGACACGCTGCGGGGCGTTTCAGGAACCTCCAAGCCTCTGCGCGCTTTAAACCACTGACGCTCGCGGTCCACCAGGCTAATCAGCACCGTTTTCACCTCGAACATCTCACTCACGATGCGCACCAGCACGTCGAGATAAGGGTCGGCCGGGGTGTCGAGCAGCTCTTGGTTATCCAGTACTTCCTGACGAACAAGTTCGTTAACGGGATTCTTCGGTATGAGCATTCGCTGATCCTTCGGGACTTGGCGAAACGAACCACAGGTCGTGGCGGGTCAGGTGATAAGCATAGACACCCAAACACAGGCTTCGTAGTCCCATAAACGCCAGAAACGCCAACCACAGCCCATGGTTACCGAAATCCTGCAGCCACCAAGCCAGCGGCAGCGCGAGCGCCACGCTGAGCAGCATGGAATCGCGCATTTCCCGCGCCCGGGTGGCGCCGATAAAAAGGCCGTCGAGCAGGTAGCTCCACACCGCCACCAGCGGCAATACGGCGAGGTACGGCAGGTAAATGTCGGCGGTTTCGCGCACGGAGGCGATGTCGGTTTGCAGGGCGATAAACAGGTGACCGCCCACGGCAAAGCACAGCGCAAACACCAGGCTGGCAATCAGCGACCAGCCACCGGCCACCACCAAACTGCGCAGCAGGCCTTGCCGGTCCCGACTGCCGAGCGCGTGGCCGCACAGCGCTTCGACAGCGTGGGCGAAACCGTCCAGGGCGTAGGCCGTGAGCAGCAAGCCGTTAAGGAGCAGGGCATTGGCGGCGACGGTTTCGTCGCCCAGCCGCGCGCCTTGAACCGTCAGCAGGAAAAACACACCTTGCAGCGCCAACGAGCGGATGAAAATGTCGCGGTTCACCGCCAGCAGTGGCCGCCAGTTTCGCCACAACGCCATCGCCGCCCATTGGGTGCGCCCCGGATAGCGCCGCAGCGCCCCGCCGGTTAGCGCCAAGCCCAACAGCGCGCCGCCCCATTCGCTGAGCACCGCCGCCCGCGCGGCGCCGACTACGCCCCAGTCGAGCCCCAGCACGAACCACAACGACAGCACGATATTCAGCACGTTAGTGCCCAGCAGAATCGCCAACGGCGCCCGCGCGTTTTGTGTGCCAAGGAACCAGCCGATCAACGCGAAATTTGCCAGCGCAGCGGGCAGGCCCCATAGGCGCGCGTGGAAGAACGCGCGGGTTTGTTCATCCAGTTCAGCGGAAGGATTCATCAGCCCCAGCGCCATGTCCCCGAACGGCAGCGCGAGCAACCCCAGGGTCAGCGCCAGCAGCGCCGCCAACACCAGGCCTTGCACCAGCACCTGCCGCAGCGCGCCGCCATCGGCACGACCGCTGGCCTGCGCCGCAAAGCCGGTGGTGCCCATGCGCAGGAAACCGAGAATGCCGACGATCATCACGTACAACGTACTGCCCACCGCCACGGCACCGAGCTGATGCGCGTGGGGCAAGTGGCCGACCACGGTGCTGTCGACCAATGCCACCAGCGGCACGGAAATATTGGAGAGGATCATCGGGGCTGCCAGCGCCCAGACTTTCTGGTGAGTGGGGGTGTGGTTCCAGGCTTGGCGCAGCATCGGGTACTCCTGTGGAGCGGCGCAGTATAGAGGCCGGCCCGAGCGCGCCATAGGTGCTTATACGAGCGGTGAATATGGCTAAACGGTTGATGCTAGCGGCGGTGGCTGGCCTACGCTGGAGGTACGGACTTCTTTCCGGGAGGTGTAGCCATGACTATAAGAACAAGAAAATTCATGATCGCGGTTGGGCTGTTGGCGGTTTGCTTGGTGTATGGCGCGGCGGCGGTGCGGGTTGAGCTGGCGCGGCTGGGGCCGCCGGTGGCGTCGATTTCGTGTAAGCAGGATCAGTGTGTGCCGCATACGGGGTGGTTGAGTTCAATGCGGTGAGGGGGTGGCTCGAAGGCCTGGCTTAGCCTTTCGGCGAAGGTATTCTCTGCCCCGTTCGTTATCAAATCCTCCGTCATCCTCGCGAACGCGGGGATCCAGAATTTCCAGGCGGACGCAGTTGTGGAGGTATTCATTACTGCGTGCGATGAACGTTTTTGTTTCGCGCCTTAAGCGCGACTGACTTTTGGCATGCCGGATTGCCGGACCACCCAAAAGAAGCCAAAAGGTCTAGCCCCTACTTTGGCCCTCCGCTGCGCTGCGGTTTCCCTCCTTCCGTCGCCGCTCCGGGGGGCACGGCGACACGGGCCATCCTTGGCCCGACACGCCTTTCGCGGCTCCCGGCCGCTCAACCCCCTGCGCAACAACTCCACTCGGCCTGCGATGAACGGTGCGGGGTAGGTCAAGAGCGGTAGATCAAGAGCCTGATCACAAGCAAATCAAAAACATCGCGGCTAAAGCCGCTCCTACAGGGGCGAGCGTAGGGGAGTGGGGCCTTATCGCAGTTCATCGACCATGCTGGCAGTCACGCTCAGTACATCTTTGGCCAGTTGCTTTGAGCGTTTGCCGTCCCAACCCGTTGTTGGGTTCGGGGTGTCGTTGTGGTCTTTGAAGGGCATTTCGATGGTGAATGACAGGCAGTCAAATTCTTGCCCAACGGCGTTGCAGGCCAGTGCCATGTTGGCTTTGCCCGGTTCGCTGCGGGGGTAGCCGTAGCGGGTTTGGAATTCGGCGCCGTGGGCGACGAGGCGTTGGCGGAAGCGTTCTTCCAGGCCGGCGATACGCGGGGTGTAGCCGGGGTTGCCTTCGCAGGCGGCGGTGAAGACGTGGGGGATTTCTTCGTCGCCGTGGATGTCCAAGAACAAGTCCACGCCCACCGCGCGCATGTGCTGTTGCACGAAGAACACTTCCGGAGTCTGCGTTTCGTTGGCCGATTGCCAGGCGCGGTTGAGGTCTTTGCCGGCGGCGTTGGTGCGCAGGTGGCCGCGGTAGGCGCCGTCGGGGTTCATGTTGGGCACCAGGTACAAGTCGGCTTTGCTGAGCAGGGTGTTGAGTTCGGCGTCGTCGCGGTTTTTCAGGCGTTCGATCAGGCCTTCCATAAACCATTCAGCCATGTGCTCGCCGGGGTGCTGTTGGGCGATGATCCAGACTTTTCGCGGTGCGTTCGGCGTGCGGCTGATGCGCAGCAGTTGGATGTCCCGGCCTTCGATGCTTTTGCCACAGGCCACTAGCTCGGCGTCCGCTTTGACCAGTGCCTGGTCGATCAACCAGTCATGGCGCTCGCGGCTGTAGGGTTCGAAGTAGGCGAACCAGATTTGCGTCTGCTCAACCTCCAGGCCGAAGCTCAAGGTGCCGTCGACGTAGGTGCTGGGCACGCGAAACCAGGTTTTCTGGTCGTACGAGGCGGCGGCGTTGTAGCCAGGCCAGGCCCAGCTGTAGGCGGCCTCGCCGGCGTTGGTGATGCTGAAGTCGTAGCGCTGGCCGGGTGTGAGGTCTTCGGCTTTGAAGTGGAACCACTGAAAGTGGGCGCTGTTGAGGTCTTTGCGCATTTTCAGCAGCGGGTGCTGCGCGTTGCTGAGGTCGTGAACCTCGATGTTGCCGCTGTCGAAGTGGGAGCTGATTCGCATGGTGAGCCTCTACATCTGTCCGTCGCCCGCTACCGGGCGTGTATGGCGTGTAGCTTCGCAGGTGCCCGCGCGGTTGCAAACGCAGAAGGCGACACAAATGTGCAAGCCAGCAGGCTTAGCTGATCAATAGACTGATCAGCCATAACCCCAGCAGCAACCAGATGATGCCCAGCACCACCGAGCGGCGCATAAAGGCGCGCACGGCGCTATACAGAAACAGCAGGCCGATGACCAGGGCAACGATGCTCAGTAGTGAAGGTGTGATGCCCAACGCGCTGGACAGACCATGGAGAAACTGGCTGCCGGCGTTGCCGATCAGGTGCAACAGGCCGCTCAGGCCGTCGACGATAAAACGGATAACCGTGCCCAGCGCATGGCCAAGCCAATCGAAGAATCCTTCTACCTGCATGCTGTGTCCTCGGGGTGCATGAACAACGACGTTAAGCTTGGGCAAGCGCAGCGTCTGGCGGTTCCATTTGTACGGTATTGCCGTTGTAGGAGCCAGCATGCTGGCGAATCCTGGAAACGATGGACCCGGCCAGCGCGTGACAAGCCAGCTCGTTCCGCAAAGCCAAGAGCAAGCCGCAAGAGCAAGAAACACCTTAACGCGCGCGTGATGTAACCTGCCGTTGCTACGCTACCGGCCACCCAGGATGAGTAAGCCGTTTTACATGACTTCAGCCTTACAGTTAGACACCGCCGCATCGCCTGCGCAGCTGAGGATCAGCGGCGACTGGACCTTGCCCCATTACAGCCAACTGGCCCGCGACGTGGCGACCATGCGCCCTCGGCTCGAGGGTGCGACCGCCGTTCACCTGGCTGACTTGCAGGCGCTCGACACCTCCGGCGCGGCGCTGTTGGCCGACTTGCTCGGCGCAGAGCGGCTGATTGATCTGGCCGCCAGCGACGCGTCGCTGACTCCCGCGCGCCAAGCGCTGCTCAATTCCGTGGGCGCTGCGCTGCGCACGTATTGCCAGCCAGAAAAACCCAAACCCCGTGCCGGTCTGGCCGATGTGCTCGCGCATATCGGCGGCTTTGTCGCGAGTTTGTGGGAGCGCGTGGCGGCGCTGCTCGGGTTTATCGGCCTGGTGCTGGAAACCCTGCTGCGCGGGCTGTTCGCGCCGCGCCGGTGGCGGGTGACGTCGCTGGTTTCCAATATCGAGCAAACCGGTCTGGATGCGGTGCCTATTGTGGTGCTGCTGACGTTTATGGTCGGGGCGGTGGTGGCATTTCTCGGCGCCACGGTGCTGGCCAATTTCGGCGCCACTATTTATACGGTCAACCTGGTGGCCTTCGCCTTTTTGCGCGAGTTCGGCGTGTTGCTCACTGCCATTCTCATGGCCGGTCGCACGGCCAGTGCGTTTACCGCGCAAATCGGCTCGATGAAGGCCAACGAAGAGGTCGACGCCATTCGCACCCTGGGCCTCAACCCGATTGAGTTGCTGGTGCTGCCACGCGTGCTGGCGCTGCTGGTGTCGCTGCCGATTCTGACGTTTCTGGCCATGCTCTCGGGCATTCTCGGCGGCGCTGTGGTGTGCCTGTTGGTGCTGAATATTTCGCCGACCATGTACCTGACCATCCTCCAAGGCATCGAGGTGCAGCACCTGCTGGTGGGCTTGAGCAAGGCGCCGGTGTTTGCGTTTCTGATTGCCGTGATTGGTTGTCTCGAAGGCTTCAAGGTCAGCGGCAGCGCGCAGTCGGTGGGTGAGCACACGACCTCGGCGGTGGTGCAGTCGATTTTTGTGGTGATTCTGCTGGATGCGGTGGCGGCGATGTTCTTTATGGAGATGGGCTGGTGAGTGCACAAGCGAGCGCCCTGATTGAGGTTCGCGACCTCACCAACGCCTTTGGCGCGCAGGTGGTGCACGAGCACCTGGACCTGGACGTCATGCGCGGTGAAATTCTCGGCATTGTCGGCGGTTCGGGAACCGGCAAATCGGTGCTGCTGCGCTCCATCGTCGGCCTGCAACGGCCCACGGCGGGCAGCGTAAAAGTGTTTGGCGAAAACTTGCTGAGTTTGTCGCCGGAAAAACGCTCCCAGGTGGAGCGCCGCTTTGGCGTGTTGTTTCAGTCCGGCGCGCTGTTTTCATCGCTCACGGTGTTGGAAAACATTGCCCTGCCGCTGATCGAACACGCCGGCCTTAGCCGCGATGAAGCGGAAAACCTGGCCGTGGTGAAACTGGCTCTGGCCGGCTTGCCGGAAACGGCGGCCTACAAGTACCCGGATTCGCTCTCTGGCGGCATGGTTAAGCGCGCCGCCCTGGCCCGCGCCTTGGCGCTCGACCCGGAAATCGTGTTTCTCGACGAGCCCACGGCCGGCCTCGACCCGATCAGTGCGGCGGCGTTTGATCAACTGATTCTGACCCTGCGTGATGCCCTTGGCCTGACGGTGTTTCTGGTCACCCACGACCTCGACACGCTGTACACCATCTGCGATCGGGTGGCGGTGCTGTCGCAGAAACGTGTGCTGGTGGCCGGCGACCTGACCACCGTGGCGGCCACGCCAGACGCTTGGGTTCACGATTACTTTCATGGCCCCCGTGGCCGTGCCGCGCTGCAAGCTAGCGCCCGTTTAACGGAGAACAACTGATATGGAAACCCGCGCCCATCACGTGCTGATCGGCTTGTTCACGGTAATTGCCGTCGGCGCCGCGCTGCTGTTCGGCCTGTGGCTGGCCAAGTCCACGGCCGACCGCGAGTTCGCTCTGTATGACATCGTCTTTTATGAGGCCGTGAACGGTCTGTCGCCCGGCAGCACCGTGCAGTACAGCGGTATCAAAGTGGGCGAAGTGATCGCCTTGAAACTCGATCCCAAAGACCCGCGTAAAGTCCGCGCGCGCATTCGCGTTGCGGCGGATACGCCGGTCAAGCAAGACACCCACGCCAAGCTGTCGCTGGTGGGCATTACTGGGGGTTCGTTTATCCAGATGCACAGCGGCTCGCCGCAAAGCCCATTACTGGTGAGCAAGACCGGCAAGGTGCCGGTGATTGTCGCCGACCGCTCGCCGATCACGGCGCTGCTGGCCAGTGGTGAAGACCTGCTGACCAACATCAACAAGCTGGCCGCCAGCGCCAACGCATTGGTGTCGCCCGACAACGTGGCGCGGGTCAGCCGCACCCTTGATCACCTTGAGCAAGCCACTGGCGCCATTGCCGATGAGCGCGAAGACATGCGCGCCATCGTCAAACAACTGGCCGCAGCCTCGCGCCAAGCCAGCGTGACGCTGGAGCAAAGCAGCAAGGTGATGGCCACCGCCAACAACCTGCTCGATCAGCAAGGCAAGGAAGCGCTTAACAGTGCCCGCGACGCCATGGCGGCGTTGGACCGCGCCAGCCAAAGCATCGAGAACCTGCTCAACGAAAACCGCGACTCGCTGAATGCCGGCGCCCAGGGCCTGAGCGCCATTGGCCCGGCAGTGGGCGAGCTGCGCGAAACCCTCAGCAGCCTGCGCGCGATTACCCGTCGCCTGCAGGAAGACCCGGCCGGCTACCTGCTCGGCGGCGAGAAGAACAAGGAGTTCCAACCATGACCCCGCGCGCCCATCGCCCGTTAGTAATGCTCGGGCTGTTGAGCCTGTTGTCGGCGTGTTCGATTCTGCCGAAAACCGAGCCAAGCACCATTTACCAACTGCCTGCTGCGCCGGTGTCGGCTGTTAGCGCGGGCGCGCCGGTGAGTTGGTCGCTGCGCGTGGCCAAACCGCAGGCGACCATGGTGCTCGACAGCCCGCGCATCGCGGTGGTCCCGCAGGGCAGTGTGATCAGCAATTACCAGGGCGCGCGCTGGGGCGACACCGGCCCGGTGCTGCTGCGCAATCGACTGCTTGATGGCTTCCAGGCCGACGGTCGCGTTCAGCAAGTGAGCAGCGACGACGCGCAGCTCCAGGCCGATGTGGTGTTGAGCAGCGACCTGCGTGCGTTCCAGGCCGAGTATCACGACGGCCAAGTGGCGGTGGTGGTGCGCCTGGACGTGCAACTGGTGGACAGCGCCAGCCGTAAAATTCTCGCCGCACGGCGCTTCGATGTGCAGCAGCCGGCGAACAGTGCGCAAGTGGCTGACGTGGTGCGTGCCTTTGGTCAGGCCAGCAATGCCTTGAGCGCCCAATTGGTGCCCTGGACCGTGGCCCAGGGCGAGGCGAAGCGAAAACCCTGACGAGCGGTAAGCGGGAGAGCCGATTAGGAGCTAAAGCTACTAATAGCGGCGGTCGATAAGAACAAAGCGTGTAGTCATAACAATGAAATTTGCTGACCGAAAAGTCAGTCGCTTTGTATACAATCTGCCTTCGATCTCCCACCAAGCTCATACAGGTAACCGCCCATGCGCCTCTGGCAACGCAGTATTCAGTGGCAATTAATCCTCAGCATGGGCGCCGCTCTGCTGGCGAGCATTCTGATTGTTGTCGGCATTTATGCCGCCGTGGTTAACCGCCTTGCGGAGAAGGCGTTGGTCGAGCAGGCCCTGCCGGCCAGCGTGACCGCCATTGGCAATGACCTGGAACGGATTCTCACCGAACCTCTCACCGCCGCCCTGAGCATTGCTGAAAACAGCATGGTTCAAGAGTGGCTGGCCAACGGCGAAGACCCCACGCAGCAAGACGCCTTTATGCGCTACCTGCGCGGCGTGCAGCGCCAACAGAAGGCGTTGACTACTTTTATCGTGGCGGCAGACAGCGGCCATTACCTCACCGAAACCAAATTGGATCGCACCCTTACGCGTGGACCCGCCGAAAACGGCTGGTTCTACAGCTTTGTCGATGGCAGCGAGAACCGCGTGGTGCAGATCGACACCGACAAAACCACCAACCAGCCCACGCTGTTTATCAACCAACGCATCACCGCCAATGGCAAAACCCTTGGCTTGGCCGGGCTGGGCTACGGTTTGCAGGCCATGTCCGATCTGGTGCGCAACTTTCACTTTGGCAAAACCGGGCGAATCTTTCTGGTTAGCGCCGACGGCAAAGTAAAGATTCACCCACAGGCCGAATTTAACGACACCCGCCAACTCAGCGACCTGCTGGGTAGCGATGCCGCCCGAAAGTTGCTGGTCGACAGCGGCAAGGCTGTGCACTTCGAGCGCGACGGCGAGGCTTATCTGGCCGTGGCGCAGCCCCTGAAAACCCTGGGCTGGCTACTGGTCAGTGAAGTGCCCGAGGCGGAAATCTACGCCGACGCCAACCAGGCGCTGATCACCAGCAGCCTGATCGGTCTTGCGGTGGCGCTGTTCTCCTTGGGACTGGTGGTGCTGCTGGCCCGTGGGCTGGTGCGTCCGATCAAACAGGTGACCGATGCCCTGGTGGAAATCGGTGGCGGCGGCGGTGACCTCACGCGTCGCCTAAATGAAACGCGCCAGGACGAGTTGGGCGATCTGGCCCGAGGTTTCAACCGCTTTATCGCCAGCCAGCGCGACTTGATCAGCGCCGTGCTCGGCACCAGCGTCAAGCTGCGCACCGCTGTCGATCAAGTGGCCACCGTGGTGGAAAACACCGCTGGCCGCGCCGGGCAGCAGCAGGAAATGACCGACATGGTCGCCACCGCCGTGCACGAGATGGGCCTCACCGTTCAGGAGATCGCCCGCAACGCCAGCAATGCTGCCAGCACCTCGCAAAGCGCTCGCGACGAAGCCATGCAAGCGCGGCAAGTGGTGGGCGGCTCGATCAAGCAGATCGAGCAAATGTCCGATGACATCGGTGAGGCGTCCGGCGCCGTCGGCGAGTTGGCCAACGAAGTGGCGTCGATTGACCAAGTGCTGTCGGTGATTCGCGGCATTTCCGAACAAACCAACCTGCTCGCGTTGAACGCGGCGATTGAGGCCGCACGGGCCGGCGAAATGGGCCGTGGCTTTGCCGTGGTAGCCGACGAAGTGCGAACCCTGGCAAGTCGCACCCAAGCGTCGACCGGCGAGATTCAGCAAATGATTCAACGCTTGAAAACCGGGGCGCAGGCGGCGGTCAGCTCCATGCAGGCTGGCCAGGCTGCGACCGGTAATGGCGTGCAGTCGAGCCAGCGCACGGGCGAGTCGCTGGGTTCGATCACGGCGCAAATCGAGCGCATCAGCGACATGAACACCCAAGTGGCGGCCGCGACCGAGGAGCAGTCGTCGGTGACCGAGGAAATCAACCGCAACGTGCAGGGCATCGCCGACCTGGCCCACGCCACCTCGGATGAAGTGCAAGTCTGCCGCCAGGACTGCAAAACCCTGCTCGGTCTGGCTGACGACCTCGGCAAACAGATGGGCAGCTTCCGCCTGTAAATACGTCTGCCGTTGCGCCCCTCTTCCAGTGCCCGTGCGGGTGATGGAAGAGGGCGCAGGCAAACCTCTCTGGTTCATCCCCAACGCCTGCGGTAACCTGCCCGCCTGTTCTCCGGGGGTTGGTTATGCACATTCATGTTCTGGGTATTTGCGGCACTTTCATGGGCTCGCTGGCCGTTCTGGCCAAGGAGCTTGGCCACCGGGTGACCGGTTCCGACGCCAACGTGTACCCGCCCATGAGCACCCAACTTCAAGCTCAGGGCATTGAACTGATGCAGGGCTACGACCCTTCCCATCTCGACCCGGCGCCTGACTTGGTGGTGGTGGGCAACGCCCTGTCGCGCGGCAACCCGGCCGTGGAATATGTGCTGAATAAAGGCCTGCCGTATGTGTCTGGCCCGCAGTGGCTGGCCGACCATGTGCTGCAAGGCCGCTGGGTGTTGGCCGTGGCCGGCACCCACGGCAAAACCACCACCAGCAGCATGCTGGCGTGGGTGCTGGAACACGCCGGCATGAGCCCGGGCTTTTTGATTGGCGGCGTGCCGCAGAACTTCGCGGTGTCGGCACGCCTGGGCGGCACGCCGTTCTTCGTGGTCGAGGCGGACGAATACGACAGCGCGTTTTTCGACAAACGCTCCAAGTTCGTTCACTACCGTCCGCGCACCGCCATCCTCAATAACCTCGAATTTGACCACGCCGATATCTTCCCGGACCTGGCCGCCATCGAGCGCCAGTTCCACCACCTAGTGCGCACCATTCCGAGCGAAGGCCTGGTCATTTACCCGGCCGCCGAAACCGCGCTTAAACGTGTCATCGACATGGGTTGCTGGACCCCCGTACAAACCACCGGCGACGGCGCGCAGTGGCAAGCCAAGCTGCTCAGCGAAGACGGCTCGCGCTTTGAAGTGAGCTTCGAAGGCGTGGCGCAAGGCGTGGTCGATTGGCCGCTGACCGGTCAGCACAACGTCGCCAACGCCCTGGTGTGCCTGGCCGCGGCGCGTCATGTCGGCGTGGTACCGGCACAGGGCGTGGAAGCGCTGAGTGCGTTCAAGAACGTCAAGCGGCGGATGGAGAAGGTCGCTGAGGTGAACGGCGTGACCATCTACGACGACTTCGCCCACCACCCGACCGCCATTGCCACAACCTTGGATGGCCTGCGTAAACGTGTGGGTTCGGCAAAAATCATCGCCATCATCGAGCCGCGCTCCAACTCCATGAAACTCGGCGCCCACCGCGACGGCTTGCCGGACTCCGTGACCCAGGCCGATCAGGTGTACTGGTTCGCACCGCCGAATCTTGGCTGGGACCTGGCCGCCACCACCGCCAGTTGCACCGTGCCCTCACAAGTATGCGACTCGCTGGAAGCCATCATCGCCGCCGTCAAAGCCCAGGCCACGCCGGGCACACAAGTGGTAGTGATGAGCAACGGCGGTTTCGGTGGCCTGCACGGCAAACTCGCGGCGGCTTTGGAGGGCTGAGGCCATGATGAACGGACCTGAACGCGTCACCCTGGCCATGACCGGCGCCTCCGGCGCGCAATACGGACTGCGCCTGCTCGACTGCCTGGTGCAGGAGGAGCGCGAGGTGCACTTTCTGATTTCCAAAGCGGCGCAACTGGTGATGGCCACCGAAACCGACGTCAGCCTGCCGGCCAAGTCAAAAATGATGCAGGCCTTTCTCAGCGAATACACCGGCGCCGCCCCAGGGCAGATTCGCGTGTACGGCAAGGAAGACTGGATGGCGCCCGTGGCCTCGGGCTCTGGCGCACCGGGGGCGATGGTGGTGGTGCCGTGTTCGACTGGCACGTTGTCGGCAATTGCCACGGGTGCCTGCAACAACCTGATCGAACGCGCTGCCGACGTGGCGCTGAAAGAACGCCGCCAATTGATTCTGGTGCCGCGTGAGGCGCCGTTTTCCAGCATCCACCTGGAAAACATGCTCAAGCTGTCCAACATGGGCGCGGTGATTCTGCCCGCCGCACCGGGCTTCTATCACCAGCCGCAAACCATCGACGACCTGATCGACTTCGTGGTCGCGCGCATCCTCAATGTGCTCGGCATTCCCCAAGACATGCTGCCGCGCTGGGGCGAGCATCACCTGAGCAGCGATGAATAAAACCGCCCGGAGCGTGCTGCTGGTGCTGCTCGCCGCCCAGTTGTTCGGCTGCGCCACCACCCGCACCTTGAACGCCGCCAAGCCGGGTGCGCCCGTGGTGTATGCCGGCACGCGACTGGATTGGTACACCTTGAACGGCGGCTGCTGTCCGCTCGACCGCTTTGGCGCCGAAGCGCCGAAATACGCCGGGCTCGATTTACCCGCAAGCGCGTTGCTCGACACGGTGCTGCTGCCGTTGTCGCTGGCAGCGGCGTTGGGGTTCAGCCTCGGGGTGAGCGGCGGGTTGTGATGGATGCTCGCCTTGCGATTCTGGGTCCCCGCGTTCGCGAGGACGACGGGGATAATCCACAAACCTGCGTCGTCCTCGCGAACGCGGGGACCCAGGCTACCGAAGGTGGCGCCTCTGCTGAAGGAGGCCCAATCCGCTGTATGAGCGGTTGGGCGGCATTCCGACTAGCCGCGACGCTTGTTTCACAACTCAGCCACATCGGGGTTCAGTCTTGGGGGGAGCGGCGGGTTGTGATGGGTGCTCGCCTTGCGATTCTGGGTCCCCGCGTTCGCGAGGACGACGGGGATAACCCATAAACCTCCGTCGTCCTCGCGAACGCGGGGATCCAGGCTGCCGAAGGTGGCGCCTCTGCTAAAGGAGACCCCAATCCGCTGTATGAGCGGTTGGGCGGCATTCCCATTAGCCGCGACGCTTGTTTCACAACTCAGCCACATCGGGGTTCAGTCTCGGGGTGAGCGGCGGGTTGTGATGGGTGCTCGCCTTGCGACTCTGGGTCCCCGCGTTCGCGAGGACGACGGGGATAACCCATAAACCTCAGTCGTCCTCGCGAACGCGGGGACCCAGGCTGCCGAAGGTGGCGCTTCTCCTGAAGAAGACCTCAACCCACTGTATGAGCGGTTGGGTGGCATTCCGATTAGCCGCGACGCTTGCTCACAACTCAGCCACATCGGGGGTTCAGTCTCGGGTGAGCGGCGGGTTGTGATGGGTGCTTGCCTTGCGATTCTGGGCCCCGCGTTCGCGAGGACGACGGGGATAACCCATAAACCTCCGTCGTCCTCGCGAACGCGGGGACCCAGGCTGCCGAAGGTGGCGCCTCTGCTGAGGGAAGCCCCAATCCGCTTCATGAGCGGTTGGGCGGCATTCCCATTAGCCGCGATGCTTGTTTCACAACTCAGCCACATCGGGGTTCAGTCTTGGGGTGAGCGGCGGGTTGTGATGGGTGCTCGCCTTGCGACTCTGGGTCCCTGCGTTCGCGAGGACGACGGGGATAACCGATAAACCTCCGTCGTCCTCGCGAACGCGGGGACCCGGGCTATCGAAGGTGGCGCCTCAGCTGAAGGAGACCTCAATCCGCTGGAGGAGCGGTTGGGGCGGCATTCCGACTAGCCTCGATGCATTTTTCACAACTCAGCCACATCATCATCCGGCATGTCATCCGCCGCATCGGCGTTGTCGGCGTTGATGCCGGCCAGTGCTTTGATTTCATGGCTGGCTTTGCCATCGCTGATGGCCCAGGTGTCGCTGGCGACGTTGTGTTGGGCGGCGGCGATCTGCTCCAGGTTGAATTGCCATTTGCGCAGTTCGCGGCCGTCCATGCATTCGATGCGCAACGCCGGGCCGGGGTGGGCCGGGTCGCTGTGCAGTTCGAATTGCCAGGCGTACAGGCCGTTGATTTCCAGCATGTCGGCGGTTTGCAGCACGGAGAGCAAAGTGGTGGTCATGGCCAATCTCGAGCGGTAAAAAAGAGCGGCCATAGTGGCCGCTCGATGTGCGTTAAACAATGCGCGATAGGCAGCGGTCAGCGGCCCAGACGCCGCAATTCGTCCGATTCAACAATGCGCACGCCTTCACCTTCTTCCAATGCCAGGCGCCACAGCGCGCGGGCCAGGGTGCAGGCCGGAATGCCGCGGTATTTGCCTGGCACCCAGCGCATGATCGGCGCCAACAGGCGTTCGCCAAGACGTGGTTCCAGGCGGTCGCCAATTAACAGCGAGGGCCGAGCGATGGTCAGCTGCGGCCAGTTCTGCGCGATCAGGGCTTGTTCCACTTCACCCTTCACGCGGTTGTAGAACACCGACGATTTCGGGTTCGCGCCCATCGCACTGATCAGCAGGAAATGCCGGGCGCCGAGGTCGCGGGCGCGCTGGCTGACGGCCAGCACCATGTCGTAATCCACCGCGCGAAACGCTTCCTGCGAGCCGGCCTGTTTGATCGTGGTGCCCAGGCAGCAGAAGGCGATGTCTTGTTTGCCGGCGAGCATGGGCAGCAGCGTCAGCAGGTCGCCTTGGGGGTTGTCCAGGTGGGTGTGTTCGGCGAGCGCTCGACGGGTCGGGGCGAGCACGCGTTGCACCGTGGGCTCGCTGAGCAGACGGTCGAGCAAGTGTTCGCCGGTCAGGCCGGTGGCGCCGGTCAGCAGGATGTTCTGTGGGGTCAAATACATGGTTCTACTCCCTCCTGGAATCCAACAACTTCAAGTCTAGTTGCTGCCGTCGGGGTTGCCTGCTGCGCTGTTGGCCAGGGCGTGTTTGGCCTGACCAGCGCGCAACGTGCGCCATTGGCTGAGTACCCCTTTGGGCGCCCAGAGTTGCGGCTCCGACGGTTCGAACTCATCTTCCAGCTCGCGTTTGGCCACGCTGGCCTTGGCTTGCTCGAAGGCCCTTTCCAGGTCGTCGGTGCTGCTCAGTGCTTCGGCAAACAAGGCACGGCCGAAGTAGGTGAAGTCGGCCTCATCGGAGCAGCCGAATGAGGTTCTGTCACTGCGCGCGGCGGCCATTACCAGGGTTTTGTCATCCTTAATTTGCGGGATGAAGCCACCCGAATAACACGCCGAAACGACGACCACTTTGTAATGACTCTTTAATGGCACGAGCAGTTCCGCCAGTTCCTGGGCCGGCATATTCGCCAGTTGCAGACCCGGCTGCACCAGGCTGAGCTGGTGGTCGCTGGAGCCGTGACTGGTAAGGTAGATGAACACCACGTCTTCGGCCCCCGATCGTTCGGCCAGGGTTTTTACCGCGCGGCGCAGGTTTTCGCGGGTGGCCAGTGGGCGGTCGAGCATATGGTCGCGGTGATTGACCAACGTGATCTGGCCATAGGCGCCGAAGCGCTCGCGCAGCAGGTTGCTGACGTAGTCGGCCTCGCGCAGGAACACGCTTTGCTCGCCGTCGCCAGCCAGGGTCAGCGTGTACAGCTCGACGGCTGGCGTGGAGGCCGGAATGGCGGCCAAGGCCTGGTCTAGCAGCTTGCCTTGTTGCAACAGGCCGACTTCCAGCTGATCGGGCAGGGCATTGCCTTGCGCATCGCGGGCCAGCTTGCCGTTCTTCCAGGTGCCGTTCTGCACCGTGCCGTCAGCCAGGGTGAGCGTGCCGGCACCCTCGTATTTGCCACGGGCGAAAAGGCCCTGATAGCGACTGCCGTCGGCCAGGGTCAACGAGCCTTCGCCGTGGTAGCGCCAGTATTTGAACTCGCCCTCGTAACGACTGCCATCGGCACGTTGCACCTGCCCTTTGCCGGTCAGACTGCCCTGGCTGAACTGGCCGAGCCACACGTCACCGTCAGCCGTTTCATAGCGGCCTTTGCCCTGCAAATTCGAATCTTTGTAACCCCCGACATACGTGGCGCCGTCCTCGCCCTTGTACGTGCCTTCGCCAGTTAGCACGCCCTTTTTGAAGGTGCCGCTGAGCTGGTTGCCGTGTTCATCGGTGGTGGTGCCGAAGCCTTCCGGCTCGCCTTTTTTAAAGCTGCCTTCAAAGGCGCTGCCATCGGCGCGCTGTAACTTGCCGATGCCGTGGTACTGATCGTTTTTGAACTCGCCCTGGTAGCGGTCGCCACCTTTGATGGTCAGCGTGCCGACGCCGTCTTGTTTGCCTGCCTTGAAAGCGCCGGTGTAGCTGCTGCCTTCGCTGTACGTCAGCGTGCCTTGCCCGGCGAAGTCGCCATTGGCGAAACCGCCTTTGTAATGAGTGCCGTCCGAGTGGTGCAGTTCGCCTTCGCCATCCATCAGGCCGTCTTTGAACGTGCCTTCGTACCAACTGCCGTTGGGGTAATCGATCCGGCCTTTGCCTTGCAGCAAACCCTCGACGACCTCGCCGCGATAACGGCCGCCGTCGGGGAGTACGGCGTTGGGCGGGGTCAGCGGTTCGCTTTTGCCGCAGGCAGTTAGCAGCAGGGCCAGGGCGATGAGGGAGAGGTGGCGCATGGGGGAAACGTCCGTGTTGGATCGAGATTTGGGCGGAGTATGCCGCAAGTGTGCGGACGAAGAAGCATCGCGGCTAATCGGAATGCCGCCCAGCCGCTCCCACAGTTATTGCACACCCTGTGGGAGCGGCTTGAGCCGCGATGCTCTTCGACAAAAAAACAGGGCGCCGAAGCGCCCTGTTTTTCCACGCCGTCCAGAATCAGACGAAGTACAAACTCAGCGACTCAGCGATATACGCCGGCTTGGCCTGGCCTTCGATTTCCAGGGTGCACTTGGCTTTGAGCAGCCACTGGCCCGGATTTTTCTCGGTGATGTCGATCACGCTGGCCGACACACGCACGCGCGAATTCACTTTCACCGGCTGGATAAAACGCACGCTGTCCAAGCCATAGTTAACCGCCATCTTCAGACCTTCCGGCGCGAGGGCGATTTTTTCCATCAGCACCGGAATCAGCGACAGCGACAAAAAGCCGTGGGCGATGGTGCTGCCGAACGGGGTCTTGGCGGCTTTTTCCGGGTCGACGTGAATGAATTGATGGTCGCCCGTGCACTCGGCGAATTGGTTGATGCGTTCCTGGTCAATCGTCAGCCACTCGGAATGGCCAAGTTCTTTGCCGATGTAGGATTTCAGTTCAGCGACGGGTACCAATGGCATATGTCCTCCTTGAGGAGACGGGTTTTGTTTTTGTTGAAACGTCCATGCCCCGTAGATCATCACGCGAGGTGAAGGCGGTCAACCCTGCATCGCTGCGGCGAATAACAGCCCATACAGCCGGCGCGACGGGCTGGTTGGGGCGTTTTGCTTAGCGTGCTTATAATGCCCGACGCGATTTTTTTACCCCGGCGCTGCCCCCTTCGGGTCTGGATTGGAGAACTCCATGCTGTTACGTGGCCTGACTTGGTTGGTGGTTTTCCAACTGCTTGGCACGGTCTTGAACGTGCTGTTCTTGCACATGCTGCCGGGCCCGATCATTGGGCTGGTGCTGCTGCTCGGTTACCTGATCTGGCAGGGCGAGGTGGACGAGTCGATCTCGGTGGCCTCGTCGAGTTTGCTGCGTTATCTGCCCTTGTTGCTGGTGCCGGCGGCCGTGGGCGTGATGGTTTACGCCAAGGCGATTGCCGCCGACTTCTGGGCGGTGGGCGGCTCGTTGGTGTTGTCGGTGCTGCTGTCGATGCTATTCGCTGGGTGGATGATGCAAAAGCTAATCGACCGCCAGCAGCGCAAGCGAGGTGAGCGCGATGTTTGATGTTGCCGGCGCCTGGCAGGCGCTCATCCATCACCCCTTGTTTGGCGTCGGCGTGACCCTGGCCGCTTACCAATTAGCGCTGGCCGCCTACGAGAAAACCCGCTGGTTTTTCCTGCAGCCGGTGCTGGTCTCGATGCTTGCCGTAATCGCCGTGCTGGTGGCCTGTGGCCTGAGCTACGACGAGTACAAAGACAGCGCCAAAGCCCTGACAATTTTCCTCGGCCCGGCCACCGTCGCCCTGGCGGTGCCGCTGTTCCTTAACCTCAAACGGATTCGCCAACTGTTCTGGCCCACCTTGCTGACGTTGTTGATCGGCGGCGTGGTGGCTACCGGCATGGGCGTGTTGTTGGCGTGGTGGTTTGGCGCCGACCATATGATGCTGATGAGCATGGCGCCCAAATCGGTGACCTCGCCGATCGCCATGCTGGTGGCTGACCAGATTGGCGGCATTGCCGCGCTGGCGGCGGTGTTCGTTCTGATCACCGGCGTGATTGGCGCCATCCTCGGGCCTGAACTGCTGCGCCGCATGGGTGTTCGCCACCCGGCGGCGCAAGGCTTGGCCATGGGCATGACCGCCCACGCCGTCGGCACCTCGCGCGCGCTTCAAGAAGGCGAAGAGTGTGGCGCCTTCGCCGCGCTGGCCATGAGCCTGATGGGCGTTGGCACCGCCGTGGCGCTGCCGCTGGCGGTGGCGCTTTTCAGCTGATCGTCCCGGCGCAATCGTTGTCACAGCCCTACGAGTGAATCAGGAGCGAGAAAGATGGTGCCGTTGTTTCCCCTCAATGTGGTGCTGTTCCCCGGCAGCGTGCTCGACCTGCAAATTTTCGAAGCCCGTTATCTGGACATGATCAGCGCCTGCATGAAACGCAACGAAGGCTTCGGCGTGGTGTGCATTCTGGAAGGCCGCGAAGTGGGCGAGGCGGCAGACAGCTTCGCCCAGGTCGGCTGCGAAGCGGTGATTCGCGACTGGAAACAACAACCCAACGGCTTGCTCGGCATTCGCGTGGAAGGCGCCCGGCGCTTCCATGTGCAACGCTCACACGTGCAACGCGACCAACTGACCACCGCTGAAGTGACCTGGGCCGACGAGGCTGCAGACTTCCCGCTGCTACCCGAACACGCCGACCTGGCCGCGCTGCTGCAAGCGCTGGCGCAGCACCCGATGGTGTCGGAACTGGGCATGGGCAATGAGGCGACGGGGCAGCAGAACTTGGGGTATCAGCTGGCGTATCTGCTGCCGTTCGATGTCGAGCAAAAGCTGCAACTGCTGGCGATCGATGATCCGCTGGAACGGCTCGATGCCATTCAGGGGATGCTGGATGAGTTGCAGGGCGAAATGACCGCCTAGCCCAAAAGCATCGCGGCTGAAGCCGCTCCTACAGACTTGCGTTGGACTGTGGGAGCGGCTTTAGCCGCGATTTTTTCACGGCACTATCGGCGCATACCGATACTGCTCCAGTGCATGCGGCAGCGCCCAACTGGCATGGGCGGCCAGCACGGCCAGGCACGCCGGCAATACCAACCACCACACGCGCGGCGACATGGCCGGCAATGGCTGACGCCACTGCGAGCAGGTCAGGCTGACCGCGCACGCCGTGGCGGCGAGCAGCGCGCCGGCGATGATGTCGGTCGGCCAATGCACTCCCAAATACACCCGCGACAAGGCAATCGCCAGCGCCGGAATTACTGCCAGCAGTAGCCACGTCAGGCGCATTCGCACCGGCTGACCACGGCCGGCGAGCACCGCCAGCGTCAGGAAAAAAGCGAACGCCCCCGAGCTATGGCCGCTGGGCATGCTGAAACTGTGAAGCGGCTCCAGCAGAATTTCCGGGCGGGCGCGGCCAAAGAACAGTTTCAGGAAATGGTTGGCGATGGCGCAGCCCAGCATCGTGCCGGTGGCGAAGAAAAAGCTGCGGTATTGGCGCGCCACCAGCAGCATGACGCAGAGCATGATGCCGACGGTGAGCTGGGTGCGGAAGTCGCCCAGGCG
Organism: Pseudomonas sp. AC070; assembly: GCF_979258635.1. NCBI lineage: Bacteria > Pseudomonadati > Pseudomonadota > Gammaproteobacteria > Pseudomonadales > Pseudomonadaceae > Pseudomonas > Pseudomonas sp. AC070. The sequence continues at coordinate 623,134 of NZ_OZ409871.1, forward strand.
CGTGATGATGGTGATGATGCTGTCCATCGCCGGTTGCCGCTGTTCTTGCACCAGCGCCATCAAGCCCTGGTCGAGCTGACCCAGGCGCGGGTAGCCGATCAGCATGGCGATCAGCAGCACAAAGCCCATGCCGGCCATCCAGGCGGTCGCGCGGTGTTGTTGGCGCAGCGCGCCTTGCAGGCTGACGCCGATGAACACTGCCAGCGCGGCCGCCACCACGGCGGCTTGTCCCCAGAAGCCCTCCGGCAACGGCAAGCGCATGGCGGCGCCAGTGGCCCAGCCGGGCATCAAATAGGCAATCGACCAGCCGGCCGCGGCAATCAGGCTGACGATGATAAAGCGCGGCAGCGGCATGTCGAGCATGCCGGCCACCATCGGCAACATCGGGCGCAGCGGACCGATATAGCGGCCAACCAACAGACTCGCGACGCCATAACGCTGGAAGTAACTTTCGGCGCTGGCCAGCCATTCGGGATGGGTGCGCAGGCCCGGCAGGTTGCGGATGTTTTGGTGAAAACGCCGGCCCAGCGCATAGGAAATGGCATCGCCCAGCAGGCCGCCCGTGTAACCCAACAGCAGCGTTTCGCCGAGGGTCAGGGCGCCGCTGCCGGCCAGCACGGCAATGGCGAACAGCAGCACCGTGCCGGGCACGATGATGCCGGCAATCGCCAGGCACTCCACGCAGGCCACGACAAAAATGGCGATGCCCAGCCATTGAGGGTTGGCGCTGAGCCAGCCGGTGAGTTGGTTGAGCCACTCCGTCATGGGGCAAGGTCCTGTTGCGAGATCATGTAGTAGAAATCCTGATTTTCCAGTTGCCCACGGCGCAGTGGGTTGCGCGTGCAGTGGCGGGCGTAAGCAGCATCGACAAAGCGGTAGAGCAAATGTTCATCGCGGCCCAGGGGAATGCCCAGGCGGGTGGTTTGAATAATCTGCTCGGGGGCGTAGCCGACATCTTCGACAAAAAACCGTTCGGGGTCGAAGCGTTTGCCATCCCAGGCCGGCACTTTAAGGCCGAGGGCGCGACACAGCAGGGTCTGACCGTTACAGAGTTTTTCCAACGAGCGCGGCTGGCCCTGGCTGTCGGGGTTGTTTTGCTGCATGCGCTCAAGGCATTCGGGGCCGCTGTGGGCATCGGTATAAGGAAACGCCGACTTGACCAGCACCGCGTTGCCCGGCCCGTGGGCGCTGAAGTTCAGCGAGTCGCCGCCGCGCGCGTAGTACATATAAATGTGTCCGCCATCGAGGAACAGTGCCCGGCGTTTTTCCGTGTAGCCCAAGGAAGAGTGGCTGCCTTTTTCGGCGAAGTAGTACGCCTCGGTTTCGATGATGCGCGCGGCGAGCCACAAGTCGCCGACGCGGTGGCGGATCACCTTGCCCAATAAGGACTGGGCCAGCAATTGGGCGTCGCGGTCGAAAAAACAGTCGGGCAGGGCGCGGCCTTCTGGCCAGTTGGGGTGTTGGGCGTTGGGCAAACTAAGGGTGGGATCACTCGGCATGGGCTGTCATCACACTGGGACAAGGCTTAGGCTCGGGCGATCATAACAATAAGAGCTTTGGCCATGCCCGACCGCAGCCGCGCCGACAGTGCCCACATCAGCCCCAGCGCCCATTACACCGGCTACGTCTGGTACCGCCACCAACTCAGTGACGCTGCTTTTGCCACGCCGTTTGGCCGCTGGGTGCACGGGTTGCTGAGCCCAATTGCCTGGGGCGCGCGGGTGGGCTTTGGGTTGGATATCGAGCACCTTTTGTTGCAGCGGCACCTTCTGCTGGACGCTCGGCTCACCGCCGCCATCGAAGAGCGGGGCGTGCGCCAGGTGGTGGAAATTGCCTGCGGGCTGTCGCCGCGCGGTCGGCGTTTTTGTCAGCGCTACCCCGAGTTGCGTTATCTGGAAGCTGATCTGCCGGGCATGGCCGTGCGTAAACGCCTGCTGCTGCACAGCGAGGGCTGGCTCAATGGCCGCCATCAGGTGCGCTCGGTGGATATTTTGGCCGAGCAAAGCCTGGAAGCCTTGTTCGCCGGGCTGGATCGGTCCGAGCCGGTGGTGGTGATCACCGAGGGACTGGTGAACTATTTTGAGCGCCCGGTGATTGAAGGGTTCTGGACGGCGCTGGCGGCGCAGTTAAAAAGTTTTCCGCACGGCATCTACCTCACCGACCTATACCCCGACCTTAAAGAACACCCGCGCTACCGCCAGCTGCGCTGGGGCGTGGGGATTATTGGGCGGCTGACGCGGGGCAATTACCCGCTGCACTACAGCAATGCCGGGGAGATTATCGAAGCGTTTGGGCGTTGCGGGTTTAGACACACCGAGGTGCTCGACCCGGCGCTGCACAGCCAAGGCTTGCCGCCGGTGACGCAGGCGACGTTGGTGCGGGTGATTGAGGCATCGGTGTGAAAATCAACGGCCCCTCTCCCCAACCCTCTCCCGCAGGCGGGCGAGGGGGCTGATCGAGTCGCTCGAAAGGAAACGTCACCCCTCGCCCGCTTGCGGGAGAGGGGCCGGGGGAGAGGGCGGCGTTACGGCGCTCTTTAGGCGCAGGCAACCGTAGGCATCGCCCCTTGCCTCACCCGTTCGGCCAGCGCCGCACTCCCTGCCGCATCGGTATGGGCAAACACCCAGGCCAATTCCGCGCTGCTGCTTCGCACGGGCAGAATCGCCATGGCGGGCATATCAACCATCTGCAGTTGCCAGCCGCGTTGCGGCATTAGGGTTGGCAAGTCGCCCTGTAAGAGCCCGCCAAAAAATCCGAGTTCGTTCACGTCGACATTCAGTTCACCTATCACCGGATGCAGCAACCGCGCGCGGTTATGCAGCGGCGGTTGGCGCGGTTCGTGACGTTTTTCCAGTTGCTGCCATTGGCTGCGCGGCAGGTGCGTGCTGCCGGGGCTGATCAAAGGCAGCGGCTCGCCGCGCAGGAACGGGTTGTACAAACTGGCGCAGGCGTTGCGTTGTTCAAATTGGGCAAGGTGGTCGGCGTTGTGAATCAGCGCGCACTGGGCCTCGGCGCAGGCGCTGGCGAATACGGTGTGTTCCCACGGCTGGGTGAAGTGGTCGTATTCGCCGGCCAATACGAGGGTCGGGCAAAGGGGATGTTGGTGGAAACCGGAAAAGGCCAGTAGGCGCTGGCTGTTTTGCCGGTAGCGCTCGATTTCAGTCGCCGACAAGCGTTGCAACTGGCGCAGCAGGGCTTTGCGAAACACCGGCGCTACGCCGGTTTCCTGGCTGCGAGTAGGGTTGAGCAGGCCAGTGACGGCGCCGTGGGCAAACTCGGCGCAGCGCCCCTCGGCCAACAGCGCCAGGCTTTCTTCCAGTAATACCCGCGCGCCTCGGCGGCCAAAGGCAGTGATGCCGGCCAGCAGCAGGCGTGCGCAGCGCTGCGGATGGCGGGCCGCAAACAGCGCCGCCAACGCCGAACCGTAGGACAAGCCGATGGGCATCAGTGGAGGCACGTTGAGTTCGTCGGCGAAGGCGGCGATCAGGTCGGCGAGCGCTTCCAGGCTCAGTTCAGGCGCCAACTGCAGATTGCCGCCCTGGCTGGGCAGGTCGAGCAGAATCACCGGGTGATCGATGAGCAGTTCGTCCACTTCGCTGGCAAACGAGCGGAAGCATTGGAACGCGCCGCCTAGCAACAGCACCGGGCTTCGTGGGTCGTCGGCGCGGGTGGAATAAGCTTGGTACTGCACGCGCCACTGCCCCAGTTGCACATACGGGCTGGGCTCTACCAACAGCGCCGGACTGTAGTCGGTGCGATAGCGCATGGCGCGTCTCCCTTCACTGTCATTGTTATGGTGCCCGTCCCTGGCGGTGGGCAATTGGCTATGACTGCACGGTAGACATCTGCGCCCCGTTTGTTTACCTAACCTTCGGGGGGAGCAACGGGCCGCTGGCGGGGCAAGTGTCACCGTCTCGCGGCAAGGCGCGCGCGCTGTGCTTGCCAGTGTTACCGGCGGCTGAGTTGTAACGCGCTGTTTACCACCCGCCAGACGCCGCTGGGCGTAGGCCCGCCGCGCCGCTATAATCAGCCGCTTTCCCGACTGCCAGACCGCCTCGACATGACTGAGTCCGTGCTCGACTACATGACCCGCCTGGGTCGCACTGCCCGTGAAGCCTCCCGTGTGGTCGCCCGCGCCAGTACCGCGCAGAAGAACCGTGCCCTGCACGCCGCCGCCGCCGCCCTGGATGCAGCCCGCGCCGAACTCACCGCCGCCAACGAGCAAGACCTCGCCAACGGCCGCGCCAACAACCTTGAACCCGCCTTGCTGGACCGCCTGGCCCTGACCCCTGCGCGCATCGACGAGATGATCGAAGGCTTGCGTCAGGTCGCCACGCTGCCAGACCCCATCGGCGAAATCCGCGACATGCGTTACCTGCCTTCCGGCATTCAGGTCGGCAAAATGCGTGTGCCGTTGGGTGTGATCGGCATCATTTATGAGTCGCGCCCAAACGTGACCATCGACGCCGCCAGCCTGTGCCTGAAGTCGGGCAACGCCACCATTTTGCGTGGCGGCTCGGAAGCGATTAATTCCAACCGCGCCATCGCCGCCTGCATTCAGCAAGGCCTGGCCGAAGCCGGTTTGCCGGCCGCTGCGGTGCAAGTGGTGGAAACCACTGACCGCGCCGCCGTTGGCGCGCTGATCACCATGCCCGAGTACGTCGATGTGATCGTGCCGCGCGGCGGCAAAAGCCTGATCGAGCGCATCAGCCGCGATGCCAAAGTGCCGGTGATCAAACACCTGGACGGCATCTGCCACGTGTTTATCGACGCGGCGGCCGATATCGACAAAGCCATCCGCATTGCCGACAACGCCAAAACCCAGCGCTACGCGCCGTGCAACACCATGGAAACCTTGCTGGTGCACGCCGCTATCGCTGAGCGCGTGTTGCCGCCGCTGGCGGCTATTTATCGCGACAAAAAAGTCGAGCTGCGCGGTTGCCCGCGCACTCGCGCGTTGCTGGGTAGCGATGTGCTGGAAGCCACCGAAGAAGATTGGCGCACCGAATACACCGCGCCGATTTTGTCGATTCGTATCGTCGACAGCCTCGACGAGGCCATCGAGCACATCAACACCTACGGCTCGCAGCACACCGATTCCATCGTTACCGAGAACTTCACCACGGGCCGGCGCTTTATCACTGAAGTGGATTCCGCCTCGGTGATGATCAACGCCTCGACGCGTTTCGCCGATGGCTTCGAATACGGCCTGGGCGCAGAAATCGGTATCAGCACCGACAAGCTGCACGCCCGTGGCCCGGTTGGTCTGGAAGGGCTGACCAGCGAGAAGTACGTGGTGTTCGGCGACGGTCACATCCGTACTTGAACACTGAACCAACAGCGGTGGGCAAACGCATTGGCGTGCTCGGCGGCACGTTCAATCCGGTGCACGTCGGCCATTTGCGCAGCGCCCTGGAAGTGGCGGAGTTCATGGGGTTGGACGAGCTGCGCTTGATTCCCAACGCGCGCCCGCCACACCGCGACGCCCCGCAAGTGTCGGCGCCGGACCGCTTGGCTATGGTCGAGCAGGCCGTTGCCGGCGTGCCGTTGCTGACGGTGGACGACCGCGAACTCAAGCGCGATCGGCCCTCTTACAGCATCGAAACGCTGGAGTCGTTGCGCGCTGAACTGGCGGTTGAGGATCAACTGTTTTTACTGCTGGGGTGGGACGCGTTTTGCGGCCTGCCGACCTGGCATCGTTGGGAAGAATTGCTGGACCACTGTCACATCCTGGTGTTGCAACGCCCGGATGCCGACAGCGAAGCGCCGCAAGCGCTGCGTGATGTTCTGGCAGCCCGCAGTGTCAGCGACCCGCTGACCATGAGCGGTCCTGGCGGCCAGATTGCTTTTATCTGGCAGACCCCGCTTGCGGTGTCTGCCACCCAGATCCGGAATCTGCTGGCCAGCGGAAAGTCGGTGCGTTTTCTGGTGCCCGACGCGGTGCTGGCCTACATCAATGCGCACGGACTGTACCGCGCGCAGAACTAGACACGAGAAACGAGTTAACTATGAGCAAGCCCGTAATGCCGAGCGAAGACCTGGTCAAATTGGCCGTCGCCGCCCTTGAAGACATCAAAGCCCAAGACATCACCACCATCGATGTTCGCGGCAAAACCAGCATCACCGATTTCATGGTGATCGCCAGCGGTACCTCCAACCGTCACGTGAAGTCCCTGGTCGACAACGTGCTGGAAAAGGTCAAGGAAAAGGGCGTTCGCCCCTTGGGCAGCGAAGGCCTGGACACCGGCGAATGGGCACTGCTCGATTTGGGCGACATCGTCGTCCACGTGATGCTGCCAACCGCGCGCCAGTTCTACGACCTGGAACGCCTGTGGCAGGGCGCTGAGCAAAGCCGTGCGCAGAACCAGAACAGCGCGGAACAGTTCAACAGCGACGGCGAGTAAGGGCACCCCTTGCGTATACGACTGATCGCTGTCGGTTCGCGCATGCCGCGCTGGGTGGAAGACGGTTGGCAGGAATATGCCAAGCGTCTGCCTGCCGAGCTGCCGCTTGAACTGGTGGAAATTCCTCTGAACACCCGTGGCAAGAATGCCGACGTGGCGCGCCTGATCCGTCAGGAAGGCGAGGCCATGCTGGCCAAGGTGCAACCGGGGGAAAAGATCGTCACGCTGGAGGTCACGGGTAAACCGTGGAGCACTGAGCAGTTGGCGGCGGAGCTGGAGCGTTGGCGCCTGGATGCGCGCACCATCAACTTGATGGTCGGCGGCCCGGAAGGCCTGGCGCCTGAAGTGCAGGCCCGCAGTGAGCAACGTTGGTCGTTGTCGCCGCTGACCTTGCCGCATCCGCTGGTGCGCATTCTGCTCGGTGAACAGATTTATCGCGCCTGGACCGTGTTGTCCGGGCACCCTTATCACAAATAAAGCCTCGTAATGCCGCAGCCGATCCGCCTCAAGGACCACGAGAAAGACGCCCGCCAAGTTCGCAATCGCGTGGTGGTGGGGGCGGTCGCCATCTGTTTGTTGATCGTGGTGCTGATTGCGCGCCTGTATTACCTGCAGGTCATTCAATACGAGTACCACTCGACCCTTTCTGAAAACAACCGCGTGCATGTGCAGCCGATTCCGCCCACCCGAGGGCTGATTTTCGACCGCAATGGCGTGGTGGTGGCCGACAACCGGCCAAGCTTCAGCCTGAGCATGACCCGCGAGCGCGCCGGCGATTGGCAGCAAGTGCTCGACGTCATCGTCGAAGTGCTTGAGCTGACCCCCGAAGACCGCACCCTGTTTGAGCGGCGTATGCGTCAGGGCCGTCGGCCATTCGAGCCGGTGCCGATTCTGTTCGAGCTGAGCGAAGAACAGATCGCCCGCATCGCCGTGAATCAATTCCGCCTGCCAGGCGTGGAAGTGGTGGCGCAGTTGGTTCGCCATTATCCGCAAGGCGAACACTTCGCTCACTCCGTGGGGTATGTGGGCCGCATCAACGAGGCCGAGCTGAAAGTGCTCGACCCGGTGAATTACAGCGGCACCCACCATATTGGCAAAACCGGTATTGAGCGCTTCTACGAGCCTCAACTGCATGGCCAGGTGGGCTACGAAGAAGTCGAAACCAACGCCCGAGGCCGGGTACTGCGCGTGCTCAAACGCACCGACCCGGTGCCCGGCGCCGATATTGTGCTGAGCATGGACATCCGCCTTCAGGAAGCCGCCGAAGCCGCGCTGGGCGGGCGCCGTGGTTCGGTGGTGGCGCTGGACCCAAACACCGGCGAAGTGCTGGCGATGGTCAGCCAGCCGAGTTTCGACCCCAACCTGTTTGTCACCGGCATCGGCTTCAAGGCTTACTCCGAGCTGCGCGACTCGCCGGACCGTCCGTTGTTCAACCGCGTGCTGCGCGGGTTGTATCCGCCCGGTTCGACCATCAAGCCCGCCGTGGCGATTGCCGGGCTGGACTCGGGCGTAGTGACGCCGAGCACCCGCGTGTACGACCCGGGCTTCTACCAATTGCCCAACTACGACCACAAATACCGCAACTGGAACCGCAGCGGCGATGGCTCGGTGGACTTGCAAGCCGCGATCATGCGGTCCAACGACACCTACTTTTACGACCTCGCGCACAAGCTCGGCATTGACCGGCTGTACACCTACATGAGCCGCTTTGGCATCGGCCAGAAGGTGTCGCTGGACATGTTCGAAGAATCGCCCGGCCTGATGCCCAGCCGCGATTGGAAACGCGGTCGCTATCGCCAAGCCTGGTTCCCGGGCGAAACGCTGATTCTCGGCATCGGCCAGGGCTACATGCAAACCACGCCGTTGCAGTTGGCGCAGGTGTCGGCGCTGGTAGCCAACCACGGCAAATGGATTCGTCCGCACCTGGCGAAAACCGTGGACGGCGTGCCGCCAGTGGACCCCAACCCCATGCCCGATATCGTGCTGCGTAACCCCGGCGACTGGGCGCAAGTGAGCGCCGGTATGCAGCAGGTGATGCACAACCCGCGCGGCACTGCGCACAAAGTGGGCGACACCTCGACCTACCGCATCGCCGGCAAGAGCGGCACCGCGCAAGTGGTGGCGATCAAGCAGGGTGAGAAATACGACCGCTCCAAGCTCGACGAACGCCACCGCGACCACGCGCTGTTCATCGCCTTCGCGCCGGCCGAATCGCCGAAAATTGCCGTGGCGGTGATGATTGAAAACGGCGAGGGCGGTTCCAGCGTGGCGGCGCCGGTGGCCAAGGCAGTGATGGACGCCTGGCTGCTGGGCGACAACGGCCAGCTGAAACCGCAATACGCACCGCCGGTTACCGCTGAGGCAACCCGTCATGAATAGCAACGCTGTGAGCCATGGTCAGCATGAGTAATAACTTCGACCGGACGATTTCCAACGAAGATGTGATGCGTCGGCGCGCCAGCCTGTTGCAGCGCCTGCACATCGACGGCCAGTTGTTTGTGCTGCTCACCGTGCTCGCGGCTGGCAGCCTGTTCGTGCTGTATTCGGCCAGCGGCAAGAACGTCGACCTGCTGTTGAAACAAGCCACCTCGTTCGGCCTGGGCGCCGTGGCCATGTGCGTGATCGCCCAGTTCGAGCCGCGTTTTCTGGCGCGCTGGGTGCCGCTTGGTTACCTGGCGGGCGTTGGCCTGTTGGTGGTGGTGGACATCATGGGTCACAACGCCATGGGCGCGACCCGCTGGATCAACATCCCCGGCATCATTCGGTTCCAGCCGGCGGAGTTTATGAAGATCCTCATGCCGGCGACCATCGCCTGGTACATGGCTCGACACAATTTGCCGCCACGGCTTAAACACATCGTTATCAGCCTCGCGTTAATCGGTATTCCGTTCGTGCTGGTGATCCGCCAACCCGACCTCGGCACCTCGCTGCTAATTCTCGCCTCGGGCGCGTTTGTACTGTTTATGGCCGGGCTGCAATGGCGCTGGATCCTAGGCGCGGTGGCGGCTGTAGTGCCGGTGGCGATCGCGATGTGGTTCTTCGTGATGCACGACTACCAGAAGCAGCGGGTGCTCACATTCCTCGATCCGGAGAGCGATCCGCTGGGCACCGGCTGGAACATTATTCAATCGAAAGCGGCCATCGGATCGGGCGGCGTTTTTGGAAAAGGCTGGTTGTTGGGCACACAATCGCACCTGGATTTTTTGCCCGAAAGCCATACGGACTTTATCATCGCGGTTTTGGGCGAAGAGTTCGGCCTGGTCGGCATCTGCTTGTTGTTGCTGGTTTACGCGCTGCTGATTGCGCGCGGTCTGGTAATTACTGTCCAAGCGCAGACGCTGTTCGGTAAGCTGCTCGCCGGCAGCCTGACGATGACCTTCTTCGTTTATGTGTTCGTCAATATCGGCATGGTCAGTGGCCTGTTGCCGGTGGTTGGGGTGCCGCTTCCTTTCATTAGCTACGGCGGAACTTCGCTGGTGACGCTGATGTCAGGGTTTGGGCTTTTAATGGCTGTCCACACGCACCGTAAGTGGATCGCTCAGGTTTGATTGGGGTGAGGGATTTAATGCTAGGTTTGCGTCGCTGGGCCACGCGCACGGCACATTTGGCCAGCCTTGCTGGTATCTGCGGTTTCGCCCAGCAGGCTGTCGCCGCTGATTACGAAGGGTCGCCGCAGGTTGCCGAATTCGTTTCCGAAATGACCCGCGACTACGGTTTTGCCGGCGAACAGCTGGTGAACCTGTTCCGTGAAGTGGAGCGCAAACAGTCGATTCTCGACGCCATTTCCCGTCCGGCCGAAAAGGTAAAAACCTGGGCCGAGTACCGTCCGATCTTCATCACCGACCGGCGCATTTCCCAGGGCGTCGAATTCTGGCGTCAGCACGAAGCAGCACTGGCCCGCGCCGAGCAGGAATACGGCGTACCGGCGCAGGTTATCGTGGCCATTATCGGCGTTGAAACATCGTACGGCGGCAACACCGGCAGCTACCGGGTCATCGACGCCTTGTCGACCCTGGGCTTCGACTACCCGCCACGCGCCGAATTCTTCCGCAAAGAACTCAAGCAGTTCCTGTTGCTGGCTCGCGAGCAGCAGGTCGATCCGCTGACCCTGAAAGGCTCCTACGCCGGCGCCATGGGCTTGCCGCAATTTATGCCGAGCAGCTTCCGTGCGTACGCCGTGGATTTTGACGGCGACGGCCACATCAATATCTGGAGCGACCCCGACGACGCCATCGGCAGCGTCGCCAGCTATTTCAAACGCCACGGCTGGGTCACCGGTGAAGCGGTGGTCAGCACCGCGCAAATCAGCGGCGAACAAGCCGAGCAAGGTTTGACCCAAGGGCTGGACCCGGTAAAAACCGTGGGCGAGCTGCGCGCCATGGGCTGGTCGAGCCACGAAGCGGTGCGCGACGATGAGCGCGTAACTGCCTTTCGTCTGGAGGGTGAAGCGGGACCGGAATATTGGTTAGGCTTACCCAATTTTTATGTCATCACTCGTTACAATCGCAGCGCGATGTACGCCATGGCGGTGCATCAGTTATCCGATTTGTTGGTTCAGGCCCGGGGCACGAAGTAAATGCAGGCAACGCCGTTCAAGCTCATCGCCTTTGGCGCACTGGCCGTAATGTTGGCCAGCTGCTCCAGCAGCCGTGCGCCGCAGCCGACCCAAACGCCCACCACCGTTTCCGGCCCTGGCGACTTCGCCCGCCCGCACCGCGACGGCGCGCCATGGTGGGACGTCGACATTTCCAAAGTGCCCGATGCCGTGCCCATGCCGCACTACGGCGCCTATAAGGCCAACCCGTACACCGTGCTCGGCAAAACCTATTACCCGATGCCCGACGGCAAGCGCTATCTGGCCACCGGCACCGCGTCTTGGTACGGCACCAAATTCCATGGCCAGGCCACCGCTAACGGCGAGAAGTACGACCTGTACGGCATGAGCGCCGCGCACAAAACCCTGCCGCTGCCCAGCTATGTACGCGTGACCAATCTGGATAACGGCAAAAGCGTGATTCTGCGGGTGAACGACCGTGGGCCGTTTTACTCCGATCGCATCATCGACTTGTCGTTTGCCGCCGCGAAAAAACTTGGTTACGCCGAGATCGGCACCGCTCGCGTGAAGGTCGAAGGTATCGACCCAGCCGAGTGGTGGGCCCAGCAGGGTCGCCCGGTGCCGATGGTGTTGGCGCAGCCGCAGATGGCGCAAGTGCAGCCAGTGAAAACCACGACCACGCAGATCATGGGCCAGCCCATCGAGCAATACACTCCGCCGCCACAGCAGCACGCCGCTGCGGTGGTGCCCGTGCAAATCGACGCAAAAAAAAACGCTTCACTCGCTCCATCTGGCCTGTATCTCCAGGTCGGAGCCTTCGCCAACCCGGACGCTGCGCAGCTCCTGAAGGACAAGCTGACGACCGTGGTGAGTGCGCCGGTGTTTATCAGCTCTATCGTGCGCAATCAGCAGACGTTGCACCGCGTGCGGATGGGCCCGGTAAACACGCAGGGTGAAGCCCAGAATATCCAGAACAGTGTGCGGTCGGCCAACCTTGGCCAGCCGACTTTAGTGAAGCCGGAATAGCGCCTCGCGCGCCGGCTTCGACCGACTTGCTCGCCAGAGCCTGTTTGCCATTAGTAACTTGAGAGACTGATGAATATCACCGCCTTTACCCGTCGTCTGAGTCTGTTCGCCCTCCTGATCACTGCCCCGGCTACCTGGGCCGCCGAAACGGCCGTTCCTGCCGCACCGGAGCTGGCCGCCAAGGCCTACGTGCTTATGGACGCCGCCAGCGGCAACGTGCTGGTGGAGAACAACGGTGACCAGCGCCTGCCGCCGGCCAGCCTGACCAAGCTGATGACCGCCTACATCGCCACCCTGGAAATTCGTCGCGGCCAGATCAGCGAAACCGACAAGGTCATGGTCAGCGAACACGCTTGGCGTACCGGCGGCTCGCGCATGTTCATCAAAGTGGGCACCGAGGTGTCGCTGGGCGACTTGCTGCACGGCATCATCATTCAGTCGGGTAACGACGCCAGCGTTGCCACCGCGGAGCACATCGCCGGCAGCGAAGACGCCTTCGCCGACATGATGAACACCACCGCCGAAAAACTCGGTATGTCCGGCAGCCACTTCATGAACGCCACCGGCCTGCCTAACCCCGAGCACTACTCCACCGCGCACGACATGGCACGTCTGGCGCGCGCGATCATCTACGAAGACCCCGCGCACTACGCCATCTACTCGCAGAAAGAGTTCTTCTGGAACAACATCAAACAGCCCAACCGCAACCTGCTGCTGTGGCGCGACAAAACCGTTGATGGCCTGAAAACCGGCCACACCGACGAAGCCGGCTACTGCCTGGTGGCCTCGGCCGTGCGCGACGGTATGCGCCTGATCGCCGTGGTATTCGGCACCAACAGCGAACAAGCCCGCGCCGCTGAAACCCAGAAGCTGCTGACCTACGGCTTCCGCTTCTTCGAAACCCAGACCTTCTATCAGAAGGGCGCGGAGCTGGCGCAAGGCACCGTATGGAAAGGCTCGAGCCGCCAGGTGAAAGCCGGTCTGGCCGAAGACCTGACCATGACCCTGCCGCGCGGTCAGCTGAAAAAGCTCGCTGCCAGCATGACCTTGAATCCTCAGTTGGTTGCCCCGATTAAGCAGGGCGACGTGATCGGTAAAGTTGAAGTGAAGCTCGAAGACAAGGTGGTGCACAGCGCCGACCTGATCGCCCTTGAACCCGTGGACGAAGGTGGCTTCTTCCGCCGCGTGTGGGATAGCATCCGCCTATTCTTCTTCGGCTTGTTCAACTGATCGCCGCGTTCACCGAATAACCGAGGCACCGGCCTTTCGCTCCATAAGAGCGGGCCGGTGTCCGCTTTTGCGGACTACACGTTCGCCGAGACCGCCCATGACCGATGCCCAGAACATCACCATCGAATTTCCCTGCGAGCGTTACCCCATCAAGGTAATCGGCGACGCGGGTGAGGGCTTCGTAGCCCTGGTAACCGAAATTCTGCAACGCCACGCCCCGGACCTGGACGTCGGCACCCTGGTGCAGCGTGACAGCCGCAACGGTAAGTACCTGACCGTGCAATACCTGATCACCGCCACCGGCATCGAACAACTGCAAGAAATCAACAGCGACCTGCGCGCCACCGGCCGCGTGCACATGGTGCTCTGATGAGCCAACGCCTGGGCTTTCGCGAGCTCGGCCAGGTTCCCTACGAACCCACCTGGCATGCCATGCAGCATTTCACCGACAGCCGCGTGGCAGACACGCCCGATGAAGTCTGGCTGCTGGAACACCCGCCCGTGTTTACCCAGGGGCAGGCTGGCAAGGCCGAACACGTGTTATTCCCCGGCGATATTCCGGTGGTGAAAGTGGACCGCGGCGGTCAGGTGACCTACCACGGCCCAGGCCAGTTAGTGGCATACCTGCTGTTGGATGTCCGCCGTTCCAGTCTCGGTGTGCGCGAGTTAGTCAGCCGCATCGAGCTGAGTTTGATCGAACTGCTGGCCAGCTACGGCGTAAAAGCCGAAGCCAAGCCCGACGCACCGGGCGTGTATGTGGACGGGGCGAAAATTGCCTCGCTGGGCCTGCGCATTCGCAACGGCCGCTCGTTTCATGGACTGGCCTTGAACGTGGACATGGACCTGCAACCGTTTCAGCGCATCAACCCCTGTGGTTATGCCGGCTTGCCCATGACCCAACTGCGTGATCTGGTGGGACCGATAGAATTTGCCGAAGTAAGTGCCCGGCTGCGCGCGCAGCTCGTCACACACCTCGACTACGCTGAACAGACGACCCTGACGGGCGGAATTGAATCGCTATGAGCACCCTCGAAGTAGCTGGCAACGAAGCAACCGGCACCGCTGTTAAAGCCCCACCGGCCAAGGTGGAAATGGGCGTGAAACTGCGCGGTGCCGAGAAGATGGCGCGTATCCCGGTGAAGATCCTGCCGACCGCGGAATTGCCGCGCAAGCCAGACTGGATTCGCGTACGCGTGCCGGTGTCGCCGGAAGTCGACCGCATCAAACAACTGCTGCGTAAACACAAACTGCACAGCGTGTGTGAAGAAGCGTCCTGCCCGAACCTGGGCGAGTGTTTCTCCGGCGGCACCGCCACGTTCATGATCATGGGCGACATTTGCACCCGTCGCTGCCCATTCTGCGACGTTGGCCATGGTCGTCCAAAACCGTTGGACGCAGACGAGCCGATGAACCTCGCGGTGGCCATCGCCGACCTTCGCTTGAAATACGTAGTGATCACCTCGGTAGATCGTGACGACCTGCGCGACGGCGGCGCCCAGCACTTCGTCGACTGTCTGCGCGAAATTCGCAAGCTGTCGCCGGGCGTGCAACTGGAAACGCTGGTGCCGGACTACCGCGGCCGCATGGACGTGGCGTTGGCCATCACCGAGCAAGAGCCGCCAGACGTGTTCAACCACAACCTGGAAACCGTACCGCGCCTGTACAAGGCCGCGCGTCCGGGCTCGGATTTCGAGTGGTCGTTGGACCTGCTGGAAAACTTCAAAAAACGCGTGCCGCACGTGCCGACCAAATCTGGCCTGATGCTCGGCTTGGGCGAGACTGACGAAGAAGTCATCGAAGTGATGAAGCGTATGCGCGAACACGACATCGACATGCTCACCCTCGGTCAGTACCTGCAACCGTCGCGCAACCACCTGCCGGTACAGCGCTTCGTGCACCCGGACATTTTTGCCTGGTTCGCTGAAGAGGGTACGAAGATGGGGTTCAAGAACGTGGCGTCCGGCCCGCTCGTGCGTTCTTCCTATCACGCTGATCAGCAAGCGCATGAGGCCAAGAAGGGCTAAGCCTTTCGGAGCAAACAAAAAGGGCGGCCCATGGGTCGCCCTTTTTATTTGCCTGAATATTCACGTTTTGTAGGAGCCAGCTTGCTGGCGAACCCTGCACACCTCGGCGTTTCCAGGGTTCGCCAGCAAGCTGGCTCCTACAAAAGAAGCGGGGCGCCGTTTATTTCTCGCGCAACCGATTTAACAAGCTGTGATCCGCATACCCATCGGCCGGCAACCCCAACTGCTGCTGGTATGCCCGAACCGCCTTACGGGTATTGGCGCCAACAATGCCGTCAGCACTGCCCGGTTCAAAGCCATGGGCGGCGAGCAGTTCTTGCAGTTCAATGCGCTCGCTGCGGCCCAGTTGCGGGTCGTCCCGTGGCCAGTCAGCGATCACGGCGGCGTTGGCGCCACGAATGCCGTCGGAGAGCAAACCTACAGCCAATGCGTAGGACGACGAGTTGTTGTACTTGAGAATGCTGCGGAAATTGCTCAGCAGCAAAAACGCCGGGCCGCGATGGCCGGCGGGCAACAGCAAGGTCGCCGACTCGCCGGCGAGCGTCGGCGCAACGGCCGAACCACTGGCTGGCATCACGCCGAGGCGCGTCCATTCAGCCACGCTTTTGCGCTGCTCGGGGTCAGCCAGGGCGTAGTCGAACCCTTGTGGCAAACGCACTTCGAAGCCCCACGGTTTGCCCAACTGCCAGCCCGACTGCTGCAAGTAATGGGCAGCGGAAGCGAGGGCATCGGCGGAGGAGTACCAAACGTCGCGGCGGCCGTCGCCGTCGAAATCCACGGCGTGCTGGTTGTAAGTGGTCGGCATGAACTGGGTCTGGCCCATCGCGCCGGCCCAGGAGCCTACGAGGCGCTCCGGCTGGATGTCGCCATGTTGAAGAATTTGCAGCGCGGCGATCAGTTGCTCGCGCCAAAACGCGGCGCGGCGCCCTTCATACGCCAGGGTGGCCAGCGAGCGGATCACGCTGTTGTTGCCGATATTGTTGCCGTACGCGCTTTCCATGCCCCAGATGGCCACCAGCGTCTCGGCTTGCACGCCGTAGCGTTGTTCGATGCGGCTCAGCGTGGCCTGTTGCTGTGCGTATTGCGCCTGGCCGTTAGCGATGCGGCGGGCCGAGACGGCGCCGTCCAGGTATTCCCAGATCGGGCGGGTGAATTCTGGCTGGCTGTTGTCGGCGGCGACCACGGCCGGGTCGAGGGTGACGTTGGCAAAGGCGCGGTCGAACAGCGCGGCGCTGATGCCGGCGCTCATTGCATCGCTGCGCAATTGGTTGCGCCATTCTTCAAAGCTTTGTTGTGGCAAGACAGGCGCGGGCGCGGTGGTTGTGCCGGCAGCGGTCGGTGCATGGGTGGCGGCGGGAATGGCAGGCGGCGTTGGCTGAGGCGCTTGTGGCGCTTCGGCGCAAGCGGTGAGCAGATTGAAATGAAAGCTCAGTGCGGCGCAGGCCAGGATGCGCGGTGACAGGTTAAACATCAGCAGGTCCCAAGACGGTAAACAGCGGCCACCTTACCACGCTGCCAGGGGCGAAGCCTTCACGCGGCGATAAAGCCGGCGAGCAAAAACCCAGTGCCCATAAAGACAGAAACCCCCCAGTTTTGCTGGGAGGCTTCGCGGCGGTAGCTGCCTTTGCCTTTCTTCGCGCGTTCCTGACGGCTGCGGAACAGAGGCTGGGCAATGATGGATTTCGCTTTATTGGGACGTTTCTTCGATGTGGCCATGACAATCCTCGGGCGGGGCGGGTGATTGAGGAGGCGTGCCCCGCGGCGCGGATCATCGGCCTGCTGGAGGCCGCTGTCCAGAGCCGTTTATCACTCCTGAGGAAGCGACAAACGTTGGCCGGCAAGCATCAGCGTCAGCCGGCTGATCTCCAACCATGGATCGCCCGGCGCCTGGCCTTTGATTTGCGCATCGACGCGCTGGGCATCTTTCAGCATCAGGTTCCAACGTGCGGCCGAGTGACGCTGGAGCGCTTTGCTGACAAGCGGACGGCGCTTGTCCCACACGGGCGGGCGAGCCTGGCTAAAGGCTTTCTCCAGCGGCACGCCTTGGCCGTATTGCTGAGCGATGGTCGCCAGCAAGCGCAACTCGCGGGCCAGCGCCCAGAGCACGACGGTGCTGTCGACGCCTTCGCCGCGCAGCCCTTCGAGCGTGCGCAAGGCATGACTGGCCTCGCCATTGAGCGCGGCGTCGATCAGGCCGAAGACGTCATAGCGGGCACTGTCGGCGACCGCAGCTTGTACGGTGCTGGCGTCGATCTGGTTACCGTCGGCGAGCAGTTTGAGCTTCTCGATTTCCTGAGCGGCAGCCAGCAGGTTGCCCTCGACGCGCGCGGCAATCATGTCCACCGCTTCTTGGCTGGCGGTCATGCCAGCCTGGCTCATGCGCTGGCGAATCCATTGCGGCAATTGGTGAACGTCCACCGGCCAAATCTGCACGAACTGCGAGTTCGGCCCATCGATAACGGCTTTCGCCCATTTGGTTTTTTGCGTGCTGCCATCAAGCTTGGGCAGGCTGATCAGCAGCAAGGTGTCTTCAGGCGGACGCGACAGGTATTCCAGCAGGGCAGCGGTGCCCTTGTCGCCCGGCTTGCCGTTGGGAATGCGCAATTCAAGCACGCGCTTCTCGGCGAACAACGACATGCTGTTGCCCGCCTGCAACAGCGTGCCCCAGTCGAAACTGGCGTCGGCATTGAACACCTGGCGCTCGCTGTAACCCTGGCTGCGCGTGGCGGCGCGAATAGCGTCGGCCGCTTCCTGGCACAGCAGCGGGTCGTCGCCACTGATGGCGTAAACCGGCGCGAGGCCGCTTTGCAGGTGTTTGGCGAGTTGCGCGGGGGCGAGCTTCATAGGCGGGGAAACATAAGAAGGGGAGGCTGGGCCGCCGCAGCGGCCCGAGCGAACTTACTGGGTCTGAATCGGCAGTTGCAGCGGCGATTGCTGCGGCTGTTCAGCCTGGGCCTTGCGCGCGGCTTCGATGGCGTCGGCTTCAGCCTGGGCTTTGGCGTCGGCGGCCTGTTGCAGTTGGTCCAGCTGTGCGGGGGTGATCAGTTGCACGCGTTGCGCCAACTGCATGACGAGCTCGTGACGCAGCTCTTCTTTAAGCTGCATGGCTTCTTGCTCGGAGCCAATCAGGTTGTTTTCGTCGTTTACGTAGGTGTTTTGCACGTCAACCGTGTTGCTCAGCAACACCGCGTTGTTGGCGCCGCGCAGTTCGTAGGCAACTTCCAGCGTGGTTTCATATTCAGCGCTACGAGCACTGCCGGTGTAGCTGACGGTGCGGTTTTTCTCGGTTTCACGGGTCAGGGCCATGGTGTACGGTGCGCCCGGATGCACATTCACGCCGCTGTTGATCAGCGTCTGGCGCAGGTCTTTGACCAACGGGCCGTAAGCGTCGCGGGCGGTGAGGTTGAGCTCGCCAAGGGCAAAGGCCATGTCGCCTGAGCCGCGCAGCTGGAAGCCACAGGCGCTGAGCAAGGTAGCCAGGCCGATTACCATCAGATTCCGTTTGATCATGTGTGTATCCCCTTAACCCTTCGGTAGCGCTGCGAATCGGCGCAGCGCTTACTTCAATTTGTGCTCGCGGCGCTTGGCAGCCGCGATGCGTCATCAGCTCGCGACGATGTTGACCAGCTTGCCTGGCACCACGATGACCTTGCGAATGGTCAGGCCATCGAGGAAGCGCAGCACGTTCTCGTTAACTCGCGCAGCAGCCTCGACTTCTTCGCGGCTGGCGGTTGCCGGCACGTCGATCTGGCCGCGCAGCTTGCCGTTCACTTGCACCACCAGTTGCAGGTTGTCCTGCACCAGCGCGCTTTCATCCAGCACCGGCCATTGAGCGTCGATCACGGCGCTTTCATGGCCCAGTTCGAGCCACAGTTCGTGGCTGATGTGCGGTGTGATCGGGGCGAGAAGCAGGGCCACGGTTTCCAGGCCTTCCTGCAATAGGGCGCGGTCGGCGTCGCTGTCTTGCGGCGCCTTTTCCAGCACGTTCATTAGCGTCATCACCTGGGCGATGGCAGTGTTGAATTTGTGGTGCTGGCCAATGTCCTGGCTGGCTTGCTTGATGGCCAGGTGAATGGCGCGGCGGATGTCTTTCTGCGCGTCGCTGAGGCTGGCTACATCGAGGCTGCCGGGTACGCCGCGCGCGACGTGGGCCTGCGCCAAACGCCAGACGCGACGCAGGAAGCGATGCGCACCTTCAACGCCGGAATCGGACCATTCCAGGCTCATGTCGGGCGGCGAGGCAAACATCATGAACAGGCGGCAGGTGTCGGCGCCGTACTGGTCAATCATCGATTGCGGGTCGACGCCGTTGTTCTTCGACTTGGCCATTTTCTCGGTGCCGCCGATTTCCACCGGCAGGCCGTCGGTTTTCAGCTTGGCGCCGATGATTTTGGCCTTGGCGTCACGCTCGATTTCCACGTCAGCCGGGTTGAACCAGGTTTTGCTGCCGTTGGCTTCGAGGCGGTAGTACGTTTCGGCGATCACCATGCCCTGGGTGAGCAGGTTTTTGAACGGCTCACTGGAGTCGACCAGGCCTTCATCGCGCATCAGCTTGTGGAAGAAGCGCGCATACAGCAGGTGCAGAATCGCGTGCTCGATGCCGCCGATGT
The DNA here is from genome assembly GCF_979258635.1 of Pseudomonas sp. AC070. Classification (NCBI taxonomy): domain Bacteria; kingdom Pseudomonadati; phylum Pseudomonadota; class Gammaproteobacteria; order Pseudomonadales; family Pseudomonadaceae; genus Pseudomonas; species Pseudomonas sp. AC070. The sequence goes on from NZ_OZ409871.1 coordinate 642,983, forward strand.
ACTGATCAACCGGCAGCCAGTGGTTAGCGGCAGCCGGGTCGACCATGCCCTTGGTGTAGTTCGGCGAGGCGTAGCGGGCGAAGTACCAAGACGACTCCACGAAGGTGTCCATGGTGTCGGTTTCGCGCTTGGCCGCGCCGCCGCATTTCGGGCAGGTGCAGGTGTAAAAGTCGGGCATGCGTGCCAGCGGGCTGCCGGCGCCGTCGGGCACCACGTCTTCTGGCAACACGACGGGAAGTTGGTCTTCCGGCACCGGCACATCACCGCAGGCGTCGCAGTGAATGATCGGGATCGGGCAGCCCCAGTAACGCTGACGGCTGATGCCCCAATCGCGCAGGCGGAATTGAGTGCGAGCCTGGCCGAGCGATTTTTTCTGCAAGGCCACTTCGATGGCATCGAACGCGCCGGCAAAATCCAGACCGTCGAACTCACCGGAATTGATTAGTTGGCCGTGCTCGCCATACGCCGCTTGCCACGGCGCCGGGGTTTCATCGCCGGCGCTGGTACGCACCACGGTTTTAACTGGCAGGTTGTACTTGTGGGCGAATTCGAAATCGCGCTCGTCGTGCGCGGGCACTGCCATAACAGCGCCGTCGCCGTAATGCATGAGCACGTAGTTGGCGACCCACACAGGCAACTTCTCGCCCGTCAGCGGGTGCTCAACGAACAGGCCTGTGGCCAGGCCTTTCTTTTCCTGGGTGGCGATGTCGGCTTCGGCGACGCCGCCGCGTTTGCATTCATCGATAAACGCTTGCAGCTCGGCAGCCTGGGCGGCCGGCAGCTTCTGCAGGGCAATGCTGGCCAGCGCGTGTTCGGCGGCAACGGCCACGTAGGTGGCGCCCATCAGCGTGTCGGCGCGGGTGGTGAACACTTTCAATGCGCCGGTCTGGCCAATCGAGGCTTGGTCGTAAGGGAAGCTGACTTCCATGCCGCGCGATTTGCCGATCCAGTTGCGCTGCATGGTTTTGACCTGTTCCGGCCAGCCATCCAGGTCGTCGAGGCTGGTCAACAGCTCTTCGGCGTACGCAGTGATTTTGAAGTAGTACATCGGGATTTCGCGCTTCTCGATCAGCGCGCCCGAACGCCAGCCACGGCCGTCGATAACCTGCTCGTTGGCCAGAACGGTCTGGTCAATCGGGTCCCAGTTCACGGTACCGTTTTTGCGGTAGATCACGCCCTTCTCGAACAGCCGGGTGAACAGCCATTGTTCCCAGCGGTAGTAGTCCGGTTTGCAGGTGGTGACTTCGCGCGTCCAGTCCACCGCCAGGCCCAGGCTTTTGAGCTGGTTCTTCATGTAGGCGATGTTTTCGTAGGTCCACTTGGCGGGCGCGACGTTGTTTTTCATCGCGGCGTTTTCCGCCGGCATACCGAAGGCGTCCCAGCCCATGGGCTGCAGCACGTTTTTGCCTTGCATGCGTTGGTAGCGAGCGATTACGTCGCCGATGGTGTAGTTGCGCACATGGCCCATGTGCAGCTTGCCGCTGGGGTAGGGGAACATCGACAGGCAATAGAAGGTGTCTTTGCCTGGTTGTTCGCTGACCACGAAGGACTTCTGCTCGTCCCAGTAGGTTTGCGCGGCGGCTTCGGTTTCACGGGGCTGATAGTGTTCGTGCATGGCTACTTTTGGCTGAAATAAGTGAGCTACAGGGCGCAGCAGCGGTGTTCGGGCGCGGCCTGTTCGAAGAACGCCGTAGCATACATGAGCCCGCTGGGGGCTGGGAAACCCTGATTACGCCTGTCGCCCGAGGCTTCGCCGTTGGTCGCAGCAGCCGGCTGGTTATGGGGGCAGCGCTAAGCTTGCTGAAAGCATCAAGAGCACGGAGCGGGCGAGGGTGAGCATGGCGCAGTTCGGGCGGGAAAACGCACAGGGCGGTCTTTACGAGCGTCTTTTGCACCGGCTTGCCATCGCCCTGGACGAAGCCGACAGCGACACCCGCCTGCGCAACCAAACCCCCGAAGAACTCGAACTACGCGGCCTTAGCCCGGCCGAGCTGGAGCTGATCCGCGCCTATCTGGATCGAGACCTGCACTGGCTGCGTGGCTGGCATGCAGCGGCCAAGGAACTGGCCCTGATCGAGCAAAGTCCCGCGCCCACCATCAAGCCGCCGCGTTCCTTGCAGAGCGCCAAAGTGGTCAAGCCCAAAGGCCTGATGAAGCGGCGCAACAAGCTGCAATGCGCCTTGTGCGGCACCCCCGCGATATGGCGTCCGGGCGAAGGCGTTCAGGCGTGTAGCGCCTGCGGCTCGCAGTTGTTCCGCGCCGCCAAACCCCGGTAGGCTTCGCGCACCCTGGGAGGTGCTCGATGATCCTGCGCTTTTTCTTCAAACAACTTCTATTGCCGCCTGGCTGCCTGTTTTTGCTGCTGTTGGCGGCCTGGTGGTTGCGTCGTCGCATGCCGCGTTTTGCGCGCTGCTGTTTTGTGCTGGGCTTTGGCGGTTTGTGGTTGAGCAGCCTGCCGATTGCTGTCGAGCACCTGGCGAAAATCGTCGAGCGCGAGCCGGCTATCGCGGTCACGCAGTGGGGCGAGCTGAGCAAGCAAGCCGACGCCATTGTGGTGCTGGGCGCCGGTCGCGAAACCGACGATCCGGCCTGGGCTGGTGATCAGGCCAGTCACCTGGCCGTGGAACGTGTGCGCTATGCCTCGCGGTTGGCCCGCGCTTCTGGGTTGCCGGTGTTGATCAGCGGCGGCGCGCCCTATGGCGAGCGCGCCAGCGAGGCGGAGCTGATGACTGAAGTGATGGTTCGCGACTTTCGCGTGCCAGTGCGCTGGCAAGAAGGTCGAAGCAATACGACATTGGAAAACGCCGACTACAGCGCGCAAATGCTGCACAAAGATGGAATTCGCCGCATCGTGCTGGTGACCCACGCCGCGCACATGTCCCGTGCGCGTTGGTGCTTCGAACGTGCGGGGTTCGAAGTGGTGGCCGCGCCAGTGGGATTTATCAGCGTGCCTAACCAGCGGCCCGTAGGCGGCTGGTTGCCCGAGAGCAAAGCCATGTGGCAGACCGGGCAGCTGTTGAACGAAGTGGCGGGGCAGATTGCCTATCCGTTGTTTTACCGGTGAGTCGCGAGGCGGGGAAAGATCAAGGGCATCGCGGCTAAAGCCGCTCCCACCCAAAGCGCATCAGCGTCCCACGCAACGACACCGTCCCGTAGGAGCGACTTCAGTCGCGATGCTCTTGATTTTGAACGCCGGCTAATGGGAAAGCCGTTCAGCCATTCCCGGTTAAACCGTTTTTGCTATCCGACTCGCCAGCAGCGCCCAGCCGAAGATCAGCAAACACACAATCACCAGCGGCCATGAGCGCCATTGCAGGTAGGGCGTGAGCTTCTGCATCGGCACCACTTCTCCGTACAGCACGCCTTGTTCGAACTGCGGAATCTGCGTGGTGATATGGCCAAACGGGTCGATCAACCCGGTCACGCCATTGTTGGTGGCGCGGATCATCCAGCGGCCCGCTTCCAGTGCGCGCATCTGCGCCATTTGCAGGTGTTGCAGGGGGCCGATGGAAGTGCCGAACCACGTGTCGTTGCTCACCGTGAGCAGCAACTGGCTCTGGGCCGACAAGGACGCGGCGAACTCCGGGTACACCACTTCGTAGCAAATGAACGGCGCGATCTTGTAGCCCTTCGCCTCCAGCAATGCCTGATTGGCGGGGCCGCGCGCGAAGTCCGACATGGGCAGATCGAAGAAAGCGATCAGGCCGCGCAGCAGATCTTGCAGCGGCACGTACTCGCCAAACGGCACCAACTTCTGTTTCAGGTAAGTGCCGCTGCCATCGCCAACAACGGTGATGCCGTTGTAGTAGCGCTTGTCGCCCTGCTCGTTGGTTTCCCGAACCGGTACGCCGGTGATCAGCGTGGCCTTACGGTCGTTGGCGAAACGCGCCATCACGCTCAGATACCCTTCGGCGAACTCTTTCAGAATCGGCACCGCTGTTTCCGGCCAGACGATCAGGTCCACCGGTTTGGCGCTGAAGGTCATGTCGCGGTACAGGGCCAGCTGTGCGTTCAGGTGCTCGGGGTTCCACTTCATTTCCTGGGCGACGTTGCCCTGGATGGCGGCGACTTTAAGCGGCGCGCCAGCCGGCTCGGTCCAGGCTTGATTCTTCAGCCCGAACGCCACCAGCCATGGCGCGACCAGCATCACCACGCCAACCGCCAAAAAGGCCTTGCGCTGACCGAGGCGCGGCAGGTTGATCAGCAGCGCGGCGGTTAAGGCCAGCACGAAGGAAATCAGCCACATGCCGCCAACGGGAGCCAAGCCACTGAGCGGGCCGTCGAGCTGGCTGTAGCCGGCGTACAGCCAGGGGAAGCCGGTCAGGAACCAACCGCGAAACGCTTCCTGCGACAGCCACAAGGCGGCGAAGGCCAGGGCGTCGGCCAATGGCGCTTCAACCCGGCGCAACCAGCGCGCCCAGATAAAGGCGGGCAGGGCGAAGAACCAGGCGATGCAGGCGCAGAAACCGACAGTGAGGAACAACGCCAAGGGCGCGGAGGCGCCGCCGTAGTCGTGAATGCTGACGTAAATCCAACTGGTGCCGGCCACGAACACGCCGAAGCCATAACACCAGCCACGGCCTAACGCCTGCCGTGGCGTGAGGTCGCGCAGGCCGAGGTAGAACAAGGCAATGGCGAGCAGGGCCAAGGGCCAGAAGTCGAAAGGGGCGAGGGCGAGGGTGGTTGAGGCGCCGGCGGCGAGTGCGATCAGGTTGCCAACCCAGCCCATCCTAGAAATCCAGTTCATTGTTTTCCTGTTCGTAGCTCGGTATGGGGGGCACAGCGTTGGGCTTCGCCTGCGGCTCAACCCAACCTGCGTCGCGCTCGTTGGGTGAGTGCGTGGATTATTTTCTAACGGTCGATTCGGGTCAGGCGCAGCAGGTGGATGCGGCGGCTGTCGGCGCTCAGTACGCGGAAACGAAAGTCGCCGATTTCGGCAATTTCGTTGCGTTTAGGCAGATGGCCGAACGCGCTCATGACCAGGCCGCCGACGGTGTGGAACTCGTCGTCGGTGAATTCGCTGTCGAACGACTCGTTGAACGCGTCGATGGGCGTCAGCGCTTTGATCAGGAAGTCGCCGCTGGGCAGCGGTTTGATGTAGCTGTCTTCTTCGACGTCGTGCTCGTCTTCGATGTCGCCAACGATCTGCTCCAGCACGTCTTCAATGGTCACCAACCCTGCCACGCCGCCGTATTCGTCGATGACGATGGCCATGTGGTTATGGTTGGCGCGGAATTCGCGCAGCAGCACGTTGAGGCGCTTGGACTCGGGCACGAAAGTGGCCGGGCGCAGCATGTCTTTGATGTTGAACGGCTGGCTTTCGTCTTGCAGCACCAGCGGCAGCAGGTCTTTGGCCAGCAGCACGCCTATCACGTCGTCCAGGCTTTCGCCGACGACGGGGTAGCGCGAGTGGGCGGATTCGATGATCGCCGGAATCAGCTCTTTGGGCGTCAGGCCCGCTTTGATGCTGACCATCTGCGAGCGCGGCACCATGATGTCGCGCACCTGCAGGTCGGCTACCTGAATGGCGCCTTCAACAATGGCCAGCGCTTCGCTGTCGAGGAGTTTGTTCTGATGGGCGTCGCGCAGCAGCTCCAGGAGCTCCTGGCGGTTTTTCGGCTCATGGGCAAAAGCCTGGGTGAGTTTGCCTAACCAGGATTTTTGCCCGTTGCTCGATCGGTCTTCGCTCATGCTGTGTACTCAGTGTTCCGTTCTGGTGCCTGTGAATCAGGCTATTCGTCGCTGGCGTATGGGTCCGGGTGACCCAATTCAGCGAGCAATTGTTGTTCCAAGGTTTCCATCTCGACGGCTTCTTCCTCGTCGATATGGTCGTAGCCTAATATATGCAAGCAGCCGTGAATCACCAGATGCGCCCAGTGCGCTTCCAGGCTTTTGCCCTGTTCGGCGGCCTCACGGTCGACCACCTGCACGCAGATCACCAGATCGCCGAGCAGGGGAATGTCGAGCAGTTCATCGGGCACGTCGGCGGGGAAAGACAGCACGTTGGTGGCGTAGTCTTTCTGCCGGTAGGTGTGGTTGAGTTCGCGCGCTTCGGCTTCGTCGACCAGGCGAATGGTCAGTTCCGAGTCGGCCGTGCGTTGGCGCAGCGCCAGTTCGCACCATTGGCGGAACTGGGCTTCGGTGGGGCTGGCGGCACTGCTGGCGTTCTGCAGATCAAGCTCAAGCATCGCCGCGGTCTGCCTCGGAGGCTGCTTTTTTGCTCTCGGCGCTTTTGCGTTCGGCGGCGGTTTCGAAGCGCTCGTACGCCTCGACAATGCGCTGCACCAGCGGGTGGCGAACCACGTCTTTGGACAGGAAGTGAGTGAAGGAGATACCAGGCACATCCTTCAATACTTCAATCACGTGGGTCAGGCCCGACTTGGTGCCGCGCGGCAGGTCGACCTGCGTGATGTCGCCGGTGATCACCGCCGTGGAGCCAAAGCCGATCCGCGTAAGGAACATTTTCATCTGCTCCAGCGTGGTGTTCTGGCTTTCGTCGAGAATGATGAAGCTGTTATTCAGCGTACGGCCGCGCATATAAGCCAGCGGCGCAACTTCGATCACCTGTTTCTCGATGAGCTTGGCCACTTGTTCGAAGCCGAGCATTTCGTACAGCGCGTCGTACAACGGGCGCAGGTACGGGTCGATTTTCTGCGACAGGTCGCCTGGCAAAAAACCCAGCTTCTCGCCCGCTTCCACCGCTGGACGCACCAGCAGAATGCGGCGGATTTGCTCACGCTCCAGCGCATCCACGGCGCACGCCACGGCCAGGTAGGTTTTACCCGTGCCGGCTGGGCCGATGCCGAAGTTGATGTCGTGGTCGAGGATCGATTTAACGTAGCGCTGCTGATTCAAGCCGCGCGGACGAATCATGCCCTTGCGGGTGCGCAGCGCCACGTTCGCTTCCACTGTGCTGCTGGCCGCCAATTGCTCAACCGCAGATTCCTGCAGGAACAGATGGACGATGTCCGGCGACAGTTGGGTGGCGTTGGTTTCGCGGTACAGGCGGCGCAACAGTTGCTCGGCGGCCTGGGTGGTTTCGGGTGGACCCACCAATTCGAATTGATTTCCGCGGTTGCGGATTTCGATAGCGAGGCGCTGTTCGATCAAGCGTAAGTGCTCGTCGAATTGCCCGCACAGATTGGCGAAGCGGCGCGCTTCAAAGGGTTCGAGGATAAAACGATGCGGTTCTATGGGTGCGTTCAAGGTCGTGTGTAGCCGCCACTCGGCAAGTAGGAAGAAACGCAGGATAACTCCGGATGCCCGAGTGGGAAAGCTCGGGCATCTGCGCCTTTAGTGGCACTCGGCCACAGCTGCCGCTTGCGCGTCGTTTTCCACGACCAGGCTGCCGCGCAAGGAGTGAGGTCTGGCCTCGTCGATCCGTACGTCGGCGAATTGCCCGATCAGGCGCGGATTATCGCAGCGGAAGTTAACGATACGGTTGTTCTCGGTGCGGCCGGTGAGCTGGCCCGGGTCGCGCTTGGAGAAGTCATTGACCAGCACGCGTTGAATGCTACCGACCATCTTGCGGCTGATCTCAAACCCTTGCTGATCGAGGCGATGCTGCAAGCGGGCCAGGCGTTCGCGGTTGGTTTCCGCCGGAATATCGTCGGGCAAATCCGCCGCTGGCGTGCCGGGGCGCGCGCTATAAACGAAGGAATAAGAGAAGTCGAAACCTACGTCGGCCACCAACTGCATGGTGTTCTCGAAGTCTTTCTCGGTTTCGCCGGGGAAGCCGACGATAAAGTCCGAGGTGATGCTGATATCCGGCACTGCCGCTTTCAGCTTGCGGATTTTCGACTTGTACTCCAGCACCGTGTGGTTGCGCTTCATCGCCGCCAGAATGCGGTCCGAGCCGGCCTGCACGGGCAGGTGCAGGTGCTTCACCAATTCCGGCACCTCGGCGTGGGCGCGGATCAGGCTGTCGGAAAACTCCAGCGGGTGCGAGGTGGTGTAGCGAATGCGGTCGATGCCATCGATGGCGGCGACCACGCGGATCAGCTCAGCCAAATCTGCGGTGCGGCCGTCGTGGGTAACGCCACGGAAACCGTTAACGTTCTGCCCCAGCAGCGTCACTTCACGCACGCCGTGCTCGGCCAGGTGAATCACCTCGGCCAGCACGTCATCGAATGGCCGGCTCACTTCTTCGCCACGGGTATAAGGCACCACGCAGAACGTGCAGTACTTGCTGCAGCCTTCCATGATCGACACGAAGGCGCTGGGCCCGTCGATGCGCGGCTCGGGCAGGCGGTCGAATTTTTCGATTTCGGGAAAGCTGACATCCACCTGCGGCAGGCGGGTGACGCGCGCGGCGTCGATCATTTCCGGCAAGCGGTGCAGCGTCTGCGGGCCGAACACCACATCCACATAGGGCGCGCGGTCGCGAATGGCCGCGCCTTCCTGACTGGCCACGCAACCGCCAACGGCGATCACCATGTCCGGCTTGGCCAGCTTCAGCTCACGCCAGCGGCCCAATTGCGAATACACCCGGTCTTGAGCGCGCTCGCGGATGGAGCAGGTATTGAGCAGGATGACATCGGCGTCTTCAGCGCGGGCGGTCACTTCCAGGGCCTGATGTTCGCCCAGCAGGTCGATCATGCGCGAGCTGTCGTACTCGTTCATCTGGCAACCGTGGGTTTCGATATACAGCTTCTTGCTCATGCGCGTTCCGGATCTCAACGAGATGGGGTGTAAAACGAACCGCGCATTATAGGGACGCCGATGGCTGCGGCCTAGCATTGCCTGACGGGAGCCTATGCTATGATCGCGCCCCCCAAAATTTCCCCCGGTTTTTCTCCCTCCCATGAGCAAGCGTGAACCTATCTATAAGGTGATCTTCCTCAACCAAGGCCAGGTGTTCGAGATGTACGCCAAGCAGATCTACCAGAGCGATCTGTGGGGCTTTCTGGAAGTGGAGGAGTTCGTTTTTGGTGAGCGTACGCAGGTGGTGGTTGATCCCAGTGAGGAGAAGCTGAAGGCGCAGTTTGAGGGGGTTGTGCGCAGTTTTGTGCCGATGCATGCGATTGTGCGGATTGATGAGGTGGAGCGCTTGGGCACGCCGAAGATCAGCGAGGCACGGCCGGGGGCGGGGAATGTGATGCCGTTTCCGATGCCTATGCCGGATAAGTGAGGGTCGCCCCTTAACTCCCCTCGCCCGGCTGGTCTCCTTAGTTGTAGGAGCCAGCTTGCTGGCGAACCCTGCAAACCTCGGCTCAACCTGCTTTTCCAGGATTCGCCAGCAAGCTGGCTCCTACGGCCACTACCCCGCTGTATCCCAAGATCAAGCTTCCAAGCCAGACCGCGATTGAGTTCCCCTCTCCCGCCCGCGGGAGAGGGGCTAGGGGAGAGGGCAAGCCCCAACGCGCTCTCCATCCTTTTGTAGGAGCCAGCTTGCTGGCGAACCCTGCAAACCCCGGCTCAACCTGCTTTTCCAGGATTCGCCAGCAAGCTGGCTCCTACGACCGCAACCGAGCCGAATTTCCTGCCAAATCAAGCGCCCAAGCCAGGCCACGATTAAATTCCCCTCGCCCGCTTGCGGGAGAGGGGCTAGGGGTGAGGGCTGGCCCCAACGCGGTCTCCGTTCGGCCACCACCCAACGCTGTATCCCCAATCCCATCCCCCAACTGTCTCTGTTCGCCCCACCGCCCTCGCTTCTACACTCCCTCTCTTGCCTGCCGCCCGCCGAGCCTTGCCATGCACTCGCGTTTCCCGCTGTTACTCATCGCCGCCTTCGCCGCGCTGTACATCATTTGGGGTTCCACATACCTGGTCATCCGCATCGGTGTAGAAACCTGGCCGCCTCTGCTAATGGCGGCGGTGCGGTTCCTGATTGCCGGCGGGTTGATGTATGGCTGGCTGCGCTGGCGCGGTACGCCGGCGCCGACGTGGCGGGAGTGGCGGGCGGCGGCGTTGGTGGGCACGTTGTTGCTGGCGTTGGGTAACGGCGGCGTCACGCTGGCGGAACATGCCGGCGTGGCGTCCGGTGTGGCGGCGCTGGCGGTGGCGACCGTGCCGTTGTTCACGCTGGTGTTCAATCGCTGGTTCGGGCACCGCAATTCAAAGCTGGAGTGGGCCGGCATCGCGCTGGGCATGACCGGCATCGCCTTGCTCAATCTCGGTTCCAACTTGCAGGCCAGCCCGGCCGGTGCGGCACTTATTCTGTTTGCGGCGGCCAGTTGGGCGTTCGGTTCGGTGTGGGGCAAAACCTTACCGTTGCCTAACGGTCCCATGGCCAGCGCGACGGAGATGCTTGGCGGCGGCGCGGTCATGTTGGTGGGCAGCCTGCTCAGCGGTGAACGCATGACGCAACTGCCCAGCGCCGCTGGCTGGGGCGCGCTGCTGTATCTGATTTTCTTCGGCTCGATTATCGCGTTCAGCTCTTACGTGTACCTGCTTAAACACGTGCGCCCGGCCGCCGCCACCAGTTATGCCTACGTCAACCCGGTGGTCGCGGTGTTGCTGGGTATCTGGTTTGCCAATGAGCAGATCGGCATTGAGGAATGGCTGGCCATGTTGGTGATCATCAGCGCCGTGGTGTTGATCGGCCTGCCGCAGTGGCGGCGCGGGCCCGCCAAGGAGTAGCGCCCGCGCCGCGGCTGACTAAGCTAGCTGAGCAAACTCAGGCAATGGAGGCAGTATGGGTGGTTGCAAGGCATGGCTGGTCGGCCTGCTGCTGGCGCTGTTCAGTGTTGAGGTGGCGGCCGCGCCGTTGCAGCTCAACAGTGATGAGCGCGCCTGGGTGCAAGCGCATCCGGTGGTGCGAGTCGGTGTGCAGCGCGGCGGCTGGGAGCCGTTCGATGTGTTGGGCGAGCAGGGTCAGCACACCGGCATTTCCGGGGACTACCTGGCGTTGCTCGGTCAGCGTCTGGGTATTCGCTTCGAAACCGTGCTGTTCAGCGATTGGAATGCCACCCTCGCGGCCCTCAGCAGCGGCCAGGTCGACATGCTGCCCTCCGTGGCGCAAACGCCGGAGCGAGAAGTGCGCATGGCCTTCACTGAGGCCTACCTGACCAGCAACAGCCTGATCTTCACTCGGCAGGAATCGTCCATTCGCAACACGCAGGACCTCGCCGGCAAGCGCGTGGCCATTGAGCGCGGTTACGTCACTGAAAGCTTGCTGCGCGCCGCCGTGCCGCTCGCGCAACTGGTCGAGGTGGGCAGCGCCGAAGAAGCGTTGCGTACCGTGTCCTCTGGCGGCGCCGATGCCTATGTCGGCAACATGATTGTTGCCAGTTACCTGATCCGCAAACTAAGCCTGGCCAACCTCGAACTGCGCGGCGAGTCAGGCCTGTTGCGCAGCGAGTTGCATTTCGCCGTGCGCCGAGATTGGCCGCAGCTGGTCAGCGTGTTGGACAAAGCTCTCGACAGCCTTGAACGCGAGGAGCACGAGCAGATTCTTGACCGCTGGCTGCCGCCGCTAACGGCGTTCAGTTGGCAGGGTTTAGTTGCCGTTGGTTGGCCTTACCTGCTCGGCGTACTGGCGGCGCTGGTGGTTGTGGTGCTGTGGAACCGCCACCTGCGCACGCAGATACACCAGCGGCAACTGGCCGAAGCCGAGGTGGTGCGCCAGCGCAGTACCTTGCTGGCGATCATCAACGCCATTCCCGATCCCATCTGGTTCAAAGACATTCAGGGTCGCTACCTGGGCATCAACCAGGCCTGCGCCGACTTGTTCGGTCAGAGCAGCGAGCAGGTGTTGGGCAAGCGCGACCATGAATTGCTCAACGTCGAATGGGCGTCCAAGCGCGAGGAGCACGACTACACCGCGCTGACCCGTGACGGCACGTATGAAAGCGAAGGCCGGGTGCGTTATCCCGATGGCCGTTGGGTGGTGTTCGACACCCTGCGCACCATTTTTCGCGACGACCGGGGTGTGCCGCTCGGGCTGGTGGGGGTGAGCCGCGACATCACCGTGCGCAAGCAAGCCGAAGCGGCCATGGCCGATGCCAAGGAGTTGGCCGAAGAAGCGGCGCGCTTGAAGTCTGACTTTCTTGCCAACATGAGCCACGAAATTCGCACGCCCATGAACGCCATCATTGGCATGGCGCACCTGGCGCAGAAAACCGAGCTGGCGCCCCGCCAGCGCAGTTACATCGACAAAATTCAGCAAGCCAGCCAGCACCTGCTGGGCGTGATCAACGACATCCTCGATTTCTCGAAAATCGAGGCCGGCAAGCTGGGCATCGAGCACATCGACTTCAACTTGCACCAGGTGTTGGAAAACGTCGCCAACCTGATCGGCGACAAAGTGGCTGCCAAGCACCTGGAGTTGGTGTTCAACCTCGACCCGAAACTGCCGCTGCAACTGGTGGGCGATCCGCTGCGCATTGGTCAGATATTGATCAATTACGCCAACAACGCGGTGAAATTCACCGAACGCGGCGAGATCGAGTTGCTGATTCGCGCCGAGCAGCAAGACGCCGAGCAAGTGCACGTGTACTTCGCGGTGCGCGACACCGGCATTGGCATCACCCACGAACAGCTCGAGCGATTGTTCGAATCGTTCCAGCAGGCCGACAGCTCCACCACGCGCAAATACGGCGGTACCGGCTTGGGCTTGGCGATTTGCAAACGGCTGGCCGAGGCCATGGGCGGGCGCGTGGGCGTGCAGAGCCAGGCTGGGCGCGGCAGTCTGTTCTGGTGCCGGTTGCCGTTGGGCATTTCCGCGCACAAGCAGCAAGTGTTGCAGGCCCAGCCCAGCTTGCGTGGGCGCCGCGTGTTGGTGGTGGACGATAACGACAGCGCCCGCCGCGTGCTGCACGACATGTTGGTGGGCATGAGTTTTCGCGTGGAAACCGCCGCGTCGGGCAGTGCCGCGCTGCGCCAAGTGCAATTGGCCGATCAGCGTCGACCCTTCGATGTGGTGCTACTCGACTGGCACATGCCCGACATGGACGGCATCGAAACCGCCCGCCAATTGCAGCAAATCGGTTTGCAGACCCAGCCGCGTCTATTAATGGTGACCGCCCACGGCCGCGAAGAGGTGCTGCAAGAGGCCCGGGACGTGGGCGTCGATGACGTGCTGCTTAAACCGCTCAACCCGTCTGTGCTGCTTGACGCGGTGGTCAGCACCCTAGCCAGTCATCATGCTTCTGGTCCGGCGGGCGTGGCGCCGTCTCCCAGCGGCGGCGCCTTGCCCAACCTGGCCGGCAAACGCGTGCTGCTGGTGGAAGACAACGAGCTGAACCGCGAAGTGGCCTGCGGCCTGCTGGAAGAGAGCGGCTTGCAAATCGAACAGGCCGAGAACGGCGCGCAGGCCGTGGAAATTTTGCTGAGCAAAGGCGAAGGCTATTTCGATGCCGTGCTGATGGACATGCAAATGCCCGTGCTCGATGGCCTCGCCGCCACGCGCCGCGTGCGCGCTGAAGCGCAATTCGCCCAGTTGCCGATCATTGCCATGACCGCCAACGCCATGCCTGCCGACCGTGAGCGCTGTTTGGAAGCGGGCATGGACGATCACCTCGGCAAACCACTGGACCCCGAGCAGCTCTGGCGCACCCTCGCGCACTGGCTGCGGGTCGCGGCGCCGGGCGCTGAACGTACGCGCCCATCAGCACCGCCAACCTGGCAACTGCCGGGCGTGGACTTGGCCAGCGGCTTGCGCCGGGTGCTGGGCAAACCGGAGCTGTACCAGCGCCTGCTGCTGAAATTTGCCAGCAGCCAAAAAGATTTCACTGCGCAGCTGCGATTGGCGTTGAACCAAGGCGAGGGGGAAGCTGCCGAACGCCTGGCCCATAGCCTCAAGGGCCTGGCCGGCAACCTCGGCGCCGTGGATTTGCAAACCCAGGCCGCCTTGCTGGAAAACGCCTTGAAAGACGCCTACGCCAGCGACGAGCTGGAGCCGTTGATCAACGACGTCAGCGACAGCCTCACCGCATTGCTCCAGGCCATCGCCGCGCAGTGGCCGGCGGCGATGGACGAGGGCGCCGTCGCGGTTGATCCCACCGTGCTGAGCGCGGTGTGCCAGGAACTTGCGGGCTTGTTCGCCCACGACGACCCGCGTGCCGGCAAGGTGTTCGAGGCCCAGGCCGGCCTGTTACGCAGCGCGTTCGATGGCGACTATCCGCCGCTTGCCGAGGCGGTTCGCTGCTACGATTTTGAACAGGCCCTGACGTTATTGCGGCAAACCGGTGAACAGCGTGGTCTGAGCCTCTGACGCTCAGCCTTGAACGACAGGAGATGGCATGGACGGAATACTCGACCGACCGGAGCAGCCGCTGGTGCTGCTGGTGGATGACACCCCGGAAAATCTGGAGCTGATGAGCGAACTGCTGTTGCCCACCTACCGCGTCAAGGTCGCCAGTTCCGGGCTCAAAGCGCTGCGCATCGCCATCAGCAGCCCGCCGCCAGACCTGATTCTGCTCGACATCATGATGCCGCTGATGGACGGCTACGAAGTGTGCAGACGCCTCAAGGCCGATCCGCAAACGCGGGATATTCCGGTCATTTTTCTCACTGCCAAAACCGAGTTGGCCGACGAGCAGCACGGCTTCAACCTGGGCGCCGTGGACTACATCACCAAACCCATTAGCCCGCCGCTGGTGCTGGCGCGCGTTAAAGCGCAACTACAGCTCAAAGCCAGCGCCGACTTTCTGCGCGACAAAAGCGAATACCTCGAACTGGAAGTGCGCCGTCGCACGCGCGATATCGAGAAGCTGCAAGACGTCACCATCGAAGCCATGGCCGGCCTGGCGCGGATGCGCGAGAACCCGGGCGGCGGGCACTTCGCCCGCATTGAACCGTACATGGTGGAACTGGCCAGCGCCTTGGCCCGCCAGCAACCGGCGCTGTCGGAGGAGTTGAGCCCGGCGCGCATTGCTCGCCTGGGCAAATCGGCCCTGCTACACGGCATTGGCCGGCTGACCTTGCCCGACCGCATCCTGCACAGCCTGGTGCCGCTGTCGCCGGCCGACGTCGAGGTGCTGCACCGCCATGCGGTGGCCGGTTACCACGCCCTGCAAGCGGCGGAAGACAAGCTCGGCAGCACCGAAACCTTTCTGAGCGACGCCAAGCACATCGTGCACAGCCAGTACGAGCACTGGGACGGCAGCGGTTATCCACAAGGCCTGCGCGGCGAACAGATTCCACTGCCAGCGCGGTTGATGGCCGTGGTCGGCCGCTACGAAGAACTCACCGCCCACCACCCGTACCGCCAAACCAGCAGCCATGCCGAAGCGGTGGAACACATCAGCGCCGCCAGCGGCACCGAATTCGACCCGATGATTGTGCTGGCCTTTCTCGGCGCTGCGGATGAGTTTTGCAGCCTGGCCCTGGGGCTGGCCGACGACACCGAAGCGATCAACACCGATTTGCAGCGGTTGGATGAATCGTTCGGCGAGACGATTGAGCTGACGCTGCCGCAAGAGCCTGCCTAAAGTCGCAGATGCTTTTGTAGGAGCCAGCTTGCTGGCGAACCCTGCAAACCTCGGCAATCGAAGTTTTCAGGGTTCGCCAGCAAGCTGGCCCCTACATATAGAGCGGGTTATCGATTAATTAGCCACGGTAAACCGCGCCCGCACATGCTTGGCGTTTTCCAGCTCGTCGATAATCGCCACCGCCAAATCTTCCACGCTGATGCCCGCCGGCTCTTCGCCGTCCATAAGCAGCTGTTCACCGCCCACGCGGTATTTATCGGTACGGATGCCCGGCTTCAGCAGCGCGGGCGGCGACAGGAAGGTCCAGGCCAGTTGCTGTTCTTCGCGCAATTGATTCAGATGCTGGCGTGCGCCCTCGGCACCATTTTTGTAGGCCGCTGGGAAGTCTGGCGTATCGATCAATTGCAGCCCCGGCGCCACATACAAACTGCCCGCACCGCCCACCACCAGCAGACGATCCACGCCGGCCTGTTTGGTCGCCGCCACGATGGCCGCGCTGCCTTTGAGGAACAGCGCCAGGATGTCGGCTTTGTCCCAACCCGGATTGAAGGCGCTCACCACAGCGTCGTGGCCTTTAAGGGCGGCGGCCAGGGCGTCGGCGTTGTAGGCGTCGGCCTTCACAGCCTTGAGCTTGGCGTGCGCAGGCAGTTTTTCCGGATGTTGAACGATGCCGCTAACGTCGTGGCCACGGTTCAGGGCTTCTTGCAAAACGGCCGCGCCAACAAAGCCGCTGGCACCGATCAAGGCGATTTTCATGGGTGTCTCCAAGTGAGTGATGAACTGGCGGCCATCATCAGCGATGGATAAACGCGGGAGAAATAGGCTAAAACGGCTTGAACAATTAAGCAGCGCTTAAGAATGGAACAGCTAAAACGCATGGCCGTGTTCGCCACGGTGGTCGACAAGGGCTCGATGGTCGCGGCGGCGGCGGAGTTGGGCATGACCTCATCCGCCGTCAGCCAGCAAATCAGCAAGCTGGAAGCGAGCACCCAGGTCAGCCTGCTGCACCGCACCACCCGCAAGCTGACCCTCACCGAGGCCGGCGCTGCGTTCTACCGCAGCTGCGCGCAAGTGCTGGCCCTGGCCCAGGAAGCCGAGCAACGTTTGCTCGAACTGCGCGATGCCCCGGTCGGCGAGTTACGCATCACCGCGCCGGTAGGCTTTGCCGGCGGACGCTTGAGCCGCGCGCTGGCGCCGTTGCTGGCGGCCCATCGGCAACTGCGCCTGAACGTGTTTTTCGATGACGAGCAGGTCGATTTGATCGAGCAGCGCATCGACATCGCGGTGCGCATCGGCCGGCTCGAGAACTCCAGCCTGGTCGCCCGCCACGTCGCCGACTGGCCCGCCGTGCTCTGCGCCGCACCGGCGTATCTGGCGCAGCACGCGGCCATCGAAACGCCGGAGCAATTGGCCGACCACGACTGGCTGAGCCTGAGCACCCAGCACCTGCCGCAGCAGCTTGTGCTGGTGAGCGGGGGCGGTGAGGAGCGGCGGCTGAAGCTGGTCAGTCGGGTGAGCTGCAACAACCTGATCGCGGCGCGCGAGTTCACCTTGGCGGGCATGGGCTTGTCGGTGCAGCCGGAACCCGAAGTGCGCGGCGAGTTGGCCAGTGGCCGCTTGCAGCGGGTGTTGCCCGCCTGGCAGCCGGCGCCCATGCCGATCTACCTGGTCACGCCCCGGCGCGATGCGCAACCGGCCAAGGTGCGCTATGCCTTGGAAGCGTTGCGACAGAATTTGCAGAAGGGATAGCCGCGCGGGGTCGGCATCGGCAACCGGCTGTGAGAGGATGGACCCCAGCCGGCGCTCGCGCCCAGGCTTGCCCTTCGACTTCTGGCACATAAGGACCCTTGATAAAAGCTGATGAAGACTCCTAAACGCATTGAACCCCTGATTGAAGATGGCTTGGTCGATGAGGTGCTGCGCCCGCTTATGAGCGGTAAGGAAGCAGCGGTGTATGTGGTGCGCTGCGGTAAAGAGTTACGTTGTGCCAAGGTCTATAAGGAAGCCAACAAACGCAGCTTCCGCCAGGCAGCCGAGTATCAGGAAGGCCGCAAGGTGCGCAACAGCCGTGACGCCCGCGCCATGGCCAAGGGCTCCAAACACGGGCGCAAGGAACAGGAAGAAAACTGGCAGAACGCCGAAGTGTCGGCACTGTTCCGTCTGGCCAGCGCCGGCGTGCGGGTACCTAAACCGTTCGACTTCCTCGACGGCGTGCTGCTGATGGAAATGATCGCCGGCGCCGACGGCGATGCCGCGCCGCGCTTGAACGACGTGGTGATGGAGCCCGACGAAGCCCGCGAATACCACGCCTTTCTGATTCGCCAGATCGTACTGATGCTGTGCGCCGGTCTGGTGCATGGCGACCTCTCGGAATTCAACGTACTGCTCGACGCCAACGGCCCGGTCATTATCGACCTGCCGCAAGCCGTCGACGCCGCCGGCAACAACCACGCCTTCAGCATGCTGGAGCGGGACGTCGGCAACATGGCCGCCTACTTCGGCCGCTACGCACCGGAGCTCAAAGAAACTCGCTACGCCAAGGAAATGTGGGCGCTGTACGAAGCCGGCACCTTGCACCCAGGCAGCGTGTTGACCGGTGAGTTTGCCGAAGAAGAAGAGAGCGCTGACGTGGGCGCCGTGATGCGTGAAATCGAGGCCGCGCGCATCGACGAGCAACGCAAGCAAGCGGCGCGTGCCGATGCCGAAGGGCCGGCCAAAAGCGACGAGCCGCCACCGCCGCCGTGGTTGCAATGATCGTCAGACGATGAAATACCCGTAGGAGCGGCTTCAGCCGCGATGCTTTTGTGCAAAGCATCGCGGCTGATCGGCATTCCGATCAGCCGCTTCCACAGGCCAGGCCACAACTGTTCGCCGCCAGCTGTATCCATACATTTCCCCGCCCACCTGCTAGCGTACGCCCCAGTTTTTCTGGAGCCTCGCCATGCCGTTACGCCACGCCTTGCTTGCCCTGTTGGTCACCCTGATTTGGGGTGTGAATTTTGTGGTGATCAAGGTCGGCCTGGAAGACTTCCCGCCGCTGTTGTTCTGCGCGCTGCGCTTCGCCCTGGCGGCGTTGCCCTTGCTGTTCCTGCGCGGGCCGATGCCGGCGCCGCTGTGGCGGATTGTGCAGATTGGCTTGCTGCTCGGCGTGTTCAAGTTCGGTGTGTTGTTTGTCGGCATGCACTTGGGTATGCCGGCCGGGCTGTCGTCGCTGGTGCTGCAAAGCCAGGTGTTTTTCACCATTCTGATCGCCGCCGTCATGCTTGGCGAACGCCCCAGCCACCGTGCCTTGGCGGGCCTGGCGTTGGCCGCCAGCGGGCTGGTGTTGATCGGCTGGCAGCGGCCGATGGGCGACAGCTTGCTGGCGTTCGCCCTGGTGGTGTTCGCGGCGTTGATGTGGGCCTGCGCCAACATCGCCACCAAGCGCTCGGGCGCCACCGACATGCTGCGCCTGATCTGCTGGATCAGCCTGATTCCCCCGCTGCCGCTGCTGGCGCTTTCCTATGTATTCGAAGGACCCGATGCAATAAGCCATGCGCTTACCCACCTGACACTGCGTGGTATCGGCGCGCTGCTGTTTATTGCCTTTCTCGCCACCACCGTGGGCTTTGCCATCTGGAGCTTTCTGCTGCGTCGTTACCCGGCCAGCGTGGTCACGCCGTTTGCCCTGGCGGTGCCGGTTTCCGGGCTGTTGGCCGGTTGGCTGCTGCTGAATGAACAGCTCAGTACGCTGAGCTGGCTGGCGTGCGCGCTGGTGTTTGTCGGTCTGGCCGTGACGGTTTTGCCCAAACGCCGGGCTTGACCGCTCGGTGTTGTCGGCCGAAGTTTTCGGTTCTGGTTTTTTAGTGCGGGGAAACAGCAATGCAGGGCAATAGCGAAGTCGTCGAATACCTCAAGGATTTGCTGCGCGGCGAGTTGTCCGCCCGCGATCAGTATTTCCTGCATTCGCGCATGTACCAGGACTGGGGCTTCAACAAGCTCTTTGATCGCATCAACCACGAAATGGAAGAAGAAACCCAGCACGCCGATGCCCTGCTGCAACGCATTCTGTTTCTGGAAAGCACCCCGGACATGACGCCCAAGCCCATGTTCCCCGGCCGCACCGTGCCCGACATGCTGCGCGCCGACCTCAAGCTGGAATATGAAGTGCGCGCCGCCCTGAGCAAAGGCGTGGCCTTGTGCGAAAGCCATAAGGACTACATCAGCCGCGACATTCTGATTCTGCAACTGCAAGACACCGAGGAAGACCACGCCTACTGGCTGGAACAGCAACTCGGCCTGATCGACCGCATTGGTCTGGAAAACTACCTGCAATCGCAGGCGTAAAACCCATCGCGGCTAAAGCCGCTCCCACAGACAGCCCTGGTTTGAAGTGCGCCCCAAAAGTTGGACACGTACTGGTTAAGCCATGACGGCCTTTGCTCTGTAAGCAACAGGGCTGAGGCCGCCTAGCTTCATCTT
This sequence comes from Pseudomonas sp. AC070, assembly GCF_979258635.1. Classification (NCBI taxonomy): domain Bacteria; kingdom Pseudomonadati; phylum Pseudomonadota; class Gammaproteobacteria; order Pseudomonadales; family Pseudomonadaceae; genus Pseudomonas; species Pseudomonas sp. AC070. The sequence continues at coordinate 662,818 of NZ_OZ409871.1, forward strand.
GATCCGATCATGGTTGTAGTAACGGATGTATTCGTCCAGCCCGGCTTGCAGCTGAGCGACGTTATCGAAACGCTCGCGGTAGAAGTACTCCGACTTAAGCGTGCCAAAAAAGCTCTCCATTGTGGCGTTGTCCAGGCAGTTGCCTTTGCGTGACATGCTTTGCTTCAGGCCTGCTTTTTCCAAGCGCTCCCGGTAGTCAGGATATTGGTAGTGCCAGCCCTGATCTGAGTGCAGCAGCGGTTTTGCCGTCTCGGGCAGACCTTCAAGCGCTTGCTCCAGCATGCGGCCTACCAAGGCGTAACGTGGTCGGGTGTCGGTTTGATAGGCAACGATTTCGCCGTTGAACAGGTCCAGCACCGGGGACAGGTAAAGCTTTTCGCCGGCCACTTTGAACTCGGTTACGTCCGTGACCCACTTCTGGTTTGGCTGGTCCGCTTCAAACTGACGGGCCAAAACATTAGGCGAAGCCTTGCCGACCAAGCCCCGATACGAGCGGTACTTTTTCGGTCGCACCGTGCATTTGAGATTTAGATCGCCCATGAGGCGCCGCACCGTTTTGCTGTTAACCATCTGGCCAGCATTACGCAGCGCAGCGGTCATTCGGCGATAGCCATAGCGCCCCATATGCTCCTCCTGAACGCTCTGGATAGAGGCTTTCAGAGGCGCGAACCGATCTCCGGTGTTCATCAGATTGAGCTGGTAGTAATACGTGCTGCGCGCCAACTGCGCGACTTCAAGCAGTTCTTCGAGCGAGAAATGATCACGCAGCTCGGTGATCAACTTCGTTTTTTCTTTGCTGCTTTCTCCTGCCTTTTCTTCTCCTCCCTGTGCTCCTTGAGCTTTTTTAGCCAGGCGTTCTCCACTTGGAGCTTGCGTAGCTTGAGCAGCAACTCAGCATGCGAAAGATCTTCATCGCTTGTGGTTTCAGGTGCAAAGGGCTTGGCGGGAGGTAGTGTCATAACGGCGGGCGGTCCTTTCCTGGCTGACTCCAGGGCTTCAAAGCCGCCACTGTAATACTGCTGCTGCCATATGCCCACTTGGGTTGAATTACCCAAATTGAAAGCCGCAGCCACGCAACGAAAAGAAAGATTTTCACGCCACATCTGCTGAAGAACAGCGAGCTTGAACTCTGCGCTATAGCTGACTGGCCGGGCCCGCAGGCTGGCATCGCCATGCAACCGGTAGGCTTCTACCCAACGCCGAAGCAGGGTGGGATCTAGCTGGAATTGCTCAGCAATAAAGCGAAAGCCTCGGCCTCGCTCAAGGAAGGCGGTGATAACAGACAGCTTGAAATGCGTTGTGTACTTGCTCATGGAAGAAGCCCCAAAGGTTGGATGGGTGTCCAACTTTTGGGGCGCACTTCAGGCGCACAACGGTGAACAACCTGTGGGAGCGGCTTCAGCCGCGATGCTTTTCAAGCACAACACCCCCGCTCCAAATCTTTCAATATCGGACAATCCGGGCGGTCGTCGCCGTGGCAGCTTTGCGCCAGCTCTTGCAGGGTGTCGCGAAGGCTGGTGAGTTCTTCGATTTTGCGATTCAACTCGTCGATATGATCCCGGGCCAGGGCTTTCACATCAGCGCTGGCGCGTTGCCGGTCTTGCCACAAGGTCAGCAGCTTGCCGACTTCTTCCAGCGAAAACCCCAGGTCGCGCGAACGCTTGATAAACGCCAGTGTGTGCAAATCTTGCGGCTGGTAATGGCGATACCCGGCTTCGCTGCGGTGCGCCGGCTGCAGCAGGCCGATGGCTTCGTAGTAGCGGATCATCTTGGCGCTCAGGCCCGAGCGTTTCGCCGCTTGGCCAATGTTCATCGGGCGGTCTCCTGTGAGTCAGTGAAATCGGGTTTCCAGCGTTTGAGCAGCAACGCATTGCTCACCACGCTGACGCTCGACAGCGCCATGGCGGCGCCGGCCAGCATCGGGTTGAGCAGGCCGAAGGCGGCCAGCGCAATGCCGACCACGTTGTAGATAAACGCCCAGAACAAATTCTGCCGAATCTTGGCATAGGTGCGCCGGCTAATATCCAGCGCGGCGGCCACCAGACGTGGATCCCCGCGCATCAGCGTAATGCCGGCCGCATGCATGGCCACATCGGTGCCGCCGCCCATGGCGATGCCCACGTCGGCAGCCGCCAGCGCCGGGGCGTCGTTGATGCCGTCGCCGACCATCGCCACCGTGGCCTGCTGTTTAAGGCCATTGATCAGCGCCGATTTTTCCCCCGGCAATACCTGCGCATGCACAGAGTCGATACCCAGCGCCGTCGCCACCGCCTGGGCGCTGCCCGCGTTGTCGCCGCTGATGAGGTGGCAGGCGATCTTCCGTTCGCGCAAGGCGGCGATGGCCGCAGCGGCGCCGGGCTTCAGGCTGTCGCCAAAGGCCAACACGCCGAGCACCTGCGGGTTCGGTTGCAGTTCCAACAGCCACGACACGGTGCGGCCTTCGGTTTCCCAGGCGCGGGCTTGGGCGTCGAACTTCTCGCCGGGCACGTGGCTTTCTTCCAGCAAGCGGCGATTGCCGAGCGCCAGTTGGCGACCCTCAACTGTGCCGGCGATACCGCGCCCGGCCAAGGCTCGGCTGGCGCTGGCGGTGGGCACTTGCAGACTGCGTTCCGTGCATGCCGCCAACACCGCATTAGCCAACGGATGCTCGCTGCCGCGTTGCAGCGCGCCGGCCAGGCTGAGCAGTTCGGTTTCCTCACCGCTGGCCTGCAGATGCACCACGCGCGGGCTGCCCGACGTGAGCGTGCCGGTTTTATCGAAGGCGACCACGCTGACCTTGTGGGCGATTTCCAGCGCGTGGGCGTCTTTGATCAAAATGCCGTACTTTGCCGCCACGCCAGTGCCGGCCATGATCGCCGTCGGCGTGGCCAAGCCAAGGGCGCAGGGGCAGGCGATGACCAGCACCGCCACCGCATTGAGAAGGGCGGTTTCCACATCGCTGCCCGCGAGCAGCCAGCCTCCCAAGGTGACAAGCGCGGCGACCAGAACGGCGGGCACAAACACCTGGCTGACGCGATCGACCAGCTGCTGGATCGGTGCCTTCTCGGCCTGCGCGTCTTCCACCAGCCGAATGATGCGCGCCAGCACCGTTTCGCCGCCCAGCGCTTGTGTGCGTATCAGCAAACGGCCTTCACCGTTGATGGCGCCGCCGGTGACGCGGTCGCCGGGTTGCTTGGCCTGCGGCAGGCTTTCGCCGGTTATCAGGGCTTCGTCGGCGTGGCTGTGGCCGTCCACCACCTCGCCATCCACGGCAAAGCGTTCGCCAGGCTTGACCACGATCAGATCGCCGACCTGCAAGGCGGTGATGGCCACCGTTTCCTCAACGCCATCGCGCAGCCGCACCGCGCTGTCCGGGCGCAACGCCTCCAGCGCGCGGATGGCGCTGGCGGTCTGGCGTTTGGCGCGGCTTTCCAGGTATTTGCCCAGCAACACCAGGCTGATGACCACTGCTGCCGCTTCGAAATACAGATGCGGCTGGGTGCCCGCAGGCGCGGCCCACCATTGATAAAGGCTGAGGCCGAAGGCCGCGCTGGTGCCGAGGGCCACGAGCAGATCCATATTGCCGGCGCCAGCGCGCACGGCCTTGAATGCCGCCACATAGAAGCGCGCACCAAAGATAAATTGCACCGGCGCGGCCAAGGCGAACTGCGCCCAGGCCGGCAGCATCCAGTGCACACCGAACCACTCCAGCAGCATCGGCGCCAGCAGCGGCACGCACAGCGCCAGGGCAATGATTACCGTCCAGCGTTCGCGTTGCAGGGCGGGGCGCGGGTCGGAGGGCGGGGCGATATCGCCGATGAGGCTGGCGCCATAGCCGGCCTGGGCGACGGCGGCAATAAGCGTCGACGGTTCAACGGCGCCGATCACCTCAACGCTCGCGCGCTCGGTGGCCAGGTTGACGCTTACGGCGCTTACGCCTGGCACTTGCGCCAGGGCGCGCTCGATGCGCCCGGCACAGCCGGCGCAGGTCATGCCAGTGAGGGTGAGGTCGATACGTTGGCTGGCTACTTGGTAGCCGGCGGCCTTTACCGCCTCAAGCAAACGCGGCAGGGCGTCAGGGCTGGCAGTGATGCGCGCGTGTTCGCTGGCCAGGTTGACGCTGGCCTGGGCTACGCCGGGCACGGCTTGCAACGCGCGCTCGACACGACCGGCGCAACCGGCGCAGGTCATGCCTTGGATGGGTAAGTCGAACGCTTGGGGGCTGGACATTGGGCGGTCTCCAGTGAGTTCGCCCATAGCATCAACCTTGACCGGAGGGGAAGGTCAAGGGGGGAAGGTCGGTCTGGCGGAGCGAGGGGCTATGAAGTGGGGTTCGGGATCGCACGCTGATCCAAAACTCTGGATCCCCGCGTGCGCGAGGATGACGGAGGTTTTGGTGACGCGCTGTGTTAGGATGGCCTGCATCTCTAACCCCCCACCGTCATCCTCGCGCACGCGGGGATCCAGAATCTCGGCGGGAACGATGCACGCCGCCACAATCCCCGCCTCGCGCATGACGGCGTTTAATCCCCGCCAACGCAGCGTTACTTATCCCGATCCACCGCAAACGCCGACCACGCCTGCCGACTAGGCATAATTTCCAAGCGGTTGATGTTGATGTGATCCGGCAAACTCGCCACGTAGTAAATTTGCTCGGCAATATCTTCAGCGCTCAGCGGCGTAGTGGTTCCGTACATGGCGTCGGACGCGGCCTGGTTGCCTTTGGTGCGCACCAGGGTGAATTCGGTTTCGGCCATGCCGGGGGCGATGTCGGTGACCCGCACGCCGGTGGCGATCAGGTCGCAGCGCAGGTTGTAGCTGAACTGTTTAACGAACGCCTTGCTCGCGCCATACACATGGCCGCCCGGGTAAGGCCACTCGCCGGCCACCGAACCGATGTTGACGATGCTCGCGCCTTTGCCGGTTTCCAGCAGCTTTGGCAACACCGCGTGGGTGACGTTGACCAGGCCGGTGATGTTGGTGTCGATCATGGTGTGCCAGTCTTCCAAGGCCACCTTTTGCGCCGGCTCCGGCGCCAGTGCCAGGCCGGCGTTGTTGATCAGGCTGCGGATGGTGCGGAAACCTTCGGGCAGGTCGTCAACCATTTTCTGCACGGCGGCGGCGTCACGTACGTCGAGCACCGCGATATGCACCGGCACTTTGGCGGCCAGTTCTTTCTGCAATTCGATCAGACGTTCTTCGCGGCGCCCGCTGAGCACCAGCGACCAGCCCGCTTCGGCAAAACGCCGCGCGGTGGCCCGACCAAAACCCGATGTTGCGCCTGTGATAAATACCACCTTGCTCATGTTTACCTCGTCTTCACGGAGACTTGATGGAGCGGTCAGTGCGACAGCTCGAGAAATTTGCGTACCCGCTCGGTGTCGGGGTTGCTGAAGAATTTTGCCGGGGCCGATTTTTCGATGATCAGGCCTTTTTCCAGAAACACCACTTGGTCCGACACGGCGCGGGCGAATTCCATTTCGTGGGTGACCACGATCATGGTGTAACCCTCGCTCGACAGGTTTTTCATCACCTGCAACACCTCGCCGACCCGCTCGGGGTCCAGGGCGGAGGTGGGCTCGTCGAACAATATTACCTCCGGGCTCATGGCCAGCGCGCGGGCGATGGCCACGCGCTGCTTTTGACCGCCTGACAGGGTAAACGGGTAGGCGTCTTTGCGCTCGCTCATGCCGACCTTTTCCAGCAACTGTTCGGCAATGGCGCGGGCTTGGTCTTTGGGCATGCCCTTCACGTAAATGGGCGCTTCCATCACGTTCTGGATCACGCTCAGGTGCGGCCACAAATTGAAGCCCTGGAACACCATGCCGGTTTTGGCGCGCAGCGTGGCCAGCTCTTTGTTGGTCATTTTGCGGCCGGCTTCTTCATTCACCCCGATGCGTTGCCCGGCGATGTGAATGCTGCCGCGATCAGGCACTTCCAGCCAGTTGATGCAGCGCAGCATGGTGGATTTGCCCGAGCCGCTGGAGCCCAGCACGCTCACCACTTCACCCTTGTTCACTTCCAGATCGATATCGCGCAACACCTCGATATCGCCAAAGCTTTTGGACATGCGCTTGATGCTGACGGCAGGGGCGTTAGACATAATCAAAACCTCGTTTGGCGCCGAAGCGACCGGCCCATTTGAGTGCCAGTTCCAGGCCGATGCTGATCAGCCAATACAGGATGATCACCAGCACAAACGCCTGGGTTGGAATGAAGTAGGTGGATTGCGCCGAGTTGGCGGCGGCCGTTAATTCCTGCACGGTGATGATGGTCAGGAACGCGGTGTCTTTGAGCGCAATGATCAGTTGGTTGCCCAGCAATGGCCGGGTCTTGATCACCAGCTGCGGCAGGATGATCCGCCAGAACAGCCAGCCCGGCGTAAAACCATGGGCCTTGGCCGCCTCCACGTAACCGGCTGGCATCACCAACCGGCTGCCACGCAGAATTTCGCCAAAATAGGCCGCGTGGTAAATCACCAGCGCGATAAACCCGGCGGTCCAGGCGTCCAGGCGCACGCCCAGTTGCGGCAAACCGTAATAGAGCAGGTAGGCCAGAATCAGAAACGGCAGGGTGCGCATCAAATTCATTAAGGCGCGAATCACCCAGGCGATACGGTCGCCTTCTTCCAGGCGATACACCGCCAGGCAGCCCAGCACAAACGCGCACAGCGTCGACAACACGAACAGCACCAGCGTGCCGATCAGGCCGTTGACGAAGGTTTCGCGCGCTTCCCACAAAATCGTCCATTCGGTCATAGCGAGCCTCCCTTACATGGCCAGTCGGTTGGCTTTCTTTTCCGCCATCGCTTGCAGCTTGAGCAGCACGCTGATGATCAGCATGTACAGCAAAGCGGCGCACAGAATGGGCGGCAGCGGTTCGTAGGTGACGGCCGAAATTCGGTTAGTCACGCGGGTGAGATCAACGATGCCGATCACCGCAATCGCCGGGCTGCCCTTGATTAGAAACGACATCTCATTGACCAGCCCGGGCAGGCTGCTGGTGATCATCTGCGGCAGCATGATGCGGCGGAAAAACACCCCGCCGGTCATGCCGCAGGCCAGTGCGGCTTCGCGCTGATCGCGGGAAAAACTCATAAACGCCGCGCGCCAGATCTCCGCATTAAAGGCGGCGGTGTTCAGCGTCATGGCGACGATGGCCGCCGTGTTGCGGTTCATATTGATGCCAAACATCGGCGCCGATAGAAACAGGAACAACACAAAGGTCACCAGCGGCGTGGCGCGGGCCAGGCTGATGTAGAGCACCAGCAACTGTTCCACAAACGGAATCTTGGCCATGCGCAACAGCGCCACGCCAAGACCCAACACAACGCCGATGGAAATGGCGATACCGCAGAGCCACAACGTGGTCCAGGCGCCTTCCAACAGCAACAACCAGGCTTGAGCGTTCATGCCTCGGCTCCTTATTTACAACGAGGGTTAATGCGAGCCAGACCGGGGTGGTTTTCAAGGCTTGGGGAAAGAGAAGCAAAGCGGGGGCCAGGTGGTGGGTGATGGCGGTGTTGTCGCTCCAGTCATACAAAAATCGCGACCCCACTCTCCGTCATTCCCGCGAAAGCGGGAATCCAGAGTCTGTCAGGAGAACGGTGCACGATGGACAATTCTGGATCCCGAATCGTCGGACCGCCGCGTTCGCGAGGATGACGGGCGTACGGGGTTTAATAGCCGCGTTCATACATCCCCGATCCCCACCAACCCACCGCCGCTCCCGCCGCCTTCGCAGGAATGACGGTGTTAGATGGGACAACGGTGTTACATCCCCGCCAACGTATGAAACTGCTCCACATTCGTAATCGGCTCTTTCGGCATATCGGGGAACGCCTCGCCAAACCACTTAGTCTGCAACGCCGCCAAACGCCCATTGCCCCGCACCTTGTCCATAAACCCAGTGAGGAATTTCAGCAGCTCCGGGCTGTTCTTCGGCATTGGCCAGGCGGCAAAGCCAGGGCCGGAAACCGGGATGCCTTTGGCGAACGTATCGCCGCGGGTTTTGATCAGGTCGTTTACCGAGATCAGGGCGTTGACGGCGTAGTCCAGGCGGCCGTTGGCGAGGTCGGCGTACACCTCTGGATAGGATTGGTATTCCACCACTTTGCCCATCTCGCAGCCTTTCTCTTTCATCATCGCCTTAAGCTCAGGCAAACGCGCCAGCAGGGCGCTGCCGGCTTGGACGCCGACGGTTTTGCCGCACAGGCTGGCGATGTCGCTGAGGCTCTTGTCGTCGGCGCGCTTGACGTAATAGTGCTGGGCGCTGGCGAACGGCGGGGTGAAGTTGAACACGCGCAGGCGCTCGTCGGTGACCAGGGCGCCAGTGAAGGCCACGTCGTATTGACCGGACGATACCGAGGCGAGCAGGCCGGTCCACGGCAGGATGTCCTGCTTCACATCGATCTTCTGTTCCTTGGCGTAAGCCACCAGGTCTTCGAGCAGCTCCTTGTGGAAACCGTCGGGCTTGCCGTCGACGATAAAGTTGAACGGCGCGTAGTCGTGTTCGGTCGCAACCGTGAGCACGCCTTTGCTTTTCACCTCGTCCAGGTCGGCGTGGGCAAACGGGGCGCTCAGCACGAGCGTGGCGAGGGTCAGCTTGCGCAACAGGCCAAGCGATTTGAGGGCCAGCGAACCGTTGTTCGTGTGCTTCATAAGTGCTGCTCCAGTTGTCTTGAAAGGTGAGCCTGGCCACTTTTAAACGGGCCTTCGGGTTGGCTGGTATTCACCATAGAGAGCGCTGGAAGCGAGGGGATAGGGGCAGTTTTGGCCATTCGACTGGCCAGTGCGCCGGGCGAAAATCGTGGCGCGCTAATTGCAAAGTTCCTCGGTCGGCAAGCGAGTGGAACGACCATGATCGATCATTTATTTCATCTGTCTTTCGACCACCAGCGGGGCCTGCAAGAGCAACTGCGCGAGTCGCTGGTGTCGACCATTCTGGGCGGCGGTTTTCCCGCCGATGAGCCATTGCCCTCGTGCCGCAAGCTGTCGCAACAGCTCTCGGTTTCACGCAACACCGTGGCGCTGGTGTACGAGAGCCTGCTCGACAACGGCTACCTGATCAGCCGTCCGCGTAGCGGCTATTACTTGCACCCCGACTACTGCGGCGCCGACTTCGACGACAGCGTGCTGCGCATGACCCCGCAGCGCCAACCCGAACACGCCGACAGTGGCGCCAACGAGCGTGCACCGAATTGGGCCACGCGTTTCAAGATGCAGCCCAGCCTGAAGCACGGCGTGCTGCGCCCCAGCAACTGGGCCGGCTTCACTTACCCGTTTATCTACGGCCAGCCGATTCGCGACCTGTTTCCCCTGGAGCGCTGGCGCGAAGTGTCACGCAACACGTTGCGCAGCGAGCGCGACCAAGGCTGGCTGCGCGACCGCTTCGACCGTGACGATGAAATGCTCATCGAACAACTGCGCACCCGCGTGCTGCCCAAACGCGGCATCTGGGCGCGCGCCGATGAAATTCTGGTCACCCTCGGCTCACAAAATGCGCTGTATTTGCTCGCCACCTTGCTGATGGGCAAAGGCGTAAAAGTGGCCGTGGAAAACCCGGGCTTTCGCGACGCCCTGAGCATCTTCGACCTGCAAGGCGCGCACGTGCAGCTGCAAGACATCGACCGCGAAGGGCTGGTGGTCGACTCGCGCCTGAACGACTGCGAATACCTGTACGTAACGCCGGGCCATCAAGTACCGACCGGCATCGCCATGAGCGCCGAGCGCCGCACCCAGTTGCTGGCGCACATTCGCGAGCACGACCAGGTGCTGATCGAAGACGACTACGACGCCGAACTGAACCTCGACAACCACCCGCAGCCGGCGCTCAAAGCCAGCGACAGCCAGGGCCGGGTGATTTACCTGAGCAGCCTGTCGAAAGCCTTTTCGCCGGGCTTGCGCATGGGCTATCTGGTGGCTGATGCCGAGTTGATTGACGAGCTTCGCGCGCTGCGTCGGCTGATGTACCGGCACCCGCCACTGAACAACCAGCGGATGCTCGCGGAGTTTCTTGCCCAAGGGCATTACGACGCGCACTTGCGCCGCTTTCGCGAAGAACATGCACGGCGCCGTGAAGCCTTGAGCGAGGCGCTGCGCGCGGAGCTGCCTAGTTGCGAACCGGTGGGCAGCCCGGGCGCCAGCGCATTCTGGCTAGCGGCGCCGGTGGGGGTGGATACGCAAAAGCTGGCGTGGGCGGCGGCGCAGCGCAGTGTGTTGATTGAGGCCGGGGCGCAGTTTTTCTTTGGCCAGCATGTGGCGGTGAATTTTATGCGGTTGGGGTTTCATGCGATTGATGCGCAGCGCATCAGGCCGGGGATTCGGGTGTTGGGGGAAGTGTTGGAGGGGATGTAAAAGTGCACGACCGCTTACTCAGAAAAACATCCGTCATTCCCGCGAAGGCGGCGGTCCGACGATTCGGAATCCAGTATTTCAAGCCGTACACGGTAGATCGGCGAAAATTTTCATTACCGTGTGTGCTGAGCGTTTTTGTTTCGCGCCTTACGCGCGAGTCACTTTTGTCATTGCGACAAAAGTAACCAAAAACGCTAGCCCCTACCTTGGGTCTACGCTGCGCTCCGACTTCTCTCCCTCCGTCGCCGTTCCGGGGGCCGGCGAGACGGGCCATCCATGGCCCGACACGCCTTTCGCGGCTCCCGGCCGCTCAACCCCCTGCACGGCGACTCCACTCGGCCTGCGATGAACGGGGCGGGGTGGATCACAAGCCAGATCAAGGGCGATAGATCACAAGCCAGATCGAAAGCGATAGATCACAGGCCAGATCAAAACCTCGTGGTTTTAGCCTCCATTCCTGGAAACGACGGTACTGAGGGAGACGAGTACTCACTGATTCAACGGGGGCGCCTGCAGCAAATACAACCCAGTGGTATTCAACGCAATGCGATACCGGCGAATCTCGCCCGGTACCAGGTCGACCAAAATGCTGGTGGCCTGGCTGATGCCCGGTGAGCAAACACCCGGCCCCAGCAGGCCAAGCCTCACGGAGATGGCGCCGGGCGGCAGGTTGAAGGCCACCGATTGGCCTTGCCACAAGCGCGCCGCCAATTGGTCTTGCAGGTACAGGCCGATGTCGCACGGGCTGCCGACTTCCAGGCGTTCGCGCGAGATGATCAGCACGCCGTAGCCGTCGGATTGTGGCGTCGGCGCATCGGCGAATTCGGCGTGCGCCAGCGTCGGAAGCAGCAGCATCGAAAGGATGAAAAAAACGCGCATGGTCAGCACTCCTGCCGGCAGGTTTTTTTAGATTAGTTGCTCAGCGGCCATTGGCGGGCGAGACCGCGAAACATGGTGTCGATCATGGGCGCCGCTTGCTCGTCGGGGCGGTACAGGTCGGGGTCGCGCAGGTAGTCGCTGAACAGACCAATCATCAGGCCGTGCAAGGTCAGCGCGGCCATGCGTGGCGTCATGGCGGGGTTGAGGTGGCCGTTTTTGGCGGCGCGCTGGAACACGGTTTCGCACACGTCGATAAATTGCCGAACAAAGGCGTTGTGCCGGTCTTCGGCTTCGCGCAGTTCGTCGGTGAATTCGCAGCGAAACAGCAGGATGGTCATGATGCGCCGCCGCTGCTCGTCGTGGGCCAGGTCGATCAGCGCGTCCACGCAGATGTCGCGCAGGCTTTGCAGCGGTTCGCGGCCGTTGTCGGCGGATAACAGTTCGGCCATTTGTTCCGGCGGCAGGCGAACCTGGTCGAGCATTTCGTGGAATAAATGGGCTTTGTTTTCAAAGTGCCAGTACACGGCGCCCCGCGTTACGTCAGCGGTTTTGGCGATTTGATCAAGGGTGGTGTGGCCCACGCCTTTTTGCAGAAACAACATCTCGGCGGCCAACAAAATGGCGCTGCGGGTTTTCTCTGCTTCTTCTTTGGTTCGGCGCATGGCGGTTGGGCTATTTCTGTCTAGGCTCTTGTTCAGTTAGAGCGGGGCGTAGGGCGTGAGTGTAATGCCTGTCAGGTTTTACAAACACACTCGTATGTATCGGCCGGCTCTGGATAGCCAACTTTCTGATGCGCCTGGTCATGGAGACCGCTATGCCGTACGCCTTGTCTTCTTTTGTTCTGATTACGCTGAGCCTGTTCAGTGCGAACAGTCTGGCCGCCGACGCGCCAGCAGCGGCCGCCCCGCCACCGCCGGAAGTGACCGTGGAAGTGGCCAAAGCCGAAACCTTTCCGCTGGTGCTGGAGTATTCCGGCCGCACCGCTGGTTATCGCGAGGTGCAGGTGCGCGCGCAGGTGAGCGGCATTTTGCAGCAACGCACCTACGACGAAGGCAGCAAGGTGAAAGCCGGTCAGGTGCTGTTTCGCATCGACCCTCGGCCATATCAGGCCGCGCTGATGCGCGCCCAAGGCGCACTGGCGCAAGCACAGGCGCGCTATCGCCAGACCGAGCGTGATCTCAAGCGCATTCGCGAGCTGCAGAAGAAGGGCTTCGCCAGCGAAAGCGAGCTGGATAACGCGGTGTCCAATTTCGAGCAGAGCAAGGCCAACGTCGAGGCCTCCAAGGCTGAGGTGGAGTCGCGGCAAATCGACCTCGACTACACCACCGTGGTCGCGCCCATTTCCGGCATCACCAGTAAACAGACGGTGTCCGAGGGCAGCTTGGTAGTGGCCTCCGACGCCAATGCCAGCCTGCTGACTCAACTCACGCAACTTGACCCGCTGTACGTCAACTTCGCCTACCCCGACACCGAGGCCGAGCGCCTGCGCGAGGGCGTACAAAGCGGCAAATTGGCGATGCCGGCCGACGGCAAATTATTCGCCCAGTTGAAGTTTGGCGATGGCAGCAGCTACCCCATCGAAGGCCGTGTCGACTTCACCGACAGCTTCGTCAGCAGCGGCACCGGCACCGTCAGTGCCCGCGCCGTGGTGCCCAACCCCGACCAGAAGTTGCTGCCCGGCCAATTTATGCGCGTGGTGATCAAGGGCCTTACGCGCCCGAATGCCGTTACGGTGCCGGAGCGTGCCTTGCTGCAAGGGCCGAAGGGCACTTTTGTGTATGTCGTCGATGACCAGGGCGTCGCCCATGCGCGCCAGGTTGCCACCGGGCCGACGTCGGAGGGCCGGTGGGTGATCGAGTCGGGCGTTGGCGTGGGCGACAAGGTGATTGTGGAAGGCATTCTCAAGGTGCGTCCCGAGTCGCCGGTCAAAGCCACTGAGGCGAAGGCTGAAGCCGAACAACCTGCGAAAAAATCATAAAGGAGCGTCGCCGTGATCTCTCGCTTCTTTATTGATCGGCCGATTTTCGCCACGGTCATTTCGGTGGTTATCGTGCTCGCCGGGCTGGCAGCCATGCGCTCGCTGCCCATTTCCCAATACCCGGAAATTCTGCCGCCGCAGGTGGCCGTCACCGCCAGTTACCCCGGCGCCAGTTCGCAGGTGATCGCCGAAACCGTGGCGGCGCCGCTGGAGCAGGAGATCAACGGCGTCGAGAACATGATTTACCAGCTCTCGAACTCTGACAGCAGCGGGGCGATGAGCCTGAACGTGTACTTCCAGGTCGGCACCGACCCGGACCAGGCGACCATCAACGTCAACAACAAGGTGCAAGCTGCGCTGGCAAAACTGCCGGAAGAAGTGCGTCGCCAAGGGGTGAAGGTGGAGAAGAAATCCTCCGACATCCTGCAAGTCATCACCCTGTATTCGCCGGACGGTTCGCGCGATCCGATCTTTATCAGCAACTACGCGCTGATCAACGTCATCGATGAACTCAAGCGCCTTAAAGGCGTGGGCGATGCCAGCCAGTTCGGTTCCAAGGATTACTCCATGCGCATCTGGCTGCGCCCGGACAAGCTGGCGCAATACAACCTCACGCCCACCGACGTGGTGAATGCCATTCAGGAGCAGAACTCGCAATTCGCCGCCGGCAGCTTCGGCAAACAGCCGCTCACTCAGGAGCAGGACTTCACCTATACGGTGACGACTCAAGGCCGTTTTGCCGACCCGAAAGAGTTCGAAAACATCATTCTGCGCACCGACGCCACCGGCGCCAGCCTGCTGCTTAAAGATGTGGCGAGAGTGGAGCTGGGCGCGCAGGATTATTCGCTGGTAACGACCCTGAACGGTCAGCAAAACGCTGCCTTCGGTATCTACCTGCAACCGGGCGCTAACGCGTTGGATACCGCCAAGCTGGTGAACCAGACCATGGAGCGCCTGGCCAAGCGCTTCCCTTCGGGCATCACCTACAAAATCCCCTACGACACCACCAAGTTCGTGACCGTTTCCATTGAAGAGGTGATTCACACTTTCTTCGAAGCGCTGGTGTTGGTGGTGCTGGTGGTGTTTATTTTCCTGCAGAACTGGCGCGCCACACTGATTCCGGTGCTGGCCATTCCGGTGTCGCTGATCGGCACGTTCGCCGGCATGTACCTGCTCGGTTTCTCGATCAACTTGCTGACCCTGTTCGGCCTGGTGCTGGCCATCGGCATCGTGGTGGACGATGCGATTGTGGTGCTGGAAAACGTCGAGCGGGTGATGCGCACCGAGAAACTGCCGCCGCGCGAGGCGGCGATCAAAGCCATGGAAGAGGTGACCGGGCCGATCATCGCCATCGTGCTGGTGCTGTGCGCGGTGTTTATTCCGGTGGGCTTTCTCGGCGGGCTGGCGGGGCAGATGTATTCGCAGTTCGCCATCACCATTGCCGTGTCGGTGGCGGTGTCCGGCCTGGTGGCGCTGACGCTGTCGCCGGCGCTGTGCGCCTTGTTACTCAAGCCCGGGCACCACGAGCCGGCGGCGCCGTTCCGCTGGTTCAACACCTTCTTTGAACGCGCCACGAATGGCTACAGCCGGGGCGTGGTGTTCTTTCTCAAGCGCTCGATAATCGGCTTGCTGCTGTTCGGCGGCATGATCGCCTTGATGGTGGTGTTGTTCGGCCGCGTGCCGGGGTCGCTGGTGCCGGATGAAGACCAGGGCTACGTCATCAACGCCTACTTCCTGCCGGCCGCCGCCTCGCTGACGCGCACCGAGAAAGTGACCGGCGAGGTGACCCAGCAACTGATGAAGCACCCGGCCGTGCAAGACGTGGTGACCTTCGCCGGTTTCGACGTGCTCACGTTCGGCACGCGCAGCAACGCCGGGGTGTCGTTCGTGCCGCTCAAAGACTGGAGCGAGCGCACCACCGAGGAGCTGGACGCGCGCAACCTGCCTGGCGCGTTCATGGGTATGGGCGCCGCGCAAAAAGACGCCATGGTCATGACCTTCAACCCGCCGCCCATCACCGGCATGAGCACCACTGGCGGCTTCGAGGCGTACATCCAGGACCGCAGTGGCGGCAGCAGTGAAAAACTGGCTGAGACTGTACATAAATTCATGGCCGAAGCCGCCAAGCGGCCCGAGCTGGCGGGCGTGAATACCACCTTCAACGCCGACGTGCCGCAGTACTACATCGACCTTGACCGCATCAAAGCGCGGGCCTTGGGCGTGGCGATCAACGATGTATTCACCGCCATGCAAACCACCTTCGGCAGCTACTACGTCAACGACTTCAACCTCTACGGCCGCACGTGGCAGGTGAGCTTGCAGGCGGAGGCGGAGTTCCGGCGCAAGCCCGAAGACCTGAGCCAGGTGTACGTGCGCTCCACCGCCACGTCCGAGCTGATTCCGCTGTCCTCATTGGTCAGCGTACGGCGCATTCTCGGGCCCGACAGTTATGCGCGGTTCAACGTGTACCCAGCCGCGAAAGTTCTCGGCGGGCCGGCGCCTGGCTACAGCTCGGGACAAGCGCTGCAAGCGATGCAGGAAGTGGCCGATGCGACGTTGGGCAGCGACTACACCATCGGCTGGATCGGCCAGGCGTATCAGGAACTGGCTTCCCAGGGTTCTGGCAGTACCGCGTTTCTATTCGGGCTGGTGATGGTGTTCCTGATTCTTGCCGCCCAATACGAACGCTGGACCTTGCCGCTGGCCGTGGTCACGGCGGTGCCGTTCGCGGTGTTCGGCGCCATTCTGGCGGTATGGCTGCGCGGCATTCAGAACGACGTGTACTTCCAGGTCGGCCTGGTGACGCTGATTGGGTTGGCGGCGAAGAACGCCATCCTTATCGTCGAATTCGCCGTACTGTGCCGCAGCCAAGGCATGAGCATTTACGACTCGGCGCTTGAGGCCGCGAAACTGCGCTTCCGGCCCATCGTCATGACCTCGCTGGCCTTTATTCTCGGCTGTGTACCGTTGGCCATCAGCACGGGGGCTGGGTCGGCGAGTCGCCACTCCATAGGCACCGGGGTGATTGGCGGCATGTTGGCGGCGACGCTGTTGGCGACGTTTATGATTCCGATGTTTTATTTGCTGGTGGAAAGTGCGTCGGCGCGAATGGGGAAAGGGAAGGGGGATAAGGGGAAAGTGGTGGAGCCTGAGGTTCCTCGGGCGAGTGATTTGCCTGCGGATCGGTGATAACTGAGCGAGCCTGGATCCCGAATCGTCGGACCGCCGCCTTCGCGAGGATGACGGAGGTGTTATCAAAGTCCACCGTCATCCTCGCGCACGCGGGGATCCAGAATCTCGCGCCGAGCAGCGATCCCTGAACAACCGTGGATCCCGAATCGTCAGACCGCCGCCTTCGCGAGGATGACGGAGGTGTTATTAAAGTCCACCGTCATCCTCGCGCACGCGGGGATCCAGAGTCTCTCGTCGAGCGGCGATTCCTGAACAACCGTGGATCCCGAATCGTCGGCCCCCCACCTTCGCGAGCATGACCAAGCTCTTATTAAAATCAACCGTCTCCCCGGCCATCGCCCAACCACCCCCTCCACCTGCGCCTCACCCCCTCCCACGGTGTACCATGCCCCGCCTCGTGTTCTCGCTGTTGCCGGACCTTTAATGAACTTACGTATCCTGCTAATCCTCGGCGCGCTCAGTGCCTTCGGCCCATTGGCCATCGATTTCTACCTGCCCAGTTTCCCCACCCTGGCTCACGCCTTCGGCACCGACGTCGAGCATATTCAGCTCACCCTGGCCGCGTATTTCAGCGGCCTGGCGATTGGTCAATTGGTATACGGGCCGCTGACCGATCGCTTCGGTCGCCGCCTGCCGCTGCTCGTCGGTGTGGTGCTGTTTACGTTGGCATCGGCCGCGTGTGCGCTGTCGTCGAGTCTGGAGTGGCTGATTGCTTCGCGGTTTGTTCAGGCCTTAGGCGGTTGCGCCGGTATGGTGATTTCCCGCGCGGTTATTCGTGATCTGTGCGACCCGCTGGCCTCGGCCAAAGCCTTCTCGCAATTGATGCTGGTAATGGGTGTGGCGCCGATCCTCGCGCCGTTCGGTGGCGGTGTGTTGCTCAATCTGTTTGGCTGGCCGTCGATTTTCTGGTGCCTCACCGGGTTCAGCGTGCTGTGCCTGCTCGGCGTGGCGCTGTGGTTGCCGGAGACCATTCCCACCGGCGTCGCGCGTCCGCCGTTGCGCGGGGCATTTCGTCAGTATTGGCGTTTGTTGGGCGACGGCCAGTTCCTCGGCCATGCGCTCACGGGCGGCGTCGCTATGGCGGGCATGTTCGCTTATATCGCCGGCTCGCCCTTTGTGTTTATCGAACTGTACGGCGTACCGCCCGAGCATTACGGCTGGCTGTTTGGCGGCAATGCGGCGGGGTTCATTCTGACGGCGCAGATCAACGCGCGTTTGTTGCGTCACCACGGCCCCGGTTATTGGCTGGTGCGGATCGTGTGGCTGTACCTGCTGTTCGCCCTGATTCTGCTGGCCGTCACCGCGTTCAAGCCGGCGCAGTTGTGGCCGCTGATGCTGCCGTTGTTCTGCTTTATCGCCAGCCTGGGTTGCATCATTCCCAACGCGTCGGCGTGCGCCATGGCCGGGCAGGGCAGTCACGCGGGCAGCGCGTCGGCGTTGCTCGGTTGCTTGCAGTTCAGCGTGGCGGCGGGTGCCGCCAGTTTGGTGGGCGTGCTGCACGACGGCACGGCAATGCCGATGGCGATGGTCATCAGCCTGTGCGGTGTGGTGGCGATGGTGCTGGCGCTGGTGACTTCACGCAGCGCCAAGAACGTGCCGTTCGGGGTGTTGTAACGGCACGTCGGGCATAAAAAAACGCGCTATCCGGCGGCGCGTTGTTCGACTTGCGGGAGTTGGTGCGGGGCCTTCAGCCGGGCTTCCAGGGTGGTGACGAACTCGCGGGCTTGCGCCTCGCTGCGGAAACTCACGGCATGTTGATCCATGCGAACTTGCCAAAGCGGGCCTTGCGGCGTGGAGAGCGTACGAACAAGAATTTTCATGCCTGCCTCCTGCGGTTGGTATGTCGAGGAAGTTGCAGTCTAGCCAGCGTTCGTGAATTTTCTTTGACGGTTTGATGTTTGGCGACACGCGGTCGTCTGGTTAAAAGCATCGCGGCTGAAGCCGCTCCCACAGTTGATAAAAAAACCTGTAGGAGCTGCAGGGCGTCACTCCGATCAGCCGCGATCGCCGTCACGGCAGTTAGAAGCTCTCAAGCACAATCTTGCCCTTGGCCTTACCGCTTTCCAGCAGCGCATGAGCGCGGCGCAGGTTGGCGGCGTTGATGCTGCCGAAGTGCTCGCCGACGGTGGTTTTCAACGTGCCGGCGTCGATCAGCTCGGCCACCTGATTCAGCAGGCGATGCTGCTCGATCATGTCGGCGGTCTCGAACATCGAGCGGGTGTACATAAACTCCCAATGCAGCGACAGGCTCTTGCGCTTGAGCTTGGTCACGTCGAGGCTTTTCGGGTCGTCGATCAGGCCCAGCTTGCCTTGCGGTTCCAGCGCTTCCACCAGTTGGTCGAAATGGTCGTCCGTGTTGGTCAGGCTGGCAACGTAGGTCACCTGGCCAACGCCGATGCGTTTGAGTTCTTCAGCCAACGGCTTGCTGTGGTCAATAACGTGGTGGGCGCCCAGTTCGCGCACCCAGTCCTGAGTTTCGCTGCGCGAGGCGGTGCCGATTACGGTGAGGTCGGTGAGCTGACGGGCCAGTTGCACCAGAATCGAACCCACGCCCCCGGCCGCGCCTACCACTAGGATGCTGTGCTTTTTGCCGCTGCTGCCCTGCGGCACCTGCAAGCGTTCGAACAGCAATTCCCAGGCGGTGATCGCCGTCAGCGGCAGGGCGGCACTTTGGGTGAAGCTGAGGTTTTTCGGCATATGGCCGACGATGCGTTCGTCCACCACGTGCAGCTCGCTGTTAGCGCCGGCTCGGGTCAGCGCGCCGGCGTAGAACACCTTGTCGCCGACCTTGAACAGGGTCACTTCGCTGCCCACCGCTTTCACCACGCCGGCTACATCCCAGCCCAGAACCTTCGCGTCACCATTTTCGGGCGCCACGTTTTTACGGATTTTGGTATCGACCGGGTTTACCGAAATCGCCCGCACTTCCACCAGCACATCACGGGGCAGGGGAGTGGGGGCGGGCAGTTCGATGTCTTGCAGGGCGGCCTCGTTGTCAATGGGCAGCGAGTGGTAATAGGCGATGGCTTTCATATGAAGACTCCGAAAAGTGTATGGGCGATGGATGGCGCGCAGGTTCTGATATTTCGCGAGTGGGAAAAAGAGCGTAAAAGCGAACTCTCTTTCAATTCTCTATTGATAATTGCCTGCCGCGAGAACCGCCATGTTGCGCCTGGATGATCTGCAAATTGTTGTGCGTACCGCTGACCTCGGCAGCCTGTCGGCGGCGGCGCGTGATCTGGATGTGTCGCCCGCCGTGGCCAGCGCGGCGCTCAAGCGGCTCGAGCAGCAGCTCGAAGTGCGTCTGTTCGCGCGCTCCACCCGCAGTTTGCGCATGACGCCTGAAGGCGAGCAGTTTCTGGGCTATGCCCGTGCAGCTCTGCAAAGCCTAGACGAAGCCCAGCAGCAATTGGCGGGCAGGAAGGTAGACATTAGTGGGGTGCTACAAATTTCCGCACCGTCGGATTTCGGTCGCAATGTGCTGCTGCCCTGGCTCGATGAGTTCCAAGCCGAGCACCCGCTATTGCATGTGCGCCTGCTGCTGGGCGACCGCAACGCCGACCTGTTCCGCCAGCCGGTGGACATCGCCATTCGCTACGGCGCGCCCGAAGATTCCAGCCTGGTGGCGCTGCCGCTAGCACCGAGCAATCGCCGCGTGTTGTGCGCCTCGCCGGCCTACCTGAACAAACACGGCGAACCGCTGCGTATCGATCAACTGGCGCAACACAATTGCCTGCTGTACATGCTCGGCGGACGTCTGCACGAGCGCTGGCGGTTTATCGATGGCAAGCGTGAACTGAGCGTGACGGTGGGCGGTAATCAGGTCAGTGACGATGCCGACGTGGTGCGCCGCTGGGGCGTGGCCGGGCGCGGCGTTATGTACAAATCCTGGCTGGACGTTGCCGCCGACGTGAAGGCCGGGCGCCTAAAGGTGCTGTTGCCGGAACTGCGTGGCGAGCCTGCGGCTCTTAACCTAATCTGCACCCATCGCGCCCAACTGAGTAAAACGGTGTACTTGCTGCGTGAGTTCATTCAATTGCGTTGTAGCCAACTGCTCGAAGCCAAGCCTTAGTGCCGTCCAACGAAACGGCATGTGCGGCAAATGGCTCGTGCGCCGGGGCTTGTCATCGCGCCGCGCGCTGGTAGAGTCGCGCGCCATGATCGCCTCCCCCTCCCATCGCTCACTCGTTGCCTGGCTGCTGTATTTCAGCGTGCTGTTCAACGTGCTCGCCTGCGGCATTGGCCATGGGCAGATGATGGGCTTGAGCTTGAATGGTCTGGGCGGCGCCTTCTGCTCGGCCGACAACGGCGCCGGCCCGACGCTGGATTCGGGCAGCGGCTCGATCAACGACGACAGCGCCACCCCGTCGTTTAACTGTCCCCTCTGCGGCGCCATCAGCCTCGGCCTGGCGCTGCTGTTCTGCCTGAGCTGGCTGCTGCGCCCGCGCCGCGACCGCCTCCCGACCTGGGAGCCGCGCAGCAAAGCGCCGCCCCGTTACTTATGGCCCTCGGCCAACCCCCGCGCTTCCCCGCTCTGAACATGCGGTTCTGCTGGTAACCCTGTGTTCATTTTTTGGAGAAGTGCGATGACCCTGTTCAAGTCCCTGTTTCTGAGCGCGCTGCTGAGCGTGCCGTTTGCTGCCATGGCCCACGAGTACGAAGTGGGCGAGCTGCATATCGATCATCCGTGGTCGCGCGAAATGCCGCCGGGCGCGCCCACGGCGGCGGCTTATTTCATCGTGCACAACAAAGGCGCCAGCGCCGATCGCCTGCTGTCGGTTTCAACGCCCGCGGCCGGCAAAGCCGAGATGCACGAGCACATCGACCAGAACGGTCTGATGAAAATGCAGCAGGTGCAATTCGTCACCGTGCCGGCTGGCGGCGAAGCGACCTTCGCGCCCATGGCCTACCACGTGATGCTGTTCAACCTGAAACAACCGCTCAAAGACGGCGAGCGTTTTCCCCTGACCTTGACGTTTGAAAAGGCGGGCGAAGTGACCGTGCAAGTGGCCGTGCAAAAAGATGCACCGCCGGCGCAGCACGACATGTCCAAGCACGACATGCCTGAGCACAGCAACTAACACGCCGGGGGAAAACGTATGAGCAAGGCGCCTGTGTCGTTCTATAACCAGGCCTGGCGATGGCATTTCTACGCCGGTCTGTTTGTCATTCCGTTCATGGTGATGCTGTCGCTGACGGGCATCATTTATCTGTTCAAACCGCAGCTCGACAGCCTGATGTACACCGAGCTGCTGGAAGTCAATCCGATTGGCCAACGCCTGAGCGCCGAAGCGCAACTGGCGCGGGTGCAGGCGGAGTATCCCCAAGCTGCCGTGAGCCAGTACCTGCCGCCTGTGGACGAACGCCACAGCGCGCAGTTCGTGGTGACCGAGGCGGGGCGCAAGCTCAATCTGTTTGTCGATCCGTACAGCGGCACGGTGCTCGGCAGCCAGGACGCGCAGAACAACCTGCAAGCCATCGCCCGCGCGTTGCATGGCGAGTTGATGATCGGCACCGTCGGCGACCGGCTGGTGGAATTGGCCGCCGGGTGGGGCGTGGTGCTGGTGGTGTCGGGCCTGTACCTATGGTGGCCGCGTGGTCGCTGGGGCGCGGGCGTGTTATGGCCACGCATGGCCGCGCGGGGGCGTTTGTTCTGGCGCGACGTGCACGCGGTGACCGGTTTCTGGGGTTCACTGCTTTTGCTGTTTATGCTGCTCACCGGCATGACGTGGACCGGCTTCTGGGGCAAAAGCTTCGCTGATGTGTGGAACCAGTTTCCGGCCGCCATGTGGAACGACGTGCCCAAGTCCGGCGCCGAAGCCCGCAGCCTCAACACACGCGATTCACAGACCGTGCCCTGGGCCGTGGAGAACACACCGCTGCCAGCCTCCAAGGCGCCGGCTGTCGATCCCCATGCGGCGCACAACGGCCACCACATGGCCGACATGGCGCCCGCCGCCAGCGGCCAGATCCCGTTACAACAGGTGGTCGACATCGCCGAAGCCAACGGCGTAACGCCCGGCTACAGCATCACCCTGCCGCAGGGCGCAGAGGGCGTTTACACCATCGCGGTCTTCGCCGACGACCCGCGCAACGACGCCACCCTGCACATCGACCAATACAGCGGCAAGGTGCTCGCCGACGTGCGCTGGCAGCACTACAACCTGGTGGCCAAAAGCGTGGAAACCGGGGTGATGCTGCACGAAGGCAAACTGTTCGGCCTGGCCAATCAGCTGTTTATGTTGGCCGTGTGCCTGCTGATTTTGCTCAGCTCGGTGAGTGGTCTGATGATCTGGTGGAAGCGTCGGCCACAAGGCCAGCTTGGGGTTCCGCCGCTGCGCCATGACTTGCCGCTGTGGAAGACGGCGGTGGTGATCATCATCGCGTTGGGCGTGGCGTTTCCGCTGGTGGGGATGTCGCTGGTGGTGATTGGGGTGCTGGATTGGTTGGTGGTTTCGCGAGTCAAACCTATGCAGACCGCGTAGGCCTTGCCCTCTCCCCCAGCCCCTCTCCCGCGCGCGGGCGAGGGGAGCCGATCAGCGCAGCGCTTTGGCTTTTCGTCCCCTCTCCCTGAGGGAGAGGGCTAGGGAGAGGGGGGAGGTCCCCCGCCGATCTAAAGGCTCAACCCTTCACCAACCGCGCATCCAAACTATTCTGCGCCAGCCGCTGCGCCTGCTCCTGAGTCATGCCCAGGTGCTCGTGCAGCGCCATGAAGTTCTCGGTCACGTAGCCGCCGAAGTACGCCGGGTCATCCGAGTTCACCGTCACTTTCACGCCCTGTTCGAGCATGTCGAGAATGTTGTGCTGGCCCATGTGGTCGAACACGCAAAGCTTGGTGTTGGACAGCGGGCACACGGTCAGCGGAATTTGTTCGTCGATGATTCGTTGCATCAAGCGCGGGTCTTCGCTGGCGCGTACGCCGTGGTCGATGCGGCTGATTTTCAGCAGATCCAGCGCTTCCCAAATGTACTCGGGCGGGCCTTCTTCGCCGGCGTGCGCCACGGTGAGGAAACCTTCGCCGCGAGCACGGTCGAACACGCGCTGGAATTTGCTCGGCGGGTGGCCCATCTCCGAGCTGTCGAGGCCGACGGCAAAAAACGCGTCGCGAAACGGCAGCGCCTGGTCGAGGGTTTTCTGCGCGGCGTCTTCGGGCAAGTGACGGAGAAAACTCAAGATCAAACCGCTATTCACGCCCAGTTGCTCTCGGCCATCTTTGAGCGCAGTGGCGATGCCGTTGAGCGCCACTTCAAAAGGAATGCCACGATCTGTGTGGGTTTGCGGGTCGTAAAAGGGTTCGGTGTGCACCACGTTCTGCGCTTTGCAGCGTTGCAGGTACGCCCAGGTCAGGTCGTAAAAATCCTGCTCGGTGCGCAGCACATCAGCGCCTTGGTAGTAGAGGTCGAGAAACTCTTGCAGGTTGTTGAACGCGTAGGCGCTGCGCAGCGCTTCAACGTCGTTCCACGGCAGGGCAATTTTATTGCGCTCGGCCAACGTGAATAGCAACTCCGGCTCCAGCGAGCCTTCCAGGTGCAGGTGCAATTCGGCTTTGGGCAGGGCGTTGAGCCAGTCGTACATGGTGAGCACCTTGTCAGTTGGAAATGCCGGCTAGTTTAGCTGACCGTGAAGACAGAATCCCGCGCGCGATTCTCTCTGAACGGATGGCCACGTAGACTGCCGAAACATTTTGTTGCCACGGAGCGCCGACATCCCATGCTTGCCCACCTCAAGAACGAAAAGATGCTGCTGATCGCCATCCTGGCGGTGGCGATTGCCTACCCGCTGGAGCATGTGCTGCTGCATTCGGGGCAAGCCGTCGCGCTGGTCAGCGCATTGGTGCTGGTGGCGGCCATCATCTGCGCCTCGATGCGGGTGGCGCACCACGCCGAGCTGCTGGCGCACCGGGTAGGCGACCCCTACGGCACCATGATCCTCACCTCGGCCGCCGTGCTGGTGGAAGTGGTAGTGCTGGGCATCATGATGAGCAACGAAGCGTCGCCAACCCTGGTGCGCGACACCATTTATTCGGCGGTGATGCTCGACATCAACGGCATCCTCGGCCTCGCCGCCTTGATGGGCGGCCTCAAGCACGGCGAGCAGCCGTACAACGACGACTCCGCGCGCAGCTACAGCGTGATGATCCTTACCGCCATGGGCATTTCCATGATCGTGCCGGAGTTCGTCCCGGAGCATTCGTGGAAAGCCTATTCGGCGTTCACCATCGTCATGATGGTCATGCTCTACGGCTTGTTCCTGCGCATGCAGGTCGGCCCGCACAGTTACTTCTTCAGCTACAGCTACCCGGAAAAACGCCGCGCCAACGCTCAGGAAGAAGAGCGCGAGAGCAAGTCGTTGTCGATTGGTTTGTTGATCGTCGGCGTGGTGGTGATTGGTGCCTTGGCGGAAGTGATGTCGAAAACCCTCGACCTCGGCCTTGAGGGCACCGGCGCGCCACCCGTGTTGGCGGCGCTGTTGGTGGCCGGTATTTCCGCCGCGCCGGAAATTCTCACCGCCTTGCGCGCGGCCATGGCCAACCGCATGCAGTCGGTGGTGAACATTGCACTCGGTGCTTCGCTGTCGACCGTAATTCTCACCGTGCCGGTGATGGAAGGCATCGCGCTGTATACCGGTCAGCCGTTCATCATGGCCATGACACCGGTGCAAACCATGATGGTGTTTATCACCCTGGTGGTGGCGGCGATTAACCTTAACGACGGCGAGACCAACGCCATTGAAGGCATGACTCACTTTGCGTTGTTTGCGACGTTTTTGATGCTGACGTTTATCGGCCTGTAAACCGCGCCCTCACCCCCAGCCCCTCTCCCGTGCCGGGCGAGGGGAGACAAACGCCGTCCGCCCCTCTAGCGCGATTTGACCCCCTACGGGAGAGGGTTGGGGTGAGGGCGGCTCTTACCAAGCAATCGCTTCGCCCTGGTAATCAATAAACCGATGCCCACCCACGCCGGCCTGTTTGTTGATTTGCGCCACCATCCCTTTGCAACTGGTCTCGATATCCAGTGTTGCGCCTTCGCCGCCCATGTCGGTTTTCACCCAGCCCGGGTGCATTGAAAGCACTGTCAGCCCGTCGTTTTGTAGCTCGCACACAAAACTGTTGGTCATCGAATTCAGCGCCGCCTTGCTGGCCTTGTACAACGCCATATTGTTGCCCTCGGGAATGGCCACGCTGCCCAGCACCGAACTCATAAAAGCGAGCACGCCGTCGGGCTTGTTGATCTGCGCCACCAGCCGTTGCGCCAGGCGGATCGGGGCGATGGCGTTGGTCATAAACAGCTGACCGATCTCCTCGACAGTGGCTTCTTCAACCGACTGATGCGACGGACCGGAAACGCCGGCGTTGATAAACACCAGATCGAACATCTGCCCCGCCACGCGCTGCTGAAACGCGCTTACTTGCGCGCCGTCGTTCATCTCCAGTTGCTCGACCTTTACCCCGGCCAGCGCCTGCAATGCATCGACGCCATTCTGGCTGCGAACGGTGGCCGTCACCTGCCAGCCATCGGCGTGCAGCTGGCGTACCAGGCCCAGCCCGAGGCCGCGCGAGGCGCCGATGATGAGTGCGGATTTTGTCTGTGCCATGGTCGGCTCCTGTTGAAAGGGTAGGGAGCACAGCATAGCCGGGGGACGGAGGGGCGGCTGAAAAGCTCGAGGCTAAAGCCTCTCCTACAGGTAACGTTTAGCTCCTGTGGGAGCGGCTTTAGCCGCGAGTTTTTGCTACATCGCTTCCTGCTCGCGGATATAGGCGTACGTATCGGCAAACCGCGACATCAAATACGCCACGCTGGTCACCGGCGGGTACTTCGGCGGATGGCTGTCATCCGAGCAGCCCGGCAGGCAACTGATCACGGTGTCCGGGTGCGGCTCGGCGAAGAACGGCATCGAGTAGCGATCCACGCCCAGCGGGCTGATTACCCGGTGTGGCGTCGACTTGTACCGGTCGTTGCTCCAGCGCGCCATCATGTCGCCAAGGTTGACCACAAAGGTGCCGGCAATCGGCGGCGCGTCAATCCATTCGCCCTTGACGTTTTGCACCTGCAAGCCGCCAGCGTCGTCCTGGTACAGCAAGGTGATGCAGCCGTAATCGGTGTGCGCGCCGGCGCCCTGTTGCTCGGCGCTGCTGGCGGTGTGGCGCGGCGGGTAATGGATCATGCGCAGCACGCTGATGGGCTCGTCGAAGCGCACGTCGAAAAAGTCGCGGTCGATATCCAGCGCAATGGTCATGGCCCGCAGCAAGGTTTTCGCCAGCGCTT
Source organism: Pseudomonas sp. AC070 (assembly GCF_979258635.1). Classification (NCBI taxonomy): domain Bacteria; kingdom Pseudomonadati; phylum Pseudomonadota; class Gammaproteobacteria; order Pseudomonadales; family Pseudomonadaceae; genus Pseudomonas; species Pseudomonas sp. AC070. Next base: position 689,466 of record NZ_OZ409871.1, read on the forward strand.
GCATGTTGACGTAATGCTGTTCCATCAACGCTTCCCAACCGGGCTGGTCGGGGTGGCGATTCGGGCCGCGCAGCGGTTTGCCGGCGAGCACTTCCGGGTGGTCGGCGGGCATGTGAAAGCCCATGTCGAAGGTTTCTTTCAGATCGCTCGGCTTGGTCGGGTCGAGCTGCTCGGTGGCGATGCCGCCGTAGCCGCGATGGTGCTCGCTCTGGGTGATGTCGATGCGCAGCTTGTCAGTTTCGCTGCTGGCGAAAAACGTCTTCGCCGCGTTGAGCAAATCGTCGATGCGTTGCGCGCTGATCGGGTGGCCCTTGATATAGAAAAAGCCCCACTCGCGGCAGGCCGCATCGATCTGCTTGGCAACGCTCAGCCAGCCGGCGTCGTCGTGTTGGTACAGCGGGGCAATGTCGATAATGGGAAGGGAATTGGGCATGTCGGCTCCAAGCTGCTCAGGTCTTCTCGTACCCATAGCGAAGAGGCGGTTCTGCTGAGCAACTCAGCAGGGACGGCACGGATAGCAAATGCAAAAAGGGCACCGCAAAGGTGCCCCGGTTTTACGGGTGTAATTATTTAGGTAGTTCGGCCTTTACGTTTTCAACGTAGTAATTCATCGAGGCCAGTTCCGCTTCGGTGGCGACCACGCCAGCCGGAATTTTTACCGCGCCGGTTTGGTCTTTGATCGGGCCGGTGAACGGGTGGAAGGCGCCGGACTTGATGTCCGCGATAATTTTTTCTGCCTCGGTTTTTACATCGGCCGGCACGATGTCGCTGATCGGCAGTTCCACGGTGCCGTCAGCCAGCCCGCCCCAGAAATCTTGCGATTTCCACGTGCCGTCGAGCACCGCTTGGGTCGACTTGATGTAATGCGGGCCCCAGTTGTTGACGATGGACGTCAGCACCGCTTTCGGCCCGAAGTGCGCCATGTCGGAGGCGTAGCCCACCGAGTACACACCGCGACGTTCGGCGGTCTGGATTGGCGCCGGGCTGTCGGTGTGCTGGAACACCACGTCTACGCCTTGGTCGATCAGCGCGTTGGCGGCGTCGGATTCCTTGCCCGGATCGAACCAGGAGTTCACCCACACCACTTTCATTTCGGTGCCGGGGTTGTACTTGTCCAGCGCCAGTTGGATGGCGTTGATGTCGCGGATCACTTCCGGAATCGGGAACGATGCCACGTAGCCGACCTTCTTGGTCTTGGTCATTTTCGCCGCGAGGTAGCCGCCCACATAACGGCCTTCATAGGTGCGCGCCAGGTAAGTGCCGAGGTTCTTGTCCTGCTTGTAGCCGGTGGCGTGCTCAAAGGTGACGCCGGGGAATTGCTTGGCCACTTTCAGCGTCGGGTTCATGTAGCCGAACGAGGTGGTGAAAATCAGCTTGTAGCCGCCCTTGGCCATGTTGCGGATCACGCGTTCGGCGTCGGCGCCTTCGGGCACGTTTTCGACAAAGCTGGTATCGACCTTGTCGCCGAGAGCTTCGGCCATCGCCTTGCGGCCTTGCTCGTGCTGATAAGTCCAACCGTGATCGCCCACCGGGCCGATATAAACAAACCCCACCTTCAGCGGTTCAGCGGCCGAAGCGCCCAACGTGGCGCTGAAACCGAGTGCGGCGATCAGGGTCCGCAGCAGGGGCTTTTTAAATGTGTTCTGCATAGCGAATGGAGCTCCAGTGATGTGTGTCGTTGTTTTTTTGAATGGCTGGCGAGAGCAATTGCAAAAAATTGACCAACTGGACAAATAACCGCTGGCGCCTTGTAGAAACGGGGCGCCAGCGGTTACCGGCATGCAGCAAGAGAACGCTGTTGGTGCGTTGCGCCGCGTGGGCGCTGTGATGTGGTGCAACGGCCGGGTTATCCGGCGATTAACGCTTTTGCAGCCTGGCGGTGGTCGGCGATCAGCTGGGCAACATCCAGGCCTTCAATCTGTCCATCCACCACACGCCATTCGCCGCCGATCATCATGCGGTCGGCTCGATCTGCGCCGCACAACAGCAACGCGGAAACCGGGTCGTGGCTGCCGGAGAAGCGCAGTTCGTCCTGCTTGAAAAACGCCAGGTCGGCCTGTTTACCCACCGCCAGCTCGCCAATATCCGTGCGGCCCAGCAATTTCGCCGAGCCTTTGCTCGCCCAACCCAACGCCAGCTCCGGCGTGATTTTCTCAGCGCCATAACGCAAGCGTTGGATGTACAACGCCTGACGCGCTTCGAGAATCATGTTCGAGCCATCGTTCGAAGCCGAGCCGTCCACGCCAATACCAATCGGCGCGCCGGCGGCTTCCAGGTCCACCGTCGGGCAAATGCCCGAAGCCAGGCGCATGTTCGAGCTTGGGCAATGGCAGATACCGGTGCCGGCCGCGCCGAGACGGGCGATTTCGTCCGGGTTGAAGTGAATGCCGTGGGCGAGCCACGTGCGTGAACTGAGCCAGCCGACGCTGTCGAGGTAATCCACGGTACGCAGGCCGAACCGTTGCAGGCAGAAGTCTTCTTCATCCAGCGTTTCGGCCAGGTGCGTGTGCAAGCGCACGTCCAGCCGCTCAGCCAGTTCGGCGCTCTGGCGCATGATGTCCTGGGTGACCGAAAACGGTGAGCACGGCGCCAGGGCAATCTGAATGTGCGCGCCATCGCCACGCTCGTGGTACTGCTCGATCAGGCGCTGGCTGTCGGCCAGAATCACCTCGCCTTCCTGCACCGTTTGCTGCGGCGGCAAGCCACCATCGGCCTCGCCCAGGCTCATGGAACCGCGCGTAAGCATCGCGCGCATGCCCAGCTCGCGCACCACATCAACCTGCACATCAATGGCGTTTTCCAGGCCACCCGGGAACAGGTAATGGTGATCGGCCGCCGTGCTGCAACCGGACAACAGCAACTCGGCCAGCGCCACCTTGGTTGCCAGCGCCAGCTTCTCAGGCGTCAACCGCGCCCACACCGGGTACAAGGTTTTCAGCCACGGAAACAGCGGCTGATTAACCACCGGGCCCCAGGCACGGGTGAGGGTTTGATAGAAGTGATGGTGGGTATTGATCAGGCCCGGCAGCAACACATGCTCGCGGGCATCGAAGGTGGAATCACACGGGCGGGAAGGAGATTGGCCAGTGCCGAGCACTTCGGCGATAACCCCGTTTTCCACCACCAGACCGCCAGTGGCGTCGAGTGAATTAGCAGTGAAAACGGCGAGGGGATTTTTGATCCAGAGACGGGTAGCTGCCATGTGAGCAGGCTCCTTGAGGTTGATTTCAGGTAGCCAGCTCAGTGTTGCCCTGTCTGCTGATCCAGGTAGCCGTAAGGCGTGGGGGCGACAATACCTAACTGGGTGGTCAGGATCAACAGGGCGTGTGTGTGGATGGTTCGTTGGGCTTAGCCTTCGGCTCAACCACTCAATGCCCAGGCTGCCACGGTTTGCCCAACGACACTGGCGCAAACAGGCGGGTTTTGATGGCGTCTCGCGAGAGCAGGACCAGCACCACAATCGTGGCGACATACGGCAGCATCGCCAGCAGGTTCGAGGGCACGGACAAACCAATGCCCTGCGCCACCAAATGCAGAATGCTGGCCAGGCCAAACAGGTATGCGCCGAGCAATACGCGCAATACGCGCCAGCTGGCGAATACCACCAGCGCCAGGGCAATCCAGCCGCGGCCAGCGGTCATGTTTTCGGCCCACATGGGCGTGTAGGCGAGGGACAGATAGCCGCCCGCCAGCCCGGCCATGGCGCCGCCGAACATCACGGCCAGGGTGCGCACGCGTAGCACCGGCAACCCCATGGCGCTGGCGGCGTCGGGGTTTTCGCCGACGGCCTGGATGATTAAACCGATGCGGCTTTTCAGCAGCACCCACGCCACCAGCGCAAACAGCGCGAAGGACAGGTAAATCAAGGCGTCCTGGGCGAAGAGCATGCGGCCAATCAGCGGGATATCGCTGAGCAGCGGAATCACCAGCGGTTCGAAGCCGGCCAATGGTTTGCCGACCCAAGCGGCGCCGATGAAGGAGGAGAGGCCGACGCCAAAGATGGTCAAGGCCAAACCGGTGGCCACCTGATTGGCGTTAAAGCCCAGGGCTACGGCGGCGAACAAGGTCGACAACAGCATGCCCGCCGCCATGGCCAGCAACACGCCGAGCCACAGGCTGCCAGTGCTGAAGGCGACGATAAAACCGATCACCGCGCCGAACAGCATCATGCCTTCCTGGCCAAGGTTGAGAACGCCACTTTTCTCGCAAATGAGTTCGCCCAGGGCCACCAGCAGCAGCGGCGTGCCGGTGCGGGCCATGGCGAAAAGGATGTTGCTTAACAGGTCGAGATCCATCGGGTGTTGCTCCGCAAATTATGTAATGGCGAACGGCTTGCCCTCTCCCCCAGCCCCTCTCCCGCAAGCGGGTGAGGGGAGCCGAATCGCGTGCGGTCTGGCTCCCTCTCCCCTCGTGGGAGAGGGTTGGGGTGAGGGGGACGTTCAGCCCGCCGCCGCTTTAACCGCCAACCGCCGCTTCCAAACCGCCTTCACCCGCGGCCGGTACAAAATCAACACATCACACGCCAGCAGGAAAAACAGCATCATTCCCTGGAACAACTGGGTGATCGCCTGAGGCAAGTTCAGGCTCAGCTGCGCACTCTCACCACCGATGTACAGCAGCGCCATCAGCAGGCTGGCGAAGACGATGCCGAGCGGGTTCAAGCGCCCGAGAAACGCCACGGTGATGGCGGCATAGCCGTAGCCCGGCGACACCTGCGGCACCAGTTGGCCAATCGGCCCGGCCACTTCGCTGACGCCCGCCAAGCCGGCGAGCGCGCCGCTGACCAGCAGCGCAAACCAGACCAGGCGCTTCTCACGAAAGCCAACGAATCCGGCCGCGCGACGGTCCAGCCCAAGCACTTTGATTTGAAAGCCCAGAAAGCTTTTTTGCAGCAGCACCCACACCGCCACCAGTGCCAACAGGGCGAAGTAAATGCCGGCATGCAAACGGCCGTCTTCACTCAGCAGCGGCAGGCGCGCCATGTCGCCGAACATGGCCGATTGCGGAAAGTTGTAGCCCTCGGGGTCTTTCAGCGGGCCGTGCACGAAGTACAGCAACAGGTTCAGGGCGATGTAGTTGAGCATGATGCTGGTGAGGATTTCGTTGGCATTGAACTGCGTGCGCAACCACGCCGTAAGCCCGCCCCACGCGGCGCCGGCAAAGGTGCCGGCGAGCAGCACCCAGACCAATGCCCAGCGGCTTTCCCAGTCGATGATATGCACCGCCACCGCGCTGCCCGCCAAGGCGCCGAGCAGCAGTTGGCCTTCGGCGCCGATGTTCCAGATGCGCGCTTGGTAGGCGACGGCCAGGCCCAGCGCGCAGAGCAAAATCGGCAGCGCCTTGACCAGCAATTCAGACACGCCGTACCAGTCGCTAGCGGGCGCGATCAATAGCGTGTGCAGGGTTTTAGCCGGGCTCAGCCCCAGCAGCAAAAACAGCAGCGAGCCGCAGATCAGCGTCAGCACGGCGGCCAGCAGTGGCGACAGCCAGAGCATGGCGCGCGATTGCTGGCCGCGCGGTTCCAGGGATAACAACATGCGAGTGCTCCGTCAGCTCAAGGTGGCAGCGCTGGCGGCGCTGGTGTCGGTGGAAAAATGCGGCGCCTGGGGCGTGAATTGGCCGGCCATCCAGCGCCCGACATCAGCAGGCGTGGTGCTGGCGGTGGCGGCCAGTGGCGACAGCGTGCCGCTCGAAAGCGCGCCGATGCGGTCACTGATCTGGAACAGTTCGTCGAGGTCTTCGCTGATCACCAGAATCGCCGCGCCGGCATCGCGCAGGGCAATCAAGGCGCGGTGAATGGCGGCCGCTGCGCCGACGTCCACGCCCCAGGTCGGGTGCGCGGCGACCAGCAATTTGGGTTGCTGCATGATTTCCCGGCCGAGGATGAATTTCTGCAAATTGCCGCCCGACAGGCTGCGCGCGGCGGCGTCGGCGTCCGGCGTTTTTACCGCGAAGCGCTGAATGATGGCCTCGGCAAAGGCCAGCACCTTGGCGCGCTGAATCAGCCCCTTGCTCACGAGCCCTTGTTGAAAAGCGGTGAGCAAGGCGTTGTCGCTCAACGACATATCCGGCACCGCGCCATGGCCCAGGCGCTCGGCCGGCACAAAGGCCAGCCCGCGCTGGCGGCGGGCGTCGGGGTAAAGGTTGGCGATGGGCTGGTCGTCGAGGCTGATGCGTTCGCGCTCGCCGCGTGCCAGCCGCACTTCGCCACTGAGCAAGGCCAGCAACTCGTCCTGGCCATTGCCGGCCACGCCCGCAATGCCGACGATTTCACCGCTGCGCACGTCCAGGCGCAGGCTGCTTAACGAGGTGCCGAAGGGATCAATGTTGTGCCAGTTGAGGTCATCGACGCGCAGCCGCACGCGCCCACCGCTGACTTTCGGGTACTCGCTTTCCAGCCCTTCAGCGTCGCCGACCATTAGCCTCGCCAGCTCCAGGTCCGAACACTCGGCCGGCACGCAATGCCCCGACACCTGGCCGCCGCGCAGCACTGTGGCGCTCTGGCACAACGCGCGTACTTCGCCGAGTTTGTGGCTGATAAACAGAATGCTGCAGCCCTCGGCAGCCAGGCGGCGCAGGGTGGCGAAGAGTTCATCGGCTTCCTGCGGGGTGAGCACGGAGGTGGGCTCGTCGAGAATCAGCAGCTTGATGTCTTGCATCAGGCAGCGAACGATCTCCACGCGCTGACGCTCGCCGATGGACAAACTGTGCACCAGCCGCTGCGGCTCCAGCGCCATGCCATAGCGCTGCGACACCTCGCGAATGCGCGGCTCCAATTGCTTCGGCGTGCCGGCCTCGCTGCCCATGGCCAGGGCAATGTTCTCGGCCACGGTGAGGGTTTCGAACAGCGAGAAATGCTGGAACACCATGCCGATGCCCAGACTGCGCGCCATGGCTGGATCGCGCATGGCCAGGGGTTGACCGTGCCAGACGATGCTGCCGCTGTCGGGCTGGGTGACGCCGTAGATGATCTTCATCAACGTGCTTTTGCCCGCACCGTTTTCGCCCAGCAGCGCATGGATATGCCCCGGCTCGATGCTCAGATCAATGCGGTCGTTGGCCAGGCAGCCGGGGTAGCGCTTGGTGATGCCGAGCAATTGCAGGCGGGGCGTGGGAGGGGAACTGGACATGGTGGCTGACTCGAAAAGATACGACTGAGTCAGGTGTAAGCAAAAACTTGGCCAGTGGGTCAGAAAGTTGGGGTGGTGGTGTTAAAAAGTTGACCGTGGTGGGCCCATCGCGGCTAAAGCCGCTCCCACAGTTTTTGTGCCAGCCTGTGGGAGCGGTTGGGCGGCATTCCGATTAGCCGCGATGCTCTTCCAGGCGCCGCAACACAATCCGCCCACGACTAATATCCCCCAACACCCGCTGCAACTCTCCAACCCGCCCTTCAGGCAGCGCAATCTGCACCTGCGCCCCCTCACCGTCATACACCTCGCTCTCCAACAGCGCCTCCAACTCCCCCAGCCGCGCTTTCACAATCGGCAGCTCGGCAAACTGGCAATGGCAGGCGCAGCTCACGCGGCTGACCAGTTCCACCCGTTCGCCCGCTTGAAGGCATTTGCTCGCGCCGCCGCCGTAGGCGCGGGCCAGGCCGCCGGTGCCGAGTTGGATGCCGCCGTACCAGCGAATCACCAGCACCACCACGTTGTCGCAGTCTTGCCCTTCGATGGCGGCCAGAATCGGGCGGCCGGCGGTGCCGCCCGGTTCGCCGTCGTCGCTGAAGCGGTATTGCTGGCCGACTTTCCAGGCCCAGCAGTTGTGGGTGGCGGCCGGGTCGCTGTGGTGTTCGATAAACGCCTGCGCCTCGGCCGTGCTGGTGACTGGCGCGGCCAAGGTGTGGAAACGGCTTTTCTTGATTTCCTCGCGGTACTCGCAAGGCTGGGCCAGGCTGAACGGCATCAGGCGCTTGGCGGCGTCAGCCCGCAGCCTTTGAGGATGATGTGAATCAGGGTGTCGGTGGCTACGGCGAAGTCTTCCTTGGCGAGTTTTTTGCGCCCGGTGAGGCGGCACACTTGCTGGTTGAAGTCGGCGTAATGCTGGGTGCTGCTCCACAGCAGAATGATCAAGTGCACCGGGTCGACCGGGTCGATTTTGCCCGCCGCAATCCAGGCTTCGAACACGGCCGCGCGGCCGCGAAACCAGGTCAGGTAATCCTGGTTGAAGTACTCCGACAGGCACTCGCCACCGCCTATCACTTCCATGGCGAAAATCTTCGAGGCCAGCGGTTGGCGCCGGGAGAATTCCATTTTGGCGCGAATGTACGCGGCCATCGCCTGCGCCGGATCGTCTTCGGCGGTGAGGTTGTTAAACGTGCTGTCCCACAATTCGAGAATGTTGCTCAGCACCGCCAAATACAGCCCCAGCTTGTTGCTGAAGTAGTAATGCAGGTTGGCTTTGGGCAGGCCAACGGTCTGGGCGATGGTGTTCATGCTGGTGCCTTTGAAACCGTGGCGAGCGAACTCTTCCTCGGCGGCGAGCAGAATCGCTTCTTCGTTTTTCTGGCGAATACGCCCGGCCGGTTTGCCGGTGTTTTTGGCGGTGTGCGCGGGGACTTCGAAGTTCATAAGTACAACCGAACCGTTGAGGATGGGGAGCCTGTGCACTGATAACCCAGGCGGCTGCACACTGACAAGCGGGCGTCGCAGAAAAAGCCGTGTATGTCGCCTTCAGTGCAGGGCGTGCACCGTCGTTGTGCGCAGCCGCCGCTGCCGTGCGCGGTTTTGTGGCCGCGCGGTTCGGTGCCGATGCCGCTCGGTTCTGTCCGTATGGTCAACAAAGGCTGCTGGCATCGGCGTTTCCACAACTTGGCACAGCCTCTGCAAAGACCTCCCCGAGTAGAAGCGGTTAGCGTCGAGGCAGTTCATTCGACGTAGGACATTGCTCTTGCGGCCACCCCGGCCGCACACCCGGTTGCGGGTGCTTGATCCTGGCGATTGCCCGGACGAGAGAGAGGTCAGCCATGAACCGTTTTTGCCAGTTCCTAATGCCGTCGCCCGCCACAGGTTTGCGCCTGTCGGCCTCTCGTTGCCGTGTCTTTTTCAGCTCCAGCATTGCCTCCGGTTTCCTTCGCAGCCCGGCGCGTGTTGCGCTGGGTGCGGCTTTCTCAGTGCCCTCCGTAAAAGAGACCACCACCATGAAGCACTTCTGCGTGAAAGCATGTGTCGCCTCCGCTTCTATCCTGCTCAGCCTGAGCGTGCAGGCCACCGACAAAATCGTGTTGCTGACCTCGTGGTACGCGCAGGCCGAGCAGGGCGGTTTTTACCAGGCCAAGGCCAAAGGCATTTATGCCGAGAACGGCCTGGATGTGGAAATCCGCATGGGCGGTCCGCAGGTGAACGGCATGCAATTGCTGCTCAACAAACAGGCCGACGTGATCATCAACTACGACCTGCAAGTGCTCGCCAGCGTGCAGCAGGGCCTGCCCGTGGTGGCTATCGGCGCGCCGTTCCAGGGCGACCCGCAGGGCATGCTGACCCACGCCGATGTCACCAGCCTGGACGGCCTGAAAGACAAAAAAATTCTTGTCTCCACCTCGGGGCAAACCACCTGGTGGCCGTGGCTTAAAGGCAAGTACGGTTTCAGCGACGCCCAGGCGCGCCCCTACACCTTCAACCTGCAACCGTTCTTCGCCGACCCCAACACCGCGCAGCAGGGTTACCCGACCTCGGAACTGTTCCAGGCGCAAAAGGCTGGCGAGAAGGCCAATTTCTTCCTGTTTGCCGACGCCGGTTACCCGCCCTATGGCTCAACGCTGGTCACCCGCCAGGACGTGATCGCCAGCCGCCCTGAAGTGCTGCAGCGTTTCGTCAAAGCCAGCATGCAGGGCTGGAAAAGCTACCTGGCCGAACCCGCTGCCGCCAACGAGTTGATCAAGCAAGACAACCCGAGCATGAACGACGAATTGCTCGCCTGGGGCGTGGCCAAGCTCAAGGAATATCGCCTGGTAGAAGGCGGCGATGCGCAGACCCAGGGCATCGGCACCATGACCGACGCGCGCTGGCAGGCGACCCGTGACTTCATGGTGAAAGCCAACCTGCTCAGCGCCGATGCCGACTGGAAAAAAGCCTACGACACCCGCTTCGTCCGCGACCTGAAGGTGCTGCCGGCCGCCGCCGACGTGGCGGCGCAGTAATTCATCTTTCCAGACCCGCCGCAGAGCGCGGGCGTTAAAAGATCCGATGAGGAAACCGCCATGCTAGTGACTCAACAACCCGTACTGCGCCGCTTCTGGTATGCACTCATGCCCGTGAGCATGCTTGCCGACGGCCCGAAACCGTTCACCCTGCTCAATGAACGCTTGGTGCTGTTTATGGGCAAGAAGGCCGATGGCGAAATGGGCCCGGTTGCGCTTGCCGACCGCTGCTGCCACCGCACTGCGCAGTTGTCCAAAGGCTGGGTCGATGACGGCGTGATCGTCTGCGGCTACCACGGCTGGCGCTACGACGGCAGCGGCACCTGCGTGTGCATTCCGCAGAAAGCCGACAACGCGCCGATACCCGCTGGCGCGCGCACTGATGCGTTTCATTGCCAGGAAAAATACGGCTACGTGTGGGTGTGCCTGGGCGAGCCGCTGCAACCCATTCCGCACTTCGACGAAGAAGGCCAGCCGCAGTACAGGCGCATCTTCCAGTTTTACGAAGAATGGCAAACCAGCCCGCTGCGGTTTATGGAGAACTCGTTCGATAACTCGCACTTCAGCTTTGTGCACAAAGCCAACTTCGGCATGCTCAGCCAGCCCAAACCGTCGAAGTATTTGCTTGAGCAAAACGAGTGGGGCTTCGAGGCCGAAACCATTGTGCCGATCAACAACCCACCGGCCGGGCACCGCGTAACGGGCACCGACGCACCGACCACCACGCGTCACCTGTTCAACCGCTGGCACCTGCCGTTCGTGCGCCGCTTTGGCTGCACCTACCCGGACAGCGGCCTGCACCACATCATCTACAACTGCGCCACGCCCATCGACGACAAGCGCATTCAGCTGGTGCAGTGGCTGTACCGCAACGACAGCGAAGAGGCGTGCAGCACCGAAGAGCTGATTGCCTGGGACGCGCCGATCACCCTTGAAGACAAAGAGATTCTCGAAGCCACCGACTACGACGCCTGCGTCGATACGCGTCGGCGCGTGGAGTTTCATATGGAGTCGGACAAACCGGGCCTGATCATGCGCAAGATGCTGTTCGACTTGCTGCAAGCGCACGGCGAAGAAGAGCAGTTCCGCCCCGCAGGCATGCCGCTATGAGCGCCGCCTTCAACTTGCCCGTGAGCGAAGAGCCACCGGTGCTGCTGGCCAATCAGGTGGAGAAAACCTACGGCAACGGCACCCACGCGTTGCAGAAACTGAAGCTGGAAATCGGCCGGGGCGAATTCGTGTCGTTGCTGGGGCCGTCGGGCTGCGGCAAGAGCACCCTGTTGAAAATGTTCGCCGGGCTGGAGCAACCGTCGGCCGGTCATGTGCGCTGGTGGGGCAAAGGCGAAGTGGGCACCGACAGCGCCCAGCAAAAACTGGCGATGGTGTTTCAGGAAGCCACCTTGATGCCGTGGGCGAAGGTGGCTGACAACGTGCGCCTGCCACTCGATTTGGCGCGCATTCCCCGCGCCAACAGCGAGCCTCGGGTGCAGGCCGCGCTGGAGTTGGTGGGCCTGGGTAAATTCGGCGGCGTGTACCCGCGCGAGCTGTCGGGCGGCATGCAAATGCGCGCCTCGATTGCCCGTGCCCTGGCGACCGAGCCCAACTTGCTGCTGATGGACGAACCCTTCGGCGCGCTCGACGAATTCACCCGCAACCGGCTGGACAGCGACCTGCGCCAGCTCTGGTCGCGCCGCGACCTGACGGTGGTGTTCGTCACCCACAGCATTTACGAAGCGGTGTTTTTGTCCTCGCGCGTGGTGGTCATGGGCGCGCGGCCGGGGCGGGTGATCGCCGATGTGAACATCGACGGGCCGGCGGAACGTGATGAGGCGTTTCGCATGTCGGCAGGGTTTATCGAGCAGTGCGCGCGGTTGTCGGCGTTGTTGGTGGAAGCGAATGGGGAGGGCGGGCATTGAATCGGCGTCGCCTGCTGCCCTCACCCCTAGCCCCTCTCCCGCGCGCGGGAGAGGGGAATCTTACCGCGATCCCGCTTGTCTCCCCTCGCCCGTTTACGGGAGAGGGGCTGGGGGTGAGGGCGCTTTTGATCGTTACCCCACAGGCAGGACAAACCCCATGAAAACCAAACCCTGGCTAACCAACCCCTCCGTGCAAAACATCCTCGCCCCGCTGTTGGTAGGCGCCGTACTGCTCGGCGTCTGGCAACTGCTGTGCGTGGCCCTAAAGGTGCCGGTCTACTTGGTGCCCAGCCCCGCCGACATCGGCCGCACGCTGATCGTCGACGGCCCGATGCTGCTGGGTGCGTTATGGATGACGCTGAAAATCACCTTCCTGTCGTTTGTCCTCGCCGTGGTACTGGGCGTGCTCGCGGCGTTCCTGTTTGTGCAGAGCCGCATCATCGAGGCCAGTCTGTTTCCCTACGCCATTCTGTTGCAGGTCACGCCCGTAGTGGCCATCGCGCCGCTGATTATTATCTGGTGCAGCAACGCCACGCTGGCGCTGGTGATTTGTGCCACGTTGGTCGCGATCTTTCCGGTGATTTCCAACACGGTGCTGGGGCTGCGCAGTGTTAACCCGGGGCTGCTCAATCTGTTTCGCCTGAACCGCGCGAGCCGCTGGCAGACGCTGGTGCGCCTGCGCATTCCCAGTGCCTTGCCGTATTTTTTCGGCGGGCTGCGTATCGCCAGCGGCCTGGCGCTGATCGGTGCGGTGGTGGCGGAGTTTGTCGCCGGCACCGGTGGCACCAGCGCCGGGCTGGCGTATCAGATTTTGCAGGCCGGCTTTCAACTGAACATTCCGCGCTTGTTCGCGGCGCTGGTTCTGATCGCCCTCACCGGTGTGCTGCTGTTCAGCCTGATGGCGGCGTTGGCCCGCTACAGCCTTGGGCATTGGCATGAAAGTGAGCAGGGCTAAAAAACTCGCGGCTAAAGCCGCTCCTACAGGGGAGATACGTTGCCTTGTGGGAGGGGCTTTAGCCGCGATGATCGAAGATTTTGGAGTGAACTCAATGACTGCCACCACCTCCTGGTTAATCCGCAGTGCCAGCGCCATGCTCACCGGCAAACGCGGCGCCGAGTCGCGCCATGCCGGGCCGGACATGCGCATTGTCGACGGCCGCATCGCGGCTATCGGCCACCTTGAACCGCAGCCAGGCGAAGCGCAGATCGATGCCCGTGATTGCGTGATTTATCCGGCCTGGATCAACACCCATCACCACCTGTTTCAGTCGCTGCTCAAGGGCGAGCCCGAGGGTTTGAATCAATCGCTCACGCCCTGGTTGGCGGCGACGCCGTACCGGTTTCGCGGCGCGTTTGACGAGCACAGTTTTCGCCTCGCCGCGCGCATTGGTTTGCTCGAGTTGCTGCGCTCAGGCTGCGCCACCGTGGCCGATCACCATTACCTGTATTACCCCGGCATGCCGTTCGATAGCGCGGCGATTCTGTTCGAGGAAGCCGACGCCCTGGGCCTGCGTTTTGTTCTTTGTCGCGGTGGCGCCACGCAGACGCGGCAGCTGGAAGCCGACCTGCCGCAAGCCATGCGCCCGGAAAAACTCGATGACTACCTGGCTGACGTCGAGCGCCTTACCGCGCGCTACCACGACCCTGCTGGCGATGCCTTCCGGCGCATCGTGATGGCGCCAACTACCACCTTGCATTCCACCACGCCGGCCGAGCTGCGCGAGACCGCCACGGTGGCGCGCAAGCTGGGCCTGCGCATGCACAGTCACCTGTCTGAAACCGTGGATTACCTCGACGCTGCCCGCGCCAAATTCGGCATGACGCCGGTGCAGTTTTGCGCGGAGTACGACTGGCTCGGCTCCGACGTCTGGTTCGCCCACTTGGTGAAATTGCTGCCTGAGGAAATTCAATTGCTGGGCCAGACCGGCACAGGCATCGCCCATTGCCCGCAAAGCAACGGCCGCCTGGGCAGCGGCATTGCCGACTTGCCGGCACTGGAGGCGGCAGGTGTGCCGGTGTCCATCGGCGTGGATGGCGCGGCCTCGAATGAAGCGGCCGACATGCTCTCGGAAACCCATGCCGCCTGGCTGCTACAGCGGGCGCGCAAGGGCGAGCTGGCGCAGCCGAAATATGCAGGCGGCCAATTTGAAGGCGGCGCCGATGCGGCCAGCATTGACGACGTGGTGCGTTGGGGCACGGCCGGTGGGGCGCAGGTGTTGGGGTTGGAAGATCTCGGCACGCTGGAAGTCGGCAAGGCGGCGGACATCGCCATCTACCGGCTCGACGACCCGCGCTACTTCGGTTTGCACGACATGGCCATTGGGCCCGTCGCCAGCGGCGGTCGCGCCAGTTTGCGGGCGCTGCTGGTGGGAGGACGGCGTGTGGTCGCCGACGATCAGGTGCCGGGGTTGGATGTGATGGAGCTGGGGCGGCAGGCGCAGGTGGCGGTGCTGGAATTGCAGCGCCGGGCTGGGGTGAGGCGGTGATTGGGCCAGTTCAAAATGGTGGGTGCAGCCATCGCGGCTGATGCCGCTCCTACAGCCAGCACAATCTGTAGGAGCGGCTTTAGCCGCGATTAGCCTTTACTCGGTCACAGCCTTGGCGCGCTTCTCTTCCGGCAACACCAAATTCAACACAATCGCCGTCAGCCCGCCGCTGGTGATGGCCGAGTCGAACAGGTTTTGCACCAGCTTGGGCATCAGGTGCAGCAGGGTCGGTTGCGCGGCGATTCCCAGGCCTACGCCAAACGAGGCGGCGATGATGAGCATGCTGCGACGGTCCAGCGGCGACTGCGCGAGGATGCGCACGCCGGCCGCGGCCACGCTGCCGAACATCACTAACGTCGCGCCGCCCAGTACCGGTTTCGGAATCTGTTGCAGCACGGCGCCCAACAAGGGGAACAGGCCAAGGGCAAACAGCACCACGCCGATGTACAGGCCGACGTAACGGCTGGCGACGCCGGTCATCTGGATCACGCCGTTGTTCTGCGCAAAGGTGGTGTTGGGAAAGGCGCTAAAGGTGGCGGCGATCATGCAGCTGACGCCGTCGCCCAATACGCCGCCTTTGAGGCGCGCCAGGTAGCGCGGGCCTTCGATTGGTTCGCGCGAGAGCATGCTGTTGGCAGTCAGGTCGCCGACGGTTTCGATGGTGCTGATCACGTAGATCAGCGCCACCGGAATAAAAGCAGTCCAGTCAAAGGCGAAGCCGAATTTGAACGGGATCGGCAGGCTGACGAGGGGTAAGTCCGGCAGCGGTTGTGGCACCAGCTTGCCGGTGAACCAGGCGGCAATGCTGCCCACGGCCAGGCCGATGATGATCGCCGACAGCCGCACCCACGGCCGGCTGGAGCGGTTCAGGCCGATGATGGTCAGCAGCACCAGGGCGCCCAGGCCGAGGTTGGCTGGGGCGCCGAAGTCCGGGGCGTTGAAGCCGCCGCCCAGGTCGGTGACGCCGACTTTGATCAAGCTCACGCCAATCAACGTGATGACGATGCCGGTCACCAGCGGCGTGATCACCCGGCGCAGTTGGCCGAGCATGCGGCTCAGCACAATCTGCACAAAGGCGCCGAAAAAGCACACGCCAAAAATCATCGCCAACACATCTTCCGGGCTACCGCCGCGGCTCTTCACCAGAAAGCCGGCCGACAGCACGGCGCCGAGGAAAGCGAAGCTGGTGCCTTGCAGGCAGATCATGCCGGCGCCGATGCCGAACGGGCGGCGCGCCTGAATAAACGTCCCGACGCCCGAGACCATCAACGCCATGCTGATCAGGTACGGCAGGTGCGCGCCCAGGCCCAGCACCGAGCCGATTACCAGCGGCGGGGTGATGATGCCGACAAAGCTGGCAAGCACATGTTGCAGCGCGGCGAAAAACGCCGGCACGGGCGCGGGGCGGTCTTCCAGGCCGTAGATAAGGTCGGTGTTGCTGTCGGATTCAGGCTGCATGGGGCGGTCTCGCACAGTGTCTTGTTGGCCCGGTTGGTCGTGCCGGGCTACAGAATTCTAGGTCGCTAAAAAATGCCCATGAGCGCAGGCGCCGATGGGCAAATAAAGGAGGTTTTTCGGTCAAGCGATAAAGCGAGCCGCTGCTCAGGCGCGGCGGCCGCAACAGCGGATCAGAAGTGCACTTTGGCGATCAGGTTGATGGCGCTCTGGTCGGTGCCTTGCAGAATTTCGTCGCCGAGGAAGCTGTTGTCATCGATGGCGTATTTGTTCTTCCAGTAGTCATATTCCACACCTACGTAGAAGTGTTTGACCGCGCTCCAGCCCATGGCTTTGCCCAGGTCGTATTTAACCTGCGGGTTGAAGTGGAAGTTGGCGTGCAGGTCGTTCGGGCGGCTGCTGGTGGCGTCTTTGTTGTTCCACACCCAGTCGAGGTAGCCGTCGATAAGGATGTCGGAGTTGCCCACCGGAATGGTGTACGACCACACCGGCGTCACTTGCCACTGGCCGGACGGGTTCTTGGTGATGCCGTCGGGTTTGCGGTAGTAGAAGTTCAGCTGGAAGTAGTCAAAACCTGGCAGGTTGAAGTCGAACGCCGGGCCGAGCAGGTAGTTTTGGTTACGGTTCTCGCCACGCTCGTAGGTGCCGGCAAGCAGCACGTCTTTCAGCGGGCCGAACTCGATTTTCTGGTCGAAGATTTTGCTGAACGACAGGCGCGGGGTGATTTCGCCGTAGTAGGTGTTTTTGCCGGCGTTGGCATCTTCCGTGCCGTTGTAGTTGATCTGGTCGAAGAAGATAAACAGGTCGCCGAAGGTCCAGCCGCTCGCGTGTTCGAACGAGAAGGTTTGCTGGATCGCCGGGTTCACTTTGAAGTCGCGGCCGTACAGGTACGTGATGCTGTTGTCCTGCCACACCAGTGGGCCGTCGGCTTGAGCGGCGCTGGCGCCCAGCAAGAGGCTGCCGGCAAGCAGCAGGGAAGAGACTTTATTCATTCGCGTGTGTGCTCCCAGGAAGGCGTCCTTCACACGAGCGCAGTGGCCCGCATGACTTCACTCTAGTTTTAGTTTTCCTGGCCACTTGGTCAGGTGCACTCGTCTTTGCAAGTTTCTGTCCAAGTGATCAGATTCGCCGAAAAAACTTCGCAACAATTGTGCGCAATCGATGCGGGCCTTGTGTCGGCGGGTGCATACATTCGCTGCTGAAAGGGTGACGGACAAGCCGTCAGACTGACCGGTGGGTCGAAGAACGGCGGGCTGCATCGTCATGGCGCCCGCCGTGCACTGAAGCGGGGCGCCTCAGGTGGTGGCGGCGAGGGCTTCCAGAAAACTTTCCAGTACCAGGTGCGGGCGACGGCCTTTGCGCGTGACCGAGGCCAGGCTCAGGTCGTAGAAACGGCTCGACGGTTTCAGCGCGCGCAGCCGGCCTTGCTGCACCCAGAAGCTGGCGTAGTGATCCGGCAGGTAGCCGATATAGCGCCCGGTGAGAATCAGAAACGCCATGCCTTCACGGTCCGAGGCGCTGGCGGTGGCTTTCAGCACTTGGTACTGGGCCTGGATCTCGGGCGGCAGGCGGAAGGTGGGGGCGATGGCGTCTTGTACGTTCAGGCGCTCGTCGCTGAGTTGGTCATCGGCGGCGTAGAACAATGGATGGCCGACCGCGCAGTAGAGCAGCGAGCGTTCTTCATATAAGGGCTGGTATTCCAGGCCGGACAGCGTCGTCGCCTGCGGAACCACGCCCACGTGCAGGCGGCCGTCGAGCACGCCTTGCTCCACTTCACTGGGCGGGGTCATGCGGATTTGAATGTGCACATCCGGCCCGCGTTCTTTTAATTGGGCCAGCGCGTTGGTGATGCGCATGTGCGGCAGCGTCACCAGGTTGTCGGTCAGGCCAATGTTCAGCTCGCCGCGCAGGTGCTGGTGCAGGCCGTTGACCTCGGTGCGAAAACTTTCCAGGGCGCTGAGCAATTGCAGCGAAGACTGATACACCTCGCGGCCTTCTTCGGTCAGCGCAAACCCGGCGCGGCCCCGTTGGCACAGGCGCAAGCCGAGGCGCTGTTCGAGGTCGCTCATTTGCTGACTGATGGCCGAGCGGCCAATGCCCAGCACGCTTTCAGCGGCGGAAAAGCCGCCGCATTCCACCACGCTGCGAAAGATGCGCAGCAGGCGGATATCAAAGTCACTGACCTGGGCCAGCGGGTCGGGGCGGCGGGTGCTCATAGTTTAGTGAATGCCAATCTGAAAATTAGAAGAATCGGGTTTTTCAGACTTTATGCCCATGGCACCTTTGCTCGCAAGCACAACAGCTACCCGTCGTTGATGTAGGAGCCAGCTTGCTGGCGAACCCTGGAAACAGCATCCGCCAGCAAGCTGGCTCCTACGGAAAACCGAACAATCCATGCGAGGCCATTAAATGAACATGCCGCAAACCGCCCAGCCATCCTTGGCCAGCCAGCTCAAGCTGGACGCGCACTGGATGCCGTTTACCGCTAACCGTAACTTCCAGCGCGACCCGCGTTTTATCGTGTCGGCTGAAGGCAGCTGGCTGGTGGACGACCAAGGCCGCAAGATTTACGACAGCCTGTCGGGTCTGTGGACCTGCGGCGCCGGGCACTCGCGCAAGGAAATTGCCGAGGCGGTGGGCAAGCAACTCGGTGTGTTGGATTACTCCCCAGGCTTCCAGTACGGCCACGCGCTGTCGTTCAAATTGGCTGAGGAAATGGTCGAGCTGATGCCCGGCGACCTCAAGCACGTGTTCTTCACCGGTTCCGGCTCCGAAAGCGCCGACACCTCGGTGAAAATGGCCAAGGCCTACTGGCGCCTGAAAGGCCAGGCGAGCAAAACCAAATTCATCGGCCGCGCCCGTGGTTACCACGGTGTGAACATCGCCGGCACCAGCCTTGGCGGCATCGGCGGCAACCGCAAGATGTACGGGCAGTTGATGGACGTCGACCATCTTCCGCACACCCTGCAACCGGGTATGGCCTTCACCGAAGGCGCTGCGCAAACCGGTGGCGTGGAGCTGGCCAACGAACTGCTGAAACTGATCGAGTTGCACGACGCCTCGAACATCGCGGCTGTGATCGTTGAGCCGATGTCCGGTTCGGCTGGCGTGATCGTGCCGCCGGTGGGCTACCTGCAACGCCTGCGTGAAATTTGTACACAGCACAACATCCTGCTGATTTTTGACGAAGTGATCACCGCCTTCGGCCGCATGGGCAAGTGGACCGGCGCCGAATACTTCGGCGTGACCCCGGACATCATGAACGTGGCCAAGCAGATCACTAACGGTGCCGTGCCGCTGGGCGCTGTTATCGCCAGCCGCGAGATTTACCAAACCTTTATGAACCAGCCCTCGCCGGAACATATGGTCGAGTTCACCCACGGCTACACCTACTCGGCTCACCCGGTGGCGTGCGCTGCCGGCCTGGCGTCGCTGGAAATTCTCAAGCGCGAAAACCTGGTGCAGCAATCGGCTGAACTGGCCCCGCACTTCGCCAAGCTGCTGCACGGCGTGAAAGGCGCCAAGCACATTGTCGACATCCGCAACTGCGGCCTGGCCGGCGCCATTCAACTGGCCCCGCGTGATGGCGACCCGGTGATCCGACCGTTCGAGGCTGGCATGAAACTGTGGAAAGCCGGTTTCTACGTGCGCTTTGGCGGCGACACCCTGCAGTTCGGGCCAACCTTCAACGCCAAGGTCGAAGACCTCGACCGCGTGTTCTCCGCGGTGGGCGATGCCCTGAATAGCGTGGACTAAAGCCATGACCCAGCGCGTGCAAGCCGTGCCCACTGTGCAGGTGGATAACGATGAGGTGATTGTCACCGAGTGGCGTTTTTCGCCCGGCAGCGAAACCGGCAAGCACCGCCACGGTTACGACTATGTGGTGGTGCCGATGACCGATGGCCTGCTGCTGTTGGAGACACCGGAGGGCGACAAGCACGCGCCGCTCAAAGCCGGCCAGGCGTACTTCCGCAAGGCCGGCGTTGAACACAATGTGATCAACGCCAGTGACCACGAGATCGTCTTCATCGAGACCGAAATTAAATAGGCTTCGTGCTGTTCGAGCACGGGCCAGGCGCCAGACGCCGCAGCATTCGATAAGGGAGTTTTGTATGAGCACCATCCAGCATTTGATCAACGGCCAGTTTGTGACCGACACCGGTCGCACCGCCGACGTGTACAACCCCTCGACCGGCGAAGCCATTCACAAGGTGCCGTTGGCCAGCCGCGCCACCGTGCAACAAGCCATCGACGCCGGCAAAGCCGCGTTCCCGGCCTGGCGTAACACGCCACCGGCCAAACGCGCCCAGGTGATGTTCCGCTTCAAGCAATTGCTGGAGCAGAACGAAGCGAAAATTTCGCAGATGATCAGCGAAGAGCACGGCAAAACCCTCGAAGACGCGGCTGGCGAACTGAAGCGCGGCATCGAAAACGTGGAATACGCCTGCGGCGCGCCGGAAATTCTCAAAGGCGAATACAACCGCAACGTCGGCCCGAACATCGACGCCTGGAGCGACTTCCAGCCAGTGGGCGTGGTCGCCGGTATTACCCCGTTCAACTTCCCGGCCATGGTGCCGTTGTGGATGTACCCGCTGGCCATCGTGTGCGGCAACTGCTTCATCCTCAAACCGTCCGAGCGTGACCCAAGCTCTACCTTGTTCATTGCCGAACTGCTGAATCAGGCCGGCTTGCCGAAGGGCGTGTTGAACGTGGTGCACGGCGACAAGGAAGCGGTAGATGCGCTGATCGAAGCGCCAGAAGTGAAAGCCCTGAGTTTCGTGGGTTCGACGCCGATTGCCGAGTACATCTATTCCGAAGGCACCAAGCGCGGCAAGCGCGTTCAGGCGCTGGGCGGCGCGAAAAACCACGCCGTGCTGATGCCCGATGCCGACCTGGACAATGCCGTCAGCGCGCTGATGGGTGCAGCGTACGGTTCGTGCGGCGAGCGCTGCATGGCGATTTCGGTGGCAGTGTGCGTGGGCGATCAGATTGCCGACGCGCTGGTCGAGAAAATCGTGCCGCAAATCAAGGCGCTGAAAATCGGTGCCGGCACCTCGTGCGGCCTGGACATGGGCCCGCTGGTTACCGCTGCTGCCCGTGACAAAGTGGCCGGTTACATCGACGCCGGTGTGGCCGCTGGCGCGACCTTGCTGGTGGACGGTCGCAACCTGAAAGTGGCCGGCAACGAAGACGGCTTCTTCCTCGGCGGTAGCCTGTTCGACAACGTTAAAACTGACATGACCATCTACACCGACGAGATCTTCGGCCCTGTGCTGTGCATCGTTCGCGTCGGCAGCCTGGAAGCGGCCATGCAGTTGATCAACGATCACGAATACGGCAACGGCACCTGCATCTTCACCCGTGACGGTGAAGCGGCGCGTCTGTTCTGCGACGAGATCGAAGTGGGCATGGTTGGCGTCAACGTGCCGTTGCCAGTGCCGGTGGCTTACCACAGCTTCGGCGGCTGGAAGCGCTCGCTGTTTGGCGACCTGCACGCCTACGGCCCGGACGGTGTGCGTTTTTACACCCGTCGCAAAGCGATCACCCAGCGTTGGCCGCAACGTGCTTCCCATGAAGCCGCGCAGTTCGCGTTCCCAAGCAACGGCTAAGCGCGTTCGCTGTATCGGCATGTGAAAAGGCCCGTCATTTGACGGGCCTTTTTTTATGCGCGGTCGGCCGGTTTAGCGGCGCCGGCGCGTTGCCAATCAGGGCGGCGCCACGGTGCAGTCCGTGCCGGTTTCGGCGCAGTGCAGGTAATGCTGCAGCGCCCGAATCCGCGCCAAGGTCATGCTTTCGGCGCACTGGCGATAACTGTCGATGTGTTCATTGTTTTGTTCGTCATCGATGGTGACGAACTCGCATTCGGCATCACGAAAGGCTCGCCAGGAGCGCTGGGTGTTGATGAGTTGCTTGCGGTGAATCGGGGTGCTTTGCAGCAGGGTTTTCAAGGTGGCGTACAGCGTCGCCAACTGCGCTTTGCTGGCTTCGTAGGACACCGGCGTTGCACCGATCAAACTGCCACACAGCAGCAAAACAGCGAGGCGTCGTAGCATACAAGCTCCTTACCGGGCGAACACGTGCGCCCGAATGTGAAGCATAGGCGCTGCGCGGCGCAGACGAATAAAAAAGCCGCCCTTGCACAGTGAAAGGGCGGCAATACGCGGGGGAGCGCGGTTAAAACAAGAAGGTGAACAACCAATACAGGCTGCCCGACAACAGGATGGCGACCGGCAAGGTCAGCACCCAAGCCATGAGCAAGTTGCGGATCGTGCGCATCTGCAGGCCGGAGCCATTGGCGGCCATGGTGCCCGCCACACCGGATGACAACACATGGGTGGTGGATACCGGCAGGCCATACACGTCGGCCGCGCCGATGGTCACCATGGCCACTAATTCCGCCGAAGCGCCTTGGGCGTAGGTGAGGTGGGTTTTGCCAATTTTCTCGCCGACGGTAACCACAATGCGTTTCCAGCCGACCATGGTGCCGAGGCCCAGGGCAATGGCCACGGCAATTTTCACCCACAGCGGGATGAACTTGGTGGAGTCGTCGATTTGCTTCTTGAACGCCAGCAAGGTGTTTTGCGTGGCGGTGTCGAAGCCGCCGACTTTGTCTTTGTCCATAAAGCGAATGGCTTCGGAGGTGAGGTACATGTCGTTACGCACGTTCGACACCGCCGCCGCTGGCACCTGGGCCAGGGAACCGTAGCTTTTCACTTGCGCGCCGATTGAACCGGCGAGCGAGGCCAGGGCCGGAATCAGCTCGGGCGTGACCTGTTTGCTGCGCACGTATTCCGAGAGCGTGGCGCGCGGGTCTTGCGGGGCCGGTTGCGGGGCGACCTTGACCAGCGCCTGCTGCGTCACCTGTGCCAGTGCGGTGAACTGTTCGACCTGGCTTTCCGGCATGGCGCGGTTGAGTGCATAGGCCATGGGCAGCGTGCCGATCAGGATCAGCATGATCAGGCCCATGCCCTTCTGCCCATCGTTGGAACCGTGGGCGAACGACACGCCAGTGCAGGTCAGAATCAACATGCCGCGAATCCACCACGGCGGCGGCGTGTTGCCTTTAGGCGCCTGGTACAGCTCGCGGTTCTTCACCAGCGCACGCAGGGCCAGCAGCAGCAGCGCGGCGCAGCCAAAGCCGATCAAGGGCGAGAGCAGCAGCGAGTAGCCAACTTTCGTCGCTTGCGCCCAGTCCACCCCGCTGGCGCCGTCGCGGCCGTGCATCAGCGCGTTGGCGATGCCCACGCCGATGATCGAGCCGATCAGCGTGTGCGAAGACGACGCCGGCAACCCCAGCCACCACGTGCCGAGGTTCCAGATGATGGCGGCGATCAGCAGGGCGAACACCATGGCAAACCCGGCGGACGAGCCCACCTGCAGAATCAGCTCCACGGGCAGCAAGGCAATAATCCCGAACGCCACCGCGCCGCTGGACACCAGCACCCCGAGAAAATTGAAACACCCGGACCACAACACCGCGAACTGCGGCGGCAGCGAATGGGTGTAAATCACCGTGGCTACGGCGTTGGCCGTGTCGTGCAAACCGTTGACGAACTCGAAGCCCAGGGCGATCAGCAACGCGATGCCCAGCAGCACGAAGGGTGTCCAGGTAGTGACGACGGTGCCGGCTTCGTCGACGTCGTGGAACAGGCTATACGCGCTGTAGACCAGGCCGAGGATCAGGATAGAGAAGAAAGCCAGTTTGGTGCCCTTGCCGTGGGTACGGTTTAGCTTGGGCTTGGCGTCTGCCGCGATTGAAACATCGCCGGCATAGGAGGGGCTGTTCATGTGAAGGGCGTCCTTGGGGAAGGGAGACCTGATCACTATTCTGTTTGGATGTTACAGATTGTGTTTCGGGGGGGGCGTTGGTTGTTTGTAGGGGATATGGGTTGGGGGTAGAGCCTGGATTGGACGGAGTTACCTGAAAAACTCTGGATCCCCGCGTGCGCGAGGATGACGGGTGTGTTGGCCATTACCGACGACATTAGCCAAGACCACCGTCATTCCCGCACAGGCGGCGGTCCGACGATTCGGAATCCAGTCTTTCGGATCGGACGGAGTAACCTGCAAGATTCTGGATCCCCGCCTTCGCGGGGATGACGGGTGTTTGTGCGTCGGGCGACGATACCTGAACGAGCCTAGATCCCCGCGTGCGCGAGGATGACGGGTGGGGCTGCGCACTCGGCGTTATGCCCCCCAGCCATCGACGCTCCCCCTCAATACGCCTGCGGCACAATAATGCTCGATGGCGTCGGATTCCTCACATAGTCGTCATGCCGCAACCGCTGCGGCAGTTCTACCGGCGGGTGCTCCACTTCCTCGTACGGCATCTGGCTCAGCAGGTGGTTAATGCAATTCAACCGTGCTTTTTTCTTGTCGTCGGCCTGAACCACCCACCAGGGCGCTTCTTGGATGTGGGTGCGTTCGAGCATGATTTCCTTGGCCTTGGTGTACGCCTCCCAGCGGCGGCGCGATTCCAGGTCCATGGGGCTGAGTTTCCATTGCTTGAGCGGGTCGTGAATGCGCGCCAGGAAGCGCAGGTGCTGTTCGCTGTCGGAAATGGAGAACCAGTATTTGATCAGCTGAATGCCCGAGCGCGCGAGCATGCGTTCGAATTCGGGCACGCTGCGGAAGAATTCTTCGTATTGCTCGTCGTTGCAAAAGCCCATCACCCGCTCGACGCCCGCGCGGTTGTACCAGCTGCGGTCGAACAGCACGATTTCACCCGCCGCGGGCAGGTGCGAAACGTAGCGCTGGAAGTACCACTGCGTTTGTTCACGGTCGTTCGGTGCGGGCAACGCGGCTACTCGGCACACGCGTGGGTTGAGGCGCTGGGTGATGCGCTTGATCACGCCACCTTTGCCAGCCGCGTCGCGACCTTCAAACAGAATCACCACTTTGTGCCCGGTTTTCACCACCCAACTCTGCAGCTTCACCAGCTCACCTTGCAGGCGAAACAGTTCGCTGAAGTACCGCTTGCGGGCGCGCTTGGCTTCGCTGTCTTCGGGGCGGCCTTGGAACAGTTCGTCGAGATCTTGGCCGTCTTCGAGCAGTTCCAATTCCAATGCTTCGTCGCCGTAGTCCTGCAACTCACGGTGGATGCGTTGCATCAGCTGGTCGTTGGTCATGTCTGCACCTCAGGTGGGAGAGCGGGGCGTAGGTGGGCTGGGCTGCCGATGCTAGAGCGTAGGCATGGCAGGCGGATGACAGCGCAGCGCGCTAGTAATCACTGCGTTTGCGAAAGGCCCAGCGTCCTGCCAGCGCCGTGAACGTGGCCACCAGCGCCACCAGAATCCAGAAACCTTCGGCGTCATCGGCCAACGGAATGCCGCCGACGTTCATGCCGAAAAAACCGGCAATGATGTTGATCGGCAGGGCCAGCACGGTGACCACGGTGAGGGTGAACAGCGTGCGGTTACTTTGTTCGTTGAGCTGGGCGACGATTTCTTCCTGCAGCAATTTGATTCGCTCGCCGAGGGCGGTGAGGTCGCTGATGACCAGGGTGAATTCTTCGGTCGCTTCACGCAGTTCGCGCACGTCGTCTTCTTGCAGCCAGTCGGGCGGGCGGTTGAGCAGGCGCATCAGCGAACCCGGCTCCAGGGCCAGCAGGCGTTGCAGACGAACCAGCACGCGGCGCTTGGTGCCGAGGTCGGCGCGGTTGCTGTTGAGGCGCGAGGCGAGCAGTTGGTCTTCGATGCCGTCCACGCTGATGCTGGTTTCGCGGACGATGCCAGTGAGCACGTCACCTTGATCGCGCAACAGGTGAACCAGCACCTCCAGCGGCGAGCGGAAATGTTCCCCGCGTTTCACTGAGGAACGCAGCTTGTCGACCGAGCGCAGCGGTTGCAGGCGAGCAGTGACCAGCAAGCGGCTCCGTGCGCAGACCCACAGGGTGGAGATGTCGGTGCTGACCATGTCGAAGTTGAATACCACGTCGTTGACCACCGCCAACAGCGCCGAGTCCACGTGCTCCAAGCGTGTAGAGCGCGAGCCTTCGCGCAGGCTTTCGAAGAAATATTCCGGCAAGTCGAGGTGCGCCATCATCCAGCGTTCACAGGCTGCGTGGGCCAGGTTGAGGTGCAGCCAGAGGAATTCGCCGTCATCGCTGGGCGCTTGAAGCCAGGACAGGGCGGCGCTTGAGTCGATTTCCTCGCCGCGCTCGCCCGGGCGAAAACGAAAGCCATAGAGCAGACCAAACAGGTCTGGAACCTCGAGGGTGTGATTCATGGCGGCTCACTGCTGTAACAGAACGCTGGGAGGATCGGTAACCGACGGGTGATGTTGGCGTGCGGACGCAAAGCAGCTTGCGCAGGTTTTATGACCGTCTGATGACGAATCGAAGTCGGCGCATGGGGGTGTCGCCAGTGCTGCAAGCACAGCGTTTCGCCAGGCAGCGCAACCTCTGCGCGACTTGTCGGTCAGACCCTGAGGCCGTGACGTGAGGCATGCGCGGCGGGGGTGTCTAAAAAATAACCAGGCACGGCATTTTTATTGCTAGCGTTGAGCTAGTTGCACTGCACAGCACCTGAGCGGATGACTGTACGACGCATGGATTGGATCAATCTGCTAGCAAGTGGCGCCCGGCGGCGCGCAAGCCTTCGCAACGAAGCTGGCGCGGGGCGGTGGGCATTGCGCGGTTGGGCGTTAGTGCTGAGCTTGCTGGTTTCTGGCTGCGCCACGCACCAGGACCACGACTCGATTGTGGGCAATAAAAGCGCGGTAAAGCCGGGCGAGTTCTTCCAGACGCACACCGACCGCATGGCCACCATTGGTATGCGCAACAACCTCAATACCCTCTATCGCCTGATGGACAAACTCTACCGCCGCAATCCGCGCGAGTGGCGCAAGACCGGTTTACCGACGCTTGAAGAAGCGGAAAAACAGGTGCAGCTGGCTATCGAAAAAGACCTTCCCTTACCCGAACTCGGCGGCCGAAAAGACGTTGAAGCGCTGAGCTACGCCTTGAGCGTGGACTACAAGGGCGATCGGGTCGGCGGCTTCGTTTATGCGCTGGGCAGTATGTTGATCGCCGCCCATGGCGGGCGCACCGAGTTCTATATGACCGATGAACTCGACCCGCAATTTATCCACAACGCCGCGCGCAATATTGAGAAGGCGACGTGGATGCTCGCCAGTCGCAACGACTTGAAGGGCAACCCGTGGCTGCTGTCGAACGAGCTGTCGCCCGATGTGCGCAACCTGAGTTTTGCCGTGGAGTTCGGCAAGATCGTGGCGCGCCTGGACCTGCTCACCGATGTACTCGATGAGCGCTATCGGCGGCTGGGGGTGAGTTATGCGCAGGGGCTGCTGTTTATGAATTTCTTGCCGGTGCAGTAAGGCGGGGTAGGGCGGCGCGGTAGGCCGCCCGAAAGTGGTTAGACCTTTTTGACGAATTCGGACTTCAGCTTCATCGGGCCGATGCCGTCGATTTTGCAGTCGATGTCGTGGTCGCCGTCGCACAGGCGGATGTTCTTCACTTTGGTGCCGACCTTGACCACCAGCGACGTGCCTTTGACCTTGAGGTCTTTGATCACGCTGACCGAGTCGCCGTCTTGCAGGACGTTGCCGACGGCATCCTTGATGACCTTATCGCTCTCGCCGCCTGTGTCCGTTGCCGCAGTGGCCGACCATTCGTGGGCGCATTCCGGGCAGACCAGTTGCTGGCCATCTTCATAAGTGAATTCGGAATTGCATTTCGGGCAGGGTGGCAACGTGCTCACGGGAACCTCGGCTTCAGACCGCTAAAAAAGGCCGCATAGTGTATAGGGTTTTTCCCCCGTTTCGGTTGGCCGGCTAAGTGGCGCGTATTTTTACACGAACCGATTTGCCAGCCGCGTGCTCAAAAGCCCAGGACGCTGCGCGCTTTCGCGTGTGTTGCGAGTCGCTAACGGACGGGGGTTGAGCATGTTTTTACCGGATCTGCGCGGTGTTTCCTTCTGGGAAATCATCAAGTGCACGGTGGTCGACTTTCTTGATGATGAGTTGCCGACTTACGCATCGGCGCTGGCCTTCCAGCTGTTCTTCTCTTTATTCCCATTTTTGT
>NZ_OZ409871.1:722500-4705000 GCF_979258635.1 Pseudomonas sp. AC070
GAGCCCACTTTGTTGGGTGACTGCGTACCTTTTGTATAATGGGTCAGCGACTTATATTCAGTGGCGAGCTTAACCGAATAGGGGAGGCGTAGCGAAAGCGAGTCTTAATAGGGCGTTTAGTCGCTGGGTATAGACCCGAAACCGGGCGATCTATCCATGGGCAGGTTGAAGGTTGGGTAACACTAACTGGAGGACCGAACCGACTACCGTTGAAAAGTTAGCGGATGACCTGTGGATCGGAGTGAAAGGCTAATCAAGCTCGGAGATAGCTGGTTCTCCTCGAAAGCTATTTAGGTAGCGCCTCGTGTATCACTGCTGGGGGTAGAGCACTGTTTCGGCTAGGGGGTCATCCCGACTTACCAAACCGATGCAAACTCCGAATACCAGCAAGTGCGAGCACGGGAGACACACGGCGGGTGCTAACGTCCGTCGTGAAAAGGGAAACAACCCAGACCGTCAGCTAAGGTCCCAAAGTCATGGTTAAGTGGGAAACGATGTGGGAAGGCTTAGACAGCTAGGAGGTTGGCTTAGAAGCAGCCACCCTTTAAAGAAAGCGTAATAGCTCACTAGTCGAGTCGGCCTGCGCGGAAGATGTAACGGGGCTCAAACCATGCACCGAAGCTACGGGTATCACTTAGGTGATGCGGTAGAGGAGCGTTCTGTAAGCCTGTGAAGGTGAGTTGAGAAGCTTGCTGGAGGTATCAGAAGTGCGAATGCTGACATGAGTAACGACAATGGGTGTGAAAAACACCCACGCCGAAAGACCAAGGTTTCCTGCGCAACGTTAATCGACGCAGGGTTAGTCGGTCCCTAAGGCGAGGCTGAAAAGCGTAGTCGATGGAAAACAGGTTAATATTCCTGTACTTCTAGTTATTGCGATGGGGGGACGGAGAAGGCTAGGCCAGCTTGGCGTTGGTTGTCCAAGTTTAAGGTTGTAGGCTGACTGCTTAGGTAAATCCGGGCGGTTAAGGCTGAGAACTGATGACGAGTGCTCATTAGAGCGCGAAGTGGTTGATGCCATGCTTCCAAGAAAAGCCTCTAAGCTTCAGATAACTAGGAACCGTACCCCAAACCGACACAGGTGGTTGGGTAGAGAATACCAAGGCGCTTGAGAGAACTCGGGTGAAGGAACTAGGCAAAATGGCACCGTAACTTCGGGAGAAGGTGCGCCGGTGAGGGTGAAGCATTTACTGCGTAAGCTCATGCCGGTCGAAGATACCAGGCCGCTGCGACTGTTTATTAAAAACACAGCACTCTGCAAACACGAAAGTGGACGTATAGGGTGTGACGCCTGCCCGGTGCCGGAAGGTTAATTGATGGGGTTAGCTAACGCGAAGCTCTTGATCGAAGCCCCGGTAAACGGCGGCCGTAACTATAACGGTCCTAAGGTAGCGAAATTCCTTGTCGGGTAAGTTCCGACCTGCACGAATGGCGTAACGATGGCGGCGCTGTCTCCACCCGAGACTCAGTGAAATTGAAATCGCTGTGAAGATGCAGTGTATCCGCGGCTAGACGGAAAGACCCCGTGAACCTTTACTATAGCTTTGCACTGGACTTTGAATTTGCTTGTGTAGGATAGGTGGGAGGCTTTGAAGCGTGGACGCCAGTTCGCGTGGAGCCAATCTTGAAATACCACCCTGGCAACTTTGAGGTTCTAACTCTGGTCCGTTATCCGGATCGAGGACAGTGTATGGTGGGTAGTTTGACTGGGGCGGTCTCCTCCTAAAGAGTAACGGAGGAGTACGAAGGTGCGCTCAGACCGGTCGGAAATCGGTCGTAGAGTATAAAGGCAAAAGCGCGCTTGACTGCGAGACAGACACGTCGAGCAGGTACGAAAGTAGGTCTTAGTGATCCGGTGGTTCTGTATGGAAGGGCCATCGCTCAACGGATAAAAGGTACTCCGGGGATAACAGGCTGATACCGCCCAAGAGTTCATATCGACGGCGGTGTTTGGCACCTCGATGTCGGCTCATCACATCCTGGGGCTGAAGCCGGTCCCAAGGGTATGGCTGTTCGCCATTTAAAGTGGTACGCGAGCTGGGTTTAGAACGTCGTGAGACAGTTCGGTCCCTATCTGCCGTGGACGTTTGAGATTTGAGAGGGGCTGCTCCTAGTACGAGAGGACCGGAGTGGACGAACCTCTGGTGTTCCGGTTGTCACGCCAGTGGCATCGCCGGGTAGCTATGTTCGGAATAGATAACCGCTGAAAGCATCTAAGCGGGAAACTAGCCTCAAGATGAGATCTCACTGGGATCTTGAATCCCCTAAAGGGCCGTCGAAGACTACGACGTTGATAGGTGGGGTGTGTAAGCGTTGTGAGGCGTTGAGCTAACCCATACTAATTGCCCGTGAGGCTTGACCATATAACACCCAAGCAATTTGCTTAAAAACGCAAATTGACGGTGTGAAGACGATACAAACCGAAAATTCGGCAAACACACAAATTATCCGCAACACCATCACATACCCAATTTGGAGCTGCGCTAACGCGACGC
Source organism: Pseudomonas sp. AC070 (assembly GCF_979258635.1). NCBI lineage: Bacteria > Pseudomonadati > Pseudomonadota > Gammaproteobacteria > Pseudomonadales > Pseudomonadaceae > Pseudomonas > Pseudomonas sp. AC070. The sequence continues at coordinate 724,996 of NZ_OZ409871.1, forward strand.
TCCACCCGAATTGCTTGACGACCATAGAGCGTTGGAACCACCTGATCCCATCCCGAACTCAGTAGTGAAACGACGCATCGCCGATGGTAGTGTGGGGTCTCCCCATGTGAGAGTAGGTCATCGTCAAGCTTAAATTCCAAACCCCCTACTCGTGAAAACGGGTAGGGGGTTTGTTTTTGCGCGCGGAAAAGTTAGGCGAGGGCACAGGCCTCTATAGGCGCCTCGTTTCCAGTAAGGAAATTTCGGCCGACTTGGCGGTCGCCCACAGAGCGGGCCCAGCCATTCAGCTCCGCTCTCTATGGAAGTCCGAATTCGATAGCAAGATTCAGCATGCCCCCCCGGTGGATCCCCTGATACCGTACGCTCAGCGACCAATGGTGAGCTATTCGATGAGTTCCAATCTCGACAAACAGACCCGCATCGCCCAGACGCTCAGCGACCCGCGTTGGCTCGCCGTGCAAGCGCGAGACAAAGCCGCCGACGGTCAGTTCGTCTACGCAGTAACGTCCACCGGCATCTACTGCCGTCCTTCCTGCTCGGCGCGTCACGCGTTACCCCAGAATGTGCAGTTCCATCTCGACTGCTCCTCAGCCGAAGCCGCTGGTTTCCGCGCTTGCCTGCGCTGCAAACCGAACCAGAGGTCGCTTGACGAAACGCAGCGCGCGTTGATTGAGCGCGCCTGCCACACGATCGAAAAAGCCGATACGCCGCCGACGCTAAACCAACTGGCGGGCGACGTTGGACTAAGCCCCTACCATTTTCACCGCCTGTTCAAATCGATTACCGGCGTCACGCCAAAAGCCTACGCCAATGCGCATAGAGCGAACCGGGTTCGTGATCAACTCAGTAAGAAAGGGTCTGTAACCGACGCTCTGTTCGAAGCAGGTTTCAATTCCAGCGGACGCTTCTACACCATCGCCAACCAACTCCTAGGCATGACTCCGAAAGCCTACAAATCGGGCGGTGCCGACGTGCGCATTCGCTATGCCGTTGGCGCCAGCTCGCTCGGTGCGTTGCTGGTGGCGCAAAGTGAGCGCGGCATTTGCGCGATTCTGTTTGATGACAACGCGCCCGCGCTCGAAGCTGACCTACGCCGCCGATTTCCCAATGCTCAGATCGAAGCTGCCGACGACGCATTCAGCCAAACCCTTGCCGAGGTCATCGCCTTCGTCGAAGCGCCGGGCCAGGGGCTGAGTTTGCCTCTGGATATACGCGGAACAGTGTTTCAGCAGCGCGTGTGGCAGGCGCTCCAAACAATTCCCGTCGGCAAAACCGCTAGCTATCGAGACGTCGCCGAAGTTATTGGAACGCCTCTGGCTGTTCGTGCCGTCGCCGGTGCCTGTGCAGCTAATTCTTTGGCTGTGGCGATTCCCTGTCACCGTGTCGTTCGCAACGATGGCGGCATTTCAGGCTATCGCTGGGGTATCGAGCGCAAGCAAAAATTGTTGGAGAAGGAGCGCGAATAAGCTGGGCGGGCGGTCAAAAACGGGTGTCAGGAATTCGTTTCTACCTATGTTTAGCGCAGCTAGTGGATTGATTTGGAAAGAAAAAAGTCAGCAATCATTCGTATCGATGGTGACTATTGGGACCTTTCACTTCTACGAAAAATCTCGGTGAGTACCATAGGCTCCGTACCCACTTACCAGCCCCTGCAAGGAGCCGAAAAATGAAAAGCCAAGTATTCGCCAGCCTGATCCTGGCCAGCCTCTCCGCCAGTGTATTTGCTCTGCCATCCGACCAACCTCAGTTCACGTTTGACGGTCAATTCGTTCACTCCTCGATGGTTGCTGAAGGCGGCGCTGACCGTTCCGCTGCAAACCGTGTAGCCGAAGGCGGTGCTGATCGTACTGGCGCAAACCGTGTAGCTGAAAGCGGTGCAGACCGTACCGGGGCAAACCGTGTAGCCGAAGGCGGTGCAGACCGTACCGGCGCAAACCGTGTAGCTGAAGGCGGTGCAGACCGTACCGGTGCAAACCGCGTAGCTGAAGGCGGTGCGGACCGTACCGGCGCAAACCGTGTAGCTGAAGGCGGTGCAGACCGTACCGGAGCAAACCGTGTAGCTGAAGGCGGTGCGGACCGTACTGGCGCAAACCGTGTAGCTGAAGGTGGCGCTGATCGTACCGGTGCCAACCGTGTGGTTTGACGGTTCGCGTTACCTCACCTGAAAAGCCCGGCAAACCACGCCGGGTTTTTTTATGGGCGGGTTATTAGTGCCTTTGGATGCATTCATTAAATAGCTGGAGAATTGGCAAGTTTCGCTGGCTATGCCGCAGCAACATGATCAGCTCGCGGTGAAACGTCAGGTCACCCAGTTCGATGATTCGTACCTTAGTGCCCAACTCGAGCCACAGCCCGGCCAGAGGAATCAGCGTAACGCCCAGGCCGCATTCGACCATCTTCACAATCCCGTCCAACTCATCCAGCTCTAGCGCCACCTGAACATCCAAACGCTGCTCACGTAAAAAGCGGCTCACTAACCGTCCTCCAAACGAGGTCCGGTCATAACGCACCAGCGGGTGCTCGCTCAGAATCTGCAACGGGTCGTCGCCATTCACGCTCTCCGGCACCACCAGCACAAACGGTTCCTGGCGAAGCAACTGGGTGTGCAGTTCTTTGGGCAGCGGGAAAGGCGGGCGAATCAAAATGGCCACATCCAGTTCGCCGGCATCCACCTGACTCAGTAAATTAAGCGAAACGCCCGGAACCAGCTTCGGTTCTACCCTCGGCGCAGCCTGCCTTAATCGCAGCAGTGCGCTAGGCAACAAGCCAGTCTGTACGCTGGCAATTGCACCGATTCGCAGCTCGCCGCTGCATTCCCCCGCACTGTCTACGGTGGCCATGCGGCTGAACAGCCCCAGCATTTCGCCAGCCATGGGCAGCGCACGTTTGCCGGCCGCGTTGAGCACGGCCTGCCGTCCGGTGCGATCAAACAACGACTGATTGAGGGCGCGCTCCAAGTTGCGTATTTGCGCGCTAACCGCCGACTGCGTGAGGCCGATGTGCATGCCCGCCGCCGCAAAGGTGCCGTACCGCGCTACGGCGAGAAACGTCTTAAGTTCGCGCAGCATTGGCTCGGCTCGTCTGTGGAATTGATCGAAATAATTTGTGCTCGGTGCAAAAAATACCGTCTTTCAATTCATAACTACAAGGCTAGACTCAAACCTGAGCAGTTATTCCCACGTTTTGTTGAGGCAATTCGCATGAGTCTTTCCCCCTTTCATTTGGCTATTCCGGTGTTCGATCTTCCCGCTGCGCGCCAGTTTTACGGTGAAACCTTCGGTTTGGCAGAAGGCCGCTCCAGCGAGAAGTGGGTCGATTTCAATTTCTTCGGCCACCAGTTGGTGATCCACGAGCACCCGAAAACCTCCTCCCAAGAACAAGTCATGACCAACGAAGTTGATGGTCACGACGTCCCCGTGCCGCATTTCGGCGTGGTGCTGGGTTGGCAGGAGTGGGAAGACTTGTCCAAGCGCCTGCAGGAAAAAGGCCTGATGTTCGTGATTGAGCCGCACATCCGCTTCCAGGGCCAGGTTGGCGAGCAAGCCACCATGTTCCTGTTCGACCCGTGCGGCAACGCGTTGGAGTTCAAGGCTTTTAAAGACATCGGCCAACTGTTCGCCAAATAGCCGGGCTTGCACCTTCGCGATATCCTTGGCGCCCTCAACTAAGCCAGGACCCGCTCCCCATGAAAGACCAACTCGTAGAACTGATCAGCAAAATAAGTTCGGGGTGCATGGGCGCCGAGGAAATCGACAAGATCGCGGACGAAGCGGCGCAAGCCTACGCCGATCCGGCTGCCTTTCTGACGGCTAATCCGGATATCAACTACGACGACACCTTCCCCATCCCGCTCGGCGAATGGGTAGTAGTGGGCAGCCTTCCGGAAACGGTGCTGTTTCAGGCAGACACCTATCCCGACCTGCTGCAACAGATCATCGACTCGTTTGGCAAAGAAGTGACGTTCAACATCAAGCCCAAACAACTGCAGAAAACCGAACCGCTCACGGCGATGAACCGTATTCAGGTGCAGCTCAGCGCCTTGAGTCCGGAAACCAAAGGGTATGTGTTGGTGGATTTCAGTCAGCCGCTGGACGACGAGATGCAAGCAGTGTTGGTGTACACCACCGATCTTGAGCGGGTTTTAGAATTGGCCGCAGCGGTAGGCATTGCTGCGGCAGGTTCCTACGAAGCGTTGCGAGTGGCGGTACACGTTTAAACGGTGTTGGCCTCATCGAGGTGAAGCCTCTCCCACAGGACGACGGTCGTGCGGGAGAGGGCTCCGTAACGTCAGCCTCGTCGACTTAGCTCACCAGCAGCCAGGCGCCAGCCCCAGCCGATACCGCGCCGGCAATCCGCACCAGCGGCGCGGCAGCGGATGGCAACACGCGAACCAAGCCATACCCGGCGGCATGCAACGCCGCAGTCGCCGCCACAAAGCCGGCCGCATAACCCCACGGGCTCGCCACTTCAGGCAGTTCCAGGCCATGCGCCACGCCATGGGCCAGTGCGAACAATGCCGTCAGCGCCATGGCCACGGCCACTGGAGGCCGCACGGCTACAGCCACCAGCAAGCCCAGCGCCAACACGGAAGCGGCAATACCAGTTTCCATAAACGGCAACTGCAGCCCTTCGAATCCCAACAGACCGCCCAGCAACATGGTGCCGACGAACGTTACCGGCAGCGCCCAGCGCGCCATGCCTTTCTGTTGTGCCGCCCATAGCCCCACAGCCAGCATGGCGAGCAAATGGTCGAGGCCGGTGATCGGGTGAGCGATGCCGGCGAGCAGGCCGCTGCTGTCGTGCCCAGGGTGGGCGAATGCCACGGCGGGGGACAGAAACAGCGCGAGGCTAAACAGGGCTTTACGCAGATTCATGTGAGCTCCTTTTTATAAAAACGGCGGACGTTTCAGGCTGCGGTGAGCAGACCCTGTTTTTCGATAAAGGCGATGATTTCGTCGAGGCCCTGGCCGACTTTCTGGTTGCTGAACACGAAGGGCTTGTCGCCGCGCATCTTCTTGGTGTCGCGCTCCATCACTTCGAGCGACGCGCCAACCATCGGCGCCAGGTCAACTTTGTTGATTACCAGCAAGTCGGATTTGCAGATGCCGGGGCCGCCCTTGCGCGGCAGCTTGTCGCCCGCCGAAACGTCGATGACGTACAAGGTCAGGTCGGACAATTCCGGGCTGAAGGTGGCCGACAGGTTGTCGCCGCCCGATTCGACGATGATCAGGTCCAGGCCAGGAAAGCGACGATTGAGCTGGTCGACAGCTTCCAGGTTGATGGAAGCATCTTCACGAATCGCGGTATGCGGGCAGCCGCCTGTTTCCACGCCGATGATGCGTTCTGGCGCCAGCGCTTCGTTTCGTACAAGAAACTGCGCATCTTCCTGGGTGTAGATGTCGTTGGTCACCACGGCCAGGTTGTAGCGTTCGCGCAGTGCCAGGCACAGGGCGAGGGTGAGCGCGGTTTTGCCGGAGCCTACCGGGCCACCGATGCCGACGCGTAGAGGTTGGCTGTTCATGTGTGTCTGTTCCTTTTGGCGATCAAGAGCGGAAGAGGCGGCTGTACTGGCGCTCGTGCGCCATGCTGGCCAACGCCAGGCCAAAGGCAGCGCTGCCTCGTTGTTCGGGTGAGCTGTGTTGCGCTTGAGCGTGGGCTTGCTGCAGCAAGGGCAGAAGCTGCGACGTCAGGCGCTGGGCGGCTTGTTGGCCTAGCGGCAAGGTTTTCATCAGCACCGCCAGTTGGTTTTCCAGCCAGCCCCAGAGCCAGGCGGCCAGCGCATCGTCGGCGCTGATCGCCCAGGCTCGTGCGGCCAATGCCCACATCACGGCCAGACCAGGCTCGGGTTGTTTGGCGAGAAAGCCACGGGCGTCGTCATCCAGTTCCGGCAAGCCTTCAAGCAGTTGCTTGAGCGAATAGCCCATTTGCCGACTTTCTTGCTGCAGCTCACGGGTTTCGCGACTGGCGCGGTGTTGCTCGGCCAGGGCGGCCAGCGCGGCCCAATCGCCTGCCAGCGCAGCGGTGCAATGGGCCAGCAATAGTGGGGCTTCGAAACGCGCAAGGTTGAGCAGCAGCTGGTCGGCGATCCAGCGCTGAGCGCTGTCCTGGTTGCACACCTGCGCGCGCTCCACCGCCATTTCCAGCCCCTGCGAATAGCTGTAACCGCCAATTGGCAACTGCGGGCTTGCCAGGCGCATTAACGCCCAGGCCGGACTCAGCGGGCCAATGTTCACGTGCGCACGCCAAATTGGTGCAGGCGCGGCGCGTAGCTGAATTCTTCGTCGCCGGCGTGAGAGTGGTGATGCCCGCCGCCGTAAGCGCCTTGCTCGGGTTGGTAAGGCGCGTCGATCAGCTCGACGGTGGCGCCCAACTGCTCGAGCATCGCTTGCAGCACGTAGTCCTCCGGCAAGCGCAGCCAGCCATCGCCCAGTTGCAACGCGACGTGGCGATTGCCCAAGTGGTACGCGGCGCGGGTCAGTTCGAAGGCATTGGCGCAGGTAACGTGCAGCAACCGCTCAGGGCTGGCGCTGACACGCACAACGCGCCCGTCTTGTGCCTGAAGAAACTCGCCATCGTGTAGCGCCGGCTGGCCACGCTCCAGGAACAAGCCGACGTCTTCGCCGGAGACCGCAAAGCAGCGCAGGCGACTTTTACTGCGTGCGGCAAAGCTCAAGTGCAGTTCGGCGTCCCAGCTCTGCTGTGGCTGGATACGGGAATGGATGACCAACATAACGGTGTACCGGCAGATTCAATAACGGGTGCAGAGCAAGTGCGGTGCCAAACCCGCCAACGCCCGCAGCGGGCGGGATGGGGTAAAAACTGGGGCAGTGGTCAGGTTTTATTTGGTGCGGGCGGTTCGCACGCGCACTGTTATGGTGCGGTGTGAGGCGTGTAGGAGCGGCGTTAACTACCGAGCCGCCGCAATCGCCACCGCCGCTGCGGCGGTGCGGGTTTCGACGCCGAGCTTTACGTAAACGTGTTCCAGGTGTTTGTTCACGGTGCGCGGGCTCAGACCGAGAATGTCGCCGATGTCGCGGTTGGTTTTGCCGCAGCTCACCCATTGCAGCACCTCCACTTCCCGTTCCGTCAGCTGAAAGCGCTGGGCCAGCGCTTCCTGGGTTTGCGCCTGGGTCGGCGCAGCGCGCAGGGCGGGTACGCTGCGGGCCGATTGCAAGCTGCGGGCGGTGCGCAGGTGGGCGGCGACGCGGGCGAGCACTTCGTCGGGGCGGATCGGTTTGGTCACGTAGTCGATGCCGCCGGCCGCGAAGCCTTCCACCACGTGTTCGCTGTCGCACAGGGCGGTCATAAATAGCACGGGGATGTCGGCCAGCTCGGCTTGCGCCTTGATCCGTCGACAGGTTTCGAAGCCGTCCAGCCCCGGCATCATCGCGTCCAGCAGCACCACATCCGGGCGACGGCGCTGCATGCGTTCCAGGGCGCTGGCGCCGTCGAGGGCGACCAGCACCATATAGCCGGCCATGTCCAACGCGTCGGATAACAACGCCAGGTTGTCTGGCGTGTCATCGACGATCAGCACAATGCCCTGGTCGGCAGGGGGAAGGGCGGCAGTGAGCGCGTTCATGGCGTCTCCTCGGCAGGCGCGTCGGTGGGGTGGGTGAGGTGTTGCAGGGCGTCTTTTACCCGGCGATTGAATTCGTTCAGCTGGAAGCGTTTTACCTGCGCACGCAGGCTCTGCGTGTAGGTCGCGCTCACCGGTTCGTGTTGGTCGAGCCAGTCGAGCTTTTCCAAAATGCCTTTGATATAGCCCAGCTCGCCCAGCTCGTAGAGTTCAGCCAAGGCGCCGGCCGACGGCGCTACCAATGCCTGCGCAGGCGCGGCGACCACGTTGGCGCGCTTCACCCAACGCAGGCCCAGGTACGTCTGAATTTTCTCCAGCAAGGCGGGCGTATGTACCGGCTTGGCGAGGTAATCGTTGCAGGCTGCGGCGACGCTTCGCTCGCGGTCGTCGGCAAAGGCGTTGGCGGAAATGACGATGATCGGCGCCAGGGACAGCGCGTTGCGCCGGATCAGCCGGCTGGTTTCCCAGCCATCCATGTGCGGCATCGACAGGTCCATCAGAATCAGATCCGGGTTTAACAACGCCACCTGACGAATCGCTTCCTGCCCGCTGGCGGCCTGGGCGATATCAAAACCCAGCGGCTCGAGCATGCCGGCAAGAATGCGGCGGTGCTCAATATGGTCGTCCACCAGCAGAATCAGCCGGCGTGGGCCCTGATAACCAATGATGTCGTGCTCAACGTGCACCACCGCCTGCGGCACGCGCACTTCGGAAAGAAACAGGCGCACCTGAAAACAGGTGCCTTGGTCTGGCACGCTGCGCACCGACAACTCGCCGCCCATCAACGAGGTGAGCATGCGCGTGATGGTCAGGCCCAGGCCCACGCCGTTGTCCTGGCGCATCAGGTCGCCGCGCTCGAACGGCTGGAAAATCCGCTCGATTTGCTCCGGCGCAATGCCGATGCCGGTGTCGACGATTTCAAACGTCGCCGTCTCGCGCATATAGCTCACGCGCAAACACACCTCGCCGCTGTCGGTGAAGCGCACGGCGTTGCCGAGCAGGTTGATCAGAATTTGCCGCACGCGCTTTTCGTCGCCGCGCACCACGGTCGGCATACGCCCTTGCTGCTCCAGGCGAAAGTGCAGGCCTTTCTCTTCGGCCTGCGGCGTGAACATGCGCTGAAGGTCGTGGATAAATTCGGGGAAAGGAATTTCGCTGAGTTCCAACTGCAACTTGCCCGCCTCAATTTTCGCCACGTCCAGCAGCCCATCGATCAGCGAGAGCAGGTGCGAGCCGCTGCGGTAAATGGTGGCCAGGGCATCGTGATGCTGGCCGGGCATGGCGCTGTCGCGTTGCAGAATCTGGGTGTAGCCAAGAATGCTATTGAGCGGCGTGCGCAGCTCGTGCGACAGCCCGGTCACGTAGCGGCTCTTCGCCGCATTCGCCGCTTCGGAGGCCTCTTTGGCTTTTTGCAGCGCCTCGTCGGTACGGCTGTGGGCTTCGATTTCCTGCATCAGCAGCACGGTTTGCCGGTCCGATTCTTCCTGCGCCACGCGCCGGCTTTCGCGGGTCAGCACCACCCACCAGGCGAGGATGCCGGCGAACACCGTGAGGGTGAGAAAGGCTTTGAGAAAGGCCAGGTACAACGTCTGTTGCACCTGCGGCGAGTGCGGCAGCAGGCTGTGGGACACCTGGCTGTAAATCATCAGCAGGGCGCCAAGCAGCAACGCCACCAGCACCAGCAGCAGCCCGAGGTACTGCGCCAGGCGGCTGTGCAGGCGCGGAATCGAAGCGCGGGGGAACAGCCAGCGCACAAAGTTATCCATTTGGTCGACCAGCCGCGCCTGCGGCTTGCAGGCGTCGCCGCAGCGGGCGTCGAGCGAACAGCACAGCGAGCAAATCGGCGTGCTGTAGGCCGGGCAGAACGCCATGTCCGGCGCTTCGAAAGCATTGCTGCACAACCCACAGTGCAACTGCGCGACCGGCCCGGCGGGGTAGAGCAGTTGCGGCGCGCTGCTGCGGGCGATGTAGAAGCGGCCCTTGGTCAGCCAGGCAATCAGCGGCGCGGTGACAAAAGCGGTGCCCAGCGCCACCACCGGCGACGCCGCTTCCAGCATGGCGCCGAACACACCGCCATGGGCCAGCACCGAGAGCAACGAGGCCACCAGCATGGCGCCGACGCCGACCGGGTTGATGTCGTACAAATGCGCGCGCTTGAACTCGATATGGCGCGGCGACAAGCCCAGCGGTTTATTGATGACCAGGTCGGCGACCACCGCACCAATCCAGGCGATGGCGACGTTGGCGTACAGCCCCAACACCTCTTCGATGGCCTCGAACACCCCGAGCTCCATCAACATCAAGGCGATCGCCACGTTAAACACCAACCACACCACGCGGCCCGGATGGCTGTGGGTGACGCGGGCGAAGAAATTCGACCACGCCAGCGAGCCGGCGTAGGCGTTGGTCAGGTTGATTTTTACCTGAGACACAATGACGAACAGCACCATCGCCGCCAGCGCCAACTGCGGCGAACCGAACACGTAGCCGAACGCCACCAGGTACATCTGCGTGGGCTCGGCGGCGCGCTCCATGGGAATTTCATGCTGCAACGCCAGGAAGGCCAGAAACGCCCCGGCGAGCATTTTCAGCGCGCCGGGAATAATCCATCCGGGCCCGGCCATCAGCAATGCGGCCCACCAACGTTTGCGGTTGGCGGCGGTTTTTTCTGGCAGAAAGCGCAGGTAATCGACCTGCTCACCAATCTGCGTAATCAGCGCCAAGGCCACGGTGCAGGCGGCGCCGAACGACAGGAGATTGAACGCGCCGCCTTCCCCTTCGCGGCCGGCAAAGCTGGTCCAGTCGCTCAGTGCTTCCGGATTTTTCCACGCCACAAACAGATACGGCAGCAGCAACAGCACAATCCACAGCGGCTGCGTCCACAGCTGCAAACGGCTGATCAGCGTCACCCCGTAAGCGGCCAGAGGAATCACCAGCACTGAGCAAATCACATAGGCCAGCGCTAACGGAATGTGGAAATACAGCTCCAGCGCCAAGGCCATGATCGCCGCTTCCAGGGCGAAAAACAGAAAGGTGAAGCTGGCGTAAATCAGCGAGGTGATGGTCGAGCCGATATAGCCGAAACCGGCGCCGCGGGTGAGCAAATCCATGTCCACGCCATAGCGCGCGGCGTAGTAGCTGATGGGCAAACCGGTGAGAAAAATCACCAGGCTCACCGCGAGAATTGCCCACAGCGTATTGGTGAATCCGTAGCTCAGCGCCAGCGCGCCGCCGATGGCTTCCAGGGCCAGAAACGACACCGCGCCAATCGCCGTATTGGCTATGCGCCACTCCGACCATTTGCGAAACGAGCGCGGGGTGAAGCGCAGCGCGTAGTCCTCCATGGTCTCGTCGGCGACCCAGCTGTTGTAGTCGCGGCGAATCTTGACGATGCGCTGGGTGCCGGTGGGTTGCACGTCGGGCTCCTGAAGCTCGGAAGGAAAAGGCCTGCGGGGTGCCGAGCAACTTCCATGCCCCGGCCCGTTTACGGCCTGCGCCCCCGTTAATACGCGCGCCTGCTGCGCCTGGGCTTTTGTCTGGCTGCGTGGCGTGCGACTAGCTTGCACCAGGCCGGGGCAGGCGGCTGTACGTCAGATGACGTATGCGCTTACGTCAACCTGCGTATACCGCCGCCACGCTGCTGCGCCCCATCCTTGCTGCAACCCCAAGCCGGTACCCGAAAGGCGAGCCGGGGAGGCCAACTACCAGAGGAGCAGCATCATGGATTCACGATTGACGAGCTTTCTTCCCCGTCGGCTGGCGCTCGGTGCGGCGGCACTGTCGCTGCTGGCGGCGAGCGTGTTCAGCCAGAGCGTGCTGGCGGATGCGGCCAATACCACGGGCCTGGCGGTTACCGACACCACGGTCACCGTCGGCCAGCTGCACTCGGCCACCGGCACCATGGCCATTTCCGAAACCGGCGCCATTCAGGCCGAACGCCTGGCCATCGACCAAATCAACGCCTCGGGCGGCATTCTCGGTCGGCAGATCAAAGTGATTCAGGAAGACGGCGCCTCCGACTGGCCGACCTTTGCCGAAAAAGCCAAGAAGCTGCTGGAGAGCGACAAGGTCGCCACGGTGTTTGGCTGCTGGACCTCAGCCTCGCGCAAAGCCGTTTTGCCAATCTTCGAGAAAGACAACGGCTTGCTCTACTACCCGACGTTTTACGAAGGCCTCGAGCAGTCCAAAAACGTGATTTACACCGGCCAGGAAGCCACCCAGCAAATTCTCGCCAGCCTCGACTGGATCGCCAAAGAGAAGGGCGCGAAAACCTTCTACCTGCTGGGCTCGGACTACATCTGGCCGCGCACCTCCATGAAAATCGCCCGCAAGCACATCGAAAACGTGCTCGGCGGCACCGTGGTTGGCGAAGAGTACTACCCGCTCGGCAACACCCAGTTCGGTTCGCTGACCAACAAAATCAAACTGAAAAAACCCGACGTGGTGTTCGCTGCCGTGGTCGGCGGTTCCAACGTGGCCTTCTACAAACAACTGAAAGCCGCCGGCATCACCAGTGACAAACAAACCCTGCTGACCCTGTCGGTTACCGAAGACGAAATGCTCGGCATCGGCGGCGAGAACATGAAGGGCTTCTACTCGTCGATGAAGTACTTCCAAACCCTGGATAACCCCAACAACAAGAAATTCGTTGAGGAATTCAAAGCCAAGTACGGCAAGGACTCGGTGATCGGCGACGTCACCCAGGCCGGCTACCTCGGCCCATGGTTGTGGAAAGCCGCGGTGGAAAAAGCCGGCAGCTTTGATGTGGACAAAGTAGTTGCCGCCTCGCCTGGCATCGAACTGACCACAGCGCCCGAAGGCTACGTGAAAGTGCACGACAACCATCACCTCTGGAGCAAGGCGCGCATCGCCCAGATTCAGGCTGACGGTACGTTCAAGGTGGTGCATGAGTCGGAGCTGATTGAGCCGAATCCGTTTCCTAAGGGTTATCAGTAGGGGCTGAAAGTCCCCCCTCACCCTAGCCCTCTCCCACGGGGGGAGAGGGGACCGACCTGCGTTGCGTTTATGACGGCGTAACACCTGTCCGCCCCCTCGCCCCTCCGGGGAGAGGGCTGGGGTGAGGGGCGGGGTTGCCCGGTCGCTTCGCGCTTTCATCCCACCACCCATCAGGAGTCCACTCATGGAATGGCTTACCGACTTCGGCGCAATCGCCGTCATGCAGGGGTTCAACGGCTTGTCGGTGTTCTGTGTCCTGCTGCTGATGGCACTCGGCCTGGCAATTATTTTCGGGCAAATGGGCGTGATCAACATGGCCCATGGGGAGTTCCTCACCGTTGGCGCTTACACCACGTACGTGATTTCCACGCTCACGTTGCACTATGTACCGGCCTTGCAGCCGTACTACTTTTTCTTCGCGATCATCGCCTCGTTCTTTATCGCCGGCGCCCTCGGGTGGCTGGTGGAGTGGGCGATGATCAGCAAGCTGTACCACCGGCCGCTGGACACGCTGCTGGCCACCTGGGGCCTTTCGCTGGTGATGCAGCAAGCCTTCCGCTCGATCTTCGGCGCCCGTGAAGTGGGCGCGGAAATGCCCGAGTGGATCATGGGCTCATGGAGCCCCACGGCAGCGGTGGATATTCCCAAGAACGGCCTGTTTGTCATGGCCCTCACCGCCGCGCTGACCGCCACCATCTTCCTCATGCTGTACCGCTCGCGTTGGGGTTTGCAGGTGCGCGCCACCATGCAGAACCGCGTCATGAGCCGTGCCGTGGGCATCAATACCAAGCGGGTCGACCGCATGACCTTTGCCCTCGGCTGCGGTGTAGCGGGGGTGGCTGGCGCTGCGTTCACCACCATCGGTTCCACCGGGCCGACGGCGGGTTCGCTGTACATCGTTGACACTTTTCTCACCGTGGTTTTCGGCGGCGCTGCCAGCCTGGTGGGCACCATCGCCTCGGCCTTCACCATCGCCCAGGCGCAATCGATCATGGAATTTTTCCTCTCGGGTTCGATGGCCAAGGTGCTGACGTTGTCGGCGGTGATTCTGATTTTGATGCTGCGCCCGCAAGGGCTGTTTTCAATCAAGGTCAGGAAGTGAGTTGGTTGGCGAAATGCACGAATACACGATAGGAAACCGCCCATGAAAAACGCATACGAAAGCCTGCTTGGTGGCAAGCAGGGGGCCATTGGCCTGTTGGTGCTGGCTACGCTGATATTGGTGGTTTTCCCGCTGCTGCTCGACACCTTCCGCCTGAACATGGTCGGCAAATACCTGACCTACGCCTTCGTCGCCGTTGGCCTGGTGTTGTGCTGGGGTTACGGCGGCATTTTGAGCCTGGGCCAGGGCATTTTCTTCGGCGTTGGCGGCTACTGCATGGCGATGTTTTTGAAGCTCGAAGCGTCCGATCCCGAGAGCACCAAAATTCAATCCACACCCGGCATTCCGGACTTTATGGATTGGAACCAGATCACCGAACTGCCGATGATGTGGCAGCCGTTTCACAGCTTCAGCTTTGCGCTGTTGGCGGTGGTGGCGGTGCCGACGTTGCTGGCGCTGATCATTGGCGTGGCAATGTTCAAACGACGCGTGGGCGATGTGTATTTCTCCATCGTTACCCAGGCGATTGCGGCGATTCTAACCATCCTGATCATCGGCCAGCAGGGGCTCACTGGCGGCGTCAACGGCATCACCGATTTGAAAACCCTGCTCGGTTGGGACATCCGCCCGGACAGCTCGAAAACCATCCTGTATTTCGTCAACGCGTTCCTGTTGTTGGGCTGCGTGTTGCTCGGGCGTTTCATCCTCACCTCCAAGCTCGGCCGCCTGCTCATGGCCATGCGCGACAAGGAAGAACGCGTGCGTTTTTCCGGCTACGACGTGGCCAGTTTCAAGATTTTCGTGTTTTGCGTGGCGGCGGCGTTTTCGGCCATTGGCGGGGCGATGTTTGCCTTGCAGGTCGGATTTATGTCGCCGAGCTTCGTGGGCATCGTGCCGTCGATTGAAATGGTGATTTTTGCCGCAGTGGGCGGGCGCATGTCGCTGCTGGGTGCGGTGTACGGCACCTTGCTGGTGAGCTTTGGCAAAACCTATTTCTCCGAGAGCTTCCCCGAGCTGTGGCTGTACCTGATGGGCGGGCTGTTTATCGTGGTGGTCATGTACTTCCCCAACGGCATCGCCGGGTTGTGGGAAAGCCACGGGCGCAAATGGCTGTCGCGTTTTGCCCTGGGCAAAACACTGTTCGGCGTGCCGCAGACCAAAGCCCGTGTGTTTGCCGTCAAGCCTGAACCAAAAACCGCACCGCGCGAACTGGAGACCACGCCATGAACAGCCCCGCCGGATTTCAAGCGGCCAAACCGGTATTGGCCATCGAGGGGCTGACGGTTTCGTTCGACGGTTTCAAGGCCGTGAACGACCTCAACCTGTACGTCGACCGCAATGAAGTGCACGTGGTTATCGGCCCCAACGGCGCCGGCAAAACCACGGTGCTGGACCTTATCTGCGGCAAGACCAAATCCACCGCCGGCAGCATCGAATTTGAAGGCCGCGAACTGACCAAAATGCGCGAGTACGACATCGTTCGCGCCGGCGTCGGCCGCAAGTTTCAAAACCCCTCGATCTACGAAAACCTCACCGTGTTCGAGAACCTGGAAATGTCGTACCCGGCCGGGCGCAAAGTGTTCGGCGCGCTGTTCTTCAAGCGCAGCGCCGAGGTGATTGCGCGGGTGGAGGAGGTGGCCGGTGAAATCTTCCTCAGCGACTTCCTCGACAAACAGGCCGACCTGCTTTCCCACGGCCAGAAGCAGTGGCTGGAGATCGGCATGTTGCTGATGCAAGACCCGGCGCTGCTGATGCTCGACGAACCGGTGGCCGGCATGAGCGTGAGCGAACGGGTGCAAACCGCCGACCTGCTCAATCGCATCAGCCAAGGGCGCTCGGTGCTGGTGATTGAGCACGACATGGAATTTGTGAAAAGCATCGCCCACCGCGTGACCGTGCTGCACCAGGGCAAGGTGCTGGCGGAAGGGAGCATGGAGGCGGTGCAGAGTAATCCGAAGGTGATTGAGGTTTATCTGGGGCATTGAGGGCGAACAGCCCCTCACCCGCCCTTCGGGCACCCTCTCCCGCAAGCGGGCGAGGGGATTGGACGCAGACCGCGTTTGAGCTCCCCTCTCCCGCTTGCGGGAGAGGGGCTGGGGGTGAGGGCCGGGTATTTCATCTATTGCGAACAAGAGGCACACCCTATGTTCACCATTTCCAACCTGGTGTCCGGCTACGGCCAAAGCCAAATCCTTCACGAGCTGAACCTTGATGTGGAGAAAAAAGAAATCGTCGCGGTCATGGGCCGCAACGGTATGGGCAAGACCACGCTGTTCAAAAGCCTGATGGGCGTGCTGCCGCAGTGGGGCGGGCAAATCTCGGTAGACGGGCACGACGTGTCGAAGCTGGAAACCCACCAGCGCGTCGAGCACGGCATCGCCTATGTGCCGCAAGGCCGAATGATTTTTTCCCACATGACCGTGCTGGAAAACATCCAGACCGGCCTGCCCGCATCAGCCAAAGGCAAGGTGCCGGACGACCTCTACGCGTTGTTCCCCGTGCTGCACGAAATGCGTTCGCGCAAAGGCGGCAACCTCTCCGGCGGCCAGCAACAACAACTGGCGATTGCCCGCGCCCTGGCCACCAACCCCAAGGTGCTGCTGCTCGACGAACCCACCGAAGGCATTCAGCCCTCGATCATCAAAGACATCGCCCACAAGCTCAAAGAAATCCGCAACCTGCGCGACCTGACCATCGTGGTGTCCGAGCAGGTGCTGAGTTTCACCATGGAAATCGCCGACCGTTTTCTGGTCATCGAAAAAGGCAAATTCGTAGTCGAGGAAACGCGCGATAACGTGGATGAAAAAACCATCAGCCGGTATCTGTCGGTGTGATTGCCTATTCCACGAATCGCGGCTGAAGCCGCTCCCACAGGTGCGCGTACAACTGTAGGAGCGGCTTTAGCCGCGATGTTTTTCGCACGTCCGAAAATCCGCTGTAGCCCCCGCCATTCAAGCCCCGCACGCATACGTCATCCAACGTATTTATCCATTTCCCCAGCCGAACAAGACTAGCTCCGTACCCCGGCGCTTCACCGCGCACCACCCTCACAAGGTCCAGGAGCTTCGTCATGACCGATACGCTGATCAAGGTTGACCTCAACCAGGCCGCCACCGAAAACGAGCAGATTCACAACCGCTGGCACCCGGACATTCCAATGGCCTGCTGGGTCAAGCCGGGCGACGATTTCATTCTGGAAACCTATGACTGGACCGCCGGCGCGATCAAGAACAATGACGACGCCAGCGACGTGCGCGATGTGGACCTGACCACCGTGCACTACCTCTCCGGCCCGGTGGGCGTGCACGGTGCCGAACCTGGCGATTTGCTGGTGGTGGACTTGCTCGACATCGGCGCCAAGCCGGATTCGCTGTGGGGCTTCAACGGCTTTTTCTCCAAGCAGAATGGCGGCGGTTTTCTCACCGACTACTTCCCCGAGGCGCAGAAGTCCATCTGGGATTTCAAAGGCATGTTCACCAGCTCGCGGCACATTCCGGGCGTTAACTTTGCCGGCCTGATTCACCCCGGCCTGATCGGCTGCCTGCCGGATCACAAAATGCTCGCCGACTGGAACAAGCGCGAGCAGGAGCTGATCGACACCAACCCCACCCGCGTGCCGCCGCTGGCCAACGCGCCGATGGCGCCCACCGCGCACATGGGCAAGATGAAAGGCGAGGCGCGCGACCTGGCCGCCCTGACCGGCGCGCGCACCGTGCCGCCGCGCGAGCACGGCGGTAACTGCGATATCAAAGACCTGTCGCGCGGCTCGAAGATTTTCTTCCCGGTGTATGTGGACGGCGCCGGGCTGTCGGTGGGCGATTTGCACTTCAGCCAGGGCGACGGCGAAATCACCTTTTGCGGCGCCATCGAAATGGCCGGCTGGGTGCACATGAAAGTCGAGCTGATCAAAGGCGGCATGGCTAAGTACGGCATCAAGAACCCAATCTTCAAACCCAGCCCCATCGTGCCGACGTACAACAATTACCTGATCTTCGAAGGCATCTCGGTAGACGACGCCGGCAAGCAGCATTACCTCGACGTTAACCTGGCCTACAAACAGGCCTGCCTGAACGCCATCAACTACCTGACCAAGTTCGGCTACTCACCGGCCCAGGGTTACTCGCTGCTGGGTTCGGCGCCGGTGCAGGGGCATATCAGCGGTGTGGTAGATATTCCGAACGCCTGCGCCACCTTGTGGCTGCCGACCGAGATTTTTGAATTCGACATCAACCCGAATGCCTCCGGCCCGACCAAGTACCTCGATGGCAGCATCGACTTACCCAAAGCGCCGGACAAATGAGTTTCGTCGCCTGGGCTGTGCCGGGGCCGGGCGGCGTTGGCATGGTCCAGGTGATGAAACCCTGATGTAGAGAACGTTGTTTTCAGGTCTGGCCAATCGCGGCTAAAGCCGCTCCTGCAGAGGGTGCGGTTTGTAGGAGCGGCTTTAGCCGCGATTGGCCCTCAAGGGATAACCCAATGCCCATCTACGAATACGACTGCGCCGACTGCGGCGACTTTACGATGCTGCGCCCTATGGCCGACCGCGATGAGCCGTGTCTGTGCCCGGCCTGCGGCGGCACCAGCAGACGGGTAATTCTTTCGGCGCCGTGCCTGTCGACCATGGCCGGCAGCCAGCGCCGCGCCCACGCGGCCAACGAGCGCAGCGCCCATGCGCCGCAAACACTCGATGAGTACAAGCAAGCGCGCAAACATCCGGCCGGTTGCGGCTGCTGCAGCGCCAATAAACCCTTGGCGCCGACCAAGGCCAATCCTCACGCCATGAAAGGCAAACCGGCCGGGCGGCCCTGGATGATCAGCCATTGAAGGACCATTTATCAGGTAGTGGCGGTTTGCCGCCCCTACACGGCTGGCGGCGGCGTAAATTCGCCACCCTCAGCCAGCAGCACGCCGTCGAAAGGCTCTAGAAAGGGGCCGTGGGTTAAGCTGGCAGCGGGTATGTGTCTTGCTAAGGTTAGGTAACGACTCATACCACCAATAAAAACAGCTGTTGGAACCCCTATGCCCAGAGCCTCCCACCATGCGCTGCGCGGCACCTTCCGTGCGTTGCTGTCATCCGAATTCTGCTACCACACCGCCTCGGTGTTCGACCCCATGTCCGCGCGCATTGCCGGCGACCTCGGTTTCGAAGTCGGCATTCTTGGCGGCTCGGTTGCCTCCTTGCAGGTACTGGCCGCGCCGGACTTCGCGCTGATTACCCTGAGCGAATTTGTCGAACAGGCCACCCGCATCGGTCGCGTCGCTAACCTGCCGGTGATCGCCGATGCTGACCACGGCTACGGCAACGCGCTGAACGTGATGCGTACCGTGAAGGAACTTGAGCGCGCCGGCGTCGCCGCGCTGACGCTGGAAGACACGCTGCTACCGGCGCAGTTCGGGCGCAAGTCCACCGACCTGATCCCCGTGGAAGAAGGCGTCGGCAAGATTCGCGCAGCGCTGGAAGCCCGTGTCGATGCCGCGCTGGCCATCATTGCCCGCACCAATGCCGGCGTGCTGTCGGTGGATGAAGTCATCAGCCGCACCCTGGCTTATCAGGCCGCCGGTGCAGATGGCATTTGCATGGTCGGCATCACCGACTTCGAACACTTGGAACGCATCGCCGAGCACCTGACCGTGCCGATCATGCTGGTGACTTACGGCAATCCGTCGTTGCGCGACGATGCGCGCTTGGCCAGCCTGGGCGTGCGCATCGTGGTTGACGGCCACGCCGCCTACTTTGCCGCCATCAAAGCCACCTACGATTGCCTGCGCGAGCAACGGCAAGTGGTGGCCAGCGACCTCAGCGCTTCGGAGCTTTCGCACAAATACACGCACCCGGAAGACTATTTGCTCTGGGCGAAGGAGTTTATGGAAGTGAAGGAATAATTCGACCGTTCATGCAGCTCCATGCCGCTTGAGCTTGTAAAAAAACACCCGCGCGCCCATATCTTTCTCTAACGCAAACGAGCGGGAGACAGATCATGGCCGGCGGTTGGGCAAGTGATGGAGCCGTACAAGAGCAGATCGACAGCAGCATCGAAGACGCCATCGCGCGTGCGCGCAGCAATCTGCCCAAGGGCGAAAGCCTCAAACACTGCGAAGAATGCGACGCCGCCATCCCCGAGGCGCGGCGCCAAGCCATTCCCGGCGTACGCCTGTGTGTCGCCTGCCAGGCGGAACACGACAAGGCAAACTTGGCCAGCGCCGGGTATAACCGTCGCGGTAGCAAAGACAGCCAGCTTCGCTAGAAAAAACTACTGCGCTCGGTTAAGCGGCGTTGAAGGACAATGAAAAAATGCTCATTGGCTCAATGCCAACTGCGCTTTTTTCATTGCCCTTCGCCTTGCTTTCCCTTCGCTCGCTACGTTTTTTGGTCTTCCCCCATATTGAGTGCGCTTGGGCGTTACGCTTAACCGAGCGCAGTAGTTTTTTACCGGAGTGACGATGGACTTTAAGGACTACTACAAAATTCTGGGCATCGAGCCCACTGCGGACGAAAAGGCGATCAAAGCCGCCTACCGCAAGCTCGCGCGCAAGTACCACCCGGATGTGAGCAAAGAAAAGGACGCCGAAGTCCACTTCAAGGAAGTGGCCGAGGCCTATGACGTGCTCAAGGATGCCGACAAGCGCGCCGAGTTTGATGACCTGCGCAAGTACGGCCAGCATGGCCGGCCGTTTGAGCACCCGCGCGGTCGGCAGCCGGGCGCCGGGGCGTTTACCGATGCCTACGGTGGCGATTATTCCGACTTTTTCGAGTCGATTTTCCGCCGCGGCGGTGGCGCCGAGCAGGCGCGCAACCGTGCTCGCAAAGGCCAGGATGTGGAAATGGAGCTGCCGGTGTTTCTTGAAGAAACCCTGACCGGCGAGGCCAAGAAAATTTCCTTCCAGCTCCCCGCCGCCATGGGCCAGCCGGCGCAGAGCAAAAGCCTCAACGTGAAGATTCCCTTCGGCGTCACCGACGGCGAGCGCATTCGCCTGAAAGGGCAGGGTGGGCCCGGCAGTGCCGGCGGGCAGCCGGGCGATCTGTACCTGAACGTGCGCTTCGCGCCCCATCCCTTGTTTGATCTTCAGGGCAGCGACCTGGTGCTCACCGTACCGTTGGCGCCATGGGAGGCCGCGCTTGGCACCAAGGTCGAGGCGCCGACGTTAAACGGCCGCATCACCCTGACCATTCCGGCCAACAGCCAGAGCGGCCAGCGCCTGCGCATTAAAGGCCGAGGCTTGGGCACCAAAGCCGGAGAGCGCGGCGATTTGTATGCGCAGCTCAAAGTCGTGATGCCCAAAACCACCAGCGACGATGCGCGCAAACTCTGGGAGAAACTGGCGCAGAAGGTCGACTTCGATCCCCGCAGCGAATGGAGCAAATGAGCATGAGCCACCCATTAGGCATGCAAGAACTTTGTCAGACCGTGGCGATTCCCACCTCACTGCTGATGGAAATCGTCGAGCACGGCATTGTCTATCCCGCTGGGCACGGCCCTGACACCTGGCAGTTCGACCAGCACGCGCTGATCACCTGCCGCCGCGCTGCACGGCTACAGCGCGAGTTGGAAATGGAATGGTCGGGCATCGCCCTGGCGTTGCAGCTGCTGGACGATCTGGAGCAGGTGCGCCGAGAAAATCGCCAACTGAAAAGCCAACTCGGCCGTTTTCTCAGCGAGTAGCGGCGCGGCTAGAACAGCGACCGCTCCGCCTTGAACATGAAGTAATCCTCGCAATAGCCGTTGTGCCCCGAATACGCCACGCACTGCGGCCCACTCAAGGTTGAACCGCTGTACGACAGGTTCAGATCAATGCCCGCCCATGGGCGCGACAGGTTCAGGGACCAATCATTGAACACCCGCACCAGCCCGCCATCGCCGTAACTCACCGCGTCGTCCAACGTGTGGTTGGCGTACTTCATCGACAGGTTCATGGCCAACGGCGGATTCAGCGCCAAGTCCATTAACAACGTGCTGTCGGCGCGCCCTGGGGCCTGGCTGAAAGCCGCGCCGAAGCGGCTGTCGAGGAGGGTCAGGCCGGCGTAATACTCGTTGCTGTCATTGGCGCTGAAGCCGGGATGGCTGTAGCGGATCAGGCCCATTTCATAGCCGAAGCGGTTGTTGAACGGGCGCTTGAAGCCGCTGTAGGAATCGAGCTCTAGCTGGCTGTCACGGGCGATGCCCATGCTCGGCGACCATTGGCCCAGGTACCAGCCGCTCTCGTGGGTCAGGTCGAGGCCGCCTTGGAAGGTGCCGTTCTGCGCCGGCTGCACCAAGCCCTGCGCCATGCTGCGGGTGGGCGTGGTGCCCAGTTGTAAATCGTAGGGGCCCAGTTCGCGTTCCATCACCTGGCCGTGGGCGGCGGCGCAGGCAAACAGTGTGGCGGCCAGCAATGTGGCTTTTAACGAAATCATCAATGTTCACTCCAGATGTTGAGTAAGGAGTGGCTTGCACGCTGGCAGGGGCGCTCAGCCTGTAACGACAGCGGTTGGCACGCTGGCGTTACCCGTGTTTTTGTCGCCTGCGGTGGGCTCTCTGTGGAGCTTTTTCTCGCGCGGAACCGCAGGCTAGAGCGGTCCGAGAGTACCGCCATGCGCCACAAATGGACCGCCATTCGTCGATGGACGCGGAAAAATCGACGGGCTGTCGAAAAGGCCACTACCCAGGCGCAAAGGCGCTGGCTAGACGCTACCAAGACGCTAGTAGGGGTTGTATCGGCCGAAACGCCCCGGCACGATGCTTGCCACCCTAACGATCTCGCCTTCTTCCTTTGTCGTCTGGAGCGGTCATGTTTTCCCAGATTCTCTCAACCCTGATGCCGGTGTTTTTGATCACCGGCTGCGGTGCGCTGTACGGCCATCTGCGCAAACCGGACATGCGCGGCCTTAACACCCTCAACATGGAATTGCTGGTGCCGTTGCTGGTATTCGCCGTGCTGGCCGACAGCAAGGCGGCGCTGCAGGACTACGCCAGTCTGGCGCTCGCCGGGGCGGGGATTGTGTTGGGCTCGGGGCTGGTGCTGTGGCCGTTTGCACGCTGGCTGAAGCTGGACCTGCGCACCTTTCTACCGCCGATGATGTTCAGCAACACCGGCAACATGGGCTTGCCACTGATGGCCCTGGCATTCGGCGAGAAAGCGCTGCCGGCGGCAGTGGTGCTGTTTATCGTGGAAATGCTGCTGCACTTCACCGTCGGCCTGCGCATGCTCGACCCCGCCACGCCGCTGTGGCGCCTGTATCGAATTCCCGTGGTGCTGGCGACTATTGCTGGTTTGGCCATCAACCTGAGCGGTCTGCACCTGCCGCACTGGCTGCTGGAATCGGCCACCATGCTGGGCACCACCAGCGTGCCGCTGATGCTCTTCGCCCTTGGCGTTCGCATGCTCGATGTCGACTTCAGCGCCTGGAAAATCGGCCTGCTCGGCGCGATTGCGTGCCCTGCGAGTGGCTTGATTCTCGCCTGGCCACTTATCCAACTGCTCGACCTGCAAGGCCTGCAACTGGCCTGCCTGTGGGTGTTCGCGGCGCTACCGCCAGCGGTACTCAACTACATGCTCGCCGAGCAATACCACCGCGACCCGCACAAAGTGGCGTCGATGGTATTGATCGGCAATCTGGGAAGTGCGGCGGTTATGCCCGTGGTGTTGGGCCTGCTGTTTTCCGCCGGCTATGGCGCGCCGGTGATGGCGCCGTAAATGCTTAGCGCTTAGGCAACATCACGGTAAACGTGGTGCCGTCTTCGTGGTTTGAACTCACGTTGACGGTGCCGCCGTGGGCGAGCACCACTTCGTTGACGATGAACAAGCCCAGACCCAGGCTGGTCTCGCCGGCGCGGTCGCTGGTGCTGCGTACGAGCGGGAAGAAGATCGTGGAGATGGCGCTCTCCAGAATGGGCTCGCCCTGGTTGTGCACCACCAGGGTCACGCTGTCGGTTTCACCGATCAGGCGCACGGTGATCGGCAGGTTGCTGGCACCGTGTTGCAGGGCGTTGCCGATCAGGTTTTGCAGCAGCTGTTCGATCCGGCCCTGATCCCATTCGCCCTCGGTTTCACCGCTTACTTCAAAACGCAGATCGCTCAGTGGCTGGCCGGCGCTGGCTTCGTCGATAGCCGCCTGGCAAAGCAGGCTCATGTTCACAGGCGAACGCACGATAGGCAGGCTGTTGCCCAGCCGGCTGCGCACGAATTCCAACAGGTCGTTAACCATGCCGCTCATGTGCCGGGTGCTGTTGCGGATGCGCTGCACATGGCTGCGGGCTTTTTCGTCCAGGCCCTGCTTGGCGGCCAGCAATTCGCTAGACATGCTCACCGCCTGCAACGGCGCGCGCAGGTCATGACCAAGAATGGCCAGGAAAATATCGCGGGAGTGATTGACCTGCTCGGCGTATGCCGCCGTGGATTCGGCCAGCGCTTCGTCGATCGCTTCGTTGAAACGGATCAGGTCGCGCATATGCACCAATTCCATCTGCACCAGGCTGTCGGTCCACAAACGGATAACACTGGCGCGCAGGTGGCGGAATTCGGACGTCATTTGCACCAAGTCAAAGCCAACCTGATGGCGCAGCTCGCCGTGGCTGGCGGCCGCTACGTCAAGGCTCGGGGTTTTGTCCGGCCCTTCGCCCATGGCTTTGGCCGCGCTTTCCATGCGCGTTTGCGCGGTGTTCATGTCGCGCGCGGCGGCCAGCAGAATGGCCTTGGCATGGTCCCGCAATTCGACCTTATTCATGCTGTCGGCAGCGGGACGAATGGTCATGGCAAAGGCCTCCCATTCATCGACGATGCGGTCAACGGTGGCGACGATAAACTCGGCAAGACGCATGGCTTGAACACCCCGGACAGCTACGACGATGACGCATATTAGCCGCTTTCGTTGCGCTTGCTAGCGGCGTTTTGCTGGCGTCGGTTTTCAGCGTTTTACTTCGACCAGACGGTCATTTTCCAGGCGCAAGATGATGACCACCGGCAGGCTCGGAAAGTTGGGTGAATCGTCTTCGGTATTGGCCATGGCGGGGATACTCAAGGTGACGGCGCCGCTGGTTTCGTCGCGACTGGCGGTAGCCTTGAGGTCATCAACCGAGCGGCGCATGTCGCCACCAATTTGCATCACATCGATCAGGCGGTAGTGCGGGTCGCCGGCCTCGTTGGCATCGGGCTCGAACACCGCCAGGTACTGGTTGTAGCTGTTGCCCATGGAAAAGCCTTCCACGGTGAACACGGCCAGCGTCAGGTAATTGTGGCTGCCCAGGTCAAGGTCTTGTGCCAGGGTCGCTTCGGGGTAGCCGGTGGCGAAACTGTCGCTGAGTGCAGCCACCAGATGTTCGACCTGGGTGGTCAGCGCTTTGGGTGGCGCTTCGGGTTTGGTTTCGGCTTCACCTTCGGCGTGGGCCAGAACGCAGAACATCGCCAGAACGGCTGGCAGCAGAGCGAGTTTCATACCTGAATATCCGCGAAGAGAGGGGTGGCGGATGGTAGAGCATCGCGGCTAAAGCCGCTCCCACAGGGTGCGCGATTTCTGTAGGAGCGGCTTTAGCCGCGAGATGTTGATCTGCTGCGTCTGATGTACCTACAGCGTCGTCGCCTTAAACGTATCGCACCCACTCACCTTGCCGCCTTCATACCCCGCCTTAAACCAACGCACCCGCTGCTGCGAGGTGCCATGGGTAAACGAGTCCGGCACCACGTGTCCGCGTGACTGCTGTTGCAAACGGTCATCGCCAATCGCGTTCGCCGCATTCAAGGCTTCCTCAAGGTCACCGGGTTCCAGCCAATTCAAGCGTTGCTGCGCATGAAACGCCCACACGCCCGCCAGACAGTCGGCTTGCAATTCCTGGCGGACCAGCAAGCCATTGGCGCCTTCCATTTTGGCGCCGCTCTGCCGCGCGCTGTCGACCTTGGCCGACACCCCCAACAGTGTTTGCACATGGTGGCCGACTTCGTGAGCGATCACGTAAGCCTGGGCGAAATCGCCGGCTGCGGAGAAGCGTTGAGCCATTTCTTTGAAGAAGTCGAGGTCCAGATACACCTGGCGGTCGCCTGGGCAGTAGAACGGCCCGGTGGCTGAATCGGCGAAGCCGCAGGCAGAGTTCACGCCGCCGCGAAACAGCACCAGGGTGGGGTCCTGATACTGCTTGCCGGCTTGTTGGAAGATGGCGCGCCAGGTGTCTTCGGTGTCGCCGAGTACCGAGCGCACGAACTCGGCTTGTTCATCATTGGCCGGCGGCGCGTGGCCTTCGGTTTGGGTCGGGGCGGTAGACACGCCGGCCTGGTTGGCCAGTTGCCCGAGGATTTGCATCGGATCTTGGCCGGTGACCAACCCAAACACCACGATGATCGCCACGGCGCCGAGGCTCAGGCCTTTGCCGCCGCCGATGCGCATACCGCCGCCGCCACCGCCGCTGTCGCGGGCATCCACTACGTTGTCGCTGCGTCGGCCTTTCTTCCAGAGCATGGTGTTTCTCCTTTGTGTGGCGCTTGAGTGTTGCCAGTTAAAGGTGCTCGCGCCAGGCCGACGGTCTGTTACATCACTTGCCGTCGTAGTGGGTCAGCACCTGCTCGGCGCCATTACTCTGCACACCGATCACATCATAGGCATCACGAACGTCGC
Organism: Pseudomonas sp. AC070; assembly: GCF_979258635.1. Classification (NCBI taxonomy): domain Bacteria; kingdom Pseudomonadati; phylum Pseudomonadota; class Gammaproteobacteria; order Pseudomonadales; family Pseudomonadaceae; genus Pseudomonas; species Pseudomonas sp. AC070. Next base: position 751,213 of record NZ_OZ409871.1, read on the forward strand.
CATGTTCCATCCCTGGTGAACCCATCGGCATACCGGGGGCTGCCGCGCCAATCAAATCGGCACGGGCGCGCAGTTTGAGAATGTCGCTGGCGGGCACGTGGCCTTCCACAAATTTGCCGTCGACGGCGCCGGTGTGGCAGCTGCCAAGGTTATGGGGAACGCCGAGTCGGGTTTTGACCGCGCTCATGTCGGTTTCCACATGGTCGGTGACTTTGAAGCCGTTGGTTTCCAAATGGCTGATCCAGGCTTTGCAGCAACCGCAATTGGCGTCGCGGTGAACATCGATAGCGATGGGCTCGGCGGCCTGCAGGGTGCCGGCGAACAAGAGAGAAGCGAGAGCAAAACGGCGCATGGCGGTGACTCCACAGGAAAAGGTGCCGTGCAGCATAGTCGCTGGCTGCGCTTGTCCTAAGTGGGCTGCTGTTTATAGATATGTCAGACCCAGCGGCATTGCGGCTGGGTATCGTCCTGGCGAACGACTATGCTGCGGCCTTCCCAAAAGTTGGAGCGTTCCGATGCTGTTTGCCCGCGTGTTTCTGCTGCTTCAGGCCTTGGTGTTGGGTGGGTTCGGCGTGGCGTATTTCGTGTACCCGCAAGAGATGGCCAACCTCACCGGCATGCTGCTGATGCAAACCGCCGCCGTCGTAGATGTGCGCGCTTACTACGGCGCGTTGCAACTGGGGCTTGGCGTATTTCTGTTGTCTGCCGCCTTTCGCCCTGCCTACTGGCGCCCGGCGCTGAGCATGCTGACGCTGCTGTTCGCCGCGCTCGCCCTGGGGCGCGTTGCCGGGTTGTACCTGGACGGCTTGATTGGCCAGACCTTCAACTTCTACGCGCTGGGTTACGAAGCGGTGTCGGCCGTGTTGGCGTATGTCGGGTTTCGGCGCTTGCCGGCGTAGCGGCAAGTCCGGTCATCCTGCGCAAGAGGACGCACAAACTTTCGTCATCGTACGAAAATTGCTGACACATCCAACATCTGGATCCCGAATCGTCGGACCGCCGCCTTCGCGGGGGGGACGGAGGTTTTTCTCAAGACCTCCGCAAGACGACGCACAAAACCCCGTCATCCTCGCGCAGGCGGGGATCCAGGCTCGTTCAGGAGATGAAGCTTGAGCGGCTGACCGCAGCCCTCTCCCCCAGCCCCTCTCCCGCGAGCGGGCGAGGGGAGCCTAACCGCGCGCGATCACGCCAACACCACATTCCCCACCGCCGGCAACGGCAACAACGGTGCATGCGGATCCTTGGCAATCGTCTCCCGCCAGCTCTCCATCCACTCGCCCGGCTCGTCTTCCCACACAGCAGCATGCAGCCGCGCCAGGGCCACCGGGTCACTCAGCAAAGCCATACGCGCCGCGCCGTCCAGCTGTTTCGGCCCGACCTCCAGCGCATGGCGCACCTGCTCCGTGCGCTGCCATTGCAGCGGCTCGGCCTGGCGATGGCGAGCGGTGGCTAGGGCGTAGGCGAGGGCGTTTTGTTTGGGGTCGACCACGGCGTGCACGAAGCCGTTGTGCAGCGCGTGCCAGTTGTTTTCGTGGTTGTACTCATCGGTAGCCACGAGCTCGCGCGGTGGCTGGTATTCCTCGGGAATCAGGAATAGTTGTTCGTCTTTGGCCTTCAACCCCAGGCCCACGCGGCTGGACAATACGGACAGCGGAATCGACAACATCAGCGACCCCACAATCGGCGCCAGCCACCACAGAAAGCTCGGGTTCAGCCACGCCACCAACGCCGTCCACACCGCACCGAGCGCGGTTTGCGGACCATGGCGCAGCGCCGCCTCGCGCCAGGTGGTGGAACCGTCGTCACGGCTTGGCGAATGCCAGACCGCCTCCCAACCGAGAAACGCGGCCAGCACAAAACGCGTGTGAAACAGCATGCGCACCGGCGCCAGCAGGATGGAAAAGAGCATCTCCAACAGCATCGACATGGTCACCCGCAGCCGACCGCCGTAGGCTTTGGCGCCCTTGGCCCAGACCAGCACCACGCTCAGCAGCTTGGGCAAGAACAGCAGCACCACGGTGGTGGAAAACAGTGCGATGGCTTTTTCCGGATGCCATTGCGGCCACAGCGGATACAGCTGGCGCGGCTCCATAAAGTACTGCGGTTCCATCAGCGTATTGGTCGCCAGCAGCGCGGTGGACAGCAGCAAGAAGAAGAACCACAACGGCGCCGACAGGTACGACATCACGCCGGTTAAAAACACCGCGCGGTGCACCGGGTGCATGCCCTTGACCATAAACAGGCGGAAGTTCATCAGGTTGCCGTGGCACCAGCGACGGTCACGCTTGAGCTCATCAAGCAGATTGGGCGGTAGCTCTTCGTAGCTGCCTGGCAGGTCGTAGGCGATCCATACACCCCAACCGGCACGGCGCATCAGCGCGGCTTCGACGAAGTCGTGGGACAGAATGGCCCCGGCAAACGCACCCTTGCCCGGCAGCGGCGCCAAGGCGCAGTGCTCAATAAAGGGCTTCATGCGGATGATCGCGTTATGGCCCCAGTAATGCGATTCACCGAGCTGCCAGAAGTGCAGGCCTGCGGTAAACAGCGGCCCGTACACGCGGGTGGCGAATTGCTGAATGCGCGCATACAAACTGTTCATGCCCGAGGCACGCGGGGCGGTCTGGATGATGCCGGCGTCTGGCGTGGCTTCCATCAAGCGCACCAGGCTGGTCAGGCATTCGCCGCTCATTACGCTGTCGGCATCGAGCACCACCATGTAGCGGTAGTCGCTGCCCCAGCGGCGGCAGAAGTCGTCGAGGTTGCCGCTTTTGCGTTTTACCCGACGGCGGCGACGGCGGTAGAAGATCCGTCCAAAACCTTGCGTCTCGCGGCACAGGTCGAGCCAGGCCTGTTGCTCGGCCACGGCGATGTCGGCGTCGTTACTGTCGCTGAGCACGAAGAAGTCGAAGTGCGCCAAATCGCCCGTAGCCGCTACCGACTCATAGGTGGCCCGCAGCCCGGCGAATACACGCGCAACATCCTCGTTGCAGATCGGCATGACGATGGCCGTGCGCGCCTCGGCAAGTATCGGTTCGTTGCCGGCGCTGGCACCGGAAATGCGGTACTTGTCGCGCCCGGTGAGCAATTCCAGAAAGCCCATGAGCGCGGTCCAGAACCCGGCCGACACCCAACAGAACAAAATGCCGAACAGCAGCAAAATGCTGCCCTGCAAGAAATACGGCAGCACCTGGGTGACCGTTTGCACAATGGTTTGCTGGCGCACTTCTTCCCATTCAAAAAACGCCCAGCCTTGGTACGGCATGATGCCTTTCATGTACCAGCCGGCGACCAGCGTTTGCCCCAGCATCAGCACCGACAGAATGTAACGACGAACAGAACCCACATGCCGCCAGCGCGCCGACGGCAGTTCACGCTTGGGCGCACGCGGCGGATTTTCGCGGCCGCGAAACGTTCGCCAGGCGCGCACCAGCACATTGGTGCGCCAGGGCTCGGGAATCACCCGCGTGCGTTTGATCGGCGGCGTAGCCTTCAGGCGCACGCGGCCCTCGGCATCGGCGTCGAGCATTTGCGCATCGGTGCTGAGCAAGGTCAGCCGCTGCGCCACGGAGGCATGCACGGCGGCTTCGTTATCCACCACAGGTTGTGCGGCGAGACGCTGGTGCACTTCCAGCAGCGAGCGGCTGTCGCTGAGCTCGGCGCGTTGCGCTTCGCTCAGCGGCAGATGCGCCAGGTACTCGCGCACGGTGGTGGCGGCTGGCTTATTCATCGGCGGGCAACTGGTTGCTCCAGGTTTCCGTCAGCACTTGCACGGCTGGCGGGGCGGGCGGCACGTCGTTCGCAGACGCGACCGGTGCGGGTGCGGCGGCGGGTGTCGCTGCGGTCGGTGCGGCGGCGGGGCCATCGCTGGTCGCAGCGGCGGCTACAGCTACCGGAGCGGGCGCAGGTGCTGCTGGTGCCGCTGGCGCCTGGTCTTCATCCACCGCAGCCGGCACCTCAACAGGCAGATCGCGCACCAAGGCCGCGCGCATTTCCACTGGCTTGTTTGGGTCGTTCACTTTGAAGCGCAGCGTCAGGCGCCAGCCCTTGGTTTCAGGGTTATAGCGCACGTTGTTTTCCATCAGCTTGGCGTTGTCATCCAGGCTGATCTGGCTGCGCACCGGCGCATCTTCCAGCAGGGCTTTGAGGGCTGGGCCTTCGAAGTCGACCAAAAAGGCGATGCTGCCATCGGGCTCACGAATCAGGTTCGACTGCTTCACATCCCCCGTGGAGCGCAGCGTTTGTTTAACCGAGGCCAGCTCCTGCGAGCCCAGCGCTTTTTCATCGTTGCTCCAGTGCAAGCGGTAGCTGAAATCAATCGGCTGGCCGGCCTCGGGCAGCGACTCGGGTTTCCAGAAGGCCACGATGTTGTCGTTGGTTTCATCGGCGGTGGGAATTTCCACCAGGTTGACGGTGCCCTTGCCCCAGTCACCCTGCGGCTCGATCCACGCGCTTGGGCGCTGGTCGTAGCGGTCGTCGAGGTCTTCGTAGTGGGAAAGGTCGCGACCGCGTTGCAGCAGGCCGAAGCCTTTCGGGTTTTCCACGGCAAAGCTGCTCACGCCCAAGTGCTTGGGATTATTCAGCGGGCGCCAGATCCATTCATCGTTGCCGGTGTGAATCGACAGGCCGTTGGAGTCGTGCAACTCGCGGCGGTAGTTCAGGGTTTTCGGCGGCTGGTTGGCGCCGAACAAGTACATGCTCGTCAGCGGCGCAACGCCCAACTGCGCCACGTTTTCGCGCAGGTACATACGGGTTTTCACATCCACCACCGAGTCGGTGCCCGGGCGCAGCACCAGGCGATAAGCGCCGGTAGCGCGCGGCGAATCCAGCAGGGCGTAAATCACCAACTGCTTCTCGCCGGCCTTGGGCCGCTCAATCCAGAACTCCGTGAAATGGGGGAATTCTTCGCCCGAGGGCAACGCCGTATCAATCGCCATGCCGCGCGCCGACAAACCATACGTCTGGTCTTTGCCGATCACGCGGAAATAGCTGGCACCGAGCAGGGTCATGATCTCGTCCTGCTTGTCGGCCTTGTTGATCGGGTACAGCACGCGAAAGCCGGCGTAACCCAATTGTTCGGTGGCCTTGGCGTCGAACTTGAGGTCGCCAAAATCGAACCGGCTGGGGTCGTACTTGATTTCGTTCACCGTGGTGGCGGTGACTTCGTTGATCTTCACCGGCGTATTGAAGTGCATGCCCTGGTGATAGAACGACAACTTGAACGGCGTCTTCAGGTCTTGCCACTCGGCTTTTTCGGGGCGGAAGCGGATCTTCTGGTAATCCGCGAACTTCATCTCACTGAACTCGGCCGGCAGGTTGCTCTTGGGCACCACATACTTTTGCGCGGCGAGGTCTTTGGCCTTCTGCGCCACATCGTCCAGGTTGAATGCCCAGAGCTGTCCGGCAGCCATTAACGACACGAGCGCCGCCATGGTGGTGAGGGAATGGCGCAGTCGTTTGCGCTTACCGGTTGCTGCGTTTGGGGTGCTGAAGGTCACTGAGGGCTCCTCGCCGAGATCCATGGTTGCCTACCTCGCCGTGGGCGTGACAGGCGGGAAGGCGAGACAAGGTTCCGACTGTGGTTTTTTTCAGATGGTTCCCGGGCGGCGCGTCAAGGACGGGCTTGTGCCGCGCCTGCGGCTTCGTTCGGGCAAAAGCGAAACGCCATGATGCGAGCAATGACGGGGCCTGAAGGCGGGATGGCGTTTTGCTTTTTGACGCGATGAATGGTCGCCCGCCAAGCGGTTGGGGAAAAAAGCTGAACACATCAGTTTTTCGCTCAGTCGTAACCCATAGACGCAGCCAACTGCGCCGCCGCCCATGCGCGGCCCGCTGATTACCGTGAGGCTTCTATGAGTACGACTCTGACTAGCGAAGGCCTGGAACATGAGCGCGACGATCTGTTCGCGCTGCACACCCTGCGTTTCAACATCAATGGCGAACAACGCCGGGTTCAGTTGCAGGCCTGGACCACGCTGTTGGACATGCTGCGTGAGCAACTGCAACTCACCGGCACCAAGAAGGGCTGCGACCACGGGCAATGTGGCGCGTGCACGGTGTTGCTCGATGGCAAGCGCATCAACAGCTGCCTGACGTTGGCGGTGATGCACGACGGCGCCGAGCTGACGACTATCGAAGGCGTGGCCAATGGCGAGGAGCTGCATCCGCTGCAGCGCGCGTTTATCAAGCACGACGCCTTTCAGTGCGGTTACTGCACGCCCGGGCAAATTTGCTCGGCGTTGGCGATGGCCGGAGAAAACCGCGCCCACAGCACCGACGAAATTCGCGAGCAAATGAGCGGCAATCTCTGCCGTTGCGGGGCCTACAACAACATTCTGGCGGCCATTGAAGAGGCGCTGCCGGCTTGTCGCGGCGGGCTGGAAGCCAGCGCGCCGGCGCTGGTCAAGAAGGGGGACGCGGCATGAGTCCCTTCGCCTATGCCCGGCCCACGGCGCTGGATGAAGCTCTGCGCTTGGCCGGGCCGCACGCGCGCTTCATTGCCGGTGGCACCAACCTGCTCGATTTGATGAAAGAGAACGTCGAGCGTCCGCAACGCTTGATCGATATCACCGGCCTGCCGCTGCACGAAGTCACCGATACGGTGGACGGCGGCTTGCTCATTGGCGCCTTGGTCAGCAACAGCGACCTCGCCTGGCACCCTCGCGTGGAGCGCGATTACCCGTTGCTGGCGCAGGCGATTCTGGCCGGCGCTTCACCGCAGCTGCGCAACATGGCCACCACCGGCGGCAACCTGCTGCAACGCACGCGCTGCCTGTATTTCTACGACACGGCCACGCCATGCAATAAGCGCGAGCCGGGTTCCGGTTGCAGCGCGCTCAAGGGCTTGAACCGTAATCACGCCATTCTTGGCGCCAGTGAACACTGCGTGGCGACCCATCCTTCGGACATGTGCGTGGCCCTCGCCGCCTTGCAGGCCAAGGTGCACGTAGCCGGGCCGCAAGGCGCGCGGGTGATTGCCTTTGCGGATTTTCATCGCCTGCCGGGCGATGAGCCGCAGCGCGACAACGTGCTGGCGCAGGACGAGCTGATTACCGCCATCGAACTGCCCGCGGCTGGTTTCGCCGCCCACAGCCATTACCTGAAAGTGCGCGACCGTGAGTCGTATGCCTTTGCCTTGGTATCGGTGGCGGCGGCGCTGGATATCGACGGCCATGTGATTCGGGAGGCGCGTATTGCCCTGGGTGGCGTGGCGCACAAACCGTGGCGCAACCCGGACGCCGAAGCGGCGCTGGTGGGCAAACCGGCGACCCCGGCGAACTTCCGTTTGGCTGCCGATTTGCTCCTCGACGGTGCCAATGGCCTGGGCCGCAATACCTTCAAAATTGAACTGGCGCGCCAGGCTGTGGTGCGTGCCCTCAACGATGCCGCGAAAGCAGGGGAGGCCGCATGAGCGCCACCGTCACCGCCCTTCACACGCCGCTGGAAGCGCCCATGGGCGTGCCGCTGGATCGCGTCGACGGCTACGCCAAAGTGACCGGCGAAGCGCGTTATGCAGCGGATTTCCACACGGCCGAGCTGACCTACGGCTGGGTCGTTTCCAGCCCCATCGCCCATGGCCGAATCGTCGATATCGATGCCCGCGCCGCCCTGGCATTGCCGGGCGTGTTGCTGGTGCTCAGCCACCTGAATCGGCCGGAGCTTGCTAGCTACGACGAGGCGTATATGGACGCCGACGCGGGCGATGGTTCACCGTTTCGTCCGTTCTATAACGACCGCATTCTCTACAGCGGCCAGCCGGTGGCGCTGGTGGTGGCGAAAACGCTGGAACAGGCGCGCATGGCTGCCGCCCAGGTGCACGTTGAATACCGCAGCGAGCCCCATCACACCGATCTGCGCGAGCAGTTGGGCAACAGTCACAAAGCCCCCGCCGAGTTGCCCGAACCGCGCGGCGATGTCGACGCGGCGCTGGCGCGCTCCACCGCCCGCGTCGACGTGGAATACGAGACGCCGATCGAGCACCACAACCCCATGGAGCCTCACGCCTCCACCGTGGTGGTGCAGCCCGATGGTGGCCTGCTGATTTACGACAAAACCCAGGGCACGCAAAACTGCCGCACCTTTGTCGAGCAAGTGTTCGGCCTGGAGCCGGGCAGCGTGCGGGTGGTAGCGCATTACGTGGGCGGCGCCTTTGGTTCCGGTCTGCGTCCGCAATACCAATTGACCTTGGCCGTGATGGCCGCGCTGAAGCTCAAGCGCTCAGTGCGCGTGGCACTCACTCGCCAGCAAATGTTCACCTTTGGCTACCGGCCGCGCACCATCCAGCGCCTGAGTCTGGGCGCCGATGCCAGCGGCAAGTTGCAAGCCATTCGCCATGAAGCCATCGCGCAAACCGCCAGTTTTGAGGACTTCACCGAGCACCTGGTCGAGTGGTCCGGCATGCTTTATCACTGCGATAACGTGGCGCTCGACTACCACTTGGTGCCGCTGAATGTGTACACGCCCTTAGACATGCGCGCGCCGGGCGCCGCCACGGGCGTGTTGGCATTGGAATGCGCTATCGACGAGTTGGCGTACGCCGCCAACGTCTGTCCGCTGAAGTTGCGTATCGAAAATTACAGCGACCGCAACCAGAACGAAGACAAACCCTACTCAAGCAAGGCCCTGCGTGAGTGCTACAGCGAAGGGGCCGAACGGTTTGGCTGGGCCAAACGCTCGCCCGAACCGCGCAGCATGCGCGACGGCAACGACCTGCTGGGCTGGGGCGTGGCCACTGGCGTCTGGGAAGCCATGCAACAGAAAGCCAGCGCTCGCGTGGTGCTCGACGTTTACGGACGGCTGCACGTCAGCAGCGCCGTGACCGACATCGGCACCGGCACCTACACCGCGCTCACGCAAATTGCAGCGGCGGCCATGGGACTGGACACCGATGACGTGGCGGTGCTGATCGGCGACTCCAGCCTGCCGACGTCGCCGCTGCAAGGCGGCTCGTTCACCATCTCCTCGGTCGGCAGCGCTGTGCAGCAAGCCTGTAGCGCCTTGCAAAAGGAACTGCTGGAAGCGGCGCAACAGCTCGATGATTCGCCGTTCGCCGAGGCCACTCGCGAGCAGGTTGAATTCGTTGACGGCGCATTGCGTCTGAAAGCAGACCCGAGCAAGCAGGTGGCCTTGGGCGAAATCGTTCGCGGCAGTGGCAGCGGGCATATCGAGGCCCATGTCGACGCTGAACCGGACCAAGAGAAACGCGACCCTTACGCCACCGCTACCCATTCGGCGGTGTTCGTGGAAGTGCGCGTCGATGAAGCACTGGGCAAAGTGCGCGTCAGCCGTGTGGTCAGCGCCATTGCCGCCGGGCGCGTGGTGAATCCGAAAACCGCCCGCAGCCAGATTCTCGGCGGCGTGGTGTGGGGCATCGGCATGGCCCTGCAGGAAGAGACGCAAATCGACCACAACCTGGGCCGCTACATGAACCACAACCTGGCCGAATACCACGTGCCGGTGCATGCCGACATGGGCGATATCGATGTGATTTTTGTCGACGAGCCCGACACCATCGTCAATGCCCTGGGCTCGAAAGGCGTCGGAGAGATTGGCCTGGTGGGCGTCGGCGCGGCGATCGCCAACGCCGTGTATCACGCCACCGGCAAACGCATTCGGGAGTTCCCGATTACGGTGGAGAAGGTGTTGTAGGCGCGGCGGGTTCCGGCGCGCTGAGGGTTTCGCGGTTGGCCAGGGTCGGGAACAGCTTGTACCAGGCGCCGGTAATCAACAGCGTGCCGACCCCGCCCATGACTACCGCGTTCACCGTGCCAAACCAGTGGGCGGTGAGGCCGGACTCGAACTCGCCGAGCTGATTGGACGCGCCGATAAACAAGCCATTCACCGCACTGACGCGGCCGCGCATGGCATCGGGTGTTTCCAGCTGCACGAAGGCGCCGCGAATGACCATGCTGATCATGTCGGCCGCGCCGAGAATCACCAGCACCAGCAGCGAGAACCACAACGAGGTCGACAATCCAAAGGCGATGGTCGCCACGCCAAACACGCCGACCGCAATAAACATCACGCGGCCCACCTTGCGCTTGATCGGAAAGCGCGCAATCCAGAACGCCATCAACAGCGCACCCACCGCTGGCGCCGAACGCAACATGCCCAGCCCCCACGGGCCGGTGAGCAGAATGTCCTTAGCAAACACCGGCAACAACGCCGTGGCACCGCCCAGCAGCACCGCGAACAGGTCCAGGGAAATGGCGCCGAAAATATCCGGGCGACTGCGAATAAAACGGATGCCCGCCAACAGCGAATGCACCGACGGCCGCTCTTGACTGAGCTTGGCCTGGTTCTTCGGCAAGCTCAGCATCAGCCCGCACGCCAACACATACAGGGCCGTGGTGGGCGCATACACCCAGATGCTGCCAAACGCATACAAGAAACCACCCAGCGCCGGGGCGACGATAGTGGCCGTTTGAATCGCCGACGAAGACGCCGCAATGGCCGCCGGAAACAACGCCGCCGGCACCAGGCTTGGCAACAACGCTTGGGTGGCCGGCATCTCAAAGGCACGGGTACTGCCGAGCAGGAAAGCCAACACAAAAATCATCTCGCGCGTGACATCGCCGCTGGTGCTGCCGAGCACCAAAGCCAAGGCAATCACCGCCTGACAACCCTGACAAAACGCCGCCACCTTGCGCCGGTCATAGCGGTCCGCCACGTGGCCGGTGTGCAACATAAACAGCACGCGCGGTAAGAACTCCACCAAGCCGACCCAGCCCAAGTCCATCACGCTGCCGGTGAGCTGATACATATGCCAACCGATCGCCACCGTCAGCATCTGAAAACCGCTGGCCGTGCACACGCGGGCGAGCCAGAACTTGAGAAACGGAACCTGATGACGCAGGAGCTGGGGCGTGGTGGTGGACATAGTTCATCTGGGGAGTTGGGGCGGGGAGGGCAGAGGCTAGCATGGCGGGGGGGCGCCACGGCTCGGAAGCGGCCAGTGATCGCCCGGTTTTTTTTGCATCGGTGAAGCAACAGCCCTCTCCCCCAGCCCCTCTCCCGCGAGCGGGCGAGGGGAGTTCAACATCGCCGTTTCCAGGAATCGCGGCTAAAGCCGCTCCCACAGATTCCACTGTCACTGTAGGAGCGGCCGGGCGGCGATCCGCTTTAGCCGCGATGCTGTTGATCTGCTGCTTTTGATCCACCGCTTTTGATCTACCCGCCCCATTCATCGCAGGCCGAGTGGAGTCGACGTGTAGGGGGTTGAGCGGCCGGGAGCCGCGAAAGGAACATCGGGCCATGGATGGCCCGTTGTGACGGCCCCCGGAGCGGCGGCGGAGCGAGGGAACCTGGAGCGCAGCGGAAGGCCAAGGTAGGGGCAAGCCTTTTGCCCCGATTTTCGGCGACTGGAAAAGCGGGTCGCGCGTAAGGCGCGAAACAAAACGTTCAGTACACGCGGTAATGAAATACCTCTGCACATCTACCGTGCGAGGCTTGAGACTCTGGATCCCGAATCGTCGGACCGCCGCGTTCGCGAGGATGACGGAGGTATGGCGAAGGATCTGCGTAAAGGTATTCGCCTAGCGGACGTTTCGGTGTCGTCTAAACGCCGGAAAACCTTCGCGCGACAATCCACCACATCAGCCCTCAACCCCCAAAAGCGTTAGGCTTTGACTCACATCAACACGCCATCAACCATGGCGTGTAGGGCCAAACCGCCCATCCCGTAACACGCCGCCCTAACAATAATTTCCTGAACCGATCGCAAATTTTCAGGGCTAACGAGAAGCCCCCACGAACGCGCGATAACTGATTTCTGACGAGGAATATCCATGTTTGGCTTAGAGGCGCTGGATCTGGCCCGAATGCAGTTCGCGTTCACCATTTCCTTTCACATCATCTTCCCCGCCATCACCATTGGCCTGGCCAGCTACCTGGCTGTGCTCGAAGGCCTGTGGCTGAAGACCCGCGACGAAACCTACCGCGACCTCTACCACTTCTGGTCGAAAATCTTCGCCGTTAACTTCGGTATGGGCGTGGTCTCGGGCCTGGTGATGGCCTATCAGTTCGGCACCAACTGGAGCGGTTTTTCCGATTTCGCCGGCGCCATCACCGGGCCGCTGCTCACCTACGAGGTGCTCACGGCGTTCTTCCTCGAAGCCGGTTTCCTCGGCGTGATGCTGTTTGGCTGGAACCGCGTAGGCCCTGGTTTGCACTTTTTCTCCACCGTGATGGTGGCCATCGGTACGTTGATTTCTACTTTCTGGATTCTCGCGTCCAACAGCTGGATGCACACCCCGCAAGGCTTCGACATTGTTGACGGACGCGTGGTGCCGCTGGACTGGTTCGCGGTGATTTTCAACCCGTCGTTCCCGTACCGCCTGATTCATATGTCCATCGCCGCCTTCCTGGCCACGGCGTTTTTTGTCGGCTCGTCGGCGGCCTGGCATTTGCTGCGCGGGCGCGGTAACCCGGCGATTCGCCGTATGTTGTCGATGGCCATGTGGATGGCGCTGATCGTGGCGCCGATTCAAATGGTGGTCGGCGATTTCCATGGCCTGAACACGCTTAAACACCAGCCGGCGAAAATCGCCGCCATCGAAGGCCACTGGGAAAACGTCGGCAACGAACCGACGCCGTTGATCCTGTTTGGCTGGCCCGACATGAAGGCGGAGAAAACCCGTTTCGCCGTCGAAATTCCGTACATGGGCAGCCTGATTCTGACCCACAGCCTGGACAAACAAGTGCCGGCGCTGAAGGAGTTCAAGGCTGAAGACCGGCCCAATTCCACCATCGTGTTCTGGACGTTCCGCATCATGGTCGCGCTCGGCTTGCTGATGTTGCTGACCGGCGTGTGGAGCCTTTGGTTGCGGTTTCGCGGTCGGCTGTATGAGTCCAAGCCGTTTCTGTACCTGGCCTTGTGGATGGGGCCGTCCGGCGTCATTGCCATTCTGGCCGGCTGGTTTACCACAGAGGTCGGCCGCCAGCCGTGGGTGGTGTACGGCCTGATGCGCACGGCCGATGCGTCGTCCAACCACAGCTTCGCGCAAATGAGCCTGACCCTGATTCTTTTCGTGGTGGTGTACTTCGCCCTGTTTGGCGCGGGGTTTGGCTACATGATGCGCCTGGTGCGCAAAGGCCCGATCACCGACGAAGGCCGCGAGCCACGCGAAGGCGGACCGGGGACCAAACGGACACCGGCGCGGCCGTTGTCGGCGCCGGGTGAAGGCCTGGAAACTGACCAGAACCTGGGCAGAGGTAACTGAGTATGGGCGGTATCGATCTTTCGTTGATCTGGGCGGTAATTATCGTCTTCGGCATCATGATGTACGTGGTCATGGACGGCTTCGACCTGGGCATCGGCATCCTCTTCCCGTTTGTGAAAGACGACGGCGAACGGGACATCATGATGAACACCGTGGCGCCGGTCTGGGACGGTAACGAGACCTGGCTGGTGCTGGGCGGCGCGGGTCTGTTCGGGGCCTTTCCGCTGGCGTATTCGGTGGTGCTCAGCGCCTTGTATTTGCCGCTGATTTTTATGCTGCTGGGCCTGATCTTTCGCGGCGTGGCGTTCGAGTTCCGCTTCAAAGCCAAAGAGCACAAGCGCCATCTGTGGGACAAAGCCTTTATCGGTGGCTCGCTGACCGCCACGTTCTTTCAGGGCGTGGCGCTGGGGGCGTATATCGACGGCTTGCCCGTGGTTAACCGCACCTATGCCGGCGGCTCGCTGGATTGGTTGGCGCCGTTCCCGTTGTTCTGCGGCGTGGCGTTGATTGCCGCCTACGCGCTGCTGGGCTGCACTTGGCTGATCATGAAAACCGAAGGCCGTTTGCAAAAGCAGATGCACGACATGGCGCGGCCCCTGGCATTCGTGCTGCTGGGCGTGACCGGCGTGGTCAGCTTGTGGACGCCATTGGCCCATAGCGAAATCGCCGAACGCTGGTTCAGCCTGCCAAACCTGTTCTATTTCCTGCCGGTTCCGGTGCTGGTGCTGGTGACCTTCGTCGCCCTGCTGCGCGCCGTGGAGCGCAACCGCAACTATGTGCCGTTCCTGCTGACGCTGGTGCTGATTTTCCTGGGCTACAGCGGTTTGGGCATCAGCTTATGGCCAAACATCATTCCGCCGTCGGTAAGCATCTGGCAGGCCGCGTCGCCGCCGTCGAGCCAGGGCTTCATTCTGGTCGGCGCGCTATTCATCATCCCGTTCATCCTGATGTACACCGCCTGGAGCTACTACGTATTCCGCGGCAAGGTGACACCGGATCAGGGCTATCACTAGGGGGCGCGGCGATGGAAACGAGCGACAAACAACCCTTCTGGAAACGCCTCGGCTGGCTGGTCCTCATCTGGACCGCCAGCGTGCTGGCCCTGGGCGTGGTGTCGTATTTGCTGCGCCTGTTTATGCAGGCCGCGGGCATGAGTACGCCGTAGGCCGAGGCGGGCGTTTAACAACGCACCCCTGTAGGAGAGGCTTCAGCCTCGAGCGTTTGATCTCCAGCGCCGCCCCGCCTCCTCGCCATCACTCGCATTTGAAATCAATTCTCAACAAAGGTATGTTGCGCTTCCCTCGTTTCAGCCGGACGCCGCCGTGCCTTCGCCTCTCGACCCTCACTCTGCGGATGATCCGTTCCAGCGCCATGCCGGCGAGCTGCTGCGTTTTTTCCAGCGGCAGTTGAAGTGCGCCGAGTTGGCGGCCGATTTGCGCCAGGAAGCGTGGTTGCGTTTCAGCCGCCGGGAACCGACGGAGGAAATCGGCAACTTGCGGGCGTTTTTGTACCGCATCGCGCGCAATCTGATCATTGACCACCACCGTCAGCAGGAAGCTCGCCCTACCCAAGAAGCCATGGACGATCAGCTGGAATCCGAGCTGCCCGGTCCCGAGCGCATCGCCAGCGGCGCGCAAGGTGTGAGCCGTTTGCAGAACGTGCTCGACGGTTTGCCCGAGCATTTGCGCCAGGCGCTGCTGTGGAATCGGCTCGACGGCCTGACCCAGCGTGAAATCGGCGAGCGCCTCGGTGTCTCGGAAAGCATGGCCGGACGCTATATCCTCAAGGCCCTCGAAACCTGTCAGCAGCACATGGACGCCGGCCAATGACGCACACCCAACCCGCGACCGACCTGCCCTTGGCGCAAGCGCGCGAATGGCAGGTGCTGCTGCATTCCGGGCGCGCGACGGCGGCGGACCATGCACGGCTTGATGCCTGGCGGGCGGCGTCGCCGCAGAACGCCGAGGCTATGCAGCAGGTGGAACGTCTGTGGTCGCTGCTCGGCGAAGTGTCGCGGCCGGCGCCGGCCGCGAACGTGGTCAAGGTGAAGCGGGCCCATCGCGCGGCGCGCTGGGGTTTGCCGCTGGCCGCAGCCGCCGCGTTGCTGCTGGCGGTGTGGCTGCCGCAAGGCACCTGGGTCGGCCTGTACGCCGATTACCACACCCAGCCCGGCGAGGTGCGCGAGGTGCGCTTGAGCGATGGGTCGGTGCTCACGCTCAACGGTGACACGGCGCTGGATTGGTCGGTCAGCGAAGGCCGCCGCGAGGTGAAGTTGTATCGCGGCGAAGCGGATTTTCAGGTCGCTCACGACGCCACCCAGCCGTTCTTCGTGCTCGCCGGCCCGGCGCAGATTCGCGTCACCGGCACCCGGTTCGACGTCCACTACAGCGGCGACCAGCAGGTTCAACTGGCCGTCAGTCAGGGCCAGGTGCACGTCAGCGACGGCAACCAACCCGCGCAGTTTGTGAACGCGCACCAGCAGATCGCCTGGCGCAACGGCGCACTGCAAACCCTCGAACCGCTGGACGAAGCACAACGTCTGGCCTGGCAGCGCGGGCGTCTGGTGTTCCGTTCGCAGCCGCTGGTGGAGGTGTTCGCCCAACTGCAACGGGTGCAGGGTGAGCGCGTGCTGTTTCTGGACGACGCGGCGCGGCGCCTGCAAGTGACCGGGGTATTTGCCAGCGCCGACCCGAACGCGCTGCTGCGTGCCATTGAAAGCACTCTACCGGTGCGCCTCACGCGTCTGCCGGGGCTGT
This sequence comes from Pseudomonas sp. AC070, assembly GCF_979258635.1. Taxonomy (NCBI): domain Bacteria; kingdom Pseudomonadati; phylum Pseudomonadota; class Gammaproteobacteria; order Pseudomonadales; family Pseudomonadaceae; genus Pseudomonas; species Pseudomonas sp. AC070. Next base: position 767,186 of record NZ_OZ409871.1, read on the forward strand.
TGCTGGTGTCTTCACGCGAGCCGGCGGCCCAGTAAATTCGCGGTCTGGAAGGCGGCGCGGAAAATAATCGAAAAAAATGTGCGGCGTCGGTTCAGAAAGCTTGCGCGCTTACGTCTTCTGTTTTTGCAAATGCGAAGTTCTCGCAAAAGAGAACGGAAGCAACAGACCCGGCAGAACAGGACATCACCATGGGCCGCAAGCCACCGCGCGTTTTTCACTCTTTCCTGGCCATTCCGTTGGCCTGCGCCAGCCTGGCGGCGTCGGCCGTCGAACTGAACGTGCCGGCGCAAAGCCTGGAAGCGGCGCTGACCGATTTCGCTGAACAGGCCAACGTGCGCCTACTCTACGACGCCGGCCTCACGCGCAGCCAGCAGGCGCCGGCGCTACAGGGTGATTACTCGGTGGCAGACGGTCTGCAGCGCTTGCTGCAAGGTTCTGGCCTGACTTACCGCATCGACGCCGACGGCACCGTGAACGTGCAGCCGATTCCGGCAGATACCGGCGCGGTCGAGCTGGACGTAACCAACGTCAACAGCGTGGCCGATGGCCGTCGCGACCTGCCGGAAACCTACGCCGGCGGCGACGTGGCCCGTGGCGCGCGCGTCGGTGTGCTGGGCAACCAAGACATGCAAGACGTGCCCTTCAGCGTGTCGAGTTACACCAGCCAACTGATCGAAAACCGCCAGGCCCAAAGCCTGGGCGAGGTGATGGACAGCGACCCGGCGGTGCGTCAGTCCTATGGCTTCGGCAACTTCTCGCAAGTGTTCGTGATCCGTGGCCTGCAGCTGTATTCCGACGACATCTCGCTGAACGGTTTGTATGGCGTGCTGCCGCGCCAGATCATCTCCACTGAAGCAGTGGAACGAGTCGAAGTGTTCAAGGGCTCGAACGCCTTTCTCAACGGCGTGTCGCCCGGCGGTAGCGGCGTGGGCGGCGGTATCAATATCGTCTCCAAGCACGCCGAAGACACGCCCACGCGCAGCGCCACGGTCGATTACAGCAGCAGCGACCGCGTCGGTGGCAGCTTCGATCTGGGCCAGCGTTTCGGCGAGGACAATAAATTCGGCGTGCGCGTGAACATGGCCAAACGCGATGGCGAAACGGCGGTAGACGACGAGCATCAGCACTTCAGCCTGGTGGCGTTTGGCCTGGACTACCGGGGCGAGCGCCTGCGTGTATCGACCGACTTTGGCTACCAGAAGCAGCGCGTCAACGAAGGCCGCTCGGTGGTTTACCTCACGCCCGCCTCGCTAAGCAAAACCCCGAGAGTGCCAGACGCCGACCACAACTACTCCCAGCCCTGGGCGTATTCGCAAATGGAAGACACCTTCGGCATGGCCACGGTCGAATTCGACCTCAACGACACCTGGACCCTCTACGGCGCCGCTGGCGGCAAGTACACCCGCGAGAACGGCGTGTACTCGTCGCTGTACGTCAGTAGCCTGGATGGCAGCGGACGAGTCGGGCGCCTCTACGCCCCGCGCGATGAAGAAAGCCGCAGCGCCCTTGGCGGTTTGCGCGGCACGTTCGACACCGGGCCGGTCAGCCATAAGCTCAATTTCGGCTTGAGCGGCAACTGGCGCGAATGGCGCAGCGCCAACGAGTCCACCGATCTCGGCAACCGCTTGCCGGGCAACCTGTACGACCCGTTTGACAGCCCCGTGCCACGCGCCACGATCAACGGCGATATCCATGACCCGCGCAAGACCGGATCCTCAATCGCCCGCAGCGCCGCCATTTCCGACACCTTGGGGTTCTTTGACGAGCGCGTGTTGTTCACCCTTGGCATTCGTCGTCAGCAGATCGTTACCAGCGCCTGGAGCGCCCGCACCGGTGTGCGCAGCTCGGACTACGACCAGAGCATCAACACGCCCGTATACGGTCTGGTGATCAAGCCCACGGAGTACCTGTCGTTCTACGCCAACCGCATCGAAGGACTGTCGCCGGGGCAGGTGAGCACGGCAGAGCGAAACCGTGGTGAGATGTTCCCGCCGTATCGTTCGAAGCAAATCGAAGCGGGCGTGAAACTTGACTGGCAAACCTTCGGCGCCAGTTTTGGCGTGTACCGCATCGAGCAGCCGCAGCTGGTTACCGTCAACAACGTCTCCAGCGTAGACGCCGAGCAGCGCAACCGCGGCATTGAAGTGAGCGTTTTCGGCGAACCGCTTCCGGGCTTACGCCTGTTGGCCGGCGGTACGTGGGTGGACACCGAACTGCGCGGCACGGTGGCCAGCGTCGGCACCCCGGCACGCACCGTGCGCGGCGTGAACGACGGCAATCGTGCCGTGGGCGTACCCAACTTCCAATACAACCTGAGCGCCGACTGGGATGTGCCGGGCGTGCAAGGCCTGGCCGTCAATGGCCTGTTGCTGCGCACCGGCGGGCAATACTACGACTCGGCCAACGACCTGAGCATTCCCGCCTGGACCCGCATCGACTTGGGGGCGCGTTATGCCTTCAAGCTGGATGAGCGCGATATCACCTTGCGCGCCGGGATGGAAAACGTCGCGAATAAGGATTATTGGGAGTCGGCCAATGGCGGGTACTTGACGCAGGGCGCGCCGAGGACGGTGAAGGTGTCGGCTACGGTGGATTTTTGAGGGGGGAGGGTGTTGAGGTTTGGCTCGGGTGCGGTGCTTGGCTGACGACTCTGGATTCCGAATCGTCGGACCGCCGCCTGCGCGGGAATGACGGGATACGGATTTACGAAAGTGTTTAAGTAAACACCGTCATTCCCGCGAAGGCGGGAATCCAGAATGCTGCGTCGAACTCGGTCCCGGCATTTGGAACCAACCTACGACCTACTTAACCCCCTTCAACACCACAAACTTCGGATTCGCCGCCACCTGCTCAACCCCTCGAAACAGCCGCTTCAACTTGGCGTGATACCCCAGGTGCCGGTTGCCCACAATCCACAACTCGCCCCCCGTCACCAACGCCGCGCGCGCCTGCTGAAACATGCGCCACGCGAGAAAATCACCGACCACTTGCTGCTGATGAAACGGCGGATTGCACAGCACGATATCCAGCGAATCCTCTTCCTGCTCGGCCAACCCATCATCGGCACGAATCGTCACCGCCCGCTCGCCCAGCGCCGCTTGCCAGTTCTCGGCCGCTGATTGCACGGCCATGTACGACTCATCCACCAGCGTCAGCTGGGCATCAGGGTTGGCCAGGGCGCAGGCGATGCCGAGCACGCCGTTGCCGCAGCCGAGGTCAGCGACGCGGGCGCTGCCGATGTTTTTTGGCAGGTGCGGAAGGAAGGCGCGGGTGCCGATGTCCAGGCCTTCGCGGCAGAACACGTTGGCGTGGTTGAGCAGCTCCAGGCGCGGCGAATCGAGCAGATAACGGCTGGGGTAGGGCGATGCGACCGGGGCTTTATGCGTCGGCGTCACCAGCAGCAGGCGAGCTTTTTTCACGGCCAGCGAGGCCTGCACCGGACCGACGTATTGCTCCAGCAAATCGCCAGCGCTGCGTGGCAAGTGCTTGACCATGCCGGCCGCCACCACCTGGGCGCCGGGGGCGAGTTGGCCGTGCAGGCGAATCAGCTGTTCTTCCAGCAGCGCCAGGGTTTTGGGGATGCGCATCAGCACCCAGTCGAACGGCCCTTGCACAGTTTGGCTGGCAGGCACGAACTGCACGCTGTCCGCCGCCAAGCCATTGCACGCCAGGTTATTGCGCAACGCCAGCGCACCCAGGTGCGAGTCGCCGCTGCTGATGATCTGCGCCTTGCCCGCCAGGCTCGCCGCCAATGCGCCAAAGCTGTCGTTGAGCAGCAGCACGCGCGCCTCGGGCGCCAGACCCTGTTCGGCCAGATGGTTGAGCAGGTATTCGTCCGCCGCGTCGAACGCCTGCAACGGGTCGTCGCGCTGGGGCGGCTGGCGGAACAGGTCGAGAGAAGCGAAGGGCGTGGTGAAAACAGGCATGGTGCGAACCGCTGAAGAGCAAGGGCGGCAATGATGGCGGATGTGCTCGATGCTGCAAAGTGGCGTAAGCCGGGCGCGCCGTTTGGCTGGCTAAAACCCCATGCTTTGCAGGTATTGCCGCGCCGCACTTTGCGCGACACTTGGGCTATCGGCTTTGAAAGGATGTGTGCGTATGACCGCTAGCGACGACAAGTTCACCCGCGAAACCTTGCTGGACGTGCGGCCCTGGTCGCCAACCCTGTTCAGCCTGCGCTGCACCCGCGACGCCGGCTTTCGCTTCCGCGCCGGGCAGTTCGCGCGCCTGGGCGTGCAGAAGGCCGACGGCAGCGTGGTGTGGCGTGCCTATTCAATGCTGTCGGCGCCCCATGACGAACACTTGGAATTCTTCTCCATCGTGGTGCCGGGCGGGGAATTCACCAGCGAGCTGAGCCGCTTGCAGGTTGGCGACGAATTGCTGGTGGAGCGTCAGGCGGTGGGCTATCTGACCCTGGACCGTTTCGTCGATGGCCGCGATTTGTGGCTGATCGGCACCGGCACCGGCTTGGCGCCGTTTTTGTCGATTTTGCAAGACTTCGAGGTGTGGCAGCGCTTCGAGCGCGTGGTGCTGGTGTACAGCGCCCGCAGCAGAAGCGAGTTGGCTTATCAGGACATGATTGCCGGCCTGATGCAGCGCGATTACCTGGCCGAATACGCCGACAAGTTTGTTTACGTGCCCATCGTTACCCGCGAAGCAGTGCCCGGCGCGCTGCATGGCCGCGTCACCGGATTGATCGCCAATGGCGAACTGGAAAAAGCGGCCGGGCTTGAACTGACGCCGGAGCATTCACGGGTGATGCTGTGCGGCAACCCGCAAATGATCGACGACTGCCGCGCCGTGCTGAAAACCCGCGACATGCAGCTGAGCCTGACCCGCCGGCCAGGCGCGGTGGCGGTGGAGAATTACTGGTAAAGGTCGCGTTCAATTGCGGGAGCGGCCGGACGGCGATCCGCTTTAGCCGCGGGTTTTTTAGCTCGCGTGCTGCTCCGAAAACTCGCCGATTACTTCGTCAAAAATCGCTAATGCCTGCGCCACCTGCTCGGGATTGACAATGCAAGGCGGCACCACGTGAATGCGGTTTTCGACGACAAAAGTCAGCAACCCCCGCGCCTGAAACGCGGCTTTCATCTGCGCCATCACCGGCGCCGCCAGCGGCGTTTTCTTCTGCCGGTCGCTGACCAGTTCCAACGCCCAGAACAAGCCAATGCCACGCGCTTCGCCAATCAACGCGTGCTTGGCCGCCAGTGCTTTAAGGCCAGGCCCGAGGTATTCCTGGCCAATCATGCGGGCGTTGTCGACGATGCCTTCTTCGGCCATCACATCCAGCGTGGCGACAATCGCCGCCATCGCCAGCGGGTGCCCGGAATAGGTCAGGCCACCGGGGAAAAAGCGGTTCTCGTAGAACTCGGCAATCGGCTGCGAAATCATCACGCCGCCAGCCGGCACGTAGCCTGAGTTCACGCCTTTGGCGAAGCAGATCAGGTCCGGCACTACGTCGAAATTGTCCAGCGCCAGCCAGGCGCCGGTGCGGCCGAAGCCGGCCATCACTTCGTCGAGAATCAGCACGATGCCGAACTCGTCCGCCAGCGCTCGCACGCCTTTCATGTAGCCCTTGGGCGGCACCAGAATGCCGGCGGTGCCAGGCACGCTTTCGAGCAAAATCGCCGCCACCGAGTTCGGCCCTTCGCATTCGATAATTCGGCGCAGGTGCTGCAACGCTCGCTCGCATTCCTGCTCTTCACTGCCGGCGTAAAACTCGGTGCGGTACAGGTACGGATTGAAAAAATGCACATGGCCTCGGGCGAATTCATTCGGCACGCGGCGCAAGTCGCCGGTGGCGGCAATCGCCGACCCGGTGCTGCCGTGGTAGGAGCGGTAGGCCGAGAGAATTTTGTCGCGCCCCGTGAACTGGCGCGCCATGCGCATGGCGTTTTCGTTGGCGTCGGCACCGGCGTTGGTGAAGAACACTTTGCTGAAGGTGCTCGGCGCGTGGGACAGGATGCGTTTGGCCGCTTCGCCGCGCATCAGGTTGGCGGTGGCGGGCGCGACCGTCACCAGCGAGCCGGCCTGTTCTTGAATGGCGGCGATCACTTTCGGGTGTTGGTGGCCAATGTTGGTGTTGACCAACTGGCTGCTGAAATCCAGGTACTGATTGCCGTCGTAATCCCACAGCGTGCAACCCTGACCGCCGGCGATCACCAACGGATTGAGGGCGCTCTGGATCGACCAGGAATGGAACACGAACTGGCGGTCGAGGGCGTGGACGTAGGCGTTGGAAATCTCGGTGCTCATGGCGGACCTCGCGAGCTGGACGGGGAATGGCGCCACCTTAGGAATAAACGCTGGCGGGGTCGTAGGGCCAGTTGGGGGGAAAGGGTGGGTCAGGGGATTTTTCGTTTGCAGGTTGCCCTCTCCCCTAGCCCCTCTCCCGCAAGCGGGCGAGGGGAACCTAACCGCGTACGCTGCTGGTCTCCCCTCGCCCGCTTGCGGGAGAGGGGCCGGGGGAGAGGGCCGAATCCACCGCAATTCCATCTGGCCCATCGCGCCGACGCATCTGCCCCTATCCAATCCAGCCAGCCCCGCTAGTCTTACCCCATCCCATTTCACCAGGAGCCTGCAATGGCCCACGCCTTCGAACTCAACCGCGCCCCCGCCGCCGAGGTGCTTGCTGCCGACCTCAATACCCCCGCCATCCGCGAGGCGCGAATCGACCTGGCGGCGTGCTTTCGCATGGCCGCCCACTTGGGCATGGGCGAGGGTATTTGCAACCACTTCTCGGTGGTGCTGCCCGGCCACCCGCAGCTGTTTCTGGTCAATCCCTATGGCTTGGCCTTTGCCGAGGTCACGGCGTCGTCGTTGCTGATTTGCGACTTCCAGGGGCGTGTGGTGCTGGGCGAGGGCAAACCCGAGGCCACGGCGTTTTTTATTCACGCCCAACTGCACCGTTTGAACCCGCGCGCCACGGCGGCCTTTCACACCCACATGCCCAACGCCACCGCGCTGTGCATGCTCGAAGGGGAACCGTTTGTGTGGGCCGGGCAAACCGCGTTGAAGTTCTACGAACGCCTGGCCGTCGATGAGCATTACAACGGCCTGGCGCTGGACAACGCCGAAGGCGAACGCATTGCCCGCGCGGCCGGCAATGCCGATGTGGTGATGCTGAAAAACCACGGCCCGCTGGTGCTGGGGCGGAGCATCGCCGAGGCCTGGGACGACCTCTATTACCTCGAACGCGCCGCCGAGGTGCAGCTCAAAGCCATGAGCAGCGGCCGCCCGCTAAAACCCGTGTCCCATGAAATTGCCAGCGCGGCGAGCAAGCAAATGCTGATCGGCAACGCCGAAAGTGCGCGGTTGCATTTGGATAGCGTGAAGCGGCAGTTGGCCAAGCGCGAGCCGGAGTACAGCGTTTGAATTGGGCGCGCGATGCTTGTTAAAGGCATCGCGGCTAAAGCCGCTCCTACAAGGTTGCGGTGAGGGTCTAGATAGCCACCAACCCGCGCACGCCATCCGCTTCCATGCTCTCGCCGCGTCCCTGCTGCACGATCTCGCCGCGTGACATCACCAGGTACTGGTCCGCCAGCTCCGCCGCGAAGTCGTAGAACTGCTCCACCAGCAAAATCGCCATGTCGCCACGGGCGGCGAGCTTTTTGATCACAGCGCCGATTTCCTTGATCACCGAGGGCTGAATGCCTTCGGTGGGCTCGTCGAGAATCAGCAGGCGCGGGTTGCTTGCCAGGGCGCGGCCAATCGCCAATTGCTGCTGCTGACCGCCAGACAAATCGCCGCCGCGGCGCTGCTTCATTTCCTTGAGTACCAGGAACAGCTCGTAGATAAACGCCGGCACTTCCTTGGCCTGCGAGCCGGGGAAGCGCGACAGGCCCATCAGCAGGTTTTCTTCCACCGTCAGCCGGCCGAAAATCTCCCGGCCCTGGGGCACGTACGCGATACCGGCGTGCACGCGCTGGTGCGGTTTGAACTGGGTGATGGGCTTGCCTTCCCACTGCACCGCGCCTTCCTTGGACGGGATCAAGCCCATCAGGCATTTGAGCAACGTGGTTTTGCCCACGCCATTGCGGCCCAGCAGGCAGGTGACTTCGCCAACTTTGGCCTCGAACGACAAGCCGCGAAGAATGTGGCTGCCGCCGTAGAACTGGTGGAGTTTTTCGACTTGAAGCATGTATGTGTCCTTGGTCTGGTGGGGCAAGGGCAACGGCCCCTCTCCCCCGGCCCCTCTCCCGCAGGCGGGCGAGGGGAGCAAAACAAAGCGCGATCAGTCCCCTCTGCCCACGAAGTGGGAGAGGGTTAGGGAGAGGGTTTTCCTACCGCCCCAAATAAACCTCAATCACCCGTTCATCCGCCTGCACATCGGCCAGCGACCCTTCGGCCAGCACGCTGCCTTGGTGCAGCACGGTGACGTGGTCGGCAACGGAGCCGACAAAGCCCATGTCGTGCTCCACCACCATCAGCGAGTGCTTGCGCGCCAGCGACTTGAATAGCTCGGCGGTGAATTCGGTTTCGGCGTCGGTCATGCCGGCCACCGGTTCGTCGAGCAGCAGCAGCTGTGGGTCTTGCATCAGCAACATGCCGATTTCCAGGAATTGTTTCTGCCCGTGGGACAGCAAACCGGCGGTGCGCTGCCGCGAGCTGTCGAGGCGAATGGTGGTCAGCACTTCATCAATGCGGTCGCGCTGCTCGCCGCTCAATTTGGCGCGCAGGCTGGCCCATACCGACTTGTCTGTTTTCAGCGCCAGCTCAAGGTTTTCAAACACACTCAGGGCTTCGAATACCGTGGGTTTCTGGAACTTGCGGCCAATGCCGGACTGGGCGATTTGCACTTCGCTCATTCGCGTGAGGTCGAGGGTTTCGCCGAAGTAGGCTTTGCCGTTATCGGGCCGGGTTTTGCCGGTGATCACGTCCATCATCGTGGTCTTGCCGGCGCCGTTCGGGCCGATGATGCAGCGCAACTCACCGACGCCGATGTACAGGCTGAGGTTGGTTAATGCCTTGAAACCGTCGAAGCTGACGTTGATGTCTTCCAGGGTCAGGATGGTGCCGTGGCGCACGTCCAGGCCCGGCCCGGCGGCACGGCCCAAACCCAGGGAGTCGCGGCTGGTGCCGGCGTCGCTGTTGGGGTTCTGGTTCGCCGGGTCGTAGGCCGGTTCGAGCATAAATTCGGGTACGGGCGTGGCGCGCATTTACTGTTCCCCCTTTTTACGCAGCAAGCCGATCACGCCCTTGGGCAGATACAGCGTCACCAGAATGAACAAGGCCCCCAGGGCAAACAGCCAATACTCGGGAAAGGCCACGGTGAACCAGCTCTTCATGCCGTTGACCAGCCCGGCGCCGAGCAGCGGACCGACGAGGCTGCCGCGTCCGCCAAGCGCCACCCACACGGCCGCTTCGATGGAGTTGGTCGGCGACATTTCACTGGGGTTGATGATGCCCACCAGTGGCACATACAGCGCCCCGGCGAGGCCGCACAGCACGGCGCTCAGCACCCAGATAAACAGCTTGTAACCGCGCGGGTCGTAGCCGCAGAACATCAGGCGGTTTTCCGCATCGCGCAGGGCAGTCAGCACCCGGCCGAACTTGCTTTTCGCCAGGCGCCAGCCCAGCAGCAGGCTGGCGGTGAGCAGCGCGACAATCGCCAGGAACAACACCGTACGGGTGCCTTGGGCGGTGATGTCGAAACCCAGAATGGTGCGGAAGTTGGTGAAGCCGTTGTTGCCGCCGAAACCGGTTTCGTTGCGGAAGAACAGCAGCATGCCGGCGAAGGTCAGGGCCTGGGTCATGATCGAGAAGTACACGCCCTTGATCCGCGAACGGAAGGCGAAAAAGCCGAACACCAAGGCCAACAAACCGGGCGCCAGCACCACCAGGCACATGGCCCAGAGGAAATGCTGAGTGCCGGTCCAGTACCACGGCAATTCAGTCCATGACAGAAACACCATGAATGCCGGCAGGCCGTCGCCCGCGCTTTCGCGCATCAGGTACATGCCCATGGCGTACCCGCCGAGGGCAAAGAACAGGCCGTGGCCCAGCGACAACAACCCGGCGTAACCCCACACCAGGTCAAGCGCCAGGGCGACGATGGCGTAGCAGAGAATCTTGCCCACCAGCGTCAGCGTGTAGGCCGACACTTGCAGTGGGTTGTCGGCTGGCAGCAGGTGCAGCAGCGGCAGAATCACCAGAATGGCGAGCACCACGGCGCCCACGGCGAGGGTCAGTTTGGGGCCGGCTTTCTGCGCCAGCGTGAGGCTTATTGGCTGGTTCAATCGATCACCCGACCTTTAAGTGCAAAGAGGCCCTGCGGACGTTTCTGAATAAACAGAATGATCAACGCGAGGATAAGGATTTTGCCCAGTACGGCGCCGATCTGCGGTTCCAGAATCTTGTTGGCGATGCCCAGGCCAAAGGCGGCCATGACACTGCCCGCCAGTTGCCCGACGCCGCCGAGCACCACCACCAGAAACGAGTCGATGATGTAGCTCTGGCCGAGGTCCGGGCCGACGTTGCCGATCTGGCTCAGCGCCACGCCACCGAGCCCGGCAATGCCGGAGCCAAGGCCGAAGGCGAGCATGTCTACGCGACCGGTCGGCACGCCGCAGCAGGCGGCCATGTTGCGGTTCTGGGTGACGGCGCGAACGTTGAGGCCCAGGCGGGTTTTGTTCAGCAGCAGCCAGGTGAGCAGCACCACAAACAGGGCGAAACCGATGATCACCATGCGGCTGTAAGGCAGCACCAAATTCGGCAACACCTGCACGCCGCCGGACAACCATGCCGGGTTGGCCACTTCCACGTTTTGCGCGCCAAACAGCACACGCACCAACTGGATGAGGATCAGGCTGATGCCCCAGGTTGCCAGCAAGGTTTCCAGCGGGCGGCCGTACAGATGGCGAATCACCGTGCGTTCGAGCGCCATGCCGATGGCGGCCGTGACAAAGAACGCCACCGGCAGCGCCACCAGCGGATACAAGGCCAGCGCATCGGGGGCGAAACGCTGAAACAGGATTTGCACCATGTAGGTGGAGTAGGCGCCGAGCATCAGCATTTCACCGTGGGCCATGTTGATCACGCCGAGCAAGCCAAAGGTAATCGCCAGGCCAAGGGCTGCGAGCAGCAGAATCGAGCCAAGCGACAAGCCGCTAAAGGCTTGGCCCAATAGCTCGCCGAACAGCAGTCGACGCTTCACTTGCGCCAGGCTGGTTTCAGCGGCGGTGCGCACGGCGGCGTCGGTTTCTACCGCCGGGTCGAGCAAGGTTTCCAGCCGCGTGCGCGCCAGCGGCTCGCCGGTGTCGCCCAGCAGGCGCACGGCGGCCAGGCGAATGGCCGGGTTGGGGTCGATCAGCTGCAAGTTCGCCAGCGCGAGTGAAAGGGCGCCGCGCACGGTGTCGTCGTCTTCGCTGGCAACCTGGGCATTGAGCAACGCCAACTGCGCGGGCTTCGCGCTTTTTTGCAGTTGCTGCGCGGCATTCAGGCGCACGGCCGGGTCTTTGTCGAGCAACTGGTGACTGGCTTGCGCGGTGCCGATCAAACCGCGCAGGCGGTTGTTGAGCGGGATTTTCTTCGGCGTCGAAGCCGGTTGCGCCTCGCCACCTTCAGCGGCTTGCCAGCCGGTGCCGGTTTGAATGAACGGGGCTTTATTGCTGTCGCTCGCCAAACGGCCTTGTTGAAGGGCTTCGATCAGCGGCAGGCGGTTGGCGTCTGGCTGCGCGGACCAGGTTTCCAGCAACGTGGCCTGTTTGGCGGCGTTGGCAGCGACAAAATCTGCTGCATCGCTGGCCTGCGCGACAGGCGCCAGCAGGGTGAGCAGCAGCATGAGAAAAAGTGGGGGGCGGAGCAGGGCAGTGAGCATGGAAGCGTCCTTGAGGGTGGTGCCGGACGAAGGGTGCAGGGTGCGTTAGCCGCAGCCCTCTCCCCCAGCCCCTCTCCCGCAAGCGGGCGAGGGGAGACAAGCCAGGCAGCGCAGGTTTCAAACCGTGCGCCGCTCAGGCCCCCCTCTGCCCACGCAGTGGGAGAGGGCTGGGGAGAGGGTTTTGTCTTTTCGAGCGGAACCGTCTTACTTCGACTTAACCGCGTAATCCGGCTTCTTGTCGTTCCCGGGGATGTACGGGCTCCACGGTTGGGCGCGTACCGGGCCTTCGGTTTGCCAGACCACGTTGAACTGCCCGTCTTCCTGAACCTCACCGATCATCACCGGCTTGTGCAGGTGATGGTTGGTTTTGTCCATGACCATGGTGTAGCCGTCAGGCGATACGAATTCCTGGCCCGCCATGGCTTCGCGCACTTTGTCGACGTCGGTGGTGCCGGCTTTGTTGACCGCCTGGGCCCACATGTTGATACCCACGTAGGTGGCTTCCATCGGGTCGTTGGTCACTGCGGTTTGGTAGTTCGGCAGGTTCTTTGCCTTGGCGTAGGCCTTCCAGCTGTCGACGAATTTCTTGTTGGTGGGGTTATCCACTGACTGGAAGTAGTTCCACGCAGCCAGTTGGCCCACCAGCGGTTTGGTGTCGATGCCGCGCAGTTCTTCCTCGCCCACCGAGAACGCCACCACCGGCGTTTCGGTCGCTTCGATGCCCTGGTTGCCCAGCTCTTTATAGAACGGCACGTTGGAGTCGCCATTAACGGTCGAGATCACTGCCGTCTTGCCGCCAGCGGAGAACTTCTTGATGTTGGCAACGATGGTTTGGTAGTCGCTGTGGCCGAACGGGGTGTAGACCTCTTCGATGTCTTTGTCGGCTACGCCTTTGCTGTGTAGGAAGGAACGCAGGATTTTGTTGGTGGTGCGCGGGTACACGTAGTCCGTGCCCAGTAGGAAGAAGCGCTTGGCTGCGCCGCCGTCTTCGCTCATCAAATACTCAACGGCTGGAATAGCCTGTTGGTTCGGCGCGGCGCCGGTGTAGAACACGTTCGGCGACATCTCTTCGCCTTCGTATTGCACCGGGTAGAACAGCAGGCCATTGAGTTCTTCGTACACCGGCAGCACCGATTTACGCGACACGGAGGTCCAGCAACCGAAGGTTACGGCGACTTTGTCTTGAGTCAGCAACTGGCGGGCTTTTTCAGCGAACAGCGGCCAGTTGGAAGCAGGGTCGACCACAACCGGCTCAAGCTTTTTGCCGAGCACACCACCTTTGGCGTTGATTTCATCGATGGCCATCAACGCCATATCTTTGAGCGACGTTTCCGAAATGGCCATGGTGCCGGACAGCGAATGCAGAATGCCGACCTTGATGGTTTCGGCAGCTTGCAGGGTGTAAGGGAACAGGCCGCTGAGCAGCAGGGTACTGGCAGCGAGGGTAGCTTTGAGGAACGGGCGGCGTTTCATCGGGGGAAGCTCCTGGGCGGTCCGTGCACATCACTGGTGGAAGGCAGATGGTTTTTATCAGTGGGTGCGCTTGTCTCTAAGGCACCAATCTCTAGCCACAGCGGGCAGTTGCGTGAATTCCGGCTGCGCGTCAAAGCAATGGCAGCATCCGTGCCAAATCGCGGAAACCGCGTGGCCATGCGCTTAACCGCCTGCTCTGCTTCCCCGTGCGCCTATTCAATGCTCCGTATTGGTGCATTTTTGCGCCCTTTTTCCTAGCGCGGGCGCGTTTGTGTTCTGTTTTGTCGCTTTCAGAACAGCAGAGGCACTATCCCGCTTGCGGTTGTGTATGGATATACAGTAGTCTGGATGCCTTCTCCAGGTCGGAACCTTCCCCGCTTCCGGCCCATTAGCAGCTCTTGTATGGAGCTGCTTTTTTTTGCCTGTCTGTTGACCATCACATCCTACGACGCCAGCGAACTGCATCGGTTTTCATCGCGTTATCCAGTTGTTCAAAAGAACTCTCCGAACTGCGCTTCGGACTCAGGCGATTTGTTTGCGCAACAACCCTGACTACCTTCTTGTTCCGACGACCAACGCGGATGCCGCTGGTTTCTTAATGATTTTTCAGTCAGGAGTTGTATATGGGTCACTCACAATCAATAGCGGAAATGCAGGCCAAAGAAGATGAGTACCGGGCGTATATAAACAAGATCGAAAACGAGCTTGAGGAAAAAGCAAAGAAACACGGCGATGAAATGCAGGCGAAGATCGAAAGTTTCTACAAAGACAACGACTACGATAAAACCGATTTTATCTCCGGCCGTAACTCGGACTTTATGCAGGCCTCTGATTGGTCGCTTGGTAATGTGAAGAAAATAATCGACGCCATTGCCAAAGCCGTATTGGGCGGGGAAGGCATAGTGCCGCCGGGCGTAGAAGTCAATAAAGCCGTTGACCTCGGTAAATCGGTTGCCAACTTAACCAGTCTGCAAACCTACGTGGCCGGCAAATGCTTTGAAGTGTTGGGCGGCATCGTCGAGAGCTTCGGCAGCGCTAGCTCGGTATCGTTTAACTCGTCTTACAAGAGCCAACCGCTCGGCAACGGCATGCATCTGTTCGCCACGGTGGTTTGCGACTCGTACAAGTCGACCGGCTTTTTCGAAAACCAGCAGATCTACCAGTACCTGTATATCTATGAAGTTAAATACTCGGTAGGTGAAGCGCAAACACAAGCGAAAATGGAGCTGACCAAACTTTACGAAGATCAGATCGCCACATTCACCGAGAAAGTTCATGGCTTCCTAGATCAGCTTGGGGCGGACAAGATTACCCCCGAGCAGTATCAGTCCAGTGTTGAAATTTACAGCGACTTAATTGCCAACAGCACCAAGGCGCTCGCCGGGTTGCGCGCGAAACTGATGCTGGCGGCCCGCTAATTTAGCCCACTCGCAGCCCTTAAACGGGCTGCTTTGTTATCTATGAGAGTTCGATATGAGCTATGAAATTGCGCTCTGGCGCGTGCCTGCGCCGGTTGTGAAAGAAGGTAAGTATTCAAGTGTTATTGAAGATCGCGGAGTCCTGAAAAAAGCCATTGCCGATAGCAACTCAAACTATCTGTTCAGCGAAGTGGGCCCTGGCGTGCAGCCGCTGGCCATTATTGGCACGCGTATGGAAATAGCCGCCTACCTGATCGGCAAGAAAGACAAAAAGGTCGTTAATAAGATCGCAGCCCTCCCTGACATTTACATGGGCATAACGCCTTACAAAAAGGGCGAACGTTTTCGTGGTTTGTTTCCCGCTCAAGACTTCGGCATTCAGCTGTTCGGCCAGTTAGCCAAATTCTTCCCCAATGTGGCTGATCTCAAGGTTCCAGCGTTTGTCGACGCCGCCGGACTGCCGGGCGAGGTAAAGGAGCTGTTGTCTGTGTTGGAGCGCTTCAATCGCGAGCAAGGCGAGTCGCAGGGTGACTTGGTGTACTTGAAGCTCAGCTATTTACCGGAAGACCAGATGAGCAAAATCGGCACGTCCGAAATTTCGTTCGCCGCGATCCTTAATCTGCTGGCAGTAGCCAACAAAAAGTAAGCGAACCCGGAGACCGCGATGATCATCGACTCCACCACCTACCGCTCACGACTGGGTTTCGACAGCCGGGTGCGCTTTTTGGTTATGCATTACACCGCATGCGATTTCGCGGCCTCCATCCAGGCGTTGACCGGGCCGAAGGTCAGTGCGCATTACCTTGTTCCGGACCTCGAAGACCCGACCTATCGCAACGCCGGCTTTAGGGAAATGCGCGGCTTCAATCTGGTGGAAGAATCAGAGCGTGCCTGGCATGCAGGCGTGAGCGCATGGCGTGGCCGCAACAACCTGAATGACAGCTCCATTGGTATCGAAATCGTAAACCAGGCTCACGAAGGTGCCGACGGCCTGCCCGTTTTTCCTTCCTATAGCCGCGCTCAGATCGACGCTATAAAGGCGATTGCGCTGGATATTTTGCAGCGCTACCCCAGCATCGAGCCGCGCAATGTGGTGGGGCATAGCGACATCGCGCCGCTACGCAAAATTGATCCGGGGCCCATGTTTCCCTGGCACGAGTTGTACCGGGCCGGCATCGGCGCCTGGTACGAGGACGCCACCAAAAATCGCTACGTCCAGGAATACACCATGGCGGGCGTCGAACCCCGCGAGTGCCTGAATCTACTTGCTCGTTTCGGTTACGACGTAAGCGTCGCCACCGATGCCGACGGTAAGCGCAAGTTGATTCGCGCCTTCCAGCTGCATTTCCGCCCCAGTAACTACGACGGTGTGCTGGACGTTGAAACGGCGGCAATCCTGGCTGCGTTAACCGAGCGCTATTGCTGAGAATTGCTATGTCCATAAGCGTGAAACAACTGCTGCAAATATTCCCCGCCAGCCCTTCGCGTGTCAGCCTGTTTGCAGAGCCGCTGAGTGCGGCCATGCTGGCGTATCACATCAATAATCCCGCGCGCGCGGCCGCCTTTGTTGCTCAAGTTGGCTATGAAAGCGCGCACTTCAATCACTTGGTTGAGAGCCTCGCCTTCGACGCATCACGTTTGGCAGTCGTGTGGCCGAACCGCTTTGCCGAGGGGCCGGGCAAACCCAATGCGCTGGCACTAAAACTCGGTGGGCATCCCGAGGCGATTGCCAATTCGGTGTATGCCAACCGGCTTGGCAATGGTCCGCCGGAGTCGGGGGATGGCTGGCGCTTTCGCGGACGGGGGCTGATTCAGCTGACCGGACGCAGTAATTACCAAGCAGCGGGCGTGGCGTTGGGTCTGGATTTGGAAAGCAAACCTGAATGGCTTGAGGAACCCGGCTACGCCTGTTTGTCGGCGGCCTGGTTCTGGACAGTGCATGGCTTGAATGAGCTTGCCGATGCCGGCGATTTCAAAACCATTACCTCGCGCATAAACGGAGGGTTGAACGGTTATGACGGCCGCGCCGCCTTGTGGGCAGCGGCGCGCCGGGCATTGGCGGAGTCGTCACAAGGTGAAGCGGTTGACCAGATTGTTAAGGTCGACAGCCAGGCGTGAAAGATCCTGGCTGGCGGCGCTGGTTTCGTGCGCGCCGGCTGAGGTTTGTTGAGCCAGGTCGCGGATGTTTACCAGGTTGCGGTCCACTTCTCGGGCCACTTGCGCCTGTTCTTCCGAGGCACTGGCGATCACCAGGTTGCGCTCGCTGATGTGGCTGATCGCCTGGGTGATTTCGGCCAGCGCAACGCCAGCGGCGCGCGCCAGTTCAAGGGTGCTGTTGGCGCGCTGAGAGCTGCTCTGCATGGCGCTCATGGCTTGATCTGTGCCTTGCTGAATGCCACTGATCATTTGCTCGATTTCCTGGGTCGACTGCTGGGTGCGGTGCGCCAGGGCACGCACTTCGTCGGCCACCACGGCAAAGCCGCGACCGGCATCACCCGCCCGCGCGGCCTCGATGGCCGCGTTCAGGGCCAGCAAGTTGGTTTGTTCGGCAATGGAGCGAATCACGTCGAGCACCTTACTGATGTCACGCACTTTGGTCGCCAGTTGTTCCACGTGTTCGGAGGTGGTGGATACATCGCCGGCCAGGTCGCTAATGGAGTTGACGGTTTTGTCCACCTGCTCCTGGCCGACGCGGGCGGTGCGATCGGACGCATTGGAGGCTTCCGAAGTGGCCACGGCATTGCGCGCCACTTCGTCCACGGCGGCGGTCATTTCGTTGACGGCGGTGGCGGCTTGTTCGATTTCGTTGTTCTGCTGGTGCAGACCGCGGCTCGAATCTTCGGTGACCGCGTTGAGTTCTTCGGCGGCGGAGGCGAGCTGGTCGGACGACTGGGCGATGTGGTGAATGGTGTCTTTCAAGCTCTGTTGCATGGCCCGTAATGAACCGAGTAGCAGGGCGGGCTCGTCGGTGCCATTAACCTGAATGGTGGTGGACAGGTTGCCCTTGGCCACGGTGGCTGCCACCTCCATGGCCTCGTTCAACGGCGTGACGATGCTGCGCGTGAGCAGCACCGCGAGAATGCCGGTCAGCGCGGCGGCCACCAACATAAAAGCCACCACCACCATCACCGCATGGTCGTAGTTGCGGGCCGACTGTTTCGCCTCCTCATCCGCGCCCACGCGGTTAATTTCCATGAGCTTTTCCAACTGCGCACCGAGGCCGTCGGAGTAGGTTTTGTACTCGCCGGCCAGAAAGGCTTTCATCTCGTCGACTTTGTCGGCGCTGG
The DNA here is from genome assembly GCF_979258635.1 of Pseudomonas sp. AC070. Taxonomy (NCBI): domain Bacteria; kingdom Pseudomonadati; phylum Pseudomonadota; class Gammaproteobacteria; order Pseudomonadales; family Pseudomonadaceae; genus Pseudomonas; species Pseudomonas sp. AC070. The sequence goes on from NZ_OZ409871.1 coordinate 785,182, forward strand.
AAAGGGCGGCGAGCTTGCTGTTGGCTTGGTAGTAGCTCTCAAGCATGGCTTTGAAGGCTTGGTACTGGTCGCGCTCGGCGGTGCTGTTGATCAGGGGTTCATACGCGGCCTGGGCCTGGTGCAACTGCTGGGTCAGCTCTTGCTGGCGACTGATGACGGCCGGCAGTTGCGTGTCGCTGCGTTCAACCACAAAGCGAAAGGCGAGAATGCGCAGGCGCAACATTTTTTCATTGATAACGCCTAGCGCGGCGTAGCTGGGCATGCCGTTGTCGTTGAGATCGACGGTGGTGGCGCGGATGTCCTTCATTTTGCCCAGGGCAAAAAGTCCGAGGAGCACCACCAGCAGCGCCACCAGGGAAAAGCTGAAAATAGCCCTCGGCGCAATCTTCAAACGACGTAACAGCATGGCAAAACACCTCATTGTGTTAGGAGTCGGAGCGTCTGGCTGCTCCGTGTTACGGGCCTTATAGGGCTATATCGTCAAACACTGCGCGAACATGAGTTGGCAAACGTTTGCGTTTACACTGCGCCGCTTTACCCGCCGCGATAAACCGTTATGCACAGTTCCGCTCTAGCCGCTCTTCACACCCATTTGCTCACCGAATTGGCTGGCGACCTCAGCCATGCGCGCCGGTTGTTTCACGGCCGTGGCCTGCGGTGGCCGGGGCTGGAGGAGATCACGGTCGATTGGCTGCAAGGCGTGGTGTTGGTGTGGTTGTTCCGCCAGCCCAGTGATGACGAGCTGGCGGCGCTGACGGCAACCCTGTTGAACCTAACGCAAAGCCCCGAATGGCAACGTGCACAGGCGCACAGCCTGTTGCTGCAACATCGCTACAAGGAAGGCGACAACGCCCAGGGTGAACTTCAGCGTAGCCGCGCCGAATGGATTGTGGGTGGGCCGCATGAGCAATGGATCATCAGCGAAGATGGCCTGCGCTTTGAGCTGGACCTCGGCCAGAAGCAGAACACCGGTCTGTTTCTGGACATGCGCTACGGCCGGCGCTGGGTGCGTGCGCAGGCCGACGGCAAGCGCGTGCTCAATCTGTTTGCCTACACCTGCGGGTTCTCGGTGGCGGCGCTGGCCGGTGGCGCTCGCCAGGTGGTGAATCTGGATATGGCCAAAGGCGCGCTCAATCGTGGCCGCGACAACCATCGCCTGAACGGGCAAGACCTCAGCCGCGTGAGCTTTCTCGGTCACGAGCTGTTCAAGTCGTGGAGCGCGGTGAAGCGCCACGCGCCGTACGACATGATCATCATCGACCCCCCCACGTTCCAGAAAGGCAGCTTCGCCCTGACTCAGGACTACGGCAAAATTCTGCGCCGTTTGCCTGATCTGCTGAACACCGGCGGCGTGGTATTGGCCTGCGTGAACGACCCGCATATCGGTCCCGAGTTTTTGATCAACAGCATGGCCGAACACGCTCCGGCCCTGTGCTTTGAGCAGCGCCTGGATAACCCGCCAGAGTTCGCCGATGTGCACGAGCACGGCGGGCTCAAAGCCTTGGTGTTTCGCCAGGCACGCGACGGGCAAAATGCCCCCGCGTCCGACGCACAAAACCCATAAGCTGCCTCGCTTGCATTCCCGTAAAAGGAGCTTCGCATGTCTGACTTGTCCGCGTTTCCCATCACCGCTAAATGGCCGGCGCAGCACCCAGAGCGCATTCAGCTGTATTCGTTGCCCACGCCCAATGGCGTAAAGGTGTCGATTCTGCTGGAGGAAACCGGGCTGGCGTACGAGCCGCACAAGGTGCGCTTTGATCAAAACGATCAGCTGTCGGCGGCGTTTTTGTCGCTCAACCCGAACAATAAGATTCCGGCGATTCTCGACCCCAACGGCCCGGACGGTAAGCCGCTGATGTTGTTCGAGTCCGGTGCGATTCTGTTGTACCTGGCGGACAAGGCAGGCGCGTTTATCCCGAACAATGCGGCGGATCGTTACCAGACTATCCAGTGGCTGATGTGGCAAATGGGCGGCGTCGGGCCGATGTTTGGCCAGTTGGGTTTCTTCAACAAATTCGCCGGCAAAGACTACGAAGACAAACGCCCACGCGACCGCTATGTCGCTGAGAGCAAGCGCCTACTTGGCGTGCTCGACCAGCGTTTGCAAGGCCGAGACTGGATCATGGGCAGCGCGTACAGCATCGCTGATATCGCCACCTTTCCATGGGTGCGTAACCTAATCGGTTTCTACGAGGCAGGCGATCTGGTGGGCATTAATAATTTCCCCGAGGTCACCCGCGTGCTGAACACGTTCCTTGAGCGTCCGGCCGTCATCAAAGGCCTGACCATTCCTGAATGAAGCCGATTATCCGAGACGCCCGCGACGACGACATGCCCGCGGTGCAAGCCATCTATGCGCAGCACGTGCTCACCGGCATCGCCAGCTTTGAACTGCAAGCGCCCAGCCTGGAGGAAATGCACCGCCGTCGCGGTGACGTGCTGAGCAATGGTTTGCCGTATCTGGTGGCCGAGCTTGCGGGCGAGGTGGTCGGCTACGGCTACGCCACGCTGTACCGTCCGCGCCCGGCTTACGGCAACACGGTGGAAGATTCGGTGTACGTGAAAGACGGCATGGGAGGGCGCGGTATTGGCCAGGCGCTGCTGGGCGAGGTGATCGAGCGCTGCATCGCCGACGGCCGTCGGCAGATGGTGGCGGTGATTGGCAACAGCGAGAACCGCGGCTCCATCGCCCTGCATACGCGTATGGGGTTTCGTTTGGTGGGGGTGTTCGAGTCGGTGGGTTTCAAGCACGGCCGCTGGGTGGATACCGTGCTGATGCAGCGCCGTCTGGGCGACGGTGCCGACACGCTGCCCGACGCTTAAGCCGTCATCACTTGCTCATGCAACAGCGCGAGCAGTTCGCGTTGCAAGGCGGTCACCACGCCGCCGCCGCTGACCAGGGCCAATTCGCTGGGTGCCAGTGCCGGCATTTGTTCGCACACCTGATGTTCGGCGAGCACGGCGCTGGTGGGTAACACGGAAATGCCAAGGCCCGACGCCACGGCCGCCTGGATGCCGGTCAGGCTGTGGCTGGCGAATGCCAGGCGCCATGGCCGCTTGGCTTTGTCCAGGCTGCCGATAGCCCGTTGGCGGTAGAGGCAGCCTTGCGGAAATAGCGCCAGGGGCACCGGCTGATCGCTCAACTGCAAGCGCTGACTTTTTACCCACACCAGGTTCTCCGGCCAACTGGCCAGGCAGTCGCCACTGCCGGGCTCGCGTTTGATCAGGGCGATATCCAGCTCGCCATTCCCCAGTTTTTCTCGCAGGTCTGTGCTCATGCCGCTGACGGTTTCCAGCCGTGCTTCGGGGCGCGCCTGGGTAAAGCCGGCGAGCAGGGCGGTCATGCGCTGCGCATCGAAATCTTCCGGCACACCCAGGCGCAGCGGTAGCAGCGTGCCGTCGCTGGCCAAGGCTTCTTCGGCTTCCTGCGCCAGGCTGAGCAAGCGACGGGCGTAGTGCGCCAGCAGTTCGCCTTGTGCGGTGGGCGTGACCTGGTTACCGCTGCGGTCGCGCACCAGCAGGCAATGGCCGACGGTTTCTTCAAGCCGCCGAACCTGTTGGCTGACGGTCGATTGCGTGCGGTGCACCCGTTCACCGGCGCGCGTGAAGCTGCCTTCATCGACCACGCACACCAAGGTTTTCAGCAGTTCGAGGTCGAGCATAGGGCGCACCGGCTTAGTTGAATTGTCACTGAGATAAAGAGGTTAATTTAATTTAACACTATGCGACAGCGCCCCTATGCTGGCCGCTCATATCCTTCAGGAGCTGGCCCCATGTCCCTTGAACACACGCCTCGGCCGTTGTGGCTGACCTTTGATTGCTACGGCACGCTGATTCAGTGGGACGAAGGCCTGTTGGCCGCCGTTGGTAAGATGCTCAGCCAGCGGCCCGGCCACGCCATCGAGCCAGCGCGCTTTATCGAGGTGTACGACCGCCACGAGCACGCGCTGGAACAAACCCCGCCGCACCGCTCGTTTCGCCATGTGACCCGCGAAGGCCTGCGCCTGGCCATGGAGCAACTTGGGGTGCCGTCGAGCCCGGCCGATGGTGAGCTGCTGGCCGACAGTATTTCAGCCATGCCGCCGTTTGCCGAAGTGCCTGCGGCGCTCGCACGGTTGAAAGCGATGGGCTTCAAGTTGTGCATCGTTTCCAACACTGACGACGACATCATCGCCGGCAACGTCGCCCAGTTGGGCGGGCACATCGACCGGGTGATCACGGCCCAGCAAGCCGGCGCCTACAAGCCCGCGCCGCGTCTGTTCGAATACGCCCACGAGCAGTTGGGAGTAGGCCGCGAAGACGTGGTGCACATCTGCGCCAGTCCGCACCTGGATCACGCTGCCGCGCGCGACATGGGCTTTCGTTGCGTGTGGGTAGACCGGGGCACGGGCCGGCAATTGCTACCTGACTATCGCCCCGACGTGACGGTCTCGACCCTGGACCAAGTGCCGGCGTTATTCGCCGACTTAGGCTGGGCGCAGGGGTTAAACGGCGCGGCCGTTTCGATTAAAGCCTGAACCATTTGCCTGACCTCACACTCAAGTTTTATAGGCCCCACGTAGGATTCGCGGGGCCATAAAGCGCAATGCGTGAGGAAAAAAATAATGTTGAATTCAGATGCTTATGTGGCTGCCTTGGATGAATCTTCAACCGCCTCTGGCGTTTCGTGGGCGGCAGTATTTGCAGGCGCTGTTGCGGCTGCAGCACTGTCGCTGATCCTGCTGTTGCTGGGCTCCGGCCTTGGCTTTTCGGCTATTTCGCCGTGGGCCGACAAGGGCATCAGCGCAGAAGGGTTGGGCATTTCGGCGATTATCTGGCTGGCGTTCACCCAGTTAGTGGCGGCCGCTATGGGTGGTTACCTGGCGGGCCGTTTGCGTAAACGCTGGGCGACCCTGCACGACGACGAAGTGTATTTCCGCGATACCGCTCACGGCTTCCTGGCCTGGTCGGTGGCCACCTTGCTGACGGCGACGTTGGTGGTGGGTTCGGTCAGCACCTTGATCGGCGGCACCGCGCAAGTGGGCGCTACGCTGAGCAATAGCCCGGCCACCCAAGACATGGCCAACGCTGATAACAGCGACAGCTATTTCATTGATGTGCTGTTTCGCGACAGCCGCGGTGCACCCGTCACGCAAGACGCTGCTCACGATGTAGCCGCACGCATTTTCGCTCGTAACCTGGCCTCCGACGACGGCGCGTTGAACGCCGACGACCGTGCTTATCTGGCCCAGTTGGTTGCCCAGCGCACCGATCTCAGCCAAAGCGATGCCCAGGCCCGCGTAGACGCCGTTTACGGTCAGGCGCACCAAGCGGTGCAAGACCTGAAAGTAGCGGCCGACGCTGCCAAGAAAGCCGCGACCCACGCCACCCTGTGGATGTTCGTTGCCCTGTTGATCGGCGCCTTCGTGGCCAGCTTCGCTGCCATTTTCGGTGGCCGTAGCCGTGACGCGGTGGTGGTTGTCGACGACCGTCGCACCGCCACTACCCTCCGTTAATTAGCCGGTCACTACGTTTTCGAAAGGAGAACAATAATGCGCTCACTACTGCTGTGGTTCCTCGGTATCCCAATTCCAATCATCATTTTGATTGCTCTGCTGACATAGCAGAAACCCCGGGGGCGCTTATTGCGTCCCTTTTGCTAAAAGGAGAAACACCCCATGGCGACTCCTGTGATCCATTACAAAACCGCTGGTCATTTGGCGTGCGGTCGGGAAACCGGCCAACTCGCTGCGACCACGGAATTGGCGCGGGTGAAATGCCGTACCTGTCGAAACTCCGAGGCGTTCAAAAGCGCGCGCAAAGACACCCGCAATGCGGCGCGTCGAGCGGCACGCAAAGCCAAGGCCACCCATAGTTCTCTTGACTGGCGCGCAGGATGGCGCGAGCAGATTGGCGCGTTGCCGGGCCACAACCGACTACCCCGTGGTTTCGGCAGCCAGCCGTTTGTGTAAGTAGTAGCGGGTGGAAGAGGGGCCCGGCAGGCGACTGTCGGGCCTTTTTCGTTGTGCAGTAAGCTTCACGCCTTCATCGGGCCTGGAGCAAATCATGAGCGACGAACTGCAGATAGAAGACCTGACGCTCGGCGAGGGCAAAGCGGCTGTGAAGGGCGCGTTGATCACCACGCATTACCGCGGGTTTCTCGACGACGGCAGCGAATTCGATTCTTCGTTTGAACGTGGCAAGCCCTTTCAGTGCGTGATCGGTACTGGGCGCGTGATCAAAGGATGGGATCAAGGCTTGATGGGCATGCGCGTTGGCGGCAAGCGGATGTTGCGGGTGCCGGCGCACCTGGCCTATGCCGAGCGTGGCATGGGCTCACGGGTGCCGGCGAATGCCAATTTGCGCTTTGAAATCGAACTGCTGGAAGTGCTGACCCGCGACGACTGAGCGGCGCAAGCGGCCTTCTTAGCCCTATGTGTAACCCGCGCGCTTGAGCGGCGCGGCTATACTGCCGAGCTTTGTTGGCGAGGACGCTCTGGTGTTGGACGTTGTGAGTTTTGTTTTACTCGGTATGGCCATGGGCACCATGGGTGGTTTGTTTGGCATCGGCGGCGGGCTGGTGACCATTCCGATCCTGGGCGTGCTGTTCAACCTCGATCAGCAGCTGGCGCAAGGCACCGCGCTGTTGATGGTGCTGCCCAACGTGCTGCTGGCGCTGTGGCGCTACAACCAACGCAATCGCATCGTGCCGCGCAACGCGCTGATGCTGATCGTGCCGAGCTTCTTCCTCGCCTGGCTGACCTCGCTGTTTGCCGTGCGTCTCGACCCACAGGTAATGCGCATCGCGTTTGTCGGCTTTCTGTTGCTGCTGGTGCTGTTTAACCTCGGCCAGATGTTCTGGCAAAAGCCCACGGGCGAGCGCCAGCTACGCCATGAAAACCGGCTGTGGTTATTGGGCGCGTTGTCGGGCATGACCGGTGGCCTGTTCGGCGTGGGCGGCGGCGTGGTGGCAACGCCGGTACTCACCAGCCTGTTCGGCGCCACTCAGGTTGTCGCGCAGGGTTTGGCCCTCGCTTTGGCGGCACCTTCGACCGGCATCACTCTGGTGACCTACGCCCTGCACGACCATGTGAATTGGGCGATGGGCATTCCCTTGGCGGTCGGCGGCTTGCTCAGCATCAGTTGGGGCGTGCGTCTGGCCCATGCGCTGCCTGAGCGCGTGCTGCGTTCGCTGTTTTGTGTGTTTCTGGTGATCTGCGGCGCGCTGCTGCTTTTGAAGGTGTAGGCATGACCGAACGCGCTCCTGAACACGCCCAAGAGCAGGGCTGGCACCATTTGTTTCCGCTGGTCACTGTGATGATCTGGAGCGGCAACACGTTGGTGACCAAGCTGTCGTCCGGGCTGATTGCACCCCCCTCAATTACGTTTTATCGCTGGGCCTTGGCGTTCCTGTTGCTCTCGCTGTTTATGCTGCCCAGCGTGTGGCGCGCCCGCCGGCAGTTGCTCGGTTTGCTGCCCAAACTGTGGGTGCTCGGCCTGCTGGGCATGTTGGTGTATCAGGGCTTGGCGTATTTCGCGGCGGCCAGTACCAGCGCGACCAATATGGGCATTTTGATCGCCTTGTCGCCGTTGTTGTCCTCGCTGTTTTCCAGCGTGCTGACCGACGAGCGTTTGACCCAAGGGGCGTTGGCCGGTGGCGTGGTGTCGTTTGCCGGTGTGCTGTGGTTGATCAGCGGCGGGCAGCCACAGGCGTTGCTGCATTTCCAGCTCAGCCACGGCGATGCGCTGATGCTGGTGGCGGTAATGGCCAACGCCTTGTATGGCGTGTTGCTGCGGCGTTGGAATTTCGACCTCAGCCGTTGGCTGCAACTGTATGTGCAGATTGCCTGCGCGCTGGTGTTTCTCACGCCGTGGTTTTTGCTCAGCACGCCGTCGCCGTTAACGCGCGAGAATCTGCCGCTGGTGCTGTATGCCGGCACGCTGGCGTCCATCGGCGCGCCGTGGCTGTGGATCAAGGGCATTCAAAGCCTGGGGCCGGCGCGGGCCAGTCTGTATATGAACCTGATGCCCGTCACCGTTGCCGTAGCGGCCATGTGGCTGCTCGGCGAAACGCTCGGTTGGCACCATCTTGTGGGCGGTAGCCTGGCGCTGGCCGGCGTATGGATGGGCCAGCGCATGCGCAAACCATTGCGCCAGAGCGCCTGACGCACCGTTAGCGCAGGCGTTCGCTCTGCGCGTTTCTTTCCCTTTTAGTGTTTTTGCAGGCATGGGCTTTTCAGCGCGGTCGGCTGCGTGCTTTACTTGTACATACAAGTTCGTACGAGTTGTCTTTATCTTCCGCCTGCGGGCGTCAGGGAGCCTTTCATGAGCACATCGAGTCGTTATCGTGACACCGTGGTACGCGCCGCCCGTGGCACGCAACTCACTGCCAAAAGCTGGATGACCGAAGCGCCGCTGCGCATGTTGATGAACAACCTCGACCCGGAAGTAGCCGAGAACCCGAACGAGTTGGTGGTGTACGGCGGCATCGGGCGCGCCGCGCGCAACTGGGAATGCTACGACGCCATCGTCAAGGCGCTCACCGCCCTGGAAGACGACGAAACCTTGCTGGTGCAATCGGGCAAACCCGTTGGCGTGTTCAAAACCCACAGCAACGCGCCGCGCGTGCTGATCGCCAACTCCAACCTGGTGCCGCATTGGGCCACGTGGGAGCACTTCAACGAACTGGATGCCAAAGGTCTGGCCATGTACGGCCAGATGACGGCTGGCAGCTGGATCTACATCGGCAGCCAGGGCATCGTGCAAGGCACCTACGAAACCTTCGTAGAAGCCGGCCGCCAGCATTACAACGGCAACCTCACCGGCAAATGGGTCCTAACCGCGGGCCTTGGCGGCATGGGTGGCGCACAACCGTTGGCGGCGGGCATGGCCGGCGCCTGTTCGCTGAACATTGAATGCCAGCAAAGCCGCATCGATTTCCGCCTGAAAACCCGCTACGTCGACGAACAAGCCGACGACCTCGACGACGCCCTGGCGCGCATCGCCCGTTACACCGGCGAAGGCAAAGCGGTGTCCATCGCCCTGTGTGGCAACGCCGCCGACATTCTGCCGGAGCTGGTTCGCCGCGGCGTGCGCCCCGATATGGTCACCGACCAAACCAGCGCCCACGACCCCCTTAACGGCTACCTGCCCAGCGGCTGGACCTGGGACGACTACCGCGCCAAAGCGCAAACCCAGCCGGCCGAGGTGGTGAAAGCCGCCAAGCAATCGATGGCCGTGCATGTCGAAGCCATGTTGGCGTTTCAGAAAATGGGTGTGCCGACCTTCGACTACGGCAACAACATCCGCCAGATGGCCAAAGACGAAGGCGTGACCAACGCCTTCGATTTCCCCGGCTTCGTGCCAGCCTATATCCGCCCGCTGTTCTGCCGTGGCGTGGGTCCATTTCGCTGGGCGGCGCTGTCGGGCAATGCGCAAGACATTTACAAAACCGACGCCAAGGTCAAAGAGCTGATCGCCGACGACGCTCACCTCCACCGCTGGCTCGACATGGCCCGCGAGCGCATTGCGTTCCAGGGTTTGCCGGCGCGCATCTGCTGGGTGGGCTTGGGCCAGCGCGCCAAACTTGGCCTGGCGTTCAACGAAATGGTGCGCAGTGGCGAGCTGTCGGCGCCTATCGTCATCGGCCGCGACCACCTCGATTCCGGATCGGTGGCCAGCCCGAACCGTGAAACCGAAGCGATGCGCGATGGGTCGGATGCAGTGTCCGACTGGCCGCTGCTCAACGCCCTGCTGAACACCGCAAGCGGCGCCACCTGGGTGTCGCTGCACCACGGCGGCGGCGTGGGCATGGGCTTTTCCCAGCACTCGGGCATGGTTATTGTCTGCGACGGCACCGATGAAGCCGCAGCGCGTATCGCCCGTGTACTGCACAACGACCCGGCGACCGGCGTGATGCGCCACGCCGATGCCGGGTATCAGATCGCGATTGATTGTGCCGAGGAGCAGGGCTTGAACCTGCCGATGATCACGCGGTGACGCTGTGCTCCCCTCTCCCGCAGGCGGGAGAGGGGACCGAACGTGAACGCTTCATTGGCTCGGAGGCTCCATGCAGCACCTATGGTTCAACTGCCACGCCGCCACTCTGGCCGGGGGCACGTATTCGAACATCGAGAACGCCGCCATCGTTACGGCTGATGGGCTGATCCGGTGGATCGGCCCTTACGCCGAGCTGCCATCGGCCGACTACGCCCAGCGCCATGATTTGCAGGGCGCGTGGGTCACGCCCGGGCTGATCGACTGCCACACCCACGCGGTATTCGGCGGTAACCGCAGCGCCGAGTTCGAGCAGCGCTTGCAAGGTGTCAGTTACGCCGAAATCGCCGCGGCAGGCGGTGGCATCGCCAGTACCGTGCGTGCCACCCGGGCGGCCAGTGAAGATGAATTACTCGCCAGCGCCACCCAACGCGTCCGCGCGCTGCTGCGTGACGGCGTGACCACCCTTGAAATCAAGTCTGGCTACGGCCTGGATCTGGCCAACGAACGAAAAATGCTGCGGGTCATCCGGCGTCTGGGCGAAACGTTACCAGTGACGGTGCGCAGCACCTGCTTGGCGGCCCATGCCTTACCGCCGGAATTCGCCGGGCGCAGCGATGACTACATCGACCACGTTTGCACACGAATGCTGCCCGCGCTGGCAGCGGAAAATTTGGTCGATGCGGTCGACGCCTTTTGCGAGCACCTGGCTTTTTCCCCAGCCCAGGTGGAGCGAGTCTTTGTCGCCGCGCAGGCCTTGGGCTTGCCGGTGAAGTTGCACGCCGAGCAACTTTCTTCGCTGGCGGGCTCGAGCCTGGCGGCCCGGTACCAGGCGTTGTCGGCGGATCATCTGGAATTTATGACCGAGGCCGACGCCCAGGCGATGGCCGCCGCCGGCACCGTCGCAGTGCTACTGCCCGGCGCGTTTTATTTCCTGCGGGAAACCCAGTTACCGCCCATTTCGCTGTTGCGCGAACACGGCGTGACCATGGCCATCGCCAGCGACCTTAACCCCGGCACCTCGCCGGTGTTGTCGCTGCGGCTGATGCTGAATATGGCCTGCACCTTATTCCGCCTCACGCCCGAAGAAGCACTGGCCGGCGTCACGCTTAATGCGGCCAAGGCGCTGGGGTTGGGCGCCAGCCACGGCAGCCTGGAGGTGGGCAAGGTGGCAGATTTCGTCGCCTGGCAAATCGCCCAACCGGCCGAGTTGAGCTACTGGCTGGGCGGTGATTTGAGCAAGCGGGTGATCCGCCATGGCCGGGAGCTAAGTGATGTCTGACTTGATCGAACGCCCTTACGAATTTACCCAGGGCACGGTGCCGCTGCTGATCAGCATGCCCCACGCCGGTCTTCAGCTAACGCCCGCCGTGCAGGCCGGGCTGGTGCCGCAAGCGCAAGGTTTGCCGGACACCGACTGGCATATTCCGACGCTCTACGCGTTCGCGGCCGACTTGGGCGCCAGCACCTTGGCCGCGAATTACTCGCGCTATGTGGTGGACCTGAACCGACCCGCCGACGACCGCCCGCTGTATGCCAGCGCCACCACTGGCCTGTTCCCCGACACCCTGTTCGACGGCGAGCCGCTGTTTATCGAAGGCGGCGTGCCCTCGGCCCTGGAGCGCGAGCGTTATCTGCAGGAAATCTGGACGCCCTATCACCGCGCGCTGAACGACGAATTGGCGCGGCTCAAAGCGCAGTTTGGTTATGCGCTGTTGTTCGACGCACACTCGATTTGTTCGCGAGTACCGCGCCTGTTCGACGGCAAGTTGCCCGACTTCAACCTGGGTACCAACGACGGCGCCAGTTGTGCTGCCGAGCTGGCGGAGCAATTGGTGCAGGTGTGCGCGCGGTCGCCGCGCTACAGCCATGTGCTCAATGGGCGCTTCAAGGGCGGGCATATCACCCGCCACTACGGTCGCCCCGCTGAGCGCGTGCACGCGGTGCAGCTGGAAATTGGCCAATGCATTTATATGGATGAACAAGCGCCGTTCACCTTCCGGCCGGAACTGGCCGAGGACGCGCAAGTGGTACTGCGTGGATTGTTGCGAACGTTCCTGGCGTGGGCGCAGACGCATTACGCCGGCGAAGCCGACGCGCTCTGATCTTTACTCCCAATTGATCCGCGCCAACTTCCATTCCTTGTCTTCCAACCACCACTCCAGTTTCACGCTGTAGTGGTTGGCGTTGTCTGGAATCAAACCTTCAGCGCCGGTAACGGCCACCTGCGCCTCGGTGTATCCCTTGGTGGAGGAGGCGGGGTCGAGGCTGCTGGTTTTGCTGAGGGCAATCACCCGCACGTTGTTGTAGCGCAGAAACAGGCCGAGCATGGTGCGCTTGGCCCATTCGCGGTCGTACTGCTGCTGGGCGCGAAACTCGGGGTGCAGCTGTTCCATCACATCGCTGCTGCGCTTGGCTTCAAGGTTTTCTTGAAGCTGCTGCACGGCGGCCTCCAGCGCGGCCTTGGGATCACTGTTTGAGCAACCGGCAAGCACGATCAGCGCGATGGCGATAAACCACAGGCGGGCAAAGGGAATTATCCGGTCTGACATGCTCAACTCCGTTTTCATGGTTATGATGCCCGGCAGAGCTCAGGCGCCTTGCCGGGAAAATGTACCCGACCTTCAGGGATTGCGCGTGGCAGCGTCTTAATTAACAAGGGAGTGCAGCATGCAGACTTTGTATCCGGAGATTAAGCCTTACGCGCGCCATGAATTGGCCGTGCAGGCGCCGCACGTGCTGTATGTCGACGAAAGCGGCACGCCGGACGGTCTTCCCGTGGTGTTTCTGCATGGCGGCCCCGGCGCCGGTTGCGACGGCGCCAGTCGCCGTTATTTCGACCCCAACCAATACCGCATCATCACCTTCGACCAGCGCGGCTGCGGACGCTCCACCCCCCACGCCAGCCTGGAAAACAACACCACCTGGGACCTGGTTGCCGACCTGGAAGTGATTCGTCAGCACCTGGGCATCGACAGATGGGTGCTATTCGGCGGCTCGTGGGGCTCGACCTTGTCGCTGGCCTACGCGCAAACCCATCCGGAACGTGTGCACGCCCTGATTCTTCGCGGCATTTTCCTGTGCCGCCCCCAAGAGATCCGCTGGTTTTACCAAGAAGGTGCCAGCCGCCTGTTCCCCGATTATTGGCAAGACTACGTGGCGCCGATTCCGCCGGAAGAGCGCAACGACCTGGTGTCGGCGTTCCACAAACGCCTGAGCGGCAGCGACCAGATCGCGCAAATGCACGCCGCCAAAGCCTGGTCGACCTGGGAAGGCCGCACCGCCACGCTGCGCCCAAACACCCAAGTGGTGGAACGCTTCAGCGAGCCGCAGCGTGCGCTGTCGATTGCCCGTGTGGAATGCCACTACTTTATGCACAACGCGTTTCTTGAGCCGGACCAGCTGATTCGCGACATGCACAAGATCGCTCACCTGCCGGGCATCATCGTGCACGGGCGCTACGACATGATTTGCCCGCTCGACAACGCCTGGGAGCTGCACCAAGCCTGGCCCAACAGCGAGCTGCAGATCATCCGCGACGCCGGCCATGCCGCTGCCGAGCCGGGCATCACGGATGCACTGGTGCGCGCCGCCGAGCAAATCGCCCGCCGCCTGCTCAACCTGGCGCCCGACGAAGCATGAAGGGACTGATTCAACGCGTTAGCCAGGGGCGTGTAGACGTTGCCGGCGAAACCGTTGGCGCCATCGATAAGGGCCTGCTGGTGCTGGTCGGTGTGGAGCCGCAAGACAACAAAGCCAGCGCCGACAAACTGCTGCACAAATTGCTCAATTACCGCGTATTCAGCGATGCCGACGGCAAGATGAATGTGTCGCTGACTGACGTGGCGGGCGGGTTGCTGCTGGTCTCGCAATTCACCCTGGCCGCCAACACCAAAAGCGGCCTGCGCCCGAGCTTTTCCACTGCAGCGCCGCCACCGTTGGGCGCCGAGCTGTTCGACTATCTGGTTGAACAGGCGCGGATAAAACACCCGGTGGTGGCCACCGGGCGTTTTGGTGCGGACATGCAGGTGTCGCTGGTGAACGATGGGCCGGTGACGTTTTTACTGGAAACCTGATTAGCGGCTCAGGGCTTCGGCAACAAAGTCGAGACGATCCTGGCCGAAATGCATTTCCCCGTCCACGAAGAACGTCGGTGCCCCAAACGCGCCGCGCTTGATGGCGTCTTCGGTGATTTCCTTCAGGCGCTGCTTCACGTCTTCGTCACTCACCAGCCGCTCGAACTCCGCTGCATCTAGCCCCGCAGCGCTCAGCACCTGCGCGACCACGGCTGGATCGCCCATGTTCTTCTGCTCCACCCACATCGCCGTGAACACTGCGTTCACGTACGGATGGAAGTTCGCGCTGCCCAAATAACCGGCCGCGCCGCGCATCAGAACCAGGGTGTTGATCGGAAAGAACGGATTGAACGCCATCGGCACGCCGTAGCGATGGGCGAAGCGATGCAGGTCGGCAAAGGTGTATTTGGCCTTGGCCGGAATCGCGACCGGCGACTGGTTGCCCGTGGCCTTGAACACGCCGCCAAGCAGCATCGGTTTCCAGGTGATTTCCACGCCGGCATCGTCGGCAATTTTCGGCAGTTGGGTCCACGCCAGGTAGGTGGTGGGGCTGCCGAAGTCGAAGAAGAATTCCAGGGTTTTGCTCATGTTTTTAATCTCTTTTTGTTTTTGCTTTTTTCGCAGCAGACGCAGAACGAGATCGTCTGGGCTAAGGCCAGGCAAGGCGCCCCGGAGCGTTTAAGCGCAGCGTACTGCAGTACGTGAGCATTAAAAGCGAGGACGCAACGCAGCATGGCCGACGACCAGGTGATCGACCAGGCGTTAAAACGTTTCTAGCCAGGGGCGTAGATCAAGTTCATGGGTCCACGAGTCGCGTGGCTGCATATGAATCTGCCAGTACGAATCAGCAATATGGTCAGGATTCAAAATCCCGTCCTGCTCTTTCATGGCGTAGCGCTCAGGGAAGTTGTCGCGGATAAACGCCGTGTCGATGGCGCCGTCGATGATCGGGTGCGCCACATGAATGCCTAACGGCCCCAACTCGCGGGCCATGCTCTGGGCAGTGGCACGCAAGGCGAATTTGGCACTGGCAAACGCCGCAAAGCCCTTGCCGCCGCGTAGGGACGCCGTGGCGCCGGTGAAAATGATCGTGCCGCGAGCACGGGGCAGCATCACCCGAGCGGCTTCGCGACCGGTGAGAAAACCGGCGAGGGCGGCCATTTCCCAGACTTTGCGGTACACGCGCTCGGTGGTGTCAGTGATGGAAAAGTGCACGTTGGCGCCGATGTTGAACACCACAGCTTCCAGCGGACCGACCTCACGTTCGATGGTGGCGAACATCTCGACCACCTGGTCTTCGAGCCGCGCGTCGCAGCCGAAGGCGCGCGCTTGGCCGCCAGCGGCGGTGATCTCGGCCACCAGCGGTTCGAGTTTCTCGGCATTACGCCGGGCTACACAGGCCACATAACCCTCGCGGGCAAAGCGCTTGGCTATCGCGCCGCCGGTGGCATCGCCGGCTCCCACCACTAACACTGCTTTGCGTTCGCTCATTGTTGTTCTCTCGTCGGTTGCGTGAGTAAGTTCCTTTTTGGAACTGAGCTGAATAGTCAGTTCCTTTTTGGAACCTGTCAAGCTAGAGTAGCCAGCAGAACGTTTTGGAGAATCGTCATGCGCTGGGAAGAACTGGGCGATCAGCCCTGCTCGCTGTCACGCACGTTATCGGTGGTCGGCGACCGCTGGACCCTGCTGGTGCTGCGCGAATGTTTTATGGGCGTGCGCCGTTTCGACGACTTCGAGAAGCGCATGGGCATCACCCGACATGTGTTGGCAGAGCGCCTGAAGCGCCTGACCGAGCATGGCGTGCTGGTGAAAAGCGCCTACCAACAGCGGCCTGTGCGCGAGGAGTATAGGTTGACCGAGAAGGGCCACGACCTTTACCCGGCCGTGCTCGCGCTGGTGAACTGGGGCGACCGGCACATGAGCGGCGACATCGGCCAACCGATTCGCCACGTGCACAAACGCTGTGGCCACGAGGTGCGCGGCGTGCTGGTGTGTTCGGAATGCG
The DNA here is from genome assembly GCF_979258635.1 of Pseudomonas sp. AC070. Lineage (NCBI taxonomy): Bacteria > Pseudomonadati > Pseudomonadota > Gammaproteobacteria > Pseudomonadales > Pseudomonadaceae > Pseudomonas > Pseudomonas sp. AC070. The sequence goes on from NZ_OZ409871.1 coordinate 801,238, forward strand.
GCGAACCGCTGCACGCGCGGGATATGAGCCTGCGCGAAGCGCCGGAGTTAGAAGGGAAGTTGTTGCCGGCGCACTGGCACCGCAAAGGCTGATAAGGCCTTGGAATAGCTTTTGGATTCATGGACGCTTTCGCGAGCAAGCTCGCTCCTACAGGGCCCGAGAGCGCCGCGTGGCCTAAAACAACCGCGCGATCAGCGCCGTCACCGCTGTTTCCACCCGCAGAATCCGCTCGCCCAGTTGCACGGGCTGCAAGCCCGCCTCGGCGAGCTTATCGACTTCGTAGGGAATCCAACCGCCTTCCGGGCCGATGGCCAGCGTCACCGGGCCGTCCACCGCGCGCGGGCACGCCGGGTATAGACCGGGATGCCCAACCAAACCCAGGGTGCCAGCACAGAGCTGCGCCAGGTGGTCTTCCACAAACGGTTTGAAGCGCTTTTCGATGCGCACTTCAGGTAGCACCGTATCGCGCGATTGCTCCAGCCCCAGAATCAATTGCTCGCGAATGGCCGCCGGTTCGAGAAACGGGGTCTGCCAGAAGCTTTTTTCGACGCGGTAACTGTTGAGCAGAATCAAGCGCGGCACGCCCATGCTGGCGACGGTTTGCAGCACGCGCCGCAGCATTTTCGGGCGGGGCAGGGCCAGCAGCAGGGTCAGCGGTAGTTTTGCCGGCGGCGGCTGGTCGAGGGTGATTTGCAGCTCGGCTTCAGCGCTTTCCAAACGCAGGATGTGCGCCTTGCCCATCAATCCGCCTATTTGGCCAACCCGCAGGCTGTCGCCCGATTCGGCGCGGTGCACCTCTTGCAGATGAGTCAGACGGCGGTCGCGCAGAATCACGCGGTCGGCGCCGACAAAGTCGGCCTCTTCCAGAAGCAGCAGGTTCACGGTTGGGTGGCGGGCGGTTGCGCGTCGTCGCTGGCCGCTTCTTCACGCGGGCGTTTGCGCACCATGGCGGCGAAGAACACGCCAATTTCAAACAGCATCCACATCGGTACCGCCAGCAGGGTTTGCGACAGCGGGTCCGGCGGCGTGAGGATCATGCCGACCACAAAGCAGCCGATGATCACGTACGGACGAATCTTGCGCAGGTACGCCACGTCGACCACGCCAATAATCACCAGCAGCACCACCGCCACCGGAATTTCGAACGCCACGCCAAAGGCGAACAGCAGCGTTAGCACGGAGTCGAGGTAGGTGTTGATGTCGGTCATGGGCGTAACGCCGACCGGCGCCGAGCCCAGCAGGAAGTGGTAAATCAGCGGCAGCACGAGGAAGTAGGCGAACGCCATGCCGCCGTAAAACAGCACCACGCTGGAGGTCAGTAGCGGCACGGCCACGCGTTTTTCATGCTTGTACAGGCCCGGGGCAATAAAGCCCCAGGCTTGGTAGAGAATCACCGGCATGCTGGCAAACAGCGCCACCACCATGGTCAGTTTCAGCGGCGCCAGGAATGCCGACGCCGGGTCGATGGCGATCATCGTGGCGCCTTCGGGCAAGAAACGGCGCAGCGGCTCGGAGGCCAGGGTGTAGATGTCGCGCGCAAAGTAAAACAGGCTGGCGAAAATCAGGAAGGTGGCCGCCACGCAGCGCAGCAAGCGCGAGCGCAGTTCGGTGAGGTGCGAGACCAGCGGCATTTGCTGGTCGTTTTCCGGGGTGTCTGCGCTCATGGGGCTCGCGGCGGTTGGGGGCTGACGGGCAGTTCCAGCTGGGTTTGCTGCTGCTCAGGCGGGCTCGGTTCAGGTGCTGGCTCGGGCGCCGGCGCAGGCGCTTCAGCGGCCGCGACGGCGGGCTGTGTCACGGGCGGCGCAACGGGCGTGGCCTCGGCAATCGGCGCGGCAGCCGGCACCTGCGGCGGGGCGATGGCGTTTCGGGCTTCCTGTTCCAACGCCAGAATGTGTTCGTTGTGCAGCTGCCGACGAATTTCATCGGCGCCGATTTCGCGTTCCACTTCCTGTTTGATCGCATTGAAGCTGCGTTTCAGGCGCCCGATCCACAGGCCTGCTGTGCGCGCGGCACCGGGCAGGCGTTCAGGGCCGAGCACCAGCAGGGCCACCAGGCCCACCAGCAGCAATTCGCCGAAGCTAATGCCAAACATGGGTCAGTCCTTGCGCGCTGGCTCTTCGACTTTCTGGGCGTGCGCGTCGATGGTGTGCGGTTGGTTCAGAGGCTCGTTTTGCGCTTGGGTCGGCTGCGCCGGAGCGGCCTGCTCGGTTGGCTTTTCATCGTCGTTCATGGCTTTGCGAAAGCCTTTGATGGCCTCGCCGACATCGCTACCCAGGCCTTTGAGCTTCTTGGTACCGAACACCAACACGACCACGATCAGAATGACGACCCAGTGTTTCCAGTCAAAAATACCCATGGAACGGTTCCTCTCGAGATGGTGGGTTACGCAGCGCGGGCTGCGAATAACGCGTTAAAACGGATGGATCAGGACGGCTCGCGCGCGGCTTTTTCCGCATGGCCCGACAAGCCGAAGCGCCGGTCCAGTTCGTCCAGTACCGCTTGTGGGTGCTGGCCCAGGGCGGCAAGCATCACCAGGCTGTGGAACCACAAATCGGCGGTTTCGTAGATGACGTCGCTGCAGTCGCCACTGACGGCGGCATCTTTAGCGGCAAGAATGGTTTCGACCGATTCTTCGCCGACTTTTTCCAGAATTTTGTTCAAACCCTTGTGATACAGGCTGGCCACGTACGAGCTGTCGGGCGCGGCGCCTTTGCGCTCTTCAAGCACCTGGGCAAGGCGGGCGAGGGTGTCGGTCATGCCTGCGTTATTCATGCCTGGGTTACTCATGGTTGTGTCCGCCGGCATAGATCGCGTGGGGGTCTTTGAGCACCGGGTCGACTGCCTTCCAGGCGCCGCTTTCGTAAACGCGGTAGAAGCAGCTTTCACGACCGGTGTGGCAGGCGATGCCGCCGAGTTGCTCGACCATCAGAATGATCACGTCTTCGTCGCAATCCAGGCGCATCTCATGCAGTTTTTGCACGTGGCCGGACTCTTCGCCTTTGCGCCAGAGTTTGCCACGCGAGCGCGACCAGTAAATGGCGCGCTGCTCGGCGGCGGTGAGGGTCAGGGCCTCGCGGTTCATCCAGGCCATCATCAGTACGCGCCCGGTTTTGTAGTCTTGGGCAATGGCCGGCACCAGGCCGTCACTGTTCCAGTTGATTTCATCTAGCCAATCGTTCATTGCAATTCCGTCGTTCGGGCGGGCACATCGTCGGGCGAGTTTGCCAGTTGAGACCGCTACTGGCTATCGGCGCAAAATCAGGTACAGCCCGCTCGCGGCCATCAGCCAGGCCGGCCAGGTGGTCGCTGCCGTGAGGCTCGCGGCTGCCAACGCCAGGGTAATGCCGCCGCCCAGCAGGGCGGTGCCCAGCAAGCGCAGCGTCCATTTATCGCCGCCGCCCGGCTGCTGTTGCAGGGGCGGGTTATACAGATGCGGCTGCGCCATGCGTTCAAGCAGCTCGCGGGTCATGTGCGCCAGGTGCGGCACTTGTTCCACTTGCGATTGCAGGTTCTGGAACAGGTTTTTCGGGCTTACGCGCTCGCGCATCCAGCGTTCGAGATACGGTTGGGCTGTGGCCCACAGGTCCAGGTCCGGATACAGCTGACGACCCAAGCCTTCAATGTTCAGCAAGGTTTTTTGCAGCAGCACCAGTTGCGGCTGAATCTCCATGTTGAAGCGCCGCGCCGTCTGGAACAGACGCATCAGCAGCAAGCCGAAGGAGATATCTTTCAGCGGTCGCTCGAAAATCGGTTCGCACACGGTGCGAATGGCCGCTTCGAAGTCGTTCACTTTGGTTTCTGCAGGCACCCAACCGGAGTCGATGTGCAACTGGGCGACCTTGCGGTAGTCACGCTTGAAAAAGGCCACGAGGTTGCGTGCCAGGTAATCCTGATCTTCCGGGGTCAGGCTACCGATGATGCCGCAGTCGATAGCGATGTACTGCGGGCTCCACGGCGTGCGGGTGCTGACAAAGATATTGCCGGGGTGCATGTCGGCGTGGAAAAAGCTGTCGCGAAATACCTGGGTGAAAAAGATTTCAACGCCGCGCTCGGCCAGCACTTTCAGGTCGGTGCGCTGGTCGGCGAGGGTGGCGAGGTCGGTGACCTGCACGCCGTAGATGCGCTCCATCACCAGCACTTGCGGGCGGCACCAGTCCCAATACACCTGCGGTACGTACAGCAGCGGCGAACCTTCGAAGTTACGGCGCAGTTGGCTGGCGTTGGCCGCCTCGCGCAGCAGGTCAAGTTCGTCGTAGATGGTTTTCTCGTAGTCGCTGACCACTTCAACCGGGTGCAGGCGGCGCGCTTCGCCAGACACGCGCTCGGCCAGTTTGGCCAGCAAAAACAGCCAGGCAATGTCGGCGCGGATCACCGGCTTCAAACCGGGGCGAACGACTTTCACCACCACTTCTTCACCACTGCGCAGTTGCGCAGCGTGCACCTGGGCCACCGAAGCGGAGGCCAGCGGCTGGGTGTCGAAGCGGGCGAAAACGTCACCGACCTTGGCGCCCAGTTGCGCTTCAATCAGCGCCACCGAATGCGCCGGGTCGAAGGGCGGCACCTGGTCTTGCAGGAACGCCAGCTCGTCGGCCATGTCCAGCGGCAGCAGGTCGCGCCGCGTGGAAAGCAGTTGGCCGAATTTAATAAAGATCGGCCCAAGATCCTGAAGCGCCAGGCGTACTCGTTCGCCGCGGCTCAGCGCCAGCTTGCGACGCGGCAGCCAGCGCCACGGCAGAAAATAGCTGACGCTGCGCAGCCACCACGGCAGCGGCAGCTCAAGAATCAGATCATCGAGACGGTAGCGAATAACCACGCGCTGGATGCGCAACAAACGGCGGACGGCAAGCAGCTTCATTCGGGTTCGCTAGGTTTGGAGTTGAGGGTGAGGGCCAGGCGCTCGACGCGGGCATCGAGGCGATCGAGGGCGAGCTTGAGGTCATCCAGTTCGGCAAAACGCGCTTGTGCTTCGTTCTCGCCGACCAGAGTGCGCGACTCTTCGCTGAGGTAATCCGCCACGTTCTGGCGCAGGCTGTCGAGGTTCTGACCGGTCCAACGCGCGCGGCTCTTTAAATGGCTGCTGAGCAATTGACTGCCTATCGGCCCGAGCCAGCGGCCGATTTCGTATTCCCAATCCAGTTCGAGGTCTTGCAGCACACCGGCCAGGTCGAGCAGCACGGCGCTGTCGCCATCCAACTCAACCTCGGGGCTGTGCAACACAGCGGTTTTGTCTTTGCTCACGCCCAAGCGCACCAGACTGCTGGCCGGTGCGCGCAGGCGGCAGGCGATGTCGCCTTCCCACTGCGAAGCCAGACGCAGACCGGCACCGTCGGCTAGCACGTACGCCTTCACGGCCGGCGCGCTGCATTCCACCGCAATCACTTTGCCGGCCAGGTGCGCGAGACGCGGCAAGGCGGTCGCGTCGAGGCGCAGCACGCGGTTGATGCCGGTTTCGGCCGCAGCCAGAAGCGCCTGGGTCAACATCAGGGTTTGATACCGCGGTGCAGGGCGACGATGCCGCCGGTCATGTTGTGGTACGTGGTGCGCTCGAAACCGGCCTCGATCATCATGGCTTTCAGGGTTTCTTGGTCCGGGTGCATGCGGATCGATTCGGCCAGGTAGCGGTAGCTTTCCGAATCGTTGGTGATCAGCTTGCCCATCAGCGGCAGCAGGCTGAACGAGTAGGCGTCGTAGGCCTTGGACAGCAGATTGCTGGTGGGCTTGGAGAATTCCAGAATCAGCAAGCGGCCGCTCGGTTTGAGCACGCGCAGCATGGAGCGGATCGCTTCATCTTTATGCGTTACGTTGCGCAGGCCAAAGGCGATGGTCACGCAGTCGAAGTGGTTGTCCGGGAAGGGCAGCTTTTCCGCGTCGGCCTGTACGAACTGCACATTGTTGGCCACGCCGCTGTCGAGCAGTTTGTCGCGGCCCACTTTGAGCATTGAGGCATTGATGTCGGCCAGGACCACTTCGCCGGTGGGGCCGACCAAGCGGGAAAACTGACGGGTCAGATCGCCCGTGCCGCCGGCGATATCCAACACTCGATTGCCCGTGCGCACGCCCGAAAGCTCAATGGTGAAGCGCTTCCAGAGACGGTGAACGCCCCCGGACATGAGGTCGTTCATCAGGTCATATTTGGCGGCTACAGAGTGGAAAACCTCGGCGACTTTGTCGGCCTTTTGGCTTTCCGGCACGCTTTGGTAGCCGAAGTGGGTAGTCGGTTCGGCATCACTGCCTTTGCGCGGATCGTTCATATGCGGTCACCGGAAGAAAGTGCCGGCCATTCTAATCGCGGTCACCGGCTTTGTCTTGGCAAGGCGTGCGGTGGCGGTGACGGGGCGACTGCCCTTGGCGTGGCGCTCGCGTTATAGTCGCGCGACTTTTGGTCGCATGAGTTATCAACTATGGCCCGCATTACCGTCGAACGTTCACACACTCTTGGCACGCAAGGCGCGCGCGCCAAAGCCGAGGCGCTGGCCGAGCGCCTGGCCGAAGAGTATTCGGTGCGTTATCAGTGGAAGGGCGACGTGTTGGAATTCAAACGCAGTGGCGCTGACGGCACCATTGAAGTGGGCGAAGACAATGTGCGCGTCGAGCTGAAATTGGGCCTGCTCTTATCAGCCATGAGCGGCACGATAAAACGCGAAATTGAAAAAGGCTTGGACGAGTCCCTTAGTTGAGCCCGCGCATACCTAGTATGTGAATTCTAATTTTCCCGGCTAATTTCGGTGCAGGCCTGCAAAGAGCAGGCGGTTTTTTCCTTCTCTCTTTGTGAGGTGCACCATGGCCAAAGTTGCAGCTAAAAAAGTTGTCGTAAAAAAAGACGAAGTCCAAGCGTCGCTGCTCACCGATGTTAAACATTACAGCCGGCAAATCTGGCTGGCCGGTTTGGGTGCCTACGCCAAGGTCGGCAAAGAAGGTGCGGGCTATATCAAAGGCCTGGTGAGCGAAGGCGAAGGCATCGAACGACAAGGCAAAAAACTGGTCACAACGCAGGTCGAAGCGGCGAATAGCCAGCTCGACTCGGTTAAACAATCAGTCAGCAGCAATGTCTCCAGCGTTAAAAGCAAAGTTGAAGTGCAGTTCGACAAAATCGAAAAACTTTTCGATCGTCGGGTCGCCAGCGCGTTAAATCGTGTAGGTATCCCTTCGCGCCAGGATGTTGATGCGCTCTCTGCTAAGCTGGACGTGCTGAATGCGTTGGTTGCACGTGTCGCTAAGACTCAATAAGGAGAGCGGGATGGTTGCTAAAAAGAAAGTCGAAAAACAAAGCAGCTCGTGGGTTGGCGAAGTTGAAAAATACTCGCGCCAAATCTGGCTGGCTGGGTTGGGCGCCTATTCGAAAATCAGCAAGGACGGCACCAAGCTGTTCGACACGCTGGTAACCGATGGCGAGAAAGCTGAAAAGTTGGCCAAGACCGAAGTCGAGAAGCAAGTTGGCGCCGTGAAAACGTCCGCTAAAACATCTGCCAAGTCGGCTAAATCCAAGGTCGATGAAGTTCGCGGCCTGGCGATTGGTAAATGGGGCGAGTTGGAAGAAGCCTTCGACAAACGTCTGAACAGTGCCATTTCGCGACTCGGCGTTCCGAGCCGCAACGAAGTGAAAGACCTGAACAGCAAAGTTGATGTGTTGACCAAACAGCTGGAAAAACTGACTGGCATTTCTGCCAAAACAGTGGCCGCTAAACCAGCACCGAAAGCCGCTGCCAAACCAGCCGCTAAACCGGCTGCCAAGGCCGCTGCGAAACCTGCAGCCAAGCCCGCAGCCAAGCCCGCGGCAAAAGCGGCCGCCAAACCGGCAGCCAAGCCAGCAGCAAAAGCCGCCGCTAAACCGGCTGCTAAAGCTGCCGCAAAACCAGCGGCCAAGCCTTTGGTTAAAGCCGCTGCTAAACCGGTTGCTAAACCAGCCGCCAAAGCCGCCGCCAAGCCGGCTGCTAAAGCCGCTGCCAAACCGGCTGCTAAACCGGCTGCTAAACCTGCAGCGAAAGCCGCAGCCAAGCCCGCTGCAAAACCAGCCGCCAAGCCAGCCGCGAAACCCGCTGCCGCTAAGCCGGCTGCCAAGCCTGCGGTAAAACCTGCACCGAAGCCGGCTGCTGCCAAGGCTGCTGCACCGAAGCCGGCGGCTGCTGCTGCCAAACCGGCGACACCCGCACCAACGCCAGCGCCAGCAGCTACCGCTGCAACCACGCCGGCTGCAACGCCAGCTGCACCGACGACGCCAAGCACGTCGTCCTGAGTGGACGCGCGGTAAATGAAAAACCCGGCCAGATGGCCGGGTTTTTTTATGGGTATTTACGGTTCACCCGATCGCGGTCGGCGCCACGTTTGCGAGGTGGCGACTCACGCTTGCAGGTAGCGCTGCGCCAATAGTTCAGCCGTGCCGCGCGAGTCTTCGCGCAGGTGCGGCGTCACCAGCATCATCACCTGAAACACCACCAACCGAAGCTCGCCGACGTTACCCAGAATGCGTTGGTAATCGAGGGAGAACAGCAGCGTCAGGGTGATTTGCTCGACCAGCAAACCCAACGCCTGAGTGTTGCTGGTGACATGCCCGTCGGCTTTCAAACCAGCCAGCAATGCCGCGAGGGTGCGCTTCAGCGAGTTGAGCCACAGGCGAATTCCGCGTGCCAGTTTCGGCAGGCGGCCGGCCAGATTGGAGAGGTCCTGGAAGAGGAAACGGTAATGCGCCAGGCGTTCGACGATCAGGTGCAGGAACAGCCAATAATCTTCCACGTTCAACCGCGCACCGGCCGGTGGGTCGAGCAGCGGCGCCATGTCGGTTTCGAAGCGTTCGAACAGCTCCATCACCAGCGGCTCTTTGCCGTGGAAGTGGTAATAAAGATTGCCCGGGCTGATTTCCAGCTCGTTGGCGATTTCCAGGGTGGAGACGTTGGGTTCGCCCTGGCTGTTGAATAACGTCAGGGCACATTCGAGGATTCGGTCGCGGGTTTTCATCCATTCTTCTTATGTCAGACGATCCATTGGCCGACGTTAACTGGCCAGACGCCGCCTGGCCAGTGTTGTTGCGGTTTACACCTCGTGCACGTAGGTGCCGGGTGCGGCTTGCATGGGTGGGTAGTTCTGGTTGCCGATGGCCAGCAGCGTTTCACGCTGTTCTCCAGAGCGCGCTTGAATCCACTCCATCCAGACCGGCCACCAACTGCCGGTGTGCTGCTTGGCGTCGTAATACCAGGCGCGCGGGTCGGAGGTGAGCTTGGCGTTCTCGAAGAAGTTGGCTTTCGGGTTGCCCGGCGGATTTAGGATGCTCTGGATGTGGCCGCTGTTGGACAAAATAAAGCGACGGTCGCCGCCCATGAGCAGGGTAGAGCGATACACCGCGTCCCACGGCGTGATGTGGTCGTTGATGCCGGCCACGCTAAAGCTGTCGACGTTTACTTTTTGCAGGTCGATAGGCGTGCCGCACACTTCCATGGCGCCGGGGCGGGTCAGTGGGTTGTGTTTGAAGAAGTCCAACAAGTCGCCATGAAACGCTGCCGGCAGACGGGTGTTGTCGTTGTTCCAGTAGAGAATGTCGAACGCCGGCGGCTGTTTGCCGAGCAGGTAGTTGTTGACCCAGTAATTCCAGATCAGGTCGTTGGGGCGCATCCAGGCGAACACGCGCGCCATGTCGCGACCGTCCAGCACACCGTTCTGGTAAGACCGGCGTTTGGCGGCTTCGAGGGTTTTCTCGTCGGCGAACAACATGGCCGGGCTCTCGATCTGGCTGTCGAGCAGACTCACCAGGTAGCTGGCGCTGCTGACCCGACGCAGTTGCCGTTTGGCCAATAGATGGCCTTGCATCGCCGCGATGGTCAGGCCGCCTGCGCAGGCGCCGATCAGATTGACGTCTTTGCTGCCGGTGATGGCGCGGGCCACATCGGTGGCCGCCTCCAGCGCTTGTACGTAACTCGACAAGCCCCATTCGCGGTGACGAGCATCGGGGTTGCGCCAGCTCACCATGAACACTTGCAGGCCGTTCTTCAGGCAGTACTGGACGAAGCTCTTTTCCGGGCTGAGGTCGAAGATATAAAACTTGTTGATTTGCGGCGGCACGATCACCAGCGGTTTGGCGAACTGCTTTTCGCTCATGGGTTTGTACTGGATCAGCTCCAGCATCTCGTTGCGAAACACCACGCTGCCGGGCGTGGTCGCCAGGTTGCGGCCCACTTCAAACGCCGTTTTGTTCACTTGCCGGGGCAAGCCGCTGTTGTGCAGCAGGTCGTCATAAAGGTGACGCACGCCTTTGAACAAGCTGGTGCCGCCGCTATTGAGCAGTTCTTTGATGGCCAGCGGATTGAGCACGCTGTTGGACGGCGACATGGCATCGCCGAGCAAGGTGGCGATAAACCTGGCGCGGGTGCGGTCGTCGGCAGGCAGGTCGCTTTCTTCGATCCAGCGGTGCAGCTGCTGCTGCCAGGCGAGGTACGCCTGCAAGCTGCGGCGGTAAAAGGGGTTGAGGTGCCACGTGGGGTCGGCAAAGCGCGCGTCGTTGGGGTTGGGTTTGTGCAGCGTATCGCCGATGAGCACGCGGCCTAATTGCCCGCCCAACGCCAGCGCGTGCTTGGCGCTGTAGACCGGCCGGCGCAGGCCTTGCAGCGCCACGGTGCGCATGGTGCTGAGCAGGTCGCGCCCGCGCAAACCCATGACGGCGTTTTGCGCATTCATTGCATTGGCCGGTGCAGTCGTCACCGGGGTGGTCACAGATTTGTCTCGCATGGGGCAACACTCCGTCGTCAAACCAGCAAGGGACTCAACGTCAATTGGTACAGAGCAAGGCTTGTACCAAGGCGCGCCGGAGGTGCATTCCAGACAACCGCGCAAAGAACAGCAGGTGGGGCGCCCAGCGCCCTATTGGGTCAGGCGTGCACTGCTCGAACTGATTCAGTGCGCACCGCTGGGCTGCTTGTTGTTATGGGTCAGTGATCGCGAGCCGGCGAAGGTGTCGGCTGTGGGTGCATCACCGCACGTTGGCGTTCCTCTTGTAAGAATTTCATGATGATTGGCGCGACCGCTTCTGCCCGGGTAATGAGGAAGAGGTGGCCGTCGTCGATCACATGCAGTTCCGAATTTGGAATTCTCCAGGCTAGCAGACGCATGTTGATCAGGGGGATCAACGGGTCGTCATCGCCCGCTAGCACCAGGGTCGGTTGGGTGATTTTGTGCAGCCAGTGCACGCTGGTCCAGCCCATGCCGGCGAACAACTGCCAGTAGTAACCAAGCTTGCCGGAAGAGCGCACTTTGCTGGCATGGGCCATGGCCAGGTTGGGGTCGCGACGGAAGGCGCCGCCGTAAATATCCGGGGCGATCTGCACGCCGTAAGAGGGCTGCACGTAGCGCCGAGGACTGGCCATGCGCCACAGCACTTTCGGTTTGCCCGGCACCATCACGGCGCCCGCTGAGGTGGCCGCGAGCACCAGCTTTTTACAGCGCTCGGGGTAGTCATGAGCGAACTGCTGGGCCAGCGCGCCGCCCCAGGACACGCCGATGGCGTTGACCTGGCCGATGTCCAGGTAGTCGAGCATGCGCGCCGCCAGTTTGGCCAAGCCGGGAAAGCGGTAAGGCCGATTGGGCGTCGACGAACCGCCTACGCCCGGTACGTCGAAGGCGATCACTTCGAGGTCGGGGTCCAGGGCGGCAACGAAGGGAAACACCAATTCGAGGTTGGCGCCGATGCCATTGAAGATTAGCAACGGCGTCAGGTGCGGCTTACCCGGTCGGACCGCCGTGCGAATGGTTTGCCCATCGAGGTCGATGGTGCGGAAAACAAATGGTAACGGCATGCGCTAGCCCTATGGGTGACCCTACGAAGCTCTGGCGGCGCCGTCCCGCGCGCCTGTCCAGAATAACGAAGCCGGCATCCGTGCTGGCTTCGTGTCCACTGCAGGCGCGTAACCCGTCAGCAGTGGGCGGCACATCCGGGTGCCGCGGGCAGTGTATGCAGTCAATCTGTTGGTAAAGCCGCTCAGCCGTTCGAGCATCGGCCGCACGTATTGCAATCAGCCGCTGGCCCTTACCGCTCGTGTACATAGGTGCCGGGCGATGCTTCGCCTGGCGTGTACTGTTTGTTGCCCAGCACCACGGGTGCCTTTTTCAATTTGCCCGAGCGATCGGCCAGCCATTTCTGCCAGTGCAGCCACCAGGAATCGGTGTGCTTGGTGGCGTCTTCTTGCCAGGCTTTGGGGCAGTCCGGCAGGTCGCCTTCGCTGGTGGAGAAGCGCGCTTTCGGGTTGCCCGGCGGGTTGAGAATGCTTTGGATATGGCCGCTGTTGGACAGCACGAATTCGATCTTGCCGCCAAACAGGCGCGCCGAGCGGTAGCAGGCTTCCCATGGCGTGATGTGGTCGTTGGTGCCGGCGAGACTGAAGATGTCGGCGGTGACTTTCTTCAGGTCGATGGGCGTGCCGCACACTTCCAGCGCGTCGGCGCGGGTCAGCGGGTTGGTTTTGAACAGTTCGATCAGGTCGCCGTGGAAGGCGGCCGGCAAACGCGTGGTGTCGTTGTTCCAATACAGAATGTCGAACACCGGCGGTTCGTTGCCGAGCAGGTAGTTGTTGACCCAGTAATTCCAGATCAGGTCGTTGGGGCGCATCCAGGCGAACACCTTGGCCATGTCGCTGCCTTCCAGCACGCCGGCTTGATACGAACGACGCTTGGCGGCTTCCAGGGTTTGCTCGTTAACGAACAGCGCCACCTGGGTGTCGAGTTTGGTATCGAGCACGCTGACCAACAGGGTCAGGGCATTCACCTTCTTCTCGCCAATGGCCTGATAGTGGCCGAGCAGGGCGGCAGTGGTAATGCCGCCGGAGCAGGCGCCGAGCATGTTGACGTCTTTGGCGCCGGTGATCGAAAGGATGACCTCGATGGCTTCTTTCAGCGCCTCGATATAGGTCGACAGGCCCCATTCACGCTGTGCCTTGGTCGGGTTGCGCCAACTGACGATAAACGTCTGCACGCCGTTGCGCAGGCAGAAGCGCGCCAGGCTTTTCTCCTGCGACAGGTCGAATACATAGAACTTGTTGATTTGCGGCGGCACCACCAGCAGCGGACGTTCGTGCACCTGCTCGGTGGTGGGTTTGTACTGAATCAGCTCCAGCAGGTTGTTGCGAAACACCACCGAGCCTTCGCTGAGGGCCAGGTTTTTGCCGACCTCGAAGGCGTCCATATTGACCTGGCTCGGCATGCCGCCGTTGTTGACCAAGTCTTTGGCCAGGTGGCCGAGGCCGTCGAGCAAGCTCTTGCCGCCGGTTTCGAAGAAGCGTTTGAGCGCGGCCGGGTTGGCCATGCTGTTGCTGGGCGCCATGGCTTCGGTGAGCAGATTGATCACGAAATGCCCCCGGCTGATGTCGGTCTCTGACAGGTTGCTGTGCTCGACCCAGCTGTGCAGTTCTTTGCGCCAGGCCAGGTAGCTTTGCAGGTAGCGCTTGTACAGAGGGTTTTGACTCCAGGCAGGATCGGCGAAACGTTTGTCGCCGGCATCGGCGTCCAGTTCGGAGCTGCCCAGCAGGACGTTTTTCAATTCGATGCCCAGGTGGGCGATGTGCTTGGCACTGTGCAGCGGTTGTTTGTAAGCCTGTGCGAGGATCATGCGGGCAGAAGCGAGAATGTCTTTGCCACGCAGGCCAATGACAGGATTGAGCCCTAGGGTGTTGTCCGAGGCCTGGCGTTGCAGGTCTTCATTATTTTTGTTGCTCATCAACGACGCTCCATTGTCCTGAGGCTGATACCGGCATGCTGCTGTGCACGGACACAGGGCGTTAGCGCCTAGTACTGCTCGGGTTACCGGGGGCGGAGCTAGCTCCGCTTCATTCATTGCATCTGACACAGTCAAATGCACGGAACCTGCCAGGTAATTGGTTACCCGAGTTTCAGCGTTTGCGCAAGCAGGCCAGTCACTTGGCCAAGCGCGTAGGGGAGTATGCCGAGGGGGTTTAGAAAGTTCGCCCTAACCTGTCGGAAAGGTCGAATTAGAGCATCAGCTTGACCACGGACACCGCCGGGTCACGCGACTTTCCAGCGCGCGCAAGCTCTTGAAGATAATCAGCCCAGAGTTCTTCCTGACGTTGCGCCAGCTGCTCCAGGTAGTCCCAGGTGAACAATCCGCTGTCATGCCCGTCGTCGAAGCACAACTTTAGTGCGTACTGACCAGCCGGTTCGATACGGCTTAAGCCGACGCCCAGTTTGCCAACTTGCAGAATCGGTTTGCCATGGCCCTGCACTTCGGCCGAGGGCGAATGCACGCGCAGAAATTCGGCGGGCAGGGTGTAGGTTTCGTGCTCGCCATATTTCAGCGTGAGGGTTTTTGAGGCTTTGTGCAGCTCGATGGCAGAGGGGATACGCATGGTGAAGGGTGCTCTGAACTAAGCCTGAACGACTGTAGGAGCCAGCAAGCTGGCTCCTACGAAAAGAAGAACGCGTTAGAGAATATAACGCGACAGATCTTCGTCTTGAGCCAGTTCGCCAAGGTGGCTGTTGACGTACTCGGCGTCGATGCTGATGACGTTGCCGTCCTGGCTGCTGGCCAGGTCGCCCGCGCTGAACGACACCTCTTCCAGCAAACGCTCCAACAAGGTGTGCAAGCGACGCGCACCGATGTTTTCCGTCTTCTCGTTAACCTGCCAGGCAATTTCGGCCAGACGTTTGATACCGTCCGGGGCGAAGTTGATGGTCAGGCCTTCGGTCAACAACAGCTCGCGGTATTGCTCAGTGAGCGAGGCGTGCGGCTCGGTGAGAATGCGCTCGAAGTCGTTCGGCGTCAGGGCCTTCAACTCCACGCGAATCGGCAAGCGGCCTTGCAGCTCTGGCACCAGATCGCTTGGCTTACTCAGGTGGAACGCGCCCGAGGCGATGAACAGGATGTGGTCGGTTTTGACCATGCCCAGCTTGGTGTTCACCGTGCAGCCCTCGATCAGCGGCAGCAAGTCGCGCTGCACGCCTTCGCGGGACACATCGGCGCCGCCTACATTGCCGCGCTTCGCCACTTTGTCGATCTCATCGATAAACACGATGCCGTGCTGCTCGACGGCTTCGAGTGCCTGCGCTTTGAGTTCTTCTTCGTTGACCAGGCGCGCCGCTTCTTCGTCGCGCACCAGCTTGAGGGCCTCTTTCACCTTGAGCTTGCGGGCTTTCTTTTTGCCCTTGCCCATATTGGAGAACAGGCTTTGCAGCTGGTTGGTCATCTCTTCCATGCCGGGCGGGGCCATGATTTCCACGCCGCCTGGCGCGTCGGCCACTTCGATCTCGATGTCTTTGTCGTCCAGTTGCCCCTCGCGCAAACGCTTGCGGAACAGCTGGCGGGTGTTGGAGTCGTGACTTGGCGTTTGGTCTTCATTGAAGCCAACGCGGGCCGGCGGCAACAAGGCGTCGAGGATGCGTTCCTCGGCGGCGTCTTCCGCGCGGTGACGGACTTTGACCATCTCCTGCTCGCGGAGCATTTTGATTGCCGCGTCCGCGAGGTCACGAATAATCGACTCCACGTCACGACCGACGTAGCCGACTTCGGTGAATTTGGTCGCTTCCACTTTCAGGAAGGGCGCGTTGGCCAGTTTGGCCAGGCGGCGGGCGATTTCGGTTTTGCCGACGCCGGTCGGGCCGATCATCAGAATATTCTTGGGCGTTACTTCAGCACGCAATTCGGCAGGCAGTTGCATGCGGCGCCAGCGGTTGCGCAGCGCGATGGCTACGGCACGCTTGGCTTCGTCCTGGCCGATGATGTGACGGCTCAGTTCGTGAACAATTTCGCGGGGCGTCATGGGCATGGAATGGTCGGGCCTCAGACAGCGAGGTCCAGCTCCTCGATAGTCAGATTGTGATTGGTGAACACGCAGATATCGCCGGCGATACCCAATGCAGTTTCGGCCACTTCGCGGGCACTGAGTTCACTGTGCATCAGCAGCGCGCGTGCGGCGGCCTGGGCGTAAGGCCCGCCGGAACCCATGGCAATCAGGCCGTCTTCGGGTTCAACGACGTCACCGTTGCCGGTGATGATCAACGAGGCGTCTTTGTTGGCGACGGCGAGCATGGCTTCAAGGCGGCTGAGGGAGCGGTCGGTGCGCCATTCTTTGGCCAATTCCACGGCTGCGCGAACCAGGTGACCCTGATGTTTTTCCAGTTGCCCTTCGAAGCGCTCGAACAGGGTGAAGGCGTCGGCGGTGGCGCCGGCGAAACCGGCAATTACCTGGCCGTGGTACAGGCGACGGACTTTTTTCGCATTGCCTTTCATCACGGTGTTGCCGAGAGAAACCTGGCCGTCGCCGCCCATAACGACTTTGCCGTGGCGACGAACTGAAACGATGGTGGTCAAGGGGAAAGTCTCCACGCTGGGGGCGAAAGTGCCCTAGTGGAAACTCATATGGGGGAGGGTGCCGGGCATTTCAACCGCTGCCGGGCAATGGGGTGGGATCAACGTTTTGTCAGCGTGTGTCAGTTGTTGGACCTTAAGAAACAGCGAGGCAGGCGCCTCGCTGTTTCAACCGAACGCTAGTGACTCTTCAGGTCAGTCGCGGGCCCAGGCCATCTGCCAGTGCGAACCGGTGCCCGGCTCGTACTGGGTTGCGCTGGTGCTCCACTGCACGCAGTAGCCGCTATACGGGAACGGCTTGCACACGTAAGTGTTGCCGTCGCGGCCCAACACTTTGGTGCCGGCCTTGTAGCTCTTCAAGCCATTGGGGAACACGTAGTCATGGGCGCTGGCGCTTGGCGCGTCGATAGTGAAACGGTGGGTTTTTTGCAGCGGCTCGCCTTGTTCCGGCTTCGCCACCACCACCAGGTCGTAGCTGCCGCCCGCCGGGTTATCCAAGGTGAACATCAGGTGTGGCGAGGTCACGCCCGCAGCGCTCTGTTGATACGCCACGCTTTCGCCAGCGGCGTTGAAAATGGTCGCGCTGACGGTGTACGCGCCGCCTTGGGTCAAGGCGTTGAAGTGCAGCTGCGCTTTGCCGCCTTCGACACGGTAGGTGTCTAGCAGACCATTGAGCTCCAAGCTGGCGACAGTGATGGGTGCGCCTTGGATTTTTTGAATCTCGACGCGCACCACATCGCTGTCGGCCTTGCTGTACACGCTGTTTTGCCCATAGTTCGGCACCACTTCGTTGCGCGTATTGAGCTCGCCCATCAGGTAGCCGGCGTTGGCTTTGGCCACTTTTTGCGCCAGCAGGAAGGGCCAGATATTGGCTTGGGCCTGATCGACCGTTTCGATGGTCAGCGAGGTTTGGCGGTCGGCTTGTTCGCCTTGGGCAGTGAATACGCGGGTTTTTACCGTGTCGCCTACTTGCAGGGCTTGCGGCTGCACGTTGCCGATATTTCTCCAGGCAGCGGCCGGTACGGTAACTGGCGGTGTGACTGTACCTGGAGCGCTGGCGCCGGTGCCGCTGATGTTGACGTCGATGACTTGGTAGAACGTGGCGGCGGTGTCGGCAATTTTCCACGTGGCCAAGATGACGTGGTAGCCAGTGTGGTCGTTCGGAATATTCACCGTATGGTCGCTGCTGTCGCCGTTTGCGGGGCGCGCACCGTAGGCGTCTTCATGCAGCAGCGGCGTCAGTTCGAATGAGTCACGCGTCAGCGGTTGGTTGGTATTCCAGTCTTTCTTGGTGATGTAGAACTGGTAGTACGACGTGGCGTGGCCAGCGGTGTAGTGCCATTTGAAGGTGTTCGGGCCGGGATTGATCGGGTTCTTTGCCCAGCGCGTGGCGGATTGCTCGTTCAACTGACCGAACGCCGCCATGCCAGCAGCGGCGATGGTTTCGTTGGCCGGGCCGCACTGAGTGAAGTCGCCGGCACAGTAAGCGCCGTTGAAGTGATGGTTGACCGAGGGGCCGTACTCCAGGCTTTGAGGTTCGTATGCCACGTTGCCGCAGTTGCTGTTCAGGTTGCCGGCCGAGGCGGTGCACAGAACGGCACGCGATTTAGGTTGTTCCACATAACCGTGGGCCGATACCTGCTGAGCCGTAAGCCCGGCCAGACTCATCGCAGCTAGAAGTGGCAGATGACGTAAAGGCGAAGAAAGGGATGACTTATGCATACGAAGCGACCTTTTTCATAGGAGAGGACGCTCGGGCGGATAGGGCGTTGGCGTAGCTTTTTCACGCTTGGCCCGAGCGGCATCGACTATGCCGCTCGGGGGTATGGCGCCTATGTAAGAAGCTGCCCAAGGGCAGTGGGGCAACTTTGCGGCGCGTAGTGGCTTAACGCCCTTGTCGCTGTTGCAGCAGCAAGTTGCTGAAGCCGCTGCCGGCCAGCTTCTTCTGCGCGGCCGTGAGTTGCTCACGGTTGCTAAACGGTCCCACCAGCACGCGGTACCAGGTTTCTTCGCGCACCATGCCCGACTCCACCTGAACGTCCTGCCCCAGCAGAATGATCTGCGCGCGCACTTTGTCGGCGTCGTCTTGCTTGCGGAATGAGCCGGCTTGCAAGAAGTACTGGGTAACCGCCGCTTTTACCGCAGTGGGCAGCGGCGGCGGGGTTTCGCCCTTGAGTGCCGCTTCTGCACGCGCGGCGTCGGCTTTGGCCAGCTCGGCTGGCGTGGCAGGCGGCGGCGTTTTTTCCGGCACAGCTTCCGGGGGCACGATGACTTCCGACTCGGGCAGCAAGGTATAGAAATCGTACTTGGGCTTGACCGGACCGCTGGGCGTCGGCGTGTTGGGGTTCGCCGGCGTTTTTGGCACCACGGTGGTTTTGGTGGATTTGTCGTCCGGCTTGTCGCGCTGAATTTCTTTGCGCCCGGGCTCAAGCTTCATCAGCAGCACGATAAACGCGCCAATGGCCAGGCCACAGGCTAACCAGATCCAGCCCGGCACAGGGCGTTTGGCCGGGGCTTGATAGCGGCTCGCGCCGCGCTTGGGTGCAGGTTTTTTCTTGGCCGCCAACTTACATGCGCTCCAGGGTTTCCAGGCCCAGCAGTTCCAGACCCTGTTTGAGGGTGCGGCCAGTCAGGGCGGCCAAACGCAGACGGCTTTGCTGAGTGGCCGGCTCTTCGGCAGCAAGAATCGGGCAGTGCTCGTAGAAGCTTGAGAACAAACCAGCCAGCTCGTAGAGGAAGGTGCACAAGGTATGCGGCGTGCCTTTCTCGGCGACGTTGGTCAGCACCTCACCGAACTGCGCGAGCTTGGCGGCAAGGTCTTGCTCTTGTGCGGCGTCCAGACGGATCTGGCCTTCCACTTGGTCGTAGCCCTTGCCCAGCTTGCGGAAAATGCTCGCCACGCGGGTGTAGGCGTACAGCAAGTACGGCGCCGTATTGCCTTCAAAGCTGAGCATCTGTTCGAAGTTGAAGCTGTAGTCGCTGGTGCGGTGTTTGCTCAGATCGGCATATTTCACCGAGCCAATGCCCACCACGCGGGCGATGGTGCGCAGCTCGTCTTCGCTCAGTTCCAGGTTCTTTTCTTTAACCAGCGCGTAGGCGCGCTCTTGCGCTTCGTCGAGCAGGTCGATCAGTTTGACCGTGCCGCCATCGCGAGTTTTGAACGGTTTGCCATCGGCGCCGTTCATGGTGCCGAAACCCATGTGCTCAAGCTGCATGCCGGGGTGCACGAAGCCTGCGCGGCGCGCCACTTCGAACACTTGCTGGAAATGCAGCGCCTGACGCTGATCGACGAAATAAAGCACGCGATCAGCCTTCAGCACCTGGCTGCGGTAGCGCATGGCGGCCAGGTCTGTGGTGGCATAGAGGTAACCACCGCCAGCCTTTTGCACGATGACCGGCAGCGGGTTGCCTTCGGCGTTTTTGAACTCGTCAAGGAACACGCACTGGGCGCCGTTGCTCTCGACCAACAGGCCGGCGCTTTTCAGGTCGGCAACCACGTTGGCCAAGTCGTCGTTATAGGCGCTCTCGCCTTTTACGTCGGCGGGCGTCAGCTTCACGTTCAAGCGGTCGTAGGCTTTCTGGCAGTGAGCCAGGGAAATGGCGTTGAAGCTGTGCCACAGGCGCATGCATTCCGGTTCGCCGGCTTGCAGCTGCACAACGAGCTCGCGGGCCCGATCGGCAAATTCAGGCGACTCATCAAAACGCTGTTTGGCTGCGCGATAGAAACCCTCCAGATCGGATAATTCGGTTTCGCTGGCCGCCGGGTTTTCCTGAAGGTAGGCCAGCAACATGCCGAACTGGGTGCCCCAGTCGCCCACGTGGTTTTGGCGAATGACGGTATCGCCAAGGAACTCCAGCACCCGCGACACGCCGTCGCCAATGATCGTGGAGCGCAGGTGACCGACGTGCATTTCTTTCGCCAGGTTGGGCGATGACAAGTCGACTACCACGCGCTGAGCCGGACTGCCTTTGCGTACGCCCAGTTTGGCGTCGGCCAGGGCGAGTTCAAGGCGTTCGGCGAGGGCTTGGGTGTCTTGGTAGAAATTCAGAAAGCCGGGGCCGGCGATTTCGACCTTGCGGATTTGTGCATCGGCGGGCAGGGCAGCAATGAGTTTTTCGGCCAGGTCGCGCGGCTTCATGGCAGCCGGCTTAGCCAACATCATGGCGATGTTGCTGGCGAAATCACCGTGGCTTTTGTCTTTGGTGTTCTCGACCTGAATCACTGGCGTCAGGCCTTCGGGCAGTACGCCATCGCTGACGAGACGGGTGAGGGCTTGCTGGATCAGCTGGCGAATGGTGTCTTTCATGGTCTGCTCGTGCGGCCATCGGGGCGCCAGGGCGCCGGGAAGCGGGTGGAAAATGGGCCATTATCCGTGGCGATGACGGCATTGCCAACCGCACTGGTCATCGGTGGGGCTGCGATGGGTACTGATGAGGTGTACGAAAAATGGCTCGAACCGCCGGTTTTGCTACCGCCTCGCTAAAACAGATCGATCGGATCAACGTCCAGCGACCAGCGCACGGCACGGCCGCTGGGCATTTTTTCCAGCGCCGTCAGCCAATAGCTGAGCAGCTTATGCAGCGGCGCGCGGGCGTTGGCTTGCAGCAGCAATTGCGCGCGGTAGCGGCCGGCGCGGCGTTCCATCGGAGCGGGCACGGGGCCCAGTAGTTCAATGCCGCTGAGGTTCAGTTCGCCCAGAAGATGCTCCGCTTCGGTGCAGGCCTCGTCGAGGAAGCCTTCGGCCTGGCCGGGCTTGTGTGCTTCGGCGCGCAGCAAGGCCAAATGACAGAACGGCGGCAGGCCCGCCGCGCGGCGCTCGCTCAGGGCTTGCTCGGCAAAGGCGAAATAGCCTTGCTCGGTGAGCTGCACCAGCAGCGGATGGTCGGCGAGGTGGGTTTGGATAATCACCTTGCCCGGCTCTTCAGCCCGGCCAGCGCGACCGGCCACCTGCACGATCAACTGCGCCATGCGCTCGCTGGCGCGGAAGTCGGCGGAAAACAGCCCGCCATCGGCATCCAGAATCGACACCAGCGTGACCCGCGGAAAGTGGTGACCCTTGGCCAGCATCTGGGTGCCGATGAGGATGCACGGCTCGCCTTTATTAATGGTGTTGAACAGGTTCTGCATGGCGTCTTTGCGCGATGTACTTTCGCGGTCGACGCGCAGCACGGGCACGTCGGGGAACAAGGTCGCGAGGCGATCTTCGGCACGCTCGGTGCCGGCGCCGACCGGGCGCAGGTCCACTTGCGCGCACTTCGGACAATTGCTGGGTTGACGCTCCACGTGGCCGCAATGGTGGCAACGCAATTCGCGCGAGCGTTGGTGCACGGTCATGCGCGCGTCGCAGCGAGGGCATTCCGACAACCAGCCGCAGTCGTGGCACAGCAATGTCGGGGCAAAACCGCGACGGTTGAGGAACACCAGCACCTGTTGGCCTGCCGCCAGGGTTTGGCCGATGGCTTGCTGCATTGGGCCGGAAATGCCGCTGTCCAGTGGCCGGCTTTTTATATCCAGGCGCAAGAACCTCGGTTGCTGGGCGCCGCCTGCGCGCTGGTTTAGACGCAGCAGGCCATAGCGGCCGGCATGGGCGTTCTGCAAGCTTTCGAGCGAGGGCGTGGCCGAGCCCAGCACTATGGGAATGTTTTCCTGACGTGCTCGCACCAGCGCCAGGTCGCGGGCGTGGTAGCGCAGGCCTTCCTGCTGTTTATAGGAGGCGTCGTGCTCTTCATCGATGATGATCAGGCCTGGATTTTTCATCGGCGTGAACAGCGCTGAGCGAGTGCCGATAATGATGTCCGCTTCGCCGTCGCGGGCCGCGAGCCAGGCGTCCAGGCGCTCGCGGTCGTTGACGGCCGAGTGCAGCAAGGCGATGCGCGCGTTGAAGCGACGCTCAAAGCGCGCCAGTGTCTGCGGGCCCAGGTTGATTTCGGGAATGAGCACCAGGGCCTGCTTGCCGGCTTCCAACGTTTCGCGGATCAACTGCAAATACACTTCGGTTTTGCCGCTGCCGGTTACGCCTGCCAGCAAAAATGCATTAAAGGTATCGAAGCCGCTGCGGATGGCCTCGGTGGCGGCCCGCTGTTCGGGGTTGAGCGGCAGTTCGGGCTGGGCCAGCCAGTTGCCATGGCGCTCGATGACGGCGTGGCGGCGGGCTTCAACGGTTACCAGACCTTTTTCGCGCAGCAGCTCCAGACTGTCTTTATTTAGCTGCAGCTGACTGAGCAATCGATGCGCTACGCCGTGAGGGTGCTGCGCGATGATTTTCAGAGCGTCGCGTTGGCGGGGCGCGCGGGCCAGGCGCGGGTCATCTTGTGACGCGCCTTCGGCGACCTGCCAAAAACGTTCCTGCCGCGCTTCAGCCGGTTCGCCTTGGCGCAGCAGCGTGGGCAGCGCCCAACTGAACGTATCGCCGAGGCTGTGCTGGTAATACTGGGCCGTCCACAGGCAGAGCTTGAAGAAAGCGGGCGGCACAGGGGACTGGGCGTCGATCAGGGCAATTGCGGGCTTGAGCTTGTCGGCGGGCACGTCGCTGTGGTCGCTGAGCTCGACCAAAATGCCGATTATTTCCCGTTTACCAAACGGCACGCGCAGGCGCATGCCTGGCTGCAGGTCGCTGGCTGACACGCCTTTGGGGGCCAGGTAGTCGAACAGGCGGCGCAGGGGAGAGGGCAGGGCGAGGCGCAAAATGACGGCGGGCACGCGGTTATGTCCTGAAAAACGAGGCGCGATCTTAGCATGCACGTGGCTGACGATCGGTCTTGCGTCAGCGCCGCACTCTGATAAGATGCGCGGCCTAATTCCGTGCGGTACTCGACAATAGTGTTGGGTGGCGGCGCGATAGACCTGAGGAATACACCATGAAAGCTGATATCCATCCAGTGTACGAAGCCGTAACCGCTACCTGCAGCTGCGGTAACGTGATCCAAACTCGCTCCACCCTCGCCAAGCCGCTCAGCCTGGACGTGTGCAACGAGTGCCACCCGTTCTACACCGGCAAGCAGAAAGTGCTGGACGTTGGCGGCCGTGTTGATCGCTTCAAGCAGCGTTTCGGTGTGTTCGGCTCCAAGGCCTAATTGGTCTTGTTGCTTCGGAGGGCCTGATGGGCTTTTCGATGCTGTTGAAAAAGGCGTCCCTTGTGGGCGCCTTTTTCGTTTCTGCGATTTATCTCTCACCTGTCGCCGCGTTTTGTTCAGCGCCTGATGGATTACCCATCGTGGCGGTGCAAAAAGTAGTCGATGGCGACACCCTTCGTTTGTCCGACGGACGCAGCGTGCGTCTTATCGGCATTAATGCGCCTGAAATTGCCCACAATCGCCGCTCCGCCGAGCCATTTGCCGAGCAGGCCAAGCGACGCCTTCAGGTGTTGGTCTCGGAAAATTCTGGACGCGTGGCTGTGCAGGTCGGACAGCAAGCGAAAGACCGTTACGGTCGCACGCTCGCCCATGTTTACAACGCCCGCGGGCAAAACATCGAAGCGCAGCTGCTAGCGGAAGGGCTGGGCTTGCAGGTCGCGATTGCGCCGAATGTGGCGTTACTCCCGTGCCAGCAAG
Source organism: Pseudomonas sp. AC070 (assembly GCF_979258635.1). Lineage (NCBI taxonomy): Bacteria > Pseudomonadati > Pseudomonadota > Gammaproteobacteria > Pseudomonadales > Pseudomonadaceae > Pseudomonas > Pseudomonas sp. AC070. Next base: position 825,083 of record NZ_OZ409871.1, read on the forward strand.
CGGCAGAGCGTCAGGCCCGTTCCGCACGACTTGGGGTTTGGCAGCAATCGGTGATGCTTACCGCAGAGCAGCTCAGCGCCAGCGGCTTCGCCTTGATTCACGGCAAGGTCGTCAAGGTTGAGCAGAATCGAGGCGGAATCTGGTTGCAAATGGATGGCCCGCTGGTCGTCCATGTCGCCGAAGAAGCGCTCCCGACGTTCGAGCTAAAAACGCTACGCTCATTGCAGGGGCGACGGGTTGAAGTGCGAGGCTGGGTCATTGATCGTTCGCGCCGTGGTAATCAGCAGTCAGGCCAGGCGCGCTGGATGTTGTCCCTGACCCATCCGGGAATGTTGGAGGTTCTGCCATGAGAATGCGGTTGTTTGGCCTGCTGACGCTGCTCATGTTGCTGCAGGGCTGCGCCCAGAATCCGGCTACCGGCGAGAGTAATTTCGTGATGATGAGCGAACGCCAGGAGCTTGAGCTCGGCCAAAGCTATAGCCAGGAAATTGCTAAGCAATACCCGCGTTACCCCGACGAGAAATTGCAGGCTTACGTTCAGCAAGTGGGCGAGCGCGTAGCCAAGCACAGCCACCGCAGCAACCTGACGTACCACTTCACCGTGATCGATAGTCCAGACATCAATGCGTTCGCTTTGCCCGGTGGCTACATCTATATCCACCGCGGCTTGCTGGCGTACCTGAGTTCGGAGGCGGAACTGGCGGCGGTGCTCGGCCATGAGGTTGGTCATGTCACCGCGCGCCACAGCGTGCAGCAGCAAAGCCAGTCGCAAGCCTGGGGCATTCTCGGTCAGGCGGTGGCGATAGGCACAGGCGTGGGCGCGGCGGCAGATGTCACCAGCGCGTTGGGTTCGGCGTTCGTGCGCGGCTACGGGCGTGATATGGAGCTACAGGCCGACGGACTCGGCGCGCAATATCTTGCCCGCGCCGGCTATGACCCGCAGGCGATGATCGAGGTGGTTGAGGTGTTGAAAAGCCAGGACGACTACGCCCGCGACGAGGCCAGAAAAGCCGGGAAAGCGGAGCCAACGTCGAGCTACCACGGCGTGTTTGATACCCATCCCGGCAATGATCAGCGCCTACAACAAGTGGTCGGCCCGGCCCGCGCGTTGGCGACCGGCCAGCAAGAGGTGGGGCGCGACGTTTTCATGCAGCACCTCGATGGGCTGCCCTACGGCGATTCTGAGTCCACCGGCATTCGTCGCGGCCAGCAGTTCTACCATGCAGAACTGGATTTCACTTTCAGCGCGCCGCAGCGCTGGGAGTTGATCAATCGCCCCGATGCGGTAATTGCGACCACCCCCGAGCAGGACGCGTTTATTGCCGTGGTGTTGGAGAAGACAAAGCCGGGGCAAACGCCCCAACAGTTTATTCGTTCCAAGGTCTCGGGAAGCCTGGCGGATGAGCGCGATTTGCAGCAAGCCGGGTTGCAGGGCTACACCGCAATCATTCCGGGGCGGCCGGCCAAGCGGGTGGCGGTGCTCTACAAAGGTGACTCGGCGTATGTGTTTATCGCGAGCGTTAAAGCGCCGGCGTCGCTTGAAACCGAGGACGAAAATTTCCTGAAAGTGATCAATAGTTTTCGACCTCTGAGGGCGGACGAGCGTAAGCTAGCGCAACCTCTCCGGCTGCAACTGGTGCGTGCCACAAGCGCGCAAACCATGACCAAGCTAGCTCAGGGCAGTACGCTGCCCGGTGACGCCGAGTCCCGTCTGCGCCTACTCAATCGTCTATACCCAAGTGGCGAGCCCCGTCCTGGGGATTGGCTTAAAGTCGTACGTTAGAGCGCTTGACAGACGTGACTGATCAGTCTTGTTCGGGTTCGGCATCTTGCGTATCCTCGCTGCCTTGTCTGATTAACAGCATAAAAATGCGGAAATGCCACCATGTCTGATCTGAAAACTGCCGCTCTTGAGTATCACGCCCATCCACGTCCGGGAAAGCTTAGTGTCGAGCTGACCAAGCCCACTTCTACCGCACGTGACCTTTCTTTGGCGTACAGCCCGGGCGTAGCCGAGCCGGTACGGGAAATCGCCCGTGACCCTGAGCTGGCCTACAAGTACACCGGCAAAGGCAACCTGGTTGCAGTGATTTCCGATGGCACCGCCATCCTCGGTCTAGGCGACCTCGGCCCGCTGGCTTCCAAGCCAGTGATGGAAGGCAAGGGTGTGTTGTTCAAGCGTTTCGCCGGCATTGACGTGTTCGATATCGAAGTCGATTCGGAAAGCCCGCAAGCCTTTATCGATACCGTAAAGCGCATCTCCATCACCTTCGGCGGTATCAACCTCGAAGACATCAAAGCGCCTGAGTGCTTTGAAATCGAACGCGCGCTGATCGAGCAATGCGACATTCCGGTTTTCCACGATGACCAGCACGGCACCGCGATCGTAACGGCTGCCGGCATGCTCAATGCGCTGGAAATCGTTGGCAAAACCCTGTCGGATGCCAAGATTGTTTGCCTAGGCGCTGGCGCTGCGGCTATCTCGTGCATGAAGTTGCTGGTCAGCATGGGCGCCAAGATCGAAAACATCTTTATGGTTGACCGCAAAGGCGTGATTCACGCCGGCCGCGACGACCTCAACCAGTACAAAGCAGTGTTCGCTCACGAAACCCCGAAACGCTCGCTGTCGGACGCGTTGGATGGTGCCGATGTGTTCGTTGGCCTGTCGGGCGCCAATCTGCTGACTGCCGAAAACCTGAAACGCATGGCGGCTGACCCTATCGTGTTCGCCTGCTCCAACCCTGATCCTGAAATCTCGCCGGAACTGGCGCACGCCACCCGTGACGACGTGATCATGGCAACCGGTCGTTCGGATTACCCGAACCAGGTAAACAACGTGTTGGGCTTCCCCTTCATTTTCCGTGGCGCCCTCGACGTTCGTGCGACCCGTATTAATGAAGAGATGAAAATCGCTGCGGCAGTAGCCTTGCGCGAGTTGGCCAAGCTGCCGGTGCCCAAGGAAGTGTGTGACGCATACGGTGGTGTTGAGCTGTCGTTTGGTCGCCAGTACATCATTCCGAAGCCGATGGACGCGCGCTTGATCACGGTTGTAGCTGATGCTGTGGCCAAGGCTGCGATTGAAAGCGGCGTGGCAACGCTGCCATATCCGAAGCACTACCCGCTGACTTCGGTTGAAGACGTGTTCAACGGCTGACCATAGTCACGCAATAAAAAGCCCCGCCATGTGCGGGGCTTTTTATTAGCTGGCGATCAGCTTGGGCGCGGGGCCGATTTGGCCCCGAAACTGATGCGTTAGAACAGGTCAATGGGCGCAGCGTCATCGGCGGGCAATGGGCTGCCGGGTGCGCTGGTGCCGGGATCGAGCTCGTTCATGGGTGGCGGCGAATCTTCATTTTTAAACACTTCGAAGTAGGCGTTTGGCGTGCCCGGCGCCGCGGCACGGCCGCTAACCGGATCGATACGCAAGGTCAGCAAACCGGGTGGCTCAGGCAGGGTATGCGCCGGTTTGTCTTTGAGTGCCGCGCTCATGTAGTTCATCCAGATGGGCAGCGCAACGGTGCCGCCGAACTCGTGGCTGCCCAAACTTTCTGGCTGATCGAAGCCGGTCCAGACGGTGGTCATGTAGTCGGCATTGAAACCTGAGAACCAGCTGTCCTTCGACTCGTTGGTTGTACCGGTTTTGCCGGCGATGTCGCTACGACCCATAGACAGTGCGCGGCGCCCGGTGCCGCGCTTGATCACGTCCTGCAGCATGCTGGTCAGGATGTAAGTGGTGCGAGCGTCGACGATGCGTTCGGCAACAGCGGGGGCGGGGGCGTTGCTGGCCTGTGCTGGCAGGTTCTCTGCAACCGCTGCTGGGTCGATCACCGTTTCCGGTTGGTCTTCGTTTTCGCCGGGTGCGCTGGGCGGATTAGCCACGAAAAGGGCTTCGCCATTGCGGCTGTGGATGCTTTGAATCAGGTAAGGCTGAACCTTGTAACCGCCATTGGCGAACGTGCTCCATCCGCCGGCGATCTCCACTGGTGTCAGGTTGGCCGTACCCAAGGCGAGCGAGAGGTTGCGCGGCAAGTCCTGCTTGTTGAAGCCGAAACGACTGACGTAGTCGAGCGCGTATTCGATGCCAATGGCCTGCAGGAGGCGAATCGATACCAGGTTGCGCGACTTATAAAGTGCTTCGCGCAAGCGAATGGGACCGAGGAACGTATTGGTATCGTTTTTCGGGCGCCATACCTGGTCGAGGTATTCGTCCACAAACACAATCGGGGCGTCATTCACCAAGGTGGCGGCTGTATAACCCTTGTCCAGCGCGGCGCTATAAATGAAGGGCTTGAAGCTTGAGCCCGGCTGGCGCTTGGCTTGAGTCGCGCGGTTGTAATTGCTCTGTTCAAACGAGAAGCCGCCGACCAGTGCTCGGATGGCCCCATTCTTCGGATCAAGCGAAACCAGAGCGCCTTGCGCTGCTGGGATCTGGCTGAAGCCGAGGTTCCCATCTTCCTGGCGAAGCACGCGAATCAGGTCGCCAACTTGCACAACATCATCCGTTTTTTGCGGACGTGGGCCGAGGCTGTTGGTATTCAGGAAGGGGCGCGCCCATTTCATGCTTTCCCAGCTGACGGTTTCTTCCTGACCGCCGCGAGTAAGTACCAGGATTCCGCTTTTTTCAACTTGCGTGACGATTGCGGGCTCGATGCCGTTCTGTACTTTCTGCTTGGCCAGCTCGGTTTGCCACGCTTCACGGGTCATGCCAGGGAGGCGTGTTTCCGGGCCGCGGTAGCCATGACGCTGGTCGTAACTGACCAGACCGCTGCGAACTGCTTCGTTGGCAGCTTCCTGCAAGTTGCTAGGAACTGTCGTCGTGACGTGAAAGCCTTCGGTATAGGCTTCGCTGCCATAGCGTCCGACCATTTCCGCGCGCGCCATTTCGGCAATGTACGGCGCCTGAACTTCCGGGGTTGGCACGTGGTAACTGGCGTCGATGGGTTCAGCCAGGGCGGTCTCGTATTGGCCCTGATCGATCTTGCCAAGTTTGAACATGCGGCCCAGGATCCAGTCGCGGCGTTCTTTGCTGCGTTGTGGATTGACCAGCGGATTGAAGCGAGAAGGCGCTTTTGGCAAGCCAGCGATCATCGCCATCTGTCCTAGGCTCAAATCGTGCATAGGTTTTCCGTAGTAAACCTGTGCTGCTGCTTCGATGCCGTAGGCGCGGTTGCCGAGGTAAATCTTGTTGACGTAGAGCTCGAGAATTTCATCTTTGCTCAGCTCACGCTCAATCTGTAACGCCAACAGGATTTCATTGATCTTTCGGGAGAAGCTGCGCTCGTTGGTGAGGAAGAAGTTCTTCGCCACCTGCATAGTGATGGTGCTACCGCCTGACTGGATTTGGCCGCCGCTTTTTAATAATTGCGTGGCAGCGCGCATCAGGCTACTGAGGTCGACGCCATAATGATTGGCAAAGTTGTCGTCTTCGGCTGAAAGCAGCGCTTTGATGAAGTTGGGGGGGATGTCAGCGAAGCGGATGGGGGTGCGGCGCATCTCGCCAAATTCGGCGATAAGCTTGGCGTCACTACTGTAGACACGTAGCGGGATCTGCAGCTGGATACGGCGCAGCGAATCCACGGATGGCAAACCGGGGCTAAGGTACAGATAAGCGCCGGACAGACTGAGCAACAGTCCACAAAAAACGGCTACGCAGGACCACCAGAAGAACTTCAGCAGGCGCATCAAAATGTTTGGATTTCCAGATAAAAGAAAGAGTTAAGCGTAGGGCGATGTCGAAAGGGAAAAACTGTTCACATTATAAGCGCTTTTTTTGCCAGGTAGCCATTTGCGCTTATGTCAAGACTGTTATTTAATGTGAAAAAACATAAATAGTCCGTAAGTCGCGGATGCCAATAGGAAATCGGTCGTGCTAGGGCTCTTCAATAAGAAAGCGAATACGCTGCTGGGGATCGATATCAGTTCGACCTCCGTCAAGCTCCTCGAATTGAGTCGCTCAGGAAGCCGCTACAAAGTAGAGGCTTATGCTGTAGAGCCGCTCCCACCAAACGCAGTGGTCGAGAAAAACATTGCTGAACTGGAAGGCGTGGGCCAGGCATTGTCGCGCGTATTGGCCAAAGCCAAGACGGGCGTCAAAACCGTTGCCGTCGCGGTAGCCGGTTCCGCAGTTATTACCAAGACCATCGAAATGGAAGCTGGGCTTTCTGACGATGACTTGGAAAACCAGCTCAAAATCGAAGCTGACCAATACATCCCTTATCCGCTTGAAGAAGTTGCCATCGACTTCGAAGTGCAGGGACCTTCGGCGCGCAATTCTGATCGTGTAGACGTGCTGCTAGCCGCTTGCCGTAAAGAAAACGTGGAAGTTCGCGAAGCTGCGCTGGCGTTGTCTGGCATGACTGCAAAAGTAGTCGACGTTGAAGCCTATGCGCTCGAGCGCGCGTACGGCTTGCTGTCCGCTCAGCTAGGCAGCGGCCATGACGAGTTGACCGTAGCAATTGTCGATATCGGCGCCACCATGACGACGCTGAGCGTTTTGCATAATGGTCGGACCATTTACACCCGCGAACAGCTGTTCGGTGGCCGCCAGTTGACGGAAGAGATTCAGCGCCGTTATGGCCTCTCTGTCGAGGAAGCTGGGCTTGCCAAGAAGCAAGGCGGTCTTCCGGATGACTACGACAGTGAAGTGTTGCAGCCGTTCAAAGAGGCGGTAGTGCAACAAGTTTCCCGTTCGTTGCAATTTTTCTTCGCTGCTGGCCAGTACAACGATGTCGATTACATCCTGCTGGCAGGTGGTACCGCTTCAATCCCCGACTTGGATCGTTTGATCCAACAGAAGATCGGTACGCAAACATTGGTTGCCAACCCGTTTGCCGACATGGCGCTTAGTGGCAAGGTCAATGCAGGCGCTCTGGCTAGTGATGCGCCAGCCTTGATGATTGCCTGTGGTCTGGCGATGAGGAGTTTCGACTAATGGCGCGTATTAACTTACTGCCGTGGCGGGAACAGCTGCGCGAGGAGCGCAAACAGCGGTTTCTGGTGACGTTGGCAGGCGTATTGATTGTGGCCGGCGGTGCTGTATTTCTCGGCGACCAATACTTGAATGGCGCGATTGATCAGCAAAACGCGCGCAACGAATTCGTCAAAAAAGAAATCGCAGTGCTGGATGCTCGAATTAAAGAAATCAGCGAGCTGAAAACGCGTCGCCAGCAGTTGCTTGAACGGATGAAGATTATTCAGGATCTGCAGGGCAATCGGCCGATTATCGGACGAGTGTTTGATCAGTTGGCCAGAACCTTGCCTGATGGCGTGTACTTCACTTCGCTTTCAATGAAAGGCAAAACCATTGCTATTAATGGTGCTGCTGAATCCAACAACCGTGTTTCGAACCTGATGCGTAACCTAGACGGCTCGGAGTGGCTGGCTGCACCTAACTTGACCGCCGTGAAGGCAGTAACAGCTGGCGAACTGGATCAGGCGAACGTCTTTCAGTTGAGCGTTCAGCAAACTCAGCCTGCCGCTGATGAAGGAGTCAAGAAATGAGCCTGTCTGACTCGTTGGAAAGCCTGCGCAAGATCGATGTTTCAGATCTTGACTTGAATAATCTGGGCTCCTGGCCTGCTCCAGTAAAAGCGATTGCTTGTTTAATCCTCTTAGTCGCTGTGTTGGCGCTGGGTTACAACTTTCACCTAAAGGATCTTCAGGCAACGCTTGATATGCAGCGTGGCGAAGAAGTTACCTTGAAAGAGCAGTATTCGGCTAAAGCTTTTCAGGCTGCCAATCTTGAGGCCTATAAAGAACAGATGAAAGAAATGGAAGTTTCTTTTGGTGCTCTGCTCCGCCAACTTCCTAGTGATACGGAAGTGCCTGGTCTGCTTGAAGACATCACGCGCACAGGGTTGGGTAGCGGGCTTGAGTTCGAGCAGATCAATCTGCTTCCGGAATCTGCTCAGCAGTTTTATATCGAACTGCCTATTCAGATTTCCGTCGTTGGTGCGTACCACGATCTGGCTACCTTCGTCAGTGGCGTAGCGAGCCTGCCTCGCATCGTGACTTTGCACGATTTTGATATCGTGCCGGTTAGTTCGGAAAGCACGTCGAAGCTGCGGATGAATATCTTGGCTAAAACCTATCGCTACAACGATAAGGGAGCAGCCAAATAATGAAGGTATCTAAACTTATTCTCGGCACTCTTTTATTCGCCACCTTGGTAGGCTGCGACTCGAGCGGCGACTTCGCAGACTTGCAAGCTTATATGGACGAAGTTCGCGCTCGCCCGAAAGGCTCGATCGAGCCGCTCCCGAAGTTTCAGCCATACGAAGCGTTTACCTACAGTGCTGCTGCACTGCGTAGCCCTTTTCAGCCGCCGATTAAGATTGATCTGGTTAATCGTCAAAAGGGTTCAAAAGAAATCAAGCCTGACGACACGCGCATCAAACAATTCTTGGAAGGCTTCAATATTGAAGTCTTCCAGATGGTGGGCACGCTCTCAAACGAAGCCGGCATGTTTGCTCTGGTTAACGGCGCGGGCGGTGTGCACCGTGTGAGAGTGGGTGACTACTTGGGACGTAACAATGGACGCATCATTGCCATCAGCGAAGGAAAAATCGACGTAGTCGAGATTGTTCCTGATGGTGAAGGTGGCTGGCTAGAGCGGCCACGAAGCCTCTCTCTCAAAGAGCGCTCTTAAGGGTGGGGTGGAAGATGAAAAACAATTACCGGTCGGTACAACGGAACCTGAGTATGAAAAGCTCGCTGTCGCGCATCTGCATATCTGTTTTGGTCGCGGTTATGTCGCCAACTTTGTTGGCCGCTAACTTGAAGGCGCTCGACGTCGCTGCTTTGCCGGGCGATCGCGTTGAGCTCAAATTGGCATTTGACGAGCCGGTCGCTGCGCCTCGTGGTTACACCATCGAGCAGCCAGCGCGCATCGCACTGGATCTTCCAGGCGTAAGCAATCAGACGGGTTCGAAGAACCGCGAACTGGGTGTTGGCAACGCGCGTAGCGTGACCGTTGTGGAAGCTAAAGACCGTACGCGGCTGATTATTAACCTGGCCACATTGGTTCCTTACAGCACCCGCGCTGAAGGCAATAACCTGTTCGTAGTAGTGGGCGAGGGCGCATTGTCCAACGCTCCGGTGGCAAGCGCAGTGGCGCCTGTTGCACCCATCTCGGCTACTCCCGCGAAGAAAAACTTCGCACCGGTCAACAAAAGCATCGGCAACATTGACTTCCAGCGCGGCGAGCAGGGGGAAGGCAACGTCGTTATCCAGTTGTCCGACGCGTCGGTGAACCCAGATATTCAAGAGCAGGGCGGCAAGATCCGTCTGGCCTTTGCCAAAACCGATCTGCCCGAGTCGTTGCGCGTTCGTCTTGACGTGAAAGACTTCGCCACGCCTGTGCAGTTCGTAAGCGCGGTTGAAGAGGGTGATAAAGCAATCATCACCGTCGAGCCTACCGGCATGTACGACTACCTTGCTTACCAAGCTGATAACAAACTGACAATTAGTGTCAAACCGTTAAGCCAGCAAGATGCCGAAAAGCGTAAGCAGGATCGCTTCGCGTACAGCGGTGAGAAGCTGTCGCTTAATTTCCAAGACATTGATGTTCGCTCGGTTCTGCAACTGATCGCTGACTTCACCGACCTCAACCTGGTTGCGAGTGACACGGTGCAAGGCAACATCACCCTGCGTCTGCAAAACGTACCGTGGGATCAGGCGTTGGACCTGGTGTTGAAAACCAAAGGTCTGGACAAGCGCAAAATCGGCAACGTGTTGATGGTTGCTCCGGCGGACGAAATTGCTGCTCGTGAACGTCAAGAGCTGGAATCGCAGAAGCAAGTCGCCGAACTGGCTCCGCTGCGTAAAGACATCATTCAGCTGAACTACGCCAAAGCCTCGGACATCGCCAAGATCTACGAAGATGAGGGCGCCAAAGGCACGCTGAAAGACGATATGCGTGGCTCGGTAATTTTCGATGACCGTACCAACAGCCTGATCGTGACCCTGACCCAGGAACGCATCGACGAGCTGCGCCGTATCATTACCCAGCTCGATATCCCGGTTCGTCAGGTGATGATTGAAGCGCGTATCGTTGAAGCCAACGTCAACTACGACAAGAGCCTCGGCGTGCGTTGGGGCGGCACACAGTTGTTTGCTAATGGTCGTGGTTCGGTATACGGCAGCGATGAGAATGGCGATGAGGCCGGCGATAGCGGTGAAGATAGCAACGGTAACTTCCCGTTCGTTGACATGGGCGTTGCGAACCGTACCGCTGGTATCGGCATTGGCTTCGTAAGCGACAACCTAATCCTCGATCTCGAATTGTCGGCCATGGAAAAAACCGGTAACGGTGAAGTGGTTTCCCAGCCCAAGGTCGTAACTTCGGACAAAGAAACCGCGAAGATCCTCAAGGGCTCTGAGATCCCGTACCAGGAAGCTAGCTCCAGCGGCGCCACCAGCACCTCGTTTAAAGAAGCATCGTTGTCGCTGGAAGTAACCCCGCAGATCACGCCGGACAATCGCATCATCATTGAGGTGAAAGTCACCAAGGATGAGCCTGACTTCGCCAACGCCCTGAACGGTGTTCCGCCGATCAAGAAAAACGAAGTAAACGCCAAGGTGCTGGTCAGCGACGGTGAGACCATCGTGATCGGTGGTGTGTTCTCCAACACGCAGACCAAGTCGGTCGACAAGGTGCCGTTCCTGGGTGACCTGCCGTACCTCGGTCGCCTGTTCCGCCGCGACGTCGTCTCCGACAACAAGAACGAACTGCTGGTTTTCCTGACTCCGCGTATCATGAACAACTCGGCAATCGCTGTGAGTCGCTAAATCTGTGCGAAATTTGATTCTTGTAGGCCCGATGGGAGCAGGGAAAAGCACCATCGGGAGATTGCTGGCAAAAGAGTTAAGGCTGTCATTCAAAGACTCTGATAAGGAAATCGAGCAGCGAACTGGAGCCAATATTCCCTGGATCTTCGATGTTGAAGGGGAGGCTGGCTTCCGCGAGCGCGAGCAGGCCGTCATCGGTGAGCTCTGTGAGCTTGACGGTGTAGTGCTTGCAACCGGAGGTGGCGCTGTGCTGCGTCCGGAAAATCGCTCGGCGCTGCGTGCTGGTGGTCGCGTGGTCTATCTGCATACATCGGTTGATCAGCAGATAGACCGCACCTCGCGGGATCGTAATCGTCCTCTTCTTCGCACAGCGAATCCTGGCAAAGTGCTCGCCGATTTGATGCATATCCGTGATCCCCTATACCGGGAAATCGCGGATGTGATTATCGAAACGGACGAGCGCCCACCGCGTATGGTGGTGCAGGAAATTCTGGAGCGCCTCGAGGCGCTTCATCCCCGTTAAAGCGCGCCTCGATATGCGCTATCCTATGGCCCTTTTCTCGTGGGGGCTTCATGCAGACTCTTCAGGTTGAGCTGGGCGAACGTAGTTATCCCATCTATATCGGCGCGAACCTTCTGGTTCAGTCCGCCCTTTTTTCACCGCACATTGCCGGCAAGCAAGTTGCCATCGTCAGCAATGAAACCGTTGCTCCTCTTTATCTCGAGTCCCTCAAGCAAGCGTTAAGCGGCTTTGATGTGGCGACCGTTATTTTGCCGGACGGCGAGGCTTATAAAGGGTGGGAAACGCTGCAGCTGATTTTTGATGGCCTGCTGACCGCCCGACACGAACGCAGCACCACGGTTATTGCCTTGGGTGGCGGCGTTATCGGTGACATGGCGGGCTTCGCGGCGGCCTGTTACCAGCGTGGAGTAGACTTTATTCAGGTACCTACCACGTTGTTGTCCCAAGTCGACTCTTCGGTCGGCGGCAAGACGGGCATCAATCACCCGTTAGGCAAAAACATGGTCGGCGCGTTTTATCAGCCCAACGCCGTGCTCATCGATACCGCAACCCTCAACACATTGCCGCCGCGTGAGTTGTCCGCCGGTTTGGCCGAGGTGATCAAGTATGGGCTTATCTGTGATGAACCCTTCCTGAGCTGGCTCGAAGCAAATATGGACGCGCTGCGTCGCCTCGACCAAACCGCCCTGACGGAAGCCATCGCCCGCTCGTGTGCTGCGAAGGCCAAAGTCGTGGGTGCTGACGAGCGCGAGTCCGGCGTACGCGCCACGCTTAACCTTGGCCATACCTTTGGCCATGCCATCGAAACCCACATGGGTTATGGCGTCTGGCTGCACGGTGAAGCTGTTGCTGCCGGTACCGTGATGGCGCTGGAAATGTCCTGCCGGCTTGGCTGGATCAGCACGGCCGATCGCGACCGTGGTATCCGCGTGTTCGTGAAGGCGGGGCTGCCCGTTATTCCGCCGGAAGAAATGACCGCTGAGGACTTTCTCACCCATATGGCGGTCGATAAGAAAGTTCTTGGCGGTCGGTTGCGCCTTGTCCTGCTCCGCCAGATCGGCGAAGCCGTGGTGACAGGCGATTTCCCACGCGAGATTTTGGATGCCACCCTGGTTGCGGACTACCGCGCCATGGTGGAACACCTTGAAGACTAATTGAGAGCCACATGACCAGTCTGCACGCCGACGAGGCCTTTCTCGGCCACTACCAATTCAGTCACGATCCTTTTGCCGCGCGCGTTCCAGGCTTTAAGTTTTTTCCTGCGCAGCGCAAGCCGGTACTCGGCCAGTTGCATCACTTGGCGCGCTACAGCCAACTGCTGTTGGTGGTGAGTGGGCCGCAAGGCAGCGGCAAAACCTTGTTGCGTCAGGCGCTGGTGGCCAGCACCAACAAACAGGCTGTGCACAGCGTGGTGTTTTCTGCGCGCGGTGCGACCGACGCCGCTGGCGTGATGCGTCAAATTGCGCAAGGGCTGAACGTGCAGCAAGCGGACGCCCGTTCGCTGCTCTCGCAGGTCGCGCAGTTGTCGTTGACCGGCCAAGAGGTTTACCTGCTGATTGATGATGCCGAGTCGCTGGATGACGAGGCGTTGGACGCACTGTTGGCCCTGGCTGCGGGCAATGCCGAAGGCCGTCCTCACGTGTTTTTGTTCGGTGAGTCTGCCTTACTGCCGCGCCTGGAATTACTGGCTGATGGCGAGGAACGCTTCCACGCCATCGAGCTTGATCCGTACAGCGAAGAAGAAACCCGCGAGTACCTGGCTCAGCGTCTGGAAGGCGCGGGGCAGGGCGTCGAGTTGTTCACTGACGAGCAGGTGGCGGATATCCACCAGCAGTCGGCGGGCTGGCCGGGCGCAATTAACCAGGTGGCTCGGGAGACGCTTGTCGAATCGATGCTGGCCAATCGGGGCAATGCGCCCAAAGGCGGCATGGCATTCAAGCTGCCGAAAAAGCATCTGCTGGCTCTGGTGGTCGTCGCCATTGCTGTCGGCGCGGCGTGGATGATGCAGGGCCGCAGCAAGCAGGAGCCTGAGGCGCCAGCCTCTGCTCAGCTGCAGTTGGGCGGCACTACAGCGCCAACGACCGAAGGGGCGGCTCCGGCTGCGCCTGCGGACGGTAAAGGGCCTGCGATGGAATTTGCCGGGTCGAACCAGCCAATGCCGTTGCCGTTGGTTGGGCAAGCGCAGCCTGTTATTCGCGAGCCGCTCGCCCAGGCGTCGGGTTTGGGTGACAGCGACGACGACGGCGCTGTCGAGCCGCCGGCTAGCGCCGTTCCGCCGACCGTTACCAGCATGGCGCCGCCGCAAGGCGCCACAGCCAGCACTCCACCCGCTGCGCCGGTTATCGCGCCGTCTGCTCCGGTGGTTGCTCTGCCAGCGCCAACAGTCGCCACGGCTGCGAAGCCGCAAGCGCCTGCCTCGGCTGCCAAGCCTGCAGCGCCAGCCGCCGCAGCCGCAAAACCTGCTGCTACGCCGGTGAAACCGGTGGCTAAAGTCGAGAAGCCTGCGGCCCCGGCAGCTAGCGGTTCCGGCAGCGGCTGGTACGCCAGCCAGGCGGGCGGCAACTTTGCGCTGCAGGTGTTGGGTACCGGTTCCGAAAGCGCCGCGCAGGCGTTTGTTCGTCAGAACGGTGCCGAGTACCACTACTTCAAGAAAACCTTGAACGGCAAGCCGCTCTACGTCGTTACCTACGGCAGCTTCGCCAACCGCAGCGCTGCTCAGGCTGCCATCAAGAACCTGCCTGCCAAGGTGCAAGCCGGCAAGCCGTGGCCGCGTACCTTCTCCAGCATTCAGCAGGAAGCTCAGGCGCGCTGATCGATGCGCGTTTAGACAGCAATGACCGGGTGGTCTTTAGCACGACCGCCTGGTACTTTCTTATAAAAAGGCGACATAAGGTTTCGCGGTTTCGCCGCTCAACATTTGTTCGCTGATATTCGTCTGTGTACAATGACCCCCCTTTTGCCTGCGCAAAGCTGGCGCAACGACCTGCGCGCACGGTAAGTGTTTGAAATAGATCAAAGTTTGCCTGGTGAGAGTCCCTATGAAAGCAGGTCTATACCATCCTGATGAGTTCAAGGATAACTGCGGCTTCGGCCTGATCGCCCATATGCAGGGCGAGGCGAGTCATCACTTGCTGCAGACGGCTATCGAAGCCCTGACCTGTATGACGCACCGTGGCGGCATCAACGCCGACGGTAAGACAGGTGACGGCTGTGGCCTGCTGATCCAGAAGCCTGACGCCTTCCTGCGTGCCGTGGCCAACGAGCAATTCGCCGCCGAGCTGCCCGCGCAGTACGCCGTGGGTATGGTGTTCCTCAACCAGGACGCCGCCAAAGCCGACGTTGCGCGCGACAACATGAACCGCGAGATTCTTGCCGCCGGCTTGCAACTGATCGGTTGGCGCAAAGTGCCGATCGATACCAGCGTTCTCGGCCGTCTGGCCCTAGAGCGTCTGCCGCAAATCGAGCAGGTGTTTATCGGCGGTGAAGGCCTGAGCGACCAAGAGTTCGCGATCAAACTGTTCAGCGCCCGTCGCCGTTCTTCGGTGGCCAACGCCGCCGACACCGACCATTACATCTGCAGCTTCTCGGCCAAGACCATCATCTATAAAGGCTTGATGATGCCGGTCGACCTGCAGCAGTTTTATCCGGACCTCGGCGACGAGCGTCTGATGACCGCTATCTGCGTGTTCCACCAACGCTTCTCCACCAACACCCTGCCGAAATGGCCGTTGGCCCAGCCGTTCCGCCTGTTGGCACACAACGGTGAAATCAACACCATCACCGGCAACCGCAACTGGGCCCTGGCCCGTCGCACCAAGTTTGCCAACGATCAACTGCCGGACCTCGACGAACTGGGCCCGCTGGTTAACCGCGTCGGTTCCGACTCCTCGAGCATGGACAACATGCTGGAGCTGATGGTTACCGGTGGCATGGACCTGTTCCGTGGCATCCGCATGATCATTCCGCCAGCATGGCAGAACGTCGAAACCATGGACGCCGACCTGCGCGCCTTCTACGAATACAACTCCATGCACATGGAGCCGTGGGATGGTCCGGCTGGCGTGGTGCTGACCGACGGCCGCTACGCGGTGTGCCTGCTCGACCGTAACGGTCTGCGTCCGGCGCGTTGGGTCACTACCAACAACGGCTACATCACCATCGCCTCGGAAATCGGCGTGTGGGATTACAAGCCGGAAGATGTAATCGCCAAAGGTCGTGTCGGCCCGGGTCAGGTACTGGCCGTGGACACCGAAACCGGCCAGGTGCTGCATACCGACGACATCGACAGCCGCCTGAAATCGCGCCACCCGTATAAGCAGTGGCTGCGCAAAAGTGCCGTGCGTATTCAGGCAACCATGGACGACGACCATGGCGCCGCCAGCTATGGCAGCGACCAGCTCAAGCACTACATGAAAATGTTCCAGGTCACGTTCGAAGAGCGTGATCAGGTGCTGCGTCCGCTTGCCGAGCAGGGCCAGGAAGCCGTCGGCTCCATGGGCGATGACACGCCGATGGCCGTGCTGTCCCAGCGCGTGCGTCCGACCTACGACTACTTCCGCCAGCAGTTCGCGCAGGTCACCAACCCGCCGATCGACCCGCTGCGTGAAGCCATCGTGATGTCCCTGGAAATCTGCCTGGGCGCCGAGCGCAACATTTTCGAAGAGTCGCCGGCTCACGCCTCCCGCGTGATCCTCAGTTCGCCGGTCATTTCTCCGGCCAAGTGGCGTTCGCTGATGAACCTCGACACCCCCGGGTTCGAGCGTCACGTCATCGATCTCAACTACGACGAGAGCATGGGCCTGGAAGCGGCCGTGCGTAACGTTGCCGATCAGGCTGAAGAAGCCGTTCGTAGCGGCAAGTGCCTGTTGGTCCTCACCGACCGCAACATCGCGCCGGGCAAACTGCCGATCCACGCCTCGCTGGCAGTGGGCGCCGCGCATCACCGTTTGATCGAGAAAGGCCTGCGTTGCGACTGCAACATTCTGGTCGAAACCGCCACCGCTCGTGACCCGCACCATTTCGCGGTGCTGGTGGGCTTTGGTGCGTCGGCGGTGTATCCGTACCTGGCGTACGAAGTGCTGGCTGACTTGATCCGCACCGGCGAAGTGCTGGGCGATCTGTATGAAGTGTTCAAGAACTACCGCAAAGGCATCTCCAAAGGGCTGCTGAAAATTCTGTCGAAAATGGGCATTTCCACCGTGGCTTCGTACCGTGGTGCCCAGTTGTTCGAAGCGGTCGGTCTGTCGGAAGAAGTGGTCAGCCTCAGCTTCCGTGGCGTCGCCAGCCGTATCAAAGGCGCGCGTTTCGTCGATATCGAAGCCGAGCAGAAGTTGCTGGCTGCCGAAGCCTGGAACAACCGCAAAGCCATTCAACAGGGCGGTTTGCTCAAGTTCGTGTACGGCGGTGAATACCACGCCTACAACCCGGACGTGGTCAACACCCTGCAAGCTGCCGTGCAACAAGGCAGCTACGCCAAGTACAAGGAATACGCGACGCTGGTCGACACCCGTCCGGTGTCGATGATCCGCGACCTGCTGAAAGTCAAAGAAGCTGAAACGCCACTGGCGCTCGACCAGGTTGAGCCGCTGGAAGCGATCCTCAAGCGCTTCGACTCCGCCGGTATTTCCCTGGGCGCCTTGTCGCCCGAGGCGCACGAAGCCATCGCCGAAGCCATGAACCGCCTCGGTGCGCGTTCCAACTCCGGTGAAGGGGGTGAGGACCCGGCGCGTTACGGCACCGTGCGTAGCTCGAAAATCAAGCAAGTGGCCACCGGCCGTTTCGGCGTAACGCCGGAATACCTGGTGAACGCCGAAGTGCTGCAAATCAAAGTTGCCCAAGGCGCCAAGCCGGGCGAGGGCGGTCAGTTGCCAGGCGGCAAGGTCAACGGCCTGATCGCCAAGCTGCGGTATGCGGTTCCGGGTGTGACCCTGATTTCGCCGCCGCCGCACCACGACATCTATTCCATCGAAGACCTGTCGCAGCTGATTTTTGACCTTAAGCAGGTCAACCCGTCGGCATTGGTATCGGTGAAGCTCGTGGCTGAGGCTGGCGTGGGCACCATCGCTGCTGGCGTGGCCAAGGCGTATGCCGACCTGATCACCATTTCCGGTTATGACGGCGGCACCGGCGCTTCGCCGCTGACCTCCATCAAATACGCCGGTGCGCCGTGGGAGCTCGGCCTGGCCGAAACCCACCAGACCCTGCGCGGTAACGACCTGCGCGGCAAGGTTCGGGTGCAAACCGACGGCGGCCTGAAAACCGGGCTCGACGTGATCAAAGCCGCGATCCTCGGCGCTGAAAGCTTCGGCTTCGGCACCGCGCCAATGATCGCCCTGGGGTGCAAATACCTGCGTATCTGCCACCTGAACAACTGCGCCACCGGCGTCGCGACCCAGAACGACAAGCTGCGCAAAGACCACTTCATCGGCACCGTGGAAATGGTGATGAATTTCTTCACCTTCGTGGCCGAAGAAACCCGTGAGTGGCTGGCGAAAGTGGGCGTGGCAAGCCTTGAACAACTGATTGGTCGTACCGATCTGTTGGAAATGCTGCCGGGCGAAACCGACAAGCAGAAGTTCCTGGACCTCAGCCCGTTGCTGGGCAGCGACCATATTCCGGCCGACAAGCCGCAGTTCTGCCAGGTCGACCGCAACCCGCCTTTCGACGAAGGCAAGCTGGCCGAGCAAATGGTCGGCATGGCCAAGTCGGCTATCGACGGTTTGACCGGCGCCGAGTTCGAGCTGGATATCTGCAACTGCGACCGTTCCATTGGTGCCCGCGTGTCTGGCGAAATCGCCCGCGTGCATGGCAACCAAGGCATGGCCAAAGCGCCGATCACCTTCCGCTTCAAAGGCACGGCAGGCCAAAGCTTCGGCGTGTGGAACGCCGGTGGCCTGAACCTGTACTTGCAAGGCGATGCCAACGACTACGTGGGCAAAGGCATGACTGGCGGCAAGCTGGTTATCGTGCCGCCCGCCAACAGCGCGTTCAAAACCCAGGACGGCGCCATCGTGGGCAACACCTGCCTGTACGGCGCGACGGGCGGCAAGCTGTTTGCCGCCGGTACGGCCGGTGAGCGGTTCGCCGTGCGTAACTCCGGCGCGCACGCCGTGGTGGAAGGCACAGGCGATCACTGCTGCGAATACATGACGGGCGGTTTTGTCTGCGTGTTGGGCAAGACGGGCTACAACTTCGGCTCGGGCATGACCGGCGGTTTCGCCTACGTGCTCGACCTGGACAACACCTTCGTTGACCGCGTGAACCATGAGCTGGTGGAAATCCAGCGCATCAGCGGCGAGTCGATGGAGTCGTACCGTAGCCACTTGCAACGTGTGCTGGCCGAGTATGTGCAGGAAACTTCCAGCGAATGGGGTCGCAACCTCCTGGAAAACCTGGACGACTACCTGCGCAAGTTCTGGCTGGTCAAGCCCAAAGCCGCCAGCCTCGGGTCGCTGCTCTCCAGCACCCGTGCTAACCCACAATAATTTGCGCCTGCCGTAGTGTGATGAGGTTTTTACAATGACTGAACGTCTGAACAACGACTTCCAGTTCCTCGATGTCGGGCGCAAAGATCCGAAGAAGAAGCTCTTGCGCCAGCGCAAGAAGGAATTCGTCGAGATCTACGAGCCCTTCAAACCGGCCCACGCCGCTGACCAGTCGCATCGTTGCCTGGGCTGCGGTAACCCGTATTGCGAGTGGAAGTGCCCCGTGCACAACTTCATTCCGAACTGGCTGAAGCTGGTATCGGAAGGCAATATTCTGGCCGCCGCTGAACTGTCGCATCAAACCAACACCCTGCCGGAAGTGTGCGGCCGCGTGTGCCCGCAAGACCGTCTGTGCGAAGGGGCTTGCACCCTTAATGACGGTTTCGGCGCCGTGACCATTGGTTCGGTGGAGAAGTACATCACCGACACCGCGTTCGCCATGGGCTGGCGTCCGGACATGTCCAAAGTCGTACCGACCGGCAAACGCGTCGCCATTATCGGCGCCGGTCCTGCTGGCCTGGGCTGTGCCGACGTGCTGGTACGCAATGGTGTATCGCCGGTGGTATTCGACAAGAACCCGGAAATCGGTGGTCTGCTGACCTTCGGCATCCCCGAGTTCAAGTTGGAAAAAAGCGTACTGACCCGCCGTCGTGAAGTGTTCACCGGCATGGGTATCGAGTTCCGCCTGAACACCGAAGTGGGCAAAGACGTCACCGTTGACCAGCTGCTCGATGAATACGATGCCGTGTTCATGGGCATGGGTACTTACACCTACATGAAAGGCGGCTTTCCCGGTGAAGACCTGCCGGGTGTGCACGACGCGCTGGATTTTCTGATCGCCAACGTCAACCGCAACCTCGGTTTCGAGAAGGCGCCGGAAGACTTCATCAACATGAAGGGCAAGCGCATCGTCGTACTCGGCGGCGGCGACACGGCGATGGACTGCAACCGCACCTCCATTCGCCAAGGCGCCAAATCGGTTACCTGCGCTTACCGTCGTGACGAAGAGAACATGCCCGGCTCGCGCAAAGAGGTGAAGAACGCCAAGGAAGAAGGCGTGAAGTTCCTTTACAACCGCCAGCCAATCGCCATTGTCGGTGAAGACAAAGTTGAAGGCGTGAAGGTGGTTGAGACCCGTCTCGGCGAGCCGGACGCCCGTGGCCGTCGCAGCCCCGAGCCGATTCCAGGCTCCGAGGAAATCATCCCGGCGGAAGCCGTGCTGATCGCCTTCGGCTTCCGTCCAAGCCCGGCGCCGTGGTTCGAGCAGTTCAGCATTCAAACCGACAGTCAGGGCCGCGTGATCGCGCCGGAGCAGTCCAGGTTCAAACACCAGACCAGCAATCCGAAGATTTTCGCGGGTGGCGACATGGTGCGCGGTTCGGACTTGGTCGTGACGGCGATTTTCGAAGGTCGCCAGGCGGCGGAAGGGATCCTCGACTACCTCGAGGTTTAATCCCCGACTTCACCTCGTGTGGGAGCGGCTTTAGCCGCGATGCTCTAGAAATCCCAAGCATCGCGGCTGAAGCGGATCGCCGCCCGGTCGCTCCTACAGTTGGTTTCAGGCTTCACACCAGCGACAAATTGACTCCATAGACAAAAGGCACGGCACCCGCCGTGCCTTTTGCTGTGCGCTCTGCGAAAATGCCGGCACTTTTTTGCTGCCTACTTTTTCTCAGGAAATGACATGACCACCCTGAAGAACGACCGCTTCCTACGTGCCTTGTTGAAACAGCCTGTCGATGTCACCCCGGTGTGGATGATGCGCCAGGCCGGTCGTTACTTGCCGGAGTACCGCGCCAGCCGCGCCAAGGCGGGCGATTTCATGGGGTTGATGCAGAACCCGCAATTCGCCTGTGAAGTGACCCTGCAACCGCTCGACCGCTATCCACAACTGGATGCGGCCATTCTGTTCTCCGACATCCTCACCATTCCCGACGCCATGGGCCAAGGCCTGTACTTCGAAACCGGCGAAGGCCCGCGTTTCAAGAAGGTGATCAGCAGCCTGGCCGACGTCGAAGCCCTGCTAATTCCCGATCCGGAAAAAGACCTCGGCTATGTGATGGACGCTGTGCGCACCATTCGCGGCGCTCTCAATGGCCGCGTGCCGTTGATTGGTTTCTCTGGCAGCCCGTGGACGCTGGCGACCTACATGGTCGAAGGCGGCTCCTCCAAGGACTTCCGCAAATCCAAAGCCATGCTTTACGACAATCCGCGGGCCATGCACCTGCTGCTCGACAAGCTGGCCCAATCGGTGACTCTGTACCTCAACGGCCAGATCCGTGCCGGCGCGCAAGCAGTGCAGATTTTCGATACCTGGGGCGGCAACTTGTCGTCGGCGGCGTATCTGGAATTCTCGCTGGCGTATATGAAGAAGATCGTCGCCGGTCTGATCCGCGAGCACGAGGGCCGCAAGATTCCGGTGATTCTGTTCACCAAGAACGGCGGCCTGTGGCTGGAGTCGCTCGCCGACGCCGGTGCCGACACGCTGGGCCTGGATTGGACGTGCGACATCGGCGAAGCCCGCCGTCGCGTGGGTCAGCAGGTCTCGCTGCAAGGCAACATGGACCCCACCGTGCTCTACGCCCAGCCCGCGGCCATTCGCAACGAAGTGGCGCGCATTCTGGCCAGCTACGGCAAGGGCAGCGGCCACGTGTTCAACCTCGGTCACGGCATCACGCCGGAAGTGAACCCGGCCCATGCCGGTGCATTCCTGGAAGCGGTGCATGAGCTGTCGGCGCCGTATCACCAGTAAGGTGATGGGCTAAAGGAAAGAGGGCGCCAAATGGCGCCCTTCTTGTTGCTGGATGACTCGACGGCCTCCAAGCTCAACTCCCTGTGGGAGCGGCTTCAGCCGCGATGCTTTTAAGGGAGCGGCGCAAACGGCGAACCACCGTCCGCCGTTTGCAACTCAATCAAGTAATTACGAAAAATCTGCCCCAGCACCTGCGTGGCAATTTCCAACTGCTCGCGGGGCATTTGCGCGGCGACCTGGTCGGCCGTATCCAACGCATCTTCGGCGCCGTTCACCGCCGCCATCTTCAGCACGATGTAGGCCTGCACATTGTTGGCCGGCACGCCTTCGCCGCGAAAGAACATCATCCCCAGCCGATATTGGCTCTGGGCGTGCCCTTGCAGCGACGCTTGTTCGAACAGGGTCAACGCCTGGGGTAAGTCACGCGGCGTGCGTTGGCCGTCGTAGTAATACTCGCCAAGTTCGTATTGGGCTTCGGGGTCGCCGCTTTGCGCAGCTTGTTGGCAAGAGGCCAGGGCTTCTGCCTGGTCTTCGGGAAGGGTGTTGAGCGAACAGCGGCCAGCGGCCGGAATCAGCAAGGAGTTACCGCCCGCCGATGCAACCAGTGGCAGCAAAAGCAACAGGCAGCCCAGGGACAGGGTGCGGCCGATGCAATTCATAACAATCAACACGCCTCATCAAACAGTGCGGGCCAGGCCCGGCCGACGGAACGCGACGGCCCGCGCATTATGGAATAAGCCGGGCGCCCGTTACAAAGTGTTTACCGACTTTTGTGTCCTCTCTGTCACACCCTGGCGGCTGTGCAGGTGCAGCAGCAACCAGGCCAACAGCGGATACGCAACGCTAAGCAGCCCATGAAACAAATCGACCCGCAGAAGCGGCCCGAAGTTTCCCTGAGTGCCGACCACCAGTCCCGCGACGATAAACAGCGTCACCGCAACCGCCGCTGCTGGCAGCGCTTTACCGCCTTGCGTAACGCCCGCGTAAAGCAGCATCAGCAACGTGGCCAGGTTGAGTAAAAGTGTGTAGCTACCGAGCAATCCCCAGCGCTTGGCACCTTCGAACAAAACGCTGAGGCCGATGATCACCCAGCACCAACCCAACCGCTGCCAATGCCAGCCGCGCACCAGCATCAGCGCCGCAACGCCCAGGGCCGGTAAGGCGAGCAGGCTGCTCGCCTGGCTGAGTCTGGCGTGCAAGGGTTGCCAGCTTTCGTTCACGCCGAAATGCAGGACGCCCACTGCCGCTGTGACGCCGGTCACCAGCAAGGCCGCGATCACCGCCAGCCAGGTGGCGCGCAACGGTTTCTCGCCCCAGCGCCGGCTGCGCCAGATGCCCAGCACGCTGGCCAAACAGGCCAGGGCCAACAACGCATCGGACGCGGCGGTGCTGTATTGCATCAGCGCAGGGCCGCGAAGGCGCGCTCGGCGGCGTCGAGGGTAATTTGCAGCTCTTTGTCGCCATGGGCAATGGAAGTAAAGCCGGCTTCGAACGCGCTTGGCGCCAGGTACACGCCGCCTTCCAGCATCAGGTGGAAAAATTTCTTGAAGCGCTCGGAATCGCTGCCCATCACGTCCTCAAAGGTGACGATGTCGTCAGCGCCGCTGAAGTACAGGCCAAACATGCCACCCGCCTGCGTCGTTACGAACGGCACACCGGCCGCATCGGCGCGTTGTTGCAGACCATCGAGCATGCGGCTGGTGTAGGCGGTGAGTTCGTCGTGGAACCCCGGACGGCGAATCAGGTTCAGCGTGGTCAAACCGGCTGCCATCGCCAGCGGGTTACCCGACAAGGTGCCGGCTTGGTACACCGGGCCGAGCGGGGCGATCTGCTGCATGATTTCGCGCTTGCCGCCGAAGCAGCCCACCGGCATGCCGCCGCCGATGATTTTGCCGAACGTGGACAGATCCGGCGTTACGCCGTAATGCGCCTGGGCACCGCCGAGGGCGACACGAAAGCCGGTCATCACTTCGTCAAAAATCAGCACCACGCCATGTTTGTCGCACTGCTCGCGCAGGCCTTCAAGAAAGCCCGGCGCGGGCGGCACGCAGTTCATGTTGCCGGCCACAGGCTCGACGATGATGCACGCCACGTCTTTGCCCACTTCGCTGAGCATTTGCTCGACGGCGGCGATGTCGTTGAACGGTAGGGTCAGCGTGTGTTTGGCGAAGGCCGCCGGTACGCCCGCCGAACTGGGTACGCCTTGAGTCAGGGCGCCAGAGCCGGCTTTCACCAGCAGGCTGTCGGAGTGACCGTGGTAGCAGCCTTCGAATTTGATGATGCTGTCGCGGCCGGTAAAACCACGGGCCAGGCGGATGGCGCTCATGGTCGCTTCGGTGCCGGAGCTGACCATACGCACCATTTCCATCGACGGCACGATAGAGCACACCAGCTCGGCCATTTCGGTTTCCATGGCGGTCGGCGCGCCATAGGACAACCCATGTTCCAACTGCTTGCGTACCGCCTCCAGCACGTCCGGGTGGCTGTGGCCGAGAATCATCGGGCCCCACGAGCCCACGTAGTCAACGTACTGCTTGTTGTCTTCATCCATCACATAGGCGCCGGCCGCATGCTTGAAGAACAACGGCGTGCCGCCGACGCTGCGAAATGCGCGCACGGGCGAGTTAACGCCGCCGGGAATGTGTTTTTGCGCGCTGGCGAACAGGGCTTCGGAACGGGACTGGGTCATGGGCAGACTCCTTTAACTAAACAGTTGGCGGCGGCCAGGCAGACCTGCCGGCGCTCGGGGAATTCGGCGGTTAAGACTGAAACAGGGCGCTGAAGGCGCGGGCGCGGCGGTTCACTTCCTGAGCGCTGTCGGCGCTGAACAGGGCGTGAATGACGGCTAACAAACTGACCCCGCCCGCCACCAGAGGTGCGGCATTTTCCAGGTCGATGCCGCCAATGGCGCAGAGGGGCAACTGCACGCTGGCGCGCGCTTGCTGCACCAACTCGAGGGTGGCAGCCGGGGCGCCCGGCTTGGTCTGTGAGTTGAAGAAGCGGCCGAAAGCCACGTAACTGGCACCTTCGCGGGCAGCCTGCTGGGCCAGCTCAAGCTGCGCCAGGCAAGTACCGCCAATGATGGCTTTACGACCCAGCAGTGCGCGAGCGGCGGACAGCGAACCGTCGCCCTGGCCCAGGTGCACGCCAACGCCCAAACGGGCAGCCAGCTCGGCATCGTCATTAATTAGCAGACTGGCGCCATACCGCTCGCAGAGGTTTTTCAGCGCTTGGGCTTCGCGCAGGCGTCGGGCTTCGTCGCTGCTTTTGTCGCGGTATTGCAGCAGCGTGGCGCCACCGTCGAGGGCGGCTTCCACATATGGCAGCAGCTTGCCACCGGCCAGTAACTGGCTGTCGGTGATGGCGTACAGGCCGCGCAGCGTCACGAGTTGAAGTCCAGCGGCAAGCGGCGCGGCACGTACTGGCCACGGCCCAACTGCTCGGCATCGCGCAAGGTGCGCCAGGTATAGGCCAGCGCCGACTGCACCGCGCTGACCAGTTGTTCGCCTTGGGCAAGTCGACCGGCGAGGGTGCTGGCCAAGGTGCAGCCCGAGCCGTGATAACTGCCCGGTAGACGTTCACAGGTGAAGGTGTGCTGGCTGCCGTCACGGCTGTAAAGACGGTTGTGTATTTGCGCTTCGTCGCCATGGCCGCCGGTGATCAGCAGGTGCTGGCAGAACGGCAGAAGTTTGGCCGCGCATTCATCGGCCGTGCCTTCTGGCAGTTCGGCGAGAATGCGCGCTTCGGGCAGGTTGGGCGTGGCGATGGTGGCCACCGGCAGTAAGCGCTCGCGCATCGCGAAGCCCACTTCATCCTTGCCCAATGCGCCGCCGCCACCGGCTCGCAGCACGGGGTCGCAAACCAGGGGAACGCCGGGTAATTTCTGCATGATTTCCAGCACGGTTTCGACCATCTGCACCGAGCCGAGCATGCCCAGTTTGACGGCGGCGACCGGCATGTCGGCGATCACCGCATCGGCCTGGGCCAGCACCCATTCGCGGTCAAGCACGCGGAAGTCGCTGACGTTAACGGTGTCTTGCACGGTCAACGCGGTTACCGCCGGAGCGGCGTGGCAGCCTTGCGCAAGCAGGGCTTCGATATCGGCCTGAAGGCCGGCGCCGCCACTCGGGTCGTGACCGGAAAGGCAGAGAACAACGGGGCGGGAGGTATAGGTAGTCATGGTGCGCGAGCTTATCACTTTTCACCTTTTTTGCCCCAGGCGGGCGCTCTGTTCACAGGGTGAGTATTGAGATGACACAGGCAACGAATGGGGCACCACGCTTTTCCACTGAAACGGGTGGCCAGTATCGCTGATGGCACTCGCGATGCCTTGCTGGGGGCGGCTTTCAGCGTAAGGCGGCTATGCTAGAGTGACCCCCATTTTTGAATAAATCAGGTCGGCGGGTGACGTCAGTTACGGAGATGGGGCTCCGACGTCAACCGCCAGGCCTTTGCGGGGCAGCATGCGCTACGGTCTTCTACTTGTTCTGTGCTTACTGGCGAACCTGGCCCACGCGGTCGAATTCGACGAGTACACCACTCAGCTTGTGCTCGGTCAGGAAATGGACGTGTTCGAAGATGTGCGCGGCGACGCCACCATCAACGACATCACCTCGCCGGCACTGCAAGCCAACTTCCGCCGCCACGACAAACCGGTGCTCAACGCCGGTTACTCGCACTCGGTGTTCTGGCTGCGTATCGACCTCGCCTACCGCCCGCAAGCGCTGCTCGGCCAGCAACCCTGGCTGCTGGAATTGGCGTATCCGCCGCTCGATCATCTCGACCTGTATTTGCCCGATGGCCGCGGCGGCTTTCAGCTAGCCGAGCGCACCGGCGATGCATTGCCGTTCGACAGCCGGCAGATCAAGCAGAACAACTACCTGTTCGAAATCAACTTGCAGCCGTATCAGCCGCAACGCGTGTACCTGCGCATCCAAAGCCAGGGCTCGATCCAGGCGCCGCTGAACCTGTGGTCGCCCAAGGTGTACATGGAACAAATGCCCGGACGCATCTACCTGCTCGGCATCATCTATGGCGTGCTGCTTGGCATGCTGATTTACAACCTGTTCATCTTCCTCAGCGTGCGCGACCCGAGCTACCTCTACTACATCCTCTATATCGCCTCGTTCGGGCTGTACCAGGTGTCGGTCAACGGCGCCGGCATCGAATACTTCTGGCCCGACAACCCCTGGTGGGCCAACGCCTCCACGCCGTTCCTGATCGGCTCGGCGACGCTGTTCGGCTGTCAGTTCGCGCGCACCTTTTTGCATACCGCCGAGCACAGTCCGTGGGTGGACCGCACGTTGCTGGCGCTTATGGCCGTTGGCGCGCTGGTGATGGTGTTGGCGCTCACGGTCAGTTACAGCGTGTCGCTACGCTTGGCCACTTACTTGGCGCTGCTGTTCACGGTGGTGGTGTTTTCCGCTGGGCTTATCGCCTGGCGTCGCGGCATGCGCGTGGCGCGCTATTTCATTTTTGCCTGGACCACGTTCCTGATTGGCGGCGTGATTAACACCTTGATGGTGCTTGGCTATCTGCCCAACGTATTCCTCACCATGTACGCCAGCCAGATCGGCTCGGCGATTGAGGTCGGTTTGCTGTCGCTGGCCTTGGCCGACCGCATCAATTCCATGAAAGAAGAGCGTGCGCGAATTCTGTATGACTCGGGCCGCAAACTGGAAACCCTCAACCTTGAACTCGCCAACAGCAACCGCCTGAAAGACGAATTCCTGGCCACCGTCACCCATGAATTACGCACCCCCATGAACGGTGTGATCGGTTCACTGGAGCTGATGCAAACCGTGCCCATGGACGTCGAGCTGGAGCAGTACCAAAAAACCGCCAGCGCCTCGGCGCGCGACATGATGCGCATGGTCAGCGACATCCTCACCCTCACCGAACTACAGGCCGGCAAGCTGTACCCATGGCGCGAGCCGTTCAGCCTGCGCGGCCTGTTTGGCGGGCTGCGCAGCCAGTTCGCCCCACGTGCCGAAGAGAAAGGGCTGGGCTTCACCCTGGAAATGGACGAAAGCCTGCCCGACACCTTGGAAGGCGACGCCAGCAAGCTCAGCCAATGCATCGGTTACCTGCTCGACAACGCGATCAAATTCACCCCGGGCGGCGCCGTGACATTGCGCGTGGCGGCGGTGGAGCGGGGGCGCGAAGGGTTGGTGCTGAAGGTCGGCGTCATCGACAGCGGCATCGGGTTCAGCACGCCGAAAGACGGCTCGCTGTACCAACGCTTCCACCAGCTCGACGGTTCCATGACCCGCGAATACGGCGGCCTGGGCGTGGGCCTGGCGATTTGCCGCAAGCTGGTCGGCCTGATGGGCGGCGGTTTGAGCCACACCTCGGAAGTGGGCGAGGGCAGCCACTTCGAACTCACCGTGCCGTTGTTCCTTTCCAACAGCGGCAACCACCTGGCTAGCACGCCGTCTCGTGAGGCCGCGCGCCGCAGCGGCGGCCAGGCCCTGCGCCGGCCGGAGGAGTGCACGGTGTTGGTGGTGGAAGACAACGGCATCAACCAACTGGTGATGCGCGGCATGTTGCTGAAACTCGGCTACCGCGTGCGCTGCGCCGACAACGGCAGCGATGCCCTTGAGCTGCTGCGCCGAGAGCCGGTAGACGCCGTGTTGCTCGACTGCCAGATGCCAGTCATGGACGGCTTTGCCACCTGCCGTGCCTTGCGTGCGATGTCCAACTGCGCCGAGTTGCCAGTGCTGGCCATCACCGCCCACAGCCACAGCGGCGACCGCGAGCGCTGTTTGGCCGCCGGCATGAGCGACTACCTGGCCAAGCCGGTGAAGTTTGAACAGCTGCAAGCGTTGCTGCATGACTGGCTGCTAAGCCTGGAGCCGCCAGCGCCGGCGAGAATTTCTTAAGCGCGACTCTGATCCTGTGGGGGCGGCTTTAGCCGCGATTGGTGCCGACGCATCAAAAGCATCGCGGCTAATCGGAATGCCGCCCAGCCGCTCCTACAGCGCCACTCGTTGACCTCTTTCTTTTGGCCAGAATGCCCCTTCTTCCAAACTCTGAATCCTGATTCACTAGCGCCAAATGAATCAGGATTCAGACTATGGCTTACCGACACAGCGCCGCCCGCATCGACCGCGACCAAGAGCAACGCGAGCGCATTCTTGACTGCGCGTTGTTGCTGGTCGTGGAGGGTGGTTTTGCCGCATTGACCATGCAAAGCCTCGCCGAGCGCGTGGGCATCGCCACGGGCAGCCTGTACCGGCACTTTCGCGGTAAAGGCGAGCTGTCCGCCGAGGTATTTGCCCGGGCCAGCCAGCGAGAAGTCGACGCCATGGCCAGCGCGCTGCAACTGCCGGGCAGCGAACCCAAACGCCTGGCCGGCGCCCTTGAGCAATTCGCCGCCCGCGCCTGGCAAAGCCGTCAACTGGCATTCGCCCTGATCGCCGAACCCGTGGACCCGGAAGTGGATGAACGCCGCCTTGAGTTCCGCGAAGCGTACGCCGCCCAACTCAGCACCGTTATCGAACAGGGCGTGGCCACTGGCGCGTTTCGAACCTCGTCGGTGGCGGTCAGCGCTGCCTGCCTGGTGGGCGCTATCAGTGAAGCATTGGTCGGCCCGTTATCACCCCAAGCCCGCGCCGCTCGCGAAGCGGGCGAGCCTGCTCTGCAACTGGCGGACGTCAGCGCCGCCCTCGTTTCCTTTTGTCTACGCGCCCTTGCCGCCGAGGAGTCACTGCCATGAGCACTGCTGTTAATAGCTACGCCGCGTTTGCCGAAACCCACGAAGTGAGCAATCAGCCGCCGTCGCTCGACGGCGTCAACCTGTACCGTGCCGACCTGCCGCTGCAGGAGTGGACGCGTCACTTCGGCGGCGCCTGGGCGCACGACCGCATCGATGCCTACGGCGCCTTGGCCGGCGGCCCGCTGATGGCGGCAGGTTTTCTCGCCAACGAAAACAAACCGGTGTTCAAAAGCCACGACCGCTACGGCAACCGCATCGACCTGGTGGAGTTTCATCCCGCCTACCACGAGTTGATGAAGGCGGCGGTGGAACACGGCCTGCCATCATTGCCCTGGACCGACCCACGCGCCGGCGCCCACGTGGCCCGCGCCGCCATGACCTACATGCACAGCCAGGCCGAAGCCGGCACCGGCTGCCCGCTGACCATGACCTTCGCCAGCGTGCCGGCGCTGCGTATGCAGCCAGACGTCGCCGAGGTGTGGGTGCCGAAAGTGCTCGCCACCCAATACGACCCGCGCAACGTGCCGATGGCGCAGAAGGCCGGCGTTACCATCGGCATGGCGATGACGGAAAAACAAGGCGGCACCGATGTGCGCGCCAACACCACTCGCGCTTATCCGGTCGGCGTTCCCGGCCCCGGTCAGGCATACGAACTGGTCGGGCATAAATGGTTTTGCTCGGCGCCGATGTGCGATGCCTTCCTCACCCTGGCGCAAACCGACAAAGGCTTGAGCTGCTTCCTGCTGCCGCGCCATCGCCCGGATGGCACGCGCAACGAGTTCTACATCCAGCGCCTGAAGAACAAACTCGGCAACTGCTCCAACGCCTCCAGCGAAGTGGAATACCGCGGCGCGCTGGCGTGGATGCTGGGCGAAGAAGGGCGCGGCGTGCCGACCATTATCGAAATGGTGTCGATGACCCGCTTCGATTGCATGGTCGGCTCCAGCGCCTTGATGCGCCAGGCGCTGAGCCAGGCGGCCAACCACTGCGCGCACCGCACCGTGGGCGGCCGCGTCCTCAGCGAACAAGCCTTGATGCAAAACGTGCTGGCCGATTTGGCCCTGGAAAGCGAAGCCGCTATCGCCCTGAGCCTGCGCATGGCCAAAGCGCTGGATAACGCCCATGACGAAGGCGAAGACAAATTCGCCCGCCTGGTAACGGCCGTAGGCAAGTATTGGATCTGCAAACGCGCGCCGGCCATGATCAACGAAGCCGCCGAATGCATGGGCGGCGCCGGTTATGTGGAAGACAGCATTTTGCCGCGCCTGTACCGCGAAGCGCCGGTGAACTCGACCTGGGAAGGCTCCGGCAATGTGCAATGCCTGGACGTGCTGCGCGCCTTGTCGAAAGAGCCTGGCGTGCTCGACGTGTTGTTCAACGAGCTGGGTGACGGCCACGGCGATGCGCGCCTGAAAGCGCATATCGACGGGCTCAAGGCAGGCTTTCGCGACACTGCCGACATCCAATACCGCGCCCGCCAGCTGACCGAAGACGTTGCCGTTGGCTTGCAGGCCAAACTGTTGCTCGAAAGCGGCAATGCTGTGGTGTCCGACGCATTTATCGCCAGTCGCCTGGGCCAGGGCGGCCGCGCTTACGGCACCTTGCCGCGCGGTGCGGACGTGGAAGCGTTGGTCGCACGCAGCACGCCCCATGTTATGGAGTAATGCGACGTGATCGATGCGGGGCAGGCTTCAGTCTCGATTGCCTTTTCCAGGAATCGCGGCTTAAGCCTTCCCCGCAGTCATGCCTTTTGCGAACGATGCAGGCAAGATAGGCCGCATGCGAGTCCAGACAGGAAGGCCGATCGTGACCAGCAACACCGACAGTTTTGTAATCGCCCACACCCCCGAAGACGCCGTAGAACGCTTGGCCGAGTTGCACCAACGGGCCGTTGATGGCCTTAGCCAAGCGCTCAAGGCGTACCTCAAAGACCGGGTCAAACCGGACCCGAGCCAGCGTGGTCTGTTCCGCTACCCCGAACTGCGGCTGACCTACCTGTGCCAAGGCGAAGTGCCAACCACCGTGCGCGCCTACGCCAAAGTGCAGGTGCCTGGCACTTACAGCGTGACCGTCACCCACCCGGCGGCGTTTCGTAAGTACCTGCTCGAACAACTGCGCCCATTGATGAACGACTTCACCGTGCAGGTGGAAGTCGGCGTGAGCCAACAGGACATTCCGTATCCCTACGTGGTGGAAGGCGGCGATGAGCTGGCCGGTTCGGGCGTGACCGCAGCGGAATTGTCGCGCGTGTTCCCAAGCACCGATCTGTCAGCCGCCACCGACGGTATCGCCGACGGCCTGTACGACTGGCAAAACATCGACCCGTTGCCGCTGGCACTGTTTGATGCGGCGCGAGTGGACTTCTCGCTGCGCCGTCTGGTGCATTACACCGGCAGCGACTGGCGCCACGTGCAGCCCTGGATTTTGCTGACCAACTACCACCGCTACGTTGACCAATTCATTCGCCACGGCCTGGCGCAACTGCGTGATGACCCGCGCTTTGTACGAATGGTCTTGCCGGGCAACGTGATCATCGAGCGCGGTACGTCTGAAGAAGACGCGCAAGCGGTCGCCGATGCCGTGGTTTGGCACCGTTATCAGATGCCGGCGTATCACCTGATCGCTGCGGATGGCCATGGCGTGACGCTGGTAAACATCGGCGTTGGCCCTTCGAACGCAAAAAACATCACCGACCACCTGGCCGTACTGCGTCCGCACTGCTGGCTGATGATTGGTCACTGCGGCGGCTTGCGTCAGTCGCAAACCATTGGCGACTACGTGCTGGCCCACGCCTATATGCGCCGCGACGGCATTCTGGACCGCGTGGTGCCGCCGCACGTGCCGATTCCGGCCCTGGCCGAAGTGCAGCTGGCGTTGCAGGAAGCCGCGGCTGCCGTGACCGGCGAGAAAGGCGAAGCGCTGAAACGGCGCTTGCGCACCGGCACGGTATTGACCTACGACGACCGCAACTGGGAACTGCGCTGGGCTCAGGAACGGCCGCTGATCAACCTGGCTCGCGCCATTGCCGTGGACATGGAAAGCGGCACCATCGCCGCCCAGGGCTACCGGCTGCGGGTGCCGTACGGCACGTTGTTGTGCGTATCGGACAAACCGCTGCACAGCGAAATCAAACTGCCGGGCGCGGCGGGCGCGTTCTACGAGCGCGCGGTGAACCAACACCTGCACATCGGCATCGCCGCTCTCGACCTGATGCGCACCCAGCTCGACTCACTGCACTCACGCAAATTGCGCAGCTTCGACGAGCCGCCGTTTAGATAAGGCGGGAAATTTCGTCGTTAACCCTGTGGGTGGGGCTGGGCGGCGTTCCGATTAGCTGCGATGCTTTTGGAAAAAGAGCATCGCGGCTAAAGCCGCTCCCACAGGTTTCGATTGGGGGCAAAATCGGCCGCCCCGTTTAGAGGACAACACAGCAAACGCCGTCATTCCCGCGAAGGCGGGAATCCAGAATGTCAAAGGGAACCCACAACCTAAATACCGACCCTGTGGGAGCGGCTTTAGCCGCGATGCTGTTGAGATCACCGCCTCAAGGCGTCCGCGACCGAGGGCATGCTCAAGGAATCGCCCACGAATCCCCCGGCTGCGGCACCCGAAAGCTCTGCGGGTCCACCTCCTGTTCTTGCAACGCCGCCGCCAAATCCGCCGGCGGGGCGAACTGCCCTTCGTCGGTAAGCCGGAAGGTGCCGAAGTGAATGGCCATGCTGTTTTTGGCCTGCAATTGCCGATGCGCCTGCACGGCGTCGTCGGGGTTCATGTGATGGTCGCGCATAAACCAGCGTGGCGCGTAGGCGCCGATCGGCAACAGCGCGAAGCGCATCGGCCCGAAGCGTTCGTTGATCAGTTTGAATTCCGGTCCCAACCCCGTGTCGCCGGGGAACAGCAGCGGGCCGCTCGGCGCTTGCAGCACAAAGCCCAGCCACAGCGTGTGGTTGGTGTCGCTGCGGGTGCGTGACGACCAATGCTGCACCGGCACGCCATGCACGCTCAGGGTCGGGCTGATGGCCAACTCCTGCCACCAATCAATCTCTGCCACATCGGTAAAGCCGGTCTGCTTGATCAGCGCGCCGTTGCCCAGGCCCGTGACTACTTTGGCCGTCGGAAAGCGCAGCGCCAGTTTGCGCAGGCTTTCGAGGTCAAGGTGGTCGTAGTGATTGTGGCTGACGAGAATCAGGTCAATCGGCGGTAACTGCTCGATGCTCAGCCCTGGTTGCTGGAAGCGTTTCGGGCCAATAAACGTGAACGGGCTGACCCGCTCGGACCACACCGGGTCCGTGAGAATGTTCAGGCCCTGATGCTGCAACAGCACGGTGGCGTGGTTGATGTAAGTGGCTTGAAGCGCATCGCCCATCACCCGCTGCGCCAGGACGGGCGGTGTTTTTGCCGCCGGTTGGCTGACCCAGGCGTCGGTGCGCTCGCGGTTGAGCTGCCACTTGAGCAGGTCGCGCAGGCTTTTTTCCGGGGTGGGTTGAATGTTGCGGAAGCGCTCGCCATCGAAGTGGTCGCTGGCGGGGCCTTGGTAGGCGGAGTTGTTACAGCCGGCCAGGGTCAGCAGGCTCAGTAACCAGGTCGGGCGAAGGTTACGTGGCATCGACGAAACTCGCGGGGGAAGATGCAGGCAAACCTAGCACGGCCGCTTGGGTTTGCCTGCTCCCTTACATGTTTTGCAACTCAACGCAGCGCGTTATTTGCTGGCGTCGAGCACCACGCGATAACGCGCTTTGCCGGCGCGCAGGTGATCGATGGCGTCGTTCACTTTGCTCATGGGGAACATTTCCACCTGAGGCACGATTTGATGACGGGCGCAGAATTCCAACATTTTCGCCATGTTGGCCGGTGAGCCTACGGGCGAGCCGGAGATGGCTTTTTGCGCTGGAATCAAGCTGAACACATGGACGGGAATTGCGCTCGGCACGATGCCGACAAAGTGCAACCGGCCACGCCCACGCAAGGTGGCGAGCAGGCTGTTCCAGTCCAGATCAGCGCTGGCGGTAACGAGCAGGAAATCCAGAGTGCCGGCGATCGCTTTCATCGCCGCGCTGTCGGTAGACGCTACCGCTTTGTGCGCGCCCAGGCGCTGGGCTTCTTCCTGCTTGCTTGGCGAGGAGGTAAACGCCGTCACTTCGCAGCCCCACGCATTGAGAAATTTCAATGCCAGGTGACCGAGGCCGCCGATGCCGACCACGCCGACGCGGTCGGTGGGTTTGATGTCCAGATCCACCAGTGGGCTGAACACAGTCGAGCCGGCGCAGAACAGCGGGCCGGCCAGGCTTGGGTCGATGGCCTCAGGAATCGGAATGGCCCAGGCCCAATGGGCTCGCAGGCGATCCGCGAAGCCGCCGTTGCCGCCAATGATGGTGGGTTGCACGGTGCGACACAGCTGGTGCGAACCTTCCATGCACGAAGCGCAGTGCATGCAGCTGCCTTTGTTCCAGCCGATGCCCACACGCTGGCCGAGTTTAAGGCCGCGCACCTGGTCGCCCACGCGTACCACGGTGCCCACCACTTCGTGGCCGGGAATGAACGGATAGCGGGTGCGGCCCCATTCGTTGTCGATCATCGATTGGTCGGAGTGGCAGATGCCGCAAAACTCCACCGCCACTTCCACATCTTCGGCGGCCAGCGGGCCGGGATCGTACGCGTAGGATTGCAGCGGGGCTTTGGGCGCGGTAGCGGCCCAACCGGTGAACTTCTCGACCTCGGACGTGCTCATGCAAGGATTCCTTGTGGGTTAGACGGCGCAACGCAGCAGCATAACCATAGACGGCAAATGATGAAGCGAGATAAGCCCGGTTGATGGTGCGTGCATGGCCTCGCGTTACACTGTGCAGCCTGCTCGTTGCCCTGGATTGTTCATGTCGCGCCCACCTCGTCCCGCCCGCCCAGCTCCCCGCCGCGTCGCCAAAGCGCCGCCGGCCGAGCCGACGTTATTGCTGTTCAACAAGCCGTTCGACGTGCTGACCCAGTTCAACGATGAGCAAGGCCGCAGCACCCTCAAAGACTTTATTCCGGTGCCCGGCGTGTACCCGGCCGGGCGGCTGGACCGCGATAGTGAAGGGCTGCTGCTACTGACCAATGATGGGCAACTGCAAGCGCGCATCGCCGACCCCAAACACAAGCTGGCGAAAACCTATTGGGTGCAGGTGGAAGGCGAGCCGACCGAAGCGCAGCTGCAACAATTGCGTGATGGCGTGACCTTGAATGACGGACCGACCTTGCCGGCTGAAGCGCGGCAACTGGCCGAACCTGAACTATGGGAGCGCAATCCGCCGGTGCGGTTTCGCAAGAGCATTCCGACGTCGTGGCTGGAATTGGTAATCAGGGAAGGGCGCAACCGCCAGGTGCGGCGGATGACAGCGGCAGTGGGGTTGCCGACGTTGCGGCTGGTACGGGTGCGGATTGGGCCGTGGAGTATCGAGGGGCTGGGGTTGGGGGAGTGGAAGGCGGTTGAGGCGCGGCTTTGAGTCGTTGGTCGTAGGTTGGGCGGTGCGCGTGGCTCAGCGAGCGCGACCAACCCAACCTGTGCGGAAATTCTTGCTCGGCTCTAGAAGCCTTCCAGGCTTCCGATCACTACGGTCTTGATGATGAAGCCCAACACGCCCAGGCCCAGGGCGAGGAACAGGACCATGGTGCCGTAGCGGCCGGCTTTGGATTTCTTCGCCAGGTCCCACACGATAAAGGCCATAAACATCACCAGGCCGCCGACCAGGATGATCATCATCCACTCTTCAAACTTTTCCGGTTCCATTACAACCTCAGGTATTCGTCAGGCACATACGTACGGCCACACGCCTCAAGGGCGGGCCTTGGCGGGCGATTATACGTCAGCCTCCGGGCCTGTGGCCGCAGGTTGTCGGGGCACGCGTTTAGCTGCGCAGGTGTTGTAACGGCAGTTGCGTACTGGAAATCACCTGGTTGAGCACGAAGCTCGAGCGCACGCTGGTCACGCCTTCGATGCGGGTGAGCTGGCCCAGCAGGAATTTCTGATAGTGGTCCATATCCGGCACCACCACCTTGAGTTGGTAGTCCGCGTCCATGCCGGTCACCAGGCAGCATTCCAGCACTTCCGGGCATTGGGTGATCACCGCTTCGAAGTGCTCGAAACGCTCGGGCGTGTGACGGTCCATGCCGATGTTCACGTACGCCGTCAGGCTCAGCCCCAGCTTCTTGCGATCCAGCAGCGCCACTTGCCGAAGAATGTAACCGTCATCTTCCAATTGCTTGACCCGGCGCGAGCAGGGCGAGGGCGACAGGCCGATGCGTTCGGCCAACTCCTGATTGGAGATGCGCGCGTCGCGCTGTAATTCGGCCAGTATGTTCAGGTCGTAGCGGTCTAGGTTGTTCAAGATGGCGCTCCATTCGGTGATAATTGCGCGACATGGTGCTTTAGGAGATAAAGATTGCGCAAGCGGCATATTGATCAGCAATATTCGCAATCCTGTGTCGCACGGCCAGGCCTACACTTTCCCTCAAGTTAAATGACCCGGACGCAAGTCCAACTGGCCCGCTCAATCAGGCGCGCCAGAGCCGCCGATCCCACCGGGTCGCCTCGGCAACCGGGTCCGCACTGCCCAACCAGGCGGGCGAGACAGGCGGCGACACAATCGCCAGCAGAGGACAAACGGGCCCCCCTGAGGGCCCTTTTTTTTGGGGTGTGACTAAGCGATCGGCTGCGCGTCGGCCTGGCTGCGTTGGAAACCAATTTCCAATGCTCATGGGCTACAGCCCACTGCGCTTGTAAATTGATTTCCGCCTTGCCAGACCTAGCTCGCTCGATCTGGAGCGGCGGGGGGGGGGGCGGAAATCTTTTTTGGTTGTGCTTCCTGTTCTGCAACTCTGCTAGTGGCCGTTGTCGAAGTGGTTACCGATGGGCTACAACTGCGGGCCGTTCTGCAATACGGGTGGCAGGTGTGTCGCGGTCTTTTCCCTCTGGAGTAGAAGTCATGAAGTCGCAGCTGTGGCGCCTGGCAGGTGTAAGCGTCCTTTCCCTGGCGATGTGCGCCAATGCGCTCGCCGATGACGGGCCGGATGTGCGTTCGGTGATGGGCGGCAGTTCGCAGCGTGATCAGGGGCGCGGCAACAGCGGCGGTAATCAGGGCGGGCAGCCGCAAGCGCGTCCGCAGCAACAGCAGGGACCGCAGGGCGCTGCTCGAACATTGGGCGGCAGCAGTCCGTCGCAGCGTGATCGTGATGATCACGGCGGCAATGGCAACGGTCACAACGGCGGCTACAACGGCGGTGGTAACAATCAGGGCGGCTATAACGGTGGTGGTTATAACCAGGGCGGTTACAACGGCGGCGGGTACAACCAGGGCGGCGGTCAGAACCACAACGGCAATGGCTACAACGGTGGTTATAACGGCGGCCACAACGGCGGTGGGCGCGATGACGATGACCGCGGCCGTCCGAGCAATAACGAACCCCGCGGGCCGCAGGGGCCGGCACGGCAGCTGGGTTCCAAGTCGCCACCCCCGCCGGGCAATCAATGGCATGGCGGGCGGCCGGATGGCGGTTGGGGGCCGGGCCCGCGCTGGCAGCCGGGCTACCGGGTAAACACCATTCCCTCGGGCCGTTGGCGCGTGCCGCACGGCGGGGTCGACTATTACTACGCCGACGGCTACTGGTATCGCCCGTACGGCCCGAGCTACATCGTCGTCACGCCGCCGTACGGCGTTCGGGTGCGCACGTTGCCCTCGTATGCCGAGCAGCTGTGGATTGGCAGCGCGCTGTATTTCATCGCGGCCGGCACCTATTACCTGTACCAGGCCGACCGCCAGGAGTACGTGGTCACTAGCCCGCCTGCTCAGGTGACGAGCAACAACGGCTGGCAGGGTAATGGCTACGACGTGGTGGCCTATCCGGCGCGCGGGCAGAGCGAAGCGCAGCTCGCGCAAGACCGTTACGACTGCCATCGCTGGGCCGTGAATCAAAGCGGTTTTGATCCGTCGCAAGCCACTTATGCGCCGGCGCAAAACGTGGCGGATATTTACCGTCGTTCGTTGGCTGCCTGCATGGCCGGGCGCGGTTACAGCGTGAATTAAGCCGTTCAGCGCGCACAAAAAAGCCCCGCATTGGCGGGGCTTTTTTATTGGCCAACGGTTTTACAGGCGCTTGAGCAAACCTTCGAGCAAGACGGCTTGGTCTTCAGCCAAGTCGATGATGTGAAAGCCCGACCAGCAATGCTGGCCGTCGGCACCGGGGCGGCTCCACAGGCAGTCGGCGCCCAGGCGGACTTCGGTCAGGCCTTCGACTGGCGGGTAGGAAACGAGGCGGCATTCCAGCAGCGCATCGGCTTCTTGCGGGCAGTCACCGAACAGCATGAAGCCCTCGGCGGAGAGATCCACTACGCGGCCCAGATGGCGCTCGGTGTGAAGGTCGTACACTTCCAAATGCAGCTCTGCGGCGTGTCGGCTGTGCTGGCGACGATCGTCCATTACGGCTCCTTAACTGTTGTCGGCGCGACCGGTGAAGCGTTGCAACACCCGGTAGATGGCGGTCAGGGCGCGGTCCACCAGCGGGGCCTCGCGTTCGGTTTGGAGGATGCGAACCAGACCTTGTTCCATCTCATTGGCCAAAATCGTCAGCGGTTTAATGGCCACGCGCTGGCCGCTGTGGTCGACGAACATGTAGTTATGCGTGGTCGGGCTGAACCATGACAGCTTGAGGTTACGCACCTGCGCGCCGTCGATAAATTCAAACCAGGTACCAAACTCGATACGTCCCAACTCCTTGGCAATCAGTTGAGCCTGGTGCGACAGGCCCGAGGCTTGCGGGGCGGTGGTCGCTAATGCGGCGTCCTCGCCAAGCATGGCCCCGAGCGGACTTTCCGGCAGCACCGGATTGAGCTTGGCGGCCACTTGGGGCTGTTTGGCCTGCACCGCGTGCTGGCAGGCGACGATGTCTTGAAGTAAGCGGCGGATGCCGTCTTCGTGATAGCCGCCGAGAATCTCCAGGCCTTTGCGCAGGTCTTCCAGCAGTTGCACACGAATCGACTGCAAACGCTCCTGACCGGCTGCGTTCAGCGGCGTGCTACTCCATGCAAGCTGCTCGGCGACATCGCTGTAGCGTTGCCACTCGGGGCTGCGTTCGCCGTGGCGCAACAGCACGAATACCAGCGCGTCGGTCCAGGTCAGTTCGAGAAAGTTGCGAATCAGCGGCGGAGGCTGACGGTTGGCCAGCGCGCGGGCAATGATGTCGACCGCTTGCTGGCGCGCGCCGAGGAGTTTGTCGCGACCTTTGGCCGCTTCCACCGCACGCCGCTCACGTAAGGCCACCTTGTGTTGCAGGTTGGTGGTGAACTCGTTGAATTCTTCCAGCAGGCTGTCGAACAGTTTCAGCTCGCCGTCGAAGCCCTGAATGACGCGTTCGACTACCCAGTGAATTTTCGCCAACAGGCCACGGTCGTCTTCTTCGCCGCCATACAGCGCGCCGGCCTGAGCCATAGCGTTGAGCAGGCGCCGCGCTGGGTGATGGTGCTGGGTGAACAGCGCTTTATCCAGCAACGCCACCTTGAGGTACGGCGTGTGCAGGTGGGAGAGGGCGGTTTTGCAGTTGTCCGGCAGGTTTTCGTCATCAAGGATGAAGTCGAACAGCATGCCCACCAGGTCGATCACATCCGCTTCCTGGTCCGACAGTTTCTGCTGGCCAGGCTCGCTGCTGTGGGTTTCCAACTGCTGCTGCAAGTCGACTTTAAAATCTTCCACTTGCTGCGGGCGTTGCAAACGCTGGGAAAAATCCAGCGCCGATTGTTGCTGCAAACGGTTCAGTGCTTCGAGCAGATCGCTGGCCGCATAGGTGCGTGTTGCGCCGCTGGGGGCGAAGCTGGCGATGCTGCGCGTGCCGCCCAGAAGCGGGGCGTCGACGTTGTAATGGCGGCGCTCGCCAAGCAAGGCAGCCAGGCTGCTGAACAGCGCGGTTGGGTCGGTCGGCTCCGGGCCCGAGGCGTCGTACGGCACGCGCGGGGCTTCGGTGCTTGGTGCGGGGGCCGTGGGACTGCCAGTGGCGGGCGCTGAGCCGGCCGGTGCCGGTTGGGCGTTTCGCGCGGGCTCCGGATTTTGTGCGGGCGCTGCGCTGGCCGGCTCACGCGGCGCAGTGGGCGCGCGTCGGGCATCTGGGGTGCGTTGCGGCGCGTATTTGAGGTTGGGCAAAACACCGGCATCGATCAGGCGCTGGTTCATCGCTTCATACAGACGGTCGAGGCTCTGCATGACGTGGCGATCAAACAACATATAGAGGATGGTTTTGATTTGCGGCGGAAACGGCGTGGGCGCCAGCGCTTCGCGAAACGCCTGGGCAATCGCGCGCGGCCCGAATGGGTTGCTGTCTTCGCCCAGCTTCTGGCCGTTGTTCAACACCGCCAGCCGTTGCTCCAGTGCGAACAGCGGCTCGG
This sequence comes from Pseudomonas sp. AC070, assembly GCF_979258635.1. Lineage (NCBI taxonomy): Bacteria > Pseudomonadati > Pseudomonadota > Gammaproteobacteria > Pseudomonadales > Pseudomonadaceae > Pseudomonas > Pseudomonas sp. AC070. The sequence goes on from NZ_OZ409871.1 coordinate 865,751, forward strand.
CGCAGCGGGCTTTGACCCGGCTGACCATGTTGGTGACTTGCAGACTCTCTTCGTAATCTTCGTTTTGAACCAACGACAGATCTTCAGCACGCAGCCCTGTAGCGTTCGCCTCGGGTTCGAGCGTGCCTTCAAGAAAATTGGAAAAATTCTGCGCCACGCGCTGGTGATAGCTGCGCTCGATTTGCGGTCGCTGCCGACGAATTTCGCGCATGTTGTCGAAAAACAACGACTGCACTTTATTGTTCTCGGCTTTCTCGGCGCATTCAAACAACGTGTCATCAACCTGCCCGAATACACCGGTGAGGTGCTCGGCCAAACGATTCATCGCGAGCTTGCGGCAACCCTGCACCAGGTCCCCAAAACGCGGTTGAATTCCGCGGCTGGCAAGTGTTTGGTGGGGTCTTGGTGGTGGCGGTACGTCCTGCGTGCTCATGGACTGTCCTGTTCAAGCCAAGCGGCTTATGCATCCTGCGGCGATCATATCTCACGCAAACATAGAGTGGCGATCACGTCGCTGCAAATCATTGTCTTAAAAGCTATTTAGGGGGTTGACAGGGTCGCGGATATCCTTAAAATGCAGCGCCTCGATACGGCAAATGGCTAACGCCAAATGACGTAAAGAGATGGAAGCAAGTAGTTCCGCGATAGCTCAGTCGGTAGAGCAAATGACTGTTAATCATTGGGTCCCAGGTTCGAGTCCTGGTCGCGGAGCCAATCTTTCAACCGGGGTATAGCGCAGTCCGGTAGCGCGCCTGCTTTGGGAGCAGGATGTCAGGAGTTCGAATCCCCTTACCCCGACCATTTTTGGGTCGTTAGCTCAGTTGGTAGAGCAGTTGGCTTTTAACCAATTGGTCGTAGGTTCGAGTCCCACACGACCCACCATTTTTGGCTCTTGATGTTAAAGAGTTGAATCTTAGGCAAAGCGCTTAATGGCGTGGAGCCATCAAAAAAGGCGTCCTTCGGGACGCCTTTTTTGTTTGTGCTTTTTAAGCCGCCGCATTCGACGGCGCGCTTGGCAGGCGTGAGCTGAGCTTCGCCCACGCCTGCATCTCGTTGTCAGTGCAGCTTCAAACGCGGCTCCGTCCCACGTCCGATTCTGTCGCTGAGCATCAACATCATGGTGCGGAACACGCCATACAGCGCCATCTGGTGCATGCGATACAGCGACACGTAAAACATCCGCGCCAGCCAGCCTTCCAGCATCACGCTGCCGGTGAGGTTGCCCATCAGATTGCCCACCGCCGAAAAACTCGCCAAGGAAATCAGCGAGCCGTAGTCACGGTAGCGATAAGCCGGAAGCGCTTTGCCTTCAATACGCAGCTTCAACGATTTGGCCAATAGCGACGCCTGCTGATGCGCCGCCTGCGCGCGGGGCGGTACGTTGCGGCCGTCTTCGCCTTGCGGGCACGCCGCGCAATCGCCGAAGGCAAAAATATTGTCGTCACGTGTGGTTTGCAGAGTAGGGCGCACTTGCAACTGGTTGATGCGATTGCTCTCCAGCCCATCAAGGTCTTTCAAGAACTCCGGTGCACGAATCCCAGCGGCCCACACCTTCAAGCTGGCCGGAATCTCCTGGCCCTGCGCCGTTTTCAAACTATCGCGCGTCACCTCGCTGACCGCCGCGTTGGTCAGCACCGTGACGCCGAGTTTTTCCAAGGTTTTATGCACTGGCTGACCGATGCGCTCCGGCAGCGCGGGTAGTACGCGCGGCCCCGCCTCAATCACGGTGATGCGCATGTTTTCCGGCTTGATGCTGTCCAGGCCATACGCCGCCAACTCATGGGCTGCGTGGTGCAACTCGGCCGCCAGCTCCACGCCGGTGGCGCCGGCGCCGACGATGGCCACGCTAATTTGTCCGGCGCTGTCCGCCTGATTGGCGTGGGCGCGCATGTAGTGATTCAGCAGTTGCCGGTGGAAGCGTTCGGCCTGCACACGGGTGTCCAGGAACAGGCAATGTTCCGCCGCGCCTGGCGTGCCGAAGTCGTTGGTGGTGCTGCCGACCGCAATCACCAGCGAGTCGTAATCCAGCGTGCGCGCCGGTACGAGCTCTTCTCCGTGTTCATCAACGGTCGCGGCCAATTGAATTTTCTTCGCGGTGCGGTCCAGCCCCTGCATCCGTCCCAACTGAAACTCGAAGTGGTTCCACTTGGCTTGGGCGACGTAGTTGAGCTCATCTTCGGATGAATTCAACGAGCCGGCCGCGACTTCGTGCAGCAGCGGTTTCCAGATGTGAGTGAGGTTGGCGTCAACCAGCGTCACGCGCGCGATGTCGCGCTTACCCAAGGTTTTACCCAGGCGGGTGGCAAGCTCCAGGCCGCCGGCGCCGCCGCCGACAATAACAATGCGATGGGACATGGTGAGTTCTCACAAGGCTTTTAAGGATTCGGGTCGCAGCCGGCGAGGCGAGCGCAAGGCAGCTCATAGCACTAACCGGCTGAGTAAACGGCTGAGAAGGCCCAGGCCAATAACCGAGGCCAACACGATGAACAGCAAAAACCACGGACGGAACGGCCGGCGCTCGACTTGGTGATGCGGCGCGCTGAGGTGCTGGTCCACGCGTTGCTGGTCGTCTGGGCTGAGTCGGCTGGTCATGGCAGGCCTCGTTTGGGATAAATCCATTCTAGTCGTGGGATTTAATCTGGCTCAACGTAAAGCGTGTCCTGCAAACGAATAATCCCACCCTCCAGCACGCGGGCGGTAATTCCGCCGTGTCCACGCGCAGCCTGAAACGTGCCACGCCCAAGGCGTTGCTCAAGGCGGGCGCAGGGTTGGCACCAACCAGTGGTTTCCAGCAAGGCCTGCCCCAAGCGAAAGCGCCGATTCTTCAGGCTGAACAGATTGATGCCGCTCACCGCGATGTTGCGGCGCATGTCGGCCGGCGTGATCGCTTGCTCGGCGGGCCGACCTAACAGCGCGCTGATTACCGCCAAGTGCTCCCATTGAATCAGCGTCACTTGCCGGGCATTGCGCGGGCCGGGCCGGCTGTGGTCGCCGGTCAAGCCGGCTTCTCGCCGTGCTTCCACGGCATCCAATTCAAGCATCGGCTCGCGAGAAACCGGTCGCACACCAATCCAGCGAACCTCGCCGTGTTGCGGCACGTCGGCGATGAGTTCCAACAGCTGACTCATAGACTGATTCCAATATCCAACAGCACCGTGCGGCCAAGGTTGATGCGCAGAAAATCTGGCGCGCCGGGATGGGCGAACAACACCCGGGCGAAGTTTGGTCCTAACACAGACAGCGACCGCCAGCCCTGGTGCAGAAATTCGGTGGGAGGCGGGAAGGCACTGTTGAAGTTGGTAATTTCGCGCTTGAGGTTTACGTAGGCGAGCATGTCGAGAGTGCCCACATCGATACCGCGTTCGCGGTAGCTGGCGGTCTTTTTGCGCAGCGTCGGCGCCAACCGGTTATGCAGTTCGGCGGCGGTAATTTTTTTCGGCCGGGGCTCGTGCTCGACCAATTGGCTGAGGGAATAGGCGTTGCGACGTCGCTCCAACTCCTGCCGCCATTCATCGTTAAGGCGGCGGCCTTCGTCCAGCACGAAAAACACCTCGAAATGGGCGTCGTGAAACAGCACATCAGGCGGGTCTTTTTCAGCGGCGCTGAACTCTTCCAGGCGATGCGGCACATTCAGCGCCTGCAAAAAACGCCGGCATACCCAGCGCTCCCGTTCCCATTTCTGGGCGTTGGAAAGCAGGGCGTTGGCCTGTTCGGCCTGGTCGGTCAGTAGACGCAGGTAGTCGGAATCATCCATGCCCGCCAGTTTAGACGTCTGACAAGGCCGGTGTAGACTGCGATTTCGCCCAGCAGGAGTCCTCTATGTCGATTTGCCCCGTGCTGACCACTCGCCATACCGCATTACGCGGGCTGGGGAGCGTTCGCGCACTCGCAGAGGACGTGCCGTCGTGATCGCCGCCGAGTTGCTATCCACCACCACGTTGACGGTCGGCTGGTTGATTTACCTGCCCGTATTGGCATGGGCCGTATTTCGTTCTCCTTGGCTGGAGCTGTTCAGCGACACGCGCCGCCAGCACTTGCTGTTCGGCACCGTGCTGGGCTTGTTTGTGCTGTGGTTAGTCAGGCGCGATTTCGACGTGGGTGTGTCATTCCACTTTATTGGCATGACAGTCGTAACGCTGTTGCTCGACTGGCCGCTGGCAATCGTCGGCGGCCTGATCGCTCAGCTCGGTTTGCTCGCCATTGGCCGACAAGACCTCGCGGCCATGGGCGTTAACGGCGTGTTGCTGGTGCTGGTGCCGGTGCTGGTCACCGAGGTGTGTGCGCTGTGGGTAGAGCGCCGCCAATCGCAGAATCTATTCGTCTACATCTTCTGTTCCGGCTTTTTTCCGGCCGCGTTGGCCGCACTGCTTTGCGTGCTGTTGGGCCTGTGGGTGCTGTGGCTGGACGGGCGCTTTCCCATGCCGTTCTGGTTGGAAGACTTTATCGGCTACCTGTGGCTGGTGATGTTTCCGGAGGCGTTTATCAACGGCACGCTGGTCACTGCGCTGGTGGTGTTCAAACCCGAATGGCTCGAGACCTTCAATCGCGACCGCTACCTGCAAGCGCCGTGGAACGATGACGAGTGATTCGCCGTTTTTATAGCGCTGCGCTGCTTGATCTGAATCATTTTCGCGCCAGGCACACTTGTCACGCTTCAGCCGAGCCGCACCGGCACAAACCGAGGAGATCGCGAGATGAGTGCACACGCATGGGCCACAAAGCAGCTGCAGCGCAGCCTGGAAGACGCTTGCGCTCAAGGGCTTGAAACGAGCTTGGCGTTGAGGGCAATGCTCAGCGCGGTGATCGAGCAGAGCAAGCACCACCGCAGCCCTGCGGACCTGGCGCAGGAGCTGCAGTTTCTCGCCGATAACCTGGACGACGACCGCGACTACAGCTTTATGCGGCCCTGAAAACTCAGTGGCGCTGCGGGGGAGCGTCGAAATCGCTGGAGAACACATCGTCTTCCACCGGGTCGCCCGGAATCGCATGTTCCCCGGACGCCCAGGCGCCAAGGTCAATCAACTTGCAGCGTTCGCTGCAAAATGGGCGGGTGACATTCTTCGGCGTCCATTCGACGGGGGCGCCGCAGGTAGGGCATTTAACGACGGGAGCAGGGCTCATGGCTGGCCTCCATGAAGAGTGAGATAGAAGCGGTGCAAGCGTTCAACTTCGGCTTGCAGCCAGGGTAGATCGCGGTCATTGAGTAACACGTCGTCCGCATGTTTCAAGCGGTCCTCGCGCAAGGCCTGGGCCTTGAGAATCGCATGGACCTGCTCCTGCGAGGCGCTATCGCGCAGCATCGTGCGCTCCAGTTGCAGGCTTTCGGGGGCGTCGACCACCAGTACCCGGTGCGTCAGTTTGTACTGACCCGACTCGATCAACAGCGGCGAAACCAAGATGGCGTACGGCGACGTGGCGCTGGCAAGACTCGCCATAATTTCTTCGCCAATCAGCGGATGCAAGAGGGCTTCCAGCCAACGGCGTTCTTCCGGCGCTTGAAAGATAAGACCGCGTAAGGCCGTGCGGTCGAGCTCTCCACTGGCCTGCAACACCTGCGAGCCGAAGTGCTCGACGATGGCAGCCAAGGCCGGTTTGCCCGGCTCAACCACCCAGCGCGCGGCGTGGTCGGCATCGACGCATTGAACGCCTAAATCGGTGAAGTGCTGCGCGACGGCGCTCTTGCCACTGCCGATGCCGCCAGTGAGCCCAAGAATCCAAGGTGTAGTCATTTAAATCCGGCGATTTGCAGATAGGTGCCGGTTATTTGATCACCCCAGAGCAGCGCAATCCAGCCGGCAATCGCCAGGTAAGGGCCGAACGGAATGGGCGTGCTGGTTTCAGCATTGCGCAAACGCAGCATGATCACCCCCAACACCGCGCCCACTAGAGAGGACAACAGAATCGTCAGCGGCAACACCTGCCACCCGCCCCACGCCCCGAGCATGGCCAGCAACTTGAAGTCGCCATAGCCCATGCCTTCCTTGCCCGTCACCAGCTTGAACAGCCAATACACCGACCACAAACTCAAATAACCGGCGACTGCGCCGAACAATGCGTCTTGCGCAGTGGCGAACAAGCCAAACTGATTAACGATCAAGCCGACCCACAAAAGCGGCAACACCAATGCATCCGGCAGCAACTGGTGATCGGCATCAATCAGGCTCATCGCCAACAAACCCCACGTCAGCAACAACATCGCGCCGGCTTGCCAATTGAAACCGAAATGCCAAGCGACATAAGCCGAGAGCAGGCCGCAGGTGAGCTCGACCAATGGGTAGCGCTTGCTGATCGGGGCTTTGCAGGAAGAGCATTTGCCGCGCAGGGCGAGCCAACTGACGACTGGGATGTTTTCCCAGGCTTTGATTTCGTGGTTGCAGTGCGGGCAGCTGGAGTTAGGAAGTATCAGGTTAAATGTTTTGCCCGTCGGCTCTGCCGGCAGCTCCAGAATTTCCCGCGCTTGGTTTTGCCAGTCGCGTTTCATCATTACCGGTAGGCGGTAAATCACCACGTTGAGGAAGCTGCCGACCAGCAGGCCCAGACCGAGCGCAAAAAAAACAAAGGCCAGCGCGTGGCTGGCCAAAAGTTCGATGACTTGCATGGATTAGACGACAGAGCCCAGTTGGAAGATTGGCAGGTACATCGCGATTACCAGGCCGCCGATCAGCACGCCGAGAACGGACATGATCATCGGTTCCATCAGTGCGGTGAGGCCATCGACGGCGTTGTCTACTTCCGCTTCGTAGTAGCTGGCTACTTTGTCGAGCATCACATCGAGCGCCCCGGACTCTTCACCAATGGCCGTCATCTGGATTGCCATTGACGGGAAGACGCCGGTCGTACGCATCGAGAAGTTCAACTGCATACCGGACGTAACATCCTGCTTGACCTTCAGCACCGCATTGCGGAACACGATGTTGCCGGTGGCCCCGGCTACTGAGTCCAGCGCTTCAACCAGCGGAACGCCCGCCGCAAAGGTGGTCGACAGGGTACGAGCGAAACGAGCTACGGACGACTTGTAAGTGATGTCGCCGACAATAGGCGCTTTCAGCACCAGGCGGTCCAGCGCGTCACGCATCTTAGGCGAGCGTTTTTTGGTTTCGGTAAATGCGAAAACAGTCCCGACGATACCAATCAAATAAACGAACCACCATTCCTGAAGCCCCTCTGAAAGGCCTACAACGAAGCGCGTAAACGCTGGAAGTTCTGCACCAAAACCCGCGAATACCGAAGCAAATTGCGGCACCACTTTAATCAGCAAAATGGCCGATACCACCACCGCCACCACAACTACCGCGATTGGGTAGTTCATGGCCTTTTTAATCTTGGCTTTCAGCGCTTCGGTTTTTTCTTTATAGGTCGCAACACGATCCAAAAGGTTTTCCAGCGCACCGGCCTGTTCACCGGCATCGACCAGGTTGCAGAACAAATCGTCGAAATACAGCGGTCTGGTGCGAAGGGCAGCAGCAAAGCTGTTACCAGCGGCAACGTGCTGTTTGATCTCTTCAACCAGCTTGCGCATGTTCTGGTTTTCAAGGCCTTCGCTGATGATGTCGAACGACTGCAGCAGCGGCACGCCGGCTTTCATCATGGTCGCCATCTGACGGGCGAACAGGGCGATGTCCATCGGCTTGATCTTTTTGCCTTTTCCGCCGAACAGCGAAACGGCTTTTTTACGCACCTTCTGCGGGTTGATGCCCTGCTTACGCAGTTGCGCTTTGACCAAGGCAGGATTCTGGCCGGCCATCTCGCCCTTTATCTTGGAGCCCTTTTTATCCGTGCCTTCCCAAGTGAAAGTGGTGGTTTTTATCGCTTTAACGGCCATGAATTAGTCCTTAGTCACGCGATTCACTTCTTCGAGGCTGGTCACACCCTGCATGGCCTTCAGCAGGGCTGAGGTACGGAGGTCGTTGAAGCCATCTTTGCGCATTTGCACCGAGATATCGATGGAGTTGCCTTCCTCCATAATAATCCGTTGCAACGCAGGCGTGTTTTTAACCACTTCATAAATCCCGACACGGCCTTTGTAACCGTGGTTGCACAAATCGCAGCCAACCGGGCCGAAAATCTTGAAGGTACCGATCTTGTTTTCCGGGAAACCTTCTTCAATTAAAGCCTCGCGCGGAATCGGGACTTCTTTCTTGCACGAGTTACAGAGTTTGCGCGCCAATCGCTGGGCAATGATCAGGTTTACCGATGTAGCAATGTTGAACGACGGCACGCCCATGTTGCGCAAACGAGTGAGTGTTTCCGCAGCGCTGTTGGTGTGCAGCGTCGACATCACCATGTGACCGGTTTGGGCCGCTTTGATAGCGATGGACGCGGTATCCAAGTCCCGAATCTCGCCGACCATGATGATGTCAGGGTCTTGTCGAAGGAACGACTTCAGTGCTGCCGTGAAATCCATCCCTTGCTTGGGGTTCACGTTGACCTGGTTGATGCCCTCCAGGTTGATCTCGACCGGGTCTTCCGCCGTCGAGATGTTTACGTCGACGGTGTTAAGAATGTTCAAACCGGTATACAGCGAAACCGTTTTGCCCGAACCAGTCGGGCCCGTTACCAGGATCATGCCCTGCGGCTGTTTAAGAGCCGACATGTAAAGGTCTTTCTGCGACTCTTCATATCCCAGTGCATCAATACCCATCTGAGCGCTGGACGAGTCCAGAATCCGCATCACGATCTTCTCGCCCCATAGCGTAGGGCAGGTGCTGACGCGGAAGTCGATTGATTTGGACTTGGAGATCCGCATCTTGATCCGACCATCCTGCGGCTTGCGGCGCTCGGAAATGTCGAGGCTGGCCATTACCTTCAGTCGCGCAGAAATGCGTGGCGCCAGCTGAATAGGAGGGCGGGCGATTTCATGCAAAATGCCGTCGGTGCGAAAACGCACGCGATAGCTTTTTTCGTAAGGCTCAAAGTGCAGGTCGGACGAGCCCATCTTGATGGCGTCCAAGAGCATTTTATTGACGAAGCGAACCACAGGGGCGTCGTCAGCTTCCTGATTCTCCTCTTTGCCAGGGCCGTTCTCGTCAACGGCTTCGATGTCGAGGTCCAAGTCGCCCAAATCGTCCATCGCCGTAGTGGCGCTATCGAAGAACTTATCAATGGCATCGCCGAGCTTGTCGTCCTCAACCAGAATCGCTTCGGTATTGAGGCCGGTGCTGAACTGGACGTCTGTAATGGCCTGGTGATTGGTTGGGTCTGAAATGCCAAGGAATAACTTGTTGCCGCGACGCCACAGCGGCAGCACTCGGTGCTGACGAACGAGCTTTTCTGCAACCAGGTCTTTCGGCTGGCTTTCTTTATCGAGGCTGGTCAGGTCGAGAAACGCAACGCCGAACTGTTCTGCCGCCACTTCCGCCAGCTGCCGGCTCTTCACCAGCTTGTTCTGCACCAAGTAGGTTACAAGGGAGGTTTTATTGCGCTGAGCCTGGGTTTGCGCTTGGCGAGCGTTTTTCTCGTCAAGCAACTCTGCCACGACGAGTTGCTTAGCTAGGCCGGTCAGGTTCACGAGGTCATTCATGGTGTGCCGCTCACGGAAATCATCCTGCCTTATAGCCTAGTCGCCAGCGCGTGCCAAATGGCGGAATATCAACTGCCAAAAAGCGTCACTTTTGAGTTTTTTAGGCGTGTAGGACGGCGTGGAAGCAGACCGTTTTAAGCAGTGCTTGGTCTCAAAAGGGCGGTTCGAATAGAAAAACGAAAGCTGGCACGCAAACTGCTTTTGTACTCCGCAGACGTAGGGCGTTCCTTATCGCCATAGGTCAACTCAACTATCCAGGGGATACATATGAAAGCTCAAATGCAGAAGGGTTTTACCCTTATCGAATTGATGATCGTGGTTGCGATCATCGGTATTCTGGCTGCCATCGCTCTGCCGGCCTACCAGGACTACATGGGCCGTTCGCAGATGACTGAAGCCATGACTTTGGCTAGCGGTGCTAAGACTTCGGTTGCTGAATTTTACTCGAACAAAGGCTACCTGCCGACTAGCAACCAATCCGCAGGTCTCGCTGCGAAATCGCTGATTAAGGGCAAATATGTTGCGTCGGTTGAAGTTCTTGCGACCGCCCCAGGTGGCATCATCGAAGCTACGATGGCCGGCTCCGGGGTTGCATCGGGTGTGTCAGGTCTAACTTTGGTTTTGAGCCCGGTCACCAGTTCCGGCGCACTGAGCTGGAAGTGTAAAGGCAGCGGCTCCGCAAGCGCCACTCAGTCTAAGTACTATCCTAGCTCTTGCCGTAACGGCTAAGCTGTCTAGTGTGACAATTGCCCGCTTATGCGGGCAATTTATTTTTGTATGTTAATAAGTGTCCAAATGTTTAGACTCTCGTCGATAAGGCCTGTTTTTTTTCTGTTTTCTATTCTCGCACTCACGGTCTGGGTATATGCGCCTGGGCTGCGCGGTGGCTTTTTATTCGATGACTTCCCTAACTTGCAAGAATTAGGTACGTATGGTGGTGTTGTTGACTCAAACTCTCTGCGCGCTTATGTATTCGGTGGTTTTTCCGGTCCTACGGGTCGTCCGCTTTCGTTGTTGAGTTTTCTGCTCGATGACAATACTTGGCCAAGTCATGCTTATCACTTCAAGCTAACGAACCTGTGGATACATTTGTTAACAGGGCTAATGCTTTGCTGGGCTACCTTGTTATTGCAGCGTTTGTATGGTGTTGCCGATCGCCAAGCTGTTTGGGTGGCAGTTATAAGTAGCAGTATATGGTTGCTACACCCCTATTTTGTTTCAACCACCCTTTATGTGGTTCAGCGGATGGCGCAGCTGGCGGCGCTGTTCATGTTTGCGGGTATAGCAGGTTATTTATACGGGCGCTTATTGTTGGTTGCCCGGCCTCGCGCTGCTTATGCATGGATGACCTTGTCAATCGGCCTAGGTACCTTGCTGGCGACTCTGAGCAAAGAAAACGGCGCGCTCCTGCCTTTGCTGATAGTAGTGCTGGATTTTTGTCAGCCGACGTCTCTCAGACAGCTTCCCGCGAAACTGTGGCGAGCCGTGGTTATTTGGCTGCCCGCTCTGATGGTATTGCTGTTTTTATTTAAAACAATCGATTTTTCGCCTGATCTTTGGCCTTCTCGGGACTTCAATCAGCCAGAGCGGTTGCTCAGCGAAGCACGGATTCTCTGGGAGTATTTGTTTTACCTATTTGTTCCGCAAATTGAGGGGCGTGGTTTATTTCATGACGGTTATGAGATTTCGCGCGGTTGGTTTTCGCCGCCTTCCAGCTTTTTCTCCGTAATAGGGCTTTTGTTTTTGTTTTTGTCTGCATTGCTTCTGCGTAGGCGTCGGCCGTTCTTTAGTTTGGCAATCTTGTTTTTTTTAGCAAGTCATTTGATCGAATCTTCGGTAATAGGTCTTGAGCTGTATTTCGAGCATCGCAATTACGTTGCCGCCGGCTTCCTCTTCTTGCCTTTAGCTAATTTCTTTGTGCATTCTTTAAAAAACTTTAGACCGGCAGTTGCAAGGGTTCTAGGCGGCTCCCTTTTCGCGGTTTTAATCTTTATGACTTGGCAGCGAGCAAACCTGTGGGGCGACACTCAAAAGCTTGAACTTTATTGGGCTGTGTCAACTCCTGAGTCGCCCCGAGCACATAATGCAATTGCCGCGTACCTTGTTAATAACGGCCGTATCAAAGAGGCAAATGCTGAGCTTGAAAGGGCAATGATAGTTTTGCCTAAAAGTTCGTTGCTCACGATTAGACTACTTCTGCAAAAAGTCTATACGGATAGCGCGACAGCTGCAGACTTCTCTATAGCGGCAGCGAAAATAGCGAGTCAGTCTTTTGATGCTCAAGCATTAGTGGGTCTGCGGTTGCTAGTTGATTACGTTATTATGCCCCATAGTAAACATGAGTATATGGACTATGCCTTGTCGCTAATTGATGCGATGAACTCGAATGTTAATTATCAGCGCATACCGGTGTTTCAGCGCTCTGTTCCTTATCTTAAAGCGCGTATTTATCTAGCGCAGGGCGCATCAGCGAAGGCTTTTGCTCAGTATTCAAGAGCGATCAGTTTGTACGCCGATACCGAGTCGTCATTAATGATGGTTGCAGAACTTGCACGTGGCGGAAATCAACAGCTTGCCCTTCAGTTGCTGCCTCAAGCAAAAGATATCTATAGTAATCAGAAACGTAGTGACCTTCGCCGTACAGTTTCTGAGTATGATGAGGAGTTCTTGCGCTTAGAGGCCGATCTTCACGAAGATATCGCCAACAAAAAACTAGGCCTTGGTCAAGATGAGTGAACTTATTTCTCCGATCGAGAAACCTTCGATGAGTAAAGATAGCTTAGGGCTCAATCTGGTTAAGCAGCTCAGCATTGTGCTCCCAGCGAAGAACGAGGTTTTAGCTATCGGTTCAGTGGTCGTTAATTTGTGCGCTACCTACCCTGGCGTCGAAGTCATCGTGGTTGATGATGGGTCTACAGACGGCACTGGCGAAGCGGCCCACTCTGCTGGAGCACGTGTCGTCTCCCACCCCTACAGCAAAGGCAACGGCGCCGCCATCAAGTCCGGAGCCCGCGCCGCCACTGGCGAGTTCATTGTATTTATGGACGCCGACGGCCAGCACGACCCGAGCGATATTGCACGCTTATTAGCGCGACTCGAATCCGGTTACGACATGGTGGTGGGCGCTCGTCAGCAAGGTTCTCAAGCAAGCGTTGGCCGTGGTCTCGCTAATAAGTTCTATAACCGCTTGGCGACCTTCATGACGGGGCAGGTCGTTGAAGACCTTACTTCTGGCTTCCGTGCGGTACGAGCTAATAAATTTCGAGAGTTTCTTTATCTCTTGCCCAACGGGTTTTCTTATCCAACTACCAGCACCATGGCGTTCTTCCGCGCGGGTTATTCGGTCGCCTATGAGCCTATTCATGCGGCTAAAAGGGTTGGTAAAAGCCATTTGCGACCTTTAAAGGATGGGCTGCGTTTTCTTTTGATCATCTTCAAAATTGGTACGCTGTATTCGCCATTGAAGCTGTTTGCTCCGGTGGCAGGTTTGTTGTTTCTCGCTGCAACCACTTGGTACGGTTATACACTCACAACTTCCGGGCGTTTTACCAATATGAGTGCATTGCTCTATACAGGGTCGGTTATGGTCTTTCTGATGGGACTAATTTCCGAACAGATCACGGCGTTGATGTACAAGGATGACGGTAATAAATAACTGCGCTATCACTAGCGAACTCGATGGGCTTGCCGTTATTACGGTCACTTTCCACCCTGATTTGGCTCTGCTGGCACGCCAGATGGAGGCGTTACCTGAAAACGCCCAGTGGGTGGTTGTCGATAACGCCTCGCTGCCAGAGGAAGCATTGGCTTTAAAGGAGCTTGTTGCTTGCCGACAAAACGCTACGTTGTTGGAATTCGACAGTAATCGTGGCTTATCCGCAGCGCTGAATGCGGGCGCGGCGCTGGCGCGGGATGCTGATTTCCTTCTGTTGATGGATCAGGACAGCGAGCCCCACGATGGCGCCATCGAGTCTTTGCTTCACGCTCTTCTGCGTCTGGAACAACACGGCGTTGCGGTTGGTTGCGTGGGGCCTCGGCTAGTGGATGATACGACGGGGCTGCAACACGGCTTTCATTGTGTTGATGGCTGGCGCTGGGTTCGGCGTTACCCTGAAAGCGGCGACAGTCCGGTTGCATGTTCCAACCTGAACGGCAGTGGTACGTTAGTTCGACGATCTCTTTACGACGCGCTTGGTGGGCTGGATGAAGACTTTTTCATCGACCATGTCGATACCGATTGGGCGTTCCGCGTCTCGGCGTCGGGCTATGGACTATTCGGCATTCCGGAGGCGGCCTTCACTCACCGCATGGGAGATAGCAGTCTGAGGTTTTGGTTGTTCGGCTGGAGAGTCTGGCCGCAACGGTCGGCGCTTCGCCATTACTATCTCTTTCGCAACGCCTTGCGTTTGCTACGCCGTCCATACGTGCCGTCCGTTTGGAAAGGCTGGGCAGTGGTTAAGCTGCTACTGACGTTCGCAGTGCACATGGTCGTCGACCCGCAGCGCGTCGCTCAAGCACGAGCGATGTTCCGTGGGGTTAGAGACGGATTAGCTCCTGTCCCTAAAAGCTAAGGCCTGGTTGATGCACGGACATATCGGTTTACTGCTTAATTATCGCGATGCTGCGCGCAGCGTGAGCTGCATCGATTCGTTGCTGTTACAGGGCGTCGAGGTTGTGCTGGTTGTCGATAATTCAGCCGATCAAGGTGCTAGCGCGGCGTTGATCAGCCAGCACTTTGCCCAGGATCATCGAGTGGTAGTGGACATCCGTCCGAATAACCTCGGCTTTGCGGCTGGAGTGAATCGAGGTGTTGAGCGGTGCCGCGACTTACGCCCAAGCAGCCGTATTCTGTTGATCAACAACGACGCAGTATTGCTCGCGGGTGCTCTGGAAAAACTCAGTGCCGCGCTTGATTGCTCGCCGTCGAGCGTATTGGCGTTTGCCGATATAGATCAACACGGTCGTGTTAGCGGTCCCGCTTATTACCAGCGTTTGACCGGTTTGCTGACGATGCGGCCAACCCCGGGCAGCTTTATGCACGCCAGTGGTTGCTGCCTGTTGGTAGACAGTTCCCGTATGGAAGGCCCTCTGTTTGACGAAGACTTCTTTATGTATGGAGAGGATTGCGAGCTCGGCTGGCGGTTGTGCTTGCAGCCCCAGTCCATGGCGTATGTTAGAGAGACACTTGTCTACCATGAAGGCACCGCGAGCAGTGGTTTAGGCACCGTTTTCTATGAAGAGCGAATGGTCGCGGCGCACTGGATACTGGCCAGTAAACTGGCGAGCAGTCGGTGGGAAAAACCGCTTTTGTATGGTGCTCGCGCCTTAATGCTTGGAGCGCGAGGCACCTTGCGAGCGCTGCGTTTCCGATCTTTGGTGCCAATCAAGGCGTTATGGGCGGGCTGGAGAATTGCGTTTATAGAAGACCCCATGCTCGGTCGTGCGGCGATTCGGGGAGGACAGGAGCGCGCATAGTAGGAGGCGCGTTCGGCGTCGAGGTCGAAGCCGCTAATGCGCTAAATGATGATTAACGCCTCTGCCGAACTCGCTCCAGCAAAAGCCAGCGGCGAATACTTCGCAAGACTTGCGGTACGTAGTCGCCTGCTCAATTTGATTGATCGTGGAATAAGCAAAATTTTCGTAATCATCAATTTCAACTAATCGTCCCGATCGCGCTGGCGCCACCGCATCAACCACCCCCCCATTAGCAAAAGCCACTGTAGGCAGTCCATGCGCAGCCGCCTCAATCGCCACCATTCCAAATCCTTCCGGATCGCCGGCGATCTTGCGGATAGGAAACACATGCACAGTGGCTGATCGGTAAGCGTCGGAAAGCGGTTCGCCATCCGGCACCAGTCCAAGAAAGCGAATGTTGCCGCTCAGACCCAGCGCATCGGCTTCGCGCTGCAAGCTCTCTTTGCTCTGCACTGTGGCATGAAGCGAATCACTGGGAGTATCGCCAACTACCGCCAGCACCACGTCCGGGTGAGCAGCCGCGATTGTGGGAAGCGCGTGGCGGACAAATTCGAGCAATCCTTTGCGGGTGGTCAGGCGCCCGACCGAAAGCAGAATTGGACCGTCGCCCAGTTTGTATTTTTGTCTAAACGTACTGGGCTGGGTCGGTTCGCCGGGCAGTGTCACACCTGGAAAAACGATTCCGATGCGCTCGCTCCTCACGCCTGCTGCTTTCGCCAATTCAGCCGTCGGGTTGCTGTTGGCTATTACTCGGTCCAGCCGGCGAATCGCTGGCAGCCATAGCGAGCGATAAATCGCGTGGTCAACCGAAATGTCCAGCCCGTGGACATAAGCAGCTGCCTTGGCGCCGCTTAGCCGCGCGGCGACCAGAGCGATGGGCGCGGTGAGCCCACTGCCTGCGAGGATTACGTCGGGCTTCCAGCTCCTGGCTTTGCGCAGTGTTTGCCAGCCGGCTTGAATAAGAAATCGCCACAGCGGCCGCAACGGTGCAGGAGAAAACCCGACATTTGCGGGCTTCTGCGCTTGCGATTCCGCGGGCCCAACAACATGAACGTCGGCATATTTGGACAGCTCATCGGCCATATGCCAATTCAGACGCTCCATCCCTCCTACCAATGGCGGAAGGTTGCGGGTCACGATCAGGATCCGCTGACGGCGAGCATCAGGCGGCGACAATGTTTGGCCCTTCCGCAAGACGCCCGCGCGTGTCTACTAGCAATTTCGAGGCGACGCTCAACATCTCATAATCAAACAAATCATGATCCGTCGTCAGCACCACGGCGTCATACGCTGCCACGCTCGCTGCGGTCAGTTCCACTGATGCCAGGTCAAAACTGTACTCCCGCATTTTAGGAAAAGTCGGCACATGCGGATCCGAGTAGGCGATGTCTGCGCCTTTGTCTTGCAGCAATTTCATAATTTCCACGGCGGGCGACTCGCGGCTGTCGTCGATGTTCTTTTTGTAGGCGAGACCCAAGACCAGAATGCGGCTGCCTTTGATGGCCTTGCTGCGGTCGTTGAGGGCATCGGCGACTTTCTGGACGACCCACTGCGGCATGTAGTGGTTGATTTCGCCGGCCAGTTCGATGAAACGGGTGTTGATGCCGTATTCCTTGGCTTTCCACGTCAGGTAGAACGGGTCGATGGGGATGCAATGTCCGCCGAGGCCCGGGCCGGGTGTGTAGGGCACGAAGCCGAACGGTTTGGTCGCGGCGGCGCGGATGACTTCGTGGATGTTGATGCCCATTTTGTCGGCGACGATTTTCATCTCGTTCACCAAGCCGATGTTCACGGCGCGGTGGATGTTTTCCAGGAGTTTGCTCATCTCGGCCACTTTCGGGCTGCTGACCGGCACCATGGTTTTGATCGCTTGCTGGTAAAACTCGACGCCAACGCTCAGGCACGTTGCGGTCATGCCGCCGATGACTTTGGGGATGTCGTGGGTGCCGTAAACGGGATTGCCCGGGTCTTCGCGCTCGGGCGAAAAAACCAAGGCGCAGTTCACGCCAGGTTTGAAACCTTGGGCTTCCAACCGCGGCGCCAGTTGCTCGTCAGTGGTGCCCGGCCATGTGGTGCTTTCTAGGCTGAGCAATTGGCCGGCGCGGAAGTAGGGCAGCAGGCTTTCGACGGTGTTGATGACGAAACTCAGGTCTGGCTCGCGGTGAGCGTTAAGCGGCGTGGGTACGCAAATAATCAGGGCATCGGCTTCGCCAGTGCGGGAGAAATCGCTGGTGGCTTCCAGGCCCGCGTCGGTGGCGGCTTGAATCTGCTCGGGTTGGATGCGCTCGATGTAGCTGCGGCCGCTGTTGAGGCTGTCGACTTTGTGCTGATCGATGTCGAAGCCGATTACTTTTACGCCGACTTCGGCGAAACGCAGGGCCAACGGCAGGCCCACGTAGCCGAGGCCATAGATGCCGACTACGGCTTTGCCTGCTGCAATCTTTTCCCTAAGCAGTTCCAACTCGTTCATTTACTTGGCTCTTTTTGCCGCGTCAGCGTGGCGTTTGGTGCGTCGCAGCATGCCAGATAGGCTTGGGGCTCGACCACAATTCGAATTGGTTTTGTGCGGTAGGTGGCGCTTGGCTTTAAATACTCAACCGCATCGACAAATCCACCGCCTTAACGTCCTTGGTCAACGTGCCAATCGACACGTAATCCACCCCCGTCTCAGCAATCACCCGCAGCGTCGTCTCATTAATGCCGCCCGACGCTTCCAACTTCGCCTTGCCGGCGGTCATTGCCACCGCCGTGCGCATTTCATCGAGGCTCAGTTCGTCGAGCATGATGATGTCGGCGCCCGCATCCAGCGCTTCCTTTAGTTCTGCCAGGCTCTCTACTTCAACCTCGACCGGTTTGCCGGGGGCGATGCCGTGGGCGGCTTTGATGGCTTGGGCGATGCCGCCGCAGGCGGCGATGTGGTTTTCTTTTATCAAGAAAGCGTCGTACAGGCCGATGCGGTGGTTGTGGCAGCCGCCTTGGGTGACGGCGTATTTCTGTGCCAGGCGAAGGCCGGGCAGGGTTTTGCGGGTGTCGAGCAGTTTCACGCCGGTGCCTTCGACGAGGTCGGCGTAGTGGCGGCAGCGGGTGGCGACGGCGGAGAGGGTTTGCAGGAAGTTGAGGGCGCTGCGCTCGCCGGTGAGCAGGGCGCGTGCGGGGCCTTCGAGGTGAAATAAAGGTTGGTTAGGCTGCACCCGGTCACCGTCCTGAACTTGCCAGTGCACAGCGACGCGCGGATCTATTTGGGCGAATACGTTGTCAACCCATGCGCTGCCGGCTATGACGGCGGCGTCGCGGGTGATGATGGTGGCGTGAGCAAGGCGCTCGGCGGGGATCAGTTGGGCGGTGATGTCGCCGCTGCCGACGTCTTCACGAAGAGCACGGCGTACGTTGGCTTGAATTTCTGCGCCAAGTTCGGCGAGGGCAAGGTTCGGCATTGGGAGCTCCCGTTTCGGATGGGGGCAATTATAAGGAGGCGAAGGTCTCTGTGCAGCGCCATTTGTAGGGGCGGAACTGTGCGGAGTTTCGCGCGTTGGTCGTCCGTTAGTAGCCGTTTGGAATCAGATGCGGTACATGTGTGATGTAGGTCATATCTGGGCAAGAAGTCGGGTTTCATCTTGCTCCGGCTCTCTATAATCGCTTTTACTGCTTATTATTGACGCCATGCCCTTGACGTAAAACGGATGACGCTCAGTTGATCGTTATGCAGATGTGAGAGCCAGATGGCCGGTCTGCGGGAGAGTTGCAATGACTGATGCGAAAGTGGTGCACCTCAACAAGGTTGCCCCCGAGCACTCGCCAACATCACCGGCGGGGAGGCTGCCCGTGGCACTCATTCACGTGCGCGACAAAGCTGCCCAGCAGCTGAAACAAGCCTTGCAGGCGTTGTTCGACAACGCGGACGATACCCTCTTCGAGATGGCCGACCGCGCGACCAGTAACGCTGAGCAGAACGCCTTTTTCGAGGCCATGCGTGACCTGCGTCTGAAGCGCAAGGGCATTGAGCGCGGCTTCCTGCAGAAAGTCTTTGAAACCTTCGCCAACCTGAACCAGTACGAAATCGGCCGCGCGCCGCAGTTGGACGCCGTGTCGTTCGACACCTTGGCGTTGGTGCAAAACGATGAATTGGAAGAGACCGTAGCGCTGGATTCCATGGTCGCCAAGGTAATGAGCCGCGATGCGGTCGCCCTCGGCCACCTGACCACTCGCATCAACGCGATGGTCAGCAAGAAAATTGACGACAAAACCAACCCGCTCGGTCCGACCGTTCTCTGTGAATTCTTCCTGGAGGCCTGCAGCCGTCTGGGCGTTGAGATCAAGGTCAAACTGATCATTCTCAAGCTGTTTGAGAAATATGTACTGGCCGACCTCGACCAACTTTATTCCGACACCAACGAACAGCTGATTCAGGCCGGCGTATTGCCAGAGCTGAAGACGGCGCCGGTGCGTCGTAAAGCCGGCCCGGCCAGCAGTGGTATGCGTAGTGCTCCCGCCACCGGTGCGCCTGGCGAAGTCAGCCACGGTGGTGGTTACGCCGATGAAGGCGTTCAGGAAGTGTTTGGCGTGCTGCAAGAGCTGTTGTCGCAAGTGCGTGGCAGCGGTTTGCCGCGTCGCGAAATGCCCGCCGACGCCTTGCCGATTTCCAGTAATGACTTGATGCGCCTGCTTTCCCACATGCAGCAGCGCCCGGCGTTCACTACCGCCGTGCAAGACGACTTCGACCTGCGCAACCAGCTGGAACAACTGCTGGTGCGCGCCAGCGCCAAGAGCGGCAAGTCGCGCGTGGTCGGTGAGGTTGATGAAGATGTGATCAACCTGGTGTCGATGTTATTTGAGTTCATCCTCGACGACCGCACCCTGTCCGACTCGCTGAAAGCGCTGATTGGACGTCTGCAAATTCCGATGTTGAAGGTCGCGGTTCTGGATAAAACCTTCTTCAGCCGTGGCAGCCATCCGGCGCGTCGTCTGCTCAACGAAATTGCTGCCGCCGCCTTGGGCTGGGCAGAGCAGGACGACGCTCAGCGCGACAGCCTGTATCAGAAGATCGAAAGCATCGTGCAGCGCCTGCTTAACGATTTCGTTGACGATCCGGCGATTTTCTCCGAGCTGTTGGCCGATTTCCTCGCCTTTACCGGCGATGAGCGTCGCCGCAGCGAGTTGCTCGAACAACGCACCCGTGATGCCGAAGAGGGCAGCGCCAAGGCCGAACTGGCTCGTCGCGAAGTCGAACATGCGTTGAATGAACGTCTGCTCGGTAAAACCCTGCCCGAAGTAGTGGTGCGCTTGCTCCAGGAAGCCTGGAGCAAAGTGATGATGCTCACCTGCCTCAAGCACGGCGTGAACTCGCCTGAGTGGGACGCGGCCTTGAGCACCATGGACGACCTGGTGTGGAGCGTGGCCCCGCATGAAGATCCCGAGGCGCGTCTGCGTTTGCTGGAGCTGGTGCCCGGTCTGCTGAAAGCCCTGCGCGAAGGCATGGCCAGCGCGGCGTTCGACCCGTTCTCCACCAGCGAATTTTTCAGTCAGCTGGAAAACCTGCATGTACAGGCGTTCCAGCGCTTCAAGCGGCCGATGCCTGAGGCGGTTGAACCTGACGCCGATGCAGTCGCAGCAGATGGCGATGCGCCGCTGCTGGAGCTGCCGCCTGAAGACGAAGTCGAGGCTATTGCCGTGCCGGCGATGGTCGAAGTGGTTGAAGAAATCGTGCTGCTGGCGCCGGGTGAAAACCGCGTGCAAGAACCAGAAATGGTGCTGCCGGATGATGACGAAGGCCTGGCCCGTGTTGACAGCCTTGTGGTTGGTAGCTGGGTCGAATTTCAAGAAGACGAAGAGCACAAAGTGCGTTGCAAGTTGGCGGCGATCATCAAGCCAACCGGCAAATACATTTTCGTTAACCGCACGGGCATGAAAGTACTAGAGAAAACCCGCATGGGCCTCGCGGTCGAATTCCGCCGCAACGCGATTCGTCTGCTTGACGATGCGCTGTTGTTTGACCGTGCGCTGGAGTCGGTAATCGGCAACTTGCGCCGGTTGAAAAACGCCTAAGCGCAGCCTGCTTTTACAACGACGCCCGGCCTTTGCCGGGCGTCGTCGTTTTCAGGGTTGGCCGCGGCGGTGGGCTGCTCTAGAGTGGTCGGCAGTTTGCGGGCCGTTTGCAGCGGACCTGCCAAGGAGAATGTATGCAGTTGGACCCCACCACCGGCTGGTGCGACGGTATCCGCCATTGCCCGTCGCCCAATTTCAATGAGCGGCCCAATGGGGAAATTTCGCTGCTGGTGATTCACAACATCAGCCTGCCGCCGGGGCAATTCGGTACGGGAAAGGTTGTTGAGCTGTTTCAGAATTGCCTGTGTGCTGACGAGCATCCGTACTTTGCCGGGATCGCCGAGCTGCGCGTGTCGGCACATTTTCTGATTCAGCGCGACGGCAGCGTGATTCAATTCGTGTCGTGCCTGGACCGCGCTTGGCACGCCGGGCTGTCGTTGTTCGAGGGGCGCGACAACTGCAATGATTTTTCGATAGGCATTGAGCTGGAAGGCACCGACGACCAGCCGTTCACCGCTATTCAATATGCCGTGCTTGCGCAGTTGAGCGCGCAGCTGTGCGCGGCGTATCCGGCTATCAAGCCTGAGCGAATCTGCGGCCACAGCGATATCGCGCCGGGCCGTAAGACCGATCCGGGCGAGCATTTCGAGTGGCCGCGCTTTCTTGCCGGCCTGGCAGATCAAGGAAAGGCGGGCGAACGCCCGTCGTCAGAGGGAGGCGTGTCATGAGTTTTCTAGTGCTGCTCTTGGTGTTGTGGGTCGAGAAGTTCTCGTCCTGGCGCGCCAGAATCCAGCAAGACGGTGCCTGGCTGCGCTTGTTGGCGTGGGCTGAGCGGCAGGCCGCTTTTCGTCATAACCCGTGGCTGCAATTGGCGGTGCTGGTGCTTGCGCCGGTCGCAGCGTTGGCGCTGTTGCTCGCAGTGCTCGGCGTGCCGCTACATGGTTGGCTGACGTTGCCGGTGCATTTGTGGGTCCTGGTTTATAGCCTGGGGCGTGGCGATCCACTGGTGGCGCTGGGGCCGTTTCGCGACGCCTGGCGCCGTGAAGATGTAGAAGGCGCGTACCTGGTGGCGCAACGTGATTTGAACGTTGAAGCGCCGGACCCCGACAGCCTCCTGCAGCAAGCGCAGGGCTTTTTGCTGTGGCAGGGTTATCAGAGCTTTTTTGCGGTGATTTTCTGGTACGCGTTGCTCGGACCGTTGGCGGCAATCGCCTATCGCCTGTTGGCATTGACTGTCGAACACGCTGAAGACCCCGCCTTGCGCGCCCGCGCGGGGCAATGGCGTCATGCGTTCGACTGGTTGCCGGTGCGTCTGCTGGCTGGCAGTTTTGCGCTGGTGGGCAGCTTTGTAGCCGTGAGCCGCGTGCTGCTCCATGAGCTGCTGAACTGGAACATTTCTGCCGCCCAACTGGTCGCCAATAGCGGCCGTGCCGCTGAAGATTTTGGCGTGCCGACCTTGGGCGAAAGCGGCGTGTCGAGCCTCGACGGTTTGTGGCAATTGCTGGTTCGCGCCGGGGTGTTCTGGTACGCCGGTTTTGCCGTCTGGACATTATTGTTTTAACGCCGTTACGACACCGCCGGTCGGGCTGAAACGCCCGGACTGGCTGGCGTCCCGCCGTCATTGGGTGTGAAGTGCCATCACTCAGATCAATGGCCCTTCCTGGCGATGGACGCTCACTTAACCTTAAGTTACAAAGGTGCGTGCCGATATCGGGTATACAGAATGCCGCGCCCGGCAGTTTGTGACTTGTGTCACGCTCACTGCACGGTTAATGCGCACTGCGACGCTCACGGGTCGACAGGGACTTAAGCGATTGACCCCCGCTGCGTCCCCGTTCTGCCCTGTGACGATCCAATAACAATAATGTGATCAGGAGACGTCTTGTGAAGACCGTGCTGTATCCGGCCATCGCGCTGATGAATCGCCTCAGTTTTGGTATGAAATTCAGCTTGATCAGCGTCCTGTTCTTTCTGCCGATGCTGGTTACCAACTTCTATCTCGTGCGGGACTCGTATCACGAGTTCATCGGCACGCGCGCCGAGCTGCAAAGCCTCGACTTGATGAGCGCCAGCCTCAAGTTGCGCGGCGACCTTGAAAACCTCAATGACATGGTCGAGATCAACGCCGCCGTCGGCCAATCCGGCAAGGCGGGCGATCTCGAAGCGCGTATTGGCGCGCTGAGCAAACGCATCGAAGCCGACCTGCTCAAGCTCGAACCGGTGGTTACCGATGCCGACCAGATCGAGCTGTTCATCTCCAAGCGTGACGAACTGGAAAAAGCCCTGAAGGCTGCCGACGCCGAAACATCGTTGCAGAGCAAAGCGCCGATGATCGAGAAGCTGCAGGGCAACATGCAGGTACTGATCAAGATCATCGCCAACCAGGCCGGCCTCAGCCAAGACAACCAGACCACCGTGCGCCAGATGATTGAGCTGGTCACCAACGGCACCACCTCCGTCACTTCTGCTCTGAGCACCGGGCGCTCGCTGGGCGCAGCGTCGTTGGCTCAAGGCTTCCTGAACTCCTCCGCCAGCGGCAAGTTCGATGAATTGCTGTTGCTGCTGGAAAAACTCCACGCCGAATACGGCCTGACCATCAACGACGCGCTCGATGGCAGCCCGGCTGCACAAGAAGCGTTGAAAAGCCTGGCCGAAGCCAGCCGCGCCACATTGAAAGAAAGCAGCACGTTCTTCGAAGACCAAGTGGTCATGGCCGACTCGTTGGACGAGCCGTGGCAGGGGTTCTACGACAAAGTGTCGGCGTCGATGGAAAAAACCTATCAGCTGAACGACGCCGCCTTGGTGTTCCTCAAGCAACAACTGCAAAAACGTCTGGAGCGTAAGCAAACCCAGATGGTGCTGCTGGTGGTGGCGCTGTTGGTGGTGTTCATCCTCATTGGTTACCTCTACGGCGCGTTTTATGTGTCCACCCGCACCACGCTGAAAAGCCTCGGCAAGGTAATGGACCAAGTGGCGGCCGGCGACATGACCGTCAGCTTCCGTGCGCAGAGTCGTGACGAACTGGGCGAATTAGGTGAAGTGTTCAACGGCACCGTGCAGAAGATTCACCACCTCATTGAGCGCGTCGGCCACACGGTTACTGCTGTGGGCGTGCAGGCCGATCGGGTGGAAGACGTGTCTGCGCAAAGCAACCAGGCCGTCGCTGGGCAGCGTAGCCAGATCGAACAAGTGGCCACGGCGATGAACCAGATGTCCGCCACCGCGCAGGAAGTTGCCCGTAGCGCCGCCGCCGCCGTAGACAGCGCGCAGAGCGTCAACCACGAAACCGTCAGCGGTCGCGCGCTGGTGGAGTTGCAGGTTGGCAGCATCCAACGACTGGCTGACGAAATTGATCAGTCGGTAACCGTCATTAATCAACTGGCCAGCGACAGTGCCTCGATCAGCCAAGTGCTCGACGTGATCAAAGGCATCGCTGAACAAACCAACCTCTTGGCCCTGAACGCGGCCATCGAGGCAGCGCGTGCTGGCGAGCAGGGTCGTGGGTTTGCCGTAGTGGCCGACGAGGTCCGCAACCTGGCCAAGCGCACCCAGCAGTCCACTGAAGAAATCGAAAAGATGATTGCCAAGCTGCAAGGCGGCGTCGGTGCGGCGGTCAAAACCATGCACAGCAGTCACAGCATGGCCGACAACACCGTGGCCGAGTCCGGCAAGGTGCAGGTGGCGCTGGAAAATATCCTGGGTGCGGTGGGCATGATCGTCGACCAAAACCAGCAGATCGCGGCAGCGGCGGAGCAGCAAACAGCTGTGGCGCACGACATCGACCAGAACATCGTCGAAATCAACCTGGCCGGCGAGCGTACGGCTGAAGGCGCAAGCCAGACCGAGCAGGCGAGCCGTGAACTGTCGGGCGAAGTGGCCCATCTCAAGCAATTGATCAGCGCGTTCCGCGTCTGACCGGAGCTGTTGAATGACAAAGCCGCCTTATGGCGGCTTTGTTGTTTCTGCGCCGCGTTGGAAGGGGCTTACCAGCCGAATACAGCCCTGGCGTTATCGGTGGTGACGCGTGCGAAATCTTCCGTTGTCTCGCCGCGTATTTCGGCCAGGGCTGCACAGATGTCCGGCAGATGCGCGGGGCTGTTGCGTTGTTCGGGATGCATGGCAGGCGCCATGTCCGGGGCGTCGGTTTCCAGCACCACGGCCTCGGCGGGTAATTGCGCCACCACTTTGCGCAGGCGCAACGCCTGCGGCCAAGTGGGCGCGCCGCCCAGCCCTAATTTAAAGCCCAACTTGATGTACTCCCGCGCCTCCTCATAGCTGCCGGCGAACGCATGAATGATGCCCGGACGTTTCAGCTTGAAACGCTTGAGCGTGGCGATCACCTGCGCGTGGCTGCGACGCACATGCAGCAGCGGCGGCAGTTCGAACTCGGCTGCCAAACTTAGTTGGGCTTCGAACAACGCTTGTTGGCGCTCGCGGTTCAGTTCGGGCAGGTAATAGTCCAACCCGAACTCGCCAATGGCGCAGAGTTTTTCTGAGCCCGCCAGGCGCTCCAGCCACGTGCGTAGTTCGCTTACATGGTCGGAGTGATGCTGCTCCAAATAGACGGGATGCAGGCCGAGGGCCGCATAGAGGCCGTCGTTTTCCTGGGCCAAGTCCCATACACGCTGCCAGTTGCTCTGATAGACGCCGAGTACGACCAGGCGCTCAACTCCTTTATCCCGCGCATTGGCCAGGAGCTGGCTGCGATCGTGATCGAAGTCGGGGAAGTCGAGGTGGGTGTGGGTGTCTATTAGCTGCATGGGGGTAGGGTAAATGGATTTGCGCGGGCGTGCCAAAGGGTTGCGAGGAGCGGCGACGGAGGCGGAGCGGGTGATGTGGTTTAGGTTGAGAGACCGCCGATTTATGGGGCTCAAGTTTAGGCGTCAGGTACCGCTTGGGCATTACATCGTTGATTTCGTTTGCAGGGAGCTGAATTTGATTGTTGAGCTCGACGGCGGCCAGCATTCAGAACAAGTTGAATACGATAACCGTCGCAGCGACTGGCTGAATACGCGGGGTTATAGCGTGTTGCGCTTTTGGAATAATCAGGTATTTGGCGAGATGGACGCGGTTATGGAGGCGTTGCGGATTTGGGTAGAGCAGCAAGAGCGGCCCTCACCCCCAGCCCCTCTCCCGCGAGGCGGGAGAGGGGAGACCAGCCCGACCGAGGGGGTGCGGCATGCACCGATTGGAACCCCTCTCCCGCCCGCGGGAGAGGGGCAGGGGTGAGGGGCCGTTGAGGCAACATCACTAATTCAATGATGCTCCCGCGTAGCCCTGAACTTCACCTCAGGCCAGCGCTCTTCCATCAAGCTCAAATTCACCCGCGTCGGGGCCAGGTAGGTCAGGTGCCCGCCGCCGTCGATGGCCAGGTTTTCCACAGCCTTGATCTTGAATTCTTCAAGCTTCTTCTTATCGCTGCTGTCGATCCAGCGAGCAGACCAAACGGTGATCGGCTCGTATTGGCACTCGACCTTGTATTCCTCTTTCAGCCGACTGGCGACCACGTCGAACTGCAGCACGCCCACGGCGCCGAGGATGATGTCGTTGCTGCGTTCCGGGAAGAACACCTGGGTGGCGCCTTCTTCGGCGAGTTCTTGCAGGCCTTGGCGCAGTTGCTTGGATTTCAGCGGGTCCTTCAGGCGCACGCGGCGGAACAGTTCCGGGGCGAAGTGCGGGATGCCGGTGAAGCCGAGGTTTTCGCCTTCGGTGAAGGTGTCGCCGATCTGGATGGTGCCGTGGTTGTGCAAGCCGATGATGTCGCCGGCAAACGCTTCTTCCAGCTGCTCACGTTCGGAGGAGAAGAAGGTCAGGGCGTCGCCGATGCGCACCTCTTTGCCCAGGCGAACGTGGCGCATTTTCATGCCTTTGTCGTATTTGCCGGAGCAGATGCGCATAAAGGCGATGCGGTCGCGGTGTTTGGGGTCCATGTTCGCTTGAATCTTGAACACGAAGCCGCTGAATTTCTCTTCCTCTGGCTCCACGGTGCGCTCGTTGGCCACACGAGCCAGGGGCTGAGGCGCCCAGTCGACCACCGCGTCGAGCACATGGTCGACGCCGAAGTTGCCCAGCGCGGTGCCGAAAAACACCGGGGTCAGTTTGCCGTCGAGGAATTCTTGCTGATCGAATTCGTGGCAGGCGCCCTGAACCAATTCCAGCTGTTCGATAAAGCGCTCGTACTCGTCGCCCAAGTGCGCGCGGGCTTCGTCGGAGTCCAATTTCTCGATGATTTTGGTCTCGGTACGTTCGTGGCCGTGGCCCGGGGTGTAGACGATGATGTAGTCGTCGGCCAGGTGGTACACGCCTTTGAAGTCGCGGTAGCAGCCAATCGGCCAGGTCACCGGCGCGGCCTTGATTTTCAGCACGGCTTCAATTTCATCAAGCAGTTCGATGGGGTCGCGAATGTCGCGGTCCAGCTTGTTGATAAAGCTGACGATGGGCGTGTCGCGCAGCCGGCACACGTCCATCAGGGCGATGGTGCGCGGTTCAACGCCTTTACCGCCGTCGAGCACCATCAGGGCCGAGTCCACTGCCGTCAGGGTGCGGTAGGTGTCTTCCGAGAAGTCTTCGTGGCCGGGGGTGTCGAGCAGGTTGATCATGTGCTCGCGGTAGGGGAACTGCATCACCGAGGTGGTGATGGAGATGCCGCGCTGCTTCTCCATTTCCATCCAGTCAGACGTCGCATGGCGGTCGGATTTACGCGATTTCACCGTACCCGCCACGGCAATGGCTTTACCCATAAGCAGAAGCTTCTCGGTAATGGTGGTTTTACCGGCGTCGGGGTGGGAGATGATGGCGAACGTACGGCGTTTCGCGACTTCGGCGGCCTGAATGGACATGCGAGAACCTGGTCGTGGAGCTGGAAATTGGGCGCGAAGTATACAGGATGCCCCGCCTCGATGGGCGGCCGTGGCGTAAGCGCCGGTCGCTCCGTTGGGTCGATCCAAATGAACCCTGATGGTGATAGCCGGTCTGTCAAAAACGGACTGGATACTTCCCCTCAGCACCTGCGCTGGAAGCCAAGCGCCGCAACGGTTTGTGCAGCATTTCGGACGTTTTGTTTGGAATCCAAAACGGGCAATCGGTGAGGCGACAATCAGGTGCAAAACAGCGGCATTTTTTGATTGATCTTGCCCCCACATGCTCCTAAAGTTCGCGCCCGAACGTCCATGCTGGAAACGATCCATGCGGCTCAAGTACTGACGACGAGAGATCGGTTTCGATACTCGGCGACAAGCCTTGGGAAGTAGGCGAACCAAAGTGGGGAAACGGATTAGACGTTCGCGGCTTTGTCACAAAGCCACCCCTTACTACCTTTGTTTGTTTTGCCCATGGAGTCCCCCGCATGTCGATTAAGGTCGAAGACTACTACCCGCGCGAAACCTTCCAGAAAATGAAGGCGTTCGCCGATCAGCAAGAAACCCCGTTCGTGGTGATCGACACCAATATCATCAGCCAGGCTTACGATGATCTGCGCGCCGGTTTCGAGTTCGCCAAGGTCTATTACGCCGTCAAGGCCAACCCCGCTATCGAAATCATCGAGCTGCTGCGCGACAAAGGCTCGAACTTCGACATCGCCTCGATCTATGAGCTGGACAAAGTCATGTCCGCTGGCGTCGGCCCGGAGCGCATCAGCTACGGCAACACCATCAAGAAATCCCGCGACATCCGTTATTTCTATGACAAAGGTGTGCGCCTGTACGCCACCGACTCCGAAGCCGACCTGCGCAACATCGCCAAGGCCGCGCCGGGTTCGAAAGTGTATGTGCGCATCCTCACCGAAGGCTCGACCACCGCTGACTGGCCGCTGTCACGCAAGTTCGGCTGTCAGACCGATATGGCCATGGACCTGCTGATTCTGGCCCGTGACCTGGGCCTGGTGCCTTACGGCCTGTCGTTCCACGTCGGATCGCAGCAGCGCGACATCTCGGTGTGGGACGCGGCAATCGCCAAGGTAAAAGTGATTTTCGAGCGCCTGAAAGAAGAAGACGGCATCGAGCTGAAACTGATCAACATGGGTGGCGGCTTCCCGGCCAATTACATCACCCGCACCAACAGCCTGGAAACCTACGCCGAAGAGATCATTCGCTTCCTCAAGGAAGACTTCGGTGACGACCTTCCGGAAATCATCTTGGAACCGGGCCGTTCGCTGATCGCCAACGCTGGCATCCTGGTCAGCGAAGTCGTGCTGGTGGCGCGTAAATCGCGTACTGCTGTTGAGCGTTGGGTGTATGTGGACGTGGGCAAGTTCTCTGGTCTGATCGAAACCATGGACGAGTCCATCAAGTTCCCGATCTGGACCGAGAAGAAAGGCGAGATGGAAGAAGTGGTCATCGCCGGCCCGACCTGCGACAGCGCCGACATCATGTACGAGAACTACAAGTACGGCCTGCCGCTGAACTTGTCGATTGGTGATCGCCTGTACTGGCTCTCCACCGGTGCCTACACCACTAGCTACAGCGCAGTGGAATTCAACGGCTTCCCGCCGCTGAAAGCGTTCTACCTGTAAGCCTTAGCTGAACGAAAAAAGCCCCGCCATGTGCGGGGCTTTTATTGCGCTGAATTTGCCAACATCCAGCGCTGAATTTGCGAACAACCACCGTCGTCCTCGCGCACGCGGGGACCCAGTATCTGCCGCCGTGCGCGTTTTTTCTGAACCACCTTGGATTCCTGCCCGCGCAGGAATTACGAAAGCGTGAATCAGCAAATCGCCGCGTACGCCTCACGGTCGCCGTCATCCCCCAATTCGGCCGCACGCCGGAAGTAATCCGCCGCCAACGCGCGAATTCCCGGCTGCTCGGCCTGTTGCAGTGACTGCCTCGCCACTCGCAGAAAATTCAGATTTCCATGCTGCAGCGCCAACTCCAGCCAGGCCGCCGCCGCGCGCACGTCACCTTTTTCCGCCAGCACGGCGGCGTAGCTGAACTGGCCGCGAAAGTCGCCCGCTTCGGCGGAGCGGCGGTACCAGTCGTGGGCCAGCGCGACGTCGCGAATCACCACCTGACCTTCTTCGAAATAACGGCCGACCAGGTTCATGGACTTGGCGTGCCCTTGAGCGGCGGCGCGTTTGTACAGGGCGAATGCCTGCGGCGGGTCACGCAGCACGCCTCGGCCGGTGGCGAGCAGGTTGGCGAGGTTGTATTGGCCCCAGTCCAGCCCGGCGTCTGCCGCGCGGCGGTAGTGTTCGGCGGCATCGGTGAGATTCGCCTCTGCGCCCCAGCCATGCTCCAGACAGCGGCCGAGCATGTTGTCCGCCATGGCGTGGCCGTTGCGCGCAGCGATGCGGAACCAGGTTACGGCCAGCGCCGGGTCGCGCTGAATGCCGCGGCCTTCCAGCAGCAGTTGGCCGAGCATGGTTTGCGCATCCAGCGAGCCCTGCCTGGCGGCGGTTAATACGGCATTGGCGGCGCGGCCGGGATCACTCGCCAGCAGTGCCGCCAGGTCGTCGGTGTCGAGGTGTTCTTCGCGGCGCAGGAGGGCGGTCAATGGTTTACACCTCGGCCCAGCGGCGTAGCAGGTTGTGGTAGTTGCCGGTCAGTTGCAGCAGGGCAGGGTGGTCGGGCACGGCCTGGGTCAGTTGTTGAATGGCTTGGTCCATTTCAAACAGCAAGGCGCGCTGGCTGTCTTCGCGCACCAGGCTTTGCGTCCAGAAAAACGAGGCGAAGCGCGCGCCTCGAGTCACGGCTTCGACCTTGTGCAGGCTGGTGCCGGGGTACAGCACCATGTCGCCGGCCGGCAGCTTGATGCGCTGGTTGCCGTAGGTGTCCTGGATGATCAGCTCGCCGCCGTCGTACTCGTCCGGGTCGCTGAAAAAAACCGTGGCGGAAAGGTCGGTGCGTACCCGCTCCACGCTGTTTTTTACTTGGCGAATGGCGTTGTCGATGTGGAAGTCGAACGAGCCGCCGCCGGTGTAGCAGTTGAATAGCGGTGGAAAGACTTTGTGCGGCAAGGCGGCCGACATGAACAACGGGTTTTGCCACAAACGGGTGAGCATTTCGCTGCTGATTTCGCGGACCAACGGATGGTCGTCGGGCAGCTGCAAGTTATGTTTGGCCTTGGCCGATTGAAAGCCTGCCGTCACCTTGCCATCGGCCCATTCGGCCTGTTCCAACGCGCTGCGAATCTGCCGGACTTCATCGCTGCTGAAAACGCCCGGAATGTGCAAAAGCATGGCGGAACCGTTTGTATTTGAAAGTAAGTCGCAAATGATAATTCGCCGCCTGGCTCGCTGGCAACTGGATTAAACCCAAGCCCCACGCGGCCTTCAGCGTTTTTTCAAAATGTAAACATTATGTAAAGATTGTTACATGCGAATTATTACCAATTGCTAACCTTTAACTGTTGCTCTACATTCCGCGGCCTTTGCCATTCCTGGGGAGGGAAACCGCATGTCCGCCACGTCCACAGAATCGACTGTTTTTTCGCCACGTATGCTCGCCACTGCCGTCGGCATGGCCATGTCCGCTTCGCCCCTCGCGCATGCTGCCGAGCCGGTTGCATTGGAAGCCACTAGCGTGGTCGGTGAGCAAGATCAGGCCGAGAACTACAAGGTCGACGAATCGGCTTCGAAGAAGTACACCGCGCCGCTGCGTGAAACGCCGAAAAGCATCACCGTTATCAGCGAGCAAGTGATCAAGGACACCGGTTCCCTTTCCCTGGCCGACGCGCTGCGCACCACCTCCGGCATCACCTTCGGTGCGGGCGAGGGCGGTAACCCAGCGGGCGACCGCCCGATCATTCGCGGCTTCAACGCCGAGAGCGACATGTTTATCGACGGCCTGCGCGATGTCGCGTCGCAAACCCGTGAAGTGTTCAACATTGAGCAGGTTGAAGTGAGCAAGGGCCCAGGCTCGGCCTTCACCGGCGCCGGTTCCACCGGTGGCAGCCTCAACCTGATCAGCAAGACTGCCAAGCAGCAGGACTTTGCCGACGCCGGTTTCACCTTCGGCTCCGACCAGACCCGCCGCTATACCCTCGACGTTAACCGCGTGCTTACCGAGAACATCGCCGCGCGCATCAACCTGATGCAGCACGACGCCAATGTCGCTGGCCGCGCCGGGGTCGACGTCAGCCGCTGGGGCGTGGCGCCGACCGTGACCTTCGGCCTGAACACGCCGACCCGCGCCACCGTGTCGTACTACCACGTCGAAGGCGAAGACACGCCCGACCTCGGCAACCCGCTGCAAAGCACCGTCGGCGCTGATGGCGTGCGCACCCCGACTGGCAACAAAGACAAGTTCTACGGCTTCGCCTCGCGCGACTACCGCGACAGCACTACTGACACCGGCACCATCAAGCTCGAGCACGACCTGAACGAAAACGTCACCGTGTCGAACACCTCGCGCATCGTGCGCACCACGCTCGACTACATCGCCACCAACCCGGATGACTCGCGCAATAACGTGGCGCGCGGTTTCGTGCAGCGCTCGGCGAAAAGCCGCAACTCAACCTCCGAAGGGCTGATTAACCAGACTGACCTCAGCGCCCGTTTCAATACGGCGTTCATTGAGCACTCGCTGAATACGGGCGTCGAATTCAGCAAAGAAGGCGTGCATAACCGCAACTACTTTGTGTCCCAGCGTGTAGCTGGCAACACCTGTAATACCGCGATGCTCAACTCGAACGATTGCACCACCCTGGCCAACCCGAACTACAACGACACCTTTCACGGCACCATCGCCGACAGCGTTGCTTACACCGACACGGACAGCAAAACCCTATCGGCGTACGTGTTCGACACGTTGAAGTTCAACGAACAGTGGTCGATCAACGGCGGCGTTCGATACGACGACTACCAAACCAAATCCCAAGGCCTTACCGCGAGTACGGCCAATCTTGTGTCTGGCTCGTTCGACAACGAAAACAACTCGCACTTTTGGAACTACCAGTTGGGCGTGGTCTTCAATCCCTTGCCAAACGGCAGCATCTACGCGGCGTGGTCGACCTCCAGCAACCCAGTGGGTGAAACCAGTGGCGAAGGCGCTGATGCCATTGCTGTGGGCACGCAATCGCTTGAACCAGAGCGCAACCGTAATTACGAAGTAGGCACCAAGTGGGACTTTTTCGACGAGCGCCTGGGCGTGAACGCGGCCGTATTCCGGACTGAAAAAACCAACGCCCGCGTGAGTGACGAGGTCGGTCTGACCCAGAACATCGGTGAAACCCGCGTCGACGGTTTCGAAGTCGGCCTTAGCGGCAAGATCACCAGCAAATGGCAAGTGTTCGCCAACTACACCTATCTCGACGGTGAGCTGGTTGATGGCGGTGTGATCAACACTGCTGGCCGAGGCGCACCGCCGGTGTATGTGAAAGGCCTGTACGACGGCAACGACATCCCAAGCACCCCACAAAACAGCGCCAGCTTCTGGACCACCTACCAACTGCTGCCAAAGCTGTCCCTGGGCGCCGGCGCTTACTACGTGGATTCGCGCTTCGGTAACACCGCCAACACCGTGCAGGTGCCGGACTACTGGCGCTACGACGCCATGGCCAAGTACGTGGTGAACAAGAATCTGGACCTGCAACTTAACGTGCAGAACCTGACGGATGAGCGTTATTACGATCAGGTTTACTCGACGCACATGGCGCACGTGGCGGCAGGCCGGACCGCTTTGATCTCTACTAATTTCCACTTCTAACGGTCGCCGGGCGGGCTGATGGTGGCGCCGCTGCAAAGCGCCCCGCAGCTTTCCAGCGCTGCGTGCTGGAGTACGCAACTATCCAAACCTCCGTCACTTTCGCGCACCCGGGGGTCCAGAGTTTCGGGATTGGACGATTAGCTGTGCACGTCCAAAGATCCCGGATGCCGGATCGTCGCACCGCCACCTTTGCAGGGGCGACGACCCTCAGCCCGGCGCCAAACAAACCCTGAGCGATGCATCGCTCGGGGTTTTTGTTTGCTAGGTAAACGATCAGTAAAGGTTGCGCAGTTGCTATAAATTCTCAAATAGAATTCGCCGCTATTAACGGTTGGTCGCGCTGAAAAGCGCCGGTTCAGGTGAGGTTGTCGTGTTCAAGAACGTGTTGTTCCAGTTGCATTGGCTGTTCGGCATCACCGCCGGCTTGGTGCTTGCCCTCATGGGCATCACCGGGGCGCTGTATTCCTTTCAGGAAGAAATTTCCACGGCATTGAATCCGGACGTGCTGCAGATTCAGGTGCGCGAAAGTGGTGTGTTGCCGCCCGGCCAGTTGGTGGAAAAACTGGAAAGCGCGGCCGGCATGAGAATCGCCGGCATGCGCGTGTACACGCTGGAGAACAAAGCGTCGCAAGTGTTCTTTGCGCCCAAGCCGGGCGAGCGTCGCGGGCCGATGCGTTATTTCGACCCCTACACCGGCGAGCTGCGCGGTGAGCCTGCCGGCAAGGCGTTTTTCGACCTGATGTTCCAACTGCATCGCTTCCTGGCCATGGGCGAATTCGGCAAGCAAATCACCGGTGCCTGTACGTTGATGCTGCTGTTTTTTTGCCTGTCCGGCTTGTACCTGCGCTGGCCGCGCAATGCGCTGAGCTGGCGTACGTGGCTGACGTTCGACTGGGCCAAGAAAGGCCGCGCCTTTAATTGGGATCTGCACGCCGTGGCCGGCACCTGGTGTCTGGTGTTTTATCTGCTCGCGGCGGTAACCGGGCTGACCTGGTCGTACCAGTGGTTCAACAATGGCGCCACGGCGCTGCTCGGCGGCGCGCCGGCTGGCCAGCAGGGCGGCAAGCCGGGCGGTGGCCGTGGCGAGCGCAGGGGCCCGCCTCCGCAGGCTGCCGAACCGGTGCCGGTGAACTATGACGCACTGTGGTCGGCAGTAGTGGGCATAGCTGGCCCACAGCTCGCGATGTACAACCTGCGTCTGCCTCAAGCGCCCAAGCAGCCGGTCACTGCGCTGTACCTGCTGGATAATTCCCCGCACGAACGGGCGATGAACGAAATTCAGCTCGATGCCTCGACCGGCGCGGTGAGCAGCCAGAAGCGCTATGCCGATCAGCCTCTGGGCAACCAACTGCTGACCAGTATTTACAGCCTGCACGTGGGCAGTTATTTCGGCCTGACCGGCCGCATTCTCATGACCGCCGCCAGCGTGACCATGCCGCTGTTCTTTATCACGGGCTGGCTGCTCTACCTCGACCGCCGTCGTAAAAAACGCCAGGTGCTGGCGGCTAGAAAGGGTGTGAGTGCGGGTTCCGGCCAGGGCGATAACTGGCTGATCGGTTTCGCCAGCCAGAGCGGCTTCGCCGAGCAACTGGCCTGGCAAAGTGCCGGGCAACTGCAAGCCGCTGGCCACGCCGTGAACGTGCGACCGCTGGCTAGCCTGAGTTCCAATCACCTGCGCGAGGCGCGCCATGCGCTGTTCGTGGTCAGCACCTTTGGCGACGGCGAAGCGCCGGACAGCGCCCGCGGCTTCGAGCGCAAACTGCTGGGGCAAACTCTTGGCCTGAGCGAATTGAAATACGCCGTGTTGGCCCTGGGTGATCGCCAGTACGCGCACTTCTGCGGTTTCGCCCATCGGTTGCAGCAGTGGCTCAGCCACGAAGGTGGTGAGCAGCAATTCCCCACGGTCGAGGTCGACAACGGCGATGCCGCCGCGCTGCATCAGTGGCAACAGCAGCTTGCACAGTTGTCGGGCGGTTCGGTGGCGGCACCGTGGCAGTCGCCTACCTACGGCAACTGGACCCTCACTGCACGTGAACTGCTCAACCCAGGCAGCGCCGGCTCGCCGACTTTCTTGCTCAGCCTGACCCCGCCCGATAGCCAGTCGGCGTGGCAAGCCGGCGACTTGGTGGAAGTGATGCCGCGCAATAGCGCCGCCGCTGTCGAGGCCTTCCTCGCCGGGCTGGGCATCGCCGCGACCACGCACGTGCAGGTTGGCGGCTTGCAGGAAACGCTGGCCCAGGCCCTGGCCAACCGGCAACTGCCTGCGAGCCGTGGGCATCTGGTGGGCTTGCATGCCCAGGCATTGGTGGACGCCCTGGTGCCGATCACCGCGCGCGAATACTCGATTGCCTCGGTGGTGGAAGACGGCACGCTGCAACTGCTGGTGCGGGTTGAAACCCATATCGACGGCAGCTTCGGCCTTGGTTCGGGTTGGTTGTGCGTGCATGCCCAGGTGGGCGACAGCATCAGCCTGCGCCTGCGCCGCAACAGTGGCTTCCATCTATCGAGCGAGCCGCGCCCGCTCATTCTGCTGGGCAACGGCACCGGTTTGGCCGGGCTGCGCAGCTTGCTGAAAGCGCGCGTGGCTGAAGGTTTGACGCGCAATTGGCTGCTATTTGGTGAGCGCAATGAGGCTCACGACTTCTTCTGCCGCGACGAATTGCAGGGCTGGCTGGCGACGGGCGAGCTGGCGCGGTTGGACCTGGCGTTTTCGCGGGATCAAGCGGAAAAGGTCTACGTACAGCATCGCTTGCTGCACGCGGCCGACGCGCTTAAGGCCTGGGTGGAAGAGGGTGCGGCGATTTACGTCTGCGGCAGTTTGCTGGGCATGGCCGAAGGCGTGGACCAGGCGTTGCGCCAGGTATTGGGCGATGAGCGCGTGGTGCAGTTGACCGAAGAAGGGCGTTACCGGCGCGACGTTTATTGATCGGCTAAAAAAGCATCGCGGCTAAAGCGGATCGCCGCCCGGCCGTTCCCACAGGATCTTGAGTACCGGTAGGAGCGGCTTTAGCCGCGATTGCTTTACAACCCGTTAATCACCTCGGCGTGGTGACACGCGACTTGCCGCGCGTCGAGCAGGCGCAGTTGCGGCTCTTCCTTGATGCAGCGTTCGGTGGCGTGGGGGCAGCGTTTGTG
The DNA here is from genome assembly GCF_979258635.1 of Pseudomonas sp. AC070. Taxonomy (NCBI): domain Bacteria; kingdom Pseudomonadati; phylum Pseudomonadota; class Gammaproteobacteria; order Pseudomonadales; family Pseudomonadaceae; genus Pseudomonas; species Pseudomonas sp. AC070. The sequence continues at coordinate 902,561 of NZ_OZ409871.1, forward strand.
GAAGGCGCAGCCGCTCGGTGGTTTCAGCGGGTTGGGCAGTTCGCCGACGATTTTGATTTTCGGCTTGTCCGGATCGGGGTGAATGGTCGGGGTGGCCGACAGCAGCGCCTGGGTGTAGGGGTGCAGAGGCTTGGCGTAAATCTTCTCTTTCGGACCCATTTCCGCCGGCCGGCCGAGGTACATCACCAGCACGTCATCGGCCACGTGCTGAACCACGGCAAGGTTGTGCGAGATGAACACATACGCGGTGTTGAACTCGGCTTGCAGGTCCATAAACAGGTTCAGCACCTGCGCCTGAATCGACACGTCCAGCGCCGAGGTTGGTTCATCCGCCACCAGCACTTTCGGGTTAAGCATCATGGCGCGGGCCAGTGCAATGCGTTGGCGTTGGCCGCCAGAGAACATGTGCGGATAGCGCTGGTAATGCTCCGGGCGCAAACCGACCTGCTGCATCATGGCTTGCACTTTTTCCCGGCGTTCGCTGCGCGACAGGTTGGTATTGATCAGCAGCGGCTCGGCCAACTGATCACCAATTTTCTGCCGTGGATTGAGCGAGGCGTATGGGCTTTGAAAGACCATCTGCACGTCGCGGCGCAGTTGTTTGCGTTCGGCCTTGCTGGCGCCGTTCACTTCTTGTCCGCCGATTTGCAGCGAGCCGGAAGACGGCTCTTCGATCAGCGTCAGCGCGCGGGCCAAGGTCGATTTACCGCACCCGGATTCGCCCACCACGGCCAAGGTTTTGCCCGCTTCCAGTTCGAACGACACCCCGTTCAAGGCGCGCACGGTGGCGTGCGGTTGGAACAACCCACGGGAGACGTCGTAGTGGCGAGTAAGGTCGCGAGCCGTCAGTACTACGCTCATCGTGCGGGCTCCTGATTCTCTGGGTGGCTGGGGGCGGTGTTCTGGTTACGCGGGAAGAAGCAGCGCACTTCACCAAGTTCGCTGGGGTCCAGGGCGGGGCGCAGGTCGCGGCATTTCTGTTGCACATACGGGCAGCGCGGGGATAGCAGGCAGCCCACCGGCCGGTCGTAACGGCCCGGCACGATACCGGGCAGTGTGGCCAGGCGTTTGGCGCCCTGGCTGTGTTCCGGAATCGCGGCCAGCAGCGCTTCGGTATACGGGTGTGCCGGGGCGTCGAACAAGGCCGGCACCTGGCCGACCTCCACCGCTTGCCCGGCGTACATCACGCACACGCGGTTAGCGGTTTCTGCCACTACCGCCAGGTCGTGGGTGATCAGCACCAGCGCCATGTCTTTGTCCCGTTGCAGGTCGAGCAACAGGTCCATGATTTGCGCCTGAATGGTCACGTCCAGCGCGGTGGTGGGTTCGTCGGCGATCAGCAGTTTCGGCTCGCCGGCGATCGCCATGGCAATCGCCACGCGCTGGCTCATGCCGCCCGAGAGCTGGTGCGGGTAGGCGTTCAAGCGGCTCGCGGCGCCCGGAATTTCCACCCGTTCGAGCAGTTCCAGGGCGCGTTGGCGTGCGGCTTTGCCAGACAGGCCGAGGTGCTGGCGAACCACTTCTTCAATTTGAAAACCCACGGTATAGCTGGGGTTCAGGGCGGTCATGGGATCCTGGAACACCATGGCCAGGTCTTTGCCGATGATCTTGCGCCGCTGGCGGCTTTTCAGCGTCAGCATGTCGTGGCCGTCGAAGTTCAGGGCGTCGGCCTTGATGATGCCGGGTGCGTCGATCAGGCCCATCAGCGCCATCATGGTCACCGATTTGCCGGAACCCGACTCGCCGACAATCGCCAGCACTTCGCCTTTTTCCACGCTCAGGTCGAGACCGTCGACCACCGGTACGGCGTTGGCGTCGCCGAAGCGCACGCTCAGGTTTTTGATATTCAGCAGGCTCATTACGGGCTCCTCAAATGGCGTTCTTGAGTTTCGGGTCGAGCGCATCGCGCAACCCATCGCCCATCAAGTTGATTGCCAGCACGCTGAGCAAAATGGTCAGGCCCGGCAGGCTCACCACCCACCACGCGCGTTCGATGTAGTCACGCGCCGAGGCCAGCATGGTGCCCCACTCAGGCGTTGGCGGTTGCACGCCCAAGCCGAGGAAGCCCAAGGCGGCGGCGTCGAGAATTGCCGAAGAAAAGCTCAAGGTGGCCTGCACAATCAGCGGCGCCATGCAGTTGGGCAGCACGGTGACAAACATCAGGCGGAACAGGCCGGCACCAGCTAGGCGCGCCGCCGTCACGTAGTCACGGTTCAGCTCGCCCATCACCGCCGCGCGGGTCAGGCGCACGTAGGAGGGCAGCGACACCACGGCAATGGCGATCACGGTATTGATCAGGCCAGGGCCGAGAATGGCGACAATCGCCACGGCCAACAGCAACGAGGGCAGGGCGAGCATTACGTCCATCACACGCATGATGGTCGGGCCGAGAATGCGCGGAAAGAAACCGCCTACCAGGCCGAGGAAAATGCCCGGAATCAGCGACATCAGTACCGAGGCCAAGCCGATCAGCAGCGACAGGCGGGCGCCGTGAATCAGCCGCGACAGCAGATCGCGCCCCAACTCATCGGTGCCCAGCAGGAATTGGCTATGGCCTTCAGCCGCCCAGGCCGGCGGCGTGAGCAGGAAGTCGCGGTATTGCTCACTCGGGTCGTGGGGCGCCACCCACGGCGCAAACAGCGCGCAAAACACAATTAGCAGCATAAACAGCAGGCCCGCCACCGCGCCTTTGTTGCGGGCGAAGTGTTGCCAGAATTCTTTCATCGGCGAGGGGTACAGGGTGCTCGGGTCGGCCAGTGCCGGCGCAGGAGACGGTGCGTTGGTGGTCATGTTCAGGCCTCCCTTAACGTTGATGGCGAATGCGTGGGTTGGCCAGGCCGTAGAGGATGTCCACCACGAAGTTGACCAGAATCACCAGGCAGGCGATCAGCAAAATGCCGTTCTGCACCACCGGGTAGTCACGCGCGCCAATCGACTCGATCAGCCACTTGCCGATGCCCGGCCAGGAGAAAATGGTTTCAGTCAGCACAGCACCGGCCAACAGCGCGCCGATTTGCAGGCCGAATACGGTGAGTACCGGAATCAAGGCATTGCGCAGGCCATGGACAAAAATCACTCGAGTCGGCGACAGGCCTTTGGCCCGCGCGGTGCGCACGTAGTCTTCGCGCAGCACTTCGAGCATGGCCGAGCGGGTCATGCGCGCGATCACTGCCAGGGGAATGGTGCCGAGCACGATGGCGGGCAGAATCAGGTGGCGCAGGGCGTCGAGAAAGGCGCCTTCTTCGTCGCTGAGCAGGGTGTCGATCAGCATGAAGCCGGTGACGGGTTCGATGTCGTAGAGCAGGTCGATACGCCCCGACACCGGCGTCCAGCCCAGCCACACCGAAAAGAACATGATCAGCAGCAGGCCCCACCAGAAAATCGGCATGGAATAACCCGCCAGCGAAATGCCCATCACCCCATGGTCAAACAGCGAGCCGCGCTTGAGCGCGGCGATCACCCCCGCTAACAACCCCAGCGTGCCGGCGAACAGCAAGGCCGCCAGCGACAACTCCAACGTGGCCGGGAACAGGGTGAGGAATTCGTGCCACACGCTTTCACGCGTGCGCAGCGACTCGCCCAGATTGCCCTGCGCCAGATCGCCGATGTAGTTCAGGTATTGCTCGTAGAGCGGCTTGTTCAGGCCCAGACGCTCCAAGGCTTCGGCATGCATCTGTGGGTCTACGCGGCGTTCACCCATCATCACTTCCACAGGGTCGCCGGGAATCAGGCGAATCAGGGAGAAGGTCAGCAAGGTGATGCCAAAGAACGTGGGGATCAGTAACCCCAATCGTCGGGCAATGAAAGTGAACATCGCGGGGCGGTACTCCTGGTCTGGTGCAACTCATCAGCCGGTTAGGCATACCTGGCAGCGCTATGGGTCAACGGCGCCGGGCGTTTTTTATGGCTTCGCGTGGGTGTGCGCGAGGCTGTTATGGGTCAGCGGGTGAACGGTGGTGCCCGTGACGGTTAGTGTTCGTGTTGACTCGTTTCGTCCCCTCGCCCGCTTGCGGGAGAGGGTTAGGGAGAGGGCGGACGTCTCGCGAGCTATTGAGCCCCACCTCTTGCGCAGGTTCAGTCTCCGCTCGAGCCCAGGCGAAAAGGGCGCGTATTTTTCTCGCATTCGCCGACCCGTGCAACACAGCATAGGCGCTGGCAGACGGCCGGCCTCGGTGTCGGCGCGCAGGCTTGTAGGCTCATTCTGCAAAAGCACGGCGCTGCACCTTGGCGAAGTTGTTCGAGCCCATGGGGCTTAGCACAAAGCCCTGCACGTCACTGCGCATCACGCTGAATTGTTTCGGATGGGCCAGCGAAATCCACGGTGCCTGCTGGTGAAAAATCCCAAGCGCCTGGCGGTACAGTTCGGCGCGCTGGGTTTGATCACTGTTCAGTCGGGCTTGGGTAACTAGCGCATCGAATTCAGCGTTGCACCAGCCGGCCTGGTTTTCGCCAGAACGGGCGGCGGCGCAGGAGAGGTTGGGCGTCAGGAAGTTGTCCGGGTCGCCGTTGTCGCCGGCCCAGCCCATGAATATGAGGTCGTGCTCGCCATTCTTGGCGCGCTTGAGCAACTCGCCCCATTCGTACACGCGGATGGTGGCTTTGATGCCGAGATGGGCCAGGTCGTTTTGCAGTAACTGCGCGCCGATACCGGGGTTGGGGTTGGTCGGGCCGCCGCCAGGGCGGGTCCAGATGGTCAGTGCAAAACCGTCGCCATGCCCGGCTTCCTTCATTAACTGCTTGGCCCGCTGCACGTCGTGCGGCCAGTCTTTGATCGTTGGGTCGCTGCCCCACAGCGTCGGCGGATAAGGCGCTACAGCCGGGGAGGCGCCGCCTTCGCCGAATTGCGCGCGCACATACACAGCTTTGTCGAACGCCAGGTTGATGGCCTGGCGCACACGCACATCGTCCAGCGGCGGGTGACGGGTGTTGATACCGACATAGGCGGTCAGCAATGAATCAAGCTCCAGCACCTTTAGCTCAGGCTCGGTGCGCAGAGCGGGAATGTCGGTAGGGCGGGGATACACGGCCACTTGGCAATCATTGGCCTTCAGCCGTTGCAGGCGCACGTTCGGGTCGGGGGTGATGGCGAAAATCAGCCGCGTCAGCACTGGCGCGCCGTCCCAATAGTCGGGGTTGCTGCGAAAGCGGATCTGCGCGTCTTTGCTGTAGCGCTCGAACACAAACGGGCCGGTGCCGATGGGCTGTTGGTTCAGCTGTTCGCCGTTGCCGCTGACGAGCAATTGCGCGGCGTATTCGGCGCTGTAAATGGAGGCAAAACCCATGGCCAGGTCGGCCAGAAAGGGCGCTTCGGCGTGGTTAAGGGTAAACACCACGGTGTGTGCATCCGCTGCTTCGATGCGTGCGATTAGCGCGGCCATGCCCATGGCTTCGGCATAGGGAAAGCCGCGGGTGGCCAGCTTGTGCCACGGATGCGTTGGGTCCAGCTGACGCTGAAAACTCCAGAGCACATCCTCGGCATTAAATTCTCGGGTCGGCGTAAACGCCTTGTTGCGGTGAAACTTCACCCCGGCTCGCAGGTGAAAGGTGTAGGTCAAACCGTCTTGGGAAATTTCCCAGCTTTCAGCCAGACCTGGGACCAGTTCAGTGCTGCCCGGTTTGAAATTGACCAAGCGATTGAACACGGTTTCTGACGATGCATCAGCCGTGGTCGCGGCCGTGTACTGCACGATGTCGAACCCTTCCGGGCTGGCTTCGGTGCAGACCACCAAGGTTTGTTCAGGCGCGGCAAAAACCGCAGGTGCAAAAAGACCGGCCGCTAACAGCAGCGCCCTGAAAAGATGGGTATTTTTCGGAGTCTTCAAACAAGCGCCTCTGCAATCGAGACCGTCTGGCGCGATGCCAGACGGTCGACGCGATAGCTATTTCTCTACGCTGACGCCGTAAAACGAGTTCAGCGCGAACGGGCTGATCTTGAAGTCCTTCACGCTTTTGCGCATCGGTTGGTAAACCGTGGAGTGGGCGATGGGGGTGATCGGCACCTGCGCTTTCAGCACCTGCTGAGCTTGCTTGTACAGCTCGGTGCGTTTGGCTTGATCGGTGGTGCGTTTGGCGGCCACGACCAGCTTGTCGTAGTCCTGGTCACACCATTTGGAGAAGTTGTTGCCTTCTACCGCGTCGCAGCTGTAGAGGGTGCCCATCCAGTTGTCGGGGTCACCATTGTCGCCACTCCAGCCGATCAACATGATGTCGTGCTCACCGCCTTTGGCGCGCTTCATGTACTCGCCCCATTCGTAGCTGACGATCTTGGCTTTGATGCCAACTTTGGCCCAGTCGGCCTGCAGCATTTCAGCCATCAGCTTGGCGTTGGGGTTGTACGGACGCTGTACCGGCATGGCCCACAGGGTGAACTCGGTGCCCTCGGCAATGCCGGCTTCTTTAAGCAGCGCCTTGGCTTTCTCTGGATCGAAGGCCGGGTCTTTGATGCTGTTGTCGTAAGACCATTGGGTCGGCGGCATGCCGTTGGTGGCGAGCTGGCCGGCGCTTTGGTACACGGCGTCGATGATGCCTTTTTTGTTCACCGCCATGTCCAACGCCTGACGCACTTTCAGCTGCTCGAACGGTTTGTGCGTGACGTTGTAAGCGATGTAGCCGAGGTTGAAGCCCGCTTGTTCTGGCAGCACCAGGTTCGGGTCTTTCTTCAACGATTCCAGGTCAGCCGGACGCGGGTTCAGGGTGATCTGGCACTCGTTGGCCTTGAGCTTTTGCATGCGTACCGAGGCGTCGGTAACGATGGAGAAGATCAGGTTGTCGATCTTCACGTCTTCCGGCTTCCAGTAATCCTTGTTGGCCGTGTAACGAATCTGCGCGTCTTTCTGATAACGCTTGAACACGAACGGCCCCGTGCCTACAGGCTTCTGGTTGATGTCCGAAGCCTTGCCGTCTTTGAGCAACTTGTCGGCGTATTCGGCGGAGAGGATGTCGGCGAAGCTCATGGCCAGGTTTTGAATGAACGCTGCATCGACCGCCGCGAGGGTGAACTTCACGGTTTTGGCGTCGATTTTCTCGACCTTGGTGATGTTGGTGTCCATGCCCATATCGGTGAAATACGGGAACTCGGTGGGGTAGGCCTTACGGAACGGATGATCTTTATTGAGCATGCGCTCGAAGGTGAACAGCACGTCGTCGGCGTTAAATTCGCGGGTCGGCTTGAAGTACTCGGTGGTGTGGAACTTCACGCCGTCGCGCAGGTGAAAGGTGTAGGTGAGGCCGTCTGCCGACACTTCCCAGCTGGTTGCCAGGCCGGGCTCAACAGCGGTGCCGCCGCGCTCGAATTGAGTCAGGCGGTTAAACATGGTTTCGGCCGCCGCATCGAACTCGGTGCCGGTGGTGTACTGCGCGGCATCGAAGCCAGCGGGGCTGCCTTCAGAACAAAACACCAGCGTGCTGGCGGCGTGGGCGAAAGGAGCGCTGGTCAGCAATCCGCTTGCAAGTAACAAAGGAAGGGCAACTTTCTTTTGCATGGTGGCCTCAGGTTGTTGTCGTTTTTTGCGAGTTCGGCCTTCAGATCGTGAACGACCGAGTGGCTGGAAAGTATGCAGGGCACATGCCCACTGCAAGCTGCATAGGTCAAAGAGTGTAGAAGCTGTGGCGGGATCGTCTTTGGATGTCGCGTTTTTATAAGTGTTAGGGAAAGTGACCGGGCGGTCGGGGGAGGGCGCGGCGCTGGCGGGTGGGGCGAGTGCTTCGAAAAGGAGCACTGGGGTGTGGCGAAGAGCATCGCGGCTAAAGCCGCTCCTACACCTGTAAGAGCGGGCGGCGATCCGCTTTAGCCGCGATTGGATCGTTCAGGCAACGCCGAACTTACTGCATCTGCACTTCAATCACGCCATCAGCCGCCATCGTCACTTCACTGGTGCCCGCTTCAATTTCCTGCGGTGCGGCAGATTTGCTCATGCTGGACATCGCCTCCATGCGCATTGGGCGGATTGGTTGGAAGCCGGCGCTGTTGAGGTTCAGGCTCACCAGTTTGTAGCTCTTGCCGCCCACGGCGGCGGTGGCGATGTCGGCGCGTGCTTTGAAGGCGGCAACGGCTTCTTTGAGCAATTCGTCTTCGCTCTTTTTGCGGGTGGCGTTGGAGATGGCGAAGTCCATGCTGGCGACTTTCAGGTCTTTCAGCAGGTCGGCGGTGAGGGTGGACAGGGCGGCGAAGTCGCTGCTTTCCAGGCGAATTTCGCCGCGCTCACGCCAGCCGGTGATTTTCTGGCCGTCGTTATCGTAGATCGGGTAGCTATTGCGGCTGCCGAGTTTCACCGTCACGCCTTTGGCTTGGCGGGCGCGTTCCACGGCGATGTTGAGGGTTTCGCTGGTGGCAGCGGCGAGCTTGGCCGGGTCGCTGTTTTGCGCTTCGGTGTAGAGCGTGACGTTCATCAGGTCGTGCGGCACGTCCTGGTTGACTTCGGCGCGCAGGGAAACCTGGTTGTAACGCGCCTCATCGGCATGGCTGGGCAGCGCCGTGAGGGTGGCGGCACTGAGGGCGATGGCAGCGGTAAGGCGGCTGAGCGAAGACATGCAAACTCCTTATGGGCACAGGGCAGGGTTACGCGGTTCAGACTGTAGCGGCAGGGGCGGGTTCCGTCACGGTGCCGCTCGCGCAGGAGCGACCTTTGTCGCGAATTCTGCGTCGAACGCTGGAAATCACGTTTGCAGGGTTCGCCAGCAAGCTGGCTCATACGGGTGCTGTATTGAATGGCGTTGCGACGGGTTGCCGCACTTGCCACGGTTTGTCGCACTGCTGGTTATACTCGCCCGTCGTTTGTGGCTCTCATCAGGAGCGCTCATGCTCGCCCCCGTGTTGTTGCTTTCCGCCAGCCGCCAGAATCTTTGGCGCTTGAGCCTGATCCGCGTGCTGGTGCTGGCCGCTCAGGCTACGTCAGTGGGCGTCGCCTACTTGCTCGATCTGTTGCCACTGCCGTGGCTGCCTCTGTGTTTGACCCTCGTCTGTTCGGCCGTGCTGTGTTGCCTCACCGCCTTACGGTTGCGTGGGCCATGGCCGGTGACCGAGCTTGAATATGCCGGGCAACTGGCGTGCGACCTGCTGATTCACAGCGTGCTGCTGTACTACTCCGGCGGTTCGACCAACCCCTTCGTTTCCTATTACCTGGTGCCGCTGACTATCGCCGCCGCCACCTTGCCGTGGCTGTATTCCATGGTGCTCAGCGGCCTGGCATTGAGCGGCTACACCGCGTTGCTGATTTGGTATCACCCGCTGCACCTGCATGGCGTGCAGCACGAGGCCATGTTGATCAGCCTGCATCTGTTTGGCATGTGGCTGAACTTCGCGCTGTCGGCGGCGTTTATTACCTTCTTCGTGGTGAAAATGGCCGGGGCGGTGCGGCGTCAGGTGCAGTTGCAGGCCGAGCGTCGTGAGGAAAGCATGCGCGACCAACAACTGCTCGCGGTGGCCACGCAAGCAGCCGGCGCCGCGCACGAGCTGGGCACGCCGCTGGCGACCATGAGTGTGTTGATCAAAGAGCTGCGCCGCGAGCATCCCGATCCGCTGCTGCAAGAAGACCTGGCCGTGCTGCAAGAGCAAGTGAGCCTGTGCAAAGACACCTTGCAGCAACTGGTACGCGCCGCCGAGGCCGACCGCCGCCTGACCGTGGAAGAGCAGTCAGTGGCCAGTTGGCTGGAAACCACGCTCAACCGCTGGCACCTGATGCGCCCCGAAGCCACCTACCGTTATCAGATTCTCGGCATCGGCGCGGTACCGCGTCTGGCGCCGCCGCCAGACCTCACCCAAGCCCTGCTCAACTTGCTGAACAACGCCGCCGACGCGTGCGCCGACAAGCTCGACATTCGCGTGGATTGGAACGTGCTGGAAATGTGCATCAGCATCCGCGACCACGGCGCCGGCGTGCCGCTGGCCATTGCCGAGCAGTTGGGTAAACCCTTTATCACCACCAAAGGCAAAGGCTTTGGCCTGGGTCTGTTCCTGAGCCAGGCCAGCGTCACGCGGGCTGGCGGTTCGGTGAAACTCTACAATCATGAAGATGGCGGCACGCTTACCGAGCTGCGCCTGCCTCGTCAGCCAAGCTGAACCGGAGAAGCCAATGAGCGAAGAAACCCCCATCGAAGGCGAAGAACAACCGCATCTGCTGCTGGTCGATGACGACGAAACCTTCACCCGCGTAATGGCCCGCGCCATGAGTCGCCGAGGCTTGCGCGTGTCGATTGCCGGCTCTGCCGAAGCCGGCCTGGCCTTGGCCGAGCAGGATATTCCCGACTACGCCGTGCTCGACCTGAAAATGGAAGGCGACTCCGGGCTGGTGCTGCTGCCCAAATTGCTCGCGCTGGACACCGAAATGCGCGTGGTGATTCTCACCGGCTATTCCAGCATCGCCACCGCCGTGGAAGCGATCAAACGCGGCGCCTGCAATTACCTATGCAAGCCCGCTGACGCCGATGATGTGCTGACGGCGCTGGTGTCCGAACATGCGGACCTGTCGACGCTGGTGCCGGAAAACCCGATGTCGGTGGACCGCCTGCAGTGGGAACACATCCAGCGTGTGTTGGGCGAACACGACGGCAATATCTCCGCCACCGCACGCGCGTTGGGCATGCACCGTCGGACGCTGCAGCGCAAATTGCAGAAGCGTCCGGTACGTCGCTGAACTGGCCGCGAGACAGGCTATCCAAGGGGGCTGGAAACTGTCTTAATCAGCGCCCCCTCATGCAGTAAAGCGTCTGGTTAGGCGCTTTTTTTCATCCCCGTCTTGAGTGCCATCCATGAGTAAGAACGCCGAATATTCAGCGGTCAATGATGCGCTGCCCAGCCACTTTTTCTCCCGCGTCTGGCACCTGGCCAGCGCCTACTGGCGCAGCGAAGAAAAAGGCATGGCCTGGTTGTTGTTGATTGCGGTCATCGCCATGTCGCTCGTGGGCGTGGCGATTTCGGTGTGGTTCAACAGCTGGTACCGCGACTTTTACAACGCCCTGCAAAACAAAGACCTTGAGGCGTTTACCCGACTGATTCTGTACTTCTGCGGCATCGCCGCGGTGGCGATTCTGATCGCGGTGTACAAGCTGTACCTCACGCAGATGCTGACCATCCGCTGGCGTCGCTGGCTCACGGAAAAACACTTTGCCGCCTGGTTGGCGCACAAGAACTACTACCGCCTCGAGCAAGCCGGCTACACGGATAACCCGGACCAACGTCTGGCCGAAGACCTCAATAGCTTTACCGACAGCACGCTGAGCCTTGGCCTTGGGCTGATTCGCAACGTGGTCAGTCTGGTGTCGTTCTCGGTGATTCTGTGGGGCGTGTCCGGCAGCTTGGAAATCTTCGGTATCGATGTGCCGGGCTATATGTTCTGGGCGGCGCTGCTGTATGCGCTGGTCGGCAGTTGGCTGGTGCACTTGGTGGCGCGGCGCTTGATCGTGCTCAACAACAACCAGCAGCGCTACGAAGCCGACCTGCGTTTTGGCTTGGTGCGTATTCGTGAAAACGCCGAGAGCATTGCCCTTTACAACGGCGAGCAAAACGAACAGCAGCGGCTGATGGGGCGTTTCACCAAAGTGTGGAGCAACTTTTGGGAGCTGATGAAGGTGCAGAAGCGCCTGACGTTTTTCAGTTCGGGCTACGGCCAGATCGCCATTATCTTTCCCATGATCGTCGCTGCGCCGCGCTATTTCGCCGGCAAGATTCAGCTTGGCGATCTTATGCAAATCAACTCGGCGTTCAGCAACGTGCAGGAAAGCATGAGCTGGTTTATCGACGCCTACGCCAGCCTCGCGGCATGGCGCGCCACCTGCGACCGGATTCTCAGCTTCCGTCAGGCGCTGGCCGAGGGCGAGCATCTGGACGCCAATCCGGCGATCACCCGCAGTCGCAATGTCGAGCAATTGAGCCTGAACCAGGTGCAGCTTAGCCTCGCCGATGGCCGCGTATTGCTGAACCCCACGTCGCTGAATATTGCACCGGGCGAACACGTGTTAATCAGCGGCGCCTCGGGCAGCGGCAAGAGCACCTTGCTGCGTGCGCTGAGCGGCTTGTGGCCATTCGGCAAGGGCGCCTTGAACGTGCCGGACAGCAGTCTGTTTCTGCCGCAAAAGCCTTATTTGCCGATTGGCAGTCTGCGTGCGGCGCTAAGTTATCCCCAGGCCGAGACCACCTATTCCACCGAACGCCTGCACGAGGTGTTGCAAGCCTGCAACCTGGCGCACCTCACTGGTCGCCTGGAAGAAGAAAATCACTGGGAGCGCGTGCTCTCGCCGGGCGAACAACAGCGCGTGGCCATTGCCCGTGCGTTGCTGGTGGAGCCGCGTTGGTTGTTCCTCGACGAAGCCACGTCGGCCATGGACGAGGCCAATGAGACGGCGGTGTACCGCCTGCTGACTGACAAGTTGCCCGGCAGCAGCCTGATCAGCATTGGCCACCGGGGCAGTCTCAAACAATTCCATGGGCGGCAGTTGCGCCTGGAAGACCAGGGGCTCGTGGAGGCTTAGTGGTTTGGTCGTGAGTGTTGGGCTTCGCCTTTGGCTGAGCCCAACCTACGGTTTTGGCGTGGCCGGTTCGTAGCTTTCGATAACTTCCTGCGCGGCACGGAAGGCGTCGATGGTGGCCGGCACGCCGGCGTACACGGCGCAGTGCAGCAGCGCTTCGCGAATTTCTTCGACCGAGCAGCCATTGTTCAGCGCGCCGCGCACATGGCCCTTCAGCTCTTGCGGGCATTTCAGGGCGGTAAGGGCGGCGAGGGTGATCAGGCTGCGGGTTTTTAGCGGCAAGCCTTCACGGCTCCAGACCGAACCCCAGGCGTGCTCGTTAACGAAGTCTTGCAGCGGCTGGGTGAAGTCGGTGGCGTTGTTCAAGGCGCGGTCGACAAAGGCATCGCCCATCACCTGACGGCGCATCTGCTCGCCGTTTTTAGGCTGTTCACTCATAGCGTTTCCTCAAGAGATCAGTCGAGACTCTGCACGCGTACCGTCGCCACGCCGCTGCGCACCATGCCCAGTTGTTCGGCGGCCGCGCGCGACACATCAATCAACCGCTTGCGGCTGTAAGGGCCACGGTCGTTAACGCGCAGAATCACAGATTTGTTGTTGTCCAGATTGGTCACTCGAACTTGAGTGCCGAAGGGCAGGGTGCGGTGGGCGGCGGTCAGTTGCGCCTGGTCGAAGCGCTCGCCGCTGGCGGTCTTTTTGCCATGGTGCTTGGCACCGTAATACGACGCCTCGCCGCGTTCATCGTAATGACCGTTGTAGGCCGGCGTGTTGTCGCTGGTGCTGCCGCGAAAGGAGGGAGTGGTACAGGCGCTCAACAGCGCGAGACAGCTTCCTGCGAATAACAGACGCCACATACCTGTGTCTCCGTTTGGGTTGGGAGCAAAACCTAAACCCTTTCCCTAGCCCTCTCCCGCAAGCGGGCAGAGGGCACTAGACCGAATCCGATCAGCGCCCCTCGCCCGCTTGCGGGTGAGGGGCGGGGGGAGAGGGCCGCGCAAACGCCGATCAGCCTTCCAGCTTCTGCTTCAACAGCTCGTTAACCTGCTGCGGGTTGGCTTTGCCTTTCGAGGCTTTCATCGCCTGGCCCACAAAGAAGCCGAACATCTTGCCGCGCTTGGCCTCATCGGCGGAGCGGTACTGTTCAACCTGCTCGGCGTTGGCCGCCAGCATTTCATCGAGCACGGCGGAAATGGCGCCGCTGTCGGTGACCTGCTTGAGACCCTTGGCTTCGATGATTTGATCCGCACTGCCTTCGCCGTTGGCCATGGCTTCAAAGACCATCTTGGCGATCTTGCCGGAGATGGTGTTGTCTTTTATGCGCAGCAGCATGCCGCCCAGTTGCTCGGCGCTCACCGGCGAGGCGTCGATTTCCACGCCTTGTTTGTTCAGCAGGCTGCCCAGCTCGACCATCACCCAGTTGGCCGCCAGCTTGGCGTCGCCGCTGATGCTGACCACGTGTTCGAAGTAGTCGGCTTGCTCGCGACTGGACGCCAGCACGCTGGCGTCGTAGGCCGACAAACCGAACTGTGCCTGGAAGCGCTCGCGTTTTTGCGGCGGCAACTCCGGCAGGGTGGCGCGGGTGGTGTCGAGGAAGGCGTTGTCGATAATTACCGGCAACAGGTCAGGGTCAGGGAAGTAACGGTAGTCGTTGGCTTCTTCCTTGCTGCGCATGGCGCGGGTTTCGTCTTTGTTCGGGTCGTACAGGCGAGTTTGCTGAATGACCTTGCCGCCGTCTTCGATCAGCTCGATCTGGCGCTGCACTTCGCTGTTGATCGCCTTCTCGATAAAGCGGAAGGAGTTGACGTTTTTAATCTCGCAGCGCGTGCCGAATTCGGCCTGGCCTTTGGGGCGTACCGACACGTTGCAGTCGCAACGCAGCGAACCTTCGGCCATGTTGCCGTCGCAAATGCCCAGGTAACGCACCAGCGCGTGAATGGCTTTCACGTACGCCACCGCCTCTTTGGCGCTGCGCATGTCCGGCTCGGAAACAATCTCCAGCAGCGGCGTGCCGGCGCGGTTGAGGTCGATGCCGCTCATGCCGCTGAAGTCTTCGTGCAGGCTTTTACCGGCGTCTTCTTCTAGGTGGGCGCGGGTGATGCCGACGCGTTTGACGGTGCCGTCTTCCAGGGTGATATCCAGGTGGCCTTTGCCGACGATGGGCAGCTCCATCTGGCTGATCTGGTAGCCCTTGGGCAGGTCGGGGTAGAAGTAGTTTTTGCGCGCGAACACGTTGTGTTGGCCGATTTCGGCGTCAATCGCCAGACCGAATTTCACTGCCATGCGCACCGCTTCTTCGTTGAGCACCGGCAGCACGCCGGGCATGCCCAGGTCGATCAGGCTGGCCTGGGTGTTCGGCGCTTGGCCAAAGGTGGTGGCGCTGCCGGAAAAAATCTTCGATTGGGTGGCGAGCTGAGTGTGAATCTCCAGCCCGATAACAACTTCCCATTGCATGGTGGTTCTCCTCAGAAGCCTGTCGGTGTGCGCGTGTGCCAGTCAGTGTTGAGCTGATACTGGTGAGCGACGTTGAGCAGGCGACCTTCCTGGAAGTAGGGCGCGAGCAGTTGTACGCCAACCGGCAAGCCATCGACGAAACCCGCCGGCATGGAAATGCCCGGCAAGCCCGCAAGGTTGGCGGTGATGGTGTAGACGTCTTCGAGGTAGGCAGCGACCGGGTCGTTGTTCTTCGCGCCAATTTTCCACGCCGGGTTGGGCGTGGTGGGGCCGAGGATTACGTCCACATCGTGGAAGGCCGCCATAAAGTCGTTCTTGATCAGGCGACGAATTTTTTGCGCTTGCAGGTAATAGGCGTCGTAGTACCCGGCGGACAACGCGTACGCGCCGACCATGATGCGCCGCTGCACTTCGGCACCGAAGCCTTCGGCGCGCGAGCGCTTGTAAAGGTCGGTGAGGTCTTTTGGATCTTCGCAGCGGTAGCCGAAGCGCACGCCGTCAAAACGCGAGAGGTTGGAGGAAGCCTCCGCCGGGGCGATGACGTAGTAAGCCGGAATCGCGTGTTGCATGTTGGGCAGACTGATTTCCTTGACCACCGCACCGAGCGCTTCCAGCTGTTTGACGCTGGCGTGAATCAGCTCGGCAATGCGCGGGTCCAGGCCTTCGCCAAAGTATTCCTTAGGCAGGCCGATGCGCAGGCCTTTGAGCGAGTCGTTGAGGGTGGCGCAATAATCCGGCACGGGCTCATCGACGCTGGTGGAGTCTTTCGCGTCGAAACCGGCCATGCCTTGGAGCAGCAGCGCGCAGTCTTCAGCGGTGCGGGCCAATGGGCCGCCTTGGTCGAGGCTCGAAGCGTAGGCAATCATGCCCCAGCGCGAAACACGCCCGTAGGTGGGCTTGAGGCCGGTGAGGTTGGTCAGTGCGGCGGGCTGGCGGATCGAGCCACCGGTGTCGGTGCCTGTCGCAGCTGGCAGCAGGCGCGCGGCGACGGCCGCCGCCGAACCACCGGACGAGCCGCCCGGCACGTGCTCAAGATTCCACGGGTTTTTCACCGCGCCGTAATGGCTCGACTCGTTGGCCGAGCCCATGGCGAATTCGTCCATGTTGGTTTTGCCCAGGCTCACGGCGCCAGCGGCGGCGAGCTTGGCGACCACAGTGGCGTCGTAGGGGGCGGTAAAGTTGTCGAGCATTTTCGAGCCGCAGCTGGTGCGAATGCCCTGGGTGCAGAACAAATCTTTATGGGCTAGCGGCGCGCCAAGCAGGGCGCCGGTTTCGCCGGCCGCGCGACGGGCGTCAGCGGCTTTGGCCTGCTGCAACGCGCTGTCTTGGGTCACGGTAATAAAGCTGTTGAGCTGTGGGTCCAGTGCGGCGATACGCGCCAGCAAACTGCGGGTCAGCTCTTCGCAGGAGAATTTCTTGGCTTCGAGGCCACGGGCAATCTCGGCCAGGGTCAGTTGGTGCATGTCCACGTCCTTACTCACTCGATAACCCTCACTCGATTACTTTCGGAACCAGATACAGGCCGTCTTGCACGGCCGGGGCGATGGCTTGGTAAGCGTCGCGCTGATTCTGTTCAGTGACGGTGTCTTCACGCAGGCGCTGGGTTGCTTCCAGCGGGTGGGCCAGCGGCTCGATGCCGGTGGTGTCGACTGCTTGCATGCGATCGATAAGGCCCAGAATGTTATTCAGTGTTTCGGTGGTGCGAGGGATATCGGCTTCGTTCAGACCCAGTCGGGCCAGATGAGCGATTTTCTCCACCTCGGAGCGTTCGAGCGCCATCGGGTGTTCTCCAATTAAATAGAACGGCCTGCGAGAGGCGAGTAGAAGTCCGTAGGGAATGTCGTACGGAACGGATAAGATCAGCGCGCGGTCATAAGCCGCTAACTGGGCGCTAATGCCGGGAAAAGGCGGCAATTTAACATATTGGCGCCTTGCCCAAAATCCCCGTCGTTGTTAGAGTTTGCCGCACTTTTTTACCCACGCGTTGCCTAGGGTCCCTATCCCATGTTTAAGAAACTGCGTGGCATGTTTTCCAGTGATCTTTCGATCGACCTGGGCACTGCCAATACCCTGATTTATGTTCGCGAACGCGGCATCGTGCTGAACGAGCCATCCGTGGTCGCCATCCGTACCCACGGCAACCAGAAGAGTGTCGTGGCAGTCGGAACCGAGGCCAAGCGCATGCTCGGCCGTACCCCCGGCAACATCGCAGCCATTCGCCCCATGAAAGACGGCGTGATCGCCGACTTCAGCGTCTGCGAAAAAATGCTGCAGTACTTCATCAATAAAGTGCACGAAAACAGCTTCCTGCAGCCCAGCCCTCGCGTGCTGATCTGCGTTCCGTGCAAATCCACCCAAGTTGAACGTCGCGCCATTCGCGAATCGGCCCTCGGTGCCGGTGCCCGTGAAGTGTTCCTGATCGAAGAACCCATGGCCGCTGCTATCGGTGCCGGCCTGCCGGTAGAAGAAGCGCGCGGTTCCATGGTGGTGGACATCGGTGGTGGTACCACTGAAATCGCCCTGATTTCCCTCAACGGTGTGGTGTATGCCGAATCCGTGCGTGTGGGCGGCGACCGTTTCGACGAAGCGATCATCACCTACGTGCGCCGTAACTACGGCAGCCTCATTGGTGAATCCACCGCCGAGCGCATCAAGCAGGAAATCGGTACCGCCTACGCGGGCGGCGAACTTCGCGAAGTGGATGTACGTGGCCGTAACCTGGCTGAAGGCGTACCGCGCAGCTTCACCCTGAACTCCAACGAAGTGCTCGAAGCGTTGCAAGAGTCGCTGGCCACCATCGTGCAAGCGGTGAAAAGCGCCCTCGAACAATCGCCGCCGGAACTGGCTTCCGACATCGCCGAGCGCGGTCTGGTGCTGACCGGTGGTGGCGCCTTGCTGCGTGACCTCGACAAGCTGCTGGCCCAAGAAACTGGCCTGCCGGTGATCGTTGCCGAAGACCCGCTGACCTGCGTAGCCCGTGGCGGCGGCAAGGCCCTCGAGATGATGGACCGTCACACCATGGATCTGCTTTCCAGCGAATGAGTCCCAGGCCTTGAGAAAACTACTGCGCTCGGGTACGCCGCGTTAAAAACAGCTTCACAATGCTCATTGGCTACAGCCAACTCCGCTTGTTCATCTGTTTTTGCCTCGCGTACCCTTCGCTCGCTACGTTTTCACCAGCCTGAACATTAAAAAAGCATGGCTGTTGGGCCCACTCCGGTGGGCTCATTGCATTTAAGTCGGTCACTGCCGTTACATTTCGCGCTTCAGAATCCACGCCCACCAGCCAGCGATGCGGACCGTATGAATATTCACTTCAGCGTCGGAGCAATCAGCCATTAAGCCGCTCTTTGCCAAAGGACCGTCATTGGGTGTGCGCCTGCTGGTGCTGGTTGTGCTGTCGGCCACGCTGATGGTGGTCGACGCCCGTTTCGAATCCCTCAAGCCCATGCGCAGCCAGCTCGGTCTGGTGCTGACGCCGTTCTATTGGCTGGCCGACTTCCCCGTGCGTATGTGGGATGGCGCCACCGCGCAGTTCACCAGCCGTAGCGAGCTGCTCGGCGAGAACGAAAAACTCAAAGCTGAAGCGCTGTTGATGCAGCGTCGCCTGCAAAAGCTGGCGGCGCTCACTGAGCAGAACGTGCGTTTGCGCGAATTGCTCAATTCCTCCTCGTTGGTGGATGAAAAAGTGTTGGTGGGCGAGCTGATCGGCGTAGACCCCAACCCCTTCACCCATCGCATCCTGATCGACAAAGGCGGCAAAGACGGCGTGTTCCTCGGCCAGCCGGTGCTCGACGCGCGTGGTCTGATGGGCCAGGTGGTTGAAGTAATGCCGTACACCTCGCGCGTGCTGCTGCTCACCGACATCACCCACAGCATTCCCGTGCAGGTGAACCGCAATGGCCTGCGCGCCATCGCCAGTGGCACCGGTAACCCGGAGCGCCTGGAACTGCGTCATGTCGCCGACACGGCAGATATTAAAGAAGGCGATTTGCTGGTCAGCTCCGGGCTGGGCCAGCGCTTTCCGGCGGGTTACCCAGTGGCGGTGGTGAAAGAGGTGGTGCACGACTCCGGCCAGCCCTTCGCCATTGTTCGCGCCGTGCCCACTGCCGCGCTCAACCGCAGCCGTTATGTGCTGCTGGTATTTACCGACACCCGCACCCCGGAACAGCGCGCCACCGATTCGGCCGAAGCGCAGGAAAAGGTTGATCGCCAGGCTGAACAGAAAGCCGCTGAGGCCCTGCAAAGTGAAGGTGCCGGCTCGGCGCCAGCGCCGTCACCGGCGCCCGCTGCCACGCCTGCACCCGCTGGCGCAGCTGCCCCAAGCCCGGCGCCGGCTGCTCCTGCCAAGCCTGCGGCAACGCCAGCAAAACCGGCGACTACGCCCGCCAAACCTGCCGCCACACCGGCCAAGCCCGCCACTCAGGGAGAGCGTCGATGATTGGTCTGCGTCCACGTAACGGTTGGGTCATCTGGTTCAGCCTGGGCCTGGCGCTGCTGCTTAGCGTGGCGCCGTTGCCAGACTTCATGGAAGTGGGTCGTCCGTTGTGGCCTGCCTTGATTCTCACCTACTGGGTGCTGGCCCTGCCGCACCGCGTGGGCATGACCACCGCCTGGTTGCTCGGGTTGGGCGTTGACGTGTTGTACGGCACGTTGCTCGGCCAGAACGCGCTGATCCTCACGCTCGTGACCTTCCTTGTGCTCAACCTGCATCAGCGCCTGCGCATGTTCCCCATGTGGCAACAGAGCCTGGTGCTGCTGGTGGTGTTTGGCTTGGCCCAACTGGTGCAGTTGTGGCTCAATGCGTTGACCGGCAACCGGCCGCCTACCTTGGCTTTTGTGCTGCCCGCGCTGGTCAGTGCGCTGCTCTGGCCGTGGGTGTCGGTGGCCTTGCGCGGTGTGCACCAGCGTTTGAACGTCAACTAAGCGGGGCAGGGCCTAGGCCTGCCTCTTTACTGCTCGACAGGGAGAGGTCTGCATGGCCACGCTTTACCTGGCCTCCGGGTCTCCACGCCGGCGCGAACTGCTGACGCAGATCGGCGTAGGCTTTTCCATCCTTGCCGCCCCCATCGACGAAAGCGTCCAGCCTGGCGAGTCGGCCGAGCACTATGTGCAGCGTCTGGCGCTGGCCAAGGCGGCTTCCGGCTTGGCGACATTGCCCGCCACCTCCGATGCCGTCGTGCTCGGTGCCGACACCGCTGTCGTCGTCGATGGCCGCATTCTCGGCAAGCCCGCCGACCAGGCCGATGCCCTGGCCATGCTGCAATTACTCTCCGGCCGCGAACACCAAGTGATGACCGCCGTTGCCCTGGCGAACGGCCAGCGCAGTGAAGTGCGGTTGGTCAGCAGCGACGTCAGTTTCCGTTCCATTTCCACCGCTGAAGCAACCACCTATTGGGCCAGCGGCGAGCCGCAGGACAAAGCGGGCGGCTACGCTATTCAAGGCTTGGCCGCCGTGTTTGTCAGCGGCATGCGTGGCAGCTATTCGGCCGTGGTCGGCCTGCCACTGTGTGAAACCGCCGCCTTACTCGCCGAATTCGGTATTCCCTGCTGGCAGGCCATGAGCGAGAGCCGTCATGAGTGAAGAAATTCTGATCAACATCACGCCCATGGAATCCCGTGTGGCGGTGGTGGAAAACGGTGTGTTGCAGGAAGTGCATGTCGAGCGCACACAGCGCCGCGGCATCGTCGGCAACATCTATAAAGGCAAAGTGGTGCGCGTGTTGCCTGGCATGCAGGCGGCCTTCGTCGACATCGGCCTGGAGCGCGCGGCGTTTATTCACGCCTCGGAAATTTCCACCCGCGAAGGTGCGGCCGTGGAAAGCATCAGCGCGCTGGTGCACGAAGGTCAGAGCCTCACCGTGCAGGTGACCAAAGACCCCATCGGCAGCAAAGGCGCGCGCCTGACCACGCAGCTGTCGATTCCGTCGCGCTACCTGGTGTACATGCCGCGCACCAGCCATGTCGGCATTTCGCTGCGTATCGAAGATGAAGTGGAGCGCGAACGCCTGAAGAAAGTGGTGGCCGACTGCATCGCCGCCGAAGGCATTGAAGAGGCCGGCGGTTTTATTTTGCGCACCGCGGCTGACGGTGCCGGTGCCGATGAAATCGTTGCCGACATCCGCTACCTGCGCCGCCTCTGGAGCCAGATCGCCACGCAAATGAAAACCGCGCCTACGCCTTCGGTGATTTACGAAGACCTCAGCCTGGCGCTGCGCACCCTGCGTGATCTGGTCAGTTTGCGCACTGAGAAATTGCGCGTCGATTCGCGGGAAACCTTCCAGAAGGTTACCCAGTTCGTTGACGAACTAATGCCCGAAGTGGCCGACCGTATCGAGCATTACCCCGGCGAGCGGCCGATCTTCGACCTGTACGGCGTTGAAGACGAGATTCAGAAAGCGCTGGAGCGCAAGGTGCCGTTGAAGTCGGGCGGCTACCTGATCATCGACCCAGCCGAGGCGATGAGCACCATTGATGTGAACACCGGCGCCTTTGTCGGCCATCGCACGTTGGAAGAGACCATCTTCAAAACCAACCTGGAAGCGGCCACCGCCATCGCCCGGCAACTGCGGCTGCGCAACCTGGGC
Source organism: Pseudomonas sp. AC070 (assembly GCF_979258635.1). Taxonomy (NCBI): domain Bacteria; kingdom Pseudomonadati; phylum Pseudomonadota; class Gammaproteobacteria; order Pseudomonadales; family Pseudomonadaceae; genus Pseudomonas; species Pseudomonas sp. AC070. Next base: position 924,061 of record NZ_OZ409871.1, read on the forward strand.
GGCATCATCATCATCGACTTCATCGACATGGAAGACGAAGAACACCAGCGCCAGGTACTGCGCACGCTAGAAAAGCAGCTGGAACGCGACCACGCGAAAACCAACATCATCGGCATCACCGAGCTGGGCCTGGTACAGATGACCCGCAAGCGCACCCGGGAAAGCCTCGAACAGATTCTGTGCGAGCCGTGCGTCAGCTGTCAGGGGCGCGGCAAATTGAAAACCCCGGAAACCATCTGCTACGAAATCTTCCGCGAGATTCTGCGCGAGGCCCGTGCCTACCAGGCCGAAAGCTATCGCGTGCTGGCCAACCAGAAAGTGGTCGACCGCCTGTTGGACGAGGAATCGGGTAATGTGGCCGACCTCGAAAGCTTTATCGGCCGCACCATTAAATTCCAGGTCGAGAGCATGTATTCGCAGGAACAATACGACGTGGTTCTACTCTGACACCTCTCGCGACCTTAACCGGCGCTGCGTTTAGCCGCGGGCCGGCAGCCTCGACCCGGCCTAACAATAAAAGGAAAGCCGCCTGATCATGCAGCGCCTCGCCCGCCTGATTGCCACCCTGACGCGCTGGGGCCTGTACCTCTGCGCCACGGGCCTGATCGTGGCAGCGTTGTACGTGAGCATCGGCCGCATGCTGATGCCGCTGGTGGCCGACTACCGCCTGCAAGCCGAAGACCGTCTGCGCGAAGCCGTCGGCCTGCCGGTCACCATTGGCAGCCTGGAAGGCAGCTGGCGCGGTCTGGCGCCGCTGCTGGTGGCCCATGACGTGCAGGTGGGCGAGGGCGCCAGCGCGCTGCGCCTGGATCAGGTTCGTGTGGTTCCCGCGTTGTGGTCCAGCATTCAGGCTCAGCAAGTGCGCGTCGGCAGTCTGGAAGTCGATGGTTTGCAGTTGAGCGCCGTGCAGGACGCCGATGGCAAATGGTCTATGGAAGGCCTGCCGAAGCGGGAAAGCGCCCCGCCGTTAGACCCGGAACAGGCATTGCGCAGCCTCAAGCGGGTCGAGCAGCTGTCACTGTTCAACAGCCAGCTCACCCTGGAACCGCAAAACGCCGCGCCGCTGACGTTTACGTACATCAACCTCGACCTGATTACCGGTGCCAGCCGCCAGCGGCTGGATGGCCGCGTGACGCTGCCCGATGGCCAGCCGGTGAGTTTGAGCATCGACGCGCGGGTCAAGCCGAAAACCTGGCGTGAGGCCCAAGCCCAGGTGTACCTGAGCTTGCCGCAGAGCGACTGGGCGCGCTGGTTGCCGGCCGGTGTTACGCGCGACTGGCATGTGCAGCGTTTGCAGGCGGGCGGTGAGTTCTGGTTAACCTGGGCCGACGGCGCGGTGCAACAGGCCGTGGCCCGGTTGAACGCCCCCGAGGTGCGCGCCGCCTACGCCGAGCGTAAGGCCGTGCAGGTGGCTGACCTGGCAGTAATGGCGTACTTGACTCGCACAGAGCAGGGTTACAACGTGCTGCTCAATTCCCTGGCCGCCACCCTTGGCGAAACGCGCTGGGGCGAAGTGCAGGTGGGGCTGACCTACCTGCAAGCCGCCGAGAGTCAGCCGCAACGCTGGCAGGTTACAGCCGACCGCCTTGACCTCGCCCCTCTAGCGCCCGTCATCGAAGCGCTGGCGCCGCTGCCGGCGAAAGCCGCCGAGGTGCTCCAGGGCCTGAAGCCCCAGGGGGCGCTGCGTAATCTGCAACTGAGCATCACCCCGGCCGCGCCAAACCCGGACGAGCGCGTGCAGTTTGCCGCCAACCTGCAGCAGATCACCTTTAGCGCTTACGGCGGCGCGCCGGCCGCAGAGAACGTCACCGGCAGCATCAGCGGTGACCTCGGCCATGGCGAGCTGCGCATGGACACCGAGAATTTCGCCCTGCACCTGGATCACCTGTTCCCCAAACCCTGGCGGTACCAGAAAGCCAACGCGCGCCTGACCTGGACGCTGAACGCCGAAGCCTTCACCCTGATTGCCCCGTACATGAAATTGGTCGGCGACGAAGGCAAGTTGGCGGGCGACTTCTTGATTCGCCTGACCCTGGCGCCCGACACCGAAGACTACATGGACCTGCGCGTCGGGCTGCAGGAAGGCAACGCGAAATACGTCGAGAAATACCTGCCGACTTTGGTGCCCAGTTTCAGCCAGGATCTGGCCAAGTGGCTGACCACTGCCATTCACCAGGGCGCCATCGACGAAGGCTACTTCCAGTATCAGGGCTCGCTGAACAAAGGCGCCGAAGATACCGCCCACAGCATCAGCCTGTTTTTCAAAGTGCATGACACCGAGCTGGCGTTCCAGCCGGGTTGGCCGGTGCTGCAAAACATCACCGGCGATGTGCTGATCGAAGACACCGGCGTACGCGTTCGCGCCCCGAGCGGGCAGATGCTCAACAGCACGGTCAGCAACGTGAACGTTGACGTGCCGCATGTGGCCAAGGGGCAGCCGTCCCGTTTGTTGATCACGGGTGATGTCGCCAGCAGCATGGCCGATGCGCTGAAAATTCTGCAGGAAGCGCCCATCGGCACGGCCTCGATATTCGAAGGCTGGGGCGGTGAAGGCGACCTCAAGGCCAAGCTCAACCTCGACATCCCGCTGGGACAGGGGCCGACCACCCGCGCGATTGTCGACTTCAGTGCCGACGGCGCCACGCTGAATATGGCAACGCCGAAGCTGGCGCTGAGCCAGGTCAAAGGGGATTTCCGCTACGACACCGCCACCGGCCTGAGCGCGCCAGACATCCGCGCGCAAGTGTTTGGCCGGCCGGTTCGCGGCAAAGCCCTAGCGAGTAAAACAGTCGGCAAACCGTCGAGCCGCATCGAAGTGGCGGGGCAGTTGCCGGTGAAAACGCTTGTCGAGTGGTCGGGCATCACCCGGCCGCTGCCGGTCTCCGGTGAATTGCCGTTGCAACTGGCGGTGGTGCTGGACGGCGACAACAGCGTGTTGCAGGTGAACTCGACCCTTAAAGGCGTGGCCATCGACTTGCCGGCGCCGCTGGGCAAAGCCGCTGCCGATGAGCGCCCGAGCCAGTGGCGCATGAGTTTGCAGGGCGCCCAACGTTCCTACGCGCTGACCTACGCCAACCTCGCCAGCCTGGCCGCCAGCGCACCGGCCAGCGGCTTCAACGATGGCCGCGCCGAATTGCGCCTGGGCAGCGAGCCGGCTCGCGTTCCCGAGGCCAAGGGTTTGCAGGTTAACGGCGACATCAGCGAGCTCGACGCCACCGCTTGGCAAGACGTCGCCAAGCGGTACGCCGGCGACCAGGCCGCGAGCGCCAAGCAATTCTTCAACAGTGCCGACCTGCATATCGGCACCTTCCATGGCCTGGGCGCGGACATCGACAACCTCAACGTCAAGATGACCCGCCTCGCCAGTGGCTGGAACGTGGGCCTGAGCAGTGACCGGGTCAGCGGCGTGGTGGGCTTGCCTGACGCCGACGGTGCGCCGATCGATATTCAGCTCAAGCACCTGCGCTTCCCGCCCGCGCAACCGCCGCAGCCCGCCGACCCGGCCGCGCCCGAGGTGGAAGAGCCCGACTCGCTGGCAGACGTCGACCCTCGGCAGATTCCGGCACTGAACTTGAACATCGAGCGGGTATACCAAGGCGATGCGCTGCTCGGCGCGTGGTCGTTGAAAGCGCGGCCCAATGCCAACGGCGTGGTGTTCAGCGACGTCAACATGGGCCTTAAAGGCTTGCAGCTGGAAGGCGACGTGGGCTGGGAAGGCGCGCCGGGCGCGACCAGCAGTTGGTTCAAAGGGCGCATTGGCGGCGGCAACCTGTCGGATGTGCTGTTGGCCTGGAACTTCGCGCCCACCGCCACCAGCCAGGATTTCCACATGGACATCGACGGCCGCTGGCCGGGATCGCCCGCTTGGATCAGCCTCAAACGCTTCAGCGGCACGCTCGACCCCACGCTGCGCAAAGGCCAGTTCGTCGAAGCCCAAGGTTCGACGGCGGCGCTGCGGGTGTTTGGTCTGCTTAACTTCAACTCCATCGGCCGCCGCCTGCGCCTGGATTTCTCCGACTTGCTGGACAAAGGCCTGAGCTACGACCGGGTAAAAGGCCTGCTGGTCGCCACTAACGGCGTGTACGTGACCAAAGAGCCGATCACCCTCACCGGGCCGTCGAGCAACCTGGAAATGAACGGCACGCTGGACATGGCGAGCAACCAGGTGGATGCCAAACTGTTGGTGACCTTGCCGCTGACCAACAACCTGCCGCTGGCCGCGCTGATTGTCGGTGCGCCGGCCATTGGTGGCGCGCTGTTCGTGGCCGACAAGCTGCTGGGCAAACAAGTCGCCCGCTTCGCCAGCGTTCAGTACAGCGTGAAGGGCTCTTGGCAGGATCCGAAAATTGCCTTCGACAAGCCCTTCGAAAAACCTCGCTAACCTTAAGGGAGCGCCTATGTCCCTCGCGGTGATTCAAATGGTCAGCCAGGACGACGTGCTGGCCAACCTCGCCCAAGCCCGCCTGCTGTTGCAGCAAGCCGCCGAGCAGGGCGCGCAACTGGCGGTGCTGCCGGAAAACTTTGCCGCCATGGGCCGCAGCGACCTCGCCACACTGGGACGCGCCGAAGCCCTTGGCGAAGGGCCGATACTGCCGTGGTTGAAACAGACCGCCCGCGACCTCAAGTTATGGATAGTGGCGGGCACCATGCCTTTGCCGCCGCCGGATCAGCCGGACGCCAAGTCCCACGCGTGCTCGTTATTGATCAATGCGCACGGCGAGCAAGTCGCGCGATACGACAAGCTGCACCTGTTCGATGTGGACGTGGCTGACAGCCGTGGCCGTTACCGCGAGTCGGATGACTACGCGTTTGGCGGCAATGTGGTGGTCGCCGATACGCCCGTAGGACGCTTGGGCCTTACGGTGTGTTACGACCTGCGCTTCCCCGAGCTATATGGCGCCTTGCGTGAGGCGGGTGCCGAGCTGATTACCGCGCCCGCAGCGTTCACGGCAGTAACTGGCGCGGCGCATTGGCACGTGCTGCTCAGGGCGCGAGCGATAGAAACGCAGTGCTACATCCTGGCCGCCGCACAGGGCGGTCTGCACCCGAAGGGGCGCGAAACATTCGGCCATGCGGCAATCATCGACCCCTGGGGTCGGGTGCTTGCCGAGCAGGCCCAAGGTGCGGCTGTGTTGCTGGCCGACCGCGATGCGGTTGAGCAGGCAGACATCCGTCAACGTATGCCGGTGCACACGCACCGCCGTTTTGCTGTGTCGTCGCTGAAGGCGCCGACCTGAAGGCTCACTGAGCCTATGGAGTAACTATGAGCGACATGTTGCTGTCCGTGAGCGAGCACCTGCTGGGCCCTGGCGGTTTGAGCATCGAGCAGTTGCCGGGCGTGCTCGGCGAGCTGGCTGGGCCGGGTATCGACGCGGCTGACCTGTACTTTCACGGTCAGGTTTCGGAAACCTGGGTGCTGGAAGACGGCATCGTCAAGGAAGGCAGTTTCAACCTCGATCAAGGCGTTGGCGTGCGCGCCCAATCCGGCGAAAAAACCGGCTTCGCCTACAGCAACGCCATCACCCCCGTGGCGTTGAGCGAAGCGGCCCGCGCTGCCCGTTCGATTGCCCGGTCCGGCCAAAATGGTCGGGTGCAGGCGTTTGTCAGTCCCGAAGTGGCGCGTTTGTATGCGCCGGAAAACCCGCTGGAAGTGCTGACCCGTGCGGAAAAGGTCGAGCTGCTCAAGCGCGTCGACGTCGCCACGCGCGCGCTTGATCCGCGTATCAAACAAGTGACCGTGAGCCTTGCTGGCGTGTGGGAACGCATTCTGGTCGCTGCCGCCGATGGCAGCCTGGGCGCCGATATTCGTCCGCTGGTGCGCTTCAACGTCAGCGTCATCGTCGAGCAGAACGGCCGTCGCGAGCGCGGCGGGCAGGGCGGCGGTGGCCGCTCCGACTACCTATATTTCCTCACCGAGGACCGCGCCATGGGCTACGCCCGTGAAGCGTTGCGTCAGGCGCTGGTTAACCTCGAAGCCATTCCCGCACCGGCCGGCTCCATGCCGGTGGTGATGGGCGCGGGTTGGTCGGGCGTGTTGTTGCACGAAGCGGTTGGCCATGGCCTGGAAGGCGACTTCAACCGCAAAGGCAGCTCGGCCTACAGCGGCCGCATCGGCGAAAAAGTGGCCTCCAGTCTGTGCACCATCGTCGACGACGGCACCCTGTTCGGCCGCCGTGGCTCGTTGAGCATGGACGACGAAGGCACGCCGACCCAATGCACCACCCTGATCGAAAACGGCGTGTTGAAGGGCTATATGCAAGACAAGCTCAACGCCCGCCTGATGGGCGTGGCCGCCACCGGTAACGGCCGCCGCGAAAGCTACGCGCACCTGCCGATGCCGCGCATGACCAACACCTACATGCTGGCCGGCGAAAGCGACCCGGAAGAAATTATTCGCTCGGTGAAGAAGGGCATCTACTGCGCCAACCTCGGCGGCGGCCAGGTCGATATCACCAGCGGGAAGTTCGTGTTCTCCACCAGCGAGGCCTACTTGATCGAAGACGGCAAAATCACCGCCCCGGTCAAAGGCGCCACGCTAATCGGCAACGGCCCGGAAGCCATGAGCAAGGTATCGATGGTCGGCAACGACCTGGAACTGGACAGCGGCGTGGGCACCTGCGGCAAAGACGGGCAGTCGGTGCCGGTCGGCGTGGGGCAGCCGACGTTGAAGATTGATTTGATTACCGTGGGCGGGACTGGGGCGTAGGGCGTTAGAACCTTTGTGGGAGCGGCTTTAGCCGCGATGCTGTTGATTTAAGAGCATCGCGGCTAAAGCCGCTCCTACAGGAAAACCGCGGGACTAGCGCAAACCGCGTTTGGTTTCGTCCAGGTCGCGGATGTATTTGAATATTTTGCGCGTGGCGGCCGGGGCTTTGTTTTGTGCCGCTTCGTGTTGGGCCTGGCGGATCAGCTGACGCAGATGGGTGCGGTCGGCGTCCGGGTACTCGGCGACGAAGGCTTCGAGCACATCGTCGGTGCCGGTGGCCAAGCGATCACGCCAGCGTTCCAGATTGTGGAAGCGTTCGTTGTACTGCCGGGTCGAGGCATCGAGCTGGTCCAGCAGTACCAGAATTTCATCGACGTTCTGATCACGCATCAGCTTGCCGATGAATTGGATATGCCGTTTACGAGCGATGTTAGCCGTGTGTTTCGGCGCATCGGCCAGGGCGCGACGCAGGGCGTCGGTCAGTGGCAGTTTCTCGATCAGGGCGGGTTTGAGCGTGGTCAGGCGCTCGCCAAGGTCAACCAGCGCGTGCAGCTCGCGCTTTACTTGGCTTTTGCTCTTCTCTTCGGAGAAGTCGTCGGAATAGTCAGACATGGGGTCGATCCAGTTGGAAACGCCGCCATGATAACGAGTCGAAGGCCGCTTGTCCGGCCTGGCCAGGTGACTGGTCTCTGAACTGGAGTTGTAGGTTATGAGTGCAGCAGACGTAGTTGGGCCGCAGGCCCTGCCGCAATTGCAGGAGCAAGTGGCGCGGATTATCGCCGAGGCCAAAGCCCAGGGCGCCAGCGCCTGCGAAGTGGCGGTATCGGTGGAGCAGGGGTTGTCGACCTCGGTGCGCCAGGGCGAGGTGGAAACCGTCGAGTTCAACCGCGACCAGGGCTTTGGCATCACCTTGTATCTCGGTCAACGCAAAGGCTCGGCCAGCACCTCGGCGAGCGGCGATGCGGCCATTCGTGAAACCGTGGCGGCCGCACTGGCCATCGCCAAACATGCCTCTGAGGATGACTGTGCCGGCCTGGCCGACGCCGAGCTGATGGCGCGCGACTTGCCGGACCTCGACCTGTTTCACCCCTGGGACATCACTCCCGAACAAGCCATCGAGCGCGCCCTGGAATGTGAAGCGGCGGCGTTCGCCACCGATGCGCGCATTAAAAACGCCGACGGCACCAGCCTGAACACCCACCGCGGCTGCCGCGTCTACGGCAACAGCCACGGCTTTGTCGGCGGCTACGCCAGCACGCGGCAGAGCCTGAGCTGCGTGATGATTGCCGAAGCTGACGGCCTGATGCAGCGTGATTATTGGTATGACGTGAGCCGTCGCGGTGAAGACTTGGCTGACGCGGTCAGCATTGGCCGTCGTGCCGCCGAGCGCGCGGTTAGCCGCTTGGGCGCGCGCCCGGTGCCAACGTGCGAAGTGCCGGTGCTGTTTGCCGCCGAGCTGGCCACTGGATTGTTCGGGCATTTTCTGTCGGCGGTATCGGGCGGCAACCTGTACCGCAAGTCATCCTTTCTGGAAGGCAGCCTGGGGCAGGTGTTGTTTCCCGAATGGCTAAGCCTTGAAGAGCGCCCGCACATTCGCGGCGCCTTGGGCAGCGCCACGTTTGATGGGGACGGGCTGGCGACCTATGCCAAGTCGTTTGTCGAAAACGGTGAGCTGCGTTCCTACATTCTCGGCACGTACTCAGGGCGCAAACTGGGCATGCCGAGCACGGCCAACTCGGGCGGCGTGCATAACCTGTTCGTCAGCCATGGCGATGAAAACCAGCAAGCGCTGATCAAGCGCATGGGACGCGGCTTGTTGGTCACCGAACTCATGGGCCAAGGGCTGAACATGGTGACCGGCGATTATTCGCGCGGTGCCGGTGGCTACTGGGTGGAGAACGGGGAGATTCAGTTCCCGGTGCAGGAGGTGACCATTGCGGGCAACCTGCGCGACATGTTCAAGCAAATCGTCGCGGTGGGTAACGATCTGGAGCTGCGCAGCAACGTGCGCACCGGGTCGGTATTGATCGAGAAAATGACAGTGGCCGGTAGCTGATGCCGGCCGGCGCACGCCTGTCGTGCGCCGCGCTTGCTTAAGCGCTGGGCTTTATTCGCCTTCGTCGAAGCGGTTGTTGATCAGCTCCACCAAGGCCGCCAGCGCTTCGTCGCCTTGCTCGCCCTCGGTGCTCAGGTGAATGTCGGTGCCTTTGCCGGCGGCCAGCATCATGACGGCCATGATGCTCTTGCCGTCCACACAGCTTTCCGGGCTGCGGCCAATGCGAATCTGGCAGGGGAAACGTCCCGCCACGCCGACGAATTTGGCAGCGGCGCGTGCGTGCAGGCCGAGCTTGTTGATGATGGTGATTTCACAGGCAGGCATCGCTGCTTAAGTCCTTCTATAGAGTCCCGCGGTTCTAGAGATCGCGGTGACGAACCTGGATGTTTTTCAGGGTTTTCTTCAGTTCTTTTCCCAGCCGGTCCGCCAGGTATACCGAGCGATGATGACCGCCCGTGCAGCCGATGGCCACGGTGACGTACGAGCGGTTGCTGGCGGCAATGCGCGGCAGCCATTTGTGCAGGTAGGCGTAAATGTCGTCGTACATTTCCTGTACGTCCGGTTGTTCCTGCAAATAGTCCGACACCACCGAATCCAGGCCCGAATGCTCACGCAGTTCGGGTTTCCAGTACGGGTTGGGCAGGCAGCGCACGTCGAATACCAAGTCGGCATCGACCGGCATGCCACGCTTGAAGCCAAACGACTCGACCAAAAACGCAGTGCCCGGCTCCGGTTTGTTCAGCAGGCGCAGCTTGAGGGTGTCACGAAGTTGGTAGAGGTTGAGGTGCGTGGTGTCGACCTTGAGGTCGGCCAGGTCGGTGATCGGGCTCAGCAGCACACTTTCATCGCGGATGGCTTCGGCCAGCGAACGCTCGTCCGTGGTCAGCGGGTGGCGGCGGCGAGTTTCGGAGAAGCGCTTGAGCAGGGTTTCGTCGTCGGCGTCCAAGTACAGCACATCGCACTGAATGTGACGGGCGCGCACTTCGGCGAGCAGTTCGGGAAAGCGTTTGAGCTGGCTGGGCAGGTTGCGTGCATCGATGGACACGGCCACCAGCGGTTGAACCAGTTCGGTGTGCAGCAGGGAGCGTTCGGCCAACTCGGGCAAGAGCCCGGCGGGCAGGTTGTCGATGCAGTAGAAACCGTTGTCTTCAAGCACATCGAGCGCTGTGCTTTTACCTGAACCGGACCGGCCACTGACGATGATCAAACGCATGCACAGTCACCTGTTCGTCTAGCGGCCGTTTTGAACGTCGACGACGACCTGGTAAAGACTTTCGCTGGTTGGGGCGTGGCGCAATTGGTCACGAACCTCGCTGCGATCAAGCATGCTGGCGATCTGACGAAGCAATTCCAAGTGCTCATCGGTGGCCGCTTCGGGCACCAACAGCACAAACAGCAAGTCGACTGGCGCGCCGTCGATGGCGTCGAAATCGACTGCGGAATCGAGACGCAGCAGGGCGCTGATGGGAGCCGTGCAGCCCGGCAGGCGGCAATGCGGAATGGCGATGCCATTGCCAAAGCCGGTGGAGCCGAGTTTCTCGCGCGCCACCAGGCTTTCGAAAATGTCTTGGCCATCGAGGTCGGGCAACTCGCGTGCGACCAGGTTGGCGATTTGTTCGAGTACGCGCTTTTTGCTGCCTCCCGGCACGCCCACGAGGGAGCGGCCGGGGGTCAGGATATTTTCAAGTCGAATCATGGGTTGGGGTGGTGTCAGCGAGCTGTGGCGCCTTGCAGGCGACCCAGTTGCTTTTCCTTATGTTTGATAAGTTGGCGGTCGAGTTTGTCGGTGAGTAGATCGATGGCTGCGTACATGTCGTCATGTTCGGCGTTGGCGACCACTTCGCCCCCGGCGATGTGCAAAGTCGCTTCGATTTTCTGCTTGAGCTTCTCGACCTCCATGGTCACTTGCACGTTGGTGATCTTGTCGAAGTGGCGTTCCAGTCGACTGAGTTTCTCGTCGATGTAGTCGCGTAGGGCGTCGGTCACATCCAGCTGATGTCCACTGATGTTGACTTGCATACCGCTTTCTCCTTATTGCCGTGTGTAAGAGACAAGCTAACGGGCTTGTCGCCGGAACACTTTGGCCTTGGATCAGTGTAGCCGTCTTGCCAGCGCCAGGTTCGCAGGCGAACCGTGTCAGGCGTTTACATCAGTCGCTTACGTTCACTGGAAGGCGCTATCCCGAGGGATTCGCGGTATTTGGCGACTGTGCGACGGGCTACCTGAATGCCCTGTGCCTCCAGTAAACCAGCGATCTTGCTGTCACTCAACGGCTTTTTCGCATTTTCCGCCGCAACCAGTTTTTTGATGATTGCGCGTATCGCCGTTGACGAGCATTCGCCGCCTTCGGAGGTGCTGACGTGGCTGGAGAAGAAGTACTTCAGCTCATAAATGCCACGCGGGGTGTGCATGAATTTTTGCGTGGTAACGCGCGAGATCGTCGATTCATGCATGCCCACCGCTTCAGCAATGTCATGCAGAACCAGCGGCTTCATGGCTTCGTCGCCGTAGTCGAGAAAGCCCCGTTGGTGTTCGACGATCTGGCTGGCCACTTTCATCAATGTTTCGTTGCGGCTTTGCAGGCTCTTGATAAACCAACGCGCCTCTTGCAGCTGATTGCGCATAAAGGTGTTGTCAGCGCTGGAGTCGGCGCGACGAACGAAGCCGGCGTACTGCGGATTGACCCGCAGCTTGGGCATCGCTTCCTGATTGAGCTCCACCAGCCAGCGGTCGTTGTGCTTGCGCACGATCACGTCGGGCACCACGTACTCCGGCTCGCTCGCTTCAATTTGCGAACCCGGGCGCGGGTTGAGGCTTTGAATCAGTTCGATGACCTGACGCAGCTCGTCTTCCTTGAGCTTCATGCGGCGCATCAGTTGGCTGTAATCGCGGTTGCCGAGCAGGTCGAGGTAATCGCCTGCCAGGCGCTGCGCTTCGGCCAGCCACGGGGTTTTTGTTGGCAACTGACGCAGTTGCAGCAACAGGCATTCGCGCAGGTCGCGGGCGCCAATGCCGGACGGTTCGAATTGCTGGATGCGGTGCAGCACGGCTTCGACTTCGTCGAGCTCAATATCCAGCTCCGGATCGAACGCCTCCAGCACTTCTTCTAGGGTTTCTTCCAGATAACCCTGATCGTTGATGCAGTCGATCAGGGTGACGGCAACCAGGCGGTCCTTGTCGGACATCGGCGCCAGGTTGAGCTGCCAGAGCATATGGCTTTGAAGGCTTTCGCCAGCCGAGGTGCGGGTGGTGAAATCCCACTCGTCATCGTCGTTGGAGGGCAGGCTGCTGGCGCTGGTTTGGTAGATGTCTTCCCACGCCGTGTCGACGGGAAGCTCATTGGGAATGCGTTCGCCCCATTCGCCGTCTTCCAAGTTGTCGACGGTGGGCGCCGAGGTTTCTTGGTAGCTAGTGTCTTGGTAGGACTCTTCGTTGTTCGGTGCGGGCGGCGCACTTTCGGCACCATCGGCCAGCGGATCGCTGTTATCGAAGTCCTCGCCTTCTTCCTGGCGTTCGAGCATGGGATTGGACTCCAGCGCCTCCTGAATCTCTTGTTGAAGATCCAGCGTGGACAGTTGGAGTAAGCGGATGGCTTGTTGCAGCTGCGGTGTCATCGTCAGCTGCTGGCCCATTTTTAGGACGAGCGATGGTTTCATGGAGGGGGCTTAAGACCTTATTCGCCGGCGCATACGCGCTTCCACAACGAGGGCGCCGAAGCGCCACCAGGAAGCAAATTATATGCCTAAGTCTGAGGCGTTTGCCTAGTCCTCAATCGAAGTCTGTAGTGCGCATCTGATTGCGGCTACAGAACGCTCTTAGAGGCGGAATTCGTGACCCAGGTAAACCTCTTTCACCAACTGGTTGGCGAGGATGGTTTCAGCGTCGCCTTCGGCAATCAATTGGCCGTCGTTGACGATGTACGCGGTCTCGCAGATATCCAGGGTTTCACGCACGTTGTGGTCAGTAATCAACACGCCAATGCCTTTGGCTTTGAGGTGATGAATGATCTGCTTGATGTCGCCAACCGAAATCGGGTCTACGCCAGCGAAGGGCTCATCGAGCAGGATGAACTTCGGCGCGGTGGCCAGGGCCCGGGCGATTTCTACACGGCGGCGTTCACCACCGGACAAGCTCATGCCGAGGTTGTCGCGAATGTGGCTGATGTGAAATTCCTGCAACAGGCTTTCCAGTTCCTTGCGGCGGCTGGCGCTGTCGAGCTCTTTACGCGTTTCCAGAATGGCCATGATGTTATCGGCCACCGACAGCTTGCGGAAAATGGACGCTTCCTGCGGCAGGTAGCCGATGCCGGCACGTGCGCGGCCGTGCATGGGCAGGCTGGTGACGTCGTCCTGGTCGATCAGTACGCGGCCCTGATCGGCATTGACCAGGCCCACGATCATGTAGAAGCACGTGGTTTTGCCGGCGCCGTTAGGACCCAGCAAGCCAACGATCTGGCCGCTTTCGATCGACAGGCTGACATCACGAACCACCTGGCGGCCTTTGTAGGCTTTGGCCAGATGTTGGGCTTTGAGAGTCGCCATTACTGCGCCTGTTTGTCGGCTGGTTGAGCGCCAGCGGGTTTGTTCTTGGGCTGGATGACCATGTCGATGCGTGGGCGCGGTGTGGTCACGTTGGTGCCATTGGCGCGGCCGGCGTTGACGATCTGGCGCTGGGTGTCATAGACGATTTTCTCGCCTTCGAAGGTGTTGCCTTCCTGAATCACCTTGGCTTGGTCGATCAGCACGATGCGGTCTTTAGCGGCGAAGTATTGGATGGTCAGGCCATAGGCCTTGACGATCTCTTTGTCGACCGCTGGCTTTTGCTCGTAGTAGGCGGGGGTGCCCACGGCGGTGAACACTTCGATGTCACCCGTGGCGTTTTGCGTGATGGTCACTGTGTGGCCAGTGATCTTCATGCTGCCCTGGGTAATGACGACGTCGCCGCGGTATACGGCTACGCCTTGTTTGTCGTCGAGTTCAGCACTGTCGGCCTGCACGCGAATGGGTTGCTCGCGGTCCGTTGGCAATGCCCAGGCGCTGGAGCTGGCAATCGCCGCACCCAGACTCATGAGCAAGGACAGGGTGTGAAGGGAGAATTTATTAACGAACCTCATGCTGGCCTCTTACGTTGGACAGCAGGAGCACCCGGCTGTCTTTCAAATACGCTTTCATTCCGTTAGCCGTGGTCACTCCATTGGCGGCCTCGATTCTAACGGCTTGCTGGGTCTGCGCAAATTCCTTGTCCGGGAACACGGTCATGCGACTGCTGGTAATGATGGTGGGGCGATTTTTTTCATCGGTGCGGGCGATGCGCACATTGTCGATCAGCTCGACCTCGGTACCGCCTGGCGCCACTTCGCCACGCTCGCTTTGAACGTGCCACGGCTCGGCGGCGCCGCGATACAGCAGCAGGTCCGGCTTGGTTACCAGGCTCTTGTCGCTGTCTTTCAAGTGCTCGACTTTATCGCTGGTCATTTCGTAGTGCAGCTTGCCGTCGGCTTGGAATTCGACGCTTTTGGCGTTGATCACATAGAAGTCCACGGCGTTGTCGGTGCTGGCCTGTGGTTTCTGCTCCAGCAAACTTTCCGGGTTCAGATTCCAATAGCCGAGCGCCGCTACCAGCAGCGCCGCGAGGCCAAACGATAAGGTAAGAAGCAGTTTGCGCAGCATGATCGGCTCTATAAATAGGCGGCTTGCGCCGCTTCAAGGTTGCCCTGCGCCTGCAGGATGAGCTCGCAAAATTCGCGCGCCGCGCCTTCGCCGCCGCGGGCTTGGGTCACACCGTGGGCATGTTGGCGAACAAAATCATTGGCGTTGGCGACAGCCATGCCCAGGCCCACGCGGCGAATCGCCGGCAGGTCTGGCAAGTCGTCACCCAGGTAGGCGACGTCTTCGTACTGTAGGTCGAGTTCGGCGAGAAGCTCATCGAGCACCACCAGTTTGTCTTCGCGACCTTGGTACAAGTGCTGAATGCCGAGGTTCTGTGCACGACGCTCAACCACTGGGGTTGAGCGCCCGGTGATGATGGCCGTACGCACACCGGAGTTGATCAGCATTTTGATGCCCTGACCGTCCAGCGTGCTGAAGGTTTTGAATTCGCTGCCGTCGACCAGAAAGTACAGCTTGCCGTCAGTCAGCACGCCGTCGACGTCGAAAACAGCGAGTTTGATGGCCTTGCCGCGTTGCAATAGATCAGCACTCATTACATCACTCCAGCGCGCAGCAGGTCGCCCAGGTTGAAGGCGCCAACTGGGCGGTCTTGTTCGTCGACGACAATCAATGCGCCAATTTTGTGGTCTTCCATGATCTTCAAGGCTTCGGCAGCGAGCATCTCCGGCCGTGCTGTTTTTCCGTGTGCGGTCATCACGTCGTCGATGGTGGCCTGGCGGATATCCAGGTCGCGATCCAGCGTGCGGCGTAAATCGCCGTCGGTGAAAATCCCAGCCAGTGTGCCGTCGGCCTCGAGCACGGCGGTCATGCCCAGGCCTTTGCGGGTCATTTCCATCAACGCGTCGCGCAGCAACGTGCCGCGTTGCACTTTTGGCAACTGCTCGCCGGTGTGCATGACATTTTCCACTTTCAGCAGAAGACGTCGGCCAAGCGCGCCACCTGGGTGGGAAAAGGCGAAATCTTCAGCAGTAAAGCCACGCGCTTCCAACAAGGCGATGGCCAGGGCATCGCCCAGAACCAGTGAGGCGGTAGTGGAAGAGGTGGGCGCCAGATTCAGTGGGCAGGCTTCTTGTGCCACGCGTGCATCGAGGTTGACCTCGGCGGCTTTGGCCAGCGGCGAATCCGGGTTGCCGGTCATGCTGATCAAGGTGATGCCCAGGCGTTTGATCAGCGGCAGCAGGGTCACGATCTCGGCGGTTGAGCCCGAATTGGAAAGGGCCAACACCACGTCGTCACGGGTAATCATGCCCATGTCGCCATGGCTGGCTTCGGCCGGGTGTACGAAAAATGAGGTGGTGCCGGTGCTCGCGAGGGTCGCGGCGATCTTGTTGCCGATGTGGCCAGACTTGCCCATGCCGACCACAACTACGCGGCCTTTACTGGCCAGAATCAGTTCGCAGGCCTTGACGAAAGCCGCGTCAATACGGGGGAGCAGGCCTTCCACCGCTTCGATTTCAAGGCGCACGGTGCGCAGTGCCGATTGGATCAGGTCGTTGGTCTGGTTCATATCGTAAAGACAGTGGCCGCGGGAAAAGGCCGGGATTATAACGATAAAACCCCGTTCGGCTCATCCTCGAATGTGCGCGCATTGATGCGGCGATCACGGCGTCGCACTTCGCCCGTCACGCGCCGGGTTTGCGGTTAGCGGGTTTTTCCACCTTGGGCGCGGCTGGATGCCGGTGATATAGTTGCCGCCCTATCCGGCATGTTCACTCCCGTGGTGTCCCCACCGTGAGACATGGCGTCCGATAGGCGGCTGCACCAAGGAGTTCAGATGAGTGCCGATGACGCCTACGCGGTCGAGCTGAAGGGCGTGTCCTTCATGCGCGGTTCGCGCAGCATTTTCAAGAATGTCGATATTTCCATTCCTCGCGGCAAGGTCACCGGCATCATGGGGCCTTCCGGGAGTGGTAAAACCACCTTGCTTCGTTTAATGGGCGCCCAGCTGCGGCCCAGTAGCGGGCAAGTGTTGGTCAACGGCCAGAACTTGCCGGACCTGTCGCGCAGCGACCTCTTCGACATGCGCAAACAAATGGGTGTGCTGTTTCAAAGCGGCGCGTTGTTTACCGATCTCGATGTGTTCGAGAACGTGGCCTTTCCCCTGCGCGTGCACACCCAATTACCGGAAGACATGATTCGCGACATCGTCTTGATGAAGCTGCAAGCCGTTGGCCTGCGCGGCGCTATCGAGCTGATGCCCGATGAGCTGTCGGGCGGCATGAAACGCCGCGTTGCACTGGCCCGCGCCATCGCGCTGGACCCGCAAATTCTCATGTATGACGAACCCTTCGTTGGCCAGGACCCGATTGCCATGGGCATTTTGGTGCGCCTGATCCGCCTGCTTAACGATGCGCTGGGTATCACCAGCATCGTGGTGTCCCACGACCTCGCCGAAACCGCCAGCATCGCCGACTACCTGTATGTAGTGGGCGACACTCAGGTGCTCGGCCAAGGCACGCCAAAAGAATTGATGGAGTCGGATAACCCGCGCATCCGTCAATTTATGAAAGGCGTCGCCGATGGCCCCGTGCCGTTCCATTTCCCGGCTGCGGACTACCGCGACGACCTGTTGGGGACGCGTTGATGCGCAGAAAATCCATTGGCGAACGTATTCGCCTGCTTGGCCGTGCCGGCATCGACGTGGTCGGTTCGCTCGGCAGCTCCACCCTATTTCTGCTGCGTGCGCTGTTTGGTCGAGGCAATGTTGGCAACGGCTTTGGTCATTTATTGATCAAGCAGCTGTTCTCGGTTGGCGTGATGTCGCTGGTGATCATTGTCGTGTCGGGCTTGTTTATCGGCATGGTGCTGGCGCTGCAGGGCTTCAACATTTTGTCCAGCTACGGTTCCGAGCAGGCTGTGGGGCAGATGGTGGCGCTCACGCTGCTGCGCGAACTCGGGCCGGTAGTGACCGCCTTGCTGTTCGCCGGCCGCGCGGGCTCGGCCCTGACCGCCGAAATTGGCAACATGAAATCCACCGAGCAGCTGTCGAGCCTGGAAATGATCGGCGTCGACCCGCTCAAGTACATCATCGCGCCGCGCTTGTGGGCCGGGTTTATCTCCCTTCCGCTGCTGACCATGATCTTCTGCGTGGTCGGTATCTGGGGCGGCGCCATGGTTGCCGTGGACTGGCTGGGCGTGTTCGAAGGCTCGTTCTGGGCCAATATGCAGAACAGCGTTTCGTTCGAGAAGGATGTGCTCAACGGCCTGATCAAAAGTATCGTGTTTGCCTTTGTAGTGACCTGGATCGCCGTGTTCCAGGGTTATGACTGTGAACCCACATCTGAAGGGATCAGTCGCGCTACCACCAAAACAGTGGTTTACGCCTCGCTTGCCGTGCTGGGCCTGGACTTCATTTTGACCGCCTTGATGTTTGGAGACTTCTGATGCAAAACCGCACCCTGGAAATCGGTGTCGGCCTGTTCCTCTTGGCCGGTCTGTTGGCCTTGCTGCTCCTGGCATTGCGCGTGAGCGGCCTGACGGTCGGCGCCGGACAAG
The DNA here is from genome assembly GCF_979258635.1 of Pseudomonas sp. AC070. Taxonomy (NCBI): domain Bacteria; kingdom Pseudomonadati; phylum Pseudomonadota; class Gammaproteobacteria; order Pseudomonadales; family Pseudomonadaceae; genus Pseudomonas; species Pseudomonas sp. AC070. The sequence goes on from NZ_OZ409871.1 coordinate 941,987, forward strand.
ACACCTACAAGCTGTACGCCAATTTTGAAAACCTGGCCGGGCTCACCGTGCGCGCCAAGGTGACGATGGCGGGCGTCGGTATCGGCAAAGTCACCGCCATCGATCTGGATCGCGATACCTTCACCGGGCGCGTGACCATGGAATTGGAAAAGCGTGTGGATAACCTGCCGGAAGACTCCACCGCGTCTATCCTCACCGCCGGTTTGCTGGGCGAGAAGTACATCGGCATCAGCGTGGGCGGCGACGAAGCGCTGCTCAAGGATGGCGGAACCATTCACGACACCCAGTCGTCGTTAGTACTGGAAGACTTGATCGGTAAGTTCCTGATCAACTCGGTTAACAAAGAATCCAAGTGAGGAATACAGGCATGGTTAGCGCTCTGCGTCGCGGTTTGCTGGTGCTGTTGGCAATGGTTCCATTGGTTGCCATGGCCGGCCCAGCCCCTCAGGAAATCGTACAGAACACCACAAAGGAGCTGTTGAACGACCTCAAGGCCAACAAAGAGCAATACAAGGCCAACCCACAGAAGTTCTACGACTCGCTGAACCGCATCATTGGCCCGGTTGTGGATGCCGACGGCATTTCCCGCAGCATCATGACGGTCAAATATTCCCGCAACGCCACCTCGGCGCAGATGCAGCGTTTCCAGGAAAACTTCAAACGCAGCCTGATGGAGTTCTACGGCAACGCCTTGCTCGAATACAACAATCAGGACATTCGCGTACTGCCCAGCAGCGCCAAGCAGTCCGACCCGGATCGCACCAGCGTGAACATGGAAGTGCGCGACACCAAGGGCACCGTGTACCCGGTCAACTACACCATGACCAACGTGAACGGCGAGTGGATGCTGCGTAACGTGACCATCAACGGCATCAACATCGGCAAGCTGTTCCGCGATCAATTCGCTGACGCCATGCAGAAAAACGGCAACGACCTGGACAAAACCATCGACGGTTGGGCGCAAGTTGTAGCCAACGCCAAGAACACCGAAGAAGGGCAGAAGGCTGCGGGTCATGACGACTGATAGCGTTATTCGCCAGCAAGCGGACGGCGTGTTGCAACTGGTCGGCGTGCTCGATTTCCGTACCGGGGCGACGCTACGAAGCGAAGGCGAAAAGCTGATTCGCGCGACGCCGACTGCCACCGTGGTGGTTGACTGCGCGCAGGTCGAGCACTCGAGCAGCGTGGGCTTGTCGCTGCTGCTCGCCTACATGCGGGTCGCGCAGCAGGCAGGCAAGCAGCTGTCAGTGCGTGGCTTGCCGACCGACATGAAAAAAATTGCCGAGGTTTCCGGCCTGCTCGACATTTTGCCGTTGCAGGCCTAACGCCGTTGCGTTGCGCATTGCTGCGCCAGGTAGCAAAAAACCAAAGCCCTCTGTCAGTGTTCCGTTTTCCGGGGTTCGCAGGCGGGGGGCTTTTTTGTATCATGGCCGACCCGCGCGCGTAGGGCGCCGATCGAGGTTTAGCATGCAGGCCATAGAAGTAAAAAGCCTCCTTGAGGAAAAGCTGTCCGACACTGAGGTCAACGTGGAAGGCGAAGGCTGTAATTTCCAGTTGAATGTGATCAGTGATGAATTGGCGGGCATGAGCCCGGTCAAACGTCAGCAGCAAATCTATGCCCACCTCAACCCGTGGATCGCCGATGGCCGAATTCACGCGGTTACCATGAAATTCTTCAGCCGCGCCGCTTGGGCCGAGCGTTCCTAAGCCCACGGGCGACGAGACTCCTATGGATAAATTGATTATTACCGGCGGCGTTTGCCTGAATGGCGAAATCCGCATCTCCGGCGCGAAGAACTCCGCCTTGCCGATTCTGGCTGCCACCTTGCTGGCCGATGCGCCGGTTACCGTGTGCAACCTGCCGCACCTGCACGACATCACCACCATGATCGAGCTGTTCGGTCGCATGGGCATCGAGCCTGTGATCGACGAAAAGCTCAGCGTTGAAGTGGACGCACGCGCCATTAAAACGCTGGTTGCGCCGTACGAATTGGTGAAAACCATGCGTGCGTCGATTCTGGTACTCGGCCCGATGGTTGCGCGCTTCGGTGAAGCCGAAGTGGCCTTGCCTGGCGGTTGCGCCATCGGCTCGCGTCCGGTTGACCTGCACATCCGTGGCCTCGAAGCCATGGGCGCAATCATCGACGTTGAAGGCGGCTACATCAAAGCCAAGGCGCCTGAAGGCGGTTTGCGCGGCGCGCATTTCTTCTTCGATACCGTCAGCGTAACCGGCACCGAAAACATCATGATGGCCGCCACCCTGGCCAAAGGCCGCAGCGTGCTGGAAAACGCCGCGCGCGAGCCGGAAGTGGTCGACCTAGCCAACTGCCTGATCGCCATGGGCGCGAAAATCTCCGGTGCTGGCACCGACACCATCACCATCGATGGCGTTGAGCGTCTCGGCGGCGCGCGTTACAGCGTGATGCCTGACCGTATTGAAACCGGCACCTACCTGGTTGCCGCAGCGGCCACCGGCGGCAAGGTCAAGCTGAAAGACACCGATCCAACCATCCTCGAAGCGGTTCTGCTGAAGTTGCAGGAAGCGGGCGCCGAAATCACCACCGGCCCGGATTGGATTGAGCTGGACATGAAAGGCAAGCGTCCGAAGGCCGTGAACCTGCGCACCGCGCCGTACCCGGCATTCCCTACCGACATGCAGGCGCAGTTCATCGCCCTGAACGCCATTGCCGAAGGCACCGGCGCGGTGATCGAGACCGTGTTCGAAAACCGCTTTATGCACGTGTATGAAATGACCCGCATGGGCGCGCAAATTCAGGTTGAAGGCAACACCGCCATCGTCACCGGCACCCAAACGCTGAAAGGCGCGCCGGTGATGGCAACCGACCTGCGCGCATCCGCCAGCCTGGTGATTTCGGCACTGGTGGCCGATGGCGACACCCTGATCGACCGCATCTACCACATCGACCGTGGTTACGAGTGCATCGAAGAGAAGCTGCAGCTGTTGGGCGCGAAAATCCGTCGCGTGCCGGGCTAGTTGAGCCAAGGCCCCGTTCGGCAGTGCGCCGGGCGGGGCTGCACAACCGCTTGTAATCAGGTTTTAAGGACATTCCGCGCCATGTTGACCATCGCCTTATCCAAAGGCCGCATTCTTGACGACACCCTGCCATTGCTCGCCAAGGCGGGGATCGTGCCGACTGAAAACCCGGACAAGAGCCGCAAGCTGATTATTCCCACCACCCAGGACGACGTGCGTTTGCTGATCGTGCGGGCAACCGATGTGCCGACCTATGTCGAGCACGGTGCGGCGGACCTCGGCGTAGCCGGCAAAGACGTGTTGTTGGAATACGGCGGCCAGGGTTTGTACGAGCCGCTGGACCTGAAAATTGCCCGCTGCAAGTTGATGACCGCTGGCGCCGTTGGCGTGCCGGAACCCAAAGGCCGCCTGCGCGTAGCCACCAAATTCGTCAACGTGGCCAAGCGTTACTACGCCGAGCAGGGCCGTCAGGTTGAAGTGATCAAACTCTACGGCTCCATGGAGCTGGCGCCGCTGGTGGGCTTGGCCGACAAGATCATTGACGTGGTCGACACGGGCAACACCCTCAAAGCCAACGGTCTGGAAGCGCAGGAACTGATCGCCCACATCAGCTCGCGCCTGATCGTTAACAAAGCCTCGATGAAGATGCAGCACGCGCGCATCCAGCAACTCATCGATACGCTGCGCGACGCGGTTGAAGCCAACCACCGAAGCTAATACCTCTACGCGCGACTATCAGTCGCGCGCTGCTGTCCCTGTCTTAGCCGTCTTTTCTCGGGCGTCCACAGGGCTGGCTTGGTAGCCTAGCGACGCTCGAGAACCGGTTGATGTGGCATCCGTCATTCAACCGCTCTAAACGTCCATGCCTATCACGAGGTCCGTCATGACTGCTCCCATTGCTCTTCGTCGACTCAACGCCGCTGACCAGGACTTTTCCAAGCATCTGGATCATCTGCTGAGCTGGGAAAGCGTGTCGGATGACGGCGTTAACGAGCGCGTACTCGACATCATCAAAAACGTGCGCGAGCGTGGCGACGCAGCGCTGGTGGAATACACCCAGCGTTTCGACGGCCTCAGCGTCAACAGCATGGCCGACCTGATTCTGCCGCGTGAGCGCCTGGAACTGGCGCTGACCCGCATCACGCCAGCCCAGCGTGAAGCCCTCGAAGTGGCAGCCGAGCGCGTGCGCAGCTACCACGAAAAACAGAAACAGGATTCCTGGACCTACACCGAGGCCGACGGCACCGTGCTGGGCCAAAAGGTCACGCCGCTGGATCGCGCCGGCCTGTATGTGCCAGGCGGCAAGGCGTCGTATCCCTCGTCGGTGTTGATGAACGCCATTCCCGCCAAGGTCGCTGGTGTGCCGGAAGTGGTAATGGTGGTGCCGACGCCCCGTGGCGAAATCAATGAGATCGTGCTGGCCGCCGCGTGCATCGCCGGCGTTGATCGCGTGTTCACCATCGGCGGCGCGCAAGCTGTTGCGGCCCTGGCGTATGGCACTGAAAGCGTGCCGCCGGTGGATAAAATTGTCGGCCCGGGCAACATCTATGTCGCCACCGCCAAGCGCCATGTGTTCGGTAAAGTCGGCATCGACATGATCGCCGGCCCTTCGGAGATTCTCGTGGTGTGCGACGGCCAGACCGATCCGGACTGGATCGCCATGGACCTGTTCTCCCAAGCCGAGCACGACGAAGACGCGCAATCGATTCTGCTCAGCCCCGACGCCGACTTCCTCGACAAAGTGGCCGCCAGCATCGCCAAGTTGCTGCCGACCATGGAGCGCGAAGCGATTATCCGCACCTCGCTGGAAACCCGCGGCGCGCTGATTCAAGTGGCGGACATGCAGCAAGCGATCGACGTCGCCAACCGCATTGCGCCGGAGCACTTGGAGCTTTCGGTGGCCGACCCGGACGCCTGGCTGCCGCAGATTCGCCACGCCGGCGCGATCTTTATGGGCCGCTACACCGCAGAAGCGCTGGGCGATTACTGCGCAGGTCCCAACCACGTGCTGCCTACTTCCGGCACCGCGCGCTTCTCCTCGCCGCTGGGCGTGTACGACTTCCAGAAGCGTTCATCGATCATTCACTGCTCGGCAGATGGCGCTTCGGAACTCGGCAAAAGCGCCTCGGTGCTGGCCCGTGGCGAGTCGCTGACCGCCCACGCCCGCAGCGCCGAATACCGCATCAAAAACTAATGGTGCGGGCGTTTCGGCGCCCGCTTAGACCTGCCGCATTCGAGGAGAGAAGGGCAATGAGCAAATTCTGGAGCCCCTTCGTCAAAGACCTGGTGCCGTACGTGCCCGGCGAGCAGCCGAAGCTGAACAACCTGGTCAAGCTCAACACCAACGAAAACCCCTATGGCCCGTCGCCAAGAGCGATTGCGGCAATGCAAGCCGTGCTAAACGACGACCTGCGGTTGTATCCGGACCCTAACGGCGAGCGCTTAAAGAACGCTGTGGCCGAGTACTACGGCGTGCAGCGGGCGCAGGTGTTTGTCGGCAACGGTTCGGATGAAGTGTTGGCCCACGCGTTTCACGGTCTGTTCCAGCACGGCAAACCGTTGCTGTTCCCCGACATCAGCTACAGCTTCTACCCGGTTTACTGCGGTCTGTATGGCATCGAATTCGACGCTGTGCCGCTGGACGAGCAGTTCCAGATTCGCCCGCAGGATTACGCCAAAGCCAACGGCGGCATCATCTTCCCCAACCCGAACGCGCCCACCGGCTGCGTGTTGGCGCTGAATGCCATCGAGCACATTTTGCAAAGCAACCCGGACAGCGTGGTGCTGGTAGACGAAGCCTATATCGACTTCGGCGGCCAGACGGCGATTGCCCTGGTGGATCGTTACCCGAATTTGCTGGTATCGCAGACATTGTCCAAATCCCGCTCGCTGGCTGGCCTGCGTGTCGGGTTTGCAGTGGGGCATCCGGACCTGATCGAAGCGTTGGAGCGGATTAAAAACAGCTTTAACTCGTACCCGTTGGATCGCATGGCGATTGCCGGTGCGGCGGCGGCAGTTGAGGACAAGGCTTACTTCGAACAGACCTGTCAGGCCGTCATCGACAGCCGCGAAAAACTCGTGGCTGAAATGACCGAGCTTGGTTTTGATGTGCTGCCCTCGGGCGCCAACTTCATTTTTGCTCGCCACCCTGAGAAGGACGCGGCGACTCTCGCGGCTGGCCTGCGTGAGCAGAGCGTGATTGTTCGGCACTTCAACAAGCCACGGATTGACCAGTTCCTGCGGATTACCATCGGCAATCCGCAGCAGAACCAGGCGTTGGTGGAGGCGTTGAAGCGCTTGTGATGGTTGCTCGAACAAAAAAGCCCGGCCATGTGCCGGGCTTTTTTTTCACTTCTGGATTGCGAATCGTCGGCCCTCCGTCTTCGCGGGAATGACGGAGATGTACCCGCCACCCCCGTCATCCCCGCGCAGGCGGGAACCAGAATTTCGGATCACTCCTCCTGCTCGACGCTGACCAGCTTAGAAATTTAAGTCGGTTCGCCTTCGGTGAGCGGAGGATGCCGAACGTTGTCCTGCCTACTCCGTGTGCGCGCTGCCAATAAAACTCAACGAAGTGAACAACCCGCGCTCATCAATATCCGCATCGCCGCTTACCGGCACGCTGGTTTCGGCGGCGATGATATTCAGGCCCTCGTTGCGGACCAGCACCTGCGCTTCGCCGTTCTTGTCGGTGGTGGCGCTGGTGGTGGACGGTGCGCTGCGGTAGTCGCCGATCAATGCGATGCCGGCAACCGGCTTGCCGTCCAGCAGCACCTTCACCCGCAGCGGTTTGCCCGGCCCGACGCTGAGCGGGTCTTGCAGCGGCTTGATCACCAGCTTGAGCGCACTTAAGTCCGGCAGCACCGCGCCTTGCTTATAGATGGCCAGGCTGTATTTCCAGGTGTGCAACGCGTGAACCGCATTGGGTACTTTCGAGCGCCCCTCGTTGATCCATTTGTTGTCTGGCGTTTGCGACCAGGCGCCGTTATCCAGCGCCACGGCCAGGCTGGCCGGTGCGCTGGTTGGGTGGAGGCGGGCATGGTCGTCGAGGCGTTCGATGTTGACGTTGATGGGCTGGCCGTTGAGGTCGTAGGCCCAGGCGTCAGAGATTTTTCTGGCCTTGAAGGCGTCGTCTTCGGCGCCATGACCGTAGACCACTTCAATGTTGCCGCGCCGTTGCTCGGTCCATAGCCCGTGGGCTTGAACTTCCAATGTGAATAGGGCGGCGATCAATAGCAGATGAAGTTTTGGCATTGGGCTTCCTTGGCAGTGCGTGAGTTAGAGGGAGAGGGTCAGGCTGACGCTGACATTGCGCGGCTCGCCCGGCAGCACCCAAGTGCTGTTGTACGAGCGCTCGTAGTACGTGCGGTCGAATAGGTTGTTCAGGTTGAGGCCGACGGTGAGGTCTTCGCTGGCCCTGTAATGGGCCAGCAGGTCGACGGTGCTGTAGGCCGGCAACTCGAATGGCGTGCCGGCCTGGCCTGAGCGATCACCGACGTAATTGCCGGCAATGCCAAGGTCTGAGCCGCGCAGTTCGCCGTCTTGGAATTCGTAGACGGCCATCACGCTCGCGCTGTTGCGGGCGATGCCCAGCAGGTCGCTGCCCTCGGCAATGACGTTGTCTTGGGTGACCTCGGCATCGATATAGGCGTAGGCGCCGATGACCCGCACCGCGTCGGTCAGTTGCCCGCTGAACTGCAGGTCCAACCCTTGGCTTCGGGCTTTGCCGGCGGCAATGCTGTCGCCATTGCCATCGGTGGTCAGCACGTTTTCTTTGTCGATGTGGAACAACGCCACGGTCGCACCAAGGCGGCCGTCGAGCAGGTCCAGCTTGAGGCCGGCTTCGTAGCCGATGCCTTTTTCCGGTTTGTACACCTGGCCCTGGGTGCCGATGCTGTTCGGCTTGAATGAAGTGGAGGCGTTGACGAACACGCCGACTTGCGGGGTGAGTTGGTAGAGCGCGCCGATGCGCGGGGTGGCGACATCTTTATCCTGCACGTTATCGACGCCGGTGCTGCGGTTAAGCGCGTGCTGCTCAATGCGCTCCAGGCGAACGCCGACCAAGCCGCGCCAGCGTTCGGAGAACACGATCTGGTCTTGCAGATTGAGGGCGTAACTTTCGGTGTGTTCGAAGAAGTCGTTTTTGTTCGCCAGCGCGGGCTTGGGCTGACCGTACACCGGGTTGAACACGTCCAGGCCGTAGCCGAGCGACGTCAGGCTTTGCGGGTATTTTTGGCTGTTGCGGTAGTTTTCATACTCCAGCCCGGTGAGCGTCTGGTGTTCCCAGCCACCCAATTCAAATGTGCCGTGCAGTTCGGCCTGGGTGATGCTGTCGTTCCATTCGAAGTCGCGCTGGCGGTAGAAACGCGAGACCTGGCTGCCGATTAAACGCTGCGGTTCCGAACTGTCGCCCTTCAATGTGCCTTGGCTGTAGTGGGTGGCCAGGCGGGTTTTCCAGTTGTCGTTGAGGAACTGTTCGAGGCTGATTTGCAGCAATTGGTTGTCGTTGCGGACGTCGTCATCGTTGGGCTCGCCCAGAAAGGTGGAGCGTGACACCGCGCCCATCTCGCCATTGACGGCCGGAATGCCTCGGTCGAACACGGATTCGGTGCGGCTGAATTCGCTTTCAATCGTGAGGAAGGTGTCGGGACTGAGCTGCCATGAAAGCGTTGGGCTGACGAGCTTGCGCTGGCTGGTGACGTGGTCGCGAAAGCTGTGGTTGTCTTCCACGGCCAGGTTGACGCGAGACAGCACGGTGCCTTCATCGTTAAGCGGCGTGTTGACGTCCAGGCTGCTGCGGTAACGGTCCCACGAGCCGGCGCTGAGTTGCAGGGAATGGAACGCGTCGGCCTGCGGCTTTTTGCTGACGATATTAACCAGGCCGCCCGGATCGCCGCGCCCGTACAAACTGGCAGCGGGGCCTTTGAGCACTTCGATGCGTTCGAGGGTGGCGGTGTCTGGCGCGCTGTTGCTGCCACGGTTGTAAGCGAAACCGTTGCGGTACAGCTCGCCGGTGGTGAAGCCGCGCACGCTGTAGTTAAGGAACGTGAGGCCGCCGAAATTGTTCTGCCGCGACACACCGCCAGCGAAATCCAGCGCACGGTCGATTCGTGTGCTGTTGAGGTCGACGAGCACTTGAGCCGGAACTACAGCGATGCTCTGCGGGGTGTCGCGGATATCGGTATCGGTGCGCGTGGCGGTGGCCGAGCGCGTGGCGCGATAACCACGAACGGGACCCTCGGCGCGCTCGTCGGCGTATTCGGCCGAGATGCTGGTTTCTTCCAATTCGAGCGGTTCAGTCGCGGTAACGATGGGGGCGTTGAGCAAGCCGGCGGTGAGCAAAGCAAGAGGTGTGAGCGTGGGGGACTTCATGTCAGGCTTCCGTTTAAACATGCAATAATATAACATTTTAAACACGGAAAAACGGTCGCGTCATCTGTCCTATTCCGTATGAGGCCAAATCGCAGGCACAAAAAAGGCGCCTTCGCGGCGCCTTTTTTAAGGTCGATCCTTATTCCGATGCGTCGCTCGTGGCCGGGGGCGGGCGCAAACCAATCTCCGCTTTCAGCTCCATCGGTTTGCCATTGCGCATGATTTCGATGCTGGTTGTCTCACCCGGCTTGGCGCGCGCCACTTGGTTCATCGAACGGCGGCCGTCGCTGGCTGGCTCGCCATCGATGCTCAAAATAAGATCGCCCGGTTGTAAGCCCGCCTTTTGCGCCGGACCGTCACGGTAAATGCCCGCCACGATAATGCCGGGGCGGCCTTCCAAGCCGAACGACTCCGCCAGCTCCGGCGTCAGCGGCTGCACTTCAATGCCCAACCAGCCGCGAATTACCTGGCCGTGCTCGATGATGTTTTTCATCACGTCCAACGCAAGCTTGGTTGGAATGGCAAAGCCGATGCCCTGCGAGCCATTGGACTTCGACAAAATCGCCGTGTTGATGCCGACCAGATTGCCGTGCGCGTCCACCAGCGCACCGCCCGAGTTGCCCGGGTTGATCGCGGCGTCGGTCTGAATGAAATCTTCGTAGGTGTTCAAGCCGAGTTGATTACGGCCTGTGGCGCTGATGATGCCCATGGTCACGGTTTGGCCAACACCAAACGGGTTGCCAATGGCCAGCGCGACGTCGCCGATGGCGATGTTGTCGGAGCGGCCGAGGGTGATCGAGGGCAAATCCTTGAGGTCGATCTTGAGCACGGCGAGGTCCGTTTCCGGGTCGCTACCGATCACGCGTGCCAAGGTTTCGCGACCGTCTTTGAGCGCCACGACAATCTGGTCGGCGCCGGCGGTCACGTGGTTATTGGTGAGCAGATACCCTTCGGGGCTCATGATCACTGCCGAGCCCAGGCTCGATTCCATGCGCCGCTGTTTGGGCAGGTTGTTGCCGAAGAAACGGCGGAACTGCGGATCTTCAAACAGCGAGTTGGCCGGTTTGCTGACGATTTTAGTGGTGTACAGGTTGGCGACAGCGGGGGCGGCGATGGTGACCGCGTCGGCGTACGACACCGGTCCCTGTTGCGCCACGCCGTACTGCGGAGCTTGCCGCATATGCACATCCTGGCGCGGCAGACCTACCCATTGCGGGTAGTACTGAATAATCAGCAACGCGAGCAACACACCGACCACCAGCGGCCAGCCAAGATAACGCAGAGCCTTGAACATCGATAAATCCTGAGGGTTGCGAGGGCCATGGCAGGCCCTTAAGGTGGCGCCATTATAGAGGCCGTCGCGGCAATAAAAAGCAGCTTACATTTGTACGGGAGAGTAAATGTTATGGCGATTGCGCTTACCACCTTGCTGGAAGAAGCCGAGCGTTTTCTCGCTGCTGCGCGCATTGCCGACTACTGCCCCAACGGCTTGCAGGTGGAAGGGCGGCCGCAGGTGCGCCGTATCGTCAGCGGCGTGACGGCCAGCCAGGCGCTGCTCGACGCGGCGGTCGAAGCCGACGCCGATGTGGTGTTGGTGCATCACGGCTATTTCTGGAAAGGCGAAAATCCCTGCGTGGTCGGCATGAAGCAGCGGCGTCTGAAAACCCTGCTCAGCAACGACATCAGCCTGCTCGCCTACCACCTGCCGCTCGACCTGCATCCCCTGGTCGGCAACAACGTGCAACTCGCTCAGCAACTCGACATCACCGTCGAAGGCCCACTGGATCCTGATAACCCGAAAGTGGTCGGCCTGGTCGGCTCGCTTGATGAACCCATGAGCGCCCGCGACTTCGCCCGCCGCGTGCAGGATGTGCTCGGACGTGAGCCACTATTAATAGAAGGTTCGCAAATGATCCGCCGCATCGGTTGGTGCACCGGAGGCGGTCAGGGCTATATCGACCAGGCCATTGCCGCCGGCGTCGACCTCTACCTGACCGGTGAAGCCTCCGAGCAAACCGTGCACAGCGCGCGGGAAAACGACATCAGCTTTATTGCCGCAGGTCATCACGCCACCGAACGCTACGGCGTGCAGGCGCTCGGCGAATACCTGGCCAAACGCTTCGCCTTGGAACACCTGTTTATCGACTGCCCCAACCCCGTTTAGCGGGCATATGACTAGATCGTTTAGGTCTAAGTAGCTGCCTGATTAGAATAGAGTGCTGTGCTAAAGTGCCGGCCTCGTCCACGGCCCGTAGGCCGTCCAATTACGCTCTCTTCGTGAGAAAGCTGTGAGTAGCCATGCTCGATAAAATGACGCATCTGAAGCAGTTGGAGGCGGAAAGCATCCACATCATCCGCGAGGTCGCCGCCGAGTTCGATAACCCGGTGATGCTGTACTCCATCGGTAAAGATTCCGCGGTCATGCTGCACCTCGCCCGCAAAGCGTTTTTCCCGGGCAAGCTGCCGTTCCCGGTCATGCACGTGGATACACGCTGGAAATTCCAGGAGATGTATTCGTTCCGCGACAAGATGGTGGCCGATCTGGGGCTGGACCTGATCACCCACATCAACCCGGACGGCGTGGCACAGAACATCAACCCGTTCACCCACGGCAGCGCCAAGCACACCGACATCATGAAAACCGAGGGCCTTAAGCAGGCGCTCGACAAGCACGGCTTCGACGCCGCTTTTGGTGGCGCGCGCCGCGACGAAGAAAAGTCGCGCGCCAAAGAACGCGTGTATTCGTTCCGCGACAGCAAGCACCGCTGGGATCCCAAGAACCAGCGCCCCGAGCTGTGGAACGTGTACAACGGCAAGGTCAACAAAGGCGAGTCGATCCGCGTGTTCCCGCTCTCCAACTGGACCGAGTTGGACATCTGGCAGTACATCTACCTCGAAGGCATCCCGATTGTGCCGCTGTACTTCGCGGCCGAACGCGACGTGATCGAAATGAACGGCACGCTGATCATGATCGACGACGACCGCATCCTTGAGCACTTGTCGCCTGAACAGAAAGCCAGCATTCACAAGAAGATGGTGCGGTTCCGCACCCTCGGTTGCTACCCATTGACTGGCGCGGTGGAGTCCACCGCCACCAGCTTGACCGACATCATTCAGGAAATGCTCCTGACCAGAACCTCCGAGCGCCAGGGTCGTGTCATCGACCATGACCAGGCCGGTTCGATGGAAGACAAGAAACGTCAGGGGTACTTTTAATATGTCGCACCAATCCGATTTGATCAGCGAGGACATCCTCGCCTACCTGGCGCAGCACGAGCGCAAGGAAATGCTGCGCTTCCTCACCTGCGGCAACGTCGATGACGGCAAAAGCACCCTGATCGGGCGCCTGCTGCACGACTCGAAAATGATCTACGAAGACCACCTCGAGGCCATCACCCGCGACTCGAAGAAAGTCGGCACCACCGGTGAAGACATCGACCTGGCGCTGCTGGTAGACGGCCTGCAAGCCGAGCGTGAGCAAGGCATCACCATCGACGTGGCGTACCGCTATTTCTCCACCGCCAAGCGCAAATTCATCATCGCCGACACCCCGGGCCACGAGCAGTACACCCGCAACATGGCCACCGGTGCATCCACCTGTGACCTGGCGATCATTCTGGTTGACGCCCGCTACGGCGTGCAGACGCAAACCCGCCGCCACAGCTACATCGCCTCGCTGCTGGGTATCAAGCACATCGTCGTGGCCATCAACAAGATGGACCTCAAAGGGTTCGACGAAGGCGTGTTCGAATCGATCAAAGCCGACTACCTCGACTTCGCTGCCAAGGTGTCGCTGAAACCGACGTCGATTCACTTCGTGCCGATGTCCGCCTTGAAGGGCGACAACGTGGTCAACCACAGCGATCGCTCGCCCTGGTACACCGGGCAGACGCTGATGGAAATTCTCGAAACCGTCGAAATTTCTGCCGACCGCAACTTCACCGACATGCGTTTCCCGGTGCAGTACGTTAACCGTCCAAACCTGAACTTCCGTGGCTTCGCCGGCACCCTGGCCAGCGGCATCGTGCACAAAGGCGATGAGGTTGTGGTGCTGCCGTCGGGCAAGAGCAGCCGTGTGAAATCCATTGTCACCTTTGAAGGTGAACTGGAAAGCGCCGGCCCAGGCCAAGCCATCACGTTGACCATGGAAGATGAAATCGACATCTCCCGTGGCGACCTGCTGGTGCACGCCGACAGCAAGCCGCAAGTGACCGACAGCTTCGAAGCCATGCTGGTATGGATGGCTGAAGAGCCTATGTTGCCGGGCAAGAAATACGACATCAAACGTGCCACCAGCTACGTGCCTGGCTCTATCGCCAGCATCGTTCACAAGGTCGACGTAAACACGCTGGAAGAGGGCGCCGCGAGCGCGTTGCAGCTGAACGAGATCGCCAAGGTCAAGGTCAGCCTCGACGCCTCCATTGCTCTGGACGGCTACGACCGCAACCGCACCACTGGCTCGTTTATCGTGGTCGACCGCCTCACCAACGGCACCGTTGGCGCGGGCATGATCATCGCCGCGCCGGTTGGCGGTCAGGCAGGCGGCGTGCACGGCAAGCTCGCTCACGTAGCTACTGAAGAGCGCGCCGCGCGCTTCGGTCAGCAGCCGGCCACCGTGCTGTTCAGCGGCCTATCGGGCGCGGGCAAAAGCACACTGGCCTACGCCGTGGAGCGCAAGCTGTTCGACATGGGCCGTGCGGTTTACGTGCTCGACGGCCAGAACCTGCGCCACGACCTGAACAAAGGCCTGCCGCAAGACCGTGCCGGGCGTACCGAAAACTGGCGTCGTGCCGCGCACGTGGCGCGTCAGTTCAACGAAGCTGGCTTGATCACCCTGGCTGCGTTCGTGGCGCCGGATGCCGAAGGTCGTGAACAGGCCAAGGCCCTGATCGGCAATCAGCGTTTGCTCACCGTGTACGTTCAGGCGTCGCCGCAAGTCTGCGCCGAGCGCGACCCACAAGGGCTGTACGCAGCAGGCGGCGACAACATTCCGGGCGAATCCTTCCCATACGACATTCCGCTGAATGCCGACCTGGTGGTCGACACCCAGAGCGTGTCGGTGGAAGAGGGCGTGAAGTTGGTGCTGGATCTGCTGCGTAGTCGTGGGGCTATCTAAAAAGCATCACGGCTGAAGCCGCTCCCACAGGTCGCAATCCTCTGCGGGAGAGGCTTCAGCCTCGAGCTTTTGATCTTCCAAGCCTCAAACAAAAAGCCCCGCATCGGCGGGGCTTTTTGTTGCCTGCGAATTAACGCGGCGAGGTGTCGCTCACCGGCGGCTTCTTCAAGCCAAAGGTCGCGTCGAGCATGCCCGGCGCGTCGGCACTTTTCGGCGCGTAATCGCGGGGCACCTCGGAATCGCGCGGCGGGGTCAAACGCTCGCGGCTGCCCGGTTTTTCATCGTGCAAGGCGGCCAGCAAACGCTGACGGGTGAGTTCGTCCAAGGCCAGGCGGTTAGCACCTTCGGATAAGTGCTCCTGCACTTCCTGGTAACTCTGGGTGAGCTTTTTCACCAGGCTGGCGGTGGTGTTGAAATGGGTGACCACTTCGCTCTGGTAGCTATCGAAGCGCTCTTGAATTTCGTCCAGTTGCCGTTGGGTACGGCTCGGTGCGGCGCTGGGAACCAGGCGGGCCACCAGAAAACCGATGGTCACACCTGCGAGCAGGGCGAGTGCCGGGAGTAACCAGGCCAATAGGGTCTGTTCCACGAGTCCTTCCTCTATAAACGGCTTTGCTTTACGTTAACGGCTCACACCGGCGCTGTATAGCGCGGCGCGGTCCTGAAGGGGCGGGCGTCGCTTGCAGGCGTCCGCAGGTTGCTAATCACTGGATCTTATCCAACGAGATCTTTCCCAAGACGTGTCGACCCTATCTCGGGTCACGGAGTTCCGCCGTTGTCAGTTCGCGAAGTCTCTCTGTTTATCGAAGGGCCCACCGGGCAACTTGAAGCGCTTTACCTCGACCTGCCCGAAGCCCGTGGCCTGGCGCTGATCTGCCACCCCAATCCGGTGCAGGGCGGCACCATGCTTAACAAAGTGGTGTCGACCTTGCAGCGCACCGCCCGCGACGCCGGCTTTGCCACGTTGCGTTTCAACTATCGCGGCGTGGGTGCCAGCGAAGGCGTAAGCGAGATGGTCAGCGGCGAAGTGGATGACGCCGAAGCCGTGGCCAACTGGCTGCTCGCCGAACAACCGGACTTGCCACTCAACCTGTTTGGCTTCTCGTTCGGCGGCTTCGTCGCCGCCAGTTTGAGTGGCCGCCTCGAAGCACGTGGGGTGGACATCGAGCGCCTGTTTATGGTCGCCCCCGCCGTCAGCCGTCTGAACGAGCACACGCCGATCGCCCAGCGCGGCGCGCTTACGCTGATTCAGCCGGAGCAAGATGAAGTCATCGCGCCGGAAACGGTTTTCACCTGGTCGGCCCAGCTTCAGCGTCCCCACGAGCTGCTGAAAGTGGCAGAATGCGGGCACTTTTTTCACGGCAAACTCACGGATCTCAAAGACCTGCTGCTGCCGCGCCTGTCGAACTGACTGAATAAGCGATCGCCATGACCACTCGTATCCTCACCGGTATCACCACCACCGGCACTCCGCACTTGGGCAACTATGCCGGCGCCATCCGCCCGGCCATTGTCGCCAGCCGCGCCGCCGACGCCGACTCGTTCTACTTCCTGGCCGACTACCACGCCCTGATCAAATGTGACGAACCCCTGCGCATTCAGCGCTCGCGATTGGAAATTGCTGCCACTTGGTTGGCGGCTGGTCTGGATACCGACCGCGTGACTTTCTATCGCCAGTCCGACATCCCGGAAATCACCGAACTCACCTGGCTGCTGACCTGCGTAGCGGGCAAAGGCCTGCTCAACCGTGCCCACGCCTACAAAGCCTCGGTGGATAAAAACCTAGAGCAAGGCGAAGACCCGGATGCCGGCGTCACCATGGGGCTGTTCAGCTACCCGGTGCTGATGGCGGCGGACATTCTGATGTTCAACGCGCACCAGGTTCCGGTGGGTCGCGACCAGATTCAGCACGTGGAAATGGCCCGTGATATCGGCCAACGCTTCAACCATCTATTCGGCAAAGGCCGTGAGTTTTTCGTGATGCCGCAAGCGCTGATCGAAGAAAGCGTCGCCACCTTGCCCGGCCTTGATGGCCGCAAAATGTCGAAGAGCTACGACAACACCATTCCGCTGTTCAGCAGCCCTAAACAGTTGAAGGCGGCGGTTTCTTCCATCGTCACCGACTCCCGTGCACCGGGCGAAGCCAAAGACCCGGACAACTCGCACCTGTTCACCCTCTACCAAGCCTTCGCCACCGCCCAGCAGCAAGAAGAATTTCGCAGCGACCTGCTCGGCGGTCTGGCCTGGGGCGAAGCCAAGCAGCGCCTGTTCGAGCTGCTCGACAGCGAACTGGGCGAAGCGCGGGAGCGTTACAACACGCTGATTGAGCGGCCTGCTGATCTGGAAGACATCTTGCTGGCTGGCGCTGCCAAGGCTCGCAAAATTGCCACCCCGTTCCTCGGCGAGCTGCGCGAAGCGGTGGGGCTGCGTTCGTTCCGCAGCGACATGCAGAACGCTCAAACCAGCAAGAAGAAAGCCACGAAAGGCGCGCGCTTTGTCAGCTTCCGCGAAGACGACGGCAGCTTCCGCTTCCGCCTGTTGGCCGCTGATGGCGAGCAATTGTTGCTGTCCAAACACTTCGCCGACGGTAAGACCGCCGGCCAGGTGAGCAAGCGTCTCCAGGACGGCAGCCCGCTGGACGTGCGCGTCAACGGCAACGGCTTTGCGGTCTGGCTGGACGACGAAGCCGTCGGCGAAAGCCCGCAATTCGCCGATGCCGCTGCCTGTGAACAGGCCGTCGCCCAACTGCGCGAAGCACTGGCGCCACAGCCGGAATAACGCGCAAAGGCCGGCCGGCATGGTTGGCCGATTGCCAAGCAACGGGGTCGCCGCTAAAGTGACGACCCCGTTTTTGCGGTCTCGGGCGTTTCGACCCACCACGCGCGCCACTGCGCGTCGGCAAAACGCAGACCCTGGGTACTGTTTACTCGTTACCTGCCCATCACCTGCCTCGCGCTGCCCATCACTCGGCCCGGTCGCGAGCTAGTAAATAGTTGAGAGCATTACGCGATGACGCCCCTCGAGCGATACCAGGCGGACCTCAAACGTCCCGACTTCTTCCATGACGCCGCGCAAGAAACTGCGGTGCGCCATCTGCAACGCCTCTACGACGACCTGATCGCCGCCGGTGAAAACAAGCCCGGCTTGTTCGGCAAATTGCTAGGCAAAAAGAACCACGATCCGGTCAAGGGTTTGTACTTCTGGGGCGGCGTTGGCCGCGGCAAGACCTACCTGGTCGACACCTTCTTCGAAGCGCTGCCGTTTAAAGAAAAAACTCGTACGCACTTCCACCGTTTCATGAAGCGCGTGCACGAAGACCTGACCTCGTTGAGCGGTGAAAAAAACCCGCTGCAAGCCATCGCCAAGCGTTACGCCGCCGAGACGCGCGTTATTTGTTTCGACGAATTCTTCGTCTCGGACATTACCGACGCGATGATCCTGGCGACGCTGCTCGAAGAGCTGTTCAAAAACGGCGTCAGCCTGGTGGCCACCTCCAACATCGTGCCCGACGGCTTGTACAAAGACGGCCTGCAACGCGCGCGCTTCTTGCCGGCCATTGCGCTGCTCAAAGAACACACGGTCATCGTTAACGTCGACAGCGGCGTCGACTACCGTCTGCGCGCCCTTGAGCAAGCCGAGCTGTTTTACTGGCCGCTCAACGAAGGCGCGGAAATCAGCCTGAACAAAAGCTTCGTCAGCCTGGTGCCCGACTGCGTGAAGGCGCAGGAAAACGAAGTGTTGATGATCGAAAACCGTGGCATCACGGCGCGTAAGGTGTGCGACGACGTGGCCTGGTTTGAATTCCGCGAACTGTGCGACGGGCCGCGCAGCCAGAACGACTACATCGAGCTGGCAAAAATCTTCCACGCGATTCTGATCTCCAACGTGGAGCAGATGGGTGTAAACGAAGACGACCTGGCGCGCCGCTTTATCAACTTGGTGGACGAGTTCTACGACCGCAACGTGAAGCTGATCATCTCGGCGGCCGTCGAATTGAAAGACCTTTACACCGGTGGACGCTTGAACTTCGAATTCCAGCGCACCCTGAGCCGGTTGCTGGAAATGCAGTCCCACGAATTTCTGTCGCGGGCGCATAAGCCGTAAACGATTCGAGCGTAAAAAAGGCTGCCCAAGGGCAGCCTTTTTTGGGGGCTTTTCGTAGGAGCGAGCTTGCTCGCGGACCTGCAACCGCATTCGCGAGCAAGCTCGCTCCTACCGAGTTGGGCACGCCCCGAGGATAGATGCGTGTCTTACCTTTCACTCCGTCATTCCCGCCTGAATGACGGCGGCTGGAAACATTGCCCGCATCAGTTCTGCGCCACCTTCTGCTCATGCTCTTTCAGCAGTTCCTTGGCATGCGCTACTTCCAACGCTTCCATGGCATTGATGGGCTTGAGCGCGACCGCTTGCTTCAAGTGCTGAACTGCCTTGGCCTCTTCGTCATCGCCATACACGTAGGTAAGCGCGTTGGCATATTCGTAATGGCCGATGGGCAGATTGTCAGCCTGCTTAAACGACTGCGCGAAGTAGGTTTCCATTTTGTCGGCGCTGACGCCGTAGGTCATTTTCCCCACCATTTTCCCAACCTTGCGAATCACGCCGGCTTCGTAGCCGCCGTATAGCGCCAGAGCGAATGGTTGGTCAGGTTGCTTGGCCAGCAGCGCATCAAGCTCTTTCGGAATTTGGCTGGTGTAACCGCGCTTGAGCACGACCGGCACCGACAGCTCTTCACCGAGGCGCGCCTTGGCATACACGCGGCCGAACTGCGCAACCGTGTCGGCTTGCACCAACTCGCCGGCCTTGTCGGTGTAGTCGATGACTTCTTCAAGTAAGCGGTGCTTTTCTTCCTGATTCGGTACCAGGAACATCGCGTAGACCACTTGGGCAAACATCGCCGGCACCTGCCCGCCAACGCCCAAGGCCAGACCTTCTTTTTTGGCCTGGGCGAAGTCGCCTTTGAACACCAGCCGCCAGACGTTTTGTAGTTTTTGCGCGTAGACCTCGGCGTCTTCCGGCGTACCGGTAAAGCCGGCGTTGCCGGCTACGGTCATCTCCAGCGCTTTCGGGTAGCTGGTGGCCATCTTCATGACCCACTGCGCGTCGGGGAACGGATAGTTGTCGCCAAAGCCGCGGGTCAGCTGCGGCCAGGCCTGCCGCAGCTTGTCACCGGAATAGTCGAAGCCGCTCTGATCGTAGGGAAAGGGTTTCCATTGTTCGTCTGCCACAGCCACCAGGCTGCACAGCGTAAGCAGGGCAAAAATAAACGAGCGCATGACAAGTACCTGTTTTTGTTAGAGGTTCACAGGCCCGATCATAGGTCGCAGGGCAGGGCGACCAACCCCCATCCTAGGAATGGCTGTCCTTCTGCTGGAATTGGCGACGGTATTGGTTGGGCGACAATTCTGTGTGCTGACGGAACAACCGCGCGAAGAAGCTGGCATCGTCGTAGCCCACTTCGTAGCTGATGGTCTTGATGCTTTTGCGGGTGGCGCTGAGCAAACCCTTGGCTGTTTCGATCCGTAACCGTTGCAGGTAGTGCAGCGGCTTGTCGCCGGTGGCCGTCTGGAAGCGGCGCATAAAGTTGCGAATGCTCATGCCGTGCTGGCGCGCCACGTCTTCAAAGCGAAACTTCTCGGCGAAGTTTTCTTCCAGCCATTGCTGAATTTGCAGAATGGTCACGTCCTGATGCAGCTTCTGGCCGCCGAAGCCGATACGGCCTGGCGTGTAGTTGCGCTGCACCTCGTAAAGGATGTCGCGGGCGACAGCCTGGGCAACGCTGGCGCCGCAGAAGTGTTCAATCAGATACAGGTACAAATCGCAGGCCGAGGTGGTGCCGCCGGCACAGTACAAATTATCGCCATCCGAAAGATGCTTCTCCTGATTCAGCAGAACCTTGGGGAAGCGTTCGCTGAACTCACGGAAAAAACGCCAGTAGGTCGTAGCCTCTTTGCCGTCTAGCAAGCCGGACTGCGCCATCCAGAACACGCCCATGGCCTCGCCGCAGATCATGCTGCCAGCGGCGTGCTGCTTGCGCAGCCAGGACAGAATTTGCGGGTAGCGCTGGTGCAATGTGTCGAAGTCGCCCCAGTACGCCGGCAGGATGATGATGTCGGCTGGCTCCAGGCCGCCTTCGACCGGCAACACCACATCGCTGAAGCTGCGCGCAGGCTGGCCATCAGGGCTTACCAAATGGATTTCGAAAGCGGGCGTGAGGCCCAACCCCAACTGGCGGCCGTAGCGCAGGCTGGCCATGTGGAAGAAGTCTTTGGCTTGCATAAGCGTGGAGGCGAACACGCCTTCGATGGCCAAAATGGCGACGCGTTTGAGTGCGCTGGGCTGAGCGGTTGGCATGGATGCTTATTCTTATTAGGGGATAGTGGTCAGTGGCTGGCTGGATCGTCTTATTTTTTGTCGCATGTGTCCAGTGCGTCTGAACGTTTGACTGTCCTACAGTCGGCGCCATGCCAATCCCGGCTCCAGACGTATTCAGTGGGTAACAACAATGATTCCAAGAACCCTGTTCAGCTCGGACCACGAGCTGTTTCGTGACAGCGTGCGCAAGTTCCTCGAGCAGGAAGCCGTGCCGTATCACCATCAATGGGAGAAGGACGGACACATTGATCGCGCGTTGTGGAACAAGGCGGGCGAGGCCGGCATGCTCTGCTCGCACGTGCCGGAAGAGTACGGCGGCATGGCGGCGGACTTTCTCTATAGCGCCGTGGTGATTGAGGAGATTAGTCGCCTGGGCTTGAGCGGCATCGGGTTTTCGCTGCACTCGGACATCGTCGCGCCGTACATCCTGCATTACGGCTCCGAGCATCTGAAACTCAAATACCTGCCCAAGTTGGTATCGGGCGAAATGGTCACCGCCATTGCCATGACCGAGCCGGGTGCCGGATCCGATCTGCAAGGCGTGAAAACCACCGCCGTGCTCGATGGCGATGAGTACGTGCTCAACGGCTCGAAGACCTTCATCACCAACGGCTTTCTCGCCGATCTGGTAATCGTCGTGGCCAAAACCGATCCTAAAGCTGGCGCCAAGGGCACCAGTCTCTTCCTCGTTGAAGCGGGCACGCCGGGTTTTTCCAAGGGTAAGCGCTTGGAGAAGGTCGGCATGAAGGCGCAGGACACGTCCGAATTGTTCTTCCAGGACGTACGCATTCCCAAGGAAAACCTACTCGGCCAGGCCGGCATGGGCTTCGCCTACCTTATGCAAGAGTTGCCACAAGAACGCCTGACCGTGGCGCTGGGCGCATTGGCCAATGCCGAAGCTGCTTTGAAGTGGACGCTGGATTACACCCGCGAGCGCAAGGCGTTCGGCAAAGCGATCAGCGACTTTCAGAACACCCGCTTCAAGCTGGCGGAAATTGCGACAGAGGTGCAGGTGGGGCGCGTATTCGTCGACCGCTGCCTGGAGCAGCATCTGGAAGGCAAACTGGACGTGCCGACTGCGGCGATGTGCAAATACTGGACGACCGACCTGCAATGCAAAGTGCTGGATGAGTGCGTGCAGTTGCACGGCGGTTACGGATACATGTGGGAATACCCGGTGGCGCGCTCGTGGGCGGACGCGCGGGTACAGCGCATTTACGCCGGCACCAACGAGATCATGAAGGAGATTATTTCGCGGTCGTTGTGAATTCCTGATGGAACTGAAAAGCCCGGCTGAGTGCCGGGCTTTTTCGTTCTTGCCGGGAATTACGGCGCCGGGTTCGGCTGGGTTTTGTGGATGGCGTCGATTTGTTCCAGCAGCTCGGTACTGAGGGTAAGTTCCGCGCTGGCCAGGTTGCTGCGCAACTGCTCGTTGCTGGTCGCACCAATGATATTGCTGGTAACGAAGGGGCGAGCTGTCACGAATGCCAGCGCCATCTGCGCAGGATCCAGACCATTCTCACGCGCCAACGCGACGTAGCGCGAGCACGCTGCTTCGGCTTGGGGATTGGTGTAGCGCGTGAAGCGGCTGAACAAGCTGATGCGCGCATTGGCAGGACGGGCGCCGCCTTCGTATTTGCCCGAGAGCATGCCGAAGGCCATAGGCGAGTAAGCCAGCAGTCCGCATTGTTCTCTGATCGCCACTTCTGCCAGGCCGACTTCGAAGGTGCGGTTCAGCAGGTTGTAGGGGTTTTGGATCGACACCGCACGCGGCAGGCCCAGTTGCTCGGCAATCTGCAGAAACTTCATGGTGCCCCACGGCGTTTCATTCGACAGGCCGACGTGACGGATCTTGCCGGCCTTCACTTGCTCATCCAATGCTTCGAGGATTTCGGCGATGGGCGTGAAGTCTTCGTCTTTATGTTGATAGCCAAGCTGGCCGAAAAAGTTGGTGCTGCGCTCCGGCCAGTGCAGTTGGTAGAGATCGATGTAGTCGGTTTGCAAACGCTTCAGGCTGGCGTCAACGGCGGCCACAATGTGCGCACGGTTGTGTTTCAGCTGGCCGTCACGGATGTGAGAAATACCATTGCCGGGGCCGGCGATTTTGCTGGCGAGAATCCAGTCGCCACGGTTGCCGCGGGCTTTGAAGTAGTTGCCGATGATTTGTTCGGTGCGGCTGTACGTCTCTGCGCGCGGCGGGACGGGGTACATTTCCGCGGTGTCGATGAAGTTCACCCCGGCGGCGCGGGCGATGTCGATCTGCTCGAAAGCGTGCTCCTGCGTGTTCTGCTCGCCCCAGGTCATGGTGCCGAGACAGATAGCGCTGACGTTCAAATCGGTGCGGCCGAGCTTACGAAACTGCATGAATTTCTCCTCGTGCAAAAGTGACCATCAAATCAGGTTGATATTTTTCCTGCAATCGGCATAATTCCGCAGCTGTTTTCAGCAGGGGATGCCTAGCCTGCTTGAATCCGCCGTACGGACGTGATGACCCGAGCCCCCGATAGCGTCCGTCTCTGGCTGCCTTTGCTTGTCAAAGCGCGCACTATTCAGTAAGATCCGCCGTCTTATTTTCAGGGCGGCCCCTGAGGCTATTAAAGAATGAAAACTTTTACTGCTAAACCGGAAACTGTTAAGCGCGACTGGTTTGTCGTCGACGCTGCAGGTCAGACTCTGGGTCGTCTGGCCACAGAAATCGCTAGCCGTCTGCGTGGCAAGCACAAAGCCGAATACACCCCGCACGTTGATACTGGCGACTACATCGTCGTTATCAACGCTGAGCAAGTGCGTGTAACCGGTGCTAAGACCACTGACAAAATGTACTACTCTCACTCCGGTTTCCCGGGTGGCATCAAATCGATCAACTTCGAAAAGTTGATCGCCAAGGCGCCTGAGCGTGTGATCGAGACCGCGGTTAAAGGCATGCTGCCGAAGAACCCGCTGGGTCGCGACATGTACCGTAAGCTGAAAGTGTACAAGGGTGCTGTTCACCCACACACTGCTCAGCAGCCCCAAGAACTGAAGATTTAACGGAATAGTTCATTATGTCGGCGACTCAAAATTACGGCACTGGCCGTCGCAAGACTGCAACCGCTCGCGTTTTCCTGCGTGCAGGCACTGGCAAGATCTCCATCAACAACCGCACCCTGGAAAACTTCTTCGGTCGCGAAACTGCCCGCATGGTAGTTCGCCAGCCGCTGGAGCTGACTGAGACTGTTGAAAAATTCGACATCTACGTCACCGTTCTAGGTGGTGGTGTAAGCGGCCAAGCTGGCGCGATCCGTCACGGTATCACTCGTGCTCTGATGGACTATGATGAAGCTCTGCGTCCTGCTCTGCGCAAAGCTGGTTTCGTCACTCGTGACGCTCGTGAAGTTGAACGTAAGAAAGTCGGTCTGCGTAAAGCGCGTAAGCGTCCGCAGTACTCGAAGCGTTAATTCGCACTTCGTTCAAAGACGCCCAGTTTCCCAAAGGAACTGGGCGTTTTTTATGGGCGAGAGTATTAATTGCGACAACTTGCCGCACTGGTAAATGCCACGTCCGGCAAGGCTTTCAGCCATTTTGTATCCAGTAATTGCCTTGTCAGAAATGGGGCTTTTCTTTACCATTTGGCAAATTTTTTGCGCGGCTTGAATTTTACTTAGTAGATGCCTGAATAACAGGCCACAAAGCTGATGGGAGACGACTGAATGAGCAATGACGGCGTGAATGCAGGCCGGCGTCGCTTCCTTGTAGCAGCCACTTCGGTGGTTGGTGCTGCAGGAGCGGTGGGTGCTGCGGTCCCGTTCGTGGGGTCATGGTTCCCGAGTGCCAAGGCCAAGGCCGCTGGTGCTGCGGTGAAGGTGAATGTCAGCAAAGTCGAACCAGGTCAGCAGATGATTGCTGAGTGGCGCGGCCAGCCGGTCTTCATCGTTCGCCGTACAGATGAAATTCTGGGCAACCTGACCAAGATCCACGATCGGATGTCTGACCCGGAGTCGAAAGCTTCCGTGCAGCCCACTTATGTCGATCCGACTGTGCGTTCGATCCGCCCGGAAATTCTGGTGCTGGTCGGTATCTGCACCCACCTGGGTTGCTCGCCATCCTTCCGTCCTGAAGTCGCTCCGGCTGACCTTGGCGCTGAATGGGTCGGCGGTTATTTCTGCCCTTGCCACGGTTCGCGTTACGACCTCGCGGGTCGTGTCTATAAATCGCAACCAGCTCCGTTGAATCTGCCAGTGCCGCCTCACTCTTACGAGTCTGACGACGTCATTGTCATCGGTGTGGACCAGGAGAAAGCCTGATGAGCAAATTCATGGAGTGGGTAGATGCGCGCTTTCCCGCCACGAAAATGTGGGAAGACCATCTAAGCAAGTATTACGCACCGAAGAACTTCAACTTCTTCTACTTCTTTGGCTCGCTGGCCCTGTTGGTTCTGGTTAACCAGATTCTGACCGGCGTCTGGCTGACCATGAGCTACACCCCTTCCGCCGAAGAGGCTTTCGCCTCCGTCGAATACATCATGCGCGATGTGGAGTACGGCTGGATTATCCGTTTGATGCACTCCACCGGCGCTTCGGCGTTCTTCATTGTGGTTTATCTGCATATGTTCCGTGGCTTGCTCTACGGGTCGTATCAGAAGCCGCGTGAACTGGTATGGGTGTTCGGCATGTTGATCTACCTGGCGCTGATGGCTGAAGCGTTCATGGGCTATCTCCTGCCGTGGGGTCAGATGTCGTACTGGGGGGCCCAGGTAATCATCTCGTTGTTCGGTGCGATTCCGGTGATCGGCGATGACCTGACTCAGTGGATCCGTGGTGACTACCTGATCTCTGGTATCACCCTGAACCGCTTCTTTGCGCTGCACGTTATTGCCTTGCCAATCGTGATTCTGGGTCTGGTAGTGCTGCACATTCTGGCGCTGCACGAAGTGGGTTCGAACAACCCGCAAGGCGTCGACATCAAGAAATTCAAAGACGAAAACGGCGTACCGTTGGACGGCATTGCTTTCCACCCGTACTACACCGTGAAAGATATCGTCGGCGTGGTCGTGTTCCTGTTCATCTTCTGTTCGATCATCTTCTTCTTCCCAGAAATGGGCGGGTATTTCCTTGAGAAGCCGAATTTCGAAGTAGCGAACTCGTTCAAGACGCCAGAACACATTGCACCGGTTTGGTACTTCACACCGTTCTACGCAATTCTTCGTGCGGTGCCGGACAAACTCCTCGGCGTTATTGCGATGGGTGCTGCGATTGCTGTGCTGTTCGTACTGCCTTGGCTCGACCGTAGCCCGGTCAAGTCCATGCTCTACAAGGGCTGGATGAGCAAAGTCTGGCTGCTGGCTTTCTGCGTGTCCTTCATCATCCTCGGCGTACTGGGCGTTCTGCCGCCTACCGACGAGCGCACGCTGTTGGCGCGTATCTGCACCACGCTGTACTTCGCATACTTCATCCTCATGCCGTTCTACACCAAGCTTGAGAAGACCAAACCGGTTCCGGAAAGGGTGACTGGCTGATGAAAAAGCTATTTGCTGCACTAGTTTTCGCTGTACTGCCGGCCATCGCGTTCGCCAACACTGGCCATGGTCCAGAGTTGGATTCGGTTGATATCGACCTGACCGACAAAGCCGCCATGCAAGACGGCGCGCGTACCTTCGCCAACTACTGCATGGGCTGCCACAGCGCCAAGTTTCAGCGTTACGAGCGCGTTGCCGATGACCTCGGCATCCCGCATGACCTGATGCTTAGCAACCTGGTTTTCACCGGTGCAAAAATTGGCGACCTGATGAAAAACAGCATGTCGCCAGTTGATGCCAAGAAGTGGTTCGGTGCGGCTCCGCCCGACCTGACCCTGGTGGCTCGTGTTCGTGGCAACGATTGGCTCTACAGCTATCTGCGCAACTTCTACGAAGACCCGGCACGCCCTTGGGGTGTGAACAACAAGGTGTTCCCGAACGTGGGTATGCCTAACGTGCTGGTCGGTCTGCAAGGTCGCCAGGTTGTAGGTTGCAAGCAAGTACAAGTGGTTGAGGACGGTAAAAAGCAGTACGACCCACTCACCGGTACTCCGCTGACCCACGAAGCCTGTGACCAGCTCACCATCGTGCCGAAGACTGGCAAGTTGAACGAAGCTGAGTTCGACGAGAAGATCAAAAATCTTGTGACCTTCCTCGCCTACTCGGCAAACCCAGTGAAGCTTAAAAGCGAGCGCATCGGTACTTACGTGCTGCTGTACTTGGCCTTCTTCTTTGTGTTCGCGTATCTGCTGAAGCGTGAATACTGGAAGGATGTGCACTAAGTAACTGGTATTCTCCGCTGTCGACTTGCGCGCCCAATTGGGCGCGCACGTTTTTCTGCTTCAGATAACTTTAACAAGCGAGGAGGATCGCCATGGGCGTGACCAACCGGTTGGCCTGCTACTCCGACCCCGCCGATCACTATTCCCATCGCGTACGTATCGTGCTCGCCGAGAAAGGTGTTAGCGCGGAGATCATCAACGTCGAACCCGGGCGCACGCCGCCCAAGCTGGTAGAGGTCAATCCTTACGCCAGTCTTCCTACGTTGGTGGACCGTGATCTGGCGTTGTACGAGTCGACGGTCGTGATGGAATATCTTGACGAGCGTTACCCACATCCACCGCTCTTGCCGGTATACCCGGTGGCTCGCGCGAACAGCCGTTTGCTGATGCACCGCATTCAGCGTGACTGGTGCCTGTTGGTGGACCAGATTCTCGATCCGCGTAGCAAAGAGCCGGCGCGTGTTCAGGCTCGCAAAGAACTGCGCGAGAGCCTGACCGGCGTGTCGCCATTGTTCGCCGACAAGGCTTATTTCCTCAGTGACGAGTTGAGTTTGGTAGATTGTTGCCTCTTGCCGATCCTGTGGCGGTTGCCGATATTAGGCATCGAACTGCCCAAGCCGGCGAAACCGCTGCTCGATTACATGGAGCGCCAGTTCGCCCGTGAGGCCTTCCAAATCAGCCTGTCGGGTGTAGAGCGCGATATGCGCTGAAGCTGAAGGAGCTTTTGATGAACTCCAGTCGTCCGTATCTGATTCGCGCTTTATACGAGTGGATCGTTGATAACGATTGCACACCGCATCTGTTGGTAAACGCGGAATACCCGAACGTGCAAGTGCCGCAAGGTTTTGCCAATGACGGTCAGATTGTCTTGAATGTATCGCCTAGCGCCGTTCGCCATTTGCACATGGATAACGAGGCGGTGAGCTTCGAAGGGCGTTTCGGTGGCATCGCGCATACCTTGTTCATTCCGGCCTCTGCCGTGTTGGCAATTTACGCGCGGGAAAACGGCCAGGGCATGGTTTTCGATCTGGAGTCGCCGGTGGCTGACGAAGAGCCAGACGATGATCCGGATGACGACGGCCCATCAGGTTCCGAGCCACCGCGTCCAAGCGGCCGGCCGAGCTTGAAGGTGGTCAAGTAAGGCGTCGGCGGGTTTCGCGCAACATGAAACCCGACCCAATAAAAAAGGCGATCCGAAGATCGCCTTTTTTATTGCCTGCGAATCGACTTAGTCGACGTACTCGAACAGCTTCACGATCTTCTGAACGCCCGATACGCCTTGGACCAGGTTGGTCGCCAGTTGCGCTTGCTGACGGCTTACCACGCCAAGCATGTAAACGATGCCGTTCTCGGTGATCACCTTGATCTGCGAACTCGACACGCTGCTGTCGGCGAGCATTTCGGTTTTGATTTTGGTGGTTAGTAGCGCGTCATTGCTGCGCGCCAGCGCCGAGGAGGGCGCGGTCACTTGCAGTTCGTTGTAAACCTTGCGCACGCCTTGTACGGAGCGAGCAGCTTGCTCGGCAGAGGCTTTCAAGTCCGCACGTGGTGTTTGCCCTGCCAGCAGCACGATGCCGTTGTAGCTGGTAACAATGATGTGCGAGCCGTTGGCCAAATCAGGACTGGCCTGTTTGATTTTCTGCTCGACGTTCGACGGGATGAATTGGTCATCGATCTTGTTGCCGAACGAACGGCTGCCGCACCCGGAAAGCACCAGGGTGATGGCAAGGGCGGCAAGGATTAATGGCGAACGGGTCATTCTTCACTCCCAAACAGTTGGCTATCAATCAGGTCGCACAAGCAGTGGATGGCCAGCAAGTGGACTTCCTGAATGCGTGCGGTAACTTTCGATGGAACACGGATTTCCACGTCTTCTGGCAGCAGCAGCGAGGCCATGCCGCCGCCGTCGCGGCCGGTGAGGGCGACGACGATCATCTCGCGGTCGTGAGCGGCCTGGATGGCCTGGATGACGTTGGCGGAGTTGCCGCTGGTGGAGATGGCCAGCAGTACGTCTCCAGGCTGGCCTAGGGCGCGAATCTGCTTGGAAAACACTTCGTTGTAGCTGTAATCGTTGGCGATCGAAGTAATGGTCGAGCTGTCAGTAGTCAGCGCGATGGCCGGCAGGCTTGGGCGCTCGCGTTCGAAGCGGTTAAGCAGCTCGGACGAAAAGTGCTGCGCATCGCCGGCCGAGCCGCCGTTGCCACAGGTGAGAATTTTGCCTTCGTTGAGCAGGGCTTGGACCATGACCAGACTGCCGTGCTCGATGTAGGGAATCAGCACTTCCATGGCTTGCTGTTTGGTTTCGATACTGGCTTGAAACAGCTGGCGGATACGGGCTTGCATGTCCATCGGAATGACCTTCAGTGTGGCTGCTGATCAGGTGGGCCAGGGTAATGCTGGCGCCTGCCTGTTACAGGTAAAAATCGCTCGGCGCCGCAGTCGCTGCTGGCTGTGCCGAAACCAGGTTCGGTCTTGCACTAACTTGCTGCCGCACAGCGTACTGCCGGCAATCGATTGTGTTGGTTCAGGCTGATTCAGGTGTCAAACGCGTTGCGAATCCAATTCAGGCGGCTCGCCTGGGTGTCGGCCGTATTGATGGCTACGACATCGAAACGGCACGGATGTTTGGCCCAGCGAGGTTGCTGCTGAAGAAAGCTGCTGGCGGCGATTATCAGCTTCTGCTGCTTGCGGCCATCAACGCTCTCAACGGCGCCACCCCAGGCGCTATGCCGGCGGGCGCGAACTTCGACGAATACTACTGTATCGCCGTCCAGCATGACCAGATCGAGCTCGCCGCCCTTACAGCGCCAGTTCTTGCTTAGCAGCTTCAAGCCGTGCCGGCGCAGGTGCTCGAACGCCTCTGCTTCGCCTTCACGGCCTGCTGTTTGCGTGCTGGCAGCGATCAATCAGAAGCCGCTATCGGGCAGGCGCTGAACGGTGCCGTCGCGGAACTCGGCCCATGGCAACTGGCGCTCAACGCGTTGGCTGGCGGTGAGGCTCAGGCTGCCGGACAGGCCGTCGACGCGGCTTTGCGGCAATGCCTTGAGCTCGGTTAGGCGCGGTGCCAGGCGATACGCGTCCACGCCCATGGCGTACAGACGGCCGAGGCTGCCAGCGGCCTGGGGCCATTGGCCGCTGACTTGCTGGCGCAGTGGGTCATTGGCGTCGAGCAACCACGGCGTTTCGCAGAAGCGGATGCCGTTCAGATCCTGATACTGCGCCGGATTGCTGCCGCCGGTGAACAGGTGCGAGGTGGCGTACACCGGCACATCGCCAGCGTACTGGAAGGCCAGCGTCGGCTTGATCTGTTGGGCTTGCTGGGGCGTGGCGGCGAGGAAGATGAAGTCAATGTCCTGGCGGCGGGCAGGCTGCGCGGCAACCTGCGTGCCCAGCACGCTTTGCAAGCGTTTGGCGCGGGCTTCGCTCTGACGCAGCTGGAACAGGTCGGCAATTTGCTGAGCCAGTTCTACCGGTTGGTCGACGTGCTCAGCAGCGATCAGGCTGCCGCCCTTGGCTTGCCAGCTCTGGCGGAAAGCGTCCAGCACGCGGTCGCCCCATTCGCCACGCGGAACCAGGGCTACAGCGCGACGCATACCGTCATCCCATGCGCGGCGCGACACTTCGCGCGCTTCGTCTTCAGCAGCCAGGCCGAACTGGAACAACTGCGGTGGACCTTCGCGGCCGACGTCGCTGTAATTAAGCGCCAGGGTGGTGATCGGCAGTTGCTCGCGATCGCTCAGTTGCTTGACCAGATTCTTTTCCAGCGGGCCGACGACGAGCTGCACCCCCGCTGCCTGCGCCTGGCGGTAGAACTCGTCCATCGAGGCCAGGCGCGAGCTGTCGTACAGCTCAATGCTTGGCGGATTCTGGCCTGCTTGTTGGGCCTGGAAATGCGCGGCCATAAAGCCGTCACGGAGGGCGCGGGCCACCGAGGCCAACTGGCCGTCTTGCGGCAGAAGCAGAGCTATTTTGGTCAGCGGCTGGCTGGCCAGCTCTTTCAATTTGGTCAGCGGAGCAGGCAGATGCTCGGCTGCTGGATGCTGCGGATTCTGTTGGCGCCAGGCATCAATTGCCGCTTGCTGCTGTTGCAGCGTGCCAGCGGTTTTGACCACGTTCGCCAATTGCAGCCAGCCGGCGAGGTCAGCATCGCCACCGCCTTGCAGTTGATCGGCCGGCAAGGCGGACACCAGTGCCCAGATGCGCTCGTGATTGTCGACGGCTGGGTCGCCGCTCAACAAGGGGGCGATGAATACGCGCTCGCGGGCCGCAGCGAGCGTCTGACCATCGGCTTCCAGCGCTTGGGCGCGAACGAGTTGAGTGCGTACTTGCTGTTCAACCGGCAGCTCGGCCAGGCGTTGCATACCGGGTTGGTCCAGCGCTGCCAGGGCGTTTTTCGGTTTGCCACGGGCCAGTGCCAACTCGGCGCTCAAGGTGCCTGCGAACACTTGCTGCGCCGGTTTTAGCGTGGCGATTGGAACCTGATCGAGAATTTGCGCGGCGCGGCCAACGTCCTTCTGTTGATAGGCCTGATCGGCGGCGGCCAATCGCAGCGATGCCGCTTCTTCCGGCTTTGCTTCGGCCGCCTGCTGCAGCAATTGCTCAATGCTGGCCTGTGGCGTGCGTGGCAATTCGCCAAGGGTGGAGGACGGCGAGCTTGAGCAAGCGGCCAGGAGAGCGGCAAGGCTGATAGCGAGGAGCGGGCGCAGGCCGGCGGTCAGGCGGTTGATCATGTAGACGTTCCTGGTACTTGATCGAAGAGGGCGGATTGTACCCAAGGGGCACCCCAGGCGCGATGTCGATGCTGTGAATCGGGCTACAATGCGCGCTTTCCGAGATTTAAGAGGTGTGCGTTGTGACCACTCAGGGTGCTTTGAATTCCACCGCCGGTACCCTCTATGTGGTCGCCACACCCATCGGCAACCTAGACGATATCAGCGCTCGGGCGTTGAAGATTCTGCGCGACGTTGCGCTGATTGCCGCTGAAGACACGCGTCATTCCATGCGTCTGATGCAACATTTTGGCATTCCTACACCGCTGGCGGCCTGCCATGAGCACAACGAGCGTGATGAAGGCAGTCGTTTTCTATCGCGCCTGCAGGCGGGTGATGACGTAGCGCTGATTTCTGACGCGGGTACGCCGCTCATTTCCGATCCGGGCTACCACCTGGTGCGACAAGTGCGCGCCGCTGGCATAAAAGTGGTGCCGGTGCCGGGGCCTTGCGCGCTGATCGCTGCGCTGTCGGCGGCTGGGTTGCCGTCTGATCGATTTATCTTCGAGGGCTTCTTGCCCGCCAAAGCGGTCGGCCGCCGGGCGCGGTTGGAAGCTGTAAAAGAAGAGCCGCGCACATTGATTTTCTACGAAGCGCCGCACCGTATTCTCGAATGCCTGGAAGACATGGAACTGGTGTTTGGCGGCGAGCGCGTGGCGTTGTTGGCGCGTGAGTTGACCAAGACATTTGAGACATTGAATGGCCTGCCGCTTGCTGAGTTGCGCGCCTGGGTGGCGGGCGACAGCAACCAGCAGCGCGGTGAATGCGTGGTGTTGGTGGCCGGTTGGCAGGCGCCGGAAGGCGAGGAGGCGGTAAGCGCCGACACCCTGCGCGTGCTCGATTTACTGCTCAAGGAAATGCCACTCAAACGCGCGGCTGCCGTGGCGGCGGAGATCACTGGGGTGCGCAAGAACCTGCTCTATCAGGTGGCCCTGGAACGGCAATAAAGGATTTCGGCTTGTTCTAACAGGAGGCTGCCGCTACCCTAGGCGGCGGAGAGTCGATTGGACAGTCGCTGCCTCGTTTCGTTCACGCGAGCGGGGGGGAGGAAAGTCCGGGCTCCATAGGGCGGAGTGCCAGGTAACACCTGGGAGGCGCGAGCCTACGGAAAGTGCCACAGAAAATAACCGCCTAAGCACTTCGGTGCCGGTAAGGGTGAAAAGGTGCGGTAAGAGCGCACCGCGCGTCTGGTAACAGTTCGTGGCTAGGCAAACCCCACTCGGAGCAAGACCAAATAGGGTTCCATGGCGTGGCCCGCGTCGGAACCGGGTAGGTTGCTAAAGGCGTCCAGTGATGGCCGTCGTAGAGGAATGACTGTCCTCGACAGAACCCGGCTTACAGATCGACTCTCCACCTCCTTCCGCTGTTTCGTTTTACCTCCCGTCGCTGCATTTCTAAATCCGAAAAAATCTAACTCTTAAGAAGTTACTTTAACTTCGAAGCGCAGCTCATTGAGCAGGCTCGCGTACACCCCTCGAAACACCCCTGAAAC
This sequence comes from Pseudomonas sp. AC070, assembly GCF_979258635.1. NCBI lineage: Bacteria > Pseudomonadati > Pseudomonadota > Gammaproteobacteria > Pseudomonadales > Pseudomonadaceae > Pseudomonas > Pseudomonas sp. AC070. The sequence continues at coordinate 975,379 of NZ_OZ409871.1, forward strand.
CGCCTTTCATCGCCCCCAAAAGTTCGCTAAATCACCGTCCCATAAGGATTTTTCCCTTCAAGCGCGCCTTGACGGTGGGGTAGCTGCGTTCCTATAGTGTGCCGAAGTGGTACAAAGTGGTACGAAGTGGGTTTTTTAGGCATGGAAAGCTAGTAAAAAAGGGGAAGCGCTGTCGTGTTTCGCGGAGCTAACGCAATCAGTCTCGACGCCAAAGGGCGCCTCGCGATGCCAAGTCGGTATCGGGACGAGATCGTGTCGCGTTCGGCTGGCCAGCTCATCGTTACCATCGACGCCATTGACCCCTGCCTCTGTGTCTACCCGCTGCCTGAGTGGGAAATCATCGAAACCAAACTCCGTGAGCTGCCATCGCTGCGTGAAGAAAGTCGTCGCCTGCAGCGTTTGCTGATTGGTAACGCGGTGGATATCGAGCTCGACAGCGCCGGCCGCTTCCTGGTGCCGCCGCGTTTGCGCGAATACGCCAAGCTCGACAAGCACGCGATGCTGGTGGGGCAACTGAACAAATTCCAACTGTGGGACGAAAACGCCTGGAACGCGCTTGCTGATGCGGACCTGGCAGCCATTAAACAGCCGGGCGGTCTGCCGGACGAATTGCGTGATCTGATCCTGTGACAACCCCAACTAGCAGCGGCTTTCGCCACATCACCGTATTGCTCGACGAAGCCGTAGAAGCTCTCGCCGTGCGCGCGGACGGCTGCTATGTGGATGGCACGTTTGGCCGTGGCGGACACAGCCGGTTGATCTTGCAAAAGCTCGGGCCAGGTGGACGGCTCCTCGGATTTGATAAAGACCCTCTGGCGATTGCGACCGGAGAAGCGCTGGCGGCCGAAGACGGCCGCTTTGTCGTTGTGCAGCGCAGTTTTGCCGAGCTGGGCGAAGCCGTCGCTGAGCGCGGCGATGCGGGCAAAGTATCCGGCATTCTGCTCGACCTCGGCGTGTCGTCGCCGCAGCTGGACGACGCCGAGCGCGGCTTCAGTTTTATGAACGACGGCCCGCTCGACATGCGCATGGACCCCACCCGTGGCGTCAGCGCCGCGCAGTTCATTGCTACTGCGGCCGAAGAAGAAATTGCCCGCGTCTTTAAAGAGTATGGCGAAGAGCGTTTCGCCAAGCGCATGGCGCGCGCTGTGGTCCAGCGCCGCGAGGTGCAGCCGTTCGAGCGCACTGGCGATCTTGCCGAGGTATTAAAGGTAGCGAACCCAGCGTGGGAGAAGGGCAAGAACCCGGCGACTCGTGCTTTCCAGGGTTTGCGCATTCACGTGAATAACGAACTGGGCGATCTGGAGCGTGGCCTGCAAGCGGCCATGGACGTGCTCGAAGTGGGCGGTCGTCTGGTGGTGATCAGCTTCCACTCGCTGGAAGACCGCATCGTCAAATTGTTTATGCGCCGTCTGGAAAAAGGCGAGGCGGACAAACTCCCGCGCAACCTGCCCGTGCGCGTCGAGCGATTCGAACCGAAAATTCGCACCATCGGCAAGGCTCAGTTCCCATCCGACGCTGAGCAATCGGCCAACCCGCGCTCGCGCAGTGCGGTCATGCGTGTTGCGGAGAAGTTGCGTTGAGCCGCTCCTTCGCCAAGCCGCTCCCGGCCGGCAGCACTGTGCTGCTGCTTCTATTTATCGCGGTATTGGTTTCGGCCATCGCCGTGGCTTACAGCGCGCACTGGAATCGCCAGTTGCTCAACTCGCTGTATGGCGAACTCAGCGTGCGCGACAAAGCGCAAGCCGAGTGGGGCCGCCTGATTCTCGAACAAAGCACCTGGACCGCCCACAGCCGCATCGAAACCCTTGCCAGTGAACAGCTGAAAATGCGCATTCCTGAGCCAGCCGAAGTTCGGATGGTGGCGAAATGATGAAGCTTGAAGGCGCTCTCTATCCGTGGCGGTTCCGCGTGGTTCTGGGCCTGCTCGGAATCATGGTCGCTGCCATCTGCTGGCGCATCATCGACCTGCAAGTGCTCGACCACGCTTTCCTGCAAGGCCAGGGCGATGCCCGTAGCGTGCGTCACGTACCGATTCCTGCGCACCGCGGCCTGATCACCGACCGTAACGGCGAGCCATTGGCCGTGAGTACGCCGGTCACCACGCTGTGGGCCAACGGCAAAGAACTGCAAGCCGGCAAAGACCGCTGGCCAGCGCTGGCCGCCGCCCTGGGGCAAGAGCCAAAAGCCTTTGCCGCCCGGTTGGAGGACAACGCCGGACGCGAATTCATGTACCTGGTGCGGGGCCTGACCCCGGAGCAGGGCCAGTCCGTGCTCGACCTCAAAGTGCCAGGCGTCTACTCCATTGAGGAGTTTCGTCGTTTCTACCCGGCCGGCGAAGTGACAGCGCACGTAGTTGGCTTCACTGACATCGACGACCACGGCCGCGAAGGCGTGGAGCTGGCGTTTGACCAATGGCTGTCGGGCGTACCCGGCAAGCGTGAAGTATTGAAAGACCGTCGCGGCCGTCTGATCAAAGACGTGCAAGTGACCCGCAACGCCAAAGCCGGTAAGGCCCTGGCGCTGTCCATCGACCTGCGCCTGCAATACCTGGCCCACCGCGAGCTGCGCAACGTGGTTACCGAGTTCGGCGCCAAGGGCGCGAGCCTGGTAATGCTCGACGTGAAAACCGGCGAAGTGCTGGCCATGGTCAACCAGCCGACATACAACCCCAACAACCGCCGCAATCTGCAGCCGGCGATGATGCGCAACCGCGCCATGATCGACGTGTTCGAGCCGGGTTCCACCGTTAAACCGTTTTCCATGAGTGCGGCGCTGGAAAGCGGGCGCTGGAAGCCGACCGATACGGTTGACGTGTACCCCGGCACCCTGCAAATCGGCAAATACACCATCCGCGACGTTTCCAAGAACGAAGGCGTGCTCGACCTTACCGGCATCCTCATCAAGTCCAGTAACGTCGGCATCAGCAAAATCGCTTTCGATATCGGCGCCGAGCCGATTTACAACGTTATGCAGCAAGTTGGCCTCGGCCAGGACACCGGCCTGGGCTTCCCCGGCGAGCGCGTCGGTAACCTGCCAAATCACCGCATCTGGCCAAAAGCTGAAACCGCGACCCTGGCCTACGGCTACGGTCTGTCGGTGACCGCCGTGCAACTCGCCCATGCCTATGCGGTGCTCGCCAACAATGGCCGCAGCATTCCCATGACCATGACCCGTGTTGATGGCCGCACTCAAGATGGCGTGCAGGTCATCCCAGAAAACACCGCAAAAACCATTCAAGGCATGCTTCAGCAAGTGGTCGAAGCGCCAAGCGGCGTGTTCCGCGCCAAGGTGCCGGCTTACCACGTCGGCGGCAAATCCGGTACGGCGCGTAAGGCCACGGTCGGCACCAAGGGTTACACCCAGAACGCCTACCGCTCGCTGTTCGCCGGCTTCGCCCCGATCAGCAACCCGCGCATCGCCATGGTGGTCGTGGTTGACGAACCGAGCACCGGCGCCTACTTCGGCGGCCTGATCTCGGCCCCGGTATTCGGCAAGGTCATGGCCGGCGCCCTGCGCCTGATGAACATCGCCCCAGACAACCTGACCCCGGCTGACGTTGCGCCCGCCGTGGCGCTCTCTATTCCTCGGGAGTTAGCGCGCTAATGCCAATGCCACTGAACCAATTGCTGCCACAAGCCGAGAGCTCGGTGCTGATCCGCGAACTGACGCTGGACAGCCGCAAAGTGCGTCCCGGCGACTTGTTCCTGGCCGTGCCCGGCGGGCAGCAAGATGGCCGCGTGCACATCAGCGACGCCATTGCCCGTGGCGCTGCCGCCGTTGCCTATGAAGCCGAAGGCGCGCCTGTTATCGACGCCCAGGGCGCAGAACTGGTGGCCTTGAAGAATCTGGCCGGTCAGTTGTCCGCCATCGCCGGCCGCTTCTACGGCGAGCCGAGTCGTGGCCTGCATCTGGTGGGCGTAACCGGCACCAACGGTAAAACCAGCATCAGCCAATTGGTGGCCCAGGCCCTGGATCACTTTGGCGAGCGCTGCGGCATCGTCGGCACCTTGGGCACCGGTTTCCATAATGAACTGGAGCAAGGCCGCCACACCACGCCAGACCCCATCGGTGTGCAAGCGGTGTTGGCCAACCTGAAACAAGCTGGCGCTCGCGCCGTGGCGATGGAAGTGTCGTCGCACGGTCTGGACCAAGGCCGCGTCGCTGCCCTGACCTTTGACGTGGCGGTGTTCACCAACCTGTCGCGCGACCACCTGGACTATCACGGTTCCATGCAGGCCTACGGCGAAGCCAAAGCCAAGCTGTTCCGCTGGCCGACCCTGCGCTGCCGCGTGCTGAACCTGGACGACGCCTTCGGCCGCGAACTGGCCGCCCAACAGCATGAGTCGCGCCTGATCACCTACAGCCTCGAAGACCGCAACGCCTACCTGTATTGCAGCGAAGCGGTGTTCGACGACCACGGCGTGCGCGCCAAGCTGGTCACGCCCAAAGGCGAGGGCAGCCTGCGTTCGTCCCTGCTGGGCCGCTTCAACCTGAGCAACCTGCTCGGCGTAGTCGGCGCGCTGCTGGGCCTGGATTACCCGCTGGACGAAATTCTGAAAGTGCTGCCGAAACTGGAAGGCCCGGCCGGTCGCATGCAGCGCCTGGGCGGCGGCACCCAGCCGCTGGTGGTGGTCGACTACGCCCACACGCCAGACGCGCTGGATAAAGTACTGACCGCCCTGCGTCCCCACGCCACCGGCAAACTGCTGTGCCTGTTCGGCTGTGGCGGCGACCGTGATCGCGGCAAACGTCCGCTGATGGCCGAAGTGGTTGAGCGCCTTGCCGATGGCGTGATGGTGACCGACGACAACCCGCGCACCGAATCGCCCGAGCAGATTTTCGCCGACATCCGCGCCGGTCTCACCGCGCCGGAGAAAGCCCAGTTTGTATACGGTCGCGGCCAGGCCATCGCGCAACTGATTGCCAGTGCCGATGCCGCCGATGTGATCGTGCTGGCCGGAAAAGGCCACGAGGATTACCAAGAAATCAACGGCGAGCGCCAACCGTTCTCCGACCTGCACCAAGCCACCACGGCCCTGGCCGCCTGGGAGGCCGCTCATGCTTAAAGCCTTGCGGTTGAGCGAAGTGGTCAATGCCCTCAATGGCTGCCTGGTCGGCGCCGACGCGACGTTTAGTGCAGTGAGCACCGACAGCCGCGCGATCAAGCCGGGGCAGCTGTTTATCGCCCTGACTGGCCCGCGTTTCGACGGCCACAGCTATTTGCAGGAAGTCACGCAGAAAGGCGCGGTCGCTGCGCTGGTCGAGCGTGAAACCGTTGGCGTCAGCATTCCGCAATTGGTGGTAGCCGACACTCGCCAGGCGCTAGGCCAACTCGCCGCGCTCAATCGTCAGGCCTACACCGGCCCCCTGGCTGCCATCACCGGTTCCAGCGGTAAAACCACGGTCAAGGAAATGCTCGCCAGCATTCTGCGCGCCGGCATCGACGGCGCCGTTCTGGCCACCCGTGGCAATTTGAATAACGACCTTGGTGTGCCGTTGACCCTGCTTGAGCTGGGCGCGGAGCACAAAGGCGCGGTGATTGAGCTGGGCGCCAACCGGGTCGGCGAAATCGCTTACACCGTAGCGTTGGCCAAGCCGCACGTGGCGGTGCTGAACAACGCCGGCACCGCCCACATCGGCGAGTTCGGCGGCGCCGACAAAATTGTCGAAGCCAAAGGCGAAATCATCGACGGTCTGAGCGCCAGCGGCACCGCGGTGCTCAACCTCGACGACAAAGCCTTCGGCATCTGGCAAGCCCGTGCGGGCGAGCGCAAGGTGCTGACCTTCGCCCTGAGCAACAGCGCCGCCGACTTCTACGCCAGCGACCTCGGCCGCGATGCCCGTGGTTGCCCGTTGTTCACCCTGAATAGCGCGCAAGGCAGCGCCAAGGTGCAGATCAATCTGCTCGGCACCCACAACATCGCCAATGCCTTGGCGTCAGCAGCAGCCGCCGCTGCGCTTGGCGTGCCGTTGGTCAGTATCGTGGCGGGTCTTGAAAATGTGCAGCCGGTCAAAGGCCGCGCCGTAGCGCAGTTGGCGACTAATGGCGCCCGGGTGATCGATGACACCTACAACGCCAACCCGACTTCCATGTGTGCCGCCGTTGATATACTCGCGGCCTTTTCCGGCCGCACCGTTCTGGTTCTGGGCGATATCGGCGAGCTGGGCGAGTGGGCTGAGCAAGGCCACCGCGATGTCGGCGCTTACGCCGCCGGAAAAGTCGATGCTCTTTATGCCGTCGGCCCGAACATGGCCCACGCCGTGGCCGCTTTCGGCGCCAATGGCCGGCACTTTGCTGATCAGGCCAGCCTGATCGCCGCCGTCAGTGCCGAGCCAGGCAACACCACCATTCTAATTAAAGGATCGCGCAGCGCAGCGATGGAAAACGTCGTTGCCGCTTTGTGCACCGCTCAGGGGAGTCATTAAATGCTGCTGCTGTTGGCCGAGTATCTGCAACAGTTCTACAAGGGCTTCGCGGTCTTTCAATACCTGACCCTGCGCGGGATTCTGGGTGTATTGACCGCGTTGTCGCTGTCGCTGTGGCTGGGCCCCTGGATGATTCGCACCCTGCAGATTCGTCAAATCGGCCAAGCCGTGCGCAACGATGGTCCGCAGTCGCACCTGTCCAAATCCGGTACGCCGACCATGGGTGGCGCGCTGATTCTTTCCGCCATCGCCATCAGCACCTTGCTCTGGGCTGATCTGACCAACCGCTACGTGTGGGTGGTGCTGATCGTGACCCTGCTGTTCGGCGGCATCGGCTGGGTGGACGACTACCGCAAAGTCATCGAGAAAAACTCGAAAGGCCTGCCGAGCCGCTGGAAGTATTTCTGGCAGTCAGTGTTTGGCCTGGGCGCTGCCGTGTTCCTTTATATGACGGCCCCGAGCGCAGTCGAAACGACGTTGATCGTGCCGATGCTCAAAGATGTCAGCATCGCGCTGGGCGTCGGTTTCGTGGTGCTGACCTACTTCGTGATCGTCGGCTCCAGCAACGCAGTGAACCTGACTGACGGCCTCGACGGTTTGGCGATCATGCCCACCGTGATGGTCGGCGGCGCGCTGGGCATTTTTTGCTACCTGTCGGGCAACATCAAATTCGCTGACTACCTGCTGATTCCGTACGTACCGGGCGCGGGCGAGCTGATCGTGTTCTGTTCGGCGCTGGTGGGTGCGGGCCTGGGTTTCCTCTGGTTCAACACCTACCCGGCACAAGTCTTCATGGGCGACGTCGGCGCGCTGGCGCTCGGCGCTGCGCTGGGCACCATCGCCGTGATCGTGCGCCAGGAAATCGTGCTGTTCATCATGGGCGGCGTGTTCGTGATGGAAACCCTGTCGGTGGTGATTCAAGTGGCTTCGTTCAAGCTCACCGGCAAACGCGTGTTCCGCATGGCGCCGATCCATCACCACTTCGAACTCAAAGGCTGGCCTGAGCCGCGCGTGATCGTGCGTTTCTGGATCATCACCGTAATTCTGGTGCTGGTCGGCCTCGCCACCCTGAAACTGCGTTAAGGACAAGGACCCCAATGAGCCTCATCGCTACTGACCACTTCCGCATCGTTGTCGGCCTCGGCAAGAGCGGCATGTCCCTGGTGCGCTTCCTCGCGCGCCAAGGCATCCGCTTTGCCGTGGCCGACACCCGTGCGAACCCGCCGGAGCTGGCCGCCATTCGCGCCCAGTACCCGGAGGTGGAAGTGCGTTGTGGCGAACTGGACGTTGAGTTCCTCTGCCGCGCCGATGAGCTGTACGTGAGCCCGGGCCTGGCCTTGGCCACCCCGGCGCTGCAAGCGGCCGCCGCCCGTGGCGTGAAACTGCTGGGCGACATCGAGTTGTTCGCCCGCCACGCCAAGGCGCCGATTGTCGCCATCACCGGCTCCAACGCGAAAAGCACCGTCACCACTCTGGTGGGCGAGATGGCCGTGGCGGCTGGCAAGCGTGTGGCGGTCGGCGGCAACCTCGGCACCCCGGCGCTGGATCTGCTCAGCGACGACGTCGAGCTGTACGTGGTCGAGCTGTCGAGTTTCCAACTGGAAACCACCGACCAGTTGAACGCTGAAGTCGCCACCGTGCTGAACATCAGCGAAGACCACATGGACCGCTACAGCGGCCTGCCGGCCTATCACCTGGCCAAGCACCGGATTTTCCGCGGCGCTCGGCAAGTGGTGGTGAACCGCCAGGACGGTTTGTCCCGTCCGCTGATTGGCGAAAACACACCGTGCTGGACCTTTGGCTTGAACAAGCCCGACTTCAAAGGCTTCGGTCTGGTGGAAGAGCAGGGCGAGAAATTGTTGGCCTTCCAATTCGAAACGCTGATGCCGGCGCGCGAGTTGAAAGTGCGCGGCGCCCATAACCAAGCCAACGCCCTGGCGGCCTTGGCGCTCGGCCATGCCGTCGGCTTGCCGTTTGAACCGATGCTGCAAGCGCTACGCGAATTTACCGGCCTGGCGCATCGCTGCCAGTGGCTGCGTGAGCGTGACGGCGTGAGTTATTACGACGATTCGAAAGCCACTAACGTGGGCGCCGCGCTGGCGGCCATCGAAGGTTTGGGCGCGGACATCGCCGGCAAGCTGGTGCTCGTTGCCGGCGGCGATGGCAAAGGTGCGGACTTCTCCGCGCTGCGCGCGCCGGTCGCTGCCCATTGCCGCGCTGTGATTCTGCTCGGTCGCGACGCGCCGCTGTTGGCCGACGTGCTGGCCGATACCGGCGTGCCGCTGATTCGCGTCACCTCGCTGGATGAGTCGGTCACCAAGGCCGCCGAACTGGCTCAGAGCGGCGATGCCGTGTTGCTCTCGCCCGCGTGCGCAAGTCTGGACATGTTCAAGAATTTCGAAGAACGCGGGCGCCTGTTCGCCCAGGCCGTCGGGGGGCTCAACTGATGCTCGCTCGCTTGCTTAGCATTCTTCGCCCGTACCCGTCGCCGCTGTTCAGCCGTCGCGGTATCGACCTCGACTTCCCGCTGCTGGCCGGTTGCTTCGCGCTGCTGGGCCTGGGCTTGGTGATGATTACCTCGGCCTCCACCGAAGTCGCCGCCGTGCAGACCGGCAATCCGTTCTATCACATGATCCGCCACGTCATTTACATGGCCATCGGCCTCGGCGCTGCCGGCCTGATGCTGGTGATTCCGATGTCCACCTGGCAGCGCATGGGCGGCACCTTGTTGGTGGTGGCGTTCGGGTTGCTGGTGCTGGTGTTGGTGCCGGGCATCGGCCGCGAAGTGAACGGTTCGATGCGCTGGATCGGCTTCGGCGCATTCAACGTGCAGCCTTCGGAAATCGCCAAAGTGTTCGCGGTTATCTACCTGGCCGGCTACCTGGTGCGCCGCCAGGAAGAAGTGCGCGAGAGCTGGATGGGCTTTTTCAAACCCTTCATCGTGCTGTTGCCGATGGCTGGCTTGCTGCTGATGGAACCGGACTTCGGTGCCACCGTTGTACTGATGGGTGCTGCCGCCGCCATGCTGTTCCTGGGCGGTGTCGGCCTGTTCCGTTTCTCGCTGATGGTGGCCTTGGCAGTCGGCGCGGTATTCGTGCTGGTGCAGGCGCAACCGTATCGCATGGCGCGTCTGGTGACCTTTACCGACCCGTGGGCCGACCAGTTCGGCTCGGGCTATCAATTGACGCAGGCGCTGATCGCGTTTGGTCGCGGCCAATGGCTGGGCGTCGGCCTGGGCAACAGTGTGCAGAAGCAGTTCTACCTGCCGGAAGCACACACCGACTTCGTGTACTCCGTGCTCGCCGAAGAACTCGGCCTGTTCGGATCGCTGGCCACCGTGGCGCTGTTCGTGTTCGTCAGCGTGCGCGCCTTGTACATCGGCTTGTGGGCCGAGAAAGCAAAGCAGTTCTTCTCTGCGTACGTCGCCTTCGGTCTGGCCTTCCTGTGGATCGGCCAGTTCCTGATCAACATCGGCGTGAACGTCGGCCTGCTGCCAACCAAAGGGCTGACTCTGCCGTTCCTCAGCTACGGCGGCAGTTCGTTGGTGATTTGCTGCGCCTGCCTGGGGTTGCTGCTGCGTATCGAGTGGGAGCGCCGCACCATTCTTGGCAGCGAAGATGTCGATTTCGTCGAGAGCGATTTCGCCGAAGAGCCGGCTGCCAGCAAAGCGTCCAAGGAGGTGGTCCATGGCCGCTAATGTTCTGATCATGGCCGGCGGCACCGGCGGCCACGTGTTCCCGGCGCTGGCCTGTGCTCGCGAGTTTCAGGCGCGCGGTTATACCGTGCACTGGCTCGGCACGCCGCGTGGCATTGAAAACCAACTGGTGCCGGAAGTCGGTCTGGACCTGCACTTGATTAACGTCGCTGGCCTGCGCGGCAAAGGCTTCGTCAACCTGCTCAAGGCGCCGTTCAGCTTGCTGCGCTCGCTGTTTCAGGCGCGCCGCATCGTGCGCAAATTGAAACCGGTGTGCGTGTTGGGCATGGGCGGCTACGTCACGGGTCCAGGCGGCCTGGCGGCGAAAATGGCCGGTGTGCCGCTGATTATTCACGAGCAGAACGCCGTGGCCGGCACCGCCAATCGCAGCCTGGTGCGTTTCGCCACGCGCGTGTGCGAAGCCTTCCCGAATACCTTCAGCCAGTCGGCCAAGCGCCGCACCACCGGCAACCCGGTGCGTGAAGAACTGTTCCTGGAAACACCACGCGACACGCTGCAAGGCCGTCGTCCGCGTTTGCTGATTCTGGGCGGCAGCCTGGGCGCCGAGCCGTTGAACAAGTTGCTGCCCGAAGCCTTGCGCGAAGTGGCGGTAGAGATCCGTCCGGAAGTGGTGCACCAATCCGGCAAGAATCACGATGAAATCACCAAGGACCGTTACGACGCGGCCGGTGTCCAAGCGCACGTCGCGCCGTTCATTAAAGACATGGCCGGCGCGTATGCCTGGGCCGACCTGGTGGTGTGCCGCGCAGGCGCGCTGACCATCAGTGAACTGGCTGCTGCCGGTCTGCCGTCGATACTGGTGCCGTTGCCGCACGCCATCGACGATCACCAGACCCGCAACGCCGATTATCTGGCTCGTGAAGGCGCTGCCTTCCTGCTGCCACAAGCGACTACTGGCGCCGCCGAATTGGCCGAGCGCCTGACCGAGGTTTTGATGCATCCCGAACGCCTTATCTACATGGCCAGCACCGCGCGCCGCCTGTCCAAGCCCGACGCGACCCGCACTGTCGTCGACATCTGCCTGGAGGTGGCCCGTGGTTGAGAGCCAGAAAGCGTTTCCGCAGCCAGAAATGCGCCGTATCCGCCGCATCCACTTCGTCGGCATCGGCGGCGCGGGCATGTGCGGTATTGCCGAAGTGTTGTTGAACCTGGGCTACGACGTGTCCGGCTCCGACATCAAGGGCTCGGCCGTTACCGAGCGCCTGCAGAACTTCGGCGCCCAGGTGTTTATCGGCCACCGCGCCGAGAACGCTCAGCACGCTGACGTTCTGGTGGTGTCCAGCGCTATCAACACGGCCAACCCGGAAGTGGCCAACGCTCTTGAGCGCCGCATTCCCATCGTGCCGCGCGCCGAAATGCTCGCCGAGCTGATGCGCTATCGCCACGGCATTGCGGTTGCCGGCACCCATGGCAAAACCACGACCACCAGTTTGATTGCTTCGGTGTTTGCGGCCGCTGGCCTGGACCCGACGTTTGTAATTGGTGGCCGCTTGAACGCTGCCGGCACCAACGCCCAGCTTGGCACCAGCCGCTACCTGGTCGCCGAAGCGGACGAAAGCGACGCCAGCTTCCTGCACCTACAGCCGATGGTGGCCGTGGTCACCAACATCGACATGGACCACATGAGCACCTACGAAGGTGACTTCAACAAGTTGAAGAAAACCTTCGTCGAGTTCCTCCACAACCTGCCGTTCTACGGGCTGGCCGTGGTGTGCGTGGACGATCCGGTGGTGCGCGAAATTCTGCCCCAGGTTAAACGCCCGACCATGACTTATGGCCTGAGCGAAGACGCCGATGTGCGCGCCATCAACCTGCGTCAGAACGGCATGCAAACCTACTTCACCGTGCTGCGCGCCGGCCGTGAGCCGCTGGATGTGTCGGTGAACATGCCGGGCAACCACAACGTATTGAATGCCCTGGCGACCATCGCCATCGCCACCGACGAAGGCCTCTCAGACGAGGCCATCGTTCACGGCCTGTCGAAATTCCAGGGCGTGGGTCGCCGCTTTCAGGTGTACGGCGAACTGCCGGTCGAGGGCGGCAGCGTGATGCTGGTCGACGATTACGGCCACCACCCGCGTGAAGTGGCAGCGGTGATCAAGGCCGTACGCGGTGGCTGGCCGGAGCGTCGCTTGGTGATGGTGTACCAACCGCACCGTTACAGCCGCACCCGCGATCTGTACGACGACTTCGTGCAGGTGCTGGCCGACTCGAACGTGCTGCTGCTGATGGAAGTGTACCCAGCGGGCGAGGAGCCGATTCCTGGCGCCGATAGCCGTCAGCTGTGCCACAGCATCCGTCAGCGCGGCCAGTTGGATCCTATTTATATCGAGCGTGGCACTGAGCTGGCGCCGATCGTTAAACCGTTGCTGCGCGCTGGCGACATCCTCCTGTGCCAAGGCGCCGGGGATATCGGTGGCCTGGCGCCGCAGTTGTTGCAGAGCCCGTTGTTTGCCGGCGCGGTTGTCGCCGGTGGGAGTAAGAAATGAGTGGCCTGTTAGATCGCAACCTCGCCCCCGACGCCTTCGGCCGTGTCGCCGTGCTGTTCGGCGGCAAGAGCGCTGAGCGCCCGGTGTCGCTGAAGTCCGGCGCTGCCGTGCTGGAAGCGCTGCAAGCGGCGGGTGTCGACGCCTTCGGTATCGATGTGGGCGACGACTTCCTGCAGCGTCTGGTCAGCGAAAAAATCGACCGCGCGTTTATCGTGCTGCACGGTCGTGGCGGCGAAGACGGCAGCATGCAGGGCCTGTTGGAATGCGTTGGCATTCCGTACACCGGCAGCCGCGTGCTGGCCTCGGCCCTGGCGATGGACAAACTGCGCACCAAACAGGTGTGGCAGAGCCTCGGTTTGTCGACCCCGCGTCACGCGGTATTGGCCAGCGTGGATGACTGCCGGTCGGCGGCCACGGAACTGGGTTTCCCCCTCATCGTCAAACCGGCGCATGAAGGTTCCAGTATCGGTATGGCCAAAGTGAACAGCGTCGACGAGTTGATCCGCTCGTGGCGCGATGCCAGCGGCTACGACTCGCAGGTGTTGGTTGAACAGTGGATCAGCGGTCCGGAATTCACCGTTGCCGTATTGCGCGGCGAGGTGCTGCCACCGATTGGCCTTGGCACCCCCCACAGCTTCTACGACTACGACGCCAAGTACCTGGCCAATGACACCCAGTACCGCATTCCATGTGGGCTGGACGCCGCCAAAGAACAGGAACTCAAAGACCTCACCGCCCGCGCCTGCGATGCCGTTGGCATTCAGGGCTGGGCGCGTGCCGATGTGATGCAGGACAAAGACGGCAAATTCTGGCTGCTGGAAGTCAACACCGTTCCCGGTATGACTGACCACAGCTTGGTGCCAATGGCCGCTCGCGCAGCAGGGCTGGATTTCCAGCAACTGGTCGTGGCGATTCTTTCCGACAGCGTTGAGGCACGAGGTTAAGACCATGCACGGCGCAACCCTCCGTCATCAGCAACCTGTTCCCGGCCGTGGCGCTTTGCCGCGCAAGCCGGCGCAGCGGGGTGCCAGTCGGATGGTGGCCAAGGAGCCGTTGTCGGTTCGCGTACCGAAGCCAAGCTTCTCGGCGATCAAGCGTGTGCTCTGGCCGGTGATGTTGCTGGTGCTGGGCTTTGGCACTTACGAAGCGGCCCAGCGTTTGCTGCCGTACGCCGATCGCCCGATTGCGAAAATCAGCGTGCAGGGCGAGCTCAGCTACATCAGCCAGCAAGCGGTGCAGCAGCGTATTGCGCCCTTCGTGGCGGCGAGCTTCTTCACCGTTGACCTCGCCGGCATGCGCGCCGAACTGGAACAGATGCCGTGGATTGCCCACGCCGAAGTTCGCCGCGTATGGCCCGACACCGTGACCATTTCGCTGGAAGAACAACTGCCGGTGGCCCGCTGGGGCGACGAGGCGTTGCTGAACAACCAGGGTCAGGCGTTCACTCCGCGTGAGCTGGCCAATTACGAAAACCTGCCTCAGCTGGTGGGCCCGCAGCGCGCTCAGGAAGACGTGATGCAGCGCTACCAGATGCTCAGCCAGATGCTGCGCCCACTGGGGTTTTCGGTGGCGCGCCTGGAACTGCGTGAACGCGGCAGCTGGTTTATCACCACCGGGGTGAATAACACCGGACAAAGCATTGAGTTGTTGTTAGGTCGGGATCACCTAGTCGAGAAAATGCGCCGCTTCGTGTCCATCTACGACAAGAGCTTGAAAGACCAGATCGCGAATATTTCGCGCATCGACCTGCGTTACTCCAACGGCCTGGCCGTTGCGTGGCGTGAACCGATTGCGCCGGCGACGGACAAAACCGTCGCGCAGAAGTGAATTAGGAGAAGGCAGCAACATGGCAAACGTGCAGAGCGGCAAGATGATCGTCGGCCTCGATATCGGCACCTCCAAGGTGGTGGCGCTGGTAGGCGAAGTCACGGCTGATGGCCAGCTGGAAATCGTCGGGATCGGCACGCACCCATCGCGCGGCTTGAAAAAGGGCGTGGTGGTGAATATCGAATCCACCGTGCAATCGATTCAGCGCGCCATCGAAGAAGCGCAAATGATGGCCGGCTGCCGTATTCACTCGGCATTCGTCGGCGTGGCGGGCAACCACATCCGCAGCCTGAACTCCCACGGCATCGTCGCCATTCGCGACCGCGAAGTGAGCCAGGCCGACCTTGAGCGCGTACTCGATGCCGCTCAGGCCGTGGCCATTCCGGCTGATCAGCGCGTGCTGCACACCTTGCCGCAGGATTACGTGATCGATAACCAGGAAGGCGTTCGCGAGCCGCTGGGCATGTCGGGCGTGCGCCTGGAAGCCAAAGTGCACGTGGTGACCTGCGCGGTGAACGCGGCACAGAACATCGAAAAATGCGTGCGTCGCTGCGGCCTGGAAGTAGACGACATCATTCTTGAGCAGTTGGCCTCGGCCTACGCCGTGCTGACCGACGACGAGAAAGAACTGGGCGTTTGCCTGGTGGATATCGGCGGCGGCACTACTGATATCGCCATCTTTACCGAAGGCGCGATTCGCCACACGGCCGTGATCCCGATTGCGGGTGATCAGGTCACCAACGACATCGCCATGGCCCTGCGTACACCGACGCAATACGCCGAAGAAATCAAGATTCGCTACGCCTGCGCCCTGGCGAAACTGGCCGGCGCTGGCGAAACCATCAAAGTGCCGAGCGTGGGTGATCGTCCGCCGCGTGATTTGTCGCGACAGTCGCTGGCCGAAGTGGTCGAACCGCGTTACGACGAGCTGTTCACCCTGGTTCAGGCTGAACTGCGCCGCAGCGGTTATGAAGACCTGATTCCTGCCGGCATCGTGCTGACCGGCGGCACCTCGAAGATGGAAGGCGCGGTCGAACTGGCCGAAGAAATTTTCCACATGCCCGTTCGCCTGGGCATGCCGCAGGGCATCAAGGGCCTGGGCGATGTGGTGCACAACCCGATTTATTCGACCGGCGTGGGCTTGCTCATGTACGGGCTGCAAAAGCAGAACGACGGCATCTCGCTGTCCGGTGGCAGCAGCTACAACGACGAACCAAAGACACCTGTACTGGAGCGGCTGAAACGCTGGGTCCAGGGCAATTTTTGATGTTAAACCGCGTGTGCTGTAGGCGTTACAACTAGAAAAGCAAAGGAGAGGGGACCATGTTCGAGCTCGTAGACAATATCCCGCAAAGCGCTGTTATCAAGGTAATCGGCGTAGGTGGTGGTGGCGGCAACGCTGTTAACCACATGGCGAAAAACAACATCGAAGGCGTTGAGTTCATCTGCGCCAACACTGACGCCCAGGCATTGAAAAATGTCGGCGCGCGTACCGTGCTGCAACTCGGTACCGGTGTGACCAAGGGCCTGGGCGCTGGCGCCAACCCGGAAGTCGGCCGTCAAGCTGCAATGGAAGACCGCGAGCGTATCGCCGAAGTGCTGCAAGGCACCGACATGGTCTTCATCACCACTGGCATGGGCGGCGGTACCGGTACCGGTGCGGCACCGATCATTGCTGAAGTGGCTAAAGAGATGGGCATCCTCACCGTTGCGGTGGTGACCCGTCCGTTCCCGTTCGAAGGTCGCAAGCGCATGCTGATCGCCGAAGAGGGCATTCGTGCTCTGCAGGCCAGCGTCGACTCGCTGATCACCATTCCGAACGAAAAATTGCTGACCATCCTCGGTAAAGACGCGAGCCTGCTGTCGGCTTTCGCCAAGGCTGACGATGTACTGGCCGGTGCCGTTCGCGGTATCTCCGACATCATCAAGCGTCCGGGCATGATCAACGTCGACTTCGCCGACGTGAAAACCGTGATGAGCGAAATGGGCATGGCAATGATGGGCACTGGCTGCGCCAGCGGTCCGAACCGTGCACGTGAAGCCACCGAAGCGGCCATCCGCAACCCGTTGCTCGAAGACGTGAACCTGCAAGGCGCGCGCGGCATTCTGGTGAACATCACTGCCGGTCCTGACCTGTCTCTGGGTGAGTACTCCGACGTGGGTAACATCATCGAGCAGTTCGCTTCCGAGCACGCTACCGTCAAGGTCGGCACCGTAATCGACCCGGACATGCGCGACGAACTGCACGTGACCGTGGTGGCCACCGGCCTGGGCGCGAAAATCGAGAAGCCGGTCAAGGTAGTCGACAACACCGTGCAAGCTGCTGCCGTTCCATCGGCCGCCGCACCGCGTAACGAACAGCCTTCGGTTAACTACCGCGACCTGGATCGTCCAACCGTCATGCGCAACCAAGCCCACGCTGGCGCGGCTGCTGCAGCCAAGTTGAACGCTCAGGACGATCTGGATTACCTGGATATTCCAGCGTTCCTGCGTCGTCAGGCTGATTGATGAAATTTATCAGGAGTATTGGGGTGATTGGTGTTCAGCACGGGTCGGGTCTGGTATTATCCCCGGCCATTGTTGAAAACAATTCGCAACTAGTGTTATAGCGGCCAAGCCATGATCAGACAACGCACCCTGAAGAACATCATTCGCGCCACTGGCGTCGGCCTGCATTCCGGGGAAAAGGTTTACCTGACCCTCAAGCCGGCACCGGTCGATACCGGTATCGTGTTTCGCCGTACCGACTTGGACCCTGTCGTGGAAATTCGCGCCCGGGCCGAGAATGTCGGTGAAACCACCATGTCGACCACACTGGTCAATGGTGATGTGAAAGTGGACACCGTGGAGCACCTGCTTTCGGCCATGGCTGGCCTGGGCATCGATAACGCCTACGTCGAGCTCTCCGCGTCCGAAGTGCCGATCATGGATGGCAGTGCTGGTCCCTTCGTATTCCTGATTCAATCCGCAGGCCTGCAAGAGCAGGAATCGGCGAAGAAATTCATCCGCATCACTCGCGAAGTAACGGTTACAGAGGGCGACAAGCGCGCCACCTTCGTTCCTTTCGATGGTTTCAAGGTGAGTTTCGAGATCGACTTCGATCACCCGGTTTTCCGCAATCGCACCCAAAGCGCGAGCGTGGACTTCTCTAGCACCTCCTTCGTAAAAGAAGTGAGCCGTGCGCGCACCTTCGGTTTTATGAGTGACATCGAGTTCCTGCGTTCGCAGAATCTGGCACTCGGCGGCAGCGTAGAAAACGCCATCGTGGTAGACGAGTTTCGCGTACTGAACGAAGACGGCCTTCGGTACGAGGACGAATTCGTTAAGCACAAAATTCTCGACGCCATCGGCGATCTTTATCTGCTGGGTAACAGTTTGATTGGCGAGTTCCGCGGCTTCAAGTCGGGACATGCGCTGAACAACCGTCTGTTGCGCACCTTGATTGAGCAACGTGACGCTTGGGAAGTGGTGACTTTCGACGACGTGAAGAGCGCGCCGATTTCGTACATGCGACCAGTTGCGGCTGGTTGAGCAATACCCTCCTTAGCTGTTTTTAAAGCCACCCTCGGGTGGCTTTTTTTATGGGTGTAAATAAACGATCGGCTGCGCGTCGGCCGGGCTGCGTTAAAAATCGTTTTTGAATGCTCATTGGCTACAGCCAACTGCGCTTCAAAATCGATTTTTGCCTTGCGCGGCTCTAGCTCGCTCGATCTCGATTGTGGGATGCATAGTCTTGAACATCAAAAGTGTCAGGCTGAATTAGCCTTTCCCATGCCGCGCGAGTCGTTCGAGCGCCGCACGCAACCCCGGATCGCTAATCCCCTCTGCCACTTCCTGAATGCCTTCCGCCGTTTCCGTGGAAAGCTGCATGGTGTGACCGCGAAGTTTGGCGACGCCCACGCGCGGCTGCACTTTGAACAGAATGCGGTTGAGGTTGCGGAACGGTTCCAGCGCTTGCAGTTGGCGTTCCAAACGGCGCTGTTGGTAGCGCAGGCGGGTGGCCCAATGGCCGTCGGTGACGATCAATAACAGACAGCCTTCGCGCCACGAGGCGACGTGGCAATGCTCGCGCGCAGCGGGTTGCAATTGGCTTTCCACCAGACGCTGCAGGTGATCCAGGCGGTGCGCCTGATTGATCAGCGCCTGCAAAGGTTTGGCGTCGCGCAGGAGCGCAGTGTGACCTTTTGCGGGTAGGGGACGAAATGCCATGGCGAAGTGCCTGAAATAACCGGGGCCCAATGGTAGCAGAGCGAAGATTTGTCAGTAGAACCATAGGGGTTGATTGGCGGGCGTTTGCCCCCATATAGGGGCTTCGGGGAAAACGATAGTGCCGCTCACCGATACGTCACACTCGTTGTGCAAGCGGACCGTGTAGTCATTTCCGCAAGCTGCCGAGCGTGCTGGCACCGTGCAACAACGCTACTTTCCTCGCTAACGATTCCGGGTAGAATGCCCGCTTCGCAAGCAGCCATGAAGGCTGCGCGGGCGACTCACGGGGCCGCCCTCCATCCCTATGTGTGGAAGATCCTGCCGATATGTTTGCGCCTTTGTTAAAGAAACTCTTTGGAAGCAAGAACGAGCGCGAAGTTAAGCGCATGCAAAAGACGGTAATCGCCGTCAATTCGTTCGAAGAGCAGATGCTGACTCTGTCCGACGAGCAACTGCGCGGCAAAACCGAAGAGTTCAAGGCCCGTCTGGCCAAAGGCGAAACCCTCGACCAACTGCTCCCCGAAGCCTTCGCCGTCGCCCGTGAAGCGGGTAAGCGCGTGATGGGTATGCGGCACTTCGACGTACAGCTCATTGGTGGCGCCACCCTGCACGAAGGCAAGATCGCCGAGATGCGTACCGGTGAAGGTAAAACCCTCGTAGGTACGCTGGCCGTTTACCTCAACGCGCTGTCCGGTAAAGGCGTGCACGTGGTTACCGTGAACGACTACCTGGCTCGCCGCGACGCCAACTGGATGCGCCCGCTATACGAATTCCTCGGCCTCTCGGTCGGTATCGTCAGCCCGTTCCAGCCGCCGGAAGAAAAGCGCGCCGCGTACGCCGCCGACATCACTTACGGCACCAACAACGAATTCGGTTTTGACTACCTGCGCGACAACATGGCGTTCAGCGTGGAAGAGAAATTCCAGCGCGAACTCAACTTCGCTGTAATCGACGAAGTCGACTCGATCCTTATCGACGAAGCCCGTACCCCGCTGATCATCTCTGGCCAAGCCGAAGACAGCTCCAAGCTGTACATGCAGATCAACCTGCTGATTCCACGCCTCAAGCAACACATCGAGGAAGTGGAAGGCGTGGTGACTCAGGAAGGCCACTTCACCGTTGACGAGAAGACCCGTCAGGTCGAACTCAACGAAGCCGGTCACCAGTTCATCGAAGACATGCTCACCCACGCCGGCCTGCTGGCTGAAGGCGAGAGCCTGTACTCGGCGCATAACCTCGGTCTGCTGACCCACGTGTATGCCGGCCTGCGCGCCCACAAGCTGTTCCACCGCAACGTCGAATACATCGTGCAGAACGATCAGGTGTTGCTGGTCGACGAACACACCGGCCGCACCATGCCGGGTCGTCGTTTGTCCGAGGGCTTGCACCAGGCCATCGAAGCCAAGGAAGGTTTGCCGATCCAGGCTGAAAGCCAGACCCTGGCCTCCACCACCTTCCAGAACTACTTCCGCCTTTACAACAAGCTGTCCGGCATGACCGGTACGGCCGACACTGAAGCGTTCGAGTTCCATCAAATCTACGGTCTGCCGGTGGTTGTGATTCCGCCGAACAAGCCGCTGGCACGTAAGGACTACAACGACCTGGTCTATTTGACTCAGGAAGAAAAGTACGCCGCCATCGTTGCCGATATCAAAGAAAGCCAGGCCGTTGGCCGCCCGATTCTGGTGGGTACCGCGTCCATCGACAGCTCGGAATACGTGTCCCAGCTGCTGACCAAAGAAGGCATTGAGCACAAAGTCCTCAACGCCAAGTTCCACGAAAAAGAAGCGGAAATCATCGCCCAGGCCGGTCGCCCCGGCGCGCTGACCATCGCCACCAACATGGCCGGTCGTGGTACCGACATTCTGTTGGGCGGTAACTGGGAAGTGGAAGTCGCTGCCCTGGAAAACCCGACTGAAGAACAGATCGCGCAAATCAAGGCTGACTGGCACAAGCGTCACCAGTTGGTAATCGAGTCGGGTGGTCTGCACGTAATCGCTTCCGAGCGTCACGAGTCGCGCCGTATCGACAACCAGTTGCGCGGTCGTTCGGGCCGTCAGGGCGACCCGGGCTCCAGCCGTTTCTACCTGTCGCTGGAAGACAACCTGATGCGCATCTTCGCCTCTGATCGGGTGAAGAACTTCATGAAAGCGCTGGGCATGCAGTCCGGCGAAGCCATTGAACACCGCATGGTCAGTAACGCCATCGAAAAGGCCCAACGTAAAGTTGAAGGCCGCAACTTCGACATGCGTAAGCAACTGCTTGAGTTCGATGACGTGGCCAACGAGCAGCGCAAAGTGATCTACCACATGCGCAACAGCTTACTGGCCTCCTCGGACGTGGGCGACACCATCGCCGAGTTCCGCCAGGAAGTGCTGGATAACACCATCAATTCCCACATTCCGCCGCAATCGCTGCCAGAGCAGTGGGACATCGCCGGCCTGGAAGCGGCCCTGCTCAACGACTTCAGCATCAAACTGCCGATTCAGCAGTGGCTCGACGAAGACAGCAAGCTCTACGAAGAGCCGCTGCGCGCGAAGATTCTGGAAGCGCTGTTGGCTGCCTACAACGAGAAAGAAGACCAAGCCAGCGCCGAGGCGCTGCGCACCTTCGAGAAGCAAATTTTGCTGCGCGTGCTAGACGACCTGTGGAAAGACCACCTGTCCACCATGGACCACCTGCGTCACGGTATTCACCTGCGCGGTTACGCACAGAAGAACCCGAAGCAGGAGTACAAGCGCGAGTCCTTCACCCTGTTCCAGGAACTGTTGGATTCGATCAAGCGCGACACCATTCGCGTGCTGTCCCACGTTCAAGTGCGTCGCGAAGACCCGGCCGAAGAAGAGGCGCGCCTGCGCCAGGAAGCCGAGGCACTGGCTGCCCGCATGCAGTTCGAACACGCCGAAGCCTCGGCGCTCGACGAGCCCGAGCTAGAGCCAGTGGGCGAGGTTGCAGTGCCGACGTATTCGCCGGCGCGTAATGATCAGAAGATTGGTCGCAACGAGCTGTGTTATTGCGGCAGTGGCAAGAAGTACAAACACTGCCACGGTCAGATCAGCTAATAGCAGGTCCACGATCTTTTGGACGTCGGCCATGCTGCGTTGAAAGCGTCATTTAAATGCTCACGTACTGCAGTACGCTGCGCTTTAAATGACGCTTTCGCCTTGTCTGGCTCTAGCCAAAAGGATCTTGAGTTACGGCGGCAAACAGCCGCGTGAATCAATCGATCTCGAATGCAACATCAAGAGCCGTGTTTGCTCTAACGTTTCCACGCCGTGACCGGTCTACCGTTCGCGGCGTTTTTGCCTGAATCGATGCTGCGCCGTGGTGGCGCGGTTTACCGCTTTTTCTGCCAAGGAGCTCGCCCCATGCCTGTTGGTCTCGGTCCTCTGCCTACGCTGCATCCGGTTGCCGGTTTTGAATTGGGTATTTCGTCTGCCGGCATCAAGCGCGAGGGTCGCAAGGATGTGGTGGTGATGCGCTGTGCCGAAGGCTCCAGCGTGGCGGGCGTGTTTACGCTGAACGCGTTTTGCGCGGCGCCGGTGATTCTGGCGAAGAAGAATGTGGTGGGCCCGGTGCGTTATCTGCTGACCAACACCGGCAACGCCAACGCCGGCACTGGCGAGCCAGGCCTGCAAGCCGCTGCTCGCACCTGCGCCAAGTTGGCCGAGCTGACCGGCGTGCCGGAAACCGCAGTGCTGCCGTTTTCGACGGGCGTGATCGGCGAGCCGCTGCCGGTCGAGAAAATTGAAGGCGCACTGGCCGCTGCCTTGGCCGATCTTTCGGTTGATAACTGGGCCGCTGCCGCTGCAGGCATCATGACCACCGACACCCAGCCCAAAGGCGCCAGCCGCCAGTTTGTGCATGACGGCGTCACCGTGACCGTCACCGGCATCAGCAAGGGCGCCGGCATGATCAAGCCGAACATGGCGACCATGCTCGGCTATATCGCTACCGACGCGAACGTGTCCCAAGGTCTGCTGCAAGACCTGCTGCGCGACGCGGCGAATAAGTCGTTCAACCGCATCACCATCGACGGCGACACCTCCACCAACGACTGCTGCATCCTTGTGGCGACCGGCCAGGCGGCATTGCCTGAAGTGACCCACGCCAGCGGCGCCTTGTTCGCCGAGCTCAAGCAAGCGGTGCTGGATGTGTCGATGGAATTGGCGCAGGCCATCGTCCGTGACGGCGAAGGCGCCACCAAGTTTGTCACCGTGCAGGCCAACGGCGGCGCGACCCACCAGGAGTGCCTGGACGTCGCTTATGCCGTAGCGCATTCGCCGCTGATCAAAACCGCCTTGTTTGCATCCGACCCGAACTGGGGCCGCATCCTTGCCGCCGTTGGCCGCGCCGGTGTGGCGCAGCTGGATGTGAGCAAAATCGACGTGTTCCTCGGCGACGTATGCATCGCCAGCCGTGGCTGCCGCGCTGCCAGTTACACCGAAGAGCAGGGCGCTGCGGTGATGGCCCAGGAAGAAATCGGCATTCGTATCGAGCTTGGCCGCGGTACGTGCAGTGAAACGATCTGGACTACCGACTTGTCCCACGAGTACGTGCGGATCAACGCCGAATATCGCTCCTGATCGGTGCTGGCCGCCGCGTTCAGCGGCGGCCATTCCTGGGGCTTATCCGCCCATGAACAATCGGAATTTGCCCTCGGCCGACGCGCTGCCTATTGTCGCAGTTCAATAAATGGACGCTTAAACGGGTGACTCAAATGGCTTTGAATCTGGTAATCGGCGACAAGACATACTCGTCCTGGTCGCTGCGCGCGGCCCTGGCGCTGGAGCTCAGCGGCGCGCCTTACACTGAGCGGCTCCTTCGCCTGAATCAGCCCGACAGCCGCGAACGCATTCTCGAGCATTCGCCCACCGGCAAAGTGCCGTTGCTGAAAACGGACGAAGGCTCCATCTGGGATTCGCTGGCCATCAGCGAATACCTCGCCGAAACCTACCCCGAAGCCCACCTGTGGCCGCGCGGCGCGTTTGCCCGCGCCATCGCCCGCAGCGTTTGCGCAGAAATGCACAGCAGCTTCGTGCCGCTTCGTGTGGCCATGCCCATGGATCTGTCGCGCGACGAAGCGTTGCCCGAAGTGCCGGCCGACGTGCTTGCCGACATCGAACGCATCAGCGCCATCTGGGCGCATTGCCGCAGCGAGTTCGGCCAGGATGGACCGTTTTTGTTTGGTCACGTCAGCCTCGCCGATGCGTTTTTCGCTCCGGTGGCGGTGCGCTTTCGCGGCTACCGCGTGGCACTTTCGGCGCAGGCGGCGGCCTATGTTGAAACCATTTACCAGTGGCCGGCGTTTCAGCGCTGGCAACAAGCAGCACGAGAGGAACAGCCGGCGTGAAACGAGTGCATGTGGCAGCAGCGGTCATCAGAGGCCAAGACGGGCGCATTTTGCTGGCCCGTCGCGCTGACGATAAACATCAAGGTGGCCTGTGGGAGTTTCCCGGCGGCAAGGTCGAGGAGGGCGAGTCGGTACGCGCCGCGCTCGACCGCGAACTCGCTGAAGAATTGGGCATTCAGGTGACCGCGGCGCGCCCGCTGATTCAGGTGCGCCACGACTACGCAGACAAGCACGTGTTGCTGGATGTCTGGGAAGTCAGCGCGTTTAGCGGCGAGGCCCACGGGGCCGAAGGTCAGCCGTTAGCCTGGGTGAGCAATCGGGAGCTCAGCGACTACGAGTTTCCGGCCGCCAATCGCCCCATTGTCGCCGCTGCCCGTTTACCTGAGCACTACCTGATCACGCCCGACAATCTTGAGCCGAAGGCGCTGCTGCTCGGCCTCAAGGCGGCGTTGGAAAGTGGTATTCGACTGGTGCAATTGCGCGCACCGAATATGTACGACCCGCAATACCGCGACCTCGCCGTAGACGCGGTGGGCCTGTGCGCCGGCCGCGCGCAATTGATGCTCAAAGGCCCGCTGGAATGGCTCGGTGATTTCCCGGCCGCCGGCTGGCATTTGACCTCCACGCAGCTGCGCAAATTGGTGACTGGCGGCCGTCCGTTCCCCACAAACCGCTGGTTAGCGGCCTCCTGCCACAACGCTGAAGAGTTGGCGCTGGCGGGGGAAATGGGCGTGGATTTCGTCACGCTGTCACCGGTCCAAGCCACGCAAACTCATCCGGACGCGCAACCGCTTGGCTGGGACGCGGCGCAGGAAATGATTGCGGGCTTCAATCAGCCGGTGTTTTTGCTCGGCGGTGTTGGGGCTGGGGATACCGAAAAGGCGTGGCAGGTGGGCGCGCAAGGCGTGGCGGGGATTAGAGCGTTCTGGCCACATCCTGCTGACTGATCAGCTATATGTGGGAGCGGCTGGGCGGCATTCCGATTAGCCGCGATGCTTTTGTGGTTAAAAGCTCGCGGCTAAAGCCGCTCCTACAGACTGCTACATTCAGGGTGGCTCGGCGATGTGCATCCGCCGACAGATTCGGAATCCAGGCTGGTGCAGGGACACAAGCAGCGCGACAAGAACGGCCGTCGCGCCATGCATGACAGTCCTCACAGGCAGCACTCACTCCGGCTTCGCCGCCGCCTCCCACAGCACTTCATTAATCTGCATCCGCCGCCCAATCAATCGGGCCGCCACAAACAGCAAGTCCGACAGCCGATTCACATACGCCAATCCGACCCCCGCCAACGGTTCCATAGCATTCAGCTGCTGGCACCGCCGCTCGGCGCTGCGTGCCTGCGCCCGGCAAACATGGGCTTGGGCCACGAGCAATGAACCGCCCGGCAGAATGAAGTTCTCCAGCGGCCCCAGCTCTTCGTTCCACAGGTCGATAGCCGTTTCGAGGCGTTCCACTTCGGCCTGATTCAGCGCTTGGTATTGCGGCATCGCCAGCTCGCCACCGAGGTCGAACAGGCGGTGCTGGCACGGGCCGAGCACGTCGATCACTTCACTCAAACCTGGCCACATCACTTCATGCTCCGCCAGCCCGGCCAGCAACAAACCGAGTTGGCTGTTAAGGCTGTCGAGCTCGCCCATGGCTTCTACGCGCGGGTGATCTTTGGGTACGCGGCGGCCGTCGGCCAGGCCGGTTTCGCCGGCATCGCCGGTGCGGGTGTAGATTTTTGACAGGCGAAAGCCCATGGCTCAGCTCACTTCAGGGTTGTCGGAAGGCGTTGCCAGGGGCAAGCGCAGGGTAAAGCAGGTGCCTTGGTCCAGCGCGGACTGCACCTCCATCTGCCCTTTGTGGTTGTTGGTGATGATGAAGTACGAAACCGACAGGCCCAAGCCCGTGCCCTGGCCGACTTCCTTGGTGGTGAAGAACGGCTCGAAGATGCGTTTGCGCACCAGCTCCGGCATGCCGATGCCGTTGTCTTCCACCTGAATTTCCGCCCACGGCTCGACCAGTCGCGTACGCAAAATGATGCGGCCGGGCTCCAGCAGTGAGCCGGTTTTCGCTTCGCGCTGGTGGATGGCCTGTGCGGCGTTTTTCAGCAAATTCAGCAGCACCTGTTCCAGCTCGTTGGCGATGCCGGGCACCAGGCCCACGTTCGGGTCGAAGTCGCGCTCGATGTTCAGCCCTTTGAAGTCGAAGCCTTCAGTCAGGTCGAAGTCATTGCCGGCAATTTCCACCGCTTGGTCCAGCAATGCCGGCAACTGGCACGGCGCCAGTTGGCGGTTGCTCATGCGGCTGAAGCTGAGCATGTGCGAAACGATTTTGGCCGCACGCGAGCCGGCTTGCTGAATGCCATCGAGCAGCTGCGGCACTTCACGGCCGTGCAGGTAGCGGTTAACGGTTTCCAGCGGCACGCCAACGGCATCCGCCACTTCCTGATTGCGAGGTAATTCGCTGGAAAGTCGGCGGCGAATGTTCTGCACGTTGTGCAAAATCGCGCCCAGCGGGTTGTTGATTTCATGGGCCATGCCGGCCGCCAAGCCGCCGACTGAAAGCATCTTTTCCGACTGCACCATCATTTCTTCCAGCGACAAGCGCTGGCTGATGTCATCGATACGGATCACCACACCTCGGCCCGCGCCGCCCATTAGCGGGTAGAACGTGAGCGCGTAATGACACTTGGTGTCGCCGCGCGTCCAGGTCACACGCTCGATTTTCTCTACCGTGTGGCGTTCGGCTGTGCGCTTGAGTTGCGGCAGGTAAGGCTTGAGCGGCGGAAAGGCGAGAAACACCGGCTGGTTCAACGCTTCGTCCAGCCGCGTGCCGGAAAGTACGCTGGCTTCCTGGTTCCACTGGCTGACATACAACTGCTCATCCAGAGCGATCAGCGCTGAGGGCATGGAGTCGATGATGCTGTTGAGGTAGTTCTGAAAGCCGGTGAGTTTCTTCTCGATTTTGCTGCGAACCTGAACCTCCAGTTCCAACTTGCGATTGGAATGGCGGGTTTCTTCGGCCAGGCGCTGGGCTTGGTCGAAGGCCATTTGCGCGTCGTCCCGGGCGCGCTTGAGCTGCTGCTCGCGGGCTTCGATGCGCGAGAGCATCGTGTTGAACGCTTCGGCCAGGCTGCCGATTTCATCCTGATTGCCACGGGCGGCGCGCAGGGCGTAGTTCTCCTCGCGCGTTACTTGCCGGGAGAGTTCTTCCAGACGCCGAATCGGCCGCGTGACCAGGCGCCGTATCTGCCGCGCCACCAGCGACCACAGCAGCACGCTGCAGGCCAGAATCACGAGGCTGGCGGTTAACGTGCCGGTGTAGAAAGCGCCGGGCAATTCGCTGGATGCCACGAGTAACAGATGGCCGGGCGGCTTGCCTTCTTGCGGCAACTCGAACAATTGATTGGTGCGGAATTCGCCGTAGCGCCAGGTCGACAGCTGCTCGATTCGGCGCGGCAAATGCAATTTGTCGCCATGTTCCAACTGCGCCAGGCGGCGCCCGTCGCTGCCATAGAGTGCGGCAGCGCGCAGTGGGCTGTAGCTGTCCAGGCGCTGCAGCAAGTCTTCGGCGGTGGCGCGTGAGCTCAACGCCTCGTTGCTCAGGGCGGGGGTCGACAGCAGCCGGCCCAACGTCTCCAACGCCTGGGGCGCCATGTTTTCCTGGGAGATCCAATACGCCGCGCTGATAAACGCCAGGTTGGCGACCAGCAACACCGTGGTCAGCAACGCCAACAACGCCGCCAGTAATTTGCGGCCGACCGAGAGGTTTTCCAGGCGCTTGCGCAGGGTCATAAGCCAAGGGTGCCTTCAGAAAGAGAGGTACGCAGGGTAGCGCCTGGCCGGAGGCGGCTCAACGACTTCGGCGCTAGTCGATTGGCAGGCCCTTGTTGTGCAGTTCGCCCTGCAACCGCTCGAGCAACATCTGCAAATGCGGCGCCGGGCAGTTGTGGCGCTGCGCCACGGCGCACACATGGCCGAGCAGGTAGCTGATTTCGGTGCGGCGCTGCTGGGCGACGTCCTGGTGCATGGAAGAATAATTGGCCGCAGTGGCTGTGATCACGCGCTGCACTTCTTCGGCGAGATTTTCCGCCGCAGCCGGTTGGCCGCACAGATCGAGCAACTGGCTGAGTTCTGCGCAGAGCGTTGCCACTTCGGCAGGGTGTTCCAGCAAACCGCCGTTGCGGCAGTCGTGGAGCACGGTCAGCGGGTTGATGGCGCAGTTCAGCGCCAGCTTGCGCCACACGCGGCTAAGGATGTCGGGCGTCCATTCATGGGAAATTTCAGCGCTTTGCACATCGGCCAACCAGCTCGGCGGCGTGGGATTGAGCGGGTCGCCCAGCCAGGTGTGACCATGGCCGGCAAATACCACGCGGAAATCTCCGTCGCGAAAGGCGCCCTCGGTGCTGGACGCCAAGATGCAGCGCGCCCGCGGCAAGCGAGCGGCCACGGCGTTCTGGCTGCCCATGCCGTTTTGCAGCAGCACCACGTCGGCGTCGGCAGTCAGACGATGGGCCACGCTGGCAGCAGCGGCTTCGGCGTCATAGGCCTTGCAGGCGAGCAACAAGAGGCGGATCGGGCTGGTGTCGTCGACGCTCTGCGCCGGCACCGGGTACAGGCTGCTGAGCCCTTGTTCAACCAGCGTCAAGCCGCCTACCTGGCGGTAACTGGCCAGGCGTTCGCGATTGCGCAGCAGGAGGGTGACCGGCACGTTGGCTCGGGCGAGGCGGGCGGCCCACAAGGTGCCCAGGCTGCCTGCGCCGAGAACGTGCCAATGCATTTATTTGTACAGCGGCAAACGCAGCGCCGCGACACGGCCGCTGCCGTAGGCTTCGGGAAGCAAGCCGGCGGCGCGATCGATAAGTTCTTGTGGCTGGATGGGCAGTGCTTTGGCGTCCATGCCGACCAGGCTGATGCCGGCCTTGAGCGTGATAAACCCTTCGCTGGTCTTGAACGCTTTGAGGTTGAGGCCCTCGTGCAGGCGCTTGAAGCTGCTGGGCGAGCATTCCTGCAAATCTTCCAGCAGGGTCAGCAGGCCGAAGTGGTGGTCGTCCAGGCGCACCAGCACATCCAGCGGCCGAACCAGTTGTTGCAGGCGACGGGCAACGCCGTGCAGCAACTCGTTGTAGAAGGCTTCGCCGTACTGCTGGCGCAGGTTGGGCGCGTCTTGCAGGCCGATGAGCAGGTAGCACACGGCGCCGCCGCGCGATTCCACCTGACGGATGCTGTCCACCAGCATTTGCTGCAGGTAGCGCGGGTTGCCCAGCCCGGTCAGCGGGTCGACCAGGTTGCGTTCTTCGAGGCTGGAAATGTTCTGCGTGAGCATGCGATTTTCCTGCAACAGGCGCTGCAGGGTGTTGCACAAACGGTCGGCGGCGTACACGCGCGGCACCAACTGCTCGCTCATGGCCGACTTGCTGACGAAGTCGTCGACGCCCCGGTCAAAGGCCTCGCTCAATACGTTTTCGCCTTCTTTGCCGGTGAGCAACATCACGTACGTGTAGTGATCGGCCATTTCGTCGAGCTGGCGTACGCGGCCGGTGAGTTCAAGGCCGTCAATTTCCGGCATCAGCCAGTCGGCGAGCAGCACGCTGGCGGGACGTTCTTCCAACAGCGTCAAGGCCTCGAGCGCGCTGCTGGCGAAGCGCACATCGAGGTAACCGGCTTGGCTCAGGGCACGGCCGATCATGGCGCTGGAGAACTTGGCGTCGTCCACCACCAGGATGCTGAGATGGGGGTTGGGCATTGGCGAACTCGAGAGAAATAATAGAGGCGCCGGCTCATCGCCGGGCGGTGTTTGTATCGGCAGATATATAATGATCCGGCATTTTAACCGTCAAGCTTGGCGTGCACTGTCTGTAAGACTTATCGCGCCGTCTATCTGGAGATTTCCCATGCCCTCGTTCGACGTGGTGTCCGAACTGGACAAACACGAAGTAACCAACGCTGTCGACAACGCCATGAAAGAGCTGGAGCGTCGCTACGACTTGCGCGGCAAAGGCACGTTCGAATTCAAGGAACTGACCATCAACATCACCGCTGACGCCGAGTTTCAGCTGGAGCAGATGGTCGAGATTCTCAGACTCAGCCTAGTCAAGCGCAAGATTGATGTGCAGTGTCTCGAGCTCAAAGACGCTTACCCGTCGGGCAAGAGTGTGAAGCAGGAAGCGGTTCTGCGCGAGGGCATCGATAAAGAGCTGGCGAAGAAAATTGTCGCCCACATCAAAGAAGCCAAACTCAAAGTGCAGGCCGCCATCCAGGGCGAGCAAGTGCGCGTGACCGGCAAGAAGCGTGATGACCTGCAAGAGGCCATCGCGGCGCTGCGGGCTAAAGAGTTTGGGATGCCGCTGCAATTCAATAACTTCAGAGATTAGGCCTTCTTAAACGGTGGAGATTGGGCGGCATTCTGCTTAGCCGCGATGCTCTTTTGATTTAAAAGCATCGCGGCTGAAGCCGCTCCCACAGGAAAAGCGCCGGGAATTGTTGGGAACCATCGCGCCCCCTGCAGCGTCGCAAAAGACGCAGCCGCTGTTTTTTATGACTGGCATCTGGGCGGTCAGGCAGCGAAGGAGGCGCTATGGATTTCGATGCACAACTGGATCATTTGGTCGATGCCTCGCAGGCATGGCTACCCATCATCATGGCGTACAGCGGCCGCGTGCTGCTGGCGTTGGTGGTATTGGCGATTGGCTGGTGGCTGATCAATCGGGTCACCGGCAACCTCAGCGCGCTGATCGGCAAGCGCCTCGGCGACCCGGCCTTGCAGAGCTTCATTGGCACCCTGGCCAATATCATTCTCAAAGTGCTGCTGGTGATCAGCGCCGCATCGATGATCGGCGTGGAAACCACCTCGTTTATTGCCGCCATCGGTGCCGCCGGCCTGGCGATTGGCTTGGCGCTGCAAGGCAGCCTGGCCAATTTCGCCGGCGGTGTGCTGATTCTGCTGTTTCGCCCGTTTCGCATCGGTGACTGGATTGAAGCGCAGGGCGTGGCGGGCACGGTGGATAACATCCAGATCTTCCACACCGTATTGCGTACCGGCGACAACAAAACCGTCATCGTGCCCAACGGCAGCCTGTCCAACGGCATCATCACCAACTACAACCGCCAGGCCACGCGGCAAATCATTTATGACATCGGCATCAACTACGACGCCGACCTGCAAGCTGCCAAGCGCGTGCTGACCGAGATGGCCGAAGATGAACGCGTGCTCAAAGACCCGGCGCCCGCCGTGGTGGTGGCCGGGTTGGGCGATAGCTCAATCAAGATGTCGTTGCGCGTATGGGTGAAAACCGCCGACTACTGGAGCCTGACGTTTAAATACAACGAAGAGATTCGTGATCGGTTGCAGGCGGCCGGTATCGAGATTCCGTTCCCGCAGCGGGTGATTCGCATGGTTCAAGAGAACGCCTAGCGTTAGGCATCGATTTCCGGATCGTCGGCCATGCTGCGTTGCGTCCTCGCTTTTAATGCTCACGTACTGCAGTACGCTGCGCTTAAAAGCTCCGGGGCGCCTTGCCTGGCCTTAGCTCCGAAAATCTTAATCTGCGAAAAAGAAAAAGCCGGCAATTGCCGGCTTTTCTGGGCTAAACCTGTTCCGGTCTGGCCTTGTCCTCTGCGGTCGGCGGTGCTTCTTCCACTTCCGGCACTTTCTGGCTCGCCATGCGCTGCCACTGCCAGCAAATCAGAATCAACGTGGGAATGCCGAGCAGGGCGGTGATGAGGAAGAACTTGTGGTAGCCAACGTTCTCGACCATCACGCCCGAGTAGCCGCCGATCAAGCGCGGCAGCAGCAGCATGATCGAGCTGAGCAGGGCGTATTGGGTGGCGGAGAATTTGAGGTTGGTCAGGCTCGACAGGTAGGCCACAAACGCGGATGTGGCCAGGCCGGCACTGAAGTTGTCGGCGGAAATGGTCAGGATCAGCATGTCCAGATTCGCGCCCATGTCGCTAAGCGCCATAAACATCAGGTTGGTGGCGGCCGATAGCACGCCGCCAATCAGCAGAATCGGCATGATGCCGAAGCGCATGATCAGCACGCCTCCCGCCCCGGCGCCGAGCAGGGTCATCACCAGGCCGAACAGCTTGCTGACGCTGGCGATCTGCTCTTTGCTAAACCCTTGGTCGATGTAGAACACGTTGGCCATCACGCCCATCACCGTGTCGGACATCCGATACGTCGCGATCAGCCCCAGCAGCAGCAACGCCTGCCAGCGATAGCGCTGTACAAACTCGCTGATGGGTGTCAGCACGGGCGCCATCAGCAGCCGGCCAGGGGCCGACAGGCAGGCCAGGGCGATCAGCACGTACATCGTCCCGCGTGGCCAGGCGCCGCTGCTGAAGGCTTTGGCAGCGGCGGCCGCGGTGACCAAAATGATGATCAGCACAATCATCGACACGGCCTGGTGCACGAAGTCGAAGTTGGGAATCACCTTGCCGCGCGCCGCCACGATCAGCTGTTTACGCTGCTGGCTAAGCAGATCACGCACGGGGGCAATCAATCGGCGGCCGGCGGGCATCAGGCAAATGCCGAGGAAGATTGCGTACAGCGCAGCGCGGGGCCAGGCGCGGTCGAGCAGGCCCGTAATCATGGCCGGCAGCGAGATCAGCATCACCAGCAAAATCAGTACGGAGTAGAGCTGGTCTTTGAGCTTGAAGCGCGAGGTGGTGGTTTGCACCGGCACGTCCACATGGGGTTCGCGCATCCAAAGAGAGGTGAGCAAACCCGGCACCATCAGCATGGCAAACAGCAGATAGGTGCTGGCCCAGGCGCCAAATTCGTAGGCGGTGGTGGTGGAGCCGAACCATTCGGCGAAATACAGTGCGCCGGCGGTGGCGAGCAGGGCGGCGACGCGGTAGCCGAGCATGTAACTGGCGGCGAGGGCGGCCTGGCGGGAGTCGTCGGCAATTTCCAGGCGGTAGGCGTCAACGGCGATATCTTGAGTGGCGGAGGCAAACGCCACCAGTACGGCGATGGCGACCAGCCAGGTGAGGTTGGTGCGAGGGTCGCACAGCGCCATGCCGATCAGGCCCATGGCGATGACAATTTGCGAGAGCACCAGCCATGAGCGGCGCCGACCCAGGCGGCCGAGCAGCGGCAGACGCCATTGGTCGAGCAGCGGCGACCATATCCATTTAAAGGCGTAAGCGAGGCCGATGAGGCTGGCGAAACCGATGGTTTCACGCGACACGCCGGCTTCGCGCATCCACACCGACAAGGTGGAGAACACCAGCATGTACGGCAGGCCTGCGGCGAAACCGAGAAGCAAGAGGGCCAAACTGGCCGGCGAAGCGTAGGCGGCGAGTGCCGCGCGCCAGGTTTTACGGGGCATTGGGCTGTGATCTGCCTGGGTTTAGCAAAACGTGGAGTGCCCAGTTGGCCAGGCCAAACTGGATGGCAAAAACAGGGCGCACTCTAACCGCTGTGCTCCATTGGGCGCCACCCATGGCGCTTGATATCCACGCGCTGATTGACCATTCGCACTCCTTCGGCGCGCAACCGCGCCCGTTGTTCTTCGCCCGATACGGTGCCGACTGCCAGGCTCAATCGGCCACCGGCGGCGACCACGCGGTGCCAGGGCAGGGCGCTGCCCTCCGGCAACTGGCTCAAGGTGCGACCGACCCACCGCGCCGCGCGGCCCAGGCCTGCCAGTTCAGCCAGTTGCCCATAACTGACCACGTAGCCGCTGGGCACTTGCGCCAATGTCAGGTATAGCGCGGCGCGGCGTGCTTCAGCGTTTTCGCCTGCTACGTCGGCGGCAGCTGTCTTAGTGCTGTCTTGTTTGGCTGGCATGTTTTGACCTTACACATAGCGGCTCATGGCGAGCAGCTTAACCGAGCGTTTTGGCCCATCAAGCGTTCATACCATTACGGTGCCCGCCTGGGTGTAGAACGTGTGCGGCGGCGTGCGCTGGCGTGAGCCTTGCTTTAGATTGCGCGGAACTTGCAGGACAGCCACCGGTCACTCCTTGCAGTGTTTTTCGGGCCAGCGGCTTTTTATCTTGGATAATGCCCGCCCTTCACATTTACGGAGCGGTAAATCTCCCCATGCGGTTATCCAACAAGCTGTCTTACGCCCTGTCCTGCGCCGCGCTCACGCTGGCTGCAACCCCTGCAATGGCCGACACCGTATGGTTGAAAAACGGCGACCGCATCACCGGTACCATCAAGGTGTTCGACGGCGGCAAGCTGGTAGTTGAAACCAGCTATGGCGGCACCATTCCGGTTGATTGGAAACAGGTCAAAACCCTGGAAAGCGACCGCGAGCTGATGGTTAAGCAAGACGAATTCACTGGCGAGCGCGCCAAGTCGCTTCAAGCCGCCGAAGACGGCAAGGTCACGTTGATCAATGGCGAGGCGCCGAAGACCGTCGAGCTGGCCAGCATCGAGCAGATCATCAAACCCAAGCCGATCCTCGAAGACTTGGTCTGGAAGGGTAACGTCGACCTCGGGCTGGACTACAAACGCGCCGAGACCGACACCGACGACTACGACGTCGATTTCAAAACCACCGCCCGCCATGGCGCCTGGCGCCACAACGCCGAAGGTGGCTACAACCGTGAGTCGCAAGACGACGTCACCACCACCAACAACTGGAACGCCGAATACGCCCTCGACCGTTTCCTGGATGAACATTGGTTCTGGCAGGGCCGCTTGAGCTACAAGCGCGACCACATCGAAGACGTTTCCAGCCAGCGCACCATCGGTACCGGTCCTGGCTACCAGTTCTGGGACGACGAACTCGGCGCGTTCTCCCTGGCGACCTTGGTCAACCAGAATGACTACGAATACAGAGACGGCGGCAGCGACAACTTCTACTCGCTGGGCCTGAAGTGGGACTACAACCGCTACCTGGTCGGCAAGACCTTCGAAATGTTCAGCAACGGCGAACTCGGCAAACCCATCGGCGGCGACAGCGAGTACGAGCTCGAAGCTGAAGCAGGGCTGCGCTACAAAGTTACCGACTGGGCTTCGCTTAACGTGAAGGCCGAGAAGAACATCGTAAGCGGCGCCAAAGATGGCGAAGTGGACGAGACCCGGTATAGCGTCGGGTTCGGTGTGGGCTGGTAAAAAAAACCGCTCCGGGGCTGCTGCGCTTGCTCATGCGGCGTTGAGCTCAGGGTCGGGATGCTCATTGGCTGCAGCCAACTCCGCTCCGTCGTCCTGAGCTCGCCTTGTCTGACCTGCGCTCGCACGGCCGGGAGTCGGTTTTTGCGATCCTTGAAAAAGAACAATAAAAAGCCCCGCACTCGCGGGGCTTTTTGTTAGGTCGCAATCCTTTTGATCTTCGAACTCAGCCGCCCCTCAATCAAGATTGAGCATTCCGGGCGCCTGATGCACGCCGCATGGCCGACGCGCATCCAATCGACTGATTACAACCGCATGCCGCCGTCGAGCTCCAGAATCCGGCCGGTGTAGTACTCGTTTTCCAGAATGTAGGCCACCGAGTGGGCAATCTCTTTCGGCTGGCCCAGACGCTTGAGCGGAATGCCCGAGGTCATTCTTTCCAACGCTTCGGGTTTCATGCTGGCAACCATTTCGGTCTCGATAAAGCCCGGCGCCACGCCTGCAACACGAATGCCGTAGCGCGCCAGCTCTTTGGCCCACACCACGGTGTCTGCCGCAACGCCGGCCTTGGCGGCCGAGTAGTTGGCCTGGCCCATGTTGCCGGCGCGGGAGATGGAGGAGATGTTGACGATCGCGCCCTGGTTTTTCAGCTCGATCATTTTCGCCGCCACTTCACGGGTGCACAGGAACACGCCGGTCAGGTTGACGTCGATAACCGACTGCCACTGCGCCAGGCTCATTTTCGACAGCTCGCCGTCTTTCACTTTAATCGTCAGGCCGTCGCGCAAGATGCCGGCGTTGTTGACCAGGCCGTTGATGGCGCCGAAGTTGTCAGCGATCTGGCCCACGGTGTGGATCACTTGTTCTTCATTAGCCACATTGCAGATGTAGGCGCGGGCATCGCCACCGGCTGCTTTGCAGGCGGCAACGGCTTCATCGAGGCGTTCCTGATTGAGGTCTACCAGCGCCAGCTTGGCGCCGCGCGCGGCCAGGTATTCGCCCATGGCGCGGCCAAGGCCTTGACCACCGCCGGTAATCACGATGACTTTGTCTTTCAGTTCCATAACCACATCCCCAAAAAGTAGATTGAGCGCGCGCACCTTTTATAGGCGCCGCTGCCAACCGGATACGTTGTTCCCCGCTGATGCGCGCAACCGTTAAGCTGGGCACCTGTCCGTCTTCAATACGAATTCTCGACGAGGAGTCATAAGGTGAGCGTGAAAGTCGGCAAGCATGCCCGAGAATTGCTACTCAAGGAATACCGTGGGGCGCTCTCCACGTTGTCCAAAGCCATGCCCGGCTACCCGTTCGGATCAGTGGTGCCGTACTGCCTGGATGCCAGCGGCCACCCGCTGATTCTCATCAGCCGCATCGCTCAGCACACCCACAATTTGCAGGTGGAACCCAAGTGTTCGCTGTTGGTGGGCGAGCGCGGCGCCGAAGATATTCAAGCCGTCGGCCGTTTAACGGTGCTGGCGCAGGCGCGCAAAATTACCGATGAAGCGGCCACCGTCGCCGCTGCCGCACGTTACTACCGCTACTTTCCGGAATCGGAGGGTTATCACCAGGCCCACGATTTTGATTTTTGGGTGCTGGAGCCGGTGCGCTCGCGATATATCGGCGGCTTTGGCGCCATTCACTGGCTCGATGAAGTGACGCTGGCCAACCCGTTTGCCGGCGACATTGAGCTGAGCATGGTCGAACACATGAACAGCGACCACGCCAGCGCCATCGCCCATTACGTTGAGCTGGCCGGGTTGCCCAACCATGTGCCCGCTGAGTTGGCCGGCATCGACAGCGAAGGCTTTCACCTGCGCATCGGTCAGGGCCTTCATTGGCTGGCGTTTCCAACATCCTGTAACACTGCGCTGGAAGTGCGCCAGGCCTTGGTAGCGCTGGCGCGGGCCGAAACCTGGCCGGCTGCCGGGCAAGAATCTGCTTGAATTAAAAGCCACGCAGCACCACCTAAATCTTTCCGGTGATAAAACGCTCGCGGGTTAAGCGAATCGCCGCCCGGCCGTCCTACAGGAACCCCATTGATGCGTGCTTTTCTGTTTTTGTTTTTGCTGTTCCCGATTATCGAACTGGCGGTGCTGATCAAAGTCGGCAGCGCCATTGGCGTGCTGCCCACGCTGCTGTTGGTCATCGGCAGTGCGGT
Source organism: Pseudomonas sp. AC070 (assembly GCF_979258635.1). NCBI lineage: Bacteria > Pseudomonadati > Pseudomonadota > Gammaproteobacteria > Pseudomonadales > Pseudomonadaceae > Pseudomonas > Pseudomonas sp. AC070. Next base: position 1,012,610 of record NZ_OZ409871.1, read on the forward strand.
GCTGGGCAGCGTGTTGCTGCGGGTGGCCGGCGTGGCCACCGCATGGCGGGCCCGTGAGCGTCTGGCGCGCGGTGAATTGCCGGAACAGGAAATGCTCGAAGGCTTGCTGATTGCCGTCGGCGGTGGCCTGCTGCTGTTGCCGGGGTTTATCAGCGATATTTTCGGTCTGCTGTGTCTTATTCCGTTCACGCGCCGGCTGATGGTCGGCAAGCTTCGCCAGCGCGCGGCGGAGCAGGCGTTGCGTCAGCGTGCGTTCGCCGATGACCTCGCTGCGCGATCCGGCCAGTCTCGCCCAAACGTGATCGAAGGCGAGTTCGAGCACCGCGATCCGAAGTGAAAGCGGCGCGAGTGAGCGCTGCCCGCAGCGCTCATTGTCCGGCGCAAACCGTGTAAAAAATTTTCACCCCCGCCCTTGTAATCCCTTTCCCCGCCCCTATGTAGTGGTCACCGCAAGGTCTCTGTCGGTTTTACGACAGTCAGTCTTCCGCGTGGCCGCTTAGCGGCTCGCGACCGGCCACGCCGGATAGCAAACAACCAGCCGGTGGATAAACCGGCGGCTTTAAACCACCTTACTTGGGAGAGATCGACAATGAAGCTTCGTCCTCTGCATGACCGCGTCGTCATCCGTCGCAGCGAAGAAGAAACCAAAACCGCTGGTGGCATCGTTCTGCCGGGCTCGGCTGCGGAAAAACCGAACCGTGGCGAGATCCTCGCTGTCGGCGCCGGCCGCGTGCTGGACAACGGCGAAGTGCGCCCACTGGCCGTTAAAGTCGGCGACAAAGTGGTGTTTGGCCCGTACTCGGGCAGCAACACCATCAAGGTTGATGGCGAAGACCTGCTGGTCATGAGCGAGAACGAAATCCTGGCTGTTGTTGAAGGCTGATTTCCCGCTCCGTTGCTACCACTTGCGTTAACGAAACGAATTTGAGGAATAACGATCATGGCTGCAAAAGAAGTTAAGTTTGGCGACTCCGCTCGTAAAAAAATGCTGGCTGGCGTTAACGTCCTGGCCGACGCGGTAAAAGCCACCCTCGGCCCGAAAGGCCGTAACGTGATCATCGAGAAGAGCTACGGCGCTCCGACCATCACCAAAGACGGTGTGTCGGTTGCCAAAGAAATCGAGCTGAAAGACCGTTTCGAAAACATGGGCGCGCAGCTGGTTAAAGACGTTGCCTCCCGTGCCAACGACGACGCCGGTGACGGCACCACCACCGCCACCGTTCTGGCTCAGTCCATCGTCAACGAAGGCCTGAAAGCCGTCGCTGCCGGCATGAACCCGATGGACCTCAAGCGCGGCATCGACAAGGCGACCATCGCCATCGTTGCTCAGCTCAAGTCCCAGTCCAAGCCATGCGCAGACACCAAAGCCATCGCTCAGGTCGGCACCATCTCCGCCAACTCCGATAGCTCTATCGGCGACATCATTGCCCAGGCAATGGAAAAAGTCGGTAAAGAAGGGGTGATCACCGTTGAAGAAGGCTCGGGCCTGGAAAACGAACTGTCGGTTGTAGAAGGCATGCAGTTCGACCGTGGCTACCTGTCGCCGTACTTCATCAACAAGCCAGACACCATGGTTGCCGAGCTGGACAGCCCGCTGATCCTGCTGGTCGACAAAAAAATCTCCAACATCCGCGAAATGCTGCCGGTGCTGGAAGCTGTGGCCAAAGCTGGCCGTCCGCTGCTGATCGTGGCTGAAGACGTTGAAGGCGAAGCCCTGGCGACTCTGGTTGTGAACAACATGCGCGGCATCGTTAAAGTCGCTGCTGTTAAAGCACCAGGCTTCGGCGACCGTCGTAAGGCCATGCTGCAAGACATCGCCGTTCTGACTGGCGGTACCGTGATCTCAGAAGAAATCGGCCTGAGCCTGGAAAGCGCTACCCTGGAGCACCTGGGTAATGCCAAACGCGTCATCCTCAGCAAAGAAAACACCACCGTTATCGACGGTGCTGGCGTTCAAGCTGACATCGAAGCGCGCGTTGCTCAGATCCGCAAACAAGTTGAAGACACCTCGTCCGACTACGACCGTGAAAAACTGCAAGAGCGTCTGGCCAAACTGGCTGGCGGTGTTGCCGTGATCAAGGTTGGCGCCGGTTCCGAAGTGGAAATGAAAGAGAAGAAAGCCCGCGTTGAAGACGCCCTGCACGCTACCCGCGCAGCCGTTGAAGAAGGCGTGGTACCTGGCGGTGGCGTGGCACTGGTTCGCGCTCTGCAAGCTATCTCCGACCTGAAAGGCGACAACGCCGATCAGAACGTGGGTATCGCTCTGCTGCGTCGCGCTGTTGAAGCACCGCTGCGTCAGATCGTTTCCAACTCCGGCGACGAGCCGAGTGTTGTGGTCGACAAGGTCAAGCAGGGTTCCGGTAACTTCGGTTACAACGCTGCCACCGGCGAGTACGGCGACATGATCGAAATGGGTATCCTCGACCCGGCCAAAGTGACCCGTTCTGCTCTGCAGGCCGCGGCCTCGATCGCCAGCTTGATGATCACCACTGAAGCGATGATTGCTGAAATCGTGGAAGACAAGCCAGCTGCCGGCGGTATGCCGGATATGGGTGGCATGGGTGGTATGGGCGGCATGATGTAATAGCTGTTGCCGTAAAAAACCCCGCCTTGTGCGGGGTTTTTTTATGGCTGCTGCGAGCTCCGGGCCGTCGGTCATGCTGCGTTGCGTCCTCGCTTTTAATGCTCACGTACTGCAGTACGCTGCGCTTAGAAGCTGCGGGGCGCCTTGCCTGACCTTAGTCCCGAAACTCGCGATCGGCGTCGCTAAGGTTCGCCAGCAAGCTGGCTCCTACAAACAAAAACCGCGTCACACGCAGATGTCTTTGTAGGAGCGACCTTGGTCGCGAAGCTTTTGATTGTGCATGTCAGGTGTTCTGCCCAATCACCGCGTGCGGCAAATCCTCTTTTGCCGGCCTATACAACACCGCCCAATACGACCCCAAACAAATCAACCAACAAAACACCGCCGTCCACAGGTTGTGAGAGAAGAAGTGCGCGCCTTGCAGCATGCGGCTCACGGAGAAGACTGTGCCGAGTGCAAGGGCAAAGACGAAACCGGCGCGTGCCAGCCGTGGGCGGCGGTCGCGCCAGACGAAGTAAAGCGCGAATAACGTAAAGCCCGCGGCGGCGTGACCGCCTGGCCAGCAGCGGCCGGGTTTGTCGGTGGCGGGGCGGTGGCTGAGCAGCGGGCTGTAGGTTTCCTGACCGCCGAACTGGCTGAGACTCCAGGGGCACTGGACGGCGGTGACCGCTTTCATGGGGGTGACGAAGCTGGTGGACAGGCCCATGGCCAATACCAGGTAACCCAGTTGCCGGCGCATTGGTTTCAGGCGGGTAATAAAGAAGCTGCCGACGAAGCCGAGAATGGAGAGCACGGCGAAGGCAATCACGGCCTGTTTCGCGCGGTCGTGCAGGATGTCTTCGAGAAATGCGCTGTGTTTTCCCACAAACCCAACGCCCGGTGTGTACATCAGGTTGGCCAGGGCGAAGTCCAGTTTGGTGGGTTCGATCAATAGCAGTAACGCGGCGATGGCCAGCGGAATGCCGAGCGCCAGGCGCAGGTTCAGGCGGTGTGAAAAAGTAGTGAATGGAGTCGACGACATGCTGAGTCCAGGCGTAGCGGAAGTAGCGTGCATGCTGCTCCAGGCGCTGTCAGCATGGCGTTAAGTTGTCGTGAAAAAATCGTGAAAGCCGCTTCAATCATTAAATGTTGAGGTAATGTCGCGCCCCGTGACGTGCCTGCAACACCTGCCTCAAGGAACCGCCATGCGCATTCTGATTGTAGAAGACAACCGTGACATTCTCGCCAACCTTGCTGATTACCTGGGCATGAAAGGCTACAGCGTCGACTGCGCGCAGGACGGATTGTCGGGCCTGCACCTGGCCGCGACCGAGCACTACGACCTGATCGTGCTCGACATCATGATGCCCGGCATGGACGGCTACACGTTATGCAAACGCCTGCGTGAAGACGCGCGCCGCGACACGCCGGTGATCATGCTCACCGCCCGCGACCAACTCGATGACCGCCTGCAAGGCTTCCGCTCTGGCGCCGACGATTACCTGCTCAAGCCTTTCGCGCTGTCCGAGCTAGCGGCCCGCATCGAAGCCGTGCTGCGTCGCAGCCAGGGTGGCGGCCGGCGCATTCTGCAAGTGGCCGATCTGGTGTACGACCTCGACACCCTGCAAGTCAGCCGCGCCAGCAAAGCCCTCAAGCTCAACCCTATCGGCCTGAAATTGCTCGCCGCGCTGATGCAGAAAAGCCCGCATGTGCTGCGTCGCGAAGTGTTGGAAGAGGCGCTGTGGGGCGACGATTGCCCGGACAGCGACAGCCTGCGCAGCCACATTCACCAGTTGCGTCAGGTGATCGACAAACCCTTCCCACTACCCCTGCTGCAAACCGTGCACGGCGTGGGCTATCGCTTGGCGGAAGTCACCGATGGAGTTTAAGCAAAGCCTGTCACGCCGCATCGTTATTGCCTTTGTACTGATGACCACGCTGGTAGCAGCCGCCTTTGCCACGGGCATTTATATGGCCGTGCACATGCTTGAGGAAAAGCTGATTTCCGGCGTCCTCAGCGGCGACCTCGACCGCCTGTTGCACATGGACAACATGGATGAATGGCGCACCCATCCCGAGCCGGATCAACTGTTCTACTTTTCTGGCGGTCACGGTGATTTCGCTCTGCCGGACTACCTCGCCGGCATGGAGCCAGGCTTCCACGAAATCTTCCGCGGCGAGCTGTCGTACCACGCGTTTGTGCGGATCGTGGCGGGGCAGGAATATATTTTGCTGCAAGACCAAAGCGAGTTCGAAGAGCGCGAGCGCACGCTGTACACCACTGTCTGGATCGGCTTTGTGCTGTGCGTGGCGCTGGCCGTATTCCTTGGCCTATTTCTCGCCCGCAAAGTCATCGAACCGGTGGTGCGGCTATCGCGGCAAGTGCAGCACCCCGATCAATTGCTGTCGTTGGCACCGCCTCTGGCGCCCGACTACGCCGCCGATGAAGTCGGTCAATTGGCGGCGGCGTTCGACACCACCTTGGGCTTGTTGCGCCATGCCCTAACTCGCGAGCGGCTGTTCACCAGCGACGTCAGCCATGAGCTGCGTACGCCATTAATGGTGGTGGCCAGTTCGTGCGAATTGCTGCTGGAAAACCCGAACCTCGACGACCGTGCCCGGGCGCAGGTGCAGCGAATTTTCCGTGCCTGCGAAGACATGCGCGCCCTGGTGCAAACATTCTTCCTGTTGGCTCGCGCGCAGAACACCGACATCAACCAGATTCCCACCATGAGCGTGGAAAGCGTGGCCTATGAGCTGATCGAGCAATGGCGCGCGCCGATTGAAAGCAAAGGCATCGCCCTGCAGTACCGAAAAGAGCAGGTGGCGCACGGCGAGTTCAACGCCACGTTTCTGCGCACTGTAATGAGCAACCTGTTGCGCAACGCGCTGCATTACACCGACAGCGGGCACATCAACCTGACCTTGGTGGCCGACGGGTTTGAAGTAGAAGACAGCGGAGTGGGTATTCCTGAGGCTCAACGCGAAGCCGTGTTCCAGCCCTTCGTGCGCGGCGACAGTCAGCGCGGCGATGGTTTGGGGCTCGGCCTGTCGCTGGTGCAACGTATTTGTGCAAGCCAGGGTTGGGACGTCAGCCTGAGTGCAGCGCAACCGCGAGGCTGCTGTTTCAAGGTGGTATTAGTGCCCCGGCGCAGTTAAGCGGGTTGCCGTTGGATAGGCGTTATTTAGCCGATATTCGGTAGGGATTTTCGGAACTTGGCCTCCATTGTGCAGACAAAGGCTGTTACATTCGTCGTCGGTCAGGGCTTACAAGAACTCACCCGACCACGCCAGCGCCTTCCCAGGCCTCAAGGATATGGTCGCCCCATGGGCGGCAGCTTTCTATCTTCTGTACAGGACATCACGCATGACTCTAGCGCTGCACTCGCCGACTCCCGGTCTGTTCGAACAATGGTGGCAACAGCAGGGTGAGTGGGTTGAAGAACCCAATAGCAGGCGCGGCGGTACTAGCGGTGTTCAGCGAATTCACGACAGCGACGGCAGCTTGTTGTATTCAAAGCGCCAGGTCGGCCACATCTACCACAGCTTCTTCCATCCGTTCGGCCGCCCCACGGTGTTGCGTGAAGTAAAAGCGTTGACCTCGTTTGCCCGTTTGGGCATCAACGTGCCGAAAGTGGTGTATTGCGGTGCCGAGCGCGGTGCCGACAATGCCTGGCGCGCCTTGCTGATTACGGCCGACATGAAAGGCTTCATTGAAATAAACCACTGGCACGCTAACGGCGGGCGCGAGCGTCACGGTGAAGCGTTCCATGAGCGTGTCATGCAAGCGGTGGGCGCCATGATTGCGCGCATGAACAACGCGCGTTGGCAGCACAACTGCCTGTATTCCAAGCATGTGTTTATTCGTGTGGAAGGTGAGGGCGAGCAGGCCACGTTTGAGGTGGGCATGCTGGATTTGGAGAAGTCGCGCCGTCGCCTGACCCGTCAGCAAGCCGCTCGTCACGATCTGCGTCAATTACGCCGCCATTCGTCGTGGAGTTCAGCAGACTGGCAACAGGTTATCTATGGTCATTCCACGGCGTTTGGCAGCGCTATCAAAGGGTTGTGACATGAAGCTAGATATTGCACGAGGTATTTTCCTCATCGGCGCATTGGGTGTGGCCTCGCTGGCGGCGGCGGCCTGGCATGAACCGGGCCCGGAAGTTCTGCATTCGGCCTCGGCGGCCAAGCAGTGCTCGATGCCCGCGAAATTGAAGTCGGCCGTGGCTGTTCGGCCCGACCAAGATTTGCTGCTACTGATGTTCGGCCTCGCGCAGGGCGGCACGCGCTAAGCCCTAGCTTTCGTGGGAGCGGCTTTAGCCGCGATAGGCGTTAAGCAGATCAATGACAATGTCGCCCAGTCGCTCCCGCAAGGTTTGAACTGGGCCGGGCCTCGCCCCGCAGGTCGCGCTCCCAGGCGTGGTGGCTTATCATTAGCCACCTAACGACACCCGCCCGGTCTGCTTCCCATGTTCGCCATCATCGCCGCCACTTTCGGCATCACCATGCCGGTGTTTGCCATGCTGTTTCTCGGCGTTTTCCTCAAGCGCCTGGCCTTGATCGACGGTCACTTCATCAATACCGCCTCGGCGCTGGTGTTCAACGTCACCATGCCGGTCATGCTGTTTCTCGCCATCATTCACGCCGACCTCAGCACCGCGATGCAGCCTGCCGTGCTCGGCTACTTCGTGCTGGCGACCGTGGTGGGCTTTCTGGTGGCGTGGGGCTGGGCGATTTGGCGGGTGCCGGTGGCTGATCGCGGCGTGTATACCCAAGGCGCCTTTCGCGGCAACAACGGCATCATCGGCCTGGCCCTGGCCACCAGCCTTTATGGCGACTACGGCCTGTCGCTCGGCGGCATTCTGGCCGGCGTGGTAATCCTCTCCTACAACAGTCTTTCGGCCATCGTGCTGGCCATCTATAGCCCCAGCGCCAAGTCGGATGTGTGGAGCATCAGCAAAAGCATCATCTGCAACCCGTTGATCATCGGCGTGCTGTCGGCCATCCCGTTCGCGTATTGGAAAATTCCATTGCCGGTCTGGCTGACGACTTCCGGCGAATACCTGGCGCAACTGACGTTGCCGCTTGCGCTGATCTGCATCGGCGGCACCTTGTCGCTTGCCTCGTTGCGCAAGAGTGGGGCGCTGGCTGTCAGCGCCAGCCTGATGAAAATGGTCTGGCTGCCAATTATCTCCACCGCCGGTGCGTTCGCTTTTGGCTTTCGCGGCGCCGATCTGGGTGTGCTTTTTCTGTACTTCGCCAGCCCGACGGCGGCGGCCAGTTTTGTGATGGCCAAGGCGGCAAACGGCAACCATGAGCTGGCGGCGGCAATCATCGTGATCACCACGCTGGTGGCGGCAATTACGACGAACATCGGCATCGTTTTCCTGCAATGGGGCGGCTGGATGTAAGCCGCTGACCATGGCCGATGTGAGCCATTTGGTAACTCTTACAAATTGTGTCGCAAGGTCATTGTCAGGCCCTCACGCTAGCGATACCTTTGCCGCCTTTCGCACGCTAAAGGATTACGCATGCGCTCCCTGCTGTTGTTCTGCCTGGCCGCTTTCTGTGCCTGCGCCGTGGCTGAACCTTCTGCTGACTTGCAAACCCCGGTCGCCGGCTGGCGATACTCCGGGCTGCTTGAGCGTGCCGACGAGGCGCGTGTGGCGTACCCGACGCCGCCGATTGACCGTGGCGCCCAGCGCGGTCGCACCCTTATTCAAGGCACCCTGAAAAACCTGCAAGGCAGCCGCCAGCCCCATCGCCTGGTGGTCAACGGCAACCCGCTGCCGCTGTACACCGACGACGAAGGCCGCTTCGTGCGCCCCTACAACATGGGCGCCGGCTCGAACAGCGTGGAAGTGGTGAGTGGCGACGGCCAGTCGCTTAAACGCGTGCAGTTCTATGAAGCTAACCACAACAAGACCCCCGCGCAGGTGCGCATCGTGCTCGGTTGGGACGACCCCAAAGCCGAGCTCGATCTGCACGTGGTCACGCCCGATGGCCAGCACGCATTCTGGGCCGACCCGGTGATGAGCAATGGCGGCGGGTTGGACACCGACAGCGTCGACGGCCCCGGCCCCGAGATGTTCACCATGACCGCGCCGCTGCACGGCCGCTATCTGGTGTTCGTCAACTACTGGGGCAATCTCAACAATCAGGGTTACAACTTCGACGAAGGCAGTAATCAGAACGAAGTGATCACCGCCCAAATAAACCTGGTGTTCAACGAAAATACGCCGAACGAAAAACGCGAGACCTTTATCGTGCCGTTGCGCGGTATTGGCGATCTGCAATTGATCAAGTCATTCAACTATTGAGCTAGCGCCCGCACGCGGCGCCTGGCTACCAGCGACGCACGGACGAATTGGGGTTTCTTACATGAGCGATAACACCACCCAGAACGGGGAAACCGGTTCCACGGAAGGCAAAGCCGGGCGCAAGCGTCGCGTGCTCATCGCCCTGGCGGTTGCCGTGCCGCTGGTCGCTGGCGCCGGTGTGCTTGGCTGGTTGCAGCAGCACATGGCGCCGCCGCGCACGCTGGCCGACGCCAGTGAATTGCAGCTCGACCTGCAACACCCGCAGGTGCTGATCGAAAGCGAATCGCTGAGCCGTCTGCCCAAAGACCTGCTGGCCGTGCCGCTGCTGCGCGACACCCTCACCGAAGACTTGGTGTTCTATTACGAAGCCAACCCGGATCGCCTCGGCATCACCGGCAGCCTGCGTCGCATCATCTACGAACACGACCTGCAACTGCAGGACACCCTGCTCGAACAGTTGCTCGACCAGCCGGCCCAGGTCGCCCTATGGCGCGGCGCCGACGGCAAGTTGAAAAACTTCGTGGTGCTGATGGAACGTGGCGGTCTGGCGCGTTTGCTCGAGCCGCTGGCCCACGTGGCTACCGACGACACGCAACTGCGCAAAGTCGCTGAACTGCAAGTGGATGGCGACGCCGTGCCGTTGTACCGCCTGCGCTACAACGGCGAGCGCGCGCTGCTGTTTGCCAGCTATGGCGACAAGCTGGTGATGCTCTCCAACCCGAGCATGTTGCTCGAAGGCGACTACGACGGCGCCAACCTCGGCAAGGGCGCCACCGAAGCCGTGGAAGCCATGCTCAATGGCGACACCGTATTTACTGAAGCCTTCGGCCTGAAAGAGCGCGGCGAGCTCAAGCAGCGTATTTCCCTGGGCAGCGACTACGTGGCCATGGGCTACCAGCGTTTTATTCCAAGCTTCGCCGGTTTGCGTTTTGAAATGGACGGCGCTGGCTGGCACAGCTTCCTGGCGCTGAACGACAGCGGCGAAAAAACCAACCTCGACTTCAACCCCATCTGGCGCGCCATGCCCATGGGCGCCAGCGCGTGCGTGGCCTTGCCCGTCGCGCCGGCCGTGCACGAAAAAATGCTCGCCAAAGTCGGCGCCCAGCCGGATGTTGCCAAGCAACTGGCCGAGCACATGACCGGTGCCGCCGGCCTGTGCTGGTATCCGAATTCGCGCCTGCACAGCCCCTTGCTGGTCGGCCAACTCGACGACAAAGCCGGCACCAGCCTGGACGAGAATCTTGGCAAGCTGTTCGGCTCGGTAATCGGTGCCTGGGAAGCCAACGTAGAAGGCGGCATCTTCCCGCTGAGCGACGAAACCCGCGCAGACGGCACCCATGTCTGGCAGCGCGAAGTCAGCTCCAACTTCGGCCAATACCCCGCCAGCGAAGCCGAAGTGCCCGACGCCATGGCCGCCAGCGGTTTCTTCCGCGTGAGCATGGCGCGCCAAGGCTCCACGCTGCTGTTCTCCCTGGACGACAGCATCGTCAACAAAGGCCTCGACGCGCTGAACAAACGCTTCCCGCCGCTGGCTGACGTATTGCCCAAGGACGCCGTAGTGCCGGCCTACCTGGCGCCGTCCACGCTCTCGGCCTTGTTCGAACAGGAAACCCTCGACGCGCTGCCCAGCGACATCGAGCCGGTGTTCCGCAACGCTGCGCAAACCCTGTTGCTGCCCAAGCTCAAAGCCTTGGCCGGACACAACAACTACGCCCTGACCCTGCCGGCCGACGCCGCGCCGGACTCCAACTGGCAGTGGCTGCCATTGGAGTGGCGTTCGCTGTGAAATCGCGCGCTGCCATCACGCTGGTGCTGCTGGGAAGCCTGTTGCTGCCCACGCTCGCCTGCGCGACTGCATCGGCCATAACGCCGCTGGATGCCGAGCAGTCGCAGATTTTTCGCGCCTGGTTTGTGCGCATCGCACAAGAGCAACTGCGCCAGGGCCCGAGCCCGCGCTGGCATCAGCAAGACTGTGCCGGCCTGGTGCGCTTTGCCGCCAACGAAGCGCTGAAAGTGCACGACGCCAAGTGGCTGCGCGCCAACGGCCTGAGCAACCGCTACCTGCCGCCAGAACTGCAGGTGCAAAACGAACAACGCAGCCTGGCCCAGCAATGGCAGCAGGGCGGCGGCAAGGTTGGCCCGTACGTCAACGCGATCAAATTGATTCAGTACAACAGCCAATTTCTGGGCCGCGACCTTAACCAGGCGCGCCCGGGCGATCTGATTTTTTTCGACCAGGGCGATGAGCAACATCTGATGATTTGGATGGGCCGCGAAATCGCATACCACACAGGCACCACCACGCCGACCGATAACGGCATGCGTTCGGTCAGCGTGCAACAACTCATGAAATGGAAGGACACCCGATGGATACCCGACGATTCCAATCCGAACTTTATCGGCATCTATCGCCTGCAATTCCTCGCTCGATGAAACTGGCCCTAGCTCTGGTCGCCAGCGTGCTTGTGCCCCTGAGCAGCCTGCACGCCGAAGACACGGTAAACCCCAGCGGCTATTCGCCCGTGGGTGGCGAGTCGTTCTTCCTGCTGGCCGATGCCAGCTTCGCCACCGACGAAGTGGCCCAGGTGCGCCTTGAAGCGCCCGGTCGCGATTACCGTCGTTACACCATGGAACCCTACGGCGGCGTGGACATGCGCGTGTACCGCATCGACCAGCCGCTGGAATTTCTCAAGCGCCAGAAGAACCTGCACCGCGTCGTCGCGGAAGGGCAGTTCAAGGGTGAAGGGCTGTCCAACACGCTCTCGTACCTATGGGATAACTGGTACCGCAAATCCCGCCGCGTGATGCAGCGCGCGTTCTCGTATGAGTCGCGCAAAAACGTCACCGAAGAGGCGCCGGAACTGAAAATGGGCACGGCCATCGCCACGCCGACCCAGTACGAAAACACCCCGCAGTTCGCGCCCATGAAAGGCTTGCCGCTGGTGGCGCAATTCCGCTATCCGCTGTGGGATGCCAAAGCCATTCAGCCGCCAAAAGGCGTTGAGCTGGCCGGCTCGTCCAGTGACTTTGTGACGGTTAACCCAGGCAACGTGTACATCCCGCTGGGCAAGCTGAAACCGGGCTTGTACCTGGTCGAAGCGCTGGTAGGTAAATACCGCGCCACCACCATGGTGTTCGTCTCCAACACCGTGGCGGTGAGCAAAATTGCCGGCGACCAACTGCTGGTGTGGACCGCGCGCAAACACGAAGGCAGCGTGGTGCCCAAAGCCAAGGTGCTGTGGAGTGACGGCCTGGGCGTGATGAGCAGTGGTGAAACCGACGAGCAAGGCCTGCTGCGCCTGAAACACGCCAGCCCCGAGCGCTCTTATGTGCTGGGCGAAGACAGCGAAGGCGGCGTGTTCGTCTCGGAAAACTTCTACTACGACAGTGAGATCTACGACACCAAGCTGTACGCCTTCACGGACCGCCCGCTGTACCGTCCGGGCGACTGGGTGGAAGTAAAAATTCTCGGCCGCGAATTCAAAAACGCCCGTGATTCGGTAGCACCCACCAGCGCGCCGGTGAAGCTCACCGTGCTCGACGCCAACGGCACCGCCCTGCAAACCCTCGACCTGAGCATGGACAGCAAAGCCGGTAGCCAAGGCCGCTTCCAGTTGCCGAGCAACGCCGTGGCCGGTGGTTACGAACTGCGTTTCGGCTACCGCGACCAGCAATACAGCAGCGCCTTCCGCGTGGCTGACTACATCAAACCGCACTTCGAAATCGCCCTCGACCTGGCCAAGCCGGACTTCCGCACCGGCGAAGAAGTGAAGGGCAATCTGGTACTGGTTTACCCCGACGGCAAGCCGGTGAAAAACGCCAAAGTGCAACTGACATTGCGCGCCCAGCAACTGTCGATGATCGACAACGAATTGCAGTACCTCGGCCAATTCCCGGTTGAACTGGCGACCAGCGAAATCAGCACCGACAGCCAAGGTCGTGCCGAGCTGAAACTGCCGGCCGCCGACAAGCCCAGCCGTTACCTGCTCACCGTATTCGCCAGCGACGGCGCGGCGTACCGCGTGAAAACCAGCAAGGAAATCCTGATCGAACGTGGCGCCGCCCGTTACCGCCTCAGCGCCCCGCAGCGCTTCAGTGCGGCCAAGGAAAAAGTGCGCTTTAGCTACCGCAGTGAAACCGCTGCCGGGCAGAAAAAAGAAAGCCACAAACCGGCGCACTACGAATGGGTTCGCCTGGAAGACCAGAGCAAAGACGACGGCAGCCTGGCCGCCGACGTCGATGGTTTCGACCTGAGTTTCGAACGCCCTGGCAGCTACAGCATCACCATCAAAGACAAAGACGGCCTGATCCTCGGCGCCACCGGCCATTCGGTCAGCGGCGAAGGCGTGAAAGCGGTCGCTGGCACCATTGAAATCGTGCTGGATAAAACCGAATACAAAGCCGGCGAAGAAGCCCTGGCCTTGATCACCTTCCCCGAACCCGTGGGCGATGCCCTGCTGACCCTGGAGCGTGATTCGGTGGAAGCCACCGCCTTGCTGAGCAAAGGCGCCGACTGGCTCAAGCTGGAGAAACTCAGCGACACCCAGTACCGCGCGCGCATTCCGGTAACCGAGCAGTTCTCGCCAAACCTGACGTTCTCTGCGCTGTACACAAAAGGCGGCGATTACAGCTTCCAGAACGCCGGCATCAAAGTGGCTGCGCCGCAAATCGACATCGCCATCGCCGCCGATAAAGAGCAGTACCAACCGGGCGATCTGGTCACCATCGACCTCACCACCCAGTTCGCCGGCAAGCCGGCCGGTACGCGTCTGACCGTCAGCGTGGTGGACGAAATGATCTACGCCCTGCAACCGGAAATCGCGCCGAGCATCGATCAGTTCTTCTACCACCCGCGTCGCAACAACGTGCGCACCAGCGCCAGCCTGTCGTTTATCAGCTACGACGTGGCGCTGCCGGGCTCGCCCACCGCGCCGGGCAAAGCCAACCGCAGCGACCGCAGCGTAAAAGTGCTGGAGCGTCCGCGTCGTGAAGAAGTCGACACCGCCGCCTGGCAGCCTGACCTGGTCACCGACGAAAACGGCCACGCCAAGCTGACCTTCCGTATGCCCGACTCCCTGACCCGCTGGCGCATCACCGCGCGCGCCGTGAGTGACGCCGGCACCGTGGGCCAGAAGAAGCAGTTCATCCGTTCGGAAAAACCGCTGTACCTGAAATGGAGCGGGCCGACCCAGTTCCGCGCGGACGACCAACCGGCCATGGGCGTGTTCGTGTTCAACCAGGGCGAGCAAGCGACCAAAGCCGAATTGGTCAGCCACTTCAACGGCCAGGAAAAACGCACGCCGATTGACTTGGAAAAAGGCATCAACTACCTGCCGCTGCCAAAAGTGCCGGTCGCGGCGGGCGAGTGGAAAGCCGAGCTGTTGCTCGACGGCAAGCCGGTGGACGCCCTGAGCGTAACCCTGCGTACCGTTGGCAAAGGCTGGCAAGACCTGCAAACCCAGCGCGTGGCCGCCAACGCCGGGGCCAATGCGCTGCAACTGCCAAGCGATGCCCGTGACATCAGCGTGCGCCTGGACGACAGCGCCAAGGCCTTGTTCAACAGCAACCTCGACGACCTGCTGGAATACCCGTACGGCTGCGTTGAGCAAACCGCCAGCCGCTTGCTGCCGTTGAGCCTCGCCTATCCATTGCTGAGCAAGGCCGAACAGGGCAACGCCGAAGGCGGGCGCATTGAAAAACGCGTTACCGACCGCTTGCGTCTGATCATGCAGAACAGCCGCCTGCGACTGGTGCAAATGGCCGGGCCTGAAGCGTTGTTCACCTGGTGGGGCGAAGGCGCCGAGCCGGATGCCTTCCTTACCGCTTACGCCTACTACGCCGACTGGTACGCCAGCAAAGCGCTGGAGCTGAGCCTGCCTGCCGATCACTGGCAGCGCGTGATGGACATCTACGCCAAGCAAGCCGCCACCACGCCATTGCTGCAACGCGCGCTGATTCTGGCCTTTGCCAAAGACATGAACCTGCCCATCAATACCCTGGTGGAAGGCTTGATGACGGACCTGGCCAACCACGACGCGCAGGCCAAGGCCGACGCCGAAGTGGCGGCGAAAGTTGATGCCGCGACCCAAGCGAGCGGCAACGGCGAAGCCGAAGTGGCTGCCGATGCACCGCGCACCGACGTGGCCAGCGTGCAACCAGCCGATGCCGAGCCGACCCCGAGCGACGACGGCCTGACCAGTCTGGTTTTGGCGGCGCCTAACTCCAAGCTCGGTCTGGCCGTTGCCCGTGTGCTCACCGCCGAGCTGGCCAAGCAAAGCAAAGTGGCCGCGCCTGCTGCGTTCAGCGCGCAGCTGCCGGCCGCGCAAGAGGTGGTGTACGCCAGCGAGCATCCGTTCGTGGCCAGTCTCAAAGCCAAGCTGGCCGGCGTCGATCACGGGCAGGCCAAAGCGTTGCTGCAACGTCTGGCGCCTGAGCAGTCGACCCTGGAACGCGCCCTGGCGCTGACCTGGCTGCAAGCGGCCAGCCTGCAGAAAGCCGCTGCCAGCGAACTGAAACCGGGCGAAGGCTGGCAGGCGCAACAACGCGCCAGCGGCGAAACCCAGTGGGTGTGGGTCGGCAATGGCGTGCCGAGCAACCTGGAACTGCCCGCCTCGGTGACCGAGCCGGTTAACGTTGCCGTCAGCTACCGCAGCGCGCAGAGCAAACCGGGCGTGTTGCCGGTGACGCTCAGCCGCCGTCTGCTGCGTCTGGTGCCGGGCGATGCCGCGTTTGAATTCAGCGTGAAGGAAGTCGGCGAAGGCGAAGCCATCTCCGGCGACGACCTGTACCTGGACGAAGTGAGCCTTTCCAGCGAAGACGCCCGCGCCCTGCGCTACGGCTTGCTGGAAGTGCCGCTGCCGCCAGGCGCCGACGTGGAACGCACCACCTGGGGCATTCAAGTCAGCGGTCTGGACTCCGAAGAAGCCGCGCCGCTGGAAAAAGCCCGCTACGAAGATGGTCAGCTGCTGTACGCGGTGCCGGTCGACAGCCTGCAAGGCGGCATGACCGTGCGCCACTTGGTGCGCTTCTCGCAGAAAGGCGAATTCTCGCTGCCGCCAGCGCGCTACGTGCGCATGTACGCGCCGCAAGATCAGGCACTGGAAAGCGAACCGAGCTACGGCAGCCTGAAGGTCGAGTAAGCCGTGCGCCTTGGCTGGTTGTGCATCGTGTTGTTTCCCCTGCTCGCCAGAGCCGGGGACGCACCGCTGCAACTGGCCATTGGCGCCGCGCCGGACACGCAACTGCTGCACCTCAATCAGCAAGGCGTGACGAGTCGCGGCCCGTTGCCGGCCGACCTCAGCGCGCCACTGGGCAGCCTGTGGAAATTGTTCGTGTATGCCTATTTGGTCGACACGCACAAACCCGAAGTGGGCTACACCTGCAAAGGTCAGGACCGCGACGAGGTGTATTGCTGCAAAGCCGGTGAACGCATCGAACGCGATCAGGCGCTGACGCAAAGCTGCGGCCTGTATTTTTCCCCCGCCAATCTCAAACTCGATGCCGCCGATTGGCGCGCCTACTGGCAGCAACGCCAGGCGCCGTTGTGGCTGAGCGACATGGCGCAGTTGCAGCCTCAACAGCGCGTGCGCGTGACCGAACTGCTGCAACAACTCGGACGCTTGCCGGCGCAGGAGCAGGCGCGTCGGGTGCTGCTCGACGTGATGCTGCATGCCCCCGACGGCGCCGCCCTCGGCGCGCTGGGCAGTCGCTTACGGGTGAAAACCTGGAGCTGGCTGGCCGACCACGATGCCCAGGCGCGCCAAGGTGGTTTCGCCGGCTGGTTGGTAGACGGCACCCCCGTTTGGGCGGGTGGCGTGGGCACCAGTCAGCGCATTCTGAAAAACTACGCGCAAGCCTTGGGCGCTGCGCTGCCGACACCGCCACCGCTCGAGCAGGGCCGCTGCGTGCAAGTGCAATTGTTTGCCCGTTACCCGGTTCGGCAAGTGCGCAGCAAAGCCAGCGGTCAACTGGTGGGCGCCGGTGCCTTGCGCGGCGACTACGAGGTGCAGTTCGCCAACGGCAACCGCTTGCCCATCAGCAGCGAAGGCGAATTGTTTGTTGGCGCCGATGGCCAGCTCACCGCACGCCTCAGCCGCGAAGACTACGTGGCCCGCGTGCTCGACCGCGAAGCCAAGGCGCAACCGGCCGAAGCGGCGAAAGCGCTGGCCGTGACCATTCGCACCTATCTGCTGCAAACCGCCACCCGCAACGGCGAGTGCCTGAGCATCACCGACAGCAGCGCCAGCCAGCGCGTGGCACCACGCCCAGCCAGCGAAGGCGCCCGGCAAATTGCCGCCTGGACCACCGACCTGGTGTTAGCCGGCAGCCCGGTGAACTACCACAGCGACAAAGCCGGAACGGATCGTCTGTCCTGGCAAAACGCCGTGGAACAAGCCGGGCAGGGTCTGCGCTATGACGCCATTCTCGCCCGTGCCTTTCCCCGCGCCAGCCTCAGCCGATGGGACCAACCCACCGCCGCCTGCCAGGCGCTCGGCAACGGCGAAGACTGGCTGAAAAACCAACAACGCGGCTGGCGTGAGCGCCTGCAACGCGAGCCCGGTTATGTGGAAACCAGCGACTTCGCTGTGTGCCAACTGAGCGGCGGCAAACCCCATGTCGACCGTGAGCGCCAACGCATTTTTGTTCGAGGCTTCTACTCATTGCAGGACCGCCTCGACCTGACCCACGAATACTTGCACCTGGCCTTTGGCGCACACCCCAACGGCCAGGACGAAACCTACATCGAAGGCCTCGCCCGCCACCTACTTCTGGAATAGCCCCATGCGTGTACGCCTGACTGAAATTGCCCTGTTCCTCGCCTGCCTGCCGCTGGCGGCGCTCGCCACCGACGGGGTGCAAATCGACACGCCAGTTGGCGGCTGGCGCAAAGGCTCCGACGAGGGCGCGCACTTTATGCAGGAAGTGAATTACCCGGCTTCCTCAGTGAACAGCGCGGCCGACCAAGCCAACACCGCGCGCATTGCCGGGCAAATCACGGCCACCCCCAAAGACGCGAGCAAGCCGGCGCGCTTGATCGTCAACGGCATCAGCATGCCGCTCAAAGTGCAGGAAGACGGCAGCTTCGACCGCCCGTTCGTGTTCCCCTCCGGCAGCAACAGCGTGGAAGTGCGCAACGCCGAAGGCACCGCCAAACACCGCGTGCAGTTCTACAACCGCGGCAGCGGCGAGACAGCCGCCAAGCTGCGCGTGGTGCTGTCGTGGGACAGCGACAACACCGACCTCGACCTGCACGTGGTCACGCCTGATGGCGGGCACATTTGGTATGGCGATCGTTCAGCTGCCAATGGCGGCGCGCTCGATGTGGACGTGACCACCGGCTTCGGCCCGGAAATGTTCGCCTCGCCGACGCCGCTGAGCGGTGAATACCTGGTGTACGTGAACTACTTCGGCGGCGGTTCCAGCAGCGACGAAGAAGGCGTGGAAACCCCCGAGCAAATCCTCACCACCGCCCAGGTCACCGTCATAACTCAGGAAGGCACCGCCAACGAAAAGCAGGAATCGTTCATCGTGCCCATGCGCGCCACGGGCGAGCTGACCATGGTGAAGCGCTTCAGCTACCCGTGACGGTTTTGCCGCTGCGCCAGCAACGGCTCAATGCAGTTCCGGCGTAGCCCGCAACTGGCGCAACCGCTCGCTGAGCAGCAAACGCTGCGCCGTGTCTTCGCTTAACAACAGCGCGTGTTCCACGTCGTAACGCTCGGCCTGCGGGCAGTCGAGCTGGCGGTAGATGTCGGCCCGCGCCAAGTGGTCGACCAGATTGGGCGAGCCGAGCAACAACACCCGTTCCGCATCTTTCAACGCCGCCAGCGGCTCCTGCGCCTGCGTGTGCAAACCACGCAGGTTGCGCGACAGGCGTTGCAGCATCTGACGCGCAGTGCAGCTTTGCAGGTGAGTGGCATGCAGCTCCGCTTTCGGGCCGAGGGTGCGCAGCAGTAACTCGCGGCAGTCGCGCGTATACAGACGGCGCCCGCTGCTGGGGTCCAGCAGATGGTCAGCGCCAGGCACCCGCAGCAAAAAGTGACCGGGGAAGTTCACGCCTTGCAGAGGAATGTGCAGGCGCTCGGCCAGCTCCAGGGCAATCAGTGCCAGCGACAATGGTTGTCCACGCTTGCGCAGCAGCACCTGATCGAGCAGGGCGGAGCGGGGCAGTAAGGGGCTGCTGTCATCTTCGTGGAAATCCAGCTCGCCTAGGCGTCGCAACAACGGTTGCGCCAGTTCATGGGCGGGCAGATGGGGCAAGCCGCTGCTGACCTGATGAACCAAACCGGTGAATTCGCGCAGCACCTGTTGCGGCACCAGGCTGTCGTCGTGCTCAGCCGCAATCCACAGCGCGGCTTCGAACAGCGCAGGCGGTTCACGGTCCAGACAGGCAAGGCAGGCTTGGCGTGGGGTCATGGGCTTCTCCGGGTCGCCCTAGGGTTGTAGCGGTTAGCTAACACTTCGTCCAGCGCGGCGTTATGCCTGGCTTTGCGCAACGCGGCCTTGCTTATGCTCGCCTGGTCAGTTGGGTCGTATGCGGCCACCTATACTGCTCGGAACCACAACAATAAGGAGTCATCACATGTTCGCTTTAATGGAAGCGGCACGTGTCGAGGCCCTGCACTGTTTCAACGATGCGGCCACCGGGCTTCGGGCCGTTATCGTCATTCACAACAGCCGACTCGGCCCCGCGCTGGGCGGCTGCCGCTACCTCAGTTACCCCGACGAAAAAAGCGCCATCGACGATGCCGTGCGCCTGGCCCAGGGCATGAGCTACAAAGCCGCGCTCGCAGGCCTGAGCCAGGGCGGCGGCAAGGCGGTGATTTTGCGCCCGCCCGGTGTCGACAACCGCGCCGCCTTGTTCGAAGCGTTTGGCCGCGCCATCGACAGCCTCGGCGGCCAGTACATCACCGCCATCGACAGCGGCACCCTCAGCGCCGACATGGATTGCGTGGCGCAATACACCCGCCACGTCACCAGCACCACCAGCGCCGGCGACCCCTCGCCCCACACCGCCATGGGCGTGTTCGCCGGCATTCGCGCCACCGCCCAGGCGCGCTTGGGCAGCGACGATCTGGAAGGGCTACGGGTGGCCATTCAGGGCTTGGGCAACGTCGGCTTCGCCCTCGCCGAACAGCTGCACGCGGCCGGCGCCGAACTGTTGGTCAGCGACCTTGACCCCGGCCGCGTGCAACTGGCCGTCGAGCAGCTCAACGCCCGGCCGGTGGCCAACGAAGCGCTGCTTTGCACACCGTGCGACATCCTCGCGCCGTGCGGCCTGGGCGGCGTTTTGAATTCGGCCAGCGTGGCCAAGCTGCGCTGCTCGGCGGTGGCAGGCGCGGCCAACAACCAACTGCTCAGCGCCAACGCGGCGGATGAACTGGAAGCGCGCGGCATCCTCTACGCGCCGGATTACGTCATCAATTCCGGCGGGCTCATTTACGTTGCCCTCAAACACCGAGGCGAAGATCTGCCGGCCATTACTGCGCACCTCACCCAGATTGATCGGCGCTTAACTGAAATTTACGGCCACGCACAGGCAGACAAACGCTCGCCCGCGCGGGTGGCGGATGCGTTGGCGGAGAAGATTTTGTACGGGAGTCGCTAGACGGCCAGCGGCCGTCTAGGAAAGAGCAGGCGATGCGGTCGCCGCGTTAGAGATCGATCTCGCCTTCAGCCTTGCGCTTCCAGCTGTCGTTACCCGGCAGCAGCAAATTCAAGGCGATGGCGACGATGGCGCACAGGGCAATGCCTTTGAGGCCGACGTCATCCGGCCCGGTGCCGGTGCCGACCAGCACGCCGCCGATGCCGAACACCAGGGTCACCGACACAATCACCAGATTGCGCGCTTCGCTGAGGTCGACCTTATGGCGAATCAGCGTGTTCATGCCCACCGCTGCAATCGAGCCGAACAACAGGCACAAAATGCCGCCCATGACCGGTACCGGAATGCTTTGCAGTAACGCGCCGAACTTGCCGATAAAGGCCAGCACGATGGCAAAGACGGCCGCCCAGGTCATGATTTTCGGGTTGTAGTTTTTCGTCAGCATCACCGCGCCAGTGACTTCGGCGTAGGTGGTGTTGGGCGGGCCACCAAACAGGCCGGCCACGGAAGTGGCGATGCCGTCGCCGAGCAGGGTGCGGTGCAAGCCAGGTTTTTTCAGGTAGTCGCGGCCCGTCACGCTGCCCACGGCAATCACGCCGCCGATGTGTTCAATGGCCGGTGCCAGGGCGACCGGCACGATGAACAGAATCGCCTGCCAGTTGAATTCCGGCGCGGTGAATTTCGGCAGTTCCAGCCACGGTGCGGCTGCAATTTTAGCGGTGTCGACCACGCCGAAATAAAACGCCAGGGCAAAGCCCACCAGCACGCCGGAAATGATCGGCACCAAGCGGAAGATGCCTTTGCCGAACACGGCGACGATCAATGTCGTCAGCAGCGCCGGCATGGAGATCAGCATGGCGATTTTGTAGGGGATCAACTCGGTGCCATCGCCCGCTTTGCCCATGGCCATGTTGGCCGCGATAGGCGCCATGGCCAGGCCGATGGAAATTACCACCGGGCCGATGACGACGGGTGGCAGCAGACGGTCGATAAACCCGGTGCCTTTGATTTTTACCGCCAGGCCGAGAAAGGTATAAACGAAGCCCGCCGCGACAATGCCGCCCATGGTGGCCGCCAGGCCGAACTGGCCCTTGGCAAGAATGATCGGCGTGATAAAGGCAAAGCTCGACGCCAGGAAGACCGGCACCTGCCGGCCCGTGACGATCTGGAACAGGATGGTGCCCAGGCCTGCGGTGAACAACGCCACGTTAGGATCCAACCCGGTAATCAGCGGCATCAGCACCAAGGCGCCGAACGCCACGAACAGCATCTGCGCGCCCGACAGCACCGTGCGCCAGAGTGGATCGTTGAAGTCGTCTTGCATGGCTTAGGCGTCCTTTTGCTTGGTGCCGAAAATCTTGTCGCCGGCATCGCCCAGCCCGGGAATGATGTAGCCGTGTTCGTTGAGTTTTTCATCGATGGAGGCGGTGAAAATCATCACCTCGGGGTGCGCGTCTTGCACCGCCTTGATGCCTTCCGGCGCGGCCACCAGCACCATGGCGCGAATGTCTTTGCAGCCGGCTTTTTTCAGCAGGTCGATGGTGGCGACCATCGAGCCGCCGGTGGCCAGCATCGGGTCGATGATCAGCGCCAGGCGCTCATCAATTTCCGGCACCAGCTTTTCCAGGTAGGTGTGCGCTTGCAGCGTTTCTTCATTGCGCGCCACGCCCACGGCGCTGACCTTGGCGCCCGGAATCAAACTGAGCACGCCTTCGAGCATGCCAATGCCGGCACGCAGAATCGGCACGATGGTGATTTTCTTGCCCGCAATTTTTTCCACATGAACAGTGCCGCACCAGCCGTCGATGGCGTAGTTTTCCAGGGGCAGATCCTGGGTGGCTTCGTAGGTGAGCAGAGCGCCCACTTCCTGGGCCAGTTCGCGGAAGTTTTTTGTGCTGATATCGGCGCGACGCATCAGACCTAGCTTGTGGCGGATCAGTGGGTGGCGGATTTCGCGGATGGGCATGGGGTGGGCTCCGAACGTGCTGGCAAAAAATTGTGCCAAGAGTAAAGCATTCGATATGCCAAGTGGCGGCGTGACCGGGTGGTCGCCTACATTTCCTGTACCTGCGGACAGGAAATGTCGCCAACAGATACGCCGCGCATCATTGGCGACACGTGACCGATGGGGCTTGCCCCACGCCGAGGGGATGCGTACCTTTGCCGACTTTTATTTTGACGCCTTGATCAGGTTTTGATCAGCGCACCTAGACCCCGTGAGGAATAGCCCATGTCCGTCGATATCGCCCACATCCAGCAAGTGATGGCCGAGGCCGATTGCCTGTACAGCAACGCCGAGGTCGAAGTGGCCATCGACACCATGGCAGCCGCCATCAACAGCGAAATGGCCGAGAGCAATCCGGTGGTGTTTTGCGTCATGAACGGCGGCCTGATTTTCTCCGGCAAGCTGCTGCCCAAACTGAACTTCCCACTCGAACTTTCCTACCTGCACGCCACGCGTTACCGCAACGAAACCAGCGGTGGCGAGCTGTTCTGGAAAGCCAAACCCGAGATTTCCTTTATTGATCGCGAAGTGCTGATCATCGACGACATCCTCGACGAAGGTCACACCCTGGGCGCCATCATCGACTTCTGCCGTCACGCTGGCGCCAAGCACGTGCGCATCGCCGTGCTGGTCGACAAAACCCACGACCGTAAAGCGCGGCCGGATTTGAAGGCCGATTATGTGGGTATGCCGTGTGTGGATCGGTATGTGTTTGGTTATGGCATGGATTACAAGGGCTATTGGCGCAATGCCCCCGGGATCTACGCCGTCAAAGGCATGTAGAAAACCGATCGGCTGCGCGTCGGCCCTCCGGCGTTAAAAAGCCCTGCTGAAATGCTCATTGGCTACAGCCAACTCCGCTTTCAGCAGGGCTTTTTGCCTTGTAGGGCTCTATCTCGCTCGATCTCGATTTTTGGTGGGTTTGGGTTTTTTTCAAGATCAAGGGCATCGCGGCTGAAGCCGCTCCCACAGGTATCGCGCTGTCTGTGGGAGCGGCTGGGCGGCATCCCGATTAGCCGCGATGCTTTTTACAACCCTACGTCCAACAACACCGGCCGCTTGGCCAGCGCTTTTTCCATCACGCTTTCTACAAATTGCCGGTCACTGTCGGGCAACGCCAGGCGCGGCGGGCGGGTGAGGGCGGTGCCGCGTTGCATGATCTGTTCGCAAAGCTTGATGCATTGCACCAGGTCCGGACGGGCGTCCAGGTGCAGCAACGGCATAAACCATTCGTACAGTGGCATTGCCTCGGCGAAGCGGCCGGCTTTGGCGAGGCGGAACAGGGTTTCGCCTTCTTTGGGAAACGCGTTGGACATGCCCGATACCCAGCCCACGGCGCCCACGGCAATGCTTTCCAGCACCACGTCATCAAGCCCGGCGAACAGCACGAAGCGGTCGCCGACTTCGTTGCGCACGTCGATAAAGCGGCGGGTGTCACCGGAGGAGTCTTTGAAGCAGACGATGTTGTCGCAGTCGGCCAGGGAAATGAGGATGTCGGGCGTCACGTCGTTTTTGTAGATCGGCGGGTTGTTGTAGACCATCACCGGCAGGTCGATGCTGGCGGCCACGCTGCGAAAGTGCGCGGCGGTTTCGAAGGGTTTGGAGGAGTACACCAACGCGGGCATCAGCATGATGCCGTCGGCACCTACGCGTTGGACTTCTTTGGCGACCTTGCTGGCGTTCAGGCTGGTGAATTCCGCCACGCCGGAAATCACCGGCACGCGTCCGGCCGAGGCGTCTTTGGCCACTTCCACCAGGCTGATTTTCTCCTCGACGCTCAGCGAGGTGTTTTCCCCCACCGTGCCGCAAATCACCAAGCCCGATACGCCATCGCGCACCAGGCCGCTGATCACTGCATGGGTGGCGTCCAGGTCGACGGAAAAGTCAGAACGAAATTGGGTGGTGACGGCGGGAAATACCCCGCTCCAGTTAGGCTTGTTGCTCATGTGCGACTCCTGGGATGGCTGTAGGTAACGGACGGGAAAAGACAAAACAAACGCCCACGCGCCGACGCGGAAACGTTTCCCGGGCGGCATGCGGTCAAGGGCAGTTAGTGGACGAGGCTTTCGCGGTAACGCGTCGGCGACAAACCGGTGAGGGCTTTGAATTGGCGACTGAAGGCGCTGTGGTCGGTGTAGCCGCAGAGCAGGGCGATTTCGGTGATCGGCAAGTCGCCAGCCAGTAGCTGCGAGGCGGCGCCCAGGCGCGCTTTGTGAATCATCTGCCGCGGCGTGAGCTGGAAGATGCGCTTGCAGTGGCGCTCCAGTTGCGCCACCGACAACCCCGCCAGTTGCGTGAGGTCGCGCAAGCTGATGGGCTGGGCGTAGTGCTGGCGAATATGGGCGTCGACGCTGGCCAGTTTCTGGTACGCCGGATGGCTGGACTGCGGTGCTAGCAGGTCGTAGGAAATGCCCGCCATGCCAATGATCGCGCCGTGCACATCGCGCAATGCCAGCTTGTGCGTCAGGCACCAACCGGGCTCGCGACCGGGATACAGGTGCAGCTCCAACTGGTCGCTCAGCGGGTTGCCGGCGCTCATCACGTGCAGGTCTTGCTCGGTATATAGCGAGCCAAAACGCGTGGGGAATACCTCGGCCGCCGTCTTGCCCAACAGCTCGTTTTTGTCGCGCAGGCCGCAGCGCTGCGCCAGTGTCTGGTTGGCCAGCACGTAGCGCGCCTGCATGTCTTTTATGAAGAACACCACGCCGGGCATGGCATCGAGCAGCGGCGCAATTTGCGTCAGGCTGCCGAGCAGGTCGGGCAAGTCCCTTGGGGTGGGCAGCGCGGCGGGAAACATGGGCGGTGGTGGCTCCGTTCATGGTGGCGGCCCCTACTCTACGGCCGGCTGCGCGGCGCTGGGAAGCAGGCTTTCCACCCGCGCCGGCACAAAGGGCGCGCGCAAACCGGGCGCCGGCCAGCCGAGTAGAAATTCAGCGGCGCTGCCGCACACCCGTCCCTGGCACGCGCCCATGCCGCAGCGGGTGTGCAGCTTGGCCTGGCGCCAGTCGGCGAATCCGGCCACGGCGCCATAGGGCACGTCTTCGCAGCGGCAAAGCAGGGTCTCGGCCTGGGGCAGATGCTTCAAGGCCGGGTCGAGGGCGAAGCAGCGGTTGAGTTGATCGGCAAAGTGCTGCCAGTGCTGGCGCTGGGCAGTTAGCGCTTGGGCCTGGTCGAACAAGCCGGCCGCCGCATAGCCGGCAATGGCGCCTTCGACGCGTGCCAGTTCGTTGCCGCCAATGCCGGTGCATTCACCCGCTGCAAAATGCCCCGCGCGGCTGGTGCGCTGCTGCCCATCGACGACGATGGCTTGCTCGTTTACCTCGCAGCCCAAGGCGCTTGCCAGCTCGGTATTGGCGCGCAACCCAAAGCCACAGGCCAGGCGCGTGCAGGGAATTTCCCGCACACGGTGGCCTTGGCGAATGCGCACCGCTTCCAGACGTTCATCGCCCAGCGCTTCGAGCACCTGGCTATTCATTCGAAAACGCCAGTCGGCCAACTGCACGGCCTGGCGTAGCTTGCTCGGCCAGCGTGGCAGCTGCGCCGCAAAGGCGGCGACTCGACGCGCGGGTGCCTGTTCGGCGATGGCAGCTACCTGCGCACCCGCCGCTTTTGCACTGGCCGCGCTGGCCAACAACAACGGCCCGCTGCCGGCGATGACCACACGTTCACCGCGAACCGGAACGCCGCCTTTGATCAACGCCTGCAACGCCCCCGCGCCCGTGACGCCCGGCAGCGTCCAGCCGGGGAAGGGCAGCAGAATTTCTCGCGCGCCGGTGCAGAAAATCAGCTGCGCGTAGTTCACCCGCCAGCTGTGTAGCGCGTTTTCCAACAGCAACTGCTGGGTATCAGTCTGGGCAATGACGCGGGTACCGGTGAACAACTCAACGTTGCTGGCGACAGCTAGCTGCGCGCGCAGTGTTTGCGCAGGTTGAGGGGCAGGTGCATGAACGTCCGCGCGCCAGATTTGCCCGCCGGTAGCGGGGTTGTCATCGAGCAAGGCGATGCGTTGTCCGCTGCTGCTGGCGGCCACGGCGGCAGCCATGCCGGCCGGGCCAGCGCCGATGATCAGCAGGTCGAAATCGCAGGTCATGGCTGTGTCTCCACCTGCATGCCATCGGCACACAAGGTTTGGCAGGCCAGGCGGCGTTGGCCGTTGATGCTCACGCGGCATTCCTGGCACACGCCCATGCCGCAGAATGGCGCGCGACGTTTGCCGTTGATGGCCGTGCGGCTGGTTCCGTCGCCGGCCAGGTACAGCGCGGCGGCAACGCTGGTGCCGGCAGCTACACGCACTGCGCGGCCATCCACGCGCAGTTCGATGGCCGTGCTCATGCCGGTTGCTCCGCCTTGGTAAAGCGCAAGGGCGAGTAGGGCGCAGAGTCGATGGCGCTGGGTTGCTTGAGCACTTGGTTGACCAGCAACTGCGCGCTGCCCGGCGCGGTGGTCACGCCCAGGCCTTCATGGCCCAGCGCCAACCACAAGCCGGCTTGGCTCGGGTGCGGGCCGAGCAGCGGCAAGCTATCGGGTGTGGCGGCGCGAAAGCCGGTCCAGCTGCGGATGGCGTTCATGTTCGCCAGCTCCGGCAAGTAATCGAGGGCACGGGCCAACATGCGCGCGAGCACGTCGTGGTCCACGGCGGGGTCGAGGCTGTCGAACTGGCGCGACGAGCCGATCAGAATTTGCCCAGTGGGGCGCGGTTGCGCATTGAACGCCACCGAGGTGCCGCTGCTGCTGTGGGCGCTGCTGACGTAGCCCAATTCCACCAATTGATGACGAATGCGTGCAGGGTAACGGTCGGTGATCAACAAGTGACCTTTCTTCGGCCGAATCGGCAACTCCGGGCACAGGTCGCGCGCACTGCCCGAGGCCAGCACCACCGCCGAGGCGCTTAGCCATTCGCCGCTGTCCAGGCGCACACGGTTGCCGCTAACTTCGTTGACCGTGGCCTGGCGCTGGCGAATACGTTCGGGTTGTTGCGTGAGTAACCAGCGAACCACGTTAGGCGCGTAAACAATGCCGTCGCCGCTGACATGCAGCCCACCCACAAGGCCCGGCCGCAGCATCGGTTCCGCCTCACGAACGGCCTCGGCGCCGAGCATGCGGCAGCCCAAGCCTTCGGCTTCAAGCAGCGCGCGCTTTTGCTCGGCGACGGCCAGTTCTTCAGCGTTGGCTGCGAGCCACAACGTGCCGCAATTTCGGTAGGCGCAGCCCTCATCCAGCGCGGGCGCCCAGCGCCGCCACAGGCCCAGCGAGTATTGGCTGAGCGCCATTTCGGCGGGGTTGTCGTCCATCACCACCAAGTGGCCCATGCCGGCGGCCGTGGCGCCGCCGCGCAGGTCGTCGAGCAGCAGCACATCGAGGCCGTGCTGGGCGAAGGCGTGGGCGCAGGCCGCGCCGACGATACCGGCGCCAACGATGATGACGTCCGCATTCACAACACGATGCCCCAGACGAACGGGTCGTCGTCTTGCAGCAACAGCGTGGCCTCGGCGCTCAGGTGCGCGCGACCGCGAATGGTGGGAATCACCCGGCCGGGCTCGCCGTCGTTAAGCCAGGTGTAGCTGCCTTCGAACTGGCTGCCGATGACGCTGGCCTGACGCCAGATTTCGCCGGGCTTGAGCGTGCCGTCTGCCGCCAGGCACGCCAGTTTGGCGCTGGTGCCGGTGCCGCAGGGCGAGCGGTCGTAGGCGTTGCCGGGGCACAGCACGAAGTTGCGGCTGTCGGCTTGGTCGTCGTCGGCGAACAGCTCGATGTGGTCGATTACGCCGCCGTCTTCGCCAACAATCCCGTTGGCTTGCAGCGCCGCGCTGATGGCGACGGTGTAGGCGGTAAGGGCGCCGAGGTTGCTGCCGTCGATGCGTTGGCCGTGCTCGCTGATCAGGAAAAACCAGTTGCCGCCCCAGGCGATATCGCCGGTGACAGCGCCGTAGCCCGGCACCTCCAGCTGCACAGCCGAGCGAAAGCGGTATGCCGGCACGTTGCGCACGCTCACCGAGTGGTCGTCATGCAACGTGGCCTCCACGGTGCCCACCGGCGTTTCGATGCGGTGCGTGCCCGGTCCGATACGGCCCAGGTGCACCAGGGAAATCACCAGGCCGATGGTGCCGTGGCCGCACATGCCGAGGTAGCCGCTGTTGTTGAAGAAAATCACCCCGGCGCAGGCGGATGGATCGACCGGCGCACAGAGCAGGGCGCCGACCAATACGTCGCTGCCGCGTGGCTCCAGCACCGTGGCGGCGCGGTAGGCGTCGTAGCGGTCCGCCAACAGCGCACGGCGCTCGGCCATGCTGCCGGTGCCCAGGTCGGGAAAACCGTCGATCACCAGTCGCGTCGGCTCGCCGCCGGTGTGGCTGTCGATAATCTGGATGCGGCGCATGGGGCGTCTCCGAAACCGTAAGAAGGTTCTGCAAGACTGAGCGTTCATGGGCCAATCGGCTTGAGGGTTTTGCGCCGCGCGGATGACGAAATCGGCACAGAACGCTGCCACTTGGCTGTAGGAAAACGCGTGCTAAGGTGGCGCGCTGTTTTTTCCGAGGAGCTGACCGTGCTGCGTGTTTCTTTAATTGCCTTGTTTCTCTGTGCCGCATCGCTGGCCAACGCCGCGTTGCCTCACGAACAGTACCTGCCGCCCGACGACCAAAACCTGCGCCATGAAGCGCCAGAACAGCAGCAAGTGCTGCAAGTGACCGAATACTCGGTGGTGGTTGGCAGCCAGCGCGAGTCGAACCAGCAACCCATTCCCATCACCTCACCGGCCTGGCTGCTGCTCAAGACCAAAGCCGTGAGCAAGGGCGCCACGGTTACGCAGGTGCTGGTGCGCTTCGAGACGGAAGGCAAAAGCCTCAAGCGCCCGAGCCTGGACGACGCCAGCAAAACCCTAAACCTTAATTACCCGCTGGCGCAGTACTCCATGTTGCTCGACCTGCTGCGCAACGGCGGCGTGTATGTGCAGTTTCTGAGTTACCCCAACGGCCACGTCTGGGCTGATCTGCACAGCGCTGCCCAGCGTGTGCGTTGAGCCAGCGCCCCGGCGCGGAGTAAACTGCCGGCCCGGCGTTCCCCGTTAAGAGAAAAGACCCATGCGTAAAGACAAGAAACAGGTGATTGGCGAAGAGATTGGTGACGAGCCGATCAAGCTGTTCCTCGCGGTGGAACCGGCCGATGAGACGCCGCCGTCGCTGCACAAATTGGTCAAGGCCTACCGTGGTTTGCGCATCGACGACTTCGAGCGCTTTCTGACCTTCTTCGTGGAAGCCGGCTACGACCTCAACGCCAAAGATGCCAAGGGCAATGATTTCGTCGCCCTGATTCAGGACCAGCGCTTGGCCGAGCCGTACATCGAGGCGATCAAAGCGGCTCGCGGTTGAGTGGGTTGCTAATGCTGAAAAGCCCGTCCAGGTGACGGGCTTTTTTGTGGGCGTTACGGCGTGACGGGCAGGGTGCTGGTGCTGCGGCAGGTGTCGACCAAATAGGTTTCGAACTGCTGAACAATCGCCGGCCAGCCCTGGCGGCTGGCATGTTGCCGGGCATTGAGGCGCACGCGGCGCAGGGTTTCCGGGTCTTCGAGCAGCCAGCAGGCGCTGTCGATAAACGCCTCTTCATCACCGGGCATCGCCAGTGCGCCGTTGTGGCCGTGGCGAATGTGCTGGGCGGCTGCCGCCTGGTCATAGGCGACCACCGCCAGCCCAGACGCCAGTGCTTCGAGCAGCACATTGCCAAAGGTTTCCGACAGGCTGGGAAACAGGAACAGATCGCCGCTGGCGTAGTGCGCGGCGAGCGCTTGGTCGCGCTGCACGCCGCAGAACACGGCGTCGGGCAATTCCTTTTGCAAGCCTGCACGCTGCGGTCCGTCGCCGACCATGATCAACTTCAGGCGCTGCTCGGGGTAACGCGATTGCAGCGCTCGAAAACTGCGCACCAACAGCGCCAGGTTTTTCTCGGCGGCGATGCGTCCTACGTGCACGACAGCCAGGTCGCCGTCTTCAACGCCCCACGCGCGGCGCAGTTCGGCGCTGCGTTTGGCCGGGTGAAACAACTGACTGTCGACGCCACGGGCGAGCAAATGCACGCGCTCAAAACTACGCCGCTGCAACTCCAGGCTTTGGCTGGCGCTGGGCACTAACGTGAGCTGCGAGCGGTTGTGAAACCAGCGCAGGTAATTGGTTAAGGCACGGGTGAGCATGCCCAGGCCGTAGTGGCTGCTGTACTGCTGAAAGTTGGTGTGAAACCCGCTGATCACGGGAATTCGCAAGCGCCTGGCGGCGCGCAACGCCGAGAGCCCAAGCGGGCCTTCGGTGGCGATATACAGCACATCTGGTCGCCGCCGTTTCCAGCGCCGCAGCAGCTTATGCATCGACGCCTGGCCCCACTGCAAACCGGGGTAACCCGGCAACGGCCAGCCGCGCGTCAGCAGCAACTCGTCGGTGCTTTTTTGCCCGTCATCCACGCTTTGCCGAGGGCGCACCAACTGCAACTGATGGCCGCGCTCACGCAGCCCCGCACACAGGCGCCCGAGCGTATTGGCGACGCCGTTTATTTCCGGGGGAAAGGTTTCGCTGATCAGCGCGATATGGAGGGAGGATTGGGTCATGACGCCAGTCTCGGCTGGCGTCGTGTAAGCCGTATGACGTTAGCGTTGCACGGTTGTGACAGTGGCTGCCGAGCGCTCGCGCACCCAAAACAACGTAGCGCCAGCCACCGCTGCGGGCATCATCACCACGTTCACGCCGGGAATCAGCAGCGCCAAGTACACCGAACCGCCAAAACCCAAACTCTGCCAGCGCTTCTCGCGCAGCCAGGCGAGCATTTCGTTCCAGCCGAGTTTGTTGTTGTCGGCGGGGTAGTCGATGTATTGCACGCACATCATCCAAATGCCGAACAGCACCCACAGCGGCGCGGCGATGATGTTCAGGCCGGGAATAAAGGAGAGGATAAACAGGCCGATGGCGCGCGGCAGAAAGTAGCCCAACTTGCGCGCTTCGCGGCCCAGGGTGCGCGGCACCATGGCGACCAGTTCGCTCCAGCGAAAGGGCGGGAAATTGTCTTCGCCGCGCACCACTACTTCCACTTTTTCCGAGAGAAAGCCGTTGAACGGCGCGGCGATGATGTTGGCCAGGGTGGTGAAGGTGAAGAACACCATCAGTAGGATCAGCACGAAGAATATCGGCCACAGAATAAAGCTCAGAAAGCTCAGCCAGCCGTCCGGGTTGGGCATCAACGCATGGAGCCAGCCGTTGAATTGCTGGGTGGCGAAGACGATCAGGCCGACAAATAGAATCAGGTTGATGGCCAGCGGCAGCAACACGAACAGGCGCAGGCCGGGGCTTAGCACCAGCTTCAGGCCTTCGCGAAGGTATTGCGGGCCGGAGAGGACGGGAGCGGGCATGGCGTTTTCCTTGAATAAGACCGGCCGACCTTAGCGCCTTCGCTCAGGGATCGGAAGCGGTTGGCTGTAACGGTGTGTCTGAAGCGGGATAGCGTTCGGCTATGACACGCATAAGTATTCGACATTTCCTAGATAACAATCGGCTCCGTAACCTTGCCGCCATTGTCGTCCGCTAGCGGACACGGTTTACGGGACTGCCCCTCTTCACAGCCTTCCCCAAGTGCTCGGGTGGTCTCTTTTTATTTCCGGCGATGCCGGAGGAGGCGGTCCATGGCTGTTCGTCACGCTCGTGTGATTATTCTCGGCTCCGGCCCTGCCGGTTATTCGGCTGCGGTGTATGCCGCGCGCGCCAACCTCAAACCGCTGCTGATTACCGGCATGCAGGCCGGCGGCCAGTTGACCACCACCACCGAAGTGGATAACTGGCCCGGCGACGTGCATGGCCTCACGGGTCCCGCGCTGATGCAGCGTATGCAGGAACACGCCGAGCGCTTTGAAACCGAAATCGTCTTCGACCATATCAATGCCGTCGACCTGGCCGGCAAGCCCTTCACGCTCACCGGCGACAGCGCCACCTACACCTGCGATGCCTTGATTATCGCCACTGGCGCCAGCGCCCGTTACTTGGGCTTGCCGTCGGAGCAGACGTTTATGGGCCAAGGCGTGTCGGCCTGCGCCACCTGCGACGGCTTCTTCTACCGCAACCGCGAAGTGGCGGTTGTCGGCGGCGGCAATACTGCTGTGGAGGAAGCGCTGTACTTGGCCAACATCGCCAGCAAAGTGACGTTGGTGCACCGCCGCGAAACCTTCCGGGCAGAGAAAATTCTGATCGACAAACTGTATGCGCGGGTCGCTGAAGGGAAAATCGAGCTGAAGCTCAATGCTTCGGTAAACGAGGTGCTCGGCGACGACAAAGGCGTAACCGGCGTGCGTTTGCAGCACAACGATGGCGCTACATCGGACCTGAAGGTAGACGGCGTATTTATCGCCATTGGCCATACGCCCAACACTGCGTTGTTCGAAGGGCAGTTGGCGTTGAAAGACGGTTATCTGGTGGTTAATGGCGGGCGCGAAGGCAATGCCACGGCGACCAGCATTCCCGGCGTGTTTGCGGCAGGCGATGTGGCTGACCACGTTTATCGCCAGGCCATTACCTCTGCCGGGGCGGGTTGCATGGCTGCACTCGATGTAGAAAAGTATCTAGAGGCCTAGTCGGCTTCCGGAGCTTCGACCATGCAGCGTTGCGTCCTCGCTTTTAATGCTCACGTACTTGAGTACGCTGCGCTTAAAAGCTCCGGGGCGCCTTGCCTGGCCTTCGCTCCGAAACCCTCTACTGCGTAAGGCGACGATTTTTAGTGCTGAATTCAGGCTTCTTCGGCGCTATTTAGCTCGTTCAACGCTTCTGGATTTTTAAAAGCTTTCGCGAAAACATCTCTGTTCTTCGCCATGTAAATCCCGATTTCCTCAACCTGCTGTTCGCTCAGCGACGGCACGGCTTTTTGCAGCACCACGGCCAGGGATTCGGCCAGTTCGAGCATTTTGTCGTAACGATCGGCTTCGGCTTTATCCATGAACAAGCGCTCCGGATCGCGACTGCTGCGGTACACCACTTCGACGGCCATTCATCACCTCACCTTCTAGCAACGATTACTGTGTATTTATACAGGTTGGCGAGCATAAAGGACTCGCGCCCGGTTGAACAGTGGCACCGCGCAATCAGGGTTTGGGCAACGGCGAAAACTCGATTGGCACCCAGGCAAAGCCCGTGCCTTTTTTGCGCACGTGGCCGATGCCGGGGAAGGGCAGGTGGGCGCCGGCGACGAGGAATTTCTCTGCCGTGGCTTCGGCGAAGATGTGTTTGCGCGTGGCGATGGCTTGTTTGGCGTCGCTGTCGAAGTCGATGGCCACCTGCGGATGGGCGAATTGAATCGAGTGGCTGTGCACCACATCGCCCCATACCAGCAACTTGTGCCCTTTGGAGGTGAACATAAATCCGCTGTGGCCAGGGGTGTGGCCGTACAGGGCCATGTCTTTCACGCCCGGCATCAGCTCGCTGCCGTCGGTGAACAGCTTCAGCTTGCCGGCAGCTTTATAAGGCGCGGCGCTGGCGGCGATCATTTTCAGCCGTGCTTGTTTGTCGGCAGGTGCTTTGGCCAGCAATTCCGGGTTCAGCCAGTAGTCGGCTTCGGCTTTGTTGAGCATCAGCGTCGCGTTGGGAAACGCGCGTTCGCCTTTGGCGTCGAGCACGCCGCAGGCATGGTCGGGGTGCAGGTGGGTGAGTAGCAGGGTGTCGACTTGTTCCAGCGTATAGCCGGCCGTTTCGATGTCGCGTTGCACGTTGCCGAGGTTGTCGGTCAGGCACTTGCCGGCGCCGCTGTCGACCAACACCAAGTGCTCGCCGGTGTTGATCAGAAACGCATTCACGGCGGTTTGCACGCCGTTGGTGGCGTCGAGGAACTGCCGCGCTTGCGCGCTCTGGATGGTGTCCGCGCTGGCGCCCTTGAGCAGTTTGTTGTTGATCAGGTTGAAACCGTCATACAGCGCGGTAACTTCAAAATCGCCCAGCGCCAGCCGGTAATAGCCGGGCACTTGGCTGTTCTGTTTGGCCACCGGGGCGGCAATGGCGAGGCCGGGGTGCACGAGGCTGAACGCGCACATCAACACCAGCACAATCAGCAGCAGCGCCTGGTGCGTGCAGCACACTGGATTTTTCATCTTCAAGCTCCCTTGCGAAGTGGTCTCAACCACCATAGACGGACGTGGGCCGGACGCAGGTTATCGCTGGGAAATAACCGCCGTGTCCAGCCCTCTGCGCTGTCACAGACTGTTTCAGTCTGCTGGCCATGGCCTTTAACGTGCATATGAGCTTGTCATCTGCTGGCCATACCCTTGGCTGCACAGTTCTCAAGGAAGCGCGTGTTGAAAATCAAATGGGCGGAACACCTCAAGCAGTCCATGCACGGTCTGGCCGAGTCGCTGGGCGATTTGCTGGTGGAGAGTTTTCACTACCTGGCGCTGTTCGGCATTGGCGGCATCACGGCGTGGGCGGCGGTCACGGCGTTTTTGCAAATGATCGAAAAGGGCCACATCACGGTCGATGACATTCTGCTGCTGTTCATTTACTTGGAGCTGGGTGCCATGGTCGGCATCTACTTCAAGACGAACCACTCGTATCTAACACAAGGTCTAGAGCAGCCTACGAAGTTGTATGCCTGATTGAAGTGAATTTTTGATTTTGATCTGAGGTGGATAAATATGAAGTGGGCAGACAGTACTCGCAAACGTATGCATGACAACGCAAACTCTCTGGGAAATCTTCTAGTTGAAGGCTTTCACTATCTTGGGTTGTTTGCCATTGGTGCCGTAACGGCTTGGGCATCTATTATTACTTTTATGGGGATGGTTGATGAAAGAGATGCCAAAATAGACGATATTCTTTTGCTCTTCATTTATCTAGAGCTAGGCGCGATGGTAGGTATTTATTTTAAAACCAATCACCTCCCAATAAGGTTTTTACTTTATATAGCTATCACTGCGTTGACACGTTACTTGATAGGTGATGTCTCTCACCATAAATCACCGGATGTGGGGCTGCTTTATCTTTGTGGCGGGATATTTTTGTTATCTCTTTCGGTGTTAGCTGTTCGGTTCGCCTCTTATCGATTTCCATCCAGTAAAATTACAGATATGACAGGTGAAGGCGTTGGAGATGAATCTTTAGGAAAGGAGTGAGCGCGGCATATTTTTAAAAATAATCATTCCATTATTTAAGTGGCGATATTTTTGTGGATCTTCCTATTTGACTGCATAGATTTTTTCATTGGTTGGTTTTGTGAAGCATGTTTGAATTATGTCTTTATTTTTGTAATGCATTTCGTGAAATGATTCCTTAAAAAGTAGCGAAAGTATCTCTACGTATTTTGATGTTGTGGAAATATAAATTTTTGAGGTGGAGGATAATTTGGATTTATCAATATGTGGAAAATAACCTAGTGCGGTAACTTTTTGCATGCTGTCTACGTCTGCTGTATGCACTGATTTGCATAGGGTTACATAGTGGTTTTTTAATTTTACAAAAATCCCAGCGCCAGGCTCACTTTTGAATATTTCGCTATTTTTTGATAGGTCGATAACTTCATAAGTGCTTTTTGTTTCGAATATGCTCGGCGCGTGGAAGGATGCGTTGATTTTGAAAAAGTTTTCAAGCGTGCTTCTTAGTACCAACTCAGCAGCCTTGTAGAATCCATTTGCAAGAAGAAATAAAGCGCTTCCAAGCTCCGAAAGTATTTCTTCAAGGTAGGCCCAAAATTTTTCAGTCAGTTCTAAATTTTTTTCTGGTGAGTTGGTTGGCGGAAAAGGGAGTGCTGAATTCTTGTGTTTTAACTCGTGGAAAACTGTCAGAGCAGAGAAATATTTCGCATGTGCGGATTTAATTTTTTTCACAGCCTCTTCATCATCAAGAAGAGGTTGGAGGCGATATTCACCAATAAATTTGCGTACATGTTCGAAATCCTCTTGGATGGCACGTATCATTACTACTCTCCGCTAAGCTCTTGAATTACGTCATTCCATCCGAAAAAACCTTCATTTTTCTTATTGGCTATTTGCTTTCTTCTTGATTCGTCGCTGGACAGGATTGACAAGGCTTTCACTACTCTATCGATACCTTTTTCGTCCAAGCTTATAGTCTCGCAAACGATGTGACCGATAATTTCAAATTTTGATTTTTTGTGTGCCCTCAGAACCGTTACTCCCAGAATTGAGTTGGCAAAATCAGAAATTTCTTCATTGCTTTTAAAAAGTTGAGTATCCATAAATAGACTTGGGAGGATCCCAGTCAAAAAACTTGTTTTTGGTTGAGCCTTTTCTTTTGTTCGATTTGCTAATTGGAGCGTCGTAGGCTCGTTTGGAAGCTCGTCGATAAGTTTTGCAACAGATCGCAAATCTAGCTTGCTGTAGCTCTCCATCAACCATGAAAATTCTTCTATGAATCTTTTGGCTTTATTAATTTCACTTTTGGATAACATTTTTATTCCTCTATTCCCAGTCGAGTTAGAAGCTCTTTCGAGATTTGAGTAATGGCCAGACGTAATTCAGCATCCTGCATGTCGAGAATTAAGCTCTGGTTTCCCTGACCTCTAGCGATAGCAGTTCGTTTGGGTAGGTGCTTGGCGAAGCGTTTGCCTTTCCAAAAAGTGGCGCCGTCAACGAATTGTTTCGCTTCACGAAAAACAACAGTCTGTTCTTCGGCGATGGTGAGAACCACTCCTGCGCATTCGATGTTTAAATTGTAATTAGAGCTAACTCTAGTAATTACCGAGCGAAGAAGGTCTATGCCTGTTGCGGAAAGAGGTTCTGGTTTCACCGGTACTAAGTATGCATCAGATGCGATCAGTGCAGATGACATCCACGCAGATGGTGTTGGAGGTGTATCAATTATTACTATATCGTAAAGATCTTCATTTCGTAGGAAATCCACATAGTTTTTTAGCCGAAGTTCTCTACCTTGGCCTCCTGCCATTTCTAATCTGTAGAGTTCTAGCGCACCTGGCAGCAAATTTAGGTTCTTTTTGATTTCGACTGGTGAGATTTGATTTATCGTGACAACTTCTGAAATCGCGGCACCTTTTACTGCACCAACGACTGGTCGTGGGGTGTCGTCATATAAGTCAATGACTGTATGCTCATTTTGCTGTAAATGCCTTTTGTAGTCTTCGCCTGACATAATGCATTGAGTTGCATTGAATTGTGGGTCTAGGTCGATGATTAGCACACGTAGATCGTGTCTGCGAGCCAAGCAGTCAGCGACGTTGACCGCTAAAGTAGTCTTAGATACGCCGCCTTTCATATTTACAAAGCTAATGGATTTCAATCGACAGTCCTTTTGTCCAAGATAACAGCACCTAAATTTTTTGGATTATACATAGTCTTGCGGATGCCCTGAAGTGGCTGATGCTAGTCCTTGTTATTCCTCAGTTCGGCAAGACTGGATCACACAGCCAGCGGTGCGATTTCCCGCTTTTTTGGTGCTCATAAAATGTATGCGCGGAGCTACTTGGGAGAGCATACGGAGTCGCGTAAAGGATCGTAGCGTTGGAATTTCAGTTGTTCGAAGCGCCTTGGCGTCTGCGGCGACCCGAGCGGTATCGTGGTTTTCTATGGTCATGGTTCAGCTAAGGTCGTTGCTGCCATCGAGTCAAAAGCCACATTTTTGGGGGCGACGGTTGGTCAAGACCAACCACATGCCGGTGCGCTTTCTGATTTACGTGGCGATCACCGCGCTCACGCGTTTGCTGATTTCCGATGTGTCACATCATCAGAGACCGGACATGGGCGTGGTGTATGTGTCGGGCGCGATCTTACTGTTGGCCCTGGCGGTGTTGGTGGTGCGCTACGCGTCGTCGAACTTTCCGTCGGTGACGGCGAAGGGGGAAAGCAGAAGCGCCTCGTCCTCACGTTCGACTGAAGCCGAAGCCGCGGACACCGACTAAGCGCTGTGCTCTAACAGGCAGGTTGAGAAGTACCGGCGTTAAACCGCGGCGTGTTCGAGCTCGATGCGTTGTTGCAGCGAGCGGATCACGTTGCGCAGGCGCTTCTCGTCGTTACGTTGGTCCGGGCTGATCAGACGCTTGGCTACCACGGTCTGGCCTTCGGACAAGGTCAACATGATGCTGCCATCGAGCCGCTCGATGCTCAGGTTGACGCGGTATTGCGGGTGGAACGCTTCGGTCAGTAACTGAAAGGGATTGTGCATGGTCCATTACCTGTTTGCTAAATAGGGCTGAATAAAACTTGGCAGGGGCAGGTAGTTAAAACAGCCTGGTTTGCACACCAGTTAGGCAAGTCTTGTTATTCAAGTCTTGGTTGTTGACCGGTCACGCTCGTACAAAGTTCTAGTCTTCGGACAAGATGTTTTTAGCGCGCCGTGTTTCAGCGTAGACGGCCTTCGGCAAAGCTCAAACTTTCCCTTCGCAATTAATTCAATAGCACTTGCTGGCGCAGTAGTGGCACAGGATGCTGACTGCCCGGTTAAGGGGCAAGTGGTTGTTTGCGGTGCACTTTTCGCTTAAACGACCGTGTGAATTTGGGGGCGGAAAACGGCCTTCGGCGTGCGCAGAACTGCCAAGTCGAATAAATAACGACCTAAAGCCTTTCATTCCCGACCGCCTGTCGTGTTGCTTGCGAAGTTGGCCCCCGACTTGCGAAGGGGTTAAGCAAGTTACGAACAAACCGAGGTATGAGGCCATGGTTAATCCCTTTAAATATGTCAGCGACTCTTTTAAGGATGAGTTCCTGGTGCGTTTCAGCATTGGCGGCCCGGATGGCAGCGCAATGCTTTCGCTTTCCAACGATCAGGGTCGCGTGGCGCAGCGGATGTTGAGCAGCGATCAGTTGGCCGATATCGAAAAACTGGAGCAGGTGATCATCAGCATCCGCTTTGGTCTGGCCATCGATCAGGGACGCGGGTTGTCGTGCCTCGGCAAACTGAGCCCGGCGGCGAACGAAACTCTGGTGTGAACTGTGACGTGCGTGACACTGTGTCTTAATTGAAATATATTCGCATTTAAGAACGTGTCGCTCATTCAGGTGCTGCTGTGCCGGCTCACTCCGCCTTTTCCTCTTTTCTGACTGCGCTCTACCACGACCATCATCGGTGGCTGAACGGCTGGCTGCGTCAACGTACGGATTGCCCGCACAACGCCGCGGACCTGGCGCAAGACACTTTTATGCGCGTGCTGCTGCAACGCGAGAACAAAGAGCTGCGTGAGCCGCGCGCCTTTCTCGCCACCATCGCCCGTGGCTTGCTGGTGGACCATTACCGCCGCGCCAGCCTGGAACGCGCTTACCTCGACGCACTCGCCGTGTTGCCAGAGCCCGAAGTGCCGTCGCCGGAATCACGCGCACTGGTACTCGAAACCCTGATTGAAATCGACCGCCTGCTCGACGGGCTGAAACCGCGCGTGCGCGAAGCCTTTCTGCTGTCGCAACTCGATGGCCTGACCTATGCGCAAATCGCCGAGCGCATGGGGCTGTCGCTCAGTTCCATTCAGCAATACATGACCCTCGCGTTCAGCCACTGCTACAAGGCGCTGTATTCATGAGCGCGCCGTTGAATATGGCGGTGGTGGAGCAGGCCATTGCCTGGCGCGTGCGCTTGGCATCGGGCGCGTGTGCAGCTGATGAACTCAGCGCCTGCCAGCATTGGCGTGCGCAACACCCGGACAACGAATTGGCTTGGCAGCGCTTGGACGCCTTGAGCGGACGCTTCGCGGCTATCGGGCCAGGTGTCGGCCGCGCCACGTTGGACGGCGCGCGCCACGACCCGCAGCGGCGCCGCGCCCTGAAGGCGCTGGCGATCTTGGTCGCGGCCGGTGGCACCGGCGTGATCGCCCACCGCAACGACGCCATCCAGCCGTGGCTGGCCGACGTGCGCACTGGCATCGGCGAGCGGCGCAATATTGTTTTGCCTGACGGCGGCCGCCTGCACCTGAACGCCGGCACTGCGGTGGACATCCAGTACACCAGCGAGCAACGGCTGATCCGTCTGTACCAGGGCGAAATTTTCGTCGAAACCGCCGCCGACCCGCAGCGCCGTCTGTTCTGGGTGAATACCGCCCAAGGCCGTTTGCGTGCGCTGGGTACGCGCTTTCTGCTGCGTGAACGTGGCGAGCTGTGCGAGGTGGCGGTGTACGAGGGCTCGGTGGAGGTGCATCCCGGCGATGGCAGCAACGCCAGCGTCATCAATCAAGGCTGGCAAACGCGCTTCAGCAGTCACGCGGTGCAAACGCCGCAAGCGGTAGAAAGCGAGCGCAGCAGCTGGATGGACGGCGTGCTGGTCGCGCGGCACATGCGCCTGGCCGATTTCACCGCCGAGTTCAGCCGTCAGCGTCGCGGTGTTTTGCGCTGCGATCCGGCTGTGGCCGAGCTGCGTATTTCCGGTGTGTTCCCGCTGGATGACAGCGAGCGCGCCCTGCAAGCCGTGGCGCGAACCCTGCCGGTTCAGGCGCTGTATCGCACGCGCTGGTGGGTGACGTTAGCCGCTGTTTAGGCCGCTGGCGTACACACCTTGTTAAGAACAAGGCGCCATTCAGTCACGCGCT
This sequence comes from Pseudomonas sp. AC070, assembly GCF_979258635.1. NCBI lineage: Bacteria > Pseudomonadati > Pseudomonadota > Gammaproteobacteria > Pseudomonadales > Pseudomonadaceae > Pseudomonas > Pseudomonas sp. AC070. Next base: position 1,053,589 of record NZ_OZ409871.1, read on the forward strand.
GATTGCAATTTCCTCGCCGATGTAAATAATTCCCAAAAAGTTTTGCAGGTTTTTCGGAGTTGCTCGGCCTCCCTTCCGCTAACCACTTTTTCTAGCCGAAGGATTCGTTCATGGCCGTTCTTTGCACTCCGCATCTCCTGGCTCGCGCGGTGCGCGTGGCACTGCTTAGCGTCAGCCTGCCTCTGGCGGCGCTGCCGATGGTCGTCAGCGCTGCGCCCGCCAACCAGAATTATCAGATTCCGGCGGGTTCGCTGGACAACGCCTTGAACGCGTTCGCCCGGCGTGCCGGTGTGCTGCTCAGCTTTGACCCGCAATTAACCGCGGGGCGCAGCAGCGCTGGGTTGAACGGCCAGTTCCCGGTGCAGCAAGGGTTTGCCCAATTGCTCGCCGGTTCAGGCTTGCGAGCGGTGCAGGCCAGCGATGGCAGTTTTCGTATTGAACAGGCGCCGGCCCTAAAGGAGGGACAGGTGGAATTGGGTGACGTCAACATCAACAGCAGCAGCCAGGTCGACTCTCCCGTCGGCCCGGTGGGCGGTTATGTGGCCAAACGCACCCGAGTCGGCACCAAAACCGACGCCTCGATTCTGGAAACGCCACAGTCCATTTCCGTGGTCAGCCGTGAACAAATGGAAGCCCGTGGCGTAACCACCGTCGAACAAGCGTTGCGCTACACCCCAAGCGTCAGCGTGCCCTACGGCTACGACCCGCGTTACGACTGGATGAGCCTGCGCGGCTTCGATTCCAAAAGCTCCACCTTCGTCAACGGCCTGCCTTTGTCGCGCGGCACTTACGGCATGATGCGCCCCGACACCTATTTGCTCGAGCGCGTCGAAGTGCTGCGCGGCCCGGCCTCGGTGCTGTACGGCCAAAGCGAGCCGGGCGGGGTGATCAACCTGGTGAGCAAACGCGCCCCCGATACGCCGCTGCACCAGGTCAGCGTGCGCGCCGGCAGTGATGAGCTGGGCGAACTCGCCGCCGACTTCGGTGGCCCGCTGGACGACCAAGGCACGTTGGCCTATCGCGTGACCATGCTCGGCAACGACATGAACAGCCAGGTCGACAAAACCGACAACAAGCGCCAAGCCTTCGCTCCGACCCTGACCTGGAAGCCGAACGACGACACCGAGCTGACGCTGCTGGCCACCTATCAAAAAGACGACGGCAACTTTGCCTTCAGTCGCGCCTTCGCTCCGGAGCTGATGCAGGCCTTCCGCCTGAAAGACAACCGCGACCCGGACTTCTATGAAGGCGACCCTAACTTCAATAAGTTCGAGCGCACCCATGCTTCGCTCGGCTACGAGCTGTCGCACCGCCTTAACGACGTGTGGTCGCTGCGCCAGAACGTGCGCTACGAAAACATGAATTACGACTACCGCTACCTGAACAACATTGGTGTGCGCTTCGACGGCCGCACGTTGACCCGCAGCGCGAACGTGAAAGATGAGCAGTTCAGCGCCTGGTCGATGGACAACCAGGCCGAAGCGAATTTCGACACCGGCCCGGTGAGCCACGACCTGTTGCTGGGCGTGGACTGGCGCCGGCTCGACAACCATGAAATCAGCCGCCTGGGCACCGGCCCGACGCTGGACCTGTACAACCCGCAATACGGCCTCGACGTGCCGCTGCCGGCCAAAGATTCCGACAACGACATCATGCGTCGGCAGACCGGCTTTTATGCCCAGGACCAGATCAAGTTCGACGAACACTGGAACCTGTTGCTTGGCGGGCGTTACGACATCGCCAAAGGCGACACCACCAGCAACCTCAACGGCAGCCGCGTGAGCCGCGATGACGAAGCCTTCACCGGCCGCGTCGGCCTGGTGTATGTCGCTGACAATGGCCTGGCGCCTTACGTCAGCTACAGCGAGTCGTTCAACCCGACCACCGCCACCGACCCGGTCACCAACCAGCCGTTCGAGCCGGAAACCGGCAAGCAATACGAAGCGGGCATCAAGTTCCAGCCCGAAGGGCAGCGCAGCTTTGTGAGCCTGGCGTTTTTCGATATCACCAAGCAAAACGTGGTCAGCACCAACCCCAACAACATCACCGAAGTGCGTCAGGTGGGCGAGGTGCGCAGCAAAGGGTTTGAGATCGAAGCGCTGGCCAGTTTGGCCGAAGGCCTGGACCTGACCGCCAACTACAGCCGCACCGACGCCCGCGTGCAAAAGAGCGTCAACGCCTGGGAAGAAGACACGCGCATGCCGTACGTGCCGCGTGAATCGGCCGGCGCCTGGCTGGATTACACCCAACCGAGCGGCCCTCTGGCCGGCCTTGGCGCAGGCTTTGGTGCGCGCTACACCGGCGAAACCTCGTACACCGGCCGCAACGCCCTGTACGGCTTGTACGGCCCGCGCATCATCAACGTGGAAACCGGCGGCTACACCCTGTTCGACGCCAGCCTGCACTACAAAATCGACGGCCTGAAACTGGCAGTGAATGCCAGCAACCTGGACGACAAGGAATATTACAGTTCGTGCACCGAGCAAGCCTGCTACTACGGCTACGGGCGCACAGTGACCGCGAGCGCGACCTATGACTGGTAATGCTTGGCTATGAAGGAGTCCCGTGAGTAACGCTATTTCGAGCAAAAGCGCCGCCGGCAACTGGAGAACGTCTCCGGTGCTGGGCACCGCGTCGCGCATCATCGCGGCCATCTTCGCCGGCTATGGCCTGGCCTATGCCAGCACCATGTTCCTGACGGTGTACCTGCCGTTGGTGCGCAGCGACCGCGTGGTGTTCGCCAGTTTGGCGAGTTTTATCGTCTACGCGGCGGCCATTATTTACACCTTCGCCGCCCGGTCCGCCTCGCGGGCCTGGTTGGTGTTGGTGGGGCTGAGTCTGGTGTTGGCGGCAGCGGCGTTGGTCGCGGGTGATTTCGGAGCACGGCGATGAGTTCGGCAGAGAGCACGGTAAAAAACAAAAGTTTGCGTCAGGCCATGGCCGGGCTGCACACCTGGGGCGGGTTGCTGCCGTCCTGGTTGCTGTTCGTCATCTTGTTCGGCGGCAGCATTGCCTGCTTCGACAAAGAGCTGGAAGTGTGGATGCGCCCGACGCTGCACCCGGTCGGCGAAACGTCGCTGACGCTGGATCAGGTCAGCGCCTGGGTGCAGAAACAAGCACCCAAACCCCCGCACGCCATCTGGATGCGTCCGCCCGACGAGCGCCAACCTTACTGGTACGCCGGCTACGAGCCGCAGAACGAGCTGGAGCCGTTTGTTAGCTTTACCCTCGATCCACAAACCGGCGAGGTGCTGCCGAAAACCCTCGGCGGCAACTTCTGGTTCACCCTGCACTACAACCTGTTTGGCGGCATGCTCGGCATGTACATCGTCGCCATTGCCGGCATGTTTATGCTGGTGGCGCTGATCAGCGGCATCATCATTCACCGGCGCATTTTCAAAGACTTCTTCACCTTGCGCCCCGACGCCAACGGCCAGCGCGCCTGGCTCGATGCGCACAACCTGTTCGGCGTGGTCGGCCTGCCGTTCCACCTGCTGATCGCGTATACCGGCCTGGCGATTTTCGTCACCTTTTATATGCCGGCAGGCTTGAAGGTGGGCTACAAGGGCGACATCGAAAAAATGTTCTCCGAAGTGCAGGGCCAGTTCGGCCGTGAAGAACTCAAGCGCAAAACCGACCACGCCGCCTCCATCGACAAGCTGGTGCTGGATGCCAAACGGCGTTGGGCTGCGAGCGGCGAAGGCGGCACCGAAACCGGCTGGATCAGCGTGCACCACCCAGGCGACAAAGCCGCTGTGGTCGACATTCGCCGCTACGACCGCTCCCGCGTGGTCGACTTCCAATGGATCATGTCGTACGACGCCACTACCGGCGCCTTCCTCCACGAACAGAAACCCTACAAACCCGGCTACACCGCCTACGCCTGGTTGACCAACGTGCACATGGCGCAGTTTGGTGGCGCCATCGTGCGTTGGCTGTACCTCGGTTTGGGCCTGATGGGCTGCGCCATGGTGGCCGGCGGCTTACAGGTGTGGCTGCGCAAGCGCGAAGCCAAAGGCGGCTGGGGCGTGGGCTTCGTGCGGGCCATGAACGGGGCGGTGCTAGGCGGGCTGCCGATTGCCAGCCTCGGTCTGCTGTATGGCAACCGGATGATTGCGAACACCGTCAACCTGCGCGACCACTGGGAGGCATACACCTTTATTGGCGTGTGGATCGCAGTCGCCCTATGGGCCATCGCGCGCCGCAACAGTGGCCGGGTAGGGCGCGACCTGTTTGCCGTCGCCGCCGTGTTGGCCTTGGGGCTGCCGGCGCTGGACGTACTCACCGGCCAACCGGGCGCCCTGAGCGCCGCCATCGCGCGCGGTGACTGGCGCGTGCCGGGCATCGACCTGGCGATTTTTGCCGTTGGCCTGCTGTGCGCGAAATTGGCCTGGTGGCCGCGCGTGGCCAAAGAAGCGCCGGTGAAGGTCCGCGCGAAACGGGAACGCCGTGAGCTGGCAGAGGAGAGCGTCTGATGTTGTTTCTTGCTTTCGGGCTTAACTATCTGGGCATGACTGCCCTGTGCCTGGCCATGTCGCGCCACCACAAAGCGCTGCTCAACAGTGCACCGTCCAACGCCCGCACCTACGGTTTACGCGCGGTCGGCGCGTTGTTGCTGGCGCTGGGCATGGCCTTGAACATCATCGAACTGACCGCCGACATGGGCATCATCACCGGGCTGTTGCAGCTGATGCTCGCCGGGCTGAGCGTCGGCTTGCTGATGGCCTGGCGCAGCGGTTGGGTGCTGCCGCTGAGTGGGATTTTGCCGCTGAGTGGGTTGATCGCGTTGTTGGCCTGAACAGCGGCTTTAAACCCACCCACCGTCATCCTCGCGAACGCGAGGACCCAGGCTTTGCCGGCCACCGAATATACCTGCAGAACTCTGAATTCCCGCCTGCGCGGGAATGACAGTTTTTTGTTCGGTTACGGTTTCAACGCCGCCCGATACTCCCCAGGCGTCGCCCCCAACGCACTGCGAAACCGATTACTGAAATGACTGGCACTGGCAAACCCACACGCCAGCGCCACATCCCCCAGCGGCAGAGCAGTGTCTTTCAACAAATGCTGAGCCCGCACCAGACGCCGCGCCAATAGATACCGGTGCGGCGGCACGCCAAAGCTTTCCCGGAACATGCGCGCAAAGTGGTATTCCGACAGCGCTGCCAGCGTGGCCAGTTGGCCCAGGCTGATGGGCTCGCTCAGGTGCGCTTCGATGTACTCGCCCAGCACGCGGCGCAACGCCGGCGCCAGTCCACCCTTGAGCCGCAGGTTTTGCCGTTGGCCCACCTGGTTAAGCAGGGCATGGCTGATCATTTCGTGGGCCAGGCTGCTGGTCAGCAAACGCTCGCCGGGCTCATTCCAGTTGAGCGACGTGAGCTGGTGGAAGCGCTGGGTTTGCAGCGGGTCGTCGACAAAAGTGCCTTCACGCAACTCCACTTCCCGAGGCTCGCGGTCCAGCAGGCTGATGGCGCTCAGGGCGAAGCGTTCGGGGCTGATATACAGGTGCGCCAGGCGGATGTCGCCGTTGATGACCCAGGAAGAGTCGTGGCCCACCGGCATAATGCACAGCTTGCCCGGCGCGCCTTTTTCGCCCGGTTTTTCACGGCGAAATGTGCCGGTGCCGCCGGCCAGATAACACGACAAGGTGTGATGACTCGGCCCCTCGTACTCGCGCGCGTCGTGGTGGTTGCTCCACATGGCGGCGCTCAAGCCGTCGCCCAATTCGGCGCAATGCTCCAGCTGCGCATTGGGGGAGCTGTTGAGCGCTTGGAACACCTGAATGTGGGCGAGTTGGGTCATGGCACGGGGCGCAGGCGGGTGGCAATGACGGCTATGGTAACGCCGACGCACGTGGCTGCCAGCCGTCGCCGGTAAATAAGCGCAAGTTTGTGCAAGCGGGCGCGAGGTGAGCTGAGCAGACTGCAGGCATTGCTCAGGAGCACTGCCATGAACCTCTCGTTGTACCTGCTTACCGTGCTGATCTGGGGCACCACCTGGATCGCCATCAAGCTGCAAGTCGGCAGCGTTGCCATCGCGCTGTCCATCGCCTATCGCTTCGGCCTGGCGGCGCTGGTGCTGTTTGCCGTGCTGCTGCTCAGCCGTCGCCTGCAACCGCTTAACCGCCGCGCGCAATGGCTGTGTCTGGCCCAGGGCTTGTGCCTGTTCTGCGTGAACTTCATGTGCTTCTACACCGCCAGTCAGTGGATTCCGAGCGGGCTGATTGCCGTGGTGTTTTCCACCGCCACGCTGTGGAACGCCATTAACGCGCGGGTGTTTTTCGGCCAGCGCATCGCCCTCAACGTCATGACCGGCGGGGCGCTCGGCCTGGCCGGGCTGGCGCTTCTGTTCTGGCCGGAAATGGCCGGCCATGAAGCCAGCCGCGAAACCCTGATCGGCCTGGCATTGGCGCTGTTCGGCACGCTGTGTTTTTCCGCCGGCAACATGCTCTCCAGCCTGCAACAAAAAGCCGGCTTCAAACCGCTGACCACCAATGCCTGGGGCATGCTCTATGGCGCGCTGATTCTGAGCGGCTATTGCCTGGTAACCGGCACGCCGTTGAGTTTTGACGCGAGCGCGCAGTACGTGTGGTCGCTGCTGTACCTGGCGATTCCGGGTTCGGTGATTGGCTTTACCGCGTACCTGACCCTGGTCGGGCGCATGGGGCCGGACCGGGCGGCGTATTGCACGGTGCTGTTTCCGGTGGTGGCGCTGAACATCTCGGCGTTTGTCGAGGGTTACCAATGGAGCGCGCCGGCATTGATGGGGCTGGTGCTGGTGATGGTGGGGAATGTGTTGGTGTTCAGGAAGGCGAAGCCGAAACCGCTGAGCAAGGCGGTCCTGGCGCCGTGACCGCCGTCGTAGGAGCTAGCTTGCTAGCGAAGCTCTTTAAAAGCTTCGCTAGCAAGCTAGCTCCTACAGCCGCCCTTTAGCGGGCAGGGCTAACCGGCCATTGACCCAATTCTGACCCACGGGTTTAATTCCCGCTCTTCCAACGGAGCACGCCCGTGTTAACCCATCTCGACTCCCAAGGCCGCGCCAATATGGTCGACGTCACCGACAAAGCGGTGACCTTCCGTGAAGCCGTGGCCGAAGCTTACGTGCGCATGCAGCCGCAGACGCTGCAATTGATTCAGTCTGGCGGCCACCCAAAAGGCGACGTGTTTGCCGTCGCGCGCATTGCCGGTATTCAAGCGGCGAAGAAAACCAGCGACCTCATTCCCTTGTGCCACCCGCTGATGCTCACTGGCGTCAAAGTCGAGCTGAACGCCGAGGGCGAAGACCGCGTGCGCATTCAGGCACGGTGCAAATTGTCCGGCCAGACTGGCGTGGAAATGGAAGCCCTGACTGCCGCCAGCGTTGCTGCACTGACGCTGTATGACATGTGCAAGGCCGTAGATCGCGGCATGGTGATCGAGTCGGTGCGCCTGCTGGAAAAGCTCGGCGGCAAGAGCGGCCATTTCAAGGCCGACGAGGTGCAGTGATGATCCGCGTGCAGTATTTCGCCCGTTACCGCGAGGCCGTCGGCATCGACGCCGAGCAAATCAACGACACCAGCGCGTTCGCTACCCTCGACGCCCTGCGCCTGCACCTGCTGGCCCGTGGCGGCGTATGGCAGGTGCTCGGCGAGCAGAACCTGATGTGCGCCCGCAACCAGGAACTCTGCAGCCTCGGCGAGCCCTTGGCAGACGGCGATGAAGTGGCCTTTTTCCCCACCGTGACCGGAGGCTGACATGGCCATTCGCGTACAAGCTGCCGCCTTCGACCCAGGCCTGGAACTCAACGCCATGCACGCCGCCAACGCCGGCGTGGGTGCGGTGGTGAGCTTTGTTGGCTACGTACGCGACTTCAACGACGGCCGTGATGTGTCGGGCATGTTCCTTGAACACTTTCCCGGCATGACCGAAAAGGCCCTCGGCAAAATCGCCGACGAAGCGGGCCAGCGCTGGCCGCTGCTGAAGGTTGAGGTGCTGCACCGCATCGGCCGACTGGAGCCGGGCGAGCCCATCGTATTTGTCGCCACCAGCAGCGCCCATCGCCAAGCCGCGTTTGATGCCTGCGCCTTCATCATGGACTACCTGAAAACCCGCGCGCCGTTCTGGAAACAGGAAGACACCCCCGAAGGGCCGCGTTGGGTTGAAGGCAAGTGCAGTGACAAGGATGCGGCGCAGCGGTGGGAAAAGTAGGGGTAAAAGCATCGCCCGCCCACGGTCTGTAGGAGCGGCTTTAGCCGCGATGCTTTTTTCACCATCCTCCCGCCCGCGACGGTCTGACGTTCGGGGGCTAGGCTCGCCCAGGCGTGTGTATTTTCCTGACAAATACTGGATCCCCGCGTGCGCGAGGATGACGGAGGTTTTGTTGGAATATTTCCGTCAATCATAAAAAAGCCCGTCACAGAGACGGGCTTTTTCGTAAAACCACCAGCGCTTTAATGCTTACGCGGCACCGGGGTCAGCAACTCGGTCGGCGGCGTCTCGCAGTTGATCTTGCGGCCCAGCAATTCTTCAATCGCCGGCAACTGGTACGAGTCGTCTTCCCCGGCAAAGCTGATCGACACGCCACTGGCGCCCGCGCGGCCGGTGCGGCCGATGCGGTGTACGTAGTCGTCCGGCATTTCCGGCAGGGTGAAGTTGATGACGTGGCTGATGCCGTCGATGTGAATGCCGCGACCGGCCACATCGGTGGCGACCATCACGCGAATCTTGCCTTCGCGGAAGCCTTCCAGGGTTTTGATGCGTTTGTGCTGCGGCACGTCGCCAGACATTTGCGCGGCGCTCACGCCGTCACGCAGCAGACGCTCTTCAATGCGGCGTACTTCGTCTTTGCGGTTGGCAAACACCATCACCCGCTCCCAGTTGTTCTGGGTGATGAGGTTGTACAGCAGCTTGTATTTGTCGCTGCCGGCGACGGCGTAGATGTGTTGCTCCACGGTGTCGCTGGCGACGTTTTCCGGCTCGATTTCAACAATGGCCGGGGTGGTGGTCCATTGCTTGGCGAGGTTCATCACGTCTTCGGTGAAGGTCGCGGAGAACAGCAGCGTCTGGCGTTCGTTCTTCGGCGGCGTCTGGCGAATGATCTGCCGAACCTGGGGAATAAAGCCCATGTCGAGCATGCGGTCGGCTTCGTCCAGCACCATCACTTCGACCATATCCAGGTGCACTTCACCGCGTTGGGCGAAGTCCAGCAGGCGGCCCGGCGTGGCCACCAGAATGTCGCAGTAACGCGATTCAAGCTGCTTGAGCTGCTTGTCGAAATCCATGCCACCGACAAACGACATCACGTTCAGGCCGGTGTACTTGGTCAGCGCCACGGCGTCTTTGGCGATTTGCACCACCAGTTCACGCGTCGGGGCGATGATCAGCGCACGCGGCTCGCCCATGTAGCGCTCTTTCGGCGCCGGGGTTTGCTGCAGCTGGGTGATGATCGAAATCAGAAACGCGGCGGTTTTGCCGGTGCCGGTTTGTGCGCGACCGATGGCGTCTTGGCCTTTGAGCGTGTAACCAAGCACTTCGGCCTGAATCGGCGTGCAGTACGGGAAGCCCAGGTCATGGATAGCGTGCATCAGCTCGGGCGACAGGGCGAAGTCGTGGAAGCGGGTTTTGCCGGCTTGCGGCTCTACGGCGAAGTCTTCCAGGGTCCAGGTGCTGACAACCGGCGCAGGACGGGCGCGGCGTGGTTTTTCAGTTGGCGTAGCGGGCGCGCTAGGCGCTGGAGCGGCATCGGTGCGCTCGGTTTTCGCTGCGCGTGGCGGCCGCGGCTGGCTGGTGTTGGCCTGGCGGGGGCTGTCTACGGCAGGAGAGGGCGCGGAAGAGGGGGCGGCAGGAACAGACGTCGGCTGCTCGCCTTCGCCTTTGCCAAACATTTTCTTGAGTGCTTTGAGCACGGGAATCTCTTCAATTGGTTAAGGAATGAACGCCCGCCAGTGTAAAGCAATAAGCCGGTGCGGCGAAATGTTGCACGCAACCGGCTAAATACCTGCTAGCGACAGACGCTCAGCCCATTCACCTCACGCCTCTGGCAGCGTTTGCAGCAACAGGCGCTGCACGTTGCCGCCCATGATTGCGGCCACGTCGTCGGCGCTGAAGCCAGCCTTGAGCAGGCCCTCGGTCAGTTGTGCCAGGCCGGTGCTGTCGAACGGGGCATGAATGGTGCCGTTGAAGTCCGAACCCAAGGCCACGTGCTCCACGCCTACTTTGTCTGCGGTGTAGCGAATGGCTTTGACGATGGCCGGCACGCTGGTTTCGCATACCGCCGTTTCCCAGAAACCGATGCCAATCACGCCGCCCGTGGCGGCAATTTTCTGAATGTGGGCGTCGCTAAGGTTGCGCGTGCCGGGGCAGGTGCCTTCGACGCCCGTGTGTGAGACCAGCACCGGGCGGGTGGCCATGGCCAGTACGTCATCGATCAATGGGCGCGAGGCGTGGGCCAGGTCGATAAGCATGCCTTTCTGCTCCAGGCGCGTAATCACCTGACGGCCCAGCGGGGTGAGGCCGCCTTTGTCCCACCCATGGGCTGACCCGCCCACTTCATTGTCGAAAAAGTGCGTGAGGCCGGCGATGCGGAAGTCGGCGTCGTACAGGCGGTCGACGTTTTCCAGTTTGCCTTCGATCACCTGCAAGCCCTCGGTGGCCATGATGCCGGCGACGCGGTGCGGGTCTTTTTTCCAGGCATCTATAAAGGAAGCGAGGCCGCTGCGGGTTCTGATCACCACCAACTTGCCTTCGCTGCCGGCCGCCGCTTCGTTGAGTTTCTGGCTTTGGTACAGCGCGCGCTGCAGCAGGCTTTTCCAAGTGGCGGTCGGCCAACGCTGGGCCATGACCAGCAAGGTGATGTCGTCGCTGTCGCTGCCGTTCTTTTCGTAATTAAGGTTGTGCGGGGTTTTAGTGACGGTGGAAAACACCTGCAAGGCCACGCCGCCTTCGATCAGGCGCGGCAGGTCGGAATGGCCGTAGCTCACGCGCTTGAGCAGGTCGCGCTGCCACAGCAACTCGTCGTTGTGCAGGTCGGCGATAAACAGGGTTTTGTGCAGGGTTTCGGCTTGTTCGTTGGCGGGGTAGGGCGCCGGGTTTTCCACGCTGTTGAGCGTGCGGTCCAGGTACGTTGGCAGGCTGAAGAAAACCCCCAAACCAATGACCAGCAGAACCAGTACCACAATCGATAATTTGCGCATGGGGTGCTTCCGAGCTTTGTAATTGTGGGCGCGACTCTAGCAAATCGCGCAGAAGGCGTGGGGCTGGCCCCTGTCCCCTAAACGCAGCGGCGCGGCACAAATTTAGCGGGCGACGGCAAACAGGCTCCCTCTCCCGCGAGCGGCAGAGGGTTGGGGTGAGGGCCAGCCGTTACGCGACCTTCGGCATTCGTCGGAAACCCAACCAGCGTCATAAGCCTGGAGTAGAATCCGCCGCCGTAGCGCCCCGAATCCGGTCGGCGCACGGTTAGCCAGGGCCTTTCGAAGTGGCCCTGAAGGTGAGGTTGTTGATGTCGCTGCAAACGCTGTTTTCCCTCGCGTTGTCCCATCCCGCTCAATCCATCAATGCGCTGGCCCTGTTCTTCGCCGTCGCCGGCAGCTGGCTGTTGATCGCCACCCACATTCGCCAGCGCCGTGCGGTGAGTGGTCTGGTAACCGAGGCGGACATTGCTGAAACCGCCGAACTCGCCGCGCTGGATATCTCTACCCAGCAGCTCAATCGTTTTTTCACCAGCTTTGGTTACGCGTGCTTGGGCGTTGCGCTGGCGGTGTCGTGGTTTAGCACCCAGGTTTGATTGAACCCCACGAACAAAAAAGGCGGCACCCGAATAACCGGGGCCGCCTTTTTTATTGCCTGCCTGAACCTACAACGGCAACCCAGCCTTGATGCGGTACTGATTGCGCACTGGCGTTGCGTATTGCACCACCAAGTAAGGCCGCTGCTCGGCAGGGCAGCTGTCCAGGCGCTTTTGCCACTCGGTTTGCGCCGCCGCCAATTCTTCGGCTGGAAACAACTCGGTGGCATCCGGCACCTGCAACGTCGGGTCGCGGTCTGCCCACTGCGCATACGCCAGGTAGTGCGCGGGGAACAGGCGGTAGCCGCTGAGAATCTGCCGGTCCATTTCCACCGCCAACTGCTTGGCGTCCTCGAAGCCTTCGGTTACCGGCGGCGCGAAGTTCAGATGCACGCGGCCTTTGTAGCCGGTGATGCCCAGGCCGATGCTCTTGTCGTCTTCCCCGGCCGCTTTTTCGTACGTGCCGGTGCTGGCGCGGATATACAGCTCGCGGGCCTTGGCTTGGTCGCACGGGTCGTATTCGTAGCTGATGGAAACCGGCACCAGGTTCAGCCCGCCAATCACTTGGGCAAACGGCTCGTCTTTGCGGCTCATGTGGAACATCTTGAGAATCGCCGAATCGGTACGGTCGTCGCCGTCTTTGGCGCGGCCTTCGGCTTGGGCGATCCAGATGGACTCACCGTCGTTGCGAATCGAATGATTGATGTACGCCGACAACAGCTGAAACGCCGCCAATTTCTCGCGGCGCCCGGTAAGCGAACGGTGCACGATAAAGCTCTTGTTCAAGCGCATCAGGTCGCTGACAAACGGCTTTTGCAGCAGATTGTCGCCAATGGCGATGCGCGGTGTCGGCAGGCCGGCGTGGTACACGGCGTAATTGACGAAAGCCGGGTCCATCACGATGTCGCGGTGGTTGGCCAGAAACAGGTACGCATTGCCGGCCTTCAGGTGTTCCAGGCCGCTGTACGTCACGCCGTCGGTGGCGTGCTCGATGCTGCGGTCCACATACACTTCAACCTTGTCTTGCAAGGTGGCCACCGAATTGATCGAGGCAAACTGCGAGCGCAGGCGGTGGGCGATCAGTGGCTTGAGCAGCCAGGAAAAGTGGCGAGACAAACGCGGAAAACGGAAGTGGGTAATGATCTGCAAAAACGCAGGGTCTGCCAGTAGGCGCGCCAAAACGGCAGGGACCTCGGCGTCAGCGTACGGTCGGATGGCATCGAATTCGCCCATCATGCTCTCTTGTTCTGCGGGTGGAATGGCACTGTGGGTGCGTGGTCAGCAATAGACCGGCGATTATACAGACAAGTCACAGCGCAGCTTGCGCCTTAATAATTAGGCGAAACGGCGGCGTCTGGAGTCTTATGGTTAACACCTCAACCTGAGAGGCTTTGCCCATGCTCGAAACCCAGTTCTACGATTGCCCGTACTGCGGCGAACCCGCCGAAGCGGTGCTTGATCTATCCGGCGGTGATCAGCAGTACATTGAAGATTGCCCGGTGTGCTGCCGGCCGATTGTGTTTGATCTGCGTACCGATGGTGATGACTGGGAGTTGGATGTTCGCGCGGAGAACGACTGATGCAACGCATATATGAGCCACAAGATTTACTCGAGGCCGAATTGCTCACGCGCATGTTGGCCAGCGAGGGCGTTGAAGCCCACGTCACCGGCGGCCACCTGCTCGGCGCCGCTGGTGAGCTGCCGGCGTTGGGTTTGCTCGGTTTGATGGTGGCCAATCAGCAGGCCGAGCACGCGCGCAGCTTGATCGCCGCGTACAATGCCGCGCTGCCGCTGCCGGGCGACGAACCGCCCGAAGACCCGCACGGCGTGCTGCTCTGTTGATCCCTTCTTTTATGTGAGCCCGTTGCCTGATGTGTGGACGCTACGCCCTGTTTCGCTGGACGCCCGCGCTGGCGGCAACCCCTGGTTTTCCTGCCGCGCAGCAGCCGGGCTGGAACATCGCTCCAGCCAGCCAGGTGTTGATGCTGCGTCAGGTGGAAGGCGAGCGCCACGCGGCACTGGCGCGCTGGGGGCTGACGCCGCCATGGCTCACTGACCTGTCAAAAACCCCCGCCCACGCTCGCGCCGAAACCCTGGTGGAACAACCGATGTTCCGCGACGCCTTTCGCCTGCGTCGCGCTCTGCTGCCGGCCAATGGTTTTTACGAATGGCGCGGCACGGTGCGCAAGCGGCCTTACTGGATTACCCGTGAAGAATCGCCGCTTTATTTCGCAGCGGTGTGGGAGGCGTTTCCGGTGGAGGGGCACACGTACCTGAGCGTGGCGGTGGTCACTCAACCGGCGAATGGCTTGCGCCGACCGCTGATTCTGGATGCCCGAGGCCAGGACGTCTGGCTGGCCGACGATGCGCCACTGCCGGCGCTGCAGGAATTGTTATGCCAGCCCAACCCGGTTTTGCGCGAGCGGGCGCTGGCGCACTTTGTGAACGACCCGAAACTCAATGCGCCGGAATGCCTGACACCGGCTTAAGGCTGCTCGGGGAACAGGTTTTTGTCGCTGAACTGCGCGAGCAAATGGTCGAACACCAGCCGCACCCGAGGCGACACCGGCCCCCGCTGCGGGCGGTAGATAAACAAATCCCACGGGCTCGGCGCCAGCGCATCCAGCACGCTGACCAGCGCCCCGCTGCGCAGATGCGGCACGGCTAGATAACTGGGTATTTGTGCATAGGCCAGGCCGGCCAACACCACTTCCAACTCTGCCTCAGGGTCGTCGCTGATAAACGCGGCCGGCTCGGGAAACAGCTGCTCGTTATTGGCAAACAGCCACGGCCACGGCCTGCCGCTGCGGCGGTCGATCAGCGCGCTCAGCGGTTGTTGTTGCAACTGCGAAAGGGTCAGCGGTTCGCCGCCAATGGCCAACAGCGCTGGGCTGGCGACCACATGCAGCGGCACTTTCGCCATAGGCCGGGCAATGTAACGACGGTCGCGGATCATCCCGACGCGAATGCCGATATCGATTTGCCCGGCCACGGCGTCGGTCATTTCGTCCTCCAGGCGCAATTCCACCTGCAACCCAGGATGCTCGCGCAGCAACGGCACCAAGAGTTGCACCAGAAAACGTCGGCCGATGGCGTGGGGCGCGGTAATGCCAACCCGGCCGCTAAGGGCGACCGCCTGGCTGCGGGTGTTGCGTTGAAACAACTCGTCCACGCTTTCCAGTGTTTGCTGCGCCTGCGCGGCCACCCGCTGGCCGAACGCGGTGATCTGCACCTGGCGCGTACTGCGGTGAAACAGAATTTCGCCGAACTGCTGCTCCAACTCCTGAATCGCCCGCGTCACGCTTTGCGGCGAAATGCTCAGGCGCGTGGCCGCCTCGCGAAAGCTGCCGGCCTCGGCGGCGGCGCAAAGAATTTTCAGCAGTTCCATGCGGTTGAGCATTGGCGGGCGCCTTGTTTGATTGTTCCAGAATTAGGAATAGCCAAATCCTATCTATTCCATTTCCAGTTGCAAGCCCGCTCTTCATACTCGCCCTCAACCGGTGCCAACTCCCTGGCCCGACACCCTTGAGGATTGCAGCATGAGCGCGAACATTTCTGGAAAAGTAGTGGTGATCACCGGCGCAAGCAGCGGTTTGGGTGAAGCGACAGCCCGTCATCTGTCGGCCCTCGGCGCCTCGGTGGTGCTCGGCGCGCGCCGCAAAGACCGGCTCGACACACTGGTCAGCGAGCTGACTGCTGCCGGCGGCAAGGCCGTGGCCTATACCACCGACGTCACCAACCGCGCCGAAGTCGAAGCGCTGCTGCAAGGCGCCGTCGACACCTTTGGCCGGGTAGACGTGCTGATCAACAACGCCGGTTTGATGTCCATCGCACCGATGAGCGAAGTGAAAGTGGACGAGTGGGACCGCATGATCGACATCAACATCAAAGGTCTGCTCTACGGCATCGCCGCCGCCCTGCCACGTTTTCAACAGCAGAACAGCGGCCACTTCATCAACGTCGCTTCGATCGCCGGCCACAAAGTGTTCAGCCCGGGCGGCACCGTATACAGCGGCACCAAATTCGCCGTGCGCGCCATCAGCGACGGCTTGCGCCATGAAGTGGGCGGGGCGATTCGCACCACCGTTATTTCACCTGGCGCCGTCGACACCGAGCTGAAACACGGCAGCTCGCACAAGGCCAGCAGCGACACCGTTAATGAGTTCTACAAAATGGCCATTCCGGCGGACTCGGTCGCGCGGGCAATCGCTTTCGCCATTGAGCAGCCGGCGGATGTGGATGTCAGCGATATTTTGCTGCGCCCCACTGTGCAGGACTTCTGACGATCGACTGCGCGTCGGCCGGCTCTGGCTCGCTCGATCTTGGGTGGTGTGAGGGCAGCGAAGATCAAAAGCATCGAGGCTGAAGCCTCTCCTACAGAGAACGGGTTCCGTTGGGAAAACGGAGTTCTTGTAAGAGAGGCTTTAGCCTCGATTTCCTGCAAACGATGAACATCAACCCTGGCTCGGTTCATCCTTGAAGGGCGCCTCGGGTGGTGTGGAGGCAGCGAAAGTCAAAAGCATCGAGGCTGAAGCCTCTCCTACAGGGAATGGGTTCCGTTGGGAAAACGGAGTTCTTGTAGGAGAGGCTTTAGCCTCGATTTCCTGCAAACGATGAACGTTGACCCTGGCTCGGTCAGTCCTTACGACGCTTGAGCTGGTCCATCAACTGCGTAGGCAAGTTGCGGATGGTCAGGGTGCCTTGTTCTTCGTTGTAGTCGATGTTCGAACCCAGCAAGTGCGCTTCGAAGCTGATGGACAACCCCTCGGCGCGGCCGGTGAAGCGGCGGAATTGGCTGAGGGTGCGTTTGTCGGCGGGAATCTCCGGCGACAAGCCGTAGTCTTTGTTGCGAATGTGGTCGTAGAACGCTTTCGGCCGTTCTTCGTCCAGCAGGCCCGACAATTCCTGCAGCGTCATCGGCTCGCCGATTTTGGCTTGGCTGGTGGCGTAGTCGACCAGGGTATCGGTCTTAGCGCGCGCCTGTTCTTCGGGCAGGTCTTCGCTTTCCACGAAGTCGCTGAACGCCTTGAGCAGCGTGCGGGTTTCGCTCGGCGAGTCGACGCCTTCCTGGCAGCCGATAAAGTCGCGGAAGTACTCCGACACTTTCTTGCCGTTCTTGCCTTTGATAAACGAGATGTACTGCTTGGACTGTTTGTTGTTCTGCCATTCCGACAGGTTGATGCGCGCCGCCAGGTGCAGTTGGCCGAGGTCCAGGTGCTTGGCGGGGGTCACATCCAACGCGGCGTTTACCGCCACGCCTTCACTGTGGTGGAGCAGGGCGATGGCCAGGTAATCGGTCATGCCTTGCTGATAGTGAGCAAACAACACGTGGCCGCCGGTGGAGAGGTTCGACTCCTCCATCAGCTTTTGCAGGTGCTCCACGGCCTGACGGCTGAAGGCGGTGAAATCCTGATTGCCCGCCTGGTACTCCTGCAACCAGCCACTGAACGGAAACGCCCCCGACTCCGCTTGGAAAAACCCCCACGCTTTGCCTTGCTTGGCGTTATAGCTTTCGTTGAGGTCGGCCAGCATGTTCTCGATGGCTTGCGACTCGGCCAACTCGCTGTCGCGGGCATGGAGCACGGCGGGCGTGCCGTCGGGTTTCTTTTCGATCAGGTGGACGATGCAGTGGCGAATGGGCATGGGATTACCTTTGAAGCGAATTCGGGTAGCAGCGCAGAAGCCGCCAGAATTGCTCTGGCCAGACCCGCGTGCACGTGGCGCGAAGTGTACCTGAGCTAGTGCGCCGAAGGGCACGGCGGCGAGCTTGTGGACGGTCATCCTGACTGGCTAAAGTAGCGGCTTTATTGCTGACCACGGACGGTGTCGATGCATTCTTCAAGCACTTTTGCGCCCCAGATGGAGAGCGCTGCAACCGCGCAAAACCTTGCTCACATCGAAGCGATGGTGGAGCGAGGCCTGTTTGCTCAGGCTCACAGCCTGGCGCAATCGCTGGGTGACTACCGCCAGTGGCGCGGCCCGGTTGCCATGGCGCTGGCGTCGCGGTTGGTCAACCAACTGAGCGTACCGCGTCTGGCCGATGTGCTGGCCTACCTTGGCTACAAACGCTATCCGCTGGCACCCGAGTCGCGGCTGCGCTATGCCCATTTTCTGCTGGCACGGCGAGGGCCGTATCGGGCCTGGCAGTTTATGCGCCAGCTCGCCGAGTGGTGGCCCGAACACGCCACGCACCGTGCCGAGTGGCTCGCGTTTCAATCACGGGTCTATGCCCAGCTTCGCGACTTCTCCCGCAGCGCCGAGTTGCACGCCCAGGTCCAAGCCTGTGCGGTGGACGATCCGTGGCTGGACGTACAGCGCAGCTATAGCCTAGAGCGCGAAGATCGTTTTCACGAAGCGCTGGAACTCTGCGAAGCGGCGTTGTTGCGCCATCCCGACCATCACCATGCGCTGTTGCAGGCGGCCGATTTGCAGTTTCAGCTGAACCAGGACGAACAGGCCCTGGCTCGCCTGCGGGCGGCTGCAGCGCGCATGGAAAGTTCGGCGATGTGCGGGCAACTGGCCGAACAATTGCTGGAGCGTCAGCACCTGGATGAAGCGTGGGAGTGGTTTGACCGCTCCCAGCAATGGGCGCTGTTGGCCGATAAAAACGGGGGGCACTGGTACGCCGGTCGGCGCTGCGACATCGCCTGTCTTCGCGGCGACTACGAAGCGGCTGCGGGCTACGCCGAAGCGGCCGGCGGCGGCTTCTATCAGGCGATACGCGAACGCCTGGCCGCGCCGCAGGGGCAGCGAAAGGTGCTGCCGGTCACGTTTATTCGTCAACACCACATGACCTGCGCGCCGGCCACGTTGACCGCGCTGTCGGGCTACTGGGGCCGCGCCGTGTCGCACCTCGACGTTGCAGAGGCTATTTGCTACGACGGCACCAGCCATTTAGCTGAGCGCACCTGGGCGCAGAACAACCAGTGGCTGACCGTGGAATTCACCGTCGACTGGCCGACCAGCGTGGCGCTAATTGACCGCGGCGTGCCCTTCACGCTCACCGTTCAGTACACCGGCAGCGGGCACCTTCAGGCCGTGGTGGGCTACGACGAACCGCGCGGCTCGCTGCTGATTCGTGATCCGGCGCAGTCACAATTCGCCGAGTACCTGGCCGAGCCGCTGTTTATCAATCAGGCCGTGGCGGGGCCGCGCGGCATGTTGATGCTGCCGATGGACGAAGCGGCGCGAATCGACGGCGTGCACCTGCCCGACCGCGAGCTATGGGACATCTATTACCGGTTCAACGCCGCCTTGCAAAACCACCAGCGTGCCGACGCGGTGGCGTGCGTCGACGAGCTGCTGGCCTCTGCCCCGGACCATCGCTTGACCTTGCAGGCCCAGCGCGCGCTGTACGGCTACGACGGTCGCGAGCAGCAAACCCTGGAGGCGGTGGAAAAGCTGCTGGAGCGTTTCCCCACCGACTCCAACCTGATTTTGTCGAAAACGTCGTCCCTGACAGTGCTACAGCCGCGCGATGTGCAACTGGCGTGGTTGCAATCACACGGCCAGGAACGCTGGAGCGATCCGCTGATTACGCTGCGCTACGCCGACTTGCTGAGCGCGGACGAGCGCATGAACGCGCAGGTGCAACTGCTGGTGGAGCGCGCGTTGCGCCAATCGCCTTTCGAGCCGCACGGCTGGCGAATACTGGCCGGTCAACGCTGGAGCGAAGGGCTGCGCGAGCAAGCGTGCGAGTTGTACCGCATTGCCAGTTGCCTAAACGGCACCCTGGAAAGCTTCGCCGGCGAATACTTCCGTGCCATGCGCTGCGTCGGGCGGGTGGATGAAGGCCTGCTGTTTCTACGTCAGCGTCAGGCGCGGCTGGGGCGACTGGACGCAGGCCCGAGCCTGACCCTCAGCGAGTTCCTCGAAGAACTGGAAATGAACCACGAAGCCCGCGCCGCCCTGGAGCAGGCGCAGCAATGGCGACCGCAAGACGCCGATGTGCTGCTGAGTCTGGCGAGCTTTTGCAGCCGCCACGGCGACCATGAGCAGGCGCTGGCCTGGCTGCAGCAGGCCGAACCCTACAGCCGCCGCAGCAGTTGGTTGCGCGCCTCGGTACTGTGCAGCCAGCGCAGCAATGGTGATCTCAACCAGGCACTGGTCTGGTGTCAGGAAGCGGCTGCACTGGAACCGCTGAATATGGTGTCGCACCGCATGCTGGTGCGCCTGTTGGTGCTTACGGAAGGCGATGAAGCGGCGGACGCTTATGTTCAAGGGCTGATAGCCGAGCACCCGCACCATTACGGCATCGCCGAATTACATGTGCAGCGCGCTCAGCGTATTTCCCTTTCTCACGCCGAGGCAGCGTTGCGGCGCTTGCTTGAGCACCACCCGCAAGACGCCTGGGCATTGCGCGAACTGGCTGTTGTGCTAACCCGCCAGGGCCGACCTGACGAGGCATTGACCCTGTGCGAGCTTGCGAAGCGCTTCAACTCCAACACGCCCGCGCTCTACCAAACCCTGGCCTATGTGCTGCTGCAACATGGCCAGCGCGAGCAAGCGCGCGACGCACTGCGCACCGCTCTGCGTCTGAGCGTCGACAGCGACTACGCCATCGGTGTGCTGCTCGACACCCGCGACAGCCGAGAAGAAGCCCAGCAAGACCTGGCGTTTATTCACAGTGAACTGGCGCGCCAGATTACCTTCGGTGCCGGCTGGATGGCTTACGCCGAGCAGGCGCAAGGCCTGATTGAGCCGGAACAACTACTCGAACAATTGAGCGACGCGTTGCACCACCGCTCCGATCTCTGGCAGCTGTGGGTGGTGTTGGCGCGCCAACATGGGCGCATGGGCCAGCCGGAAAAAGCCGGCAGCGTGTTGCAAAGTGCCATCGAGCGCTTCCCGTTCCTGCCCCGTTTGTCACTGGAAAAAGCCGACCTGCAAAAACAACAGGGTCAGCTCGAAGACAGCCTCGTCACCTTGCGTGAAAGTTTCCGCATCAGTCCCCATTGGACGGCCACCGTCAGCCTTTACGTGGATTGCCTGCTGGAGCTGGGCGGGCGGTTGCCGGAGGCCGAAACCCTGCTGCGCGATGTGCTCAAACGCGAGCCTGACGACAGCGAGCTGCGCGCCTACCTGGCCTATGTGCTGGGCGAGCAGGAAATTTATGTGTACGCCGCCGATGAGGCCGAACGCGTGTTACGCGACGAACCCGGCAACGGCTGGGCCTGGAACCAATTGCGCCGTTACTGCGAAGCGCTGAAGGAACCCCAGCGGCCACTGCAACTGGCGCAGGAGTTGGTTCAGCGGCGCAGTGCCGACGTTGACGCCTGGTTGGCCCTGGCGATTCTTGAAGCAGACGCTGAAGCCAAAGAGCGGGCGCTGCGTGAAGCGCTGCGCTACTCGCCGCGTCATCGCCAGGGCAACGAACGCCTGCTCAACCTGCTGCTGCAAGCCAAACGCTACGACGAGCTGCATGCGCTGCTCGCCGCACCGGTTTGGGGTGGTTCTGTGCCGGTGGAGTTGGCGGTTTTCGGCCCGCGCGCGCTGTATGAAGCGGAGCAGGTAGACACGGCAATTGCCGGTATGCGGCAGCTCGTCGAACTGCACCCAACGTACCGCGACGGCTGGGAAGAGTTAGCCAAGTGGTACGACGCTCAGGAGTGTTATGCCGACTACCTCACCGCGGCTCAGCAGTTAGTGCACATCGAACCCAAGTCGGCTGTCAGCTACGGCTACCTCGGGCACGCATTGTTGGTTAGCGGGCGTGACGAAGAGGCGCTGTCCATGTTTGAAAAGGCCTTCGCGCTGGACCCCGACTACGCATTCGCCGGCTACCGCGAAGTCGACCTGAAATTGAAATTGCGCTCGCCGGTCGAAGCGCTGGAAACGGTGCAGCGCTTGCTACAGTCCTGCCCGTCGCCGGAGGCGTGGACGCTGGGCCTGAAAGTGGCGCGGGCCGCCAACGATTTGCCGTTGAAGGAACGTGCGCTGCTGGCGCTGGCTACGGAGGGTGAGGCGCAAAACGCCTGGAAACAGGCGATGAGCGATTATCCCTGGAAAGACAAAGTGCTCGCCCGCCAGCTTGAGGTGGGCGTCGAACAGGGCACCTTGCACGAGGCGGCGTTCGATACCTGGTTCCGGGCGCAGGAACGCAAATGGGGGCTTGAACCGCTGGTCAAGGCGTTCAAAAAAGCCCTGCGCAACGACCCGAACCATGCGGCGAAAGCCGCCATGCTGACGCTGTTGGCCGACCGGCAGAACTGCAACCGCCAACTGAGCCTGGCGCTGGACGCTGCGCGTCCGGCCATTGCTACGGATGGTGCGCTGTGGGGCACGCTGACCTATGCGCTGATGCGCCACGGTCGCTACGAAACCATGTTCGCCTGGCTAAGCGATTGGCAGCGCGACGACGTGCCGGTGTGGGGCATCGACAACGTGGCCACGGCGCTGCGAATTCGCGGTCGCCACAAGAGCGCCCATGCCGTGTCGTTGCGTTCACACGAACGTGAGCCGGACGGCGTAGACGCCATGGTCTGGCTGGCATTTGATGCCGCAATTGCAGCAGAGCATGATGCGCTGGCCCATTGGCTACAGAGCATCGGCGACGCCACGCTGCGCCCGTACTTCAGCGCGGTGTGGCACCTGCTTAAAGGCTATGCCAAGGCCGTGGAGGGCAACGATAGCCAGTTGGCCGTCTGGTATTTTCGGGCCGGCAAGGCCCTGGCCAAGCGCGAGCGTCATCCGCCGTTCAAACACCTATTGCGGCTGCTGAGCAAACGCCTGGTCAATGGCGCGATGACGCCTTCCTGGCGGCGTCCGGCGCGCTATCTGCAGCTGCGCTTTTAAACGCTGTTGGCCGGCGCGTGTTCGGCAACGAGCGCCCTTCGCCGCTGCAAGGCCTGAAGGCGCTCGATCATGTAGCGCAAATGCATGTGCAGTTCATACAGCTCGTTGGAGTAAGACAGCGGCACTTCCACCCGCGCCAGTTCGTCTTCCAAATGCTCCAGGCGGATGATTTCGGCGCTGAGGTCGCTGGGCAGTTTGCCTTTGTAAAGCAACTGGTCGATTTCGCGCAGGTGTTTGTACCAGCGGTAAATGCGCGCGCGGATGCGCCATTGGTATATCGGGCCGATGGCTTTGAATAACGGGAACAGCAGCACCAGCAGCGGAATCGCCAAGATGATGTAACGGTCGGCCAAGGATGCGATGCGAAACGGCAAGTAGCGTTGCAGAATCGGCAGGCCTTTTTTGTAGTAATAGTCGGCCTCGTCCAACGTGCGCAGCGACAACGGCGGCGGCGCCGGATAGCTGCCCGCCGGGTCGAGCAGGCTGCCGTTTTTCAACACGGTTTTCGCCGCTTCAAGAATCAGCGCAGTGAGCGAGGGGTGGAAGTTTTCGCCGCTCACCAGCGTGGCCATAGGACCGAGGGTGACGATGTCGTGATCGGGCGTGTTTTGCGCCATGTCGAGCATGCCTTCGCCGACTTGCAGCTCGGTCAGGTACGGCAGCCGCGCCAGGTAAGCGGCCGTGCGACGCAGGCTTACCAGTTGCAACGTAGGGTCGGCCGCCAGCCGTTGGATCAGCGCGTTCTCTGCCGGACCGACGAAAAACGCGGCGTCCAGTTCACCGGCAATCAACGCATCCGCCGCCTTGCCGCCGCCCAGCGCCTGCCAGGTGCCGGGGTATTGCGCGGGTTCGATACGGTTGGCGGCAAACAGCGCGGCCGTTACCGCTTGCGTGCCGCTGTCTTGCGCACCGATGGCGACGCGTAGGGTCATCAAGTCGGCGAGGCGGTCGAAGCGGGCGTTCTTGCCCAGAAATAGCCACAGCGGCTCGCGGTACATCACCCCCAGGCCGCTGAGCTTGTTTCGCGCGTCTGTGGCAATGCTGACTTCCTGGCCGCTTTGCACCAGCGCCAGTTCAACTTCACCTTTGGCGAGCCTGTTGAGGTTGTCCTGCGAGCCTTGGCTTTGCACCAGCTCCAAGGTGAAGCCTTGCTTCTCCAACTCGGCTTTAAGTTTTTCTGCGAAGGCGTGATAACCGCCGCCCGCTGCGCCAGTGGCCATGCGCGCATGCATCGGCGGCGGCGGGGCGACGAAATAGAACAAGGCGCCAACCAGCGTTGCCACCACCGGCACAATCCACAGGTTGGTGAGCAGCATGATCTTGAGGTCTCGCAAAATCCTACGCATTGCACATCCTTAGCGGCGCTCGACAGTGGATAGAGCGTAACCGCGAAGGCGTGTTTTTGCTTGCTGAGATCCGCACATCAAGCGCTTCGCGAGCAAGCTCGTTCTGACGTAGGAGCGAGCTTGCTCGCGAAGCGTCGGACTTAATGCGCGATAGGAGTCGTGCGCCGGGAGCGCACAAGGTCCATGCCCGCCAACACCAGCAACAGGCCCACCGCATACCACGCGTCATTGCCTAGCGCGACCATCACCAACGTGCAGAGCATCGCGCTGAACGCCGCTATCCAACGCCACAGGCCTTTGAGCAGCACCCAGCCGGCCGCCATGCTGAACAGGTAAATGAGCACGAAGTTGCCGTTGGCGTAGCGAATTAGCTGGTCCACCGACACGTCCAGCAGTGCGGTCAAACTGGCGCATACCGCGCAGCTGATCACCACCAACAACAGCGCGCGAGCCGGCACGCCGTGTTGATTCCGTTGCGCCAGCCGACGCGGCAGCTTGCCCTCATCGGCCAGGCTCCAGATCAGCCGCGCAAACCCTTGCACATAGACATTCATCGAAGCGAAGCAGGCCAGGTAGCCAATCAGCGCACTCAGCCAGCGCGCCTTGGCGCCGAACAGTTGGTCCAACATGCGCGGCAAGGAAGCGGCGTCGGTGGTCACATCGCCATACGCATGGAAGCTCAGCACCGCCAGCGAACAGGCCCAATACACCAGGCCCGCGAGCAGCACGCCCAGCAGCAGGACCAGGGGGAAATCGCGGTGCGGGTGTCTGAATTCTTCGCCCATATGAGTGAACGCTTCGATGCCCACGAAGCACCAGAACATCACCCCCAAGGCAGCCGGCATCAGGTGCCACGAACCGTTCAACTCAGGCAGCAGCGGTTGATTGGCGTGGGGCAAATCGCCGGCCCACCAGATCAGTGCGACCGTGGCGATAATCGCGACCGCAATAACGCCCTGCACCACGCCCGAGGCTTTCGCCGGGCGTTGCCCGAGCAGCAACATCGCGCCCAGCGTTGCCAACTGAATCGCCAGCGCCTCGCCGCGGCCCATGTCGAACAGTGCCTGGAAAAACCCGGTGGAAATGTTCAGCGCCGCGGGTAAGCCGACCGGCAGCGCCGCGAGAAACAACAGGGCACTGACGCGCTCGGAACGCGGCCCGAAGGCGCGACCAATTAAATGCGGGGCGCCGCCCGCGTGGGGAAAGTTTCGCCCTAGTTGCGCAAAGGTAAAGGCCACCGGCAATACCAAGGCAATCAGCAGCACCCACGCCCATAGCGAGGCGCCACCTGCCGCAGTGGCGGCCAACGCCGGCACCACGAAAATGCCCGTGCCGAGCAGTGAAGTACTCAGCAGGCCGATGCCCTGCAACAGGCTTAGTTCTTGGTTCAAGCGACTCATGGGGTATGCTCTGCGGTCCGTCGTTGCCCATGGTAAGCCGCGCGTAATTTCAGCGGTTTAGACAGACTGTCGGCATTGCCCGGCAAACTGGCGGAAGTCGCCGTCAACCTGCTTTCAGCGAGAAATTCCGTGGACAAATTCGATCAGCAGATCGTTGCCTTACTGCGTGCCGACGCCCGCCTGGCCGTGAGCCGGATCGCCCGCGAAGTCAACCTGTCGCGCTCCGCCGTAAGCGAGCGGGTGCGCCACCTGGAACAAACCGGCGTCATCCAGGGCTACCACGCCCGCATCGGCGAACCGCAGAGCGCGATCAAAGCATTTCTGGAACTGTTCTACGAAGGCGGCCCGTGCGAAAGCTACGTCGACCGCCTGCGCGCGTTCAGCGAAGTACGTCGCTGCAACGGCATCAGCGGCGAGACCGACATGCTGGTTTACATCGAAGCTCCGTCGATGCAGCGGCTGGCGGAAGTGCGTGGGGAAATCGAAAAATTCCCCGGCATGCGCAAGGTGAAAACCCATGTGGTGGTTAAGGCGTGGGAGTTTTAATGCTCGACGCAAGGATGTGAACGTGTGTCGAAGGCAAGCACCGCCCTTCGACACACCCCATCGGCTTAGTCGTTCACCAGTATTTTCGGGTTGGAATTGCCCCACACCGTGTACAAGTCAGCGAGCAGCGCATCGTTGATGTCTTCGGTTTCCGCCTGGGAAATCTCGGCTGATCCTTGCTTGCCGAACAGCACCACTTCGTCGCCGCTTTTCACCGAGGGCACGTCTGTCACATCCACCATCACGGTATTCATCGATACCTTGCCCACCACCGGCACCCGCTGCCCATTGATCAATACGATGCCCTTGTTGGTAAACGCGCGGCGATAGCCGTCCGAATACCCCACGGTGACATTGGCCAGTTTCGAATCGCGTTTGAGCGTGAAGGTGCGGTCATACCCAACGGTATTGCCCGCCGCGTAGTGATTCACCGACGCCACCCGACTTTTGAATTGCATCACCCGCTTGTACTCGGTGTGCGAGGGCACCGTATCGCCAAACAACAGTCCGCCCGTGCGCACCATGTCCAACCGCGACTCGGGCACTTCCAGCGTGGCGAAGGAATTGGCGACATGCAGCGTGACCGCCTTGCGATCCAGCTTCGCCTCCTTGATGACCCAAGCCGCTTGCTCATTGAAAACGTTCAGCCCCTTGCGTACATCGGCGGCATCCTCCACCGCGAAGTGCGTCATGATCGCCTTCACCTGCACGTTGGGCAGTTGGGTAATGGCGAGCGCGTCGAGCCGCCCTTGTTCGCTGTTCAAATCAAGCCCATTGCGGCTCATGCCGCCGGCATTTAGCGTCAGATGAACCACAAATTTTTTTCCCGCCTTAGCCGCCAGCGCGTTGGCTTGTTGAACAAAGGCCAAGTTGCCCGCGAGCTCTTCCATGCCGTACGGCAATGCGGCTTCCACCTCGCTCAATGAGGCGGCACGAACCCGCACCAGTTGCCCTTTGAAACCGCTGGCGCGGACAACGCGTGCTTCTTCGTTGCTGGCGATACCCACGCAAGGCACGCCCATTTTGATTACCGAAGGCATTAGCAAACCGATGCCGTGGCCGTAGGCGTCCGCCTTGAGGATGGCGCAAATTTGCGAGCGGTCGGCGAGTGCCAATTGCAACGTACGAATGTTGCGCTCGAAGGCGGCCTTGTTGATTTCAACCCAGGCATTGCTGGTTTGTTCAGACACCTGCGCAACGCCGTCGATCATGGTCAAAGGCGGCGCAGCAAAGCCTGTGGTCTGGATAAGTGCAGTGCTCAACGCAACGGCGAGCAGGGTTCGAGAGAAAAGCATGTGACAAAGTCTCCAGCGCTGCACGCACGGACCATCAAAGCCGTCAGCCGCGCCCGCGCGTCATGGAAAACCGATTGGTGGCCGACGCCGGAACTATGTGCTTCGAGACTGGCGAGCGATGGAAGACGGCATGATTTGTTGTGTCGGAAACAAGCGGCAGCGGCTAATGACACTTCAGGATTTAAGGCCATGTTCTCGCCGGAATCGGCGAGCGGCTTTAGACGGTGTAGGTTGCAAATGGCGTTGATGTAGCTCACGTCCTGAAGTGCCTGAAAGGCCTTGTAGCAGCGAGCCATATCGCCAGAATCGGGCTCCAGCCGCCGTCATGTTCTTCTGCTTCCTCCATCGAAACCGCCAGGGCTAGGCCGTCTTCGCCAGCCAGGATGGTTATGTCCGATCAGCCCCACGTCGCCTCGTCCACGCCATCGCCTGATAGTGGCCTTGCCTGCCTGATGATGCTCGCCCGCTACCACCAAGTGGCTGCAAGCGCCGAGCAACTGAGCCATGAATTCGTTGAAAGCGGCCAGGTCTTTACACGGGCTCAGCTACTAGCGGCGGCAAACAAACTTGGCCTGAAAGCCAAGGCCGTGCGCAGCCAGGTCGAGCGCATCGCACTTCTACCATTGCCTGCCATTGCTCAGGATGTGAGCGGCCAATTCTTCGTACTCGGGCGGCTGGACGGCGACACCGTGCTGCTTCAAACGGCACACAGCCAAGCCCCGGAACGCATGAGCCTTAAAGCATTCGCCGCGTACTGGAGCGGCGACCTTATTCTGCTGCGCTCGCAAGCGGGCTCGGCCAAAGAGATGTCCAAGTTCGACTTCACGTGGTTTATTCCGGCCATCGTCAAATACCGCAAATTGCTCGGCGAAGTGCTGTTGGTGTCGTTTGTGTTGCAGATTTTCGCGCTGCTAACGCCGCTGTTTTTCCAAGTGGTGATGGACAAGGTGTTGGTCCATCGCGGCTTCAGCACGCTGGACGTGATCGCCATGGGCCTGCTGGCAATCATGGTGTTCGAAACCGCATTAAGCGGCCTGCGTACCTATGTGTTTGCCCACACTGCCAGTCGTATCGACGTGGAACTGGGGGCGCGTCTGTTTCGCCATCTGGTCACGCTGCCACTGGGCTATTTCCAGGCGCGGCGCGTGGGCGACTCGGTAGCCCGAGTACGCGAGCTGGAAACCATCCGCAGTTTTCTCACCAGCAACAGCATCACCCTGGTGCTTGATGTGCTGTTTTCCGTGGTGTTCATCGCCGTGATGTTTTTCTACAGCGGTTGGCTGACCTTGGTGGTCGTGGTGTCGCTGCCGTTGTACTTCCTGATCTCGCTGCTGATCACCCCGGTGTTGCGCGCGCGGCTTAACGAAAGCTTCAACCGTGGCGCCGAGAACCAGGCCTTTCTGGTGGAAACCATCAACGGCATCGACACCTTGAAGTCGATGGCCGTCGAGCCGCAAATCACCCGCAAGTGGGACAACCAGCTCGCCGCCTACGTAGCCGCCAGCTTCAAAACCCAAACCCTGTCCACCCTTGCCAACGAAAGCGTCGGGCTGGTCGGCAAGCTGGTGACCGTCGCCACCCTGTGGCTGGGCGCTCGCTTGGTAATTGAAGGCGCACTGAGCGTTGGCCAATTGATCGCCTTTAACATGCTCGCCGGACGGGTTGCCCAACCGATCATGCGGTTGGCGCAGCTATGGACCAGCTTTCAACAAACCGGCGTTTCCGTGCAGCGACTGGGCGACATCCTTAATAGCCAAACCGAAATCAGCCAAACAGCCCGCAGCAGCCTGCCGCCGCTCAAAGGGCAGGTCGAATTCGACCAAGTGCATTTTCGCTATCGAGCCGACGGTTCCGAGGTGCTACGCGGCGTCAGCCTGAGCCTCAAACCTGGCGAAGTGATCGGCGTAGTAGGGCGTTCCGGCTCCGGCAAAAGCACGCTCACGCGCCTACTCCAACGCCTGTACACACCTGAGCGCGGCCGGGTGCTGGTCGACGGCATGGACCTGGCACTTGCCGACGTCAGCTCGCTGCGTCGGCAAATCGGCGTGGTGCTGCAAGACAACCTGCTGTTCGCCCGCAGCATCCGCGAAAACATCGCGCTCACCGACCCCGGCATTCCCATCGAAGCCGTGATTACGGCAGCACAAATGGCCGGCGCCCATGACTTCATTCTCGAACTGCCCGAAGGCTACGACACATTGGTCGGCGAGCATGGCGCCTCGTTGTCGGGCGGCCAGCGCCAGCGCATCGCCATCGCCCGCGCACTGATCGGCAACCCGCGCATTCTGATTCTCGACGAAGCCACCAGCGCCCTCGACTACGAGTCCGAGCGCATCGTGCAACAGAACATGCGGCGCATCTGCCAGGGCCGCACCGTGATCATCATCGCCCACCGCCTGAGCGCCGTTCGCGACGCCCACCGCATCGTGGTGATGGACCGTGGGCAGATCGTCGAACAAGGCAGCCATGCCGAGCTGCTCGCCCAGCCCGACGGCCATTACGCCCGTCTCCACAACCTTCAGCAGGGCTGAGCCATGAGCGCCAAAACCGACTTGCTCGACCGCTATCGCCACGTATGGCGTCACGCCTGGAGCCAGCGCAAAGCCATGCAAAGCCCCGCATACGAGCGCGACGAAACGCAATTTATGCCCGCCGCCCTGGCCCTGCAGGAACAACCCGTACACCCCGCGCCACGTTACGCGCAGTGGCTGATCATGAGCTTCGCCGTGTTGGCACTGTTGTGGGCCTGCTTTGGCAAAATCGACGTGGTGGCCAGCGCCAGCGGCAAAATTGTTCCCAATGGCAAAACCAAAGTCATTCAGCCGAGCGAGGCGGCTGTAGTCAGTGCCATTCATGTTTACGACGGCCAAACCGTAACGGCCGGCGAACTGCTGGTGGAACTCGACAGCCAGATCACCGCCGCCGACGTGCAACGCACCCGCAGCGACCTCAGCGCCGCCAAGGTCGACCACGCCCGCGCCAGCGCCTTGCTCGACGCCATCGCCCACGACCGGGCCCCTGCCTCGATGGCAGACCAGTTGCAGGACGTGGAAGTGGGCCAGGCAGCCGCTGCGCAGCGATGGGTTGAAGGCCAATACCAGGAACTGCGCAGCAGCCTCGACCAGGTGAGCGCAGCCATCGACCAACAAACTGCAGGTATCCACGCCGCCCAAGCCAGCGTTGCGTCCTTGCGCGAAACCCTGCCCATCGCCCGACAGCTCGCCACCGACTATAGAAACCTGCGCGACAAAGGCATTCTCGGCAAACACGCCTGGCTGGAAAAAGAACACACCCGCCTTGGCCAGGAACGCGAACTGGTCGTTCAGCAAGCTCGCGTCACCGAACTGCAAGCCGCCAGGAAAGAAGCCCAACAACGCCGCGAAAGCGTACTGGCGCAAACCCGTCGCGCCATGCTCGACCTGCAACAGGAAGCCGCGCAGAAAATCGCCGCGTTAACCCAGGAACTGAAAAAAGCCCAACAACGCGACCGCCTCACCCACCTCACCGCACCGGTAGCCGGCACCGTGCAACAACTCGCCATCCACACCCACGGCGGCGTCGTCACCCAGGCCCAGCCGCTGATGATCATCGTGCCCAGCGACCAGCCCGTTGAAGTTGAAGCCATGGTCGAAAACAAAGACATCGGCTTCGTCACCCCAGGCCAGGACGTTGAAGTAAAAGTAGAAACCTTCAACTTCACCAAATACGGCGTCATACCCGGCACCGTCATCTCCCTCTCCAACGACGCCATCGACGACGAGAAACGCGGGTTGGTTTACAGCGCGCGTATCCAGCTCAAAGAAAAGACAATTCAGGTAGACGGCAGAACGGTGGTGCTATCGCCGGGCATGGCTGTTACGGCCGAGATTAAGACCAATAAGAGGCGGGTGATTGATTACTTCCTGAGTCCGTTGAAGGCGTATGCGAGTGAGAGTTTGAGGGAGCGGTAGAAATCGATATTCAAAACTGTTGGGTGGGCTATGGCATTGTTTGAGCCAATCAAGAAACGGCTAAATAACTCGCTTATGGTTGCGAGTGTAGCTGTCGGATTGATCCTAGGGGTACTCATAAATATGGGTGTTCCCATGACCTTTGAGCGAGCGAGTAGTTTCGAAGGGATACTAAAGGGTTATTTGTTGGGTCTGCTGTTGATTGGGACTTATATGCATGAGCAAAATAATCGCGCCATTGAGCTGATTGGCGCGGTTTTGATGGTGTTAGGAATAGTGAGCGGCAGCTGCATCTTAACAGCGTTTTGGTGAGGAGTTATTTTTCGCCGGGGTAAGTATGGTCAGGTTCTGTTCAAGCTGTATTTTGTTGGTGTTCATAGCTTTTATATCCGCACTTTGAGCAGTTGCAACCGCCGATAGATTAGGTTGGGCGATTGATTTGGCCGGCGGAGAGTCGGCGCTTGTACAGAGTATCTACGCTACGTTAAGCAAAAGCGAAAATATCTACCTGATGTCGCTAAAGCTTAGACCGAGCAAGCATGACTACGTAGAAATAAAACGTATGGGTGGCTGCGGAGGCTTTAAGACGGAGGGCGAATGTGAAACCGTTTTACTAGCTATGATAAATGCAGCCTCAATTAGTGGAGGGGATGCAAGCTCAATATATAAGACGCTGGAGATATTTTCTTCTGAATCAGATCTGGATTATTCGACTTGCCAAGCGAAGCTTGAGCTTGCTTACCTAATTACTGCTGTGCAGGAGATCTTGAGGAAGCCAGCAAACAAAGCGGAACTAGCAGCTTATGCGATTGAAAAAATTAAAAAGGAGGGCGGGATTCGGATTTCACTCAAAGTCGCAGCGTGCGAGCAATATTTTTTTGATAATCCACACATGGCGAAAGCGTACCTAGGCTATCTTGCCTTTTTGGTTGGTGTAGCGGAGGGGCCAACTTCACTGGGTTGGATTTATCTTGTAAATCGATACGGGTCGGCGAAACTTATAAAGTAACAAGGGCGGGTCACTTGTGAAGCAAGCGAATATTGAGCGTTTCAATAAATCGTCCGTTTTTTGCGGGTCGTGCAGAGCACCTCGCGGCCGCCTTCTGCCCGTATCTCGCTTTCAATGCAATTAGCTCATCGCTATTAGCTTTCGGGCGAACACTGGCTTGGAGTGCCGGATCGCTTTTGTCCATGTCGTATTGGCGCACTTATAGAGCGGTTTAAGGAAGCGCCTAATCCGCGAGTGACGAAGGCAGCTGGCTTCCTCGACTGATTTGGAGGACGGACAGCCTCGCGCTTGAAGTTCCCTGTTAATCGATTATTTGTTCATCAAAACCTTCTGGTCGCACTTTTTATGATCGCTTAAACGTGGTGCGCCCCTTATTTTCGATTCTTTTATTGTCGGCTTCCCAGAAAAAGGGCTTTGATGTCTTGGTTAATTATTTAAATTAAGTAGGAAGATTCATAAGGCCATAAATCGTTATTGCGCTCTGCAGGAGATTGAAGCAGCTTAATTTGTACTCAGGGGCGCGCAGGATTTGATATTGAGGCGGGTTTTTCATAAAGGCTTGCTGTCGGTTTTACGCAGGATATTTGGATGTTGCTACTGCTTCCCTAGGTTAAGATTATACCGTGCTTGGACGTCTTGTTTCGCTACTTTGCTGGCAGCTTAGGCGACAAGCGCTTAACTAAAACACTTGGGAGATTTAATGTTGCCAATGCTGAAATTCCCAGTTTTTTTAAAGATTTACGTATTAATGATCTGCTGCGTCATCACCGTGGGCATCGCTAGCGCCACTATAGCTTCTCAAACTAAAGCTGTTTCGAAGAGGTACTTTTCCTCGGATGATAATCCCGCAAAGAATTTTTTCCCTTTGCTCGACAATCTTCGATCGATAGAAACCGATCAAGGTTCAAAAGCAGAGCGAGACGTTGCTTTTGCTGTCGCCTCGAAGAAGCTGCAGCAGATAAATGTAATTGGCTTTTGTATTAGTGCGGTACTGCAGTTGCTGCTTGTTTTAATTTATACATTTTTATTGAAGAAGCTGATGATTCGGAATAACTCAAAATGAGCAGGAAGGAAGAAGTAATTAAAGGTATATTAGAGAGCGCGCAACAAAAAGCAGATTTTGAAATGGAGGTGATGTATGAGATTGATCGTAGATTATTTAATCTTAACTGGCGGAGATAGAGGTCTTCCCAGCGGGTGAGATGTGCATATTATTTGTGGCTTCCTATATGGCAACCAAGCCGCTCAGGTTTTTGTTGGTTGTCGCAAAATTTAAAATTAAAGGGAAAAGATATCATCGGTAATAGCGCTACGGCGCTGGTGATAATTAAGAGCGCTGACCGCCAACAGGCTGCTGTGGATGCTTACAAAGCGATTAAAACTGATCGTGCTTTGGATCTTGCGCAGGCGGTCGTGCGATTCCATCGATGGGGGGCCGTGGGCGCGTTGTCAAAGAAGTCATTTGGGACGCTTCGTAAGAATTCCAAGATTGATCGCGTTTTCGGTTCTAGGTCAGGTTGGTAATTAGCTTCATCTATCTCCTTTCTCCGTCAGCTTATTTCCCGTACGTATAAATTATTTATCTCGTGTAGGAAGGCTCTTAAGATGCAAAAATCATATTGAAATCTCCGCCCGAGAGGAGCAGTTTTATATGTATTGATCGACTAGGTTTCGGTGCCGGGATGAAGAGTCTAGGTAGACTTTTATTTATTATCGTTGTGTTGGTTACCTTTCTTCGTCGCATGGCTTCGAGGGGGGATTGTCAGTACACGATGGGCGATCAAAATAGTTGGGGACGATGCAGTATTAGCCGATTCTGAAAAAGTTGCTCCGATACACGTCGATTTTATGACCTCTCTGCGGATTCGGCAGGGTAGCGACATGCAGCTACGTATTCTTTCCGGGGGTCCGTGCTTGGATTTAACAGTGGCGTGTAGAGATCACAATCTAGCGATTGCGAATGTTATCGCTATATCGGGTCGGGATTTCAAGGCTGCTAAGGATCTCTTGCATGTTTACAGTTTTGAAGACTCAGGTGGTTGTCAAATAAAATGGGAAATCGCGCAGCTGGTATATCACACATCTTATTTGGCAGCTCATCCCGGACGCGCAGGTGGCAGATGACTTGTTGGAAAGGATAAAGGCAAATGGTGGAATTAATTATTCGATCGTAAGCGAGGAATGTCGAAGCGTTACCGAAGCGTACCCGTATTTGTAAAAGGTATATCTTTTATATCTTTTATATCTTTCTATTCTTATGAGTATGAGTGACTTCTCCCCGGAGTCAGGTTGGTTGTATTTGCTTTATAGATCTGGTTGCGCAACCAATACTCGCAGAGAATAGTACTAGATGGCTATAAACAGATCGGATCAGTCCAGCTCGGTTGTCTCGGGTAAAGGAGGCGGCGTATGAGATGGTTTATATTTCCTGGAAAGTTAGATGTTTCGGTTTTAATAATATTGTTTCTCTTGCTTAACGGTAGGGAAAAAGAGCTTTTAGTGTTTTTTGTTTCAAGTTTCGCGATTGTCAGGGTTTTTCTTGCCGCTTTTTTAGATGTTCAATTTTATAGCATTTCAACGAAAAGATTTTGCTTGGAGCTGTTACTGCTTCTGTTGTCGGCTTTTTTTCTTTGGATATATCGCGAACGCATAACGGACTTCCAGTTGATTTTTTGCATATATCTCGCTGTTTCTATTTGCCTTGAGGTTATTTTGGGGCTTTCAAAGGCGTTACTAACCAAGTTAAGGAAAGATTATGAGTAGCTTAGAGCGATTAGGCACTGCTGCGATCGAGGCATTTGAATTGCAGGATTCTATCGAATCAGTATATGAGGCCATGACTGACTACGCTGAAGATGGTAACGCTGAAAACACGGCTAAGTTGATCGCGGTTTTGAGTACGCAGCTAGCAGGACAATTGGTTGTCTATTACATCGATAAATTGATTCCAGAGAAAGGCGAGAAATTTCTGTGGGAAACGCTTAAGGGGCAGTTCGACAATCCACGGTCGATGGAGGATGAAAGGGGTAAAACTCGTTTTGTAAAATCATTTTTAGGGGCGATGATTGGCAAATATATCGAAAAGCAAGTAGAAGTCGCCGGTCACTCAGTATTCTTGCAAGATCATCTTTTTCAGCACATATTTCCTTACTACGACGCAGCGGTGGAAGGGGCTGGTAGTTTACTGGATTGGTGGGATCCACTTGGGGTCAACAATGCCGTCGATAACTTGCTCGCGCCGACGACCATCAAGTCCTATGACGATATCGCAAACTCTCAGTATCATGCCGAAAGACTATTAAATCAGGGCGTAATAACCGGGAAATTCTACAACGACTTCACCAAATGGTCCTCCAACGCTCTTTTGAACAACGCCAACAACCTCTTCGGCGCCCTAACTCCGACCTACAACTTCGACCTATCCGGCCTGGGTTCAACCCCCATCGGCGCCTTCTACGACTCCCGCTCCGAAATAAACGACACCGCCGCCTCCATCGCCAACAAAACCCTAACGCTTTTCGATAGCAACGGCCGCGGCCTCACAGCGGCCCAACTCCAAACCCGCGACGCCAATAAAGACGGCGAACTCTCAGGCAATGAGCTAAATGGCCTCACCTTGTGGGCGGACATAAACGAGAACGGGCAGATCGACGCGGACGAAATGAGAACCCTCGCCCAGCGCGGTGTGGGGAATATCCGTGCGGCGGATTATGAGTTTTTTACGCAGGGCAACAGTCAGTTCGGGGGAATCGCAACGCCGCCGCCTCGGCCATCTGAAACCGCGCAGGTGCCCGGCTATCTCGACGCAACTCGTGGTTCGGTTCCTGCCAGCAACTTCGCTGCATTGCGCAAGGCGGACGAATGGTTTTCGACGGTAGAGGGCCTGTTTTTCTGGAAGCCCGATCAGGTGAAGGTGAATTACAACAACCAGAACTATTTGATCGGTACCGATGGCGATGATTCGTTCAATGCGCAGTACTACGCGTCGAGCTATCGCTATATCAATATCAATTTGCTCACTCATTTTCTTGGCGGTGGCGGCAACGACAGCGTGGGCGGAAGTGCGCGTAACGATTCGATCTGGGGCGGTACGGGCAACGACAATTTGTGGGGCTACGGTGGGCACGACACGCTCTATGGCGAAGAGGGCAACGACCAACTTTCGGGTGATGAGGGTAACGATTATCTCGACGGCGGCAGCGGTGATGACTACCTGTTTGGCGGCACCGGCGCGGATATCGTGGTCGGCGGCTACGGCGCTGACTATCTGTACGGCGAGGCCGATAACGACTTGCTCTACGGCCAAGCGGGCGCGGACTTACTGGTTGGTGGAGCGGGTGACGACTTCCTGGATGGAGGCGCTGACGACGATCAGCTCTACGGCGACGCAGGCGCGGACACGCTATTCGGCGGTTATGGCGCAGACCAGCTGCAAGGCGGCGATGGCAATGATCTGTTGCTGGGCGAGGCTGGCAATGATCGGCTGTTCGGTCAGGTCGGCAACGATACCCTGTGGGGCGGCGCCGGCGACGATTTGCTGATGGGCTTCACCGCCAGCAATGAAGCCAAGCAGACGCTGTTCTTTGGTGAGACGGATAACGACACGCTGTATGGCGGCGCCGGGAATGACAGCCTGTACGGTGGGCTGGGGGACGATGTGCTGGATGGCGGCGCTGACGACGACTTTCTTGCCGGCGACGAGGGCCATGACCGCTTGTTTGGCGGGGCTGGCGCCGATGAGCTTCACGGCAATGCGGGCAACGACCTGTTAATGGGTGAGGCGGGTGACGATCGCTTGTTCGGCCACGTGGGTAACGATGTGCTCTGGGGCGGCGATGGCGATGACATCCTGGTGGGCTTTACCCCAACCAACGACGCCAAGCAGACCTTGCGTCCCGGCGAAACTGATGACGACATCATCTACGGCGGCAACGGCAACGATTACGCCCTTGGCGGCCTGGGCAACGACACACTGTATGGCGAGGCCGGCAACGACGATCTGGAAGGCGGGGCAGGCAATGATTTCCTGTATGGCGGTGAGGGCAACGATCGCCTGTTCGGTCAGGTGGGCAACGATGTGCTGTATGGCGGTGACGGCGACGACATTCTGATCGGTTTCACGGCGAGCAATGAAGCCAAGCAAACCCTGAGCTTCGGCGAAACCGATGATGATTTCCTGTACGGCGGGGCTGGCAATGACCGCTTGCTCGGCGGACTGGGCAACGATTACCTCGACGGCGGCGCGGGCGCAGACGAGATGGAAGGTGGTAAGGGCGATGACACCTATGTGGTGAACAGCGTTAACGATTCCATCCTCGAATTCAAAGGCGAAGGCTACGACCGGGTAATCAGCAGCACGACCTACCTGCTCAACGCGAATGTTGAAGAGCTGCGGTTGCTCGAAGGTTTCGATATTCATGGCACCGGCAACGCGCTGGACAACCTGTTGATCGGCAATAGCAGCGATAACATTCTTGATGGCGTAACCGGCGCGGACCGCATGATCGGTGGCGCAGGCAACGATACGTACTTTGTCGATAACGTTGGTGACCAAACCGTCGAGTTGACGAACGAAGGCATCGACACCGTGCAGGCCAGCATCAGCCACACCCTGGCAGACAATGTCGAAAACATCATTCTGCTGGACTTCTCCAAGGCCGAGCGCGGCAGCATCGATGGCCAACCCAGCCTGGTGTATGGCTTCCCCAAAGCCAACGAGCTCGACTATATGCAAGGCGACGCGGAGCCGACCTTCCGTGGCACCTGCGCCTTGACCTCGATTGCCAATCTGCTCAGCCAAGCGGACCGCCCCACCACTGAGGGCGACGTGTTGCGCGTGGCCATCGATAACAAATGGGCGGTGCAAGATCCCACGCTCTCGCCATTTCAGCGCGGCGGCTCCAACTATGTTCAGCAGCAGGCGATTCTCAATAGCTACGGCATCCGCAATGACTTGATCGTGGGCTACAACGAAGCCGGCACGGCCAATCTGTTGCGCAGCGGCCGCGGCGTGCTGCAAGCGGTAAACGCCGGTGCGCTGTGGGATGACCCGGCCTATGACGACAACGGCGCCATCAACCACATGGTCACGCTGACCGGCGTGGCGTACAGCGAAACCACGGGCCAATTGCTGGGCTTTTACATTGCCGACTCAGGCCGCGAAAAAGTTAGCGACATGACCCGCTTTGTCGGTGTGGAACAGTTTCGCCGGGCGGCCAACGTTGCCGGTGGCTACGCGATTTACACCCTTGAACCGCTGAAGTTGTGGGACGAAGACATCAACGCAACCGGCAACTCGCAGGACAATTTGCTGGTGGGTAATCGCGGCGACAACGTACTCAGCGGCGGCGCGGGCAATGACACCCTTGAGGGCCAGGCCGGTAACGACACGCTTGATGGCGGGCTGGGCGCAGACGCCATGAGCGGCGGCAGCGGCAATGACCGTTACATCGTCGATAACATCGGCGACCGCGTCACCGAATTGGCCGGCGAAGGCCTGGACCAGGTCGACAGCAGCATCACTTACACCCTTGGCGCCCATGTGGAAAATCTCACCCTCACCGGTAGCGCTGCCATCAACGGCACCGGTAATGCGCTGGCCAACACGCTGCGCGGCAATGCCGGCAACAACGTGCTGAACGGCGGTGCTGGCAATGACCTGATGGTTGGTGGGGCAGGCGATGACCGTTATATCGTCGACTCGGTAGATGACCGCGTAGTCGAGTTGGCAGGCGAAGGCATGGATCGGGTCGACACTTACGTCGACTTCACGCTTAGCGATAACGTTGAAAGCCTGACCTTGACCGGCACACGGGCAATCAATGGCACCGGCAATAATCAGCAGAACTGGATCAGCGGCAACGCGGCCGCCAACGTGCTTGACGGCAAAGGCGGCACCGACATTCTTACCGGCGGTGCGGGTGGCGATACGTATATCTTCGGACGTGGCTACGGGCACGACACCATTATCGAAAACGACAGCGATGTCAGCAGCCTTGACCGGGTGCAATTTTTGGACGAAATCAGCCTGGATCAGCTCTGGTTCAAGCGCTACGCCAACAGCCTGGATATCACCATTCTCGGCACTGGCGACAAGCTCACCATCCGCGATTGGTATGTCGACGAAAGCCGGCAGGTCGAGGAGTTTTCCACCGCTAATGGCGATGCGTTAACGGCCGCGAAGGTCAATCGCCTGGTGGAGGCCATGGCCGCTTTTGCACCACCGGGTTCCGCCAGCAGCAACCTGCCGCCTAACTACCAAGCGGCACTGGAACCGGTGCTGGCGTCAAGCTGGGGCTAACCACCTCGGCGGCAGCCACTGAGCGGCATTGCGATTGCCGTGTCGAGCAGGTGCCCTGTAAGAGCCAGCTTGCTGGCGAACCCTGGAAACGACATTCACCAATGAAGTTCGCAGGGTTCGCCAGCAAGCTGGCTCCTACGGCATCCGCGTTTTGCTTTACACCAACACGCTCTTCGGCGGCTCCCGGCGCAGGCGTTCGACCAGCGCTGGCAGTTCATCCATGTGTTTAATCAGGTGCTCGACGCCTAGCTCGCGCAGGGTTTCGCCGTGTTCCGGTGGAATATGGCTGGCGCCGAGAAAGCCGATCACGCGCATGCCGGCGGTCAGCGCGGCGGTGACGCCGGTGCTGCTGTCTTCCACTACCAGGCAGCGCTCGGGCGGTACGCCGTTGGTTTTCGCGGCGAACAGGTACACGTCTGGTGCGGGTTTGGGCCGGGGTACTTGTTCGGCGGCGAAGATGCCGCTGTCGACGCGTTCGGTAAGTTCGCAGCGATGTAGGGAACGAACGATGCCGTCGAGGTTGCTGTTGGAGGCCACGGCCAACGGCAGGTCGATGCTCAAGTAGGCGTCGCGCGCGCCGGGAATGGGTTGCGCCAGTTCGTGAATGCGCGAGGCGGTGCCGTGTTGCAGCTCGCGGATAAAACTGGCGGGCAATTCGATGCCGAAGTGCGCTTGCACGCGCGCCAGAATATCGCGCCCTTGCAGGCCGAACGTGCCATGCAGCACCACATCCAATTCGTGGCGCGGAACCAGGGTGGCCAAGGCATCGCGCAGTATGCGTTCGGCGACGATTTCGCTGTCGATCAGTACGCCATCGCAATCGCTGATCAACAAGTCGATGTAGCTGGCTGTGGTCATGGGAATCAAGCTCCATAGCGCTGCGACGACAGCGCGGTGTGATTTGCCAAGGGGGGCGCTTTGATTCAAGGTTGGCGCCTTGAAAACCGCGAGAATAAGACCGGGATGCGCATTCTGCACAGCTCTGACTGGCACCTTGGCCAGCATTTTATGGGCAAGACCCGCCAAGCCGAGCACCAGGCTTTTACCACATGGTTGATTGACCAATGTGCGGTGCATGCCGTGGATGCGCTGATTATTGCCGGCGATATCTTCGACACTGGCGCACCGCCCAGTTACGCCCGCGAGTTGTACAACGAATTTATCGTCGCCTTGCGCGCCACCGGCACGCAGTTGGTGGTGCTGGGTGGCAACCACGATTCGGTGGCCATGCTCGGCGAGAGCAAAAGCCTGCTGGCGCACCTTAATACCCGCGTTATCCCTGCCGTGTGCGAACCGCTTAGCGAGCAACTGCTGGTGCTTAACGACCGCGCCGGCAACCCCGCTGCGCTGTTGTGCGGCATTCCTTTTATTCGTCCTCGCGATGTGTTGCATAGCCAGGCCGGGCAGAGCGCGCAAGACAAACAGTTGTCGCTGCGAGAAGCCATTCACGAGCATTACCAGCAGCTGTTTACCCTGGCCGAAACGCGCCGCGATGAGCTGGGCGGTGCGCTTCCGATTATTGCCACGGGCCACCTCACCACCGTCGGCGCCAGCGCCAGCGAGTCGGTGCGCGAGATTTACGTCGGTGCCCTTGAAGCCTTCCCCACCAGTGCGTTTCCGCCGGCCGCGTATATCGCGCTGGGACATATTCATCGACCGCAGAAAGTCGGTGGGCTGGAACATATTCGCTACTGCGGGTCGCCCATTCCGTTGAGCTTCGACGAAGCCAAGCAGAGCAAAGAGGTGTTGCTGGTGGAGTTTGCCGGGCGCGAGTTGGCCAACATCCAGGCGCTGACGGTGCCGCGCTCGCAGGCGTTGGTGTCGGTGCGCGGTTCGCTGGTCGAGTTGCAGCAGGCGATCACCGAAGCGGCGCAGCAGGGTACGGCCGAGCGGCCGGTGTGGGTGGAAGTGTGCGTGAGTGGCGACGACTACCTGAGCGATCTGCAGCCCCGCATTCAGGCGATGACTGAAGGGTTGCCGGTGGAGGTGCTGCGCATCCGCCGTGAGCGCGGCAACGCCAGCGCCACCCTGCAAGGCAACGCCAAGGAAACGCTGGATGAGCTGAGCACCGACGATGTGTTCGCCCAGCGCCTCGCCAGCGAAACCGTCGAACCGGAACTGCACCAGCGTTTGCATGGTTTGTACCGGCAAGTGGTTAGCGAGTTACGCGAGGAGGAGGTATGAAACTCCTCAGCCTGCGCCTGAAGAATCTCAATTCCCTCAAAGGCGAATGGAAGATCGACTTCGCCGCCGAGCCATTCAAAGACAACGGCCTGTTCGCCATCACCGGGCCGACCGGCGCCGGTAAAACCACCTTGCTCGACGCCATCTGCCTGGCCCTGTATCACCGCACACCACGCATGAGCACCTTGTCGGCCAGCGCCAACGAGCTGATGACCCGCCATACCGCCGATTGCCTGGCTGAGGTGGAGTTCGAGGTGAAGGGCCAGCGTTATCGGGCCTTCTGGAGCCAACGCCGCGCGCGGGCCAAAAGCGACGGCGCATTGCAGGCGCCCAAGGTCGAGCTGGCCAAGGTAGATGCCAGCACCGGCGAGGGCGAAATTCTCAGCGACAAGATCAACGAAAAGTACCGGCTAACCGAAAGCCTGACGGGACTCGATTTCGAGCGGTTCACCAAGTCCATGTTGCTGGCGCAAGGCGGCTTTGCGGCGTTTCTCGAAGCCAACGCCAATCAGCGCGCCGAGCTGTTGGAAGAGCTGACCGGCACCGACATTTATGGGCAGATTTCCCAGCGCGTATTCGAGCGTACCCGTGAGGTGCGCGATGAGCTGGGCCACCTGCGCGCCCGTGCCGAGGGCGTCGAATTGCTCAGCGACGAGCAGCGGCAAGCGCTTGAGGAGGAGGGCGCGCAACTGGGCGGCAGCGAGGCCGCACTGCTCGCCGAACAACAGCAGGTTCAACAGCAGC
Source organism: Pseudomonas sp. AC070 (assembly GCF_979258635.1). Lineage (NCBI taxonomy): Bacteria > Pseudomonadati > Pseudomonadota > Gammaproteobacteria > Pseudomonadales > Pseudomonadaceae > Pseudomonas > Pseudomonas sp. AC070. The sequence goes on from NZ_OZ409871.1 coordinate 1,095,918, forward strand.
GGCAGTGGCGCGAAGACCTCGCTAAAGCCGAGCGTCAGGCGCAGTTAGCGGCCACTCAAGCGCAACACGCCAGCGCCCAATTGGCCGAGGCAGAGCCGCAATTGCAGCGCCTTGCCGCCAGCGCCCCGGCGCTGAAGTTGCAGCCCAGCCATAGCGCCTGGCAGCGGGCGTTGCAGTGCGTGGCGCAGCGTACCCAGGAATTGGAAAGCACCGAGCAGGCGCAGCGCCAAGCCAGTCAACAGGTGCAGCACGACCTCTGGCAGGCCTGCCAACTGAGCCAGCAAATCACGGACGCTCGGCATACACAGGTCGCGCAGTTATCGGCCCAGTTGCAGACGCTTACCGAGCAGCTCGCGCAGCAACCGCATCATGCGCAATGGGGCGAACAGCTTGGCGTATGGCGCGCACAATTCGCCGCTGACGCTGAACTGGCCGCCACGATTGTGCAGCTTCAACAGCGCGACCAGGCGCTGGCACAAACCGCCGCCAGCGTGGCTCAGCAACTGCACGCAGTTACGGTGCAAGTGACGGAAGCCGAGCAGCATCTGCAGCGCACCGAGGCCGCAGAACAGGCGCAGCATCAGCAGCTACAAACGCTGCTGGCCGGCCAGACCGAACGTGAATTGCGCGACCACGGCCAACGCCTGATCGCGCAGGGTCACGGCTTGGAGCGCTTGCAGCAGATCGGCCTGCAACGCCAGCAACTGGCGCAACAGGCCAAGCAATTGGAAACCGCGCTGGCCGAGTTAACGCCGGAAAAAACCGCCAAAGAGCAAACCCTTCACGCGCTGCGTGAGCAGTACAAAGACGTGCAGCAACAGGTGCGTGACAAGGAAAAACTGCTGGAACAGGAGCAGCGCATTCAGGCGCTGGAAGCCTACCGGGCGCAGTTGCAAGCGCACGAGCCGTGCCCGTTGTGCGGCGCCTTGGAGCATCCGGCCGTGAGTGCGTATCAGCAGCTCGACAGCTCGGCGACGCAACGGGAATTGGAGACGAAAAAAACACAGTTGGACGTCTTGCGTGCTCAGGGTGAAGCCTTGGGCGCTGAGCTTGCAGCGCTGGTCGAGCGGGCGCAGCAGCAGACCCAGCAACAGCAAAACGTGGAGCGCGAGCGATTGGCGCAGGCCCAGCAATGGACCGAGCAATGCGCGGCGTTGAATGTGCAGCTGGAAGACACCGCCGGACTGAAGGCAGAGCAGGCGCGTCACCAGCACGAACTCGAACAGCTGCAACAGCGTCTCGCCGCAGTGGACGCGCTTAAAGCCGCCATCGAGGCGGCGCGCCTGGCCAGTCAACAAGCGCAGCTAAACCATCGCGACAGTACCCAGCAGGTCGCGCTGCTGCACAAAGACCAACAGGCCACCGGGCAGCAACAACACGAGCTCGACGCGCAATTGGCGCACGTCCAAGCGCAGCGCCATGAACAGCAAACACGCCTGGCCGCCGCGCTGACCGAACTCGGATACGCCCTGCCCGAAGACGGCGCCCAGTGGTTAGCCGAACGTGAGCAGGAATGGAGCCGCTATCAATCGCGCCAGCGCGCGTTGATTGAGGTGCAGGGACAACTGAGCGACGCCCACCATGCGTTGGACAACGCCACGCAGGTTAGCGCTCTGTGGCAGCAACGCTGGCAAGCACAAGGTCAGCAGGCATTGGCGCAACTGCCCGAGCAGGTGGATGCATTGCCGCGCTTGGCAGCTGTCGAGCAGGACTACCACGCTGCGCTGCAACACGTCAGTGCCTTGCTGGGGAAATATCAAACCTTGAGCGAGCTGCTGGAAGACGACCAGCGCACCCTGCAATCGCAGCAAAAGGCGTGGCACGAGGCGTTGGCAAACAGCCCATTTGCGGATGAGGCGGCTTACCAGGCGGCGCTATTGAGCGAGGCGCAGCAGGCGCAGTTGCACGCATTGAAAACCTCACTGGAAAAAGCCCTGACCGAAGCCCAGGCCCTGCATGCCGCCAGCAGCGAGACGCTGGCGCACTTGCACACCACGCCGCTGACCGAACTGGCGAGCGAGCAGTTGGATGCCCAGGCGCAACAGCTTAGCGAGCAGCTCAAACAGCTCAGCCAGCGCCAAGGCGAAATCCGCGCCCAACTGCACAGCGACACCACCCGCCGCGCCAGTCAGCAGGCCTTGTTTGCGGCAATTGAAGACAAGAGCGCCGAGCATGACCTCTGGCAGCACCTCAACGGCTTGATCGGCTCAGCGGACGGCGCCAAATACCGCAAGTTCGCCCAGGGCCTGACGCTCGACCATTTGGTGTACCTCGCCAACCAGCAACTGCAGCGTCTGCACGGCCGCTACCAACTGGCGCGTCGTGGCAGCGGCGAACTGGAACTTGAAGTGCTGGACACCTGGCAAGGCGACGTCGCCCGCGACTGCAAAACGCTGTCGGGCGGGGAGAGTTTTCTGGTCAGTCTGGCCTTGGCGTTGGCTCTGTCCGACCTGGTGAGCCACAAAACCAGCATCGACTCGTTATTCCTCGACGAAGGCTTCGGCACGCTCGACGGCGAGACGCTGGAAGTGGCCCTGGACGCGCTCGACGCGCTGAACGCCAGCGGCAAGATGATCGGCATCATCAGCCACGTCGAAGCGCTGAAAGAGCGGATTCCGGTGCAGTTGAAAGTGCACAAGAGCGTGGGGTTGGGGTATAGCGCGTTGGATCGGCGGTATGCGGTAACGCCGGGGTAATGCACGTACCTGTAGGAGCGGCTTCAGCCGCGAGCTGTTGATGTGGTCGCGGTGTAGGGCGCGGTTTGCAGGCCCGCCCCATCGCGGCTAAAGCCGCTCCTACAGGGGTGAGGTGGGGCTTTTATTCCACCGAACTCACCGCTGTAATCTGTTCTTCTGAATACGTGCCGCGATAGAACGCGGCCAGGGTGCCGTCGCGTTTCATCTCATCGAGTGTGGTTTGCCAGCGCTGGACGGTGCTGTCGGGTGTGGCGAGGGAAAAGGCGATGTACAGCTCGCGCATTTCCAGTTTGAGCACGCGGGTGATGGTGGCGGGCGGCAGGCCGACGGTGGCTAGGAAGGCGTCTTTCTCGACGTCGCTGGTGGCCCACATGGCTACGCGTTTGTGCAGCAACATGCTCAGGCACTGTTCCGGCAAGGTGGGCAGGGCCAGGTTGGCGAAGCCTTGTTGCACAAGCATGTCGGCGCTGCTGTCGCCGTTGTAGGCGCAGATGCCGGAGCTGGCGCGGGCGTCTTCCAGGCGTTCCAGCGGCTGGGCGTTTTCTTCAAGGGTGTACAAGCCGCGGGAGATGCGTTTGATCGGCCCCACCCACTTGAACAGGTTTTCGCGCTCGCGGGTGCGGGCCGTTTCGAATAGCGCGACGGGCTGGTCGCTCAGCGCGTAGTCGTAGCCTCGCTTCCAGGGATGCAGTTCGATTTCGGCGCTTTCTCCGGCGCGGCGCATCAACTCGCGCACCATCTCGGCCGTTGGCCCGGTGACGCGCCCGGATGCTTCTTGGTATTCGCCAGGTGGCGAATGTTCGGTGAGTACGCGCAGCTTGCCGCCGGTGTTATTCGGTTCGGCCGAAGCCATCAGGGGTAGGGTGAACAGCGCGGCCAGAAACAGGCGGCGGGTGGCAGCAACACGACGGGCATACACGGCCATGCGGTCGGTCTCCTCAGTCATGTTTTACCTGCTCTGGCCAGTCGATGGAACCGGAAGGCTATCAGAACTGTGCGGCTTCGACAGGGCAATTTAATGCCCCGAATCAGTTCGGTTTAGAGCGCTTGGTGGCCTGTTGGCGCTGCTCGCGCACCAGCTCGATAAAGTGCTGCGCACCCAGGCCCAACGGCTTGCTGTTTGACCACACCAGGTCGACCCACAACGACAGTTGAGAAATATTGCTCAGCTGCAATTCCACCAGGCTGCCGGCCTGCAATGTCGGGCGCACCAGCGACTCCGGCAAATAGCCCCAACCGAGCCCGGCTTGCATCATGCGCAAGGCGGCGGTGTGGCTGTCGGTGCGCCAGTGGTGATGAGCTTGCAGAAAGCGCGGTTGCAGCGGCTCCGGGTCGCGGCCCGCCACGACGATTTGCCGGTGTTCGGCCAGTTCATCGATTCGCAATTGGCTGCCGCTGGTGATAGCCGGATGGTGCGGGGCAATCACCGCCAGCAACGTTTCCTGGGTGGTTTCCTGGCAGCACTCGCGGCTGTCGAAGTTGGGATTCTCGAACACCAGCGCCAACTGCACGCGGCCTTCATGCAACAGCCGAATGGCGTCGGCTTCGGGCGCGGCCAGCACTTCCACATCGAGCGTGGGGTAGCGTTCGGCCAACTTGGCCAGTGGAGTCGCCCAGTCGGAGGCCAGCAGCTCCGGAGCGATGGCAAGGCTCAGGCAACTTTCCAGTCCGGTCGACAGCGTCAGGGCCTGCGCTTCCCACAGTTCGAACTGCTGCAGCATAAAACGCGCCTTGGCTTGCAGGGCCAGCGCCGCGGCGGTGGGTTGCGGCTCGCGGCCGGAGCGGTCGAACAGTTCCAAATTGAGGTCGGCTTCCAGATTGCTGATGGTCATGCTCACGGCCGACGGCACCCGCCCAATGCTGCGGGCGGCAGCGGAGAACGAGCCCTTGTCGAGCACGGCGAGAAACACTTGCACGGCATCTTTGCTGAGGCTCATCTATCAGTTTTCCTGAAACAAGCTGACTTAAGGTTTCAGTACATTAGAAATACAGTGGCCGCAAATTGGCAAGCGTGAGTACGCAGTGATGCAAGGCAAAAAACGCAAGGTGGTTCAGGCGATCAGCTACGAAGCGGTCGCGCTGTTGTTTATTACCCCGGCCATGGCCTGGGCGTTTGATGGTGGGTTAGCGGTAACCGGTGCCTTGGCGTTGGCGCTGTGTTTGGTGGCGATGGCCTGGAACATGGTGTTCAACAGCCTGTTCGAAGGCTGGGAAAAACGCCAACGCAAACCCCAACGCACCGTGGCGCGGCGCGTGCTGCATGCCGTTGCTTTCGAGTTGGGTTTGTTGCTGATGACGGTGCCGATGCTGGTGTGGGGGCTGAGCATCGGCTGGTGGCAAGCGCTGGCCACCGACTTCTCGCTGATGCTATTTTTTCTGCTCTACGCGTTTGTGTTCCAGTGGGGCTTCGACCTGCTGTTCGGCGTGCCGAGCGCGACGTTGGGGGCTGGGCACGAGGTGCAGGCGGGGTAGGGTTTTCGGGTGCTGTTGAGCTTCCTTTGTCAGGCCAACCTACGGGCCGCGCATCCCCGGGAGAAACGGGCGGCTGATCGGAATGCCACCCTGCCGCCCTCACGGCGTTAATGCTTCCGTACGGCTATTACCGCTCCCAAACCTCACGCAAGCCCCGTAGGAGCTAGCTTGCTAGCGAACCCCGCAGACACAGATCGGGAATTTCGTTTCCACGATTCGCCACCAAGGTGGCTCCTACAAAATCGCCTGCGGAGCGGCTTGAGCGGCGATGCATTTAGCGGATATCGCCAACGGTCGACACTTTCTTGATGTCCTTCAGAAAGTAGGCATACCACTGCAATTCATTGCGGCTGAATTTGCTCAGGTCGCGCTTGGCGATGCGTTTGCCGTTGGCATACGCGTCGGCATAGGAGGCTTGCTGGTATTTCATGGCATAGGCAGCGGCGATTTCGCCGGTGCGGTCTTTACCGGCTTCGCAATGGATGTACAACACCAAGGGCAGGCCGGATTGCTGGGGCGCCTGAAGCAGGCTCTGGATGTTTTCCAGCAGCACGTCGGTGTTGCTCAGCGTGGGTATTTTTTCCAGCTTTTTACGCACGCTTTTCGAGTAGTCGTTCGGCGAGGTCAAGCTGCCGTAAACCGGGTGATTGATCAGCCGTCCCAGCTTGCTGTTCTTTGCCCAAAACGATTTTTCAACCTTCAGATCGTCCGCTTCCTGCGGGTTGATGGTGTTCACCAGGCTGATATCGACCAGGTAAAACTGTTCGGGCAATGACTGGCCCGGCGCGGCTTGCTGCAACGCCATGCGCAGTTCGTTGTAGGTGAACTGTTTGTCTTTTACCGGCATGTTGCCGCGGAACAGGAAATTGCCGAAATCCGCGCGCTCGATCAGTGCGATCAGCCCCGGATTGAACGTACTCATTACCGCTGTTTCTTCAGCCTGCTGTTCGAGTACCTGGGCGTAAACGTCTCGCGAATCTTGTATGGCTGGAGCGCTGCAGGCGGTAAGCAGCAGACACAATGGAAGCAGTAAAACCAAGGCGCGGGCGGTGAACATGGTGGCTCCTGATGGTGGAATTCGTCAGGTAGCGATGTTCTATTAAGCGCATGGCGCGTGCTGTAGGCTGGCTCTGTGGGTGGGACGGCAATGGCGTCGCGCTAACGTTTACGGTTCCGATTGTTACCGTGGCGGCACGGCCAGAAAAAGCGCGTTATCGATACGGGGCCAGTTGTTAAGCCCAGCGCGCCTTACGCCACGCGCGGCGTTGGTTTTTGTCGAGGAAGGTCCAGGCCACAAAGCGGCTTTGTTTCTGCCCTTGGGCCATGTCCACCACACGAATATCGCCGGCGCCGAGTGCTTGCAATCGCGCCTGTAGCAAGGCGACGTTGCTGACTTTCGACACCAGGGTGCTGAAGCAAAACACCTGCGCGCCAACGGCCACGCTTTCTTCGGCCATGCGACTGATAAACGCCAGCTCGCCGCCTTCGTAGTGCAGTTCGTTGCTTTGGCCACCAAAGTTCAGTTCAGGCAGTGTGCGGCTGGGGTCGAGCTTGCCGAGGTTTTTCCACTTGCGCTGGCTGCCGCTGCGGGCTTCGTCCAGGGAGGCATGGAAAGGTGGGTTGCAGAGGGTGAAGTCGAAGCGTTCTTCGCTGCCGATCAGCCCTTCGAAGATATGCGTGGCATCTGCTTGCTGACGCAATTCGATAGCCGTAGCGGCGTGCGGGTTGGCGTTGAGGATGGCGGCGGCCGAGGCCAGCGACTGCGCATCGATGTCGGCACCGACGAAGCTCCAGCCGTATTCATGCTGACCTATGAGCGGATAGATGCAGTTGGCGCCGACGCCGATGTCCAGACCGCGCACGACCGCGCCGCGCGGGATGACGCCGTCATGGCTGGCGCCGAGCAGGTCGGCAAGGTAGTGCAAATAGTCGGCGCGGCCAGGCACGGGTGGGCACAGGTAGGCCGGCGGAATGTCCCAGCCGCGAACGCCGTAGAACTGCTGAAGCAGCGCGCGGTTGAAGGCTTTTACTGCCGCAGGATTGGCGAAGTCGATGCTTTGCTTGCCGTAGGGATTGATGATCAAAAAGGCGCCGAGCTCGGGGCTGGCTTTGATCATCTGGGCGAAGTCGTAGCGGCCTTGATGGCGGTTGCGTGGGTGCAGCACGGCTTTTTTCTCAGCCGGTGCCGGTTTTTTTGCGGACATTACGGATAACCCAGCACGCGCTTTATTTGCGGCAGATTGGCAGCGATCCACTGCTTGTCGATGGCGCCCCAGCTGCGTATTTCGTAGTGCCCGGCGTTGTTGCGCTCGCCGGCTTGCTGGGCAAAGTGGCAGTCGATGTCCAGATCGGCCAGGGCCACTAGCGTGTCTTGCGCGGTGCGCCGTGGCATGCCGGTAACACCGACCAACGCCGGCACACTGCTGGCGCTGCCGCTGTCGATCAACCAGGCCACGTACAGGCGGCGGTAGTAGCTGCTTTTGGTTTTGCTGACGTCCATGGCGCGCGGCCTCAATGTGAAACGGCCCTGATGATCAGGGCCGTGGAGTAGAGAGCTTAGAGGCTGGCGATGCGATCGCGCTGTTCATTGAACTTGGCCACGGCCTGTTCGGCCTCGGCCAGCTTGGCGCGCTCCTTGGCGATGACGTCGGCGGGTGCCTTGTCGACGAACGCGGCGTTGCCGAGTTTGCCGCCGACACGTTGCACTTCCTGGGTGAGACGTTGAATCTCTTTGTCCAGGCGCGCCAGTTCTGCGTCCTTGTCGATCAGCCCGGCCATGGGCACCAGCACCTGCATGTCGCCGACCAAGGCGGTGGCAGACATGGGGGCTTCAGCGCCAGTGGCCAGCACGGTAACGTTATCGAGCTTGGCCAGTTTGTTCAGCAGCGGTGCGTTGTCGTTGAGGCGACGCTGGTCTTCGCTGCTGACGTTTTGCAGGAACACGTCGATGCGTTTGGCCATGGAAATGTTCATCTCGCCGCGAATCTGGCGCAGGCCGAGCATCAGCGCTTTCACCCATTCGATATCGCCTTCGGCAGCGGCATCGATGCGTGTTTCGTTAGCCACTGGCCAGGCTTGCAGCATGATCGTGTCACCGCTGACGCCCGCCTGCGCTTTGATGCGCTGCCAGATTTCCTCGGTAATAAACGGCATGAACGGATGCGCCAGGCGCAGGATGACTTCGAGCACGCGCACCAGGGTGCGACGGGTGCCGCGCTGACGTTCAATCGGCGCGTTCTCGTCCCACAGAACCGGTTTAACCAGTTCCAGGTACCAGGCGCAGTACTCGTCCCACACGAATTCATAGAGGCTTTGTGCGGCCAGGTCGAAGCGGAAGTTGTCGAGCTGACGCGTCACTTCGGCTTCGGTGCGTTGCAGCTGGGAGATGATCCAGCGGTCTACCGACGACAATTCGACTTCTTCACCGTTAACGCCAGTGTCCTGGCCATCGGTGTTTTCGATCACGAAGTTCGCGGCGTTCCACAGCTTGTTGCAGAAGTTGCGGTAGCCCTCGACGCGGCCCATGTCGAACTTGATGTCGCGGCCGGTAGAGGCCAGCGAGCAGAAGGTAAAGCGCAGGGCGTCGGTGCCGTAGCTGGCGATGCCTTCGGGGAATTCAGCCTTGGTTTGCTTGGCGATTTTCTCGGCCATTTTCGGCTGCATCAGGCCGCTGGTGCGTTTTTCCAGCAGGGTGTCGAGGTCGATGCCGTCGACGATATCCAATGGGTCGAGCACGTTGCCCTTGGACTTGGACATTTTCTGGCCCTGGCCGTCGCGCACCAGGCCGTGCACGTACACGGTCTTGAACGGAATCTGCCCGGTCAGGTGGGTGGACAGCATGATCATCCGGGCAACCCAGAAGAAGATGATGTCGAAACCGGTCACCAGCACGTCGGTGGGGTGAAAGGTTTTCAGCGCTTCGGTCTGGTTGGGCCAGCCGAGGGTCGAGAAAGTCCACAGGCCGGAGCTGAACCACGTGTCGAGCACGTCTTCATCCTGGCGCAGGGCGATGTCGCCGAGGTTGTGCTTGGCGCGCACCTCTGCTTCGTCACGGCCTACATACACGTGGCCGGCTTCGTCGTACCAGGCCGGAATGCGGTGGCCCCACCAGAGCTGGCGGCTTATGCACCAGTCTTGAATGTCGCGCATCCAGCTGAAGTACATGTTTTCGTACTGCTTGGGCACGAATTGAATCTCGCCACTTTCCACCACGGCGATGGCTTTTTCGGCCAGGGGCTTGGTGGACACGTACCACTGATCTGTCAGCCACGGCTCGATCACGGTGCCCGAGCGGTCGCCCTTCGGCACCTTCAGTGCGTGGTCATCGACTTTTTCAAGCAAGCCCTGGGCGTCGAGGTCGGCAACCATTTGTTTGCGCGCGACGAAGCGGTCGAGGCCGGCGTATTGCTGCGGCAGGCTGGCTTCGAACTCGGCATTGACGCTGCCGTCGATGTTAAACACCTGGGCGCGGCCGAGCAGGGCGGCGTTTTTGTCCAGCACGTTAATCAGCGGCAGGTTATGGCGCTTGCCTACTTCGTAGTCGTTGAAGTCGTGCGCCGGGGTGATTTTCACGCAGCCGGTGCCGAATTCGGGGTCGCAGTATTCGTCGGCCACGATAGGGATGCGGCGGCCAACCAAAGGCAGCTCAACAAATTTGCCGATCAACGCTTGATAGCGCTCGTCGCTCGGGTGCACGGCCACGGCGCTGTCGCCCAGCAGGGTTTCCGGGCGGGTGGTGGCGACCACCAGGTAACCCAGACCATCGGCGGTTTTGGCGCCGTCGGCCAGCGGGTAACGCAGGTTCCAGAGGAAGCCCTTCTCGTCGTGGTTTTCCACTTCGAGGTCGGAGATGGCGGTGTGCAGCTTGGTGTCCCAGTTCACCAGGCGCTTGCCACGGTAGATCAGGCCGTCTTCATGCAGGCGTACGAAGGCTTCCTGCACGGCTTCGGACAGGTCGGGGTCCATGGTGAATTTTTCGCGGCTCCAGTCAACGGAGGAGCCAAGGCGCCGGATTTGTCGGCTGATATTGCCGCCGGACTGACCTTTCCATTCCCAGACTTTTTCCAGGAATTTTTCACGACCCAGGTCGTGACGGCTCAGGCCTTGGGCGCCGATCTGACGCTCTACCAGCATTTGCGTGGCAATACCGGCGTGGTCGGTGCCGGGCTGCCACAGGGTGTTGCGGCCTTGCATCCGACGGAAGCGAATCAGCGCATCCATGATCGCGTTATTGAAGCCGTGGCCCATGTGCAGGCTGCCGGTGACGTTCGGCGGCGGAATCATGATGGTGTAGGAGTCGCCGCTACCCTGCGGGGCGAAATAGTTCTTCGACTCCCAGGTTTCGTACCAGGAGGTTTCAATGGCGTGGGGCTGGTACGTCTTGTCCATGCGGATCGGGACCCTGTTTTGGCAGCTAATCGGAAAGCCGGGAAGTATAACGGGGATGGCTGCGATCGGGGAACGCGAGTGATGCGGGGTTGAGGTGGGCCACCGGTTTGCCGGGGTTATAAGCGGTCCGACGGGGAAACGGTTGCGGCTGCTTTGAAACCGCATCCCTCTGCGCGAGCCTGGATCCCCGCTTTCGCGGGGATGACGGTCGTTCGGGGCGGGTTATGGCGTGACTCGCCGTTAAGGCGGGCGAACCATTGAGCCGGCTCAAGTCTTACGCGGCGGCAACAGTCGGGTCAGGCGCGCTTCGAGGCGGCGTTTGAGTTCGGCTTCAATTTGCGGCACGAAGTCGTCGATGACGTCTTGAAGGATCAGTTGCGCGGCGGCGCGCAGTTCGGCGTCCAGGCGCAGCAGGTCGCTGGTGGTGTTGCTGGTCATTACGCTGCGCTGCACGGCTTGGGCTGTGTTCGCTGGCGCTGGGGCGGGTGGCGGTGGCGCCGTTACCGCAGCGGGCGAGGGGTCGGGCCGGGCGACCGCAGGCGGCGGCACGTGGGCGGGTGCGGCAGGAATGTTTGGGCGCGGCTGGGGCGATGGTTGAAGCGGGGGCTGCGAATTGACCGGTACTGGCGCCGTGGGGCCGGGCGCGACGATGTCGGAGAGCAGCGGAATCTGGCCCATTTCCACCGAGTCGGTGAGCAGCGGCAAATCCGCAAATTCGTCGGCAACGCCTGAAGCAGGGGGTTCCTTATGGCTCAGAAACTCACGAATCGACTCCAGATCGTCGAGCAGGTGGTTGGGCTTTTGCGGCGGTTTTGGTGTGTCCATGGGCAGGCTACAGTTCAACTCGCTTGGGGTCATAACCCTGCTGGCGGTAGGTGCGGAAGTTTTCCCGCGAGCTCGCCAATTGTTCGGGTTGCTGGTTAACGATTTCGATCACCCGGCTGAAACGTTGCACATGGGGTGACAGGCTGCTGTTGAGGTTGATGAGCAAGCCTTGGCTGGCGGCCGGCTCGTCGTCCAGGCCAATCACCACCGGCGCATCGGGCGCGTCGCGGTGCAGGCTGTGGGGTACGAATGTTTCGGCCTTGAAACGCCACAAAAGTTCGTCCACCTCGCTGCATTGCGCTTCATCGCTGGCGCGCATGAACACCGGCATACCGTGGCGCCAGGCCTTCATCGCCAACTGACACGCCGCGCGCAGGCGGTCGGCGGGGGCGGTTGAGGAGAGCACGTAGAATTCGATGCGGGGCATGGTGTATTCGGAATCTTCAATGAAACAGCGGTGGGGCCATCGCGGCTGAAGCCGCTCCTACAGGGCGTGCATTCTGTAGGAGCGGCTTTCGCCGCGATGCTTTACGGGTTTAAACCTTGATGCGATCCAACAGATATTGCGTCAGCAATGGCACCGGGCGGCCGGTGGCGCCTTTGTCTTTGCCGCCGCTGATCCACGCCGTGCCGGCGATGTCCAGGTGCGCCCAGTTGAGGTTTTTGGTGAAGCGCGACAGGAAGCAGGCCGCGGTGATGGTGCCGGCTTTCGGCCCGCCAATGTTGGCGATGTCGGCGAACGGGCTGTCGAGTTGCTCCTGGTATTCGTCGAACAACGGCAACTGCCAGGCGCGGTCGTCAGCGGTTTGGCCAGCGGCGAGCAGCTGTTGCACCAGTTCGTCGTTATTGCCGAGCAGGCCGGAGGTGTGGCTGCCCAGGGCGACGATGCAGGCGCCGGTCAGGGTGGCAATGTCGATGACCGCCTGTGGCTTGAAGCGCTCGGTGTAGGTCAGTGCGTCGCACAGCACCAGACGGCCTTCGGCGTCGGTGTTGAGAATTTCGACGGTCTGGCCGCTCATGGTGGTGACGATGTCGCCTGGGCGCGTGGCGCTGCCGCTGGGCATGTTTTCGGCGCAGGCCATCACGCCCACCAGGTTGATCGGCAGCTGCATTTCCAGCACAGCTTTAAAGGTGCCAAACACACTGGCGGCGCCGCCCATGTCGTACTTCATTTCGTCCATGCCGGCGGCGGGCTTGATGCTGATGCCGCCGGTGTCGAAGGTAATGCCTTTGCCAACCAGGGCAAACGGCTGCTCGCCTTTCTTGCCGCCGTTGTATTGCAGCACGATCAGGCGCGGCGGTTGCACGCTGCCCTGGGCCACGGCCAGGAACGAGCCCATGCCCAGGTCTTTGAGTTTTTTCTCATCCAGCACCTCGACCTTGAGCGACTTGTAGGCTTTACCCAAGGCTTTGGCTTGCTCGCCCAGGTAAGTGGGATGGCAGATGTTCGGCGGCAGGTTGCCCAGGTCGCGGGTAAAGGCCATGCCGGCGGCAATGGCTTGAGCCTGAAGGCTGGCGCGCTCGACGTCGGCGAGGCTGGCTTTTTCAGTGAGCAGGGTCATTTTGCCGAGAGGGCGGGGTTTGCTCTTCTGGCTTTTGAATTGTTCGAAGCTGTATTGGTTGTCGGCGAGGGTTTCGACCACCAGACGGGTTTTGCTGTAAGTGTCGCGACCTTTTACCTGCAAATCGTCCAGGGCCAGCACCGCGTCTTTGCCGCCCAGGCTTTTCAAGGAAGTGTGCACGGCGGTGACTACTTTGCGCAGTTGACGGTCAGAGAGTTCGCTCTCTTTACCAACGCCGACTAGCAACACGCGCTCGGCTTTGAGATTGGGCAGGCTTTGCAGCAGAAGGGTTTGGCCGACTTTGCCGGTCAGGTCGCCGCGCTTGAGTACGCTGCTGAGCGCGCCGTTGCTGGCGACATCGAGAATCTGAGCGGCGCCGCTGAGTGCGCGGTCTTCGCCGACGGCGACTACCAGGGTGGCGGTTTTCAGTGCGTCTGGACGTGCGTTCTTAACAACAAATTCCATGGCGAGGAGTCCCCAAGACAACCGGTAGGTATTACAGGATAATGCCGCGTTCTTACGGTGTGAAAACGGCGCGGCACGCAAAGGCCTTTTTGAAAAACGGGCTCGGACTGCGCAGCTGGCTCTAGTAAACTCCGCGTCCTTGTCGTTGTTCGGCAGGCGTGACCCACGTTGGTTTCGTCCGCACACCTGCAAATTTTTCGGTCGCCGGCCTTATTGGGCCGGCAACAGGCGGCTAGTTTGAGCTTAGCCGCCTGAGCCTGACAACCCTGGAGTGTCTGGTTTGATTGTCTTCCGTTATCTGTCTCGTGAAGTGCTGCTGACCCTCAGCGCGGTGAGTGCCGTGTTGTTGGTGATCATCATGAGTGGTCGCTTCATTAAGTACCTGGCGCAGGCTGCGCAGGGTGCGCTCGATCCGGGCGTGCTGTTTTTGATCATGGGCTTTCGCCTGCCGGGCTTTCTCGAGCTGATTCTGCCGCTGGGGTTGTTCCTGGGTATTTTGCTGGCGTACGGGCGTTTGTACCTGGACAGCGAAATGACCGTGCTGGCCGCCACCGGCATGAGCCAGCAGCGCCTGCTGGCTTATACCCTGGCGCCGGCCACGCTGGTGGCATTGATTGTGGCGTGGCTGAGCATGGGCTTGGCGCCACAAGGCGTGGCCCAGGTGGCGAAAATTCTCAACGAGCAAGACGCCCTGACCGAATTCGACACGCTGGTGCCCGGGCGCTTCCAGGCCATGCGCAGCGGCACGCGCGTGACTTACACCCAGGAAATGTCGGATGACCGCAGCCAGTTGGGCGGCATCTTTATTTCGGAAAAACGCCTGTCGAAAGAGGGCGATAAAGAGCGCGGTATCACCGTGCTGGTGGCCGATAAAGGCCGCCAGGAAATTCAGCCCGACGGCAGCCGCTACCTGATTCTGGAAAATGGCTACCGCTACGACGGCAACCCCGGCGCTGCCGACTACCGCGCCATCAAGTACGACACCTATGGCGTGTTGCTGGTGAAACCGGAAGTCAGCAGCGACATCAGCGAGCGTGAAGCGCTGACCACCCGCGAGCTGATCGGCAGTGACGAGCCACGCCATCAGGCCGAACTGCAATGGCGCATATCCATTCCCCTGCTGGTGTTTGTGGTCACATTGCTGGCGGTGCCGCTGTCGCGGGTGAACCCCCGCCAGGGCCGCTTCCTCAAATTGCTGCCGGCCATCCTTCTTTATATGGCGTACCTGTCGTTGCTGATCGCTGCTCGCGGCGCGTTGGACAAGGGCAAAATTCCCATGAGCCTCGGCTTGTGGTGGGTACACGGTTTGTTTTTGCTGATTGGTCTGACGCTGCAGTTCTGGGAGCCGATGCGCCTGAAGTTGGCGGGTCGCCGCATGGCGCGGGAGTTGGCGCATGGTTAAGTTGGATCGTTACATCGGCAAAGCCGTGTTTTTGGCGATTTTGTCGGTGCTGGGCATCATTGTTGGCTTGGCGTTGTTGTTCGCCTTTATCGACGAACTCGGCGACGTGCAAGGCAGCTACGGCCTGGACGACGCCGCGTGGTACGTGTTCCTGACCTCGCCCCGGCGGGTGTATGAAATGCTGCCGATGGCCGCGCTGATCGGTTGCCTGATTGGCCTGGGTAGCCTGGCCAGCAGCAGCGAACTGACCATTATGCGAGCGGCCGGTGTATCGGTCGGCCGTATTGTTTGGGCGGTGATGAAGCCGATGCTGGTGCTGATGTTGGCCGGCGTGCTGATCGGCGAATACCTCGCGCCCTGGAGCGAAAATATCGGCCAGGCCAGCCGCTCCATGGCCCAGGGCGGCGGCGAAGCGCAGAGCTCCAAGCGTGGCGTGTGGCACCGGCAGGGCAATGAGTTTGTGCATATCAACGCCGTGCAACCCAATGGCGTGCTGTATGGCGTGACGCGCTACGAATTCGACAAAGAGCGGCACCTGCAGTCGTCGAGCTTTGCCAAGAAAGCCCAGTACCAAGGCGATCACTGGCAGCTTGAAGACGTCGCCACCACCGTGTTCCACGAGCGCAACACCGAAGTGGTGCAAACCCCGACGGAGCGCTGGGACGTGCAGCTGACCCCGCAACTGCTCGGCACGGTGGTGCTGGAGCCGGAAGCGTTGTCGGTGACGGGCTTGTGGCGTTACATCCACTACCTGGCCGACCAGGGTCTGGCCAATGGTAAATACTGGCTGGCGTTCTGGACCAAAGTACTGCAACCGGTGGTGACCGCCGCGCTGGTGCTGATGGCCATCTCCTTCATCTTCGGCCCGCTGCGTTCGGTAACCCTTGGTCAGCGCGTGTTTACCGGCGTGCTGGTGGGCTTTGTGTTCCGCATCGCCCAGGATCTGCTCGGACCCTCGAGCCTGGTGTTCGGCTTCCCGCCGCTGCTGGCGGTGCTGATACCGAGCTTGATTTGTGCGGTGGCCGGGTTCTGGATGTTGAGGCGAGCGGGGTAAATCCCGCGCAACGAAAAGCCGGCTTAGTGCCGGCTTTTTTGCGGGCCAATGGAGCACCCGTGGAAGCGGGTTTAACCGCGATGCTTTAAGTCTTTTTCTTCTTCGGAATATGCACCAAGCGCGTTTCCGAATAGATGTCATGCCAGCTGCGTTTTTGCTTGTCCCACAGCACCCAGAAAAAACCCAGGCCCAGGAGCAGCCACGAAGCGATGGACACCATAAACCGCAACAACGCCTGCCACAGACTGATGGCGCTGCCATCGGCGTTCTGCACGCGCACGCCCCACACTTGCATGCCGAGCGTTTGGCCCGAGTGGGTCCAGAACTTGGCGAAGAAGGCGAAAATGGCCAGCAGCACCACCGTGGAAAATACCGGATCAACATCCAGCGCTCGGTTGTTGGCCAATTCCTGCAAACGCTCGCTGCCCAAGATCAGGCGCAGCACCACTTGCTGATAGAGCAGGCCGGTGACGATGGCGATGGCCACGCACAACAGAAAGTCATAAAACATCGCGGCAAGGCGGCGGGGCAGGGCAACAGGGGGAAACTCACCCTGGGGCTGGAGAAGACGTTTGGACATGCAAGGCTCGCGGTGAGTGAAAAGCGCGAGGCACTTTACTGCAAATGACTGGGATTGGAAAAACTGGGGATTTGGAGGGAGCTGATGATGAGGTCGAGATCGAGAACCCTGCAAACCTCGGCGAATGGCGTTTCCAGGATTCGCCAGCAAGCTGGCTCCTACAACAAAAAGCCCCGCACGAGGCGGGGCTTTTTTTCGCGTTCGGATTAACCGATCACTTGAACCTGGTCGGCTTGCAGGCCTTTCTGACCCTGTACCGAAACGAAGCTGACTTTCTGGCCTTCTTTCAGGCTCTTGAAGCCGTCGCCTTCGATAGCGCGGAAGTGCACGAACAGATCCGGACCGCTTTCTGGAGTGATGAAACCAAAACCTTTCTCGTCGTTAAACCACTTGACGGTACCGTTCTGACGATTCGACATAACTTATTTCCTTGGAACTTGAGTTGATGACAGCCTCGGGTTTTTATCGAGGGCTGGACTGGTTGCAGGGAGTAAGAAAAGCCGAGCGGGATGTAGCAAATCGAAGATCTACTGCACCAGGTCGCGATTCAACAGCGACCCATGCAAACACAGTGGGCGAAAAGATACGCCAACTTTGTGGCGAAAAACAACCCCCGAAATTAGGGCTTGCAGCGCCTGAATACGGTGCTTCCAGAGCTTTTTGGCATAGCTTCAAAACCGCTCGGAATACCAACTGAGTTTCTGTTGAAACACGCTTGTAAAGTCACCGTGCGGTAATTGACGAGTGGAAATTTCCGAGAATACAATTAGCTTGCTAACTAATTAATTCCTCGTGTTTCCGATGACCCTCGACGCCCTCCAGCTCAGCATAACCAGCGGCATGGTATCCACTGCGCGCCATTGGCGACGCATTTGCCAAGCCACGCTGGTCAACTACGGAATTTCCGAAGCCTGTGCCGTGCCACTGCTGATGATCGTGCGCCTGGGCGACGGCGTGCGGCAGGTGGCAGTGGCGCAAGCGGCGGGGTTGGAAAGTCCGTCACTGGTGCGCTTGTTGGATCAACTCTGCCGCTCGGGGCTTGTTTGTCGCTGCGAAGACCCGAACGATCGCCGCGCCAAAGCCCTAAGCCTGACACCGCGTGGTCGCGAGCTGGCCGAGTCGATTGAAAACGAGTTGGTGCGCCTGCGCCGCGAAGTGCTCAAAGACATTTCCGTGGCTGACCTCGAAGCGACCTTACGCGTGATGCGTGCCTTTGAAGACGTCGGCCGAAATCAAGGTGGGGCGCCGACATGACTGGCTTTTTCGCCGGCATGCCACCGGCGCGCGATTGGTTTTACGGGGTGCGCACCTTCGCCGCCTCGATGCTCGCGCTGTACATCGCCATGATCATGCAGATGCCACGTCCTTACTGGGCGATGGCCACGGTGTATATCGTCTCCAGCCCCTTTGTTGGCCCCACCAGTTCCAAGGCGCTGTACCGCGCGGTCGGCACTTTTGTCGGTGCGGCAGCGGCGGTGTTGTTCGTGCCGATGTTTGTGCAGGCGCCGTTGATGCTTTCAGTAGTGGTGGCGCTGTGGACCGGCACGCTGCTGTTTTTGTCGCTGCACCTGCGCACGGCGAATAGCTACGCGCTGATGCTCTCGGGCTACACGTTGCCGCTGATTGCTCTGCCGGTGGTGGATAACCCCAGCGCAGTGTTCGATATCGCGTCGTCGCGCACCCAGGAAATTTTCCTCGGCATCGTGTGCGCCGCCGTGGTGGGCGCAGTGTTTTGGCCGCGTCGCCTGGCACCGGTTTTTATGGACGCTGCCCGGGCCTGGTTCGCCGATGCCACACGCTATAGCGAGCACTTTCTTACCCGTGGCGCGTCGCCTGCCGAGGTGGGCAATCTGCGCGCCGCCATGGTCGCCAGCTTTAACTCACTGGAGCTGATGATCGGCCAACTTCCCCATGAAGGGTCGCAGCCGCAGACGGTGCGCAACAGCAAAGAATTGCGCGGGCGGATGATTCATTTACTGCCGGTAATCGACGGCCTGGATGACGCGCTGATCGCCATCGAGCGTCGCTCGCCCGATCTGGTCGCCATGCTCGCGCCACTTTTAGAAGAGACCCAGCAGTGGCTCCTGAGCACCACCGATAACGCCGACCCCGCCCGCTGGCGCGCGGTGCGCGATCAGCTTGAAGCGCTGCAACCCAGCGCCGAGGCATTGGATGAGCGCCGGCAGTTACTGCTATCCAACGCCTTGTACCGCCTGGGTGAATGGATCGACTTGTGGCAAGACTGCCGCAGCCTGCAGCACGCGTTGCTGCTGGATGACCAAACACCGTGGCGCGCGGTTTATCGCCACTGGCGCCTGGGCCGTCTTACGCCGTTTTTCGACCGAGGTCTGATGCTGTATTCGGTGTTTTCCACCATCTGCGCCATCATTGTCGCCTCGTTGTTGTGGATCGGGCTGGGCTGGACCGACGGCGGCAGCGCCGTCATTTTGGCCGCCGTGGCCTGCAGCTTTTTCGCCGCCATGGACGACCCGGCGCCGCAGATTTATCGGTTCTTTTTCTGGACCGCGATGTCGGTGCTATTCGCCAGCCTTTACCTGTTTCTGATCCTGCCGAACCTGCACGACTTCCCCATGCTGGTATTGGCGTTTGCGGTGCCATTTATTTGCGTGGGCACGCTTACTGTGCAGCCGCGCTTTTACCTGGGCATGTTGCTGACCATCGTTAACACCTCGTCGTTTATCAGCATCCAGGGCGCCTACGACGCCAACTTCATGACCTTTATCAACAGCAACCTCGCCGGGCCGGTGGGGCTGTTGTTTGCGTTTGTCTGGACCCTGGTGATGCGCCCGTTTGGCGTTGAGGTGGCGGCCAAACGTATGACCCGTTTCAGTTGGCGCGACATCGTCGCCCTTACCGAGCCGGCAACCCTGGCCGAGCATCGGCGCATGGGCGTACGCATGCTAGACCGTCTGATGCAGCATTTGCCGCGCCTGACCCAGACCGCCCAG
This sequence comes from Pseudomonas sp. AC070, assembly GCF_979258635.1. Taxonomy (NCBI): domain Bacteria; kingdom Pseudomonadati; phylum Pseudomonadota; class Gammaproteobacteria; order Pseudomonadales; family Pseudomonadaceae; genus Pseudomonas; species Pseudomonas sp. AC070. The sequence goes on from NZ_OZ409871.1 coordinate 1,115,331, forward strand.
GACACGGGCGGCGCGTTGCGTGATCTGCGCGTGGCGCTGTGTTTGCTCGATGTGCTGGCGTATTTGCCGCGCTTGCCGCCGTCGGCGCAGGGCCAGTTGCAGCAGGTGGTGGCGGATGTGGGTGAGTACTTTCGCGCCTGTCTGAAAGCGGGTGAACGCCTGCCGGCACCCGTGGGCCTGTTGATGACCATGGACCGGGCGCGAAGGGCGCTGAATGTTTCGGCCTGCGCCGACGCCGAGCAGGCGCGCTTGCACAGCTTGCTGGCCCTCAGCGGCTTGCGTCTGGCCTTGTTGCCGGGCGCGGAAGTGCTGGTTGAAGCGGGTCAGGAGCCCGAGCAACTTCCCTACGGTATCGATGGAGCCTCTTTGTGATCGGTGATCTGGATATCAGCGGCGTGTTTCTACCCACGCTGCTGGTGATGATGGCGTTTACCTATGTGTTGTACCTGCTGGTGCACGGGCTATTGAACCGCGCGCACTTCTATCGCCTGGTCTGGCACCGGGCCCTGTTTAACGTTGCTCTGTATGCCGTGCTGCTTGGCGCGGTGGATGCCATTTGCCGAAGCCTGATGCTATGAAAAAACCGATGTTGACCTTGGGCCGCGTGGTCCTGACGTTGTTGATGGTGACCCTAGCGGCCGTCGTGGTGTGGCGCATGGTGATGTATTACATGTTTGCGCCGTGGACGCGCGACGGGCATATCCGCGCCGACGTGATTCAGATCGCGCCCGATGTATCTGGCCTGATCGAGGGCGTGAACGTCCATGACAACCAGCCGGTCAAGCGCGGCGATGTGCTGTTCACCATCGATCAGGAGCGCTTCACCCTGGCGCTGCGTCAGGCCGAAGCGAGCGCCGCCGAGCGCAAGGAAGCGTTGGCCCAGGCACAGCGTGAAGCCAAGCGTAATCGCGGCTTGGGCAATTTGGTGGCGCGCGAACAACTGGAAGAAAGCCAGTCCCGCGAGAGTCGCGCGCAGTCCGCTGTGGCGGCCGCGCAGGTGGCGGTGGATGCGGCGAAGCTCAACCTCGAGCGCTCGGTGATTCGCAGCCCGGTCGACGGCTACCTCAACGACCGCGCACCCCGCGCCCATGAATTCGTCACGGCGGGCCGGCCGGTGCTATCGGTGGTCGACAGCGAGTCGTTCCATATCGACGGTTATTTCGAAGAAACCAAACTGCAGCACATTCGCGTTGGGCAAGCCGTGGACATTCGCGTGCTCGGTGACAACACCCGCCTGCGCGGCCATGTGCAGAGCGTGGCGGCTGCCGTGGAAGACCGTGATCGCAGCAGCGGCACCAACTTGCTGCCGAGCGTGAACCCGGCGTTCAGTTGGGTGCAACTGGCCCAACGGATTCCCGTGCGCATCGCCCTGGACGAAGTACCGGCGGACTTCCGCATGATTGCCGGGCGCACGGCGACGGTGTCGATCATCGAGGGCAGCGACAAGGCGGAGCCCCAGCAATGAAGCGTTATGCAGTGATGGGCTTCGCGCTGGTGCTGTCTGCCTGCCAGGCGGTCGGCCCGGATTATCAATTGCCAAAAGACGCGGCCCTTGAGCGCGGCGATTTGCAGGGGCAATTGGCAACCGGCAACAGCGACGTCGTGTCGGCGCCGGTGCCGGCCGATTGGTGGCGGCTCTACCAGGATCAGCGTCTGGACCAGTTGGTGCAGCAGGCGTTGGCCTCTAACACCGACTTGCGCGTGGCGGCCGCCAACCTGGCGCGCGCCCGCACGCAGGTTGAAGAGGCGCAGGCCGAAGGTGGCTTCAGCGGTAGCGCGCGGTTTGGCGCGGAGCGTTTGCAAGAGTCCGGCGAGGCTTTCTTGCTGGAGGAGAAAGTGCCGGTGGCGAACATCGGCAGTGGCTCGATCAACACCTCCTACCAATTCGATTTGTGGGGCACCTTGCAGCGTGGCATCGAGTCCGCTCAGGCCAATGCCGATGCAGCGCAGGCCGCCGCAGATACGGCGCGCATTACCCTGGTGGCCGAAGTGGTGCGCGCCTACACTCAGGTATGTGCCGCCAATGAAGAGCGCCATATCGCCCAGCAGTCGTTGGACCTGCAAGAAAAAGGCGTGACCCTGGTGCAACGCCTGCGCGATGCCGGGCGAGGGGATGAAACCCAGGTGACGCGCACGCAAACCCAGTTCAAATCGCTGCGCGCCGAAATGCCGCGCTACGACGCGGCTCAGCAGGCGGGACTGTTCACGTTGTCGATGCTGTTGGCCAAGCCGGTTAGTGAACTGCCTGCCGGCGTAAGTGAGTGCGCCGAGCTGCCGCATATCGCTCAACTGGTGCCGGTGGGCGATGGCGCGGAGCTGCTTAAACGGCGTCCGGACATCCGCCAGGCCGAGCGCAATCTGGCTGCCGCCACGGCGAAGATCGGCGTGGTGACCGGGCAGCTTTATCCAAACATCAGCATTGGCGCGACGGTCGGCACGGTGGGCATTCTTGAGCACCTGGGCGAGCCGGCGACTAATCGTTGGGGCTTCGGTCCGCTCATCAGCTGGACCATTCCCACCAACGGCGCTCGAGCCCGCATTCGCGAAGCCGAAGCGGCAACGCAGGCGGCGCTGGCGCATTTCGACGGTGTGGTGCTCAACGCCGTACGCGAAACGCAGACGGGGCTGGTGCAATACAGCGCCATGCTCGACCGTCGCGACGCCCTGGCTGACGCCGAGCATTCGGCGCAGCAGGCGGCGGACCAGACGCACCAATTCTTCCAGGCCGGCCGCGCTTCGTTTCTGGCCGACCTGCAAGCCACCAAAACCTACACCGACATGCGCGCGCAGTTGGCTGCGGCCAATACGCAGGTGGCGATGGCGCAGATCAATTTGTTTTTGGCGCTGGGCGGGGGTTGGCAACAAGCAACGCCCTAAAAGCATCGCGGCTGAAGCCGCTCCCACAGGAACGCGTGGTCTGTAGGAGCGGCTTCAGCCGCGATGCTCTTAGCTAAATCGCAGGCATAAAAAAAGGCCTTGCTTAGCAAGGCCTTTTTAATGTGCTTGGTGCCCCGGGGGAGACTCGAACTCCCACTCCTTTCGAAAACGGATTTTGAATCCGCCGCGTCTACCAATTCCGCCACCAGGGCACATAGGGCGCGCAGTATAGGGAGAGGTTTGCGTGTGGTCAACGGGGTCGCGTGGTGAATTTCGCGTATTTCCGTTAAACTTCGCGCCCCTGAAAAATGACCTCCCACCATGCGTGTTGCCGATTTTAATTTCGAGCTGCCAGACGCCCTGATTGCGCGTCATCCCTTGGCCGAGCGCCAGGGCAGCCGCCTGCTTTGCCTCGACGGCCCGACCGGTGCATTGGCGCACCGTCAGTTTTCCGATCTGTTGGAATACCTGCGTCCGGGTGACTTGATGGTGTTCAACAACACCCGCGTTATCCCCGCGCGCTTGTTTGGCCAGAAGGCATCTGGCGGCAAGCTGGAAGTGCTGGTGGAACGCGTGCTGGACAACCGCCGCGTGCTCGCCCATGTGCGCTCGAGCAAATCCCCGAAGCCGGGCTCGACCATTCTTATCGATGGCGGCGCTGAAGCGCAGATGCTCGGGCGCCACGATGCGTTGTTCGAGCTGGGCTTCAACGAAGACGTATTGCCACTGCTCGAGCGCGTCGGCCATATGCCGTTGCCTCCTTATATAGATCGCCCCGACGACAGCGCCGACCGCGAGCGTTATCAAACCGTGTACGCCGAGCGTGCCGGTGCCGTGGCGGCGCCCACCGCCGGGCTGCATTTCGACCAACCGCTGCTGGAGGCGATTCGCGCGAAGGGCGTGGGGACAGCGTTCGTTACGTTGCACGTTGGCGCTGGCACCTTCCAGCCGGTGCGCGTGGAAAAGATCGAAGACCACCACATGCATAACGAGTGGCTGGAAGTGACCGAAGAAGTTGTCGATGCCGTTGCCGCCTGCCGCGCACGCGGCGGTCGGGTGATTGCAGTGGGCACCACCAGTGTTCGCTCGCTGGAAAGCGCGGCGCGCGATGGTCAGCTCAAACCCTTCAGTGGCGACACCGACATTTTTATTTATCCGGGTCGACCGTTCCATGTGGTCGACGCGTTGGTAACCAATTTCCATCTGCCCGAATCGACATTGCTGATGTTGGTTTCCGCATTTGCCGGCTACCCGCAAACCATGGCGGCCTACGCCACGGCCATTGCCGAGGGTTACCGATTCTTCAGTTACGGTGATGCCATGTTCATTACCCGCAACCCCGCCGCGCGCGGACCCGAGGAGCACGCATGAGCCGCACCTGCCGCATGACGTTCGAACTGCTGGCCACCGATGGCAAAGCCCGTCGCGGTCGCCTGACCTTCCCGCGCGGTGTCGTCGAAACGCCGGCGTTCATGCCCGTGGGCACCTACGGCACTGTGAAGGGCATGCTGCCGCGCGACATCGAAGCCATCGGCGCGCAGATGATCCTCGGCAACACTTTCCATCTGTGGTTGCGCCCGGGCATGGAGGTGATCAAGCAGCACGGTGACCTGCATGACTTTATGCAGTGGAAAGGACCGATCCTCACTGACTCCGGCGGCTTTCAGGTGTTCAGCCTGGGCGCCATGCGCAAGATCAAGGAAGAGGGCGTGACCTTCGCCTCGCCGGTCAATGGCAGCAAAGTGTTCATGGGTCCGGAAGAATCGATGCAAGTGCAGCGCGATCTCGGCTCCGACGTGGTGATGATTTTTGACGAATGCACGCCGTACCCGGCTGATCTCGACGTGGCGCGTACCTCCATGGAGCTGTCGTTGCGCTGGGCCAAGCGTTCGAAGATTGCCCATGGCGACAACACCGCCGCACTGTTCGGCATCGTTCAGGGCGGCATGCACCGTGACTTGCGCATGCGCTCGCTGGAAGGGCTCAGCGAAATCGGCTTCGATGGCTTGGCCATTGGCGGCTTGTCAGTCGGTGAGCCTAAGGAAGAGATGATTCGCGTGCTGGACTACCTGCCAGGGCAGATGCCAGCGGACAAACCGCGTTACCTGATGGGCGTTGGCAAACCTGAAGACCTGGTCGAAGGTGTGCGCCGTGGTGTGGATATGTTCGACTGCGTGATGCCCACGCGTAACGCGCGTAATGGTCATCTGTTCGTTGATACCGGCGTTCTGAAAATCCGCAATTCGGCTCATAAGCAAGACAACAGCACGCTCGATCCGACCTGCGATTGCTACACCTGCCAGAACTTCTCCCGAGCCTATTTGCACCACTTGGATAAGTGCGACGAAATGCTCGGTAGCATGTTGAATACCATCCACAATTTGCGTCATTACCAGCGCCTTATGGCTGGTTTGCGCGAGGCTATTCAACAGGGTACATTGGCCGCCTTCGTCGATTCCTTCTATGCCCGGCGCGGCCTCACCACACCGCCGCTGGACTGATCGTTTACCTTATAAAAGAATCTTTAACAGGAGTTTTACATGGGCTTTTTCATTTCCGACGCGCTCGCTGAAACGGCGCCAGCCGCTGCTGCTGGCCCGATGGGCGGCGACAGCATGTCGATCATTTTCCTGGTCGGCTTCATGGTCATTTTCTACCTCATGATCTGGCGTCCACAGGCCAAGCGCGCGAAAGAGCAGAAGAACCTGCTGAGCAATTTGCAGAAGGGCGACGAAGTGGTCACCTCCGGTGGCATCGCCGGCAAGATCACCAAAGTGACTGACGATTTCGTGGTCATCGAAGTATCCGACACCGTTGAACTGAAAATTCAGAAAGGCGCCATTGGTGCCACGCTGCCCAAGGGCACGCTGAAAGCCATCTAAACTCCACCATTTTTACCATTCGACGGGGCGCTAAAGGCGCCCCGCGTCATAAGCGGGCGGCGTCATGCTGAACAAATACCCTCTGTGGAAATACCTGCTGATCGTCGCGGTTCTGGTGATCGGCTTCATTTATTCTGCGCCGAACCTGTACCCGGATGACCCGGCCGTACAGATCAGCGGTGCCAGCACCGCATTGCAGGTCGGCCAGGCTGACCTGGACCGCGCGAGCAAGGCGCTGACCGACGCAGGTATCGAGGTCAAAGCGGCCACCTTGGCTGCGCAGGGGAAGGGCGGTCTGATCCGTCTGGTTAAGAAAGAACAGCAACTGCCGGCCAAAGACGTCATTCGCAAAACGATGGGCGACGACTACGTGGTGGCGCTGAACCTGGCCCAAACCACGCCGACCTGGCTGCGCAACCTGGGCGCCAGCCCGATGAAGCTGGGTCTGGACTTGTCCGGTGGCGTGCACTTCCTGTTGGAAGTGGACATGGACAAAGCGCTGGACGCGCGCCGCAAAGTGTACGAAGGCGATGTGAAGAGCTTGCTGCGCAAAGAGCGCGTGAAATACCGCAGCTTGCCCGAGCAAGATGGTGCCATTCAGTTGGGCTTCAGTGACGATGAGTCGCTGAGCAAAGCGAAAACACTGATCCGCAAAGATTTCATAGATTTCCAGGTGACCGAGGTCGAGCGCAATGGCATGCAAGTGCTGCGTCTGGAAATGACCCCGGCCAAGCTGGCTGAAATTCGCGAATACTCGATCAAGCAGAACTTGACCACGGTTCGTAACCGCGTTAACGAACTGGGCGTGGCCGAGCCGCTGGTCCAGCGCCAGGGTGCCAACCGCATCGTGGTTGAACTGCCGGGCGTGCAAGACACCGCCGAAGCCAAACGTATTCTCGGTAAAACCGCCAACCTGGAGTTCCGTCTGGCGGCTGGCCCTGATGCGACCAAGGCGACCACCGAGTCGTTTGAGTTCCGCGAGCCGGGTCGTCCAGCTGTGCCATTGGAGCGTGGCTTGATCATTACCGGTGATCAGGTTACCGACGCCTCGGCCAGCTTCGATGAGAACGGCCGTCCGCAAGTGAACATCCGTCTCGACGGCCATGGCGGCGAATTGATGAGCCGCGCCACGCGCAGCAACGTCGGTCGCAGCATGGCGGTGATCTTTATCGAGCAGAAGCCGACCACGCGCTACACCAAGCAAATGGTCAACGGTGTCGAGCAAGACGTAGCGGTTCAGACGTTTAAAGAAGAGAAGAAAATCATCAGCCTGGCGACCATTCAGTCGCCATTGGGCAGCCAGTTCCGTATCACCGGCCTGGAAGGCAAGGGCGAGTCGTCTGAACTGGCTCTGCTGTTGCGTGCTGGTGGTCTGGCGGCGCCGATGTACTTCGCTGAAGAACGCACCATCGGCCCAAGCCTGGGTGCGGACAACATCACCAAAGGTATCGATGCGTCCCTGTGGGGCATGCTGCTGGTGTCGCTGTTCATCATCTGCATCTACCGCTTCTTTGGTGTGCTGGCCACTGTGGCATTGGCGTTCAACATGGTCATGCTGCTGGCGCTAATGTCGCTGCTGGGCGCCACGCTGACCCTGCCAGGTATCGCCGGTATTGTGCTGACCATGGGTATGGCGGTGGACGCCAACGTGCTGATTTTCTCGCGGATACGTGAAGAGATTGCCAATGGCATGTCGGTACAGCGCGCGATTCACGAAGGTTTTGACCGCGCCTACGCCGCGATCCTCGACGCCAACCTGACCACGTTGTTGGTCGGCGGCATCCTGTTCGCCATGGGTACCGGGCCTATCAAAGGCTTCGCCGTGACCATGTCGCTGGGTATCGTCACTTCGATGTTCACCGCCATCATGGTTACCCGCGGCATGGTTAACCTGATTTTCGGTGGTCGTGACTTCAAGAAGTTGTGGATTTAAGGGGCCGCTATGAAACGTACGATTAAGTTTATGGCCGTGCGCAACATCGCGTTCGGCTTCACCTTGGTGCTCACCGCTATTGCGCTGTTCAGCCTGTTCACCAAAGGTCTCAACTACGGCCTGGACTTCACCGGCGGTACTTTGATCGAGCTGACTTACGAGCGCGACGCGAACCTGCTGCAAGTGCGTGAAGAACTGCAAAAAGCCGGCTTCAACGATGCGGTTGTGCAGAGCTTCGGCGCTGCGAACGAATTGCTGGTGCGCATGCCGGGGGATGATCCGCAATTGGGCACGCGCGTCGCCGATGCGCTGCGTGCGGTAGACGGCGACAACCCGGCGACCGTGAAGCGCGTTGAATTCGTCGGCCCGCAGGTCGGTGAAGAGCTGCGCGATCAGGGCGGTTTGGGCATGTTGCTGGCCTTGGGCGGCATCATGCTGTACCTGGCTTTCCGCTTTCAGTGGAAGTTTGGTTTGGGAGCAATCGCCTCGCTGATCCACGACGTAATCGTGGCCATGGGTGTGATTTCCTACTTCCAGATCACGTTCGACCTGACTGTACTCGCGGCGGTACTGGCGATCATCGGTTACTCGCTCAACGACACCATCGTGGTATTCGACCGTGTGAGGGAGAACTTCCGTGTGCTGCGTAAAGCCACGCTGGTCGAGAACATCGATATTTCCACCACGCAAACCTTGCTGCGCACCATGGCGACGTCGATTTCGACCTTGTTGGCTATCGGCGCGCTGCTGGTCTGGGGTGGCGATAACCTTTACGGTTTCTCGATTACATTGTTTATCGGCGTGTTGGCGGGTACATACTCCTCGATCTACATCGCCAACGTGGTGCTGATCTGGCTCAAGCTGAGTGTTGAAGACCTGATTCCGCCAGTGTCTTCAGAAGAGGTAGACGAACGCCCATAAGGCGCTTTGTCGACCAGGCCGCGATGGTGCTGAGCAGCCCATCGCGGTTTTTTTTTCGTCGGCAATTTTGAACTGGCTGTAGGAAAAGGACTCCAAGGCTAGGAGAAAGGCGCTACGGCGTCTCGGTGTGAACCAGGAGGTTAACGTGAACAAGTCGATGCTAGTTGGTGCGGTGCTGGGTGCGGTAGGTGTTACCGCCGGAGGTGCTGTTGCAACTTACAGTTTGGTGGGTGGCGGTCCTGAATACGCGCAAGTGCTCGCGGTGGAACCGATCAACGAAACCATCAAGACTCCGCGGCAAGTTTGCAAAGATGTAACCGTCACTCGGCAAAAGCCGGTCAAGGATCAACATCAAATCGTAGGTAGCGTGCTGGGTGCTGTGGCAGGTGGTCTGCTTGGTAACCAGGTCGGCGGCGGCAACGGCAAGAAAATTGCCACCGTTGCTGGTGCTGTCGGCGGCGGTTATGCCGGCAACAAGGTGCAGGAAAACATGCAAGCCAATGACACCTACACCACCACCGAAACCAAGTGCAACACGGTCACCGACACCAGCGACAAGCTGGTCGGCTACAACGTGAAGTACCAGTTGAAAGACAAAGTGGGTCAGGTGCGGATGGATCGCGATCCAGGCAGCCAGATTCCGGTAGACGAGAAAACCGGTCAGCTGATTTTGGGTCAGAATCAGCCGGTCCAGCAGTAAGAAAAAAGCGTCCTTCGGGGCGCTTTTTTTCGCCAATAAAAAAACCGGCGCATGGCCGGTTTTTTTATTGCCCTTAGGCTTAGCGTTTTTGCTGAGCCGACAGGTGCGGCTGAATCGCCGTCAACACTGCCTTGAAGCATTTGGTGTTGCCGGCTACCACGTGGCCCTTCTCCAGGAATTCGTGGCCCCCGGTAAAGTCGCTGACCAAGCCGCCCGCTTCCTGAATCAGCAGCGCGCCTGCAGCCATGTCCCATTCCGACAGACCTGCTTCCCAAAACGCATCGAAACGGCCCGCAGCCACGTAAGCCAGGTCCAGGCTGGCAGCGCCGGCGCGGCGAATGCCGGCGGTTTGGCCGACCAGGCTGCGGAACATGCCGAGGTAGTTATCGAGGCCGTCCATTTGATCGTCACGGAACGGGAAGCCGGTGCCGAGCAGGGCGCCTTCGAGGCTGGTGCGACCGCTAACACGCAGACGACGGCCGTTCAGCTGAGCGCCACGACCACGGCTGGCGGTGAATTCTTCTTGGCGGACTGGGTCGAGCACGACGGCGTGTTCCAGGCGGCCACGGTATTTGCAGGCAATGCTGACCGCAAAGTGCGGGATGCCGCGCAGGAAGTTGGTGGTGCCGTCGAGTGGATCGATGATCCAAAGATAGTCTTCGCCGTCGCCACTGCCTGGGTGTAGGCCGGTTTCTTCGCCGAGGATGGCGTGGGTTGGGTAGGCTTTGCGCAGCGCGGTGATGATGCTGGTTTCAGCGGCGCGGTCCACTTCGGACACGTAGTCCTTGGCGTCTTTTTCGTCGACCTTAATGGTGTCCAGGCGCTCGATGGAGCGGAAGATCAGTTCACTGGCGCTGCGGGCGGCGCGCAGCGCGATATTCAGCATAGGCTGCATGGAGGGTCACCTGGGTCGTTAAAGAAAGCCGAGCATTCTAACAGAAAACCATAGATGAAGAAGGCCCACCTGGCGTGCGCATGGTGTTTGCCGGGGTGCTTCTGTAAGATTTGCCTCCCTTTGTTGTCCGTGTGAGCGCTTTCGTTGCTGGAAAATATCCGCGTCGTTTTGGTCAATACCAGTCATCCGGGCAATATCGGCGGCGCCGCGCGGGCGATGAAAAACATGGGCTTGTCGCGTCTGGTGTTGGTCGATCCGCAAGACTTTCCCAGCCATGAAGCCAGTGCGCGTGCGTCCGGCGCCGATGGCATTCTCGAGACCGCGCAAGTCGTCGCCACGCTCGAAGAGGCGTTGGTCGGCTGCACGCTTGTGCTGGGCACCAGTGCCCGCGATCGTCGTATGCCATGGCCGATGCTGGACCCGCGCGAATGTGGCGTGCACGCCGTGGAGCGCGCCGCCGAGGGTGGTGAAGTGGCCCTCGTTTTTGGTCGCGAATATGCCGGGCTTACCAATGAAGAGCTGCAGCGCTGTCATTACCACGTTCACATTCCGTCGGATCCGGATTTCAGCTCGCTCAATCTCGCTGCCGCCGTGCAAGTGCTCGCTTATGAGGTGCGCATGGCGTGGCTTGCGAGTCAGGGGCAAAGCAAGCGCGCGGAAAAAACCGAAGTGGCGTCGCCGCGCAGCGAGCAGTTGTCGACCATGGACGAGTTGGAGCGGTTTTACGGCCATCTGGAAGCGACGCTGGTGCAGATCGGTTTTCTCGACCCGGAAAACCCCCGGCATTTGATGTCGCGTTTGCGTCGGCTGTTTGCCCGAAGCGCGGTGAGTCAGTCGGAAATGAACATTCTGCGGGGCATTTTGACCGAGACTCAAAAGGCCGCTCGCGGGGAGCCTCATAAGCGGAGAAGTGACGATGTTTGAGCGCGTACGAGAAGACATTCAAAGCGTATTCCACCGAGATCCGGCGGCGCGTAACGCTTTCGAAGTTCTGACGTGCTACCCGGGGCTGCACGCCATCTGGTTGCATCGCCTGTCCGGGTGGTTGTGGTTGGCCGGCTGGAAATGGCTGGCGCGCATGGTGTCGAACTTCGGTCGCTGGCTGACCGGCATCGAAATTCACCCGGGCGCCAAAATCGGCAAGCGCTTCTTTATTGACCACGGCATGGGCATCGTCATCGGCGAAACCGCCGAGATTGGCGACGACGTTACCCTTTATCAAGGCGTGACCCTGGGCGGCACCAGTTGGAACAAAGGCAAGCGTCACCCAACATTGGAAAACGGTGTGGTAGTGGGAGCGGGCGCCAAGGTGCTCGGGCCGTTCACGGTTGGCGCGAACGCCAAGGTTGGCTCCAATGCGGTGGTAACCAAGCCGGTGCCGGCCGGTGCGACGGTTGTCGGCATTCCGGGGCGCATCATCGTCAAGGCTGATGACGAAGCAGAAGCCAAGCGCCAGGCCATCGCCGAAAAGCTGGGGTTCGACGCTTATGGCGTCAGTCCTGACATGCCGGACCCTGTGGCCAAAGCCATCGGCCAGATGCTGGATCACCTCCAGGCTGTAGACGGTCGCCTGGAAGGCATGTGCTCCGCGCTCAAGGCGCTGGGCAGCGATTATTGCGCGAAAGATCTGCCGACATTGCGTGACGAGGACTTCAACGACGTTTGCAAAGGTCTGGACGACAAGCCCGCCGCCTGATGGGCGCCGCTATGCGTTTTTTTGCTATGATTCGCGCCCTTCATTTTGTGCAATCCCGAGTGTTTTAATCGGTCTTATAGTTGACCTAAATACTCGGGAATAGCATACTTACGGCATATTCAGTGATCTTGCGGTACAAGCCATGCGACTGACTACCAAAGGCCGTTACGCCGTGACCGCCATGCTCGATCTGGCGCTTCATGCCCAGCATGGTCCGGTTTCTCTGGCGGATATTTCCGAGCGCCAGGGCATTTCCCTGTCTTACCTCGAGCAACTATTCGCCAAATTGCGTCGCGGAAATCTGGTTTCCAGTGTGCGCGGTCCCGGTGGCGGCTATCAGTTGTCGCGCGATATGGGCGGCATTCAGGTTGTGCAGGTGATCGATGCGGTCAACGAGTCGGTCGATGCCACTCGCTGCCAAGGTTTGAGCGGTTGCCACGATGGCGACACCTGTCTGACCCACCATTTGTGGTCCGACCTGAGCCAGCAAATTCACGAATTTCTTAGTGGTATCAGCTTGGCCGACCTTGTCACCCGTCACGAGGTGCAAGACATCGCCAGGCGCCAGGATCAGCGTCACTGCTCAGGCAGAACGCCACGCATGGATAAAATTGAAGCGTCCGCCATCGATTGAGTAGGGCGCCAGGCTGACCGGCCTACACCTGATTAGGAGACATCAATGAAATTGCCGATTTATCTCGATTACTCCGCGACTACACCGATTGATCCTCGTGTGGCGCAGAAAATGAGCGAATGCCTGTTGGTCGACGGTAACTTCGGTAACCCGGCCTCGCGCTCCCACGTGTTTGGCTGGAAAGCTGAAGAAGCCGTGGAGAACGGTCGCCGTCAGGTGGCTGAGTTGGTGAATGCCGACCCGCGCGAAATCGTCTGGACCTCCGGTGCCACCGAGTCGGACAACCTGGCAATCAAAGGTGTTGCGCACTTCTATAAGAGCAAGGGCAAACACATCATCACCTCGAAGATCGAGCACAAAGCCGTGCTCGATACCACGCGCCAACTTGAGCGCGAAGGCTTCGAAGTGACCTATCTCGACCCGCAGGAAGATGGCCTGATCACTCCGGCTATGATCGAAGCGGTGCTGCGTGAAGACACCATTCTGGTGTCGATCATGCACGTCAACAACGAGATCGGCGTTATCAACGACATCGCGGCCATTGGTGAGCTGACTCGCTCGCGCGGCGTGTTGTTCCACGTCGATGCGGCTCAGTCCACCGGCAAAGTCGATATCGATCTGAGCAAGCTGAAAGTCGATTTGATGTCCTTCTCGGCGCACAAAACTTACGGCCCTAAAGGCATCGGCGCGCTGTACGTCAGCCGTAAGCCACGTGTGCGTCTGGAAGCTCAGACCCATGGCGGCGGTCACGAGCGTGGCATGCGTTCGGGCACCTTGGCCACTCACCAGATTGTTGGCATGGGCGAAGCGTTCCGTATCGCCAAAGAAGAAATGGCTCAGGAAAATCAGCGCATTGCCGCTCTGAGCGAGCGTTTCTTCAAGCAGGTCGACGGTCTGGAAGAACTGTATGTGAACGGCAGCAGCACCGCTCGCGTGCCGCACAACCTGAACCTGAGCTTCAACTATGTGGAAGGCGAGTCGCTGATCATGGCTCTTAAAGACCTGGCGGTTTCGTCTGGTTCGGCCTGCACCTCAGCCTCCCTTGAGCCTTCGTATGTGCTGCGCGCCCTGGGCCGCAACGACGAACTGGCACATAGCTCGATCCGTTTCACCTTCGGTCGTTTCACCACCGAAGAAGAAGTCGATTACGCCGCAGCTAAAGTGCGCGAGGCAGTTACCAAGCTGCGCGAACTGTCGCCGCTGTGGGACATGTTTAAAGAAGGTGTCGATATTTCCAAAGTGGAATGGGCGGCACATTAATTAGCTGCCAATAAGAGCGGCACCTGCTCCTGATGAGAGAGAAATGAATCATGGCTTATAGCGAAAAGGTCATTGACCACTACGAGAACCCGCGCAACGTCGGCAAGATGGACGCGGAAGATCCTGATGTCGGCACCGGCATGGTCGGCGCGCCGGCGTGCGGCGACGTGATGCGTCTGCAAATCAAGGTAAACGATCAGGGCGTTATTGAAGACGCCAAGTTCAAAACCTACGGCTGTGGTTCGGCTATCGCCTCCAGCTCCCTCGCCACCGAGTGGATGAAGGGCAAAACCCTGGATGAAGCCGAAACCATCAAGAACACCCAGTTGGCTGAAGAGCTTGCTCTGCCACCGGTGAAGATCCACTGCTCGGTACTCGCCGAAGACGCCATCAAGGCGGCCGTTCGTGACTACAAGCAGAAGAAAGGCCTGCTCTAACCAGCAGTCGTTTGCGACTAAGGAGTTCTCATGGCTATCAGCATGACCGAAGCGGCGGCCCAACACGTACGCCGCTCCCTCGACGGGCGTGGCAAAGGTGACGGTATTCGCCTGGGTGTTCGCACCACCGGCTGCTCGGGCCTGGCCTACGTCCTGGAGTTTGTCGACGAAGCACAAGGCGAAGACCAGGTGTTCGAAAGTCACGGCGTGAAAGTGATCATCGACCCGAAAAGCCTGGTGTACCTCGACGGTACTGAACTGGACTTCGTCAAAGAAGGTTTGAACGAAGGCTTCAAGTTCAATAACCCCAACGTGCGCGGCGAATGTGGCTGCGGCGAGAGCTTCAACATCTGAGGCTGGCTGTGGGCACCCCTTGTCACTTTGCATTGTTTGACCTGCAACCGAGCTTCCGTCTGGATCTTGAGCAGCTGGCTACGCGATATCGCGAGTTGGCGCGTGGCGTGCACCCCGACCGTTTTGCCGACGCCTCTGAGCGCGAGCAACGGTTGGCGCTGGAGCATTCGGCGAGTCTCAATGAGGCCTACCAGACGCTGAAAAACGCGCCAAAACGGGCGCGTTATCTGCTGGTGTTGCGTGGTCACGAGCTGCCGCTGGAAGTCACCGTGCAGGATCCCGAGTTCCTCATGCAGCAGATGCAATGGCGCGAGGAGCTTGAAGACCTGCAAGACAGCGCCGACCTGGCCGGTGTCGCCACATTCAAACGTCGTTTGAAGGCTGCTCAGGATGAGCTCAACGACCGTTTTGCCGCCTGTTGGGATGAGACTGCGCGCATCGACGAGGCCGAGCGCCTGGTTCGCCGCATGCAGTTCCTCGACAAGCTCAGCTACGAAGTGCGCCAGTTGGAAGAGCGCCTCGACGATTAATTCCGCGCCGCCCAGGCGGCGCGCCTGATGCGCAGACAAGCATGGCATTACTGCAGATCGCTGAACCCGGGCAGAGCCCGCAACCGCATCAACGGCGTTTGGCCGTTGGTATCGACCTGGGCACCACCAACTCGCTGGTAGCGGCGTTGCGCAGTGGCGTTTCGGCGCCAATCGCCGACGCCGATGGCGAGGTCATCCTGCCGTCCGCCGTGCGTTATCACAGCGATCACGTTGAGGTCGGGCGTGCTGCCAGGGCGGCCGCCGCGAGTGACCCGTTCAACACCGTGCTGTCGGTTAAACGCTTGATGGGTCGCGGCCTTGCAGATGTGAAGCAACTCGGTGAGCAGTTGCCTTACCGCTTTGTGGGCGGCGAATCGCACATGCCCTTTATCGAAACGGTGCAGGGCGCCAAAAGCCCGGTGGAAGTGTCTGCCGAGATTCTTAAAGTGCTGCGAGTGCGTGCCGAAGCTGCCTTAGGTGGCGACTTGGTTGGCGCGGTGATCACCGTTCCGGCTTACTTCGACGATGCGCAGCGCCAAGCCACCAAAGACGCCGCCCGCCTGGCTGGCCTCAACGTGTTGCGCCTGCTTAACGAGCCGACCGCCGCAGCCGTGGCCTATGGGCTCGATCAAAAAGCTGAAGGCGTAGTCGCCATTTATGACTTGGGCGGCGGCACCTTCGATATTTCCATTCTGCGCCTGACTGGCGGCGTGTTCGAAGTGCTCGCCACAGGCGGCGATACCGCGCTTGGCGGCGACGATTTCGATCATGCCATTGCGGGCTGGATTGTCGAGCAGGCGGGTATTTCCACCGACATCGCTCCCGGTGAGCAGCGCGGTTTGTTGCAGGCGGCCTGTGCCACCAAAGAAGCGCTGACCGACGCCGATTCTGTGGGCGTCAGCTTCGGCGACTGGAGCGGTGAGCTGTCGCGCGCCCATTTCGATAGCCTTATCGAGCCCATGTTGCAGCGCAGCCTCAAAGCCTGCCGCCGCGCCGTGCGTGACGCAAACATCGAAGTGGATGAAGTCAAAGCTGTGGTTATGGTCGGCGGCTCGACTCGCGTGCCGCGTGTGCGCACGGTGGTGGGCGAGCTGTTTGGCCGCACGCCGCTGACCGATATCGACCCGGATCAAGTGGTGGCCATTGGCGCCGCGATTCAGGCCGACACCTTGGCGGGCAACAAGCGCAATGGCGAAGAGCTGCTTTTGCTAGACGTCATTCCGCTGTCCCTGGGGTTGGAAACCATGGGTGGCTTGATGGAAAAAGTCATTCCGCGCAACACCACGATTCCGGTTGCCCGCGCGCAAGACTTCACCACCTATAAAGACGGCCAGACGGCCATGATGATTCACGTGCTGCAAGGCGAGCGCGAGCTGATCAGCGACTGCCGCTCCCTGGCACGTTTTGAGCTGCGCGGCATTCCGGCCATGGTGGCGGGCGCGGCGAAAATTCGCGTGACCTTTCAGGTCGATGCCGATGGCCTGCTCAGTGTTGCCGCGCGCGAACTGGCGTCGGGCGTTGAGGCCAGCATTCAGGTGAAACCGTCCTACGGGCTCACCGACGGCGAAATCGCCCGCATGCTTCAGGACTCGTTCCAGAACGCCGGCGATGACAAGGTCGCCCGCGTGTTGCGTGAGCAGCAGGTCGATGCGCAGCGCTTGATCGAGGCCGTTCAGGCCGCGCTGGAAGCGGACGGCGAGCGTTTGCTCGACGCCGAAGAGCGCATGGTGATCGACCTGCAGATGCAGGAGTTGAGTGAATTGATGAAAGGCTCGGATGGTTACGCCATCGAGCAGCAGACCAAGCGCCTGTCGCAGGTCACCGACGCCTTTGCTGCCCGCCGTCTGGACTCGACGGTGAAAGCCGCGCTGGCAGGGCGCAATCTGAATGAAATCGAGGACAACTGATGCCGCAGGTTATTTTTCTGCCCCACCCGAAATTTTGTCCTGAAGGCATGGTTGTCGAGGCTGAGCCGGGCACTTCCATTCTGGACTTGGCGCACGAGCACCATATTGAAATGGAAAGCGCCTGCGGCGGCGTTTGCGCCTGCACCACCTGCCATTGCATCGTGCGCGAAGGGTTCGATTCGTTGGACGAGGCGGATGAGCTGGAAGAAGACTTCCTTGATCGCGCCTGGGGGCTTGAGGCTCAGTCGCGTCTGGCCTGTCAGGCTATCGTCGGCACCGAAGACATCACTGTCGAAATCCCGAAATACTCGCTCAACCACGCCGCCGAAGCGCCGCATTGATTCAAGGAAGTGTCATGAGTCTGAAGTGGACTGATGTTCTGGAAATCGCCATTCAACTGGCCGACAGCAAGCCCGATGTGGATCCGCGCTACGTGAATTTCGTCGACCTGCAACGCTGGGTCGCTGCTTTGCCTGAGTTCAGCGACGATCCGCAACGCGGTGGTGAGAAAGTACTGGAGGCCATTCAGGCTGCGTGGATCGAAGAAGCAGACTGAATTTACCCTCGGTTTGGCGCGCCACAGCTGGGCGCCGGCCCTACGCATTTGACAGGAACCCGCGTATAATTCGCGGGTTTAATTTTTGGCTTAACTCATAGTTTCTGGAGCTTCACATGGCTGTTCAACGCACTTTCTCCATCATCAAGCCCGACGCCGTTGCTAAAAACGTAATCGGCGAAATCGTTACCCGTTTCGAAAAAGCCGGCCTGCGCGTCGTTGCTTCGAAAATGAAACAACTGTCCAAAGCTGAAGCTGAAGGCTTCTACGCTGAGCACAGCGCCCGTGGTTTCTTCGGCGAGCTGGTTGCTTTCATGATCTCCGGTCCGGTTGTTGTTCAGGTTCTGGAAGGCGAAGACGCCATTGCTAAAAACCGCGAACTGATGGGCGCTACCAACCCTAAAGAAGCTGCTGCCGGCACAATCCGCGCTGACTTCGCCGACTCGATCGACGCTAACGCCGTTCACGGTTCGGACTCCGAAGCCGCTGCTGCTCGCGAAATTTCGTACTTCTTCGCTGCAACCGAAGTAACTGCACGTACTCGCTAATCTGCGAACGGGCGAGGGTGAAGACATGACTGAAGCTACCGGCAAAATCAATCTCCTGGGTCTGACCCAGCCTGAGATGGAACAATTCTTCGACTCTATCGGGGAGAAGCGTTTTCGTGCCGGTCAGGTGATGAAGTGGATTCACCACTTTGGCGTCGATAACTTCGCCGCCATGACCAATGTCGGCAAGGTCTTGCGCGAAAAGCTCGAGGCCCGTGCCGAGATTCGTGGTCCGGAGGTGGTGAGTGAAGACATCTCCACCGACGGAACCCGCAAATGGGTCGTGCGTGTGGCCTCTGGCAGCTGTGTCGAGACCGTCTACATTCCCCAAGGCAGTCGCGGCACCCTCTGCGTTTCATCGCAGGCCGGTTGTGCGCTGGACTGCAGTTTCTGCTCCACCGGTAAACAAGGTTTCAATAGCGATCTGACGGCGGCCGAAATCATCGGCCAGGTGTGGATCGCCAACAAATCGTTCGGCAGTGTGCCGGCGAAGATTGATCGCGCCATCACCAACGTGGTGATGATGGGCATGGGCGAACCGCTGTTGAACTTCGACAACGTAGTCGCCGCCATGCACCTGATGATGGACGACCTCGGCTACGGCATTTCCAAGCGCAAGGTGACGTTGTCCACCTCGGGCGTGGTGCCGATGATCGACAAGCTCGGCGAAGTTATCGATGTGTCCCTGGCCCTGTCGCTGCATGCGCCCAACGATGCGCTGCGCAACACACTCGTGCCAATCAACAAGAAGTATCCTCTGGCGATGTTGCTCGCTGCCTGCAAACGCTACGTCGCCCGGCTCGGCGAGAAGCGTGTATTGACCATCGAATACACCTTGCTCAAAGACGTCAACGACCGCAGCGAGCACGCTGAAGAAATGATCGAGCTGCTCAAGGACATTCCTTGCAAGATCAATTTGATCCCGTTCAACCCTTTCCCCCATTCCGGTTACGAGCGGCCGAGTAACAACAGTATTCGCCGCTTCCAAGACCTGCTGTATAAAGCAGGGCACAACGTCACCGTGCGCACCACGCGCGGCGAAGACATTGATGCCGCTTGCGGGCAACTGGTTGGTCAGGTCATGGATCGCACCCGCCGTAGCGAGCGCTACATTGCTGTGCGCCAACTGAGCAACGAGGCTGACGCGCCACGTACCGCTGCAAACCGAACCTAAGGTAGGACACCTATGACATTGCGCACTGCGCTGCTGCTTCTGTTCACTGGCTTACTGTTTGGCTGTGTCTCGACGGGTCAGGTCGACCCGATGAAAACCGACAAAGGGCGTGACGAAGCGCGTGATGCGTATATTCAACTGGGCATCGGCTACCTCAATCAGGGCAACACCGAGCAGGCCAAGGTGCCGTTGAAAAAGGCCCTCGAACTTGACCCAAGCAATGCCGACGCCAACGGCGCGCTCGCCATCCTGTTCCAAACCGAAATGGAGCCGGAACTGGCCGATGAGCATTTTCGTAAAGCCATTTCCAGCCGCCCAGATCCCCGTTTTCTGAATAACTACGGTGCATTCCTGTATGAGCAAGGCCGCTACCAGGAAGCCAAAGAACGTTACCTCGAAGCGGTGAAAGACAACATGTACCCGGAGCGCTCGCGGGTTTTCCAGAACCTCGGTCTGGTGTCGTTGAAACTCAACGACCGCGCCGAGGCCAAACAATACTTCGAGCGCTCGATTCGCCTGAACAAACGTCAGGCGCGCCCGCATTTGGAGTTGGCCAAGCTGGCCTATGAAGACAAGGAATACGTGCCCGCGCGCAAGTATTACGACGCCTTCAGCAAGATCACCGAACAAAATGCTGAAAGCCTGCTGCTTGGCGCTCGACTGGCCAAGATTTTCGATGACCGTGACAAAGCGGCGACGCTTGGCCTGCAGCTCAAACGTCTCTATCCCGGTACGCCGGAATACAAGCAATACATGTCGGAGCAATGATGAAAGCGGTGCATCCAGAAGCTCTAGCGGTCCCTCGCAGTAACCCCGGCGAGACGCTGCGTAAAGCCCGCGAAAACCGAAACTGGTCGCTGGCCGACGTGGCCGGTCAGCTCAATCTGACCACCCAACGCCTTACCCAATTGGAAGCCGGACAGTTCGATCAACTGCCGGGCCACACCTTCGCGCGCGGCTATGTGCGTGCCTACGCAAAACTGCTGGGCATGGATCAAACACTGATCGTCCAGGAGTTCGACCAATACACCGGCACCGATGCCACCGGCAGCAGCGTGCATGGCCTCGGGCGCATCGAAGAGCCCATGCGCCTTTCGCAAAACCTGCTGCGTATCGTCTGTCTGTTGCTGTTGTTGGCAATGGTGGCGGGTGGTTTCTTCTGGTGGCAGGACCAGTCAGCGGGGCGCACCACCGAAACAGGCGGCATCAGCCTGGGCCATGTTGAAGTCGATGGCGCCGATGGCAAAACTGAAATTCACCCGTTGGACGAGCCGGAAGATCAGGCGGTGGTCGACGCCGAAGGCGCCGAAGAAGCCGTGCCGGCGGAAGTGTCGCCTGAAGTGGCGATGCAGCCGGAAGCACCTGTCGCTCAAGCCCCGGTTACAACGCCCCCAGTCACAACCGCGCCAGGCGCAACGGCTCCGTCCGTAGCGAGCCCTGCACCGGCCGCTCCCGCTTCCGCGCCGTCACCTACACAAGCGCCCGCCGCCCCGGCTGCGCCTGCAGGCCAGACACCTCAGGCCCCGCCCGCTGCGCCGGTAGTGGCCGCTGCTGGTGAAGGCGTTGTGGCGTTGGATTTCAGCGCGAACTGCTGGATTCAGCTCACCGATGGCAACGGCAAGGTTGTGGTCAGCGGTTTGAAACGCGCCGGCGAAAAGCTCGAAGTCTCTGGCAAAGCGCCGCTTGAACTGCGCCTGGGTTATGCCCGCGGCGCGCAAGTGCGCTTCAACGGTCAGACCGTTGACGTAGCGCCGTTCACCAGTGGCGAAACCGCCCGTATCAAGTTGGGACAATAAGCATGCACGCCGAATCGCCAATCATCCGTCGCGTCTCGCGCAAGATCTGGGTCGGTTCCGTACCGGTTGGCGGTGACGCGCCGATTGCCGTACAGAGCATGACCAACACCGATACTTGCGACGTGGCCGCCACGGTCGATCAAATCCGTCGTTTGGAAGAAGCCGGCGCCGACATCGTGCGCGTCTCCGTGCCGGACATGGACGCCGCCGAAGCCTTCGGCAAAATCAAATTGCAGAGCAATGTGCCGCTGGTGGCCGACATTCACTTCGACTACAAGATTGCCCTGCGCGTGGCTGAGTTGGGTGTCGACTGCCTGCGTATCAACCCAGGCAATATCGGCCGCGAAGACCGCGTTAAAGCCGTGGTCGAAGCCGCGCGAGATCGTGGCATTCCAATCCGCATCGGCGTGAACGCCGGCTCGCTGGAAAAAGACCTGCAAAAGAAATACGGCGAACCGACCCCTGAAGCGCTGGTGGAGTCGGCCCTGCGCCACGTCGAACATCTCGACCGCCTGAATTTCCCCGACTTCAAAGTCAGCGTCAAAGCGTCTGACGTATTCATGGCCGTGGCGGCATATCGCCTGCTGGCCAAGCAAATCGAGCAACCGCTGCACCTGGGCATCACCGAGGCTGGCGGCTTGCGTTCGGGCACGGTGAAGTCGGCTGTGGGCCTGGGCATGCTGCTTGCCGACGGAATTGGCGATACCATCCGCATCTCGCTGGCGGCAGACCCTGTGGAAGAGGTGAAGGTCGGTTACGACATCCTCAAATCCCTGCGGTTACGCTCGCGTGGCATCAACTTTATTGCGTGTCCAAGCTGCTCTCGCCAGAACTTCGACGTGGTGAAAACCATGAACGAGCTGGAAGGGCGCCTGGAAGACTTGCTGGTTCCGCTGGACGTGGCCGTAATCGGCTGTATCGTCAACGGTCCTGGCGAGGCCAAGGAAGCCCATATCGGCCTGACTGGCGGTACGCCGAATAACCTGGTGTATATCGACGGCAAGCCCGCTTCAAAGCTGACTAACGAAAATCTGGTGGATCAGCTTGAACAGATGATTCGCCAGAAAGCGGCCGAAAAGGTCGAAGCCGACGCAGCGCTTATTGCCCGCGGCTAATAAGACGATTCTAAGGATTCTGTGTGAGTAAGTCCCTGCAAGCCATTCGTGGCATGAACGACATCCTTCCGGAGCAAACCCCGCTCTGGCGCTACTTCGAAAACAGCGTCGCGGGACTGCTCGACGGCTACGGCTATCGCCAAATCCGCATGCCCATCGTCGAGGCGACCGAGCTGTTCAAACGCTCCATCGGCGAAGTAACCGACATCGTCGAAAAAGAGATGTACACCTTCGACGACCGCAACGGCGATTCCCTGACCCTGCGCCCCGAAGGCACCGCCAGCTGCGTTCGTGCCGTGCTTGAACACGGTATTTCTGGCGGTGGCCAGGTGCAGAAACTCTGGTACATCGGTCCGATGTTTCGCCATGAGCGTCCGCAAAAAGGACGCTATCGCCAGTTTCATCAAATCGGCGTGGAGGTGTTCAACCTCGACGGTCCGGACATCGACGCGGAACTGATCATCCTGACCTGGCGTTTGTGGGGCCTGCTGGGCATCCGCGAAGCGGTGAAGCTCGAGCTCAACAGCCTGGGTACCAGCGAAGCGCGCGCCACTTACCGTGATGCGCTGGTGAACTACCTGTCGGCGCGTGCCGATCAGCTCGATGAAGACAGCAAGCGTCGGCTGCACAGCAATCCGTTGCGCGTGCTCGACAGCAAAGTGCCGGAAACCCAGGCGCTGCTGGTTGATGCACCGAAACTTGCCGACTACCTCGACGACGCCTCGCGCCTGCACTTCGAAGGCTTGAAGACGCGTCTGGATGCCGCCGACATTCCGTATGTGCTCAACAGCAAGCTGGTGCGTGGTCTGGATTACTACAGCAAAACCGTTTTCGAATGGGTCACCGACAAACTCGGGGCGCAGGGCACCGTGTGTGCCGGCGGTCGCTACGACGGCCTGGTCGAGCAAATGGGCGGCAAGCCCACTGCCGGCGTGGGTTTCGCCATGGGTATCGAGCGCTTGATTCTGCTGCTTGAAACCCTGGAAAAAGTACCGGAAGAAATTGCACGGCAAGTCGACGTGTACTTCTGTGCATTTGGCGACGCGGCTGAGCTGGCCGGGCTGCAATTGGCCGAGCGTTTGCGTGATCAGGTTCCGGGCCTGCGCCTGGTGGTTAACGCCGGTGCCGGCAGTTTTAAAAGTCAGCTCAAGAAAGCCGACAAGAGCGGGGCGTTGTTCGCCGTGGTGCTGGGCGAAGACGAACTGGCTCAGCAAGTGGTAGGTTTCAAACCGCTCCGAGGTCAGGGCGAACAAGAAAATATTGCCTGGGATGCTCTGGCCGAGCACCTGGTAACCCGCTTGCAACAGGCGTGACAGCGGGTTCAAAACACAACCGGTGTGAACACCAGGTTTGAGCATTCAGCAGGTTTAAGGAGCATTGGCGTGTCGAGTACCGAAGACGAACAACTGGCGGACATCAAGGATTGGTGGAACCGCAACGGCAAACCTCTGCTGACCGGCGGCGTGCTCGCCCTGGCAGTCGTGGCGGGCTGGAATTACTGGCACAAGTACCAGACCAGCCAGGCGCAAAACGCCTCGATGCTTTATCAGCAGCTGCTGGAAACTACCTTTGATCCAGCTGGCAAGCCCGATGTCGCCAAAGTGGCCGAGCTGTCCAATAAGCTCAAAAGCGATTACGCAGGTACCTATTACGCCCAGTACGCCAGTCTGTTCGCCGCAAAAATTGCGGTGGATGCCGGCAAGCTGGACGATGCGGCAGCAGAGTTGAAAGCTGTGGTCGACAAGCCTGTTGATTCCACTCTTCAGGAACTCGCACGTCAGCGTCTGGCCCGTGTTCTTGCTGCTCAGAACAAAGCTGACGAAGGGCTCAAGCTGCTTGATGGCGATGCGGAAAAAGCGTTCGTTGCCAGCCGCGAAGAGCTTAAAGGCGACCTGCTGGTCAAAGTTGGCCGTGCCGACGATGCCCGTGGCGCTTACGAAAAGGCCAAGGCGGCCCTGTCCGATGAAGCGGCAGTGGGTGGCTTGCAAATGAAGCTCGACGATCTGGCCAAAGGGGATGCGTGAAGTGATGCGCTGGAAATATGCCGCACTGCTGGCCCTGGCCGTTCTTGCCACGGGTTGCAGCAGCACTAGCAAGAAAGAACTGCCACCAGCCGAGCTGCCTGACTTCACCGAAGAAGTTGAGCTGAAAAAAGAATGGAGCCGCTCGATTGGCGATGGCCAGGGCGACACCTTCAACATGCTGGTTCCCGCCATTGATGGCGACACCATCTTCGCCGCTGACGTAAACGGCGAAGTCATGGCCATTAACCGTTTCTCCGGCGACAAGCTGTGGGAAACCGACCTCGACCTGCCGGTATCGGGTGCCGTTGGCGCCGGTAGCGGTTTGGTACTGGTCGGCACCCTGAAAGGCGAAGTGGTTGCCCTGGACGGTGCGACCGGTGAAGAAAAATGGCGCGCCAAGGTCACCAGCGAAGTGCTGGCACCGCCGGCTACTAACGGTGATGTGGTCGTGGTGCAAACCCAGGACGACCGCATCATTGGCCTGGAAGCCAGCAGCGGCGCTCAGCGCTGGATCTACGAAAGCACCCCAGCTGTGCTGACGCTGCGGGGCACCGGCGCCCCTGTCGTCAACGACCGTTTGGCCTTCGCCGGCCTGTCCACCGGTAAGGTTATCGCTCTCGACACCCAGCGCGGCTTGCCGGCATGGGAACAGCGCGTTGCCGTACCACAAGGTCGCTCCGAGCTGGACCGCGTGGTCGATATCGATGGCGGCTTGCTGCTCTCGGGCAACACCCTGTACGCAGTGACCTACAACGGTCGCGTCGCTGGTCTGGATGCGAGCAATGGCCGCATCATCTGGCAGCGCGAAGCGTCGAGTAACGTCGGTCTGGCCGAGAGCATCGGTAGCGTTTACCTCTGCCTGGCCAATGGCACGGTGGAAAGCGTCGATGAGCGTTCCGCTTCGGCGCTGTGGAGCAACGAATCCTTGGCGCGCCGCGAGTTGTCGGCGCCGGAAGTGTTCTCCAGCTACATTGCCTTTGGTGACTTCGAAGGCTACTTGCACTTGGTCAGCCAAGTAGACGGTCGTTTTGTCGGGCGTACGCGCATCGACAGCGACGGTCTGCGTGCTCGGCCATTGGTGGTCGCCGACTGGCTGTATGCCTTCGGTAACAGCGGTGAGTTGGTTGCGCTGACCATCAAGTAGGCGTGGCTCAGCGGGCGGCTCCCACTAGGGAGCAACCCGTTGGCTAACCTACGCTTCATGAGTCCGGCCGCTGCCGTTCGACGGTAGCGGCCTTTGTGTTTTCTGCAATTGAGTGGAGGGGCCGCATGGTTCCCGTAATCGCCCTGGTGGGCCGTCCTAACGTCGGCAAGTCCACCTTATTTAACCGCCTGACCAGAAGTCGCGACGCCATCGTCGGCGACCTGGCTGGTCTGACCCGTGATCGCCAGTACGGTGAAGCCAAATGGCAAGGGCGAACCTACATCCTGATCGACACCGGCGGTATCTCCGGTGACGAGCACGGCATGGACGAAAAAATGGCCGAGCAGTCGCTGCTGGCCATTGAAGAAGCTGACGTGGTGCTGTTCCTCGTGGACTCGCGCGCAGGCTTCACCGCCGCCGACCAGATGATTGGCGAGCACCTGCGCAAGCGCAACAAGACCTCCTACGTGGTCGCCAATAAAGTCGACAACATCGACCCCGACCTCGCGCGCGCCGAGTTCGCCCCGCTGGGCATGGGCGATGCGATTCCAATCGCCGGCGCCCATGGCCGCGGTATTGCGCAGATGATGGAAATTGCCCTGGGCAGCTTTCCTAAAGATGACGCCGAAGAGCCGGAAGAGGGCGAAGAGGAAGTGGTTGCCGAAGGTCAGGAAGCCAAGCGCATTCCGGGCCCGAGCGAAAAAGACGGCATCAAGATCGCCATCATCGGCCGACCTAACGTCGGCAAGTCGACGCTGGTAAACCGCATGCTCGGCGAAGACCGGGTAATCGTCTACGACCAGCCCGGCACCACCCGCGACAGCATCTACATTCCCTTCGAGCGTAACGAAGAGAAGTACACCCTGATCGACACGGCGGGCGTTCGTAAACGCGGCAAAATTCACGAAGAAGTCGAAAAGTTTTCCGTCGTTAAAACCCTGCAAGCGATCAAAGACGCCAACGTCGTGATTTTTGTAATGGACGCCCGCGAAGGCGTGGTGGACCACGACCTGAACCTGCTGGGTTTCGCCTTGGAATCGGGCCGTGCTCTGGTGATCGCACTGAACAAGTGGGATGGCATGGAGCCGAGCGAGCGCGACTACGTTAAAACCGAGTTGCAGCGTCGCCTGTTCTTCGTCGACTTCGCCGACATCCACTTCATTTCCGCGCTGCACGGCACGGGCGTGGGCAACCTGTACCAGTCGGTGCAGAACGCCTTCAAATCGGCGGTTACGCGCTGGCCCACCAGCCGCCTGACGCAGATTCTGGAAGATGCCGTCAGCGAGCACGCACCACCTATGGTCGGCAGCCGTCGCATTAAATTGCGCTACGCCCACTTGGGCGGCGCCAACCCGCCACTGATCGTGATTCACGGCAACCAAGTGGAAGCGGTGCCGAAGTCTTACGTGCGCTACCTCGAAAACACCTATCGCCGTGTGTTGAAGCTGGTCGGTACGCCGATTCGCATCGAATTCAAAGGCGGCGAGAACCCTTACGAGGGTAAGAAAAACACCCTGACGGATCGCCAGGTAAACAAGAAGCGGCGCCTTATGTCGCACCACAAGAAGGCCGATAAGAAGCGCCGCGACAAGAAGTGATGGGCTCGGCATCGATCGGCTACGCGTCGGCGTTGCTGCGTTAAAAATGGATGTTGAATGCTCATTGGCTACAGCCAGCTGCGCTTCAAAATCCATTTTTGCCTTGCGCTGCTCCAGCTCGCTCGATCTGGACCTGTGGCGCTGCAGGTCGGTAGATCAAAACATCGCGGCTGAAGCCGCTCCTACAAACAGCGCGCCACTCTGAGGTTTCTGTAGGAAGTCGTAGGTTGGGTTGAGCCGAAGGCGAAGCCCAACAAGAACCCAGCGGCGTCGGATGGTTATAGCGGTAGACGAAAGGGCACCTTCGGGTGCCCTTTTTCGTGTCCGACCGATCCGTTATCCTCGCCCGTCATGGCGGCAGTAGAGCCATCAATGCTCATACCAGGAAGACGTGATGATCACCAGCAAGTTGCCCAACATCGGCACCACCATTTTCACTCGTATGTCTCAGTTGGCTAGCGAGGTCGGTGCGCTGAATCTGTCCCAGGGCTTCCCGGACTTTGATGGTCCGCAGGCGCTTCTCGATGCAGTCGCCCGCCATGTTCACAGTGGGCATAACCAGTACGCGCCGATGACGGGCCTGCCGGCGTTGCGCGAGCAGGTGGCGGCAAAGATCGCGGCTTGCTACGGACGCAACGTCAGTGCCGAAAGCGAAATCACGATTACCCCCGGCGCGACCCAGGCAATTTTTTGTGCGATTCAGGCGCTGATTCGCCCGGGCGATGAGGTGATTGTTTTCGACCCGAGCTACGACAGCTATGAGCCGTCGGTTGATCTGGCCGGTGGGCGCTGCGTCCATATCCCGCTCAGCCAACCGGACTTCGGCATCGACTGGCAGCGTCTGGCCGATGCCATTTCCCCGCGCACCCGTTTGATCATCCTCAACAGCCCGCACAACCCGAGCGGCGCGCTGATTACCCGGGCCGATCTGGATCAACTGGCTGAGCTGATTCGAGGCCGTGATATCTACCTGATCAGTGACGAGGTGTATGAACACTTGGTATTCGACGGACGCTCCCACGATAGCGTGCTGGCTCATGACGAGCTGTACGAGCGCGCGTTTGTGGTCAGCTCCTTCGGCAAGAGCTACCACGTCACCGGCTGGAAAACCGGCTATGTGGTGGCCCCTCCAACATTAAGCGCTGAGCTGCGCAAAGTGCATCAGTACGTCAGCTTCTGTGGCGTCACCCCGATGCAGTGGGGGTTGGCCGATTTTATGGCGGCCAACCCGCATCACGTGAGTGAGTTGCCGGCGTTCTACCAAGCCAAGCGCGATTTATTTTGCGATCGCCTGCAATCCTCGAAATTTCGTTTCACTCGCGCGGCCGGCACCTTCTTCCAACTGGCCGACTACTCGGCCATCCGCGACGATCTGGATGACGTCGCCATGGCTGAATGGCTCACCCGCGAGCACCGTGTTGCGGTCATTCCTATTTCAGTGTTCTACCAAGAACCGCCGCAAGGCTTGCGGCTTGTACGGTTCTGCTTTGCCAAACGTGAAGAAACCCTTATTCAAGCCGCGGAGCAGCTATGTCGGATTTAACCCGCGGACGCGACATCACCAGTCTCCCTGACCTCAAGCTGGCGCTGGTGCAAACCACGCTGGCCTGGCACGACCCGGCGGCTAACTTTGACCACTTCGAGGCGTTGCTCGAGCAAGCCCGAGGCGCGCATTTGGTGGTGTTACCGGAAATGTTCACCACCGGTTTTTCCATGGACTCCGCCACGTTGGCCGAGCAGGAGGAGGGCGCCACGTACGCATGGCTTCGCGAGCAGGCCAAACGCCTGAATGCGGTGATCACCGGCAGCGTGATCATTCAGGCCGCCGACGGCAGCCACCGCAATCGCCTGTTATGGGCGCGCCCGGACGGCGAAATTCTGCACTACGACAAACGCCATCTGTTCCGTATGGCCGGCGAGCACAAGCACTACAGCCCGGGCGAGCGCCAAGTGCAGATGGAGTTGCACGGTTGGCGGATACGACCGCTGATTTGCTACGACTTGCGTTTTCCCGTGTGGAGCCGCGACCCCCATAACACCGACCTGCTGCTCTACACCGCGAACTGGCCAGCTGCGCGCCGTCTGCATTGGAATCGGCTGCTACCGGCGCGTGCGATTGAAAACCTTTGCTTCGTCGCCGCCGTGAACCGTATCGGCAACGACGGTAAAGGCCATCCCTACAGCGGCGACAGCCAAGTGCTCGACTTTCAGGGCGAGCCACTGCTGGAGGCGAACGCCGGCGACGGCGTGTTCAGTGTTGTGCTCAAAGCGGCTGACCTGGCCGCTTATCGCACGCGCTTCCCGGCGCATCTGGATGCTGACGCCTTCACGCTTTAACCCGTCGACTAGCAGCGGCGTTAGAAGCGAAGCAGGCCGGCCTGGGGCAGGATTTCATTCTTCTCCATCAGCATCCCGCCTTCAGTGTTCAACTCTGAAAGCCGGCCTGTGATGCTCAGTGATTCAAGCCCGTGGATGATTGAGTCACGCCGGTTGTGCACGATGTCGGCGGTTATGCTGACTTGCAGGCCATCAAGGATCGACTCCTGGTCGTTAGTCGCTTTTTTGCCGGCATCGATAACAAGGTTGCCGCCGCTGCCGATTATCGATTCCGTGCGGTTGTAAAAATCGCCAGCGGAGGTCAGCGTAAGGTCTTCCCCAGTCATCAGAATTGCGCCGTGCTCGTTGATAAACGACTGACCACTGCTCATGGTCAGATTGCCCGTGCTGAAGATCGTGCCGGTGTTGGTCAAGTTGCCCTTGGCCGTGACCGATGTTGTTCCGCCCGAGTCAATCTGCGCCGCCGTTGTCACGCTGGTACCTGCGTTTAACTCGATGTTGCCTGAAGTGGCTATGGTCGAATGGGATTCGCTGTGCAGGCTGCTTTTGGAATCAATGCGGATATCACCAAGCGAAGCAAGGCGCGCTCCGCTGTCGAGTTGGAACGTGTAGGCGGCTAGGTCTATCTGTCCGGTAGCCGTTACATCGCTGGCATTCACCAAATAAAGATCGGATTTCATCAACACATCACCGAAGGCCGAAACGGGGTTGTGCAGGTAGATACTCTCATCTGATGAAAGTTGAATGTTGCCGCCGGCGAACAGGCCAGGCACTTGGGCAAAGGACTGAGGCGGCTGGACGTCGCCACTCGCTTTCACGATCTCGATGTCGCCACTGGCCTGTATGACGATGTCGCCACTCACGTGCATCGCTCCGGCATGGCGCACGCCAGGGCCTTCTTCGGTGCTGATCAATGCGATGTGGCCGCCGTACATGGCGCCGGCGGCGGAGCCATCAATTGCAATCTCCGGCCGGCCTTGATCGGCCCTGGCACCTTTGCTGATGCTGCGGTTGAGCACATCGTATTGGTTAGAGCCGGCAATGAGCTGGACGTCTGCAGTGGCGTGCGGCGCGCCGATGCTTCCATTTAAAACAATGGCGCGGGCGATCACGTCGAAATAGCTGAGGCCGCTCGTGTCGACGCCAGCAGCATTGATCACCACCCTGTTGCCATTGGCGGGGACGCTCAGCTTAAGCCCATCGGCGCCGTTCGGGATTGCCGTAGTGGCCGCGAAGCCTCGGACGTTGAGGGTGGTTACGCCGTTGAGCGTCAGGCCATTGGGGTTGGCAATAATGAGGTCGGCGCGGGCGCCGAACACCTCAAGAATGCCTTCGATGTGGCTGGGCTGCGTGCCCGTTACTTCGCCGAGAATCAGGGTAGCGTTCGTGCTCAGGTTTGGGTTGGCGGGCAGTGCGCCGGCCAACTGACTTTGTCCGTGCTCCGTGCTGTTGTTGAAAACCACACCCGGTTTCTTAACGTCAAACTGCTCGAATCGATTGTGGGAAATGCCGTGGCTGTTGGGCGCCACAATGTTAATGACTGGCACGCCCGATGCGGAAACCGTGGAGGCAGGGAGATCCGCGCGGCCGGTGATCACGATTTCGGCCGGGGCGAGGCTTGAAAAACACGCCGTGGCTAAGGCGAGTAACGAAGAAAGCGGCGGGGTGCGGCCTGGAAGTAACCGCGACGATTGGTGATGCTTTACGTTGTTTGAGGGTTTCATAGCGCTGTTCTCTATCCTGATTAATTGAGACACAGGCTAGCCACCTAGGATTTTGCTTATGCAGCACGGCTCGCTGCGAGCCGTAGGTAGTCTCTTTATTACGCCAGGTTTTGGTGTAAGAAAACTCTGCTTGGATGTCTAGCACAACGAAAAAGGGCAGCCCATGGGCTGCCCTTTTTTCATCACGTCTACATCATTCTGCCAGAGCCACTTCTGGTGTTTCCGGTGGCTTGGGCAGCGACGACAGCAGCGCCATGATCAGCGCCGCCAGGTAGGGCAACGACTGCACCAGCAGCATCGCCACCCAAAACTTCACGTCGTTGCTTGGGAAGCCTTGAACGATCCCGATGCCCACCGCAGCGCCCCAAAGCAGCAGCATGATGAAGACTTCCTCACGCGCTTCGGCCATGGCCACCATAAAGCCGTGGCTGGAGCGCATCTTCGGCGTGCGGAAGAACGGGATGCTGGTGGTGAAGAAGCCGTACAGCACCGCCTTGGCGATGGTGTGCGACAACGCCAAACCAGCCAGCGCCGCGCAGAACGCATCCTTCAAGTTAACGCCAACCGCGCGCTGATAGAGGAACACGATCTTGCCGAATTTGAAGAAGAACAGCGCCAGTGGCGGAATAGCGAAAATCAGCAACGGCGGGTCGACCCGCTGCGGCACGATGATCATCGCCGCCGACCACAACAGGGCGCCTGCGGTGAAGAAGATGTTCAAACCGTCGGCAACCCAAGGCAGCCAGCCGGCCACGAAGTGATAACGCTGACCGCGTTTGAGCTCGGTTTCTTTACCGCGGAACAGTTGGCGAGCGTGGCCTTTCATAATCTGAATGGCGCCATAGGCCCAACGGAAACGCTGCTTCTTGTAGTCGATAAAGGTATCGGGCATCAGGCCCTTGCCGAAGCTGTCGTACGCATACGCAGCGGAATAACCTTTTTCGAAGACGCGCAGGCCCAGCTCGGCGTCTTCGCAGATGGTCCAGTCGGCCCACTTCAGTTCGTCCATCACGGTGCGACGAATCATGGTCATGGTGCCGTGCTGGATGATCGCGTCGCGGTCGTTGCGGGTCACCATGCCGATGTGGAAGAAGCCTTTGTACTCGGCGTAGCAGAGCTTTTTGAAGGCGCTGCCGTCCTGGTCGCGGTAGTCCTGCGGCGATTGCACCACGGCGATTTTCGGATCGGCAAAGTGCGGCACCATGTGCTTGAGCCAGTTCGGGTCGACGCAGTAATCCGAGTCGATAACCGCCACCACTTCAGCATCCGGCGCGGTGTGCGGCAGGATGTAGTTCAGTGCGCCGCCTTTGAAGCCATGCAGCGGTGCCACGTGGAAGAAGCGGAAGCGTGGGCCCAGCTCTTCACAGTAGGCCTGCACCGGTTCCCATACCGCCGGGTCTTTGGTGTTGTTGTCGATGATCAACACTTCAAAGTCGGGGTAATCGAGGGCGGCCAAGGCGTCGAGGGTTTGTTTCACCATCTCTGGCGGCTCGTTGTAGCACGGCACGTGAATCGAGACCTTCGGCCGGTATGTGCTGTCGCCGCTCACGGGAATAAACGGACGGCGGCGCTTGTGCACCCACACCGCCTCGGCCAGCTCGTGCGCTTCGGTAAGCAGCACGATAAACACGCCGATGGCACCGACGCCCAGCAACAGGCCGACCGTGAGGCTGAACCAGGTGCTGTATTGCTGGCTGTAGTCGTAGCCGATCCACACCAGTACCGAACCACCGGCGAACGCCACAAAAGTTAGGAAGGTGCGACCGCGTTGGCGCAGGGCGCTGCCGTCGATCAACAGCAGGGCCAATGCCAGCATGGCCAGAACCACCGAACCGATGGCCAATACGCGCCACTGCGGAATGGCGACAACCGGGCCTTCAAACGCGAACTTCTGTTGGCGCGCAGCGTTGAACACGCCCCAGTACGCGCCTACGGAACCTTCGTCGCTGGCCTTCCACGGTTGGTCGAAGGCTTCGATCACGAAGTAGTTGTAGCCTTTGGCGTTCAGCGTGTTGACCAGGGTGCGCAGGTAAATGGCCTGGTCCGCCTGGGTGGCGTCCGCACCGCCGCGCATACGGCCGTTGCTCGGCCAGCCGACTTCCGACAGCAGCAATGGTTTTTTCGGGAAGATCCGTTTCAGGTCGCGCGCGCGGTCGAGCACGAACTGCGTGGAGTCTTCCATGGGAATGAATTCCCAGTACGGCAGGATGTGCGCAGCCACCAAGTCGGTATGGTTAGCCAACTGGGGGTATTTCTCCCAGATGTGCCACTGCTCGGAGGTCGTCACCGGCACTTTCACCTGCGCGCGAACGCGGTCGATGAAGCTCATCAGTTGCTTGGGGGTTACTTCGCGGCGGAACAGAGCCTCGTTACCCACCACCACGCGAACGACGCTGCGTGAGGAGTTGGCGATTTCGATACCCCGGGCAATTTCGCGCTCGTTGCGCTCCTCGTCCGGGCTGATCCAGATGCCCAGGGTGACGCGCAAACCGAACTCTTCGGCGAGCTTGGGAATGTCGCCCAAGGTGCCGTCCACCGAATAGGTGCGCACGTTGTCGGTGTGCTTGCTGAGAAGACTGAGGTCTTCACGCATTTGCTCGTCGGTGGGGTATTGATCCTTCTGCGGGTTCTGGTCGAGCCGGAACGGCGAGAAGGAAAAACCGGAGATTTGTTCAGGCCAATCCGGCGCACTGACCGGACGGTTATACAGTGCCCAGATACCGGTGAAGAGCGCGGCGATTGCCACGAATACCACCAGGTTGAGTCCAAATTTACGCGATGACATAGACGTTTCAGGTTCCAAAGGGTGGAACGGAGAGGTGCCGGCGAGCGCCGGTCGGCGCGCATCCTACTCCGGCGATAAATGGCTGTATAGCTCAGCTCATTTACCCGGTTTTATCGCCCGCAAACCTTGGTCAGCGCCGCCTGTCATTAGTTCGCCATCAGCCAGACCGCGCGGGATCCATCGGTGTGCAGTACCGGTGGCAGTTAAGCATAAGCAGGTATCGCTGCGCACGCGCCAGGCCATACTCAAACGTGCGCGAGGGCACGTGCTGAATCAGGCGTTTCACCGTCGGTACTTGGGCCTGGCGAGTGCGCTCCCTATAATGCGCGCCGATTTGCCGGCTGCTCGCGCTGAGCGCATGCCGTTATAGAGGTGCTGTGATGAGTACAGATGAACAACGCTTTGGCGGCATTGCCCGCTTATATGGTCGCGACGGCTTGGCGCGCCTGGGGGCCGCTCATGTGGCCGTGGTCGGCATCGGTGGCGTTGGCTCATGGACGGCCGAAGCGCTGGCGCGCAGTGGCGTTGGCGAAATTTCGCTGTTCGACCTGGACGACGTCTGCGTCAGCAACACCAACCGGCAAATCCATGCGCTGCAAGGCGCTATCGGCCAGTCCAAGGTCGAGGTTATGGCTGAGCGCATTCGCGCCATTAACCCCGCTTGCGTGGTGCACGCGGTCAGCGACTTCGTCACGCGCGAGACCATGGCCCAATACATCACCGTGCAACTGGACTGCGTGATCGACTGCATCGACAGCGTCAACGCCAAGGCCGCGCTCATTGCCTGGTGCAAGCGCCGCAAGATTCAAATCATCACCACCGGAGGCGCGGGCGGGCAGATTGACCCGTTGTTGATTCAGGTTGGCGATCTAAACAAAACCGTCAACGACCCGCTGGCCTCCAGCGTGCGTTCGGCGCTGCGTCGTGATTATGGTTTTTCCCGCACGCAAGGCCGTCATTACAGCGTTCCGTGCGTGTATTCGCGCGAGCAGCTTCGTTATCCCAAGCCCGACGGCAGCATCTGCCTGGAGAAGAAGTTTGTCGGCGATGGTGTGAAGCTCGACTGCGCCGGCGGTTTTGGCGCGGTGATGATGGTGACCGCAACCTTTGGCATGGTAGCGGCGGCCAAGGCGGTGGATAAGTTGGTGGCCGGGGTTCGTCGGCCTTCGGAGCGGATGCCGGGCTGAGCGCAATGCTGACAGTTGAAAGGGCGGTGGGGGTTGCGTTCGGTGTGGCGGCCAATCGCGGCTGAAGCCGCTCCTACACATTAGGTGCGCTGGGATGTCAGGTCTGGAATCTGGCCTATGTGTATCCACAAACTTACCGAGTTGTGACGTGCTTTTCACAGCGCCTCAGGCACACTGCAAGCGCCTCCGGTTCGCCGGTTTTCTTGCGGATTTCTTCATGTCCTATCCCTCGTTCAAGGCGCGTCGCCTGCCTGTCGCATTGCTGTTGTCCACTGTGCTGCTGGGCGCCTGCGCCAGTAAGCCCAACGATTTGCGTAATCCCCACGAAGCGATTGCCGTCTTTGCGGACAAGTCTTATCAAGCGCCGATTCACGGCTCGGTCCAGGGCTGGGAGGCGCAGTTCACCGTGGCCGAGCAAGCCGTTGATGTCACCTGGCTCGCCCCGGTTCAAGCCTCTACGCCCGCTCCTTTAGTGGTGTTTCTGCCCGGCCTGGGTGAAGGTGCCGGCGCGGGGCTGCAATGGCGTAAGACTTGGGCGGAAGCGGGCTACGCCGTGGTGTCGATTCAGGCGCCGCAGGTGGGGCGCGGCATTTATTCCAGCAGCGAGGCGCAGGCCGGCACCTTTCGCGGTATCGCTCAGCGCGCCTATGCGGACCCCGCGTTGAAAGCACGCCTCAACGCCGTTGCGCAGGTACTCAATCAATTACGCGTACGCGGTCAGGGTGGTGACGCCCAGGTAGCGGGTGTCGACTGGAATACGCTGGCCATCGCCGGTTACGACCTGGGCGCGCAAAGCGCTGCCGCGTTGGCCGGTGACAACATGCTCCCCGGTTGGCAGCCCAAAGCGGTGCTGTTGTTCAGCCCCTACGTGGGCCCCGGCCTCGCTGCCGCACGCATCGATGTGCCGCTGCTAAGCGTCACCGGTCCTCACGACGAAGACCCGTTCAGTTGGGTGGAATCGCCGGAGCGGCGCGAGGCGATTTGGCGGGGCAACCCCAACCCGGGTAGCTACCAGTTGATCGCCAAAAACGCCCAGCATCCGTTGTTCAGCGGTTCGTTGGACGAGTTGCCTGGGCCAGACGATGGGGAGCAAAAACGCCCACCCCGTGACCCTGACCTGGGCGCCGGCGCTGGTGGACGCGATGGCACCAGCGGCCCGCCCGGCGCCGATGGTGGCGAAACGCCGAAGCGTCGTCCGCGACCCGACACCATGGGCCACGGGCAAGACAGTCAGAACTGGTTTGATGCCCACCAAGTGGCCAATGTGCAAGCGGTGAGCACGGCCTTACTCGACGCCACGTTGCGTCGTTCCGCCGACGCCAAAACATGGCTGGGCACTGAGGCCGCCAAGGCCATTGGCCCGGCCGCGTCTATCGAGGCGCGTTAGCGGTCAGTTCTGCCATGCGCGTGAGCACGGCCTGCAAGCCGTTGCTACGCGAGGGCGAGAGGTGGCGGGCCAGGCCGAGCTGGGTAAACCAGTCGGCCAGGTCGAGCTGTTTCAGCTCCTCTGCCTGCAGGCCGTTAACCCGCACCAGTAACAACGCCAGCAGCCCACGAATCAGACGGGCATCGCTGCTGGCGCGAAATTGCCAGCCGCCGCCATGCTGCTCGCCCACCAACCACACCTGACTCTCGCAGCCGCTGACGCGGGTGAGCTCGCTGCGTTCCTCGTCGGCCAGTGGCGCCAGCTGTTCGCCCCACGCCATCAGCAGGCGGGCTCGTTGTTCCCAGCTCATGGGTTGGCTGAAGGCCGCCAAGGCGGCGTGGGCAGCGCTCGGGAGGTTCATTGCAA
Organism: Pseudomonas sp. AC070; assembly: GCF_979258635.1. Taxonomy (NCBI): domain Bacteria; kingdom Pseudomonadati; phylum Pseudomonadota; class Gammaproteobacteria; order Pseudomonadales; family Pseudomonadaceae; genus Pseudomonas; species Pseudomonas sp. AC070. The sequence continues at coordinate 1,152,137 of NZ_OZ409871.1, forward strand.
AATCTCCAGGGCCTGGTCCAGCGCGGCGAAAAAGCGCTGCAAATCACTGCTGTCGTTGTACAGGGCCAACGATGCGCGGATCGCGCCCGGCAACCCCAGGCCGCGCAGCAAGGGCATTGCACAATGGTGCCCGGCGCGCACGGCGATGCCTTGTTCAGTGAGCAAGTGCGCCAGGTCGGCGCTGTGCACGTCTTCCACTATAAAGCTGGCCAGTGCGATGTCCGGCTCGCCTAACAGGCGCACGCCGGCGCGGGCTTTGAGGCCGGCCACCAACTCTTGATGCAGGGCCGTTTCGTGGGCGAGCACCGCGTGCGCGTCGAGGCTGGCGAGGTAGTCCAGCGTCGCGCCAAGGGCAATAACGGAGGACACCGCCGGCGTGCCGGCTTCGAACCCGAGCGGGGCCGGGCGGAACTTGGCGGTGTAGTAGTCGGTTTGCAGCAGCATTTCGCCGCCGAACTGCCACGGCAGCACGCGTTCCAGGACGGCGGCGCGGCCGTAGAGCATGCCCACGCCGTCCGGGCCGTAGAGTTTGTGGCTTGAGCACACGTAGAAGTCGCAGCCCAGTTGCTGCACGTCGTGACGACCGTGAACCACGCCCTGGGCGCCATCAATCACGGTGATGGCGCCATGGGCTTTTGCCAGGGCCAGCAACTCATTCACCGGTTGCCAGGTGCCGAGTACGTTGGACAGTTGGCTCACCGCCAACAAGCGCGTGCGCGGGCCGATCAATTGCTGGGCAGCCGCCAGATCGATGCGCCCTTCAGCGGTGATCGGCAACACAATCAACGCCATGTCGCGACGCTGCGCCAGTTGTTGCCAAGGCAGCAGGTTGGCGTGGTGCTCCAGGGCGCTAATGACTATTTCATCGCCGGAGTGGAAGTGCTCTTCGAGCCCATAAGCCAACAGATTCAGCGCTTCGGTGGCGCCGCGCGTGAAGACGATTTCCTCGTTGCTGGCGGCATTCAACCAACGCGCCGCTGTGCCCCGGGTTGCTTCAAACGCGCGCGTGGCTCGTTCGCCCGGCAAATGCTGGGCACGGTGCACGTTGGCCGCACCCGCGATGTAGTAGCCGAGCAGCGCATCGATCACGGCTTGCGGTTTCTGTGAAGTGGCGGCGCTGTCGAGGTAGGTCTGGCCTTCGGCTGCGAGGGCAGCGAGGGCGGGGAAGTCAGAGCGCCAGGGAGAATGGATGAGCATCTGAGACCCTGGGTCGATTTACGGAAGGGGGGACCGGCACTGCGCTTCGGCCGCGAGGCTTTTACTTAAAAGCTCGCGGCTGAAGCCGCTCCTACAGGAGTCGTCCGGCGTCTGTTGGATCAGTTGTGCGCGTGCAGGGCTTCGTTGAGTTCGATCGCGGTTTTGTGCGATTTGGCTTCGACGGCGCCGGTCTGCGAATTGCGACGGAACAGCAAGTCTGGCTGGCCGGCCAGATCACGAGCCTTGAGCACTTTTACCAGTTGGTTCTGATCGTCGAGCAGCGCAACTTTGGTGCCGGCCGTAATGTACAGGCCCGACTCCACGGTGTTGCGATCGCCCAACGGAATGCCGATGCCGGCGTTTGCGCCGATCAGGCAGCCTTCGCCCACGCTGATCACGATGTTGCCGCCGCCAGATAACGTGCCCATGGTCGAGCAGCCGCCGCCCAGGTCCGACCCTTTGCCCACGAATACGCCCGCCGATACGCGGCCTTCGATCATGCCCGGGCCTGCGGTGCCGGCGTTGAAGTTGATAAAGCCTTCGTGCATTACCGTGGTGCCTTCACCCACATAAGCGCCGAGGCGAATACGCGAGCTGTCCGCAAGACGCACGCCAGCAGGCACGACGTAGTCGGTCATTTTCGGGAATTTATCCACCGAGAACACTTCCAGCAGTTCGCCTTTGAGGCGCGCTTCCAGTTGGCGCTCGGCCAGTTCGCTCAGATCGACCGCACCTTGGCTGGTCCAGGCGACGTTTGGCAGCAGCGGGAAAATGCCGGCCAGGCTCAGGCCATGCGGCTTGACCAAACGGTGGGAGAGTAGGTGAAGCTTCAGGTACGCCTCAGGGGTAGAAGTGAGCGCAGCGTCTTCGGCCAGCAGGGTGGCCACCAGCGGGCGCTGGCTTTCGGCCAGGCGGGTGAGCAGGGCGGCTTGCGCGGCATCGACATTTTTCAACAGGTCGGCCAGTTCACCAGCCTGATTACTGGTGAACGCGATAGCTTGGTTGCCGCCGCTGTAGCCGAGCTTGGCGCTGACTTTGGCGACCAGTTCTTCGGACGGGTTGAGCAGCGGCAGGGCGTAGAACACTTCCAACCAGTTGCCTTCGCGGTTTTGAGTGCCGACGCCGAAGGCCAGGCTGAACAGGGAATTGGACATGGTGTTTCCTCTTGCTGAATTAGGTCGACGCGCCGGTTGGCGGCGGCTGTCACGGTGTTATTGCGCGTGCCTGGTCATGGCCAGGCCACGGGTTATTCGCGGTGCAAATGCCCTACTTGAAAGCGGCCGAATAGCTATCGGGCTGGAAACCGAGCAGGGTTTTGCTGCCCAGCTCGAGCACCGGACGTTTGATCATGGAAGGCTGCGCCACCATCAGTTCAATCGCCTTGGTTTGGTCGAGGTCGCTCTTGTCAGCGTCGCTCAATTTGCGAAATGTGGTGCCGGCGCGGTTAAGCACCTTTTCCCAACCATGTTCGCTGCACCATTGCTGCAAATGCTCACGGTCGATGCCCACGGCTTTGTAGTCGTGAAAGGCGTACTCGACCTTGTGCTCGTCCAGCCAGGTGCGGGCTTTTTTCATCGTGTCACAGGGTTTGATGCCGTAGAGGGTGATGCTCATGCGTTTGCCTTGTTCTGAAGGAAGGCGCGAATCCGCGTGGCGGCTTCCACGCATTCGGCCAGCGGGGCGACCAAGGCCATGCGCACGCGGCCGGCGCCGGGGTTGAAGCCGTCGACCTCGCGAGACAGATACGAGCCGGGCACCACCGTGACGTGCTCCTGAGCGAACAGTTCACGGGTGAAGTCGGCGTCGTCCATCGGCGTTTTCGCCCACAGATAAAAGCCGCCGTCCGGGCGCTGCACGTCCATCACCGGCTGCAGTATGTCCAGCACGGCGTCGTATTTTTCCCGGTACAGGTCGCGGTTAGCGCGCACATGGGCTTCGTCGTTCCAGGCGGCCACGCTGGCCAGCTGGGTTTGTACGGGCATGGCGCAGCCGTGGTAGGTACGGTACAGCAGGAATGATTTCAGGATTGCGGCATCGCCGGCGACGAACCCGGAGCGCAAGCCGGGCAGGTTGGAGCGCTTGGACAAACTGTGGAACACCACGCAGCGGGCGAAGTCACTGCGACCCATAGCGGCGCAGGCGCTGAGCAGGCCGGCCGGTGGATTGGCTTCGTCGAAATACAACTCGCTGTAGCACTCGTCGGCGGCTATGACGAAGTCGTATTGATCGGCCAAGTTGATCAGCTTTTGCAGCGTTTGCTGTGGAATCAGCGCGCCGGTCGGGTTGCCGGGCGAGCACAGGAACAGAATCTGGCAGCGCTGCCAGACGTCGGCCGATACCGCGTCGAAGTCCGGGTTGAAGCCGTTCTCTTCCAGGCACGGCAGATAGTGCGGCTTCGCACCGGCCAGCAGGGCTGCGCCTTCGTAGATTTGGTAGAACGGGTTGGGGCTGACTACCAGACCGTCATCGCTGCGCTGCACCACGGTTTGCGTGAAGGCGAACAGCGCTTCGCGCGTGCCGTTGACCGGGAGCACGTGGTGCGCGGCGTCGAGCCAGCCCGCCGGCACGTTGAAACGCTGCTCGCACCAGCGTGCAATCGCTTCGCGCAGCGCGGGAATGCCCAGCGTCGTTGGGTACACCGCCAACTGGTCGAGGTTGTCGCTCAACGCCTTGGCGACGAACTCGGGCGAGCGGTGTTTGGGCTCGCCAATCGACAAGGCAATGGCGCGCTTATCGGCCGGCGGCTGAGCACTGGCCAGCAGGGCGCGGAGCTTTTCAAACGGGTAGGGCTGCAGGTTGTTCAGGGCGTCATTCATGTGCGGCGTGTCGTTCTATTCAAATACTGATTCGGGAGAGCTCGACCCGATTGCCGTCGGCATCGGAGAGCTGTTCGATGATCGCGTCCTGCAAACGGGCACACAGGTCGGGATCGGAAAGCGGCTGGTTGCGCGCATCGGTGACAAAAAACACGTCTTCCACGCGCTCGCCCAAGGTGGCGATCTTGGCGTTCTGCAACGACAGGTCGAAGTCGAGGAATATCTTGCCAATGCGGGCCAACAAGCCTGGGCGGTCCGGTGACGTCAGCTCCAACACGGTGACCGGGCGACCGGCGTCGTTGGAAATGATCACCTGCGGCGCGAAGGCGAAGTGCTTGAGCTGACGCGGCACACGGCGTTGGATGATGGTCGGGTAGTCGTCCGGATGGCTTAAGGCGGTGACCAGCCCTTCGCGAATTTCCTTGATGCGCGCCGGGTTGTCGCCAATCGAGCCGCCATCGGCATCCAGCACCACGTAGGTGTCGAGGGTGAACTGGCTGGTAGACGTGATAACGCGGGCGTCATGGATGTTCAGGTTGAGCTGGTCCATGGCCGCCACGGTTACGGCGAAGAAGTCGTGCTGGTCGGGCGCATAGATGAAGATTTGCGTGCCGCCTTCGAATTCGCGCTGAGTCGTTTCCTTGATCAGCACCAACGGGTCGTGCGCGGAGCTGTGTTGCAGGATGGCGTCGGTGTGCCAGGCCACGTCGCCTGCAGTGTGGCGCAGGAAATAGTCATCGCCCAATTGCGACCACAGCTGCTCGGCGTCGTCGGGGTCGGTGCCGCTGCGCACCAAAATGTCGAGCGCGGCGTTTTGGGTCTGGCGAATCTGTTCTTCGCGGTCGACCGGATGCTCCAGGCCCCGGCGCAAGGCGCGCTTGGTTTCGCTGAAGAGCTGGCGCAGCAGACTGGCGCGCCACGAATTCCATAGCGTCGGGTTGGTGGCATTGATGTCGGCGACAGTCAGCACGTACAGGTAATCGAGGTGCACCTGATCACCCACCAATTGGGCGAAGTCGTGAATCACCTGCGGGTCGGACAAGTCTTTGCGCTGGGCCGTGGTAGACATCACCAGGTGGTTTTGCACCAGCCAGACGATCAGGCGGCTGTCCCAGGCGGGCAACTGATGCCGTTCGCAGAAGGCCTGGGCGTCTACCGCGCCAAGCTCGGAATGGTCGCCGCCGCGACCTTTGCCGATGTCGTGGTAAAGGCCGGCCAGGTAAATAAGCTCCGGCTTGGGCAGCGTGCCCATCAGCTTGCTGGCCAGCGGAAATTTCTCCGAAATGGGCGTGTACTGCAGCTTGCGCAGGTGCTTGATCAAATTCAGCGTGTGCGCATCGACGGTGTAGATGTGGAACAGGTCGTGCTGCATTTGCCCAACGATGTCGCCGAACTCTGGCAAGTAAAGGCCGAGAATGCCGTAGCGGTTCATCCGTCGCAGGTTGCGATGAATGCCGATCTCGCACTTGAACAGTTCGATAAACAGGCTGGTGTTGCGGATGTCTTTGCGGAACTCGTCGTCAATCAGGTGCCGGTGTTCACGCAGCAGGCGCACGGTGTCGGCACGCACGCCTTTGATTTCCGGGTTCTGCGCCATCAGCACAAACACTTCGAGAATCGCGAACGGGGTGCGCTTGAAGACGTTGGACGACGTGACTTCGATGTAGCCGTCGCGCAGCTGGAAGCGGCTGTTGATCGGCAGTACCTGGCGACCCTCTTCGCTGCGCAGAATCACCTCTTCGAAGTGCTGCACCACCAACTCGCTGAGCTCGGAGATGCTCATCACCACGCGGTAGTAGTTCTGCATAAAGTGTTCGATGGCCAGTTTGCCGTTGCTGTCTTCAAAGCCTAGCAGCGTGGCAATTGAACGCTGATGGTCGAACAGCAGGCGGTCTTCGGCGCGGCCGGCGAGCATGTGCAGGGCGTAGCGCACTTTCCAGAGAAACTCCTGGGAGGAAGCGAGCAGGGAATATTCGCTTTCCAACAAGAAGCCCTGGCCGACCATGGCGTGCAGGTTGAGCGTGCCGAAGTGGCGACGGGCTACCCATAGAATGGTCTGAATATCGCGAAGGCCACCGGGCGAGCCTTTGACATTTGGCTCCAGGTTGTACTCGGTGTCGTTGTACTTGGCGTGGCGAGCGGTTTGCTCGGCCCGCTTGGCCAGGAAAAACTCTTTGCTGGGCCACATTTTGCTGGTGCTGGTGACCTCGATCATGCGCTGACGCAAGCGCTCCGGGCCAGCAATGGTGCGGCTTTCCATCAGATTGGTGACGACCGTGAGGTCTGCCTGCGCTTCGGAGGCGCATTCGTCCACCGAGCGCACGCTTTGGCCCACTTCCAGGCCGATGTCCCAGAGCAGCGTGAGAAAGCGCTCGATGGAGTCGCGGAAAATTTCGTGATCAGCACTGTCGAGCAACAGCAGCAGGTCGATGTCGGAATACGGGTGCAGTTCGCCACGGCCGTAGCCGCCGACGGCCAGCAGGGCGATATCGGCGTCTTCGCTCCAATCGAACTGCGCCCAGGCTTCGCGCAAGATCTGGTCGATGCACCACGCGCGGTCTTCAACCAAACGCCGGATGTCGCGGCCTTCTTTGAAGCGCAGGTCTAGCACCTCATGGGCGCGGCGGATGGCCTTCTTGAATGCCGCGATGGGGCTGGCTTTAAGCGCCAGTTCCGCCTGGAACTGGCCGCGGTCGAACAACTCGGGATCCACCTGCGGCATTCAGCAGCTTTCCTTTCTATCTATAGGGTGCGGGTGTCAGAGCAACGAGCCTTCAGGCCGACGTGCGGGCAATGGTGTCGTCCGAGCGCAGGGTGAAGATTTCGTAGCCGGTGGGCGTCACCAAAATGGTGTGTTCCCACTGCGCCGAGAGCTTGCGGTCCTTGGTGATCGCGGTCCAGCCGTCGCCCAGCAGGCGGGTTTCGGCACGGCCCTGGTTGATCATCGGTTCGATGGTGAAGGTCATGCCTTCTTTCAATTCCATGCCAGTGCCCGCGCGGCCGTAGTGCAGCACTTGCGGCTCTTCGTGGAACACCTTGCCGATGCCGTGACCGCAGTATTCGCGCACCACGGAGAAACCGTTTTTCTCGGCGTGCTTCTGAATGACCTCGCCGATATCGCCCAGGCGCGCGCCGGGCTTAACCAACTCGATGCCTTTGTACATGCATTCCTGGGTGATCTTGGACAGGCGCACCGCCCATTCCGGGACGTTGCCCACATGGAACATCTTGCTGGTGTCACCGTGGTAGCCATCTTTGATCACGGTGATGTCGATGTTCAGCACGTCGCCATCTTTGAGCGGCTTCTCGTTTGGGATGCCGTGGCAGACCACGTGATTGATCGAGGTGCAGATGGACTTGGGGTAGCCCTTGTAGTTCAGCGGGGCGGGAATGGCCTGTTGAACGTTGACGATGTAGTCGTGGCAGATGCGGTCGAGCTCGTCGGTGGTGACACCGGGCTTGACGTATTCGCCGATCATTTCCAGCACTTCACTGGCCAGACGGCCGGCGATGCGCATTTTTTCAATTTCTTCGGGCGTCTTGATAGTGACGGTCATACACACTCTCTCAGCGCCCGTTGGCGCCTGGCAAAAATACGGAAACCGCGATTCTAGCATTGGGGGAGGGCTGTCTAGCCACTTTTGGGGAACCCTACCGGCGTTGGCGGCTTTCCTTATAGTAAGCGGGCGCTGGCGCTGGGGCTGAAGCGGTTGCGGTATTTTGGGCAACTTTTCGGGTTCCGTTCCAGCGCCTCCTGTGCTATAAAGTGCGCCGCTTTCAGGGCAGCAGTCCGAAAGCCTAAACCCCACACACGTATCGACACGATGGCCTGGGTGCCTTTCAGTTAATTGCTCGCAGTTAATTGCTGAAGGTTGGTCATTGGGATGCGTGGAGGCCTAACCCGACTTATCAAGGAACTATCATGTCCCAAGTCAATATGCGCGATATGCTGAAGGCCGGTGTGCACTTCGGCCACCAGACCCGTTACTGGAACCCGAAAATGGGCAAGTACATTTTCGGCGCGCGCAACAAGATCCACATCATCAACCTCGAAAAAACCCTGCCGATGTTCAACGACGCGCTGTCGTTCGTTGAGAAGCTAGCTTCGGGCAAAAACAAAATTCTGTTCGTCGGCACCAAGCGTTCCGCTGGCAAGATCGTTGCTGAAGAAGCAGCACGTTGCGGTTCGCCGTACGTCGATCACCGCTGGTTGGGCGGCATGCTGACCAACTACAAAACCATCCGTCAGTCGATCAAGCGTCTGCGTGATCTGGAAGTTCAGTCGCAAGACGGCACTTTCACCAAGCTGACCAAGAAAGAAGCGCTGATGCGCACTCGCGATCTGGAAAAACTGGATCGCAGCCTGGGTGGTATCAAGGACATGGGCGGCCTGCCTGATGCCCTGTTCGTAATCGACGTTGATCACGAGCGCATCGCTATCACCGAAGCTAACAAACTCGGTATCCCGGTTATCGGCGTAGTCGATACCAATAGCAGCCCGGAAGGTGTTGATTTCATCATCCCAGGTAACGATGACGCCATCCGCGCCATCCAGCTGTACATGGGTGCAATGGCCGACGCAGTAGTACGTGGCCGCAGCAACGCCAACGGCGGCACCGACGAATTCGTCGAAGCCCCGGCCGCTGCTGAACAAGCTGAAGGCTGAGTAGACCGCGTCTAGCGTCTCTCGGTTAGCAAAAAGGGGGCTAGGCCCCCTTTTTGCCACCTTAGAATTGATCATCATCCGGCTCGCCGGGTGGGACTTATCCAAGAGGATTTCGAAATGGCAGAGATTACTGCAGCGCTGGTTAAAGAACTGCGTGAGCGTACTGGCGAAGGCATGATGGATTGCAAAAAGGCCTTGACCAAGGCTGGCGGCGACATCGAGAAAGCCATCGACGATATGCGTGCTTCGGGCGCCATCAAGGCTGCCAAGAAAGCCGGTAACGTGGCTGCCGAAGGCGCCATCGCGGTTAAAGTTGCGGCTGACAACAAGCGCGCCGTGATCATGGAAGTGAACTCGCAGACCGACTTCCTGGCTCTGCAAGACGACTTCAAGAAATTCGTTGCTGACAGCATCGACCAGGCTCTGGCCGAAAACCTGACCACCGTTGAGCCGCTGATCGCTGCTCGCGAAACTGCCCGCGTTGAGCTGGTGGCCAAGGTTGGTGAGAACGTCAACATTCGCCGTCTGACCGCTGTTGAAGGCGACGTGCTGGGTGCTTACGTTCACGGCAACAAAATCGGCGTGATCGTTTCGCTCAAAGGCGGTACTCCGGAACTGGCTCGCGACATCGCAATGCACGTTGCTGCCAGCAACCCTGAGTTCCTGCTGCCGTCGGAAGTTTCCGCTGAAGCCATCGAGCGTGAAAAGGGCGTTTTCATGTCCCTCAACGAAGACAAGATCAAAGGCAAACCAGCCGAGATCGTTGAGAAGATGGTTGCCGGCCGTATCTCCAAGTTCCTGGCTGAAGCCAGCCTGGTAGAACAAGCTTTCGTTAAAGATCCAGAAGTCACCGTTGGTGCTCTGGCCAAGAAAGCCGGCGCTGAAATCGTTTCCTTCGTACGTTACGGCGTAGGCGAAGGCATCGAGAAAGTTGAATCGAACTTCGCTGACGAAGTAGCCGCTCAACTGGCTGCCAGCAAGCAGTAAGACGGGTTTTAATCTGTCGCCCCGAAGAGGCTGCCCGCTCACGCGCGCAGCCTCTTTGTCGAAGTGGGGCCGACAATTGCATGTGTAAGCGGTATTGGTGCACTGTGCTGCACCAATTGCCATGGGCGCTGTCCAAGCGCTCGATCAATGCGGGCATATAGCCTGTTCAGAACTCAAACGCCGCAGGAGAGACACGCATGGCTCAGCAGGTGAGTGGTCGCCAACCTCGCTACAAACGCATTCTGCTCAAACTTAGCGGCGAAGCCTTGATGGGATCGGAAGACTTCGGTATCGACCCCAAGGTGCTCGACCGTATGGCCCTCGAAATCGGCCAACTGGTCGGTATCGGTGTGCAGGTAGGCTTGGTGATTGGTGGCGGTAACCTGTTCCGCGGCGCGGCATTGAGCGCTGCCGGTATGGATCGCGTCACCGGCGACCATATGGGCATGCTGGCCACGGTGATGAACGCCCTGGCCATGCGCGATGCGCTGGAGCGCTCGAATATCCCCGCTATCGTAATGTCGGCGATTTCCATGGTCGGCGTTACCGACCATTACGACCGCCGCAAAGGCATCCGTCATTTGAATTCCGGCGACGTAGTGATTTTCGCTGCGGGCACCGGTAACCCGTTTTTCACCACCGACTCCGCAGCGTGCCTGCGCGCCATCGAAATCGATGCCGACGTGGTGTTGAAAGCGACCAAGGTGGACGGCGTTTATACCGCCGATCCATTCAAAGACCCGAACGCAGAGAAGTTCGACAAGTTGACCTACGACGAAGTGCTGGATCGCAAGCTCGGCGTGATGGACCTGACGGCCATCTGTCTGTGCCGCGATCACAAGATGCCGCTTCGGGTCTTCAATATGAACAAGCCCGGCGCACTGCTTAACGTGGTAGTGGGCGGCGCGGAAGGAACCCTGATCGAGGAAGGCGAGCAATGATCAACGAAATCAAGAAAGATGCCCAAGAACGCATGCAGAAAAGCCTGGAATCGCTTGTCCACGCTTTCAGTCGCATCCGCACCGGCCAAGCGCACCCAAGCGTGCTCGGCGGCGTGATGGTGCCTTATTATGGCGCCGATACCCCGTTGAACCAGGTCGCCAACGTCACCGTTAAAGACTCCCGTACCCTGCAAATCGTCGCCTTCGAGCGCAACATGCTCTCGGCTGTCGACAAAGCTATCCAAAGCTCGGGTTTGGGTCTTAACCCGACCAACCTTGGCGAGCTGCTGCTGGTGACCATGCCGGCGTTGACCGAAGAAACGCGTCGCGGCTTCACCAAGCAGGCTCGTGACGCTGCGGAAGATGGTCGTGTGGCCGTGCGTAATATCCGTCGTGATGCGCTGAGCCAGCTGAAAGATTTGGTGAAAGAGAAAGAAATCAGCGAAGACGAAGAACGCCGTGCGGCTGACGACATTCAAAAGCTGACGGACAAATTCGTCGCTGAGATCGAAGTGGCCGTGAAGCAGAAAGAAGCGGATTTGATGGCCGTTTGACGGTCGGTTTCGTCATGGAAAAGACCGTAAAGGCCGGCTCGCCGGGCGTGCCACGACATGTGGCGATCATCATGGATGGCAATAACCGCTGGGCCAAGAAGCGCCTGTTACCTGGCGTTGCCGGGCACAAGGCTGGCGTCGATGCGGTGCGTGCAGTCATCGAAGTGTGCGCCGAAGAAGGCGTTGAAGTGCTCACCCTGTTTGCCTTTTCCAGTGAGAACTGGGATCGGCCGGCGGACGAAGTGGGCGCTTTGATGGAGTTGTTTCTATCGGCCTTGCGCCGCGAGGCCAGACGGCTGAATGCCAACGGCATCAGTTTGCGCATCATCGGCGACCGCTCGCGCTTCCATCCTGAACTGCAAAGCGCGATGCGCGAAGCAGAGGCGTTGACTGCCGGCAATGATCGGTTTGTTCTGCAAGTCGCGGCCAACTATGGCGGCCAGTGGGACATCGCTCAGGCCGCTCAGCAACTGGCGCATCAGGTGCAGGCTGGCCATCTTCGTCCCGAAGACATCACCCCGCGTCTGCTACAGGGTTTGCTGGCTACCGGCGATCAGCCGCTGCCCGACCTGTGCATTCGCACCGGGGGGGAGCACCGCATCAGCAACTTCTTGCTCTGGCAACTTGCCTATTCCGAGTTGTATTTCTCCGACCTGTTCTGGCCGGACTTCAAACACGACGCCATGCGCAAAGCGCTGGCCGATTACGCTACCCGCCAGCGTCGCTTTGGTAAAACCAGCGAGCAGGTGGCAGCTGAGGCTCGCGCACAATGTTGAAGCAACGCATCATCACCGCCCTGATCTTGGCGCCCATCGCTCTGGGTGGGTTTTTCTTGCTGAGTGGCGCGGCGTTCGCGTTGTTCATCGGTGCGGTGGTTACGCTCGGTGCCTGGGAATGGGCGCGTCTGGCTGGCTTCAATGCGCAGGCCGCCCGTGTGGGTTACGCGGCGGTTGTGGCGGTGTTGCTGTTCGGGCTTTATCACGTTCCTGCTCTGTCGCCGCTGTTGCTGTTGCTGGGCATTGTCTGGTGGGTGGCGGCGACGTTTCTGGTTATCAACTTCCCGGAAAGCAGCCGCCACTGGACGTCTACGCCCATCAAGCTGGTGATTGGCTTGTTGATTCTGCTGCCGGCCTGGCAAGGTCTGGTGCTGATCAAGCAATGGCCGTTGGCCAACTGGTTGATCTTTGCGGTGATGGTGCTGGTGTGGGGCGCTGACATTGGTGCGTATTTTTCCGGTCGCGCCTTTGGCAAACGCAAGCTGGCGCCCAAAGTCAGCCCCGGCAAAAGCTGGGAAGGCGTATTCGGCGGCTTGCTGACCTGTCTGCTGATCGCTGTCGGCGTGGGCGTTTACCGCGGCTGGAGCGCCGGTGAGTTCGCTCTGGGCTTGGCCGGTGTGGCGTTGGTGGTGATGGTGTCGGTGGTGGGCGATCTCACCGAAAGCATGTTCAAACGCCAGGCCGGTCTTAAAGACAGCAGCAACTTGCTGCCCGGCCATGGCGGTGTGCTCGACCGCATCGACAGCCTGACCGCCGCCATCCCGATGTTTGCCGTATTGCTCTGGGGCACTGGCTGGGGTTCGCTGTGACTCAACCGCAGCAGATCACCGTGCTGGGAGCCACCGGCTCCATCGGCCTGAGCACGCTCGACGTCATTGCTCGTCACCCGCAGCGTTATCAAGTGTTTGCCCTGAGCGGTTTCTCCCGTCTGGCTGAGCTTGAAGCGTTGTGCCTGCTCCATCGCCCGCGCTACGCCGTGGTCGCCGATCCAGTCGCCGCCAACGGCTTGCGCTCGGCGCTGCAGGCTGCGGGGCTGGCGACCCAGGTGCTGGAAGGGGAGGGCGGGCTTTGCGAAGTGGCGGCGCACCCTGAGGTTGACGCAGTCATGGCGGCTATCGTCGGTGCGGCGGGCCTGAAGCCTACCCTGGCGGCAGTCGAGGCGGGCAAGAAGGTATTGCTCGCCAATAAAGAAGCGTTGGTAATGTCCGGTGCGCTGTTTATGCAAGCGGTGCGCAAAAGCGGCGCCGTGTTGCTCCCGATCGACAGCGAGCACAACGCGATCTTCCAATGCCTGCCCACTGATTACGCGCGCGGTCTCAATAACGTAGGCGTGCGCCGAATTCTATTGACCGCTTCGGGTGGTCCGTTCCGTCAGACGCCGTTGGGTGATCTTCAGCACGTGACCCCTGAGCAAGCCTGCGCCCACCCGAACTGGTCCATGGGCCGGAAAATTTCCGTCGACTCCGCCAGCATGATGAACAAAGGCCTCGAGCTGATTGAAGCGTGCTGGCTGTTCGACGCACCGCCCTCGAAGGTCGAGGTGGTGATCCACCCGCAAAGCGTTATTCACTCGCTGGTCGATTATGTCGATGGCTCGGTGTTGGCGCAGTTGGGCAACCCGGATATGCGCACACCCATCAGCCACGCCTTGGCCTGGCCTGAACGGATCGACTCCGGCGTGTTGCCGTTGGATCTGTTCGCCATCGCCCGTCTGGATTTCCTGCCGCCCGACGAGCAGCGCTTCCCTTGTTTGCGCCTGGCGCGCCAGGCTGCCGAAGCCGGCGGAACGGCGCCCGCTGTATTGAACGCGGCAAACGAAGTGGCGGTGGCGGCGTTCCTTGAACGGCGCATTTGTTTCCCAGAGATCGCGAGTATGATTGACGCGGTCTTGAATGCTCAGCCGGCGGTGCCGGTAGACAGTCTCGATGCCGTACTGGCGGCCGACGCCAGCGCGCGCGTACAGGCAGAGCATTGGTTGAGTCACCACGGGCGCTAAACCCGGAGGATGTAAATGAACATGCTGTATATGGTTTGCGGCCTGCTGGTCGCCCTGGGCGTGCTGGTCACCTTCCACGAGTTCGGCCATTTCTGGGTCGCTCGCCGCTGTGGTGTGAAGGTGCTGCGTTTCTCCGTAGGTTTCGGCACGCCGCTGGTGCGCTGGCATGACCGTCACGGCACCGAATTCGTTGTGGCTGCCATCCCGCTGGGCGGCTACGTGAAAATGCTCGATGAGCGCGAGACCGACGCGGTCATCGCGCCTGAAGATCTTCCCTTCACTTTCAATCGCAAGCCAGTGTTGCAGCGCATCGCCATTGTTTCTGCCGGGCCGATCGCCAACTTCCTGCTGGCCATCTTCTTCTTCTGGATTCTGGCCATGATGGGCAGCCAGCAGGTTCGCCCCGTGATCGGTGCCGTCGAGCCGCAGAGCCTGGCGGCTCAGGCGGGTCTGAAAAGCGGTCAGGAAATTCTGGCGGTTGATGGCGAACGCACCAGCGGCTGGAGTGCGATTGGTCTGCAATTGGTTCGCCGATTGGGCGAGACCGGGCAGATTTCCGTTCAGGTGCGTGAGCCGGGTTCGACCACCGAGACGGCTTATCAGGTTCAGTTGCAAGACTGGCTAAAAGGCGCGGATGAGCCGGACCCGATTTCATCTCTGGGCATTCGCCCATGGCGCCCCGTGCTTGAGCCGGTATTGGCCACCCTTGATCCCGATGGCCCGGCGCAAGCTGCCGGCCTGAAAGTCGGTGACCGGCTCCTGAGCCTTGATGGCGCGGCGTTGAGCGACTGGCAGCAATTGGTCGACGGTGTTCGTCCGCGTGCCGGTCAGCGCGTTGTGCTGGCTATTCAGCGCGACGGCCAATCGCTGGAAGTGCCCGTTACACTGGCGTCCAAAGGCAACGACAAGGCCCAGTCGGGCTATCTCGGTGCAGGTGTGCAGGGCGGTGAATGGCCGGCCGATATGCTGCGCGAAGTCAGCTTTGGTCCACTGGAATCTGTGTCCCAGGCGCTTAATCGCACCTGGACGATGAGCCTCTTGACCCTTGATTCGCTGAAGAAAATGCTCTTTGGCCAGCTCTCGGTAAAAAACTTGAGCGGGCCGATAACCATTGCTAAAGTGGCGGGCGCTTCGGCCCAGTCCGGCCTAGGGGATTTTCTGAATTTCCTGGCTTACCTGAGCATTAGTCTGGGGGTTCTCAATCTGTTGCCGATTCCCGTGCTTGATGGGGGGCACCTGCTTTTCTATCTGATTGAATGGGTGCGTGGTCGTCCAGTGTCAGAGCGAGTGCAGGGGTGGGGGATGCAGATCGGCATCAGTCTGGTGGTTGGCGTGATGCTGCTGGCGCTCGTTAACGACTTGAGCCGGTTCTAAGTTTCAGCGAAACACCGTTCACCGAATTACAAAAAGTGCCGCAATTGCGGCAGATTTTTTATCGTCAGTTGGAATAAGAAAGGACTTCATGAAACGTCTGCTGCTGCTACCTGTGGTGCTCTTCGCACTGATGATCGCCGAAGTTCACGCCGAGTCCTTCACCATCTCCGATATCCGCGTCAACGGCCTGCAGCGGGTTTCCGCCGGCAGCGTGTTCGGCGCCTTGCCCCTAAACGTAGGTGAAACCGCTGACGACCGCCAACTGGTCGAAGCAACCCGCTCGCTGTTTAAAACCGGTTTCTTCCAAGACATTCAACTGGGTCGTGACGGCAATGTGCTGGTCATCACCGTGGTTGAGCGCCCGTCGATTTCCAGCATCGAAATCGAAGGTAACAAGGCCATCACCAGTGAAGACCTGCTTAAAGGCCTGAACCAGTCCGGTCTGTCCGAAGGCGAAATCTTCCAGCGCGCCACCCTCGAAGGCGTGCGTAACGAACTGCAGCGTCAGTACGTGGCTCAGGGCCGCTACTCGGCCGAGATTGAAGCGGAAGTTATTCCCCAGCCGCGCAACCGCGTCGCGCTGAAGATCAACATCAACGAAGGCACCGTGGCGGCCATCCAGCACATCAACGTGGTGGGCAATACCGTATTCCCGGATGAAGACCTGGTTGATCTGTTCGAACTGAAAACCACCAACTGGCTGTCGTTCTTCAAGAACGACGACAAGTACGCCCGTGAAAAACTCTCCGGTGACTTGGAGCGTCTGCGTTCCTACTACCTGGACCGCGGCTACATCAATATGGATATCTCCTCCACCCAGGTATCCATCACCCCGGACAAGAAGCACGTCTACATCACCGTCAACGTTGATGAAGGCCAGAAGTACAGCGTTCGTGAAGTGAAGCTCAGCGGTGACCTCAAAGTGCCTGAGGACGAAGTCAAAGCGCTGTTGCTGGTGAAGAAAGGTCAGGTGTTCTCGCGCAAGCTGATGACCACCACCTCCGAGCTGATCACCCGCCGCCTGGGTAACGAGGGTTACACCTTCGCCAACGTCAACGGCGTACCCGAAGCTCACGATGACGACCACACCGTATCGATCACCTTTGCCGTTAACCCTGGCAAGCGCGCTTACGTAAACCGCATCAACTTCCGCGGCAACACCAAGTCCGAAGACGAAGTGCTGCGCCGTGAAATGCGTCAGATGGAAGGTGGCTGGGCGTCGACCTACCTGATCGACCAGTCGAAAACCCGTCTGGAGCGTCTGGGCTTCTTTAAAGAAGTAAACGTCGAAACCCCGCAAGTGCCGGGTACTGACGACCAGGTTGACGTGAACTACAGCGTGGAAGAACAAGCGTCCGGCTCGATTACCGCCAGCGTTGGTTTCGCTCAGAACGCCGGTTTGATCCTCGGTGGTTCGATCAGCCAGAACAACTTCCTCGGCACCGGCAACAAGGTCAGCATCGGTCTGACCCGTAGCGAATACCAAACCCGCTACAACTTCGGCTTCGTGGACCCCTACTGGACCGTCGACGGCGTGAGCCTGGGTTACAACGCCTTCTATCGCACTACTGACTACGACGAGCTCGATACCGATGTATCCAGCTATGCGGTAGACAGTTACGGCGGCGGCGTAAGCATCGGTTACCCGATCAGCGAAACCTCGCGTCTGACCTTTGGTTTGACTGTGCAGGAAGACGAGATCAAAACCGGCGACTACACCGTTGACGAAATCATCAACTTCCTCGAGCAGGAAGGGGACAGTTTCCTCAACTTCAAAGGCTCCGTCGGCTGGTCCGAGTCCACCCTGAACCGTGGCGTCTTGGCCAACCGTGGTCACTCGCAAAGCCTGGTTCTGGAAAGCACCATTCCAGGCAGCGACTTGTCCTTCTTCAAGTTGGACTACCGCGCACAGATCTTCGCGCCGCTGACCACCAACACCACCATGCGTTTCCATACCGAACTCGGTTATGGCGACGGCTACGGCTCCACCTCCGGCCTGCCGTTCTACGAGAACTACTACGCCGGTGGTTTCAACTCGGTTCGCGGTTTCGAAGACAGCAGTCTCGGCCCGCGCAGTACGCCGAGCTTCGTGGCTGGCGGCGGTCGCGACAAATACGGTCGCTACACCGACCCGGACCAAGATCCGCTGCCATTCGGCGGTAACGTGTTGATCCAGGGTGGCGCGGAATACCTGTTCCCGCTTCCTTTCGTGAAAGACCAGCGTTCCCTGCGTACCTCGTTGTTCTGGGATGTGGGTAATGTGTTCGACACCAACTGCAGCTCCACGCAGAAAAATCGTGGTGACAGCGGTTGCGATCTCGACCTGAGCAGTCTGGCCAGCTCCGTGGGTGTTGGCGTGACCTGGATTACTGCGCTGGGTCCGCTCAGCTTCAGCTTGGCCATGCCAATCAAGAAGCCGGACGATGCAGATACACAAGTGTTCCAGTTCTCTCTCGGTCAGACTTTCTAATTACCTGATCACACAACAGTTTTGCAGGAGTACATCGTGCGCAAGTTGATTCAGTTGGTGTTGTTAAGTGCTGCCGTTCTGGCAGGTCCGGCTTTCGCCGACATGAAAATTGCGGTGCTGAACTATCAGCAGGCGCTGCTGGAATCGGACGCGGCGAAGAAGTACGCCGTTGATGCCGAGAAGAAGTTCGGCCCGCAGCTGACCAAGCTCAAGTCTTTGGAAACCAGCGCCAAAAGCATTCAGGATCGTCTGGTTAAAGAAGGCGAGAAAATGCAGCAAGGCGAGCGCGAGCGTCTGGAGCTTGAATTCAAGCAAAAGGCCCGCGACTTCCAGTTCCAGTCCAAAGAGCTGAACGAAGCCAAAGCCGCTGCTGACCGTGAAATGCTGAAAAAGCTGAAGCCAACTCTGGATAAGGCTGTTGAAGACGTCATTAAAAATGGCGCCTTTGATCTGGTGCTGGAGCGCGGTGCGGTGATCGATGTCAAACCTCAGTACGACATCACCCGCCAAGTCATCGAGCGCATGAACCAGTCGCGTTAATCATGACAGCTTTGGTTTTCTCCCTCGGCCAACTGGCCGAGCGCCTCGGCGCTACGTTGCGTGGCGCCGAGGACACTCGCATCACCGGCCTGGCTACCTTGCATGAGGCAGGCCCGGACCAGCTGAGTTTTCTCGCCAACCCCCAATACCGCAAATACCTCGCCGACACCAAAGCCGGCGCGGTGCTGCTGACGGCTGCCGATGCCGAAGGGTTTGCTGGCGCGGCGCTGATCGTAGCCAACCCGTACCTGGCGTATGCCGAACTCTCCCATCTGTTTGATCGTAAGCCGCGCGCGGCTGCCGGTGTGCATGCCACAGCGGTAGTGGCTGACGATGCGGTAATCGACCCGAGCGCCAGCGTGGGTGCCTACGCGGTAATCGAGAGCGGCGCGCAGATTGGGGCCGGCGTTACCGTTGGCGCTCAGTGCTTTATCGGTGCGCGCACGGTGATCGGCGAGGGCGGTTGGCTTGCTCCCCGAGTGACGCTGTATCACGACGTGCACATTGGTAAGCGCGTGGTCATTCAGTCGGGCGCTGTTATCGGCGGCGAAGGCTTTGGCTTCGCCAATGAGAAAGGCGTGTGGCAGAAAATCGCGCAAATTGGCGGCGTCACGCTGGGCGACGATGTGGAAGTTGGCTCCAACACCACCATCGACCGCGGCGCGCTGGCCGACACCATTATTGGTAACGGCGTGAAGCTGGATAACCAGATCATGATCGCCCACAACGTTCAGGTCGGTGACCACACCGCCATGGCGGCCTGCGTGGGCATTTCCGGCAGCACCAAAATCGGTAAGCACTGTATGCTTGCCGGCGGCGTTGGGTTGGTCGGGCATATCGAAATTTGTGATGGCGTGTTCGTCACCGGTATGACCATGGTTACCCGTTCCATTACCGAACCCGGTTCGTATTCTTCCGGCACCGCCATGCAAACGGCTGCGGACTGGCGCAAAAGCGCTGCCCGTTTCCGCAACCTGGATGACATGGCCCGTCGCCTGCAGCAGCTAGAAAAGCGTCTGGCCGCCGTGACCCCGGCCGACGATGCTTCATCTGATGCGTGACTGACAGCATTCGTCAGTCCCCTTCCTCTCTTACAGGCTTTTCCGAACATGATGGACATTAACCAGATCCGCGAATACTTGCCGCACCGCTACCCGTTCCTGCTGGTAGACCGTGTGGTCGACTTGGATGTGGCAGACACCAAGACCATTCGCGCCTACAAGAATGTCAGCATCAACGAGCCTTTCTTCAACGGCCACTTCCCTGAGCACCCGATCATGCCGGGCGTGCTGATCATTGAAGCCATGGCCCAAGCCGCCGGCATCCTTGGTTTCAAAATGCTCGATGTGAAACCTGCCGATGGCACGCTTTACTACTTCGTAGGCTCCGATAAGCTGCGTTTTCGTCAGCCCGTGACCCCGGGCGACCAGCTGATTCTTGAAGCCCGTTTCATCAGCAGCAAGCGCAGCATCTGGAAATTTGAATGCCGTGCCAGCGTTGATGGCAAAGAAGTCTGCTCGGCAGAAATCATCTGTGCGGAACGCAAACTATGAGTTTGATTGACCCTCGAGCGATCATCGATTCGACAGCCATACTGGCCGACGACGTCGAAGTCGGTCCTTGGTCGATTGTGGGTCCTGGTGTGGAGATCGGTGCGGGCACGGTGATCGGGCCCCACGTGATTCTCAAAGGGCCGACGCGTATTGGTAAGCACAACCGCATTTACCAGTTTTCGTCCGTGGGCGAAGACACGCCGGACCTCAAGTACAAAGGTGAAGACACGCGCCTGGTGATTGGCGATCACAACGTGATCCGCGAAGGCGTGACCATTCACCGTGGCACCATTCAGGACCGCGCTGAAACCACCATTGGCGACCACAACCTGATCATGGCCTATGCCCACGTCGGCCACGACAGCGTCATCGGCAACCACTGCATTCTGGTCAATAACACCGCACTGGCCGGTCATGTGCATGTGGACGACTGGGCGATTCTGTCTGGCTTTACCCTGGTTCATCAGTTCTGCCATATCGGCGCCCACAGCTTTTCCGGCATGGGCACGGCGATTGGCAAAGATGTGCCGGCCTACGTCACCGTATTCGGCAACCCGGCTGAAGCGCGCAGCATGAACTTTGAAGGCATGCGCCGTCGTGGCTTCAGCGAAGAAGCGATTCAGGCCCTGCGCCGCGCTTATAAAGTGGTGTATCGCCAGGGGCTGACGGTCGACAAGGCGCTCGCCGACCTCGCCGATTCGGCTGCCCAGCACCCGGAAGTCGCCGTGTTTGTCGACTCCATCAAAGCCTCCTCTCGCGGCATCACTCGCTGATCATGGCGGGTTCTGTGCGCATCGCCATCGTTGCCGGTGAGGCTTCGGGCGATATTCTCGGTGCTGGCCTGATGCAGGCCCTCAAGGCGCAACATCCACAAGTCGAGTTCATCGGTGTTGGCGGTCCGCGCATGCAGGCCCAGGGCCTGAGCTCGTATTTCCCGATGGAACGTTTGTCGGTCATGGGCCTGGTGGAAGTGCTGGGTCGCCTGCCGGAATTGCTGTCGCGGCGTAAACGTCTGGTGCAAACCTTTATTGCAGCTAAACCCGATGTGTTCATCGGCATCGACGCGCCGGATTTCAACCTCGACCTCGAACTCAAACTGCGCCGTGCCGGCATCAAGACCGTGCATTACGTCAGCCCGTCTGTGTGGGCATGGCGGCAAAAGCGCGTGCTAAAAATTCGCGAAGCTTGCGACCTGATGCTGACGCTGTTCCCATTCGAGGCGAAGTTTTACGACGAGCACCAAGTGCCGGTCCGCTTCGTCGGCCACACCTTGGCCGATGCCATTCCGTTGGAAGCCGACCGAGCCGGTGCGCGCGCTGAGTTGAATCTTCCAGATGACGCGCCGGTCGTGGCGCTGATGCCGGGCAGTCGCGGTGGGGAAGTGTCGCGCCTTGGCGGCCTGTTCCTCGATGCGGCTGTGCGGTTGCGCGCCCTGCGCCCCGGCGTGCGCTTTGTGTTGCCGTGCGCCAGTCCTGAACGACGCACGCAAATCGAAGCGCAACTGGCCGGCCACGATATTCCCGTGACCCTGCTCGACGGCCAGTCCCACACCGCCTTGGCGGCCTGCGATGCGGTGCTGATTGCCTCTGGCACCGCGACCCTGGAAGCGCTGCTGTACAAGCGGCCGATGGTGGTGGCGTACCGCGTGGCGCCGATGACCTACCGCATCCTCAAGCGCATGCTGAAAAGCCCGTACGTGTCGCTGCCCAACCTCTTGGCCGGGCGTCTACTCGTGCCCGAATTGCTGCAAGACGACGCCACTCCAGACGCCTTGGCCAATACCCTGGCGCCACTGTTGAGCGGCGGCGAAGCGCAAACCGAAGGCTTCGATCAGATTCACCGCACCTTGCGCCGCGACGCCTCCACCGAGGCTGCCAAAGCGGTGCTGGAATTGGCGGGGGTGCGCTGATGCAGATGGGCCTGGATTTCACCTTGGTAGAAGAACTGGTGGCCGGTGTCGATGAAGTCGGTCGCGGGCCGCTGTGCGGCGCGGTGGTGACGGCGGCGGTGATCCTCGACCCGACGCGGCCGATTCTCGGGCTCAACGATTCAAAGAAGCTCACCGAAGCCAAGCGCGAACTGCTCTTCGATGAGATCAAGGAAAAAGCCTTGGCCTGGTGCATCGCCCGCGCTGAAGTGGAAGAAATCGACGAGCTGAATATTTTGCACGCCACCATGTTGGCGATGCAGCGCGCCGTCGAAGGCCTGAGCGTGACACCGCGTCTGGCGCTGATCGACGGCAACCGTTGCCCGAAACTGAAGGTGCCCAGCGCCCCGGTGATTCAGGGCGACGCTCAGGTGCCGGCCATCGCTGCCGCGTCCATTCTGGCCAAGGTCAGCCGCGACCGGGAAATGCAGGCGCTCGACCTGATCTACCCCGGCTACGGCATGGCCACGCACAAAGGCTACCCCACGCCGGTGCACCTTGAAGCCTTGCAGCGCTTAGGCCCCACGCCGATTCACCGGCGCTCGTTCGCGCCTGTGCGTGTGCTGGTTGAAGCGGCTGCGCTGATCAAGGTTTAACAACCGCAAGCTGATGTTTGCGCCAAGGCCCGGTACAATCCGGGCCTTTGTCGTTTTTGCGCTTTATAGGATCAGCATGCCGGCCACTTTTGTTCACCTGCGTTTGCATACCGAGTTTTCCCTGGTCGATGGTCTGGTACGGGTCAAGCCGTTGGTCAAGGCTGCCGCCAGCGCCGGTATGCCGGCCGTGGCGGTGACCGACCAGCGCAACCTGTGCTCGCTGGTGAAGTTCTACAAAGCCGCCATGGGCGCCGGCATCAAGCCGATTTGCGGCGCCGACCTGATGCTCGCCAGCAAAGACGAAGACGGCCCGCTGAGCCGCATGACCTTGCTGGTGATGAACGCCAAGGGTTACCGCAACCTCACCGAATTGATCTCGCGCGGCTTCACCGAAGGCCAGCGCAATGGCGAAGTGATCATCGAGCGCGAGTGGGTGAAAGAAGCCTCGGAAGGACTGATCGCCTTGTCCGGGGCGAAAGAGGGCGAGATAGGCCTCAGTTTGCTCGCCGGCAATCTTCAGGAAGCCGAAGCCAGCCTGCGCGAATGGCAGGAGGTGTTCCCGGATCGCTTCTACCTCGAGCTGCAACGCACCAGCCGTACTAATGACGAAGAATATTTGCACCTGGCCGTCGACCTCGCCGGTCGCTGCGACGCGATGCTGGTGGCCACCAACGACGTGCGCTTCATCAAGCAGGGCGACTTCGAAGCCCACGAAACCCGCGTCTGCATCGGTGAAGGCCGCGCCCTCGACGACCCTCGTCGTGCGCGCACTTACAGCGATCAGCAGTACCTGAAATCGCCGGAAGAAATGTGGGAACTGTTCAGCGACATTCCCGAGGCGCTGGAAAACACCGTCGAAATCGCTAAGCGCTGCAACATCGAAATTCTGCTGGGCAAGAGCTTCTTGCCGAACTTCCCCGTGCCCGATGGCATGACGATGGACGAGTTCTTTCGCAAGATCTCGTTCGAGGGTCTGGAAGAGCGCCTGGCGGTGTTGTGGCCGAAAGAAACCACGCCCAACTACGAAGAGAAACGTCAGGTTTACATCGATCGGCTGAATTTCGAGCTGGATATCATCATCCAGATGGGCTTCCCCGGTTACTTCCTGATCGTGATGGACTTTATCCAGTGGGCCAAACGCAACGGCATCCCGGTCGGCCCGGGACGGGGGTCAGGTGCCGGTTCGCTGGTGGCCTATGTGCAAAAAATTACCGACCTCGATCCGCTGCAGTACGACCTGCTGTTCGAACGCTTCCTGAACCCCGAGCGGGTATCGATGCCCGACTTCGACATCGACTTCTGCATGGACGGCCGCGACCGCGTTATCGAATACGTGGCCCAGGCCTACGGGCGCAACGCGGTTAGCCAGATCATCACCTTCGGTACCATGGCCGCCAAGGCCGTGGTGCGAGACGTGGCGAGGGTCCAGGGCAAGTCGTACGGCCTGGCGGATCGTTTGTCGAAGATGATTCCGTTCGAGGTCGGCATGACCTTGGAAAAAGCCTACGAGCAAGAAGAAGCGCTGCGCGATTTCCTCAAGATTGACGAGGAAGCGGCGGAAATCTGGGAGATGGCCAAGAAGCTTGAAGGCATCACCCGTAACGTCGGCAAGCACGCCGGTGGTGTGGTTATCGCGCCGACCAAACTCACTGACTTCGCCGCGATTTATTGCGATGACGAAGGCGGTGGTCTGGTTACCCAGTTCGACAAAGACGACGTGGAAGCCGCCGGCCTGGTGAAGTTCGACTTCCTCGGCCTGCGCACCCTGACCATCATCGACTGGGCGCTGAAAACCATTAACCGCGAACAGGCCAAGGCTGGCCTGGAACCGCTGAACATCGACTTCATTCCGCTGGACGACAAGCCGACGTACGCCTTGCTGCAAAAGGCGGAAACCACCGCCGTGTTCCAGCTTGAATCGCGCGGCATGAAAGAGCTGATCAAAAAGCTCAAGCCCGACTGCCTGGAAGACCTCATCGCACTGGTGGCCCTGTTCCGTCCGGGCCCGTTGCAGTCCGGCATGGTGGATGACTTTATCAACCGTAAGCACGGTCGCGCCGAGTTGGCGTATCCGCATCCTGACTATCAGTACGACGGTTTGCGCCCGGTATTGGCGCCGACTTACGGCATCATCCTGTACCAGGAACAGGTGATGCAGATCGCCCAGGTAATGGCCGGCTACACCCTCGGCGAGGCGGACATGCTGCGCCGCGCCATGGGTAAGAAAAAGCCCGAGGAAATGGCCAAGCAGCGCGGCGGTTTCATTGAGGGTTGCGCGAACAACAATATCGACGCGGACCTGGCCGGTAACATTTTCGACCTGGTGGAAAAGTTCGCCGGTTACGGCTTCAACAAATCTCACTCCGCCGCCTATGGCCTGGTTTCGTACCAGACGGCGTGGCTGAAAGCGCATTACCCGTCGCCGTTCATGGCGGCCGTGCTGTCGGCGGATATGCACAACACCGATAAGGTGGTTACGTTGATCGAGGAGTGCCGCAGCATGAAGCTGCGCCTCGATGCGCCGGATGTGAACACCTCGGAATTTAAATTCACCGTGAACGACGATGGCCGCATCGTCTACGGTCTAGGCGCCATTAAAGGCGTGGGCGAGGGGCCGGTGGAGGCGATTGTTGAATCGCGCCAGGCCGGTCCGTTCAAAGACCTGTTCGACTTCTGCGCCCGCGTTGACCTCAAGCGCATCAACAAACGCACCACTGATGCGCTCATTCGCAGCGGCGCGCTGGATCGTCTGGGCCCGTATTTCCACGACGAAATCAAAGCCTACCAAGCCAACATCGACCGCAATCGCGCGGTGCTGTTGGCGTCGATGGAAGAAGCCATTCAGGCCGCCGAGCAGACTGCCCGCAGCCATGACAGCGGCCACGCCGACCTGTTTGGCGGCGTGTTCGCCGATACCGATGCCGACGTCTATGCCAAGCACAAGAAGGCCAAAGAGCTGTCGCTGAAAGAACGCCTGCGCGGCGAGAAAGAAACCCTCGGCCTGTACCTGACCGGTCACCCGATTGACGAATACGAAGGTGAAATCCGCCGCTTCGCCCGCCAACGAATTATTGATCTGAAACCCGCCCGCGACAGTCAGACCATTGCTGGCTTGATCGTTAACCTGCGGGTGATGAAGAACAAGAAGGGCGACAAGATGGGCTTTATCACCCTCGACGATCGCTCGGGGCGCATCGAGGCCTCGCTGTTTGCCGAGGCCTTCAACTCGGCGCAAGCCTTGCTGCAAACCGATGCGTTGGTGGTGGTGGAAGGCGAGGTGAGCAACGACGACTTTTCCGGCGGCCTGCGCCTGCGGGCCAAGCGCGTGATGAGCCTGGAAGATGCGCGTACGGGCCTGGCCGAAAGCCTGCGCGTACGGGTGAAAAGCGATGCCTTGAAAGGTGATCGCCTACGCTGGTTGGCGGAGCTGTGTAAGCGTCACCGTGGCGGTTGCCCTATCACGCTCGACTACACCGGCAGCGAAGCCAAGGCGCTGCTGCAGTTCGGTGAAGGCTGGCGGATCGACCCGGCTGATGGATTGATTCAAACATTGCGTGACCAGTTCGGGCGCGACAACGTCTTTTTGCACTATCGCTAGCAAGTGCCACTTGATCGCTAGTAAGCGAGCGGCGCCGAGCGCCATTTTTACTCTCGACCTGAATGCGCCTGTTCCCGTAAGGTAAGGCGCTCAACGGACTCAGCCGCCGGCCCCTGGCCAGGCGCAAGACGGATGACTATGAACCCGAATTTTCTCGATTTCGAACAGCCGATTGCCGATCTCCAAGCAAAGATCGAAGAGCTGCGCCTGGTCGGTAACGACAACTCGCTGAACATCAGCGATGAAATTGCCCGTCTGCAAGACAAGAGCAACACGCTGACCGCCAGCATTTTCGGCAGCCTCACCAGCTGGCAAATCGCCAAGCTGGCCCGCCATCCCCGTCGGCCTTACACGCTCGACTACATCGAACATATCTTCACCGAGTTCGACGAACTGCACGGCGACCGTCACTTCTCCGACGACCCTGCCATCGTCGGCGGCGTGGCCCGTTTGAACGATCAGCCCGTCATGGTCATCGGTCACCAGAAAGGCCGCGAAGTGCGTGAGAAGGTTCGCCGCAACTTCGGCATGCCACGCCCTGAAGGCTATCGCAAAGCTTGCCGTCTGATGGAGATGGCCGAGCGTTTCAAAATGCCGATCCTGACCTTTATCGACACGCCCGGCGCCTATCCAGGTATCGACGCGGAAGAGCGCGGCCAGAGTGAAGCAATTGCCTGGAACCTGCGCGTGATGGCGCGGCTGAAAACCCCGATCATCGCCACCGTTATTGGCGAAGGTGGTTCGGGTGGTGCATTGGCCATCGGCGTGTGCGACCAGCTGAACATGCTGCAGTACTCCACCTACGCGGTGATTTCGCCAGAAGGCTGCGCCTCTATTCTGTGGAAAACCGCCGAGAAGGCGCCGGACGCTGCCGAGGCCATGGGCATTACGGCAGAGCGCCTGCGAGGCCTGGGCATCGTCGACAAAGTGATCGACGAGCCGTTGGGTGGCGCACATGCGGCCCCGGCCGTTGCTGCTGAATCGATCCGGGCGGCCCTGAGCGAGCAGCTGCAATCGCTGCAAAAGTTCGATATCGATGGGTTGCTGACCCGCCGTTACGAGCGCCTGATGAGCTACGGCGTCTAAGGTGAAGCTTCACGCCAGGTTGCTAGCGGGTCTGGCACCCTGGCGCAGCGCACCGGCCTGGCATGTGGCCTTGTCCGGTGGGCTTGATTCCACCGTGTTACTCCATCTTCTGGCTTCGCTCGGCAAAACCGAGCGCCTGCCGCCTCTCTCCGCCCTTCATATCCATCACGGCCTTCAGGCTTCGGCCGACGCGTGGCCGGCGCATTGCCAACAATTGTGCGACGGGCTGGGTGTGCCATTACGCGTGGCGAATGTGCAGGTTGCCGCTGGCGCGAGTGTCGAACGGGCGGCGCGGGAAGCTCGGTATCAGGCGTTCGCTCAGGTGTTGGGGCAGGGCGAGGTATTGCTGACGGCGCAGCATCGCGATGATCAGGCAGAAACGCTGCTGTTCCGCTTGTTGCGTGGCGCTGGGGTGCGGGGACTGGCGGGCATTCCGCCGAGTCGGCCGTTGGCGGCAGGTGTTGTGGTGCGGCCATTGCTGGATTGCTCGCGTGCCGAGCTGTTGGCGTATGCGCTCGAGCATGGTCTGAGCTGGGTGGAAGACCCCAGCAATAGCGATACCGGTTTTGCGCGCAACCATTTGCGTCACCAAGTCTTCCCGCAACTCGCCGTGCATTGGCCGCAAGCGGCGCAGACCATGGCCCGCACGGCTGCGCATTTACGCGAGGCGCAGGGGCTGCTGGATGACCTGGCTGCGCTCGATCTCGCTGCGGCGCGAACCGCCAATCCGCTGCCGTGGCTGAGCGTGCCATCGCTTGAACTGCAGCCGCTGCTCGGCCTTTCCCCCGAGCGCCAACGCAACGCGCTGCGCCATTGGCTGGCGCCGCTGACGCTGCTGCCCGACAGCGAGCATTGGGCGGGTTGGAACGGCCTGCGCGACGCGGCGGGCGATGCGAGACCGGTGTGGCGTTTAGCCGATGGCGAGTTGCATCGCAGTGGCGGGCGGCTGTGGTGGCTCGCGGGCAGTTGGCTCGCGGCACCCGAGCTGGCACCCGAGTGGACTCATCCGGGCCAGCCGTTGGCCTTGCCCGGCAATGGCGAGCTGCACATTGAGGGCGAGGCGCCGCAGGGTCCGTTGCGCGTTTGTTATCGCCAGGGCGGCGAAGTGATGAATGTGCCAGGCCGAGGCCATCGCGACCTCAAA
Organism: Pseudomonas sp. AC070; assembly: GCF_979258635.1. NCBI lineage: Bacteria > Pseudomonadati > Pseudomonadota > Gammaproteobacteria > Pseudomonadales > Pseudomonadaceae > Pseudomonas > Pseudomonas sp. AC070. The sequence goes on from NZ_OZ409871.1 coordinate 1,180,358, forward strand.
CGGCTGCTCAACGAACACGCCATGCCGACATTTGTGCGCAAGCGATTGCCCCTGTTGTATCGCGGCGACGAGCTTCTGGCGGTGGCAAACCTGTCTGCAATCCGCGGCCCTGCTGACGCTGGCTTGCGATTGCATTGGCAGCCACCGACGAATGACCAACGTTTGAGCTGAAAGGGTAGTTCCGGTAGACTACGCTCCCGTCTCATACAGCTAATGCGCAGACCTTCTGGTTCTCTGCACGGCTATCAATTTTCAAGGCACGGCCAACAGGCTTTGCTGGTAATGGTGGGCAGCAGCCCTCATTCAGCTTTCCCCGGCGGCGCAAACCGCCTAAACGCAGACTTCTAGGGTTTTTCATGACGCGCTACATATTCGTCACGGGCGGTGTTGTTTCTTCATTGGGGAAAGGCATCGCCTCGGCTTCATTGGCGGCTATCCTGGAGGCGCGGGGCCTGAAGGTCACGATGCTCAAACTGGACCCTTATATCAACGTCGATCCGGGCACGATGAGCCCGTTCCAGCACGGTGAAGTTTTCGTCACTCACGACGGTGCCGAGACCGACCTCGACCTTGGCCACTACGAGCGGTTCATCCGCACCACCATGACCAAGGGCAACAACTTCACCACCGGCCGCGTCTACGAAGACGTGCTGCGCAAAGAGCGCCGTGGTGATTACCTGGGTGCGACCATTCAGGTTATTCCGCACATTACCGACGAAATCAAACGCCGCATCATCAAGGGTGCCGGCGATGCCGACGTGGCCATGGTGGAAATCGGCGGTACCGTTGGCGACATCGAGTCCCAGCCGTTCCTCGAAGCCATTCGCCAACTGCGCGTGGAAGTGGGCGCCAAGCGCGCAATGCTGATGCACCTGACGCTGGTGCCGTACATCGCCACGGCAGGCGAAACCAAAACCAAGCCGACCCAGCATTCGGTTAAAGAACTGCGCTCTATTGGCCTGCAACCTGACGTGCTGATCTGCCGTTCCGACCACCCGATCGACGTGTCCTCGCGCCGCAAAATCGCCCTGTTCACCAACGTGGAAGAGCGCGCGGTAATCGGTCTGGAAGACGTCGACACCATCTACAAAATTCCTTCCGTGTTGCACGCCCAGGGCCTGGACGATTTCGTCGTCGAGCGTTTTGGCCTGGAATGCGGCGGTGCCGATTTGTCCGAGTGGGAGCGCGTAGTCGACGCCAAGCTCAACCCGGAAAAAGAAGTCAACATCGCCATGGTCGGTAAGTACATGGAGCTGCTGGACGCTTACAAATCGCTGATCGAAGCGATGAGCCATGCCGGCATCCAGAACCGCACCAAGGTCAATCTGCGTTACATCGACTCTGAAGACATCGAGCAAAAAGGCACCGGCCTGCTGGAAGGTGTGGACGCCATTCTGGTGCCCGGCGGCTTCGGTCTGCGCGGCGTGGAAGGCAAGATCACCACCGTGCAATACGCCCGTGAAAACAAGATTCCGTACCTGGGCATCTGCCTCGGCATGCAAGTGGCGGTTATCGAGTTCGCCCGTAACGTGCTGGGCTGGACCGACGCCAACTCCACCGAATTCGACAAGGTCAGCGGCCATCCTGTCGTGGGTTTGATCACCGAGTGGGAAGACGCCGGCGGCGGTGTGGAAATTCGCACCGAAGCCTCCGACCTTGGCGGCACCATGCGCCTCGGCGCGCAAGACTGCCACCTGGAAGCGGGCTCGAAAGTATTCGATTGCTACGCCAAAGAAACCATTGTCGAGCGTCACCGTCACCGCTACGAAGTGAACAACAACCTGCTGCCGCAACTGAAGGACGCCGGCCTGAAAATCACCGGTCGCTCCGCTGACGGCGCTCTGGTGGAAGTGGTTGAGGCGCCGGATCACCCGTGGTTTGTGGCCTGCCAATTCCACCCCGAGTTCACCTCCACGCCGCGCGATGGTCACCCATTGTTCAGTGGTTTCGTTAACGCCGCACTGGCGCAGAAAGCGAGAAAGGCATGACCCAGAAAGTTGTCAAAGTTGGCGCCATCGAAATCGCCAACGACAAACCCTTCGTGCTGTTCGGCGGCATCAACGTTCTAGAGTCGCGCGACCTGGCCATGAAGGCCTGTGAAGAGTACGTACGGGTTACCGAAAAGCTCGGCATCCCTTATGTATTCAAAGCCAGCTTCGACAAAGCCAACCGCTCTTCCGTCAGCTCTTTCCGTGGCCCAGGCCTGGAAGAGGGCATGAAGATTTTCGAGGAAGTGAAGAAAACCTTCGGCGTGCCGGTCATCACCGACGTGCACGAGCCTGAGCAAGCGGCGCCAGTCGCTGCCGTGTGCGACATCATTCAGTTGCCCGCTTTCCTGTCGCGTCAAACCGACCTCGTCGTGGCCATGGCCAAGACCGGCGCGATCATCAACATCAAGAAAGCCCAGTTCCTCGCTCCGCAAGAAATGAAACATATCTTGGCCAAATGCGTCGAAGCCGGGAATGACCAGTTGATCCTGTGCGAACGCGGTTCCAGTTTTGGCTACAACAACCTCGTGGTAGACATGCTCGGCTTCGGCATCATGAAGTCGTTCGAATACCCGGTGTTTTTTGACGTGACCCACGCCCTGCAAATGCCGGGCGGACGCTCCGATTCGGCAGGCGGTCGTCGTGCGCAAGTAACCGACCTCGCCAAAGCGGGCATGAGTCAGGGCCTGGCGGGCTTGTTCCTCGAAGCCCACCCGGACCCGGACAACGCCAAGTGCGACGGTCCGTGCGCCTTGCGTCTGGACAAGCTGGAGCCGTTCCTCACCCAGCTCAAAGCGCTGGATGATCTGGTCAAGAGCTTCCCGCCGATTGAGACTGCCTAAGCGCAGGAATCTTCGGTAAAGTGCCGCTCGGGCGAGCTCTGACCCGTGAGTCAGAGAGTCGTCGAGCGGGCTGGTTTGGTTTCAGGCAGCCTGCATCAACCTCTCTGCAGCGCCGTTTTCGTCAAATTTTGGAGTGTTAACAACAATGGCAAAGATCGTCGACATCAAAGGTCGTGAAGTTCTCGACTCCCGTGGCAACCCGACCGTCGAAGCGGACGTCATTCTCGACAACGGCATCGTCGGCAGCGCGTGCGCACCGTCGGGCGCTTCCACCGGTTCGCGCGAAGCGCTGGAACTGCGTGACGGCGACAAGAGCCGCTACATGGGCAAAGGCGTATTGAAAGCCGTGGCCAACATCAACGGCCCGATCCGCTCCCTGCTGCTGGGCAAAGACCCGGTTGATCAGAAGGCCCTCGACCACGCGATGATCGCCCTCGACGCCACTGAAAACAAAGCCAGCCTGGGCGCCAACGCCATTCTCGCTGTGTCGCTGGCCGCTGCCAAAGCTGCCGCACAAGACCAGGACCTGCCGCTGTACGCGCACATCGCCAACCTCAACGGCACTCCGGGCGTTTACTCCATGCCGGTGCCGATGATGAACATCATCAACGGCGGCGAGCACGCAGATAACAACGTCGACATCCAGGAATTCATGGTTCAGCCCGTTGGCGCGAAAACCTTCGCCGATGGCCTGCGCATGGGCACCGAAATTTTCCACCACCTCAAAGCCGTCCTGAAAGCACGCGGCCTGAGCACTTCGGTGGGTGACGAAGGCGGTTTCGCACCAAACCTGGCCTCCAACGAAGACGCGCTGGCTGCCATCGCCGAAGCCGTTGCCAATGCCGGTTACAAGCTGGGCACTGACGTGACCCTGGCCCTGGACTGTGCTTCGAGCGAGTTCTTCGAAGGCGGCAAATACGACCTGGCCGGCGAAGGCAAAGTGTTCGACGCCGCCGGTTTCGCTGACTACCTGGCTGGCCTGACCCAGCGTTACCCGATCATCTCCATCGAAGACGGCATGGACGAGTCGGACTGGGACGGCTGGAAAGTGCTGACCGATAAGATCGGCGACAAAGTCCAACTGGTCGGCGACGATCTGTTCGTCACCAACACCAAGATCCTCAAAGAAGGCATCGACAAGTCGATCGCCAACTCGATCCTGATCAAGTTCAACCAGATCGGCACCCTGACCGAAACCCTGGAAGCCATTCAAATGGCCAAGGCTGCCGGTTACACCGCCGTGATCTCGCACCGTTCGGGTGAAACCGAAGACAGCACCATCGCCGACCTGGCCGTGGGCACCGCTGCCGGCCAGATCAAAACCGGTTCGCTGTGCCGCTCGGACCGCGTGTCCAAGTACAACCAACTGCTACGCATCGAAGAGCAGTTGGGTGCAAAAGCACCGTACCGTGGTCGCTCCGAATTCCGCGGCTAAGCTGACGGTGGTAAAAGGGGCAGCGAAAGCTGCCCTTTTCATATGAGAAAAAGCCCGATTCATGCGTAGCCCCTATTGGTTATTCGTCGTTCTGATCCTTGTGCTGGCAGGCCTGCAGTACCGCTTGTGGGTGGGCGAGGGCAGCTTTGCGCAGGTCACCGACTTGCAGCGACAAATCGCCGAACAAAAGGGCGAAAACGAAAACCTGCTGGAACGTAACCGTATCCTCGAAGCTGAAGTCATGGAGCTGAAGAAAGGTATGGAAACCGTGGAAGAACGTGCCCGCCACGAACTGGGCATGGTGAAAGAGGGCGAAACCCTCTATCAGCTAACCGAATGACCTCTCCTGTTTTGCCTGCCTTCTGGGCCTTGATCCCAGCCGCAGGCGTCGGCGCTCGAATGCTCGCCGACCGGCCCAAGCAGTACCTGCAACTGGCCGGTAAAACCATTCTCGAACATACCCTCGACTGCTTCCTGGACCACCCGCAATTGCGCGGTTTAGTGGTGAGTGTGTCGGCGGACGATGCCTATTGGCCGACACTGCCCTACGCCCGTAACGAACGTATTCAGCGCGCGGATGGTGGTGCCGAGCGTGCCGACTCGGTGCTCAACGGCCTGATTCGACTGGCCGAACTGGGCGCCGGTGAAAACGACTGGGTGCTGGTGCACGACGCCGCACGGCCGAACCTGTCGCGCTACGACCTGGACTTGTTGCTCGCCGAACTGGCCGACGACCAAGTCGGCGGCCTGCTGGCCGTGCCAGCGCGCGACACTTTGAAACGTGCCGGAGCCGATGGCCGCGTCGCCGAGACAGTCGACCGCTCGGTGATCTGGCAGGCCTTCACGCCGCAAATGTTTCGCCTCGGCACATTGCACCGCGTGCTGGCGGATGCGTTGGTGTCCGGCGTGCAGGTCACCGACGAAGCCTCGGCCATCGAATGGGCCGGGCAATCGCCGCGCTTGATTGAAGGGCGGGCGGATAACCTCAAAGTGACCCGGCCGGAAGATTTGGAGTGGCTGCGTCAGCGGTGGGCGCATAAATCGTAGGAGCCAGCTTGCTGGCGAACCCTGCAAACGCTGATTGCGAATGTCGTTTCCACGGTTCGCCAGCAAGCTGGCTCCTACAGATAAATCGTGCCGTCTAACCCAAATGCCCCAACCCCGCCTTCAAGTGATCCACCAACTGCCTCACCTTCGGCGACAGATGCCGCTGCTGCGGATACAACGCCCACACCGCCGTATTCGGCGCCTGATGCTTTTCCAGCAGCGACACCAGCGCGCCACTGCTCAAGTGCTCCTGCACGTAGTAGTCCGGCAACTGGCACAACCCCAACCCTTGTAGCGCCGCGTCCAGAACCGCTTGCCCGCTGTTGCAGCGCCAGTTGCCGTGCACCCGTTGCGACACCTCGCGGCCTTCCTGCTGAAAGCTCCAACTGTCGCTGCTGCCGATCAGGCAGTTGTGCTGGTTGAGCTCCGACAAACTGTGCGGCCGCCCATAACGCTGCACATAGCCGGGCGCGGCGCACAGGTACATGCGGCGCGGCGCCAGGCGCGTGGCCACCAGTCGCGAGTCTTGCAAACGCCCCAGGCGAATGGCCAGGTCGAGGCCGTCCTGAACCATATCGAGGGTGCGGTTGCTCAGTTCTATATCCACCTTCAGCTGCGGATGGCGGCTCATAAATTGCGTCACCAGCGGCACGATAAAACGTTCGCCATAGGCCACCGCGCAGGTCATGCGCAGCAACCCTTTGGGCTCGCTGCCTAAATCGCCGACCGCACGCAGCGCTTCTTCGCGGGCATCTTGCAGGCGTTGGCAATGCTGCAAAAAGGTTTGCCCTGCTTCGGTCAGCGCGACGCGCCGGGTGCTGCGGTAGAACAGGCGGGTCTGCAGGCTTTCTTCGAGGCGAGCAATTTGCCGGCTGACTTGCGACGAAGAAAGCCCCAAGCGCTGCGCCGCCGCGGTGAACTGCCCGCATTCGGCCACCGCGACAAACTCGTCCAGCCCATCCCAACTGCTCATGGCGCGCCCCGTACCGTGTTGGTAAAGCCGTGATTATCCCTCACTGGCAATAATGTTTTGCTAACTCCGCGATTATTTACAGAAAGCACTGTGGACTACACTCTGCGCCACTGTTTAAACCCGCTGGAGAGCCACCATGATCAAGTCCCGTGCTGCCGTAGCCTTTGCCCCGAACGAGCCGCTGAAAATTGTCGAAGTCGACGTCGAAGCGCCGAAGGCCGGCGAAGTGCTGGTGCGCATTGTCGCCACCGGCGTGTGCCATACCGACGCGTACACCCTGTCGGGCGCTGACTCCGAGGGCGTGTTCCCAGCCATTCTCGGCCATGAAGGCGGCGGCATTGTTGAAGCCGTCGGCGAGGGCGTGACCTCCGTAAAAGTCGGCGACCATGTGATTCCGCTGTACACCGCCGAATGCCGCGAGTGCAAATTTTGCAAATCTGGCAAAACCAACCTGTGCAGCTCGGTGCGCGCTACTCAAGGCAAAGGCCTGATGCCCGATGGCACCAGCCGCTTCTCTTACCAAGGCCAGCCGATTTATCACTACATGGGCTGCTCGACCTTTTCCGAATACACCGTGCTGCCGGAAGTATCGCTGGCGGTCATCCCTAAAGAAGCGCCGCTGGAAAAGGTCTGCCTGCTGGGCTGTGGCGTCACCACCGGCATCGGCGCCGTGTTGAACACCGCAAAAGTGGAAGAGGGCGCCACCGTCGCCATCTTCGGCCTGGGCGGCATCGGCTTGGCGGCGATCATCGGCGCGAAAATGGCCAAGGCCTCGCGCATCATCGCCATCGACATCAATCCGGCCAAGTTCGATGTGGCTCGCGAACTGGGCGCCACTGACTTCGTCAATCCGAGGGACTACGACAAGCCGATTCAAGACGTCATCGTCGAACTCACTGACGGCGGCGTGGATTACAGCTTTGAATGCGTCGGCAATGTGCAACTTATGCGCGCCGCCCTGGAGTGCGCGCACAAAGGCTGGGGCGAGTCGGTGATCATCGGCGTAGCCGGTGCCGGTCAGGAAATTAGCACCCGTCCGTTCCAACTGGTGACCGGTCGCGTATGGCGCGGTTCAGCGTTCGGCGGCGTCAAAGGCCGCACCGAATTGCCGAGCTACGTGGAGAAAGCGCAGAAGGGTGAGATTCCGTTGGACACATTCATCACCCACACCATGGGCCTGGACAAAATCAACGAGGCGTTCGACCTGATGCACGAAGGCAAGAGCATCCGCACCGTCATCCATTACTGATCAGGGCGGGCTTTTCCATGACCCTTGAAATCGTTTCCAGCAACAAAGCGTTCGGCGGTTGGCACAAGCGTTATCGCCACCGCTCCAGCTCCCTTAATTGCGACATGGTGTTCGCCGTCTACCTGCCGCCTCAAGCCGAGCAGGGCGCCAAGCTGCCAGTGCTGTATTGGCTCAGCGGCCTGACCTGCACCGATGAAAACTTTATGCACAAAGCCGGTGCCCAACGCCTGGCGGCCGAGCTGGGCTTGATCATCGTCGCGCCGGATACCAGTCCGCGCGGCGAAGGTGTGCCGGACGACGCAGCCGGCGCTTATGACTTCGGTCTGGGTGCGGGCTTTTACGTCAACGCCACGCAGGAACCGTGGGCGCGCCACTATCGGATGTACGACTACGTGGTGCAGGAGTTGCCCGAGCTGATCGAAGCCAACTTCCCGGTTTCTGACAAACGCGGCATCAGCGGCCACTCCATGGGCGGCCATGGCGCGTTGATTTGTGCGTTGAAAAATCCGGGGCGTTACCAGTCGGTGTCGGCGTTCGCGCCGATTGCCAATCCGCTGAATTGCCCGTGGGGCGAGAAGGCCTTAGGCAACTACCTGGGCGCCGACCGTTCGCGTTGGCGTGAATGGGACGCCAGCGTGTTGATCGCTGATGCCAGCGAAAAGCTGCCGATTCTGGTGGACCAAGGCGACCGCGACGATTTTCTCGAAGGGCAACTTAAACCTCAGGCACTGGAAGCAGCAGCCAAGGCGGCGGGCCATCCGCTGACCCTACGGATGCAGCCGGGGTATGACCACAGCTATTACTTCATCGCCAGCTTTATTGATGACCACTTACGCCACCATGCGGCGGCATTGAAGTAGCACAAGGGCTGAGACGCCGATTGCCCGATCGAGGCTGAAGCCTCTCCTGCATGAGAACCGCGGTTCTTGTGGGAGAGGCTTCAGCCTCGATGCTTTTGCTCTAGCGGTTTCAAGTGCCAGCGGCGCTCACGGGGCCCTTCGGGTAAACTCCCGACTTTTCCCAGGACCCCTCGGCTCATGCGTATCGGCCACGGCTACGATGTTCACCGCTTTTGCGACGGCACCTTTATTACCCTGGGTGGCGTGCAGATTCCTCACAAGTTCGGGCTGCTCGCCCATTCCGACGGCGACGTGCTGCTGCATGCCTTGAGCGATGCCTTGTTGGGCGCTGCGGCGCTTGGCGATATCGGCAAACATTTCCCCGATACCGACCCGAACTTCAAAGGTGCCGACAGCCGAGTGTTGCTGCGTCATGTGGTCGGGCTTATTAAGGCCAAGGGTTGGAAAGTCGGCAACGTCGACGCCACCATTGTTGCCCAGGCGCCAAAGATGGCGCCGCATATCGAAACCATGCGCGCCGCCATCGCCGCCGACCTTGAGGTCGCGCTGGATCAGGTCAACGTCAAAGCCACCACCGAAGAAAAACTCGGCTTTACCGGCCGTGAAGAAGGTATCGCCGTGCACGCCGTCGCGTTGTTGGTGGCGCAATGAACGAGTTCGAATTGCTCGGTCCACGTGCGTTTGGTGAGGCGGCCGGGCGCGCGGTATTGAAGGCCACTGCCGAAGATTTTCAAGTCGACGAAGTGCTCGACATCCCGCTCGCTGGCGAAGGCGAACACTTGTGGCTGTGGGTGGAAAAACGCGGTCTGAATACTGAAGACGCCGCGCGCCGCCTGGCTAAAGCCGCTGGCGTGCCGTTGCGCATGATCAGCTACGCCGGGCTGAAAGACCGGCAGGCGCTGACCCGTCAGTGGTTCAGCCTGCACCTGCCCGGCAAGGCCGATCCGGATTTTTCCGCCGCGCAAAGTGACAGCCTGATCATCGTTAAAACCGCACGGCACAAGCGCAAGCTGCAACGCGGCGCCCACTCGGCCAACGGTTTCACCTTGCGGCTCACGCAACTGCAAGGCGACAGCGCCGCACTCGATGCGCGTCTGGAGCAGATCAAGGCCCATGGCGTGCCGAACTATTTCGGTGAGCAACGCTTCGCCTATCAGGGCGGCAACGTGGTGCATGCCCGCGATTTCGCCAGTCGCGGCGAGCTGCCGGATGCGCGCAATGTTCGCTCGCGTTTGCTCTCGGCGGCGCGCAGTTACGTGTTCAATCAGGTGTTGGCCGCACGTGTCGCCGACGGCAGCTGGCAGCGCGCGCAGGTCGGCGACTTGCTGGCCTTTACCGACAGCCGCAGCTTTTTCCCGGCCGGTGAGGCCGAGTGCAGCGACCCGCGCTTAGCCATTCTCGATCTGCATCCCACCGGTCCACTGTGGGGCGAAGGGCCTTCGCCAGCAGCCGGTGCGACCCATGAAATCGAACAAGCGGTCGCGGCAAAAGAGGCGGCGTTGTGCGACTGGTTAATCTCTGCGGGCATGGCTCACGAACGGCGTATCCTGCGCCTCCCCATCGGCGGTTTGACGTGGCATTATCCCGAGCCTGACATTCTGCAACTGGAATTCGTCTTGCCGGCTGGATGCTTCGCCACCGCTGTTGTGCGTGAAGTCGTCGAGTTGTTGCCGGCAGGGCAGACGGACAACTCATGCGTATTCTGATTTCAAACGACGATGGGGTGATGGCTCCCGGCCTCGCCGCGCTGCATGGCGCGCTGGCGGATTACGCCGAGTGCGTGGTGATCGCCCCCGACACGGACAAGAGCGGCGCCAGCAGCTCGTTGACACTCGATCGTCCGCTGCACCCGATGGTGTTGCCCAACGGTTTTATCAGCATCAACGGAACGCCAACCGACTGCGTGCACCTGGGCCTAAACGGCTTGTTGCCCGAGCTGCCAGATATGGTGGTTTCCGGCATCAACCTGGGCGCCAACCTGGGCGACGACGTGTTGTATTCCGGCACCGTGGCGGCGGCGCTCGAAGGGCGCTTCATCGGTTGCCCGGCCTTTGCCTTTTCTTTGGTTTCCCGGCAAACCGACAACCTGCCGGCCGCTGCGTACATCGCCCGCCGTCTGGTGGAAGCGCGAGGCAAACTCGATTTGCCGCCGCGTACCGTGCTCAACGTGAACATTCCCAACTTGCCGCTGGACCACATTCGCGGCATTCAGCTGACGCGCCTGGGCCACCGCGCCCGTGCCGCAGCGCCAGTGAAGGTGGTTAACCCGCGCGGCAAGGAAGGCTATTGGATTTCGGTGTCGGGTGATGCTGAAGACGGCGGTCCCGGCACCGACTTCCATGCGGTGGTGCAAGGCTACGTGTCGATCACGCCGCTGCAACTGGACCGCACCTTTAACGAGGCGTTTGCAACGATCACGCCTTGGTTGGAGGGGTTGCTCTGATGTCGCGCGGGCAAGACGATCTGCAACACCGTGGTATCGGCATGACCTCGCAGCGCACCCGCGAGCGCCTGATCCAACGCTTGTACGACGAAGGCCTTTCCAACGCCCGAGTGCTTGAAGTTATTCGCCGTACGCCGCGTCATCTGTTTGTCGATGAAGCGTTTGCGCACCGTGCCTACGAAGACACCGCGCTGCCCATCGGCCACAACCAGACCATCTCGCAACCTTATATGGTCGGGCGCATGACCGAGCTGCTGCTGGCGGCCGGGCCGTTGGACAAGGTGCTGGAGATCGGCACCGGCTCCGGCTACCAGACCGCTGTACTGGCCCAATTGGTTGAGCGAGTGTTTTCAGTGGAGCGTATCCAGGCTCTGCAAGAACGGGCGAAAGAACGATTGCTGGCACTCAACTTGCGCAACGTGGTCTTTCGTTGGGGCGACGGCTGGGAAGGCTGGCCGGCACTGGCCAGTTACAACGGCATTATCGTCACCGCCGCTGCGGCTGAAGTGCCCCAGGCGCTGCTGGATCAGCTGGCTCCAGGCGGGCGCCTGGTGATTCCGGTGGGAGCGGGCGATGTTCAACAGCTGATGCTGATCATCCGCGAAGAGCACGGCTTCTCCCGTCATGTGCTGGATGCGGTGCGCTTCGTACCCTTGCTGAACGGGCCCACCGCTTGAGTTGGGCGAGGGTGGCACTACTTAAGTATGGGTTTTGTCGTTTTACATTTTTCAACAGTCACCGGAAAGGGAGAGGCGGGTGAGTCTCACAGCCATTCAGCAGTGGATTTGCATCGCAGGCGCCAGACGTCTGGTGAGTGGCTGGGTCCTTGGAGTGTTACTGGTCGGTTGCAGCAGCGCCCCACCTGGCGGCGTACGTGTGGTTGATCGTACCGCTGGCGGTTCGACCAGCAGCACCAGCGCCGCCACACCGCAGCGTCCCGCCACCACCACTGGCCAATACCGCGTTCAGCGCAGCGACACCCTTTATTCCATCGCCTTTCGTTTTGGTTGGGATTGGCGCGCGCTAGCGGCTCGAAACAACATTCCGGCGCCGTACACCATCAAGGTCGGTCAGGTGATCCGCTTCGACGGTGGGCGTTCGCCAACGGTGGTCAAAGGTCCGATTGCAACAGCCAATAATGGCAATAAGCCGCCCTTGGTGGTGGTCCCGACCAACACCGTTCCAGTTATCGCCAGACCCGCCCAACCCCCGGTTGTTACCACGCCAGCGACCACGCCGGTGCAGGCTGTGAGTCGTTCTGCTACAGGCTGGGCGTGGCCTACAGGCGGTGCTTTGATCGGTAAATTCTCCTCAAACGGTAGTTTGAATAAAGGAATTGATATAGCTGGGGAATTGGGCCAGCCTGTTCTTGCCGCGTCGGATGGTTCTGTTGTGTACGCCGGAAGTGGATTACGGGGCTACGGCGAATTAGTAATCATCAAACACAGCGATACCTACGTAAGCGCTTACGGTCATAACCGCAAGTTGCTGGTAAGGGAGGGACAGCAAGTCAAGGTCGGGCAGACGATTGCCGAAATGGGTTCCACCGGCACCGATCGGGTGAAGCTCCATTTTGAGATTCGCCGACAGGGTAAACCTGTGGATCCGCTGCAATTTTTGCCTGCGCGTTGAAAGGTTGTCAGCCCGCTCCAGCCACGTAGGCCGGACGGGCTCAGGGATTGCCATGGATTAAGGTGATGCCGGGGCTTATGTCGAACTCAGCAAGGGATAAGAACAATGGCACTCAACAAAGAAGCGCCGGAGTTTGACTTGGATGATGACGTGCTGCTCATGGAGCCCGGCATCGTCTTGGACGACGTGCTTAACGATGAGCCGGAAGCTCCGGCCAAACGCACGAAGGCCAAGCAGTCCACTGCGGTCAAGCAACACAAATACATCGACTACACCCGGGCGCTAGACGCCACTCAGCTATACCTCAACGAAATCGGTTTCTCCCCCCTCCTGACTCCCGAAGAAGAAGTCCATTTTGCGCGGCTGGCGCAGAAGGGCGACCCTGCGGGCCGCAAGCGTATGATCGAAAGTAACCTGCGCCTGGTGGTGAAGATTGCCCGTCGGTACGTCAATCGGGGCTTGTCCCTGCTGGACTTGATCGAAGAAGGCAACCTTGGGCTAATTCGAGCGGTTGAGAAGTTCGATCCTGAACGCGGTTTCCGTTTCTCCACCTACGCCACGTGGTGGATTCGGCAGACCATCGAACGCGCGATCATGAACCAGACGCGCACCATTCGTTTACCTATTCATGTGGTCAAGGAGCTAAACGTCTACCTGCGCGCCGCGCGCGAACTGACGCAGAAACTTGACCACGAGCCCTCCGCTGAGGAAATCGCCAACCTGCTGGAAAAACCCGTGGGCGAGGTCAAGCGCATGCTTGGCCTCAATGAACGGGTGTCTTCGGTGGACGTTTCCCTCGGTCCGGACTCAGACAAAACCCTGCTCGACACCCTGACCGACGACCGCCCGACCGATCCCTGTGAACTGCTGCAGGACGACGATCTTTCGCAAAGCATCGATCAGTGGCTGTCGGAATTGACCGATAAACAGCGTGAAGTGGTGGTCAGACGTTTTGGTCTGCGCGGCCACGAAAGTTGCACGCTGGAAGAAGTAGGTCAGGAAATCGGCCTAACCCGTGAGCGGGTGCGGCAGATTCAGGTCGAAGCGCTTAAGCGACTGCGGGAAATCCTTGAAAAGAACGGTCTCTCCAGTGACGCGTTGTTCCAATAACCTCGTTAAGACCGCGCAAAAAACACCCGGCTCAGGCCGGGTTTTTTGTCGGTGTCTTCCTGCAAGTGTCAGCTTTGTAAGACATTGCTTACAGGTCGTGTAAGTGATTCGAGGAATGATTAGCCGGCGTATCGCCTGCGTTACACTTAGCTTGAATCGCAACTCATTGAATTATAACGAATAAGTTAATTTGCGAGAGTGCGCCAGACTGTCCGTTAGGCGATTTCGCGACTTGAACGGTATCTGGATATCGCTAATATCACCCCTGTGCTTACGGACTAGCACGGGCTGAAATGGATATCGGCCAGGAACCATCGAAGGACACGATTCATCAGGACGATGAGCAGGAAATAGAGGGATTAGGGACGAAAGAGTGGGCGGGTCAAACCGCCCCTTTTTTTTGCCTGCCGAAAGGTGGGCACAACAAAAGGCCCGCATTGCGGGCCTTTTGTCTTTCACGGTGCTTGTCCTGCAGCGGGAAGCACTCGTCGGTGCGTTCTCTCGCTCTGAAAGCCTGGCGCTTAGCGCTCCAGGAGTTCCAGTTTGTTTTTCTTGCCATCCCACTCTTCAGCGTCTGGCAGCGCTTCTTTGCGCTCGGTGATGTTCGGCCAGATTTCAGCAAGGTCGGTGTTCAACTGAATGAACTCTTGCATATCTTCAGGCACTTCATCTTCCGAGAAGATCGCTTGGGCCGGGCATTCTGGCTCGCACAGGGCGCAGTCAATGCACTCGTCCGGGTGGATCACCAAAAAGTTCGGGCCTTCGTAAAAGCAGTCCACCGGACACACTTCTACGCAGTCGGTGTACTTGCACTTGATGCAGTTGTCGGTGACGACGAAGGTCATTTCTAATTCTCTCCTCAGGCGGCTGGGGAGCCCGGTTCAGTAATTGAGCTCCTCGGCTCGGGAAACGAGAGCGGTAGTCCAGGCTAATAGACCACCGCTTTCCCAAAGCGCGCGGGATTCTAACAGCTTGCGCGCGCAGGCGTTAGATGCGTGCCTTCAATGTATATAACAGTTCGAGTGCGCGGCGCGGGGTTAAATCATCGGGATTGATGCGGCCCAATTCTTCAATTACCGGGTGCGGCGCGCTGGCGAACAAGTCGCTTTGCACCGGCACGGCGGGTTTCCCTGGCTCGCTACGCGGCTGCTCGTGGGGCAAGGCGGTGGTTTCCAGGCGCGCCAAGTGCTCCTTGGCCCGCACGATCACATCACCCGGAACCCCGGCCAACTGCGCAACTGCCAAGCCATAACTCTGGCTCGCTGGCCCTGGCAGCACGTGGTGCAGAAACACGATGCGCTCGTTGTGCTCGGTGGCGTTCAAATGCACGTTGGCGACAATCGGCTCGCTTTCCGGCAACACCGTCAGCTCGAAATAATGCGTGGCGAACAAGGTGTAGGCACGCAAGCGCGCCAAATGTTCGGCCGCTGCCCAGGCCAGCGACAGGCCGTCAAAGGTGCTGGTGCCGCGGCCGACTTCATCCATCAGCACCAGACTGCGTTCGGTGGCGTTGTGCAGAATGTTGGCCGTCTCGCTCATCTCCACCATAAAGGTGGAGCGACCACCTGCCAGGTCGTCGCTCGAGCCGATGCGGGTAAAGATGCGGTCCACCAGCGACAGCTCGCAACTGGCCGCCGGCACGAAACTGCCGATATGGGCGAGCAGCACAATGAGTGCGGTCTGGCGCATGTACGTGGACTTACCGCCCATGTTCGGGCCGGTGATGATCAGCATCCGCGTGTTGTCATCGAGGCTCAGATCGTTGGCCACGAACGGCGTGGTCAGCACCTGTTCCACCACCGGGTGGCGGCCCTGGTTGATGCGCATGCACGGCTCATCGACAAAGCGCGGGCGGTTGAGGTCGAGGGTCAGTGCGCGTTCGGCCAGGTTGCTCAGTACGTCCAACTCGGCCAATGCGCCGGCGGAATCCTGCAACGGGCCAAGGTGGCCGATCAAACGCTCCAGCAACTCGTCGTAGAGCATCTTTTCCCGCGCAAGCGCCCGGCTTTTCGCCGACAGCGCCTTGTCTTCGAACTCTTTGAGCTCCGGCGTAATAAAACGCTCGGCGCCTTTGAGCGTCTGGCGGCGGATGTAGTCGGCCGGCGCTGATTCGGCCTGCTTGCTCGGCAGCTCGATAAAGTAGCCGTGAATGCGGTTATAGCCGACCTTCAAATTGGCCAGACCGGTGCGGGCTTTTTCTCGCGCTTCCAAGTCCATCAGGAACTGGCCGGCGTTTTCGCTGAGCGATTGCAACTCGTCCAACTCCGGGTCGTAACCGGTCTTCAACACGCCGCCATCGCGGATCACCGCCGGCGGGTTGTCGATAATTGCTCGGGCCAGCAGCTCGGCCAGTTCCGGGTATGTGCTCACAGTACCGGCGAGGGTTTGCAGGTGCGGGCTTTCCAAATTGGCCATGGCCATTTGCAGCTCCGGCAACGCGGCCAGGGCATCGCGCAGACGCGCTAGATCGCGAGGCCGCGCATTGCGCAAGCCGATGCGCGCGAGAATGCGCTCTACATCGCCGATCTCTTTCAGTTGCGGCTGCAAATTCTCAAAGCGATAACGTTCGAGCAGGCAGGCAATCGATTCCTGACGGGCATCCAATACGGCGCGCTGGCGCAGCGGACGGTTCAGCCAGCGGGTCAGCAGGCGGCTGCCCATGGCGGTCTGGCAGCGGTCGACCACCGATTGCAGCGTGTTATCGCGGCCACCGGCGAGGTTGGTATCGAGCTCCAGATTGCGACGGCTGGCGCCATCGAGAATCACCGTGTCGTCAAGGCGCTCATGGCGCAGGCTGCGCAGGTGGGGCAGGGCGGTGCGCTGGGTTTCCTTGGCGTAGGCCAGCAGGCAACCGGCGGCGCCAATGGCCAGGGTCAGGGTTTCGCAGCCAAAGCCCTTGAGATCTTGCGTGGCGAACTGTTGGCACAGGCTCTTGTGCGCCGAATCGCGCTCGAAATCCCACGGCGCGCGGCGGCGAGAACCACGGCGTTTCTCAGCCGGCAGGCCTTGCGGCCAATCATCGGGAATCAACAACTCAACCGGATTCAGGCGCTCCAGCTCGGCCAGCAAATTCTCCCAGCCCGGTATTTCCAGCACGCTGAAACGGCCGCTGGTGATATCCAGCACCGCCAGACCAAACAGGCGCTCATCACCCAGCACGGCGGCGAGTAAATTGTCGCGGCGCTCATCGAGCAAAGCTTCGTCGCTGACCGTGCCGGGCGTGATGATGCGCACCACCTGACGTTCCACCGGCCCCTTGCTGGTGGCCGGATCGCCGATCTGCTCGCAAATAACAACCGACTCGCCCAGCTTCACCAACTTGGCCAGATAACCTTCGGCGGCGTGGTAAGGAATGCCGCACATGGGAATGGCCATGCCCGCCGATTGGCCGCGCGCGGTCAGGGTAATGTCGAGCAACTTCGCGGCTTTTTTCGCGTCTTCGTAGAAAATCTCGTAGAAGTCGCCCATGCGGTAAAACATCAACTGGTCGGGGTGCTGATTCTTCAGCCGCCAGTACTGCTGCATCATCGGGGTGTGTGCGGAGAGATCGCTCATTACCAGGCCTTGCGCGCAAAAGGCGCTAGTGTACGGTATCCCCCTCATCCTCTTTAAGCCCGGAGATTGCCTTGGACGCGATTACTCAACTGGCCGCGCAACTGGGCCAGCGTCTGCGTGCGCTGGACGCGCGCGTCACCACTGCCGAGTCATGTACCGGCGGCGGTATCGCCGAAGCCATCACGCGAATTCCTGGAAGCTCTGCTTGGTTTGAAGCCGGTTACGTCACTTATTCCAACGCTCAGAAGACCCGTCAGCTTGATGTGCCCGTCACTTTATTTGCCTCCGTAGGGGCGGTCAGCCGTGAGGTTGTCGAAGCCATGGCACGCGGAGCACAGGACAAAAGCGCTGCACAATTTTCCATAGCCGTCAGCGGCGTTGCCGGCCCGGACGGCGGTTCAGTCGACAAACCTGTAGGCACCGTCTGGCTGGCCTGGGCGAATGGCGACCAGGTGTTTACCCGCAAGCGTCTTTTTGCTGGCGACCGTGACGCGGTGAGACGACAAACGGTGGAAGCCGCACTGGCCGGGCTGATCCGACTAGCTGCAGGAGAAATTCCGGATCAGGGGTAGGCGCTCGACTTGCGCTGTGGAATAATACTGGCTACTTATACAGTTGTTAGCGGCCGCTAGGCCCTCTTGATCACGTGAGGATTCAATGGACGAGAATAAGAAGCGCGCCTTGGCTGCAGCCCTGGGTCAAATCGAAAAACAATTCGGTAAAGGCGCAGTCATGCGCATGGGCGACCATGAACGTCAGGCCATTCCGTCGATTTCCACCGGCTCCCTGGGCCTGGACATCGCCCTTGGCATTGGCGGCCTGCCACGCGGTCGTATCGTAGAAATCTACGGTCCGGAATCGTCGGGTAAAACCACACTTACCTTGTCCGTTATTGCTGAAGCACAGCGCATGGGCGCCACCTGCGCCTTCGTCGATGCGGAACACGCGCTCGATCCGGACTACGCCGGCAAACTCGGCGTCAACGTCGACGACCTGCTGGTTTCCCAGCCAGACACCGGCGAGCAAGCGCTGGAAATCACCGACATGCTGGTGCGTTCCAACGCCATTGACGTAATCATCGTCGACTCCGTTGCCGCCCTGGTGCCGAAAGCAGAAATCGAAGGTGAAATGGGCGACATGCACGTCGGCCTGCAAGCCCGTCTGATGTCGCAAGCGCTGCGTAAAATCACCGGCAACATCAAAAACGCCAACTGCCTGGTTATCTTCATCAACCAGATCCGTATGAAAATCGGTGTGATGTTCGGCAGCCCGGAAACCACCA
Organism: Pseudomonas sp. AC070; assembly: GCF_979258635.1. Lineage (NCBI taxonomy): Bacteria > Pseudomonadati > Pseudomonadota > Gammaproteobacteria > Pseudomonadales > Pseudomonadaceae > Pseudomonas > Pseudomonas sp. AC070. The sequence continues at coordinate 1,198,774 of NZ_OZ409871.1, forward strand.
CTGGTGGTAACGCGTTGAAGTTCTACGCTTCGGTGCGTCTGGACATTCGCCGTACCGGCGCCGTGAAAGAAGGCGACGAAGTGGTCGGCAGCGAAACCCGGGTCAAAGTCGTGAAAAACAAGGTAGCCCCGCCATTCCGTCAGGCTGAGTTCCAGATTCTGTACGGCAAGGGCATCTACCGTAACGGCGAGATCATCGACCTGGGCGTTCAACTCGGTCTGCTGGAAAAATCCGGCGCCTGGTACAGCTACTTGGGTAGCAAGATTGGTCAGGGTAAAGCCAACTCGGCTAAGTACCTGGAAGACAACCCGGAAATCGCCAAAACCATCGAGAAGCAGATCCGCGATCAACTGCTCATGGCCGGTAAAGATGCAGCCGCAGCGGCCGCCGCTGCCGCTGTAAACAACACCGAAGACGATCTGGCAGACGCCTGAGTCTGTTATGTCCGTCGTACTCGACAGTCCTGCCGCAGTACGACGGACAGCCATGGACTTGCTCGCACGCCGCGAGCATGGCCGTGTCGAGTTAATCCGCAAGTTGCGCCAACGCGGCGCCCCGCCTGAACTCATCGAACCGGAACTCGACCGCTTGACCCAAGAAGGTCTGCTGTCCGAATCCCGCTACCTTGAAAGCTTCGTTTCCTACCGTGCCCGCTCTGGCTACGGGCCTATGCGCATTCGCGAGGAACTGGGGCAGCGTGGGCTGGCGCGCGCCGATATCGAACAGGCGCTGCGTGAATGCGGTATCGATTGGCGGGAACACATGACGCAAGTCTGGCAGCGCAAATTCGGCGAGCAGCCGAACGACGCCAAAGAGCGCGCCAAGCAAGGGCGCTTTCTGGCGTATCGCGGTTATTCCATGGACATGATCAGCCGCCTGCTGCGCGGCGAGCTGTACGATTGAAGTTCCCTTCCTGCCTATTCAAAACCTGACAAACAGCGCAGCACCGTAGGAGGGGCTTCAGCCGCGATGCTCTTGATTGGCGCCCCGCTCCTGGGAATCAACCTGGGTCTACGCCCAATTCTCCGGCGTATTCACAAACTCATACAGCTCACGCAACCGCCCGTATTCCCGACCACGGAAGGCAAACGCCAGGCGATGTAACGGAGCCAATTCCGGCTCATCCCCCTCGTTTTCAAACGCGCCTTGCTGCTGCACAAAGCCGCCGCTTTTGCAGAGGTCGGCGAACAGTTCCGGCAACTGACTCACCGCTTCAGCCGACAGCCCATGATGCAGGCGAACCACAAAGCGATCCTTCAGCCAGCGGCTCGAATGAAAATTGCTGTAGAAGCGCGTGATCTGTTCAACCGCTTCATCCGCGCTGTGCGCCATGGTCAGCAGTTTCAGGTCGCTGGGCAGAATGTAGCCGTTGCCTTCGAGTTGCCGTTGGATAAACGCCAAGGCGTCTTTCCAGAAGCTGCCGTCGGGCTCGTCCAGCAGTACCACCGGAACCAAGGGGCTTTTGCCGGTTTGGATGAGCGTCAGCACTTCCAGCGCTTCGTCCAAGGTGCCGAAGCCGCCGGGACAGAGCACCAGCGCGTCGGCTTCTTTAACGAAGAACAGTTTGCGGAGAAAGAAGAACTTGAATGACAGCAGATTGGTGCTGCCTTGCATGGTGGCGTTGGCGCTTTGCTCGAAGGGCAAGCTGATGTTCAGTCCCAGACTGTGCTCCAGCCCCGCGCCTTCATGGGCGGCGGCCATGATGCCGCCACCCGCGCCGGTAATTGCCATCAGCTCGTGACGGGCCAAGGCAGCGCCAAGATCTTTGGCCAGTTGGTAGACGGGATGGTTGGCTGGCGTGCGGGCCGAGCCGAATACGGTGACCTTGCGACGACGTTTGAACTGCTCCAGCACGCTGAAGGCATGTTCCATCTCACGCAGGGTTTGCAGCATGATTTTCGCGTCCCAGCGGTTGCGGTCGGCCTGGGCCATGCGAATGACGGTGGAGAGCATGTCGCGGTACAGCGACAGGTTGAGACTGGAATCAGGCGTGGCGAGGTCGAGCAATTCGTCGACTTTGGCGGCCAGGTCAACGCTCGGCGTTTGCACATGACGGTTGAGGTAATCGTCCGGTTCGTAAGGCATGGAACAGCTCCTTGAGGGTGAACCTTGGATCGGCAAGCGGTACAGGTTGGGTTTAACCGGTCGCGGCTCGACCCAACCTGAAGTAAAGCTTATTTGATCGAGCAGTCAGCTTTGCTGAAGTTTTCGGCGGCGATGTAGTTGTTGGTTTTGTACTCGCTGAATTGGTAACGCAGCACGGCGCCACGGGCCAGCAGTTGGCGGAAGCCGTTGTTCTGGCAGACGCTGGCGCCCAGTTGCTTGCGCACGGCGTCGGGGTTGCCGCGCATTTGTGCGGCGTGGGCAGGCTGAACGCTCAAGTGGTTGATCAGCACGTTGCCGTCAACGGTGTAGCCCTGATCGAGAATGTCTTCGTTAATGGCCCGCGGCGTGCCTTCGCTGCTTTGGGTGGCCACCTGATTGAGCAGCTTGTTCAGCTCGAAATCCTGAAGCGAGGCCGCGTGCGCAGCGGGAAGGGCGAAGCAAAAGGCCAGGGCCGTGAAGCGCAGCATGTAAGTCTCCATATCCATAAAGCGGGTTGGACCCTGGCCTCAAGGCTAGGTTCGTGACCCCGCAACTATTACGTGGGCCAGCGCTCAGCCCGGGTTGCATCCTGACCAACCGCCTGCGGCAGATCAAGCGCGAGCGCGCCACCTGCGCATTCCGAACAAGCGTTCTTCCGTTATTTGCGACCAACGCCGCTCAGCGCGCCGATATCGTCGGCAAACCGCCAGGTTCCTCCGGCTTGCGAAAATATCCGAATCTTTTTGAATTATTTGGTCATACAAATCTGTACGGCTTGGTGTGAAACGGTAACGGTTTTATTACACCGGCGCATGGGGCCTGAAGCCCCTGGCGGCGGGCCTCGGGGGAAACCGATGTTTTGCCAGGTGCAATCCGGCCACCTTCACAGCGGCTCGGGTGTTACCTCGGCCCAGGCCGGATAGGACCGCAGGCAGTACGAAGGATTGGGGATCGTCAGCAAAGGAGGCCGGTCACAGGTCGCATACCGCTTCATTCGAAAGTCGGTTTTATCGCTGCGCTACAGAAGTTCCGGTTGGCCTTACCGGAGACGTATCGCGGCTTATATCGTGCGTGTAGGAGTCGAGAATAATGATAAGAACTCGCCCATCTTGCTGGCAGACCGCGCTTTACAGCGGGAGCTTGATGTTGGTTTGGACCTCCGGAGCTATGGCGTCCGGTTACCACTTTGGTTCGCAGTCGGTGGCAGCCCAGGGCACAGCCCACGCCAACGGCGCGGAAGCGGTCGACCCCTCGACCATTTTCTACAACCCCGCAGGCCTTGCGCGCTTACCCGGCACCCAGGTCACCAACGGCATCACCATCGTCATTCCCAAGGGCAGCTTTAAAGACAACGGCAGCACCGATGTTTTCGGTAACTCCACCGGCGGCACGGGCGCCGGCTCCTACCTGCCAGACGCCGCTGCCGCACCGGACTTCTACTTTTCCAGCCAGATAAACGACAACGTCACCGTCGGCCTCGGCATCTTCGTGCCCTACGGCGCCAAGCTCGATTACAAGGAGAACTGGAGCGGCCGCTACGGCATTCAGTCGGCGAACCTGGAAACGGTGAATATCAACCCGAGCATTGCCTACCGCTTCAACGAGCACCACAGCATTGGTTTCGGGTTGTCGGCGCAGTACATCAAGTCGATTCAGCGCGGGGCGGCAGATGTTCAGGGCGCGTCGCGGCAGTTAGCCGGGCAGTTCGTCAAAGCCAACCAGGAGCTGACAGAACTGGCCGCCAACCCGATTGGGCAGATTGGTATTCCTTTGCTGTATCCCGGTCTCACGGTACCGGACGAAATCACCAGCTGTAACGGCCAGCAGAATGATGCGTTTGTCGATTGCGTGGCGCAGAACTTCGCCGAGAACGTGAGCGGCGATGGGTATTTCCGCGTCAAAGGGGACGACTGGGGCTTTGGTTGGAACATCGGTTACATGTGGGAACCTACCGACTCGACGCGCTTCGGCGTGTCGTACCGTTCGAAAATCAGCCACACCTTAGAAGGTAAATCGAAATGGAGCTTTGCTGACGTCGAAGGCGCGGTACCGAATCCATCTACCGATCTGACGCCCGATGGCGGTACGTTTCTTGGCCTGGTCGGCCTGCCACCCCGCGACCAGTTGGGCCAAGTGCTCGACCCGAGCAATTGGATCAATCCAGGCAATTTCGCTGCCAGCAACCTGCACCCGAACTCGGACGCAAAAACCAGCATCGATACGCCCGAGTCGTTCTCGATCAACGCCTTCCACCAGTTGAACGACAAAGTGGCGCTGATGGGCGACGTGACCTGGACGCGCCACTCGCGCCTGGACCAGATCGGCATTCAACTGAAAGAAGTTAATGGCTACCCCTACTTCAACGGCGTAAATGAAGGCGACGCCACGGTCGATCAGGACTGGAACGACACCTACAAAATCTCCCTCGGTATGAACTACCAATGGGACAAAGACCTGATGCTGCGCACCGGCGTCGCCTACGACAAATCCCCAGTCAGCGGCAGCGATAAACGTCACCCGGCGTTCCCGGATTCCGACCGTTACTGGTTGTCCTTCGGCGCCAACTACAAGTTCGACGAGGACACGTCGGTCGATCTCGCCTACAGCTACGTGCAATTTGCCAGCGGCAAGATGGATTACAAAGACGGCTGCTCGCCGGCGGGTTGGGCGCCAGGCGGAGGCAGTCTTTACGTCGACAGCGGCGACCACTGCACCGGCAACGGCGGCAACTTCAAGGGTGAATACGAAACCCGTATTCACTTCGTAGGCTTGGCCTTCAACCAGTCGTTCTAACCCCCTCGCCCGGCGGGTCGTCTGTCGACCCGCCTCAGGCCCGCTGCGGTTTTGCCCAGCGCCTCTGCTAGACTCGCCGGCTTCTTTTTTGCTGGTCGGATGCAGTCGATGATCTCCTTTTCTTCCCGCGCGGACCGCCCGCAATGAGCCACGCCGTCTCGCGTTTACGCCTGGAGCGGCTGGAGCTCAGCACCAAGCCGTTTACGGCGCGTGGTTCCCGAGCGCCGCGTTGCGAGGGCTGCCGTGTAATTCCGGAATACTGCCTGTGCGCGCTGCGGCCGAAGGTGCCGACCAATGCCGGCATGTTTCTGCTGATGCACGACGTCGAACCGTTGAAGCCGACCAACACCGGCTGGCTGATCGCCGACCTGGTTACCGACACGTTCGCCTACCGCTGGTTTCGCACCTCGGTGGAGCCGGAAATTCCAGCGCTGCTCAACGACCCGCAATGGCAACCGTACGTGGTCTTTCCCGGTGAGTTTGTTGCGCCTGAGCGGGTGGTCGCTGAAGTGAAGGTGGAGGAGGGCAAGCGACCTCTGTTTATCTTGCTCGACGCGACCTGGACCGAGGCCCGCAAGATGTTTCGCAAGAGCCCGTATCTGGACAAATTTCCGGTGCTCAGTTTGCAGCCCGAACAGCTGTCGCGTTATCGCCTGCGTCGGTCCAAGCGTGACGACCATTTGTGTACGTCGGAAGTGGCGGCGCTCTGTCTGGAGCTAGCGGGCGAACCGCGTGCTGGGGCGGCGTTGGATGCTTATCTGGATGTGTTTACGGCCCATTATTTGGGGGCCAAGTTTCAGCGGCCGGTGGATTTGGAGGATGAGGTGCATCGGCGGATGGGGGAGTATTTGTAGGGTGACCGGCTAAACGCTTGCCCTCTTCCTAACCCTCTCCCGCAGGCGGGAGAGGGGACCGACCGAATCGCTTGTCAGCCCCCTCGCCCCTCGGGGAGAGGGTTGGGGAGAGGGGGCTGCGGTCTGGAGCCGGCGCGCCCTAAACCACCTTCCCCTCAACCACTTCTTCCGCCACCTTGCGCGGCCACAGCTGCGCCACCAACATGCCGGCAAACATCAGCGCGCAACCGATATAGCCGCGCAAGTGCAGCGACTCATCGAGAAACACCGCTCCGGCCACCGCCGCGAACACCGCCTCGAGCGAAAAGATGATCGCCGCGTGCGAGGCGATGGCGTGCTTCTGCGCAATCACCTGCAAGGTGTAAGCGATGCCAACCGAAATAAGCCCGCCATAAACAATCGACGGCCCGGCAGCAACGATGCGGGCCATTTGAATATCTTCCAGCGTGACGGCGAGGCCCAGGCTGATGACGGCGCAGACGGCGAATTGAATTGCTGCCAGGCGGATCGGGTCGAAGCGGCCAGCAAAATAGCCCACCAGCAAAACGTGCGTGCCCCACACAAATGCACCCGCCAGTTGCAGCCAATCGCCGGAGGCCACGTGGAAACCGTCGCCGACGCTGAGCAGAAACATGCCGACCACCGCCAGAATGCAACCGAGCCACGTGCCTATGCCGGTTTTATGGCCGAGAAAAAGGCCCACCAGCGGCACGATGATGACGTACAACCCGGTGATAAAGCCGGCGTTGGTTACGCTGGTGAACAGCAGTCCCACCTGCTGCAAGTTAATGCCTAGGGCCAAAACCAGGCCCATCAATCCGCCGCCTATAAATAAGCCGCGATTGAACGGTTGTTTGTTGCCGCGGCTGAGCAGGTAGACCACCGGCAACAACACCAGCGTGCCCAAGGCGAAGCGCAGGCCGGAGTATAAATATGGGCCGATGGAATCCATGCCCATGCGCTGCGCCACGAAGGCGCTGCCCCAGATAAGCGCGGTGGTCAGCATTAACAGGTCGGCGCGCAGGGCTTGGTTTCGCATGGTCGGTCTCGGCAGGAAAAGCCTCGAACTGTGCCGCAAACCTAAAGGCTTGACCACCCCATTTTGGCTCGGCATGCTGGGCGCCGCCGCTGCGCTGCACACCCCGCGCGGCGGTACTTTCGTACACCGAGAAGCGCCCCCTTAAAACAAGAGCAGCCCATGGCCGACTACGAAATCCTGATTGCCGATGATCACCCGCTATTTCGCAGTGCGCTGCATCAGGCCCTCACCTTGGGCCTTGGCCCGCAGGTGCGTCTGGTCGAAGCGGCGAGCATCGCCGAGCTTGAAGCGCGACTCGGGGAAAAGTCGGATTGGGATCTGGTCTTGCTCGACCTCAACATGCCCGGCGCCTACGGTTTTTCCGGTTTGGTGATGGTGCGCGGACAGTATCCGCAGGTGCCGGTGGTGATGGTGTCGGCCCAGGAAGAAGCAGCGGTGGTGGCCCGCGCCCGTGAATTCGGCGCCAGCGGGTTTATCCCCAAATCCAGCCCCCTGGAAACCATTCAGCAAGCGGTGCGCGAGGTCCTTGACGGCGACGTCTGGTGGCCGCCGCAGTCGGAAGAAAGTGCCGGCCTGTCTGCCGAGGCGAAAGCGGTAAGCGCCGGTTTGGCCAGTCTCACGCCGCAGCAGTTTCGCGTGTTGACCATGGTGTGCGATGGCTTGCTGAATAAGCAGATCGCCTATGAACTGAACGTGTCCGAGGCCACTATCAAGGCCCACGTCACCGCCATCTTCCGCAAGCTGGGTGTGCGCACCCGAACGCAAGCGGCCTTGCTGTTGCAACATCTGGAATCCATTCCCGCCAGTTAACGTCAGCAGGCTATTGGTTTTTCACGCATTTTTGACCGCGTTTGACGTAGCCTGCGGCCTCACAAATTTTGGTCGTATTTCCCATGTCGCCATTCAAAGGCCAGACCGGCTTTAAACGGGTCCTCAACGCCACCGGCTATTCCTTCGACGGCCTGCGCGCCGCCTTCACCGGTGAAGCGGCGTTTCGCCAACTGGTGTTGCTCAATGTGGTGTTGATTCCGCTGGCGTTCTGGTTTGACGTCAGTCGTGGCGAGCGCGCTTTGATGATCGGCGTGTGCCTGGTGGCGCTGATCGTGGAATTGCTCAACTCGGCCGTGGAAGCGGCCATTGACCGCATTTCGCTGGAGCTGCATCCGCTGTCAAAAAACGCCAAGGACATGGGCAGCGCCGCGCAGTTTGTGGCGCTGAGCCTGATTGGTGTTGTCTGGTTGGTAATTCTTCTGGGTTGAAAGCAAAAAGCATCGCGGCTGAAGCCGCTCCTACGAATCGCACAATTTGTAGGAGCGGCTTCAGCCGCGATGCTTTTCAAGCAATCGAGGGCAACACAATTTCATCGCTACGCCGCACCCCGGCGGTGAGTTTGCGGCACTGTTCGAGAAACTCGCGCATGGCGCTGGTCTGGTACTTCTGCTTGTGCCAGATGAAATAGAACTGCCGCGTCAGGTCCAGCTCCGGGGTTTCCACCGGCACCAGGCTGCCGCGGCGAAACGCATCGCGCAGGGCCAGGCGGGAAATACAGCCGATGCCCAGGCCCGACTCGACGGCTCGTTTGATTGCTTCGGTGTGTTCCAACTCCAAACGAATGTTCAGCGCCGTGGGGTGATGGCGCATGGCTTGGTCGAAGGTCAGGCGCGTGCCGGAGCCTTGTTCGCGAAGAATCCAGGCTTCCTGCGTAAGCTCCAACAGCGAAGCGCGGCCGTTGGCGGCCAACGGATGCTGCGGCGCGCAAAACACCACTAACTCGTCTTCTACCCAGGGCTGCACTTCAATGTCCGGGTGCTGGCAGTCGCCTTCGATCAAGCCCAAATCAATTTCGTAATGCGCCACCTGCTGTACAACGTGCGCCGTGTTTTGCACGTGCAACTTCACTCGGCATTCGGGGTGTTGCTGCATGAAACTGCCGATTAGCAAGGTGGCCAGGTAATTACCGACCGTCAGCGTGGCGCCCACAGACAGCGAGCTAAAACCGCCCTGGCCGTTGAGCATGCGCTCGATCTCTTTGGCTTGATCGAGCAGGGCAACCGCCTGCGGCAATAGCTGATGACCCAAGGCGTTCAGCGACAGGCGTTTGCCGGCGCGGTCGAACAACTGGCACGCCGATTGGCGCTCCAATTCGGTAACCGCAGTGCTTGCCGCCGACTGCGACAGCGCCAGCGACTCAGCCGCCCGCGAGACGCTTTCCTGTTGGGCGACGGCGACGAAAACCTGAAGTTGGCGGAGTGTGAAACGCATATCTATATAACCGATAACCTATATCTTAATAATCCACTTAACAGATATGGTTGTCGCCCTTAAAATGCCGCGCATTGGCACCCGTCGGTCGGGTGAGCGCGATTCATCGAGGAAGCAAGCATGAGCAACTTGAACGTCGAGCGTGTGCTCAGCGTCCACCACTGGAACGACACCCTGTTCAGCTTCAAAACCACCCGCAACCCGGGCCTGCGTTTTGAAAACGGCCAGTTCGTAATGATCGGCCTGCAACAGGAAAACGGTCGCCCGCTGATGCGAGCTTACTCGATTGCCAGCCCGAACTATGAAGAGCACCTGGAGTTCTTCAGCATCAAGGTTCCGGATGGTCCGCTGACTTCCCAACTGCAGCATTTGAAAGTTGGCGACGAGCTGATGGTCAGCCGCAAACCCACCGGCACCCTGGTGCTGGACGATTTGTTGCCAGGCAAACACCTCTACCTGCTCAGCACCGGCACCGGTTTGGCGCCGTTCATGAGCGTGATTCAGGACCCCGAAACCTATGAGCGTTTCGAAAAAGTCATCCTGATTCACGGCGTGCGCTACGTGAACGAAGTCGCCTACCGCGAGTTCATCACCGAGCACCTGCCGAAGAACGAATTCTTCGGTGAAGCGCTGAAAGAAAAACTCATCTACTACCCGACCGTAACCCGCGAGCCCTTCGAGAACATGGGCCGCCTCACCGACCTGATGCGCAGCGGCAAGCTGTTCACCGACATCGGCCTGCCACCGATCAACCCGCAGGACGACCGCGCCATGATCTGCGGCAGTCCAAGCATGTTGGACGAGACCAGCGAAGTGCTGGATGGCTTTGGTCTGAAGATTTCGGCGCGCATGGGTGAGCCGGGCGACTACTTGATCGAACGCGCATTCGTGGAGAAGTGATGAAAAACCCGCCTATATGGCGGGTTTTTCATCACTGACCGATCGGCTGCGCGTCGGCATTGCGGCGTTAAAAATGTTTTTTAAATGCTCATTGGCTACAGCCAACTGCGCTTTAAAAAACATTTTTGCCTTGCACTGCTCTAGCTGGCTCGATCTCGAGAGGCGTGATGCTGAGATCGCAAAAGAGCGATACGGCGGTTACGCTGCAACCACTTCAACCACACAAATCTGCTCGGGCGTCGGGTAATGCCAGCGCACCTGAACGTCCCACAATTGCGTGCCGTAAATACGGCTAGGCTCAGGCTGCTGGTATGCCGGCCGAGGGTCTTGCGCCAGGCATTGTTCGATCAACTCACGCACCGGTTGCTGCAACCGCTGGCCATGCTCCAGCGCCTGAACCAGGGCTGCATCGCTCCACACAACATCTATCAGCGTCGGTGCGCCAGCGGCCATGTGGTTGAACGCGCCGGTCACCGCGTCGGCGTAAGGAACGTAGGGTTTGATATCCAGCACTGGCGTGCCGTCGAGCAGGTCGATGCCGGACAGCCAGAGCTTGCCGGCCTCAACCTTTTCAAGTTTCACCACCGACTGCCCGATGCCGTTGGGCCTGTGCGTGGCGCGGGTGGCGAATACGCCCATGGACTGGTTGCCGCCCAGGCGCGGCGGGCGCACTTTCAGCCGCGGTTTGTCTTCCAGGGCCTGGTGAAAAAGGAATAGCAGCCACACGTGGCTGACCTGCTCCAAGCCTTCGACTGCCTCGCCGCTATCGAATGGCGGCACCAACTCCAACACCCCGCGCGCGGCAGGGGCCAGTTGCGGTTGGCGGGGAATGGCGAACTTCTCCTTGAAGCAGGAGTGTACGAAGCCGACAGGAGAGACTGAATAAGACATAAAAAAGCCCGGTGGGAAACCGGGCCAATCATACCTGTCGCCGCTCAACAGCATCGAGGCTAAAGCCTCTCCTACAGAAAACGGTGTCTGTAGGAGAGGCTTCAGCCTCGATGCTCTTGACCTTGCAGTCACATCGCAAAACCGCCGTCGATGGGGACCACTGCGCCGGTCATATAGGCGCCTGCCTTACTAGCCAGCGCAATCGCCAACGCGCCCATTTCCTCTTCACGTCCCCAACGCTTCATCGGAATGATCGCGGTGTCTTCAGCCAGCGCTTCTTCATCGTTGGCGATATGGCTGGTCATCTTGCTCGGGAATCGGCCGGGCGCTATCACGTTGACGTTGATGTGCTGGCTCACCAAGTCCCGCGCCAGCGAGCGCGACAAATGATGCAGCGCCGCCTTGCTCGGGCCATAGGCGTAGGCCTCTTCGCCGTACGAGGTAATGCCGGCCACCGAGCCGATGTTGATCACCCGTGCCGGGCTCTCGCTGTTGCCGGCTTTGCGCAGCAGCGGCAGGAGCTTCTGGATGCACAGGAACACCGAGGTCACGTTCAACTGCATGACCTTTTCAAAACCCTTCACCGGATAGGTTTCCAGCGGCGCGCCCCAGGTGGTGCCGGCGTTGTTGACCAAGATGTCGAGCTTGTCGATTTGCCCGCTCAGTTGCTCTGCCAAGGCGACCACACCTTCCTCATGGGCAAGGTTGGCGGCGATGCCATGGCATTCACCGAAGGCCGACAATTCGGCGGCCGTGGCGGCGCACGCTTCGCCATCGCGGGCGCATACATATACGCGGGCGCCGGCTTCAACGAATGCTTTGGCGATCATTTTGCCAATACCACGGGTGCCGCCGGTGACCAGCGCGGTGCGGCCTTGCAGGGAAAAGTAGGAATGCATGGGGAGCGCTCTTTTAGGGTTGTTGTGCAACTACCCTAATGCGCGGGGCGCGATTACGCAGGAACTATTGCCGCTGAGAATGCGAGGTTATGGAGAACGCTGTTCGTGGGGGAGCGGCTTCAGCCGTGATGCGTTTCATGGCTAAAGCAGCACGGCTGAAGTCGCTCCCACAGCTGATTATTTGTCGCGCACGCGCAGGGTCAAACCTTTGAGGAAGTTGCGCAGCAGTTGGTCGCCACAGGTGCGGTAGTTGCTGTGGCCGAACTTGCGGAACAAGGCGCTGAGTTCCGGTTTGCTCACGGGGAAATCCACGCTTTGCAAAATCTCGTGCAGGTCTTCTTCTTTAAGCTCGAAGGCGACGCGTAGTTTTTTCAGCACCGTGTTGTTGGTGACCGGCAGCTCGATGGGCTGCGCCGGGCGGCTGTCGTCTTTGCCGCGCAGGTGCACGATCAGGCCGTCGAGGAAATGCGCGAGCACGTCGTCGTCACACTCCAGGTAACCCTCTTCTTCATCCTTTTTCAGGTAGGCGCGCAGGGTGTCGAGGTCCACGTCCAGGCCGGACAGTTTGATGACCTGCACCACCTTCGCGTCGCTGAGGTCGAGCATGTAGCGCACGCTGCGCAGTACGTCGTTGTTGATCATGAGAGCGGTCCTGAAAAGGGAAGGGCGGCGCGGCGGCCTCAGAATTTTTCGGTTTTGGCCAGGTAGCGCCACTGCCCGGCAGACAGTTTGCCCATCGACACGCCACCGATGCGGATGCGCTTGATGCTGGTCGGCGTCAGGCCAACGCTGGCGCAGAGCGCGGCAACCAGCCCCGGCGCCGCATTCTTCAGCGCAAAGCGCAGGCGCGTTTCGCTCTGCCAGCTGGCTTTAACCGGTGGCAGCACCTGGCCTTTGTGGGTGCGGCCCTGGTTGAGGCGGCTCAAGCCGTGCTCGATCATTTCGCCGCTGACTTCCACCACGTACTCCTGCTCGATCTTGGCCAGGTCGTCGGTGAGCTTGCGCAGAATCTTCCAGTCCTGGGTGAACACCAGCAGGCCCGACGCGTTTTTCTGCAACGGCGCGCCGCTGTTCAAACGCAGAAAATGGCCCTTGAGCGGGCGGGTGCCGAAGCGGTGCTCGGCAGAAAGTGTGGCAGGGCTTATCAGCGCGTGAGCAGCGTCGATGTCCAGGTCCGGCAGTTGGTTGAACAGGATGGTGACCGGCTCAGGCGCCGTCAGCACGGCGTCCGGCAGCAGGGCGACGGTTTGCTCGCCGACCTTGAATTGCGGCTCGTCGACTACTTCGCCATCCACCGTCACCCAGCCGCCTTCGATATACAGTTCGGCCTCGCGGCGCGAGCAGCCGATCACTTCGATCAGGCGTTTGGAAAGGCGAATGGGGTCTGTCATGACGAGGGCCGTAAAGAAGTGGGCGGGCATTGTACCCGCCTGGGCTGAGTAAGGCCCGCCTGATTGGTATCGGGCGGGCGTACGGCCAGGCCGCTATCGCCGCGGCGGCGCTTGTCAGTCTAGACGCCTCTAGCGCGCCAAATGCTTAGCTACGGTGAGGTCCAGCCCGGTCATAAAGCGTTCCACCGCGTCGGTGTAGGCGCCGGGCGTACCGAGCAGTTGGTTGATTTCCTTATGGCTCATGTCTTGTTTCAGCACGCTGATGCGCACGTTCAGCGCTGCGACGTGGTCGGCAAACCGCTGCGCCTGCTCGCAGGACACCTCCCGCCGGGTCGAGCACACCGCCAGCATGGGCGGCGCGCCACTGGCCAGCACGTAATTGGGGGACGTTTGCTGCCAGTAGCTGGGGTCGCTACCGAACGCTTGGTCGTAAAAACGCATGTGCCGCGCCTGCATGATTGTTTCCACATCCAGCGCAGCGCTATCGAGCGCCACCGTGCCCAACCAGGGCGTTACGCCCTGGGCGGTAGCGAGCGACGGCGAACTGGTCAGCAGCGCGACCAGATGCGCCCCGGCCGAGTGGCCGATCACAATCAGGTGCTCAGCCGAACCGCCCCAACTGGCTGCTTTTGCCTGGGTCATGGCCAGCGCCTTGGCAACCGCTTCGGCCTGCTGCAACGGTTTGGTGTCCGGTAGCAGCGGGTAATTGATGCTGACCAGAATGAAGCCCTTGCTGACCCAACGCGCGACCTTGTTGGCCACCACTTGCTCGGCGCTTTTGTCACCGGTGCGCCAGGCGCCGCCATGCACCATGAAGATGATCGGTGCGGCGCTGGGCGACTTGGGCAGGTAAACATCCATGCGCTCGCGGGGCTCGCGGCCGTAGGCAAGGTCTTTGATGACCGTGGCGCCGTCGGGCAGTTTTAGCGCCGCGCTGGTTTCACTGCTTTGCTCGCGCTCGGCACGGCGCTCTTTGATTTTCTCCAGCAACGGGCCGGCACACGCCGTTTGCAACACCAGGCTAATAAGCAGCACGAACGCAAGGGGAGAGCGGTGGGAACGCAGCGACATGGGAGGCTCCAGGCAACGCAGTTATCGAGACGTGCGACAGGGGATTTAAGATCATCGCCCACCCAGTCGCCGATACGCACCGCACAGTTTTCGCAGGCGCTCAGGGCAAGCGCGGCAGCGCGCACCGTGAAGGCCAGCCATAAAAAAGCCCCGCATCAGCGGGGCTCTTTCGTTACAGGGTTTCGGCCCAGAGGTCGTACTCGTCGGCGTCGGTGACGCGGCACATCACTTTGTCGCCGGGCTTGAGGTCCTGGTCGCTGTCCACATACACGCGGCCGTCAATTTCCGGGGCGTCGAAGAAGCTGCGGCCGATGGCGCCTTGCTCGTCTACTTCATCGATCAGCACTTCAATCTCTTTGCCGATTTTCAGCTGCAAACGGGCGGCGCTGATGGCTTGCTGGTGTTCCATGAAACGGTCCCAGCGCGATTGTTTGACGTCGTCCGGCACCACTTCCGCATCCAGCAAGTTGGCCGGAGCGCCTTCAACGGGCGAGTACTGGAAGCAGCCGACGCGGTCGAGCTGGGCTTCGGTCAGCCAGTTGAGCAGGTACTGGAAGTCTTCTTCGGTTTCGCCGGGGAAGCCGACGATAAAGGTGGAGCGAATAATCAGTTCCGGGCACTGCTCGCGCCAGCTTTTGATGCGGGCCAGGGTGCGGTCTTCAAACGCCGGGCGCTTCATGGCTTTGAGGATTTTCGGGCTGGCGTGCTGGAAGGGGATGTCCAGGTACGGCAGGATTTTGCCCGCCGCCATCAGCGGAATAACGTCGTCGACGTTCGGGTACGGGTACACGTAGTGCAAACGCACCCACACGCCCAATGTGCTGAGTGCTTGGCACAGCTCGAGCATTCGGGTTTTCACCGGCTGGCCGTTCCAGAAATCGGTTTTGTATTTCACGTCAACGCCATAGGCGCTGGTGTCTTGCGAAATCACCAGCAGCTCTTTGACGCCCGCTTTAACCAGACGCTCAGCCTCGCTCAGCACCTCTCCCACCGGACGGCTGACCAGCTTGCCGCGCATCGACGGAATAATGCAGAAGCTGCAGCTGTGGTTACAGCCCTCGGAAATCTTCAGGTAGGCGTAGTGGCGCGGGGTGAGCTTGATGCCTTGCGGTGGCACCAGGTCGATAAGCGGGTTGTGGTCTTTGCGCGGCGGAATCACGTCGTGCACGGCGTTGACCACTTGCTCGTACTGCTGCGGGCCGGTAACGGCCAGTACGCTGGGGTGCACGTTGCGGATGGCGCTTTCTTCGACGCCCATGCAGCCGGTGACAATTACTTTGCCGTTTTCGGCGATGGCTTCGCCGATCACTTCCAACGATTCAGCTTTGGCGGTGTCGATGAAACCGCAGGTGTTGACCACCACCACGTCGGCGTCCTGATAGGTCGCCACGACTTCGTAGCCTTCCATGCGCAACTGGGTGAGGATGCGTTCGGAATCGACGAGTGCCTTGGGGCAACCCAGGGATACGAAGCCGACTTTCGGCGTGGCGACGGTGGACATGACTAACCTCAGGCGTTTGGACGGGCGCTTTGGGCGCCTCTGGTCAAAAAGTGCGCAATTCTAGCGGCAGGCCACCCGCTTGACCAGCCTCCATCCGGCAGGTGAGGCCTCAGCTATGCTCTGGGCGGGCGCTGCGCGGGCAGACGCGCTTGAATTGCTTGGGGTAACGGTCGTTCATTTATAGAAAAGCTGCGTTTGTTTGTTCGGGTTTGCCGGCTCAGCCAGCGTAAACAGGTGCTCTGCACGCTGATATTCAGGTATAAAGCCGCCCAGTTTCAGGTGCACACGATTCATTCAGGAGCTTAGTGCATGTCCAAAGCGCAGTCCGCGCCCGGTAAGTCCTCGACCGTCAGCTTGATGGTCGCCGCCGTCGGTGTGGTGTTTGGCGATATCGGTACCAGTCCGCTGTACACCCTTAAAGAAGTGTTCAGCCCGCACTATGGCGTGCAGGCCAACCACGACGGCGTGCTTGGCATCTTGTCGCTGATCTTCTGGTCGCTGTTCTGGGTGGTGTCGCTCAAGTACGTGCTCTTTATGCTGCGCGCCGACAATCAGGGAGAGGGCGGGGTCATGGCCCTGACCGCATTGGCCCGTCGCGCGGCCAACGATTATCCGAAACTGCGCAATGTGCTGGTACTGCTCGGCCTGTTCGGCGCGGCGCTGTTCTACGGCGACAGCATGATCACGCCGGCCATCTCGGTGCTCTCGGCCGTAGAAGGCTTGGAACTGGCGTTCGACGGCATCGACCATTGGGTCGTGCCGTTGTCGCTGGTGGTGCTGGTGGCGTTGTTTCTGATTCAAAAGCACGGCACCGCGCGCATCGGCATTCTATTCGGCCCGGTGATGCTCACCTGGTTCAGTGCGCTCAGCGTGCTGGGCATCTACGGCATCATGCAAAGCCCCGAAGTGCTGCATGCACTGAACCCGTATTGGGCGGTTAACTTCTTTATTTCCCACCCCGGCATTGGCATCACCATTCTCGGTGCGGTGGTGCTGTCGCTGACCGGCGCCGAGGCGCTGTATGCCGACATGGGCCACTTCGGCCGCAAGCCGATTGCCCGCGCCTGGTTTGTGCTGGTGCTGCCGGGCTTGGCGCTGAACTACTTTGGCCAAGGCGCCTTGCTGCTGCAAAACCCTGAAGCGGCGCGCAACCCATTCTATTTGCTGGCGCCGAGCTGGGCGCTGTTGCCGATGATTCTGCTCTCGACCTTCGCCACCATCATTGCCTCGCAGGCGGTGATTTCCGGGGCGTTTTCCCTGACGCGTCAGGCCATTCAATTGGGCTACGTGCCGCGCATGTTTATTCAGCACACCTCCAGTCACGAGCAGGGCCAGATCTACATCGGCGCGGTGAACTGGACGTTGATGGTGGGCGTGGTGTTGCTGGTGCTGGGCTTCGAATCGTCCAGCGCCCTGGCTGCCGCGTATGGCGTGGCGGTGACGGGCACCATGTTGATCGACACGTTGCTGGTGTCGGCGGTGGTGCTGCTGCTGTGGCGTTGGTCGCCGTGGGTGTCGGTGCCGATGCTGCTGGCGTTCTTTCTGGTCGATAGCCTGTTCTTCGCCGCCAACCTGCCCAAGGTGCTGCAAGGCGGCGCCTTCCCGGTGGTTGCCGGTAGCGCATTGTTTATTCTGATGACCACCTGGAAGCGCGGTCGCCAATTGCTCGTGGATCGCCTCGACGAGAGCGCCATCCCGCTGCCGCTGTTTATCAGCAGTATTCGCGTGCAACCGCCGCATCGCGTGCAAGGCACCGCCGTATTCCTCACCGCCCGCGCCGACGCGGTACCGCACGCGCTGTTGCATAACCTGCTGCACAACCAGGTGCTGCACGAAACGGTGGTGTTGCTGACGGTGATGAACGAAGACGAGCCGCGAGTCGCTAACGAGCGACGTTTTGAAGTGGATGCCTTCGGCGAAGGCTTCTACCGCGTGGTGTTGCATTTTGGCTTTATGGACGAAACCGACGTGCCTGGCGCGCTCGGCCTGTGTCACCTCGAAGGGCTGGACTTCAGCCCAATGCGCACCACGTACTTCCTCAGCCGCGAAACCATTATTTCCACCAAGCTGGTGGGCATGGCGCGCTGGCGGGAAATGCTGTTTGCCTTCCTGCTGAAGAACGCCAACGGCAACTTGCGCTTCTTCAACTTGCCGCTGAATCGGGTGATCGAGCTGGGAACGCAGGTCGAGATTTAACCTCGTGTAAAAGACGTTGGGCTTCCCTCATCAGCCCAATCTACGATTTTGTAGGTTGGGCTGATGAGGGAAGCCCAAGTCGTTTTCAGCGCCGGCTCGGCAACATGCGCCGCAGCGTGTTATCGCGAATCACGTAGTGATGCGCCAGGCCAGCCACGGCGTGCAGGCCTATCAGCCAGTACCCCACCGAACCGCCTAACTCGTGCCATTCCTTGATCTGCTTGGCCAGGTCGGGGTTCTTGTCCACCAACGGCGGCAGCTCAAGCCCGAAGAACGGCACCGGCTTGCCGGCCGCGCTGAGAATCAGCCAGCCCGCGAAGGGCAGCCCGATCATTAGCAGGTAAAGCGCCGCGTGCACGAGTTTGGCGGCGAGCATTTGCCAGGTCGGTGGCGCCGGCGCGATCAGCGGGGTAGGGCTGATCAGGCGCAGCAGCAAGCGCAGCCACACCAGCAGGAACACGCTCAGGCCGAGCATGAAGTGAAACTGCTTCATCAGGTCGCGTTCCACGCTGTCTTTGGGAAAGATCCCGCGCAGTTCGATGCAGGCGTAAACCGCCGCCAGCAGAAGTACCATCAACCAATGCAGAGCGATATTGGCGCTGCCGTAGCGCGCTTCGGTGTTTTTCCAACTCATCAGGTTTTCCTTTTCGATAAAAAGCCCGCTCTGCGGCGGGCTGAAAAGAGACCTTAGCATTTTGCCGGCCTCTGTCTGTGAAGCCGGCGTTACGAAAAACCGAAAGGTTACGGCGCGGGGCGTTTTTCGATGTCTTTGATCAGGCGTGCAGCGAGGGCTGGGTAGTCTTCGTCGAAGTGGTGGCCGCCGGGCAATTCCAGGCGCTCGCCGACGGTGGTGCTTTCGGTGCAGCCACTTTCGTTGGCTTCGTCTTTGCCATACACGCACAACACTTTGGCCGCCGGCAGTTTCGCTACTTCCGGGCCCGTGGCGGCTTCTTTGCCGGCCGTGCCGAGCCAGCCTTGCACTTCGATTTCAAAGCTGCCGCTGCGTGCCAGGGCGATCAGTTGAATGGCCCGCACTTGTTGCTGCTGCGCGGCTGGCAGGCGGTTGTAGATGGCGGGCAGCACGTCGGCGCCGAACGAATAGCCGATCAGCACGAAGTTTTTCGCCCCCCACTTTTCCCGGTACAGCTTCATCAGCTTGGCCAGGTCGGCGGCGCTTTGTTCCGGGCTTTTGTGCTGCCAGTAGTAGCGCAGAGCATCAACGCCCACGACCGGGTAATTGCGCTTGGCCATTTCTTCGGCGACGTCGCGGTCCAGGTCGCGCCAGCCGCCATCGCCCGAGTAGAACAAGCTGACGGTGTCGGAGGCTTTGTCGGCGTCGATGGCCGGCACTTCTACCACCGGCATGGCATCGCTCTCGCCTTGCAGCAGGTTGCGCAGCTCTTTATCCAGCACTTGCGGCAACGTGGTGTCGTAGTCGCTGATGCTGGTGACGCCGTTGGTTTGCTCGCGGGCGAAGGCGGCGCTGGGGTCGTCGGGGTTGTCGTTCCAGGCAGCCACCCAGCGGCCGTGGGGCGCTTTTGGCGGTTGTGGGCAGTCGGGTTTTTCGATGGAGAAATCCACCGACAAGGCTTTGGCCTGGTCGCTGGTTTGTCCGGCCAGCCAGTTCCACGCCAGGGTGGCGCCTGGGCCAATACCGGCCACCAGTGTCGCGGGGCCGTTGAGCTGGGCCAGGCTTTCTGCCAGGCGTTTTTGTTGCATCGCGCAGTCGGTACCCTCGAGGGTGAACTGCACCAGTTGCGCCTGGCTGTCGCGGGCCAAAGCCAGCAATTGCGCGTCGGTGAGCTGCATGTCGGGCGGCACGCCGATTGCCACCTGGGCCTTGGCCGCCGTGGCTGGCACTGCCTTCGACAACGCGCTGCCGTCGCTCAATTGCAGATGTTCCACCGTCGGCGCGCCACCGCGACTTTTGTACAACAGCGCGGCGACGGCCACCGCGGTTATCAGCAGTGCGACCAACAGCGGTCGCCAATAGCGTCGAGTCATTAGCGTTTCACCAATCCTGTCAGTCCGCCGGCAATCAGCGCGGCGGTGTCGGCCAAGGCCACCAGTGGGTCGAGGCCGGCCGGTACGGCCATGTAGCGCGGCTCCCAGTCGGGCTGGAATTTGTCTTTGAAGCGGCGCAGGCCCTGGAAGTTATACAACTGCTCGCCACGGCGAAACACCATGGCGCCCAGGCGTTGCGTCAGCGGCGCGCCGCGTCGTGGTTGCAGGCCCGACAACGGCACCATGCCCAGGCTGAAGCGGCTGTAGCCGGCCTGCTTGTAATGCAGGATCAGGCCGAGCATCAGAAATTCCATGGTCAGCTTCGGCGCCTCGGGGTGGGCGCGCATCAGGTCCAGGCTGGCGAGTTCCGTGCTGTGGGTTTCCAGAAGGTTGGCGAATGCCACCGCGCGGCCTTCGAAGCGAATCACCGCGATGCGGAAGTGCTTGAGGTACGACTCGGTAAAGCGACCCAGGGAGAAACCTTTCTCCCGCACATTCTTGCCTTCCACCCACGCTGCTGAAATGGCTTGCAGCTCGTCCATTGGCGCGGCGCCGGCTTCGAAGATTTCCAGCGACAGACCGTCGCGCCCGCCACGGTTCCAGGTGTAGCGCAGGTCTTTCATCTCTTTGCCTTTGGCTTCAAGATCAAAGGCCGGCAGATCAACGCGGGCCTCTTCGCCGAGCTTCAGCGCGGTCAGGCCGATGTCCATGTAGAACGGCAGGTTCTCGGCACGCACTTGGTAGAACACCGGGCGCGCATGGTGCAGGTCGCAAAGGTCGCGGAATTGCCAGATCAACTCAGCACGCTGTTGCGCCGGGCCGATGGGGTCGTACAGCGCAATCATGCTGCGGCCACGGCGGGCGTACATCAGGAAGGCGTCGTTGTCTTTGTGGAACAGCAGCGCTTTGTCGCCGGTCAGGGCCAGGCCGCCATCGGGTTGGTCGGAGGCGCGCAGGATGCGGGCGGCGTTGTCGAGGTCGGCTTCATCGGGCAGACGAATTTCCGGTGGCTCGGTGCGCAGCAGCCAGGTCAGCACCACGATCACCAACAACAAAGCACTGCCCAATGCCGAGCGCAGCGCACGCGGGGCGCCGGCGTCGAGCGCGAACTGCCACCACAACTCGTGGTTGTACGGCACGTCCTGGTAGGCGAAGAACATCAGCCAGATCGAGGCACCGAGCACACACAGAGCGGCCACCAGGTACACCGAGGAAAACGGCAGTTCCAACAGGCGGCTAGGGCGATAGAACGAGCGGCGGAAAACGGCGAGCAGGCTGGCGGTGAGAATCAGCAGGCTGGCCTCTTCCCAATCGAAGCCCTTCATCAGCGACAGCAAGGCGCCGACCAGCAACAACACCATGGTCAGCACCCAGGCTGCCGACAAGCGTCGACGCAAACCTTGAGCCAGCAACAGACAGAGCACGCCGATCAGGCTGGCGCCCAGGTGCGAGGCGTCGATCAGGCGGTGGGGAATTAGAAAACCGAGATCTTCGATGCGTGAGTCGATGGCCGGGGTGGCGCCGGAAAACAGCAGCACCATGCCGGAGATAAACACCAGCAGTGCCAGCACCGGCGCGGCCAGGCCTGAGGCGACGCGTACCGCCTGGTGCTTGACGATCAGTCGGTAGGCTTCGTTGAACAGCAGCAGCAGACACGCCACCAGCAACGGCAGTACCACGTAAATCAGGCGGTACAGCAACAACGCGGCGGCCAGCGGCGCGCTGCCAAGTTGGTCGGCGAAGGCGGCCAGCAACACCGCTTCGAACACGCCGACACCGCCTGGTACGTGGCTGAGTACGCCGGCAGCCAGGGCCAACAAGTAGATAAGCAAGAACGCGCCGAAGGGCGGCGCCTCGGGCAGCAGCAGGTACAACACGGTGGCGGCTGCGGCGACGTCCAGTGCGGTGATGACCAACTGCAACGCCGCCAATCGCCAGCCCGGCAGGCGCAGGGTTCGTCGGCCCAACTGAATCAGCACGTTATGGGGGAATGGTTGTTCAGGCAGGCGACGGCGCTTGATCGCCATTAGCAGTGCGCCACAGCCCAGCAGAATGGCCACGGCAATCGCAGCCAATACGCTAGCCGGCAGGCGCAGGGCGCTGGCGGCGGCGGGCAGGTCGCTGAGGGTGGCAAGCGCGGCGAGTACGGGCAGGGCGCAACCCAGCGACAAGCTGGCAAACAGCGTCATGCGTGCGACTTCACCAGGGCCAAGGCCATGACGCGCGTAAAGGCGGTAGCGCACCGAACCGCCCGACAGCATCGACAGGCCCACCGCGTTGCCAATGGCAAAGGCGTTGAAACCACCAAACGCCAGCGCCGGCAACGGCAGGTTCACATTGGCGAAGCGGCTGGCAGACCATTCGTAGCCGAGCAGAATGACAAAACCCACGGCGGTGGCCGCCAGCGCACCGAGCAAGGCGCTGGTGGGAACATGCAGCACCGATTCGCGCAGGGAATCGGGATCCAGGTCGTTGACCAAATGGCGGCAGGCGATCAGCGCAATGGTAAATAACAGCAGCGTAACGGCCAGGCCGAGGGGCTGGCGATACGTGCTCAGGCGCTCCATCCACTGCAAGCGTGACGGATGAACGTCGGACGCTGGCGGGTGTTGCGCGTCGGGAGGGTTAGCGCGCATGCGGCACCTCAACAGTGCAATGGGTGGCCGATAGGCGAGCGAGACAGAATGGGGCGGCGCAGGTGGGTCGCGAAGCGCGGTGCGGTCCTGGATAAAGCATGCATGACTCCCTATGGCGAACGAGCCCGGCAATGATCAGCTGCGTGGCGGCGCGGAGCAACCGGTTTGCACTTCCGTCGGCGCTTGTTTCGCAGGAGAGCAGGCGGGCGAGGTTCACGGCCGACGGCAACCCTTCTTTCTATATAGAAGAAACCGACGCCTGATGACGGCGGAGCAGGCAAGGCAGGGTTTTCCAAACGCCAGAAACACAAAAGGCCACTTGTTTCCAAGTGGCCTTTAAATGTTTGGTTGCGGGAGCCGGATTTGAACCGACGACCTTCGGGTTATGAGCCCGACGAGCTACCAGACTGCTCCATCCCGCGCCGGCAATTCTACAGTTCGAGGCGTTTGTGTCAACCGTTAATTTCTTTTTTATCAAAGAGTTATGCGCCAACAAAAACGCCAGGCAACAAAAAAGGGCCACTTAGTGATAAGTGGCCCTTTATATATCTGGTTGCGGGAGCCGGATTTGAACCGACGACCTTCGGGTTATGAGCCCGACGAGCTACCAGACTGCTCCATCCCGCGCCGCACATTCTACAGTCGAAGTCTTGGCTGTCAACCTTTAATCTTGAAAAACTGTTGTTTGTTCAGATGCTTAGCGCAGCCGCGATGCTACACTGCGCCTTCCCAGCCCATGCCAGACGGGGCTTACCGGACTTTTCGTGCGCAAGATTATCCACGTGGATTGTGACTGTTTTTACGCAGCCATCGAGATGCGCGATGACCCGCGTCTGGCCAACAGACCCATCGCCGTGGGCGGTTCGGCGGATCGTCGTGGGGTTATCGCCACCTGCAACTACGAAGCGCGTGCATATGGCGTTCGCTCGGCGATGTCGTCGCGCCATGCGCTCAAGCTGTGCCCCGACCTGCTAATCGTGCGGCCGCGTATGGACGTATATAAGGAAGCGTCCCGCGAGATTCAGGGGATCTTCCGCGAGTACACCGACATCATCGAGCCGTTGTCGCTGGATGAAGCCTACCTGGATGTATCCGATTGCCCGCATTTCGCCGGCAGCGCCACGCGTATCGCCCAAGATATTCGTCGGCGGGTTTCCCTGCAGGTGCATATCACCGTCTCGGCCGGCGTCGCGCCAAACAAGTTCCTGGCCAAAATCGCCAGCGACTGGCGCAAACCCAACGGCCTGTTTGTGATTACCCCGGACGAGGTGGAAGGGTTTGTCGCCGTGCTGCCTGTGAGCAAACTGCACGGCGTGGGCAAGGTGACCGCCGATAAGATGCTGCGCCTGGGCATTGAAACCTGCGCGCAGCTACGCGAGTGGAGCAAGGTGGAACTGGCGCGCGAATTCGGCAGCTTTGGCGAGCGCCTGTGGAACCTGGCGCGCGGCATCGATGAGCGTCAGGTGCAGGTAGACCACCGCCGCCAAACCATGAGTGTCGAGACCACCTACGACAAGGACCTGCCCGATCTGGAAGCTTGCCTTGAACGCTTGCCAGGACTGCTGGACGAGCTGGACCGCCGCATGCAGCGCCTCGACGACAGCTACCGGCCAGACAAACCCCTGGTGAAACTGAAATTCCACGACTTTACCCAGACCACGCTGGAACAGGCCGGTGCCGGGCGGGATTTGGACAGTTACCGGAAATTGCTCAGCAGCGCGTTTGAGCGCGGGGGCAAGCCGGTGCGGTTGATTGGGGTGGGGGTGCGGTTGATTGATTTGCGGCGGGTGAGTGAGCAGTTGGAGTTGTTTGAGCGGTGAGTGGGGGCTTGCTGATTGACTCGTTACTTGGAGGACTCGGAATCCGGATTCGCCTGGCGAGCACCGCTACTTGAAACATACTGGATCCCGAATCGTCGGACCGCCGCATTCGCGGGGATGACGGTGTGGGTTCCAGCAGATGGTCATCCTCGCGCTCAAGCCGTACGGCGCTTATACAACACGCACCGTCATCCTCGCGAACGCGGGGATCCAGAGTCGTCCGTCGAGCACAGTTACCTAAAACATACTGGATCCCGAATCGTCGGACCGCCGCATTCGCGAGGATGACGGTGGGTGTTCAGTACTCTCTGTCATTCTCAGATGGGTGGTCACGGTGACGGTAAAGCAATCATCTCCCCCCCCCAACCCTCAATACTCCGCCGCCCACAACCGAATCGGTTTCCCCTGCGCTGGCCACAGCTGCAGCTGGTCAATTGCCGAAATATCCCAACGCTCAACGGCACTCAATGCATCCAGAAAGCGTTGCTCCTGCTCCATCAGCGCCGGGGCGCACATTTTTCGGGTGCTGCCGGCCTGGCTGAAGCTGATTTGCTGACCCTTGAGGCTGTATGCCGCGAACCAATGGTTGCAGCCGGCGCTGCCGTAAGCGCGGCCGTCGGCGCCTAGGGTGAGCGTTAGGTGGCTGTTGTCTATCAGCGGACGCTCACCGATCCATTCCACTTGGTAGGCGCTGTCCTGTTGCAGTTGCGGGGTGTTGCTGGCGCAGCCCAGCAAGCTGAGGGCGAGCGCGCCGAGGGCGAGGGGTGCTTTCATGACGGGTCCTTATTGCGGCTGGTCCTTGGTTTGGCACGCCGGGCACAGGTGGCGTCCGTCGCGGTTTTGCCAGTGCAGTTCGGCGATTCGGGCTTCGGCAGCCGGCGCATGGGCCTTCTTGCCAAGCGCCGCATCCACGGCAAATTCAAAGTCCAGCTGCTTGTCGCAGCTGTCGCATTTCACGTGCCAGTTGAGGATAGACAATTCGGTAAACACCGGACCCTGCGCAACGGCGACCCACTGGCCGGTCGGGTTGATCAGGTGGCGAACCTTGTCGACGTTAAGGCGCATGCTCAAGTCGCGGCTGCCTTTGAGGGTGACCAGCAGCACGTCGCCGCTTTTTACCGAGCCGCCATTGCCGGTGACCTGGTAGCGGCCGGGCACCAGGGCGCGGCATTCGATCAGGGTGTGTTCAGGGTTGAGCAGGTTGTAGCGAAAGTCGTGTTCGGCCATGGCGCAGGTTCAATTCGTTCAGAAAAACAAGGGCGGCATGGTAGCACGCGCCTTGCCGGCTGCCGGCCTGCAGCGGGCCGGCACGTCAGACGGCATGTGCAGTTTCCGCCAGGCGGAGCATTGCCGCGTCCAGTTCATCGAGTGCCTCGCGGTACGCCGGGTCAGCTTGTTTGAGCAGCGTTTCGGTGCGTTGGCAGATGGCGCGCAATTGCGGCACACCGCAGTAACGGGTGGCGCCATGCAGGCGATGGACGCGTTCGATCAGTGCGCCGCGATCGTCACTGTCACGCGCCTGGCGGATGGTTTCCCGGTCGCCCTCAAGCGAGGCCAGCAGCATCGCCAGCATGTCCGCCGCCAAGTCAGGTTTGCCAGCAGCCAGGCGTAAGCCTTCTTCTTCATCGAGAACCTTGTGCTGCGGCTGGGACTGGAGCGGCGCTGTTTCCGTTGCGCGCTCGCTGCCTTGGTTGCGCAAACCCAGGCCGGTCCACTTCAGCACCACTTGGGCCAATTGCCGCTCGCTGATGGGCTTGGTCAGGTAGTCGTCCATGCCGCCCTGGAGTAGCGCACGTTTTTCGTTGGCCAAGGCATGAGCGGTAAGGGCGATGATGGGCGTGGGCACGGCTTCCTGCTCGGCTTCCCAATGGCGGATTTCTTCGGTGGCCTGGCGCCCGTCCATGCCGGGCATTTGCACGTCCATGAAGATCAGGTCGAAGGACTTGTGCTTGACCACATCGACCGCCGCGTAGCCGCTGTCCACTGCGGTGACGTCGGCACCCATGTCGCTGAGCAAGGTGTACACCAGCTTTAGGTTGGCGGGGTTGTCGTCTACGCACAGCAGCTTTGGAGGCCGGCTGGTGGCGGCCGGCGCGGGTGGCTCGCTGGGTTGATGGCGCGGACCGAGCAGCTCGATCAGCGCGCGTTGCATTTTGCGCGTGCACGCCGGTTTGGCCTGTAGCTGGCTGTGCGCGTCGGGCAGCGACTCGTGATACAGCGCCTGCTCGGTCGTAGGGCAGAGCACCAGGCTCTTGCAACCGATGCGTTCCAGGTCCCACACGCGCTGGCTCAACTGCTCCGGCGGCAACTCCTGGGTGGTCACGCCCAGTACCGCCAGGCTGATGGCGCTGTCGGTGTACTGCTGCGCGCTGACTGCGCTGAGCAAGCTGTCCAGGTGTTGATGGTGAACCACCACCAGACCGCAATCTTCCAGTTGATGCTGCAACGCTTGGCGCGCCAGCGAGTGCTGTTCAACCACGGCCACGGTGCGACCCAGCAGCGGCGCTTGAGGTTGATCTTCGGCATCTTCCCGCGCCTTGGGTAACGTCAGGCTGACCCAAAATTCCGAACCTTCCCCCGGCGTGCTGGCCACGCCAATCTCGCCGCCCATCTGTTCGATCAGTCGTTTGGAAATCACCAGGCCCAAACCCGTACCGCCGGCTTGGCGCGACAGCGAGTTGTCGGCCTGACTGAATGCCTGGAACAGCGCACGCAGGTCTTCATCCGATAAACCGATGCCCGTGTCCTGCACGCTGATGCGCAGCTGCGCCCGCTCGCCGCTGTCTTCCTCGACCATGGCGCGGATGGCGATGGTGCCGTCGCGGGTGAATTTGATGGCGTTGCTCACCAGGTTGGTGAGCACCTGCTTGAGCCGCTGCGGGTCGCCGATCAGCGAGATGGGCGTGTCGCGATAGACCAGGCTCACCAGCTCCAGCCCCTTGGCATGTGCCGTGGGAGCGAGAATGGTGAGGGCGTCTTGCAGGACGTCGCGCAGGTTGAAGGGGATGTTCTCCAGCACCAGCTTGCCGGCCTCGATTTTCGAGAAGTCGAGAATCTCGTTAATGATGCCTAACAGGCTGTCGGCGGACTTCTCGATGGTGCCCAGATAGTCTTGCTGGCGCGGCGTCAGCTCGCTTTTTTGCAGCAGGTTGGTGAAGCCGAGAATGCCGTTGAGCGGGGTGCGAATTTCGTGGCTCATGTTGGCCAGAAATTCGGATTTAATGCGGCTCGCTTCCAGTGCTTCCTTACGGGCGAAGTCAAGTTCGATGTTCTGGATTTCGATGGTTTCCAGGTTCTGGCGCACGTCTTCGGTGGCTTGGTCGATGCTGTGTTGCAGTTCTTCCTGAGCGTTTTGCAGCGTCTCGGCCATGCGATTGATGCCCGAGGCAAGTTCGTCCATCTCGTGGCTGCCCAACGGCGGCAGGCGCGTTTCCAGTCGGCCTTCTTTCAGCAACGCCACGCCTTGTTTGATGCGCCGCAGCGGGTCGTTGATCGAGCGGCTCATCTGCACCGCCAGCAGCGCCGTGACGCCAAGGCCGGTGATGATTAACAGCAGGCTGGCGAACAAACTGCGGTAGCCGCGCAGCAAGGTGCCGTGGTGGGAAAGCTCCAGCTCGACCCAGCCGAGCAAACGGTCCGGATCGTCAGCCACCGGGTCGCCCGACAAGCTGCGATGGCGGCCGAATACTGGCAGCAGAAAGCGCGTGGCGTCATTGCCGCTGCGCAGCTGCAGCACGCGGTTATCGCCGTCGGGCATCGGGTTGAGCATGCTCGGGCCAGCGTTGGCCAGGCGCGAATGGTCTTCGCCGAGGAAGTGCACCGAGCGCACGTCAGGTTGCTCTAGCACCTCGTTCGCGATGCGCTCCAGCAGGGCCGCATCGCTGCGCGCCAGGGCCGGCGCGGCAATGGGCGCCAACTGCTCGATGGTCATTTGTCCACGTTGTAGCAACTGCGCCTGCAAGTCAGACAATTGCATCCAGGTGAAATAGCCGCCCAACACCAATGCCAACAAACTGGTGGGAAGCAGAGTGAGCAGCAGCACGCGGCCCTTGATACTGAGATCCTTGAACACACCGCCCTCGCTGAAAATACTGGCTCCAAGCCCCGTTCCGCAGTGTAGCGTCTGGGCTTTGTTCGTAACGTTTGAATTTTACTCAAACTGCCGCAGCTTGCGGCGGCGCCTGCGCGGATGCACGGGGTGTTTGCTTACCGAACGGCGCACACGCCCAAGCGACCTTTCGCGGACGATCAGGAGGTTGCGCAGGCAATTTCTCGCTATCATGTCGCCCCCGCTGGAACGGATCGGACCGCTTTCATGACTACCCCTGTTACCTACCCAACGATCGCCGACACCGTCGGCAACACCCCACTGGTGCGCTTGCAGCGCCTGCCGGGCAACACCAGCAATACGTTATTGGTGAAGTTGGAAGGCAATAACCCCGCCGGTTCGGTAAAAGACCGTCCGGCCTTGTCGATGATTACCCGCGCCGAACTCAGTGGCGCGGTGAAGCCTGGCGATACGCTGATCGAAGCCACTTCCGGCAACACCGGCATCGCCCTGGCCATGGTCGCGGCGATCAAGGGCTACCGCATGATTCTGATCATGCCGGACAACATGAGCGCCGAGCGCAAAGCGGCCATGACCGCTTACGGTGCCGAGCTGATCATTGTCAGCAAAGAGGACGGCATGGAAGGCGCACGAGACCTGGCCGAGCGCATGCAAGCCGAAGGCAAAGGCATCGTGCTGGATCAGTTCGCCAACGGCGACAACCCGATTGCGCACTACACCGGCACCGGTCCGGAAATTTGGCGGCAGACCCAGGGCACGATCACCCATTTCGTCAGCTCCATGGGCACCACCGGCACCATCATGGGCACCTCTCGGTATTTGAAAGAGCAGAACCCGGCGATTCAGATTGTCGGTCTGCAACCCATGGAAGGCTCGGCGATTCCCGGCATCCGCCGGTGGCCGCAAGAGTACTTGCCGAAGATTTACCAAGCCGAACGCGTGGACCGCATCATCGACATGCTCCAGCGCGAAGCCGAAGACACCATGCGCCGCCTGGCGCGCGAAGAAGGCATTTTCTGCGGCGTGTCGTCGGGCGGCTCGGTGGCAGCGGCGTTGCGTTTGTCGCAAGAAGTGGAGAACGCCACCATCGTCGCGATCATCTGCGACCGCGGCGACCGTTACCTGTCCACCGGCGTCTACGATGACCCACGCTAATGGCTAAGAAACCGGCGGGGCTGCGCTTTCAACCCAGCGGCGGCACGCGTGCGGTACAGATTCCGGTTGGCAAGAAACAGCGCCTGGAGATTGAGCGCCTGGCCAACGACGGCCGTGGTATCAGCTTTTTCGAGAACCGCACCTGGTTTGTTGCGGGCGCCTTG
Source organism: Pseudomonas sp. AC070 (assembly GCF_979258635.1). NCBI lineage: Bacteria > Pseudomonadati > Pseudomonadota > Gammaproteobacteria > Pseudomonadales > Pseudomonadaceae > Pseudomonas > Pseudomonas sp. AC070. Next base: position 1,228,504 of record NZ_OZ409871.1, read on the forward strand.
CCGGGCGAGCAGGTGGAAGCGCGGGTGCTTGCCGCCCGCAGCCAAATTGTGGATGCCCGCGCGGAACGCATACTTGTTGCGGCGCCATCCCGTCGCGCCGAGCCGTGCCAGCACGCGAGGGTTTGCGGCGGTTGCAGCCTGCAACACATGCCCCACGAACAACAGTTGCTGTTGAAGCAACAACAGTTGACCGAGCAATTGAGCCGCATCGCCGGCGTGCAGCCTGAAGAGTGGGCGCCGCCGCTGGTTGGCCCCGAGTTCGGCTACCGCCGCCGTGCGCGTATCGCCGTGCGCTGGGACGCCAAAGCCAAGCGCCTGGACGTGGGTTTCCGCGCCGCCGCCAGCCAAGACATCATCGCCATCAGCGAATGCCCGGTGCTGGTACAGCCCTTGCAGACCATCGTGCAGGTGTTACCGCAGGTATTGCGCGGGTTGTCCAAGCCGCAGGCGCTGGGCCACGTCGAGTTGTTCAGCGGAACGGCCAGCGCCGTTTTGGTGCGCCACACCGCCGCGCTGCCTGAGGCCGATGTGGCCTCGTTGCAAGCGTTCTGTGCCGAGTATGACGCGCAGCTGTGGCTGCACGGTGTAGACGATCCGCAACCTTTGGATACTACGTTGGCACTGGGGTACCGCTTGGCTCAGTGGGATTTGCAGCTAGCCTATCGCCCCGGTGATTTTGTGCAGGTGAACGCGCCGGTTAACGAGGCAATGATCGCCCAGGCGCTAGACTGGTTAGCACCACAAGCCCATGAACGGGTGCTGGATTTGTTTTGCGGCCTGGGCAATTTCAGTCTGCCGCTGGCCCGACAGGCGCAGGAAGTGGTCGCGGTGGAAGGCGTGCAAGTGATGGTGGATAGGGCGGCGAGCAATGCCTTGGCCAATGGTCTGAGCAACGCGCACTTTTACCAGGCCGACTTGTCGAACTCGCTTGCCGGCGCCACCTGGGCCGCTCAAGGTTTTTCCGCAGTACTGCTAGACCCCCCGCGAGACGGCGCATTGCAGGCCGTCGAGGGCATGGCGAAATTGGGCGCCAAGCGCGTGCTGTACGTGTCTTGCAACCCCGCCACGCTGGCCCGTGACGCGGCGGTATTGGTGCAACAGGGTTACCGGCTAAAACGTGCCGCAATCCTCGATATGTTTCCGCAGACGGCGCATGTCGAGGCGATGGCGTTATTTGTGGCGGACTAGGATGTTCGCGTAACCGACTGGCCCGCAGAGGTCAGCGTATTCGGCGCGTTTACTGCGCGTCGTAGGGAAGGTAAACGATGGTACAGGTTAGAGCGCAGCAACCGATCAACACGGATGGCAGCATCAACCTAGAGGCCTGGCTCGATTACGTGCTAAGCGTCGACCCGGCGCTGGATCGAGAGGCCCTGCGAGCCGCGTGCGAGTTCGCTCGCGAAGCCGAGCAGCAAGCTAACGCGGCCCAGAACCTGTGGACCGAAGGCACGTCCAGCTTTCGCACGGGCCTGGAAATCGCCGAAATTCTCGCCGACCTCAAACTCGACCAGGACTCCCTGGTGGCCGCCGTTGTGTACCGCGGCGTGCGAGAGGGCCAAATTCCCCTGGCCAACGTGCAGCAGCGCTGCGGTGCGGTGGTCGCCAAGCTGATCGAAGGCGTGCTGCGCATGGCCGCCATCAGCGCCAGCCTCAACCCGCGTGAATCGCTGGTGCTGGGCACTCAGGTGCAAGTCGACAACCTGCGCAAAATGCTCGTGGCCATGGTTGATGACGTGCGCGTGCCGCTGATCAAGCTGGCCGAACGGACCTGCGCCATCCGCGCCATCAAAAACGGCGACGACGAAAAGCGCCAGCGCGTGGCCCGCGAAGTGTTCGATATTTACGCGCCGCTAGCCCACAGGCTCGGTATCGGTCATATCAAATGGGAGCTGGAAGACCTGTCTTTCCGCTACCTCGAGCCCGAACAGTACAAACAGATCGCCACGTTGCTGCATGAGCGGCGGCTAGACCGCGAGCGCTTTATCACCGACGTAATGGCCCAGCTCAAAGACGAACTGGCCGCCACTGGCGTGCAGGCTGACATCAGCGGCCGAGCGAAACACATCTATTCCATCTGGCGCAAAATGCAGCGCAAAGGGCTGGCCTTCAGCCAGATCTACGACGTGCGAGCGCTGCGCGTGCTGGTGCCGGAAATGCGCGATTGCTACACCGCGCTCGGCATCGTCCATACCCTGTGGCGGCACATTCCCAAGGAGTTTGACGATTACATCGCCAACCCTAAGGAAAACGGCTACCGCTCGTTGCACACCGCGGTAATCGGTCCGGAAGGCAAGGTGCTGGAAGTGCAAATTCGCACCCACGCCATGCATGAAGAAGCCGAACTCGGCGTATGCGCGCATTGGCGCTACAAGGGCACCGACGTTAAATCCGGCTCCAATCACTACGAAGAGAAAATTTCCTGGCTGCGCCAAGTGCTGGAATGGCACGAAGAGCTGGGCGATATCGGCGGGCTGGCCGAACAGCTGCGCGTGGACATCGAGCCGGACCGCGTTTACGTATTCACCCCTGACGGCCACGCCATCGACCTGCCCAAAGGCTCCACGCCGTTGGACTTCGCCTACCGCGTGCACACCGAGATTGGCCACAACTGCCGGGGCGCGAAAATCAACGGGCGCATCGTGCCGCTCAACTACAGCCTGCAAACCGGCGAGCAGGTGGAAATCATCACCAGCAAGCACGGCGTGCCGAGCCGCGACTGGCTGAACAGCAACCTCGGTTACGTCACCACCTCGCGGGCGCGCGCCAAGATTGTTCACTGGTTCAAGCTGCAAGACCGCGACCAGAACGTGGCCGCCGGTCGTTCCATGCTGGAGCGTGAATTGGCGCGTCTGGCGCTGCCTAGCGTCGACTTCGACAAAGTCGCGGACAAGGCCAACATGCGCACCGCCGACGACCTGTTCGCTGCGCTGGGCGCTGGCGACTTGCGCCTGGCACAAGTGGTCAACGCGGCGCAGCAATTGGTCGAACCAGAGCGTGGCAACGAACAACTGGAGCTGATTCCGCGCCGCCACACCGCCTTTAAACCGGGCAAGCGCGGCGACATTCAGATTCAGGGCGTCGGCAACCTGCTCACGCAAATGGCCGGCTGCTGCCAGCCGTTGCCGGGCGATGCCATCGTCGGCTATATCACCCTGGGCCGTGGCGTCAGCATTCACCGTCAAGACTGCGCCTCGGTGCTGCAACTGGGCGGCCGCGAACCCGAGCGCATCATTCAAGTGAGCTGGGGCCCGGTGCCGGTGCAAACCTACCCGGTGGACATCATCATTCGCGCCTACGACCGCTCGGGGCTGCTGCGCGACGTGTCGCAGGTGTTGCTCAACGAGAAGATCAACGTGCTCGCGGTTAACACCCGGTCCAACAAAGAAGACAACACGGCGGCGATGTCATTGACCATCGAGATTCCGGGGCTGGATGCGCTGGGCCGTTTGCTCGGTCGCATCTCGCAGTTGCCGAACATTATCGAAGTGCGCCGCCACCGAACCTCCTGACCTACTGCGCTCGGTCTGGCTTCGTTGAAGGCCTGCTGAAAAATGCTCATTGGCATAAGCCAACTCCGCTTTTTCCGCAGGCCTTCGCCTCGCCGGCCTTTCGCTCGCTACGCTCAGCTACCTGGGACGTTTTCTATGTACCAACTTCCTGACCTCCTGCACCTCATGGCCCGTCTGCGCGACCCGCAATACGGCTGCCCGTGGGACTTGCAACAGAACTACGCCAGCATCGTGCCGCACACCATCGAAGAAGCTTACGAAGTGGCCGACGCCATTGAGCGTGCCGACTTCGAGCATTTGCCGGGCGAGTTGGGCGATCTGCTTTTTCAGGTGGTGTATTACAGCCAACTGGCCAAGGAAGAAGGGCGCTTCGAGTTCGCTTCGGTGGTCGATGCCATCACCCGCAAGCTGGTGCGTCGCCATCCCCACGTGTTCCCCGACGGCGACCTCTATGGCGCCCCCGACATGGCTCGGCTAAGCGAAGCCGCCGTTAAGCAGCGTTGGGAGGAAATCAAAGCCCAGGAGCGCGCCGAGAAAGCGGCTGCCCCGGAGCAGCTGTCGTTGCTCGACGATGTGCCGACTACGCTGCCCTCGCTGTCGCGCGCCGCCAAACTGCAAAAGCGCGCGGCGCAGGTCGGCTTCGATTGGCCTGAAGCGCTGCCCGTTGTCGATAAAGTGCGTGAAGAACTCGACGAAGTCTTGGAAGCCATGAGCGCCAACGACAGCGAGGCGATGGCCGAGGAAATCGGCGATTTGCTGTTCGTGGTCGTCAACCTGGCGCGGCACCTGAAAGCCGACCCGGAAACCGCACTGCGCGCCGCCAATGCCAAGTTTGAGCGGCGTTTCCGTTTTATCGAGCAGGTGCTGCGCGAGCAGGGCCGCGATATTCAGGCGTGTAGCCTGGACGAGCTGGACGCCATCTGGGGCCAAGCCAAACGCGAAGAGCGCCAGGCGGGCATAGCCAGTTGCGGATAGTCAGTTAGGAGAGTCGGCCGGGTAGGTGTTCGCACCCGGCTTGTGGAAGAATACCGGCGTTTTTTACCGGTGCCCTTGAGAGAGTCATCAAGCATGAGCATGTCATTGCGTGACCAGTTGCTGAAAGCCGGCCTGGTCAACGAGAAGCAGGCCAAACAGGTCAGCAAGGAAAAGCAAAAGCAAAAGCGCCTCGAGCACAAAGGCCAGGTTGAGGTCGACGACTCGCAGCAGCGCGTTGCACTCGAAGCCAAGGCCGAGAAGATCGCCCGCGACCAGGAACTCAATCGTCAGCAGCAGGAAAAGGCGCAGAAGAAAGCCGAAGCCGCGCAGATCAAGCAATTGATCGAATCGAGCCGCCTGCCCAAGCTGACCACCGAGGACTACTACAACTTCGTTGACGATAAAAAGGTCAAGCGCCTCTGCGTCAACGCCCTGATGCGCAACAAGCTAAGCAGCGGCTCGCTGGCCATTGTTCAACATGGCGGCGGTTACGAAGTGATTCCCCGCGAAGCTGCTTTGAAAATTCAGGAACGCGACCCGCGCCGCATCGTGCAACTGAATGTGCAGACCGAAGAAGACGACGCTAACGATCCGTACGCGGCGTACAAGATTCCTGACGATCTGATGTGGTGATCTGATTCACCGGGTGGGGTGTACCGCACATCCGGTGATGCCGTTTGGCCATCAATTAAAGTTCGCACACTCTGGAAGGTGCCCGGTCCAACCCCCTAGACCGTCACCTCCGGAGCCCAGCCAATGGCCGATATCCACAACCTGCAACGCTTTGTCGACGCCCAAGCTTCCACCTACGATCAGGCCCTCGCCGAAATCCAGGCCGGACAGAAACGAAGTCATTGGATGTGGTTTATTTTCCCGCAGCTAAAAGGCCTGGGGCACAGCGCCAATTCCGAGTTCTACGGAATCTCCGGTCTCGATGAGGCCAACGCCTACATCACCCACCCCGTCCTCGGCCCCCGCCTGCATGCCTGCACCAACGCATTGCTGGCCTGGCCCGACCGCAGCGCTCGCGCCATTTTAGGTAGCCCCGACGACACCAAGTTGTGCTCCTGCATGACCCTGTTCGCCACGCTGACCCACGAGCCGAATATTTTCTCGCAAGTGCTTGAGCATTTTTTTGCCGGGCATGCAGATCCGTTGACGTTGGCGCGGGTGGGGTAGGCGTTGAAAAATCGTCTGCCGGCGTTCACCGTTTGCAGGGATCGCGACTAAAGTCGCTCCCACAGAACGCAGAGCACGCGGGCATCTAGGCCAACGCGTTCCCTGTAGGAGCGGCTTGAGCCGCGATTGCGAACTGCCGGCGTTCACCGTTTGCAGGGATCGCGACCAAAGTCGCTCCCACAGAACGCAAAGCACGCGGGCATCTAGACCAACGCTTTCCCTGTAGGAGCGGCTTTAGCCGCGATTGCGAACTGCCGGCGTTCACCGTTTGCAGGGATCGCGACCAAAGTCGCTCCCACAGAAGGCAGAGCACGCGGGCATCTAGACCAACGCTTTCCCTGTAGGAGCGGCTTTAGCCGCGATGCGATCTGCCGTCTTCCCTTCCCGCATTTTCTCCAGCACTCGCTCAGCGTTATCGCCGCAGCCCATGCCTTCGGGCCTGTTTTCGATATCGCTAATGATTGCCAGCAGTCGCGCTTTGTTCTGCGCCAGACGCTGTTGCATGTCTTCTATCTCGGTGACTTTGCGACGCAGGCTGACCAGGATTTCGCCATGGTCGAGCCCCTGCGGATTGTTGTCCGGCAAGAAGCGGCGGATTTCGTCGAGGGAGAAACCGGCGCGCTGGGCGTTGAGGATGATTTCCAACGTGCTGACGGTATGGGCCGGGTAGTGCCGGTAACCGTTGGCGTGGCGCTGAGCGGCGATCAGGCCGCTGGCTTCGTAGTAACGGATGCGGGACGGGGCCAGTTGGGTGCGTTGTGCCAGTTCGCCGATTTTCATCAGTACTCCAAGGCGATGCTTCGCCCGATAAAAGAGGGGTTGACCTTAAAGCTGACTTTAACCTTAGGCTCGCGTCTTCTTCCAACTGCATTTTTCTCTGGAGTTCGAGATGCCTGTCTTTTCGCCACTGCAATTGCCCAACGGCACCACCGTTCCCAACCGCATTTGCAAAGCGGCCATGGAGGAAAACCTGGCCGACGCAGACCAAGGCCCCTCGCCTGAACTGTTTCGCTTGTACCAAGCGTGGGCGGAGGGCGGCGCCGGGATGATTCTGACCGGCAACGTGATGGTCGACCGCCGCGCCATGACCGGCCCGGGTGGCGTAGTGCTGGAAGATGCGCGGCAGTTGGAAAAATTCCGCCAGTGGGCCCGCATCAGCCGCAGCCACGGCGCTCAAGTGTGGATGCAGCTCAATCATCCTGGCCGTCAGATGCAGGCGAGCCTGGGGCAGCAAACCGTCGCGCCGTCGGCTGTCTCGCTGCAACTGGGCGGCATGTCGAAAATGTTCGCCGAGCCAAAACCGATGAGCGAGGCGGACATCGCCGAGCTGATTCAACGCTTTGCCACCAGTGCGCAGCTAGCCGAACAAGCCGGCTTTAACGGCGTGCAAATCCACGCCGCGCACGGCTACCTGCTCAGCCAATTCCTATCGCCACTGAGCAACCAACGCACCGACCGCTGGGGCGGTAGCCTGGAAAACCGCGCGCGTGTGTTAGTGGAAGTGGTCAAGGCGGTGCGGGCCGTGGTCGGCCCGGCGTTCGGCGTGTCGGTCAAACTCAACTCGGCCGATTTCCAACGCGGCGGCTTCGACGGCGCCGATGCGTTGAAAGTGGTGGAACTGCTCAACGAGTTGCCCGTGGACTTGGTCGAGCTTTCCGGCGGCAGCTACGAAGCGCCCGCCATGCAAGGCCAGGCACGAGACGGTCGCACGCTGGCGCGTGAGGCGTATTTCCTTGAGTTCGCCAGCGACATCGCCAAAACCGCACGCATGCCGCTGATGGTCACCGGCGGCATTCGTCGCTTGCCCGTTGTCGAGCAGGTACTGGCCAGCGGCGTCGCCATGGCCGGCATCGCCACAGCGTTGTCCATTGATCCGGCATTGCCCAAACGCTGGCAGACCGGCCAGGCCAGCAGCCCTGAACTGGCGACGATTAACTGGAAAAACAAAGTGTTCGCCTCGCTGGCCTACATGGCAGTGGTGAAGTTTCAGCTCAACCAACTCAGCCGTGGGAAACAGCCCAAGCCGGGTGTTTCACCGCTTAAAGCCTTGGTGTTGGAACAGCTGAAAACACTGCGCCGCACGCGTCAGTACAAGCGGTGGATGGCGGCGAGTTAAGCGACCGACCACACCGCCAACTCATACCCATCCAAATCCAGAAACTGAAACCGGCGCCCGCCTGGAAAGCTGAATACCGCTTTGCTGATGGTGCCGCCGGCCGCTTCGACGCGGGCCTGCGTGGCCGCCAGGTCTTCGCCATACACGATCACCAACGGCCCACCGGGGCGCACGGGCTCGCCTGTGGTAAAGCCCCCGGTGAGCCGGCCGTCGCTGAATTCACAATAGGTTGGACCGTAATCGGTGAAGGTCCAGCCAAATACGCTGCCGTAAAAGGCTTTGCTGCGTTCGATATCAGCGACGTTGAACTCGATGTTATCGATCTGCTTATCGTTGCCTCGGGTGCCCATCGTTTTCTCCTCGTTCAATGACCAAGCCATCAGTGACTAAGTCAAATCCCGCAACGCCTCTTCAAGGTTCGGATAGCGGAAGCTGAAGCCTTCGCTCAGCAGCCGAGCCGGCGTCACGTTCTGGCCATCGACAAACAGTTGCGCCATTTCACCGGCCAGTAAACGAACCGGGGCAGCCGGCAGGTGCAGCCACACGGGCCGATTAAGCACGCGACCCGCGGTGGCAGCGAACTGCGCCTGGCTTACGGCTTCGGGGGCGACGGCGTTGTAGGTGCCGTGCATGGTGGAGTCGGCGAGCGCGCGGGCGAATAGGCGCAGCAGGTCTTCGCGGTGAATCCAGCTCATTATTTGTTTACCGCTGCCCAGGCGCCCGCCAAGGCCGAAACGGTGGGGCAGCAGCAGCGGCTGCAGCGCGCCGCCGGGGCCGAACACCACGCCCAAACGCATCACCACTTGGCGCACGCCGGCCGCTTGCACAGCGGCGGCGGAGGCTTCCCAGCGGGCGCAGAGTTCGGCCATAAATCCGCCGCCTTTTGCGCTGTCTTCAGTCAGCACTTCGTCCGGGCTGCGCACGCCGTAGTAGCCGATAGCCGAGGCTTGCAGCCATACAGTGGGTTTGTGCCGGGCTTTTTCCAGCCAGGCGACCAGGGCGTCGGTGACACCCACACGGCTGGCCAGCAATTGCGCCTGACGCTTGGCCGACCAACGAGGCCCCGCCACAGGCGCACCCGCCAGGTTGATGACGGCGTCGAAGACGTCCCATTCGGTCAGCGCGGCAAGGCTGCTAACGCACCGTGCGCGACCGTTGAATTGGAAGGCGGCGCGCCGCGGGTTACGGGCGAATACGGTGACCTCATGCCCGCCGTCCAAGAGTTGCTTGACCAGCGTTTCACCGATAAATCCGGTACCTCCGGTGATCAATACGCGCTGATGAGCGAGCTCGGTGAAGGGGTTGTGCGCTGGGCCGCTGGGGCCTTGGCTGAGCGCCGCCGGGGCACTGTCTTGGCGCAGCAACCACACCAGCGGCACGAGCAAGCTGACCATGGCGAAGCAGTCGACCCCTACGTGTGACCACACGCCCGCCTGCATGGACATCCAGATGTCTTGTGGCCCCCACAACACCACGCCCGCGATCATCGCTCCCCAGGCCACGCGGCTGCGGTAGCGGTTGCCCAGGTAAACCAGCGCCCCCATGAATAGCGCGTAGCTTTGCACCGTGGCGCCGAACAAGGCGAACCACCACACTTGCAGGCCGTGCAGGTTGGCCGCTGTGCCGCTGCTCTGAAACGCAAGTTCGATGTTGCGGTGGTAATCGGCCAGCGCGGCGGCATCGCCTACGTATGTCATCAATAATCCGCCCACCAGATGGCCGACCGCCACCGCGTAGAGCCAGAAAATAAGCCAGGGTCTGAGGCGGGTTTTGTCTGCGCGTTGCATGGGAATCGCCTGTGCCGTTGCGAGGAAGTTGCTGGCTGGATGATAGCAGCGGGGCTGATGCAACCATTCGTTGATTGTGTTGAGCAAGGCTGAATAAGATGCCGGCGAGCCACTCTCCAACGGACGCCTCCATGCACATCGCCATTCTGACCTTTGACGGTTTTAACGAACTCGACTCCCTGATTCCTTTCGGCATTTTGCAACGCGTTAAAACCCCTGGCTGGACGGTGTCCATCGCCAGCCCGTCGGCGCGGGTGCGGTCAATGAATGGCGTGTGGATGGATGCGCATATTTCCCTGGAGCAGGCGTGCGAAGCGGATGCGGTGCTTGTAGGTAGCGGCATCGCCACGCGCGAGGTGGTGCAGTCCGCCGAGCTGATGGCGCAACTGAAGCTGGACCCCGCGCGGCAACTGATTGGCGCGCAATGCTCAGGCACATTGATTCTGGCCAAGCTCGGCCTGCTGCCAGGCGGCGTCGCCTGCACCGACCTGACTACCAAGCCGTGGGTGATGGAGGCGGGTGTTGATGTGTTGAACCAGCCGTTCTTCGCCAATGGCAACGTCGCCACAGCGGGTGGCTGCCTGGCGTCGCAATACTTGGCGGCCTGGACCATCGCCCGCCTTGAAGGGCTCGACGCGGCGCAAGCGGCCATCCATTACGTGGCGCCTGTGGGAGAGAAAGAGGGTTACGTGGAACGGGCGATGGCCGCGATTGCGGCGTATCTGTAGAAACTTAACGGGCCGGGCGGCGGCGAGGCTTAACCGGATCGGCTGTCGCTGGCCCGCTGGGCGCGGAATTGCAACACTTCAATCTCGATTTCGATGGCCTGGGCGATGATTTCCACGTCTTCTTCCGACAGCGTGGTGCCGCACGGAATGCAGGTAATTACTACCAGGTTTTCGCCGGTTTGCGGGTCGTAGACCCGGGCGGTCATGGACGTCGGCGAACTCAATACGCCTTCGAAGCCAAGCGGCGCGAAGTGGTTTTGCAACCTGGCGCAAGCGGCAGGGAAGATCATTCTGGCCATTAATGACCCTCTGGGAAAAGTCCGACGGAGCCAAGGATAATTCAACGGCGCGAAATGTGACAGGCTGCTCACTGTTGCCGTGAAGCAGTCGTCACTCGTAGCCGGTGCTGCGCAGGCGTTTCGCCGGTTTGCTGTTTGAACATTCGGCTGAACGAGCTGAGGGTGGGATAGCCCACCGCCAGCGCGATGTCACTCACCGGCGCAGCGCTTCGCTGTAACAATAGCTGAGCGCGCTCGATGCGTAGTTGCATCAGCCAGGCGGCCGGCGCAAGGCCGGTGGCGGCGACAAACGCGCGAACGAAGTTGGAGCGCGACATGCTCGCGCACTCCGCCAAACTTTCCACCGTCCAGGCCTGGCCCAAATCGGCGAGTAGTGCCTGCGCCGCCCTGGCCAGGCGTTTGTCGCGAAGCAGCGCAAACACGCCCGGCAGCTCGTGCTGGTGCTCGCAGACATGGCGCAATACCAGCGTAAACAAAATCACCGACAGCCCGTCGACCACCGACTGATTGGCCACCTGTTGCCCTTCGGCCTCTAGGCGCATGAGCGTTATCAAGGCGTTGAGTCGCTCATGCTGAACTGGCGCGCTGGCGTTGATGACCAGCACCTCCGGCAGGGCCGCCAGCAAGGTGGCGTTTGGTAAATAGTCGATACGCCCACACAGCATGTTCAGCTCGCCGCTGCCGGCACCGTTGCGCAATTGCGTGATTCGCCCAGGCTCAGCGAGTTTGCGCAACGCGGCCGCGCCGCTTCGTCCCGCATCGCCTGCTGCCAGCACATGCACGGCGCTGCGTGGCAGCAACACCACATCTGCGGCACGCAATGGCACTGGCTTCTGGCCGGGCAATTCCAGGCGGCATTGGCCTTCAAGAATCACGTGATAACTGGCTTGCCCGGCGGGCAGTGGCGGGTGATCCAGGGCCCAGTCGCCTTGCAGCTGGCAGTGCAAGTCGAGCACGCCGCGCAGGTTGGCCAGGGCAATCAGGTGGTCGAAGGCATGCATTTAGGACGATTCGTCAAATGGATGGGCGTTGCGGAAAAACCCGCACGACGCGGACGGCCGACACTGTGTTCGTCGGCCTTGAGGCCACCGGCACACCGCCGCCAACATAGGAGAATCCACCATGCTGTTCAACTGGTCTGAATATGTGCCCGCCGTGAAAAAAGCCTTTGGCAAACTCGGCAAAACCCACCCGAAAATGCTGCAGGCCTATGGCGCTTTGAGCGACGCCGCGGCCGAAGGCGATGCGCTGGATGCAAAAACCCGCGAGCTGATCGCCATCGCCGTGGCCATCACCACCCGCTGCGACGGCTGTATTGGTGTGCACGTACAAGCGGCGCGCAAAGCCGGTGCCACCGAGGCCGAGTTGGCGCAAACCTTGGCCACGGCCATTTCCCTGAATGCCGGCGCCGCCTACGTGTATTCACTCAAAGCGCTGGAAGCGTACGAGCAATTGGCGCCCTGAGCGGCTGCGGGCGCATTGCGCAATGGAAGGGGCTGGCTATATTCCTTACTAAACGCGGCCTTGTTACCGTGTGGTCTTAAGCCCCTTCCAACCGCCTGTTTCACTGTTGCGCCGTGTCCGTAAGCGGCGTTTCTGGAGTGTTGCCAGCATGGTTTTCCTCGAAATGGGCCGCCGCTGATGCCCGGCAAACGCTTGCAGCAATTCTGGAATTCCTCCGACCTGGCACTGATCCATCACCGGCGCGAACGACGCGTGCGGGTGTTGGCCAGTTTCGTGATGTGGGTGCTGGGCGGTATCTGGGCGGTTTATTTTTCCCTGCACGGCCATTGGCTGATTGTCGGCATCGACCTGGTGCTGATGGGCACCGGCGTGGCTGTTTTCGTCTTGAGCTGGCTGCACTACGACCGCACCGCGCGGTTGCTGCTGTTTGGCGTGCTGTTGCTGGTGATCATCGGCATTTCCCTGGTGCTGGATGTGCCGAATGCCAGCGTGCCGCGTTCCACCCATTTGTATCTGCTGCCGCTCGGCGTGGCCGCGATGATGGCGTTTCGCGACGAACCGCGCTGGCTGCGCTACAGCGTTATAGCCCTGTGTTTGCTGGCCTTTATCGGGCTGGCCGGCAGCTACTGGACGCCGGTGCCCGGCCACAGCCTGCCGGATGCAACGCGCGGCCCCGGCACATGGGTCAACACCTGGGCGGCCATCCTGTCGCTGTTCGCCATGCTGCATGTGTTGCAGACCGATGCGGTGCAGCGTTCGGCCTGGGAAAGCGAGTTGCTTGAAGCGCTATCCAGCGGCCAGTTTCAGCTGCACTACCAACCGCAGCTGGACGTGCACGGCCGTGTGATCGGCGCTGAAGGTTTGCTGCGCTGGTTTCATCCCAAGCGCGGCATGATCGCGCCGGGCAAATTCATTCCCCACGCCGAAGAAACCGGGCTGATCATTCCGATTGGCAAGTGGGTGCTGGAAACGGCGTGCGCTCAATTGCGCATCTGGATGGACGAACCGGCCATGCAGCACCTGTGTCTGGCGGTGAACATCAGCCAGAAGCAGTTCAACCAGGCCAGTTTCGAATCCGACATGCTGGCGCTGATCAAGCGCTCCGGCATCGACCCCAGTCGCCTGGAGCTGGAGGTCACCGAAACCATGGTGGTCAAAGACATGGAGGAGCTGTCGCGCAAAATGGCCAACCTGGTGAGCCATGGCGTCACCTTTGCGCTGGACGACTTTGGCACCGGCTATTCGTCCCTCAGCCATCTTAAGCAGTTGCCGCTGACCAAGCTGAAGATCGACCAATCCTTCGTCTGCGACGTGCTCACCGACCACAACAGCGAGGCGATTGTGCGCACCGTCATCGGCCTGGGCAGCAACATGGGCCTGACGGTGATTGCCGAAGGCGTGGAAACCGCTGCCCAGCATCAATTTCTGCTCGACAACGGTTGCCAGCAATTTCAGGGCTACCTGTTCAGCAAACCGCTGCCGCTGGTGGCCTTCACCGAATTCACCAGCGGGCGCAATGCCTGAGCCCAGGCGTTATTCCACCAACGGCACTTTCGCGGCGCGCTGATACGGCCCGAACTCCACCGGCACCCAGGCGAAGCCTTTGCCCTCTACGCGGATATGGCCGATGGCCGGAAAGGGCAGGTGGGCGGCGGCCACCCAGGTGTTGTCCCGCGCCACTTGGGTGAACAGCTTTTCGCGCGCGGCAATGGCTTCGGTGCCGTTGTTATCAAAGCCGATGCTCACTTCCGGGTGGGCGAACTGCACGGCGAAGCTGTGAATGATGTCGCCCATAAAAATGATGCGTTGCCCGTTCGACTCGAAGGCATAACCGGTGCTGCCCGGCGTGTGACCGGCCAGGTTCAGGGTGCTTACGCCAGGAATCGGGGCTTGGCCCGGCGTGAAGGTTTTCAGGCGGCCGGCTGCTGCATACGGCGCGGTGGAGTTCTGCGCGATCTGGAAGAAGCCCTGCGCCTCTTTCGGTGCCTTGTTGAGGTTCTCCTTGCTCAGCCAGAAGTCGGCTTCGGCTTTTGCCGCGTACACATCGGCGTTGGCAAATACCGCCGCGCCCTTGTCGTCGACCAGGCCGCACACGTGGTCCAGGTGCATGTGGGTGAGCAGTACGGTGTCGACTTGATCGGGGCTGTAGCCCGCCGCGCGAATTACGTCTGGCAAACCGCCCGCAGTCGGGCCGATGCATTTGCCGGCGCCGGTATCAACCAGCACCAGGTTCTTGCCGGTGTTGATCAGAAAGGCGTTGAACGCTGTTTGCACGCCGACCGAGGTGATGTTTTTGCGTGCCAGCAGCGCGCGGATTTCTTTCTGCGACAGGCCTTTGAGCAACGACGGGCCGAGGTCGTTGTAGCCGTCGAACAGCGCTGTTACTTCATAGTCGCCCACCGCCAGGCGTTGAAAGCCCGGGGCCTGGGTTTTTATCTGCGCGGGGGGCGTTGCCTGTGCGGCCAGTGGCGCAAGGGCAGCGCCCAATAGAAGAAATGGGGTAAGCAACAACGCAGCGTTCGAGCGAGTGGTGCGCATGGCGAGCCTCTGTCAGGTGGGCACGCAGGCCCATTGGGGAAGGCTCGATAGTGGCGGGTGAAGGCGCTGGCTGCTTGCACAGATGTGCTGAAACGAAAACGGGGTGAGCACCGTTTTATCAGTGCTCACCCCGCAGGCTGTCAACGTGGCGCCGAGCGATGCCGGCGCGGTTGTCAGAAGATTTCCAGCGGGTATTCCACGAACGCGCGAACTTCGTTCAGGTTCGGGCCCACGTCGCGGTCGGCACGGTAGATCGAGTTACGCAGTTTCAGCGACAGGTTTTTCAACGAGCCGTCCTGCACCACGTATTTCACCTGGTTGAAGAATTCACGCTCGGTGCCGTCCTGCTCGCCGCCAGCATCGATGTTGCTGCCGCGTACATAGGCGGTTTTGTAGCTCAGGCCGGCGATGCCGTACTCGCTGAAGTCCAGCTCGTAGCTGACCTGCCACGACTCTTCATCTTTCAAGTTGAAGTCGGAGTAGTAGGAGTTGGCTACGTAAATGGTGCTGCCGCCGTCGCCGTAGTCGTAGGCGTAGCCCGCGTCGCCGCTGCTGCGCTGGTGCGCCACGATAAAGGCGTGAGCGCCGACGCTGTACTTGGCCGCCAGGCTCCACAGGGTGTTGCTGTCGTTGTTGCCGTCGCCGCCGAAATCCAGCGCCGCTTGCGCGTTGTCGTCGTAGTCGGTGCGGTAGATGTTGAAGTCGAAATTCAACGCCTGGTTCTCGCTCAGCACCTGGGTGAAGTTCACGTTGCCGTAGTACTTCTTGAAGGTGTCTTCCACGTCGGAGTGGTACGCGGCCACGCTCAGGGCGTCGTTGACCACATAGCTGCCGCCGATCACGTCGATGCTTTTCAGACGGTTCGGGTCGCGCGCGGCGTCGCCCATTGGGCTGTCCGCGGTGAAACGGCCGGCGTTGAGTTCCAGGCCTTCGATTTCTTTGCTGGTCACCAGGGTGCCGGTGAAGGCTTGTGGCAGCAGACGCGAATCGTCGTACGCCAATACCGGCAACGATGGGAACTGGTTGCCGTAACGCAGCACGGTGTTGGAGATGCGCAGCTTCACCACGCCGCCTGCTTCAGACAGGTCGTCTACCGGGTGGCCGTCGCTATCGGTGTCGAAGAAGGCGCCGTAATTGCGACCACGGCCGCTGTCGAGCTTGATGCCCAGCAGGCCATAGGCGTCAACGCCAAAGCCGACGGTGCCCTGGGTGAAACCGGACTCGAACGTACCGATAAAGCCCTGGCCCCAGACCTTGCGGTCGGCGGCGCCGTTTTTGTAGTCACGGTTGAAGTAAGCGTTGCGCAGCAGCAGGTTGAGGCTGCTGTCTTCAACGAAGCCCTTGGACTCGGATTGCTCACTGGCAAACGCCGGCGAAAGACTCAGCGATGCCAGCGCGCAGGCCAGCGCGATGCGTGTGCGATTGAACATAGGTGCTCCAATAACGGTTCTTGGTATGTGTTGTTGTTGCTAAAGGCGGCAGGCGCTGCACGGCGCATCGGGTCAGCCTGGCAGGCAGGCGAACCACGGGCGGGACGTTATTGAGCTATAGGAAGTCCCAGCCTATGCAGCGGATGGGATAAATACGCGGTTTAAAACCATCGGTAAAACTGCTTATTTCAATTTTTACTATCGACGCTATTAATGGTGCGTTTGGCGGGCGGGGGCTTACTCTTGGCCGCGATGAATCCCCAACGCACTGAATTCAGAGACTAATTCAGTGCCTTGCTCCCTTCATCACCTTTGGTTTTATTTGCCGCCCTCTGTGGGCGGCTTTTTTATGGGCGCAGATTTATCGAGCTTGTCGATAGAAGGCGCCCGTTAGCGGTCGAGCAAGGCGCGGACGCGCTCGAGCAGGTCGACGCTGTGGAAGGGTTTGCTGAGCATGTCCATGCCGGTGCCGGCCAGGTCCTGGCGGTCCAGGGCATTTTCGGCGTAGCCCGACACATACAGCACCGGCAGTCCCGCACGCATGGTGCGGGCGAGGGCGGCCAGGTCGCGGCCGTCCATGCGCGGCAAGCCGATGTCGGTCAGCAGCAAGTCGATGGAGGGGTCGTTCTTCAACGCCTGCACCGCGCCTTCTGCGTCGTACACCTGAGTGAATTTGTAACCGGCATCGCTGAGAATTTCCGACATCAGCGCGCTCACTGAGGCCAGGTCTTCAACGATCAGCACATGCTCACCGCTGCCCTGTTGCGGCGCGGTCGCCGGCACGGCTTCGCTGGCGGGTAAGGCATCGCCGGCCGGCAACAGCAACACCACTTCGGTGCCTTTATTGATGCGGCTGCGAATGCTCACATCGCCGCCCGATTGCCGGGCAAAGCCGTAAATACTCGACAGCCCCAGGCCAGTACCTTGGCCGACCGGTTTCGTGCTGAAGAACGGGTCGAAGACTTTGCCGATTACTGACTCATCAATGCCGATGCCATCGTCGCGAACCGACAGGGCGATATAGGTGCCGTCTTCCAACTTGGCATTACCCGACACCACCGTGGCGTAGGTGGCGATGCGGATGCTGCCACCCTTGGGCAGCGCATCGCGCGCGTTGATGATCAGGTTGAGCACCGAGCTCTCGAACTGGAACGGGTCGACCATCGCAATGGAGGTGCCGGCAGTGAGTTCCAGGGTTAGGGAAATGCGTTCGCCAATGGTGCGTCGCAGCATTTCTTCCAGCGACAACACATGCTCGTTGATATCGATAGGGCGTGTGTCCAGCGGCTGCTGGCGGGCAAAGGCGAGCAGGCGATGGGTGAGCGCGGCGGCACTGTTGGCCGAACTCAGCGCGGCGTCGGCATAGCGCATCAGCGTGTCGTAGCGCTGGTCTTCCACGCGACGCTTCATCAGTTCCACGGCGGCAATAATGCCGGTGAGCATGTTGTTGAAGTCGTGGGCGATGCCGCCGGTGAGCTTGCCGAGGGCGTCCATTTTCTGCGCCTGCAGCAACTGCTCTTCGGTGCGCGCGCGCTCGGCCACTTCCTGGGCGATGCGGCTGTGGGCTTTGTCCAGCTGCTGGCGCTGGACGCGATCACGTTCGCGGTGTTCGGTCACGTCTTCAACAAACACCAGGCTGTGGCCGGGCAGGCGATAGGGCGAAACCTGCCACTCGGTCTCACGGTTTTCGCCATCAAGTTGCAGCGTGAGCGTGCCTTTCCAACGCTCGCCGGCCAGCACCCGTTTGCGCAGTTCAATCAGCGGCTCATCCTGGCCCGCGCCGATGTGTTCGAGCAGGCGTTCATCGCCGTGCAACAACTGGGCAAACGCCTGGTTGCTTTCGATGACGTTGAGCTGTTCGTCGATCACCGCAATGGGCGCCGACACGTTGCGGAAAATCTCGCGGAAGCGCGCTTCACTTTCACGCAGCGCGTTTTCGCTGTCACGCACGCGCAACAACGTGCGCAGCGTGGCCATCAACACTTCGGGGTCAATGGGGTGCGTCAGGTAGGCGTCGGCGCCGGTTTCAAGGCCGGTGACAATGTCGTGGGCCTGAATCGAGGCGGCCGATACGTGAATGACCGGCACCAGTTCGGTTCGCGTGTGCTGGCGGATCTCGCGCACGATGTCGAAGCCGGTCATGTCCGGCAGGTTCACGTCGAGAATCAACCCGTCGTACTCATTTGCTGCAATCAGCGCCAGGCCTTCAGCACCTGTGCCGGCTTCATCGATGACATAGCCCTGCTGCTCCAGGCGGCGCCGCAAGGCATACCGCGTGGCCACGTTGTCGTCGACGATCAGCAAATGAACGTCATTCTTCATCGGGTTTTTCCTGGCCAATTGCAAAAGGAATGATCACGTAGAACGTCGAGCCGACGCCGGGTTCGCTCTCCACGCCAACGCGCCCGCCCAGCAACGCGGCGAAGCGTTTGCACAACGACAGACCCAGGCCGGTGCCACGAAAACGTTTCTGCAGCGGTGAGTCCACTTGCGAGAAGTCTTCAAACAGCGTGCCGTGCATTTCCGCTGGAATGCCAATCCCGGTATCCGACACGGCGAAGCGCACTTCGGTGTCGCTTTCCAGACGCGCGGACACGCGCACTTCGCCGCGCTGGGTGAACTTCAAGGAGTTGGAAATGAAATTGCGCAGAATCTGCGCCAGCTTTTTATCGTCGGTGTAGAGCCTGGGCATGTTCACCGGCTCGGCAAACACCAGGTCCACCGACCTGCCATCGACGATGGGGCGGAACATGCCGCGCAGCGCCGAGAACAGGTCGAACATATCGAACCAGTCCGGCGAAATACTGATGCGCCCGGCCTCGATTTTCGCCAGGTCGAGCAGGTCGTCGACCATGTCGCTGAGCTCGCTGGCGGCGGTGCGCACAAAGCCCACCTGCTTGTGCTGCTCGGGGCTCAACGGGCCGTCGAGTTCGTCATCCAGCAGGCTGGTGATGCTCAGAATCGAGCCCAGCGGCGTGCGGAATTCGTGGCTCATGTACGAGAGGAAACGGCTTTTCAAATCCGACGCCTGGCGCAATTCATCGGCCTGCGTATCCAGTTCGGCATACAAGGCCAGCACGCCCTGATTGGTTTCTTCAAGCTCGGCGCGCAGCGCTTCGTTTTCAGCCAGCACGGCCTGCAGGCGCGCCTGAATATCGCTGTCAGCCATTGGCTGCCTCCAGTGGAACGACCAATACGGTTACATCATCACGGCCCCGGCAAAAATCACGGTGCAGCACGGCGGCGATCACAGCGGGGTGGCGGTGCACCAGGCCGGGGTAGTCGCGCAGGTTCCAGCGCGACTGCAAGCCATCGCTGAACATCACCAGCAGTTGCCCGCCGCAGTCGGCGAAGTCGAAGCCCTGTGCCTTGCGAAACTGAGCGCCAAGAATGCCGGGGTGCGAAGCCAGGCCGCGGCTTTTGTCGGCCGTTATAAGCGTAGCGCCGATATTGCCGATGCCAGCGAAATGCAGGCTGCCGGTGTTGGCGTTGTATTGCGCCACGGCGCCCGCGCCACCTCGGGTTCCGCACATGGCCCGGTGCATATCGTCAATTAGCACCACCGGTACTGAAAATGGCGAGGCGGCGAAAGCGACTTCGCCAGCACGTGAGGCTTCTTCGGCTTCTTCGCCATGGCCGAGACCGTCGATGATCATTGCGCTGACATGGTTGTCCTTGACCACCAGATGCCAGGTATCGCCGCACGCTGGTACGTTGTGCAGCGAATGCTGGGTGACGCCAAAGCGCAGGTCGGCGCTGTGTTTGCCGCGCGGGTACAACCGCGCCATTAGCACCGCACCACGGGCGTCGGCAAACACATCGAAGACATCCGACTGCCGATCCACCGCGCCCATGCCAATGCCTTGCGTGCCGCCGGTGGAAAAACCATCGGCCAGGCAGTCGTTCAGCTCGAAGCCTGGGCCGCGATCCACCGCCACCAGCTCAATGCCAGTGGCCTCGGAAAAAGGCAGCGTGCGCACATGCAGCTCGCCACGGCCGGCATGCTTGAGCAGGTTGCTGGTCAGTTCGGTGGCCACCAGGGCCGCGCGGCCCGCATCGTTGGCGTTGAAGCCGCTGTCTTCAGCCAGCTTTTGCACCACGCGGCGGGCGTGCCCGACTTGGCTCTCGTCATCCACGTGCAGCACCAGGGTGAGGGAGCTGCTTAGGTTCACGTCCATCGGGTGATCGTCACGCGGGTGCCTTTGCCGGGCGCGGTGTCCAGCTCGAACTCATCGACTAAACGCTTGGCGCCGGTTAACCCCAGGCCCATGCCGCTGCCAGACGTCCAGCCATCGGTCATTGCCAACTTGAGGTCGGGAATGCCGGGGCCTTCGTCGCGGAAGGTCAGGCGCAGGCCGGTGCGGCCGCCGTCGTCGAGCACTTGCCAGTCCATGTCGCCGCCACCGCCGTACACCACGGTGTTGCGGGCCAGCTCGCTGACGGCGGTTACCAGCTTAGTCAGGTCAATCAGGCGCATGCCGCATTCCTGGGCCAGCTTGCGCGACGTTTGCCGGGCCATTACCACGTCTTGCTCAATGCGTACCGGTTGCGTGCCGCTGTTGCGCACGTTCATTGCGCGCCAACCCGCTCGCGCAAGAGCTTCATGCCGCGCTCCACGTTCAGCGCGGTGCTCACGCCCGGCAGGGTCAGGCCCAACTCCACGAGAGTGATGGCCACGGCCGGTTGCAAGCCGACCACCACGGTTTCGGCGTCCATGATGCGCGACAAGCCGGAGATGGTGCCGATCATGCGGCCGATAAACGAGTCGACCATGTCCAGCGCCGAGATATCGATAAGGACACCACGCGCCGAGGTGGCGCTGATGCGTTCAGACAAGTCGTCCTGCAGGGTCAAGGCCAGTTGGTCATGCATGTCCACCTGAATGGTGACCAGCAGGAACTGACCCATCTGCAAAATGGGAATGCGCTCCATGATTACTGCGCCTTGGTCACGGTGGTGCCCAGACGGCGTAGCGCCAGGGCCAGGGCGTCGGCCAGGTTAGCCTTGGTGACGACGCCTTGCAGGTCCAGGCCCAAGTGCACGATGGTTTGCGCAATTTGTGGGCGCACGCCGCTGATGATGCAGTCCGCGCCCATCAGGCGAATGGCGGTCACGGTTTTCAGCAGGTGTTGGGCCACCAGGGTGTCGACGGTCGGCACGCCGGTGATGTCGATAATGGCAATTTCCGAACCGGTGTCGACGATGCGTTGCAGCAGCGACTCCATCACCACTTGGGTGCGTTGCGAATCCAGGGTGCCGATCATCGGCAGCGCCAGCACGCCGTCCCACAGTTTCACCACCGGGGTCGACAGTTCCAGCAGCTCTTCTTGCTGGCGACGGATTACTGCTTCGCGCGAAGCCTGGTAGGTGCGGATGGTGTGCAGGCCGAGGGAGTCGAACAGCTCGGAGGCTTGCAACAGTTGCGCTGCCAACACGGCGGGTTGGTCACCGAACTCTTTTTGCAGCAGGCTAAAAAATGGACCTTTAAGCGCGAAAATAAAATTGGCGGTCTGGCTGGAATCCTGACCCAACTGAGCGCGGTTGCGCGACAGGCGTTCGAGGAACTGACGGGTGTCTTCCCACTGCGCAGTGCCGATGGCGGCGCTGGCACCGTTTTCCAGGGCGGTGGTGATCAGCTTGAGGAATTCGCGGGTGTCGGCTTTGAGCTCGTCTTCTTTCAGATTGCGCGTACCGCCTGTGGCTTGCAGCGAGGCGATCCACTCTTGGGACAGCTGCGACTCGGCGGCTTTAATTTTCTGAACGGCATCTTGACCCAGTGCGGCCATGCTGAAACTCCTGTGTTGGCTGTTCTTTTAATAGGTGTGTTGGCGGGTGCAGACGGTGTCACTGATGGCACACGGCCTTCACCCTAAAGAAGGTTTTGACGAAATACAGCAAGGCGGGCTTCCGGTAAAGAAGTGTTCGCATCTTGTGCAGGAAAGTGTATCCAACCTGCACACGAACACCGCTTGTTGCCTCGCTAACGCGTAGGCCACGAGGGGTCACTTTAGTTCAGGAAATATGAACGATG
Source organism: Pseudomonas sp. AC070 (assembly GCF_979258635.1). NCBI lineage: Bacteria > Pseudomonadati > Pseudomonadota > Gammaproteobacteria > Pseudomonadales > Pseudomonadaceae > Pseudomonas > Pseudomonas sp. AC070. The sequence continues at coordinate 1,250,560 of NZ_OZ409871.1, forward strand.
CACCGGCGCATCACCGAAGAATGGCGAGCGGGCACTGAAGGCACAAGGAGGGGAGTAGAAAGCTGCATCGGGCTCATCCGTGAGCAAGGCTTTGTCCGTTAAGCCATCCGTTAAGCAGTGCATCCAAAACAGTACAGCCGCGCGGCGCGTGCACGCCGCAGCGGGCAGAAAACTTACGCTTGAGCGCGCAGCCACTCGCGGGGTGCGTAGTCTTGGCGTTGAGCGCGGGCGGCTTCGTTGGCACGGTTGGCCAGGAAAGCACCTTGTTCAACATTCAAGGTCAGGGCGCCGCTGGCGATGCGCATGTCACGGCGCAGTTCGCGAATCAGGCGGCCAACCATCTTCTCGTTAAAAATCATCGCCGGCTCGATCACCTTGGTGAAGGTTTCGCGGGCGTTTTTCAGGGTCAACAGAACCGAAGTGTCTGGACGTGGGCTGAACGTGATTTCGTAAGTCGGGAAGGCGTTGAACAGGTGCTTAACGGGATATTTCATTTTTCACCGCTCCATGGGGGTTTTAAGTCGTTGTAGAACATAGAGCAGCAGACGTGCCAACTTTTGAAACTGCTTGCAGCCCAGCAAATTCGGGGGCTGCGCTGTCTTTGCAATCAACCTGCCATTAGCAATTTGCACGATTGCCCTACGGCCGCCATGCAAATCGCATGAACCGCTTATGCCGGACGGCGCATCATCAGCAGCGCCACCACAACGGCTGCCGCTGCACCCACCGTGGCCAGGACGCCGAGGCTTTCCAAGCCGAAGTGGCGAATACCCAGACCGCCGAAAATAGCGCCAAGGCCAATGCCAGCGTTGGCGGCGGAAATGTTCATGCTTGCCGCCAAGGCCTGGGCGCTGGCACCGGCCTGCATGACGCGCACCTGGCAAATGGGGAACAGCGCCGTATGGGCAACGCCCCACGCCGTGAGCGCCACCACCAGCCAGAACGTGTGTCCGGCAGCGGGCACGGCGGCGAGCATGCCGGCAGCCAGCATCAGCAGAAACAGCACCATGGCGGCGAGTGGGTTGCGATCAACCATTTTCCCGCCGAGGTGATTGCCGAGCATGCCCACCGCGCCAAAGCCCATCAGCCACCAGCCCACCTGCGCCGACGGAATCGCCGCCAGGCGCTCAAGGGTGTCGGCCAGGTAGGTGTAAGCGGTGAACATAGCGGTGAAGGCCAGTGTCGAGAGCAACACGTGGGCCAGGAATCGCGGTTGTTTGAGGATGTCGGTCTGGCGTTTGCCCGTGGCTTGCACCGGCGCGGCGGGCATGGCGGGCATCACCACTTGAATAAGCAGCGCGATCAACAGCGCGGCGCCGGCCAATAGCCAGAAACTGCCGCGCCAGCCCAGCGCGTCGGCCGCCAAAGTGCCCAGCGGAATACCAAAGACAAAGGCGGCAGAAATGCCCATGTACACCTGCGCTACCGCCTTGCCACTGTTGCCAGGGCCGGCCAGTTGGCCTGCGGTTTCGCTGGCCGTGCTCCAGAACACCGGCAGAAACAGCGCCGCCATAAAGCGCGCCACTGCCAGCACCCAGATCGAGGTGGACGCAGCTGCCAGGGCGTTGGACGCCACAAACACCAGCAGCACAAACACAAACAGTTTTTTGCGCGGCACGTGTGCCAGTTTGGCCGTGAGCAGCGGGCCGAACAGCATCACGGTGAACGCGAACAAAGTGACCAGTTGGCCGGCCACAGGAATGGAGATATTCAGGTCCCGCGCCAAGGCAGGCAGCAGGCCCAGAATCAGGAACTCGGTGGTCAGAATAATGAAGCCGGCGATGGCCAGAATCAGAATGGACAGACCGGCGCGAGGTGCCGCCTTGGACGCGGCGGCGACGGTAGAAGCCGTTGAAGTGGAAGATTGCATCGTCAGTTGCTCTTGAGAAAACCAGGCGGCAAGCTTATTGGCGAATGCAGTTCCGATTTACGCTGGTTTATCCCAACTGCTGTGACCATAATTCCTTAATGCAGGCACGCCATGTTTTCCTCTGAACGCTTGAAAGGCATCGATCTGTTCGTCTGCGTGGCCGATGCCGGCAGCTTTACCGCCGCGGCCGAGCGCATGAATCTCACCAGTTCGGCGGTGAGCAAAGGCATTGCGCGGCTCGAATCGCGCCTCAACACGCGGCTGTTCCAACGCACCACCCGGCGCCTGGCACTCACCGAAGCGGGGGTGGATTTCTACCGCACCTGCACCGCCGTGTTGGCCGAACTGGAGGAGGCCGAACTGGCGCTGCACACCGAACACGGCGAACCGTGCGGCAAGGTGCGGGTCGATTTGCCTGCCTCATTCGGCCGCCTGCACGTGCTGCCGGTGATTCTCGATTTCGTCGCCGAGCACGGGCTGTTGCACCCCCATGTGTCGTTCTCCGACCGCTTTGTCGATCCGGTGGAGGAGGGCATCGACATCCTCGTGCGCATCGGTGGTCCCGATGAATGGCCCATCGCTTTGGGCCACCGTTATCTGGGCGCAGAGCGCCTGATTTTCTGCGCCGCGCCGCGCTATTTGGCCGAGCACGGCGAGCCGCGCACCGTGCACGACCTCGAGCAGCACAGCTGCGTGGTGTATGGGCGCAGCGATGGCGGCGTGAACCCGTGGCTGTTTTCCGGCGAGCACGCAGGCGACCGAGAGCGCCGCGTGATGCCGGGGCGTATTGCCGTGGGCGACGGCGAAGCGCAGGTGGTGGCTGTGCTGGCCGGGCAGGGCATCGCGCAGTTGCCGCTGTGGCTGGTGCAAGACCACCTGCACAGCGGCAGCCTGGTGCAAGTGCTGCCGGATTTGGCCCTTGATGGTTCGCCGATCAATCTGGTGTGGCTGAAAACGCGGCAGAACCTGCCGAAGGTTAGCGCGCTGCTGGAGGCGCTGGCGACTGCGTTAACACCTTCCGGGCGGCGGCGTTAAGCGTCGCGCAGCAGGTCGTTGGCGTTGAGCAGGTCGAAGGCAATTTGCGGGGTGTGTTCCAGGCCACGGCGAATGGCGGCTGGAATGGCTTGGCGGGTTTTGCGGCATAGGCCGGGCAGGTCGTGCACATAGATGGCAATGCCGCGCATGGTGCGCACTTCGGTGTGGCCGGGGCCGATGTCCAGGCGAATGCCCAACTGCTCGTGCATCCGCCGGCACATGTGTTCAAGGTCGGCGAGGCTGTCGATGCGCTCCAGGCGTTCGAGCAGCTTTTTCTCTTCCAGGCGGGTGAGCCGCACGATGCGTAGGTCGGCATCAGCGGCCGAGCGCAGTTCTTCCAGTCGGCAAATGCAGACACCGGGCGGGCAGGGTTGGCGGATCGGCGTGGCGCTGTTCATGGGCTCCGATCATAGCCAGCCCGCCCGGGCCTTGCCCATGGCTTTTTATCTGGCGCAGCGCCAGGGTGGCTCAGGCCAGCGAGGCCATGTCGATCACGAAGCGATAGCGCACGTCCGAGCGCTCCATGCGCTCGAACGCCTCGTTGATCTCATCCATGCGGATCATTTCGCAGTCCGGAAGGATGTTTTTCCGTGCGCAGAAATCCAGCATCTCCTGGGTCTCGGCAATACCGCCAATGGGCGAACCAGCCAAGCGGCGGCGACCCAGCACGAAGGGCAAGGTCAGCTGTTGGTCGATGGGGCCGATCTGGCCGACGATCACCAGCGTGCCGTCGACATCCAGCAGCGACATATACGGCGACACGTCGTGACGCACCGGCACGGTGTCGATGATCAGGTCAAAACTGGAGGCGGCTTTCTTCATGGCGTCTTTGTCGGACGACACCAGCAGCGCGTCGGCACCCAGCTCCAGTGCGTCGGCTTGCTTGTCGCTGCTGCGGCTGAGCACGGTCACTTGCGCGCCCATGCCGGCCGCCAGTTTCACCGCCATGTGGCCCAAGCCGCCCAGGCCGATAACCCCCACGCGGCTGCCAGGCCCAACATTCCAAGTGCGCAGCGGCGAATAGGTGGTAATGCCCGCGCACAGCAGCGGCGCTGCTTTGGCCAGGTCCAGCGCGTCGGGTACGCGCAAAACGAACTCTTCACGCACCACCAAATGTTTGGAGTAACCGCCGTAGGTAGGCTCTTTGGTGATGCGGTCGCGGCTGTTGTAGGTCTGGGTATTGGCCTGGCGACACAGCTGCTCTTCGCCTTTGCGGCATTGGTCGCACTCCTGGCAGGAGTCGACCATGCAGCCCACGGCCACGGCATCGCCGACCTTGTAGCGTTTCACCGCGCTGCCCACCTCGGTGACGCGGCCGACAATTTCGTGGCCTGGCACGATTGGGAAGGTGCTGAAGCCCCAGTCATCCCGTGCCTGGTGCAAGTCGGAGTGGCACACGCCGCAGTACAGAATTTCCATCGCGACGTCGTTCGGGCGCAGGGCGCGGCGTTCAAATTTGAATGGCGCCAGGGGCGATTTTGCCGTTTGGGCGGCGTAACCAATGGTGAGCATGAAAACCTCCAATACGCGAAACGTTGGCGAAAGAAATTCAGCGGGTAGCGATGGATCTGTTGCGGTCGGCAGATGGCCAAGCCCTATGCTAGACACTTGCCAGGGTGAAACGCTCCGTTGTCTATCGGGCTATAGCGTGCGGCGCTGTGTTCGCCGACACTCATGGCACAGTGGCATGGGTGAACCTTACCCGCTCCGGTGCGCTCTGATTAGCCATATAAACCTGCATGCCGTTATACGCTCTGCTAATAAGCTGATTGCTGGAATCCGGCGGATTGACCGGGGCAGGGCCAGGCGAAATCGCTGATCATGGGGGCAGTCCGCTCAATAGGGAGAGTTACATGCGCGTCCGTTCAACCGTTGTGCCAGTTGTGTTGCTGTCATTGTCTGCGCTCGCCACCACGCCAGTGTGGGCCGACGATGAGACGCAACTGGTACAGGCCATCAATGCCTATCGCGGGCAGGTTCAGCGCTGCGAAGGCCAGGCCTCGCCAGAGCTGCCGCCGCTGGCCGACGACCCGCGCCTGCGCCTGCGCTCGGACAGCTTCGGCGGTTTGCAGACGGCCCTGGCCAAGAACGGCTACCCCATGGTCAATGTGCAAGCCATCAGCCTGGCGGGCGCGCGTGACAGCGATGCGGCGATGAAGGCGGTTCAGGAAAGCTTTTGCCGCGTGATTCTCGACCCGCAGTTCGTGGACATCGGCGTACGCCGCGAAGGCGATTTGTGGCGCATCACCCTGGCCCGCCCCATGCTCACGGCGCGCATGGGCGACTGGCAGAGCCAGGGCCAACAGTTGCTGCAAATGATCAACACCGCCCGCAACCAGGCCCGCCAGTGCGGCACCCAGGCCTACGCGGCGGCCGCGCCCTTGAGTTGGAACAACACCCTGGCCGGTGCCGCCGAAGCCCATAGCCGGGCCATGGCCAATGGTAATTTCTTCGACCACAAAGACCGCGACGGCCGCACCCCAGGCGACCGTGCCGAGCTGGCCGGCTATGCCGGTCAAGCCATTGGCGAAAACATCGCCGCCGGTAACGACAGCCCGCGCAAAGTGCTCGACGGCTGGCTGGCCAGCCCCGGCCACTGCGCCAACCTGATGAACCCGCAATACCGCGAACTGGGCGCGGCCTACGCGCTGGACCCACGCAGCGACGCCGGTATTTATTGGACCGCCATGTTTGGCAGCCAATAAACGGGGTTAGATCACCCCGGTATCGTCATCATTAATCAGCTTATGCAGCCCGCCCAACGCTTCGCGCGATTGGGTACGGCTGAGCAGTTTGCTCTGCGCCGCCGGTGGCAAGTCGGTAATGCGCAGCACGCCTTTATTCATCAGCACTGAAATCAAGTCGTCGATTACCCGGATCATCTCCAGGTCGCTCTGTTTGAGTTGCATCAGGTTGCTTTCGACGGTCTGGTTCGAATACCAGGCCAATGCCTCTTGATCGTCGGCCGGCAGGGTGCCGTTCATGCCCTCAAACTCGGCGGCTTCGACGCGCGTCAGCTGGCCCTGCTCGTTGCGCTGGATATACAGCATCCGCAAATCCCTCTTGGTTTCGTTCAACACGTTGGCTTGGAAGACAGAGCCGCAGACCCTGCCAGTAGTGTGTAGCGCCTGCAATGCTTTCTTGCCAGGCAAAAAAACGGCGCGAACTCCACACTGCTAGAGAACGCGCCGTTTAGTCCCGCCCTAATTAATGGTGGTCGGTTTTCACCACCGGATCGGTACCTGCCACCAGCGACTTGATGATGTCGGCCGAGGTTGAGCCGTAGTTATTTAAGTCGACGCCTTGCAGGGTAATGCTCACATCCGAACCCTGATCGATATGGCCGCTGGTGCTGACCTGAATGGTCGACGTCGCGGTGTCCACTTTCAGGTAGCTCAGCACGTTGGTGTCGGTGATATCCGGCAGCAAATCGCTGAGGTTGATGCGGTCGCCTTCGCTGGCGTTGAAGTCGGTGATGGTCGATTTACCGACATCGCCGGCCTGCCAGGTGAAGGTGTCGGCACCGGTGCCGCCGGTGAGAATGTTGTTGCCGCTGCCGCCGTACAGGATGTCGTCGCCGGCACCGCCGATAAGGATGTCGTTACCGGCGCCGCCGAACAGCGAGTCGTTGCCGTTGCCGCCTTCCAGACGGTCATTGCCCGCCAGGCCGTGCAGGGTGTCGTTGCCGTCACCGCCGCGCAGCAGGTCGGCCGCTGTTGAACCAGTAAGCGTGTCGGCGCCCACCGTGCCGGTGGCCAGAACCGACGTGCCGTTGGCCAGTGTCAGCGCCTGGTACGTGGTGCTCACATCGCCATTGGCAGCGCTGTTGGTGCCGGTGAAGATCAGCGTGCCCGAGTCGGTGCCGGTGTGGCTGAGCGTCAGGCTGCTGGTGGTCCAGTCGCTCAGATCGATCAGCGAATCGACACCGGTCGACGTGGCGGTGTGGCCGTTGCCGTCGCTGATGATCATGCCGGCTTCCAGGCCGCTCACTTTCAACACGCTGGCAGTGTCGGTGACGCTCAGGCTCAGGGTGCTTTCGTTAGCGGTGGTGGCGTTGGCAATCGCGGTGCCCTGGTAGCCGTTTTCCACGTGGTGGATGGCAGCAATCTGATCAGCGCTCAACACGCCGCTGTAGATACGCAGGTCATCCAGCGCGCCTTTGAAATAGCTCGAGTCGGTCGCTTCCGTGCCGTTGCCGGTGAAGGCATCGGTCACGCCAATTTCCAGCAAGTGATTCAGCGCGCCGGTAAACGCGGCGTCGGCCGGGCTGCCGGTGGCTTCCAGCTTGCCGTCTACATACACATTCACCAGGCCGCTGGAGGCGTCGCGCGAAATGGCGATGTTGTGCCACTGGCTGTCGTTGATCGACGTGGTGCTGTACACGCCGTCGACGTTGCCCAGGCCGAAACCGATTTTGCCCGCCGCGTTGATAGCGCCCCACTGAATGTCGTTGCCGCCACTCACTTGCTCGCTGCCGATAATGCTCGGGTTGCTCCACACGCTGCCGGCGCCGCTGGCATTGCCTGCCTGTGCGGTGTTGATCCAGAACGTCAGCGTGGCGGTGCCCAGCAGGGCGGCCGTGATCGAGCTGCTCACGTCAATGTGATCGCCCGTGTCGCTACCGGTATTGAGCACCAGGTATTTGCCTGCACCGTCAGCGCGGCTGGCGCTGCTCAGTTGCGGCAGGTCAGCGGGTTTATTGCTGTCGGCATCGACCAGTGTGCCGGTTTGCTTGGTGATTTCATTGGTCACAACCGAGCCATTGCTGGTGGTGGCGTCAAAGGTCCAGTAGCCCTTCGGCGTCACGCTGACCGTTGGGGTGGCGGCGTCGCTCACTGAGTTGACCATCAGCTTGACGGTCGAGGTTTCGGTGACACCGCCCGAGGTCACGGTGTAGGTGAAGTTCGACTGGCCGTGGTAATCGGCAGTCGGGGTGAACTGCAACTGGCCGTTAACCAATTTCACCGAACCGTGGTCCACCGCCACCGAGCCATTGTTGGCAATGGTGGTGCCGTTGATGGCGCTGATGGTCGCAGTGTTGCTGAAGGTGTCGTTGCCCAGCACGTTGAGCGTGATGCTGGTGTCTTCGTTGGTCACACCGGTATCGGCGACGATATCGGCCACCGGTTTAATGGTGAGCACAGCGCTGTCGGCGGTGGCGACGGTGCCATCGCTGACGGTGTAGCTGAAGGTCACGTCGCCATTCCAATCTTTGGTCGGCGTGAACGTCCAGGTGCCGTCGGCGTTGGCCACCAAGGTGCCCTGGCCGGAGGTTTTGCTCAGGCCTACCACGGTCAGCGCGTTGCCGTCCGGGTCGGTGGCATTGCCCAACAATTGCGCCGAGGTAATGGTGATCGCGGTGTCTTCGTTGCCACTCAGCGCCACCGGTGTAGCCGACACCACCGGGGCGTCGTTTACCGGCGTCACGTACATCGTCACGGTCGCGCTGGCGGTGCCGCCTTTGCCGTCGCTGACGCTGTACTGGAACGTCGCTTCGCCGTTGTAGTTGGCATCCGGGGTGAAGGTAATCACGCCGTTGTTCAACGCGACGGTGCCGTGGGTGGGGTTCTGCACGCTAGTGAGCGTGAGGGTATTGCCGTCCACGTCGGAATCGTTTTTCAGCAGGGTGCTGGCATTGATGGTCAGCGCCGTGTCTTCGGCAGTGACCAATGAACCGGTGTTGCCGCTGGCGCCGAGCACGGTGTAAGCGGAGTCGGCAGCGCCGGCCGCTTTCACTTCCACTTTCAGCGCAGCGTTGCCGCCTTGGTCCCAATAAACGATCTCGATCTGGTGCGCGCCGCCGGTGGGAATCGTGAAGTTGGCAGTGGTCGCCGATGCGCTGCGGTTGCCATCGAACTTGACCACGTCCTGGCCATCGATACGCAGGATAAAGCCGTCGTCCGAGGTCACTTTGAAGGTGTAGTTGCCGGCCGCCAGGCTGATCTGGCCGCTGAGTTTGATGATGGCGTCGCTGGTGTTGCCCGGGTCGGTCGACAGGCTGGCCTTGTCATTGCCCAGGAACGTTTGCAGGTTGGTGCCTTCACCCAGGTTGGTGCTGACGCCGCCGTAGTTCAGGTTGGTGGAAACGAACGTGGCATCCGGGGTTTTGCCGGCGATCAGCGATTCAACCTGGGAAATGGTCGTCAGGTTGGCGCCGTTGCCTTGTGCATAGCCGTAGTACTGACCTGTAAGGCCCAGCACATAGGTGTCAGCCACGGCCACTGGCGCATCGTTGGTGCCGGTGACGTTGACGTTGATCACTTGCGTGGTGGTGCCGCCCAAGCCGTCGGACACGGTTGCCGTAAAGGTTTCGGTGCCGGTGCTGCCCGCGCCCAAGGCTTGGGTGGCCGGCTTGCTGTTGTCCAGGGTGTAGGTCCACACGCCGGCGCTGCTCATGGTCAGCGAACCGTAGGTGCCCGTGCCGTTGGCCACGCTCCAGGTGGTGCTTGAACCGTGGTCCGCATCGCTGGCGGTGAGGGTGCCGGTGGCCGACGGGGTGCCCGCTGTGGCCGCGCCCGCAGGCGTCAGACCGGCCTCAATCACGGTGCCGGTCGCGGCGCTGGCGGCGGAGGTGACCACCGGCGCATCGTTGGTGCCGTTAACGGTGACGGTGATGACTTGCACGTTGCTGCCGCCCTGGCCGTCGGACACGGTGGCGTTGAAGGTTTCGGTACGGCTTTCGCCCACCGCCAGCGCTTGGGTGGCCGGCTTGCTGTTATCCAGCGTGTACGTCCAGGCGCCAGCGGCGCTCAGGGTCAGCGAACCGTAGGTGCCAGTGCCGGTGCCGCTGGCCAGGCTCCAACTGGTGCTGGAATCGTGGTCCACATCGGTGGCTGTCAGGGTGCCGCTGGCCGTGGCGGTGCCAACAGTGGCAGCGCCAGCCGGGGTCAGACCGGCTTCGGTGACGGTGCCGGCTGCGGCGGCAGCGTTCGAGGTAATAACCGGTGCGTCGTTCGTGCCGGTGATGGTGATCACGGCGGTTTGCGGCACCACCGCGCCTTTGTCGTCAACCACGTTGTAGGTGACGGTCAGAGTCTGTTGCTCGCCGGCTTTCAACGCCTGGAACGCGGCATTGCTTGGGTCCACGGTGAGCACGCTGCCCACGCGGGAAACGCCTGCGGGCAAGGTGCCGACATTGGCCACGCTGAGGCTGGAACCGCTGTCCACGTCGCTGGCGCCGGCGAGCAGGTTGACGGTGAAGCTGGCACCGTCTTCCACGCCCGAGGCGGTGACTGCGCCGCTTACTACAGGCGAATCGTTGGTGCCGGTGACGTTAACGGTGATTACCTGAGTCGCCGTGCCGCCCTGGCCATCGGACACCAGCGCGGTGAAGGTTTCTTTGCCAACCTGACCTTCTGCCAACGCCTGAGTCGAGGCCTTGGCATTGTCCAGCGTGTACGTCCACACGCCGGCGGCGGTGAGTGCCAGCGTACCGAAGCTGCCGGCGCCGCCGTTTGGCAGGCTCCAGCTTGTGGTGGAGTTGTGGTCCACATCGCTTGCGGTCAGCGTGCCAGTGGCCGACGGCGTGCCCGCGACCACAGCGCCCGGATCGGTATTGCCGGCTTCTACCACGGTGCCGGTGGCGGCAGCGGCGGAAGAGGTGACTACTGGCGCATCGTTGGTGCCGGTGATGGTGATGACGGCCGTTTGTGCAGTCTTGGCGCCAAACTGATCGGTCACGCTGTAATTGATCGTCAGCACTTTCGACTCGCCCACCGCCAACGACTGGAAGCTGCTGTCGGATGGGTTAACGGTCAGGGTTGTGCCCGAACGGGTGACGCCCGCCGGCAAGGTGCCGACATCGGTCACGCTCAGCACAGCACCGTTGTCGACATCGCTGGCATTGGTCAGCAGGTTGACGTTGAAGCTGGCACTGTCTTCAGCGCCCGTCGCGGTCACCGCGCCGCTGACTACAGGCGCATCGTTGGTGCCGGTCACGGTGATGGTCGCGGTTTGTGGGGTAACGGCGCCTTTGTCGTCTTCCACGTTGTAGGTCACGGTGATGACCTTGGTTTCGCCCTGCGCCAACGACTGGAAGCTGGCGTTGCTCGGGTTCACGGTCAAGGTGCTGCCCGACAGGCTCACACCGGCCGGCAAGGCGCTGACGCCGCTGACTTTCAGCAGGGCGCCGGCATCCACATCGCTGGCACCGGTGAGTAGGTTAACGACGATAGCGGCGCCGTCCTCAGCGCCCGCCGCTGTCAGTGCAGCCGCGACGACTGGCGAATCGTTGGTGCCGGTGACATCGACCGTAATGACTTGGGTAGCGGTGCCGCCCTGGCCATCGGACACGGTCGCGGTAAAGGTTTCTTTGCCGGTCTGGCCTTCGGCCAACGCCTGGGTCGCAGCCTTGGCGTTATCCAGCGTGTAAGTCCATACGCCCGCCGCTGTGATTGCCAGGGTGCCGTAGTTGCCGGCGCCGTTCGCGACAGTCCAGGTAGTTACCGAACCCTGATCCACATCACCGGCAGTCAGTGTACCGGTCACGCTCGGTGTACCCGCCACGGTGGCGCCTGCATCGGTATTGCCTGCTTCCACCGCAGTGCCGGTCGCAGCGGCCGGGGAGGAGGTGACCACTGGCGCGTCGTTAACCGGCGTAACGCCGATGTTGATCACGCTATCAACAGTGCCGCCTTTGCCGTCGGAAATGGTCACGGTGAAGGTGTCGGCGCCGTTGTAATTGCTGGCTGGCGAATAGGTGAACTTACCGTCCGTACCCACCAGCACCGTGCCGTTGGCCGGACCTGTTTTCAGGGCGTAAGTCAGGGTGTCGCCATCGGCATCGCTGCCCATCACGGCGCCAGTCAGCGGCGTGTCTTCGGCCGTGGTCAGCGCTTGGTTTTCAGTAATTGGCTGGTCGTTAACCGGCGTTACGCCGACGGTGATCACGCTATCAACGGAGCCGCCTTTGCCGTCGGAAACGGTGACAGTAAAGCTGTCGCCGCCGTTGTAATTGGCGTTCGGCGTGTAGGTGAAGGTGCCGTCGGCATTCAGCGCGACGTTGCCATTCGCTGCCGGGGTTTTCACGGTGTAGCTGAGGCTGTCGCCATCGACATCGGTGCCGGTTACAGCGCCGGTCAGCGGGGTGTCTTCGGCGGTGGTCAGCGTTTGGTTGGCGGTAGTCGGTGCGTCGTTTACCGGCGTAACGCCGACGCTGATCACGCTATCAACAGTACCGCCTTTGCCGTCGGAGACGGTGACGGTGAAGGTGTCGGAACCGTTGTAGTTGCTGTTCGGCGTATAGGTGAACGTGCCGTCGGCATTCAGCGCGACGTTGCCATTAGCGGCCGGAGTTTTCACGGTGTAGTTGAGGGTGTCGCCGTCTACATCAGTGCCGGTCACAGCGCCGGTCAGCGGAGTGTCTTCAGCGGTGGTCAGCGATTGATTGGCGCTGGTCGGTGCGTCGTTTACCGGCGTAACGCCGATGCTGATCACGCTATCAACCGTGCCGCCTTTGCCGTCGGCAATGGTGACGGTGAAGCTGTCGGAGCCGTTGTAGTTGCTGTTCGGCGTGTAGGTGAACGTGCCGTCGGCGTTAAGCGCGACGTTGCCGTTAGCGGCCGGAGTTTTCACGGTGTAGCTGAGGCTGTCGCCATCGACATCGGTGCCGGTTACGGCGCCGGTCAGCGGGGTGTCTTCAGCGGTGGTCAGCGATTGGTTGCTGGTGGTTGGGGCATCGTTAACCGGCGTTACGCCGATGGTGATAACGCTATCAACGAGGCCGCCTTTGCCATCGGAAACGCTGACGGTGAAGCTGTCGCCGCCGTTGTAGTTGGCGTTCGGGGTGTAGGTGAACGTGCCGTCGCCGTTGAGCAACACGGTGCCGTTAGCGGCCGGAGTTTTCACGGTGTAGCTGAGGGTGTCGCCATCGGTGTCGCTGCCGGTTACGGCGCCGGTCAACGGGGTGTCTTCGGCGGTGGTCAGCGATTGGTTGCTGGTGGTTGGATCATCGTTAACCGGCGTTACGCCGACGGTGATCACGCTATCGACGGTGCCGCCTTTGCCGTCGGAAACGGTGACGGTAAAGCTGTCGCCGCCGTTGTAATTGGCGTTTGGCGTGTAGGTGAAAGTGCCGTCGGCATTCAGCGCGACGTTGCCGTTAGCGGCCGGAGTTTTCACGGTGTAGCTGAGGCTGTCGCCATCGACATCGGTGCCGGTTACAGCGCCGGTCAGCGGGGTGTCTTCAGCGGTGGTCAGCGATTGATTGCTGGTGGTTGGGGCATCGTTAACCGGCGTTACGCCGATGGTGATAACGCTATCAACGAGGCCGCCTTTGCCGTCGGAAACGCTGACGGTGAAGCTGTCGCCGCCGTTGTAGTTGGCGTTCGGGGTGTAGGTGAACGTGCCGTCGCCGTTGAGCAACACGGTGCCGTTGGCAGCGGGGGTTTTCAGGTTGTAGCTGAGGCTGTCGCCATCGGTATCGCTGCCGGTTACGGCGCCAGTCAGCGGCGTGTCTTCGGCGGTCGTGAGCGTTTGGTTGCCCACAATCGGCGCGTCGTTGTCGGGCGTTACACCAATGCTGATGGTGCTGGTGGTGGTGCCGCCTTTGCCGTCGCTGACCAGGGCCTGGAAGCTGTCCGGGCCGGTGTAGTCCTTAGCGGGCGTGTAGGTGAAGCTGCCGTTGGCATCGAGCGTCAGGGTGCCGTGGGCCGGGCCGCTTACAAGGCTGTAGGTCAGCGTGTCGCCGTCAACATCGCTGCCGGTTACGGTGCCGGTCAGTGGGGTGTCTTCTTCGGTGGTCAGGCTTTGGTTGGTGGCGGTCGGTGCGTCGTTTTCCGGGCGCACGGTGACGGTCAGCGGCAGGGTCGTGGTGGCGCTGCCGCCGGTTGCCTCGGTGGAGGTGGCGCTGACGTGCAGCACGATGGTGCCGTTGAAGTTCTCAGGCGGCGTGAGGGTCAGGCTGCCTTTGGCCCAGCCGGTGATGTCCACCGGGCTGCCGGTGCTGGTCACGCTGTTGCCGTTGCCGTCGCTCAGTACCGAGCCGGCCGGGGCGTCGTCGATGGTGATTTTGCTGATGCTTTCTGAACCGTCGGTATCGGTCACCGCAGCGGTGATGCTCGACAAGCGAATGGCGTGATCTTCCAGGCCAACGTTGACCTGCTGGCCGAGGCTGATGTTGTCGAGCAGGCCGCCGACCGAGTTGCTGTCGGTGGCACGGAATTCCAGGGTGTAGTTGCCGGCCTTGTCGGCTGGCAGGGTGAAGCTGTAATTGGTCAGGCCGGCGGTGGTGCCGCTCAGGGTGCCGACTTTTACGCCGCCCCAGAACACGTCGATGCTCGAGCTTGCTTCCGAACCGCTGCGTGGCGAGTACTGCAGTTGCACCACGAAGGTGTCGCCGGCTTGCGCGGCCACGGTGGTGTACAGGTTGCTGGCATCGCCTGGGTTGCGTTCCAGTTCGATGACTTGGTTGCTGCTGCTGCCGCCACTGATGTAGGTGCCTTCGCTACCCACTTCCAGCGCGTTGCCGCCGTTGTCGGTGTGCCATTGGCCGCTGCCCAGGGTGCTGTCGGCAACGTTGCTGCTCCAGCCGCCGCTGAGGTTGGTTTCCTGGAAGTCGGTGGACGCCAGTTGGCTGCCGGCACCGAAGGTCAGGGTAGGCGCATCGGCCACTGGCGTGACATTGATGGCGGCGCTGCCAGTGGTGGAGCTGGCGCCATTGTTGTCGATGGCTTTGAAGTCGAAGGTGGTGCTGCCGCCCCAGTTGGCGGTGGGCACGAAATACACCGGGCCACTGACCACTTGGCCAACGCTGATGGCTTGCGTGCCGGCTGCATCGGAATACAGGGTGCCGTGGTCCGGCAGCGATTCAATCGAGTAGCTGGTGACGGTGCCGTCGACGTCGCTGCCGGCCAGGGTGACGGCAATCGGCGCTGCCGAATCTTCATTGCCGCTGGCGACCACGCTGCTACTGGCTATCGGTGCGTCGTTGGTGCCGTTGATGGTTACGGTCACGGTGGTCGGCGTACCGTCGGCACTCACCACAGTAAAAGTGTCGCTGACGCTTTGGCCCACGTTCAGGTTGTTGTAGGCAGCGTTGGCCTGGTAGGTCCACGCGCCATTGGCGTCGACGCTAAAGGTGCCGTACGTGCCGGCGGTGTTGGTTTGCGCGGCAAAGGTGGCCGGGCTGTCGATGTCGGTAATGCTCAGCGTGCCGCCGGTGGTGATGGCGGCATCGGTTTCGGCCACGGCCACGTTTGCCGGGGTGAGCACGGCGGCATCGTTAACCGGGTTGACGTTCACGGTCACGGTCGCGGTTTCAGTCACGCCGCCCGAGGTCACGGTGTAGGTGAAGGTGTCGGTGCCGTTGTAGTTGGCCTCTGGCGTGTACACCAGCGTGCCGTCGGCGTTGAACGTCACGCTGCCATGGGCGCCTTGGGTAACCGAAGTCACGGCACGGCCGGCGTTTTCGAAGTTGTCTGCCGAGCCGCCGCCCACGCCGGTAATGGCGTTGAAGGTGAGCACGTTGTCTTCGTTGACGCTGACGGTATCCGGGCGAATGTCGGCCACGGCGTCCACGCGAATGGCGACGTTGCTATTGGTCGTCAGGCTGCCGTCGGTGCTGCTGATTTTCAGGTTGTCGACGCCGTTGTAGTCGGCGGTCGGCTTGTAGTTCAGGCCTTGCAAGGCCGCGTTGATGGCCGCCGAGCTGCCGCTGAGCACCAGGCTGCCGGTGCCATTGCCGGTCACGGTCACGCCGCCGGCCAATGGGCCGAGGGTCAGGGTGCCGTGGTCGACATTCAAGGTGGTGGTCAGGTTGGCGCTGTCGATGTCGCCGGTGGCGATGCTGTTGCCGCGCAGCACAGAGAACACTTTGCTGGTGTCTTCGCTGGTCACTTGCACGCTGGTCGGCGCGGTAATGAACGGCGCGTCGTTGACCGGCGTGACGTTGATATTCAGCGTGGCGGTGCTGGTGGCAGTGCCGTCGCTCAAGGTGTAAGTGACGGTCGGCACCGGGCCGTTGTAGTTGGCAACCGGGGTAAAGGTGAAATCACCGTTGGCGCTGATGGTCAGCTTGCCGACGATCGTGTTCAGGGTGTCGCCGGCGTTGGCACTGAAGGTCAGCGGGCCGACCGAGTAGCTGAATTTGGTCACGGACAATACTGCGCCCGCATCCACATCGCTGTCGTTGGTGATGACGTTGCCGGTGATCACCGTGTCTTCGCTGCCCGACTTCACGTCGGCCACGGCTACCGGTGCATCGTTGCGGCCGTCGATGGTGATCGTGGCCGTCGTTGGCGTAACGCCGCCGTTGCTGTCAATGACGTCGTAGGTGTAGTTCAGCACCACCTGCTGACCGGCAGCCAAATAGGTATAGGCGTTCGGGTTGACGCTCAGGGTGCCGTCGGCATTCAGCGATACGCCGGCAGTGTTGCCGCCACTGGTTTCCTGCAAGTTGGCCACGCTGAGGCTGTCGCTCAGGTCTACGTCGCTGGCGTTTTGCAGCAGGTTAACGCTGAGCGGGGCGGCGTCTTCGTTGGTCACGGCGCTGACTGCCGCACTGACCACGGGCGCGTCGTTCACGCCGTCGATGGTGATAGTGGCGCTGGCCGGGGTAACGCCGCCGTTCTGGTCGACCACGTTATAGGTGTAAGTGAGGGTGACGCTCTCGCCGGCCGCCAGGTAGTTGTAGGCGCCCGGTGTCACGCTCAGGGTGCCGTTGGCATTGATGGTGACGCCTGAAGCATCGCCGGCGCCGGACTGGGCCACGTCTTTAACGCTGACCACATCGCCTTTATCCACATCGCTGGCGTTGGCCAGCAGGTCGACCGTCAGACCGCCGGCGTCTTCGTTGGTGGTGACGGTGACATCGCCGCTCACCACCGGGGCATCGTTTACGCCGGTGATGGTCAGGGTCAGCACGTTGTTGCTGGTCAGGCCACCGCTGTCGGTGACGGTGAACGGCACGTTAATGGTCAGCTGTTCGCCGGCCGCCAGGTTCTGGTATGCCGCGTTGCTCGGGTCGATGGACCAGGTGCCATTGCCGTTCAGGGTGAAACCGGCTGGCGCGGTGGCGCCGGCTTGCAGGGTGAAGGTTTGGGTGTCGCCGGTATCGACGTCGCTGGCGGTTAGTTGGCCAGAAACGATGGCGCCGTCTTCTGTGGCGCTGCCGTTGGCGGCATCGGCAACCGGTGCATCGTTAACCGGCGTCACGCCGATGTTCACGGTCAGGGTGTCGCTGGCGCCACGGCCATCGGTCACCACCACCTGGAAACTGTCGGGGCCGTTGTAGTTGGCCACCGGGGTGTACACCCAGACGCCTTGCGGGCTCAGCGTCAAGGAACCGTTCGCCGGGCCTGTGCCGACCAAGGTGTACGTCAATGCGTCGCCGTTGTTATCAACAGCGGTGAAGGCGCCATTGAAGGTCACGTCTTCGTCGGTAGTGACGTTAATTGTCGGAGTTGCATCATTTCCGTCGGCAGTGACGAAACGCGGCGCCACGTTTTGCTCGGCGCCGAACGCTTGCTGCTGAACAACCCCATCACCGTCCGTCGTGTTGCTGAAGTTGATACCGATCTCAGGCTGCACTTCGCCTGCGGTTTCGCTCAGCAACACAAAGCTGCGGCCACCACCCGCTGCGCCACCGGCCGCGCCACCCGCGCCAGGGCCAGCAGCGGTAGCAGGGAGGTCTTGGGTCGGGTCGGCGCCGGCGACAATGGCGCGCTGCACGTCCACCACTTCAGCACGGGCCTCGGCGGCGCTTTGGGCCGTCGCTTCGGTGATGGGGCTTGCCGAATCGGCGCTGCTCCACTGGGTGTCGCGGCCCAGGTCGAGCGTGCGGCCATCGGCCAGCGCCAGTGTGACCATGCCGCCGGCACCGGTATCCAAGGTGTCGCCTACATACAAGCGGTCGCCTTCGACCAGCACGCGATGAGCGCCCTCGGCGGATGTCGCGATGACTTGGCCAACAATGCTTTTAACGATGGCGACGACGGTGCTCATGTGAAGACTCTCCCTGGAAACTTCAGGTAAACGGCAGTGCAAAGGGGTGGTTTGGGTCAAGCGGCCGAACGGGTAGCAGCAGATCAGGCAAGGATCTTGCCAGTACAAATAGTCTGAAAGTTGGCGTCATTTGTTTGGCGTAAATGTCGATTTGGTCATCTTTTTGCCAAACTATTGACCAATTTTGCGACATCCTAAACAATCCATTCCGTAATGTCACTTTGATAGTAGTGTGAAATCGGACGGTTGGAATTGAGAGGCCGGTCTCACTTATTTTTTGGCATCAAAACCAATAAAACATCTGCCGCTGTCGTGCCCATCACAAGCCTGTAGTTGGCGTCCGTAGTAGGTTTCAGGGGAAATACTCACCATGCGTTTTGGTCTTTTTGCGTTGCTGCCGCTTGCGGTAAGTGCCAGCTTTTCTGTGTCCGCTCAGTCGCTTCAGGAGGCCATGCAGCAAGCGGTCACCGACCACCCTGAGGTTCATGCGGCAGTTAACCGGCGCCTGGCTGCTGACTCCGGTTTGCGTGCTGCCCAAGGCGGCTACCTGCCAAAAGTGGATGTGTTGGCCGGTTATGGCCGCGAAGGCACCGACAACCCATCGAGCCGCGCCGAAGCCGGCAGCAACGATTGGAATACCCTGAACCGCGGCGAATCGACTGTGCGCCTGAGCCAAATGCTGTTTGACGGTTTCGCCACCTCCAGCGAAATCGGCCGCAACAAAGCCACCGTCAACTCCCGCGCTTACGCCTTGCTCAACACCTCCGAGCGCACCGCGTTGACCGTCGCCCAGGTGTACCTGGAAATGCTCACCCGTCAGGAACTGGTGCGCCTGGCCCAAGACAACCTCACCAGCCACGAGCGTATTCACGACCAGATTCGTCTGCGCACCGACCGTGGCGTAGGGCGGCTGGCCGACCTCAACCAGGCCGAAGCGCGCCTGGCCCAGGCCCGCAACAACCTGATCACCGAGCAGACCAACCTGGTCGATGCGCAAACCAACTTCTACAGCGCCGTGGGCGCCGACCCGGTTGACCTGCAACAGCCCGCCACCGGCGTGCAACTGCCGGAAACCCTGGCCCAGGCGCGTCAGCAGTTGATCGAAAACAGCCCAGTGCTGCGTTCGGCCGAAGCGGATATCGCCGCTGCCGAAGAGCAATACAACGCCGCCAAATCCACCTACTACCCGCGTTTCGACGCCGAGTTGGGCCGCTCCGCCAACAACGACATCGACGGCCAGGACGGTCACTACAACGAATGGGAAGCCATGGTGCGCATGCGCTACAACCTCTACAGCGGCGGCAGCGACAAAGCCACCCTGGAAGCGCGCTCCTACCAGGCCGGTGAGGCGCTGGACATCCGCAATAACGCCCTGCGCCAGCTCAACGAAGAACTGGGCCTTGCCTGGAACGCCCTGAGCAACGCCCGCGCCCAGCTGCCGATCGCACAGAAATACGTCGACGAAACCAGCGAAGTGCGCAACGCCTACCAGAAACAATTCGGCCTGGGCGAACGCACCCTGCTGGACTTGCTCGACAGCGAAAACGAGCTGTTCAGCGCCCAGCGCCGTCTGGCCGAAATCAAATTGGCCGAGCAGTACACCCAGTACCGCCTGCAAGCCACCCTCGGCACTTTGCTGAAAAGCCAGGGCGTGGTCGCGCCGATGGAGACCGTGGTGCAGAACGACGTGAAGCCCAAGATTGCGTTGCCGGGGTTGAACTGATTCCGCCAGCGCCTTCAAAAGCTCGCGGCTGAAGCCGCTCCTACAGGGTGCGATGTGCCTCTGTGGGAGCGGCTTTAGTCGCGATTGGTTTATGCAGGAAACCTCACCTCGCCCCCTCGCCGACAACCAGCTAAAGTCCAGGCACCCTTGTTGCATCGGCCTACAGCGTCATCAGACGTTGCCGATACAACTGGCTCAAGTACACCCCACCTCCAGCGTCAAGAGTGTTTAGCGTGGAATCAGACGTTCGCCCCACCCAGCCTCACCATGATCCCCGTGCTCAGCATGACGACCCATTGCTCGACAGCCTCTTGTCGCTGTGCGCGCTGCATCAGAAACCTGTCAGCCGCGCCATGCTCACCACCGGTTTGCCGCTGCCGGCCCAGCGCCTGAGCGCCGATTTATTGCCACGCGCCGCCGCCCGTGCCGGGCTGCAAGGCCGTCTGCTGCAACGCAAACTGGCGCAAATTCCTGCAATGGCCTTGCCGGCCATGTTGCTGCTCAAAGATGGCCGCAGCGCCATTCTGGTGGCCATCGACGCCACCTACGCGCGCTTGCTGCTGAGCGAAAGCGACGGCGGTGAAGTGCAAGTAGCGGTGGAGAAATTGCAGGCCGACTACAGCGGCCAAGTGTTTTTCGCCCAGCCGCAACACAAATTCGACGCCGACAACGGTTCGCTTATTCCGCGCACCTCGTCGTGGTTTCGCGACACGCTCAAACGCTCGCGCTGGCTGTACGCCGACGCTATCGCCGCCAGCCTGCTGATCAACGTCATCTCGCTCGGCGCGCCGCTGTTCGTGATGAACGTGTACGACCGCGTAGTGCCCAACCAGGCCGCCGCCACTTTGTGGGTGCTGGCCATCGGCATCAGCGGCGCCTACCTGTTCGACATTCTGCTGAAAAGCCTGCGCGGGCTGTGCCTGGACCTGGCCGGCAAGAAAACCGACCTGATCATTTCCGCCACGCTGTTCGAACGCATCGTCGGCATGTCGATGAAATACCGCCCCAAGCGCGTCGGCAGCTTTGCCCAGAACATTCATGAATTTCAGACCCTGCGCGATTTCCTCGCCTCGCTGACCCTCACCAGCCTGATCGACCTGCCTTTCACCTTGTTGGTGCTGCTGGTGATTGCGCTCTTGGGCGGGCACCTGGTGTGGATTCCGGTAATGGCCTTTCCCCTGGCCTTGCTGATCAGTTGGGCGCTGCAAAAACCGCTGACCGAAACCATCGAACGCAGCATGGCGCTGGCCGCTGAGCGGCAATCGAGCCTGATCGAAACCCTCGCCGGTCTCGACGCGGTGAAGGTCAACAACGCTGAAAGCGAACGCCAATACCAGTGGGAGCAAACCATCGGCACCCTCAGCCGTCTGGAGCTGAAGGCGCGCATGCTGTCGAACCTGGCGATGAACTCGACCATGCTGATTCAGCAGTTGGCCGGGGTGATCATGATTATTTTCGGCGTGTACCAAATCATCGACGGCAACCTCAGCATGGGCGGCCTGATCGCCTGCTACATGCTCAGCGGCCGCGCGCTGGGCCCGCTGTCGCAACTCTCCGGTCTGCTCAGCCGCTACCAGCAAGCCAAGGTCACCATGGCCTCGGTCGACCAGATGATGGACCTGCCGCAAGAGCGCCAATCCGACGATCGCCCGCTGACCCGTCAGCGCGTGCAGGGCGCCATCGAACTGCGCCAGCTCAACTTCAACTACCCGCAGCAGCAGAACACCGCGCTGATCAACATGAACCTGGTGATTCGCCCCGGCGAGAAGGTCGGCATCATCGGCCGCAGCGGCTCGGGCAAAAGCTCGCTGGCCAAATTGATCGTCGGTCTGCACCAGGCCGACTCCGGCAGCCTGCTAATCGACGGTGTCGACATGCGTCAGCTCGACATCAGCGAACTGCGCCACAACATCGGCTACGTGCCGCAAGACATCCACCTGTTCAGCGGCACGCTGCGCGACAACCTGGTCAGCGGCGCCCGCTACGTGGAAGACGAACTGGTGCTGCAAGCCGCGGAACTGGCCGGCGTGCATGAATTTGCCCGGCTGCACCCGCAAGGCTACGAACTGCAAGTAGGCGAGCGCGGCCATCAGCTGTCCGGCGGCCAGCGCCAGAACGTCGCCCTGGCCCGCGCGCTGCTACTCGACCCGCCGATTCTGCTGCTCGACGAACCCACCAGCGGCATGGACAACACCGGCGAGGTGCACCTCAAACAACGCCTGCAAACGATGATCGCCAACAAGACCGTGCTGCTCATCACCCACCGTTCTTCCATGCTCGACTTGGTGGATCGCCTGCTGATTATCGACAAAGGCCAGATCATTGCTGACGGGCCAAAAGGTGCCGTTATGGACGCTCTGAAGAAGGGGCAAATCAGTGTCGCTTAAAAGCCTGGCCCGTTACTTCAAAGGCCGTGACTCGCTCGAAGGCGAGCCGCTGCCGGAACTCAGCAAAGCCCTGGTCGAAGATGCGCCGCGCGTGGTGCGGCTGACCATTTGGGGGCTGATCGCCTTCTTCGTATTTATGTTCGGCTGGGCGCATTTCGCCCAGATTGACGAAGTGACCCGAGGCGACGGCAAAGCCATTCCGTCGTCAAAAATTCAGAAGATTCAGAACCTGGAAGGCGGCATCGTTGCCGAGCTGTTTGTGCACGAAGGGCAGATCGTCAAAGTCGGCGACCCCCTGGTGCGCCTCGACGACACGCGCTTTGTTTCCAACGTCGGCGAAACCGAAGCCGAGCGCCTGGGCTGGCAACTGCGCGTCGACCGCCTGGTGGCGGAAACCGAAGGCAAGCCCTTGGTCATCAACCCGGAAATCAGCAGCAAAGTGCCGAGCCAGGCCGCCAGCGAACTGGCCCTGTACCAAAGCCGCCAACAGCAACTCAGCGATGAAGTGGCCGGCCTGCAACAGCAGCTTGTACAAAAGCAGCAGGAACTGCGCGAGTTTCAATCCAAGCAGGAGCAATACCGCAACAGCCTGACCCTGCTGCGCCAGGAAATCGCCATGAGCGAGCCGCTGGTGGCCCAGGGCGCGATTTCGCAAGTGGAAGTGCTGCGCCTCAAACGCGCCGAAGTGGAAAACCGTGGGCAAATGGACGCCACCAGCCTTGCCATTCCCCGCGCGCAATCGGCCATCACCGAAGCCGAGCGCAAAATCGACGAAACCCGTGGCAAATTCCGCAGCGACGCGCTTACCCAACTTAACGAAGCGCGCACCGAACTCTCCAAATCCCAAGCCACCGGCCGGGCCCTGGAAGACCGCGTAAACCGCACCCTGGTGACCTCGCCGGTGCGCGGCATCGTCAAGAGTTTGCTGGTCAACACCATCGGCGGCGTGATTCAGCCGGGTAGCGACTTGGCCGAAGTGGTGCCGTTGGATGACACCTTATTGGTGGAAGCGCGCATTCGTCCGCAAGACATCGCCTTTCTGCATCCGGGGCAGGAAGCCGTGGTGAAATTCACCGCCTACGACTACACGATTTACGGTGGCCTGAAAGCCAAGCTCGAACAGATCGGCGCCGACACGGTGACCGACGAAGACGGCAAAACCACGTACTACCTGATCAAACTGCGCACCGACAAAAGCCACCTCGGCAGCGAAGAAAAACCCCTGCTGATTATTCCTGGGATGGTGGCGTCGGTGGACATCATCACCGGTAAGAAGAGCATCTTGAGCTATCTGCTGAAGCCGATCTTGCGCGCCAAGGCTGAGGCGTTGCGGGAGCGGTGACAGCCTTACGCGCGAGCTTCTCTACCGCGCTCGTTATCAGATCCTCCGTCATCCTCGCGAAGGCGGCGGTCCGACGATTCGGGATCCAGAGTCTTAAGCCTTGCACGGTGGATGTGCAGCGCGATTCATTACCGCGTGTGCTGAGCGTTTTTGTTTCGCGCCCTACGCGCGAGCTGTCAACCGCGCTCGTTATTAGATTCTCCGTCATCCTCGCGAACGCGGGGATCCAGAGTCTCAAGCCTTGCACGGTGGATGTGCAGCGGTATTCGTTACCGTGTGTGCTGAACGTTTTGTTTCGCGCCTTACGCGCGAGTTTCTTTTTCCAGTCGACGAAAAAGAAACCAAAAAGTCTTGCCCCTACCTTGGCCCTCCGCTGCGCTGCGGGTCCCCTCGCTCCGTCGCCGCTCCGGGGGCACGGCGAGACGGGCCATCCTTGGCCCGACACGCCTCTCGCGGCTCCCGGCCGCTCAACCCCCTACGCGTCGACTCCACTCGGCCTGCGATAAACGGGGCGGGGCAAATCACAAGCCAGATCAAGAGCAAATCAAGAGCGAATTAGAACTTCGCCGCACTCCCTGTGGGAGCGGCTTTAGCCGCGATGCCTTTGACTGGCTTTGGATCTGTTTTTGATCTGGCTTGTGATCTGCCCGCCCCATTCATCGCAGGCCGAGTGGAGTCGACGTGTAGGGGGTTGAGCAGCATGGATGCTGCGAAAGGAACATCGGGCCATGGATGGCCCGTTGTGACGTGCCCCTGGAGCGGCGACGGAACGAGGGAACCCGTAGCGCAGCGTAGGGCCAAGGTAGGGGCTAGCGTTTTTGGTTACTTTTGGCTGGGCCGGCAATCCGGGCAATGACAAAAGTGACTCGCGCGTAAGGCGCGAAACTAAAACGTTGAGCACACGCGGTAATCAATACCTCCACAACACACGACGCAACGCTCCTCCAACTGTGGGAGCGGCTTTAGCCGCGATGCCCTTGACCTTCACCCCCGCAACACCGCCAACAACGCACTGGGCGCCAGCCCGGTCCAGCGTTTAAACGAGCGCCGAAAATTCGTCGCGTCGTGGAACCGCAAGTGACTGGCCACTTCATCATTGCTGTAGCCCTTCAACTGATACAGATACAACGCCACCAACATGCGAATTTGGTCGTGTTGCTCCTGATAACTGGTGCCGTGTTTGTGCAGTTTGCGTTTCAGCGTCGCCGGGCTCATGGCAAAGGCGGCCGCCGCGTGGTCGAGGTTGGGCGCTTCGCGGACATGGCGAAATAACCAGCGTTGCAAGGTGTCGAGCAAACTCGCCTCTGCACCCAAGTCATGCAACTGCTGACGCGCCTGTTGGCAGGCGACCTGCGCGGTGCTTTGCACGGTTTGCGGCCAGGCGCGGGTGAGGTATTCGCGCGGCAGACGCAGCAGGTTGTAGGGCCGGTTGAAGTGCAAGTCTTCGCCAAGGTTGACCCAGTACTGCTCGATATAGCGCGGCGGCGCCTGGCGGAAGTGGCATTGCCACGGCAGGTGCTCGCCGCCCAGGCGCCGGCTCATGGCGACCACGGCGGTCATGTTGGCTTCCAGCAGAAACCGCGCTTGGCTGCCGGCGCCGCAGCTGTCGAGCCAGTACACGTAGGCGTGCTGTTCATCCAGCAATAAGCGCGGGCTCAGCAGGGGCGAGAGCAGGGCGCGTAGTTCGCCGAGCAGTTCCAGGGCTTGTTGCAGGTTGTTGGCCAACGCCAGGGCCTGGCTGGCGGCGCCGTGGTGGCCGGGCAGCAGGCGTTGGCCGAATAGAAAGCTGGAGTCGTCGGCGCCGAGCAAGCGCTGGGCGTTGTCGATCAGGGTAAGAAATTGCGTGGGGCTGATCAGCGTCTCGGCGTTGGGCACGTCTTCCACGAACAAGCCGGTGCCGCGCAGCAGTCGGTGGCTGTCGATGCCGCGCGACAGGCACAGCTCGATCAACGTTGCCGGCTGCTGATGCGCGGCGATGATGCGGCTGTCGCATTCGTACCAGGGGCAGGGCACGGTCATGGCTGCCTCACGCGCTCAGGGCCAACGGCCGCTTGGCTTTGGCCAACGCCAGGTTGAGCCGTTGCAACAGGCTGTCCGGGGTTTCCTGCAGGGCCATGACTGTGGCGACCGTTGCGCTCAGTTGAATGCGTTCGCCGTGCTGGCGCGACTTATGCGCCAGGTGCCGCACGGCCTCGGCCAACTCGCCGGCAAACTGCGTGGCCAGGGTTTCACCGGTGGCCGGCAGCAGCACCACAAAGCGGTCGCCAGCCAGGCGGCAAAGCAGGTCTTGTTGGCGCACGTTGAGCAACAGCAGCTGGGTCATGGCTTGCAGCACGCGGTCGCCTTCGTCGTGGCCGTAGCGCTGGTTGATGCCGTCGAAATTGTTGATATCCACCACCACCAACGACAGTGGCTGTTGCGCCTGGGCGCTGTGCTGCACGCTCAGTTCCAGTTGCCGACGCAGGTAGTCGGCGCCGCCCAGCGGGGTGAGTTTGTCGAACAGCCGATGCTCGCGGAACAGGCGCTCGCGCTTTTCCATTTGCTGGGAAATGGCCAACTGTTCGTGGTGCCAGTGGTAGATGCCGTAGGTCAGAAATAGCAAGCCGACGGGCATCGGCCCCGACTCCAGCCAGTGGTCCCACACCACGCTGTCGGGCAGGCGAATAAATTCGTCGAGCAGGTCGATCCACCAGGAAAAAAACACACAGCTCAGGCCGATGGCGAGCAGGTTGGTCACCCGTCCGGCCGGGCGGCTTTTCAGGATCAGCCCCAGCCAGACCAGCGCAAGCAACGCCGAACCGCCTTCGCCGATCACATCGAGCCACACCCATTCGGCCATCGCTTTTAAATCGCCCGCCGCCAGGTGCAACAGCAAGCCGAGGTTGGCGGCCAGGAACAGCGCCGTAAGTTTGAGGCGGTGGTGGTGAAGAAGGTTGGACATCGACGGGCTCCCGGAAGGCGGCGAACCCAAATCCCTGTAGGAGAGGCTTTAGCCTCGATGCTCTTAACGCAAGCACATCGAGGCTAAAGCCTCTCCTACAAAAAGCCAGACCGCCGAACTGATGCCGCTCAGCTAACCAGCGCTTTATGACGCTCAGGTTGCAGCGGGGGAGGTCAATTGGGCTCAGGCATTCGTGCGGTTTTTTTGCGCTGCGGCGCCGCGCTGCCATAAGCCGTGGCCCGTGGCCGGAAAACGGCGGGTCATTTCAGCCCATTTATTCTGCGTAACCGCGCCAAACCCCCGGTTTTACTGGGCTGGCGGCCCGCGCTGTCACAGAAGCGTCATAGCCGCTGCCTAGCGTGTCGCTCCACTTGCCGGTTCCTGCCGGCCTCTTGGGGAGTTACCGATGACCAGCAGTTTTCGCCACGCCCGCCGCGCCGGGCATGCCCTTAGTGCTCTGACCCTGGCCATGGCCGCCAGCGCCGCCTGCGCGGTGGAGCCGTCGGAAACCGAGCACGTCAACGTGGTCGGCCAGGCCGTGAGCATGGACAAAGCCATCAAAGAGCAGCGCACCTCGGACGCGGTAAAAAGCGTGGTCAGTGCCGACGGCGTCGCCCAGTTGCCCGATGAGAACGTCGCTGAAGCGGCGCAGCGGTTGCCGGGCGTGAGCGTTGAGCGCGACCAGGGCGAGGGGCGGTTTGTCAGCGTGCGCGGGCTGGGGCCAGACCTGAACAGCGTGAGCATCAACGGCACGCTGATTCCCTCGCCCAACAGCGGCACCCGGGCGGTGGCGTTGGACGTGCTGCCCTCGGAATTGGTGCAGTCGCTGAGCGTGATCAAAACCCTTACCCCGGACATGGACGCCAACTCCCTCGGCGGCACCATCGAGGTCCAGAGCCTTTCCGCGTTCGACCACAAAGGCCTGTTCTACACCGGCAGCGTCGAGGGCAGTCACGACGACAACACCGGCCAGAACAGCCCGAAAGTGTCCGGCGCAGTAAGCGACCGTT
This sequence comes from Pseudomonas sp. AC070, assembly GCF_979258635.1. Taxonomy (NCBI): domain Bacteria; kingdom Pseudomonadati; phylum Pseudomonadota; class Gammaproteobacteria; order Pseudomonadales; family Pseudomonadaceae; genus Pseudomonas; species Pseudomonas sp. AC070. The sequence continues at coordinate 1,277,808 of NZ_OZ409871.1, forward strand.
TCAGCCTGGGCGAAGGCACTAACAATTTCGGCGTGGCGGCGGCGGTGAGCTGGGGCAAGCGTGACTTTGGTTCCGACAACGTCGAAACCGGCGGCGCCTGGGACTTCAGCGACGGCGCCAAGCTGGAAGAATTCGAGCAGCGCGATTACGACATCACCCGCGAGCGCACCGGCCTGGGCCTGAACTTCGACTACCAGGCCGACGACTACAACAGCTATTACTTGCGCACCCTTTACAGCCGCTACAAAGACAGCGAAACCCGCAACGCCGCCGGCGTCGAATTTGCCGACGCGCAAGCCGCCGGCGAAACGGGCGAAAGCGAAGGCTGGCGCGAGCTGAAAAGCCGTGAAGAAACGCAAAAGATTCAGAGCTACGTGCTCGGCAGCGAACACCTGCGTGGCGACTGGACCATCAACGCCCAGGCCGGCTGGAGCGAGTCCAGTGAAGACAGCCCCGGCCATATCGCCTCGGCCACGTTTGAGGGCACCGACGATTTCGCCGACAGCGGTTTTAGCAGCACGCGCAAACCGCGTTTGAACATTGGCAGCGACTTCTACAACCCGGCCAATTTCGAACTCGACAGCGTCGAGTGGGAAGAGCAGAACACCACCGACACCGAGAAAAACATCAAGCTCGATTTCGCCCGCGACTACGAGCTGGCCGGCAACACGGCGCAGGTGAAGTTCGGCGGCAAACTCAGCCGCCGCGACAAAGACAACGACACCGACAGCTGGGCTTATGAAGACTTCGACAACTTCGGCATCACCGACGACGAGCTGTCGCTGACGCAATTCACCAAGGGCACCGAGCACTACGGCCTGGACAATTTCGGCCCAGGCATCAGCGCCGGCTCGATCAAAAACCTGCTCGGTCGGCTGGACCGCAGCGAGTTTTACGACGAGGAACAGTCGCGGGTAAACGACTTCGACATGAGCGAAGACATCAACGCCGCGTACCTGATGCACACCGTCGACGTCGACGACTGGCGCATCATCGCCGGCCTGCGCTACGAGGGCACCGAATTCAAAGCCAAAGGTACCGGCATTGAAGACGGCGATTTCGTCTCCAGCGAAGCCGACAGAAAGTACGACCACTGGTTGCCGGGCCTGCACGTGCGTTACCAGATCGACAAGCAAACCCAGGTGCGTTTCGCCTGGACCAACACCGTGGTGCGCCCAACCTTCGAGCAACTGGCGCCGGGGTTTGTGATTGATGGCGATGAGGCCGAATTCGGTAACCCGGACCTCGATGCGCTGGAGTCGAGCAACTTCGATTTGGGCATCGAGCACTACCTGAATAACGACGGCGTGGTCTCGGCCTTCGTGTTCTACAAAGACATCGAAAACTTCGTCTACAACACCGACCTGGCCGGCACCGGCCGCTGGGCCGCTTTCGATGAAGCGAACACGTTTGCCAACGGCAACAGCGCCGATCTGTACGGCCTGGAGCTGGCCTGGCAGCAAAAGTTCAGCAGCCTGCCGGCGCCGTGGAACGGCTTGCTGATGGGCGCCAACGCCACCTTCAGCCGCTCCGATGCGCAGATTGAAGGGCAGGGGCAAAAGCGTGATATCGACTTGCCGTTTCAGTCCGACAGCGTCGGCAACCTGATGCTCGGTTGGGAAAACGACACGCTCAGCCTGCGCCTGTCGGCCAACTACAAATCCGACTACCTGTTCGAAGTGGCCTCGGTCGACGACAAAGCCCACGACCTGCACGTGGACGACCAGACCTTTGTCGACTTCACCGCGCGCTATTTCCTGACCAAGAACCTGCAACTGTCGTTCGAGGCGCAGAACCTCACCGACGAGTCGTACTACGTGTACACCGGCAGCCGTTCCTACAACGCGCAGTACGAGGAATACGGCCCGACTTACAAGCTCGGCCTGACCTTCACCCACTTCTGATCCAGCCCGCGCGCCCCCGTGCGGGGCGCTGTGGCGTGTGCGTTTTGTTTAAGGACACCGTGAATGACACCGTTGTTTAGCTCCACCTGGTTTGCCCCCACCTTGCTGGCCGCCGCGTTGCTGCTGGCGGGCTGCGATGGGCTGCCGAAAACTTCCGAAACCAAGCCAACCGTCAGCCTGTCGCCTTGGGGCGCGTCGGCCAAAGTGAAGGGTGAAGACGTGCGCTTTTTGCCGCCCGACGTTCAGGGCAGCAGCGACGTGCGCCTGGCCGCCAGCGAGCGCAATGGTTTGCTGTTGCTGACCGGCGACGGCGCCGAACTGGCACGTTTGCCGGGCACCTACAGCGGGCTCGACAGCCGCTCTCTGGGCAACGACGTGCTGGTTGCCAGCGTCGACGGCGCCACCCAACAAGCGGCATTGGTGGTGCTCGACCTGCGCACGCGTCAGTGGGGCAAACCGTTGTTGTTGCCAGCGCGCGATTACGCCGTGTCGGGCCTGTGCCTGTACCGCGACGAAGCCGCCAACCTGCACCTGTTTCTGCTCGGTGAAGACGGCAAGGGCGAGCAATGGCTGGTGGGCAGCGGCGCACACATGAACAAGGAACCGCTGCGCCTGCGCGGCCTGCCGACGCCGCCGGGTGCTGAGTATTGCCATGCCGATGACGCCGCCAATCGCCTGTTTGTAAACGAACAAAGCGTCGGCCTGTGGGCGTACTCCGCCGGGCCGGAAGCTGACACCGCACGCGTGCCGGTCGATTTTCGTGCGCCGTTCGGCACGCTGGCCGGCAGCCCGCAAGCGATGGTCAGCGTGCCGGGTGGGTTGGTGGCATTGGACGCCGAAAGCGCCACGTTGAACCTGTATCAGCAAGACGCCGAGCAGTGGAAAAGCGCCGCCAGCCTGCACCTCGAGGGTCTTAAAGAACCCGAGCGCCTCGACGCCCGCGTAACGGCCGCTGGCCTGGAAGTGTTGATTGAAGATGGCGAGCAGAAGCGCATCTACCAAGGCCAGCTCAACTGGAAGCCGACACCGCAGCCGTTGCCGCCGCGTTTGCCCAATGTGTCGGCGCTGCGCCAGACCGAACCGGTCGGGCGCCAGGGCGATGCGGCGGATGATCCGGCCGTGTGGCTGCACCCGACGCAGCCGCACCTGTCGCGCGTGCTCGGCACCAATAAAAAGCAGGGCCTGTTGGCGTATGACCTCGATGGTCGCTTGCTGCAAGAGCTGCCGGTGGGCCGTTTGAACAACGTCGATGTGCGCGCCGGTTTCAGCCTGGCGGGCAAACCGATTGACCTGGCAGTGGCCAGCAATCGTGATCGCAACAGCATCAGCCTGTTCGCCATCGACCGCGCCACGGGTGCGCTGCGTGAGGCCGGCGAGGTGCGCACGCCGCTGGCGGAAATCTACGGCATCTGTCTGTTCCAGTCGGCACCCGGCGAGCTGTATGCGTTTGCCAACGGCAAAGACGGCACCTTTCTGCAGTACCGGCTGAGCGACGTGCAGGGCCAGATTCAGGGCCAGCAGGTGCGCCGCTTCAAGGTCGACAGCCAGCCCGAAGGCTGCGTCGCCGATGACCGCCAGCAGCGTTTGTTTATTGGCGAGGAAGACGTTGGCGTGTGGACGCTGGACGCGCGCCCGGACGCTTCGGGCGAGCTGACCAGCGTGCTCAAGGTTGGCGATGTGCTCAAGGCCGACGTTGAAGGCATGGGCTTGTACCACGGGCCGCGCGGCAATTACCTGGTGGTGTCGAGCCAGGGCAACGACAGCTATGTGCTGCTCGATGCGCAGCCGCCGTTCGCGGTGCGCGGCGCGTTTCGTGTCGGCCTCAACGGTGCGCTGGGCATCGACGGCGCCTCGGAAACCGATGGCCTGGAAGTGACCGGCGCCAACCTCGGCGGTGCGTGGAGCGAGGGTTTGCTGGTGGTGCAAGACGGCCGCAAGCGCATGCCCGAGAGCACGCAGAACTTCAAGTTAGTGCCCTGGAGTGATGTCGCCAAGGCGCTGCGCCTGCCGTAGTGGGCTGTCATCAGTTCGCAACATCAACGTAATCGAATAGCCGATCACAACCCCGCCACGGCGGGGTTAGAGAAGAAGGAGCCGCACCATGCACAGCACCCTCGAACAGATGAGCGTCTGGAGCCTGATCAACGATGCCTCGCTGCTGGTTAAAGGCGTGATGCTGATTCTGCTGCTGGCCTCGCTGGTCAGCTGGTACCTGATCGTGCAGCGCAGCCTGTTGCTGGGTCGCACCGAGCGCCTGCTCAAGGCGTTCCAACTGCGCTTTCGCAACAGCAACGACCTGGCGCAACTGCACCGCGACAGCGGCGACAGCGGCGACAACGCCGACGACGACGCCGGTTTGCAGCGCATTTTTCACGAAGGCTTCAGCGAATACAGCCACCTGCGCCGCGAGCCAGGCATCACGCCTGAAGCGGTAGTCGATGGCGTAGAGCGTCGTTTGCTGGTGAGCATCAGCGAGGAGCAGGAGCGCTTGGAGAAGGGCTTGGCTTTTCTCGCCACCGTCGGCTCGGTGAGCCCGTACATCGGCCTGTTTGGCACGGTGTGGGGAATCATGAATTCGTTTATCGGTTTGTCGCAGGTGCAACAGGCCACGCTCGGCACTGTGGCGCCGGGCATTGCCGAAGCGCTGATCGCCACCGCCATCGGCCTGTTCGCGGCCATTCCGGCGGTGATCGCCTACAACCGTTTTGCCGCCCGCGTGGAAACCCTGAGCACGCGTTTCTACAGCTTTGGCAATGAGCTGCAAGGCCGCTTGCACCGCGCCTTGCAAGCGTCCACGCGCCTCGCGCACGCGGCCTGAGGAATTCGCCATGCGCAAGCCTCAACGCAAGCACGGCCCGAAAGCGGAAATGAACGTGGTGCCCTATATCGACGTGATGCTGGTGCTGCTGGTGATCTTTATGGTCACCGCGCCGATGCTCACTCAGGGCGTGAAAATCGAATTGCCAAAGGTGGCCGCCCAGGCGTTGGCGACGACAAGTCAGCAGCAGATTCTCACGCTCTCGGTAAAAGCCGACGGCGGCTACTACTGGAATGTCGGCGCCGAGCTGGACAGCCACGAGCAGCAAGACAGTGCCGTGGGCCTGGAGGAAATGACCGCCAAGGTCGGCGCCATCATTGCCAGTCGCGGCGACACTCAGGTGTACATCCGCGCGGACCACAACACCGACTACGCCACGGTGGTGGCCGGCATGGCGGCGCTGCAAAAAGGCGGCGTGCGCAACCTCGGCCTGATCACCGAGGCGCCGCAATGAGTGCTGCGCTAATGCCGACTCTGCAACCGCTGCCCACCTTGCAACTGCCCAACCGCAAATGGCTTCGTCAGGCGCTGGCGATGGCCGTCGCCGCTGGCCTGCATGGCTTGGCGATCGTGGCGTTGGTCAGCCACTGGCAGCCCACGCCGCCGCCTGAGCCGCAGGTGCAAACGTTGACCACCCAATTGATTACCTTGGCACCGCCTGCGCCTTTGCCTGAGCCTGTTCAAGCGCCGGCGCCGGCCGAAATCATCAGCCCACCATCGCAGCCGGTCGAGGTCGCCAAACCCGTTGAGCCGGTTAAAACCCCGGCCAAGCCCGCGCCGGTTATTGACCACGCTGCCCTGGCGAGAAAGCGCGTGCAGGAGCAGGAAAAAGCGCAGCAACAGCAGCGTGAGCAGCAGGCCCAAGCGCGCCAGGTGGAGCAGCAACGCCAGGCCGAACAGCAACGCCAACAGCAAGCCGCCGCTGCCGCGCGCGAAGCCAGCGCCCGCGCCGCCGCCGACAAGCTGGCGGCCGAGAGTCGCCCGTATCTGCCGGTGAGCAAGGAAGCCCCCGAGTACCCGGACAAAGCGCTGGAAAAAGGCATCGAAGGCGACTGCACCGTCACCTACACCGTAACGCCCCAAGGCCGGGTGGATAACCCGCAAGTGCTGGGGCAATGCCACCCGCTGCTGGTGCGGCCATCGCTTGCCGCCGCGCGCACCTTTCGTTACCAGCCACGTATCGTCGACGGCCAGGCCGTGAGCGTGGCCAACGTGAAAAACACCTTTCACTACCGAATCGAGTAAGTCCGCCTGCCGGGCTGTTTTTTCTCTTTATTTGCGAGTCTTGCCATGCGCCACGATCACCAGCAGTTTCATCAACACCTGGAAAGCCACGACGACATCGCCATCAACCCCAGCGGCAACCCGAGCCTGGCCGAGCTGTTGAATCCAAGCCGCCGCAATGTGCTCAAGGGCGGGCTGAGCGTGGCGATTCTGGGTTTCTTCGGCGGTCTCGGCGCGTGCAGCAAGGCGGGCGCCAGTCCGTTGCTGAACTTCAAAGGCGTGCCCGTGCAGCTGGACCCGAACTTCGACCGCGTGCTGGTGGCCGAGGGGTATCGCGCGGTGCCGTTTTTCTCGTGGGGCGACCCGGTGGAGGCGGGCGCGCCGGCGTGGAATCCCGACGCCAGCGACGACTGGCAAACGCAGTTGAAACAGGCCGGCGACAACCACGACGGCATGGATTTCTTCGCCTTCTCCGGCGAAACCGACCGTGGCCTGCTGGTGATGAACCACGAATACATCAACCCGCACCTGCACCCCTCCAGCACCATCGACCAGAGCAAGCCGCGTCCGCTCAACGAAGTGCGCAAGGAACAGGCAGCCCACGGTGTGTCGGTGATTGAGGTGAAGAAGGGCGCCGATGGCCAGTGGCAGCGCGTGCTTGATTCGGCTTACAACCGGCGCATCAGCATGCTCACGGCCATGCGCTTGGCCGGGCCGTTGGCCGGTCATGCGCTGATGCAAACTGCCAGCGATCCGAGCGGTTTGGAGGTGCTCGGCACCCTGAATAACTGCGCCACCGGGGTCACGCCGTGGGGCACGTTTTTGACCTGTGAAGAGAACTGGCCGAATTATTTTATAAACCGTGACCAGGCTGACTTCGCCCAGCGCGTCGCCCATAAGCGCTATGGCCTGGCGAGCAGCGGCACCAGTAAAAACTACGCCTGGGAAACCGCCGACCCACGCTTCGACGCCACACCCGACGCCAGCCAGCCCCACGGCGGCCATGTGAATGAGCCCAACCGTTTCGGCTGGGTGGTGGAAATCGATCCGTTCGACCCCAGCGCGCAGCCGATCAAACGCACCGCTTTCGGCCGCTTCAGCCGCGAGTGCGCCGCGCTGAGCCTGGGCGACGACGGCAAGATGGCGTTCTACTCAGGCGACGACGCCAAGGGCGAGTACATCTACAAATTCGTGCCGGCCGGCAAGCACGACGCCAGCAACCCCAAAGCCAGCCGCGACCTGCTCGACAGCGGCACGCTGTACGTCGCCAAGCTCAACGCCGACGGCAGCGGCGAGTGGCTGGCGCTGGTGCACGGGCAGAACGGGCTGAGCGCCGAGAACGGTTTTGCCAGTCAGGCTGAGGTGCTGGTCAATGCCCGCGCGGCGGCCGACAAAGCCGGCGCCACGCCCATGGACCGCCCTGAATGGGCGGCCGTGCACCCGCGTACCCGCGAGGTGTACGTGACCCTCACCAACAACGATGGCCGTGGCAGCAAGCAGCCGTTGGACAAAGCCAACCCGCGCGCGCAAAACCTGCACGGGCACATCCTGCGGTTCAACGAAAAAGACGCCAATCCAACGGCTGCCACGTTTACCTGGGAGCTGTTTTTGCTGGCCGGCGAAGCGCAGGGCAGCAAGGGCAAAGACGGCAAGCCGGTGCCCGCCAACCTGACGGGCACCATTAATGGCGACGTGTTGTCCTCGCCCGATGGGCTGGCCTTCGATGCGGCGGGGCGGTTGTGGATTCAGACCGACTACGACGACGTCGACCCGGCCATGCAGAACATGGGCTGCAATCAGTTGCTGTGTGCCGATCCGTCGAGCCGAGAAGTGCGGCGTTTTCTGGTCGGGCCGCGTGGCTGCGAAATCACCGGTTTGGCCTGGAGCCCGGATGGCAAGGCGATGTGGGCGAATATCCAGCACCCGGGCATCAGCTTTCCGGCCAGCGACGGCAAGACCCCCCCGCGCTCGACCACGCTATTGATCACACGGCTTGATGGCGGTGTGATCGGCGCGTAGCGCTTCGATGCAGAGCAGAGGTCAGGAGAAATACAGCGTGGTCTTGGCCTGCTGCGTAACGGTGCCCGAGAGCTCTTCCCCGGCAAAGCGCACAATCACGTAGCTGGCACCGGTGGGTAATTCCCAGTCGGTGGCGGCGGCGGAGTATACGCCTAACCGCTCTTCGCGAATAACGGTGGGTTTGCTCAGCTCGATGGAGCCTTGAGCGAAGCAAAAAATAATATCGGCGGGGCCCTCATGCAGAATGCGGCGCGACATGGGAGGCTCTCGTCAAATCAGGCATGAGCGCTTGAGGGTTGTCGCTTTTTCGCGTCGTCACGCATGATCGCCACCTCTTTTGGCGCGGCAATGCCGATACGCACTTGGTTGCCATTAACCTCCACCACGGTGACCGAGATGTCAGTACCAATCTGAAGTGTTTCGCCGACGCGGCGGGTAAGAATCAACATGAGCGTGCTCCAGTGGTGCCAGAGCGCCTCGGAAATGGCACTCCCTATTGATAGCTCTGACTCGATAGTTTGCGCAGAGGTTTCAAGAATTTTTGCCAAACCTTGGGCGGGCGTTTCAGGCCGCTGCGCTGTGTTGCCCGGCCAGGGCGTCTGCTTAAATAGCCAGGCCCTTATCTGCCGCGAGTTGCTCCCATGGATTTCAGCGTTAGCCGTTTGCCAAGCCGCCTGTTCCTGGCGGCGAGTGTTTCCCTGCTTTCGCCGTTGGCTGTTGCAGCCTGCACGGTAATTACCTTGCCCGAAGACTGGCCCGCAGCGTCGGCGCGCTGGGACGGTGAATGCGCCGGCAACGTAGCCGATGGCTTGGGGGTTTTGAAGGAAGTGCAGGGCGCGCAGGTGAAGCGATTGGTCTTCGGTCGCGCTGCCCATGGCGAGCTGCAACAGGGTGTGCTCGATTTGCCTGAAGGCGGGTTTATGGCGGGCCGTTTCGAGCACGGCCAGGTGGTGGCCAGTGATGATCGGCAATCGCTGATTGATGCGTTCAACGTGGCTGCCGATGCCGCCGGGGCGGTAGCCGCCCGTTACGAAAGCGCCGGCAACGGTGGCTCGGCGCAGTTTTACCGGTTAAAGGAACGGACGCTGCGCAACCAGTTGGATTGATTACGCCGTCCGTTGCCCGCGCGCTTATGCCGTCAGCGCGTCGATCTTCGCTAACGTCTTGGCGTGCTCTTCGTTTAACTCCGACTCGCCAATCAGTTCCGCTGCCAGGCGGGCTTTGCGGCTGACCAGAATAATGTCGGGCACCTTGCGCTCGATGCGGTCCAGCGCCTCGCGCATCGCATTGGCGCTGGGGAACGGCCCGAAACGCCCGAACGGCGCGCGCTGCACATGCATGTCATCGAGGATGAAATACGACAGGTAGCCGGCTTCGCGCGTCCAGGCCGATTGGCTGCCGAGCATCGCCGATGCCGGTGAGGTCATGCTGCCAATCAGCGAGTCGACCACCGTTTTGGCGGACTGCAAGGTGTGGTGGGTCAGCCAGGCGGCGTTGTCTTGCAGCGGCAGGTTGCCGACGGCGGCGTCGAGAATGCCGTCTTCCATGCTGCTGAGCAGGCACGACACGCTGTGCAGTGCGTCGAGCAGCGGCACATCGGGCGTTACGCTAAACAGCCCGCGTGAGTATTCGACCTGGCCGGTGGAATGGAAGCGGTGGCCGTGTTCAGTGGTGATGCAGTGCTTGGTCATGCGGCGAGTCCTTTCCGTTGTAGCGCGAAGTGCGCGTACGCAGAGTGGCGCGCACGGCGCAAGGCTCGGAAGAGGAAGGTGATCAGCGCGGCGTAGGATCAAAAGGGCGTTGCCGGACGGCCGTTCGCTGAAATTGACCGCAAAGCCACACAGGCCCGGCTACGGCGCGCTGATGCGATTACGGCCCTGTTTTTTTGCTTCGTACAAGGCGGCGTCGGCCTGTTGCACCAGCAACTGCGGCGACGTGTCGGCGCTCGGTTCCAGGCTGACCACGCCAACGCTCACCGTCACATGGCCCAGGGGCGAGGCCGCATGGGGCAGCTGCAAGGCGGCGATGGCCTGCACCACTTTGCGTGCCATGGCCTGGGCACCGGCCGTGTCGGTCATGGGCGCAAGGAACACGAACTCCTCGCCGCCGTAGCGCGCCACCAGATCACTGGCGCGGCACACGGTGGCGGCCAGCGCCTTGCCGATTTGCTGCAAGCAGGCATCGCCGGCGGGGTGGCCGTAGTGGTCGTTGTAGGGCTTGAACCAGTCGACATCGAGAATCGCCAGGCCCAACGGCGAGCCGATGCGTTGCGCGCGCGCCCATTCCTGGGTCAGCACCTCGTCGAATCGGCGACGGTTGGCGATGCCGGTAAGGGCGTCGGTAAGGCTCAGGGTTTCCAACTGCAGGTTGAGGGCTTGCAACTGCTCGGTACGCTCGGCCACGCGCTGTTCCAGTTCGCGCTCGGAGTGCTGCAAGGTGTGCACCAGCTGTTCCTGGGTGTGCAGCAGTTGCTCGCGCACGCGGGCTTTTTCCCGACGCAGCACGTTGTAACGGTCGGCGAGGGCGAAGGCCAACAGCAGCATTTCCATGGCCGAGCCCAGCTGCAAACCGTCAACGGTAAACAGGTTGGTGGGCAGAATGCCCATGGCGCGCAGCGAGGTCATGGCGCCGCCGAGCATCAGCAGGGCGAACGCACCGAGAAAGAAATAGGCGCTGCGCTGACGCTTCAACGCCGCCGCGATGCCCACGCCTACTACCACCAGCGCGGTGACCAGGTTGAGCACAATACCCGCGCGGGAAAACAGCGGCAGCGCTACGGCATAGGCGATGGGCGTTAGCAGGTACAGCGCGATAAAACCGACTAGCACGCGGTCGGTGCGCGGCAGCAACTGCGCGGTGGCGAGCATGCGCCGCATAAACAGCAGCATGGCGGCCAGTGCCAGCGAGGTGGCGGAGTAATACACCACGTTGGCATTAAGCGGCACGCCGGCCAGTTGCAGGTCCGGCGCCAGGCCGTTTTTGATCGCCAACGCGCCGAAGGTCAGCGTGGCAAAGGTGACATAGAGCAAATAGATGCGGTCGCGCAGCGACACCAGCAGCATCAGGTTGAACAGGATCATCGCCACGGCAATGCCGAAATACCACGCCTGGCCGGCGTAGTCGTCACGCTCGTGGGCATGAAACGCCTCGGGCGCCCATAGCTGCAGCGGAATCAGCAAGCCAACGGCCGATTGCATGCGCAGGTAAATCACCTGCTCGCTGTTGGCGGGCAGCGCCAGCGGGAAGATGAAGTTGCGGTTGGCGTACACCTTGGTGTCGGCAGGGACATCGGAGCCGGTGATAACGGCGCGGTATTGTCCCTGGCTATCGGGCAGGTACGCCTGAATATGGGAGATGCGCGGGTTTTCCACCGCCAGCATCCGGTGCAGCGTGGTGCCGCTACTGTTGCGCAGCGGAACGCGCAACCAGTACGCCGAACGGGTAAAGCCCAGGCCCAGGGCGCTGGTGGCCGGCAAGTCGGTTTGGAAGCGGTTTGCCCATTCGGGCTGTTGCACGTCGGCGAGGGTGAGGGTGCCGGTGGGGTCTTCGAGTAAGGCGATAAAGGCGGTCAGCGAGGCCGGCTGCGCGCGCACGTCGACGACATCCAGCGGCTCAGCCGCCCGCAGCGGCGCCGAACTCAGGGCAATCATCAGCAGCACGCCGTTGAGCAACCACCGCCAATTCAAGCAACAACCTTGCATGGGACTAAACCAGAGGCCAGTAAGGCCGGGGAGTCTACAAGAGCGGCGGCGCTGATCGCAAAAGCGCCGGAAAGGTCGCCGTTGTATTTGCCTGAATGCCCCGCTAGGCTTGCGCTTATTCAGCGAAAAACGCACAAACATGCACAAGCAGGCATAACCATGCAAAGCCAGCACACCGTTACCGATCTACCGCAAGTTCGGCGCCAGAAGATTCTCCTAATGTTGGAGCGCGATGGTCGCGTATTGGCCAGTGAGTTGAGCGCGCACTTCGAGGTGTCGGAAGACACCATTCGCCGCGACCTGGCCGAGCTGGCTGGCGCCGGCCTGGTGCAGCGCGTACATGGCGGCGCGCTGCCACGGCCCAAGGATTCCGGGAAAGATTATTTCGCGCGGCTGAACGACAGCGACGACATGAAACGCCAACTGGCGCAATTGGCCGCCGAGCGTGTGCAAGACGGCCAAGTGGTGATTTTCGACTCCGGCACCACGCCCCTGCATATCGCCCGCGCGTTGCCGCTGGATATTCGCCTGACCGCGATTACCGCTTCACCGATGACGGCCGTAGCGCTGGCGGAATATCCCGGCATCAACGTGATTGTGGCGGGCGGGCAGCTCAATCCCACCACCATGGCCACCTACGGGCGCGAGGCGCTGGAGCTGATTCGCGGCGTGAAGGCCGACCTGCTGTTTACCGGCGTGTGCGCGTTGCACCCGGACATCGGCCTGACCACGCCGCGCTTCGAAGAAGTGGAGTTGAAACAGGCGCTGCTAAACAGTGCCTCGCAGGTGATCGCGGTGACCACCGCCGACAAACTGGGCGCTGTGGAGCCTTTCGTCATCGCGCCCTGCGCGCGGGTGCACACGCTGTTCACTGAAGCCCGCGTGCCTTCTGGTGACATCGAAGACTACCGACGCGTCGGCCTCGAAGTGGTGGTGGCCGACGCCTGATCGGCGATTAAGCGTGCTCGGCGCCGGCGCGCTTGAGCAGCTTTTTGCAGCGCTCGGATAAATGCACCACGCGCAGGTGCTTGCCGGCTTTGCTGTAGCGCTCACGCAGGGTTTTCAGCGCGGCAATGGCTGAGTAATCGACAAAGCTCAGGTGCTGGCAGTCGAGCGTGACGTGCGCCGGGTCTTGGGCGGGGTCGAATTGATTGAGAAACGGCGTCGTCGAGGCAAAGAACAAGGTGCCGTGCAGGCGGTACAACTTGCTACCGTCGGGTTCCAGGTGAATGTCGGCGTACAGCTCACGGGCGTGCTGCCAGGCAAAGTTGAGCGCGGCAATGATGATGCCCAGCAGCACGGCGGTGGCCAGGTCGGTGAACACGGTGATTACCGTCACCGCCACGATCACCAGCACATCATTCAGCGGCACTTTGTGCAGCACCCGCAGCGAGGCCCAGGCGAAGGTCTGCTGCGAGACCACAAACATCACGCCTACCAGCGCTGCCAGCGGAATACGCTCGATCAGCGGCGACAGAAACAGCACGAACAGCAGAATCATCACCCCGGCCACCACGCCTGACAGCCGCCCTCGGCCGCCGGAGCTGAGGTTGATGACGGTTTGCCCGATCATTGCGCAGCCACCCATGCCGCCAAACGCGCCCGACACCATGTTGGCCGCGCCCAACGCCACGCATTCGCGGTCGGGGTAGCCACGGCTTTCGGTCACTTCATCGGTGAGGTTAAGGGTGAGCAGGGTTTCCAGCAGGCCGACCATGGCCATCAGCAGCGCATAGGGCGCGATGATTTTTAGCGTCTCGACGGTCCAGGGCAGCGCGGGCAGGGCGAAGGTCGGCAGACCGCCGGCGATGTGCGCCATGTCACCGAGGGTGCGGGTGGGCAGGTTCAGCAGATACACGGCCAGGCCAACGCTGAGAATCGCCACCAAGGCCGGCGGCACCGAACGGGTCAGGCGCGGCAACAGATAGACGATGGCCATGGTCAGCGCCACCAGGCCGAGCATCAGCGCCAACGGCACACCGTTCAGCCACTGCTCGCCGCTTTTGAAGTGCTCTAACTGGGCCAGCGCAATGATAATCGCCAAGCCATTCACAAATCCCAGCATCACCGGGTGCGGCACCATGCGCACCAGCTTGCCCAGGCGCAACAACCCGAACAGCACCATGATCGCCCCGCCGAGCAACACCGTTGCGAGCAGGTACTGGACGCCGTGCTGCACCACCAGCGCCACGATCACCACCGCCATCGACCCCGCGGCCCCCGACACCATGCCGGGCCGCCCGCCAAACAAGGCGGTGAGCGTGCAAATGATAAAAGCGCCATACAGGCCCATCAGCGGATTGAGGTGCGCTACCAAGGCAAAGGCGATGCACTCCGGCACCAACGCGAATGAGGTAGTAAGACCGGCGAGGAGTTCGGCGCGAAGGCGAGCGGGTTTCATGGCAGCGGCTGCGGTACGGCAAAAAGGGGGGCGGATAGTACGGAAAATAGACGGGGGCGGCCAGCGAACACCGCCGTCTGGCAGGTAGCGGTTTATGGCTGAGTTGCGTGTGAAAGTGGGTGTTTTAATTCGGTTTCAGGCTGATTAATTTTTCTTCAATCCCAATGCTTTGTAGGGAAGTTCCTTGGCGTGGACAACTAAGTTTTCAACTTGGTACCGTCCGCGCCTGTCGTTACCGTCAGTCCCCCTTTTCTTCTAATGCTTCGGCCGTTATGGCAGCAGCGAATTTATTGTTTCGCCTATTAAGTGTCGCGGTGAAGTTGCTTTCTCAAGGAATAATCATGAATACATTTAAGTTGTCTGTTATTTGCGCTGTTGTTGCTCAGATTATTGCGGGTCATGCGCTTGCCGCAGATTACGATGCAAGCACTGATGGTGCTATCGCCATAGATATGGGCTTTGCTGGGCAAGATGTGGTGCAAGCCAATATAGAACACGCATTTAAAACGGGAACTTCGGTAGAGTTCTCGGGGGATAGTCAGTTGCAAGCAACAGTCGCCAATGCGCTGGATGCCGGCAAACAATACTTTAAAGATAATTCAAGTCTGGTGGCTTCAGCTAAAGGCTCGTTGAATGGTGCGCAAGTTACATTTTCAGATGCAAGTTTTATTCGCGTGACGGCTGAAGACGCTATTGCAGGCGGTTTGCTTACATTCAACGACAGTAGTTATTTAAAACTCGAAGGCGTAGACCTGACCAGCAAGATTGTCGCGGTGAAACTCAAAGGTACGGCAACCAGCTTGCAACTGGCTGGCCAGCGTTTGACGTTGGGTGGCTTGGTGGGCGAGGGCACCGTTCGCAATGGCGGGCAAGACAACAGCACATTGATCATCGACACCGGCGCGCTCGGAGCGTCGGCGTTCGACGGTGTGCTGGCAGATGGCGGCACCGGCACGCTCAGCCTGATCAAAGACGGTCTGCACGAATGGACATTTAATGGCGATGGCAGCGCCATGACTGGCACCACCAGCGTGAACGACGGGCAATTAACCGTTAACGGAACGCTGGCCAATTCCGCCGTTACCGTTAACAGCGGCGGCGTATTGAGCGGCAAAGGCACGGTCGGCAGCGTGGAAGTGAAAAAAGGCGGTGCGTTGGGCGCAGAGTTTGCCAGCGACACCCTGACCATCAACGGCAGTTTGAAAATGGAGCTGGGCACTACGTTCTATGTCAGCGCCGGTCCAGACGGCAAAGCCGGGCTGGTGGATGTGCGCGACAACGTCTCGATTCAAAACGCCAGTGTGCAGGTGGCGGCCGGGATGGGCGCCTATCAGCCGGATACCCGATACACCATCCTCAGTAGCGGAGCGGGCGTCAGCGGCACGTTCGAAGGGGTAAAAACCAATCTGTATTTCCTCGATCCGAAGCTTATCTATAACAGTCACTCTGTCGAGCTTGAGCTGCACCGTAACGACAAGTCGATTGTTACGGCAGCCACCAGCCCCAGCGCGATCAACGCCGCCAACAGCATGGGCGTGGCAACTCCCGGTCTGATCAATCACCTGTTGATGAGCGATTTGGATACAGCCGGCATCGCCTTGGAACAGCTGGCCGGCGCCGCCAATGCCAGCCGCGTTTCGGCCATGCTTGCCAGCACCGGGCAAGTCAGCAGCGGCATGCTGCAAGCGATGCAGCAACTGGAAAGCCGCGGCAACAGTTTGCAAGCGGCAATGCTCCGCGACGATGGCCCGCTGCTGGTCGCTACCGGCACACCCGACGACGCGCGTGGCCTGCAAGATCCGCAGGCGCAAGGGCGCGTCTGGCTGCAGGCACTCGGCAGCCAAGGCACATTCGAGCAGGACGACAACCCCGCAGATCTGCAACAGCGCACCAGCGGCGCGCTGGTCGGTGCCGACTGGGCGGTTACCAGCGACTGGCGCTTGGGCGTGGTGAGCGGCTACTCGAAAACCGACCTGGACGCCGGCAACTTTCTCACTGGAGCAGTGAACAGTTACCACCTCGGCGCCTATGCCCTGCATCAGAACGGTGCCCTGGCCACGCGTATGGGCATGGCCTACAGCGGCCACAGCGGCACCAGCAAACGGGAGCTGAGCTTCAACCAATTCAGCGATGCCCCACGTGGCGAATATTCGGCGAACGGCCAGCAAGCCTTTGTGGAGTTCGCCTACCAGACCGCCAGCGGCCGGCTGCTTAAAGAGCCCTTTTTCAACCTGGGTTACCAGCGCTACAACCGCGACGCCTACGATGAGAAAGGTGGCGCCGCGGCGCTGCACGTGGACGACCAACAGCAAAGCAACCTCAGCGCTACGCTTGGCCTGCGTTTGGCACACCTCGGCCAGCTTGAAAACGGCATGAGCGTCACGCCGCATGCGAGCGCTGGCTGGCGTCGGCTGTTTGGCGACGTAGACGTGATTACGCAGCAGGCCTACCGCTCCGGCGGCAGCACCTTTGACGTTTACGGCAGTACGCTGGACCGCAATAGCATGACGCTGGAGGCCGGCGTTGACCTGGGCATCAGTCCCTCGCAAAACCTTGGGGTGGGCTATGTCGGGGAGGTGGGCAGCAATTCCCGTAACCATGGTTTGCAAGCGGAATGGCGTGTGAATTTTTAAACACCGTTGCGGTTCCGATCACGCTGAAACGCCGTCTTGTGACGGCGTTTTTTTCGCCTGCCTCAGCCACAAAACAGCGATTTTGTTCCCGTTAGCCTGCGACCTTTTCCGTCGCAGCCGACATTCTTGCACCGCGTCACGACGTAGAGTTCGCCGTCGCTCGAATTGCAGCTCGCTTGGCCGCTTAATGGAGCTAAGGAAGATGACGATGAAAAACGCCGTAACCACGCCCCAACCATTTGACACCGTAGACGGCGTTGCGCTGTTCTCGGTCAATGCTGGAGTGCCCATCGAAGCTGCGCTGGAGCGCGCCGCCGATTTGATGCTCTACGTCGAAACGCTTGCAACCGCCGACGCCTTTATCAACAAGGCGCACGAATCTGGCGTGATTCAACAGCTGAGCCAAATGGCCAGTGCGTTAGTGAGAGCGAGCCAGCTCAGCGTGCGCGAGCTGCTTGGCGCCAGGATGTGACGCCCGTCTGCACACAGTGAACCCCAGCGTTTCCCTTCTACAACCCAACCCTGAATGAATCCACGTTGCGCCATAGACGCGCCTTTTTTTGTTCATCTGTACGCCTATAGGCGCACATAGAGTGGCTAATTTACTGCCTATAGGCCTACATAAAGAGGTGTCTTGTGTGCTTATACACATACAGACCGCGTTTTGGTTCGCAGGGGGGCGCCATGCAGACGTTCTCTTTCTTCAAGCTTCGTCTCCATCAAATTGAACGTGCCGTTGAGCCTTTCATGCTGGTGCAAGGCACGACTAAACCGCGCGGGGGGTGGTTAAAAGCCATTCGCGAGTCGCTTGGCCGCTCGGTTCGGGTTCAGGCGGCACTGGTCGGGGTATCGGCGTCCACGCTGCAAAAATGCGAGGTGTCAGAGGCCAACGACCGCATCACGCTCGGTCAACTTCGAAAACTGGCGGCCGGGCTGGATTGCGAACTTGTGTACGCCTTGGTCCCTCGCCAGCCGCTGGGCGACATGATCGAAGCGCGAGCCGACGCGTTGGCACGGCAAGAGGTAATGGGCGTCGCTCACACAATGGCCCTGGAAGATCAGCGGCCTTCGGACAGTTACATCGAGCGCAAAGTGGCGGACCGGCGACAGGAGTTGCTGTCCGGCTCATGGACGCGTTTGTGGCGGTGACGGTGGCGTTGCAGCCAGGTCAAACTCCACTCGATCCCGACGAGGCGGCAGGGCTGTTGCCCACTCATATCCGCACTCAAAGCGAGCTGGATGAATGGGAGGCCGAGAATATCTACAGCGCCCACCGCTGGCTCGATCGACAGAAAAAACTCGACGTGCTCACCGATCAGTTTTGCCGCGAGCTGCACAAACGCATGTTCTCCGACACCTGGGAATGGGCAGGGCGGTTTCGCCAGCCAGGTAAGAATATCGGCTGTGAATGGACCCAGATTGCTGAGCAGCTTCGGCACCTGCTTGGCAATGTCAGCTACTGGATTGAAAACGATGTTTACCCACTCGAAGAGAGCGCCGCTCGCTTCCATCACAAGCTCGTGTGGCTCCACCCGTTTGCCAACGGCAACGGTCGCCATGCTCGGCTGATGGCCGACTTACTACTGCGTCAATGTGGCAGTCGCGCCTTTTCATGGGGAAGCGCGGCTAATCTTGCGGTGGCCGACGCAGTGCGCAAAAGGTATATCGAGGCGCTGCGAGCCGCCGACAAGGGCGACTACCAAGCCCTTTTTGCCTTCGTTCGCACGTAGCGCCTCGCTGAGTGCTTTAGGCCGAACGTTTGCGCGACCGATACTCCCCCGGCGTCAACCCCGTCCAATTCCTGAACGCCCGAAAAAACACGCTCGGCTCCGAATACCCCAACAAAAGCGCTATTTCCGCCGCCGGTAATTGGCCATCGTCGAGGTAGCGTTCGGCCAATTGCTGGCGGGTGTCGGTAAGCAATTGCTGATAGCTGCTGCCTTCTTCGGCCAGGCGGCGTTGCAGAGTTCGCTCGCTCAGGTTGAGGGTGCGCGCCAGATCGGCACGGTCCGGTTCGCCATGGGCGAGTTGGGCGCCGAGTAGGGCAACTACACGGGCGATTAAACCTTCGCTGGGCAGGCGTGCCAGCAGCGCTTCGGCGTGCTGGCGCAGCAGGGTCTGTAGCGGTGGGTTGGCTTGAATCAGCGGTGCGCTGCGAAGCGCCAATGGCAATACCAGTACGTAGTCGGCGCAGCCGAAGCGAAGTTCGGCATTGAAGGCGGCGAGGTAGGGCCGCGTATCAAGCGGTTGCGGGTGGGTAAATTCGGCACGAAGCAGGCGATAGGCGTGCAGCAGCGGCGCCATCATGTGCACCCAGAACACCATCAGCGCCAGCACGCGCGTGCGAGTGGCGGGCAGCTCGGGGTGCACGGGGCGATAAATCACGCGCAGTTCCTCGCCCTCGGCGTGCAGGTGCAGCTCGCCACCTTCGCCCACCAGACGCTGATAACGCAGCGCCGCCGCCAGGGCGTCGCCCAGGGTCGCGCTGCTTTGCAGCAAGTAACCCAGCACGCTGAATGGGCCGGGCGCCAGATTGGCGCCGATGAGTAGGCCGGGCTCGCTGGCCTCCAGACGATTATCCAACTCCTGCCACAGCTGCTCATGGGCGCTAAAGGCCACGCGGCCGTCAGGATCGGTCAGCTGCTGCTCGTTCAAGCCGCAGCGGGCTAGCAAGTCGTTGCGGTCCAAGCCCAGTCGCACAGCGGCGTGCAACACCGACTGGGTGAGGCTGGCGCTGACGGAGGCGTGGCGGGGGTCGATGGCGTTGGGCATGGCGCCAGATTCTGCCCAAGCCGTCGGTTAAAAGACAGCGCTCAGCGTGCCGCCGGTTTTGCCTCGTGGGCGTCCATGTGGGTGGCGTGCTGCTCGGCTGATTCCGGGTGATCGTCGTCACTGTCGGCCAACGCACCGTGTTCGTGCGCCTCCAGCGCGGCATAGGCGCTGCTGCAGAACAGCGAGTTAAGCCGCTTCATATCAGCGATCAGCTCCAGGTGCAGCGAGCTGGTTTCAATGCTTTGCACAATGTGGTGATGCAGGCGGTACACGTGGGCATGAGCCATGCGCCGTTCCTGGGCGCGGAACCGACGTTTCTCGCGCAGCAACTGGCGCGCGCTGTGGGCGTCGCCCGACAAAAACACGCTCAGCCCCAAGCGCAAGTTAGCCACCAGTTGCTGGTGCATTTCCGTCAGCTCTTGCAGGCCAGCTTCAGAAAACGAATGTTGCTGCGCGGTCTTCTGGTTTTGCACTTTGCCGAGCATGCGTTCGAGCAGGTCGGCGGCCTGTTGCAAGTCCACGGTCAGCTCAATGATTTCCGCCCAGCGCCGGCGATCGTGCTCGCCCAGCGCCTCGCCTGGCACCTGCGCCAGGTACAGCTTCACTGCGTTATAGAGCGCGTCGACGTCATCGCCCAGTCGCCGCAGCTCCTTACCTGCCAGCGGCTGCGGACCGCGCAATACGGCAAGGAAATGGCTGAGCATGGTTTCGATCAAATCGCCGATGCGCAGGGTTTCGCGCACGGCGTTGTTCAGCGCCAGGCTGGGTGTGTCGAGCGCGGTCATGTCGAGGTGACGGGGTTTAGCGATGCCGTTGTCCAGCTGACGGTCAGGCAGCAGCCAATTGCAAAAGCGCGCCATCACATGAACCGTCGGCAGCATCAGCAGGCACCGCGTGGTGTTGTAGGCCAGGTGAAAGCCGATCACCAACGTTTGCGGGCTCATTTTCAAGGTGCTCAGCCAGTGCACCAACGGGTGAATAAACGGGCTGATCAGCAGCAGGCCGATGATTTTGTACAGCAGGCTGCCCAACGCCACGCGGCGGCCCGCTTCGGTCTGCATGCTGCTGGTAAGCAGGGCCAGAATGCCGCTGCCGATATTGGCGCCGATCACCAAACCCAGCGCCACCGGCAGGCTGATCAAACCGGCGCTGGCCATGGTCGCGGTCAAGAGCACGGCGGCCAGGCTGGAATAGGAAATCAGCGCAAACAACGCACCTACTAGCGCATCGAGCAGCACGTCGCCGGTCAGCGAGGAAAACAGCACTTTAATGCCGTGGGCTTCGGTGATCGGCAGGGCGGCGCTGACGATTAATTGCAGCGCCAACACAATCAACCCCAAGCCAATTGCCACGCGCCCCAACTGGCCGGCGCGGCTCTGTTTGCGCGAGAGGAAAAAAATCACGCCGAGGAAAATCAGCAGCGGCGACAGCCAGGACAAATCCAACGTCAGCACGCGCGCCATCAAGGCCGTACCGACATCGGCGCCGAGCATGATCGTCAGCGCCGGCGTAAGCGCCATCAGCCCCTGCCCCACGAACGAGGTCACCAGCAGTGCGGTGGCGTTGCTGCTTTGCACCAGCGCGGTCACGCCGATGCCGGCCGCGAAAGCTAGCGGGCGCGTGTCCATGTTGTGGCTAAGTATTTTGCGCAGTTGCGAGCCGTACACCCGAAGGATGCCGGTTCGCACAATATGGGTGCCCCAAATCAGCAGGGCGACGGCAGAAAGCAGGTTGAGCAGGGTCAGCATAAGCGCGGCCTCCCTGGCAGCATGGCGAATATGGGCAGTGGACCGGAAGCAAACGGCCCGCGTTCGATTTTTTCTTGTGCGCCATGCAGTTAGCTGTAGTTGGCGAATGCGCTTCACGCCAGTTTCCAGGCGCGATTTGCCGGTCCCGAACGGCCTGCCGAGCTGTTAACCTACGTGCCATCTTTGCAAGCGACGGCGCCCATGCTCACGCTCTACCACGCCCCCGATCTGGAAACCCTTGGCGCGTTGGCCACCACGATGTTGGCCCAACCGCAGCGCGAGCCGTTTGCCCCGGCGTTGGTGGTGGTGCCGAGCCAGGGCATGGGCCGTTGGCTGACGCTGGAGTTGGCGCGCAAACAAGGGATCGCCATGCAACTGGAGGTGCAACTGCCGGCCAAATTTGTCTGGGAAGTTTCGCGGCTGGTGCTGGGCGAGCTGATCGACAAGCTGCCGGAGCAATCGGCGTTTTCCCCCACCACGTTGACGTGGCGTCTGTACGACTGGCTGTGCGAACCGAGCAACCTGGAGCAAGCGCCACGGCTGGCGCAGTACCTGGAAGGTGGCGATGAACGTCGGCGATTGTCGCTCGGCGCTCGCATTGCCGACGTCTTCGACCAATACCTGCTGTACCGCGACGACTGGCTCGCCGCCTGGGAGCGCAACGAGTTGCTCGACCTTGGCGCCGACGAAGGCTGGCAAGCCTTGCTCTGGCGTGAACTGACCCGCGACGGCCATCCGCACCGCGCCCGCTTGCTCGACGATTTACTGCGCCGCCTGCACGACGACACCCCCATCGCCGGCCTGCCCGAACGCCTGTTGGTGTTCGGCATCAGCAGTTTGCCGCCGCATCATATGCGCGTGCTCGACGGCCTGGCTCGCCATGTTGAAGTGGTGGTTTGCGCCCTTAACCCGTGCCGCGAAGCCTGGGGCGATATTCGTGACGTACGCGAGCTGGCCCGCCAGCCGGTGCTCAATAGCGCCACGGCGGCGGATGATTGGTACCTGGACGTCGGCCACCCGCTGCTCGCCAGTCTCGGCAAACAAGGGCGCGACTTTTTCGACGCGCTGTTCGGCCTCGGTGGCCAGGAAATAGGGCTGTATTCCGAAGACGCCGACCTGCACGACACCTCGCTGCTGCGCGCCCTGCAAAACGATATTTTGCGCCTGCGCACACGCCAGCCCGAAGAGCGGCTGGTGCTGCGTGAGGACGACCGCTCCCTGGAAGTGCATATCGCCCATTCGCCACTGCGCGAAGTGGAAATTCTGCACGACCAACTGCTCGCCCGCTTCGCCGCCGACCCCACGCTGACGCCCGATCAGGTGGTGGTGCTGACGCCCGATATCGAACGCTACGCGCCCTTTATCGAAGCCGTGTTTGCCACCCGCGACAGCCACGGCCGCGGCCCCCGTTCGCCGCGTATTCCGTTCAGCCTGGCCGACCGCAGCTTGCGCGCCGAGCTGCCGATTATCGAAGCCTTCCTCGCGCTGCTGACCCTGGAGCAAAGCCGCTTCGGCGCCGAAGAAATTCTGACTTGGCTGGAACAACCGTCGATTGCCCGCCGTGCCGGCATTGAGAACGAAGATTTGCCGCTGCTGCGCGACTGGCTGCGCGAAGCCGGCGTGCGCTGGGGCCGCGACAGCGAGCACCGCGAGCAACTCGGCTTGCCTGCCGATGCTGCCTTCACTTGGCGCCAAGGCCTGGACCGTCTGCTGCTGGGCTTTGCCGCGCCGCCACAATTGGCGGGCGATGCCGCGCCGCTGTTGGGCGACACCTGGCCGCTGGACGCCCTTGAAGGCGCCCGCGCGCAATTGCTCGGGCGCCTGGCTGGTTTCGTTCAGCGCCTGGCGTCCTTGGCCGAAGACCTGCAACGCCCACGCTCGCTGGCCGCCTGGGCCGACACGCTGCAAGCGATGATCGACGCACTGTTCGACGAGCGCGAAGCCGGCGACACTTTGTTGTTGCTCAGCCAGGCCTGCGCCGCGTTGCGTGACCAGGCACAGGCCGCCGGCATCGAGCGGCCGCTGGAACTGGCGCTGGTGCGTCAACAGCTGAGCACGGCGTTGGAGCAGGGCAGTGGCGCCTCGGGTTTTCTGACCGGCGCCGTGACCTTCTGCACCATGGTGCCGATGCGCAGCCTACCGTTCCGTCTGGTCTGTTTGCTGGGCCTGGACGATGGCGCGCTGCCCCGGCGCACGCCGGCTGCCGGCTTCGACCTGATTACCCAACACCCCCGTCGCGGCGACCGCGCGCGGCGCCTGGATGACCGTTATCTGCTGCTGGAAATTCTGCTGTCGGCCCGCGATGCCCTGTACCTCAGCTACGTCGGCCGCGACCCACGCAACAACGCCGAACTGCCGCCATCGGTGCTGATCAGCGAAGTGCTCGAAGCCGTCGACCTCACCGCCCAGAGCACCTGTAAGAGCGGCTTCAGCCGCGATGCCCTTGAAGCGGACACCCAGGCTCAGGAGCTCGCCAGCAAACACCTGACCATCGCCCACCCCTTGCAACCGTTCTCGCCCGGCAACTTTTCCGGCGGCGCCCAGCGCAGCTATGCCGCGTCATGGTTCCGCGCCGCCCAGCGTCTGGCCGAGCCGCCGCAAAGCAGCCCGGCAGCGTTTGCCGGGCGCCTGCCGGAACCCGACGCCGATTGGCTGCATATCGAGCCGTCGCAGCTGCTGCAATGCTTCCGCCACCCGGCGCGGTTTCTCTTGGAACAACGCCTTGGCTTGCGCCTGGCTGACAGCGACGAAGCCTTGGCCAGCGACGAACCCTTCGTTCTTGAAGGCCCGGCATGGCGCGGGTTGCGCCAGTTGGCGCTGGAAGCGGTAGAGCGCGACTGGACGCTGGAACAGGAACGCGACATCGCCCGCGCCGCCGGCTGGTTGCCCACCGGCGAATTGGGTCAGGCGCTGTGGGGCAAGTTGCGCGGCCCGGTTCGCGCCTTTGCGCCACGGCTGTTTGAAGCGCGCCCGGAAGAACAGCCGCAGCCGCTGTTGGTCGACGTGCACATGGCCGGCGTGCATATCCACGGTTGGCTGGAAGGCGTGACCTCCAGCGGCTTATTCGAGTGGCGTCTTAACGCCCCGAGCGCGTGGGATTTGCCCTCGTTCTGGCTGCGGCACGTGCTGCTCAACCTCAGCGCCACCCCCGATATTGCCCGTGAAAGTTTGCTGATTTCTCCGGTTCACGACTGGCAACTGGGCCCGTTGGCCAACCCGCGCGAGCTGCTGGAGCCGTGGCTGTTGGCCTACCGCGAAGCATTGTGCGAGCCGCTGCCGCTGATGCTGAAAAGCAGCTATGGCTTTGCTGAAGGGCTGCTCAAGCCCGGGCGTAAAGAGCCGATTGAAGCGGCTCGCTATAAAGCCAAAGTCGCGTGGGAAGGTGCGGACTTCAGCCCGCTGCCCGGCGAGTCGCAAGACCCGTGGTACGCCCTGGCGTTTCGTGATCGCGAGGTGCTCGGCGAGCGCTTCGAGGCCTTGGCCCAAGCGCTGATTCTGCCCGCGCTGCAAGCCTTGGCACCGGACGGGGAGGACGAAGAATGAGCCTCGACCTTCACACCTCATCATTCGCTGGCCGTTCGCTGATTGAAGCCAGCGCCGGCACCGGCAAAACCTGGACGCTCACCGCGCTGTATGCACGCCTGTTGCTGGAGCGGCAACTGGGCGTCGGGCAGATTCTGGTGGTCACCTACACCACCGCCGCCACGGCGGAATTGCGTGAACGTATTCGCGGGCGCCTGGCCGAGTTGCTCGCGGTGTATGAAGGCACCCCCAGCAGCGACGACTTCCTCACGCGCTTGCACGCCGAGTACCCCGGCGAAGAGGCGCGGCGGCGTTTGCTGCTGGCCGTGCATGGCTTCGATGAAGCGGCAATTTTCACCATTCACGGCTTCTGCCAGCGCGCCCTGCAAGACGCCGCGTTCGAAGCCGGTGGCGATTTCGACAGCGAACTGGCCAGCGACGACCGCGAAGTGCTCGACGCCTTGCTCACCGACGCCTGGCGCCATGAATTGGCATCGGCCGATCCGGCCTGGGCGCGCTTTCTGGCGAAGAAAAAAATCACCCCGGCACTGTTGCGCCAGCGCTTGCGTCCGCATTTGGGCAAACCCTATTTGCGTATCGAGCCGCGCCTGGCTGAACCGGCTGCGGCCTCTGATGAGCTGGCCGCAGCCAGCCAGGCATGGCAGTCCGCCGCCGAGCTGTGGCGCCGGGGCGGCTACGGCTGGATTGAGGAACTGCAGGAGCACGGTGGCCTGAGCCAGAGCACGCACAAGGTGGCGAAGCTGCCATTGTGGTCGGCCGAGCTGGACAGCTATTTCGCCGACCCGGCGGCGCTGTTCGATGCGCCGATTGGCCTGGGCAAACTCACCGGCAGCGCGTTGTTCAAGGCCACCAAGAAAGGCCATAACCCGCCGGTCAGCGCCGTTGCCGAAGCGTTCGACGCGCTGTTGCTGGCCATCGCCGACGCGCTGCCGGCGGGCGAGCAACGCTTGATTGCCTTGCAGGTGCGTTTGCTCGACCGCCTGAACGCCGAGCTGCCGGCACGCAAAGCCGCCCAGCGGATTCTGGCGTTCGATGATCTGCTCAATCGCTTGAACGAAGCCCTGCACGGCCCGGTGGCCGAGACCCTGGCGCAAACGCTGCGCACGCGTTATCCGGTGGCCTTGATCGACGAATTCCAAGACACCGATCCGGTGCAGTACCAAATTTTCGACCGCATCTACCGAGACGGCGGCGACCTGTGTTTTGTCGGTGATCCCAAGCAGGCGATCTATGCGTTTCGCGGCGCTGACCTGGCCACCTACCTAACCGCCCGCGCCGCCGCCGAGCGGCGCTACGACCTGCCATTCAACTACCGCTCCACCGCCGAGCTGATTGGCGCCCTGAACTTGCTGTTCGCGCGGCCGCAGCCCTTTGCCGTGGATGGCTTGGACTATCCGCAGGTAAGGGCTGGCATCAAGGCGCGCTCGCAACTGGTGCTGCCGCCCGGCAATGAAGCGCCGTTGTCGCTGGTGTGGCTCGGCGATGAACCGCTGAACAAAGGCCGCGCCGATGCGCTGGTGGCGGTCGATACCGCGCAACGCATCGCCACGCTGCTGGCTGCCAGCGCACAGGGGCAGGCGTATTTCGACAAAGACGGCACGCGCACGCCGCTCAAGGGCGGCGACATTGCCGTGCTGGTGTCCAACCACCGGCAAGCCTCGGACGTGGCCGAGCAATTGGTGGCACGCGGCGTGCCCAGCGTGCGACGCGGCAACCAAAGCGTGTGGCACAGCGAGGAAGCAGCCGAGCTGGCGGCGGTGCTGGCGGCCTATGCCGAACCGGGCCGCGAGGGCGTGCTGCGGTATGCGTTGTCCACGCGCCTGCTCGGCCGCGACGCTCAGCAACTGGCGCGCTGTCAGGACGACGAGCGCGCCTGGGACCGTGAGCGCGAAGACGCCGAGCTTTATCACCAGCTCTGGCAGCAACAAGGGTTTATGCGCGCCTTCCGCGCCTGGCTCGATCAAGAGCAAGTGGCCGAGCGCCTGCTGGCAGCGCCTGATGGCGAGCGGCGGCTGACCAACGTGCTGCACCTGGCCGAACTGCTGCAAGCCGAGAGCCAGCAGCGGCCAGGCTTTGAACCGTTGCTGGCATGGCTCAATGCCCAACGCGGCAGCGAAGGCGCCGGTGAAGACGCCTTGCTGCGTTTGGAGAGCGATGCCGAGCGCGTGCAGATCGTCACCATCCATACCAGTAAAGGGCTGGAATACCCGTTGGTGTTCTGTCCGTATCTGTGGAATGGCCGGCTGCTGGGGCAGCACAAAGACAGCGCCACCTGCCACGACGAGCACGGCCAGCCGATGCTCGACATGGGCAGCGAAAACCTCGACAGCAACCTGCAGCGCGCCCGCGAAGAAGTGTTCGCCGAGCAACTGCGTCTGGCCTATGTCGCGCTTACCCGCGCCCGCGATCGGCTGTGGTTGCACTGGGGGCCGGTGGCGGTGCCGGCGCCGGTGAAGAAAACCGGTTTGCTGCCCGAGGAAGGCCTGCACAGCAGCGCCCTGGCGTGGTTGCTCCATGGCCGCGAGCTGGCCGGCGCCGATGCGTTGGGCGAGTTGGCGCAGCACCTGAACGAGCGCAGCGGCGAAGCATTGGCCAGCGAAATTGATGAACTGGCAGCCGTAAGCGGCGGCACCGTTGCGCGCTTGCCGCTGCTCAATAGCGAAGCTTCGGCAGCGGGCGAGCAGCGCGCACCGGCTCCGCAGCAGCTCGGGCAATTCGAGCGCAGCCTGCACAGCGCCTGGCGTATCGGCAGCTTTTCCGGGTTGTCGGCTGGCATGCACATGGAAGCGCCCGACCGCGACAACCTGAGCATTCCTGATGCCAGCGACCCTGGCCTGGGCTTTTTCGCCTTCCCCCGAGGCGCCCGCGCCGGTACCTGTTTGCATGCGGTGCTGGAAGAGTGGGCGCGGGGTAAAGGCGAGCTGCCGGCGTTGGTGGAACACGCGCTGACCGACCACGGTCTGTCTCGCGACTGGACCGAGCTTGCCGCCGACCATTTGCAACGCGTGCTCGACACCGACCTCGACGGCCACGGCCTGACGCTTGCCAGCCTGGTATCGGCGCGGCGCCTGCCTGAGCTTGGCTTTACCTTTCCGGTGGCAAATCTGGATGTGTATCGCCTGCGCGCCATTCTCGCCGACCCGCAACACGGCCTGGCGGCTCCCATGCGCGAAGCGGCGCAGCGGCTGGAATTCGACAGCCTCAAAGGCTTTCTCAAGGGCTTTATCGACCTCACGTTCGAGCACGAAGGCCGCTGGTATATCGCCGACTACAAATCCAACTGGCTGGGGCCGGACGCCAGCTTCTACAGCGGCGAGCGCCTGTTGCAAGCGCTGGCCGGCGAGCATTACTACCTGCAATACCTCATCTATCTGGTAGCGCTGCGCCGCTTCCTGCGCCAGCGCCTGGCCGACTTTACCGACGCGCAACTGGGCGGCGTCTATTACCTGTTCTTGCGCGGCATGCCGACGGCGGGCGTGTATTTTTCGCGGCCCGCCGACAGCCTGCTCGATGCCCTCGACCAGTTATTCAACGAGGAGCAGCCATGAGCCTTGCCGATCTGCCCCTTGGGCCATTGGAGCGCGCATTTGTCGCCAGCTTGCAGCGCCTGGATGACGACGCCAGCGAGCCGGTGCTGCTGGCCGCGGCGCTGACCTGCGCGGCGTTGGGCAATGGCGATGTGTGCCTGCTGCTGCGGCGCTGGGCCGGGCAGCGCGCGTGGCCGGAAGTGGGCGGCGGTTTGCTGGTGCCGGCATTGGCGCCTTGGGTGGCACAGTTGCAGGCTTCGCCTCTGGTGGGCGCGCCCGGCGAGTTCGCGCCGCTGATACTCGACGGCGAGCGCCTGTATCTGGCGCGTTATCACCACTACGAAACGCAGCTGGCGGCGCAGTTGCTGGCCCGCGGCAGTGCCAACCCGGAGGTGGACGAACGCGTGCTGGCCGACGGCCTGGCGCGCCTGTTCGCCCGCAACAACAATCAAGCTGGGCCAGACTGGCAGCGTCTGGCCGCCGCGCAAGCGGTGCGCCGTAACCTGGCGGTTATCTCCGGCGGCCCCGGCACGGGCAAAACCACCACGGTGGTGCGCCTGCTCGCCGCGTTGCTTGAACAACCGGGCGGCGAACGCTTGGCCATTGGCCTGGCAGCGCCGACGGGCAAAGCCGCCGCGCGCATGGCCGAGGCCATTCGTAACGCCAAGGCCGAGCTGCCGGTGAGCGAGGCGATCAAAGCGGCTTTGCCGGAAGAAGCGCGCACCTTGCACCGGTTGCTCGGTAGCCGGGGCGACACGCCGCGCGTGCGTCACACGGCGGCCAGCCCTTTGCCGCTGGACGTGCTGGTGGTGGACGAAGCGTCGATGGTCGACCTGGCGCTGATGGCCAAACTGCTCGACGCGCTGCCTACTCACGCGCGCCTGATTTTGCTCGGCGACAAAGACCAACTGTCTGCCGTGGAAGCCGGCGCAGTGTTTGCCGAGCTGTGCGAGGGCCGAGGCTTTACCGCCGAAACTGCCGCCGCCTTGCAGCACCTCACCGGCCAACCGGTGGAAGCGCAAACGCCGAGCTCGCGGCTTGGCGATGCGGTGGTGCTGCTCACCCACAGCCACCGTTTTGCCGGCGACAGCGGTATCGGCGAGCTGGCGCGCCGCATCAACAGCGGCGATGCCACCGGCACGCTCAACCTCCTGAAAGAGGGCAGGGCAGACCTGGCCTGGGAGCGTGAGCCTACGCCGAGTGCGCTGCTTGATCGTCTGGACCAGGGCTACGCGCCTTATCTGACGGCAGCGCGCAGCGGCGACGTGGCGGCGACCTTCGCAGCCTTCAACCGTTTCCGCGCGCTGACCGCGCAACGCCAGGGCGCTTGGGGTGTTGAAGGCATCAACGAGGCGCTGGAAGCGCGGTTCAAACGGCGCTTCAGCCTGCCAAGTCGCGAGCGTTGGTACCCCGGCCGGGCGGTGATGGTGCGCCAGAACGACTATGCGCTCGGCCTTTTCAACGGCGACATCGGCATTTGCCTGGCCAGTGAAAACGGCCTGCGGGTGTTCTTTGAAAGTGCCGGCGAAACCGAGCCCACCTTCCGCCCGTTTTCCCCGGCGCGGTTGCCCAGCCACGACAGCGCCTTCGCCATGACCGTGCACAAAAGCCAGGGCTCGGAATTCAGCGAAGTGCTGCTGGCACTGCCCGATACCGCCAGCCCGCTGCTTACTCGCTCGCTGTTCTACACCGGCATTACCCGCGCCAAGCACAAGGTTGAAATCTGGGCGTTGCCGGCGCGTTTGATGGAAGCCGTCGGCACCCGCGCTGAACGGGCGGCGGGGTTGGCGGAGCGCTTGCGAGTGGACGGGTTTGTGGCGCCGGTCGCGGCCGCTGAACCGGCGCCCGAACCGCCGAAAAGCCCGGAGAGCAAACTGGCAGGCGAGCAGGATCAGTTGAGTTTGTTTTGAGGCGATGGGCAGGCCTTTGGTCGGGTGCTGCCGCTGCGGTTTGACTCTGGGGAAAAGCGGTCAATGCTTGGCAGCAGCAGTGTTTCCCACCTCTGGACAAGGAACGGTCATGGCCAAGCGTCCTGTTGCCTCCGGGGCTCGCGCGACCGCAGCGAACACCGGCAAAAAAGCTGCCTCCACGAAAAGCCCCGCCAAGAAGCCCTCCAAGAAAAGAAGCGCCCCGCAAACGTTGGACGTGCGCCGCGATTCCATGGATTTTCGCGACCTCACCTACAGCGCCTCGCTTACGCCGCTGCCCGATGAGTTGTACCCGGTGTGGTCGCAGCTGACGATTCTCGACCAGGGCACGCAAGGCGCCTGCACCGGCTTTGGCTTGGCCGCGACGGTCAATTATTTGCGCGCCGGCCGAGGTCAGCAGGGGCTGGTCAGTCCAGCCATGTTGTTCGCCATGGCGCGCCGCTATGACCAATGGCCGGGCGAGCGCTACGACTACAGCAGCGCTCGGGGGGCCATGAAGGGCTGGCACAAACACGGCGTGTGTTTGGACGCCAGCTGGCCGCTGGCACGCAAAGCCGGCATCACCCCGGCGATTCAGAAGGAAGCCTTGGACATTCCCCTTGGTGCCTACTTCCGGGTGTTCTCGCGTATCAACGATGTGCAAGCAGCGTTGCGCGATGTGGGCGTGGTGTTTGCCTCGGCGCAAACCCATGGCGGCTGGGAGGCGCCGCGCGATGGCACGATTGTCTGGCGGCCCCAGGCCGGCGAAGAAGACAGCGGCCACGCCTTCGCCATTGTTGGCTACACCCGCGACGGATTTCTGGTGCAGAACTCTTGGAGCGACTGGGGCGGCTTCACCGTTGGCAAACACACCTACGCCGGCGTGGCGCTGTGGAGCTATGCCGACTTTGAAGCCAACATCTGGGACGTGTGGGTGGCGCAGCTGGGGGTCAAGGTCAACTTCCAGGTCACCGATACCGCCAGCCGTTACACCGCCGACGGCGGCGTGGCCCGCGCGACGCAACCGGCGCCGCCACAGGAATCGATTTACCTGCACTACCTGCACATTGATAACGGCCGCCTCGACGATCAGGGCCAGTACGCTTCCGACACCACGCAGCTCGACGCCATCATCGCCTCGCTGCAAACCACCCAGCCCAAGCACATCGTGTTGTACGCCCACGGCGGCCTGAATGCGGTGGAAGGTTCGGCCATGCGCGCCTTCAAATGGCGGCCGGTGTTCGAGGCCAACGGCATCTTTGAGCTGCACTTCATTTGGGAAACCGGCTTGTGGAGCGAGCTCGGCGATTTGCTGCGCATCAAGAAGCCGGCGGTGGACGAACGCGTCGGTGCGGCCAGTTCGTGGTGGGACAATCAGGTCGAAAAACTCACCCAGCCGTTAGGCTTTTCGCTGTGGCAGGAAATGAAGCTCGATGCCCAGCGCGCGTTTGTGCCGCAGGGCGCCGGCACCCAGGTGCTGAAGCGCTTGATTGCATGGTTGGCGGGGCAGGGCAGCGCGGTGCCTAAAGTGCACCTGGCGGGGCACAGCGCCGGTTCCATCTGGCATGCGCATCTATTGCAGCGCTGGCAGGCGCAGGGCGGGCCGAAAATTGCCAACCTGCTGTTGTTCGCCCCGGCGTGCAGCGTGGCGCTGTATGAGCAAACCATTCTGCCGGCGTTGGGCACGACCATTGCCCAGCAAAAGCTGCTGATCCTCTCGGACCAGGCCGAGCAAGACGACAACGTGGGCCAGGTGTATCGCAAGTCGCTGCTGTATTTGGTTTCCAACGCCTACGACAACAAAACCGCCCGCATCCCGATTCTGGGCATGGATGCCTTTCAGCCTGAGCGCCAGCCAAAAAACAGCACGCTGGTGATCGCCAGCAGTGCCAGCGCGCAAAGCAGCAGTCGCAGCCATGGCGGGTTCGATAACGATTTGCCAAGCATGAACAACTTGCTGCAAAC
The DNA here is from genome assembly GCF_979258635.1 of Pseudomonas sp. AC070. NCBI lineage: Bacteria > Pseudomonadati > Pseudomonadota > Gammaproteobacteria > Pseudomonadales > Pseudomonadaceae > Pseudomonas > Pseudomonas sp. AC070. The sequence goes on from NZ_OZ409871.1 coordinate 1,309,970, forward strand.
GGTACTGGGCAGCGAGGTGCGGCGCTTGTTTAAAGACGAGGATATGCAGGGGTATTGAAGCGCCGTTTTGCCCGCGAGCAGACAAAACGGCGGCGGTGAACCATACAGATCAGAGCGTCCAGAACGGACGCAGCGCCTCATGGTTCGCTTCAGCGCGGGTAATGCCGATGTCGGCGAGTTGGGCATCGGTAAGATTCAGCAGCGCGCGGCGGGTGGTCAGTCGCCGCCAGAAGGCGCTCCAACGCGAGGCGTGCGGCGCTTTCACTGCGGTGTTGAACGCCGCTGCCTTGGCGTGCGCCAACCTGCCCACCAACTCATCCTGACCCAAGGTCAACCGAACATCGCTAAGCCCATTCATTTCCCTCACCTGCTTCTGTGTGTATGTGGCAAGCATGATGCCGAGCCGAACAGAAACCCGACAGATTCAAAAAATTGGTATTTGCTCCATACAGATAACTGCCCTACGCACCTGAATGGTGTTTTTCTTTGGTATCTGTATGGGTGTTGCCAAAACGCCGCACAAAAAGCACCATCTGTGCTTTCCACGCTCGGGCAGGTGCCGCGCCATGACCCTTTATGTAAATCTCGCCGAGCTAATAGGCGCCCGTATCGAACAGGGCTTGTACCGCCCGGGCGATCGCCTGCCGTCAGTGCGCGCGCTAAGCGCCGAGCACGGCGTGAGCCTGAGCACGGTGCAACAGGCTTACCGTCATCTGGAGGATCAGGGCCTGGCGCTGCCGCGTCCGAAGTCGGGCTATTACGTGCCCGAGGAGCGCGAACAGCCGGCGCTGCCGATGGTGTCGCGCACGGCGCAGCGGCCGGTCGAGGTGTCGCAGTGGGATCAGGTGCTGGAGCTGATCAGCGTGGCGCCGGGCAGCGATGGTCTGATTCAACTGGGCCGCGGCCGGCCGGATCACACCAGCCCGACGCTCAAGCCGTTACTGCGTTCGCTGTCGCGCCTCAGTCGCCGGCAAGACCTCAACGGCCTCACCTACGGCTGCATTCGCGGCCACTTGCCGCTGCGTCAGCAAATTTCCCGGCTGATGCTCGACTCCGGCTGCCAAATTCCCGCCGAAGACGTGGTGGTGACCACCGGTTGCCATGAGGCGCTGTCGGCGGCCATTCGCGCCATTTGCGAGCCGGGCGATATCGTCGCGGTGGATTCGCCCAGCTTTCACGGCGTGATGCAGGCGCTTAAAGGCTTCGGCATGAAAGCGCTGGAGCTGCCCACCGACCCGCTCACCGGCATCAGCCTGGAGGCGTTGGAACTGGCATTGGAACAGTGGCCGATCAAGGCCATTCAACTGACCCCCACGTGCAATAACCCCATGGGCTACATCATGCCGGACGCCAACAAGCGCGCCCTGATCGCCCTGGCCCAGCGCTATGACGTGGCGATTATTGAAGATGATGTGTACGGCGAACTGGCCTACCACTACCCGCGTCCACGCACGATCAAGTCATACGACGATGACGGTCGCGTGCTGCTGTGCAGCTCATTTTCGAAAACCGTGGTGCCGGGGCTGCGCATCGGCTGGATCGCACCGGGGCGCTATCTCGAGCGCGTGCTGCACATGAAATACATGGGCACCGGCACTACCGCGCAGCTGCCGCAGCTGGCGCTGACCGAGTTTATTGAAGGCGGTCATTACGAGCCGCATATTCGCCGTATGCGCGCGCAATATGCCCGTGGCCGCGACCAGATGACCGAATGGGTACGCCGCTATTTCCCGGCAGGTACGCGAGTGAGCCGGCCGCAAGGCAGCTTTATGATTTGGGTAGAAATGCCCGAAGGCTTCGACAGCCTGCGCCTGAACCGGGAACTGAAAGCGCACAAAATTCAGATCGCACCCGGCAGCATTTTTTCGGCAGCGGGCAAATACCGCAACTGCTTGCGCATGAGCTACGCCAGCAAGCCAGACGCCAAGACTGAGGCTGCGGTGAAGGTGGTAGGGGAGACGGTGGCGCGGTTGTTGGCGGAGCATGCCTAAACCGCTAAAAGCCCCTCACCCCTAGCCCCTCTCCCGCAAGCGGGCGAGGGGGACGGAACAGCGCGGTCAGCTCCCTCTCCCGTTTACGGGAGAGGGTTGGGGTGAGGGCAAGCGGCTGACGCGATCATTTCCCCCCGACCGCATTCGAGGGCGCGTGCTCCCCCAACCCATTCCCCCGCCACAGCAACAGCACAAACCCCGCAGCACCCACCGCCATCAGCAGCGGCAACGCATGGCCGCTGATCCACTGGCTAACGGCGCCCGTCAGCAGCGGCCCGATCAGGCAGCCAATACCCCAAAGCTGCGAAATGTGGGCATTGGCGCGCACCAGTTGGTCATCGCGAAACCGCTCGCCGATCAGAATCAACGACAGGGTAAACAGCCCACCCGCGCTGGCGCCGAACAGCACCCACACCGGCCAGATCAGCGGCGTATGCAGCAGCACGGGCACGCACAAGCTGGAGATCAACAGCACCAAGCCGCACCCCAGAAACAGGCGCTCGCGCGACATGCGATCGGCCAACCAGCCGATGGGCAGTTGCAACAATGCATCGCCCACCACCACCACGCTGGCCATCAGCAGCGCGGTTTCCTGACTGAAGCCCTGACGCAAGCCGTAGACCGGCAGCAGGGTCAGCATCATCGCCTCGAAGGCGGCAAATAGACTGACCGCCCAGGCAATCGCTGGCATGCTCGCGCAAAACGCCCACAGGCCGCGCCCCGAGGCGCTATGGCCGTCCACTTTCGGCGCGCCGGTGCGGCCCATCAGCATCAGTGAACCGCCAATCAGCAAGCCAGTGCCCGTCCAAAAGCCGAGGTCGGTGGCGGTGCCCAGCAGGCTTAGCACCAGCGGCCCGCACAGTTGGCTCAGCGCGTAACCCGTGCCATACAACGCCACCAACCGCCCGCGCCAACGGTCGACGGCTAGTTGATTGATCCAGCTTTCGCCGAGGATAAACACCACCGTCAGCGCGACGCCCAAGAGCAAGCGCAGCACCAGCCAAACCGGATAGCTGGGCAACAGCGCCATGGTGGAAATGCCCAGGGCGCTGATCAGAAAGCAGATTTGCATCAAGCCCGTGGTGCCAAAACGCGCCGCCAAGCGGCCGGCCAATACCGAGCCCAGCAGCACGCCCACCGCCGGCATCGCCGCCATCGCACCAATGGCGAAGTTGCCGTAACCCCAGCCCTCCAAACGCAGCGACACCAACGGCATGGTCACGCCCAGCGCCAAGCCGATGCTGACCACCGCCGCGACCACGGCGAAATAGGTTCCCCAACGCATCACCACGGACTCTTCCCTCCAGTCGCGCCACAAAATAAAACGGCCGGGTCTCTTCGCAGAAACCCGGCCGCAGGTATGGCTCCAAGAGCCGGCTCTTAAAGAGCGGACCTTAATGTCGTAAATCCAATGCACCGCGATAAAGGTTTCCGGGGCTAAGGTCAGGCAACGCAGCCTGGCCGACGACCCGGAGACCGCCCCGATATCGCTTACAGCTTGATCCAGGTGGATTTGAGCTCGGTGTACTTGTCGAAAGCGTGCAGCGACTTGTCCCGACCATTACCCGACTGCTTGAACCCGCCAAACGGCGCAGTCATGTCGCCGCCGTCGTATTGGTTCACCCACACGCTGCCGGCGCGCAGGGCCTTGGCGGTGAGGTGAGCTTTGGAGATGTTGCTGGTCCACACCGCAGCGGCCAGGCCGTAGATGCTGTCGTTGGCGATTTCGACGGCTTCTTCGGCGGTGTCGAAGGCGATAACCGAGAGCACCGGGCCGAAGATTTCTTCCTGGGCGATACGCATGGAGTTGGTCACGCCGTCAAAAATGGTCGGCTCAACGTAAGTGCCGCCAGTGGATTCCAGCGTACGTTTGCCGCCCGCCACCAGCTTGGCGCCGTCGGCATGGCCGGCTTCGATGTAGCTCAGTACGTTGTTCATTTGCTGAGTGTCGACCAGGGCTCCGACATTGGTTTCCGGGTCCAGCGGGTTGCCGGCTTTCCAGCCTTTCAGGGCGTCGATCACCATCGGCACGAAGGTGTCTTTGATCGAACGCTCGACCAGCAAACGCGAACCGGCGGTGCACACTTCGCCCTGGTTGAAAGCGATGGCGCCCGCAGCGGACTCAGCGGCGGCTTGCAGGTCTGGCGCGTCGGCGAAAACGATGTTCGGGCTCTTGCCGCCGGCTTCCAGCCAAACGCGTTTCATGTTCGATTCGCCCGCATACACCATCAGTTGCTTGGCGATTTTGGTCGAGCCGGTGAACACGATGGTGTCGACATCCATATGCAGCGCCAGGGCTTTGCCAACGGTGTGGCCGTAGCCTGGCAGTACGTTGAGCACGCCAGCAGGAATGCCGGCTTCGATGGCCAATTGAGCGATGCGAATGGCGGTCAACGGCGATTTTTCCGAAGGCTTGAGTACCACCGAGTTACCGGTGGACAGCGCTGGGCCGAGCTTCCAGCAGGCCATCATCAGCGGGAAGTTCCACGGCACGATGGCGCCCACTACACCGATTGGCTCGCGCGTTACCAAGCCCAGTTCGTTGTGCGCGGTGGCGGCTACTTCGTCGTAGATTTTGTCGATGGCTTCACCGCTCCACGACAGCGCGCGGGCGGCGCCCGGTACGTCGATGTTCAGCGAGTCGCTAATGGGTTTGCCCATGTCCAGAGTTTCGAGCAGGGCCAGCTCTTCGGCGTTCTGATCGAGCAGGGCGGCAAAGCGGATCATGATTTCTTTGCGCTCAACCGGCGCTTTGCGCGACCACACGCCGGAATTGAAGGTGGCGCGGGCGTCTTTGACAGCGAGGTCGGCATCGGCCTGGTCGCAGCTGGCGACTTTGCCCAGCACACGGCCGTCAACCGGGCTGACGCAGTCGAAGGTGTCGCCCGATACCGCTGCGGTGTATTCACCGTGGATAAAGGCGCGGCCTTCAATCTTCAGATCCTGGGCGCGTTTTTCCCAATCGGCGCGGCTCAAGGTAGTCATGTGTGCGTCCTCTTATTAGTTGAGCTTTATCAAGACGAAACAGGCGTTGCATGCACGCGCGCCTGTCAAAAATTCTGCAAGCCTGCTTGGCCCGCCGGTGCCGGCCACACTAAACCAGAGCACGGCGCCTTTCCAATATTTTTTACACGAAGGCAGTAAACACCCTTGTCATGTTCGTTTTATTAAACATAGACTGCGACGCTCCGCTGCACGGGTCGTCGTCTCGACGTTCAAGGCATTGAGCGGCTGTGCTGGCCACGAAGGCTGCGCAGAAAAACACACACTTACTTACGAGCTTGGACTGGGACCAGACCATGAATATTGCCGCCATCGTCGACTTCGCCGCTGCCACCACTGCCGCCGAGCACTACCGCCCCGCCGCAGAAAAGGTGCTCAAGGGCGACCCCGAGCAAAGCGTGCGCAACCACTACTCCAGCCCGTGCGGCCAGTTTGCCAGCGGCATCTGGGAAGGCGCGGTAGGGCAGTGGACGGTGAATTACAGCGAACATGAATACTGCGAAATTCTGCAAGGCGTGTCGGTGCTGCGTGACGGCGAAGGCAACCCCAAAACCCTGCGTACCGGCGACCGCTTTGTCATCCCGGCTGGCTTCTCCGGTACCTGGGAAGTGCTGGAAGCGACCCGCAAGGTCTATGTAATTTTCGAGCGAGCGGCGAGCTGATCCCGCTTCGACTGATTTCCTGCGTGAACTTTTAACCCGCTCCCCGCGGGTTTTTTTATGGCCCGAATAACCCGGATGTGGATGGGCTGCGTGACATCTATATAGGGGCGCTTGTGCCGATCCTGCTGATCCGCGTTCAAGTCGGCATCGGCGGCGGTTCTGAGTCCGCATCTCGCGACGCTTGTGAAGGAGCGCGCGCAGTTGAAACTGTTACGCGAAGCACTGCGGTGACCTGTCAATTTGAAGGAAAACGATCATCTGCGCAGGGCTGGTGCGGAGCGCGTGCACTTGAGGCAAGTAGCGCGAGGGGGCAGTGCTGAGCAAGGGGAAGCTGTATTTTCCGCTTTCTCGCCAGTTGCATTGCGCAATTCTGATTTTTCGCGCAATTAACATTAAATAGTGGTTGGCCGGGCTCACCTGAACAGTTACCGCGAAACCGGAAAAAATCTGTTTTCCCTGCGCATCAACAGAGAAAACACCTGTAGGAAATTGAAAACTGTACTGGTCGTCAGCCGCTGTCCTGGCAGAACCTGGCGAACTCGTCAGGATTTTTTGAGTAAAAACGCCTCAAAATTGGGCGTACCGATACAGTTTGCACCGTTATGGATAAAACAGTTTGTGTATAAACTTCCCACCACCAGCACAATTTGAGGGAACTGTGACTACAAGGTCAGCTGTGCGAGGCGCAACATACGCTTCAGTTAAATAACCAGTCCCGCCATAAGCGGAAGGAAGCAAACCATGGAACGTACCCTCAGTTCCGACATGTTCGTAAGCGAAAAAAGTTCGAAAGCCCAAGCTGCTCTGCCACTGCGCATCGTCTCCAATCTGCTGCTCTGGCAACGCCGCATGTCCAGCCGCCACCAGTTGGCCCGCCTGGATCCACGTCTGCTGGCAGACGCCGGTATCAGTGAAGCCCAGCGCTTCGCCGAGCTGAGCAAGCCGTTCTGGCGTTGAGTGTTGTAACTGGCTGAAGCATTTTTCGCACCAGCCACTGAATTGAATAAACGAAGCCCGCCGCAGGAGACTGCCGGCGGGCTTCGTCGTTTCCGGCTCAGAAAAGCCATTTAAACAGCTACACCTGGGAAGGGCGGTACAGTTTTAAAAATACGTGAACTGAAGCCGTACAATTTCTGCTTGCTGTCACTGCCGCGTTACCAGCTCGCTGGGGGACGATGTTTTCCCATACCCAGCACTCGCGACACAGCGAGAAGGAACGTGCCATGGAACGCGCACTCGGCCAAACCGCCGCTCTTCTGCCCACCCTTGCCCAACGGCGACCTTTTGTTAAACGCGTTGCCGGCGCCATTGCGCTGTGGCTGCGCAACGCCCATACCCGCCGGCAGTTGGCGCGGTTGGATGAACGTCAGTTGGCGGACGCGGGCATCAGCCTGTGTGATCGGGAAGTGGAGTTGAGTAAACCGTTCTGGCGCGAGTGAGCGCCAGTGACGCCTTGTGTTGGGCTTCGCCAGAGGCTCAACCCAACCTGCGGTCGCGAACCTTTTGTTTTCCGCGTGCGAACCTTCCTTATTCATGCCCCTCCAAGTGCGACCCAAGCGCCGCCGCTGCGCTAGTCTGTCTAGCGACGTCGCCCTTCGTCTCATCCGGAGAAATGCCATGACCACCTTGCGCCTGCTAACCGCTGCTGCACTGCTAACCGTCGCCGCTAGCGCCTCGGCCACCAGCTTTGTTTACACCACCGATGCCGTGGTCGGTGCCGTTAAAGGCACGTCCGATGTCACCTCGGATCTTTCCTCCTCCTTCGGCGACGACAAAATCGTGCTAGCCGCCCGCGAAGACGCTGCCAGCTTTGTCGCCACCGCCGGCGATATCCGTGGCGCGCGGTTGGAAGCGGCCCTCGCGCATATCCGTCAGCAAGCGCCGCAATTGCAAGCCCGCAGCGACTTGCAACTGGCCGAGTCCATTCTGGTTCTGTAAGCCCTGCGACACCGCGCGACGCTGGCCCCACGTCGCGCCTTCAGCTAGCCTTGGCGCCCGCCGTTGCGGGGCGTTTTGCGACCGCCATCAAATAGCCACAATTGGCTTGGAACTGGCGCGGTGCAAATTCGTCCAACTGTTTCACTCGCTATCAGTCAATTTTCCCCGCATTTGTTTCGGAGATTTCCTTATGCGTCGTCCGCTTCCGCTTGCCGTTTTCGCTCTGCTGCTGACCACCGGTGCCGCTCAGGCCCACACGTTGGTGGAAACCAGCGAAATCATCGTTCGCGCCTTCGGCCGCACCATCGATTTCACCTCCGACACCACCACCTCCGTGCGCGACTCCAAAGTCGTGCTCGAAGCCCGTGATGACGCCGCCAGCTTTGTTGCCAGCGAAGGCTCCATTCGTGGCGCTCAATTGGAAGCCGCGTTCACCACCCTGCGTGACCGCGTTCCCGAAGCCCGCGATGCCAGCGACCAAACGCTGGCCGAGGCTATTCTCGCCCTGTGAAGCGCCTTTTCGTTCGCGGCGGCGCCTGGCTGTTAGGCGCCGCTCTGCTGTGCGGCGCGAGTCTGGCTCAGGCGCAACTGCGCCTTGAGCTGCAACCTGACGGGTTGAGTGCCAGTGAGCAACAGGCCAGTCAGACGCTGCTCGACGAGGCCATGGCCGCGCTCCCCCCGGCTTTCGTTCAGCGTCTCGACCGATCGGTGCAGGTGCGTTGGACCGACGAACTGGAAACCAACGCTTACGGCCAAGCCCGCGACGCATCGTTGTTAGTGCTCAACCAACGGCTATTGCCTGGGTTGACTGACGGCTCGGCCGCCCGCGAACACACGCAACGCCCCCACGGCACCGTGCGCCGGGAATTGCTGGCTACGGTGCTGCATGAACTCACCCATATTTATGACCGCGCGCGGCTGTGGTCGCCGGCGGAGAAAACGCTGCTGCTGCGTTGCCAGCGTCAAGCCAAAACCCAGGGCGTGATTGGCCTGATGGCGGACTGCCGTGGCCAGACGGAGCGGCGCTTTACCCTTAGCGACGACCCGCGCTTGCTCGATCTTGCCGGCTGGCCGCAATACGTGGGCCGACGCGGCGAGCGTGAAGCCCGCAACGGTCAGGTCGCGCGTAGCCCCGACATCTACGAACTGAGCAACCCGCGCGAATTCGTCGCCGTGAACATGGAGTACTTCCTCCTCGACCCGGCGTACGGCTGCCGCCGCCCAGCCCTCAACCGCTACTACCGCGAACAATTCGACGGTTGGGCGCCGGCCAATGCCCAGCCTTGTCCTAGCACGTTTGCTTACCTCAATGCCGGTCGTGATTTTGCCCGTCAGCCTTTGGGGAAGCTGGATCCCGAGCGCGTATACGAGGTTGATTACCTGCTCGCCGAGGCCAACGACGAGTGGGCCAGCCGCTGGGGCCATAGCATGTTGCGCCTGGTGATCTGCGCCCCAGGCCGCCCGCGCGGCCCGGATTGCCGGCTGGATATGGATCAGCACCTGGTGTTGTCGTACCGCGCCTTTGTTGGCGACTTGCAGCTGTCGAGCTGGGACGGCCTCACCGGCGTGTACCCCTCGCGCCTGTTTGTGCTGCCGCTTAGCCAGGTGATCGAGGAGTACACCAAGGTGGAGCTGCGCGGCCTAGTCTCGGTGCCGCTCAAACTGGATCGCCCCCAGTTGGAAGCCTTGGTCGAACGGGCCGCCGAGCAGCATTGGAGCTACGACGGCAACTACTACTTCCTGTCCAATAACTGCGCCGTGGAAACCCTGAAATTGCTGCGCAGCGGCACCGAGCAGGCGCAGCTGCAAACCCTCGACAACATCATGCCCAATGGCCTGCTGGAAGTGCTGGCCGGGCGAAATCTGGCGGACCTTAGCGTGCTCGATGATCGCCGCGAGGCTCTGCGGCGCGGCTACCGATTCGACTCGTTTCGCGACCGTTACCAGGCCATGTTCGAGGTGCTCAAAGAGCGCATGCCCATCCCGCAGCAAGCCGTGGATGAGTGGATCAGCCTGAGCGCCGAGCAGCGTCGCAGCTGGTTTGAAAAAGCCGACCTGCGTGCGAGCGCCGCCATGCTGCTACTCGAACAGGCCGCCCAGCGCCGCCAACTTTTGCTGGCCCAAGACGAACTCAAGCGCCGATACCTCAGCAGCCGAGCGCTGGCCGATGGCAGCAGTGGTGAAGCCGGCAAAACCCTGGAAAAAATTCTCGCCAACAGCGGCTTTTTAAGTCGTCCGGCGGAGCTGCTCGACGGCGGCTATGGTCTACCGCAAGCCAGTGAATGGCAGACGCTGCAAGCCGAGAGCGACAGTCGCCAAAAAGAGCTGCGCCAGCTCAGCGACGACCTCGACGACCAGGTGCGCAGCCTGCTCGAACCCCAGCGCCTGGCCGCGCTGGATGCCGGAGACGCCAACCTGAAACTGCTCAGCGAACACCTGCGCGCGCTGCACAAAGCGTCCGGCGGTTTGGTGCTGCCGTAAGCCTCAGGTGCTTTCGCCATCTTCGGACGGCAAGTGTTCATCCAGATGCAGCCACGGCAAACGCGTGGTGACCCAGATGTGCCGATCAGGTTTGGCCTGGTCGGGGTGGTCGAGGGTGCCGACCGTAATGTCGATGGTTTGCGGGCTGTGCTCGGTATGAAACGTCAGGTGCGCGCCGCAGGTGGGGCAAAACGAACGGGTACAGCCGGGTGAAGAAACGAAGCCTTGGGGCGTGCCCTGGGTCCATTCGAAACGCTCCAGCGGCACGGTAAACCAGGTGGTGACCACGGCGCCGCTAGTGCGCCGGCACATGCTGCAATGGCAGTGGGCAACGTCGTTCAATGGCGCGTTGAAGCGGTAGCGCAGCGCGCCGCATTGGCAGCCGCCGGTGTGGATGTCCGTCATGGTGAAGCCTCCTGAGTTGCCGACAACCCGCCCGGTTCGTGTTGCGCCTCGCGCCTTGCCTGCGCAAGATGCCGGCTTGAGCCAAGCGGGGAGCGTGTCGTGTTGCAGTTGTGGTTGGCCTTGTGGCCGTTGTTTGCCTTGATCATCGCCGGTTTCGCCCTGCGTCGCCTGCGCTTTGCCGGTGACGAGTTCTGGCCGACGGCGGAACGTCTCAATTACTTCGTTCTTTTTCCGGCGCTGTTGTTCAGCAATTTAGCCACCGCGCCACTGGCCGACCCGGCATTGCCGCGCCTGGCGTTGGCCGTGCTGTTGGGCCTGGGCGTGGCGTGGGCGGCGCTGCTGCTGTGCAAGCGTTTGCGCAAATGGACGGCGGCGCGTTTCGGCGCCATCAGCCAGGGCGTGCTGCGGTTCAACACCTACCTGGGGCTCGCCGCCGTGGGTAGTTTGTACGGCAAGGAAGGGCTCACGCTCGCCGCTTTGATGCTGGCAATGATGGTGCCGGCCGTAAACCTGTTGTCGGTGTGGGCGCTGACGGCGGAGCGGGGCGTTAGCGCGCGCAACTTGCTGCTGCCGATTGTGCGCAATCCGCTGATTCTCGCCTGCGCCGCTGGCGCGCTGGTCAATGTGTTGGGCATTGGCTTGCCCGGTGGCACGGACCGTCTGCTCAACCTGCTGGCCGTCGCCAGTTTGCCGCTTGGCTTGCTGTGCGTCGGCGCGGCCTTGCGCCCGCAAGAGCTGGCCGGCGAGGCGTCGGCGTTGGCGTGGAACTGTGTGGTTCGCTTGCTGCTGATGCCGCTGCTGGCCTTTGCCGTGGCCCGCGCCTTGAGCCTGCCGGCGCTGCCGAGCAGCGTGTTGATACTGTTTTTCGCCCTGCCTACCGCGCCGACTTCCTACGTGCTCACCCGCCAACTGGGCGGCGACAGCCAGCTCATGGCCGGCATCATCACTCTGCAAACCTTGTTCGCTGCCCTCAGCCTGCTGTTGGTCCTGAGCCTGCTCGGTTAAGCCCGCTGCGCATTGAAAGCTGGCTGAAAGTTTCGCCGCTTAGCATCCCACCACTGCCGGCATTCGACCGGCCGCCGGCCGCTGTGTGCGTGCTGGTGACTTCCAACAATAAAAATTGGTGATTGCCATGCCCCGCTGCGCTGTTTCTGCACCTGTTCTCCGTCCCCCTCGAGCCTGTCGCTGAGCCCGTCACCCTGACGGCCGCCCGCCACCACGCCCGCTAATGCACGGAGAATTCCTATGTTGACCCTCCTTGGCTTCGCCATGGTCATCACGTTCATGTACCTGATCATGAGCAAACGCCTGTCGGCGCTGATCGCTCTGATCATCATCCCGATTGTTTACGCGCTGGTTGGCGGCTTTGCCGGGCAGATCGGCCCGATGATGCTCGAAGGCATCACCAAGCTCGCACCCACCGGCGTGATGCTGATGTTCGCCATTCTCTACTTCGCCCTGATGATCGATTCCGGCCTGTTCGACCCGGCCGTGCGCAAGATTCTCAAACTGGTCAAAGGCGACCCGCTGAAAGTGTCGGTGGGCACCGCCGTGCTGGCGCTGGTGGTGTCGATGGATGGCGACGGCGCCACCACCTACATGATCTGCGTGGCCGCCATGCTGCCGCTTTATCAGCGCTTGGGCATGAGCCCACGGATCATGGCCGGTCTGATTATTCTGGCCGGCGGGGTGATGAACATGACCCCGTGGGGCGGGCCGACCGCACGCGCCGCCAGTGCGCTGCATGTGGACCCCTCCGACATTTTCGTACCGATGATTCCGGCCATGGCCGCAGGCGTGCTGGCGATTCTGGCCATCGCCTACTTCTACGGCAAACACGAGCGTGCGCGCTTGGGTGAGCTGCATTTGCCAGGCGAGGCCGTGGGTGGCGCCGAGATTAGCGTGTCGCAATTTCCCGACGCACGCCGGCCGAAGTTGCTGTGGTTCAACGCCGCGCTGACCGTGGCCTTGATGGTCGCACTGATTCAGGGCCTGCTGCCGTTGCCGGTGCTGTTTATGCTCGCGTTCGGCATCGCCATGATCGTCAACTACCCCTGCCTGCAACAGCAAAAAGAGCGCGTGGCGGCCCACTCGGCCAACGTGTTGGCGGTGGTTGGGTTGATTTTTGCGGCGGGCATTTTCACCGGCATTCTTTCTGGAACCGGCATGGTCGACGCCATGTCGAAAAGTTTGCTGGCCGTTATTCCCACCGCCATGGGCCCGTATCTGGCGGTGATTACGGCTGTGGTGAGCATGCCGTTCACGTTCTTTATGTCCAACGACGCCTTCTACTACGGCGTTCTGCCGGTGTTGGCCGAAGCCGCGAGCCACTACGGCATCAGTGCGGTGGAAATGGCCCGGGCTTCAATCGTTGGCCAGCCGGTGCACTTGCTCAGCCCGTTGGTGCCTTCGACCTATTTGTTGGTGGGCCTGGCCGGCATCGAGTTTGGTGACCATCAGCGCTTTACCCTGAAATGGGCAGTTCTGGTTTGCCTGTGTATCCTTGTCGCCGCGCTGCTGATGGGAATTTTCCCCGTGTTTGGCGGCTAGGCATTTTTAGGAGCCAGCAAGCTGGCGAACCCCTGGAAGCGCGAGGTTTGCAGGGGTTCGCCAGCAAGCTGGCTCCTACAGGTTCCAATTGACGTTTTATTTGAAACACGAGGACGCTGTACATGGAATGGCTGACCAGCCCGGAAATCTGGATTGCATTTTTTACCCTGACGGCGCTGGAGATTGTGCTGGGGATCGACAACATCATCATGATTTCGATCCTGGTCAGCCGTATGCCCAAAGACATGCAGCCCAAGACCCGTTTCTTCGGTTTGGCGCTGGCCATGGTCACGCGAATTCTGCTGTTGCTGTCGATCACCTGGGTGATGCGCCTGACCGCGGACCTGTTCAGCATCATGGGCCACGGCTTCTCCGGGCGTGACCTGATTCTGTTCTTCGGCGGCCTGTTTCTGCTGTGGAAAAGCAGCACCGAGATGTACCAGAGCCTGGAAGGCGAAGACGAAAGCGCTGAAGGCCCGAAAGGCGGCGGCGGCAGTTTTATAGCCACCATTATTCAGATCGCCATTATCGACATCGTGTTCTCGCTGGACTCGGTCATCACCGCTGTCGGCATGGTGTCCCATGTGCCGGTGATGATCGCCGCCATCGTCGTGGCCGTGATGGTCATGATGCTTGCCGCCGGCACCATCAGCGCGTTTATCGATAAGCACCCGTCGCTGAAAATGCTCGCCTTGTCGTTCCTGATCATGGTCGGCACGGTGTTGATTGCCGAGGCCTTTGATGTGCATGCGCCGAAAGGCTACGTGTACTTCGCCATGGCGTTCTCGCTGGCGGTGGAAGCGGTGAACATCAAAATGCGCACCGTGCGGGATCGCAAAAAGAACGAAGCGGTAAAGCTGCGCAAGGATATTCCAGGGCAGTAATGGCCCATCGGTTGACGTGAAAAATCCCCGGTTATGCCGGGGATTTTTTCATCCGTGGTTTTCTTTGTACTGGGCGAGGGCGGGTAGCAATTGCCGGGAAATGGCTTCGCGCACGGCCGGCAGCATCACCGCGCCGCTGCCGAGCATTTGCTCGACGAGTTTGCGCAGGGCCAGCGCACGCGGGCCGTCGAGGCCGAGCACGGCGTGTTCGCAGGCCTGTTCCGGCGAGGCGCCGGGCGGCACGGCGAAGCCCAGGGTTTGCAGGCGTTCGCGCAGGTCGTCCTGGTCGATCAGGTCAGCGTGCATCATGGCCGTGGTCCTTGTTGCGGAGGAGGTGGGGTCGATTCTGGTGAGGGGTTGGGCTGGCTTCAAGGGCGATGGCTGTTATATGCATGAAGAGGTCGTTTTCAACTAATTCTCGGTCGTTCGCGATGGGCACAATGGCGGCCAGAGTGTCAGCCTTGATTGGCGTGCGTTGGCTGTTTTGGTTGGGTTTGGTCACCTGATCGAGGTTGTCCGGTTCGACGTTGGCGCTCCCTGTTAGAAGCATTTTGGCCCCCCGTGCTGTGTCGGCTTTTCGGGGGGCTTTTTTTTGGGTGCTGGATTGTCGTTTGGCGCAGGTGGCGGCAAAAAAAACCGTCATTCCCGCGCAGGCGGCGGTCCGACGATTCGGGATCCCGAATTTCCAGTCGAATGCGGTAGCAGCACAAACCCCCGTCATCCTCGCGTACGCGAGGATCCAGAATCTCCAGTCGGACGCGGTGGCGGCCCAAACCCCGCGTCATCCTCGCGCAGGCGGCGGTCCGACGATTCGGAATCCAGAATCTCCAGTCGAACGTGGTGGCGGCACAAACCCCGCGTCATCCTCGCGCAGGCGGCGGTCCGACGATTCGGAATCCAGAACCTCCAGTCGGACGCGGTGGCGGCCCAAACCCCGCGTCATCCTCGCGCAGGCGGCGGTCCGACGATTCGGGATCCAGAATTTCCAGTCGAACGCGGTGGCGGCACAAACCCCCGTCATCCTCGCGCACGCGGGGATCCAGAATTTCCCGGCGGACGCAGTTGTAGAGGTATTCGTTACCGTGTGCGCTGAACGTTTTAGTTTCGCGCCTTACGCGCGAGTCACTTTTGTCATTGCGACAAAAGTAACCAAAAACGCTAGCCCCTACCTTGGCCCTACGCTGCGCTACGGGTTCCCTCGCTCCGTCGCCACTCCGGGGGCACGGCGAGACGGGCCATCCTTGGCCCGACACGCCTCTCGCGGCTCCCGGCCGCTCAACCCCCTGCGCAACGACTCCACTCGGCCTGCGATGAACGGTGCGGGGTGGATCACAAGCGAGATCAAAAGCGGTGAAGCAAAAGCGTGGAGCAAAAGCGTGGAGCAAAAGCGGTAGGTCAACATCTCGCGGCTGAAGCCGCTCCCACAGGGGAGTGAAGTGCGCCCCAAAAGTTGGACACCCATCCAACCTTTGGGGCTTCTTCCATGAGCAAGTACACAACGCAGTTCAAGCTGTCTGTTATCACCGCCTTTCTTGAGCGAGGCCGAGGCTTTCGCTTTATTGCTGAGCAATTCCAGCTAGATCCCACCCTGCTTCGGCGTTGGGTAGAAGCCTACCGGTTGCATGGCGATGCCAGCCTGCGGGCCCGGCCAGTCAGCTATAGCGCAGAGTTCAAGCTCGCTGTTCTTCAGCAGATGTGGCGTGAAAATCTTTCTTTTCGTTGCGTGGCCGCGGCTTTCAATTTGGGTAATTCAACCCAAGTGGGCATATGGCAGCAGCAGTATTACAGTGGCGGCTTTGAAGCCCTGGAGTCAGCCAGGAAAGGACCGCCCGCCGTTATGACACTACCTCCCGCCAAGCCCTCTGCACCTGAAACCACAAGCGATGAAGATCTTTCGCATGCTGAGTTGCTGCTCAAGCTACGCAAGCTCCAAGTGGAGAACGCCTGGCTAAAAAAGCTCAAGGAGCACAGGGAGGAGAAGAAAAGGCAGGAGAAAGCAGCAAAGAAAAAACGAAGTTGATCACCGAGCTGCGTGATCATTTCTCGCTCGAAGAACTGCTTGAAGTCGCGCAGTTGGCGCGCAGCACGTATTACTACCAGCTCAATCTGATGAACACCGGAGATCGGTTCGCGCCTCTGAAAGCCTCTATCCAGAGCGTTCAGGAGGAGCATATGGGGCGCTATGGCTATCGCCGAATGACCGCTGCGCTGCGTAATGCTGGCCAGATGGTTAACAGCAAAACGGTGCGGCGCCTCATGGGCGATCTAAATCTCAAATGCACGGTGCGACCGAAAAAGTACCGCTCGTATCGGGGCTTGGTCGGCAAGGCTTCGCCTAATGTTTTGGCCCGTCAGTTTGAAGCGGACCAGCCAAACCAGAAGTGGGTCACGGACGTAACCGAGTTCAAAGTGGCCGGCGAAAAGCTTTACCTGTCCCCGGTGCTGGACCTGTTCAACGGCGAAATCGTTGCCTATCAAACCGACACCCGACCACGTTACGCCTTGGTAGGCCGCATGCTGGAGCAAGCGCTTGAAGGTCTGCCCGAGACGGCAAAACCGCTGCTGCACTCAGATCAGGGCTGGCACTACCAATATCCTGACTACCGGGAGCGCTTGGAAAAAGCAGGCCTGAAGCAAAGCATGTCACGCAAAGGCAACTGCCTGGACAACGCCACAATGGAGAGCTTTTTTGGCACGCTTAAGTCGGAGTACTTCTACCGCGAGCGTTTCGATAACGTCGCTCAGCTGCAAGCCGGGCTGGACGAATACATCCGTTACTACAACCATGATCGGATCAAGATGAAGCTAGGCGGCCTCAGCCCTGTTGCTTACAGAGCAAAGGCCGTCATGGCTTAACCAGTACGTGTCCAACTTTTGGGGCGCACTTCAGAGTGGTGGTGGTAATGGCGGTGGCGCTGCTTTGCTTTTTGTAGGAGCGGCTGGGCGGTATTCCGATTAGCCGCGATGCTTTTGCGCCGGAAGGCTGATTATCCGGCCGGCATATTCGGGCTTTTCCATCTCGCCCTGCGCGATCACCAGTCCTTCAATCCTGGCCAATGTCGTGGCGCTGAAGGGCGTCGATTTCGGCCCGTTGGTGTCCACGTGCAGCAGCATCTGTTCACTCACGGCCACGGCATCTTTGTGTCCGTCGCAGTAAAGGCTGAGGTACAGGTGCAGCCGTTTCTGGTCATGCCCGAGCACCAGTAAACGCACCTCTACAGCCTGGTTTTCTTTCACTTCGTGCAGGTAGTTGAGGTGCACTTCCAGGGTGAACAGGCTGTGGCCGGTGGCTTCGCGGGCGCTGGCGTCGAGGCCGATGGTGTCCATCAGCGCGTCGACGGCCTGGCTGAAGATCAGCAGGTAGTAGGCGTCGCGCAGGTGGCCGTTGTAGTCGACCCAGTCGGCGCTGATGGGGGTGCGAAAAAGTCGGTGTTCCATGGGCGCGGTCCTCAGTCGGCGAAGGCGAAGCCGTGTTTGGTTTTGCAGGTTTTGATCGCGTCCAGCACGGCCATCAGGCAGTCGTCGCGGTAGCGTTCCAGTTCGGCGATGCTGCGTTGGCCTTGCTGTTCGGTGGTGCCAGCGACCACGTCGTCGATGAGTTTTTCGGTCAGCTCGGGGGCGGGCAAGTAGGTCCAGGGCAGTTGCAGGGCGGGGCCGAATTGGGCCATGAAGTGGCGCATGCCGGCGTCGCCACCTGCCAGGGTGTAGGTCAGGAAGGTGCCCATGAAGGACCAGCGCAAACCGGCGCCAAACCGAATCGCATCGTCGATTTCACCGGTGGTGGCAACGCCGTCGTTGACCAGGTGCAGGGCTTCGCGCCACAGCGCTTCGAGCAGGCGGTCGGCGATAAAGCCGGGCACTTCCTTGCGTACGTGCAGGGGCCGCATCCCAAGGGCTTGGTACACCTCGATGGCGGCCTGAACCGCTGCCGGCGCGGTGTGTTGGCCGCCGACCACTTCCACCAGCGGCAGCAGGTAAACGGGGTTGAACGGGTGGCCGACTACGCAGCGTTCCGGGTGCGTGGCGTCGGCGTAGAAATCGCTGGGCAGCAGGCCAGAGGTGGACGAGGCAATCAACGCGTTGGGCTTGGCCGCCGCGCTGATTTTGGCGTGCAGGTCGAGTTTCAGATCGAGGCGTTCCGGGGCGCTTTCTTGGATGAAGTCGGCGTCGCGTACGCAGGCTTCAATGCTGTCGACAACGCGCAAACGCTCGAGACTCGCGCCTTCTGCCACGCCTTGTTTGACCAGCGCCGGCCAGGCGTTGGCCACGCGCTGGCGCAAGGCGGCTTCGGCGCCGGGTGCGGGGTCCCAGGCGATTACGTCTAGGCCATGGGCGAGGGCGCGGGCAACCCAGCCGCTGCCGATTACGCCGCTGCCCAGGGCTGCGAAAACCTTGATGTCGGTGATAAAGCTCATAGCCACTCCAGCAGGAAAAAAAACAGGTCAGCCGCGACGGCTGAGGTTCATTTTTGCCCGGCCCTCGGCCGGCGTCAGAATGCGCGCGCCAAGGCGTGTGAGAATTTCACCCACGCGCTCGACCAGTGCGCCATTGCTGGCCAGCACGCCTTTGTCCAGCCACAGGTTGTCTTCCAGCCCGACCCGCACGTTGCCGCCCAGCAGCACGGCTTGTGCCGCCATGGGCATTTGCATGCGGCCGATGCCAAAGCCGGCCCAGGTGCAGTCGGCGGGTAGGTTGTCGACCATGGCTTTCATGGTGGTGGTGTCGGCCGGCGCGCCCCAGGGAATGCCCAGGCACAGTTGGAATAACGGGTCGTGCAGCAGGCCTTCCTTGATCATCTGTTTGGCGAACCACAGGTGGCCGGTGTCGAAGATTTCCAGCTCGGCTTTCACGCCTAGCTCGGTGATGCGTTTGGCCCCGGCGCGCAGTTGGGCGGGGGTGGAAACGTAGATGGTGTCGCCGTCGCCGAAGTTGAGGGTGCCGCAGTCTAGGGTGCAGATTTCCGGTAGCAGTTCTTCCACATGGGCCAGGCGGGTGAGCGGGCCGACCAGGTCAGTATTGGGGCCGAATTCCATGGGCGTTTCGCCCGGGCCGATTTCCAGGTCGCCGCCCATGCCGGCGGTGAGGTTGACGATGATGTCTACGTCGGCCTCGCGGATGCGCTCCATCACTTCACGGTACAGCGCCACGTCGCGGCTGAATTTGCCGGTATCGGGATCGCGCACGTGGCAGTGCACCACCGTCGCGCCGGCTTTGGCCGCTTCCACCGCAGCGGCGGCGATTTGTTTGGGGGTGATGGGCACCAGATGGCTTTTGCCGGTGGTGTCGCCGGCACCGGTCAGGGCGCAGGTAATGATCACGTCGTGGTTCATGGCATGTCCTTCAACAAGCAGGCAGGGCAAGCCGCTGCGCAGTCACGGTGGACTGTGCAGCGGTAGGTTGGGCGGTCAGGGGTTGGTGCTGAGTTTCAGGTGTTCGCTGGCCGGGCGGCCGTCGAGGGTGGTCACGCCTTCAAGCCAGCGCTGCTGGTCTTGCGGGTGATCCTTGAGCCATTGCTTGGCCGATTCGAGCGGGTCTTTGTGGTCGAGCAAGGGCTGCATCATGCGGCTCTCGTCGGCGGCGGTGAAATGCAGGTTGTTGAGCAGTTTGTCGACGTTCGGGCAGCGGCTGGCGTAGTCCGGCGCGGTAACGGTCCATACGGTGGCGCGGCCTTCGTCCGGGCCGAGGGCGTCCTGGCTGCCGGACAGGTAGGTCATGTCCTGGTTGACGTTCATGGGGTGCGGCGCCCAGCCAAAGAACACCACGGCTTCCTTGCGTTTTACCGCACGGCTGACGGCGGACAACATGCCGGCTTCGCTGGATTCCACCAACTGGAATTTGCCCAGGCCGAACTGGTCTTTGGCGATCATTTCCTTGATCTGCGTGTTAGCGCCTGAGCCCGGTTCGATGCCGTAGATTTTCCCGCCCAGCTCCTTCTCGAACTTGGCGATGTCGGCAAAGGTTTTCAGGCCTTTGTCGGCCAGGTAGGTGGGGACGGCGAGGGTGGCGCGGGCGTCGTCAAGGCTGGGTTTGTCCAGTACGCGCACCTGTTTGGCCTCGATAAACGGCGCGATGGTGCGGGTCATGATCGGGTTCCAGTAGCCCAGGAACAGGTCCAGGCGTTTGTCGCGGATGCCGGCGAAAATGATTTGCTGCGAGGCGCTGGTTTGCTTGGTTTCATAGCCCAGGCCGTCGAGCAGCACTTGGGTCATGGCGCTGGTGGCGATCACGTCGGTCCAGTTGACCACGCCCAGGCGCACGTTTTTGCATGAGGCCGGGTCGGCGGCGAAAGCGGTCTGGCTGGCGAGCACTAACAAACAGCAACTGAGTACGGTCTTCATCGGTGTTCCTCATGTGGCTGATTCCTCGCCAGCGCGGTGCTGCCGGGAATACTTGTTGTCGAGTGGAGCCAGCGATGCCTTGCCAGCTGTGGGCCAAATTACCGGCAGCGCCGGCGGCAAAATCACACGGTAGCGACCCGCATTTGTACTCAGGCGACCTGCTGCATTGCCAACACCACCGCAACGGCGTAAGCCACGACTATTCCCTTGCCGAGCCGTGTCATGCCTTCGACTCCAGTCACTGAAGACTTCTGGTTTCTGCTGCTGCCGGGCTTTTCCATGCTCGGCTTTCTGTCGGCGGTGGAGCCGTTGCGCGTGGCCAACCGTTTTCAGGCCGATTTGTACCGGTGGCAGGTGATGAGTCTGGACGGCGGGCCGGTATTGGCCAGCAATGGCATGTCGATCAACGCCGACAGCGGCCTGGTGCCGCTCGCGCGTACTGCGCGGCTGCTGCTGGTGGCCGGTTTTGAGCCGTTGCAGGCCTACAGCCCGGCGCTGGCGCGGTGGCTCAAGCGCCTGGACGGCGACGGCGTTACCCTGGGCGGCATCGACACCGGCGCCGTGGTATTGGCCGAAGCCGGGCTGCTCGACGGCCATACCGTGACGCTGCATTGGGAAGCGCTGGACGCCTTCAAGGAGTCGTACCCGCGCCTGCACGTGACACAGGAATTATTCGAAGTGGATCGCTCGCGCATCACCTGCGCCGGCGGCACGGCCTCGATTGATCTGATGCTCGACCTGATCGCCCAGGCCCACGGCGCCGAGCTGGCGGTGCAGGTGTCGGAGCAGTTTGTGCTCAGTCGCATTCGGCCGCGTCAGGACCACCAGCGCATGGAAATCGCCACGCGCTACGGCATCAGCAACCGCAAGCTGGTGCAGGTGATTGGCGATATGGAGCGCCACACCGAACCGCCACTCGACACCCTGGAATTGGCCGAGCGCATTCAGGTGACGCGGCGGCAATTGGAGCGCTTGTTTCGCTTGTACCTCAACGACACGCCGTCGAATTTCTACCTGCGCCTGCGCCTGGAAAAAGCCCGGCAACTGCTGCGCCAGACCGACATGAGCGTGTTGGAAATCAGCCTGGCGTGCGGCTTCGAATCGCAGTCGTATTTCTCCCGCTGCTACCGCACGCGCTTCGCCTGTTGCCCGCGTGAAGACAGGCACCCGGTGCCTGCACGTTCACGCAAAACCCTGGCGCCGCTGCTGGGCTGAGGCGCCTGTTAAAACACCTCGTTGGGCTGCACGATGCCGTGCTTTTTCATCTTGCGGTAAAGCGTCGAGCGCGAGATGCCAAAGCTCTCGGCGGCGGCGGTGATGTTCCATCGATGCTGACGCAGCGTGGCGTACAGGTGGCGGACTTCATCGCTGTCCAATTGCTCGGCGAGGTTGTTACTCGCCGGCGCGGCGACGGAGACGGGCGCTGGGCTGATCGCGCCTTGTAGCTCGGCGGGCAGGCAGTCGCTGTCGATCACGCCGTCTTCGGCCAATGCCACGGCGTAACGCAGGCAGTTGAGCAACTGACGGATATTTCCCGGCCAGCCGTAGCCGAGTAACCGCGCCCGTGCCTGTTCATCCAGACGCAATCCTTTCGCCCCCGGCTGCGCAGCCAACAGCTGCTCGATCAGTTGCTCGCGGTCGCTGCGTTCACGCAAGGCGGGCAGGTGCAACGTCATGCCGCTGAGGCGGTAGAACAAGTCTTCGCGAAACTGCTTGGCGCTAATCATGCCGGCCAAGTGCTGGTGAGTAGCGGACACCACTTGTACATCCAACCCAACCGGCGTTTCGGCACCCAGTGGGGTGATCTCGCGCTCAGCCAATACGCGCAATAAACGGGTTTGCAGGTGCGCGGGCATGTCGCCAATTTCATCGAGAAACAGCGTGCCGCCATTGGCCAGTTCCAGCTTGCCCTTCATGCCTTTTTTGTTGGCGCCGGTAAAGCTGCCGCTGCGGTAGCCGAACAGTTCGCTTTCGATCAGGGTTTCTGGAATGGCTGCGCAGTTAAGCGCCACGAACGGTCCGTTACGCCGCGCGCTGGCCTGGTGAATGGCGCGGGCAAAGGCTTCTTTGCCGGTGCCGGTTTCGCCGGTAATCAGCACGGCGATGCCTTTGTCGAGCACCTTGCGAATACGCCTTACGCCTTGCTGCAACTGCGGGTCGTTGCCGCCCAGTTGCTGGAGCTGCGGATGTTGCTGAGCCGCACTGCGCGTGGCAAGCGGGCTGGCAGCCGCCGGGCTCGCCTGAGCCGGACGAACACGGCCGACGGGAATGCGCAGGCCCACGTCAACCAAGGCTTCGTCCACCAGCGCCCGCAGTTGCACGCCGCGCGCGCCGCCGCTGGTCATGCTTAGCAATTCATCCACGCTGGCGGGCAGCAGCGTGTCGATACGCCGGCCCAGCAGCGCCTGGTTGTGCGCCTGGTCGTAGGCCACAAAGGCGGCGCGGTTGGCGCCGATAATGCGGCCGCTTTCGTCGATCGCCAGAAGCTGCTCGTTGGCCAGGTCGGTGACGTCGTCGCGCGGTTTGATCGCCAGGGTCAGGCAGTCGCGGTAGCGCTGGCGAAAGTGCGCGTTCTCGATCAGCCGCGCATACATGATCACCAGTTGCAGGGTCAGGTATTGCGCTTCTTTGGGGCCGTCGCTGTTCAGGCTGGTGGCGTTCAGGCAGCCACGCAGCAGGCCTTGGGCATCGAATATCGGCGCCACCGAGCAGCTCAGGCGAAAGTTGGAGGTGAGGAAATGCTCTTCGCGGTGAATGGTCATCGCCTGCTCGGCCGCCAAGGCGGTGCCGATGCCGTTGGTGCCGGCCACCGACTCATCCCAGCGTGCGCCAACAATCAATCCCGACTGGGTGTACAAATCGCGCTGATTGGGCAAGCGCGAGTCGAGGGTGATGCCTTTTTCATCGCTCAGTAATACC
This sequence comes from Pseudomonas sp. AC070, assembly GCF_979258635.1. Classification (NCBI taxonomy): domain Bacteria; kingdom Pseudomonadati; phylum Pseudomonadota; class Gammaproteobacteria; order Pseudomonadales; family Pseudomonadaceae; genus Pseudomonas; species Pseudomonas sp. AC070. The sequence continues at coordinate 1,333,141 of NZ_OZ409871.1, forward strand.
GCGAAGCCGGCTTGCACCACCCGCTTGGCCAGGCCGCTGACGCCCTGGCTGGCGATGGCCAGATATTCCTGATGTTGCTGCTGATGCTGGCGAATTTCTTCGGCGGTGAGAATGTGTTTGACGTTCACCGCGCGGGGGTTGAGCTGGTGTTGGTTAACGCTGCGGTACCAGGATTGGGCGATAACGCCGTCCGGGCGAATACCACGTTCAGGAAAGTTTTCGCTGACGAACGCGGCCAGTTCACTGGCGCTGGTTTCCAGGGCATGCAAAGGCATAGCAGGACTCCCGATGGCCGATGTCGCGGGGCGAATCGGCGTCTTGTTCTTGTGATGAATCGGCGCCGGAATGTCGTGCTTAATAGCAGGGCAGACGCTGCGCAGGTGACACAACCATAGCCTGATGGGTTGCCGCTTGCAGTCATCCTTCCGTCGCATGCCGGGGTTGCAGCAAGCGACATGCCCAAAGCGCAGCGCCCGGCTACAACGCCCGAAGTAGCGCGGTGCAAGGCTTGCGGCGCGGTGGTGAGCGGTGTGCCGGGAGTGACACACCTGTCGCAGTGGGGTGATTCATGTGTTGCAGGGTCGCGCGCTGTTTTACTCGATCGCCTCGTAAGGCAAGCCCACGTAGTTCTCGGCGATGGTCTTGCGCCCGGCTTCGGAGCTCACGAAGTAATCCAGCTCGGTTTGCTGCATGCGCAGGCTGAACGCATCGGTGTCGGGAAAGCGGTGCAGCATCGAGGTCATCCACCAGGAAAAGCGTTCGGCTTTCCACACGCGGCGCAGGCAAATCTCCGAGTATTTATCGAGCACATCGGTACGGCCCTCGCCATACACTTTGAGCAGAATGCGGTACAGCGTGCTGACGTCGCTGGCCGCCAGGTTCAAGCCCTTGGCGCCGGTCGGCGGCACGATGTGCGCGGCGTCGCCGAGCAGGAACAGGCGGCCGTATTGCATGGGCTCGACTACAAAACTGCGCAGCGGCGCGATGCTTTTCTCGATTGAGGGGCCGGTTACCAAACGGGCGGCTACCGGAGCGGGAAGGCGCAGTTTGAGTTCGTCCCAGAAGCGCTCGTCGGACCAGTCTTCCACCTGCTCATCCGCGCCCACTTGCACGTAATAACGGGTGCGGGTGGGCGAGCGCATGCTGCACAGGGCAAAGCCGCGTTCGTGGTTGGCGTAGATCAGTTCTTCATTTACAGGCGGCGTGTTGGCCAGGATGCCCAGCCAGCCGAACGGGTAAACCCGCTCAAACTCCTTGAGCACGCCAGTTGGAATGGACTGGCGCGAGACGCCGTGAAAACCGTCGCAACCGGCGATGTAGTCGCAGTCCAGGCGCAGGGTTTGGCCGTTGTGTTCAAAGGTGACGTAGGGCTGGGCGCTTTTCATATCGTGCGGCTGCACGTTGCTGGCGCTGTAGAACGTCTGCGCGCCGGCTGCCTGGCGGGCCTGCATGAGGTCGCGGGTCACTTCGGTCTGGCCGTACACCATCACGGTTTTGCCGCCGGTCAGGCCCTTGAGGTCGATGTGTTCGCTACGCCCGTCGAAGGCCAGTTCGAAGCCGTCGTGCACCAGGCCTTCGGCGTCCATGCGCTCGTTGACGCCGGCTTCGCGCAGCAGGTCGACCATGCCCTGTTCGAGCACGCCGGCGCGGATGCGGCCGAGGATGTAGTCGGGGGTTTGGCGTTCAATGATGACGTTGGCGATGCCGGCTTTGTGCAGCAACTGGCCGAGCAACAAACCGGACGGGCCGGCACCGATGATTGCGATCTGGGTTTTCATGGCGTTGTCCTGTGCAGCTCTGCGGTGGGCGAGAGCACTTAGTTGTTTTTATGACTCCTGTATTTTTTGTGGTTAAAGGCTGGCCGGGAAGGCAATATCGAATCGCTTTTCTGTACTTTTCGTGGGTGATGGTTGTGCTGAAAACTGCTGAAAACCCCGTGCCGGTGTTCAAGTTGTATGGCGAAACGGCGGCCTGGCCGACGCCGGATCTGATTCATTGCGAAACCATTCCGGCGCGCAGCCGGTTGCACCATTGGGAAATCAAACCGCACCGCCATGGCGATCTGGTGCAGTTGCTGTATGTGCAATCCGGGCAGGCGCAGTTGCAGGTGGAGGGCTCGCTGGTCGAGGTGGTCAGCAGTTCGGTGCAGGTGGTGCCGGCGTTGTGTGTGCACGGTTTTCGCTTTTCCGACGATGTGCAGGGCTACATCCTCAGCCTGGCGCAACCCTTGGCCGAGCAACTGGCCGCCACCCTGGAAAGCCAGGTGCTGCGACAGCCCGCCTGTTTCGCCATCGACCGGGAGGGCGGCAGCGAGGGGCGGTATCTGGATGCGCTGTTCGAGTCGATTGCCGCCGAGTACGACCAGCAGCAAAGCGGCCGCGATGTGATGTTGCAGTCGCTGATCAGCGTGTTGTTGGTGTCGCTGAGCCGCCGCGCCCAGGCGCAATCGCTGGCGCACGGGCCGGACCGGGGGCGCGAGCATGTCGACGCGTTCACCCGCTTGCTCGAAGCCCATTACCGCGAGCACCTGCCAATTGAGCATTACGCCAGCGCCCTGAACATCAGCACTGCCCACCTGAATGCGCTGTGCCGACGTTTGGCCGGGCAATCGGCGTTGCAGATGATCAATCAGCGGCTACTTTTAGAAGCCAAACGCTGCCTGGTTTACAGCGCCATGACCGTTAATCAGGTCTCTGACCGTTTGGGGTTTTCCGATCCGGCTTATTTTTCGCGGTTCTTCAAGCGCGGCACGGGGTTGTCGCCAAAAGGCTTTCGGATTCAGCGCTAGCGCAGGCAGCGACGCCTTGCTAGCTTCAATGGGGCAGCCCACACGCGGTGTCGGTACGCGGAAAAACTTTGCCTATGCTGTCCTTACACGCCGTTTAACTGAGAGTGAGCTCATGGATATAGAAACGCTGTTTGCCGACCTGCATGCCCTGCCGAGCATTCCCAAGGTGGCCCTGGAACTGATTCAGCAATTTGACAGCCCCTCGTCCAGCCTGGACGCCGTGGCGCGCAATATCTCTCTGGACCCGGTGATCGCTGCGAAGGTGCTGCGTTTGGCGAACTCCTCGCGCTACCGCGGCGCCCGTGAATCCACCAGCATCGAAGACGCCGCCTCGCGCCTGGGTTTCAACACCTTGCGCACCCTGGTAATGGCCTCGGCGGTGACGGGCGCCTTTAAAGCCGACGCCACGTTTGATCTCAAAGGCTTCTGGATTCACAGCTTTCAGGTCGCCAGTATCAGCCGTTTGCTGGCCAAGCAGGCCGGCCAGGACGCCGACACCGCCTTCACCTGCGGCATGATGCACAACATCGGTGAACTGCTGATTCAAACTGGCGCGCCGCAATACGCGCCGCAACTGAACAACAGCAAACACGCCAACGCCGCTGGGCGCGCTGCCAATGAAACCTTGCAGTTAGGGTTTGGTTACCCGGAAGTGGGCGCCGAGTTGGCCCGTCGCTGGCAACTGCCGAAACTGATTCAGACCGCCATCGCCATGCAAGGCAACCCCAAACAGGCACCGGCCGACCAACCCCTTGCGAAAACCCTGGCGCAAGCCGTGCTGATCGCCGAAGCCATGAAAGCCCATGGCGGCGCCACAGAAGAAGCCAAAGCCTCGCTGAGCGGGCCGTTGGTGGAAGAACTGGATCTGGACGCCGTGTTTGCTGCGTTGCCAGCGGTGCTTGAAGCGGACAAGGCGTTTGCCGAGTTGCTTGGGTAACGATCAACAGCATCGCGGCTAAAGCCGCTTCTACGCACCCTTGTAGGAGCGGCTTTAGCCGCGATTCCTGGAAACGGTTATGCATCAGTTGGGGAAGGATCAACCGCATCGCGGCTAATCGGAATGCCGCCCAGCCGCTCCCACAGGTTGTCCACCGTCGGCAACCGACACCGCTGCACTTCCCACCACGTTGGCAATAAGCGCCGCACGGCCGCCTGGCTGAAGCGGTCGTCCATCAAATACACCACGCCATTGTCTTGCTGGGTGCGAATCACGCGGCCCGCGGCCTGCACCACTTTTTGCAAACCGGGATACAGGTAGGTGTAGTCGTAGCCGCTGCCGAACATGGCTTGCATGCGTTGCTTGATCTGCTCGTTGATCGGGTTGATTTGCGGCAGCCCGAGGGTAGCGATAAAGGCGCCTATCAGCCGATTGCCAGGCAGGTCGATGCCTTCACCAAACGCGCCGCCCAGCACCGCAAAGCCGATGCCCTGACCGTCTGCGTGAAAGCGTTCAAGGAAATGCTGGCGTTCGGCTTCGTCCATTTGCCGCGATTGCACCCAGATCGGCACCAGCGGGTGCGCGGCGATAAATTCGTCGCGCACTTGTTCCAGGTAGGCGTAGCTGCTGAAAAACGCCAAATAGTTGCCGGGCCGCTCGGCGAATTGGCGGGCCATCAGCGCGCTGATTGGCGCCAGCGAACGCTCGCGGTCAACGTAGCGGGTCGACAGGTTGCTCACCGCCTGCACGTTTAATTGCTCGGCCAAAAACGGCGATTCCACGTCCACCCAGGGCGTGTGTTCCGGCAGGCCGAGCAGGTCGGCGTAGTAGTTGGCCGGGCTCAACGTGGCCGAGAACAGCGTGCAACTGTGCGCCGCTGCCAGACGCGGCGCGAGAAACGGCGCGGGCACCACGTTGCGAATGCACAGGGTCGATTGCGCGGTACCACCAGGGCCGAGGTGGCGGCTGATGTCGAACAACGAGTGTGGGCCGAACACTTCGGCCAGACGACAAAACAGCATGGCGTCGAGGTAGAAATGCAGCAGCTCGGCTTCGTTGCCGGTGGGCTGGTCGGTGAGGTGGTCGGTGATCGCGCTCACGGCTTTTTGCAGGGCCATGATGAACAGGTCCGGCGCGGCCGGGTACACCTGGTACAGCGCTTCCTGGTCTTTGTGCAGCTGGTTCCAGTGACGGTTTACCCGGTCCAGCACGCTCTTTAGGGCTTTGGGCGCCAGGCCGCGCATGGTCTTGAAACGCGCTTGCTGCAGCTCGGCGCTGTACATGCCGCGCCCGCGCTCCACCAGGTTGTGGGCTTCGTCGACCAGCAGCGTCACTTTCCATTCGTTGAGCTGGGTGAGGCCGTAAAGCAAAGCGGTCATGTCGAAGTAATAGTTGTAGTCGCCGACCACCACGTCGCTCCAACGACACAGTTCCTGACTGAGGTAGTACGGGCAAATGCCGTGCGCCAGGGCCACGTCGCGCACCGCGTTCTGGTTCAACCACTGACTGTCGAGGGCCGCTTTGCGCGCGGCGGGCAGGCGGTCGTAAAAGCCTTTGGCCAGCGGGCAGGAGTCGCCGTGGCAGGCTTTGTCGGGGTGCTCGCAGGCTTTGTCGCGCGCGACGTGTTCGAGCACGCGCAGGGCGATTTTCGGTTCCTGGGCGCGCAGGGTTTCCAGTGCATCGAGGGCCAATCGCCGGCCCGGTGTTTTCGCGGTGAGGAAAAACAGGCGGTCGAGTTTCTGCTCGGGAAACGCCTTGAGCTGGGGAAACAGCGTGCCGATGGTTTTACCAATGCCAGTGGTGGCCTGGGCCATCAGGCTGTGGCCGTCGCGGGCGGCGCGGTACACCGCTTCCGCCAGTTGGCGCTGGCCGCTGCGAAACGTGGCGTGGGGGAAACGCAGATGGCCGAGGCTGTCGTCACGCTCGATGCGGTGCGCCTGTTCCTGCTTGGCCCAAGTGATAAAGCGCTGGCAATGCAGCTCGAAAAACGCCTGCAAGGCGCGGGCGCTGAAGGTTTCGCGAAAGCTGGTTTCCTTGTGGGTGAGCACGTTGAAATAGACGACCGCCAGGTCCACCTCTTCCAACTCGTACTCGCGGCACAGCAGGGCGCCGTACACCTTCACCTGCGCCCAATGCAGCAGCCGGTGGTTTTCCGGAATGCGCGAGATGTCGCCACGGTGGGTTTTGATTTCTTCCAGCAGGTTCTCGTCCGGGTTGTAGCCATCGGCGCGGCCGCGTACCAGCAAGCCTTCGTACTCGCCGCTCAGCGGCAGCTCGGCGATATAACCCGAGCCGCGCCGAGCCACCACGCTCATGTGGCCGGCGATGCCTTCCTGGGCGGTGGGCGAGGGGGTGAAGCGCAAGTCGAGGTCGCCTTGTTTGGCGGTGAACTCGCAGAGGGCGCGCACGGCCACCTGATAAATCACGCATCACTCCATTGCACGTAGCAAACGTCCACCGGCATACCGTGTTCGGCGCAGAACGCCAGCCAGCGCTTTTGATTGTCTTGCAGGCGGTCGCCGGGGCCTTTCACTTCAATCATGCGGTAGCGCTGTTCGGCGGGCCAGAACTGGATCAGGTCGGGCATACCGGCGCGGTTGGCTTTGATGTCACCCAATAAACGCTGAAACCAGGCCCGCAGGTGCGCCGCGGGCAGGCAGAGCAGCGCGTTTTCCAGCAGTTCTTCGCTGAGCAGGCCCCAATACACGAAGGGCGACTGAATGCCGAATTTTTCCGCGTAGGTGGCACGAATGCGTTGCCGGTAAGCGTCGCCGTTCAAGGCGTCGAGGCAATCCGCAAACTGCGCGGCGCGGCGTTGGCTGAAGTCGGCACGCAGCAAGTCCACGGGCCCGGCATGAAAGGGATGGAAAAACGCGCCCGGCAGCGGCGCATAAATCGCCGGCCAGCAGAGCAAGCCGAACAGGCTGCAAATCAGCGCGTTTTCCACGTAGTACACCGGCGCGCCGTCTTCGCTCAGGTGCAGCTGCACGCGTTGCTCCACGCTAAAGTCAGGATGGAACGGCAGGCTCAGTTCGATCAGCCCGGCTTCCACCTTCGCCGGCCGGCTGGCTTTGGCCAGGCCCAACTGCCGGTTTAGCCGAGTGAGCGCGCGGCCCACCAGTTGCGCCTCGGCATCATTGACTGGCGCGGCGGCAGCTTGCTGGGCCAGGGCATGGGCCTGTTCAAAATCACTGAGGCGTTCCAGCACACGAATCTGCCGCTGCCGCGCCTGCGGGTAGCCGCTGACGCCATACAGCCCCAGGGCGTGTTCCAGCTCGCCGAGGCGCTCCAGGTGCTGGCCAATGCGAAACAGCAGCTTGCCGCGTCGCTCCAGCAGCAGCGGGTTGTCGGTGTGCACCTGAGCAATTTGCTCGATCACTTCGGCCAACGGCTCGCCCGCCTCGAAGCGCTGGCGGCAATTCCATAGGTGGATATAGGTGTCGACGTCTTCACGCCGCGTGAACCCGCGAGACTCGGCGCTGAGCTCAACCTGTTCGTAACGGAAAATGCCTAGATCTGAGAGCACGAACTCCACCCAGTCCTGATGCAGATTGCCGAAGAACATCAGGCGCAGGCGGTCGATCAATTCGCCGATGGAAAGGGTTAACAAGGGATCGTCCAGCGCCGGGCACCACTGACTGAACGGGCGCGCGCCGGGCAAGTGCTCTTCGAGCTGTTCCAGCAATTGCGGCTTGTTGGCCGTGCGGGTGAGCAGCAAGGCGCCGAAGTGGTTGAGTACTTCGTCTTTGCGCAGGTAGGCAAACAGCTCGGCGAGGCTCAGTGCGTGTTCGTTATGCACCCAACCGTAAGCCAGCAACGGCTCGGCGGCCTGGCGCGGACAGCCGATTTCTTCATAGCTGAGCTTGCTGGCGCGAAAGTGCGGCCCTTTGCGCATGATCATCCGCGTGAGCAGCGCTTGCGAGGGCAACGGCAACTCGACAAACACGCGTACAAAGGCCGCCTCGTCGGCGCTCAGCAGGTCGCTGTAACGCGCAGCAAGCCAGGCCAGCGCTTTATGAAAGTTGGCCAGGTAGTAGAAACGGGGATCGTCGAGGGAGTGCATCGGTACGCCAAACCACTGTGTGCATGTACAGATACCAGCGCCCGGGCGCGCTGGCAAATACAAATAGATCGGTGGCTTGGCGAGGGCGGTGGCGGTCAGTTGTAGCTGATGGTGATCACTGGGCTGTCGAGGTCGGTTTGGCTGCCGTCCAGAGAGCCGACCTGGGTCGTAAACGCTGGGGCGCCGCGCGAGCAGGCGTCGTTTGCCGGGCGGGTAATGACCTGGACGTTGCTTGCCGTTGCAGTGGGCTCGGCGCTGACCGTACAGGCGGCTTCGACGATCTGGCCCTCGAAGCGGATGGTGCCGCCGTCGGCAAGGGCGGGTAGAGCGGTGAACAGGGAAAGCAGCAAGGCGAAGCGTGCGGGCATGGCGGTGACTCCGTGGGCTGGATGGCGCACGGGGAAGTTAAGAGGGGTTTGAGGGTTGCTGCCAGATGGTGATGTTTGTTTTGTGGGAAGGGTCTTGGATTGATTATTTTCCTACACGTGTAGGACGGGGTTTTGTGGTTGGGGGGATTTGCGGGGTGGGTGGTGATTGAGGTTTGGGGGCGAAACGGCGGCACCTTCACGATTCTGGATCCCGAATCGTCGGACCGCCGCGTTCGCGAGGATGACGGGTGTTTGGTGAGGGTTTTCCGTCATTCCCTGCTTCCATCCCCCAAGAAAAAGCCCCGCACAAGGCGGGGCTTTTTTCGCAGTCGGTCAGGCGTTAGCTGCCCTTAACTGCCTTGCCATCGACGCTGCCGTCTTTGAGCATGATTTGGTATTCCTTGCCGTCTTTCTCGACCTGATACAGGCGAACCAGCAAGTAATTCCAGTCTTTGGCAAACCAAAGCACGGTTTTACGGCTGCTTTGGGTCGGGTCGCGCACGCGCTCGACTTTGATGGCGTCGACGCTGCCGGCCATGGTCTCGACTTTCTCTTCGCCCAGCACGCGGAAGTCGTAGGTTTCGATCTCGCCGCCATCAACCACTTGGTAGCTCATGGTTTTCTTGCCGGCCGCGACGTCGGCTTGCAGCACCACTTGATAGGTGGATTTGTCTTGCACGCCACGGTTGAGCGGCAAGGACACTTGATCGCCACGGTCGCTGCCGATGACTTTCTTGGCTTCCCAGTCGAAGTCCAACTCAACCGATTTGCCCTTGCCCAAGCCGCTGCGTTCGTAGCGGTAGGTTTGTGGCAGGAAGGCGTTGTTGTCGATGCGGAAGGCGCTTTCTTCGGTGAGGCTGGCCACCAACATGGAGGCTTTGAAGTTCAGCAACCAGCGACCGTCCGCTTGCTTTTGCAGACTGCGCTCGGCAGTACCGCTTACGGGAAGCTGTTTCCAGTCGGCGGTGTAGCTGGCCGAAAAGGGTTTCAGCTCCAGGGCCTGCGCCGGCAGGGTGAGCACGGCGAGGACGAACAGCAAGGCACGACGCATAAAGTCTCCTAGGTTCGAATCAAATGGCCAGTGGCCGGTAACAACTGCTGGTGGAGCATTGCCCCCTCGCGGGTCAGTTGCAAGTCGCCGGTGGCGAACCAGCGAACCGCGAGCGGGTAAATCTGGTGTTCCTGGGCGTGCACGCGGTTGGCCAGGGTTTGCGCCGTGTCATCCGAGCGCACCGGCACAACTGCTTGTACGACCAGAGGCCCTCCGTCGAGTTCCTCCGTTACAAAGTGCACGGTGCAGCCGTGCTCGCGGTCACCGGCATCCAGCGCACGCTGGTGGGTATGCAGGCCTTTGTAGTTGGGGAGCAGGGAAGGATGAATGTTCAGCAACCGCCCTTCGTAGTGCCGCACAAAGGCGCCGCTGAGGATGCGCATAAAACCAGCCAGCAACACGAGCTGCGGTTGGCAGCTGTCGATCAGCGCCATGAGCGCGGTGTCGAACTGTTCACGGTCGGTAAAAGTGGTGTGGTCGAGCACGTGGGTGGCGATGCCGGCCGCCTTGGCCCGTTCCAGGCCATAGGCGTCGCTGCGGTTGGAGATGACGGCGCAAATCCGCGCGGGGCTGCGCGCTTGCGCGTCAGCACCGCCGTGGAGATCGTCGATCAATGCCTGCAGATTGCTGCCCGAACCGGACAGCAGAACCACCACGTTGCAGGGCGAGGCGTCTGGCATTAGTGGGCTTTCAGGTTGTTCAGCACAACGCGCTCGGCATCAGCTGCGCCGGCGTTGATCTGGCCAATCACCCAAGGCTGCTCGCCGCTGGCACGCAGGTTGGCCAGAGCCGCTTCGACGTGTTCTTGAGCTACGCAGATGACCATGCCCACGCCGCAGTTCAGCACGCGGTGCATTTCGGTTTCGTTGACGTTGCCTTGTTGCTGCAGCCAATCGAACACGGCCGGGCGTTTCCAGCTGGCCACATCGACCACGGCTTGAGCGCCGTCTGGCAGTACACGCGGAATGTTGTCCAGCAGGCCGCCACCGGTGATGTGCGCCATAGCTTTCACGGCGCCGGTGTCTTTGATCAACTTGAGCAGCGGTTTGACGTAGATGCGCGTCGGGGCCATCAGCAGTTCAGTCAGGGCTTTGCCTTCGAGCTGAACGGTTTCGATGTCGGCACCCGACACTTCGATGATCTTGCGGATTAGCGAGTAGCCGTTGGAGTGCGGGCCGGACGAGGGCAGGGCGATCAGGGCGTCGCCGGTTTGCACCTTGGAGCCGTCGATGATTTCAGACTTTTCCACCACGCCAACGCAGAAACCGGCCAGGTCGTAATCTTCGCCTTCGTACATGCCAGGCATTTCTGCGGTTTCCCCGCCAACCAGCGAGCAGCCCGCCAGTTCGCAGCCGGCGCCGATGCCGGTGACCACGGTGGCAGCTACATCGACGTTGAGCTTGCCGGTGGCGTAGTAATCGAGGAAGAACAGCGGCTCGGCGCCGCACACCACCAGATCGTTGACGCACATGGCGACCAGGTCCTGGCCGATGCTGTCGTGTTTGTTCAGGTTCAACGCCAAGCGCAGCTTAGTGCCCACGCCGTCGGTGCCGCTAACCAGGACAGGCTGTTTGTAACCAGCCGGGATCTCGCAGAGGGCGCCGAAGCCACCCAGGCCGCCCATCACTTCCGGACGCGCCGTGCGCTTGGCCACGCTTTTAATGCGCTCGACCAGGGCTTCACCTGCATCGATATCGACGCCGGCGTCCTTGTAGCTAATGGAGGGTTGCTTGCTCATAGATCCAGGCCTTTAGAAAGGGATGTTCGGGGAGCGACCGAGACAGGCGTAGGCACTTGGCCAGCGCGCGGAAGAGGCACGGTCTGCGAAGGCGCGCGATTTTATCAGGCTTGCCCGTAGGCGGCCATCCGCGCAGCCGGATGGCCAGAAAATTAATGAAAAAGGCGGGGCCAGGCTTACAGACGAAAGCGATCAACCGATAACGACAGCTGCCCGGCCAGCCCTGAGAGTTCATCCGTGGTGTCGGCGGTTTTGCCAATCACCGTGCTGTTGCTGACCGACATGCTGGCGATGGTTTCCACCTGATGGGCAATCTCGTTGCTGGCCAGGCTTTGTTCGCCGATGGTGCGGCTGATGTCGTTCACCAGTTGCGTGGTGCTCAACGTGGCGGCCAGGATTTCGCGAATCGCCCGTTCCACGTCGGCGGTCACGGCCATGCCTTTATCCACCTGGGCAACGCCGGCTTCCATACTGTTCGCCGCCTCGCGGGTGCTGGTTTGAATGCGCTGCACCATGGCAGCAATTTCCTGCGTCGAAGCGCTGGTGCGGCCCGCGAGGCTGCGCACTTCGTCGGCCACCACGGCAAAACCCCGGCCCTGCTCGCCAGCCCGCGCCGCCTCGATAGCGGCGTTGAGGGCGAGCAGGTTGGTTTGGTCGGCGATGCCCTTGATCACCTGAATGATGCTGAAAATCTGCTCGGACTCTTGGTCCAGCGTGCGGATCACCTGCGCTGATTGCTGCACGGAGCGGGCGATGCCGTCCATGTCTTGCACCACTTGGTGAATCACTTTGCCGCCGTCGTTTGCCAGGCGCTCGGCCTGGTTGGCCATGTCCAGCGCCTGACCGGCATGGCGGGTAATTTCCTCGATGCTGGCGGTCATTTCGCTGGCAGCGGCGGCCATGGTGTTGGAAGCCTCGCTTTGTTGCGTACTGCTGTTGGCGACTTGGTGGCAGCCGGCGCTGAGTTGCTGGGTGAGGCTGTTGACGTTGTTGGCGTTGCTGCGCACCACGCCGATCATGTCGCGCAGGTCGCGTTGCATGGTGGCCAGGCTGCGGATCAGCGCGCTGGCTTCGTCCTGGGTAGCCGGCTCTTCGATGCGCCGGCTGAGGTCGCCCTGGGCGATGCTGGTGGCAATTTCACTGGCAGCGAGCAGCGGCCGCATGATGCCGCGAATGATCCACGCGCCTTGCAACACCAGCAGCACTAAGCTCGCTATCAGCACAATGGTCAGCGTGAGGTTGGCGGTGCTGATGGCGCTTCCGGTGTCTTTCGACGTTTGCCCGGTGTTGCTTTCGATCAGCTCGCTGAGGTCGGCCATTTCGCCTTCCAACTTGCTGAACGCCGCGTTGAACGTGGGCAACTGCCCTTGTGCCGCGTCGGGGTTGGTGAGCGCTTGGCCGACGATGGCTTCGGCGGCAGCGATGTAGGAATCCAGACTGGGTTTGACCGTATTCAGTCCCGCCTTGATTGCCTCGTTCACCGGCAATTTCAGGTTATCGGCCAGCACCTCGCGAAAATGCCCGGCGTGTTCTTCCAGGCTGGTTCGTGCTTCGGCAGCGGTGGTGGGGCTTTTACCCAGCCCGACTAACATGGCCGCCAACACATCGGCGCGCAGGGCGTCGTGCATCATGTCCGCTTCCATATGGTTGCGCAGGGCATTGAGGCTGATCTGATTGGCTCGTACGGCATCGGCCACGTGGTAGTTACCCACGAAGCCAACGAGGCTGAGAATCAGCGCAGCCAACAGGCCGGTACCCGTTAGTAGCAGCAAGCGTAATTTTATCGACACCGCAAGTACCCCTTCCTTTGTTGGCCAAACGGCGCCTGTGCTGCTCGCCTAGTGTGCTTATGTGCTGCGTATCGGCCGGCCGCTGCGCTAGTTGAGCGGGGCGTTTGATTAGCTAGTTAAGCCGCAAATGTCAAAGCGTGCCGGTTGTGCGGGTTATATGCGCTCGACAGCCCCCAAGTCGCCTGTTTAAGGTAGGGCTCTTTGCATTGGGGTACGGCGCGTTTTCGCAGCGCCGCACCGCCGTCATGCGACTGGCCACTAGCGCTGGCGCCCCTTTCCGAGCCGAGAGCCCATCATGCGTTTGTCCGCCTCACTGTTCAGCCCGTTACTCGCCCTAAGCTTGTCGTTGTGCAGCTTCGCGTCCCAGGCAGCGAGCGTTGAAGACCTCTATCAAGTGCGCCAACCGGTGACCAGCCAGCAACCGCAAGAACGCGCCGCCGCCCTCAGCAGTGCCCTCGATACGCTGGTGCTGCGCCTGACCGGCGACAACAAGACCCTGAGCAATCCGGCCATTGCCGAACTGCGCAAAGACCCGCAGCAATTGGTGAGCCAATACGCTTACGAGAACGGTCCGCCTGAAGTGCTGGTGGTCGACTTCGACGCCATCAGCACCGACCGCAGCCTGCGTCAGGCCGGCATTCCGTTATGGAGCGCCAACCGCCCGGCGGTACTGGCCTGGTGGCTGAACACCACGGCCGAAGGCGCCAGCCTGGTCGGCGACAGCCAGCCGGCGGCCACGGCCCTGCAAGGTGCGGCGCAAAACCGTGGCTTGCCGCTGCGTTTGCCGATTGCCGATCTCAACGAACAACTGGCCGGTACCGCTGAAAACCTGGCGGCGACCAATGCTGATGCGCTGAAAGAGCCGTCTGCCCGTTATGGCGCCGACGCCTTGTTGGCCGTTAACGCTCAGGAAGACGGCGGCAAATGGCAGGCGCAATGGCGGTTGTGGTTGGGTGAAAGCCGCGAGCAGGGCAAAGCTGAAGGTGCCGACGCCGATGCGCTGGCCGACGCGGTAATGCTCGCCGTCAGCCAACGCCTGGCCACCCATTTCGTCGCGGCCCAAGGCGCTGCGCAAGCGTTGACTCTGGATATCCAGGGCGCAGACCTGAACCGCTACGCCGAACTGCAACGCCTGCTGGAACCGTTCGATGCCCGCTTGCAAAGCGCCGTGGGTGATCGTCTGACCTATCAAGTAAAAGCCAGCCCCGAACAACTGCGTGCGCAACTGGCCTTGGCTCGCCTGCGCGAGCTGCCGCCAGAACCGGTTGCCGCTGCGCCGGTAGACGCCAGCACCGCACCAGCTGGCCAAGCACCGGTTCCAGCGCCAGTGGCGCCTGCACCGGCAACCAACGTGCTGCATTACGGCTGGTGAATTCTTCTCCCCTGAGGTTGCTGAGCATGACTGACTCACGTCATTGGCCATGGATTGCCGCGCTGGTTGTGCTCGGTGTTCTGCTGTACGCCATTCACCCGATTCTTTCGCCCTTTCTGATCGGCATTTTGCTGGCCTACATGGGCGACCCGCTGGCCGACCGCTTGGAGCGCTGGAGACTGTCGCGCACCTGGGCGGTGATCGTGGTGTTCAGCGTGTTTACCCTGATTCTGGTGATCGCCCTGCTGGTGCTGGTGCCCATGCTCGGCAGGCAATTGGTTCGCTTGTACGAGCTGGCGCCACAGATGATCGACTGGGCCCAGCACAGCGCCTTGCCGTGGGTGCAAGCAAAGCTGGGGCTGGCCGATGGCTTCTGGAAGTTCGATCAGGTTAAAACGGCCGTTACCGAGCACTTGGGCAAAACCACCGACATCGTTGGCGCCGTGCTGGCTTCGGCCACCGCCTCGAGCCTGGCCTTGCTCGGCTGGCTGGGCAACGTGGTGCTGATTCCGGTGGTGAGTTTTTATCTGCTGCGCGACTGGGACGTGATGGTCGCCAAGCTGCGCGGCCTGCTCCCTCGCAGCCGCGAAGGCTTCATCGTGCAGTTGATGGGCGAATGCCACGAAGTGCTTGGCGCGTTTCTACGGGGGCAACTGCTGGTCATGCTCGGCCTCGGCGTGATTTACGCCAGTGGCCTGATGCTGGTCGGGCTGGAGCTGGGCTTGCTGATCGGCGTAATTGCCGGGCTCGCCAGCATCGTGCCGTATATGGGCTTCGTTATCGGTTTCGGCGCGGCCATTACGGCTGGCTTGTTCCAGTTTGGCCCGGAGTTCTACCCACTGCTCGGCATCGCCGCCGTCTTCACCGTGGGCCAACTGCTGGAAGGCATGCTGCTTACGCCGTTGCTGGTCGGCGACCGCATTGGCTTGCACCCGGTGGCGGTGATTTTCGCCATTCTCGCCGGTGGCCAGCTATTCGGCTTCACCGGCATTTTGCTGGCCCTGCCGGTGGCGGCGGTGATCATGGTGTTACTGCGTCATGTCCACGACTTCTATAAACAGTCGGATATGTATGACGACGGGCAACCAGTGGAAGCGGTTGAAGTTGTCGAGGTATTGCCCGCACAGCCCGAGTAGCTTTTCTTCACTGTTCAGCTAAAAACACAGGTGGTTGGGTTCGCAAAGGACCCACCACCTGTTTGTGTTTCAGGGTTTAGTGTTTTGCGCTGCATGATGGTCGCGAACCGCAGCTCTACTGACCGCTCGGCCCACGCCTTGGGACAAGACATACCCGCCTATCCCACCCAGCAAGGTGCCCAAGGTGTTTTCGGTCAGCAGCTTCGACATGCCGAGCACGCAGATCACGATCAATATCACCATCACGGTGGCGAATTGAATGACCTGGCCCGATGCGATCAGCTCCACTTGTATTTCTGATGGGAATATCCGCACCGCCAGAAACATCAAAATGCCAAAGGCGCAGAACACCCCGATGATGAACCCGAGCTGGTCCGCTACTTTTGTGGCAGGGGCACTTTCCTCTTCGATCGATTTCATCAGCAGGTCCCGATACTGTGACCACACTTCGCTCAGCGCCTTGGCTCGCGGCGCTCGTTCATTGATAGTGGAAATCTCTTCGGCCAGTTTTTTGCTGGCGATGCTGATGGTGGATTTCAACTGGTTGCGCATCGTCTCAAATGCATTCTTATCGCTGTATTTCTCGCAGATAACTTCAGGGCTTAACGCCAGGAAATGAACGATGTCGGCGATGGTCGTCGCTTCGCTTTCGTTGAGTGATTGATCTTCCTGAGGCGCAGAGAAGATATCGAAGGCGATGGTGTTGTCGAACTGCAGCAGTTGGCGCCGGATGATCAGAATGTTCTCGGCAATACCCGTTTCACGACAGTCCTTAATCAGATCAGGCAGCTTGTTCATCGCCTCGGCTGTTCGGCTTCTGATGCTATCCACGGATATTTTCTCGAGCGCCATCAACTCGTCAGGAATGCGCGCGTAGCGTTCCGCTGCCTCCCGCGCCTCGGCGAGTGCTTCCTGATTTAACGCCGCGCTTTTGGACGGTGTGAGCTTGCGGATTCGATCGATCTCGCGGCTGGCGGACTGCTCCGAAACCAGCACTTCGGAACCGCTCGCGCTGACGGAATAGGCGGCGCGGGCATGGCCAGCCAGCGCCAGTAAACACAAAACAAAAATAGCCACTGTTGCGTAAGACGACGGAGCGGGTGCGTTTTTCAGAGTGGTCATGATTAGGGTCTGATGGGCTGAGGGATGTAAGGGGCAAGCGCCGCTTCGTTCGACGGCGGCGATGGCCCTGACGCTCGGCAATCTAATCGGGCCCGTTGTGCTTTGGGTGTGCCTTCAATTGGCGACGGCTATCAAGCAGCAGGCATCAATAGGGAAGGGGCTGCTGATGGAGGGGAACGTCCGTCAGGCGCGATCGCACACCAGCAGTCCGCGCCGTCTCCTCAAGCGAGGCCGCACGCGGCGTGGAGCGAAGCGCCCCCCGAAGGGACCGGTCTGGCATGCGGCCGATACCGATGGGTGGATGGCGAATGCATCGCGACGATCGGGAAACTCCTCGCGCTCAGTAGAAATGAGCCTACAGATGTTTGGCCACGTTCACGCGGCTGCCGCTGCTGGCGCTGCCTCCTGTATCGATGCTTTTGCCATCAATGACTTAGCGCCAAGAAGCCGATAAACTTCGCCCCCTTTGTCGCGCGCCTTCCTGGCGCCGCCCGGAACCGCCCGATCCTGCATGAAACCGATACAGCTGCCCCTTGGCGTGCGCTTGCGCGACGACGCCACCTTCGCGAATTACTACCCCGGCGCCAACGCCGCAGCGCTTGGCTATGTGGAGCGTTTGTGCGAGGCCGACGCGGGCTGGACGGAAAGCCTGATGTACCTCTGGGGCAGCGATGGCGTGGGCCGAACTCACCTGTTGCAAGCGGCGTGTTTGCGTTTCGAGCAGCGCGGCGAGTCGGCGGTGTATTTGCCGTTGGCGGACGTGGTGCAGCTGGGTCCGGAGCTGCTGGATAACCTGGAGCAGTGCGAGCTGGTGTGTCTGGACGATCTGGATGCCATCGCTGGCAATGCCGTATGG
This sequence comes from Pseudomonas sp. AC070, assembly GCF_979258635.1. Lineage (NCBI taxonomy): Bacteria > Pseudomonadati > Pseudomonadota > Gammaproteobacteria > Pseudomonadales > Pseudomonadaceae > Pseudomonas > Pseudomonas sp. AC070. The sequence goes on from NZ_OZ409871.1 coordinate 1,350,362, forward strand.
GAAGAGGCGCTGTTCCACCTGTTCAACCGGTTGCGCGACAGCGGCCGGCGTTTGCTCTTGGCCGCGGGTGCCTCGCCTCGCGAATTACCGGTGCAGCTAGCGGATTTAAAGTCGCGGCTGACCCTGGCCCTGGTGTTTCAGCTGCAAACCCTATCGGACGAAGACAAACTACGCGCCTTGCAATTGCGGGCGTCGCGCCGTGGGCTGCATCTAACGGATGAAGTAGGGCGCTTCATTCTCACTCGAGGCACCCGCAGCATGAGCGCGTTGTTCGAATTGCTCGAACAACTGGATCAGGCCTCGCTGCAGGCTCAGCGCAAGCTGACGATTCCGTTTTTGAAAGAGACATTGGGCTGGTAGCGCCAGGCGCCGTCTTGATGTTTCCCGGACGTCTCGGCTAAACGAAATGCCGCCCTGCCGTTCCCATCGATTGCCAATCCGTAGGAGCGGCTGGGCGGCATTCCGATTAGCCGCGATGCTTTTAGATCACTCGCCCGCCAACTTCCGGTCATGCTGAAAGCGCCAGCGCGTGTACAGCAACGCGCTGGTAAACAGCGCCAGGCTTAGCAGCGCTTCGCTCCAGCCCAGCCAACTGCGGTGCGGGTCGAAGGCGGCGAGCACGCCTTTGATGAAGTACAGGTTAACGACAAAACAGGTCCAGGCATGGGCACGCGCGTTGCCCATCAGCAGGCCGGGAGCAAGCAGGGCCAGCGGGCCGAGCTCGATGCACAGAATCACCCAAGTGCGTGCGCCATGCAGGTCGGCGTAGACCAGGTTCCACACCAGCAACAGCGCCGCCAGGGCGAAGAAACTAATCAGCGTCAGGGCACGGCTGACTTTCAAGCGCGGCGCCAGCCAGGTGAGTTCGGGCAATGGCTTCGGGGTTTTAGCCACGGGTGTTCTCCAACGGCGCGCGCAGGCGCAGGGCGGTTTCGGCCAGGCGCTTGCCCAGGGCTCGGCACAAGCTGATTTCGTGTTCGTCCAGCGGGCGTTTGCCATCTTGTCCTGCGTGGTGGCTGGCGCCATACGGCGTGCCGCCGCCCCGGGTTTCCAACAACGCGCCTTCGCTATAAGGCAGGCCGGCGACCAACATGCCGTGGTGCAGCAGCGGTAACATCATCGACAGCAAGGTACTTTCCTGGCCGCCATGCAGGCTGGCGGTGGAGGTAAATACGCCGGCGGGTTTGCCCACCAGTTCGCCGGTCAGCCACAGGCTGCTGGTGCCGTCGAGGAAGTACTTGAGCGGCGCGGCCATATTGCCGAAGCGGGTCGGGCTGCCAAGGATCAAACCGGCGCAGTTCTTCAAGTCATCCAGCGTGGCGTACAGCGCGCCTTCAGCCGGAATGCTTGGCGCTACAGCTTCACATTCGGCGGAGATGGCCGGCACGGTGCGCAGGCGGGCGTCGATGCCGGCCAATTCAACGCCACGGGCGATTTGCTTGGCCATCTCCAAGGTCGCGCCGTTACGGCTGTAATACAGAACCAGAATGTACGGTTGGCTCATGGCAGCAGCTCCAAAATGCGCTCCGGTGGGCGGCCGATGACGGCGTTGTTGCCCGCGACGAGAATCGGTCGCTCGATCAGTTTCGGGTGCGCGGCCATGGCGGCGATAAGTTGCGCATCGCTCAGGCTGGCGTCGGCGAGATTGAGGGTTTTGTATTCGTCTTCACCGGTGCGCAGCAGCGCGCGGGCAGAGAGCTGCAATTTGCTCAACAGGGCGGTGAGCTCGGCCGCGCTTGGCGGCGTTTCCAGGTAGCGCACCACGGTGGGTTGCAGGCCACGGGCTTCAAGAAGCTCCAGCGCGCCGCGAGATTTACTGCAACGCGGGTTGTGATAAAGCGTCAGGTCGGTCATGTGCATATCGCATCTTGCCTAGGGTGGCGGCTATTCTACCCGCGTCGGCAGCCAGGCCTGAATACGGCGTTGCGCGCACAGGGCGAATTACTACTGAACAAGGGAAAGGGCATGCGCCAAGGTTTCGATGATTTTGTGGAATTCTGGCGATTTCTCTTGCATCGCTTTTTGGCTGATCACGGGCCTAACAGCGCGGCGGCGCTGACGTACACCACGCTGTTTGCGGTGGTGCCGATGATGACCGTGACCTTCGCCATGCTCTCGGCAGTGCCGGCCTTTTCCGGCGTCGGCGAGCAGATTCAGCATTTTATCTTCCATAACTTTCTACCCGCCTCTGGCGAAATGGTGCAGGAGTACCTGAACAACTTCACCACCCAGGCGCGGCAGCTGACTTGGATCGGCGTGGTGTTTCTTGCGGTCACGGCGTTCGCGATGTTGGTGACGGTGGAAAAGGCGCTGAACAATATCTGGCGTGTGCGTCAGCCGCGTCGCGGCATTTCCAGCTTTCTGCTGTATTGGGCGATTCTCAGCCTCGGCCCGCTGCTGCTCGGCGTGGGGTTTGTGGTGAGCACCTACATCACCTCGCTGTCGCTGATTTCCGGGCCGGACGCCGTTATTGGTGCGCAGGCGCTGCTGCGTCTTACGCCGCTGATGTCGAGCATGGCGGCCTTTACCCTGATCTACGCCTCGGTTCCCAACACCCGCGTGCCGTTGAAGAACGCCTTGCTTGGCGGCGTGTTTGCAGCGGTGTTGTTTGAAGTGGCCAAGGCTCTGTTCGGGTTGTATGTGCGACTGTTTCCCGGTTTCCAACTGATTTATGGCGCCTTCGCCACGGTGCCGCTGTTTCTGCTCTGGCTGTATCTGTCGTGGTTGATCGTGCTGTTTGGCGCCGAGCTGGCGTGCAACCTCGGTTCGTCCCGGCACTGGCGCCGTCGCGCCTTGCCGCGTTTGTTGGTGACGCTGGGGCTGCTGCGCATGTTCCACGATGCCCAGGTACGCGGCGAAGTGCTGCGCCTTAACGATGTTCACGGTCAGGGTTGGCGGCTGCCTGAGGATGAGTGGGACGAGATCGTCGAGTTTCTTGAGGGTGAGTTGCTGATCTGTCGCGCCAGTGGTGGCGGCTGGGTACTGTGCCGCGACCTCGGCCAGTACACGTTGCATCAGCTGTTGTTGCATTGCCCCTGGCCGCTGCCGCGTTTGGAACAACTGCCGGCGCAAATGGATGAAGCGTGGTATCCCGGCTTGCGGGCTGGATTGAAGGCCTTGCATGACGAGCAAGCCGAACTGTTCGGCGCTAGCTTGTTGCAGTGGCTGCAAGCGGCAGACGAGCAAGAGGGCGGGGCGGACTGACAAAAAGTGTCAGTTTGCGCGTAGCCCCGCGCTGCGCGCCGCGCTCCTGGCCGTCGGGACGCTGCGAAATGGCAGAGATTACAGTTGGCACGCTTTTGGCTCTCTTACCCGCAGATAGCTATCAAACTGCCAGCCTGGCACGGACTAGCCAAGGAATCGGGTGCTATGAGTAAGCCCAACAGCCACACCGCGAAAAAGCACGGCACCGTGATTGCCCTGCACCACAGCCATCCCGAACACGCGCTGGAAGGGCTCAATCGCATTACCGGCCTCAACTTTGCGCGCTGGCCCGAGTCGCTGGCAGTGCGCGCGCCGGTTGAGCAAGATGCCGACGTCGATTACTTGCCCGAGCGCGCGACTGGCAACTGCACGCCTCGTTAATCAGGATCGCTGTTCCCACGGATTGTGCATTTTGTAGGAGCGGCTTCAGCCGCGATGCGCCGGGCCTGAAAACGATGCCCTCCGTTCAAATAAAAAACCCCGCAGCCAAGGCGCGGGGTTTTTTGTTTACTGGGGAACGGTTCGCTCAGTTCAAGCCAGTGCTTGTTGGCTCTGGGCGACGGCGGGTTCCACGGCTTGAACGAACAATTCCTCGACCACCAGGCTCGTAGGCGCAATGGCCGAGCGCAGGCACACCTGCATGTCTTCAATCTTCTGCTTCACCGGCACGCGGCCGATGCCGGATAGCAAAATCTTGCCCTGACCGTTGACCTTGCCGTGGTCCACCAGCACTTCGCGGCGGGCACCGGCGTCGCGGTAGCTGATTACCAGCGACACCGGCAGATTGGCCAGGCCGGGCAGTTGCAGCCAGGCGGCGACGTTGAAGTCAGCTACGCGACCGTCGTATTCGGTCACGAGCAGGCGGGCGGCGTCGGTGATGCGCGATGGCACGGGGCCGATCAGCTTGTCGTGGGCTTGAGACATGGAGGCTTCCGGGCTGATTTTAGAATGGGGTGTAGGGACAGACGGCCGAAATTATAGGCACGGCGCTACAAGCAAACTGTGCGCTTGGCCGCCGGTCGGCGTGATCGGTCTCGCAGTTTTGACTATTAGGCCAGCTTCAATGGGTGACGGCTGACCGAGGCTGTTTCGAGGTTCGCGGGGGGTAGGGGCAGGGCGGCCTGGTTGTGTACGCTGACCAATTGCAGCCAGAGGTTTTCGCCAGCGCTGAACTGGCCATTGGGCAGCCACAGGCCGTGGTTCCAGCCGCCCCCGACAACCGGCGTGCTTTGCAATACGCCGGGGTGAGTCTGCGTGCTGGGGCTGCGCCGCAGCCAGACCGGGCGCGGCAGGCCTTTTAAATAGCGCAGGCCCAAATACAGGCCGTCGGCGTTTTGGTGCCGCCAGCGCAACAGGGCGAGGGTGGGTGTGCCGCTGTTGGTCAGCAGCAATACCAACTGGCCGACGGGCAACAAACGGCCTTGGTCGGCGTGACACAACAGGCGCGCGCCGCCGGAGCTGGTGTCGAGCATTTGCGCGGCGCAATGGCCTGGACGGTGCTCAAGCAGTTGCGCGTGAATGGCCGGCAAGCCGACTACCAGGCTGCAATCCCCCACTTGATCGGAGCGCTCATGGCGACGCGGTTGGCGACCTAGCCAGTGATGCCGCACCCGTTGCAGCAGTTCGCCTTCCACCTTGGTTTGCAGCGGTGCCGGTTCGTGCAGCGCGACCAGCAACGCGCCCAATTCGAAGCGGCGCAAATACGCTGGATCGCTGTCGGCGTGTTGCTCAAAGGGCAGGCTGGGTTGCGATTCGGTCAGGTCAACGATGGGCCCTTCGGTGTCATCTTCGTCATCCCACGGCAGCAAGCGCGCCAGACTCGCCAGCGGCGCCAATGCGCTGAACAACTGCGGGCTTTCGCCTTCAGCCAAATGGAATGGATTGCTCAAGGACAGCAGCAGCATTTGCTGGTACAGGCCACGCAAGGTGTTCGCGGGCAGCGGATGAAAGGCGGCGGCCACGGGCTCGTCGAGGCAGTCTTGATGTTCGCCAATCCAGTACAACAAATGGCTGTCGCGCCACAGGCTGGCCGGTGGCTCTTGGTACAGCTGGTAATGGCGCAACAGGTTCTGCGCCAGGAAGTGCTGGGCCATATACAGGCACCAGGCCAAGTGCGGGCGCGAAGGTTGCCGGCCCTGCAGAATCTGCAGCAGCAGGCGCTTGAAGCCGATGGCCATTTCCCCACAGAAACGCACAAACAACATCGGCGGCGTGTTGCCGTGACGGTAGTGCTCGGCGTAGTGGCGATACTCATCGCTCAGACTTTGCAGCGCGCGTTGCCTTTCGAGTAAGGTCGTGGCGCTGCGATTGAGGCGAAACAACAAACCCAACACCAGATGCAGCGCGCCTTCATGCGATTGCAGGCGGGCTTCGGCCAAGCGCTCATTGAGATCGGCCAGCGGCGCGGCCGCTTCGTCGAGGATGTCCGGCACCTCAAGGCGTAGGGCGTCCAGTGTCATACCACCCCTGCAGGTACGAGGATCGAATGCATGGTTGCGCTTGCGCGTAAGGTCATTAAAAAAATGCTCATGGGGCAGATTGCGTTAAGTGTCTGCGCGGGGCTTTTGCTGGCTGGCTGCGCTGATGACTACGGCGTCGATCAGCATGGACGAAAGGTAACGGCTGAGCAGTTGGATGGCCAGTGGTTAGTGATTAATTACTGGGCCGAGTGGTGCGGACCCTGCCGCACGGAGATTCCAGAGCTCAATAGCCTGGCCGAGCAACTCAAAGGTCAGCACGCGCAAGTGCTCGGCGTGAACTTCGATGCCCTGCAAAGCGAGGCGCTAAGCAAGGCCGCCGACACCATGGGCATTCGTTTCATGGTGCTGGCGACCGACCCTGGCGAGCGTTTCAAACTGCCGCGCAGCGAAGCATTACCGGTCACCTATCTGGTCGACCCCAAAGGCCAGGTGCGCGAGCGCCTGATGGGCGAACAAACCGCAGCGGGCCTGAGCAAGCGCCTGGCTGAACTGCAAACGAAGGAGTAGCGCAATGGCCCGAATCTGTTTGCATGGCTATGTCAGTGGCAAGGTGCAGGGCGTGTTTTTTCGCCAAAGCACCGAAACCGAAGCCACCCGGTTAGACCTTGATGGTTGGGTACGCAATTTGGCCGATGGCCGGGTTGAGGTGTTGGTTGAAGGCGAAGAAGAGGCTGTGCGGGAGCTGGCTGCCTGGCTGGAAACCGGGCCGAAAAAGGCCAAGGTGACGGCGGTGGAGTTGCAAGAACATCCGCTGCAGGGCATTGCCGGGTTTGTGGTTCGTGGGTGAAAACGCGATGTCCTGGTAGAGCCCATCGAGGCTAAAGCCTCTCCCACAGCAGCGCGTTCAATTGTGGGAGAGGCTTTTAGCCTCGATGCTTTTCAGGGTTTCACATACCAATAATCCTGCCAATAACCGACCACCTTTCCTGAATACGTAGTTTTGCCGAGGCTGCCGTTGTAGCGGGCCAGGGCGCGGTTCAGGTCGCCGTTCTCTTTCTTCAGGTAGTAGCTGAGGATGGTGCAGCCGTAGCGCAGGTTGGTGGCGTTGTCGGTGAGGTTGTCTTGCTCGCGGCCCAGCTCGGCTTTCCAGAAGGTCATCACTTGCATCATGCCTTGGGCGCCGACTGAAGAAATGGCGAAGCGGTTGAAGCGGCTCTCGGCGTGAATCAGCGCCATGACCAACTCCGGCTTCAGCCCGGCTTTGCTGGCTTCGTGGTGCACCTGTTTGAGCAGCGTCAGACGCTCTTCAGCGTCGGGCATGTAACGGCTTAGCCGCGTGGACATGTCGAGCAGCCAGACTTCAGCGTCATAGCGATCAACAAAACTGTCGGCCTCGGACACCGTGCGTTGCAGCAAGTCGCGCAACTCCGGTTCCGGCGCCTGGCGCACATTTGCGCTCAGGGGCAGGGCGAGTAATAACAGGCAGTACAGCGCCAGGCGCAAGCACGCGCTCATGCCAGGCTCAGTTGTTGGCGCCGGGATCGGCCACAAGGCGGCCGGCATCCTTGCGCAGCGAGGCGAGAAATTCCTGCTGCAACTCGGGGTCGTTGCGGGTCAGTTCAATCAGGCTTTGTTCCAACTCGTTGGCTTCTTCTTCCAGGCCCAGGTCAGACAGGCGTTTAACCCGGTGAACCCACTGCGCCACTTCGTCGTCTTCCAGATCGTCGTAGATCAGCGCGTGTGCTTCCAGCAACTTGCCGCGCAGGGTGCGGCTGACTTGCAGGGTGGCGTCGGCGCGGGTGTGGTCTTGATCGTCTTCTACGCTCAGTACGAGCTTGCCGACGCGGCTGACATCCTGCTCGGCAAACGGCCCGTCGAGCAGGTTGAGGCGCAGCACGCCGTTGCGGTCTGTGCTCAATTCGTGGGTTTGCGGCCCCGCCGTAATCAGCACCGGGCGCTCGGCCCAGGGCAGACTGGAATACTCGGTGCGTTTGTCTTTCTGCTGTTCGTTGATACGCGCCAGGTTCTGCTGCGAGCGACCATTGGATTGGGTGTTCATAAACGGGTTGAGGCCCGCGAACCCGTAGTCGATCCAGCCTTTGGTTGCTGTCTCCGGCACGTTGCCGAGCATCACCACGTTCACCACGTTGGCGCCAACCCCGGCCACCACAGCCACCACGCCCAGCGGCACTTCGTACAGCTCGCGCCACGCCTGGTAAGGCGTGTAGCGGTCGTAGATGCGGGTGACCTCGAACTCAGTGACTTCGAAGGTTTTCTGGTCCTGAATGCGCACGCGCCGTTGCGGCAGTTCGAGTACGTCGGGTTGCCCCACGTCGATCTGCAAGCTGTGGTTGAGCAATTTGCGCTCAGCGCGGTCCTCGCGCTCAGCCCGCTGCGACATGTGATTGGCGCAGCCGCTGAGCAGCAAGGCGCCGCACAGAGCGGCGCCGATGAGGCTAATGGAACGTGGCTTGAACATGGGAGCTCTGGCTAACACTCAACGACCGGTACGGGACTGGACAAAGGACAACACCTCAGCAACCGGAATGGCCTGCGCCTCGGTTTCACGACGGTTCTTGTATTCCAGATTGCCTTCGGCCAGACCACGGTCACTGACCACGATGCGGTGCGGGATGCCGATCAATTCCATGTCGGCAAACTTGATGCCGGGGCTGGTTTTCTTGTCACGGTCATCCAGCAGCACTTCGAAGCCGGCAGCGGTGAGGTCGGCGTAGAGCTTGTCGGTCGCGGCGCGCACGTCTTCGTTCTCGTAGCGCAGCGGTACCAGGGCGATTTGGAAGGGCGCCAGAGCGTCGCTCCAGAGAATGCCGCGCTCGTCGTTGTTCTGCTCGATGGCAGCCGCCACCACCCGCGACACGCCGATGCCATAGCAACCCATGGTCAGAATGGCAGGTTTGCCGTTCTCACCCATCACGGTGCAATTCATGGCTTCGCTGTATTTGCTACCGAGCTGGAAGATGTGCCCGACTTCAATGCCGCGTTTGATTTCCAGCGTGCCTTGGCCGTCTGGGCTTGGGTCACCGGCGACGACGTTGCGCAGGTCAGCGATTTCCGGCAGCGGCAAGTCGCGCTCCCAGTTCACGCCGAAGTAATGTTTGTCGTCGATGTTGGCGCCGATGGCGAAGTCGCTCATCAGGGCAACCGAACGGTCGATTACACAAGGCAGCGGCAGATTCAGCGGGCCGAGGGAACCGGCGCCAGCGCCGATGGCGTTGCGCAGTTCTGCTTCGGTGGCGAATTCCAGCGGGCTGGCAACCTGCTCAAGATTGGAGGCCTTGATTTCGTTGAGTTCGTGGTCGCCACGAACGATCAGCGCCACCAACTTGCCTTCTTCAGCGCCATGCACCACCAGTGTTTTGATGGTTTTTTCGATGGGCAGGTTGAAGCCTTCTACCAGCTCGGCGATGGTTTTGGCGTTTGGCGTGTCCACCAGTCGCATTTCTTCGGTCGCGGCGCCTCGAGAAGTTTCCCGCGGTATGGCTTCGGCTTTCTCGATATTGGCGGCGTAATCGGAGACGTTGCTGAAGGCGATATCGTCTTCACCCGACTCGGCCAGCACGTGGAATTCGTGCGAGCCAGTGCCGCCGATGGAGCCAGTGTCGGCTTGCACAGGGCGGAAGTTCAGGCCCAGGCGGCTAAACACATTGCAGTACGCCTGGTGCATGCGGTCGTAGGTTTGTTGCAAAGAGGCCTGGTCGATATGGAACGAGTAGGCGTCTTTCATGGTGAATTCGCGGCCGCGCATCAAGCCGAAGCGTGGGCGGATTTCATCGCGGAACTTGGTTTGAATCTGGTACAGGTTGATAGGCAACTGTTTATAGCTGCTCAACTCGTTGCGCATCAGATCGGTGATGACTTCTTCGTGCGTCGGACCCACGCAAAAATCGCGCGCGTGGCGGTCTTTCAAACGCAGCAGCTCAGGGCCGTATTGTTCCCAACGCCCGGATTCTTGCCACAGCTCGGCAGGTTGAATGGCAGGCATCAACACTTCGAGCGCACCGGCCGCGTTCATTTCTTCACGAACGACAGTTTCCACCTTACGCAGAACACGCAGGCCCATGGGCAACCAGGTGTACAGGCCAGAGGCCAGTTTGCGAATCATGCCGGCACGCAGCATCAGCTGGTGGCTAACCACGACGGCGTCGGTTGGGTTTTCTTTGAGGGTCGAGAGCAAATACTGACTGGTACGCATGTTTGGCCGTTATATCAGTTGCGAAGGCAAGGAAGTGCTCGGCATTGTACGGGGCCTGTACTGCCGCGTACAGGATTCAGGCCATCGCAATGTAAGGGGTTTCGAGTGACCGCTTTGACTGCTGAACAAGTACAAGCCTTGATCCGTTTTGGTGTGCCGATGGCCGAGGATATTGACCTGTGCATCGACCAGTTGGACGCTAACAACGCCTACGCCCGCGTGCCGTTCCAGGCCAAATTGGTGCGCCCGGGCGGCACCGTTTCGGGGCCTACGATCATGGCGCTTGCCGATGCCGCGATGTACGCCGTGGTGCTGGGGCGCCTCGGCAAGGTCGAGATGGCGGTGACCGCTAACTTGAACATCAACTTTCTGGCGAAACCAAAGCCGGTCGACTTAATCGCCCATGCGCAAATACTTAAACTAAGTCGTCGTCAAGCGGTGTGTGAAGTGTCTTTATATTCGGCGGGCGATGATGACAATCTAGTGGCTCATGTAACGGGCACGTACGCACTTCCGTTGTAAGTTAGTTAAACCGTACCAACTTGCAGACGAAAAAAAGCCCGGCTAATGCCGGGCTTTTTCTTATATCGAATTACCTGCTGAGTTCTGGATTACAGAATGCTCAGTGGGTATTCGACGATCAGGCGCAGTTCGTCGATCGAAGGCGAGGAACGCAGGTACACGGCGTCGCTCGAACGATAAGTGGCTTGACGAATACGCAGGCTCAGGTCTTTAGCTGGGCCATCTTGCAGTACGTATTTAGCTTCGATGTCGCGTTCCCACTCTTTACCGTTGTCGGTCGACGCAACGTTCGCGCCTTTACCAGTAACGTAGCGAGTCATGAACGACAGGCCAGGAACACCAAGAGTGGCGAAGTCCAGGTCATAACGAGCGCCGTAGGATTTCTCGTCTTCAGTGTTGAAGTCGGAACGGGCGATCGAGTTGTTCAGGTAAACAGTACCGCCGCCGTCTACGCCGTAGGCGTAGTCGCCGTCACCAGTTACGTCCTGGAAGGACAGGGTGAACTTGTGAGCGTCGATGCTGTAGGAAGCTGCGAAGCTGTAAGTCAGGTTGTCGATGTCGCCGCTGCCGTTGGTGTTATCGGCGTCAGCCAGACCGTCGCCAATGCTGTCTACCTTGTAGGCGTTTACATCGAGGCCAAACGCTTGGCCTTCGGTGATAGGCAGAGTCCAGTTTACGTTGGCGTAAATCTTCTTGAAGAAGTCTTCAACGCGCGAGTAGTAAAGGGTTGCCGACAGGGAATCGCTGAATGCGTAGGTGCCGCCGAACACGTCCGCTTTGGTCAAACCAAGGCCGTCGTGGTTGGTGGAATCCTGAGCGTTGATACCGGTGAAGTGACCTGCTTTCAGCTCAAGACCAGCGATTTCGTTGCTGGTGATCTGGAAGCCTTCAGCAACTTCTGGCAGCAAACGGCTGTCGTCAGTTGCGAACACGGGCATGGTGGTGAATTGATCGCCGTACTTCAGAGTGGTGTTGGAAAGGCGAATTTTCACAGCGCCACCAGCTTCACCGTAGCTGTCTTCCGAACGACCATCAGAGTCTTCCGGGAACAGACCGGTGCCAGCACGGCCGCGGCCGCTGTCGAGCTTGATGCCGGCCAGGCCGATCGCATCAACGCCGAAACCTACAGTGCCCTGGGTGAAGCCGGACTCGAAAGTGCCGATGAAGCCTTGGCCCCATTCTTCAACGCGGCTTTGCTCGGTGTTTGGGTTGTTGCGGCGGTCACGGGAGAAGTAGAGGTTGCGAGCCAGAACATCCAGGCTGCTGTCTTCTACGAAGCCCTTGGAGTCGGACTGTTCGCTGGCTACTGCCAGTTGGGTGCTGCCCGCTACTGCGAGGGCGATTAAGCTCCACTTCATCACTTGCATCGTGATTGCTCCTTTGGTTTAGAAGTTGCGCTGCCCATCTTATTTGTTGTATGGGCTAGCTCTTTCTTTTTGTGTCGGCGCTAAGTTATAGCACGGCGACATTGTTGGCGACAGATAGTGCAGAGACCCTACAAATTCTTTACGACAATGTCGCAAAAGCTTATGTGGCATGTCGCAAATTCGTAGTTTTACGCTTGCATCCCAGCGATTACTCTTTCCGTGACTTCTGATGATTAACGAGTCGATAAAAACCACTCTCATTAATCCCTTTTAAAGACCAACGGTTAATTCCTGTCCGTAGGGTTAACTGTTGTTCCAAGCAAGGTACACAAACACTGTTGGGCGTATGTGCTCATTGATCTTGGTTTGGGATAAAGCAATTAGCGTGCACAAACGCCGAAACGGTCGTGAAAATTTCGTAATGTGTGATTTTCTGAGCGTTGCGTTGAGCAAGGCGCAACAGAAGCGGGGTTTGCCGCTGCGCTTGGGTGGCGCGGCGGGCTGCGGTCAACCGTTACTGGCGGTGGCAGTAACGCTGCAAAAGTGGGGCTTGCGGGGCTTGGGTAACAAAGTGTGCACAGTGGCGGTGCATGGTCGAGCGGCTCATGCTGAGAGCGGGCGCTGTTTTGGTGCGGCTCATACTGGCGGGCGATAGGCGGGTTGAGCGCTCGCCCTTCGGTAACGATCTCGCGTCTGGGCTGGGGGCGAATTCCCACCTAAGCAGGTATCCTTGCGTCATCGCGCGGCCGGCTTGTTCGCAGCGCTTGGCATCGTTGTACCTATATATAAGTAGGAGTTTGTGTATGTTCGCCCTGGATTCACGTTTGCAGAACGACACCCTGCTGATCGGCGACTTTCCGTTGTGCCGTTTATTGTTAATGAATGACGTCCACTACCCCTGGTTCATCCTGGTTCCGCGCCGCGAAGAAGTGAGCGAGTTGTTCCAACTCAGCGCCGACGAACAGAAGCAGCTGTGGCACGAAACGGTCACGCTGACCGAATTGTTAAAAGACACCTTCGCAGCCGACAAAATGAACATCGCCACGCTCGGCAACGTGGTGAGTCAGTTGCACATGCACGTGATCGTCCGTCGGCGCAGCGATGCCGCGTGGCCGGCGCCGGTGTGGGGCAAGTTTCCAGCGCAAGCCTATGCCGCCGAACAGGTTGCCGCGATTCGCGCGAAGTTGCGTTCGGTGCTGGGCAGCGATTTTACGTTCGCTGAGGAGTAAGCCATGACTTTAGAAAACCGAGTGATGGAACTGGAAACCCGGCTGGCGTTTCAGGACGACACCATTCAGGCGCTGAACGACGAGCTGGTCAGTCAGCAGCGAATCATTGAGCGCTTGAGCTTGCAGATCGCCGCGCTGGCCAAGCGCCAGGAAGATATGCAGAGCGGCTTTGGCATGAACGAGCACGAGGCACCGCCGCCGCACTATTAATAGAAGGCTTTTCCACAGGTATAAAAAAACCCGCCAGTGGCGGGTTTTTTGTGGGTGTAGCCAGCGCTTAGCGACGTAGCGGAAGGGCTGCGATCACATCCTCAGCTTGCAGGCCCTTGTCGCGCTGCATCACCGAGAATTCAACGCGTTGTCCTTCGACCAGCACGCGGTGGCCTTCGCCACGAATGGCACGAAAGTGCACAAAGATATCGTCGCCGCTGTCGCGGGAGATAAAGCCGAAGCCTTTCGAGGTGTTGAACCACTTTACGGTGCCGGTTTCGCGATCACCCAGGTCTTGCGGGACTGCTTTGCTGCGACCTTTCATGCGCAGGTTTGCGCACAGGTGAAGTATCACCGCTAGCAATACGGTAAGCAGGCTGAGCAACACGGCCGGCTGGCCGCCGATGACGGGCAGCGGGGCCAGCAAAATCAGAACTTGCAGCACAACGGCCAGTACCAACAGCGCGCTGACCAAGCCCTGAATGTGTTGGCGCGCACCCATATGCCAGATTGGAAAAAGAGGGGCCAGCAGCAGGTTGATCAAACCAAGCAGAGCGAGGTAAACGGCATCGGGCTGTTGCAGGTAAGGAAGGTTGTCGGCATGGAGACTAGGAACAAAAGACAGGAGTAGTGCGGCGACTCCTACAAGCAGGTGGACGATTTTAAGCATGTGCAATGAGCTCACTTATAAGGATATTCAGCAGAAGAGCGGGGTGGGACACGGGTTGCCGTAACTGAAAATCGGCTCTCGACACGCGTTCCATCCGCCTATGCGCCGCGCCAAGCGGCAACACGGGGGAGTATTTAACAGCAAAGCGGAGGGCTACTCAAATCAAGCGCTTAGCGCTGGCTCGGGCAGGTGAGGATGAACCTGATTACGGCCGGCGCGTTTGGCTTGATACAGGGCGTCGTCGGCTCGGGTGAGCAGGCTTTCGAGGTTGTCGCCGGCTTCGGCCAGGGCGAAACCGAACGAGGCGGTAATGGTGTCGAGGATTTCATCGGTGCGGCGCACCTTCACCCGCAGCGCCTGAATTTTCAGGCGTAATTGTTCGGAGAAGGCGTGGGCCGTTTCCAGATCGGGGCATTCTCGTAGGATCACGCAAAATTCTTCGCCACCATAACGGGCGGCCATGCCCCTGGGTGGCAACAGTTCACGCAGCAATTGGCCCACATGCTGTAGCACGCGGTCGCCCAGGGGATGTCCGTATTGGTCGTTGAAGTGTTTGAAGTGGTCGATGTCGAGCATCACCAGCGCCACGCCTTGATGACCGTGGGCAAGGGTTTGCTCCAGCAGGCGAGTGAAGGCGTGGCGGTTGAATACGTTGGTCAGGCTGTCGAGCGTCGCGGCCATGTGGGCGCGTTCGAGCTGCCCGCGCAGGTGGGAAATTTCTTCCTGGGCACTGCGCAGGCGGTAAAGGAATTTTTCCTGCTGGTCTTGCATGAGCTGGGTGCTTTGCTGCAAGTCGTTGAGCACGCTGGGCAGGTCGTCGATCAAGGGTTCCTGCAAGGCGCTGAGGCCGTGATTGAGACTATCTTGATAGGCTTTGCTGGTGCTGACGCTTTGCGAAACGCCGCCTTCGATGTCATCGACCAGTTCAATGACTTGCTGCTGCCCGGCGCGCGCTTCTTCGAGTTCGCCGCGAATAATAAAGTCGCGAAACAGCTTCGCTGCGGTTTCTGGTGGAAAGCTATCGAAATCTTTAACGGCTTTGTCGAGCCGACGATTGAGCTCTGGTTCCTTGCCTTTGCTGTACGTGTACCAAAGCGCGTAGTGCACGGGGTTGGGCGGAATATCGTGGCGCACCATGAGCGGTACGGCCTGCTTTAACAGATCAGCTGCCTCGCGGGTCTCCTCCGGATAGAGACTGAGAATGTTGGGCGATTTCGGCGGCTGGCTCATGCGTCGTACAAGTTCAAACTATTGATTGCCAGAGCATAGAGCAGCCATACAGGTTGCGCCTAGCAAAAGGCCCGGTTTTGCGCCGGGCCTTTACTGTTTTTTGCGGGATTGGATCACGCTGCCAGGAGGCTGCGAAGCATCCATGCGGTTTTTTCGTGGATCTGCATGCGTTGGGTCAGCAGGTCGGCGGTAGGCTCGTCGCTGACTTTGTCCAGCAGCGGGAAAATGCCGCGTGAGGTGCGCACGACTGCTTCCTGGCCCTGGATCAGTTGCTTGATCATGTCTTCGGCGCTCGGTACGCCTTCCTCTTCTTTAATAGAGGAAAGGCGAGCGTAAGCGGCATAAGTGCCCGGCGCGTTGAAGCCCAGGGCGCGGATGCGCTCGGCGATGGAGTCGACGGCCAATGCCAGCTCGGTGTACTGGCCTTCAAACATCAGGTGCAGGGTGTTGAACATTGGACCGGTGACGTTCCAATGAAAGTTGTGGGTTTTCAGGTACAGGGTGTAGGTGTCGGCGAGCAAGCGAGACAGACCTTCGGCAATGGCGGCGCGGTCCTGTTCGGCAATTCCGATATTGATTTCCATGGCATTTCTCCTTTTTCAGGCTAATGAAGACGGGCTGACGCGATGGCGAGAGCCTAGCATGGGCCCTGGGGGGGATGTCGCGGTGCGAGAGTCAATAAATGCTATTGGGCAAATGCATTGCACGCTTGGACGCCTGCGCTGTTAATCGCGTTCAGTTCGCGCACGACTTTCCGCTTAATTGACTGTTAGTGGCTGCTGGCGTGCACGGTTTTTGGGTTTATTGCCAGGCGCGATCCGTCATATACTCCCGCACCTTGCCGCGAGCAGGCGTCCCCTGCGCAATCGCGGAGCGCCCAGGGCCAGCCCCAGGGCCGAGTTTGCAGTCACGCATGCTGAGATGAGCCAAATGCCAATTTACGATTACCAATGCGCTTCCTGTGGCCATCAGATGGAAGCCATTCAGAAATTCAGCGATTCGCCTCTGGTCGATTGCCCGACCTGCAAGGCCCCCGAGTTGAAGAAGTTGCTGTCCATGCCGGGCTTTCGTTTGAAGGGCAACGGCTGGTACGAAACCGATTTCAAGACCGGCGCTAAAAAGAACCTCGCTGGCGGCGACAAAGCCGATTAAGCAGCACCCCGATTAGTCGAATTACGAGAAGCGAAACCACCATCATGATGCGCAGCCATTATTGCGGCCAATTGAACGAGAGCCTGGAAGGTCAGGAAGTCACCCTGTGCGGTTGGGTTCATCGCCGCCGAGATCACGGCGGGGTGATCTTCCTCGACATCCGCGACCGTGAAGGTCTGGCCCAGGTGGTATTCGATCCGGACCGCGCAGAAACCTTCGCCAAGGCTGACCGTGTGCGCAGCGAATACGTGGTGAAAATCACCGGTAAAGTGCGCCTGCGTCCGGCCGGCGCGAACAACGCCAACATGGCTTCCGGCGCCATTGAAGTGCTGGGCTACGAGCTGGAAGTGCTCAACGAAGCGGAAACCCCGCCGTTCTCGCTCAACGAATACACCGACGTTGGCGAAGAAACCCGCCTGCGCTATCGCTTCATCGATTTGCGCCGTCCGGAAATGGCCGAGAAGCTCAAGCTGCGCTCGCGCGTGACCAGCAGCATCCGCCGCTACCTCGACGACAACGGCTTCATCGATGTCGAAACACCGATCCTCACCCGCGCCACGCCCGAAGGCGCCCGTGACTACCTGGTGCCTAGCCGTACCCACCCCGGTAGCTTCTTCGCATTGCCACAATCTCCGCAGCTGTTCAAACAACTGCTGATGGTTGCTGGCTTCGACCGTTACTACCAGATCGCCAAGTGCTTCCGCGACGAAGACCTGCGTGCTGACCGCCAGCCGGAATTCACCCAGATCGACATCGAAACCAGCTTCCTCGACGAAGACGACATCATCGGCATCACCGAGAAGATGATTCGTCAGCTGTTCAAGGAAGTGTTGAACCTGGAATTCGGTGAATTCCCGCACATGCCGTTCTCCGAAGCCATGAGCCGCTACGGTTCCGACAAGCCGGACCTGCGTATTCCGCTGGAACTGGTCGACGTTGCCGATCAGCTCAAAGACGTGGACTTCAAAGTATTCAGCGGTCCGGCCAACGACCCGAAATGCCGCATCGCCGCCCTGCGTGTTCCTGGCGGTGGCGCCATGCCGCGCAAACAAATCGACGACTACACCAAGTTCGTCGGCAACTACGGCGCTAAGGGCCTGGCCTACATCAAGGTCAACGAGCGTGCTAAGGGCGTTGAAGGCCTGCAGTCGCCGATCGTGAAAAACATTCCGGAAGCCAACCTCAACGTCATTCTTGACCGCGTAGGCGCTGTGAATGGCGACATCGTGTTCTTCGGTGCCGACAAAACCAAGATCGTGTGCGATGCCCTCGGCGCGCTGCGTATCAAGGTGGGCCATGACCTGAATCTGCTGACCTGCGAATGGGCGCCGATGTGGGTAGTGGACTTCCCGATGTTCGAAGAAGCCGACGACGGCAGCCTGAACTCGCTGCACCACCCGTTCACCTCGCCCAAGTGCACTCCCGAAGAGCTGGAAGCCAACCCGGCTGCCGCTCTGTCGCGCGCTTACGACATGGTGTTGAACGGTACTGAATTGGGTGGCGGTTCGATCCGTATCCACGACAAGGCCATGCAGCAAACGGTATTCCGCGTGCTGGGCATCAGCGAAGAAGAGCAAGAAGAGAAGTTCGGCTTCCTGCTCGACGCGCTGAAATTCGGTGCACCGCCCCACGGTGGTCTGGCCTTTGGCCTCGACCGTCTGGTGATGCTGATGACCGGTGCACAGTCGATTCGTGAAGTGATCGCCTTCCCGAAAACCCAAAGCGCTGCCGATGTGATGACGCAGGCGCCGGGCGAAGTCGACGCGCGTCAGTTGCGTGACCTGCACATTCGCTTGCGCGAGCAAGTCAAAGCCGACTAAGCATTCGGTTGGGCTTTTACAGCGCCCCTCTCTCACTCGGGACAGGGGCGTTTTCAATTCAAGTGTGAGTTATTGGACAGGACGGAGCGAGTTATGGCGGGTCATTCCAAATGGGCCAACATCAAGCATCGTAAAGGGCGTCAGGACGCCAAAAAGGGCAAGATTTTCACCAAGCTGATTCGTGAGCTGACCGTGGCGGCCAGCCAGGGCGGCGGCATTCCGGCCGACAACCCGCGCTTGCGACTCGCGGTGGACAAGGCGCTGGGCGCCAACATGACCCGCGACACCATCGACCGCGCGATCGCTCGCGGCGTTGGCGCGGACGACGGCACCAAGGTTGAAGAGTTGAGCTACGAGGGCTACGCACCCAATGGTGTGGCGGTGATCGTCGAAGCCATGACCGACAACCGCAATCGCACCGCAGCGGCGGTGCGCCACGCCTTTACCAAGTGCGGCGGCAACCTCGGCACCGATGGTTCGGTGGCGTATATGTTCGACCGCAAGGGCCAGATCAGCTTCGCCCCCGGCGTTGATGAAGATGCGCTGATGGAAGCGGCACTTGAAGCGGGCGCCGACGACGTGGTCACCCATGAAGACGGCTCCATCGATGTGTTCACCAGTTTCGTCGACTTCATTTCCGTCAACGAAGCGCTGCAAAAAGCTGGCTTCAAAGGCGAGGAGGCGGAAATCAACATGATTCCGTCGATCACCGTCGAGCTGAGTGAGCTGGAGACGGCGCAGAAGGTGCTCAAGCTGATCGACATGCTCGAAGACCTGGACGACGTGCAAAACGTGTACTTCAACGGCCAGATTCCAGAAGAGATCATGGAGCAGGTGGGGTAACCCCGGTGGAAATGCATCGAGGCTAAAGCCTCTCCCACAGGCAGGTACGGTTCCTGTAGGAGAGGCTTTAGCCTCGATTGCGCCCTATAGGGGATGTTCGGCAAACCGCCTGCGCCGCCGCAACCGTCGCTATGCGCGTCCCCCATCTGCCTTTAAGCTGACCCCACTTACCCCCTTCGCCCAATCGCAGGTGCTATGACCCTTATTCTCGGCATTGACCCCGGTTCCCGTATCACCGGTTATGGCGTGGTGCGCGACATCGGGCGTGGCTGTGAGTACGTGGCCTCGGGCTGCATTCGTACCGGTGCCGGCGAGCTGCATGAACGGTTGCAAATCGTGTTTCGCGGCGTGCGCGAGGTGATCGAAACCTATGGCCCGATCACCATGGGCATCGAGAAAGTGTTCATGGCCAAGAACGCCGACTCCGCACTCAAGCTCGGTCAGGCCAGGGGCGCGGCGATTGTTGCCGCCGCCGAGCACGGGCTGGAAATCGCTGAATACACGGCCACCCAGGTGAAGCAGGCGATTGCCGGTACGGGCGGGGCGGACAAGCAGCAGGTGCAGTTGATGGTGATGCACTTACTGAAATTGACACAAAAACCGCAGATCGATGCCTCTGACGCGCTGGCAATTGCCTTGTGTCATGCCCACACTCGCTCCAGTTTGATTCCTCACGGCCTGGTCGGCGCTCGCAGTCGCGGCGGGCGTCTGCGTCTGTGAGGCTGCGCTTCTTTATTAAGGAACTGATGTTGTGATTGGACGCCTGCGCGGGACCTTGCTTGAAAAGCAGCCGCCGCACCTTATCGTCGATGTGAATGGCGTGGGGTACGAAATCGAAGTGCCGATGACCACGCTGTATCGCTTGCCGTCGCTGGGCGAGCCGGTGATGTTGCACACCCATCTGGTGGTGCGTGAAGACGCTCATTTGTTGTTCGGGTTTGCCGAGAAGCGCGAGCGCGAGCTGTTCCGTGAGCTGATCCGCCTTAACGGTGTGGGGCCAAAGCTGGCGCTGGCGTTGATGTCTGGCCTTGAGGTCGATGAGCTGGTGCGCTGCGTGCAAGCGCAAGACACCTCGGCACTCACCCGCATTCCCGGCGTCGGCAAAAAGACCGCCGAACGCCTGCTGGTCGAATTGAAAGACCGCTTCAAAGCCTGGGAAACCGTGCCGGGCATCGCCACTTTTGTCACTGAACCTCGTGCCGGTGGCACAGTCTCAAGTGCGGAGAACGATGCCGTGAGCGCCCTGATTTCCTTGGGCTTCAAGCCGCAAGAGGCCAGTCGCGCGGTATCGGCGGTGCAGGAAGAAGGCTTGAGCAGCGAAGAATTGATCCGTCGTTCATTGAAAGGAATGGTTTAAGTGATAGACGCCGATCGCCTGATCACCGCTTCTGGCCGTGACCGCGATGAACAACTGGACCGCGCCATTCGGCCGCTGCGCCTGGCCGAGTACATTGGTCAGCCGAAAGTCCGTGAGCAGATGGAGCTGTTTATTCAGGCGGCGCGCGGCCGTGCCGAATCCCTTGACCACACCTTGATCTTCGGGCCGCCCGGTCTGGGTAAAACCACACTCGCCAACATCATTGCCCAAGAAATGGGCGTGTCGATCAAGAGCACTTCAGGCCCGGTGCTGGAGCGTCCTGGTGATCTGGCCGCGATGCTGACCAACCTTGAGCCCGGCGACGTGCTGTTTATCGATGAAATCCATCGCCTGTCGCCCATCGTTGAAGAAGTGCTGTACCCGGCGATGGAAGATTTTCAACTCGACATCATGATTGGCGAAGGGCCCGCTGCACGCTCGATCAAACTCGATTTGCCTCCTTTTACCCTGGTCGGCGCCACTACCCGCGCGGGCATGCTCACCAATCCGCTGCGTGACCGTTTCGGCATTGTTCAGCGCCTCGAGTTTTACAGCACGGCAGACCTGGCCACGATCGTTCAGCGCTCGGCCGGCATTCTTGGCCTGCCGCTGGATCCCGAGGGCGCGTTCGAAATTGCCCGTCGCGCCCGTGGCACGCCGCGTATTGCCAACCGCTTGCTGCGCCGTGTGCGTGACTTCGCTGAAGTGCGTGCCCAGGGGCATATCACGCGCGCGATTGCGGACCTGGCGCTGAATCTACTGGATGTCGATGAGCATGGTTTCGATCATCAGGACCGGCGTCTGCTGCTGACCATGATCGAGAAGTTCGACGGCGGCCCGGTGGGCGTCGACAGTCTCGCGGCGGCCATCAGTGAAGAACGCCACACCATCGAAGATGTGCTCGAACCCTACCTGATTCAGCAGGGCTACATCATGCGTACACCGCGCGGTCGTGTGGTGACGCGCCATGCTTATCTGCACTTTGGCCTCAACGTGCCCAAGCGCATGGGTGATCTGCCGCAGACCGATCTGTTTGCAGTGGACGAATAAGATGAACTTGCAGATGCAAATCGATGAAAAACAGTTGGTTTGCCCAATTGGCAACCCGGGGAGTAAGCACTAGAGTATGCGCGCGCAAAATGGGCTTGAGCCGTTCACCCATCGCTGTCGGGTTTACTACGAAGACACCGATGCCGGCGGCATCGTTTACTACGTCAATTATCTGAAATTCATGGAGCGGGCCCGCACCGAGCGGCTACGTGATCTGGGCTTTTCCCAGTCACAGCTGGCGGGCGACATGTTGTTTGTCGTGCATTCCAGCGAAGCGCGTTATCACGTGCCGGCGCGGTTGGACGATGAGTTGCTGGTGAGTGCCGACGTAATCGAATTAAACCGTGCCAGCCTGCGCTTCCGTCAACAGGTGCGGCGGGCTACGGATAAAACGCTGCTCTGTGAAGGGCAGTTCCTGGTGGCCTGTGTGCGCGCCGACAGTTTGAAACCCCGGGCCATTCCCGAAGCGTTGCGTACCGCCTTTGCCGGCGTGAGCGACGCGGGTACATCTAAAGCAGGAGATTAAGCGTGGAAGCCACCGTCGTCGACCATACCTCTATGTGGAGCCTGATCAGCAACGCCAGCATCGTGGTACAGCTGGTCATGCTGATCCTTGTAGGCGCATCGGTTACCTCATGGATCATGATTTTCCAACGCAGCACCATGATCCGTGCCGCCCGCCGTTCGCTTGAGTCGTTTGAAGAGCGTTTCTGGTCGGGTATCGATCTGTCCAAGCTGTACCGCCAAGCCGGCGCCAACCCAGACCCGGATTCGGGCGTGGAGCAGATTTTCCGCGGCGGTTTCAAAGAGTTTTCGCGCCTGCGTCAGCAGCCGGGCGTTGACCCTGATGCAGTCATGGACGGCGTGAACCGTGCCATGCGCGTTGCCATCTCCCGCGAAGAAGAAAAGCTCGAGCAGAGCTTGCCGTTCCTGGCCACCGTAGGTTCCACCAGCCCGTACATCGGTCTGTTCGGCACCGTGTGGGGCATCATGAACTCCTTCCGTGGTCTGGCCTCCGCTCAACAAGCCACGCTGGCGACCGTAGCGCCGGGTATTGCCGAAGCCTTGATCGCCACGGCCATCGGCCTGTTCGCTGCGATTCCGGCGGTAATTGCCTACAACCGTTTTGCTGCTCGCGGCGAAACCCTGATCGGCCGCTACTACACCTTCGCCGATGAATTCCAAGCCATCTTGCACCGCAAAGTGCACACCAGCGACGAATAAGACGCCGGTTCTACTGAAGGCTATATGGAAAGGTTTTAACTCATGGCACGTATTCGTAAGAGACGTAAACCAGTCGCCGAAATGAACGTGGTGCCCTACATCGACGTGATGTTGGTGCTGCTGGTGATTTTCATGGTGACTGCCCCGATGCTCAACCAGGGTGTGAAGGTGGATTTGCCCAAGGTGTCGAGCGATGCCTTGCCGCAAGACAACAACACCCAGGTGCTGACCATTTCGATCAAGGCCGACAAGACCTACTACTGGAACCTGGGCAGTGAAGTGGACACCGACAAGCAGCAGGCCAAAGCCCTGACGCTTCCGGAAATGACCACTGCCGTGACCGCGATCATGAATCAGAGCCGCGCTCAGGGTAAGCAGACTCAAGTGTTTATCCGCGCCGACAAAGTGGTCGACTACGGTGCCGTGATGGCCGCCATGGGCGGGCTGCAGCAAGCGGGCGTGGGTAACGTCGGCCTGATTACCGAGGCGCCCTGATGCAGGAACGCGAGCGCTCCTCATCGGAAGGCTATTTCTGGCCAAGCATTTGGGCGGTAGGGCTGCATGTCCTGCTGTTCGGCATGCTGTTTGTCAGCTTTGCTTTTACGCCGGAGCTTCCACCGACTAAACCCATTGTTCAGGCCACACTCTACGAGCTCAAATCCAAGAGTCCGGCGACCACGCAGACCAATCAGAAAATTGCCGGCGAAGCGAAGAAAACCGCTGCCAAGCAATATGAAGTCGAGCAACTGGAAGCCAAGAAAGTTGAACAGGAAAAGCAGGCCGTGAAGGCCGCGGAACAAAAGAAAGCGGAAGAAGCTCAAAAAGCCGAACAAGCAGAGCAGGCTGAGGCGGAAGCGGCGAAAGCGGCTGATGCGAAAAAAGCGGCCGAAGCAAAAGCGGCCGAAGAAAAGAAACTCGCCGATATTGCGAAAAAGAAAACCGAAGAAGAAAAGAAAAAAGCTGAGGAAGAGGCGAAGAAGAAAGCCGACGCCGAAGCTGCGAAGAAAAAAGCTGCAGACGATGCCAAGAAAAAGGCAGCGGATGCGAAGAAAGCAGCAGACGCTAAAAAGAAAGAAGCGGAGGCCGTGAAAAAGAAAGCAGCCGAAGCAGCCCGCAAATCCGCAGAAGATAAAAAGGCGCAGGCGCTGGCAGAATTGCTTTCGGATACAACCGAGCGTGAGGCGACCACCGCTGACGAAGTGGGCGACACGGTTTCCGGTAACTTCGATGATTTGATTCGTATGCGGGCTTCGGAAGTGTGGACTCGTCCACCAGGCGCCCGAAATGGTATGGCGGTAGTTCTGCAGATCACCATGCTGCCGGACGGCACCATTACCAGCGCAAGTATTGCCAAATCGAGCGGTAACGCGCCGTTTGATAACTCGGCTGTAGCCGCAGTGAAAAACATTGGGCGTTTAGTAGAAATGCAGGGTCTGAGTCCTACTGACTTTAATCCGTACCGTTCATTCAAGATGACCTTCAAACCTGAGGATCTAGATTTGTGATCAACCTTCTTCGAGGAATGCTCCTGGTCCTTTGCTGCGCTGCAGGACTGGCAGTGGCAGAGGAAAAAAACATTGTGGTTGGCACCGGCTCTGACCGCGCCATCCCAATTGCCGTGGTTCCGTTCGGCTGGCAGGGCGGCAATGTGTTGCCCGAAGACATGTCTGACCTGATCGGCAAAGACCTGCGCAACTCCGGTATTTTCGAACCGATCCCGCGTCAGAACATGATCAGCCTGCCGAGTCAGGCAAGCGAAGTTATCTTTCGTGATTGGAAAGCACTCGGCGCCCAATATGTGCTGGTCGGCAACATCGTGCCTAACGGCGCACGTTTGCAAGTGCAGTTCGCCTTGTTCAACGTGGCCACCGAGCAGCAAGTATTTGCCGGTAGCGTTGGCGGTACTACCGACCAACTTCGCGATATGTCGCACTACGTTTCGGATCAGTCGTTCGAAAAACTCACCGGCATCAAGGGCGCGTTTTCTACGCAGATGCTGTACGTGACTGCCGAGCGTTTCTCCGGCACCAACACCCGTTACACCTTGCAGCGTTCCGACTATGACGGCGCCCGCGCCGTGACATTGCTGCAATCGCGCGAGCCCATTCTGTCGCCGCGTTTCGCCAGTGATGGCAAGCGCATCGCCTATGTGTCGTTTGAACAGAAGCGTCCGCGCATCTTTATTCAGCACATCGACACCGGTCGCCGTGAACAGATCACCAACTTCGAGGGCCTTAATGGCGCGCCGGCGTTCTCGCCGGATGGCAGCAAGTTGGCGTTTGTATTGTCGCGCGATGGCAACCCGGAAATTTATGTGATGGACCTGGGCAGTCGCCAGATGACCCGCGTGACCAATCACTACGCAATTGATACCGAACCGTTCTGGGGCAAGGACGGTCAGACTATTTACTTCACTTCGGATCGCGCTGGGAAACCACAGATCTATAAGACGAGTATTGGCGGCGGTGCAGTTGACCGGGTGACCTTTGTAGGTAACTACAATGCCAACCCTAAACTGTCTGCTGACGAGAAGACGTTGGTGATGATTCACCGTCAGGACGGGTTCACCAACTTCAAAGTTGCGGCGCAGGACCTTCAAACGTCCCGTTTGCGCATTCTTTCAGATACTAATCTGGATGAGTCGCCTACTGTTGCGCCCAACGGCACCATGGTAATCTACGCCACCCGCCAGCAGGGCCGTGGAGTCTTGATTCTTGCCTCCATCAATGGACGAGTAAAACTCCCGATTCCAACCGCGCAAGGCGAAATCCGAGAGCCATCCTGGTCGCCCTTCCTGAACTGACGCGGCGCTACACCTTTTACTTAACACACTGGGGTTCATTAGGAGTTTTACTATGGAAATGTTGAAATTCGGTAAGTTCGCAGCTCTGGCTCTGTCCATGGCCGTAGCAGTAGGTTGCTCCTCCAAAGGCGGCGACAACGCTGGCGAAGGCGCTGTTGATCCAAACGCTGGCTACAACGCTAACAACGGCGCTGTAGATGGTAGCCTGAGCGAAGAAGCTGCTCTGCGCGCTATCACCACCTTCTACTTCGAATACGACAGCTCGGATCTGAAGCCAGAAGCCATGCGCGCCCTTGACGTTCACGCCAAGGACTTGAAAGGCAACGGCGCTCGCGTCGTTCTGGAAGGCAACACCGACGAGCGCGGCACCCGCGAGTACAACATGGCTCTGGGCGAGCGTCGCGCCAAAGCTGTTCAGCGCTACCTCGTGCTGCAAGGTGTTTCCCCAGCTCAGCTGGAACTGGTTTCCTACGGTGAAGAGCGTCCAGTTGCTACCGGCAACGACGAGCAATCCTGGGCTCAAAACCGTCGCGTTGAACTGCGTAAGTAATTCGACATGCGAACGTGCCGTCGTGCTCTGACTATATTGACTCTCAGCCTCCCGCTTTCAGCGTGGGCTGCGGTTCCGGTGGTAGAAGACAATGCCAGTAATGGCGGTGGCAGCTATCCACCTGCAGGTTATGGCACGACCGGCGCCTATGCAGGGGGAGGGGTTACGGCCCCTGCCTCGGCACAGGGCGAGCTGTTCATGCAGCTGCAACAAATGCAAGACGAAGTCGCGCGTCTGCGCGGCATGGTCGAGGAGCAACAAAACGAAATTCAGCGCCTGAAACAAGAAGGCCTGGAGCGTTATCAAGACCTCGACAGACGTATAGCTGGCGGCGCCACCGGTGCTCCTGCCGCTACTCCAGATTCCAGCAACGCCGGGGCTATCAATGCCGGCGGTGCACCTGTTCAGCCGACAGCGCAACAGCCTGCGGCGAGCACAGAGCCAGGTGATCCAGCGAAGGAAAAGCTCTATTACGATGCTGCCTTCGACCTGATCAAAGCGAAAGACTTCGACAAAGCCAGCCAGGCTTTCGCCGCATTCCTTCGCAAATACCCACAGAGCCAATACGCCGGAAACGCGCAGTATTGGTTGGGCGAAGTAAACCTCACCAAAGGCGATTTGCAAGGCGCCGGCCAGGCGTTTGCAAAAGTGAGTCAGCTGTACCCGACTCATAACAAGGTGCCGGATTCGCTGTACAAACTTGCCGATGTTGAGCAGCGTTTGGGTCATACCGACAAAGCCAAAGGTATCTTGCAGCAAGTTATTGCGCAGTACCCCGGCAGCTCAGCCGCACAGTTGGCCCAGCGGGATTTGCAGCGTTTGTAAAACCCTGACTTTCTGTTCAATAAAACCCGCGCCTGTCGCGGGTTTTTTGTTTAGAATCGCCGCCCCAATTCCCGCAACGGAGGCGGATGGCCTGTTTCGCCGTCACGCCCGTGGCTGATATGCAAAAAAACCTGCGCATTACCGAGATTTTTTACTCGTTGCAGGGTGAAACGCGCACTGCCGGTTTACCGACTGTGTTCGTTCGCCTGACTGGCTGCCCGTTACGCTGCCAGTACTGCGACACCGCCTACGCCTTCAGCGGCGGCGAAATCATGTCCCTCGACGACATCGTTGAGCAGATCGCGGCCTACAAGCCACGCTATGTCTGCGTCACTGGTGGCGAGCCGTTGGCTCAGCCCAACTGCATCCCTCTGCTGGAGCGCCTGTGCGACGCCGGCTTCGAGGTGTCGCTGGAAACCAGTGGCGCGCTCGATGTGTCGGCGGTCGACCCACGTGTGAGCAAGGTGGTCGATCTCAAGACCCCAGGTTCGGCGGAGGTTGGCCGCAATCGCTACGAGAATATCGAGTTCCTGACGGCAAACGATCAGGTCAAATTCGTTATCTGTTCCCGTGAAGACTACGACTGGTCCGTCTCCAAGCTCATCCAGTACGGTTTGCAGAACCGTGCCGGTGAAGTGTTGTTTTCGCCCAGCCACCAACAAGTAGACGCCCGTGCGTTGGCCGACTGGATTGTGGCCGACAACCTGCCAGTGCGTTTGCAGTTGCAGCTGCACAAAATTCTTTGGAACGACCAGCCGGGGCACTGACATGACAACTAAAAAAGCGGTAATTCTGCTCTCCGGCGGCCTCGACTCCGCCACCGTTGTGGCGATGGCCAAGGCCGACGGTTACGCCTGCTACACCATGAGTTTCGACTACGGCCAGCGACACCGTTCCGAGCTGCAAGCCGCCGAGCGCGTGGCCGAGCAGCTCGGCGTCATCGAACATAAAGTGATTGGCCTGAACCTCAACGGCATGGGCGGTTCGGCGTTGACCGACAGCAGCATCGCCGTGCCGGAAACGCCCGGCGAAGGCATTCCGGTGACCTACGTTCCGGCACGCAATACCGTGTTCCTCTCGCTCGCCCTGGGTTGGGCTGAAGTACTGGGCGCGCAAGATATTTTTATCGGCGTTAACGCAGTGGATTATTCGGGCTATCCCGATTGCCGCCCCGAGTTCGTCGAGGCGTTCGAGCGCATGGCCAATCTGGCCACCAAGGCGGGCGTAGAAGGGCAGGGCTTTCGTATCCAGGCGCCGCTGCAGTTTCTGAGCAAGGCGCAGATCGTTCAGGCAGGCATGGCGCAGGGCGTCGATTACGCGTTGACTGTCTCGTGCTACCAGGCCGACGACGACGGCCGCGCCTGTGGCAAGTGCGACAGCTGTCGTTTGCGCGCTGCCGGGTTTGCCGAGGCCGGCGTGAATGACCCTACAAGATATTTCTAAATCTTTACCGCATGCTGTTGATTTTATGAATTAAATCAGTATTATGCACACCGCGGGTCGTTAGCTCAGTTGGTAGAGCAGTTGGCTTTTAACCAATTGGTCGTAGGTTCGAGTCCCACACGACCCACCATATTTCCTTCGCAAGAAGGACCGGAAAACCCGGAACATTCCACCTCGAATGTTCCGGGTTTTTTCGTTTCTGTCGTCCCAGTTTTATTCTTGCCGCGCGCTTGCGCTGACATTCGGGCGGGTATACTCCGCCCCACTGAAAGCATATTCAGAGCCTGATGACATGACCCAGATTTCCGAACGCCTGTTGGTTCAGGCGCACCTCGATGCCAAACAACCCAAGCCCCTGTCGCCGGAAGAAGAGGCGCGTTTGCGCGCAGACATTGCGGCCGAACTGAAGGCGCAGGATGCGGTGTTGGTCGCGCACTACTATTGCGATCCGGTGATTCAAGCGCTGGCCGAAGAAACCGGCGGGTGCGTGTCCGACTCGCTGGAAATGGCGCGCTTCGGCAACCAGCATTCGGCCAAAACCGTGCTTGTCGCGGGCGTGAAATTCATGGGTGAGACCGCGAAAATTCTCAACCCTGAAAAGCGCGTTTTAATGCCGACGCTGGAGGCAACCTGCTCGCTGGACCTCGGTTGTCCGATAGACGAATTCTCAGCATTTTGCGACCAACATCCCGAGCGCACGGTGGTGGTGTACGCCAACACCTCGGCCGCCGTTAAGGCGCGTGCCGACTGGGTGGTGACATCGAGTTGCGCGTTGGAAATCGTCGAAAGCCTGATGGATAACGGCGAGAAAATCATCTGGGCTCCCGACAAGCACCTGGGCCGGTATATCCAGAAACAGACCGGCGCCGACATGCTGCTGTGGGACGGTGCCTGCATCGTTCACGAAGAGTTCAAGTCCAAGCAGCTCGAAGACATGAAGGCGCTGTACCCGGACGCCGCCATTCTCGTGCACCCGGAATCGCCGGAGTCGGTGATTGATCTGGCCGATGCAGTGGGCTCGACCAGTCAGTTGATCAAAGCCGCGCAGACCTTGCCAAACTCCACGTTCATCGTCGCCACTGACCGCGGCATTTTTTACAAGATGCAGCAGCTGTGCCCCGACAAGATTTTTGTGGAAGCGCCAACAGCCGGCAACGGCGCGGCCTGCCGCAGCTGCGCGCATTGTCCGTGGATGGCGATGAATACCCTGGAGCGCACGCTCCAATGTTTGCGTGAGGGCAGCAATGAAATCTTCGTTGACCCGGCGTTGATTCCGCGCGCGCTCAAGCCGCTCAAACGTATGCTCGATTTCACCCAGGCGGCGCGGTTGAAGGTGGTCGGTAACGCTTGATGGATCGGCGTTGCGGCTATCGCGGCTGAAGCCGCTCGTACAGGAAGCGCGCCGTGTCGGGATTCGCCGCGATGCTTGTTAGCGCATCAACTGCTTGATCATGCGCTGTTGCTCCATGATTTCTTTCTGTCTGGCATCGATCTTCGAGGCCAGCGGGAAGTTGTTGATGGCGCGGCGTTTGGCGAAGTCCAGTTGTTCCAGCGCCTGGTCAAAGTCAGCCATTAACGCGAAGTACTCGGCACGCGCTTGATGCAGGCCGATGATGTCGCCCGCCTGGCCGCGCACTTCGGCGATTTGGTACCACACATCCGGGTCGTTCGGCCGCGCTTTCAGCAGTTCTTCCAGCGCTTTCTGCGCCTGTGGTGCCTGGTTCTGTTTCAACAGTAAATCGATGCGGCTCTGCTGTAGCGGGTAGTCGTCCGGAAACTGGCCGAGCATTTTGTCGACGCGCTGCTTGGCATCCGGCAGGCGGTTGGCGGTGATGTCGAGGTCCACCTGCGCCAGGTTATAGGTGATGTTGCTGGGGTCTTTCTTCAGCAAAATCGCCAGGCTGTCGCGGGCTTCGTTGAGCTGGCCGTTCTTCACTTGCGCCAGGGCCAGGCCGTAGCGGGCGGCGTCCATGCCAGGGTCGTCTTGCAACATGGCGCGGAAGCGCTTGCCGGCGATGCCCGGGGTTTCTTCAAAGGTGAGCTGAACCCGTGCGCGCATCAGCTGATATTGCAGGGTGTCTTCACGCCCGCTCGCGCCGAATTGTTCGGCGCGGTTGCGGGTGTCGGCGATACGCGATTCGGTCACCGGGTGAGTCAGCAAGAATTCGGGCGGACGTTTGTCGTAGCGGTATTGGCGGGCCATGCGTTCGAACATGTTTGGCATGGCGCGTGGGTCGTAACCGGCGCGCTCCAGATTGACCACACCGACGCGGTCGGCCTCTTGTTCGTTCTGCCGCGAGAAGCGCAGCTGGTTCTGAATGGCCGCCGCCTGCGTGCCCATGATTGTCGCCATGCCGACGTCCCCGGCACCGGCTGCCGCCGCGATAATGCCGGCGAGCATCGCCGCCATCACCGGAATCTGCATTTGCTGCTGAGCCTGTAAGCCTCGGGCGTAGTGGCGCTGAATCAAGTGACCCAATTCGTGCGCCAATACCGCGGCGTATTCCGCTTCGGTTTGCGCGTACAGAAACAGACCGCCGTTTACGCCAATGACGCCGCCGGGTGCGGCGAAGGCATTGATCTGCGGGTCTTTGATCAGGATGAACACCAAGCGATGGTCGTGCAGGTCGCTGGTTTCGGCGAGCTTGTACACGCTGCTTTCCACGAACGCTTTGAGCTGCGGGTCGTTCAGCTGCGGCACCTGGCTGCGCACCACGCTGAGCCAGGCGCGGCCCAGTTGAAACTCCTGCTCCGGCGACACAATGGAGGAGCTCGAGTCGCCCAGCGAGGGCAGGTCGTCGGCGAAGGCAGGGGAGGCGAGCAAGCAGGCAAGTGACAGCAGAGTGGGGCGCAGGAGATTCATGCACGGAGCTCTTGGCGGCAAAGTCGCTACTGTAGCCGCCATGGCGGTCGGCTGACCACCTCGGTATCCTGATCCACCGATTTTGGAGCCCGATTTGATGAGTGATGCTGTGAACGCTGATGCCGAGCTGGATGCCAGCGGCCTGAATTGCCCGCTGCCGCTGCTCAAGGCCAAGCTCGAACTCAATCGCCTGGCCAGTGGCGCGGTGCTGAAGGTGACCGCCACCGATGCCGGCTCGCAGCGTGACTTCCGCGCCTTCGCCAGGCTTGCCGGTCATACGCTGCTGCATGAGGAAGTGGACGCTGGCGTGTACCGCTACTGGTTGCAAAAGGCCTAGCTCAAGCCGTTAAGGAATTGTGATGTTCAACGTGTTACGCAATTGGGTGCAGCGCTATTTCTCGGACGAGCAAGCCGTGGTGCTCGCCGTGCTGCTGGTGGTCGCGTTCGCGGTCATTCTGACGTTTGGCGGCATGCTTGCGCCGGTACTGGCCGGTCTGGTGCTGGCGTTTCTGATGCAGGGTCTGGTGCGCACGCTGCAGCGCATGCGAGTGCCGCGGGTGGCCGCGGTGTGGCTGGTTTTTGCCTGTTTCCTCGGCCTGTTAGGCGTTTGCCTACTGGTGATGGTGCCATTGCTCTGGCAGCAGGTGATCAAGCTGTTCAATGAGCTGCCCGGCATGTTGGGCAAATGGCAGTCGCTGCTGCTGTTGTTGCCAGAGCGATATCCGCAGCTGGTTTCCGATGAGCAAGTGCTGCACCTGATCGAAGTGGTGCGCAATGAAATCGGCAGCTTCGGCCAGATGGCACTCACGGTTTCGCTGTCGAGCCTGCCGTTGCTGGTCAACGCCATGATCTATCTGGTGCTGGTGCCGATTCTGGTGTTTTTCTTTTTGAAAGACGGTGCGTTGATTGCGCGCTGGCTGCGCAGTTACCTGCCCCGTGAGCGCACGTTGATCACCCGAGTGGCGCGGGAAATGAACCAGCAAATCGCCAATTACATTCGCGGCAAGGTCATCGAAATTCTGATTTGTGGCGGCGCGACCTACGTGGCGTTCATCGCCCTGGGGCTTAACTACGCCGCGCTGTTGGCATTGCTGGTCGGGCTTTCGGTTGTGGTGCCTTATGTGGGCGCCGTGGTGGTTACCGTGCCGGTTGCCCTCATCGCGTTGTTCCAGTGGGGCTGGGGCGATCAGTTCATTTACCTGATGGCGGTGTACGGCATCATCCAGGCATTGGATGGCAACGTGTTGGTGCCGCTGTTGTTCGCCGAAGCGGTGAACCTGCATCCGGTGGTCATCATCTGCGCCGTGCTGCTGTTCGGCGGCCTGTGGGGCTTTTGGGGAATCTTCTTTGCCATTCCGTTGGCCACGCTGTGCAAGGCATTGCTCGATGCCTGGCCCCGGCAGGAGCCGGTGGTCGCACCGTTGATGTAAAGCCTGCGTCGCAAGCACAAAAAAAGCCCGGCACTTAGCCGGGCTTTTCGTAGGCGAACGGTGCTGCTTAGTTGGCGTTCAGCGCCTGCGCAGCAGCCAACACAGCGTCGACATGGCCGGGCACTTTCACACCGCGCCATTCCTGACGCAACACGCCATTGGCGTCGATCAGAAAGGTGCTGCGATCCACGCCCAGGTATTCCTTGCCGTAGAGCTTTTTCAGCTTGATTACGTCGAACAACTGGCACAGCGCTTCATCTTTATCCGACAGCAGCTCGAAGGGGAATTCCTGCTTGCACTTGAAGTTCTCGTGCGACTTCAAGCTGTCGCGCGACACGCCAAATACTTCGGTGTTCGCGGCTTTGAAGGCTGCGTATTGGTCGCGAAAGCCCTGGCCTTCGGTGGTGCAGCCGGGCGTGCTGTCTTTGGGGTAGAAATAAATCACCACCTGCTGGCCTTTTAGCGCCGAAAGGGTGATTTGCTTGCCGCTGGTGGCCGGCACGGTGAAGTCGGCCACGGCCTGGTCGAGGGAAACGCTCATGCGGGAATTCCTTATGCAGGCGTTTGTGGGCGCCAGGGTTCGATCAGGGCATCCAGGTTCAACGCGTCGGCGAAGTCGAGGAATTGGTCGCGCAGCCAACTGATTTGCGTGCCGGCGGGCAGCGTGACGGTGAGCGTGGCATTAAGCATGGTGCCGCCGGTCTGCGGCGCCAGGTAGGTGTCGCAGGTGAGGTTTTCCAGCTCCACGTTGTGGTCGAGGAAAAACTGGCACAGCTCATTAAGAATGTCGGGACGGTACGCCGAGCTGACATACGCGACATAAGGCAGCGCCTGCGGGCGGACTTCAGCGGCTGCGCTGCGCACCACGCTGGCGGTGAAAGCGTGCTTCTTCGACAGCGACGGCAGGCTGGTTTCCAGGCGGGCCAAGGCATCCCAGCTGCCCGACACCTGAACGACCAGCGCGCTGTATTCACCATGACGACTCAACCGCGTGCTGACCACGGCGCAACGGTTCTCATGGCAAGTGCGGCAGAGAATGTTGGTCAGCTCCATCGGGTTGGTGCCAAGGGCACTGATGACAAGGAATTGTTCGCGGACGATGGGGGTGGACATGCAGCATTCCTAAAGCGATGAGCGGTCGGCAGGTTAACTGTCGATCAAAGCCGGAAGGTTAGCGAAAACTGTCGCTGAGGGGAATGCTCATAGCGCGGTACTTCGCTTGTGCAAGGCAGGTGGCGCCAGTACCATTACGGCTCTCTTTTTCCGGCAGGAGCGGTTGCATGATTGCGGGCAGTATGGTGGCACTGGTCACGCCTATGGATGCGCAGGGTCGTCTTGATTGGGACGCGCTGAGCAAGCTGGTGGACTTCCACCTGCAAGAAGGCACCAACGCCATTGTCGCGGTCGGCACCACCGGTGAGTCGGCGACGCTGGATGTCAACGAACACATCGAAGTGATCCGCCGCGTAGTCGATCAGGTCGCGGGCCGCATTCCGGTCATCGCCGGCACGGGCGCGAACTCCACCCGCGAAGCGGTCGAGCTCACCACCAACGCCAAGACCGCCGGCGCCGATGCGTGCCTGCTGGTCACCCCCTACTACAACAAGCCGACCCAGGAAGGCTTGTATCAGCACTTCCGCCACATCGCTGAAGCCGTGGCCATTCCGCAGATTCTCTACAACGTCCCGGGCCGCACCGTGTGCGACATGCTGCCGGAAACTGTTGAGCGTCTATCGAAGATCTCCAACATCGTCGGTATCAAGGAAGCCACAGGCGACCTGCAACGCGGCCAGGAAGTTCTGGACCGTGTGAGCAGCGATTTCCTCGTGTATTCCGGCGATGACGCCACCGCCGTCGAGCTGATGCTGATGGGCGGCAAAGGCAATATTTCCGTAACTGCCAACGTTGCACCGCGCGCCATGAGCGAGCTGTGCGCTGCGGCGATGTCCGGTGATGCCGTGACAGCCCGGGCGATCAACGATCGCCTGATGCCGCTGCACAAAACGCTGTTCATTGAATCCAACCCGATTCCGGTGAAGTGGGCCCTGCAGGAAATGGGCTTGATGGTCGAGGGCATTCGTCTGCCGCTGACCTGGCTTAGTCCGCGTTGTCATGAACCGCTGCGTCAGGCCCTGCGCCAGTCCGGCGTATTGGTTTAATTGAAGGAAGCACTACGCATGAAGCGACTGGCCGGACTTTCTGCCCTTGCCGTGATCATTTCCAGCACCAGCGGTTGCGGGTGGCTGTGGGGTGAAGATGGTTATTTCCGTGATCGTGGCAGTGATTACCTGACCCAACACCAGAGCCCGGCGATGCAAGTGCCGCAGGGCCTCGACGTTAAACCGCTCGACCCGTTGCTGCCGGTTCCACGTAACGTGGCCGACTCCACCGTACAGGGCGAATACGACGTACCGCGTCCACAACCGCTGACTGCCCAGGCCGACTCCAGCGAATTCAGCCTGCAAAAAAGCGGCGATGCCCGTTGGCTGGTAGCGCAGCGTCCGCCGGCAGAAGTCTGGCCAGTGGCTCATCAGTTCTTTGAAGACAACGGCTTTCGGATTAGCGAAGACCGTCCGCAAACAGGCGAATTCAGCACCGACTGGCAGCGTTTTGAAGAACTGTCTGCACCGATGGCGCGTCGCCTCAGCGGCCGTGTCGCCGATGTTGATCCGAAAAGCGAGACCCGCGTTCGCGTTCGTATCGAGCCTGGCGTTCAACGCAACACCAGCGAAATTTATGTCGTAAGTGCCACGCGTCCAGCCGACAGCACCGCCGACGTCGCCTTCCCGGACAAAATGACCAACGCCAGCCTCGATGCTGCGCTGCTCGACGAAATGCTCGCCAGCATGGCGCGTAGCGCTGAGCAGGGCGGTTCGGTTTCCTTGCTCGCGGCACGCGACTTCGACGCACCCAGCCGCGTCAGCCTGACCGAAGACGGCAACAACAACCCGGTACTGAACCTGGGCGCCGACTTCGATCGTGCCTGGTCCAGCGTGGGCCGCTCACTGGAAACCGCCAACGTGCGTGTCGACGACCTCAACCGCAGCCTGGGTGTGTACTACATCAACCTGGCTGAGGGTGCAGAGAGCAAAGACAAAGAGCGCGGTTTCTTCAGCCGTCTGTGGAGCAGCGAGCCGACCAAAGAAGAGGTCGACGCCCGTGCCGAGCGTTATCAAGTGCGCCTGACCAAAGCCGCCGACAACGTGCAAGTCACCGTGGAAAAAGACCTCAACACCGTGGCACCGGCCGAAGTGGCCCGCCGCGTTCTGGCCTTGATCCAGGAAAACCTGGGCTGATGATGTTCAAGCCGCCCTTGGTGGGGCGGCAGGGGCGGGGCCACAAGGCCCCTGCAGCTCGCTCGATCGATAGGCGAAACCCTGGTGGTTTCGCCTGTTTCGTTTAATAAAGGCGGAAATTTTCCATGACCACTCCCTCCACCTTGAGCTTGAAAAAAATCTATTCCGGAAAGGTTCGTGATCTTTACGAAATCGACGCCGCGCGCATGCTGATGGTCGCCACCGACCGTCTCTCTGCCTTCGACGTCATTCTTGCCGAGCCGATTCCGGACAAAGGCAAGATTCTCACCGCCATCTCCAACTTCTGGTTCGACAAGCTCGCCGACATCGTGCCCAACCACTTCACCGGCGACCGCGTTGAAGACGTGGTGCCTGCGGCCGAGCTGCCGTTGGTGGAAGGGCGTGCTGTGGTGGCCAAGCGTTTGCAGCCCATTGCCGTTGAGGCAATTGTGCGCGGCTACATCGTTGGTTCCGGGTGGAAGGAATACCAAAAGAGCGGCACCGTTTGCGGCATCCAACTGCCGGCCGGGCTGAAGGAAGCGTCGAAGCTGGCCCAGCCGATTTTCACACCATCGACCAAAGCGGCTGTCGGCGATCACGACGAAAACATCTCGTACGAGCAGTGCGAAGCCGTGATTGGCAAAGAGCTGGCCGCTAAAGTTCGCGACACCGCCATCGCCTTGTACAGCGCGGCAGTGGAATACGCCGCCACGCGCGGCATCATCATCGCCGACACCAAGTTTGAATTTGGCCTGGATGAAAACGGCACGTTGACCTTGATGGACGAAGTGCTAACGCCTGACTCGAGCCGTTTCTGGCCCGTGGAAAGCTACGTGGAAGGCAAGAACCCGCCGAGCTTCGACAAGCAGTTCGTGCGTGACTGGCTGGAATCCACCGGTTGGAACAAAGAGCCGCCGGCACCAGCTGTGCCGGCTGACGTCGCGCAGAAGACCGCCGACAAATACCGCGAAGCGCTGACCAAACTCACGGCTTAACGCCCGGCGTGTCAGCACAAAAGAGAGGCTTCGGCCTCTCTTTTGCGTTTAAGCGCGGGCAAGGCGTTAATTATCGCAACCGCCTGAAAGCAGGCGAAAAATTTCCATTTTTGGGTTTCACCAATCGCAATTGAGCTGTTATCATGCGCGCCGCTGGGGAGATGCCGGAGTGGCCGAACGGGACGGATTCGAAATCCGTTGTGTTAGCGATAGCACCTAGGGTTCGAATCCCTATTTCCCCGCCATCATTTAAAACGAAAGCCCCCGAAATCTTCACGGTTTCGGGGGCTTTTGCGTTTCCGGGGTTTGGTTGTAGGCAGCGATCGCGCGCCCCTGTCAAAAACTCATTCCAGAAAACACCGATCAAACAAGTACAGGCTGGAAGGCTTGATATTTTCCAGTGTCGCCTGTGGTCGTCCGCCGTCGCCGTTTTTCTTGCGGCCGGTTTCTCGCAAATAGCCGGCTTCGGTCATTTTCATCAAGCGTTGACGCATGCTGGTTTTTAGCACGGGGCGGGCCAATACCTGGGAGAAGATCATCACCGCTTCCGGTGCGCTGAATTCGTTGCCGAGGAACATCAGCGGCAAGCTGCTGTAGAGCGATTTCGACAGCAGCCGTTCGTGTGCCGCCGCCACCAAGGCGTTGTGGTCGAAAGGCAGCTTAAGCGAAGCGTTTGATACATCCGTCAACGGGAAAAATGCCTGCGTGCTGTTTAGCGCTACGTCTTCGTGGGCGACGGCCAAGTAGAAGGTTGATGAAGACCAACACCGTGGATCGCGAAACGCATCGCCGACGGTGCCCACTTGCTCAATGTAGGCTAACGGCATGCCCACCTTGTTGGAGGCGCGCAGGCGGTCTACTGCATCGTCCAGCGTCAGGTCGGCGGTCGCGCCATTGACCACGATTCCAGGCAACGCCCAGTGTCCGGGAAACGGTTCGGCTTCGCGCTTGTTCAGCAAAATCTGCAACGCCTGGCTCTCGCGGCAGTAGCGCACTACGCAGAGGTCGACGGTGTGGAGGTAGGCGCTTCGTTCTTCTCGATGGTTTGGCATTTCAGTTAATCGCAGGGCAGGGTGGTCGCGCATTGCATGGAAAGGTATATGTCATGTACTTAGTTTTCAAGCCTGTTAAGCGAGCATGTCATGGGAAAGAAAATAAATCCAAAGCGGCTGTTGAATTGTAAGTACACGACGTGTACCTTGTGAGTTGTGTACAGGAGAGATGCCATGAACAGTGCCGTGATGAACACCGCTTCCTTCGATGTTGATGCGCAGAAAAGCTTCACCCCGTTGTGCCCTGATGAGTTGCCCGTTGCTGGCGGAGACCTGATTGGCGCCGAGCTGAATGTGATGGCGAGCCTGGCCCGCGTTCGTGTCGGCAGCAAAGATGCCCACACGCCGATGGCGCCCTGGGTGGTGGCGCAGCCTTCTCAGATGCTCCAGGCGACCGGCCTTGAGCACGCCGACCTGACGTGGGTGAGCCACTGCGTACCAGGCACCGAAGGGTTCACGCTGCTTGATGAGTTGCCCACTCCTTACGAGTACGACTATTTCGTTTGGAAAGGCGTGGAGCCGGACCTTCACCCATACGGCGCCTGCTACCACGATTTGCACAACAAACTGTCCACGGGGGTTATCGAATACCTGCGCGGTCAGGACATTTCACGGGTCATCGTGGGTGGGCTGGCATTGGATTTCTGCGTGAAGACCACTGCGTTGCAGTTGGCATCCGCAGGGTTTGAAGTGATTGTCCATCTTCCCGCCTGCCGCGCGATTAGCGAAGATGGCGCCCAACAAGCGGTCGCCGACATGCAGGCGCAGGGCATACGCCTTAGCAACAGCCGCGAACAGTTAGCCTTGCTGCAAGGCCAATAAGGACATCACCATGGAAAGTGCTTACGGCCGCGAAGGCGGGGTGATTCAGAGTCTTCTGGATACCGACTACTACACCTTCACCATGATGCAGGCGGTGCTGCACCAGCACCCGAACGTCGATGTGGAATACCAATTCATCGTGCGCTCCAAGGAAAACCTGGGGCACTTGATTCCAGAAATTCGCGAGGAACTGGAGAAGTTGTCTCAGCTGCGTATGCGCGACGACGAGCTGCGCTTCCTGTTCAACCGACGTTTTCGCGAATACCTCACGCCTGACTTCGAACAGTTTTTAGGATTGTTCCGCTTCAATCTGCGCTACATCCTGGTCAACGAAGTGGACGGGCAACTGAACATCCGCGTCCGTGGCCCGATGCTGCACTGCATCATGTTTGAGCAGCCGGTGCTGGCCTTGGTCAGCGAGCTGCGTAACCGTGAGAAATACGCCGATATCGAACTGGAAGACGTTACGCGTCGGCTGTATCAGAAGTTCGAATGGCTGGAAAAAAACGTCAGTAAAGAAGAACTCGCCGACTTTCGTGTGTCTGACTTTTCAACACGGCGGCGTTTGTCGTTCAAAGCGCAGCGTGAGGTGGTTGACATCATGCGCCGCGATTTCCCCGGCGTGTTTGTCGGCACCAGTAACGGGCACTTGGCCTACGAGTTCGATCTGCCGCTGATTGGCACCATGGCGCACCAGTGGCTGATGGTTCACCAGCAACTGAGCCGCTTGCGTGAAAGCCAGAACGTGGCATTGGAAAACTGGGTGCATGAATACCGCGGGCGCTTGGGCATTGCCCTGACTGACTGCATCAGCACCGATTTTTTCCTCAAGGATTTCGATCTGTATTTCGCCAAGCTATACGACGGGCTGCGCCAGGACTCGGGCAACCCAATCGTTTGGGCCGACAAAGTGCTGGCCCGCTATGGTCAGCTGGGCATCGACCCAATGACCAAAGAGCTGATGTTTTCCGATGGGCTGAACTTCGAGAAGTGCTTGCCCATCCTGCGTCACGTTCGCGGCAGGGCGAAATTCGGTTTTGGCATGGGCACGAGCTTGGCCTGTGACGTAGACGGTGTAGAGCCGTTGAGTATTGTGATGAAACTGGTGCGGGTGCACGGCGAACCGGTGGTGAAGTTCTCCGACGACCCGGTGAAAAATGTCTGCGAAGACGCCTCGTTCCTGCAATACGCCTCGAACGTATTCGGCGTACGCGACACCAAACAGCAACTGGTAGGAGTGTGAAATGGGCACGGCAAAACAAGATGCGATTGCGCGCGAGCTGGGGGTAAACCGCCAGTTGGCTAAAGGTGGCGAGCAGGCGGAAATTGCTCGTCGCGTCGACTTCATCAAAGGCGTGGTGCGTAATTCCGGATGCAAGTCGCTGGTGCTGGGCATCAGTGGCGGCGTCGACTCGTTGACCGCCGGGCGCCTCTGCCAACTCGCCGCCGAGCAACTGCGCGACGAAGGTTATGAGGCTCAGTTCATTGCCGTGCGCCTGCCCTATAAAACCCAGGCTGACGAGCATCATGCCCAGGCCTCGCTGGACTTTATCAAGCCGGACCAGATCACCACCGTTAACATTGCCGACAGTGTCGAAGGCCTGATGTCCAACATCGCCATCGAAGGGCTGCAGCCGAGCGAGGGGCTGATCGACTTCACCAAAGGCAACGTCAAAGCGCGCACGCGGATGGTGGCCCAGTACGCCATCGCCAACTTCACCAACGGTTTAGTAGTGGGCACCGACCATGCCGCCGAGGCGTTGATGGGCTTCTTCACCAAGTTCGGCGACGGTGCGTGCGACTTGGCGCCGTTGAGCGGCTTGTGCAAGAGCCAAGTGCGGATCGTCAGCGCTGCGTTAGGCGCCCCCCATGAGCTGGTGTTCAAGGCGCCCACCGCAGACCTGGAAGAGCTAGTGCCAGGCAAGTTGGACGAAGATTCGTACGGCTGCACCTACGAAGACATCGACAACTATCTGCTAGGCAATGAAGTGCCTGCCGCGGCGGTGGAGATCATCGAGCGCGCGTACGCCAAAACAGCGCACAAGCGCGCACTGCCTTTGGCGCCGTAACACAGCGTCTATTCCGGTCTGTGTCATAGCGAGCGCGCTGTTACAGCGCGCTCGCTATCGTTTTTATCCCTGCGTTTTTCGTTGCGCCGCATCGCGATAGGCGAGGTATTTGCGCTGCGTGGCGATATGGTCGGCGATGATCTTCGCGTCGTGCCACACCCCCCAGATAAACGTCGACCCTCGGCGCAGCAGCCAGGGCAAGCCCAAGAAGTAAACCCCAGGCTCGCTGGACACGCCGCGTTGATGTTGCGGCTTGCCGTTGGCATCGAAGGCGTTCACTTGCAGCCAGCTGTAGTCCACCGCATAGCCGGTCGCCCAGATGATCGAGGTGATGCCGGCTTGGGCTAAATCCAGCTGCACGAGCGGGTTTTTTACGCACTCCGGTTCCGGCAAGAAGAAACGGGCCTCCGGCTCTTCGGGAAGATCGAGCCCGTTGCGAGCGATATAGGAGTCGGCCGCGTCCAGCAGCGACAAGTAGTTCTGATCACCATTGGCCAGGTTCTGTGCGAGGTCGGCTTTGAAGGTCACCACGCCTTTCTCGAATGAGTCGGTCAGTCCCACCAGCGTGATGCCAAGTTTCGCCAGGGCACGAAAGTCCACGGTATGACCGCCGCGAGCGCCACTGACGGCGATGGTCACGTGCTCTTTGCCGGGCTTGCTGGCGGGTGCATCCCACTCGCCCAACACGCCGAGCCACCAGCAAAAATCACGGTTGCGGTACGACCGGGGCGGGCGGTCATGGGCGCCTACTGACAGGTACACCTGCTTGCCTGCCCGCTGCAATTCATCGGCAATTTGCACACCGGAAGAGCCCGCGCCAACGACCAGCACTGCGCCGTCGGGCAACTGCGCCGGGTTGCGGTAGTCGGCCGAGTGGATCTGGTGAATGTCGGTGGTGGTGGGCGCGATTGATGGAATTACCGGACGCTGAAACGGACCGGTTGCCGCCACGATGCGGTTGGCTTCGTAGGTGCCTTCGGAGGTTTCGATGGTGAAGCCCGCACGGTCGGCATTGCGGGTGACTTTTTTCACCTCTACGCCGGTACGAATCGGTGCGTTGAATTTTTTGGCGTAGGTCACGAAATAGTCGGCGACGCGCTCTTTTGAGGCGAACGCATCGGGCTCCAGGTCGTCGAATTCCAAGCCGGGAAAACGGTCGTGCCACACCGGACCGTTGGCCACCAGCGAATCCCAGCGGCCCGAGCGCCACGCTTCAGCGATGCGGCTTCGCTCCAAGACCAGATGCGGTACGCCGAGGTTGCTCAGGTGCTCGCTCATGGCGATGCCGGCTTGGCCTGCGCCAATCACAAGTGTGTCGATGGAGATTTTTTCGGCTGTCACATCTCAGTCCTTCTGAATGGCGTTTGGCCTTTTCCGGTAGTGACGAGCGAAATGGTTGGCGCCGCCATTACCGAGGAGATAGGGCGCATTCTGTTCAGCGGAAGGAAATAGCGAAAATATGATTTATGTAGTCGCTAGCTAGGAAAAAGATGCCTCTGCGAAGGCCGCACGGCGTGCCGTGCAAGCGGGGCTCCGCGAATGGGCGGTCATGCTGCAGCAGAACGTTTGGGATGGCTTGAATGCGTTGCGCAATGCGTTGTGTCGGGCTGCGGCTTTAGCAGATACTGCGCGTGGATTTTTTCCCTCATTCCTTGCAAGAAGGGCTCAGCAATGGGCGTTTTAAGGAACGAGTGCGGTGCTAAGGATGGCAATTAACAGGTTAGGGCATGCCCCACAGAGGCGCAGCCATGAGTAGAACCGTAGTTGCATCCAGAAACTGAAACAGGCGCCGCATAAGGACACCGAATGAAGCGTCTTTTAATACTGCTAACCGTACTGGCGATCGCCGGCTGTTCGTCGAGCCCTACGGTGCATAAGAAGTACGGCAAAAAAGCAGGATTGCACATCAGCTGTTCCGGGCTGACGTCCTCTTGGGAAAACTGTCTGGCTGAGGCCGCGAAAAGTTGCGGCAGTGCCGGGTACAAAGTGCTGGCGAAGTCGGGAGTGGGGGAAGGGGATTATGACGAAAATTATCCGTTTGGCCTGAACCCGGACGGCTTCTCCAGCCGAAACATGATCGTTCTCTGCCGTTAACAGTCAATTGAAGGGCTACGGTTTTGCACACGCTCACCGAGCGCTCACATGGGAAGCACTATGGCTAAGTTGGGCTGGGGATTACTGGGGGGCGCAGCGTTGCTGCTGGCGCTGAATGGCTGCGCAACGGTCAACCCAACGATTACCAAGGATGGCGATCAGGCGCTGAGCATCGACTGTTCGGGGCAGGCGCTCAAATGGCAACACTGCTACGAGAAAGCCACGCAAAGCTGCCCGAGCGGCTATGACGTGGTCGGCAAAAAGGGGCGCGCCGATGCAGCCCCGGATGACCGCGTGCTGGGCATGGAGCCAGGCGACTATGCTTACCGCAGCTTGGTCGTTACCTGTCACTGACGCGTATCACGCGAGCATAAAAAAACCGGAGTCTGTGAAAACAGGCTCCGGTTTTTTTATGGCGATATCGGCAATCAGGCCGGTATGTAACTCATGACCCCGGCGTTATCCACCAGTTGCTTGCGCATCTCTGACGAGAGTGAGCCGGCACGCACGCAGAGCTCGCGGCGTACACCTTCAACCACCTGGCCGAACGCCTCGGCGCTGACCACTTCATCCGAACTGATAACGCGGCTATAGGCCATTTCATCGTTGCTGTCGGCGAGGGTCAACACCACGCTGCCATCGGGGCGGAGCTGGCCTAGGGAAGGGCGCAGCGGGTGGAAGGCTTTCTCGAGCAGGTCGAAATTAACATGACGCATATAAGCGCTCCGTCGCGGGTGAGTTAGCTCAGACCGTCCCGCTTTGCGGAGGTTCAGGCCGCCAGGCCTTTGGTTGCCAGCGATTGACGCGTGCGGTCGATCACGTGCTGCAACGAGCCGTTTTCATACTGCTCGGGGTACAGGCGTTCGCAGTGACGGGCTACGCCGCGTTCGTTGACGATGGTGAAGCTGAAGCAGCCATTGCGTACGGCCTGGATATGGCAGGCCAGAGGAGCGAAGGCGTTACGAAGGGTGCTGATCGCATCCTGAACTTGGGGTTGGGTATTCATCATTATTAGATGTTCCTACACGTGCGGCGTCTTGCCGCTAATAAAATAACTCCGATATTGGCCGCCAAATGGGCGAGCTCAAATGACTCTGATCGGAGCAGGACCGCACGCTAAAAGTTCCGCCAATATGCGGTGCTCATCGTGCAGGTAGGTACTTCGGAGGGCAGGTGCCACGGAACACTTTAAGGTGCGGTTCCAGTGGTGGTCCTGATCAATCGACAGATTGGCGTTGCAGAGTTGGAGGCAGCACGGCGATCTTTGGAGAGGGCGGTGAAGCTTTATCTGGAGGCCAGCCAGGTGTGCTTAAAAAGCGGTCACTTGGCATCAGGCACTTCGCATCAGCTAGGCTCGGTTGAGCGAGGAAGCTGGAGAGGAGGGCGTAAATTGACTTTCAAACGTGGTACTAACCGGCAGGCACCCTACGGCAAAAACTGAGGCGTGACCAATCAGTCTGACCAGCGGTTGCGTTATCGGCGTATGAGGTCGCGGGTCAGGCACAAACAATGGCCCATAAAAAAGCCCCACCGGAGCGGGGCTTTTTACATTCAGCGCTGGGCTGAATTAGGCAACCTGAACTTCTTCAGCTTGCATGCCTTTCTGGCCTTTAGCAGCTACGAAAGTAACCGACTGGCCTTCTTTCAGGCTTTTGAAGCCATCGCTTTGGATAGCTTTGAAGTGTACGAAAAGATCGTCGCCGCCCGATTGTGGAGTGATGAAGCCGTAGCCTTTTTCATCGTTGAACCACTTAACGGTACCCGCTTGGCGATTGGACATGGTGTAGCTCCTTG
Source organism: Pseudomonas sp. AC070 (assembly GCF_979258635.1). NCBI lineage: Bacteria > Pseudomonadati > Pseudomonadota > Gammaproteobacteria > Pseudomonadales > Pseudomonadaceae > Pseudomonas > Pseudomonas sp. AC070. The sequence continues at coordinate 1,394,909 of NZ_OZ409871.1, forward strand.
AACAAAGTTAACTGAGGTCGTGAGACCAGGTTCGGACTGAGTGCAAAGAGTAAAAGGAGTCGTGGAGCAAGAGCTAGCTTCCATTGCGATTCACGGTGACACAAGCAGCACAGTGGCGACACCATACAAGGTTTATTCACCGAGTGCGAGCCCTTCGCATCGCCGAAAATCACCCTGTATTTACTGGCTAAATGACGTAGTCGGCGACGTCGTTGCTTTCAGAAAATTTGCTTAAAAATTGCTGCGTCCGCGCCTCACGCGGGTTGGCAAATAACGCCTTGGCTTCGCCCTGTTCGACGATCACGCCCTGGTCGATAAACACCACGCGATTGGCCACATCGCGAGCGAAACTCATCTCGTGGGTGACGATGATCATGGTGCGATTTTCTTGGGCCAGACCGCGAATAGTTGCCAGCACTTCGCCGACCAGTTCTGGATCGAGCGCCGAGGTTGGTTCGTCGAACAGAATCACGTCGGGCTGCATGGCCAGGGCCCTGGCGATGGCCACGCGTTGCTGCTGGCCGCCTGACAAGCGACGTGGATACGCATCCTCCTTGCCCGCCAGACCGACCTTCGCCAGCAGCGCGCGGGCCCGTTCAACCGCGGTGGCGCGCGCTTCTTTTTTCACCACCAGTGGCCCCTCAATAATGTTTTCCAGCGCTGTGCGATGGGGAAACAAATTGAAGTTCTGAAACACAAAACCGACGCGCTGGCGCAGGCTGCGAATCAGCTCTTTTTGCTTGGCCAACGGCTTGCTCGCATCAATAAACATATCGCCAACGCGAATGCTGCCGCCGTCCGGTTCTTCGAGCAGATTGAGGCAGCGCAGCAGCGTGGTTTTGCCTGAGCCGCTGGGGCCGATAATCGCCACCACTTCGCCCGTTTCCACATCCAGGTCGATGCCTTTGAGCACCGTCTGGCCGTTGAACACTTTTGTCAGCGCACGCACTTCAATCATCGGTCTGTCATGGCTCATGGTTGTGGCGGTTGACCCGCGCTTCCAGATGGTTTTGCAGCGTCGCCAGGGCGGTGGCCAGCAGCCAATAAATCAACGCGGCGGCCAAGTACATTGTGAAAATTTCGAAGGTTCGCGCGGTAATCAACTGCGCTTGTCGGAACAGCTCCGGCACCTGAATGGTGGCGGCTAATGCCGTGTCTTTAACCAGCGAAATAAAACTGTTGCCCAACGGTGGCAATGCCGTGCGCGCGGCCTGAGGAAGAATGGCGCGACGCAACGTTTGCGCGCGGGTCATGCCGATACTCGCGGCAGCTTCCCACTGGCCTTTGTCGATAGAGCCGATGGCCGCACGCAAAATTTCGCACACATACGCGGCCATGTTCAGCGAGAAACCGACGAGCGCTGCCGGCAGTGGGTCCAGTTGGATACCCAGCTGCGGCAGGCCGTAATAGATCATAAACAGCTGCACCAGCAGCGGCGTGCCGCGAAAGAACGACACGTAGATGCGTGACGTCCAGCTCAGCAGCCGCAATGCCGACAAGCGCATCAGCGCCAGGCCAAAGCCCAGCAGCAGGCCGAAAAACATCCCGCCCAGGCTCAGCACGATGGTGTACATCGCGCCCTTGAGCAGGAAGGGCGCCGAGTTCAGCGCCAGTTGTAGGCTTTGTTCCATTATTGGGCTTCGATCACTGAGTTACGTCGGCCTTGAACCACTTCACCGAGAGCTTCTGCAAGGTGCCGTCGGCGCGCAGTTTAGCGATGGCTTTGTCGATGGCGGCGAGCAGTTGCGGGTTGCCTTTGCGCAAAGCGATGCCCGCTTCCTGCGGGGCGAACGGCTTGCCGGCAACGGCCAGGGTGTCGCCGGTTTTTTCGATCAGTTCGAACGCGGCCAGACGGTCGCCAAGAATCGCGTCCAGGCGGCCAACGCGTACGTCCTGGTTACGGCTGGCGTCGTCGTCATAGGTGCGGATGTCAGCTTGCGGCACGTTCTCTTTCAGCCATTGCTCGTAGTTGGTGCCCAGCACCACGCCGACTTTTTTGCCGTTCAGATCGGTCGGCTTGGAGAAGTTGCCTTCCTGCCCTTTGCGCGTCAGCACTTGAATGCCGGAGACGGTGTACGGGCTGGAAAAGTCGTACTTCTTCTTACGCTCTTCGGAGATGGTCACTTGGTTGACCACAATGTCCAGACGCTTGGATTCCAGCGCCGCGAGAATGCCGTCCCACTTGGTCGGCTGGAACTCGGCTTTCACGCCCAGCTCTTTGGCCACGGCTTCGGCAAATTCCACTTCAAAACCGGTCAGCTTGCCGCTCTCGTCCTGGAAGTTGAACGGCGGGTAGGTGCCTTCCAAACCGATCTGGATGGTGCCTTTTTTCTGGATGGTTTGAAGGAGGTCATCGGCAGCCTGGCTGGTGCCGATAAGACTGGCGCCAAGCATCAAGCTCAAGCCGCCGAGGATGAAGGTGCGGCGCAGTGCGGAAATGGTCATAGCAGAGTCCCTGTTACCGGTGGGTGGCGTGAAGTGGGGATAACTATAGAGCGAAAAATACTATGCAATTAAATAATAAAAAAGCAGATATGCCGCACTTTGGAGAATAAGCGAAGCGGCCCCGCCTTTCGCTTGCGCTTAGCCTCCCGTTGCCCCGGCAGGCTGATAAGCGAACAGCGCAGGCGCGCCGCCGGTGTGCAGAAACAGTAGAGGGCCGTCACCGTCAAAACGTTGCGTGGAAATGCCATCCAGTAGACCGGCGAATGCTTTGCCGGTGTAAACCGGGTCGAGCAGCACGCCTTCCTGGCTGGCTAACAGTTTGATCGCGGCCAGCGTACCGGCGTTGGCTTCGCCGTAGCGGGGGCCGAAATACTCATCCCACAGGTTTACCTTGAACGCCGCCGGCAGGCTAATGCCGAGCAACTCGGCAGTGCGTTCGGCCAGGCTTTGCACCTTGGGAAATTGCGTGGCAACGGGGCGCGACACTGTTACGCCAATCACTGGCAACGTGGGCAGCCGCTCCGCCAGCGCCAGCGCCAAGCCGCTATGGGTGCCAGCGCTGCCGGAGGCCAGCACCACGGCAGCGAAGGTGATGCCGCTGGCCTCTATCTGATCGGCCAATTCCAATCCGGCGCGTACGTAGCCCAAAGCGCCCAGTGCGTTGGAGCCGCCAATCGGCACCACATACGGCAGCTTGCCCTGTTGGCGCAGGCGTTCAGCGCTTTGTTGCAGCAGCTCGTCAGCGTTGTCGAGCGTCGCTACGGGCTCGATGTGCGCGCCGAACAAATCCAGCAGTAGGCGATTGCCATTGTTTAGATAGTTGGCGTCCGAGGTGCCAATCGGGTTTTCCAGCAGCGCCACGCAACCCAGTCCCAGGCGTGCAGCAACAGCAGCCGTCTGGCGAACGTGATTGGACTGAATCGCCCCGGCCGTTACCAGGGTGTCGGCGCCGCTGCGCAGGGCATCGGCTAGCAAATACTCAAGCTTGCGCACCTTATTGCCGCCAAGGGCGAACTGAGTGGTGTCGTCGCGCTTGATATGCACCTCGCGACCTAGCGTCGCCGATAGGCGCGGCAGGTGTTCAAGCGGGGTGGGGGCAGTGAATAACGGTAGGCGGGCAACGGCTTCGAGGCGGTGGTTGATCATAATGTTCGGCAGCATTCAGGAGCGGGAAGCAGAGGACTATAGGCAGCGATCCGATCAGCCACAACCCGGATTCTCCTCGTCGTAATACTGGCCTTTTGCGCCGTGCGCACAGCTTTAGCGCAGCCTTTGTCTGGCGCAATGCCACCTTGAAAACCGCTTTGCTGGCGTTGCCGTGGAAGCGGCTAGCAAATTTTCGTGATGCTTGTATGTCAGCCCTTTCGCTGACGACCAAGCGCGGGCGCAGTAGTTCCGTGGGTTCCAGCGAATGCTGTAGGAAAACTACCTGGCGTTTTAGCTATTTTTGGCACTTGGGCGCCCTGAAAAAGGGCGCCAAGCAATCGAGCGTCAAAACTTGTGCACAATTGCGAAGCGGCACTTTCCAGGACGCGCAAAATCCTATAAGGGCGTTCAAGTTTTTTCCTGTGCGCATTAAGTCAATGAAAAATATAGGTTTTTTCAGTTGGTGAAAAAATCATCAATTCGACTTCGAGCCCCGCATCATCGGCCTTGGCGAGGCTTGCTCCCAAGTTACCCACTGAGTTATCCACAGGTTCTGTGGATTGTCCCAAGCGCTTGCTCTAGATCGCGGGCGTCGGTTTTTTGCAAGACTTTACTGACATAAAAATCGGAGTAGAGTGGCCGCCCTCTGTTGCCATTGCCCACTCTTATGCCGCGCAATTCCGCTTCTGCCGTTCCTAAGACCGCGCCGCGTTTTCCGCTGCGAGTCGCTTTATGGCTATTGGACAGCCCTCGCTTTGGTCGCCGCGTCAGCACGAAACAGTTCGCCGGCCGCCTGCTAAAACAGCCGGCTCGCCAGGGCGTAGTGGTTGCGCAAACTCGGTTGGGTGAGTTGCTGTGCCGCGATTGCGGCAATGCCCGCGACCGCCGCATTGGCTTTGAGCTGTTGCGCCAAGCCGGGCGCGCCCATGACCCGCGCGCTCAGCTGGAGCTGGGCCGCTTGTATAGCCTGCCGCGTCATTTCGATTTGGCCGAAGCCCGGAACTGGTTAGAAATGGCCGCTGCGCAAGGCTGTGACGAGGCTGTCGAGCGTTTGCAGGCCTTGCCCCAAGCGCAATAAACGCTTCGCGAGCAAGCTCGCGCCTGCGTAATAGTCGGCCATGTAGGAGCGAGCTTGCTCGCGAAGCCGTTGATCCTTGCGCCGCCTAACGCGCCCTGATCCGCCGTCTGGAACCCTGGTTATACTGCCCGCCATTCTCGCGCGGAGCCTTTCATGCCTATCGATGTGCCCACTCTGTTTATTGGTTTGGCCGCCGCCGCCGTGCCGTTGCTGGCGCTGCTCTGGCAACAGCAGCGGCGCCTGGTGCAAGCGCAGTCGCAACTGGCGCTGCTTGACGAGCGTTTGAGCACGGCGCAACTGGCCCAGGATGGTTTGGCCGCGCAGTTGGATGGCTACCGCAACGACATCGCCGACCTCATCGAAACCAAAGCTGAGCAGCAGGCCGAGCTGGCAGCACTGCGCCGGGAAACCGATCTGCTGCAAAGCGAGCGCAGCCGTGCCCGTGAAGCGGCGCAAGAGTGGCGAAGCGAGCGCGAACTCAAGGAAGCGGAGTTGCGTCAGCTGTCGGCCGAGCGCGCCAGCCTCAGCGCCGAACTTCGCGAGCAACACGACAGCCATCAACAACGGCTTAGCGACCTGCAAGGTTCGCGCGATGAGTTGCGCGCGCAATTCGCCGAGCTGGCCGGAAAGATTTTCGACGAGCGTGAGCAACGCTTCGCCGAAACCAGCCAACAACGCCTTGGCCAGTTGCTCGACCCCCTGAAAGAACGCATCCAGTCGTTCGAAAAACGTGTGGAGGAGAGCTACCAGCAAGAAGCGCGCGAGCGTTTTTCGCTGAGCAAGGAATTGGAGCGCTTACAGTTGCTAAACCAGCGCCTCGGCGACGAAGCCACCAACCTGACACGCGCGCTGCAAGGGCAGAAAACCCAGGGCAACTGGGGCGAGCTGGTCCTGGAGCGGGTGCTTGAACATGCCGGGCTTGAAAAGGGCCGCGAGTACCAGACCCAGGTCAGCCTCAAGGGGCAAGACGGCGCACGCTTCCAGCCTGATGTGCTGATTCAGTTGCCGGGCGAGCGGCAAGTGGTGGTGGACGCCAAGGTCAGCCTCACCGCTTACCAACACTATGTGGTGGCTGAAAACGACAGCGCGCGTCAGCACGCGCTCAAGCAGCATGTGGTGTCGCTGCGCAGTCATTTGAAAGGCTTGTCGCTGAAGGATTACCAGCGCCTCGAAGGGCTGCACAGCCTGGATTTCGTGCTGCTTTTCGTACCGATTGAGGCCGCTTTCGCCGCCGCTTTGCAGGCCGATCCGGGGCTGTTTCAGGAAGCGTTCGAGCAGAACATTGTCATCGTCAGCCCCACGACGTTGCTGGCGACGTTGCGGGTGATCGACAGCCTCTGGCGCCAGGAACGGCAAAGCCAGAACGCGCGCGAAATTGCTGAACGTGCCGGCGCGCTGTACGACAAGTTCGTGGCCTTTATCGTGGATTTGGATGAAGTGGGCAGCCGCTTGAGCCAGCTCGACAAAGCCTACGCCGCCGCTCGCAACAAGCTCGCCGACGGGCGCGGCAATATCATCAGCCGCGTGGAAAATCTGAAATTGCTGGGCGCGCGGGCAAGCAAAAGTTTGCCTAGTGATTTGCTCGAGCGTGCCGCTGGATTGCCTCAGTTCGACGACGCGGACGAACCCGCCGACGTCTCCAACTCCGCCGAAGCCCCCAACCCGTAGGAGCCAGCTTGCTGGCGAAGCCGTTTCCAGGATTCGCCAGCCAACTGGGTTCTACGTCTGCTGCGCGACAAATTTGCGGATCCAATCGGCCAACTGAGTGGGCTCGGCGAGCAGTTGCCAATGCCCGGCCGCCACTTCCCTCCGCAGCAGATTCGGCGCCCAGTGCTGCAAGTTATCGAACAGGTGCGGGCGCACGAAACGGTCGCGGGTGAGGACCACCACCTGCACAGGAACCTGGGTAAACCGTTGGCGCGGCGTAAACAAACTGCGGACGAAATTCGCCCGGTACAGCTTCACGCCATATTGGCCGTCTTCGCGCTGGGTCGGGTTAATGCGCACCGGGCGGATGCCTTCCATGTTGCGTAAAAAGCGCGGCCATAGCCTGGCCATGCCGTGGCGCCAGGCCAGTTCAGGCAGCCAGGGAATGTGGAAAAAGCCGATGTACCACGAGCTGAGCAACTGGCTGAGCATCTGCTTCAGCCCGCCAAGACTGCGGGCCTTGCCTCGCTCGCCCATCCAGTAGCCGATGTGGTCCAGGCACGGCCCGGAAATGCTGGTGTAAGAGGCGATCCGGCGCCGAAGACGCGGCTCGGTCACGCCTTCCCAGCTTTGAATCGAGCCCCAATCGTGGGCGACCAGATGCACCGGTTTATCGGGACTGTGAGCCAGAATCACGGCCTCTAAATCATCGGCCAGAAGCGGCAAACGGTAGTCGCGACGATGCCGGGGTTTATCCGATGCGCCAGCGCCACGCACGTCATAGGCAATGAGGTTGAAGTCTGCTGCCAATTGGTTAATCAGCGGCAGCCAGATGTCGTGGTTATCGGGGTAGCCGTGCACCAACAGCACTGTCGGCCCGTCTGGGTTGCCCCAGCGGTACGTAGCCAGGCGCACGCCGCCGCTGTCGACCATCACCTGATCGGTTACGGCGGCGGGGCTGGCGATGTGAACGGCAACAGTCATGGCAACACTCCAATTCGGGCAGGTTGTCAGTATTGAAGGGCGAGGGCGCGGGTGACCAGAGGGCCGCGGGCAGAGCGTGGGTTGCGCGCTGGCGCTGATGGGGTCGACAGGTGCCGCGCTAGAGCGGTGGCTCCTATAAATAAGACAGACCGGAGAAAACCAGTTCCAACCCAAGGTTGGGGCGGGAGATGAGAGTTGGATGCCTTGACCGCGTTATATCCGAAAGCCTGGGTCCCCGCTTTCGCGAGGGCGACGGCAATCCAGGCGATTCACGTTCCGGTACTCACCGCAACGACAAATGCCGACTCAACAACGCCCGCAACGCCGCCGGCTTCACCGGTTTAGGCAGGAAATCCAAACCGGCCGCATGAACTTGAGCAATCAGTTCCGGGCGCCCATCGGCGCTGATCACCACCCCCGGCACCGGCTCGCCCAAGCGTGTGCGCAGCCAGGCCATGAGTTCGGTGCCGGTTTCGCCTTCGTCGAGGTGGTAGTCAACCAACGCCAGTTGCGGGCGTACGTCTTCGGCCAGCAGGTGCTCGCATTCCAGGCGATTTCGCGCGGTCCACACCTGGCAACCCCAGCGCGACAGCAGGCTGTGCATGCCGACCAAAATGCTGTCTTCGTTATCGACGCACAGCACATGGGCACCGCTCAGGTGGTGACCGTTGGCATCGGCGCCGTTGCCATTCACGACGGCGGGCGCAGGCGTGCGTGCCAGCGGTACGGTCACGCTGAAGACGCTGCCTTTGCCTGGCCAGGAACGCACTTCAAGCTTGTGGCCCAGCACGCGGCACAAGCCATCGGCGATGGCCAAGCCCAGCCCCAGACCTTTTTCGGCGCGGGTCTGGTGGCTGTCTAGGCGCTTGAATTCCTCGAAAATCACCGCGCGTTTGTCTTCTGGGATGCCCGGTCCGCGGTCCCAGACTTCCAGGCGCAACCCTTCGCTGCACCGGCGCACGCCTAGCAATACGTGGCCGCTGGCGTAGCGGAAGGCGTTGGTGAGGAAGTTTTGCAGCACGCGGCGCAGCAGCTTGATGTCGCTGTCGACGCGCAATTGGCTGCCGCGCAGGTGGAAGGCCACGCCTTGTTCCTGCGCCTGGGCTTTGAACTCGGCGCCCAGGGCATCGAACAGCGTGTTCAGCTCGAAGGCGTGACGCTCGGGGGTGATGCGGCCGTTTTCCAGGCGCGAAATATCCAGCAGGTCGCTGATCAGGTCTTCGGCCGAGCGCAGCGAACTGTCGAGGTGGCGGATCAATTGCTGGGCCTCGCCCGGCAGCGCTTCAGCCTGGTGGGCGAGGGCAGCGGAGAACAGCCGCGCCGCGTTCAGAGGCTGCATCAGGTCGTGGCTGACGGCGGCAAGAAAACGGGTTTTCGATTGGTTGGCGTTTTCCGCCACGCCCTTGGCTTCGCTCAGGGCCAGGTTGAGCTGCGACAGTTCGTGGGTGCGCGCGGCAACCCGTTGCTCCAGTCCTTCGTTGGCCTCTTTCAGCCCTTGCTCGGCATCGCGGAACGCAGTGATGTCGGTGAAGCTCATAACGAAACCGCCGCCCGGCATCGGGTTGCCGATCAGCTCAATCACACGGCCATTGGGGAAGAGTCGTTCAGAGGTGTGCGCACGGCCTTGGCGCATCCAGTACAGGCGGCGCTCGACATGCGCATCCGCTTCGCCCGGCCCGCACAGACCGCGCTCGGCGTTGTGGCGAATGATGTCCGCAATCGGCCGGCCCACGCTGATCAAACCATCCGGGTAATCGAACAATTCCAGGTAGCGGTGGTTCCACGCCACCAACCGCAGCGCGGGGTCGACCACGCTGATGCCTTGGGTGATGTTTTCGATCGCGCCTTGCAGCAGGGTGCGGTTGAACTGCAGCACCTCGGAGGCTTCGTCGACGATGCGCACCACGTCCTCGACCTGCATGTCGCGGCCTTCAATGGCGGCCTTTACCACCGCGCGGGTTGATGACGCGCCGAGTACGCCGGCCAGCAAACGTTCGGTGTGGGCAATCCAGTCGCCGTTGGCCGGCTGGTCGGGGTTGAAGGTTTTGCCTTGACGGTAGGCGAAGCGAATAAAGCTTTGCTGTGCCCGTTCTTCGCCAACGAAGCGACTGGCGAGGTTCAGCAAGTCGTCCACCTGCACGGCAAGTTGATTGCGGCTGCTGGGCTTGTTGCCGAATTCCTGGCTGATAAATCGCCCGGCTTGCCAGTGCTCAGCCACGCGGGTGCGGGAAAAGTACGACACCCACACGAACAGCGTGCAGTTGCTCGCCAGCGACAACACCACGCCCCGGGTCAGCGGGTCGACCTGCATGCCAATGGATTGGTACAGCAGAAATTCCAGACCCGGAAACTTCGCCAGCGACCAGCCCAGACTGTGCGCCACCACCGGCAGTACCAGTGTGTAGAACCACACCAGGCAGCCGGCCGTGAGCCCGGCAAACACGCCACGGCGGTTGGCCTGTTTCCACAGCAGGGCACCGAACATGGCCGGCGCCAGTTGCGTGATGGCGGCGAAGGAAATCTGGCCGATGGTTGCCAGGCTGGCGTTCGAACCGAGCAAGCGGTAGCAGACGTAAGCCAGCAGCAGAATCACCACAATGCTGACGCGGCGCACCGAGAGCATCCAATGGCGGAACACCTCGAAGGGCCGCTCGGCGTTTTGCCGGCGCAGCAACCAGGGCAACAGCATGTCGTTGGAGACCATCGTTGACAGCGCCACCGCTTCGACAATCACCATGCCGGTGGCGGCCGAGGCGCCGCCGATAAAGGCCAGCATCGCCAGGGCTGGATGGGCGTGGGCCAGCGGCAGACTGATGACGAATGAGTCGGGAATCACCCCGGCCGGCAAGAGCATTTTCCCCGCCAGGGCGATGGGGATGACAAACAGCGCGGCCAGCGCCAAATAAGCCGGAAATACCCAGCGGGCCAGGCGCGTATTTTTCGGCTCGATGTTTTCAACCACCGTCACGTGGAACTGCCGGGGCAGGCAGACGATGGCCATCATGGCCACGCCGGTTTGCACGATCAGCGACGGCCAGTTGATGGTTTCGGCCCAGAACGATTCAAGCTGCGGCGCGGCGGCAGCTTGATCGAGCAGGTCGCCGAAGCCGTTGAATACGCCCCAGGTGACGTAGGCACCGACCGCCAGAAAGGCGAGCAATTTCACCAGCGACTCGAAGGCAATCGCCAGCACCATGCCCCGGTGGTGCTCCGTAGCGTCGAGGTTGCGGGTGCCGAATAAAATCGAGAACAGGGCCAGCACCAGTGACACCACCAAGGCGGTGTCTTGCGAGCGGGTGCCCGTGGTGTCTTGCACGTGGCCGGAGCCAATCAGCATGTTGACGCCGAGCACGATGCCTTTGAGTTGCAGGGCGATATACGGCAGCACGCCCACCAGGCAGATCAGCGCGACCACAACCGCCAACAGCTGCGATTTACCGTAGCGCGCGGCGATAAAGTCGGCGATGGAGGTGATGTTTTCCTGCTTGCTGATCATCACCATTTTCTGCAGCACCCAGGGTGCGAACAGCATCAGCAGAATGGGCCCCAGGTAAATCGGCAGAAACGACCACAGCTGCCCGGCGGCCTGGCCAACGCCGCCGAAGAAGGTCCAACTGGTGCAGTACACCGCCAGCGACAGGCTGTACACCCACGCTTGTACGTTGGCCGGCATGGGCGTGCGGCGGCGGTCGCCGTAAAAGGCGATGGCAAACATAATGGCCATGTAGCACAGAGCGACCGTGGCGATCAGCCCGCTGGACAGCGACATGCGTACTCCGAAAACAGCTGGTTTATTTGGCGCGTTGAGGTGGCGAGGTGGAACGCCAGCACGCTGCTGAGTGTCGCATCAAAGTGTCATCCAGTCAGGCGCGACTAAGGTCGCACGCAGCGTATCGCCGCACTCACGCGCCGGCAGTCGTCCATAGGAATTCAGTCATGTTCAAGCCCCAACTCATCACCTTGCAGCGTGGCGCGCTGCGTCTGGAACCGTTGCTCGAAGCGGACATTCCGGCGTTGGTCACGCTCGCCGACGCCAACCGCGCGCAGCTTGTTTATATGAGCGGCCCGTTGCGCCTGGATTGGTACCGCAGCGCGCTTGCCCAGCAGCGCGACGAGCAGGCGCTGCCGCTGGTGGTGCGCTTGGGTGATCGGCTGGTGGGCACTACGCGGTTTTTCGATTTTCATCCGGAGCTGCCGTCGTGCGAAATCGGGGGCACGTGGCTCGACGCCAGCCAACACGGCACGGGGCTGAACCGAATGATTAAGTACCTGATGCTGCGTCATGCCTTCGAAAGCTGGGACATGGTTCGAGTGCAACTGCGAACCGCCGCCAGCAACGGGCGCTCGCAAGCGGCCATCGAAGGACTGGGCGCGGTGCGTGAAGGCGTATTGCGCAACCATCGGCGTTTGGCCGATGGGCGCCTGGACGACAGCGTGCTATATAGCCTGACCGACCGCGAGTGGCCGGCAATCAAGCAGCAGTTGGAGGCGCGTTTCAGCGGGTAGCGATGGCAGCGGGTAATGCAGCAGAGTGTTGGCAGATAGCGGATTTTTTCGGTGTTGAGCGGCTTGCGGCGCAACGCATCAACCAGTGGACGAGCACCTCGACGGTTCGGCAGGCGCACCCATGAACCGCTCGCAGTTGTTCGCTTACGGCTTGCGCGACAGCGTGCCGATGATTGTCGGCATCGCGCCCTTCGGCATTATTTACGGCACCTTGGCGAGCGTTGCCGGGCTCAGCCTGTGGCAGGCGTTGGGCATGTCATTGCTGGTGTATGCCGGCTCGGCGCAGTTCATTGCCATTAGCCTGCTCACCGCCGGCACCGGCGCGGCGGTCATTCTTTTCACCACCTTGATCGTCAACTTGCGCCATGTGCTGTACAGCGCTTCGTTGCAGCCTTACATCGCCCATCTGCCGCAAGCGTGGCGCGTGCCCCTGGCCTTTGGCCTGACCGACGAAACCTTTGCTGTGGTGCAGCGCCGCTACCTGGCGCACGGCGCCGGTGACCATGGCCATTGGTACCACGCAGGCGTGGCGCTGGCCTTGTACCTGTGTTGGATCAGTTCGTCATTGCTCGGCGTGTTGTTCGGCCAAGCGATGCCGAGCCTGGCCGGCTGGGGGCTGGATTTCGCCATGCTGGCAACCTTCATCGGCATCGTCGTGCCGCTGCTGCGCAATACGCCGCAAGTGGCCGCCGCCGTAGTCGCTGGCGCCGTGGCGGTGGCGTGTCACGCCCTGCCTTACAAACTCGGATTGCTGGCGGCGGCCATGGCCGGGATCATCGTTGGGGTGGCGCTGGAGCGTCGCGTTAGCAAACCCGTGGTCGGGGAGGGCGCGTGATGCAAACGTGGTGGCTAATTCTCGGCATGGCACTCATCACCTTTGCGGTGCGCTACAGCTTGTTCGCCTGGCCCAACCTTCGCTTCCCGCCGCTGGTGCTGCAAGGCTTGCATTACGTGCCGACGGCTGTGCTCACGGCGATTGTGGTGCCGGGCATGTTGATGCCTGATGGCGAGCACCTGGCGCTTCGCCTGGATAACGCTTACTTGCTCGCCGGCTTCGCTGCGATTGTGATCGCTGCCCTCACTCGGCACTTGCTCGCCACCATTGGCGGCGGGTTTGTAGTGTTCTTCTTGCTGCGCTGGGCGTTCGGCCAGTTGCCGCTATAAGCGCAATTTTTTCGCACGTTCCGGCACAAAATCTGTTTCGCCCTGTGGCTTTGTGTCACGCATTTGCAGTCCAATGCTGGACGGCCGGCGTGGCCTCACCACAGGTACACAGGGATCATGACCACACACTCGCAGTTCGCTTTGTTGGGTAAAAAACGCTTTCTGCCTTTCTTCGTAACGCAATTGCTCGGCGCCTTCAACGACAACATTTTCAAGCAGTCGCTGATTCTGGCCATCCTGTTCAAACTCAGTATCTCTGGCGACCGCACCGTGCTGGTGAACCTGTGCGCGCTGCTGTTTATCCTGCCGTTTTTCCTGTTCTCGGCGCTGGGCGGCCAGTTCGGCGAGAAGTTCGACAAGCACCGGCTGATCCGCGCCATCAAACTCGCGGAAATTCTGATCATGTCGGTAGGCGCAGCGGGTTTTCTGCTCAATAACCTGACGCTGATGTTCGTCGCCCTGTTCGGCATGGGCACGCATTCGGCGCTGTTCGGGCCGGTGAAGTACTCGATTCTTCCGGCCGCCTTGCGCGATGACGAGTTGGTGGGCGGCAACGCCTTGGTCGAGATGGGCACGTTTCTGGCCATTCTGGCGGGCACCATCGGCGCCGGCGTGATGATGTCGGAGCAAACGTATGCGCCGCTGGTGGCCACCGCCATCGTTGCCATCGCGGTTGCCGGTTACGTCGCCAGCCGAGGCATTCCGCCTGCGTCGGCGGCACTGCCGAGCCTGGTGCTGGACTGGAACATCTTTCGCCAGTCGTGGGCCATTTTGCGCATGGGCCTGGGCCAGCGTCCGGCGGTGTCGCGCTCGATTGTCGGCAACTCGTGGTTCTGGTTTCTCGGCGCAATTTATCTGACGCAAATTCCTGCGTACGCCAAAGAATGGCTGTTCGGTGACGAGACCGTGGTGACGCTGATTCTCACCGTGTTCTCGGTGGGCATTGCCCTGGGCTCGATGCTGTGTGAGCGCTTGTCCGGGCGTAAAGTCGAGATCGGTCTGGTGCCGTTTGGCTCTATCGGTCTGACGGTATTCGGCATCTTGCTGTGGTGGCATTCCGGCAACTTCCCACAAACCGCCGAGCCGCACAGTTGGCTGCAAGTGTTGAGCTACGGCCAGGCGTGGTGGGTGTTGGGCGACATTCTTGGCATCGGTATTTTTGGTGGTTTTTACATCGTGCCGCTGTACGCGCTGATTCAGTCGCGCACTGTTGAGAACGAGCGCGCGCGCGTGATCGCCGCCAACAACATCCTCAACGCGCTGTTCATGGTGGTTTCGGCCATCGCCTCGATTCTGTTCCTGGCCGTCGCCAAGCTGTCCATTCCGCAGCTGTTTTTGGTGGTGTCGCTGATGAACATCGCGGTGAACAGCTACATCTTCAAAATCGTTCCCGAGTTCACCATGCGTTTCATGATCTGGCTGCTCAGCCATTCCATGTACCGCGTCGAGCACCGCGAGCTGGATCGGATTCCAGACGAGGGCGCCGCTGTGTTGGTGTGCAACCACGTTTCGTTTGTAGATGCGCTGCTGATTGGCGGAGCGGTGCGCCGGCCGATTCGCTTTGTCATGTACTACAAAATCTACAACTTGCCGGTGCTCAACTTTATCTTCCGCACCGCCGGCACTGTGCCGATTGCCGGGCGCAGCGAGGATTTGCTGATATACGACCAGGCATTCAAAAAGATTGGCGAGTACCTGAGAAACGGCGAGCTGGTGCTGATCTTCCCGGAAGGCAAGCTGACCACTGACGGCGAGATCAACGAGTTCAAAGCCGGCGTGACGCGCATTCTGGAAGAGAACCCGGTGCCGGTGATTCCGCTGGCGCTGCAGGGCTTGTGGGGCAGTTTCTTCAGCAGAGACCCGAACAAGGGCTTGTTCCGTCGCCTGTGGTCGCGCATAGCCCTGGTGGCCGGCACGCCGCTGGCGCCGGAAGCGGCAACGCCCGCCGTGTTGCAAGCGCAGGTGGCGCAGTTGCGTGGCAGCATCAGGTAAGCTTTTGTAGGAGCCAGCTTGCTGGCGAATCCTGCAAACGATGATCGCGAATGTCGTTTGCAGGGTTCGCTAGCAAGCTAGCTCCTACAGGCGTTGCCCTTGCTAGTGGCTGAGCTTGAGGCCAACCAAGCCGCAAATAATCAACGCCACGCTACTCAATCGAATCAGCGTCACGGCTTCGCCGAACAGGACGATGCCGGCGATGACCGTGCCCACGGCACCCACCCCCGTCCATATCGCATAGGCAGTGCCCAGCGGCAGCTCTTTCATGGCAAGACCCAGTAGGCCCAGGCTGACGAGCATGGCGCAAACGGTGAGTGCGGTGGGGAGAGGGCGGCTGAAGCCGTCGGTGTATTTCAGGCCGATGGCCCACGCCACTTCGAACAAGCCGGCGACGATCAGAATGATCCAGGACATGAGACTAGCTCCACAGTGTGTGGGGTCGTCCCCGAGTGAAAGGCAGGCCCAAGGTCGTCCTCAGGCTGTGCGGTATTTTGCACAAGGCTTGTCAGATGGCAAGCCTGGCAGACGTTTCAGGATATGGACTGATCAGGCTTTTCCAGGGAGCCAGGTGCCGGCTGGTCATCTTGCATCCGGCGAAACCACGTCGCCAGCAGCGCCCCGGATATGTTGTGCCATACGCTGAACAGCGCGCTGGGCACGGCGGCCAGCGGTGAAAAGTGCGCACTGGCGAGGGCGGCGCCCAGCCCGGAATTTTGCATGCCCACTTCCAGCGCAAGCGATTTACGTTGCGCCAGCGGCAGCTTGAATACCTTGCCGGTGAAGTAGCCCAGCAAAAAGCCAAAGCTGTTGTGCAGAATTACCACCGCCATGATCAGCAAGCCGGACTCGGCGATCTTCGCCTGACTGGCTGCCACGACGGCGCTGACGATCAGCACAATGCTGACCACCGACACCAGCGGCAGCACATCCACCGCCAATCGCGTGCGCTCGCCGAGCAGCCGTTGCGCCACCACGCCGAGCACGATGGGCAGCAGCACCACTTGCAAAATCGACCAGAACAGCTCGGCAAACGACACCGGCAACCAGGCCGACGCCAGCAGCCAGATAAGCGCAGGCGTCAGCAGCGGCGCGAGCAGGGTGGTGACGGCGGCAATGGCTACCGACAACGCCAGGTCGCCTTTGGCCAGCCACGTCATCACGTTGGAGGCGGTGCCGCTCGGGCAGCAGCCGACCAGAATCACGCCCACGGCAATCTCTGGCGGCAGGTGGAAGAGCTGACACAAGAGCCACGCCACGCCGGGCATGATCACGAAGTGCGCGACCACGCCCAATGCCACACGCCACGGATGGCGGGCGACTTCGGCGAAATCGTCGAGCTTGAGGGTCAGGCCCATGCCGAACATCACCACGCCCAGCAACGGCACGATGGCGACCTTCAAGCCGATAAACAAACTCGGAACGAAGAACGCCACCACGGCGAACAGCAGCACCCAATAGGCGAATGTATTGCCAACGAAACGACTGAGAGCGGCGAGTGCGCGCATGGGGATTTCCTGAACGGGGGGTTAAACGCCTTGCGGAATTTCTTCGCCGCCCAGTGCTTCGAACAGCTGCGGCAGGAATTCGTTAAAGGTCAGCATCATCAGCGTGAAGCTGGCATCCAGCTGGCCGAGGGCTTCGTCGCCGCCGTCCTGTTCAGCCTGGTCGGTGAGCAAGTCTTCGAAGCGCAGGCGCTTGATGATCAGTTTGTCGTCGAGCACGAACGACAGTTTGTCTTCCCAAGCCAGGGACAGCTGAGTGACGAATTTGCCAGACGACAGGTGCAACTGAATTTCTTCGCTGGTCAGGTCCTGGCGTTTGCAACGAACGATGCCGCCGTCTTCCTGGGTGTCGCGCAGCTCGCACTCATCCAACACGTGGAAACCGGGGGTGGCGGTTTGGGTTTTGACCCACTCGGTCATGGTGGCGGTCGGCGCCACTTTTACCGAAAGCGGGCGCACCGGCAGCGAGCCAATGGCTTCGCGCAGGGTGGACAGCAAGTCTTCGGCGCGCTTCGGGCTGGCAGCGTTAACCAGAATCAGACCTTGCTTCGGCGCGATGGCGGCAAAGGTGGAAGAGCGGCGAATAAAGGCGCGGGGCAGGAAGGCCTGGATGATTTCATCCTTGATCTGGTCGCGTTCCTTTTTATAGACCTTGCGCATTTGCTCGGCCTCGATTTCGTCGACCTTCTCTTTAACGGCATCGCGCACGACGCTGCCGGGAAGAATGCGGTCTTCTTTACGCGCGGCGATCAGCATGAAGTCCTGGCTTACATGAACCAGCGGGGCGTCTTCACCTTTGCCGAACGGGGCGATAAAACCGTAGGTGGTCAGTTCCTGGCTGGCGCAGGGGCGAGCGGGTTTGGCGGCCAGTGCGGTTTCCAGTGCTTGCGCATCGAAGGGCAGATCTTGGGTGAGGCGATAGACGAGCAGGTTGCGGAACCACATGAGGGAAGAACTCCATTTTTCGCAAAGCGCGCATTATTCCCCCCTGAACGCCATTGGCCAACCCTGCGCTAAGCCTTTGGAACGTCAGTAAAAATTATTTTAAAAAGGGCTTGCCAGGGTGAGGATCGCTCCGTAGAATGCGCCCCACTTCGAGAGTGAAGGGTGATTAGCTCAGCTGGGAGAGCATCTGCCTTACAAGCAGAGGGTCGGCGGTTCGATCCCGTCATCACCCACCAATCGAGGTTACGCGCAGCGGTAGTTCAGTCGGTTAGAATACCGGCCTGTCACGCCGGGGGTCGCGGGTTCGAGTCCCGTCCGCTGCGCCATATTACGAGTCTCTATAGACTGAAGTAGAGACTCAACGAGGAAGCGGCCATTGGCCGCTTTTTTCGTTTCTGACTTCCCCGTTTTACCCCCTCCTTTCATTGCCGCTTGCAGCTCACCTGAGCCGCCTGCGAACCCCCGTTTTTGTTCAAAAAATGCACACGACTTTTCCTAGCCTTTTCCCGGAGAAATTCCGTTTGGATGCCTGAACTTATGGCACTTTTCCCGTTCGTATCCCCGTAGCCAGTGATCCCGGCGGCCTGCTAAGCTCCCCGCTTCACTCGATTGCCCTCTTTAGCACTAACAAGGAATGAGTATGAGACAACATCGTTTAGCGGCGGCGGTGGCCTTGGTTGGCCTGGTGCTCGCGGGCTGCGATTCGCAGACCAGCGTTGAGCTGAAAACCCCCGCGCAAAAAGCGTCCTACGGTATCGGCTTGAACATGGGCAAAAGCCTGGCTCAAGAAGGTATGAACGATCTCGATTCCAAGGCAGTTGCTCAAGGCATCGAAGACGCTATCGGCAAGAAAGAGCAGAAGCTCAAAGATGAAGAGCTGATGGAAGCTTTCGCTTCGCTGCAGAAGCGTGCTGAAGAGCGCAGCGCCAAGCTCGCCGAAGAGTCGGCTGCAGCCGGCAAGAAATTCCTCGAAGAAAACAAGAAGCGTGACGGTGTGACCACCACGGCTTCGGGTCTGCAATACGAAGTCGTCAAGAAGGCAGACGGCCCTCAGCCTAAAGCCTCCGACGTGGTGACTGTTCACTACGAAGGCAAGTTGACTGATGGCAAAGTGTTCGACAGCTCTGTTGAGCGCGGCAGCCCGATTGACCTGCCAGTTAGCGGCGTGATCCCAGGTTGGGTTGAAGCCCTGCAACTGATGCACGTTGGCGAGAAGATCAAGCTCTACATCCCAAGCGAACTCGCTTACGGCGCCCAGAGCCCGAGCCCGGCGATTCCTGCCAACTCGGTACTGGTTTTCGATCTGGAACTGCTGGGCATCAAAGACCCATCCGCAGCACCGGCTCCAGAACCCGCTCAGTAATACTCAGTGTCATCCCAGCGCCCCGTCTCGACGGGGCGTTGTTGTTTCTGCGCGTCTAAAGTCCGAACCACGGGTTGACTGGCGGGTCTCAAATAAGCATGGGTGTTACGGTTATGCACATTTCGCGAACAACTCCCATCGCCGCCAAGTGACACTTACGTACCACATTTATATCTTCAGTAACTAGCTGATTTAGTTGGTATTTTTACGCTGATTAAAAAATGCCCGATCTGTAGCAAAGCCCCGCGCCATGGGCGTTGGCTTGGACCACCAGCCGCTTGTTCACAAGGTTATCCACAGCTTCGGTGGATAACCCAGCCAGCCCAGTACGCACGCGGGCTGAGGAGAAATGCCGATGAAAACGCCATGGAATTTCGCCCGTTACCTGCCGCTGGCGCAGCGGTTTATTGCCCGCGGCCGATTGCCTGCTTTGCTCCTGGCAGTCACGCGCAAGAGCGCATCCCAGGGCGGTCGCCTGGGCGCATTGAAGGCAGAGTTACGAGTGTTACTGGCGCTGTGTATGGCATGGTGGCGCGGTGAGTATCGCGGCATCAGTTCGCAAGCCCTGCTGTCGGTGGTGGCGGCGCTGTTGTATTTCCTCTCGCCAATCGATGCCATACCCGATGCGCTGCTTGGCGTTGGTTTCATCGATGACATCGCCGTGCTCGGTTGGCTGCTGCGCACCTGGAGCGGCGAGCTGGATGAATTCCGTGCCTGGCTCGCTGCACGAACACCGGCGCAGCAGGAAGAATTGCTGCGGTTGCCATCACCGGTGCCATCATCTGAGGGCGATTCCGCGCCTTAATCACGGGGAAAACTTGCCCCGCGCATCACGCCCCGATCTCGTTTTGGGCTGTTAAGATGCGCCCTTACAAGGAAAGTGCTGAGCCAGTCGGCACTGCTTTTCCATGGGGTGGGCGGTGATGGATGTTCAGGTAATCATGCGTGATGGCGAAGCCGAATATGCGGTGCTGCCATGGGCGGAGTATCAAGCGCTATTGCAAGCGGCGGGTCGACTTCCGGCTGCAGCAGTGGCGGTCAGCGAGCCGGCTGTGTCGGCCTCCAGTC
This sequence comes from Pseudomonas sp. AC070, assembly GCF_979258635.1. Lineage (NCBI taxonomy): Bacteria > Pseudomonadati > Pseudomonadota > Gammaproteobacteria > Pseudomonadales > Pseudomonadaceae > Pseudomonas > Pseudomonas sp. AC070. The sequence continues at coordinate 1,414,752 of NZ_OZ409871.1, forward strand.
TCAATGAACTAACTGCGCTTCGAGAGGCCAAGGGCCTGACCGTCGAAGCGTTAGCGCGCACGGTGGGCATCAGCCCGCACTACCTCGAGATGATTGAAAGCGGTGAACGCCAGCCGGACTCGGCCATTCGCCGCGCGCTGGCCTGGAATCTGGGTGTGAGCAGTTGGGAGGCCGATACGTGAGCGTGAGTATCAGTCGTCACCACTGGCAGGCACTTCTGGGCGAGCTTGCTGAAGCGCGCCGGCAACGGCATCTGCTCACGTATCGCGCCCTGATCGAACGGTTGGAATTGCCAACCCCAGCGATGCAAACCCTCACTGCGGCACTGGAGCACTTGGCGGCTCTGGACGCCCGCGCGGAAAACCCACTGCGTAGTGCGCTGGTCATTAGCCAAGGCGCCAGTCGTTTGCCGCGCACCGGCTTTTTCGAATGCGCTGTGCGCCTCGGACGCTTCAGCGGCCCGAGCGACGGCATCGCGGCGGCCTCCTGGCATGCGGCCGAAGTGGTGCGTGTATTCGAGTACGACTACCCGGAAGAGGTCTGAGTGTTTTATTGGCGAGTTAAAGCGCGCCTGGGCTATTTCGTGGCCCGGCGCCTGTTGCGCTGGCCGGCGCTGGTGAAACAGCCGCGAGTCTGGGCCTGGATGGAAGGCCAATTCGCCCGCATGGCGGCATTGGACGACGTGCCCGCGCAAAGCTTCTACGGTCATTTACTGGTGTTTCGCGGTCGCGGTTTTGGCGCCCGTGAAGAAGGTATTCGCCTGCTCGGCAAGGCAGCCACTGGCGGGGACGCCAAGGCGGCATATCAGCTTGGCGTGCTCAGCCTGGCGGGCGATACGCGCAAGGCGCCGGATGGCACCGAGGCGGCGCATTGGTGGACGCTGGCGGCCGACGCGGGTCACCCACTGGCCGCTCGCCGTCTGGCGCAGTTGTACGCCGAAGGTGAGCACGGCTTGGCCGCCGACTCAGCGCTCGCCGAGCGTTACGCTCAACGCGCCACCGAGCTGGGTATTTAATCAGGCCGTAAGCTTTTGCGTGTCGATAATGTGCAGGCTGTAGCCGGGCACATTTTTCGCCTGGCGCTTGGCTTCCGAGGCCAAGCCGGCCAGCTGCGCCGCATCCAGCGTGGAGCAACTGGACGGATGCAAATGCACCACCCCCAACGACAGCGACAACAGTGGAAACTCCTCGCGGTGGCCTTTGCGGTTATGCGCAATGAAGCAGCCGGCTTCCAAGTGTTCCGCGCTGTAAAAACGCCGGCACTGGCCCTGAAAATCTTCCAGTAGTCGGTTCAAGCGCGCTCGCCAATCTTCCGAGCCCAACACCAGAAGAAAGTCGTCGCCGCCGATATGGCCGACGAAGTCTCGAGTCGGGTCTACACGTTCATTCAGACATTGCGCCAGGCACAACAGAATTTCGTCGCCTTTGGCGTAGCCGTACAGGTCGTTGAACGGCTTGAAACTGTCGATATCCACGTAGCAAATCACCGCCTCGCGGCTCTGTTGCAAGAGGCGCGTCAGGCATTGCTGAATGGGCACGTTGCCGGGCAGTAGCGTGAGCGGATTAGCGTGCCGCGCCTGCTGAATTTTCAGTTCGGTAATCAGCTTGAGCACATCGATCACACGCCCCAGGCCCAGGTAGCGGCCGTGCAGCGTGATGATGAAATCCTCCTCCATACGTTGCCGCGCGCGGCTGGTGAGTAGGCGGCTGACCTTTTGCAGGCTCTGGCCGATGTCCACTGCCAGGAAGTCGGTGCTCATCAGGCGACTAATCGGCTTACGCGCGAACAGGTCGGTGGCGAAGGGTTTGAGCAGCGCATCGGACAACGAGTGCCGATGGACGATGCCCACCGGCTGCTGTGCTTCGTTCAGCACCGCCAGCGAGTTCAGGTTCGCTTGGGCACGAAAGGCTTCGAGCACGGCGGCAATCGGCAAGCTTTCTTTTACCGCAGGTTGTTCATTGAGCAAGGCGGTGAGGTCGCTGCCTTCGTCGTTCAGTGCCGGCGCGCTGGCATCAAGTTGGGGCAGCAAGCTACGGGCATCGCGAGGCGGCAATTCCTGCGGGCGGCTGAGTAAATAGCCTTGCAGCAGGTCGACGCCCATTTCAGCCAGCACTGTCAGCTCTTCAGCCAGCTCAATGCCTTCGGCGATCACCTGCGCGCGGGAGGCCTTGGCCATTTGCAGAATGGAGCCGACGAACTCGCGCTTCACGGCGTCCTGGTGAATGCCGTCGATAAAGTGCCGGTCGATCTTGACGTAGTCCGGGCGCAGTTCGGACCACAAACGCAGGCTCGAATAGCCCGCGCCGAGGTCGTCCAAGGCAATCGAAAAGCCCATGGCACGGTAGTGGTGGAGAGCGGTGTACAGGAGGGAAAAGTCTTCGGTCGGCGATTGCTCGGTTAGTTCGATTACCACCTGGCTCGGCGGAATGCCGTAATTCTGCAGCAGTTGCAGGGTGCGCCCGGGCTGGTGCGTCGGCTCCAGCAGCGAGTCTGGGGAGACGTTGAGAAACAGCTTGCCCTCCAGCTTGTGCTCGCTGAATGAGCGGCACGCACTTTTGCGGCAAGCCAGTTCCAGTTCGCTCAGGCGGCCGGCATGGCGGGCTACGCCAAACAGATTGACGGGGGAGTGCAGCGGGCTGTTTGAGGGGCCGCGTGTAAGGGCTTCGTAACCAAGAATGCGGCGTTCGGACAGCGACACGATGGGCTGAAACAGGCTATGCAGGTCGCCGTGAGCAAGGATGTGGTCCAGCGCGCTCAACTGCTCGGTGACGGTCATGGGTCGCTCTCGATGTCCTGAAAAAACAAAGGGGCTGATATCGCTATCAGCCCCTTATTTCACGACAGTTTGATGACTGCTTGATGACGCTCCGTCAGTGCTTGGCCACTGCCGAGTTCAGACCCAGGTAATCGAGCAGAATCTGGCCGGTTTCGGACAGATAGGCATCGTCTTCGGGTTTCACTTTGTCGTCTTCGGTGGGCAGCGCGTCTTCGTCTTCTTTCTTCAGTTCCTTCAGCGGCTCTTGGCCCTTGGCGGCACGGCGGGTGTTCTCCATGGCCAATTGCTGGGTTTCGATGTCGGTGTGCTGGGCGCGGCGTTTGACCTCGTTGAGGCTCACGGTAGTTTCGTGGCTCAGCTTTTGCGCCAGTTCCAAACGCTCGCGGGTGAACACGAAGTCGGCGTCTTTGGCGACGCGCGCATCGTGGCGAGCTTTGAGCTCAACCAGGAACGGTTTGAACGGATCGCTTTCCGGCTTGATGGCCGGGCGGATGCTGTCCCATGGCATGGCTTCCGGCAGCGCGCTTTCGCCAATTTCCTTGGTGTCGACCACCGCTGGGTAAGCGATGTCCGGCAGTACGCCCTGATGCTGAGTGCTCTGGCCGGAGACGCGGTAGAACTTGGCCAGGGTCAGTTTCAGTTCGCCATGGTTAAGCGGCTGAATGGTTTGGACGGTGCCCTTGCCGAAGGTCTGGCCGCCGAGGATCAAGGCGCGGTGATAGTCCTGCATGGCACCGGCGAAAATCTCCGAAGCCGACGCTGAGAGACGGTTCACCAACAACGCCATCGGGCCGCTGTAATAGGTGCCTGGGTTTTCATCAGCCAGCACGTCGACACGACCATCGGCATTACGCACCAGTACGGTCGGGCCCTGGTTGATAAACAGACCGGTTAGCTCGGTGGCCTCCTGAAGCGAGCCGCCGCCGTTGTTGCGCAGGTCGATAACCACGCCGTCGACTTTCTCTTTCTGCAATTCAGCCAGCAGTTTCTTCACGTCACGCGTGGTGCTTTTGTAATCCGGGTCGCCAGCACGGAACGCTTTGAAGTCGAGATAGAAGGCAGGAATTTCGATGACGCCGAGTTTGTAGTCGCGACCATCGTGCTTGAGTTTGAGTACCGATTTTTTCGCGGCTTGCTCTTCAAGTTTTACCGCTTCGCGGGTAATCGAAACGACTTTGCTGGTCTGGTCATTCGGGCCGTTGGTGGCAGGCACCACTTCCAGGCGAACCACCGAACCTTTTGGACCGCGAATCAGTTTGACCACTTCATCCAGACGCCAGCCGATGACGTCGACCATCTCGCCATTGCCTTGGGCAACGCCAACAATCTTGTCAGCCGGGGCCACCTGTTTGCTCTTGTCGGCAGGACCTGCCGGCACCAGGCGAACCACTTTCACGGTGTCGTTATCGCTTTGCAGCACGGCACCGATGCCTTCAAGCGACAGGCTCATGTTGATGTCGAAGTTTTCCGCGCTGTCGGGAGACAGGTAGTTGGTGTGCGGATCGTAGGACTGGGCGAAGGTGTTGATGTAGGCCTGGAAGATGTCTTCGCTACGGGTTTGCTCCAGACGCGACAGTTGATTCTTGTAGCGCTTGGTCAGCAATTCCTGGATCGCCGCCGGTTCTTTACCAGCGATTTTCAAGCGCAGCACTTCGTCTTTTACGCGCTTGCGCCACAGCTCATCGAGTTCGGCGGTGTCTTTGGCCCACGGCGCTTTTTCGCGATCGACCATCAGGCTTTCATCAACGCCGAAGTCGATTTTGTCGATGCCTTTATTGAGCAGGCCCAAGGCAAAATCGAGGCGCTGTTTCAGGCGGTCGAGGTGACGCTTGTAAATGGTGAACCCAGGGTCGAGATCGCCACTCTTAAGAAAATCGTCGAACTGTGTGCGCCACTTATCAAACTCGGCGATGTCGCCGGCCGTGAAGTAACTGCGCGACGGATCGAGCAGTTTCAGATAGCTCTCATAGATGATTACCGAGCGCTCATCGTTGAGCGGCGGTTTGCTGTAGTGATGGCGCTTGAGCAGCTCCACTACATTGAGACTGGCGATTACCTGCTCGCGGTCTGGTTGCAACGTGTCCCAGCCATTGTTCGCGGTCGCAGTGGCGCACGCCGTGAGGGGGAGGGCACTGAAACCGATCAAAAGGGCTAAGGCGGAACTGGGTAAAAAGCGCTGCATGCTGAGTCGACGCGAGGGTAGTTGATAACGCATATTAGGCCGTCTTTGAGAGCGCCGGTTCCGTTGGCCCCGGCTGCATAATGCAAATAGCTCGATGGTTCGCACCGGGCTCAGTCCGAACTCACTATGGAGGCACCGTGAAGGCATTGCAAGGCGTTGAAGGACGCGCTGAATGGGCAGATCGACCAAGTCTCACCTGCGACGTCGGACAGATCCGAATTCGCGTTGCGGCGGCCGGTCTCAATCGTGCTGACCTGCTCCAGCGAGCCGGCCATTATCCGCCGCCTCCGGGTGCCAGCGACACGCTGGGTCTGGAGTGTTCCGGGGTTATCACCGAAGTCGGTGCAGGCAGCTCATGGCAGGTCGGCGACCGTGTTTGCGCGCTGCTCGCGGGCGGTGCGATGGCCGAGGAAGTGGTGGTCGATGGCCGTCACGCCTTGCCGGTCCCGCAGGGCCTGAGTCTGGTTGAAGCGGCCGTGATTCCCGAGGTGTACGCCACCGCGTGGCTGAACATTTTTCAGCTGGCGCAGTTGAAGCCCGGCGAGAAAGTGTTGCTGCACGCGGGCGCCAGCGGCGTGGGTTCGGCGGCCATTCAATTGTGCAAAGCGTTCGGTAACCCGTGCTGGGTGAGCGTAGGGTCCGCAGATCGTCTGGCCTATTGCGAAAGCCTTGGCGCCCAAGGCGGCGTGCTGCGAGACAAAGACCTTGAAAGCCTGCGCGATTTCGCACCCTTCGATGTGATTCTGGATCCGGTGGGCGCGAACTACGCCGAGCTCAACCAGCAGGTAATCGCACTGGATGGGCGCTGGGTGTCCATTGGTGTAATGGGCGGCCGCCAAGCGACGTTCGACTTGGGCCTGATGCTGGCCAAACGCGTGCAGTTTTGCGGCTCCACGCTGCGTAGCCGAAGCGATCAATTCAAGGCTGATCTGCTGATCGATTTGAGTCAGCACGTCTGGCCGCTGTTCACAGAGGGTCGACTAAAACCGCAATTGGAGCGTACCTTTGCCAGCAAGGATGTGGAGGCCGCTTTTGCTGCACTCGCCAGCAATACTGTGTCCGGAAAGGTTGCGTTGCTGTTGGATGAATCTCTAAGTTAATCAGCAGTTTCCATTGCGCTTTTATATTGCTGTTCCGTGGCATCGATTGGGTAAAGCAATCGTTGCCATGGTTTCAATCAATATGCTCTTTCAGGCAGATCGGCCTACTATCCTTCCTGTAAATTTTCCAACCAGAAGGATTTAGCGAATGTCTCTGATCAATACCGAAGTCAAACCGTTCACCGCCAATGCTTTCCACAACGGTAAATTCATCGAAGTGACCGAGCAGTCCCTGAAGGGCAAGTGGTCGGTCCTGATCTTCATGCCGGCAGCGTTCACCTTTAACTGCCCGACGGAAATTGAAGACGCCGCTAACAACTACGCCGAGTTCCAAAAAGCCGGCGCTGAGGTGTACATCGTCACCACCGACACTCATTTCTCCCACAAGGTTTGGCACGAAACTTCGCCAGCCGTTGGCAAGGCTCAGTTCCCGCTGATCGGCGACCCGACTCACCAGCTGACCAACGCTTTCGGCGTGCACATTGCCGAAGAAGGCTTGGCACTGCGCGGCACTTTCGTGATCAACCCGGAAGGCCTGATCAAGACCGTAGAAATCCACTCCAACGAGATCGCTCGTGACGTGTCGGAAACCCTGCGTAAATTGAAAGCTGCTCAGTACACCGCTGCTCACCCAGGTGAAGTGTGCCCAGCCAAGTGGAAAGAAGGCGAAGCCACTCTGGCTCCTTCTTTGGACCTGGTCGGCAAAATCTAAAAACGACTCCAAGCCCGCTGCGCAGTCACGCGGCGGCACTGAAAACAGATCCGCCATCTCGTAGTTAGCTGGGTTTGGAATTCGTTTAAGCAAGCAGCGCTGCGGGGCTTTATCGGCTCCGCACGCCCAATGCCTGGGCGCGATCCGCTCGGGCATTTTTTTCCCTGAATTTTGTAAACGGAAGGTACCGCATCATGTTGGACGCCACTCTGAAGACCCAGTTGAAGGCTTACCTCGAGAAGGTTACTCAGCCATTCGAGATCGTCGCGTCCCTCGATGACAGCGACAAATCCCGTGAGCTCAGCGGCCTGCTGAACGACATCGTCAGCCTGACCGACAAAATTACCCTGCGAGAAGATGGCAACGATGCCCGTAAGCCGTCTTTCGCCCTGAATCGTCCCGGCGCCAATATCAGCCTGCGTTTTGCTGGTATTCCCATGGGCCACGAATTCACCTCGTTGGTGCTGGCCCTGCTGCAAGTGGGCGGCCACCCTTCGAAAGTCGCTGCGGACGTGATCGAGCAGATCAAGAACCTCCCAGGCGAATTCAACTTTGAAACCTATTTCTCGCTGTCGTGCCAGAACTGCCCGGACGTCGTTCAGGCCTTGAACCTGATGGCCGTGCTCAACCCCAACATCCGCCACGTGGCCATCGACGGCGCGCTCTTCCAAGAAGAAGTTGAGCAGCGTCAGATCATGTCGGTGCCGAGCATCTACCTGAACGGCGAACTGTTCGGCCAAGGCCGCATGGACGTTGAACAAGTGCTGGCGAAGATCGACACCGGCGCCTCCGCCCGTGATGCCGAGAAGCTCAATAGCAAAGAAGCCTTCGACGTATTGGTGGTTGGCGGTGGCCCAGCCGGTGCCGCAGCCGCTATTTACGCCGCTCGTAAAGGCATCCGCACTGGCGTGGCGGCTGAGCGTTTCGGCGGTCAGGTGCTCGACACCATGGCCATCGAGAACTTCATTTCCGTGCAGGAAACCGAAGGCCCGAAACTGGCCCGTGCCCTTGAAGAACATGTGAAGCAGTACGAAGTCGACATCATGAACCTGCAACGTGCCAGTGCTCTGGTGCCTGCGAAAAATGCCGGCGAGCTGCACGAAATCAAGTTCGAAAGCGGCGCGTCGCTGAAGGCCAAAACCGTGATTCTGGCCACCGGTGCCCGCTGGCGCGAAATGAATGTGCCGGGCGAGCAGGAATACCGCAACCGCGGCGTGGCGTACTGCCCGCACTGCGACGGTCCGCTGTTCAAAGGCAAGCGCGTGGCGGTGATCGGCGGGGGTAACTCTGGCGTGGAAGCGGCCATTGACCTGGCCGGTATCGTCAGCCACGTGACCCTGATCGAGTTCGACAGCAAGCTGCGCGCCGATGCGGTGCTGCAACGCAAACTGCACAGCCTGCCGAACGTCAACGTGATCACTAGCGCGCTGACCAGCGAAGTGAAAGGCGACGGCCAGAAAGTGACCGGACTGGTCTACAAAGACCGCAACTCCGATGAGTTCATCAACATCGAGCTGGAAGGCATTTTCGTGCAAATCGGCCTGCTGCCTAACAGCGAATGGCTCAAGGGCACCATCGAACTGTCGAACCGTGGCGAGATCATCGTCGACGCCCGTGGTGAAACCTCGCTGCCCGGCATCTTCGCTGCCGGCGACGTGACCACCGTGCCGTACAAGCAGATCGTGATCGCGGTAGGCGAGGGTGCCAAAGCGTCGTTGAGCGCGTTTGACCACCTGATCCGTACCACCTGATCGCTTCGGTGATAAACAAAAAAGGCAGCCTTCGGGCTGCCTTTTTTTGTCGCGCATTTGCGCTCAACCTGCGATTGCCCTTGTAGGAGCGAGCTTGCTCGCGAAGCGTTTTGTGTCGCGACGAAAAGCTTCGCGAGCAAGCTCGCTCCTACATAACGATCAGCGCTTGGCGCGGATGAACTCGGCCTGAGCGTTAGCCGAGGTCAGGATCGAATACCGGGTGGAGCGCGATACGCGCCCGGTCAGAAAACGCTCGAACACCGGATCGAACATCTGCCGATCCAGCCCAGGCTGTTCTGCCTGAAGATAACCCTCGCAACAGGCGCGGTAGTCGTCGAGTTCGATAAAGCGTTTGAGCCAGTAGGTGAACACGTAGCCCATCAGAAAACCCAGGCTGGCATCGCGGTTGATGACGGTGTGGGCGCAGCATTCGAAGTCGATCAGTTTCAGTTGGCCATCCGGCGCAATGAGGATGTTTTTCGGATGGGGATCCATGTGCACGAAACCGTCGTCGAGCATCCGCGCGAACAGGCGAAACACCTCGGGCAGCAGTGTTGGCGCCTGCTCAGGCGCCACGGTCAATTGCGCGTCAACACTCTGGTGATCGGGCAAAAAACCGATCAGCAAATACTCCTCGCGCAGAAACGGGAAGCGGGCCTTGTAGCCGTAGGCGGCAATGCGCGGCACGTAATCCGCTTTGGCGCTGATGGCCGACAGGTTGACGAATTCGTTGGTCAGGTCGTGCAAGCCCACCGCTTTGCGAATGCCCAGGTAATTCTGCAGTTGCTTCTTCCAATGCTGCAGCCGGTTGTATTTCAGCACCCATTGTTGCTCGCCGTTTAATAGGCAAACCAGGCGCGTATCTTCCGGCGGGTCGAGGGTGATGCGTTGTGCGGGGTTGGCGAAGAACTGCTCGATGGCGGCGGCGATGGCTACCCGCTGAGTCGGCTCGAGGTGAAACGTGATGCCCCGAATGGTTTGCTCGGTGTAATGGCGGGTAAGCGGTTTGAGGTGACGCATGCAGCCGGTCCTTGTGCCTGGGCAGAAAAAGCGCGCCATGGTAAGCCAAGGAGTCCAATTTGCAGAGCGGGGAAACCGCCCAACTATCGGAAGCGGGAGTGTCAGGCCTCTCCCGCAGCAACAAAGCGCTAGCGGGAGAGGGCGCGGCAAGCGTTAACGCCAGTTAAGAATCGGCCAGCCGGTCTTCTCGGCATGCTCACGCAACACAGGGTCTGGATTCACCACATGGGGATGGCTCACCTGCGCCAACAGCGGCAAATCATTGCGCGAGTCGGAGTAGAAATAGGCGCCTTCCAGACTCTCATTCTGTTCAGCCAGCCAAGCGTGCAGGCGCGTCACTTTGCCTTCGCGGTAAGTCAGCACGCCCTGCGTGTTGCCGCTGTAGTGGCCGTGCACTTCTTCGAGATCAATCGCCAGCACTTCATCAATTTTCAGCCGCGCCGCAATGGCGCTGACCAAGAAATGCGCTGAAGCGGAGATCACCAAAATCCGGTCGCCGGCCGCGCGGTGCGTGGCCAGGCAGCGGGTGGCGTCGCTGAAGAAAATCGGCTCGATCACGTCTTCCACAAACGGCTCGACCACAAACGCCACTTCCTCGGCGGTGCGGCCCACCAGCGGCGACAGGCTGAAGGTCATGTAGTCCTCCATCGCCAGTTTGCCCTCGGCATACAGGGCCATCAGTTCGTGGTCTTTTTTCACAAACGACTCGCCGTCCACCCAGCCGATATCGGCCATGTGTTCGCTCCACAAGCTGGCGCAGTCGCCGTCGATCAGGGTGTCGTCGAGGTCAAAAATCGCCAGGGCCATCACGCCACCTCCCGGATCGCGTTGCTGTCGATGCTCAGGGTCAGCTGCGTACCGTTGTCATGCACGTCATCGGCGCTGCGGTTCAGCACGTCCACTAGCAGTTCGACGCCACGGGCTTCCACCCGATAACGAATCACGTTGCCGAGCAGGCTGTGGCTGCGCACCTGGGCGTCGATATCGCCGTTGCCCAAGGAAATCGCTTCCGGGCGAATCGCCACGCGGCTGTTCACCGGGCGCAGCAACAAGCGGCTGGCCGCATCGGCGTCGAGCAGGTTGTAGTTGCCGATGAAACCGGCGGCGAAGGCATCGACCGGCGCCGTGTAAAGGGTTTCGGCGTCGCCGCTCTGCACGATTTTGCCGGCGTTCATCAGGAAGATGCGGTCCGACATGGTCAGCGCTTCTTCCTGGTCGTGGGTCACGAAAATAGTCGTCAGTCCCAGCTCTTGCTGAATGCTGCGAATTTGCTCGCGCAGGTGCTTGCGGATGCGCGCATCGAGGGCCGACAACGGTTCATCGAGCAGCAGCAAACGCGGACGCGTCACCAGCGAGCGTGCCAGGGCCACGCGCTGGCATTGGCCACCGGAAAGCTGGTGCGGGTAGCGGTCGGCGAAGGTGCCGAGTTCCACCATGTCGAGCGCTTCTTTCACGCGCTTGGCGCTGTCGTCCTTGCTGACCTTTTGCATGCGCAGGCCGAAGGCGACGTTCTGTTGCACGCTCATGTTGGGAAACAGCGCATAGCTTTGGAACACCATGCCGATGTCGCGTTTCTGCGGTGAAAGCGGCACCAGGTCGTTGCCTTCAAGCAGAATTTTGCCGCCGTTCACTTCGGTTAAGCCGGCGATGCAGCGCAGCAGGGTGGATTTGCCGCAACCGGACGGGCCGAGCAGCGTTACGAATTCGCCCTTGGCAATTTCGCAGTTGATATCGCTGAAAATCGAGGTGGCGGCGTAGCTTTTGTGCAGCCCCTGAATGCTCAGAAAACTCATGCTTTGTCCTTGTTCAAACGGTTGGCTGCCCAAGTGAACAGCAGCACAAAAAAGAAATAGGAAATCACCAGCGCGCTGTTGAAGTGGCCGCTGCTGTTTTTCATGTTGTTCAGGTACACCTGCAAGGTTTCGTAGCGCGTGCCGACCAGCAGGTTAGCGAAGACGAATTCACCGAACAGGAAAGAAAACGACAGAAATAGCGACACCATCAACCCCTTGCGCAGGTTGGGCAGCACCACCAGAAAGGCCGCTTTCCAGGTGCTGGCGCCGAGCAGGTGGGCGGCGTCCATCAGGTCGGTGAGGTTGATCGCTTGCAGGTTGTTGGTGATGGCCCGGTACATAAACGGCAGCGCCACGGTGAAGTAGCAGCCGATCAGAATCCACGGCGTGCCCACCATGGCCAGCGGGCCGGAACCGTAGATCTGCAACAGGCCCACCGACGACACCACGGGCGGCACGGCGAAGGGCAGCAAGATCAGAATGTTCATCAAGCCGTCGAGCTTGGGGAAGTGGTAATGCACCACAAACAGCAGCGGCAGAATCAGCACCACCGACAGCAGCAACGCGCCAAAACACACCAGCAGCGATTGCCCAAATGCGGTGAGAAAACGCGGATCGGTCCACAGCTGCGCATACCATTTCAGCGTCAGGCCGTCGGGCAGAATGGTTGCCGACCAGCTGGTGGAAACCGAGTAGAGCAGGGTGCCGGCCAGCGGCAATAACAGAATGAGGAACAGCAAGGTGACCACCGTGCGGTGATACAGCCCGGCCGCCCGGGTTTCAACGCGCGACATGGTAGCTCCTCTTCAACAGCCATTGATGCACCACGGTAATCACCGCCATCAGCCCCACCAGCACCATCGCCAGGGCGCTGGCCAGGTTCGGATTGAGCGAAATATCACCGGCCACCATGGCGGCGATACGAATCGGCAGCACGTTGAAATTGCCGGTAGTCAGGGCGTACACAGTGGCGTAAGCGCCCAGCGCGTTGGCCAGCAAAATGATGAACGTGCCCAGCAGCGCTGGCGTCAGCACTGGCAAACCGATGTGTCGCCAGAAGTCCCAGGTGCTGGCGCCCAGCAGTTCGGCTGACTCGCGCCAGTCTTCACGCAGCGCGTCGAAGGCGGGGTAGAGCAGCAGCACGCCGAGGGGAATCTGGAAGTAGGTGTAGAGCACGATCAAGCCGGTTTTCGAATACAAGTTGAAGTCGTCGATGACGCCGGCCTGCTTGAGGATGATGGTCAACGCGCCGTTGAAGCCGAGCAGAATCACAAAGGCAAACGCCAACGGCACGCCCGCGAAGTTGCTGGTCATGTTGGAAAACGCCATGACGAAATCGCGCAGTTTGCTCTCGACCTTGCGCAACGAGTACGCGCCGAGAATGGCGATCACGATGCCGATCACGCTCGACCAGAAGGAAATTTCCAGGCTGTGCTGAATGGCCTGCAAATAGAACTTCGAGCTGAACACTTTGGCGTAATTGCTCAGGCCCCAACCGGCGGCGCTGTCGAGGCTGTTGATCGCCACCCACAGCAACGGCGCGATCTGAAAGGCAATAAAGAAAACGGCAAAGGGCAGCAGGCACAGCAGGCCAAGCCATTTGCCACGGGTGACTGAACTCACTTCAACAGCTCCCGGCAGACAGGTTTGTTATGGGGCACACCCAGCAGTTCGCAGATGGTGCCGCACAGGTCGGTTTGTTTCGGTTGGGCAAAATTGTCGAGGCTGAACGCATCGCCCAGCACAAACAGCGGCACTTCGCGCTCTTCAGTGAGCAGACCGTTGTGCGAGCGGTCGTTGTTCATGCCGTGGTCAGCGGTCACCAGCACTTGATAGCCGGCCTCGAGCCAGCGTTGCAGGTATTCGGCGAGCAACAGGTCGGCGCTGCGGGCGCTGTTGCGGTATTGAGGACTGTCGAGACCGTGCTTGTGGCCGGCGTCGTCGATGTTCATCGGATGCGCCAGCAGGAAGTTAGGCGCGTGGCGCACTCGCAGGCTTTCGGCATCGGCGAACAAATGGGAGTCGGGGTAGTGATCGGCGTAGTAGAAATGGCCATGCTGAATGGGCAATTCCGGCGCCTCGGTATGACGGTCGCGCGCGGCGTGAAATGGGCTGCGGTTATACAGCTCACTGACCCAATGATAGGCCGCCGCTGCCGTGCTCAAACCTGCCGCGCTAGCGTAGTGGAAGATGCTTTGTTGAGTGGAAAGACGCGACACATCGTTATGCACGATGCCGCTTTCGATCGGTGGTACGCCGCTCAGAATGCATTCATACAACGGCCGCGAGAGTGCCGGCAGTTCGCATTCGAGCTTGTACAACGCTGCGCGCCCAGCGCCGCAGTAAGCGTGCAAATGCCCCATGGCATGTTCGGCTACACCGTAGTTGAGGCCGTCGAGCACCACGAGTATGACGTTGTGTTTCATGTGCTATTCCACCGTTGCAAGGCGTTCCTCAGTCGCTGTAGGAGCGGCTTTAGCCGCGATGCTGTTGCGCTTTGAAAGCATCGCGGCTAAAGCCGCTCCTGCATTGACCGCACGGGCTGAAAAAGAAGAAAGCGGCCAGACCGCTTTCTTCTATCGCCGCCTGACGCTTTATTCCATGTTGATGATCACGTTTTCCTGCCACAGGCTCGGCAGTGCCTTGGACGTTTCTTCCCAGGCTTTGGCATCTTTGATCGGTTGTACTTTGGCGTATTGCTCGTTCGGCAGCAGCTTGGCCTGCACCTCAGCCGGCAGCTTCAGGTGCTCTGCGCGGATCGGACGGGCGTTACCTTTGGCCAGGTTGATCTGACCGGCGTCGCTCAGGATGTACTCACGCGCCAGCTTGGCGGCGTTCGGATTCTTGGCGTATTTGTTGATGATGGTGGTGTAGCCGGAAATCACCGAACCGTCCGACGGAATCAGCACTTCAAAGCGGCTTGGGTCGATCTGGTCGCGGTAGCTCAGACCGTTGAAGTCCCAGACCACGCCCACTTCCACTTCGCCTTTTTCCAGGGTCTGAATGGTGGGGTTGGACAGCGACAAGCGACCTTGCTTGGCGATTTCAGCGAACAGGTCGAGGCCCGGCTGAATGTTCTTCTCGTCACCGCCTTTGGCAATGGCGGCAGCTAGTACGCCGTTTACTGCTTGGGCGGCAGCGCTGACGTCACCGATGGCGACTTTGTACTTACCTTTTTCCAGGTCGGCCCAGGACTTCGGTACGTCTTTCACCAGCTTCTTATTGACGATGAAGGCGATGGAGCCGGTGTAGGCGAGCATCCAGTGACCGTCTTTGTCTTTGGCCCACTCAGGAATCTGTGCCCAGGTGCTGGGTTTGTAGGGTTGGGTTACACCCTGCTGCGCCGCGATGGGGCCAAAGGCCGCACCGACGTCACCGATATCGGCGGTGGCGTTGTCTTTTTCCGCTGCGAATTTGGCGATTTCCTGCGCCGAACTCATGTCGGTGTCCAGGTGCTTGAGGCCGTAGAGTTTGCCCAGGTCGACCCAGGTGTCTTTCCAGTTGGCCCAGCTGTCTGGCATGCCCACGCTGTTTACCGCGCCCTCGGACTTGGCGGCGGCTTCCAGGCTTTTCAGGTCGGTATCGGCGGCCATGGCAAGGTTAGCCAGAGCAATGGTCGATCCCAGGATTGAAGCTAGCAACAGGCGTTTCATTCGACGCTCCTTCGTGTTGAGGGTGTTGGTCTAGATCAGCAATAGCCAAGCCAAGTTAGCGGTAATGGATGACAATTTTGTGTCGGACCGCTCTGGCACGCCGCCCGGCAAAAGTCCGCCGGGCGAGCGTCCAGCAAGCGTAGACCATGGATAAGTGCTTGATTTAAAAAATATAGGTGGCCGCACGCGGTTGGCATGAGGCGTGCAAAAGCACAGCCGTGTCATGCAATAGTCATCTAGGCTGGCTAGGGTTATTCGCAGGTTTCGGGCAGTTTCGGCGCTCGGGCCGGCTCCGAAATGGGGCTGGACTAGTCCAGATGAGGGCATTTAATGCGAGATGAGGCGCCCCGTGCCGTGACAGCGATCTGTCGCGCACTGGAAGAACAGATAGAGCATGGCCTGCTGCCCTCGGGCAGCAAGTTGCCGGCCGAGCGCAAATTGAGCGAGGTGTTCGACACCACGCGCATCACCTTGCGTGAAGCCTTGGGACAGTTGGAAGCTCAAGGCCTGATTTACCGTGAAGAGCGCCGGGGCTGGTTTGTGTCTCTGCCACGTCTTGCCTACAACCCGCTGGTGCGTAGCCACTTCGACGCCATGGTCGGGGAGCAGGGCCGCACGCCTTCCACCGAAGTGATTGCCGCGCGCCTGCTACCGGCGCCTGCGGCAATCTGCGATTTGCTTGAGTTGCCGGCGTTATCCAGCGTGATCCAGATTCGCCGGGCACGCCGCGTCGATGGCCGGCTGGTGCTGTACGTCGAGCACTACCTGAACCCGGCGTACTTCCCCGGCATTCTCGATTTTGACCTGACCTTGTCGCTGACCGAGCTGTACGCCCGCGAGTACGGCATTCACTACGGCCGCGTGCGCTTTGACATGGTGCCCACGGCGTTGCATCTGGAAGCGGCGGCGGCCTTGAAGGTGTCGGTGGGCAGTCCAGCGCTGCGCATCACTCGTGTGAACCGCGACCAGCACGGCCGCTTGATTGACTGCGACATCGAATGCTGGCGGCACGATGCGATTCACGTGAGCGTGGAAGTGCCGGAGTAGGGAGTGGCTTTAGCCGCGATGTTTTAACAGCATCGCGGCTAATCGGGATGCCGCCCAGCCGCTCCTACAGGATTGAGGCGCGGGTTTAGAACAACTCGGTCGCGTAAAACGCGGTGAGCACTTTCACCAGATGCTCAAGGTCATGGCTGCCGGCCAGTTCGCGAATGGAGTGCATGGCAAAGGTCGGCAGGCCGATGTCGACGGTGCGCACGCCGAGGTTGCTGGCGATGATCGGGCCGATGGTTGAGCCGCAGCCCATGTCGCTGCGCACCACAAAGCTTTGCACCGGCACTTCTTCGGCCAGGCACAAATGGCGGAAGAAGCCGGCGGTTTCGCTGCTGGTGGCGTAGCGCTGATTGCTGTTGACCTTGATTACCGGGCCGGCGTTGAGCTTCGGGCCGTGGTTGCCGTCGTGTTTGTCGGCGTAGTTGGGGTGCACGCCGTGGGCGTTGTCGGCCGACACCAGCAGCGATTTCTGGATCACGCGCACAAAGTCTTCGTCTTGCGGCAGCACGCGGCGCAGCACTTGCTCAAGCATCGGGCCGTCGGCGCCGCAGCAGGAACTGGAGCCGACTTCTTCGTGGTCGGTGCAGATGAGGAAGCAGCTTTCATCGTCGGCGCTATGCAGCAGCGCCTGCAGGCCGGCGAAGCACGACAGCAGATTGTCGAGACGTGCGCCGGCGATGAAGTCGGCATTCAGGCCGATAACGGCGGCGTCCTGGGTGTCGTAGAAGCTCAGCTCGTAATCGAGCACCGCGTCTGCGTTCAAGCCGTGTTCGCGACCGAGCTGATCGGCGAGCAGGGCGCGGAAGTCGTAGCGTTCGTCCCCTGCAACCTGGGCCAGAATCGGTGGCAATTCGTTCTGCGGGTTGATCGCCCAGCCCTGGTTCGCTTCACGGTTCAGGTGAATGGCCAAGTTGGGAATGGTGGCGATGGGCACCAGAAAGTCGATGAGTTGGCTTTCAACCTTGCCGTCGCGGCGGAAGGTGACGCGGCCGGCCAGCGACAAGTCGCGGTCGAACCACGGCGCGAGCAGGGCGCCGCCATACACTTCCACGCCCAACTGCAAGAAGCCTTGGCGCTGCAATTCCGGCTGCGGTTTTACCCGCAGACACGGGCTATCGGTGTGGGCGCCGACCATGCGCAAACCGCCTTCAAGTGGCGGGCGCTTGCCCAGCTTGAAGGCGATGATGGAGGAGTCGTTACGGGTGACGTAGTAGCGGCCACCGGGCTCGGTGTGCCAGGTTTCCCGCTCATTGAGGTGCACATAACCGGCCGTTTCCAGGCGCATGGCCAGGCTGGCGGTGGCATGAAACGGCGTTGGCGAGGCCTTGAGAAAGTCGATCAGGCCCTGATTCAATTCTTCGCGCATAAGGCACTCCAGGCGGCAATGCGCGGAGTTTACCGTATACCGCCGCAGGCTTCAGCCGATCACCAGCTTGCCGTTGAGAAACACGTCACGACGCTCCTTGCGGCCCACTTTCTCGTGTTTGGCGAGCTGGTACACCGCGTTGAAACGGGCGCGGTCCAGCGGCCCTTGCGTGGCAATAAACGCCTCCACCAGCGCGTCGTAGTGCCGTTCGATGATGAACTTGTGAATCTCGCGGTAATAGAAGAAGCCCATCTGAAAACCGAGGGTTTCGCTGAAGTATTCCGAACGGTGGGAGAAACCGTTTTCCAGGTCGATGGCGTGCGCCGTGGCGCCGTCCGGGCTGATCATCACGTTGCCTACCCAAAAATCCATATGCGAAATGTTTTTCTCGATCAGGCTGCCGAGCAGTGCAAAGGCGGTGGCGATGAACTGATTCACCGCTTCCGGGTTTTGCTTGAGCCATAGGTGGCCGTCGACCAGATCGTTCAGCAACCCGGTAAGCAGGAACAGTTCACGGGTAATGCCGAGCCCGGATTTGGTATGACCGAAGCCCACCAGCGGTGGTACCTGCGCGCCACGGCGATTGGCTTCGGCGGTGTTGATCAGCTCTTCGATGGCCCAGTCATAGCGGCCATCGCGATGGGCTTTGCGCCAGGTGACACGCAGCTTGGATTTGATGTCAGTGAGCGGCTGAATCTTGGCAAACAACGCTTTGCTGCCCGCGCAGAAAGGGCGGCTGTAGCGTTTGTGGTTGGCATTCTTTCGGCCATGCACCAGTTGCTGCAGGGCTTGCAGCGCGGAAGCATCAGGCGCTTCGCGCAGGAACAACGTGGTGTTCTGGAATTGCACGGGGAAGGGGTAGTCGCGATGAAGCTGTTGAATAAACATTGCGCCAGCCTCCGTGCTGGTGACGAGTGAAAGGGCGCCATTATGAGGCCATCACTCTAGCTTTCTGCAATGTTTTGTAACGCGGGTGACACAACATCCTGATATGGGTCAGGCCGGTGTGGTGCTCGGCCCCATCTTTTCATTAATCAGAACGGCGCTAGGCATTCAAAGCGCAAACGCTCGCCGGTTTTGGGATGCGTGAAGGCCAACATTGCCGCATGCAGACACAAGCGCGGATAGGCGGCCAGCGCCTGTGGGTGGGCGTACAAGCCGTCGCCCAGCAGCGGATGGCCGATGGACAACATGTGCACGCGCAATTGGTGCGAACGGCCGGTGATGGGCGTTAGCTCAACCCGCGCCCAGTTGCCGCAGCGCTCCAGCACGCGCCAGAAGGTCAGGGCGTTGCGGCCGTGTTCGCGGTCGACCACGTGGCGGGGTTTGGTGGGCGGGTCGTAGCGCAGTGGCAGGTCGATGCTGCCGCTGTCCAGTTCCGGCTGGCCCCAGCACAGGGCGATGTAGGCTTTCTCGGTTTCGCGGTCGTGGAACTGGCGCGACAGCTCGCGGTGAGTGTCGGCATCGCGAGCCAGCAGAATCAGGCCCGAGGTTTCCCAGTCCAGGCGGTGCACGATGCGCGCTTCGGGATAACCGTTTTCCTGCAAGCGGGTGATCAGGCAATCCTTGTTGTCGTCCGCGCGCCCAGGCACCGACAGCAGCAGGGTGGGCTTGTTGACCAGCAGGATTTGTTCGTCCTGGTAGACGATTTCAACGTTCGACAGCGGCATGCAGAGGCCCTACAAAACACATTCGCAAAAACGACAACGGCGGCCGAAGCCGCCGTTATCTGAACCCTTCGAATCAACGATCCGGCAGGGTGATGTTGAGCTCGAGAATCGAACAGCTGCCTTGGTTTTCCAGGGCGACCTGAACTTGGTCCGAGTCGATGTTCACGTACTTGCGGATCACTTCAACCAGCTCTTGCTGCAAGGCCGGCAGGTAATCCGGTTTGCTGCGCTGGCCGCGCTCGTGGGCGACGATGATCTGCAGACGCTCTTTC
This sequence comes from Pseudomonas sp. AC070, assembly GCF_979258635.1. Classification (NCBI taxonomy): domain Bacteria; kingdom Pseudomonadati; phylum Pseudomonadota; class Gammaproteobacteria; order Pseudomonadales; family Pseudomonadaceae; genus Pseudomonas; species Pseudomonas sp. AC070. The sequence goes on from NZ_OZ409871.1 coordinate 1,434,100, forward strand.
GCAATCGAGGCGGTGGTCTCTTTTTTACGCTCGCGAAAGAAGTCGAAAATGTTCATTCGCGACCTCCGAACAGGCGTTGCATGAAGCCCTGCTTTTTAACGTCGAGGAAACGGTGCGCGACTTCTTTGCCCAGCAGGCGGTCGACGGCATCGCTGTAAGCTTGGCCGGCGTCGCTCTGGTCATCGAGAATAACCGGCACGCCCTGGTTCGACGCCTTGAGCACAGCTTGCGACTCGGGAATAACGCCGAGCAGGCGAATGGCGAGGATTTCTTCAACGTCTTCAACGCCGAGCATTTCGCCTTTCTGTACGCGCTCAGGGTTGTAGCGGGTCAGCAGCAGGTGTTCCTTGATCGGATCTTCGCCCAGTTCAGCGCGGCGCGACTTGCTGGCCAGCAGGCCGAGCATGCGGTCGGAGTCACGTACCGAGGACACTTCCGGGTTGGTTACGACGATGGCTTCATCTGCGAAGTACATCGCCAGGTGCGCGCCTTTTTCGATACCGGCTGGCGAGTCGCAAACCACGTATTCGAAGGTCTGGCGCAGCTCGTTGATGATTTTTTCCACGCCTTCTTTGGTCAGCGCGTCTTTGTCGCGGGTTTGGCTGGCGGCCAAAACGTAGAGGTTTTCCAGGCGTTTGTCTTTGATCAGTGCTTGAGTCAGGGTGGCTTCGCCGTTAACGACGTTAACGAAGTCGTACACAACGCGGCGTTCACAGCCCATGATCAGATCGAGGTTACGCAGACCGACGTCGAAGTCGACGATGACAGTCTTGTGCCCACGCAGGGCGAGGCCGGTACCGATGGCGGCGCTGGTGGTGGTTTTACCGACGCCACCTTTGCCGGATGTGACTACGAGGATCTTGGCCAAGGTGATTCACCCCAAATATGAAGAAATGCGGGAATCTGGCGCCAACGAAAAGGTGGCTTCCAGATGCCCGTTTTGTGTCCTGAAAAGTGGCCGCAGTATCCGTTAAAGCCGGGTGATGTTCAACACGTCACCGGACAGGCTGACCTGAACTGCATCGCCCCACAGCGGGTCGCGGCGCAGGTCTTCAGCGACCTTGTATTGCCCCGCAATCGAGAGCATTTCGGCGCCCAGTTGTTGGCAAAAAATTCGCGCTTTGGTGTCGCCTTTTACCCCGGCCAGAGCCCGGCCGCGCATGGGCGCGTAAACATGGATGTTGCCGTCAGCGAGAAGTTCCGCACCGGCACTGACCGGCGCCAGCACGATCAAATCCCCGCCCTGGGCGTACACCTGCATGCCGCCACGTACTGGCGAATTGATAACTTTGGTCGGTTTAACCACAGGCTCTGGCGGCTTTTCCGCCTTCTTTTTCGCCGTGATCTCTACCGGTTCCACGAGCTTTTCCCGCGCGCCGGAAGGCGGCAGCACCGGAATGTCGAGGGCCAGGGCGGCGGCGATGTCTTCTTCACGGTTGGCGCGGATGGCCAGGGTGCGCAAACCATGGCGACGACACAGCGCCATTAGCTCGCCAAGGTCGAGGATGCCTTCGGCGGCGGGCAGTTTGTCGAGTGCCAGCACCAGCGGAATGTTGCTGAAGAAGTTCGGCGCCTGGGCAACCTTTTCGGCCAGTTGCTGTTCCAGGCGCTCAAGATCATTGTGCGCAAGCTCAAGCACGGTGATGGCGAGCATGCTGCCTTTGAGCTGGAATACGGGGTCTTGGTTGAGCAGATCGGCTTGGCTCATGGGATGCCTGATGCGCCTTTGTAGAAATATGCGGATTGCAGAGGGGCCGCCTGTAAGCGGTGCGGGCCAGACGCCCGGAATGTTCCGGTCTTATAACCAGAACGTGGACGAGCCGCAAGCTGCGCCTGATCTTTAGACTGAGCGCCGGTTATTTTCTGGGGCAGGTACCCATGCATCGTCCACCGTTTCGTCGCGTGTTTCTCTCTCCCCGCCATTGGCCGCTCTGGTTCGGCCTGGGTGTGTTGTGGCTGCTGGTGCAGTTGCCCTATGCCGTTTTGCTGCGGCTTGGACGTGGCCTGGGTTGGCTTATATATGTTGCCGCACATGCTCGGCGCAAAATTGCCGCGCGCAATTTACAGGTGTGCTTTCCCCTTATGTCTGTTGATGAGCGCCGGGCGCTGCTGCGGGAAAACTTCGCCTTTGCGGGCATTGCCCTGTTTGAAACGGCCATGAGCTGGTGGTGGCCGCATCGACGGCTGATGAGGCTCGGCCATGTCGAAGGCCTGGAGCATTTGGATCGAGCTCAACGTGAAGGGCACGGGGTGATCTTGATGGCAGCGCACTTCACCACTCTGGAAATTGGCGCCGTCTTGCTGCGTCTGCACCGTTTGGTTGATGGCATGTACCGGGAACACAAGAACGAAGTGTTTGACTATGTGCAGCGTCGTGGTCGTGAACGCTTCGGCGCCCAGGCGGAAATGATCGAGCGCGATGACGTGCGCGCCATGCTCAAGGCGCTGCGTGCCGGGCGCATTGTCTGGTATGCCCCCGATCAGGATTACGGCATCAAACAAAGCATTTTCGTGCCGTTGTTCGGCACTCCTGCGGCTACCGTTACCGCCACCAGCAAATTCGCTCGAGTCGGTCGTGCTCAGGTCATCCCCATGACCCAAAAGCGCTTGCCGGGCACAGGCGGCTATCAGTTAGTGATTCATGCGCCGTTGCCCCACTTCCCAGGGCAGAGCCAGGAGACCGATTGCCTGCAAATTAATCAGTGGCTGGAACGCGCTATTCTCGCTTGCCCCGAGCAGTACTTATGGGCGCATCGGCGTTTTAAAACCCGGCCACCGGGCGCGCCTGGAATCTACGACGACCTTTGAGAGTTGCTCGATCCTCACGGTTATCCATGACCGAGACTTTTCCGATTCCAGTGTGGGATTAATCTGTAGAATTCGCGTCTTGTTTGTTATGCGGATTCACCGATGGATCGTCCACAGTTTCGCCGCCACTTTCTTCATCCCCGCTATTGGCTGCTCTGGCTTGGCCTGGGTTTGCTCTGGTTGCTGGTGCAGCTGCCTTATTCGGTGCTACTGGGGCTGGGGCGAGCGCTGGGATGGATCATGTATGCGAGCGCCCGCTCACGGCGCGAGATTGCCGCGCGCAACCTTGAGTTGTGCTTCCCGCAGATGTCGGCCAGCGAACGCAAAAAGCTGCTGAAAGAAAACTTCGCCTCCACCGGTATCGCCTTTTTTGAAATGGCCATGAGCTGGTGGTGGCCGACCAAGCGTCTGGCGCGCTTGGCCCATATCGAAGGGCTGGAGTATTTGCAGGAAGCGCAGCTGCAAGGGCAGGGCGTGATTCTGATGGCAGTGCACTTCACCACGTTGGAAATTGGCGCCGCCTTGTTGGGCCAGCGCCACACCATCGACGGCATGTACCGCGAACACAATAATGCGGTGTTTGACTTTGTTCAGCGCCGTGGCCGCGAGCGCCATAACCAGGATGCCCAAGCCATTGAACGCGAAGACGTGCGCGCCATGCTCAAAGTGCTGCGCGCCGGCCGGGCGATCTGGTATGCGCCGGATCAGGATTACGGCCTGAAGCAAAGTGTGTTCGTGCCGCTGTTTGGCATTACTGCCGCCACGGTCACCGCCACCAGCAAATTCGCCCGCCTGGGCCGCGCGCAGGTCATGCCGTTTACGCAGAAACGTCTGCCCAACGGCGGGGGCTATAAATTGGTGATTCATCCGCCACTGCGCAATTTCCCTGGCGAGTCCGAGGAAGAAGACTGCCTGCGGGTGAATCAGTGGGTGGAGCGCGCCATTCTCAGTTGCCCGGAACAATACTTGTGGGCGCACCGTCGATTTAAAACGCGGCCACCGGGGCAGGCGAAGCTTTACGGCAAACGCTGAATCGCACGAGCTGCTCACACAATCGCGACGCACTTCTATACTCGCGAAAACCCCCGCAGAGAGGCTTCGATGAATCTGGCGCACGATCCAAGCAAACCGGTGACTGGCCTGATTCTCTCGGGCGGCGGGGCACGCGCGGCGTATCAAGTGGGCGTGCTCGCGGCGATTGCCGATTTGCTGCCCGACACCACGCAAAATCCCTTTCCCGTTATCGTCGGCACCTCGGCCGGCGCCATCAATGCCGTGGGCCTGGCGTGCGGCGCGTTGCAATTTAATGAGGCGATCAAGCGCCTGACCCACGTGTGGCAAAACTTCCACACCCATCAGGTGTACCGCAGTGATTTTCCCGGCGTGGTGCGTCAAGCCAGCCGTTTCTTTGGCCATAGCTTGCTGGGGCTGGGAAAGCGTGCGCCGGTGGCGTTGCTCGACAGCTCGCCATTGGGCGGCTTGCTGGCGGAAAACCTCGACTTCACCGGAATCGCCGCCGCCGTGCGCATGCGCAAACTGCGCGCGGTGGCGGTGACGGCGTTTGGCTACGACTCCGGCCAGGCGGTGACGTTTTACCAAGGCCGCGCGGCAATCGACCCGTGGTTCCGCCATCGCCGCGTTGGCGTGCCCACCCGTTTGCAGCTCGAACACCTGCTGGCCAGCGCAGCCATTCCGCTGATTTTCCCGCCGGTGAAAATCAACCGAGAATACTTCGGCGACGGCGCCATGCGATCCTCCGCGCCCATCAGCCCGGCGCTGCACCTGGGCGCCAACCGCGTGTTGGTGGTGGGCGTGAGTGGCAACGCCAATCCGCACAATGTGCCGGTGCGCAGCAAAGTGGCGGGGCCGCCGAGCCTGGCCCAAGTCAGCGGCCATCTGCTTAACAGCACCTTTATCGACAGCCTGGAAAGCGACATCGAGTTGCTCGAACGCATGAACCAAATGTGCCGCCTGTTACCCGCCGACTTGCCAGCGAAAAGCTCGGCGATCAAGCCGGTGGACGTGCTGGTGATTGCCCCCAGCCAACCGCTGGACCACATCGCCGCGCGCCACTGGCACGAGCTGCCGCGCACGCTGCGCATGTTTTTGCGCGGGCCGGGAGCGAAGAAAGCCGGTGGGGCAGGGGTGTTGAGTTATTTGCTGTTCGAGTCGGGCTATTGCAACGAGCTGATCGAACTGGGGTACCAGGACGCCATGGCCAAGAAGGCCGAGTTGGTGCGTTTTCTGGGGTTGGAACCGCAGGTGGCGCAGTCGTTGGCGCCGGAGTTAAGTCGTTAATCCGGTAACCCGTTGGGCTCCGCCAGCGGCGAAGCCCAACCAAGCGTTTACTCGGCTACCTGCAACTTGCGCGCTTCGGTGTACACGTAACGCACTTTCTCGTATTCGAACGGCGAGTTGGTCTGGCCGTAGCGGAAGGTGGTCACGTAGCGGCGGTCGATGGAGCGCAGCAGGAACAATTCCGGGTGGTCCTGACTGATTTCGGCCACGTTGAGGAAGTTGATCTGGTTTTCCACCGTGAAGTCCGCCAGCAACCCGCCGGTATCGCGCAGGTTCGAGGGGCCCAGAATCGGCAGCATCACGTACGGTCCCGCAGGCACGCCATAAAAACCCAGCGTCTGGCCGAAGTCTTCCGACTGTTTAGGCAAGCCCATCATGGTCGCCGGGTCCCACAGGCCCACCACGCCAATGGTGGTGTTCAGCAGGAGGCGGCCGGTGGTTTCCAGTGAGCGCTGACCTTTGAACTGCAACAGGCTGTTCACCAGGTTGGGGATGTCACCAATGTTGCTGAAGAAGTTGCTCACGCCACTGCGCACGAATTGTGGCGTCACGTAGCGATAGCCCTCCACAACCGGCAGGAAAACCCACTCATCGAAGCGGTAGTTGAAGTGGTAAATGCGCCGGTTCACCGATTCCAGCGGGTCGTACACGTTCAAGGCGTCGAGGGTCGAGCGCTCGAATTCGTGTTGGTCCAGGCCCGGGTTAAATTTCAGCGCTTTGAGCGGCTCGGTGAAGCCATCCGCGTCGGCAGCTGGCGCGGTCGTCGGTGTTTGCGGGTCGGCAGCATGCGCCGCGCCAGTGGCCAGCAACAGAGCCAGCAGCAAGGAAGTCTTGGTCATTTCAGCAGCTCCAGCATGGCGGCGGTGTTTACGCGGTAGTTGAGGTTGCCGCAGTGCCCGCCGTGCGGGTAAACGGTCAAACGGTCGCCCATCGTTCTGCGTAAAAAGCCCAGGTCGCCAGGGCCGAGAATCACGTCATCCTTGTTGTGCATCACCAGCACCTTGTCACTGGTTTTCAGGTAATCCTCCAGCGCATACAAGCTCACCTGATCGATCAACTGCAGCAAGCTGCCGCCGTCGGTGCGTGCCCGCCACATGGGAATCAACTGCTCGCGGATGTAGCAATCAAAGTCGCATTGCAGGGCTTTGCGGAAATACGGGGTCAGGCTGGTGCCTTCGCTGATCGGCGTTTCCGGCGGCGTGATCAGGCCACGGCGGTTGATCAGGTCGGAGGTAAAAGCGATATCGGCCGAGGAGAAGCGGAACGAGGTGCCGATCAGCATCGCCAGTTGCTCGTCCGAAAGGTGCTCCTTGGACTGTTGCAAGTCGTAGAGCATCGCATCGTTGATGTCGATGTAACCCTTCTGCTGGAAGTAGCGGGTCAGCTTGCTCAGCACCGTGTCATAAAAGGTGCTGCTGTTGGACACGCCTTTCACCTCGGTTTGCACCAGGCGATCGAGGTTGGTAATCGAGGTGTAGAGGTTCACCGGCGGGTTGAGCATCAACACTTTCTTGAAGTTGAAGCTGCGCCGGGTTTCATCCAGCTTGCTGACAAACGCCGCGTTTAGCGCGCCGAGGCTGTAGCCGGTGAGGTAGAAGTCGGTGACTTCCACTTCCGGGTGCTGGGCGCGCACCGCTTGCATCACGTTGTACAAGTCTTCGGCGTCTTCGGTGCTCACGCCGGGCGTGGCGTGGCGCGAAGCAGCGGTCATGAAGTCGTAGCTGGTGGGCGAGGATAGCTGCACCACGTGGTAGCCCGCGCCATAAAACACCCGCTTCAGGCCTTCAGCCAACGAGCTGGAATAGTGCCCACCGGTGCCGGCAATGATGAAAATCAGCGGTGCCGGGCCTTTTTGTTTGGCCATGCGGTAGCGCAGGGTTTTCACCGGCCAGAAGTTATCCGGCACTTCCAGTTCACGCTCGGGGCGCAGTTTGAGGTTGTAGTCGGCCTGATCGATATCCAGGTCATCCGGCACTTGCGCGCGCAACTCCGGAGGCGTCGTGGCGATGGTCGCCTCGAACGGGTTGGTCAGGGGGAACCCATAGCTGGCCTCGTCGATGTCGGCAGCCGACAACAATGGACTGAGGCATAAACCTGCCATAAGCGCAGCAAAACGTGAGAGGCGCGGCATCGCAAATCCCTTTAGAAGATAAAGTGCGGAGTGAATCTGGCGATATGACAGCAGACACGCTGGTATAGCACAGACATATTTACTCGGCTTGTTTTGCCAGCTCAGCCAGTGCCGCGCCGCTGAGTCGGTAGGTGGTCCAGTCGTCCTGCGGGCGGGCGCCGAGGCGGCGATAAAAGCCCAGCGCCGGCTCGTTCCAGTCGAGCACAGCCCACTCCAAGCGACCACAACCGCGCTCTACGGCCAACTGCGCCAAACGTGCCAACAAGGCCTTGCCCAGCCCGGAACTGCGCGCCGCTTCGCGAACGTACAGATCTTCCAGATAAATGCCGGGCTTGCCTAGAAAGGTCGAGAAGCTGGAGAAGAACAGGGCAAACCCCTGGGGTTCGCCATCCAACTCGCCGATTAGTACTTCAGCGAACGGGCGCGGGCCGAACAGGTTGGCCGTGAGGTCTTCAGGGGTGGCGACGGCTTGGTCGCTAAGCTTTTCATACACCGCCAACTCGTGAATCAGGCTGAGGATCAGGCCGACGTCATCGGGCGTGGCGTTGCGCAATTGAATACGGGACATAGAGGCTCCTGGAATGGCGAACTGAGCGGAGCTTGCCGGCTCCCTGCGCGCGCGGCAACAGCATGATATGAAAACCGTGGCCAAGGCTTGATCTTTGGTGCTCTGGCGCTTGCATACGGCGTTCGTGCGTTTATCCTGAGCGCCGATTTATTTACCGGAGAAACCCATGTCCCGTCGTTTGCCCCTGATCGCCTTGCTGATCGTTCTGGCCCTGTGGCTGGCCGCCGCCTACGGGCTGCGTTTCGCCCTGATGGAAGACAGCCAGTGGGTCGGCATTTGCGTTGACCAGGCGCAGCGCTGGGAATGCCAGGTGCGTGACGGCCTGGGTTTGTTGATTCATTTCCGCATCATCGCCTGGGCCGGCTTGGGCGGCGCCCTGCTGGCGTTCGTGGTGCCGGGCCGTGCCGGCTGGTGGTTGGCGGTCGCTGCGCTGGTGTTCGCCTTGCCGGCGCTGGTGCTCTATAGCGCCAGCCTGGCGGTGTTTGCCGTGGTGATTGCCGCGTTGCGGTTGGTGCGCGCGCCGCGTCTGGCTTGAAAACCATCGCGGCTAAAGCCGCTCCTACAGGGGGGTGTGATTCTGTAGGAGCGGCTTTAGCCGCGATGCTGTTGATCAATAAAAACGGGGCTCATCGTGAGCCCCGTTTTTTATTGCCTGCGTTGGGCCTAGCTGGCCCGAACCCGCAAGCTGCGCCACAGCGCGGCGACCATCAGCACGCTCACCGCGGCCCAGCCCAGCGCCTGCCAGTTGCCCAGGGTTTCCTGGTACAGCTGCGGCAGAATGCCGGCGCCCACGATCAGGGTTAGCAGGGCGATTTCACGGCGTGGCCCGGCCACGGGGCGGCATACGTACACCAGCGCCGGCAGCAGCAACACCATGCTCGGGAAGCAGCGGTAGCGCGGGTCGAATACCAAACCGAGCATCAGTACCGCCGCCGCGAACCCACTGGCCGCAAACCACCAGCCACCGCGCGCTTGCAGCCATTGATAGGCGCCGGCACGCCAGCCGTCCTTGCTCGACAACGCCAACGCGCCATGGGCCAGCACGATCAGGTTCAAACCCACCAGAAACACTGCCCATGCCCATTCGCCGATGTAGCGGCTATTAACCCGCGCCATCTCGCCCCACAGCGCAATGCTGCAGGCGCCTACAGCGGCGAGCAGCGGCAGCAGCAAGGCCGAACGGGTGGAGTTGGGGCGCCCGGCCAGCAGCAGGGTCGCGAAGAAAATCACACCGCTGACGCTCAGCCACAATGTCCAGTTGGCAAAGTTCGAGACCGGGCCGGCCAGCACGTTTTTGTCTTGGCGGTCGGCGTCGTACAGGCCCCAGTAGCCGCCCATGGCGCCTTCGCTAACGCGTTTCCACGGTTGGTCGAAGGCTTCGATCAGGTTGTAGTTCCAGCCGTTCTTTTCGGCCATGGCCACGAAGCCACGGATGAACTTGGCTTCGTTGACGCGGCTCGGCACAGCGGTTTCGCGCTGACGGCCTTCGCTCGGCCAGCCGGTTTCGCCGATGAAAATATCTTTGGGCGCGAACTTGCTGCCGAACACCTGGCGAATTTCGGCCACGTGAGCCAAGGCTTCGTCGATGCCGGTGGGGTCATCTTCCCAATAAGGCAGCAAGTGAATGGTCAGGAAGTCCACCGCTGGCGCCACTTCCGGGTGCTTGAGCCAGAACTCCCACACGTCCGCGTAGGTGACCGGCTGCTTGATTTGCGCCTTCACGTCGCCAATCAGTTTGGCCAGTTGCGCGCCCGTTACTTCTTTGCGCAGCAAGGTTTCGTTGCCGACGATCACCGACTCCACCACATCCGGGTTCTCGTTGGCCGACTTGATCAGCGCATCGACTTCCTTCTTGGTGTCCACCGGATTGCCGTTCACCCAGGCGCCCAACATCAGCTTCAAGCCGTGTTTGCGGGCGAGGTCTGGAATCGCTTCAAGGCCAGTCATGGAGTAGGTGCGAATGCAGTGGAAGCGCGTCGCCAGCAGAGCCAGGTCGGCATCCATGCGCTCGGGACGCAGGGCGAAAGGTTGGTCGAAGGGCGACTGATCCTTATCGAACGGCGTGTACGAGGCGCACTGCAATTTGTGCGTCGGCGTCGCTGCGTCAGGCAGTACCAACGGTTGACCCAAACCAAACCACAGCCCGCCGATGGCGAACAGGGCAAGCAGGCAAGCGAACACATAGGGCAGGGCGGGGAAGCGAGAGGATGCGGGCATAGTTAGGCGCGTCTTGGGGCAAAGCCGCGCAGTTTACCTGCATTCGTTCTGTTTAGCGTAGAGCGGCCAGCGCCGTGTGTGAGCGGGTATGAATGGGCGTGGCGCAGCGGTACTTGAATGCGCGTTCAATCATAAATTTCAAGGGCTTGGGGCAGGCGTTGACGGTGCTGGATATCGACCTTGTCGTTCCTGAATCAACGATGTCGTTTCTTCGCCGTGTTGATGTCGTTCTTGGAGCAGGTGAGCGCTGCGGTTGGGTCGATTATCAGGGCGTCGGCACACGACTGACTCAGGGCGTGGGCCAGCAGAATTTTGCGAGAGGCCCGTCCACAAGAACAACCACACAGACACAACCACCTGCCACTCGGCAGCCGCCGAGCCACACTTTTCGGGGAACAGACTTATGAGCAAAATGCGTCGGTTATTGGGTTTGGGTGCCGGTTTGGCACTGGCACTGAGCACCGGTTTGGCAGGTGCCGCCGATAAACCCACATTGAAAATCGGCTACGTCGATGGCTGGTCCGACAGCGTCGCCACCACCCACGTGGCGGCGGAAATCATCAAACAGAAACTCGGCTACGACGTGCAGCTGATGCCTGTCGCCACCGGCATCATGTGGCAGGGCGTGGCCAAAGGTCAGCTCGACGCCATGCTCTCGGCCTGGCTGCCGGTCACCCACGGCGCCTACTACGAAAAACTCAAAGACCAGGTGGTCGACCTCGGCCCGAACTTCAACGACGCGAAAATCGGCCTGATCGTGCCTGAGTACGTCACCGCCAAAACCGTAGGCGATCTGCAAGCGCAGAAAGACGCCTTTGGCGGGCGCATCGTCGGCATCGACGCCGGCTCAGGCGTGATGCTCAAAACCGACCAGGCCATCAAAGACTACGGCCTGGAGTACAAACTGCTCGCCAGCTCCGGCAGCGCCATGACCGCCGAACTGGCCCGCGCCATTCGCTCGGAAAAACCCATTGCGGTCACCGGCTGGATTCCGCACTGGATGTTCGCCAAGTGGAAACTGCGCTTCCTCGAAGACCCGAAAAACGTTTACGGCGCAGCTGAACACGTCGACAGCGTGGCCAACCCTGGCCTGGAAGCCAAGGCACCGACCGTGGTGGCCTTCCTGAAGAAATTCAACTGGACCCCCGATGAAATCGGCAGCGTGATGCTGGCCGTGGAAGAGGGCGCCAAACCGGCTGAAGCCGCGAAGAAGTGGGTGGCTGAGCACCCGGACCGTGTGGATGGCTGGTTGAAGTAAAGGTTTATCGCGCTCGAAGCAAAGCCGCTCATTGAGCGGCTTTGTTGTTTTGGGAGCCCATATAAGAGCATCGCGGCTTAAGCCGCGATGCTTTTAAATGTTTCGAATAAGACTAAGGTCGTCTGTCTTCCGGCCCTGAGCGAACTATTGTTAGCTCACCAGCAACCCGTGCTGCGGAGGATAAAAATAAAATGAACGACAGCATCTACGAGCGGATTGAGCAAAGTCCGCGATTCAGAGAATTGGTAGCCAAGCGCGAGCGATTCGCCTGGATACTTTCCGCCATCATGCTTGGCCTGTACGTGGCCTTCATTCTGATCATTGCCTTCGACCCCAGCCTGTTCGGTACGCCGATCAGCGAAGGGTCGCCCACCACCTGGGGTATTCCAGCCGGTATCGGTTTGATTCTCTCGGCCTTCGTGCTGACCGGTATCTACGTGTACCGCGCCAACGGCGAGTTCGATGACATGAACCAGGCGATTCTGGACGAGGTGAAAAATGATCGCGCGTAACCTTGCGGCGTGCGCCTTGCTCGCCTTCGCACCCGCCCTCTGGGCCGCCGATGCCATCACTGGCGCGGTACAACGGCAACCGATCAACGTAGCGGCCATCGTTATGTTCGTGGCGTTCGTGGGTGCCACGTTGTTCATCACGTATTGGGCCTCCAAGCGCAATAACTCCACCGCTGACCATTACGCGGCGGGCGGCAAAATCACCGGCTTCCAGAACGGCTTGGCGATTGCCGGCGACTACATGTCGGCGGCCTCGTTCCTGGGTATATCCGCGCTGGTGTACACCTCCGGCTACGACGGTCTGATCTACTCCATCGGCTTCTTGGTGGGCTGGCCGATCATTCTGTTCCTGATCGCTGAGCGTCTGCGCAACCTGGGCAAATACACCTTTGCCGACGTGGCCTCTTACCGCCTCAAACAGAAAGAAATCCGCACCCTGTCGGCCAGTGGTTCGCTGGTCGTGGTGGCGTTCTACCTGATCGCGCAGATGGTTGGTGCCGGCAAGCTGATTCAGCTGCTGTTCGGGTTGGATTACCACGTGGCGGTGATTCTGGTCGGCATTTTGATGGTGCTGTACGTGCTGTTCGGCGGCATGTTGGCCACCACTTGGGTGCAAATCATCAAAGCCGTGCTGCTGCTCTCGGGCGCTTCGTTCATGGCGTTGATGGTGATGAAAACCGTCAACTTCGACTTCGGCACGCTGTTTTCCGAAGCCGTGAAAGTGCACGCCAAAGGCCAGGCAATCATGAGCCCCGGCGCGCTGGTGAGTGACCCGATTTCGGCGATCTCCCTCGGCTTGGCACTGATGTTCGGTACCGCCGGTTTGCCGCACATCCTCATGCGCTTCTTCACCGTGAGCGATGCCAAGGAAGCCCGTAAAAGCGTGTTCTACGCCACCGGCTTTATCGGCTATTTCTACATCCTGACCTTCATCATCGGCTTCGGCGCCATCTTGCTGGTGAGCACCAATCCGGCGTTCAAAGATGCAGCCGGCGCGTTGCTGGGCGGTAACAACATGGCGGCGGTGCACTTGGCCAATGCCGTGGGCGGCAGCTTGTTCCTGGGCTTCATCTCGGCCGTAGCGTTCGCCACTATTCTGGCGGTGGTCGCGGGCTTGACCCTGGCCGGCGCCTCGGCGGTGTCGCATGACATTTATGCCAGCGTGATCAAAGGCGGCAAAGCCAACGAGAAAGATGAACTGCGCGTCTCGAAGATCACCACCATCGCCCTCGGCGTTCTCGCTATCGGCCTGGGCATTCTCTTCGAGAAACAGAACATCGCCTTTATGGTGGGCCTGGCCTTCTCCATTGCCGCGAGCTGCAACTTCCCGGTGCTGTTCCTTTCCATGTACTGGAAAAACCTCACCACCCGTGGCGCGATGGTCGGTGGCTGGCTGGGACTATTGACGGCCGTAGGCTTGATGATTCTCGGCCCAACCATTTGGGTGCAGGTGCTGGGTAACGCCAAGGCCATTTTCCCGTACGAATACCCGGCGTTGTTCTCGATGTTCGTGGCGTTCGTGGGTATCTGGTTCTTCTCGATCACCGACAAATCCACCTCGGCCGGTGAAGAGCGTGCTCGCTTCCTGCCGCAATTCGTTCGCTCGCAAACCGGCCTGGGCGCCAGTGGTGCAGCGGCGCATTGATCGACATAGCTTCTGAGTGATTTTGGGCAGCCTTCGGGCTGCCTTTTTTTTAAGCGCATGGCGGTTATAGCTGCTCCTGCCCACCCTGTAGGAGCGGCTTTAGCCGCGATGCTTTTAAATTTTCACGCGCAAATCGCGATCGAGCGAGCTAGAGACGGGCAAGGCAAAAACGGGTTTTCAAGCGCAGTTGGCTGTAGCCAATGAGCATTGAAAGCCCGTTTTTAACGCCGCCCAGCCGACGCGCAGCCGATCGCCAGGCGAAAAAAAAACCCCGCACTAGGCGGGGCTTTTTTATGCCGGCTAGGAACTAGATCCTGCCAAGCAGCGCCAAAATGATCACGATGATCAAAATGGTGCCCAGAATGCCCGACGGGCCATAGCCCCAGCTTCTGGAGTGCGGGTACAGCGGCAGGCCGCCGACGAGGAGAAGAATAAGTACCACGATCAAAATTGTGCTGAGGCCCATGGGTGTATTCCTTGTTCTAGACCGTTGAGTGCAACTTCCTTCAGAGGCCGTGCAACCGTTGCGCTTGCCTCGTCTACTTAGTACGACTAAGCGAGCTTTCTAATAATTCAGGTTATTTCTGCGCGATGCAGGAGGAGGGAAGATGGCGTTTCGCCTGGCCGCTGATGCCGTGGTGCTGGTGCACCTGTTGTTCATTCTGTTTGTGCTGTTCGGCGGGCTGCTGGTGTTGCGCTGGCGCTGGCTGATGGCGCTGCATTTACCGGCCGTCACGTGGGGCGCCGCCGTGGAGTTTCTGCATTTGTATTGCCCGCTCACGCCGCTGGAAAACCACTTGCGCCAAGCCGCTGGGCAGCAAGGCTATGACGGCGGTTTTATCGAGCATTATCTGATCCCGCTTATCTACCCACGCGGCCTCACTGCCGAGATGCAGTTGGGCTTCGGCGCCGTGGTGCTGGTGCTCAATATCGCGGTTTACGCGTACGTGATTCGCGGCGCCGTGCAGGCAAAAAAGGCCCAGGCATGAGCACGGTTTGCTTCGCTCATTCAGCAGCCTAATGGTGCGTGGGCCGGGGGATTGCGTTCGCTACACTGGCATCACTCCTCTCCCATGACACCTATAAGAAAAGGCAGCCTTACTATGCAAAATCGCATGATGATCACCGGCGCTGGTTCTGGCTTGGGCCGCGAAATCGCGTTGCGTTGGGCGCGCGAAGGCTGGCAATTGGCGCTGTCCGATGTCAGCGAGCCGGGCCTGGCAGAAACCCTCAAGCTGGTGCGCGAAGCCGGCGGCGATGGCTTTACCCTGCGTTGCGACGTGCGCGATTACAGCCAGCTCACCGCCTTGGCGCAGGCCTGCGAAACCAAGTTTGGTGGCGTCGATATCATCGTTAACAACGCGGGCGTCGCCTCGGGCGGTTTCTTCAGCGACCTGTCGCTGGAAGATTGGGACTGGCAGATTTCCATCAACCTGATGGGCGTGGTCAAAGGCTGCAAAGCGTTCCTGCCGCTGCTGGAGCGTAGCAAGGGCCGCATCATCAACATCGCCTCCATGGCCGCGTTGATGCAGGGCCCGGCAATGAGCAACTACAACGTGGCCAAGGCCGGCGTGGTGGCATTGTCGGAAAGCTTGCTGGCCGAACTCAAGCAGCAGGAAATCGGCGTGCACGTGGTGTGCCCATCGTTCTTCCAAACCAACCTGATGGACTCCTTCCGTGGCCCAACGCCGACCATGAAAGCCCAAGTCGGCAAACTGCTGGAAAGCAGCCCCATCAGCGCGGCAGACATTGCCGACTACATCTTCACCTCGGTAGCCAACAACGACTTCATGATTCTGCCGCACGAACAAGGCCGCATGGCCTGGGCGCTGAAGCAGAAGAACCCGGAGCTGCTGTACAACGAAATGGCCGTGATGGCCGAGAAGATGCGCGCCAAGGGCAAGTAAGTCCTGCGCTGTTAACTTGTCTGGTCGGTCAATTTTTTTGCCGGCCAGGCTTGTTCGTCACCGCCCTTGAATAGTAGGGTTGCTGGCCCGGCCTGCCTGGTCGTCGCCACGTTGATTATTCTTGTGAAACCCATCTCTCGGGGCCTGCTCTTCGTCGCCCTGGTGCTGGCCGCTATTAATTTGCGCCCCGGCATCACCTCTCTTGCGCCGCTGATCGAGCGGATCGCCAATGAACTGTCGTTGAGTCGCGGCCTTATCGCCCTGACCACCGCGCTGCCTGTGTTGTGCATGGGGCTGCTCGCGCCGTTTGCACCGCGTCTGGCCGTGCGTTTTGGCCTGGAGCGCACCATTACCGGTTGCATGGCGTTGATTGGCGGCGCCTTGCTGCTGCGCCTGGCCAGTCATCACAGCGTTGTGTTGATCGGCAGTGCGGTGTTTGTCGGTACCGGCATCGCCGTGGCGGGGCCGCTGCTTTCCGGTTTTATCAAGCGCCACTTTGTGGGCAAGGTCGGCCGCGTGGTGGCCTGGTATTCCTTGAGCATGACCATCGGCGGTGCCGGCGGCGCGGTGTTGACCGGGCCGATGACCGGCCTGCTCGACGAACGTTGGCATTGGGGATTGGCGATCTGGGCGGTTCCGGCGCTGGTTGCCGTGCTGCTCTGGCTGTGGGTGCCAAACAAACAGGAAGATCCGGCCGAGGTTGGCAGCGGCGGGGGCCTGCCGTGGCGTGAACCGCGGGCCTGGGTAATTACCGGATTTTTCGCCATTCAGGCCGGGCTGTTTTACACGCTGACCACCTGGCTGACGGCGCGTTATCACGAAGTCGGCTACGACGCCTCGCAGAGCAACACCTTGTTCAGCTCGTTCATGATGATCGGCCTGCCCAGCGCCTTCGTGCTGCCATGGCTGGCCCAGCGTTACGACAATCGCGCGCAGCTGCTGCTGGTCTGTGCCATCACCTCAAGCCTGTGCCTGGGCATGATTTCCTTTATGCCGCAGCTGCTGCCGCAGGTTGTTGCGCTGCTGTTGGGCTTTGCCTTGAGCGGCTCGTTTGCGTTGTCGTTGGTGCTGCCGATGTACGAAGTGAACACGCCGCTGGCCGTCAGCCGGTGGACCGCCATGATGCTCTGCGCCGGCTACAGCATCAGCAGTTTCACGCCGATTCTGACTGGCCTGGTGCGCGATCTGACCGGCAGTTATCAAGTGCCGTTTATCGTGCTGACCGGGCTGGCAACCAGCATGATCGTTCTGGCATTGCTGCTTCGTCCGCGTGCTGCAGCGCTCGCTGCCCAGTAACAATTTGCCGCACCGGCCCGCACCCCGCGCGGGCTGTGGGGTTTATGACCGTGGCGTGACGGTTTTTCTCTGCTAGCGTTACCAGCCAGCAGTTTGAGGATTTTCACACTGCGGTTATCTGGCATAATCGCGCCCCCTTTCGACCTGAACAGAAAACCACATGTTCGATCTTTTCAGCGGGCTGGAACCCTGGGTACTCATCAGCCTGATCCTGGCCCTGGCATTCGTCCTGTTCTTCGAGTTCATCAACGGCTTCCATGACACCGCCAACGCGGTGGCAACCGTTATCTACACCAAAGCCATGCCGCCCCATCTGGCGGTGATGCTCTCCGGTGTTTTCAACTTCCTCGGTGTGTTGCTCGGCGGCGTTGGCGTGGCCTATGCCATTGTTCACTTGCTGCCGGTCGAACTGCTGATCAACGTAAACACCGGCCACGGTCTGGCCATGGTGTTCTCGTTGCTGGCGGCGGCCATCACCTGGAACCTCGGCACCTGGTACTTCGGTATTCCAGCGTCCAGCTCGCACACCTTGATCGGCTCGATTCTCGGCGTGGGCCTGGCCAATGCGCTGATCAGCGATATTCCGCTGGCCGACGGCGTGAACTGGCAGAAAGCGATTGATATCGGCATGTCGCTGATCGCCTCGCCCATCGCCGGCTTTGCGGTCGCGGCGCTGGTATTGCTCGGCCTGAAATGGTGGCGCCCGCTGTCGAAGATGCACAAAACCCCGGAACAGCGCCGCAAGATTGACGACAAGAAACACCCGCCATTCTGGAATCGTCTGGTGCTGGTGTTGTCGGCCATGGGCGTGAGTTTTGTACACGGCTCCAACGACGGTCAGAAAGGCATCGGCCTGATCATGCTGGTGCTCATCGGTATTGTGCCGGCGCAGTTCGTGCTCGACCTCAACAGCACTACCTACCAGATCGAACGCACCCGTGACGCCACCATTCACCTGAGCCAGTTCTACGACCGCAATCGCGAAAGCCTCGGTGAATTCCTGGCGCTGGGCAAAGGCGACACCGCCGAGATGCCGGAGCTGTTTCGCTGCAACCCGCAGCAAACCGAAGCCACCATCGCCGGTCTGTTGAAAGACCTCAAAGGCGTGAGCGACTACCACAGCCTGGAAGCCGATACCCGCATTCAAGTGCGCCGCTATCTGCTGTGCCTGGACGACACCGCGAAGAAAGTCGGCAAGCTCGACGCCCTGGACTCGCGTGAAAAATCCGACCTCGACAAGCTGCGTAAAGACCTCACCGCCACCACCGAATACTCGCCGTTCTGGGTCATTCTGGCCGTGGCCCTGGCGCTGGGTATCGGCACCATGGTCGGTTGGAAACGCGTGGTGTTGACCATCGGCGAGAAGATTGGCAAGCAAGGCATGACCTACGCCCAGGGCATGTCGGCGCAGATTACCGCCGCGTGCGCCATCGGCTTGGCCAACGTGTTCAGCCTGCCGGTGTCGACCACTCATGTACTGTCGTCCGGTGTTGCCGGCACCATGGTCGCGAACAAAAGCGGCCTGCAGGGCGGCACGGTGCGCAATATCTTGTTGGCCTGGTTGTTGACCTTGCCTATTTCGATGGGGCTTGCAGCCAGCCTGTTCTGGCTAGCTACACGGTTCGTCGATTAATAAAAAGCCCCGCAGATGCGGGGCTTTTTATTAATCGACATTCGGCTTCCGGGCCGTCGGCCCTGCTGCGTTGAAAGCCAACTTTAAATGCTAAAGCCCGACATTGAGTCGGGCTTTCTTATGGGTTCACGGAAGATTTTGTAGGAGCGGCTTCAGCCGCGATGCTCTTAAGCACACCACCGCGGCTAATCGAAATGCGGCCCACCCGTTCCTACCGAGAGCGGGGCGGCTTACAGCTCAACCACATGCCCTTCCTTCGGCGACACCTTGCCGTGGTACAGCTGGGCAATCAGCGCTTGCGCAGCCGGGAAGCCCTGGCTGACCACCACGTCCAGCAGCGGCGTAACCTGATCGTAAAAACGCACCAGCCCTTCACCGATATGCTCCGAGACCTTTTCTGGTCCCCAGTCGGCATTGCGTTTGCGCAGCTGAATCGGCGCGAAGAACAGTTGCGGCTGCGGCCCGGTAATGGCGGTGAGTTGGGCCGGGTCGGTGTTCTGCGCTGAGCCTGCGCAGCAGCTGTAAACCAGGTGCTCGCCGAAGTGCTGGTGCACGCGATCACGCAGCGCCAGGTCGCTGGAGAAATCGACATACAGCGTCGGTTGGTCGTTGGCCAATTGCTCCAGGTCTTCATACGCCACGCTCTGCTCGTAGCAGCCAAGGCCTGCGACGAATTCGGTGTTGCGGTGTGAGGTCAGGGCCACACGCTGTACGCCCGCGTCGTTCAGGCATACGGCCGTGGCGAACGCGGTTTTGCTTGAGGCGCTGGAGAACACCAGGCGGGTAGCGCCGAAGAATCCGTTGTCTTCGAGGAAGTCGGCGAGCATCGACGACGTCAAAAACAGCGGCTTGAGCAGAATCTGCAGGTTCTCGGTGCGGGGGTTGTAGAACGTGTCCCAGCTGCAGCGGGTGTATTGGTTGTACGCCGAGGTCAGCACGCGGCGGTGTTCGGCGCCGTCGTAAAAGCCACGGTCAGTTACGCGCTCGGGCTTCATGCGCAGGTGGCTGGCGATGGGGAAGTAGCCATAGACACGCTCGCCAACCGCCACGCCTTCAACCGTCGACGACACCACGTCGGCAAATCCCCACACCGGCACATGACCCAACGCCGCGTCACCGGTGGGGAAGAAGTCCCAATAATTCATCGACTCGCCAAACGCGGCGTAGGTGATGTTGTTGGTGGTCAGCGACAGCCGATCGAGCTTGACCACCACCTCGCCAGGCCCCGCGCTGAGGTCCTCTTCGTGGGTGCGGATGTGGCTCTGGTCCAGTGCATTTTTTTCGGTAAGAAGGCGTGTTACGGTGCGGCGATCTGACATGACGGCTCCTGTTTTTGTGGGGGCAAGGCGTGTCGTCACAGAGTACGAGCTAACCATGAAACGCGGGTTCGGAAACGCCAGCACACCGCCAGCCAGCCCGTTAAAGCCGCGCAGCAAGCCGCTTAAACGCCCGAGCCAGGCCCGCGCGATTTTCACCGTCGCGGCCATCTTCGAGGCCTTTGTTCGGATTTGGCTGCGCGGTGGCTGGAGCGCCTTGACCACCCGCGCCGTGGCTCTGGAGGCGGGCGTGGCCATCGGCACCCTCTACGACTATTTCCCCAGCAAGGAAGCGCTGCTGTCGGGCTATGTGCGCTATGGCATCGAATGCATGCTGCAACGCGTGGACGCCGAAGTGGTGCAGCCCACCGCGCTCACCTGGCAACAGCGCATCGAGCAATTGCTGGAGGTGTGCTGCAACCCACCGGAGCCCGAGCGCTCGATGTTCAGCTACGAGCTGATCGCCCTGGAATACAAAATCGCCGAGCGCAAACACCAGCAGCGCGCCTATGAAGAACTGGCTGGTAAATGGCGTGAAGTGTTCGCCGCCTGCCACGACCTGCCTCGCCAGCCAAGCGGCGAAACAGTGGATGCGTGGCTGACGGCGGTGTGGGGAGGGCGCCGTTATTGCCTCACTGCGCAGCTCAGTGCAGCGCAGCAACAGGCGTGGCTGGCGGAGATGAAAACCTTGCTGGTGCAGCGGGTGGCCGCGTTAGAGGCAGCCAGTTAGGCCGCGCCGCCAGGAACCACTACAGCACGTGTTTGGAAATCAGTTTGGAGATTTCCACCATCGAGGTGCGCCCGGTGAACTCGAACTTCACCCGGCCGACCGAGGAGAAATAGATCTCCAGCTCCGAGTCCAGATCGAACGTGCCGGAGGTTTCCACCGAGTAGGCCACGATGTTTTTGTAAGGCAGAGAGGTGAAGTCTTTCTTGCTGCCGGTGAGGCCTTGGACGTTCACCGCGATGATGCGCTTATTGGTAAACACCACGCCGTCGCGCATGGATTTGTAGGCGTCGATCACCTGTTCACCGTCGACCAGCAGCGCGGTCACGCGCTCGGCGTATTCGTCGTTTTGCTTGAGTTTGAAAAAGCCTTTGTTGTTGAAATCGATCATGGGAAGTCCTTTTTAGGGTGCGAAAAACGCAGGGTACGTGCTCGAAAAAACGTTAGCGCTGGCATCACACCAAGCGTCTAATCTGCCGATGCCGCCATACCAGTCGGTAGTACAAAACCTGCAACGCCAGCATGGTCAGGTAGGCCAGGGGAAAGGCCATCCACACGCCTTCGAGGCCAAAGTGGGCGTCGAGCAAATAGGCACCGGGCGTTTGCACGCCGAGGATGCAGAAGATCGAAATGGCCACCGGCACCAGCACCACGCCGCTGGCGCGCATGATGCCGCCCACGGCGGCTTGGTAACCGAAAATCAGCATGCTCCAGAGCATGATATGCAGCAGGTGTTCGGCTTCGGCGCGGGTGTCGGGGTCTGTGATAAACAGCCCCAGCAGCCAGTGCGAAAGGGCGTAACCCAGCAAAACCAGGGCGCCGGTCAGGTAGGTATTGATCAGCAGGCCGGTGCGCAGGATGGCGCCGATGCGGTCGGCCTGGCCGGCGCCGATGGCTTGGGCGCCGAGTATGGAGGCGGTGATGGCAATCGACAGCGCGGGGAATTGCACGTAGTTGACGATCTGCGTGACCGCGCCATAGGCGGCAGTGGCTTGCGAGCCGTGGCCGTTGACCAACGCCAGAATCACCAGCTCCGAGAGAGAAATCACCACCATCTGCAACCCCGTCGGCAGGCCGATGCGCATCACCAGACCGATAATCTCGCGGTTCACCCGCAGCGCCCGAAACAGCTCGCGGTCGGGGGCGAGCACATGGCGTTTGTGTCGCAAGCGCACGGTGAGCAGCAGCATCGCCAGCAGGTTGCTGAACAGCCCTGCATACGCCGCGCTCTGAATGCCCAATGGCGGCAAGCCCAGCCAGCCTTTGATCAGCGCGGGCGTTAGCAGCAGGCCGGCGACGGTCGAGAGAATCAGCGCTAATAGCGGCGAAACGGTATCGCTGACGCCGCGCAACAGTTGGGTGAACAGCACGAACACCAGCAGCAGCGGCATGATCAGCATCATCACCTGCATGTAGGCGGTGGCGTCGTCCAGCACGTCGGCCGGTGTGCCCAGCGCCACCATGGCCTGGCGGGCGAACACCGTGCCGAGCACGGCGGCCAGCACGCCAATCAAGGCCCCGAGTGTCAGCGTGGTGCCGGCGATGGCCTTGACCCGCTGCGGTTCATTCGCGCCCCACGCCTGACCGATCAATACCGAGGCGCCGGCGCCCAGGCCGATGACCAGGGCGATAAAGAAAAACACGATGGGAAACATGCCCGACACCGCCGCGAGCGCCTGGGTGCCAAGCATTTGGCCGATGTAAATGCTATTGAGCGTGCCCGACAGCCCTTGCAGAAAGTTGGACAGCACCATTGGAACCAGGAAGAGGGCGTAAACCTGCCACAGCGGGCGTTGAGCGGGGACGTGCATTGGAAGGGCTCAGGGTGCGTGGGCGACCATCTGAGCATGAAAGCGGGGTGCCTTGCATCTGACGTGGCGCTTTGGAGGGCATTTGGTAAAGGAGGCAGCTGTACGCGGGTTTACCGAACGGCCCCATAGACACCGGTACACTTCGTAGTGTCCCACGCACAGCCGCCATAACACGGAGGTCTGGCGGTTGTTACAACAGCGGCGGCGACTATAAGAAACGGACTGTGCGGCGGTCTGGCGGCTGAGGATGGCGGTTGCGTAGGTGAGATAGCCATGGACCTGGCGAAACACGCCCGCTGCCGGTGACTGTTTCACCGGGCAGCGGCGCGCCGGGGACTACAAGTCGTGCAGCGGGTGTTCGCCTTCCCAAGTCGGCACAAAGTGCGCGTCGACCACCGAGCGGGGAATGGTCGCCACATCGGGCCAATGCCAGTGCGGGGCGTTGTCTTTGTCGATCAGGCGCGCGCGCACCCCTTCGGCAAATTCCGGATGCCGACAGCTGTTCAAGCTCATGGCGTATTCCATACGGAACACCTCGGCCAACGACAGATGCTTGCTGCGCTCAATCTGTTCCCAGACCAAATGCGCCGTCAGTGGGCAGCCGCCGGCCAGTGTCTTGGCGCCGCGGGCCAGCAAACCATCGCTGCTGCCTTCCATGGCCACCAGCACTTTCCAGGCGCTGGGCAGGTCGGCGACGTCAAGCAGGTTGTCGATGTGATTGCGCCGGGGCATCAGTTGGGCGTCGGGCAATTGCTGGTTGGCTTCGTGTTCCAGCGCCTTGAGCAAACTGTTGAGCTGGCGCGCCGGTTGTTCGCTCCAGTTCAGTTGCAGCAGTCCGTCGATCAGCGTGTCTTGCTGGTCGTCAGCGAGGAAGCGGTCGGCCCAGCCGAGCAGCAGCGCGTCGTGGGCGTTGACTTGCGTGGCGGTCAGGCCGAGGAACAGGCCGAGCTTGCCCGGCAAGCGGCTGAGGAACCAGCTGCCGCCCACGTCGGGGTAAAGGCCGATATTGATTTCCGGCATGGCCAGGCGGCTGCTCGGCGTGACGATGCGGATGCTCGCGCCTTGCAGCAGGCCCATGCCGCCACCCAACACGTAGCCGTGACCCCAGCAAATAAAAGGTTTGGGGTAGGTGTGAATGCGGTAGTCGAGGCGGTATTCGTCACTAAAGAAACGCCCGGCCAGGGGCGGAATTTCGCCCGGATGTTCACGGCATGCCTCCACCAACTTGCGCACATCGCCGCCGGCGCAAAAGGCTTTTTCGCCGTTGGCCCGTAGCAGTACGCAGGCGATGCTAGGGTCTTGCGCCCACGCCGCGAGCTTGGCGTCCAGCGCCTCGATCATCGGCAACGACAAGGCGTTCAGGCTGCTGGCGGCGTCCAATGTGGCGACACCAATACGGGCGCCATGCTGGCCTGCCAGTTCTTCAAAAATCACATTCATAGAAAGCGGTTCCTAAACTCTGCCGTGCTCGGCATATGGCGGACGGGCGACCGCAGCTGCCGTCGCTCGCCCCGGCGAAAGGCTTATTTATTGCGCCACTGCGGGTCGCGTTTTTCCAGGAACGCGTTGACGCCCTCGCGGGTGTCGTCGGCATCGAACAGGTCGACGAAGCGCTCGCGCTCCTCAGACAGCCAACTGTTGGGGCCGCGTTCGCGGGCGCCTTGAATCAGCGGTTTGATGGTGCGCACCGCTACCGGACTCTGCCGCGCCACTTTCGCCGCCAGCAACAGCGCATGGCCACGGGCTTCGCCGCTGTCGACCACTTGCTCGACCAGGCCAATGCGCAGCGCCGTGTCGGCATCGACCCGGTCGCCGCACAGGATCATGCGCTTGGCCCAGCCTTCGCCCACCAGCCAGGCCAGGGCCTGAGTGCCGCCCGCGCAAGGCAGCAAGCCCACCGTGGCTTCGGGCAGCGCCATTTGCGCCTGGCGCTCGGCAATGCGGATGTCACACGCCAATGCGCATTCCAGCCCGCCGCCCATGGCATAGCCATTGATGGCAGCGATGGACACACCGCGAAAATCGCGCAGCGCTTCGAACGCTTCGCCGAAGCGCCGAGCCATTTCCCGTGCGCGGCTTTTGTCGCCGTCGGCAAACAGGTTGAGGTCGGCGCCGGCGCTGAAAAATTTGCTGCCCTGGCCGGTAATGACCAACGCGTAAATGTCGTCGTCGTGGTTGAGGTGCTCGATCAGTTGTTTCAGACCGATCAACGATTCCCGGTCCCAGGTGTTGGCGGGCGGATGGTTGATGGTCAGCAGGGCAGTGTGGCCGTGTTTTTCGACCGTCAACTTGTGGGTGAGGTCGGCCAGGCCTGGGTGATAGGTTTCGATGGCAGTGCTCATTAACTCGTGTCCCTGTCGTTGGTGGCGGCGCCCCATGGGTAATGGCCGGCGCCTTCAGCAAATGGCGAGGCTGAGTATGCAAAAAGTGAGTGGCTTGCGCACCCCGCCGTTTTGCCTGAGCGACGTGTTTTTCCAACCGAAGATTTCGCCAGCCGTGGGTGCCGCTCAAGCACTCGGTTTGCCGCCGAGCAGCTTGAACCAGAACGCCACCTCGCCGCCCAACTCGTCGCGCAGCATTTGCGGCGCCAGGTCGTCGGCCCGGTCCGCGAGTAAGCGGCGCCAGGCCGGCAGTTGCACCAAGTGTTCGTCGTCACAGTCGCTGCTCAGTTGCCGCGCCACTTGCACCACGTCTACCAGGTCAGCGTTGCCCTCATGCTGACGCTGCCAGCCGCTGCGATAACGGGCGCAGTCGATGAGCACCGAGGGCAAGCGCCAGGCGGTCAGCACAATCACGCCGACGTCGGCTGACAGCTGATCGCACAAACTTTGCAACTCCTGCGGCTCGCGCGTGACTTCCGGCCAGCGTTCCAACTCGTCGAGCAGAGGCAGGCTGCCGATGTCTTGCAGCAGGCCGCCGAGCATGGCGTCTTCCATCGGCAGGCGAGTGAGTTGCTGGGCGAGGCAGGCGCAATACGCACCGCACATCAGCGAAGCGTTCCAGCGCGCGCGAAACACTTTCTGCAACACCGGGTCCTGGCTGGTGAACAGGTGCTCCACGGCAAATGTCAGCACCAGGTTGTTGACCCGCTGCATGCCGATGCGCGACACCACTTCCTGCAAATTTACGCCCTGGCGCACATTGCGCAGCATGGGGCTTGAGGCGAACTGCAATAAATATGCGGCCAGCGGCGGATTGCTGTGCAGCAGGCGCGTGACCTGCTCCAGCGAGGCGTGGGGCGAATCCAATAACTTGCGCAGGCGCAACGAGGTTTCCGGCATCTGCGGAACCTTGGCGTTGCCCTTGAGGAAGCTCGAGTACAGCGAAAACTTCAGACCTTCGTGGCCGGTCTCCATTAATGCAATCTCCTGGTCTGCTTACCCTTTCAAGCGTAGTAAGCATTTCGCCAGACGAAGGACCATTGGGCGGCCTTGATGCTGTGCACGGTCGTTTTTACACCCGGGCGATGGTCGCCAAGCCAGTCGCCACTAACTTCTCCACGCCATCTTTCACGGCGAACACATCGGCACGGCACACGGCTTGGCGCTGCCCGGCTTTGAGCACTTCGCTGCGGCAGATGAGCTTTTCGCCGAGTGCCGGCGCCAGCAGGTTCAGTTTGTATTCGCTGGTGACCACATCGCCCACCATCGAGGCCGCCGCCCAGGCGCAACCGCTGTCGACCATAAAGCCGACCACTGCGCCGTGAATGTAGCCGTGGTGTTGGCACAGGTCGGGCCGCGCGTGCACCTGCAAGCTGACTTTGCCCGGGGCAAAATCCACCAGCTCGGCACCGAGCATATTGGCGAACGTCGAGTGGGCGATGGCCTGTTCCAGGCGTTCGCGGGTAATACCGGCAGCTGCGTTCATGGCGGTGACTCCGTGGGGTTCGGCTGGAGTCTTGACCCGCCAAAGCCTGCCGACAACGTGCATCCAGCGCCGTGATGCACTCGCATCAACTCGGGTTGACTTGGCACGCTGCGTTCCTTAGCGTGCGCAGCAGTTTTTTCAAGGGGTAGGCGCATGACCGCAGATGATCGAATCAAGCTCGAAGCAGGCTGGAAAGAGGCATTGCGCGAGGAGTTCGACAAGCCCTACATGCAAACCCTGAGCGAATTTCTGCGCACCGAGAAAGCCGCCGGCAAAGTGATTTTTCCGCCGGGTCCGATGATCTTCAACGCACTGAACTCCACACCGCTGGATCAGGTGAAAGTGGTGATCATCGGCCAGGACCCTTACCACGGCCCGGGCCAAGCCCATGGCCTGTGCTTCTCCGTGCAGCCGGGCGTGCCGACGCCGCCGTCGTTGCAAAACATCTACAAAGAACTCAAACGCGACCTGAACATCGACATCGCCCCGCACGGGTATCTACAAAGCTGGGCCGAGCAGGGCGTGCTGCTGCTCAATACCTCGCTGACCGTTGAGCAGGCCAACGCCGGTTCGCACGCCAAGAAAGGCTGGCAGCCGTTCACCGACAAAGTCATCGAAGTGGTGAATGCGCGGCCGGGGCATCTGGTGTTCTTGCTATGGGGCGCTCACGCGCAGAGCAAGCAGCCCTTGATCGATACCACCCGGCATCTGGTGCTGAAATCCGTGCACCCGTCGCCGTTGTCGGCGCACCGAGGCTTTATTGGCAACGGGCATTTCAGCCGGGCGAATCAGTACTTGAAAGACCGAGGGCTTGCGCCGATCAACTGGCAGTTGCCGCCGTTGTAAGGCGGTACTCGATCAAAAACTCGAGGCTAAAGCGTCTCCCACAGGAAGTGCACTGCACCTGTAGGAGTCAGCTTGCTGGCGAAACCTGCAACCGTCGGCGTCGGCCTGAACGAGCGCATCGCGACTAAAGTCGCTCCCACAGAAATCAAGTGCGTCACTCAGTCCCTGTAGGAGAGGCTTTAACCTCGATTCCTGCAAACGCCGATCTAACTAAAGCGCCGCCGGGCAAGTCATCTCCGTCACTTGCTTGCGCGCGCCTTGCAGCCGTTCCACCAATCGCTCGCGCTGCTGCTGGCTGGCGCTGGCGAGCAGGTCGCTGAACAAATCTGCCAAGGCGTTCTGGGCGCCAACGAAGCGTTCGCGATACGCCGGGGTCGCGACGCTCATGCGGTCTTGCAGTAGGCCTTTCAACTGTTCTGGAAACTGTGGACCACGCCGCTCTTTCACCGCCGCCAGAAACGTCTGTTGCCAGCGACGATTGTTATCCAGCCACGCCTCGTTGTAGTCGCCAAGCTGCTCGGCCCACACCTTCACCCGCGCTTTCTGTTCCGGCTGCAAGCGGCCAAACCACGGCTTGAGCCGTTCTTCCATGCGCTCGCGACGTTCGTCGATCTGCTCCGCGAGCGGAACGCCGAGGTATTCGTCGCGCTGTTCCTCGTTCTGCTTGGCCATGTTCTCGCCCAGCGCCGTGACCTGTTGATCGCTCAAGCCTTGCAGCAATTGAGTGGCGTCGGGTGTGAGGCGCACGGCCACAGCGTCGACGGCATGGCGAAAGGCGTTGAATTGCGCGTCGAACTCGGCGGGGGGTGGATCGGGCGCGGTGGCCAGCTCGGCACTGCGTTGTAGCCAGTCGGCATACAGCGGCAACTGCGTGGTGCAGTGCCAGTTCAGGTGCGTGACCAGGCGCGGTTTGAGCCAGGCTTTCTGCTCGGGTGTGAGGGGAATGTAGTTGTCCAGCGACCAGGGAATCAGCCAGTCGAGGTTGCGGTAGCCAAGGTCCAGGCGGCTGCACGAGGTGACCAGCGCCAGGCTGATGACCAGCAACATAAAGCGCAATCGCGTGGCCATGGGCGGCTCCTCTGCAGATGTACGCAAGCATAGACCCGGCACAGGCGCAGAAGTGCTAGGTGTCGCGTTGGCCCGAATGAGACTGCCAGCGGCGAAACAGCGGCTCGGCCAGGAACAGCACCAGCAGCAAGCGCATCACCTGCATGGCCGTTACCAGCGGCACCGACAGTTGCAGGGTTTCGGCGGTCAGGCTCATCTCGGCAATGCCGCCGGGCATCATGCCCAGGGTCAGCGAACGGATATCCAGGTGCGTGAGCCAACCTAGGCCCAGCGCGCACGCGGCAGCAAAGCCAATCATCAGCGCGGTGCCCAGTAAGGTGCGGGCGAGAAAGGAGGGCGCGCGGCGGAAGAAGGCGCGGTCGAAGTGGCAGCCCAGGCCACTGCCGATAAGCAACTGCCCAACCTGACTGGCACCGGGCGGCAAACCGAGGTTCAAGTCGAACAGCATGCTCGCGCCGGCGCTGATAAGCAGCGGGCCGAACAGCCAGGGATTGGGTTGCTTGAGCATTTGCCACATCCAGGCGACCACGCCGCCCAAAGGTACCAACAGCGCGAGCCACAGCCAGTCAACCTGCCCGCTATGGCTGAGCGCCGGGCCATCGCCCATAAAGAATTTGAAGGTGGCCGGCACGCACAGCACCACCGCGACCACGCGCAAGCTTTGGCCGGCGGCCACGCGGCTGGTGACGGCGCCGTTGCGCAGGCCGAGGTTGACCATCTCACCGGAACCGCCCGGCATGCTTGAGAAGAACGCGGTGGCGCGGTCCTCGCCGGTGCGGCGCAATAGCCACACGGCGATGCCGCTGGAGAGGGTGGTGATTAGTGCGCCAAACAGAATCAGCCAGAAGTGCGCGGCGACCTGTTCGACCACCGCGCTGGAGAAGTGCAAACCGATGCCAATGCCGATAATCCATTGGCCGGTTTTGCGTCCGCCCGGCAGATCACGGATCAGCCAGGGCGTGCTGCAACGAAACAGGATGACCGCCACCAAGGCGCCGATCATCCAGGGCAGCGGCCAGTGCGCCAGGCTGGCCAAGGCGCCACCCACGGCGCCCACCAGCGGCGTCGGCCACCAGGGCCGCCCGTTCTCAGGCATTGGCCACCTCGCGGCGTTGTTTCGCACGGCGGCGCCAGATCCGCACAATCGGCAGCGCCAACATCACCACCACCAGCACCCACACGCCCATGGTGATCGGGCTGCCCCACAAAATGCCCAGTTCACCGTTGGAGATCGACAGCGCACGGCGCAGGTTCTGTTCCATCAGCCCGCCGAGAATGAAGCCCAGCAGCAGCGGTGACAGCGGGAAGTCGAGCTTGCGCAGGATGTAGCCGAAGATGCCGATGATCACCATCAGGAACAAATCGAAGGTGGTGGCATGCACGGCGTACACGCCGATGGAGGTGATGATGGCAATCACCGGCACCAGCACCCAGTTCGGCACGTTAAGGATGCGGGTGAACAGGCGGATCATCGGGATGTTGAGGATCACCAGCATGAAGTTGGCGATAAACAGCGAGGCGATCAGGCCCCAGACGATGTCCGGTTGTTCCTGGAACAGCATCGGGCCGGGGGTGATGTTGTACAGCGTCAGTGCGCCGATCATCACCGCCGTGGTGCCTGAGCCTGGAACGCCGAGGGTCAGCATCGGCACCATGGCACCGCACGCCGCCGCGCCAATCGCCGTTTCCGGGGCGGCCAGACCGCGCATGTCGCCTTTGCCGAAATTGCCTTTCTCACCGGCTATTTTCTTCTCGGTCATGTAGGCCACGGCGCTGGCCAGCGTGGCGCCGGCGCCCGGCAATACGCCGAGCACAAAACCCATCAGGCCGCAGCGCAGGTTGACGACAAACACCGACGCCGCTTCTTTCACGTTGAACAACATACGTCCGGTGGCTTTCACCGCAACGTGACCGTGGTGGGTTTTTTCCAGCAGCAGCAACATTTCGCTCACCGAGAACAGCCCGAGCACCAGCACCACGAACTGAATGCCGTCGGCGACATGAATGCTGTCAAAGGTGAAACGGTACACGCCGCTGTTGGCGTCGATGCCAATGGTGGACAGGAACAGGCCGAGCAGGGCGGCAATGAAGGTTTTCATCGGCCGGTCGCCGGCCATGCCGCCCAAGGCGACGATGGCAAAAACCATCAGCACGAAATACTCCGCCGGGCCGAAGGCAATCGCCCATTTCGCCAGCAACGGCGCAAACAGCACCATGCCGCAGATGGCGATAAACGCGCCGATGAAGGAACTCCAGGCCGACAACGACAGGGCCACGCCAGCCATGCCTTGGCGGGCCATGGGGTAACCGTCGAGGGTGGTCATCACGGTGGAGGCTTCGCCCGGAATATTCAGCAGAATCGAGCTGATGCGTCCGCCGTATTCGCAGCCCAGGTACACAGCGGCGAGCAGAATCAGCGCCGACTCAGGCGGCAGGCCGAGGGCGAACGCCACGGGAATCAACAGCGCTACGCCGTTGATGGGCCCCAGGCCCGGCAGCAGGCCGACGACGGTGCCGATCAGCGTGCCGATCAGCGCGGTAATGAGGTTGTAAGGGGTGAGGGCAACGCCGAAGCCTTGGCCCAGATAGCCGAGTGTGTCCATGTCAAAGCTCCAGGAAGTCGAGCACGCCGAGCGGCAGGGGAACGTCGAGGGTGCGGTCGAACAGCACATACAAACCGATGCTGATCAGCACGGCAGCGATGGCGCTGGGTTTCCAGCGGCCGCCATACAGCCGGCCCATCAGCACGCCGACCACGGTGCTGGAAACGATAAAACCCAGCGGCTCGAACAGCCCGGCGTACACCAGCATCAAGGCCACGCAGGCGACTACTTTGCGCAGCGAATCGCGGTCCAATACCGGTTCGCCTTCTTTATGTTCAATGTGCGTGGGGCGCAGGGTCAGCCACAGCAAGGCGGCGGCCATCAGCCCGAGCATCAGCAGGGGAAAAGCGCGCGGGCCGACTGGTTCGTAAGAGAACGCGGCCTGGTAGCTCCAGGCCAGGTAGGCAAAAACCAGGCATGCGACTAGCCAGCCCGCACTGAAGAGGCGTTGAAAAAGCATGGTGATCTCCTGGCCTGGAGGCGCCGCGATTCGGGCGCCCCGGCTACAGAACGGTGAGAGGAATTACTGGGTCAGGCCGAACTCTTGGGCCATCTGCTTGTAGTCGGCGACGCGTTTTTTCACGTAGCTGTCGAGCTCTTCACCGGTCATTGCGAAGGGATACAGCTCGCGTTGGTCGCGCAGCTTGGCGAAGTCTTCCGAGGCCAACAGTTGGTCGAAGCTGGCTTTCCACCAGGCGTAGTCCTCATCGCTGACCTTTGGCCCGAGGTAGAAGCCGCGCACCACCGGCCAGCTGATGTCGTAGCCCTGTTCTTTGGCGGTCGGAATGTCGGCCTTGTCGGCACCCGGCAGGCGCTCGTCCGAGAGCACCGCGAGGATGCGCATGTTGCCAGCCTTGATGTGCGGCATGGAGTCGGAGATGTCGGTGCTACCGACCTGGATATGCCCGCCCAGCAGGGCCGTGGCAATTTCGCCGCCGCCTTCGAGCGCCACATAACGCAGGTCACGCGGGTTTATGCCGGCCGCCTTGGCAAGCATGGCGGTTTGCATCCAATCCTGGCTGCCGACGGTGCCGGACGAACCGATCACCACCTTGCCCGGATCGGCCTTGAGCGCTTTCACCAGGTCGTCGAGGTTTTTGTACGGCGAGTCGTTGCGCACGGCGATGGCGCCGTAGCTGGTGCCGATGCCGGCGAGCCAGCGCACCGCGTTTTCATCGAACCGGCCGAACTTGCCCTGCGCCAGGTTGAGCAGCGAACCGCTGGACCAGGCCGTGATGGTGCCGGCATCGCCTGGCCGCTGGGCGACCACGGCGTTATAGGCCACGGCCCCGACGCCACCGGGCATATAGGTGACGCGCATGGGTTTGGTCAGCAGCTTGGAATTCATCAGCGCGCTTTGCGCCAGCTTGCAGGTCAGGTCGAAACCGCCACCAGGTGCGGCCGGGGCAATGCATTCAGGACGTTTGGGCTCGGCCATCAATTGGCTGCTGAGCATCAGGCAGCCAGCGGCCAAGGCGAGGCGGCGGTGCAGGGGCTTGATCATGTGAAGTCTCCCGTGGAGTTTTTATTTTGGGTCAGGAAATCAGGTCGCGGCGCCAGCTACTTAATAGAGCGCAAGCGTATAGCCGACCATGATGCGAATCTCGTCGGCATCACGGGCGAAGTTCGAGCGGAACGTGGCGTTGCGCACGCGTAGCGATACGTTCTTCAGGGCGCCGCTCTGCACCACGTACTTGAACTCGGTGTTGCGTTCCCACTCTTTGCCGGTTTCGTTGCTGCCGGTGACTTCGGCGTTGTCGCCGCTGACATAGCGGGTCATGAACGTCAGGCCGGGCACGCCGAGCTTGGCGAAGTCGTAGTCGTAGCGCGCTTGCCAGGAACGTTCTTCGGCGTTGGCGAAGTCGTTGATCTGCACGAAGTTGATCAGGTACGGGTCGGTGCCGTCGACATAGGCAAAGCCGGTGTCGCCGCTCATGTGCTGGTAGCCGAGGCCGAGTTTGTGGCCGTTGAGGCCGTAGCTGAGCATGCCGTTGAGGGCGCGGTTGTCCACTTTGCCGCCTTCGGCTTTACCTTGGTCGTCGCTGAACGAGGCGCGCAGGTCGGCCGAAACAGTGCCGGGGCCCATGGGCTGCGCCGCCACTACGCCGAGGTAATGCTGGCGGTACACGTCGTCGAGTTGGGCGAAGTGGTAGCTGCCCGTGATCTTGTCGGTGAGCTTGTAGTCGAGGCCGGCGAAGTCGAAGTTGTCGGCGCTGGCGGCACTGGAGAAGCGGCTGTTCTTGTTGTTCAGCGCCAGGTCTTCGTAGTTGGTGTCGTTGCGGTCTTTGGCTTTTTCCAGGCGGCCACCGGTGAAGGTCAGGCCTTTGATTTCTTCGGAGGTCAGCAGACCGCCTTCAAAGGTTTGCGGCAGGATGCGGCCGTCGTTGGGGTTCAGCGTCGGCAACTCGGGAATCAGGCTGCCGACTTTCAATACGCTATTGGACACCTTGACCTTGGCGGTCACGCCCAACTTGGAATATTCATCTGCTGCCTTGCCATCGTCGTGGGTGGGCAACAGGCCGGTGCCGGTGCGGTCGGGGCTGGAGTCGAGCTTGAGGCCGAGCATGCCGAGCGCATCGACGCCGAAACCGACAGTGCCTTCGGTGAAGCCAGACTGCATATCGAGCATAAAACCCTGTGCCCATTCATCGCGCTTGGACTGGCCGGTGCCGTCGCGGAAGTCGCGGTTGAAGTACATGTTGCGGGTTTCGAAATTGACGCTGCTGTCTTTGATGAATTCGGCGTGGGCCGTGACGGGCGTAAGAGAGGCGAGGGTGGCGCCTGCGAGCACGAGGGACAGTGGACGCACAGGTGGCAATGCCTGCCGGGTAGCAGTGGGCATGAGGTGTCTCCAGTTTTTGTTTTTGTTTTTGATAGGTGGTTCGAGCCACCTTGGCCGGATGCTAAGGCGCGAAACTTTCACCAAGCTTTCACGCTGAAAGAAAACGGCGCGGCCCTTCACACGCGCGAGCGGCCCGTTACACTCCACGGCACACGCCGTCTTGCGGAGAATCCTGGTGCGCATTTTGTTGGTCGAAGACCACCCTCAACTGGCCGATAGCATTGCCCAGGCTTTCAAGGCCGCCGGCTGGACGGTAGACGTGCTGAACGACGGCGTGGCGGCCGACCTGGCCCTGAGCAGCGAGGATTACGCGCTGGCGGTGCTCGATGTGGGGCTGCCGCGCATGGAAGGGTTCGAAGTGCTGGCGCGCCTACGTGCGCGGGGCAAAACCCTGCCGGTGCTGATGCTCACCGCGCGCGGCGAAGTAAAAGACCGCGTGCACGGCCTTAACCTTGGCGCCGACGATTACCTGGCCAAACCCTTTGAGCTAAGCGAGCTGGAGGCGCGGGTAAAAGCCTTGCTGCGCCGCAGCGTGCTGGGCGGCGAACAGCAGCAGCGCTGCGGCCCCTTGTTGTATGACTTGGGCACGCGGCGCTTCAGCCTGAATGACGAGGTGCTAACGCTGACCTCCCGCGAGCAAGCCGTGCTCGAAGTCCTGATCGCCAGGCCGGGGCGGGTAATGAGTAAGGAACAGCTCGCTTCGCAAGTGTTCGGCCTGGACCAGGACGCCAGCCCCGACGCCATCGAAATCTATGTGCACCGCCTGCGCAAAAAGCTGGAAGGCAGCTCGGTGCGCATCGTCACCTTCCGGGGTTTGGGCTACTTGCTGGAAAGCCAGGATGCGTGAGATCGGCAGCCTGCGCGGGCGCCTGCTACGTCGCTTGGCCGCACTGTTCGCCGCGTTGTTGCTGATTGGCAGCCTGAGCGCCTACTGGAACGCCCGCCAAGCCGCCGACACCGCCTACGACCGCACGCTCTTGGCATCCGCCCGGGCAATTTCGGCGGGGTTGTATGAAGACGACGGCAGCCTGCGCGCCGACGTGCCCTATGTGGCGCTGGATACCTTCGCCTACGACAGCGCCGGGCGGATTTTCTATCAAGTCACCGACGTGCAAGGAAAGCTGATTTCCGGCTACGAAAACCTGCCGAACCCGCCACGCAACACACCGCGCACCGACGACTATCCGGCGCTGGCGCGTTTTTACGACGCCAACTACCAGGGCGTGGATGTGCGCGTGGTGAGCCTGTTGCGCCCGGTCAGCGAGCCGACTATCAGCGGCACCGCGGAAATTCGCGTGGCGGAAACCGAAGAGGCGCGCGAACGCCTCGCGCGCGGGCTGCTGGTGGATTCGTTGTGGCGGCTGGCGCTGCTGTCGCTGACGGCGCTGGTGCTGGTGTGGTTCACCATCAGCGCGGCGTTGCGCCCGCTTAACCAGCTGCGCAACGCCGTCGCCGAGCGGCAACTGGATGATTTACGGCCGCTGCCGGTGGTCGCTACCGCGCGGGAATTAATGCCGCTGGTGGAGGCGCTGAACCAATTTACCGAACGTTTGCGCGGGCTGTTTCAGCGCCAGGCCGACTTTATTGCCGAAGCGTCCCACGAGCTGCGCACGCCACTGGCGGCGTTGAAGGCGCGGGTTGAGCTGGGGCTGCGCGAGCAGGAGCCGCAGCGCTGGCAGCAGACATTGCGTGAAACCGCGCTAAACACCGACAGCCTTACCCACCTGGCCAATCAATTGCTGTCGTTGGCGCGCATTGAAAGTGGCGCGCGGGCAATTGCCGAGGGCGGCGCCGAGCAAATCGACCTGAGTCAGCTGTGCCGCGAACTCGGCATGGCGCTGGCGCCGTTGGCGCATTCCAAAGGCATCGCGTTAGCGCTGGAGGCCGAGCAGCCTGTGTGGCTGACCGGCGAACCGACGTTGCTGAACGAGCTGCTGAGCAACCTGGTCGACAACGCCCTGGCCCACACGCCGGCCGGCGGCAATGTGATTCTGCGCGTGCTGGCGCCGAGCATTCTGGAAGTGGAAGACGACGGGCCAGGTATTCCGGCGGACCAGCGCGATAAGGTGTTCCAACGTTTCTACCGGCGCAATCCGCAGAAAATTGGCGGGGCAGGGCTGGGATTGGCGATTGTTGGCGAGATTTGCCGTGCGCATCAGGCGACCATCACGTTGCATGACGGGCCGAGTGGCGGGCTGTTGGTGCGGGTGGCGTTTTTGCCGGTCTAGCGTGTTGGGCTTCGCTGGCGCTCAGCCCAACCTACGGTGATGGGGCGCTGTTATTGCAGCATGCCCATGGCCGCTTCCATGGCGGCGGAGAGGTCTTCGTCGGCGTTCAGGTCGGCGCTTGGGTCGAGGCCAAGCTTGGCGAATGCCGGAATCTGCGACCAGTCGAGCTGGGTGTAAGGGTGTTCGCTGCCCAGGTAGCTCTGCAGGGTGGCGACCTGAACGATGTCGACGTAATCGGCTTTTGGCGAGTTGCGGGTGAAGTCCAGGTATTGGCTCGGCAGAATGGCGATGTTCTCGGGGAAATCCCACGCGCGAAGGATTTTGTCGCCAATGATCGGGTGAATTTTCTCGATCACGTGGTTGAGACTGATGGAGTCGGACAGCAACTCATCGTGCTCCTCGGCGTAGGTCAGAATCGGCAGCACACCAATCTGGTGGATCAGGCCGGCGAGGGTGGCTTGGTCGGGCATCAGACGCGTGTAGTGACGACACAGTACATGGCTGATGCCAGCGATTTCGGTGCTCTTGTTCCACACTTCACGCATTTTGCGGTCGACGACATCGGAGGTGGCCTGAAACATCTGCTCCATTGCCAGGCCGGTCGCCAGGTTGCAGGTGTAGTTGATGCCGAGGCGGCTGACGGCCATTTGCAGGTCGGTAATTTCCTTGTTGGTGCGCAGCAACGGGCTGTTTACCACTTTGATGATGCGCGCAGTCAGGGCGGCGTCGTTGCCGATCACTTTGCTGAGCTGAGGGATGCTGATGTCCGGGTCTTCCGCCGCTTCGCGAACTTTCAGCGCCACTTCGGGAAGGGTCGGCAGCACCAGTTCATCGTTTTCGATGGCCTGGATCAGTTCGTGTTGGACTTTATCAGCGAGTTTGCTCATGGACGTTTCTCTGGAGACTGGGGCGCTTGGCGGGCAGGCGGCCGGAAAGTAATAGGGTTAACGCTGAATCTCGCGATCCGAGTTCAAGGTGTAAGGCAGGTCCAAGAGCTGCAAAGCCGGGCCGGTTTCGCTGCCGAGATGAATCCGTCCATCAGTGACGGCATCTTCCTGCAATACCGCCAACAGTTCCACGCCCGTTTCGCTTTGCGCGGCCAACACCACTTCGCCAACGCTGGAGCGGTGCACCGGGGAGAACAGTTCGCTGGCCACGGCCGGTAATTCGGCGCCTTCCAGGCTCAAGCGCTGCAAGCGGCGTTTGAGTTTGCCCAGGTACTGCATGCGCGCGACGATCTCCTGGCCGGTGTAGCAGCCTTTCTTGAAACTGACGCCGCCCACGGCCTGCAAATTGATCATTTGCGGAATAAACAGCTCGCGCGTCGCGCCGAATACCTGGCCGATGCCGGCGCGAACCTGGGCGAGCAGCCAGCTATTAAGGGGGCGCTCAGGGAGTTTGGCCTGGATTTGTTGCATGACGTCGGCGCTGATCGCGCTGCGAATCCACAGCTCGACGCGGCCGTCGCTCAGGCGAATGGCGAACAGATTGTCTGTACGGGCAACGCCGTCGGCTTCGGTCGGCAGCAGCAGGCCAAGCTCGCTGAGGACTTCGTCGGCGTTGTAGAGGCCGATACGCAGCCAGTCGGCGCTTTCGTCACTGAGAGTGGATTTGGAAAAGACGGCATATTTTTTCAGGTCGCTGAGCTGCGGTTCCAGCAGTTCGCTGGCCATCGCCAGCACATAGCCGTCGCCTTCGCTGACAATGCGAAAGCTCGACACCATGCGGCCTTTAGGGGTGCAGCGGGCACCGAGGCTGGCATTGCTATCGCTCAGGTAGTTGAGATTGCAGGTGACCTGGCCTTGCAGGAATTTGCTGGCGTCGGGGCCGCGAACGGCAAGAACGCCTTCGTGGGACAGCGTGCAGAAAAAAACTGAATCGGCCATGAGAAATCGCTGATTGAAAGTCTGGGGGCTAATCATAGGGCCCTGCCTTGAGCTTGTCAGCGGGTGCCGGTATCGGCGTGGCGCCGCTATACTGCCGGCCTATTTCGCAGGAGCCGCTTTGATGGTCGACGATATTGAACTGAACCGCCTGTTTTGGCACAGCCGCCGCGGCATGCTGGAACTCGACGTGTTGCTGGTGCCCTTCGTTCGCGAAGTCTACCCGAGCCTGGATGACGCAGACCGCGAGCGCTATCGCAAACTGCTGGAGTGCGAAGATCAGGACATGTTTGGCTGGTTCATGCAGCGCGGCGAGCCGGAAGACGCCGACCTGCGCCGCATGGTTCGCATGATTCTGGACCGTGTCCAACCCAAGTAAGGTTTTCGAATGCCGCTGGCAGCGCTCCCGGCGCCTGCTGGCGTTGTATCTCGGCGCACAACTCGGCGCCTGGCTCGCCTTGCTGGTGGCGGCCCTTCCTATATGGATGACGCTTCTGGGCGGTGCGCTGTGTAGCGCTCATGCCGTCTGGACTTGGCGCTTCGCCACTTCTCACTTTTCTGGCATTCGCCATGACGCGGACGGGTGGCACCTGTGGCAGACCGGCCATGGCTGGCAGTCGGTTCAGTTGTTCCCCGACAGCGTGGCGTT
Source organism: Pseudomonas sp. AC070 (assembly GCF_979258635.1). NCBI lineage: Bacteria > Pseudomonadati > Pseudomonadota > Gammaproteobacteria > Pseudomonadales > Pseudomonadaceae > Pseudomonas > Pseudomonas sp. AC070. The sequence continues at coordinate 1,472,213 of NZ_OZ409871.1, forward strand.
GCCGCAAATGGTTGTGCTGCGCTTTCGTCTGCCGGGGCAGTGGTGGGTTCGGGGGCTTTGTGTGGCGAGCGACGCATTGCCGGCGGATGTCCACCGGCGCCTGCGGGTACGGCTGAAATTCACTCGCCGTAGATGGGCGGCACCAGAATAGTGTCGCGGGCTTCGGGCAATTGGTCCGGGTAGTCGAGGGTGTAATGCAGGCCGCGTGATTCTTTGCGCTGCATGGCGGAGCGAATGATCAGCTCGGCCACCTGGGCAAGGTTGCGCAGCTCGATCAGGTCGCGGCTGACTTTGTAGTTGCTGTAGAACTCATCAATTTCGTCGAGCAACAAGCGCACGCGGTGCTGAGCGCGCTGCAAGCGTTTGTTGGTGCGCACGATGCCGACGTAGTCCCACATAAAGCGCCGCAACTCATCCCAGTTGTGGGCAATGATCACGTCTTCGTCCGAATCGGTCACCTGGCTGGCGTCCCAGCTCGGCAGGCGTTGCGGTGTGGGTTTGCTCGCCAACTGCTGAAGGATGTCCGCCGCTGCCGAGCGGGCATAGACGAAGCATTCGAGCAACGAGTTGCTGGCCATGCGGTTGGCGCCGTGCAGGCCGGTAAAGGTGGTTTCGCCAATTGCATATAGGCCCGGCACATCGGTGTGGCCATGTTGGTCGACCACCACGCCGCCGCAGGTGTAGTGGGCGGCCGGTACGACGGGGATCGCTTCCTTGGTGATGTCGATGCCAAAGCCCAGGCAGCGCTCATAAACAGTCGGGAAGTGGCTCTTGATGAATTCGGCGGGTTTGTGGCTGATGTCCAGATATAGGCAGTCGACACCCAGGCGCTTCATTTCATGGTCGATGGCGCGGGCCACGATGTCGCGCGGGGCCAGCTCGGCGCGTGGGTCGAAACGCTGCATAAAGCGCTCGCCGTTGGGCAGCTTGAGCAAGCCGCCTTCGCCACGGATGGCTTCGGTAATCAGAAAGCTTTTGGCCTTGGGGTGGTACAGGCAGGTCGGGTGGAATTGGTTGAATTCCAGGTTGCCGACCCGGCAGCCAGCGCGCCAAGCCATGGCAATACCGTCGCCACAGGCGCCGTCAGGGTTACTGGTGTACAGATAAACCTTCGCGGCGCCACCACTTGCCAACACCGTGAAGCGCGCGCCGTAGGTGTCGACTTCGCCGCTATTTCTGTTCAGTACGTAGGCGCCCAAACAGTTGTGGCCGGGCAGGCCTAATTTGCGTTCGGTGATCAGGTCGACGGCCACGCGCTGTTCAAGCAGCTCGATGTTCGGGCGCTGACGGGCTTGGGCGAGGAGGGTATTGAAGATGGCTGCGCCGGTGGCGTCGGCGGCATGGATAATTCTGCGATGGCTGTGGCCGCCTTCCCGCGTGAGGTGAAATTCGAAACCACCATCTTCCCGCGCAGTTTCATCGTCACGGGTAAAGGGAACGCCTTGTTCGATCAACCACTCGATGGCCTCGCGGCTGTGCTCGACGGTGAAGCGCACGGCGTCTTCACGGCACAGACCGGCGCCGGCATCGAGGGTGTCGGCAACATGGGATTCGACGGTGTCAGTGGTGTCGAGCACAGCTGCAACGCCGCCCTGTGCCCAATAAGTTGAACCATTTGTGAGGTCACCCTTACTAAGCACGGCTATGCGCAAATGGCTTGGCAGGGTCAGAGCTAGAGTGAGGCCGGCAGCGCCGCTACCGATGACCAGAACGTCGTGCTGAAAATGTTGGCTCATGTTCGAATTCCACGAGAAGCGGCCACTAGTATATAGGCGGGGCGGGCTGCACAATAGCGCGCTTATGACGGCCCCTGGGCCCTGGGAACTTTCTTAGACTTCCAGGTTCCATAGGCAGTCACCCAGACGGGGACAATGCCGTTTGCGTTGTATCGAGAGCGGCTGTTGCCGCGGCCTCATTACAACTAAACCGGTGACAAGATTATCCGCGCAGCCGGCGTGCTAGTCGTGCTGCGCGATTCCGTGCAAGACAAAAGAATTTGTGTGCGGAACGTGTTTGGAGGGGAGAACTTTTGCGCAAGACCCGAGTCTATCTTGGCAAGTTGATTCACTTGCTGGAACGGCATTCTCTCCGAACTCAATTGAGGAGTGTTCATGCTTACCCAGGAAGATGATCAGCAGTTGGTCGAGCGGGTGCAGCGTGGCGACAAACGAGCTTTTGATCTGTTGGTGCTGAAGTATCAGCACAAGATTCTCGGGTTGATAGTGCGTTTTGTGCACGATCCTCATGAAGCTCAGGATGTTGCCCAGGAAGCGTTTATTAAAGCTTTCCGTGCACTGGCTAATTTTCGCGGCGACAGCGCCTTTTATACATGGCTGTACCGCATCGCCATCAACACGGCGAAGAATCATCTGGTGTCGCGCGGTCGTCGTCCACCAGAAAGTGATGTAAGCGCTGAAGATGCAGAGTTCTACGAGGGCGATCACGCACTCAAGGACATCGAATCTCCAGAGCGGTTGATGCTACGGGACGAGATTGAAAACGCCGTGCATCGAACCATTGAACAATTGCCAGAAGATTTGCGCACCGCGCTAACTTTGCGAGAGTTTGATGGTCTTAGTTACGAGGACATTGCGAGCGTCATGCAATGTCCAGTAGGTACCGTACGGTCGCGGATTTTCCGAGCCCGTGAGGCCATTGATAAAGTCCTGCAACCTTTGTTGCAGGGAGCCTGAGACAGCGGCGCTAGCCAAGAGAGGAATCGCCATGAGTCGTGAAGCCCTGCAAGAATCGTTATCCGCCCTTATGGATAACGAGGCAGATGAGTTGGAGCTGCGCCGTGTGCTCAGCGCCAGCGAAGACGCCCAATTGCGCTCGACTTGGGCGCGCTATCAAGTAGCTCGTGCAGTTATGCACAAAGATCTGCTGGTACCGAACCTCGATATCGCTTCGGCGGTGTCCAAGGCGCTCGCTGATGAAGCTGCTCCGGTTGTTGCGCCTGTAGCTGCGGTTGCGGGTCACTGGCGCGGTCTGGGTCGCTTGGCAGTTGCTGCCTCGGTGACTCTGGCGGTTCTGGCTGGCGTTCGTCTCTATAACCAGGACGAAGTGATGGGTACGCAACTCGCCCAGAACCACGTGCAGCCAACGCTGCCAATGCCGCAAGTACAGGGCGCTGCTCTGTTGGCTGGCTATACCGAGAGCTCCGAGCCGGTTTCCGCTCAGCAATCTAAAGCTTCAAGCCCGAGCCAATTGAACTGGCACGAGCAGCGCTTGCCGGGCTATCTGCGTCAACACGCGCAGCAAGCTGCGATGAGCACGTCTGAAGGTGTGTTGCCCTATGCGCGTGCTGCAAGTCTGGAAAACCGCTGAGGAGGATCATGCGCGGACTTTCCTACCTGCTTCTGTTAGGTGGCGTGCTGGCCCAGCCAGTAAGCGCCGCCGACGCGCAAGATTGGCTGGGCCGCCTCGCTGAGGCCCAGCAGCAGCAAAGTTTCCACGGCACGTTTGTCTACGAACGTAACGGCAGTTTCTCCACTCACACAATCTGGCATCAGGCCTCTGGTGGCACAGAAGTGCGCGAACGACTTTTGCAGCTCGACGGGCCAGTGCAAGAAGTGGTTAAGGTCGGGCGTCGTACCGAATGCGTGAGCGGTGGCTTGGCAGATCAGGTCGCCGAAGGTCAAAGTTGGCCCGCACGAGCGTTGGACACCAAACAACTATTATCCTGGTATGACTTGCGCATTATTGGCGAGTCGCGCGTTGCTGGGCGCGACGCGGTGGTGTTAGCGGTATTGCCGCGTGATCAGCACCGTTATGGCTTCGAGCTGCATTTAGACCGCGAAACAGGCTTGCCGCTGAAGTCGTTGCTGCTCAATGAGAAAGGCCAACTGCTTGAGCGTTTCCAGTTTTCTACTATCGAAATGACCCCTCCTTCAGAAGCTGACCTGAAACCAGGTTCGAGCTGCCAGCCCGTTCGCTTTGTCGAAAGTAAGGCCGTGGATCCGAAGGCTTGGCACTCCGAATGGATGCCGCCCGGTTTCAGTCTGAATAGCGCGGTCGAGCGCCACAGCGCCCTATCTTCCCAACCTGTCGCATGCCTGATGTATGGCGATGGTTTGGCGCGTTTTTCGGTTTTCCTTGAGCCGCTGAACGGCGCCACGGTTGAAGATGCTCGCACGCAGCTGGGGCCAACCGTTGCGGTTTCCAAGCGTATCGCGACCACATCGGGCGATGTGATGGTGACTGTGATTGGCGAGATTCCGTTAGGAACGGCTGAGCGTGTCGCGCTATCGATGCGCGCTGGGGATATGCAGGCGGCGCAGTAACGCCGCCGAAATTTTCATGCGAGCGCTGGCTTACGGCTCGCATGTTCACCATAGAGTCGTATGTCGCGTTTTTTCGGCGCGACAATTCATGTGGTACTTGCTTTTCCTTTATGGGAGCCGAAGTCAATGCTTAGCCTTAAATCTGGCTTATCTGCCTTTCTGACATTGTTTTTACTGGGGCAGACGTTAACTGCCCACGCTGAACTTCCTGATTTCACTACCCTGGTCGAGGCGGCAGCCCCGGCCGTCGTCAACATCAGCACGACGCAAAAAGTTCCGGACCGAGTTGCAGGCGCTTCCGGCCAAGACATTCCTGATCTGGAAGGTCTGCCGCCGATGTTTCGCGAATTCTTCGAGCGCAACATGCCTCCGCAGCAACGCTCGCCCCAGGGCCGCCAGCAACAACGTGGCGCGCAGTCTCTGGGTTCCGGTTTCATCATCTCCCCTGACGGCTACGTGCTGACCAACAACCACGTGGTGACAGGCGCTGACGAGATTATCGTGCGGCTGTCCGACCGCAGTGAGTTGAAAGCCAAGCTCATCGGCGCCGATCCTCGTACCGACGTGGCGTTGCTCAAAGTTGAAGGCAAAAACCTTCCGGTCGTGAAAATCGGTAGATCCGAAGAGCTAAAAGTTGGCGCGTGGGTGCTGGCCATCGGCTCGCCGTTCGGCTTCGACCACTCCGCCACTGCTGGCATCGTCAGCGCCAAAGGTCGTAGCCTGCCGAACGAGAGCTATGTGCCGTTCATTCAAACTGACGTGGCGATCAACCCTGGTAACTCTGGCGGCCCGCTGTTTAACCTGAATGGCGAAGTGATCGGCATCAACTCGCAAATTTTCACCCGTTCGGGTGGGTTCATGGGGCTCTCGTTCGCCATTCCTATGGATGTGGCGATGGACGTGGCCAATCAGCTCAGAACCGAAGGCAAAGTCAGCCGCGGCTGGCTGGGCGTCGTGATTCAAGAGGTCAACAAAGACCTGGCGGAGTCGTTTGGTCTGGACAAGCCCGCCGGTGCACTGGTCGCTCAAGTGATGGAAGACGGCCCCGCAGCCAAAGGCGGCTTGCAGGTAGGCGACGTTATTTTGAGCCTCAACGGCCAACCTATCGTCATGTCGGCAGATCTACCTCACCTGGTAGGCCGCATGAAGGCGGGCAGTAAAGCCCAGCTGGAGGTGATTCGTGAAGGCTCGCGCAAGACCGTGGAATTGACCATCGGCAACCTGCCTGCAGATGACGATGAAGTCGCTGCCAACGGTGGCGGTGAGTCGGCCGTGGAACGCAACAGCAATCGTATGGGCGTCAAGGTTGCTGAGCTCACCGCTGACGAGCGCAAAGCGCTTGATCTCAAAGGCGGCGTTGTGATCAAGGAAGTACAGGACGGCCCTGCCGCTCTTATTGGTCTGCGTCCGGGCGATGTCATCACTCACTTGAATAACCAGGCCATTGATTCGGCGAAGACCTTTACCCAGGTCGCTCAAGCGCTGCCGAAGAACCGCTCGGTGTCGATGCGCGTGCTGCGCGAAGGGCGTGCAAGCTTCATTACCTTCAAGTTGTCTGAGTGACGCTTAGTCGGTAATGCACAAAAGGGCGGTTTTTACCGCCCTTTTTCGTGGGCGCCTATCGGCGGCACGGGTGACGCCCCTGCCGCCGATCGGGTACACTTCCCGGCTATTTTTCGGCGGGCAATCTGCCTGCGGCCTTTTTGAGTGTTGATCCGTGAGTGACCTGAGTCATATCCGTAATTTCTCCATCATCGCCCACATCGACCACGGCAAATCGACCCTGGCCGACCGTTTCATCCAGATGTGCGGCGGTTTGTCCGAGCGCGAAATGGAAGCCCAGGTCCTCGACTCCATGGACCTCGAGCGCGAACGCGGCATCACCATCAAGGCCCACAGCGTCACCCTGCATTACAAGGCGCGTGACGGTAAAACCTATCAGCTGAACTTCATTGATACCCCCGGCCACGTTGACTTCACCTACGAAGTCAGCCGCTCGCTGGCCGCCTGCGAGGGCGCGTTGCTGGTAGTCGACGCCGGTCAAGGCGTTGAGGCGCAGTCGGTCGCGAACTGCTACACGGCGATCGAGCAGGGCCTGGAAGTAATGCCCGTGTTGAACAAGATGGACTTGCCGCAGGCCGATCCCGACCGCGTCAAAGAAGAAATCGAGAAAATCATCGGCATTGATGCCACTGATGCCGTCGCGTGCAGCGCCAAGAGCGGCATGGGCGTCGATGAAGTGCTGGAGCGTCTGGTGCAAACCATTCCGGCGCCCACCGGCAATATTGAAGATCCGCTGCAAGCGTTGATCATCGACTCCTGGTTCGACAATTACCTGGGCGTGGTCTCGCTGGTGCGCGTGCGCCAGGGCTGCGTTAAGAAGGGCGACAAGATTCTGGTGAAGTCCACCGGCAAGATTCACCTGGTCGACAGCGTGGGCGTGTTCACTCCCAAGCACACCGCCACCGTGGACCTGAAAGCCGGCGAAGTGGGCTTCATCATCGCCGGCATTAAAGACATCCACGGCGCACCGGTTGGCGACACGCTGACCCTCAGCTCGACGCCGGACGTCGATGTGCTGCCAGGTTTCAAACGCATTCAGCCGCAGGTATACGCCGGTCTGTTCCCGGTGAGCTCGGACGACTTCGAAGACTTCCGTGAAGCCCTGCAAAAGCTGACGCTTAACGACTCGTCGCTGCAATATCTGCCCGAAAGTTCTGATGCGCTGGGTTTCGGTTTCCGTTGCGGCTTCCTCGGCATGCTGCACATGGAGATCATTCAGGAGCGACTCGAGCGCGAGTACGACCTGGATCTGATCACCACGGCGCCGACGGTAATCTTCGAATTGCTGTTGAAAAATGGCGAAACCATCTACGTCGATAACCCGTCGAAATTGCCAGATTTGTCAGCAATTGAAGACATGCGTGAGCCGATCGTGCGGGCCAACATCCTGGTTCCGCAGGAGCACTTAGGCAACGTCATCACCTTGTGCATCGAGAAACGTGGCGTTCAGCGCGACATGCTTTTCCTCGGTACTCAGGTTCAGGTCAGCTACGACCTGCCGATGAACGAAGTGGTGTTGGACTTCTTTGACCGCCTGAAGTCCACCAGCCGCGGTTATGCCTCGTTGGATTACCATTTCGACCGCTATCAGTCGGCCAACCTGGTGAAGCTTGATGTGCTGATCAACGGCGACAAGGTAGATGCCCTGGCGCTGATCGTGCACCGCGACAACGCGCACTACAAAGGTCGTGCGCTGACTGAAAAGATGAAAGAACTGATTCCGCGGCAGATGTTCGATGTGGCCATTCAGGCTGCCATCGGCGGGCAGATTGTGGCTCGCACCACCGTCAAGGCGCTGCGCAAGAACGTATTGGCTAAGTGCTACGGCGGTGACGTCAGCCGTAAGCGCAAGCTGCTTGAAAAGCAGAAGGCCGGTAAAAAACGGATGAAGCAGGTCGGCAACGTGGAAATTCCACAAGAAGCCTTCCTTGCAGTGCTCAGGTTGGATGGTTAATACCTATGTCGTTCAATTTTCCGCTGTTGTTGGTAATCGCTGTGGCTGTCTGCGGTGTGCTCGCCCTGTTTGACCTGGTGCTCCTGGCGCCTCGTCGCAAAGCAGCGGCCGCCGCTTACCAAGGGCAGGTGGCCGAGCCCGATCCAGCCGTGCTGGATCAGCTCAACCGCGAGCCTTTGCTGGTGGAATACGGCAAATCGTTCTTCCCGGTGCTGGCGATCGTGCTGGTGCTTCGCTCGTTCCTGGTTGAGCCTTTCCAGATTCCGTCTGGCTCAATGAAACCGACACTGGAAGTCGGCGATTTCATTCTGGTGAACAAATTTGCCTACGGCATTCGCTTGCCGGTGCTCGATACCAAAGTCATCGAAGTGGGCGATCCGCAGCGCGGCGATGTCATGGTGTTTCGTTATCCAAGCGAGCCGACCATCAACTACATAAAACGTGTGGTTGGCTTGCCGGGCGACAAGGTGCGCTACACCGCGGATAAACAGTTGTTCGTGAACGGTGAGTCGGTGGCCAAAAAGCTGCTCGGCGAAGAGCCTGGTTCCCTTGGCAGCGCCACGCTGTATCAGGAAAAACTCGGCGAAGTGGAACACTTGATCCGCATCGAAATGAACCGCTACCGAGCTGATCCGGGCAACGAGTGGACCGTGCCAGCCGGCCATTACTTCATGATGGGCGACAACCGTGATAACTCGAACGACAGTCGCTACTGGAACGATCCGAAGATTCCAAAAGAGCTGCTGGGCATGGTTCCAGACAAAAATATCGTCGGCAAAGCCTTCGCCGTCTGGTTGAGCTGGGCCGACCCGAAATTGCGCAACGTGCCGACTCTGTCACGCGTAGGCCTGATTCACTGATCTGCCGGCGCTGCTAAACCCAGCGCCGCACGCTATATATAGTCAGGCCCGCAGAGGCCTGGACTTTCAAAAAGTACTGACACTGAGGTCAAACATGGCGCTTGCGCGTTCGCAGAAGGGTATGGGGCTGCTGGGGTGGCTGATTCTGCTATCTGTAGTGGCATTTTTTGCCAGCATCACGTTCAAGATGCTTCCGCATTACTTGGACAATATGGCGTTGGAAAAGGCCATCACGTCGGTGGAAACAGACAAAGCGCTAGGCATCGAAAGCGAGCACGACTTCCGTATGCACATCGTCAAAAGCATGCAGATCAATAGCATCCGCGACCTCGATCTGGATAAAGCAATGGAAGTTAAAATCGAAAACGGCGAATTCCGTGTGCATCTGAAATACGAGAAGCGCGAACCGGTTATTCAAAACCTCGACATCGTCGCTCGTTTCGACAAAGAATTCCGCGTGCGTATGCCGTGAGTGCTGCTCTGAGTCGTTTAGAGCGTCAGCTCGGTTATACCTTCCAAGACCAGGATCTGATGATCCTGGCCCTCACTCACCGCAGCTTTGCCGGACGTAATAACGAGCGTCTGGAGTTCCTCGGTGATGCCATCCTCAACTTTGTTGCCGGCGAGGCCTTGTTCGAGCGCTTTCCACAGGCGCGCGAAGGCCAGTTGTCGCGTTTGCGCGCACGCTTGGTAAAAGGCGAAACCCTGGCCGTTCTGGCCCGCGGGTTCGATTTGGGTGAATACCTGCGCCTGGGTTCCGGCGAGTTGAAGAGCGGTGGTTTCCGCCGTGAGTCGATTCTGGCGGATGCGCTGGAAGCCCTGATCGGCGCCATTTATTTGGACGCTGGCATGGAAGCGGCGCGCGAGCGCGTGTTGGCGTGGCTAAGCTCAGAGCTCGACGGTCTGACGCTGGTCGACACCAACAAAGACCCGAAAACCCGCCTGCAGGAATTCCTGCAATCGCGTGGCTGCGATCTGCCGCGCTACGAAGTGGTGGATATCCAGGGCGACCCGCACTGCCGGACTTTTGTAGTCGAGTGCCAGATCACCTTATTGAATGACAAAACCATCGGGCAGGGCGCCAGTCGCCGTATCGCCGAACAGGTAGCCGCTGCGGCTGCCTTGATTGCCCTTGGTGTGGAGAATGGCCATGACTGATTCAACCGCAACACGCTGTGGCTATGTCGCCATCGTCGGCCGGCCCAACGTGGGCAAGTCGACGCTGCTCAACCACATTCTTGGCCAGAAACTGGCGATTACCTCGCGCAAGCCGCAAACCACTCGCCACAACATGCTTGGCATCAAGACGGAAGGCACGGTTCAAGCCATTTACGTCGATACCCCCGGCATGCACAAGAACGGCGAGAAAGCGCTTAACCGTTACATGAACAAAACCGCCTCGGCGGCGTTGAAAGACGTTGACGTGGTGATCTTCGTGGTCGAGCGCACCCGCTGGACCGACGAAGACCAAATGGTTCTCGAGCGCGTGCAGTACGTAGAAGGTCCGGTGATTCTGGCGATCAACAAAACCGACCGCATTGAAGACAAATCCGAGCTGATGCCGCATCTGGAGTGGCTGCAAAGCCAGCTTCCGAACGCGCAGATCGTGCCGATTTCCGCGCAGCACGGGCATAACCTCGACGCGCTGGAAGGCCTGATCGAGAAATACCTGCCGGAAAACGAACACTTTTTCCCGGAAGACCAGATCACCGACCGCAGCAGCCGTTTCCTCGCCGCCGAACTGGTTCGCGAGAAAATCATGCGTCAGCTGGGCGCCGAGCTGCCGTACCAGATCACCGTCGAAATTGAAGAATTCAAGCAGCAGGGCAAGACCTTGCACATCCACGCCTTGATTCTGGTGGAGCGCGACGGCCAGAAGAAAATCATCATCGGCGACAAAGGCGAGCGCATTAAACGCATCGGCATGGATGCGCGCAAAGACATGGAAGTGCTGTTCGACTCCAAAGTCATGCTTAACCTTTGGGTCAAGGTCAAAGGCGGCTGGTCGGACGATGAACGCGCCCTGCGTTCGCTGGGTTACGCCGACCTTTAAGCCCCGTTGCTGCGAGGCTTCCCATGTTAAACAGCGCGCAACCGGCCTTCATTCTGCATAGCCGGGCCTACCGCGAAAGCAGCGCGCTGGTTGATTTCCTTACACCACAAGGCCGGCTGCGCGCCGTGCTTCGTGGTGCGCGCGGCAAAGCGGGCACGCTCGCTCGGCCGTTTGTGCCGGTGGAAGTCGAGTTTCGAGGGCGGGGCGAACTGAAAAACGTTGGCCGCCTCGATGCCGCCGGCATTCCCCGCTGGCTGCATGGCGAGGCGCTGTTTAGCGGTTTGTATCTGAACGAGCTAATTCTGCGCTTGCTGCCCGCTGAAGATCCCCACCCTATTCTGTTTGAGCATTACGCCGCCACGCTTGAGGCCTTGGCCGCCGGCCGCGCGCTGGAGCCGTTGCTGCGTGCGTTCGAATGGCGCCTGCTCGATGAGCTGGGGTATGGTTTTGCCCTCGGTGAAGACCTGAACGGCCAGCCGGTCGCCGCCGGTCAGCTCTATCGCCTGCTGCCCGATGCCGGTTTGGAGCCGGTTCATTTGTTCCAACCGGGGCTGTTTCAAGGCGCCGAATTGCTCGCCATGGCCGAAGCCGACTGGACGGCGCCCGGCGCCCTTGCTGCCGCCAAACGTTTAATGCGCCAAGCCCTGGCACCCCATTTAGGCGGCCGACCGCTGGTCAGCCGTGAATTGTTCATGACGTTGAAGGAGCCACCCCGTGACTGACGCCAACCGAATTCTGTTGGGCGTGAACATCGACCACGTCGCCACGCTGCGCCAAGCCCGTGGCACCCGCTACCCGGACCCGGTAAAAGCCGCGCTCGACGCCGAAGAAGCCGGCGCCGACGGCATCACTGTGCACCTGCGCGAAGATCGTCGGCACATTCAGGAGCGCGACGTGCTGTTGCTCAAGGACGTGCTGCAAACGCGCATGAACTTCGAAATGGGCGTGACCGAAGAAATGCTCAGCTTCGCCGAGCGCATTCGTCCGGCCCACATCTGCCTGGTACCGGAAACGCGGCAGGAACTCACCACCGAAGGCGGCCTCGACGTGGCCGGCCAGGAAGCGCGAATCAAAGCGGCGGTAGAGCGCCTGGCCCGATTGGGCTGTGAGGTGTCGCTGTTTATCGACGCCGACGAGCGCCAAATCGAAGCCTCACGGCGCATCGGCGCGCCCGCTATCGAACTGCACACCGGCCGCTACGCCGACGCCCACACGCCAAGCGAAACCGCCGATGAACTGAAACGAATTGCCGATGGCGTCGCCTTTGGGCTGGCCCAGGGCCTGATCGTCAACGCCGGCCATGGCTTGCACTACCACAACGTGGAAGCGGTCGCGGCGATCAAGGGCGTTAACGAACTGAACATCGGCCATGCGCTGGTGGCGCATGCGCTGTTTGTAGGGTTCAAAACGGCGGTGGTGGAGATGAAGCAATTGATCGTGGCGGCGGCTAATCGCTAAGGCGGTGCCCCGATTGTTGTAGGAGCCAGCTTGCTGGCGAATGCCGCGAACACCAGTCCGTTCAATGTCCAGGGTTCGCCAGCAAGCTGGCTCATACAGGTGGCGTTTGGGTTATTTGCGCGCCGTAATCACGGCGCGCATTGGCGCTGGCAAGCCTTCCACCGTTTTGCTGTGATCGTTGGGATCAAGGAAGTGACTCAGCGACTGATAGCGCATCCACTCGGTGCTGCGCTGTTCTTCAACGTTGGTCACGCTGACATCCACGCACTTCACGTCGCTGAAGCCGGCACGGCGCAGCCACAGTTCCAAGGCCGGAACAGAGGGCAAGAACCACACGTTGCGCATCTGCGCGTAACGGTCTTCGGGCACCAACACTTGGTTGACGTCGCCCTCGATCACCAACGTTTCCAGCACCAATTCGCCACCTTTAACCAGGCAGTCTTTTAGCGCCAGCAAATGCTCGATGGGTGAGCGGCGGTGGTAGAACACGCCCATGGAAAACACCGTGTCGAAGCCTTCCAACCCTGCGGGCAAGTCTTCCAGGGCGAACGGCAGGTGCCAGGCGCGGCGTTCTGGCAGGTAGCGTTGCACGGCTTGGAACTGGCAGAAGAACAGCCAGTTGGGGTCAATGCCGATCACGCTGTCGGCGCCGGCGCCGAGCATGCGCCACTGGTAATAACCGTTGCCGCAGCCCACATCGAGCACGCGCTTGCCGCGTAAATCCAGATGCGGCGACACCCGCGACCACTTCCAGTCTGAGCGCCATTCGGTATCGACATGCACGCCGAACAGGTCGAACGGGCCTTTGCGCCACGGCGACAAACCCATCAGCGCCGTACGCATTTGCACGCGGGTGGCGTCGTCGCAGTCGCAATCCAGGCGCAAGCCGGTTTCCAGGTCAATGTGCGTTGGGCTCAAAGCGGGCAGGGCGTCGAGGGCGCCTTGCCAGCGTTCGAGATCGCCGTGGCCTTTTTCCATTTTGCTGTCGAGCTGCGCTTGCAAGCCGTTGGCCCAGGTAGCCAGCGGTGTACCCGCCACGTGGCGGACCAGGGGGGATAGATCAATCATGGCAAGGCAATCAACGAAGCAAAGTTCAGGCACTGGAACCACGGCACCACTTTGCTGAACCCCGCGGCCAGCAGGCGTTCGCGGTGTTGCTCAAGGCTGTCGGGTTTCATCACGTTTTCGATGGCGTTGCGCTTTTGGGCGATTTCCAGCTCGCTGTAGCCGTTGGCGCGTTTGAAGGCGACATGCAGCTCGGTGAGCAGCTCGTGTTCCTTTTCATCATCGAAGCGCAGTTTTTCCGAGAGGATCAACGCACCGCCCGGCAGCAGGGCCTGACGAATCTGGCTCAGCAGCTGCAAGCGTTGCTCGGGCTGGATGAATTGCAGGGTGAAGTTCAGCGCCACCAACGAAGTCGGCTGCAGGTGCAGCCCGAGAATGTCGGCCTCAACCACTTCGACCGGCAGCAACTCCTGAAACATCGAATCCTGGGCATGCAGGTACTCGGCGCAGCGCTCGACCATGGCGCTGGAGTTATCCACTGCAATGACCCGGCAATCGTTGCAGGTCACATGCCGGCGCAAGGCTTGGGTGACCGCCCCCAGCGACGAGCCTAGGTCGTAGAGCACGCTATGCGGCTGAGCGAATTGGGCGGCCAGCACGCCGATGTTCTCCACGATGGTCGGGTAGCCCGGCACCGAGCGTTTGATCATGTCCGGGAACACGCGTGCCACGGCTTCATTGAAGGTGAAGTCCGGCACGGAGGGCAGCGGCACAGCAAAGAGACGGTCGGATTCCTGGCTCACGGTGGTTACGCTTGGCTCAAAAGGGCGCCATTTTAACCAGCTGCGCGAGCGCCGCCAGCCCCTTTGGTGGCAAACGGGCTCAGCGGCAATGCGGTGGCGGAATCGGGTTACTTAACGGTGATGGCGCAGTCGAACAGCTCGGCCGGCGCGACTTCCGGCTCCCATGGGCGGTGATACGCCATCAGCAGCTCGCCACTGCCAGGCGCGATGGCCTGGAAGCGCCAGGTTGAAACGCCTGCGCTGCCGACGATGCCGGCGTCTTCCGGGTTGCTGTACACCTCTGGGCCAAGGCTGCGCAGCACGTTGACGGCGCCGTCCTTGGTCTGCCAGCGGAAACCGGTTGTGGGGTTGCTGCTAAGGGTTACGATCAATTGCTGGCCGGGATGCAAGGTTGCCGGACAGTCGCTCGACTTATCCACCTGCACGGCAACGTTCTTGCCGGGTTGCTGGGCGCAGGCAGCGAGCAGAGCAATGCCAATCGGGAGAAGCAGGCGTGCAGCGGTCATGGATTCATCCTGTCCAAGGGGGCGATGAGTGGCGGCAAGCATAGCGCCAAATTATGGCGCTGGTCCCAGGCCTTCGGCGATCCGCTCTTTGTAGGAGCTAGCTTGCTAGCGAACCGTGGAAACGCCGTTCGCCGCGGTTTCCAGCGTTCGCTAGCAAGCTAGCTCCTACAGGCGAGGTGTTTGTTAGAACAACACCTTCGCCACATCGGTAAAGCGCTTGGCGAAGTGCACGGTGATGCCTTCTTTCAGATACTCCGGCAATTCGGTGAAGTCGCCCCGGTTGGCTTCCGGAAGAATCAGCTCGAAGATTTTCTGGCGCCGCGCGGCGATCACTTTTTCGCGCACCCCGCCAATGGGCAAAACATGCCCGGTCAGGGTCAGCTCGCCGGTCATGGCCACGCCTTTTTTCGGCGCCTGGTTGCGGGCGAGCGAGAGCAGGGCGCTGGCCATGGTCACGCCGGCGCTGGGGCCGTCTTTTGGCGTAGCGCCTTCCGGCACGTGCAGGTGCACGAAGGCCTGATCGAAGAAGGTCGGATCGCCACGGAACTCCTTAAGGTGCGAACTGATGTAGCTGTAAGCAATCTCGGCCGATTCCTTCATCACTTCGCCCAGTTGGCCGGTCAGCTTGAAGCCGCGGTTAAGGGTGTGGATGCGTGTCGCCTCAATCGGCAAGGTGGCGCCGCCCATGCTGGTCCAGGCCAGGCCGGTGATAACGCCGACGCCGGCCAACAATTGCTCACGGCGGAACAGCGGCATACCCAGATAGGCTTCCAGATCTTTCGGGCCGATTTTCAGCTTGCTGTCCGGGTCGCCGAGAAGTTTCACCACGGCCTTGCGCACCACTTTGCCCAGCTGTTTTTCCAACTGCCGAACCCCGGCCTCGCGGGCATAGCCTTCAATCACCGCCTTGAGCGCGTTGTCACTGATGCTCAGGCGGTGTTTCGGCACGCCGGCTTTTTCCAACTGCTTGGGCCACAAGTGGCGCTTGGCGATGGCGAATTTCTCTTCGGCGATATAACCGGCCAGGCGAATGACTTCCATGCGGTCGAGCAACGGTCCGGGAATGGAATCCAGGGTGTTGGCAGTGCACACGAACAGCACCTTGGACAGGTCCAGGCGCAGGTCCAGGTAGTGGTCGAGGAATTCGGCGTTCTGCTCCGGGTCCAGGGTTTCCAGCAGCGCCGAGGCCGGGTCGCCTTGGTGGCTGGCGCCGAGCTTGTCGATTTCATCGAGCATGATCACCGGGTTCATCACTTCGACGTCTTTTAACGCCTGCACCAACTTGCCGGGCAGGGCGCCGATGTAGGTGCGGCGATGGCCTTTGATTTCCGCTTCGTCGCGCATGCCGCCTACGCTGAAGCGGTAGAACGGCCGGCCCAGGGTTTCGGCGATGGATTTGCCGATACTGGTTTTACCCACGCCCGGCGGCCCGACCAGCAAGACGATGGAGCCGGAAATCTCGCCCTTGAACGCACCAACGGCGAGGAACTCGAGAATCCGCTCTTTGATGTCATCCAGCCCGGAATGCTGGGCGTCCAGTACCTGCTTGGCGTGTTGCAGGTCGAGCTTGTCTTTGCCGTGTACGCCCCAGGGAATGTTGGTGGCCCAGTCGAGGTAATTGCGGGTAACCGCATACTCCGGCGAGCCGGTTTCCAGAATCGACAGCTTGTTCAGCTCTTCCTCGATGCGTTTTTTCGCCTGTTCCGGCAGGGTTTTGCCCTCCAGGCGCTGCTCGAATTGTTCGAGGTCGGCGCTGCGGTCGTCTTTAGTCAGCCCCAGTTCCTGCTGAATCAGCTTGAGCTGCTCTTTAAGGAAAAACTCGCGCTGATGCTCGCCGATGGTGCGGTTCACCTCGGCCGACAGCTCGCTTTGCAGGCGCGCCACTTCCACTTCCTTGCGCAGCATGGGCAGCACTTTTTCCATGCGTTCCAACACGGGCACGGTGTCGAGCACGTCTTGCAGCTCTTTGGGCGTGGCGGTGGTGAGCGCGGCGGCGAAGTCGGTCAGCGGCGAGGGCTGGTTGGGGCTGAAGCGGTTCAGGTAGTTCTTCAACTCTTCGCTGTACAGCGGGTTGAGCGGCAGCAGTTCTTTGATCGCGTTGATCAGCGCCATGCCGTACGCCTTCACTTCATCGCGGCGGTCATCGGCGCTCGGCGGGTACTCCACTTCCGCCAGGTAGGGCGGACGATGCCGTTTCAGCCAGCCGCGAATCTTCACCCGTTGCATGCCTTGGGCTACGAATTGCAGCTTGCCGTCCACGCGGCTGGCCTGGTGAATTTTCACCAGCGTGCCGTGCTCGGGAAGGCTGTCGGTATTGAAATGGCGCGGATCGGTCACCGGTTCGTCGACGTAAAACAGCGCCAAGCTGTGGTGATCGGTCTTGCCGACCAGCTCCAGCGTTTCGGTCCAATGCTCTTCATTGACGATCACCGGCAACACCTGGGCCGGGAAGAAGGGGCGGTTATGAATCGGAATTACGTAAAGCCGTTCAGGCGGGCGCACGTTGGGCAACGCCAAGGCGTGGGGAAGGTGCAGGCCCTCGGGCAGTTGCGTTTCGTCGTCGTCGATATCAGTAACGTGGTCGTTCATGCGGCACCTGTGATCACTACGTGACTAGGTAGATGGGTCGCACGGGTAACTAATTCAATGGCGCGTGTTCATTGGCAAGCGAAGCGGCGTGTTTCTAAGGGTGATTAACCGACTGGCAAGCCGCTGCAAGCCGCGGAAAAAGCCGGCTCGCTGGGCTTTCACCCGTCGGCTGCGGCTGGGAAAAAACGGCCTCTTCGCGTACCATGCTTGCCTCATTTCGACCCGCCTTGCGCCATGCTTGAAGCTCGCCTGCTCCGTCTCGACGACCAAACCCACGAACACGCCCACGACCACCATCAACTGGTGTTGTCGCTGGCTGGCCGCGCCGAATTCGAGGTGAACGGGCGGGGCGGCGAGGTGTGTCGCATGCGGGCGTGCCTGGTGCCGGGCGATGCTGAACATCAGTTCGCGGGCGTTGGCGACAACCGCATGCTGATCATTGATCTGGATGAACAGGATAGTTCCGCCGACGACCTCGAACTGCTCGCCCGTCTGTTCGACATGCCGCGCTATCCGGCGCTGGATGCCGACTTCCAAAACCTGCTCAGCTACGCCGGCGCCGAACTGGCGCGCTATGGCAGCGATACGCAGTTGGCGCGCTCCTTAAGTGGCGTGCTGCTGCGCGCCTTGCACGTGCGGCTGTTTGGCGAGCGCAACGAACGCGCGCCCGGCCCGTTGAACGTTGAGCGCCTCGACGCCTACATCGACCAACACCTGGCCCGGCGCATCAGCGTGGCGGAGCTGGCCCACGTGGCGTGCCTGAGCCCTAGCCATTTCCACGCGCAGTTCAAACACAGCCTCGGCCTCACGCCGCACCAGTACTTGCTGAAAATTCGCCTCGACCGCGCCTCGCGTTTGTTGCGTGAAAGCGCCATGCCGCTGATTCGCATCGCCGAAGAGTGCGGCTTCTCCAGCCAGAGCGCGCTAACCACCGCCATGCGCCGCTATTTGGGCCTCACGCCAAAACGGCTGCGCGGCGAGCCATAGCGGTTATTGCGAGCAAGACTGGGCCTCGCCCATTTCCCGTCTATATTTCCTACATGCGGCCGCCGGCTGACGCTTTTCCGCGGTGGTGGCACATTGCCGCTTTTTGCAGGTGAAGTTCGCGTGTAACTCCGTTAGGCTGCTGGTCAGCGCGTTGATGCTGACGGGGTAAAGCGCTCTAAACCGCCGTTTCGCCTCACATTTCAAGGCCACACACTCAAGGTAGTAGCTATGCCCGAATCGCGTCGCTTGGCCCAGGTTGTTCGCAGGTGTTCGTCATGGTTGTCGCTGGCCGCAGTGTGTGTGGTGTTCACCAGTTGCTCGGTCGGCGCGGCGCCGTTTCAAGCCAGCCTTGTGGATGCGCAGGGCAAACCACTCGAAGGCGCGGTGATCACGCTGCAAGGCCCTACCGAGGCGGCCTTGCCGGCCCAGACGGGGATCATGGACCAAGTGCAGAAACAGTTCGCGCCATCTGTGCTCGCGGTTCACACCAGTACCAAGGTCACCTTTCCCAACAGCGACAACATTCGCCACCACGTCTATTCGTTCTCGCCGGCCAAGCGCTTCGAGCTGCGTTTGTACGAGGGCACGCCGTCCGAGCCGATCACTTTCGACAAACCCGGCGTGGTGGTGCTGGGCTGCAATATTCACGACTGGATGGTCGGCTACATCTATGTCACCGATGACCCCTGGTTTGCCGCCAGCGACGCCGCCGGCAAGGTGCGCCTCGACCTGCCTGCCGGCCATTACAACGTCACGCTCTGGCACCCTAAAGCGCCCGATTTATTGCCGCAAAAGGGCGGCGAGCTGACCCTCGGCGAGACCGGCAACACCCAGCAATATGCGCTAAACGTGGGCGCCGCGGCAGATACGCCGGTGGCCGCGCCGGCACCGAAACCGTCGGCATTTGGCAACGCATTCAAGAAGGCCGCGAGTGAAACTCAGCAATAGCTTCCAATCGCGCATTGCCGGTGTCCTGATCCTGCTGTTGTTGGTGGTGATCGGCACGCTGTACTTCGCCGTAAAAGTGGCCACCGCCGAAGCGGTTAAAAAACAGGCTGGAGAACAGCTCGAAGTTGGCGTGCGCGTGTTCGAGCGGTTGATGGACATGCGCAGCCGGCAAATTCAAGACGCTGTGCAGGTGCTGTCTTCCGACTTTGGCTTCAAAGACGCAGTGGCCAGCGGCGATAACGCCACCATCCGCTCCGTGCTGGCCAATCACGGAGGGCGCATCGATGCCACCGAAGTGCTGCTGCTCGGCCTGGACGGCACCATCACGGCCACCGCCAGCAAGCCTGGCAGCGCCGGCCCAGACCCGTTTCCCGAAGGCGCGCTGTTTCGCTACGCCAGTGAACTGGCCGAGGCGCGGCGTAACGGGCAGTCGGCGCTAATCGTGTCGATCAACCACGAGCCGCATCTATTGGTTGAAACCCAGATTCTGGCGCCCATTCCGATCGCCCGTGTGGTCATGGGCTTTCGCATGGACGAAGCGCTGGCGGCGGAGCTGCGCGCGCTGACCAACCTCGATGTGTCGTTCCTGGCCATTGAAGACGGTTCCCCCGGCCGCCTGATCAGCACACTGAGTGCGGCCCAGGAAACCGAAATGATGTCGTCGAACCTGCAGCTGGAACGCACCACCACGCTGAAGGAATTCGAGTTTTCCGGGCAGCGGTACCTGAACGAACAACTGGTGCTCGCCACCGGCAGCCATTACCAAGTGCAAGCCTTTTTGCACAGTTCGCTGGACCAGGCGCTGGTCGCCTTCAAGCCGCTGGACCAGCGCGTGCTGCTGATTGCCGTGTGTGCGCTGATCGCTTCGCTGGCCGGTGCCTTGTTGCTGGCCCGGAGTATTTCGCGCCCGGTTCGTGAACTGGCGCGGGTGGCCGAGCGAGTCGGGCAGGGCGACTACCAAGGCACCCTGGATTTACAACGTGGCGATGAACTGGGTGTGCTGGCCAAAACCTTTCAGCAAATGCAAACCGACCTCGCCGAGCGCGAACGGCAACTGGCATATAACGCCCTGCACGATGGGCTGACCGGCCTGCCCAATCGCACCCTGGCCATCGAACGGCTCGGCAGTTCGATCACCGCCGAGCGTCCGGTGGCGTTGCTGAACCTGGGCATCGCTAATTTCCGCTCGGTGAATGAAACCTGTGGCGCTGGCGGCAGTGACCTGGCCTTGCAGCAAGTCAGTCGCCGCCTGCAAGCCATACTGCGCCCCGGCGACAGCCTGGCGCGGCTATTGGCCGACGAGTTTCTGTTGATGGTCGATGGCAGCGACCGCGACAGCGCGGTGGCCACCGCCGACCAGTTGCAACAGTTGCTGATCAAGCCCTTGCGGGTCGGCAGCCATGACATCGCCCTCGATTGCGCCATCGGCATCGCCGTTTATCCAACTGATGGCGCCACGCCAGATGAGCTGCTGCGCCGCGCCAACCTCGCCATGCGCGACGCCGCCACCGCGCCGGGCCGCTTGCAGCTGTACCAGCACGGCCGCGAAGACGACCACGAGCGGCAAATCAACCTGATTCGCGACCTGCGCCGGGCGGCCGCTGCCGGCGAGCTGGTGCTGCATTACCAACCCAAGCTCAACATCAAAGAGGGCCACGTGCGCCAGGCCGAAGCCCTGTTGCGCTGGCAGCATCCGCAATACGGCATGGTCTCGCCAGGCGAATTCATTCCCTTGGCCGAGCGCACCGGCAGTATTCAGGGCCTCACCGCGTGGGTGATTGAAGACGTGCTGCGGCAACTGCGGGAGTGGAATCAGCGCGGGCTGCGGGTATTGATGTCGCTGAATATCTCTGCCGAAGACCTGCACGACATCGGCCTTGCCACGCGCGTCAGCCGCTTGTTGACGCAATATGGCGTGCCGGCCGAGCAACTGATTTTCGAAATCACCGAAAGCGCCGTCATGGCCAACCCCGACATTGCCCTGAAAGTGCTGCACAGCCTGCGCGCCTGCGGCATCAGCTTGTCGGTCGACGATTTCGGCACTGGCTATTCCTCGCTTGCCCAGCTCAAACGCATGCCGGTACAGGAACTGAAGATCGATCAGTCGTTTGTGCGCGAACTGGATGACGCCAGCGAAGACTCAGTCATCGTTCGCTCCACCATCGAAATGAGCCACAGCCTGGGCCTGAAAGTGGTGGCCGAAGGCGTGGAATTCGAGCGCAGCCTGCGCCTGCTGCAAACATGGAAATGCGACACCGCCCAGGGCTATCTGATCAGCCGGCCGCTCACGGCCAGCGCGTTTGAATCCTGGGTCGCGCAGCCATTGCACGCCAACCTGGCGATGGCGCATTAGATCTGCACAGGGACGACCCGATGACTAAAACCTTGAGCGCGCTGACCCTGGGGCTCAGCCTGACGTTCAGCACCAGCCTGGTGCTGGCCGACAACGGCCGTCTGCTCGCCACCGGCGGTGCCAGCAGCATCGACGGCGCGGCCGGCGGCGGCATTACGCCCTGGGCCGTGCTGGCCGGCTATGGCGAACAGGGCGAGTGGGGCGGCAATGCCTTCGTCACCCGCGTAGAAACCGGCGACTACCGACTCGATGTGGCGGGCGGCGCGGTGTCGTACGGCAACCGCGTCGAGCTCTCCTACGCCCGCCAACGCTTTGATCTGGGCACGTTGGCCCGCGACCTGAACCTGCCGGAAAACACCCTGAGCCAAGACATTTTCGGCCTCAAGATTCGCCTGTTCGGCGACCTGATTTACGACCAGTTGCCGCAGGTTTCCCTGGGCATCGAACACAAACGGCAGAAAGACTTTCTGGTGCCCAGCCTGGTTGGCGCCACCCGCGACGAAGACACCGAAAGCTACATCACCGCCAGTCGCCTGTTTCTTGGCGGCGCGTTTGGCTACAACCTGCTGGTTAACGGCGGCCTGCGCTACAGCCGGGCGAACGAGTTGGGCTTGCTGGGCTTTGGCGGCGACCGGCGCGACGAGCGCAGCGTGCTTAAAGAAGGATCGGTCGCGGTGCTGTTCAACCCCCGTTGGGCGATGGGCGTGGAATACCGGGAGAAACCCGACAACCTGTCCTTCGCCGGCGAAAGCGATTGGGCAGACGTGTTTATCGGTTACTTCCCCAACAAGCACGTTTCCGTGGTGCTGGCGTACGCCCGCCTGGGCGAGATCGCCACGCTGGATAACCAGGACGGCGCTTACTTGTCCATCCAGGGGAGCTTCTGAACATGCGCCTGCTACTCAGCCTGATGCTGGTGCTGCTCGCCGCCTGCGCCCAGCAACCGCCCAACGATGACAGCCTTTATCGCCAACTCGGTGAGCGCGAAGGCATTACTCGCATCGTCGAAGGCATGTTGCTCAACATCGCCAAAGACCCGCGCATCGTCGAGCACTTCGCCAACGTCGATATCGAGCGCCTGCGCGACAAGCTGGTCGAGCAGTTCTGCGTGCAAGCCGGCGGCCCGTGTACCTACACCGGCGACACCATGGAAGAAAGCCACAAAGGCCAGAACCTGACCCGCAGCGACTTCAACGCCCTGGTTGAAGACCTGCAAGACGCCATGACTGCCGAGGGCGTGCCGCAGCCGGCACAGAATCGGTTGCTGGCGCGGCTGGCAGCGATGCGGGGGCAGGTGATTGAGCGGTAGGGCGAGATTGGCGTGAAAACCCTCTCCCCTAGCCCCTCTCCCGCAAGCGGGCAGAGGGGAATGGACCGTGTGAAGCGTGCTTCTGCGAAAGGTCCGCGTCGTACGCCGATCCGCTCCCTCTGCCCGCTTGCGGGAGAGGGCTGGGGAGAGGGTTTGTAGGAGCGACCTTGGTCGCGAACCCTGGAAACGCTGGTCGCCGAGGTCTGCAGGGTTCGCTAGCCAGCTAGCTCCTACAGGGCATCGCATCATCATTAGCCGAAGTTCCCGCCCCCGGAGTTTTCAACAAAAACTCCAGAGTTTTTAATAAGAACCCCGTCGCACTAAGCCTCTACATTCCGTGCTCCGCTTTTTCGCCCCTACTGTCCGAATGTTCACATTGCCCGGGGGCTTGCACTAAACCCAATAAAGCGTCGAGCGTTTCCTACGGACGGATGCCGTACTGGTTTTCATCGCCGGGCCTGGCCCGTGCGATGTTTGCGACAGGTGCCACAAGCGCCGTCGGGTTGCACAGCAATTGAAAAAACCAACGCCGAAGGCGGGCTATCCCCAGCTTTCGCATAACAACAAATAAGAGAGACCTTCTTATGACTGCCAGCACTCCCATGCTGATCACCTTTGTGGTGTACATCGCCGCCATGGTCATGATCGGCCTGTTCGCCTACCTGCGTACCAAAAACCTCTCCGACTACATTCTCGGCGGCCGTAGCCTCGGCAGTTTCGTTACGGCGCTGTCTGCTGGTGCGTCCGACATGTCTGGCTGGCTGCTCATGGGCCTGCCTGGCGCGGTGTACATGTCCGGCCTGTCGGAAAGCTGGATCGCCATCGGCCTGATCATCGGTGCCTACCTGAACTGGCTGTTTGTCGCCGGTCGTCTGCGTGTTCAGACCGAACACAATGGCAACGCCCTGACCCTGCCGGACTACTTCACCAACCGCTTCGAAGACACCAGCAAGGTGCTGCGCATTTTCTCGGCGCTGGTCATTCTGCTGTTCTTCACCATCTATTGCGCTTCGGGCGTGGTAGCCGGTGCGCGTCTGTTTGAAAGCACCTTTGGCATGAGCTACGAAACGGCGCTTTGGGCCGGTGCTGTGGCCACCATCGCCTACACCTTCATCGGTGGTTTCCTGGCCGTGAGCTGGACCGACACCGTGCAGGCGTCGCTGATGATCTTCGCCCTGATCCTCACGCCCATCGTGGTCATGCTGGCTACCGGTGGTATCGACCCCACCTTCGCCGCCATCGAGCTGAAAGACTCCACCAGCTTCGACATGCTCAAAGGCGCGAGCTTTATTGGCGTGATTTCGCTGATGGGCTGGGGCCTGGGCTATTTCGGTCAGCCGCACATTCTGGCGCGCTTCATGGCCGCCGACTCGGTGAAGTCGATTGCCGCTGCGCGCCGAATTTCCATGACCTGGATGGTGCTGTGCCTGGGCGGCGCGGTCGCCGTGGGCTTCTTCGGTATCGCTTATTTCTCGGCGCACCCGGAAGTCGCTGGTGCCGTCACCGAGAACCCGGAGCGCGTGTTTATCGAACTGGCAAAAATCCTGTTCAACCCGTGGGTGGCCGGTGTGCTGCTGTCGGCCATCCTGGCGGCAGTGATGAGCACCTTGAGCTGCCAGTTGCTGGTGTGCTCCAGCGCCCTGACCGAAGACTTTTACAAATCCTTCCTGCGTAAAGACGCCTCGCAAGTGGAGCTGGTCTGGGTCGGCCGCGCCATGGTGCTGCTGGTGGCTGTCGTGGCCATCGTCATCGCGGCTAACCCGGAAAGCAAAGTATTGGGCCTGGTTTCCTACGCTTGGGCCGGCTTCGGCGCCGCGTTCGGGCCGGTGGTGCTGATTTCCCTGACCTGGAAAAACATGACTCGCAACGGCGCGCTCGCCGGCATGTTGGTCGGTGCGCTGACCGTGATCCTGTGGAAAAACTTCCTCAACGATCTGGGCCTGTACGAAATCATTCCGGGCTTCATCTTCGCCTCCATCGCCATTCTGGTGTTCAGCAAGATTGGCCAAGGCCCGACGCCGACTATGCTGGCGCGCTTTGAAAAGGCCGAGCAGGAATATCAGGACGCCTGATCACGTTTTTAGTGCTTTTTGCCGGCTCTTCATGAGCCGGTTTTTTTTGCCCGCGTTTTACGTCGACGCCTCCGCGAGTCGAGGCGCTGACCGGTTTAGGAGAGGCTTTAGCCTCGATTCTTTCAGGCGACGCCGAAGCCTGCCTGAAGCCCCGTCGCCCCAAGCCCGATCAGCAACTTAGAACACATTTATCTAAAACTCTCAGGCCCTAAGCCGGTCTGCTTCAGTAGCGCAGTGAAAGCGCGCCCCCTTCATCCCCAACGGAAACCCGGTAAGGACTATGTGCGGAATATCTGGAGAGTTACGTTTCAACAATCGCCCCGCCGACCTCGCAGCGGTCGAGCGCATTACCCATCACCTCGCCCCGCGAGGCCCCGATGCCCACGGCTTTCATAGCCAGGGTTCGATCGCGTTGGGCCACCGGCGGCTGAAAATCATGGACCTGGAGGAAGCCTCCGGCCAGCCGATGATCGACAGCCAACTGGGCCTGTCGATGGTCTTCAACGGCGCCATTTACAACTACCCGGAGCTGCGCACTGAGCTGCAAGCGCTGGGCTATCAGTTTTTCTCCGACGGCGATACCGAGGTGTTGCTCAAGGGCTACCACGCGTGGGGCGCTGATCTGCTGCCCAAGCTCAACGGCATGTTCGCCTTCGCCATCTGGGAGCGCGACAAGCGCGAGCTGTTCATCGCCCGCGACCGCCTGGGCATCAAGCCGCTGTACTTGTCGCACACCGCCGAGCGCCTGCGTTTCGCCTCGACCTTGCCAGCCTTGCTGCAAGGCGGCGATATCGACAAAACCCTCGACCCGGTTGCGCTCAACCACTACCTGAACTTCCACGCCGTGGTGCCGGCGCCACGCACGCTGCTGGCCAATGTCAGCAAGCTGCCGCCCGCTACCTGGCTGCGTATCGACGCCAACGGTAAAACCACCCAGCAAACCTGGTGGACCCTGAACTACGGCGCCGCTGCAGATGAGCAGAGCTATGGCCTGACGGAATGGCGCGACCTGACGCTGGACAGCCTGCGCGAAGCCGTGGCCATTCGCCAACGCGCTGCCGTGGATGTGGGCGTGTTGCTCTCCGGTGGCGTCGATTCCAGCTTGCTGGTGGGCCTGCTGCGTGAAGTGGGCGTGGAAAACCTGTCGACCTTCTCGATTGGTTTTCAGGATGCCGGCGGTGAGCGCGGCGACGAATTTCAATATTCAGACCTGATCGCCCAGCACTACGGCACCCGCCATCACCAGCTGCGCATTGATGAGCGCGAAATCATCGAGCAACTGCCGGCCGCCTTTCGCGCCATGAGCGAGCCGATGGTCAGCCACGACTGCATCGCCTTTTACCTGTTGTCCCGCGAAGTGGCCAAGCACTGCAAGGTGGTGCAGAGCGGGCAGGGCGCCGATGAGCTGTTCGCCGGTTACCACTGGTACCCGCTGGTGGACGGCGCGGCCGACCCGTATGCCGCTTATCGCGCGGCCTTTCTGGACCGCACCTACGACGAATACCGCGACACCGTGCAACCCGCCTGGCTGACCGGTGACTGCGCCGGCGATTACGTGCGCGAGCACTTCCAGCGCCCCGGCGCACAGGCTGCCGTGGACAAAGCACTGCGCCTGGACAGCACCGTGATGCTGGTCGACGACCCGGTTAAACGCGTGGACAACATGACCATGGCCTGGGGGCTGGAAGCGCGTACGCCGTTTCTGGATTACCGCCTGGTGGAATTGTCGGCCCGCATTCCGGGGCGCTTCAAGCTGCCCGATGGCGGCAAGCAAGTGCTCAAGGAAGCGGCTCGGTTGGTGATTCCAGCGGCCGTTATTGATCGGCCGAAGGGCTATTTCCCGGTGCCGGGCCTCAAGCATCTGGAAGGCAACACGCTCGGTTGGGTGCGCGACCTGCTGCTGGACCCCAGCCAGGACCGTGGCTTGTTCAACCCCACCATGCTGGATCAATTACTCACCGACCCTCAGGGCCAACTGACCCCGCTGCGCGGCTCCAAGCTGTGGCAGCTGGCGGCTCTGAACCTGTGGTTAAGCGAACAGGGCCTGTAACGGGCCCGCGTTTGCGATGTTTTTCAGACGGTCTGTTTTGCAAGGGAATTTTTGTTGATGAAAGGCTATGCCTACAGCCAGCGCCTGTTGCGCGGCCAACCGCCGTCCTATGAGCGCTTGCAGGCGCGTTTTGCCGAAGACGGTGATATGAACCCGCATCCGCCCCAAGCCCTGCACTGCGGCTGGGGTCGGATTCTGATTGGGCATACCTATCCAACGCCCGAACTGCTGGCCAGCGATCTGCTGAACGAAAAGCCCGGCGAGCGTGATATCGCCTTGTACGTGTCGGCGCCGCATCAGGTATTGGCGCAGGCGCCGCAAGGGTTGTTCCTCGACCCCTCCGACACCCTGCGCCTGTGGTTCACCGACTACCGCCAGGCGCGCCGTGGTTTTCGCGGGTTCAACGTGCGTCGCGCGCAGAGCGTGGAAGACTGGCAAGCGCTGAACAACCTCTACCAGGAACGCGGCATGTTGCCGGTCGACCCGGAGCGCCTGACGCCGCGTGAGGAAGGCGGGCCGGAATACTGGCTGGCCGAAGACGCCGACAGCGGCATGATCATCGGCGGCATGATGGGCCTCAACCACCGAAAAGCCTTCAACGACCCCGACAACGGCTGCAGCCTCTGGTGCCTGGCCGTGTCGCCGCGCTGCACGCGACCGGGCGTGGGCGAGGTGCTGGTGCGCCACCTCATCGAGCATTTTATGAGCCGGGGCCTGAGCTACCTCGACTTGTCGGTGCTGCACGACAACCATCAAGCCAAGCGCCTGTACGCCAAGCTGGGTTTCCGCGACCTGGCCACCTTTACGCTCAAGCGCAAAAACGGCATCAACGAAACCCTGTTTCTTGGCCCTGGGCCTGAAGCGGAGCTCAACCCGTACGCCAAGATCATCGTCGACGAAGCCCGTCGTCGCGGCATCGAGGTGCAGGTGGATGACGCCGAGGCTGGCTTGTTCACCCTCAGCCAGGGCGGGCGGCGCATTCGTTGCCGCGAGTCCCTGAGCGATTTGACCAGCGCCGTGAGCATGACCCTGTGCCAAGACAAAGTGCTAACCCACCGCGCCTTGCGCCGTGTGGGGCTGGAGTTGCCGGCCCAGCAGTTGGCCGGCGAGCCTGAAGAGAACGCCGACTTTCTCGCCGAGCATGGCCGCGTGGTGGTCAAGCCTGTGGATGGCGAGCAGGGCAAGGGTGTGGCCATCGACCTGCGCAGCGACGAAGAAGTCGAGGCCGCCATCAAGCGCGCCAAGGCGTTCGATAACCGCGTGCTGCTGGAAAGTTTTCACGAGGGCGCCGACCTGCGCATTCTGGTGATCGGCTTTGAAGTGGTGGCCGCTGCTATCCGCCGTCCGGCTGAAGTGATTGGTGACGGACGCCACAGCATCGGCGCCCTGATCGAAGCGCAAAGCCGCCGTCGCCAAGCGGCCACAGGCGGCGAAAGCCGCATTCCGCTGGATGAAGAAACCCACCGCACCCTGCGCGCCGCCGGTTTCGACTACGACAGCGTGTTGCCCGCCGGCCAACGGTTGGCGGTGCGGCGCACTGCTAACCTGCACACGGGCGGCACCCTGGAAGACGTGACCGAGATTCTTCATCCGGTGCTTGCCGATGCCGCCGTGCGCGCGGCGCGGGCGCTGGATATTCCCGTGGTCGGCCTCGACCTGCTGGTGCCGGCAGCCGACCAGCCCGAGTACGTGTTTATCGAAGCGAACGAGCGCGCCGGCCTGGCCAACCACCAACCGCAGCCGACGGCAGAACGGTTTATCGACCTGCTGTTTCCGCTTAGCCAGACCGCTGGCTGATCCTCCGTCGTCCCCGCGCACGCGGGGATTCAGCAAATGGGTTGGCGCGGCCTTCGCGTCACACCCTGCCATTCTGGATTCCCGCCTGCGCGGGAATGACGTCATTCATAGAAGGAGACCTGAATGAAAAAAGTCCCCGAACCCGACCTCGACTACCTGCGCCGCGTGCTGCTGGAAATGCTCGCCATTCCCAGCCCTACCGGCTTTACCGACACCATCGTGCGCTACGTGGCCGAACGCCTGGAAGAACTCGGCATTCCGTTCGAGCTGACCCGCCGCGGCACCATTCGCGCCACCATCAAGGGCAAACAGAACAGCCCCGACCGCGCCGTATCCACTCACCTGGACACCATCGGCGCCATCGTTCGCCAGGTACAAGACAACGGCCGTCTGGGCCTGGCGCCGGTGGGCTGCTGGTCAAGCCGGTTCGCCGAAGGCAGCCGCGTCAGCGTGTTCACCGAAACCGGTGTATTCCGGGGCAGCGTGCTGCCGCTGATGGCCTCGGGGCATGCGTTCAACACCGCCATCGACCAAATGCCGATCAGTTGGGACCATGTTGAACTGCGCCTGGACGCTTACAGCAGCACCCGCGCGGACTGCGAGTCGCTGGGCATTAATGTGGGTGACTTCGTGGCATTCGATCCGCTGCCCGAGTTCACCGAGAGCGGCCATATCAGCGCCCGCCATCTGGACGACAAGGCCGGCACCGCCGCCTTGCTGACCGCGCTCAAAGGGTTGGTCGAAAGCGGCATCGAGCCGGCCATAGACTGCCACCCGCTGTTCACCATCACCGAGGAAGTGGGCTCGGGCGCCGCCGGGGCGTTGCATTGGGATGTGAGCGAGTTCGTCGGCATCGACATTGCGCCGGTAGCGCCGGGGCAACAGTCCAGCGAGCACACCGTGAGTGTGGCCATGCAGGATTCCGGCGGGCCGTACGACTATCACCTGTCGCGCCACCTGCTGCGCCTGGCGGAAAAGAACGAAGTGCCTGTGCGCCGCGACCTGTTTCGCTACTACCACAGTGACGCGCAATCGGCCGTTGCGGCGGGCCACGACACCCGCACGGCTCTGCTAGCCTTTGGCTGTGACGCCACCCACGGCTACGAACGCACCCATATCGACAGCCTGGCGGGCCTCAGTCGTTTGCTCAGCGCCTACATCTTGAGCCCGCCGGTATTTGCCAGCGATGCCAAGCCGGGCGGCCAGTCGCTGGAGAATTTCAGCCACCAGATCGAGCACGACGCGCAGATGGAAAGCGACACCCGGGTGCCGACGGTAGAGAGCGTGTTGAACGCGCGTGAAAACGACACTTGAAGGGCGGCCGGCATAGAGGCAAAGTGCCAGACAAACAAGAGTGGAGCGATCTGACAGCTCTGCCGGATATTTATCAGAGGTTTACGGATGCCTCGTGTTTGTTTGGTCTTGCTGCTGTGCCTGTTCGCTGGAGGCTCCTGGGCCAGCGTACGCTCGCTTGCCCCCCTTAACGCCGATGACCTGCGCCTGTCGCTGGCGCCCTACATCGGCTATTTCGAAGACCCGAAGGGTATTCTCAGCCTTGAGCAGGTGCTGGCGCTTCCCGACGAGGAATTCGCAGGCGCGCGCAGCGACCACGTCAACCTCGGTAAAAACGGTTCGGTGTGGTGGTTCAAGGTTAGGTTGCTGAACAGCCGGCCCCATGATCTGGCCGGCTACCTGGAAATCAATTACCCACTGCTCGACCACATTCAGCTGTACCTGCAAACGCCCGACGGCAAACTGACTGAGCAAGAAAGCGGCGACCGCTTTGCCTTTTCCCAGCGCCCGGTGCAGGTGCGCAATTTCTGGTTTCCCATGGCCCTGCCGCAAGGGCAGAGCACGCTGATTCTGCGCATCGAAAGCACCAGCACGTTATTTGTGCCGATGTTTTTCAGCACCTACAGCGCCAGTGCCGCCGCCCAAGAAAACCTCATGGGCGTGAACGGCGCTTTTTACGGCGTGCTGTTCGCGATGTTCTGCTACAACCTGTTCCTGTTCTTTTCCCTGCGCGAGCGGGCGTACTTCTGGTACCTGGTTTACAACCTCAACATCGGTCTGTTCGCCGCCAGCTTCGACGGCATGCTGTTCAAACTGATGCCTAACTTGATCGAGCTGCAGTCGGTGAGCATCTACGTGCTGATGTTCCTGCACAGCTTCAGCGCCACCCAATTCAGCCGCCATTTTCTGCACACCGCCCAGTTCTCGCCGCGCCTGGACCGAGGCCTGCAATACCTGATGGCGCTAATCTTGTGTTGCATGGCCTCGGTGGCGGTGATCGGCCTGCAAGCCTGGAACATTCTGGCCAGCCTCACGGTGCTGTCGGTGTCGTTTATTTTGTTGGTCAGCGGCGTGTACATCTGGCGCCAAGGCCTGCGCTACGGCTCGTACTACATTCTGGCGTGGGGCATCTTGCTGACCTCGTTTATCGTCGCCACCAGCGGCTCGCTGGGCATCGAAATCTTCGGTATTTACGGCGGCACGATGGTCAAGGTCGGCGTCACCATCGAGTTGATCACGCTCTCCATCGGCCTTGCCGACCGCATCAACCTGCTCAAAGAAGAAGGCTTCCGTTCGCGCCAGGCGGCGGCCAAGTCGGAAATTGAAAACCAGGCCAAGAGCCGCTTTCTGGCCAAGATGAGCCATGAGATTCGCACGCCGCTCAACGGCGTTCTGGGCATGTTGCAGTTGCTTAAAGGCACCTCGCTGGATCGCAGCCAGCGTTTTTATGTGGACACCATCGCCAGCTCCGGCAGCTCGCTGATGGCGGTGATCAACGACATCCTCGACTACGCCCGGATCGAATCCGGCAAGCTGAGCCTGGAGAACATTGAGTTCGACCTCGAAGTGCTGATTTCCGACACCCTCACGCTGTTCACCGCCCAGGCGCTGGAAAAAAACCTGCGCCTGTACGTGAGCCTGGAAACCGGCGTGCCGCAGCGCATCAAAGGCGACCCCACGCGGCTGAAACAGGTGCTGATGAACCTGCTGAGCAACGCCCTGAAGTTCACCGCCCAAGGGCATGTGGCCGTCAGCGTGTGCCGGCGCAATAACAGCCTGGGCGATCCGCACTTGATCTTCGCCGTGAGCGACAGCGGCATCGGTATTTCCGGCGATGCGCAAACGCAATTGTTCGAATCGTTCTCCCAAGGCGACTCCAGCACCACGCGCCGTTACGGCGGCAGCGGCCTGGGCCTGGCCATCAGCAAAGAGCTGGTGGAAATGATGGGCGGCCATATAGAAGTGCAAAGCACGCCGGGGCAGGGCACGCGCCTGGCATTCGACATTGCCCTGCAAGAAGGTGAGCGCAACGACGATCAACTGCGCAGCATGCTTAAAGGCAAAACCGCGCTGATTACCTCGCTCGACGGCTTGGGCCTCGATGCCCTGAGTCGCTTGCTGGAGCGCTGGGGCATGCGCACCGAACGCTGCCAGAACCCGGAAAAATTACAGGCGTATCTGGACGACTTTGCCGTTACGCCGTTGCTGATTCTGATGGCGCCGTGGCCCGGCAGCGTTGTGCATTGGCTCGACGCCCTGCGCCCGCGCCTGGAAAAGGGCCAACGCATTCTGCTGCTGTGCCCGCCCGAACAATGCCAGCTGTTGCCGCCGAGCAAGGGCCTGCGCTTGCTCAACCTCGCCCAACCGTTGGCCATTACGCCGCTGCGCGAAGCGCTGCTGGAGTTCTACCAGGAACGGCGCAGCGAACACCGCCCGCCGCGTGACGAGCAAACGGGCAGTAGCGCCTGCATTCTGGTGGTGGAAGACAACCCGGTGAATCAACTGGTGGTGCAGGGCCTGCTGAAAAAGCGCGGCTACGTCGTGCGCGTGGTCGCCAATGGCGTTGAGGCCGTTAAAGACTACAGCCGCGACCCCAGCGCCGTGCACTTGGTGTTGATGGACTGCGAGATGCCGGAAATGGACGGCTTCGAAGCCACGCAGCAAATCCGTCGGCTGGAGAAGCAACAGAACCTGCGGGCCGTGCCCATCGTTGCGCTGACCGCGCATATTCTCGACGAGCACCGCGAGCATGGCGCCCAGGTGGGCATGGACGACTTCCTGAGCAAACCGTTGGACTGTCAGGTGCTGTACGACACCCTGGATCGTTTTCTGGTCGCCAGAGAGCAAACCCCAGCCAGCGAAGAAATTTCGCCGTCTTAATGGGACGGCGTGGAGTGGGTTAACATCGCCGGGCTTTCTGGAGAAGTGCCATGTTGATCCCGCAAGAACTGCTCGAACCCGAAACCCTCACGCGCCTGATCGAAGATTTCGTCACCCGTGACGGCACCGACAATGGCGACGAAACCCCGCTCGACACCCGCGTCGCCCGCGTGCGCCGCGCCCTGGACAAAGGCGAGGCGGTAATTGTGTTCGACGTGGAAAGTGAACAGTGCCAGCTCGCCATGAAGCGCGACGTGCCGAAGGAATGGCTGGAGGAGTGAGCAGAACCCCATTCAGCTCTTGTAGGAGCCAGCTTGCTGGCGAAGCTGCGGAATTTTTAGAGCTTCGCCAGCAAGCTGGCTCCTACAGGATGCAATTCAGGACGGAATCGCGCGCGGCCCCAGCAAGATAATCAACGCGCCCACCACACAAAACGCCGCGCCAATCCAATCGGTGCTCAACGGCCGCGCCCGTTCCACCACACCCAACCAAAATAACGACGCCACCACGTAGATGCCGCCGTACGCCGCATAGGCGCGCCCGGCGTACGCCGCTTCCACGCGGGTGAGCAGCAACGCAAACAGCACCAGGCTGATAAGCCCCGGCGCAATCCACCAGGCACTTTTGCCCATGCGCAGCCACGACCAAAACGCGTAGCAGCCGGCAATTTCAAACAGCGCGGCGAGGAAGAACCATAGGTAATTGAGCATGCAAATGCGGCCTTGGCGAGGTTAACTGTGCAACGCGCCTTCGCGTTCCCAGGCGCAGCGAACCAGTAGGCCGCCGCTGTCTTGCGGACTATGAAAACCCTGTTCCGATTCCCAGCGAAAGGTGTGGCTGCCGCTCAGTTCGGTTTCCAGGTGCACCACTGCGCTGCCCCAGTACAAGCGCTTGAGCAGCGCTTCGAACTGCTCGACCCACAAACTCCATTCGTATTCGATGGCCCGGTAGCTGGCGCCGAAATGGATGACTTGCGTCTGGTACAAGCCTTCGCCGAGCTGTGGGCAAAACGAAAACATGTCGCGCCCAATAAACGGCCAGGCATCGCCGCTGGGCAGGGCTCGCAGTTCACGCCTGTTGATCGCACGACGCACACGCGCCTGCTCTGGATCCGTCGACGGCCAGTCGCGGATGCAGCCATAGACGATGGATTCAGACTCCAAGCGGGTACTCCAGACAGCAGGAAAATAGGGCGCCGCAGATATTACCAGCGGGTAGGTGTCAGGGGCAGCGGCAAATGCTTGGGGCCTAAGAGCATCGTGGCTAATCGGAAAGCCGCCCGGCCGCTCCCACAAAACACGAAACCTGTAGGAGCGGCTTTAGCCGCGATGGTTTTGAATCCAATCAAACCTTTAGCCCTGCGTTGGGCTCGCCACACACTGCGTGCCCGCGCGTAAATACGGTTGCAGCGTCGGCGCCATGCCTTTGAGCACTTGCACCGGCAACGCCGAGGTAAAGCGGAAGCCTTCCGCCGCGCGGCCGGGCACGAACGCGGTGAGCGTGCCGAAGTGGTTGTCGCCCAGGTAAAACACAAACGTGGCGGTGCGGTTCAAGGAGCGGGAGCTGAGAATTCGCCCGCCCGCGCCGACACTTTCGATGCGGTTGTCGCCCGTGCCGGTTTTGCCGCCCAGGGTCATGGCGCTGCCGTCGTCGAGGGTGAAGCTGCCGTTCAAGCGTCGCGCGGTGCCCTTGGCCACCACTTGCGCCAAGGCGCCGCGCAAGGCCGCCGCGACTTCGCTGGAGAGCACGCGCTTGCCTTGATCGGGGTTGGTGCTCAGCTGCGTTTCGTAAGGCGTGCCGGCGGCAAAATGCAGGCCGTCGATGCGCACGGTGGGCTGGCGAATACCGTCGTTGAGGATGATGCCCATCAATTCCGCCAACGCAGCGGGGCGATCACCCGAACTGCCGATGGCGGTGGCCAGCGATGGCACCAAATGGTCGAACGGGTAGCCCACGCGCTGCCAGCGCTGGTGAATGTCCAGAAACGCTTCCACCTCCAACATGATGCGAATGCGGCTGTCGCGCGCGCTTTTGTGCCGGCTCTTGAACAGCCAGCCGTACACTTCCTGGCGCTGGCTGTTGCTGGCGGTCACCGCCTCGTTAAAGCTGGCCTGTGGGTGTTGCAGCAAGTAGCCCAGCAGCCACAGTTCCAGCGGGTGCACGCGGGCGACATAGCCTTGGTCTGGCAGGCTGTAGGCGCCGGGGCCGTATTTTTCATACAGCTCGTGAACGCGTGCCGGCCCGACTTTTTCGGCCACCAGATGCGCGTTGATAAAGGTGCCAAAGGTGGCTTCGTCGACATCCGGCATCAGGTAACGGTGCACCGCCGCCAAGCGCGACGCGGTGGGGTGCATGCCGTCGAGAAAGGTGTCGAGCCGTTCAGTGGCGTTCTTGCCTTGGTACTTGCGCCAGAAACGCAGCAAAAACACGGTGCCTTCGTGGTCGGCAAAACGCTGCAGATAGTCCTGGCGCCGGGGGTCGTGATCGTCTTTGAGCAATTGCGCGCTGCTATTGCTGGCTTGGTAGGTGCTGTAGCGCACCACGTCGCGCATCAGGCGAATGAACGGCAGGTTGATCGACTCTTGCAGCGACTCACGCATGGTCGGAATACGGCCGTTGTCTTCGCGGCGGAAGTTGTTGAAGTGGTGCAGCCCGCCACCGGTAAAAAAGCGCTCGCCCGGGTTGGCCGAATAGCGCCGCTCCAGCGCAGCGTTGAGCATGGCGCTGAGGCTGGGGTCGTTGCCGGCGGCCAGGTAGTCAACGGCCCAGCGCGTCAAATAATCCTGCTCCGGCACTTCGACTTTGCGCAGCTGCGCCGGCGTCTGGCCAACGAAGCGGCGGTGCAGCTCATCGATGATTTCCAGGTAGGTGGTCAGTACCCGCAGCTTGGCGGTGGAGCCCAATTCCAGCTTGCTGCCTTCGTTGATGTCGAACGGCTGGTCGGTGCTGTCGGTTTGCACCCGTACCCGTGAACCGTCCGGCGTGCGCTCGAACAGGGTGAAGCTGTAACGCACCGCTTGCGTGGTTTGCGCGGTGAGCAAATGTTCGCCGAGCAGGCCCGCCTGGGCGGCGAAGGCGGGGTCGGCCAGGCGCTGCAAATAATCGCTGGCGGCTTGCTGCAGTTGGCCATTCAGGGTGGTGGTGGCGGCGAGGTCGAGGCGGTCGAGGTCGTACAGCGGTTTATTCAGCAGGCTCGACAAGCGACTGCGCGCCACGCTGATGCCTTTGTTGCTTTCCACCATTTGCACGCCGGGCTGCGCGTTGAGGTCGCGCCAGGTGGCGGTGCTGGCCAAGGCGGCATCGCGCAGGGCCGGGTCGATGACGCCACCGCTGGCCAAAATGCGGATATGGCTGTCGGTCAGCGTCGCCAACTGGCTGTGGCCTTGGGCCAGGTAATAAGAAGGGCGGCGCTGGGCGATCATCAGCGACAACACCTGGCGCAGGGCCAAACCGCGTTGCGCCACGTCGGCGCTGGCATCGCTCAGCAGGCGGTTAACCTCGGCGAAGTCGGCGCCATACCAAACCCGCAGGCCATCGGCCATGCCATGCACCTCGCCATACCCCGGCGCCGCCGAGAGCGGCACGCTGTTGAGGTAGTCACGCACAATGTTTTGCCGGGCGGGCAAGGTCTGCGGCCCGTTCTGGTAAGCGCGCACGCTGGCCGAGGCCATTTGCTTGAGCTTGTCGACGCCCGAGAGGGTCAGGCCATCAGGAGAGTGGCGGTACTTTTCCAGTTGCGTGGCCAAGGTGCTGCCGCCGGCGGATTGGCCTTGAACGTCGAGTTTTTTGCCGACCTGGGTGATGGCTGCCATCACGAACCGGGGCCAGTCCACAGCCGGGTTGCTCAGCGGTTGCTGCGGGTCGAGCAGGTAGCGGTTTTCGATGAACAACAGGCTGTTGACCACCAGCGGCGGAATGTCGTTGAAGCTGCCGTACAGCTGCTGCGGGTAGGTGAAGCTGTACAGCGGCGCGCCTCGGCAATCGGCGATGGCCAGGCCGCTTTGCAGTTTTTCGGGGTAGGGAATAAACAGGCCGTGGCGGCTGTATTCCATCAGCGCGGGGGAAAACCGGGTTTGCTGCTGGATGAGGTAATCGCGTTTTTGCAGGCGCTCGAGCATCTCTGGCAAATAGGCGTAGCCCAGGCGTTTGTCGAACGGTCCGAATTCGGGGTAGCGGATGGCGTTGCTCGGGCCTTCAGCCAATTCATAGGTGAGCGTGGCGGCGTAGCGGCTCAGTTCGCGCGATTGAAACTTGGCGGTGGTGGTTTCGTCGTAAGCCAGCCAGGCGCCAGCGACCACCAGCAACAACAGCGTTAACCAGAAGGTTCTCCGCACCGCCCGGCGCCAAGGGGAGCGGGGTGGCGGACGTTTTGCGTTGGGCAAAGGGGAGGAAGTCAGGCCGGGCACCGTTTGCTCAGCCGAATTACTGTTCGATTGCCACAATGCGCCCATATCAATATTGGCCTTGGCTCTGCGTTGCTCTGCATGGGTAAAGCGTAGACGCTGTTGTCGGCAGCAAAATGCGGTTAACGTTTCCGCGCGTCTTTTTTCTCTTTTCTTCGAGCGCCACCATGCAACGCGATCATCGAGAACAGCTCAATTTCAGCTGGCAGGCCAACGCCGACGCCTGGACTGCCGCGGTGCGCGAACAACGCATCGAAAGCCGACGGCTGGTTACTGACGCCGCCATCGTGCGCGCCATTTTGGCCTGCGAGCCCAAGCGCGTGCTGGACATCGGCTGCGGTGAAGGTTGGTTGTGCCGCGGCTTGATGGCCCATGGCATCGAGGCGGTGGGCGTGGATGCCTCGGTGCCGCTGATCGAAACGGCGCGAGCCATTTGCTCCGGGCAATACCGCGTATGCGGTTACGCCGACCTCGAAGCGCAGGCGCCGCTGTTGGGCAAGTTCGACGTCCTGGTGTGCAACTTTGCGTTGCTCGACGAACCGCTAGCACCGGTGCTGAATGCCTTGCACAGCCTGATCGCACCGGGCGGCGTGTTGCTGATTCAAACCATCCACCCGTGGAGCTCGCGGGGCGAAGGGCAGTATCAGGACGGTTGGCGCGTCGAGCATTTCGAAGGGTTTGGCGAGGGCTTTGCCGAACCCATGCCGTGGTTCTTCCGCACCCTGGAGTCGTGGCTGACGCTGCTGGCCGAAACCAATTGGCGCTTGCAGTGGCTGCAAGAGCCGCTGCATCCGGAAAGTGAACAACCGGTGTCGTTGCTGCTCTTACTGAAATCCGGGCTCCGATCTGAGCCCAGATAAGTCGAGCCCACGTCAACCGAGCCAGCCACGGATGCCTCCATGAATCTACTGCTTAACATCGACGTTCCCGACCTCGAAGCGGGTATCGCCTTTTACACCCAAGCGTTCGGCGTGCACCTCAAGCGCTACCTGTTCGACGGCCAGGTGGCGGAACTGCTGGGTGGCCCGGTGCCGATCTACCTGCTCGCCAACCCCACCGGCAGCCAACCGTGCCGAGGCGCCGCGCGCCAGTACCAACGGCACTGGACGCCGGTGCACGTCGACATCGTGGTTGATGATCTGGCCGCCGCCTGCGAACGCGCCATTGCCGCCGGGGCGAAAAACGAAACGCCGATCCGCCACGAAGCCTGGTGCAGCATCGCCACCTTTGCCGACCCGTTCGGCCATGGCTTCTGCCTGATGCAATGGAACGGCGACGGCTATGGCGAAGTGGAAAGTGCCGCTCCATCGCACTGCGCCTTGTAGGAGCCAGCTTGCCGGCGAAGCTGTTGGTTTCCAGGATTCGCCAGCAAGCTGGCTCCTACGAAAAACAGAACAAAAAATTGGATAAGGAACACCCCATGCACACCGTTCAACTCGCCAACCAAACCCTTCCGGCCATTGGCCAAGGCACCTGGCGCATGGGCGAGCGCGCCAGCGAACACAAGGCCGAAGTGGCCGCCCTGCGCCTGGGCGTGGAGCTGGGCATGCGCCTGATCGACACCGCTGAAATGTACGGCGAAGGTGGCGCGGAAAACGTGGTGGGTGATGCCCTGCAAGGCATTCGCGATCAGGTGTATCTGGTCAGCAAGGTGTACCCGCACAACGCCAGCCGCCGTGGTGCCATCGAAGCCTGCGAACGCAGCCTGAAGCGCCTGCGCACCGACACCCTCGACCTCTACTTATTGCACTGGCGCGGTCAGTACCCGCTGGAAGAAACCGTCGAGGCATTCGAGCAACTGCGTGAGCAAGGCAAAATTCGCGACTGGGGTGTGTCCAATTTCGACCTCGACGACATGCTCGAACTGAACAACCGCGCCTGCGCCGCCAACCAAGTGCTTTACAGCCTGGAGCAGCGTGGTGTCGGCTTTGATTTGCTGCCTTGGTGTCAGCAGCAGCACATGCCGCTCATGGCCTATTGCCCGATTGGGCAGGGCGGTCGGATGTTGGCCGATGTGACGCTGAACCAGATCGCCGAACGCCGTGGTGTCGGCGCGGCGCAGGTGGCCTTGGCCTGGCTGGTGCAGCAAGGCGGCGTGATGGCGATTCCCAAAGCGGTGACGCCGAGCCACGTGCGCGCCAATGCCGCTGCCCTTGAACTGACCCTGGACGCCGCCGACCTGCGCCTGCTCGACGGCGTGTTCCCGCCGCCGACGCGCAAGCAACCCCTGGCCATGGTGTAACGCCCAATGCTCAAGCGCCGAGGTGTGACGCTCAGCCTGGTTACCTGTGCAATTGCCGTGGCGCTCAGCGCGGCGGTGCTGGTGACGGCGCCGTTGCCCGTGCAAAAACTGCACAACGCCGTGTTCGACCAATACCAGCGCTGGCAGCCGCGCGCGTATAACAACGCGCCCGTGCGCATTATCGATATCGACGAAGCCAGCCTGGCGCGCCTGGGCCAATGGCCGTGGCCGCGCACACGGGTGGCCGAACTGGTGAGCAAACTGCGCGAAGCCGGCACGGCTGCCATTGTGTTCGACGTGCTGTTTGCCGAGCCGGACCGCACCTCGCCGTCCTCACTTCTAAAAGACCAGGGCCTGGACGACGGGCTGATCAGCCAACTGCAAGCCTTGCCCGACCACGACGCGCAACTGGCCAACGCGCTAACCGGCAGCAATGTGGTGCTCGGTTTTGCCACCGAACGGCGCGGTGCTGGCGGCGAATTACCCCTGAGCCGCTTTGGTCTGGTTACTGCCGGGCAAGCGCCGCTGCCGTTTCTGCCGACCTACGCCTCGGCGGTGCGCGCCTTGCCGGCGCTGGAACAAGCGGCGGCCGGCACCGGCGCCCTAACGTTTGAACCCGACACCGATGGCGTGGTGCGCAAAGTGCCGTTGCTGCTGGCGCTCGGCGAGCAAGTGCGACCGTCGCTGGTGGCCGAAGCCTTGCGCGTGGCGCAGCGGGCGGGCATGTACCGGGTGCGGGCCGGCGAGGCGGGTGTGGAGCAAATCGACATCGGCCGCGTGCAAATTCCGACCAACCGGCGTGGCGAATTCTGGGTGCATTTCACCGAGCCGCAGGCGGCGCGGACCATCCCCGTCTGGCAAGTGTTGGCGGGGCAGGCGCCGGAAGGTTTGGCCGGCAGCATCGCCTTGATCGGCACTTCCGCCCAGGGCCTGCAAGACCTGCGCTTCAGCCCGCTGGGCGGCATCATTCCGGGCGTTGAAGTACACGCGCAGGCGCTGGAGCAAATTCTCAGCGGCGAGTTTTTACAGCGGCCGGGCTGGGCGGTGGCGGTCGAAGCGCTGGTGCTGGTGATCGGCAGCGTGCTGGTGGCGCTGTTGGCGCTGCGCCTGCCCGCGCTGGTGGCGGCCGGGCTGACGGTGTTGTTGATCGGCGCGGCCAATGGCGTCAGTTGGTACGCCTTCAGCGAGCACCGCGTGCTGCTTGATCTGTTCACTCCCGGCATTGGTCTGGCACTGGTTTACAGCGTGGCGAGCATCAGTCACCACGTTGCCAGTGAACGGGAACAGCGCTGGGTGCGCGAGGCGTTCTCACGCTACGTGTCGCCCAATCTGGTTAAGCACCTGGTCGATAACCCCGGCCAACTGACCCTCGGCGGCAAACGTCAGGTGTGCAGTTTTGTTTTTACCGACCTCACCGGTTTTACCGAAATGATGGAGCGGCAAAGCCCGGAAGCGGTGGTGAGCCTGCTCAACGATTACCTGGAAGAGGTGATCGGCATCGCCTTTCGCCACGACGGCACGCTCGACCGTATTGTTGGCGATGCCGTGGCCATTATGTTTTCGGCGCCGCTGCCACAAGCCGACCATGCCCAGCGGGCGTTGAACTGCGCGTTGGAAATCGACCGCTTTGCGCAGGGCTATGTCTCGCAGCTGCAAGCGTGCGGCACCGCCTTCGGCCAAACCCGTATCGGCGTGCACAGCGGGGAAGTGGTGGTGGGTAATTTCGGTGGCTCAACCATTTTCGACTACCGCGCCCTGGGCGACCCGGTGAACACCACCTCGCGCCTGGAAAGCCTCAACCAGCACCTCGGCACGCGGGTGTGTGTGTCGGCCGCCATTGCCCGCAGCAATCCGGGCGTGCCGATGCGCGCGGTCGGCAAGGTGCAGCTCAAGGGCAAGTCGGCGGCAGTGGAAGTGTTCGAGCCGTTAAGCGCGGCGGACGATGCCTACGACGCCGCCTACGTGTTGCTGATGGCCGGCGATGCCGGCGCGCTGGCGGCATTCGCGGCGCTGCATGAGCAACGCCCGAATGATGGCTTGGTGCAGTTTCACTGGCAGCGGTTGCTGGCGGGGGAGCAGGGCGATGCGTTTGCCATGAACCGCAAATGAGCTAGCGGACGATTATTTCCACGCGCCGGTTGCGCGGTTCGGGAGTGTCGTCCGGCGTTTTGATCAGCAAATTGCTTTCGCCGTGGGACGTGACCACCAACTCGATCACCTCAATGCGTTCCTTCTTGAACATCTCGGCAATCGCCGTGGCGCGCTTGAGGCCGATTTGCTCATTCCACCTGCTCTTGCCTTCGGTGTCCGTGTGGCCGATCACCGACACCGCCGACGGCCCGCGCTCGCGCAACGTGCTGAGCACGCTCTGGAATTCGGCTTTCGATTCTTTGGTGAGGTTGGCTGTGCCGGAATCAAAGTACAGGCGGAAGGTGATTGGCAGGGCTGGCTGCGCGCCCAGCGCAGCGGAGAAATCTTGCTGCACGCGCGGTGGCTCGACGGCAAAGGTGTTGACGGTTTTGCCATCGAGCGCCACGGCGTTGAGCTTCTTATCGACACGGGTGCTGCCGTTGGCCGTTTGCACAACGATGGCGCCGGTGGTGCCGTCCGGGCTTTCCATTAACACCACATACGACTTCGACGTGGCGCAGCCAGTCGCGCACACGGCCAACAGCAAAACGGCAAGGCCGCGAATCAGATACCCAGGCATGAACAGACTCAGTCCACCTTCACCAGAAAATGGGTGCCGCGCACGCCGATGGTGCCGGTGGGGGTGTTGATCTCCACGGCTTCGGGTTTGAGCTTGGCAATCACACCCGAAATGTAATTGAGCGTGCCGTGGGTAATTTTGGCGCTGAGCTTGAGCGCTTGCTCACTGGGCTCGTACTGGAACGCATCGAAACTCAGCTGGCTGTTGGGGCCGAACGACATCAGCGTGTTGTCTTCCAGCGTTACGCCCAACGAGCCGTTGGCGCCGGTTTTAATCGAGCTGCCAACAAAAACTGGCATTCCGACCTTGGCGGGCTGCGGCTTACCGTCGACAATGACGGCCGCTTCACCTTCGGTTTTCATTACATAACCAATGGCTTTGCTAGCGGCAGGCTGCGTCGACGGCTCGTCGGCGGCGTGCAGCCACGACGAAAAAAACAGTGGCGCAAGCAAACCGCATAACCATAGGCTGGTTTTTTTTGGCACAAACATACTAGTCTCCCTGATGACCCGAATTCTTGGGCTCAAAACCCTCTGAGCAAGCTGGGTAGAACGGTGCGAAATGTGTGACGTCGTATTGTCGCTACTTATAAAAGCTGCGATCAACGTGATTTGCCAGTATTACGGCAAAAAGGGAAATTCTAATAACGGGTTGCAGTATGACAACAGCATTTATCAAGTTCAGATTTAAGAACTGGTCAGTTGTTCTAACCGCGTTTTTTCTTCTGCAGTTGCTGCCGATTCTGGCACTAACATTTGGCCTCGCGCCGACCACCGTGCTGTGCCTGTCAGTGCTGGTGCTTCTGTGCACCTTGCCGTTGGCGCTCAATGGCATGGACAGCATCAACCGCACCATCGAGCGCCTGGCCGAAGACACGCGCCTGATCCGCAACCTGGACTTTTCCGGCGAGCAACCCAAGGCCTCGATGTTCCATGAAGTCGACAGCCTCAACCGCAACCACTCCAGCATGAAGGCTGCGCTGCAGCTGCAAACCCAAACCCTGCAAGAAACCCAAGCCAAACTCGCCAGCCTGGTGGAGAACGGCTTGCTGCTGTCATCCGAGCGCGACCGCGATGCGCTGCTCAAGCACATCCTGATGCAGGGCAAGCTGATCTGTAACGCCCAGGCCGCCACCATGTATTTGAAGACCGAGCACGACACCCTGCGCTTCGCCTTGCGCTCGATGGACGACGACCTGCCGGCCAGCGAAATCGTGCTGCACGACCCTGTCAGCGGCCTGCCCAATGAACGTCATGTGTCCACCTACACCGCCTTGCACAACAAGGCCGTGGTGATCGACGACGTGTACGCCGAAACCCGTTTCGACCTCAGCGGCACTC
Organism: Pseudomonas sp. AC070; assembly: GCF_979258635.1. Taxonomy (NCBI): domain Bacteria; kingdom Pseudomonadati; phylum Pseudomonadota; class Gammaproteobacteria; order Pseudomonadales; family Pseudomonadaceae; genus Pseudomonas; species Pseudomonas sp. AC070. Next base: position 1,515,671 of record NZ_OZ409871.1, read on the forward strand.
GCCATTTCGATGCCGAGTCGGGCTACCACACCGTGTCGATGCTCAGCGTGCCGTTGGCGCCGCGTCAGGGTGAAGTGATTGGCGTGCTGCAATTTATGAACGCCCTCGACCCGCTCACCGGCGAGGTGGTGGCGTTCTCGCCGCAAGTGCTGTCGTTTGTCGGCGCTTTGGCCTCACAAGCCGCCATCGCCCTGGACAACCACAACCTGATCGACGCGCAGAAAGCGCTGATCGACGCCATGATCGAAATTCTCGCCGGCGCCATCGACGCCAAAAGCGCCTACACCGGCGCCCACTGCGAGCGCGTGCCGGAGCTGGCGCTGATGCTGGCCGAAGAAGCCTGCAAAGTCAGCGAGGGGCCGCTGGCGGATTTCAGTTTCCATTCGGCAGACGAGTGGCGTGAGTTCCGCATCGGCGCCTGGCTGCACGACTGCGGAAAAATCACCACGCCTGAGCACGTGGTCGACAAAGCCACCAAGCTGGAAACCATCTACAACCGCATCCACGAAGTGCGTATGCGTTTTGAAGTGCTGCTGCGCGACGCCCACATCGCGTGCCTGGAAGCGATTCGCGACGGCGTCGACGAAGACGTCGCGCGCGCCGATTACGAGCGGTCCATGGCCCAGCTGCAAGAAGAGTTTGCTTACGTGGCTGAGTGCAACATCGGCAGCGAGCTGATGGCGCCCGAGCGTATCGAACGCTTGCAGCAGATTGGCCAGCGCCCTTGGTTGCGGCATTTCGATGATCGCCTCGGTTTGTCCGAAGGCGAGTTGCACCGCGTCGAGCATTTGGCCGTGGCCGAATTGCCGGCACAGGAAACGCTGCTGGCCGACAAGCCGCAACACATTTTCCCGCGCTCGGCGAGCCGCGAGTACGATCCCAAGTACGGCTTCAAAGTCACCGTGCCGGAACACCTGTACAACTACGGCGAGCTCTACAACCTGAGCGTCAGTCGCGGCACGTTGACGGCCGAAGAGCGCTACAAGATCAACGAGCACATCATCCAGACCATCATGATGCTGGAAAACTTGCCGCTGCCCGCCAACCTCAAACGCGTGCCCGAATACTCCGGCACCCACCACGAAACGCTGATGGGCACCGGTTATCCACGGCAATTGGACAAAGACAAACTGTCGATTCCGGCGCGCATCATGGCCATTGCCGACGTGTTCGAAGCGCTGACCGCCTCCGACCGCCCGTACAAGAAAGCCAAGACCTTGTCCGAGTCGGTGCGCATTCTGGCCAACCTGCGCGACAAGGGGCATATCGATGCCGACCTGTTCGCCCTGTTCCTGCGTAGCGGCATGCCTCAGCGCTATGCCAAGCGCTACCTGCAGCCGGAACAGATCGACGAAATCGACATCGCCGTTTTCCTTCCCGCCTGATCAGTCGACCTTCACCACCCGCGAATCCCCCGTCAGATAAAACTGCCCGCCTGCCACATAGTGCAGGCTGCGCAGTTCGGGGTCGGCGTGTTCGAACTGCCAATGGCCATTGGCAAAGGCGCGGGTGTCAGCCCAGGCGCCCACCACCTCGGCAATAAACAAGTCGTAGGTCTGCTCGTTGTGCGGCTCGGGAATTCGCCGGCAGGCCAGCCAGGCTGAGCAGCCCGCCACGAACGGCAAGTCGTAGCCGGCAAACTCCATTAATTGCACGCCGGCATGGGCGAGCTTGTCAGCGTCGTCGGCCAGGCTGTGGTTGCCCACCGTGTGGGTGAGCTGGGCTTGGGCGGCGGTGGGCACTTGAATCACAAACTCGCCGCTGCCTTCCACCAAGGCGCGGGTGCGCGTGGCTTTGTCGATGACTACCGTGAGCTTGGGCGGCGAAAAGTCCAAGGCGCAGGCCCAGGCGGCGGCCATCACGTTGGTCACGCCGGCATGGCGCGCCGACACCAACACGGTGGGGCCGTGGTTGAGCAGGCGATAGGCTTTGGACAATTCCACCGGGGCGATACTGGCACTCATAGCGATACTCGCGGCTGACAGGGTAGGCCGGCGATAGTAACCGGGGAGGGCGGCTCGATGGGAAAGCTCGGTTTTGCGGCAAGCGTCCTACCCGAACCTTGGTTCACCAAAGCGGCCCACCGCAAATGCCCCTGGTGATGGTGGAGCTGGCGCTGCCCGACGACGCCGACCTGTACGTTCAGCCGGCCCTCAACGAGTTGCCACCAGTCTGGGACCGGCTGCCTGCGGATGCACCGAGCCGCGCCTTCGGCACCGAGTTTCTGCAACGGTCCGGCAAGTTCGGCTTGATCATTCCCTCGGTGGTTAACCCCTTGGCCAACAACCTGGTGCTTACCCCCAACCATCGTGCGCAGTTCGACATCGTCGTGGTCAGTACACACGCCTTTATCTATGACGCGCGGATGTTCAGCGTTCAGTAACGGGGTTCAACCAGAGGCCGCCAATCGATTTTGGCGCCAAAAAAGTGGCCCATCGCACAAAACGCGGCAGACCCAACCCGAGCACCCCTTGGCAAGCCCGCAACGCGCTGACTACAGTGCGCCGAGCGCAGCCCTGCGCCATTAAAAGGACTTAATTCATGCTCGGTCGCCGTCTACTTCCCATTCTCCTGCTCGGTTGTGTGCTGCCGCTTCAGGCTCAGGTGTACACCTGGGTCGACGCCAACGGCCAGAAGCACTTCGGCAACCAACCACCATCCACCCAAGCCGTGCAGGAAGTCAAAATCAACCAAGGCTATGTCAGCGACGGCCCGCCCCCGGCACCCGCTGAATCGAGGAGCGAAGGCAGCGCCTCTGGTAGCGACAAGTCCACGGGTTCGGCCGATGAAAAAATGTGCAGCGAAGCCATGCGCTGGACCGCCATCGACTTGCCCAACCTCAAAGACATCGCCCGCGAACGCAAGCAAGCCGGCACGCTCACCACCGCGCAGTACAACCAAGTGGTCGACGCGATGGATCAGGCAAAAGGCGAAATCACCCTGAAAAACTGCCTGGCCAGTAAGGGCGCCGACCGTAAGCGCTACGAATGTTTGTCTGGCGGCGCCGGCGTCATGGTGTGCTCCGGCGCGTTGGGAAATGCGTTGAAATAAGGCTGGCTCACGCACGGCTTGGTCTGGTTGAAAGCCGAGGTGTTCGACGCACTTCGGTTCCGGCTGGCGGCTACGACAAGAAGACTCAGGCGGGCGATATTCGTGGCGTACTGACAGCGCTGAAAATTGACCACGCCGTGATCGTCGGCCACGACATTGGCACCATGGTCGCTTACGCCTACGCCGCCCGTTATCCGCAACAAACCGACCGCCTGGTAGTGATGGATGCGCCCGTGCCCGGCATTGCGCCGTGGGATGAAATTGTCCGCTCGCCGATGCTCTGGCACTTCGACTTCGGCGGCCCCGACGCCGAGCGCTTGGTCGCCGGCCGCGAGCGTATTTACCTCGACCGCTTCTGGAACGAGTTCGCCGGCGACCCGAAAAAAGTCGACGAAGCCACCCGCCAGCACTACGCCAAACTCTACGCACGCCCGGGCGCCATGCACGCCGCCTTCGCCCAGTTCCAGGCGATTCGCCAGGACGCTGTCGACAACAAAGCCAGCAACGCCACGCGCCTGCCCATGCCGGTGCTGGCCATCGGCGGGGAGAAATCGTTCGGCGCCAATGAAGCCATCGTCATGCGAAACGCGGCCGACCAGGTGACCGAATTGGTGATACCCGGCGCCGGCCACTGGCTGATGGAAGAAGCGCCGGGCCCCACCACCAAAGCTATTCGCGACTTCATTAGTCACTAAAACGCACGCGCAAAAAAGCGGGCCAGCGTATGCCGGCCCGCTTGTTCAGTTGCGCCCTTCAGGCCAGCGAGCAGTCCTTCTTACAGGCATGCACCACCGCCCGGGCCATTTCGCTCAGGTACTGCAAACTGTTGCGCGCCGATCCGCTCTTGGTAGTGGCGTCGCACACCACCAAGTGTTCGATGCAGTCCAGCATGACAGCTGCCTGTTCAAGCGCGTCTTCAACCGGAATGCCGGGGTTCACCGAAAACAGCGGTCGGCCTTCGGTGGGGGAGAAGTGGGTTTGGGTGGTTACGTTGGTATTGGTCTGATTCATGGCGTCCTTTCTCTTGATAATCGGCCGAAATAGCGCACAGCGTGCTTCGAGCCTTCTGCTTGCTTGATGCAACGACCAGGCGATTGGCATAGTCCTCGCTCGTGGGATTGCGGGCTAAGTATTTGCCCGTAATGTGTGATCGTAAAGGCAGGGAGGGAGACGTTTGTGGGTATTGGGAATCGTCTGAGGGAAGAACGGGAACGCCTGGGTTTCAGCCAAACCGAGCTTGCTTTGCGCGGGGGTGCATCGAAGAACAGCCAGTACAACTACGAGAAAGGTGAACGCAGCCCTGACACGGCGTACTTGCTCGGCGTCTCCGTGCACGGCGTGGACATCCTCTATGTAGTAACCGGCGAGCGTGCACCGCTGAAAAAAGAAGGGCTCACAGTGGAGGAGGCCGAGCTGCTTCTGTCCTACCGCGAAATGGCGGAAACGGATCGCACGGCCATCGTGCGCGTTGCGAACGCGTTGGCGAAATCGACGCGCAACTAACCGCTGTGTTCGGTATACGCTCTGCCCTCGATTTATCGGGCGAGCGGCGCAAAAACCTCGCACCTTGTATCGCCCTACAGTGCAGAAAAACCGAAAAGGACCTTCCCCATGCAAGACGCCACCCCGACCCCTGTGGTCGTCACCTTGCCAAGCAGCACCTTCGCTGAACGCTTTACGCCGCTGCGCGCCACCTTGCTCGACCCCGAGGGCGTTTTCAGCGGTTCGCAAATGCATGCCGACCTCACCGCACTCATTCCGCTAGCCAAAGCCCAGGGCGAAAATTCCGCCGAGCTCGCTGAGCTCTATGCCTCGCTGGCGCTGCTACAGGGCAAGCGCGATGAGTGGGAAGAGCAGCGCAGCTTCGGCCTGCAAGCGTTGGCGATTCAGCAGCGCGACCCCGTGCTGCCACCCGACGAGGTGCTGGCGCTGCATTACAGTTTGTCCATGGGCGCTGCCGAGCTGGAGCTGACCGAAGAAGTGATCGAACACCTTCGCGCCGCCATTGCCCTGATTCCCCAAGACCGCAGCCTGGACGTGCGTCAGCAGTTCGGCTTACGTCAGGAGCTGGGTTACTGGCTGCACATTCATGGCGAGTACGCTGCTGCGCTGGCCTATAACCAGCAACTGTTGGCCGACGCTGAAGCCACGTTCGGTGCCGACGAAGCCGAGCTCACCGGCATGCTCACCAACCTGGCGCAAAACGCGTACGAGCTAAAAGACATGGTGCAGAGCGAGGCGTACTTGCAACGCGTGGTGAGCCTGTCGCGCCAGCACGACAAGCTCGATATCGAGCTCGATGGGCTGTTTCAACTCGGCGTGCTGGCCCATGAGCGGGGCGACAACGCCCAGGCCCTGGCCTATTTCCAGCAGCGCGTAGAACTGGCTAAAACGGCAGACGACGACTACCTGCTCGAACGCGCCGAGCAAGACCTCGCCGAGTTTCACCAGCGCGCGAAGCAGTAGAAAGCATGAGCGAAACCCTCGAACTCCCCGACATTGCGAACACCTCCGGCAACCCCATGCGAACCGTGCCGCCGCAAGCGCGAGGCGGCAGCTGGGGCGCGTTTGTGTTCGGCGGCGTATGGGCGTTAAGCAACGGCGTGTGGTTTGGCGCGCTGAGCTTTCTGGCCTTTATGGCGCCGTTTATGGTGCAGCGGTACACCGCGCTCAATACCTTGGCCACGCTGCTGGGCGTCGGCGTGTGGCTGTACATCACCGCACGCGGCCGCACCTTGGCGTGGCGGCATAAACGCTGGGCCAGCTACGCGCATTTTCATGCCGTGCAGCGCAGGTGGTCGAAGGTGGCGAAGGTGGTATTTGGCGTGACGCTGGTGCTGAGCACGGCGTTTGCCGTGGCGTTTTGGCTGATGCTGAGCGTGGCGCTCACCGCGATGAAGGGGTAGGGCGCGAAGCAGTCATCAACGCTTTACCGGAGAGGTCGAGGCAATAGGCCGAACCGTCAGCTCCACGCCCATTGCAATCATCAGTTTATTGATCGTTAAGAAGCGGGTCTTTTCGCCGCCTTTCAGCGATTTATAAAGACTCTCTCGATTAACCCCCGCCGCCTGAGCAACGTTATTTACACCTTTGGCTTTCGCCACTTGGGCCAGGGCATTCAGCAGAATGTGCGGGTCTTGCGATTTCATGCTTTCAGCGAGGTACGCACTGATTTCCTCGGGGGTGTTGAGAAAGCGAGACGCCTCGTAGGGCGTGGTGTTGGACAGATCCACTTCGATGATCGGCATGTCTTGCGGATTGAATGTTGGTTTGCTCATGTTCGATTCCCTCGCGCCGCATTAAAAATTTCTTTCGCGCGCTCTATGCCCCGACGCTGGTCCGACTTGTCGCTGCCCCAAAGCAGCATGTAAGTGGTAAGGCCGATGCGTGTGAAATACACCCGGTACCCTGGCCCAACAAACACCCGTAGTTCGCTCATGCCATCGCCGACGGGCTCGCAGTCGCCGAATGTACAGACGGTCACGTAAGCGTGCCGAACCGTACGTTTCCCGACGAATTCGTGGATAGAAGACCAAGGCTCGATGCAATTGGCCGGAAGCGAGAATTCTTAAGGCGCACCAAGGCCCGCGCTAGCGTACCGTTCCGTGTACGTTCAGCTGGTTTCGGTTCGAAGGTGAGGGCTTTTCCATGAAATGCGTATTTTGGCGTCTGCGCCATTTAGCAATAGCGGCCGTCATCGCTACAGCATCCGGCTGCGCCACGGTGAGCGAAACGTTCAATGAGAACGCGCAATGCGGCGCCCATCCCTATTGTGGAACGGCTACTGAAATTGAGTATTTGAAGGGGTTGACCGATGGGAACGCCGGGCCGCTGGCCGCATTCATTCCGCTGGTGGTTATCGACATTCCGTTGTGCGTGGTAGCCGATACGCTGTTTCTGCCTTACACCGTGTTCAATGGTCCCGCGCCGTCGCGCCCCTAGTGGGAGCGCATTTTGTGCAGGCGATGTGCTGGAGGCTTACACGGATTTGAGTAGTCCCCTCGCCCGCAAACGGGAGAGGGTGCCCGAAGGGCGGGAGAGGGGCTTTGCGTGCAGGCGAAACGACTCAGTCGTCCATCTTGAGTACGGCCTTGACCTTGTCGATGACCTTCAGAATATCGAAAGGCTTTTCCAGCACGTCGATAAACAAGTCCGGTCGCCCCACGCCTAAATGAGCTTGCGCCCCGCTCATTAAAATCATCGGCGTGTTCGCGTGGGTTTCCCGTTTGCGCACCGCTTCGGCGAATTCGATGCCGGTCATGCCCGGCATCATAAAGTCGGTGATGATCAAATCCGGACGTTCGCGGTCGAGAATTTCCAGGGCTTTTTGACCCCGGCCAGCGGTCACGGTGAGGATGCCCTCGTCTTCGAGCGCGTAGCTCAGAATGTCCGCGATCAAATACTCGTCGTCGAGAATCAACACCGTCTTCATAGCGCCCCTGCTGTTTTGCAGAGCACTTGGAAAACAGGCAGGAACGTCGTTGTTCCCGTCGTTGATTGTGTCGCCCAGCGCATGCTTCAGACCTTCTTCACTGATATACCAGGAGTTCCGATGACGACTTCCATCAACGACGGGTCATAAGCGCTATCTCTTATTTTCAGAATCGATAGTTGGCGCTGAAGTTCAGAACCATTTTGCTCAAACCGGACGAGGAGCAGGTTGTCGACGATGCTTGAGAGATCCGGCGCCGGGGCGTCGATCTGGCTGCCGAGCAAACTCTGGATTTCCCAGGTGGCCAGCACGGTCACGCCTCGGGAACGCAGTTCGGCCATCAAGGCCGAATAGAAATCTTGCACCCGTGAACGGTCGGCCGATACGCGCGCCATGCCGCCCAGGCTGTCGATGAATACGCGCTTGATCCCGTACTTCTCGACGGTATCGAGCAAGGCGTAACCCAAGCGATCGATCAGGCCGGCGGTGGTCGAGTTCCACATCACATGGAGTGCGCCACTGGCTTCCATGGCTTTGAAATCATGACCCAAAGCCGCAGCTTTAAGACGCAGGCGCTGTGGCGACTCGTAGAAGCCGAAGTACAGGCCAGGTTCCTGCTCCGTGCACTCGCCAATGAACTCGATGCCAATGGAGGTTTTGCCCGCGCCCGCAGGGCCGGCCACCAGGGTTACGGAAGAGCCTGCCAGACCGCCGCCGATGACCTCGTCGAGCGAGTCGATGCCGCTACTGATACGCACCAAGTAATCGCTGTCGGGGCGCGAGGGACGATTGAAAAAGCTTTCAAAGCGCGGGTACACGATGAGGCCGTCGTCGGTAATTTCGAATTCATGCACACCCGCCAGCGCGCCACTGCCGCGGGTTTTGCGCAGCTTGATGCGGCGTACGGTTCGCGGCCCGATGGCTTCTTCGCCAATCTCAATCACGCCATCGACCATGGTGTGTTCGGGGCTGCCGTCTTCCAACTGTGAACTGGTCAAAAACAAAACGGTGCAGCCGGCAAATGCGGCGTGCCCTTGGAGTTCGGAAATAAACTTTTTCGTGTCGATAGGCGATTCGGCCCGCGAGCGAGCGTTAAGCAGCCCGTCGAGAATCATGACGGTGGCTTTCTGCCGACTGATCTCACGGCGCAACAGCTTCACCACTTCTTCCAACCCTTCGTTTTCCAGGGTGTCGAAAGCGCTGACAAATTGAATGTTTTCGCCGATCTGCGTCTTGTCGAAAAAGCTCAGGGTCGACAAGAAATGAAACAGCCGGTCATGCGGCTCTGCGAGCAGGGTGGCGAACAGTACTCGGCCGCCATTGTTCACGTGATTAAAGCCAAGCTGGTTCGCCAGGATCGTTTTGCCCGACCCTGGCCGCCCTTGAATAATGTACGACGCGCCCGCAACAAATCCGCCCTTCAACAGCGTATCCAGGCCGGCGATTCCACTTTTGAGGCGTTTTAACTGATCCAAACCTAAGCCCTCTGCTGATCTCAACCAGCTTCGAAAGATGCGCGTGCAACGTGGTTGTATGAGGCGCGCATTGTTGCCGGTTTGAGCGCGTATTCCTAGCCGTGCCGTTGATGCACCAACCGCAGACCAGCCAGCGCGTCATGAGCCATTCGGTAGAGATGGGATCGGCGAGAACGTTCAATGCCAATGATTCGACGCTTGAAAAAAATGTGATGGCGTCGAGGCGCGTGCCGGCTGTCACTGTTGGAGTGCGGGCTTACGTTGCGGATTTTTGGCTGTAGTCATAGAACGCCAGCGACGCCAGGTTCTTGTTTTTCGCTTCGAGCATGATGTCGAACCGGTCGAGAAACTGCAGGGCGTAATCGTTAGTCCAGCGGTTCCACATCATGTCGCTGTGGGCATACAGATCACGCTTGGAAACCACCTTCAACAGCTCGCCCATTACCAGTTTTTGCTGCGCATCGAAGCCAAGCGCCTGCAAACTTTCCGGCGGCTGCGAGTAGTGCATGGTGGGGCGCAGCCCGCGCCAGCTGTCGATCACGCGTTGCACTCTCGGATCGTCGGGGGCGATGTACTCGTTCTCGTGAATCCAGCAGTGGTGAATGTCCAGCACCACGGGCGCCAGGTCGGCCATTTTCAGGCAGTCATCCAGCCCATAGGTTTTCTCGTCGTTTTCAAAGGTGATGCAATTGCGCGCCACTTCAGACAGCCGCGCCCACACCGCGCGCGTGCCCTCAACACCCAAGCGCCCGGCGATATGCACGTTGCACTTGAGGTCTTGGAAGCGCTGGCCGTAGCCCATCATGCGAATCATGTCGGCGTGGTATTCGAATTCCGCCACGCTGTTTTCCACCACACCGGGATTCTCCGAACCCAGCACGCAGTACTGGCCAGGGTGAAACGACAAACGAATATTCGCCGCGCGCGCCGCCGTGCCAATGGCGGCAAAGCCATCGACCAATTGCTGCGCGATGGCCGGGTCCTGATAAAAGCCATGCACTTTCGGGTGGCTGTAAAACGGCAGCAAATCGCTGCTCAACCGCAGCATGCGCAAGGGCAGCGGCAGCTCGGCCACGTACGCCAGCAAGCGCAGCTGCGCGGTCAGGTTATGCAGCACCACCTCCAGCAATTTTTCCCGAGCCACCTGCGGCTCCACGCTTTCCATCCAGCGCAAGGTGGTGGTTCGTGGGTTGAAAGGGGTTTCCACCAGTTTTAGCGCCGAGGGCGACAACTCACGGTCTGGGTGTTTGTACTGGCAGGCGAAACCGATTCGAGGGTGAGTCATAACGAGGCCTGGCGAGAGTGGGCGTTGGGGTGCGCAGCTTATACACAGTTAGGTTTGTAGCGTGGCTGGGGTTCACTAATTCTGCGAGACCTCAGGGCGTATTTATGTGCATAAGTTATGACTGCATTGTTCTGGGTGCGGTTTATTGAATAATTCTCGCGCGCTACCGTGGCTGCTCGCTTACCTGTGGAGCATCGCCTGATGAACAGAACCCTTTTAGGTCTCGCCGTATGCGTGGCAAGCCCGTTTGTAGAAACAGCAGCAGGCGCGGGCGAGATTAGCGCCGCGCAGCACATCAGCCGGGCCGGTGAGCAGGCCGCCGTCAAAGGCCCGGATGACTTCTTTACCGGTCCTGTGCGCGTCGAGCCCTTGTTTGCAGCCGACAATGAGATTGAAGTTTCCGGCGCCTACGTCACTTTCGAGCCCGGCTCACGCTCGGCCTGGCACACCCATCCGGCTGGGCAACGCTTGGTAGTGACGTCAGGCATTGGCCTTACTCAAGAATGGGGCAAGCCGGTGCAGCAGATTCACCCAGGCGATGTGGTGGTGTGTCCGCCTGGCGTAAAGCATTGGCACGGCGCAGCGCCTTCCTCGCCCATGACCCATCTGGCACTCACCGGCACGGTGGATGGCAAGGCGGTGGACTGGATGGAAAAGGTCTCGGACGAGCAATACCAAGCCGGCCAATCCCCCGCGCCTCGACCCGAGGCAACACCTGCAGCCACCTCGCAAACGCTGTCGGCTAAACAGCAAGCCATTCCGTTAATGGCGGCGGCCGTGGCGGCGAGCGATCTGTCCGCACTCGACACTGCACTGAACCAAGGCCTGGATGCTGGCCTGACCGTCAGCGAAGCCAAGGAAATTCTGGTGCAGCTCTACGCCTACAGCGGCTTCCCGCGCAGCCTCAATGCCCTGGGGCAACTGATGAAGGTGCTTGAGGCCCGCAAGCAGCGGGGCATCGCCGACGTTCCAGGCCGTGAACCGAGTCGAGCAGCGCCCACTGGCAATGCCTTGCTCGCCGCCGGTACGGCAAACCAGACACACATTGCCGGCGCGCCCGTGCAGGGTCCGCTGTTTGATTTCGCCCCGGCGATCAATCAATTCCTGCAAACGCATTTGTTCGGCGATCTGTTCGAGCGCGACAACCTGGACTGGCAAAGCCGAGAGCTGGCAACCGTCGGCGCACTTGCCGCCACGCCGGGTGCCGAGTCGCAACTGCGCGCGCACATGGCCGCAAGCCTTCGGGTTGGCTTGACCGTTGCGCAATTGCAGCAGGTGGCGCAGGTGCTGGCCGACCACCACAACGCCGACGCGGCGCAACGTGCCCGCGACGCCTTGGCCGCAACGCGCTAGCCCTTACGCCGAATAACGCAGGGCCTCGCGCAGCAGGGTAAAGGCGGGCGAGGCCTGGCGGCGGCTGGGGTAATAAAGGTGATAGCCGGAGTAGGGCGTGCACCAGTCGGCCAACACCTGAACCAGGCGGCCGGCTTCGATATGTGGCCGCAGAATGTCTTCGGGCATAAACGTCAGGCCCAACCCTTGCAGCGCCGCGTCCAAGCGCAAGGCGATGGTGTTGAACACCAGTTGTCCTTCAACCCGTACTTTTAGTGCCTGCCCCTTCTTCGAAAACTCCCACGGGAAAATGCCGCCGTAGGTCGGCAGGCGCATGTTGATGCAGTTGTGCTGCATCAAATCACGCGGCACTTTCGGCCGAGCATGGCGGCTGAAATAGTCCGGTGAGCCGACAACCGCAAAGCGAAAGTCCGGACCGATGCGCACCGCAACCATGTCTTTGGCCACCTGCTCGCCGATGCGCACGCCCGCGTCGTAGCCTTCGGCAACAATGTCGGTGAGGCCGTAGTCGACGATGATCTCGATGTTCAGATCCGGATGGTCTGGCAGCAATTTCCCCAGCATCGGTTGCAGCACCGTGTTGGCCGCATGCTCGCCCGCGGTGATGCGTAATGTGCCGGCGGGCTTGTCGCGAAATTCGCTGAGCAGCGCGAGCTCGTCATTGATCTCTTCGAACCGTGGCGCCACCACCTGCAGCAAATGCTCACCCGCTTCAGTAGGCGACACACTGCGCGTGGTGCGCGCCAACAAGCGCACGCCCAAGCGTTCTTCCAACTGGCGCATGGCCCGACTCAGCGCCGGCTGCGACATACCCAACTTGGCCGCCGCACGGGTAAAACTGCGCTCCTGCGCCACCACCGCAAACAGCGCGATCTGGTCGTAGCTCTCAGTGGTCATTTATGTATTCCCGCTATGAGTTGCCGCCGATTATGCCAGCTGTGCGCAACAGAGCTGCCCGCATGTCGTTTGTAGGAATGGGCGGCGTCGCGTACTGGGCGACCATAGGCAAAGGCACGACCAACGAGGCACCTGGCATGCAACGTCGAACCTTCAGTGACGTGATGAAAAACAAAAACTACCGCTACCTCGACGACGAGAAAACGCCCGCGAGCAAGCAAGCGCGCGTCGGTTTCCTGCTAATCGAACACTTCTCCCTGCCGGCCTTCACCCAAGCCCTCGACAGCCTGGTAACGGCCAACCTGCTGCAAAGCGGCCTGTTCGCCGTGCGCCACTTCAGCCTCGACGGCAATGAAGTGATCAGCGACCTGGGCCTTGTCATTCGCCCAGACGCCATCTTCAACCACGCCTGCCTGAGCGCCCTCGACTTGCTGGTGGTGTGCGGCGGCTACCGCACCGCCTTGCACGCCAGCGCCGACTTGAACCGCCTATTAAAAGACGCCGCCGCCCTGAACATTCCCCTCGGCGGCCTATGGAACGGCGCCTGGTTTCTCGGCAACGCCGGCCTGCTCAACGGCTACCGCTGCGCCATTCACCCCGAACACCGCTCCGCCCTGGCGGAAGTCGCGAAACGAGCCGAAGTCACCAGCGAGCCCTACGTTATCGACCGCGACCGCCTAACCGCCTCGTCTGCTTCTGGCGCGCCAACGCTGATACTGGAATGGATCAAACAACTACACACCCGCGCGTTGGTCGACGGCATCGAAGACATCCTCGCTTTCGAAGCCTCACGCTATCGTCGGGTCAACCCCAAATCCCTCCTGAAAATCAGCGACCCCACCCGCGAAGTGGTACAGCTGATGGAAGCCAACCTGGAAGAACTGCTCGAACTCGACCAGCTCGCCGACTACGTCGGCCGCTCCCGCCGCCAAGTCGAACGCCTCTTCCGCGAACAACTCGGCACCACGCCACAGCGCTACTACCTTGAACTGCGCATCACCGAAGCACGGCGGCTGCTGCAACACACCAAGCTGTCGGTGGCCGAGGTGGCGCTGGCGTGTGGGTTTGTGACGGGGAGTCATTTCAGCCGGTGTTACAGCTCGTATTACGGGTATCGGCCTTCTAAGGAGAGGCGGTTGGTGTGAAGCAACCGTGAGAGTTTGGCGTGCATACTTCGCGACTGTTGCAGCAGGTAAGCGCTGCTGCTTTTGCCACGAGGAGGCGCACCATGGGCACGTTTTTCGACAAGCTTTCAGCGAGTGTTCGCGAGATGGATGAGATCCGTCGGGGAGAGCGAGTCGCGTCTCGCCAATTTCAAATCGACTCTTTGGTTAACGCGAGTTCTTCAGATAGGGAAAGTGCACCACCGGCCAGACGACCCGAGGCCAGCTTTGGATTTGCCCTGAAATTCGCGTTGAAGTTTTTCGGTCTGACGCTTTTGCTAAGCATCATCCCACTGCTTTTCGTCAATCTTCCGCTGGCCATGTCCTTGATCGACTTTGGGAAAGCTCCCGTCTTGCTGATCCCCGTCGCGAACGTTGTTGCTGTGGTGCTTTGCGCAGCTCTGTCCGCGAAACTCATTTTTGCCTGGGGCATAAATGGTTGTGAGTTTTACATTGCGAAGGTGGATGGAGGGGGCGGTAGCGCTGGGGCGCGGTAGCCGAGCGGGTAGTCCGAGGACGAAAAAACCAATAAAAAAGCCCCGCATCAGCGGGGCTTTTTTGTATTTCGAATTCTGGAGCGGGTGAAGGGAATCGAACGCTTGATTTTCAATAGCTTCGTCCAGCTTAGCCCCGCTATGCTTGAGTTTCTGAAAATTCAAATCTTCTTTACGCCGCTTCGGAGGACTTTGTTTTCGACACTTTTTCGACACCACTCACAACAATGGGTCACTTAAAAGCTTTCTTTTAGTTAAAATTATGGAAACATGTGTTTTTAATGAAAAGCTGTTTTTATTAGCTCGGCAGTGTATGTTTTAATAGAAGGGAAGATCATTAATAGAGTTGCTAGCATTCCCAGTGCTGAGTAAATCGTTGGTATTTGATAATAATTTAAAATTGGGCTTTTTTTTGTTGTATATTCTTTTTTTGTTCTTATGCCAATATGCAATATCCTCCTCCGTCACCTGTGCCGATGAAGCGAAGACCCTTCGGCGACCTTCGTCGCTGTATTCACTTATTTTGAAGTCCGGAGCTAATTTTTCTTCCCAGTATTTAATTTCATCATTACTTTTGAAGTGATGAATGATGGTTGGTGCGTGATGAGTACCATTTTTTACGTCTATACCATGTATTTTGAATCATATTGATATAGCGTGCTGTTATCTAATATGCCTTTGTTTTTGAAAAGCATTGCTGCTCTTCTACAAAGAAGGAAGTAGTAGTAATTTTGCTTTAGAGCTTCTGTGCACTCGCCTATGCTTAATTTGAATTCATCTCTAAAGCATTTAATAATGTACATTTGGTAAAGTAGTAGCAGTGTAAAAAAGAGCGTTAAGTTTCCTATATTTATCGAGGCCACTCCAGTGGATATGCTTAGTGGTGTAGATATATTGAATGCCGCCATAAAGATAGATAGAGTTGCAAGCGTTAATGTGTTTTTCTTTAGTTTTTCGAACTCTGATGAGAAGTGTATATGAGGGATTTCCTCTAATATGGAGTCTATACTAGCTTCCCTTGCTCCAAGCATTTCGTATTGAGGTCGCAGCTTTTTCAAAAAGTTAACCCTTTGAAGTTGATATGGTACTTGTCTGAGAAGGACTTTATTGCAGATATTTATTTACCAAGACTATATTACATTCCCTTGCGAGCAACCTATTACATCATCATCAACTGTATAGTTTGGCTTCATGCATTCCATAAGGGGAGTAAAGGGGGCAGATTTATTAGTCGACTCTAATTCAATGTTTTTACTCAAATTACCGAACCTCCACATCACCGCATCACCACATCGCTAAATTTCAAAATCAGCGCCTCACCTGTCTGGTCGACAAATACCAATTTGATCGCGGGCGTTTTGTTCAGCTTAGTGTTGCTCTCTTCAAACGTGAGCGTGACTTTGGTTGGCACGCTACGTACCAACTGGAACTCGAAAAAATAGTTTTCTTCGACGCTACCTACGCGAGAGCTGCTGATTTTTAAAGGCCCGCCCGTTTCGTCGAACAAGCGAGATTCGTTGGCAAATCGGAAGGTGCGGTCCGTGCTCAGATTGGTCAGTTCAAACGTGCAAATAGGCAGCCTTCCGATATTTTCGCAGCCTTCCAATTCGATGCGGACGTTATCGAGAGTTTCAATCCGTTTACCGAGCAGATTATTACCGTCGTTCTCGACGATCTTGGCTTGTAGCTTGGCAAATTCAAACGATGGTTTTGCGTATTCCATTCCGAGCGCGAAGAAGCCAACGCTCAGGAAACTCAATATGCAGAACTGGACGAGGCCTCGGAGCACGGGGGTGAGGTTGCGAATTTGCCAGCCAAATGAAATGGCCCCGAGATAGAGAAACGTACAAACAACCAGCACCACGCTTTTCCAACTCACGAAGCTAAAGCCAAACACGCTGGGGTCCGGCACTGCGTAAGTGATTACTGCCCACAAGGCGCCCAGCACCACGCTTAGACCCGCCATGCCGCGGGTGATCAGAGAAGTGAGCTTATGAGGAAGCGTGGTGTGAGAAAGCGATTCGGATTGGGGCATTTTGGGGGGCACTCCTTTGTTGCCGCTGCATTCGTCCTTGGAATGGCTGATTGCCATCTGGAAATATCATACGCAAAAAAAAGCCCCGCATCAGCGGGGCTTTTTTGTATTTCGAATTCTGGAGCGGGTGAAGGGAATCGAACCCTCGTTATCAGCTTGGGAAGCTGGAGTAATGCCATTATACGACACCCGCTTTTGCGGGGGACTTTGTACCAGAAGCCGCCCAGGAAATGAAGCCCGCCGCGATAAACAGGGCGATGTTTTTCGCGGTGGGCGGGCTTTTCCTTCGTGGGTTACACGGCGATGGCGGTCGTGACCTCGTAGGTGGGGACGCGGCGTTGTTGGCCGGTTTGCAGGAAGCCGAGCATGGCGGTTTGGGTTTGTTGCCAGGCGCCTTTGTGTTCCATGTCGAGGAAATGACCGGCGTTGGTCACGGTGGTGAATTGGCAGTCGTTGAGGTGATTGCCGAACAGGCGCGCGTCAGCGGCGGTGGTGTATTCGTCGTGCTCGCCGTTGATGAATAGCAGCGGCGTGTCGATGCTGTGCAGGCAGGCCATTTGGCAGTGCGTGTCCAGGTGCAGCACTTTGTGGATGTGCGCGTACATCTGCCGGTATTCGTGGTCGTGCAGGTTGCTGATGTGCCGGTGGTTGTAGCGTTTGAACAGCGAGGGCAGGTGTTTGCCGATGGTTTCGTTGACCAGGTGCCCCATGTTTTCGCGGTCCATGGTGTGCAGGTAGAACAGGCCTTTTTCGAGGTAGTCGAGCATCGGCTCGTTCAGCAGCGGCGAGAAGGAGTTGATCACCGCTTTCTCGATACGTTTGGGCCGCTGCGCCAGGGCCAGCAGTGCGGCCACGCCGCCCCAGGAGAAGGACGACACGTAGTCGGCGTCGAAGTGTTCGATCAGCTCGAGCAGAATTTCGGCTTCGTCTTCTTTGCTGATGGGGTGCGCGTGGGCGTTGTGCGCTTTCGATTGGCCGGCGTAGGGCTGGTCGTAGCAGACGACGTTGAATTGCGGCGTCAGGTATTTGAGCGTGTGCGCGAACGAGGCGGTGGTGGCCAACGAGCCGTTAACCAGGATGACGGTTTTACGCGCCGCCGGGTTGGCGTAGTACTCGGTGTGTACGTTGTGGCTGTTTGCATGAACGACGGCGGTTTCTGGCCTCATGTCGTTTTCCTCCTTGGCGCAAGGTGGTGCTCCGGTAAGCGGGGTCGCCGCTAAAAAGAGCCGTGTTGGGCAGACAGCAAAACGCCTGGACATGACAACTGAATGTCAGCCATGAAAATAAGTAAGTTATTGTTTTTAAAGCGGTTAGGATCGAACAACACAGCTGCTGCACGGCGCGGGGAGCGCGTGCGAGAAGGCGGGGTGAACCAGGCAGGAATCCAATTGACGCAGGGCGTCAGTAACCGGGGAAGTGCTTAGATGGTCGTGGTGACTGATAAGTCACGCTCTGACCTTGTGACTCGATTTAAGCAGCCGCCGATTACCACTGCAAGCGCACGGCGGAGCTTTTTTGATAATTAAGCGGCTCTGGCACGGGCTGTCCGATGAGTGACCGGTTTCGCCTGCCGGTCACTCGCATTCACTTTTGTACAACAGCCAGCGTTTCGCCGGTGCTCGGGCAGCTCTGCGCGCCGAGGTAGCGCGAGGTGTCGAGCCATTTTTTCTGCGGGTAGTAGGCGAATACGTAGCTGCCGGTTTTCAGGGTGTCGATCAGTTTGCCGGCAATGGCTGGGCGCACGGCAGGGCAGCCTTGGCTGCGACCGAGCCGGCCAAGACCTGGCACCACTTTCGGGTCGGCATACGCCGCGGCATGCATGACGATGGCGCGCGATTGGCTGTTGTCATTGAAGCCCGGTTCCAGGCCGACCAGGCGCAATGAGCGGCCGTGTTTGCCACTGTAGGTGACGCCGGTTTGGTACAGGCCGATGGAGCTTTGGTAGCTGTTGGGCACGTTGGAGAACGAGGTGGCCAAGTCGGCGCCGCTGTTTTTGCCGTGGGCGACCCATTCTTCGAACAGCAGCTTTTTATGCTTGAGGTCGAACACCCACAGGCGTTTGTCGCGCGAGGGTTTGGAGTAGTCGATGACGGTCAGCAGTTTGTCCGGGTCGGTCTGGCTGGCGCACTGGTAGGCCGTGAGTGCGAGCTTTAAGGCGCTCAGGCTGGCGCTGGGCGCGAGGCGTTGCAGGTCGTTGGCGCTGGGCAAGGTTTGCGCCTGGGCAGCGAAACCGCTGGTAAATGCGAGCAGGCCGAAAACGCCCGCGCAGCGCTGGATAGCGCGTCCCCAAAGAAGTCGAGTGAACAAGCAGAAGGCCCTGTTTGAGTTCGAGTGCGGGCGCATTGTGCACAAATGATCGAAGCCTTCCGATCATTTTTTGACCAGCGGTTACGGGCTTTTTTCGGCGTCGGTGGTGATCACGGTGAAGTTGCCGTTGTTGCGCGTTTGCGAGGTGGAGGCCAGATCGGTGATCACCAGCGTGCTGCCGATGTCCATGGCGGCGTGCAGGTTCTTGAGGAACTGCGGGTCGACGCTGAGCGAGCCCAGTTGGTCGCGCGGGGAGTTGCCGTACTCCGGGTTGGTCACTTGCACGGCCGACCAATGCAGCGGCTGTGGCGGTAGCAGTTCGTTGGTTGAGGGTTTTTCCAGCAGCGAAAAAACCGCCATGCCACGGTGCTGCTCGTTGCTGTCCAGCGACAGCACCGGCGCGCTGCCGACTAACTGGCCGCCGCGAAATACATAAGCGCGCAGGTCGGCGCGGCTGATCAACACCGACAGCGGCCCGGCGCTGACGCCAGGGTCATTCCAGAACGTGTCGCCGCTCAACACGGCGGTCGCCACCGGTTTGCCGGCGCTCACGGTCGGCGCCAGCAAGCCTGGGTGATAGACCTCAACCGGCGCACTGTGGGCGTCGGACACGATCACGGTGGTGGAGCTGAACCCCGTGGTTTCGAACAGCTTTTTGGCGAACTCCATGGGCAGGCGCACGCAGCCGTGGGAGGCCGGGTAGCCCGGCAAATGGCCCGCGTGCAACGCCACGCCGTCCCACGTCAGGCGCTGCATATACGGCATGGGCGCGTCGTTGTAGAGGTCGGATTTATGCTCGACGCTTTTCTGCAAAATGCTGAATACACCGGTTGGCGTTTCGCGGCCTTTCTTGCCGCTGCTGACCGTGCTGACGCCGATGGCAATGCCGTTGCGGTACACGTAGGCACGCTGTTCGGTGAGGCTGACCACTACCGTCACCGGGCCCTGCGGTGATACCTGCGGGTACCAGAGAAACTGGCCGGGCTTGAGATCTTGCAGCTGCTGGCGCAGGTCTTGCGCGGACGGTAACGGGGCCAAGGTGGCCGGCGCAGTTACGGCGCCGGTAAGTGAAATGACAACGAGCGAACCCACGAGCAACTTCAGCGCCTTCATCACGGCCCTCCAGAACGACTGCATGGGTTTTGAGCGAGTAGTAGCGACTTTAGTCCCGAAATTTTTTGGCTGCTTGGGTGGGGGCGGCTCATCGTCATCTAGGCGTCGCCCGACCTCAGCCAATACACAACCCTGTAGGAGCGGCTTCAGCCGCGATGCTTTTGATCCGAAGTTTGCAGGAATCGAGGCTAAAGCCTCTCCTACAGTCAGCCGCGATTGGATATGGCAGTGGCTGTTCTTCCCTCAAAACGCCGCAATCTCATCCGCACTCAGCGCCCGGTATTCGCCCGGCGCCAGCGCCGCATCGAGCACCAGCGGTCCGACGCTTTCGCGGTGCAGGCGCAGCACTTTGTTTTGGAAGTGGCCGAACATGCGTTTCACCTGGTGATAACGGCCTTCATACAGCGTCAGCCGAGCGCTGTGCGAGCTAAGAATTTCGAGCTGAGCGGGCAGGGTGGTGAGGTTCTCGTAGGCGAAGTACAAGCCTTCGGCGAACACGGCGTGGTAGTCGTCGGTGATCGCTTGCTCGGTCTCGACGTAGTAAACCTTCGGCTGTTTGCGCGTCGGTTGGGTTACCCGGCGCGACCATTGGCCATCGTTGGTCAGCAGCAGCAAACCGGTGGTGGTCAGGTCCAGACGGCCGGCCAGGTGCAAGGGGTGCTCGGCGGCTTCGGGCAGCAGGTCGAGCACGGTGGGATGCTCGTCGTGCTCGGTGGCGCTCACGTAGCCGGCGGGTTTGTGCAGCATGAAATACAGCGCCGGTTTGCCGAGCTGCAGCGGTTGGCCATCGAGCTCTACGCGGTGGAATTCGCGGATATCCAGCAAACCGTCACGCGTCACCACGCCGTTTACGGTGACGCGCCCAGCGGCCAGTTGCGCGCGGGCATCAAAGCGCGTGGCGGCAGGGAGGTTGGATAGAAAACGGTCAAGGCGCATGGAGTGCTCGCGCGAGAAAAGACAGTGTGGGAGCGGCTTTAGCCGCGATGCGGTGGTGGCCGCAGCGACAGATTGTGAAGAGCCGAATCCGCCGCTTGCGCACAACGCGGACACAAGCAGCTTTTATCAATCTGCTCGTCGCTCAACCGCGCCAACGCTTCGGGGGAAATCTGCGTGCTGAAACACCAGCAGTCGCCGCTCTCCACGGTGCACTGGTTCGCCTGCCCGCATAACGGGCAGCGGTCGGTGTCGGTTGCAGGTGGGGGAGGAGGTAACGGCATGGGCCAGCAGCTCGCGCAGAATGCGACATGCTAGCCCGCTATCGGGCGGCCGTCAGCTAGCGGCTTTTGAGGTACGCACGCCAGCCGCCGAAATGGCTGATGTCGCTAGCCCCGTCCAAGCCATAGGGCTCGCAGATAAAGCCGCTTTCCCAGCTGCCGTCGGCCAGTTGCACTTTGCCCAGGCCGAGCGGCGCGGGAATGCCGGTGAGGAACGAGCCCAGCTCGCTGCTCGGCAATTCCCACACTTCCACCTCGATGGCCACGCCGCCCTCGGCGACCCGCACCATGCCTGGCCGGAACGGTGGACCGCCAGCCAGCGCCCAAAGCTGATAGTCCGCTGAACTTTGCGTGGCTGTCAGCAGCCGCCCGCCGCGTTGTTTGAGTTGCCAGTTCAGCGGCAGCCCGTTCAGGTGCGCGCCACACACAACCAACCGCGCCAGGTCATTTCGCGCCAGGTTCGCGGGTGCGCTGAGACTCAGGCTGCGCTCGCCGGCCAGCGGCAGGTCGTGTTGGCATTGCAACCCATCGGCGAGGCCGAGCAGGTACTGGTCAGTGAACGGCCGCCCGAACAGCGTCACGCCCCAGGGCAAGCCGTTGGCCATAAAACCGGCCGGCACGGCGATGGCGGCGTAGTCGAGCATGTTCATAAAGTTGGTGTAATAGCCCAGGTCGGAATTGCGTTTCACCGGCTCGGCGTCCAGCTCGGCCAGGGTGACAGGGCGCGGGTAGGCCGGGGTGAGCACGCAGTCGAGCTCGGCCATGGCGCGATCGCACACCGCTTTGAGCTGCTGCAACCGGTACTGCGCGCGGAATAATTCAACCGCCGTGGTGCCCGGCGCTTTCGACAGCACGGCATGAATCACCGGCAGAACGGCGTCGGGCTGCGCCTCGATCAGCTCGCCCGCCACGCTGTAGCGCTCGGCCACCCACGGGCCTTCATAGAGCAGGCGCGCGGCTTCGGCGAAGGGCTCGAAATCAAGCTCTACGGCCACGCCACCCAGCGCTTCAAGTTGCTTCACGGTAGCCGCGAACAGCGCCGGGCTTTCCGGGCAGCCGAGGAATTCCAGCTGCTTCGGCACACCGAAACGGAAGCCTTTGCGCGGCACGCCGAAGGCGCTGCCATCGTTCCACAGGGGATTTTTGCGGCTGTATTCATCGGCCGGATCGAGCGTGGCCGTAAGCGCCAACAGTTGGCTGGCTTCGCGCGCAGTGGCGGTGAAGTAGGTGACGCAATCCAGGGTGCGGCAGGCCGGCACCACGCCTGCCGTGGAGAGCAAACCTTTGGTGGCCTTCAGCCCGACCAGATTATTCAGCGCTGCCGGCACACGACCGGAACCAGCAGTGTCGGTGCCCAGCGAAAAGCTCGCGACACCGAGCGCCACGGCCAAGGAGGAACCCGCGCTCGAACCGCCTGATGGATAGTCCGGGTGCACGCTGTTGCGGCAGGGGCCATAAGGCGAGCGCGTGCCGTTAAGGCCGGTGGCGAATTGATCGAGATTGGTCTTGCCCAGCGGCACGGCGCCAAGGGCCAGCAATTGCTTGACCAAGGTCGACGATTCGCTCGGCGTATAGGCAAACGCCGGGCAGGCGGCGGTGGTGGGAATGCCGGCCAGATCGATGTTGTCTTTGATCGCAAACGGCACGCCGAACAGCGGCAGGCTGTCGGCGGGTTTGCCGTCGAGCGCGGCGAGGTAGGGCTCCAGTTCGTCGGCCGTGAGCAAATGAATGAACAGATTGAATTCTGGATTCAGCGCAGCGGCATGCTCACGCAGCGCGCCGATTAGCTGACGCGGCGTAGTGGTGCCGGCCAGGTAGGCGGCTTTGACGGCGCTCAGGCGCAGGTCGAATGGGTGGGTCATGGTTGGCTCCAAACGTAGATAGCGAGCGAAACGCGATTTGTCCCCTCTGCCCGTTTACGGGAGAGGGTTAGGGAGAGGGTTTTTAATATTGCGTCGGACGCAGCCCTCTCCCCCGGCCCCTCTCCCGCGAGCGGGAGAGGGGAGCAAAGCCGTTGAGTTTGTTTCGACCTCAGATTTCCTCCAGCACAACAACCCGCTGCCCAGCCCTGACCGCTGAGCCCGGCTGCACGCGCACTTCCTTCACCACCCCGTCACGCGGCGCCAGCAGCGGAATTTCCATTTTCATCGACTCCAATATCACCAGCACGTCGCCAGCCTTGACGCTGTGCCCGGCCTCGACCTGCACTTGCCAAAGGTTGCCGGCGATATGGCTTTCGATGCTGTGTTGGCCCACGGCGAGTGGGGCGTCTTCGCCGAGTTCGGCTACCGCTTCTTCGCTGTCGAAATGCGCCTGGCCGCTGGCGATCCAGCGTTCGCGTTCAGCGTTAAAGGCGCCTTGTTGCTGCCGGCGGAAGGCGCCGATGGTGTCGGCTTCCTTGGCGAGAAATTCCTGGTAGTCAGCGAGGTTGAGCACGCTGTGTTCGATCTGCAGCGGGTAGCGGCCGAGAGGGAAGTCTTTGCGAATTTGCAGCAGTTCTTCGGCGCTCACCGGGTAGAAGCGAATCTGGTCGAAGAAGCGCAGTAGCCAAGGTTTGCCGTCGAACGCCTCGACCTCGCGGTAGCGGTTCCACATCTGCAACGTACGGCCGACGAACTGATAGCCGCCGGGGCCTTCCATGCCGTACACGCACATGTAGGCGCCGCCAATGCCCACCGAGTTTTCCGCCGTCCAGGTGCGCGCCGGGTTGTACTTGGTCGTCACCAGCCGGTGGCGCGGGTCCAGCGGGGTGGCCACCGGTGCGCCGAGGTAAACGTCGCCCAGGCCCATGACCAGATAGCTGGCCTCGAACACGGTGCGGTACACCTCATCGAGGTTGGGCAGGTCGTTGATGCGCCGGATGAACTCCAGGTTGCTCGGGCACCACGGCGCGTCTTTGCGCACGGTGGTCATGTATTTTTCGATGGCCAACTGGCACGCGGGGTCGTCCCACGACAGCGGCAAATGCACGATGCGCGACGGCACTTCCAGGTTCTGCGCCGCGCACACCGCGTCCCACTCGCCGGCGATGATGCCGAGCAAATCGGTGAGGCTGAGGGTTTCCGGCTGGTAGTGCACTTGCAGCGAACGGATGCCCGGCGTCAGGTCGATCACGCCGTTCAATTGCTTGGCTTCCAGCGCCTGCATCAGCGCATGGCCGCGAAAGCGCAGCACAAGGTCCAGCTCTGGCGCGCCGATTTCCACCAGCAAATGGGTGTCGCCGGAAAGGCGGGCGACGAGGCGGGTGTCCTTGTCGCCGAGGTCGAGCACGATGGGGGAAACCAACTCAAGTCGGCCCCCTCTCCCACTTGTGGGAGAGGGTTGGGGAGAGGGGCTTTGGATTGTGGGATCAATGTTGGCACCGGCCCTCTCCCCCAGCCCCTCTCCCGCGAGCGGGCGAGGGGAGCAAAGCGGCGTCGCTGCAAGCAAACGCGCTTCGCCAATGCTGACCGGCGTGAACTGCACCTTATCCCCAGCCTTCAACTGCCCCAGCTGCCAAAGGTCTGCCTCAATAATCGTCACCGGGCACACAAACCCGCCCAGGCTCGGGCCGTCCGGGCCGAGGATGACCGGCATGTCGCCGGTAAAGTCCACGGCGCCAATGGCATACGGGTTGTCGTGGATATTCGACGGATGCAGTCCCGCCTCACCACCGCTCTCACGCACCCATTGCGGTTTCGGGCCGATCAGGCGCACGCCGGTGCGGCTGGAGTTGAAGTGCACTTCCCAATGCGTGGCGAAGAAGGTGTCGATGTACTCGGGCGTGAAATATTCCGGCGCACCGTGGGGGCCGTAGATCACGCGGATGCTGCGCACCGCTGGCAGCGGCGGGCACAGCTCGGCGTCTAGGGCGGCGCCGTGGCTCGCGTCGGTGAGCGCCGGAATATGCAGCACATCGCCGGCGCGCAAGGCACGGCCGCCATGGCCGCCGAATTGGCCGAGGGTGAAGGTGCTTTTGCTGCCCAGATAATCCGGCACTTGCAGGCCGCCGCGCAGGCACAGGTAACTGCGCGCGCCGGCCCCGGCGATGGTGCCGAGGGTCAGCGTGCTGCCGGCTTTGACCAGCAGCGCGGTGTTCATCGGTTGCGCCGCGCCGTCGAGGCTCAGGGGAATGTCAGCGCCGGTAACGGCTACTACCGCATCAGTGTTAAAGCGCAGCGTCGGGCCGCTCATGGTGATTTCCAGCGCGGCGGCGCCTTCTTCATTGCCAAGCAAACGGTTGCCCAGACGCAGCGCCAGACTGTCCATCGGCCCGGACGGCGGTACGCCAACGGCCCAGTAGCCGAGGCGGCCGGGGTAGTCCTGCACGGTGGTTTGCGTGCCGGCGCCGAGCACTTCGAAGGTGTCGGCCTTGTAGACCAATTGCTCGAGGCAGCGGGTCCAGGGATTGCCGCTGGCGAACGGGGCATCCTTGATGATTTGGCGCAGGTAGTCGCGGTTGCTTTCCACGCCGTACAGCAGGCTGTCGCCCAAGGCGTTGTAGAGCCCGGCGCTGGCTTCTTCGCGGGTCGGCGCCCAGGCGATGAGCTTGGCGATCATGGGGTCGAAGTACGGCGGAATTTCGCAGCCGGCCTCTACCCAAGTGTCGATGCGCAGGGTTTTGCCATCGGCCGGCGGGAACTGCACGGCGGTTAGCAGGCCTGGGCTCGGCTGAAAATCGCGGCCCGGATCTTCGGCATACAACCGCGCTTGAATGGCATGGCCGTTCGGGCGCAGGTTCGCGCTCAATTCGCTCAGCGGCGGCAGGTCGCCAGCGGCCAGTTGAATCATCCAGCTGACCAGATCCACGCCCCACACTTGCTCGGTCACGCCGTGTTCGACCTGCAAGCGGGTGTTCACTTCGAGGAAATAAAACTGGCTGGCTTCGCTGTCGTAGACGAACTCGACGGTGCCGGCGCTGCGGTAGTTCACCGCCTTGGCCAGCTTGATGGCGGCGGCGCAGAGTTCGTCGGCCATGCCGGCGGGCAGGTTGGTGGCTGGGGTTTCTTCCAGCACTTTCTGGTTGCGCCGTTGCACGGAACAGTCGCGCACGCCGAGGGCGATTACCTCGCCGGCGCCGTCGCCGAACACCTGCACTTCCAGGTGGCGGGCGCGCTGGATGTATTTCTCGATAAACACGCCGGCGTCGCTGAAGTTGTTCTGGCCCAAGCGTTTGACCGCGTCGAACGCCTCGCTCAATTCATCGGCCGAACGGCACACGCGCATGCCGATGCCGCCGCCGCCCGCAGTGCTTTTCAGCATCACTGGGTAGCCAACCTGTTCGCCCGCCACTAGGGCGGCGTCGAGGTTTTCCAGCAGCTCGGTGCCTTCAAGCATGGCCACGCCGTGCTGTTTGGCCAGGGCGCGCGCCGTGTGCTTAAGCCCAAACACCCGCAGCTGTTCCGGCGTGGGGCCAACGAAGGCAATGCCGGCCGCTTCGCAGGCTTCGGCAAAGGCGGCGTTTTCCGAGAGAAAGCCGTAGCCGGGGTGAATAGCCTGGGCGCCGGTTTGCTGGGCCACGGCAAGAATTTTCTGCACCTGCAAATACGTGCCTGCCGCCGCGCCTTCGCCGAGGCTGAAGGCTTCGTCGGCTTGCTGAATATGCAGGCTGGCGGCGTCGGCCTCGGAATACACGGCCACGCCCTGCACCTCAAGCGCGCGCAGGGTTCGCAAAATGCGACAGGCAATGGCGCCACGGTTGGCGATCAGCAGTTTGGTGAACATGGCGTTAAGCCCTCGAAAGGGGAGGCGGGCCGTCCCGCTGTATTTGGGTGTGCACCGGCGGTCGTCCGCGGTGTAAATGCTTTACTCGGTCGGTCCCCTCTGCCCGCTGCGGTCGCCCGGACAGGGGAGAGGGTTAGGGAGAGGGTTTTGAATCTGCGTCAGACGCAGCCCTCTCCCCCAGCCCCTCTCCCGCAAGCGGGCGAGGGGAGCTCACCTGCAAAACCTGCCCACTGCGGCTCTGACACAGCGCAAACAACCACCGCCGAATCAGTCCCATACCAAAAACTCAGCGGGCGTCGGGTTGTAGCCGTTGCAGGGGTTGTTCAGTTGCGGGCAGTTGGAAATCAGCACGATCACGTCCATGTGCGCGACCAGTTCGACATATTTGCCAGCCGCGGAAATGCCGTCTTCGAACGTCAGCCCGCCTTCGGGCGTAACCGGCACGTTCATGAAGAAGTTGATGTTGGCGCTGATGTCGGCTTTGTTCAGGCGGCCGTCGTGCAGGCTGGCGCGCAGGAAGTTGTCACGGCAGCTGTGCATGTAGCGTTTGTCGAGGGCGTAGCGCACGGTGTTGCTCTCTTGCGCGCAGGCGCCGCCGAGGGTGTCGTGGCGCCCGCAGGTGTCGGCGGTGATGGTCAGCAGCGGGTTGCCGAGGTTGGAATACAGCACGGTGCCGGTGGTGAGGTACACGCGGTTCTGTTTGCGCAGAGTGCGCTGCACGTCGTAGCGCTCGCGTGGGTTGCGGGCGCTGTAGAACAAGGTGTCGACCGCCTGGTTGCCCTCCAGGTCGAGCAGGCGCAAGGTTTGCCCGGCTTTGACTTCCTTCAGGAACGGCTCACCGGCGGCGATGGTGGCGCGGTAAACGGCGGCTTCTTCATGGCGGGGGCTGTGGGTTAGCGACATGGTAGGGCCCTCAGATGTACAGACGTTCGGTGTTGTAAAAGCCACGGCCGTTTTCCGGACGCGAGGTGCGGCAGAGCACGCTGATGCCGTCTTCAGCCACTTTGCTGAAGCTCAGTTGCACCGGCTTGGGCGCGTAGTCGGGGTTGGGGTCCATGGGGTGTTGCAGGGCGGTGAGCACCACTAACGTGTCCATCGGCGCGTACAGCTCGACGTAGTCGCCGGCCTTGGAGTTGCCCTCGGCAAACGCGAAGCAACCGTCGCTATCAACCGTGACCTTGCTGAACAGATTGAGGGTCATGAGCAGGTCTTGCAGGTTGAGGTTCCACTTGCCCATTTCCACCAACAGGTTGTCGACGCCGTTACGGAAAAAGCCGTTGCGCAGTTCCTGATAGCGGCCGGTGCCGTACTTTTCCTGCACCTCGGCGGCGTTCAGCACGCCGCCAAAACTGTCGTGCCAGCCGCAGGTGTCAGCGGTGATGGCGGCCAGTACGCGGCCCATGTCTGAGTACAGGCAATGGCCGACCGTGAGCTTGGCCGTGTGCTGGCCTTTGAGGCTGTCGGGCAGGTTCAATCGCTCACTTTTCTCAGCGGCATTGAGCAGCATCAGGCTGACGTTGGCGCCGCCTTCGAGGTCGGTAATGCGCAGCACGTGGCCACGTTTAAGCACGAACGAGGTGTGGCCGCCGCCCGGTACGGTTTCTTCATACAGGCTGGGGCGCAGGCTCAAGGCACTGGTCATGATCAGGCTCCTTGGTAGACGGAATGCAGGCTGCCGGTGACATGCGCCGGCAGGGCGTCGACGGCGGCGCGGGTGGCGCGGCGGTCGGGGTTCAGGGGAATGTCGTAGGTGATGCGCGCGCCATAAGCGTTGGGCGCGTGCGGGTCGTGGCGAACCTTGTCGAACACCAGAATGCGGGTGCCGAGGGTGAAGCCTTCGGACAGGTCGTGGGTGACCATAAATACGGTCAGCTTGGTTTCGCGCCACAGCTCCAGCAGCAGCGCGTGCATGTCTTTGCGGATGCCGGGATCAAGCGCGCCGAAGGGTTCGTCGAGCAGCAGCACGCGCGGTTGCATGATCAGCGCCTGGGCGATGGCCAGCCGTTGTTGCATGCCGCCGGAAAGCTGCGTCGGGTATTTATCCAGCGCATGGCCGAGGCCGACCTTTTTCAATAGCTCGGCGGCTTGCTCGCGGGCGTCGCGTTTGGCCCGGCCGAACAGGCGCCCGAGCAGCGGCGAGCGCGGCAGCTCCAGACCCAGCGTCACGTTGTTCAGCACCGATAAATGCGGGAACACCGAGTAGCGCTGAAACACCACGCCACGGCTGGCATCCGGCTCGCCGACCAGCTGTTGGCCGCCTAGCAGAATCTGCCCTTTGCTCGGCACTTCCTGGCCCAACAGCAAACGCAAGAACGTGGATTTACCGCAGCCCGAGGTGCCCACCAACGTGCAGAACTCACCTTCGGCGACGGTGATGTTGAGGTTCTCTAGAACCACTTGGTCGCCATAGGTTTGCCAGACGTTTCTAACTTCAATGAACGCACTCATGCCTTCGCCCCTTCATACCAAGGGAACGCCAGTTGAGTCAGGCGCTTGAGGCCCAGGTCCATCAGCCAGGCGAGCAGGGTGATCCACACCACGTACGGCAGAATCACGTCCATGGCCATGTAGCGGCGCACCAGAAACACGCGGTAGCCGAGGCCGTCGGTGGAAGCGATGGCTTCGGCGGCAATCAGAAACAGCCAGGCCGAACCGAGCACCAGGCGCAAGGCGATGAGCAGGCGCGGCAGCAGTTGCGGCAGGATCACCCGCAGAATCAACGTCCAGGTCGAGGCGCCGAGGGTTTGCGCCTTGATCAGCAACTCCGCCGGAATTTCCCGCGCCCGTTGTTCCAGATCCCGCGCCAACACCGGCGTGATGCCGATGACGATAAGCATGACTTTCGACAGCTCGCCGAGGCCGAAAACGATAAACAGAATCGGCAGGATCGCCAGCGGCGGCACCATCGACAGCACTGTGAGCAGTGGCGACAGCGGCGCGCTGAACAGCGGCAGGGTGCCAGCGGCGATGCCCAGGCACAGACCGATAATGGCGGCGATGCCCAGGCCCATGCCAAGGCGTTGCAGGCTGGAAGCGGTGTCTTGCCAAAGCAGATAACCGCCGCTGCGTTTGTCTTCGGTAAACGCCATGCGCTTGACCGCGTCCGTCATTTGCACGGCGCTGGGCAGCAGCTTGTCATTGGGGTTGTCCGCCAACCGCGCCGAGGAGCCGGTGAAGTAGGCGAACAGCACCAGCGCGAACGGCAGCAGAATCAGCAGCAGTCGGCCGGCACCGTCGGGGTGGCGATTGATCAGGCGCATGGGGGTCTCGAATTTGGGATCGGGTTGCCCCGACCATTTCCTTCACCTGCAACACTCTGGATTCCCGCGTGCGCGGGAATGACGGAGGTTTTTGTCGAGTTCATCGTCAGGCAGCGTTACAACGTGCCGTCCGCCGCCATCTGCACGTAGCTCGGGTCGAAGCGCAGTTTGATGTTGCCGCTGTCGCCGGTGACCACGTCTTTGGCGAAGCTCATGCCGACCGCGCCAGCGTCTTTGGCGCCTTCACCGAGCAGCCCATGGGCGAAGGAGAAATTGGCGACTTTGCTCATGGTTTCCGGCAGTTGTGGGCTGGTGGCGAAGGCCAGGGCGTCTTTGGCGGTGTAGAAGAGTTTGGTGGTCGCCAGTTGCGACTTGAAGCCGGCTAGATCTGTACCCGAGGCCTTGGCCATGTGCTCCAGCGCGGCGGTGGCGCGCGGGGTGTCGCTGGCCATCAGTTCCATGATTTCGAACCAGGCGCCGGTCAGGGCTTTGCCCAGGGCGGGGTTGTCTTTGAGGGTGGCGGTGTTGACCACCATCATGTCCATGATCTCGCCGGGAATCTGGCTGGAGTTGAACACTTCAGTGGTATCGGGCTGGGCTTTGATTTCGGCCAGCATCGGGTTCCAGGTCACCACCGAATTGACTTCGCTGGTGTTGAAGGCAGCGGCGATATCGGCGTCGGAGGTGTTCACCACGCTGAGGTCTTTTTCGCTCATGCCGGCCGTTTCCAGCCCGCGCGCCAGCAGGTAGTGGGAAACCGAAAGCTCGACCAGATTGACCGGCTGGCCCTTGAGGTCGGCCAGGGTTTTGCCCTTGCCTTTGAGCACGATGCCGTCGTTGCCGTTGGAGAAGTCGCTGACCACCAGGGCGGTGGAATCAACGCCGCCGGCGGCGGGAATGGTCAGGGCGTCCATGTTGGTCATGGTGCAGCCATCGAACTGGCCGGCGGTGTACTGGTTGATCGACTCGACGTAGTCATTGAGCTGCACCACGTCGATGGCGATGTTGTACTTCTTCGCCCACTTATCAACGATGCCTTCGGCGGCTGCGTATTCCCACGGCATCCAGCCAGCGTAGAGGGTCCAGCAGACGCTGAATTTTTCTTTCGGGGCAGCCTGGGCGCTGAAACTGAACGTGGCGGCAAGGCCGGCGAGAACGAGGGCGAATAACGGGGACTTGCGCATGTAAAACCTCCAGTTCGAGATAAAAGCGGGCAGGCGCAACGCGGCGTGGCGTTCGTCTCCCGGGCTTTTGTCCCGCCGTGTAACCTCACTGGAGGTCGATAACTCTCGGACCAGTCACTGAGCGTTTTAAGCGCTAGCCGGAACCCTAGTCATCCATTGCGAATTGTGGTGCCGCGTACCCAGGCAACTGCCCGGTTAATCCTGCACACCGGAGCTAAAGCGAGAGCCGTGCCAAGTTGCGCCGCGCCAGCGCAGGCGGGGCTCGGGCTCTTTGTTGGAATGAGAAGAAGGGCAGGGCGTGCGCGAAAACGAGGCGCAGGCTAGTGGTGTGCTGCGCTTTGGTGCGCGTATGAAATAAATGGCAATGGAATATGAATCGCCCTACAGCAAGCCGGGCGGAATCTGTGCTGTCCAAGACCGTGGGAACACTGCTGAACGGCATTCGCCGCTCGGTTCCCATGCGGTCTCAGGAGGCTGCCATGATGCGTTATCGAACCCTGCTACTTGGTCTGATTGGCCTGTTTTTGGCGGGTTGTGCGGGTTATGACTACGACGACAATTACGACCGCAGCTACGGTCGTTCCGGTGGTTACGGCACGGTGTACAGCGCGCCATACGTTCAACGCTACGAAGTGTATTCAGCGCCGCGCTATTACCGCGCACCGGCTCCCCGTTATTACGGGCCGGCACCAGCGCCGCGTTACTACAGCGCGCCACGCCGAGGCCCGGTTTACAACGGTTGGAATCAACCGCCGCGCGGCTACTACCCGGCGCCGCACCGGTATAACGGCGACCGTGATCGCCACCACGCCCGTGACCGCGATGACCGTCGCCGAGACGGCCACCGTGGCAATGATCGTCGCTCCGAGCAGCGCAGCGACAACCGCAGCGGTCACGGCGACTGGCGCCAGCGCAACCGCTAATCATCCTTTCTCTGACGCAAACAAAAGCCCGCTGTCGCGGGCCTCTGTGCATTCAACCAACAGCTGGCTGGTGAATGTAGGTACTGCTTGGTCTAGCGGTCAGTCAGCTTTTATTGCCATGGCTGGCTTGACCGCCTTTGCGGCCTGCTTCGGACGCTTTCTGCGGGTCGTTGGCAAAGTTGCCGCCACTGTTGTGACCACCTTTGCGTCCTGCTTCCGAAGCCCGCGCCCGATCATTTGCGAAGTTACCGGGGTTTTTGTTGGTAGGCATGTTGGTTTCTCCTTTTCTATAAAGTAGTCGCAAAACCCGCTGGGGCCTTACAGGAACTCTGAAGGGGAACGCCGGATATTCGTTCGGCTCAATTTAAGTCGTTGGCGACAAACGGTTTTTTGATATTAAAGTGCAACTTCGCATTTGAGTCTTTATTAGCCGCTGCACTTGCGCAATTGGCGTTTAGCAACTATGGCGAGCTGTTTTTAAGCTATTAAGGGCCAATAAAACAGCACGCATGACCGCCCATCCCTTACACGGAACTGCCGCGATGGCAGTTTGCTCGGATGTTTCACACACCGATAAAACCCCTCAAGCACTAGGCGTAGCGGCCGGGTACTGACGGGCAAGTGATTCAGGGATATAGACGGCATGGGCGACTACCACATCAACCGTGTGCCAGAGGGCTGGCAACTCATCAAAAAAGGCGCAACCCGCCCCTCTAAACGTGCGCTGACCAAAGCGCGCCTACTTCAGGAAACCGAACGGTTCTTACGCGGCAAAGACGCGACATTGATCATTCATAACGAAGACGGCACTACCGAAGAAAAGTCGTACCTGGCGGGGCGAGTAATGCCCGCCCGTTGGGCCAGGTGGCAAGAAGAAAACGAGCGCGCCAAGGACGACGCTTCCTCCGGCTGACGCCCATAAAAAAGCCCGCCGAATGGGCGGGCTTTTTCCTGCGAGGCGATTACCAGCGACCGTGGTGACCATAACCGCGCGGCTCGTAATACACCGGCCGTGGAGCGTAATAACGCGGGCCGTAATAGCGCGGCGCTTGCACCACCACCGGTTGGTAATAAACCGGCTGCGGATACACGGGCTGCGCGTACACAGGCTGTGCGTATACCGGTTGTGGCGGCGGATAGTAAGCAACGGGCGGTGGCGGCGGGGCTTCGACATACACCGGAGCCCGCTGCGAGGCGACCACGGCGCCGCCTACCACGGCACCGACCACGGCGCCTAAAACGAAAGGTCCACCGTCTCCACCGTGGGCGGACGCTTGCCCGGCGAGGGCAAGGCTGCCTAACAGCAGGGCAACTTTGGGCAGACTGAACATGGTTGTCTCCTGAATACCCGGGTGAGATGAATCCGGGGTATCTGTAAGACTTTTCGTTGTCAGGGAAGTGCCGGGGCGCGGTGTAAAGGTTTTGTAAGGGATGGCGCCGGACCAACTGCGGCCACAGGCCGGACGCAGTCTGTAGGAGCGGCTTTAGCCGCGATCCCTGCAAACGAAGATTTCAGGTCACCCACTCAGGCTTGCACAAATTCCGCAAACTTCACGCCCGTCCCGGTCGGCCGTACATCCTGAAACAGCGAATCCCGATCCGCCGACAGCTCAAGGCTAACCGTAGCGTTGCGGCTGCCTTTGTTACGCGTCACCAGACCGTCTTCATGGGTGCGCAAATACAAGGTCGGCACGCGCAGGTGGTGCAGCTCATCGGTCACGTGGTTGTGCATCAGCAGGTGCACCCACTCGTACTGGCCGATTTTCAGGCGGCCGACGGGAATGTCGAACCACCAGATGTTTTTGTTCAGGTTGATGGTCGCAAAGTGCGTGTTGTTGACGCCGAGCACTGCGCTGCCGAGTTGTTGATTACGGCGGGCAATGGCGGTTTTTTTGTCGATTTTCATGCTGTTCCTGACACGCAAACGATGTGGGGCGAAGGCAGCCGAGGCCGCGCGGCGCGTAGTGTAACAGCCGACAACCGCTTGCCAATCACTGGCTATCGCGGCGCA
This sequence comes from Pseudomonas sp. AC070, assembly GCF_979258635.1. Classification (NCBI taxonomy): domain Bacteria; kingdom Pseudomonadati; phylum Pseudomonadota; class Gammaproteobacteria; order Pseudomonadales; family Pseudomonadaceae; genus Pseudomonas; species Pseudomonas sp. AC070. The sequence goes on from NZ_OZ409871.1 coordinate 1,549,571, forward strand.
GGGCGATGAGCGTTTTTGTTCGTTGATAACGGCTGAGTCGTTCAGCCAGAGAAGCCGGCAGCGCTTGGCACGGGCTAAAGCCTAGACGCGCATAAAAGTCGCCAAGCGTGGGATGACAAAACAACCACACCGGGCCGCTCGCCTCGGTGCATGCGGCATTCACTAGGTGGCTGGCGATGCCGCCACCGCGCAAGGCGGGCGCCACGAACAGGCCGGTTAACCACACACCTTCGTTCGCGTGCGAACCGATGCTGCGCAAGCTCAGCGCCGCAACAATTTCGGTTTCTTTCGCCACCCACAGCTGCTCGTCTGCGCCCGCTCGCATGGCCGAGCGATGTGCGCGATAGAACTTGTTCAGCAATGGGCGCAGGGCGGCGGGCAGGGCGCAGTAGATGAGGTCAGACATGGCGGATAAGCACTGAGAAAAACGCCGCTATTAAATCATTTACCCCGTTCGCCTTGGCACAAATGCCCTACGAGTCGCCGGGGCGCGCCCTGTCTGGCTAGGCATGATAGGAACCCCAATGGTTTTGCCAGGAGCGGCGCATGTCCTACAACACCCTCAGTTACCAGGTAAGCGAGAACATTCTGACCCTGACCCTCAATCGCCCCGAACAGCTCAACGCGTTCACGGTAGAGATGGCTCACGAGCTGATCGATGCGTTTAACCGTGCCAGCGACGACGAAGAGGTTCGGGCCATTGTGGTCACCGGCGCCGGCCGCGCTTTTTGCGCCGGCATGGATTTGTCAGTAGGCGGCAACGTATTCGGCCTGGACGAAAGCCAGAAGCCGACCCTGGACGACATGCAAACGCGCCTCGACGACCCAGCCATTCGCGACGGCGTTCGTGACACAGGCGGGCGGGTGACCCTGGCCATTTTTGAGTGCAAGAAACCGGTAATCGCCGCCATCAATGGCGCGGCCGTGGGCATTGGCGCGAGCATGACCTGCGCCATGGACATTCGCCTGGCCAGCGAGCACGCGCGCATCGGTTTTGTGTTCAACAAGATCGGCATCGTGCCGGAGGCGTGTTCGAGCTGGTTTTTGCCGCGCATCGTCGGCATTTCGCAAGCGCTGGAGTGGGTGTACAGCGGCGACATTCTCAAGCCGGAAGAAGCCTTGCAGGGGCGCTTTGTAAAAGCCGTGGTGCCGGCTGATCAGCTGCTGGAAGAGGCCTACAAGATCGCCCGGCGCATTACCAAGCACAACCCGGTGGCCATCGCCCTGACGCGGCAGATGATGTACCGCAACGCCGCTCAGCCCCACCCGCTTGAGGCGCACAAGGTTGATTCGCTCGGCATGTTCTACACCAGCATCGGCGGTGGTAAAGAGGGCGTTCAGGCGTTTCTGGAGAAGCGTCCGGCCGACTACGGCGAACAATCGGCCAATGCCATGCCGTCGTTCTATCCATGGTGGAAATAGCCGTAGCGGAAATAGCGCCCGCTCAGAGCCGACCGAGGATCATGTGCGCGGCCTTGATCAGGGCCGCGACGGGCTGATTCACCGCTAGCTGCAATAAGTCGGCCTCAGCGTTGCTCAATACCACCACCAGCGTGGCGCCACCGGCCAGGGTGAGCGACACCTCAGTCTCTGCAGCGCCACGGATGAGTTCGCGTACTTCGCCGTGCAGCAGGTTGTCGCTGGGTTGCGCTGCGTTGGTGTCGGGCGCCAGCAGTTGCACCCACGAGGCTTTGATCAGCGCATACAACGCCACGCCCGGCTGCAATTCCAGGCGCGTGGTGCTGTCGTTTGTAATCGAGGCGGTAAGGCTTTCGCCGGTGTTGAGCTGAAACTCAATGAGGTCGTTGACCTCGCCGTTGTGAATGCCGGCAACGGTGCCGAACAGCTGATTGCGCGCGCTGGTTTTCATGCGCAGACGCTCCATGAATTCCAGCAAGCTCGACACGCCAGCGTCGTCGCCCAAGCGTTGCAAGAACGCTTGGTGCTCTTGCTGGTAACGCTGGTAGCTGGCGATCAAGGCGCGCCCGGCCTCGGTCAGTTGGGTGCCGCCGCCGCCTTTGCCACCGGCGCTGCGCGCCACCAGCGGACTGCCGGCCGCGCCGTTCATGGCGTCGATGGAATCCCACGCAAACTTGTAGCTGATGCCCACGGCTTTGGCCGCCTGGCTGATCGAGCCCGTGGCGTCGATGGCCCGCAGCAGGGCGATGCGCGCTTCGCCCGCGACGTCGTTGCCGTTGTGGGTGATCCAGAATTGGCCTTCGAGTTTCATTGACGGCAGCTTGCTCAAGCAGGGTGGCGGGGATGGTAGCACCCGAATTTTGCGCGGGCGAAATTCGTAACTTGACTTGGTGGTCAGATATTTTCAAAGATGCGCCCGTCGTTTTTACCGGATCGCTATCCGCCACTCCGTTCACCGCTATATAGTTCCGAACATAGCGCTTGTGTTTGGTGATGGTCCTCTTCGCTGGAACTTGCCCCTACAAAGGAGTTGTTTATGACATTGCCTCTCTCTCGCCTGGTTGTTGCCCTGTCCGCCTCGCTCGCCCTGAGCAGCGTGTTCGCCGATGAGGTGCAAGTGGCCGTCGCCGCGAATTTCACCGCGCCGATTCAAGCCCTGGCGGCTGATTTCGAGCAAGACACCGGGCACAAGTTGGTCGCTTCCTACGGCGCCACCGGCCAGTTCTATACGCAGATCAAAAATGGCGCGCCGTTTGAAGTGTTCCTGGCGGCCGACGATGCAACGCCAGCCAAGCTGGAAAGCGAAGGCGAAACGGTGCCGGGCTCGCGCTTTACCTATGCGATTGGGGCGCTGGCGCTGTGGTCGGCCAAAGACGGCTACGTCGACAGCAAAGGCGAGGTGTTGAAGAAAAACGCGTTCAACCACCTGGCCATCGCCAACCCGAAAGCTGCGCCCTATGGCCTGGCCGCTACCCAGGTGCTGGAAAAGTTGGGCCTGACCGATGCAGTGAAGCCCAAGCTGGTGGAAGGCCAGAACATCACCCAGGCCTTGCAGTTCGTTTCCACCGGCAACGCCGAGTTGGGTTTCGTGGCGCTGTCTCAGGTGTACAAAGATGGCAAGGTCACCAGCGGTTCCGCCTGGTTGGTGCCGGCCAGCCTGCATGAGCCGATCAAGCAAGACGCGGTGATTTTGAACAAGGGCAAAGACAACGCCGCCGCCAAAGCGCTGGTCGATTACTTGCACGGGGCTAAAGCCGCTGCGGTGATCAAATCCTTCGGCTATCAGCTTTAAGAGTTACCCGGAATGACCCTGACAGGCTCGGATTTCGCGGCCATTTGGCTGACCCTGCAATTGGCGACGGTAACCACCGTGTTGCTGCTGATCATCGGCACGCCTATCGCCTGGTGGCTGGCGCGAACCCGCTCGCGGCTCAAGGGGCCGGTGGCTGCGGTGGTGGCGTTGCCGCTGGTGCTGCCGCCGACGGTGATCGGTTTCTATTTGCTGATCACCCTCGGGCCAAACGGCGTTATCGGGCAACTGACCCAAAGCCTGGGCTTGGGCATTCTGCCGTTCAGCTTTGCGGGCTTGGTGGTGGGCTCCGTGTTTTATTCCATGCCGTTTGTGGTGCAGCCGATTCAAACCGCGTTCGAGGCGATTGGCGAACGGCCGCTGGAAGTGGCGGCCACGCTGCGCGCCAGTCCGCTCGATACGTTCTTCAACGTGGCGTTGCCGTTGGCGCGACCGGGGTTTTTAACCGCGTCTATTCTCGGCTTCGCTCACACCATTGGTGAGTTCGGCGTGGTGCTAATGATCGGCGGCAACATTCCGGAGAAAACGCGGGTGGTGTCGGTGCAGATTTTCGACCACGTCGAAGCCATGGAATACGCCCAGGCCCATTGGCTAGCGGGCGGCATGCTGGTGTTCTCGTTCGCGATATTGCTGCTGCTGCAGGCCAAAGGTAGCAAGGCGGTGGTGCGATGATTGAAGCGCGGTTTCGGCTGGATTATTCGCCGTTCAGTCTGGACGTCGACCTGCAATTGCCCGGCCGTGGCGTTACCGCCCTGTTCGGCGAATCCGGCTCGGGGAAAACCACCTGTTTGCGCTGCGTGGCCGGACTGGAGCGTGCCAGCACGGGTTATCTGCGGGTGAACGGCGAATTGTGGCAGGACAGCGCCACGGGCTTTTTCTTGCCGGTGCACCAGCGCGCGTTGGGCTATGTGTTTCAGGAGGCCAGCCTGTTTGCGCACCTGTCGGTGCAGGCCAATCTGACCTTTGGTTTCAAGCGCATTGGCGCCGCCGCGCAACGGGTGAAGCTCGCTCAGGCGGTCGAATTATTAGGCATCGAACGTTTGCTGGAACGCATGCCGGCGCATCTTTCCGGCGGCGAGCGCCAGCGCGTAGGTATTGCCCGGGCGTTGCTGACCAGCCCGAAGTTACTGCTGATGGACGAGCCGCTGGCGGCGCTGGACTACAAGCGCAAACAGGAAATCCTGCCGTACCTGGAACGCCTGCATGACGAGCTGGATATTCCTGTGCTGTACGTCAGCCATGCGCCGGACGAAGTCGGGCGGCTGGCCGATCATATGGTGCTGCTTGAGGACGGACGCGTGCGGGCCAGCGGGCCGGTGGGCAAGTTGTTGTCGCGCCTCGACCTGCCTATGGCCCAAGGCGACGACGCTGGCGTGGTGGTGCAGGCGCACGTGTGTGACTACGACCCCAACTATCAGTTGCTCAGCCTGGGTTTCGCCGGCAGCACGTTGCGCATTCAGGTGGCCCATGGGCCGTTGGCGCAAGGCAAGCCGATGCGCTTCAAGGTGCAGGCGCGCGATGTCAGCCTGGCGCTGGAAAAGCCGCTGCACAGCAGTATTCTCAACGTATTGCCCGTAACAGTTGTAGCCGAAGTGGCGGCGCAAAACAGCGCCCATGTGCTGGTGCAACTGGACATGCAAGGCACGCCATTGCTGGCGCGGATCACGCGTTTTTCCCGGGATCAGCTTGAATTGAATATCGGCCAGGCACTGTGGGCGCAGGTGAAGTCTGTCGCGGTGCTGGCCTAAACCTTAACGAGGAGGAGGGGGCAGATGCTGGGACGCCTCGACACCTGTCGCGCGTTGGAAGAGCGGATTTGCGCCGGTCAGCATTGGTCGCCGGAACTGCGCGCGGCATTGCATGAGCTGCTGGAAAAAATCACCGTGGCCGGGCACGACATCAACCTGCTGAGCCTGGGCCTGTTCCTCGCCGATTTCGTGCCGCGCCATAGCCTGGATCGCGCCGAAGAATGGCAAGAGCGCGCGGCCAAACGCTGGTTAACCCACAGCAAACCGCTGCTGATTGAACGCCTGGCCGATTTTTTCATCGGCGCGGACGCGGCCTACAGCAGGCCTTCGTAAGCCAGGTCGTAGGCTTTGCCCAAGTCTACAGTGGCCGGTTTCTGCGCCTTGCTGTCACCGGCTTTGCGCTCGGTGGCTTTCAGCGTGGCGGGGTGAACGAAGTCCACCGGCACCGGCGAGCTGGCCAACACCACACCTTCCATTAGAAACGTGCCGGCGCCGCCTGCGCCTTGCCCGCTGGTGGCGCGGCGGTTGAGCACCAGTTTTTCCACTTTGTTGGCACTACAGAACGCCGTCAGCGCCTGCACGAATGCCGCCACGTCTTCGCGGGTCGGGTTCTTGACCACGGCCAACTTATTCATTTTCTCGGCTACCAACACGTGGCTCGCCCGCGTGCCCGCCAGCGTCACGATTCGCGCTTCGTTGGCCTTCAGCAGCAGGCCGGCAACGACGCTGCTCAACGTTTGCCCATCGAGCGACGGGTGCCGTTGGGCGCGCGGCCGGGCTTTTTGTCGTGATTAGATTTGTCGATCGGCTTATAGCCCAGTGGCATGTTGTCTTTAGCGCCTTTGGCGAACGCCGAGAAGGGAAAGCTAAAGCCAGGCTTTTTCGCTGAGGCGTCGACGGTGGCGTCCACTTCGCTCGGTTGGTCTGGCTGATCGGGCGAAGGTGTTTGGGTGGTCATTGGGGAAGTCCGGGAGAGGTAATAAAGGTGGAACGGTGTTTCCAGGAATCGCGGCTGAAGCCGCTCCTACCGGTTGGGTGTAGGAGCGGCTGTTGCGATCAGCCCGACAGGCCGACGTACACGTTCTGCACGTCGTCATGGTTGTCGAGGGCTTCGAGGAAGGCTTCGACTTCTTCCAGTTGTTCAGGCGTGAGCGAGGTCACTGGGTTTTTCGGGCGGTAGCCGAGGGTCGCCGAGTTCACGGTAAAGCCGTGCTCGGGCAGGGCGCGGCTAACGGCGTCGAGGTCGGTGGGTTCGGTGATAAACAGCGTGGCGCCTTCTTCGGCCGGTTCGAAATCTTGCGCGCCCGCTTCGATGGCGGCCAGTTCGGGGTCGGCGTCGCCTTCAGGGCTGGCTTCGATCATGCCGACGTGGTCGAAATCCCAGGTCACCGAACCCGACGCGCCCATTTGCCCCTTGCGGAACAGCACGCGAATTTCAGCGACGGTGCGGTTGATGTTGTCGGTAAGGCATTCAATGATCACCGGCACCTGGTGCGGGGCGAAGCCTTCGTAGGTGGCCGAGTGGAAGGTGACGGTGTCGCCCAGCAGACCGGCGCCTTTTTTGATGGCGCGCTCAAGGGTGTCTTTGGGCATCGAGGCCTTTTTCGACTGGTGGATGGCCAAACGCAGCTTGGGGTTGAGGTCCGGATCGGCGCCATTGCGCGCGGCGATCATGATTTCTTTCACCAAACGACCAAAAATCTTGCCTCTGGCGTTGGCGGCGGCTTCTTTAGGTTTGGCTTTCCACTGTGCGCCCATGCTGGCTCTCTTGCTCTGACTGGTTGGTAAGCGGGTCGTGGCGCGGTGTTTACGGGGCCGGTGAGCGGGCAGTAAAACCAGGGCGACGAAATAAGGTTGCCGATTTTAGTCGCTCTGCCGCGCGCTGGCACCCCCTCAAATCGAGTTGTCTGTCGCATGGCCAAGGCTCGACTGTTTAACACTTTTGCGTAAAAGCGATGACAGCCCGGTGGCGGGGTCGCATGATTCGACGTCGCTTAATTTGATATCCACTTCTCAAACGGTCCGCCATCGGCCTATGCCTACTCCCTTTGCCCCTGTCTCGCTCGGTTATGCAGCGCTTTCGGTCAGCGGTCGCGTGCGTACGCACAACGAGGATTCGCTGCTGTGCTGCCCCGCGTTGCAGCTGTGGGCGGTGGCCGACGGCATGGGCGGGCATCAGCGCGGCGAGGTGGCCAGCGCCATTGCCCTGGATACGTTGCTCGACGCAGTGCAGGCCGGCGAGTCACTGGACACCGCCACCCACAGTGCCAACCAGGCGATTATTGCCGCCGGCGAGCAAGACCCTGAGTCCGCCGGCATGGGCACCACCCTGGTGGCGGCGCGCTTCAATGGCGCCGCGTTCGAACTGGCCTGGGTCGGTGACAGCCGCGCCTATCGCCTCAGCGCCCAGGGCATCGCCCAGCTCAGCCGCGACCACAGCCTGGTGCAAAGCCTGGTGGATGCCGGCGAACTCAGCGCTGAAGAGGCGCGCCATCATCCGCGGCGCAACGTGGTCACCCGTTGTCTCGGCCAGGCCCAGCAAACGCTGGAAGTGAGCGTGGAGCAGGGCAGCCTGGCGCCCGGCGAGTTATTACTGCTGTGCAGCGACGGCCTCAGCGGCGAATTGCGCGACGAAGATATTCAGGCCGTATGCGCTGGCGCCAGCACCTTGGATGAGGTGGTGGAGCAACTGATCGCGGCGGCAAACGAGGCGGGCGGGCGCGACAATATTTCCTGCATCGTGATCGGTCTCGCAGTCGTGGAACAAATGGGCGCGAATCAACGCCCGCAAAGTTTCCTCAGGAAACTTTTGAATCTAGGAAAACTCTGACAGTTTGTTGGAAAATGCGCCGAATCTGAGCGAACCTTCCCAGGCTTTTCGTGATACCTGGTTGGCGGCACTGCCGATTTTTCTTCGCCCCCCTGACCTAGAGCTTCTGGGCCGATAACTACAAGACGCGTACCACCTTCTTATGAATGACAGCTTGCTAGAAATTCCCGGTTACCTCGTGCATGGCCGGTTGGGTAAAGGCGGTATGGCCGAGGTGTACCTGGCGACCCAGGAATCGTTGCACCGCCAAGTGGCGATCAAGGTGCTGCTCAGTGCCGACGACGAAGCCTTCAGCAAGCGCTTTATAAAAGAGGGGCACATCGTTGCCTCGCTGCATCACCCCTCGATCATTACTATTCACGACATCGACCAGTTGCCCGATGGCCGCTATTACCTGGCCATGGAATTCGTGGCGGGCGGCGACCTGGCCCAGCACAAAGGCGAAGTGTTCGAGCCGCAGCGCGCGCTGAGCATCGTTCGGCAAATCGCCAGCGGCCTGGCCGTTGTGCATGACAAAGGCATGGTGCACCGCGACATCAAGCCCGCGAATATCCTCTTTCGCGCCGACGGCACGGCGGTAATCACCGACTTCGGTATCGCCAAAGAGCTGGACATCAACAGTGAGCTGACCCAATTCAACGTGGCGGTCGGCAGCCCGGCGTACAGCAGCCCCGAGCAAACGCAGTGCGAGCCGCTGGATGCGCGCACCGACATCTACAGCCTCGGCGTTATTTTGCTGGAGATGCTGACCGGCACTAATCCGTTCAAGGGTTCGAGCTACACCCAGACCGTGATGAACCACGTGCAAATGGACGCGCCGGAGTTGCCGGATCACCTGCGTCAATACCAGCACTTGCTCAGCCGCATGTTGGCGAAAAATCCCGATGAACGATTTGCCGATTGCCACGTGTTGCTGGCGAGTCTGGCCGAGTTGAACGAACAGGAACTGGACCACACCCGCATCGCCAAAGTGGTGCCCATCAAGGCTGAAAAGCCTGAGCGCACGGCCAAGCTTGCAGCGGTGAAAACTGCGCCAGCCAATGTGGCAGCGGTTAAACCAGCCAAACCCCCAAAACCACCTAAAGCACCGCGCGCCCCGCGTAGTAAGCGGGCCCTCTGGGTCGCGGCGTTGGTGGTAGTGCTGGTGGCTGGCGGCGCCGGGGTGGGCGGTTACCACTATCAGCAACAACAGAAAATCGCTGCGCTGCTGACCCAGGGCGAACTGAGCCTCAACGAGGGCAAGCTGGTTGAGCCAGCGGAGCACAACGCCGATTACTTCTACCGCCAAGTGCTGCTGATCGACCAAAACAACGACGAGGCGCTGGATGGTTTGCAGCGCGTGTTGCAAGCGCGCATCGCCAACAGCCTGAACCTGGCGCAAAAGGCCGCCAGCGAAGACCACCTGCTGCAACCCGAAGGCAACAATGCGGTGTTCTACTACCAGCAAGTGCTGGGCTGGTCGCCGGGTAACGAGCAAGCAATGACGGGGCTGCAAGCGGTGGCTGAACGGTTCCTCGACCTGAGCGAAGTGGCCTACGACAAGCTGCAATATGACCAGGCCCTGCAACTGATCAAAAGCGGTTTGGAAGCGCAGCCCGAAAACGAAAAACTCCTCGCCAGCCTCAATGGCCATGAAGAGCGGGTGCGCAAAACCGAGGCCGAAATTGCGGCGCGTGCTGCCGCGAAGAAGAAAGCCGCGCTCGCCGCCGCCAAACCAGCGCGTGCCCCCGCCAGCGCTGCGAAGAGCGCACCGACAACGACCGCTGAAGAAAATAATCCGAACGTCGTCAAACGCTTGTGGAATAAACTCTTCAACTAGTGGCAAAGTGACACCCCTGTTGCGCGGGGCTCCGGCGGGCCTCGCGTTAACGATTAATCGCTCCCGTTTGGTTGTCATTTCTCAAGGTCGTGCCGCACATGCTCAGGATTCATTTCAGCGACAACCGTCAGGCGCCTATCTGGTTGGTTGACGAGCGTTTCACCATCGGCCAGGACAGCCGCAACAACCTGGTTTTGAGCGACGCCGACATCAGCCCTTTCCATGCGGAAATTCGCCAGGATCACGGCCTTTACTACCTCACCGATTGCGGCACCGCCGCCGGCACGTTCGTTAATGGCGAGCGGGTAGGGGCGCGCTATCAATTGCGCTCCGACGATAAAGTGAAACTCGGCGAGCTGGAGCTGACGCTTATCGATCCGGCCAAAAGCAAACCCAAACCGGTTGCCGCGCCGCGCTGGTTCTTGCAGGTGATTACTGGCGAGCAGCATCAAGGGCACAAATTCCACGTCACCGGCTCAATGACCTTTGGCCGTTCGGTGAAGTGCGAAATGTGCTTTGGCGACCTCGAATTGTCGCGCCGCCACGCTGAGTTTTTCCTGAAAGACGAAGTGCTGGAGATTAAAGACCTCGCCTCGGCCAACGGTGTGTTCGTCAACCATCAGAAAGTGGCGATGGCCGTGCTGCAACCCGGCGATCAGGTGCGCATGGGCTCGGTCACGCTGTTGGTGATCGGACCGAAAGTGGAAGTGGCGCAATCGGATGACGAAGACGCGACGCTGTTTATGCCAGCGCTAAACGTGCCCAAGCCCACGGTGATTCGCCCGAGCGTGCAGACGGCGACGGTCAATCCGCTGAAAGTGGCAACCGCCAACGCCGCCAGTGCGCAGCAGGAAGCGGTGGTTGAAGCGCGGCCGGTGAACAAAGTGTTAATCGCCGTGCTGGCCTTCGCCCTGGCTATCGGCGCTGCGTTCGCGATCAAAACCTTGCTGTAAGCACGCCGCTGCATCAAAAGCCCGAGCGTAAAAGCTCGGGCTTTTTGCGTTTGATAGGCCGGGTGTTGGGCATAACTCGCTGATAGCCAAACCTTTTCAGCAATATCATTCTCATCGATGATAGCTATCTCGAGCGTTCACTTTTTAAACAACTGGCGATCCGTAAGATTGGCTCCGTACTCACTTACACACCCAATCTTCTGGAGCAACCACCATGAAATCTCAAGCATTCGCCGCACTGTTTATCGCTAGCCTGTTCACCGTTCCAGCTGCTCAAGCCGCTGCTGTTGCAAGCCCTGCAGTCGTGCAAACCGTTCTGGCCGAAAGCGGCGCCGACCGCCGTGTCGCCGACGAAGGCGGCTACATGGTGATTGACCGCGTAGCCGAAGGCGGCGCAGAACGTACCAACCGTGTGGCTGAAGGTGGTGCAGAGCGTACTTACCGTGTAGCTGAAGGCGGCGCTGAACGTAGCAACCGCGTAGCTGAAGGCGGTGCAGAGCGCACCAACACCGTTGCTGAAGGTGGTGCTGAACGTACTAACCGCGTAGCTGAAGGTGGCGCCGAACGCACCAACACCGTTGCCGAAGGTGGTGCCGACCGCACTAACACAGTCGCCGAAGGTGGTGCAGACCGTACTAACACCGTTGCCGAAAATGGCGCTGAACGCACCAACCGTGTAGCCGAAGGCGGTGCTGACCGTACCAACACCGTTGCCGAAGGCGGCGCTGAACGTACCAACCGTGTAGCTGAAGGCGGTGCTGATCGTCTGCAGGCTCATACCCTGGCCTAACGACGGCCAGGTTTTACCCCCTTCAAAGCCCGGCACTGGCCGGGCTTTTTGTTGCCTGCGATTTAGGCCGACCGTCACGCCACTGCGTCTTCTTGCATCGCGATCAGCTCCCAAATGTGCCCGTCCAGATCTTCAAATGAATGCTGGTACATAAAGCCGTAATCCTTCGGGTCGCCAAGCGTGCGTCCGCCGGCGGCCAGGGCTTTGCTCACCAAGTCGTCGACCTTTTCGCGGTCGGCCACGGCTATGCAGGTCAGCACTTCACTGTGGGTATGGGCGTTGCAGATGGCCTTGGGCGTAAAGCCCTGAAACTTCTCCTCGGTGAGCAACATGGCGTAAATGTGCTCGCCGAGAATCATGCAGGTGGCGGTGTCGTCGGTGTATTGCGGGTTGAAGGTGAAACCCAGGTGGGTGAAGAAGGCGATGGCGTTTGGCAGGTTCTTAACCGCAAGGTTGATAAAGATGTCGCGGACCATAGGGGTTCTCCTGAAAGGGCGCTTCGCTGGAGCCAGCGATTGCGCCCTGGTCGACTGCCGGGGCGACGCATCGACCGGGCGTCACCGTGTAGGTCCATTTCCGCGCGGTTAAAGAAGGGTAGTAGAAGACAGGCGTTCAGCATGGTCGTGATGGCTGTGACCGTTCTTGCAGGTGCCGTTCTGGCAATCACCGCTGCAGGTTTTTTGCAGGTGGCGCTCGGCGCGAATTTCCGGTAAGTCGCGGCGGCCCATGTACACGTGAAGTGCGGGCGAGAGGTTGAGGCGGTCGTCGATATTCTGGTTGAACAGCAGTTGCAGACATTCGCGGCTGAGGGTCATCACGTCGCCGTCGACTTGTACCCAGACGAACTCGGCAGTGGGCGTGATGCTGCTTTCGACGACGTCCAGGCCGAAGGAATCTTCGCTGAAACGCACGATGTGCTGGCCGGTTTTGCTGTTGAAACCGACGAAGCCTTTCAGCTCGTCTGCGGCGGCGCAAATGGTGGCGGCGGTGGTGGTTGATGGGGTGGTGTTCATGCTCGACCTCGTGGCAAAAGAAGCGCGGTGGCGCGGGTCGCACGGTTATACGGCGGCCTTTACGGGGCGACGTTGCCTTGGGTCAAGCGCAGCTCAATGCGAACGCATTGCATCTTCGTGGGTGCCAGCGAACCGTTGCGGTCGCTTTATCGGGACGCAGAGCAGATACAAAAACGCCCTCGGTGCGCAGCGGCACCAAGGGCGTTAGGGGGCGGATCAGTCCTGGCGGCTGGTCACTTCCAGCAAGTGGTAGCCGAACTGGGTTTTCACCGGGCCTTGCACCACGTTGACCGGAGCGCTGAATACCACGGTGTCGAATTCTTTAACCATCTGGCCTGGGCCGAACGAGCCGAGGTTGCCGCCGTCACGGCTGGATGGGCAGGACGAGTTGTCTTTGGCCACCTGGGCGAAATCGGCGCCGCCTTCGATAGCAGCTTTCAGTTCATTGCACTTGGCTTCGGTGGAAACCAGGATGTGGCGGGCGGTGGCTTTAGGCATGGCAGGAACTCCTCTGAGAAAGGCCACGAGCCTACCGGATTTGCCGTCGTATTCAAGGCTGGCGCGCACGCTTTACCCGCGCTGCAACCGCTCCACTGCCAACGGAGCATTCATTCGTTGCGCCAGATCCAGCGCGCTCAGCCCGCCTTGTTCGCGGGCGTCGCGGTTGGCACCGTGGGCGAGCAGCACGTCAATTGCAGCGGTTTGGTTGAACATCGCCGCCATCATCAGCGCGGTTTTGCCGTCTGGTGTCGCGCCTTCTACATCTGCCCCATTAGCCAACAACAACTCCAGCATCGGCACATTGCCTTTGAACACGGCGCCGGCCAGCGGGGTTTGACCATTGTTGTTGCGCAGGTCCGCGTCGGCGCCGCGTTCGAGCAGCATGGCCACCGTCTGCACGTGGCCGTGGTAGCTGGCGAGCATTACCAGGCTATCGCCTTTGTGGTTGCGCAGGTCTGGCGGCAAACCTTGGCCGAGCAGCGCTTGCAAATCCTCGGTGGCACCGGCGCGGGCGGCATCAAATACGCGCTCCGCGAAGGCCAGGGTTTCGTCATCAAGCGAGGCGGTATCGGTCATGGTGCGGCTCCGTGCAGAAGTAGGAATGCGCGAAGCATAGAGGGCGTGCCGCAGCGAAGCTTATTGAGAAAGTTGATGGCTGCGATGGCTTTGCCCGCGCCTTAAGCCGGTAGCAAGCCGGCCTGTTGATAGCCCGCTACCAATTCGTCGTACAACGCGATGTCGGAACGGCTTCTGGCCACCAGCTGCGCACCGGCAATGGCCGCGTAGATCGACCGAGCGCGCTGGTCGCTGTGTTCGGCACCGACCACTTCGGCCGCCGTCAGGGTTTTGCTCAGCCAGGCGATATTCACATCGGCAAAGGTTTGCACCTGGGCTTTGACCGGCTCTGGCAAGTCGTCGTATTCGGCCGCCATGTAACTGCACATGCACAGGCGATTTTCGTTCTCTAGCGAGCGGCGAAAAATACTCGGGTACTGGCGCAGGCTTTCCAGTGGATCGGCCGTTTGCTCGAGTAAGTCTTCGAGCACGGCGACGGTGTCTTGCCAGTAACGCTCGGCCACCGCCGCGCCCAAATCGGCTTTGGTGGGGAAGTGGTAGTGGATGCTCGCGCTCTTGATGCCGACGGTGGCGGCCAAATCGCGGAAATTTAAACCGCTATAGCCATGGGCCTGCGCAGCTAATCTGGCGGCGTCGAGAATGGCTTCCCGGGCGTTTGCGCTCACGGCGTTTCCCCTCGGTAAATAGGTGATGGTCGATGGGAAATGGTAGCCGGATCAGCTTTACCTGCCAACTGATAGATAGAGGTTGACGGCCTGAAATTTCGAGCTTAAGGTTTGTCTACCAATTGATAGGTAGGAGATCGCAGCATGACCGCTTTGAAAATTTACGACTGGCCCACCGGCCCTTATCCCGCACGCGTTCGCATTGCTCTGGCAGAGAAAAACCTGCAAGCGCAGGTGCGCTTTGAATCCGTGGATTTATGGAAAGGCATGCACAAAAAGCCCGAGTTCCTGGCCAAGAACTTTTCCGGGACGTTGCCGGTATTGGAACTTGAAGACGGCACGTTGATAGCCGAATGCACGGCCATCACTCAGTACCTTGATGCGCTCGACGGCGCGCCAAGCCTGACAGGCCGCACCCCTAAGGAAATGGGCGTGATTCATATGATGAGCAAGCGCGCCGAGTTGGAGCTGCTCGACGCCATTAGCGTGTATTTCCACCACGCCACGCCCGGTCTCGGGCCGGAGGTTGAGCTGTATCAGAACGAGGAGTGGGGCCTGCGCCAGCGTGACAAAGCGCTTTGCGGCATGCGCTATTTCGATCAGGTGCTGCGTGGTCAGCCCTTTGTGGCCGGGGAGCAGTTCAGCATGGCCGACATCACGGTGATTGGCGGGTTGATATTTGCCGGTCTGCTCGAACTGGAAATTCCGCACGAGCTGGATGCCCTTCGCGGCTGGTGGGCGCAGATGCAGGAGCGGCCCAGCGTGCGCGACCGCGTGAGCATGTCCGAGCCCGCGTAACCTAACGGCTCGCCTGTGCCGCGCTGATACGCCACAGGCGAGCAATATCCCGAGCGCGCTCACGCAACAGCGTGGGCGCTTGCTTGCAAGCTTCTTCCAAGGTCATCGGCCCGCTGGCGAGCGAGAACGCGGCGTCGATGCCGGCCTCGTACACGTCTGCATAACCGTCCCCCAATGTCCCCGCGACCACAATCACCGGCACATCCAATTGCTTGGCCACCCGCGCTACGCCGAGCGGCGTCTTGCCGCGCAAGGTTTGAGCGTCGAAACGACCCTCGCCAGTAACCACTAGATCGGCGCCGTGCATTTTTTCCGCGAGCCCCGTCAGCTCCGCTACCACTTCAACGCCCGGCCGGAAGGTGGCGTTAAGAAAAGCCTTGGCGGCGAAACCAATGCCACCGGCCGCGCCGGCACCCGGTTCGTCACGACGGTCGGTGCCCAAAGCCACGGCTGCGCAATCGGCAAAGTGGGCGAGGGCGGCATCCAATTGCTCGATCTGCTCGGCGCTGGCGCCTTTCTGTTTGCCAAAGGTGAACGAAGCACCGTGGGGGCCGCAGAGCGGGTTGTCGACGTCGGCCGCTACTTCGACGTGCACTTCTGCCAGGCGCGCATCGAGCCCTTGGATGTCCAGAATGCTTAACACCGACAACGGCAAGCCGCCTGGGCCGATTGGGTGGCCGCCGGCATCCAGCAGCTTTACCCCGAGCGCTTGCAACATGCCGGCGCCGCCGTCGTTGGTGGCGCTGCCGCCGATGGTCAGAATGATTGTGCGGGCGCCGGCATCCAGCGCCGCGAGCACCAGTTCACCCGTGCCGCGCGTGGAACTGAAGCGCGCATCGCGCAGCTCCACCGGCACCAGCTGCAACCCGCTGGCTTCAGCCATTTCAATGATCGCGGTGCGTGATTGCGCCAGCCAACCCCAGCGTGCGTTCACCTGTTGCCCCAGCGGGCCGCTTACCCGCGTGGTGCGCGCTTCGCCTTGCAACGCGGCAAGAATGGCGTCCACCGTGCCTTCGCCGCCGTCCGCCATTGGGCATTCCACCAACTCGGCTTGCGGCCACACGTCCTGGAACCCGCGCGCTAACGCCGAGGCGGCGTGAGCGGCGCTCAGGCTGTCTTTGAACGAGTCGGGGGCGATGACGATTTTCATAACGGGCTCCGGCAGGTGAGGGCGTTCATGCTTGCACGCTTTATCGGCGCCGCGCTTTGGCCGGTGCTACAAGGCAGCGCGACGTGGTTTGTGCAGGCACACAAAAAGTCAGCCGCTGCTGGGCATTAGTTGCACGGCCAAGTACAGCTCCACCAGGTCGTCCAGGCGGGTGAGGTCTTTGCCTGTCAGCTCGGTGATGCGCTCCATGCGATAACGCAGGCTGTTGCGATGAATGCCCAGCGCGTCGGCACACGCCTGCGGCTGACCGTTGTGTTCGCACCAACTGCGTAGCGTGCGCAAGAGCTGGCCGTTGCCATCGCGGGCGACGATGTTGTGCAGCGGCACCAACAGTTCGCTCAGCGTGTCTTCGGCGCGGTGGGTCCAGAGCAACGTTGGCAGGCGGCAACGGGTCAGCGAAAGTAATTGCCGATACGGTTTCACCGCCTGCCCGTACGCCAGCAGTTCGGCGATGCGGTGGCAGCAACGGCGCAAGGCATGCACGTCGCTGCAAGGCATGCCCGAGGCCATGCGTTGCAGCGTCCAGCCTTGGCTTTTCAGACGCTCGGCAAACCGTGTGGGCTCGATGCCGACCGGGCAGCACCACAGCACCGTGTGCGGCGCCGGCGCGCTGCACCAACTGTCGGCGTATTGGCTGCGCAGCCAATCGGCGAGTTCGGTCGAGCTTTGTCCGTCGGCAATTTCGATCAGGTGCGGCGTGCGGCTCAGATGGGGTTTAAGGCCAAGCTGGTGGGCTTCGTCGATCAGCCGTTGCGAGCCGCCCGTTTCGCCCAGCATCACCGCCAACAAATCATCGCAGCGGGTTTTGCGCCATTGCTGTTCGGCCTGGATGCGGCTTTGGTCGACGAGCATTTCGGCCGTCATGCGCACCAGTTCGGCGTAAGTGCGCAGCGCCTGTGGATCGCCAGAAATACCGAGTACGCCGATCAGTTGCTCGTCGTGCATGAGCGGTAAATTGATGCCCGGTTGCACGCCTTTGAGCGTGCGCGCGGCTTGCTCGTCCAGCTCGACAATGCGGTGGTTGGCCAACACCAACTGCGCGCCTTCGTGCCGAGTATTGATACGGTTCGGCTCGCCGCTGGCCAGAATCAGCCCTTGGCTGTCCATCACGTTGACGTTGTGAGGAAGAATGGCCATCGCCCGGTCAACGATGTTCTGCGCCAATTGATGAGTGAGTTCGAACATGCCGCTGGCCCCGAGAAAAACAGTTGGGCAACCATACAACAACTGCTCCGGTCGAATTGTTCTGGGTGCCAAAGGCTGCGAGGTGAACCGGCTGGTTTCCCTAAAAACTCGAGAAAAGTCGCCAACGTTTTGTGCGCGCACACAGAAAATCGTCGGCAAATGGGTGCAAAGCCCCAAAGCCCTGTTACGCCCAAATCACTAAGCTCGAGACGCCCCTAGCACCGGCGACCAGCAGAGTTTGCATACAACAACAAAGCACAGAGGAATGATCCCATGCCTACCCCCTCGATTCGCGATGTGGGCGACGTTGAAGGCGATCACGTCTACCGTCGCGTCACGCTGCACCTGATTCCCTTCCTGTTTATTTGCTACCTGTTCAACTACCTCGACCGCGTCAACGTGGGCTTTGCCAAACTGCAAATGCTCGACGCCCTGAGCTTCAGCGAAACCGTGTACGGGTTTGGCGCTGGCATCTTCTTTATTGGCTATGTGCTGTGCGGTTTGCCCAGCAACCTGGCGCTGAGCCGCTTCGGGCCACGGCGCTGGATTGGCCTGATGATGATCACCTGGGGCGTGTTCTCCACCTGCCTGCTGTTCGTCACCACGCCCATCGAGTTCTACGTGCTGCGTTTTCTCACCGGCATGGCCGAGGCGGGCTTTTTCCCTGGCATCGTGCTGTACCTCTCGCGCTGGTACCCGAACCAGCGCCGTGGGCGAATCATGGCGCTGTTTATGTCGGCGATTCCGGTATCCGGTTTGCTCGGCGGGCCGTTCTCCGGCTGGATTCTCAATCACTTCGCGGCGGGCCAGGGCGGCTTGGCTGGCTGGCAGTGGATGTTCCTGATTCAAGGCGTACCCACCGTGCTGCTCGGCGCCTTGGCGTTTGTGCTGCTGTGCGACAACGCCGAAAGCGCGCGCTGGCTGTCGCCCGAACAACGCGCCCGCGTGGCGGCAGACATCGCGTTCGACGACCGCAGCCGTCCTGTGCAAGCCAATGTTTCCGCGTTGTCGGTGCTGACAATGCCCTTCGTGTGGGTGCTGGGCTTTGTCTACTTCTGCATCCAAAGCGGCGTGTACGCGATCAACTTCTGGCTGCCCTCAATCATCAAAACCCTGGGCTTCAGCGATGCGCTGGTGATCGGCTGGATCAGCGCGTTGCCGTACCTGATGGCGGGCATTTTCATGCTGCTGGTCGGCCGCTCGGCAGACCTGCGCAACGAGCGGCGTTGGCACTTGGTGATACCGATGTGGATGGGCGCCATCGGCCTGGTGATTGCCGCCAATTTCGCCGCAGTGCCGGTCATCGCCATTCTGGGCCTGACCATCGCCACCATGGGCGCGCTGACCGGGCTGCCGATGTTCTGGCCGCTGCCCACGGCGTTCCTGAGCGCCAGCGTGGCGGTAGCCGCTCTGGCATTGATCAACTCGATTGGCCAGATGGCGGGCTTTCTCAGTCCGTATATCGTCGGCTGGATCAAAGACCAGACCGGCTCCACCGATGCGGCGCTCTACAGCCTGGCGGCGTTGACGGTGGTGGGCAGCGTGGTTGCCTTGCGTGTTAGCCGGCCGGCGAAAGGCCCGCCCGCGACGGCGTAAGCGGCCAGAAACAACAGCGGGCGATGCAATGTCGCTCGCTAGAAGAGGCGGCAAACATTTGCTCGTTTCGTTTATTGCGTTTTTCGTTTGTTTCGAATAGCCTCCTCTTCGTGTTGTAAATCCAGCGATTCGGAGGCTTTGCCATGACCCACGCCGATGTGAAAAGCACGCTGCCGCCAGCCGAGCGTGAAGTTGCCGCAGCCGTGCAAGGGCAGCGCACGCTCGCGGCTTATCTCGAAACCGGCCACGAGACCCAGCGCATCGAAATTTTCGACAAAGACGACAACGCCCACACGGTGGAATTGCCCACCTCGGCGCTGCGTTTGCTGGTCGATATTCTCGGTGAGCTCGCGTCGGGGAATGCCGTGAGAGTGGTGCCCATCCACGCCGAGCTGACCACCCAGGAAGCGGCTGACATGCTCAATGTGTCGCGCCCGCACCTGGTGAAGATGCTAGAGAATGGCGAGCTCAAGTTCACCAAAACCGGACGTCACCGCCGGGTGTTGTTCGCCGATCTCATGGCTTACAAAACCAAGCGTGACCAACTCAGTGCCGCCGCAATGGATGCGTTGGCCCAACAGGCGCAGGAGCTGCGTATGGGATATGAATGAGATGCTCGCCGTTTACCGCAGTGTTTGATGCCAACGTGTTGTACCCAGCCCCATTAAGGGACTTGCTAATGTGGCTGGGGTTGTCCGGCTTGTTCCGCGCGCGCTGGACTGAGCAGATTCATGAAGAATGGAAGCGCAATCTATTGAAAGACCGTTCGGATATCTCACCTGAACAAGTAAACCGAACCTCGCAATTAATGGACGCCGCCATTCCCGATGCGGTGGTGCGTGGTTATCAACGCTTATGTGCGGGTCTGCAACTACCCGACCCCGACGACCGCCACGTGCTGGCAGCTGCCATCCGTTGCAACGCCGACGTGGTGGTGACCTTCAACCTGAAGGATTTCCCCGCCCATGCGCTCGCGGCCTATGACATCGAAGCCGTGCACCCGGACGAATTTATTGCTGACCTCGCCGACCTCGATCAAGCGGCCGTGCTCGGTGCTGCGCAACAGCATTTTCGCTCCCTGAAAAACCCACCGTTCACAGTGCAGGCCTATTTCGATTTACTGCTGCGCCAGGGCCTCACTCAAACGGTCAAACGCCTGGTGCGCTTTCAGATGCTCTTCTAGCGACACGGCCGGTTAGGCAAACACAAAATACTTGCGCACCGTTTCCACCACTTCCCACGTGCCTTTCATGCCCGGCTCCACCACGAAAATGTCGCCGGCTTTGAGGTGGATCGGCGCCATGCCGTCGGGCGTGATCACGCAGTAGCCTTCCTGGAAATGGCAGTACTCCCACTTCACGTACTCGACACGCCATTTGCCCGGTGTGCAGATCCACGTGCCCATGATTTTGCTGCCGTCATCGGAGGTGTATGCGTTGAGATTCACCGTATGCGGATCGCCCTCGATGCGCTCCCATTTGCAGGCATCCACAACGGGCATCGGTTGGGTTTCGCGCAATACAGTAATCGGTGGGTTGGCCACGGTTAGCTCCAGCGGTAGGGAAGAAGGCCCCACCATAGAGCGCAACGTGCCGGGGAAATTGTCTGGGCGAGACATGCAGGTGTCTGTTCACGCTGTGGCGCAGTGCCCTGGTTGCGAAACCACCGCCAAGCAAAAAATCCTAAGCGGGGACTGCTCGCCGCCGCCAATAAATGGTAAATGGTGCGGCTGTTTTTCTGTCAGGTTGGAAGCCCGATGCCCACACTGCCGCCGCTTAGCGCCCGCGAGGTGTATCAACTGCTCAAAGACGTCGCCCTCGGCGTGCGGTCTATAAGTCGTGGCGGCGGGCCGGCTTGGCGTGAGTTGGAATTCGGCGCGTTCACTGTGAATGTGGAAAGCTGGCAGCTTACCGTTTTCAACGAAAGCGGCAGTTTGGACCATTGCGTAGGCTGCACCGCACCCGATGGCCGAACCGTCAACGAAGACACTTGGGCCCGCTACGGCACCGACCCGATTCATTTGCTCAGCCGTTGGGAACGCGAACAACTAGAGCGCCAGCTGCGCGAATGTTGAGCGAACGGCGACGCTACCGTCGGGCGGAACTGGCTCACGACCGTCACAGAGCAGCCTCTATATTGAAAGGCGACACCAGGTTTTTCACGCAACATTCCGGCACGTACGACCGGTAAGCAAGGAGCATGGGAATGACCGAAACCATTCGGGTATTTGTGGGCTGCGATCCAAACGACTGCGACCTCGAGCAAATGATGGTGCTGGATTACAGCATCCGTAAACACTGCTCGCAGCCGGTGGATATCCATTGGATGCAACTGTCACGCGACCCGCAGAGCTTTTGGTTTTCCGACCCGCAAGCGCAGCAGGGCTGGCGCACCGAAGCCTGGACCACGCCATTTTCCGGCTTCCGTTGGGGCATTCCGGCGTTCTGCGAGTACCAAGGCAAAGCCATTTACATGGACACCGACGTCATCGTGCTCTGCGACCTGGCGGAAATCTGGAACACGCCGTTCGAGCCCGGCAAAGTGGTCATGGCCAAGGGCGGCGAGCAGTCGTGGCGCTTCTGTGTATCGATGTGGGACTGCGCGGGTGCGCGTGACCATCTGCCGCCAATCGATGAACTACGCAGCAAGCCGGAAATCCATCAGCAACTGAAGAAGTACTACAAGAAAAACCCGCAAGTGATTCAGCCGTTCGACACGCAATACAACAACATCGACGGCGAGAACTCGCCCATCGACCAGATCAAGATTCTTCATTATTCAGACATGGGCACTCAGTTTTCCCATGCGCTGTCTTTCGAACGGTTGCAGCGCGAAGGCGGTACGCATTGGTTCGACGGAACCGTGATGCCGCATCCACGTGCAGACTTGCAAGTGCTGTTTGATCGTTACTACCAGCAGGCGCTGGAGGCCGGTTACAACCTGGACGCCTACCGCATGGCCAAGGTGTTCGGGCCATTTCCCAAGTACTCGCAGAAAACGTACACGGGCAACAAGGTCACGCGGCCCAAGCATTGGTGGCAGCGCTTGGGCTTGTTCAAACCGCAGGCCGCCCACTCGAGGAAGTGATGAAAAAGCAGGGCGGTCAGCGTTGTTGTTCCCGCCCCTGACCGCCCAACAATCCGCTCAAATTGCCGTGACCGTGCCCTTGCTCGCGGTTTACCGCTGCGCCTCGGCGCAGCCACAAGCGCTCGTGAAAATAGAACGCCACTGTGTTGCAAGCCGGCTCGATCAGGGCGATCAATCCGCCGGTCAATACGCTTCCGGTTAGTAGGTACGCCACTGTGAACGCGATGCTGAAATGCAGCACCGCGAACGACAGGGTTTTTGCCAGCGGCGCTTGAGTGTCGCGCGGTGCGCAACAGCCGTGCTGGAAAATGGATTTCATCGTTTGGCTTCCAGCCCTGGTGCTTCAGAGCGGTCCAGGAACGCCTGAGTCAGCTCGTCCAAATGCTCTCTGAGCCAATCGGCCATGGCGATTTCCTGCGGCAGAATCTTCTCGCAGGCCTGTTGCACTTCCTTCGCACCGGCCGCTTTAGCGGCGGCGATGAGCACGGTGTACGTGGCAATTTCCAGGTTCTCGAATACATAGCCCGACATCGCGCCCTTGATCACCTCATCGCTCATGGCCATGCCGCCCACGGCTTGCCCGAACGCCATCAACTTGCCGCCGATGTCTTTTAGCGTCGACGCTTCGCCGCCCAGGCTTTTCAGCGCCTCTTCGAGCAGCTGTTTTTGGCCTCGGGTTTCTTCGATGTGTTTTTCGATGCGGGTGCGCAGTTTGGGGTAATTCTCCAGGCGCGACGCTTGTGCGGTCAGCATCTGTTCGGCTTGTTGTTCCATGGCGTGAGCGTCGCGCAGCCAGTCCAAAAGATTTTCCAGTTTTGTCGCCATTTTCCACTCTCCTGAAGTGATCCGGTTTAGGTCAGTCCTTACTTGGGAGCGTGGCATTTTCGCGTCGGTTCAAATTCTTTATGCAGTCTCGTAAAAACGCTGAACAAGCGAAGCGGCGGGGCTTTGCGAGGTTTTACAAGCGAGCCGGAAAGTGAAAAAAACTGCCTGAACCTTCTTCGCGCCACTCCCCTCATTTACGTCATGGGCAATGAAAACGTCCCATGCCAAGGAGCAATGGAAATGGACTGAACACGTTAACCGTGAGAGGAAAAATCACCATGTTCGTACACAACAAGCGGCTGCAATATACGGTGCGCGTCGGCGCGCCGAACCCAGGTTTGGCCAACCTGCTGCTGGAACAATTTGGGGGGCCGCAAGGCGAGCTGGCAGCCGCAATGCGTTACTTCACGCAAGGCTTGGCTGAAGACGATGCAGGGCGCAAAGACTTGCTGCTCGACATCGCCACCGAAGAGCTCAGCCACCTCGAAATCATCGGCTCTATCGTCGGCATGCTGAACAAAGGCGCCAAGGGCGATCTGGCCGAAGGCATCGAACAGGAAGCCGAGTTGTATCGCTCGCTAACAGGCGGCGGCAACGACTCGCACATCACCTCGCTGCTGTACGGCGGTGGCCCGGCGCTGACCAACTCGGCCGGCGTGCCGTGGACCGCTGCGTACATCGACACCATCGGCGAACCCACCGCAGATTTCCGTTCCAACATCGCCGCCGAAGCACGGGCGAAGATTGTTTACGAACGGCTGATCAACGTCACCGATGATCCCGGCATTAAAGATGCGCTGGGCTTTTTGATGACGCGCGAGCTGGCGCACCAGAAGTCATTCGAAAAAGCCCTGCACAGCATTCAGCCCAACTTCCCGCAAGGGAAACTGCCGGGCGTGCCCGAGTACGTCAGCGTTTACTACAACCTGTCGCAAGGCGAAGGCGACCAGCGCGGTTCGTGGAACCAGGGCGATGAGTGGGAATTCGTCGAGTCGCCGGCACCGGCCGTTGATGGCGGCGATGGCATGGCCACGGTGGATCTGCCTACCAAGCAGCTCACCACGGTTGAGCAGATGGCGTTGCGCACGGCATCAGACCCATCGGCCGACCCGCTCACCGGCGCCGATCTGGGCATGGGCGCGGCCTACAAAAAAGACAGTTGAGTGTGTCGAGGCCCACGGTTGACGTGGGCCTTTTTTTTGCGCGCTGCATGGCTGACGACGCCTGCATTTCGCGCGTGCCAACGCCAAACCAAACGGGCGATGGATGGCGTGTTCGATCAGTTGAACCCTCGAACATCGGTCAATCCATTTTTCGAATGGCCATTTTTTAAGCGAAACGGCGGTGCCAGAGCGTTGCGCACACGCATGGACCGCGGCACGGAGATGGAAACTATGAGCTGGGCAGGACCCTCACAGCAGCCAATTGGCAAATCGCATCACCCGCATATCGCGACCGAACCGGTCGTGGTTTTCGACCCACTCATACCCACGCTGTTGTGCCTTTCGCACTTGCGCTGGAGCTTCGTCTACCAGCGTCCGCAGCACCTTATGTCGCGGTTCGCCCGCGAGTACAACGTGCTGTTTTTTGAAGAGCCGGTACCCACCGATGAAGTCTCGCCGTGGCTCGAAGTGCGGCCAGACGAGGAGGGCGTGCAAGTGCTGGTGCCACGCCTGCCGGCCGGGCTCGACGAGCAGCGCACCCACACCGCGCTGCGTTATCTGCTCGACGACTACCTCGGCAAGCTGGGCGTCGAAGACCTGCTGGTCTGGTACTACACGCCAATGAGCCTGGCCTTTGCCGACCACCTCAAAGCCAACGTGGTGGTCTACGACTGCATGGATGAGCTCTCGGCGTTTCGTGGTGCGCCGCCCGAACTGGTCGAGCGCGAACAGCAATTGCTCGAACGTGCGGACGTGGTATTCACCGGCGGCTTCAGCATCTGGAAAGCCAAACACACCTTGCACCCGAACGTGCATGCCTTTCCCAGCAGCGTCGATGTGGCGCATTTCGCCGCCGCGCGCAAATTCCAGAACAACCCGCCAGACCAGGCCGGCCTGGGCGCGCCACGCCTCGGTTTCTACGGCGTGATCGACGAGCGTTTCGATATCGACCTGCTCGACCAAATCGCCGCGCTGCGCCCCGAATGGCAGTTCGTGATGATCGGCCCCGTGGTGAAAATCGACCCGGCAACCCTGCCCAAGCGCGACAACATTCATTACCTGGGCGGCAAAACCTACGACGAACTGCCGGGCTATCTCGCCGGCTGGAACGTCGCCCTGATGCCGTTCGCTATGAACGAATCCACCCGGTTTATCAGCCCGACCAAAACCCCCGAGTACCTGGCCGGCGGCTGCCCCGTGGTGTCTACGCCGATTGCCGATGTGGTTAGCGGTTACGGCGACAGCGGCGTAGTGCTGATTGCCGCCACGGCCGAGGAGTTTGTCGCGGCCTGTGAGAAGGCGCTGGAACTGGGCGCCGACCGCGAGACGTTTTTAACCGATGCCGACCGTGTGCTCGGCGACATGTCTTGGGATCACACCCAGGCGTCCATGCAGGAGATGATCAAATGCCTTCGTTGATTCCCGAGAGCTTTCTGGCCCCACCCAGCAATGATGACGCCACCGAGCCGCGCCGCCACGGTTTTGATTACCTGATAGTGGGTGCCGGTTTTGCCGGCAGCGTGCTCGCCGAACGCCTGGCCGCAGGCCTGGGCAAACGCGTGCTGGTGGTGGACCGCCGCCCGCACATCGGCGGCAACGCCTACGACCACTACGACGAAGCGGGCGTGCTGGTGCACCGCTACGGCCCGCATATTTTCCACACCAACTCGCAGCGCATCGTCGACTACCTGTCGCGCTTCACTCAGTGGCGCCCCTACGAGCACCGCGTGCTGGCGGCGGTGGACGGCCAGCAAGTGCCCATTCCCATCAACCGCACCACGCTGAATGCCTTGTATGGCCTGAGCCTGGAAACCGATGAACAAGCGGCCGAGTACCTGGCCGGCCGCGCCGAGCGTGTCGAAGACATTCGCACCAGCGAAGACGTGGTGATCAACCAGATCGGCCGCGAGCTATACGAAAAATTCTTCCGCGGCTACACCCGCAAGCAGTGGGGGCTGGACCCTTCGCAGCTGGATAAATCAGTGACTGCGCGCATCCCCACGCGCACCAACACCGACGACCGCTACTTCGGCGACACCTTCCAGCAAATGCCGCTGCACGGGTACACGCGCATGTTCGAGCGCATGCTCAATCACCCGAACATCAAGGTCATGCTCAACACCGACTACCGCGAAGTGCGTGACGAGGTGGAATACGATCACCTGATTTTCTGCGGCCCCATCGACGAATATTTCGACTTCCGCTTCGGCAAACTGCCGTATCGCTCGCTGACCTTTGAACACAAAACCCTCGACCAGGAATGCTTCCAGGCGGTGGGCACCGTCAACTACCCGGCCGAAGATGTGCTGTACACGCGCATCAGCGAATACAAACACCTGACCGGCCAACAGCACGCGAAAACCAGCATCACCTACGAATACCCGTCCGCCGACGGCGATCCTTACTACCCTATCCCGTGTCAGAAAAACACCGAGCTGTACAAGCGCTACCAACGCTTGGCGGCCGAGACACCGGGCGTGACCTTTGTGGGTCGGCTCGGCACCTACAAGTACTACAACATGGACCAGGTGGTGGGGCAGGCATTGGCGTTGTATCAGCGGATCGAGGAAGCCCATCGCGAGGCGGCCGCCCATGCGCGCGCTGAGCAGAGCGAACCGCTGGCCCAGCAGGTGCGATGAGGACGGACGATGCATGTACCTTCGCTGTTCAGCAGTTTTTTCCTCGGCGGTTTTGAATGCTCCACCCACCGGCGCCAGGACGGGCGACGGCTCGACCTGTTGCACGGCACCGGCCATGACCGCTGGGCCGCCAGCGATTTCGCCGCACTGCAACCCCACGGCATTCGCGGTGCGCGCGATGGCCTGCGCTGGCACCTGATCGAAACCACGCCGGGGCAGTACGACTGGTCGAGTTTTCTGCCGCAGCTCAAAGCCGCGAACGAGGCGGGCGTGCAGGTGATCTGGGATTTGTGTCACTACGGCTGGCCGGACGACATCGACATTTGGCGCCCACAGTTTGTGGAGCGCTTCGCTCAGTTTGCGGCAGCGGCTGCACGGGTGATTCGCGACCACAGCGACGCCGTGCCGTTTTATTCGCCGCTGAATGAAATGTCGTTCTGGTCATGGGCCGGCGGTGAAGTGGCGTACTTCGAGCCCTTGGGTGAAGGCCGTGGCGATGAGCTCAAGCATCAATTGGTGCGCGCGAGCATTGCCGCCATCGAAGCCATTCGTGAAGTGGAACCGCGTGCGCGCTTCGTGCAAGTCGACCCGATTATTCACGTGGTGCCCCGTGGCAGCAGCGCCGCCGAGCAGGAAGACGCCGAGCGCTATCGGCTCTCGCAGTTCCAGGCCTGGGACATGCTC
The DNA here is from genome assembly GCF_979258635.1 of Pseudomonas sp. AC070. Classification (NCBI taxonomy): domain Bacteria; kingdom Pseudomonadati; phylum Pseudomonadota; class Gammaproteobacteria; order Pseudomonadales; family Pseudomonadaceae; genus Pseudomonas; species Pseudomonas sp. AC070. Next base: position 1,576,840 of record NZ_OZ409871.1, read on the forward strand.
GCCGGAAAACAGTGGCCGGGGCTTGGCGGCAAACCGGAGTACCTGGACATCGTTGGGGTGAATTTCTACAACAACAACCAGTGGTTCGCCGGCGGCGGCACCCTCTGGCGTGGCGAACCGTTGTATCGCCCGTTCAGCGGCATGCTGGCCGAGGTGTACCAGCGTTATCGACGGCCCTTACTGGTGGCTGAAACCGGCGCTGAAGGCGACTTGCGCGCCGACTGGCTGCGCTACGTGTGTGAGCAGGTGCGCCTGGCCATGCAGCGCGGCATTCCCATGGAGGGCATCTGTTTGTACCCGGTACTCGACTACCCCGGCTGGACCGACGACCGCCATTGCGAAGTGGGCCTGTTCGGCTTTGCCAACGCCCAGGGCGAGCGCCCGCTGTGCCAACCATTGGCCGATGAGCTGCACTTCCAACAGGCCCAGTTCGCTGCCTTGCAGCGTCAACTAGTGGAGCACGCATGAACCGCCGACCTACTGCCGACGAGGTGCCGTTACCGGGGCGCCCGGTCGCCTTTCTCGCCCACTACGTGCGTCGCCGCCCTTGGCATTTCGGCGGCATGTTTTTATTGATCGTGGGCGCCGGCAGCTGCGCGGTGGCGGTGCAATACGGCATGAAACTGCTGGTGGATGCCATGGCCACCAGCGACCGCCAGCACGCCGATGTGTGGTTTCCACTGAGCGTGTTTATTGGCCTGATCGTGATCGAAAACGTGTTCTGGCGCCTCGGCGGGTGGCTGGGTTGTCGCACGGTGGTGGCCAGTTGCGTGGACCTGCGCGTCGACCTGTTCCGCCACCTCACCGGTCACCCCATGCGCTATTTCGCCCAGCACTACGCGGGCGCGTTGGGCAATCGCATATCGGCCACCGGCCAGGCAGCGGGTGCCATCTATGGCGGGCTGGCCTGGAAGATCATGCCGCCGTGTGTCGACTTCGCGGGCGCCGTGCTGGTGCTGTTCACGGTGCATTGGCAAATGGCCTGGGCGCTGATCGGGTTTGTCGCGGTAGTGGGCGTATTGATCGTTTCGTTCGGCATTCGTGGCCGCAGTAAACACCAACGCTTTGCTGCTCAGGCGGCGCGGGTCGGCGGTGAGCTGGTGGACGTGGTCTCCAACGTTTGGACCATCAAAGCCTTCTCCGCCCGTGACCGCGAAGCACAGCGCCTGGCCGAAGAAATCGGCCTGGAAGCCCGTGCCCAACGCCGGAGCTGGATGTACCTTGAAAAGGCCCGCGTGATCCACGACATCTGCTTGTCGTTGATGGCCGGCGGCATGCTGATCTGGGCCATTCAGCTGTGGCTGGCCGGCACGGTGACGGCGGGTGATGTGGTGATGGTCAGCGCCCTGACGTTCCGCATCCTGCATGGCTCTCGTGACCTGGCCTTGGCCTTGGTGGACACCACGCAGCAGCTCGGCGCAATCGATGACACCCTGCGCATCATCGTGCAGCCCCACGAACTTGATGACCCCGAACCACAACTGGCGTTGTCGCGCGGCGATATCGAATTCCGTCAGGTGACCTTCAGCTACCCCGATGGGCGTAAGGTTTTCGACGGCTTCGACCTGCATATTCCGGTGGGCCAGAAAGTCGGCATCGTCGGCCCCTCGGGCGCGGGCAAGTCGACGCTTATCAGCCTCATCCAACGCCTTGACGATGTGCAGGGCGGAAGCGTGATGATCGACGGCCAAGACATCAGCGAAGTCAGCCAGGACAGCCTGCGCGCGCGCATGGCCGTGGTGCCGCAAGAGACCGCGTTGTTCAACCGCAGCATTCGCGACAACATCCGCTATGGACGGCCCGAGGCGACCGATGAAGAAGTCATCGATGCCGCGCGTCACGCCTTTTGCGATGCGTTTATTCGTGAATTGCCCCAGGGCTACGACACGCCTGTGGGCGAGCGCGGCGTGATGCTTTCCGGTGGTCAGCGCCAGCGTCTGGGCATCGCCCGCGCCTTCGTCAAGAACGCGCCAATCCTGATTCTGGATGAAGCCACCTCGGCGCTGGACACCCATTCCGAAGCGGAAATTCAGGCCGCGCTCGCTAACCTGATGCAGGGCCGCACCGTGCTGGCGGTGGCCCATCGGCTGTCGACCCTGGCCAACTTCGACCGCGTGGTGGTGCTGGAAAAAGGGCGCATCGTTGAAGACGGTCCGCCGGAACACCTGCGCTTGCTCGGCGGTACGTTTGCCGCGTTGTGGAGCATTCAGGCGGCCGGTTTTAAAGAGGGGCGCGACCCGGCCGGTGTGGCCGAACCGGACGTCGCCAAGCGCTGAGCCAGCCACGCTACACCGCTACGTCGTGGGCGCTGTGATACGGCTCACTGAGCACCATATCGGTGAGCACGAACGGCCGGCCGAAGGCCATCGGAAAACGATCACGACACGGCGTTTCTTTCAGTACGGGTGCGTGATAGCTGAGGCGGGTGGCGAAAGCCCGAACGACGGTTTCCATCACCGCCACCGTGAGCCACTCGCCGGCACAGCGATGGCCGGTGTGGGCATCGCCGCCGCCTTGGGAAATGAGTGTGAAGGGGTCCAGGTGCACATTGTTGAAGCGCTCTGGATCAAACATTTCCGGTTGCTTCCAGCTGTCGGTGTTGCGGTTGCTGCCATACAGATCAAGCATCACCCGTGCGCCTTTAACGAAGCGCAGGCCGTTCCAGACAAAGTCGCGGGTCACCCGCGCGGCCACGAACGGAAAGAACGCGTACAGGCGCCGTACCTCCTGAACGAAACCGTGAAGCGCTTGTGGCTCGTGCGCCACGCGCGGCAGCCAATGCGGGTGCCGCGCCAGTTCCACCAGGGCGTACAGAATGAAGTAACTCACCGCCACCACCGGCCGCAGCAAGTTGAGCAACTCGACGGCGGCAATTCGCGCCGGGACGTGTTTCTCACCGGGCTCCTGAAAGCGGGCGATCACATCGAACGGGCTGCCTTTGGACGCCACCGAGGCATCGTCCCGCTGCCGGCGAATCAACCCGGCTGCCCAATGCTCGGCGGTCCTGCGGGCCAGCCCAGCCTGAAAATGTTTAACGCCTTTGCTGCCTGCGCCGGAAATCAACGTCACCAACTGGTGTTGATGCCCGGCACTGATCTCCCGCTCTGGCAATCCTGCCCAGCGGGCCACCGCTTCATACAGCACGGTCTGCATGGCGGGCAGTACGTCCACGCTGCCGTCCTGTGCCCACTGGCGCATCGCGCGACTTAAATGACGATCGATTTCGCTCACCAGCCGCTCGCCTTCCGCACCCGTTAGCAAGCCGATAAACACGTGCTTGCGCGCCCGATGCCGGGGCCCGTCCAGGCCCTGAAGCGCGCCTTTGCCGAACAAGGTGCGCACCAGCGCACGCGGCGCGGCGTTGGTGCGGCACAGGTGCGGGCTTTGATAAAACAACGTGGCCGCCTCGCGGCCTTGCAGGCAATAGGTGCGCTGCAACATCAGCCGGCATTCAAAGGCCGGCGAGTTGAGTTGGCGGCAGCCATTGCTGACAAATTCGTAACCGTCGCGCAGCAGGGCGAGGGTGCTTTCCAACTGCTTCAACCGGGGCATGTTCATTGGCATCACCGTGGCCAGCAATCAAACAAAACCTGCAAAAAACGTCCAACAAAAAAGGGCCTGGAATCCAGGCCCCCTTTCTCACACGGCGATAGCCTTAGCTACGTCCACCGCCGTGGCTGTTTTGGCCGCCTTTTTTGCCAGCCTCGGAGGCTTTCTGACGGTCGTTGGCAAAGTTGCCGCCGCTGTTATGGCCGCCTTTTTTGCCCGCTTCGGATGCCTTCTCGCGGTCGTTGGCGAAGTTACCTGGGTTGCTGTTGCCGGTGCTTTTAGTGGTCATTTTCATCACTCCTAATTTAGCAGTCGAGGTGTGCGAAGCCGTTTGGCCCCCACATGAATTCTGTCCACTGCCGTTTGCGAAGGTTCAGGCTTTTTTGAACAATAAGTCATTGATAAATAACAGATATTATTTCAATTTCAGCTCGATATCAGCGGCGGTTGGCGACGCTAAAACGATATCAAGATGCCGTGTGCCGCTGCGCTGGCCGTATGAAAACGGCTGAACTAAAGCGGCGCGCGTTGCGTCTGCACCCTTAACAGCGACCGATAAAAGGACACCCGCCATGAGCGACAACCGAGGCCACGCGCCGGCTGATAAAACCGCCAACCCGATCAATTCGCCGCAAGCGCAAACCAACCAAACACTGCCGGACGACGAGGCGGTTCTCCAACAGCCAAATCCGAAAACCGAAGACGTCGACAAGGTCATCACGCCGACCTCGATCAAGAACAAAGAACGCGACGCCGAACAGCTCGAAGAGAAAAACCGCGAGGTTGAACGCGAGCTGAACAAGCGCCCCTGACGGCGGCGGCGCCCCTGCATAAACGGACATTGTTCTATGGCCAAGGCACTCGACGAATACAACCGCAAGCGCGACTTTGATGCCACGCCCGAACCCAGCGGCGCCAAGCGCTCCGGCGCGAAAAAAAGCGCCGAGCATGCGCTGCAGTTCTGCATTCAGAAACACGACGCCACGCGCCTGCACTACGACTTTCGCCTGGAGCTGCAAGGAACGCTGAAAAGCTGGGCGGTGCCCAAAGGGCCGAGCCTGGACCCGAAGGTCAGGCGTCTGGCTGTGCATGTTGAAGACCACCCGCTGGACTACGCCACCTTCGAGGGCAGCATCCCGGAAGGGCATTACGGCGCCGGGGACGTGATTGTCTGGGATCGCGGCATTTGGAAACCCGTCGGCGACCCCGTGGCCGGGTACGAAAAAGGCCGGCTGAAGTTCGAGCTTGAAGGCGAAAAACTCAGCGGCCAATGGAACCTGGTGCGCACCCATATGCAGGGCGCCAAAGAGCAGTGGTTTTTGATCAAGCATCAAGACGAAGCCGCCAAGCCCGAAGCCGACTACGACATCGTCCAAGCCCAGCCGGACAGCGTGCTGAGCGACCGCACCATCGTGCCGAAAAAGCGCGGCGCCAAGGGCAAAGCGGCTGAGCCCAAACCCGTGGCCAGCGAGCCGGCCAAGCCCAAGCGCGCGGCGTCGAAAAAAGGTGCCACCCTCAGCGGCGCCGTGAAAGCGGCGATGCCCGAGACCATCAAACCGGAGCTGGCGACGCTGGTGGAAACCCCGCCGGGCGGCGAATGGCGCTACGAAATCAAATTCGACGGCTACCGCATCCTCGCCCGCGTGCAAGACGGCGATGTGCGCCTGTACACCCGCAGCGGTCACGACTGGACCGCGAAAATGCCACGCCAGGCCGAGGCCGTGGCCAGTCTGGGCCTGGAATCAGCCTGGCTGGATGGCGAAATTATCGTCGCCAACGAACACGGCAACCCGGATTTCCAAGCGCTGCAAAACGCCTTCGAGAGCGGGGCCAGTGGCGCCATCGTCTACTACCTGTTCGACCTCATGTACCTCAACGGCATGGACCTGCGCGACGTGCCGGTGGAACAGCGCCGCGCCGCCCTGGAGCAGGTGCTCGAACGCAGCGAAGACGAAGTGGTGCGCTTCTCCGCCGACTTTGAAGAATCCCCCGAAGCCATGCTCAACAGCGCGTGCCAAATGCAACTAGAAGGGCTGATCGGCAAGCGCGTGGGCAGTCGCTACGTCAGCCGGCGTAGCGATGACTGGATCAAGCTCAAGTGCAAACACCGGCAAGAATTCGTCATCGTCGGCTTCACCGAACCCAAAGGCAGCCGCAGTGCTTTTGGCGCGTTGCTGCTGGGCCTGCATGACAAAGACAGCGGCGAGTTGCGCTACGCCGGCAAGGTCGGCACCGGCTTTAACGAGCGCACCCTGGCCACCGTGCATGCGCAGCTCACCCCCCTGGAAGTGAAAAAACCGGCCTTCGCCAACCCGCCAACCGGCTCGGAATTTCGCGGCGTGCATTGGCTGAAACCCTCGCTGCTGGCGGAGGTGGCGTATGCCGAAATGACCCGCGACGGCTCGGTGCGCCACGCGGTATTCCACGGCCTGCGTAACGACAAACCGGCTGAACAGATCACCGAAGAAACCCCCAAAGCGCCGCCCGCCAAAGGCAAAAGCAAAGGCGCCGCTAAAGCCGAGCCAGAAGCCAAGGCTGCGGCCACACCCAAAGCGCAAGCCAAACCCAAAGCCAAGCTGGCTGTGACCAAAGGCAACGAGCAGATCCGCATCACCCACCCCGAGCGCGTCATCGACGCCAGCAGCGGCTCGACCAAGATGCAGTTAGTCGAGTACTACGCCAGCGTCGCCGAGTGGATTCTGCCGCACCTGCTGCATCGCCCCGTGGCGCTGGTGCGCGCGCCGGAAGGCATCGCCGGTGAGTTGTTCTTTCAGAAGAACGCCGAAAAGCTGGCGATTCCGGGCATTGAATCCATGGGCAAGGAATTTGCCGGCCAGCCAGTGATGATGATCAACAACCCGGAAGCGCTGATTGGTGCCGTGCAAATGAGCACCATCGAACTGCACACCTGGAACGCCACCTCGGCCGACTTCCAGCACCCCGACCGCTTTGTGCTCGACCTTGACCCGGACCCGGCCCTGCCGTGGAAAGCCATGGTCGAAGCCACGCAGCTGACCCAGGCCTTGCTCGATGAACTGGGCTTGAAATCATTCCTGAAAACCAGCGGCGGCAAAGGCATTCACCTGGTGGTGCCGCTCAAGCCGAAAGACAGCTGGGAGGCGGTGAAAAACTTTAGCCAGCGCATCGTGCAGCACATGGCGCACCTGATGCCGGACCGTTTTTCTGCCGTGTCGGGGCCGAAAAACCGCATCGGCAAAATCTTTATCGACTACCTGCGTAACAGCCGGGGGGCCACCACCATTGGCGCCTACGCCGTGCGCACGCGTGAAGGGCTGCCGGTGTCGGTGCCCATTTACCGCGATGAAATCTTCGAGCTGAAAAGCGCCAACCAATGGACCATCCATAACTTGCACGAACGCCTCGGCGAGTTGGGCGACGATCCGTGGGAAGGCTACGACAAGGTCAAACAAACCATTACCGCGCAGATGCGCAAGCGTCTGGGCATGAAGTAACAAGGACTGCCGCATGACTGACCACACCCACGATTCGCTCCAGCGCGAGCAGCAATTGCTCACCCGCTTGCTTGCCGCGCGCGGCCCTGGCGGCCAGGAAGACGAAGTGCGCGCCATCTGCCTGGAAGAACTGCAACGCCACTGCGAAGACGCGTGGGTCGACTCGGCCGGCAACGTGCTCGGCGTGATTGGCGCAGCCGCCTGCGCCGGCGCTGCTCCTGAACATGGCGTGAGCGTGATGGCGCACATGGATGAAATCGCCATGGTGGTCAAACGTGTGGAGCCCGACGGCACCTTGCGCGTGATCGCCTTGGGCGGCGCCAACCCGGTGAATTTCGGCATGTGCCCGGTCGAGATCATGGCCGACGAGGGCCTGCTGCCGGGGGTTTTGTCGTTTGGCTCGATGCACGAAACCAGCGGCTCGCTGCAAGGCAAAGACGTGCAAAGCGGCGCGGTGAAATGGGCCGATGTGCACGTGATCACCCGCCAGTCGCCGGAAGCCTTGAATCGCCTGGGCGTGCGGCCCGGCGTGCGCGTGGTGCTGAGCAAACAGTGGCGCAGCCCCTGGCGGGTGAACGACGCCCTGGCCGCGCACTTCATGGACGACCGCGCCCCGGTGGCGGCCGTGCTGCAAGCGGCGCAAGCGCTTGCCGAGCGCCGGGGCGAGCTCACCCGCCCGGTGTACTTCGTATTCACCACCCTGGAAGAAGAGAGCAACGCGGGCGCCGCCTATGCCGCCGCCACCTTGCCGTGCGACGTGGCGATTGCCATTGAAGTCGGCCCGGTGGTGGACGAATACGGCACCGAGCTGAGCGTAAATCCGATCATCAACACGGGTGATCAGAAGGGCTACTACACCCGCTGCGTTGCCACCGAACTGGCTCACGCCGCCGAGCGCTGCGGTTACACGCCACAGTTCGCCCTGCTGGTGGATTTCGCCTCCGACGCCAGCGCGGTGATGGGGCAGGGCACCGTAGCGAAAGCCGGCTGCCTGGCCATTCCCACCGAAAACACCCATGGCTACGAAATGGTCCTCGACGGCGCCATCACCGCGTGCGCCGACACCCTGGTGGCCTACCTGACCGCGCCCGCCGCGGCGTAAGTCCAGGCCTATTTGAAACGGAGCACCTCGACACTCTTGGCCAGGAGCATGTCGGCAAAGGCCGGCAGCTGCGCGACAAAGTCGTCTTCAAGCGCGAGGTAACGGTCTTGTGCGGGCGCATAGACCACCTGCGGTTTTACCCGCGGGATATCGCGGCTGGTCAGTTTCAACACCTCATGGCTGCGTTGATTCCACCACCACGCCAGGGTGTGAGTGCCGAACGTGTTGGAACGGTACGTCCACAGCCACCACTCGCCGTGCCCACGGGCCACCTGCAACTGCCCGTGAAAGGTGCGCAACGTGATGCTGTGCTTGGGCTGGGTCACGAGCATTCGCGTTTCCTGCTGCACCTCGCTGCCAAAACCATCAAGCAGCGCCTTTCTCGTGGCGCCGCTCAGCACATTGAAACGCCAGGCCTGCAATACCGTTTCCTGGTAACCGTCGTGCTCAGTGTTCTGCCGATGGCTTTCGCTGAACAGCAGCACCTCGTCATCACCCAGATAAGCGCTGGCGGCACGCAGCTGATAGGCGGAGCAGGGCAGGGGTTGGCCTTGGCTGACCTGTTGGGTGTCTCGGTTCCAGATCCAACACAGCGGACCGTTGTGCTGCATAAACAGCACGCGGCCTGGGCCGAACGACAGCATGGTCAGCTCGTCCTCGAACTCAAAAATGACTTCGCTGCTGCGTGGCGTAATTCGCCATACGCGAGTGAGAGGACTCGGCTCATACAGCCGCTGCCGTTCGAAGATTTCGCCGTCCACCACCAGGCTGGGTATTTCGAACGCTGGCCATTGCTCGCCGGCCGGGCCGAACGGCTGAACGTCGTCGCCCCGGCGTAGCTCATACACATAGCGATCATCGTGGCCATAGGCGCCCGACACGACGCGGCGCTTCCACAGACTGTGCTCGGCGCTGGCCTCCAGCAGCCGCAAGTCGGCGCCGTCGATGTCGTCGCTGCGGTTCTCCAGCATGTCCTGCTCGGCGGGTGGCCACTGGTTGTAATCAATCAGAAAACACAACCACTGGCCTTCGTCTTCCTCGGTGATGGCAGCGTAGCCATTGCTCAACTGCGACTCGTCGACATACGTCGGCCCCGGATACTCGTGCACCTCCTGCAACCACTTGAGCTTGCTGCTCGGACGTTTTGGTTTCTTCGCAGCGGGCGCGGGGGGCTCAATCAGGCACGGCGTCAGTTCTAAATCGCTGGGGTGGTTTTCCCAGTGCTCAGCGAACGCCTGGCGCAGTGCAGTGGGCACGATCACCGGGCGGTAATCGTCGGCACCGGCATCCAGGTTCCACACGTCATACCCTTGCGCCGCCAACAAGGGCGCCAACGCGTCCAGGCAGCGCTCCGGCATTTCATTGCAGAACTCATCGACCAAGGCTTCGAACGAAGGGCCGGTGAACAGCGGCAGGTCCGGGTAGTAATGCTGGAACAACGCCAACAACTCCCCGCCCGGGAGTTTCCAATCGATATGAATCAGCGGCTCGAAAGAGGCATGCATGGCGTCGGCGTTCCGTGTGACGGTGTGGGCGCTATCTTAGAACGCTGCGGCTGTAGAGCGCTTGTAGCGGTCGCAAATAATGGAACGCGGTAGCCGAACAATCCCCTCGCCCGCTAGCGGGAGAGGGTGCCCGAAGGGCGGGAGAGGGGCCTTTGGGCTGCGAATGCAAAACCCGCTTTTGTAGGAGCCACCTTGGTGGCGAACCCTGGAACAGGAATTCTTGATTTTCGTTTGCAGGGTTCGCTAGCAAGCTAGCTCCTACGGGCTGGTGTGCTGGTTTGGAATTTGGATTTTGCAGGGCCGGCGCATCGCGGCTAAAGCCGCTCCTACAGGTTGCTGTTGCTATTGCTGTTGCTTTTGTGGGAGCGGCTTTAGCCGCGATTCCTGCAAACGCTGATCACCGCCACAGACGCTTCAAAACCCCGCCCCCTGCAACGCCTGCTTCACATGCTCAATAAAGTGCCGCGTCGCCGACGAAATGCCTTTATGCGGCAAGGTCAGCGCCCGCAAGGTCACCACGCCAACTGCTTCATTCGGGCACGCCAGTTCCAACCGCAGCGCGGCCAGTTCTGCTTGGCAGGTGTGCAGCGGCAAATACGCCACGCCCAACCCGGCACACGCGGCTTTTAGCGCGGTTTGCGCCGACTCCACTACCAGCGCCGGGTGGCTGATGCGGCGGGTGTCGTAGGCCAGTTGCCAGGGGTCGGGCAGGGCGGCGCTGCCGGTGGTGATCAGTTGCTGGTCGTTCACGGTGGCCAGTTTCTTTGGGTGGCCCAGTTGTTTGATCAGCGCCGGACTGGCGACGATGGCCATGTTCAGTTCGGCCAGTTCACGGGCAACCATGGAGCTGCTGGTGGTGGAGACAGCGCCCAGCGTCAGCGCCAGGTCGAGGCGTTTGGCGCCCAGGTCGATCGGCCCGTCTTCCACGCTCAGGGCGAACTGCACTTCGGGGTGACGACGCTGGAAGCTGGCCATGGTCGCCAGTGCCCAGTCGGCCAGGGCGCTCGGCACGGCCAGTTTCAGCAAACCGCCGGGCAGGGTGGCCGATTCCTGGGCGCTGAGCAGCACGGCGTCCAGCGCGGCGACCATGTCCAGCGCGTGGCGGTACACCTGCTCGCCAATGGTGGTCATGGTGCACAGGCGCGCGCTGCGGTTGAGCAGTTGCGCATTGAGCTGGCGCTCCAGTTGGGAAATGCGCCGGCTGAGGCTGGATTTGCCCACCCCGGTCTGTTCGGCCGCAGCGGAAAAGCCGCCCGCTTCGATCACGCACACAAACCAGTACAAGTCGCCCAGCAGGTTGGCATGGGTAACGGCTTTGGGTTGCTGCCTGAACAACGGTTGGTTGTCGGATTTCGCGAGCTTGGGCATGTTTCCCCCTGTGTTTGTTGCGCTATCGTAGCGGCCCCGTTACACGCCCACCTTTGAATGCACGGGTGGGGCTTTTGAATGCGGGGACGCTGCCCAAATCAGGGCGAAGTGCGCAGCAGGGGGAAGGGAACATGAGCATGCCGGCCAGTTATGTGCCGCAGATTTTGGTGATCGATGATGTGCCGGAAGACATCCGCTCGATCCTGACCCTGCTGCGCGCGCAACCTTGGCGCCTGTCTCTGGCCACCGACGCCCGCCAGGGCTACCAGCGCGCCCTGGCGCTGCGCCCCGACCTGATTCTGCTGGATGTGCGCATGCCGCAAATGGACGGTTTCACCCTTGGCCGTCTGCTGCGTGAAGCGCCGGCCACCCAGCGCGTACCGATCATTTATCTGACCTCCGCCGGTTCGCTTGAAGAGCGGCTGGAAGGCTTGTCGCTGGGCGGTGTGGATTACGTGCTCAAGTCATGCGAGCCGCAGGAAGTGCTGGCGCGTATGCGCATCCATCTGCAGCTGGCCTGGCGCGAAACGGCGGTTATGCCCAGTCATTCACCGGCTGAATCCGCCTCGCCAGACGAACTGATTCTGCGCGCCGCCATGCGCCTGATTGGCCAAAGCCTCGACGAGTTGCCGTCCCTGGCCGACCTGGCGCGCAAAGTCGGCACCCATGACAAACGCTTGTCGACGATTTTCCGTGAGCACCTGGGCACCACTGTATTTGCCTATGTGCGCGATGCGCGCATCCGCCGTGCGCAAGAGCTGTTGGCCGACAGCACCATGAGCATGCAAGACATCGCCGAGCTGGTGGGTTTTCGCAGCGCCTGTAATTTCACCACTGCATTTCGTGAACGCCAGGGCATCACGCCCAGTCAATTCCGCCAGCAAATGCAGGACGCGGTGCCGGCTGCGCAATGATTCGTCTGTTTGTTCTGCTCGTCACGCTGTGCGGCTCGTCGTGGGCGCTGGCCATGCCGTTGTGTGGCACTGGCGAAATCGACCTGGCCGGGCACGTTGAGCTGCTCGAAGACCCCAGCGCCGCGCTGACGCTGGAGCAGGTGCAAAGCAGCAGCGCGTTCGTCACTCAACAGCACTTGCCTATGGTGCTCGAGTACAGCCGCGCCGCGTACTGGTTGCGCCTGCACATCAGCAATGACGGACCCAACGCCTGCCAACGCTGGCTCACCGTCGGCGACCCGCGTTTGCACGATGTTCAGGTGTTCGTCCAGCGCGGCGCCAACGTTGCGTCCATGCGCGCCGGCGCGGCGTATCCGCTGGAGCAGTGGCCGGTGGCCGATCGTCAGCCGCGTTTCCCGGTGGAGCTGGCAGCGGGCGAGGAGGGCACGGTGCTGGTGCGCGTGGCCAGCCCGTCGCTGTTTATTCTGGCGCCCACGCTGTGGACCGACGACGCGTTGCTCGAGCAGCGCCAATCCGTGTACCTGGCCGACGGCGTGACCCTGGGCATCGTGCTGCTCATTGTGCCGTTCAGCCTGCTCGTCGGCTGGATTCTGGGCTCGCGCCTGCTGCAAGCCCATGCCGGCGTGGTGTGTTTTTATTTGCTGCTTACGGCTGTTATCAACGGCTATCTGGTGATCTGGCCGAGCCTGCTGCGCTGGTCGCTGGAAATCACCACGCTCATCAGCATCCTCTCGTTTATCTGTTTGCTGATTTACGCCCAGTTGCTGCTGGAGGTGCGCCGGCTGCCGGCGGTGTGGCGCTATCTGTTCAATCTGCTGTTGGCGGCGTACCTCGCCGGGTATGCCTGGGACTGGTTTGTGGCGCGGCCAGACGGGCGCGTGTTTGTGCAGTGGGTCGTGCGTTTCGGCATTTATGCGCTGCTGCCGGCCACGCTGTTTGCCGCCTGGCGCCAGGGCGTGCGTTTACGCTGGATCGCCTATGCGGTGCCGGCGTTGTACACGCTGCAATTTCTGGTGCGCTACGTGCTCTCGCTCACTGATGTGCTGCCCGGCCAATCGCGCGATGCGTTTCTCAGCTTGTCCTCCACCTTGCCCGGCGTGGCGCTGCTGGTGTGCACGCTGATCACTGAAGTCGTTCTTAGCCGACGCCGGGAAAACCGCGCGCTCACCGACCTCGACCACCAGCGCCAAGCCGAGCATGAACGCCTGGAAAGCACAGTGGAGCGGCGCACCCGCCAGCTGCGCGAATCGTTGCAAGCGCGCAGCTCACTGATGGCGCGCATCAGTCACGACCTGCGCTCGCCGCTGGTGGGCATCATCGATTACGCGCGCTTGCTGCAAGGCGGCGAATCCAAAGACTACCCGCGCAAAATCGAGCGCCACGCCCGCCAGCAATTGGAAATGATCGACGAGTTGCTGGAATTCTCCCGCAGTGAATTGCAGCAAATGGAACTGACCCTGGCGCCGGGTTACCTCTACGGTTTTCTGCGCGAGATAGAAGAGGAAGCCGCGTTCCTCGCTGGGCGCCAAGGCAACCGCTTCGTCTGTCACCTGGGCGACGACCTGCCGCCGCTGGTGCGCGCCGATTATCAACGCTTGCGCCAGGTGCTGATTAACCTGCTCAGCAATGCCGCCAAGTTCACCCACAACGGCGAGATTCGCTTCGACGTCGAATGCCTACGCGTGGAGGGCGCCAACTCAGTGGTGCGCTTTGCCGTGAGCGACACCGGCATCGGCATCCACCCCGACGAGCGCGAGCACATGCTCTTGCCGTTCCGCCGCGGCAGCAACGCCGCGCATTTCCAGGGCACCGGGCTCGGTCTTTCCATCGTCAGCCAGTTGCTGCTGCACATGGGCGCGGAACTCAAGCTGGATGCGCCCGATGGCGTGGGCAGCCGTTTCACCTTTGACCTGAACCTTGAGCTGGCCGCCGAGGACGAACTGGAAAGCGGCCTGCTCGACAGCCACGGCGGCAGCGTCGAGGGCGGCGAGCGGCGCATTCTTGTGGTCGATGACGTGGCGCATAACCGCGAAGCCCTGTTCGATTTGCTCTCCGGCTACAACTTCGATGTGGACGTGGCCGCTGATGGCCCCAGCGCCTTGGACTACCTTGCAAAAGCGCCGTACTGCCTGTTGATCAGCGACCAAAACATGCCCGGCATGGACGGCTGGGCGCTGCTCGCCAAGGTGCGTCAGCGTTACCCGCACCTGCCGGCGTTGCTGTATTCAGCGTCTCCGGCCAGGCCGCCTGCTGGCATGACCGAGCGTTTCGATGCGGTGTTGCTCAAGCCGGTGGGCAGTGGCGAGTTGCTGGCTTGCATCGAACGCTGGAGCTGCACCAAACATGAGGCGCTGACGGGTTGATGCGCCGCTCCACACTCAGCCTGAAAACCTTTGCTGCGCTCTTGGCCTTGCTGCTGCCAGGCGGCTTGCCCGTTGCCGAAGAAAAGCCTCAAACGGTTGCCGTGAGCGAGCCGCTGCAATTGGAAGAAGTGCGGGTCAGCGCCCGCCACCGTGACGAACGCGCCGACGATGTGCCGGTGGCCATGAACGTGCTCGACGGCGAGCGCCTCGACGCACAAGCGCTGCACGACATGGAAGCCATTCAACAGGCGGTGCCGGCCTTGCTGGTTTCCGTGCCCAACCAGCGCTACGCCAGCTACGGCATTCGCGGCTTGGGCTCCAGCGCCTACAACGATGGCCTGGAAGGCAGCGTCGGGGTGTTTCTTGATGGCGTGTACCTGGGCCGCGCCGGAATGTCGGTTTCCGAGCTGACCGATATCGAGCGCATCGAAGTGCTGCGCGGCCCGCAAGGCACGCTGTACGGCAAAAACACCACGGCTGGGGCGGTGAATGTGTTCAGCCGCGCGCCCACGTTCACCCCCGAAGGCAACGCCGAAATCACCTATGGCGAGCACGGCACCGAGCAGTATCGCGGCACGTTTTCCGGGCCGTTGGTGGACGGCATGCTCGCCGGACGCCTAACCGCGTTCGACGTCAGCCGCGACGGCCTGATCGACAACCGCTACGACGGCCATGACCTCGCCAACCAAAACCGCCAAGGCGTTCGCGGGCAACTGCTGTTCACCCCAACCGACACATTCAGCGCGCGCCTGATCGGCGAATACGGTTGGCAAGACGAACACAGCAACGTGTTTCTGCCCAGCCACTACAGCCAACAAACCTTGCAGCGCGCGGCGTACGTCGGTTATCGACCGCTGAAGGTCGACCCTTACAAACGCGAGGTGCAGCAAGACCAACGAAACAGCACGAAAACCCTGCAAAACGCCGTGACGCTGCAGCTCGATCAGCAGCTTGGAAACGGCGCCACGCTCACCAGCATCAGCGGCTACCGCGACTGGCGTTACAGCACTGATCTGGACGGCGACGGTGGCGGCCTCGACGTTGCCAACGTCGGTGCCGAACTTGACCACCACCAATTCAGCCAGGAACTGCGCCTGAGCGATTCGCTCGGCGACACGCTGGATTACGTGGTGGGCGCGTATTACCTGAAGCAGCATTTCAACCGGCAAATCGATGTTGGTTTCGGCGACGATGCCGCCGCGTTTTTCCTCGGCGACCGGCCGGAAGTGAAGCTGCTCGGCATTCGCCCCTCGATGATTCCCAAATCGTTGCTGGCGGGTTCGCGGCAGACGTTCGACGGGGAACAAACCAGCGTCAGCCAGGCCGTGTTCGGCCAGTTCACCTGGCACGCCACCGAACGCTTGGATATCACGCCCGGCCTGCGCTACAGCCGCGAGAAAAAGCGCGGCTGGTTGTCGCGTTCGGTGTCCGGCCTCGCGCCGTTGGGCAATGACCTGGTCTCGCGCCTCGGCGGACAGCTGTTGCGCGACACCACGTTGGGCAAGCCGTATGGCTATTACCGCGACGATGAAATCGACGAGCACAACGTCTCCGGCCAGCTCGCCGTCAGCTACCGCTTCACCGATGAACTGCTCGGTTACGCCAGCGCCTCGCGGGGTTACAAAGCCGGTGGCATCAACTTGGAAGTGATTCAACCGGGCGCCCAGCCGACGTTTGATCCCGAGCGCGCCACAGCTTATGAAGTGGGCCTTAAACGCAGCTTCTGGAACGAGCGCGCGTCGCTGGATCTCGCCCTGTACCAAACCGATGTCGATGACTACCAGGCGCTGTCGAACTCGGCGCCGGTGGACCAATTCTCGCCGCCGATTCGTAACAACCTGATCAACGTCGGCCAGGTGCGCCTTCGCGGTGTCGAGCTGGACGGCGCCCTGCGGGCCACCGAGCGCCTCGACTTGCGCCTGGGCGTGGCGCTGAGCGACGCGCGCTACACCGACTTTGCCAACGCACCGTGCAGCCCCGGCTCGCCGCAGCTGGTGTGTGATCGCAGCGGCGAACGGCTGTTCAACGCGCCGCGCTGGAGCGCCAGTGCTGGCCTTGACTATCACCGGCCATGGTTGCCTGGGTGGCAACAGTACGTTGGCGTGGACTACAGCTTTCGCAGCAGCTACCAGGGCACGCTCGAAGGCGGACCGGGCAGCGACATGCCCTCGCGCGCCATCACTAATCTGCGCCTGGGCGTGCGCGAAAACGACGCCAGCTGGAGCGCCGAATTCTGGGTGCGCAACCTGTTCGATGAGCGCTACCTGACGGCGGTTTACGCCCAATTAGGTGCCGGCGATTACGGCGTGCTGGTGGGCGACCCGCGCACCGCCGGCGTGACGCTGCGGACACGCTACTAAACAAATCGTTCCTGCCACCGGTCGCCGCTGTGTTTGCCCGCGCGGGTTTTGCCGTCCGCGCTGGCAAAGGTCGGCGCCTGCCACGCGGTGCCGAGGGCGCCCATACGTACCGGCGCTTTGCCGTGTTTCAACCGTGATTCCCTTCCCTTAACGACCTTTGCCGGCCCGGACGCCCGTGCGTTTTTGCGCACCGTTCAGTTGCCGGTTCGCGGCTTGTTCGCGGGTCTGCGTTCGCCGATCTTCGCCGCACTTTTTTGACGCCACCGTAATGACCTTCAGGGCTGCGGCATCTGCCGCCCGGCTCTAGGAGCGTTTTGCTTTGCAAAGCGCAGAGGGCGCGTTTGGCACCATAGGGAGAGTCGCGTTGTGTCGGGTTTGATTCGCAGGAAGCGCTTATACGGCGCCGTGTTGGCAACTGTCTGGACACTGGCGGGAACCGCGCAGGCGGCCACCACCGATTTGAGCCTGACGCAATGTTTGACCAGCCCCAACCCCGGCATTCGCGGTGGCGTGGTCACCGTCGACCTGAACTACGAGAACGGCTCGTCGTCAGCTGCCAGCGGTGCGTCCATTCGTATTCCGTTGCCGGCCACCGCCAGCTATGTGCCGGGTTCGGCCTCGGCCGGCTGTACCCATGACGGCGCCACGCCTGGCGAAGTGACCTGCGCATTTCCAACGCTTGCCGGCGCCTCCAGCGGCACCGTGCGCTTGCAACTGCGCACCTCGGCGCCCACCGGCCCGAGCATCAGCAGCAACGCCGTGTTCACCGCAGGCGCGGGCGACACCGACCCGAACCCGGCCAACAACCAGCAAACCTGTAGCGCCACCATTAACAACGGTGCCGACTTGTCGGCCGTGGTCACCGGCCCGGCCAGCGCTCCGGGTGGCAGCGATATCACCTGGACCGTCAACGGCAACAACGCCGGCCCGGATGCCGCCAGCAACCAGATTTTTACCACCACCTTGCCGGCCACGCTCAGCTACCAGTCTGCCTCGGGCAGCGGTTGGAGCTGCGCCGCCAGCGGCCAATTGCTGACCTGTACCCGTTCCATCAGCCTGGCCTCGGGCAGCGCTTACCCTGCGTTGTCGTTTATTACGCGCCTGGCCGGTTCGGTCACCAGCGGCAACGTGTCGGTGAGCGGCAGCATCAGTTCTGCCACCGCCGACCCGAACGGCAACAACAACAGCAGCAGCGCCAGCGTCAGCGTCAGCCCTGGTGCCGATCTGCAAATCACCCAGGCCGTGCCGTCGCCGTCTCCCGTTGAACCGGGCGAAACCGTGACCTACGTGCTCACCGCCGTTAACGCCGGCCCGAGCCCAGCCACCGATGGCCTTGACGTCACCTTCCAACTGCCGGCCGGTTTCACCCCCGGCACTGCCACGCCAAGCGGTGCAGGGTGGGGCGCCTGCACCTGGAGCGGCCAACTGCTGACCTGCCCGTTCGCCGGCAGCTACGCCAGCGGGCGCAGCAACACCATTACCGTAACGGCCACCGCGCCGAACGACGCCACGCCGACCTCCTACAGCGGCCCGAACGACAACCGCGCGGTGATCACCGGCGGCGCGGCCGGCCCGGTTGATCCGGTGCCGAGCAACAACACGGCCACCCGTCCTCTGCTGGTCAGCCCCGGCAACGCCGTGGACCTGGCCTTCACCAAAACCAAAGCCCCGAACCCGGTGGCCATCGGCACCAACATGACCAGCACCTTGCGCGTGACCAACGTGCAGGGTCCGTACGCCGCGCAGACCGGCACCGTAACGCTGACTGACGTGCTCAACGACAACCAGGAAACCTTCGTCAGCGCCAGCGGCCCCTGGAATTGCACCGCGCAACCGGGCGTGCCAAGCGCCGGCCGCACCTCCGTGGTGTGCACCAACACCGCACCGGTTCCTGTGCGCAACGCCGACAACAACCCGTTGGTGATCATCACCCGCGCCGAACAGGCCGGCGTGCTGAGCAACTCCGCCACCATCGCCCACCCCGGCCAATGGAACAGCATCGGCGTGATCTCCGCGTCGGTCACCGCCACGGCGGCCACTGCATCGGTGGACCTGGCCATCGCCAAGTCGGTGAGCACGCCGTCCAACACCACCACGGCGCCGGGCAACCGCGTCACCTTGCTCAACACCGAAAACACGCTGACCTACAGCTTGGTGGTGCGCAACCTGGGCGACAGCAATAGCAACGCCATTGACGCGATAAACCTGCAAGTGCGCGACCAACTGCCGGCCTACCGCACCGGCACCGTGGTGGGCACGATCACTTCAACGGTCAGCAACACTAACGGTTCGACCGCCACCTTCCCCTGCACCGTAAACGGCACTGGCCTGCTGAGCTGTGACCAGAACGGCGGTGTGCTGAAAACCGGCGACACCCTCACCGTGACCATCCCGATGAGTCGCGCCCTCAACGATGGCGATTTCACCAACCAGGCCTCGGTGTATTCCACCAGCCAGGGCGATCCGGACCGCAGCAACAACGTGGCCTCGGTGGATGTACGCATTCAGCCGATTGCCGACCTGAACATGGTGTCCAAAGTGGTGACGCCCACCACGTTGGAGGCGGGCACCAACGCCACCTACACCCTGACCTTCCGCAACGTCGGCCCAAGCACCGCGCAGAACGTGGTGGTCAAAGATGACTTCCTGATTGGCAACGGCGCGCCGGGCTTCACCTTCATTTCTGCCAGCGCCACGGGCGGCGGCACTTGCTCGGGCCTGACTGCCAACACCTCGTACAGCACCGCCGGCACGCAAACGCTTACGTGCAGCAACTTCACCTTGCCCTCGGGCGAGCAACGCACCATCAGCGTGGTGGTGCGCCCCAACTGGCAAAGCGGTTCGCAAGGCAGCGCGACGCTAACCAACCAGGCGCGCGTATACAGCACCACCACCGCTGAAGACCTGACCGGCGTAACCGGCGATATCGGCACCGACGCCTCCGCCACCCGTGGCACCCAGGGCAACTTCGCCACCGCCAGCCTGACCGTCAGCAACGCCGCGCTTAACGTGTTGATCGTCACCAACGACAACGCGCCAGCCGGCCCCGACCCGCTGGGTTTTGACCCCACCAGTGGCGGCAACAACGCCAACAACGACATTGACTACCTGGCGCGCATCACCAACCAGGGCCCGTCGCTGGCCACCGGTTTGCGCTTCAGCTACGCCATGACGCCACCGGCCGGCAAAACCGTGCGCTTCAACGGCATCGCCACGGCAGCAGGCGGCGCCGACCTGGGCATTTGCGACCAAGTGGGCAGCAGCGTTACCGGCCCGGCGACCATGACCGTGAACTGCGTATTCACCGGCAGCGATGCGCAGCTGGCCACCGGTGCCAGCATTTCGCGCTACCTGACCTTCCGCGCTCTGACCATTCCGGACACCAGCGGCTACACCGTCAGCACCCGCGCGCAGGTGTTCACCAACGAAAACGACACCAACCCGGCCGACGACGCCGACACCGAAACCACCACCATCCGCGTGCGTTCCGACATCGCCATCACCGTGCCGAACCAAGGCCCGGTGGAAGTGCGCGAGCCGTTCAACTGGCGCTTCGAAGTGGACAACAACGGGCCGGGCACCTCCGGGCAAACCGACCTCAGCAGCACGCTGCCGTCCGAGATGGAATACATCAGCGGCTCGCCAGTGACCTGGACCAACACGGTGGATAACACCAGCGGCACCTGCACCGTCACCGGCCAGGCCCTGGCGTGCAATTTCGGCACCGTGACAGCGGGCGCCAAGCCCATCGTCACCGCGCCCGTTCGCTTTATCAGCTACCCCACTGGCGGCACCGCGCAAACCTGCGCCACCGCTACCACCGACCAGATCGACCCGGTGTCGGGCAACAACGTCAGTGCCTGCGGCACCGTGCGGGTGATCAAATCCAGCATCGCCGGCACGGTGTTCGTCGACGGCAACAACGACGGCGCCTTTGGCGCGGGCGAAAACCCGATTCCCAACGCCGCCGTGCGCCTGACCGGTAACGACGCCTACGGCAATGCGGTAGACGTAACCGTACAGACCATCGCCAACGGCAGCTTCCTGTTCGACAACCTGAACTCGGCTGACGCGGCGGGCTACACCATCACCGAAGTGCTGCCCACCGGCTACTTCGATGGTCGCGACACCGTTGGCACCGCCGGCGGCACACATCTGCAAACCGGCAGCACCGACGAAGTGCGCGCCATCGCCCTGGGCCGCGAAGAAGCCGCCACCGGCTACCTGTTTGGCGAGTTGGTGAGCGCCAGCCTGGCCGGCCGCGTGTGCGTAGACGCTAACGACAACGGCATTTGCGAAGCGGGCGAAAAGGGCATTCAGGGCGTGAGCATCAGCCTGGCTGGCAACACCTTGAATGGCGTGGAAGTGTGCACCGTGCAAACCACCTGCACCGTACAAACCGACGCCACCGGCGCCTACCTGTTCACCCTGCCGGCCAGCGATGCCAGCGGCTACACCCTGACCCAGCAAGCCAACAACAGCGCGCCGCTGAACGCCTTCGCCGACGGCCGCGAACACGCCGGCAGCCTGGGCGGCACCGCGACCAACAACCCCGGCGGCAGCGACCGCATCAGCGGCATTGTGGTAGCGCCCGATGAAGACGGCACCGCCTATGACTTCGCCGAAACCGGCTTCAGCCTGTCGGGTCTGGTGTACCTGGACAACAACGACAACGGCAGCCGCGAGCCAGACGAGCAGGGCATTCCCGGCGTGACCGTCACCCTTAGTGGCACCACCGCAGACGGCACCGCCATTTGCGGCACCCTGCTGCCCCTGAGCGCCTGCACCACCGTGACGGCGGCCGATGGCACCTATCACTTCGACGGTTTGCCCAACGGCACCTACCGCGTCAACGAAACCCAACCTGCGGCCTATCAGGATGGCCGCGACACCGCCGGCAGCGGCGGTGGTGCGCCTGGCGGCGTGGGCAGCGATGCCATCAGCACCGCGCAAATCAACGGCGCCGATGTGGTCGGCTACCTGTTCGGCGAGCGCGACGGCGCAGCCACCAGTGCCAGCGTGTCGGGCAAGGTGTGGTTTGAATCGGTCAGCCGCGACGAGCAACAAAACGCCAACGAGCGTGGCCTCGAAGGCTGGCTGGTAGAGGCGCGCAACGCTGGCGGTCAGGTGCTCGCCACCGCGACCACGGCCAACGATGGTTCCTACCAACTGACCTTGTTGCCGGGCGCCTACAGCCTGTCGTTCTTCCACCCCGTGAGCCGCGCGCCGTATGGCACGCCGGTGGCGCAAGACCCGAACGGCGCGGTGAACGGCACGGTGAACCCGGCCAACCGCACCATCGATATCGTGGTAACTGGCGGCGCGCAAATCGTTGAACAGAACCTGCCGGTCGATCCGTCCGGCGTGGTCTACGACGCCGTGACCCGCGAGCCGGTCGGCGGCGCCGTGGTGCGCATCATCGGCCCGAGCGGCTTCAACCCTGCCGTGCACCTGGTGGGCGGCAACGCCAGCGCCGTGCAGAGCACCGGCAGCGACGGCTTCTACCAGTTCTTCCTGACCCCGGCCGCACCGGCCGGTAACTACCAACTGGAAGTAACGCCACCGGCGGGCTACCTGCAACAGCCTTCGGCATTGATTCCGAGCTGCCAGGCCACCTTGGTCGCCACCAACAACGGCGCACCGACGCTGGTACAAAACGGCGCCACGGCCCCCGGCCCTGGCATTCCTGCCCACAACCCGGCCGCATGCCCGGCCTCGGCTGCCGGCCTGCCGGTGGGCAGCGGCACCACCCAGTACTACTTGGCCTTCCGCCTGAGCGGCAGTTCCGATGACGTGATCAACAACCACATTCCGCTCGACCCGATTCTGGGCGGCGCCATTGTGATGACCAAGAACACGCCAAAAGTGAACGTCAGCCGTGGCGAGCTGGTGCCCTATGTGCTGACCGCGCGTAACACGCTGTCCAGCGCGCTGGCCAACATCGCCATCGAAGACCAGATTCCGCCGGGCTTCAAATACATCAAAAACTCCGCGCAAGTGGACGGCGTTCCGACTGAACCGGAAGTGGAAGGGCGGCGCCTGCGCTGGCCGGCTCGCACCCTCAACGGCGGCCAGGTGGTGACCATCAAGGTGCTGCTGGTGGTCGGTTCCGGCGTGGGCTTCAACGAATACGTGAACCAGACATGGGCTCTGAACCTGTCGGCCAACGCCCGGGTATCCAACGTCGCCACCGCCAGCGTGCGCGTGGTGGCCGACCCGACGTTCGACTGCTCCGACCTGATCGGCAAAGTGTTCGACGACAAAAACCGCAACGGTTACCAGGACGAAGGCGAGCCCGGCATTCCTGGCGTGCGCCTGGCCACCCCGAAAGGCTGGCTGATTACCACCGATGAATTCGGCCGTTACCACATCGCCTGCGCCGACGTGCCGAGCGAGATGCGTGGCAGCAACTTCATTCTGAAAGTAGACGAACGCACCCTGCCAACCGGCTACCGCATCACCACCGAAAACCCGCGCGTCGTGCGCATGACCCAAGGCCGTCTGGTGAAAGCCAACTTCGGCGCCAGCGTGCACCGCGTGGTGCGTCTGGACCTCAACAGCGAGGCCTTCGACGCCAGCAACAAACTGACCGCGCAGTACCTGGCGCGGCTCGATGAAGTACTGCCATTGCTGTACGCACAGCCCTCGATTCTGCGTATCGCCTACCGCATGCCGGTAGACGGTGAAGTGAGCGATGCCCGTGCCCGTGTCGACTATGTGAAGGACTGGATCAAAGCCCATTGGGAGCCCCACGACTGCTGCTACGACCTGCAACTGGAGGAAGAAATCGTACCGGCGACTGATAGCGTGGAGGTGATCCGATGAGCATGCGTAAATTGTGGGTATGCGGCATCGCCGCCTTGACCCTGAACCCCTTGGCGCTGGCCGTGGCCGAGCAAGTGGATGGCAAACAATGTGCCCTGAACAAAGGCTGCGGCCTGCATGGGCCACGCGGGGCGATGGAAGATGAATCGCTGGTGCAGAGCCGGCCGTTCACACCGGGTGGTTTGCCGGCACTGCCGGCCAACGCCGAGCGCGAATTGCCGCGCGAGAAACTGATTCTCTGGCAACTCGACGGTGCCCTGGGCGACCGCGATCAGGTGGTAAACGTCAGCGACGAAACCGTCAGCGCCGTGGTGCTCCGTGAAGGCTTGCCTGTAGTGCGTTTCGCCTCGGGCCGTTCGGCCGTGCCGGAACGCGACAGCGACGCCCTGCAAAAACACCTCGACCATCTGGTCGGCAAACGCAACCTGCGCGTGCGCCTGGTCGGCCACACCGACCCGCAGCAGTTGTCGCAACGCAGCCAGGCCATCTACCAAGACAACCAAGGCCTTGGCTTGCAGCGCGCCCGTGAAGTGGCCGAGGTGTTTCGTGAGCGCCTGAAACTCAAACCCGAGCAAATTCAGCTCGACAGCCGCGGCGCCACTCAGCCGCTGATCACCGGCGACAGCCCTCAGGCGTGGACCCTGAACCGCCGCGTGGAAGTGGAAATCTGGTACGACGAAGCGCTCGTCAGCACGCCAGCCAAACCGCAAGCCTGCGCGCCGGGCAGCGTGGCGAAGGCAGCCGTCACGCCGTTTAGCATCAGCGTCGACGGCCAGCCGCAAGACGGCACCCAGCCCGGCAGCGCCGACACGCAGCGCTGCGTTGACGTGGCCCTGGCGCACGACCTGCTGCAAGTGCGCTTCGACAACCTGTCGGCCAAGCCGCGCCTGAACCTGGTGTCTGGCGCGCGGGTGGCGCGTATCGGCGAGCCGATGACCTTCAGCGGCTACAGCAACTACCTGCATTGGATCAAACGTGCCGAGGTGCGCATTCTCGGCAAGCGTCGCCTGTTCGACGAGCCGCAACTGCTTGAGACCGTGGCTCTGGACCCGGAACTGAACGGCACCTGGACGCCGCCCGAAGGCACACCGGAACACGTTTACTACGAACTGCGTGTGTACGACGAAGCCGGTCGTTTCGACGAAACCAGCACGCAGTTGTTGGCCGTGAGCCGTGGCGAGTTGCCCAAGGAAAAACCCGAAGACGTGGCTGCCGACCTGTTGGCCGGCTACGGCGGCAACCGTTTGCAGCGCCATAACATTCCAGTGGCCGGCGGCACCGTTACGCTCAACGGCAAGCAGGTAAAAGACGGCCAGCACGTGTTCGTCATGGGCCGCCCGGTGCCGGTCGACAGCAATGGCACCTTTGCCAGCGCGCAGATCATTCCGCGCGGTTTGCACACCGTGGAAGTGGCCGTGCTCGATGACCAGGGCAAAGGCCGCATCTACCGCCGCGACCTGCGCCTGCCGCAAGACGACTGGTTCACCGTGGCCATCGCCGACTTCACCGTCGGCCAGCAAGACACCAGTGGCCCGGCCCGCGTGGTCACTCAGGAAGACCGCTACTACGACGACAAGCTCTACGCCGACGGCCGCCTGGCGTTCTACACCAAAGGCAAGGTGGACGATAAATACACCGTAACCGGCAGCGTGGACACAGGCGAGGCGCCCGCCGATAGCCTGTTCAGCAATTTCAACGACAAAGACCCGCGCGAATTCCTGCGCCGCATGACCTCCGACTCGGACAAAGGCTGGGCCACCTTCGGCGACGACTCGACGCTGATCGAAGACGCGCCAACCCGTGGCAAGTTCTACGTGAAAGTCGAGGATGAGAAGTCCCATGCCATGTGGGGTAACTTCCGCGAGCAGATTCGCGACACCGAACTGACCCAGATCGACCGCAGCCTCTACGGTGCGCAAGTGCGCTACCGCGACGATGCCTTCACCGCCTTTGGCGAACGCCGCGCGCAGATCGAAGGCTTCGCCGCCGAACCCGGCACCGCCTCGGCCCGTGAAGACTTCCGTGGCACCGGGGGTTCGTTGTACTACCTGCGTCACCAAGACCTCACCGAAGGCAGCGAGCGCGTACGCATCGAAGTGCGCGACAAAGACTCCGGGCTAGTGCTGCATAGCCAGGACCTTTCCGCCGGCATCGACTATGACGTGAACGCGCTGCAAGGCCGGGTCATCCTCACCCAGCCGCTGTCGGCCACCGCCGATGGCAGCACGCTGATCCGCTCCGGCGGCAGCCTGTCCGGCAACCCGGTGTTCCTGGTGGTCGGCTACGAATACTCGCCGGGCCTGGAACAGCTCGACGACCTGGCTTACGGTGGTCGCGCCGCCTACTGGGTAAACGACAACGTGCGCGTCGGCGTAACGGGCAGCATGCAAGAACAGACTGGCCGCGAAGACCAGACCCTCGGCGGCGGCGACCTGTTGCTGCGCCACAGCGAGGGCACCTGGCTGAAACTGGAATCGGCCCAAAGCGAAGGCGACAGCCTCGACCAGCGCTTCTCCTACGACGGCGGTTTCGGCTTTGGCCAGCAAGTGGCCGGCACCGACTCCCGCGCTCGCGCCAACCGGGTGGAAACCGCGTTCGACTTGAAAGACGTGGTTGACGACGCCGAAGGGCGCGGCACCTTCTACTTCGAAAACCGCGACGCCGGCTTCTCGGCACCGGGGCGCTTGTCCGAGCTGGCCACCGATCAGGTGGGCGGTAGCTACACCGCGCCGCTGAACGAAAAAACCGAAGTGACCGTTAAAGCCGACGAAACCGACGAAGACGGCGGCCGTTCGCGCCGCGCCGCCGAAGCGCAACTGGCCTACGACTTCAGCGACGCCTGGCGTTTGTCGGGCGGCATGCGCAACGACCGGCAAACCTACGGCGGTGCCTACCGCAACCTGTACACCGGCACCTACGCCGGTTACGACAACGGCAACTACGACGAAGGCGAGCGCAACGACGCGCTGTTCCAGGCCCTTTACCACGCCCAGGAAGACTGGTCGGTGTACGGCTTTGGCCAGGGCACCGTGACCCGCGACGGCACCCGTCAAGCCAACAACCGCCTCGGCGTGGGCGGCGACTATCGCCTGAACGAACGCACGTCGCTGAACGGCGAATTGTCCGGCGGCAACCTGGGCCTGGGCGCCAAAGCGGGCGTGGGCTACGACGCCTCGGACCGCACTAACGTCTACCTCAACTATCAACTGGACAGCGACCGCAGCGACGACGGTTTCGCCAGCCGCAGCGGCCTGGACAGCAGCGGCCGCACCGGCCAGTTCGTCTCCGGCGCCCGTTCGCGCTGGACCGACACCACCAGCGTGTACGCCGAACAGCGCGTGCAACACGGTGACCAGGCCGGCGTGATTCAAGGCTACGGCCTGGACTTCGCCCCGGACGACCACTGGAGCTACGGCGTAACCACCGAATTCGGCACCTTCAACGAAGAGACCGACTACGCCCTCAAACGCCGCGCCATTGGCGGCAAGGTGGGCTACAGCAACGGCGACTTGCGCTACGCCAGCCGCCTGGAATACCGCGAAGACAGCAGCGACGTGCAAGACCTCAGCGTGTGGCTGATGCGCAACAACATCAGCTACAAGGTCAACCCGGACTGGCGCTTTATCGGCAAGTTGGACTTCTCCGTTGGCAACTCCGACCGTGGCGACTACTTCAACGGCGACTTCGTCGAAGCGTCTTTGGGCTACGCCTACCGCCCGGTGTTCAACGACAAGCTCAACCTGCTGACCAAATACACCTACCTGGCCGACCTGCCGCCGCCCGACCAAGTGTCGACCGCCACCGGCACGTCCGTGGACTACGCCCAGCGCAGCCACGTATTCGCCATCGACGGCATCTACGACCTGACCGAACGCTGGAGCGTGGGCGGCAAATACGCCTACCGCCTGAGCGAACTGCGCATGAGCCGCGACACCTCTGCCGACTGGTTCGACAGCCGTGGGCAACTGGTTGCCGCGCGAGTGGACTGGCACGTCGTGAAAAAATGGGACCTGATGGCCGAAGTCCGCCGCCGCGACGAATTCGCCGCCGAAGACAGCCGCACCGGCATGCTGGTGGGCGTATACCGCCACTTCGGCAACCACTTCAAAGCCGGCGTGGGCTACAACTTCAGCGACTTCAGCGACGACTTGACCGACTTGTCCTATCGCAGCCAGGGCTGGTTCTTTAATGCGGTGGGGAAATATTGAGAACGGAGCAAAGCTGAAACGCGGTGGCCGACCAATCCCCTCGCCCGCATGCGGGAGCGGGTGCCCGAAGGGCGGGAGAGGGGAGCCAAGCGCTACGGCTAATCGCAGCGCCGCCCAGCCGCCCTCACAGGGGATCACCGATCCCTGTAGGAGCGGCTTTAGCCGCGATCCCTGAAAACGACGATCCCGCGCCCGCCTAAAGAAGAAGGGCCTCTAACAGCGAACAAACCCCAGCTTTTTTCCGCCCCGTCACACGGCACCTCCGGTCCCGACCGGCAGCTACCCCCGCTTGCGCGCCGTAGTTTTGCAGCCCTCAACAGCTGCCGAACGAGACGCCCACATGGACGTAACCAGTCCGCTCTTCCGCTCAATCGCCCGCCTGCTCGCGGGCGTCTTGTTCCTCAATCCCCTCGTCAGCACCGCAGCTGAACTCACCCTCGACCCCAACGCCGCAGGCAACGCTGCCATCACCCAAGCGGCTAACGGCGTGCCGATCATCAACATCGCCACCCCCAACGCCAGCGGTTTGTCCCATAACAAATTCACCGACTACAACGTCGGCCAGAACGGCCTGATCCTCAACAACGGCACCGCTGCGTTCAACGAAACCCAACTGGGCGGCGTCATTCTCGGCAACAGCAACCTCAACGGTCGTGCCGCGAACCTGATCCTCAACGAAGTCACCGGCGGCAACCAAAGCCAGCTCAAGGGCTATACGGAAGTAGCCGGGCAGGGCAACAGTTCCAGCTTGATCAGGGGTGACGAACTGCACACCACCCAAGGTCTGCGTAACACTCTGATCGGTGGTACCGAACTGATCAGCATCACCGGTAACAGCAGCACTACAGCAGACGGTACGCTGGTGATTCAGGCCGGTACACAAGTCCATGTCTCCGCCGCCAACGTGGTGATCAATGCCGGAATGAGTTTGACGCTCCAGGCAGGTGGTCAACACATTGTCATCAGCGCAGGCGGAATTTTCAGTAGCGTGCCCATCGTCCAGGGAGGTGCGCCCGTAGCAGGTGTTCCTTCGCTTCAAGCCGCACAGGCACTGGTCAGCGCACCACTGGCGACTATCGCCAATCCGCTGTCCATCTTGACCGCCGCCAAGCAGCAAGCGGCGGACTACTGCCCGCTCTACGAGGCCTGTCGCGACCGCCTATGCAGTATTGGAGAGAGTGCATGAATACGCTTGAGCAATGGCTACAGGAGCAAACCAAGCAGGGACGAC
The DNA here is from genome assembly GCF_979258635.1 of Pseudomonas sp. AC070. Lineage (NCBI taxonomy): Bacteria > Pseudomonadati > Pseudomonadota > Gammaproteobacteria > Pseudomonadales > Pseudomonadaceae > Pseudomonas > Pseudomonas sp. AC070. The sequence continues at coordinate 1,605,738 of NZ_OZ409871.1, forward strand.
ACCTTTACTTGGTGTTGGACTCTGATGGCCAACTCGACGAACGCAATGCGTTGGCCAGCGAACTTGGAGTAGACCAGTACCGCAACTTGTATATTGGTACACCTGCTGACTCATTGGCGAACGTTGCACCCTACCTCTTTCACTTGGACGCGGTAGAGCATCCGGCCCTTCAGGTAATGCTCAATACACCTGACCGTCACTGGGGCTGGCTTGCCAGCGCCGCAAGCTCAGACCTTGATGCGTTGGCCCTCCATTGGCAAAACCGTCTGGTGACGGGTGAGCGACCGAACCAAGCGCTTTATCGCTTTCACGATAACCGCGTACTTGGGCGTGCACTGGCCTATCTGCAACCCGAGCAGCGTGCGGACTACCTCGGCCTCATGACCAGCGTGTGTTACTGGCAGGCTGAGCAATGGACTGTCACCGATAACCCTAATCCCGGTGTTCACCCCCTGCCGACAGACCCCGCCTGGTGCCATATCCCTACGCCAGAAGCCATATTCAAGAGCATACAGTTCGACAATACGCGCCGTTACCTAGTCCGCGAACACACCGATCAGTTGCTCAACCTGGCCCAGCAGCAAGACATTGATACTTGGCTACGCGGCCAGCTCGACCTGGCGTACACCTGGGGCTGGCAAGAACCCGACAGCATTCATTTTTTGCTGATGCATAGCTTGCAGGCGTCGGATTACGCCCCACCAAAAACCTGGCTGCCCCAGCCAAACGAAACCCCGGCGATACACTTTGACCGGGTTTATCAGGAAACGCTGTATTGGCAGGGAGATGCGCCCGTATGAAACGCGTCATTCACGGTTTAATTCTCGGCAGTTGCCTCGCCCTGAGCGTAGGCTGCTCAGCCCCCGGGAAGTCCGACACCTTTACCTTTACCGCTGACTTGCCACCGGGCTTTGCCTATGTGGCGACGGTGACTTACGTGCCCGTCTGGGGCCAATCTTGCAACCTGGGCAAACGTGACAACTTAAAACCGCAGTTCAATCGCGAATGGCGGACTGAATACAAGCCTGATGCGCAGATTGAAATACACCGGACCCGCAAGGGCTGCGAACTAGTGCTGAACAGCATTGATCTCGATATCAATGCTCGTTATGGCAAGGATCGAAGTGATTTCAGTGGTGACTCCGGGTATATCGCTTTCAGTGAATCTCTCGACGCTCACGACAAGGGCACCTTCAATGCTGCCGGTGAAAGCCAATTTTCCGGGCAGTGTCAGTGGTTTTTCCGCACGATTGGCCCAAAGCGCTACATAACCAAAATCCTCTACTGCAAAAACACCGATGCCCAGGGCAACGTTACGCGAGGCAAGCCTCTCGCCGCGTACACCCTTGATCAACTGCCGGGCAAAACTGTGAAGCTGAAGATCAAGCTGGCTGATGAGGAAAGACCTTATATGAAGGACACCTGGGTCAAGGTGCCCGGTGGCTGGAAACGTTGTATGGGTGACAATTTTGAAGACCAATATGCCTTTTGCTATGGCAATTACAAAGACTTCAGCACTTTCAAAATGCCCGATGGTCGCAACTGCAGCATTTATCCCGGCTGCACCGAAAACAAGGAAGTGACCCCATGAGTGTTGTTCCCCTGAAAGACGGCGACAAACCGTCCTTTGACGGTCGTATTCATACCTGCCCGTTACGCGGGCACTCGACCAGTTTTCAATTGGTGGATGAACTGGGTGACGGCAAACCCTATGCCGGTTTGGCCTATGAGGTCACCGATTACGAAGACGTCGTCTACACCGGCAAGCTGGACGCCACACACTTTGACCGGGTTTATCAGGAAACGCTGTATTGGCAGGGAGATGCCCCCGTATGAAACGCGTCATTCACGGTTTAATTCTCGGCAGTTGCCTCGCCCTGAGCGTAGGCTGCTCAGCCCCCGGGAAGTCCGACACCTTTACCTTTACCGCTGACTTGCCACCGGGCTTTGCCTATGTGGCGACGGTGACTTACGTGCCCGTCTGGGGCCAATCTTGCAACCTGGGCAAACGTGACAACTTAAAACCGCAGTTCAATCGCGAATGGCGAACTGAATATAAACCTGATGCACAGATAGAAATACACCGCACCCGTAAAGGCTGCGAGTTGATGCTGAACGGCATAGAGCTTGAGATCAACGCGGCATATGGGAAAGATCGAGGCGATTTTAGCCGTGATTCCGGGTATATCGCTTTCAGTGAATCTCTCGACGCTCACGACAAGGGCACCTTCAATGCTGCCGGTGAAAGCCAATTTTCCGGGCAGTGTCAGTGGTTTTTCCGAACCTCGGGAGGCTTGCGTCGCATTGTAAAAATCCTCTACTGCAAAAGCACCGACGCCCAGGGCAATGTCACCAAAGGGCGTCCGTTTGCCGCGTACACCCTCGATCAACTACCGGGCAAAACTGTGAAGCTGAAGATCAAGCTGGCTGACGAGGAAAGACCTTATATGAAGGACACCTGGGTCAAGGTGCCCGGTGGCTGGAAACGTTGTATGGGTGACAATTTTGAAGACCAATATGCCTTTTGCTATGGCAATTACAAAGACTTCAGCACTTTCAAAATGCCCGATGGTCGCAACTGCAGCATTTATCCCGGCTGCACCGAAAACAAGGAAGTGACCCCATGAGTGTTGTTCCCCTGAAAGACGGCGACAAACCGTCCTTTGACGGTCGTATTCATACCTGCCCGTTACGCGGGCACTCGACCAGTTTTCAATTGGTGGATGAACTGGGTGACGGCAAACCCTATGCCGGTTTGGCCTATGAGGTCACCGATTACGAAAACGTCGTCTACACCGGCAAGCTGGACGCCACTGGCTCCGGCAAAGTGGATAACCACTATTGTGGCCCAGTGGTGCTCAAGCTGAATCAGCCCTATCAGGGAAACGAGAAAACCTACACAGTTTTAAGTGGAAGAGATCACTACCCGCTGCCTATTACCGAACTCCAGGTGCGGGCCGAAAAAACTCGCTTTCGGCATAAATCAGGTGTAAGGACTCACTCCAATCCCGCCAGAGGCAAAGACGACAGCTACTATCAGGTTGAGGTACGTGAACTGGTAGAGTTTTACGCGCACTTGCCGTCGCTGGTTAAACGTAGCGCCCCCCCAAACTCCCATGTTTTTTCGTTGTTTCGGCAGCCACGTCAAGCAAAGAACTCAAAAACTCAGCAGACCGGGTTTCTGGATGGCGGGAAGAACGTTGTCGTCACGCCAAATGATTTGGCCATGGCGGAGCTGGGGTTTGCGCCGCCTGCACGCACACCACGAGGCGTCGCCCTGATGCCGAACCGGCACACCTTGCTGGAGGTGCGTCCACTGCGCGCCCTGCGCCCAATGCTATCGCCAAGCAATGATTTCTGCGCGCTCAACCTCTACCAACTGGCGCTGATGTCGACGCTGAGTTATAGCGACTTTGCTCAGCAACCCAGGTTCCATCCGGTAGAAACCGACACAGTAAGCTTTCCCTTGCAGCCGAGCATCGGTAACTGGTTTGGTGACTCTTTGCCAAAATTTGACGAGCTTTGGCAGGTGGACGCGGTGCAGGCGGGGGAAAAGGCGTATTACCCGTTGTATGAGGAGGTGCCGTACTCCAAACGCCTGGAGGTGGTGCCCTTCGATCCAGAACTGTACTCAGAAGTTAATAGCCCAAGCCTGGGTAAAAAACAGGAAAACCCGGCCAGTATTCACTGCTTTGACGACAGTGCAACTGACGAGGGCACCGATACCCAAGCCTTCATTACCCATCATGAGACGCTGATTTTGATCTCGATACGGGGTACCGCTGGAGGGGCTGATGTGCTGCGCGACATGGATGCGACTCAGGTGCCCTTTGAGCAAGGACCTGGCAAGGTGCATAACGGATTTTATGGCGCGGCCAAGGTAGCCTATGATTTTGCAGTCAGCTATCTGGACAGATTTTACATCGGGCAAAAGCTGGTCATTACTGGTCACAGCCTGGGCGGCGCAATTGCGCTGATAGTGTCTGAAATGCTCCGACGTCGACCGGATTTCAATTATGACATTGTGCTTTACACCTACGGCGCCCCACGGGCCGGAGACAAAGTCTTCGTTGAAGGGGCTAAGCCCCTGATTCACCATCGCATAGTCAACCACAACGACCCGGTGCCAAGTGTTCCATCGACATGGATGAATACGTCCACCAAGCGGGAGTACATCGCACAGGGTGTCGTGACGGTGGTGAACCCAACTGTCGGGGTGTCATGGTTTGTGTTGGGCATGATAAACATCCTCGGCGAGCCCTACACTCACCACGGCAAACTGCGACACTTTATGCCGGTCTACTTTAATGCAGGCGTGAAGTCCTCGATCCTCTGGAAGCCAGGTTGCAGCACCATCAAAGACCACGGCTGTGCCAAAGCGCTAAAGGCAACCGACGGCCTACCAGACCGCGGCTCATTCTTGCGACAAGTAATTGATAATGCCGACCACAAAATGGTCGTCAGCTACATTCCAAACTGTTGGGCCAGCCTGCGCCGCTGGCAGGAAGCTCTGGATTCTAATTGCTCGTTGGTGACTGACGATGAGTTTAACCAGGTGGATGAGGCATTAAAGAATGCCAAGCGGCAATTGCTCACCTTAGAGAGCCGCCTGGCTGCAAGCTCTGACAGATATACGAAAGCAGCGGAGAAGGCCGCTCTTCAACAAGAATACGACAACATAGAAACCACGCGGACGCGACTGGGCAAATTACGGGATGACCGTATCAGTGAGGCCGATGTGTATGGTTTGTTCGCGGGACTGCCCGAACTGATTGAGGACGATTTGCCTCGTTGGAAAGCTCATGTGGAGAACTCAGCCCAGGAACAGCTGGCAATGGCCCCGCCAGCAGCCGACGATGATGAGCGGGCGATAGCAGCCATTACGGGAGGGCACACTGTGGGAGCCCCCTACCTTTTGGATATTGATTCGATTGCCTAGCCACAAAGAGAGGGTCTCGTCTCTCAGTTTGCTGAGGGCGGGAAGAAAGCCCCCAGTACTCCGCGTAATCGAGTGGAGAAACCGGTGACGAGGAGCGAAATACACACATAGCTCTCAGCAACACTCTGAGAGGCTTATGCAGCTAAATCGAGCCCTCTATACACCCACTTCAACTTCTTGTTCCTTTACAGGAAGGATATCGAGAGCACCCCCAGAACTCCCCCCAGCGCGCTCCCCCTTGTGCGCCGTCCGACGCACCATGGATGCGCCACAATTGGGGCAGGATGCAGCCCCTGATACCCGAGGAGGAAAGGGGACAGATTTATTAAGCAGCTCTAATTTACAGCCGAATAATAAATCTATTTCTTTTTTCTAAATCTTTGCAGGCTCGGCCAATCGCGGCTAATCGGGATGCCGCCCAGCCGCTCCTACAGGCTGTCGCCGCTGCTTTTGTAGGAGCCACCTTGGTGGCGAACCCTGGAACAGCAATTCTCTAATTTCGTTTGCAGGGTTCGCTAGCAAGCTAGCTCCTACGGCGCAGCGTCTTGGTTTGGAATCCGCGTATTCGAACAAAACTAATCTCGGCCAATCGCAACGCCGCCCAGCAGCTCTCAAAGTCGATCACCGATCCCTGTAGGAGCGGCTTTAGCCGCGATTCCTCAAAACAACAATCGCCCCGAAACACAACCCTCAATTCCCCCCACCCACGCGCTGCCAATATCCCGGCGAATACCCGGTCCACCGACTAAACGCCCGTGAAAAACTCGCGGCTTCCGCGTACCCCAATCGCTGCGCCACAGCGTTCACGTCCAGCCGCGATTCGCTCAGTAGCCGTTTGGCCAGGCGCTTTTTTATTTGTTCGTTCAGTCGCTGAAACGAGTGCCCTTCACTGGCCAAACGTCTATGCAAGGTGCGTTCAGAAAGCCCTAGGCGTTCGGCGACGGTGTGGCAGGCGAGCAGGGTGTCGGGGTGGGCCATGAGAATGGTTTGGACTTGGCCGGCCGTGGGGCCGTTGGTTTGTGGGTGGGCGATTTCCTGGCATTGCGCTTGGCACCATTGTTCGCCCTGTAGCTGGGCGTCGATGTGGGCTTGGGGCAGGGGGCTTTGCAGTTCCTGGGTGGAGAACAGAATGCCGTCGCGCTCGGTCGACACGCTCACGCCGTAAGGGAACGCGCTGTGCGGTACGGCGCCGCTGGCAGTCATTTCCACGGCCAGGGGGGTGGCTTGGCGTTTGAGCAGTTCGCTGGTGATTTGCAGCGAGCCGGCCAGGCCGCGTTCGACGACGAAGGCGCAGGTGTCGCGGGGCAATACGCTGGAGTCGAACAGCAGCCACATGCCGCGGCGGTCGCGTTCCAGGCGGGTGGGGCAGAGGGTGAGTGCCATCAGTTGGAAGCGGCTGAAGGAGGCGAAGGCTTCGAGCAGGGTGCGGCTGGCGAGCATGGTGAAGCCGAGCAGGCCGAGTGAGGTTAGGTGGTAGCGCTGGCCGGCGAGAAAGCCCAGCCCGGGGCGGTCGCAGTGTTCGAGCAGGTTCCGGATGACGGCGAGTTCTTGCCAGGCTTCGATCTGGGCGGTGCTGGTGTGCACGTCGGCCAGGCGGATGGCGCTGCCTTTCAGGCAACTGTTGGCGTCCAGCCCTTCGGCCTGGGCGGTGTCGAGCAGGTAACGCACGCCGGTCAGGGTGCGGTGTTGGCGCCAGTTCATGGGGCGACCCTCTTGTTGTTATGGCATTTCTTATAGTCCAACCGCTGGCAGTGTTCATCATGAAATGGCAGGAATGATCATGGAGCCGCCTGCTTCGCCGTCTCATGCTGGGGCCACCTGATCGCAGCGAGAACAACAAAAAATGAGCGAATTCATCTACACGCTACCCAGCAGCAATCCACCGGGCCGTTATGAACATTTCAGCGCGACGCCCACTACCGGCGCGTTGGGCGCCGATGTGGAAGGGCTGGATTTACGCGCCCTCAACCCGCACGGTTTTGCCGAGTTACGCCAGGCACTGCTCACTCACAAGGTGCTGTTTGTTCATGGCCAATCGCTAAGCGTCAGCGACCTCGAACGGGTGACGCAGCAGTTCGGTGAGTTCGGCCGCGAGCCTTACGTCACGTGCATGGAAGACCATCCCCACGTGGTGCATGTGGTGAAAGAGGCGGACGAAAAAGCGCCGTTCGTGTTTGGCGGCGCCTGGCATACGGACTGGACGTTTCAGGAATGCCCGCCCGCTTTCACGTTGCTGTACGGGCACGACATTCCGGCCTACGGCGGCGACACCTGTTTCGCCAATTTGGCGCTGGCTTATGAATGGCTGTCGCCGGGCATGAAGGCGCTGTTGGCGCCGCTGGAAGCCGAGCACAGCCCGGAGCGCGCCTACGGGAAAAACGCCAACCACAACGCGCTGCTGGAGAACATGCAGATCCGCTACGGCAGCGATGCCTCGCACGAGGCGCGCAGTCATCCGCTGGTGACGCGCCACCCGGAAACCGGCAAGCAGGTGTTGTTTATCAACCCGGCCTACACCTCGGGCATCAAAGGGTTGCGTCCGCCCGAAGCGCAGCCGTTGCTGGATTATTTGTTCAGTCTCGCCACCTCGCCGGCCTTCACCTGCCGCATGCGCTGGCGCAAGGGCACCTTGGCGATCTGGGATAACCGCAGTACCTGGCATATGCCGATTTCCGATTACCACGGTATGCGCCGCGAGATGTTCCGCACCACGGTAAAGGGCCAGGCGCCGACGCGTTAACGCTGGGCGAACATACCGGCGAACCACTCGCGCAGGCGGGCCAGTCCGTCGGGGATGAAAGGCCGCGTCTGGCATTCATAAGGCGAAACAAGCTGCGGCAGCATGTAGCTGAGTTCGCGTTCCGAGCTGGTGCAGGGCAGCGCGGCGGGTTCCTCGCTGGGATCGTGCCATGGCGACACGGCGTCGTTGAAGGTCAGTGTGCGCATCACGCGTCTCCTTAAAGGTCCAGAACCAGCGGCTGAACGCCGTTTTCGCTGTCGGCCGGCACGGCGCAGCAGATCAGCACCATGTCGTCGTCGGGCAATTGGGCGGGCGGGTTGGGGTAGTGCACCTGACCGCTGATGCGCCGGGTGCGGCAAGTGCCGCATGAGCCACCGCGGCAGCTGAAGTCGGGGTTCAGGCCACGGCTTTCGGCCAGTTCCAGCAGCGTGCCGCTTTGCGGGGTCCAGCGTGCTTCTTTGGCGGAGTTGGCAAAGTACACCGGCACAGGCGCGGTGGCAGGTGGCGGTTGCACGAGCGTGGCGCGCTGCTCGTCGCCCTGGCGGCGCAAGGTTGAGGGGCCGAACGCTTCGGCATGAATGCGCGCGTCGGGGATGCTCAGTTGGCGCAGGCCGTCGTAAATATCCTGGGTAAAACTCGCCGGGCCGCAGAGGTAGAAGTCGTAATCGTCGAGCGGCAAACGGGCTTTAATCTGGGCAATGCTCAGCCTGCCGGCCAGTTCAAAATCCACGCCCAACGTCCCTTGTTCGCCGGCAGTGCTCAGGGCGCGCGTGTGCTGGAACAGGCCATTGGCGCGCTGTTGAAGGGCTTGCAGTTCCTGCTGAAACGGCAGGTCGGCCAGGCTTCTACCGCCTTGAAAGAGAAACACGGGCTGTTGCCGTTGCCCGCTGTCGATCTGCGCGACCAGTTCGCGGGCCATGGACAGCAGCGGCGTAATGCCGACGCCCGCGCCAATCAACACCACCGGCCGCGCGGTGTCGGTTTTCAAGGTGAAGCTGCCGAGCGGGTGGCGAATGTCCAGCACGTCACCGGGGTTTAGTTGCTCATGCAGATGCCGCGATGCCGGGCCCTGGGCTTTGACGCTGATGCGCACATGGCCATCGGCCGGCGCGCTGGACACGCTGTAGGTGCGCACCACGCTGTCGCCATTGCCGAGGTGCAAGCGCACGGGAATATGTTGGCCGGGCAGAAAACTTACGGCGCCGCCGTCCACGGCCTCCAAGTACAGCGAGCGAATGTCGTGGCTCTCCTGTTCCACACGGGTAATGCGCCACGGGTGCCATTGCTTACGCGCTTCGGTCTGGCGCAGGCGCTGGTTGGCGTCGGCCCAGGTGCCGGTCATCAGGCTGGTGGGCGCGAAGCTCTGGAACTGCCAGCGCAGTGACAGCGCTGCCGGGCGCCGCACCACCTGCTGCACGTCGAAGGTCCACAGCCGTTCTGCGCCTTCAAAGGCGGTGATCAGCGGGCTTTCCAGCACCAGTTCGGTATGACCGCTCAGTTGCAGCACATCGCCGGTGGTGAAGTCGACAAACAGCAGCCCGGCTTGCGGGTTGGTTTGCAGGTTGCCCAAGGTGTTGAAGTGCAGATTTCCGGCGTAGTCGGGAATGGTCAGGCGGTTGCCTTGAACCTGAATAAACCCCGGCCGGCCGCCACGGTGCGACACATCCACCGAGCGCTGACCGTCGTCATGCACCACGTAGCTGGCGACGAAAAAGGTGTCGGCGTTGGTGATCACGGCTGTGGCGTCGGCATCCAGTGCGGTGAAGTCCTGACGTGCCGGTTTGCCGGCCGCGTCATCGGCAACGCGGGTGTAGGCGCGCTGTTGGATGTACTGCGGGCAGTTGCCGAAGGCGTGCTCCACGGCGATATCCAGTTGCTGCGCCGAGGCGTGGGTGATTACGCCATTGATGCGGTTGCGCCGCCGCGTATGCAGTTCAATGCCCAGCAGGCCCAGCGCGTTGCCGGCCTGCAGGCCAGAGGCGGCGGGGTCTTGCGGATCCAGCGTGGTGGTCAGGCTCAGTTGCTTGGCATCGGCGGAATGGGCAAAGCCAGGCTCGCCTTCGAGCAGGGTCGCCCAGGGTCGGCCGGCATCGTCCACGGCGCCGACAATCATGAACGGCAGCTGCTGGTAAAACTCGCGGTGCTGGTCGGGCATGTAGTCGCGAATAAACTTCTGGCCGGCGACTTCCATGCGCTCGAGCACACCCACTTTCTGCTGCAGAACGCGTTCGCCATCATGCCAGGGCGAACGGCGGTGTTTGGGCAAGGTTTCCATGGGCGATCCTCCTTGTGAGCTGCCGGGCTGACCGGCAGCGGGGCGCGACGATCAGTTGGCGAGCAAGCCGGCGGCGGTCGGCGGCATCGGCACAAAGCCTGGCAGCGCTTCAACCCGTGCCAGCCAGGCGCGCAGGTTGGGGTAGGCCTCCAGCGACACGTTGCCCTCTGGCGCATGGGCGATGTAACTGTAGTTCGCGACATCGGCGATGCTCGGCTCGGCACCAGCCAGGAAGGCGGTATTGGCCAGTTCCCGTTCCATCATGGCGAACAGCGTGTGGGCGCGGTTGATCACTTCCTCGGCATTGAACGAGGCGCCGAATACCGTCACCAGACGCGCCGCTGCCGGCCCGAATGCCACTTGCCCGGCGGCCACCGACAACCAGCGTTGCACGCGCGCGGCGGCAGCCGGTTCTTCACTCAGCCAGCGGCCTTCGCCGTAGGTTTTCGCCAGGTACACCAGAATGGCGTTGGAGTCGGCGAGCACCGTGCCGTTGTCGTCGATCACCGGCACCTGGCCGAACGGGTTGAGCTTGAGAAATTCCGGTTGCTTGTGCGCGCCTTTGGCCAGGTCGACGAACACCACCTCGGTCGGCAGGTTCATCAGCGACAGCATCAGCTGCACGCGGTGGGCGTGGCCGGAAAGGGGAAAGTGGTAAAGGGTGATCGGCTGCTGTGGCATGGGGTGCACTCCGCTGGAGGGGCGTCGACTGAATGTGACGCTGTGCAGGCATGCTGCGCCCGCCGGCCGTTGAGCAGAATCGCCACGCCGGGCAATGCAGAATTTCAGTTTGTGAAATAACCGGCCGCGTTCAAGGGCGAAAGGCCGGATGGGCGCGCAGGCGCGGGGCGATAAAGTCGATAAAGCTGCGCACCCGCCCGTTGGCTTTGCGCCTTTCGCGGTAGGTCAGGTGCACGGGCAACAGCGGCGCCGGGAAGGCCTGTAGCACCGGTTCGAGTAAACCGTTATGCAGCTCGTGGTGAGCTTCGTAGCGCAGGCAACGAATCAGCCCCAACCCGCATACCGCTGCCTGAATGGCGCCTTGTTGCGTGGAGCAGGTGAGCACCGGCGCGGTTCTTGCCGAGCGCGTCCCGCCCTCAACAGGCAGGCGCCACTCCGAACCCTGGCCGGTGGCGCTGGCCACCAAGGTGCGGTGACTTTTCAAGTCTTCGGCGCTCGCGGGAATGCCCCATTGCGCGAGGTAGGCAGGCGCTGCGCAGATGATCGGCCGCACCTCGCCGACCTGCACGGCAAAGCCGGATGAGTCGGGAAGATGGCCCACCACCAGCGCCACATCGATGCCGTCATCAAGCAGCTTGGGCAGGGTTTCGCGGGCCTGGGTCAGCAGCTGCATGTCGGGGAAGGCGTCGAGGTAATCCACCGCCAGCGGCATAAAAACCTGGTGGGTCATCAGCAGCGGCATCGACACCGTCAGCCTGCCCACGGCATCGCTGTGCAGGCCGCTGGCCGAGCGTTCGGCCTCGGCGGTTTGCGCAAGAATCAGTTGGCAGCGCTCGGCAAATTGCTCGCCCACCGCGCTCAGGGTCACACCGCGTGGGCTGCGCTTCAACAAGGTGGCGCCCAGTCGTGTTTCCAGTGCCGCCACCGTGCGCATCAGGGTGGCGGTGGACACTTTCAGCTCACGCGCCGCCGCTGCCAGGCTGCCCGTGCGGGCCACGGTGGCGAACGTGTGCATTTGTTGGTGGCGGTTGGGCAGCGCGCGCATAGCGTTACGAGCCGCTGAGCTGTTGCAGCGCCGGGTCGTTTACCAGGCGCTCGTAGCAATGGTCGACAAAGGTGCGCACCTTGGCCGACACCTGTTTGCCGCTCTGGTACACCAGGTGCACAGGGATGGGCGCGGTGGCGAATGCGCTGAGCACAATTTCCAGCTCGCCCTTGGCGACCGCTTCGGCCACTTGGTACGACAACACGCAGGTAAACCCCCAGCCCATGCGTGCGGCGTTGATGGCCGCCTGGTTGGAGCTGACCACCAAACGCGGCTGCGGCGTCACGCTCTGGCTGCCATCCGGGCCATTGAAATACCAATGCGCTAACAAGGTGCTGGCCGACGACATCACCACCTGCGCGCCGAGTAAGTCTTCCGGCTTTGTCGGCCTGCCCACACGCTCGAGAAAGGTAGGCGCGGCGCACACCACCGGGCGAATGTCGCCGACCTTCAAGGCGTTGAAATTGCCTTCGGGCAACTGGCCGATGCGCAGGCCGACGTCTACGCCTTCTTCTGCCATGTGCACCAAGCGATCGACCAGCAGCGCGTTAACCGACACCTGCGGGTGCGCGGCGAGGTAGCTGGTAATCAGCGGAATCACGTAAAGCTCGCCGAACATCACCGGCGCCGTCACGGTCAGGTTGCCGCGCGCACGCAGGGCGCTGCCGGCGGCCAGTTCCTCGGCTTCTTCAAGCTCCAGCAGGATGCGTTTGCAGTCTTCCACATAGCGCCGCCCGGCTTCGGTAAGCCGCAGGCTGCGGGTGTTGCGCGCCAACAGCACGGTGCCCAGCCGGCTTTCCAGCGCAGCGATGGCGCGGGTGGCGCTAGGCGGCGACATGCCCAGCAGCTTGGCGCCACCGGCAAAGCTCTCGGCCTCGGTCACGGCCAGCAGCACCTTCATTTCCTGAAATCTATCCATGACGACATCCGGCTTGGCGAGTAGCAAAGAGTAGGGGGTTGCAGCGGTATTGTCCGCAGGCCGCCGTCAGTGGCCAGCCAGGTGCCGCTCGGCAATGCTTACCAGCAAATTGCCCGGCGCCGAAAGCGGCGCCGTGGCGCTGTGGATCACCAGCGTATTGAAGTAGATGTCTTCTTTGAGCGGCAGCAGTTTCAGCCCCGGCCACTCGAACGCTTCCAGGGCGATAGGGTCGACAAGCCCGACCCCGGCGCCGCTGACCACCAGCGAGGCGATGGTCAGCGTGTACGGCGTTTCAATGGTGATGCGCAGGGCCTTGCCGGCTTCGGCCATCACGCCATTGAGAAAGCGTTGGGTCGAGTCGGTAGACGACAAGCCCAGGTATGAATAGTCGGCCAGGCCCAGCACCGACACCTCGCTCATCGCCGCAACGGGATGATCCACCGGCACCGCCAACAAGGCGCGGCGCCGGGCGATGCTGCGGGCGACGATGCCGTGGGTGTCGATCTCTTCGGCGGCAAAACCGATGTCGCAGCGGCCGCTGGCGATCAATTCGCGCACCTCGTTGGAGGAGCAGATATCCAGGCGCACCGACAAGTCCGGCAACTGGCGCTGCAACTCGGCAAGAAACTTCGGCATCGGCCCATAGGCCATGGCCGGCAAGCAGGCGATGGAAAGCAAGCCGCTGCGGCCTTCGCGCAGGCTTTTGGCTTTTTTCTCCAGCTGATCCATACCGGAGTAAAGCTTTTCTACGTCGACGAATAACGACTTGGCTTCCGGCGTCGGCCGCAGCCGGGACGACTCACGTTCGAACAGTTTGAAGCGCAAGTTGCTTTCCAGCTGCGCAATCAAGCGGCTGACCACCGGCTGCGAGGTGTGGATCATTTCGGCGGCGCGCACGGTACTTCCAGTGACCATAACCGCCCGAAAGGCCTCGATTTGTCGCGGGTTCATCGCTTACCTATATCAATAATGAATTGATGCAAGACATCTTCGCATTGGAAGTTATACGTGCAATGCGTCAATTTCGGAACCCTAAGAACCTGGCACGCCAAAGGCCCTCCGTGAAATCACTCTTTCTGCCCGCTGACCTTCGCCCCATTCGCGCGCTAATGCCCGAATTCACGGCGCTGAATATGTCGGTGCACCATGCGTCCACGCTGACCTACACCTCGGCGCGCAGCTTTTTGAATCGTTCGGAGCGCATGTTCGACGGCTTCAGCTACGGCCTTTACGGCACGCCAACCGGCCGGGCGCTGGAAAAGCAGATAGCGACCATTGAAGGCGGCGAGTTCAGCTTGTTGGTGCCCTCGGGCCTGGCCGCCGTCACGCACCCGATGCTGGCGCTGCTCAAGCAAGGCGACCACGTGTTGCTCGCCGACTGCGTGTACGGGCCGACGCGGGATTTGTGCACCTCGCTGCTGGCGCAATACGGCATCACCCACACGTTTTTCCCGGCGGATGCGGCCACCATCGAACCCTGGCTCACCGATTCCACGCGCCTGGTGGTGCTGGAGTCCCCGGGCTCTTACACCATGGAAATTCAGGACATTTCGGTCATCTCAGCACAAGCGCACAAGAACGAAAGCCTGGTGTTGATGGATAACGCATGGGGTTTTGGGCAGATCAATTGCTTCGAGCATGGCGTGGACATCGTCAGCACCGCGCTGTCGAAATACGCCAGCGGCCACTCCGATGTGTGCATGGGCGTGTGCACGGTGAAAGACCGCAAGCTGTTCGAGCGCTTGAAAACGGCGTTCATGGCGCTGGGCACCGGCGTTGCGGCGAGCGACGCATACCTGGTATTGCGCGGCCTGCAGACGCTACCGGTGCGTCTGGCCGAGCACGCCAGACGCGGTTACCACATCGCCAAATGGCTAATAGGCGTGGACGCCGTGGAGCAGGTATTTTTCCCGGCACTGGAAAGTGACAGCCAGCATGAGCGCTTCAAGCGCTACTTCAGCGGTGGCAACGGTGTGATCAGTTTCACGCTCCGTGAAACCAATCAAGCCCGCATCGAGCGCTTCGTCGATAGCCTGAAGCACTTCCAGATCGGCGCCAGTTGGGGCGGTACCCAAAGCCTGGTGGCCTTGGCCAACATCAGCGCCAGCCGCACCTCGGTTCCGTGGAAACAATCGCCATGGATCGTGCGTCTGCACATCGGCCTGGAACCATTGGACCTGTTGCAGCGCGACCTCGAAGTGGCGCTGGCAACGCTTTCGAAGAAATAAAACTGGGGCAGGATCAACGATGAAAACGGCTTTGGCATTCGCTGCGCTGCTACTGATTGCACCACTGGGCTTGGCACAGGCGGCCGGCACGTTGGACAAAATCAAAGCGACCGGTGCCATTACCCTGGGCACCCGCGAAGCCTCGACGCCGTTCAATTTCATCGACGACAACGGCAACCACGCAGGCTTTGGCTGGGAGATTTCCCAACGCATCGCTCAACGTGCGCAGCAAGAACTTGGCTTGGACACGTTGCACATCAACACCCTCAACCTCACGCCGCAAACCCGAATTCCCCTGGTGGCCAACCAAACCGTCGACCTGGAATGCAGCTCCACCACTAACAACACCGAGCGGCAGAAACAGGTGGCGTTCTCCAATACCTTTTTTGTCGTGGGCACGCGGCTGTTAACCCGCAAAGATTCCGGCGTTAACGACTTCGCCGACCTGGCCGGCAAGTCGGTAGTGGTTGAAGCTGGCACCACCTCCGAACGCCTGCTGCGCACGTTGAACAGCGAGAAAAACCTCGACATCCGCATCCTGTTATCCAAAGACAACATCTCCAACTTCACCACCGTCGAGACGGGCCGCGCGGTGGCTTCGATGGGCGACGACATCATGTTCTACGGCAACATCGCCACCGCGAAAAAGCCCGAGCTGTGGACTGTAGTCGGCACGCCGCAGTCGCTCGAAGCCTACGGCTGCATGCTGCGCAAGGACGATCCGGCGTTCAAGAAGCTCGCCGACGAGGTGATTGTCGGTATGCAGCAATCTGGGGAAATGCACCAGCTCTATGACAAATACTTCAACACCCGAATCAACGTGAAAGGCGGCTTGGAAATACACGCACCGCTGTCGGCCGAAAACGCGCAGCTCTACCAAAATCCCAACGACCGGGCGCTTCAGTAAGCCTGTCAGGACCGCACGTTTATGAACTACAGCTGGGACTGGAGCTTCTTTCTCAAACCGTCCATCACAGGCGAGGGCCTGTATGGGCTGCTGCTGGCTGAGGGCGTGCTGTGGACGCTGGCGCTGTCGTTGTTGTCGTGGGGCTTGGCGCTGGGGCTGGGCACGCTCACCGGCATGGCCAGGGGCTCGGCCAACAAGGCCGTGCGCTGGAGCGCGGCGGTGTATGTGCATTGCTTTCGCAATACGCCGCTGCTGGTGCAGTTGTTTCTTTGGTACTTCGTGGTGCCGGAGCTGTTGCCGACAACGTGGGGCGACGCGCTGAAGCAGATGAACCCGATGCTGAACCAGTTCCTCAGCGTGGTCATGTGCCTGACGCTGTACACCACGGCCGGCGTGGCAGAGCAGGTGAGGGCCGGCCTGCAATCGGTGTCGGCGGAGCAGGCCATGGCGGCGCGGGCCATGGGGTTTGGGCGGTGGGGCGTGTACCGGTTTGTGCTGCTGCCGCAGGCGTTTCGCGTGGTGCTGCCGTCGTTGACGTCGGACTTTATGAACGTGTTCAAGAACTCGGCGGCGGCGCTGACCATCGGGTTGATGGAGCTGACCGGCCAGAGCCGGCAGATCAGCGAGTTTTCCGGTCAGCCGTTTGAGTCGTTTATTGCCGCCACCCTGATTTACATGGGTATCACCTACGCCGTGGTGCTGCTGATGCGTCATCTGGAAGCGAAAACCGCGTTGCCCGAACTGCGCGAAGCCGGGGCGCTGCGGTGAGTTACGAATTTGATTGGAGCGGCATCGTGCCGGCGCTGCCTTATTTGTGGCAGGGCTTGCAGACCACGCTGCTGCTGGTGGGCGTCGCGCTGGTGCTGGGTTTTTCGCTGGGCTGCGTGCTGGCCGTGGTGCGGATTTATGGCCCCCGGCCGTTGGCCAAACTGGCGGCGGGCTACGTCAATCTGTTCCGCGCCATTCCGCTGATTTTGACGATTTTCTGGATGTTTTTTCTGATGCCGTTTGTGCTCAGGGCAATCACGGGCAACCCCTATCTGACGGTGGGGGCGATGTACTCGGCGATTATCGCGCTGGTGCTGGCCGAGTCCGCCTACTTCTGCGAAGTGGTGCGTGCCGGCATCAACAGCGTAAAGGGCGGGCAGATGGCAGCCGGCAAAGCGTTAGGCATGAGCACCCTGCAGTGCCTACGCCTGATCGTGATGCCGCAAGCGTTGCGCAATATGAGCCCGGCCCTGGTCAGCCAAACCATCGGGCTGCTCAAAGACACGTCGCTGGTGTATGTCATCAGCCTTAACGACTTTCTCGCCGCGGCCGGGCAAATGGGCCAGCGCAATGGCCAGTTGGTGGAGTTCTATTTGTTTACGGCGGCGGTTTATTTAGTGCTGTGCAGTGCCGGAGTCGTACTGGTTAATTATTTACAGAAGAGGAATCGGCAAGTGATTTGAATGTGAGAAAAGCGGTTTCGAAATAGCCGTTTTGAAACAACAAACAAGGATAAGTAAGTCAATAACGAGCGCCGCGCTAGCCAGCAGCGGACGCCAGCAACACCGCGGCTCGCAAGTCAGTCGCCTTTAACTTTCTGCCCAATTATTTGTGCACCCAATCCTTATATCCATTTCAGGAGAATCTGTTATGGCGAGTCTTTCGCGCGCCTATGTTTTGCCCACGGCTGATCATTTTGACCAGTCCAAACAGACTCAAGTAATCGGTGGTTTAGCGCCTTGGCGCGAACGATTGGCTAAACAGATGATTGCGGAAAACCTCGGTTGTCGATTAACCGTTCCGCAATTGGCCGAGGCCTGCGCCATGTCGCGCAGCCATTTTTCCAGGGCCTTCAAACGCACCACCGGCTTGTCGCCGCAAGAATGGATTCACCAGCAGCGCATCGCCCAGGCCAAGCAACTTATCGCCCACTCGGACAAGAGCCTGACCCAGATCGGCGCTGAATGCGGCTTCTGCGACCAGGCGCATTTCTGCCGCACCTTTCTGAAAACCGAAGGCACCAACCCAAGCACCTGGCGCTCCGGTACGGCGGCGATTCAATACGCGTCGATGTAAACGCAGGGTAGGGCGCACGCATTCCACCTGCGGCAATTGCGCCCACGGCGCTGCCTGTTCGATGCCGGAGCGCGGTGCTAGAGTCGCGCCCCATGAAAATGGCCCGCCACACTCGCTCACTGACTGCATGGATGCTGTACGCCAGCGTGCTGTTCAGTCTGTTCGCGTGCGGTATTCATCACGGCCAGATGAGCGCGCTAAACCTCAGCGGCCTGGGCGGCGGCTTCTGCTCGGTGTCGGCAGCCAGCGGTGCAGGCGTGGAGCTGACCGGGTCGGATTCGCAGAGCGTGCACCTCGACCAAGTCAGTTGCCCGCTGTGCTCCTCGTTTGCAGCGGCGGTGGCGGTTAATAGCAGCGCCTGGTCGTTGGATTACATCCCCGCCCGCAGCATCGCGCCCATCGTCGTTCGCAGCTTCGCGCAACCGCCCCCGCGCCACGACTGGCCCTCGCTCAACCCCCGCGCTCCACCCATCGCCTGAACTGCCTCACGCGCCTTGCCGCGTTTTGTTGACGTGCCGTTTCGCAGGAAACGCGCACCCGCTTATCTGGCTTTTCAGGATTTCATTCGATGGCTTATTCGCCTGTGTTTTTCCGCTCATTCGGCGGCCTGTTTCTGCTCGTTCCCGCCTTCACTTTTGCCGCCACACCGGGCGATTCAACCCTGACCCTCGGCGCCGTGAACGTCACTGCGCCCGATGCCGGCCCGCTGGCCAGCCGCAATATTCTCAGCTCAGTCGATGTGGTCGGCAGCGACATCATTGAAAAGCAGCCGGTGCAATACAGCTGGGAGCTGTTCAACCGTGTGCCGGGCGTGATGCTTACGCAATTCAACCAGGGCACCACGTCCGGCAAGTTGTCGTTTCGTGGCTTCAATGGCGAGGGCGAAGTGAACGCCGTGAAGCTGCTGATCGACGGCATTCCCAGCAATACCAACGACGGCAACATGCCCTTTATCGACATGGTGTTCCCGCTGGATATCGACAGCATTGAAGTGGTGCGCGGCACCAACGACCCGCGCTACGGCCTGCACAATATCGCCGGCAACGCCAGCATCAACACCCGCATTGGCGGCAGCGAGGGCAAGCTGCGGGTGCGTTACGGCAGCTTTGATACCCAGGAAGTGCAGGTGGTCAAAGGCCTCGAAAGCGGCAACTGGAGCCAGAACTATTTCCTCGCCTACCAGCAAAGCGACGGCTACCGCGACCATGCCAACGCCGACCGCCAGAGCTTCGCCGGCAAGTGGTTTTACACGGCCGATGAAGACGCCTGGCGCGCCGGCTTGATCCTGCGCCACTACCAGGGCGACGCCGACGAAGCCGGTTACCTGAACCGGCGCGATGCCCACGATCACCCGCGCGACTCCTACGCCAACAACGCCACCGACCAGGGCAACCGGGAAATGAACCAGGCCAGCCTGCACCTGGATTTCAACCTGGAACACGACCTGTCGTGGGCCAGCAAGGCCTACCTTAATACCTTTAAAGACGAGCGCTGGACCCAATACTGGCGCAGCGTTTCCCAGCAGGAACGTGTGGCCGATGAACGTCAGTACGGCGCCCTCAGCACTCTGACATGGCGCCCGGAAGTGGAATACCTGCATGGCTTTGCCCTGGAAGGCGGCGCCGATGTGCAGCGTCAGGAAAACCAAAGTCGCCGCTACCGCACCACGCAGCGCGTACGCAGCGCGCAAACCCGTGATCAGCAGTTCGACCTGGATGTGGTAGGCGGTTATGTGCAGGCGGTGATTGAGCCAGTCGAGTCGCTGAAAATCATCCCGGCGTATCGGGTGGACAAGGTCTACGGCGACTACAGCAACGAACTCACCGGCGAGCGCGCCGACGTCAACGACTACGGCCTGATCCGCCAGCCAAAACTCAGCGTGGTCTACGCCCCGTGGGAGCACGCCAGCCTCTACGCCAACTGGGGCCGTAGCTTTCAGATCGGCGTGGGGTCGGCCAGCTACCGCCTGGCCAGCCAGCGCGACGACCTCAACCCCTCGATCAACGACGGCTGGGAAACCGGGCTCAAATTCAACCCGGCGTCGTGGCTCGACGGGCGCATCGCCTACTGGGAACAAAAGGCCTCGGACGAGGTGCAACGCAAACTCAACGATGCCGTCGGCGACTCGGAAAACATCGGCGAAACCCTGCGCCGTGGCTACGACATTCAGGTCAATCTGTACCCCACTGAGGCTACCAGTGTGTGGCTGTCGTACTCGCGGCAGTTCTCGGAAATTCTCAAACCCAACCCCAACCTGCCCGCCAGCAAAGGCCAGGAAATGGACCACGTGCCCCATCACCTGTATGCCTTGGGTTCCACCTACCAGGCCAGCGAAGCATTGCAGCTGTCCGCGTGGGTCAACGGGCAAAGCGACTACTACCTGGAACGCACCAACAGCACCGGCAAGTACGGCGACTTTGTGTTGCTCAACCTGGGCGCCACCTACCAACTTAGCGCTGAGGTGAGCATCGACCTGCAACTGAAAAACCTCACGGATCGCTACAGCGAATACGTGTGGTACGACGCCACCGCCAGCGTGCAGCAGTCATTGCACGCGCCGGCTGATGGCCGTGCGGTGTATGCGGGGCTGACGGTGGATTTCTAACGCGTGTTGCTGCGGTAGTCGGCTTGCCTCACAAACGAGGTGAGCCGGCCACACCGCTCAGCTACCATGGGCGCCCGACCGTTCTTTCTGGTAGTAAGCGTGCACGGAACCGAAGAAAGCCTTGAGCAGAAGTCCTTCGCTCAATTGCGCCCGCTGGTGGTTTCCAGCGAAGTACTGGCGGTTGCTGTCTGTCTGATCGTGCTGATCGTGGCCGATGTTAGCCAACGCATTTCGCCGCTGCTGTACGGCTTCAGCGTGCTGTCGGCTGGCATTTGTTTGCTCACCTATCGGGCGCGTACCACGCAACAACTCTGGCTCAGCGGGCTGCTATTGGTATGCGCGTGCACCGCCTGCCTCGGTGCGCTGGCCAACGCCATTGGCAACCCGGCCATCTGGTTTCTGCCTATCGGTCTCGTATTCAGCCTGCCGGTTTCAGCGATGCACGCCCATCCGAGCCACGCGCTAAGCACCGGCATCGCCGTATGGGCCACGTTGTTTGCCGTGGTGCAACCGAGCTTTGATCGGCCACTCGACCTCACCCTTACGCTCATGCTGATTACCGCCAGCCTGCTGATCGCCACCATGGTCTGCACCACGCTGTGTCGCACCCGCAAAGATGTGTTCAACCTGCAAAGCCAACTGCACGACATGGCGTACCGCGACACCCTCACCGGGCTGCCCAATCGCCGGGCATTTATTCAGCGTCTGACTGCCACGGTTAGTGCCAGCGAACCTCGCGTGCCGCTGTTTTTCCTGATGCTCGACGTCGACGACTTCAAGAAGATCAACGACGGCCACGGCCACGATGTTGGCGACCGCGTGTTAGTGGAAGTGGCCAATGTGCTCAGCGAACAAAGCCCCGGCCATAACGTCGCCCGGCTTGGCGGAGAAGAGTTTGCCGTCGCCGCGCAGCTCGCCGATGCAGGCGCCGCCAGCGCCCTGGCGCAGCGGATTGTCGATGCCGTGAATGGCCAGCCGGTGCTTGGCGTCGCGCTTTCAATCAGCATTGGGGTGGCGCAGCACCTGCCAGACGAAACCCTGTTCAGCTTGATGCGCCGCGCCGATCTGGCGCTGTATGAAGCCAAACACCAGGGCAAAAATCGCTATGCGCTGGCCGCGCCGGCTCCTTCAGCTGCCTGACAGCCGGATAAGCAAAACTAATACGCCATGAAGGCTAATCATTAGACCTGATGGCCTTCAGCAGCGAGGATTCAGCGGGCTGACCGATACTGGTCTTTACATCTGCTAAGGAAAATGCCGTTGAAATGCCGACTCCACGCCTTGATTCGCACGCTCCGTACCCTCGACGCGGCATGGGGCTGTTACGCCATGCGCAACCTTAAACGCCGCTGAACCGGAGAATTTCACATGCCACTGGTCTTGCCTGTTCTCGACGCTGAAATCGCCACCCTCGCGCCGGGCTTCCGGGCGCTAAGCATCGGCGTTGAAGCCGCGCCCATCACCCAGCCACAGGTGGCCGCCGACGCCATGGGTATTGCCTGCGCTGCCGTGTTGGCCGGTGACCCTGCGTGGGGCGAAGCGCACCTCGCCGCTTGGGCGGACACCTTCCGTCTGTTCGGCGCCAAACCGCAGCGCACGCCGTGTTCGGCCGAAGCACTGCGCAAGCGCGTATTGCGCGACGGCACGCTGCCGAGCATCGATCCGGTGGTGGATCTGTACAACGCCATCAGCCTGCAATTCGCCGTGCCGGTGGGCGGCGAGAACCTGGCCGCCTACGTGGGGCCGCCGCGTTTGACCGTGGCCGATGGCACCGAGCTGTTCGACACCTTCAAAGACGGCGCGCCGGCCAATGAGTCGCCGGAAAAAGGGGAAGTGATCTGGCGCGACGACATTGGCGTCACGTGCCGCCGCTGGAACTGGCGCCAGGGCGTGCGCACTCGCCTGGATTGCACTGCCACGCGTATGTGGTTTGTGCTAGAAGCATTGCCGTCGATGCCGCGCGACGCGCTGCAAGCGGCCGGCGATGCGTTGGTCGACGGGCTCGAAAAAATGATGCCCGGCGCTCGGGTAGACACACAGATGGTCGAGTTTTACTGAGGCATCTGTGTCTGGCAGGGCCCGTGGCCAACGTGATAATTCTTCGGCCTGCTCATTCGCTAAATAGGCGCGGCCATGGCTTTCGACTTCCATCACCTGCTGCTGGTGCTCACCGTGTACACTCTTGGCGCCGCCAGCCCCGGCCCGAGCAACATGCGCATCATGGGCGTGGCCATGCACCGAGGGCGGCGGCCAGCGCTGATGCTGGCGGCGGGCATTATCAGCGGCTCGTTTTTTTGGGGCGTGATGGCGGCGTCCGGGGTGTCGGCGTTGCTAACCACCTATGCGCAAGCCATCGGTGTGCTGAAGATCATCGGCGGCGCGTACCTGTTGTTCCTCGCCTTTAAAGCCGGGCGCTCGGCGCTTACCTCCCAAGCGCAGCATGAACAAGCGCTGGCCGCCGCTCCGCCTGTTTGCGGCGCGACGTTGTACAGGCAAGGCTTGCTGATGCACCTCACCAACCCGAAGGCGATTCTGAGCTGGATCGCCACCATGGCCCTCGGCCTTGGGCCCGGCGCCACCTTGTCGACGGTGATCACGACCCTGGGCGCCTGCGCGGTGTTGAGCGTGAGCATTTTTGGCGGCTATGCGCTGATCTTCTCCACCGCGCCGATGGTGCGCGCCTACCGCCACGCCCGGCGCTGGATTGAAGGTGCGCTGGCATTGGTATTTGCGGCGGCGGGCATAAAACTACTGATTTCCCGCACATAACGGGCGGCGTGGAGGGCAGGCCATGAAACCGATCACCCTGGATGTTTCCAACTCACCAAGCGCCGAGGCCCAGCAGGTAATTCTCGATGGGTTGCGAGCGTTTAACGAAGGCGACGTGGGCGCTTCCGACAATCAGCCCCTGGCCGTTCTGCTCCGCGGTGGCGACGCACCAGATGAGGTACTCGGCGGCTTGAGCGGCTATACGGCGTGGGGCTGGTTGTTTATTGAAAAGCTCTGGGTGCCTGAAGCACTTCGCGGCCAAGGTTACGGCGGCAAGCTGCTGGAAGCGGCGGAGCAGCAAGCGCTGAAGCGCGGCTGCCACGGCGCCTGGCTGGACACGTTTAACCCCGACGCCCTGGCACTTTACCAGCGCCACGGGTACGCCGTGTTTGGCCAATTGCCGGAATTTCCTAAAGGCCGGTCACGGTTTTTCCTGAAGAAATCCCTCGGCTGATTCAGCCCTCGTTCTGCGCTTCGCTGCTTTGCACCGGAGCGCTTTCAGCCTCGGCCGCGAGCTTCGCGCGGTCAGCTTTGCTGATGTATTTCGGCTTACTTTTCGGCGCGAGTTTGGCGCTGGCCTTTTTCGCGTGGGCTTTGAGGAGCTGATTGATTTTTTTGCGGCGGTTCATGGTGTTTGCTCTGGACTCGGCGAGGGCGTTTGCGCTGCCGGTTGGATAATTTTAATGCGCGCCAGCAGATGTTCATCACTGGACTGAAACGCGGCAATCGTCGCTGCGAAACCCAGCGAGACGAGTACAAAGGTGAGCGCCAGCGACAGGTTGATGAAATGCGAACGCGTCGGCCCGAAGCCAATGCTCGATTGCTCGGGCCGCGCAGAGTTGTAATGAACTTCAACGGTTTTTGCTGTGCGTAGTTTATCCAGCAGCTTGGCATGTTGCGCGTGCCCGGTGCTGGGGCCGTAGCCGAAATTCAGCGTGTTGCCTGGGTAGTCGGCCCCCGCGACCTGATAGCGGTACGCAACCTTGACCTCATAGGAGCTGGTGCCTTCGCTGTCCGCGTGAGTGTTCAGCGTGACGCGTTCTAGCTCGGCCACGGCGGTGGGCCAATGCTCGGCGCTGATAGCCAGGCGCATGGCGCTGGCGCTTTTCCAGAGCAGGTAGAGGCCGGTGCCGGTGGACAGGGTCAGTGCGATGGCGGCGATCCATAGTCCCACTTTCATTGCTCCTTTTCTCCTTGGGCGGGGCGGCGTTTTTTTGGGGGGACGGTGTTGGTCGGGCAATCCGGAATGAGTTTTACAGGTAACGGTACTCCTACCAAAACCTCCGTCATCCTCGCGCACGCGGGGATCCAGAGTTTTTCAGGTAACGGTGTTCGTCGGGCAATTCTGGATTCCGAATTGTCGGACCACCGCTTACGCGGGAATGACGGTGGTTTAGTTCAGTCCACCGTCACTTCCGCAAACGCTACGGATGTTTTTATAAATCCCCCCCGTCACACCAACATCGCCTGCATCAACCCCCTAAACGTATTCCGATAAATCTTCTGAAAGTGCTCAACGCTGTCCCCCAAATACCCAAACCGGTGCATGGTGATGAGCCCCTGGCAGGTGCTGAGCATCAGCGTGGCGGTGCGGACTGGGTCGGTGTCGGGGCGCAGTAGGTTGGCGTCGCGGCATTCGCGGATGCGGTCGATGAGCATCTGGAAGTTTCCCCGTCGTAGCGCCGCCAGTTGCTCTACTACCTCAGGGTCTACTTGCGGCGTGCGGTTGAGGAAAAACACGTCGTAGTGGCTGGGCTGTTCCAGGCCGAAGGCGAGGAATTGCTCGGAGCAGATCAGCAGCCGGTCCAGCGGGTCGTTGCCGGTCAGGGCGCGGCTTAAGTAGCGCGAGAAGGTGTGCACGCCTTCGAGAAAAATTTCACTGACCAGCTCTTCTTTGTTTTTGAAGTGCCAGTAAATTGCGCCCGGCGTAACGCCTACCACGGTTGCCAGTTTGCGCATGGAAAGCCCTTTGGCGCCCTCGTCCAGAAACAGGGTGCGGGCTTGGTCCAGTATCACGGCGCGTAGGTCTTGTTTGGACAACGTGAGCCTCATCGGGCAGGAAAAAAGCACAGCGTGCGAAGCGGCCATTATCGGCAAAGCGTCAGCGGCCCACCAGCGACGCGTTGGATTAAAAACAGGGCGTAAAAAAGGCCAGGAATCACTTCCTGGCCCGCTGCGCAAAACCCAAGCGCGTGCTTGAACCGCGCCAAGGGGACGGGGTGGCTAGCTCAGGTGAAGCGCTCGCGCAGGGTTTGTTTGTGCACTTTTCCGGTTGCGCCCATGGGCATCTGTTCGATGATTTCCAGCCGCTCCGGCAGCCACCAGTTCGGCACGTGCGCCTGCAAGTGCGCGCGAATGGTGGGCAGGTCCAACGGGTGGCCGTCTTTAAGCATAACGATCAGCAGCGGGCGCTCGGACCATTTGTCGTCGGCAACCGCAATCACTGCGGCCAGCGCCACGGCTTCATGGGTTTGCGCAGCCAGTTCAAGCTCCAGCGAGCTGATCCATTCGCCGCCCGACTTGATCACGTCTTTGGAGCGGTCGGTCAGTTTCAGAAAACCGCGGCTGTCGATGTGGGCGATGTCGCCAGTGGCGAACCAGCCGTCGTCGGTGCAGGCCGAGCCTGGCTGGCGGAAGTACTGGCCAGCCACCCAATGGCCTTTGACGTGCAAATGCCCGGCGCTGAATCCGTCCCAGCCCAACGGCTGACCAACGTCATTAACCACGCGTAAATCGATGCCCCAGATGCCGCGCCCTTGTTTGAGTTTTTCCTGCAGGCGCAGTTCTTCGTTCTGGTGGGCGGAGTCGGGCAGGGGACGGTTCACGGCGCCGATGGGGCTGAGTTCGGTCATGCCCCAGGCTTGGAGAACATCGATTCCAATTTTTTCGAAACGCAGCAAAAGCGATTTATCCACCGCCGCGCCGCCGATAAACACTTCTTCCAGGTAATCGAGCTTCAGCTTGTTATCGTCGAGGTAGTTGAGCACGCTTTGCCAGATGGTCGGCACGCCGAGCGCCAGGGTGACTTTTTCCTGCTGCATGAGCTCGGCGAGACTCGCGGCGTCCATGCCGCTGCCGGGCATCACCAGCTTGGCGCCGGTGAGCAGGGTGGCGTAGGGCATGCCCCAGGCGTTGACATGGAACATCGGCACCACCGGCATCACCACCGAGAGCGCCGACAACGCCGCGCAGTCGGGCAGGGCGCTGACCAAGGCGTGCAGCACGGTGGAGCGATGGCTGTAGAGCACGCCTTTGGGGTTGCCGGTGGTGCCGGACGTATAGCAGAGCGCGCAGGCGCTGCGCTCGTCCAGCTCGGGCCAGAGCAATTCGTCGCTCTCACGGCTGAGCAAGGTTTCGTAGGCCAGGCAGCCGGCGGGCAGGGAGTGGGTGAGTGCCTGTTCGTCGCTCAAGGCCACCCATTGCAGGTTGCCTTGGCGCACGTGGGCGATTTTTTCGACCACGTGGGCCAGGTCGGTATCGAAGAACAGCAAGGTGTTTTCCGCGTGTTCGATGATGTACGTGAGTTGCTCGGCATGCAGGCGCGGGTTGATGGTGTGGCAGATGGCACCGATGCCCGCGCAGGCGTAGTACAGCTCCACATGGCGATGAGTGTTCCAGGCAATGGTGGCGATGCGGTCGCCAGGCTTGGTGCCGAGGGCCAGCAAGGCGTTGGCCAGTTGCCGGGTGCGTTTGGCCAGGTCGCGGTAGGTGTTGTTCACGACACTACCGTCGCTCAGGCGGCTGACGACCACCTGTTCGGGGTGAAAGCGTTCGGCGTGTTCGAGCAGGCTGCTGACCAGCAGCGGTTTTTCCATCATCAATCCAAGCATCTTGTTTTCTTCCTTATGTGCCGGGCTTTTTACGGGGGGACTAGTGCAGGGCTTCTTCCAACAACCGCTGGTAATCGCTGGCTTTGGGTTGGCGCGGGTTGGTCATGGTGTTGAGGTCGGCCATGGCGTGGTGCTCCAGCCCTTCAAGGTGCTCAACGCGAACACCCATTTGCGCCAGGTTGGCGGGCAGGCCGAGTTGCTGATTCAGGCCGCTGAGGTAGTCCGCCAGGTCGGCGCTGGGCGCCAGGCCCATGGCGCGTTTGATGCGCTGGTATTTCTCGCCGACGTAGGCGTGGTTGAAGCGCAACACCGCCGGCAACAGCACGGCGTTGAGGGTGCCGTGGTGCAGGTTAAGTGCGTGCAAACGGCCGACCGCATGGCTCATGGCATGCACGGCGCCCAGCCCTTTGATAAACGCCAGGGCGCCTTCGGTGGAGGCCATCATCATGTTCCAGCGGGCGTCCAGGTCGCTCCCATCGGCGAACGCCTTGAGCAAATACCCCTCACCAATCGCGCGCTCCAAACCATCGAGCCCCACCGCTTCGGCAGGCGGATTCACCACCGGTGAAAGCACCGCTTCAATGCAATGGGTGACCGCGTCCATGCCAGTCGAGGCGGTGAGGCTGGCGGGCATGCCGAGGGTCAACAGCGGGTCGCAGATGGCCAATCGTGGCAGCAACAAATCGCTGACAAAAGTGAGCTTGCGGCCGTCTTCGCAGATGATCACGCTCGCCACGCTGGCTTCCGAGCCGGTGCCTGCGGTGGTGGGAATTGCAATCAGCGGGGCGACGTCGCGAATCTTCTGTTTGCCGCCTTCGGTGGCGGCGTATTGCGCTAGCGGCCCGGGCTGACGGGCGAGCAGGGCCACGGCTTTGCCCAGGTCCATGGGCGAGCCGCCGCCGATGCAAATCACCCCGTCGCAGTCGGCGCTGCGGTACAGGGCTAGCGCCTGCAGCACAGCGGCTTCGGTCGGGTTGCCGGGCACGTCGCTGAACAGCACGAACGGCACGTCGGCGGGCAATTGCTCGCGCAAGGTTTGCACAATCGCGCCTTTGGAAATGGTCGGCCCGCTGACAATCAGCGGCCGGTGCATGTTCAGGCGTTGCATGCCACGGGCCAGGTGCTTGATGGCGCCGTGGTCGAATTGAATCTGGGTGAGGTAGCTCAGCACTGCCATGGAAAGCTCCTGATCACGAAAGGCCGAGGTCGGTTCGGGCCGTGGCAATCAAGGCGCGGTAGACGTTGCCGAGCATGCGGTTGGCCTTGTTTTCGTCGATGCCTTGCGGCTCGTAGCTCGCGGTGAATGTCACCTCGCAGCGTCGCCCAGCACAGCTGATGCGCATGCTCGCCTGGTACTGCGCCAACGGCATCGGGCCGTGCTCGGTCATGGTGTAGCTGAGTACAAACGCCGCGTCGTCGCGCGCATCCAGGCGCTCCACCAGCACGCCGCCACCTTGCATGTGCAAGTGGCGCGTGCTGCCAATTCCGTCTCCTTGCATGTCCACGCGCTCTGCCAAGCCGGCTCTGGCAATGGCGGCAAAGTCGCGCATGGCGAGCCAGGTATCGGCGGCGCTTTTTTCTACGGTTTCGCTGTGGCTGAACGAGTGCATAGGTAAATCTCCTGAACGTGTGTTTATCTTGTACACCTACGCCTGTTGGCGGCGCAACAGCCTTATCGGCGGTTTTTTCCTAACGCTACAAAAATTTACTTAGCAGCCGCTTTACGTAAATAACTAAACATGCGTTCAATGATTTTGCGTTCCGCCTTATGCGGTGGAGACGGATGTGCGACCCGCTTGCTGGTCAGCTACGACATCTCGCCCCCATCCCTTCAATCTCACCCACCAGTCAGCGGGAGAAACACCATGGAAACGGTCGGCAAGCCCTATCGCAAAACCGTCGGCATCAGCGGCACCTTCGACGCCATCATCATTGGTTCGGGCATGGGTGGTTTGAGCGTCGCCTCGATGCTGGCCCAGGAAAACAAACGTGTGTTGTTGCTGGAACAGAACACCGTGATCGGCGGCATGACCCAAGCGTACTCGCGCAACGGCTACCGCTGGACCGTGGGCATGCACTACATCGGCGACGTCGGCTCCACGCAGTCGGCCGGGTGGAAACTGTTCAACTACGTAACCGGTGGCGGGCTGCAATGGACGCCCATGCCGAACATCTTCAACCGCATGGTGATCGGCGATAAGCAGTATGAAATTCCGTCAGGCATCGAAGCCTACGGCAACCTGCTGAAAGCGCATTTCCCCCATGAAGCCGACAACATCGACACCTACCTGGCGCTGATCGGCAGCGTGTCGAAAAGCTCGGCTGGCTACTTCGCGCAAAAAGCCCTGCCAGAGGCCGCCGCCGAACGGGCCTACGAGGCCATGTGCTCACGCTTTCACAGCTACTCCGACCGGCTGACCATTGACGTGCTGTCGGAGCTGTTCTCAGACCCGGAACTGATCGCCGTGATCTGCGCCAACTGGGGCGACTACAGCCTGGAGCCGAGCAAAAGTTCGTTCGCCATGCACTGCATGTTGGCCAAGCACTATATGAACGGCGCGCTGTATCCGGTGGGCGGCGGCATGGCGTTTTCGCGTTTGATGGCGCCCATCATCGAGGCGGCCGGCGGCGTGCTGCTGCACAGCGCCGAGGTCAGCGAAATTGTGCTGGAAGAGGGCGCCGCAGTGGGCGTGCGCATGAGCTCGGGCGAGGTGGTGCGCAGCCCGATCATCATCAGTAATGCCGGCGTGCAAAACACCTTTGGCCGCCTGCTGCCGGCGCCGGTCAGCGCCGAGTTGGGCCTGGATGCGCTACTGGAGACAGTGAACGACACCTACGCGGTGGTCGGCCTGAACATCGGCTTCAACCAATCGGCCGAGGCGCTGGGCTTTACGCCTGCGAACGTGTGGTCGCACCCGAGCAACGACTTACAAGCCAATCTGGACGCCCATAAGGCCGACTTCAACGCGCCGTTTCCGTGGTCATTTATCACTTTTCCCTCCACCAAGGATGCCTCGTGGGACAGTGAGTTTCCCAACAAAGCGACCGTGGAAATGTACGCCTACACCCACTACAGCCACTTCGAACAATGGGCCGGCACGCGCTGGATGAAACGCGGCGACGACTACCTGGCGCGCAAGGAAGTGATCCGCGAGCGGCTGCTGGAAGAACTGTTCCGCCACGTACCGCCGCACGCGCGCGACGCGGTGGATTACGTGGAGGTGTCGACGCCGCTGAGCTACGAAACCTTCGCCAAACGCGAGCGTGGCGGGTTTATGGGCATCGAGTCGTCGCCGGCACGCTTCCAGCAAAAATGGCTGCGGGCGCAGACGCCGGTGAAGGGGCTGTATATCACCGGCCAGGATTTGGCCACGGATGGGGTGATTGGGGCGTTGGTGGGTGGGGTGTTGTGTGCGTCGGCGATTGTTGGGAAGGATTTGATGGGGGCGATTCGGGGGGCTTGAGGGCGGGGGTGACGGTGGAGTAAATAAAAACCTCCGTCATCCTCGCGAAGGCGGGGATCCAGAATTGCCCGACGAACACCGTTACCTGAAAAACTCTGGATCCCCGCGTGCGCGAGGATGACGGATGTTTTTATCAAGACTCCCGCTCTCCTCAGCGCTGCCGCCCCATCTCCTCCA
Source organism: Pseudomonas sp. AC070 (assembly GCF_979258635.1). Taxonomy (NCBI): domain Bacteria; kingdom Pseudomonadati; phylum Pseudomonadota; class Gammaproteobacteria; order Pseudomonadales; family Pseudomonadaceae; genus Pseudomonas; species Pseudomonas sp. AC070. The sequence goes on from NZ_OZ409871.1 coordinate 1,636,381, forward strand.
ACAAATGCCCCACCGCATGCTCCACAAACGCCGTCACCGCCGCCGGTATCTGGCGACGACTCGGGTACACCACGTACATATCGATATCCCGCTGCCGATAGTCCGGCAGCACTTCAACCAATGTGCCCGCCGTGAGGCTGGCAAACGCAATCGGCTGCGGCAGAAAGCAAATCCCCATCCCGGCCGCCGCCGCTTTCAGTTGTGCCTGTGCCGTGTTGGCGCACACGCGGCCCGTCACTTCGCACTGCGCCTCGCCCTGCGGCCCGGTGAAACGCCAGGTGGTCGAGCCGCTGGGTGTGGCCGGAAAAATGCACTGGTGCTCGCTCAGTTTCTCGATGGCGGCGGGCGTTCCGTGGGTTTTCAGATAATCCGGACTGGCCACCAACACCCGGCTGCTGACCAGTATTTTACGTGCGACCAGGCTGGAATCCGGCAGGGCGCCCGCGCGGAAGGCCACGTCGATGCGTTCGGCGATCAGGTCGACATGGTTGTCGCTGAGCATGAATTCCAGCTGAATTTTCGGGTGCTGCTCAAGAAAGCGCGCCACAAACTCCATTTGGAACACGTCGAAGAAATCCGCCTGGGCGGTCACCCGAACGCGGCCTGCCGGTTCGTCGCTGCCGTCGACAAAGCGCCGGCTTACGTCCAGCAATTCGCCCACCTGGCTGGCGCTCTGCTCGAACAACGCGCGGCCGGCATCGGTGAGCGCCAGCTTGCGCGTGGTGCGGTGGAGCAGGCGCACGCCCAGGGTTTCTTCCAGCTGCTTTACGCGCCGGCTCAAGGTGTTCGAGGGCACGCCCATGCGCCGGGCGGCAGCGGCAAAGCTGCCCGCTTCGACAATCTGAACAAACAGGGCCAGGTCGTTCAGATCCAGCATCGCAATTGCTCCATAAGTGGACGAGTGAAAGGCAATTGTAGCCGCTAATCAAAGCAATGCCGACGCCCTATGATCACTCCCACATTCACCGCTGCCCCGTTCAACGGCAGCTTCCATCAGGAGTCGTCATGTCTATTTCAGCGCTTCGTACGGCCATTGGTAGCCGCACTGTCAGCCACCGCACCTGCGGCCATAAACATGGCGCCATCGTGCGGTTGATGAGCCCGAGCGATTTCGGCGAGCTGATCAAGCCGTTTGTGTTTCTCGACCTGTTCGAGGGCGACCGCTCGTTCCTCGGCCAAATGCCCATGCACCCGCACTCGGGCATTGCCACCGTCACGGTGATCACCGAGGGCAATTTGCACTTTGATGACCCGCAAGCCGGCAGCGGCGAAATCGCCTATGGCGGCGTGGAGTGGATGCGGGCCGGTGGCGGCGTGTGGCACGGCAAGGAAATGAGCGCCGGCACCTCGCAGCGTGTTCAGGGTTTCCAACTGTGGCTGGCCTTGCCGCCAGAACTGGAGAACGCCGAGGTCGACAGCCAGTACATCGAAGCTGCCGCCATGCCCCACGCTGGCCCGGCCCGAGTGATTGTCGGCGAGCACGCCGGGGTGCGCAGCCCGGTGCGAGCGCCGGAGGGCGTCAATTATTTGCTGGTCACGCTGGGTAAAGGCGAGACCTGGGAATACACGCCGCCGGCGGGACACAGCTCGTTGTGGGTGAGCGTAAGCCGGGGCCACCTGAGCGGGCCGGAATTTATCGAGGCCGGCGAATTGGCGGTGTTCGAACAAGGCAGCCAGCCCGTGCGGCTGACGGGCGGCAAAGACGGCGCGGTGTTCGTGCTCGGCTCGGCCAAACCCCATTCCCATGACCTGCACCTGGGCTACTACTCGGTGCACACCAGCCCCGAAGCGTTGCAGGCAGGCGAAGCAAAAATCGCTGAAATCGGGCGGCGGCTGCGCGAGCAAAGCAGGGCGAAAACGGCGTCCGGCTCGGTGCCCATTTTCAAATAACAGTGCGTTATCACACGGCCCCTCGGCCCTCGAATTTTCGGGAGAACATCATGAGTATCGGCATCATCGGTTCAGGCGCCCTGGGCGCAAGCGTGGCACGTGCGCTGGCGAAAAAGGGCATCGCCGCCACCATTTCTAACAGCCGTGGCCCGGCATCGTTGGCCGCCTTGGTGGCTGAGTTGGGCCCAAGCATCACGGCCGGCACGGTGGCCGACGCCGCTAGCGCTGACATTGTGTTCGCCGCCATTCGCTGGACCGACGCCGAGGCCGTGATGAGCGCGTTGCCAGCCTGGAATAATCGCATCGTCATCGACGGCACCAATCCGGTGGCGTTTCTGGACCCCGCCAGCGACGACGCCAACGACCCTAGCAATCCGCTGGCCGCGTATGGCATCAAAGCCATCGATCTAGGCGGCAAAGATTCCAGCGCGGTGTTCAGCACCTACGTAAACGGCGCCCGCGTGGTGAAGGCGTTCAACCATTTGGATGTGAATGTGTTGGCTGAGCCAGAAGTGGCCGGTGGCAAGCGCGTGCTGTTGTACTCCGGTGATGACGCCGCCGCGAAAACCGAGGTGCGCGCGCTGATCGAAGCCATGGGCTTTCACCCGGTAGACCTGGGCTCGCTGGCCGTGGGTGGCCCGTTGGCGGCGCTGCCGTTTGGCGCCTTTGCCGCGCAGAACCTGATCAAGATTTGAAGCCGTTTGCTTGAACGAAGGCCCGCCACCGTTGGCGGGCCTTTGGCGTTTTCGGCGATCAGGTTTCCACGCCGCTGTCGCGCTCCTGTTCGTTTTTCGCCGCTTCATTCTCGCTTTGTGGCTGGTCGTTTTCCGCCGAATCGTCGGTCGGTTTGCCAAGTAATTCATTGGTGGATTTCTGCGCGCTGTCGATCTGCTCGTTCAGCGCATTCACCGTGTCGCTCACCGTTTCACGGGCAATCTCTTTCGCGGCTTCGCCGGCTTTCTGTGTGAATTTTTGTGCCGAGTCTTCGGCCATTTCACAGCCGCTCAGGGTTAAGCCAAGCGCGGCGAAGAGGGCGAAAAGGGTCAGGCGTGGTGCGTTCATGTGTGTCTCCAGCAGGGGAGTGCGCCACGGTTTCAGCGGGGCGCGCAATGGATCAGGAATGTTCGGTGTTGGTGTCGGCAGGCGGGTCGTTGCGGGTTTTCCACAACGACAACAGCACGCCGCCAAACAACAGACCGAGGGTTACGCTCAGGGAAATAACCGGCGGGGTTTTACCGATTATTCCCACCAGGAAAATCTTGCAGCCGATAAACACCAGCACCAACGCCAGGGCGTATTTCAGGTAGGCGAAGCGATGGATCATCGCCGCCAGGGCGAAGTACAGCGCGCGCAGGCCGAGGATCGCGAAGATGTTCGAGGTGTAAACAATGAACGGGTCCTGGGTGATGGCGAAAATGGCCGGCACGCTGTCGACGGCAAACACCAGGTCTGCACATTCGATCAGCACCAACGCCAGGAACAACGGTGTGGCCCAGAGCACGCCACGACCTTCGGCGTTCGGCTGGCGCACGAAGAAGTGGCCTTCGTGCAAGCGGTCGGTGACGCGCATATGGCGGCGAAGAAATTTCACCATCGGGTTTTGCGACAGGTCCGGGTGATCGTCCACCTTGCTGAACAGCATGCGCACGCCGGTCAGCAGCAGGAAGGCGCCAAACACGTAGAGAATCCAGCTGAACTCGGCGATCAGCGCGGCGCCCAGGCCGATCATCAAAGCGCGCAGCACGATCACGCCGAGAATGCCCCAGAACAGCACCTCATGCTGGTACTTACGCGGGATGGCCAGGAAGCTGAAGATCATCGCCATGAGAAAAACGTTGTCCATCGACAACGACTTTTCAATCAGAAAACCGGTGTAGAAATCCATCCCGGCGTCGCCGCCTTTCATCTGCCAAACCCACAGGCCAAAGAGCAAACCGGCGGTGATGTAACCGGCAGACAACAGCAGGCTTTCCTTCACTCCAATTTCGCGATGCTCACGGTGAAGTACCCCGAGGTCGAAGACCAGCAGGCTGATGACGATGGTGATGAAGACGAGCCACAACCAGGTGGCGGTGCCGAGGAACTCGGCCATGAAGAACGGTTCTAGGGTGCTCATAAGCCCCTCCTAAGTCAGAGTTGTACAAACTGCAACTCCGACATGGCAGCTTGAGAAAGCTGTCAGAGGGGCCCGGCGTCGCCGCGACAATTTAACAGGCGATGCAACCGGCTCAAGTGCCTAGTCGTTGCAAAGTATCTCTGCCGGGCGGGGCTTTAGGGGCTATGAGCGGTTGCGGCGGGCGTTAGACCAACGCGTCCAGCGCGGCGATCACCTCGGGCGGCAGCACCAGTTCGGCGGCGCTGAGGTTTTCCTGCAAGTGCTTGACCGACGAGGTGCCCGGAATCAGCAGCAGGTTCGGCGAGCGTTGCAGCAGCCATGCCAACGCCACCCGCATTGGCGATGCACCGAGGCTTTTGGCCACGCTGGACAAGGTGTCGGACTGCAACGGCGTAAACCCACCCAGCGGGAAAAACGGCACATAGGCGATGCCCTGTTGCGCCAGGTCGGCAATCAATTGTTCATCGTGGCGATGGCAAAGGTTGTAGTGATTTTGCACACACACCACCGGCGCAATGGCCTGCGCCTGCTGCACCTGAACGGCCGACACATTGCTCAAGCCCAAATGGCGAATCAGCCCTTGCCGTTGCAGCTCGGCCAGCGTGCTGAAGCCGTCTTCGATAGACGCCTCGTCCGGTGCGTGCATGTTGCCCCAGGCGCGGTAATTCACCACGTCCAGCACCTCGACGCCCAGGTTGCGCAGGTTGTCATGCACCGCGCTTTTCAGCTCGGCGGGGCTGTGCGCCGGGTTCCAGGAGGCGTCAGCGCCACGTACTGCGCCGACTTTGGTGACGATCACAAGCTCGTCGCCATAAGGCGCCAAGGCTTCGCGAATGAGTTGGTTGGTCACGTGCGGGCCGTAGAAGTCCGAGGTGTCGATATGGTTCACCCCGGCGGCCACGGCAGCGCGCAGCACGGCGAGGGCGGCGGCGCGGTCTTTCGGCGGGCCAAACACCTGCGGACCGGCCAATTGCATGGCGCCGTAGCCCATGCGGTTAACGCGGCGGTCGCCGAGTAGAAAAGTGCTGGCGTTGCTCATGAGTACGGCCTCGTTTCGGTGGGGGAGGCGGCCACTATAGGCATTGACCACTGTGCTGATAATGCGCTGCAATCGGCACGGGTTGTGCGGAGCGGCGAACAATGCAAACAGACATTCAAGACCTGCTGGCCTTTGTCACCGTGGTTAACGCGGGCGGCTTTCGCGAAGGCGCGCGGTTGAGCGGCAAATCGGCCTCCAACCTCAGCGAAGCCGTGCGCCGGGTGGAAGCCGACCTCGGCGTGCGCCTGCTCAACCGCACCACCCGCAGCGTGGTGCCCACCGAAGCGGGCACGCGCTTGATGGAGCGCATCGTGCCGGCGCTGAGCGAAGTGGAATCGGCGCTGGACGTGGTCAACGACTTCCGCGACCGCCCCTCCGGCACGTTGAAACTCAACGTGCCGCTCAGCGCCGCGCGGCTGGTGCTGCCGGCGATCATCACGCCGTTTCTGCAAGCGCACCCGGATATCCGTCTGGAAATCATCGCCGAAGAAAGCTTCGTCGACGTGCTGGCTGCCGGTTGCGATGCCGGCATTCGTTACGACGATCGCCTCGAGCAAGACATGATCGCCGTGCCCATCGGCCCGCGTGTTCAACGCTGCGCCACGGCCGCGTCACCCGCTTACCTGGCCGCCCACGGCACGCCCAAACATCCGCGCGACCTGCTGCAACACGCCTGCATCCGAGGCAAATTCCCCAGCGGCGCGATGCCGTTGTGGGACTACGAGCGCAAGGGCGAAACCATCAGCGTGGACCCCAGCGGCCCATTGATCGTGCGCGTGGGCGGCGCCGTCGACCTGGCCGTACAAACGGCCGTCGACGGGCTGGGCGTGATTTACCTGTTCGAAGACTGGCTACGTCCGCATTTTGAAAGCGGCGCGCTGGTGCCGATATTGCAGCCGTGGTGGCAATCGTTCTCCGGCCCGTTTCTGTATTACCCGGGCCGGCGCTATTTGCCGTCGCCGTTGCGGGCGTTTATCGACTTTGTCAAAAGCAGTGCTTGAGCCGGGCCGCCGTAATCAGAAACCGGCCTCGCGCCAGGCCACCGCACCGGCTGTACGCAGGAACCGCGAAATCGGCGATTCCCAATTCCCTGCGATCGCCACGCGGCCGCGTACCAGCAGGCTGGTGGAGGGAACGGCGGTATCGAGGGCGAGTACCACGCGGTAGACAGCTTGTTCAGGATAGAGAAGGCCGCCTTTTTCGCGCACTAGAATATGCCCGCCCGAGGTGGCCGACAGCGAGGCTTCGCCGAGCGTGCGGCTGGCGTTGTGGTCGATGCTGGCGACGTGCGCTTTTACGTTTGGCCCGCCCATACCGTCGGCAATAAACAGCGCGCGATCGCCAATCTGCAAGCGGCGGATTTCGTCTTCGTCGACATAGGTCACCACCTGCCAGGGGCCGTCGCCGATCAGTTCGCCCAAGGGCTCCTGGCCTTGCAGCCAGTCGCCTTGGCGGAGGTCAGGGTCGATGTCCACCAACCGGCCGGGGTAGGGCGCAGCGGGTTGATAGCGCTGCAAGTCGGCGCCCACCGTGGCTTGTTCGGCGTTGGCGTGGGCGAGTTGGTCCTGCAACAACAGCCAGTCTTTGCGGGTTTTGTTGTCGAACGCGGCCGCGCCGGATTGCCAGCTCAGTGCATCTTGCCGTGCGCCGGCTTCCCTCGCGCGCAATTGCAGGTCGGGGGAAGCCAGGCGCAGCAGCGCTTGTTCAGCAGCCACGACCTGACCGTTGGCGACGGGAAGTTCGCTGACCATCGCGTTGGCCGGTGCGTACAACGCCATGTGCTGTTGCGGTTGCAGCAAGCCGCTGGTCAGCACGCGGTTGGGCCAGGGAATAAACACCAGGCCAACCAGCAACAGCATCAGCAATGCCGATAACCGCACCCGCCCGTGCTGTCGAATCGTCGGCCAGCGGCTGCGCCATTCCTTGACTTCACGCCACAGCGGCATGGCGATAAACCAGCTGATTTCGACGATAAACAAGAAGATGCCCACGGCCTTGATAAAGAAGTGATAGACCAGCGCGGCGATGCCCAGAAACAGCACCAGGCGGTAAATCCACACCGCCCAGGCAAAGATCACCAGCCCCTTGTGCCGGCGCGGCGGAAAGTATTCCGGCGGCGGTTCCTGAACATTGAACAGGCGTTCGCGCAAATCCCAGCGCGCCAGGGCAAAGGCGCGGCTGTGCAGATTGGGGATGCCGAGGTAGTCGGACAGCAGAAAGTAGCCGTCGAAGCGCATAAACGGGCTGCCGTTGATAATCAGCGTCGACACCCATGTGGTGGTCGAGAGCAGAAACGCGATCTGCTTGGGTCCACCTTCCGGCAACCAGGCCCACGCCAGCGTGGCCCAAGCCGCAATCGCCAGCTCGGTGAGGATGCCGGCACCGGCTACGGCCAGTCGTTGCTCGCGGCTGGGCAGGCGCCATACGTCGTTGGTGTCGGTGTATGCCACCGGCCACATCACCAGAAACGCCAGGCCCATGGTCGGCACGCGGCAGCCGTAGTGCTTGGCAGTGAAGGCGTGGCCCAGCTCGTGACAGGTTTTGGCGAAGAACAGCGCCGCGCCATAGGCGGCCATGCCTTGCCATGTGAGCGTGTCCATAAGGGTGGCGACGAAACGCTCGCTTTCGCGGTACGCCGACATGCCGCCGAGCACAGCGGCCAGTAGCGTTAGCCACCAGAACACCGGCGTGAAGGCAAACCCCACGTACGGCTTGGCGCGGCGTAGCAAACGGTCCGGGCGCACCAGCGGAATACGGAAGAACAGGTAGTTGTGCAGCAACCATTCACTCCAGGTGCCGCGCTGTTTGGCCAGGCTGGCGGCGAAAGCGGGCGCCGCGCCGAGAGAAGGCTGCAGCAGGTGCTGGTCGCGCAGGAATGTTTGCAGCTCGTCGAAGGCGGGCAGGTCGAGTTCGAGTGTGGTGTCCCGGTTTACTTCTTCGACAATGGCGCGCGGTTGGCCCAGGTGCCAGCGGCTGAGCATTTCAAAGTTGGGCCAGTCGATCTGGAAAAACAGGTTGCGGGCCGGGTCGTGTAGCGTCCAGCTCGGTTGCCCATCGCTCAGCCGTGGGCCGGGTTCGATGGTCAGTTCGTCGCGCAGAATGGGGAGTGTTGCGGCCATGTCCTGCGCCTCAGATCGCCAGGAACTGGCGCACGGCAGCCAGTGGCCGACGCAGCACCCAGTAGGCCAGCGGCACTTGGTCGCCGTAGAGCTTTACCGTGCCTTTCAAACCGATGCGTTGATCCGACGGGGTCACCAGCGTGGCGCGCACGCGGTAGGCGAAACTGCCGTCTGGGCGTGCCGTGGCACGGTGGCTCATGTAGCGAATGGTGCCCTCAAGCGAGGTGAGCGGCGAGGCGGCCAAGTACAACTGCAAAGGCGCACGGTCGGCCAACGGAATGGCGTCGCCGATGGGAATCCAGGCTTCGATTTCCACTTCATTGGCGGCGGCCACTTGCAGTATTTTCTCGCCGGTTTGCACCGGGCGGCCGATCCATTCGCTGGGGTCGTCGAGCAGTACGATGCCGGCGCTTGGGGCGAGCACGCGGGAGCGTTCGGACTGGCCCTGAAGGAACGTGGCTTGCGCTTCTTTCTCAGCGATCTTGCCCAGCAGCGTGGAAATCTGCGCGCGCGCTTGCGGGTCGTTGAGCATCATCTGGCTGGCCTGCCGGTACTCGGCGCGTGCGGTGGTCAGCGCTTCGCGTGCCACGGCCAGGCGGCTATCCAGCGGCGCCTGATCGAAGGTGAACAGTACCTCGCCAGGGTTTACGCTCTGGTTCGGGCGTACGCTGAAGTCGGCGATCACGCCGTCCAGCGGTGCGCGGATAGTGGCCGGGTTAGCCGGCACCAGTTCGCCTTGGGCCAGCACCGTGAGCCGCACCGGAAAACACAGCACCCCAAGCACGATAGCCGCGCCGATGGCATAACGGCGCCAACGCAAGCCGCTGCCCGTACGTTTGCCCCACGGCGTCCAGCGCGCCGGACGCTGTAAGGCCAGCCACGCGTGTTGCCAGATGTCGCGCCATTCGCTGAGTAACGGATTCAGCTCCGGCGCCAGCGGATGATCGGCGCCCAGCAGCAGGCCACCGTCTACGGCGGGCAGCGGCAACCAGGTGGCATAAGCGGGCAGCCATTCGGCCCATTCGGCGCTGATCTCGGCGGGTAGCGCGTTGATGTCGATGGCCAGCGGCGCGTCGCTGGTGTGTGTGCTCGAAAGATGCCGGCCGAGCCGCTGTAGCCACTGTGCGTACGGTACGTTGCCGTCCACCGACACCACGCCCGACAGCGCGCGCACGCCGCCATCGCTCAGCCATAACGCGGCCTGGCGGTAAGCGAGCAGGGCGCGGGTGTCGTTTACCAGCACAAAGCCCAGCTCGGCGGTGGTGGCTGCCGCGCGCGCCCGTTGTCCCAGTTCGATCAATGTCAGTAGCGGGTTGGCGGGCGCGGTTACCGCTTCATTCATGTGCGCCGACCATCCGCTGCGGCGGCGAGCCCGGCGAGGCGGTTGGCGCCGTGGCTGCGAGCGTCACGCAGTTGCTGGGTAAGGCTGCTGCGGCCGGCCAACTCTGCGGCTGCCGGCACCGCGGTCTGTGCCTGATCCGGCCGCGCAATAACGATGTCGAACTCCTGTATCGCCTCATGGCCCAGGCCGTCGCGGGCGATTACGCGCACGGTGAGTTTGCCGCTGAAATCAGCCGGCGCCTTGCCTTCAAAGCGACCATCACGGGAGTTGAATTTCAACCAGCTCGGCAGCGGACGGCCATCGGCCAGCTCTGCGGTCAGGCGCACGGTTTGCCCCGGCTGGCTTTGCATAAACGATTCGGCGTTCACCTGCAGATTCACGCGCTCGCCGCTTTGCACCACCAGGTCAGTAACCGGCGCGCGGCTGCCAAGGGCATCGCGACCGCCCATAAATACCAGGCCTGCCGCAGGGCTCATCAGTTCGGCCATGCCGCCGTTGACTTCGGCGCTGCCAGACAGCGCATCGCCAAACAAGGTCGGCGATTGCCAAGGGTTACCTACACCGTTATCGAACGTGGGCGGCATGGGTGCGGCCGGTTCGCTGACGCTTGGCGGCAGAAACGAGGGCGGTTGGGCAATCGGCGGCAATGGATCAGGGCGAACCGGTGGAGTTTGGAAGCCTTCGGTAGGCGCGGTCGGCACGGTCGGCGGCACCAGCGTGCCGACAATCAGCTCACCCGTGGTGGTGTCGGTGGCGCTGTTACCGGCCAGATCGACGACCGTGGCGGTCACGCTGTATTGCTGGTTCAACGTTAACGTCAGCGCGCCGCTCACCGGCACCGCCGAGGATAAATCCAGGCTCCAGGCGCCTGCCACCGGCGTTACGTCGTACGTCGCGCCGCCTACGGTGATGGTCAGGGTTTCTCCGGCCGCCAAGCTGGCATTGCCGGTGAGCAGCGGCGTCACGCTCGGCGTAGTCAGCGGGTCCACGGTCGGCACGGTGGCGGCGGTGTCGTAAATATACGACTGCGACAACACGGGGCCGTCGTTGCCGGCGATGTCGACCACTTTGACTTGCAGCGTGTCGGAGCTGACCAGCGTTTGCCCGTTGAGCACCCAACTGCTGCTGCCGACGGTGGCGGACGCGGTGGCCCACGTCGCGCCGCTGTCCAGCGACACCAGCACGCTTTCGCCGGCCGCCAGGTTGGCCGACAACGTGCCGCTGATGTTTTGGCCTGAGTTACGGGTAATGAAGTCACTTTGCGAGGTGCCGGAGTCGGCCGAGAAGTTCAGGCTTGCGACGGAGGTGTTGGAGCCCGTGGTGTCCAGCACGTACGCTGCGGTGCTGGCGTTGCCGTTATTGCCGGCAGCATCGGTGACACGAAAACGCAGCGTGTCGCTGCCGGCTAGCGTTACGCCCGTCCAGCTCAGCGTAGTGCCGGACACCTTGCTGGTGATGTCGGCCCAAGTGGCGCCGTTATCCAGCGAGCCGTAGACAATGTCCCCCGCACCGGGCGCGTTGCTCAGGGTGGCGCTGATGGTTTGCGCGGCGACGTTGGTGATCAGGTCGCTGTCGCTGGCGCCGTTATCAGCCGAAAACGAGATACCGCTGAACGTAGTGGTTGGGTTGGTGGTATCGAGCACATAGGCCTGAGCGAGGGCGCCGCCGTTGTTGCCGGCGTCGTCCGAGACACGAACCTTCAGCGTGCTGCTGCCCGTCAACGTCTGGCCCGCCAGCGACCAGTTTTTGCTGCCGACGCTGATAGTGGCCAGTGTCCAACTGCTGCCATTGTCGAGCGAGACATACACGTTCTCGCCAGCTGCCAGGTTGGAAGTCAACGTGCCACTGATGGTCTGCGCCGCTGTTTTGGTAATGAAGTCGGTGCCCGAAGTGCCGGTATCGGCGGAAAATTTCGCAGTGTTGACGGTATTGGTCGGCGCCGTGGTGTCGATGATCAGGTCTTTATTCGCGCTCAGCGAGCCCGCCGTGCCGGGCGTGGCCAGGGTTACCGAGGCGTTCTGGTGACTGCCGCCGGCTTCAATGATGGTGGCGCCGTTTAGCGCCAGGGCAGTGGTGGCGCTGTAGTCGAGGTCGCTGCTGTTCTGACCGGCAGCCACCACGTATGTAAAGGTCAGCGTGGCGCCGCCCGAGCCACCGGAATAGGTGGCAATGCCGCCGTCGCTAAGCGCCAAGGTCGGCGAGCCGTTGGTGGTGTCGACGGTGACCGCGCTGGAAAAGTCGACGGTGATGGTAACGGTTTGGCCCGCGCCATAGCTGCCGTCAAGGGTGCTGGCGGCGACGTTGGTCACGCTTGGGTTTGAGCCGTCTACGTTCACGCCGGCTGTGCTTGCCACGCTATTGAGCGTTGTACTGGCGTCATTGCCGGCCGTATCGCGCAGGGTGCCGCCGTTGGCAGATAGGGCCCCTACGCTAATACCGTTTGCGTCGGAGTCGCCGTTGACGACGGTGTAGCGAAACACCAACGCACTCGTGCCCGAGCCGGACACGTAGGTGGCAAAGCGCGTGGTTGCGCCGACCGTCAGGGCAATTCGCGGCGTGCCGCCGGAAGAATCGACGGTGACGGCTTCGCCGAAATTCACCGTGAAGTCCAGGTTGTCGCCGGTGTGGTAAGTGGCACTCGGCGGTACCGCCACCGCTGTGGTGGCAGGTGCCGAGGTGTCCAGCGTGTACGCCTGAATGCTCGTGACGCTGTCGTTTCCCGCCAGGTCGGTGACGCGAAAACGCAGGGTCGAGTTGGTGGAGACGAGCGTGGCGCCCGTCCACGTTAGCGTTGTGCCGCTCACTTTGCTGGTGACGTTGGACCAGGTAGTGCCGTTGTCGGTAGACGCCCACACGGTATCCGTGCCGCCTGGCACTGCGCTGAGGGTGGCTTGAATGGTTTGGCCGGAGAGGTTGGTGACCAGATCATTGGATGACGACCCGGTATCGGCGGAAAACGTGACGTTGCTGAACGAGATGGTGGGCGGTGTGGTGTCGAGGGTGTAGGTATGCGTGTAAGGCGTAGTGGTATCGCCGTTGGCAGCGATGACGCGTGCCTGAAAAGTATTGGAACCGGCCAACGTGGTGCTGGTGCTCCAGGTATTGCTGCCCACGGAGTAGGTGGAAGCATCCGCCCAGTTGGCCCCGTTATCGAAAGAAACTTGTACCCGCTCGCCGGTCGAGAGGTTCCCGGAAAGCGTGCCACTAATCGTTTGTGCCGCCGTCTTGGTGACGAAGTCGGTATTGGTGGTGCCGTTGGCGGCGGTGTCGGCCGATAGCGTGGCGCTGGCGACGGTCGGCGGTACGAAGAGGGTGATGCCGAAGTCTTGAAAAGTGGTGTAGTTGGCCGCAGTAAAAATCAGGCTGGTGACATTCTGCAAATTAAGCGTGATCGGATGAAGCAGGCCGTCGGCGGGGCCGAGGTTGACCGTCACATTGTCGGTGGTGCCGTCGGCCCGGGTGAGGGCAATATTCATTGAACTAACGAACGAAGCCACTTGAACGTTGCTTAAGTTGAAGCTGGAGCCGTTTTGGATGGTGACCTTTAAATAAATACTGTTTTGGTCGGCAGACATCGAATACAAACCCGAGCCGTCGCTATAGACATACAGCTCTGGCCCGCCGCTTTCGAATCGGATCGGTGTTCCACCGACCGCTTTGTTGATGGAATTTACCTGTCCGTTGCCATCGATATCTGCGCCGTTGTCATCGCCATCCTGGCCGTTAACAAAGCTGACCGTTTGAAGCACGCCGTTGTAGTCTGGCAGCGAAAGCGCTTGCGCTTCGATAGCGCCGCTATGCGCTTCCAGCACCCAGTCTCCTCCCTGTTTCGCTGCACCGGTCAGGTCAGTCGAAGCCGCTACATCAGCCCCGGTTGCCTGGGCCACGCCATTGAGCAGTGCCGTGCTGTCGCCGGTGTCGCACCCGTACAGCAATAAATCGCCTTCGCTACCCAGTGCCCGCCCCAACTGCGCCAGTTCGGCTTGGGTAGTGGCATCGCTCAGCGACGCTTCGCTGATATGGGCGGTGCCCAGGTTGAGCACGCCTTCGGAGCCATGGGACAAGATGTGAATGGCATCGAGCCCGCTCTGCGTCGAGGCCCATTGGGCAATCTGCGCCAGGCCGTCTTTGCTGCCGTCGAATTCGACAATGCCCATGCCGTCACGGACGCCGGCTTCCAGCGCCTTGTAGTTGGCGAGCGAGGTGTCGACCAGCACCACTTCTTTTCTGCCGTTATCTTTGGCTGGCTCCGCTTCACGTACGGTGACAGCAGGCGGCAAGGCCGGGGCGGCCGCCGCAGCAGCGTCGGGGGTTTGTGCGGCGTGGGCCGCATCGGCCACGGCGGCGCCGTCAAACATAAAGCGTTGTTCCAGAGACAACAGCTGCGAGGTGCGCCGCAAGCGTGGGCCGGCCGTTGCGTTCATTGCAGAACGAAGCAGGGACGCGATGGACTGGTTCATGGCTAACTCCTGAGGCAGCTGTTCGGAACAACGCTGATCACGTAAAGGCGGCTCGGGCCGCTTTTGTTCTTTATTGCGACGGCGGTTTCATCACCACGTTGCCGCTCATGCCGGCCATCAACTCGTCAAAGCGGCCATCAATCACCGCGCTGAGTTTGATCGACTGGGTTACCGCGTCAACCCGCGCGCCTATGCGCTGCACTTTGGCCGGGTAGGTGTTGCCGGTTTCATCAATGCTCACCTCAAACGGCGTGCCGGGCCGCAGCCAGGCCAACCAGCGCGAGGGCACGATAAATTCAAGTTCCAAGGTGCTGTCGTCGAGAATTTCCAGCAGCGCCTGGCCCGGCTGCACAAACTGCTGCTCGCGCACTTTCTGCTCGGCAATGCGACCGGGAAAGGGCGCGGCGATCTGACATTTGCTGAGCAACGTGCGGTTGGCTGCCACCTCGGCCTTGGCTTTCAGCGCCTCGGCTTTGGATACATTCAACTCGATGTTGCCTACCGAGTTGAGCTCCGCCAGTTTCTGGTTGCCTTTCCAGCCGGCGTCGGCGGCCATTTGCGCGGCCTCAGCCTTGTTCAACTGCGCTTGCTGGAGCAGGCAATCGAACTGCACCAGCGTTTGCCCTTGCTTGAACGACGCCCCTTCAGCCAACGGCAAGCGGGTGATCTTCGCGCCGATTTCTGCCGAAAGCGTGGTGTAGCGCTGTGGCGTGAGCTGGGCGCGAATCTCGCGGTGGTCCAGAGACGACTCAGCCGCATTCACGCTGCAGGCCGCGAGCAAGGCGACCAGCGTCAGCGCTGTGCAACCCGCTTTCATTGGGCGGCCTGCACCGGCGGCAGTTGGCCCTGGTTCCAGGTGTGCAGGGCGTTGCCGACCACATCGGTGAGCTGCGCCAGCGGCATGCTGTCGGAGCCTTCAACCACCGGCTCTAGACCCAACGTGGCTTGCAGGCGCGAGGCCGCGGCCTGGCTGTTGGACAGCGCCTGGTAACGACGCAGCTGCGACAGCACCGCCGCGCTTTGCTGCGAGACGCGGTCCAGCGGCGTGAGTTTCGAGGCCTCCGCCTGGTTGCTGATTTGCGTAGACATGCGCTCGTCTACCGAGGCAATGGCGTCCGCGCGCGCCAGTTGGCGAGTGGCGTTGGCGTATTGCAGGCGGGCGATATGCAGTTTGGTCAGCACCACCATTTGCGTGGCCATGCGGCGCTGGTCAGCGAGGGCGACGCCGGCATCGGCCAGGCGCATTTGCGCCGGTGCGGCCAGCAGACCCATGAGGTTGTACGAGATCTGCACGCCCGCATCGGTCCAGTGGCGGTTGATCAGGTACTCGTCATCGCTGGTGCGGTAGCTGTAGTTGAACGACACGCCCGGGAAGAGTTTAAGCAGGGTGCGGCGGGTTTCTTCCTGGGCAATGCGAGCGTTGTAAATGCCTTCGCGCAGGTCTGGGTTGCGAAGCAGGGCGTATTGTTCCAGCTGGTCCACCGGCTGGTTGAGCCAGGCACCGTTGTTGTCGTTGGCCGGCTCCACCACGCTGAAATTGGCCACCAGCGGCAGGTTGGTCAGCGCCGCCAATTCAACACGGGCGGTAGACAGTTCTTGCTGAATCATCTCTAGCAGCCGCAGGTTTTCCAGAAGCTGGCGCTGATAGCGCAGCGGTTCGAGCGGCGAGCGGATTTTCTCGTTCTCGGCGGCTTGGGCGTCTTTCAACGCCGCTTCGGAATCGGCGATGGTGGTGCGCAGCACCGGCAGCAACTTCTGCGCTGCAACCACGCGCCAGTAAGCACCGCGTACTTCTTCCATCAAATTGTGCAGTGCCTTGCGACGGCGTTCGCCGGCAATAAACACGCGGTCGGCGTTCTGTTTGGCGGCGTAGTAGCTCTGGCCGAAATCCAGCAGACTCCAGGAAATGCCGATATCGCTGGTGACTGCTTCGCGGCTGGAGGAGATATACGGGTTGGCCAGTGACGGTTCGCCAGTCACGGAATCTTCGCTGCGTGAAATCAATTCCTTGTCGCGGCCACGGTAGCCGGCGGAGGCGATGAGCTTGGGCAGCATGTCGAACTGGCCGACTTCAAACGTGCCTTGCGCCACCGCTTGTTCCATCGCGTGGTAACGCTGCTCGGCGTTGTACTTGATAGCGCGAGCCACCGCGCCTTCCAGGGTGAGCGGGCCGTTAAGCGGTTCTACATCGCGAACCAGGGCGGCTTTGTCGGCGGCCACCGTGCTGCGCACTTCATCTTCGGTCAGGGCGGCAGTGCCGAACTTCAATGTTGAGCAGCCCGCCAACATCAGCAGCCCCCCAACAAAAACCAAACGTGTGGAATAACGCAGTGTTGATGCGGGGAGGGACAGGCGCATTGAAGGCTCTCTGGTTAGAAGTCACAAAGCGACCTGTCTACGAACTTCCGTGGTCGCACAGCGGTTCGCGAGTGTAATCGTAGGAAGATTTCGATGAATAGAGGGGAACTTTAATAATTGCATTGGCTCTAAGCGCGCTTTTTCCGGCAGCGCGATAGATTTGGCGGCCAGCACCAGTCAGCGCCGCGTGCGAACCCATCACCACAATGGGCATCCACTGTTGCACACACCCACAAACAGGAGACCAGCATGAGCCAGTACCAGCCAATGAATTGCGACCTGTATGACTACCTCGAAATCGCCTGCATGCACGCGTATCCATTGCGCATTGAGTTAGTCGATGGCGGCGAGCTCAAGGCCACCGCGCTAGACACGCGCACCGCCCCGAGCAAAGAAGAGTTCTTGCGTATTCGCGATGAGCAGGGCGAGCGGGAAATTCGACTGGACCAGTTACTCGCCATCACCCCGCTCAACGAGGGCGCGCAGTTTGGCCGGGTAGAATTGTCCGGCCAGGCGTGCGAAGCGCCGAAGTCATAACGCAAAGAAAATAGCCGCCCAC
This sequence comes from Pseudomonas sp. AC070, assembly GCF_979258635.1. Lineage (NCBI taxonomy): Bacteria > Pseudomonadati > Pseudomonadota > Gammaproteobacteria > Pseudomonadales > Pseudomonadaceae > Pseudomonas > Pseudomonas sp. AC070. The sequence continues at coordinate 1,653,264 of NZ_OZ409871.1, forward strand.
ATGAGGCGGCTTTTTTTACGGATTAACCCAGCTTCACATTCATGGTGATGCGCGCCGTGAAAACCTTCACGCCGCCTTCGTCGAAAATGTCCACCGGCACCACTTTGTCGCCGCCGGTTTGCCAGTCGATGGCGCTGCCGTCGGCGATGGCGCGTACCGAAGTTTTGGCTTTGGCCAGGTATTCGACGGTCATGCCTTTTGGAATCCAGCGCGCGCCGGCTGGAATCGATACTTCAGTCATCATGCCGCCGGCCAGTTCGGCTGCGTTGCACAGGGCGATGGCGTGAACGGAGGCGAGGTGGTTGGTGATTTCTTTACGAAACGGCACGTTGACTTCGCCACGACCGGGTTCGAGCACGGAAATTTCCGGCGTGATGGTGCTGAAGTACGGGGCCATTTGGCAGGCCATGGAACTGAACGCCGAGGCGCCAACGCTTTGGTACATGCTGAGTGTCTGACTCATGGACGGTGACCTTTAACGAGTGAAGAAAGCGAAATAAACACAGAAGTAGAATTCTGTTCTAGAACAATATTCTGGTAGTTGGACGCTGTCAATCACTCGTCGGGTCGGTGCGTTTGTCTTACCATCGCGCTTTTTCCGGACGCGACCATGGAACCTGTTGATCTGCTTGAGCGTTGCTACCCTGGGCGTCGCGCCGAGACCAAGCGGCAAATCCTGCGCACGGCGCTGGCGCTGTTCAATTCCCAGGGTATTGAAGCCACCACCATCGACACCGTGCGTGCCGAAAGCCAAAGCAGCGTCGGTTCGATCTATCACCATTTCGGCAACAAAGAAGGGCTTGTAGCCGCGCTGTTCATGGCTGCGCTCGATGACCAGGCGCGCCTGCGCGACAGCTACCTCGCGGGCATCACCTCTACCCAGCAATGGGTGCACGCGCTGGTGCACAGTTATGTGGATTGGGTGGTGACCGAGCCGGACTGGGCACGCTTCCAATACCAGGCCCGCCACAGCGTGGCGCAGGGCGCTTTCAGTGAACAGCTCAAGGAGGCCAACCTGGCCAGAAGCGCGCAATTGCGCGACTGGTTCAGCGACGCCGCGCACCGCGAAGAATTGCTCGATCTGCCGCGCGAACTGATTCCCTCGCTGATCATCGGCCCGGCCGAAAACTACTGCCGCGCCTGGCTCTCGGCGCGGGTCAAACAAAGCCCCGACGCCTATCGCCAGCCATTGGCCGAGGCGGCGTGGCGGGCGGTGGGGCGGGTGTAGCGCTGCTGTAGGGCCGGTCCAGGCGACTCTCGTCAAATTGGGCAAGAAACGAAACAAATCAGGCAAGAAGCCGCCAGCCGCTGTGCGCATACTTCCGCGATCCATTCGTAGGAGTCGCCTGTGAAACAAGCCGTCAAATCCACTGCAGGTGAAAACCCCAACGTTGCCGTATTGGCGGACGCCGTGGCCCGGCTGTTGCGCGCCGATGACGACCTGGTAACGGCCTATCCCGCCCTCAGCCTGTTCCGCCGCCGCTCGGTTACCGAGCCCATGCATTGCCTCTACGGGCTGGGTATTGGCTTGGCGTTGCAGGGCGCCAAACGGGTGATGGTCGGCGACGAGGTGCTGCATTACCGGCCGGGCGAATCGATTGTCACCAGCGTCGACCTGCCGGTTCTGGCCCATGTCACCGAAGCCAGTGCGGCCAAGCCGTACCTCGGATTGATGCTCACGTTCGACCGCGCGCTGGTGATGCAAGTGGCGGAAACCCTGAACCTGGCCCCGCGCATGAAAGACGAGCGCTTCCGGCCCATTACCGTGCAAGCCCTGGATACCGACGTGGTAGATGCCCTGATCCGCCTGGTGGCCTTGCTCGACAACCCGGAGCTGTTGGCACCGCTGGCGCCGCTGATTCAAAGCGAAATCATCGTGCGCCTGCTCAGCGGTGTTCACGGCCCGCAGCTGCTGCACATTGTGGCGGCAGGCTCGCCCAAGCAGCACATCGCTAAAACCGTGGCCTGGCTGAAGAAAAACTTCCGCGAAACCCTGCGCGTCGACGACATGGCACAGAGCGCGCACATGAGTCCTTCCACCTTTCGCCAGCACTTTCGCGCGGTCACCGGCATGAGCCCGCTGCAGTACCAAAAGCAGCTGCGCCTGCAGGAAGCGCGGCAATTGATGCTCAGCCAGAACGTCGACGCCAACAGCGCCGGGGCCATGGTCGGCTACGAAAGCTCCTCGCAATTCAGCCGCGAATACAGCCGCCTGTTCGGCGCGCCACCGCAGCGCGACATCCGTCGCATACGCCTATAACGCGGGGCTTGCAGCCCAACGGTTGTGTCTGGAAATTTCGTTGAATCAGGCAATTGCGCGCGTGGATCAGGCAAGTGATCCGCGTGCCCAGCCGCGCATACTGGCCGCCAGCTATTCCCTCGACCATGCCGCACCGCGTTCTTCGCGCCGGAGGATTTCATGCTCACGCTCACCGTCAATAACCAAGAAATGCGTGTCGACGTCGCCCCCGATACGCCGCTGCTGTGGGTTCTGCGCGACACCTTGCAGCTAACCGGCACCAAGTTCGGCTGCGGCATGGCGATGTGCGGCGCGTGCACCGTGCACCTTGATGGGCAGGCGATTCGCTCCTGCGTAACGCCGGTGTCGGCGGCAGTGGGCAAGCCGGTGCACACCATCGAACACATCGGCGACAACGGCACGGGCAAGGCGGTGCAGCAAGCCTGGCAGCAGTTGGATGTCGTGCAGTGCGGTTACTGCCAGTCGGGGCAGATCATGAGTGCGGTGGCCTTATTGGAGAAAAACCGCGCGCCTACCGATGCCGATATCGATCAAGCCATGGCCGGCAACGTATGCCGCTGCGCCACTTACGTGCGCATCCGCGCTGCCATTCACCAAGCCGCCAAGACGCTGGCGTAAGCGAGGGATCAGCCATGAGCCATTCGATAGAAAACCAGAGCCGTCGCCGCTTCCTGCAAGGCTCTGCTGCCGGGCTGACCCTGGCGGTGTATTTTCCCTGGGCGATGAAACCGCATATCGCCCTCGCAGAAGGCCAGGCCGCCGCGCCGGCATTCGAGCCCAATGCGTTTGTGCGTATCGGCGAGGACAACAGCGTCACCGTGTACGCCAAGCACCTGGAAATGGGGCAGGGCGCCTACACCGGTCTGGCGACGATCGTGGCTGAAGAACTGGACGCCGCGTGGTCGCAAGTGCGGGTCGAAAGTGCCGCTGCCGACGCCAGTCGCTACAGCAACTTGCAGTGGGGCTCGCAAGGCACCGGCGGCAGCAGCGCTATCGCCAACTCGTGGGAGCAACTGCGCAACGCCGGCGCCTCGGCGCGCGCCATGCTGGTGGCAGCCGCAGCGCAACGCTGGCAAGTGCCGGCGAGTGCCATCGCAGTCGCCGACGGGGTGGTCAGCCACGCCGCCAGCGGCAAAACTGCGACCTTTGGCGAGCTGGCCAACGCCGCCGCTGAACAGAAAGTGCCGGCTCAGGTTCAGCTCAAAGACCCTAAAGACTTCAAACTGATCGGCCAAGCGATACCGCGCAAAGACTCCGCCGCCAAGGTCAACGGCACCGCGCAGTACACCCAAGACATTCACCTGCCCGACATGCTCACCGCCGTGGTCGCCCACCCGCCGCGCTTTGGCGCCACGGTGAAATCCTTCGACGCCAAACCGGCATTGGCGGTGGCCGGTGTGGTCGATGTGGTGCAGATTCCCAGCGGCGTCGCCGTGCTCGCGCGCGACACCTGGAGCGCCAAGCGCGGGCGCGATGCGTTGGTGGTGCAGTGGGATGAAACGGCCGCGTTCAAATCCAGTTCGGCCGAGCTGGAGGCGCGCTTCAAAAAGCTCGCGGAAAAACCTGGCGCCGTCGCCCTCAAGAAAGGCGATGCCGACACCGCCATGACCCAATCCAAGCACGTGCTGGAGGCCGCGTACGACTTCCCGTACCTGGCCCACGCCGCCATGGAACCGATGAACTGCGTGATTCGCGTAGGCAAGGACGTGTGCGAAGCCTGGTTTGGCGCGCAGATGCAAACCTATAACCAGCAAGTGCTGGCCGAGCTGTTCGGGCTAAAGGTCGAGCAAGTCAAAATCAACACCCTGTACGCCGGCGGCAGCTTTGGGCGACGCGCCAGCAAGAACGCCGATTACATTCTGGAAACCGCTCATATCGTCAAAGCCATCAACGCCCGCGCCCCGGTGAAAATGGTGTGGCTGCGCGAAGACGACATGCAGGCCGGCCTCTATCGCCCCATGTTTCACCACACCCTGCGTGCCGGTCTGGACGACAAGGGCAAATTGCTGGCGTGGCAGCATCGTCTGGTGGGCCAATCGGTGCTCGCCGGTTCTCCCTTCGGCGCGGGCATGAAAGACGGCATCGACCCCACCTCCGTTGAGGGCGCGTCCAATCTTCCCTACAGCATCGACGCCATGCTGGTTGATCTGCACACGCCCGACGACATCCCCGTGCCGGTGCAGTGGTGGCGCGCAGTGGGTTCCACCCACACGGCGTTTTCCACCGAAACCTTTCTCGACGAACTGGCCCAGGCCTCGGCGCAAGACCCCGTCAGCTGGCGCCTGGGCATGCTGGACAAACACCCGCGCCATGCCGGTGTGCTGAAACTGGCCGCCGAGAAAGCCGGTTGGGACAAACCGCTGCCGCCCGGCAAAGACGGCGAGCGCCGGGGCCGTGGCATCGCCGTGCATGAAGCCTTCGGCTCGTTTGTCGCCCAGGTGGCAGAAGTGACCGTGCAGAGCAACGGCCGCTTCAAAGTCGACCGCGTGGTGTGCGCCGTGGACTGCGGCATTGTCGTCAACCCCGACGTGGTCCGCGCCCAGGTTGAAGGCTGCGTGGGCTACGGCTTGTCGGCGGCACTGAGCGAAGCCGTGACCTTTATTGACGGCAAAGCGGAGCAGAGCAACTTTCACAACTACACGCCGCTGCGCATCAACGACATGCCCGTCGTTGAAGTGCACATCGTGCCTTCGGCCGCCGCGCCCACCGGCATTGGCGAGCCTCCGTTGCCGCCACTGGCACCGGCCGTGGCCAACGCGCTGGCGGCGGCGACCGGCAAGCGCATCCGGCGTCTGCCGATTGGCAACCAGTTGGTCGGTTGACCATGCAGCACCTCGACGTGCACGTCGCCGAGCAGGCGCTAGCCTGGGCGAGCGCCGGCGAAACGGTGTGGCTGTGCACCGTGCTCAGCACCTTCGGCTCATCGCCCCGTGAACCCGGCTCCATGCTGGCCGCGCGTGCCGATGGCCAGCACGTAGGCTCGTTGTCGGGCGGCTGTGTGGAGGAAGATTTTCTCGAACGTCTGCAAGCCGGTGCGTTCGAGCGTGACGTCAGCACCGTGCGCTACGGCGACCCGGATGGCCCACAAGGCGCGCGAATCGCCTTGCCCTGCGGCGGCATTCTCAACGTGCTGGTGGAACGTCTGGCGCCCACCATTGCCACGCGCGAGCAACTGGAAACGCTGCTGGACACGCTGCTCGGCCAGCGCCACGTGATCCGCCAGATCGACGTGCGCAGCGGCGCGGCAACGGTGCTCGCCGATGACGGACTGGGCCAACGGGTGACCGAACTGCCCGACCAGCATCAGGTACATATTCGCGTTGGCCCGGCGGCTCGGCTGATCATTGCCGGCATCTCCCCGGTCTCGGTGGCCTGCGCCGAATTTGCCCGCACCCTGGGCTTTGAAGTGATCGTCTGCGACCCGCGCGAAGACGCGCAGGCCGGCTTCACAGTGCCGGGCATTGAGGTGCGTAAGGAACTGCCGTCATCGTTTATAGCCGCCGGCGGTTGCCACGGCGCCACCGCCATCGTCGCACTCACCCACGACCCGCGCATCGACGACCTGGCCATGATCGAAGCGGTGCGCACCTCGGCGTTTTACATCGGCGTAATGGGCTCGCTGCAAACCTCACAAAAACGCGCTGAGCGTTTGCGTCGTTCTGGTGGTTTGAGCGACGCCGACATTGCCCGATTGCACATGCCGATTGGCTTGGACCTAGGCAGCAAAACACCGGCCGAAATCGCCCTGGCCGTGATGGCCGATATTGTTCGAGTACGGCGCGGTAGATGAATTGATTTTGTAGGAGCGGCTTCAGCCGCGAGTTTTTGCTCTATCGCTCGTGATCTACCCTGCACCCGTTCACAAAACGTTCAACCGACGCGGTAATGATTGAACATTCAAAATTCAGCCAGACGAGAAACTCGGGATCCAGTATTTCAAGCCGTACACGGTAGATCGGCGAACGTATTCATTACGGGGGGGTAGGTCAAAAGCGGAAGTCACAATCTCGCGGCTGAAGCCGCTCCCACAGGGGGGGCGCGGGCTATTTCTGTTTCGGCCGCTCAACCCGCAATGCATCCAGAATCAACGAAAACGCTGGCGAAGGCTGGCGGCGTGACGGGTAGTACAAGTGATACCCCGAAAACGGCGGACACCAGTCTTCCAACACCCGGCGCAGCAAACCCTGGCTCAGGTAAGGCTCGAATTCCTCCTCCGGCAGATACGCGATGCCCATGCCGCCGAGCACCGCGTCGGCCACGTGGGTGGTGGTGTTGAACACCAGTTGACCGTCGACCCGCACTTTTACCGGCTGCCCACGGCGCTCGAATTCCCAGGCATCGACGCCGCCATAGGTGGGAAAGCGAATGTTGATGCAGCGGTGATTGGCCAGGTCGCGCGGCGTTTTCGGAATCGGGTTGTCGGCGAAATAATCCGGCGAAGCCACCGCCGCCATGCGCACGTCCGGGCCGATGGCGACGGCGATCATGTCTTGCGCCACCGTTTCGCTAAAACGCACGCCGGCGTCGAAGCGGTCGGCGACGATGTCGCGAAAGCCGTAGTTCACGTCCAGCTCCAGCTTGATATCCGGATACTGGCGCAGCACCGGCATCAGTTTGGGCAGCAGGGTGGTTTTGATGATGTGGTCGCCGCAGGAAATACGCACGGTGCCTGCCGGTTTGTCGCGCAGTTCGGTGAGGGCATCCAGCTCGGCCTCGATTTCATCGAAACGATGGCCGATGGCTTCCAGCAACCGTTCGCCCGCCGCCGTGAGCGAAACGCTGCGGGTGGTGCGGGTCAGCAAGCGGATTTGCAACCGCGCCTCCAACGCCGACACCACCTGACTGATCGCCGGCTGCGTGACGCCTAAGTGCGCCGCGGCCCGGGTAAAACTGCCCTCGCGCGCCACCGTCACGAAGGCCAGCAGATCGTTGAAATTGTGTTTTGTCATCGCCGATTGCGCCTTGTGTCCGGTAACGAGATCGCAGGGTGTGCCCAACCTGTAGGAGCGACTTCAGTCGCGATCCCTGGCAACGAAATTCTCGCCCATTAATGGCTCCGTTATTCATCAGCTCAGCTTATAGCCCAAGTAAGCATTCATCAGCTAATCATTAGCTGCCTGCACCGTCACAATGGCCACCTCGTAGAACCGACGCCTACAGCCGGCGCCGCAATGCGTGCTTGCCCATTCCTTTCAACAGGTGCGTCCGATGAATCGATTCAGCGTTCTGCTCTGCCTTTTGCTCAGCTCGTTTACCGCCATGGGAGCCGACATGTCCAACGGTGCCAATAACTTCTACACCAGCGAAAACGTCACGGTGCAGAAGGTGCAGTTCAACAACCAATACCAGATGCGCGTTGCCGGCAATTTGTTTATGCCCAAGGGCATCAAGCCTGGCAGCAAGAATCCGGCGATTATCGTCGGCCACCCGATGGGCGCGGTGAAGGAGCAGAGCGCCAACCTCTACGCCACGAAAATGGCCGAGCAGGGTTTCGTCACCTTGTCGTTGGATTTGTCGTTTTGGGGCGAAAGCGAAGGGCAGCCGCGCAATGCGGTGTCGCCCGACATCTATGCCGAAGACTTCAGCGCTGCCGTGGATTTTCTCGGCACCCACGCCCTGGTGGATAAACAACGCATTGGCGTGATCGGCATTTGCGGCAGCGGCAGCTTTGTGATCAGCGCGGCGAAAATCGACCCGCGCATGAAAGCCATCGCCACGGTCAGCATGTACGACATGGGCGCCGCCAATCGTAACGGCCTCAACCACGGCTTTAGCCTGGAACAGCGCAAGCGCGCTCTCGCCCAGGCGGCCGAGCATCGCTATGTGGAATTCACCGGCGGCGACAAGGCCTACACCAGCGGCACCGTGCACAAGCTCGACGCCAATTCCACCGCGATTGAACGCGAGTTCTATGACTTCTACCGCACCCCGCGCGGCGAGTTCACGCCGGCTGGCCAGTCGGGCGAACTGACCACGCACCCGACGCTGACCAGCAACGTCAAGTTCATGAACTTCTACCCGTTCAACGACATCGAGACCATTTCGCCACGCCCCATGCTGTTCATTACCGGCGCCAACGCGCACTCCCGTGAGTTCAGCGAAGCGGCGTACAAGCTGGCCGGCGAACCCAAGCAATTGGTAGTCATCCCCAACGCCGGGCATGTGGACTTGTACGACCGCGTCGAGCTGATTCCTTTCGCCACACTCACCGACTTCTTTCGAGCGAACCTCAAGTAATGACTGTTGCCGATAACCCCACCACCCAACCCGCTGCGCACGGCTGGAGTGCCGTGCTGGCAATGTCGGTGGCTGCCTTTGCTTTGGTGGCCTCCGAGTTTTTGCCGGTGAGTTTGCTCACGCCCATCGCCACGGATTTGCACATCAGCGAAGGCCAGGCCGGGCAGGCTATCGCGGTGTCCGGCGCGTTTGCCGTGCTCACCAGTTTGAGCATCGCCAAGCTCGCGCGGCAGATGGACCGCCGCGTGTTGCTGCTGTGGCTGACGCTGCTGATGGTGGTCTCCGGCACGTTGGTGGCGGTGGCGCCGAGCTACCCGATTTTCATGCTCGGACGCGCGTTGATTGGCGTCGCCATTGGCGGCTTCTGGTCGATGTCGGCCGCCACCGTGATTCGCCTGGTAGTGCCGGCCAACGTGCCGCGCGCCCTGGCGATTCTTAACGGCGGCAACGCGCTGGCTTCAGTGGTGGCGGCGCCGGTGGGCAGTTACCTCGGGGCGATCATCGGCTGGCGCGGTGCGTTCTTCGCCGTGGTGCCGCTGGCGGCCATTACGTTCTTGTGGCAGTGGCTGACGCTGCCCCGTTTGCTGCCGTTGGCGGGTGCCAATGCGCGCGGGCTGCTGACGGTGCTGAAGCGGCCGGAAGTGCTGTCTGGGCTGTTGGCGGTGAGCCTGTTTTTTATGGGCCAGTTCACCTTGTTCACCTACCTGCGGCCGTTTCTGGAAAGCGTCACCCATGTCAGCCCGTCAGGGTTGTCGCTGATGCTGTTGGTGCTTGGTGTGTGCGGGTTTATTGGCACGGCGCTGATAGGGTTGCTGCTCAACCGCACGCTGTTCCCGACGCTGGTGATCATTCCGCTGCTGATGGCGGTGATTGCCCTGGTGCTCACCGGGTATGGCGACTCGCAACTGCTCACCGCCGGCTTGCTGGCGCTGTGGGGATTGGTCGCCACCTCGGCGCCGGTGGCCTGGTGGACCTGGTTGGCCAGAACCCTGCCCGACGACGCCGAAGCGGGCGGCGGCCTGATGGTCGCCATCGTGCAGTTGGCCATTACCTTTGGCGCCACGGCCGGTGGTGTGGTGTTTGACGCTCAAGGCTATCAAGCCACCTTCGGGCTGAGTGCGGGCATGTTGGTGGTGGCGGCGGTGCTGGCTGTTTGGGCGGCGGCATGCGCGCGCAGTAGCCGCTTGCGGGCGATGGATCAGCCGGCGGTCTAGGCCCATTGCAAGCGGTTATAGCGGCTATGCGCCTCTGATATTGGCGTGGGCGCCGAGGGCTCCTTAGAGTCGGGCGGCACCCATTCCAACAAGATCAGAAGAGTCTAGCCATGCCTCGTTTCCGCCTGAGCGCCCTTGCTGTGGCGCTGGTGTTTTCGTCTGCCACGTTTGCCGATACACCGCTCGAATCGAAACCCGCTTCGCCCGCCACCCGCGCCCTCAATCAGGCGTGGCTACAGCGTTTACCGTTCGCCGATACGGCCGACTTCGACGACGCCCGTCGCGGCCTGGTCGCGCCGTTCACCGGCGTAATCAACAACGAAGCCGGGCAGCCGGTGTGGAACCGCGCCGCCTATAACTTTATCGACAACGCCGCCGCGCCAGACAGCGTGAACCCGAGCCTGTGGCGTATCGCGCAGTTGAATAACCTCGCCGGTCTGTTTCAGGTGAGCGAACGCATCTACCAGGTTCGAGGCTTGGATTTGTCCAACATGACGCTGATCGAAGGCGACAGCGGCGTGATTGTCATCGACCCGTTGATCAGCGCCGAAACCGCCCGCGCCGGGCTTGATCTGTATTTCCAGCACCGCCCGCGCAAACCCGTGGTGGCAGTGATTTACAGCCATGCCCATGTCGATCATTTCGGCGGCGTGCGTGGAGTGATCGACGAGGCCGACGTGAAGGCCGGCAAGGTGCGCGTGATAGCGCCGGACGGCTTCTACGAACATGCTATCAGCGAGAACGTACTGGCCGGCCCGGCCATGATGCGTCGGGCGCAATACATGTACGGCGCGCTGCTGCCGCGCAGCGCCCAGGGGCAAGTGGACGCAGGCCTTGGCAAAGGCACGCCGAGCAATGCGCGGGTGACCTTGATCGCGCCCAGCGAAGTGGTCAGCAAGCCGTTGGAAACCCGCACGGTCGACGGCGTGGAAATCGAATTCCAGCTCACCCCCGGCACCGAAGCGCCGGCGGAAATGAACCTGTACTTCCCGCAATTCAAAGCGCTGTGCATGGCCGAAAACGCCACCCACACCCAACACAACATCCTCACGCTGCGCGGTGCCCAGGTGCGCGATGCGAAAGTGTGGGCGCAGTACCTCGACGACGCGCTGGTGCGCTACGGCAATAAAACCGACGTGCTGTTCGCTCAGCACCACTGGCCGACCTGGGGCGCGCAAGGCATCGGCAGTTACCTGGCCGATCAGCGCGACATGTACGCGTTCCTCGACAGCCAGACCCTGCGGCTGATCAACCAGGGCCTGGGCCCCGTTGAAATCGCCGCGCAGCTCACCTCGCTGCCGCCGCGTCTGGCCAACAAATGGTACAGCCGCGATTACTACGGTTCCCTCAGCCACAACGTGCGCGCCGTGTACCAGCGCTACATGGGCTTTTACGACGGCAACCCGGCCACCCTAGATCCCTTGCCGCCGCAAGCGGCTGGCGTGCGCTATGTGCAAGCCATGGGTGGCGCCCAAGCGGTGCTGAATCTCGCCCGTCAGTCGGTGGAAAGCGGCGACTACCGCTGGGCTGCGCAGCTTCTCAACCACTTGGTATTCGCCGAGCCGGACAACCAACAGGCCCGTGCCCTGCAAGCCGACGTACTGGAACAGCTCGGCTACCAAAGCGAGAACGCCACCTGGCGCAACGTGTACCTCAGCGGCGCTTTCGAACTGCGCAACGGCGTGGCCACCAGCAAACCGCGTAGCACCGCACCAGACATGGTTCGCGCACTCACCCCGAGTTTGTTTTTCGACTACCTGGCCGTGCGCCTAGACGCCCTGAAAGCCGCCGACGAAGACCTGACCATCAACTGGCACTTCACCGACCTCAACGAGGATTACGCCCTGACCCTGCGCAACGGCGTGCTCACGCACCGCAACGGCAGCCGTCACGAACACGCCGACATCAACGTCAGCATGAGCAAGGAACTGCTCGATCGCATCGCCTTAAAGGAAACCGGGTTTCTAAAAGAATCGATGATTGGCGGCATCGACATTGAGGGCGGGAAACTGAAATTACTGAAATTGTTGGGTGGGCTTGATGAGCCGAATTCGCAGTTTAATTTGGTGACACCGTAAGCAAAATGCATCGCGGCTGAAGCGGAGTGCCGCCCAGCCGCTCTTACAAGGGTTCACATACCCCCCGTAGGAGCGGCTTTAGCCGCGATGCTTTTAATCAATAGACGCCGGACTAAACGCAGCAAAGCCCAAAAAAACCGCCATTAACGCCACCGCCAACCCCGTGCCCAACACCATCCAAACCCGCGCTTCACCCAGCTCTCGCTGCATCATCGCCACGCTATGCCGGTACCGCCGGCCTTCGCTAACGGCCAACCACGCCGCCGTGCCCAGCGCTAGCCCCAGCACCCAGACCTGTTGCCCGCGCAGCGCCAGACACGCCACTACCAGCAACGACAATTGCGTACGCCGCCATGCCAGGGCAGTGCGTTCGGCTTGCAGGCCGAGGTCGGTTTCAGCCATGGCCGCGCAGCCAGAACAAAGCCAACAACAGCAGCGCCGCCAGCCCGCAGCACAGGGCCAGCAGCGGCACCAGCCCGGCCAAAGGCAACGGGCGGCCGTGGCGTAGTGCGCGCTCCACGGCCAGCCAACGTAAGCACGCGCCGCCGCATACCAACATGCTCAGGGCCAGCAGACTCAAGGTCATGGCCAGGCGCAGCAACGGTTCGAAGGCGTGGGTGGCAAAGGTTTCGACGGCGATACCGCCGCCCAGCAGGGCCAACGCCGTGCGTATCCAAGCGAGAAAGGTGCGCTCGTTGGCGAGGGTAAAGCGCGGGTCGGGCTCGGTGCCGCCGAGTAGGGTGTGCGCCAAGGGTTTGCGTGGGGCAGGTGGGTTCATGGCAGACCTGAATAAAAAACGCCGCCGAGCTCTCACACCCGACGACGTGGGGAAGGGATCAGCGCAGGCCTTTGCTACGCAGTGCGCCCGGCGAGTAATCCGAGGCGCTGGCTTTGTAGGTGAAGTCGAACGGCTGGCGCTGTTCGTTGGTCAGGCCCGAGGCCAGGTAGCGGCCGTTGTTGAGGTCGTAGGTGATTTCCATGGCGTTCACCGCCGCCTGGCCGACTCCGTGGTAGTAGCTGTGCGCTTCGCCCACGCGCCAGAGTTCGCCACGGTTGTCGTAGTGGTCGGCTTCGAGAATCGCCCAGGTGTCTTCGTCGATGAAGTAGTGACGCTTGCTGTAGATGTGGCGCATGCCGGGTTTCAGCGTGCCGATCACTTCCCACACGCGGTGCAGCTCGTAGCGGGTGGCGTCGGGGTTGATGTGGCCGGGCGTCAGCAGGTTTTCGTACTTCAGGTCCGGCGAGGCCAGGCGGTAGCTGTTGTAGGGCACGTAGAGGTTTTTCTTGCCCACCAGTTTCCAGTCGTAGCGATCCGGTGCGCCGTTGAACATGTCGCGGCTGTCGGCGGTGCGCATGCCGGCGGTGGTGGGGCCGGCGGTGTCGTAGGCGACACTTGGGGCACGACGAACCCGGCGCTGGCCGGCGTTGTACACCCAGGACAAACGCGGCTCAGTCACTTGGTCGAGGGTTTCGTGCACCAACACCACTTCACCGACCATGCGCGAGGGCGCGGTGATCTTGTGGCTGTAGTAGTAAAGAATATTGCCCGCTTCGTCCGGCTTGAGGCCGCTGACGGCTTCGCGGCGGCTGAAGTATTGCAGCGTGGTCATGAGGGTGTAGGCGCCGTCTTTTTGCGGCGCGGCGCTGTCGGTGGTCAGGCTAAAGCTGGGGTTGCGGTTGCGCGTCAGGTGGTTCCACAACACCTCCAGGCCGGTTTTGGGCATGGGGAAAGCGACCACGCCGGCAAAGCCTTGCACGCCATTACCGTCGTTGATCAGCTTGGCCTCGGTGGCGTTGCGCGCAGCGGCGTCGCTGGCTTGATCGTCCACGGCCACGGAGCGGTGGCTGGGGTAGACCGGCAGGCGAAAGGTGTCGGGGAAGTGTTGCAACAGGGCGATTTGCCCCGGGCTGAGTTGGTCTTTGTATTGGCTGTAGTTGCGCGCATCGATGGTGAACAGCGGCTTCTCGTTGGCATACGGATCGGCCGGCGTGCCGTTGCTGGTCAGCGCTGGCTTGGTGCTTTTCAGGCCGCCGTCCCAGGCGGGAATTTTGCCGTCGGCACTGGCGGCGCGCTCAGCGCCGATGGGGGTCAGGTCGCTTTTCAGGTGCGCCGCTTCGTCCGCCGTGACGGCAGCATGGGCCGCGCTCGCCAACAGGCTGGTGAGTAACAGGCCGCGTTGAATCAGGCAGTAAACAGGTTTCATGGGAACTCCTTAGAAATTCACGCCGACGCTGATGGACACATAGTCGCGGTCGCCGCGGGTGCCGTAGTCGCCGTCGATAAAGTCGGTGTATGCCAGGCTCGCGTTGTAGGTGTTGTTCAGCGAGGCATCGAGGCCGACGCTGATGGCCTTGGAGCCTTCGCTAAAGGCCGAGCCTTCGCCGGGGCCGTTGCCGTCTACGTCGTGTTGCCAGGACAGGTTCGGGCGCAGGTCCACGCCGGCAATCGCGTTCGGGTAGCTGAGGTTGGTGCGCAGCCGGTAGCCCCACGAGAACGGCGTGAGAAAGCCTTTGTCGTTGCAGTGTTCCGGCGTGCGCGAGTTGTTCAGGCATACGCTGTTGTTCGCCAATACGCCGCTGCCAAAGGTGCCGCTGCGGCCGTAACGCGGGCCGTATTTGCCTTCCAGCCCACCGACATAGGTGGCGCCCACTTCGCCGACAACCACCATCTGGTCGGCGCCCAGCACCTGGCTGAAGGAATGCGTGGCCGTGACTTGCGCCTGGCTGACTTCCTTGCGGCGGTAGCCGTTGAACAGCGCGCTATTGGCCGGTGGGCGTGTGCCGTCTGCCACCAGCGGCGAGCGCGAGGCGTTGTTGAGCAGCGATTGGATGATGTCGGTACCGTTGAGCTGAATCGGCATGTTTGGCCGGTAGCTGATCTCGCCTTGCAGCGCGGTGCCGGTGTCCAGGTTGGTGGAAAAACTCAGGCCGTACAGGCGAATGTCTTCCGGGTACTGCGCCAGGTATTGCGAGGTGCCCATGCGCAGGGCGCCTGCCAGGGTTTGCCCGGCGCCGGCCAGAAACGCATTGCAGTTGCCCAGCGGGATGCCGGCATTGCGGCACAGCTGGCCGGCAAACGCGGTGTTGGTGACGTAGGGGCTGCTGATGGTGCCCATGTAGGGCAGGCGGCTGTGGTAGTTGGCGATGTACGCGCCGAACTCGGTGTCCAGCTCGGCAGCAAACCAGCGCAGCGACATGCCCCACTGACCGCTGTTGCGCGCGTCGTCGTCTTTGGCGCGGGGGATGCGGATGCCTTCACCTGTCAGGTTGACGCCAAACGGCGTCAGCCCGCGCACCGCCGTGGCGTTGCCGGTCAACACGTTGCCCACGTCCAGGCCGTCGCAGCCGTCGGCGAGAAAGTCGTTGCTGGAAAAGAAGGTGCCGCAGTTGTCGAGCTGGGTCTGTTCCCAGTCCAACTGGTAGAAGAAATCGCTCGACAGCGACTCGGTGAGGTTCTGCGTCACGTAGAACATATTCACCGGCACCAGGCCTTCTTTCACTTCCGAGCCAGGGCGGCGCAGGGCCGACAGGTTGAACGGGTTGATCACGTTGAGCCCGCCCTGAATAAACGTGCTCTCACCCCAGTTCACCACCTGCTTGCCCAGGCGTGCCGAGCCCGGTTGATCGGCGAGGGTGTAGTTGTAATAGGCGAAGGCATCCAGCAGTTCGGCGCCGGCCGATTTCGCGGACTGTTTGCGGTTGTTGTCTTCCACGTTTTTGAAGCGCTGGTCTTCGTCGCGCAGCACGTAGTCGTACCAATAGCTGCCGCGCAAAAACACGCCCATGTCGCCGTGGCGCAGTTCCAGATCGTGGTTGCCTTTGAACAAGCCGGAGAAGGCATCGCCAGAGGCAAAGTTGCGGCGGCCATCGTCGCCGGTGGCGCTTTGCAGTTGCTTGGGGTCGGGGTTGGCGGTGGAAATGCTGGTGCCAATGGACAACGAAGAGTCCAGCTGGCCTTCAACTTCGCCGAGTTGGAAATCCACGGCCATGGCATTGCCGAATAGGCAACTTAGTGGCAATAACAAACAGGCTGGCGTGATAACGCCGTATCGCTTGAATTTCATCACTCTCTATCCTCTTGTTGTTGTCGAGTGAGTTAAAAGTTCAGGCGCAAAGGCAATAAGAGTTGAATCAGCAGGCACTGCCAGGCCTCGCCGTAGGCGGCGGGGTACGGGGGTTCGACGCGATTGAAGGGCGGACGAAAGTTATGCCTTGTTTTCAGGCTTATTGTTCTGCGCGGTGAGGTTTGCGTTATAAAGCGGTGTTTTAAAACTCCAGGTTTAACGTGTGCTCGTTGGTGTTTCATCGATACTATGGGCGCACGAAAAGCCCCACAAATAGTGTCTTCGCATACTTGCCATACCGCTTTGGCATAGCTTGAGAGAAGGGTGTTATGACCTTAAAACAGCTTCGCTACCTGATCGCCATTGCCGAGGCGGGCAGCTTTTCCTCGGCCGCTCGCCGGGCCTATATCGCCCAGCCGGCATTGAGCCGGCAGATCGGTTTGCTGGAGAGTGAATTGGAGCTGCAGTTACTCGAACGCCAGCACGATGGCGTGGTGCTCACCGATGCCGGGCGCCGGCTTTATGAAGTGGCGCGCTCGGTGGTGCAAAAGCTCGATTCGGTAAAAGACGAACTCAGCTCCACGCGAGGTGATCCGAAAGGCCAGGTGGCCATCTCCATTCCCGCCACGGCCTCGACATTGCTGCTGCCGGAGATCATTTCCCGCGCGGCGGAAAAATTCCCCAACATCATTCTCACCGTGTGGGACGGCCTGACCCGCGAAGGCGGGCAGGCAATTGAGTTGGGCAAAGTGGATTTCGGCGTGGTGCCCAATGCGGAAGAGCTGGAGCACGTCACCGCCGAGCCGATTTTCACCGAAGACTTGTATTGGGTTGGGCGGGGTCCGGGGCTCGAAAATGACGAGCCCATAACCCTCGCCGAAGCGGGCGCCACCCGTTTGGTAATGGCGCCACGGGCGTTGCACTTGCGCCGCCGAATCGAGCAGGCAGCGATGGAGGCGGGGGTGAATTTGAATGTGGCCTATGAGCAGCAATCGGCACCGGGCATTGGCAGTCTGGTGCGCACTGGCCTGGCAGCGACCATCAGCAATTGGCCGCCGCTGGAGGAGCTGTTCAAGCCCACTTCAGCGCGGCTGATTGTCGAGCCGCGCATCACCCGCACGGTGTCGATTGCCCACTCCATTCACAAGCCGCTGTCGTTTGCCGCCTCGTGCATGCACGACCTGGTGCGCACCATTTTGCTCGACGCAGTGCGCGACGGCCGGTGGCGCGGCAGCTTGATCGAGCGCAGCGCCGACGACTTCACTCAGGCGATGGAGCCGGCGGGCAGCCCGTCGTCCTGAGCCAGGCGCTGCTGCGAGCGCTGCGGGTTCATGGTCAGCAAACCGATCACCCCGGCCACCAGCGCCACGGCGCCGCACACCAGAAAGCCCAGCGCGTAACCTTCCGGGTGATTGGCGCCTGCGCCGTGCACCAACAAACCAGTGACTACCGGCGCCGACAACCCGGCCAGCGAGGCTACGCCATTGCCGATGGCCAGAATGCCGCCACGCTGGCTGCTGGGGGTGAACTCCGCAAGCATCGCCGGGCCAACGGAGTACATCACCAAGGCGAAACCGCCACTCAAGGTCAGGGCGATGATGCGCGTGGTCACCGACAACTCATGGAACATCAAACTGGCGGAAAACAGGCCGCTGGCAATCAGGCACACCGACACAAACGTGCCGCGCGCCACCCGCGATTGCACGCCACGGCGCATCAGACGTTGCGACAGCCAGGCCATAAACAGGCTCAGCGGCGTGGTCACCACCACGAACAGCACAAACATTTTGCCGGTCTTCAGCGGGTCGATACCCAGGCCGATTTGCAGGTAGCTCGGCACCCAGGTCAGCGTCAGCGCCAGCGACCAGTTGGCGGCGAAATGGCAGGCGTAGTTGCCTAGCACGGTGGGGTCGGTGAGCAAGCGGCGATAGGGCACGCGATGGCTGTCGGGCTTGAGTTGGGTGGCGCGCAGGGTGTCGAGCGTGCCTTCGCGGCCGAGCAGCAACCACAGCGCGCACCACACCAGGCCGATGGCCGCCAACACCGCGAAGTTGGCGCGCCAGCCGTAATTCAGGCTGATCCAGGGAATCATCGCGCCGGCCACCAACAGGCCCAGCGCGCCGCCCGAATGCAGCAACGCCACCGGCAGATTGCGGCGGTTATCGGGAAACCATTTGTACAGCGCGTGGGTGGCGACCGGCGACGCCGGGCCTTCGCCGATGCCGAGCAGCACGCGGCAGGCAACGATCATCCACAGTGAACTGACCAGCAGCATCGGCAGCTGAATCAGCGCCCAGAACAAACCCATGCCCAGCAGCAGGGTGCGGGTGGGCCGACGGTTGGCGAGAAAGCCGCCGACCACCGCCGACACCGCAAACAGCCAATGCAGCGCGCCGCCAATCAGGCCGAACTCGGTGGGGGTCAGTTGCAGCTCTTCGGTCATCGGCACGGCGACCAGGCCGATCACCACTTTGTCGAGGAAGTTGACCAGCATCATCAGCGCCAGCAGCACGGCAATGGTCCAGGCCGTGGCGGGGCGGTAGGCGGGAGTAGGGGGCGTCATGGCGCGATCTCATTGTTGTTATTCGGAAGGTGAAACAGCCCCGTCGTTCCTCCCTGGTGCGACGGGGCGAGGTGGGCGTTTAGCCCGGCAACAAGATGCCTTTGGCGATGGTGTTGCGCTGGATTTCGCTGGTGCCGGTGAGCACGCGCATCATGCGTGTGGCGCGGAATAACCATTCCACCGGATGACCTTGAATCAGCCCGGCACCGCCATGGATCTGCACCGCCTTGTCGGCAATGCGAAACGCGGTTTCCGAGGCGAACAATTTGCACATTGGCGCCTGCACCTTGATGTCGCCGCCGGCATCGTTATTGGCTGCTGTGGCGTACATCATGCTGCGGGCGGCATACAGCTCGGTGGCCATGTCGGCGAGCATATGGTTGATGCTCTGGAACATGGCAATCGGCTGGCCGAACTGCTTGCGGGTGCGGGCGTAATCCAGCGACAGGTTCAGCGCCAGGCCGGCCATGCCGAGCATGGTCGGGCAGTGCAGCAGGCGGTTGAGGGTAATGCGCCCCATCGCCAGTTTGAAACCTTCGCCTTCGTCGCCAATGCGGTTGGCCGCCGGCACGCGCACGGTGTTCAGGCTGATATTGCCATGGGCACCGCCGCCCGACATCACCGAATAATCACTGTCCACTTGCACGCCTTCAGCATGCAAATCGACGAAGAATGCCGAGATGCCTTTCGGCCCACGGCCCGGCTCGGTGACCGCCAACAGCACCGCCAGGTCGGCGTAGGTGGCGCCGGAGATATAACGCTTGGCGCCGCTCAATACGTAGTCGTCACCGTCACGCACGGCCGAGGTGGTGATGGCGGTGGCATCGGAACCGGCTTCGGCTTCGGTGAGGGCAAAGCACACGGCTTTTTCGGCGCGGCAGATCGGGCGCAAGAACGCCTCGACCTGATGTTCATTCGCCACCTTGAACAAATGCCCCACGCGCGGTGGGCCGGACAGCTCGCCAAGAATGTGCGGCGCCAGCGGGCAGCCGGTGAGCACAGCGGCTTCCTTCACCGCGCACAGCTCGGCAACGGTCAGCCCGGCGCCGCCTAGCTCCTGCGGCAGCATGGCGTTGTAGAAACCCAGCTCGCAGGAACGCTGCCACACCTGGCGCAGCAGTGGCTTGGCCACTGGCTCGCCCCAGACGATATTTTCGCGCTTCACCAACAGGTCGAGTTCATCGCGCACAAAGGCCTGAATGCCGGCAATCAGTGCGCTGGCTTTTTCACTCACGTTAATCATGGTCGTCCCCTTAAATGCGGCGTTCGCTGTTCTGCCAATACGCTTCGCGAATCAGGCGGCGCACGACTTTTCCGTTGGGGTTTTTGGGCAACTCCTGGACGAAATCCACCGCGCGCGGTTTTTTGAAACCGGCCAGCGATTGCCCGCAGTGTTCGATGATGGCTTCGGCGCTGAGGCTCTGGCCTGGCTTGAGCACCACCACCGCGCGAACCGCCTCGCCCCATTGGTCGTCCGGCACACCGACCACGGCGGCTTCGAACACTTCGGGCAGGCTGTACAGCACCTGTTCGACTTCGGTGGGGTAGATGTTGAAGCCGCCGGAAATGATCATTTCCTTTTTGCGGTCGACGATAAACACGTAGCCGCGCTCATCCACCGTGGCCAGGTCGCCGGTCAGGTAGTAGCCATCGCGCATGACTTCGGCAGTTAGCTCCGGCGACTGCCAGTAGCCCTGCATGATGTCCGGGCCCTTGACCACGATCTCGCCGATTTCACCGGGGCGCACATCTTCAAACGCGTCGTTGACTACCCGCAGATCGGTCTCGAAATAGCAGCGCCCGCAGGAGGCAAGCAGGCGGGGGTCGTCAAGGTGGTCCTGCTCGGTCAACACGGTGACCAGCGAGCAGGTTTCGCCGGCGCCATAGCCTTGCACCAGAATCGGCCCGAACACGTCGATGGCCCGTTGCACCAACGCGGGCGCCATGGGCGCAGCGCCGTACATGACCACGCGCAGGCTGGACAAATCGTACTGCTCCACGCCCGGCACATTGACCAAGCGATTGATCATCGCCGGCACCAAAAACAGGCGTGTCACGCGCTCGCGCTGGATGGTCTCTAGCAACAAACGGTCGTCGTATTTTTCCAGCAGCAAATTGCAGGCGCCGACTGCCAGCAGCGGCATGACCTGCATGCCGCTGGCGTGGGTGATGGGGCCGACGTGGGCCATGACGTCGGTCGGTGCCGCGCGCCGCGACGGGCTGGCGATGCTCTTGCGGATCAGCGCCTTACGGTTGCCGAACGACAACATGGCCGCCTTCAGCACACCGGAGCTGCCCGAGGTGTAATGCAGCACGGCCAGCGCGTCGTCCGCCGGGTCGGCGTGCACGGGCGCTTCGCTGCCGCCGGCGAGCACGGCGCTGTAGCTGATATCGCCGCTTTCGTCGTTCAGCGAAATGATCCACTGCAACCGCGCCACCTCGCCACGACGCGCCTTGAGCGCAGCGGCGAAACGGCTATCGGCGACTACCGCCTGGCTGTGGGAGTCGTTGAGCACCTGGATGATTTCATCCAGCGAAAGGCGCGCGTTGATCGGCACCTTGACCATGGCGCGCTTGTAGAGCGCGATTTCCGCCTCCACCAGCTCCACCCGATTGGGCGCCAGGATGGCGACATGCGCGCCTTCGGCCAGGCCGAGCGCCGACAGGCCGGAAGCCAGGCGATTGGTGCGACGTTCGAGTTCGGCGAAGGTCAGGCGTTGTTGGCTGTCGATCAGCGCCATGTGGTCAGGCCAGTACAACGCGCTGCGGCTGACGATTTTTCCTAAGTTCACTGTTGTTGTTCTCACCGGCAGGAAATGTGCGCCGATGCTACTGAGGGGGGGCTTAAGAGAACCAATACAACAGTACGATGCAGGCCATACCAATATGGAATGGCCGCGAACTTCTGGTCGTCGGCCATGCTGCGTTGAAATCCCTCCGGCCGTGCTCACGTACTTATGTACGCTGCGCGGTCCGGCGTGATTTCGCCTTGCCTGGCTCTAGCCAAGAAGCCCGCTATACCGCGTGTTTCTGTGGGAGCGACTTCAGTCGCGATTCCTGGAAACATGTGGGCCCGAG
Organism: Pseudomonas sp. AC070; assembly: GCF_979258635.1. Classification (NCBI taxonomy): domain Bacteria; kingdom Pseudomonadati; phylum Pseudomonadota; class Gammaproteobacteria; order Pseudomonadales; family Pseudomonadaceae; genus Pseudomonas; species Pseudomonas sp. AC070. The sequence continues at coordinate 1,674,758 of NZ_OZ409871.1, forward strand.
TAACGGCTGGCCCTCACCCCTAGCCCCTCTCCCGTAAACGGGAGAGGGGAAGCGATCGGCGTACACGGTTAGCTCCCTCTCCCGTTTACGGGAGAGGGTTGGGGTGAGGGGCTGTTGATTTTGAAGGGGCGAGGTTTATTGGAACAACAGCGCCGTAACGCCATCCGCTTCCAACGGCCGACTGAGGAAATACCCTTGTCCCTCGTCGCAACCCACGGCTTTAAGCATCTCCAAATGCTCGGCGGTTTCGATGCCTTCGGCGGTGACGGTTAGTGACAGTGCGTGCCCCAGGCCGACGATGGAGAGAATGATGGCTTCGTCGTCATCGCTGCCGTCGATGCAGTTGAGAAAGCTGCGGTCGATCTTCAGGCCGTCCAAGGGGAAGGTGCGCAGGTAGCTGAGGGACGAATAGCCGGTGCCGAAGTCGTCCATGGCCAGGCGTACGCCCAGCTGTTTGAGGGTTTCCATCATTTCCAGGGCGCCGGCAGCATCTTCGATCATCACGCTTTCGGTGATTTCCAATTCAACCCGTGCCGGGCTGATGGCCGATTCGCGCAGGGCGGTTTCGATGCGCTCGACCAGGTCGCCGCTTTTGAATTCGATGGGCGACAGGTTGATGGAAATAAACACCTCGTCCGGCCACGTTGCGGCCTGAGCGCACGCGGTGCCGATTACCCAGTTGCTCAGCGCGATGATCAACCCGGTTTGCTCGGCAATCGGAATAAAGGTGTCGGGCGGTATCAGCCCGCGCTCCGGGTGCTGCCAGCGCACCAGGGCTTCCACGCCCACCAGGCGGCCATCGGCAATGCGGTAGCGCGGTTGGTAGTGCAGGCGCAGTTCGTTGTGCTGAATGGCAAAACGCAGGTCGGTTTCCAGGCGGCGGCGTTCGATGATTTTCGAGTTCATCTCCCCCGAATAGAACCGCCATGTGCTGCGCCCGCCGGCTTTGGCTTCGTAAAGCGCGATGTCGGCATAGCGCAGCAGTTCGCTGGCTTCCATCGCGTCATTGGGCGCCATGGCAATGCCGATGCTGGCGCTGACGAAGGTTTGCTGGCCGTCGACGTCGATGGGCTGTTCGATGGAGTCGAGCAAGCGTTGGCACAGGGTTTCGACATGGCTTTGGGTGGTCAGGTCGGTGAGGATCAGCACGAACTCATCGCCGCCGAAGCGGGCCACCAGGTCGTCCTGGCGCACGCATTCGGTGAGCCGCGCCGACACCACGTTGAGCACCACATCGCCGGCCGCGTGGCCGAGCAGGTCATTCACCGGCTTGAAGCGGTCGAGGTCGAGGCTGAGCATGACCAAGGGTTTTTCACGGGTCGGCACGGCCTTGAGTTTGCCGTCGAGAAACTTCTGCAGGCGGGTGCGGTTGGGCAGGCCGGTGAGGGCGTCGTGTTGCGACAAGAATTCGATTTGCCGCCGTGCTTCCACCTCGCCCGTGACGTCGGTGGCGGTGCCGCGAAAGCCGTCGTTGCCCATGGCGCGGGCCGACACGCGGGTGATGCGTTCCTGGCCTTGGGTGCCGACATAGCGGCAGTGGATGCTCGTGTCGGTGCGCCGGTGGGCGCTGCTTAGCCACTGCGACAGCGTGCCTTGCTCGGTGGTTAGCAGGGTGTCGATGTGGCTGCCCAACCAGGTGCCGCGAGACAGCCCCGTTACCGCTTCGAAGCGCTCCGAGAGGTAGGTGAAGCGCCCGCTTTGGTCGATTTCCCAGATCCAGTCCGAGCTGATTTCAACGATGTCGCGAAACCGCGCTTCGCTCACCGCCAGGGCGCTCTCGCTGCTTTGCAACGAGTGATAACTTTCGTCCAGCGCCTTGGCGCCAGCGGTGGTGCGGCGCAGCAGAACCCAGGCCATCACGCACACCAGCAGCGCCACGCCGCCCAGCAGCGGTAAGCCCAGGGCCAGCAAGCGCTCGCCAGGTCGCTCGGGTTGCCAATGCAAATACCCGGCGATGCCGTTTTCGCCGAGCGGCAGAATCGAGCGTTCGTTCAATTCGTTCGGGGTTGCCAGGCGCAAGCCATCTACACCGAATTCGCGGCCGACCGTCGCCAGCCGGGAGTTGTCGAGGATGTCGACAAAGATCAGCACCGAGTGTTGCCGGTCGTCTGCTTTTACCGTCGGGTCGGTGCCGGGCGTAATGGCGGCAGCGGCCACCAGCGCCGGTGCGCCATCGAGGTTGATAAACCGGGTGGTCGGCGATTCGTCTTCGGCGCCGTCTCGCGCTGCGGCCACGATGGGCGCCAGTGATTCCTTGAGCCAGTCGCTCGCCGATACCGATTGCAGCTGACCCTGAATCACCGAGTACACCGTGCGGTCGGTGTCATCGACCACAAACATGGCCTGGAAGCCGAAGTCGTCGTACAGCGAGGGACCGATGTTCTGCCGCACGTAGGCCCAATCGGTGTCTACCTTAAGGTGCAGGTGTTGGTAGGCATCCCCCCAGAAGGCATAGTCCTTGACCACCGAGCGCAGGGATTTTTCAAACGAGTGCACCGCTTTCTCGGTGTAAAAGGTGCCCTCGGTTTCTTCCGTGCGGTCCATGTCGCGAGCAAGGTAGACGAGCAGATAACCGGCGAGCAGAAACACGCTGGCCAGCAAGCCGATAAATTTGAACAGGGAAATGCGCGTGAGAGCCACGCTGGTGCGATTAAGGGAAGCGGCAGGCTGGGGCGGTCGGACATCGGTCATAGGCTAGGTACAACTCTTAATTCAATTTTCTAATGCACCTTCAGTTTATGCGACCGTCATAGGAGCGCTAGGTGCTGAATGCTTAAACATCACCGGGGCTTGCGCCAGAGGGCTTGACCCGGCGCTTTGTGCTTTACAAATCAGGGAAAAAAACTAGCGTACACACCCAGTGGGCCCACCCATTTACCGCCGCTGCCGGCGCTGGCTACCGTTATTCAGGAGAGAAAAACATGGCTACGTTTACCCCCGGTCACCTGCACATCGAGCGCCACGCGCTGACGCCCAACGATGTGAGTTACAACATCTGCATCGATTACGAAGTTTCTTCCGATGAGCAAAAAGGCAAGGGCATGCTCTTCACCTTGCACGGCACCATTCAGGGCAAAGACGTGCGCGAGAGCTTCTTTCTGCCACGGGAAGAGGCGTACAACTTCGCCAGCAACGTGACGAAAATTGCCGAAAAATACGGCATTCCGAAAAGCCAGAGCAGCATCGGCTCGATCCACAAACACTACGACGCCATGTTCGAAGACGTACGCGCGCAACTGGCGATGAAACCAGGCGAGCCGATAAACCCTGAGCATTTTGAGTGAGTAACCGATGGCGTTAACCGAACAGCGCTGGCCAGCGGATGCACCCGAGCTGGCAGACATTCAGCGCTTCAACTCCAAACTGAAATGGATGCCGCGCTTTCGCATCCGCAATCGCATTGCCCCCACATTGCTGCAAGCGCTGTTGCGGGTCGGCCAGGTCGGCGGCGGTGCGAAATTGGCGCGTCATGGGCTGAGCGTGCATACGCGTTACGTCACCACGCCGGAAGGTCGGGTGCCGTTGCGTATTGTTCAGCCCAAAGGCCCGGTCAAAGGCGTGGTGCTGGATTTTCACGGCGGCGGCTGGGTGATCGGCAACGCGCAAATGAACGACCACCTGAATGCTGCCATGGTGCGCGACTGCGACGTCGCCGTGGTGTCGGTGGATTATCGGCTGGCTACATCAACGCCTATTCAAGGTTTACTGGCCGACTGCCTGGCAGCCGCGCGCTGGCTACTGAGTGACCAGACGGCGCTGTTCAAAGGCTTGCCGGTGATTGTGGTGGGCGAGTCGGCCGGCGGGCATCTGGCGGCAGCGACGTTGCTGGGACTGAAAGCCTGGCCCGAGTTACTGCAGCGAATAAAAGGCGCGGTGTTGTACTACGGCGTCTACGACCTGACCGGAACTGCCAGTGTTCGCAGCGCCGGCCGCGACACCTTGGTGCTCGACGGCCCCGGCATGGTCGATGCGCTGCGCCTGCTGACGCCGGGCCTTACCGACGAACAACGCCGGCAGCCGCCGTTATCGCCGCTGTATGCCGACCTCAGCGGCTTGCCGCCAGCGCTGAGGTTTGCCGGCGAACTGGACCCGCTGCGCGACGACACCTTTGAAATGGCCAAACGCTGGGGCGAGGTCGCTGACGTGGAAGCCAATCTGTTGCCAGAAGGGCCCCATGGCGTGGTTCAGTTTCCAACAGTGATGGGCAAACGCGTCACGGCCTATGCCAGAAGCTGGATCAACCAACGGCTGGCCTAGCGCCCACACTCTTTGTAGGAGCCAGCAAGCTGGCTCTTACGAAAAGCGTCGGCCTTAATCGGTCACTTTGACCACCTTGGTATCGCTCGGCGCAACGGGCGCGCCGTTCAATGTGGTCGGTATCAGCGGTGCCAGCGTCTGGCCGCTGGCTTTGTCGATCAACTGCGAATGCACTTCGCCCTCGCCAAACAAATGCGCTTCCCCCCATTGGCGTAACGCCACCACCACGGCGAACAGTCGTTCGCCCCGTTCGGTCAGTACATATTCCTGGTAGGCGCTGCCCTCGTTGACTGGGCGGGTGGTCAGCACCTCGGCTTGCACCAACAGGCGCAAACGGTCGGCCAAGATGTTTTTCGCCACGCCCAGGCTGCGCTGGAAATCGCTGAAGCGATGCTTACCGTCGAAGGCGTCGCGCACGATCAATAACGACCAGCGATCGCCCATTACCTCCACCGCTCGGGCGACAGGGCAGTGTTCAGCAGGTAGGGGTGCGTCTGTCGGCATGGTGTGCTCTTCAAGGGGGAATCTGGTTGCACTTTAAAACCACTGCGCCTAGGCTTCAAATGGTTTTAATTTGAAACCAGGTGGGCGGGCATGACTTCAGCAGGTTCTTCTTCGTTGTCTTTGACGGACGACAGCGCGGCCAGCACGCCGCGCGCGGTGGTGGCGCTGTTCGCGGCTGCCAGCGGACTCAGTGTGGCCAATGTGTATTTCGCCCAGCCGTTGCTGGACGCGCTCGCTGCGGACTTTTCCATCAGCCACGCCACGGTCGGCGGGGTGATTACCGCCACGCAAATTGGCTGCGCGTTAGCGCTGTTGCTGTTGGTGCCGTTGGGCGACCGCATGGACCGGCGCCGGCTGATGCTCCTGCAGTTAGTCGCGCTGGTGCTGGCGCTTATCGCGGTCGCCCTGGCGAACGGCACGCCGCTGTTGCTGGGCGCCATGTTGGCCATCGGCCTGCTGGGCACCGCCATGACCCAGGGCCTGATCGCGCTGGCAGCGAGTACCGCCAGCGCCAATGAGCAGGGGCGGGTGGTGGGCGCGGCCCAAGGTGGCGTGTTTGTTGGCCTGTTGCTGGCGCGGGTGTATGCCGGGGCAGTCAGTGACTTGGCCGGCTGGCGCTGGGTGTACGGCCTGTCGGCGGGGCTGATGCTGCTCATGGCCGCGGCACTCTGGCGCTATCTGCCGTTAACCCGCCGCACGCCGGTCACGCTGAGCTACCGGCAGTTGCTCGGCTCGATGCTCACCCTGTTGCGCCATGACCGCGTGCTGCAAACGCGCGGCATGCTGGCGTTGTTTATGTTCGCCGCTTTTAGCGTGTTTTGGAGCGCCCTGGTGCTGCCGCTGAGCGCGCCGCCCTATGGATTTTCCCACACGGCCATTGGCGCGTTTGGGCTGGTCGGTGCGGTGGGGGCGTTGGCGGCGTTTCGCGCGGGCGCCTGGGCGGATCGCGGCTTCGCCCAGCGCACCACGTTTGCCGCGTTGCTGGCGTTGCTGCTGGCGTGGTGGCCGCTGTCGATGCTCGAAACGTCGCTGTGGGCGCTGATGCTCGGCATCGTGCTGCTTGACTTGGGCGGGCAAGCGCTGCACGTGACTAACCAGAGCCTGATCTTGCGCAACCGCCCGCAGGCGCCCGGTCGGCTGATTGGTGTGTACATGCTGTTTTATGCGGTGGGCAGTGGTGTGGGGGCGTTGGCTACTACGTTGGTGTACGCGAGCGCTGGGTGGCAGGGCGTGTGCTGGTTGGGGGCGGGGATTAGTGCGCTGGCGATGGGATTTTGGTTGGCGACGCGTTGATGAGCGGACATTTCGTTGCGCCCGACCCTCTCCCCCAGCCCCTCTCCCGCAAGCGGGCGAGGGGAGACCAGCGGCGCTCGGCTTCCTTGGGTCGAAGTGCGATCGGCTCCCTCTCCCGCTTGCGGGAGAGGGCTGGGGAGAGGGCTAGTTTTTAACCGGCGCTCAGGGCGCCAAGCTGCGCAGCATCAGATTGGTCGCCGCGTTCACGCCTTTCTCCAGCTCTTCCCACGAGCGGTGGCTCAGGCAATGGGCGTTGGTGTACGGCATGATCATCTCGGCCAGGCCGTCGGTGACTTCATCCAGCGGCGTTTTCTTTTCGAATTCACCGGCTTTGCGGCCGTCGTCAGCCAGGCGTTCGAGAATCGCGTAGAGCTGCGCCTGGTGGCCGGCGGCGGTGCACCAGTCGCCGTTAATGGCTTCCACCACCACTTCATTTACGCGGCGCTCGACCACCAGCAAGTCGTAGCTGAATTTCAGCGCGCTTTTCATAAACAGGCGCAGGCGTCGGGTGGCGGATAGGTCCTGGTCGGCAATGGCGCGCAATTTGTCGCCCATCTTTTCCAGCGTGTGCGCGCAGATGGCTTCGCCGATGGCTTGTTTGGATTCGAAGAAGCGGTAGATGTACGCCGTGGAAATGCCCATGGCTTTACCAATGTCGGCCACCGAGGTTTTGCGGTAGCCGAATTCGCGAAACAAGCCTTCCGCCACGGTGATGATCTGCACGCGGCGATCATGCTCCGCCGGGCCGCGTTGGCCGGAGGTGGGGAGGGCGCTGGTGTCGAGTTCGCTGTGCATAGGCCTGGTAACTGAATAGGGGAGCCGGTGGCAGGTGGGCGATTCTAACGCAAACCGGCCAGCGGGCGCCGCGTCGGCAGCGCCCGCTTAATGCGCTCAGGTAATTGCAGGTTGCGCCACCGACGTTGCCGGCGCGTCGGCCGACGGCGGTTTGACCTTGAACCAAATGGCGTACAACGCCGGCAAAAACAGCAGCGTCAGCACCGTGCCGATGGCCGTGCCGCCAATCAACGTGTAGGCCATCGAGCCCCAGAACACCGAGAACGTCAGCGGAATAAACGCCAGCACGGCGGCCAGCGCGGTCAGCAGCACCGGCCGTGCGCGCTGCACCGTGGCTTCGACGGCGGCGTGGTACGGATCGAGCCCCTCTGCCTGATTGGTGTGAATCTGGCCGATCAGAATCAGTGTGTTGCGCATCAGAATGCCGGACAGGCCAATCAACCCGAGAATCGCGTTAAAGCCAAACGGCTGGTTGAACAGCAGCAACACCGGCACCGTGCCGACCAGGCCCAGCGGCGCGGTAAGCACCACCATGGTCATGGCCGCAAAGCTGCGCACCTGAATCATGATCACCACCAGGGTGAACAGCAGCATGATCGGGAAAATCGGCGCCAGGGCGTTGTTGGCCTTTAAGGATTCTTCAACGTTGCCGCCCATTTGAATCTGATAGCCCAGGGGCAGGGCGTCGATCACCGGCTTCAGTTCGGCCAGCACTTGCATGGACACCTGCGGCGGCTGCATCTGCTCGTTGATGTCGCCGCGCACGGTGATGGTCGGCATGCGGTTGCGGCGTTTCAGAATCGGGTCTTCGGCGCGCACTTCAACATGGCCAATCTGGCGGATCGGCACGCGCTGGCCGGTGCGGCTGGTCAGCGTCATGTCTTCCATGCGCGTCGGGTCCAGGCGTTCTTCATCGCCGGTGCGAGCCATTACCTCCACGGTACGAATGTCTTCACGCACTTGCGTCACGGCGGTGCCGGTCAGCAGAAACTGCAACTGCTGCGCGGCTTCGGCGGAGGTCAGGCCCATGACCTGCAAGCGGTCTTGGTCGAGCACGAAATGCAGGGTCGGTTGTTTTTCCGACCAGTCGGTATTCACCTGGCGCATGTTCGGGTTTTTGCGCATCACCTCGGCCACTTGCTGGGCGACGCCGCGCAGGGTGTCGGCGTCTGGGCCCATCACACGGAACTCCACGGGGAAACGCGTGTACGGGCCGAACACCAATTGCGTAACGCGCACCCGCGCTTCGGGCGCCAACTGGTTTTCCACCGCCACCCGCATGCGCTGCTTGAGCACGTCGCGGGCAGTTTGGTCATCGGTCAGCACAATGATTTTGGCGAACGAGGGGTCGGGCAGCTCCGGGTTATAGGAGAGGAAAAACCGTGGCGCGCCCTGGCCGATGTAGCTGGTGACAATCTTGGCTTCCGGCTGGCCCTTGAGCCATGCCTCGACCTTTTGCGTGGCCGCGCTGGTGGCGTTGATCGAGCTGCCTTCGGGCAGTTGCACTTCAATCAGCAACTCGGGGCGGTCGGAACTGGGGAAGAACTGTTGTTTCACCGCGCCCATGCCCACCACGGCCAGGGCGAACAGCCCGAGCACAGCGCCGGCCACCAGGTACTTGTGGCGGATGGCGGCGCTGATCAACCGGCGCAGGCGCTGGAAGTTCGGCGTGGCATAAATTGCAGCGTGGCCGCCTTCAACTTTCTTGATGTCGGGTAGCAGCTTCACGCCCAGGTATGGCGTGAAAAACACCGCCACCACCCAGGAAATAATCAGCGCAAACCCGACGATCCAGAAAATATTGCCGGCGTACTCGCCTGCGGTAGAGCGCGCAAAGCCCACCGGCATCAGGCCGATCACGGTCACCAGCGTACCGGCGAGCATCGGCGCCGCGGTGTGGCTCCAGGCATAGGAGGCCGCTGCCGCCCGTGAATAGCCTTCCTCCAGTTTCACCACCATGATTTCGATGGCAATGATCGCGTCGTCCACTAAAAGGCCGAGGCCGAGAATCAGAGCGCCCAAGGTGATGCGGTCGAACACCCGGTCGGTGGCCAGCATCACGATCAACACGGCGGCCAGCGTCAACGGCACGGCGGCCGCCACCACAATGCCGACCCGCCAACCGAGGCTGAGCAGGCTGACGATCATCACCACGGCAAGCGCGACGACGAACTTGATCATGAATTCGTCAACCGACTCGGTGATATTCACTGCCTGGTCCGTCACCTTGGTAAAGCTGATGCCTTGCGCCAGGTTGGCAGAAATTTTCTGCTCCTCGGCCTTCAGCGATTTGCCCAGGTCGAGGCCGTTCCAGCCCTCCTTCATCACTACGCTGAGCACCAAGGCGTCTTCGTCGTTGTGGCGGATTAAAAAGGTGGCCGGGTCTTCGTAACCGCGCTTCACCTCGGCCACGTCGCTGAGCTTGAGCGTGCGGCCTTGGGAGGCGGCGATGGGCGTGTTGCGGATTTTTTCCAGATCATCGAAGGCGCCGTCCAGACGCACAAACACTTGCGGGCCTTTGGCTTCAATGGAGCCGGCCGGGGTGATCGCGTTCTGGTTGTGCAACTGGTCGAAAATCGCCTGCGGGCTCACGCCCAGGGTGGTCAGGCGTGCATAGGAGAACTCAACGAAAATTCGCTCTGGCCGCTCGCCCAGAATGTCGACTTTCTTCACCCCCGGCACTTGCAGCACCTGCTGGCGAATGTCCTCGGCCTGGCGCGCCAGAAAGCGCTGCGGCAGGCCATGGGCTTTCAGCGCATACAGGGCAAACGACACGTCGGAATATTCGTCATTCACAAATGGCCCGAGCACGCCTTGGGGCAACTTGCGGGTTTCGTCGAAGAGCTTTTTGCGTGCCTGATAAAACTGATCGGGCACCGCAGCAGGCGGCGTGGTGTCGAGCAACGTCAGGGTCATCAGCGCCAGGCCGGGGCGAGTGATGGTTTCCACGCGGTCGTACCACTTGAGTTCTTGCAGGCGCTTTTCCAGCGGTTCGGCCACCAGATTCTGCATGTCTTGCGCGGTGGCGCCGGGCCACACGGCGGTCACGGTCATCACCTTGACGGTAAAGGCCGGGTCTTCGGCGCGGCCCAGTTTCATAAAGGCAATCAGCCCGGCGAGGGTGACGGCAATAATCAGGAACAGCGTGACCGAGCGCTCGCGTACCGCCAGCGCGGAAAGGTTGAAAGCACTCATGGCGTCACCGCCAGCGCATTACCCAGGCGCACTTTCTGATTGCCATGCAGCAAGTGCGTGCCTAGTGCCACCACGGTTTCGCCGGCTTTCAGTTCGCCGCTGATGCGCGCGGTTTCAAGCCCCAGCCCGATCACGCTAACGGCCCGTGCCTGCAACGTCAGCGCCACGGGGTCGACCACCCACACGCTGTACGCGCCGCCGTCATTGCGCAGCGCGCTGAGGGGCACGGTCAGTGCCGCTGAAGTGTTCGCCGGGTCGCCGCGCAAGGTGATTTTGATAGTGGCGCCCAGCGGTGCGTTGTTCAGCGTGTCGTCCAATACATAGCGGGCCGCGAAGGTTCGGGTGACGGGGTTGGCCGCTTCCGACAGCTCGCGCAACGTGGCGCTGGCGGGTTGGCCTTGGCTGCCATACAGCTGCGCGTCGGCGCGAGATTGCAGGGCGGGGCGCAGGGTTTCCGGCAGTTCGATGGCGGCCTCGCGGGCACCGTCTTTAGCCAGTTGCACCACCGTTTGCCCAGCCGTTACCACTTGCCCGGGTTCGGCAGCGGTGTTGACCACCAAGCCATCCACATCGGCCTTGAGCTCGGCGTAGTGGCTGGCGTTAGCAGCAACATCGGCCTGCGCTTGCGCGGCGTCCACCTGCGCCTTGGCACTGTTCAGCGCGGCTACCGACTGGTCGTAACTCATCGCCGAAATCGCCCCCGCCGTCACCAGCGTGCGCAACCGCGCTTCATCCGCTTGCGCCTGCACAAAGCGCGCTTTGGCGGCGGCCACCGCGCCTTTCTGGTTGGTGATGGCAAGGTCCAGATCAACCGGGTCGATCTTCATCAGCGTCTGCCCCTTGCGCACCCGCTGGCCCACATCCACCAGGCGCTGAACCACCTTGCCCGACACGCGAAACCCCAAATCGCTTTGCACCCGCGCAGCAACCACACCGGTAAAGGTTTGGCTGCGCGAAGTGTCGGGCCGCACCAGCGCCGTGCTCACCAACGGGTCGGCCACGCGTGGATCGCTTTGCGGCGGCTGGCCGCAGCCAGATAACACCAGCGCGCTGGCAGCGAGAGAGAGAAGGGCAGCGGGACGTATCGACATGACGAGCTCCGGAAAATTCAGGCTCGCATTATTCGTGGTTGTTTACGGTATTGTAAATGCGTAACTCGATTGCTTTTCGTTGATGTCGAAAATCAGCTATTTTGATGGGGTATGCATTGGCATAACCGTTTTTGCGGGTTACTGTTTTGCAAGTTAGTAAACAAAAAGCCGAACGCGACCACAGGAATCACCATGCCGCCCTTTGCCCTGCGCCCCCTCTGGATGGCGCGTCTGTTGCCCGTTTTTTTGCTAGCCGGTTGTGCTGTTGGGCCCGATTACCACGCGCCGTCAGCCCCGGCGCCGGCGCCGTTTCGCAACCAGGCCCTGCTCGACCAACGCTCCGCGGCCGGCCAGGCGGCAGACATGACGCAGTGGTGGACAGGCTTCGCCGATGACGGGCTGGTGACCTTGGTCAATCAGGTGCTGGCGCAAAACCTCGACCTCGCGCAAGCCGTGGCCCGCGTCTCGCAAGCCAGCGCTCTGAACCTGTCGGCCCGTTCCGCCCTGTTGCCCTCCGGTGACCTGAACGCACAAGCCAGCCGCGCCCATCAATCCCTCGAAGACCCCATGGGCCGGCTCGCCAGCTCGACGCCCGGCTATGACCGCAACGCCAGCCTGTACCAAGTGGGCGTGGGCGCCAGCTGGGAAGTTGACGTGTTTGGCGGCCTGCGCCGACAGCTGGAAGCGGCCGATGCCCAGCAGCAAGCCAGCGTGGCGCAAGCGGCGGCAGTGCGTTTGATGGTCACCTCGTCGGCCGCGCGCGGCTACATCCAACTGCGCGCCCTGCAAGCGCGGCAAGCCGTCGTGGAAAACCGCGTTCGCACCCAAAGCGAGCTGGTCAAACTCATGCAACTGCAATACGCCAAAGGCGTAATCGCCAACCTGCAACTCAAACAGGCCGAAGGCGTGCTGGCCACGGTATCGGCGCAAGTGCCGCCGCTGCGCAGCGCCATTGAAAGCACCCTTAACTCGCTGGAAGTATTGAGCGGCGTCGCGCCCGGCAGTTTGCACAGCACGCTTGCCGTGGCTGCCGCTATTCCGACCGCACCCGGCATCGACACGGCGGGCGGACAAACCCAGATGCTGCGCCGTCGCCCCGACGTGATCGCCGCCGAACGCACCCTGGCCGCCTCCAACGCCCGCATTGGCGCCGCCGTAGCCGACTACTACCCCTCGTTCTCCCTGGGCGCCTTGCTCGGCTCGGCCACCACCGTCAGCGGCAACCTGCTCTCCAGCGACGCCAACCTGGCCCAAGGCGTGCTCGGCTTGCGCTGGCGCCTGTTCGACTTTGGCCGCGTGCGCGCGGAAGTCGACTACGCCAAAGGCCGCGACGCCGAAGCATTGGCCGCCTACCAACAGACCCTGCTGCAAGCCACCGCCGACGTCGAAACCGCCATGACCCAACTGGTGCAAAGCGAACAACAAACCGCGCTGCTCGAAGGCGGCGTACGCGCCCTGACCGACGCCCGCAGCGCCGCGTATACCGCCTACCAACAAGGCAGCGTCAGCTTCCTCGAAGCCCTCGACGCCGACGACCGCCTGCAACAAGCCCAGGAACAGCACCTGCTTGCTCGGGCCGCGGCCGCGAGTGCGGCGGTGGACTGTTTTAACGCGTTGGGAGGGGGATGGAATACGCCGGGGGAAGTGGCAGTTAGTGATCAAAAGCATCGCGGCTGAAGCCGCTCCCACAGAGGCCAACGCCGTCCCTGTGGGAGCGGCTTTAGCCGCGATGCTTGTGACCTTGATCTACCGCTTTTGATTTACCGCTTGTGATCTACCGCTCTTGATCTACCCGCCCCATTCATCGCAGGCCGAATGGAGTCGACGTGTAGGGGGTTGAGCGGCCGGGAGCCGCGAAAGGCGTGTCGGGCCAAGGATGGCCCTTATCGCGGGGACGCCTAGTCCGGCCCCCGGAGCGGCGACGGAATGAGGGGACCTGGAGCGCAGCGGAAGGCCAAGGTAGGGGCAAGCGTTTTTGCTTACTTTTTCATGGTCCGGCATACCGGCGACTGGAAAAAGTGAGTCGCGCGTAAGGCGCGAAACAAAACGTTCAGCGCCCGCGGTAATGAATACGTTAGGCCAATTCAGCCGTACGACGGAAGATTCTGGATCCCGAATCGTCGGACCGCCGCCTGCGCGAGGATGACGGGGGGGGTGGTTGCGATGCGCGTAAGGCGCGAAAGCCAACGCTCAGCACGCGCGGTAATGAATACGTTAGGCCAATTCAGCCGTACGACTGGAAATTCTGGATCCCGAATCGTCGGACCGCCGCGTTCGCGAGGATGACGGGGGGGTGGTTGAAATGCGCGTTAGGCGCGAAAGCCAACGTTCAGCGCACGCGGTAATAAATACGAGCGGCCACTTCAGCCGAACGACTCGAAATTCTGGACCGCCGCCTGCGCGGAAATGACGGTCGATCACTGATCGGCTGGTGACGAAACACCAAACAAAGGAACCCCGTTATGCCCCACACCCGCATCGTCATCACCGGCATGGGCCTCGTCTCGCCATTGGGCGTCGGCATTGAACCCGTCTGGCAGCGCCTGCTCGCCGGCCGCTCCGGCATTCGCGCCTTGCCGGCCGAAACGGTCGACGACATCACCTGCAAAATCGCCGGCACCGTGCCGACTCTGGAAGAAGACCCCGAAGCCGGCTTCGACCCCAACGCCTTTATCCCGGCCAAAGAACAGAAAAAGATGGACCGCTTTATCATGTTCGCCCTGGCCGCCGCCCAGCAGGCATTGGCGCAAGCCGGCTGGCAGCCGAGCACCGACGCCCAGCGCGAACGAACGGCAACCATCATCGCCACCGGCGTCGGTGGCTTTGGCGCCATTGCCGATGCCGTGCGCACCACCGACAGCAAAGGCCCACGGCGTTTGTCGCCGTTCACCATTCCCTCATTTCTCGCCAACCTCGCGGCCGGCCATGTGTCGATTCAGTACGGCTTGCGCGGCCCCATCGGAGCGCCAGTCACGGCGTGCGCTGCTAGCGTTCAGGCGATTGGTGATGCCGCGCGGTTGATCCGCAGCGGCGAAGCGGACATCGCTGTTTGCGGCGGCGCCGAGGCGTCCATCGACCGCGTCAGCCTCGCCGGCTTTGCGGCGGCGCGGGCGATGTCCAGTGCGTACAACGACACGCCAGCCAAAGCCTCGCGCCCCTTCGACACAGCCCGCGATGGTTTTGTCATGGGCGAGGGTGCCGGTTTGCTGGTGATCGAGTCGCTGGAACATGCGCAAGCGCGCGGCGCCACGGTGATTGCCGAGCTGGCGGGCTATGGCACCAGTGCCGACGCCTATCACCTGACCGCCGGCCCCGAAGACGGCAACGGCGCGCGCCGGGCCATGCAGCAGGCCATCGCCCAAGCGGGCATTACGCCAAGCCAGATTCAGCATTTGAATGCCCACGCCACGTCGACGCAGGTGGGCGACAAAGGGGAGTTGGCCGCCATCAAAGCGGTATTCGGAGAGGAGTCGGGCGTGGCGGTCACGTCGACCAAATCGGCCACCGGCCACTTGTTGGGCGCGGCCGGTGGCCTTGAAGCGATCTTCACCATCCTCGCCATCCGCGATCAGTTGGTGCCCGCCACGCTCAATTTCAGCGACCCGGACGAGGCCGTCGGCGGGCTGCACATCGTGCATGGCGGCGCGCGAGAAATGCCCATTGAGTACGCGCTGTCCAACGGCTTCGGTTTTGGCGGCGTGAACGCCAGCGTCTTGTTCAAACGCTGGGCGGGGTAACCGCAACCGCAGCCTGCCGTGAGCGGCTGCGCCATTTGCTTTGGCGAACGCCTGAATGCTGCTGTGCCGACTACTCGATTTTTCATCGTTGAACGCTTTGACGAGGGGTTCACATTTGCAGCTCTAGACTGCCGGTCAATTGCGTCGCGGCTCTTTGGGGAGCAATGGTGACGGCGCAGCAGCCTGGGTTCGCTTATGTCCATTCACAAACGTCGTTTCAGCTTTGTCGTGCTTGCCGGCCTTCTGGTTTGTTTGATGGCTGGCTCCTTTGTTCCTCTGGCGTCCAAGGTGCGCTTCGGCTTGGAGTTTCGAGGAGGTTACGAGATTTATTACGTGGTCGGTCCTGCGGCAGGACACGCTGAGCTAGCCCAGAGCGACGTGCTGCAAACCGTAAATATTCTGCAAAAGCGCGCTGACAGCATTGGCATCTCCGAGCCGGATATCCGCTTGGAGGGCACCAACCACATTCGCGTCAAACTGGCGGGGCTTACGTCGGCGCAAGAGACACGATCACTGTTAGGCAGTGCCCAAGGACTGCCCACGCAACTGACCGAAAAATACACGCAGACGGTCGGCAGCGTACTGGGAAAGACCGCGTTAGCCGAAACAGTGCAGGCCGGTTTAATAGGCATCGCGTGTATTTTTCTGTTGCTGATTGGCGTGTACCGCGTTGCCGGTTTGATCGCAGCCTTTTGCACAGTCATGTATCTCTGGCTGCTGCTCATTGTATTCACCATCAGCGGCGCCACGTTGTCGCTTTCGGCGGTGGTGGCGTTCGTATTGGGGCTAGGAATGGCTGCGGACGCCAGCATTATTTGCTTCGAGCGGCTACGTGAAGAAATCGCCCTTGGCCGCCCGTTGCGCGATGCCGTGAGCAACGGTTTCTCCGGCTCTTTCGCCACCATTCGGGACGCCAACCTGGTGACCGCTTTGGCAATGATCGCCTTGTTTGTCGCCGGTATCGGCCCGATCCAGGGTTTTGCGTTGACGATGTTGGTGAGCATCGTAATTAGTATCGGCACCAACTTTTTTCTTGCCCGCGGGCTGATGCTGCTGCTTGTCGATACACAGTGGGTCACGTCCAGCCTGGTCACTTGCGGCGGCCAAAAAGCACCGTCAACGTGCACGGTATTTAACGTGGTGGGCCTGGGCAAGGCGGTGATTTTCACCTCGCTGTTGGTCATCGTCGCGGGCTCGCTTTACTACCGTGCCCATGGGCTCAACCTGGACATCGACTTCACTGCTGGTACCGCGCTGGATATCGATGTTGATCGCGCAATAACCCAGGATGACGCTACGCAAACCATGGCTGATGCCGGAACAGTGCCTGCCACAGTGGCCGTGGGCGGGGAAAAAAATACCCACGTTGCGGTGCGCTTTGACGAGATTCTGAAGCCTGAAGAACTGAGCCAAATCGTCCGTGCCTTTGAGGCTAAATATGCGTCCGTCGAGTATGAGGAGAACACCGCGGATCCGTCTGTTGCCCATGATTTCGCCAGACGTGCGATCTACGCAGTGCTCGCTGCATTCGCCAGCATTGCGCTGTTTATAGGGCTGCGTTTTTCAGGGTCGATTGCGCTGGCAACCGTTCTCGCAATCGTGCAAGACATTCTGTTCGTCTCGGCCATCTTCGCGTTGTTCAAGTTCGAGATTGATGTCACCTATATCGCCGCGCTGCTGACCATCATCGGCTACTCGCTGAACGACAAAATCGTCATATTCGGGCGAATCGTTGAAAACCAGGAAGGCGCGCCATCCAATGAGTCTCACTCATTGGCTGCCTTGATCAACCTGAGCATCCGCCAAACGTTAGGGCGCTCGTTGTACACCGTGCTTACGGTGGTAATGGCGTCTGCCAGCCTGTACCTGTTTGCGTGCGAGCCGTTACAAATGTTCGCCCTGGCGCTGGTTCTTGGGCTGCTGTCAGGGGCCGCCTCGTCGATTTTTATGTCCACCGCCATCTGGCTGACGCTGCAGCAACGCAAACGTGCTGCGCTCATGCCCGAGGAGGACCGCGCAAAGCTAAGGGCAAAGCCGTTTCTGGCGAGTGTGCTTATGCTGGGCGTTCTGGGCGTGGGGGGTTGGTTTTGGGTGCCCAGCCAACAGGCGGCCCCTGCCGTAGCGATAGGCTCGTTGGGTGAACTTGGCAGTTTCCGCCAGATTGCCGTGGACACCCTCGCCATGGTTGAACGGGGTGATATGAAGGGTGCACGCGCGCGCATTAGAGATTTGGAAACTGCCTGGGACCGCGCTGAAGAAACATTGCAGCCGCGCGCGCCGTCGGACTGGACAGCTGTCGATAAAGCGATTGACCGGGCGCTCTCGCAGTTGCGCTCGGCAACGCCAGAGCCCGAAGGTTGCGTGCTGGCGTTGCAGACGCTGCTGGCAAAAATTGACAGTAAGCAAGGTTTCTCGCCGCCCGTGGCTGCGAACCCCCATGCACGCGGCGACCCTTAGGGCCTCGACTGTTCAGCTGCGTAATGCATGAACCACTTCAGGGGCCAAGCAATAGCAGTCCCGGCCTAGCGATTGCACCATTCCTTTTCGCTTCAAACGGCGCAGCACGTCTCGCACACTGGCAATGCACAACGGCTCTGCGGCCAGACGAAGACGCTGATGCAAGTGCCTGGCTGAAATGCCAGGTGTCTGCAGATCGGCTTCGCCGGCGAGAAACAGAGTTGCCATGACTTTAAGACGAGGCATAGATGAACGCATGCCGGCTTGTTGAATCAGCTCGCGTAACACACGCTTGTTCGGCGTGGGCTCGGGGTGAAGTGTTTCGCTTGCAAGGCGAGGTGGTAAAACTGCCAGCATTTTTTTTCTCCAAGTCTGTCCGCAATATGCTCGCCGATTGCAGCTCGCTACCGCGTTCGGTCATTTGAGCGTTTCACAGAGGGAATGAAAAAATTGTCGCAGCGACACAACCTCGTACCCGCAGAACGAAGCGACTTCGGCGTCGATACGTTATGCAGCTAAGCCCTGAGCTGATGATTGAGACCAAGGCGCTGACGCGAACCGATGAGCGTCAGTGTCGCTTGCTGGGGCCAACTGATTTCAGGCTTTACGGTGCAGACCAACTGTCACTCACGGGCGCCTCAGGATCCGGCAAAAGCGTGTTCCTGCGGGCGCTTGCGCGTTTGGACGCGGCGAGCAGCGGGGAGCTGTTGTGGCGCAACCAACCGGTGGCCAATGCGCAGGTTCCAAGCTATCGCAGCCAGGTTTGCTACCTCGCGCAGCGGCCAACGCTGGGAAACGGTACGGTGCGCGACAGCCTGCGTTTCCCGTTTTCGCTCAAGTCGCTGAGCCACCTGCACTTCGATTTGGCCCGTGCCACCGCCTGGCTTTGCGCTGCTGGAAAGGATGCGGCTTTTCTGTCCCGAACCGCTGCCGAGCTATCCGCAGGCGAGGCACAGATTGTGGCGCTGGTCAGAACACTTCAGCTGCAGCCAGTGGTATTGCTGCTGGACGAACCCACTGCGTCGCTCGACGCCGAATCTGCTCAAGCGATTGAGGCATTGATACGACAATGGTTCGATGCGGCCCCTGCGAGCCGCGCTTACATTTGGGTGTCCCATGACCCTGCGCAAGCAAAGCGGATGAGCAACCGCCAGCTGACGATGTCTGGCGGCGTGCTCGGCGAACGGCCCGTATGAACTACGAAACACTCTCCACCGTGGACATAGCAATTGCCGCTTCGTTGGTACTGGTCAACGGTGCGATTTCGGCCGTATTGAGGTTAGGCCTTGAGCGCCAGCTGGTATGGGCCTCAGTTCGTACCGTGGTGCAATTGCTGATTCTTGGCCACTTGCTTGGGTGGATTTTCCAGTTTGCGTTTTGGTATGTGGTGCTGCCGGTAATGTGCCTTATGACGTTGATCGCAGGCTTTTCGGCGGCAGGGCGAGGCGCCTATACCTACGCCGGCCAGCACCTCGATAGCCTCGTTTCAATCTCCGTCAGCGCCTGGCTGGTGGCGGCTGTCGGCGTGTTGGCGGTGGTAGGCGCTGAGCCTTGGTACGCGCCGCACTATGCGATCCCGATACTGGGCATGATCCTGGGTAATACGCTGACCGCCGTCAGTTTGGGCGTCGAGCGAATGGTTCACGAATTGAGTGCCGAACGCGGCCGCGTGGAGACGATATTGGCCTTGGGTGGTTCTCGCTGGGAGGCGGCCCAAGCCGTGATTCGCTCGGCAGTCAGGGCGGGCATGATACCCACGCTCAATCAAATGTCTGTGGTGGGCATTGTGAGTCTTCCTGGAATGATGACCGGTCAGGTGTTGGCCGGTCAGAGTCCGACAGAAGCGGTTCGTTACCAGATCGTCATCATGTTTTTGATTGCTGCCGCCTCCGCCCTAGGCACTGTAATAGCGGTGCTCCTCACCTATTGCCGACTGTTCTCGGCGGACCATCGTTTTCTACGCGGCGCGCTAAAACGTCGTCGCTAGATGTCGACCCCCTCTGTTGGGCTATAGCGCCAAAGCCAAAAAATCTGCTACCCGAACGAGCTGAAAACGCGGGGGATTGTGAGGCGCTTTAAGCGCCTTTTTTTGACGAAATTTTGTCATTCGCAAGGATAAATTCTCCCGCCCTTGGCAAACGCGGCTTAACTGAGCTCAGTGACCAGGATATTAGCCCCCTCACACTGCATCACACGTCACTGGCGGGGGCGCCCAAAAGGACTTCGTATGCGTTTAGCTGCTTGCGCCCCATTGCGTTTTTTATCCCTGCTCTCAAGCCTCTGGCTGCTGGTTTTCTTTCTTACCCGTCTTACGCTGCTTATCGCCCACCATTCGGAGGCGGGCTCAGCGTTTCTTTCTATTTTTTCCGTCGGCTTTTTGTACGACCTCAGTTTTCTGGTGTATGCCTTGCTGCCGCTTGGTGTGTACGTTCTGCTGTGCCCGCCAGCGCTGTGGCGCACCCGCGGGCATCGCTGGCTGATGGAGGCGTTGCTGGCTGTCAGCGTGTTTTTGATGCTGTTTACCGCTACGGCCGAATGGCTGTTTTGGGACGAGTTCGGGGTGCGCTTCAACTTTATTGCGGTCGACTATCTGGTGTATTCCGATGAAGTGCTGAACAACCTGTTGGAGTCTTACCCCATCGGTAAATTGCTCAGCGGGTTAGCGGTCATTGCGCTGGTGTCTTGCGTGGTGCTGCACAAACCGCTGAGGCGAATTCTGGCAGCGCCACTGCCTTCGTGGCGCCATCGGTTGCTGCACATTGCCGCGCTGTGTGTTGTTGCTGCTGGCGTACTGCTCATGGTCGATCAAGACACACCGCGAGAGCAGGGCGGAAATACCTACCAGCATGAACTGGCCAGCAATGGGCCCTATCAGTTCTTCGCGGCCTTTAGAAACAACGAGCTCGACTACCCGCAGTTTTACGCCACGCTACCCAACGATGAGGTGGCGCAATTGCTGCGCGCAGAGCTCGGCCAAGAAGGTGTGCAGTTTGTGGGCAAGGAGGCAATCGACATTCGCCGAACGATCAACGCGACGGGTAATCACCAGCCCCACAACATCATTTTGGTAACCATCGAGAGCCTCAGCGCTAAGTACTTGGGTAGTAACGGCCATGCCGGCGGCCTGACACCCAACCTTGATCTGTTGCGCAAGCAAAGCCTGTACTTCAACAACTTTTATGCCACCGGCACCCGTACTGACCGAGGGCTGGAAGCCATTACGCTGTCGGTTCCACCCACACCAGGCCGTTCTATTGTCAAGCGCGTGGGGCGCGAATCCGGGTTCGCCAGCTTGGGTCAGCAACTCAAGCAGGTCGGCTATGACAGCGTGTTCGTGTACGGCGGCCGCGGTTACTTCGACAACATGAACGCCTTCTTCGGCGGCAATGGGTACCGCGTGGTGGACCAAAGCAGCGTTGATGAAGCGGATATCCACTTCAAAAATGCCTGGGGCATGGCCGATGAAGATCTGTACCGGCAAACGCTGAAACTGGCCGACGAAGACTTCGCCCAGCACAAGCCGTTTCTGCTGCAATTGATGACCACCTCGAACCATCGGCCATACACCTATCCTGACGGCAAAATCGATATTGCATCCGGAGACGGTCGTGACGGCGCGGTCAAATACACCGACTACGCGATCGGCCAATTCCTGCAACTAGCCCGTTCCAAGCCTTGGTTCGATAACACCATTTTTGTATTCGTTGCCGACCACACCGCTGGCAGTGCGGGCAAGGAAGACTTGCCGATACGCAACTACCACATTCCGTTGTTTATTTATGCGCCCAAGCTTGTGCCAGCCCGCGAGGAGAGCCAACTGGCCAGCCAGATCGACCTCGCACCCACGCTACTGGGACTGTTGAATATGGGCTACGAGTCGACGTTCTTCGGTCGTAACCTGCTCCAACCTGCTGTGCTGCCGCCCAGGGTATTGGTGGGCAACTACCAGCACCTCGGGCTGTTTGATGGCAAGGATTTAGCCATCCTTAGTCCACGCGCTGCGCTGCGCCGGCACGTGGATGCGTTGGGTGAAAGTGTCGAGGTTGCGGCCAATGTGCAAGACCCGGTGGTGGCCCGAGCAGTCGCTTACTACCAAGGCGCGAGCTATGGCTTTTCTCATCATTTGCTCGACTGGCGAGGCGGCGGCCCGCAGTCCGACCACTAACGTAAGCACCCGGTGATTTGCTTATCGCCACCTCGATTCAGACACACTGTGTCGTGCCGCGTGCGGTCGCTTTCTGGTGCTAGATATGAGCCATGGGCGCCGCCAGGTCCTCAGGTTGCGGTTGTGCCATGGCGCCTTGCGAGCCGCCGCGCAAGGTGTGGATTCGGGGCAGCTCAGGCGGCTCGGTGTTGTGTTGCAACAAGCGGCCAATTGCACAAGCCGACCCTCAACTGGCCCACTGCGAGGTGCGGATTACCTCGCAGAAGTTGCCGGCGGTAAAGCGCGGGTCTTTGTCGGCCAGCACGTCGGCTTTGACGTTGCCGAACGTGCTGTCGGGCTTGTGTTTAATGCCGTCGTAGAACGCTTGAATGATGTCCTCCTTAAACTGCGCGCCGCGCGGGTGTAGGCGGGTGATCGCCTCGCGTTCTTCGGCACTGTAGTTGGGGTACGTCAGGCCCAGCACATCCATTTCCACGCCAGCGGTTACCAGCGCAACCACCGGGTGCATGTGTTGGGGAATGCCCGGCGTGGTGTGCAGCGCGATGGAGGTCCACACCGTGTCGATGTCGGGTTGGGCGATGCCACGTTGCTGTAAAAAGTCGCGCGCGGCATTGGCGCCATCCACCTCGAAGCGCTCGCAGGCGCTGCTGTGCTGGTGGGTCAGGCCCATGTCGTGAAACATGCAACCGCAGTAGAGCAGCTCGGGGTCGAATTTCAGGCCCATGCGCTGACCGGCCAGCGCGGCGAAATAGAACACGCGGCTGGAGTGGTGAAACAGCAAAGGCGAGGCGGTATCGCGTACGCATTCGGTGATTTGCCGCGCCAGTTGGCTGTCGGGGATGGTGATGCCGGCAATGTTCGGGTTCATGACACGCTCCAGAGAAGAGTAGGGGGCGTTGTCAGTTTCATGATCGGCGGCTATGGCATCAAACGGCGTGTAGCGTCATATACTGCCATTTCGCGTGATACCGAGACGTGCACCATGCCTGCATCGAAAAACACTAAAACCATCGCCATTCTTGCCTTGCCGGGTATGCAGTTGCTCGACGTTTCCGGCCCACTTGACGTGTTCGCCCAGGCCAATCTGGAAACCGGGCGCGAGGTGTATGCGCTTCGCGTGGTGGCGTGCGAGGCGGGGCCCATTAGCAGTTCATCCGGCGCGCGGCTCTTGCCCGACGCCGTGGTGGGCGAGCCGCTGGGTGCGCTCGATACCTTTATCGTGGCCGGCGCGCCGCATGCCGCGAGCCTGCATTACAAGCCCGAACTGCTCGCCTGGATTCAGCACAGCGCGCGGCAGGCACGGCGTTTTGGTTCGGTGTGCACAGGGGCGTTTGCGCTGGCCGCCGCCGGCTTGCTCGATGGCCGGCGCATTACCACGCACTGGGCGTCTGTCGATGTTATGCGGGCCCAGTACCCGCGCGTGACCGTTGAGGCGGATGCCCTGCATGTGCGTCACGGCAAGTTGCGCACTTCGGCCGGCGTGACAGCGGGCCTGGACCTGGCCTTGAGCCTGGTGGAGGAAGACCTGGGGCGAGACGTGGCCATGGCCGTGGCCGCGCAATTGGTGATGTTTTTCAAGCGGCCGGGCGGCCAGTTGCAGTTCAGCCGCCGGGGCGAGGCGGGGCCATCCGGGCGCTCGGCGTTGCAGGAAGTGCAGCGCTGGGTCGCCGCTCATCCGGCGTTGGCGCACTCGGTCGAAAGCCTGGCGGCCCATGCCGGGCTGAGTGCGCGCCATTTTGCCCGGCTGTTTCACGCCGAAGTTGGCGTTACGCCGGCCGCCTGGGTTGAAGCCACGCGCATTGCTGCAGCCCGCGCCCTGCTTGAAAACGGTGGCGATGCGCCGAAGCAGGTGGCGGCCAAATGTGGCTTTGCCAATGTGGATACCTTGCGCCGCGCGTTCGTCAAACACGTGGGTGTAACGCCAGCCGATTACCGTCGGCGCTACGGCTGAGCGGTGCTTCGAGCGCTCCGGTTGGCGTGATAATCTCGCGCCTCGCATACCGAGGCTCAGCCAGTGATCAACCCCGAATACGCCGCCTCCGTCGAGGCCATCGCCCAGATTGAGGCGGTGCCGCTGATCCTCAAAATGGTCAAAAACCTCACCGGCATGCGCTTCGCCGCCGTGGCGCGGGTGACGGAGAAATACTGGGTAGCCTGCGCCGTCGACGACTCGATTGAGTTCGGCTTGCAGCCTGGCGGCGAGCTGGTGCTGGACTCGACGATTTGCCACGAGATTCGCGGCCACCGCAACCCGGTGGTGTTTGGTCACGCCAGCGTCCACCCCGAATACGCCACCCATCACACGCCGCTGCTGTATGGCCTGGAAAGCTACATTTCCATTCCCATCATCACCGCCAATGGCGACTTTTTCGGCACTTTGTGCGCGATTGATTCGGTGCCCGCCAACCTCGACGACCCGACCATCGTGCAGACGCTGACCCTATTCGCCCAGCTCATCGCCATGAACCTCGACACCCAGGGCCAGCTCAGCGCCTCGCGGGCCGACCTGGCCGAAGCGAACAACACCAGCCGCCTGCGCGAGCAATTTATCGCCGTGCTTGGCCATGACTTGCGCACGCCGTTAAGCGCCATTCGCATGAGCGCCGACCTGATGGACAGCAAACCCACCGACGCGCGCTCGTCGCGATTGATCGCCGCCATCCGCAACAGCTCGGTGCGCATGGGCCACTTGATTGAAAACGTGTTGGACTTCGCCCGAGGCCGGCTGGGCGACGGCATACCGGTGCACCGGACCGTCGTGGACGATCTTGAGCACACCCTGCGACTCACGCTCGACGAAATTTGCGCCTCGTACCCCGACGCCACCCTCGTTCGCCACATGACCCTGCCGGCAGGCGTGTATTGCGACCCGCTGCGCCTGAGCCAGCTGCTGTCGAACCTGGTCGGCAACGCCGTCACCCACGGTTCCATCACAGAGCCGATCACCATCAACGCCTACGCCGAGGGCCCGGAAATCGTCCTCTCGGTCACCAACCAGGGCACACCGATTCCGCCCGAACTGATGCCGCTGCTGTTCAAACCCTTCACCCGCTCCGAAGGCGGCGCCCGGGGCGAAGGCTTGGGATTGGGCTTGTACATCGCCTCGGAAATTGCCCTCGGGCACAACGGTAGTTTGAGTGTGGCATCTACGGCGCAAGAGGGGACGTGCTTTGTGGCGCGGTTTCCGGCGCAGGTTCGCTGGGCCTAAAGGGTTCGCGGAACTCCCTTAAAAGCATCGCGGCTAATCGGGATGCCGCCCAGCCGTTCCCACAGGTCGTGCTGACCGGAGGAGCGGCTGGGCGGCATTCCGATTGGCTGCGATGCTTTCTACACTAATGCGACGGTCGCCCCCCGTCGCTTTTACGCACCCTTGGCGCGCTGGCCGGTCTGACCTTTATGGCAACCAGCAGGATCAACTGACATGTGCGGCCGCTACGCGAAAGAACAAGACCTCAACCGCTGGCGTGACGTGCTGGCGATCATGCAGCCCATCGACGACCGCACCGATCCCGCAGCGGGCTCGCGCTACAACATCGCACCCACCCAGCGCGCGCCGATCATCTACAACACCGGCGATGGCCTGGCGGTCGAGAACGTTCGTTGGGGCTACGCGCCGCAGTGGGCGAAGGGGAAAATGCCGCGGGCGATCAATGCCCGGGTCGAAACATTGGCCACCGGTAAATTCTTCCGTGGCATCTGGACGCAGCGCGCCCTGGCGCTGGCGGATGGCTGGTATGAATGGGTCAAACACCCGGACGATGCCAAGCTGAAGCAGCCGTATTTCATCAAGGCCCGGGACGCTTCACCGCTGTTCTTTGCCTCGTTGTGCCACGTGACTAAAGGCCTGGAACAGGGCGAAGACGATGGCTTCACTATCGTCACCGGCGCCGCCGACGCAGGGCTGCTCGACATCCACGACCGACGCCCCGTGGTGCTGCCGCCAGACCTCGCGGCCGAATGGCTCAACGCCGAAACCGATCCGGTTCGAGCGCTGATCATCGCCGCTGAGCACGGGCTGGGTGCCGAGGCTTTTACTTGGTATCCCGTGCCTAAGGCGGTCGGCAATCCGCGTAACGAGGGGGCTGAGTTGATACAGCGCATCAATGACCCGGTGGTTACCGTGGCTGGGCCGATTTAGCCGCGATGTTCAACGTGTGAATGACGCCCTGAGCGCTTTTCTGCGAAACTGATTCCAGGTCCTGCCCGGCTGGGGAAGGGCCTGTTCTGCAGACGTTTGCAGTCTGCGGAAAAGACTTCTGCAGCGTTTTTAGGGAGATCGGTTTGCCTTCTGTTCCGGTAGATACAGACAGCGATGAGCGCTTGTCGCATGTGCTGAACGCCAGTGAGCGGCTGGTAATGGCCGGCACGGTGGACGAGGTGGTGGACGTGCTGCGCGACACCGCGCGAGCTACCGTCGGCGCACAAGGCATTACCGTGGTTATCGCTGACGACGGCTTCTGTTCGTATGTAGCCGAAGACGCAGTGGCTGAGCTGTGGCAAGGCCAGAGCTTTCCCGCAGACCACTGCATTTCAGGCTGGGCCATGCGTCACGGTGAGACGGTGGTCATCCCTGACATCCGTCTGGACTCGCGCATTCCGCAAGAAGCCTACGCGCGGACTTTCGTTCGCAGCCTGGTGATGGTGCCGATCGGTAGGCCGGCGGCGGTTGCGGCGCTCGGTGCGTACTGGTCCGAGGTTCACACCCCGGACAACGCCACGATCCAGCGCCTGGAAAGTCTGGCGCGGCTTGCCACCATCGCCATTGAAAATGCGCGGCTCACCCAAGCACGCAACCGTGCAGCTGAACAAAGAGCTGCGCAGAACCGCATTCTGGAAGTGGCGGTAGAGGAACATTCACTTCACGTTGCACTGGACGCCATGGTCCGCGAGGTTGAGGTGTTGTCGCCGTCGGGGTTTGTCGGCGCCATTTTGCTCTTCGACGAGGACGGCGCGCAGGTGCAGCACTGCGCCGCGCCTAGCTTGCCACCTGCGTGCGCCGACGCCGCCGCCATGCTCATACGCTCTGACGCCGATGCTGCGCACGCCCCGTTATGGTCGGGATTCCAGACGCTGGCCGGCGAACAGGGGCTGAACCTGTGCTGGTCCACCTCAATTTGTTCGGCGCAGGGCGGTGTGCTCGGCACGTTCGTATTGCTTCACCCGGAACCCCGCAAGCCGCTGCCAGCGGACACCGAAATCGTTGACTTCGTTGTGCAAACAATCGGCCTGATCGTGCACCGGGCTCGCGCGCAAGCCGCGATTCGGATCAGCGAGGCGCGCTACCGCCAGATTGTCGAGGGCGCCGAGGATTTCGCCATCATCACCTTTGATGCCCAAGGCACGGTCACCAGCTGGAACATCGGCGCGCAGCGGATCGTCGGCTATAACGGGCAGGAGGTGTTGGGCTGCGCGGGGGATCTGTTCTATACGGCCTCCGATCGGGCCGCGGGTGTGTTTTACGGCGAGCTTGAACTTGCTCAGCATCAGGGGCGCGCCATTAACGAGCGCTGGCATGTGCGCAAAAACGGCACGCGCTTCTGGGGTTCCGGGCTGATGATGCCGCTTGCCATGGATCATGGCGGTTTCGTGAAAATTTTCCGCGACCGTACCGTCGAGCACGAAGCGGACGCGGCCCTGCAAGAGAGCGCGGCGCGCTTGCGGTTTCTCGATGAACTCGACAACCAACTGTTCAACATTCGCCAAGCCGAAGACGCGATGCTCGCCGCGACCAGCCTGCTGGGGCGCAGGCTTAACGTGTCGCGCTGCGCCTATGCCGATGTGGATGCCGACCAGGACCGCTTCTGGATTCGCAGCGACTACACCGCGCCAAACATCGACAGCTCGGTCGGTGCGTATAGCCTCGATCTCTTCGGCTCACGGGCGGCGGCGGATATGCGCACCGGCCGCACGCTGGTGGTCCACCACGTTACTGCCGAGTTGGCAGCCGAAGATGGACGCGAGACGTTTCAAGCCATCGGCATCGACGCCATCATCTGCTGCCCACTGGTCAAAGACGGCCGGCTCACAGCCATGATGGCGGTGCATCACAACCAGCCACGAGAATGGACCCCGGCTGAAATTTCTCTGATTCGTGAAGTGGTGGAACGCTGCTGGGCGCATGTTGAACGAGTCGGCGCGGAGATGCGCCTGCGCGAGAGTGAGGAGCGCTTGCGCCTGGCCGTCGACCATGCCGAGGTGGGCTTCTGGGACGTGGATAATGTTCAAAACGCGCTCATCTGGCCGGCGCGCACCAAGGCGATATTTGGTATTTCACCGGACGTGCCCGTAACGATTGACGACTTTTACGACGGCCTGCACCCCGACGATCGACAAGCCACCATCGAGGCCTTCGCCGCCGCCGCCGACCCTGAGCTGCGCGCGCTGTATGACGTCGACTACCGTACGGTCGGCAGAGAGGATGGCGTTATTCGCTGGGTAGCGGCCAAGGGCCGGGGCGTGTTCGATGCCGCCGGGCGCTGCTTGCGAGTGACCGGAACGGCAGTCGACATCACCGCGCGCAAAGCGGCGGAAGAGCAACTGCGCGAACTCAATGCCAACCTAGAAAGCAGAATCGCCCGGGCCGTTGCCGAGCGCGAAGAAGTGCAAGCGGCGCTGCGTCAGAGCCAAAAAATGGAAGCCATGGGGCAGCTTACCGGCGGCGTTGCCCACGACTTTAACAACCTGCTCACCCCAATCGTTGGCACCCTCGACTTGCTGCAACGCAGGGGCGTAGGCGGCGAGCGCGAACAGCGGCTGATCAGCGGCGCCATGCAATCGGCCGACCGTGCCAAAACCCTGGTGCACCGGCTGCTGGCATTCGCCCGACGTCAGCCACTGCAAGCGGTTCCGGTCGACGTGGTGAAGCTGGTGAACGACATGGGCGAACTGATCGCCAGCACCAGCGGGCCGCAGATAAAAGTGGTGGTCGATGCGGCGGACAATCTTCCTGCCGCGATGGCCGATCCTAACCAACTCGAAATGGCGCTACTGACCCTCTCCGTCAACGCGCGTGACGCCATGCCCGAGGGCGGCATTCTGCGCATATCCGCTCGCGTGGAGTGGGTGAGCGCAGGTCACAGCTCCGGTCTGGAACCGGGCGACTACCTTTGCCTGTGCGTGACAGACACGGGTGTAGGCATGGATGCGGCAACGCTTGCGCGTGCGGTTGAACCGTTCTTTTCCACCAAGGGCATCGGCAAAGGCACTGGCCTCGGGCTTTCGATGGTTCATGGCTTGGCATCGCAGCTGGACGGCGCGCTGACCATTCAGAGCGTGCCCGGATCAGGCACGACCGTAGAGCTTTGGCTGCCCCGCAGCTCCGCAGCGCCGGCCACCGCAGCCCCCGTTTTTCTGGCACCAGAGCCGCTATCCGCACGCGGTGTGGCGCTGCTTGTCGACGATGAGGAACTGGTTCGCACCAGTACCGCCTACATGCTGACTGAGCTGGGCTATTGCGTGATCGAAGCCGGATCAGGCGAGGAAGCGTTACGCCTGTTGGACACCGGGCAGCAATTTGATTTGCTCGTCACCGACCACTTGATGCCCGGCATCAGCGGCACTGATTTAGCCAGACGCGTGAGCACCTCCAGACCCGGCACTGCCATCCTGCTGGTCTCCGGCTATGCCGAACTGGACGAACTCGACCCGAGCCTCGCGCGGCTCGCCAAACCGTTCCGTAAGGTAGAGCTTGAAATCGCGTTATCGGCGCTCGGTAATGGGGCTTGAGAGGCGTGGCGGGGAGGGTGCGCACGCAGCTACTTTCATTAGCGTTGCGAGGTTTGCGACGGGAATAGAGTGGACAGGAGCTGTTGGGGACTGGCAGTAGAGCCCGTGTTTGGGATGGCGGGCCGGTAGATGGGTAATACACAGCTCAAAAGGGAATGAAGATGGGCGTTAGGGAAGATCTGGTCTTTTCATCGGTTTTGGTCGCGCTGGTACTCGCTTACGCGGCGAGTGCTGGCAACGCACTGTACCTAGGTTATTGGTACGTCTTGGGCGTACCCATCATGATGCTGATTCCTGGCTTGATACTTCGAGCGCGCGCCCTGTTTCTAACCGGAACGACTGCCGCCGTGGTCGGCACGCTGGTGATCTACATGGCCCTCATATCAAACGCGGGCCGCGAAGGCGGCCTCATGGGGCTGGGACATTTGTTCTCCGTTCCAGGCATGCTCGTTGGCGCAACAGTATCGGCGTGGTTGCTGAAGTTTCGTTTAAAAGCGAGCTTGCCGTGGATTGTTGCGGGTATTGCGTTTCTTAGCGTCGGCTTCGGGTTCTTGATTTGCCAAGTCATTGTTTGCAACACCGTTATGTTTTGTGGCGCGCTGTCTCTTCCGATGGGGGGATAGGATGCAAACAAAAGGAACAGACTTATTAAATAGCTCTAAGTAGAGTCGTTTAATAAATCACTCCCCTTTGTCGCTCTATTATTTATCAGTTGTTGAGCGACTGATTGGGGTGGACCTCGAAGATACTATTGCTGAAGAACTGGTTGACCGAGGCAAAAAGTTGGCTGAGAGCGTCGCTGAAGGCGCCGGCATGTGCACGGAGGATGATTGATGACAGAAACTATTTCGCAGGTTTACAAAAATCTTGACGATCCGAATTCGGCAGAGCGTCGTGCTTTATACGATCAAGTGTCTGAATTTTGCGACCGTTTTGTAGGGCGCGCTTCTAAAGAGTTCGATACACGCCTGAAGCACCTGCACTTTACAGGGGAGTTGCGATTACAGCGCGAAGGGGGTGAAGGGATGACTCCTGCTTTCGCGCCTTTAGTTCTGTGCCTCAGCGCACCGACTATCTCCGAGGAAGAGTTCAGGCGCTATTTCGATGCGTATGGATCAGCCCATTCCCGCGAGACCATTACGGATCTTATGGATTCTCCAATAAAGTTCGGGAAGCTGTTGGAGTACCCACTGCTTCTAGAACGTTGGGAAATGATCGCGTACGTTCATCGAGATTTTCTAGCTTCTCCGTCGCAGTTGCGCAGACGCCTGCAAGGGGTCTTCTGGCACCTCGCCTATCGGGGGAAAGCTGCCGAAAGTCTTTCACCAGTCCTTTTCAATGAGGTCGAAAAAAATTTCACGCTAGAGTTACTCGATGCCGACAGAGAGACGTTTGACGAAGGGGCCAGCCAATTCCTGTTTGCTCTTTTCAGCGGGGGGGCTGGGGCGTCATCTGCTTACGAAGATCTTTGGTTTATAGATTTCTGTCGCCGCTTTTTTGCCCGCGATTTCGCGCCTGACTTACAAGCCTACTTCGACGGCGTTTACGAATCGATCAATGAATCTGAGCGGATAACCTTTGATGGAAAGCGCATTTTACTGCCTGCTGCGTAACGAAACCGCCACAGCTTCCTCGCTCGTCGAGTTTTACATTAGTGAAGCCAGACCGCTTTTCGAAAACGATGTGAACGCTGAGCTGCGTTCGGTTTTCAATGCTCTTGAATATGCCGCTGAGCCCGTCACCTCCCATCGTGTGGATGCGTTCACCGCGCAAGTTGGCTGGAACGTGGAGTTCGACCACTCGCCGGTCCATGAGCTGATTGTTTCGCTTCAAACCGCTGGTTGCGTGGTGAAGTCCCCGGTTCTTTGGCTTGAGTCCGGGGAACTGCTGCGCATTGTTCATATAGACGCGGAGCATTGGCATCTTGCGTCCGTTCTTGAGGATGGCGAAGAGCAGATGTTCGATGATGAAGAACTACTTCAGTACATGTTGAAGCATGGCGATTAGCTGCCGAGCAGGTGCTAGTTAGTAGAAAAAAGGGGGCAAAAAAAGCGGACAGATTTATTAAACGGCTCTAATTTAGAGTCGTTTAATAAATCTGAACCACCCCCGATATTTCGGACACCCATGAAAGGGGACAATCCCCGAGGAGGTGTTTGGTGGAACAACGTAATCGGTTCACAGCAGAGTTCAAGCGCGAAGCTGTCCGTCTTTTGAAGACATCCGGCAAGCCAGCCGCCGTCGTCGCTCGCGAGTTAGGCATCCCACGCAACCGGCTCTACAAATGGGCCCAAGACATGCAAGACAAGGGCGATCAAGCGTTCCAAGGCAGTGGCCGACCGAAAGCCAGCAGCGATGAGCTAAGCACCTTGAAACGTGAGAACGCGCGGCTCAAGGAAGAGAACGAGATTCTAAAAAAGGCGGCGGCGTACTTTGCACGAGAGCTGTCGTGAAGTACGCCTGGATCAGAAGCCAAAAGACTTCCTCGGTGCGCAAGATGTGCCAGGTACTCTCGGTTTCCACCAGTGGTTACTACGCTTGGGCCGGACGTAAACCAAGCGCCCGCAAGCTAGAAAATGCCCGACTGTTGAGCCAAATACGGCTGTTGCATACGCAAAGTCGAGAGGCTTATGGAACAGAGCGGATATGGCATGCGCTGCGTAGAAAGGGAGAGACGTGTGGGCGAAATCGAGTGCAACGGTTACGTCAGATCAACCAGATCCAGAGCCGCCGTCGGCGGCGTTATGTGCACGCAAGAGCGCCTTATCAACGTCAGGCAGTTGCACCAAACAAATTGAAATGGCCATTTGTCAGCCCCGGTCGTGATCGAGTTTGGGTAGCGGACATAACCTTCATACCGACTCGTCAGGGCTGGTTGTATTTGGCGGCAATACTGGATTTGTACACCCGCCGAATCGCGGGCTGGGCAATGGGCGAGCGAGCCGACCAACAATTAGCCAGCGCAGCCTTAAACATGGCCTTGCAAGGGCGCAGGCAAGCGCAAGAAACGATTCACCACAGCGATCAAGGCGTGCAATACACCAGCAACGCTTACCGGCAGCAGCTTGAAACCGAACAGTTAGTGGTTAGCACCAGCCGCAAGGGGATGCCGTATGACAACGCCGTTATGGAGAGCTTTTTCGGCTCGTTGAAACAAGAACTGACGCACCACGAAGACTTCGCAAGCCGTGACCAGGCACGCGTTCAGGTGTTTGATTACATCGAAGTCTTTTACAACCGCCAGCGGATACACAGCGCCCTGGGATACCGCACACCGCTGGAGTTCAGTGCGATGAATGAAGTACGTAATTAAACTGTCCGAGAAATCGGGGGTGGTTCAGATTTATTAAACGACTCTAAGTTAGAGCCGTTTAATAAATCTGTCCCCTTTGTTTTGGTCCCCTTTGTTTTGCTTGCCGCGATTGCCTGCATCGCCAGTTATCTGGTGTCCGGCCATACCGGCATCTATCACGCCCAACGCGTGGGCCACAGCAAACACCGCCATGCCCTACCGACTGATATCCGTCTTTCGGACATCAATAAATTTCACTCTCAGCGCAACGCCGTGAGCGCCCCGAAAAAAGTCGAGGAGGACGAACCAAAATGAGCAAGTCAGACCCCGATTCATGAAGTAACAGGCGGTCACCTGAGCCTGTTCGAAATGCCACAACCGAGCCCGCTTTCAGTGTGTACAAATCCCAATGCAGCCAAGGCTATCGTTGCGAGGCTGTCGCGGGCATCGAGGCGGATACATGATTTGAATTAACGCTGCGCCTGCTTTGCCTTGAGAGAAGCAATGCAGGGGGATACGAACAGATTCCCTCGGTAAGCACCTATGGTGGTCTTCGCCGCCACCACCAACCACATTACCGCCAACATCAACACCAAAATCACACCCAGAACGTCAAAAAATGCCAAGTCCAAGATCACGCCCAATTTCAAGGTGGTCACGGCGTAGACGCCTAAAGGAAATGTGAAGCCCCACCAGCCCAAGTTGAATGGAATACCACCTTTCGCATATCGAGCAGTGATAAGCAGTGCCAAGAGCATCCACCACAAGCCAAGGCCCCAGAACAAAATGCCAGCGATCAGGCCAATCCCTGCTGCCACGGCTCCAACATTAGCCATGCCGTGAGCGGTAAAGATGGCAGGGGCGTCGCCGCCGATGACCAGCATGCCCAGCGCTCCTGTTCCAATAGGCCCCAGCGATAACCACGATGATGCAGCCATGTTCTCGTGAGGCAGTTTATGAAGCGCCAGGCGTAGCACCAGGATCACCAGAATGCTCAAGGCTACAGGGACGGAATAGGCCCACAGCACGTAGCTGGTAATTAGCATATTGAACTGCGCGCTCGCGTCGTCCAAATGTGGAGCGATCACCCCACCACTGGCGGCAGCGACTTCCGCAGCGACAACGGGAAGTAACCACACAGCAGTCATCTGGTCGATGCTGTGCTCTTGCCGCGTGAACATCATGAATGGAATTAGAACACCGCATGCCAGTGCCATGGCGACATCTAGCCACCACAGGCCATGGGCTAATGGTATTAGGGCATCACCCCAGGTCGGCACGCCATACTGCATCAAGCCGTTGATGATGGTTGCCAGCCCCATCGGGATCGTGCCGAAAAACATAGAGACGGTTGAATGACCAAAGATTTGCTTGGCTTCGTTGAAAAAGAAAACCCAACGTGCCGCGTACATAAGCGTAAAGGCACTGAAAAGCACAATGTTGAACAGCCAAAGTGCTTTTCCCGCGTATGACAGCAGCTCGATATCTCCTGGAAGCTGTCCTAACGCCAGCGCCAGGATGCCCGTACCCATCGTGGCGGCGAACCAGTTCGGGGTGAACTGCCGGATCGCTTCTCTTGGATTTGAGAGCGCCGACAGCGGCTGCCCTCCTTGCATTAGTTTTGACAAGCTGATGTCTCGCATGGTGCCTCCACGGCGTGCTTCATCGGAGCAGTGTCTACAGAATAGCGGGGTGAATTTATCTAGGAAAACGGGTAATTTCGCTATGCCATACCCACTTAATAGGTAAGTTCGTGAAGCTGACTCTCCGCCAGCTCGACATTTTTCGAAGCATCGCTCAACTCGGCTCGACGACCCGGGCGAGTCTGTCACTGGCTTTGTCCCAGTCAGCTACGAGCGCTGCCCTCCAGGAGTTGGAAAGCGCGCTGGGCACTCAGTTATTTGATCGGGTCGGCAGACGCCTAGTGCTGAATGACAACGGGCAAACGCTTCTACCTCAGGCCATCCGGTTGCTGGAAGCGGCGGCACAAATTGAAGAAGGTTTTCAAACGGACACGACGGCTCGGATGAGGATCGGTTGCAGCACTACAATTGGCAATTACATCATGCCCCTGCTGATCGAACGTTTGGCTTCGCGAGCGCCGGGCATTCAAGTCGATGTCATCATGGGCAACAGTGCAGATATCGCCAAGCAAGCCGCACAGCTTTCGATTGATATCGGCCTGATTGAGGGGCCGTGCCGCCAACCCGAGCTGACGATTCGTCCATGGTTTGAGGACGAACTGGTGATCATCGCAGCCTCAAATCATCCCCTTGCCGCTCAGGAAAAGCTGACTTCAGACGACCTCAATGCCGCTACTTGGCTGATTCGCGAGGACGGCTCAGGAACTGCTGATGAGGTGCTTCAATGGCTACTGCCCTACCTTGGCGACTGGAGCGACGCTCGCCGGATCGGTAGCTCCGAAGCCATTAAGCGAATGGTCGTTTCCGGAATCGGAATCAGCTGTTTGTCTTACTGGGTAGTGAGCGATGCAATCGCGGAAGGTAAGCTGAGGTTGTTGAACCATGACTTGGCGCCTAATAAGCGACAGCTCCACATCGTGCATCACCGCGAAAAATTTATTTCTCGATCTCTCGAAGTTTTCTTACGGACTGTGGAAGACTTTGAGGTGAGCGCGGGGAAAAGGGGACGGATTTATTAAACGACTCTAAATCAGAGCTGTTTAATAAGTCCGTCCCCTTTTTTCTAAGCTGTAACAATATTTAGCGCTCTCGGCCGCCATACCATGCGGAAACTTCTCGTTTGCAGTGATTCAATCAGCGCGCCTGGTGGATTAATTGTGTGGGTTGGCAGACTAACCTTTCGCCCGGCTGGCTCAGACTTCCCCCAAATACCTGCCCATGTTGCGTTCGAATTCCGCCGCTCCTACAGCGACGACTTTGGCGTAGATCTTCCCCCTTCGCTCTGGCAGGGTCGGCCAGCTGGCGGCGTGCCCAAGGAACAGATCCTGTACAGCGAGCAAATCCTCGGGGTCAGGCAGAGTGCGCCGATTGACGAAATCTTTGGCAGCTACCAGTGCGGGCCTGTCGAATGAGGCGATGCGGCTCGCGATAAGGTCGACGTGAGCGTCAAGCTCCGCGTCCGGCAGCGCCCGGTTCACCCAGCCATAGAGCTCGGCTGTAGCGGCGTCGTAGTCCAGGCTACCAAGGATGACCTCCAATGCGCGGGCGCGGCCTAGCAATGGCGGTAAGCGGTCGAGCGCACCGCCTCCCGGAATTATGCCGGCCCCGACTTCGGGTTGGCCGAAAACTGCCTTTTCCCGACTCGCAAAACGCATGTCCATAGCTCCGGCCAGCTCAGCTCCACCGCCGCGAGTACGGCCCCGGATTTTGGCAATGCTTACCACCGGTAATTGGCTCAGACGCACTGTCATATCTATCCACGTCGGAAAACCCGTAGGCCCGGCCGAGGTCGGCGTTTCGTCAGCGCGCGCAAGGTCGTAGCGGCCGAAAAAGTAATCGGGGTTGGTGCTTTCAAAGACCACTACCTGCAATGTATCGCTGGCTTCGATCTTGTCCACCAGCGCCTGAAACTCCAGCACTGTTTCCGGGTTGATGATGTTGGAGGGCGGGTGGTCGAAGACGATGAGCCAGTGCTTGTCAGACAGCTCTTTAATGAGGAATTGATTGCTGCTCATGTCAGCTCCTCTACGATCAGCTTGGAGGTGTCGAGCACCAGCTTGCCGCGCGTGCGACCGGTACCCACTGCCTCATAGGCTTGCTTGAGTTGGCTCAGCCCAAACACGCGGCTGACGTGCGGCTTAATAATGTCGGCGTCCATCAATTCTGCGATCTCTGCCAACTGGATGGCGTCCGGTCTGGTCAGCGGCCCATGGAACTCGGTGCCACATGAGGCGGCAAGCGCTTCGTATTTCGCTACTCCTGCGGCAGCAACCTTGGCAATCGCCTCTGGTAGGCCCAGCGACATTAACGCGCGGGCATCGGCCACCATCACCAAGCCCACATAACGCCCGCCGGGCGCCAACGCATTTATGGAGCGCTCGACCAGGTCGCCACACACGCCGTCGTAGATCACGTCGAATGGGCCGAAGTCTTCGAAACGCTGGCTGGTGTAATCAACAGCAACGTCGGCACCGAGTTCCTTCAGGAACGTCTGGTTGGCGGTACCGGCAGTGGCTGTCACATGCGCGCCAATGTGTTTGGCCAACTGGATCGCAAACGTACCTACGCCACCGGCGCCGGCTTGAATCAGAACACGCTCTCCTTTTTTAAGGTTGGCGCGTTCGAAGAACGCTTGCCAGGTGGTCAGGGCCACGGTGGGCAGGCTGGCCGCTTCGATGTGGGATATCTGCGTGGGTTTCTTGGCCAGCAAGTCACTGGCGACCACCGCGAGTTCTGCATATGCACCCGGCGCGCGATTGGCCATGCGTGCGTAAACCTCATCACCGACCTGGAACCTCGAAGGGCCACTGACCGCGCGCACCACACCGGACACGTCGAAGCCCGGCACCTGAGGGAAGGAATAGGGCAGCACTTGCTGGAAGCCGCCGGCACGCATGGCAAGCTCAACGGGATTGACCCCCGCCGCCTTGATTTCAACCAGCGTCATGCCGTCGCTAAGGACCGGGTCTGGCAGTTCGCCGGATGAGACAACGTCGTTGCCGCCGTACGCGGTCAGATAACTCGCTCGCATTGCAGATCTCCTCTGAAAGTAAATTCAAGGTAGGTGAATGATCTGCAATAGTCTAGTTATTGAACTTATCTGATCCAAAAATCTTCTGCTGAAATACCAGGCTATTTTTGCTGGCAATGTTGCTTGCTAATGTGGGCTTTGAGCCGTAGGTCGGCTAGCGGTACTGCGCGACCGTTTACCGAACGTACTTCCAGAGGCGCCACTTCGCTGCCGTCGCTGGCGTCAAGCATGTCAGCCGGGTAGCCGTCTTCGGGGAACAGCCATCTGTCACCCCATTGACGCAAGGCCACGACCACGGTGAAAAGGTCTATGCCCATCGGCGTTAGCACGTACTCGTGCCGCCGGGCATTTTCGCTAATCGGTTGGCGCGCTAGCACGCCGCCGTCCACCAGGCGCTTGAGGCGCTCAGTAAGCAAGTGGCGGGATATTTGTAGCCGTTCCTGGAAGTCGTCGAAGCGGCGCACGCCGCCGAAGGCCTCTCGGATGATTAAAAGGCTTCCCCATTCACCAATCAGATCGACGGAGCGCGCCATCGGGCAGTTTTCTTGCGCCCAGCTTTTTCGTTGCATAGCCATTCTTTCCATTTACATAAAGTCCAGCTCCGGAGAGAGGACTGCCTTTTTCCGAGCCGGCAGCATACCCCAGACCATCTATCCACTCGTCAATACGCTCGTTTCGTCAAAGCTGGGTGCAATCCGGCTAAGTACGACACTCACACGATGAGACGAGCGAGGCATCACCGACCTATCGGACAGGAAAAAGGGGACAGATTTATTAAACGACTCTAAGTTAGAGCCGTTTAATAAATCTGTCCCCTTTGTTGCGCCTCGATCTGAACCTCGTTGCTGTTCGGCGCTTGTACGGCAACGTCGTCGAGTGACAGAACGTCAGCGCCACCGGTACGGTGAAATCGGACGACTTTAGGCATGGCTCACCTCGTGAGTGATGATGTCGAAAGGAAGTGCGACATCTGGAAAAGTTGTCGCCATGCTACGGCCTCTTACTCACCGGATAGAGCGCTGCATGCTTCACAATCTGTTATCCACAGAGAACTAATCAGTGAGCAAGCAAGGCGGGCGGACTTATAGGTCAGCTTGCCTTCGCCGAACGCAGACCTTGCGCAGCCTCACAATAACGTCCACGCGCCACTGCACGTTGCCTGTGCCAAGCGCTAGCATTCCCACCCCCTTCAACGCC
Source organism: Pseudomonas sp. AC070 (assembly GCF_979258635.1). Lineage (NCBI taxonomy): Bacteria > Pseudomonadati > Pseudomonadota > Gammaproteobacteria > Pseudomonadales > Pseudomonadaceae > Pseudomonas > Pseudomonas sp. AC070. The sequence continues at coordinate 1,713,140 of NZ_OZ409871.1, forward strand.
TTCGGATTCTCGCCATGAACCTGCGTGTGCTTGCCGCCAGCCTATTGTTCGTTTGTACCGTTGCCCATGGCGCCGAGCCTGCGCCGCTTCCCAAAGCGTTGGAGCAGCAGGTCGAGCGATTGGTGGCGCTGGTTAAAGACAGCTATGCCACTGGCTACCCGGAAGCGGCCATGACGCAAACACTCAACACCGGCGAGGAAAGCCAGGTCACGCTGGTGGTGTTCACCGTCGAGGGCTTCGGCATGGGCAACAATTACAGCCAATACCTGGCGGCATTTACCCCGGACGAAGACGAACAAGACGTGCCCTATTACAGCCTGCTCGATGTGGTGCGAATTGGTGGCGACAGTTGGCGAGCGATTGAAACGCTGGAGGCGAAACTGGTCAGCGACCCGGCGGGTGAACAAACGCTGATCGACATTCCGGCAATGGAAAATACCCCCGACGATCAGGCGAATTCACCGAGCAAAGCGGCGGTTATTCATCTGTCGCTGGAAGGCTCGCAGACGCAGCGGCTGGTTGAGGTCAAGTAACGACGCAGCGCCGTCTACCGGGCGCAACGTGGGCAAGCGCATTCGGGTTTGCGCTCCAATCGTCGCTCCGCTCGCTACTAGTGATGCTGCGCGGTTTCAACGTAACGTCGGTTAACGATGCCGATCATCGGCGGCGCTGGTTTGGACAGTCACCAAGCGAGTATCGGAAAGCCATAAAACGCTGACGGGTCAGTTATGCCATTGAGCAGTTCGTGGCCTTTTCAATCTGCCATTTGCAGCGGCTAAACCCGCCCATCAAGGTTCAGCTTTCATCCGTCCCTGCACCGCCATACGCAGGCAGCCCCAGGCGATGAATCCAAGAAGCAACACCTCGCCAATGCCGACCAGCACGTTGAACGAAAAGGTCCACGGTTGCTCGGCGAAGAAGAAGCGCGATGTGCCCGAGCGCACGCCGCTGAAGCGCAGCTCCCCGGTAAACAGCGCACGCACCAAGGCGATCACCTGTGTCAGCTCCAGCACGGCCACGAACGCGCCGATCAGGGCGAGCAGAATGCGGCCGGGAACGCCTATTTTTTCCGTGCGCTCTTGCTCCGCCGGCGGCTTTTTGCCCTTGTGTTGGGTGCGCTTGGCTGAGGCCATTCGGGCCGGTGCGGGAGCCGGCTGGTAGGCGGCTGCCAAGCCTGCTGGGGCCACCTCGACGACTTCGGTAGGCACCGGCACTTCCAGGTAGTCGGCAAGTTCGCGCAGCCAGGCATCCGTGCGTTTACTGCCCGGCACCACGGGCACCGTGGAGGTTGTCAGGCGGTGCTCGGGGCCGTCGCGCATCACCAGCCACAGCTGGGTATAAATCGGCTTGGCGTCTCGATTGCGGCGAAGTTCAAGGCGCTTGGGGCCTCGAATTTTAAAGGTGGTTATGCGTTCGCGGCGGCCGAAAAAGTTCTGCATACGCTGCTTGCCCACACCCTCTTCGCGGGAGAACACAAACGTCTCACGCGAGCCGATGTATATCGCCATCATCAGCGAAATAGCCGGAATCAGCAGCAGCGCCAGAATGAGTGTGAGCAGGTGCAGCGGGTGCATCTGTCCCGGAATGTCGCTGACGATGGCAAACACCACAAACGCCACGGGCGCGGCGACGGAGACCGCGCCTGCCAGCACGATGGCGATCGTCTGCGCCCGGTTGTACGAATGGATATGCAGGTCACCCTGCGCGGTGCGTTCAAACCGATGACCAACCAACATGCAACGAACTCCCTGTCCTCGTTTTAGCGCTTAACCGTGGTGCCGCAAGCTGACCCCAAGGCTCCGTTTTTTAGGTTTGCGTCGGTGAGTTGGTGGCGGGCGCGTCGAAGACCAGCTCGCGAATTTCCATCTCCTGTTCAATCGCTTCCACGATCGTTACCAGGTCGTCTTGCGTGGCGCTGGCGCTCCACGGCAACCCGGCCAGGACGGCGAAATCTTCGCCGGTCTTGATATCGAAAACCCGCGCGGTCATCGAGGTCGGCGACTCAAGTACAGCCTCGAAGCCCAACGGTGAGAAGTATTCTCTCAACCGGGCACACGCAAAGGGGAGCGTCATCTTCGCCATGGGTCATCCTGGGGTGGGGGCAAGAGGTGCAAGGATACGCGACGGCATGCCCGCTTGCTCGCCAGGCTTGCGGACGACGCTAGCCTCCGCGCTTTCCCTGTGTGAGCTATTTCCGAGCACCCGATCACCGTTAGCGTTCCTCGCCTCTGATGCTGTGAGAACGACGGACTTGCTGGATTTATGGCAGAGCAAAATCCCGGTGACAGTGCTCCTCGCAGTAAACAGCTCGCGGCTAAAGCCGCTCCTACAGGCTGTGCGGTCTGTGGGAGCGGCTTTAGCCGCGATGCTTTTAGCGTGCAAATCGTCCGTCTTTCCAGGCCGCCTTAACCCGCTTACGCCCTCTGCCTAAACGCCGCCTCACCCGTCCCATCCCCACCCGGCGGCTCGCTTCCCACGTCAGGCCAGTTCAACACCGCCTCGGTATTTCTTAGTAGCTGAAACACCGTTTCGATGTCGGGTGCCAGCCAGCGGTCCTGGTCGTAGGGCGGTACGTGTTGACGCAGGCCGCGCCAGGCGTGGTCGGTGCCGATGCCGAAGGTTTCCAGGGTGAGCAGTTCGAAGGCCTGACCGGCCAGCAGGTATTCGATGGCAAGCACGCGGTAGCTGTTTTCCACGGCTTTGAGCAGCTTGAGTGCGGCGCTGGTGCCCAGGCTCAGGTGATCTTCTTGCAGGCCGGACGTGACGAAGTTGTCGACCACGGCCGGCTGGGCCAGTTGGCGGTTTTCGCCGACCAGGGCGGCGGCGACGTATTGGGCAATCATCATTCCTGAGTTGACCCCAGGCTGTGCCACGAGAAAGGCGGGCAGGCCGCTGACCAGCGGGTTGATTAGCCGGTCCAGGCGCCGCTCGGCGACGCCGGCCAGTTCGGCGACGGCGATGCACAACAGGTCGGCGGCCATGGCGACCGATTCGCCATGGGGGTTGGCTTGCGACATCACCCGGTAGTTGTCGGGCGTGCCGAGCAGCAGCGGGTTGTCGCTGACCGAAGCCAGTTCGATGTTGATTTGCGCCTGGGCGTGGGCGATCTGGTCGCGGCACGCGCCGTGTATTTGTGGAATGGAGCGAATGCTCAGGGCGTCCTGAGTGCGCAGGTTTCGCTGGCTGGCCAGGCGCTGGCTGCCGGCCAACAGGGCGCGCAAATGGGTGCCAACCTGTTGCATGCCGGGGTGCGGTTTAAGGGCGAGCACCGCTTCGTCAAAGGCGTTGAGCTGGCCGCCCAGGGCTTCGAAACTCATGGCGCCGATCACGTCTGCCCAGTCTGCCAATTGCCACGCGTCGGCGAGTGCGAGGCAGGCCAGCCCGGTCATGCAGGGGGTGCCGTTTACCAGGCTGAGGCCGTCTTTGGCGGCAAGCTGTACGGGCGCCAGGTTGGCGTCGGCCAAGGCCTGGGCGGCAGTGATGCGTTGGCCGCGGTAGCTGACGTCACCCATGCCCAGCAAGGCGATGCCTACGTGTGCCATGTGGGTGAGGTAACCCACCGAACCCTGTGCCGGAACGCAGGGGGTGATGCCGTGGTTGAGCAAGTCCAACAGCCCTTGCAGCACCGAGCGCTGCAAGCCCGAGCGGCCGTGGGCGAAGTTGTTGACGGCGGCGCACATGATGGCGCGGGTTTGCTCCACGGGCAGCGCGGCACCCACGCCGCAGGCATGGCTGAGCAGGGTGTTGCGCGAGAGCTGCGCCAGTTGCTCGCCTTGCAAGGCCACGTTGCACAGCGCGCCCAGGCCGGTGTTGATGCCATAGGCCCGCTCGCCGCTCAGCACAATGTGTTCAACAATTGCCCGCGCGGCTTCCACCCGTTGCCAGGCTTGTGGAGACAAATCCAGGCGCGCGCCGTGACGAGCGACTGCCACCACCTGGCGAAAGGTCAAGGGTGTGCAGTCGATCACCACCGGGGTTGCGGGTTGGGTCGGCAGGGGCAACAGCGCCGGCGACATCATTCGGTGCTCCGCAGTTGGTGGCTGGAAATGAATTGGCGGAAACGTTCGCTGGCAGGACCGTCGAACAGTTCATCCGGGGTGCCGGTAACGTCGACCAGGCCTTGGTGCATAAACACCACGCGGTTCGATACATGCCGGGCAAAGCCCATTTCGTGGGTGACCACCAGCATGGTGCGGCCTTCTTCGGCCAGACTGCGCATCACGCGCAGCACTTCGCCGACCAGCTCCGGATCGAGGGCCGAGGTGGGTTCATCGAACAGCAGTACTTCCGGGTTCATGGCCAGGGCGCGGGCGATGGCGACGCGTTGTTGTTGGCCGCCGGACAGGTGCGCCGGGTAGTAGTCGCGTCGCTCGTACAAACCAACTTTTTGCAGCAGCTGTTCGGCGTCGTGCAGGCATTCAGCGCGAGGGCGCTTGAGCACCCGCAGCGGGCCTTCCATCACGTTTTGCAGCACGGTCATGTGCGACCACAAATTGAAGCTTTGAAACACCATGCCCAGACGCGCCCGCATACGCTCCACCTGTTTGCGGTTGGTCGCGGCCATGGAGCCGTCGCGTTTGCGATGCAGGGCGATGTGTTCATCGCCCACTTGAATGCTGCCCTCGTCGGGCGTTTCCAGCAGGTTGATGCAGCGAAGAAAGGTACTTTTACCCGAGCCGCTGGCGCCGAGTATGGAAATGACGTCGCCTTTGTTGGCCTGCAGGTCGATGCCTTTGAGCACATGGGCGCTGCCGTAAGACTTATGGATATTGGCAACCGTGAGGGTCGGGGCAGGAGATGTCATGGCGCTCCAGGCAACTTGTTTTCGGTGGAGGGAACAGGGGCGGGCGAGGCGCTGGCGTCTTGCCGGGGCCGGGCGGGAATGGCCAGGCGACTTTCAAACCAGCCCACGGCGCGCACGACGAGGAAGTTCAGCACCAGGTAAATCAGCGCCGCGCAGGCAAACACTTCCATGGTGCGGTAGCTGCGCTGGATGATTTGCTGGGCTACGCCAGTCACGTCCCACACGGTCAGCAGGCTGGCCAGTGCGGTGGATTTCACCAGCAGCACCGCTTCGGTGGAGTACGCCGGCAGGGCTTGGCGCAGGGTCACCGGCAGAATGATGCGGTACAGCAATTGCCAGCGGGACAGGCCGATGGCCATGCCGGCTTCGATTTGCCCGTGCGGCACGCTCAGCAAGCCACCGCGAATGATCTCGGCGGTGTAACCGGCTGTGCACAAGGCCAGCGACACAATCGCGCAGCCATAAGGCGAGCGCAGCACCGACCAGGCGAAGCTTTCGCGCACCAGCGGAAATTGCCCGAGGCCGTAGTAGATGAGGAACATCTGAATCATCAGCGGCGTGCCGCGAAACAGGGCGATGTAACCGCGCGCCGGCAAGCTGAACCACGGCCAGCGGCTGACGCGCATCGCGACAATGACCAACGACCAGGCGAGGCCCACCACCAACGACGCGAAGAACAGGCTCAGCGTGGTGGGCAGCGCGGCCAGCAGTTTCAGCAAGGTGCTGGTAAGGAAAGGCAGGTCGAGCATGGGTCAACCTCTATGGCGACAGGAAGTTAGCGCGCTGGGTGCGGCGCACCCGCGCTTCGGCCCGGCTGAACACGCGGCTGGATGCCCACGTGAGCAGCAGGTAGCCGATACCGCCAACGATGTAAAAGGTGAAGTACTGCCGCGTTGAACCCGCGGCTACCTGACTGGCGCGCATTAGCTCCACCAGACCGATTACCGAAATCAGCGCAGAGTCCTTGAGGGTCATTTGCCAGACGTTGCCCAGCCCCGGCAGCGCATAACGCATCACCTGAGGAATAAGCACATGGCGCAGCCGCTGGCCGGGGCTCATGCCGATAGCGGCCGCCGCTTCCAGTTCACCCACTGACACGGCCTTGTAGGCGCCGCGATACACCTCGGCTTGGTAGGAGCCGGAAATCAGCCCCACCGCCAGGGCGCCGATGGCGAACGGCGGCAGGTCGACATAGCCGCTGCCGCCGAACAGGCTTGCCACGGCCGAGACCATCGTGCCGCCACCGAAGTAGAACAGGTAGATGATCAGCAGCTCCGGAATGCCGCGAAACAGAATGGAATACAGCTCGCCGACCCAGCGCAACATGCGCCGTTTTGACAGTTTCGCCGCGGCCACCAGGCCGCCGAACACCGCGCCCACCAGCAGCGCGGCGGCGGTGAGCACAAGGGTCATGCCGGCGGCCTGTAACAGCGCCGAGCCCCAACCCTGATCGCTAAAACCCAGCAATTGCACAAGGTTCATGCTGTCTCCTTTTCAACAAAGCGCCCGGCGTTAACCGGGCTGAGCACTCATGGAGTGAGGTCGACCTTGAACCATTTTTCGCTGAGCTTTTTCACCGTGCCGTCGGCGATGGCGTCTTTCAATGCGCCGTCGAATTTGGCTTTCAGGTCGGTGTCGGCCTTGCGAAACGCCAGGGCTTCGCCTTCGCCCCAGATCGGACCGGCGATCTCTGGGCCGGTGTACACCAGGCCCTTGTTGTCGGCTTTTTCCATCAAGGAATTGAGGAACGTCACGTCGTCGAACACTGCGTCGATACGGCCTGCGGTCAGGTCGAGCACGGCGTCGGCCGAGGTGCTGTATTCGCGGATGGTGGCGACGTCTTTGAAGTAAGTGTCGATAAAGGGCGTGTACACGGTGCCCGATGCGATGCCGATGGTTTTGCCATCCAGCGCTTTGCGCAGGGCTTCGACGGCGGGCTTGATTTGCGCGGCGTCGGTGCTCAGGGTCAGGGCGTTGGCCTGGCCGGTTTTACCGGGCAGCAAGTTGGCGTCCATCGAGGCGAAGCTGGCGGGTGTGCGGGCGTAGGGAATGGAGAAATCCATCACTTCCTTGCGCTCGGGGGTGATGACGATGGCGTCCATCAGCACGTCGAATTTGCCGGCGTTGAGGCTAGCGATCATGCCGTCCCAGTTCTGCACCTGAACATCGCACTTCAGCTTCAGGCGCTGGCACAGAATCTCCATTAGCTCGGGCTCGAAGCCGCTGATCTTGCCGCCCGGCAGGGTCAGGTTCCACGGCTCGTAGCTGCCCTCGGTGGCGATTTTTACGGCGTTCCATTCCTTGGCCTGGCTGGCCGTCGCGGCCGCCAGCACGCTAAGGGTGAGGAGGGCGGTAGCGCTAAGTCTTTTCGCGTTAAGCATCGGAATCATCCTGTTGGGTGGGCCTGGTTATGGAATCAAAAGCTCGAATAACGGCGCAGCAGTAAAGCGATGCATCAGGTAAAGCCGTGTCGCTGGAACGAAAAGCTTTGAATCGGCAGTTGCGTGTGGCCATCGCTTGCCAGGTCGGCCAAGGCCTCGCCCAGGGCGCTGGCGAATTTGAAACCGTGGCCCGAACAGGGCGAGGCAATCACCAGGTTGGGGTCTTCGGGGTGCAGATCGACCAGGAAGTCTTCGCTCGGCAGCAAGGTGTAGCGGCAGGTGTCGGCGCGCTGGCGCTGACCCGCCCACGCTGGCAGGTAGCGGGCCACGAAGTTGTCGAGCAAGTTGAGGTCTTCGGCGTTCACCGGCGGGTTCGGCTGGTTGGGGTCGATGGGCTCGCGGAAATGGCAATGCAGGCCCACCTTGATGCCGTGGCCGTCGATATCGCCAAAACCAAAATAGGAACCTTGCTGGCCGAGGTCCCGCAGGAACACCGGCATTTGGCTGGGGGCGGCCTGCACGCCCTCGGGCGTGCGGTACCAGGCCACCACCTGTTTGATCGGCTGCGCGCGGCCACGCAACTGCGGCACCAACTCGGCAATCCACGGCCCGGTGGCCACGATCACGCGGCGTGCCTGATAGCGGCCGAACTCGGTATGCAGCGTGACGCCGGCATCGCCGCTGTCGATGTGGGTAACGCGCTCGCCTGTGCGCAGCGTGGCGCCGTTGTTTTCAGCGAGGCGCAGAAACGCCCGAATCGCGCGCTCGGGCCGAACAAAACCGCCCTGGGCTTCGAACAAACCCACCTCGTCGTCCGCCAACGCGAACTGCGGGTACTGCGCGCGAACGCGTTGCGCATTAAGCAGGGTGTAGGGCAGCTCATGGTTCTCACACGCCCGACGCGTGCCGTCCACAATCTTGCTGTCGGCACGGCCGATGTGCAAAACGCCCGTCACCTGCAACACCGCCTCGCCGGACGCCGCTTCCAGCGCGCGCCAGTTTTCATAAGCGCGCCGGCCCAGCGGCACGTAATCATCGCCCTCGAAATAACCCAGGCGAATCAGGCGGCTATCTCCGTGCGATGAACTGCCGGCATGGGCCGGTTTCGCCGCTTCCAAGCCCAGCACGTTCAGCCCGCGCTGCGCCAGAAAATGCACGGCGGCGCTGCCCATGGCGCCAAGACCGATTACTGCTACGTCATGCATAAAGGTATCCAAATTAAGCCGATGTATTAGCTTGTATGTACATGTAAAGCAAAATTAAGGCCAGGGTGCGCGAAGGCTCTGGAGCGGGGAGTTTTGCAAATCGATCAGAAAAAACGTTACGACGGCGCACGCTTTTTGCGCGTGGCTGCACCGCTTTTACTCACACATGGAGGGGAGTTGTGAAGCGGTGAGCAGCGCAGGCCAAACGACGGGTCGGCTTGTTGCGCGACGGCAGCCGAGCGTCGGCGTCGAACCTAGCCTGCGCGTTCCAGCAAGGTGCGCAATTTGCCCGGCGACATGCCGAATTCGCGCTGAAAGTGGCGAATGAAGTGCGGTGCATCGGCGAAGCCACATTCATAGGCGATTTCGCCGATCTGCCTATCCGAACTCACCAGCAACCAACGGCCAAAGCGTAAGCGCATCTGTCGGTAAAACTGGCTGGGCGTGCTGCTCGTTTGCTCCACGAAGATGCGCTCGAGTTGGCGCTTGCTGGTGCCTACAAGGGTGGCGATGGTGTCGATTTCCAGCGGCTCGGCGAGGTGTTTTTCCATCAGCATCACGGCTTCGCGCACCCGGCGGTTGGGCAGGTTGGCGTAACCGAGGGCTTTGCGTTTATCGATGCTGCCGGGGCTGGCGGTTTTCGCCACGGTCATCTGGTGAATGACTTTCGCGGCGCGGTCGGCGCCGCAGTGCAGCCCGATCAGGTAAACGGCCATTTCCACCACCGAGATGCCGCCGGCGCAGGTAATGCGTGGGCCGTCCACCAAGTAGTCGCAGTTATTCACTTGGCGCAGGCCGGGGTTCAGGCGTTTCCAGTCGTCGCGGTGGTAGGCGTGCACACAGGCCGTGCGGCCTTCGAGCAACCCGGCCTGGGCCAGCACAAAACTGCCGGTGCACAGGCCAATGAGGGGAATGTTGGCGGCCGCCGCCTGCTGCAGAAAACGCCAGTAGGCGGCAGGCACCTCGCTGTCGCCGTTGAGCAGGCCGCCGATCACGGCTATGTAGTCGAAGCGTTGCGGCTCGCTCAGCACATCATCGGTGGGTACATCGAAGCCGCAACTGGCGACGGTGCGCTGGCCGGGTAAGCCGAGGATTTTCCATTGGCAGCGAATTTGCCGGCTCTGGTCGCCAATGTCGGCGGCGTGGCGCAGCGCGTCGGTGAGCCCGGACAGCGACAGCAGCGGAAAACGCGGCCACAACACAATGCCAATCGACAGCTCAAGCCCGGCTCGGCGAGGCGTCACGCTGGTGCTGTCGAGCCGCTCGATCAGGGCTTCGGTGCGGCTGGCAACATGTCGTGATTGTTCAATCATCTGTGCAGAACCTCCAATTCGTTTCCCCTTCCTGCGCTCTACAGTGGCAACGCGGGCCAAGCACTCGCCACGCACCTAACAACAGCCTCAGGGGACGCAGAATATGAACGCAGCAAAACCGTATCGGTGGTGGGTCATGGGCGCAGCGTTGCTGACGTCTGTCGTGTTGCTACCGGTTACAGCAGCGGCACAGACCGTCGAGCCAGGCGCACTGACGATTGCCTTCAGTGGCGACATGCCGGGCACAGGTTATCAGGACGGTCAGATGATCGGCTACGACGGAGAAATTCTTCAACTGATCGCCGGCAAGCTCGGGTTGAAAGTGAAGCCGGCATTGATGGAATGGTCAGGCACCATTGCCTCGGTGCAAACCAAGCGCGTCGACGTAATGGCCGGCACCATGGGCTGGACCGAACAGCGCTCCAAGCTGATGACCCTCAGCGACCCGATCCAGTACTTCAAAAACGGCATTACGCAAACCGAAAAAACCGACTGGAAAACGCTCGACGATCTCACCGACAAACGCGTGGGCACCATCACCGGGTTTTCCTTTATTCCAGAGTTGCGCAAGTTGCCGGGCGTGAAAGTTGCCCTGTACGACACCTCGGACGCCGCAGTGCGCGACCTGTTGGCGGGGCGCATTGATGCAGTGATTGGCGACCCACCCGTCATGCAGTTCGCCATCTCGCGTAACCCTCAATGGCACCTGCGTTTTAACGCCTTTACCGATGACAACCCCAAGTACCCCTTGCTCACCGGTTTGGGGCAGGTGGTGTTCGGCTTCAGCAAAGACAACGCCGAACTCGCCGAGCAGTTCAATCAGCAGATCGCCAGCCTTTGGCAAAGCTGCGAGATGCGCAAGATCGGCGAGCGTTACGGCCTCACGCAGGACGTTTGGTATGTGCCGCAAGGCGGCACGCCGCGCCCTGGCCTGGACCGTGCGGTGGCCTGGCAGCTGCCGGGCTGCAAATAACCCAAACAGCCCTCGAGGCATGGCGGTAGCCCTCACGGGGCTACCACTTCTCTGTTTATTCGCTTGCCGGGAAATAACAATGAAAACCCCTGACAGCGCGGTGTTGCTGCGCGTGCACGAGCTGCACAAATCCTACGGCAACCTGGAGGTCCTCAAGGGCATCAGCCTGGAGCTCAAGGCCGGTGAAACCTTGTCGCTGCTGGGGCCCAGTGGGTCGGGAAAATCCACCTGCCTGCGCTGCATCAATTACCTGGAACAGCCCACTAGCGGCGAAATCTGGTTGGGCCAGGCGTTGGTCGGCCAACTGCGCAAAGGGGCCGGGCTGCGCGCAATGAGTGACCGCGAGCTGGCACCGCAGCGGCGCGAGATGGCCATGGTGTTTCAGCTGTTTTACCTGTGGCCGCACCTGAGCGTGCGCGACAACGTGGCGCTTGGGCCGATGGTGGCTCAGGGCCTGTCGCGCAAGGTCGCCTATGAGCTGGCCGATGCCATGCTCGACAAGGTGCACCTGCGCCACAAGGCTGATGCGTACCCTGAACATTTGTCCGGCGGTCAGCAGCAGCGCGTAGCAATTGCCCGCGCATTGGCCCAGCAGCCCAAGGTGATTTTGTTCGACGAGCCCACCTCGGCACTGGACCCTGAACTGGTCGGCGAAGTGCTGGCGGTCATCCGCGAGTTGGCGGAGGAGGGACGCAGCATGATTCTGGTCACCCACGAAGTGCGCTTCGCTCGCGACGTGGCGGATCGGGTCATTTTTATGGCCGACGGGCACATCGTCGAGCAAGGGCCGGCGGTGCGCCTGATCGACCAACCCGAGCATCCGCGAACCCAGGCGTTCCTCGGCAAAATGGCGGCGGGGGCCTGAACCATGGAGACCCTTCACACCTTTTTTGGCTTATTACCGGTGTTGCTGCGCGGCGCCTTGTCGGCGCTGTTGATCGGCGTCGGCTCCCTGCTACTGGCCACGTTGGGCGGTGCGTTGCTGGCCGTGGCCCACACCTTTGGTGGCCTGCGGGCGCGAGCGCCAATCAACCTGTTTGTGGAGTGGATGCGCAATGTGCCGGCGCTGGCGCACCTGTTTTTGATCTACTTCGGGCTGTCGTATTTAGGGCTTAACTTGCCGCCGTGGTTGGCCGCGATCATCGGTTTAGGCTTGGTGGGCAGCGCCATTTTGACCGATGTATTTCGCAGCGCCCTCAAGGCGTTGCACCTGGGCCAGCGCGAAGCAGGGCTCACGGTGGGCCTGTCGCCGCGTCAGGTGCTGGTCCATATTCTGCTGCCGCAAGCCTGGCGTATGGCGCTGCCGTCGTACGCCAATTACGTCAGTCAGTTGCTTAAAGACACGTCCATTGCTTCGGCCATCGCCGTGCCGGAAATCATGTTCCTGGCGCGCAATCTGGTGACCTCGACCTTTGAAACCACCCTGATCTACCTAGCCGTGATCGTGCTGTACGCCGCCATGATCTTGCCCATCGGCTACGGCTTCGCCGGCCTGGAACGCAAGTTGGGGGTGAGCCGATGATCGAGTTCTTTTCCCAGTACCCAACCTACTGGAGTGATTGGGGCCCGCGTTTGGCCGAAGGGGCGAAGATCACCGCGCAGCTGTCGCTGGTCAGTTTCACCTTGGCGTTGGCGCTCGGCCTGCTACTGACCTGGGCCACGCGTCAGCCACGGCGGTGGTTACAGCGCGGTGCCGGTGGGTTTATCCAGAGCATGCGTGCGGTGCCGCTTCTGGCCTTGCTGCTGTTGCTGTACTTCGCCCTGCCGGCGTTCGGCCTCACGCTTTCAGCGTTTGCCGCCGGGGTGCTGGGCCTTGGCTTGCAGGGCTCGGCGTATGTAGCCGAAGTGCTACGCGGCGGGTTGCAGTCATTGCACCGAGGGCAACGCGAAGCCGCCCTGGCCGTTGGCCTGACGCCGTTGCAAGCGTTCACCCGCGTGACGCTGCCGCAAGCGGTGCGCATCGTGCTGCCGCCGCTTCTCAACACCTACGCCTCGCTGCTCAAAGACAGCTCTCTGTGCGCATTAATTGCCACCGATGAGCTGATGTTGGCGGCACGGGCGATTGCTTCCGAATCGTTTCTGCCGCTGCACATCTTCCTGCTGGTGGGGCTGTGCTACTTCGCCATTGCGTTCCCGCTGTCGATGCTGGCCCGGGTTTTCGAACGCCGTTTTGCCCGCGGCCGCCGCGCCCTCTAAGCACTTTTTACTGCCGATTGTTTTGAGAGGTTCCATGACCCATTTCGCTATTCCAAGCTTTGCCAGCATGGCTGAGCTCAGTCGCCTGATGGCCGAAGGGGCGTTGCGCAGCGAGCAGTTGGTCGCGCATTACCTGGCGCGCATCGACCGCTTTGATGGCCAACTCAATGCCTATATCGACGTGTACGCCGAGCGTGCCCTCAGCGCGGCGCGGGCAGCAGACCAGCAGCGCGACGTCGGCATCAGCCTGGGGCCGTTGCATGGCATTCCCGTGGCCATCAAAGACCTGTTCGACATTGCCGGCCAGCCGCTGACCGGCGGCTCCAAGGCCCAGCCGGCGCGTATTTCCAGCCACACCGCCACCGCCGTGCAGCGGCTGCAACGCCACGGCGCCATCCTGCTGGGCAAAACCCACACCGTGGAATTTGCGTTTGGCGGGTGGGGCACCAACGCCGTAATGGGCACGCCCTGGAACCCCTGGGATAAAACCGAGCACCGCGCCCCAGGCGGCTCGAGCAGCGGCTCGGCGGTGGCAGTGGCCGCTGGCCTGGCCTGCGCAGCGCTGGGCACCGACACCGGCGGCTCGGTCCGAATTCCGGCAGGCATGTGCGGCCTGGTGGGGTTGAAAACTACCCGCGGTTTGATCAGCCGCCATGGCTTGATCGAGTTGTGCCCGTCGCTGGACACCGTCGGCCCGATCACCCGCACCGTCGAAGACGCGGCCTGGATGCTCGATGCCATGCTTGGCCCCGATCCGCTGGACCCGGTCTCAGCCCATGCCCCCACCTTCCTTTCCAGCGCGCAGCTGCACGACGACATGCGGGGCTTGCGGGTCTGGGTGTTGCCGCGCGCCGAGCGCAACCAGATTGCACGGGGAGTGCTGGCCGCCTACGACCGATCGTTGGGCGTGTTGGAGCGCCTGGGCATGCAGTTGGTTGAGCAGCCGTTGCCGGTGTCTTTGAATGAATGCATGCAAATTGCCGGCGGGCTGATGAGCGCCGAGGGCTATGCCAATCTGGGCGCGCTGTTCGAACGTGACGACCTGAGCTTTGACCCCCATGTGCAGCGCCGCATCCTCGGCGGCAAGGCGATTGATGCGGCCACCTACATCAGCCTGCAGCGCCGTCGCCTCGCTGCCCGTCAGGCCATGGCCGAGGCGATGCGGCGGGTGGATATTTGCGCATTTCCCACCAACGCCATCGGCAGTTTGCCCGTGGCCGAAGTCGACGAATACGGCACGCCATTGGCGCTGCTAGGACGCTTCGCCAATCTACTGGACCTGTGCTCGGTGGCTTTGCCCGTCGGCTTTGATGAGCGGGGCATGCCGGTATCGATGCAATTGGTCGGCCCGGCATTTACCGAAGCGCGGGTGTTGGGCGCGGGCATGGCGTTTCAACAGCACACCGACTGGCATACCCGGGTGCCGCCGGGCTGGCAGTCGCCCACGCAGGAGGTGGCCTGATGCACATTTGCGTCATTGGCGGCGGCATCATCGGCCAGACCAGCGCCTATTTTTTGCGGCAGCACGGCCACCACGTGACAGTAATTGAACGCGAAGCAGGGCCAGGGCTTGGCGCCAGTGCCGCCAACGGCGCGCAACTGAGCTACAGCTACGTGCAGCCGCTCGCGGACCCGTCGGTGATCGCCGCTATTCCCAAGCTGCTGCTGGCGCGCGATAGCCCGCTGAAGTGGGTGCCGCAACTGCACGTTGCGCAGTGGCGCTGGTGCCTGGCATTTCTGGCCGCGTGTCGCACCGCGCAATCGCAGCAAACCACCCTGCAACTGCTGCAATTGGCCGAAGAAAGCCGGCTGGCCTTTGAGCAATTTCGCCACCACGAGCAGTTGGATTGCGACTTCGCCGCCAGCGGAAAACTGGTGTTGTACCCGGATGCACCGAGCCTGGAAGGCGGCAAGCGCCAAGTGGACTTTCAGGCCCGACATGGCAGCCGGCAGCGCGTGGTGACAGTGGCTCAGGCCCTGGAGCTTGAGCCGGCATTGCGCGGCTACGCCGCCTCGTTTCATGGCGCGGTGTACACCGAAAGCGAGTGCGCCATCGACGGTTTGAAACTCTGCCACGCCCTCGACCGTAGGCTGCGTGCCGACGGCGCCACCCTGCTGTACCAGCATCGCGCCGAGCGTTTTATCAGCCAGGCCAAGCGGATTCATGCCGTTCAGGTCACTGACGCCGATGGCCAGGAAAAAACAGTGGAAGCGGACCAATTCGTGGTCGCCGCAGGCGCCCTCAGCGCGCCCTTGCTGAGCACCTTGGGGCTCAAGCCAGCGGTCTACCCACTCAAGGGCTACAGCATCACCGTGCCGGTAAATGCGGTGGGCCAGGCGCCGCGCGTCAGCATCACTGACCTGCGGCGAAAAACCGTGTTTGCCCGGCTGGGCGAACGCCTGCGCGTGGCCGGCATGGTGGAACTCTGTGGCTATGACCGCAGTATTCCTGCCGGGCGCATTGCCGAACTGCACAATGCCGCCGTCGCGCTGTTCGGGGCGGGCACAGTGCCGAGCGAAAACCACGCCTGGATGGGCTGGCGCCCGGCGACGCCAACCGGACGGCCGATCATTGGCGCGTATGGATTCGAAAATCTGCTGCTTAACTCGGGACAGGGCGCCCTCGGCATGACCTTGGCGTTTGGTAGCGCCCAACGGTTGGCGCAACTGTTGGCGTGAAACCCACTTTTTGAAGGACTTTTTTATGCCCGATATTCAACGTTTTTCCACCACCGAACGGCTCTCCGGCGCCGTGGTTCATGGCGGCTTGGTTTACCTCTCCGGTCAGGTACCGGATAGCCTCGGCGCACCCATCGAACAACAGACTCAGGAAGTGCTGAACAAAATTGACGCCCTGCTGGCCGCCGCGGGCAGCGACACCCGCCGCCTGCTGAGCGCGCAGATTTGGGTCAGCGATATCAGCCGCCACTTTGCCGGCATGAACCAGGTGTGGCAGGCCTGGCTGCCCGAAGGCAGCGCACCCGCAAGGGCCACCGTACAAGCGACCTTGGCTCGACCCGGCATCGACGTGGAGATCATGCTGGTGGCCGCCATCGGTTGAAGGTCAATTGCCACATCGCGAATAAACGCTGCTGCCCTGTGCGCGAACGTTAGTCGCCGCTCGCTACACGGGGATTGCCGGCCATAAAATCAATCAACGCCCGGGCCGCCGATGACAGCTGTCGGTGTGGTGCGTAGATGATGGAGAAGGGCCGGCTGCGCCCGCTCAGTGGCTGCAGAATCTCCACCAGTTCGCCGCGCTGCACGCGCTCGCGGCTGATGAAGTCGTACGTTTGGCAAATGCCCATACCGCTTTGCGCCAGGGAAACCACGCCGAGTACATCGTCCGAGACCACCACGTTGGCGTGCGGTATCCAGTCCACGTCCTGACCCTCAACCCGAAACAGCCAGGGCGCGACCTTGCCGCTGCTGGGCATGATGAAGGGCAAACACACGTGCTCGCTCAGCGCTTCCAGCGTCGCAGGCTGGCCCGCTCGCGCCAGGTAGTCGGGCGAGGCGACCAGCGCCAAGCGCGCCGCTTCCAGGGTGCGACCCACCAGGCCGCTGTCGGGCAGCTGGCCCAGGCGAATGGCCAGGTCGTAGCCCTCGGCCACGAGGTCGACGTTGCGATTGGTGATGCTCAGTTCCACCTGCACGGCAGGGTAGTGGCGGGCAAAAGCGCTAAGCAGCGGCGGCAGGCGGTAGTGCCCGTAGGTGGTCGGCACGCTCATGCGCACGCGGCCGCTTAGCTCGCCGTCCTGGCCACGAATGGTGTGCTCCACCTGCTCAATCTGGGTGAACGCTTGGCGCGTTTGTTCCAGGTACAGGCTGCCGGCGTCGGTCAGGCTTAGCCGGCGGGTGGTGCGTCGCAGCAACTGCACACCCAGGCGCGCTTCAAGCCTGGCCAAGGCCCGGCTGAGCACCGAGGGCGTAGTGCCCAAGGCAACGGCGGCGGCGCTGACGGTGCCTTGCTCTACCACGCGGATAAAGGCTTCCACATCACCCAAGTGATCGAATTTACGGGGCATTATTGCTTCCTGGGGCCAAATGATTTGCGGCTGAGGGCGTTTATCGTCATTTAACGCATCAATACAGTGTCTAGCCAAGAGGTGACGCCCGATCACCTGCGTATTTCTGGACTCGACATGAAACGACTGACCCGCATCGCCCTGGCCACCGCCTTGGTCGGCAGCAGCCTGACCGCCCACGCCGCGAACGTACTCGTGGTGCTCTCCGACTCAGCCAGCCTGGACCTGAAAGACGGCAAGGTGTTCGCCACCGGCTTCTACCTGAACGAGGCCCTGCAGCCGGTGAAGATGCTCCTGGACGCCGGCCACCACGTCACCTTCGCGACCCCGAACGGCAAGGCGCCGACCGTAGACAAAAGCTCCGTCGATAAAATGTATTTCAACAACGACGCGGCCACGCTTGAAACCTACCGACACCTGCTTGACCAACTGCAACTGACCCAACCCGAGCACTCGCCGGTTATCAGCCTCGCGCGGGTCGAACAGATCGGCTACGAGCAGTTCGACGCCGTGTACATTCCGGGCGGCCATGCGCCCATGCAAGACCTGCTGCATAGCCGTGCCCTGGGTCGCTTGCTGACCGACTTCCATACCCACAAAAAAACCACCGCGCTGGTATGCCATGGCCCGATTGCGTTGCTGTCGACACTGCCCGACGCCGAGCGCTTTACCGCGCAATTGCAGACGGCGAAACCGGCGAGCGCCAGCGCCGACTGGATTTACGCGGGCTACAAGATGACCGTCATCAGCAACAACGAAGAGCAGGCCGCCAAGGCGCTGCTCAACGGCGGCGAAATGAAGTTCTACCCGCAAACGGCACTGGAAACAGCGGGCGGTGCGTACAGCAGCAACACCAGCAACTGGACGGCGCATGTGGTCACCGACCGCGAGTTGATCACCGGACAAAACCCGGCCTCGGCGGTAGACGTTGGCAAGGCGCTGCTTGAGCGCTTGAAGTAACGCAGGTGCGCCGCAGGGCGTGAATGCACGCCCTTTTTAAATCGTCCAACAGGCGGGTTTTTCATGAGCAACCGTACGTTTTTGATTACCGGTGCCAGCAAGGGCATCGGCCGCGCGCTGGCGCACACCTTGGCAGACGCTGGGCACACTGTTGTCGGTATTGCTCGCCAGGCTGGCGATGCCGATTTCCCCGGCGTTCTGCTGCCGCTCGACCTGGGCGACCGCGAACAGACCCAGCACACACTCGATGCATTAGCCCGGCAATACCGCTTCGACGGCGTGGTAAACAACGTCGGCCTGGTGCGCCCGCAAGCATTGGGCAGGGTCGAGCTGGACGATTTCGATGCGGTGATGAGGCTCAATCTGCACGCTGCGCTGCAAGCCACACAGGCCCTGCTTCCGGGAATGCGCGAGCGCGGCTGGGGTCGCGTGATCAACATTTCCAGCCTCACGGTATTGGGCGTTGCCGAGCGCACCGCTTATGCCGCCGCCAAAGCGGCCATGGTGAGTTTCACCCGCACCTGGGCGCTGGAATTGGCAACCACTGGCATCACCGTCAACGCCGTTGCGCCAGGGCCAACGGAAACGGAGCTGTTCCGAGCCAGCAACCCGGCGGGCAGCAGCGGTGAAGCGCGCTACCTGGCCGGCGTGCCCATGGGGCGTCTCGGCAAGCCCGAAGAAATTGCCGCAGCCATTGCCTTTCTGCTGTCCGAACACAGCGGCTTTATTACCGGCCAGACGCTGTTCGTGGATGGCGGTGCGTCTATTGGCAGGGCGGGGTTTTAATCGCTGTCGGTGGCGACGTTGCGCGTGCGCTCACCTAAATTTCCCGCTGATTCACCCTCGCTGACAGCGCGTGTGCCGACTCATTGCGCTCTGAATAGCGGTCGACCAAGTCAGGGCGGTCGCGCAGTAGCAGGGTGAATTTCATCAGTTCTTCCATCACGTCGACGACGCGGTCGTAATACGCCGACGGCTTCATGCGGTCGTGTTCATCGAATTCCAGGAACGCCTTCGGTACCGACGATTGGTTAGGGACGGTGAACATGCGCATCCAACGGCCGAGGACGCGCAACTGGTTGACCACGTTGAACGATTGCGAACCGCCGCACACCTGCATCACAGCCAGGGTTTTGCCTTGAGTGGGTCGCACTGCGCCCAGGGCTAATGGCACCCAGTCAATTTGTGCTTTGAACACGGCGGACAGCGCGCCGTGGCGCTCGGGCGAGCACCACACCTGGCCCTGCGACCAGACCATGAGGTCGAGCAGCTCGCGCACTTTGGGATGCTCCGTAGGGACGTCATCCGGCAGGGGCAAGCCGCTGGGGTTGAAGATGCGTGTTTCGGCGCCCAGGTGTTCGAGCAGTCGTGCCGCTTCTTCCACCAAAAGACGGCTGAAGGAACGCGGCCGGGTCGAACCGTACAGCAGCAGAATGCGTGGGCGCGAGGCAGTAGTGTCGATGGGCGCAAGGAGCGTGTCGTTCAGATTGGGAAGGTCGTGGCTCACGGTTGTCTCCGGACTAAAGGTTGCCGATGCGATCAAGCTCGCGCTGCAATTCATCGCGGCTCAAGTGTTCGAATGGCAACGCTTGAAACGCCCGGCAGCGCTTTCCAATGGTTGCCAGGGTGGCGCTAAACGCAGCGCTGATAACCGCTTCGTCGCCTTTCACATCGGACGGATCATCCAGCCCCCAATGCGCTTTCAGTGCGGGGCCGAAGTACACCGGGCAGGCTTCGCCGGCGGCTTTGTCACACACAGTGATCACCACGTCGGGCACGCTGGTTTCGAAGGCGTCGTTGCCTTTGCTTGAAAGTCCGACGGTTGAGATGCCGGCTTCTTCAAGCGTCACCAAGGTGCGCGGCAGCACCTGGCCTTTGGGGAAACTCCCGGCGCTGACGGCTTCGAACCCGGCCGGGGCCAGGTGGTTGAACATGGCTTCGGACAGAATGCTTCGGCAGCTATTGGCCGTGCACATAAACAGCACTTTCACGATGGCGTCTCCGGATTGGAAGGGTGTTAGCAGCAGGCCGCGCGGACGGGGCGATCGCCCATGTGCTGAAGTCGCGAGGTGTTTTCGTACAGCCAATCGGTGTTGGCCAGCAACGCTTCGCGCAGCACGGCCTGAACCCAGGCGGGCACCTCAGGATTAACGCGGTAGTAAATCCACAAGCCTTGGCGGCGGTCGAGCAGCAGGCCGCTGGCGCGCAATTGCGCCAGGTGGCGTGACACTTTGGGCTGGCTTTCTCCCAGCGCATGCATCAGTTCGCACACGCAAAGCTCACCTTCGCTGACAACCAATAGCGTGGCGCGAAGGCGGGTTTCGTCTGCCAGGCATTTGAATAAGAGGGTGGGATTCATGGCGTCGCCAGACCGGGTAAATGCGGGATGGCGAATATATGGGTAAACGAATATAGGGGTAAAGTTCTTTGCGTGTTGGGGGCTGTTTTTGCGCCTATTTGTACTCCTTCGCCGGTTCGCTTAAGCGAAGCGGGCCGCTCTATTTCGCACTTCTTCGCCTATCAAATGTTCTGAGCTTCCGGCAAAAAAACCACGTCCTTCCCTATGCCTGTAGTGAAACCAATGCGCTCGGCAAGCCGTGCAGTCTGCCCAGCGTTTCAAACGATGGGGAACGAAAAATGAGCATATCGGGACAACCACAGCAGGGGTCGGGTGCAGGTGCACCGAACGACTCGACGCAACATCACATTAAGGGTCTTGCTGATGCCGCCGGCGCGACGTTGAACGATGCAGCCGGTCAAGGTGAGGCGCAGTTCGAGCAGCTGCGTGAGCGCGCGACCGAGCAGATCGACTCGCTGGCCGAGGGCGCGCATTCAGCAGCCTCTGCCCTTGAAGGAAAAGACGCCTTAGGCATTTCCAGCTACCTCGGGCAACTCGCTGACGGCCTGGGCGCATTCGCCGATCGTGTGCGTGACAAGAGCGCCGAAGACCTGCTTCACGAAGGCGCGCGTTTGGCCCGCGATAACCCCGCGCTGTTCGTAGCGGGCAGCGTGGCGATTGGTTTCGGCCTGTCACGTTTCCTGCGCGCCAGTGCCGAGCATGGCAGCGAAGCGCAGACAGACAATTGGCCCTCGGCCTCGGCTACCTCGTTCAGCAGCGTGCCGACCGCTACGCCTGCCGGGACGACAACCTCGTCGTCCGCGTTTACCAATGGTGAGGCGGGGCTAGCCGCTGGCTCGGGGTCCGGTTCACTGCTCGATAGCGATGTGCGAGGTATTTGAAATGAACACTGATCCGTTTGATACCGCGTCATCAAACGCGCGACCTGCCGCCAACGACAACGCCTCCATCGGCGCTTTGTTGCGTCAACTTAGCCGCGAAGTGCCGGAGCTGTTCACCAAGGAAATTGCCCTGGCCAAGGCGGAGTTACAGCACAGCCTGACCACGCTCAAAGCCGGCGTCGCGGCGGTTGCGGGCGGCGCCATGGTGCTGCTTGCCGGATTGATCATCCTGCTGATGGCGGCGGTGTACGGCCTGGGCACCATGATGCAGTTGTGGCTCGCCGCACTGATTGTCGGAGTGGTCACATTGGTGATCGGTTTTGTCATGGTGCAGTCCGGCAAAAAACAATTCGAGCCATCGCACTTCACGCCTGAGCGAACGCTGCATGCCGTGCAGCAAGACAAGGACGCTTTGAAGAGGAAAGTCCCATGAGCACTTCATTTCAAAACGAATCGCACAAAAGCCCGGAAGTCCTAGAACAGGAAATCGACGCCAAACGCCGCAGCATCAACAACATTGTCGACTCACTGGAAAGTCGCTTCACGCCCGGCCAACTGATCGATCAGGCGCTGGCGTACACCAAAGGCAATGGCGGCGAGTTCTTTCAGAACCTGGGCACCACGCTTAAAAACAACCCCGTGCCCACCACCTTGACCGGCCTCGGCTTAGCCTGGCTGGCGATGAATCAGAACAAGCCGTTCAACCCGGGCCCGGCGCATTCCGGTCCCGGTTTGGGCGAGAAAATGGGCGACGCCTTTCACAGCGTGACCGGTGCGTTGTCGTCTGCCGGTGATGGCCTGCGCAGCGCCGCAGATTCGGCCAAGGCGAAAGGGCAGCACATGCGCGACCGCGCCAGCGACTCGCTGCACCGCACCGGCGACTCGCTGAACGAGTCTTCCACTGCCTTCAACGACAACGTCCACCACATGGGTGACCAGCTCAACGCCCAGGCCAGTCAGCTCAAAGGTCAGCTCAATCATGTGATGAAAGAGCAGCCCTTGGTGCTCGCCGCCATCGGCATCGCCTTGGGCGCTGCCATCGGCGCCGCGTTGCCCACCAGCAAGCGCGAAGACCAGTTGTTCGGTAAAGCCAGCGACAAAACCCTGGCCTCGGTGAAGGCCAAGGGTGAGCAGGTGTACGAGGCAGCGAAAGAGCAGGCCAAGCCGGTTGCCCAGGCAATGAAAGGCAAGGCCGACGACGCCAAGAACACTGCGCCTGCGAAGGATGAGGCGGGTACGGACTTGTCTGCCGGGTTGGGCATTCGCCCCTGAGGCGAAAACCACCAGGGCGGATTTATTCCGCGGCGCTGCGTTTGGCGTCGTGAACTAAATCCGTCCTTTTTTATGCGCGCGCTGGCAATGCCAAACGTGGCTTGCCCAGCACCCGCGTGGCCACCCACGAGGCTGCCGGGCGG
Source organism: Pseudomonas sp. AC070 (assembly GCF_979258635.1). Taxonomy (NCBI): domain Bacteria; kingdom Pseudomonadati; phylum Pseudomonadota; class Gammaproteobacteria; order Pseudomonadales; family Pseudomonadaceae; genus Pseudomonas; species Pseudomonas sp. AC070. The sequence continues at coordinate 1,735,655 of NZ_OZ409871.1, forward strand.
GACAACAAGCGCACGCCCAAGCACGTCAGCTTATTGAACAACCCCGGCACCACGGTGCGCTTACCGTCGAGCATCGCCTCGATGGCGGCGTGGGCCACGAAGTCGGCGCTCTTGGTCGAGGCGTTGGCGATCCACGAATAATCGCCTCCGCCTGAGCTGGCATGAAACGCGGTTTCGGTGCCGCCGGGACAGATGCACGTCACCGACAGCGACGTACCCCGGTGTTCGTCATGCAGGGCTTCGCTGAAGTTGCGCACGAACGCTTTCGAGGCAGCGTACAGCGCCATATTCGGCACCGATTGATAGGCGCCTGTGGAGGCGATATTGACCATGTGCGCCGGCGCCTTGTTGCCGCTGTGAGCATCGACGAAGCAGCGCGCCAACGCCACCAGCGAGGTCATGTTCAGTTGCATCAGCTCCGCATCGCGCGCCCAGTCGACCTCGTCGAAGCGGCGGAAGTAACCGAACCCCGCATTGTTGATCAGGATGTCTACCGGGCCGTTCACTGTGGCGGCGCGCCACAACGCTTGAGCCGCATCGGGCTGGCCGAGGTCGGCGGTAATGATCTCGACGTTGACGCCAGTACAAGTGGCGGCCACTGCCTCCAGTGCGTCGCGGCGTCGGGCCGTGAGCACCAGGTTGATGCCCCGTTTAGCGAGCGCTTGCGCGATGGCCGCGCCAATGCCGCTGGACGCGCCAGTGACCAATGCGCGCGTGCCGAGGGTAGCGGTTGTATTCATATGCTTCTCCACTGATGGGCCTCGGTAATCCGCGACCCGCCGCGCTAAATGACCTGAACCACGACCTTGCCCTTAACGCGGCCGCTGTCCGAATAGGCCAGGGCTTTTTGCGTATCGGCAAAGGCAAACACGCTGTCGATCGTGGGCCTGATAACGCCGCTGTCTACAAGCGTCGCCAGCTCACGCAACTGCCCGCCATCGGCACGCATAAACACAAAGCTGTAGGCAACGCCGCGCTTTTTCGCCTTGCGCCGGATGCCGGAACTGATCAACCGCAGCACCTGCTTCAACGGCCAGGCCAGCCCGCGTGCGGCGGCGAATGCTGGCGTGGGCGGGCCGGAAATGGAGATCAGGTGGCCGCCGGGTTTGAGGATCTGTAGCGACTTGTGCAGCTCGTCGTTGCCGAGGCTGTTGAGCACCACGTCGTAGTCGTGCAGCACGGTGGCGAAGTCTTGGGTTTTGTAGTCAATCACCAGGTCCGCGCCCAAAGCCTTAGCCGAGGCGACGTTGGCGGTACTGGTGGTGGTCGCCACAAACGCGCCCAGGTGCTTGGCAAGTTGAATGGCGACCGAGCCGACGCCACCGGAGCCGGCTTGGATAAATACTTTCTGGCCCTTCTTCAACTTCGCGGTCTCGACCAGCACTTGCCAGGCAGTCAGCCCCACCAGCGGCATGGCAGCGGCTTCGATCATGCGCAGGCTTTTAGGCGTGTGCGCCACAGACGAAGCCTTCACGGCAATGCGCTCGGCGAAGGTGCCGATGCGGTCATCGTCGGGGCGTGCGTACACCTCGTCGCCCGGCTTGAAATGCTTCACCTTGGCGCCGACGCGCAGCACTTTGCCGGCCACGTCATTGCCCAGAATCAGCGGCAGACGGTAGGGGAGAATCAACTTGAATTCGCCACTTTTGATCTTGCCGTCCAGCGGGTTAACGCCGGCGGCGTGCACCTCAATCAGTACGTCATCGTCGCGTACTTCAGGCTCGGGCATGTCGGCGAGGCGGCCGGGCTCTTTCTTGCCGTAACGATCAATGGTGAACGCCTTCATGGTGACTACTGCTCTCTGGACGGGTAAGTGGAATGCGGGTCGGCACGCGGGGAGGCGTTATCAGTTTTCTCTGAGATCGAGCGCTTGCGTCCAGGCCGATTTCTGCTGGTTGTGCAGCATCGTTGGCTGACTCATTTCGCCGTTCCCGTTGTGATGAGAAAAAGCCGCTGAACCTGACGGTCAGCGGCACATGCGGTTAATGATGTTGTTCGTAATCTAAGCTGTCAATGGTTTTGATTGTGTCCGACATCAAAAAGTGTGTTCTATCACGGCGCATTGCTTGCGCGGGCTTCCTCCAGCAATTGCTGAATCACCTGCTCCTGCTGCTCGTAGCGGCCTTCGCCGAAGTGACTGAAGCGCACCTGGCCTTTGACGTCGATGAAGTAATGGGCGGGCCAGTACTGATTATCGAAGGCGCGCCAGATCGCGTAGTTGTTGTCGATGGCCACCGGGTAGGCGATGTCGCGTTTTTGTACTTCGCGCTGCACATTGCTGATGATTTTTTCAAAGGCGTATTCAGGTGTGTGCACGCCGATGACCACCAGGCCTTGGTCTTTGTATTTCTTCGCCCACTGATTCACGTAGGGCAGGCTGCGTTTGCAGTTGATGCAGTCGAAGGTCCAGAAGTCGACCAGCACCACCTTGCCGCGCAGCGACTCGGTAGTAAGCGGCTCGGCGTTCAGCCACTGCACGGCGCCGTTTAGCGACGGCATCGGCTGGCTGGCGTCCGCCGGCATCAGCGAGACGGCATTGGCTTTGCTGATGACGTAGTCGATGAGCTTCGGCGCGTTCTCCAGCACGCTCTGTTCGATTGCTGTGCTGCGTTGCGACGACGCCTGTTCATAGAGGTAACGGTCGGCGCCGGTGGCAATCGCGACCGTGGCCAGCAACGCCGCCACACCGGTGGCGCGTCGCAGCCACGAAGTAATCGGCAGCAGCGGTTTTAGCCGCGTGACCAAGCCGCGTCCGGCTACCAGCAGCACACCGAGCGAACAGGCACTGCCGGCGCCGTAGGCCAACAGCAGCAAACTGGTGTGCGTGTTGGCGCCTTGCAGCATGGCGCTGGACAGAATCGCGCCCAGAATCGGCCCCGCGCACGGCGCCCACAGCAGGCCGGTGGTAACGCCGACTGTCAGCGCTGCAAACGGTCCGCCATTGCCGCCGGAACCGAGCCGGTTGGCCAACGCCACAAAGGGCGTGGCCAGCCAGCTGCCTAGCCGGGCAGAAATCAGCGACAGGGCGAATACGCCGAGAATTACCAACGCCACCTGGCGCCCGGCGACGTTGGCTTGCGCCACCCATTCACTGCTGACCACCGCCAGGCTTGAGACCAGGGCGAAGGTCAGCGCCATGCCCGTTAACACCAAGGCGATAGAGCGGCGTGAATGGCTGATGCCGGCAAACAGCAGCGGCACAACCGGAAGAATGCAGGGGCTGAGGACGGTGAGCATCCCGCCCAGGAATGCGATAAGCAGCATGGCGCTACCTCTGAGTTAAAAGACCAAGCCTGAAGGGGCGCGAGCGGCGATTAGTTGCCGCTGTTGCAAGCGTCGGCGAGCTTGCTGTACGTCAGCGCGCGCTTGTCGCCCATGGAATCGAGGTAAACCATCTGCGCGCTGACTACGCCGCAGGAGTGGCTGCTTTCTTCGCTGACGGACAGCACGCGGTCGATGTCCAGCTGGGTGCCGTAGGTGTAGGTTTCGCTGGCAACGTGGCTGGCGGCACTTACGCCCTGGGCCAAGGCGGGGAGGGCGCCGGCGCTCAGAACGGTCAGCAGGCAGGCGGCGGAAAGGGCTTTGAAGTTCATGGTGGTGTCCTTTGCAGTCAATGAGTTCGATGTGGTTTGTCGAGGCCGGATGTGTGCGCTCGATGGGGCTCATTGAATGCCGGTGAGGTATCTCGCCTGTGTCGAGAAACCCGCCCGTTAAATTCATTACGTGTCTGAGGTCGGCTGAGATACACAGCGATACAATCGCCACCGTTTTTGCTGGCGTCCACGTGCGCGGTTCGGTAGATAGACTGAGCACGCCCGCAGCAGCCGGCACTTCACCCCATGCGCATACTTCGGAGAACAAGGAATGGCACACACCGATCACGTATTGATCGTGGATGATGATCGTGAAATCAGGGAGCTGGTCGGCAACTACCTGCAAAAGAACGGCTTGCGCACCACCGTGGTTGCCGACGGCCGCCAGATGCGCGCGTTTCTGGATGCCAACCAGGTCGACCTGATCGTGCTCGACATCATGCTGCCGGGCGACGACGGCTTGCAGCTGTGCCGCGAATTGCGGGTGGGCAAACACAAGGCCACGCCGGTGCTGATGCTCACCGCGCGCACCGATGAAACCGACCGCATCATCGGCCTGGAAATGGGCGCCGACGACTACCTGACCAAACCCTTCGCCGCCCGTGAACTGCTGGCGCGCATCAACGCCGTGCTGCGGCGCACGCGCATGTTGCCGCCCAATCTGGTGGTGACCGAAAGCGGTCGGCTGCTGCGCTTTGGCCGCTGGCGCCTGGACACCACGGCCCGCCATCTGCTCGACGACAACGACACCTTGGTCGCCCTCAGCGGCGCTGAATACCGCTTGTTGCGCGTGTTCCTCGATCACCCGCAGCGCGTGCTCAGCCGCGACCAACTGCTCAACCTGACCCAGGGCCGCGAAGCCGATCTGTTTGACCGCTCCATCGACCTGTTGGTCAGCCGCCTGCGCCAGCGCTTGCTCGATGACGCCCGCGAACCGGCTTATATAAAGACGGTGCGCAGCGAAGGCTATGTGTTCACCTTCCCCGTGGAGTTGCTTGAGGAGCAGGTATGAGGCGAGTGCTGCACTGGCCGCACACATTGGCCTCGCGCTTGTGGCTGATTTTCCTGATCGGCTTGGTATTGGCTCAGGCGCTGACCTTCGGCGCGCAATATTACGAGCGCTACCAAAGCACCAAAGACGCCATGCTCGGCAACTTCGAACACGACACCGCCACCTCCATCGCCATTCTCAACCGCGTGCCCGCCGCCGAGCGTCCGGCCTGGACCAAACGCCTGCAGCGTCGCAATTACGATTACCTGCTGCGCGAGCACGACGCCGGCATACCGCTGACCTCAGACGACCTGGCGGCCACTGTCGCGCAGTCACTCGAAGCCTCGCTGGGGCGCGACTATGACCTGACCATCGTGCAGATTCCCGGCCCGCGCGAACACTTCCAAGCCCAACTGCAACTGGCCGATGGCAGCCCCGTCACCATTGATGTGCGGCCCACCGTTCGACCGCTGGCGCCGTGGTTGCCGGTTGTATTGTTTGGCCAGCTGGTTCTGATGATTATCTGCACCGGGTTGGCGGTGGGCATTGCCACCCGCCCGCTCAGTCGTCTGGCCGAGGCGGTGGAAAACCTCGACCCCAACGCCCACCCCGTGCCGCTGGATGAAAACGGCCCCCGCGAAGTGGCGCACGCTGCCCGTGCCTTCAACACCATGCAGGCGCGCATCGCTGACTACTTAAAGGAACGCATGCAACTGCTGGCGGCGATTTCCCACGACCTGCAAACGCCCATCACGCGCATGAAACTGCGCGCCGAGTTCATGGCCGACTCGGCCGAAAAAGACAAACTCGACAGCGACCTCAACGAAATCGAGCACCTGGTGCGCGAGGGCGTCGCCTATGCGCGCAGCGTGCATGGCGCCTCGGAAAACAGCTGCCGCATCAACCTCGATTCGTTCCTCGACAGCCTGGTGTTCGACTACCAAGACACCGGTCACGACGTCAGCCTGAGCGGCAAAAACGGCGCCGTTGTTGAAACGCGCCCCCATGCCCTGCGGCGCATTCTGGCGAACCTGGTGGACAACGCCCTCAAGTACGCCGGCACGGCTGAGCTGGAAATTGCTGGCACCGAGCAGACCGGCCTATCGATCAGCGTGCTCGACCGGGGCCCCGGCATTCCTGACGAGGCGTTGGCCGACGTCACCAAGCCGTTCTACCGCGTCGAAAGCTCACGCAACCGCAGCACCGGCGGCACCGGCCTGGGCTTGGCCATTGCTCAGCAATTGGCCGTGGCCATTGGCGGCTCGCTGCGAGTCAGCAACCGCGACGGCGGCGGCCTTTGCGTCACCCTGACGCTGGCCGCCACGGCCTGAGCGTTTCCTGCCTGCGCCGCCCTTAGGAAAGGGCGCGCGGGTAGGGTTTTGTAAGCCACTGTATCCAACGCCCCTCCATACGCATGCGCTTGCATAACGGCGCCTTGCCGACATAGCCGGTATACACGCGCCAGCAAGAATTCTCCCCGTCGACTCGCTACTCGGACAGCGAGCCAAAACAAGGAGAACTTGCTATGAACAACCCACCCCACAGCCTTCGAGGCTGGACGCTTTTCGGTTTTATCGCCGCCTTGGTTGTGGTGATGAGCGCCCTGGCCGTAGCCGCCCAACCTGAACTGGTTGAAGGCCTGCGCAGCGCCATCCGCGCCACCGCCCGTTCCTCGTTCGTGCTGTTCGTTGTTGCCTTCACCGCCTCGGCCTTCGCCGTGCTGGTGCCCTCGCCGCTGACCAAATCGCTGGTGCGTGAGCGCCGCTTTATCGGCCTGGCGTTTGCCTTTTCCCATCTCGTTCATGCGGTACTCATTTACTTCTACGGGCAAGTGAACACCGAGTTCTGGCCGGGCCGCACGGTGGCCAACAACATTCCGGGCAGCACCGCGTACGTGTTCATTCTGCTGATGGCCCTGACCTCGTTCAAAGGCCCTGCGCGGCTTATCGGGCCCAAGGCCTGGAAGGCGCTGCACGTGACCGGCATGTGGATCATCGCCGCGGTGTTCACCTACTCCAACTTCAAACGCATCCCCATGAGCGACTGGTACGTGCTGCCGTTCGGCATCGCTTGCGCCGCCATTGCCATTCGCTTGGTCGGCAAGCTGGCCCAGGCCAACAGCCGCCGCCAAACCGCCATTCGCCGAGCCGCCGTCGCCTCCTGACGAGCCCGTTATTCGCAATCTTATGTAATCGCTTGAACCGATCTTTTCGATCATCAACCTGAGGAAATTGTAATGAGCAAAATCACCCACGCACTTCTGGCCGTTAGCGCAGCGTTCGCCACCTTGGCCGCCGACTTCACCCTGGCCGACACCGCGCCAACCCGTGGCAACAGCTACATCACCACCCGCGACGGTGTGCAGCTGTACTACAAAGATTGGGGCCCCAAAGACGGCCAGGTCGTCACATTCAGCCACGGCTGGCCGCTGAACTCCGACAGTTGGGAATCGCAAATGCTGTTCCTGGCCGACAAAGGCTACCGCGTGATTGCCCACGACCGTCGCGGCCACGGTCGCTCCAGCCAGCCGTGGGAAGGCAACGACATGGACCACTACGCCGACGACCTGGCGACTGTGATTGAAACGCTCGATCTCAAAGACGTAACTCTGGTTGGCTTCTCCACCGGTGGTGGCGAAGTGGCGCGCTACATCGGTCGGCACGGCACCAAACGGGTGAAGAAAGCGGCACTGATCAGCGCTGTTCCGCCGCTGATGCTGAAAACCGCAGACAACCCAGGCGGTTTGCCGATGGAGGTGTTCGACGGTCTGCGCAAAGCGTCGTTGGAAAACCGTTCGCAGCTTTACCGCGACATCGCCAGCGGCCCGTTCTTTGGCTTCAACCGCGAAGGCGCCAAACCCTCGCAAGGGCTGATCGACTCGTTCTGGGCGCAGGGCATGCAAGCCGGCCACAAAAGCACCTACGACTCCATCGCCGCGTTCTCGGCCACGGACTTCCGGGCGGATCTGGCCAAGTTCGATGTGCCGACCCTGATCGTTCACGGTGATGCCGACCAGATCGTACCGATCGATGCTTCAGCCCACGCCGCTGCCAAGCTGATCAAAAACGCCAAACTGATCGTGTACCCCGGCGCACCTCATGGTCTGGCCGACACCCACAAAGACCGTCTCAACCAAGACTTGCTGGCCTTCCTGCAACAAAAGTAACGAAAGCGCCCCGCGAAAGCGGGGCTTTTACCAGGCTAGCCGCTCTGCAACGAGGGTTTCGTAGCCCCGCCTCACGCCCGTGACGCGGGGTTTTTGTGTATGCAGAATCTTCTTGCTGGCGTTAATCGTCGTAAATAGCGCTTAAGTTTTTACTGAACTGTTGACCTTTGACCTGTCTATGCCATGAGATACGCACGCTGGCCAGGCGAACCCAGATGATTCGCTTAAATGAAGGTGGCTTTGACAGCCCGGAGTAGTGCAACACATGCAACTGACTGAAAACGAAATGCGCCGCGCCCTTGGATTGGAGCCGGTGGTTACTCCAGTCAAGGAAGACGTGAAGAAAAAGAGAGTGGAGCTTCCCCACACGCTGATTACCTACAGCGTGCGAAAAGCCAGCGGCGGGCCAGCTTTTAAATACCAACACAAATCGCGTTCCATCAGCACCGACATCGCCAAGCTTGAAGCCGAGCAAGAAATCAAACGGCAAGGGTTGGTGGTATGGGCATTGCTGGATGTGGAACAGTTTTCGTAGCGCCGGAACGATCAGCACCATTGCCGTTTCCAGGCTCGGCCAATCGCGGCTAAAGCCGCTCCCACACAAGCAACTACGACTTCATCTTTCTGTGGGAGCGGCTTTAGCCGCGATTCCCGCAAACGCTATCAATCCCCCTGACTTACCCCCCACAAATCCCCTGAATAATCTGCGGCCACAACGGCTCGGGCAGGTCGTGGGCCATGTCGGGGATCAACTGCAACCGAGCCCCATGAATCGCCCGTGCAATCGCGCGGCCGCAGGCAGGGCGCACCAGTTTGTCTGCCAGCCCGTGAATGACGACCGTGGGCGCCTGCACGCGTTTGCAATACGGCCGCAAATCGCCGCTGCCCAGCACCGCCGCGAATTGCCGGGCGGTGGCCTTGAAGTCAGCGCCACGGGCGATTTGCAGGCGAATCAAGGCATCCAGCTCCGCCTCCGGCATCGGATACGCCGCGCTGCCAATGGCGCAAATCAGCTCGCGCTGGCGCTGCACAATCACGTCCTCGCTGGCGCCCGCAGGCGGTGTCGACACCAGTTTCAAAAACACGCTTGGCGCCGGTGGCGGCAGCAGCGGTTGGTTCGTCGAGGAAAACAGAATGGTCAGCGCGCGCACTTTGTCGGGGTATTTGCCGGCAAATATCTGCGCAATCATGCCGCCCATCGAAGCGCCGACAATGTGCGCGGAGGGCACCTCCAACGCGGCCATCAGCTGCGCCACGTCGTCAGCCATGTCTTCGAGCGAATAGGGCGTCGACGACCGTAAGCCCAACTGCGCGCGGGCAAACAGTTTCCACTGCGCGGTGGTGTAGGGCTTGCTCACGCGGCTCGACAGGCCGACATCGCGGTTATCAAAGCGAATCACCCGCAAGCCGCAATCGACCAGGCGCTGGCAAAAGCCGTCGGGCCACAACACCAACTGCGCGCCTAACCCCATGATCAACACCAGCGGCGGCGCGGCGCTGTCTCCCCAGTCTTCATACGCCAGGTCAACGTCGTTGCAGTGGGCAATGCCGGTACGCATGGGGGTCCTTAAATGCACGAATCGAAGGGCCACACGATGCATGAAGTGCCGGGGCAATTTCCAGCGGGGGCGCTGGCAAGCAAAAACCTATGCAAAAAATGAAATTTGTATAAGTATTCGAGCTGTTCCCGTTGCCGCCAAACCGGCCTTACCCAGAAAAAATCATGAGGACGTCGACCATGCGTGTCGCACTAATAATGCTGTGCTGCCTGTTGTTCAGTGGGTGTGGCGGGGTGGGCGTTGAGCACTACGCACAAGAACGCCCACAGCTGGACTTGCCCGGTTACTTCTCCCAGCCCGTGCAGGCGTGGGGCATTTTTCAGAATCGCTCGGGGGAGGTGGTGAAGCGCTTCACCGTGAATATCAGCAGCCGCCGCGACGGTGAAAAGCTGATTCTTGACGAGCGCTTCCTCTACAGCGACGGCACCCGCCAACAACGCGTCTGGACCCTGGTGCCAACCGGCGACGGCCACTGGCGCGGCACCGCTGGTGATGTGGTTGGCGAGGCCGACGGCGAGATCGCCGGCAACGCCTTGCGCTGGCGGTACAAGCTGAACCTGGACGTTGACGGCTCCACCTGGGTGGTCGACTTCGACGACTGGATGTACCTCATGGACCAAGACACCCTCATCAACCGCTCCAGCATGAGCAAGCTCGGCGTCGAGCTGGGCCAGGTGACCCTGTTCTTTCGCCGAGGCGCACCGCTCGCGCAGAACTAACCAATACTGCCAATAAAATTCGCCAGCTCCGGAGTTCCCGGTGCCTGGAACAGCTCCTTGGGCGCGCCCACTTCGTGCACGCGCCCTTGGTGCATAAACACCAGCTTGTCGCCGACCTCGCGGGCAAAACGCATTTCGTGGGTGACCATAATCAGCGTCATGCCTTCCTTGGCCAGCTCGCGCACCACGCTCAGCACCTCGTTGACCAATTCCGGATCGAGCGCCGAGGTGATCTCGTCGCACAGCAGCACGCGTGGCGACATGGCCAAGGCGCGAGCAATGGCGACGCGCTGTTGCTGACCGCCAGACAACTGCTCGGGAAAGGCATTGAATTTGTCCGCCAGGCCCACGCGCTCGAGCATTTTTTCCGCGAGCCGGCGCGATTCAGCGCGGTCGGTTTTCTTCACCACCTGCGGTGCGAGCATCACGTTTTCGCCGACGCTCAAGTGTGGGAACAGATTGAATTGTTGAAACACCATGCCGACTTTTTGCCGTAGCGCGCGCAGGTCGGAGCGCTGGGCGTCGAGGTATTGGCCGTCCACTTCAATCACGCCATCGTTGATCGACTCCAAACCATTGAGCGTGCGCAGCAGCGTGCTTTTGCCCGAGCCGCTGCGCCCGATAATGGCCACCACTTCACCTTCCTCCACCTTGAGGTCGACGCCCTTGAGCACGTGGTTTGAACCGTAATACTTGTGCAGGCCCGTAATACTAAGCAGCGACATGCAACCTCCTTTCTAGGTAGCGGGCGCCCATGGAGAGCGGGAAACACAGCAGGAAATAGCCGAGGGCAATTAGCGAATAAACGAGGAAAGGCTCGAAGGTGGCGTTGGCGATCATGCTGCCGGTCTTGGTCAGCTCGGTAAAACCGATGATTGAGGTCACCGCTGTGCCTTTAACCACCTGCACCGAAAAACCCACGGTCGGCGCCACGGCAATGCGCAGCGCTTGCGGCAAAATCACATAGCGCAGTTGTTCCAATCGATTCAGCGCCAGGCTCGCCGACGCCTCCCATTGGCCCTTGGTGACCGACTCGACGCAGCCTCGCCAGATTTCGGCGAGGTACGCGCTGGTGAACAGCGTCAGCGCCACGGCAGCGGCCAGCCAGGCCGACACATCCACGCCCAGCAAGGCGATGCCGAAGAACACTAGAAACAGTTGCATCAGCAACGGCGTGCCCTGGAACAACTCGATGTAACCGCGCGCCAAAACACGCAACGCGGTCAGTTGCGAGATGCGCGCAAGCATCACCAGCAGCCCCGCCACGCCGCCACACACAAAAGCCACCAGCGACAGCAGCACCGTCCACTGCAGCCCGGTTAGCAGGTTGCGGATGATGTCCCACAGGGTGAAATCCATCAGCGTCTCCCCACAATCACGTGGCGGCCAACCAGGTTCAGCAACTGACGCAGGGCGATGGCCATGCACAGGTAGAGCAGGGTGGTCAGTAGGTAGGTTTCGAACGCACGAAAGTTGCGCGACTGAATAAAGTTGGCGGCGAACGACAACTCCTCGGTGGCAATTTGTGAACACACCGCCGAGCCGAGCATCACGATAATGATTTGGCTCGACAGCGCCGGCCACACCTTGGCCAACGCCGGGCGCAGCACCACATGGCGGAAGATTTCATAGCGGGTCATCGCCAGCGCCGACGCCGCTTCGATTTGCCCGGCCGGAATAGCCTGGATACCGGCGCGGATAATTTCCGTGGAGTAGGCGCCCAGGTTGATCACCATCGCCAGCGACGCCGCTTGCCACTCCGTCATGCGCACGCCGAGCGAGGGCAGCCCGAAAAAGATAAAGAACAGCTGAACAATAAACGGCGTGTTGCGGATCAGCTCCACATAGGCGCTGAACAACCAATTGAACGGGCGCACCTGCCAGGCGCGCATTACCGCGCCCAGTACGCCGATGCCCACTCCGGCGAATACGCCGATGGCCGTCAGCTCCAGGGTGAATAACGCGCCCTTGAGCAGCTGATCGCTATGGGCCAACACCGCCGCGAAATCAAATGAATAAGCCATCGGCTGCGGCCGCTCAGAGGTCAGCGGGCAGCGGTTGTTTCAGCCACTTTTCAGCAATGCCATTGAGGCTGCCGTCGGCCTTGGCGGCGGTCAGAATGCCGTTCACTTTTTCAAGCAGCGCCGGTTGCTCTTTGGCCAGGCCGACATACACGGGCGAGTCTTTGAGCTTGAGTTTCAGCACCGGCACTTTCTTCGGATTCTTCTCGGCAATGGCGCTCATCACCACGCTGCCGCTGGCGATCAAATCGACCTGACCGGACAGGTAGGCGGCGATGGTCGAGTTGTTGTCTTCAAAGCGCTTGATGGTGGTGCCTTCGGGCGCCACGGCGGACAGTTCCATGTCTTCGATGGCGCCACGGGTCACGCTGATGGTTTTGCCCTTGAGCGCATCGGTGCTGGCGATGTCGGCTTCAGCCGGGCCGAACACTGCGAGGTAAAACGGCGCATAAGCCTTGGAGAAATCGATGACCTTTTCGCGCTCCGGGTTTTTGCCCAGGCTGGAAATCACCAAGTCCACTTTGCCGGTGGTGAGAAAAGGAATGCGGTTGGTGCTGTTCACGGGCGTGAGGGCCAGCTTCACCCCGAGTTTGTCGGCAATCAGTTTCGCTGTGTCGATGTCCAGACCACGCGGCTGCATGTCGGGTCCCACCGAACCGAATGGCGGGAAGTCTTGCGGCACCGCCACCTTCAATGTGCCGCTGGCCTGGATGTCGGCAAGCGCATCGGCATTCGCCGCCGAGTGCATTAACGCGCCGCTGGCGAGAAGGGCGGAGAGCAGCAAATGACGAACTGTACGCATGGGAAAAACCTCGTGGCGTCGCAATAAAGTGTGCAAAGGCGATAGCACGGGACATGCCACTTTTGCCGAAACGAAGGGCAAATTGCCTGCGCTCGTTGCGAATCAAGGTCTTACTGGTCTGAACAGTTGGCGCTTCCTGATTAGGCCGACAAGTTTTAATCGCACCCTTGCAGGGCGTGGGTTTCAGCCAGGGTGCCAGGCTGGTGCGTGACTTGCCTGGTGGATAAAAACCAGCGTAAAAAGCAGCAACTCCTTCCGACTGGTCTGAACAGATGGCCGATACAGCAGTGCGTGGCGCGGTGCCCGAGCAGGCCCTTCAGGCCATTCAAAAACTGATTCGCGAGGGCGGCTATCAAGCTGGAGATGCCTTGCCCTCGCAACGCGATTTAGCCGAGCGCCTGGGCGTTAGCCGCGCCTCATTGCGCGAGGCGTTGTCCTCATTGAGCGCCCTGGGCGTGGTCAGCGTGCAAGCGGGGAAGGGCGTGTACGTGCAAGCCACCCGAGCCGCCAACAGCCCGGCCGCCCGCGCGTTTTCCTGGCCCTACGCCGAGCAGGTTTCGGCCGCCGACACCTTCCAGCTTCGCTATGTACTCGAAGGCTTCGCCGCCGGCCGAGCCGCCAGCACCCTGACCGCACTCGACATCGACGAGCTGCACGACAACGTAGAAGCCATGCGCCTGGAACTGCGTGCCGCCAACTTCGAAGCGGCCGCACGGTTGGACTTCGAATTCCACCGACGCCTGCTCCAAGCCAGCGGCAACCTGGCCATTGAACACATCATCAGCGCCAACGAAACCGTGTTCCTCGAAAGCCAAAAGCTGCCCTTCATTCGCCCTGAACGGGCCATGGAAACCTGGCAGGAACACCGCAAAATCCTCCGCCAGCTCGCCCGCCACGCCAACGAGCCTGCACGTAAAGCCATGCAGGAGCACATTCGCAATGCGGCGTCGCGCACGGGGATTATTTTTCCGATTTGAGGGGCAGAAAAAAGCGGCCGACAGCCCCCTTCGTGAATACAGCGCGAGTTTTGAGCCTTTAACAACTCTGTACCGTTTTACTCTCGCTCTGTTGCCGCACCCTCAATCCACAATAAACAACCTGGCGCCGGTGGCAGTCGACGACCGATGCGCCTCCGCATGATCTGCCACCTGATAGCTCATCCCGGCGCTCAGCATAAACGTGCGGCCATCCTCAAGCTCAGTCTCAAGCTGCCCGTCCAGGCACAGCAAAATGTGACCCTTGTGGCACCAATGATCGGCCAGGTAACCGGCGCTGTATTCAACCATTCGCACTCGAACGCTGCCGAACTGGCAGGTGCGCCAGTAGGCCGTACCGGTTTCGCCGGGATGAACGCTGGGTTCGATTTGGGACCAGTCGGTGGTGCCAAAAGGGATGTCGGTGAGTTGCATAGGTGCTTCGCCTGTGGGAGGAAGCCGAAATCCTATCGGGGCGGCGAAGCGGGCAATAGATACAGATCCGGCTGATTACGCCAATACTTCGGCAGCAGCGGCGCTTCGTGTTCCTGGCGGCTTGGCGGGCGGCGACATAGCGCTATTCGAACTGCGGCAAATCATCCTCAATCGCCCACCAGTTGGCTTTCGACCCAGTATGAAAATGCGCCTCGGGCTTAACCGAAACCGGCTCATTGATCAGCCCGACTCGAATGCGCAGCACGCCGGGCAGGCTGTCTCTTTTGCTGTAAATCGGCGAACCGCAGCGGCTACAAAAGGCGCGTTGTTTGCCGGGCGAGGACTCGAAAACAGTAATCAGCTCGGCGCCGCTCAGCAGATGAAAAGCGGTTGTGCTAACCGGCGTATTCGTCGCGAACGGTGTGCCCTGTGCTTTGCGGCACTGGGAGCAATGGCATAGCTGAATAGGCTCCAGTTCGGAGTCAATGCGGAACTGGATTCCGCCGCATAAGCACGTGCCTGTGTACATCGGTGTCTCCCGGTTTCACGAGAAGGGTAAAGATGGGGTTGATCAAGCCACTCTCTCCCGGAAATAACTAAGGGAGAGCGTCTGTCATTCAACTCGCCATAGAGCTAATAAAGGTCCCGATTTGCCCTCATTCCGAACTCCCTATCAAGCCGCCGGATGGTGCACGGAAAAACGATTCGCTCGCTGCAGCGCATTTAAATGCGCCAGAACCACTCCAATACGTTGTTTTGGCGCATTAAATTGCGCTAAGCCGCCGCGCGGCCGCCGTTCAATTTCCCTAGCAAGCCGATGTAACGCTTAACCCACTAGCGCAGGTGTTACGGGCCACCGGCGCCAGCCTCGGTCTCTTCCACTGCCTGCCAACTGCTGTCGGGGTCGAAGCGGGTCATGGTTTGGGCTTGCTTGCCGCTGTCAGAGCCCAGGTCTTTTTCGAACACGGTGCCTTCGTGGCTGATCATAAAACTCATCACGCCGCTGTCGCCGTAGGTGACCGGCCAGGCGATGAGGGCGAAGCCGCGGCTCATGTTGGGACCCAGCCGGTAGTCGTAGGCGCCGCCGGGTGCCGATGGCCCTTGTGCGATGAGGATGCGGTAGTGGTAGCCGTGCCAGCCGCCGTTGGGTAGTTCGTCGCCGAACAGTTGGCCCAAAGGGCTGTCGGGTTCGCCGTTTTGTTCGGGCCAATACAAGCCATCGTGCTGACCCGCGCTGCTGACGAATTTCTGCGCGTATTCGAGCACGCCGTCGCCGTCGTGGTCCGCTTCGGCGTAGTCCACCTGCGCGTCGTGGTAAGCGCGTACGGCCTGTAAAACGGCTTCTTCATTGCGCCCAATCCGACGTTGGCGAATAAGCGGCACGCCGGCTTTGGTGTCGAAGCGCCAACCTTGTTTGTCGTGAACCAGCGGCAGTGGCAATTCCCAGCCCTGTTCGCCAACTGCCAGCAGCGAGTAGCCCTGCGCCTGGCTGCGTATTTCATGCTTGGCGCGGTACAGGCTGAGAAACGCTTCGACGTCTTCTCGCTCCACGCCCACCAGTGGAATGTAGTGGCGCCAGTCGTTGCCCAGCAGCGCGGCCAGGCGTTGCTCGTCGGCTCGCTCAGTGCCGAGCGCGGCAACGAACGCGTCGACAGCGGCTTGCGGGTTTTGGAACGGTTGCTGCGCGTGCGCCCACGAGGTTGTCAGTGCCAACACCGTGATCAGCGCAAAACGTATGGCTGTATTCATGCCGGACTCCCTGTCAGCGCCGCCGGGCGCCACCGCGTGAAGAGGATGCCGCCGGGCGGCTGACAGGCTGGCCACTGGCACGGGCTGACGGTGGGCGCCGTGCGGCGGCCTGGCTGGTTTGCCCGCGTTGTTGGTAGGCACGGTCACGCTCGGGCGAACGCGCGCCGGTGAACGCGTTGTCGCGGGTACTTCGGGTATCCGAGCGCTGTGTTTCACGGCGTGGCGTGGAGTCTGAAGTGCGCAGCGTGCGATCTGCAGTCTGGGCGCGGTCACGCGCCTGACGATTGGTGGTCGCTGGGGTTTCGAAACCGCGCTTCTCCAGGCTTTGCCGGGCACGGTCGCGCTCGGCGGCACGCGCTGTATCGCGTCCGCGCAGGGCTTCGCGCTGGTCACTGTTGGCCAGCCGCTTGCCGTATTGCTCGCGGCTGGCGCGGTCGCGGTAGGGCACGCCGTCACGGTGCACCGGGTCGTGTTTCCAGGTTTTGTCCTGAATGTTCAGCTGACGGTTGTCGTTGATTGTGTTGTAGCGGTTTACGTCGATATCGATGTCGTTGCTGCCCCAGTCGCAGTCGCCCCAGAGCGAATCGATGACGGCCACGCCCACGGCAAAACCGATGCCGGCTGCCACCGCGCCGCCCAGGTAATAACCAGGCGGCGGTGGGTAATACACCGGTGGGTAGGCGGGGTAGGGCCAGGTGCCATACACCACGGTCGGGTTGTAGGTCGGCACGTAAACCACTTGCGCGTCGGCGGACTCGATAATGATGGTTTGGCTGCTCGATGCGTTGGCAGTGGTTGCCGGCTGCTCGCTGACCGTCTGTTTATCGTTGGAATTGAGGTTGCCGGCATCTTTAGCCTGCCGACGCAGGCGCTGTACCGACTCCATCACCGCGTCGGGCTGTGCCAGAAAGGCATCGCCAACCCGCTGCACCCACGCGGGGTCCTGTTCGAGCGTGGCCAGCAGCGCCGGGAATGCCACCAGTGACTGCACGCTGGGGTCCCACGGTTGGCTGGCGACCTGGCGCACCGCATCGTCGCCTTTGGCCGCCGGGTTGGTCTTGGACCAGGCGGCCGCATCGGCGACATCGCCGGGGTAGGTGGCGGCCATCAACACCTGCGCGAGCAAAGCGTCGGGGTACAGGGCTAGCGGTGCGAGCATCTGATCCAACTCCTGCTCGGCGAACGCAGGCTCTGAGCTCGCGGCTGCACCGGGCTCGGCAGCCCATAGGGAGAACGGCCCGGCAGACAACACGAGCACTAACGACCACATCGAGATGCCGCGAAGGACATACATGACGATTCTCCTTGTGCCAGGCAGCACGGTCGGTGGCGCTTCGCTGGTGCCCTTCAAGGCTGCTGGTGGCGGCAATAGCGCAGCGTGTTCAGCAGTGGGCTAAATCGGTCTAGCACAGCTACGCGCACCGTGCCGCAAATAAGGCGTGTGGCGAACACTGTTGAAAGCGGGCAGGGGCGGTCTCCATTGGGCACCGTGGCCATCTCCGGTAGCGTTTGGCGCTGAAAAAAATTTTCCAGCGAATGGCCAAAACTGTACCTAAGCTCCTTCGGACACGCGTCGGCGGCCGACGGTAACTCGCTTCAACCCACCCGTTGCCGACAGGTAAACAATCCTGATTCTGGAGCGGCCAAGCGTTGGGCGCCGGGCAATTTCAGGGCAAGCGAAAACGGGGTGGTTCACCCGCGCGAAGGGTTCAGTTCAGTAGTCGGGCCTCGATTAAAAAAGGAGAGCAAATCGATGAAAGCCGCTTACAGATGGACCCAGATCGCAACCGTTACCGCCTTGCTAATCGCCGGTATCACAACCGGCCACGCCGAGAATATTCCGCTGTACGCCACCTTTGAACAGGGCCAGGTTGTGACCACCGTAGTGTCGGTGGATGCGGCCAACCATGTTGTCGTGCTGAAGGGCCCGGATGATCGCCCCGTGACCCTGCAGCTCGGTGACGACGCCAAAAATCTCGCCCAGCTGAAACCCGGCGACACGGTGAAAACGGTGGTCACCCGCTCGGTGGCCACGATGCTCGACACCGAAGTGGACAAAGCCCCCGGCAAGGCCTCAGAGCAAAACGCCGAGGTGCGTGCCGCCCAAGGTAATCCTCATCCGGGTGGCTACGCCTATCGCCAGGTTCAGGTGCAGCTGAAGATCAAACACATTGATGTCGGCAAGAACCAAGTCACCTTCGAAGGGCCCGCAGGCGCGCAGAAAGTGGTCGACGTGCTTGATCCAAAAAATCAGGCGCGGCTCAAAGACCTGAAAGTCGATCAGAGTGTCTGGGTCACCTACACCGATACCCTGGAAGTCACCACCCAGCGCTAACCGCCGTTACGGTTGCGTCGCCCTTGAGACTCTGGATCCCCGCGTGCGCGGGGATGACGGTGGGGTGTGGGAGTTACTCGTCATTCCCGCGCAGGCGGGAATCCAAAGTCGGGAGTCCAGCGCGCCGCGCAAGCCCACACGCCGCCCTGTGGGAGTGGCTTTAGCCGCGATGCTTTTGATTCCGTGCGTTGCAGGAATCGCGGCTAAAGCCGCTCCTACAGTCCGCGTTGATTTGGAGATTCTGGATCCCCGCGTGCGCGAGGATGACGGTGGGGTGTGGGAATTACTCGTCATTCCTGCGAGGGCGGGAGTCCAGGATCGCAGCTCCAGCGCGCCGCGCCAGGCCACACACCGTCCTGTGGGAGCGGCTTTAGCCGCGATGCTTTTGATTTCGTGCGTTGCAGGCATCGCGGCTAAAGCCGCTCCTACAGTCCGCGTTGTCTTCAAGATTCTGGATCCCCGCGTGCGCGAGGATGACGGTGTGGTTTGGGAATTCCTCGTCATTCCCGCGAGGGCGGGAGTCCAGGATCGCAGCTCCAGCGCGCCGCGCCAGGCCACACACCGTCCTGTGGGAGCGGCTTTAGCCGCGATGCTTTTGATTTCGTGCGTTGCAGGCATCGCGGCTAAAGCCGCTCCTACAGTCCGCGTTGTCTTCGAAATTCTGGATCCCCGCGTGCGCGAGGATGACGGTGGGGCGTGCGAATTCCTCGTCATTCCCGCGAGGGCGGGAGTCCAGGATCGCAGCTCCAGCGCGCCGCGCCAGGCCACACACCGTCCTGTGGGAGCGGCTTTAGCCGCGATGCTTTTGATTTCGTGCGTTGCAGGCATCGCGGCTAAAGCCGCTCCTACAGTCCGCGTTGACTTCAAGATTCTGGATCCCCGCGTGCGCGAGGATGACGGTGTGGTTTGGGAATTCCTCGTCATTCCCGCGAAGGCGGGAATCCAGAATTGCGAATTCAGCGCTCCGCTCAAGTCCCCACGCCGTCCTGTGGGAGCGGCTTTAGCCGCGATGCTTTTGATTTCGTGCGTTGCAGGCATCGCGGCTAAAGCCGCTCCTACAGTCCGCGTTGACTTCAAGATTCTGGATCCCCGCGTACATGGGGATGATGGTGACTCGTCATCTATCGACTTACCCATTCTGCTAACCTCGCCCAACCGTCAGCCTCACCATACGACCGCCTCCCATGACTATCGCAGACAACCTCTTAGCCTTCACTTTCGCCGCCACGCTGTTGACCATCACGCCGGGGCTCGACACGGCGCTTATTCTTCGCACCGCCACCGTTGAAGGGAGGCAGCAGGGCTTTCGGGTGGCGCTGGGGATTAACCTCGGTTGCTTGCTGTGGGGCGCGGCGGTGGCGTTTGGGTTGGGGGCGTTGATCGCGTTGTCGGAGTTGGCGTTTAACGTGTTGAAGTATTGCGGTGCGGCGTATCTGGCGTGGCTGGGGCTGACCATGCTGTTGCGGCCACGGCGCTCGTTTGCAACGGCGGATGCAACCTCGGATGCCCGAACCAATTGGTTGCTCAAGGGCATGATGGGCAACGTGCTGAATCCCAAGGTCGGGGTGTTTTATGTGTCGTTCCTGCCGCAGTTCATTCCGCAAGGCCAACCGATGATCGCGTGGACCTTCGGCCTGGTCAGCATCCATGTGGTGCTGGGTTTGCTGTGGTCGACGGCGTTGATCACGGCGACGCAGTCATTGGCGGTGTGGCTGCGCCGGGAGCACGTGGTGGCCTGGATGGATCGGGTGACCGGCGTGGTGTTCGTGCTGTTTGCCGTGCGCCTGGCGCTTAGTCGGCGCTAAGGGTTGCCCGCGCTTCAAGCGCGCGGTAGTGGGCAATTTTCTCCTTCAGGGCGGTCATCGCCTGTTGCATGGCTGCGATTTGCGCCTGCACATCGGCTAAATGGTTTTCCAGCATGTGTCGGCGTTCGGGAACGGTGTCGTCCCCGGCGCTGCGCAGGGCGGCAAAGGTTTGCATCTTGCCGATGGACATGTGCGTGGTGCGCAGGCGCAGCAGGAATTCCAGCCACGCAATGTCGCTGGGCGCGTACAGCCGTTGCCCGCTCGCCGCGCGGGCAACGGGTGCCAGCAGTCCGATCTTTTCGTAGTAGCGCAGGGTGTAGGCGGTGAGGCCCGTGCGCTTGGCGACGTGCTCGATCGTGTGGTGTGCATCCATAAGCGCGATCCTCGGTCCTGGGTTAGCAAAGCGGCGGCGCCGCTTATTTCGGGCTTGCCGTCGCGACGGTAATGCCCCGTTTGGCAAACACTTCACGGGCGGCGCTGATGCCATTCAGTGCGCTGGGAAAGCCTGCATACACCGCCATCTGAATAATAATTTCAACGATCTCTTGCGGTGTGCAACCCACATTCAGCGCGCCCTCGATATGCACTTTGAGTTGCGGTTGCGCGTTGCCCATGGCGGTGAGGGCCGAGATGGTCGCCAGCTCGCGCGTGCACAGCGCAAGGCCGGGCCGCGAGAACACATCGCCATAGGCGAAATCGACAATCCAGGCGCCGAGCTCGGGGGAGATGTCGCTCAGCGAATTCACCACCGTGTTGCCGGCTGCGCCGGTGATTTTTTCCAGGGTTTCGATGCCCTTTTCGCGCCGAGCGTCCGGTTCGCTGGCCTGCGCGGACATGCCAATTGCGGACAGCATAAGGCCGGTCGCGACGTTAAGTGTGGTTGATGCCATGACAGTGCTCCTCTGGTTAAACCGCGCAACGGCAGAGGCCGTTTTTGGCGGTGCAACACGGAGGCTATTGGTTAGAGCGCGCTCTAAGTCAAGGGGCGAAAAAAACCACGCCGTACGCCGTGGCCGCGTCAGGCAACTGGGGCGCCAACAATGGCATGAATGGAGCGCAATAAGCGCCGCAGGCAGTCTCTTGTCAGTGAAAAAAGTCGAGCTACAGTCGGCATGGATCCATCCAATAACAAGAAAAAGGACCTTCAATGAAGCGCGTTTTAAACCCGCTCGCCGCAGCGTGTCTGCTGGCTGGCGCCGTCTCGTTTTGCCCCGCCCAAGCCTCCCCCTATTCTTCCCTCATCGTCTTCGGCGACAGCCTGAGCGATGCCGGCCAATTTGCCGATCCCGGCGGCCCGGCCAATGCCACGTTGCGCTTCACCAACCGCACAGGTCCGACCTACCTGGCGGGAAGTGGCGAAGAGATTGGCGCGTCTGCGCCCATGCTCCTCGGCGGGCGTCTTGGCATCGGTGGCCTCGGCCCTTCAACCTCGCCGGTGTATCAGGCCAATGGCTGGGTCGACGGCGATAACTGGGCAGTCGGCGGCTATACCACCAGCCAGATTTACAACTCCATCACCTCGGTCTCCGAGACCGTCATTCCACCGGGCGGCCCCGGCGCTGGGGTAGTGCTCAGAAACCGTCCGGGCTACTTGGTGGATACGGGCTTTCGCGCCGATCGCAATGCGCTCTACTACATCACCGGCGGCGGCAACGACTTCCTGCAAGGACAGGTAGTCAGCGCGGCGACTGCCCGTGCATCGGCGGGTCGTCTGGTGGATAGCGTCGAGGCGCTGCAGCAGGCTGGCGCTCGCTACATCATGGTTTGGCTGCTGCCGGACGTGGGCAGAACCCCGGCCATTTCGGGTACGCCGTTGGCAGGCACCATTTCCCTGCTCGGCGGCACGTTCAACACGGAGCTGGTTAGCCAACTGGCTGGCATCAATGCCGAAATCATTCCACTGAACGTGCCGTTGAACCTTGCCGAAACGCTGGCCGATCCAGGGCGCTACGGGCTGGCTGTCGGGCAGAACCTGACCGGCACCTGCTTCGACAGCTGCGCGGTGCAAAACCCGATTTATGGCATTAACGGCACCAACCCCGATCCCACCAAGCTGCTCTATAACGACGGCGTGCACCCGACCATTACCGGCCAACGGCTGATCGCCGACTACGCCTATTCGCTGCTGGCAGCGCCGTGGGAACTCAGCCTGTTGCCGGAGATGGCTCACGACGCATTGCGTTCGCACCAGGACCAATTGCGCGCGCAGTGGCAGGCTGATTGGCAGGCGTGGCAAGCGGTCGGCCAGTGGCGCTCCTTTGTCACAGCAGGCGGTCAGCGGCAGAGCTATGACGTCTATGAAAGCGACGCCGATGGCGATGGCTACAACCTGAACGTCGGTGGCAGCTACCGTCTCAACGACGCCTGGCGCGTCGGCCTGGCAGGCGGGTTTTACCAGCAAGACATGGAGGCCGGCGACGCCGATTCCGACTACAACCTGCGCAGCTACCTGGCCACCGGCTTTGCCCAGTATCAGCAAAACCGCTGGTGGGGCGAGCTGGCTGCCAGCGTCGGCTACCTGGACTTCAATGACCTCAAGCGCCAGTTCAACCTGGGCCCGGCTACGCGCAGCGAAAAGGGCGACACCGATGGCGAGCTATGGGGCCTGAGTGGCCGTGTGGGCTACGACATTGCCCCAAACGCCGACAGCCAGTGGCACCTGAGCCCCTTCGTCAGCGCCGACTACGCGCGGGTCGAGGTGGACGGTTACGCCGAGAACAGCGTGAGCTCCACTGCGCTCAACATCGGCGACCAGAAGCGCGACTCCAAACGCCTGGGCGCCGGCTTGCAGGGCGTGTTCAACCTCAACGCGCAAACCCGCCTGTTCGGTGAAGCGGCGATGGAGCGCGAGTACGAGGACGATGCCACCGACGTGGACATGGCCCTGCGCAGCCTGCCGACGCTCGGCTACACCCTGGAAGGCTACACGCCGGACGACAAAACCTGGCGTGCCAGTGTCGGCGTCAGCCATTCGCTCGCCCCCGGTTTGTCGCTGCGCGGTGCCTACAGCTACCGTGGCGCCGACGACAGTGACCAGCAGGGCATCAACCTGTCGCTGGCTTGGGATATTTGAGTTTGCTGCGGGTTGCGGGTCAGCCGACGCGGATCAACCGCGCGCGGCTGACCTGCTGCCGAGCCAGTGTCAGAGGTTGTCTGGCGAGTGGCTGCCCAGCATGTCGCTGGCCAAATCGGCCAGTGCACGCAAGCGATCCATTTGCCGCATATCGTGGTGATACCCCATCCAGATTTCCCGCGACGGCGGCGTCTCACTCAGTTCGATGCGCCGCAACGTGGGCACCTGGTCGCCTAGCGAACGCGGCAGCACAGCCAGGCCCAAACCGAGGGCGCACAGCTGCGCTTGCACCGTGCGGCTGCTGCTGGTGAAGACGTTTTGCGCAGCGGGGAACATGCGCTGCAGCCATTGCACGTCCGGGTAATGCGCCTGGGCGGTGTTCATCAGAATCAGCTTGCAGCCGCTGCCATCTGCCGGCGGCATCGCCGTTGCCGAAGCGCTGGTGTACAGGCCATACGGCATGGTCATCAGCCGACGCTGAACGATGTCCGGCTGGTCGAACGGCACGATGCGAAAGGCGATATCGGCTTCGCGGCGAGTCAGGTCGGAAAGCCTGTGCCCGGCAAGCACTTCCGGCACCACAGCCGGATACCGCCGTACCAACTCCACCAACACCGGCGCCAGCACATAACCGGCAAACCAGTCGGCCGATGAGATGCGCAATAAGCCTTCGGGGTGTTCAGCGCTGCCGTCCACTCGGCGGGCAATGGCCAGTGCGCTGCGTTCCATTTCTTCGGCCAGGCACAGAATCCGGTCACCCCTATCAGTGGGCACCAGGCCTTCGGGTGTGCGTCGGAAAAATGGCTGCCCGCTGGCCTGTTCCAGGGCTTGCAGGCGTCTGCCCACGGTCGGGTGACTGACCCCCAATTGCTTGGCCGCCGCGCCCAGCGAGCCCGCCCTGGCAATGGCCAGAAAAAACCGCACGTCATCCCATTCCACGCTGTACCCCTTACAAAAATGCACACGCAATGTGCAGCGTTGGCAGTGCCGCCAGCCCTGTGCTGCGGCTGACAATGCGCTCCAGTTTCAGCCGGCACTGCCGCAGTTCGTGCCTTCAAAAGCGCCGGCGCAGTGTACGTAGCTGTACGCCGGGTTCGCCAGATAACAGTGGGCGGCGAGCCAGCCATTGAGCCTTTTTTGTGGAGCCTGCCATGTCCTTTGCAACCCCAACAACCCGCGCAGCAGCACCCCATCGGTGGCTGGCTTTTGCCGTGCTGTTGGCCGGCGCGTTCTTGCCGCCTTTGGATTTTTTCATCGTCAATGTGGCGTTGCCCTCGATTCGCAGCGGGCTCGGCGCCAGCCCGGCGCAAGTGCAGTTGGTGATCTCGGCATACGCCGCAACCTATGCGGTTTTCCTGATTACCGGCGGGCGGCTGGGCGACCTGTTTGGCCGACGCCGGGTGTTTCTGTCGGGCATGGCAGGCTTCGGCATGGCCTCGCTGATCTGCGGCCTGGCCACCACGCCAACGTTGCTGATAGCGGGCCGGGCCCTGCAAGGGCTCAGCGCTGCCGCCATGGCGCCGCAAGGCCTGGCCTCCATCCATGCGCTGTTTCCCGAACAGGAACGTGCCCGGGCCTTGGCGGTATATGGCGCGGCGCTGGGCTTGGCCGCTGTGCTCGCCCAGGCGCTCGGAGGGGGGCTGATTGCCGCGAATCTGTTTGGTCTGCACTGGCGGATCATTTTTCTGATCAATCTGCCCATCGTGGCGGCGGTGTTCATCGCCGGCATTCCATTTTTGCCTGATACCCGCAGCCCGACGCCGCTGCCATTGGACCGCCTGGGCGTGCTGCTGTGCGCCCTCACGTTGGGGCTGTTGGTGGTGCCGTTGGTGGAGGGGCGAGAGTGGGGCTGGCCTTGGTGGCTGTGCGTGATGTTGCTCAGCGCGCCGGTGTTGGCGATGGCCTTCTGGCGCTATGAAATTGCCTTGGAGCGGCGCGGCGGCACGCCACTGGTAAGCCCACAGCTGAGTCAATCGCCGGGGTTGCTGGCGGGCCTGACCGGGGTGCTGCTGTTCTATGTGGTGTCGGCCTTTTTCCTCACATTTTCGGTGTACCTGCAAGACGCCCTCGGCGCTACGCCGCTGGTCACCGGCCTGATGTTTGTGCCGTTCGGCATTGGTTATGTGATCGGCCCGTTGACCACACCGGCGGCCATCCGCCGATTCGGCCGTTATGTGCCGGCCTTGGGCATGGCCTTGGAAGTGCTCGGCTGTTTGCTCTTGAGCGCGGCGGTGGCCGCTGCGCCGCCCGGTAAAAGCCCGGCCTATGCGGTGGTCGTGCTGGCTGTCGGGCTGCTGGGTTTTGGCCAGGGCTGGGCGCTGCCCACATTGATTCGAACGGTCATCGACCGCGCGCCGGCCGGTGGCGCTGGCATGGCGGCGGGCTTGGTCAACTCGGCATTGCAGATCAGCGCGGCATTGGGTGTCGCGGTGTTGGGCGGGCTGTTTTACGCGGTCGCCGCGCCGGCTAACAGCGCCGCGTCATTTGCCGACGGCTTCGTTGCAGCGCTGCTGGGCATCGCCGTGTGCCTGAGCATTGCCGCCTGCCTTTCGGTGTATGCCGCCAGACCCCGTTCGCAGCCCAATCAACTTTCGTAAAACCATCAACGCGTCAAAAGGAGCTCTGTTATGTCGGGTAAATTTTCCGGTCAGGTCGCCGTGGTCACGGGCGGCTCAACGGGCATCGGCTTTGCCATCGCCGCTGCGCTTATCGCCGAAGGCGCCGGGCGTGTTTATCTCACCGGCCGCTCGGCGGCGACCCTCGAAACGGCCGCGCGCGCTCTGGGCGAAAAGGCCGTCGCGGTGGTTTCCGATGTCACCCAACAGGCCGACCTCGATGCCCTCAAAGCCTTGGTTGAAACGCAGGACGGCCGCCTCGACGTGGTGTTCGCCAACGCGGGCATCTGCGAGAAAAACTCGTTGGGCAGTACCAGCGAAGCCAGTTACTACAGCCTGTTCGACATCAATGTGAAGGGCGTTTTTTTCACCGTGCAAACCTTGCTGCCCCTGCTCAAAGACGGCGCCGCTATCGTGCTCACCGCGTCCATCTGTTCCAGCAACGGCATGGAAGGCCTCAGTTTGTACAACGCCTCGAAAGCGGCGGTGCGCTCGTTTGCTCGAACCTGGGCCAATGAATTAAAGGACCGAAAGATTCGCGCCAACGTGCTCAGCCCTGGCTTCACGCGAACGCCCCTGATGGACAACGGTTTGAAGATGGACAAGCGCCAGATCCAGGCGCTAAGCGAGCACGTCGCGCACATCGTGCCCTTGGGCTACATGGCGCAGCCCCATGAAATCGCCTCCGCCGCCTTGTTTCTTGCCAGCGCCGATGCCGGCTACGTGAATGGCGTGGAGCTGATGGTCGACGGCGGGCTTTCACAAATCTGACAGGGCGAGGCGGCTGTCATCTGTCTCGGTTAACGGGCGGTCGCGTGGTGCGCCAACCGTTTCACAGCGACAGCCCGCCGCTATACAGCCCATAGGCAGCGAGCGCCGCGGCGCCGATAACGGCGGCAAAAATGAGCTTCTCGATGGTGGTAAACACAGGTTCACCTTGCTCACGTTTGGCCTTGGCAAACAGCAGCACGCCGGGTGCGTACAGCAGCGCCGACAGCAGCAAGTATTTCACCCCGCCGGCGTACAACAACCACACGGCATAGACCAAGGCGATGGCGCTGACGATCAGGTCTTTACGGCGCGCGCCGGCGTCTTGCTCGTAGGTTTCGCCGCGCTGGCTGAGCAGCAGCGCGTACGCCGCCGACCACAGGTACGGCACCATGATCATCGACGAGGCGAGGTAGATCAGGCTGGTATAGGTGCCGGCCGAGAACAGGGTGATCAGCAAAAACAGCTGGATCATCGCGTTAGTCAGCCACAACGCATTCACCGGCACGTGGTTGGCGTTTTCCTTTTTCAGGAAGGCCGGCAGGGTGTTGTCTTTGGCGGTGGAGAACAGAATTTCAGCGCACAGCAGGGCCCACGACAGCAACGCACCCAGCAGCGAAATGGCCAGACCGACGCTGATGAATAACGCGCCCCATGGCCCGACAACGTGTTCCAGCACAACGGCCAATGACGGGTTCTGCAACGCGGCCAATTCCGGTTGGGTCATGATGCCCAGCGACAGCAGATTGACCAGCACCAACAACGCCAGCACGCCGAGAAAACCCAGCACCGTGGCGCGGCCGATGTCCGAGCGTTTCTCGGCCCGCGCCGAATACACGCTGGCGCCTTCGATGCCGATAAACACGAACACCGTCACCATCATCATGTTGCGCACCTGGTCCATCACGCTGGTGAAGTTGGGGCTGCTACGACCCCAGATATCGCGGGTAAAAATGTTCGCATCGAAGGCCACAAAGGTGATGCCGATGAAGGTCACCAGCGGCACCACCTTGGCCACGGTGGTCAGCTGGTTGATGAACGCTGCCTCCTTGATGCCCCGCAGCACCAGAAAATGCACCGACCACAGCAGCAACGACGCGCAGCCGATGGCGATAGGCGTATTGCCTTGACCGAATACCGGAAAGAAATAACCGAGGGTGCTGAACAGCAACACGAAGTAGCCGACATTGCCCAGCCAGGCGCTGATCCAATAGCCCCACGCCGAGGAAAAGCCCATGTAGTCGCCAAAGCCTGCTTTGGCGTAGGCGTAGACGCCGGAGTTCAGTTCAGGCTTGCGGTTGGCCAGGGTTTGAAACACCAGCGCCAGGGCCAGCATGCCAACCGCCGTGATCGACCAGCCAATGATGATCGCCCCCACGTCGGCGCGCTCAGCCATATTCTGCGGCAGCGAAAAGATCCCGCCGCCAATCATCGAGCCCACCACCAGCGCCACCAAAGCGCTCAATCGAAGCTTCTGCGTCGGTTCTGACATCGCCTGTCTCTCTGCTCGCGCGCTCTTACCATAAGAGCGGCGCCACCCTGGTTTAACCAAGCACAGAAAGTACAAACGTGCCGAATAAATTGGCAGGGAATGCCCAGACAGCCGCGCAACGCCGTACCTGTAGGAGAGGCTTCAGCCTCGATAGCTGCAAACGTTATTCTCCAAGCTCAGCGCCGACTCGCCCGCTCCCGGCACGCCTGCCCAAACGCTTCAAAAATCACCGCGTAATCCGGGTTATCGGTCACCTGCCATTCCGGGTGCCACTGCACGCCCAGCGCAAACGCGCGGCTGCCTTCCACCGACAGCGCTTCCACCAAGCCATCTTCTGCCACCGCCTCGATACGCAAGCCGCTGCCGACGTCGGCAATGCCCTGGCCGTGCACCGAATTGACCTTCAGTACACCCTTGAGTCCCAACTGCTCCAGCACGCCGCCCGGTTGCACGGTGACGGTATGAATACGCGCGTATTGCGCTTCGATGGGTTCGTCGTCCGGCGGTTCGTGCTGCAGGGGCGAGCTTTTTAGCGACTGATGCAACGTGCCGCCAAAGGCCACGTTCAGCTCTTGCAAACCGCGACACGCACCCAACACTGGCAGCCCGGCGTCTATCGCGGCGCGCCACAAGGCCAGCGCTTGTCTGTCGCGTGCGTCATCGTGCTCGGTGCCGGGCGCGCTCGGTGGGCCACCGTAATGATGGGGTTCGATATTGGAGGGCGCGCCGGTGAAAAACAGCCCGTCGAGCGAATCGATGATATCGGCCAAGGCCAGTAAATCCGGGAACTGCGGCAGTATTAGCGGCATC
Source organism: Pseudomonas sp. AC070 (assembly GCF_979258635.1). Lineage (NCBI taxonomy): Bacteria > Pseudomonadati > Pseudomonadota > Gammaproteobacteria > Pseudomonadales > Pseudomonadaceae > Pseudomonas > Pseudomonas sp. AC070. The sequence goes on from NZ_OZ409871.1 coordinate 1,764,562, forward strand.
CCTTTTGCCGTGGTGGCAATGGCTTGTGAGTTCTTGTCGTCGTTGATTTGCACCGCGTGTGGGCCGATCTGATACGAGCAGGCCGTAACGCCAATCACTGGAAGACGCGGCATAACTCCCCCTGTTTTTTTCGTTGCGCGTAACCGTTTGGATTACGTGAACGGCGAAAGCGCACAAGGTTTCTGCGCAGCGACTAAGCGCTTCACCGAAATAAATCCGGCCCGACTACTGCTGCGCTCCGGCAAACCTTCCCATGCGCTACTACGCTGGTGAGCGACCTAAATCACCCGCCAGGCCGGCGCCTGGCATTTACGGAGAACGCGGCATGCACATCGACTTGAGCGGCAAGACAGCCTTGGTTACCGCCTCCACCGGCGGCATCGGTTTCGCCATTGCAGAGGGCCTGGCGGCAAGCGGCGCCAGCGTGATTGTTAACGGCCGCAGCGATGGCTCCGTACAGAAAGCGTTGGCCCGCCTGCGCGAAACGGCGCCGAACGCCACCCTCACCGGCGTGGTCGCCGACCTGGGCGATGCCAGCGGTGCCGACGCCTTACTCGCCGCGCTGCCCGCCGTCGACATTCTGGTCAACAACGCCGGCATTTATGGGCTGGTGGATTTCTTCGAAACCGATGACGCCTGCTGGGAAAATTATTGGCAAACCAACGTCATGTCCGGCGTGCGCCTGAGCCGCGCGCTGGTGCCGGCCATGGTTGAGCGCAAGTGGGGCAGGGTGGTGTTTATCTCCTCCGAATCGGGCCGCAACATTCCGGCCGACATGGTCCATTACGGCGTCACCAAAACCGCCCAGCTCGCCGTCTCGCGCGGCCTGGCCAAACGCGTGGCCGGCAGCGGCGTTACCGTGAACAGCGTATTGCCGGGCCCGACCTTATCCGACGGCCTGGCCACCATGCTCGAAGAACAGCGCGCCAAGTCCGGCAAAAGCATCGAAGCCGTCGCCGCCGAATTCGTCATGGCGCACCGGCCAACTTCACTCATCCAGCGCGCGGCCTCGGTAGAGGAGGTGGCCAATATGGTCGTCTATCTGTGCTCGCTTCAGGCATCTGCCACCACCGGTGCGGCTTTGCGGGTGGATGGTGGGGTGGTGGACGATATTCTCTAGCCCTCCCGCTGCCACACCGGCGCACTCAAATGCTCGGCGAAAAAGTCGGCCAGCGCTTTCACCTTCGCCGGCCGGGTGCGTGAGGAGGGCGTCACGAAATACAGGCCGCCGCGCGCCATGTGCCAGTGGGGGAGCAGGGCGACGAGGCGGCCGTCGGCGAGGTATTCGCTGGCGATGAATTCTGGCAGTTCAGCGATGGCCAGCCCTTCGAGTAATACCGGCAACAGCGCGTCGGAGTTAGTGACGCGCAGCGGGCCGGTCGGCACCACGTCTTCTTCGCGTCCGTCGTCGTGGGTGAAGCGCCACACTTGGCTGCGTGCCCGGTAGGCGTAGCTCAGGCACGGACGGTTGGCGAGGTCTTGAGGGTGTTGCGGGTGGCCGTGGGCTTGCAGGTACGCGGGGGCGGCGACCAGGTATTGCGCGACGCCGCATAAGCGCCGGGCCACCAGCGACGAGTCGGGCAGTACGGCGATGCGCAAGGCGGCGTCGAAGCCCTCGGCGATCAGGTCTACCGAGGCGTCGGACAGGTGCAGGTCTACCGAGAGCTCGGGAAACTGACGCAACAAGGTTGGCATCAGCGGCGCGACCCAGCGCAGGCCGAAAGCCATTGGTATGGCCAGCCGAACCTGGCCCCGCGGCTGTACCGACAGTTCTTGCGCTTCGCTTTCGACTTCTTCGGCTTTCCGATAAATATCGCCGGCCTTGGCGGCCATGCTGGCGCCGAATTCTGTCAGCGAAAGCTGGCGCGAGGTGCGGTTGAACAGGCGCCCGCCGAGCCGCTCTTCCAGCCGTGCCACGGCTCGCGACACGGTCGGCACCGACACGCTCATTACCCGCGCCGCGGCGGCGAACGAGCCTTCTTCGGCCACCTTGGCAAACATTGCCAACCCTTCGAAATCGGGAAGTCTGCTCATTTCAATTCTGCAATGATGGCTTTCATACAATTCTATTTTGAAAGGATGCTCGCGTCGATACGCTTCTCCCACACCGCAACTCACTCACTGCAAACGGGAGAAACACCATGACCAATAAACTCGAAGGCAAGATCGCACTCGTCACCGGCGGCACCTCCGGCATCGGCCTGGCCACTGCCAAACGCTTCGCTCAGGAAGGCGCTCACGTGTATATCACCGGGCGTCGCCAGGCAGAACTGGAGGCTGCCGTAGCGGCAGTCGGCAACGCCACCGGCGTACAAGTGGATTCCACCCAACTGGACCAACTCGATGCCTTGTACCGCCGCATCGGTGAGGCTCACGGCCGCATCGACGTACTGTTTGCCAATGCCGGCGGTGGCTCGATGGTGCCGCTGGGCGAGATCACCGAACAGCACTATGACGACACCTTCGACCGCAACGTAAAGGGCGTGCTGTTCACTGTGCAAAAAGCGCTGCCACTGCTGGCAGACAAGGCGTCCGTCATTCTTGCCGGCTCCACGGCAGGCAGTTCCGGCACGGCGGCGTTCAGCGTGTACGCCGCCTCGAAAGCCGCCGTTCGCTCGTTTGCACGTAACTGGATTCTGGATCTGAAAGACCGTCACGTGCGCATCAACACCATCAGCCCGGGCGCCACCCGCACGCCGGGCCTGGTCGACCTGGCCGGCCCGGACGCCGCGCAACAGCAGGGCCTGCTCGACTACTTGGCATCGCAAATCCCGATGGGGCGCGTGGGTGAAGCAGAGGAAATTGCCAGCGCGGCACTGTTCCTGGCCTCGGATGACGCCAGCTTCGTCAATGGTATTGAGCTTTTTGTCGACGGTGGTCAGGCGCAGGTCTGAATAGCGGCGCCCGACCGCATCCACGGTCGGGCGGCTCACCAAAGAACCTCTGAACTCCCGCTCGCTGCGCTGGCTCTTAAACCTTAGGACCCCAACCTAACAATAAGACCTGAAGGATGCGGCGATGAATTCAGTGGAGCGTGCCTACCAGCCTGGCGAAGTATTTGAAACGGACCTTCCTTCCCGGCTCGACCGGTTGCCTTGGGGGCGCTTTCACACGTTGTTAGTGTTCGCCTTGGGCATCACTTGGTTGCTCGATGGTTTGGAAGTAACCCTGGCCGGTTCTGTCTCCGGCGCGCTGAAAGACAGCCCGCAACTGCACATGGACAACGCCGATATCGGCCTGGCCGGCGGCGTGTACATTGCCGGCGCGGTGCTTGGCGCACTGCTGTTTGGCTGGCTCACTGACCGGCTGGGACGGCGCAAGCTGTTCTTTATCACCTTGTGGTTGTACGTGGGCGCCACGGCGGCGACGGCGTTTTCCTTCAACCTGGAAACCTTTCTGTTGTTCCGCTTCCTCACCGGCATGGGCATCGGCGGGGAGTACACAGCCATCAACTCGACCATTCAGGAGTTCACCCCGGCGCGCTATCGCGGTTGGGTTGACCTCACCATCAACGGCACCTTCTGGTTGGGCGCAGCACTGGGCGCGGGCGGGGCGATTGTGCTGCTCGACCCGCAAGTGGTGGGCGGCGACATGGGCTGGCGCCTGTGCTTCGGCATTGGGGCGGTGTTGGGGTTGGTGATTTTGGTGATGCGCTTGTGGCTGCCGGAGAGCCCGCGCTGGCTACTTATTCACGGCCAGCCCGACGAGGCACGGCGCATTGTTGAAGGCATCGAACAACGCATGATCGAGCACGGCCACACGTTGCCGGCCATCACCAGCGCACCGCTGCGCTTGCACGCCCGCGACCACACGCCGTTAAGCGAAATTTTCCACACCCTGTTTCACACCTTCCGCCAGCGCTCCTTGGTCGGCTTGACGCTGCTGACTGCGCAAGCGTTTTTCTACAACGCGATTTTCTTCACCTATGCGCTGGTGCTCACCGACTTTTACAACGTGCCGTCCGAGCATGTGGGCTGGTACGTGTTGCCGCTGGCCTTGGGTAATTTCTGCGGTCCGCTGTTGCTCGGCCGGTTGTTCGACGTAGTCGGGCGCCGCGTCATGATCAGCGCCACCTATGCGATTTCTGGCGTGTTGCTGGTCATCAGCGGTTATTGCTTCCAGCAAGGCTGGTTCGACGTCACGCAACAGGCCATCGCCTGGATGGTGATTTTCTTCTTCGCTTCGGCCGCTGCCAGCTCGGCGTACCTGACCGTGGCGGAAACCTTTCCCTTGGAAATTCGCGCCCTGGCCATCGCCGTGTTCTATGCATTCGGCACCGGCCTGGGCGGCATCATCGGCCCAACGCTGTTCGGCGAACTGATTGAAAGCGGTGAGCGGGGCAACCTGTTTATCGGCTACCTGATCGGCGCCGGGCTGATGGTGATGGCGGCGGTGGTGCAGGCCATCTGGGGCGTGGCGGCGGAGCGTCAGTCGTTGGAAACAGTGGCGCGGCCGTTGTCGCAAGCCAAGGACTGAGCGCGCCGTTCGCTGGCGCTCAAGGCCGCGCGCGAAAACGTGTGGCCCATTGCTGAACACGGGCGTGCTCGGCCAGAAAGTCGACAAACGCCCGGGTTTTTGCTGGCAGCAATTTCTGGCTGGAGAAGTACAGCGAGATCTGCCCGGCATCCACGTACCAGTCGGGCAGCAGCCGCTGCAGCCGACCGTCTTGCAAATAGGGCAGCACATCGGACACCGCCAGCAGCGCCACGCCCAAGCCCAAGAGAGCACTCTGGCACAGGGCCTGCGGGTCGTTGACCAACAGGCGCGGCGACAATTCAAGCGGCACCTGTTGGCCTTTCGGGCCTTGCATTAACCAACTTCGAACTTTGCCGGTTTGCACTGAGCGCATGGCCAAGTGGTCGAGTTTGCTCAGGTCTTCCAAACGCTTGATGCGGCCGCGTGCTTCCACATGGTCTGGCGCCGCAACCAGAATTAAATGAGCCGGCGCCAATTCGCGCGCCACCAGCCCGGGCGCCAATTCCAGGCCGCCACCAATCGCCGCATCGAAGCCTTCGGCGACCAGATCGACCTGGCGATTTTCCAGGTACCACTCCGGAACGATGCCCGGATAGCGCTGCAAAAACGCCGGCATCAACGGCAGCAAAATGTCCCGCCCAAACCCCGGCGCCGCCGACAGGCGCAGCACGCCGGCTGGCTCGCCGGCATTTTGCGTGACGTCGGCAATGGCCGCTTGAACGCTCTCCAGGCCGCCGCCTACGGTCAGTAAAAAACGCTCGCCGGCTTCGGTAAGCGTGATGCGCCGGGTGCTGCGTTGGAACAGGCGCACGCCGAGGTTGGCCTCCAGCTGCGCGACGTTACGGCTGACCGCCGCTGGCGTCAGCCCCAGGCGCCGCGCCGCCGCTGAAAAGCTTCCGCTTTCAGCGCTGCGTACGAATGACAACAGGTTGGCAAAGGTTTCCACGGCTTATAGCCTTCAAGTTTTACTTGAAAGCAATACTAGTGATTACCCGCTACTGACGAAAGAACAAAAAGCGTCTTATAGCCTCACTTAACCCATCACGAGGCTTTAACCATGACCACTGACACACGCTCACTCACCGGCAAAATCGCCATCGTTACCGGCGGCTCACGCAGCATCGGTGCCGCCATTGCCAAGCGCCTGGCCGCCGACGGCGCCACAGTCGCCATCACCTATAACGCCTCGGCAAGCAGTGCTGAAGCCGTGGTCGCCGCCATTATCGCCGCGGGTGGCCAGGCCGTTGCGCTGCGAGCTGATGCCGGCGATGCCAACACGGTTCGCGCCGCCATCGAGGACGTGGCTGAGCGTTTTGGTCGCATCGATATTCTGGTTAACAACGCCGGCATCAGCGTGCTCGGCGCACCGCAAGACATCGCCTTCGACGACTTCCAACGGATTCTGGCCGTCAACGTGACCGGCGTATTCGTCGCCACGCAGCAAGCGCTCAAACACATGGCTGAGGGCGGCCGCATTATTCACATCGGCAGCTCCATGGTGCAGTACGCCGCCTTCCCCACGGCCTCGGTGTACACCCTGACGAAAGGCGCAGTGGCCGGCTTCAGCCGTGGCTTGGTACGCGACCTGGGGCCGCGCGGCATCACCGTGAACACCGTGCACCCAGGTCCAACAGACAGTGACATGAACCCCGCCGACGGCGCCGTCGCCGACTTTGTTCGCCCCAACATCGCCGTGGGCCGGTATGGCGAAGGCAAAGACATCGCCAGTGCGGTGGCTTACCTGGCCAGTCCCGAGGCCGGCTTTGTCAGCGGCGCTGAGCTGCTTGTAGATGGTGGCTTCACCGCCTAATGACGCAACCTTCCACGTCGTCAGACGGCGACGTTGCAACCTTCCGAACAGGTGATCCATGAACGATTCAACGGCAACACCCGAAACCGATTTCGACGCGCTGCTGCGCGCCAACCTTGAGCGTGTATTCAATGAACGCAACGCCGCCACGCGCGCCAGCGCCGTGAGCGACCTGTTCGCCAGCGCGCCGACGCTGTATGAACCGGCCGGCATCGTCCACGGCCAAGCCGCCATCAGCGAAGTGGCGGGCGCGTTGCTTGAACAGTTTGGCCACGACTTCGCCTTCACCCCAACCGGCCCCGCAGTTGGGCACCATGGCTTGGGCCACTTGCGCTGGCAGGCCGGGCCGAAAAATGGGCCGGTGGTGGTGAGCGGCGTGGATGTGGCGCGCATCAGTGACGGCAAAATTACCGAGCTGTGGGTGCTGTTGGATGCGCCGGTGTAACCACCAAAAAGCCCGGCGTCGGCCGGGCTTTGCGTGGGGCTTTAGCCGAGGTTTACACCCTGAAGCGGCTCACCAGCCCATTCAGGCTGGTCGCCAGGTGGGACAGTTCCTGACTCGCAGCCGTGGTTTGGTTAGCGCCGGCAGAGGTTTGCACGCTGAGGTCGCGGATGTTGACCAGGTTTCGATCAACCTCGCGAGCCACCTGGGCTTGCTCTTCCGAGGCGCTGGCAATCACCAGGTTCCGTTCACTGATCTGGCTGATCGCATCGGTGATGCGCTGTAAGGCACCGCCGGCATCCTGAGCAATTTCAAGGGTCTGGCGAGCACGCTGGGTGCTGGTTTCCATCGCACTCATGGCGCCGGCCGAGCCTTGCTGAATGGTGCCGATCATCTGCTCGATTTCCTGCGTCGAGGTTTGCGTGCGGTGCGCCAAGGCGCGTACTTCATCGGCCACCACCGCAAAACCGCGCCCGGCTTCACCTGCTCGCGCCGCTTCAATGGCGGCGTTGAGTGCCAACAGGTTGGTTTGTTCGGCAATGGCACGAATCACGTCGAGCACTTTGCTGATGCTACTCACGCCGTCGCCCAGGTTTCTCACTTGTTCGGCGGTACGGGTGACGTCGTCCGACAGCAGGCCGATGGAGTCTACGGTTTTGGTGACCTGTTGCTGACCATGCTTGGCGGTCTGGGTCGATTCTTTGGACGCTTCGAAGGTGGCGACGGCGTTGCGCGCTACCTCATCGACCGCAGCGGTCATTTCATTCACTGCCGTGGCGGCTTGGTCAATCTCGTTACTTTGCTGGTGCAGCCCGCGCGTGGAATCTTCCGTGACCGCGTTGAGTTCTTCGGCGGCGGAGGCCAACTGATTGGAGGAGTCGGCGATGGCGGAAATGGTTTGCTTCAGGTTTTGTTGCATCACCTTCAGCGCGGCCAGTAATTGCGCGGGCTCGTCGGTGCCGGTCGCCTCGAACGACTCGGTGAGATCGCCTTTGGCAATTACCTGTGCCACGGCCAGGGCTTCGGTTAATGGCCGGGTAATACTGCGGGTGAACAGCAGCGCCATCAAACCGGTGAGCACTGCGGCCACCACGATAAACACCATCACGCCACTCATGGCGGCGGCATATCCGTCGTCCGCTTTTTTATCGGAATCGGCGGCGCCGTCTTGGTTGATTTTGATCAGCTGCGCCATCTGCACGCCCAATTCATCTGAGGCTTTTTTGTAGTTACCGCCTAACAGTGCACGCATTGCGTCGGGCTGGTTGGCGTTGGAAAGCTGCACCAGCTCGCGGTTGGCTCCTTTGTAATCGCCGACCACGCGCTGAAAGCTTTGGTACTGGGCGCGCTCCTGGTCATCGTCGATCAGTTTTTCATAGCGCGCCAATGCCTGATCGACCTGGCCGCTCAGCTCATCAATACGCGCCACCGTTGCAGCGAGTTTGTCTGCGTCGCGGTCAACCAGCAGGCGGTAGGCCGTGATGCGCAGGCGCAGCATGCTTTCGTTCACGCTACTGAGCGCCGAAAGGCTTGGAATGCCTTTGTCGGAGAGGTCTTCGCCTTGTTGACGTACGGATTTGAGCTGATACATGGCAAACAAACCCAACAGAATCACCAGCACTCCGATGAGGGAAAAACTAATGACGGCTCGAGGGGCAATTTTTAGCTGACGCATGGAGGGAGGCTCTCGATTTGTTTTTGGCGTATGCAAATTATCGTCCGGCCGGAAATAAGCATTAGTGCCGTCTGGCGGGACATGACGGTGCGTGTGCAACAACCATGGATCAGCGCGAAGGCGCCTGGCCTAGCGCGGCGTGCCCGCAGTTGGGTGCACTGAATGAATTAATTGGTCTATCGCCGATCTACGTTTGCGAGCCCAATCGACAGGAAGTGCTGCGTTGAACGAACCCGATATCCGTACATTTATTGCCCGATGGGACTCGCTTGGCCTGGCTCCGGCTGCCCCTTGGCAGGTGACACAGGCGTGCGAGGAACACGTAGGGGCGCTGCTGGCGCGGCTTCCAGAGGGCTATCGGCGCTACGCAAATTGCGCCATTCACGAAACCGCCACCGTCGAAGAAGGCGCCGTGCTCAAGGGCGCCATCATTGTTGGCAAAGGCGCGTTCGTAGCGGCGGGCGCGTACTTGCGTGGGGGCGTTTTCCTTGGCAGTCATTGCATCGTCGGGCCCAGCTGCGAGATCAAAAGCAGCTTTATGCTGGCGGGCAGCAAGCTGGCGCATTTCAACTTTGTTGGCGATTCAGTGATAGGCGAGGGCGTGAATATCGAGGCCGGCGCGATCATTGCCAACTACCGCAACGAGCTGGACGGTGCGGATATCAAAATTCGCGACGGCGATCGGGTGATCGACACGGCCGTAAACAAGTTCGGCGCGCTGGTGGGCGATGGCAGCAAAATCGGTGCAAATGCCGTCATCGCTCCGGGCGCTTTGCTCCTGCCCAACAGCCGGGTGCCCAGGCTGGGGCTGGTTGACCAGTTCGCCTACGATTAAGCGCGGCTGTTGATCACACGCTCGCGAGCACGCTCGCTCCTATAGAGACCGCGTTTGACCGGCTCTTCATATCTCCACGCAAGGATCGCCCATGAGCTTATTCGACAAACTGCGCAACGCACTTCGCCCCTCCACAGCACCGACCGCCGGGCAGGCAAGCTGCCTAGCGGAGCCCTCTCTGGTAGACAGTGCCGACGAAGCGCGCAGGGCCACTCATGCCGCAATGGATCGCCACTGGCAGGGTGTGGGAACGGTAGAAAAGGATGTGCTGGGGTATTTTCTCAGCCCTTCATTCACAGGCGGGCCGGCGTGGCCGTCAACACGCCAGGCGTATCGCGTGGTGCGCCGTGGCGAGCGAATTATTCTGGCCACCGACGGCCTGAGCGACCCGTTCGATGACGCCGAAGGCTTGGGCAACGGCTTTGAAATGGAGCTGTTTGTTGAAACCGCAGACATCAGCGCGGCGCATCGCGGCACGCCTGGCGATGTGTCGAGCTTGAGTGCTTCGTGGGCCTTTGAGCTGCTCGAACACGTCGCGCAGATTGTGGCTGACGCCGGTGGTATTACCGCGCAGTTGGAGCAGTACGGCGCGTTGTCGATGGAGTTGCCGGGCGTCAGCCAGTCGCGCGCAATCGGCGCCGCGCTACCGGCCCGTTTCGTGACCGATGACGACGCCTTGGGCGTGCTGCTCGGCGGTCCGAAACCGGACTTCAACGACTCGCTTGATGACATGCCGCTGTCGCCGGTCAAGCTGGTGCCCATCGTGGTGCTAACGGCGAAGGAGCTGGAGTTTGTGCGCGCAGGCGGCGGTAAGGCGCGCGCTGAGTTGGTTGAGCGATTGGTCGCCGCAAGCGTCGGGCATGTGAGTGATTTGCAGCGAGACAGCGTGGTTTAAAGGTTGCGCACGGGTTCGAGCTCAAGCGGGCGCGTGCGCTGCGACGTCGGTGCATGTTTTTTCGACATTTACTGAGCACGGCTGCGCTGCTAAAGAAGTTTCCCGAGAGCCCTACGCCTGCCTAAAATTTTTCCTACAAACGAATTGCACATCTTCGTTAAAGCTAAACGCATCAGCGCGAGCAACTGCTTGGTGCGAGTTCAGTTATAAGGAAAATCAGATGGCAAATTCCACGTGGTTAATGTTCCAGGCATTGCGGCAGAACTCTGTAGAGAGCCGTCGGGCCTACACGCTGCTCATGGAGCTGTCGCGCTACGCTCAAGACAACGAGACCGCGACACGCATCTGGAACGCAGCCCAGGGCTTGATGGAAAACGCCGGAACGCTCAGCCGGATTTCCCGGGAACTGCAGTCGGGAGTGCTGTGCCGCAGAAATTGCCTGAGCCGCGTTCCGTCGCTGGACTCGTTAGGGATGTTCAGCGCAGCGGCCTTGCAGCAGCCGCACGCGGCAGTGCAGGACCAGTCGTCTCAGGATCGGTAAGCAGCGAGCAGGTTCGGGACCGGCCTTCAGCGTTTCAATGACATTGGACGTTCGCCACCCTCAGTCAATCCGAATCCGCGTCGAACCACGTTTAGAAAGGCGCCGTAAGGGCGCCCCAGTACCAGCATGATTACGCTTACGCCCAGGGTGCCGCGCAACACGGCCTCGCCGTCGGCGCCGGCCAACCCGAGCAACGCGGCATAGATGGGCACATGAAAACTCAACAGGGCGAAGGAATCCCAGGCCAGCTGCGACAGACGACCAGCGCCGGCGAAGCGCATCACCCAATCTCGCCACAGGCCATAGGGCCGTCCGCAAAACACCATCAATGCAGCGCCAATAAGTCGGGCCTCCAACACCTGTTGCCAGCTCATGCCCGCGACGAAACGCTCATTGATGATGCCGGTGGTGGTGAAGAACAGCAGCAGAGCAAGCGTGTCCGCCACAAAAGATCGCCACTGAGCGCGGTTGGCGTTGGGTGAGTCAGACAACGTTTACGTTCCCCGTTTGCAAAAAGTCGCTCGTAATGGAGTCGACGCAAACGGCGAACGTTCCCGGTAAAACGGCAGGGCCTGTTAGACGGCTTGTCGGTTACCGCTACCCCCTCAATATTTCTCAGCCACCATCCTGAACGGATAAGGCGCCGCCTTGTACTTGCCGATCTGCCCACGCTTGGGCAGTTTCACCGGCTGTTTGTCGACCACGGCTTTATAGGGAATTTGCTTGAGCAGGTGGCTGATGATGTTCAGGCGTACGCGCCGTTTGTCTTCGGAGCGCGCCATGTACCAGGGCGCCCAAGAGGAGTCTGAAGCGGCGAACATGTCGTCGCGGGCGCGGGTGTAGTCGTCCCAGTGGCCGTAGGATTTCACGTCCATGGCGGTGAGCTTCCACAGTTTTCGGCCATCGGTGATGCGTTCTTGCAGGCGCCGGGTTTGTTCTTCGGCGCTGACTTCCAGCCAGTACTTGAGAAGAATGATGCCCGACTGCACGAGCATCTTTTCAAACAGCGGCACCACTTTCAAAAACGTGTGCGACTGCTCGTCGGTACAAAAGCCCATGACCCGTTCCACGCCGGCGCGGTTGTACCAGCTGCGGTCGAAGATCACCACTTCGCCAGCGGCGGGCAAATGGGTGATGTAGCGCTGGGCGTACATCTGGCTTTTTTCCCGCTCGGTGGGCGCCGGTAGCGCCACCACACGAAACACGCGCGGGCTTACCCGTTCGGTCAGCGCCTTGATGGTGCCGCCCTTGCCGGCGCCGTCGCGGCCTTCAAAAACCACGCACACTTTCAAGCCTTCCTGCTGCACCCACTGCTGCAACTTCACCAATTCCACGTGGAGCTTTTTCAGCTCGGCGTCGTACACCTTGCGTTTGAGCCGTTCGCCGCCTGCGGTCGATTCGGCGCTGGGTTTTTTCTTCGCGTTGGCCATGGTGATTCCTCCGCCGGGGCTGTTAATGGAAGGGGAAGATGTAGTTCATCCAGGCGGCCATGCGCAGCAGAATCTTGCGCATGATGGCCACGTGGTGGAAATGCTCGCTGTAGAGCGCCGCCTGACCGTAAGCGCCGCCTGGCATGCGCGCGGCGTACTCGGCGTAGGCGGGGTCGGTGATTTCGATGATCACCGGCACGCGCCCCGGTGGCGGCGAGCCGCTGTAGCTGATCAAGGTGCCCGAGGGTTGCACCTGGCCCTCGCCAATTACGCCGAGCACTTGCTTGACCTTACCGGCGAATACCTTTCCGGGAATGCCATCGAACGCCACTTCGGCTTCGTCGCCGGCGCTCAAGCGCAGCTGGCTGTTCTGGCGCATCCATGCGGTGAAGTACGGACCTTCATCCGGCACGAACACCATCGAGGGGCGCAGCGGCAGTTGGCTGGCCATCATGCCGGGGCGCAACGACACATGGGTGACGAAGCCACGCGCTGGTGCGCGCACCACGGTGTTGTCCAGTTCGAACTGAGCCAGGCCCAACTGCGCTTCAAGGTTGTCGACTTGCGCGGTGGCGAGGTCGACGTTGCGGCGGTTGCCCACTTCGCGTTTAACCAGTTCGCTGGCGCGGTTCTGGTCGGCGCGCGCAGACACCAGTTGCGCCTTGATGGCTTTGACCCGCCATTCAAATGGCTTGGGATCGATGCGAAACAGCACGTCACCTTTTTCGATCATGCGGTTGCCTTCCACCGGCACCTCGATGACCTTGCCCGTGACCACCGGAATAACCGGCGTGGTGACGAAATACGAGCGCGCCACCTCGGAGTAGGGGTGGTTGTAATTCATCACAAAAATCAGCGCACCGATCAGCAAAATGCCGCCGAGCACGGCGGTGGGCACGGTCCATTTGTTCAGGGGAATTCGGAAGATTTTGAAGATGGCCACGCAGATCGCGGTGTACGTCAGGATCAGCAGCAAGTCCATGGCTAAACGTCCTTGTCGATGGCAGCTTGGGTCGGCGTAGGAGCAGGAACCTCCACCTGCGGCGGCTCAGGTTCAGCCGCGTCGCGCTCGAGCCGCTCTATGCGTTCGCGCAGTTCGCTCAGTTGCAATTCCAAGTCGGACGAGGGCAGCGCGGCACCGGTTGCCGGGTTGAAACCCCAACCGCGGTCGCTGCGGTACAACATGGCCCAGATCCATAAAAACGGCCAAAGCGCATGCAGGGTAAACAGGCTGACCCAACCTGCTGCATGAATGGCGTCCTGGTGCGGGTGGTTACGGTGTACGGCGATTTCGTACGGAATGTCGTGCATCACGATAATTCCGTAGAACAGCACCAAGCCCGCAAAAAACAGAATTCCCAATGCGATGTAATCAAGCATACGCAGCCTCCAGCCCCGTCCCTTGTAGGACCAATGCTGGCTGAGTATGGACGAGCGTTTCATTTTTGCCGGCTGGGCCGATTTATTTGTTAACGCCCGCCTGTGACCCGCCGCAGGCTTAAAACTTATCGATCTGCGCGTACACCTGAAGCCACTCGCCTTTGGCGGTGGCACCGGCCGCTGGCGGAGCGGCGGCATCGTCCTTGGCCACCTCGTTAAGCAGCGACAGTTTGGTGGTGTCGGCGCTGAGCAGCTTCACCGCGTACTGCTTCCAGATGGCCTTGCCTTCTTTATCGGTGGTGGCGGCCAGCACCCGGGCTTCGGGTTCTTCCAGCTCCGGATAGTCGACGGCGTCGGGCGTTTTAAAACCTGCGTTTTCCCAATCGGCCAGCTCGATGGTCAGTGACGAAGTGGTGTAGTCGAGCGTGGATTTTTCGGCCTCGCTCATGCCCGTCAGCAGTTTGAGCTGGGCTTTGAGCATCATCGGTTTGGTGTCGTTGTCGTTGTCGTTCTTGATTTCGGCGTCGTTGATGCGCTTGTAGGTTTCGTCCCAGAAACGCGAGTCGCCGGCGTCCATTTCACGCATGGCGGCGGCGATTTCGCTGGTGGTGTAGGTGCCGGTGTCGTCGTAGCTGATGGTCGACAAGGTTTGCCGGCTCAGGCCTGAGAAGGGGTTGTCGGCTTTGTCCAAAAGAAACTGGTTGGCCTGCTCGACGAGGGCCAGACGCGTTGGGTCTTCACTGGCGGGCTTCTCTTTGAACACCTCGGCGTCTTTGCCTTCGGCCAGAATCTGCTGGTTAACCGAGGCCAGCAATTCGGCCGGCAGCGGCTTGGAGCGCCAGCCATCAAGCCGTTTGGGTTCGTCAGAGTAAGGGTCTACTTTTGGCGTGGTGCCGATGGACAAGGTAATGCCCACGGTCGGCATTTTGTTCTCCGGCAGCGGCGCAATTTTGCTCGCGTTCGGGTCAGGCGCTTTGCTTAGCAAGCGCGTGTAAAAACGGTTTTCCAGTTGCTGGAATCCCGCGCTACGAATGCCTCGGTCCATCACGTTGAGCTTCCTTTTAACGTGGTTCTGAAGACCGTATCGGCCAAGCTTCAGCGGCCTTGAGCACCGCATCGGCGCGGCGGCGTTTTGCTGACCCGCTTATGGCTCTACAAAAAACTCAAAATCGCGCGCGATGGTGCCATCGTCGCGGTAGCTGATGTACACCACTTGGCCGTCGCTGCCAGCGACAAACGCATACGGCCATTTGCCGTTGGCTTTATGCATTTGCTCATACACCGGCATGAAGAAATCCAACGTTTGGCCTTGCGGGTCGTACGGCAAATCGACAAAGAAAATTGGATAGTGGCCGCCATTGCACAGCTGCAAACGGTTCAGCTTGATGCCGTTTTTCTCCAACACCAACCGCGTTGGATGCTGCCAGGTAGTGAGGTCCACATCGTGGCAGTCGCTCGCCAGCTTGGTATAAAGCTCGGTTTTTTCAAGGGGTGTGCCAGCCATCGCCAGGCTCGGCAGCAGGAGAAGCAACGAGAGGAAACGCGGCACGGTGGTGCTCCGGAAGAGGGCGTTTGGGGGAGGGCGGATTGTAGTGGGATCTGGGAGTGGAAACTGAGCGAGTTTTGGAGGCAGGCAGTAGGTTCGGTCGGGAGCGGGCCATTCACAGAAATCCGCTTTATGCGCCACCTTACTTAACCGGCACTGGATTCAGAACTCGCTCCATCACAATCGTTTTTTCCTGCCCGTGGAGCACCTCACGGACCGCCCGGTACCCAAGCTGCGCGTAAAAACGCTCAGCGGTAAGCGAGGAGGGGACGCTCAACTTTTCGATCCCTGAATCCCGAGCAGTTCTTTCAACGACCTGCATAAGGGATTTGCCTATGCCTCGGCCGTGGCATCGCGGATGTACAAACACCGAGCGAATCACATCGCCGTCCAGGCTGGCGGTTCCCACGATGTGCTCGAACTCCAAGGCCACGAACACCGTTCGTCTATTGATGAGCGCCGAGACTCCCATTGGCGAAAAACTCAGTTCGACCTGCGCGATGACGGTCGGCGAATAATCCTGCGCATTGGCAATTCGCAGGGCGGCGATGATCACCTGGCTTACTGCCTCGGCATCTTCTGGTCTGGCACGTCTGATTTCGGTTGCCATGGTCTGGCCTATTGATGAACGTGATCGCTGAAGAGGAAATGTACCCGTTGCGCTTCAGGGTTGCGTTATAAAGTGCGCCAATCCGGATCAGCATCGATTCACTAGTAAGGAAGGAACCTATGGCTCTTAGCGACTATTGGAACGGCCCAGCACATCGTCAGCGCGCGGATGATTTGGACAGCCAACTTACGGTTGTTCAAGCGCGCTATGCGCAGTTGCAAGAAGTCAGTCGTAAGACCGGCGCCTTGGCGGCTTTTGAAATACAGCAGTTGATCGAAAAGGAACTGAGCCGCCTTGCTTCCGTTCGCCATGAAATCAAACAAGCGGAACAAAACAAGGGCGCGATAGCGCGACAGGCAGATGACCTGCGCGCGCAGATCCTCGTGTGGGAGGAGACGATACTTCTGGAAAGCTTCGCGCTGTACGAGCCCAAGTTCAAACTCAATGCCAGTCACGAATACAAGGCCCGCCTGGACATCACCCGCGAGCGCCAAAAGGCAATGATCAAGAGCGGTGAAGCAGCCGTAGGAAACATGGACTGGACTGTGAGCGGAAGCAAGACTCAAGGCCGCAAGCTCGTAAACGACATGATCAAGCTGGTAATCCGATCGTTTAATAACGAGGCGGATTTTTGCGTAGACAGCGTCAAGTTTGACAACGTTGAGCTCGGCGAAAAACGGATTCTTAAATCATTCGAAGCCTGCAATCGCCTCGGTAAGGTGATGAGCGTAGAGCTGTCCAGCAAGTACCTGACCCTCAAACTCGACGAGCTGCATCTTGCTCATGAGTTTCAACTCAAAAAACAGGAAGAAAAAGAAGAAGCCAAGCGAGCGCGGGAAGAACTGCGAGAACAGCAGAAACTTGAGCAGGAGATTCGGGCCGCGCGCGAGAAAATCGCTAAAGAGCGCAAGCACTTTAGTGCCGCGCTGCGCGACCTTCAGGCGCGTTTAGACAAAGCCGTGACTGACGAGGAACGCGTGCCTTTAATGGCCAAACTCGCCGAGGTAGAGGCTGGCCACGCCGCATTGGAAAGCGAGGAGAAGCTAATCGATTATCGCGAGCAGAATGCCAAAGCCGGCTACGTTTACGTCATTTCAAACGTCGGTGCGTTTGGCGAAGGCGTTTATAAAATTGGCATGACTCGCCGTTTGGAGCCTATGGACCGTGTCGATGAACTCGGCGACGCATCGGTACCATTCTGGTTCGACGTGCATGCGATGGTTTTTTCCGACAACGCGCCCGCGCTTGAGGCGAAGCTGCATGAACGCTTCGCCAAAGGTCGTCTGAATAAGGTCAACGGACGAAAGGAGTTCTTCCGGGCGGATATCGCTGAAATTGAAACAGTCATCCGCGAGAGCTACGACGCTGCGGTTGAAGTTACTTACGAAGCGCCGGCTGAGCAGTATCGAGAAAGCCTGCGCATGACGTTGCCCGCACCGGCTATTCAAGAGTCCGAACATGCCGCAGCAAAAGGACATAGCTTGTCGGATAAACACAGCGCTTTCGTCCTGAGCTAGCAGACGAGGAGTCTGCTTCTCTTTGCCAGGAATAGCTAACGAGCTCCCGAAATTACTTCGGTTTGATCGGGAGCGTCAGATGGGTTTTACGCACGATCAGGTTGGTATCGGCCGTTATTTTGTAGAGGGTGGCGTCTACCCGTAGGAATACGTAATTTTCAGTCGCGAGAATTAAGTCGCCTGTTAGTGGGCCTTCGTTCGTGGGTATTTCGAACGATTTTTCTAGCGCCTTTATTTCGCTTTTGTCGACGTTCAACGCCGGTGCGATGCCTTCAAAGGCCACCTCTTTCCCGAGTATGTATGCAAGCACGGGGGCAAACAGCGCGAGGGCGAACGCGGTGGCGATACACCAAGACAGAAAATTTCTCTGGTTGTTGGAGCCTTCCCTAATCGTCAGCGCTACCAAGGTGGTGCACGCGACCATAAGGCCACCGCCCACAATGCAGCTAGCCAAAATGCCGGATGTCGCAGGTTTCAGTACCAGTGCATATCCAGTGGCCAACAGGTCGGAAATGGAAAAACTGATCTCGGACCGTTGGATTCCGTAAGCCTCCATCACCCCTAGTCGGCGCATATAACCGGCGATGAGCAGGCAACCGTTAGTGACTGCCACAAGCATGACGCCCAGCTTGAACCACGCATCGAAGCTGATAAAAGCGGGCGGCGTTTCTGGTTGTGGAATCGCGACCGCAGATGCCGGGATGGCGTTGGGTAGGTTTACGAGCTCAACACGCACTACGGCATTTTTCTTCTTCCAGAACATTTGCACCTTCCGTTGGTATGGGCTTCCTAAGTTGGCGGTGACAATACCCGGGCTTGATCAAGGTGGAAAATAGCTGAGTCGGTAAGAGGGCTGGGTGCGCGCTTAATTCCTAGTCCGTGCAGTGCAAACGGAACGCAGCAGCCCTCAGTGCGACGACACAAACGGTGAAGCCGTCGTCGGCGCCGGCAAGGCATACGCCTGTTTTTCATCCACGCCACTTCGGCCAATGGGGTGCGGCCGAACACGCGCTTGAAGTCGCGGCTGAATTGCGAAGCGCTTTCGTAGCCGACCAGGTACGCCGACTTCGCGGCAGTAAGGTCGTTGCGCAGCATCAGTAGGCGTAACCGGCGTTATTTACCAACACATCCACCGGGCCGTACTGCTTTTCCACGTCTGCGACCAGGGCATCGATGACATCAAAGTCAGTCACATCCAACAGCACCGCGTGGGCGCGCTCGGGGGCTAGCGCAATAAAAGCCATTCGCGCCGATTCGCTGCGAACGGTGCCGATTACCCAGTGGCCCTGAGCGAGCGCTTCTGTGGCCAGCGCTTGACCAAAGCCGCTGCGGGCGCCGGTGATAAAAAGGGTTTTTGCTGCATGCATGGGCCGCACTCCCGAGGAACAAAAGGTGCAGCCATGCTAGGGCGAGGAGGGCAATGACACGCTGCCGGATCGGATTCGACTATTGCCTAATCCTCTCAAGTCGTTCCATGCGTGCCGCCCCCCGCAGCAAACGCCGCGCCCTCGATGTGGTAGACGCTGGGTTCGTCAGAGAAATAATCCTCCAACCCCTGCATAAACAACCGATGGTCTTCACTCGCCTCGAAGCCCGGCGTGTAGTCTTCGAGCGACGCCCATTGCACGATCAGGTTGAACACCGCCGGCTGTTCAATGCCTTGGGCCAGCAGGTGGCCGCCGTAGCCCTTGGTGCGTGTGAGTAGGGGGGCGACGCTTGCAAATGCACGTCGGAAACTGTCGATGCGGTCTGGGTGGACCGGCAGCAGAGCGATCTCGTAAATCATGGGGTACCTCCAATAGACGCAAGCGCGCTTAGGCAATGAGCGATGGCTCGACGGCAATCACGATTTTTCCTCGAAGACCGTTGTTCCGACCTTCCAGCCGGGCATGGGCGGCACCGAGGTCGGCCAGCGAATACACGGCGCCCACGTGAGGTCGCAGCTGACCGCGTTCAACCAACGCGCTCAATTCGTCGAGCTTGCCGCGATTTTGTCGGGTGAAAACGAAGTGGTAGCTCGCGTTTTTGCCCCAGGCTTGAATCACGTTTTGCGGCTTGGCGATGTCGACAATCGACACCACACGGCCCAGTTGGGCGAGCACATCGGGGCTGCGGGTGAGCGTGTCGCCGCCGATGGTGTCGAACACGACGTCGACGCCGTGGCCCGCCGTTTCGCGGTTGATGGCGGCTACGTAATCTTCTTTCTCGTAATCGATAACCACATCGGCGCCCATGCTGCGCACGAACTCGGCGTTTTCCTCACGTGCGGTGGTGTACACCTTCGCGCCAATGGCTTTTGCCAGTTGAATGGCCACGTGGCCGACACCGCCCGCGCCGCCGTGGATAAGCACGCTTTCGCCCACTCTCAGCGCTGCGCGCACCACTAAGGCTTCCCACGCCGTGCCACCCACCAGGGTGAGGCTCGCGGCTTCCAGATGGCTCAACGATGCTGGCTTCTTGCCGATGATGGCTTCGGCCGCCACGTGGTATTCGGCGTAACTGCCGGGGCCGTCAAAAATTTGCGGCGTGTACCAAACCTCATCGCCCGGCGCGAAGCTCGTCACGCCCGGACCTACGGCTTCGACAACGCCTGATACGTCGTGACCGGTTATGGCGGGCAGGGGCACCAGGTCGGCGTAGTCGCCACGGCGAACCTGGTAGTCCAAGGGGTTAATGGAGGTGGCATGCACCCGCACCAGCACCTGTCCGGCGCCGGGTACGGGTTTGGGCACTTCGCTTAATTGGAACGATTGCGGGCCGCCGAAGGCGTTGAGCAACATTGCTTTCATGGTGAATCCTCGTATCTAGATAAAGGGATATCGAGGAATCTCGATATCCATGGGCAAAAAAATTAGAGACCTGTGCCTATGGTCTCCGCCAGAGCACTGATGTTTGCTTCATTGCGCTTGTAGTACGTCCACTGACCGATGCGCGTGGCGTCGACCAGACCGACTCGTTGCAACGTCGCCAAATAAGCCGACACCGTTGACTGCGAAAGGCCGATGCCTTCCTGAATGCTACTGACGCAAACGCCAACCGTGTGAACGTCGCCCTCATCTTGCGCAGGGAAATGTTTCTCCGGGTCCTTTAGGCCTTTCAAAATTTGAAGGCGTATTGGATTGGAGAGGGCTTTGAAGATTTCGACGAGTTCCATGGGGAGAGGAGGATATCGAGATTATTAGATATGTCAATACGGTGGGGGTAATCGTTTGGGCGTGGGGTTCGCGGTCTGAGGATAGGGCGGGAATCTTTGTTTTCAGGGTTCGCCACCAAGGTGGCTCCTACAGAGCCATTAGTCTTCGGTACAAAGGAGGCGAAACCGCCGTAGGCGCTAGCGTGCTAGCGAACCCCGCGAACTAAAAATCACCCCCCACGCACCCGCTCATCCCACGGTGTAGGCGAGGGAAACAGCTCCTCCAAAAAACCCACAAACGCCTTCACATTCGGGCTGCCGCGCCGGCTTTCCGGCCATAAAGCGGTGATGAACGAACGGTCTACCGCGTGCTCGGGAAACAGCGGCGTCAGCTCCCCGCGCGCTACATACGGCGCGGCGACATAGGTGGGCGAAATGCCAATGCCGCCACCGGCTGCCACCACGGCGGCGACTGCATCGCTGGCATCGATGGTAATGCCCGATTCCGGCACCCATTCGCTGACGTTGCCCTCCACATTGAACGGCCAGCGCAAGGCCAGGCCGGAACTTTGGTAGCGGAAGTTCACGCAGTCATGTTGTTCCAGCTCGCTCAGGTGCAGCGGTGTGCCGCGCCGGGCCAGATACTCGGGCGAAGCGAAGGCGGCGATGCGATGGGGCGCCAATGTTTTCGAGATCAATCGAGAGTCCGCCAGGTTGCCGACACGCACGGCCACGTCGATGCCTTGCTCGATGATGTCGGCGAGCGAGTCGCCCAGGCGCAGGTCGATGGCGAGCTTGGGGTAGCGCTGGCGAAATCGCGGTAGGGCCGGAGCCAGGATGTTCAAACCAATCGGTGGCGGCGCGGTGATTTTCAACGTGCCCGACGGTTCGGCACGCGAGGCCACGGCGGCCTGATCGATGGCTTCCACTTCTCGCAAAATGCGCAGGGCGCGCTCGTATAAATCGCGGCCTTCGGGCGTGAGCGTGAGCGAGCGGGTCGTGCGGCTAAACAACTTGAGCGCGAAGTGCTGCTCAAGGCGCTGCACGCTTTTGCTGATGGCCGAAGGCGACACGGACAAGTCCCGCGCGGCGGCCGTGTAGCTGCCCAGCGACGCGGCGCGGGCAAAGGCAATAAGACCGGTCAGGCGGTCTAACCCTATTTGTTCCTTCATGGCATCAGTAAAGCGACTTACGGCCTAATTATCAATCTTCGCGCTTACCTTTAGGCTTTCTTCCATCGACGCCATCCGGGCGTTCAAGGAGATAGACATGACCCCAACACCTGCTCTCAACAGCGCGCTTCCCAGCAACCTGCACGACCGCACCGTGGTGATTTTCGGCGGTACCTCCGGCATCGGTTTAGCTGCCGCCATTCAAGCCAAAGCCAGCGGCGCTCATGTAACCGTGATCGGCTCCAATGCCGCCCGTGCCGAACAGGCCGCCCGCGACAACGGCCTGGACGCCTGGCGCGCCGCCGACGTGACCGACAGCGCCGCCATTTACACCGCACTGGCAGATGTCCCCCACGTCGATCACCTGGTTCTGCTGGCCGGCACCTACGTGGTGGGCAACGTGCTGGACGCCGACATCGGTCTGCTGCACCGCGCTTTTGACGAGCGCATGTGGGCGTCCGTGCATGCCATTCGCGCCTTGGGCGAGCGCCTGGCCAAAGACGGCTCCATCACCTTCATTTCCGGCATGTTGTCCGAGCGCCCAACGGCCCACGGCAGCGCGGTGTTGGCGGCTGCGTCGGCGGCGATGGAAGCCTTGGCCCGAGGCCTGGCGTTGGAATTGGCGCCGATTCGGGTGAACACCCTGTCGCCCGGTCCAATCGACACGCCCATCTTCAGCAAAGCGCTGGGCGAAGGCCGCGATGCGTTCGTGAGTGCTCTGGAACAAACGCTGCCGTTGCGCCGTCTCGGCACCGCCGAAGAGGCGGGTGCGGCCACGGTTTTCCTGATGACCAACGGCTTTATGAACGGCGCCACGCTGAATATCGATGGCGGCGCGCGGTTGGTCTGAGGAAGCCAGCCAGGCGGTGGACGAGGCGTCAGCGCGTCATGAGAAGCTCGTTTTGCCAAGCTGCTCACGACGGGGCTGGAACCAAAGGGACAGATGTGCAGCTCGGGCAAGCGCTGCCTGTTGAAAAATGGTTTTTGTCTGCCGCTGTTAACGAGGCCCCTTGTTCTCCGACAAACAATTCCCCCCATCGACCACCAGCACCTCGCCCGTTATATAGCTCGACTCAGGCGAAGCCAGAAACGCCACTGCTGCAGCAACTTCTTCCGGCCTGCCGGCGCGCCCAACTGGCACGTACTGCGCCGCAACCAGTTCCTCAGCGGTGCTCGACTGGGTAGCAATCCATCCAGGCGCCACCGAGTTCACGGTGATGCCATACGGCGCCACTTCCAACGCCAGGCTCATGTTCATACCCACCATGCCGGCTTTCGCTGCTGCATAGGCCGCCTCGCCAGGGTTGCTGACGCGGGTGCCGGTGGTGGAGCTGATTTGGACGATACGTCCGTACCCACGGTGCTTCATGCCCGGCAACACCGCGCGCGTTAGCAGAAACGCCGTGGTGAGGTTTCGCGCAATCGAGGTGTTCCAGGCCTCGAGGCTCATGTCGGCCAGGTCAGCGAAGTCCTCAGCTTCGCCCAGAACGGCCATGCCAGCGTTGTTCACCAGCACATCGATGCGTCCCCAAAGCGATTGAGCCCACGCCACCAATTCGGCGACTTGCGTGGCTTGCGTGAGGTCGGCCGGGCGACCTTCTACCTCGTAGCCTTCACTGCGCAATTGCGCCACGCGCTCATGGATGCGCGCGCTGCTGCCGGTGACGATCAACTTCGCCCCCGCGTCGCCAAGGCGCTTGGCGATGGCAAAGCCAATGCCGTGCTCGCTGCCGGCGCCGCTGACCAGCGCGACTTGACCGCTGTGGTTGTCGTTCACTGTTTGCTCTCTGGAAATAGGTAACGGTCGAGAACGCCGCAAAGCCTTAGCTCAATATTGCTCGGCGAATGTGCGCATCGATGGTCTGTAAAAACTAGAAACTGCGATCATGACGTCGTCGTTTAGCCGATGCTGAAGTCCAAAACGTTACGCAGCCCATTGCGGTTGCGGCGGTAGAACTCGGTGTAACCGCAGCGCGCGCAGGCGACGAAGGTTGAAGTGAGCGGCCAACATACCGAGAAATGCGCCGAGGTGGGACAGGTTTTTTAAAGCAAGCGGCGCGCGTAATCCGTCGTTACGTAGCAATGGCTTTTAAGCTCGCCGGCTTTTTTCAGGGAAGGGATTCCAGATGGTTATGTTCTTGGTGTTGTCCGGGCTCGGACTCATCATCGCGATGCAGATCGCGATTGTCATCGTCGCGTCGAAACACTCGGTTCTGCACGCGTTGCTCTGCTTTGTTATCCCTTTTTATGTCTACGTGTATGGCAGGAATCAACCTGAGGCCAAGCCATTCCTGTGGCTGTGGTATCTGGGCGTGGCGCTGCTTGGCGGGAGCGCAATCGCAAGCGCTTAGTCGCCGGCCCACAGACTCAGGTAGCGGACAATCAACGCCAGTCCGCTGGCCAGTACCAACCACGTCACTAGCCGGATAAACGCCTCGCGCGACAGTCGCCGCGTGAGCTGCCGCCCCGCCCAAAGCCCTGCTGCCATCACCGGCAGCAACACCAATGCAAGCAGCAACAACGCGCTATCGGCGTACACGCCCGCCAGCAGAAACAACCCCAACCGCACCACGGTGCTGCAACTGATCAGCGCACTCTGCGTGGCCCGCGCCTGTTCGCTGGAGTCGAGCCGCGCGTTCAAATACAGCGCATACAAAAAGCCGCCGCTGCCAAACAACGCGCCAAATAATCCACCTACCGAGCCGGCCGGCAGCGCCCACCAGGGGTTGAGCTGAGCCGGTCGGCTTTTCACGGCCAAGCTGTACAGCGCGTAACCGCTGACAAACAGGCCCATCAGCAACAGCAGCACATCCGCCTTGAGCCGCAATAAAAACACCACGCCCACGGTGCAGCCGACTGCCATGCACGGCAGCAATCGGAACAGTTCATTGCGCGCCACCGCCTTGCGCGCGGGCAGCCAATTGCCGAAGGCGGCGACGAAGTCCAGCAGCACCAACAAGGGGATGATCCGCGACAGCGGCATAAAGTGAATCAGCACCGGCCCAGCCACTAACGCCGTGCCGAAACCGGCAACTCCAAACACCACATACGCCGCTGCAATGCCCGAGACGATTAAAAGCCAATCGAGGGCAGAGAAGGGCAGTTGAGCGAGGACAGAGGCGAGCATGGAAAATCCACGGTGAAAGGAATAGCGCACAGGTTAGCCAATGGCGAGCTATGCCGACTAATATGCAAAATCCTTACAAGTCATCTCGAAATGAGATAGCCGCCATGACCTCGCTTCGTCAGTTGCGTTACTTCACCGAGATCGCCGAATGCGGCAGCTTCACGCTCGCGGCGCAGCGCCTGTTTGTCGCCCAGTCGGCGCTGAGCCGGCACATCAAGGAGCTTGAACAGCACCTCGGCACCTCGCTGTTTGAGCGCACGGCGAGGCAGCCGCGTCTGACGCCTGCGGGCCAGGCCTTCTATGAACGTACGCGCCATGTGCTGGCCGAGCTGGAGAAAGCCGAGCGCCTCGCCCAGCAAGTTGGCGAGGGTTTACGCGGCAGTGTGCGGCTTAGTCACTCCAGCACGGTGCCGATTACCGGCCTGCTGCTCGAACGCATCAGCGCCTACCTGAGCGACAACGCCGACGTCTCGCTGGACATCGCCCAGCAATCTTCCGAAGCCCAACTGCAGGACATCGCCGACGGTACGCTCGACGTGGGCCTGCTGCGTTTGCCAGTGCTTCGCCAGCACGACGGTGTAGAGATTCACCCACTGTTCGACGAGCCGCTGTACCTCGCCGTTGCCGCTGCCCATCCGCTCGTGGGCGCCAAGAGCGTGCCCCTGCATCAGCTCAGCGAAGAACGGTTTATCTCCATTCCCCACGGCCAGCGCGGGGGCTTGAGTTACCTGTCGGCGGCGTTGTGCATGCAAGCCGGTTTCTTCCCGCGCGCGGCGCAAGTGGTGTCGCGTAAAACCACGCAGTTGCAGTTGATTCAGGCAGGTTTTGGCGTGGCGTTGCTGCCGCACAGCATGCGCGCGTTGGCACATGAGTCGGTGGCGTTTGTGCCGCTTAGCGATGAGGGGACGGCGAGCACCGTGGCGTTGGCGTGCGCGGCGGGGAAGGGGGAAATGGTGGGGCGATTTGTGTCGGTGATGCGAGGCATGGTGGCGGGGTAAAACTGGATGTTTTTTCGAGTGTAGATGAGCAAGATGTTTGCCGCCGCAGACGCAAACGGCACGATCCATTTCTTTCGAAGACGCAAGCCGTGATCTGGATGGGGATGCGTTCTGAATCGTGCCAATTTTTCCAATATGCCTGGGTTTATGGATAAGCGAGCAGTGGCGATGGGCGTCGTAGCTGCGGCAGTTGCTTATGTCCTTGCTCGGCTGCTTCTGTCGACTAAGACCATCGTTATTTCACACATCGATTCGCAACTGACATGGACCCTCGTGGGTGGGTTGTACGAGTTGGCGCGAGCGCTTCCCTGGCTAGTAGGTGGCGCTGTGACGGGATATGTGTGCAACCACAAGCCTATCCAAAACGGTGCCATCACCGGCGCGGCTTTTACATCGCTGTTCTGTTTGCTGGGACTGGTTCTGATGAAACTTGACCCCGATGCAGAGCGCGTCCGGCTGGCTCAAATAGGCTATCTCTTGGTCAGGATTGCCGAGTCGGTTGTGTTTTTTACTTTGTCGTCTTGTTTCGGGTTTTTGTTGCAGACGCAACAGCACCGGCCGCGAGGAGAATAGCGCTGACGTTGGTCGGCGCGCCTGTTCTGCCATCCGTCGCCGGCCAATGCAATCTCCCTAAACCTCTGCGCCTCACCGCCTTTCTACACCTGATGTCTCGAACCAGAAGGTGAACGGTATGAAAGCGATCAGAATCTCCCAATTCGGTGGCTCGGATGTCATGTCTTTTGAAGACGTGGACATGCCGCAGGCCAATTCCGGCGAGGTGTTGGTACGCGTCGTGGTGGCGGGTACCAATCCCGTTGATTACAAGATTCGCCAAGGCGAATTTCCGGACATTACCGAGAAAGACTTGCCGCTTACGCTGGGCCGCGAAGTCACTGGAGTCGTCGAGCAACTGGGCGATGGTGTCACCGATTTCAACATCGGCGACCGGGTGTTCGGCATGCTCGGCGCTGACGGCAGCTTCGCCGAGTTCGCCGCAGTGGCGGCAAAAAATCTGGCGAAAATTCCCGCGTCGCTCAGCTGGGAAAAGGCTGCCGGCCTGCCGCTGGCCGGCCACACCGCTTGGCAGGCATTGGTCACCCACGGCAGCCTGGAAGCCGGGCAAAAAGTGTTGATTCATGGCGGCACCGGCGGGGTCGGGCACTTGGCGGTGCAATTCGCCAAAATCAAGGGCGCGAAGGTGTACGCGACGGCTTCCACCGACAGCCTCACGTTTCTCAAGTCGCTCGGCGTAGACCGCGCGATTGATTACAAGCGGGAGCGTTTCGAAGACATTTGCCAAGACTTCGACCTGGTCATTGACCTCATCGGCGGCGAAACCCAGGCCCGCTCGTGGCAGGTGCTGGGCGAGGGCGGGCGGCTGGTGTCGACCCTACAAATGCCCGACGCCCATCACCCCGATGCGGCCGGTAAAACCGGCACGCGATTTATGGCCGAGCCCAACGGGCTGGAACTGACGCAGATTGCCGGGCTGGTGGAGGCCGATGACGTGTCGGTGGTTATCGCCAAGGTTTTTGACCTGCCGCAGGCGGCCGAGGCGTTGGACTTTCTTGCCAACGAGCACGTGCATGGCAAGGTGGTGTTGCGGGTGAATGGCGACGATTAATAAGGTGCCTGCTCCTTGCGTTCAGGCATTTGGTTGCACTAGGCAAACAAGCTGGAGGTTTCGGCGACAGTAGTTGCGTGCACCTCGCCACACTTAAAGCACGCAGCTGCCGCAGCATTCACCCATGCCTCTGCTGCGGTGCCCATCTGAACGCCTGTGCAAGCAGTTACGCCGCGTGCTGTCCGGACTGCGGTGCGAGTGTTACGGAGCCAACGGCGCCGCCGCGTTGAACACTCCGTTTTCTTACTCGAATCATTCAACCTCAGCACATTGGTCTTTCACCGTTGTCCGCTAAAGCGGACATCTTCACGCGCCCTGACCGCTTACCGTGTCTCACCTCCGCGAAGAAGACAAAGCCATGCTGCGTTCGATGCACGCCATCGCCATTTTTTGTTTCGTTTCAGCACTGCCCGGCTGTCAAAGCGAGACACCCGCCATGTACATGTACTCAGTCAGCCCCACCAATCCTATGAAGCCTTTGACACAAGATTTTGGATTGTTTGAGGACGCAAACCGATGCAGCAAATTCGCAGATTGCGAACTCAGCACGGTCTTCCCCGAAACTGCCCTGACACCGAGTCCTGAAACGGGCTGCGAGTCTCTTTCTGTTGTCTCAATGGGACCGGCCTTGCGCCCGGCCGGCGTCAGTGCGTATGCAGAAGCAAAAGTATGGGTGGCCCTGATTTCCCCGGCGCGGGTGGGGCGTGCAAAGGCTGCGCGCGTCGTTGGATCGACCGATTCCAGGTTTGACGAAGCCGCCTACAAAGTGGCGCGCTCGTATGTATTCACGCCGACGCGATGCGCTGGGGTTGGGTACGAGGAGTACGTGATCGCCCCTGTGTTCTTCGGGCCTGCTTGACGATGGACGAGGCCAAGGAATTGAACAGCACTATCTCCACGACGTTGGCGCAGGCGCCTGCCAAAGCGCCCGCCAAGACACAGCGCGAACGAGACATCGCAGGTAGCGGGGAAGCCCAAATCTGTAGGAGCGACTTTAGTCGCGATGCTCTTGATTTAAAAACATCGCGACTAAAGTCGCTCCCACAGGGGGCGGCCGAAAATCGCACCGCTATTGATGCCTACAACGCATTCGTGCAAGCGCAAGGCGTGTTCAGCGATAGCGTGCGCAGCTTCTGAGGCCTCGGTTCGCCACGCAAAAAGCTAAAGGCCGTCATTGCTGTTCGATACTCAACGCTCCGCTCTACCCATTAGTGCCGCGAGAACCGCACCGTGTCCCAGCTCATCGCCTGCCTCAAACACTGGGCCCATCGCCTGAAAACCAACTTGGTCTTGCTCTGGCTGTGCTGCCGCGATGCGGCCATGCCGTGGCTGCCGAAGGTGGTGGCCTTGGCCACGCTGGCGTACGCGGCCAGCCCCATCGATTTGATTCCGGATTTCGTGCCGGTCGTGGGTTATTTGGACGATTTGCTGTTGTTGCCGTTGGGCATTGCCTTGGCGCTGCGCCTGACGCCGGCTGCCGTGCTGGAGCGTTGTCGGCCGGCTGCCGAGGCGATGGCGGGGCAGCGGTTGGCGCTGAAGGGGCGGTGGTTAATGGCGGGTTTGATTGTGTTGAGTTGGCTCGCGCTGGGCGGGTGGCTCTGGTGGTATGGCGGGCGGTGGTTCGTCAACTGAGCGGCCGATGGCTGAGCGCAAATCCCTGGGTGAAATGCCGAAGCGCGCGCGAAAACTCACGGCAAATCGGGACGCCGAGGCGTAGCCGTTGCATGCGGCGACGTCGCTCACTTGTCGGCTGGTGGTTTGTAGCAAATGCAGGGCGGTGCCCAGGCGAATTTCTTTGAGAATTTCGCGAAAGCTGCGCTGTTCGCTGTTCAATTGCCGGCGCAATGTCGAGGCGCCGAGGTGCAGTTTTCGCGCGGCGCTTTCTACGGTCCAGTCGCTACCGGGCGCGCTCATGATCAGTTGCTGCAAGCGCTCGCTTAGCGGGTCGTGACGGTCTTCGAAAAGCGGGCCGGCCAAGCCCGCTAGCCCCAAGCCAAGCAACACCGCCTCGCCATACAAGGTGCGCAGGGCGTCCGGGGCGCCGGCGTTCACGGCCTGTAAAAGGTGATTCCAGGCTTGGCTGGTGTGGGCGTCGAGCGGCACGCTGAGGTCGTGGGCCGAGCTGCGATGGACGTCCAGTTGCTGCCGGTAGCGCGCGTGAAAGTCGCGCAATAGCTCGGTCGGAAAGCTGATGGCATCGGCAATGTAGTGGCCGTGCTTGCCGGGAATATTGGTGACCGCCAGTTCATAACCTGCCGGCAACAGCACCAGATGCTGAGGCCCGCCGCGCATTTCTTTGCCGTCCCAGTGCACCACTTTTTCGCCCTGTCGAACGCGGCACAAGGTGGTGACGAATACGGTGACTCGCTGCAACGCATGGTGCTGGCGAGCCTCGATTACGCAGGCAGAAATTCGGCTTTCCTGGTGTTGAATGCCGGCAGAAGAGGGCATGGCAGTTAGCGTCCGTACACGGGGGTGAGCGTGGCCTTTTCCAAGACATTGGCGTTGAGCATGTAGCCCACTAGCGCGCCGCTGGCCTGGTCGTCGAGCGGCAGTTTATCCACTTTCAATGCCCACACGGTGAATTGGTAGCGATGGGGTTTGTCGCCCACCGGCGGGCACGCGCCACCGAACTGCGCGGTGCCGTAATCGCTGCGCCCTTGCACAGCGCCGGTCGGCAAGGTGCTGGCGTTGGCGGCTGCCGGTAACGCGTTGGCGGTGGCGGGCAGGTTGAAGACCGTCCAGTGCCACCAGCCGCTGCCGGTAGGGGCGTCGGGGTCGTATACGGTGATGGCGAAACTTTTGGTGCCCGCTGGCGCATGACTCCATGTCAGAGCAGGCGAGACGTTGCCGCCTTCACATCCGAACCCCTCATACACCTGGCGCGTCTCCAGGCGGCGGTTGTCGGCGATGTCCGGGCTGCTCAGGGTCAAGCCTTGGGCCTGGGCCAGGCTGGCGGCGGTGAAGGCGATTGCGCCGATCATAGTACGACTGGTCATAGGCTCACTCAGGGTCGTTGGATGAGCCTCGATGTTAATAATCGCGCCGCACCTGCACTGTGCCGAAACGCTCGGCCCCTGTGCGCAAACGCTCGCTGTGAGCGCGCGGCTGTTTAGAGCATGCGTTTGAGTACGGTGTCGCGCCTGTAGAGGTGGTGCCAAAACGCTGCCGCGATATGCAGGCCAATCACGTAATAGAAGGCGGTGCCGACGAACACATGGGCGCCTTCAATGCTGTGGGCCAGCGCTTTGTTCAGAGGAAAAGGCGAGGCGATAGTCAGGCTGCCCAGCGGCACACCGCCACGTTCCAGCAGCACCACCGCAAGGCCCATCAAGGGCTGGGCCAGCAAAAATATATACAGGGCGATATGGGTGAAGCGCGAGGCCCGGCGCACCAGCGATGTCAGCGGCGGCTGCACCGGTGGCGTCGCGTGTCGCCGACGCGCCAGCAGCCTGGGCACGACC
Source organism: Pseudomonas sp. AC070 (assembly GCF_979258635.1). NCBI lineage: Bacteria > Pseudomonadati > Pseudomonadota > Gammaproteobacteria > Pseudomonadales > Pseudomonadaceae > Pseudomonas > Pseudomonas sp. AC070. Next base: position 1,795,237 of record NZ_OZ409871.1, read on the forward strand.
AGCGCCAACACCAGCAAGCCGACCCAAAAGTGCCCCTGGATAAACAGCGTTTTCAACGTGCTGCCTTTGGGAAACCAGCCCCGGCCCTCAATGAATAGGTAAGCCGCTATCACCAGCCCGGCCATCAGCCAATGCAGGCGCCGCGAGGTGCTGCTGTAGCGCGGCACTGCCGCAGAGGCGTGGGGTGACGATGTGTGTGCGGTGCTGCGGATGAGATCGGCCATATGCCCTCTACGCGTAAGGCCACCGGAGTGGCGCTGTGGATAGAGGGCATTGTTACGGCGTTGGCTTAATGAAGTCTGAAGATCAACGGCTGTGACGTCAGGCGGTGCGCGGTATCGACAGCGTGGCTAGTAGGCCGCCGTCGGCGTGGTTGCGCAGCTCGATGTCACCGCCCAGGCGCTTGGCGATCATTTCGACAATGGACAACCCCAGTCCTGCGCCGTTGGGGTTATCGCGGCTGTAGAACCGCTCGAACAGGCGCTCGATTTTGGCCTCGTCGATGCCCGGTCCCCGGTCGCGAACGCTGAGCTCGAATGCTGTGTCGGCGGTATGCACGAGCTGCACCGTGACCTCGCCACCGGCCGGCGAGAAGTTCGCCGCATTGGTGACCAGATTTTGCAGGGCGATGCCAATGGCTTGCGCGTCGCTGGTGGTGTCGTAATCACCAGCGGCGACTTCCAGCGAAAGCTCCAAGCCACGGTCCAACAGCAGCGGCGTCAGCTCAGCGAGTGTCTCGCGCACTACGTTTTCAATATTGACCCGGTGCCAGTCTTCGCGGGCTGTCTGCGGCTCTACGCGGGCCATGGTCAGCAGCTGATTGACCACGCGGGTCAGGCGGTCTACGCCGCCGAGCAGAAACTGCAGCGCTTGTTCGCGCGTTTTGTCGTCGTGCGCTTCCAGAGCGTTTTGCACATGTATTCGCAAAATTGCCAACGGCGTGCGCATTTCATGGGCGGCATCGCCGATGAACCGCCGCTCGCGTTGCAGCAGGTGGCCGATCTGCGACAGCAGGCGGTTGAGCGCCGCTTGCATGGGTTCGAGCTCGCGCGGCAAGGGCGTTAGCAGCAGCGGTTCAAGCGATTCAGCATGGCGGGCGCGAATCACTTGCGCCATGTTCTGCAGTGGCCTGAGGCCCCAGCCAATGGCCAGCCACACCAGCACGGCCAACAGCACGATACCGATCAGGTTGGGAATCAGGGTGTGGCGCACGATGCGGTTGACCAGGTCTTGGCGAACGTCATCGCGCTCGCCCACCCAGATGCGCAAACCGTGCGCGTCGTCGGGCAGCAGAAAACCGTGCCAGCCGGCACCGGCCACGTTCAGTTCAGCAAAACCGGGCGTGCTCGGCGGTTGCTCGAACACCGGCGCACTGGCCGAACGCACCAGGCTGTTGCCGTGCAGGTCCCACACTTGAAAAGCCATTTTGCCTTCATAGGGATGGCCCACTTTGTGCCGGCCTGCCTGGCTCAACGCGCTATTGAAGGCCTCGTAGAGTTGCTGACGCTGTTCAGCGGGCAACGGCATTTGCAACACGCCCTGCAACAGCCTGGCGCTTTGCGCGAGTTGGGCGTCGTAGATTTCGGTGATTTCATGGCTACTGTCGTGGAAGTTGTAAACCGTGATGGTCGAGGTGCCCAGCACCAACAACACCAGTACCAACCACAGCGTGCGATGGCGCAGTGAGGTCATCTCAACGCTCCACCAAATAGCCAATTCCGCGCACGGTTCGAATCAGTTCTGCAAACAGCTTTTTGCGCAGGTGATGAATGTGCACCTCAAGGGTGTTGCTCTCCGCTTCTTCGTCCCAGCCATACAGCAGTTGGGTAAGGCGTTCACGGGTGAACACCTTGCCTGGCTGAGCCAGCAGTTCATGCAGCAGTACATATTCCTTGGGCGTCAGCACCACCGCCGAGCCTTGGTAGCGCACTTGCTGGGTGGCTGGATCAAGACTGACGCCCGCATGTTCGACCACCACTTGTGCACGTCCAGTACTGCGGCGCAGCAGGGCGCGCAGGCGAGCTTTGAGTTCGTTGAGGTCGAAGGGTTTGACCAGGTAATCGTCGGCGCCGGCGTCCAGGCCGGCAACGCGGTCTTCGGTGTCGTCGCGGGCGGTGAGAATCAGCACCGGCAGGTTGCAGCCCCCGGCGCGTATTTGCTGCAACACCTGAATGCCGCTCAGCCGGGGCAAGCCCAGATCCAGCACCAGCACATCAAAGGTTTCGCTGAGCAGGGCGTGTACGGCGCTGGCGCCGTCTTGCAGCCAGTCCACGGTGTAGCCCTCGGCCCGCAAACCGGCGCGTACGCCCTCACCGAGGGCGGTGTCATCTTCGACCAGCAACAAGCGCATGGGTGTCCTTAATGACAGGTGGGCGATCAGTCGAGCTTGTGCTCAACGTCCTTGAGTAAAGCATCGATATCACGTCGCCGGCCTTCGTCAGCCAGTTCTCGGCCGGGGCGCGGCGCCGCCAGTTTAGCGCTGAGCAGGGCGGCTTTGGCTTGCGGGTATTGGCCTTGTCGGTACAGGTGGTCGCCCCAGAAGTACAAGCTGTCGATGCCGTTGGGGTTTAGTTGCAGCGCATGGCGTAGCAGTGCGTCGGCTTTGTCGGCGTCACCGAATCCAATCGGCCAGCCCGGCACGCGGTCGTAGAGGGCGGCAAGGCTCGTGTAAGCCGAGCCTTGCAGGGCCGAAGGGTCGAGTTCCAAGGCTTTTTCCAGCGAGGCCTTCGATTGCTTGGCTTTGCCCAGCGCGCCCAAGCCGCCTTGGGCGCCGGCCCAACTGCTGACCACGATGCCGTTCCAGATCCAGGCTTCAGCCGCTTCAGGTTGCTCGGTCACAAACGCCTGGGTCTGCGCCGCCAGCTTTTCGAACTCGGCGGTTTTTTGCGCCGCCGGGGTGTTGTATTGCACTTGGGCCCAACGCTGCTGAATACCCAGCAAGCGTTGGCTGCCAGTTTCGTCCAGGGCCCAGGCTGACGCCTGAGCAAACATGCCGAGCAGGGCGACGGTGGGCACTAACCAGTGGGTTTTCATCGTGGGGGATTTTCCTGTGAATGAATAAAGCTGCGAATGACCGGCAGTTTTTTGCGCAGGGCGCGGTCAACCACGCTCGGGAGCAAACCGTTCAGGCGCACGAAGAGTTTTTCCGGCCAGCCCAGGTACAGCTCACTGAGGTTTTTCTGAATGGCGCCCATCACCGCCTGTGCCACGCGCTGGGGTTCGTCGACGCTGGCCTTCAGGGCCTGGTTCAGCGCCATGGCTGCGGCGCTGTTCATGCTTGTGCGGGTGGCGCGTGGTGCCACGTACAGCACGTTGACGTCGGTGTCGGCCAGCTCGCGGCGCAGCGCTTCGGAAAACCCGCGCAGGGCGAACTTACTTGCGCAATACACCGCGTAACCGGGGTAACCGATGGAGCCGTAAGTCGAGCCCACGTTCACTACCAGCGCATGGGGTTGGCTGCGCAGCGTTGGCAGCATGGCGCGCGTCAACTGCAAGGTGGCGATGACGTTCACCGTCAGCATGTCGGCGATGGCGTGGTCGTCGAGCTGTTCGATCAAGGCAAAGCGGTTTACCCCTGCGCCGTTGAGCAACAGGTTGATACCGCCCATGTGCCGCGCCGCCTCGACGATGGCGTGGCGCCCGGCCGGCGTGCGCAGATCCGCGACAACCTCGTGCAGGGTGTGCGGATAACTGGCGCGCAAAGCCGCCAGTGCCGCCGGCTGGCGCGTGACCGCCAACACGTGGGCGCCGCCTGCGCAGAGCTGCTCTACCAGTGCCAAGCCGATGCCGCCGGTGGCCCCGGTCAGCACCACACGGCAATCAGACAGTTGCATGACGGGCCTCGCTGACGCCCGTTTGCGCCTGAGCGCGGGGCAGGGTGCGGAACATCTCGGTGTAGAGGTGATACACCACTTTGCTGGCATGGATGACGGCCGCTTTGTCTTCCGGCGTTTCGAGCCGGTTCATCAGGTCGCGGTAGGTGTCCATGTGGCCGATGTCCAGCGCGCCGTGCGAGGCCAGGTAGCTGAAAGCCGTGGCTGGCAGCGACAGGCGTTGCTGGATGGTGATCGCGGCCTGGGTAGCCAGCGCGATGCTGGTGCCTTCGAGCACGTTGACCATACCGAACAAGCCAACCGGGTTGCCGCGTGCGATCAGGTCGTACAGAAAGCTCACCATCAATTCGATGGGCAGCGAAGGCGTGCCGTCGCGCACCCGCTCCGCGTCGCCGCCGCTGGCGCGGATGTCGTTCAGAATCCACTGTTCATGGCCGTACTCTTCCTCGATGTATTCGCACACCGCACCGCGCAGCCATTCCAGCCGGCTGGGCAGCCGTGCGCCGCAGGCCATCATCAGCGGCACGGTATGACGGACGTGGTAGTACGCCTGGGTTAGAAACGCGCGGTAGCCGTCCAGGCTGACATCGCCGGCCAGGGCGTCGCGAATGACCGGAACGCTGAACAGCGTCTGGCGTTCGTGCGCGGTTGCCGCTTGTAGTTCGTCGAAAAATGTCATGGCGTAAGCCTCACTCGGTAACCAGTGCGGAAAGGGCATCGCGGTAGCGCGACAAAATGGCGTCCCGACGTAACCGGCCATTGCTGGTGAGCAAACCGTTATCGGGGGTAAACGGGGCGGGCAGGCGCTGCCAGGCGTGAACCTGGGCGTAGTCCGGCAGTTGCGTATTGGCGTGGGCGACGGTGGCGGCCAGGGCCTCGTCATCGCAGGAGGGGTCCAGCGGCCAGAGCAACGCCAGGTTGTGGTTCAGGCCTTCGCCGTGCACAAACGCCTGGGCGATGGTGCCGCGCTGCGTCAGCTCGGCCTCGACCCAGTCGGGATTAACGTTGCGGCCAAAACTGGTGATGAACTGGTGCTTCTTGCGGCCCTTCAAAAACAGGTAGCCGTCAGCGTCGAACTCGCCGATGTCGCCGGTGGGCAGCCACTCATCGCTGAAGGGCGCTTCGCCCAGATAGCCCAACAGGGCCGAACCGCTGACCAGCACTTCGCCGTCCTCGGCAATGCGCACCTGCACGTGCGGCAATGGCTTGCCGACGCTGCCGGGGCGGTTGTGCGCCGGGCGGTTCAGGCACACCACCGAGGCGCATTCGGATAATCCATAGCCTTGGTAAACCGGCAAATGGACGGCGGCGGCGCGGGCCAGCAAATCGGCCGACACCCGTGCGCCGCCCACCGCCACAAAGCGAAACAGCTCGGCCGACACCAGCTTGCGTTCAATGGCCGTGACCAGCCCCAGCAGCAGTTGCGGCACCAGAATCAGGCTCTGCGCGCCGCTCATGACCATGGTGCCCAGCAGGCGCGGCCATTGCACACCCGTGGCACCGGTGATGCCCATTTGCTGCTGCGGCGAAAGGGTGATGCTCGCGCCAGCAACCAGCGCGGCATAAATGCCCAGGTTTTCCAGCAATACCGCCAGCGGCAACACGGCCAGGTAGCGTTCGGGCGCGGCGGCGCGGCTGGCGCTTTCCAGTTCGCGCGCCACCCGCAGCAAGGCGTCTGCGCTCAGGCACACGCCTTTGGGCGTGCCGGTGGTTCCCGAGGTGTAGGTGATTTTTGCGGTGCCTTCGGGAATGAGCGGGTCGGCAGTCTGGGTGCGGCGCCAGAACACGCCCTCGCGATGAAAGCCGGCATCTTCCATGTGCTCGGTCATTGCTTCATCAGCCATGGCGATATCCACCTGGCTCTGATTGAAACAATGCACACGCTGCGCCTGGGTGAAGAAGGGCGCAAGAATCACGCTGGGCACGCCGGCGAACAATGCCGCCAGGTCCCACAGCACCGCTTCGGGGCTGTTTTCCATCACCAGCGCAAACACCTTGCCGTTGTGGGCCTGAAGCAGGGCCCGGCGTTGCTCAATGGCGTCCCACAGGTGCACATAATCGAAGCGGCTGGTCGGCCCTCGAAGCGCACACACGGTCGGGCGAAACAGCCCATGGTTTTGCAGCGCACTGCGCAACACGGCCAATTCATGCTGCATGGCAGTGCTCCGCATTAAAGAAAGGAAAACCCAGGCGTGCGAGCACACCGCTGGTTTCCAGCTGTTCCAGGCCAAAGCGGATATTGCCGGCGTACACATGGGGATGCTGGGCGTAATAACTGCCCCAGGCGTGTTCATCCAGGCCGAGCATTTTCGGGTCGGCCTCGCACAGCAGCAGCGGCTCCAGGCCCAGGCGCTGGAAGCTGTTGATCAACGTGGCAGCGCCGGTGAACACCACCCACTCCAGCCCGTGACGGGCCAGCAGCCAGGTCATGGCCACAATAATCAGCCGGGCGCTGCCGGCATTGCGCGCCGCCAGGTTGCCCACCTCGACCACACTGCGTCGCTCCACCGTCTCACCGGCGATCAGCGAAATCACGTGCTCCACTGGGTTTTGCAGGTACTGCTCGATAAACAGTGGCGCGGCCGCGCCCAAACGGCACCCCACCGCCGCGCAGAGCTGATGCTGGCGGTCATGCAAGGCCATCAGCTCAGGCATGAATTGATGAATGTCGGCGTGATGCACCGCCGCGAAGCGCTCTTGAATAAACCCCTCGATCAACGCGCGGTCAGCCTCGTGTTCACGGACCAGAGACAACGCCAGCGGACGCTTTGCATCCGGGCCAAAACTCAACGGAAACGAACTGTTCCACTCGGTATCAATCATCGACATCCCCTCCAGCGGTCATTCGATGGAGGCACTATCAACAACCAACCTTAATGAACTCTGAAGATTCGCCGCGCCGCGCTGTTGAAATTGACGCCCCGGGGAAAACGCCGCTCTGTCGCCAGCACCGGGCCGGCCAACGCTACAATACCGGCCATCCGTTCCTCCTTATGCCCGGAGCCCAGCCGCCCATGTTCACCCTCGTACACCTGGACAACCCGCCGCCCGAGTCGCTGAAAAGCCAGGTGTTGCAGAGGGTGGTCGACTACTTCACCGATATCAGCCCGGTGCCGCTAACGCCTGAAAATCCGCTGTTTCAGCTGTACCAATACGTGATCGGCTTTGAGGTGCACTTGTATCTGCAGGCCATGGGCGAGGCGCAACCGAGTGCGCCGCGGTTGGTGTTGGCCTTGGATGACGAAGACCCGTCACAGGTGTTGGGCTTTGCCTTGTATTTGCCCAGCCATGACGACGCCCAAGCCTGCACGCTGGCGTATATGGCAGTACAAGCCAACTGTCGGCGGCGCGGAATGGCGCGAGCCATGGTGGCGAAAATCATCGAGCAGCGCCCGCATATGGAGTTGGCGTGCGTGGCCAGTCAGGTGCCGGCCTTCGAGGCGATGGGCTTTCGCGTGCTGGCCGCTCAGGGCCCACAGGTGCTGATGAACACTCGCGCGCAGCGCTCCAGCGGCATGGTGGCGGTGCAAGATCAGGCGCCCATCTATCAGTCCAAAGAGGTGCGGCAAATTCATACGTATCTGCTTAAACAGCACGGCGACACCGCCATGCGCGAGGCGGAGTATGAGCGCGACCGCTTGCTCGATCAGCTCGCCGAGGACGCGCAGGCGCTCGTCAAACAACGGTTCCCCACGTTTCACTGAGCACGGTTGCAGTAAGTTCACTCGCCAACCGGCTGTTGGTCGGAAGTGTCGAACCGGCGCTCCAGGCAACCGCTCGTACGTACACAACGTCGTCACTCGCTGCTAAGCGCGACTAATGCCGACGACGTCTTTACGAACGACTGCCGGAGTTTCGCCATGTGTAAATGTATTGTTCAACACGCTTCATCCACGGATTTTTCTGAGTTATTTGCACATACCGAAACTCGCTTGGTCAGCGGCGAATCCAGGGCCATGGGCAGCCGGCATTCGGCGGCTACGTTCGCGACATCCGGGCAGAAAAAAAGCGTGATCAAACCCAATATGCCGGTCAGCGTTTTGCGCCAGCGTGACGGTGAGATCGAAAGCGTGAAAGTGCGCTGGGGCTGGTCGCCGGTGTGGGCCATGGGCACCATGCCGCCGCGTACGCAGATTCCGTTGCACCTGGTGATGCGCTCGAAAGTGTTCGACCGCGTGCGCAGCAATGGCCGCGTATTGGTGCCGGTGGACGGTTGGTACGACTTGCCCGCCGACGCGCCGCTCGATCAGCCGCTGCGCCTGAGCTACACCACCTCGCGCCGCTCCACGCCGTTGTTCCTCGCCGGCCTGGCGCAAATCAGCGAAAAGCCCAGCGGCTGTGACGGCATGGCGTTTATGACCTACAGCCACAATGATTACTCCCAGCGGCTGCTGGCCTTCACCGCCGAACATGCCATGCAGTGGCTGGACCCCGATCTGCGCTGGGAGCAGGCCCAGCATATGGCCTTGCATATGGCGGTGGATGAGCCTCAGCTTGAGCACGTACTCACCTCGCCTCGGCAGCTTCAGGCACGGCGCTGAGTGCGCCTGCTTAAGGGTTAATCGGGCACGGCTTTTTTGTCCCGTGCCCGGTCCCACAAACGCACTTCAAGGCTGTTATGCACGGCGGTCGCACAGACCGCCGCCTGGCCCGTCGCGACACTGATTTGCTTCAGCGAATCCACCACATCCCCCACCGCGTACAGACCGTCGACCGTGGTGCGTTGGTGCGCGTCCACCTGCAGCGAACCACCGTCGGTGGCCTGCGCGCCGAGGTGGGTGGCAAGCTCCGAACACACCTGTGAACCCAACGAGGGGTAGACGATATCGAAGTGAAATTGCTCGCCCTTGCAGGTGACCACACGCACCTGTTCGCCGACGATTTCGATGTGCTCCACCCGGTCGCTGATGAGGCGTATGCCCGTGTGCCGCGCCACCGCTACCGCTTCCTCGCAGGCCTGGCTGTCGCCGTGCACCAGCACCGTAACGCGGTCGGTGAAGTTGCGCAGAAACAGGCCATGACTGATCGCGCAATGGGCCTCGCCATACACCGCCACGTCGTCGCCATCCATCTCATAACCATCGCAAATCGGGCAAAGCCTGATCGACGCTTGCGCCACGCCGTCGTAGGGCCGGTCCATGTCCGGCAGGGTATCGACGATGCCTGTGGCCAGCACCACACGCCGTGCCGTAATTACCCGGTCGTTGAGTTGGGCGGCAAACCCGGTTTTGGTTTTCTCCAGGCTACGCACACAGCCGGGTTCAATCGCAGCGCCATACCGCGTGGCCTGTTCGCGCAGACGGGAGAGCAGGTCATTGCCCGAAATGCCGGGCGGGAAGCCTGGGTAGTTATGCGACAGCGGAATCAGACTGGCGCGGCTGCGGCCGCCGTCGGCAACCAATACGCGCCGGTGGTAGCGGCTCAGATAAACCGCCGTGGTCAGCCCGGCCGGGCCTGCGCCGATGATTAAACAATCCAGCTCGGCATGCCCGGTACCGACCGGAGCGGATTCGGGTTGATCAAACAGGGCGGTGTAGTCGTGTGCATCTGCGCTCATCAGCCGGTCCTCGCCAGTGCGTCTTAGCAAGGGACCTTCAGCTAGCGACGGGCGATTGGTCGAGACGACAAGTGGCTGATCAGCATTGGGTGTGCGAACCCATCGCGACTGAAGTCGCTCCCATACAAACCACTGCATCCTGTAGGAGCGGCTTTAGCCGCGATGCTTTTGCCAGTTACCCGTCAGCCCAGCTTCTGCCAAAACGCTTCAGCCGACGGACTGATGGGCGCGACAGGGCGGGTGATGTGGATATCCAGCGGTATATCCCAGCGCTCATCAAGGGCGCGCTTGAGCCGCGCGTCGACGATTTCCTGCTCGGTCAGGCTTTTGGGCAACCAGGCGATGCCTTTGTTTTCCAGCGCCATGGACATCAGCACGGCGGCCAACGGGCTGCTGAACAGCGGTTCCAGTGGAGGCGCTTGCTCGCCGAGCAAGCGGTGGCTGACGATTCGCCCCAGGCCCGACTCTTCGGTGTAGGCGAGGTAGGGCAGGGCGCTGGCGCCGTCGCCAAACTCGGCCGAAGCGCCCATCAGCGGCATCAGCACGTCGTGACCTATCACCTTGCTAACGTACTGCTCCGGCGGCAGCAGCGGCGGCACGTCAGGGTGCCGATGGCAGAGCAGAAACTGCACTTGGCCGTGTACCAGCATGTGCTCGCACACCGCCATGCTGCCGGAGTCCAGGCGCACCGCTTCAATGGGCGCGCCTTTGTCGGCGCTGCGAATCCAACGCGGGAAAAACGTAAACGACAGCGAATGGGTGGCGGCAAACAGCAGGGTTTTTGCGGCTTTGCCGGCCACTTCCTGAGCCTCGGCGCGCAGGCGATAAAGCCGGCTGGCGGCGTCTTGGGCGCTGGCCAGAATGTGTTTGCCCGCCTCGGTGAGCGTGGCGCCATGGGGCGTGCGAACGAACAGTTCGACGCCCATCCAGGTTTCCAATGAACGCACCCGGCGACTGAACGCCGGCTGTGTAATGTGCCGCGCTTCGGCGGCGCGAACAAAACTGCCGTACGCAGCCAGCGCTGCAAAATCTTCGAGCCAGACGAGTTCCATTGGGGCAATGCCGTTTGTGCATGGGGTGCCGCATTAATAGCATTGGGCGTGCTCCGGAGCCACGTTTACGGTGACCTCCTCAACAACAAGAGGAGCGCGCCATGCGTATCGTCGACATCCGCGAAAAAACCGTTTCCATTGCCTCGCCCATTGCCAACGCCTACATCGACTTCTCGAAAATGACCTGTTCGGTCGTGGCGGTGGTTACCGATGTGATCCGCGACGGCAAGCCGGTAATCGGTTACGGCTTCAACTCCAACGGCCGCTACGGTCAGGGCGCGCTGATGCGTGACCGCTTCCTGGCGCGCATCACCGAAGCCGACCCGGAATCGCTGATCGACAAGGAACACAACAACCTCGACCCGTTCGCCATCTGGAAAACCCTGATGACCAACGAGAAGCCCGGCGGCCACGGCGAGCGCTCGGTGGCGGTAGGCACCATCGACATGGCCGTGTGGGATGCCGTGGCGAAAATTGAAGGCAAGCCGCTGTACCGCCTGCTCGCTGACCGTTACCGCAACGGCCAGGCCGACGACAAGGTCTGGGTGTACGCGGCCGGCGGTTACTACTACCCAGGCAAGGACGACACCAAGCTGCAAGACGAAATGCGCAGCTACCTCGACCGCGGCTACAACGTGGTGAAGATGAAAATCGGCGCGGTGCCGTTGGCCGAAGACATTCGCCGTATCGAGTCGGTGATCAAGGTCGTAGGCGACGGCAGCCGTCTGGCCGTGGACGCCAACGGCCGTTTCGACCAACGCACCGCGATTGCCTACGCCGAAGCGCTCAAGCCGTACAACCTGTTCTGGTACGAAGAAGCCGGCGACCCGCTGGACTACGCCCTGCAAGCCGAGCTGGCCAATCACTACGAACTGCCGATGGCCACTGGTGAAAACCTGTTCTCTCACCAGGACGCGCGCAACCTGCTGCGCCACGGCGGCATGCGCGCCGACCGCGATTACGTGCAGTTCGACTGCGCGCTGTCGTACGGGCTGGTCGAGTACATGCGCACGCTCAAGGTCATGGAAGAACTGGGCTGGTCGTCGCGCCGCGTGGTGCCCCACGGCGGCCACCAGATGTCGCTGAACATCGCTGCCGGTTTGCACCTGGGCGGCAACGAATCCTACCCGGATGTGTTCCAGCCCTTCGGCGGGTTTGCCGACGGCATTCAGGTGCAAGACGGCTACGTCGGCCTGCCGGATATTCCAGGCGTGGGCTTTGAGGCCAAGTCGGCGCTGTACGCGGTAATGCGCGAACTGGGCGAGGGCTGATCAAGCATTTCCACTGCCTCGCCACACGCGTGGCAGTGGCGTTTTTAGCGCGCCGCACAGGCGCCCGGTCACACCCACCGAACACAACAATAAAACGAGGTGCATGATGCAAACGTCCAGAACTCGCTGGTACGGCCAGCTGTATGTTCAGGTCCTGATCGGTATCGCCATCGGCGCGGTACTGGGTTACGTCGAACCGCAATTCGCAGCCCGCCTGCAACCCTTGGCAGACGGCTTTATCAAGCTGATCAAAATGCTTCTGGCGCCGATTATTTTCGGCACCGTGGTGGTCGGCATCGCCAAAATGGGCAGCATCAAGGAAGTGGGGCGCATCGGCGTCAAGGCGCTTATCTATTTTGAAATTCTTTCCACCATCGCCCTGGTCATTGGCCTGGTGGTGGTCAACGTGCTCAAGCCCGGCGTGGGCATGAACATCAACACCGAATCGCTTGATGGCAGCGCCATCGGCAAATACACCCAGGTCGCGAACGAGCAGGGCGGCGCGGTGGATTTCTTTCTCAACATTATTCCGCACACCTTTATCGACGCCTTCGCCAAAGGCTCGATGCTGCAGGTGATTTTGATATCGGTGCTGATGGGCGTGGCGCTGGTGCAGATGGGCGAGGTGAGCAAGCCGCTGATCAACACCATCGACTTGTTCCTGCAAGGGCTGTTCAAAATTGTCGCCATGGTCATGCGCCTGGCGCCGCTCGGCGCCGGTGCCGGCATGGCGTTCACGATTGGCAAATATGGCATTGGCACTTTGCTGTCGCTGGGCCAATTGCTGGTCGCGCTGTACCTGACCACGCTGGTGTTTGTGGTGCTGGTGCTGGGCACCGTGGCCAGGTGGTCGGGGCTGCCGTTGCTGCAATTTTTGCGCTACTTCAAAGATGAAATTCTGGTCACCCTCGGCACCTGTTCAACCGAAGCGGTGCTGCCGCGCATGATGGTCAAACTGGAAAAACTCGGCTGCAAGAAATCGGTGGTGGGCATGGTGCTGCCGACCGGCTACACCTTCAACGCCGACGGCACCTGCATTTATCTGACCATGGCGGCGATCTTCGTCGCCCAGGCCACCAATACGCCGCTGACCATGTGGGACCAGATGGTGCTGCTGGGCGTGTTGCTGCTGACCTCCAAAGGTTCGGCCGGGGTAGCCGGCGCAGGCTTTGTGACCTTGGCCGCGACGCTGACCACCATTCATTCCATTCCGCTGGTGGGGCTTGTGCTGCTGCTGGGCATCGACCGCTTCCTCAACGAAGCGCGGGCGGTGACCAACTTGATCGGCAACGGCATTGGCACCATCGCCATCGCCAAATGGGACAACTCATTCGACCTGGCCACGGCCCAGCGTGAAGTGGCGGCGCACAAGCAGGAAAGCGCGCGAGCCAAGGAACTCACCGCCCCGTAGGAGCCAGCTTGCTGGCGAATCCTGGAAACCCCGGTTGTACATTCGTTTCCAGGGGTTCGCGAGCGAGCTCGCTCCTACAAAAGCGCGGTGCTTGGTGCCTTAGCGGTTACGCCCCAGCGCCTCATGGCTGCTTACCCAATCCCCGGCCAGAATCGCCGAGGTCAGTGACACATCGCCGGCCAGCACCACGGCGGCGATGATTTCCGCCAGCTTGTCGGCTTTACCTGCGCCGTAGCAGTCGAGCATTTGCAGGCATTCGCGCTGGGTTGGCAGGCTGGTGCCGCCGCCATGGGTGGCGCAAATGACGGCGGGCAGGGTGACCGACCAGTAGTAATCACCGTTATCCAACAGTTGGCCGTAGGTAATGCCGCCATGGGATTCGGCCACGTTGGCGGCGTCTTGCCCGGTGGCGATAAACAGTGCCGCCAAGCCATTGGCCGAATGCGCACCGCTGTACGCCGCGCCGGCTTGAATGGCGCCCACGGCGGCAATTTGCCGGTAGCGATACAGGTTGGCGGGGTCCACGCGCAGCAGCTCGTGGGCCACCTCGCGCTTGAGGGTGAACTCGGCGATCACCCGTTTGCCACGGGTCTGGATCATGTTCATGGCCGAGTGTTTTTTGTCGGTGTCGATGGCGCCGGAAAGAATGTAGCGCGGCTTTAACGGGTGGTTAGCCTTGATCCATTCGCAGGCAGCGTAGGTCGCTTTGCTGGTCATGTTCTGCCCGGCGGCATCGCCGGTGGTGTAGCAGAAACGGGTGTAGAGCATGTTCGCCACCGGGTACTGCTCGATCTCGAACAGCTTGCCGCTGCGGGTGGTGGTTTCGGTGACGGCCTTGATGGTTTCAAACTCGCTCACCAGCCAGGCGCCGAACTCGCGGGCTTGCAGGGCATCGTTGAACATAAACACCGGCGCGCGCTGCATGGAGTGTTTAACCACGGTGGTTTTTACCCCTCCCGAGGCGCTGATGGCGCGCATGCCACGGCTGTAGCTGGCCAGCAGCGTGCCTTCGGTGGTGGCCATGGGAATGTAGAAATCGCCTCGCGCATGTTCGCCTTCGATACGCAGCGGGCCGGCCAGGCCGAGGGGCATTTGCACCACGCCGATAAAGTTTTCGATGTTGCCGCGCGTGACTTCCGGGTCGATGGCGTACTGGCCGACGGTGTCCAGCGCCGCACCGGTTTGCGCCTTGATGAACTCGCGGCGCACGGTGGCCTGTTCGGTGGAGTAATCGTTGTCGGGGTGACGGGGAATCGGAACGCCTCTGGACATCATGCTCTCCTGCATAGTCGTGCTCAGTGCACGGTCGGTCGAATCAGCCTAGGTGAAAATCCGTGCCCCGCAGTGTGCCCAACGGCCAGCGCACCGGCTTGCCCGACTGCGCCAATCAGGTGATCCAGCGCGTCAATCTGCACAGCGTCCAACGCTCGGTTTTCCGAACGCGGTCCGATGAAGTATTCGGAAAGTCGGACGTTTTACGTAGGATAATTCCAGTTTGTTAAGTAAATAAATATATAAAACAACATGTTAAGTGAGTTTGTCGGCCTTGGCACAAGACATGCTCTATCCCCAATGACTGCTCGTTGCGCCAACCGCTGAAGGTGGCGAGCCGGCAACGCACAAAAGGGCCAGCGAACTGGCTCCATAAAAAAAACAACATTGAGGAAATTTGATGCGCATCGTCCCCCATCTCCTGGGCGCAGCTATGGCCGCCGCTCTGCTTGCTCCCCACGCTGTTGCCGCTGAACTGACCGGCACCCTGAAAAAAATCAAAGAGTCGGGCGTGATCACCCTCGGCCACCGCGACGCCTCGATTCCGTTCTCCTACATCGCCGACGCCACCGGCAAGCCGATGGGCTACTCCCACGACCTGCAACTGAAAATTGTCGAAGCGCTGAAGAAAGACCTCGACATGCCCGACCTCAAGGTCAAGTACAACCTGGTCACCTCGCAAACCCGTATTCCGTTGGTGCAGAACGGCACCGTGGATGTGGAATGCGGCTCCACCACCAACAACGTGGAACGCCAGCAGCAGGTTGACTTCTCGGTGGGCATTTTCGAAATCGGCACCCGTCTGCTGTCGAAGAAAGACTCGGTGTACAAAGACTTCGCCGACCTTAAAGGCAAGAACGTCGTGACCACCGCCGGCACCACGTCCGAGCGCATTCTCAAGTCCATGAACGCCGACAAGCAGATGGGCATGAACGTGATCTCGGCCAAAGATCACGGCGAATCGTTCCAGATGCTGGAGTCGGGTCGCGCCGTGGCGTTCATGATGGATGACGCCTTGCTGGCCGGAGAAGCCGCCAAGGCCAAGCGCGCCGATGATTGGGCCGTCACCGGCACGCCGCAGTCGTACGAAATTTACGGCTGCATGGTGCGCAAGGGCGATGAACCCTTCAAAAAGGCCGTCGATGACGCCATCGTCGGCGTGTACAAGTCGGGCGAAATCAACGCCATTTTCGAAAAATGGTTTATGAAGCCCATCCCGCCAAAAGGCCTGAACCTGAACTTCCCAATGAGCGAAGAACTCAAGGCCCTGATCGCCAACCCGACCGACAAAGCGGCTGACGACAAAAAGTCCTGATCCCTCTCTGACCGTACCTCCCGAGTGCGCCAAGCGCTCGGGAGAGTGCTGCGTGCCGTTTGCGCGGACCGCGGCGAGCCTGTGTCTATCGAACGATCTGAGGGGAGACCCGAATGAATTACAAATGGGACTGGAATGTGTTCTTCAGGTCCACCGGCGTGGGCAGCGAGACCTATCTCGACTGGTTCATTTCCGGCTTGGGCTGGACCATCGCCATTGCCGTCGTGGCCTGGATTGTTGCGCTGCTGTTGGGCTCGGTGCTGGGCATTATGCGCACCGTGCCGAACCGGCTGGTGGCCGGCATCGCCACCTGTTACGTCGAGCTGTTTCGCAACGTGCCGCTGCTGGTGCAGCTGTTTATCTGGTACTTCCTGGTGCCCGATCTGCTGCCGCAAAACCTGCAGGACTGGTACAAGCAAGACTTGAATCCCACCACCTCGGCTTACCTGAGCGTGGTCGTTTGCCTGGGCCTGTTCACCGCCGCGCGGGTGTGCGAACAAGTGCGCACCGGCATTCAGGCGCTGCCCCGTGGCCAGGAATCCGCCGCGCGAGCCATGGGCTTCAGCCTGGCGCAAATCTACTGGAATGTGCTGCTGCCGCAGGCTTACCGCATCATCATTCCGCCGCTTACTTCCGAGTTCTTGAACGTGTTCAAAAACTCCTCAGTCGCGTCCTTGATCGGCCTGATGGAACTGCTCGCGCAGACCAAACAGACCGCCGAGTTTTCTGCCAACCTGTTTGAGGCGTTCACCCTCGCCACGCTGATTTACTTCACCTTGAACATGAGCCTTATGTTGCTGATGCGCATGGTGGAGAAAAAAGTCGCGGTACCGGGTTTGATTTCCGTAGGGGGTAAGTGATGGAACTCGACTTCTCGGGCATCGTTCCGGCCTTGCCGGGCTTGTGGAACGGCATGATTCTGACCCTGCAACTGATGGCGCTGGGCGTGGTCGGCGGCATTATTCTTGGCACCGTGTTGGCGCTAATGCGCCTGTCGCACAACAAGCTCTTGGCCAACTTGGCTGGTGCCTACGTCAACTACTTCCGCTCGATTCCGCTGCTGCTGGTCATCACCTGGTTCTACTTGGCGGTACCGTTTGTGCTGCGCTGGATCACGGGCGAAGACACGCCCATCGGTGCGTTCGCCTCCTGCATCGTGGCCTTCATGATGTTTGAAGCGGCGTACTTCTGCGAAATCGTCCGCGCCGGCGTGCAGTCGATTCCCAAGGGCCAGATGGGCGCGGCGCAAGCACTCGGCATGACCTACGGCCAAGTGATGCGCCTGATTATTCTGCCTCAGGCCTTTCGCAAGATGACCCCGCTGCTGTTGCAGCAAAGCATCATCCTGTTCCAGGACACCTCGCTGGTGTACGCCGTCGGCCTGGTCGACTTCCTTAACGCCTCGCGTGCCAGTGGCGACATTATCGGGCGCTCCAACGAGTTCCTGATCTTCGCCGGGGTTACCTATTTCACCATCAGCTTTGCCGCCTCGCTGCTGGTCAAGCGTCTGCAAAAGAGGTTCGCCGTATGATCTCCATCAAGAACGTCAACAAGTGGTATGGCGACTTCCAGGTGCTGACTGATTGCAGCACCGAAGTCCAGAAAGGCGAAGTGATCGTGGTGTGCGGGCCGTCGGGCTCGGGAAAGTCCACCTTGATCAAATGCGTCAACGCGCTGGAGCCGTTTCAAAAGGGCGACATCGTGGTCGACGGCACCTCCATCGCCGACCCGAAAACAAACCTGCCGAAACTGCGCTCCCGTGTGGGCATGGTGTTCCAGCATTTCGAACTCTTCCCGCACCTGACCATCACCGAAAACCTGACCATCGCGCAGATCAAAGTGCTCGGCCGCAGCAAGGAAGAAGCCACCGCCAAGGGCCTGCAATTGCTTGAACGAGTCGGCCTGTCGGCGCATGCCCACAAACATCCGGGCCAGCTTTCCGGAGGCCAGCAACAGCGCGTGGCGATTGCCCGAGCGTTGGCCATGGACCCCATCGTCATGCTGTTCGACGAACCGACGTCGGCCCTCGACCCGGAAATGGTCAACGAAGTGCTCGACGTCATGGTGCAACTGGCCCAGGAAGGCATGACCATGATGTGCGTAACCCACGAAATGGGCTTCGCCCGCAAAGTGGCCGACCGCGTGATCTTCATGGACGCCGGCAAAATCATCGAAGACTGCAAAAAAGAAGAATTCTTCGGCGACATCAACCAGCGTGCGGAACGGACGCAGCACTTTTTGAACAAAATTTTGCAGCACTGAGGCTATCTGCGGGCTGGCCGATAATCGCTGATATCCGCTTGCTACGCCTTGATGCAAGCAGAGCAGCGCAGACACCCCTTGCATTGCTTGACGTGCCACTCTGGATTCCCGCCTTCGCGGGAATGACGAGGATACCCATGAAAACTTCCGTCATTCCCGCGTATGCGGGAATCCAGAATGACCAGTCGAGCGAGGCAAGAGCCCCGGCACCGCTCTGCTTTTCCCACAGTAAGAGGCGTAGCGAGCGGACGTCAGCCGTACCCGGCCAGCGCGCAGGAACCGCAGCGTACGCAAGTACGTGAGGATTCCGAGCACTGCCCGGGTGCGGCTGACGTTCGCGCAGTAGCCGTAGCTAGGTGCACCAAAAGGTTATGTGATGAAATGCGACTCCCCCCGCACCCTGTCGCCACTCGCCGTGAAACCCCGTCTGATCCGCCACCTCTTTCTGCCGCCACTGGTCATCGCCCTGATGATCGGCCTGGGCTTTGTCGGCTTCTGGGCCAGCGAGCACGTGGGCATTCGCAGCCTCAGCGAAAACGGCCAGCGGCAGCTGGAACTGCATGCCCGCGCGGTTGAAAGCGAGATCAGCAAGTACACCTATTTGCCCAGCCTGTTGGAGCTTGAGTCCAGCGTCTCCGAGCTGCTGGCCGACCCCACGCCAGAGCATCGGCAAACCGTCAACGATTACCTCGAAGGCCTGAACCGCCGCAGCCGCAGCCGCGCCATTTATGTGATGGACACCACCGGCCGCGTGATGGCCACCAGCAACTGGCGCGATGTCGATAGCTACCTGGGCGAAGACCTGTCGTTTCGTGCCTATTTCCAAAGCGCCATTCGCAGCCAGCCGGGGCGTTTCTACGGCATCGGCAGCACCAACGGCGAACCGGGTTATTACCTGGCCCATGGCTTGGAAGAGCACGGCAAAGTCATTGGCGTAGCGGTGGTGAAAGTACGCCTGGAACCGCTGGAAGAGCGCTGGCAGCGCGCACGGTTGGAAGCCTTTGTCAGCGATGAAAACGGCATCATCATCTTGTCCAGCGATCCGGCGCGGCGGTTGAAGTCGGTGGTGCCGCTGAGTGACGAGACCAAGGAAAAACTCGCCCGCAGCCTGCAGTACTACTGGTTTCCGCTTAACGAGCTGCAACCGCTGGACCGCGAAACGCTGGCCGAAGGCGAAGAGAAACTCACCTTTCCCGCCAACACCGAAGTGGCGGGAGACGACGGCAATATCAGCTACCTGGCGCAAACCCGGCCGCTCAGTGACACGCCGTGGAACTTCACCTTGCTCACGCCCTTGCAGGACCTGCGTCGCCAAGCCATCAACCAGGGCATTTTGCTGGCGGTGGGGTTTGCCTTCGTGGCGTTTCTGCTGATCGCCTGGAACGAGCGGCGCAAGGTCATCGCCACCCGGCTCGCCGCCCGCGAAGCCTTGCAGGAAGCCAACAACCAACTGGAGCGTCGGATTACCGAACGCACCGCCGACCTGCGCGCCAGCAACGAACGGCTCAAGGGCCAGATTCGCGAACGGCGCCAGGCCGAAGAGACGCTGCGCCGTTATCAGGACGAGCTGGTGCAGGCCGGCAAGCTCGCCGCCATCGGGCAAATGTCCACCAGCATCGCCCATGAGTTGAACCAGCCGCTGGCGGCGTTGCGCACCTTGTCCGGCAACACCGTGCGCTTTCTGCAGCGCGGGCAGTTGGACGTGGCCAGCACCAACCTCACCACCATCAACGAACTGATCGACCGCATGGGCCGCATCACCGCCAGCCTGCGCTCCTTCGCCCGACGCGGCGACGACAAGGGGCAGGCCTCGCTCGGCAAAGCCGTGGACGCCGCGCTGCAATTGCTCGGTGGCCGGCTGGACGACATGCGCCCGACCGTGCACCGCGACTTCGCCGATGTGCAGCTGCTCATCAACCAAACGCGCCTGGAACAGATTCTGGTCAACCTGATCGGCAACGCCCTCGACGCCATGCAGGCGCAACCGCAGCCCGAGCTGTGGCTGGAAGGTCAGGCGCAGGACGGCAAATACCTGCTGCGCGTGCGCGACAACGGCCATGGCATCGATGACGAAGCGCGTAAGCATTTATTCGAACCCTTCTTCACCACCAAACCGGGCGAGCAGGGCCTGGGCCTGGGCCTCACGCTGTCGGCCAGCTTGGCCGCCGCCACAGGCGGGCATCTGGGCGTTGAACACCCGGCCGAGGGTGGCACCACCTTCGTTCTCAGCTTAGCGTTAGCGAGCCCCCACCTTGGCGAGCCTTTATGAACCCTGAACTCAGCGTGCTGATTGTTGAAGACGACCCCCACGTACTGCTCGGCTGCCAGCAGGCGCTGGCCCTGGAAGACATTCCCTGCACCGGCGTTGGCAGCGCCGAGGAAGCGCTGGAGCAGGTGGGCGAGAACTTCGCCGGCATCGTCATCAGCGACATTCGCCTGCCAGGCATCGATGGCCTGCAACTGCTCACCCAGCTCAAAGCCCGCGACCGCAGCCTGCCCGTGGTGCTGATCACCGGCCACGGCGACATCTCCATGGCCGTGGACGCGATGCAGAAGGGCGCCTACGACTTTATGGAGAAACCGTTTTCGCCAGAGCGCCTGGTGGACGTGGTGCGCCGGGCGCTGGAGCAACGCAGCCTGGCGCGCGAGGTGTCGTCGTTGCGTCGGCAACTGGCCGAACGCAATTCATTGGAAGGACGGATCATCGGCCGCTCGCCGGCCATGCAGCAACTGCGCGAACTGATCGCCAACGTCGCCGACACCTCGGCCAACGTGCTGATCGAAGGCGAGACCGGCACTGGCAAAGAACTGGTTGCCCGCTGCCTGCACGATTTCAGCCGCCGCCACAGCAAACAGTTTGTTGCGCTGAACTGCGGCGGGCTCCCGGAAAATCTGTTCGAAAGCGAGATATTCGGCCACGAAGCGAACGCCTTCACCGGCGCCGGCAAACGCCGCATCGGCAAAATCGAACACGCCGACGGCGGCACCTTGTTCCTTGACGAAGTGGAAAGCATGCCGCTGGCGTTGCAGATAAAACTGCTGCGCGTGTTGCAGGAACGCACCCTTGAACGACTGGGCTCAAACCAGAGCGTGGCGGTGGACTGCCGGGTGATTGCCGCGACCAAAGCGGACCTCGACGAATCGAGCAAAGTTGGCGAATTTCGTAGCGACTTGTACTACCGCCTCAACGTCGTGACGCTGGAACTGCCGCCACTGCGCGAGCGTCGTGAAGACATCCTGCAATTGTTCGAGCATTTTTTGCAGCAGTCGTCCCTGCGCTTCGACCGCGCCGCGCCGGAGCTGGATAACCAGACGCTGTCCCACCTCATGAGCCACGACTGGCCCGGCAACGTACGCGAACTGCGCAACGTGGCCGAGCGCTTTGCCCTGGGTTTGCCCGCGTTCAAAAAAACCGGAGCGGGGAGCGCGCAGCCGTTGGCGTTTTCTGAAGCGGTGGAGGCGTTTGAGCGCAATTTGTTGAGCGATGCGTTGCAGCGCAGCGGGGGGAATTTGAGTCAGGCGAGTTTGGAGTTGGGGATGGCTAAGACGACGTTGTTCGATAAGGTTAGGAAGTATGGGTTGGGGCAGTGAGGGTTTGTGGGGGTTGGGTTTAGAGGCGCGTAAGGCTTGAAATTCTGGATCCCC
The DNA here is from genome assembly GCF_979258635.1 of Pseudomonas sp. AC070. NCBI lineage: Bacteria > Pseudomonadati > Pseudomonadota > Gammaproteobacteria > Pseudomonadales > Pseudomonadaceae > Pseudomonas > Pseudomonas sp. AC070. The sequence goes on from NZ_OZ409871.1 coordinate 1,816,855, forward strand.
GCGTTCGCGAGGATGACGGGGGGGTGGTTGCAGACTCATGTTTTCTTACACCAATCGCGCGAAAAACCTCCGTCATCCTCGCGAACGCGGGGATCCAGAATAGTGCAGGAAAACCACGTACTCGGCACAACCACGCCCGCCCACAAAAAAGCCTCACTTCCCAAACCGCTCCACCAACTCCCCCGCAAACGCCTTCAACCCCGCAAACTCCTTAAAGTCCGGCGAATAATCCATCTGCTTCGGCCACTGCTCAGCCGCCACCTTGTGCCAATACAAAATCGCGTCATGCCCGGCCACCGAGTCGGGCATCTGGCGGCGCGTGTATTCCCACGGCTCGCCGTTGGCCCAGCGCCATTCGCGCTTGACGTCGTCCGGCTCGTCGTCGGTGGAGACCATCACCAGTTGGCCGTTATCAAAGGTGTAGAAATAGCGCAGGTAGGTTTCATCGTCCGTGCCGCTCAGCCAAATGGTGCACACCTCGCCGTTTGGCTTGCTGGTCACCCGTATTTCCACTTCGTGCCGGTAAGGCCAGCCCAACGAGACGGGCAGGGTGGCGAGCAGGTCGCGGCTGAGGTACTGCTGGTTATCGGGCAGTCGGCACAGGGTGGTGTGGTCGCCGCGTGCGGGGTTCCATTGCCAGCCGTGGTCGCGGGTGGGAATGGCGGTAAATACGTTGAGCATCTCACTGCTAAACATCTGCTGGTCGTCACCGAAATGGCCGCGCACCCGTTGCATCACAGTGGCCTGGTTGGCCCAGGTGGTTTCGTCGCCCACGTGCAGCCCGCATTGCGCCGTGGCCGGGTTGGCCTTGGCGCCGCGTGAATAGCTGAACACCATGCCTTCGGCAAGCACTTCGCCGGCTTCGACTTCTTCATCCCAGCACGACAGTCGCACGTCCAAACGCTCCATCGGGCAGCCTTTGGCACAGGTGGTGTATTCCACCACCACGTCCTCGATACCAAAGACGCCGCCTTTGTCCTCAACCACTGGGGGGAAATCCAGGTTCAACGTGCGCGCATCGGCTGCCCGCATTTGCGCGGCCGGCAGTGTTCTGGACACACTTCGGTCGTACGTACTGGTGCAGCGTCGCAATGTCCACCCCGAGTTGAAGGCGCCTGAGCTTTTGCAGTTATCGCTCGAGGTGGTGGTTTCAGTGGTATTCGGCGCGCCTCGTTCCAAGGGCGCGTAACTCACCCACACCTTTATCCGCCATTGACCGACAGGCACGGCGTTGGGGTCCAAGGTGCGCAAGGTGATGCGGTGGTTTTCGGGGGCTACCGGCGTGGCCGCGTGCAGAGCCGGGGCGCTGAGGGCAATGACCGTGAGCAGCGCCAGGCGCAGCAGGGCAAGGGACTTCAAGGGCGAGCGCTGCGCGCGTCGCGTTTCTGCAGAATCTGCGAGGCTTCTGTGAACGCGGCCTGGAAGGTTTCACCGCCCACCCATTGCACCGCCGCGTCTTCCTCTTCGTTGTGGAACAGCCCGCGATAAACGATCAACAACCCCATCATGAAATCCGTGGCTGGCTCTTCAGCTTCCTCAGCCACCACCAGTTCCAGCACCGGGTACTGCAAGAACACCAGACACATCGCCAACAAGCTGATGCCTTCTGCCGCCTTCATGGTCTGGAACAGATCATCGAACAGCGCCGGGTCGAAACCGTTTTCTTCGATGTCTTTGAAGTCGAACGTGCTCAGGTCGATTTCCACATCATCGAACGGCTCGTTGATCGCCGGATTAGCCAGCAGCGGGTGCACCACCGAGGGTTTGCCCTTGCCTGAGCGATTCTGTTTGGCCTTGGCTTTGGCCCGCTGGGCACGTTTCTGTTGTTTGTCGGCTGAGGCCATGGGCGCGAGTTCCTGTCTGGGGCGGCCACCGAAGTGGCAGAAGAAGGCGCTCAGTGTAATTAATCCTGGCGCCTTCTGTTGCCCCGAAGCTGAAAACGCATCCGCAATTGTCAGGCTTGCACCCGGCAATCGCGGCCAGCGCTTACTGGTTCTCTACGCTTTTCACCGCCTTGAGAATCACCTCGGCCACCTCGGCAGGCTGCGATTGCTGCGGCACGTGGCTGGTGTTCAGTTCGCTCAGCTGGGCGCCGATGCGCTTGGCTGAAGAGCGCTGAACGTCGGGGTGAATCATCCGGTCGCTGGTAGCCAGCACGTACCAGGACGGTTTGGTTTTCCACGCGGCAACGGTGGTGCGCTCGTCAAAGGCCGAGGCTTTGATCGGCCCCTGGGTGGCGGTCATGATGGCGGTTTGCGCGGCCGGCAGGTCCTGGGCGAAGTCTTTGGCCATGCCTTCGGGGGTCAGGTACAGGTAGCCGCTGGCGTCTGGCTTGATCTGGCTGATGCCCGGTGGCGTTGGCGCGCCTTTGCCTTGTTCGCCGGTGGCCTGGCCGGCATCCGGCGCAAACGCGGCGACGTAAACCAGTGCACTGACGTTGCTCTGATTGCCGGCCTCACTGATAACGGTGCCGCCCCAAGAGTGGCCCACCAGCACCACTTTTCCGGGCTGGTTGCGCAACACGCGCTGGGTGGCGGCCACGTCGTCGGTCAATGAGGTGAGCGGGTTCTGTACCACGGTCACGGCAACGCCTTTGGCTTGCAGCAACGGAACCACTTTTGCCCAGTCCGAACCGTCGGCAAATGCGCCGTGTACGATGACCACCGAAGGCGCGGTATTCTCGGCGTGGCTTGCGGTGGCGAAGGCGCCGGCGATAGCGAAGGCGGCGATGGCGGATTTCAGCTTGAACGTTTTCATGGGGTGATCTCCTGTTTGGGTAGCTCCAGTTTGCTGACCGACCCGGTTGTCAGGTATCGGTCATTTATCCGACCCAGGGAGTTTTTTTCATGGAAAGCGCAGGGCAGTTCGGCATTTCGTTGGGCGCAGCGCTCGATGCCATTTCGCAGGTCGGCGACCTCAGCATGGGCCAGCCCCTGGGCCATTCGCAGCGCGTAGGTCGCCTGGCGCGGCAGTTGGCGCAGGCCGCAGGTGAGGCGGGGGCGCAACTGGCCGCCGTGGAACAGGTGGCGCTGCTGCGCTGGTCGGGCTGCACCGCCAACGCCGAAGATTTCACCCATTTGCTGGGCGATGACGTGGCCGGTCGCCGCGCCATGCTCGACAACACGCTCAGCGCCGACGACATGCAGGCTGTGCACCAGGCCGCGCCGCTCGCCGTGGTGCATTGCGAAGTGGCCGGCGAAATCGGCAAAACCCTCGAACTTGGCAGCGAGGTGGAAACCGCCTTGCGCCGGGTTTTCGAAACCTACGACGGCAGCGGTCGGCCGCTGGGTTTGAGCCGTGAGCAGACTCCGCAGGCGGCGTATCAGGTGGTGCTGGCCGGCGACCTCGAGATTCTCAGTCGGGCGCATGGCGTGGACCATGCGCTGCGCTGGATCGGTCAGCAAGCCGACAAACGTTATCCGGCCGCGCTGGCGAACGTGGTGGTGGAAAAAGGTGCCCAGTGGTTGAGCCAACTGCACACCCCGCCGGGCGCTACCCGCCATGCCGGGGCTCAGCGCCCGGTGTGCATGACGCTGGTGGGCGACATGATCGATCTCAAGTTGCCGTTTCTCGCCGGCCATTCACGGCAAGTGGCCCATGTAGCCGTGGAAGCGGGGCGTCTGTGGGGTTTGTCCCAGCCAAGCCTCACGGACCTGGGCAGGGCCGCGCTGATTCACGGGCTGGGGCGGGCAGCGGTGGCCAACCATGTGTGGAACACGGCGGGGCCGCTGCCTTATGGCGCGACGGAGCGTGTTCATCTGGTGCCGTACTGGACGCAGAAAGCCACGCGCGAAATCGACGAACTGCGCGTGCCTGGCAACATTGCCGCGCATGCCTATGAGCGCCTCGACGGCAGCGGTTATTTTCGTGGCGCGCCGGCCGAATCGCTGTGCCCGGAGAACCGTTTGTTTGCCGCCGCCGTGGCGTGGGTGGCATTGCGCGGCGCCCGGCCGTGGCGCGCCGCCCACAGTGAAAGCGACGCCGCCGCACTGCTCAAGGACGAAGCCCGACGGGGATTGTTCGACGGCGAAATCTGCGACGCGGTCATCGCCGCCGCCCGTGGCGAACGCAAATTTGCACAGGCAAAAAGCGCGCTGCTCAGCCCGCGCGAATGCGACATTCTCTTGGCCATCAGCAAAGGCGGCAGCAACAAGGAAGTGGCGCGCTTGCTGGACATCAGCCCGAGCACCGTGCGCACGCACATGGAAAGCATCTTCCGTAAATTGGGCTGCTCCACCCGGGCAGCGGCGACCTTGAAAGGGCTGACGCTGGGTCTGATCGCCTGATCAGGGCGGCGCCATGGCGATAAAAGCCTTGAGCGCGGCGCAGGGATCAAAACCGGCACGGAATTCACCATCGATGGCGGTACGGTTCCAACGGCTTAAACCTCTGGATGAAGCACCTGCACCGCCCGCAGGTGCTTCGCTTGCACCTCAATCCAGCTCGATGCCCAGCAAGCGCTTGCACTGGTTCCCCGCGTGCATGTCGCGCTCCAGTTCTCCGCCCTGCGGCCAGGTGCGCGGGTAGGAGATTTTGAGGATGTTCAGGTCTGGCACCAGGTGGTGCTGCACCTGCTCGGGGTTGGCGCCGTAGAGTTCGGCGAACGCTTGGGGCGCCAGTTTTTCGCTGGTGGCGTATTTGCTGAAGCTTTCTCTGCTGTCGAAGAAGATGTCGACGGTGACCCAGAAAGGCCCGGCATTTTTCGAGCGTATGTGGCGGCTTACGTCGTTGAGGGTGGCCATTAGTTGGTCTCCGCTGAGTGGGCGAGGTCGATCCATTTGCTGCGTACCAACTCATGCCCGTCGTCGGTATGAACCACGTGGTTGAGTTTGAATTCGTACACAGCGCCGCGTTCGAGTTCGGCGGGGGAGAAGGGGAAGCCGTGGCTTGGCAGCTCACGGTTACGCTCCAGCGGCCAGTGGAAGAACCACGGGTTGCAGGTTTTGGCGATGCGTGTGGCCAGGGCCTGGGTGGCTGCCGTGGCAACGAACAGAATGCCCACTTCCAGCGGCGCTGGCGTACCGGCCGGGCGCTTCATGCCGGACACCGCGTTCCAGCCATACACGCGCAAAGAGATGTTGAAATCGCCTGCTTCGTCACCCATTACGGCGTGCACACGGCCGGTCAGCGCGGCGTGCATGCGGTCGTGGAATTCGTCGAGGCGGCCCAGAATTTCCGGGTCTTCGATGCCGATCAGCATCAGGGTCTGGAAGCGGCCGGCCGCTGCACCTTCGAGCTTCATGGTGTAGGGCTTTTCGATCCAGCGCGAGCCGGTGACACGCACCACACGCTCATTCTTCTGCACGTATTTGGCGTCGGTCACGTCGAGCACGCCGCCCGGTTCGGTGAGCAGGAAGGGGTTGGAGTTTTCATAGAGCATGTGGGCGCACACGGTTTCCGGCGCGCAGGTGTTGTTCGCTTGCAGCGGTTCCACCTCGAAGCCGTCGGCGTCGATGGTGATCAAAATGCCGTTGCCATTGGTGGGGTCGACGGTGCACTGCGCGCCGCATTCGGCAATTTTTGCCGCGTGCCAGGCCGGGCCGGCCGGTGCCCCTTTGAGCATGGCGTAGCAGGCGATCACGGCGGTGTCGGTGGTACGCCCGCCGAGCACAATGTCGGCGCCTTCGCGCAGCGCGGCGATGTAGGGTTCCACGCCCATGGAGGCGACGATGCGTTCGCACGAGTCGATCAACTCATCGGTAATCGGCCCCAGCGGCGGCAGTTCGGTGATTTTGCCGGCGGCGTGTTTGGCTTTCAGGGTGGCTTTGTCTTGCTCGCAATAGAGCACGGCGATCTTCGGGGTCAGGCCTTTTTCGCGGGCAATTTCCACAACGATTTCACGCATCCAGTCCAGGGCCGCGTCGGTTCCTGACTGGCCACACGAACCGATGATCAGCGGGATGTTCGCCTCGGCCTGAGCCTTCATCAGTATTTCCAGTTCCTGCTTGATCGTGGCGCGCGGGTATTTGCCGACACCCTGAATCATGTAGGCCGCGCCGCTGTCGGTGGAGCCTGCATCGCTGGCGATGGCCTGGGCGCCGAGGGCGATGCCCAGGCGCACTTCTTCTTCGCGGATACCGGAGCCGATCGAGCCGCACGGGATCAGAATCTTGACTGGGTTTTCCATCACTGCTTCCTAAGGTTTCTGCGCGTCGGTGCGCGCGTTGAAAAAAAGCCGCCCGGGGCGGGGCGGCAAAGTCTCTGGCGTCAGGTCGATGAAGGCGCCAGAGATACGGAGCGCATTGCCAACTCAGCGGATGCCCATGGCCCTGAGAGCGGCGGGGGTGAAGTCGGAGGTCTTGGCCTTGAGGCCGAACTGGTAGGCGTTTTTCACTTTGTTGAACATGTAGTTGCCCAGGTAACGCCCGGAGATCAGGTCGTAGGTCAGCTCACCGGCGGAGATCTGCGTCTGCACGTCGTAGAACGGCAGGATGTGGTTCTCCGATACGCGCCACAGGTTGCCGCGTGCGTCGTAGTGGTCGGCCTCGACGATGGTCCAGCTGTCTTCGTCAATAAACAGATGGCGTTTGGAATACACGTGACGCTGGCCTTCTTTCAGCGTGCCGATGATTTCCCACACCCGGTGCAGCTCGTAGCGGGTTTTGTCCTGGTTGAGATGACCGGGGGTGATCAGCTCGTCGTAGCTGTTGTTGGGGTCGGCCAGGCGGAAGCTGTTGTAGGGCACGTACAGCTCGCGCTTGCCCACCAGCTTCCAGTCGTAACGATCGGGCGAGCCGTTGAACATGTCGGTCTGGTCGGTGGTGCGCAGATTGCCCGGGCCGGGGCTGTCGTACGCCACCTGCGGGGCGCGCCGCACTCGGCGCTGGCCGGAGTTGTACTGCCAGGCCATGCGCGGTTCCTTTACCTGGTTGAGGGTTTCGTGAACCAGCAGTACGCCGCCTACGTCCCGCGCCGGGGCGATGTTTTCGGAGGTGAAGTAGTAGAGGATGTTTTTCGATTTGCTCGGGTCGTAGTCCAGCAGTTCCTCGCTGTAGGCCAGGCGGTCACGCTCGGTTTTCCAAGTGTATTGGCCGTTGGGCGTGGTCATGAACGCCGTGGTTTCGCGGGTAAAGCTGCCGCCGCGATAGCGCGTGATGTGGTTCCACAGCACTTCCAGCCCGTTCTTTGGAATCGGGAACGCCAGCGGGCTGGTGTAGTTCTCCAGACCATTGCCGCCTTCCACCACGGTGGTGGTTACCGCGTTTTTGCCCGCGGCGTCATAGGCTTTTTGCGGCCACGCCACGCTGCGATGGGTCGGGTAAACCGGCAGCTTGTAAGTGCTCGGGTAGCGGGCGAACAACGCTTGCTGGCCGGGCGTTAGTTGCGCGCGGTACTGGTCGAGGTTCTGCGCGGTAATGGTGAACAGCGGCTTCTCGCTGGCGAACGGATCGGAGCGAAAACCGTCGGTGCTGGTGCCGGCATTTTTCGGCAGGCCGCCCGTCCATTCCGGAATGGTGCCGGCGGCATTGCCGGCGCGCTCGGCGCCTACCGGAGTGAGCGTGCTGCCGAGCTGGCCGGCTTGCGCGGCGTCGACGGCGGCAAACGCCGGGTTGATCAGCAGGGGCAGGCAGAGCGAGAGCGCGTAGCGCGATAGATAGTTTTTTGTCATGGGTAAGTCCTCAGAACGTCACGCCAAAGCTGGCGCTGACGAAATCCCGATCACCATTGGTGGTGTAATCGCCGCCGAAGTAGTCGGTGTAACTGATGCTGGCTTCGTAGTTGTTCAGGTACTTGGCGCTGAGCCCGAGGCTCACAGCCTTGCTACCTTCGGTGAAGGTCGGGCTGTTGCCGTCCACGTCATGCGACCAGGCCACGCTCGGGCTCAGATCCAGTCCGCCGATCACGCCGGGATAGGTGAGGCCGGCACGCAGGCGATAACCCCAGGCATTGCGGGTAAAAAAGCCTTTGTTGTTGCAGTACTCGGGGCGACCGCTGAGCAGGGTTCGGCACAGGTCGTTGCCGTCTTCGTCGAAGTATTCGCCGGGGCCGAAATGGCTGGCGCGGCCGAAGCGGTACTCGCCGTAGTCACCCTCGTTGATGCCATTGAGGTGGGTGAAGCCCACTTCGCCGACCAGGCTCAGACGGCTGGCGCCCAGAATCTGGTCGAAGGTCTGGGTGATGCTGGTCTGGCCCTGAGTCATGGGCACGCGGGTGTAGCCGTGAATTTCGTCGCCCGGCACGCCGGAGTTGGGAATCACGCTGGGCACCACCGGGGCCAGGCGCAGAGTGGCGTAGGTGAGGTCGTCGATGGCCAGCGGCATGTTCGGCCGGTAGCTCAGCTCGCCTTCCACCGAGGCCGTGCCAAAGGTGGTGTTGAAGCTCAGGCCGTACAGGCGGATGTCTTCCGGGTATTCCAGGAAGTACTTGGCATTGGCGGCACCGAAGCCGGGCGCAGCGAACGGGTTCGGCGCCGTGCTGATTTCCGAGCTGCCGACCGGCGTGCGGCTGTGGTAGTTCAGGTAGTAGGCGCTGATTTCGGTGTCGTTAAGCTCCGGCACAAACCAGCGCAGGGCCACACCGAACTGGCCGCTGTCGCGGGCGTCGCGATCACCGCCGCGTGGCAGGTAAATGGTGTTGCCGTTAAGGCCGCTGTTGTCCGACTGACCGGGCTCGATGTCCATGCCGCGCACCACGTAACGGTCATCGCAGCCGTCGGCAACGATGTCGGAACTGGCGAAAAAGGTGCCGCAGTTGTCGGCGACGGTCTGGTCCCACTCCAACTGATAAAACGCCTCGACGCTGACTGCTTCAGCCAGGGTTTGCTGCAGGTAAATCATGTTCACCGGCAGCAAGCCTTCCTTCAGCTCGGAACCGGGGCGGCGCAGGGCGTTGGCATCCAGCGGGTTGATGCTGTTGATGCCGCCGCTGATAAAGGTGCTGCCACCCCAGCTGACCACCTGCTTGCCGACGCGCGCGGAGCCGGGCAGATCGCCGAGTTCGTAGTTGTGGTAAACGAACGCATCGAGCAATTCCACGCCGGAAGATTGCGCACCGCGTTTGCGGTTGTCGTCGCGAATGTCATACAGGCCGCGGCTTTCGTCTTTGAGCTCGAAGTCGTACCAGTACTTGCCGCGCAGAAACACGCCGGAGTCGCCGTACTTGAGTTCGAGGTCGTGAATGCCCTTGAAGATCTTCGAGAAGGTTTCACCCTTCTTGAAGTTCAGGCGGGCATCGTCGGAGGTGCGCGAGTCGCCCTGGCCGCCGTTGCCCTGGGCAATGAAATCCGGGTCTGGCGCGCGTACCGCCCAGCTGGCGCCGACGGAAAGGGCAGAATCGAGCTGGCCTTCCACTTCACCGATATTGAAATTGACCGCGTGGGCGCCGGCCATATAACTCGCCGTTGCCATTGCCAGAACGGCTGCGCCAGGCAAGCCAGGCCGCTTGATGGTTGCTTTCACGTCTCTTCACCTTTGTTTTTGTTTTCGATGCGGAGCGCGGCAGAGCCGTGTTCCGAGACATCCTTAGGCTTGGTGATCGTCATATATGTACGAAAATAATCTACATATACAAACTGATCTCCATGAAGACGCTATACGTACGCCAATACGTTGTAAATCTGTACGGATTTTGTGCATGCGTCGGCCGGTGGGCGCTCGCAAGCAAACGTCACCCCTCTCCCACGAGTGGGAGAGGGGCTGGGGGAGAGGGGCTTTTCAGGCGAGGCGAGTGAAGGGACTTACCCCGGCAATGCGCCGGTATAGCGGGCGCGGTGGCGCACCAGCGGTTGTTGGTTGTATTGCTCGCTGGCGTGGGCAAACCAGCCGATCAGCCGGGCGACGGCGGCAAGTGCCAGTTCCTGGCCGCCGAGGTTAAGTTTGCGACCGACAAAACTCACCAGCAGGATGAATTCCACCGGCCGCTGCACCAGTTCTTCGGCTACGGCCATGGCCTTGAGCAGGCTGCGGTATTCGGCGTCGTCGGCGAACATCGAGTCGAGGGTTTTCTTCAGGCTGATGGCGCGTGGGTCAGCGGTGGTATGCACCAAGTGGGCGGTGTGGGCATTGGCGCAAAAGCCCGGTATATCGCCGCCCTGGCTGTAGTAATGAAGAATCGGCTCGGCCGGGTCCTTGGCATTGCAGATATCGTCGAGCAAATGGCTTACCGCCTCATTGCGCCCATAGGCGACCCGTCTCCCGCGCGCCGTGGCAAGGCCGGTGATGGCGGCGTAGTAGGGCGTGACACCAGTGTTGGCAGCGGCGCGCACGCTGTAGGTGGAGTGGTCCAGTTCATGGTCAATGCACAAGATCAACATGCGCCGGATCAGGTCGGCCAAGCGTGGGTCGCCACCGCACGAGGCGGCGATGAATTCATGCAGCGGGCGCGTGTCCGGCACGTTGCTGCCCACCACCAGGGCGGCGAACCAGCGAACCACGTCGGCGCCGGTGCGCGCGTAGCCTTCGGGCGAAAGATCAAAGGCTTTCGGGTTGGCGCGCTCCACCAGCGGAAACAGGGCAATGGCTTTTTCGATCACCGTGGTATGGGCATACAACGCCAGCAACTGGTCAATGCCGGCCGGCATGTGCGGCAGCGTGGTGCCGAACGCGCCGGGCACCTGCCAGAACATTTCCGCCACTTGCTCGACCGTGGCGGTTTCCACCAACTCGTGGATGTCGCGGCCGCGGTAGTAAAGGCCGTCTTCGGTGAGCAGGGTCAGCGAGCTGTAGGAATCGACACTGCGCTTGGCCCCCGGCTCGCCATTTTTCGGGCCTTTGACCAGGCGCTGTATGTCCGCCGCCCAGTAGCGGCGCTTGCGCGAGCCTTCAACCTTGAGCGAGCGAATATTCTTGCGGCCAACGTAGGCGTACAGCGTGGGCAGGTTCACGCCGAGCAGGGCGGCGGCCTCTTCGGCGGAAAGATAAAGCTCGTCGGGTTGAGTCATGGCGGCCTTGTTTGACGGTGCGGTGAAGGGGGTGAGGCGTCTAGGTCGGCGTTCTCGGCTTGCGGGGAATTGCCGCAGCTTTGCGAGTGACCCACCTGCACGAGGGGTGTACAAAACAAATACAGATTTACTCGTAAAAAATCAATGTGTAGGTTTTGCCCAACGTTGCATCTGGCGCTGCCTGCACAGGGTGCACGTTCCCTTCCTGAAGGCTCTACATAACAAGGATAAGAGAATGGCTTGGGTTGGTTTTGCGATGGTTTCTGTGTTCATGGCGCTGATCATGACGCGGCGCTTGTCGGCGATTGTCGCCCTGATTCTGGTGCCGGTGGCATTTGCCCTGGCGCTGGGGCTCGGTTCGCAGATGGGCACCATGGTGCTGGACGGCGTGCTCAAGGTGACGCCCACCGCCATGATGTTGATGTTCGCCTTGCTGTACTTCGCGGTGATGTTTGACGCCGGGCTGTTCGAGCCGGCGGTGAAGCGCATCATCCGCTGGGTCGGCAACGACCCGCTGCGCATCACCCTCGGCACGGCGGCGTTATCGACTGTCATTTCCCTGGACGGCGATGGCGCGACCACCGTGCTGGTGGTGGTGACGGCGTTTCTGCCGGTGTACCTGCGCCTGGGCATGAACCCGCTGATTCTGGCGGTGATGCTGCTGCTGACCAACACCGTGATCAACATTGTGCCGTGGGGCGGCCCGACTGCCCGTGCGGCCAGCGCGCTGCACGTGGATGCCATGGACGTGTTCGTCGGCCTGATTCCGGCCATGCTTATCGCCCTGGTGTACGCCTTTGCTGCCGCCTGGTGGCTGGGCAAGCGCGAACGGCGGCGTCTTGGCTGGCAGCCGGGGCAAACCGACGACACGGCGCCCGCCCTGGAGCGCAAGGTCAAGGACAGCCATCGCCCGCGTCTGTTCTGGGTGAACCTGGCGCTGACCGTAGGCTTGGTGGTCAGTATGGGCATGGGCCTCGGGCCGCTGCCGGTGCTGATGATGATCGCCCTGGCCCTGGCGCTGGTGATCAACTACCCGCGTCTGGCCGACCAGAAAGAACGCATCGCCGCCCATGCCGACAACGTGCTCAACGTGGTGGCGCTGATCTTCGCGGCCGGCGCCTTCACCGGCATTCTCGCCGGCTCGGGCATGGTCGATGCCATGTCCAAGGCGTTCCTCGATGTGGTTCCGGCAAACGCCGGGCCGTACATGAGCGTGATCACCTCGCTGGCGGCGATTCCGTTTACGTTCTTTATGTCTAACGACGCCTTTTTCTACGGCATCTTGCCGATCCTCAATGGCGCGGCGCAGCAGCATGGCGTTGACCCGCTGCTGATCGCCCGCGCTTCGGTACTCGGCCAGCCGGTGCACGCATTGAGTCCGTTGATAGCCGCGCCGTATCTGCTGGTCGGCCTGCTCAAGCGCGACATGGGCGAGCTGCAGCGTTACTGCCTGCTGTGGGCGCTGGGCTGTTCGGCGGTGCTGATTCTCTCGGCGCTGGTTACCGGCGCAATTCTCTAGTTCTTCTCCCTTGCTTAGCCATTCCCCGTCCGGTCCGGGCGGGGAGTCGGGGGCGGCTTGCTCCGCGAAAGGCCGCTGTCGAGGCGGCGAATGTCCTGTAATGAGGCGATAACCATGCCCGAACACCTCTCTCGTAACGTCGTCATCACCCAGCGCTTTTTCGACCCGCAAAGTTTGGCCTGGCTGCGCAGCCAGGGCTGTACGGTGCAGATTGCCGAGCTCTGCGAAGGGCAGGGCGACGGTGACCTGAGCCAGGCGCAACTGGTTGCGCTGCTCGCTGAGGCCGATGGCTGGATTGTCGGTCACGCCCATATCACCGCCGGGTTGTTGGCGCAGTTGCCACGCTTGCAGGTGATCTCCCGGCGCGGCGTGGGCTACGAACGCGTCGATGTCGATGCCGTGCGCGCCAGCGGCAAGGTGGCGACCATCGCCGTTGGCGGCAATGACGCCAGCGTCGCGGACCATGCACTGGCGATGATGCTGGCGCTGGGCCGGCGTCTGGGCGAGTCGAAGGCGCGCATGGTCAATGGCGAGTGGACCATCGTGCTGGGCAGCGATCTGTACGGCAAAACCGTCGGCATCATCGGCCTTGGGCGTATTGGCCGTGGCGTGGCGAAACGCCTGGCCGGTTTCGATGCCCGCGTGCTGGCGTATTCGCCAACGCTGGACTGGCGTTACGCAAACGAAACCGGCGTGACCTTTGTCGACCTCGACACATTGCTGGCCGAGAGCGACTACGTAACGCTGCACGCGCCGCTGGTGGAAGAGACCCGTCTGCTGATCGACGCCCAGGCGCTCAACCGCATGAAACCCACGGCGTTTCTGATCAACACCGCACGAGGTGGCCTGGTGGATGACCGCGCGTTGCTGGAGGCTTTGCTCGACGGGGCCATTGCCGGCGCCGGGCTGGATGTATTTCTCAGCGAAAACGACCCGACTTATCGACCCATCACCGAAGCGCTGCTGGCGTTGCCCAATGTGGTGGCCACGCCCCACAGCGGCGCCTCTACCCACGAAGGCTTGCAGCGCACCAACCGGGTGGCGGCGCAATGCGTGGTGGCGGTGCTTGATGGCGACACGCCGCCGCCGGCCTGCGTGATCGCCGATGGTCGTTGCAGCGATGCGCGAGGGCAATGACATGACCACACGCCCGCGCACCCTCTACGAAAAACACATCGACAGCCACACCGTGTGCCGCCTCGACGACCACGGCCACGTACTGCTGTATATCGACCGCCAGGTGGCCAACGAGTACACCAGCCCGCAAGCCTTCAGCGGCTTGCGCGAGGCGGGGCGAGCCGTGTGGCGGCCCACGGCGACGCTCGGTGTGGTCGATCACGTGAACCCGACAGCGCCTGAACGCATCGCCACCATGCCGGATGCCGGCGGCGCGCGGCAGGTGTCGTACTTCGAAGAAAACTGCCGCGACTTCGGCCTGGAATTGTTCGACGTGCTCGACAAGCGTCAGGGGATTGAGCACGTAGTGGCGCCGGAGCAGGGCTTTATTCTGCCGGGCATGGTGGTGGCCGCAGGCGATAGCCACACCACCACGTACGGCGCGCTGGGCGCCTTTGGTTTCGGCATTGGCACCTCGGAAATCGAACACCTGCTCGCCACCCAGACGCTGGTCTACAAAAAGCTGCGCAGCATGCGCGTGACGGTGCAAGGCAAGCTGGGCGCCGGCGTTACCTCGAAAGACATCATCATGGCGCTGATCCAGCGTATCGGCGCTGCCGGCGCCACCGGTTTCGCCATCGAATTCTGCGGGCCGACCATTGCCGCGCTCAGCGTCGAGGCACGCATGACCATCTGCAACATGGCCGTCGAAGCCGGCGCCCGCGGCGCCTTTATGGCGCCGGATGACAAGGTGTTTGCCTACCTGCAAGACAAACCACGGGCGCCGCGCGGCGAGCTGTGGGAGCGCGCCCTGCTCACGTGGCGTGAGCTGTTCAGTGATGCCGGTGCGCAGTACGACGCAGAGGTGCTGCTTGACGCCAGTGCCTTGCAGCCCATGGTGACGTGGGGCACCAGCCCCGATCAGGCCGCCACCATTGGCGAGCACGTACCGGACCCGGCCCATGAACCGGACCTTATCCGCCGCCAGGATTTACAGCGTGCCCTGCGCTACATGGGCCTGGAAGCCGGGCAGCCATTGGCGCAAATTGCCATCAGCCACGCCTTTATCGGCTCGTGCACCAACGCCCGCATCGAAGACCTGCGCGACGCGGCGCGCGTGGTGCGCGGTCGCCGTGTCGCCAGCCATGTGCGGGCGATGATCGTGCCGGGTTCGACGCTGGTGCGCGACCAGGCCGAAGCCGAAGGGTTGGCCCAGGTGTTTCGCGACGCCGGCTTCGAGTGGCGCCAGTCCGGCTGCTCCATGTGCCTGGCCATGAACGATGACGTACTCGCCCCTGGCGACCGCTGCGCGTCGAGTACCAACCGTAATTTCGAGGGCCGTCAGGGGGCCGGCGCGCGTACCCATTTGATGAGCCCGGCGATGGTGGCTGCGGCTGCCATTTGCGGGCACCTCATCGACGTTCGTTCGCTTATTGCCGAGGCCTGATATGCAACCGTTCACCATCGTCAGCGGCATTGCCGCGCCGCTGCTTGCCGCCAATATCGACACCGACGTGATCATGCCCAAGCAGTTTCTCAAAGGCATCGACCGCAACGGCCTGGATCGCGGTTTGTTCTTCGACCTGCGCTTTCTTCCAAACGGCCAGTCGAACCCGGAATTTGTGCTTAACCGGGCACCGTGGAATCGGGCCAGCTTTCTTGTGGTCGGGCCTAATTTTGGCTGCGGCTCCAGCCGCGAGCATGCGGTGTGGGGCCTCAAACAGCTGGGGTTTCGCGCGCTGATCGGCAGCCGTTTTGCCGGCATTTTTTTCGATAACTGCCAGCGCAATGGCGTGCTGCTGATTGAACTCGATGAGGGTGAAGTGCAGCGCATCGGCGCAGCCGTCAGCAAGCCCGAGGGTGCACATCTGAGCGTGGATCTGGCCCATCAGCAGATTCAGCTGAGCGACGGCTCCTGCGTCGCATTCGACATCGATCCCCTGCGCAAAGAGGCGCTGCTGCTGGGCCTGGACGCCATCGGCAGCACCCTGCAACGCACTGCGCAAATACGTGAGTTCGAAGCCGCGCACCTGAGCGCCAATCCGTGGCTGGCCTGAGCGCCTTCGCCGATGAAAAGGAGACGTGTATGAACACCCCGACCCTGGCCCGGCGCCTGGCGCGTTATGCCTGTGAACTGCAAGCAAATGAGCTGCCCGAGCCGGTACTGGCCTGCGTGCGCCAACGGGTTCTGGACAGTCTGGCCTGCGCCCTTGGGGCCTATGACGCAGGCCCGGTCAAGGCTGCGATAGCCCTGGCAGCGCAAACCCCGCAAGCATCTTCCAGCCTGTTCGATACGGCGCTGAAAACCACGCCGGAGCTGGCGGCTTTTGCCAACGGCACCATGGTGCGTTTTCTCGATTACAACGACGGCTACATGGGCCGCGAACCGGGCCACCCCAGCGACAACATTCCCGCCTGCCTGGCCCTGGCAGAAGCGCAGGGCGCCAGCGGTCGCGAGCTGATGGCGGCCATTGTGGTGGCCTACGAAATACAGATGCGCCTGCAGGATGCCGCCAGCCTCAACAAACGCGGCTGGGACCATGTGAATTACATCAACGTGGCCATGGCTGCTGCGGCGTCACGGCTGCTGAAACTCGACGAGACGCGTACCGAGCAGGCGATCAATATTGCCCTTAGCGGCCACCTGGCCATGCGTCAGGTACGCTCGGGTTCGCTATCTGACTGGAAGGGTTGTTCGGCCGCTAATGCCGCGCGCAATGCCATATTCGCCGCGAGCCTGGCGCGCCATGGCATGACCGGCCCGTCGCCGGTTTTTGAAGGCGACATGGGCGTGTTCAAACAGGTGACCGGCGAGTTCGAGCTGAATGTCGAGCACTTCGGCAATGCCGCCAACGGCCAGTTCGCGATACTCAAATCGCTGACTAAAACCTTCCCCACCAATGGTGAACTACACACTGCCGTGTGGGCCGGCATTGACCTGCGCGCGCAGATTGCCGATGTAAATTCGATTGCCGCCATTCATATCGAAACCTCTGAATTCAACCGCCGCGTGCTGGCCGACTCGCCAGACAAGTGGCGACCGCAAACCCGCGAAACCGCCGACCACAGCTTGCCGTACAACGTGGCGCGGGCGTTGCTCGATGGGGACATCACGCTGAATTCGTACTCACCGGAGCAGATCGCCGACCCGCGCGCCATCGCCCTGATGAGGTGCACCACGGTCAGCGAAGATGCGGCCCTGACGGCGCTGTTTCCGCGGTACCTGGCCAACCGGGTAACGGTGACGCTGGCTTGCGGCGAACAGCGCGTCAGCGAAATACTCAGCGGCCCCGGCTCGCTGGAAACGCCCATGAGCGATGCCGACTTCGAGCGCAAATTCCGCCGCATGGCAGACCTGCATATCGACGCCGCCGCCCAGGAGCGTGTGCTGGGGTTTGTCGCCAATCTGCATGAGCAGACCGACTACGCCCCGCTATTCAGCGCGATGGCGGCCGCCTGACCGGCAGCACCTGGGCAATACCGAACACCACCTCCATCACGGTAAAACCCAGCACCAGAAAGCTTGCGCCATGCACCACGGCAACCACCTGCCACACGGTAAACAGCAGCCGCGCCAATGCGTCGTACAGGCCGACGCTGCGGCTGGGGTTTCGCAGGCGCCACAGCGACCACACCACCACCACGCTGCCCAGCAGGTTGGCCAGCAACATGGCGTCGCCAGCCAGTGTCGGCGTGGGCCGGGTGAGTGCGAGCGCGTGCGACAGCGCCGCAAACACGTCGAACAGCCAGGTGGCCGTCCAGGGCGTTACAAATGCCAGCATCACCAGCAAGTCGTAGCCGGCGCTGGCGCGCACGATGTTCAGATTGTTCTTTACGCTAATCATGGCCTTCCCTCACAGTTCGAGCCCGCAGGCTAAAGCCTGGTCCTAGGTCCAGAGTCAATACGGGCACGTGCTATGAAAATCGGAGAAGTGGCAACGCGTACCGGGGTGTCGGTGGATGCGTTGCGATTTTATGAAGCCAAAGGCCTGATCAAGCCGCAGCGCGCCGCCAACGGCTACCGCTTTTATCCCGAGCAAACGCTGGAGCTGGTGGGCTATATCAAGCTGGCGCAGCAGCTCGGTTTTTCCCTGAAAGAGATCGGCGAGAACCTGCCGCTGTTATGGAACAGCGAGTCGGCCTCGGCGCAGCTCTTGGCCGACTTGTTCCGCGAGAAAATCGCCTTGCTTGACGAACGCATCGGCCAGATGCACACCCTGCGCAATCTGCTCGCCGAGCGTGCCGAACAGGTGTGCCCGTTATTGGCGATAGATGAAAACGTTAAGTAATTGACTGCGCTGGCGTTTCAGGGTGTGATCACAAATTCTCCCAACCTTTTCGATAGGCGACTGTCGGAGCCTCAACGCCTCCCGATTTAATCCTTTTTTCCTGTGCCCTAAGGGGCAGCTCAGGTGTGCAGTCGTCCATGAACATCTCTTCGTCTCATCCGCCAGCAACCATCGACGAGCCGGCATCGGCACTTGATCCGCTAGAGCGTTTGCAATTGGCCCTGGATGCGGGGGCAATTGTTGGAACGTGGGTGTGGGACATTCCCAACGACCAGATCAATGCCGATGAACGCTTTGCCCGAACCTTTGGTGTGCCTCCCGAGCAATGGGCGAGAGGCCTTTCTCTGGAGCAGGCCACCGCTTCCATTCACCCCGAAGACCGCCCGCGTGTGGAAGTCGCCATTAGCGAGGCGATGCAGCGCGGTGGCCCATACCGGTGTGAATACCGCGTGCAGTCCAGCGACGGCTCGTACCGCTGGGTGGAAGCCAGCGGCCACGCCCAGTTGGATGCCCATGGCAACGCGGTGCGCTTCCCCGGTGTGCTGATCGACATCGAACCGCGCCGCCGCGCCGAGGCCGAGCGCGATCGGGTGTCGAGCCTGCTGGAAGTGTTTGCCGCCGCCGTTCCCGGCGTGGTTTACGCCAAAGACCTCGACGGCCGAATGCTGGTGGCCAATCAGGGCACGACCGAACTGATCGGCAAGCCGCCGGCTTTTTACCTGGGGAAAACCGACCTCGAGTTTCTAGAAGACAAAGAACAGGCCCGCCAGATTATGGAGAACGACCGGCGGATTATGCGCAGCGGCAAAGCTGAGCAGATCGAAGAATATGTCGACATGCCGGACGGCTCTAAAACCGTGTGGCTGTCGATTAAGGCGCCGTTGCTAAACGAGGCCGGTGAGGTGATCGGTTTGATCGGCTCGTCCATTGATGTCACCGCGCGCAAGAACGCCGAAGCCGCGATTCAAGAGCTTAACCGCACCCTGGAGCAGCGCGTCGCCGAAGCGGTGAGCGAACGGGAAATCGCCGAAGCCGCGTTGCGCCAGTCGCAAAAAATGGAAGCGGTAGGGCAGCTCACCGGCGGCATTGCCCACGACTTCAACAACCTGCTGGCCGGCATCAGCGGCAGCCTGGAATTGATGAAAATGCGCGTGGCCCAAGGCCGCGTCGCCGACATGGAGCGCTACATCGCCATCGCCCAGGGCGCGACCCAACGTGCTGCGGCCTTGACCCATCGCCTGCTGGCGTTTTCGCGTCGGCAAACCCTGGCGCCGGTGTCCACCGATGTGAACGGCTTGATTGGTGGCATGGAAGAATTGATCCGCCGCTCCGTGGGCCCCGCCATCGATGTGAAGGTGCGGTTGGCGCCGGACCTGTGGGCCGCGTTGGTGGACCCTGCCCAGGTGGAAAACTCGCTGCTCAACCTGTGCCTCAACGCCCGCGACGCCATGCCCGAAGGCGGCAGCATTGCCATCGAAACCCACAACTGCCTGCTTAAGCCAGGGCCGGAGCTGGACCCTGGCTTAGCCGAGGGCGAATACCTGGCCATTTGCGTCAAAGACACCGGCGTGGGCATGCACGAGGACGTGCTGGCGCGCGCCTTCGAACCGTTTTTCACCACCAAAACCACCGGCGAAGGTTCCGGGCTTGGCTTGTCGATGATCTACGGTTTCGCCCAGCAGTCAGGCGGGCAGATTCGGGTGGACTCCGTGGTCGGGCAGGGCACCACCGTGCGCCTGTATTTGCCCCATCACGTCGGCGCCGCCGCTGTGTCTGAAGGGCCGTCGACGCTGCTCCAGGCCGGCCAGGTGGCGCCGGGCAAATCGATTCTGGTGGTCGAGGACGAGTCCTCCATTCGCCTGCTGGTCACCGAACTGCTTACCGGTTTGGGCTACGACGTGATCGAAGCCACCGACAGCAACGCCGGGTTGAACCTGCTCAATTCCGATGCGCGCATCGACCTGTTGGTGACCGACGTCGGCCTGCCCGGCGCCGTTAATGGCCGGCAGATGGCAGACATGGCCAGGCGCAACCGGCCGGGTTTGCCGGTGGTGTTTATGACCGGTTACGCCGAAAGTCATGTGCTGGAGCAGTGCCATTTGCAGGCCAACACCGAAGTGCTGACCAAACCGTTCGCACTGGAAACGCTGCTGTCGTGCGTTAAGGCGCTGGTGCGCGAATCGGCTGAGCGGTGCGTGTGATAGCCGTTGTGGCCTGGCGAAACAACCCAGGCCAGGCCTGTTGCCAGCAGCACTGATGGTCGAACCCAGGCTCAACCTGCACAGACCCTGGGGCGATAGCGGCAGCAAATTGCTCTGTCAGGGCAGGCGGCACGATGGCATCTTCGTCGCCTGCGAAGTGCACTTGCGGCAGGCTGCGCAACGCGTCTGGCTGGTCCATCGGATCTAACGATTCGCGCAGCGGGCTGATGCGGTGATAAGTCGTCCACGCGTTGTGGTCGATATTGCCGGCTACTGTAATCCAACCGACAACATCGGTTCGCCGCTCGGCGAGCAGCGCGGTGACGGCTGCGCCTCCGGAATACCCCACCAACACCACACCCTGCGTGCCGGCTTGCTCAATCAGCACGTCCAGCGCGTGGTTCATGCTGTCGATTACCGGCGCGGCGAAGCGCTGGTGGGTCCAGTAGCCCGAGGCGCAGCGAGCGTCTTGAACGTATTGGCAGGGACGACCCAGATAGGCGGCATTGCCTTGCGGTTGCGCCAGGGCCAATTGCAAACCAACAGGTGTGACCGGCGTGGGGTCGCTGGAGGGCAGGGTGGCGGTCAACCACGCCAGGCCATCCCCTTCGATATAAACGGTGAGGGGCTGGCCCTGTTGCAGGTTCGGCTTTACCCAAGCCATGACGTCAAGCACGCCGGGAATGTGCGCGGCTCGCCAATGCTGTGCAGCGGCCAGCGCTTGCGCGTTAGCCACGCGCGAATCGTGACTCGGCACGCTGGCGCAGGCACCGATAGCCGTCAGGCACAACAGGGTGACAAGCCGAGCGAACCCACGCGCTGCAAGCACCGTGACGCGCTCGGCTCTGCCGACTAGAACAACCAACTCACCTTCACCGACGCGGTCTGGTTGTCGAAGTCTTCACGCACTTCGGCGTCGTAGCGCACGCTTAATTCAAGGGTGTCGGTCACCTGGCCGATTACGCCGAGCCCGCCACGGGTAATCCATGGGTTGGGATCAATACCGCGGGTGGAAAAGCTGGCCGACGGCGCGCCGGCATAGGCCGACGTAATGCTGGCCTGGTCGTTGATGAAGTCGTAGCCCACACCCAGATTGCCCACCACTTTGGTGCGGGTGGCCACTGCATACGCCAGCTTGCCGTCCATGCCGAGCACGAAAGCTTCGCTGCTGTTGCTGTCGACGTCGAGGTTGAGCGCCCCGGCGCCGTCTTCTTTGTAGGAGTCGGTATTGAGGTAGGTGTAATCGGCGCGTACCGACGGGGTGAACACGGTGGCTTCGGACAATGCCAAGGCATGAGCCAGTTCGGCGCCGAGGTGGCCGCTCCAGCTGTCGAAATCGGACTTGGCTTTACGGTCCAGGCCGCCGAAGTTGATGGTGCGTTCGCCGTCGGTTTTATAGAAACCGGCGTCGGCTTGCAGGTTGATG
Source organism: Pseudomonas sp. AC070 (assembly GCF_979258635.1). Lineage (NCBI taxonomy): Bacteria > Pseudomonadati > Pseudomonadota > Gammaproteobacteria > Pseudomonadales > Pseudomonadaceae > Pseudomonas > Pseudomonas sp. AC070. Next base: position 1,838,285 of record NZ_OZ409871.1, read on the forward strand.
CTGGTGCGGTCGTCGAGGTCGTAGCCGCCGTAGATCACGGCGTTGTAGCCATCGACATCGGCGCTCTGGTGCGCGGCATTGCTGGTGACGTCGATGGTGGAATAGGCGAATGCAGCGCCCAGGCGGGTTTTGTCTTTCTGGCCGTCCACACCCACGATCAAACCGTGGGAGCGGGCATCGAAGCCGAACACACCGTCGTGGTCATCCTGGTTGGCCCATGAACCGAACGGTTTCAGCCACACCACCTCATTGCCAAGAAAGCCGTCACCGGACGACAAGCCCGTGTCGCCTTCCTGACGCGAGCCGATTACGTTGTTGACGCCGTTGAGGCTGCTCAGAATCGCCTGCGAGCCGGCTGCTGCGCTAAGCGGCACGGTTTGGGTAATGGCGTCGGACACTTCTTCAGCGCTGCCCAACGAGCCCAGCGCGGTGATCACCGTTTGCATGTCGCCGGTGGCGCCATTGGCGATCAACTGGCTGAACACCGCCGCTGCGCCTTCGGCCGATTTGTTGTCGGTGCTGATGACCGCGTCATCGGCGGTATTGGCGGTGGCGCCAAGAATGCGCAGGTCGATGGCATTGCCACGTTGTTCGGCGCCGAGGTTAAACAAAAAGCTGTTGTCGATGACGGTCAGGGTGCTCGCCGTCAGGGTGCCGCCTGCGGTGATCACATCGGAGAACACCGTGCCGGCGGCAAGCACTGGCGAATTAACAACGTTCACATCGATGACGCCGCTGGCGCTGAGGTTGACGTTGCCGCTTGCCGCCAGCTTGCCGTAGCTGTTGGCGCTGGCCAGACCGATACGCAACACGCCGCCTGTGGCCTGCACGTAGTTGCCGGCGAGGCTGAGGGTATCGCCTGCGTCGATAGACAGCGTGCCGGCGTTGTTCAACGTGTTGCTGCTGATTTGCATGCCGCTGCGGGCATTCAGCTGGCTGCCGGCGCGAATGTTGAGTTGATCCAGCGTGAGGAAGTCGCCCTGCGCCGTGAAGGTGTTGAGGTTAACGCCGGTGCCGATGTTGAGGATGCTGCCGGCGGCGCCCACCACATTGCCCGTGACCGTGCCGCCACTGAGCAGGTCGAGCCGGTTGATGCCCAACAACACGTCGCCATTCAGCGCGCCGCTGTTGCTGACGACGAAGGCGTTGGCGCTGTTGGCCAGCTCCAGCGCTTTGCTGGCGGTAATGGTGCCGCTGTTGCTGAGGGCGGTGAGGGTCGAGCCGCTCGTCACGCTCACACCCACCCGGTCTGCTGTGATGCTGGCGTTGCTGTTGTTAACGATGTTGCGGATGGTCGATGCGCCTTCAAGGCTTATCGCCACACCGGCATCACTGCCGCCAATTGAGCCGCTGTTGATCACATCCTGGGTAATCGTTGCGTTATCGAGTCGTAGCGCCATGAGGTCGGCGTTGGCAAAGATGTTGCCGGTGTTGCGGATATTGCCGTTTATGGTCGAGCCGATGACATGCAAACCGCTGCCGTTTTCGCCGCTGATAGCGCCGATATAGCCTTCGTTGAACACGTCGCCGTTGAGGGTCGCAGTGTTCTGAATCATCAGTGCATTTTGGCCTTGGCCGCTGAGCAATTCACCGCTGGCGCCGTTGTGAATGTCGCCGGTTACGGTTGAAACATTTACGTGCAATGCGTGGGTGAAATGCGAGGTGACCGTGCCGGTGTTTTCGATATTGCCGGCGTTCGCCGTGGCAAAAAGGAAGATGCTCTCCTGGCCCGTTTCGAGGGTGCCAGAGTTCTTGATCGTGGCGACCGAAGCGTCGTTATCCAGGCGGATGGCCGAGACGTTCGAGAGAATCAGCCCGCGGTTTTCCAGGCTGCCGGTGATCGTCCCGCCCGATGCCCATAATCCGTAATCACCCATTAGGCTGCCAGTATTGGCGTTCAGGATGCCGCCAGCGCCGATCGAGGCGTTGTTTACATGAATACCTTCTGACGCATTGATGTGGCCCAGGTTTCGAATGCCGTCTTGCACCGTCGAGCCTTGAACACTAATGCCAATACCTTCGGCCGCGTTGCCGCCGCCACCGCTGATCGAAGCGCCAGTGGAGTTCTGGATGGCCCCAGTGACCAAGCTTGTCGACACATCAATGGCGTTGCCCTCAACTGCGGAAACGTCTTTGTTGTTGATAAGGCTACCGAACAAGCTGGCGCCATCCAGGCTGATGGCTTGGGAACTGGCGGAATTACCGGTGGCGGCAATGGTTTTATTGTTGGTGACATCGCCGTTTACCGTGCCTTGTACCAGCAGCGCAGTATCGGTGGACTCGATGCGGCCGTTGTTAAGCACTTGACCGCTGCTGCCGCCGTTAGAAATGACGAGCGCCGGGGTTGAAGCCGTGACGATCTCGCCGCTGCCGGTCACCTCGACGCTCTCGCCACTGCCCACCGTGCATGTGCTATCAACCGAAAGATTATCCACCAACAGTTGCCCGCCGCTGGGCGACGGACAAGCAACGGCCCATGCGCCGCTCGATGCGCTCAACGCGGCGGCAGTGATCAACAGAGCAAGGGATTTTTTCGGGAAAGCGAACGGAGTGGCCATAAACGTCCTTGAGAGGCGCAACTCCATTAAGGATGCGCTAGAGGGAAAAGCTGGTCCTGTTCTGGCGTGGTCATGGCAAAACCACACCGACCGCTTCCCTCCCTACAGGCTCGCGCTGACCGCAGAGTAGCGTAAATGTTCCGCCGTCTAATACGTTTTTTTCCGTGGCTTACCGCAGCGGCGTGTGGCCCGTCTTAAAACCTGTAAACGAGCTTCAATTTGCCCATCAACTCCAGCGCATTCGCCAGCCCCAGGCCGTTCATGGGCAGGCAGGCGAAGGCCTGGTATTCGTCGAGATGGGTGCCGAGGGCCAGCAGTTTCAGGTCGTGGGCATCGAGCTGGGCGTTGAAGTACTGGAGCAGGGCGCGTTCCCAGTCGTCGGCGCGGTTGATAGCGGCGATCTGTTTGCTATCCGGTGGGGTTATTTCGATGCTCAACTCGCGCAGCGGGGCGAGGGCGTTGACGGCGGCGATGCCGTAAGTCGTCCATTCTTTCCATTCGAATTCGGCCAGTTGGTTGCTCTGGGCAAGCGCGGCGGCGAGCTGGCTCCAGGCCCAGTCCCAGGCGTCGCTTGCTGGCGGTAACTGTTCTACCAGGGCCTGGGCGCGGTCTTCGTCAAACAGGGTGAAGAACAGGTCGGCGAGGGTATCGGCTGGGTCGAACGGTTCGGTTGGCGTTTCGGGGTCGAGGTCCTGGCTCAGGCGCTGCCACAGGGTGGCCAGCTCCTGCCAGTCGTCCTCGTCCATGTCGTCATCAATCACTTGCGCTTTGTGGCCGCGCTGGTAGTTGTCCAGCCGGGTCATCTGTACGCGCAGCGCGCCGTCGGCGATGTCGACGGCATAGCTGCGGTTGTCCATGAAATTGGTCTGGAACACGATGCGCTCAGGGTAGATGTCATGAACGATGCTTTCTTCGGCATCAAAATACGCGGCGCCCTCGGTGTTGCCGTGGGCGGTGACGATGCGCTGAAAGGCAGACCGATCGACGGGGTTCATGCTGTTCACGGGGTCCGGAAGAGGGCGGCAACGGGTAAGACGTGCGCGGTAGCCGAACAGTTCGTTTGGCTCCATCAAGTATTTTTCGGGCGTGCCGATAACCGTAAATCCACCCAGCACTCGCGGAATTCGGCACATGCTAAAAACTATCCAGGCGCGTTACACGGCCACGCTCGTCCTCTTTGTTTTGTTGATCGGCGCACTCACAGCCGTGGGTATCAACCTATGGATCAAGCCGGACCTCACCACCATCGACCAGCGCCAGTTGGTCGATCAGGCCGCGCAGATTGGCGATGTGATCAAAACCGAGCTGGCCCGTGTGCAGGCGCAGCAACGGGTAATCACCGAAACCGTGCCGCAACTGGATAACGAAAGCATCGACCGCCTGCTGCCCAATCTGGTCAACCAGTACGGCGAAGCCAAAGTGTTTGGCGGTGGCATCTGGCCGCTGCCCAACAAGCGCGAAGAAGGGCGAGCCAAATACAGCACGTTCTACCACCGCGACAGCAGCGGCAAACTCATCGTCAACACTCACTGGAACTCGCCCGAGTCGCTCAATTACTTCGAGCAACCGTGGTTCCTTGGCGGCTTGAAAGCGCCGGCCGGCCAATGCAACTGGGCCAACGCCTACCGCGACGACGCCAGCCCCGAGCCGCGCACCAACTGCGCCATGGCCATCAGCAAAAACGGCGCGGCGTTCGGCGTGTCGACCATCGACGTGACGCTGGGCTTTTTCAACGACCTGGTGGCGCAGAAAGAGCGCGAGATTCAGGCGCTGATCATGATCGTCGAGAAAGACGGCAAAGTGCTCAGCAACCAGCCGGAGATTTCGGGCAACAACGTGCTGAAAAACGTCTCCGACCTGGCCCAGCAATACCCGTTTGCGGCGGCCGTGCAACGCGCGCTTCAAGGCAATTCTTCCAATGGCGTGAGCCAGAGCAACTACGAGGACACCAGCGGCGACGACTTCAGCCTGTTCCTGCAACCCATCGAAGGCACGCCGTGGACGCTGGCCGTGGCGCAGAAAACCAGCCTGCTGACCGAGCAGAGCAGCAAAGTGCTGACCACCCTCGCGGCGCTGCAAATTCCCATGGTTATTGTGCTGTTGCTGGTGACCGTGTTCGCCCTCAGCCAGTTGATGAACCGCCTGAACGTGCTGCGTGCCAACATCGATAAGCTCTCGGCCGGTGATGCCGACCTGACTCAACGCATCGTTATTCGCGCCGAAGACGAAGTGGGCGCGGTGGGCCATTCAGTGAACCGCTTTATCGTCTATCTGCAGAAGATGGTGGGCGAGGTGTCGGAGTCGTCTTCGGTTATTGCTCAGGGTATCGAGCAGTTGCGTGGCCAGTCGCGTGGCACCAATCAGATTCTGATTCGTCACGCTAGCGAGACTGATCAGGCCGTAACCGCCATCACCGAAATGAGCTCCACGGCTGACGAAGTGGCCCGCAGCGCTGCACAAACGGCTGCGATGACCCAAACCGCCAACGAAAACGCCCGTCACTCGAAAGTGGTGGTGGACGACGCCTCCAATAGCGTGCGCGAACTGATCAGCGAAGTAGAGCTGGCGACGGCCAAAGTGCGCTCCATGGAACAGGACGCCGAGCGCATCAACTCGGTACTGGGCGTGATCGGCGAAATCGCCGGGCAGACCAACTTGCTGGCGCTGAACGCCGCCATCGAAGCCGCCCGTGCCGGCGAACAAGGCCGAGGCTTTGCCGTGGTGGCTGACGAAGTACGCGCGCTGGCTGGCCGCACGCAAACCAGCACCTCGGAAATCAACGAAATGCTCGCCCGCCTGCAACAAGGCGTGGGCGCTGCCGTGGTCGCCATGGAGAAAACCAAACAGAGCTGCCAGGCCACCGTCGACAAAACCTCGAAGGTGAACGAAGGCCTGGACGTGATGGCCGAGTCGGTGGTGCGCATTAACGACCTGAGCACCCAGATCGCCACCGCCGCCGAAGAGCAGAGCGCGGTGAGCGACGAGATCAACCGCAACATGGTGGCGGTGCGGCATATCGTTGAAGAACTGGTGGCCGGTGGCACCGAAAGCGAGCGCAGCACGGCGGCGCTGGCAGCGTCGAACGACAAGCTGATTGCCGTGGTGCGGCGCTTCAAGGTGTAACGCCCGACCCTCTCCCCCAGCCCCTCTCCCGCGAGCGGGCGAGGGGAGACCAGCGGGATCGCCTGACTCTCAAGCGTCGCAGTCCGTCCTCTCTCCCGTTTACGTGAGAGGGCTAGGGAGAGGGCAAGCAGCGCGCACGGCTTTTCCCTCATCCCCAGCCCCTCTCCCGCGAGCGAGCGAGGGGAGACCAGCGGGATCGCCTGACTCTCACACGTCGCGATCCGTCCCCTCTCCCGTTTACGGGAGAGGGCTAGGGAGAGGGCAGGGTTGCGCGCACGACCAGCCTGCCATTCCCCCAACCGCTACAAACTCGCCAAATACTGCTTGGGCGTCATCCCTGTGCGTTCTTTGAAGCAGCGGTAAAACGTCGACAGCGAGTTGAATCCCGCCGCATAGGCCACCTCATCCACACGCGCCGTTGCTGTGTTGGCGTGCACCCGTTCCAGCACTTCATCCAGCCGCAGCTGGTTGAGAAAGGCGTAAAAACTCTGCCCGCGCACCTGGTTGAGAAAAAACGAAATCTGGTTGCGCGTATAGCCGGTGGCCGCTGCCACCTGCGCCAGGTCCAGCGTCGGGTTCAAGTACGGTTTGCTCTGGCGGAAATACTCTTGCAGGTCATTGGCCAGCGCGCCCACCTGCCGGGCCGACAAGCCCAGGCGACTGACCGGATCGGCGCCTTCGCGAACGGCCGGTTTGCTGGCCACGTTGCTGATAAGCACCGCGTATTCGTTGACCTTGAAAATCAGCCCGTCGCGGACCGACAGCGCCTCGATGGCGTTTAGCGACACCAAGCTGTCGCTGCCATTGAGCGTGACCTGATATTGCAGCACGGCGGTGTCGCCATCGATGAGTAAGCGCTCGGTGTACGTCTGCAATTCCTGTACGCCGACCGGCATGCTGGCGGCCAGATAAGCGCGCAAATCCGCGTGGGCGATTCGCCGGTTTTGCAGTTTGTCGTGGTAGTCGATGGCCGGGTCGTACAGCGCCATCAGTGCGTCCAGGTCGCGGTTCTGCCAGGCGCGGTGGTAGGCCAGAATCACCGCGTGCGTGGCCGCGCCAGCGGGGTCGGGTTGGAACACGGGGGAAGTGGGTAAATCCGGGACGTTCACTGCTAACTCCAGCACACAAAATAGACCCAACGCGCCAGCCACTCGGCACGCCAGAGCGCGAGTATTCCAGAACTGCCGCTTTTCCGCCCGTGCCCGCTGGAAAGCATGGTGCCTCGTCAACGGCGGCGGGTTTGCTTTAGAACGTGCACATCCTTTTGCGATGGAGCCACGCGCATGACCGCCATTTCCGCCCAGCAGGCGTTGTCTGCCGCCCGACCCTATCCGTATTGGCAAGACACCCTGACGCGCGCTGCCACGGCGCCGCGATTGGCGGGCAACATCCGCGCCGACCTGGCCGTTGTCGGCGGTGGTTTCCTCGGTTTATGGACCGCGCTGCTGGCGCTGGAACGCTGGCCAGACGCCAACGTGGTGGTGCTTGAAGCGGGTCAGTGCGGCACCGAAGCGAGCGGTCGCAACGGCGGTTTTTGCGCGCCGAGCATTTCCCACGGCGTGTCCAACGCCTTGCGCCGCTGGCCAAACGAAGCCGAAAAGTTGATCCGCATCGGCCGGGAAAACCTCAGCGCTTACGCCGACGACGTGCAGCGCTTCGGCCTGGACGTGGAGTTCGAGCTGGCCGGCAAACTCAACGTCGCCAGCCAACCGTGGCAGGTCGAAGGCCTGCGTTCGATGCAGCGCAATTACCAGCACTTTGGCGTGGCGTGCGAGTTTCTTGAGGGCGACGCGCTGCGCGAAAAACTCAATTCGCCCGCCTATGTGGCCGGCGTATTCGAGCCTAACTACGCACTGATCAACCCGGCCAAAATGGTCGCCGAGCTGCGGCGGGTATGCCTGGAACGAGGCGTGAAACTGTTTGAAAACTCGCCCGTGACCGGCTTGCGCAGCGACGCCAATCAGCAACTGCTGGAAACCGGCTTGGGCACCGTGCGCGCCAGCAGAGTAGTGCTGGCCACCAATATCGCGCCGCCGCTTCTGAGCAAACTCAAAGCCGCCGTGGTGCCGATCTACGATTACTCGCTGGTCACCGAACCGCTGAGCGACGTCCAACTGGCCGCCATCGGCTGGCGCGAGCGCTACGGCATTGCCGACAGCGGCAACCAATTCCACTACCTGCGCAAAACCGCCGACAACCGCATGCTGTGGGCCGGTTACGACGCCATCTACCACTTCGGTAGCCGCCGCGATGAGGCGCTTACCCAACGCCCGGAAAGCTTCGAGCGCCTGGCCGAGCAGTTCCAGGCCACCTTTCCGGCGCTGGCAGGGGTGAAATTCACCCACGCCTGGGGCGGCATCATCGACACCTCGGCGCGCACCACGTTGTTCTGCGGCACCGCCGCCAACGGCCAGGTCGCCTACGCCCAGGGCTTTACCGGCCAGGGCGTATCGGCCACACGGTTTGCCGCGCTCACCGTGCTTGACCTTCTCGAAGGCCTGCGCAACGAGCGCACGCAACTGGCCATGACCGCCACCGCGCCATTTCCTTTTCCGCCCGAACCGTTGCGCTACGCCGGCATTCGCCTTGCCCAGCGCGCGCTGGCCCATGAAGACCGTACGGGCGAGCGCAGCCTGTTGCTCAAGGGCTTCGATGCCTTGGGCGTCGGCTTTGATTCCTGACTTTCTCTAACCCACGGAAGCGACCATGACTACGCCTGCACCCCAACACGTTATCGACTTCGCCAACCCGCAACTGGCGCCCGTCGAGTTCATCACCGACGACCCCAAAGCCGTCGACACGCCGTACACCGCCCGCAGTTGGCGGCACTTTGTGGAGCCGAGCAAGAAAGCCACCGGCGGCATCTGGGAAGCACCGCCGCACCTGGAACGCTGTGAGTGCGACTACGACGAACTGTGCCATTTGCTCGAAGGCCAGGTGCGCCTGACCGACAGCGCGGGCGTAAGCCAGCAGTTCTCAGCCGGCGATACCTTTGTGGTGGCGGCGGGGTTCAAAGGCACCTGGGAAAACCTCACGAAAGTGCGCAAGGTATTTATGATTTTGCGGGCCTGAACTTGCTCGCGAAATCGTTGGACCTGTGGGAGCGGCTTTTAGCCGCGATGCTTGTTCAGCCCCGCAATACCAGCGCCAAATCCGGGTAGCGCGCACAGATAAAGTCCACAAACGCGCGCACCTTTGGCGCCGCCAGCCGCCGTGACGTGTGCAGCACCCACAACTCGGCGTCGGCGCGCGACACAATTCCCCACTGCACCAACTCACCGCGTGCCAACTGCTCCCACGCCATGGACTGCGGAATCAACGCCGCGCCAGCGCCGGCAATCGCCGCATCGCGGATCATCAGAAACGAAGAAAACTTCAGCCGTGGAATCGGCTCCAACAATAAGCGGCCATTGTCGAGATTCCACTGCGTCTGCTGAAAATTGCTGAACACCACACTGGCAACCGGCTGCACGGCGTCGGCCGTTGGCGCGGGCATGGCAATGTGCGGCGCCGCCACCACCACCAGTCGATCCTTGGCAAAACAGCGGCCGACCAGGTTGCTGTCCGGGCTGGGGTTGATGCGGATGGCCACATCAAACTGCTCCTCGACAAGGTCAACCAGGCGGTCTTCGGCCACCACGTCCAGCGTGATTTCCGGATAAGCCGCGCAGAACTCGGCGCCAATGCGGCCCATCGCCAACTGCGAAAACAGTGCCGGCGCCGCCACGCGCAAGCATCCACGGGGCGTCGACAAACCTTCGCGCGCCGCCGTCATCGCCTCGGCCACTTCCCCCAGCGGCCCCTCGGTTCGCGCCATCAGCAACTCGCCGGCCTCGGTCAGCTTCAACCCTCGCGCGCTGCGCTCCACCAGGCGAACGCCCAGTTGCTCTTCCAACTCGGCGATGCGCCGCGACAACGTGGCTTTGCTGCGACCACTGGCGCGGCTGGCCTTGCCCAAGCCTTCGTTACTGGCGACGAGGGCGAAATCGATAAGCGCATTAAGGTCCATGGCTGTTCCAGATATGAAACGGGGAGTCTCGATGGTGGCGTCTTCGTTTTGATTTCGCAACGACCTACTGTGGCGTCAACGCAGCAAGGTCAGCCGATGTTGCCCGCGTACCCCTTCATTCAAGCGGAGATACACCATGAGCATTCTCATCACTGGCGCCACCGGCACCGTCGGTTCCCTGATCATCCAGCGCCTCAGCGACGCGGGCGCCGAGGTTCACGCCCTGGTTCGCCAAGCCGGCAAAGTCCCATTCCCAGCGGGCGTTAAAGAAGTGGTCGGCGACCTCACCGACGTCGCTTCCATGCGCGCCGCCCTGGCCTCGGTGCGCACCTTGTTCCTGCTTAATGCCGTCACGCCGGACGAAGTGACCCAAGCTCTGATTACCCTGAACCTGGCCAAGGAAGCAGGCATTGAGCGCATCGTTTACCTGTCGGTCATCCACGCCGACCGCTTCACCGATGTGCCGCACTTCACCGGCAAACACACCGTGGAGCGCATGATTGAAACCCACAACCTGGCCGCCACCGTGCTGCGCCCGGCGTACTTCATGCAAAACGAATACACCGTGCAGCAAGCCATCGAACACTACGCCGTGTACCCCATGCCCATTGGCGCGGCAGGCGTGGCCATGATCGACGCGCGCGACATTGCCGACATCGCCGTTGCCGAACTGCTGCGCCGCGACCAGGCCGCCACCGCGCTCGACAGCCTGACGCTCGAACTGGTCGGCCCGCAGGCATTTACCGGCAACGAAGTGGCCGCCATCTGGAGCGAGGCACTCGGCCGTCCGATCGCCTACGGTGGCGATGACGTAGCCGCCTTCGAACAGCAGATGGGGGCCTTTATGCCCGGCTGGCTGGCCTACGACCTGCGCCTGATGATGGCCGCCATCCAGACCTATGGCATGCAAGCGGCGCCGGGTGCCTTGGAGCGCCTGGAAAGCATCCTCGGCCGACCGCTGCGCCGCTACGAAAGCTTCGTTGGCGAAGTGGTTGCCGCAAGCCGAGGCTGAATAGCGGGGCAGGGGAGACACGCCAGAATTCGCGCGAAAACGTAGAGCAGTTAACCCCGCGCGCTTTCAACCAACCGCTGTTTTCCACCATCATGCAAGCCCGCCGCGCACCCGCGCGGCGCGCCTGTTTCTCCGTTGCAAGGATGCCCACATGAAAGATTGGCCAGACCGTCGCCTCACCGATTTGCTCGGCGTGCAGCACCCCATCATTCAAGCGCCCATGCTCGGCGCTGGCGCTGCCTTGATGGCGGGCGCAGCACAAGCCGGTGCACTGGGTTCGCTGGCTTGCGCGACGTTGACGCTTGCCCAAGTCGAGAGCGAAGTAGCCGCCTTTCGCGCCGCCACCGACGCACCGCTGAACCTCAACTTCTTCTGCCACCAACCCGCCCCGACAGACGACGCCGCCCAGGCCCGCTGGAAAGCGCTGCTGGCCGACTACTACCGCGAAGTGGGCGCCGACTTCGACGCCCCCACGCCCGTCTCAAGCCGCGCACCGTTCGACGAAGCGAGCTGCGCCTTGGTGGAAAAACTGCGCCCTGAAGTCGTCAGCTTCCACTTCGGCCTGCCCGCCGAACCGCTGCTAAACCGCGTCAAAGCCACCGGCGCCACAGTGCTGGCCTCGGCCACCACGGTTGAAGAAGCGCAATGGCTGCACGCCCACGGCTGCGACGCCATCATCGCCATGGGCTATGAAGCCGGCGGCCATCGCGGCATGTTCCTGCACACCGAACTGACCACCCAAATCGGCACCTTCGCCCTGGTGCCGCAAATTGTCGACGCCGTCACCGTGCCCGTCATCGCCGCCGGCGGCATCGCCGACTCGCGCGGCATCAACGCCGCCTTCGCCCTCGGCGCCGCTGGCGTACAAATCGGCACCGCCTACCTCTTTTGCGACGAAGCCAACCTCACCCCACCGCACCACACCGCCTTGCGCACCGCGAGCGCCAGCGACACCGCGCTCACCACCCTGTTCACCGGCCGCCCGGCGCGCGGCATCGTCAACCGCCTGATGCGCGAACTGGGGCCGCTAAACCCGAGTGCACCCGCGTTTCCCACAGCCGGTGGCGCGTTGGTGCCGTTGCGGGCCAAGTGCGAAGCGCAAGGGGTCGGGGACTTCAGCAACTTGTGGGCCGGGCAGGCGTTTGCCTTGAGTGCGGGGAGGAGAGGGCGGGTGACGGCGTTTGAGTTTACCCAGGGGTTGGTGCGAGGCTGCTTGACCACGTCGGGCTGAAGCCCGTGTAGCAGTCAATTCGCCGCAGTAATGGCAATTGAATATTACGGGCGATTAAGCGAGCATCGCCCGCGCTGTACCGATAAAACCCATGACAACAGGACGTCTTCATGCACCCCATCAAAACGCTACTCGCCTTCACCGCACTGGCCCTGACCGGCTGCGCCAGCGGTCCTACCGTGCCGCCGCCCACGTTCCCGGGCATCGAACAGTCAGACAAAATCACCATCGAAGACCTGCGCCCCAAAACCGAGTCTGAGAAAGAGATTTTCAGCCTGATGATCACCAGCGACGCCTACGCCATTTACCGCGTCGCCGATGACGCAACCAAACCGACCGGCCCACGTCTTCTCGCACACCGCGCGTACGAGTCGTTCCCGGAATTGGCCAGCCAGCCCACCATCAAAGTGCTGCACTTCGTCACCTACGCCAACCTGCAATCGCAACTGCGTAAAACCTCGATCGTCGCCGGCCTTACCGGCCCGATTGGTGTGGCGGTGATGGGCACGCCTGACTACCCATCGAGCCAAGTGGTCACGACGCCGGTAGACAGCGGGCAACTGGAAAAAACCGCTGGCGACGAGGAATACACCCGCGCCTACTTCACCGAGCAAGAAAACCCCAGCAAGTCGCCGGTGAACGTCATCTACATCGAAACCGAAATGCTCGGCAAACGCGTAGCCAGCCGTTGCCTGGTGCCGCCCGTAACAGGCAAACCCAACCTGTTTTTGGTGGAAGCGTTTGATATGTGCATCGCAAATCACCTGGCGCTGAATAAGGCGGCTGGTGCGCAGACGGCGGCTAAATAAGTGCTTTAAGGGGGGGGGCGGTCTTTTAGGCCGCTCTTGAGAGGGCAGGTAATTTCCGCGCGGCCCCAGCATGTCGCATCAATTAAAAAACTGACAGAAATTTAATCGGGAAAAGGAGACGGATTTATTAATCGACTCTAATTTAGAGTAGTTAAATATGTCCCCTTTTTTGTTCATGATAGATAGTTCGGTGAATGAGCTCCGCTACCCGGACTGATGGCCTGCCGTTCAAGGCTGAGACCGATGCGGCCGGGACAGACTATTAAGCAAGCATAGTCTGTCCACTCTGATGCGTTTTTAGGGTGTTTGCAGCGCCTCTAACGTCCAGTCGCCACCTTCATATTTCCGCAAATGTAAATATATTACGCCTGATGAGAGCTCTCCCTTCACGGTTGATTTTATGGATGCTCTTTCTATTCCTCCTCGTAAGGAGTAACCCACACCAAAAAACGACATGCTGGTCGTTTCTATTTTTCCGTACTTCCTCTGAACCGCTGAGGAGGACTTTATTTCTCGCTCGGCAAACTCCCAGGCTTTACCATTTTTCAGATGAAAAAACGTAAACGTGTAAAAACCGCCCCCAAGCACTAAAGCTAAGCAGGCAAGAATAATCATTTTTTTAATAAAAGCTGATTTCAACGCCAACGCTCCCATCAGATTTAATCCCACCTCTGTCAACGCTTACCTCTACGCCGGTTGCCCCGCTGGCGTATATATCATCTGGTGCATTTCTATTGTTTTGTAGCCCGGCTTCGACGCCCGCCACTCCTGCCACAAATGGGGTGGAGAAATTTATCTCACCATACGCTCCGGCACTGACCCCTCCGATTCCGCACATATTTTCTTCTGAGCCCGGTCGCCCTCCTAATGGATCGTGTGCCGCTCCTCCGCCTAAACCATAACCGAACTTTATGGTTAAGAACTTACCCCCAGTTTTTGGATCAACGCCAAAGTTGACTCCCGCTCCCCCTCCCCGATAGTAACCAGTGCTTATCGACCATAACCCTCTTGGGTCAACAAATAGAATTGGGTTTCCGTCCACATAGCCGTAAGTATTCAACCCACCCCGCAATCCAATCGGATCACTCTGCACATACCGCCCGGTATTCGAGTGGGAAAAGGGGACAGATTGAACCACCCCCGATATTTCGGACACCCATGAAAGGGGACAATCCCCGAGGAGGTGTTTGGTGGAACAACGTAATCGGTTCACAGCAGAGTTCAAGCGCGAAGCTGTCCGTCTTTTGAAGACATCCGGCAAGCCAGCCGCCGTCGTCGCTCGCGAGTTAGGCATCCCACGCAACCGGCTCTACAAATGGGCCCAAGACATGCAAGACAAGGGCGATCAAGCGTTCCAAGGCAGTGGCCGACCGAAAGCCAGCAGCGATGAGCTAAGCACCTTGAAACGTGAGAACGCGCGGCTCAAGGAAGAGAACGAGATTCTAAAAAAGGCGGCGGCGTACTTTGCACGAGAGCTGTCGTGAAGTACGCCTGGATCAGAAGCCAAAAGACTTCCTCGGTGCGCAAGATGTGCCAGGTACTCTCGGTTTCCACCAGTGGTTACTACGCTTGGGCCGGACGTAAACCAAGCGCCCGCAAGCTAGAAAATGCCCGACTGTTGAGCCAAATACGGCTGTTGCATACGCAAAGTCGAGAGGCTTATGGAACAGAGCGGATATGGCATGCGCTGCGTAGAAAGGGAGAGACGTGTGGGCGAAATCGAGTGCAACGGTTACGTCAGATCAACCAGATCCAGAGCCGCCGTCGGCGGCGTTATGTGCACGCAAGAGCGCCTTATCAACGTCAGGCAGTTGCACCAAACAAATTGAAATGGCCATTTGTCAGCCCCGGTCGTGATCGAGTTTGGGTAGCGGACATAACCTTCATACCGACTCGTCAGGGCTGGTTGTATTTGGCGGCAATACTGGATTTGTACACCCGCCGAATCGCGGGCTGGGCAATGGGCGAGCGAGCCGACCAACAATTAGCCAGCGCAGCCTTAAACATGGCCTTGCAAGGGCGCAGGCAAGCGCAAGAAACGATTCACCACAGCGATCAAGGCGTGCAATACACCAGCAACGCTTACCGGCAGCAGCTTGAAACCGAACAGTTAGTGGTTAGCACCAGCCGCAAGGGGATGCCGTATGACAACGCCGTTATGGAGAGCTTTTTCGGCTCGTTGAAACAAGAACTGACGCACCACGAAGACTTCGCAAGCCGTGACCAGGCACGCGTTCAGGTGTTTGATTACATCGAAGTCTTTTACAACCGCCAGCGGATACACAGCGCCCTGGGATACCGCACACCGCTGGAGTTCAGTGCGATGAATGAAGTACGTAATTAAACTGTCCGAGAAATCGGGGGTGGTTCAGATTTATTATTCGGCTCTAATTTAGAGTGGTTTAATAAATCTGTCCCCTTTTTTGTTCCGCACACAAAAAAACTATGGCTTCTTATATCCCTCTACAGCGTTCTTCAACTCTTGCACACAGACTTCCCCTCGCATACACGCTGCATCAACTGCGTAAGATTCACAAAAGGTCGAAGCCTTGAATCGGCGGGAGGCGAGACAACCCGCTCACTCATAATTACTTGCCCTTGAACAAAGGAATTAAAAATGAACAAATTTCCGTCTAGAACCAAGCGCCGTTCACTTGTTTGCCGTACGGCTAACCGATGCGGCCAAGTCGAAAAGAGGACAGATTTATATTCAGCTCTAATTTAGAGTGATTTAATAAATCCGCCCCCTCTTTGCCCATCCCTCTTCTTGTCACTTATTCAAAATATCCCAACTGCCAGGAAGCACCAAAATGCTTCTGTTTTTTTCGCCCTTAAGTTTTTCTCTAAGTCCAGCCTTGCTGTTAAATTCAGAAAGAAGATTCAAAGATTTTTCTACGAGCAGAGAAATGATTTGGAATCGAGCTTCAAAACTCATCGCGCTGTCGAGATCCAACGCCAAAGAGGCTTTTTCATTCTCGTCAACAGACGCCACTGAATTAAATCTAAACTGAATATGGCATGCATTTGACTTCACCTTGCTTTCAACCTCAACCGCGCCAAGGAAAACCCCAAAATTTATGTAAAACTGATTTCCATATTGAGACTTTTGCAAATTTATAATTTGCAAAACGTCATTAGTTCTCAGGTACCAGCTTTGACCTTTTTTCTTAAAGCCGCGCTCAGTCACTACTGAATTTATAATTTCTACTAATTCCTTCAAAGCCCCTCCTAATCGTATGTAACGACTCTAGTACTATAATCTTCGCCTAGCTCTCGCCGATATTGTTCAAGCTGCTTTTTTCCGAGCTCAATCGCTCTCGGATTATTTGGCTTTAGTTCGACAATCTCTTTTTTCTCGATATTGACTGCGTCTGGTCGCCTACCGCTAGGCAAGCGAAGCTCCTTTATGTAGCCATCCCCATACTCCCAGTCTTTATGTATTTGCCTACCGCGTGCCGCCGCCGCCGCCACTTTAGGGTTCTGCGCCCCCCTTCCCGGAGACATCCGAGGAAACGGCGGAATAGGTAACCGAAACTCTGGCGGACAATGTTCGCCTACCGCCTCATCATTTTTAAACCAGTTTTTGGCGCTCGCTCCCCCCCCGAATGGATCAAGCAGGGGAATACGGTCTTCCGCCAGCCCGTAAGTATCGGAAGCACTGAGCGGATTTCCGTCTACATACCCGTAACTATTTAGCCCACCCTCAAGCCCAATCGGATCACTCTGCACGTACCGCCCGGTGTTGGGGTCGTAATCCCTGAAGTAGTTGTAATTCAGCGCACTATGCCCGTCGTATTGCTGCCCTGGTAACCGCAGCGGGATATCCAGGTGGATGCCATCACCATCCGCGTCGCTGTTTGGCAACCCCACCCCAAACACGTCGCTGTTCCATGTCCACAACAGCGTTTGCGCTTGGTTTGTCGCCATACGGGGAGCGTTGAGGTGGTCGCTGTGCAGGTAATACTGGCTAGTGCTCGTTACCGCACCGGTGGTGCTGTACCTAAACTCGAGTCCAGCCAAGGGCATTCCGTCGAGCCAGATCCAGTACTGCGCGAGCGAAATTTTACCTTGGTTGTTGTAGCGCACTTGCCCCAGCAGTTGCCCGTCTGCGCCGTAAAGAAAGGTGACGGTGTAATCCAGTGCTCCGTTTAGGTAGGCGCGTTTAACTGTACGTTGGCCGAGGGCGTTGTAGCGGTAGTCTGCATATACAACGGTGGGGTTGAGGGTTTGGGTTAAGCGGCCTTGTTCGTCATAAACGTAGGTGCGCGTTGTGTTTTGTTTAAGTGTATTACCGGCCGCGTCCAAGTTGACCGTGGTTGCGTCCAGTTGCTGCAAACGGTTGCTGTCTGACGAGATGCTTAATGTTTGCGTGCCGTTTGGAGTCTCGGTGCCGTTGGCGTTAATGGTGAGGCTTTGACGTTGGGTGCGGTTGCCGGTGGCGTCATAGCTGTATAGGCGGCGGTTTGTAGCAGTTTTCTCCACCGTTAGGCGATCAAGCGGGTCGTACTCAAACCGCATCGGCCCGAAGAACGTGTGGTCGCGGCGGGTGATATTCCCGTTTGCATCGTACGGTAGTTTGGTTTGCCAAACGCCCACATCTTGCTGAGTGAGCTGGTAGTCGAGGTCGTAATTTCTGCTCAACTGAATGCCATTGCCCCATGTCAGACTTTTCAATGGCCCGAACGGCATGTAGCTGATGTTGCTGGCAATACTGGTGGCGGGCTGGCTGCCGATAGCCAAACTAACGCCTGTTACCTGGCCCGCCGCATTGCGCGGGTACGTCACCACAAACCCCGGGTAACCAATGCCGCTCAAACGGTTCGCGCCGTCGTAGCTGTAGGCCAGGTTTTCGAAGCGGTCGACGTTGTTCACTTTCACCGAGCGGGACTGGCTGACCAAGTTGCCGCGTGCGTCGTACATAAAGCCGATCAGGCCGGATGAATCCAGCAGTGCCGTTAAATGCCCGATGCCCTTGTTGCCTTCGGCGGTCATGTCGTAGGCGTAGGTCACATCCAGCGCGGGCTTGGCTGGATAGCGCCTGGCAGTGATGCGATTGAGGGCATCGTAGGTGTAAGTGGTGACCACGCCACGGGCGTCGGTTTTCTTGGTGATGTTGCCAGCGGCGTCGTGCTCGAACGTGCTGGTTCCGCTGTCGGGGCTGATTTGCTGGGTGAGGTTGCCCAGACCGTCGTAGCGGTATTGCGTGGTGACGCCGCGCGGGTCTTGCACTTTGGTGAGGTTGTCTTGGGCGTCGTATTCATAGCCGGTTACGCCGTTCAATGGGTCGGTGTTTTGCACCAGACGATTGAGGGCGTCGTAGGCTTTGTTGTTGCTGTTGTTTAGCGGGTTGGTGCTGAGGGTTGGGTTGTCGTTCAGGTCGTATTGCTGACGACTGTTCTGACCCGCGGCGCCGACTGAGCGCAGCAAGCGACCAAGCTCGTCGTACACCCACTGGTGCTGTTGGGTGAGGTTGTTGCTGGCATCTTTCAGGCGTTGGGCAGTGCGATTGCCCATGGCGTCGAGGTCGTATTCCACCTTGTCGCCGAGGTTGTTGGTCACGGCAACCAATCGGCGCGCATCGTCCCAGGTGTAGGTCAGAGAACTGCCGTCGCCTTGGGTGAGTTGCGTGATGTCACCAACGGCGTTGTAGGCGTAGGTGGTGGTAAAGCCGCTCCGGGTCACGCTGCTCAGCCAGCCTTGCGGCGTATAGGCGAGGGTGCTGACCACGCCGTTGGCATCGGTGATGGTTTGCGGACTACCGAGAACGTCAAAGTTGCTCAGCGACGTGACGTGGCCGAGGGCATTGGTGACTGAGGTGAGATGGCCTTGGGCGTCGTAGGCGTAAGTGGTTACGTCCGACACATCGGTGCGGGGGCCGTCGATGGTTTCCACCAGGCCGAGCGCGTTATAGGTGTAGGAAACGCTACGTTCTACAGCCTGAACCTGGCCGCCAAACAGGGCACTACTGAGGGCAAGCGAAAGCAGGCTCGCGCGGGAAAAAAGGTGATTCATAAGTCCGTCCTTGGCTTAAAGCGCAGTTTGCGTGCGGCTGGTTTGGCGACCTTGTGCGTCGTAGGTGTAGGTGGTGACTTGGCCGCCTTCGGTGACGGTTAGCGGCAAAAAAAACGTTGGGTGCCAGGTGGTTGTGGTGGTGCGGGCTTGGGGTGTGCCGGTGGCTTCGGTGCGGGTGGTTTCGAGGCCTCGGTCGTTGTAGGTGTACGTGGTGATGAAGCCTTTGGCATCGGTTTGGGTGAGGACTTGGCCGCGGTCGTTATAGGTAAAGGTAGCGTTGCTGGCGGGGCAATTGGCGGAGGGTTCCCCCACAACAGACACAATGTATTTAACTCCCCGGATTACCTGATAGCGATACAGCGTTTTTTTGCTTAACTCGTTGGTTACAGTCGACGATCCGTCGGTTCCGTAGCTGATGTAAATCTTGCCAATGCCGTTGGCCATTTCACTGGATATAGCGCGACCCTGATCGTCGTAAGCCCAAGTCACGGAGCGTACTCCGCGCTCATCAGTAATGCCGGTTAGCAGGTTAGGTTTACCGGCTGCTTCATAGTGATAAGTGCGACTTTCAGTCTGGCCGTTTCGAACACTGTTGAGTCGATAAAACTGGCCGGCGCTGTTATACGCATATGTAATATCGAGGCCGGCAGCATGCAGCTCCGCTGGGCGAAGTTGACTGTCTTGAGAATATGCCAAGGCATTACCGAGGTTGTCTGTCACAGTTACTGGAGTGACGCTTGTTACCGTGCCGTAGGTGAGTGTCTGGGTATTGCCGTTAGAGTTGGTTATAGCGATTAACCGACCACTGCTATCAAACGTCTGGCTTTGGTTGGCTGGCGATTTGTAAAGCCAGTTACCTCCAGATCGCACCAACTTACCCAATTCTTCCCCCTTAGGCACACCGACGTTATTTGCAACGACAAAGGCTGCTTGGCTGCCATCGGCGCGCGCCACCGTAACTGCGGATCCATCCATCTCTAAATGGGCGGAGTAGGTATGGCTCCAGAGACCGCTGACACTGTTGTAGTAGCGAGTAAAAGAAATAGGTGAGGCGCCCGTGGGAGCAAAGTCGGTTTCTTCCTGGAATGTATTGCCTATCGCGAAGTTGATCGGGTCACTCACGAGTTTGGTCGGGGTATTACTGGCGGCCGTTGAATTACATATCTGAGGGTTATCCGGGTTACCCTGCTGCTTTTCAACCTGAGAAATAGAGTCGTCTTGGCATGTTTTACTAGCAGGATTTAGGCTGGTGCCTGAAGGGCACTCATCTCCTTCTCTGAATATCCGTGTGCCGCCATGCCCAACAGCCTGCCCGGTACTTGTTGAAAAACTTTGGTAATGACATTCGTATTGCGGAACATTTCCCTCTGTAGCATTCACTAAATAGTGCAGCTTATATTCATACAGCCCCCCACCAGTCCCACGATCATTTATATACTTCAAGAAAGTATCGCATGCGACCTCAGGAGTGGCATTTTTTGCGTGGGGCTCAGACCAATTTCCGTCCCAGTACCAGGTATACGGAGCCGCTAGGACGCTTGAACAATAGCCAAGGCTGATAAAAGCGAAAAGCCCAGCCAATAATTGGTTTTGTCGTTTCATATCAAATCCATATGCAAAAATTAAACGCCCAGAGTTCCGACTCAAACTCTCTAAAAAACGAACGATGTTCTAAGTACAAAACGAGGTTATTCGTTGTCTTTAAAAACCATCGCCGTGCCTTCGATACGTCCCGACATGGGGGGACTATCGAGAACTTGAAGGTGGTATTGGCCAAAAGCCATCTGAAGATCATCCTTGATCATAAAAAAGCGCATCCGTAACTGAGATGTCCATCCTAGAGCGCTCTGTTTTCCATCATCGCATCGACGCCCACAAGCCAACCGCCGAGACTTTGTGACGGTCTTCAACAAATATAAGGGAAAAGGGGACAGATTTATTATTCGGCTCTAATTTAGAGTGGTTTAATAAATCTGTCCCCTTTTTTGCTCATACGTATTCAGCCCCCCCTCAAGCCCAATCGGGTCACTTTGCACATATCGCCCCGTATTCGGGTCGTAATCCCGAAAGTAGTTGGAAACTAATCGACAATTGAGATACCGCATCTCTTAAGAGTCGGGCATCTCAATCTGCTACTCCTTAATTATGGAGTTTCCATATCGCTTACGGGAGCTCCTCAACACTCTTAAAAAGAGCCACAAATTCTGCGCCCCAGCTCGGCTCAATAATTAGCAAAAAAACCTCTTTCTTTTTAATTCTTAGCGCTATTTCTTGTAGTTTATCACTCCGCAAAAAGCTCGAAGAGTCAACTAAACTTGATGCCCACACAAGCTTTTCAGAGACAACGCCTGCGGCTGTCTGATCATCAAGAACATACAATCTGGAAACTATATTTTTTGCTATAAAGTCCACGATTCTAAAAAACTCACAACCAAAAACACTCAATGTAACAATCTCACCGTTAACGAGCTCAAAAACAAGCGACAAACTACTTTCAGAAACCACTTCAATCGATCGAAAAATCGAGTCGTGATAGTTCTTTACTATTGAATTATTCATTTTCTCGCGCTCATCAAGAATCAATGTCCGGGTTAAATGGGCGGCCACTTCCTCGCTCCGGTTCGCCATTTTCTTTGCGCCCCCAGTCATGTACGTGCGGAACTCCCTGACCATGATCATGATCCCAATCGATATCTTTAACGGGCTTGCCGTCCTCGCCATACCAACGTTCCTGCCCGCTTCCCGGATTTTTGTATTTTGATCCAGGTTCGCCCTCATTTGGAGTTTTAAGCTGACATCCGCCTGCACAATCATCCAGTTCGGGGCTTGCGAGCGACGTGTTCGGCACCATCATGCATATAGCACCAACTCCAGCTGGAATCGCTATGATCCCGGGGATTTTAGGAATACTGATAAGCCGTGGCAGTGCAGGTATTAGCCATCGCGGCAAACGGAATGATATCAACCCGGATCTGTCTGTGAAGGCGATTGGATTCCCCTCTACATACCCATACGTATTCAACCCTCCCTCTAGCCCAATCGGATCACTCTGCACATACCGCCCCGTGTTCGGGTCGTAATCCCTAAAGTAGTTGTAGTTCAGCGCGCTATACGCCTCAAACATCTGCCCTGGAAAGCGCAGCGGGATATCCAGCACTACGCCATTGCCATCCACATCACCATTCGGTGCGCCCACGCCAAAAGCATCGCTGTTCCAGCTCCATTGCAGCACTTGCGCCTGGTTGGTGGCCAAGCGGGGGGTGTTGAGGTGGTCGGGGTGCAGGTAGTAGGTGTTGGTGCTGGTGACTGCGCCGTTGGTGTCGTATCTGAATTCCAAGCCAGCCAGGGGCATGCCGTCTAGCCAGATCCAGTATTGCGCCAGGGCTTTTTTGCCGAGGTTGTTGTAGCGAACCTGGCCTAACAGCTGGCCGTCGGCGCCGTAGAGGTAGGTCATGGTTTGGTCCAGCGCGCTGCCGAGGTAGGCGCGGCGGCTGGTGCGTTGGCCGAGGGCGTTGTAGGTGAAGTCGGCGTACAGGGCGGTGGGGTTGAGTACTTGGCTGAGTCGGCCTTGTTCGTCGTACACGTGCACGCGGCTGGTGCTTTGTTGAAGCGTATTGCCGGCGGCATCGAGGGTAATGGCAGCGCCGCTGCTGGTTTTTAGGCGGTTGCTGTCGGTGGCGGTTACCAGGGTTTGGGTGGCGGTTTTGCTTTCCACGCCTGAGGCGTTGGTGGTGTAGCCCAGGCGCTGAAGGCGGTTGCCCGTGGCGTCGTAGCTGTAGGTTTTGCGCTGGGTGGCGGCTTTTTCTTCAGTGAGACGGTCAAGGGCGTCGTAGCTGTAGTTGAGCGAGCCGAACAGGCTGTGTTGATGGCCTTTGATGTTGCCGTTGGCATCGAAGCTGTAGGTGCTTTGCCAGGAGCCGACGTTTTGCTGGGCAAGTTGATAGTCCTGGTCGTATTGGCGGCTTAGCTGAATGCCGTTGCCCCACGTCAGACTTTTCAGCGGGCCGAACGGCAGATAGCTGATGTTGCTGGCACTGTTAAAGAGCGAAGAAGAAAATCAATTAGCGACTCTGAGTTAGAACGATCCAGATAAATTTACTTTTTTGTCAGCGGAATAGGGGTGGGTTTATTAACCGAAGGTATTTAGGGTGGTTAAATAAATTCGTCCCCTTTTTTGCACTGAGATGTAGCTGTTCAAGCTTCATTTTTATTGTTCGCTTGTCTCATTGTGACTTCAAATTCTGATAAGTCTACAGACTCAAGAAAGCTAACAGCTCTGTCTGTGTTTGGAGTGGTAGATATCACACCAAATCCAACGTCGTCGTGAGGATAGAGTAAGACTTCATTGTGCTCCAAATGAATAAAAATATGGCCCCGAATCCCACCTAAAGCCATTACCGAAAAGCATGCCCCATAAAGTCCTTTCTCCGTCGTGGGGGACAGAGCGATTTTTTGGAAAGTTTCAGGTTCGCAGTCTCTCCTTAGCACAAACGGCGGAAGAGACGTTAACGCTGGAGATAAAATTTGCCTTATTTCATCGGATGAATATTCGTAATTTATTTCTAGATCAGAATCGTTGCAACTCGTCCACAGGGAGCTAAAGATTTCAACGGGGAAAAGTTGGTCTTCGAAATGAGACCATAGGAAATTTAGCGCGATGTTAGCTCCTCTTTTGATGTTCTTGTTTTTATATGCGAAGAACCCACAATATCCTTTGGAGCAGGTGTAGCTATTCAGATCTACTTGTTTGGTAATTTCCATTTTGCGCTCACTTGTCAACTTTTATAATTTTGCCGCCTGCCGAAACAGTTATTTTGTTGCCTGGCTTCGGTGGTACTCCGGGTTTAGGTCCTACTTTCCATTCTCCACCTTCTGAGCCGGAGTGATTGGTGTTACTTGGCGACCATATCTCGCCAGTTAATGTGTTCTTTTTGTCTCCATTTCCTGCTGAAACGAAATCGTCCGGGTGGGTGGATGGTGTTCTTACGATGTCGTCAGGGTCGGAATTAGAGGCCTTGGTTTTCGGCTTATCTGTTCTGTCTTTCGCGTAATAACAGCCTCCGGTTGGGCATTCACCATTTCCCAGCTTCTCTGAATAGACCATACAGGCGAGACCAGAACCAATCGCCGCCGCACCGCTGCTGATCCCAGGAATAACTATTTCTGGCAACCACCAAACTGTTGGAATGTCGAACAGGTTAGCGCTGAGGCCGTAAGGATCGGAATAAACTATTGGGTTACCTTCCACATACCCATACGTATTCAACCCACCCTCAAGCCCAATCGGATCACTCTGCACGTATCGCCCAGTATTCGGGTCGTAATCCCTAAAGTAGTTGTAGTTCAGCGCGCTATACGCCTCAAACATCTGCCCTGGAAAGCGCAGCGGGATATCCAGTACTACGCCATTGCCATCCACATCACCATTCGGTGCACCCACGCCAAAGGCATCGCTGTTCCAGCTCCATTGCAGCACTTGCGCCTGGTTGGTGGCCAAGCGGGGTGTGTTGAGGTGGTCGGGGTGCAGGTAATAGGTGTTGGTGCTGGCGACTGCGCCGTTGGTGTCGTATCTGAATTCCAAGCCAGCCAGGGGCATGCCGTCTAGCCAGATCCAGTATTGCGCCAGGGCTTTTTTACCGAGGTTGTTGTAGCGAACCTGGCCTAACAGTTGGCCGTCGGCGCCGTAGAGGTAGGTCATGGTTTGGTCCAACGCGCTGCCGAGGAATGCGCGGCGGCTGGTGCGTTGGCCGAGGGCGTTGTAGGTGAAGTCGGCGTACAGGGCGGTGGGGTTGAGTACTTGGCTGAGTCGACCTTGTTCGTCGTACACGTGCACGCGGCTGGTGCTTTGTTGAAGCGTATTGCCGGCGGCATCCAGAGTAATGGCAGCGCCGCTGCTGGTTTTTAGGCGGTTGCTGTCGGTGGCGGTTACCAGGGTTTGGGTGGCGGTTTTGCTTTCCACGCCTGAGGCGTTGGTGGTGTAGCTCAGGCGCTGCAGGCGGTTGCCCGTGGCGTCGTAGCTGTAGGTTTTACGCTGGGTGGCGGCTTTTTCTTCAGTGAGACGGTCAAGGGCGTCGTAGCTGTAGTTGAGCGAGCCGAACAGGCTGTGTTGATGGCCTTTGATGTTGCCGTTGGCATCGAAGCTGTAGGTGCTTTGCCAGGAACCGATGTTTTGCTGGGCCAGTTGATAGTCCTGGTCGTATTGGCGGCTTAGCTGAATGCCGTTGCCCCACGTCAGACTTTTCAACGGCCCGAACGGCAGATAGCTGATGTTGCTGGCAATACTGGTGGCGGGCTGGCTGCCGATAGCCAAACTAACGCCTGTTACCTGGCCCGCCGCATTGCGCGGGTACGTCACCACAAACCCCGGATAACCAATACCGCCCAACCGGTTTGCACCGTCGTAGCTGTAGGCCAGGTTTTCGAAGCGGTCGACGTTGTTCACTTTCACCGAGCGGGACTGGCTGACCAGGTTGCCGCGCGCGTCGTACATAAAACCGATCAGGCCGGATGAATCCAGCAGTGCCGTTAAATGCCCGATGCCCTTGTTGCCTTCGGCGGTCATGTCGTAGGCGTAGGTCACATCCAGCGCGGGCTTGGCTGGATAGCGCCTGGCAGTGATGCGATTGAGGGCATCGTAGGTGTAAGTGGTGACCACGCCACGGGCGTCGGTTTTCTTGGTGATGTTGCCAGCGGCGTCGTGCTCGAACGTGCTGGTTCCGCTGTCGGGGCTGATTTGCTGGGTGAGGTTGCCCAGACCGTCGTAGCGGTATTGCGTGGTGACGCCGCGCGGGTCTTGCACTTTGGTGAGGTTGTCTTGGGCGTCGTATTCATAGCCGGTTACGCCGTTCAATGGGTCGGTGTTTTGCACCAGACGATTGAGGGCGTCGTAGGCTTTGTTGTTGCTGTTGTTTAGCGGGTTGGTGCTGAGGGTTGGGTTGTCGTTCAGGTCGTATTGCTGACGACTGTTCTGACCCGCGGCGCCGACTGAGCGCAGCAAGCGACCAAGCTCGTCGTACACCCACTGGTGCTGTTGGGTGAGGTTGTTGCTGGCATCTTTCAGGCGTTGGGCAGTGCGATTGCCCATGGCGTCGAGGTCGTATTCCACCTTGTCGCCGAGGTTGTTGGTCACGGCAACCAATCGGCGCGCATCGTCCCAGGTGTAGGTCAGAGAACTGCCGTCGCCTTGGGTGAGTTGCGTGATGTCACCAACGGCGTTGTAGGCGTAGGTGGTGGTAAAGCCGCCACGGGTTACCGAGGCGAGCCAGCCTTGTGGGGTGTAGGCGAGGGTGCTGACCACGCCGTTGGCATCGGTGATGGCTTGCGGATTACCCAGAACGTCGAAGTTGCCCAGCGAGGTGACTTGGCCAAGGGCATTGGTGACGGAGGTGAGATGGCCTTGGGCGTCGTAGGCGTAAGTGGTTACGTCCGACACATCGGTGCGCGGACCGTCGATGGTTTCCACCAGACCGAGCGCGTTATAGGTGTAGGAAACGCTACGTTCTACAGCCTGAACCTGGCCACCAAACAGGGCACTACTGAGGGCGAGCGAAAGCAGGCTCGCGCGGGAAAAACGGTTATTCATAAGTCCGTCCTTGGCTTAAAGCGCACTCTGCGTGCGGCTGGTTTGGCGACCTTGCGCGTCGTAGGTGTAGCTGGTGACTTGGCCGCCTTCGGTGACGGTTAGCGGCAAAAAGAAGGTTGGGTGCCAGGTGGTTGTGGTGGTTCGGGCTTGGGGTGTGCCGGTGGCTTCGGTTCGGGAAGTTTCGAGGCCTCGGTCGTTGTAGGTGTACGTGGTGATGAAGCCTTTGGCATCGGTTTGGGTGAGGACTTGGCCGCGGTCGTTGTAGGTGAAGGTGGAGTTGCTGGCGGGGCAGTTGGGGGAGGGTTCGCCTTCGATCGAAACGATGCGCTTAACGCCTTGGATAACCTGGAACTGGTACACCGTTTTCTTCCCAAGTTCATTAGTAACGGTCGAACTGCCGTCCGGGTTGTAGCTAATCAACTCTTTTCCTGCGCCTCCTGGACCCTCGCTCGAGATCGCCCGGTCTTGACCGTCATAAGACCAACTCCTATAGCGAACGCCCCGCTGATCAGTTATTCCGGTTAGTAGATCACCGTTGTTCGGATCTTCATAATGGTAAAAGCGAGTTTCTGTTTGAGTATCTTGAGTTTTAGATACGCTTTGCAGACGCCGATAAATGCTATACGTATAGTTAATAGTAGTTGCGCCTGCTGTCATGCTTAAAGGCTGGTGGGTGCTATCTTCCCTAAACTTTAGCTCGTTATTCATCGAGTCCGTCACCGTAATAATACGTTGTTGTGACGGTGAGGGTTCGGAGTAAGACAGCGTTTGTACACCACCTAGAGGATCAGCTATTTTTAACAATTGACCGTTCTGGTCAAAACTCATTTTTTGGTTGTTTTTCGTAGCGTATTCCCACCCTTCAGGCGTGCCTTTTAAGCTGCCAACGTCCTCTTGGCTGCTGCCGTTAAGATGATAGAAAACTTCACGGCCGTCCGATCTGACGACCGTTACTCCGTCGCTCAGAACTCGCAAATGCGTAGAATAGTTATGTCTCCAGTTTCCATCTAAGTTGTTGTAAGCTCTGGAGAACCCAAAAACAGCTAATCCGGGGATCTTATAATCGTATTCTTCTTGGAAAATACTTCCTATAGCAGGATTCACCAGCGAGCTTCCTGTTTTACACGCCTCCGTCGCTAGCTGACCTTTCTGTTTGCCAGCTAGAGGACCAACGCATTCTCCCGTCTCTGGTTTGTAGCTAGCACCTGGCAAGCAGGAGTTGCCGTTCCGAAAAACTGCATCATTATAGGAGGCCCAATATTGACCGTCTGGGGAATAGCCAGTGTAATTGCAGCGTGCCAAACCCATATACTCGTCATAGGGGGAGACGCTATCGTAAATTCCATAAAAGCCTTGATACGGCCGATTTTGTGATTTTTTTACCTCATATTTACAGGCCTCTACCAGTGAAGAGAAATGCAAGTCGTGTCCATAGGCCGGTATGTACCAATAGTATTCTGTAGCGAAGGCGCCATTTGGTAAGTGCAAAATAAAGATTATCAGCGCTTTCGAGAAATTCCTGCCAAACGCAGATTTGATTGTAAAAGTTGAGACGTTCATTTTTTTGATCATTCCATAATCATCTCGAATTCACGCTTTGGCTAATTTTCCGGCCTTGCGTGTCGTAACCATAGGTAGTTACCTGACCGCCTTCGGTCACGGTTAGCGGTAAGAAGAAGGTTGGGTGCCAGGTGGTTGTGGTGGTGCGGGCTTGCGGTGTACCGGTGGCTTCGGTGCGTGTGGTTTCGAGGCCTCGGTCGTTGTAGGTGTAAGTGGTGATGAAGCCTTTGGCGTCGGTTTGGGTGAGGACTTGGCCGCGGTCGTTGTAGGTGAAGGTAGAGTTGCTGGAGGGGCAGTTGGAGGTGGGTTCGCCTTCGATCGCAGTGATGTGTTTGACGCCCTGAATCACTTGGTAGCGGTAGGTGGTTTTTTTGCCAAGTTCATTGGTGACGGTGGAGGAACCATCGACGTTATAGGTGATCGCAACTCTCCCAATGCCGCCGGCTTGTTCGCTAGAGGTAACCCTATTTCGATCATCATAGTCCCAAGTAGAAGTACGGATGCCGCGTTCATCAATGATGCCTGTAAGGGTGTTCGGCTTGCCGGCGTCTTCGTATAGATAAGTGCGACTTTCAGATTCACCATTGCGAGTGCGATCAGCCCGATAAAGCTGACCACTGCTGTTATAGTTGTAAATTACATCAAAACTAGCTGTGTGCATTTCTCCGGGTCGGAAATTGGAGTCTTGGGTAAACCAGAGATTGTTCCCGAGATTGTCAGTTACGGTGACTTTTGTGACCGGTTCTGTCGGGCCATAGATGAGAGTCTGTGTAAGTCCATGTAGATTCTCCGTGGCGATGAGTTTGCCTTCGCCATCGAATGTCTGAGTATCATTGCTCGGCGAGGTATATACCCAGGTGGCGCCTATTTTTTTTAAAAATCCCAGTCGATCATGCTCCGCGACGGCCACGCCGCCTATCATGGAAAATGTTGATTGTTTGCCACTTGCCTCCACCAGCGTAGCACTAGGGGGATCAAAGACAATATGGGTTGAGTAGGTGTGATTCCATAGACCGTTATCGCTATTGTAATGACGAATAAATGAAACGGGCGAAACTCCAATTCCAGAGTAATCGGTTTCAGTCCGATATGTGTTTCCTATTGCGGAGTTAATAAGCAGCCCGCCTGCGTTATCTGGATTTGTTTCTAAAGCTGCACAGGCCTGAACGCCTTGTGGGTTGCCCTTTTGCTTTACCTCATTAGATACGGTTGGATCCTGGCAGTAATGAATTTCAGCGTTCAATAATTGCCCTTCGGGACAGGTTTCGCCTTCTCGAAATATCCGCCTGCCGCCATGCCCAACATACATCCCCGAGGATTTTTCAAATGACTGAGCATGGCATTCATATTGAGGAATTCCTCTCTCCGTAGCATTTGCTAGATATTGGAATTTTGCTTCATAATTACCGCCAGCAATATTCAAATATTCGAGGAAATTTTCGCATGCTGCCGCAGGCGTTGCATGCTTAGCATGCGGTTTATGATCCAAATTGTTAGCATCCCAATACCATGTAAATGGGGCGCCCCTAACCTCAGATCCTCCGAGCATAGATAAAAACAAGAGAAAAACATGTTTTGCATCAAATCGAAATTTCACAATTATCTCTCTATGCATCAACTTGGCAGAAGGGAATGTCGGTATTACGATTTAGCAATTTTTAAGCATGATTTATGTGATTCAATTTATAAAGTGGTTTATAAAACCTCAGATGGCTTCAAGGGAGAAAGGAGGACAGATTTATTATTCGGCTCTAATTTAGAGTGGTTTAATAAATCTGTCCCTTTTCGCTTTTCGATCTGAGCTAGGAAGAGCATATGAAGAGAAAAACGCGTCATTGAATACTCCATTTCCACGTCGAACACGTTCCGTTGTTACCGGCGATTTTAGACACCGGCCAGATGCCCCCGCGGACACTACTGAACCCCCCTCCCGTTGTCCACGCTCCGCCAGCTCCCCCGGCCAATTCTGTGAACGACCAACAGAAATCTCGCCACCCTCTTTACGCATTCCCTGCGGGATATGTCTTGCAACGCAGCTTCGCTTTAAAAACCCGTTGCAGGGTAGGGGAGTGGCTTCTATAGTCCCGCCGTCGCTGCCAATTCAGCGACCGGGTTTGGCGATCCGTAAGGAACAATTGCGCACAGGCGCTCCCATAATTCAGCAGCGCTTTTTTTGTGTCTGCTGATACGTGTTATGGCGGCTGTGCGCGGGATACCTTCGGGTATGCCGGGTTCCTTTTGTTCCCCGGTTCGCCAACCTGCGCACAGCTGCCACCCAATTCGTTTGGCGACGAGTCGTGGCGGGTTTCTTGAACAAAAGGACCTTCACTAATGAATGACACTTTAAAAGTCACCACCCACCAACCCTTCGACAATCTCGATGACATTCCGCTGTTCGCGGTCAATGCCGGCGTGCCGGTTGAAAATGCGCTGGAGCGTGCGGCGGATTTGATGTTGTACGTCCAACGCCTGTCGGCTGCCGATGCGTTTATCGACAGAAGTCAGGAGTCGGCCATCGTGCAAACCCTAAGTGAAATGGCTAAGGCGCTGACCAAGGCTTGCCAGGGTAGAAGGGCGGCGTAGGATTTGCCGTTGCGTGCAAGAAGGGGAACGAGGTGTTCCCCTTTTTAGTGGCTGGGATTTGGCTGGCGCTATGAATTGCCAGCGTGGTCGATTGGCGTCTGGTTTGCGCAGGCGGGTGAGCCAGGGTGGTGGGGTGCATACCAATCGCGCACCGATCCGAGATTCTGGATTCCGAATTGTCGGACCACCGCCTGCGCGGGAATGACGGAGGTGTTTGCGTAATCTTCCGTCGCACCGCCGAAGGCGGCGAACCGCCTGTACTTAATACCGCCGCGTCGTCAGCAACTCTTCCAACACCCGCGTCACCACCCGAAACGGCATGGACATATGGTCTTCGCCGCTTTCAACGTGGAAGTCGCTACGCAGCCCGTATTGCGACAGCGCTTCGAGGCGCCGTTGCAGGGCGCGGGCGTCTTGCAGTTCCTGGGGCATTTCGCGGTCGCCGACGAGCAGGGTCAGGCTGCTGTGGGTGAGGTTTACTTTGCCGTCGTGGGCGCGTTGGGTGAAGGCGCGTTCGGGCTCGAGCAGAAAGCGGTCGCGCCACCACAGGCTTGGGCTCACGGCCACGGTGTGTTGGAACAGGTGCGGGCGGGTGAAGAGGGTGTAGATGCCGAACATGCCGCCGAATGACCAGCCGACCAGACTGCGTTGGTCTTGGTCGACTTTGAAGCGCTCGCTCACTTTGGGCATCAGGCGTTTTTCGATGAAGTCGAGAAACAGGTCCTGGCCGCCTTGGGGTGGGTCGTTGCGGTCGGCCGGTTGCGGTGGCGAGAGGTCGAAGGCGCGGCGGTTGAAGTCGTACGGTGTGGTGCTGGGGTAGCCGATGGCGACGATGATGGCGCTTTTCATGCGGTCTTGGGCGCGCTTGGCGGCATGGAAGGCGGGGAAAAAGGCGTTGCCGTCGACCACGTAAATCACCGGATAGCCACCGGTGTAGGGCACATCGCCCTCCGGCAAGCTGATCATGATGCGGTAGTCGCGGCCCTCGGCGCTTTTCATTGCCCATTGCTCGGTGCCGTCGAGGGTTACCGGCTCGGCCATGGCGCTGCCAAGTAGCAACGCGGCGACTAGCAATACGGCGCTACGCAGCGCGTTCAGGCGGCTCACCAGCTGTAGCTCAGGCTGGTGACGACGCTGCGCGCTTCGCCGCGGTAGCAGTAGCCGTCTTGGCAGTTGATGTAGCGGCGGTCGGTGAGGTTGCGCGAGTTCAGGGCCAGGCGCACGCCGTCCAGGCCGCCGCCGAAGTCGTAGTGCACGCCAGCGTCGAACAAGGTGTAGTCCTCGTTTTTGCTGGTGTTCATGTTGTCGCCGTAGGTGCTGCCGGTATAGCGCGCGCCTGCGCCAAAGCCCAGGCCGAAGGGCAGGCTGTAGTCGAGCCACAGCGAGGCGAGGTGGCGAGGCACGTCTTTGGGTTCGTTGCCTTCGTCGCCGGCGATGCTTTTGGTGATTTCCGGGTCGTTGAAGCTGTAGCTGGCGTTCAGGCTCAGGCGCTCGGTCAGGTCGGTGACGGCTTCCAGTTCCAGGCCGCGCGAAACTTGTTCGCCGGTTTGCGTGCTCTTGAGTGGGTCTACGGCATCGCGGCTCACGACGTTTTGTTGGGTGAGGTGGTACAGCGAGGCGGTGAGCATCGTCGTGGTGCCGGGCGGTTGGTATTTCAGGCCCACTTCGTATTGCTTGCCTTCGGTGGGCGCAAACGGCTCGCCATTGGCTTGGGTGTCGGTGGACGGCTGGAACGACTCGGCGTAACTCGCGTAGGGCGCCAGCCCGTTGTCGAACAGGTACAGCACGCCCAGTTGGCCGGTGGTGGCGGCGTCGCTGTCTTTGCGGTTTTCGTTGCCGGGCAGGTTGCCGTTGTTGCGCGTGTGCACCCAATCGCGGCGCAGCCCGGCGGAGAGGCGCCAATTGCCGATTTCCAACTGGTCGTTGATGTAGGCGCCGGCGCGGTGGATCAGGCCGTCCTGGTCGACGATCGGCGAGGTCGGTGTGGACACGGGCTGGTGGTAGTCCGGCGAGTACAGGTCAATCGACGGGCCGGGGCCGGAGGCGTACAGCAGCGAGGTGTCGATCCAGGCGTAGTCGACGCCGGTGATCAGCGTGTGTTGCACCTCGCCCGTGGCGAAGCGGCTGATGAGGCGGGTGTCGGTGGAGAGCGATTCCATGTCTTCGTACACGCCAACGGCGTAGCGCTCCAGCGTGCGGCCGCCAACCAGGCCAGTGGGTTGCAGGTACTGGTTGGTGGTGTCCACCTGGCCGTAGCGCAGGTTTTGTTGAAGGCTGAAGGTGTCGTTGAAGGCGTGTTCGAATTCGTAGCCGATAGTCCATTGGCGCTGTTCGAGCTTGTCGAAATATTCGTCGCCCTGCCAGAAGTCGGTGAGGTGGTCGCCGTCCTGGTAGAGCATCGGCGAGGCGGCTGTTTCCCGTTCCTGGTACTGAGCGAGCAGGGTCAAGCTGGTGTCGGGGTCGATTTGCCAGGTGAGCGACGGCGCGATCAGGCGGGTGTCGTTGTTCATCTGCTCGATGGAATATTCGGCGTCGCGGTACACGCCCACGGTGCGGAACAGCACGTCGCCGTCGTCGTCGAGTTTGCCGCCGATGTCGAACTGGCCTTGGCGGTGGTTGTAGTTGCCGTCCTGAATTTCAACTTGGTTTTTCGCCTCAAGGCTCGGGCGTTTGCTCACGCGGTTGACCATGCCGCCGGGGCTGATTTGCCCGTACAAAACGGACGCCGGGCCCTTGAGCACTTCGATGCGCTCCAGGTTGTAGGCTTCGGTGGAGTACAGCGACAGCCAGCCGCTGCCGGGCTGGCGCAGGCCGTCGAGGAAGTCGGCCGATTGAGTGGTTTCAAAACCGCGCACGCTGATCATGTCGAAGCGCGGGTCCAGGCCGGAGCTGCCCACGCGCACGCCGGCGCTGTAGGCCACGGCATCTTCCACGCGGTCGACTTTGCGGTCGGCGATCTGCTCGGCGGTAACCACGCTGATGGCCTGTGCGGTTTCGAGAATGGGTTTGTCGGTTTTCGTCGCACTGCTGGCGTTGCTGGCGAAGTAGCCGGGCACCGGGGCGAAGGCGCTTTGCATGGCGCTGGCGTCGATGCTGGTGGGGTTCAGTTGCAAGGCTTCGCCGCTGGCCACTTGTTCAACGGTGAAGGTGCCGTTGTCGGTGATGCGCAATGCCAACCCGCTGCCGCTAAGTGCCTGCTGGGCCGCGGCCTCGGCACTGAATTCACCCTGTACCGCAGCGCTGCTGCGACCGCGCACCAGGGCTGGGTCGGCGACGATGGTACGACCGCTTTGCCGAGCGATTTGGCGCAGGGCTTGGTCCAGCGGCATGGCGGCCAGGTCGTAGCGTTGCAGCGTTTGGTCGGCATGGGCGACGGCTGAACCCAGGGCGATGACGCCGCCAGAAAATGCCAGGGCAACGGCCATGGCCAAACGCGCGGCGCGGGGTGAGGAAGAAC
Source organism: Pseudomonas sp. AC070 (assembly GCF_979258635.1). Lineage (NCBI taxonomy): Bacteria > Pseudomonadati > Pseudomonadota > Gammaproteobacteria > Pseudomonadales > Pseudomonadaceae > Pseudomonas > Pseudomonas sp. AC070. The sequence continues at coordinate 1,872,221 of NZ_OZ409871.1, forward strand.
GCATGGCAGAGACTTTCCTTGCAGGAGAGAGTGGGAACTTCCTCCTCTGTCGCGCGAGTTCGAAAAACCCCTCACGCGATTTGAATTTATTTTCAGCAGGCGCGCGTCAGGCCAGGTCGATCAAGCTGACCGGGCCGTATTGCACGACGGTGATGGGCAGCACCTGGGCGAGCGATTGCAGGGTGCGGTCGCTGTCGTCCAGGGCAAACACGCCGAATACGCGAAGGCTCGCCGCTTCCGGTGAAACGCGCAGCAGCCCGTAGCGGTAGGGCCGCAGGGCGTCGACCACGGCGCCGAGGGATTCGTCGTCGATGTCCAGTCGGCCATCGAGCCAGGCGTCGTTGCGGGCGCGGCTGGGCATGGCGGCGAGGGTTTGGTTGGCGCTGAACAGCACGCTTTGGCCGGCGCTGATTACAGCCTGATGCCCGTGCTGATCGAATACCTGCACGCTATTTTCTTGCACGCTGACCAGGGTTTGCTCAGGCAGCTGACGCACCACAAAGCGCGAGGCGAGGGTGCTGATGCGGCCCTGGGCGGTGATTACTTCGAAGGGCCGCAGCGGGTCGGCCAATGCCTGAATGCTCAGCTCGCCTTGCTTCAGTGTGACCTGCCGCGTGCGGGTGCTGAACAACACGTTGGCGGCGCTGCGGGCGTTAAGCGTGAGCGTGCTGCCGTCGTCGAGGCGCAGCTGTTTGCGCTCGGCGGTGCCGGTATAAAAATCGCTGAACAAGCCTTCCAACGGCATGCGCCGCTGCAACGCCAGCACCCCAGGCAAGCCGGCCAGCAGTAGCAATGCTGTGCCGCCGCGCAGCAGGCGCCGCCGCTCATGGGAAATGCCCGAGCTGCGCAACACGCGGGCGGCAACCGGCGCGCTGCCGGGCAGTTGCCGCTGCACGTCGGCGAGCTGATTGAACGGCGCCTGCACCGCGCCGCTGATGGTTTCCCAGGCGCGGCGGTGGGCGTTATCGGCGGTTAGCCAGGCGTTGAAGGCGGCTTGATCGTTGGCATTGGCGCGACCGGAGTCGAGAAATACCAGCCAGTCGATGGCAGCCTTAATAGCCGGCGTCAGGCTCGGGTGCGACGGCGTCACGACAAAGTCGCCAAATAGCACTGGGTAACGGCCCGCTTGATCCAGCGCTCCACGGTGGCCAGCGAAACGCCCAGTTGCTCGGCGATTTGCGGGTGGGTCATGCCGTCGAGGCGATTGAGCAGAAAGGCGTGGCGCACTTTGCTCGGCAAGTCATTAAGCATGGCGTCGATCACCGCCACGGCTTCGCGCAGCAAGGCGAAATCTTCTTCCGACGGCACCACGGTTTCCGGCAGGCTGGCCAGCGCTTCGAGGTAGGCGCGTTCTAACTCATTGCGGCGCCAGAACGAGCAGAGCACTCGCTTGGCAACCACGCAGAGGAAGGCGCGCGGCTCGTCGATGACCGCGGCTTGCTGAGATTTGAGGGTGCGCACGAAGGTGTCTTGCGCCAGGTCGGCGGCATCGGCGTGCGAGCCCAGACGACGCAGCAACCAGCTCTGTAACCAGCGGTGGTTTTCCGCGTACAGGGTATGGAAGGGGTCTTGAGAGGCGACGCGCAGGTCTGGCACAAATGCACACGGTTAGTAATTAGCAATGTTTCGCATTTTCGACAACTGCTGGCTAATTTGCAACTGCGGCGGACGGGGCGCGTGGTTAGGTAGCTTTTGCCTTGTCGACCAGTTGCTGCAGCCACGCGGCGTCTTGCGCATTAACAACGCCGTACTGATCGGGCGGCGCGAAGGCCCAGTGGTGTGCTGCTTCGGTAAGACGCTGAAGCTCGTCGGTGCTCAGCCAGTAGGGGGTGTTTTGCACAGGAATGGGCGCGCCCTCCAAGCGTTGGCCGAGGGTCAGGTTGGTTCTGGGGGCGAAGGCGATAGCGACTTGAGCACTGGCTTGCAGGTGCTGTTCAGGCGCCGGCTGTTTGGCTTCGCGGGCGTAGGTGAAGGTGCCGGGGTAGTGTTTTTTTAGCACCAGCCAGCGGCCCGCGGTTGTGGTTGCGAGCAGCCATTGGGTGATGCCGCTGTCGTAGGCGTCTTCCAGGCGCTCGCCGTTCCAGATGCTAAGGGTGTTGCAGTCAGGGTCGTAGGCGTTGGACCACACATTGGTGGCGGTCACTAACGTGTGGCGCTCCAGTTCAACCTCGCCGCGCTCGGGCAAGGTTCGCCAGTACCGTTTGGTCGCGTCGCGCTTGGCGTGGCGGATGTTGAGCAGCACCCAAGCGGCGGTGAAGAGCAGGGTGGCCGGCACTAGCCAGACGTAAGTCGTGGCGAGGAGGTGGTCGATGTCTAGACGTGCGTCGAACAGGGTGCGGTAGAGCAACAGGCCGACGATGTAGGCGAGGAACGGCAGTATCGGGCCGAAGCACAGCGGCGCTACGCAGACGGTGAGCCAACTGAAGCGTTCGCTGGCGGCGCATTCCTGAGCCCGGGCGTGTTCTTCCGGGAGCATGGGCGCGGTGTCGCGAGGGGGTAGGGTGGGGTTTGGGGTGTGGAAGTGGGCTAGGGGGTTGGGCATATAGGGGAACGGGCGGTGGCCTAGGTGGGCGTAGCGTAGCAGCGTGGGCGGGGATGGGGCTTCGCCTTTGCGAGAATGACGTAGGTTTTATTGAGTTTTCCGTTCTCTCCCTTGAAGGCGGTGGTTCGACGATTGGGATCGAGGCTCGCGGAGTTATCTGCGTCTCCTGAAAGATTCTGGATCCCCGCCTTCGCGGGGATGACGGAGAACTTTTCAGCGTTTTTCGTCAGGTCCGACGGATGAAAGGGGCAAAAACATCCGTCATCCTCGCGAACGCGGGGATCCAGTATTGTGAGTCGATCGCCGATCTCCACGACCCGCGCAAATTCCCTCCCAGCAACCAACCCCCACGCTACATTTGTGCCTTATTACTGCGTTATCTTCAGCCCCCTCACACCGGCCCCAATCCCGACGCTCCCATGACCAACCCCACGCCTCAGCCCACCCCCATCCCCCTATTCCAAGCCCTGCTCTTCTGGCTAAAACTCGGCTTTATCAGTTTCGGCGGCCCGGCCGGGCAGATCGCGATCATGCATCAGGAGTTGGTCGAGCGCCGACGCTGGATTTCCGAGCGGCGTTTTCTGCATGCGTTGAATTACTGCATGGTGCTGCCCGGCCCCGAGGCGCAGCAGTTGGCGACGTATATCGGTTGGTTGATGCATCGCACCTGGGGCGGGGTGATTGCTGGCGGGCTGTTTGTGTTGCCGTCGCTGTTTATTTTGATTGCGCTGTCGTGGGTGTACATCGCCTTTGGTGAGGTGCCGGTGGTGGCCGGTTTGTTCTATGGCATCAAGCCGGCGGTGACGGCGATTGTGGTGCAGGCGGCCCATCGCATCGGCTCGCGGGCGTTGAAGAACAATTGGCTGTGGGGCATTGCCGCTGCCTCGTTTGTGGCGATTTTTGCCTTGAGCGTGTCGTTCCCGTTGATTGTGCTGTCGGCGGCCTTGCTGGGTTACGTGGGCGGGAAAGTCGCGCCGAACGTGTTCAGTGTCGGCGGCGGGCATGGGGCGGCGAAGCAGTCGTTCGGGCCGGCGCTGATTGATGACGACACGCCCACGCCCGAGCACGCGCGCTTTCGCTGGTCGCGCCTGGTTGTGTTGCTGGTAGTGGGCGCTGGGCTGTGGGCGTTGCCGATGGGGTTGTTGACTGCGCTGTATGGCTGGCACGGCACGTTCACGCAGATGGGTTGGTTTTTCACCAAGGCGGCGCTGCTGACATTTGGCGGCGCGTACGCGGTGCTGCCGTATGTGTATCAGGGCGCGGTGGGGCATTACGGCTGGCTGACGCCCACGCAAATGATCGACGGCTTGGCGCTGGGCGAAACCACGCCGGGGCCGCTGATTATGGTGGTGGCGTTTGTCGGGTTTGTTGGCGGTTATGTGCAGCCGGTGTTTGGCGCCGACCATGCGTTTCTGGCTGGGGCGCTGGCGGCTGCGCTGGTGACGTGGTTTACCTTTCTGCCCTCGTTTCTGTTCATTCTGGCGGGTGGGCCGTTGGTGGAATCGACGCACAACGAGCTGAAATTCACCGCACCGTTAACCGCGATTACCGCAGCGGTGGTGGGTGTGATTCTCAACCTGGCGGTGTTTTTTGCCTATCACGTGTTGTGGCCCAAAGGCTTTGACGGCTCGCTGGATTGGCCGTCGGCGGTTATCGCGGTCGCAGCGGCGGTGGCGCTGTTTCGTTTCAAGTGGGGCGTGATTCGCGTGCTGTTTAGCTGCGCAGTGGTGGGGTTAGGGGTTTACCTGCTGCGCCATTAACGCCAAGGAGCCAATACAAATTCCGCAATACTTGGCCAGCGGTGCGACGGTTTCTTATTGGGTAGGATGGCCGCCCGAAATCACTCTTGGCCTTTATGAACACGCTTCAGGAACCTCCCAGTTTTAGCCACACCCGTTTAACGCCTCGTTCTGCCCCGCCGCGCCATCGCGCCGCTCACCTTCGCCCTTCTTCGATGCAGGTTCTCTAAACATGGAATGGATAGCTGACCCCACGGCCTGGCTAGGCCTGCTCACGCTTATTGTTTTGGAACTGGTGCTGGGCATCGACAACCTGGTGTTTATCGCCATCCTCGCCGACAAGCTGCCGCCGGAGCAGCGCGACCGGGCGCGGCTGATCGGCCTGTCGCTGGCGTTGATCATGCGCCTGGGCCTGTTGGCGAGTATTTCCTGGATGGTGACGCTCACCGAGCCGCTGTTCGAGGTGTTCGACAAGAGCTTCTCGGGCCGTGATTTGATCATGCTGTTCGGCGGTATCTTCCTGCTGTTCAAGGCGACCATGGAGTTGCATGAGCGCCTCGAAGGCCACATTGCCGAACGCTCGGCCGGCGCCGGTTACGCGCTGTTCTGGCCCATCGTGGCGCAAATCGTGGTGCTTGATGCGGTGTTCTCGCTGGACGCGGTGATTACCGCCGTCGGCATGGTGGAACACCTGAGCGTGATGATGATTGCGGTGGTGGTGTCCATCGGCGTGATGATCGTGGCGAGCAAGCCGCTGACCGCGTTTGTTAACGCACGCCCGACGGTGATCATGCTGTGCCTGGGCTTCTTGATGATGATCGGTTTCAGCTTGGCGGCCGAAGGCTTGGGTTTCCACATTCCCAAGGGTTATCTGTACGCGGCCATCGGTTTCTCTATTGTGATCGAGCTGTTCAACCAGTTGGCGCGCCGTGGTCGCCAGCGCTCGGCGCAAGGCAAGCTGCCGCGCCGTGCCCGCACCGCTCATGCGGTGATGCGTTTGCTCGGCGGGCGTGAACTGACCGTGGACGAAGTGGGCGAGGAAATCGCCGATCTGGTGCAGGGCGATGACCAGCAGCCGGCGTTCAACCGCCGCGAGCGGGTGATGATCAGCGGCGTGTTGCAACTGGCCGAGCGCCCGGTGCGCGCGGTGATGACGCCGCGCGCCGAGGTGCTGTATCTCGACGTGGCCGACAGCCCGGAAGACATCCGCCACAAGCTGATGAACTCGTCGTACTCGCGCCTGCCGCTGGTACGCGAAGGCCATATCGACGAGCCGCTGGGCTTTGTGCATAAGAAGGAGTTGCTCAAGGAATTGCTCGCCGGCCACTGGCCGGACCTGCACACCATGGCGCGCCAAACCATTAACGTGCTGGAGCACTTCACCGTGCTCAACGCCCTGGAACAGATGCGCAAAGAGTCGACGCACATCGCCTTTGTGGTCAGCGAGTTCGGCGATTTCATTGGCGTGTTGACCATGACTGACATCCTCGAATCCATTGCTGGCGAGCTGCCTGATGCCAGCGAAGTGGACGGCCCGGACATTGTCGCCGACGGCGATGCCTTCTTGGTCAGCGGTGCGCTTAACCTCAGCCTGGTGCAGGAACGCATCGGCTTTGCTGCCAGCGCCACCGACGATTACCAAACCGTGGCCGGCCTGGTAATGAGTCTGCTGGATCGCTTGCCGGTGATTGGCGATGAGGTGGAGTGGGGCGGTTGGTCGCTTTCGGTCACTGAGGTGTCGGAGCGCCGGGTGACGCGGGTGCGTTTGGCCCGCCAGTAACCGCAGTCGAACAAGCACGAGCCCCCGCCGAAACGCGGGGGCTCGTTTGTTTTAGCCGAGGCTAAAGCGCGCCGTGTTGTCGTTCAGCGCGCGGCTGCCTTGGCTTAAACGGTCGGCCGCCTGATTGACCGCACGGGCGCCGTCGAGCAGGCGGATGGCGGCTTGGTCCACTTGCTGAATGCTGCCGCTGACGGCGTCGGCCGTGGTGGCTTGTTCTTCCACGGCGGTGGCGATTTGCGCCAGGGTGTCGCTTACGCCCTGAACCGCGCTGGCGATTTCCCCGAGGCTCACGCCCAAACCGGTCACGGCAGTGGCATCGCTCTGCGCTTGGCCGCACGCCGCTTCCATCAGTTCCACGGCCTGGCGCACGGTGCTGCGTAGGCTTTCCACGGTGGTGGCGATTTGCAGCGTGGAGGCTTGGGTGCGTTGCGAAAGGCTGCGCACCTCATCGGCCACCACGGCAAAGCCGCGGCCCTGATCGCCGGCACGGGCCGCTTCGATGGCGGCGTTCAGTGCCAGCAGGTTGGTTTGCTCGGCGATGCCGCGAATGCTGTCGACCACCGAATGAATCTGTTGGCCCTGATCGCTGACGCGCCCCAACGCTTCGGCGGTGTCGCTCAGGCGCTGGTTGAGTTCCTGAATGCTGGCAGTGGTGCGTTCGCTGTCGCGGTTGCTGGCTTCGGCAATGGCGCGGGTCTGGCGCACGCTGGCCGAAGCTTGTTCGCAGCTTTTCGCCACGCCGAGCGAGGTGGCGGCCAGTTGCGTGGCGGCGGTGGCGATCTGGCTGATCTGATGTTGCTGCGCTTCCACTTCGCCGAGGGTGTCGGTGGAGTGGGAATTTAGGGTGATCACCGCGTCGCTGAGTTGGTACGTCTCGTGGTTTACGCCCAGCAAGCTGGTACGCAGTTGCACCACGGCGACGTTCAGCGCGGCGCTGATGGCGGCCAGTTCATCGCGCCCTTGCACCGCCACTTCCACGCACAAATTGCCGTCGCGCAGCGACTGGGCAAGGGTGGTAATGCCACTGGCGCTGCGGCGAATCGAGCTTTGCAGACACACAAACAAATACACGGCCGCCAGCAACAACAGGCCAAACGCCACGGCCACTGGAATGGCTTGGGCAATGGCGCGGTTGTGGTAGAAATCCAGGCGCGCGTCCAGCGATTGCAGCGACTGTTGGCGCAGTACCGAAAGGGTGCTGAGCAGGCTGTCCATGGTGCGCTGGAACGTCGGGCCTTTCATGCTGATGGTGTCGCCGAACAAGCCGTCATCCAAGGCCTTGAGGTCGGCGTTGAGGGTTTGCTGGGTGGCGCCGTATTGGTCGGCCCACGCGCTGAGTGCGGCCGGCAGCTTGGCTTGCAAGGTGGCGCCGGTTTTGTCCAATTGCGCGCGGGCGTCATTGATGCGGGCGCGCAGGTCGCGCAGTTGCAGGCGGCTTTGCAGGCTGAACTGACCCGCCGCCACCGACGCTTCGCCCATGCTCGCCAGGCGACCGACGCGTTCGATCATTTCGGGAGACTGTTGCGTGGCGATCTGCATCAGCAAATAACCTTCCACCGACGGGTCGAGCGTCAAGCCGCTGTCGATCGCGATCTGGTCGCGCAGGCCTTGCAAACTCGCCTTCATGGCGGTGCAGCGGTCGAGCGCATCGGGCCACCAGCCCACGGTGCGAAGGCTGGCTAATTCCAATTGCGCGGCGCCGGTTTGCAGGTCTTGCAGGCGCTTTTGCACGTCGTCGCTGGCGCCTTCTGCGCGCAGCGTTTCGGCGAAGCTGTCCATGGCCGAGCGCAGCGCCGGCATGGAATTGTCGAGCTGAGTGATGGCTTGTTGCGCATCGGCACCGGGCACGCGTGCGGTGTCCACGGCTTTCCAGCGCGCAGCCAGGTTGCGCCGGGCCGACAACTGCTCATCCACCGCATCCAGCGCGAGCAATTGGCGCACGCCGCTGTGTTCCTTGGCGATCACAGCGAGCTTGGCTTGAAAGGTTTGGCTGACCATCCACAAGCTGCCCGCCAGCGGCAGGGCGAATAGCAGGAACAGCAGTTGGAATTTGCGGGCAAAGCCGAAGCGGCTCAGAAGATGGATCCCTGGGGATAAAACGGACTGCATGAACGACGACTCCTCAAAGGATCTTGCCAGCGTTCCGTTGTACAGAACGCTGTTAGGGCTGCCGGTGCTGGCAATGAGCCATTTAACTAGCAAGTTCCGGACCGCGCCGCTGCGGCGTCGATGCAAGGCGCGGCCAACGGTGCGGCGCAGGCTGGCGCGTCGTTTTGGTGCGCGCGGGCGAAAACGCAGCGCGGCGGTGCACCCGTTTGTGTCACTGAATGACACAGCGGCGCGCGCGCTTTACCCTCGGCACCTCATTCTCAGGGAGTTACTCATGCCGCAGTTTTTCTGGTTGCACGAGCACATGGAGCATTGCCCCACCATGGCCGCCTGGCTGTACGAGCAGTTCAGCTACGAGTACGTGGGCCAGTCGTTGGCTGATTGGCAGCACGAATTTGCTGCCGGCCAGCACAATGGCGACTGGCCGAGTGTGGTGGCTGTCGACAACGGCCAACTGCTGGGCGGCGCGGCACTGGCCAGCGACGATCTCCCCGGCCGTGACGACCTCGGGCCGTGGTTGGCCTGCGTGTTCGTAACGCCGCAGGCGCGCGGCCAGGGCATCGCTGAAGCATTGGTGGACAAGGTGTGCGAGCGGGCGCGAGTCGAGGGGGTGCAACGCTTGTATTTGCACACTCAGGACCGCGCCGACTATTACGCCAAACGCGGCTGGGTGACGGTTGAACAGTTCGAGCGCTGGGGAAAGCCCCAGTCCCTGATGTCCCACGACCTTTAATCTGCGCTAGGCCAGTAACCGCGCCAGTTCCGCTTGCAGATTCGCCCGTGCTTTGGCTTCCCACAGCGTGCGAATTTCGTCATGGCTGTAGAGGTAGGGCATCGCCATTAAGGTGTTGAGCACCTTGGCGCGGCCGGCGTTGAACAGCGCCTCGGGCACCCAGGCAAATTCGGCGCGAATGGCTTCGGTGTAGGCGTGGTAAGCGTCGGCGGGCAGAGCGAGTACCGATAAATCGAGATCCACCACCAGCCCCGCGTCATCCGCTGCGGCGGGCTCAACGTGGGCGGTGGCGAGAATGTGCCGGCGCACGCTGGCGATGTGCTCGGGCAAGCCGGCCTCACGCAGCCAGGCTTCGGCCAAGTCGGCGCTGGCGGCTTCGTTGTCCTGGCGCTGGGTGTGGTAGATGGCGTCGTGCGTCCACAGGGCAAATTCCACCACGGGCAGATCGCCAGCCAGGTGCTGGAAATGGTCGAGGTGCTGCAAGCAGGCGTTGATATGGGCGCCGTTGTGGTAGTGGCGCTGCGGTTCAGCGTAATGCGCGGCGAGGGTGGCGAAACTGCCTTCGGGCGCAACGGCGCCGAGCCGTTCCCACAGCGTTTGCCAGCGCTGGGCCGAGAGCGTGGCGTCTGTCATGCCGAGGCCTCGACAGTCTTTTCTTCAAAGGCGACTTGCGCGGCGTTGAGCGCTTCGATGTTGCGCTCTACCCAGTGATCCAGTGCCCGAATCGGTTCGCTCAGCGACAAACCCAACGCCGTCAGCGAGTACTCCACACGCGGCGGTACTTCGGGGTAGGCGGTGCGCGTGACGAGGCCGAATTTCTCGAGCCGGCGTAGCGTCTGAATCAGCATTTTCTCGGAAATACCGTCGACGTGCCGCCGCAGCTCAGCGGTGCGGCGCGTGCCGTGGGCCAGGGTGTGAATCAGCAACAGTGCCCATTTATCAGCCAGCACATCGAGGACATAGCGCGCCGGGCAGGTGACGCTGAATACATTGCCGGCACGGCAGGCGGCGTGGTCGTGCTGATCGAGCATAAGGGCGCTTCCAAATTAGTCGGGGATATCAAATGCATACTTACCGCAAGGTGGGTACTTGTGCCAGAGAAAGCAATCGCTAAGCTCAGTGCACGCGTGCTTCCCACGCGCCTGCCATGCTCCATTACTGAGTGAAGGATTGCTTATGAAACTGTATTTCTCTCCAGGTGCCTGCTCGTTGGCTCCCCATATCGCCTTGCTGGAAGCCGGCTTGGCGTTCGAGACCGAAAAAGTCGACCTTAAAGCCAAGGTCACAGCCAGCGGCGCCGACTTCACTGCCATCAACAAAAAAGGCTACGTGCCTGCGCTGACGTTGGATAACGGCCAGTTGCTGACCGAGGGCGCGGCGCTGCTGCAATACATCGCCGACCAGAGCCCGCAAAGCGGTTTGGCACCGGCTGCTGGCACCTTCGCGCGCTATCAGTTGCAAGAGTGGCTGACCTTTATCGGCTCGGAAATTCACAAGCCCATGGGCTCGATGTTTAACCCGGCGCAATCGGCCGACTGGAAAGCGGCCGTCAGCGCCACGCTGACCAAACGCCTGGACTACGTAGCCGCTCAGTTGGCCGATAACGACTACCTGCTCGGCAACCAATTTACCGTGGCCGATGCGTACCTGTTCACCGTGCTCAACTGGGCCAACGTGGTCGGTTTTTCCCTGGCGCCGTGGCCGGCGGTACAAGCGCTTTCGGCGCGCGTTGCAGCGCGGCCAAAAGTGGTCGAGGCGCTAAAGGCCGAAGGGTTGGTATAAGCGCGACGGTAACGATGCTGCGAGCGTGTGACTAGCTGCCGTGCCGGGCGGTCGCCTCAGGCGCTTGGTAAACACACACCTGATTGCGCCCGCGACTCTTGGCCTCGTACAACGCGGTATCGGCTTGCTTGATCAAGTCGGGCACGTTGTCCTGCTCGGCTTCTTGGGCGTACACCACCGTGACGCCGAGACTCACCGTCACGATTTGCAGAGGGCTGGCCAGGTGTTCGCGGGCCAGCTCTTGCACCGCCTTGCGAATCCCTTCCGCCATTTTCAAGGTGTTGGCCTGGTCAGAGCCGGGTAGCAACAGCATCATTTCTTCGCCGCCATAGCGAGCGGGCAGGTCTTCGGCACGGCGCGCCCAGGCCGCCAGCACTTTTGCCACGGCCTGAATGCACGCATCGCCGGCAACATGGCCGTAGCGGTCGTTGTAGAGCTTGAAGTGGTCGATATCCAACATGATCACGCCCAGCGGCGCCTGAGTGCGGCGCACGCGACCCAATTCCTGAGGCAGTACTTCGTCCAGCCGGCGGCGGTTGGCCAGGCCCGTCAGGGCGTCTTCTATCGAGAATTTCTGCAGGGCTTCGTGGGCATCGTGGCGTTCTTTTTCGGCCAGTTCGCTGCGCGAAATCTGCTGCAGCAGCACGCGGGCAAAGGCCAACATGCTCAAGCCAATGAGCGCGAACACCACGCTGGCAACGATCAATTGCCGCCACCAGGGCAAGCGAATGGCTTTGGCGGAAATGCCGGAAATGGCCACCAGCGGGAAGTCGCTGAAGCGTTGATAGCTGTACATGCGTTCCTTGCCGTCGACGGACGATTCGATAAGCGCCGAGCCTGAATCCTGCCGCGTCAGATACTCGGTAAAAATGGGGCCATGACCAATGCTGGTGCCGATCAGTTCAGCGACGTAAGGGCGGCGGACCAGGATCGTGCCGTCGCTATAAGTGAGGGTGAAGGCGTCTTCCTTGCTGGTGCGAAACTGGGCGTAAAAGTCATTGAAGTAACTGAGCTTGAGCGTCGCCAGCGCAACGCCGGCAAAGCTGCCGTCCGGATTATTGATGCGCCGCGACACCGGAATGATCAGCTCGCCGGTAGAGCGGCTGGTGATGACCTTGCCGATGTGCACGCCGCGTTCGGTATGGGTGCGGTGGTAGACGAAATATTCGCGGTCAGCGTTGTTGGCGTTGGGCGCAATGCTGTCTTTATCGGTGACCAGCCATTCGCCGTCAGGGCCATAGATAAACAGCCCATGCAACTGCGGCAGGATGGTCATCTGCCCTTTGAGATACAGCTGCATCCGCGTGGCATTCAGGCCGGACAAGCTTTCCCACTCGCTGCGTTCGACAATGCCCAACAGCAAAGTGTCGGCCTGGCGAATGGCGCCGCGCACTTCGGTTTCAGCAGCGCGCGTGAGATTGGTGGCCGCTTGGCGGGCCTGGAAAAATGCTTGGCGATACGACTGATATAGCTGCCAGCCTTCCAGGGCCAGCACCACGGTCAAACCAAAACACACCAGGCCGTAGGTGAGGCCGCGTAGCCGATCGATGTGTAATGTTTGCGTGCGCTGCATAGCACGGAGTGGCCTGTTCTAGGGCTGAGTGATGCAAGCGTAGCCCAGCGAGCGGGCATTGGAGACGCGCCCGCGACGCGTGAAGGTGAACACGCCCTAACCGCGCACCAACTTTCGCAGCGCAAACCGATTGGGATGACAGGCTTCGGCGACATCCCGCGGCACCGGCAGCGGTTCGTTGTTCAGCCAGGCAGCAAGCAGTTCGCCCGCCAGCGGCGCGGTAATCAGCCCGCGTGAACCGTGCCCACTGTTCACGTACAAACCGGGCAGCCACGGGCAGGCGGTGTCGGGGTTTTGCCGGGCGTCTTTGCGCAACACGGCGTAGGCGCTGGCAAAGGCGTCAGCGTCGGCGACCGGGCCAACGATTGGCAAATAATCCGGGCTGGTGCAGCGAAAAGCGGCGCGGCCTTGCAGCTCGTCCACCGGCAATTCGCGGGCATCCAATCGCTCAGCCAGGTCGCTGGAAATGTCCTCGAGCAGCTGCAAATTGCTCACGTGCTCGGCTGCTTTCACGGTCAGGTCGTCGCTGTGAAAGTCGAAGCTGGCGCCCAGGGTGTGTTCGCCATCGCGCGCTGGCGCAACGTAGCCTTCGGCGCACACCACAGTGCTCAGCGAACGGCTCTGCGGTGTTTGTGGCAGGCGCGTGATTTGGCCGCGAATGCGTTTAAGCGGTAGTGATGCGGTGGGCGCAAACGCGCGCACATCGGCGGCGCCGGCCAGCACCACGACGCTGGCGCTGGCAATGTCATGCTCGCCGTCGCGGGCGTGCCATTGGCCGTTGTGCGGGTGCAGTTCGAGCACGTTGTGATGGGTGAGCAATTGCACGCCAGGGTGTTGGGCCAGCAACTGGCACAACGCCGGCGGATGCACCCAACCACCGTTCGGATAGAACAGCCCGCCGCTGGCCAATGCGATGCCGGCGTGTTGCTCGGCCTGTTCCCGGTTCAGCGAATGCAACAAGTCGGCGGGAAACGCGGCCGCAAGCTTCGCCTGGCGCGCGGCTTCTTTATCGTCGAAGGCCAGTTGCAGCACGCCGCAAGCGTCCCAATCCTGCCCGCGCTGCAAGCGTTGGATTTGCCGACGGGTATGGCCGAAACCCGCCACGATCAAGCGCGACAACGTGGTGCCATGGGCGGACAGCTTGAGGTACAGCACGCCCTGCGGATTGCCCGACCCTTCTTGCGCCACCTCGCCATGGCGCTCCAGCAGCGTTACCTGCCAGCCGCGCGCTGCCAGGCTGTGTGCGGTGGCGCAGCCGGCCAGCCCGGCGCCCACCACCAGGGCCGTGCGCGGGCCGCCGAGCGGCGCGGGGCGGGCGTACCAGGCGGGCGAGGGAGGCGTAGCAGGCGCGTCTTCCAGGCCAATGAAATGACCTTTCAGCACTTCCCATTTATGCCCCAGGCCAGGCACACGCTTGAGTTTGAAACCGACCGCTTTCAGCGCCCGGCGCACCACGCCCGCCGTGGTGAAGGTGCCCAGCGTCGTGTGCGGCGTCGACAGTCGCGCCAGTTCGCTAAACAGTTGCGGCGACCACATGTCCGGGTTTTTCGCCGGCGCGAAGCCGTCGAGAAACCAGGCGTCTATTTCAGCGTCGAGTTGTGGGAGCAGCTCCATTACATCGCCGATCAACAGCGTCAGCACCACGCGGCCGCCGTCGAACAACACGCGCTGGAAACCGGGGTGCAAGGCCACGTATTGATCCAGCAATGGCTCGGAAAATGGCTGCAACGCTGGCCACAGCGACAGCGCCCGTTGCAGGTCAGCGTGGCTGAGTGGGTATTTTTCGACACTGACAAAATGCAGCTGCGCCCCGGCCGGTGAGGTGCGCGCAAACAACTCCCAGGCGCAGAGAAAATTCAGACCGGTGCCAAAACCGGTTTCGCCAATCACCAGCTTGCCGTTTGGCGGCAGGGCGGCGAAGCGCGCGGGCAGGTCGTTGTTATCAAGAAAGACGTAGCGTGGTTCATCAAGCCCGGCGCTGTTGGAGAAATACACATCGCCATAGGCCCGCGAATGCGGTTGGCCGAGTTCATCCCAATCGAGCTGGGCGGTGCTGGTTGCGGGGGAAAGAGGGCTGTCGGACATGATCGGTTCTGGCGCGGCAAGGCGCGCATTCTAGCCGATCCTGCCGCCGGGCATGGCTAGCGCGGCGCAATCCGCTAGGCTGTGCCAATCACGTTAACGAATGGAGCGAGGTTTTATGTTTGAGTCCGCCGAAATTGGCCACGCCATTGATAAGGAAGACTACGAGGCGGCCATTCCTGCGCTGCGCGAGGCGCTGCTCGAAGCGCAATTCGAATTGCAGCAGCAGGCGCGTTTTCCGGTGATCGTGCTGATCAACGGCATCGAGGGCGCTGGCAAAGGCGAGACGGTCAAACTGCTCAATGAGTGGATGGACCCCAGGCTGATTCAGGTAAACACCTTCGACCAGCAAACCGATGAGGAACTGGCCCATCCGCCGGCCTGGCGCTACTGGCGGCAACTGCCGCCCAAAGGGCGCATGGGCATCTTTTTCGGCAATTGGTACAGCCAGATGATTCAGGGCCGGGTGCATGGCCATTTCAAAGACGCGGTGCTCGACCAGGCCATCATCGGCGCGGAAAACCTCGAACGCATGCTGTGCGACGAGGGTGCGCTGATTTTTAAATTCTGGTTCCACCTGTCGAAGAAACAGATGAAAGCGCGCCTGAAGAGTCTGAAAGACGACCCCGAACGTAGCTGGCGATTGAGCCCGTTGGATTGGCAGCAATCGGAAACCTATGACAGGTTTGTGCGCTTCGGTGAACGTGTGCTGCACAAAACCAGCCGCGATTACGCTCCTTGGTACGTGGTGGAAGGCGCCGACGAGAACTACCGCAACCTGACGGTGGCGAAAATTCTGCTTGAAGGGCTGCAAGCCGCGCTCAAGGTCAAAGAAAGCACGCAACGCCATCCCCACGCTGGCCCGGCCTCGGTCAGCATCGACAACCGCAGCCTGCTGGGCAGCCTCGATCTCACCCAACAGTTGGAAAAAGAGCAGTACCAGAAACAACTGGCAGCCGAGCAGGCGCGCCTGGCTGGGCTGATGCGCGACAAACGCTTTCGCAAGCATTCGTTGGTCACTGTGTTCGAAGGCAACGACGCGGCTGGCAAAGGCGGCGCCATTCGCCGAGTGGCGGCGGCGCTCGACCCGCGCCAATACCGCATCGTGCCCATCGCCGCGCCCACCGAAGAAGAACGCGCGCAGCCTTACTTGTGGCGCTTCTGGCGACACATTCCGCCGCTCGGCAAATTCACCGTATTCGATCGTTCCTGGTACGGCCGCGTATTGGTCGAGCGGGTTGAGGGTTTTTGCACCCCGGCAGACTGGCTGCGCGCCTACGGTGAGATCAACGACTTCGAAGAACAGCTGACCCGCGCTGGCGTGGTGGTGGTGAAGTTCTGGCTTTCCATCGACTCGGAAACCCAACTGAAGCGCTTTCAGGAGCGTGAGGAAATTTCCTTTAAACGCTTCAAAATCACTGAAGAAGACTGGCGTAATCGGGAAAAGTGGCCGCAATACGCCGACGCCGTGGAAGACATGGTTGACCGTACCAGCACGCAGTTGGCGCCCTGGACCTTGGTGGAGGCCAACGACAAACGCTTCGCCCGGGTAAAAGTGCTGCGCACCATCAACGACGCCCTTGAGCGCGCGTTGCACAAGGACTGATCAGCAGCACCCGTGTAGGCGTTGAAAAGGGCAGGATCGCTGCGCATACACGGGATGAATAATCATCGCCGTGGCGCTTGCGGCGGTTTTATCCTAGCGGCCAGCTGCACTCCAGCCCTGATCTTTCCCGAACAAAAACGAGGTGCGTGATGCGTGAAGTAGTGATCGTCGACAGCGTGCGGACTGGCCTGGCCAAGTCCTTTCGCGGCAAGTTCAACCTGACCCGTCCGGACGACATGGCCGCGCATTGCGTCAATGCCCTGCTGGAACGCAACAAGATCGACCCGGCTTCGGTAGAAGACTGCATCGTCGGTGCAGGCTCCAACGAAGGCGCGCAGGGTTACAACATTGGCCGCAACGTGGCCGTGTTGTCGGGCCTGGGCACTCAGGTGGCCGGCATGACCCTAAACCGTTTCTGCTCCTCGGGCCTGCAGGCTATCGCTATCGCCGCCAACCAGATTGCCTCGGGCTGCAGCGACATCATCGTCGCCGGCGGTGTTGAGTCGATCACCATGACCCTGAAAAGCGTCAACACCGACAATCTGATCAACCCGCTGCTCAAAGTTAGCTCGCCGGGCATCTACTACCCGATGGGTCAAACCGCCGAGATCGTCGCCCGCCGCTACAACGTCACCCGCGAGCAGCAGGACGAATACGCCCTGCAAAGCCAGCAACGCACCGCGCGCGCCCAGGCTGAAGGCCTGTTCGACGACGAAATCGTACCGATGGCCGTCAAGTACCAAGTGGAAGACAAAGCCACTGGCGAAAAATCCATCGTTGAGGGCGTGGTCGATCGCGACGACTGCAACCGTGCCGACACCACCCTGGCCAGCCTGCAAGGCCTGAAGCCAGTGTTCGCCGAAGACGGTTCGGTAACGGCCGGCAACGCCTCGCAGCTGTCGGACGGCGCCTCCATGACCTTGGTGATGAGTCTGGATAAAGCCAAGGAACTAGGCCTGGAACCGCTAGCGTATTTCCGCGGTTTCACCGTTGCGGGTTGTGAGCCAGACGAAATGGGCATCGGCCCGGTGTACTCGGTGCCCAAACTGCTCGAAGCCCGTGGCCTGGAAGTGGACGACATCGACCTGTGGGAACTGAACGAAGCGTTCGCCTCGCAGTGCCTGTATGCCCGTGACTTCCTGAAAATCGACAACGAAAAATACAACGTCAACGGCGGCTCGATCTCCATCGGCCACCCGTTCGGCATGACCGGCTCGCGCCAGGTCGGCCACCTCGTGCGTGAATTGCGTCGTCGCGGCAAGCGCTACGGCATTGTGACCATGTGCGTAGGCGGCGGTATGGGCGCCACCGGCCTGTTCGAAACCTACAAATAAGGTTTCGCCGCCCATAAAAAACCGCGCTTCGGCGCGGTTTTTTTATGCGGTGTTAATTCCCGTCCCTCAGGTGGCGAATTCCTGTAGGAGAGGCTTCAGCCTCGATTCCCTGCGCGACAACGGTGATGTCGAACCTAGTGATCGAGAGTCCCATGCCGATCCATAAACGTGCGGCTCTCGATAATGTCATCGCCCTGCAATTGCCGGCGCACGTACATGGCAATTTCCCGCTCGGCATCCACGCGAGTGAAGTACGGGCCTTCCAACGTGCCTTCGCGGGTGGCGAAAAAATACTGACCATTCACCGCGCTCACCCGCTCACTGCGGTAATGGGTAGCGGCGGCGGCATCCTGCGTACGTTGGCTGAACATGGGTGGGGCTCCATAGGCGAGTCGGATTGTGTGAGTGTAATCACACTTTGCCTATTCGCCACGTTGGCCGATAAATGGTGGCCTTTTCCAAGCAGATCGCCACCAAATACGTTATTTCCACTTAATTGACGTCAGCGTAATGGCGTTTTCCAGGTCGGGGCGGCGAGCCATACAGTTACGGCGCTCAACTGTTCCTGTGTTTGCGGGTGGACGGCTGCCTAGAATGCGGGCTTTGCCAGCGTTTGCTGCGCTCTGCTCACTTGAGGCTGCCATGCACACTTCTTCCGGCCGTTGGGTTTACGGCCTGACGCTTGCCCTGATTACCGCCGTGCTCTGGGGCGTTCTTCCTATCAAATTGAAAGAAGTGCTGGAGGTCATGGACCCCATCACCGTGACCTGGTATCGCCTGATCGTTTCCGGCTCGCTGCTGCTGGTGTACCTGGCGTTGACCCGCCGCCTGCCCGATTTCAAATTGCTCGGCGGCAACGGCCGGACGTTGCTGGCGGTGGCCGTGCTGGGGCTTATCGGCAATTACGTGCTGTATCTGATCGGCCTGAAAGTGCTCAGCCCCGGCACTACGCAATTGGTGATTCAGGTGGCGCCGATTCTGTTTCTGCTGGGCAGCGTGTGGCTGTTCCATGAGCGCTTTAGCGTCGGCCAGGCGATTGGCCTGGCGGTGCTGATTCTCGGTTTTGGGTTGTTCTTCAACCAGCGCCTGCATGAGCTGCTGACGTCGCTGGGCACCTACACGGTCGGCGTGCTCACCGTATTGCTCGCTGCCTTCGTGTGGACCTTTTACGGCCTGGCGCAAAAGCAGCTGCTGACCCGCTGGAATTCCATGCAAGTGATGATGGTGATTTACCTGGCGTGCGCAGCGCTGCTCACGCCGTGGGCGCATCCGGCGCAGGTGCTGCAACTGAGCGCGTTGCAGTTCTGGTTGTTGATTGCCTGCTGCCTGAACACGCTGGTGGCCTACGGCGCGTTTGCCGAGGCGCTGGCGCATTGGGAAGGGTCGCGGGTGAGTGCAACGTTGGCCATCACGCCGCTGGTAACCTTTGCCTCGGTGGCCGCCGCCGCGCAGCTATGGCCTGAACATGTTCATCCTGAGCAGATCAATTGGCTGGCGTATGTCGGTGCGGTGCTGGTGGTGTTGGGCTCGGCGGTGACGGCGATTGGGCCGTCGTTGATGGCCAACCTGCGGGCACGGCGGGCGACGGGGGAGTAGGGCTGCGGTCGCTTCACTGTTTGCACATTCCACTGTGAGAGCGGCCGGCCTGCACTCCGGTTCAGCCGGAATGCTCTCTCGAAAAGCATCGCGGCTAAACCGGATCGCCGGCCGGCCGCTCCCACAGGGTGTTTTTCAAATCTTCAAATCTTCGAGCCCAACAACTCGGCCTTGCGCAACCATGCCTGGCGCTGCGTTTCAGTTGACGGCCGAATGGGTGAGAACTGCGCCAGTCGGCGGGTTTTGATGCCGCAGAAGCCCAGAATAGTGCGGGTCATTTGCCGGTGCGCCGGGGCGCCGTAGATCCAGCGGAAGTACCAGGGCGGTGTGTCCATGGTCACCAGCAGATCGGCCGTGCGGCCGGTCAACAGTTTGTCCCACAGTTGCGAGCGGTTGCGGTATTTGAAGGCGAAGCCGGGCAGAAAAGTGCGGTCGAAAAAGCCTTTGAGCAGCGCCGGAATGCCGCCCCACCACACCGGGTAAACAAACACCAAATGCTCGGCCCAGTGAATCTGGCGCTGGGCTTCAAGCAGGTCGGCTTCCAGGGTCTGGCTTTGGTCGTAACCGTCGCGCAGGATCGGGTCGAATTGCAGCTCGCCGAGCTTCAGCTGGCGCACCACGTGGCCCTGGCCACGGGCGCCGACGGTGTATGCCTCGGCCAAGGCGTTGCAAAAACTGTTGCCCTTGGGCGTGCCCAAAATCAGCAGTATTCGCTTGCCGTCGCCCTCCAATGGCGTGGCGCCGCTCCTGACCTCATCACTCATGGCTACCAGCCTCAAGCATGCTTTCCGGTCGCACCCATTCGTCGAACTGCTCGTTAGTGACGAAGCCCAGCGCCACCGCCGCTTCGCGCAACGTCGTGCCTTCGCTGTAGGCCTTTTTGGCGATTTGTGCGGATTTGTCGTAACCGATATGCGGATTCAGCGCAGTCACCAGCATCAGCCCGCGTTCCAGGTGCGCAGCCATTTGCGTGGCGTCCGGCTCCAGGCCTTCCACGCAGTGCTTCTGGAAATTGCGGCAACCGTCGGCCAGCAGGCGAATGGATTGCAGCAGGTTATGGATGATCACCGGCTTGAACACGTTGAGCTGCAGATGGCCCTGGCTGGCGGCAAAAGTGATAGTGGTGTCGTTGCCCATCACTTGGCAGGCGAGCATCGACAGCGCTTCGCACTGGGTCGGGTTGACCTTGCCGGGCATGATCGAGCTGCCCGGCTCGTTGGCCGGCAGGCGCACTTCAGCAAACCCGGCACGCGGGCCGGAGCCGAGCAGGCGCAGGTCGTTGGCGATTTTCATCAAGGCCACGGCCAGGGTTTTCAAGGCGCCGGCCAGGGTCACCAGCGGCTCGTGCCCGGCGAGTGCGGCAAACTTGTTCGGGGCAGAGGCCAGCGGCAAGCCGGAAAGGGCGGTCAGCTCGGCGGCGATGGCTTCGGCGAAACCGTGCGGAGAGTTGAGTGCGGTGCCAACGGCGGTGCCGCCTTGCGCCAGCTCACACACGGCGGGCAGGGCGGCGCGGATGGCGCGTTCGGCGTAGCCCAATTGGGCGACGAAGGCGGAAAGCTCCTGGCCGAAGGTGACGGGTGTGGCGTCCATCATGTGCGTGCGCCCGGTTTTCACCAGATGCATGTGCCGCGCTGCCTGTTCGGCAAGCCCGCCCGACAGCTCGGCAATCGCCGGCAGCAGGTCGTGGGTAATCGCTTGCGCGGTGGCAATGTGCATGGCGGTGGGGAAGGCGTCATTGGAGCTTTGCGAGCGGTTTACGTGGTCGTTCGGGTGCACCGGCACCTTGCCGCCGCGTCCTTTACCGGCCAGCTCGTTGGCGCGCCCGGCAATCACTTCGTTGACGTTCATGTTGCTTTGCGTGCCGCTGCCGGTTTGCCACACCACCAGTGGGAATTGGTCGTCGTGCTGGCCGGCGAGCACCTCGTCGGCGGCTTGTTCGATCAGGCGGGCGATGTCGGGCGGCAGGTCGCCGATGCGGTCGTTCACCCGCGCGGCGGCTTTCTTGATCAGCGCCAGGGCGTGCAGCACGGCCAGCGGCATGCGTTCCTGGCCGATCGCGAAGTTGATCAGCGAACGTTGCGTCTGGGCGCCCCAATACGCCGCTTCAGGAACGTCGATGGCGCCGATGCTGTCGGTTTCAATGCGATTCATGGTTCTTCTCCGCGGACTGTTCCGGCAGTTTAGGCGTTGCTCTGGCGGGCAGGTTCCCTGTAACGCACATAAAACGTTACGGCGCTTCGCTGAGCGCCGCTGTGTGAGTTACCAGCGCGCGTTGGTGGTGCCCAGCCAACCCAGGGCGCCGTCTACCGGCACGCGCTCGCCTTTTGGCCCGCGCAATACGCCGTCGAATTGGCCGAACCATTGGCGGGTTTCGGCATAAAAGGGGCCCACCTTCGGCCGCGCCACATGTTGCTGGCGCGGGGTGAACACCAGCGCCACGCGGTCATCGTCAGTATTTAACTGCCAAGGCGCGGAGGGATTGTGCGGGTTGCCGGTGATGGTCACGGCGCTGCTGACATGCTGCAGCTCGCCGCCAAACCACAAGGCGTTTTCCGACAGGCCAGTGTTGTCCGTCCAACCAGAACCGAAGTTCCCGGCAATACCGCCCGGCGCGGCGAAGGCGGCGCGGGTCCAGTGGGTATTGAGCGGCCACACGCCGCGGCCGAAGTCCAGCGCGGCAAAGCTGTTGCCGGGTACGCAGTGGTATTGCGTGGTGCCCAACTGCACGTCACCGCTGGCCGGCAGCCCCACATGCCGGGATGTGGCGTGGAAGCCACCTTGAGCAAACGGCACCACCAGGTTGACTGAGTCGAGGTGGCCGGGGCGCTGCACATCTAACGCCACTTGCAAGGTTTGCCCGCCAATGTCCGGCACAGTGGCCACCAGACGGGCGCGGCCGGGGTGCTCGTCTACGCGAATGTTCAGGCGCGAGTGCTGGAAGACGTGACCCTGCAAGGGTGTGTCAGGCATCTCGCAGCCGCGCGCCAGGGGCCGCAGCTGCGTGTGGGCGACGGCATGACCGGTTTGCAGGTCGAGAAAATAGACGGCGCCGTAACCGATGTAATCGAGGTCCGCCACGGTGAGCGCCATCATCCAGTCCGGCGTGGTGATGCACCAATGGTTCCAGCGTTTGCGGCGGCCATAGTGCCCGGGCAGGGCGCAGTTCAGGTGGGGGCGGCTCGACCAGCCGATGGCGTTCGGCAGGAGCCTGCCCTTGGCGTCGCATAAAGGCTGCCAAGGGTCGGAGACGAGGGCGGTACTGAGGTTGGTCATCGAACACGTCCGTGTGTTGCTCAATGGGGTCTGGCGAAACCGGGCCGGTGAAACGGGGCGCATTTTCTGGCGCGTATCGCGGCGGGTAGCCAATTTGTTGGCGCGAAGAATGCACCGTCGAAGGGGCGTGCTGCAAGTGCTGGCAATACGCTTGCGGACCAAAGGAGTCTCCTCAACGGCTGTCAGGATTTTCCCGCTGGCTTGCGCAGTGCAACCGCTGCGCTTGAGCCGTGTCCAAGCAACGCGCAGAATGCCCAGCCTCCGGGATTTGCCTTTACTTCTCTCTTTCTATCCGCTTTCAAAACCAAGGAAACACCTAATGACCCCGATTCGTACCCTTTGCACTGCCGCCTTTATGGTCTGCCTGAGCGCCAACGTATTCGCAGACGCTAAAAGCCACGCCGCCAACGCTGAAACCTTCCTGAAACTGGCCCACGCCGACAAACTCACCGCCCCGATCTACGCCCAAGTTGATCAACTCTTCGATCAACGCTTCGTTCAGGCCCAAGCGCCAGAAACCAAAAAAGCCCTTCTGGAAACCTACAAAGCAAAAGCCAAGGCTTCGCTCGACAAAGCTGTCGCCTGGGACAAGCTCAAGCCCGACATGGTCAAGCTCTACACCACCAACTTCAGCGAGCAGGAACTCAAAGACCTGATCGCCTTCTACCAGTCGCCACTGGGCAAGAAAGTGCAGGAAACCATGCCGCGCGTAACCGCACAGTCCGCGCAAATGGCCCAAGCCAAGCTGGAAGGTGCTGTTCCGGAAGTGAACAAACTGCTGGCCGACATGACCAAAGAAATTGCCCCGGCCGACGCCAAAGCCGCGCCAGCCCCCGCCAAAAAGCCTTAATCGGAGCCCTGTATGAGCATGCGTGAACGCATTCAAACCACCCTGGCGGCGCTCGACCCTTCGTTCGTCGACGTGCAGGACGAAAGCCACATGCACAGCCGTGGCCTGGAAACCCACTTCAAAGCCGTGGTGGTGACGCCAGCCTTTGTTGGCCTGAATGCGGTCAAGCGCCACCAGAAGGTGTACGCCACATTGGGCGACCTGATGGGCCAGTTCCACGCTTTGGCGCTGCATACCTATACACCCGAAGAATGGGCCGCCACCGGCGCCGCCCCAGCTTCGCCTACCTGCGCAGGCGGGCACTAACCCGCCGCGCAGCTCCCGGAACCAGAAACCGCCGCTTGAGTGATCAAGCGGCGGTTTTTTTATGGCCGCTAGCAAACTACCTGTGGGAGCGACTTCAGTCGCGATTCCTGGAAACAACGCTCTAATGCCAGACCGAATAACGGCCATCGCGACTGAAGTCGCTCCTACAGGGGACCGTGCTAAACGCAGCATGGCCGACGCCCAGAAACTCGCATAAAATGCGCGCCGCGCCAGCCGGCGCCATTTTTAACACCGATCCGGTCCGCCCTTTGCGAGGGTGACCACCTGGAGAACTCCCCATGACCCACCCCATCGTCGTGGCGGCGCTGTACAAGTTCGTCACCCTGACTGACTACGAAGCGCTGCGTGAACCGCTGTTGCAAGCCATGCTCGACAACGGCATCAAAGGCACCTTGTTGATCGCCCTCGAAGGCATCAACGGCACCGTTTCCGGTAGCCGCGAAGGCATCGACGGCTTGCTGGCCTGGCTCAAGCGCGACGAGCGTTTTGTCGATATCGACCACAAAGAATCGTTCTGCGACGAGCAGCCGTTCTACCGCACCAAGGTCAAGCTGAAGAAAGAAATTGTCACCCTCGGCGTGCCCGGCGTCGACCCGAACCAGCAAGTGGGCACTTATGTAGAGCCGCAAGACTGGAACGCGCTGATTGACGATCCCGAAGTGCTGCTGATCGACACCCGCAACGACTACGAAGTGGCCATTGGCACGTTCGAAGGCGCGCAAGACCCGAAAACTAAAAGCTTCCGCGACTTTCCCGCCTATATCGAAGCCAACTTCGATCCGGCCAAGCACAAGAAAGTCGCCATGTTCTGCACCGGCGGCATTCGCTGTGAAAAGGCCTCGAGCTACATGCTCAGCCAAGGGTTCGACGAAGTGTTTCACCTCAAGGGCGGCATTCTTAAGTACCTGGAAGAAGTGCCGCAGCAAGAAACGCGGTGGAAGGGCGACTGTTTCGTCTTCGACAACCGCGTCACCGTGCGCCACGACCTGAGCGAGGGCGAGTACGACCAATGCCACGCGTGCCGCATTCCCATTTCCATCGCCGACCGTGAGTCTTCGCACTACGTGCCTGGCGTCAGCTGCCCGCATTGCTGGGACAGCCTCAGCGAGAAAACCCGAGCCGGTGCCCGCGAGCGGCAAAAGCAGATCGAACTGGCAAAAGCCCGTAACCAACCCCATCCTTTGGGCTACAACCCACGGGAAAAAGGCCGCGACTAATCACGCGGCCTGCGCCTTAACCTTCAAGATCGTCCCGGCAATTGGAGCCCACGCATGCACGCACGTCTGATCTATGTGATGGACCCGATGTGTTCCTGGTGCTGGGGCTTCGCTCCGGTATTCGACGCGCTGGCGCAGCAAGCGCTGGCCGCTGGCGTTAGCAGTCATCTGGTGGCCGGCGGCTTGCGCGCTGGCACGGCCGCCGCGCTGGAACCGACCACCAAGCGCTACATCCTCGAACACTGGCAATCGGTGCACGCCAGCACCGGCCAGCCGTTTACCTTTGAAGGCGCCCTGGCCGACGGCTTCGTGTACGACACCGAACCCGCCTGCCGCGCCTTGGTGGCCGCACGCAATCTGGATGCCGAGAGCGCCTGGCCGCTGGTGAAATTGATTCAACACGCCTTCTACGTCGAAGGCCGCGATGTCACCCAGGCCGCTGTGCTGGTGGAACTGGCCGAACGGGCCGGGCTGCCCCGCATCGAATTCGCTGCCGCCTTCGACAGCGCTGCCGAGTTGGCCGCCACCGCCGCCGATTTCGAGTGGACGCAAAACCTCGGCATCGCCGGTTTTCCCACCGTGCTGGCCGAGCGCAACGGGCAATTGGCGTTGCTCACCAATGGTTATCAAGCGCTGGAACAACTGGCGCCGCTGCTGGCGCGCTGGTTGGAGCACGGCGCCCATGCTTGATCGCCTGAGCTGGGAAGAAATTCACCGTCTGGCCCTGCGCCATAGAAAGTCGTTAATCCTCGCCAACCTGGTCGCCGTATTCGCCACCCTGTGCAGCGTGCCGATTCCGTTGCTGCTTCCATTGCTGGTAGACGAAGTGCTGCTCAAGCAGGGCGATGCGGCGCTGAAAGTGATGAACCACGTACTGCCCGAGACCTGGCAAAGCGCGGTTGGCTACATCGGCCTGATGGTGGCGATCACCTTGCTGCTGCGCGGTTCGGCGTTGATTTTCAACGTGCTCCAGGCCCGACTGTTTGCGCGGCTGTCGAAAGACATCGTGTACCGCATTCGCGTGCGCCTGATCGAACGCCTCAAGCGTATTTCCCTCGGCGAATACGAAAGCCTGGGCAGCGGCACGGTGACCACGCACCTGGTCACCGACCTCGACACCCTGGACAAATTTGTCGGCGAAACCCTCAGCCGTTTTCTGGTCGCCATGCTCACCCTGACCGGCACCGCCGGCATTCTGATGTGGATGCACTGGAAGCTGGCGCTGCTGATTTTGCTGTTCAATCCGCTGGTGATTTACGCCACGGTGCAGCTTGGCAAACGGGTCAAGCACCTGAAGAAGCTGGAGAACGACAGCACCTCGCGCTTCACCCAGGCGCTGACCGAAACCCTGGAAGCCATTCAGGAAGTGCGCGCCGGCAACCGCCAAGGCTTCTTCCTCGGCCGCCTCGGCCAGCGTGCGCAGGAAGTGCGCGATTACGCCGTGGCCTCTCAGTGGAAAAGCGACGCCTCCAGCCGCGCCAGCGGGTTGCTGTTCCAGTTCGGCATCGACATTTTTCGCGCCGCGGCGATGCTCACCGTGCTGTTTTCCGACTTGTCGATTGGCCAGATGCTCGCGGTGTTCAGCTACCTGTGGTTCATGATCGGCCCGGTTGAGCAACTGCTGAACTTGCAATACGCCTATTACGCCGCGGGTGGCGCGCTAACGCGCATCAACGAGTTGCTGGCGCGCGCCGACGAGCCGCAATACGCCGGCGGCGCCAATCCCTTTGCCGGCAAACCCACCGTGGGCGTCGAGGTGCGTGGGCTGAACTTCGCCTACAACGACGAACCGGTGCTCGACGGCCTTAATCTGCGCATTTCGCCCGGCGAAAAAGTGGCCATTGTCGGCGCCAGCGGCGGCGGCAAAAGCACCTTGGTGCAGCTGCTGCTGGGCCTGTACACCGCGCAAAGCGGCAGCATTCGCTACGGCGATAAAAGCCTGGAAGAGATCGGCCTGGAAACCGTGCGTGAACACGTGGCCGTGGTGCTGCAACATCCGGCGCTGTTCAACGACACCGTGCGCGCCAACCTGACCATGGGCCGCGAGCGCAGCGACGAAGCCTGCTGGCGCGCGCTGGAAATCGCGCAATTGGCGCACACCATCAAAGCCTTACCCAAAGGCCTGGACAGCATCGTCGGCCGCTCCGGCGTGCGCTTGTCTGGCGGGCAACGCCAGCGCCTGGCCATCGCGCGCATGGTGCTGGCCGAGCCGAGCGTGGTGATTCTCGACGAAGCCACCTCCGCCCTCGATGCCGCTACCGAATACGCCTTGCACCAGGCCCTCGGCCAGTTCCTGCAAGGTCGCACCACGCTGATCATCGCCCACCGGCTCTCGGCCGTTAAGCAAGCGGATCGGGTGTTGGTGTTTGACGGCGGGCGCATTGCCGAAGATGGCGACCATCAGCAGCTGATCGCCGAAGGCGGCCTGTACGCCAAGCTCTACGGCCACCTCCAGCACTAAGCGCCGGGTTTACAACGGCGCCGGTTGCGCTTGCGGCTGCCAGGTGCGCTCGCGCAAACCGATAGGCTTGAACGGATCCACCAGCGTGCCGGCCACCATGGCCGCCAGAATCTGCGGCGCCGGTGGAATTTTCGACAGGCCGAACAGCACCTGATCCCGCAGCATCGGCAGCACCCGTGAGTCCGACTGATAAAACGGCGTGAACGCCGCCGACAGGGCCTGGAACGTGCGCACATGGCGGCGGCGCGAAGCGGCGTAGCGGGGCAGGGCGCTGGCCAGGTCGTCGCTGGTATTCAAGGCATGCACCAACGCGCGGGCATCGAGCAACGCCATGTTGGCACCCTGGCCCAGTTGCGGGCTGGTGGAATGGGCGGCATCGCCGATGATCGCCAGGCTGCGGCCCACCGGCATGGCCAGGGTGTGATGGCCGTAGCGGGCGAGGGTCATGTCGTCGAAACCATTGATCTGCTTCAGGTACGACTCGCAGTCGGGCCACAGGCTGGCGATGCCGTCCTTCCAGCGCTCAATGCCCGCGCGCTTTAACGTCTCGACCTGATCCGGCTTGGTACTCCAGAAAAACGCACTCATCGGCGCGCTCGAAGGCTGCGCTTTGCCAATCGGTAGCACGCCGATCATGGTGGTGGCGCGCTGATAACGCTGCACCAGCGCGGTGCTGGTCTGCGCGGCGGCGTCGGCTTGCAGCGAGGCCCAGAACGCGCCGTACAGCAGCGGTTTGGGCTCGCTCGGTTGCAGGCAGAACGCCTTGAGCCGAGAGCGCGAACCGCTGGCATCAACGACTAAATCGAACGGCCCGGCCCTGCGCTCGTTGGCGCCGACCAGCCAGGCCAAGTCGCCTCGGGTTTCCAGGCTTTCCACATCGAGACCGGTTTCTACCGCAATGCCTTCAGCCGTGACGGCCTGAAACAACACATGGAAAAGGGCGGCGCGGTGCACGGCAATGCCATGGCGGCCGCCCTTGATGGCGGCGTAACCGACGTCGAGCACCGTGCGCCCGGTCAGCGCGTCGGCGCCGTATAACCGGTCGATGCGGCTCCCCAGGTGCGAGATGGCCTCGAACAAGCCCAAGTCGTCGAGAACGGTGAGGCCGGTGGGCTGCAAGATCAGCCCCGAGCCCACGGGCGAGGCGTGCTCGAAGCGTTCGAACACCGTCACCTGATGGCCGCTGCGATGCAGATACAGGGCGGCGGCAAGACCAGCAGGGCCGGCGCCGACAATGGCAATACGCAGGGGCTTGATCACGGTAAGTCTCCGGCCCGACTACGGTGGGCCTGTCCTTGGAAAGGGGAGCTGCACGGCAGCGCTGCCGTTATACCGGTAAACCGCCTAAGGGGTAAGCCTGGGGTTTGGCGACTTAATCACAGGCAAAAAAATTGGCCAGAAGGGCGAACCCCGCTGGCCATGTTCTAACGCGTTGCGGCATTAGCTGCCGCCACCGGCACCGCCACCACCTGTGCCGCCGGAACCGCCAGCGCCACCACCGGTTCCGCCCGAGCTGCCGCCCATGCCGCCGCCAGTGCCGCTGGTGCCGGTGCCGCCTGTACCGGTGCCGCCGGAGCCAGTGCCACCGCTGCCCGAGCTGCTGCCGCCGCTGCCACCGCTACCGCCTGGTACGGTTGAGCCAGTGCCAGTTCCGGTGCCGGTGCCTGTGCCGGTCGCGCCGGTTCCCGTGCCGATGCCGGTGCCACCTGTGCCGGTGGCGCCTGCGCCTGAACCGGTGGTGCCAGTGCCGGTGCCAATGCCGGTGCCCGTGCCCGAGGTGCCGTTACCGGTCGCGCCTGCCGCGCCACCCGGGGCGCCAGTGCCGGTGCCGGTGGTGCCTTGGCCGGTGGCGCCAGTGCCGGTGCCCGTGCCCGGTGCGTTGGCGCCGGTTGCCGAGTTGCCGGTGCCTTCACCGGTGGTGCCGGCTTCCGGTGCGCCCACGCCGTTGCCTGGGGTGACGGTCGCGGCCATCACCAGCGAGGCGGAGGAGGCGGCCATAATCCCGCTGAGTAACAGGGCAGTAAAAGGTAATTTGCTCATCGTTGATGCTCCATTTCTGTGAGTTACCTAGAAGTGGAGTGGTGGCGTTTCGCCGATGTTCGATAAACAGGACCAATGGTCAGAAACGACCGGGGCGCCCAATTGGCGCCCCGGTGATGTAACGGATCAATCAATGCCACCAGCGTGGCTGACCCCAACGTTGCTCTTCGCTATCGAGTTTTTTGTCGACGGCTTGGGTGGTGTCATCGGCTTTGGTGGTTTTGCTTTGCTCGGTGGTTTGCTTGGCAGTGGCAGCTTGATAGTCGTGGTTGACGTCGGCGCCAGCGAAGGCGGTGCCGGTTAACAACGCGGTGAGCAAAGATGCGGTAACGAGGGTTTTCATGGTGTGTTCCTCAAGGGGTTGTGAGTGACTTCGGGGCCAAGTTTCCGTGCTCGCCGCCGCCTTGAGAAACGCATGGTGTTGGTAGTTGATATCGCTGAAATTGATGGAGCCTACACGCGGCGCGCCAGAGCGCTGCGGCGCAAATGCTTACGCAAACCGACGCGGCGAAAACGGCGCCAAGGACACCGACGGGGCTACGCCGCTGGCCTGTTCAGCCACCAGTTTGCCGGTGATCGAGGCCAGGGTTAAGCCGACGTGGCCATGGCCGAAGTTGTAAAACACCTGCGGCATCAACCGCGCCGCGCCCACCACCGGTTTGCTGTCGGGCATGGATGAGCGAAAGCCCATCCACTGCGAACTCGACTCGTGCTGCAGATTGAGGAAACGCCGCGCGCCATTGGCCAAGTAGTGATAGCGGCGCGGATCCGGCAGCGCCGCCGTACCGGCAAATTCCACCGTGCCGGCCACCCGCAACCCCTGCGCCATGGGCGTCAGGTAAAAGCCACCGGCGCCCCAGCACACCGGCCGGTTCAGCAGCGCGCCGGCTTGCTCGAACAGCACGTGATAACCGCGCTCGGTGTCTTGCGGCAGGGTGTCGCCGAGCGTGCCGGCGAGCTGTTTGGACCAAGCCCCGGTGCACAGGGAAAGGCGGTCGACCGTCAGCGTTTCGCCACTGGCCAACCGCGCCACCACCTGCTCGGCGCAGGCGGGGCTGCGTTCAACCGCGAGTAACTCGCCGCGCAGAAAGCGGCCGCCGTGCTGAAGAAAACGCTCGAACAACCGCACGCTCAGTGCATACGGGTCGAGCGTGCGGCTCACCCCCGGCAGCTCCACGCCCAATGCCGCGCGCGCATTCAGCGCCGGCTCCAAAGCATGCAGCTCCGGATTCTCGACCAGGCGAATCGGCACCTCGAACGCCTGGTGATACGCCACCATTTCCTGGGCAACAGGCCGCTCGTGGGCCTCGAACACATACAGCGAGCCGTCGTGGCGAATCAGATCGTGCGCCTGCGCGTCATCAAACAACGTGGCCCAGGCCTGCATGCACGGCGTAAGCAAGGTGCGCAAATCTTGACTGATTGCGTGCACACGCTGCTCGCTGGAGTGGCGCAAAAACTGGCACAGCCACGGGGCGATTTTGCCCAAATAGGCCGGGCGCACCCGCAACGGCGAATCTCGTTTGAACAACAGCGCCGGCGCCTGCCGCCAAATGCCGGGCGTCGCCACCGGCTCTACGGCGTAGGTGGCGAACGTACAGGCATTGCCAAACGATGTGGCGGTGCCGGGCGGTTGCCGATCCAGCAGCGTTACCTGCCAACCAAACCGTTGCAACCACAAGGCGGTGGCGATGCCCACCACACCCGCGCCCACCACCAACGCCGTTCCGCGCGACTCTGCCATGTCCGTTCCCCTTATGCGCCTACTGCATGCTCATGCAAGCCCGCGCTGGCGTGAAGGGAGCGAAAATAGGCAAAACCAGCGGTACACTCCAGCGCTAATAACTCATGCACCTATTCGCTAAACGCATAGACGGGCCTGCCATGGAATCCATCCGCCGATTGCCCTCGCTGCCAGCGCTAAACGCCCTGGTGCAGGTCGCCGACACCCGCAGCTTCACCGACGCCGCCGCGCGCCTGTACCTCACACAGAGCGCCGTCAGCCGGCAGATTCAACAGCTCGAAGAGCACTACGGCGTGGCGTTATTCGAGCGCAGCAGCCGACAAGTCGCCCTGACCGCCAGCGGCGAGCAGGTGCTGGCGGTGGCGCAACGCCTACTCGCCGAGCTGGCCGCGCTGGAGCGTTCACTGCTGCCGGCCAACGCCGAGCGGCCGTTTCGAATCCGCATCTTTGTGTCGTTGGCCGTGCGGTGGCTGCTGCCGCGCCTGACCAGCTTCTACGCCGCGCACCCGCGCCTGGCGCTATCGATTGAAACCGTGGGCGGTGAAGCGGTGAACACCGATGGCGATTGCGACGCTTACGTGCTGTACCTGCGCGACGGGCTGGATGACCGGGAATTGTTGCCACTGTTTGACGAATACCTAATCCCCGTGTGTGCGCCGACACTTGCCACAGGACTGCCACCGCCACGTTCAGTCGCCGAGCTGGCAGACCATGCGCTGATCCACGGCTCGCCGAGTCGCTTCGAGTGGACCACCTGGTTGCAGGCACACGGCGAAGAGGCCGGGCACGGCTTTCAGCATCTCCAGTTCAATCTGGACGATCTGGCATTGGACGCCGCGAGCCGCGGATTGGGCGTGGCGGTGAGTGATCAGGTGTTGGCGCAGGACGCGTTGGCTCGGGGCAGTTTGCTGGTGCCGTTTGGGCAGCCATTAAAGACGGGCGGGGTGTATGCGCTGTGGTTGAGTGCGCAGGGGGCGGCGCATCCGGCGCGGGAGGTGATTCTGGAATGGTTCGAGGGGCAGTGCTGACGATTAGAAGCCCCTCGCCCCCAGCCCGGCCGGCGTAGCGGAGAAGGGGTGGCGTTTGTACGACCGTCGCACGCGGTCAGTCCCCTCTCCCGCTCGCGGGAGAGGGCTGGGGTGAGGGGCCCTTGATTTTCACAAGAAAACGTCAAATCGCCCGCCCCAACCCCCGCCGAACCGGCTCCACCGCCGGATCATCCGCCGGTGCCACCAGCGCATAGTTGTACTCATCGCTGGACCAATAATCCGCCTGCAATTCCCCATCGCGCCGCGCGCCACGGTCGAGCAAGTAGTGCTGCGGGCCTGGCGGGCGAATATAAAAACTTACTTTGCGGCCATTGCGATCCTCATACACCAACATCGCCGCCGCGCCCTGTTCGGTGCTGATCATTCGTCCGCCCACGGGCGTAAACCCGGCGCCGGCCAGATCCGGAATGCGGTCGGCGCGGGCGAAGTGGCGGTCGAGCCAGCTTTGCGCATCGGTGCTGGTCGCCAGTGTCCAGTCGGTGGCCATGCCGTCTTTAAGGGCAAACATGCGGTAAGCCTGAACGGCGTCGGCCATGGGCAACATATGGCTGGCCAGGTTAACGGTGCGCGCCTGCCAGCCGCCCAAGCCGCCCAGGCTCACGGCCACAACCAGCGCCGCCGCCGTCGCCCACTGCCGGCCGCGCTGACGCTGCCGGTTGTGGCGAATGGCGGCGGGGTCCAGCTGCGGGTTGGGCGCCAGGTGCAGGCCGCCGCTCAGAGCAGCGCGCAGCTTCTGCGCATCCAGTTGCCAGGCGCGTACCTGCTCGGCCAGTTCCGGATGGGCGCTGAGGTAACGCGCGACGCGGTCGCGGTCGGCCTCGTTGAGCTGGCGGTCAACGTAGGCATGCAGGTCGTGTTCGGATGGAGGCAACTCGTTCATTTCAACACCCGTAAGGCTGGTGAGGTGATTTCGCCGTCGCTGAGCTGGCGCAACGCCTGGCGCGCGCGGGACAAACGCGACATCACGGTGCCAATCGGCACATTGAGAATCTCGGCAATTTCCTGATAACGCAGGCCTTCCACCGTTACCCACAACAAAAGCGCCCGCTGCTCATGGGGCAGGCGTTCGAAGGCAGCGAGGGTGCTTTGCGCCACAACCGTGCGCTCGGCGGACGGCGCGTAATGGTCGTCCTGGCTGCCGGTGAACAGTTCCAGCACACGCTTGTAGCGGCTGGCGCTGCGGTGCGCATCGAGAAACTGGCGGTACACAATCGCAAACAACCAAGCGCGCAGGTCGCCCTCGGGCTGCTTGCCGGCCCAGGCGCCCAGGGCTTTTTCCAGGCTGGCTTGCACCAGGTCATCGGCGCTGGTGGGGTTGCGGGTCAGCGACTGGGCGAAGCGCCGCAGTCGAGGCAGCAGGTCGCGCAGTTGGTCATCGATACCGTGCATGGCGGTGCAGGTTCCAGAACGTGGCGTTAAAAAAATAGCGTGTGGGACGGGAGACGACGCAGGGCCGACTTTATTCCCGCCACCACACAAAAATAAATAATTCGTTGCCAGGGAATAAACCCGAAGGCGGGGCGTCTGACTGCACCTTCGCCTGATTCTGGAGTTCCCCATGGCACCAAACGACCCTCAACCGCGGCCGCCCCTCAGCCCGCTCAGCCTGGCCTTGCGCTTGGGCGCCATTGGCGCGGTGGCGCTGCTGCTGGTGGGCGCGCTGGCCTATACCGGTGGCTATTTCAGCCCCGAGCGCCTGACCCCCGACCGCGTGGTCGACGTGTTGGAAAAGAACAACGGCGAGCATCCGGGCTTTCGCCGCAACCACCCCAAGGGCGTGTGCGTAACAGGCTACTTCGAGAGCACCGGCGCGGCGGCTTCGCTGTCGTCTGCCGAGGTCTTCAGCGCCACGCGCACGCCGGTGCAGGGGCGGTTTTCCTTGCCCACCGGTAACCCGTATTCACCAGACAGCGCGGCACCGCTGCGCAGCATGGCCTTGCGCTTTCAGCAGGCCAACGGTCAGCAATGGCGCACAGGCATGAACAGCATGCCGGTGTTTCCTGTCGGCACGCCCGAAGCGTTTTTCGGCTTGCTGCAAGCCACCGCGCCAGACCCCGCTACCGGCAAACCCGACCCGCAAAAAGCCGGCGCCTTCTTCGCCTCGCACCCGGAAACCGGCGCGTTTCTGGGCTGGGCGAAAAACGCCAAACCGGCTGCCAGTTTCGTCACGGAAACCTACAACAGCGTGAACGCCTTCTACCTCACCAACGCCGCTGGCCAACGCCAGACCGTGCGCTGGAGCATGGTCGCCACCACGTCGGCAGACAGCGTGGCGCCGCAGGCTGAGGACTATCTGCTGCCTGACTTGCAACAGCGCCTGGCCGCTGGCCAGCAGCGTTGGGACCTGGTGCTGACGCTCGCCAACCCCGGCGACCCGAGCAACGACGCCAGCAAAGCCTGGAGCGGCGAACACCGCACCGTCACCGCCGGCACGCTGGTTATCGAACGCGAGCAAGCGCAAGACAGCGGCGAGTGCCGCGACATCAACTACGACCCGCTGATTTTGCCCAGCGGCATCGAAGGCTCCGACGACCCGTTGCTCGCCGCCCGTTCCGCCGCCTACGCGGCTTCGTATAAACGCCGCACGGGTGAAGTCAGTTCCTTGCCTGCCAGTGCTTCGCAGGAGTCCCGCCCATGAGCGCTCAACATTTTTCTTTGCCCGCGCGCTTACTGCATTGGCTGATGGCGGTGATGATCCTCGCCATGTTGTTTGTGGGAGTGGGCATGGTGGCGTCGGTGTCGGAGCGGCATCAGTGGCTGCTGAATCTGCACAAGCCGTTGGGCATCGCCATTTTGCTGCTGGTGATCGTGCGGCTGGTGGTGCGCTTCAGCTCCACCACGCCGCCGTTGCCAGCCGACTTACCCGCCGTGCAGGCGCTAGCCGCCAAGCTGTCGCACGTGCTGCTGTATGCGCTGATGCTGGCCTTGCCATTGGTAGGCTGGGCGATGATTTCAGCAGCGGGCGATCCGGTGATGCTGGGTAGCAACCTTCAATTGCCAGCGTTGCTTGGCGCCGATGCGCCGACCTTCGCCGTGCTGCGCAAAGCTCATCGTTACCTCGCCTATTTGCTGTTCGCCACGGTGCTGCTGCATTTGGCCGGCGCCTTGTTTCACGCCTGGGTGCGACGTGACCACGTGCTGCACAGCATGGCGCGCGGGCCGAAGTAAGGCGCTATTGAATGCCCCACTGGCCGCCGGCTTTTTCGCAATCGGTGCGCGCCTGCGACGCGTCTTTGAGGTCGTAGTAATAGGTCAGCACCTTGGCGCCTTTGGGGATATTCACCGAGTCGGCATTTTTGTCTTTGCTGCTGGAGCGCTGGTTCGCCAGTGCTTCCTGAGTGAGCGTGGCGGTGCAGGTGCCGCTGGGTTTTGTCGGGCAGCTGGCGACTTTGTGCTTGTTGGTGGCCAGGGTTTCTTTGCTCTCGTTGCTGCACGACCAGTCGAGACTGCCAGCCGGCGCGCCTTGGTACTCGTAGCAGGTTTTACCTTCCACCATCGGCACCGCCGCGCTCTGTGCGCGGGTGTCGACCATGCAGGCTTCGGCCCACACGCCAGTGGAGGCAACGCTGGAAAAGAGCAGGGCAAGCAGTCTGGCTTTCATGGCGGGCGGCCTTTGTTGTTGTGGTGTTGAGTTGTGAAACAGCCGTCGCGCTTTGGTTCAGCGGGTTGGATGAATGGTCAGCGGCGCGTCTACACTGCAAGCCATTCAAACCCCGCGGAGTTCTTCCATGACGTTGCTCACCCGTGTGCTGTTGGTGTTGTCGCTGTTGGTGCCTGGCTATCAGGCGTTCGCACAGACCGATGCGGCGTATCAACAAGAAGCCCAACACGCCAAGGCGCTGCTGCTCAAAGCGGTGGACTACTACGAGAAAAACGGCGACGCCGCGCTGGCCGCCTTCAGCCGTCAGGGTGAATTCGTCACCGGCCAGTTGTACGTGTACGTGGTCAACACCCAGGGCGTGATGCTCGCCAGTGGTGGCCCCTCGGTGATGCTGGTGGGGCGCGACGTATCCGCCACTCTGGACGCCTACACCAAAACCGCCTTCGCCCGCGCCATCAGCGAGCCGGAAGGCGAAATTCACGAAGCCGAATACCGCTGGGTCAACCGCCAGGACGGCAAAGTCGAGCGCAAGCACACCTACTTCCAACGCATCAACGACCGCATTCTCGCTGTCGGTTACTACCTGCCACGGGCCAAGCCTGAAGAAGCGAAAAAACTGCTCACCGAAGCGGCGGCCGCCATCGACAAAGACGCGAAAACCACCTTCACCGCCATCAACGACCTGGACCCGCGCTACCTGCAAGACGA
This sequence comes from Pseudomonas sp. AC070, assembly GCF_979258635.1. Classification (NCBI taxonomy): domain Bacteria; kingdom Pseudomonadati; phylum Pseudomonadota; class Gammaproteobacteria; order Pseudomonadales; family Pseudomonadaceae; genus Pseudomonas; species Pseudomonas sp. AC070. The sequence continues at coordinate 1,908,367 of NZ_OZ409871.1, forward strand.
CCTGTACGTATTTGTGGTCGACCTCACCAGCAAACGCTTCGTCGCCCACGGCTACAACCGCCGCCTGATCGGCACCGACTTCGCCAACCTGAAAGCCCCCGACGGCGCCGCCATCGGCCAACGCATGCTCGACGCCATCGCCACCGACGGGCATGGCGAACTGGAATACCTCTGGCGCAACCCCGTCACCGAACGCAACGAACACAAACATGCGTACCTGCAAAAGGTCGGCAACTACCTGGTGGCAGTAGGGTATTACTCGCGCTGAACTGCCTTTTGTAGGAGCGGCTTCAGCCGCGATTGGCCGGGCCTGGAACCGGTGGTATCCGCCTAAAAGCATCGCGGCTAAAGCCGCTCCTACAGGTCTGAGCAGGGCAGGCCGGGGCGCGTTTAGGCGGCGGCTTGTGCCATTTCGTCCTCTCTACGAATCTCTTCCAGCATCGCTTGCGCGGCCGGCGACAGGCTGTGCCCGGCGCGCATGACTACGCCGTAGGCCGATTGCTGGGCGGGGCGATCGCTGGCCAGCGGCAGAATGTCGAGGCGCCCGGCCGCGACGTCTTCGGCCACCACGTCCCAGGGCGACAGGCTGATCACGTCGCTGCAGGCCACCAGCGCTTTGAGCACCATAAAGTTGTCGCACTCGATGCCCAACAATTGCTCGCGGCCGCTGACTTGGCGCAGGGCGGTTTCAACTTCCTCGGGCAACAACGTACCCGCCAGCGGGTAGGCGGCGAGGGCTTCGGGCGTGAGGTCGCGCTGTTGTAGCAGCGGGTGACCGGGGCGGCAGAAGAACACGCCGGTGCGCGGTTTAAGCGGTTCGATGGTCAGCAGCGGGTCGCCTTGCAGTTCGCGGCAGTCGGCTACAAATAGCTCCACGCTTTCATCGAGCAGGCGCCGGCGCAGGCTGCGCCAATCGCCGATGGCCAGCTGTACGCGGATTTTCGGGTACTGGCTCACCAACTTGCCCAGCGCCCGAGGTATCAGGTGCGCAGCAGGGTAGGGGCCGGCGCCCAGGCGCAGCTCGCCAGCTTCCAGGTTGCCCAGCTGGCTTACGGCGTTGTGCAGCGAGCGGTTGGCTTCCAACAACCGGCGCGCGTGTTCCAGTACCAACTTGCCGTGGGCCGTGAGCACCGCCTGGCGCGGGCCACGGTCGAGCAGTTGGCAGCCCAGGCTGGCTTCCAATGCTTGCACGCTGCGCGACAACGCCGGCTGGCTGAGATTGACCGCCTCGGCCGCGCGGGCGAAGTGGCCGTGTTCGGCAACGGCAACAAAATGGCGAAGCTGGCGCAGGTCATTCATGCGGTTCTCGCATCGGAAAGTGGATAATTTTGCATTGGAATTATCAGTTTGCCTTTGCCAAGGTGCACGCGTCCATAACAACAAAAGACATTTCCCATGCGCGCACTCACTCGCTTCAGCGGCCTGCTGCTGGCCGCCGCCTTGCCGTTGTCTGCCCTGGCAGCGCTGCCTGCCGAAACCATCCAGCCGTCGATCAACCCCGAGCTGGCCGAGCACACCAAGGTCTTCAACAAGCAAATCTACAAAGTCACCGACTCGGTGTATTCCGCCGTGGGCTGGAGCATTGCCAACAGCGTGATGGTGATCGCCCCGGAAGGCTTGATCATTTTCGACGCCGGCGAGTCGCCGGAAGAGTCGGCCAAGGTGTTCGCCGAATTCCGCAAAATCACCGACAAACCGGTGAAGGCCATCGTCTACAGCCACTTCCACCCCGACCATATCAACGGCGTGAAAGGCTTCGTCTCCGAAGAGCAGGTAAAAAGCGGCGAGGTGCAGATTTACGCCCACGAAACCCTGCTGGAAAACGTGGTGACCCAGGGTGCGCTGGTAGGCCCGATTCTGGCCATGCGCTCGGCTTACACCTTTGGCGCGGCGCTCAATGCGGCCGACCGTAAAGACATGAATGGCGGCATCGGCCCGATTGCCGTGGGCGGGCAGAGCACGTTCATCGCGCCCACCGTCACCTTCAAAGACACGCTCGACACCACCATTGCCGGCCTGCGCGTGCAACTGCGCTGGGCGCCAAGCGAGGCGCCGGACGAGATTGTCATGTACCTGCCCGACAGCCGCGTGCTGCTCAGCGCTGAAGTGGACCAAGGCCCGACCCTGCCTAACATCCACACCCTGCGCGGGGCCAAATTCCGCGACCCGGTGGCGTGGGTGAACAGCCTCGATTTACTGCGCGAGTACCACGCCGACTACATGGTGCCGTCCCACGGTCGCCCGGTCAGCGGCGCCGACAACGTGGAAGACGTGCTGCGCATGACCCGCGATGGCATTGCCTACATTCACGACCAAACCGTGCGCTGGATGAACAAAGGCCTGACCCCGGACGAGTTGGTAGAGAAGGTGAAGCTGCCGCCGCACCTGGCCGGCTACACCCCGTATTTGCGTGAGTACTACGGCACCGTCAGCCACAGCGTGCGGCAAATTTACGAAGGTTATCTGGGCTGGTTCAAAGGCGACCCGGTGGACCTCAACCCGATACCTCCGGTGGAAAAAGCCACGCGCATGGTCGAGCTGATGGGCGGCCACGACAAAGTGCTGCTGGCCGCTGGCGACGCCTATTTGAAAGGCGATTACCAATGGGCTGCCGAGCTGGCGACCTACGTGATTCGCATCGACCACGACGACACACTGGCGCGTGACATCAAGGCCCGCAGCTTCCGCAAACTTGGCTACGCGCAAATGAACATCAACTGGCGCAACTGGTACCTCACCAGCGCCATGGAACTGGAAGGCACCCTGGGCGAAGCCCAACTCACGGAAATGGCCAAGCGCTTGCGCGGCACCTTTCTCTCGCCCGACATGCTGAAAAACCTGCGGGTGAAGGTGTTCCTGCAAAACTGGATCACCCGTGTCGACCCGGACAAAGCCGACGACGTGAACCTCACCCTCGGCTTCAGCTTCCCCGACATCAACGAGCAATGGGCGCTGGAAATTCGCCGTGGCGTGGTGCAACTGCACCGCGGTATTCCAGACGGCACGACGCTGAAGCTGACCCTCGACAAAACCTACCTGGACACCGTGATCAGCGGCCAGAACAGCCTGCTCAAGGGTGCGGTGTTGGGCGACGTCAAGGTGGACGGCGACCTGCTCGACATCAAGACGTTCCTCGGCTGCTTCGACTTCGCCGACAGCCCCATCAACCTGACCCTGCGCTAATCCCGGCCAAACAAAAGTGCGGGAGAAAAAGCCGGCCTGAATCCGTAGGTTGGGCTGAGCTAAAGCGAAGCCCAACATGCCGTTTAAGCCTGTGGTGAGCCGTTCTGTTTGATGTGGCGGGGGACGTCACGTTGGGCTTCGCGTTCCGCTCAACCCAACCTACGGATGTTTTCCATGCATGTGATGTCGTTCTTGAAAGGCGCTCTGGCCATGTTCTGGCTGATGGCCCTGCTCAATATCCTTTACCCGTTCGGCGAGCCGTTGCATCGCCCGCTCTTGCTGCTGACCGGCGTGTTGCTGTTGGCCCATGCCGGCGAGGCGCTGCTGTTTAACAACCGCCTCAAGCAGCAGGCGTTTCCCTGGCTGGAGCGTACGCAGGTGCTGCTGTTTGGCTTTCTGCATTTGCGCGGGTTGACGCGCTAGTTACAGCTTTCCGTCCGCCGCGACCTGCATAAACGCCGGCTCGAAGCGCAGCTTGATATTGGCCGGGCTGCCGTTGACCACGCCGTTGGCGAACGACACGCCGATACTCTGCGCGCTGGTGGCTTTGCCGAGCATGCCGTGGCTAAAGGCGAAGTCTGTCAGGCGCTGCAGGGCGGCGGGCAGGGCCGGGCTTTCGGCGAAGGCCACGGCGCTTCGCGGCGTGTAAAACGAGCGGGTCTTGCTCAGTTGTTCGTGATAGGCGGGCAGGTCGGCGCCGGCACTTTTGGCAATGGCCGCCAGCATAGCGGCGCCTTTGTCGTCGCTGGCGCTCATGCGTTTGGTCAGCTCGAACCAGGCGCCCGTCAAGGCGCGACCCAGCGCCGGGTTGGCGCGCAAGGTGTCGGTGTTCACCGCAAACAGGTGCACCACTTCGCCGGGCAGACGGTGCGAGCTGAACACCAGTGTGCGGTCGCTGCCGGCCTGGAGCGGCGCCAACGCCGGGTTGGACAGGGCGACCGCGTCGCCGCTGCCGCTGGCAAAGGCGGCGCCTTCGTCGGTCAGCGGCGTGAGGGTCACGTCGTCTTCGCTCAACTGCACCGACTCCAGCGCGCGCACCAACACGTAGTGCGCCACCGAATTTTTCTGCACCTGCACGGTTTTGCCTTTGAGGTCTTGCGCGCGCTGATTGCGACCGCGCAGCAGCACGCCGTCATTGCCGGCCGAGAAGTCGCTGAGGATCAGCGCGGTGGTGTCGATGCCGGCGGCAGCAGGCACGGTCAGCGCCTCCAGGGCATTCATGGTGCAGCCGTCGAACTGGCCGGCGGCGTACTGCTTGGCGGCATCGCTGCTGGAGTCGACGCGCACCACATCAATGCTGATGCCGTACTTCTTCGCCCAGCGCGCCAGCACGTTTTGCTGCGCTGCATAGCCCCACGGCAACGCGCCCGAGTAGTCGCTCCAGCACACGCGAAAGTGGTCCTTGGCCACGGCGCTGGTGCTGCTGCCCAGCGCGGCCAGCAGCAGAAAAAAGGCCGTGGCCAGGGAAGGGGAAGGGCGCATGAAAAGCTCCAGCAACAGAAAAAAGGGCGGGCCACTCGGCCGCGCCGCGAGCTTATCGCAGGGCCATCATCGACGTTGGTCGCAACGCAAAAATTGCGAACACGTGCTTACCTCTACAGGCCAAACGCAACCCAGCACAGCCGTGCAATTCGTCGTCACATTGCAGGCACATAGTAGCTGGCGGTACAGGCGCTACCGGCGCCCTGTTCAGATGAAAAACGGACCCTTCAGGAGAGATGCATGAGCACATTCACCACCACAGACGGCACCGAGATTTACTACAAAGATTGGGGCAGCGGTAAGCCGGTGCTGTTCAGCCACGGCTGGCCGCTGGACGCCGACATGTGGGAATACCAAATGGAGTACCTGAGCTCCCGTGGCTACCGCACCATCGCCTTCGACCGTCGTGGCTTCGGCCGTTCGAGCCAGCCGTGGACCGGCTACGACTACAACACCTTCGCCGACGACATTGCTCAGTTGATCGAACACCTGGACCTCAAAGAAATCACCCTGGTGGGCTTCTCTATGGGTGGCGGCGACGTCAGCCGTTATATCGGCAAATACGGCACCGCCCGTGTCGCCAAGCTGGTGCTGCTGGGTGCGGTAACGCCGATCTTCGGCAAAAGTGCCTCGTTCCCTGAAGGCGTCGACGCCTCGGTATTCGACGGCATCAAAGCCGGCCTGCTCAAAGACCGCGCGCAGTTCATCGCCGACTTCGCCGCGCCGTTCTACGGCACCAACCAGGGCCAAGTGGTTTCCGAGGGCGTGCTGACGCAAACCCTGAACATCGCCTTGCTGGCCTCGCTCAAAGGCACCGTGGATTGCGTAACGGCGTTCGCCGACACCGACTTCCGCCCGGACATGGCCAAAGTCGACGTGCCGACCCTGGTGATTCATGGCGACGGCGACCAGATCGTGCCGTTCGAAACCACCGGCAAGCTGGCCGCGCAGCAGATCAAAGGCGCTGAGCTAAAAGTGTACAAAGGCGCGCCCCACGGTTTCGCCGTGACCCACGCCCAGCAGTTGAACGAAGATCTGCTGAGCTTCATCGCCGGCTAATCTGCCGCACGGGCACCTGCCGTAGGCGAACACCCCGTACGGGGCATTAGCCTACGGACGCTGCCCGTGCGCTGCGCCCGTCAGTTCTGAGAATGCGCTGGAAACAGGCCGGAGCCTTTAGCGTGTATCTGCTTTGCGGTACAACGAGCGCCCCTTCATTTTCCAGAGCAGCACCATGGCTTTCGACTGGCACTCCGAACCCCTCACCACCGGAACCCCGTTGCGCAAAAATTTTCGCGTCACGCAAAACGTCCGCCGTTTTTTCATTGAGCACTGCGGGGAACAATTCACCCTCAATCGCGAATTCAGAGCCTGGATCCGCAGCGGCGCGCCGCTGACCCTGGGCGAAGTGGTCACCGAATGGAACCAGCGTTTCGGCAAGCCATAGTCAAGCTCTTCAGAGTTGTCATCCCCTGGCCTTGAGGCAGAATAGGCAGCCTAAGCATGTGGCCCCTGCGCCGCGCGCTCACCTGCCAACGCTATGAGGCCAGCATGATCGAAGTCACCGAGGCGTCCATCGCCGACCTGCGCGCCGCGCTCGAAAACGGCCGCACCACTGCCGTGGAACTGGTGCAGGCATATCTCGCCCGCATCGACGCCTACGACGGCGCCAACACCGCCACCGCCCTCAATGCCGTGGTCGTGCGCAATCCCGCTGCGCTTGATGAAGCCCACGCCTCAGACGCCCGCCGCGCCGCCGGCAAAACCCTCGGCCCGCTCGATGGCATTCCCTACACCGCCAAAGACAGCTATTTGGTCAAAGGCCTGACCGCCGCCTCCGGCAGCCCGGCATTTGCCAACCTGGTGGCCCAGCGCGACGCCTTCACCATTGAGCGCTTGCGAGCAGCGGGCGCCATTTGCCTGGGCAAAACCAACATGCCGCCCATGGCCAACGGCGGCATGCAACGCGGCGTCTATGGCCGTGCCGAAAGCCCGTATAACGCCGCTTACCTGACCGCGCCGTTCGCCTCCGGCTCCTCCAACGGCGCCGGCACCGCGACGGCAGCTAGCTTCGCCGCGTTTGGCCTGGCAGAAGAAACGTGGTCCAGCGGTCGTGGTCCCGCTTCCAATAATGGGCTGTGCGCGTACACGCCGTCGCGCGGGGTAATTTCCGTGCGCGGCAACTGGCCGCTGACGCCGACCATGGACGTGGTGGTGCCGTACGCCCGCACCATGGCCGACCTGCTGGAAGTGCTTGAGCAAATCGTCGCCGAAGACCCCGACACACGTGGCGACCTCTGGCGTCTGCAACCGTGGGTGCCAATCCCCAGCGTCGCCGAAGTGCGCCCGGCGTCTTACCCCGCGCTCGCTGCTAGCCCCCAAGCTCTGGCCGGCAAACGCCTTGGCGTGCCGCGCATGTTTATCAACGCCGACCCCGAGGCCGGCACCAGCGAGGCGCCAGGAATCGGCGGGCCGACCGGGCAACGCATTCACACGCGGGCTTCGGTGATCGACCTGTGGCAACAAGCGCGCCAGGCGTTGGAAGCGGCGGGTGCCGAAGTGCTTGAAGTGGACTTCCCGCTGGTCTCCAACTGCGAAGGCGACCGCCCCGGTGCGCCCACCGTATTCAACCGTGGGCTGGTGTCGCCGGAGTTCCTGCACCACGAACTGTGGGACTTGTCAGCCTGGGCCTTTGACGAGTTTCTACAAGCCAACGGCGACCCGGCACTTAACCGCCTGGTGGATGTAGACGGCGCAAAAATCTTCCCCCACGACCCCGGCACCTTGCCCAACCGCGAGGGCGATCTGGCCGCCGGCATGGATGAATACGTGCGCATGGCGGAGCGAGGCATCACCCCGTGGGATCAAATTCCGACCTTGCCGGACGGCCTGCGCGGCCTGGAAAAAACCCGGCGCATCGACCTGGAAGACTGGATGGATTCCCTAGGGCTCGACGCCGTGCTGTTCCCCACCGTCGCCGATGTTGGCCCGGCAGACGCCGACGTCAACCCGGCCTCGGCCGACATCGCCTGGAGCAACGGCGTATGGGTCGCCAACGGCAACCTCGCCATCCGCCATCTGGGCGTACCGACGGTTACTGTGCCCATGGGCGTAATGGCCGACATCGGCATGCCGGTTGGCCTGACCTTCGCCGGCCGCGCCTACGACGACCCGGCGCTGCTGCGCCTGGCCTCGGCGTATGAGGCGACAGGCAGCAAACGAATGATCCCGCCACGTACGCCAGTCTTGAAATAACAAAAAACCTGTAGGAGCGGCTTTAGCCGCGATGGGGCGGGCCTGCAAACCAGGCTCTGAACCTCCACGCCGCCCCCGTAGGAGCTAGCTTGCTAGCGAACCCTGTAAACGAAGATCGAGAATTTCGTTTGCAGGGTTCGCCACCAAGGTGGCTCCTACAAAAATGGGTTCACGCCATGTCACTTAGGCTGAATTCTTCCCCAAGAAAATCAATCAACGTACGCACCGACGGCAACAACCCGCGCCGCGAGGGAAAGATGGCGTGCACGATGCCGCATTTCGGCGTCCACCCCGGCAGCATTTCCACCAGAGTGCCGGCCGCCAAATCGTCCCGTACGGCCACCTTCGGCAAATGCACAATCCCCACGCCTGCCAGCGCGGCGTCGCGTAGGGCGCGCAGGTCGTCGGTGACCATGCGCGGGCGGTGGTTGATCTGCAGGCTCGCATCTTCGCTGTTGAACAGCTCCCACTGATACTCGCGCTGCTGCCCGCCCCAGAACAGGCTCGGCAGGCGGCTTAATTCTTCCGGCGCAAAACCCACGTCCAGACACTGCGCGTACTGCGGATGGCCGACCAGGCATTGCGTGCTGTTGCCCAGCACCTTCATCACCATGTCGGTGTTTTCCAGCGGCGGGAAGCGCACGCGCAGGGCGATGTCGAAGCCTTCGTGCAGCACGTCCACGCGGCGGTTGGTGGCTTCAATCGCCAGCTCCACCAATGGGTACTTGAGCATGTAGTGCGTCAGCATCGGGCCCACCCACGAGTTCAGCAGCGTAGTGGGGCAGGCCAGGCGCACCAGGCCGCGCGGCTCGCTGCGGTTGCGCTCGATAACCTCGGCCGCACTTTCCGCCTCCACGCGCATGGCCACGCAGCGCTGGTAATAGGCCTGGCCGATTTCCGTTAACGCGTTGTGCCGGCTGGTGCGGTGCAGCAGGCGCACGCCCAGGCGTTCTTCCAACTGCGTAATACGCCGACTGAGTTTCGACTTGGGCATGTCAAGCGCGCGCCCGGCAGCGGCGAAGCCACCGTGTTCCACCACTTGGGTGAAGTAGTAGAGGGTGTTGAGGTCTTCCAACATCGTTCTCCAAATAGAACGCTAGAGGCAATTTTTGCAGTCTAGTGCAAAAAGGGTGTCGATTTTAAGCTTTACCCATACCGCAGCGAACACAAACGCAGCGGCAAACGAAACACACCCTTACCGCCGACTAACCGGCACCCAATCAGAAAGCGAGGAACGCACCATGACTACTTCTTACAAATACAACCGTCTCGACAAAGACAACGCCGTGGTTCTGCTGGTCGACCACCAAGCCGGTTTGCTCTCCCTGGTTCGCGACATCGAACCGGACAAATTCAAAAACAACGTGCTGGCCGTTGCCGACCTGGCCAAGTTCTTCAAGCTGCCCACCATCCTCACCACCAGCTTTGAAACCGGCCCTAACGGCCCGCTGGTGCCAGAGCTGAAAGAAATGTTCCCCGAGGCGCCGTACATCGCTCGCCCTGGCCAGATCAACGCCTGGGACAACGAAGATTTCGTTAAGGCCATCAAAGCCACCGGCAAGAAACAACTGATCATTGCCGGCGTGGTAACCGAAGTGTGCGTAGCGTTTCCGGCGCTGTCGGCCATCGAAGAAGGCTTCGACGTGTTCGTGGTCACCGATGCCTCCGGCACCTTCAACGAAATGACCCGCGACGCCGCCTGGGACCGTATGTCCGCCGCCGGTGCGCAATTGATGAACTGGTTTGGCGTGGCTTGCGAGCTGCACCGCGACTGGCGCAACGACATCGAAGGGCTGGGCACCTTGTGCGCCAACCACATTCCGGACTACCGCAACCTGTTCACCAGCTATAACGCGCTGACGGCCAAGAAATAAGGAGGGCGGGTTAGGAACAAACCGGGGCTCAAATGAGCCCCGGTTTTTGCCTTTTTGTAGGAGCGAGCTTGCTCGCGAATGGGCGCGACGCGGTTCTCCTGAATACGCTGCGTCGCCTTCATTCGCGAGCAAGCTCGCTCCTACGTTGTAGACGGCGTCGCCGGCCTCTATCCGGAAAACACCAACGAAAACACTGTGCCTTCCGCATCACTGCGCACCCGAACCTCGCCGCCATGCGCCTGCATGATCGACCGCACAATCGCCAACCCCAACCCGCCCGAATCCCCCGGCTGTGCGCGCGACGGATCGCAGCGGTAGAAGCGTTCGAACAGATGCGGCACATGCTCGGCCCCAATCGCTGGCCCCAGGTTATGCACGCTCACTTCAACCTCAGCGCCAACCGCGCGGGAACTCAACGTAATCGGCTGACCCACCTCGCCATAGCGCAAGGCGTTCGCCAGCAAGTTCGCCAGCGCCCGGCGCAGCAAATCCGGGTCGGCCAGCGCCGTGCCGTGGGCTTCATTGCGCAACACCACCTCGCGCTCTTCGGCCATGCCCTCGAAGTATTCGCATAACTGCTCGCCCAGTGCGTGCAAGTCCACCGGCTGACGATTGATCACCGCCTGCTCGGTGCGCGCCAGAAACAACATGCTGTCGATCATGCGCGCCAGCCGTTCGTATTCTTCCTGGTTCGACACCAGCAAATCTTCGTACACCGCCACGCTGCGTTCACGTTGCAGGGTTTGCTGGGTGTGGCCCATCAGGTTACTCAGCGGCGTGCGCATTTCGTGGGCCAAGTCTTCGCAGAACCGCGACAGTTGGCCGAAGCCGCCTTCAAGACGCGCGAGCATGTGATTAAGCGCCTGGCTCAGCGCCTGCAATTCCGCCGTGGTCTGGAACTCGTCCAGCCGCAGGTGCAAATGCTGGCTGTCGATCGCCGCCGAGCGTTGCGCCAATTCCCGCACAGGCCGCAGCCCGCGTTGACTCACCAGCCAGCCTAGGCCGAACGCCAGGACCATGCCGGCGCCCAGGGCCAGCCACAGTTTCAGCCGATACGCCGCCAGCATCTGTTCACGCTCGGTGAGCAGCTTGCCGGCAATCAGCGTGAGCTGTCGGTCACCACGGGGCATGCTTTGCCAGGCTAGACGCAGCGGATTGCCCGCCGGGTCGTCGCCGAGCTGGGCCGTGGCGGCGGCAGGCAGAGCAGGGCGGGGCAAACCGGGCGGGTTGATTTCGATGAGCACGCGGCCAGCGTCGTCCACCACCCACAGCACATTGTCGCGATTGCCCAGCATGTTCTCGTACAACTGCGGCCTTTCACGCAGCGCCTCGATGCTCTGGCTGTCGCCCAGAATCGCCTGCATCCGCTGCACCCGGCCCAGCAGCGCCTGGTCATCGCGCCAGGCAATTTCCCGTTGCAGCGAGTGGTACAGGTAAAAGCCGATGGCGCCCAATAACAGCGCGCTGACCAACGCAAACATCAGCGCCAGCCGCACACTCAGCGCACGCGGCGCCCAGCGCTTCAAGGCTGCACCGCCAGCGTGTAGCCCATGCCGCGCACGGTGTGGATGAGCTTGCAGGTGAACGGGTCGTCCACCTTAGCGCGCAGGCGGCGGATGGCGACGTCCACCACATTGGTGTCGCTGTCGAAATTCATCTGCCACACCTGCGAAGCAATCTGCGCCCGCGACAACACTTCGCCCTCGCGGCTAATCAACAAATGCAGGAGGGCGAATTCCTTGTTCGTCAGCGTCAGCCGCTGGCCCTGGCGCGTGACCTGGCGGCGCAGCAGGTCGAGGTGCAAGTCCGCCACCAAGAACTGCTCCACTTCGCGCGGCGGACCTCGGCGCAGCAAGGTACGCACCCGTGCCAGCAATTCGGCATAGGAAAACGGCTTCACCAGATAATCGTCAGCGCCCAACTCAAGGCCTTTTACCCGGTCTTCCACCGCATCGCGGGCGGTCAGAAACAGCACCGGCGTTTGCTGCTTGCGGCGGATGATTTGCAGCAATTGCCAGCCGTCGATGCCGGGCAACTGCACATCCAGAATGATCAGATCGAACGTTTCTTCTTGCGCCAGGTGCTGGCCGTCCAGGCCGTTGTGCGCGACCTCCACCAGATAGCCCGACTCACTCAGCCCCTTACGCAAGTAATCGGCCGTTTTCACTTCGTCTTCCACCAGCAAAATACGCATGGGTTCCTCCACCACAGGCGCATAAGGCTAGGCGTTTGCGCGCCGTTGTCCCATTACAAATTCGTAATGCAGGCGTAATCGGCGCGTGGGGCAGGGCGCCGCACCATGGCGGCCACTTGTCACCGACCGGAAAACGCCATGCTTAGCCGAATCGCCCCACTCACACTGCTCACACTCGCCTTTAGCGCTACCACCATGGCCGCCCCGGCTGCCGCGCCGGTGGCCCAACGCGCCGACGTCACCCTGGCCCTGGCCAACCAACTGCTCGACACCACACTCGCCACCTGCCACGGCCTCGGCCAAACCGCCGTGGCGGCCGTGGTGGATCGCGGCGGCAACCTGGTCGCGGTGCAGCGTGACGACAACGTCGGCCCGCACAACACCCTGGCCGCGCAACGCAAAGCCTTCACCGCGCTATCGACTAAAACCGCCACCAGCGCCCTCGCCGAACGCGCCCGCAGCAACCCCGACGCCGCCAACCTCACCACCGTCAGCGAACTGCTGCTACTGGGCGGCGGGCTGCCCTTGCGCGTCGGCGACCAAGTGATCGGAGCCATCGGCGTAGCAGGTGCGGGCGGCAGCGCCAACGACGAAGGCTGCGCCCAGAAAGCCATTACCCAACACCTACCTACCCAGCCATAACCCAGGAGCTCACCCATGAAACGCCTCACCACCTTGCTCGCCAGCCTGGCCCTCAGCGCCGTCGCCAGCCTCACCCACGCCGCCGACAACCCCTTGAGCGTGCACGTACTCAACCTGCAAGACGGCCTGCCGTCCTCGGACGTGCGCGTAACCCTGGAACAACAAACCGGCGCCACCTGGACCCTGCTTAACAGCGGCACCACCAACGAACAAGGCCGCATTCCCGCCCTATACCCCGAAGGCAAAAAACTGGAAAAAGGCACCTACCGCGTCACCTTCAAAACCGGCGACTGGTTCCGCAGCCACAACGCCGCCACGTTCTTCCCCGAAGTGCCCGTGATCTTCGCCGTGGACGGTGCCGTGGCGCATTACCACATTCCGTTGTTGTTGAGTCCGTATGGGTTTTCGACTTATCGCGGGAATTGATGGAAGCAAAAAGCCCCGCAGAAGCGGGGCTTTTTGTATGTAGCCGGGAAGCACAAGAGGCCGTTTATGCTTTGCATGTAAGCCATCACCAATGCCGATTGTGAGTAATGTCGCAACAGTGGCCCTTCCGTCAATCAACGGTCGCCGTTCGGCTGTTTCTCCGGTTTAATCCGCGCCTCGTTTTGCCAATCATCGCCAGGGATTGAACGCCAGGCTGCACAAAGGGATTGCTTTGTATGTTTACTCGCGCTGCTGTACCGGTTTTTCTAGCTGTTGTGTCGCTGGCCGGTTGTTCCGGTATTCCGTCGGTTCCCTATGTAGAGCCTGCTGCCGATCAAGGCACCGCCCGTATTCGAGTCATCAGCAACTCCACGGTGTTTGGCGATAGCGTGGTGGGCTCGTGTGCCCCTTCGCCTCGGCACAAGATGGTCGAGGCCGGGCGCTTTTCCGAAGATGGCAAGGCCGCCGTCAACTACCCGCAATTTCCAGCAACCCCCGTCGATCTTGGCGTGCCCAACAGCCTGGAGCCGGAACTGATGCAGTATGTCGGCGCGGTGCGCATGGCCGAGGGTTTATACACCAAGGTGGCCACCGAGTACCGGGTGCGCACCGATGCGCCGTTCCAACTGGCCACCCTCGGCGCGGCCGTGGGCAGTTATGGCAGCACCTATTCCACCTGCCCGGCGGTGGCGCGGGTCTATACGCTGCAGCCCGGCAAGGACTATCAGGCCATCGTAGGGGTGGGTCGCATGCCGTTTGGCGATAACGCGCTGACTTGCTTCTTCGGACTGTTCGAGCTGGTGCCGTTGTCCGGCGCCAAGTTGGCCCTGCCCAAAGCCGTGGAAAGCAAAGAGCCGCCCGCCAGCTTGTGCAACTAAATCGTGTGCGAATCGTCAGGAGGCCACGCACGCTCCACGCCCGGCCGGGCCCGGCTGGTTCAGCGCTGGTCGGGCGCGAAGTGATTTATCGCGGAAATTGACCAACGCAAAAAGCCCCGCAGAAGCGGGGCTTTTTAATGGCTGGGCACAGCGACGAATTCGCCCGTAGGTTGCGGTTGAGCGCAGCGAAGCCCAACGAAGTGCCTGCGGTGGGCTCTAATTCAGCAAGTCAGCAGAACCTTATCTAAACGATTCGGGTATGACCGGAATTTCTGACACAACGCCATTCTTCATCTTGAAGCTGACGGCGCGGCTTGAGCCGGTAAACCCATTCGCCCGGCTCCATACCCACATCTGCTCGTTGCCGCGTGTGGTGACCATATAAGGCCGCCCCATAGCCTGAGTGAGCTGAGCTTCAGTCATGCCGACCTGAACCTTACGGGCATTGTCGTAGCTGAAGTTGGTTCCCGCGCAGCCCGACAGTGCAGCTATGAGCAAAAGGATCACTATTGCTCGCATCATTCGTATTCCTGCCCAGTGAAATCGAATGTCAAACAAACTGGCTATACGCCCAAATCAACACGCCCCAGAGAGAGAGCCCCAACGCCAGGCATACAAAATTAGCCGCCGAGTAGCTACTATTTTCACGTCCCTGCGGGTCGCCACTGGCGACGTTGGCTTTGCGTTGCAAGCCTACCAACGGCACCACGCTGAGCAGGCCGAACATATCCACCGCAATGGACCCTACCAACGGCAACTCCACATAACTGGTCGCTCGGCTAAGCACGACGCCAACCACCGTGATCACCACGTACCAAGTGGCGGCATCGTCATAGCGGGGCGTTTGCAATTGCTGTGCATCGAGTTGCGCAGTCATTCGCCGCGACAACGCGTGAACGAAGAACACCGAGAAAAAGGCGCGCGCAAAGGGCCAGATTCCTTCCGGCATGCTGCTGCGTTGGCTGGCCCATTGCTTATAAAACCAATACAGCTGATACGCCCCAAACGTGCCGAAAAACATCACCAGCATTTTTGGAATGGATGTGACGAAGAAGCGCCCTTGCTCGGTCGTTTCGAGAAGGGCGGCAGCGGGGGTTTGGTAGATGTTTTCCATGACCGATCCTTGGTTATACGTTTTTGGGCCTTGCGCGATGGCTAAAGTAATCGGCGATAGACCTATCGGCAACTGTCGCGCGCGCCACTAGCGAAAGGCCAAGCCAAACCGCGAATTAGGTTGCGGTTGGGCGCAGCGAAGGCCAACAAACTCACAACCAGCGGGAACGGACCACGTTGCTTGGTGTTGTTGAGATCGATAGCTGCACGCAGTGCTTAGGAGTGTTTGGCCTGCCGAACATTTGCCGTGATAATCGCCGGCCTTTACGGATGAACTCGAGGAATGTGGCATGCGCTCCCAATTACGCGAGCTGGTCAAAACAGGGTTGTTATTGGCCGTTGCACTGGTATTGGCCGCGTGCGCCATTCCCTACCAAAAACCTGAAGACGTCATCCGTATTCAGCATGATTTGCAGCTAGCGCAAAAGCCCGCCGTCCTAGTGCCGTTGAAATGGGCCTACCTGATGTATGACTCTGAGAAGGGGTTGGAAACTAGAGACGCTGTTGCTCTATTTCAGCCAGGCCTGCTCACCCTGATCGGTTATGAACACGGCCGCTATATGCGTCAGGCAGAGTTCGCTAGCGACGCGGTGGATTGCGCCCATATTTTCGAAGGTCCCACCAGCGAGCGCCCGGTATGGTTGTTGATGGCCGAACGTGGTGTTTTTTTGGCTACTACCGATGACCGCGGCACTATCGACAAAATAATGCACGCCCGGCTTGTTCAAAGCCTGAGCGCAGCGGGTTTTCGTATTCACACAGACGCCGAAGGCAAAGCCTTCCGAAGTACCGGCAAAACTGAGCGCCAGATCGTCCTGCAACCGGGGTACGGCAAGCGCGCTGAAGAAATCGAACTCGTGCGACCTTTCAACGTCTGCGCGGCGCAATAAAACGCTGCGCAGGACGGCCAACCGTTAGCGCAACGCGCGGTGGGCAGAGGAACCCAAGGAAGATAAATAACGGGGACGGGCCGGTGGTTTGTTGAGGCGACTTGCAACCAAACGTGCTCTGCCACCTAACTCGACACGTCAACGAGCCGAGGCAGAAAGGCTCTTGGTCTTGGCATCCAGCACCGTTGTCCGCAACGTCGCCAACGTTTCCTTACCCGCCGGAAAATCAAACACGCCGCTTTCCGACAGCGTCATCACCCGTTCGCCGTTGTTCAACGTGAGCTCCATAAACGCCAGATGCTCGGACCACGAGCGATAGCGGCGCGTCATGAAAATCGCGTGCCGCGAGGTCACCGAACGCACCTGCGAAAGCGCAATGCGGCGGTGTTCCGTGCCGGTCACCACCAGCTCATCGCCATGCACCAGCACGGGCACACTGCGCTTTACCCAGAACCACTCAAAGGCAAAACGCCCCGTCATCAGCAGCATAAAAAGCGCCAGCACCTTGGCCTCGCCGTTGGGCTTTTCCAATAGAGCCATTACCGTCATGCCGCTGATTACCACCAGCAGCACCAGGGTAATCAGGCGATAGAAATACACCTTATGAAACTCGGAAAGAGTGAGTAAGCGCAGATCCATGGGGCGGCTTCCTGGGCAAGCACAGTGAAAAAACCAAACGAACGGCGATTGGAACAGACAACCGTCGGCCTTGCGCAGCCATGTAATCAAACTGTGGCCTGGCGCCTATATTTCCCGGCATCCGGGCCGCTTGGGCTATCATCCGCGCCCCTTATCGCCCACCGCACGCGCAGGTCCTCATGCCCGGCAACGCCCTTTACACCGACCTGTCCGGCTACTACGACCTGATGTGCGCCGACATCGACTACCGCGCCCAAAGCCACAGCGCCCATCGCCTGCACCAACTCTTCGGCAACGCCGGCAAGCGCCACCTCGACCTCGCCTGCGGCACCGGCCCCCACGTGCGCCACTTCCTCGACGCCGGCTACCAAAGCGCCGGCCTCGACATCAACCCACCCATGCTCGACAAAGCCCGACTGCGTTGCCCCGAAGCGCACTTCAGCGCGCAAGACATGTGCGCCTTCACCGTGGCCGAACCGGTCGACCTCATCACCTGCTTTCTGTACTCCATCCACTACAGCGCCACTCTCGAGCGCCTCACCGCCTGCATTGCCGCTGCCCACAACGCCCTGGCCGCAGGCGGCGTGTTCTGCTTTAACGCCGTGGACAAAAACCACATCGACAACGCCTCCTTCGTCTCCCACACCGCCCGCCACGACGACAGCCTGTTCGGCTTCAGCTCGTCGTGGAGCTACCCCGGAGTAGGGGAGCGGCAATCGTTGAAACTGCGCATAGAACGGACCGTGGGCAAGGGCGCAATGCAGGTGTGGCATGACGAGCACGCGATGGTGGCGGTGAGCTTTGCTGAACTGGAGGCGTTGTTGGAACGGTACTTCGAGGTGCGGGTGATGGCGCACGATTATCAGAAGTTGGTGGAGTGGGATGGGGTGGTGGGGAATGCGTTGTTTGTATGTGTGAAACGGTGAAAAAGAGGGGAGCCGCCACGTTCAGGAAGTGCTAGAACTCAGTCGGGTACCGACGGTTTTGATCCCGTTGATGCCGATGTTTCTTTCACCTGTCCCTCGGAGTTGATATGCCCCCCGAAGTGCAAAAACTGCAAGACGCCATTGAATCCATTCCAGGCGTTACCGATGCTGTGATCGAAAAGATCGACCTTGCCGACATTCCCGAAAGCCTCTTCAGCCTGCCTCCCTACGGCGACCTGCCATTGGGCGCGCTACGCCGCACCCAAGGCGGCGCGCCGGACGAAGTGTTGATCGCCGTGAATTTCGGCATTTCCCGCGACGCCAAGGGCCTCGACGCCCTCGAATTTATCGCCTGGTGGGTGCGCGACAGTGCACGCGGCGGAAATCCGATACAGATTCGCGCGTTGGCGCTTCCGCCGATTGGCGACCAGTTTGGGACAACACTTCGGTTTGTTATCGACTACTTCTATGTGGATCCCGAGCAGGATATTGGGCAGCTCTTGGCCACGGTGGGGGAGTTGGCGAATGGGTTGAGTGGGTTGGTGGAGATGAACTCGAAGGTGTTGGGCGGGTGACGGCTGTTCGCTCGGTAAATCCATCTTCCGAATGGACTGCGCTTGATATGGAAAAACTAGCGTTGGCCCTCTCGATGATCATGTTGGTGGGCTGCATGCCTTATCAGACCGTAACGTCGCCTGATCCGAACTGGATGCGGTTGGGTGGAGAGGCGCCTGAAGGTTATCCGCGGACGTTTGTTGAGCGCTTTGACGGCAAATGCTCGATGGTTACGGAGTCTTGGTCTGAGGGGCGGATTAATGGTCGGGGGTTGTGGACTAAACATCAGGAGCGAAGAGCGGTGGATTGTCCGTAGGGGGGCTTGGGTAGAAGCTGGACACTCATTATCTGATGAGAAAGGGGGCGCATTTCTCGAGGGCCTGGATTTAGAGTCGCTTAATAAACCTTTTCCCTCTTCTCACACGTCGTCTTTGAAAAAGACCAAATCCAGCCCCTAAAACACAAAACCCCGCCAGCGCGGGATTTTGTAGTTACGGGTTATAGGCCGTTATCAAACCAGACGCCTAGCGACCTTCCAGCTCAAGCAGCAGCCTGCACCTTCGCTTTAGGTTCGCGAACCGCCTTAGCACGCGCTTGCGCCTGAGCCATAAACTCGGGGTCTTGCACTTGGCACGCGTCGACCACGGCGCGGGCCATTTCGGAGAGGTATTGCAGGGTAGTCCTCTCGGCTGCTTCATTAATCGCGCCGCGGCTGACGATCAGGGTTTCGAGGCAGAGCAATAGATCGGCTGCTTGCTCCAGCGCGTGCTCCACCGGGATGCCGGCGTTTACGGAGAACAATGTTTTCCTGTCGACGTGGCAAAAGGCGCGGCGGTCGGTGACAGCAGTGTTTTGGATGTTCATGGTTGCACCTCTAGGGAAGAGGCAAGAGGGGAGTGGGTGATGCGGTGGGTTAGTGCGAATTGGTGTGGCATTTCCATATACCTCTACTTGATATCGTTCTTGGCGAAGGCGCCGGGAGTTAAGAAACCCAAGTAGAAGGCCGGACATATTTCCCTTGCGGGTCTTTTATTCGTCCACTCCCGGCATCAAGCAGATTTAATCCCCACGAAAAAACTGTAGGCATTAAAAAGCCGCGTCTGTCGGGAGCGGTTAGGCCGCTACTTAGCGTTTCTTAGGCGCTGGGGAGGGACGTTATGGGGGCAGGAGAACATGGTCAACGCAGGCATTGCGCCATTGTTTTGCTAACTGAGGTTAGCGAACGGCACTCTACGCAAAGTGCCGCGCGGTGTTGGCATACTGGCACTTGAAATGAACCGTCCGAGATCCTACAAGAACTTCGGTAACTTCCGTTGCAAAACGTTATTGCTGTTGCGGTAAAAATCTTATTATTTTCACTAATGGCATCGCTTTGTATGCCGCAGTCACAGTTTTCTATGTGGCAAAAAACCACGCTGCGTTCGCCGGCCAGGATGACCTACAATTAGCGTAGTAACAAATATATATCCCTCTCTGGGTAAAAAGAAGTAGAGATGTTATTTAATTATTAAAATTATAGTTTAAA
Source organism: Pseudomonas sp. AC070 (assembly GCF_979258635.1). Lineage (NCBI taxonomy): Bacteria > Pseudomonadati > Pseudomonadota > Gammaproteobacteria > Pseudomonadales > Pseudomonadaceae > Pseudomonas > Pseudomonas sp. AC070. The sequence continues at coordinate 1,927,949 of NZ_OZ409871.1, forward strand.
AGTTCACTATTCAATATGATTTTCTCAATCTCGTCATCCGTAAAGCCTATATCTCGAATAAAATTTAGAGTCATTAGGTCTGTAAGTTTTTTATTTAAAAAATATAGTTCAACCCCTGTAGCAGCTTTCCCTTTGATGTCGTCGTTGTAGTGGGTTAGATAATTACGTGTATGTGTGGTTTTCTCCAAAAATACGGTCGTGTCGAACTTGCAAAAATGTATGAAGGGGTTTAGTAATTCATTAATTCGCTGCTTGAAGCTGAGATCTTTGTTTTGGGATATATTTCTTTGGTAGGACTCTGCAGCCTGCGATAATGATAGGTAGACGCTTTCGGCGTATTTATGAACTCCGGTAATTGCCGAAAAATACAATCTCATAGCAGGTTTGGATTGCTTGTAAATTTCAAACCATTTGTTTATACGGGTGCCTATGTCGTTCCTAATGTCGGAGAGGGTAAATAAAGCATCTTTATCTTTTTCTATCATCTCGCTGTCTTCGAATGGAAGGCTCTCATAATACCATTGGACGATCGTATTCGATTGGCTGCTTTTTCCGCTTTCACCCTCACAAAAAAGTTTTGCTTTTACGTTTTTTAGAGTTAGAGTTTTTTGAGTTGCCAGCATCAAGAAGTGTTGGAGTGTGCTCATTATCTCTATTGAATCATCGATTTGTATAGGCGAGTCAGGATGCACTTTGAATGCTGTGATTTGCTTCGTTTTTATTTCCGTTTTGAATTGCAGTGGGTAATTTGCATTGAATACAATTTCTAATTTTCCAAGATTATGTAGGTGGGCTTCAATTGGGTCGGGTAGAGTATAGTCAATGACAAACCGCTTTTGATCATGCGGAAGAGATAGTTTGTAGCCGCTGATGTCCACCCAAGAGGAGATATCTTCAATTTCAAAGTAAATCGACTGATATGTGATATTTGGTTTTTCCTCTTCTGACGCAACACCTAGTAGCGTAGTGAAAGGTTTTATAATTGAAAAGCTTATGCCGTTGGTACTGTGTGTTCTGTTTTTATAGTGGCAACCATACAAGGTGGCACAGTTGTCCTTGTCGATTTGTCCATACATAAGGAAGTTGCTTTCAATCTCGAAGTTGAAAGCGTCGGTAACATCGGTGGAAAGAGATCCAATGATTTCGAGCTCTGATGTGCCGCCGTCCGTTATCTTTAGAGTTCCGTGGACTTTGTGATCTTCATTTCCGGCTCTCCAAAAAAGTCCTTTTCGTATGATAGTTTCGACAATTCTCATTTGGCGTTCCTTGTGAATTGCGCTGATGCAGAGAGGAGAAAAAATTTATCTTGGATACTTTCCACTCGCCCAAGCAGCTACCGTGTGAGGGTTGTGAAGATAAATTACTAGTCCCCTCTATACAATCTTCTTCATTTCGACAAAGTTTATTGCTGCGAAGCTAACGGCGCGTCAAGTGCCTTAATGCTGTCAACTTTTCCGAAGCCCGCAATCGCAAGCATTCTGTAGAGGAATCCAGTAGGGTAGTAGTAGTCGCCATATCTTTCAATGTTTCGTACTAAATCGATAAAGTGCTTTGAGTCTGCGAAGTAGTTTGGGTATGCCTCTTTTAGATTGTGAAGAGAGCTTACGGAAATAAGCGCTACGATATCCGAGGAGCTTTTTCTAGTTTTCTTTTCGAGCTTCAGGTATTCGGTAGTGGCTTCAAAAAACTGATGGGGCTTAAATTGTTTAATTGTTATGTGTTTCGATTTTTTTGTCAGTGATAGAAGATTGTACTCGCCAGAATAGTAGGTGTCTGGAGAGTCGATCTGGTCAACTAAGCTAGAGAATTTTTCAAACTTTTCTTTTACCTCCATCTTTCTTAGTAGAGTCATAAAGGTATTTAGATTGTCACTAGCAGAAGGCAGTACTCCATTTTCAAGTTTTGCGATCTCTACGCTCGCCGCTTTAAAAAATTCCTTCCATTCCTCTTTTCCACTGTCGCTCTTTAAGTTTTGATTGGTAAACAAATCTACTATTTCAACTGCGGTAGCCCACGCATGTTGAGATTTCGTTCTTAGCTGGATTTCAATTCTGAATTGAGTCTGGGCCGTCGTTACTGGGTACACGATGTGAATACCACGATAGCCGTCTGGTTTAGGTTCTTTAATATAGTTCTTATGCTTTATCTCTCCGCCTTTATTCAGCTCACGATAAACGCGTTGAAGACTTTTTGGGTTTTTAAGAACTGCGCGGCATCCGCCGATGTCTTGCATGTTTCTAAGTTTCATTTCGTCGTATCGACGAAGCTTGGCTATTATCGATGGTGTTCTCTTTAAACGTTTGGCTATTAACGCGGATGCATCGTGCTTCGTGCATTCTCGCGTTAACATGTTTGTCACGCTCTCTAGAGCTGGCGCATGAGCTGATCGCCAATAGGACAAAACTTCCATGCTTTGGTTGTATTCATCTGTGTCTTGGCCAACTGACTGATTCAGCAAAAATTCTCCGGCCTTTTGGATTTGTTTTTTTGAGTATCTCGAACTTACTTCTAGAGATGTATTTTCGGTCATTTTATGCGATGAAGGCTTCACTCTTTCAAGTGAAGCCTTCATTCCTGATATCCATATTGTTTAGTCGCGTAAGTTTCTATTCGCTTACTGGTTCGTGAACCATCAATCCCAGCTCAAGGCCCCACCAGTCTGATATTCAATAACCCGAGTCTCAAAGAAGTTCTTCTCCTTCTTCAAATCCATAATCTCGCTCATCCAAGGGAACGGGTTAGTAGTCCCTGGATACTCTTCCTTCAAGCCAATCTGCGACAGGCGACGGTTGGCGATGAATTTGAGGTAGTCCTCCATCATCGCGGCGTTCATGCCCAATACACCGCGAGGCATGGTGTCGCGGGCGTATTCGATTTCCAGCTGCGTGCCCTGGAGAATCATTTGGGTCGCTTCATCTTTCATCTGCGCGTCCCACAAGCTCGGGTTTTCGATTTTGATCTGGTTGATCACGTCGATGCCGAAGTTCAGGTGCATGCTTTCGTCGCGCAGGATGTATTGGAACTGCTCGGCGGTACCGGTCATTTTGTTGCGGCGGCCCATGGAGAGAATCTGGGTGAAGCCGCAGTAGAAGAAGATGCCTTCCAGTACGCAGTAGTAGGCGATGAGGTTGCGCAGGAATTGGCGGTCGGTTTCCGGGGTGCCGGTTTCGAATTTCGGGTCGGAGATCGAGCGGGTGTATTTGAGGCCCCAGCTGGCTTTTTTAGCGACCGATGGGATCTCGTGGTACATGTTGAAGATCTCGCCTTCGTCCATGCCCAGCGATTCGATGCAGTACTGGTAGGCGTGGGTGTGGATCGCCTCTTCGAAGGCCTGGCGCAGGATGTACTGGCGGCATTCGGGGTTGGTGATCAGGCGGTACACGGCCAGTACCAGGTTGTTGGCAACCAGGCTGTCGGCGGTGGAGAAGAAGCCGAGGTTGCGCATGACGATGCGGCGTTCGTCTTCGCTGAGGCCGTCGTTGCTCTTCCACAGGGCAATGTCGGCGTTCATGTTTACTTCTTGCGGCATCCAGTGGTTGGCGCAGCCGTCGAGGTATTTCTGCCAGGCCCAGTCGTATTTGAAGGGTACGAGTTGGTTGAGGTCGGCACGGGCGTTGATCATTTGCTTGTCGCCGACGTGCACGCGGGCGCTGGTGCCGGCCAGGTCGTCGAGGCCTTCCTGGATGTCCAGGTCGTTCAGGGCGGATTTGGCGCGGGCCACGGCGTCGGAGTCGTTGGCATCTACGGCGCGGGCTTCGAGGGCGGCGTTACCGCCGACTTGGTTGAGCTTGTCGAGGCTCATGTCGTTGACGGCGGCGTTGGTGGAAGGGGCAGCGGCTTCGGCGCTGTCCTCTTTGTCGAATTCATCCCAGCTCAGCATGTGTTTGCTCCCGGCTTTGGGCCGTGCGCCTGGGGCGGGCGGCCTTTGTGAGTTTCTAAGTCTAGTTCGATGCTTGTGCACGCAAAGCAGGGACTGACTTTTTTGGTTTTTACCGGCCCTGGCGGTGGGTTGCTGGGGACGGTGTGTTGTTTGTTTGGGGATTGGCGGTGGATTCGCCCCTCTCCCTAGCCCTCTCCCCGGAGGGGCGAGGGGACGGAATTTGGTGGCCGGGGAGGGCGGGGGTGGGCCGTCCTCTTTGGCTTGGCTTGAAATTCTGGATCCCCGCCTGCGCGGGGATGACGGTGCTCTTATTAGGTCCACCGTCATTCCCGCGCAGGCGGTGGTCCGACATTTCGGAATCCAGAATCTCGCGCGGGACTACCTTATTGGCAGGCTTCGCAATCCGGCTCGTCGATGGCGCAGGCCTTCGGAACTGGTGCTGGGCCGGCTTGTTGGGCTGGTGCTGCCGACTGAGCCGATGCCGCGCTTTGGCTTTCGCCGCCACCGCTCGACACGGCGTTTAGTTTGCCGGTGTTGATGGTGGATTTTTCGGTGCTGGTGGCGGCCAGGGCACGGAGGTAGTAGGTGGTTTTCAGGCCACGGTACCAAGCCATGCGGTAGGTCACGTCCAGTTTCTTGCCGCTGGCGCCAGCGATGTAGAGGTTCAGGGACTGGGCCTGGTCGATCCATTTCTGGCGACGGCTGGCGGCGTCCACGATCCACTTGGTGTCGACTTCAAACGCGGTGGCGTAGAGGTCTTTCAGTTCTTGCGGAATACGCTCGATCTGTTGCACCGAACCGTCGTAGTACTTGAGGTCGTTGATCATGACCGAGTCCCACAGGCCGCGGGCTTTGAGGTCGCGTACCAGGTAGGGGTTGATCACGGTGAATTCGCCCGAGAGGTTCGATTTCACGTACAGGTTCTGGTAGGTCGGTTCGATCGACTGCGACACGCCGGTGATGTTGGCGATAGTGGCGGTCGGTGCGATGGCCATGATGTTGGAGTTACGGATGCCTTTCTGTACGCGCTCACGAACCGGCGCCCAGTCCAGGCTTTCGGCCAGGTCGACGTCGATGTATTTCTGGCCGCGTTGCTCGATCAGGATTTGCTGCGAGTCGAGCGGCAGAATGCCTTTGCTCCACAGCGAGCCCTGGAAGGTCTCGTAGGCGCCACGCTCATCAGCCAGGTCGCACGAGGCTTGGATGGCGTAGTAGCTCACCGCTTCCATGGAGCTGTCGGCGAACTGCACGGCAGCGTCCGAGCCGTATGGAATGTGCTGCAGGTACAGCGCGTCCTGGAAGCCCATGATGCCGAGGCCAACCGGGCGGTGTTTGAAGTTCGAGTTACGCGCTTGCGGCACCGAGTAGTAGTTGATGTCGATAACGTTATCGAGCATGCGAACGGCGGTGTTCACGGTGCGTTGCAGTTTGGCCAGGTCCAGCTTGCCGTCGACGATGTGGTTCGGCAGGTTGATGGAGCCCAGGTTGCAAACGGCGATTTCGTCCTTGTTGGTGTTCAAGGTGATTTCGGTGCACAGGTTCGAGCTGTGAACCACGCCCACGTGCTGCTGCGGGCTGCGCAGGTTGCATGGGTCTTTGAAAGTCAGCCATGGGTGGCCGGTTTCAAACAGCATGGAGAGCATCTTGCGCCACAGATCTTTGGCCTGGATGGTCTTGAACAGTTTGATTTTGCCGCCGTACTGGGTCAGGGCTTCGTAGTACTCGTAGCGCTCTTCGAAGGCTTTACCGGTCAGGTCGTGCAGGTCTGGCACTTCGCTTGGCGAGAACAGGGTCCACGGGCCGTCGTCGAAGACGCGCTTCATGAACAGGTCTGGAATCCAGTTGGCGGTGTTCATGTCGTGGGTGCGGCGACGGTCGTCACCGGTGTTCTTACGCAGCTCGATGAACTCTTCGATGTCCATGTGCCAGGTTTCCAGGTAGGCACACACCGCGCCTTTGCGCTTGCCGCCCTGGTTTACCGCTACGGCGGTGTCGTTGACTACTTTGAGGAACGGCACAACACCTTGCGATTTGCCGTTGGTGCCTTTGATGTAGGCGCCCAGCGAGCGAACCGGTGTCCAGTCGTTGCCCAGGCCGCCGGCGAATTTGCTCAGCAGGGCGTTGTCGCGAATGGCGTCGTAAATGCCGCCCAGGTCGTCCGGCACGGTGGTCAGGTAGCACGAGCTCAGCTGTGCACGCAGGGTACCGGCGTTGAACAGGGTAGGGGTGGAGCTCATGTAGTCGAACGACGACAGCAAGTTGTAGAACTCGATGGCGCGGTCTTCTTTCTGCTTCTCTTCAATCGCCAGGCCCATGGCCACGCGCATGAAGAACACTTGCGGCAGTTCGAAGCGGATGCCGTCTTTGTGAATGAAGTAGCGGTCGTACAGGGTTTGCAGGCCCAGGTAGGTGAACTGCTGGTCGCGCTCGTGGTTGATGGCTTTGCCCAGTTTTTCCAGGTCGAAGTCTTTCAGCACGGGGTTGAGCAGTTCGAACTCAACGCCTTTTTCGATGTAGGCCGGCAGCGCTTTGGCGTACAGGTCGGCCATCTCGTGGTGGGTGGCGCTGGTGGCAACACCCAGGAAGCCCAGGCCTTCGGCGCGGATGTTGTCCATCAGCAGGCGGGCGGTCACGTAGGAGTAGTTCGGCTCACGCTCAACCAGAGTACGGGCGGTCATCACCAGGGCGGTGTTGACGTCGTTCTGGGCCACGCCGTCGTACAGGTTTTTCAGGGTTTCGCGTTGGATCAGGTCGCCGTCCACTTCAGCCAGGCCTTCGCAGGCTTCGGTGACGATGGTGTTCAGGCGGCCCATGTCCAGCGGCGTCACGCTGCCGTCGGGGTGGGTGACGCGAATGCTTGGGTGCGGCTGTGCGGGCTCGTTGCTGCCACGTACGGCGCGCTCTTTGGTGCGGGCGTCGCGGTAGATCACGTAGTCGCGGGCCACTTTCTGCTCGCCGGCACGCATCAGGGCCAGTTCAACCTGGTCCTGGATTTCTTCGATGTGAATAGTGCCGCCAGACGGCATGCGGCGCTTGAAGGTGGCGCTGACTTGTTCGGTCAGGCGTGCAACGGTCTCGTGAATGCGCGACGAAGCGGCAGCGGTGCCGCCCTCAACTGCGAGAAAGGCCTTGGTGATGGCTACGGTGATTTTGTCATCGGTATACGGCACCACAGTGCCGTTACGTTTGATCACGCGCAGCTGGCCAGGGGCGGTGGCGTTCAGGTCCTGAGTGGTGTCAGGCACTTGAGGCGCTACGGCCTGGGGGTTCTCGCGAGAGAGGTCGGTCTGCATGAATGTCTCCGTGTTCTGCATTTATCTAAGTTTGGACACTGTCTGGTGAAGCCGTTCATTCCGTGTGTCTTAGAGCCCAAGGGCCCAAAGCCAGGTATTTCAATAACCACATGCCACAAAACAGATGGCCCTGCGCCTGGCGCGCCCGGGGAAACGGGGAGGCCGGCAGCAAGGCGTTCAACAGGTCTGAGGGGTACTGCTCAAGCTCATCCCTGGCTCAAAAAGCAACGTTCGTTGGTTAAAACGTAACCACAATACCTAGTGGTGTGTGCCTGGAGGCTTTACACCGAAGCGGGCCGTTCGTCGAGCATAATTTCGGCCAGCTTTCCCATCTGCTGCCGAGGCGGCAAATGGGTGAATTTCTTAGCGCTAGTGCCACCGGTGGCAGGCCAGCGAACGGGCCGTTGCGTTTCATTCTTCTAGTGTCCGGTAACGGGTCAAAACCCAACATGTAGGTGTTTGGCGCGATGGGGATACAAGATAGAGCGCTCACCGACGCATTGCAAGGCGACTGTTACACACAACCTGTGGATAAAGCTGTGGGTTACTTTGGGGTAACTTCGTTGAGCCCGCGTAGTCAGCGGCATTGACCATATTCCGCCATTCGTCGCTGATGAAATGCTGCGTTTTGTAGGGCGAGTCCTACATCGCGCGGTGTCGAGGCTAACACTATATGTTGTGTTTTTTGTTGCAGGGGGGCGGGGGTTTGTGCGGGGGTTGGTCGGGTGGCGAGGCGCGGCTTCCCCCCTCTGCCTAACCCTCTCCCCGAGGGGCGGGGGGGATTGATCAGCGGGCGGTTCGGCCCAGCTCGCCCGTGAACGAGAGAGGGCAAGGTCCTACGCAGGACTTAGCCGATATACAATGCCGCCCTTTCGCAGTTGCGCCCTCATTTAGTAGGAGTCAGTGGTGGAGCAAGAAGCCTGGCACATCCTTATTGTCGAAGACGACGAGCGTCTGGCCGAGCTCACCCGTGAGTACCTGGAAGCCAATGGCTTGCGCGTGGCCATTGAGTCGGACGGGGCGAAAGCGGCGGCGCGCATTCTGCGGGATCAACCCGATCTGGTGGTGCTCGACCTGATGCTGCCGGGCGAAGACGGCTTGTCTATTTGCCGCAAAGTGCGCGGCAGCTACCACGGCCCCATCCTCATGCTCACCGCGCGCAGCGACGACATGGACCAGGTGCTCGGCCTGGAAATGGGCGCCGACGATTACGTGTGCAAACCCGTACGCCCGCGCGTGCTGCTGGCGCGCATTCGTGCACTGCTGCGGCGCAGCGAGGGCGCCAGCGAACCGGTGCCGGCCGACGCCCAGCGCCGCTTGCAGTACGGAGTGCTGGTGATCGACAGCGCCATGCGCGAAGCCTGGCTGCGTGAGCAGAGCATCGAGCTGACCAGCGCGGAATTCGATTTGCTCTGGCTGCTGGCCTCCAACGCCGGGCGCATTCTGTCTCGCGAAGAGATTTTTACCGCCCTGCGCGGCATTGAGTACGACGGGCTCGACCGTTCCATCGACGTGCGCATTTCCCGTATTCGGCCGAAAATCGGCGACGATCCGATGCACCCACGGCTGATCAAAACCGTGCGTAGCAAGGGTTACCTCTTTGTAGCTGAGGCGGCAGAAGCGCTCGCCAGCTAACGGGCGGCGCTTCTTTATATAAGAACAAACCCAGGACGCCCGGCATGAACTCGATTTTCCTGCGCATTTACGGCGGCATGCTGGCCGCCTTCGTGCTGGTGGCGTTGCTGGGCGTGCTGAGCCTGCACTGGCTCAACGAGGCGCGCGCCGACCAGTACCGCGAACGCCTGGCGCGCGGCACCTTCAGCCTGATGAGCGACAACCTGGAGAGCATGACGCCCGTGGAGCGCCGCCGCGCGGTGATCGTCTGGGGGCGTTTACTCGGCATTCCTTTGGCGCTTGAGCCGTTAGACGCGCAGGTGCTCGACAGCCGCGCCCGCAGCCGCCTGCTCGACGGCCAGGTGTTGGTCGAGCAAACCGGCCCGCACGCGGCCAAGGTCTACGGCCTGGTCAGCGAAGCGGAGCAACTGGTGCTGGTAGGCGAGGTGCAGCAGATCAGCGAACAGCTGGCGCGCGCCACGGTGTACTTGCTCATCGATGAGCTGATTCGCTATCCCATCGCCGAACAGCCGCAACGCCTGGAGGCGCTGGCCGCCGCGAAGTCGTTCGGCTTTAACTTGCGCCTGGTCAAACCGGTTGATGCGGAGCTGGACGACGACCAGCGCCGCCGCATCGACGAAGGCGACACCGTGATGGCCCTGGGCAAAGAGGGCGATTCGATTCATGTGTTTTCCGGCGTGGCCGGCACGCCGTGGGTGCTGGAAATCGGCCCGCTGTACCAGATGAACCCCTATCCGCCGCAACTGTTGTTCTTGATCGGCGCCATCGGCCTGAGCTTGATCGGCTTGATCGTTTACCTGCTGGTGCGCCAGTTGGAGCAGCGCCTGCTTGGCCTGGAAGAAACCGCCACGCGCATTGCACTGGGCAAGCTGGAATCACGGGTGCCAGCCGGTGGTGCCGATTCGGTGGGGCGGCTGGCCGCGGCGTTCAATGCCATGGCCGAGCATTTGCAGCGCTCGCTGACCATTCAGCGCGAGATGGTGCGCGCCGTTTCCCACGAACTGCGCACGCCGGTGGCGCGCTTGCGCTTTGGCCTGGAGATGATCGGCGACGCGCAAACCGACGCGGCGCGGCGCAAATATATGGATGGCATGGATGGCGACATTCAGGACCTGGATAAATTGGTCGACGAAATGCTCACCTACGCGCGCCTGGAGCAGGGCGCCCCGGCGCTGAACTTCCAGCCCATCGACCTCGACGCCTTGCTCGATCAGGTGATCGACGAGCTGGCGCCGCTGCGTCCGGGTGTGCGCGTGGAACGCGGGCCGAGCATTCCCGCCGTCGATGGCAGCGGCGCGCTGGTGGAAGCCGAGTGGCGCTACCTGCACCGCGCCCTGCAAAACCTGGTGAGCAATGCCATGCGCCATGCCGAGTCGCGGGTGCGCCTGAGTTACCAGGTGGGCCTCAAGCGCTGCCGTCTGGACGTGGAAGACGACGGCCCGGGCATTCCCGAAGCCGAGTGGGAGCGGCTGTTTACACCGTTCCTGCGCCTGGACGACAGCCGCACCCGCGCCTCGGGCGGGCACGGCCTGGGGCTTTCCATCGTGCGGCGGATTATTTACTGGCACGGCGGCCGGGCGCAGATCAGCCGCAGCGAAGCCTTGGGCGGCGCCTGTTTCAGTCTGGTGTGGCCGCGTAAACAATGAGCTTGAGCGAACGCTTATTTGCCGGGCGCCTTGCCGTGTTCGCGCCGACCGTGGCGGACGCAGGCGGTTTGAGCCTGAGCGAGTTCTTGCAGCCCGAAGGTTTGCAGCAGCGGTTGCGCGCCATTTACGGCGACGCGTTGTTCGCTAACCAGCGCGCGGTGCTGGTTTCGCAGTATTCCAAGTATTACTTCATGGCCTTGCTGCCGCCCGTGCTGGTGGCCACGCTGGTGCACGGCTGGCGCTTGCCGTTGTCTGGCCTGCGCGTGGCGCTGGATGAGCGCGGGCTGCCCAGCGCCATTCACTTCGCCAACGATGGCGAGCCGGGCACGCAGGCCAAATGTTTTGCCGATTTGATGGAGCGCCACCTGCCCGACGTGATCGAGACCCTTGCAGCGTTCGGTCAGGTGCCGGCTGCGGTGCTGTGGGGGAACGTCGGCGATTACTTTGAAAGCACGTTGCAGACCCTCGGGGCGCTGACCGAGGCCGAGCTGGACGGCGGTTTCGCCTGGCTTCGCGATGCTGAAAGCCCGCTGTATAAGGCCGTGGCGTATACGCCGCGTCGTCAGCGCCGCACCTGCTGCCTGGCGTATGAAGTGGAAGGCATCGGCCACTGCGAGCATTGCCCGATGCGCGGCCGCTAAGCCGACACGGCGACTAGGCTCAGCAAGCGGCCGTCGAACTGGCCGAATTGGCCGACTAACTCCGCACCGCTTTTCCATTCTTCCGACAGATCAGTCAGCAGCCGCAGCCGTGCGCTGCCGGCGGCATCCCACTCCAGCACTTCGGCGTGTTCAAAATAGAAGCGCTGCAAGGTGAGCGGGTACAGCGCTTTGAAAAGGCTTTCTTTCAGGGAAAACGTCAGCGTTACCAGCAGGCCCAACTGCTCCGGATCGAGCACGCTGGCGCGGCGCAGTTCGGCGGGTGTGAGGATTTCTTCTTGCAAGCGGGCGGCGCGGTCGTGGCTGAGCAGGTTTTCCACATCCAGCCCCAGCCCGCGCCAGTGGCGGCTGTCCGCGACCACAGCGGCTGCCCATTGCTTGCCGTGGGTAATCGAGCCGCTGATGCCGGCCGGCCATTGCGGCGCGCGGTCGGCGCCAACGGCGGGCACGATTTCGCTGCCATTCAAGCGACGCAACGCCTCGCGGGCACACACGCGGCCGGCGAGAAACTCGGCCTGGCGCTTGGCGACACCGTGCGTGGCCGGAATATGGCTGCGTTGAAAATCGTCGGGCTGCACCCGCGCGGGGTCGAACGGGGTGCTGACGAATTGACTGTTTGGCAATGGCTGCGGCAAGGGCCAATGGTCGTTGAGCGGGCCACAACAGGCGGGGAGGGAGTAGGTGTGCATCGCGGCATTCTGCCGGGTCGCGGCGCGGCGGGCCAGCGTTGCGCGGCGCTTTGGGCGCGGGCACTTACATTTCTTTGCACAACCGTAACAAAGCGACACGGATTGTACCGGCCACATTTGCCAGACTGCGGCCGCGTTTCTCGGAACGCAGGTGAGGTTGTAGTTTGGCGCTGACGCTTCGAGGCGTAGCGCGCCAAACCTTAGTCACTGATTAAGTGCGGGAGCCCGTTTGGGCTCCCGTTTTTTTTTGCCTTGGGCGATCATTCGCACCTTTCTGTTGTGCGCAAAGGCTGGCCATGAAACCCGAAGACCTGCTGCTACTCGTCACCCGCGAGATGCCTTACGGCAAATACAAAGGCCGACTGATCGCCGACTTGCCCGGCCATTATCTCAACTGGTTCGCCCGCGAAGGCTTCCCTAAAGGCGAGATCGGCGCGCTGTTGCAATTAATGCAGGAGATCGACCACAACGGCCTGGGCGAATTGTTGACGCCGCTGCGCAAGAAGCCGCGTGGCAGCGGAAACCCCAAACCTCTGTAGGAGCGGCTTTAGCCGCGATGCTGTTGAACACGTTTTGCCGCAAACACTAGGTTTTCAGACCTGGCCAATCGCGGCTAAAGCCGCTCCTACAGTTGAAGTGAAGGGGGTGGCTAACCTACCAATCCAACGTCAACTGACTATGAAACTCCCGCTCAACCCCACTCAACGGGTCGATAAACCGTAAGCTCTGCGCCAGTAACTTCAGCGGGTTGCTGTAGTCATCCACCGAGTCTTCCACCAGCACTGGGTAAAACGGATCGTTGCAAATGCCAGCGCCGAGTGCGGCCATGTGCAGGCGCAGTTGATGTTTTTTGCCGGTCACCGGGTACAAGCCGTAGCGCCACAACTCGCCGTTGCGCTCGCGCACGTCCATCAGCGTTTCGCTGTTGGGCGCGCCGTCGCCTTCCTTCATCAAAAAGAACGGCTCGCCAGCCACCATGCGGGTTTTGTGCAGGTGGGGAAACTGCACATGGGGCAGGGCGGGGGCGATGGCTTCGTAGGTTTTGTGAATAGCGCGGTCGGCGAATAAACGCTGATATGCGGCGCGGGTTGTTGGCTGAACGGAGAACAACACCAGGCCGGCGGTGAGCCGGTCGATGCGGTGCAGCGGCACCAGGTCATGGCTGTTGAAACGCTTGCTCAAGCGCGCGAGCAAGGTTTGTTCAACGTACTCGCCAGCAGGCGTTACCGAGAGGAAGTGCGGCTTGTCGGCGACGATTAAATGCTCGTCGGCATACAGCACGGTTTCCTCGAACGGCACCGGGGTTTCGTTCGGCACTTCGCGAAAGTAATAAATGCGCAGGCCCTGTTTGTACGGGTGCCCCGGGCCGATGGGCTGCTCGTGCTCATCCAACACCTTGCCGCGCGCCATGCGTTCCAGCCAGGTGTCGCGGCTAATGGCCGAGAAATGCGCGCACAGGCAATCCAACACCGTGAGCCACGGGCCGGCGGGAAGGTACAAGGTGCTGCGACGGGCGGGGTGGGACATGAAAAAGCGCCAGAAAAAGAGGCGGAATTCTACCTGTGTTTGCGCAAGATTTTGCGGGACCCGCAACCTGTAGGAGAGGCTTCAGCCTCGATTCCTGGAAAAGGGACTCCCAAGTCATTAATCGAAGGTGGGCGTATCGAGGCTGAAGCCTCTCCTACAGGTAGGCGGGGCGGGTGCGCCGTTTAGCTTTCCTGCGCGCGATACGCGCCGGGCGTTAACCCGGTCCATTTTTTGAACGCCCGATGAAACGCCGACGGTTCGGAAAACCCGAGCTGCTCGGCGATGTCTTGAATGGCCAGGTTGTCGCGGCCCAGGTGGTAAATCGCTAAATCGCGGCGCAGGTGGTCTTTGAGTTCTTGAAAGCTCGAGCCTTCTTCGCGCAGATGTCGGCGCAGGGTTTGTGGGCTCATGTGCAGTTGTTGAGCCACGGTGTCGAGGTCGGGCCATTCGCTGCAGTCGCGCCCGAGCAGGCGGCGGATTTGGCTGATCAGGCTGTCGCCGCCATCGGGCCGGGCGAGCAGGTCGGCGGGCGAGTGTTCGAGGAAATGCTTGAGCGTGCGTTCGTCTTGCAGCAACGGCATCGCCAGGTATCGCGCCTGAAACAGCAGGCTGGTGCTGCCGGCCGAAAAGCGCCGCGCGTTTGGAAACAGCAGGTCGTACTCGGCGCTGTGCTCCGGTTCGGCGTGGCGAAAGGTGGCTTCTTGCAGGCGAATGCGCTGGCCGATCAGCCAACTGGCCAGGCGGTGCCAGATCACCAGCAGGCTTTCCACTAGAAAGTGGTCCGGGTCGAGCAGGTTGCTGTCATCGACCGTGAGCCGCGCCCATTCACCTTCGCGGCTGAGGGTGATGTTCGGTGCGTCGTCAAACAGGCTGTAAAACAGGGTGCCGCGCAGCAACGCTTTTTCCAGCGTGTGGCAGTGGATCAGGGCGTAACACATCATCGCGAAGGTGCCGGGTTTGCTGCGGCTGCGGCCAAAGCCCATGTATTCGTCGGCGAGCGTTTCCCACAGCAATTGCATCAGCCGGGCGAACTGTTCCGGTGCCACGCGGGCGCGCGGCTCGCCGAGCAGCGCTGGCTGGATGTTCGCCTCGCGCAGCAACGCCGTGCAGTCCACACCCTGGCGCTCGGCGCCACGCAGGGCGGCACGAACGAAATGGCTGGCGATTGTGCGTTCACGCATGGACGGGGCTCGGCAGAAAAGGCCGGTCGATGGTAAGCACGGCGTTGCAGCGGAACAAGGGTTGTGTCCTTGGCTATGCTTTTTGTAGGCGGTTTTCCCCCAGCCGTGCGGCGGTGGCGGGGGATATCCGCCAGTGGCTGGCGGAAAGCCGCCAAAAGCGACGCCATTTTGCTCGGGTTTTGTTTGCAACTCGCTGAATTTAAAGGGATTGGAGCGCTTTCGTAAGGATGGCATGACCTCTGCAATAGGCAATCAAGGCTTGCAGCTATGCAGGCTGGCCAACAACAAATCCCTCCGGTTCAGGAGGGTTAGCGCACAGGCAGCGCGCGCGTTTGGAATGACGCCGTGCAGTCGTTGAGGAACATGCCATGACCCGCAAACCGTTCTATAAGGTTCTTTATGTTCAAGTGCTGGTAGCCATCGCTATCGGCGTGTTGCTTGGGCACTTCTACCCAGACACTGCTGTTGCCCTCAAGCCGCTCGGCGACGGGTTCGTCAAGCTGATCAAAATGATCATCGCCCCCATAATTTTCTGCACCGTGGTTACCGGTATTGCCGGCATGCAGAGCATGAAAGCAGTCGGCAAAACCGGCGGTTACGCGCTGCTCTACTTCGAAATCGTTTCCACCATCGCCCTGCTGATTGGCCTGTTCGTGGTCAACATCGTGCAGCCTGGCGTTGGCATGCACATCGACCCCGCGTCGCTGGATACCTCGGGTATCGCGGCTTACGCAGCGGCCGGTGAAAAACAAAGCACCATCGAGTTCATCATGAACGTGATTCCGGCCACGGTGGTCGGTGCCTTTGCCGGTGGTGACATCCTGCAAGTGCTGTTCTTCTCGGTCCTGTTCGGCTACGCCTTGCACCGCGCGGGTGACTACGGTCGTCCGGTGTTCGATTTCATCGAACGCATCTCGCAAGTGTTCTTCGGCATCATCGGCGTGATCATGAAAGTCGCACCGCTGGGCGCCCTGGGTGCCATGGCCTTCACCATCGGTAAATACGGTGTGGGTTCGCTGGTGCAGTTGGGCTACCTGATGGCCTGCTTCTACATCACCTGCCTGCTCTTCGTGCTGGTGGTACTGGGCGGCATCGCGCGCTTCCACGGCTTTAGCATTCTCAAGTTCGTGCGCTACATCCGTGAGGAACTGCTGATCGTGCTCGGCACGTCGTCTTCGGAAACCGCGCTGCCGCGCATGATCGACAAGATGCAGAAACTGGGTGTGAACAAGTCGGTGGTGGGTCTGGTGATTCCAACCGGTTACTCGTTCAACCTCGACGGTACCTCCATTTACCTGACCATGGCCGCCGTGTTTATCGCGCAAGCCACCGACACGCCGATGGATATTTCCCATCAGGTTGCCCTGATTCTGGTGCTGCTGATTGCTTCCAAAGGCGCAGCGGGCGTGACCGGTAGCGGCTTTATCGTGTTGGCGGCCACCTTGTCGGCCGTCGGCCATCTGCCGGTTGCCGGTCTGGCGCTGATTCTCGGCATCGACCGTTTTATGTCCGAAGCCCGCGCCCTGACCAACCTCGTTGGTAACGGCGTGGCGACCATCGTGGTCGGCAAGTGGTGTGGCCAGGTTGATAACGAAACCCTGCAGCGCGAGCTGGAACAAGGCGCTACCGCTGAAGTGGTGGCGGTTGAAGGCGAGAGCAAGCCTGCGCATGGCTAATTAGGTTTTACGGTTTACTGCCTCTTCACGAGAGAGGAAGCTTTTACAGCCCGTCCTATGACGGGCTTTTTTTTCCTTTGATTTTCGTAGGAGCCAGCTTGCTGGCGAACCCTGCACACCTCGGCTGGGTTTGGCGTTTCCAGGGTTCGCGACCAAGGTCGCTCCTACAGTCGAGCTCGCCTTTTCCAGGAATCGCGGCTAAAGCCGCTCCCACAAATCAACATATCCTTATGCAATAAAAGTCCTTGGCGACTTTTGCTTATGCCCTTATCTTCTCGTCACAACTTGTTATAACAAGTGCCGAAACAGCGACGAGAAATCCCATGGCCGAGTTAATTCCCCTGTCCCCCGTTCCCTTGTACAGCCAGCTTAAAGACGTGCTGCGCGCACGCATTCTCGATGGCACGTACCCGGCACTTAGCCGCATGCCGTCCGAAAGCGAGCTGGGCACGGCCTTTGCGGTTAGTCGCATTACGGTGCGCCAGGCCTTGGGTGATTTGCAGAAGGAAGGGCTGATTTTCAAGATTCACGGCAAGGGCACATTTGTGGCCAAGCCCAAGGCGTTTCAGAACGTCAGCACCTTGCAGGGCCTCGGTGAGTCGATGCGGCAGATGGGCTACGAGGTGATCAACCGTCTGCACAGCGTCAAGCATGTGCCGGCCTCGGTGTTGGTGGCCGAGCGGTTGCAGGTGGAAGAGGGCGCGCCGGTCACCGAAATCAAGCGCGTGCGCTTGGTGAACCGCGAACCCATTTCCCTGGAAGTGACCTACGTGCCGGCCCATCTGGGCGAGCGGCTGGAGAAGGCCGATCTGGTCACCCGCGACATCTTCCTGATTCTGGAAAACGACTGCGGCATCGCCCTGGGCCACGCCGATTTGGCCATTGACGCCATTCTCGCCGACGCCGATTTAACCCGCGCGCTGAACGTGGAAGAGGGCGCACCGATCATGCGCATCGAACGCCTGACCCACGATGCCGACGGCACGCCGCTGGATTTCGAACACCTCTATTACCGCGGCGATGCCTTCCAGTACCGCCTGCGCATTGACCGCCACAAAGGACGTCACGCATGAGCCAGTACCAAACCCTCGAGCGCGAGTACGACATCGTCATCATCGGCGGCGGCACGGCCGGCCCCATGGCGGCGATCAAGGCCAAAGAACGCAACAAAAACCTGCGCGTGCTGCTGCTGGATAAAGCCAACGTGAAACGCAGCGGCGCCATCTGCATGGGCATGGACGGCCTCAACAACGCCATCATTCCCGGCCACGCCACGCCCGAGCAGTACACCAAGGAAATTACCGTGGCCAACGACGGCATCGTCAACCAGGCCGCCGTGTATGCCTATGCCACCCACAGCTTCGAAACCATCGAGCAACTGGACCGCTGGGGCGTGAAGTTCGAGAAGGACGAAACCGGCGACTACGCGGTGAAAAAGGTTCACCACATGGGCGCCTACGTGTTGCCGATGCCAGAAGGGCACGACATCAAGAAAGTGCTGTACCGCCAGCTCAAACGCGCCCGGGTTGAAATCACCAACCGCGTAATCGCCACCCGTTTGCTTACCGACGCCGACGGCACGGTTAACGGCGTGATGGGGTTCGACAGCCGCACCGCCGATTTTCATCTGATCAAAGCCAAGGCCGTAATTCTCTGCTGCGGCGCGGCCGGGCGCCTTGGTTTGCCGGCCTCCGGTTACCTGATGGGCACCTACGAAAACCCCACCAACGCCGGCGACGGTTATGCCATGGCCTACCACGCCGGGGCCGAGCTAGCGAACCTGGAGTGCTTTCAGATCAACCCGTTGATCAAGGACTACAACGGCCCGGCGTGCGCCTACGTCACCGGCCCGCTGGGCGGCTACACCGCGAACAACAAAGGCGAGCGCTTTATCGAGTGCGACTACTGGAGCGGGCAAATGATGTGGGAGTTTCACCAGGAGCTGGAAAGCGGCAATGGCCCGGTGTTTCTCAAGCTCGATCATCTGGCTGAAGAAACCATCCAGAACATCGAAGAGATTCTGCACAGCAACGAACGCCCGAGCCGCGGCCAGTTCCACGCCAACCGGGGCACCGACTACCGCCAGAGCATGGTGGAAATGCACATCTCGGAAATCGGCTTCTGCTCCGGCCACAGCGCCTCTGGCGTGTGGGTGAACGAGCGCGCCGAAACGTCGGTAAAGGGCTTGTACTCGGCTGGCGACATGGCCGCCGTGCCGCATAACTACATGCTCGGCGCCTTCACCTACGGCTGGTTTGCCGGCCACAACGCCGCCGATTACGTGGCCGAACGCGACTTCACTGCGCTGGATGACGAGCAAATCGAGCGCGAGCGTGCGCGGGTGTACGCACCGCTGCTGCGCGAGCACGGCCTGCCGCCGGCGCAGGTGGAATACAAGCTGCGCCGCTTCGTAAACGACTACCTGCAACCGCCGAAAGTGACCAAGAAAATGCAGCTGGGGCTCGACCGTTTCGCCGCCATCGAGCACGACCTTGATCAGCTCAAGGCCAACAACCCGCACGAACTGATGCGCGCCCTGGAAGTAAGCGTGATCCGCGACTGCGCCGAAATGGCCGCCCGCGCCTCGCTGTTCCGCACCGAAAGCCGCTGGGGTTTGTACCACCATCGCGTCGACCACCCGCAGCGCAACGACGCCGACTGGTTCGTGCACTGCCACCTGCACAAAGGCGCGGACGGGCGCATGACCAGCTTCAAGAAACCGGTGGAACCGTACCTGATCGCCCTCGATGACGAAGAGCAGCAGGCCTACAACCGCCTGCGCGTAAAGGCCGAAGCGGCCGCCTGAACCTAACGAGAGAGCCAGAGGCTCCGAGGACACCGTGTCATGGCCTATCAGCCCCAGGAAATTTTCTTCCGCAGCAACGCGCCAGTGACCATCGACGAAGACAAATGCATCGCCGAAAAAGGCTGCACCGTCTGCGTCGAGGTCTGCCCCATGGACCTGCTGGCCATCAACCCAGCCACGCAAAAGGCCTACATGGCGTTCGACGAGTGCTGGTATTGCATGCCCTGCGAAAAAGACTGCCCGACCGGGGCGGTGAAGGTTGAGATTCCGTATTTGTTGAGTTAATCCCGACGCCGCCACAGCCCCTGTAGGAGAGGCTTTAGCCTCGATGCTTTTAAGAGGCGCGTCGGCTCAACACAAAAACCTAAAAACAAACCTCCGTCATCCTCGCGCAGGCGGGGATCCAGAATCTCCGATCTATCCGAAATTCTGGATCCCGAATCGTCGGACCGCCGCCTTCGCGAGGATGACGGTGAAAAGTCAGATGACGGTGAAAAGTCAGATGACGGTGAAACGCCAGATGACGGTGGAAAAGCCAGACGACGGCGGAAAAAGTTTAGAAATTGCCATCCGGAAAAAACCGGACGCCTTGCCCGCAAAACCCCCTCGTTTCCCACCACCAAAACCGTGGCGGAGACGATTCAAAAACAACCAAAGATTCGAGGGGAAACACCCATGCACTTACGCACTCTCGCCAGCCTGGCGCTGGCCATCGGCCTGGCTTCCACCCAGGCCCACGCGGAAAAAATCCGTATCGCCATCGGCACCCAGGACACCACCATCAACTGCGCCACCGGCGGCCTGCTGATTCGGGAGTTGGGCCTGTTGGACAAATACCTGCCGCACGACGGCAAGTACAAAGACGCCACCTACGAGGTGGAATGGAAGAACTTCACCAGCGGTGCGCCGCTGACCAATGAAATGGTCGCCGGCAAGCTGGATTTCGGCGCCATGGCGGATTTCCCCGGCTCGTTCAATGGCGTGGCGTTTCGCGATGCCGGCAAGCAGAGCCTGTTTATCAGCGTGTTGTCGGGCAGCACCACGGGCAGTGGCAACGGCATTGTGGTGCCGGCCTCGTCCAGCGTGCAGTCGTTGGCGCAGTTGAAGGGCAAGACCATTTCCGTGCCGTTCGCCTCCACCGCCCACGGCATGTTGTTGCGCGCCGTCGCAGCTCAAGGCTGGGACCCGGAAAAAGACGTGAAGATCATCGCCCAGGCGCCGGAAATCGCCGGCTCGGCCCTGCGCAGCAACCGCATCGAAGCGCACGCCGACTTCGTGCCGTTCGCCGAGTTGTTCCCCAACCGGGGCTTCGCTCGGAAAATTTACGACGGCTCACAAGCCAACGCGCCCACGTTCCACGGCGCCCTTGTGGCGGCCGATTACGCCAAGCAGTACCCGGAAATCGTCACCGCTTATTTGCGGGCGAGCTTGGAGGCCGACCAGCTGATTGCCGCCGAGCCGGAGAAATACAGCGAGCTGATCGAGAAGGTCACCGGCGTCGAAGCCGAGGTGAATTACCTGTTCCACGGCCCGCTCGGTTTGCAGACGCGCGACCTGACCTGGAAGCCGGAATACCGCAAAGCGGTGGCCACGGCGATCGACACGCTCAAGCTGCTGAAGAAGACCGATAAGGGCCTGGATGTCGACAAGTTCGTCGACGACCAGTACATCCGCGCGGCGTTTAAACAGTCCGGCCAGGACTACGACAAAGCGCTGGCCAACTACGCCCCGGCGCCGCTCAAGGCCAACGACGCGATCACCGGCAAACCGATCACCGACTTCAAACGCCTGGCGCAAATCTGGGTACGCGGCGAAGACAAAGTGCGCCACTACAGCTCGCCGGAAGAAGCGCTCAAAGCCCTGGCTGCGTTGGAAAAAGAAGGCAAAGACATCCGCGCCATCTACGCCCAGGCGGCCGACAGCGGCATCAAATTGCTCGCCAGCCAGGCGTGGTTTGTGCGCAACGACAAGGGCGAGGTGAATGCGTTTTTGCTGAAGGATCAGGCGGTCGCGTATGCCAGCGCTAAGGGCGGCACGGCGTTGGATTTTGCCAGTGTTAACCAGCAGTCCGTCGCGGGGCTTTGAGTTCGCCGAGACCGCGCATGACGTGAATTCAGGGTCCCGAATCGTCGGACCACCGCCTGCGCAGGGATGACGGAGTCATTTCATCCAACCACCGTGATTCCGGCGCAGGCCGGAATCCAGAATCTTGTAGGAGTACGCAGTGAACCGTTCCACCCTTTACCGCTGGCCCCTACGCCTAATCTCACTGGCCGCCTGCCTGCTGTTCTGGCACGTCGCCGCCAGCCACCACCTGGATTTCGGCTTGCTGACGTTCACCTACGTGCCCACCCCAAGCGCCGTGGCTCAAGCCGCCGTGGCGCTGGTGGAGAGCAGCAAGTTGTGGGCGCATCTGTCGAGCAGCCTGATGCGGGTGTTCGCCGGTTACCTGGCGGCCGCGTTGTTCGGCGTGCTGCTGGGCGTGGCCATCGGCCGCTGGAAGTGGGCGCAAGACACGCTGTTGCCGCCGCTGGAAGTGCTGCGGCCGATTCCGGCGGTGGCGTGGATTCCCCTGGCGATTCTGATGTTTCCCTCGTCCGAGCTGTCGATGGTGTTTATCACCTTCACCGGCGCGCTGTTCCCGGTGCTGCTCAATACCGTGCACGGCGTCGAGGGCGTTGACCCGCGTTTGATTGCCTCGGCGCGCAGCCTGGGGGCGGGGCGTTGGGCCATTTTGCGGGAGGTGGTGTTGCCGGGCGCGGCGCCGAGCATCGTCACCGGTTTGGCTATCGGCATGGGCACCTCGTGGTTCTGCCTGGTGACGGCGGAAATGATCTCCGGGCAGTTCGGCATCGGCTACTACACGTGGGAGTCCTACACCATTCAAAACTACCCGGACATTATCGTCGGCATGCTGCTGATCGGCGTGCTGGGCATGGGCAGCAGCGCCCTGGTTAAACGTTTGGGCGCCCTGGTGACGCCCTGGTATCGGGGGAACAATGGATGACCAGTCACGAACATTTTCTGGCGGCCGGGCGCATCGATGTCGAGCGCCTGACCATTCGCTTGGGGCGGGGCGCGCAAGCGTTCGAGGCGGTGCAAACGTTGGATTTCAGCGTCGCGGCGGGCGAGTTTGTGTGCATTCTCGGGCCGTCGGGTTGCGGGAAATCGACCTTGCTCGGCGCCCTGGCCGGGCACTTGCAGCCCAGTGCCGGCGTGTTGCGCGTGGATGGCGAGGTGGTCGATGGCCCCTCGCCAACGCGCGGCATGGTGTTTCAGCACCACACCCTGCTGTCCTGGCGCAGCGTGCTCGATAACGTCGCCTTCGGCTTGAAGATGCAGGGCCTGAACAAGACCGCGCGGCGCCAGCAAGCGCAGGATTTTTTGCGTTTGGTGGGCCTGCAAGATTTCGCCAGCCGTTGGCCCAATCAGCTTTCCGGCGGCATGCAGCAGCGCGCTGAAATCGCCCGCGTGCTAATTAATCGGCCGCGCCTGTTGCTGATGGACGAACCCTTTGGCGCCCTCGACGCGCAAACCCGTGGGCGTATGCAGGAACTGCTGCTGGACATCTGGGGACGCATCCGCACCACCGTGGTGTTCGTCACTCATGACATCGACGAAGCGCTGTTTCTGGCCGACCGCATTCTGGTGATGAGCCCGCGTCCCGGCCGTTTTATCGAAGACCTGCGCGTGGACTTTTCCCGCCCACGCCGCGCCGAGCTGCTGACCAGCCCGGCCTTCACCCACCTCAAACGCCACTGCCTGGAACTGCTGCGCCACGAAGAAGGGCGCGAGCTGCCTCGGCTTACGCCGCTGGGTTTGCCCAGCGATCATCCGCCTCTGCGAATAGCCCTATGACTGATCTGACAGAACTGCACACCGACAACCCCGACATTCTTGCCCTGCAACCGCGCCTGGACAGCAGCGATGCCGGCGTACGCCGCATCGCCCTAATCGAGTTGGCCGACCTCGAAGACCCGGACGGCCTGCCGTGGCTGACCCGCGCCCTGGCCAGCGATAGCGCTGCCGAGGTGCGCAGCGAAGCCGCGCGCTTGCTCGAAGCCTGGGAAGAAGACGAGGTGGTGAACGCGTTATGCGCCGCCCTGGCCGATGCCGACGAAGCGGTGCGCGGCGCGGCGGCGCAAAGCTTGAGCGAGCTGAAAACCCTAGAAGCCGGCCGCGTGGTGCTGCCGTGGGCCGCCCATGGCGATGCGTTTGTGCGCGCCAGCGCGTTGCGTGCATTGCGTGAACTGCGCCTGCCGGAAAGCGCGCCGGCCGCCGTGTTGGCGCTGAACGACAGCGATGCTTTTGTGCGCCGCGAGGCGGTGGGTATTCTGGGTTGGCTCAAGCAGCACAGCGCGTTGCCCGAGCTGGCGCGCCTGGCCAGCGGCGACCCGGACGCCGAAGTGCGCCGCGCCGCCACCGGCGCCCTCGGGCTGGCCAGCGATGTCAGCGTGCTCCCTGCGTTGCAGGCGGCGTTGGTGGATCCGGCCTGGCAAGTGCGTGAAGAGGCGGCCACCACTCTCGGCAAAGTCGGCGCTACCGATGCTGGCCCCAGCCTGATCGCCGCCTTGCAAGACGACTACTGGCAAGTGCGCCTGCGTGCCGCGCGGGCCTTGGGAAAATTGCGCTTTGCCGGGGCCTTGGCGGCGCTGGTCGAGGTGCTGGGCCATTCCATCAGCAACCTGCGCAAAGAGGCCGCGTTGGCGTTGGGCGACTTGGCCGACGGCGCCGCACTGCCCGCGTTGCAAGCCGCCGAGCACGACAGCGATCCGGAAGTGCGCAAAGCCGTACGCATCGCCATCGCCCAGCTTCAGGTGCAGGCGTAATGGACGCGCCCGTGGCGTTGCGCAATCGCCGGCAAGAACGGCAGTTGCTGATCGAGTGGACGGTCGGCATTGCCGTTGAGTTGAGCCACGCTAAGTTGCGCGGCGCCTGCCCGTGTTCCGGCTGTAAGGCCGCGCGAATGGGCGGGCGCATTGCGCTGGTGGACGAAAGCGTGCAACTGACCGGTATTCATCCGCAGGGCTACGGCGTGCAGCTGGTGTTCAGCGACGGGCACGAGCGCGGCATTTATCCGTGGGACTATCTGCGTGGTTTAGCGTGACGGCGGCTTTGGCGCGACGCGATTGACGCGTTAACATCCGGCGCTTCGAGGTTTTGGGAAGTACCGCAGCGTGAGCACGCCAATCATCACCACCGAAGGCCATGAAGCGCTCAAGCAAGAGCTGGATTATCTCTGGCGCGTGAAACGGCCAGACACCACGCAAAAAGTCACCTGGGCGGCCTCGCTCGGCGACCGCAGCGAAAACGCCGACTACCAGTACAACAAGAAACTGCTGCGCGAAATCGACCGCCGCGTGCGTTATTTGCGCAAGCGTTTGGAAGACATGCGCGTGGTCGCCTATTCGCCAGAACAGGAGGGCCGCGTGTTCTTTGGCGCGTGGGTAGAAATTGAAAATGACGACGGCGAAACCAAGCGTTTTCGCATCGTCGGCTACGACGAAATTCACGGCCGCAACGACTACATCTCCATCGACTCCCCGATGGCGCGGGCGCTGCTGAAGAAAGCAGTGGGCGACGAATTTATGGTGCAGACGCCCGAAGGCGAGAAGTGGTGGTGGGTGAATGTGATTGAGTACGTGAAGCCCGAATAGCGCTGTTCTGTAGGAGCGAGCTTGCTCGCGAACCCTGCAAACATCGATAACCGGTGCTGGCGCGGTTCGCGAGCAAGCTCGCTCCTACAGGGCTGACGTTAGCCCTCGCGCAATACCGTCAACGGGCTGGCAATCAAGGCGCGGCGGGTGCCGATCACGCCAGCGGTTCCGACCAGCAGGGCGCCGATCAGGGGCAGTATCAGCAGCCACCAATGCGGCGCCCAGGCCATGTCGAAGGCGAAGCGGTAGAGCAGAAAGCTCACCAGTTCGCTGCCCAGCGCGGCCAGCAAACCGCTGGCAATTCCCAGCACGCCAAACTCCGCCAATCGCGCCCGTTGCAGCACTTTGCGCTCGGCACCCAACGCGCGCAGCAGGGCGCCTTGGCGGATGCGCTCGTCCAGCGTGGCCTGCAGGCCGGCGAACAGCACGGTGAGCCCGGCCGCCAGCACGAACAACAGCACGTACTCCACCGCCAGCGTCACCTGGGCAAGGATGCTGCGCAGTTGCGCCAGAATCGCTTCAATCTGCAGCAGGGTCACCGCCGGAAACGCCCGCGACAGTTCCACCAACGCCTGCTCTTGCTGCGGCGGCAGGTAGAAGCTGGTGAGGTAGGTCACGGGCAGGTCTTGCAGCGTGCCGGGTTCGAAGATCATGTAGAAGTTGGGCTGGAAGGTGTCCCAGTCAACTTCACGCAAGCTGGTGACCACTGCGTCGCGGTCGAGCCCGCCAACGCTAAAACGCAGGCGGTCGCCGAGTTTCACTTTCAGGCTTTCGGCCAGCTTGCTTTCAATCGACACGCCCGGCATGTCGCCCTTGGGCTCGGCACTCCACCAGCTGCCGGCCACCAGTTTGTTGCTCACGGGCATGTCGGCGGCCCAGGTCAGGCTCAGGTCGCGGCGCACGGCGCGGTCGCCGGTGGAGTCTTTGCTCACCACTTGTTTAACCGGCTGGCCGTTGATAGCGATCAGGCGACCCGGCACCACCGGATACAGCGGAGCAGGGTGGGGTGAGAGCTTCGCCAGGTGCGCGGCGAAGGCGTCTTTGTCGCCGGGCAGCACGTTGAGGGCGAAGTAGTTGGGAGCGTCTTTGGGCAATTGCTGTTGCCAGTTATCCAGCAGCTCGCCACGCAGCAGGGCGATAAGTGCCATGGACAGCAGAATCAGGCCGAAGGCCAGCGACTGTCCGGCTGCAGCCAGCGGATGGCGCAGCAGTTGGCCGAGACCCAAGCGCATCGGCAACGGCGCGCCGGCCAGCAGGCGACGCAAGCCTTGCAGCCCGAGCACCAGTGCGCCGCCCAATACCAAGGCGGCGACAAGACCGCCGCCGAGCAAGGCGAGGGTCAGCGGCAGGTCGAGGCTCAGGCGCCACATAATCAAGGTCAGCGCGCCCAGCGCCGTGCCGTAAACCAGCCAGGAACTCGGCGGCACGGGCATCAGGTCGCGGCGTAGAACCCGCAGCGGCGGTACGCGGCCCAACGCCGCCAAGGGCGGCAGGGCAAAGCCGGCGAGGGCGACCAGGCCGGTGGCGATACCGGCGACGGCGGGCATAACGCCGCCGCTGGGCACGGTAGCCGGCAACAAGCCGCCGAGCAGATGGAACAGGCCCAATTGCCCAAGCCAGCCAAGCAGCGCGCCTAGGCCCGCAGCCAGCAGACCGAGCATGGCTAACTGCAAGGTGAACACGGTGAGCGCTTCGCGGCGCGACAAGCCCAGGCAGCGCAGCAGGGCGCTGGCGTCGAAGCGTTTGGCGGCAAACCGCGCCGCGCACAAGGCCACGGCGACGCCGGCCAGCAACACGGCGGCCAGGCTGGACAAGTTCAGGTAGCGCTCGGCACGGCCCAGCGCGCCACCGACCTGGCGGTTGCCGTCGCGCGCGCCTTCAATTTTCTGATTGGCCGCGAGCATGGGTTTCAGCGCTTGGCGGTAGCGCTCAAGGTTTTCTGCGCTGCCGGTCCACAGTTCGGCATAGCGCACGCGGCTGCCGGGCTGAACCACGCCAGTGGCGGCCAGGTCGTCCATGTTCATCAAAAGGCGCGGCGTGAGACTGTAGAAGTCGCCGGCGCGGTCGGGTTCGTAGGTGAGCACGCGGCTCAGGCGCAAGGTTTTCGCGCCCACATCCACGCTGTCGCCCACCGTCACGTTCAGCGCCACCAGCAGCCGCGCTTCCACCCAGGCTTCACCAGGCGCCGGGCCGCCGCCGGTGGTTTCTTCGGCGTAGGGCGCGGGGGCGCTTTTCAGTTGGCCGCGCAACGGGTAACTGCTGCTTACGGCTTTAACGCTGGCTAGCTGAATGCCTTCGTCGGCGGCGATTACGCTGGAGAATTCCACCAGCTGCGCGTGTTGCAACTGCGCTTGTTTGCCGGCGTCGAGTTGCGCCTGTGTGGCGGGCGAGCTGCCGGTGAGCAGCATGTCAGCGCCAAGAAATTCGGTGGCGCGCAGTTGCATGGCGGCGTTCAGTCGCGCGCTGAAAAAGCCGATGGCGGTACTGGCCGCCACGGCAATCACCAAGGCGAAAAACAACACGCGCAACTCACCCGCACGTGTGTCGCGACGGAGCTGGCGGGCGGCGAGGTTGAGCAGACGGGAGAAGGGTAGGCGCGTCATCACGCCTCCGCTGTCTGCACGATATGCCCGGCTTCCAGGCGAATGCGGCGATGGCAGCGCTGCGCCAGGCGTTCGTCGTGGGTTACCAGCACCAGGGTGGCGCCGCGTTCCTGGTTGATTTCAAACAGCAGGTCACTGATGTGCTCGCCGGTGTGGGTGTCGAGGTTGCCGGTGGGTTCATCGGCAAACAGCACGGCGGGCTCGGCGGCAAAGGCGCGGGCGATGGCCACGCGTTGTTGCTCGCCGCCTGAGAGCTGACGCGGCGTGTGGGTCAGGCGTTTGCCCAGACCCACGCGCTCGAGCAAGTCGCGGGCACGGTCGCGGGCGTCACGCCGGCCTTCAAGCTCCAGCGGCAGCATCACGTTTTCCAGCGCGTTGAGGCTGTCGAGCAATTGAAACGACTGGAATACAAAGCCCACATGCTCGGCCCGCACGCGAGCGCGCTGGTCTTCGTCGAGGGTGTTGAGGGTGTGGCCGGCGAGGATGATTTCGCCGCTGCTGGGCAGGTCGAGGCCCGCCAACAAGCCGAGTAAGGTGGATTTTCCCGAACCGGAGGTGCCGACGATGGCAAGGCTGTCGCCGCGCAGCAGGTCGAGGGAGAGGTCGTGCAGGATGGTCAAATCGCCTTCCGCGCTAGGAACCACTTTGCTAAGGTTCCGCGCAGTAAGAATGCTCGCAGTCATGGAGATTCCAATGCGTACATGGTGGGTAACGAGTGCCCTGGTGGTAATGCTTTGGGCACAAGGGGCGGTGGCAAGCACGGTGCTGGTCGTCGGCGATAGTATCAGCGCCGGTTTGGGCCTGGAAACCAGTCAGGGCTGGGTCAACTTGTTACAAAAACGCCTGCAAACCGATGGCTTCGACGACAAAGTGGTCAATGCCTCCATCAGCGGCGACACCAGCGCAGGCGGCCTCGCGCGGCTGCCCGCGCTGCTCTCAGAGCATAAGCCGAGCGTGGTGGTGATCGAGTTGGGCGGTAATGACGGGCTGCGTGGCCAGCCGCCGGGCCAATTGCAACAGAACCTTGCGGCGATGGTGGACCAGGCCCAGCAGACCGGCGCCAAGGTGCTGATGCTCGGCATGCGCCTGCCGCCCAATTATGGCGAGCGCTACAACAAGGCATTCGCCGCGACCTTCACTGAGGTGGCGGCGCAGAAGCAGGTGCCGCTGGTGCCGTTCTTCCTTGAAGGGGTTGGCGGCGTGCCGGAGCTGATGCAGGCCGACGGCATTCACCCGGCTGCGGGTGCGCAATCGAAGTTACTCGACAACGCCTGGCCGGCGCTGAAGCCGTTGTTGTAGGGCGATACGCTTGGCTGTTTTCGGCGTCGTTGTTCGGACGCGGCTGATGGACGGAGCGTTTAAAAAGGTCTGCTGAGAAGGCTTTTTTATGCGCCACCTTTCGGCTAAGGTGGCGCCGTCTCCAGGAGCCTTCAATGCCGCGCCCCGCTTGGTCTTTACACGCTTACCAACTGATCGAACCCGACGAGCAACTCGACCTGTTCGCGTGCCGTGAAGTGCGTGTGCATCTGGTGGCTCGCCAGCTTGAATTGAGCGGTCATGCCGACCGCACGTTATGCGGCGGTTTGCTGCCGGCGCAGCCCAAATGGGTGAATCTGGAAAAGCCGCTGCTGCGCGACAAGCGCCTGTGCACCGCGTGCTATGCCACGCTCCAGGCCCAGCGCGACGGCGACCGCCCGCGCTGGCCGGGCGTTTAGGCCACTCCCGGCCGCCCGTGAGCGCGTGTACAATCGCGTTCTTTTCTCACTCGCTATTCAGCCAAGGATCACCGGATGTTGTCGCGCGCTCCTGCAGTCGCCCGTTCCCTGTCACTCGCCGCGCTGTTCGCGGTCGGCCCTGCCGCAGCACTGGAATTCCCGCTGCCGCCACCGGGCGAAGACATCATTGGCCAGGTTCAGGTCATCACCGCCAAGTACGAAGACACCTTCGCCGACATCGGCGTGGCGAATGATCTGGGCTATCTGGAAATGGTCGCCGCTAACCCTGGCGTTGACCCGTGGTTGCCAGGCGTAGGCACGCAAATTATTTTGCCGACCCGCTTCGTGCTGCCGCCGGGCCCGCGTGAGGGCATCGTGATCAACCTGGCTGAGTACCGCCTGTATTACTTCCCGAAAGGGCAGAACGTGGTGCACACCTACCCGTTGGGCATTGGCCGTGAAGGCTGGGGTTCGCCGATCAACGTCACCACCATTACCGCCAAAACCGCCAACCCGGCGTGGTACCCACCGGCCTCGATTCGCGCTGAACACGCCGCCGACGGTGATCCATTGCCGAGCGTGGTGCCGCCAGGTCCGGACAATCCGCTCGGTCCGTTCAAATTCAACCTCGGCCTGCCGGGTTACCTGATTCACGGCTCGAACAAGAAGTTCGGCATCGGCATGCGCGTGAGCCACGGTTGTTTCCGCATGCTCAACAACAACGTGTTGGAACTGGCGAAGCTGGTGCCAGTGGGCACCAAAGTGCGCATCCTCAACGACCCGTACAAATTCGGCGTGAGCAACGGCAAGGTTTACCTGGAAGCGCACACGCCGCTGGACGACAACGGCAACCCGTCGGTCGTGGACAAACACACCGCCGTGATCAACGCCCTGCTCAAACGCGAAGACCTCACCAACAGCGTGAGCCTGGACTGGGAAGTGGTGCGCGACGTGGTCGCCGCCGAAGACGGCCTGCCCGTGGAAATCGCCACGCCCGGCTCGGTCGTCGCCAACACCGCGCCGGTTGTGCAGTAAGCCGCCACACAACAAAAAGCCCGCTGCCGGTTAACCCCGCAGCGGGCTTTTTGTTGCGTGTCGGAAAATCGAGAACCTGTAGGAGCGGCTTTAGCCGCGAGCTTTTGATTTTCCCCTCTCAGCCATCACGCCGCTCCAGATCGAGCGAGCTAGAGCGGGGCAAGGCGAAAAGCGCTTTTCAAGCGCAGTTGGCTGTAGCCAATGAGCATTGAAAAGTGATTTTCAACGCAGCCCCGCCGACGCGCAGCCGATCGCTTTTTTACACGCGAAAAAAAGCCGGGCACTAGGCCCGGCTCAGCGCAATTACTTGCGGCTTGCTTTTTCCAGCATACGAGCAGCACGCTCGTTAGCTTCGTCAGCAGTTTGCTGAGCTTTCTGAGCAGCGGCCAGAGCTTCGTCAGCTTTGCGGTAGGCTTCGTCAGCACGAGCTTGAGCGCGAGCAGCAGCGTCTTCGGTAGCGGTCAGACGAGCTTCGGTTTCTTTGGTGGTGCTGCTGCAGCCGGTTGCCAGAACGGCAGCCAGAGCCAGAGCGGAAAGTTTCAGAACGTTGTTCATTGTGTTCCCCTTAAGGTGCATTTTTTCCATAAAGCGAATTGCCCCGAGCTCGAGGTAATTGGCCGGTCTACATACTACTCATTACTTGTAGTAAGTAAACGGACGCAGCGCCAGCGTTCCACTTTTTTTGGCGAAATTGAGTGCTATGTAAGCAAGCGGTAATAGTGTTGGATGAAAAGTATCCAGTTGCGGCCGCGACGTGTGCATTTACGACACCTAAAACGCCGCGCTCAGGGTTAATGTCCAGGCCACACTTTGGCACACCGTACGCCTTGTTTTTCCATCAACTAGCGGACAACAAACGCTTCGTTTTAAGTGTTGTTTCGCGTCTTTTAAACGCCGTGTCACACCGCCCATTTTCAGCAGTAGCTGGCACTTTGCCGGCCTGATAAGCTGCGCCGCACAAGACCTACAGCATCGTGCGTGTCGTGACAAAAAGGACGTCGGCGTGGCCAGAATCGTTAAATGGGGTTTGCTTTCGGTAATTGCCCTTGCCGTATTAATCAAGCTCTCGCTGTGGCTATCGGTGCGTTCGATCATGAACGATGCGATTGCGCAGTTATCGCCTTATATGGATATCACTTACGGCGGCATTACCTCCTCGTTCGATGGCCGCGTGGGTTTGGAAAACCTTACTGTGCGTGTGCCCATGATGGGCGACAGTGTTCGGGTTCAGCATGCGCAATTGAAGTTCAACGGCTTGGGTGAACTGTTGCGCTTCAAGGAAAGCCTGGCCGAGGGCAAGTTTCCGCAGCAATTGGCGGTAAACCTTAAAGGCCTGGCGCTCCATGTTCACGGCCCGTTTATGCAGCAGCTGTACGACGCGCCATCCAAGCGCAGCCTGTTCACGGCCATGAGTGAAGTGAGCTGCGGCAAAGTGCGTTTTATTGGCACCACGGAACTGTTGGACATGGGCTACCGCACCTTCGAAAGCGATGCAGAGTTCTCGTATCAGTTCGAGCCTGCGAAAAAGACCGTGCACTTTTCCATGACCGCCGACACCCGCGACATGGCCGAAGTAAAGCTGACCCTGGCCTTGGCCAATATGTCCGATAGCCCCGGCGACATGCGTGTGCATCCGCCGGAGTTGTCGTTGGTGGCCGTGGAAATCAATGACAACCAGTACCAGCGCAAGGTGCAGGAATACTGTGCCGGAAAGTTGGGGCAGACCAGCGAGGTCTACCTGAAAACAGCAGTGGAGCAGTTCGACAAAGTGATGCGCAGCCAGCGCGTGGCGTTGGACCCTGCGGTGCTCGATGCGTATGGCCGCTACCTGAAAGACCCGCAGTCGTTGCGGCTTGAGCTGAATCCGAACGCCGGTCTGAGCTGGGATGGCCTACAGTTCTTCGAAGCCAATGACGTAGTGGGCATGTTGCACCCGGCACTGTTGGTGAATCAGCAAGCGGTCTCGCCGGTGAGTTTCACCTGGTTCGACCCGAACGCGCGCAAAGAGCCGTTGCCCAATGAAATGATCGTGGCAGAAAAAGTTGAGTCAAATGCCGCGACACAGCAATATGAGTTCGTGAGTGTCGCCAGCCTGCCCGAATACGCTGGCAAGCGTTTGCAGTTCATTACCCACGACGGTACTTATTATCAGGGTGTGCTGCGCAAAGTGGAGAACGGCAAAGCCTACCTCAGTGTCCAATTTGGCTCGGGGTCGGCGGAAATGTTTCTGCGCTTGGATAAGATCGATAAGGTAAGGGTCATGTTCTAAGACCCGCTGAGGAGTTGTGATGAGCGAGGCGCTGTCTATCAACCATGACCAGGCAGGTCATCAATTCGAGACCACCGTGGATGGTGATCGTGCTTACCTTGCCTATATGGATCTGGGTAAGCAGACGCTCGATATCTACCGCACGTTTGTGCCCAACTCGTTGCGCGGCCGTGGCATTGCCGCCGCATTAACCGAGCGCGCGTTGGAGTATGCCGAACGTATGGGCTACACCGTGATTCCATCGTGCTCGTACGTTGAGCGCTATATGGAACGGCGCAATCGGCACTGATTTCTGCAGTTATAAAAACGCCGGGCTAAGCCCGGCGTTTTTATGTGCGCGGTTTGAATCAGCCGCGTTGACGCTGGGGCAATACGTTTTTGAGTTTGCTGTGCATGCCTAGCAAGGTCTTCTCGGTGGTGTCCCAGTCGATGCAGGCATCGGTGATCGACACGCCGTATTTCAACGCATTGAGGTCTTTAGGGATCGACTGATTACCCCAGCCCAAATGACTTTCCACCATCAGGCCAACAATCGACTGGTTACCTTCCAGAATCTGGTTGGCAACGTTTTCCATCACCAGCGGTTGCAGCGCCGGATCTTTATTGGAGTTGGCGTGGCTGCAGTCGACCATGATGTTCGGGCGAATGCCGGCTTTGGTCAGTTCCTGCTCACACACGGCCA
Source organism: Pseudomonas sp. AC070 (assembly GCF_979258635.1). Lineage (NCBI taxonomy): Bacteria > Pseudomonadati > Pseudomonadota > Gammaproteobacteria > Pseudomonadales > Pseudomonadaceae > Pseudomonas > Pseudomonas sp. AC070. The sequence goes on from NZ_OZ409871.1 coordinate 1,960,902, forward strand.
CGCTCACCGAATCGTAGTTCGGCTTGCCGTTACCGCCGCGCAGCACCACGTGACCGTAGGCGTTGCCTTTGGTGGTGACGATGGACACGCCACCTTCCTGGTTGATGCCGAGGAAACGGTGAGGGCTGGATACCGATTGCAGGGCGTTGATAGCAACGGTCAGGCCGCCGTCGGTGCCGTTCTTGAAGCCCACTGCCGACGACAGACCCGAAGCCATTTCGCGGTGGGTTTGCGATTCGGTGGTGCGCGCGCCAATGGCCGACCAACTGATCAGGTCTTGCAGGTATTGCGGGGAAATGGGGTCGAGCGCTTCGGTGGCGGTGGGCAAGCCCATTTCAGCCAGGTCGAGCAGCAGCTGGCGACCAATGTGCAGACCGTCCTGAATCTTGAAGGAGTCGTCCAGGTACGGATCGTTGATCAAGCCTTTCCAGCCGACGGTGGTGCGCGGCTTTTCGAAATACACGCGCATCACCAGATAAAGCGTGTCCGACACCTCGGCGGCCAGCACTTTCAAGCGCTCGGCGTATTCGTGGGCCGCTTTGATGTCGTGAATCGAGCAAGGGCCTACCACCACGAACAGGCGGTGGTCCTTGCCGTCGAGAATATTGCGGATCACCTGACGGCCTTGCACCACGGTGTGCAGGGCGGCTTCAGTCAGCGGAATGTCACGCTTGAGCTGGTCGGGGGTGATGAGGGTGTCGTTGGAGGCGACGTTAAGGTCATCGATCGGTAAATCAGCCATCGTGCTACTCGTTGGTCAGGTCGTCAGTCAGGTCACGGAGTTGGCCGTCAGCCTTTGGCGACAGAGCGCGGAGCGTAACGGGGGTGGGAACCTTAGCGCGTACGGCCCGCCTCGACAATGGGGCGGTCGTGCTTATAAGCGCCAATAGACAGGCCGAGCGGGGCGGTATCGGGGCGACTATTAATGCAGGCCGCTAAAGGTTGAGAACGTTGCCGCGTGTTCGGCGATCCATTCCTTGGCGATGGCTTCCACCGGCAGCGGCTGACCGAGCTCCTGTTCGCGCAGATGGCGGTAGTGTTCGATCTGGCACACCTGCTCGACCATGCGCGCGCGAAACAGCGTTTCTTCGTCCACAAAGGCGATGCCGACCAGGTAATCGGTGGGCTGCTTCTTACACCAGGCCACCGCACCGCTGTAGCGGGCCTGATCGCCCAGCAACGGAATGCGCAGCTCCACCGCCGTGCCACGGCGAAAACCTTTGGGGGAATTGCAGGCCACACCGCCGAGGCTGATATTGTTCAACCGCTGACGAGGCAGGAAGGCGTGCTTGCGCTGAATCAGCTCAACTGGCATATCACTGGGATGACGCAAAAACTGACGCATTACCAAAAAACTCCACACGTTCGGATGATGGCTCATGGACATCACTGCTAGCAGTATAGCCACGCAATCCGAGCTGACCGATTTCGACGCGGATCGTCTGTTGCTCGATTGGCCGGGCGTTTCACTGCTGATATTTACCAGCATAGGTTGTGCCAGTTGCCGCTTTGCCCGCCGCGAGCTGCCGGGCATGGCGCTTCCGTTGGCGCGCCTGTGCTGGGTCGATGCCGCCAACAATGGCGGTTTGGTCGAGCGTTATGAGGTTTTTCACCTTCCCGCGCTGTTTGTGGTGCGCGATGGTCAATTTTTCGGCGCGGTGCAATCGCGCTTGCAGCCTGTAGAGCTAAAGGCCGCTATTAATGCGGCCTTAGCCCGTTTACCTGAGGAGCTTCCCTGATGGCGTTTTCCCCTGACTCCGGCACCGGCCCACGTATCGGCATCATCGGCACCGGCGCAATTGGCGGCTTTTATGGGCTGATGCTGGCGCGGGCCGGCTTCGACGTGCATTTCCTGCTGCGCAGCGAATACGCCGCAGTGGCCGAACGCGGCCTGCAATTGAACAGCGCCGTGCATGGTGCACTGCAGCTTGAAAACGTTCAGGCATATTGCAATGTCGCTGAGATGCCAGCGTGCGACTGGCTGCTGGTCGGCGCCAAGAGCACCAGTAACGCCGAGCTGGCCCCGCTGATTGCCCAGGCCGCTGCGCCCGGCGCAAAGGTGGTGCTGCTGCAAAACGGTCTGGGGGTGGAAGAGGGCCTGCAACCGTTGTTGCCCGACTCGCTGCACTTGCTGGGCGGCCTTTGCTATATCTGCGTTCACCGCTCGGGGCCCGGAGTGATCGAGCACCAGGCGCTTGGCGGCGTAAACCTGGGTTACCACAGCGGCCCGGCAACGTCCGCTGAGGCTCAACTGGCCATCGCCGAGGAGGGCGCCGCGCTGTTCAAACACGCCGGGCTCGATTCCACCGCCATGCCCAACCTGGCCCAGGCGCGCTGGCAGAAATTGGTGTGGAACGTGCCCTACAACGGTCTTTCGGTGGTGCTGAACGCCGGCACCACGGCGTTGATGGGCCACAGCGACACCCGCGCGTTGATTCTGGCGATCATGAAAGAAGTGATCGAAGGCGCCGCCGCCTGCGGTTACGCCATTCCCGAGGTGTTCGCCGAGAAACTGCTGGCCTCCACCGACCGCATGCCTGACTACTTGCCAAGCATGTACCACGACTTTGTTGATAAACGTCCGCTGGAGTTGCAGTACATCTACGCCGAGCCGCTGGCCGCCGCCGAACGCGCCGGGGTCGAGCTGCCGCGCATTCGCGCTCTGGCGCAGCAATTGGCATTTATCGACGCGCGCAATTACTGATCAACCGACCCGGACTGAGGCATTTATGAGCAAAGGGCTGGCGGACAAACTGGTATTGGCAATTTCCTCGCGGGCGCTGTTCGACCTGCGCGAAAGCCACCGCATTTACGAAAGCGAAGGCGTGGAGGCTTATCGCCAATACCAGATCGAGCACGAGGACGAAGTGCTTGAGCCGGGCGATGCGTTTCCGCTGGTGCAGAAGCTGTTGGCGCTGAACACCACCCTCGGCCAGCAGCGCGTCGAGGTAATCCTCGTCTCGCGCAATAGCGCCGACACCGGCCTGCGCGCGTTCAACTCCATCAGCCACTACGGCCTGGACATCACCCGCGCCGCCTTTGTTGGCGGCCGCAGCCCGGACCCATACCTGGCCGCCTTTGGCTGCCACCTGTTCCTTTCCACTCACGCCGAAGACGTGCGCAGCGCCCTGCGTTCGGGTTTTGGCGCGGCGACCATCCTCTCCGGTGGCGCGCGGCGGGCGGCCAGCACGGAACTGCGCATCGCCTTCGACGGTGACGCGGTGCTGTTTTCTGATGAGTCCGAGCGCGTTTATCAGGCCGGTGGGCTGGTGGCGTTCCAAACCCACGAGCGCGAGTCGGCGCGTGAATTGTTAGGCGGCGGGCCGTTCAAGCCATTCCTCGCTGCGCTGCACAGCTTGCAGCAGGAATTCCCGCCGGAAAATTGCCCGATCCGCACGGCGCTGGTAACGGCTCGGTCCGCGCCGGCGCACGAACGGGTGATTCGCACCCTGCGTGAATGGAACATTCGCCTGGACGAGTCGTACTTTCTCGGTGGCCTGGAGAAAACCGCCATTCTGGAAACCTTCGGCGCCGACGTGTTTTTTGACGACCAACCGGGCCACTGCGAGAAAAGCCGCGAAGTGGTTGCCACCGGCCACGTGCCGCACGGCATTAGTAACGAGCCACAGCACTAGTCTCCCGGCCGTTTTGCTGCCCGTTCGTCTTGCACTACTAACAGCGGCTGGATTTATAGCCAGCACTGCTAAGCTCAACCCAGGCCGTTAAGAATGCAGTTAGGAGGCCGCATGATTCGATCGATTCTTTACGCCACCGATTTAGGCCTTTACGCCCCGTATGTGTTGCAACACGCCCTGGCCATGACGCGCGCCTTCAAAGCGGATTTATATGTCGTGCACGCCGTGGAGCCGTTGGGGTTGTTCGCCGAATCGGTATTGAAAACCTACCTGGATGAAGCCGTGCTCACCGAGATTCGCACCAACGGCCTCAGTGGCGTACTGGCCAGCATTGAACAGCGAGTGTTTGAAGGCTTCAGAGATGAAATGGGCGACGCCCAGCAAGACATGCAAATGGTTCGGGCGGTGCGGGTGGTGCAGGGCGACCCACCGCAAGTGATTCTGGCCGAGGCGCAGCGCTTCAATGTGGATTTACTGGTGATCGGCAGCCACAGCAGCCATACGGGGGCGCAGGACATTCCCTTGGGCAGAACCGCAACGCGCCTGGTGCAGCTCGCGGAAGTGCCGGTGTACCTGGTGCCGATGCTGCAGCACCGCACGCGGGCCGATTTCTAAGAAGCGTTTTGCTGCACTGCGCACACGCATGGGGCTGCGTATGCTAATAAAATAGTCTAGATTTAGCCTTCTAACCTCTACTATGGTTATATAACGCCTTTGGCGTCTGCTGCATCGCCTTTTCGCTTTGAGGGATATCTATGAAGCTCCAGCAACTGCGCTACATCTGGGAAGTCGCGCACCACGATCTCAACGTGTCCGCCACGGCGCAGAGCCTGTATACCTCGCAGCCGGGTATCAGCAAGCAGATCCGCCTGCTGGAGGATGAATTGGGTGTCGAGGTTTTCGCCCGCAGCGGCAAGCACCTGACCCGCGTGACGCCGGCAGGCGAGCGCATCATCACCACCGCTGGCGAAATTCTGCGCAAGGTCGAAAGCATCAAGCAGATCGCCCAGGAATTCTCCAACGAGAAAAAAGGCACGCTCTCCATCGCCACCACCCACACCCAGGCGCGTTACGCCTTGCCGGCGGTGATCAGTAACTTCATTAAGCAATACCCCGACGTGGCCCTGCACATGCACCAGGGCACGCCGATGCAGATTGCCGAAATGGCCGCCGACGGCACCGTCGACTTCGCCATCGCCACCGAAGGTCTGGAGCTGTTCAACGACCTGATCATGATGCCGTGCTACACCTGGAACCGCTGCGTGGTGGTGCCCCAAGGCCACGCGCTGACCAAGCTGCCCAAGCTCACGCTGGAAGCCTTGGCCGAATACCCCATCGTGACCTATGTGTTCGGTTTCACCGGCCGTTCCAAACTCGACGAAGCCTTCAGTCATCGCGGCCTGACGCCGAAAGTAGTGTTTACCGCTGCCGACGCCGACGTGATCAAAACCTACGTGCGCCTGGGTCTGGGCGTGGGCATCGTGGCCAAGATGGCGGTCGACGCCAAGCTTGATCCGGATTTGGTGGTGCTGGATGCCAGCGAATTGTTCGAGCCAAGCGTGACCAAGATTGGCTTCCGTCGCGGCACGTTCTTGCGCGGCTTCATGTGCGACTTCATCGAAAAGTTCGCCCCGCACCTGACCCGCGACGTCATGGCCAAAGCGGTGCAATGCCACAACAAAGTGGAGCTTGAAGAGTTGTTCCACGGCGTTGAGTTGCCGGTGCACTAAGCCCGGTACACAGATGAGAAAGGCGCCTTGATCGGCGCCTTTTTTATGGGCGAAGGTTCGTGATGCGCCCGTAAGTGGCCGGCGCAAAGCGCGTGCTCAAGCCAATCAGCACCACGGCGCCGAGCGCCATGATCATCCAGGCTTGCGTGAGGTCGGCAAAGCGGTCGCGCAGCACGCCGGCCAGCAGCGGCATGAAGCTGGCGATGATGTAACCGCCGCCTTGAACGAAGCTGGCCAATTCGCCGGCGCGGCTTGGGCTATCGGCGTGGTCCAGCGCCACGATCAATGACAGGGGAAACAACGCGCCGATGCCGCAGCCGAGCAACAGGCACGCCGGCAGCGCCAAGGGCAGGGGCGCGATGATCAGGCAGAGCAGGCCGGCCAGCAGCATCAGCAGCACGCTGTACAACGGCACACGACGATCCGGGAAACGGCCGACCAACGCCGACACCGCCAGGCCGGCGACCACTTCGGTTAGCGTCAACGCGCCGAGCAGAAAACCCGCGGCGGACGGTTGCCAACCGAGGCCGGTATAAAAGGGCGGCAGCCACGCGAGCACCAAGGTGTACGCGCCCGTGCCGATGCCGAAAAACACCATCAACTGCCAGGCTCGGCCGTTGCGCCAGAACGCAGGCGGCGCGGAGACGGTCAAGGCTTCGTGCGTGTGATTCACCCTCTGCTGGCGGGACGCGACATACCACAGCGGCACCGCCAGCACGGCCGGCACTGCCCATACCGCCAGCGCCATTGGCCAACCGCCGACCGCCGCCAAACCCGCTACAGCCGCGGCGGCAACTGCCGCACCGGCCATGATGCCGGTGGTGTACAGCGCCATGACATTGCCCGCCCTCGCGCCAAAGCAGCGCTTGATAAACGCCGGTAACAAGGTTTGCACCAGCGCGATGCCGGCGCCCGCCATCACGGCGGTGGCGAGCAACCCATAGCGGCCCGAGGCCGCCAGTCGCAGGCCGCACGCCAGCGCAATCAGCGCGATACCTAAACCAATGCCGTTGCGTTCACCCAGCCAGCGCCGCAGCCGCCCTCCGGCCAGGGCGCACACGCCCATCACGAACACAGGCACGGTGGTCAACAGGCTGGCTTGGGTGGAACTCATGCCGGTGGCCGATTCGATGCTGTCTAGCAATGGACCGATGGCGGCTAAAGCCGGCCGCAGATTCAACGCGAGCCCGATAACGGCCAGCACAATACATAGGTGGGTACGCGGGGTTACGCTCATGCCTTCTATCTCGTCGTAAAGTATCTCGACATCAAGATTAAAGTTCGAGCGTGCCATTGCGCAAGGCATTAGTATTAGCTTTATATCGAGATGGTTTTATCAAGCGAGGTCCGAATGAACGATCGAGCGCAACAGGCAGAAGCAGAATGGCGGCGCGAACGTCCGGATATCGACGCAGCCGTAATGGTCACCGTTGGGCGATTACTGGAAGCGGCGCAGTTGATGGAGCGGCAGATACTGTCGCCATTGGCGGCGCAGTTCGGGCTGCAAAAAGGCGAGTTCGACGTCATCGCCACGTTGCGCCGAGCGGGCGCGCCGTACCAATTGATGCCGACTGAACTCTACGAAGGATTGATGCTGTCATCCGGCGCCATGACCAGCCGTCTCGACCGCCTGGAACGCAGCGGCCTGATCGAACGCCTGCCATCGCCCAGCGACCGGCGCAGCACCCTGGTGCAGTTGACCCCGTCGGGCCTGGCCCTGATCGATAAAGTGCTGCCCTTGCATGTCGGCAACGAACAGCGCGCGCTTGAAGTGCTGGCGCCAGCGGAGCAGACGCAGCTAAGCGAATTGCTGGGCAAGCTAATCAGCGGGTTGCGCGGCTAAAGCCCCCACAGACACCTCGGTCCCTGTAGGAGCGGCTGGGCGGCATTCCGATTAGCCGCGAGCTTTTTAAATTTTCAGCCGCCTCGCAAATCGAGGTCGAGCGCCACAAAAGCAAAAAGCTCGAGACTAAAGTCTCTCCCACAGACACCTCCGTGCTTGTGGGAGCGGCTTCAGCCGCGAGCTTTTGTTCCTGCTTTTAATGGTTAATGTGCAAGCCACACTCGCGATTATCCTCACCTTTCGTGGGATCAAAATAATCAAAGTTATTCGGCAAATTATGCTGGGTCAGGTACTGATAAAGATCCTTCGACGACCAGTGCAGCAGCGGGGCAACTTTGATCAAGCCATCCGGGTTGATGCTGATCGGCTCCATCTGTGCGCGCACGGCGGTGTCGGTGGCGCGCAGGGCGGTGAACCACACTTGCGGGGCGGTTTCACGCAGGGCGCGGGTGAAGGGTTCCAGTTTCACTTCTTCGGTAAAGGCTTCGTGACGCGGATCGTCCAGTGCTGGCACCGGGCCTTCCAGCGCTTCGCGGTGGGCGCGGCTGCGTTTGGGCAGGTAGGTGATCAGGTTCAGGTTCAGCGCGCGGGTCACTTCATCGGCGAATTTGTAGGTGGCTTCGGTGTTGTAACCGTTGTCCATCCAGATGATCGGAATGTCCGGTTTCACCTGGCTGACCATGTGCAGAATCACCGCTTCGAAGGGGCGGAAGTTGGTGGTGCAAATGGCCGTCTTGCCCAGGCCAAGCGCCCACTCCACCAGCTTTTCCGGCTGGTTGGCGAATTCGGCGTTCAACTTGTCCAGATCAAGATCCATGAGGGGCTCCAGGTTCATTTCGGCGGGGAGGGCGATGGTAGCAAAAAGCGCTGCGAGCCTGCAGCGCGCCGTGGTGATAGGCACTATCAGCGTGGTTGAACATCGCCAGGCGCCGCGTTGCGTGGCCGCAGGCAAGCGGCTAGAGTGCCGCCTTCTTTTCTGAATCCTGTTTAGGAGTGCCCTGTGGAAATCGCCTGTCTCGACCTGGAAGGTGTGTTGGTCCCAGAAATCTGGATCGCCTTCGCGGAAAAAACCGGTATCGACGCGCTAAAAGCCACCACCCGGGACATTCCCGATTACGACGTGCTGATGAAGCAGCGCCTGCGCATTCTTGATGAGCACGGCCTGAAGCTCGCCGACATCCAGGAAGTGATCGCCACCCTCAAGCCGCTGGAAGGCGCCGTGGAGTTCGTCGACTGGTTGCGCGAGCGTTTCCAGGTGGTGATTCTCTCGGACACCTTCTACGAATTCTCCCAGCCGCTGATGCGCCAACTGGGCTTCCCGACCCTGCTGTGCCACAAGCTGATCACCGACGAAACCGACCGCGTGGTGAGCTACCAACTGCGCCAGAAAGACCCCAAGCGTCAGTCGGTGCTGGCATTTAAAAGCCTGTACTACCGCGTAATCGCCGCTGGCGACTCGTACAACGACACCACCATGCTCAGCGAAGCCAACGCCGGCATCCTGTTCCATGCCCCGGAAAACGTGATCCGCGAATTCCCGCAGTTCCCGGCGGTGCACACGTATGAAGACTTGAAGAAAGAATTCTTGAAAGCGTCGAACCGCGAGCTGAGTTTGTAAGACCCAGCACCTGTTGGAGAGGCCGATTAACCTCGATGCTGCTAACTGAAAAGCTTCGAGGCTGAAGCCTCTCCCACAGGGTTGTTTGTTGGCTACAACCCTTCCAACGTCTGCAACAACACCCGCACCTTGGTGATCGATTCGTTGTATTCCGACCGCCACTGCGAGTCGGCGACGATGCCGCCGCCGCCCCAGCAATTCACCGTCCCGTCTTTGATCAGCAGGCTGCGGATCGCAATCGAGCTGTCCATTTCTCCGCGCACGTCCACAAACAATAACGACCCGCAGTAGATCGCCCGCTGGGTCGGCTCCAGCTCGTCGATGATTTGCATGGCGCGAATTTTCGGTGCGCCGGTGATGGAGCCGCCGGGGAAACTGGTGGCAAGTACGTCCAACGCGTCGTTGCCTGGCGCCAGGGTGCCGGTTACGCAGCTCACCAGGTGATGCACGTTGGGGTAGCTCTCTAGTGCGAACAACTGCGGCACCCGCACCGAGCCGGTGGCGCAGCTGCGGCCGAGGTCGTTGCGCAGCAGGTCGACGATCATCAAATTCTCGGCGCGGTCTTTGGGGCTGGCGAGCAGATCGTCGGCGAAGGCTTGGTCTTCGGCGGGCGTCTGGCCCCGGGGCCGGGTGCCTTTGATGGGGCGGGTTTCGACCTGGCCGTTGTGTACTTGCACGAATCGCTCGGGCGAAAAACTCACAATCGCCTCGTTATCGCCCAGTGCCACGTAACCGGAAAACGGCGTAGGGCACGCCTGGCGCAGTGCTTGGTAGGCACTCCACGGGTCGCCCTGGCACGGCGCGCGAAAGCGTTGGGCGAAGTTCACTTGGTAGCAATCGCCGGCGTGGATATACGCCTGAATGCGCTCGAACGCCTGGTGGTAATCGGCTTCGCTGAGGTCGGCGCTGAAGTCATCGCTCAGGCTGAACGGTGCGCTGTTGGCCGGCGCGTCACCGCCAAACAAGGCGATCAAACGCTGGCGCTCAGCCTCGGCCAGCGCCGGGTGAAACAGCAACTGGCTGCTGCCGATGTGGTGGTCGCTAATCAGCGCCCAGCCGTACAAACCCAACTGCGCGTCGGGCAGGTGCAGGTCATCGCGTGCATTCGCCGGCAATGCCTCCAAGCGGCGGCCGAAGTCGTAACTCAAATAGCCCATCAAGCCGCCCGCGAAGGGCAGTTCATAACCGGCTGGAACCTCGGAGGGGCCCAGTCGAGCTAGGGCCGCGCGCAGGCGCTGGATAAAGTCGTTGGCCGATTCGTCAGCGGCCGGTGCCAGCGCTGCCAATGGCCAGGCGCTCATAAGGTCATAGCGTGCACGCTGGGAAGTCGGCCGACCGCCGTCGAACAGCAGCGCACCAGGCGCCTGGCGGATGTAGGAAAAGTACTCGGCTGGGTCCGCCCGATAGGGCAGCGGATGCAACGAACAGGTAGGCATGGGCACAGTCAGTCGGGCGCGGGCGCCGATTGTAGAGGGCCGCCAGCATTGATCCTAGAGCGAGTGAGTGGGTTTACTCGGAGATAGCGAGCTGATTAGTATGGACAGATCCCAAGGGTACGAAATTTCCTATCAGAATAATAATTTTCAAGGGATCCAGGTCATGGATGAAGTGCACAATCCAGCCGCCGGTAGCCTCCTTCGTTCGAAGTTGCGACCTCCTCATGTTCCCGCTGATTATTTGCCGCGCCCGCACCTTAAAGCCGCGTTGGCCGGTAATCCACATGCTCGGCTAATTCTCCTGTCGGCCCCCGCCGGCTTTGGCAAAACCAGCGCCCTGGCTGCGCTGGCGCAGAGCTATGCCCATGCAGGCAGCGCCGTCGCGTGGTTCTCTCTGAGCCCCGAAGACGACGACCCTTCGCGTTTTTTTCAGCAACTTATCGATGCCTTGCGCGCCGCCATTCCTGGCGTCGGCCAGGATGCCCTCGCGTACCTGCAAAACACCATGCGCGTGCCCGCCGCCGCCCTGATGGAAAGCCTGTTGGCCGACCTCGCGCAGCGCGAGCAGCCGCTGCTGCTGGTGCTAGACGACCTGCATCTGGTGCAGGACGCCGAGCTGTTAAGCAGCCTTAATCGCCTGATCAAACTGGCCCCGGCGGGCTTTGTGCTGGCGGTGGGCAGCCGTTCCACGCCGTCGCTGAACCTGGCGACCTGGCGCGCCAAGGAAGTGCTGTTGGAAATCGGCGCGCCGGAGCTGCGCATGAGCAAGGCTGAAACCCGCGAGTACCTCGACCGTGGCGGCCTGCATCTGGATGAAGTGGCCCTCGACGCCCTGCATTCACGCACCGAAGGCTGGGTGGTCGGCGTGCACCTGGCCAGCCTGTGGCTGCGCCATCAGCCACAAGCCTGCGAGCAGATGGTGGACTTGGGCGGCGACCAGGTTGCTGTCGGCGACTACCTGCTGCGCAGCGTCTTCGAGCAATTGAGCGCCGAGATGCAAGACGTGCTCTTGGCACTGGGCGTGGCCACGCAACTGAGTGGCGACCTGGCCAACGCCCTGACCGGGCGCCAGGATGGCCAAAAGCTGCTGGAAAAACTCGAAGCCATGCAGCTGTTCTTGCTGCCCCTGGACCGCGAACGCCAGTGGTACCGCTTCCACAACCTGTTCGCCGATTTCCTCCGCTCGCGCCTGAAAGAGCGCGACCCCGACCGCCTCAGCCAACTGCATTTCAACGCCAGCCTGTGGTTCACCAACCACCACATGCAAAACCTCGCCATCGAGCACGCCTGCCTGGCCGACGACCCGCAAATGCTCGCGGCGTTGGTGGATGGCTGTGGCCTGGAACTGATCAACCGTGGGCAGCTCAACCTGATCTACCGCTGGCGCCAACGTGTGCCGGATGAGATTGCCGAGCGCTTCCCGGTGTTGGTGCTGGCCGATGTCTGGAGCCGCGCCGCCGAGCTGTCGCTGCCCGAAGCCAACGGCATGTTGGATGAGCTGCTGGCGCGCTGGGGCAAGCACAAATCCGAAGGACCGCTGAGCGACAAGGTGCTGGCAATTTTGGCGATCAAAGCCGTGCTGGCCCTGCAAAAAGACGACCTCGATACCTGCGTCGCCCTGGCCCGCAAAGTGGAAGCGCAGCTCGGCCAGCACACCGCGTTCCTTGAAGTGGCGCTGCTGATTATCGGCGCCCTGGCCCTGGTGATGCTGGCGCAGCCCGAGCAGGCGCGGCGCTTGCTGGCCTTGGCCCAGCAGCGCAAGCACTTCCTTGAAGGCCGTTACCTCGACATGCAACTGGCCAATGTCGAAATTCTGCTGTGCTTGGAGCAAGGCCAGGTCAAGCAGGCGCAGTTGTTGTTCGATCAACTGCGCGCGCGGCTGATTCCCTGGTTTGGCGAAAAGTCCCGCGCGCTGGCGCTGCCCACCATCACCGAATCGCTGGTGGCCTATCAGCAGGGGCGCTTCCAGGCGCTGGAGGAAAACCTCGGCTGGGCGCTGGGCAAGCTCGACGTCATCAACCCCATCGACCTTTACGCCCAAGGCATGCTCAGCCTGGCGCGCACCCAGCGGATTCTGGAAAAACCCAAAGACGCACAGAACACCCTGGTGTTGATGCAAAACCTGGCGGCGCGCAATCAGTCGTGGCGCTTCTACGCCCAGGCGGCCGGGGAGGAAATCGCCCTGATTCTGCAAGAGCAGGCCACCGACCGCATCAAGCGCGCCGAGGCGCGTTTTCAAGGCGTCGACTGGCCCAAACTCGCCGCGCCCTATAAAGCCATGAGCTTCAACCCGGTGTTGTGGGTGCAGGGCCTGACCCGCATCCGCCTGCAACAGGCCCGCGCCCACTACAGCGAGGCGCTGCATGAAATCACCCAACTGCGCAGCCAATTGCAAAACGGCTGGCATGGCCTGCAACGCCTGCGCCTGGAATTGCTCTCAGCCCTCAGTTATCAGCGCCTCGGCTATCAGGAGCGGGCGCAATCGCTGTTGGTGCAGTGCCTGATCAGCGCCGAGCGCGAAGGGGTGCGCAGTCTGTTTATCGAGGAAGGCGAGGGCATTCGCCTGCTGCTGCAAAACCTCGAAGCGGCGGAGCGTCAGCCGGCGCTGCAAGGCTTTATTCGCGGGCTGCTGGCCGTGTGGCCGGGGCAGGACGCGCGCAAGTCGCTGGAAGTGCTGGAAGAAGGCCTGACCGAGCGCGAGCGCGATGTCGTGTTGCTGGCGGCCAAGGGCATGTCCAACGAAGAAATCGGCCAGCAATTGGCCTTGGCGCTGGGCACGGTGAAATGGCACCTGCACAACATTTACGAAAAGCTCAAGGTGCGCAATCGGACGCAAGCCATCCGCCGCGCCCGTGAATTGGGGCTGCTGCAATGAACACTTCTGTCACCGGTTCACTCGCTCATTTGCCCACTTTGCCGTTGCTGCGCACCAAGCTGTTTCCCGCCGATGCGGGCGGTCGGCCGCAGTTGCTGCGCCAAGCCCTTATCGAACGGTTGTACGCCTCGCGCTCGCAGCGCCTGGTCATCCTTAGCGCGCCGGCCGGCTTTGGTAAAAGCACGGTGCTGGCCCAGTATCGGCAGCGTTTGCTCAGTACCAATGCCCGCGTGGCGTGGTTGTCTTGCGATGAAGCCGACAGCGAGCCGCAGCGCCTGCTGCAATACCTGGTGGCGGCGATTAACGCGGTGGCACCGGGCTTTGGCACGAACACGGCGAGCCTGTTGCAGGGCGATGTGAGCTGGCCGCAAGAGGCGCTGATCGATGCCTTTCTCGCCGACCTCAAGCGCCTGGACGGCGACGTGTACATCATGCTCGATGACTTCCACCACATTCGCCACGCGGCCATGGGCCCGGCGGTGCGCTACCTGATCGAGCATTTGCCGACCACCGTGCACCTGCTCGCCAGCACCCGTTATCAGGCGCAATTGCTGGTGGAAGAACCGTCCCTGAAACCCTGGACGCTTTGGCTTAAAGCCGAAGACCTGCGCCTGAGCTTTGAGGAAACCGCGGCTTATTTCCGCGAAGTGAAACAGCTGGTGCTCAGCCGCGATGAACTCACCCTGCTGCAAAACCGCACCGAGGGTTGGATTACCGCCTTGCACCTGGCGGCGCTCGCCTTGGCGCGTCACCCCGACCGCGCGGCGTTTCTCGCTGGGCTTTCCGGTACCGAGCGCAATATCGCCGATTACCTGGCAGAAGATGTGGTTGCCAGCCTGCCGGACAGCTTGCAGCTGTTTCTGGACCACACCTCGGTGCTCGATGAATTCAACGCCGAGCTCTGCAATGCCTTGACCGGGCACCGCGACGGCATCGAGATGTTGGCGCGGCTGCAAACCGAGCAACTGTTCATCATTCCGCTGGACGAGCACGGCGAGTGGTTCCGTTATCACCACCTGTTCGCCGAATTCCTCCAAGGCCGCCTGGCCAAGCACGGCGACCCCACCACCTTGCTGCATTCGGCCGCACGTTGGTGCGAAAGCCACGAGTTGCCAGACCGCTCGATCAAATATGCCCTGCGCGCTCGCGACTATGCGTTCGCCGCCGAACTGCTGGAACGCCAGGGCGCCAAGCTGATTGCCAGCAACCGCGTGTACGGCATTCTGGCGATTCTCAAAAGCGTGCCCACGGATGTGATTCGTGAGCACCCGGTTTTTCAGATTTTCTATGCCTGGCAGTTGGCGTTTGAGCAGAAGTTCGCCGACGCCGAAGCCTTGATCGAAGAAGTCAGCACGCGCCTGCTGCAAGGGCGTGGGCAAACTCTGCACTTCGCGTTGGTCGAGTTGCTCGCCGCCGCGCAAGTGCTCAAGGCGTTGGTGCTGCTGTATCAAGACAAACTCGAAGCCTGCCTGAAAGTGGCGCGCCATTGGCTGGGCATGGCGCCGGACAACCAGCCGGTGTTTCGCGTCAGCCTGTCGTGCGTGCAGGCGGCGGCGTACGCCTTGCTCGGGGACTTCGGCGAGGCGGCGAAATCCATCGCCCTGGCGCGGGAAAATCTGCGCCAAACCGAAAGCGAATACCTGCACGCCATGACCAGCCTGATCGAGTCGCTGATCTGCAAAGAAAGCGGTGAGCTGGAGCGCGGCCGTGAGCTGGCCGAGGCGGCGCGCAGTCGGGTGGAGCGCGTGTTTGGCCGGCGCAGCCGGGTGGGCGGGCCGCTGGCGTTGGCCTATGCCGACTTGCTCTATGAGCAGGACCGCCACGCGGCGATCTTGGCCGAGCTGCCACTGGCGACAACGTGGCGCGATGTGGCCACGCCCACCGAATTGATCAGCCGGGGCAAGTTGGTGATGGCCCGCGCGCGGTTTTTTGCCGGCGAGCCGGAGCAGGGTTTGGCTCAGCTGGACGAATGGCTGGGGGAATTGCATGGCGCCGGTTACGAGCGCGTGTTCGCCCTAGGCATGAGCTGCAAAGTGCAGTTCCTGTTGTGGCTGCAGCGGCCCAACGAAGCCGAACGCATTTGCCTGCAAATGCAGCAGCACCTGGCCGTATTGCCGCCCGGGCGCTATCTGGATGCGGAAACCGCCCTGGCGTTGTCGGAAGGGCGCCTGGCCTTGTGCGAGCGCCGCGCGGACAAAGCGCAGGCCAGCCTGGAAGCCTGCCTGGCCAAACAAACTGCCGAGCACCAGCGCGACCGTCGCCTGCGCTTGTCGCTGTTACTTTCTGTGGCGTACTGGCGCAAAGGTAACAGCGAAAAAGCCTTCGCCCTGTTCCAGCCCACCCTCGAAGACGCCTGGAACAGCGGTTACCGGCGCCTGTTTCAGGACGACGCTTTGTGGCTGCTACCGCTCTGGGACGCCTGGCGCGCGGCAGAACCCAAACGCGCCGCGCCCTGGCAAGGGCTGGCCGAAACCTTGCGCGAGCAATGCCGTCGGCTGTCGGTAGACCCGGAAAGTTTCAATGAAAATCAGGACGTTAGTCACCGCGAGCGGGAGATTCTGCGCTTCGTGGCGGCGGGGCTTTCCAACCGCGACATCGCCCAGGCGGTGCACCTCTCCGAAGCCACCATCAAGTGGCATCTGCATAACCTCTTTAACAAGCTCGGCGTGCGTAGCCGAACCCAAGCCGTATTAAAAGGCAAAAGCATGGGGCTACTTAGCGAAGCCTGAGCCAGAGCGGTGCGGGGCAATGTGCTACCGCTTTCTGGCGCATGGCCATCGTCCATCCCTTGGATGGGCTGGCAGCCGGGTCTGCACTCAGTAGCTTTGTCACAGGGCGCGAAGCATCACGCTTCATGAATCCAGGTCTGTCGTTACCAGGAAGGGCGCGACAGGCATGGGGATCGACGCGAGTTGATCCAGTTGTCGGTTACAGGAGTGGCCGGCAACACCCGGGGATACCCACCTGTGATCTTGGAGATAAAAACAATGAAAAGTTTCAAACAGCTCGCTCTTGCTGCAGCAGTACTGGCTGCACCTTTCATGGCTCAGGCCGATCTGCGCGCAATGGATGATTCCGCGCTGTCGAGCGTAACCGGCCAGGACGGGATCAGCATCTCCGGTAACTTCGGCGGTAGCGTTGGTAACGTGAAATACACCGACAACGACACCGGCGGCGGTAGCTTGAACATCACCAACGTAGGCTTCACCGGCTTCACCATCTCCGACGCCAACCCGCTGAAAATCGACGTAGTAACCACCTCTATCGGTGGCACCGACACTCAGCAACTGGCCATCAGCCTGCCAAACATGACCGGTACCGTGTCGGTCGGGGGTATCTACGGAGGCGGTACGTACGCCAACGGCGCAACCACCGGCGCGGCCAGCATCGGCTCGCTGGCGATCTCCGATATCAACATGGCGGGCACCACCGTCAAGGTATGGGGACACTGAGTTAGCAACACCCCTTGCTAACCCGAAGCCTTATCGGTACGCGCCGGTAAGGCTTTTTCCAATGCTCAGATTTAAAACGCGTCGAGCGACGGTCAGGCTTTTTAACGAGGCATGCCCTAAGCGCAGACAGTTTTTGGACCTGTAATGATCGAAATTCTTATCGGCAGTCTTTTGGGCGTACTGGGTTTCACCGAAGCGGTGGACACCAAACCGCCGGCCCAAGGCACGGTCAACCTGACCCAACAGCTCACCCCGGGCATGCCCATGCGCGAGTCGGTGACGCTGGAGCCGATGAGCCAACTGCAATTTCGCAACGTCATCCGTCAGGCCTACGACTACAGCTGTGGTTCGGCGGCGCTGACTTCCATGCTCGACTATTTCCTGGGCCGCGACTTACAGGAACGGCAAGTCATGGAAGGGCTGTTGCGCTACGGCGAGGCCGACAAGATTGTCGAGCGGCGGGGCTTTTCCCTGCTGGATATGAAGCGTTTCGTGGCCGCGCTTGGCTACAAAAGCGGCGGCTTCCGGGCGGCGTTTTCCGACCTGGACGAGCTTGAGCACCCGGCCTTGGTGCCCATCGAATACGCCGGCTTCAAGCATTTTGTGGTGGTTCGCGATGTGTACAACGAGCACGTGTTCGTCGCCGATCCGGCGCTGGGCAACATCAGTTTCACCCGCGCGCGCTTTGAAGAAATCTGGGACCAGAACGTGTTGTTCGTGATTTACCCCAGCGGCCAGGAACCGAAAAACGCCATGGCCCTGACCGAGAAAGACCTACGTCTGGTGGATGACCGCACCGTAAGCCTGCTGGCGTTTCGCGAGTTTCCCCAGATAACCAAATTCACCACGAACCAGGCCGACGAACTGGGTTCGGGCGGCGACATTCGCCACATCCGCCGCAAATAGCAGCACCTGAAAAACATAAAGACCAACACGTACGGCAAGACCTGCCCGGCATAACAAAAAAATAACTGGGGATTGGCGTCATGGGGATTAAGGGAGTGGCCTGCGTGGCCATGCTGACGCTAACGCTGAGCCCGCCTGCCTGGAGCGATGAGCCGACGGTAGACGAAGCCCGCGAAGCCTTGAGCAAAAAAGACGACGATGCCGACAGCTCAAAGGCGTTGGCCGAGGTGTTTCAGGCCGCCGAGAAAAGCTACACCTTGCTCAAGCAAGGCGAACGCACGTTGACCTACGGCTTCGACTATTCGCTGCTGCGCGATACTCAGATCACCACGTACCGCACCGGCAATAACGTGTACAGCGTGATCGGCGAAAGCGAAGCGCAGCACACCTTCACCAACTCGTTCACCTTTGACTACGGCGTGTGGGACAACCTCACCTTCAGCATGCGCATTCCGCTGATCGCCAAGTACGACACTGAGCGCGACCTCAACGTCTACAGCCTCGGCGACCTGTCGGCCAGTCTGCGCTGGCAGCCGTGGGCCTCGCACCGTGGCAAGCCGGTGACCACCTTGTACGGCACCATCGGCTTGCCGACCGGCACCAGCCCGTACGAAATCAACCCCGAGCACGACCTGTCGACCGGCAACGGTTTCTACAGCCTCGGCGGCGGGGTGAACGTGTCGTATGTAATCGACCCGGTCGTGCTGTTCGGCTCGGTCGGTTACACCTACAACGTGCCGGCCAATGTCGACCAGGAGCGCGGCGGGCGGCATCTTGAAAAGGTCGATCCGGGTTCGAGCATGTCCATGAGCATGGGCTTTGCCTACGCGCTGTCGTACGACGTGTCGTTGTCCACCTCGTACCAAATGGCGCAGACCTTCAAGCCGACCTACACGTTTTCCGATACAACGCTGGAGGGCAAAGAGCAAACCAGCGCCTTGATGAACTTCTCGCTGGGCCTGCGCACCTCGCCCAATTACATCGTCAACATCAATGCCGGGTTCGGCATGACGGAAGACTCTCCCGACGTACTGCTGGGGGTGTCGATGCCACTGGATATTCAGGGTTTAAAGGCCCAATAAGCCAGGAGCGACCACCGTCATGACGATCAGAACGTCGCCGCAGGTGTGGGCGATTTCCGGGCTCTGCTGGCTTGCTGCCGGGATTTACACCGGCTCGGTGCAGGCGCAACTGGCCAACGATTTGACCATCGGCAACCCCAAAGCCATGGCCATGGGCAATGCCGTGACCGCCGATTCCACCGGCATCGACGCCGTGCATTACAACCCGGCGGCGCTGACCAAACTTAAAGGCCGGCAGAGCACCATCAAGCTGCTCAGCGGCGTGATGGACATTCGCGCCAAGTTCAAAGCGCCGCCCGGCTACGGCAGCAACGCCTTGGGCTTCGACGACGACCCGATAAAAAACTCCAGCAGCCGCACGCTCACGCCAGTGATGTACTTGCCAGGCATGGGCGGCATGACCGAGCTGCCGGTGCTGATGGCGCCACTGGCCGGGGTTTCCATCAACCCGCCCGGTTCCAAATTCACCTTTGCCACCAACATTTATGCACCGATGGCCCTCGGGTATTCGCGCGACTCGGGCGACGACGCCGGGCGCTACCAGGGCAAGGAAGTGGCGCTGCAACGCATCACGTATTTCTCGCCGTCTGTGGGCTATCAGGCCAACGACACGCTGGCGCTGGGGTTGTCGGTGGGGTTCTCGCACCAGGCGATGGCGCTGAATCAGGATTTTCGTAATCCGGGGATGCTGACGGGCGTGGTGCGGATGCTCAACAAAGCCGTCTGCCAGCCTGGAATCGACGACATCCTCAGCCCGTTGATCAACCTGTGCGGCGGCAAGATCGGCCCCTACAGCACCTTGGCCAACATGGACCTGGACCTGCAACAGAGCCTGTCGCCAACCTACAACCTTGGCGTGTTGTGGGAACCCACCGACTGGTTCGCCTGGGGCGCGACGTACCAGAGCGAGGCGCGTATGCACCTTCAAGGCAAATACCGCATGGAATACAGCAAAGACTGGCAAGGCTTCTGGTCCGGCCTGCAAGGCTCGGTGTTCGGCCAGGTGCTCAGCCCGCTATTCCCTTACGGCAACGCCAGCGAAGAAAGCGGCAACGCCTCGCTGAACATGGTGCTGCCCGACAACTTCAGCACCGGCATCAAGCTGCGGCCCTTCGACAAATGGCAGTTCAACCTCGACGCCAAGTGGAGCGACTACAGCGATTGGAACAAATTTGAAATCGAGTTCGACCGCGAGCTGGACTTGCTGCGCATCGCCAAGATTTTCGGCGGCGGCAACGCCACTGACCACTCGATCATTCTCGACCGTGGCTACCAAGACACCTGGAGCTTCGCCATCGGTGCCCAGTACGACATCAGCGACCGCCTGGCCCTGCGCGCCGGCTACGAATACCGGCCCTCGGCAATTCCTAAAGATAAAGCCGACGTGCTGGTGCCCATCGGCGACGCCAACCTCTACGGCCTGGGCTTCGGCTACCGCTGGGACAAAGACACCACTATCGACTTCGGCTTCAACTACTTCGTGTCCAAACAAAGCATTCCGGCGGGCACCAGTTGCAACGTCAACTGCACCGGCATCGACAACCTGGTCTACAACCCGTACGCCGACCTGGACATCGACACCACCGTGAAGGCGTACATCATGGCCCTGACCTACACCACCACCTTTTGAGGTCTGCTTATGCCGCGCATCGCTCTGCTCGCCGCACTGCTGCTGGCCGCCACCGCCGAGGCCGCGCCTGGCCGCTACCTGACCTGGGTGGATGACCAAGGGCGCGTGCACAACACCTTCGTCGACAACCACTACAGCGAACAGCAACGCCAGGCCGCCAAGCGCATCACCCAAAGCGACCAGGAACGCATGAGCCAGAACGCCAGCACAGCAGGCACGACCTGGCCTGGCGCGAAAACCAATAACGAAAGCAAACGCCGCTACTTCACCTGGGTCGACGCCAGCGGCAACCTGCAAAACAGCTTCTACGCCGGCGCCCAGGCAGCGGGCGCCAAGAGCGACAGCCTGTTAGCCAACGGCGAGCGAAGCAGCGACTACATCGACGCCGACGTGCTGGAAGGGCGCAACTTCGCCCGCCCGGAAAACGGCACGCCGTATTACACCTGGGTTGACGAGCAGGGGCGCATGCGCAACTCCGCCGTGCCGGGCAGCAACGCACCGCAGCGCGTGGAAGCCCCCTCTAACGTGCGCTACAGCGATGGCCGACAAATCGAATTCAACAACAAAGGCAGCGTGCTACCCGGCCTCGACGGTCAGCCCACCGCCGCCATGCAAGCGCTGCTGGCTGGCAGCGGCGCGGGCGACAGCGAAGGGCTGTACCAAAACCTCGTACAGCAATGCTGCGGCCAACTGGCCGAAGGCGACTTCACTGAACTGTCGAGCGACGAACCGCGCTACGAAGAACTCAACCGTTTCTCCCCCAGCTTCAACTTCCCCATGGGCCGCAGCTACTACGCCGCCATGAAACTGCCCGCCGCCGGCCGCACCTATGGCCTGCGCGTGCGCAGCTTCGCCAACAAAAAAGTCGTCTACCCCTCGCTGCTCTTCCTCGACGAAGCCAAGCGCCCAACCCGCCTGGTCAGCGATGCCGTTTACCAACTGCACGGCGAAACCTGGTACCGCTACGCCTTTATCGAAGGCACCGTTCCGGTGAAAGCCGCGCAAGGCGAGCGCTACGTACTGCTGCTGACCACCGAAGAAGACAAACACCTGCAAACCCTCGACAACAAACCCTTCAAACGACCGTTGCAAGACCTGGCACTGGACGAAGCCGGTATGCAGAGCCACGCGCACAGCGACGAGGGTGGGTTTGAGTTGGCGATCGTTAAATAGCGGCCCGGGCAAGATTTTCGTTTGCAGGAATCGCGACTAAAACGGAACGCCGCCCGGTCGCTCCCACAGTTCGCACAAACTGTAGGAGCGACTTTAGTCGCGATGCTTTTGATCTGGCCTTTGATCTCGCTCGTGATCTACCCGCCCCATTCATCGCAGGCCGAGTGGAGTCGCCGCGTAGGGGGTTGAGCGGCCGGGAGCCGCGAAAGGAACATCGGGCCATGGATGGCCCGTTGTGACGGCCCCCGGAGCGGCGACGGAGTGAGGGAAGTCGCAGCGCAGCGGAGACCCAAGGTAGGGGCAAGCGCTTTGGTTACTTTCCCGCGACTGGGAAAGTGACTCGCGCGTAAGGCGCGAAACAAAACGTTCAGCACACGCGGTAATGAATACGGTAGGCCAAATCAGTCGAACGACTGGAAATTCTGGATCCCCGCGTTCGCGAGGATGACGGAGTTAGGTTGAGATGCGCGTAAGGCGCGAAACGAAACGTTCAGCACGCGCGGTAATGAATACCTCCGCAGAACCACCGTGTAAGGCTTGAGATACTGGATCCCCGCCTACGCGGGGATGACGGAGGCTAGGGCATCCACTATGTGGAGCTTCGCCGCGCGAGGATGACGCTGGCCATCCTGTAGGAGCGACTTCAGTCGCGATGCTTTTGACCGCCATAAAAAAGCCCCGCAATCGCGGGGCCAAGGTCTTGCTTAGCACACACAGAATTCAAACCTACGCGGCATGCGCCCCTTGCGGGCTACGCGGATGCTGCGCCTGCAAATACGCACTCAACCGGCCTTGCTGCCCCGGCGTCATAAACAACCCCAACTTGCTGCGCCGCCACAGAATGTCTTGCGCCTCGCGCGCCCATTCCTCACGGCACAAATAATCCACTTCACGCGCATACAACCCGGCGCCCAGGTGTTCGCCCAAATCCTCCAGCGAGCAGGCGCCATCGAGCAGGGCAAAGCTGCGGTTGCCATAGGTGCTGGCCCAACGCCGTGCCACCTGGGTTGGCAACCAGCCGTACTGACTATTCAGCGCTTCGACCAGCGCGCTGCGGCTGCTCATTTGCTCACCACCGGGCAACGGCGAGGCGGCGGTCCAGCTGGCGGTCATGTTGCTGAAGAAGGGCGCCAGTTGGCTCATCGCCGACTCGGCCAATTTGCGGTAGGTGGTCAGCTTGCCGCCAAACACCGACAGCAACGGCGCGTCGCCCGGCTGCGCAGACAACGCCAGCGTGTAGTCGCGGGTGACGGCGGAAGGGTCGTCGGACTCGTCGTCACACAGCGGCCGCACGCCGGAATAGGTGTGCAGGATGTCGGCTTGGCTGATGGACTTTTTGAAGTGGGCGTTGACCACGTCAAGCAGGTACTGGGTTTCTTCCGGGCTGATCGCTACTTGCGACGGATCGCCTTGGTATTCGCGGTCGGTGGTGCCGATCAGGGTGAAGCGCTCGAGGTACGGAATGGCAAACACGATGCGCCGGTCTTCGTTTTGCAGGATGTACGCCTGCTCGCCGTCGTACAGGCGCGGCACGACGATATGGCTGCCTTGGATCAGGCGAATGCCGTAGGGTGATTTTTGCTGCAGGTCGTCTTTGATAAAGCGCGCCACCCAGGGGCCGGCGGCGTTGACCAAGCCGCGTGCACGGATAGAGAACAGGCTGCCATCGGCACGTTCCAGGTGGATATGCCACAGGCCTTTACTGCGCCGGGCGCTGACGCAGCGGGTGCGGGTGTGAATGTGCGCGCCTTTTTCACGGGCGGCCATGGCGTTCAGCACCACCAGCCGGGCGTCGTCGACCCAGCAATCGGAGTATTCGAAACCGCGCGCGATTTCCGCTTT
Source organism: Pseudomonas sp. AC070 (assembly GCF_979258635.1). NCBI lineage: Bacteria > Pseudomonadati > Pseudomonadota > Gammaproteobacteria > Pseudomonadales > Pseudomonadaceae > Pseudomonas > Pseudomonas sp. AC070. The sequence goes on from NZ_OZ409871.1 coordinate 1,984,124, forward strand.
CAACGGGCTGCCGGCACCGAAGCGCAGGCCACGCGAGCCGGGCAACTTTTCCCGCTTGCCGAGGTGGTCGTACAAAAACAGGCCCATGCGAATCATCCACGCCGGGCGCAGGTGCGGGCGATGGGGCAATACAAAACGCATGGGTTTAACGATGTGCGGCGCCTTGGCTAGCAGCACTTCGCGTTCGGCGAGCGCTTCGCGTACCAGGCGAAATTCGTAATGTTCGAGGTAGCGCAGGCCACCGTGGATAAGCTTGCTACTGGCCGAGGAGGTGTGTTGCGCCAGGTCGTCCTTTTCGCAAAGGAACACCGACAAACCTCGGCCCGCTGCGTCTGCGGCAATGCCCACACCGTTAATGCCGCCGCCGACTACCGCGAGATCATAGATTTCGGCAACCGAGCTGGTGGGGTTCTGCTTCGCGTGCATGGCAAGCCTCTGAAGTCGAAAGTGAACGTAGGAATGTTCGTTTTCGAAAATGGTAGCGGAATGTTTTGCCACTGACCAGTCGGGCGTGCGATTGCACGCCGAATGGCACCAGAGATTGCCGAAGGGCGGGGTTAAACCAGCTTGAGCTGCACTTTGTGCTGGGCCAGCAGACGGGCCAGCGCGGGGGAGGGTGTGTGGTCGGTAAACAATTGGTTGACCAGGCTGATGGAACCCAGGCGCACCACGGCGTTGCGGCCGAACTTGCTCGAGTCGGCAGCCAGCAGCACTTGCCGGGCGTTGTCGATGATGGCTTGCGACACGCGCACTTCCTGATAATCGAAGTCGAGCAGGCTGCCGTCGTCGTCGATGCCGCTGATGCCCATAAGGGCGAAGTCCACTTTGAATTGTTGGATGAAATCCACCGCTGTCTGCCCGACGATGCCGCCGTCGCTGCGCACCGTGCCGCCGGCCACCAGCACTTCGAAGTCGGCTTTGTCGCTGAGCTGCGCGGCCACGTGCAGGTTGTTGGTGATTACTTTCAAACCACGGTGATTGAGCAGCGCGCGGGCAATGGCCTCGGTGGTGGTGCCGATGTTGATAAATACCGAAGCGTGGTCCGGCACCTGGGCGGCAATCGCCTCGGCGATGCGCTGTTTCTCGTCGCGCATCAGCCCGGCGCGCATGGCGTAGGCGGTGTTCTGGGTGCTCGACGCTTCGCTCGCCGCGCCGCCGTGGGTGCGCCGCAGCAGGCCTTGTTCGGCGAGCTGATTGATGTCGCGGCGGATGGTTTGCGGGGTGACGGCAAAGGCTTGGGCCAGCTCATCGATGCTGACGTAACCGCGTTCGCGGGCGAGGTCGAGAATGTCTTGCTGCCGGGGCGCCAGGGTCATTAAGGGCTTCCTTTTTTGCGCCGCATTATAGGCGCTCGGGCATCGGCTGGGGCGCCGTCTACGGGCGCTCGACTTTTGCCGGGTCTGCCTCTAAGGTACGCGAACTTTGTCGGAATTTTCACATTCGAACATGACCCCAGCCATCGACCTGTTAAAAAAAGTCGGCGCCGCGCACCGCGTGCTGAGTTACAGCCACGACCCGAAGGCCGCCTCCTATGGCTTGGAAGCAGCGGAAAAACTCGGCTTGGAGCCGGCCCAGGTGTTTAAAACCCTGCTGGCCGCGAGCGAGAAGGGCGAGTTGCTGGTGACGGTTGTGCCGGTGGCAGGCACGCTGGATTTGAAAGCCCTGGCGCACGCTGCCGGGGTGAAAAAGGCCGACATGGCCGACCCGGCCGCCGCTCAGCGCTCCACGGGTTATTTGCTCGGCGGCATCAGCCCGCTGGGGCAGAAGAAGCGCCTGCGCACGTTTATCGACGACAGCGCCAGACAACATCCCCACATTTATGTAAGCGCCGGCCGCCGTGGCCTGGAAGTGGAATTAGCTGCCGAGGTATTGGCGGCGCATTGCCAGGGGCAATTTGCGGCCATTGGCCGCGAGTAAACGGTCGGTCCGCGGCGTCGCCTTGGCGATGTCCCCACCCAAAATAACAAGGAAGCGCAGATGTCCCAGTACCTTCTTGCCATCGATCAAGGCACCACCAGCAGCCGCGCCATTGTGTTCAGTGCTCAGGGCTCGCCGGTGTCTCGCGCTCAACAAGAATTCAAACAGTATTTCCCCAAAGACGGCTGGGTTGAGCACGACGGCGAAGACCTTTGGCTCAGTACCCTGAAGGTCTGCCGCGAAGCACTGCGTCAAAGCGGCTTGCAGGCGTCTGAAGTGGCTGCCATCGGCATCACCAATCAGCGCGAAACCACCTTGGTCTGGGACGCCGCCACCGGCACGCCGATTTACCCGGCCATCGTCTGGCAAGACCGCCGCACCGCCGATTACTGCGCAGGCCTGAAAGAGGCGGGGCACGAGGCAACCGTGGCGGCGAAAACCGGCCTGGTGATCGACCCGTATTTTTCCGCCACCAAGCTGCGCTGGATTTTGCAGAACGTGCCCGGCGCCCGTGAGCGTGCCGAGCAGGGCGAACTGCGCTTTGGCACGGTCGACAGCTTTTTGCTCTGGCGCCTTACAGGCGGCAAGTCGCACAAAACCGACGCCAGCAACGCCTCGCGCACCATGTTGTTCAACATTCACACCCAGCAATGGGACGCCGACCTGCTGGCGCTGTTTGACATCCCGGTCAGCGTGTTGCCGCAAGTGTTGGACTGCGCCGCCGACTTCGGCGTAACCGAGGCCAATTGGTTCGGCAGCAGCATTCCCGTGCTGGGCATGGCGGGCGACCAGCAAGCGGCGCTGGTGGGGCAGGCATGCTTCCAGCCGGGCATGGTGAAAAGCACGTACGGCACCGGCTGCTTTATGATTCAAAACACCGGCAAGCAGCCGGTGGTGTCGCAAAACCGCTTGCTGACCACCGTCGGTTATCGCCTGAAGGGCGAAGTGACGTACGCGGTGGAAGGCTCGATTTTCGTCGCCGGTGCGGCGGTGCAATGGCTGCGCGATGGCATTAAGTTAATCAGCCACGCCCGTGATACCGAGGCGCTGGCCGAGCAAACCGGCGACGCCAGCGGTGTGTTTTTGGTGCCCGCATTCACGGGGCTGGGCGCGCCGTATTGGGACCCCAAGGCCCGTGGCGCAATCTTCGGCTTGACCCGCGACACCGGCATCAAGGAAATCGTCACCGCCGGCTTGCAGTCGGTGTGCTACCAAACCCGCGACTTGCTTGAAGCCATGCGCCAAGACGGCGCCGCCGCCCCCAGCGCCTTGCGCGTAGACGGCGGCATGGTCGAGAACAACTGGGTGATGCAGTTTCTCGCCGACATTCTCGGCGTGCCGGTAGAGCGCCCGGAAGTGACCGAAACCACGGCATTGGGCGTGGCCTATCTGGCCGGCTTGCAAGCGGGGATCTATCCCGACCTCGACGCCATCGCCCAGCACTGGCACCGCCAGCATCTGTTCGGCCCACGCATGGCCACCGCGCACCGCGAGAAGCTCTACGCCGGTTGGCTGGACGCGGTTAAGCGCGTGCGCAGCGACGGCTGATACGCGCGCTGTTGCGCTGGAAAAAGCGCCGGCTGTATCAGGCCGGCCGCTGACAATCTGGGTATCGTGAGCGCCTTCATCCGCTAGGAGCGCGCCCATGTCCCTCGACTTTCACCAGATCGACGCTTTTACCCAGCAACCGTTTGCCGGCAACCCGGCCATTGTTTACCGGCTGGACAGCTGGCTGGACGAGGCGCGCATGCAGGCCATCGCCGCCGAGCACAACCTGGCGGAAACCGCGTTCGTGGTGAAAGAGGGCCAGGCCTGGCACATCCGCTGGTTCACGCCCACCTGTGAGGTGCCGTTGTGCGGCCATGCCACGCTGGCCACGGCCTTCGCGTTGTTCACCGTGCATGGTGAAACCGCCGATCAACTGAATTTCACCTGCCAGTCCGGCGCGCTGAGCGTGAGCCGCGAGGGCGAGCGCTTGGTGCTGAATTTTCCAAGCCTGCCGGGCGAAATCTTTGAGGCGAGCGCGGCCATCAAGGCAGCGGTGAACGGGCCGATTGTCGAGGTGCTCAACACGGGTAAGGAATTGTTGGTGGTGCTCGAAAGCGAACAACAGGTGCGCGACTGCCAGCCGAACTTGGCGGCCGTTGCGCAGCTGCCGTGGCTGGGCATGATCGTCACCGCGCCCGGCGAGCGGCATGACTTCGTCTCCCGCTATTTCGCCCCGGCCATCGGCATTGACGAAGACCCGGTGACCGGCTCGATCCATTGCAGCCTGATTCCCTACTGGGCAGAGCGCCTGGGCAAAACCCGGTTCGACGCGTTCCAGTGTTCGGCGCGCGGCGGCGAGCTGTTCTGCCGACTCGACGGCGAGCGCGTCAGCATTGGCGGCCACGCCGTATTGGTGGCCAGCGGTTCGTTGCATCTGTGACCGCGTGCCGCTGAGCAACCGGGCGAGGCGCGGGGGGCTGGTTATACTGGCCTAACGTTCCTTATGGAGAAGGACTGCTAATGCCGTCTCGCCACCAGCTGCTGCGTGTGCGTCGAATCCTCTTAGCCAGCAGCGCTTCGCTGGGCTATCTGTTGCTGTGCTGGTTGGCGTTTGCCGGCGGGTTTATGCAACTGACTCTGGCCGGCATGCTGCTGCTGACCATCGCCGTGGTCGCCAGTACCGCCGGTTTCCTGGCCCTGACCTGGTTCAACCTCAACCTGCGTTTTCGTGATCCCAGCCTGACGGTGCCGCAGATGGGCTGGGCGATTGGCGTGATCTTCGTCAGCGTTTACTACGCCGACAGCCTGCGTTCGCTGTTTCTGATGATGGTGTTGGTGGTGCTGATGTTCGGCGCTTTCCGGCTGACGTTGGGCGGTTTCGTGCGTGTGGGGCTGTTCACCATCGGCTGTTACGCGGTGCTGATGGCCGCGCTGCTGTATCGCGGCGTGCGCTTCGACTGGCACGTGGAGGCGATTCGCGCCCTGGCGTTTTTCGTGCTCACCGGTGGCGTGTCGATGCTGGGCCTTGAGATGAGCCGGCTGCGCAATATTCTGCAGGAGCGCAACCGCGACCTGCAGGTGGCGCTCGAGCGCATTCAGCAGTTGGCGATCACCGACGAGCTGACCGGCTTGTACAACCGGCGCTTTGCCAACGACATTCTCGATCAGCAAAAAGCCCTGGCTGATCGCGGCACCTACGATTTTGTGGTGTGCATGCTCGACTTAGACTTCTTCAAACACGTTAACGACGCCTACGGCCATCCCGGCGGCGACGCGGTGCTGTGCCAGTTGGCGACGATTCTGCAGCGCATGGTGCGAGACGTGGATTTTGTCGCAAGGATGGGCGGCGAGGAGTTTTTACTGGTGCTCTCGAACACCAACGAAGCGGGCGCCGCCTACGCCATGGAGCGCTTGCGCCAGGCGCTGAACACTACGCAGTGGGAAGGCTTCCCACAGTTGCGGCTGACATTGTCGGTGGGCATCAGCCGCTACGTGAGCCCGGAACCGTGGCAAACCACCTTGCAGCGCAGCGACACCGCGTTGTATCAGGCCAAGGACAGCGGCCGCGATCGGGTGGTCGTGCTTTAGAGCTGACTGCCGGGTGCGGCGAAGGTGACCACCTGCTGCGCCGCCACCCGCACGCCAACGTACTCGCCGGCTTGGCGCTGCACGTGGCTGGGAAATAACGCGTCCACATGCGCACCCGTGGCCAACCGCAGGCGATACAGGGTGTTGGCACCCTGAAAGCTGCTGCTCAACACCTGCGCCTGTTGGTCGCCCTGCTCAGTGAAGGTGAGGTCGTCGGGGCGCAGCAACACGTCCACCGGGCTGCCGCTGGGCCAGTCGCGGGCCTGGCAACTGACAACGCCCAGTTCGGTTTGCACCGACTCGCGGCTGAGCAGCTCGCCGCGAATGAAATAACCCTGGCCGATAAAGCTCGCCACGAAGGGCGTTTGCGGGCGGTGATAGAGGTTGTACGGCGTGTTCCATTGCTCCAGGTGGCCTTCCTTGAATACGCCAACCTGATCGCTGACGGCGAACGCTTCTTCCTGGTCGTGGGTGACCAGAATGGCGCTGGTGCCGCGCGCTTTGAGAATCTCACGCACTTCCTGGCTCAAGCGGCGGCGCAGTTCGTTGTCGAGGTTGGAAAACGGCTCATCGAGCAACAGCAACTGCGGTTCCGGCGCCAATGCGCGAGCCAGCGCCACACGCTGCTGCTGGCCGCCCGACAATTCATGGGGAAAGCGTTTGGCCAACGTCGAGAGCTTCACCAGTTCGAGCAATTCTGCTGTGACCTGGGCGCAATTGGCCTGCTGGCGAATGCCAAAGGCGACGTTGTCGGCAACGGTTAAATGCGGGAACAGCGCGTAGTCCTGGAACACCATGCCGATGCGGCGCTTCTCGGGCGCCAAGGTGAAGCCGGGGCGCGAGAGTAGGGTGTCAGCGAGCTGGATGTCGCCACTGAGCACCGGCTCAAACCCGGCGATGGCACGCAGCGTCGTGGTTTTGCCGCAGCCAGAAGGACCAAGCAAGCAGCCGATTTCACCTTCGTGCAGCGTGAGATCCAGCTGTTGCACCACGAGGTGGTCGCGGTAGCCGCAGCTGAGGTTTCGCAGGGCCAGCAGTGGCGCCGCACTCATGCCGGGCGGTAGCCGGGCTCGACCAGCATTTCCAGCAGCGCCTTCTGCGCGTGAAGGCGATTTTCAGCTTGGTCCCACGCGCCGGAGCGCGGGTCGTCGAGCAAGTCTTCGCTGATTTCCTCGCCACGGTGGGCGGGCAGGCAGTGCAGGAACAGCACGTCGCTGGCGGCTTGGTCGAGCAGGGCGCGGGTGACTTGATAGGGAGTAAACAGCGCGAGGCGTTCGGCGGCTTCTTCTTCCTGCCCCATGGAGGTCCAGACGTCGGTGCTCACCAGATGGGCGCCGGCCACGGCCTCGCGTGGGTCGCGCACGATGGTCACGCGGCTGCCAGCGGCGGCCAGGAAGCTGGCGTTGGGCTCATAGCCTTCAGGGCAAGCCACGCGCAAGTGGAAATCAAACTGCTGGGCGGCTTCGATGTAGCTGTTGCACATGTTGTTGCCGTCGCCAATCCAGGCCACGGTTTTGCCCTGAATCGGGCCGCGCAGTTCCTGGTAGGTCTGCATGTCGGCCAGCAATTGGCAGGGGTGCAAATCGTCCGACAAACCATTGATTACCGGCACGCGCGAGTGGGCGGCGAATTCGGTCAGGGTGCTGTGGGCGAAGGTGCGGATCATCACGGCATCAAGCATGCGCGACATGACGATGGCGGCATCGCTAACCGGCTCGCCGCGTCCGAGCTGGGTGTCACGCGGCGACAGGAAAATGGCCTGGCCGCCGAGCTGGATCATGCCGGCTTCGAACGAGAGGCGCGTGCGGGTGGAGGCTTTTTCGAAAATCATGCCGAGCACGCGGTTTTTCAGCGGCTCAAAAAGGATGCCTCGATTGCGCAGGCTCTTCAGCTCGATGCCACGACGGATCAGGCCCAGCAACTCATCGGGCGTGCAGTCCATTAGCGAGAGAAAGTGTCTTGCGCTCATCATTAACTACCTTTTGTACAACGATTGCGCTGGTGAACAAGCCGGGCCTTTTCGGGAAAAGGTTTTCACAAGAAAAAAGGGCTCTACCAGCGGCTGTGGGCCGCACGGTGCGACGAAATGGGGAGGCGGGATCTTATAAGGAAATGTCGCGCCGTGTCATCTTTGGCACGAATCGCGTTTATACGAGATGTCTCCAGCCGTTATGCCTTACGGCCTGACCCGTTTTTCAGGCATAAAAAAACCCCGCCGAAGCGGGGTTCTTTTTGAAGCGCGGGGAGTCTTAAACTACCTGTACTTCTTCAGCTTGCATGCCTTTCTGGCCTTTAGCGGCCACGAAAGATACGGTCTGACCTTCTTTCAAGCTTTTGAAGCCATCGGATTGGATAGCTTTGAAGTGCACGAACAGGTCAGCGCCGCCGTTGCTTGGAGTGATGAAGCCGAAGCCTTTTTCATCGTTGAACCATTTAACGGTACCAGTTTCGCGATTAGCCATGGTGTAGATCCTTGAACAGAGTGGATTGCGGCGGGCTACAGGCCCTGCCAGTACTGAGTGCAAAGAGTTATCGGAATACGTGTAGATGGTTGGATCGAGATCTAAACACCAAGTTGCGATTCGCGGTACACATGCAGCACAGTGGCCTAAAGATACGCACTTTGTTGGAGTAATGCGACTAGCGAAGCCTCTGTAATCGATATAAATGGCATATATCTGCCGAAACGCGGCTCCGTTGGCAGTTAAAAACGCTGTAAGGACCGCTTGAAGAACGGTATGGATTCTCCTGATGGGCCCCAATTCATGGGGCTTTAGCCTATGGTGCCGCTGCCGGTTGCGCTCCATAGTCAGCACTTAACGACCGGATGCGTCGTCCCAAATAAAAAATGAGGCCAGGCCGTGACCAAGACCCTCCATCACCGTGCGTGCCATTTATGCGAAGCCATTTGTGGGCTGAGCATCGAGACCGAAACCCAGCCCGACGGCACCCAGCAGATCCTTTCTATTAAAGGCGATGCCCTGGACAGCTTCAGCCAAGGCCACATCTGCCCCAAAGCCGTTGCGCTGCAAGATATCCAGCACGACCCCGACCGCCTGCGTCAGCCCATGCGTCGAGTGGGCAGCGAATGGCAGGCCATCGAGTGGGACGAAGCCTTCGAGCTGGTCGCCAGCCGCCTCGCCGATATCCAAGCGCGTCACGGCCAGAATTCCGTGGCGGTGTATCAGGGCAACCCGAGCGTGCATAACTACGGGCTGATGACCCACAGCAATTACTTTCTCGGCCAGCTGAAAACGCGCAACCGTTATTCGGCAACGTCGGTGGATCAATTGCCTCATCACCTCACCAGCCATTTGATGTACGGCCATGGCCTGCTGATTCCGATCCCCGATATCGATCACACCGACTTTATGCTCATCCTGGGCGGCAACCCGCTGGCGTCCAACGGCAGCATCATGACAGTGCCCAACGTGGAAAAACGCCTGAAAGCCATCAAGGCGCGCGGCGGCAAAGTGGTGGTGGTCGACCCGCGCCGCAGCGAGACGGCGGGTATTGCCGACCAGCATATTTTCGTCCGTCCGGGGCAAGACGCCGCGCTGCTGTTCGGCGTACTCAATACATTGTTTGAAGAAGGGCTGACCCGCGTCAGCCATCTGCCCATCGACGGGCTCGACGAGGTGCGCGGCGCCGTGGCGGCTTTTACCGCCGAGGCCATGAGTGCGCGCTGCGGCGTGCCGGCAGAGACCATTCGCCAACTGGCGCGAGACTTTGCCGCCGCCGATTCAGCTGTGTGCTACGGCCGCATGGGCGTTTCCACTCAGGTGTTTGGCACGCTCTGCCAATGGGTGGTGCAACTGATCAACCTGGTGACCGGCAACCTCGATCGCGTCGGCGGGGTGCTGTGCACCGAGCCAGCGGTGGATTTGGTGGCGACCACTTCGGGTGGCCATTTCAATCGCTGGCAGAGCAGGGTGTCTGGCTTGCCCGAGTACGGCGGCGAATTGCCAGTTTCAGCGCTGGCCGAAGAAATGCTGACGCCGGGAGAAGGGCAGATTCGCGCGCTGGTTACGGTCGCGGGCAATCCGGTGCTGTCGACACCGAACGGCCGCCAGTTGGAACAAGCGCTCGATGGCTTGGAGTTCATGCTGTGCATCGACTTCTATATCAACGAAACCACCCGTTACGCCGACCTGATTCTGCCGCCGACCGCGCCGCTTGAGCACGATCATTACGACACCACCTTCAACGTATTCGCCGTGCGCAACGTCACTCGCTTCAACGAACCGGTGCTGGCCAAACCGCAGGGGGCGTTGCATGACTGGGAGATTTTCATCGGACTGGCCAAGGCATTTGCCAGTAAAACCGAGGCAACGCTGAAGCCAACCATGGAGCCGGCGAAGATGATCGACATGGGCCTGCGCATGGGCCTGTATGGCGACAACTCCGAGCACAAACTGTCCGTCGCTATGCTGCGCGACCATCCCCACGGCATCGACCTGGGTGCCTTGAAGCCCAATCTGTTGGCGCGGTTGAAAACGCCGAGCAAAACCGTGCTGGCAGCGCCGCGAATTTTGCTCGATGACATCGCCCGTTTCGCGGCGCAGCCGGTACCGCAAGCCGGTGAGCTGGTGCTGATCGGCCGCCGCCATGTACGCAGCAACAACTCGTGGATGCACAACTATCACCGACTGGTGAAAGGCAAGCCGCGTCACCAATTGCTGATGAACCCGCAAGACATGGCCAGTCGCGCGCTCACCGACGGGCAGCGCGTCAGCGTGCGGTCGCGCGTGGGCATGATTGAAGTGGAAGTGGCCAGCAGCGACGACATGATGCCGGGTGTGGTGAGCTTGCCGCACGGCTGGGGCCACGGCCGGCCGGGCGTGCAGATGGCGATTGCCAGCGCGCAACCAGGCGCCAGCGCCAACGACCTGACCGATGAACGCCACCTCGACGTGCTGTCTGGCAATGCGGCGCTCAATGGCGTGCCGGTTGTGGTAGCGGCGGCGTAGGCCTGATAGGTACGACGATAGGAGGGTCGCGCCAAGTGCGCGGCTTTCCGATACAATGCGCGTCACCGTGTCGGCCCGTGAGTCGGCGAGTTTGACAGTCAGATAGGCCTTAGTGCTGAGGTACCCATGGATATCATCGAAACTATCAAAGAGCAGATCGCGAACAACGCCATCTTGCTGTACATGAAAGGCTCGCCGAACGCCCCGCAGTGTGGCTTCTCGTCGAAAGCCGCTCAGGTTGTCATGGCATGCGGCGAAAAATTCGCCTACGTCGACATCCTGCAAAACCCCGAAATTCGCGCCAACCTGCCGAAATACGCCAACTGGCCAACCTTCCCGCAACTGTGGGTCGGTGGTGAGTTGGTTGGCGGCAGCGACATCATGGTTGAGATGTTCGAAAACGGTGAGCTGCAAACGATGGTGAAAGCCGCCGCTGCCAAAGCCGACGCTTGATTAGCTGACGCGCAATAAAAAGCCCCGCCGAAGCGGGGCTTTTTATTGCCTGACGATTTACTCGTCCATCTGAGATTGCAGGTAATTCTGCAGGCCGACTTTGTCGATCAGGCTGAGTTGGGTTTCCAGCCAGTCGATGTGCTCTTCCTCGGAGCAGAGGATGTCTTCGAGCAGTTCGCGGCTGGCGTAGTCGCCAATGCTCTCGCAGTAGGCGATGGCTTCCTTAAGGTCGATGTGCGCTTTGTGTTCGATCTTCAGATCGCACTCGAGCATCTCTTTGGTGTTCTCGCCGATCAGAATCTTGCCGAGGTCTTGCAGGTTCGGCAGGCCTTCCAGGAACAAGATGCGCTTGATCAGCTTGTCCGCGTGTTTCATCTCGTCGATGGACTCGTGGTACTCGTGCTCGCCCAGTTTTTTCAGGCCCCAATCTTCATACATGCGCGCATGCAAGAAGTATTGGTTGATGGCGACCAGCTCGTTGCCGAGGATTTTGTTGAGGTGCTGGATGACTTTCTTGTCGCCTTTCATGTCTGCGGCCTGCCGTGCAAGGGGGTTATAGCGTGAGAGTCTGCCCCCGCATGTTTAAGGTGTCAAATGTAAGTAATTGAATTTAAACAGAAAATAAACCCGAATAAGAATGTTTAGATTCCGCGTCTTGGCGCTAACTAATTGAATTTCAGGCATAAAAAAACCGGACACGCGGTCCGGTTTTCAGAAACTGACTACTTTAAGCCGCAGAAAATTGTGCATATCCAAGGGCGGCCTGGCTGCTTTGCACTTCGGTAAGCGCTTCGCGTACGACTTTCTTGGCCAGCGTCGCGCATTTGCCGCACTGGCTGGCGACTTCCAGCGACTCACGAACGTCGCGGTAGCTGCAGCAACCTTCGTAGATTGCATCGCGGATCTGACCGTCGGTAACACCCATGCAGAGGCATACGTACATATAAGGCCCGAACTCAAAGTGACTTGATGCGGGGGATATTAATGTTAATGAGAATGCTTGTCAAAACTCGACGGGGACGATTCCTACGCTTACTGATGAACGGTCTTATCCTCAAATGCCGGGCACAAAAAACCCGGCGCAGCGGCCGGGTTTTCTAAAGCGGAGCGGGGCAGCGATCAATCGTCGAAATCCTGCCAGCCGCCCATTTCCTTCCAACGGTTAACGATGCCGCAGAACAGCTCGGCGGTTTTCTCGGTGTCGTACCGGGCGGAATGCGCCTCACGGCCGTCGAAATCCATGCCTGCCGCCTGACACGCGCGCGCCAGCACGGTTTGCCCGTAGGCGAGGCCGGCGAGGGTGGCGGTGTCGAAGCTGGAGAAAGGGTGGAACGGGTTGCGCTTCAGATCATTGCGAGCCACGGCCGCATTGAGAAAGCCCAGGTCGAAACTGCTGTTGTGGCCCACTAGAATGGCGCGCTTGCAGCCGTTGGCTTTTAGCGCTTTGCGGATGCCACGGAAGATATCCGTCAACGCCGCTTCTTCGCTCACCGCCATACGTAGCGGGTGGTCGAGCTTGATACCGGTGAACTCCAGCGCGGCAGCCTCGATGTTGGCGCCTTCAAACGGCTCGATACGGAAGAAGTAGGTGTGCTCCGGAAACAGAAAGCCTTTTTCGTCCATGCCAACGGTGACGGCTGCAATTTCCAGCAGCGCGTCGGTGGCCGAGTTGAACCCGCCGGTTTCCACATCGACCACCACCGGCAAATAGCCGCGAAAGCGCGCGGCCATGGGGTGGCGCGAATTGCTGCTGCCGCCTTCCGGTTCGTCGTCGTAGTTGTCTTCACTCACGCGGTTTGCTCCAGCAAGCGCCAGCGCAGTTTTTCACCGGCGCGCAGCGGGACGACACTGTGCTCGCCAAGCGGCAGGCTGGTCGGGGCAGTCCATTCTTCACGGACCAAGGTAATGGTGTCGGTATTTCGCGGCAGGCCGTAGAAGTCCGGGCCGTGCTGGCTGGCGAACCCTTCAAGCTTGTCCAGCGCGTTACGTTGCTCGAACGCTTCGGCGTACAGCTCAATCGCCGCGTAGGCGGTGTAGCAGCCGGCGCAACCGCAGGCAGCTTCTTTGGCGTGTTGAGCGTGCGGCGCCGAGTCGGTGCCAAGGAAAAACTTGGCACTGCCGCTGGTGGCGGCGTCCAGCAGGGCTTCCTGGTGCACGTTGCGCTTGAGGATCGGCAAGCAGTAGAAGTGCGGGCGAATGCCGCCAACCAGCATGTGGTTGCGGTTATAGAGCAGGTGATGGGCCGTGATCGTCGCGCCGACGTTGGCCGGGGCGCTGTTGACGAACTGCACGGCATCGCCGGTGGTGATGTGTTCGAACACCACCTTAAGCGTAGGAAAGCGCTCGACTACACGGGTCAGGTGCTCATCGATAAACACCTTCTCGCGGTCGAACACGTCGATCTCGCCGCGCGTCACTTCGCCGTGCACCAACAGAGGCAGGCCCACTTCAGCCATGGCTTCAAGCACGTGGAAAATTTTGTCGACGCTGGTCACACCAGAGTCGGAATTGGTCGTGGCGCCGGCTGGATACAGCTTGGCAGCGTGTACGAACCCAGATGCCTTGGCGCTGCGAACGTCGTCCGGGCTGGTGAGGTCGGTGAGGTACAGCACCATCAGCGGCTCGAAATGGCTACCGGCGGGGCGGACGGCAAGGATGCGCTGGCGATAGCCGTCGGCTTCAGCGGCGTTGCGCACCGGCGGCACCAGGTTCGGCATGATGATGGCGCGACCGAAGGTGCGCGCGACGTCGGCGACCGTATGGGGCAACACCGCGCCGTCGCGCAGGTGAATATGCCAGTCGTCCGGACGCAGCAGGGTGAGGCGGTCAGTCATGGGGGGCGATACCAGATCAGCGAAATTTGTGCGGTGAAAACTGCTGCGAATCCTACCGGAAAAGCCTGGTAGCGGCACCCGCTATCAAGTTTTCCCAACGCCAACCGATACCCCCATCAGAACGCCGTAATTCTTCATGGAGCCTACCGTGCGCCAGCGCTATCTCGCCTTGTTCAGCTTATTCGCCAGCCTGCCGGCCATGGCGATCACCTTCCAAACGCGCCTGGAAAAGGTTGAATGGAAGGTCGACGGCGATCAGTTCGAGTGCCGCCTGTCGCAGGACATTACTGATTTCGGCCAAGGCCAATTCGTACGCCGTGCCGGTGAACAGGTCACCTTCCGCCTGCAGGCCCGCGAGCGCTGGCTGGGCGCGGGTTCCGCCACGCTGATTGCGGCCGCAGCGCCGTGGCAGCCGGGGCGCGGCGACGTCAATCTGGGGATCGTCACCGTCGACAACGGCGCCACGCCGTTCAACAGCACCCAGCAACAAGGCGCGCGCATGCTTACCAGCATTCTGGAAGGCCGCAGCCCCGTGGTGCGTCATCGCATGCCGGACGGCGGTGAGGGCGTTGAAGTTCGCCTGCTGCCAGTCAAGTTCAACAAGGCCTACCACGACTATCTGGACTGCACGACCAAGCTGCTGCCAGTGAATTTCGACCAGATCAAACAAGTGCAAGTCGCCTTCCCAGGTGGCGGTGCGGACCTCGACGATCTTTCCCGCGCCAAGCTGGAAATAATCCTGCAGTACCTCAAGGCCGACCCCAGCGTTAACCACATCGAGCTGGACGGCCATTCGGATAACGGCGGCAACCGGCTCACCAACCTGGATATGTCCCGCCGTCGCGCGTTGGCGGTGCAGGAATATTTCAAGGCCAATGGCATTCCTGAAAGCCAGGTCATCGTTCGCTTCCACGGTGAGCGTTATCCGTTGGTACCCAACACCAATGTCGCTAACCGTGCGAAAAATCGCCGGGTGACCGTGCACTTGTCCCGCGAGCCAATGCCGCCAGCACCGACCACGCCCGCGAGCGCGCCGATAAAACCTGCTGCCACGTCCTGATTACAGGTTGTGCGCTTCCCGTCGTTTAGACGAAAGAATCCGTCGCTTCATCGTCATTAGCTGTCGCGCCTCTGTAAATTGTGCGGCGCGGCCAGTAGAATCGCGGGTTTTCCGTAGAACCCCGTGGAGTGATGGCATGGCGGACGTAAAGAAGGTTGTCCTGGCGTATTCCGGTGGCCTGGACACTTCGGTGATTCTCAAGTGGCTGCAAGACACCTATCAATGTGAAGTGGTGACATTCACCGCCGATCTCGGTCAAGGCGAAGAAGTTGAGCCAGCCCGTGCCAAGGCACAGGCCATGGGCGTCAAGGAAATCTTCATCGACGACCTGCGCGAAGAGTTTGTTCGCGACTTCGTTTTCCCCATGTTCCGCGCCAACACCGTGTACGAAGGCGAGTACCTGCTGGGTACTTCCATTGCCCGTCCGCTGATCGCCAAGCGTCTGATCGAAATCGCCAACGAAACCGGCGCTGACGCCATTTCCCACGGCGCCACCGGCAAAGGCAACGACCAGGTTCGCTTCGAACTCGGCGCTTATGCGCTCAAGCCTGGCGTAAAAGTGATCGCTCCGTGGCGTGAGTGGGATTTGCTCTCGCGTGAGAAGCTGATGGACTACGCCGAAAAGCACGCCATCCCAATCGAGCGTCACGGCAAGAAGAAATCGCCGTACTCCATGGATGCCAACTTGCTGCACATCTCCTACGAGGGCGGCGTGCTGGAAGACACCTGGACCGAGCACGAAGAAGACATGTGGAAATGGACCGTCTCGCCTGAGAACGCTCCAGACAAACCGACATACCTGGAACTGACCTACCGCAACGGTGACATCGTCGCCCTCGACGGCGTGGAAATGTCCCCGGCCACCGTGCTGGCCACGCTGAATAAAATCGGCGGCGAGAACGGTATCGGTCGTCTCGACATCGTTGAAAACCGCTACGTGGGTATGAAATCCCGTGGCTGCTACGAGACGCCCGGCGGCACCATCATGCTGCGTGCTCACCGCGCCATTGAATCGATCACCCTGGACCGCGAAGTCGCTCACCTCAAAGACGAGCTGATGCCCAAGTACGCCAGCCTGATCTACACCGGCTACTGGTGGAGCCCGGAACGTCTGATGCTGCAACAGATGATCGACGCCTCGCAGGCCCACGTGAACGGCGTGGTTCGTCTGAAGCTGTACAAAGGCAACGTCATCGTCACTGGTCGTAAGTCTGAAGGCTCGCTGTTCGACGCCAACATCGCCACCTTTGAAGAAGACGGCGGCGCGTACAACCAGGCCGACGCGGCTGGCTTTATCAAGTTGAACGCCCTGCGCATGCGCATCGCCGCCAACAAGGGTCGCAAGCTGTTCTGATAAGCTTTTGCGGCTGACCAAACCCCGGCCACGAGCCGGGGTTTGCATTTATAAGCCTGTCACAGGCAACCGATGAGGAACGACTGATGAGACTGCTGCACACCATGCTGCGCGTCGGCGATATGGACAAATCCATCGCGTTTTATACCGAGGTGCTGGGCATGACCCTGCTGCGCCGCAAAGACTACCCCGACGGCCAATTCACCCTGGCATTCGTGGGCTACGGCAACGAAGCGGACAACAGCGTGATCGAGCTGACCCACAACTGGGGCGTCGAGAGCTACGAGCTGGGCACCGGTTACGGCCACATCGCCCTGGAAGTAGCCGACGTCTACAAAGCCTGCGAAGACATCCGCGCCCGTGGCGGAAAAATCACCCGCGAGCCAGGCCCGATGAAGCACGGCACCAGCATTCTGGCCTTCGTCGAAGACCCGGATGGCTACAAAATTGAACTGCTGTCGCCCTCGCGCGGCGACTAAAAGATGCCCTGTAGGAGCTAGCTTGCTAGCGAACCCTGCAAACGCTGATTTCCGAGTTTCCAGGGTTCGCGACCAAGGTCGCTCCTACAAAAGCGAGGCAGCGCCCAATAAAAAGCCCGACATCAAGTCGGGCTTTTTATTGGCTGATCACAGATCAAAATCGTATTCGGCCAGTTGTTTGTGCAACCGTCGCTCTTCCAAGAGGTTGTCGATGATGCGGCGCTTGGTCAGGTTGGTTTTTGCCACCTCAACCGGTGCTTCCACCACTTCCTCGCTTTCGTCACTTACCACGTCTTCGTCGAGTTCCAGTTCTTCTTTGCTAGTGCTCATTGACGTCCACTCCGGCTACAGGGCCATTGGCGCACCTTATATAGGCAAATTCGGGACGGGTAAAAAAGATTTTTTCAATCGAGCGATAGTAGGAACATTAAAAAGTCAATCGTCCGAGGTTTTGGCTTTGTACTCGCACAGGTCTTCAATCCGACAGCTACCACACCGTGGCTTGCGGGCGAGACACACATAACGGCCGTGCAAAATCAGCCAATGGTGCGCATCCATCAGAAAATCCTTGGGCACAAACTTCAGCAGTTTCTTTTCCACCTCCACCACGTTTTTGCCCGGCGCGATGTTGGTGCGGTTACTGACGCGGAAAATGTGCGTGTCCACCGCCATCGCCAACTGCCGGAACGCGGTGTTGAGAACCACGTTGGCGGTCTTGCGGCCCACGCCCGGCAAGGCTTCCAGCGCTTCGCGATTTTCCGGTACCTGGCTGCCGTGTAGCTCGATAAGGCGCCGGCAGGTTTCGATCACGTTCTTGGCTTTGCTGTTGTACAGGCCAATGGTCTTGATGTACTCGCTCAACCCGTCCACGCCCAGCGCGTAAATCGCCTCCGGGGTATTGGCCACCGGGTACAACTTGGCCGTGGCTTTGTTGACGCTAACGTCGGTGGCTTGCGCCGAAAGAATCACCGCAATCAGCAGCTCAAACGGCGTGGTGTAGGCCAACTCGGTCTTCGGCTCGGGGTTGTCTTCGTGCAGGCGGCGAAAAATTTCGTAGCGTTTAGCGGCGTTCATCGGCGGTCGGGTCGGCAGAAAGAGAAGAGGGAAACACTGATCGGGACAACGCCCACAGCGCGCCCAGCACTATAAACGCGCCAGGTGCCAGGGCGAAAAGCGGCAATCCGCTGAAGCCGGGAACAGACCAGCCAGAAGCGCTTGGGCCAAACAACCACTCGGCATGGCTGAGCAGCGTGCCGAGGCCGAGCAATTCCCGCAGCGCGCCGAGCAGCAGGGCGACCCCGCTGAACAGCAAACCGTGGCGCAGCCCTTGTAGCGCGTTTGCCGGGGCCTGCACTACGGCGAGCAGAAGCAGCGGCAAAAAAATTCCCAAGGCATTGCGCAGCTCCAGTGCTCTGGCCTGCATGAGCAAGTCTGCGACGCTCAGCAGGGCGCACGCCGCGAGCAGCAACACTGCGCGCACTAACGTGGCGTCCAATCGGCGCAACAGCCCGGCCAGCACGCCCACAGTGATCAGCAGCGGCAGCGCCACGATGCTCAGCCCCAGGCTTTTAATCAGCAAATCGCTGGCACCCAGCAGCGGCGCCAGGGCCAGCCAATTAAGCGGCCTCATGGCGCCACCCCTTGAAGCAGGTGAGCTTTATGCGCATCGAAATACCGCAGGCCCTGTTGCACGGCCTGGCTGACCGCGCGGGACGTCACGGTGGCGCCCGCCATCTGGTCGAATGGGCCACCATCGGCTTTCATCCGCCAATCGGCATCACCGGCGCTGCGACCGAAAAAACCGCGCAACCACGGGCTTCTCGCCGCGTTGCTGAGGTCTGCCAGGCCTGGCGTTTCTCGTTCGCTCAGCACCTTGACGGCCAATAACTGCCCCGACGGCGCGATGGCCAACAGCAACTCGATGCTGCCTTCGTACCCTTCGCCGCGCGTTGGAAGCAGCACCGCGACGGGCACGCCGCTCAAGGTGGCGAGGTAGCCAAACGCCGGCTCCGGCAGGCGCAGTTGCTCTCTATCGGCCAAGGCCATCGGCGCCGCAGTCGGGTGATTGTCGTAGCTGCCGGGCGCCAGTAAATCCAACAAGGCGCGCTCGCTGGCGGCCTGCCGTTCCCTGGCGATCTGGTCGCCGAGCAGGTGCTGAACGCCCACCACGGCAGTCATCAGCGCGAGCAATAACGCGCCGATGACCAGCGCATTGCGCTTAGTCATTCGCCACCTCCGCTAAGGGTTTCGCTGCCCGCCGCTCGATCATCGGTACCAACAGGTTCATACCGAGTACGGCGAAGGCCATGCCGTCAGCGTAGTTGCCCCACGTGCGGATTACGTACAGCCACAGCCCAACGCCGACGCCGAACCAGAGGCGGGCGCGGTCGCTACTCGCGCCGGACACCGGCTCGGTGGCGATAAAAAATGCGCCCAGCATCGTGGCGCCGGAGAACAGATGAAAAAACGGCGAGCCGTTGGAATCCGAGCCGGAGCCGTTCCAGCACAGCAAGCTGGCCACAAATAACGCCCCGAGCACGCCCACCGGGGTGTGCCAACGAATGACCTTGCGCTGAATCAGCAACAGGCCGCCAAGCAGAAACGCCACATTCACCCAGCCGGCCTGCCAATGGCTGAACGCTGGGTTGCTTTGGAACAGTTCGTCCACCGTCAGCCGGTCGTTGTGCTTGAGGCTGTCGAGCACCGTGGCCTGGCTCCAGCCGTCCACCGGCACCGGCCCGATAAAAATGTGCTGTAGCCCGGCAAACAAACCGTGGGCATCGCCCGGCGCGGGCCACTGCGTCATCTGCGCGGGAAAGGCCAGCAGGGCGAAGGCATAGCCGAGCATGGCCGGGTTGAACGGGTTTTTACCGAAGCCGCCGAACAGCGCTTTGCCGACAACATGAGCAAACGCCGCTGCACTGACGCTCAGCCACCACGGCGCGTACGGCGGCAGCGCCAACGCCAGCAAGGCGGCGGTCACCAGCGCGCTGCCATCACCCAACCACCCGGCATCGCCGAGCGAAAAGTGCGCTGCTCCTTGCGCACGTCGCGCCAGCGCTTCACACGCTACTGCCGTGGCTAGGCCGAGCAGCAATTGCAGCAACGTGCCCCAACCGAAGTGCCAGCACAGCACCAGCGCACCGGGCACGCAGGCGAGCAACACCCATTGCATGCCAGGGCGCGGGTCGAACGCGGGGTTAGCCGGGCTGGTAGGCATCGAGCTTTTCCTGCGCCTGGTGCAGACGTTGCTGCGCCTTGGCCAGCGCCGCCTCATCGACTGGCTGACGACGCTGCAACTTGCTGACCTCCGCGCGGGCCATCACCAAGTCGGTTTTCAGGTCGCGCAAGCCGGTGTCGATAGGGCGCTTGTCGATGCGCTGCAGGTCTGGCGCCGGCTTGTTGCAGGCGTCTTCGGCCTGGTGCAACGCCGTTTCGGCCGCCAGCAGAGCCGCTTGCAACGGTTTCAATTCGCTTGCCCCGGCGCCGCTGCCTTCGGCGGTTTTCAGCGCCGCGCGAGCGACGGCGAGATTGACCTTGGCTTTCTTCAACGCCACCTGGCTGTCTTCGCTGGCCGCAGGCTTGGCCGCTTGCAGCGCTGCTTGTGCGGCTGCGGCCGCCTGGCCCAGTTCCTCAACCTGCTGCGCCAGCTCCGGTGTGCCGTAGGTGGCGAGCTGTTTTTGCGCCTTGCTGTAGGCCACCTGCGCCATGGCCGCTTCGATTTTCAGGCGCTTGACCCGCTCATCGAGGCTGGCGGATTTCTGTGTTTTCACTCGCTCGATGGCCGCTTGCACCGGATCCAAGGCCATCGATTGAGGCTGTGCCTGACGCTCAGCGCGGGCTGCACGGTCGCGTTGGCGACGCGCTTCTTCCCGTTGCAAGCGAGCCTGGTGGTTCTCATGGCGCCAGCGGAAATGATCAGCACGCAGACGCTGCTCCTGCGCGGCGGGTTCGCGCAGCGTTCGCAGGTCGATGCAATCAACCGGGCAGGGCGCCACACACAATTCGCAGCCGGTGCATTCGTCCGTGATCACGGTGTGCATCAGCTTGGCCGCGCCGACAATGGCATCCACCGGGCATGCCTGAATGCACTTGGTGCAGCCGATGCATTCGGCCTCGCGAATAAACGCCACTTGCGGGGCAATGGGCGGCAGTTCCGGTGGTAGCACCGGCACCTTCAGCAACTGCGCCAAGGCTTGAATGGTGGCCTCGCCGCCGGGCGGGCATTTGTTGATCGCCTCACCCTGGGCGATGCCCTCGGCGTAAGGCTTACAGCCGGGGTGCCCGCATTTTCCGCACTGGGTTTGCGGCAACAAGGCGTCGATGGCGGTGATCAGGCTGCTCATAGCGGCGCCAGCCCTTGCAGACCGAGCAGCACAACGCCGATCAAACCCGCGCCAATCAACAACAGCGGCGCGCCGCGAAAGGCCACTGGCACAGCGTCGTGATCAATGCGCCCAAGCAGATCGCCCAGCACCTGCAACGCCAACCAGAAACCCAGTCCACCGCCAATGCCTTGCGCCACGGCCAGCGCGAAGGTGTGAGGCTCGGCCAGCAAGATGCTTGCGAGCGCGGCGGCGCTGGGGATAAACAAGGGCGAAGCGTCGTGAGCACGCTCGCTCCGACGGAAAACCGAAACCGTTAGCCAGGCGAGCGCGGCCAGCATTGGCACGTACACAAACAACCGCAGGTAATCGAGCTTAAGCGGCAGCAATACGCTGTGAAACAGCAGCCAACCCAGCGGCGTGGCGAGGGCAATCAACACCGCGCTCACCTGTCCCAACTGCGCCATGCGCGCTGGGTGCGTGCCCACGGCATCGGCGCCAGCAGGCAGCAGCACCAGCAGGTTGTTCACCAGGGCGGCGCCAAGCAGGGCGAGGAAAAAAGCAGTCATTACGCGCGGGTGTCGTTGTGTTGCCAGAGAGGGGCGCCATTATCGGGGATGGCGCGGTCTCAGTACACCATGCACGAGGCGTTGATCAGCCCTACACACAAAGCGGTTCCGCCAAGAAAAAGCCCGTGGGCAGTGCTGTCTTCACCAATACCTGCGCGCAGCTCGGGCAACAGCCGCGACACCAGCAAATACACCAAGGCCTGCACCACGAGCGCCACCAAGCCCCATACCAGCATATCGAGCAGGCTCACGCTGTGAGCGATGGCGCTGGCCAGCGGCAGCGCGAAACCGAGCATGCTGCCCAGCAGCGCCAGCGCGGCGGATAGGTTGCCTTGACGAATCAGCTTGAGCTCCGGGTAGGGCGTCAGGTGCAGGTAGATAAAAACGAAGGCGCCGAACAAACCGAGCGCTACGGCGAAATACACAAAAAAGGCGGGCAGGTTAGTCAGTAAAGCCATAACGGAAATGCTCCTGAACGGCGAAAGGGCGCGGGCGCCTCAGTCGACAAAGTAATGAGGGACGAAACGGCTGCTGTCGCGTGTGATCAGGCTGGCGTCTTCGCGAATGCCCAGCCCTGCAGCCTGATCGCCGACCATCCAGCTGCCGAGCACGGTATAGCTGCCAGCAAACTTGGCCAGCGGCGCGTAGGTCTGGTAGATAAAGCGGCCTTCAGCATGGGGGCCATCGCTTTCCTGCGAGTGTTCTCCCGCCACAATCCGAATGTTCTGGCCTTCGCGCGAATACAGCGGCTTGCGCACATAGCGCCCCGGCAAGTCTTCCTCGAAGCTGGCGGCCAGCAGGTTCGGATGGTCAGGGTTAAGCCGCCAAAGAATCGGCAGCATGGCTTTGCTCGACATCAGCATCTTCCACGCCGGCTCCTGAAAGCGCAGGGCGCTGCTGGCCAGTTGGTCGCTAAACTCGTCTTGCAGCAGCCATTCCCACGGGTAGAGCTTGAAGCAGCGCGTGATGGGCTGATCGTCCAGGTCGACAAACTGCCGGCCATCGAAACCGATGGCTTCCACTGGCAAGTAGCGCGTGTCCAGCCCGGCCTGAAGCGCCACGTCCTGCATATAGCGGGCGTTGCCGGTGTCTTCTTCATGGCCGTCGATCGCTGCGAAATGCACCCGCTGGCCCGCTGCAATCTCGCGCCAACGCGCGATCAATTTTTCGTGAATCGAGTTGAACTGGTCGGCTTCGGGCAGCACGTCGCGCAGCCAATACCACTGCACCACGCTCGCCTCCAGCAAGCTGGTGGGCGTGTCGGCGTTGTATTCCAAGAGCTTGGGGTCGCCCTGACCATTCCAGGAAAAATCGAAGCGGCCATACAGCGCCGGCTCCTCACATTGCCAGGACTCCGTGATCAAGTGGATGGCGTGGGGCGGCAGGTCGAAGGGTTCGAAGTAGCGGTTTTCGATCACCCAGGCGACAGCGCTCAGGTAGCGCTGGTGCAGGTCTTTGCTGGCCTGCTCAAGCGTTTCGACCTCGGCCAGGCTCAGTTCATAGGCCACCGACTCGTCCCAGTACACGCCGTCGATGCTATGGAAGGTAAAGCCCAGTTCTTCGCAGCGCTGCCGCCAATCGGGGCGCGGCGTGAAGGCGATCCGCTGCACTAACCACCTCCGGAAAAGCGTGCGCCGGATCGGCCAAAGCCACTGCGCGTAACCAACTCGTTGCCCGCAATCAGTTGGCGCTGTGCCGTGGCAGGGCGCGCTCCGGTTTCGTAGCTAGGACCGTAGTAGTCGGTGCGGTTGCGGCTGCCCCAGCCGATTCCGCCGCCACCACCCGTGCCCGTGCCGGAGGCCGGCTCGCAGTAACTGCTGTTTTGCCAGTCGCGTTCGCAATCGGCGCGGCTGGCATAACGGTCGCGATAAACGCTGTTGTGGTGAAGCAAGCTGAACAGCATGCCGCCTGTAACCAAGGTCACGATTACGGCTTCAGATTTTTTCATGATGTGCTTCCGTGCGAGCCCAGGCGGGCCCAATGTTATTTCAGCCTTTAGTTGTCCGCTGCTGCCCGCGCCGCGTCACCTTGCGCCACAACCAGCGCACCAGCAGCGCTAGCGGGAAGAGCACGATCAGGAACGGAATGCTGTAGCCCAGCACTTCCAGAGCTTTGGCGGTGCCGTCGGTGGCGTTGTCGAGCAGGTTGCCGAAGGCTTCGCCGATGCGGCTGAAGCGGTCCTCGCGTTGTGTTTCGGTGCGGAAGGAGAGGGTCAGCAGGTTGGTGTTGATGCGCCGTTGCTGCTGCGCGGCCTCCTGGGAGGTGGCGTCGAGTTGAACTTGCACCTCGGCCATTTCGCGGGCGAGGGCGAGCATGTCGCTGACGCTGAGGTCTTTGCGGTCTTGGAATTGTTCGAGGGTTTTATATTGGCGTTGCAGCCGCTCGCGCACTTGGTTGTTGTCGGAGACGGCCTGGGCGAGGTCTTCTGCATGGGTGGTGCGGCTGACTAGCTTGCCGCCTTCGCCCGCGAGGGACACGAGCTTTTCAACACCGTCGGGCACGATGCGAACGCGCAGTTGCCCGGCGTTGTAGCTGCTCTCGCCTTGTTCAATGCCAAGCAGGTCGCAGGCGCCAAAGCGGCCGCTGGTGCAGGCTTCACGCGTATCGGCCAGGCGCTGGCGCACGGCTGCTTCGTCCAGTTCAAGGGTGACGTAGTGCTCGTAGGCGAGGAACGCACCGGCTTTGGCTTTCTCGCCCTGAACATCGGCGCTGCCCGACACGGCGTTCTCGCTCGAGTAGCCGTCTTGTTTGCCGCAGCCCGCCAGCGCCAAGAGCAGAAGGGGAACAATCCATAAAGCTTTCATCGTCGCTTCCTTGCAAATAAAAAAACGGGGCTGATCGCTCAGCCCCGTCTGATGGTGACGTTACTTAACGCGCTGCCCCGGTTTGGCGCCGCTGTCCGGGCTGAGCAGGTAGATTTCCTCGCCGCCAGGGCCGGCGGCGAGCACCATGCCTTCGGACACGCCGAATTTCATTTTGCGTGCCGCCAGGTTGGCCACGTAGAGGGTCAGGCGACCTTCCAGTTTGCTTGGGTCCGGGTAGGCGCTTTTGATGCCGGAGAATACGTTGCGCTTGGCATCGCCAATGTCGAGGGTCAGGCGCAGCAGCTTGTCGGCGCCTTCAACGAATTCGCACTTTTCGATCAGGGCAATGCGCAAGTCGACGGCGGCGAAGGCGTCGAAACCGATTTCAGCCGCCAGCGGGTCTTTGCTCAGTTCGCCATTGCCAGCGGCTGCGGGTGCAGCGGCTTCGCTGCTGGCCAGGTCTTCTTTCGAGGCGTCAGTCATGGCTTCCACGGCTTTAGGGTCGATGCGAGTGAGCAGGGGCTGGAACGCATTGAGCTGATGGTTAGCCAGCAGCGTTTTGTGGTCGTCCCAGGTCAGCGGCGGTACGTTGAGGAAGGCTTCGGCATCGCGCGCCAGGGTTGGCAGTACGGGCTTGAGCAGAATCACCAACTGGCGGAACAGGTTGATGCCCAGGGCGCACACGGCCTGCACTTCGTCTTGCTTACCTTCCTGTTTGGCCAGAGCCCACGGCGCTTTGTCGGCGATCCAGGCGTTGGCGCGGTCGGCCAGCGCCATGGTTTCGCGCATGGCGCGGGCAAAGTCGCGCGCTTCATAGGCTTCGGCAATGCTTGGGGTCGCGGCCAGGAAGGCGTCGGTCAGTTCAGGCGCGGCGTTGGCATCCACCAGTACGCCGCCGTTGCCTTTGTGAATAAAGCCGGCGCAGCGGCTGGCGATGTTCACCACTTTGCCGACCAGGTCGGAATTGACCTTCTGCACGAAATCTTCGAGGTTCAGGTCGAGATCGTCCACGCCACGGCTGAGCTTGGCCGCGTAGTAGTAGCGTAGGTATTCCGGCGACAGGTGATCAAGGTACGTGCGCGCCTTGATAAAGGTGCCGCGCGATTTCGACATTTTCTGGCCGTTAACGGTCAGGTAGCCGTGCACGTTGATGCCAGTCGGCTTGCGGTAGCCGGCGCCTTCGAGCATGGCCGGCCAGAACAGGGCGTGGAAGTTGACGATGTCTTTGCCGATGAAGTGGTACAGCTCGGCGGTCGAATCCTTGTTCCAGAAGGCGTCGAAATCCAGCTCTGGCGTGCGGTCGCACAGGTTCTTGAAGCTGGCCATGTAGCCAATCGGCGCATCCAGCCACACGTAGAAATATTTGCCCGGCTCGTCCGGAATCTGGAAGCCAAAATACGGCGCATCGCGGGAGATGTCCCACTCCTGCAAGCCGGAATCCAGCCACTCGGCCAGCTTGTTGGCCACCGCGTCGTGCAAGGTGCCGCTGCGGGTCCAGCTTTGCAGCATGGCCTGGAATTCAGGCAGCTTGAAGAAGAAGTGCTTGGAATCTTTCAGCACCGGCACGGCGCCGGAAATGGCCGAGCGCGGGTTCTTTAGTTCGGTAGGCGCGTAGGTGGCGCCGCATTTTTCGCAGTTATCGCCGTACTGGTCTTCGGTGCCGCATTTCGGGCAGGTGCCCTTGATGAAACGGTCGGCCAGGAACATGCCTTTTTCCGGGTCGAAGTACTGCGTGACCGAACGGGTGGCGATGTGGCCTTTGTCGCGCAGGGCCAGGTAAATCGAGGTCGACAGCGCGCGGTTTTCTTCCGAATGGGTCGAGTGGAAGTTGTCGAAATTCACCAGAAAGCTGGCGAAGTCGGCGCTGTGCTCGGCTTTGACGTTGTCGATCAACTGCTGCGCGGTGATGCCTTCTTTCTCGGCGCGCAACATGATGGCCGAGCCGTGAGCGTCGTCTGCGCAGACATAAATGCATTGATTGCCGCGGTGCTTCTGAAAGCGCACCCAGATATCGGTCTGGATGTACTCGAGCATATGGCCAAGGTGAATGGAACCGTTGGCATAGGGCAGGGCGCTGGTGACGAGGATTTTGCGGGGCTCGGACATGGTAATCGGCTGCACTGGCATTACGAGGGAAGTCGGCAACTATAAAGGCGTGGCGGTTTTTTTTCACCCGTGGCGCGGCTCAAGCCGCTCCTACAGACCGCACCGTTGTGTAGGAGCGGCTTCGGCCGCGATGCTTTTAATCCACACACTATTGGCTTGAAGTAAGATGCCCGCCTGTTTTGCTCAGTCTTTCGGAGTTGCCCCATGAGCACCGTTACCCGCCAGCTGGTCGAAGCGACCCTGCGCCAGTTCACTGATCCCAACCTCAATCAAGACCCCGTCAGCGCCGGTTGCCTGCGCGATGTCAGCATCGACGGCGCCAAGGTGCGCGTGCGCCTGGAACTGGGTTACGCCGCCGACCTGTTCAAGAACGGGTGGGGGCAAATGCTGCAAATGGCCCTGGAAAACGTCGACGGTATCGACAGCGCGACGGTGCAGATCGACACCCACATTGCCGCCCACAAAGCCCAGGCTCAGGTGCCCGGTTTGGCCAATGTAAAAAACGTGATTGCCGTGGCCTCGGGCAAAGGCGGCGTGGGCAAGTCCACCACCGCTGCCAACCTGGCCCTGGCCCTGGCGCGTGAAGGCGCCAAGGTCGGCATTCTGGATGCCGATATCTACGGCCCCAGCCAAGGCATCATGTTTGGCATTCCTGAGGGCACGCGCCCACAGGTGAAAGAGCAGAAGTGGTTTGTACCGATCAAGGCCCACGGCGTTGAAGTGATGTCCATGGCGTTCCTCACCGACGACAACACGCCGATGGTCTGGCGCGGCCCGATGGTGTCCGGTGCGTTGCTGCAACTGGTCACGCAAACCGCGTGGGGCGACCTGGATTACTTGGTGGTCGACATGCCGCCCGGCACCGGCGACATCCAACTGACCCTGGCGCAGAAAGTGCCGGTGGCCGGCGCCGTGATTGTTACCACCCCGCAAGACCTGGCCCTGCTGGACGCCCGCAAAGGCGTGGAAATGTTCCGCAAAGTGAACATTCCGGTGCTGGGTGTGGTGGAAAACATGGCCGTGCACATCTGCTCCAACTGCGGCCATGCCGAGCACCTGTTTGGCGAGGGCGGCGGCGAGAAACTGGCGGCGCAGTACGACGTTGATCTGCTGGCCTCGATGCCGCTGTCCATGGCTATTCGCATGCAATCAGACGGCGGCAAACCCACCGCCATTGCCGACCCCGAAAGCCAGATCGCCATGCTCTACCAGGAAGTCGCCCGCGCCGTCGGCGCGCGAATCGCCCAAAGCGGGCAGAGCGCGCCGGGTATGCCGAATATCGTAATTTCCGACGATTGAGCGTCGAGCGGTCGGATTCATTTCCAACCCTCGATACTGTAGGGCGACTTCAGTCGCGATCCCTGAAAACGGTGGCCTAGCGTCGACCGCGTAACGGCCATCGCGACTAAAGTCGCCCCCACAGTTCCGGCGCGTGCCACGGAGTGTGTGGCGGGGCGGATTGCGGCTTCAGGCGTGCGCCCCTTTGAACCTCGCCGTGGCTCCCGGTAAGATGCGCACACTTTTTCACCTCGCTATTCAGGACACCTCGCCATGAGCATCAAATCGGATAAGTGGATTCGCCGCATGGCCCAAGAGCACGGCATGATTGAGCCCTTTGTGGAGCGTCAGGTGCGGGCCGAAGGCGCTAATGCGCTGATCTCTTACGGGGTGTCCAGCTACGGTTACGACGTGCGCTGCGCCGATGAATTCAAGGTGTTCACCAACATCAACTCGGCAACCGTCGACCCGAAGAACTTCGATGAGAAGAGCTTCGTCGACGTGAAAAGCGACGTCTGCATCATTCCGCCAAACTCGTTCGCGTTGGCACGCACCGTTGAGTTCTTCCGCATTCCGCGCGACGTGCTGACCATCTGCCTGGGCAAAAGCACCTACGCGCGCTGCGGCATCATCGTTAACGTCACGCCGCTGGAGCCGGAATGGGAAGGTCACGTGACGCTGGAGTTCTCCAACACCACCACCTTGCCGGCGAAAATCTACGCCAACGAAGGCGTGGCCCAGATGCTCTTCCTGCAATCGGATGAAGCGTGCGAAGTGTCGTACAAAGATCGCGGCGGTAAGTATCAAGGCCAGTTGGGCGTGACCTTGCCTAAGGCTTGATAGCGTTCAGCGGAAATAAAAAAACCGGGCCCTGTGCCCGGTTTTTTATTGGGTCGAGAAGTTCGTTTGCAGGAATCGATTATTTCAGGTTGCCGCTCAAAAACTGCCGCAAGCGCTCGCTCTGCGGATTATCCAGCACATCCTTCGGCGCGCCTTGTTCTTCGATTTTGCCTTGGTGCAAAAACACCACCTGGCTTGCCACCTGACGGGCGAAGCCCATTTCGTGGGTCACCAAAATCATGGTGCGGCCTTCCTCGGCCAGCGCCTGAATCACTTTCAGCACTTCGCCCACCAGCTCGGGGTCGAGGGCGGAGGTGGGTTCGTCGAAGAGCATGATTTCCGGTTCCATGGCCAACGCCCGGGCAATCGCTACGCGCTGTTGTTGACCGCCGGAAAGAAACGCCGGGTACTGGTTGGCAACGCGCTCCGGCAAACCGACTTTTTCCAGATAGCGTCGCGCGCGGGTTTCCGCTTCTTCCTTGCTCACACCCAGCACCCGGCGGGGCGCCATGGTGATGTTTTCCAGCACCGTCATGTGGCTCCACAGGTTGAAGTGCTGGAACACCATGGCCAGGCGGCAGCGCAGGCGTTGCAGTTCGTCTTCGTCGGCCACGCGCATGCCGCCACGGTCGGCGACCATGCGCACTTGCTGGCCGTCCAGGCTCATGGCGCCGTCGTTGGGCTGTTCGAGGAAGTTGATGCAGCGCAAAAACGTGCTCTTGCCCGAGCCGCTCGCGCCGATCAGGCAGATCACGTCGCCACTTGCGGCCTTCAGCGAAACGCCTTTGAGCACTTCATTGTCGCCATAGCTTTTATGCAGGCCATCAATGGTCAGTTTGTACATGGACGAAAAACCTCAAGGCGAAAGTAGGTAGCCGCTGCGGAAGGCCTGGCTGCCGGCCACGTGGGCGATGGCCATGCCGGCCGTGGCCATGCGGCGCATCGAACGGGCGTAGAGCAGGCCCGCCGTGCTGCAATAAATGGGCGTGACGCTGTCGCTGATCGGGTCGATGACGTCGGCGATCTGGTCGCCGGCTGCCATCACTTGGCCTGGCGCGGCGCAAAAAACCAGCAAGCCGCCCACCGGCGTGGTCACCGGCTCTACGCCGGCGAGCGGCGTGGCCGGTTGGCGCAGCGCGGGCAGGGCAGGGGCGTCGCCGGCCAACACGCCAACGTGGGTCAGGTAATTAAGAATGGCCTGGGAATCGGCCGCCGCTTGCGCGTGGGAAACGTCCAGCACGCCACGGTGTTCCACTGTCACGGCAATGGCGCCCTGGGCAATCGGGAAGCGCTCGCCGAAGCGCTGCTGCATCTGTAACCAAAACAGGCTGAAGCTTTCATCGAACGACTGGCCGCCGGAATCGCTGGCCAGCAGGCTGGCGTCAGCGCCGATATAGCGCGACAGCGGTTCGACCCGCTCCCAGGCTTCGGGCGTGGTGTACAGGTGCGCCACCGCTTCGAAGTCGCAGTGCAAATCGAGCACCACATCGGCCTGACAGGCCAGGCGTTGCAAGGTCAGGCGTTGCGACTGCAATTGCGTGGTCGGCGTGGCGTGGGTAAGCGCCTGATGCAGGCTGGCGCGGATCAGTTGCAGGTTGTGCGCAGCGTCGTCGTTGAGCAGCGACTCCACTTCGTCGCCCACGTGCTGGCTGACGTTGATAAAGGCGCGGTTAAAGTTCTCGCGCGTTTCCAGCTCGTAGCGGCCCAGCGGCATATCCATGATGACTTGCGCCTGGCCGATGGGATTGGCCACCGGCACCAGGGTCACTTCGCCGAGTATTTGGCCCGCGTTTTCCAGCTCGCTCAGGCGCTGTTTCAGGTGCCAGGCCACCAACATGCCGGGCAACTCGTCGGCGTGCAGCGAGGCCTGAATGTAGGCGCGTTTGGCCGCCTTATCGACCGAGGCCGATCCGAAATGAAAGCTGTGAATCTGCCGCGCGGTGCCAGGCACCGGGGCGAGAAGCTCGTGTTGTTGATGACGCATGGGCAACCCTTAATGCGCAGGACCGAGGAAGGCCAGCCAGCGTTTTTCCGCCAAGCGAAACAGGCCTACCAGGGTGAAGGTGATGGCCAGGTAGATCAGCGCTGCGATGCCGAACGATTGAAAGGTCAGGAAGGTGGCCGAGTTTGCATCCCGCGCGACTTTGAGAATGTCCGGCACGGTGGCGGTGAAGGCCACGGTGGTGGAGTGCAGCATCAGAATCACTTCGTTGCTGTAGTACGGCAACGAACGGCGCAGCGCCGAGGGCATGATCACGTAGGCATACAGCTTCCAGCCATTGAGGCCGTAGGCCTTGGCCGCTTCGACTTCGCCGTGGTTCATGCTGCGAATGGCACCGGCGAAAATCTCGGTGGTGTAGGCGCAGGTGTTCAGCGAGAACGCCAGAATGGTGCAGTTCATGGCGTTGCGAAAGAACGAGTCGAGCATCGGCACTTCACGCACCGCTGCGATGCTGTAGATGCCGGTGTAGCAAATCAGCAACTGGATATACAGCGGCGTGCCACGGAACAGGTAGGTGTAAAACTGCACCGGCCAGCGCACCAGGCGCGAGGGCGAAACGCGGGCAATCGACAACGGAATCGAGACCATAAAGCCGAAAAAAATCGACGCGCTGAGCAGCCACATGGTCATGGCCAGCCCGGTGATATTCACGCCATCGCTGTAGAGAAACGGTCTCCAGTATTCCTGCAGTAACTCGATCATCGCACCGCCTCCCGCGCGCCAGCCGCGTAGCGCCGTTCGAGCCGTCGCAAGACAAAGTTCGAGGCACTGGTGATCGCCAGGTAAATCAGCGCCGCCAGTACCAGAAAATAGAACAGCTGATAGGTGCTCTTGCCGGCGTCTTGCGCGGCTTTCACCACGTCGGCCAGGCCGATGATCGACACCAGCGCCGTGGCTTTGAGCATCACCATCCAGTTATTGCCGATGCCCGGCAGGGCGAAGCGCATCATTTGCGGGAACACCACATAGCGAAAGCGCTGGCCACGTTTGAGGCCATAGGCCGTGGCGGCTTCGATCTGCCCACGGGGCACAGCGAGAATGGCGCCGCGGAAGGTTTCGGTGAAATACGCGCCGTAGATAAAACCCAGGGTGATAACCCCGGCGGCGAAGGGATCGATCTCGATGTAATCCCATTCCATCGCGTCGGTGAACGACGACAGCCAGGTTTGCAGGCTGTAGAAAATCAGCAGCATCAACACCAGGTCGGGCACGCCGCGAATCAGGGTGGTGTACAGCTGCGCCGGAATGCGCAAGGCGCGCAGGCTCGACAGTTTGGCGCTGGCGCCGAGCAGGCCGAGTACAACGGCCACCAGCAGCGACAGAACCGATAATTTGATGGTCATCCAGGTGCCAAGCAGCAGCAGCGGGCCGAAGCCTTTCAAGCTGAAGGCCGACAGCCCGAGAAATTGCAGCAGGTTTTCGAACATGAGTAACGCTCATCGCTAAACAAAACGCCCACCCGTCTGACGGGGTGGGCGGTTACTGGGCCGTTATTGCGACGGCCCGCTCGGCTTATTTATTGCCGAGGTACAGATTCAGCTCACCGAAGTGCTTCTTCTGGATTTCGGCGTATTTGCCGTCGTCGTGCAGCGCTTTGATGCCTTTGTTCAGCAGGGCTTTGAGCTCGTCATTGCCTTTGGAGATGCCGATAGCGGTTTTGGCTGGCAGCAGTTCGCTGTCGATGGCCTCGCTCACTTCGTAGTCAGCGCCTTGTGGCGACTTCAAGAAGCCCAGCTCGGCTTGCAGCATGTCCTGGATGGAGGCATCCAGACGGCCGCTGGTGAGGTCGGCGTAAACCTGATCCTGGTTCTGGTAGGCCTGAGTTTTCACACCGGCTTTGTCCAGCACGGCCTTGGCATAGGCTTCCTGAATGGTGCCTTGCTCGTAGCCCACGGTTTTGCCTTTGAGCGACGCTGGGTCAGCAGTCAGGCCAGCGCCTTTCTTGAACACCAGCGAAGTTGGGCCGGAGAACAGTTCGTCCGAGAAATCGATAACTTTTTCGCGGGCCGGAGTGACGGTCATGGAGGAAATCACGCCGTCGAACTTGCGTGCTTTCAAACCAGGGATCATGCCGTCGAAATCGCTTTCAACCCATTTGCACTTCACTTTCAGCTCAGCGCAGATGGCGTTGCCCAAGTCGATGTCGAAGCCAACCAGGCTGCCGTCAGCGGCTTTGGATTCGAAGGGAGCGTAGGAAGGATCGACACCGAAGCGGATTTCTTTGAATTCTTTGGCTTGCAGCGCACCGGCGCCAATGCAAAGGGCCAGGGCAGAAAGAGTCAGCCATGCTTTCTTCATTGCTTGTGTCCTTAGTGTGTAGATCACGTGAGATAACGCGGAAGTACGACGGGAAACAGTCCCGAACGAGTGTATGCCAGCAATTTTCGAACCACTGTACCGTTATCGACATATTGGATCAGAAAGCCGCCGCGCCTGGCTATCCACCTGCCCCGTAAAACCTTGGCAACTAACGATAATTTTTCATCGCACCGAAACGGTGCGCCAACACGGGGCATTCGGTAACAGGCTGGTGCGTAGCGGTAGCGAATGGCGCTTCGAGGCGCAGGTTTTCCAACCTTTGGCGGGTGCAATTACACAGAACGAAACCCTGCCACCGGCCTCTACACCTCACGGGCTCGCCATCACGGCCACACGCCATAACGGCGGGCCATGGACCCACCGCCGCCAGCACCGTTAAGATTTGCCCCTGTCCTTTTCACCCCCCCAGCTCCGCGGAGCCTGCATGCCCCAGTTAAAGCGCAAGCCAGATCCCTTGATGAGCGACGACCGCTACCGGATGTTGCTCGATGCGGTCACTGACTACGCCATTTATATGCTCGACGCCAACGGTCTGGTCAGCAGCTGGAACGCTGGCGCCAAGCGCTTCAAAGGCTACGAAGAAAGCGAAATTCTCGGTCAGCACTTTTCCCGCTTTTACACCGAAGAAGACCGCGACAGGGGCATGCCCCAGCGCGCGCTGTCGACGGCCGAGATGGAAGGGCGTTTCGAAGGCGAAGGTTGGCGGCAACGCAAGGATGGCGAGCGCTTCTGGTGCCACGTGGTTATCGACCCCATTCGCGACGCCGACGGCACCCTGATCGGCTACGCCAAAGTCACCCGCGACCTCACCGAACGCAAACTCGCCGAAGAATCGCTAAAGCAGAGCGAGCAGCAGTTCCGCTTGTTGGTCGAAGGCGTCACCGATTACGCCTTATATATGCTCGACCCCACAGGCGTGATCACCAATTGGAACACCGGTGCCCAGCGCATCAAGGGCTACACGCCGCAGGAAATCATCGGCAAGCACTACTCGTTGTTCTTCAGCGCCGAAGACGCCGCTAATGGCGAGCCGCAACGTGGCCTGAGCCGCGCCGTGAGCGAGGGCCGTTTTGAAAGCCAGGGCTGGCGCATCCGCAAAGACGGCACGCGGTTTTGGGCCAGCGTGGTGGTCGACCCCATCCGTAACGACCTGGGCATGCTCATCGGCTTCGCCAAAATCACTCGCGACATCACCGAAACCATGGAAGCCCAGCGCGCGCTGGAAAAAGCCCGTGAGTCGCTGTTCCAGGCGCAGAAAATGGAATCGCTGGGCCGCCTCACGGGCGGCATCGCCCACGACTTCAACAACCTGTTGATGGTGGTGCTGGGCAGTCTGGAAGTGGTGCGCCGCCGCGTACCCAACGACCCGAAAGTGCTCAACCTGCTCGACAACGCCATTCAGGGCGCCCAGCGCGGCGCCACGCTGACCCAACGTATGCTGGCCTTTGCCCGCAGCCAGAAATTGGTGGTTGAAGCACTCGACGCGCCAGCGCTGGTGCGCGGTATGTCCGACATGCTGCAACGCGCGCTGGGTCCGCAAACCCGCATTGAAGTGCGCTTTCCGCTGCGTTTGAGCCCGCTATTGGCAGACAGCAATCAGCTGGAAATGGCCTTGCTCAACCTCGCCGTCAACGCCCGTGACGCCATGTCCAGTGGCGGCCAGATTGTGATCGCCGCGCGTGA
Organism: Pseudomonas sp. AC070; assembly: GCF_979258635.1. Classification (NCBI taxonomy): domain Bacteria; kingdom Pseudomonadati; phylum Pseudomonadota; class Gammaproteobacteria; order Pseudomonadales; family Pseudomonadaceae; genus Pseudomonas; species Pseudomonas sp. AC070. Next base: position 2,018,693 of record NZ_OZ409871.1, read on the forward strand.
AGAAGAACTCGCCGACGACGACGGTGAACTCAAAGCCGGGCGGTACGTATGCCTGTCCGTCACTGACAGCGGCGAGGGCATGGACAGCGAAACGCTGGAACGCGCCCGGGAACCCTTCTTCACCACCAAGGGTGTCGGCAAAGGCACTGGCCTGGGGCTGTCGATGGTGCACGGTTTTGCCCAGCAATCGGGTGGGCGACTGCTGCTGAGCAGCGTGCTGGGGCAGGGCACTACCGCAGAAATGTGGTTGCCGGTCGCCGACGGTGAGGTGGCGGATCTGAACGCGCAAACCGCGCTGGCGCCGATCGCCTCCGTGCTGCAACCATTGAACGTGCTGGTGGTAGACGATGATCCGCTGGTGCTGCTGAGCACGGCGGCCATGCTCGACGACTTGGGCTGTACCGCCGTACAAGCTTCGTCCGCCGATCAGGCGCTGCACCTGCTCGCCAACAGCGCGCGCATTGACGTGGTGGTGACAGACTTGGCCATGCCCGTGATGACCGGTGCCGAACTGGCCCAGCACATCAAACAACGCTGGCCCACTTTGCCTGTGCTGCTCGCCAGCGGTTACGCCGACAAACTCAGCGAAACCGACGCCGCCTTGCCCCATATAGGCAAACCGTTTAGCCAGTCGGAATTGGTGCAGGCACTGCTTGAATTGTGTCCCTAGTGGATTGACCCGTACGCACCGCTGAAGGGTGCGCTGGCAGGTGGTGCACTAGCGGCTTGGAAAAGGGTTGGTTGTAAAGCTTCAGAACGTTCCTGGGCCAATAACCGAATGCTCCCATGGCGTCGCGTGTCCCTGACTAAGAAGACTGCCGGCAATCAAAATCGCCGGAGTCTGAACGATGAACCCACTAGATATGCCCCGAACCCTTTCATGCCAAAAGGGGCGACCGCCGGGGCGCCAGCTATTGCTGGCGGCATTGATCAATCTGACGGTTATGCAAACGTATGCCGTCGCGGCGCCCACCGTTATCACCGGGCAAACCATCGATACCAGTGCCGGCCAATCACCGGGAGTCTCGGTCAATGCCGGCGACGTGGTGGAGGTCACCCACTCAAGCATCACAACGCGCGGCCATGCTTCTGCGGCCCTCAAGTCAGAGGGCACGCTGACTGGCAGCAGCCTCACTTTGCGCACTACCGGCTCCACTGCCTCAGCGGTAGAAGCCAGCAACGGCGGGCGCATCGACCTCATACAAGTGCAGATCAGCGCGGAAGGCTCAAGCGCTATCGGCGTGTCGGCGACGGACCGCGCACGCATCTCGCTGAACAACGGCAGCGTTTTTACCAGCAAGACCATGGGCTACGGCGTGTTTAGCGATACGGCTTCCCGGGTGGAGCTGGAAAACGTAACGGTCTCTACGGCCGGTGGGTCGGCCATTGGTTTAGGCGTTTTCGACAACGCAGGGGTGGCGCTGACCCAAAGCGCAGTCGAAACCTCAGGTATCGAAGCCCATGCCCTGATGCTCATGGGCACGAGTGCTGCGATGCCGGCAACCGCCAACATCGTCGATAGCCGCGTAACCACACGTGGGGATTTTTCGATCGGCATCAATGTTAATTCCGACGCCACGGTTCAAGTCAGCGGCAGCCAGATCAACACCTTGGGTGAAGACGCCCACGGTGTGTGGTTAGCCAGCGTAGATACCACGGCCAATCTCGAGGACGTGATCATTCGCACCGAGGGCAATGGCGCGGTCGGAGTCTCCAGCCAAGGCGGCACGGCGACCTTGCGCAACGTAACCATCACGACCTTGGGCGAGCAAGCCCATGGGCTATATAGCCAAGGCGATACCGCCAGAATCGATGCCACCGGTATCGCCATTTCCCTTGATGACGCCGGTGTTGGAGCGTTTGCCGTATCGGGCGGCATGGTCACGCTCAACAGGGGCACGGTTAATACCCGCAATGGCGGGGTCGGCTTGATGGCGGCGATAGATTCGCGCATTGCCGCCACCGACATGGACGTGACAGCCCAGGGTGACGGCGCGGCCGCCGCCCTAATGAACCGAGGCGCTACGCTAACGCTGGAAAATGTTCGGGCAAGTGCAGCCGGCGTGGACAGCATTGCGCTGGGCTCCATAGGCACCGCCGATGACCAGTTGAACCAAGCGACGGTCGAGGGCGGCAGCCTGACCGCTGCGCAAGGTTCGGCCATCGCCGTAATTGGCGGGAAACTCGACGTGACACTGAGCAACACCACCGTCAGCGGGCAGCGACTGCTCGACATCAGTGAGAACCTGGTCAACGGCGCCAGCGTTGCCCATGGCGCCGTGCGGGTATTGGCGCAGAACAGCGTGCTGACAGGCGACGTCCAGGTGGCTGGCGCCAGCACCGGAGATTCCGAGCTGAATCTGGATAACTCGACACTCACCGGCGCTGTCCAGCACCTTGATCGCCTCGATGTGCTGGACACCAGTCGCTGGAACGTCACCGGCGACTCCACGCTCGTCAACTTGCATAACAGCGGCACCGTGGCGTTTCAACCTGGCACGACCTTCAAAACGCTGACCGTTGAGGGTGATCTCACCGGCTCAGGAATTTTCGCCCTCAACACCGATTTGGCCGCCGAACGCGGTGATCTGCTCAAGGTGCTCGGCGCCGTGCAGGACAACCAGACGTTAATGATCGCCGACTCCGGGCGTGAGCCGGGCGCTGCCAACGGCGAACTGTTGGTGGTGGACGGCAACGGAGGCGCGGGGCAGTTTGCCCTGGCAGGTCGGCCGTATGTGGATGCCGGCGCGTTCCGCTACACCCTGGAGCAGGAAGGCGACGACTGGCTGCTGCGCAACACCTCGATTAACGCCGTCGACAGTATCTCCGACGGCAGCAATGTGGCGCTGGGCAATCAGGTGGCGGCTGCCGTGCTCTGGGGCGCGGAAATGAATGCGCTAGTCAAACGCCTGGGTGAGTTGCGCATGGGCGATGACCGAGGTGGCGTGTGGACGCGAGGCATTGGCAAGACCTTCAACGTCGCCAATGGCCACAGCCGCGCATTCACCCAGCAAGTGCGTGGAGTGGAAGTGGGGGCCGACCAGGCCATCGACATGCCAGGCGCCAAACTGTACCTCGGCGCCATAGTCGGCGCGGCGACATCAACGCAGCATTTCGGCGCAGGCGCGAACGGCGAAATCAATAGCCGTCTGCTCGGCGTGTACGCAACGTGGATGGACGAACGCGGCTATTACCTCGACAGCGTGGCGAAGTACAACTGGATGGAGAACGAAGTTAAAACCCAGGCCAATACGGGCAAACGCATCAAAGGCAGTTATCGCGCCAGCGGGTACGCCGCCGATATCGAATTTGGCCGGCAGATTTCCTTACAGCACAACTGGTTTATCGAGCCGCAGGTGGAGCTGACCTACACCCACATAGGCGCCGAGCGTTACACCGCAAGTAACGGACTGCATGTGGCACCTGGCGACGCCAGCTCGTTGCAAGGCCGGGTTGGGGCATTGCTGGGCAGAACGCACACGCGGTCCAATGGCCTGGCGTTTCAGCCTTACGTGAAAGCCTCGTATGTGCACGAGTTCGCCGGTGAAAGTTCGGTTGAAGTCAACGGCTACACCTTGGGCAACAAGGTGGCTGATGCTCGCGTCGAAGTCGGCTTTGGCGGGGTGTTGCAGGTGAGTCAGGCAACCAAGATTTCTCTGGATGTCGAACATGCGCAAGGCCGTCAGGTGGACCAACCCTGGGCAGTCAATCTGGGTGCGCGGTATCTCTTCTAACGCCAGGGCAGGGCGGCTGACGAACACCGTCGTCAGCCGCCCTGCACCGCTGCTGGTTACACCTTCGGCGGATTGGTTTCGCGTTCTGGATGGCGGTGTTTAGCCACCGCTTCCACGAACGATTTCACCAAGCCTTTATCGGCCGCCTTCGCCACGATTACGCCCGGCACACTGCTGCCGATATCGATATTCGCCTGTTGCAGCAAGGCACTGCCGCCGCCTGCGCTGGCGATGGTTTTGCCATGGCGGAAAGCGTCGCGCAAAAACTCCAATGCGCGGCCGTCTGCTTTCAGCGCTTCAATGGCCGCTTGGCCATTGGGCACATACACCGCATCGAACAACGGCGAGGGTTGATTCTCTAGCGACGCATCGGCCACCACTTCGCCGCCTGCCGCGCCTGTGAACGCACCCACCCGCGGGCCTACCAAACGCACTACCGCGTCTTCGGCAATCAAGCCATCGGCGACAGTTTTCACGCTGGCCTCATCAATGCCGTTGGCTACCAGAATGGCGATCTGCCGCGTCTTGATGCTGCCGTCCCCCGGCCGCGCCAACAACGACAATGCCGGCGACAGTTCAACCTCGGGTTTCACCGGCGTTACCAGCGCTTTCGGCAACGGTTCCGGCAGTGGCGCGCCCAGCCCATCAGCGACACCTTGGGCCAGTTTTTCCGAGATGTTGCGCAGCTGCGCCAACATGCGCGTGCGCACGGCCGGCACGGTCACTTTGCTCAGTTCGAAACGCAGCGCGTCAATGATGTGCTGCTGTTCGAACGGCGCCTGGCTGTTGAAGAACAGCGTGGCCTGGTTGTAGTGCTCAGCGAATTTCTCCGGCTTGCCACGCACCTCGTCGCCTTGCACCGGCTCGGGGAAGGGTACAAAACCCATTTCGCCGGTCTGGAACGGGCAGCCGCCGGCCAGGGAGTTCGGCTCATACGCCACACGGCCACGGTTGATGGTTTGCCGATGCATACCATCGCGCTGGTTGTTGTGCACGGGCGCCAGCGGCGAGTTGATTGGAATTTCGTGAAAGTTGGCGCCGCCCAGGCGACTGATTTGCGTGTCGACGTACGAGTGAATTCGGCCAGCCAGCAACGGGTCGTTACTGAAGTCGATACCCGGAATCACGTGGGCGGCGCAGAACGCCACCTGCTCGGTTTCGGCAAAGAAATTGTCCGGGTTGCGATTGAGCACCATGCGCCCCACCGGCCGCAACGGCACCAATTCTTCGGGAATCAGTTTGGTCGGGTCGAGAATGTCGAAACTGAAGGCCTCGGCCTCGGCTTCGCTGACCACCTGCACACCCAGTTCCCACTCGGGATAAGCGCCGGCCTCGATGGCTTCCCACAGGTCGCGGCGGTGGTAATCCGGGTCGGCGCCGGAGACCTTCACCGCTTCGTCCCACACCTGCGAGTGCGTGCCGAGCAGTGGGCTCCAGTGGAACTTCACGAAGTGCGATTCACCGCGCGCATTGACGAAGCGGAAGGTGTTTACCCCGAAGCCTTGCATCATCCGGTAGCTACGCGGAATGCCACGGTCAGACATCACCCACATGATCATGTGAGCCGCTTCTGGCGACAGCGAGATGAAGTCCCAGAAGGTGTCGTGCGCCGACGCCGCTTGCGGCATGCCGTGGTGCGGTTCGGGTTTTACCGCATGCACCAGGTCGGGGAATTTCATGGCGTCCTGAATGAAGAACACTGGAATGTTGTTGCCCACCAGATCCCAGTTGCCCTGGTCGGTGTAGAACTTCACGGCGAAACCACGGGCATCGCGAGCGGTATCTTTCGAGCCACGTTCACCGGCTACGGTGGAGAAGCGCACAAACACCGGCGTTTGCTTGCCGGCTGCGGCGAATGGCGCAGCGCGGGTGATGTCGCTGAGGTCTTCGTAGGCTTCGAAGAAACCGTGAGCCGCTGAGCCACGGGCATGCACGATGCGCTCTGGAATGCGCTCGTGGTCGAAGTGGGTGATTTTCTCGCGCAGGATGAAATCTTTCAGCAGCGCCGGGCCACGCAGGCCGGCTTTCAGCGAGCTTTGGTTATCGCCCACCGGTACGCCCTGGTTGGTGGTCAACCCTTGGCCAGCGCTGTCTGCTTGCACCCGAGGCAGCTCGCCACTATTGGCATTGAAGCCCGGCTGCGCGGCGCCGATCTTCTCGTTGATATTGTCTTCACTCAAGGTGCTGGCGCCGACCACCGGTGGCGCGGCGACCGTTTCACCTGGGCTTGGCCGGGTGGAGGCAGCGCCGTATTCCTTGGCTTTGTTGGCATTGAACGGGCAGGCGGCGACCGTTTGTTGCACCGCCTCGGCCTGAGCGGCTTGCGCCGGTGTGGCGCTGGCGGGTTGGCCGGCGGTGGCCGGTGGTTGTGGCTGCTTGGCTTGTTTGGCGGAAGGTTTTCCGGCGGCGGGGTTTTTCGGCGTAGCCATTAGATGCTCCTGATCAGGTAGGTCCTTAGGGCGCGAGCGACCGTTACGGCGGGTTCCTCGCTGAAATCCGTTTAAGCCCCACGGTGGGCTTATGGGTTATCGAGAGCCGGCGGTACGCAGAGGTTCAGGGAATCTTGCTATCAGGTTGATTGAATGGCGCTATCAAAACGACGTTGCCGGCTCCTCCGTAGGCGCCAGCTTGCTGGCGAACCCTGGAAACGAAGTTCTTTCCCGTGCGAGCGAAATTCGCCAGCAAGCTGGCTCCTGTAGCGCAGAGAGAAAGTGTCCAGGCGAGCAATCGCCATGGCACTGCCGTGCTATCAGACCAAATGCGGGGCAGGGCGGCTGAACCTCGCCTAGGCTGATCTGCACCTTTTGCGAAACCCGCGAGGTTTGGCCGTGAAACGATCCTTTCCCGCCGCCTGTGTGTTGCTTCAGGAGCATTTCGCACCCCTTGGCCTGGAAGCCAGCATGGACAGCACCCATTCGATGCTGGTGCGTATCTACCAACCCGACAGCGGCGCCACGCTGCTGTCCATCGCCGGCATCGCCTGCAGTGCCAGCCTGCACCGCGATGACATCGAACGGATCATCGATGAAATCGAATCCGACATCCGCCTGTTACAGCCGCAATTGCTCAAGCAAAGCCTGGCGTTGTACTCGGTGGGATAAGCGCGCGTGCACTGCCATTACCCAGACGATTCGCCGGCTTGCATAAGCCGCTCCAGCCTTGCGCCGTGCCGTATTCCCCTTGAACTTTCCGGCCACGGGCAGCCCTATTAAAAAGGCCTGCCATAGAGGCGTCTTTGCGCTTTAAACTCTGTGCCCAGCCGTTTGCCTGCTGCGCGTTATTTTTTGCTTTCCACCGATCACAAGGCCGTCGATCAGGAACTTTTCCCGTCGCCCGCCTCACTGCCTGAGGTCTTCATGAGCGACACCCCAGAACCGCGCGATTCGGATTCGCCGTCATTGACGCGCAGCCATCTCACGTTTCCGGTTGTAGGCATTGGTGCCTCGGCAGGTGGTCTGCAGGCGCTCATTAAGTTCTTCGAGCAAATGCCCAGCGACTGCGGTATGGCCTTTGTGGTGGTCATGCACCTGTCGCCTGAACACGAAAGCCAGCTCGCCTACATTCTGCAAAAAGCCACGGCCATGCCGGTGCATGAAGTGGCCGAGGCCATCGCCATCGAGGCCAACACGGTGTACGTGATTCCGCCTGGCATGGACCTGTCGATGAACGACGGCTATCTGCGCCTGGCCACGCCGCAACGCACCCGTGGCATGCACGTCACCATTGACCTGTTTTTCCGCGCCTTGGCTGAAGTGCATCAAACCCACGCCATTGCCATGGTGCTCTCCGGCTCCGGCGCAGACGGCGCCGTGGGGCTGGCGCGCATCAAGGAGAAGGGCGGCATCACCCTGGCGCAGTCCCCCGACGAAGCCGAGTTCGCGTCGATGCCGCGCAGCGCCATTGAGTCGGGTGTCGTCGATATCGTGCTGCCGGTAGCCGAATTGGCGGCGCGCCTGGTACACCTGAGCGCCAACATCCAGGAATTGCATATTCCCCTCGCGCAGGCCCCGGACGAGGTGCGCAAGGAGCCGGACGCGCAACTGGCCAAATCTAGCGAAATTGCCCTTCGCGACATCCTCAGCCTGCTGCGAGCGCGCACTGGTCACGATTTCAAGCACTACAAACAAGCCACCGTGTTGCGTCGAATCGAGCGGCGCATGCAGGTCAACGGCATCAGCGATATGCCGGCCTACGCCACGCTGCTTAACGAGCACATGGAAGAAACCCCGGCGCTGCTGGATGACATGTTGATCGGCGTGACCAACTTCTTTCGCGACGTGGAAGCGTTCGAAGCGCTGGAGCGCGAGGTGATCCCCGCGCTGTTCGACAAACCCATCGACGGCGACGGCGACGCGCAGATTCGCGTGTGGTCCGTGGCCTGTTCCACCGGCGAAGAGGCGTATTCGTTGTGCATGCTGCTCAGCGAGCACGCCGAGCAAACCATGAGCAACGCCGAGCTGCATGTGTTTGCCACCGACATTGACGACAGCGCCCTGGCCATTGCCCGCTCCAGTCTGTACCCGGAATCGATTCTCACCGACGTCAGCCCCACGCGCCTGCGCCAATTCTTCACCAAGGAAGCGGCTTACTACCGGGTGAAGAAAGAGGTGCGCGAGAAAATCCTGTTCGCCACCCACAATATTCTGCGCGACCCGCCGTTCTCGCGGCTGGACATGATCTCGTGCCGCAACCTGCTCATTTACCTCGACCGCGACATTCAGGCCGAAGTGCTGCGCATGTTCCACTTCGCCCTGAACCCAGGCGGCCTGCTGTTTCTTGGCAGCTCGGAAACGGCTGATGCGTGCCCAAATTTGTTCGCTGTGGTGGACAAGAAAAATCGCATTTACCGCGCTAAAAATTCTTCGCACAAACGGCCGAGCATGCCCATCAGCACGTTCTCCGGCCCGTTGCCGATGCCCGTGCCGCGAGGGCTGAATGTGCCGCAGCGCAAACCCTCGTTTGCCGATGTGCACCAGCGTGTGCTGGAGCAGTACGCGCCGCCGAGCGTGATCGTCAATTTCGATTCCGACATCGTGCATATGTCGGCCCGGGCCGGCGAATTCTTGCGCTACATCGGTGGCGAGCCAACGCTCAACTTGCCTGCGGTCGTGCACCCGGAACTGCGCCTGGAACTGCGCACCGCGCTGTATCAGGCGATCAAGACCGGCAAGAGCGTGGACGCCCGCCGCGTGAAGCTGGAGCAGGGCGGCAGCGCCAGTTACGTGAACATGGTGGTCAAGCCGTTCCGCGATACCGAGTCGGCCAGCGACTACGTGCTGGTGCTGTTCGACAAGGTTGATGACAGTCTCGATCCGGGCCCGCTGCAACGTGGTGCCAGCAAAGATTCCGTGCTGACTCATCTGGAAGCCGAGCTGCAACAAACCAAAGAACAACTGCAACAAACTATGGAGCATTCCGATGCTTCCACCGAAGAACTGCGCGCCTCGAACGAAGAACTGCAGGCCATCAACGAAGAACTGCGCTCGGCCACCGAAGAGCTGGAAACGAGCAAGGAAGAGCTGCAGTCGATCAACGAAGAATTGGTGACGGTGAACGCCGAGCTGAAGGTCAAAGTTGACGAAGCCAGCAAGATCACCGACGACCTGCAAAACCTGATTTCCTCCACCGATATCGCGACGCTGTTTGTCGACCGGCAGATGCGCATCAAATGGTTTACCCCGCGCACCGGCGACATCTTCAACGTCATTCGCAATGACGCCGGTCGCTCGATACTCGACATCACCCACCGCCTCGATTACCCCGACCTGATCAGCGATGCCACGCGCGCCTTTGAAGAACTGCGACTGATCGAACGGGAAGTCACCAGCGCCGATGGCCGCTGGTACCTGGCGCGGTTTCTGCCGTACCGCACCACCGACGACCGCATTCAAGGCTCGGTGCTGACCTTTATCGACATCACCAGCCGACGCTTCGCCGAAGAAAAAATGCGCGCCGGCGAAGCCCACACCAAATTGTTGGCCCAGAGCATCAAGGCCTACGCAATCGTCACGATGGACTGCGCTGGCATCATCACTTCATGGAATGGCGGGGCTGAATTGCTGTTCGGCCACCTAGCCAGCTCGGTGATCGGCAAGTCGCTTGACTTGCTTTACCGGCAAGAAGACCGCGCTCAGGGCTTGCCGGAGCGCGACCGCCAACGCGCCGAGCGTGAAGGCCAACTCAGCGAAGCGCGTAGTTTCGTTTGCAGCAACGGCACCCACGTTCCCAGCCATTGCCTGCTGCAGCCGATGTTCAACAGCACGTTGCATGGTTTTGCGCTGGTGGCGCACGACCTCACCGAGCAGCAACGCCGCGCCGACGAAAGCGAAAACCTGCTGTTCACCGCCCAGGCTAGCAACGAGCGTAAAGACGAGTTTTTTGCCGTGCTGTCCCACGAACTCAAACACCCGCTGAACTTGATTCAACTGAACATGGACGTGATGACCCGCACGCCATTGTTCAAAGCCTCGCCGCCGCTTAACCGGGCTGGCGATGCCATTCAGGCCGCCGTGCGCAACCAATCGCGGATTATCGACGACCTGATGGACGTCTCCCGCGTGCGCACCGGCAAGCTCAACCTGAGCATGGCCGTGCGCGACTTCAGCGACTCCGTGCGCAACACCTTCGACATGTTCAAGCCCATCGCCGAAGGTGACCACATCGAGCTCACGTACCGCGACGAGGGCGAGCATCTGTTCGTCAACGCCGACAACACGCGGCTTGAGCAAATGATCTGGAACCTGCTCAACAACGCCCTGAAATTCACCCCGGCTGGCGGGCGCGTGAGTCTGGCCGTGAGCCGTGATGGCGACGCCGCCCGGCTCGATGTGGTCGACACCGGCCAAGGCATCGACCCGGATTTTCTCGGCAAGGTGTTCGACCTGTTCGGCCAGGCCGATATGCAACACGTGCACCGCTCCAAGAACGGCCTGGGCATTGGCCTGGCGCTGGTGCATCAGCTGGTCGAAGCCCACGGCGGGCGCATTGAAGCGTTCTCCGAAGGGCGAGGGCGGGGCGCGCGTTTCAGCCTGTGGCTGCCCATCTGCCTGCAAACCGAGCTGCAACTTAAAACCGGCATCGAGGCCGTCGCCGCAGCGGGCAGCCTGAGTGGCGTGCAGGTATTGGTGGTCGACGACTCGCCCGATATTCTCAACGTCATGGAAATGCTGTTAGAAGGCGAAGACGCCACCGTGACCACCGCCGAGAATGGCGAGCGTGGCCTGACGTTGGCCAAAGACAACCGCTACGACCTGATTCTCTCGGACATCGGCATGCCCCTGCTCGACGGCCACCAAATGATGCGCGCCATCCGCCACGACAGCGCCAACCCGCACACGCCCGCCGTTGCGTTATCGGGATATAGCACCAAGCAGGACGTGGACGATGCGGTGGCGGCCGGCTTCAACTTGCACCTGCAAAAACCGGTGGCCATGGACACGCTGCTCGAAGCCGTCGCCACGTTGCTGAAAAAGCCCCATTGAGGCGCTAGCACTACGCCGTTAAGGAGCACGCGTGTCGGTTTATCTGGTGGTACTGCTCGCGGCGCTGCTGCACGCCAGTTGGAATGCCATCGTCAAAGGCGGTACCGACAAACTGCTGAGCACCGTATTGCTCACCGGCTGCGGCGCGCTGATGGCGCTGGTGCTGCTGCCCTGGCTGGTGCAACCGGCCGCGGCGAGCTGGCCGTTTCTTGGCGCCTCGGTAGGCTTGCAGGTGCTGTATTTCGTGCTGGTCGCGCGGGTGTATCAGCTGGCCGACATGAGCCAGACCTACCCGATCATGCGGGGCACCGCGCCGTTGCTGGTGGCGCTGGTCAGCGTCATATTCCTTCAAGAACAGCTGCCGCCACTGGCGTTGCTGGGCATCGGGCTCATCTGCCTGGGCATCCTGGCCATGGCTTTCTCACGGCACGCCGGCCGGCAGACGCCGACCCAGCGGCTCGGCTTGCTGCTGGCGCTACTCAACGCCGGCGTCATCGCCGCGTACACCTTGGTCGACGGCCTTGGCGTGCGGCGTTCCGGTGCCCCGGTGGCATACACGTTATGGCTGTTTCTATTGACGGGCGTGGTGCTGGTGACGTGGGCAATGCGGGTTCGGCGCCGCCCCTTGTTGAGGTACGCGGCCACATACTGGCGGATGGGAGTAATCGGCGCGGTCGGCACCTTGGCCTCGTACGGCCTGGCGCTATGGGCCATGACACAGGCGCCGATGGCCGTGATCGCCGCGCTGCGCGAAATCTCGATCCTGTTCGGCGTGCTGATCGCCGGGCTCTTTCTAAAAGAACGCCTCAGCCCCGCGCGCATCGTTGGCGCCAGCATCATCGTCGCGGGCGCCGTGGTGTTGCGTTTGGCCTGAGGCGCTGCCTTTGAACTAGCGGTCTTGCGCTTCTTTTGCGTCCATTTCCGCATTGCGCTCATGGACCTTTCTGAGTTGCTCGTCCGTGAGGGGCAACTTCTTCGCCGTGTCGCGCAACATCATCAAACCGCCGACAATCGAGCCAAGCGCCAACGCCAAAATCAGCCAGGCATACCAAGGCATAACGTTCTCCTTAACTTTATACGCGGGGCAGAGATGCCAACCGCTGTGCAGGTTGGATCATCCACCCTTGAGAGCGTTCAGCCAATGTATTGAAGGCCGCGTCGCACCCCGTCCCCCGGGCCACCTACAATCCTGTAGGAGCGGCTTTAGCCGCGATGCCCTTGATCAAATTCGCCTACACGCGCTCACAAAGCAAAAACCGCTGAAACTCCCGTCCCGCACCGCTTTCTCGCCGCACTACCGTACCAATCACCTACGCGATGTAAGCCTTTCGCTATCCGACTTGTGAGTGATGTCGCAATAGTGGCCATCCGGTCAATAAAGCGTCGCCAAAATTTTGCGTGTCCTGTTTAATCCGCGCCTTCACGTTTTCCAAACCTTATCTTCAAGGGATTGAAGGCTTATGCCCGCGCTACGTTTTAGGGTGCTGCTGTGCACCTTGTTAGCTGTTTGCTCCACCGCATTCGCCGAGCTGCCAGCCGACCGCGACCTGATCCGCGACCGTCAGGAACGTGTGCTGCAAGAACAGCAACAGCGCCTGCAAGACCTGCGACAGCTGCCCGGCAAAAGCGCCGAGGCCACGGCGCCGGCCATCAACCCGGATGAGCAGTGCTTCGCCATCACCCGCATTACCTTGCAAGGCGCCACGCTGATTTCCCCCAGCCGTCAGGCCGAACTGCTGCGCCCCTACGAAGCCCAATGCCTGGGCAGCACACAGCTCAACGCGCTGCTGAAAACCGTCACCCAGTACTACCTCGACCACGGCTACGTCACCTCGCGCGCCTACCTGCCGCAGCAAGACCTGGCCGATGGCACGCTGGAGGTACTCGTTGTAGAAGGTCGCCTCGAAGGGCTGGAGCCATCCGCTATCGCCAGTCCGCGTGAACTGAACATGGCGTTTCCCGGCACACCGGGCGAGGTGCTCGACCTTCGCCAACTGGAGCAACTGGTCGACCAACTCAATCGCCTGCCATCGCGCCCGGCGCAGATGGAACTGGTGCCCGGCAGCGAAGTGGGCGGCAGCCGCGTGCGCTTGCAAGGCGAGCGCGGCAAACCGTGGCAAGCCAACCTCAACCGCCACAACGACGGCCAGAGCTCGACCGGCGAACAGCAGTGGGGCGCCGGCTTTACCTGGGACAGCCCGCTGGGCCTTGCCGACCAACTGAGCCTGCGCGGCGGTGGCGACACCGTGAGCGACCACTGGAAACACTCCGCCAACCAGAGCGTCGGCTACAACGTGCCGTACGGCTGGTGGTCGTTCAATTACAGCTACAGCCAGAGCTACTACCGCACCCGCAGCGCCGGCGCGGGCTTTGTGTTCGGCTCCGACGGCGACAGCAAAACCCACAGTCTGCGCGCCGAACGCGTGTTGCACCGCGATGACGTGAGCAAGACCGCCGCCAATTTCGGCGTAAGCCATCTGCAAACCCGCAACTACCTGAACAACAACCTGATCGACGTCTCCAGCCAGCGCCTCACCGAAAACCAACTCGGCTTCAACCACGGCCGCCGCATCGGCAACGCCTTCGTCAACCTCGACGTCGGCTGGCAGCAAGGCACCGGCGCATTCGATGCCCAGGCCGAAGGCAACCCTCACCACAACCAGCCGGTGGCCCGTTACAACAAATACAGCCTCACTGCGAGCTACCTACAGCCCTTCACCCTGTGGAATGAAAACTTCAGCGTCGACAGCCTGGTCAACGGTCAGCGCAGTGAAGACGTGCTGTTCAGCCCGCAGCGAATCAGCCTGGGCGGCCTCAGCTCGGTGCGCGGCTTTAAGGAGCAATCACTGTCCGGTGACAGCGGCGCCTACTGGCGCAACCAGGTGCGCTGGCGCCGCCCCATCGCCTTTGAACCGCTGCGCCCATTGCTGCAGGAATACGGCGTGGCGCTGGCCTACGACCTCGGCGTCATCCACGGCAACGGCCACAACGGCACGCAGCACGGGCGCCTGTCCGGCAACGCCGTGGAGTTCAGCACGCGCGGTCGCAACGTAGCGGCCAGCGTAACGTTCGCCCGCTCGCTGGAACGCCCCGACGCCATCGAGCGCCAGGAGCACCCCATCTATTTTCGCGTCGACCTTTTTTTCTAACCGTTTACCCAGGGAGTTTCACCGCATGTTGATGAATAAAACCGTGGCTTCTCCAGCGCTGCTGGCGCTGTTGGTAATGGGGCTGGCCGGCTGCGCCACCGAGTCCTCGCGCAGCGTGCCTGTGCAGCAAGTAGTCAGTGCCACCACCGCCTACAACGGCACCCGTAGCCCGATTGCCGTGGGCAAGTTTGATAACCGCTCGAGCTACATGCGCGGCGTGTTCTCGGATGGTGTGGATCGCCTGGGCAGCCAAGCCAAAACCATCCTTATCACCCACCTGCAACAGAGCAACCGCTTCAAGGTGCTGGACCGCGACAACATGGGCGAAACCCTTCAGGAAGCCCAAATCAAAGGCCAGGTTCAGCGCCTGAGCGGAGCCGACTACGTAGTAACCGGCGATGTCACCGAGTTTGGTCGCAAGGAAGTGGGCGACCACCAACTCTTCGGCATTTTGGGCCGCGGCAAAACCCAGGTTGCCTACGCCAAGGTAGCGCTCAACATCGTCAACATCTCCACCTCCGAAGTGGTGTATTCGGCCCAGGGCGCCGGCGAGTACTCGCTCTCCAACCGCGAAGTGGTGGGCTTTGGTGGTACCGCCAGCTACGACTCCACGTTGAACGGCAAGGTGCTCGACCTGGCCATGCGTGAAGCAGTGGACAAACTCGTAGGCGCAGTCGATAGCGGCGCATGGAAGCCGTAACGCTGAGCAACTGAAGCATTTAAAACAGGGAAAGCAGGGAATGAATTTGATGTTTTCAGGCCAGGGCATGGCCGCCATGTTGCTGGTCGGCAGCATGGCATTGGGCGGTTGCGCGCAGCAGCCAGCGCTGTACCAGTGGGGCAACTACCAACCCCAACTGCGTGAGCATTTCAACGGTGGCTCGCCCGAAGCGCAGCTGGACGTATTGAAAGCCGATCTGCAGAAAATCCAGGCAAAAAACGGCGCGATACCGCCCGGTTTTTACGCGCAAATGGGCTTGCTGTATTCCAGCCTGGGTGACGAGGAACTGACGATGCGTTCCTTCGAGAACGAGAAGGCATTGTTCCCGGAGTCGGCGCCGTACATGGACTTCTTGATGAAGAAGAAAACCCCGGAGGCTAAATAATGGCGCGCTACTACCGCACCTGTGCATGGCTTGTGGCACTGGCACTGTTGGGCGGCTGCGTCGCACCGCCCAAGAGCCTGGATTATTCGGCGTACAAACAAGCGCGGCCGCGCTCCATTCTGGTACTGCCGCCGGTAAACGAATCGCCCGACGTGAAAGCCACCTACGGCATGCTCTCGCAAGTCACCGTGCCGCTCGCCGAAGCCGGTTACTACGTGGTGCCGGTCGCGCTGGCCGATGAAACCTTTCGCCAGAACGGCCTGAGCACCGCCAGCGACGCCCACCAAGTGGCCCCCGCCAAACTGCACGAGATTTTCGGCGCCGATGCCGGCCTGTACATCACCGTGAGCCAGTACGGCACCCAGTACCTGATTCTGAGCAGTGCCACCACCGTAACCGCCAGCGCCAAGCTGGTAGACCTGAAAACCGGCACCACCTTGTGGACCGGTTCGGCCACGGCCTCCAGCAACGAAGGTAACAACAACTCCGGAGGCGGGCTGGTTGGCATGCTGGTGACGGCTGCGGTCACGCAGATCATCAACAGCTCCATGGACGATGCGGCGTACCCCATCGCCGGCACCACCAGCGGCAGGCTGCTCTCCACGGCCAAAGGCTCAGGCCTGCTGTATGGCCCGCGTTCGCCCAAGTACCAAAGCGACTAACCCGTTTATGTGCTGCAAACACCGCCCCGCAACTCCATGCGCGGACGGTAATTGGATGGTTTGGTTTAAAAGCCCCTCACCCCCAGCCCCTCTCCCGCAAGCGGGCGAGGGGTGACGATTGCCCGGGACTGACTCGGTCTGCCCCCTCTCCCGCTTGCGGGAGAGGGCTGGGGTGAGGGGCCTTTAATTTTCAACACTAGACATCAGATCGCTCGCCGCAAACCCCGCTTGTGCGCGCCGCCTACGCACCTTGGAAGTGAGGCAACGCCTTCACCGGTAGCGCCCTTCAAACACCGATAAAAGAGTACCGAAATGGACGTTCGTAGCCCGCTGTTCCAAAACATCGCCTGCATCCTGATGGGGGTGATGTTTCTAAACCCTATTGTCAGCACCGCTGCAGAGCTGACGGTGGACGCGGCGGCGGGCGGCAACACGAGCCTTGGTAATGCGCAAAATGGCGTGCCGGTGGTGAACATCGCCACGCCTAACGGCAGCGGTTTGTCCCACAACAAATTTACCGACTACAACGTCGGCCAGAACGGCCTGATCCTCAACAACGGCACCGCGGCGTTCAACGAAACCCAACTGGGCGGCGTGATTCTCGGCAACAGCAACCTCAACGGTCGTGCCGCGAACCTGATCCTCAACGAAGTTACCGGCGGCAACCAGAGCCAGCTCAAGGGCTACACCGAAGTGGCCGGGCAGGGCGCCCATGTCGTAGTCGCCAACCCTCACGGCATCACCTGCGACGGCTGCGGCTTTATCAACACCCCGCGCGCCACACTCACCACCGGCACGCCGGTTATCGACAACGGCAAGCTCGACCACTTCGACGTCAACGGCGGCGAAATCAACATCGAGGGCGCCGGCCTTAATGCCTCGAACATCAGCCAGTTCGACCTCATCACCCGCAGCGCCAAACTAAACGCCGAGCTGCAAGCCCAGCGCCTAAACATCATCGCCGGCCGCAACGAGGTGGATGGAACCACCTTGGCCGCCACCGCCAAGGCTGACGACGGCAGCGCCAAGCCGCTACTGGCCATCGACAGCTCCGCGCTCGGCGGCATGTACGCAGGCGCCATCCGCCTGGTCGGCACCGAAGCCGGGGTGGGCGTAAAACTCGCCGCCGACATGGCCGCCAGCGGCGGTGATATTCAAATCGACGCCAACGGCAAACTCACCGTCGCGCGCGTCGCCAGTGCCGGCAGCGTGAGCGCCACCGCCAAGCACATCGAGCTCACCGACAGCGTGTACGCCACGCAAAACGCCACGCTGACCGCCGACCAGATCGACATCGCCAGCAGCCTCGCCAGCGGCGCCAACCTGAGCCTCACAAGCGCCGCCATCACCAACAACGGCAGCCTCGAAGCCGGGGTGAAAGCCGACGGCAGCGGCAACAGCGCCGCACTGCTCGATATCCAAGGCGGCACGCTAAACAACAACGGCAGCGTCAGCTCCCAAGGGCGCTTGAACACCGATCTGCAACGTCTGAACAACGCCGGCAAAACCATCCTCGCCGTGGGCGATGCCAGCGTAAGCGCCACCACCCTCGACAACCGTGGCGGCACGCTCGTCGGCCAACAAACCCTGACCGTCACCGCCGACAACCTTGACAACCGCGCCGGCACCCTCGCCAGCAACAAAGCCCTGAGCCTCACCCTGACCGACACCCTCAACAACAGCGCCGACGGCCTGCTGCTGAGCAAAGCCGATGGCCTGACCCTCACCGCCAAAACGCTGAACAACGCGGGTGGCACCGTACAGGCCGACGGCAACACGCTGACCGTTGTCACCACCGATACCGACAACAGCGCCGGCAACCTGCAAGGCGACAGCATCAACCTCACCGCCACCGGAACACTCATCAACAACGCCGGCCGCATCGCCGCCACCCAAGGCCAACACACCGTCACCGCAGGCGCCCTCAGCAACCAGGGCGGCAGTCTGCTGGCCAAAACCGAGCTCACCGTTAACGCCGCCAGCTTCAACAACAGCGACGGCACCGTTGGCGCCAACACCGTCGACCTGAACCTCAGCGGCCACCTCAACAACGCCGATGGTCTGGTCGAATCCGCCACCGCCTTGCAGCTCAAAGCCGGCAGCGTCAGCAACAGCGGCGGCAAACTGCGTGCCCTCGGCAGCAGCGGCACCAGCGCGTTCGAAATAGGCGGGCTGTTCAGCAACGATGGCGGCTTGGTCGAAGTCGGCAACGCCACCCTCAGCCTCACCAGCGCCAGCCTCAGCAACGAGCTCGGCACCGTGCGCCACCTCGGCAACCAGTTCGCCCTGGCGCTGGCCGACGTCGGCAACGCAGGCGGCAGCTTTATCACCAACGGCGAGCTGACCCTCAACGTCGCCAACTGGACCAACACCAGCCAGCTGCAAGCCAACAGCATCAGCCTCAACGTCGGAAACTTCAGCCAAACCGCCACCGGCAAGCTGCTCTCCAAACAAAGCATCACCGCCACCGGCGACACCTGGCAGAACGACGGCAGCATCGAAACCGACGGCGCCCTCAGGCTCACCCTCACCGGCGCCTACAGCGGCAACGGCGCGCTGCTCAGCCAGGGCGACCTGACCGTAGTCGCCGCCAGCGTCGACACCGGCGCAGACGCACAATGGAAAGCCGGTGGCGACGTCGACTTCAGCGTCGGCGGCACCCTCATCAACCGCGGCAACATCACCGCCGCCCAACGCCTGCTCGCACGCGCCAGCACCCTCAACAACTACGGCACCTTTGGCGCGGCCACCACCATGCGCATCGAAGCCGACAGCTTGCTTAACGACGGCGGATTGATCTTCAGCGGCGCTGATATGGCGTTGCGTACGGGGAGCTTCGTTAACCGGTTGGCCAACGTATACAGCCTCGGCAACCTCGACATCGCCGCCAACGACGCCGGCGATGCCGCCACCCTGGTGGAAAACCGCTCCGGCACTCTGGAAAGCAGCGGCAACCTGAGCATCCACGCCACCACCGTCAGCAACATCCGCGACGTACTGAAAACCACGCAAAGCAAATACAGCGCGCGCATTACCGAGCTGCCGTGCAGCCGTTACTACGGCGCCAGTGACTGTGACGGCAAGCGCAATGGTGTGTGGGAAATAGAAGAATTCGACCGCCTCGCCGTCAGCGCCGACAGCACCGCTGCGTCGTCTCTCACCGCAGGCGGCACGCTCAACCTGCGCGGCACCACGCTCACCAACCAGAGCAGCTCCATCAGCGCAGGCAGCGACCTCACCGTGCGCGTGGCCAACCTGCAAAACACCGGCATCGAACCCGGCGAAGTGCGCACGTATCGCGTGTTCAAATCCGAGCGCACCGACAACATTGGCAGCTGGCAACGCGAAGCCCAGCAATTCACCGCCACGTACTGGAACAAGAGCAGCGTCGACTCCAACAGCCTGATCGCCGCGCTCGCCCACTTCATTGGCCGTACCGAACGCGAGAACGAGGCTTTCCGCGTCATCACTCCAATGCCCAGCGGCGACCTCAGCTACTCCGGCATCATCCAGACAGCCGGAGCGGTCGACATCACCGCCCAGGCCGACTTCGACAGCAGCGTAGTGCGCCCCACCTTCGCCTACGTCGCCGGTGGCAACACCGCCGACACCAGCAGCGCCGGCAGCAACTTCGCCACCGCCATCAGCATCAACCCGCAGCTACCGCCCGACACCACCCAACAAGCGGTCACGCTGCCCACCTTCACCTTGCCCCAAGGGCAAAACGGCCTGTTCCACGTCAACACCGACAACAGCCACCCGTACCTGATCGAAACCAACCCGGCGTTCGCCACGCTGCGTGGCTTTCTCAGCTCCGACTATTTGCTCAACGTCATCGGCTACAACCAGGACGTGACCCAGCGCCGCCTCGGCGACGGCCTGTACGAACAACGTCTGGTGCAACAAGCCATCGTCCAGCGCACCGGCAAACGCTTCCTCGACGGCCTGGCCTCCGACGAAGCGCAATTCAAATACCTTATGGACAACGCCATCGCCAGCAAAGCCGCGCTCAACCTGGTGCCCGGCATTGCCCTGAGCGCCGAGCAAGTGGCCGCGCTCACCCACGACATCGTGTGGATGCAAGAACAAGAAGTGAACGGCCAGAAAGTGCTGGTACCGGTGCTCTACCTCGCCCAGGCCACCGACCGCGTAGCGCCCACCGGCGCCCTGATCCAGGGCCGCGACGTCACCCTGATCGCCGGCAGCGACCTCACCAACAGCGGCACCTTGCGCGCCACTAATGCCCTAAACGTCAGCGCCAACAGCATCGCCAACAGCGGCCTGATGCAAACCAACGAACGCCTGTCCTTGCTCGCCACCGACAGCATTCGCAACGCCCAGGGCGGCATCATCGCCGGCAAAAACGTCAGCGCCATCGCCCTCACCGGCGACATCACCAACGAACGCAGCGTCACCACCCACCAATCCGCCCAAAAGGGCTTCGAACGCCGCGAAGACTTCGTCGACAACGCCGCCGGCATCGAAGCCAGCAATGCACTGACCTTGTCCGCAGGACGCGACATCGTTAACCAGGGCGGCAGCCTGAAGGCCGGCGGCAACGCCGACCTGAGTGCCGGGCGCGATCTGCTGATCGTTAGCCAGAGCGAGACCGACGTCGCCAACAACCGCAATCGCAAGGGGTATAGCAATCGCGAGCAGGTGAAGCAGTTTGGTTCGGTGGTGGAGGTGGGAGGGGATTTGAAGGCTGAGGCGGGGCGAGACCTCGCTGTAGTGGCAAGCAGCGTCAAGGCAAAAGGCGACGTTGATCTGTCGGCAGCAGGCGAAATCACGATTGCTGCCGCGGCCAACGAAAGCACGAGCGACTCATATCGAAAGAGTGGCGGTAAAAAAGTCACCTCGCAGGACAGCGTCATACGCCAACAGGCGGCTGTGATTGAAGCGGGCGGCGACCTCAACATCAACGCGGGCAACAACCTTGTCGTAAGCGCGAGCGAGCTTAAAGCCGGCGACGAGGCGTTCCTCTATGCCGGTGACAAATTGGCGCTGCTGAGCGCAGAAAACAGCGACCACCACCTGTTCGATATGAAGAAGAAAGGCGGGTGGGGCGCCAAAGAAAGCCGAAAAGACGAAACCACCAGCGTGCGCAACGTCGGCACCACCATCGTCACCGGCGGCGACTTGAGTCTTGTAAGCGAAGGCGACCAGCTCTACCAGAAAGCCAGCCTGCAAAGTGGCGGTGACCTGACACTGGACAGCGGCGGCGCGATTACTTTCGAAGCCGTTAAAGATCTGGAGCAGGAAAGCCACGAGGAAAGCAAAAGCGACTGGGCTTGGACCAGCTCCAAGGGTAAAGGCGACACCGATGAGACCCTGCGCCAAAGCTCAATGGTCGCCAAGGGAGACGTCGTTATCCGGGCCGTCGATGGGCTGAACATCGACATCAAGCATATCGACAGAAAGACCGTCAGCCAGACCATCGACACCATGGTGGCGGCAGACCCAAGTCTTGCCTGGATCAAAGAGGCGGAAGCGCGCGGTGACGTGGATTGGCGTCGTGTTAAGGAAATCCACGAGTCGTTCAAATACCAAAACTCCGGCCTTGGTGCTGGCGCTCAACTGATCATCGCTATTGTCATGGCCGCCGTGGTAGGTCCTGCCGCATTGGGCGCGCTTGCCGGCGCAGGAACCACGCTCGCCGCAGGCGGTGCGGCAATTGCCACAAGCGCGGCAACCAAAGCGACTGTTAGCGTCATCAACAATCGCGGGGATCTGGGCCAGGTGGCGAAAGACGTTACCTCGAAGGAAAGCCTTAAAGACTATGCGGTAGCGGGTGTTGCAGCTGGGCTGACTGCTGGGGTGTACGACAAGCTGACAGGCACCCAAACCAACCCGAACATCGACAAAATAAATACGACGAGCCTCAATACGGTCGGTGGGGTTGGCCGCTTTGCTGCAAATCAGACGCTGCAGAGTGTAACCACCGCAGCGCTGAACCAAGCCGTAGGTCGGGACGTCGATTACGGCGATGCCCTCAAAGGCGCCCTCTTAAGCACCTTAAACGCAGTGGCCTTCAGCGCCGTTGGAGATTTCGCCAAAGATCAAAACTGGGCAGACGGAAGTCCTCAGAAGATCGCTTTGCACGCCATGGTTGGCGGAATGCTCAACAAAGCAGCGGGCGGCGACTTCAAGACTGGAGCCCTGGCCGCAGGCGCGAACGAAGCGCTGGTCGCTCAACTTGATCAATTGGTGCAGAACGATCCGAATTTACTGCTGATGTCGTCGCAGCTGGTAGGCGTTGCGGCTGCGGCCACGGTGGATGGAGATTTGCAGCAGGGGGCGGGGATTGCTAAGGACGCGACTAACTATAACTATCTGCTTCATCGAAAGAATGCTGAAAAGGCGATTGAAGATGCTAAAGGGCGCTGCGCAATTGACGCGCGTTGCCCGGATGGCGGCCAAGGCGTTGACCCTTCAAGTGTTCTCGCAGCTCTGGACGCGCTCGCCTCGAAGGATGAAGCCGCTGTTTTAAAACTCGACGCGGAGTCTCTGCGCTTCGCTGCGTATATGTTGCGCAGTGATGAAGATCTGCACTACGAGATCTTTCTTCCGGAGACAGCGGAGGAGACTTCGCTTAATGTCTCGAAGTGGCTGATAGACATCTTTTATCCTGGGATCGGAGGGAAAGCCAAAACTGCGAAGGTTGTTGGTGAGGTCTCGAAAGAAGCAGCGGAGAGCATTGAAAAAAAATTTGCTGAAGCGTTGGCAGAGAATTCGACTCAGAAGGCGGCTGCTGGAAACCCGGTTCTAGGTAAACCAAGAGTAGGAAGCGCAAATAAACCTGCCGATGGCCAGCATGGGTTTAACGACATTATCGATAACTATGCTGTTAACGCTGTCAAATTTGAAATACCAACCAAAGGTCCGGGTGGCGAAGTGGTCAGGCTGTCGGAGCTAAGACAGCTTGAAGGTAGCAACAACGGAGTAAGTGGGGTATTTGAATGGATCGTTGATGGAGGGAATGTAACTCATCGGCGCTTTATTCCGGGCGGGAAAGTCACGGGGCTGCCAAATCAGGTCCCCAAAAAATAGGAGGAAAAAATGTCTCCGTTCAAGATACTGATTGGATTAGGTTTGATGTGTTGGTCGACGATTGTTCTGGGATTTAGGAGGGGATGGGTAAAAAGGGGGGACGTTTTTGACTATGCTATCAGTCTGCTTATGAGCGGCGAAGACGCGAACAGTGGCGATGTTTCTGTTATTGCGGGCGGAGAATATCTGAGCGACGAGGAACTGCTCGGCTTGATGCTCAAGCAAACAGAAAGGCCGGATAGTGTTGCTGATTTGGATAAATGGCGATTGGCTTTTTTATCATGTATCGAAGCCTCAAACGATACCGATGATGAGAAAATAAGCCGGCTTCAGGAAGTCTACGCAGATTTCGACTATCCGGAGGATATGGCTTCTTGCAGCATATATTCCCAAGATGGTTTGCCACCACTAATTGCCATGCATAACATTATTAAGTTTTTAAGAGGTAAATATTTGCTTTAAAATACTTAAAACCCCATCACGAAGGGCGACTGGGAGAAATAGAAAAGCAGAAAAGGGGACATTAAGCAGCTCTAATTTACGAGCTACATTGTTCGGTTTCGTTTCGATAGGTAGATACAGCTATCGCAAATGCTGCCAACTATAGTGGCTTTTACAATAAGGCCAGTGCTATGATCCGGAAATTGCTGAGGGGCATCTATTTCATAATGGGAATAAACGAACTGCTGTTGAAGTTGTTGACCAACTAATAATGAAGAACGGAGTCCATGGTCCTCCAAAAAGATTGATATGGAACGTTATAGATAGAGTCGCAACAGGCGAATTGAAAAATGTTCAAGATATCTCACAAGCACTAAGAGGGTTGAATTAATGTCTGTGAGTGAGTTTTCAGATAAGTACGCAGCACGATTTGGTTTTCCAAGCATGAGTAGTGTTAGCCTGGAAGAATTTATGCAGGTATTAGAACTGGTAGCCACGAAATACAGAGGATTTTTTTTATTAAAAGTAGATGGTGAGAGAGTGGCGGACATCTATACTTTTGTCCTGAATCTATCTTCAAGCCACGACGTGGTAATCAGGAAGGATACTGACATTATGCGAGCCGGAATGGATTTTGTGTTTTCTGAATTAGAATGCGCTGGCATATATCCATGATGGTATTTGAAAAACGGGACAGATTTATTAAACAGCTGTAATTTACGAGCTACATAGATCCAGCATCAACGCGGGCGGTTAGAAGGAACCGATCGGTTTGTTGATGAGATTGAATATCCAAGAGGGCTACGTTGAAAGGGCCGGGGCGGCCGAAATTAGAGTATTTTAATAAATCTGAACCACCCCCCTTTTCTGCTGATACGTCGTTACCGCCATCAAACCGTCTAGTCAACAAATGAAGAATTTTGGACTATGAAAACTATCGATAGCTTGGGTATTTTTTGGTCGTTCTCAGACCCGGAGAGCGGGCAGGTATACCAGGACGAAGTAAACGGGCTGGTTTTTTATGCGTACTGGTCTGGTGCGGTTCCCGAGTCTATAGATATACAAAGTTTTATTGATATTTGGTGTGGGCGCGCGGAGGCGAAAGCGCGGCGCTGGCAGTCCCTGACAAACTGCAGTTTATCCATCGATGTAAAGGTCAACGATTGGCCGGTTCCTGCCGATTGGACCAATTATATAAACAGCTCGCTAAGGTGGTTCTTGAATCGCGACGCCACGCTGTCGTGGTGTGGGAGTGAAATTAGTAGTCCTTCCCTTGATGTTTTTAGCGGTAATCCGTCTGGCTCCGTATATGCAGTGCTTTGTGAAAGAAAGGGATTTTATGTAGGATCGCAACTAGATGAAGAATACAAAGATGTTGACCAAAATATATTGCTCTCCTTTAATTCTTTTCTTATGAAAAAGTAAAAATATATAGTGAAGAAAAGGGGGCGGATTTATTAAACAGCTCTAATTTACGAGCTACATAGACCTAGCATCAACGCGGGCGGTTAGAAGGAACCGATCGGTTTGTTGATGAGATTGAATAAACGAGCCATCAGTAAAATCAGATTTTCTGGAGAATGAAATGTCTGCTACCCAAATTGGCTTGGCGGAAACGACCTATCTGATTAATAAGCTTTCGACCATAGTTGATTTTAAAAAAGATTTACCTCTAAACCTTTTCAAAGGAGAAACGTATAAGTTTTGGTTCTTCGAGAGGCCACTTTTTGGCTATACGGATCTCGTTCAGGGCCTCGCTTTACGAAGCCACATCGATTATGAAACCGATCTATTAGTGAAGTTTTCGGGCAGCGAGATTGCTGAAAACTTGCTTTATTGCGTGGATCGGGAGAAATCTGACGCGAAAATCGAGTGGCTGTCCAGAAATTCCCTTGATTTTTTTTGTGGGAAGGTCGGATATCCTATCGTGCTATTTAATCGAAGCTTCGATTGGGTTGCGTTTGAAAGTGCGTTTGAGGAGTTTGGTGTTATCGCGGTCAAAGAGGCCGCCTCAGAATCAGGGTTTTGTAAATACTTAAATCAAGAATTCATTTCCTTTGACGATTTTTTGAGTTTGGCCAAAGGGACGAATTCGGAAGGTCTGATGGCGAAGGAGTTTCTAAAATATTATGGATGAGAAATGGGGGATCTATTAAACAGCTGTAATTTAAGAGCTAGATGGACCCAGTATCCAGCACGGGCAGTTTACAGGAACTGATCGGTTTGTTCATGAAATTGAACATCCATCAGGGCTGCGAGTTGAAAGGCGAGGGCCGGGGCGGCCGAAATTAGAGTGGTTTAATAAATCTGTCCCTTTTTCTTGAAAAAAGCTGCAAAACAACAAGTTGCTTAATCCAGAAGGGAGGAAGTTGTTTTATTTGCGCCAAATGTAACTAGTGCACAGCAAATAAGGGCTTACGGAAATGCTGGTATAAAAATTGTGAGTAGCATGGAAGAACTTATGGCTTACGGGAAAAGCAGAGGGGGGTTGTAATGAGTGACTCAGCAATGATCGTTTCCTCTCATGAAGTTACAGAAGAGGAGTTTCATTCACTAATTAATTCTCTGGGCGGTGATTTAATTCGTCCATTTCGCGGTTCGGTCGCATGTGATGAATCGACCGTTTGGGTTGGATTAATATATGAAGATGAATTTCGAGATTTTTATGAGGAAAATTTGTTAGATTGGGAGGCGTATTTAAGAGGAGCGCCTAAAGCGATAATAGAAATGCGACTAGATCACGCGCCCAAAGCGCGCGATTTATGCTTGCAAGTCGCTTCTGAATTCGGAAAAAGGTGGCCTTCTTTGTTAGTTGATGTCGACGGTGTTGATGTCCCGTACTGCGTATTGGCGGAAAGGTTGCGTAAAGAAAAATAAGTAAAGAAAGGGGCTCAAAAAAAGGGAAAAAGGGGGCAGATTTATTAAACAGCTCCGATTTACGAGCTACATAGGCCCAGCATCAACGCGGGCGGTTAGAAGGAGCCGATCGGTTTGTTGATGAGATTGAATATTCAAGAGGGCTACGTTGAAAGGGCCGGGGCGGCCGAAATTAGAGTAGTTTAATTAATCTGTCCCCTTTTTTCAGATCGCAACCGCCATTGAAACGATTTTTTTCAAAAGGCCGATGGGTCAGTAGTCCGTTATAACCGACCATAGGGGCAGCAGATATGCCAAAATTTGGATGTGTATGTGGGTGTGTAATAAACTTATCCGGTGAAACCGGAGCCGCAGAATTTAGTCTGGTTCCCGAGAAGAGAATCGATGAATTAGGTGTTCTACTCGCAGCCGGCGCATTATCCGAAGAACGATTTTACGAAAAGATCTCCGAAGGTTCTTCTGTGGTTTATATTTGCCCTAAGTGTGGCCGACTACATATAGATGAGGGCGGCGGGATGTTTCGTTCATATATCAAGGAAGTAAATAAATAAAAATGCAGAAAAGGGGGCGGATTTTTTAAACAGTTCTGGTTTTTTGGAACAGGTGGATTAAAGATCGTGGAATTTCTTAAACAAGTTGGCATGTTGTTGCCAGGTAAGATCGAACGTGTTTCTTGGGATGGCGAAGCGCTCGAACTGGCATGCTCAACATTAAGTTAGAAATAAAGGGGGTAGGTGTTTATTTTGGTGGCCAATAACGGAGCGAAAATAGAAAAGGGAAAAAGGCGGCGGATTTATTAAACAGCTCTAGTTTACGAGCTACATAGACAGAGCATCCAACGGCGCGCAGTTAAAAAGGAGCCGACCGGTTTGTTGATGAGATTGAACATTTATCAGGATCGCGTTGAAAGCCGAGGGCCAAGGCTGCCGAAATTGGTGTAGTTTAATAAATCTGTATCCTTTGTCCCGCATAGGTGAGTAGAAAATGAGTGAGCGTCATATTGGATGGGAACATCGAGGCAAAACCATCAAGGATCTAATAGCCGAGCTCAATTCTTTTGAGGATAAAGATCTGAAGGTTGAGCTCTCGTTAGATGGTGGGTCTAGGAGCAGACCAATAAGTTTAGTTGGGAAGAAAGATGGTAAATGCATGCTAATTTTTATTCCGGAATGAGAAAGAGGGGGTGGATCTGCTAAATCTCTCTAATTTACGAACTGCTGACCAGAAGAAAATCCGTCTTCTTTTTCTTACTGTCCCTTTTTCTTACTGCATACCCAAATGAAAGGAAAAGACATGGGTAATCCGGAGAGATTAATTCGAGCCGCTTTGGAAGAACTCTCGGGCTGTTTTGGCGATGAGACTGAAACGAATGTTCGCGAATTGCTATCCTCTGGCGAATCAGGGGTGGCTCTAGAAGTGTTATGCATTCAGTTAGTCGAGTTTGATATTGCTGTTCCGATGACTGTAAAGGAGCAGCTCTCACTAGGGGCAAAAACCATGGGTATGAATATTCGTGAGTTGACTGAACTAAGAGTATTAAATTAAAAATTTAAAAATGCTTGAAAAAAAGGAGGAGGATTCATTAAGCAGCTCTAATTTACGAGCTAGATGCAGAAAAAGGGACAGCTTTATGAAGCTGCTCTAATTTCGGCTCGGATAATGGCCCAGGAAAATCGTTCCACCTTATTGAGTTCTGCCAGCGATACTTACAACATCACTTTCCGCCGTATTCATAATCTCTTTTTAACGTTTCCCCACAGGACTCCCATGTACTCCCCCCGCGAAGCCACCAAAGACCACCTCTACACCCATTCTTTCGTATCACTCCTACTGCTGATCCCGCTGGCCTTGCTGATGCTGATGTCCAAAGGCGACGGCATTCCGCATTTGAAGTTGTTGCTGGCGAAGGGTACTGCGCAGGGAGTGGTTGGGGTTGTCGAGCCGCATCCGACTTTTCGCGACTATCGCCTTGTTCACTATCGTTTCACTACGGCCGATGGGCGCGTGATTGAGAGCGGGTATTCGCAGAACGACGTTAACCACCCGGCGGTTTATTCTCCGGGGCAGCCGGTCCAGATTGTGTACTCACGGTGGTTTGATGATGCGGACGCCATCGAGGCCGTGTTTGAGCGAGGCACGACTGGCTTTTCTATCTTTGTTACCTGCTTGGGGTTGATGTTGCTCTGTGTGCTGTATTCCTTCTGGAGTTTGAAAAAGCTGATGAAGCACACTGAGGAAGAGCGGTTTTATTGAGCTCGCCACCACCCTTTCGTTTAAGTCCGTCCATCAGGCCTTCCATGAAAAGCTACGTTTCCTTCGTTATTTCCCTGGCATTAGGCGCTTGCCTCGCAAGCTGCTCGAGCTTCAATTACAGCGACTACCAAGCCAACTTAACGCCTGACGCGATGCAGCCGTACGACCTGTCTCGCGGCGCTGCGGCTTCCCCAATCATCTATTTCGACACCTACACAACCCGTGAAGCCGGCCTCTCGGTGCATCGCTTGTTAATCGCCACGCACCTCGACGGCCAGTTGCTGCCCGCTGCTGCGGTCAGCCCTGCGGCTAAAGGTTTTCAGGCGCTGAAGGTTTCGCCGGGCAAGCATTCGTTGCAGTGGTGCTGGCTGTCGAAAAACGCCATTGGGCCGGGCAGTGAGCGCTGTGGTTTCGAGGCGGACGGCGTGGTGTTCAAGGCGGGGCAGCGGTATGTGGTTCGGTGGAGCGACGCCAAGTCGTTCGAGGGCCAGGCGACGTTTGTTCGGATCAATTCGCGGATTGAAATCCTCGACAGTGGCGAGGTCATTTTCCGTCAGTTGCAGTCGAACAGCGGGTCGTATTAGCGGCCGCTCAGTACGTCCAGCGGGTATTCGATGACCACGTACAGCCGGTCGATATCGCGCCCGGCTTGGGCGTCGTTGCCGCGATGAGTGACGTAGGAAACGCTCAGGGCCAGGTCTTTGGCGGCGCCGGATTGCACGCGGTATTTGCCTTCGATGTCGCGTTCCCAATGTTTGCCGCCGTCGCCCTGGTTGGGGGCGTAGGCGGCGAGGTCGGCATCGTAGGGGTTGTAGGCGCCGCCTTGGGGGGCGTGGGTGCCGTCGATGTTGCTGCCGCGTACGTAGCGGGTCATGAAGGTGAGGCCGGGCGTCAGCAATTGGCTGAGGTCGAGGTCGTAGCGCAGTTGCCAGGACTGTTCGTTGGCGCCGTTGAAGTCGGCGTATTTGATGGAGTTGGCGAGGTAGATGGAGTCGCCGCCCACGAAGTCGAACGGGGTGTCGCCGCTGATTTTCTGGTAGCCGAGGCTGAAGGCTTGTTCGCCGATGCTGAGTTTGCCCAGCAGGCTGGCGGCGGTGGTGTTGATGGCGCCGGCCCGTTCGGCGCCGGTGCCGAGGGTGCGATAAACATTGGCGTCCCAGTTGAGGCGGCTGCTGGCGCTCAGGGTTTGTTTGAGGTGCAGGTTGCCGTAGTACTGGCGCCAGGTGTCGCTGAGTTCGCTGGCGTACACGGCGCCGCCCCAGGTGTCGTCGCCGATGCTTTGCAGGCCGAGCAGGGTGATGCTCTGGTGGCGGGTGCTGGCGCCATAGCCGTCGAAGTCGCTGCGCGAGCTGCTTTCGTCCTGGTTCTTAAAGGCGTTGAAGTGGCCGGCGGTCCAGCTCAAGCGCGCGCCGGCTTGGCCTTGGAGCAGGGCACCGGTGGCGTATTCGGGTTGCAGGCGTTTGTCGGCGGTGTCGAATACCGGGGTTTCCACTTCCATTTCGCCCAGTTTCAAACGGGTGTCGCCCAGGCGCAGTTTGAGCGCGCCACCGGCGCTGGAGTAGTTGTCGGCGGCTTCGCCGGAATCGCCGACTGGCAGCAAGCCGGTGCCGGCGCGACCGCCGCCGCTGTCCAGGCGCACGCCGACAAAGCCATGGGCGTCTACGCCAACGCCCACTGTGCCGGTGGTGTAGCCCGATTCGAAACGCCCGATAAACCCTTGCGCCCACTCGCGGTTGTAGCTGTTACCGCTGTGGCCGGTGCGGGTGTCGTTGTTGAGGAAAAAGTTGCGGCTGAGCAGGTTGAGCGTGGCGTCGTTCAGCAACGGCGAAACGTCGGCCTGTGCGGCGGCGGCCCAGGTGGTGGCCAGTAGCGGTGTGCAGAACAGCAGGGTAAACCGCATGGCGGAACTCCAGTGGTAAAGCTGGAGTATCCGGGCAAGGACAGGGGGCTGGATTGAAGGGCTGTGCTGTTGCGCGGTTCAGCGCTGGGGTTTGCGCTTACTGCGGGGTCATTAGTTGCGTGCGCAATTCTTCCGACAGCCCGTCTTTGGCCACCCACAAGCCCAGGTACGCCCGGGCAAATTCTTTGTCGCCGTTGCGGTAGACCTTCTGGCCGTTGAGCTCCAGTACCAGACCTTCTTCGGCGGTGTAGGTGAGGGCGTAGCGGTCGCCGGGGTTGATGTCTTTGAAGGTGGCTTGCAGCGGTTCGATGTCGGCGCGCAGTGCTTGCAGGCGCTCGGCTGGCTGCTGGCGTTCGATGGTGGCCCAGGCGGCTTTGATCACGTCGTCGCGGTCGATGGCGCGCAGGTAATAAAGCTCCAGGCGCTGGTTGCGCATTTGCGTGACGGCCTCACTCGGGGTTACGCCCGGCTCGGTGTAAAAAGCGGCGGCGTATACGTCCACCCACAAATAATTGAGTACGCCCTGGCTCTGGCGTTGCAGGCTTTGCCGTTCGTTGGGGAAGGCGGCTTGTTGCAGCGGTTCGCTGGCCCACAGCAAGGTGCTGGTGAGCAGAAGTAGCAGGGTGGCGGTCAGGCGCATGACAAAGCTCGTGATGGCAGAGGCGGTGCCAGCATACGGGTTTGTGGATGACAGTTGCGCGCCGGTTTCTGTTGCCAAACGCGACGGCTGTTGGTCGCGGTGGCGGCTGTCGAGCGGCTATCCTTGCGCCTTCTTGTTTGCTTGCCGAGCGCTGCCGTGTTTCGTCATCTGTTGCCGCTAGTGCTGTGCGTTTGTTTGCTGGGCTGCGGGCCGCAGGTGTCCGAGTTTGGCGGCCCGACTATGGGCAGTCATTACACGGTGAAGTATGTGCCGGGCGAGAACACGCCCGCCGCGGCGGTTGTGCAGGCGCAGGTGGAGGGGTTGTTGGCGGAGGTCGATCAGCAGTTTTCAACCTGGCGCGCAGACTCCGTGGTGTCGCGCTTCAATGCCTTGCCCGCCGGCAGTTGCGCGGCGGTGCCCGAGTCGGTGTTGGCCCTGGTGCGCTTTGCCGATTCGCTGTGGAAAGACAGCAGCGGCGCCTTCGATATCACCGTTGAACCGCTGATGAACCTGTGGGGGTTCGGGCCGCAGTCGCGCAGCCACGAGGTGCCGTCGGCGCCGCAGATTGCCGAGGCGAAGACGCTCGTGGGGCAAAGCCATCTGCGCATCGACGGGCACCAGCTGTGCAAAGACCTCGCCGTGCAACTGGACCTCAACAGCATCGTCGCCGGCTACACGGTCGATCGTATCGCCGAGCACCTGCGCTCGCTGGGTATCGACAGTTACCTGCTCAATGTCACGGGCGAGTTGAAAGCGGCGGGGCGCAAGCCGGATGGCGAGGCGTGGAAGGTGGCCATCGAAGCGCCGCGTGAAGACGTGCAGGTGCCCGAGCGCGTGTTGGCGCTGGACGGTTGGGGCGTGTCCACGTCGGGCGATTACCACACCTATTTCGAGCGTGACGGCCAGCGTTATTCCCACACGCTGGACCCGCAAACCGGCGCGCCCATTACCCATCGGTTGGCAGAAGTGACGGTGCTCGATCACTCGACCCTGCGCGCCGACGGTCTATCGACTTTACTGATGGTGTTGGGGCCGGAGCGCGGCATGGCGTTTGCGCAGCAGCATGGCATTGCGGCGCTGTTTGTCAGCCGCACGGCGAGCGGTTTTGTCAGCCAGGCGAGCAGCGCCTTCAGCCGCGAATTTGATGTTCCTGCGACGCCGTAGGCTGTATCGCGCCATGTAGTGCAGACAATGCTCGCCTACCGCGCGACCAATCGCTAATGTGCGCAACGCAAAGCCGCAGTTAAGCTGCGCACCTATTTCGAGTTGTCGCGAGTCGCGTTACGAGGTCCACGTAACGAGGCGGTCGCGGTGTTGCCACGGACGCACAGGCGTCCTGGTCTGTACCAGAGGAGTGAACATGGCGGTCTACAACTACGACGTGGTGGTATTGGGTTCGGGCCCGGCAGGGGAAGGCGCAGCGATGAACGCCGCCAAGGCCGGGAAAAAAGTGGCCGTGGTCGACAACCGTCGCGAGGTGGGCGGCAACTGCCTGCACCTGGGCACCATCCCGTCCAAGGCCCTGCGTCACTCGGTTCGGCAGATCATGCAGTTCAACACCAACCCGATGTTTCGCCAGATTGGCGAGCCGCGTTGGTTCTCCTTTCCCGATGTGCTGAAAAGCGCCGAGCGGGTGATTTCCAAACAGGTCACTTCGCACACCAGTTACTACGCGCGTAACCGTGTCGACCTGTTCTACGGCACCGGCAGTTTCTCCGATGAGCAAACCATTGAAGTGGTGTGCCCCAACGGCGTGGTGGAAAAACTGGTGGCCGCGCAAATCATCATCGCCACCGGCTCGCGTCCGTATCGCCCGGCGGATATCGACTTCCACCACGAGCGCGTTTACGACAGCGACACCATCCTCACCCTGAGCCACACCCCGCGCCGCTTGATCATTTACGGCGCCGGCGTGATCGGCTGTGAATACGCTTCGATTTTCAGCGGCCTGGGCGTGTTGGTCGACCTGATCGACAACCGCGACCAACTGCTCAGTTTCCTCGACGGCGAAATCTCCGATGCCTTGAGCTACCACCTGCGCAACAACAACGTGCTGGTGCGTCACAACGAGGAATACGAGCGCATCGAGGGCATGGACAACGGCGTGGTGCTGCACCTCAAATCCGGCAAGAAGATCAAGGCCGACGCCTTGCTCTGGTGCAACGGCCGTACCGGCAACACCGACAAACTCGGCCTGGAAAATATCGGCATCAAGGTCAACAGCCGTGGCCAGGTGGAAGTGAACGAGCACTACCGCACCAGCGTGTCGAACATTTATGCAGCCGGTGACGTGATCGGTTGGCCGAGCCTGGCGAGTGCGGCGTTCGACCAGGGTCGTTCGGCGGCGGGCAGCATTATCGAGAACGGCAGCTGGCGCTTTGTCGATGACGTACCCACCGGCATTTATACGATTCCGGAAATCAGCTCCATCGGTAAAACCGAGCAGGAACTGACGGCGGCAAAAATTCCGTATGAAGTGGGCAAGGCGTTTTTCAAAGGCATGGCGCGCGCGCAAATCGCCATCGAGCCGGTGGGCATGCTCAAGCTTTTGTTCCACCGCGAAACCTTGCAGATTCTTGGCGTGCACTGCTTCGGCTATCAGGCCTCCGAGATTGTGCACATCGGCCAGGCGATCATGAACCAGCAGGGTGAGGCCAATACCATCAAGTATTTCGTCAACACCACCTTCAACTACCCGACCATGGCCGAGGCGTATCGGGTGGCGGCGTTCGACGGCCTCAACCGGCTTTTTTGAGCGGCACCGACCGGTGGCCTGAGCCGGTCGGGGAGCAGGACTGTTTCGGGGTCAGCGATTCGCGAGAGTGGCGCTGGCCAAACCGGGAAAGTCTGTAATCAGGCTGTCCACCCCGAAATCAGCGAGCCGGCGCATCAGTGCCGGTTCGTTGACCGTCCACACCGACACATGCAGCCCTTGTTTCTGCGCTTTGATCAGGCGCTCCGGCGTGCACAGCGTCCAGTTCAACGCCAGCAGGGAACAGCCATAGTTCTGCGCCACTTTCAGTGGATCGAGCCAGGCGTATTCGGCCACCAGGCCGCGCGCCAAATCCGGCGTCAGGCGCACCAGCGCACGCAACACTTCCCGCGAACTTGAGGTGACCGTGACCTTGTCCAGCAGGTTGTACTGCTGCGCCAACTCACGAATCGCCAGCACAGTGCGCGCTGCCCGCACGCGCGAGGCGCTTTTCACTTCCAGTTGCCAATGCTCAAAGTCGCACTGCTCGAACAACTCGGCCAGGCGCGGAATCGGCGTGGGTTGCACCCAGCCGGGGCCGCCTTTGCGGGCGTCGTAGGTCACCAGCTCGGCGGCGTCGTGTTCCACCACTTTGCCGCGATGGCCAGTGGTGCGTTTCAGCGTCGGGTCGTGAATCACCATCAGCTCGCCGTCGCGAGACAGGTGCAGGTCGAGTTCGCAGCGGCGCACGCCGTGTTTGAGGCACTGCTGGAAACTGGCCAGGGTGTTTTCCGGTGCTTCGCCCTTGGCGCCGCGGTGGCCGTAGATCAGGGTCACGGTTGCTCCTTGCTGATGAATGCTTAGTTGGACGCCGGTGCCGGCTGGGCCGCGCGCGGCTCATGGTGACGCACGCTGTCGACTACATGGGTGTTTTCGAAATAAACGCTGAAGTCGCGGTAGTCCCAGCGCGTGATCGGCGGGTTGCCGACCGGTTTGTGTTCTTCATCCGGCAACCCGAACTGGTCGAGCACGCTGCGCTGCAATTGGCCGCGAACGGGCAGGGGCGTGTTGCTGGCACCTTGCTCGCCGATGGGAATTTCCAGGGTGTCGGCCTGCGCGGCCAAGGGCAGCGCACCGAGTAGCAGGCTGAAAAGAAGAGCGGGGCGGGGCATGGTTTTTCTCTCGTGCGGCCGTTAGCTGAGGGGCGTTTCGCGGGCTTGGCGACGTTCCATCGCCTGCTTTTGCAGAATATGCCGGGCCAGTAATTGCCGTTGTGCGTCGGTTAGCGCTTCGAACTCGGTGCCGATTTCGTATTGGCCGTTGGGCTGCTGTCGGCAATGCACCACCTGCGCCCGCAACAGCAGTCCGAGGGCTTGCGGCATCAGCACCATTTTCACCGCCAAGTGGCTACCGGCGGGTACGGGCTGGCCATGCTCGAAGCTCACGCCGCCCTCCGACAACGTCACCCGTTTCGGCGCGCCCACTTCACGCACCAGGTTCTGCGCCAGGGCTTGGCCGAGCAGATCGATACGCTTGTTGACCACCTTCAGGTAGCTGGCAAGGGTGCGATCACGCTCGCCAATATGGCGCAGCAAGTGCTGGGATTCGAAGTCGGAAAGGTGCAAATCGCTGAGCAGATTGAACAGCGGCGAGTCGTCGTGCAGGGCCTCGCTGGCCACCGCTTCGGCGCCGGACAGCAGGCTGAATTCCAGTGCGATCGTATCGGCGATGCGATAGTATTCGCGGCGGTCACTTTCATCGTTAGACGTCATGGCGAACCCATGGCAGCGGTGGTTGTCTGAGCCTGAGCTCAGCGCAGTGTGCCCAAAGTGTAAGGCCGCTAGCCGAGCCTCGCCACTGTTGGATTTTGTACAGCAGGATGCCCCTTCCTTCGCAGCGAAACCTCATTTTCTATGTTCAGACCGCTGTCCGTTTTTATCGGCGCACGTTACACCCGTGCCAAACGCCGAAATCATTTTGTTTCGTTCATCTCGCTAACCTCGATGATCGGCCTCGCCCTGGGCGTGGTGGTGATGATTGTGGTGCTCTCGGTCATGAACGGTTTCGACTATGAAATGCGCACCCGCGTGCTGGGCATGGTGCCCCACGCCACGGTCGAGTCGCCGGAGCCCATCAGTGATTGGCCCGCCATGGCCGACAAAGTGCTGCAGCACAAGCAGGTGGTCGCCGTTGCACCGTTCACCCAGATGCAAGGCCTGCTGACCCACGAAGGCAAGGTGCAGAAGGTGTTGATCAACGCCATCGACCCGGTGGAAGAGAGCAAGGTCTCGATCATCGACAAGTTCTTCAAAGAGGGCAGCCTCGACACCCTGAAGACCGGCGAGTTCGCACTGATCATCGGCGACAAGGCCGCCGCCAAATTGGGCGTGAAAGTCGGCGACAAAGTGACCTTCGTGGCCCCGGAAGTCACCGTGACCCCGGCCGGCATGTTCCCCCGTCTCAAGCGCT
Organism: Pseudomonas sp. AC070; assembly: GCF_979258635.1. Classification (NCBI taxonomy): domain Bacteria; kingdom Pseudomonadati; phylum Pseudomonadota; class Gammaproteobacteria; order Pseudomonadales; family Pseudomonadaceae; genus Pseudomonas; species Pseudomonas sp. AC070. The sequence goes on from NZ_OZ409871.1 coordinate 2,055,147, forward strand.
TCACCGTGGCGGGCATCTTTCATGTGGGCGCCGGGGAAATCGACGGTTTCCTGGCCCTGGCCAACATTCACGACATCGCTCGCCTGCACCGTTGGAAGCCGGACCAGGTGCAAGGCTTGCGACTGAAATTCGCCGACCTGTTCCAGGCGCCGCGCACCGCGTGGGAAATCGCCGGCCAGTTGGGCGACCGCGATTACTACGCCCGCGACTGGACCCGCACCCACGGCAATCTGTACCAGGCCATCCGCATGGAAAAAGCCATGATCGGCCTGTTGTTGCTGCTGATTGTGGCGGTGGCCGCGTTCAACATCATTTCCACGCTGGTGATGGTGGTCACCGACAAGAAAGGCGACATCGCCATTCTGCGCACACTCGGCGCCACGCCCCGGCAGATCATGATGATCTTCATGGTGCAGGGCACGGTGATCGGCGTGGTCGGCACCGTGATCGGCGCGCTGCTGGGCATTGTTGCGGCGCTGAACGTGAGCAGCTGGATTGCCGGCGTCGAGCGCCTGTTGGGAATCAAATTCCTCAATGCCGACGTGTATTTCATTGACTATCTGCCTTCGCAATTGATGGCCCAGGACGTGCTGCTGGTCTGCGGCGCGGCCCTGGTGCTGAGTTTCCTCGCCACTCTTTATCCGGCCTGGCGCGCGGCGCGCACCCAGCCTGCGGAGGCCCTGCGTTATGAGTAATGTCGCCATGCAAGCAAAGCAAAACAACGCCGTTCTCAGCTGCCGCAACCTGGGCAAAAGCTACGACGAGGGTCCGCAATCGGTCACCGTGCTCGCCGACCTGCAACTGGAGCTGTACCCCGGCGAGCGCGTGGCGATTGTCGGCAGCTCGGGCTCGGGCAAAAGCACCTTGCTCAACATGCTCGGCGGGCTGGACACACCGAGCACCGGCAGCGTCTGGTTGGCAGGCGAGGAATTGTCGGCACTGAGCGAAAAGAACCGTGGCCTGCTGCGCAACCGCGCGTTGGGTTTCGTGTACCAATTCCACCACTTGCTGCCCGAGTTCACCGCCCTGGAAAACGTCTGCATGCCGCTGTTGATCGGCAAGGTAGCGATTCCCGAAGCCCGTCAACGCGCGACCAAATTGCTCGAACGCGTGGGTCTGGGGCATCGCTTGGCGCACAAACCGGCGGAGCTGTCGGGCGGTGAACGTCAGCGTGTGGCCATTGCTCGCGCGCTGGTCAACAACCCCGGCCTGGTGCTGCTCGACGAGCCCACCGGCAACCTCGACCACCACACCGCGCAAGGCATTCAAGACCTGATGCTGGAACTGAGCCGCGACTCGAAAACCGCCTTTCTGGTGGTCACCCACGACCTGCAACTGGCCCAGCAAATGGACCGCGTGTGGCGTCTGGAAGATGGCAAGTTGGTGGCCGCCTGATGTTCCGCCCGCTCAGTGTATTCATCGGCCTGCGTTACACCGGCGCCAAGCGCCGTAACCACTTCATCTCGTTTATTTCCCTGACCTCCATGATCGGCCTGGCCCTCGGCGTGCTGGCCATGATCGTGGTGCTGTCGGTAATGAACGGCTTCCAGAAGGAAATGAGCTCGCGCATTCTCGGCATGGTGCCCCACGCCACCATCGCTGGCGTGCAGCCCATTTCAGACTGGCGCCAGATCGCCGACCAGGCCCTGAAAAACCCGCAAGTAACCGCCGCCGTGCCGTTCGCCGAGCTCGAAGGCATGCTTTCGTACAAGGGGTTGATGCAGCCGGTGCAAATCAACGGCATCGACCCCAAGGAAGAAACCAAGGTGTCGATCATCGGCCAGCACATCGTGCAGGGCAGCCTCAACGACCTGAAACCCGGTGAGTTCGGCGTGGTGATCGGGGAAATTACGGCGCGGCGTTTTCGCCTGAACGTGGGCGACAAACTGACCCTGATCATCCCCGAACTGAGCACCGCGCCCGGCGGTATTACCCCGCGCATGCAGCGCCTGAACGTGGTCGGCGTATTCAAAGTCGGCGCCGAGCTGGATGGCTCCATGGCGCTGATCAGCATCGCCGACGCCAGCCAATTGCAGCGTATGCAAAGCGGCCAGGTGCAGAGCGTGCGCCTGGCATTGAAAGATCTTTACCAGGCGCCACAAGTGTCGGCAGCGGTGGCTCAGCAGTTGGGCGAAGGTTACCGTCCGAGCGACTGGACGCTGACCCAAGGCAGCCTGTTCAGCGCCATGAAAATGGAAAAAACCATGATCGGCCTGCTGCTGTTGCTGATCGTCGCGGTGGCGGCGTTCAACATCATCGCTACGTTGATCATGGTGGTGGCCGACAAGGGCGGCGACATCGCCATCCTGCGCACCCTGGGCGCCACGCCCGGGCAGATCATGGGCGTGTTTATGGTGCAGGGCACCGTGATCGGCGTGATCGGCACCGTGGTCGGCGGCGTGCTGGGCGTGTTGGCGGCGTTGAACGTAAGCGCGCTGGTGGGCTGGATCGAACGCATCAGCGGGCAGCAGATTTTTAGCTCCGACGTCTACTTCGTGAGCAATTTGCCGTCTGAACTGCAAGGTCTGGACGTGGTGCTGATTTGCAGTGCGGCGTTTATTTTGAGCTTTCTGGCGACGGTTTATCCGTCGTGGCGCGCGGCGCAGATCCAGCCGGCTGAGGCGTTGCGGTACGAGTGAGTTTGTGGGGTTTTTGGTTAGTCGGGGATCGGCGCTCGACGCTCAATTCTGGATTCCCGCCTTCGCGGGAATGACGGTGACAAGGGTTTATCCCACCTTTCCCCCACACCACCGTCATTCCCGCGCAGGCGGCGGTTCGACGGCGCGAATCCAGGCTAATAGACAGTATCGACGCACCGGACAAAACCAACATTCCAACGGGCCACCAAACCCCAACCGAACCCACCCCCGCCCCCTAAAACCGATACTCCCCCCCCTGAATCCCCGCAAACACCCGCCCATCCAACACCTCAAACCCACCCCCACCCGGCAACCGCACATACAACGGGTCACTCACCCGCGCCGGATCAAACCCCGTCACTTTCAAATCATTCTTCTTGTACTTAAACGTCCCCGTCGTCTCCACCTCGCGCAGCAGCCGCACAAATAACGGTGCCGCGTAGGCCGGTAGTTCGCGGTCGAGATGTTCGGCCAACGCCACGCCATCCAACTGCTGCCCCGGCGCCAAGCGCAAGGCCGCCATGCCGCAGCGGCCGTTGGTGCCGGGAATTTCCACGCCATACACCACGGCATCCTCAACGCCGGCAAACGCGCCCAGGGCGTTTTCCACTTCGGTTGTGGAGACGTTTTCGCCTTTCCAGCGGAAGGTGTCGCCCAGGCGGTCAACGAACTGGGTGTGTTTGAAGCCGATGTCGCGCATCAGGTCGCCGGTGTTGAACCAGGCATCACCTTTCTTGAACACGTTGCGCAAGATCACCGCTTCGCTTTTTGCCGGGTCGGTGTAGCCATCGAAAGGCCACTTGGCGCTGATTTCGGTGATCAGCAAACCGGGCTCGCCCTTGTCGGCCTTTTGCAGAAAGTTTTTCTGGGTGCGCAGCGGCCGGTCGTTTTCCAGGTCGTAGCGCACGATGGCGTAGGTGGCCGGCGAGTAGCCGACGGTATTGTCGAAATTGAACACGTTGGTAAAGCCGATATTGCCCTCGCTCGAGGCGTAGAACTCGGTGATGCGCTGGATGCCGAAACGCTGTTTGAACTCGCCCCAGATCGAGGGCCGCAAGCCGTTGCCGATCATGCAGGTAAGGGTGTTGCCGTGTTCTTCCGCGCAGGGCGGTTGGTTGAGCAAATAGCGGCACAGCTCGCCGATATAGCCGAAGCAGGTGGCGCGGTAATGCTGCACGTCTTTCCAGAAGGCGCTGGCGGAAAAACGTCGGCGCAGGGCAATCGCCGCGCCGCCTGCCAGGGCCGCGCTCCAGCACACGGTGACGGCGTTGTTGTGGTAGCAGGGTAGCGTCAGGTAGAGCACGTCTTGGTCGGTAAGGCCGAGCCCGGAATGACCAAAGCCGCCGTAGGCTTTTATCCACTTGCCGTGGCTCATGATCGAGGCTTTCGGCAGGCCGGTGGTGCCGGAGGTGTAAATCAGAAAGCACGGGTCTTTCAGGCGTACTTTGGCGCTGTCGGCGACGTTGGTGTGTGGCTCGCTCCAGGCCAGGTCCATGAGGTTTTCCCAGCCGTGTGGGGCGCTGCTCGGCACGTTCAGGCTGTCGCCATCGCTCAGCCAATAACAGTGGCGATCACTGCCGTGTACCTGCTCGCGCACGGCCTCGAACGGCTCGCGCAGTTCTTCGCCAATCACAAAATGGCTGGGCTTCACCAGGTTCAGGCTGTGCACCAACACCTGCCCGCGCTGGGTGGTGTTGACCAACGCGCCCACCGCGCCAAGCTTGGCCAGGGCGGCCAACAGCAACAGCACCTCGATACGGTTTTCCAGCATCACCGCCACCACGCTGCCGTGGCTGACGCCTTGTTTTTTCAGGGCGCGGGCCAGGCGGTTGGCCCAGGCATTGAACTGCGCGTAGGTGAGTTGGCGCTGTTCTTCCAGCACGGCGGGGCGCTGCGGGTACAGGTCGGCGGCGCGCTCCAGGGCCCAGGCCAACGACAGATTTTTCTCCCGATTGCGAATGCCGGCGTAATACAAACCCCGCAACATGCGCGGCACGCGGCCAAGGGTGGCGGGCAGATGGGCAATGAAACGGGCAGGGGTGATCAGGTCGGCTTGGCTCATGTTCGCGTCGTTATGCTGTTATCGGGAACGAACCTCACTCTAGTGGCCGCGTACCGCTTGCACTATGACCGTGGTGCGCCGAGCGGCGGGCAGATGGGCAAATAGACGGGGCAGACGCTCAGCATCCGTCTATACATCAGAGCAGGTTGCCGGAACCTGGGCGCAACCACCGAGCCATTAAGGAGAGCGGCATGGGCAGGGTGTTTCACGTTCTGGTGCTGCTGATGATGGCGCTGCTGGGCAGTGGGGCCGGCGTGGCTGCCGAGGCCGAGCAAAGCATCGACCCCACGGCGACGGCTACCGACACGACCGCTACCTTGCAGGTGGCCAACCGCACGGTGATGGTGTTTCGCGCCGTGCTGCTGGGCGAGTCACCGGCCGTGCGCGCGGCGCGGGCCAAAGCATCGGTTGAAGAAGTGCTGCAAGACGGTTTCGATGCGCCCGTCACCGTGCAGCCCGTGCAGCGCAGTTTCATCGTGCTGCTCAACGGCCGCCGCAGCTTTATGGTGACGCCGCTGGATGTCGACCCGTTGGAGGCGCACAGCACCGAAGAAGCGGCCCGGCAGGCGGCCGAGCGGTTGCGTCAGGTGGTGGCTGAAACCCGTGAAATCCGCTCCTGGAGCGCCATGCTCAAGGCCTTGGGCTACAGCGTGGCGGCCACGGTGTTGTTCGTGCTGCTGCTGTGGGCCATCCATTGGCTGCGGCGCTCGCTATACAAAGCGCTGCCCATGCTGATGCAGCAAAAGGCCCGCGACCTGAAAGTCGGCGGTGCGCAGATTCTTGACCTGCGTTTTCTCTTCACTCTGGCCAACCGCCTGCTAGACCTGCTGCGCTGGACCCTCGTGCTGCTGCTCGCCTACGAATGGCTGAGCTTTGTGCTGTCGCAATTTCCCTATACGCGCCCTTGGGGCGAGCGCCTCAACAGCTACCTGCTCGACCTGCTCAGCTATGTGCTGCAAGGCGTGGTCAATGCCGTGCCGGGACTGCTGATTGCCGTGCTGATCTTTTTTATTGCGCGCGGCATCAGCGCCTTTGCCCAACGCTTGCTCAAGCGCGTGGCGCTGCAAAGCCATAGCGTGGAATGGCTCAACGAAGAAACCTTGCAACCGACCACACGTTTGACCTCGCTGGGCATCTGGCTGTTCGCCCTGGCCATGGCCTATCCGTACCTGCCGGGCAGCGGCACGGAGGCGTTCAAGGGGTTGTCGGTGCTGATTGGGTTGATGATTTCACTCGGCGCGTCGAGCCTGGTGGGTCAGGCGGCGTCGGGGCTGATCCTCACCTACACGCGCACCCTGCGCATCGGCGAGTTCGTGCGCATTGGCGAGCACGAAGGCACGATCACGGAAATGGGCATGTTCACCACGCGTATCCGCACCGGCCTGGGCGAGGTGCTGACGCTGCCCAATTCAATGATCACCGGCGCGGTCACGAAGAACTACTCGCGGGCTGTGCAGGGCACCGGTTATATCGTCGACACGGTGGTCACCATTGGCTACGACACGCCATGGCGGCAGGTGGAGGCCATGTTGATCGAGGCGGCGCGGCGCACCGATGGCATTGTCAGCGACCCTGCGCCGCTGGTGTTCCAGACATCACTGTCGGATTTCTACCCCGAATACCGCCTGGTCGCCCAAGCGATCTTCACCTTGCCGCGCCCGCGTGCGCTGCTGATGTCGGCGCTGCATGCGCATATCCAGGATGTGTTTAACGAATACGGCGTGCAGATCATGTCGCCGCATTACCTCGGCGATCCGCCCGACGCCAAGCTGGTGCCGCCGGAAAACTGGTACACCGCCCCCGCCCGGCGACCGGTGCCGGGCGAGGGCGGTGGCGAGGCTAACGGTCAGTCGACAAACAAGTCCTGAATCAGCGGGCCGCCGTCCGGGTCGAAGCGGTAGTGCTCGAAATCGGTGTGGCCCTGCTCGCGCAGAATGTCTTCATCGATCAGCAAGCGGCCGGTGATGGCGCGGCCGCTGCTGGCCAGAATGGCGTGTGCGGCGTCGGCCATAATCGCCGGCACGCGCGCACGCTTGAAGGCCTCGCGGCTGCCCAGTTCGAACTCGATGGCGGCGGTGGCGATCATGGTTTTCGGCCACAGCGAATTGACGCTGATGCCGTACTTGGCAAATTCCTCGCTCATGCCCAGGGTCAGCATGCTCATGCCGTATTTGGTCACGGTGTAGGGGCCGTGCTGGGCGAACCATTTGCTGTCCATGTTCAGCGGCGGCGACAGGTTCAGAATGTGGCCCTTGCTCTGTTTCAGATAGGGCAGCGCGGCCTGGCTGCAGACCATCACGGCGCGGGTGTTGATTTGAAACAGCAGGTCGAAGCGCTTGGGTTGCAGGTGCTCGACGCCGATCAACTTGATGGCCCCGGCGTTATTGACCAGCGCGTCGATGCCGCCGAAATGCTCGGCCGCCTTTGCCATGGCGGCGGCCACAGCGGTTTCGTCGCGCACATCCAACTGCAGTGCCAGGGCTTTGCCGCCCACAGCTTCAACTTCGGCGGCGACGCTGAAAATCGTGCCTTCTAGCTTGGCGTGGGCCTCGGCGCTTTTCGCTGCAATCACAATATTGGCGCCATCGGCGGCGGCCTTCAGCGCAATTTCACGACCGATGCCACGGCTGGCGCCGGAGATAAACAGGGTTTTGCCGGATAGGGACATGGGCGTGGATCTCCTGGGTTTTTTGTTGTTGTTCGTTGTAGATCAACCGCATCGCGGCTAAAGCCGCTCCCACAGAAAACACGCGTACCTGTAGGAGCGGCTTTAGCCGCGATGCTTTTTAGTCGCTTACCTCAATCTCCACCAACACCTGCCGCCCCTTCACCTGATCGCCCTTATTGGCCTGCACTCGCCGCACCACGCCATCGCTGGTGGCTTTAAGCGGATGCTCCATTTTCATCGCTTCGAGCACCACCAGCAGTTGGCCTTTGCTAACGTGCTCACCTTCGCTGACCAGCACTTCGACGATGGCGCCATCCATAGGCGCTTTCACCACGCCGGAAGCCGCAGCACCGGCAGCACTCACCGGTTCGTGGGTGACGTCGAGCAGTTCGAGGTTGCCGGCGTGGCCGTATAGCCACAGCTGCTGAGCGTTGTGGTGGTAGGCCAGACGCTGGCGCACGCCGTCGATGTTCAGCGTGGCCCAGCGCCCGTCATTGCTGAGCAGCTGCAACTCAACCTGCTGCTCGCCGACCTGCGCGAGCAAACGCGGTTGCGGGCCGGACTGTTGCACGCTGAGTTCCACCGGGTATTTGTGTTCCCCGTGTTTGAGCACAAAACGCCACGGCGCATTGCCGGCGTTGCGCCAGCCAGCCAGCTCGGGCTGGTGCGCGCGGGCCTGGGCGCCGGCTTGGTAGAGCAGGGCGGCGGCGCTGGCCAGTTCGGCGGCGCCGGGTGCTTGCGGGCTCAGGCTTGGGTCGGCATGGAAGTGTTCGGCAATAAACGCGGTGGTGGCGTTGCCGGCGGCGAACTGCTCGTGGGCCAGCAGGTTGGCCAGAAAGCGCTGGTTCCCGTTGACGCCCAGCAGCACGCAATCTTCGACGGCCCGCACCAGCTTGCGCCGCGCTTCGTCGCGGGTGGCGCCATAGGCGATGACCTTGGCTAGCATGGGGTCGTAGAACGGCGTGATGCGCTGGCCCTCGACCAGGCCGTGGTCGATGCGAATGCCGTCGAGCAGCGCCGGCTCCCAGCGCAGCACGGCGCCGGTTTGCGGCAGAAAATTATTCGCCGCGTCTTCGGCATACAGGCGCACTTCCATGGCATGACCCGTGAGGCGGATGTCTTCCTGGCGCAGCGGCAATGGCTGCCCGGCCGCGACTTGCAGTTGCCAGGCGACCAGGTCCTGGCCGGTGATCAGCTCGGTGACCGGGTGTTCTACTTGCAGGCGGGTGTTCATTTCCAGAAAGAAGAACTCGCCGCTCTGGTCGAGCAGAAACTCCACCGTACCAGCGCCGACGTAATTCACCGACGCCGCCGCTTTTACCGCCGCCTCGCCCATGGCCTGACGCAGTTCGGGCGTCATCACCGGGCAGGGCGCTTCTTCGACGACTTTTTGGTGGCGGCGCTGCACCGAGCAGTCGCGTTCGCCCAGGTACACGATGTGCCCGTGCTGATCGCCGAATACTTGAATTTCCACATGCCGTGGCTGCAACACGGCGCGCTCGAGAATCAGCTCGCCGGAGCCAAACGCGTTTTGCGCCTCGGAGCGCGCGGTGCGAATTTGCGCCACCAGTTCGCTGGCTTCGGTGACCAGCCGCATCCCCCGACCGCCGCCCCCGGCGCTGGCTTTGATCATCAGCGGATAGCCAATGCGCTCGGCTTCGCGGCTGAGGGTGGCGTCGTCCTGCTCGGCGCCTTCGTATCCTGGAATGCACGGCACGCCGGCTTCGAGCATGGCGATTTTCGACAGGCGTTTGCTGCCCATCAGGTGAATGGCTTCAACGGTCGGCCCGATAAACACGATGCCGGCCGCTTCGCAGGCCTGGGCAAACGCGGCGTTCTCGGAGAGAAAGCCGTAGCCCGGATGCACCGCATCGGCGCCGGTTTTTTGCGCGGCGGCGATGATGGCGTCAATCGACAAGTACGACTGATTCACCTGCGCCGGGCCGATGCACACGGCCTGGTCGGCCAACTGCACATGGCGCGCGTCGGCATCGGCTTCGCTGTACACCGCCACGGTGCGGTAGCCCAGAGCGTGAGCGGTGTGCATGACGCGGCAAGCGATTTCGCCGCGGTTGGCGATGAGGATTTTGCTGAAGGCTGGCATGTTAGTGGGCTCCTTTTCTTATTGTGTTTGCGCCGACCCTCACCCCCAGCCCCTCTCCCGGCGACGGGAGAGGGGAGCAGACCGAGTCGCGGTCAAGCTCCCTCTCCCCTTGTGGGAGAGGGCTGGGGTGAGGGGTAAAAGCAGTCACACCGCCCACCCAGGCTTACGTTTCTGCATAAACGCCATCGTCCCTTCCACCCCTTCCTCGCCCACCACGGCCGCCGCAAACAGCCCGGCTGCGTCGTCGAGCAAGCTGTTCAGCGGCTCCCGTTCGGTGGCCAGCAGCAGCGCTTTGGTCGCCGCATTGGCGCCCGGGGCACATTGCCGAACCTGGTCCAGCACCTGCGCCAACCGTTGCTCCACCTCGGCGTCACACACATGCACCAGCCCCAGTCGCAACGCCTCTTCACCATCAAACCGCGCGGCCGTCAGGGCTAGGCGGCGGGTGTGGGTGAGGCCGATGCGCTTGACCACAAACGGCGCGATCTGCGCGGGAATAATGCCCAGGCTGGTTTCCGGCAGGCCGAATTTGGCGCTCGGGTGGGCGATGGCGATGTCGGACACACACGCCAGCCCGAACCCGCCGCCGAGCACCGCGCCTTCGAGCACGGCAATCACCACTTGCGGTGCGTTCTGCGCTTCTTCCAGTAAGGCACCAAAGGCGCGGTTGAGCTGGCGGTAGGCGTCTTCACCTTCGGTTTGCGCACGGGCGCGAGCGCCGGCCATGTCTTTGATGTCGCCGCCGGCACAGAAATGCTCGCCGGCACCGCGCAATACCAACGCACGAATGCTGGCGTCGGCGGCGCTGGTGCGTAGCACGGCGCGCAGCTCCTCGACCATCGCCAGGCTCATGGCGTTACGCACCTCGGGCCGGTTGAGGGTGATGATCAGCACGCCATCGGCGTGGTCGAGCAGCAGGGTGGTCACGGTGGGTAACGTCATGGTTCAGCCCTTCTTTTTGCCCGGCAACGTGCCCATCAGCTTGCTGATGATGCCCAGCATGATTTCGTCTGCACCGCCGCCGATGGAGACCAGGCGCACGTCGCGGTAGGCGCGGGCGACGGGGTTGTCCCACATGTAGCCCATGCCGCCCCAATATTGCAGGCAGCTATCGGTCACTTCGCGGCCCAGGCGGCCGGCTTTGAGCTTGGCCATGGAGGCGAGTTTGGTGACGTCGCGGCCTTTGATGTATTGCTCGGTGGCTTGGTAGACGAGGGCGCGCAGGCACTCGATTTCGGTGCTCAGCTCAGCCAGGCGAAAGTGAATGACCTGGTTGTCGATCAGCGGCTGGCCAAAGGTTTTGCGCTCTTTGCAGTAGTCGATGGTGCTGTCGATGCAGAACTCCAGGCCCTTGATCATGTTGGCGGCGCCGAATAGACGCTCTTCCTGGAATTGCAGCATCTGCATCATAAAGCCGGCGCCTTCATGGCCGATGCGGTTGCGCTGGGGCACGCGTACATCGTCGAAAAACACCTGGGCGGTTTCCGAACTGCGCATACCGAGTTTGTCCAGGTGCGGCGACACGCTGATGCCTGGGGTTTTCATCGGCACCACGATCAGCGATTTGTTGACGTGGGGTTTGTCGTCCGAGGTATTGGCCAACAGGCAAATGAAGTCGGCCGACGGCGAGTTGGTGATCCACATTTTGCTGCCGTTGATCACGTAGTCATCGCCGTCTTTGCGGGCGGTGGTTTTTAGCCCGGCGACGTCGGAGCCGGCGCCTACTTCCGACACGCCAATGCAGCCGACCATGTCGCCGGCAATGGCCGGGCGCAGGAACTCTTCGCGCAGCTCATCGGAGCCGAAACGGGCGAGCGCCGGGGTGCACATGTCGGTTTGCACGCCGATAGACATCGGAATGCCGCCGCACTGAATGGTGCCGAACTCTTCCGCGGCCACCACCGAGTAGCTGTAATCCAGGCCCATGCCGCCGAATTTTTCCGGCTTGGAAATGCCCAGCAAACCGAGGTCGCCGGCTTTCTTGAAGATGTCGTGGATCGGGAAGCGCCCGGCCTTTTCCCATTCATCAACGTGCGGATTGATTTCCTTGTCGACGAAATTGCGCACCGTGCGGCGAAGTTCTTCGTGTTCCTGGGTGATGATCATTGTTGTTGTTCTCCACGCGTGAATTTCGGTCTGTTTGAGAGCGGCGTTAGCGGCGGCCCTCACCCTAGCCCTCTCCTGGAAGGAGAGGGGACGATGCGATTAAAACCGCGCCACGCCAAAGGTATTGGCCTTCAACGGCCGCACCTCGGCTTCGGCGCAGATATCCAGCAGAAAACCCAGCAGCTTGCGCGTGTCGCGCGGGTCGATCAGGCCGTCGTCCCACAGGCTGGCGGTGCCGTAGAGCGCGGTGGATTGGCTGTCGAGTTTCTGCGCGGTCACGGTTTCCAGCATGTCGAGCATCTTCGGGTCGGCTTCTTTGCCTTCTTTGCGGTGTTTGTCTTCGGTGACGATGCGCAGCACTTTGCCGGCCTGGGCGCCGCCCATGACGGCGGTGCGGCTGTTGGGCCAGGCGAAGATGAAACGCGGGTCCAGGCCACGGCCGCACATGGCGTAGTTGCCGGCGCCGTACGAGCCGCCGACCACGATGGTCAGCTTGGCCACGCGGGCGTTGGCCACGGCTTGAATCAGCTTGGAGCCGTGCTTGATCACGCCTTGCTGTTCCGATTCGGTGCCGACCATAAAGCCGGTGGTGTTGTGGAAGAACAGAATCGGCGTATTGCTTTGGTCGCACAGCTGAATGAACTGCGCCGCCTTGGCTGCGCCTTTCGGCGTGATCGGGCCGTTGTTGCCGATAAAGCCGCAGGCCAGGCCTTCGATGTGCAGGTGGCCGCAAATGGTCTGGTTGTCGAACTCGGGTTTGAAGTCCAGGTATTCGGAAGCGTCGGCGATGCGGGCGATGATTTCGCGCACGTCGTAGGGCTTTTTCGCATCGCTGGGAATCAGGCCCAGCAGCTCGTCGGCCGGGTACAACGGCTCACGCACCGGCTTGCGCGGGCGGTGCGGCAGTTGGGCGTTCCACGGCAGCATGGCGATGATTTCGCGGGCGATGCGCACGCCGTCGGCGTCGTTTTCGGCCAGGTATTCGGCGGTACCGGCGGTTTGCGCGTGCATCTCGGCGCCGCCCAGTTCCTCGTCGGTGGCCACTTCGCCCGTGGCGGCTTTAAGCAGCGGCGGGCCGGCGAGGAACATTTTCGCCTTGCCACGCACCACCACGGTGTAGTCCGACAACCCCGGCTGATACGCGCCGCCAGCAGTGCTGGAACCATGCACCACCGTGATTTGCGGCAAGCCCATGGCTGACATCCGCGCCTGGTTGGCAAAGCCGCGCGCGCCTTCGACGAAAATGTCGGCAGCGTAGTTGAGGTTGGCGCCGCCGCTTTCGGCGAGGGTGACCACCGGCAATTTGTTTTCGAAGGCGATCTGTTGCAGGCGCAGGGTTTTCTTCAACCCGCTGGGGGAAATGGTGCCGCCCTTGATCGCGCTGTTGCTGGCATTCACCAGGCAGCGCACGCCAGCGATATAACCGATGCCGGAAATGATGCCGCCGCCGGCCTGGGTGCCGTCTTTGTCGTCGTGCAGTTTGTAGCCGGCCAGTGAGGCCAGTTCCAGAAACGGTGCGCCGGGGTCGAGCAGCAGGTTCAGGCGTTCACGCGGCAGTAACTGGCCGCGTTTGTCGAACTTGGCTTTGGCTTCGGCAGCCTTGTCCAGCACTTTTTGTTCCACCTCGCGGAACCCGGCGATGGTGGCCAGCATGGCCTCGCGGTTGCGGGCGAAATCTTCGCTGTGGGCGTCGAGTTCGGATTGAATCACCGGCATGACTTACTCCTTGTTATCCGCAGGTTTCAGCACGTCGGGCAGGTAGGCGCGGTGAAAGCCGTTGTACGACTCGGCGCTCTTGGCCTTGCCCAGCGTCCACGCGCGGCTGCCCTGGCTGGCGGCGCCGTCGATGCGCACGGTGTTGCCGCTGATGAAGTTGGCGCCCGGCGTAAGCAGAAAGACGATGGCCGAGGCCACTTCCGATTCGGTGCCGATGCGTTGCAGCGGTACGTGATCCTTGAGCGAGCGGATCATGTTTTTCATTGAGTCGGGGTAGGTGTCCATGCCGCTGGAGGCGATCCAGCCCGGCGCCACGGCATTGACCCGCACGCCGGCGTAGCCCCATTCCACGGCGGCGGTTTTGGTGAAGTTTTCCATGCCGGCGCGGGCGGTGCCGGAGTGGCCCATGCCGGGCATACCGCCCCACATGTCGGCGAGCATGTTGACGATGCTGCCACCGTGTTTGCTCATGCTCTGGGTGAACACCTCACGGGCCACCAGAAAGCCGCCCACCAGGTTGGTGCGCACCACGGTTTCAAAGCCTTTCTGATTGATCGACACCAACGGCGCCGGGTATTGACCGCCGGCATTGTTGACCAGGTGATGAATGCGCCCGTGCTCGGTCAGCACCTCGGCGACCATCTGCTTGACCACCTCTTCTTCACGGATGTCGCACGCCTTCCAGCTGGCGCTGCCGCCATCGGCAATGATCTCTTCGGCAGTGGCCTGCAGCTTTTCCCACTTGCGCCCGATCAGCACCACATGGGCGCCGAGAAATGCCAGCTCATGGGCCGTGGCGCGACCGATGCCGCTGCCGCCGCCGGTGACCATGATGGTTTGGCCGCTGAAGAGGGTGGGTTTGTAGATGGAGTCGTAGGTCATGTAATGGTCCCGGATTTGTAGGGCATTACCCTGTAGGAGCCAGCTTGCTGGCGAAGCGGCGAAGCGGCGAACAAAGAGCTTCGCCAGCAAGCTGGCTCCTACAGGGCCGGAGTCGAATTTAGAGAATCTGCCAACGCCTGCGGCACCGGCACCGGGAATTCCAGCAGTTGCTGGGCAAAGGCTTTGCCTTGCGGGTCGATGCGCAGGCTGGCGACACCGCCACCGCCGAGGGCGTTTTCCAGCAGGAAGTTGAAGCCGTGGCAGCCAGGCAAGTACCAGCGGCTGACGCGCCCGGTCATGGGGTCGAGTACGTGGCGCATCCAGTCGACTACCGCTTCCACGGTCAGCGCCGCCGCGATCCAGGGCAGGTACTCGGCCTCGCGGGCCATGACGCCAATGTTGCTGTGGTTGCCTTTGTCGCCGGAGCGCGCCACGGCCAGTTTGATCAGCGGCACGCTGGCGTCGGCCAGCTCCACCGCCACGGGCGCTTCCTCACCTTCGCGCAGGTCGGCGATGTTCAGCGAGTCGACCTCGGGCAGGGTCACGGGGTGGCGTTCGCCATTGATGTCGACGCTGAGCGCGCACGCGGTTTTGTCGGTCAGAAACGAGAACAGGCGAATCACCGGGTACACGGTCGGACGGCCGCCAACGATGCCGGTCAGGCCCGGCGCCATGCCGGTCGCGGCCTGGGCAATTTCGCGGGAGAACAGAATCAGGGCTTCTTTCTTGGCGTGGCGCACGGCCAGTTTCACCACCACTTCGCGGCTGTCGTGGCGCTGGCCATGGGGGCCATACGTGGCTTCGCTGCCGAGCAATTCAACGTGGGTTTCCACGTAACCGGGCCAGCCACGGTCGGCGAACATTTCGGCGGTTTTATTGAGAATGGCCTGGCTGACACGCTCGGCTTTTTTCACCGCATCGATGCCGGCAATCAGGCAACTGGCGGTGCAGCGGAAACCGTCGGGGTAGGTGGCCGACACTTTGTACTGCGGCGTAGGCGGCAGGCCTTTGGCGCCCTGAACCTGCACGCGATCAGGGTCGACCTGGCTGAGCTGCACGTGGGTGAAATCGCACACCACATCGGGCAACAGGTACGCGCGGGGGTCGCCGATTTCGTAGAGCATTTGCTCGCCAACGGTAAATGGCGTGACCAGGCCGCCGGTGCCGGCTGGTTTGCTGACCACAAAGCTGCCGTCGGCGACCACTTCAATCAGCGGAAAACCGATGTGCTCGTAGTCCGGCACGCTTTCCCAGTCGGTGAAATTGCCACCGGTGCACTGCGCGCCGCATTCAATGATGTGACCGGCGAGGGCGGCCTGGGCGAGTTTGTCGTAGTCCTGCCAGCTCCAGCCGAACTCGTGCACCAACGCGGCGCTGACCACGGCGCTGTCGACCACGCGGCCGGTAATCACGATGTCGGCGCCCAGGACCAGCGCTTCGACAATGCCCGGCGCGCCCAGGTAGGCGTTCACCGACACGCACATCGGCGGCAATGGCTGCTCGGTGAACATTTCGCGGGCGCCGGCTTTATAGAAGTCGGGAAGTTTGCTTTGCAGGTTGTCGCCATGCAGCACGGCAATTTTCAGCGTCACCCCGGCTTTCTCGCAGGCCGCGGCCAGGGCGGTGGCGCAGGCTTGCGGGTTAACGCCGCCGGCGTTGCTGATGACGCGGATTTTCTTGTTGGCGATGGTGTGCAGCAGCGGGGCGAGCACCTCGATGAAGTCGCCGGCGTAGCCTTGCTCCGGGTTCTTCATACGCGCGCCGGCCATGATCGACATGGTGATTTCGGCCAGGTAATCGAACACCAGATAATCCAGTTCGCTGCCATTCACCAATTGGGCGGCGGCGGTGGAGGTGTCGCCCCAGAACGCGGAAGCGCAGCCGATGCGTACGGTTTTAGTCATTGGAATTGTGCCCGTTTGCCGATCGATGTGCCGACCATACCAAGCAAGCGCTTGGTTATGGAAGCCCTGTTTTTGTCTTTCTCAACGAAAGCACGGCCAAGCGCTTGCTTGGTAAACCCTTCACGCTTAAATTTCACCAATGCCGACAAGCACTTGCCATCTTTAAGGCCGGGCGTTGGGCTAGGGGGAATACGCGTGGATGAGCAACAAGCCCAAACGGTGATGCACGAACTGGTGGTCGCCGGTCAGGTAACCGACCCGGACAGCGCGCGCGGCAAACTGCTGCAAACCGCTGCCCACCTGTTCCGCAGCAAAGGCTACGACCGCACCACCGT
The DNA here is from genome assembly GCF_979258635.1 of Pseudomonas sp. AC070. NCBI lineage: Bacteria > Pseudomonadati > Pseudomonadota > Gammaproteobacteria > Pseudomonadales > Pseudomonadaceae > Pseudomonas > Pseudomonas sp. AC070. The sequence goes on from NZ_OZ409871.1 coordinate 2,071,563, forward strand.
GCGTGACCTGGCAGGCGCGGTGGGCATTCAGTCGGGCAGCATCTTTCATCACTTCAAGAGCAAGGACGAGATTCTTCGTTCCGTGATGGAGGAAACCATCCGCTACAACACCGCCCTGATGAACGCCGCCCTGGCCGACGCCAGCGACGTGCGCGAGCGAGTGTTAGCGCTGATTCGCTGCGAGTTGCAGTCGATCATGGGCGGCACCGGCGAGGCCATGGCGGTGTTGGTGTACGAATGGCGCTCGCTGTCGCCGGAAGGGCAGGCGTACATTCTGGATTTGCGTGATACGTATGAGCAGATTTGGCTGGCCGTGCTGCAAGAGGCCAAGGATGCCGGGTATTTCAGCGGGGATCCGTTTGTGCAGCGGCGGTTTCTGACCGGGGCGTTGTCGTGGAGTACGACGTGGTTTCGGGCGGATGGGCCGATGAGTCTGGATGAGTTGGCGCAGGAGGCTTTGAGTTTGGTGATTAAGGGGTAGGGCGTGTATCGCGGCGCTGTATGTTTACACCGCGCTATCTGCAAACCTCCGTCATCCTCGCGAACGCGGCGGTCCGACGATTCGGGATCCAGAATCTTCAGTCGTACGGCTGAATTGGCCTCTCGTATTCATTACCGTATTCGCTGAACGTTTTGTTTCGCGCCTTACGCGCGAGGGCCCACGTAGGTTGGGTTGAGCTGCAGGCGAAGCCCAACATTACGCCGCCCCGAATCCAGACCTCCGTCATCCTCGCGCACGCGGGGATCCAGAATTTTGAGCCTTACGCATGTGGCATGGACGGAGGTATTCATTACCGCATCTGCTGAACGTTTTGTTTCGCGCCTTACGCGCGACCTACTTTTCCAGTCGCTGAAAAGTAGGCAAAAAGCTTGCCCCTACCTTGGCCTTGCGCTGCGCTCCAGGTTCCCTCATTCCATCGCCACTCCGGGGGCCGTCACAACGGGCCATCCATGGCCCGATGTTCCTTTCGCGGCTCCCGGCCGCTCAACCCCCTGCGCGACGACTCCATTCGGCCTGCGATGAACGGGGCGGGTAGATCACAAGCAAAATCAAAGGCTTAGATAAAAATATCGCGGCTGAAGCCGCTCCTACAGACGGCATATTTTCTGTAGGAGCGGCTTTAGCCGCGATGCTTTCCTGCCTTCACACCTCTTGTCGGTCGCCATTGACCAGCCCCCTCGGATTTAGGTTTACTGTATACCCATACAGTAATTTCCGATTGAGCTTTACCATGCTTCCTACCTCTCCCTCTCTTGCTGACTCCGCTGTGGCAGGCAATGTCGTCTCTCTTGATGCGTTGCTGGAGCGTCGTCGTGTGTGGAAGGGCCGCGCCATGCCGCAGCAGGCGGGGCATATCGCGACGGGGCATGCGGGGCTCGATGCGTTGTTGCCGACCGGCGGCTGGCCAGAAGGGGCGTTGAGTGAAATTTTGCTGGGCGCGCCCGGTGTTGGCGAGTTGCAGCTGCTGTGGCCGACCCTGGCGCGCTTGACCTCAGCCGGTGAACGCGTGGTGTTGGTGGCGCCGCCGGGGGTGCCGTTTCCGCAGGCGTGGCTCGCTGCCGGGGTGGATTTGCGCTGGGTGAGCATCATTCAAGCCAATGGCCGCGATGCGTTGTGGGCGACGGAGCAGTGTTTGCGTTCGGGCAGTTGCGGGGCGGTGGTGGGCTGGCCACAGCAGGCCGATGACCGCGCGCTGCGCCGGTTGCAGGTGGCGGCGGAAACCGGGCAAACCCTGGCGTTTGCGTATCGCTCGCTGAAAGAGGCGGTGAACCCGTCGCCGGCCGCGCTGCGCATTGCCATCGACACCCAGCCGGCGCAGTTGCGGGTGCTCAAGTGCCGGGGCGGGTTGGCGCCGGCCATGCCTGTGCCTTTGGCGCGTTGAGGCGGTTATGCGTTGGGTGTGCATTGTGTTGCCGCAGTTGGCGTTGGATGCCGTGCTAAGGGCTCGCGATAACCCCGAAGCGCCGCTGGCGTTGATCAGCGGCACGCCCCAGCGCCGGGTGCTGCAAGCGGTGAACGACGCCGCCCGCGAGCTGGGCTTGAAACCGGGACAAAGCCTGACCACCGCGCTGGCCCTGAGCCGTGAATTCATTCAGGTGGAATACGACCACAGCGCAATCGCCAAGTGGCATCAGTTCCTCGCCGCTTGGGCGTATTCCTTCAGCTCGCAGGTCAGCTTGCGTTACCCGCGTGCCGTGCTGCTGGAGATCGAGTCCAGCCTCGCCCTGTTTGGCCCGTGGCCGCGTTTTGAGGCGCGCTTGCGCAGCGAGTTGACGGCCCTGGGTTTTCGGCATCGCCTGGTGGCCGCGCCCAATCCGGTGGCCGCGCGCATGCTCGCCAACGCCTATGACGGCTTGGCCGTGAGCGACAGCCAGGCGCTGCACGAGGTGCTCGGCGCCATGCCGCTCAATCGCCTGGGGCTGGACAGCAAAACCGCCAGTTCCCTGGCACGCATGGGCCTGCGTCGTCTGCACGATGTGCTGGCGCTGCCCCGGCATACCTTGGCCAAACGCTTCGACGCCGCGCTGCTGTTGCACCTGGATACCTTGCTCGGCCAGCGCGCGGTGGCGCTCGATTGCTACCAGCCGCCGGAGCATTTCGAGATACGCATCGAGCTGAACTTCGATGTGGAATCGACCCAGGCGCTGCTCTTCCCCCTGCGCCGTTTAACCGCCGACCTGGCGGCTTTTCTGGCCGGGCGTGACAGCGGCGTGTTGGGGTTTGTGCTGCACCTGGAGCATGTCGACGGCAGCCGCGGCCAGGTAGACGTCGGTCTGCTCAGCGCCGAGCGCGAGCCGAACCTGCTATTTGAACTGGCCCGTGGTCGCCTGGAGCGGCTGGTGGTGCATGCGCCGGTGCGGGCCATCAGTTTGCAAGCCAAGGATTTGCCCGCCTTTGTGCCCGAGCACCGCGAGCTGTTTGACGAGCGCCCGCAACAATCGGTGCCCTGGGCGCAACTGCGCGAACGCCTGCGCGCGCGCTTGGGCGATGACGCCGTGCACGGCATTCAGGCACACGCCGATCACCGGCCTGAATGCGCCTGGCTGGCCAACGACAGCAGCAAAACGCCGCCAGTGACCGCCAACGCCGCGCGCCCCGGCTGGTTGCTGACCGAAGCACAGCCGCTGCGCGAGCGGGCGCCGCAGGTGCTCGCCGGCCCCGAGCGCATTGAGTCTGGCTGGTGGGACGGTGGCGACATCCGCCGCGACTATTACCTGCTGCAAACCCGCAGTGGCCAGCGCGTGTGGGCCTACCGCAGCGTCAGCAGCTGCGAAGAAGCGGGGCCGTTTATGGTCCAGGGCTGGTTTTCATGAGCGCCTATGCCGAGCTGCATTGCCTGAGCAATTTCAGTTTTCAGCGCGGTGCTTCCAGCGCCAAGGAACTGTTCGAACGGGCCAAACGCCACGGCTACCAAGCGCTGGCGATTACCGATGAATGCACCCTGGCCGGCATTGTGCGGGCCTGGCAGGCAGCCAAGGAAACCGGGCTGCCGCTGATTATCGGCAGCGAATTCAGCCTGGAAGACGGTCCGAAAATTGTGCTGCTGGCGGAAAATCTCAGCGGCTATCAACACCTGTGCCGGCTGATTACCCAAGGCCGACGCCGCAGCGGAAAAGGCCAGTACCGCGTGCTGCGCGAAGATTTCGACGGGCCTCTGGATGGCCTGTGCGCCTTGTGGCTGGCCGACTTGGCAGACGATGTCGACGAGCAGGGCGCCTGGCTGCGTGAGCGTTTTGCGCCAACGCTGTGGCTGGCCGTGGAGCTGCATTGCGGGCCAGACGATGACCGTCGGCTACAGAATTTGCTGAGCCTGGCCGAGCGCTTGAATATTCCCGCCGTCGCGACCGGCGATGTGCACATGCACGCCCGTGGCCGCCGCGCCCTGCAAGACACCATGACCGCCATCCGCCACCACTGCACGGTGGCCGAGGCCGGGCTGCGTTTGTTCGCCAACGGCGAACGGCACCTGCGGCCCTTATCTGCACTGGCGGCGTTGTACCCACCGGCGCTGCTGGCCGAAACCGTGAACATCGCCGCGCGCTGCACGTTCAGCCTCGATCAACTGAAATACGAATACCCGCGCGAGCTGGTGCCAGAAGGCCACAGCGCTAGCTCCTGGCTGCGTCACCTGACCGAAAAAGGCATGCGCTGGCGCTGGCCCGAAGGCATTCCGCAAAAGGCCATCGACCTTGTGGAACGCGAGTTGGCGCTGATCGCCGAGCTCAAGTACGAAAGCTATTTCCTCACCGTGCACGACATCGTGCGCTTCGCCCGTGGTGAAGGCATTCTCTGCCAGGGCCGTGGCTCGGCGGCCAACTCGGCGGTGTGTTTTTCCCTGGGCATCACCGAAATCGACCCGGCGCGCATGAACATGCTGTTCGAGCGCTTTCTTTCCAAAGAACGCAACGAGCCGCCCGACATTGACGTCGACTTCGAACACGACCGCCGCGAAGAAGTGCTGCAATACATCTTCCAGCGCTACGGCCGGGGCAGGGCGGCGCTCACCGCCGTGGCCAGCACTTATCACGGCGCGGGCGCGGTGCGTGACGTCAGCCGCGCCCTCGGTTTGCCGCCCGACCAGATCAACGCCCTGGCCGACTGTTGCGGACGCTGGAGCAAAGACGGCCCGCCGCTGGACGACCTGCGCGAAGCCGGCTTCGACCCGACATTGCCGGAACTGCACCGGGTGCTGGCGTTAACGGGCGAGCTGATCGGCTTTCCCCGCCACTTGTCCCAACACCCTGGCGGCTTCGTGATTTCCGAACAGCCGTTGAGCACCCTGGTACCGGTGGAAAACGCCGCCATGGCCGACCGCACCATCATTCAATGGGACAAAGACGACCTCGACCTGGTGGGCCTGCTCAAGGTCGACATTCTCGCCTTGGGCATGCTCAGCGCCATTCGCCGCACCTTCGACCTGATCAACTACCACCGAGGCCAAAAGTGGACGCTGGCGACCCTGCCCGCCGAAGACCCGGCCACCTACGAAATGATCAGCCGCGCCGACACCATCGGCGTGTTCCAGATTGAATCCCGCGCGCAAATGGCCATGCTCCCGCGCCTGCGCCCGAGAACGTTCTACGACCTGGTGATTCAGGTCGCCATCGTGCGGCCGGGGCCGATTCAGGGCGACATGGTGCATCCGTACCTGCGCCGGCGTAATAACGAAGAGGAAGTGACCTATCCCTCCGAGGCCTTGCGCGCCGTGTTTGAACGCACCCTGGGCGTGCCGTTGTTTCAGGAGCAGGTGATGGAGCTGGCGGTGGTGGCGGCCGGTTATTCCCACGGCGAGGCCGATCAGCTACGACGCTCCATGGCCGCCTGGAAACGCCACGGCGGCCTGGAACCGCACCGTGAACGGCTGACCTGCGGCATGCTCGAACGCGGCTACAGCGCCGAATTTGCCGCGCGCATTTTCGAGCAGATCAAAGGCTTCGGCAGCTACGGCTTCCCCGAATCCCACGCCGCCAGCTTCGCCTTGCTCACCTACGCCAGTTGCTGGCTCAAATGCCACGAGCCGGCGGCGTTTATCTGCGCCCTCATCAACAGCTGGCCCATGGGCTTCTACAGCCCCGACCAACTGCTGCAAGACGCCCGCCGCCACGGCATCGAAATTCGCCCCGTCGATGTGCAGGTCAGCACCTGGGATTGCTCCCTGGAATTTGCCGACGACGACCCGCAGCGCAGCGGCGACCCGGCCATTCGCATGGGCATGCGCATGATCAAAGGCCTGCGCCAGGACGACGCCGAGCGCGTGATTGAAGTGCGGGCGCGCGGGCCGTTCGTAAACGTCAGCGAACTGATCCAACGCGCCCACCTCGACGCCCGCGCCCGCGAACAGCTCGCCGACGCCGGCGCCCTGCGCAGTCTGGCCGGCCACCGGCACAACGCCCGCTGGGCCGTGGCCGGCGTGGAAGCCCAGGCGCCGCTATTCGCCGACTTGCCCCTGGTGGACGACAGCGTCGCGCTGCCTGAGCCGAGCGTGGTGGAAAACGTGTGGGTCGACTACGCCACCTTGGGCACCACCCTCGGCCCGCACCCCTTGCGCCTATTACGCAGCGAACTGCGCAACCGCCGCTGCCGCAGCTCGGCGGAACTGGCCGTTACCGAAGACGGCAGCAACGTACGAGTCGCCGGCCTGGTCCGCGGCCGCCAACGCCCACAGACCGCCAGCGGCGTGATATTCGTCACCCTCGAAGACGAATTCGGCATGGTCAACGTCGTGGTCTGGAACGACCTCGCCGAACGGCAGCGGCGAGTGCTCGTCGGCTCCAGCCTTATGCAAGTGGAAGGCAAACTGGAAGCCAAAGATGGCGTGCAACACCTGATCGCCAAACGCCTGTACGACCTCACGCCGTTACTGAAAGGGCTGGACGTAAGCAGTCGGGATTTTCACTAAGCCCACAAGCATCGCGGCTAAAGCCGCTCCCACAAGAGCACCGCAAACCGTAGGAGCGGCTTCAGCCGCGATGTTCTTGATCTGCCGCTTGTGATTCACCGCTTGTGATCTACCCGCCCCATTCATCGCAGGCCGAGTGGAGTCGGTGCGTAGGGGGTTGAGCGGCCGGGAGCCGCGAAAGGAACATCGGGCCATGGATGGCCCGTTGTGACGGCCCCCGGAGCGGCGACGGAGGGAGGGGAGTCGGAGCGAAGCGTAGACCCAAGGTAGGGGCAAGCGCTTTGGTTACTTTGCCGCAACTGGGAAAGTGACTCGCGCGTAAGGCGCGAAATAAAACGTTCAGCGCACGCGGTAATGAATACCTCCGTCCGGACCAGATGCATACGACTCAAAACTCTGGATCCCGAATTGTCGGACCACCGCGTGCGCGAGGATGACGGAGGTTTGGTTGAAACGCGCGTAAGGCGCGAAAAGAATGTTCAGCGCACTCAGTAATGAACACCGCTGCACTTCACATTGGTGTACGGCTGGAAACTCTGGATCCCGAATCGTCGGACCGCCGCGTGCGCGGGGGTGACGGAAGTTCGGCGTCGAGCGGGGTGGTGGAGCGGCGGATTAGCGGGGGCACCTTACCCGCGGAAATACCGCTGCGGCACAAACGGCGTTTTCGCCACCTTCATCGGCACGCGCTTGCCCCGCACCAACGCCCATACCGTGTTCTCCAGCGCGTTGTGCCCCGCATCCACATACCCCATCGCCAACGGCGCACCCAGGCTCGGCCCAAAGCCACCGCTGCACACACGGCCAATCACCACCCCATCGGCATCAACAATCTCGCAACCCTCACGCACCGGCGTGCGCTCTTGCGGCAGCAGGCCGACGCGTTTGCTCGCCACGCCATCCTGCTGTTGCGAAAACACCCGCGCCGCCCCAGGGAAGCCGCCGGCCCGGGCGCCATCGGCACGGCGCACTTTGGAGATGGCCCACAGCAACCCGGCTTCAATCGGCGTGGTGTCGGTGTTCATGTCGTGGCCGTACAGGCACAGGCCGGCTTCCAGGCGCAGCGAGTCGCGGGCGCCAAGGCCGATGGCCTGTACTTCCGGCTCGGCCAGCAGGGCGCGGGCGAGGGTGTCAGCCTGGTCGGCGGGAATGGAAATCTCGTAGCCGTCTTCGCCGGTATAGCCCGAGCGGCTGACGAAACAATCCACGCCCAGCAGCGTCACCGGGCGGAAGTTCATAAAGGTCATGCCAGCCACTTCCGGCGCCAGGCGTGCCAGCACCGTGACGGCGGCCGGGCCTTGCAGGGCGAGCAGGGCGCGGTCGAAGTGGGCGATCACTTCGCACTGGCCGCTCAGGTGCTGTTGCAGGTGGGCCAGGTCCTGGTCTTTGCAGGCGGCGTTGACCACCAGAAACAGCGTGTCGTCCCCAAGGTTGGCGACCATCAGGTCATCGAGAATGCCGCCGTTTTCGTTGGTGAACATGGCGTAGCGCTGCATGCCCACGGGCAGGTCGATGATGTCTACCGGCACCAGGGTTTCCAGGGCGCGGGCGGCGTTGGCGCCGCGCAGCACGATCTGGCCCATGTGCGACACATCGAACAACCCGGCCTGGTCGCGGGTGTGCTGGTGTTCCTTGAGCACGCCGAGCGGGTATTGCACCGGCATGTCGTAGCCAGCGAACGGCACCATGCGCGCACCGAGTTCCAGGTGCAGGGCGTGGAGAGGGGTTTTGGCCAGGTTTTCGGTGGACATGGGTTTGCTCCTGAATGAGGGTGATTGGAGTGGGCAAGGGCCCCTCTCCCTAACCCTCTCCCGCAGGCGGGAGAGGGGACTGATCTATGGGGTATTCGATTTATCTGCCAGGTCGCCAATCTGCTCCCCTCGCCCGCAAGCGGGAGAGGGGCTGGGGGAGAGGGCAGCAGGCGACGCGGTGTTCAACATTCAATAATGTTCACCGCCAACCCGCCCCGCGCCGTTTCTTTGTATTTGTTGTTCATGTCGGCGCCGGTCTGGCGCATGGTGCGGATCACTTTGTCGAGGGAGACGAAGTGCTGCCCGTCGCCACGCAGGGCCATGCGCACGGCGTTGATGGCTTTCACCGAGCCCATGGCGTTGCGTTCGATGCACGGCACCTGCACCAGGCCGCCGATGGGGTCGCAGGTGAGGCCGAGGTTGTGTTCCATGCCGATTTCCGCAGCGTTTTCCACTTGCGCCACGCTGCCGCCCATCACTTCGCACAAGGCGCCAGCGGCCATGGAACAGGCCACGCCCACTTCGCCCTGGCAGCCGACTTCGGCGCCGGAGATGGAGGCGTTTTCTTTGTACAAGATGCCGATGGCCGCGGCGGTGAGCAGAAAGCGCACCACGCCGTCGTCGTTGGCGCCGGGAATAAAGCGCACGTAGTAATGCAGCACCGCCGGCACGATGCCGGCCGCGCCGTTGGTGGGGGCGGTGACCACGCGGCCGCCGCTGGCGTTTTCTTCGTTGACGGCCAGGGCGTACAAGTTCACCCAGTCGAGTACCGACAACGCATCGCGCAGCGAGGCTTCCGGGCTGTTGCGCAATTGCCGGTACAGCGCGGCGGCGCGTCGCTTGACCTTGAGTCCGCCGGGCATGATGCCTTCGTTGTGGCAGCCGGCTTCGACGCAGTTCTGCATCACTTGCCAGATATGCAGCAGCCTGGCGCGGGTTTCGGCTTCCGGGCGCCAGGCGCTTTCGTTGGCGAGCATCACTTGGCTGATCGACAGGTTATGGGCGGAGCAATGGCCCAGCAGCTGTGCGCCGGTGGTGAACGGATGGGGCAGCAGGGTGCTGTCTTCAACAATGCGGTCGGCGCCGGCGGCGTCTTCGTCCACCACAAAACCACCGCCGACCGAGTAGTACTCGCGGCTGCGCAGTTGCAGACCAGCCTCGTCGAAGGCGCGGAAGATCATGCCGTTGGGGTGCTGCGGCAAGGGTTTGCGGATCATCGCCAGGTGCTGTTTTTCCACGAAGGCGATGGATTTTTCGCCTAGCAGATTGAGCTGGCCGCTTTTACGAATGGTTGCCAGACGGGCGTCGACGGTGGCGGTGTCGACGGTGTCGGGCTGTTCGCCTTCCAGGCCGAGCAGCACCGCTTTGTCGCTGCCGTGGCCTTTGCCCGTGGCGCCGAGCGAGCCGTACAGCTCGACTTTCACGCTGTGGGTGGCGCCGAGCAGGTCGTCGCGGCGCAGCCCTTCGGCAAACCGCGCAGCGGCGCGCATAGGCCCGACCGTGTGGGAGCTGGAGGGGCCGATGCCGATCTTGAACAGGTCAAACACGCTGAGTGCCATACAGACCTCGGGTTATGCGGCGGGGCGTATCGCGGCTGAACCGGAATGCCGGTTCAGCATTCCGGTTCAGCCGCGATTGCTTTATTACTCAGCGTATTCGCTGATCGACGGGCAGGAGCAGACCAGGTTGCGGTCGCCGTACACGTTGTCGATGCGCGCCACGGGCGGCCAGTACTTGGCTTCGATCAGGCTGGCCACCGGGTAGGCGGCTTGCTCGCGGCTGTACACGTGCGGCCATTCGCCGAGCAGTTCCTGAGCGGTGTGCGGGGCGTTTTTCAGCGGGTTGTCCTGGGCGTCTGCTTCGCCGCGTTCGATGGCGCGAATTTCGTTGCGGATGCTGATCATGGCGTCGCAGAAGCGGTCCAGCTCTTCCTTGGATTCGCTTTCGGTCGGCTCGATCATCAGGGTGTTGGCCACCGGGAACGACATGGTCGGGGCGTGGAAGCCGTAGTCGATCAGGCGCTTGGCCACGTCATCCACGCTGATGCCGCTGGTTTCTTTCAGCGGGCGCAGGTCGAGGATGCATTCGTGCGCCACCAGGCCATTGCTGCCGGCGTACAGCACCGGGAAGTGCTCTTCGAGGCGGTTGGCAATGTAGTTGGCGCTGAGAATGGCCAGCTGCGAGGCGCGTTTGAGGCCTTCGCCGCCCATCATTTTCATGTACATCCACGAAATCGGCAGGATGCTCGCGCTGCCAAACGGCGCGGCGCTGACAGCACCTTCTTTGCGCTCCATGTGGCCGTGGCCTGGCAGGAATGGCGCCAGGTGCGATTTCACGCCAATCGGGCCAACGCCCGGGCCGCCACCACCGTGGGGAATGCAGAAGGTCTTGTGCAGGTTCAGGTGCGAGACGTCGCCGCCGAACTTGCCCGGCGCGCAGAGGCCGACCATGGCGTTCATGTTGGCGCCGTCGATGTACACCTGGCCGCCGTTGTCGTGAATGATCGCGCAGATTTCGCGGATTTCTTCTTCGAACACGCCGTGGGTGGACGGGTAGGTGATCATCAACGCGGCGAGGCGATCTTTGTGTTCCAGGGCCTTGGCGCGCAGGTCTTCCACGTCGACGTTGCCACGGGCGTCGCAGGCGGTGACCACCACGCGCATGCCGGCCATGTTGGCGGTGGCCGGGTTGGTGCCGTGGGCCGAGGAGGGGATCAGGCAGATGTCACGTTCGCCCTGGCCACGGCTGGCGTGGTAGGCGCGAATGGCCAGCAGGCCGGCGTATTCACCTTGCGAACCGGCGTTGGGTTGCAGCGACACGGCGTCGTAACCGGTGGCAGCGCAGAGCATGGCTTCCAGTTCGTCGGTGAGCTGCTGGTAGCCCTGGCTTTGCTCGGCTGGCACGAAGGGGTGCAGGGCGCCGAACGCGCTCCAGGTGACGGGCTGCATTTCGCTGGCGGCGTTGAGTTTCATGGTGCACGAGCCCAGCGGGATCATGGTGCGATCCAACGCCAGGTCTTTGTCCGCCAGGCGGCGCAGGTAGCGCATCAGCTCGGTTTCCGAGTGATAGCGATTGAACGACGGGTGCTGCAGGAAGCTGGACGAACGCAGCAACGACTCCGGCAGTTGCAGGCCGGTGTTGGCAGAGAGGGCGGCGAAATCGGGCAGCGCCTGGCCGTCAGCGGCGAACAAGGCCCACAGGGCTTCGATGTCGGCTTGAGTGGTGGTTTCGTCGAGCGACAAGCCCAGTTGCGCGGCATCGATCTGGCGCAGGTTGATCTGCGCGGCCCACGCCTTGGCGTGCAGCTCGGCGGTGCGGGCGCCGGTGTTCAGGGTCACGGTGTCGAAAAAGTGCTGCTGCGCGACCGGCAAGCCCAGCTGGGCCAGGCCTTTGGCCGCGATCACAGTGAGCACGTGCACGCGCTTGGCGATGTCGGTCAGGCCTTGCGGGCCGTGGTACACGGCGTACATCCCGGCGATGTTGGCGAGCAGAACCTGCGCGGTGCAGATGTTGCTGGTGGCCTTCTCGCGGCGTATGTGTTGCTCGCGGGTCTGCATGGCCAGACGGAAAGCCGGCTTGCCGTGACGGTCGATAGACACACCGACCAACCGGCCTGGCATATCGCGTTTGAAGGCATCGCGGGTGGCGAAGTAAGCGGCGTGCGGGCCGCCAAAGCCCAGCGGCACGCCGAAGCGCTGCGCGCTGCCCAAGGCCACGTCGGCATCGAATTCGCCGGGCGGGGTGAGCAGGGTCAGGGCCAACAGGTCAGCCGATACGGCCACCAAGGCGCCAACGGCGTGGAAGCGCTCGACCAGGGCGCGGTAGTCGAAGATGTCGCCATTGCTGGCCGGGTATTGCAACAGGCAACCGAAGTAGGCGGCGAAGTCTTCAATGGCGGTTTCGTCGCCCACCACCACCTCAATGCCCAGCGGCTCGGCGCGGGTGCGCAACACGTCGAGGGTTTGCGGGTGGCAGTGTTGGGAAGCGAAGAAGGCTTGGCTGGCTTTGTTTTTCGCCAGGCGTTTGCAGAAGGTCATGGCTTCGGCAGCGGCGGTGGCTTCGTCGAGCAACGAGGCGTTGGCGATTTGCAGGCCGGTGAGGTCGCAAATCATGGTCTGGAAATTGAGCAGCGCTTCCAGGCGGCCTTGGGAAATTTCAGGCTGGTAAGGCGTGTATGCCGTGTACCAGGCCGGATTTTCCAGCAGATTACGCAGGATCGGGGCCGGGGTCAGGGTGCCGTAGTAGCCCTGGCCGATGTAGGTTTTGAACTGCTGGTTCTTGTCGGCGATGGCTTTGATTTCTGCCAAGGCGGCGGTTTCGCTCAGGCCTTCGGGCAGGTTCAGCACGCTGGTGCCTTTGATGCTGTCCGGAATCACGCTGGCGCTCATGGCTTCCAGCGAGTCGTAGCCCAGACGCTCCAGCATGGCGGCGATATCACGCTCACGCGGGCCGATGTGACGGGCGATGAATTCGTTACGGGTGTCGAGGGAAATAGTCATTAGCGTCGTCTCAGGCGTCGTCGTTGGCTTTCAGCAGGCGGTCGTAGGCGGCTTGGTCGAGCAGCGAGGCCAGCACGCTGTTGTCGGCCAGCTTCATGCGGAAAAACCAGCCGGCGCCAAGGGCATCTTCGTTCACGGTTTCCGGCGCGTTTTCCAGGGCGGCGTTCACTTCGATCACTTCGCCGTCCACCGGCATGGCGATGGTGCTGGCGGCTTTCACCGACTCCAGTACCGCCACTTCGCTGCCCACGGCATGGGCGCCGAGCTCCGGCAATTGCACAAACACCACATCACCGAGGGCTTCTTGAGCGTAGGGCGTAATGCCGACGGTAACCAGGCCGTCACTGTCCAGACGCAGCCACTCGTGTTCGCTGGTGAATCGCAATTCGCTCATGTCGCTTCCTATGGTCAAGGGCGTGCCTGCTTTTATGAAGACTAGCGAGGCATCGCTTGGAGTAATGGCTATGGCTGTTAGCAAGGGCGGTGCCAGGTTGGGTGTGCGCAAGCAGGGCGCGGCTTTGCGGGCTGTGGGGAATTTCAGCGGCGGCGGATGTGGAATGAAAACGATACGGTCACGTGGCGGTCGCACGCTAGATTGCTTTCGGGCCTTGAAATGCCTAGTGGCAGCATGCGCTGTAACGAAGTCGTTCCGGTGTATTGATATCGTTACGGATCGGGCGCAGGTGGAACCCGAGCGGGCAGGGGCAGTCAGTAAAAGTCCTGCCCTTGGAAAATAGGATGTTTGCCATGCAACAGCTCTCTCGCTCTTTGCTCGCCGCCGCTTTGACCGTGTGCGCCCTGGGCACCGCTCAGGCTGCCGATTCGGTCACTGTCGATCTCAACCAGGCCACGGAAAAAGGCGCCGGTGCGGCGGTGGGCAAGGTGGTGGTCACCGAGTCGGAGTACGGATTGGTCTTCACCCCGACGCTGACGGGTCTGCAACCCGGCGTTCACGGCTTTCACCTGCACATGAACCCGAGCTGCGACGCCGCCGAAGTGGACGGCAAACTGACGCCGGCCGGCGCGGCGGGTGGGCATTGGGATCCGAAGAAAACCGGCAAGCATGGGTATCCATGGGAAGACGCCAACCACTTGGGCGACCTGCCGGCATTGTTCGTGACAGCTGATGGTAAGGCCACGCAACCGGTTTTGGCGCCGCGTTTGAAGAACCTTTCTGAACTGAAGGGCCATGCGTTGATGGTGCATGCGGGCGGCGATAACCACGCCGATCACCCGGCGCCGTTGGGAGGTGGCGGGGCGCGGTTTGCGTGTGGGGTGATTAAGTAAATAGACGTTTGGGCTGACCCTCTCCCCAACCCTCTCCCGCAAGCGGGAGAGGGGGCTTGACGGAGTTTTATCAGCAGAACGCGTTTTAGCTCCCCTCGCCCGCTTGCGGGAGAGGGGCTGGGGGAGAGGGCTGCGCGTTACGCCCCCTTACCAATCCCATACTTCCTAAGCCGCTTGGCAATCGCCGTATGCGACGTCATCAACCGCGCCGCCAACTGCCGGCTCGACGGATAGCTGCTGTACAGCTTCTCCAATAACCCCCGTTCGAACCCGTCCACCGCTTCCTCCAGACTGCGCACCTCGCCATCGCCCGGCGCGGCCACGGCTGTGCTGGCGATGTCCAGATCACCCACGTCCACCAACGGGCTGTCGCACACGGCGGCGGCGCGGAAGATGACGTTTTGCAGTTGCCGCACATTGCCCGGCCACGGGTTGCTAAGCAGCGCCGGGTAAGTACCAGGCGTAAGGCGGCAGATGGGGCGCTGAATCTGGGCGCAGGCTTGCTGCATAAAGTGGCGGGCGAGCACCAGAATGTCGTGGCCGCGCTCGCGCAGCGGCGGTACTTCCAGGGTCAATACGTTTAATCGGTAAAACAGGTCTTCGCGAAAGCTGCCCTGGCTGACCATGTGTTCCAGGTCGCGGTGGGTGGCGCTGAGGATGCGCACGTCCACTTTCATTTCCCGATCGCCGCCCACGCGGCGAAAACTGCCGTCGCTGAGAAAACGCAGCAGCTTTGCTTGCAGGTAGGGCGACATCTCGCCGATTTCGTCGAGAAATACCGTGCCTTGGTGCGCCAGTTCCAGCAGACCGGGCTTTCCGCCCCGTTGCGCGCCGGTAAAAGCGCCGGGGGCATAGCCGAACAGTTCGCTCTCGGCGAGGTTTTCCGGCAGTGCTGCGCAGTTCAAGGCCAGAAACGGTGCATTACGGCGTGGACTCAACGCATGGCAAGCGCGGGCGACCAGTTCTTTGCCGGTGCCGGTTTCGCCGCGAATCAGTAGCGGCGCATCAAGGGTGGCGATGCGCTGGGCGCGGGCTTTGAGGTTGCGTACTGGCTGCGAGTCGCCAAGCAGCGAGTCGAAGCCTTCGGCGTGATCGTGATGCAGCGCCGACAGCCGCTCGCCGATGCGGTTGGGCAGGTACAGCGTGAGCAAGCCGCCGGCCAGGTGCGGTTGCTCGCTGGCCAGGTTGTCGGTGATGGGCATGGCGTCCAGCAGTAGCGCCTGACCTTTTAACGACACTTCGCGCATGGGCAGGCGAAAGCCGTGGTCGATCAATGCTTGTTGCAGGCCTTCGTCGTCGAACAAGGCAGTCAGCGGTTCGCCCGCCGCTTCATGGCCGCAGAGCGCGGTGAGCGCCGGGTTGGCCAGCAGCACATGGCCGGAATCATCGACGGCTAGCACCGGGTCGGTCATCGCGGCCAGCAGGGCGTCGAGCTGCAGGCGGCGGCGCTGGCCGGGCAGGATGTCGACCACGTTCATGCTCTGCACGCCGTTTATCTGCAGTAACGCGTCGCGCAATTCTTCGAGCACTTGCGGGCTCAGGGTCGGGGCGTCGATGTAGACGTTGGGCGGAATCATCTCCACGGCATCCAGGTTGAGATTGCGCCCGCCGAGCAGGGCGAGTACTTCCTGGGTGATACCAACGCGGTCGATAAAGGTGACGTGAATGCGCATGCGGGTGGCGGCGTCTGCATGAAAAATGGCCGGGCAAGTATGCCCGTTTACCGCCCGGCTTGGCCAAGCCGGCAATGCTGATCGCCGGCCATGCCGCAGCGCGGGTGGCTTGCGCTACAATGCGCGCCGATTTCGACCACTGAACACATCACCGACCTTCGAGACCCGTCGCCCATGTCCGCCTGCCAGACTCCCATCATCGTCGCCCTGGATTTCCCCACCCGCGAAGCTGCATTGCAGCTGGCCGATCAGCTCGATCCTGCGCTGTGCCGGGTCAAGGTCGGCAAGGAGTTGTTCACCAGCTGCGCCTCGGACATCGTCACCACCCTGCGTGACAAAGGCTTCGAGGTGTTCCTCGACCTGAAATTTCACGACATTCCCAACACCACCGCCATGGCGGTAAAAGCTGCCGCCGAGATGGGCGTTTGGATGGTCAACGTTCATTGCTCGGGCGGCCTGCGCATGATGGCGGCCTGCCGCGAAACGCTGGACAAGTTCAACGGCCCGACGCCGCTGCTCATCGGCGTTACCGTGCTGACCAGCATGGAGCGTGAAGACCTGGCGGGTATTGGTCTGGACATCGAACCGCAAGAGCAGGTATTGCGCTTGGCCGGGCTGGCGTCGAAGGCGGGCATGGATGGCCTGGTGTGTTCGGCGCAGGAAGCGCAGGCGCTGAAAGCCGCGCACCCGAACCTGCAACTGGTGACGCCCGGTATTCGTCCGGCGGGCAGCGCGCAAGACGATCAGCGCCGCATTCTCACGCCGCGTCAGGCGCTGGATGCCGGTTCGGATTATTTGGTTATTGGTCGGCCGATTAGCCAGGCCGCGAGTCCATCGCAAGCGCTGGCGGCGGTTGTGGCTGAGTTGGCGTAATCCGCCAGACCCCAACCGAATCGTAGGAGCGAGCTTGCTCGCGAAGCGGTGCCAAGGCCAGCGGCAATGTCGGCCAGGGCATCCATTCGCGAGCAAGCTCGCTCCTACAGTGCAGATAGCGCGCCCTTAGCCCTCAACAAACTCAAAGGCCGCCAACGCAAACCCCTGATCGTCCACCTGCAACGCCCAGCCCTGTTTATCCCAATCGCCCAACACGATTCGTCGTGCCGCTTCGCCGTCTACTTGCAAACGGTGAACGGCGGGGCGGTGGGTGTGGCCGTGGATCAGGGTGCGCACGCCATATTGCGCCATCAGGCGCGGCACTTCTTCGGGCGTGACATCGACGATATCCGCCGCTTTCATTCGCGTTTGCGCGCTGCTTTCCTTGCGCAGTTTGCGCGCCAGCCGTTCGCGGGTGCGACGGGGCAGGTTGCGCAAGATGAACAGGGTCAGCGGGTGGCGCAAGTAGCGGCGCAGGCGCATATAGGCTTCGTCGCGGGTGCACAGGCTGTCGCCGTGCATCAGCAAAACCGGTTCGCCGCCCAGCTCGATTTTCGTCGGGTCGGCCAGCAACGTGCAGCCGGCGGCGCGGCAAAAACCTTGGCCGAGCATGAAATCGCGGTTGCCATGCATCAGGTAAATGGCGGTGCCGCTGTCGCTCAGTTCGCGCAGGGCTTGAGCGATGGAAGCCTGGAACGGGCTCATGGCGTCGTCGCCGATCCACGCTTCAAAGAAGTCGCCAAGAATATAAAGAGCGCCGGCCGTGCGGGCGCGGCCAGCAAGAAAATGCACAAACGCCCGGGTAATGTCCGGGCGTTGTTCTTCAAGGTGCAGATCCGAGATCAGAAGAGTGATCAAACGGCTTACTCGGCAACGATCTCGGCGCGCTCGATGATCACGTCATCAACCGGAACGTCCTGGTGGCCGGACTTCATGGTGGTGGCCACGCCTTTGATTTTGGTGACCACGTCCATGCCTTCAACCACTTCACCGAATACGGTGTAGCCCCAGCCCTGAACGGTCGGCGCGCTGTGGTCGAGGAAGTTGTTGTCGGAAACGTTGATGAAGAATTGCGCGGAGGCCGAATGCGGCTCCATGGTGCGGGCCATGGCCACGGTGCCTACTTTGTTGGAGAGGCCGTTGTTGGCTTCGTTCTTGATAGTGGCGCGGGTGGCTTTCTGCTTCATGCCTGGCTCGAAACCGCCGCCTTGAATCATGAAATTGCTGATAACGCGGTGGAAAACGGTGTTGTCGTAGTGGCCAGCCTTCACGTATTCCTCGAAGTTGGCAACGGTCTCTGGCGCTTTGTCAGCGAACAGGTTCAGGGTGATAACGCCGTGGTTGGTGTGCAGCTTGATCATTGGAAAAATCCACTCTGTCGAGAAATTCGAAGGCCTGTCAGGGGGTTGACAGCTTCGGCTATGATAAGCGCTTTGTTTTGGTCGGCCTACCCTGGCTGCGCACCTGTACGTTCAAGGATCCTATGAGCAAGCCTACTCACGACTCCGCTGCCGTTCCCGCCGCTGACGGCAAAGCCGCCCCGGTTGTACCTGCCAATTTCCTGCGCCAAATCGTTCAGGCTGATCTCGACTCCGGCAAACACACCCAGATCGTCACCCGCTTTCCGCCGGAGCCCAACGGCTACCTGCACATTGGTCATGCCAAATCGATCTGCGTGAACTTCGGCCTGGCCGAGGAGTTTGGTGGCGTGTGCAACCTGCGCTTCGACGACACCAACCCGGCCAAGGAAGACCAGGAATACATCGACGCCATCAAGAGCGACGTGCAGTGGCTGGGTTTCCAGTGGAACGGCGACGTGCGTTATGCCTCGCAGTATTTCGACCAACTGCATGACTGGGCTGTTGAGCTGATCAAGTCCGGCAACGCGTATGTCGATGACCTGAGCCCCGAGCAAGCCAAGGAATACCGCGGCACGCTGACCGAGCCTGGCAAGAACAGCCCGTTCCGTGACCGCTCGGTTGAGGAAAACCTCGACCTGTTCGCGCGCATGAAAGCCGGTGAATTCGAAGATGGCGCTCGCGTGCTGCGCGCCAAAATCGACATGGCGTCGCCAAACATGAACCTACGCGACCCGATCCTGTACCGCATCCGTCACGCCCATCACCACCAGACCGGTGACACGTGGTGCATCTACCCGAACTACGACTTCACCCACGGTCAGTCGGACGCCATCGAAGGCATCACCCATTCCATTTGCACCCTGGAATTCGAAGGACATCGCCCGCTGTATGAATGGTTCCTGGACCACTTGTCGGTGCCGGCCACGCCGCGTCAGTACGAGTTCTCGCGCCTGAACCTGAGCTACACCGTGACCAGCAAGCGCAAGCTCAAGCAACTGGTTGACGAGAAGCACGTTAATGGCTGGGACGACCCGCGCATGTCGACGTTGTCGGGTTTCCGTCGTCGCGGTTACACCGCTGCGTCTATCCGCAAGTTCTGCGAAATGATCGGCACCAACCGTTCCGACGGCGTGGTCGATTTCGCCATGCTCGAATTCGCCATTCGTGACGACCTCGACCACAACGCGCCGCGCGCCATGTGCGTGCTGCGTCCGTTGAAAGTGGTGATCACCAATTACCCGCAAGGTCAGGTCGAAAACCTTGAGCTGCCCTGCCACCCGAAAAACGACATGGGTGTGCGTGCCTTGCCCTTCGAGCGCGAAATCTACATCGACCGCGACGACTTTATGGAAGAGCCGCCAAAAGGCTACAAGCGCCTGGAACCGGGCGGTGAAGTGCGCCTGCGCGGCAGCTACGTGATTCGCGCCGACGAAGCGATCAAAGACGCCGACGGCAATATCGTCGAGCTGCGTTGCTCGTACGACCCCGACACCCTCGGCAAGAACCCGGAAGGCCGCAAGGTCAAAGGCGTGATCCACTGGGTGCCGGCAGCGGCGAGCATCGAATGCGAAGTGCGCCTGTACGACCGCCTGTTCCGCTCGCCGAATCCGGAGAAGGCAGAAGAGGGCAAAAGCTTCCTCGACAACATCAACCCCGATTCGCTGCAAGTGCTCACCGGCTGCCGCGCCGAGCCGTCGCTGGCCCAGGCCAAGCCGGAAGACCGCTTCCAGTTCGAGCGTGAAGGTTACTTCTGCGCTGATATCAAAGACTCGCAACCTGGCCGGCCGGTGTTCAACCGCACCGTGACCCTGCGCGATTCGTGGGCGTGAGGACATAACGTGCTTTCGATTTACAACACGCTGACCAAAACCAAAGCGCCGTTCAAACCTCTGGACGGCAATAAGGTGCGCATGTACGTGTGCGGCATGACCGTGTACGACTACTGCCACCTCGGCCACGGCCGCAGCATGGTGGCGTTCGACCTGATCACCCGTTGGTTGCGTTTCAGCGGCTATGACCTGACGTACGTGCGCAACATCACCGACATCGACGACAAAATCATCAACCGCGCCCGGGAAAACGGCGAGAGCTTCGACGCCCTGACCGCGCGCATGATCGATGCGATGCACGAAGACGAAGCGCGCCTGAACATCAAAAAGCCGGACATGGAACCGCGTGCCACCGACCATATCGACGGCATGCACGCGATGATCCAGACCCTGATCGACAAGGGTTACGCCTACGCCCCCGGCAATGGCGACGTGTACTACCGCGTCAACAAGTTCCTCGGCTACGGCAAGCTCTCGCGCAAGAAGGTGGAAGACCTGCGCATCGGCGCCCGTATCGAAGTGGACGAAGCCAAGGAGGACCCGCTGGATTTCGTGCTGTGGAAAGGCGTGAAGCCGGGCGAGCCGAGCTGGGAATCGCCGTGGGGCGCGGGTCGTCCGGGCTGGCATATCGAATGCTCGGTGATGTCCACTTGCTGCCTGGGTGACACCTTCGACATTCATGGCGGCGGCAACGACCTGGAATTTCCGCACCACGAAAACGAGATTGCCCAGAGCGAGGCGGCCACCGGCCAGCCTTACGCCAACGCGTGGATGCACTGCGGCATGATCCGGATCAACGGCGAGAAAATGTCGAAGTCGTTGAACAACTTCTTCACCATTCGCGACGTGCTGGAAAAGTATCAGCCCGAAGTGGTGCGCTACCTGTTGGTATCGAGCCACTACCGCAGCTCGATCAACTATTCCGAAGACAACCTCAAAGAAGCCAAGGGCGCGCTGGAGCGGTTCTACCACGCGCTAAAAGGGTTGCCCTCGGTGCCGGCTGCCGGTGGTGAGGCATTCGTTGAACGCTTCAGCGCCGCCATGAACGACGACTTCGGCACGCCGGAAGCGTGCGCCGTGTTGTTTGAAATGGTCCGCGAGATCAACCGCCTGCGCGACAGCGACGCTCAGGCCGCTGCCGGTTTGGCCGCGCGCTTGAAAGAGCTCGCCAGCGTGCTGGGCGTGTTGCAGATGGAGCCGGACGACTTCTTGCGTGCCGGCGCCGAAGGCAAAGTGGACGCCGCGCAGGTAGACGCCTTGATCGCCGCGCGCCTGCAAGCGCGTGCCGACAAGAACTGGGGCGAATCCGACCGCATCCGCGACCAGCTCACCGCCATGGGCGTGGTGCTGGAAGATGGTAAGGGCGGGACCACCTGGCGCTTGGCGGATTGATCGTTAGCGCATCACAAAAAACCCGCCGATTGGCGGGTTTTTTGTGGGCGGATTTTTTCGCGATCCTGTAGGAGCGACTTCAGTCGCGATCCCTGGAAAAGGTACTTCGGCGACGGACCGCATAACGGCCATCGCGACTAAAGTCGCTCCCACAGTTTAAAAGGCCGGGCGTTAGCGCCTCACCACAACCCAACCGTGTAACTCACAATCAACCGGTTCTCATCGAGATCATTGCCAAAGTTCGACCGCGCTGTGGCGTTGCGCCATTTCACGCCGAGGTTTTTCAACGGGCCGTCCTGGAACACGTAGGCAATGTCCATGTTGCGTTCCCATTCTTTGCCGTCGTTGTCGCCGCCTGCACGCTCCACATCGTCGCCGTTGAGGTAGCGGGTCATAAACGTCAGGCCGGGAATGCCGATGGCGGCGAAGTTGTAGTCGTACCGCAGCTGCCAGGATTTTTCGTCTTTGTTGGCGAAGTCACCGATCTGCACGTAGTTGACCAAGAACGGATCGGTGACGTTGACGTAGGCAAACCCGGTGTCCCCACTCATGCGTTGGTAACCGGCGCCAAAGGCGTGGCCACCGAGGCTGTAGGTGAACATGGCGCCCAGGGCGTTGTTATCGACATTACTGCTGCCGTCGTCGCGAGAGCGGGCGTAGCGGATGTCGGATTTCAGCGACTGTTTGTCCGCCAGTGGCAGCACGTGGGTGAGGTTGACGATGTGCTGTTTATAGAACTCGTCCAGGTTGCCGTAGCTGTAGGCGGTGGTGAGCTGGTCGTTCCATTTGTAGCTGCCAGAGGCGAAGTTGAATTCATCGCTGGTCAGCCCGGCCGTGGCGACGATGTTGCGCCGGCCGCCGCCGTTTATGACCATTTCTTCGTAGTCGGACGAGTCGCGGTAGTTCACCCGCTTCAGTTGGCCGGCATCCAGGGTCAGGTTGTCGATGTCCAGCGAGTTGAGCTGGCCGCCCTGGAAAATCTGCGGCAGCAGGCGCGAGTCGTTGGCTTGCAACACCGGCACCTTGGGCATCAGCGCGCCGACTTTCAACGTGGTTTTCGAGGCTTTCAGTTTTGCCGTGACGCCCAGGTCGCCGTAGGTGTCTTGCGCCTCGCCGGTGTCGCGGTCTACTTGCAACAGGCCGGTGCCGGTGCGGCCACGGCCGGAATCCAGTTTCACCCCCAGCGTGCCCAACGCGTCGACGCCAACGCCAACAGTGCCGTCGGTATAGCCCGATTCATAGCGCAGCAAAAATCCCTGCGCCCATTCTTCAGACTTGCTGCGAAATTCGCCGGGTTTGCCCGTCACGCCCGGTGGGTTGGGGCTGCCGTCCTGGCGATAGTCGCGGTTCATATAGAAGTTGCGCAGCTCCAGGCTGGCTTTGCTGTCTTTGATGAAGTCTGCGTAGGCAAGCGTGGGAAGGGTTAGCGAAGCGCCAACGGTAGCCAGGGCTACAGCGTTGGCGAGGTGAGCTTTGCTCATTATTGTTTTCTCCTCGTGTGCGGATCGGTCGGTGGTGGTGTGACCGTTTTGTGACCGCGTGTGAATCTAAGCACGGGGAAATCAATAGCGCCTTGTAGACCTTAGTCGGCCGGGCGCCGGGGCCAAATCGAGCCGCCGTTTCGTCCGCCCGCTAAGCCGCATGCTAGGGCTTCCGCTATAGGATTTTTCCTAAATAGCCTTAGGACCATCGGTCGGCCGTGTGGCGAATTGCCCTCAACTTTTGGCAAACGGTGTCGTCAACCTTGCAGATGTCTCGTCGAGGAAAACGACCATGGCTACTTCATCTGCTGCTTTTCTGCCGACCAACCTGCGCACTGGAAATGTGGGCGCTTCGTCCGCTGGCGCCGGTGCCATCGATCCGCAGAAAACCTTGGCCAACCGTCTGGCCGACCGTTTGGGCCTCAAGCCCGGCGACCTGAACGACAAAGCCAGCAACTACACGCCCGACAAAGTGGCCGACCGAATTCTTGGCTTTGTGGAAGGCGGTATCAAAAGCAAAGCGGCCTCTGGCGCCGACAACGCCGAGCTGCAAGACATGCTCGAGCAGGCACGCAAAGGCATTGAAAAAGGCTTCGCTGAGGCGAAGAAAATTCTCGATGGGCTGGGTGTGCTGGGCGGCAAGGTCGCCGCCGACATTGAAGAAACCTACAGCAAAATTACCGCGGGTTTGGACAAGCTCGGCGAAAGCCTAGGCGTGCCTGCCAGCGGCACCCAACCGGGTGAAAGCACCTCCATTACCGGCGACTACAGCGACCGCAATTACCAAGCGCAGGCGCAGAGCTTTGACATGAGCCTGACCACGCTGGACGGGGACAAAGTACGCATTCTGGCCGCCAATGCGTCGTCCAGCGAGAGCACTAAATCTGCAGACGGTTCATCGACCAAAACCATGCAGGTGGCCGGCTATTCGGTGGAAGTGGACGGTGACCTGAACGAAGAAGAAATGGCCTCGCTGAAAGATTTGTTCAGCAAGGTTTCCGACATCTCCGACAAGTTCTATTCCGGCGATCTGCAAGGCGCGTTTGACCAGGCGGTGAAGCTGGATATCAACGGCACGCAGCTGGCGAGCATGTCGCTGAACATGACCACTGCCAGCGTGCGCGCGACAGAAACCTACGGCTCGGTGGCCGGCGGCAGCAAAGCCGGCGCCAGCAACAGTGCGCTCAACGACTACGCCAAAAGTTTGGTGGACGGTCTGCAGACAGCCAGCGGCTTGTCGGATAATCCGGCGAAGGTGATGTCGGACCTGCTCAAAGGCGCGTTCAGTCTGGATGACCGCTTCGACCAGGAAGATCTCGACAAGGCGCAAACCCTCAACGACCGCCTGCTTGAGGGCCTCAAAGGCCTGATCACGCCGCAAGCGCAAGCCACCACCGCGACGGCCGCTGCCAGCGGTCAGTGAGTGGGCTAAACTGCGCCTCATCTTTTTGCTTGAGGCGCAGTCATGCTTCCCGAATGCCAACTCTTCGGCACCCTGGGTTGTCACCTATGTGAAGTGGCCGAGGCGCTACTGATGCCGTTTGTTGAACACGGTTTGCTGGTCGAACTGGTCGACATTGGCGAAGACGAAACGCAGGTGGAAACCTACGGCCTGCGCATTCCGGTGCTGCGCCGCTGCGACACCGGTGCGGAGTTGAACTGGCCGTTCGATGCCGACCAAATTGTCGCCTTTCTTCAGTAAGCGTTAGTCGTCGCGCGACTCGCCGCGACGGCGAGGAGAGGCGGGCGTGTCCTGAAAGACCTCGGCCACTTCGCAGGCCATTTTCTCGGTGGGCATCGGGCCGGCCACTTGCTCGCCAGCGGCCGAACACACCCACCAATTGCCCGCGCCGATCTGCTTGATCACATAACCGTTTACGGTTTTTTCCGCGCTCATTGTTTGCTCTCTTTTAAGAAGAAGTGGGCTGGCTGCACAGCATCCAGTAAAGGCCAAAACGCGGCCAATAAAAAACCCGCCAAGAGGGCGGGTTTTTCAGGGATTGGTCGGAGAGACAGGATTCGAACCTGCGACCTTCTCGTCCCGAACGAGACGCGCTACCAAGCTGCGCTACACTCCGAATGAGGCCAGATTTTACTGAAAAAGTTTTAGTGCACAAGGGGTTAGGCGGAAATTTTTCTTGGCCGCGCTAGCCCCTTTTTAGCGGGCGGGGCGCAGCCTCAGAGTTCTTTCACCGTGCGCACTTGGTCTTTGTTGACCTTGGTGCGCTTGCCGTCGAGCTGCTCGAATTCGTAGAAACCGGAGTCGCTGTCGTACTCGGGTTGGTCAACGGTTTGAATCTCGCGACCGTCGTTCAAGGTGATCACTGACGGCGACGAACAGGCGGCAAGGGCAACAAGGCCAGCGGCCAAAACAAGGGCGGGAATAATCCGCTGCTTCATGGGTTTTCTCCGGTGTGTGCAGACCGATGTCTGCGCATAGGGTTCATGCTTTTTTTTCACGAAGCATGAGACGCAAGCGAAGCGGCCAAGTTCAGTGGTGCAGGCCAAGTTGTGGGAGCGACTTTAGTCGCGATGGCGTTTATTCGGTTTTCCAAGAGAACACATTTTCCAGGAATCGCGACTGAAGTCGCTCCTACAGAAACGCCGTGGCCTATGAGTGTTCGAAACCTGACTGGCGCTCCGTCTCGTGCAGCAGCTCAGGCGTATTCAAATTCGCCAAACGCTGGTCGTCCTCGGCCAAATCCAAATACACCGCGCCTTGAATCTCAAACGCCTGCCTTGGGCTGCGCTTGCCGGCTTGCCAGGCCTGTTCAACGCCAGCGGCGATGGCGGTGGGCACCACGCTGAACAGCGGTTCCCATTGCGCGCCGCGACGCAGCATCAGCGGCTTTTGTTGCTGATGCGCGGCGGCACGCATGGCGGCAATCAGCGCCAAATCAATTAGCGGCGCATCGCACGGCAACACCAGCAACCAGTCATGTTTCGCCACCGCCAAGCCGGCGCGAATGCCGGCCAGCGGGCCGCAGAAATCGGCGTTGTCATCACTTACCAGCCGATCGGCATAAGGCGCGTAGGCGGCGTGGTTGCGGTTGCAGGAAATAATCAGATCATCGGTGAGCGGCCGGGTGAGGGCGTGCAAATGAGCGATCAGCGGCTGGTTGCGCCAATGCACCAGGCCCTTGTCCTGGCCGCCCATACGCTGGCCACGGCCACCGGCTAATAGCAGAACGGAACAGGCGGGCAGGGTGGGCAAATCGGTCATGCAGGCTTCCGGCGCGAGAGAGGCGAGGGCTGTGATATAAACACCGACCTGCCTCCCCCACAACCGGATTTGAGCCTATGAACACCAAGGCTGATGCACACTTTGTGCCCCTGAATATCGCCGTTCTCACCGTCAGCGACACCCGCTCGCTGGAAACGGACACCTCGGGCCAATTGTTTGTCGACCGCCTCACCGCCGCTGGCCATAACCTCGCCGCCCGCGTGCTGCTGAAAGATGACCTCTATAAAATTCGCGCCCAGGTCGCCACCTGGATTGCCGAAGACACGGTGCAAGTAGTGCTCATCACCGGCGGCACCGGCTTCACCGGCCGCGACAGCACCCCGGAAGCCGTGGCTTGTTTGCTGGATAAACAAGTCGACGGCTTCGGCGAGCTGTTCCGCCAGATATCCGTGCCGGATATCGGCACCTCCACCATTCAATCCCGCGCCCTCGCTGGGCTTGCCAATGGCACGTTGGTTTGCTGCCTGCCGGGCTCGACCAACGCCTGCCGCACCGGCTGGGACGGCATCCTCGCCGAGCAACTGGATAACCGTCACCGCCCATGCAATTTCGTGCCGCACCTCAAACAAGCCGCGCCCTGCGAGACGCGCGGATGACTGAGGGCAAACGCAGCGCGCTGCTGCCGGTCGAGCAGGCCCTTGAGCGTTTGCTGGCGCTGGCCGAAACCACGCCCATCGCCGAAACCGAGCGCGTGGCGCTGGCGGATGCCCACGGTCGGGTGTTGGCCGAACCGTTGATCGCCACCCTGGATCTACCGCCCTGGCCCAACAGCGCCATGGACGGTTACGCCCTGCGCGTGGGTGATTGGCACGGCGAGCCAATACCCGTGAGCCAACGCATTTTCGCCGGCCAGGCGCCGCAACCGCTGCAGCCCGGAACTTGCGCGCGGATTTTCACCGGCGCACCGGTTCCCGCGGGTGCCGATGTGGTGGAAATGCAGGAAAACGCCGAGGTGCTCGAAGACGGCCGCGTGCGTTTTACCGAGCCGCTGAACGTCGGCCAGAACATTCGCCCGCAAGGCCAGGAGACGCGCCTCGGCGAGGCGGTGCTGGTCGCCGGCACGCGTTTGAATGCTATCAAGCTCGGCCTGTGCGCCACCCTTGGCGTGGCGGAACTCACCGTGGTGCGCCGCCCTCGTGTGGCCGTGCTGTCGACCGGCGACGAACTGATCGAGCCGGGCCAGCCGCTTGGCCCAGGGCAGATCTACAACAGCAACCGCACCTTGCTGTGCCAATGGCTGCGGCAAGTGGGTTGCGAGGTGGTGGACGGCGGCATCCTGCCGGACAACCTCGAGCAAACCCGCGAGCGCCTCGGCGGTTTTGAACGGGTGGACCTGATTCTGTCTACCGGCGGCGTGTCGGTGGGTGAGGCGGATTTCCTCGGCCATGCCTTGCGCGAAGAGGGCGAACTGACGCTGTGGAAACTGGCCATTAAGCCGGGCAAGCCGTTGACGTTTGGCCATTTCCGTGGCGTGCCGGTGATTGGTTTGCCGGGCAACCCCGCTTCGACCTTGGTGACCTTTGCGCTGCTGGCACGGCCGTATTTGCTGCGGCGCATGGGCGTGAGCGAAGTCACACCGCTGCGGTTTCCGGTGCCGGCCGGGTTCGTATGGCGTACTGCCGGCGAGCGCCGCGAATACTTGCGGGCGCGTATCGAAGACGGCAGGGCGGTGCTTTACAGCAACCAAAGCTCGGGCGTGCTGCGCAGTGCGGCGTGGGCTGAAGGGCTGGTGGAAGTGCCGGAAGGGCGGACGTTGGGGGAAGGGGATAGTGTGAATTTTATTCCGTTGAGTGAAGTGTTGAATTAGTGGCGCGGGAATGACGGTGGTGTCTGGAAAAACCTCCGTCATCCTCGCGAACGCGGCGGTCCGACGATTCGGGATCCAGAGTCTCCCGCTGGGCAAAGCAATCGAGGCGATTGGTGATCTATTCCGACGCAGGAAATGTGGCGAACCCGCAACCGCACTTCGATCCGAAACTCTGGATCCTCGCGTTCGCGAGGATGACGGTGGTGTCTGGAAAATCCTCCGTCATCCTCGCGAACGCGGGGATCCAGAATCTCAAGCCGAACAAACTAACCGAAGCCACCCGTCATCCCTTCCGACGCCGCTCCCGATACTCCCCCGGCGTCATCCCCGTCCAGCCTTTAAAGCTGCGATGAAACGACCGTGATTCGGTAAACCCCAGGTAATACGCAATGTCCTGCACCGGCAACGTACTGCGCGTCAGGTAGTGCTCAGCCAGTTCCTGTCGCAACTGGTCGAGAATTTCCTGATAGCTGGTGCCCTCCAGTTGCAAATGCCGTTGCAGGGTGCGCACGGTCATGTCGAATTTTTCTGCCACCCGTTCCTTGCGCGGCAGCCCATCCTTGAGCAGCAAACGCAGGGCGTTTTTCACTCGTAGCGGTAGCGGCTCGCCTTCGTCCAGCCCGGCCATCAGGGTCAGGGCGTGTTCTTCCAAGGTGCGCAGCAAGTTGGCGTCGGCCTGGCGCAGCGGCACGTTGAGGTATTCCATCGGCACCAGCAGGGCATTGACCGGCTGTTCGAAGTGCACCGGGCAGCCGAACACGTGCTCGTACTCGGCCAGCTCGGTGCCGGGTGGCTGTGGATGCTCGAACCACACGGCCTGGGGCGAGCGGTCCATGTCGGCGATCCAGCGCGCGTACAGCAGCCAGGACGTCAGCACGTTTTCGACCATGTGCCGGCGGATTTCAGCGGGCTGGTGCCTGCAACTCCAAATCAGCCGCAGGTGGTCGCCCGCCGGTTCCAGGCGGCTGACGCCCATGTCGCCCACCAATTTTTCGTACGGCACGATGCGGCTCATGGCTTCGCCCAGCGTCGCGCAGTTCATGGTGATGTAGCCCAGCACGCTCCACGACCCCGGCTGAGTAAAGTGCCCGGCATGCAGCCCGAACAGCGGGTCGCCGGACTCGCGCAGCAAATGCTCGAGGAGTTTTTCGTGGGCTTCGCTGGGCAGACGCCGGCTGTTGTCGTCGAGGTCGTTGGCGGTCAGGCCGGCAGCGGCGAGCGCGGCGGCCGTGTCCACGCCCAGGTGCTCGGCGTGGCGCAGGTATTTGAGCAGGGCGGGAACGGAGGTGTAGCCAAGTGCTTGCATGGCGTTTTTCTTGTTCTGGTGGACTGTCTTGATTGGCCACTTTGGCTGTCTTGTTTCGACAGTGTTCTTCCCGAGCGGCTGGCTAGTATAGGCAGCCAGATCACGTGAAACCTACTGCGCTTGGCCGGGCTGCGTTAAAAACCGACTCGCAATGCTCATTGGCTACAGCCAACTGCGCTTACTCGCCGGTTTTTGCCTTGCGCGGCCTTCGCTCGCTACGGTTTCACGCGATCTGGAGATCAATCCGAAACTGGCACAAGGAGACAGCAATGCGGCGTTGGAACGGTTGGGGTGACGAGGCCACGGTGGTGGAGTTGCCGGCGCACGGCGGTGCGTTTCTCGCTGAGTTGATTGGCCCCGGTCAGCCATTGCCGGATGCCACTCTGGCGCAGGTGCTGGCCCAGGTGCCGGTCTCGCGCCTGGCCATTCACCCGTTGGTGAGCAGCGATGCCGAGGTACGTGTGCGCCACGCCCGTGGCCAAAGCCTGCCGGATTGGCTGGCGATGCGCGAAGGGCGCTTCGAGGTGTTTCCCGATGGCGTTGCCTTCCCGGAAACCCCGGCGCAAATTCGCGAGCTGCTCGCCTGGGCAGCGGCCCACGACGTGCTGGTGATTCCCTACGGCGGCGGCACCTCGGTGGCGGGGCATATCAATCCGCAAGCCGGCGACAAGCCAGTGCTCACCCTGTCGCTGGAGCGCATGAGCCGCCTGCTGGAACTGGACGAGCAGAGCCTGATCGCCACCTTCGGCCCCGGCGCCAATGGCCCGCAAGTGGAAAGCCAGTTGCGCGCTCGCGGCTACACGCTGGGGCATTTTCCGCAGTCGTGGGAGCTCTCGACCCTCGGCGGTTGGGTGGCCAGCCGTTCCAGTGGCCAGCAGTCGCTGCGCTATGGGCGCATTGAGCAGCTGTTTGCCGGCGGAACGATGGAAACCTTTGCTGGCACCTTGCAGATTCCTACGTTTCCAGCCTCAGCCGCCGGGCCGGATCTGCGCGAAATGGTGCTGGGTTCCGAAGGCCGTTTTGGCGTGATTTCCTCGGTGCAGGTGCGGGTCACCAAACTGGCGGTCGACGAGAAATTCTATTCCGTGTTTTTACCTTCGTGGCCGCAGGCGCTGGAGGCGATTCGCACGTTGGGGCAGGCGCGGGTGCCGCTGTCGATGCTGCGTTTGTCCAATGCCATCGAAACCAAAACCCAGCTGGCCCTGGCCGGCCACCCCGAGCAGATCGCCTGGCTGGAGAAATACCTGGCCCTGCGCGGCGCGCGTGACGGCAAGTGCATGCTGACCTTTGGTGTCACCGGCAATCGCGCGCAGAACGCGCTGTCGCTGAAGCAGGCGAAAAAGCTGCTGAAGGGTTTTGGCGGCGTGTTCACCGGCACCTTGCTGGGCAAGAAATGGGCAGAGGGGCGTTTTCGTTTCCCGTACCTGCGCGAGGGGTTGTGGCAGGCCGGGTACGCCGTCGACACGCTGGAAACGGCCACCGACTGGGCCAATGTGGACAGCCTGCTGAATAAAATCGAAGCCAGCCTGCGCGGCGGTCTGACGGACGAAGGCGAGCAGGTGCATGTGTTCACTCACTTGTCCCACGTGTACGGCGAGGGTTCGAGCATCTACACCACCTACGTCTTTCGCCCCGGTACCGGCTACGCCACCACCCATGCGCGCTGGCAGAAGCTCAAGCATCTGGCCAGCAGCACGGTGGTGAATAACCGCGGCACCATCAGCCATCAACATGGCGTGGGCCGCGATCATGCGCCGTATTTACCAGTGGAGAAGGGCGAGCTGGGCATCGCCGCGCTGCAGGCCATGGCTGATCATTTCGATCCGGACCAACGCCTTAATCCGGGTGTGTTGCTGAAATGACTGCCCCCCAGTGGAACGCCGCCTGGCGTGCCTCGGCGCTGGCGGAGCTGGCTGCGCGCGAGTGGGATGTGATTGTGGTCGGCGGCGGCATCAGCGGTGCCGGCATTTTGCGCGAGGCGGCGCGGCGCGGTTGGCGCTGCCTTCTGATTGAGCAGCGCGATTTCGCCTGGGGCACCTCAAGTCGCTCGTCGAAGATGGTCCACGGCGGCCTGCGGTATATCGCCAAAGGCCAGTTCAAGCTGACCCGCGACTCCGTGCACGAGCGCCAACGCTTGCTGGGCGAGGCGCCGGGTTTGGTCGAGCCGCTCAGCTTTGTGATGCCGCATTACCACGGCCAATTTCCTGGCCCAACAGTGTTCAGTGGCTTGCTGCGGGTGTACGACGCGCTGGCTGGCAAACGTAACCATCAGTTTTTTAGCAAAGCCGAGCTGGGCTACCTGGCACCCGGTTTGAAGAACGACGCGCTACAGGGCGGCACACGGTTTTACGATGCCGTCACCGACGACGCCCGCCTGGTGATGCGCGTGCTCGGCGAAGCGCGGGCCGACGGCGCTGAAGCGCTCAATGGCCTGAAGGTGGTGGAGCTGAATCGCGTGGATGGCCGTGTGGTCGGCCTTACGGCCGAAGATGGCGAGAGCGGCAAGCACGTGCACTTCAAGGCCGGGGTGGTGGCGCAGGCCACGGGCGCCTGGGCCGACCGCTTGCGCAGCACGCACACCGACGAGCACATCCGCCCGTTGCGCGGCAGTCATTTGCTGGTGCCCGCCTGGCGCTTGCCGGTGGCTCACGCGTTCAGCTTTATGCATGCCAGTGACCGGCGGCCGGTGTTTGTCTTTCCGTGGGAAGGCGCGACCGTCATTGGCACCACCGACCTCGATCACGCCGACGACATCGATCAGGAAGCCCGTATCAGCAGAGTCGAAGTCGATTACCTGCTCAGCGCCTGCGAGCAGCAGTTCCCCCAGGCCAACATTGGCGCAGCAGACGTGCTGTCGACCTGGGCCGGCGTGCGGCCGGTGGTTACCAGCGGCGCGGGCAGCCTGAAACCGTCGGATGAAAAACGCGAGCATGTGCTGTGGACCGAACCCGGCGCCGTGACGCTGGCCGGCGGCAAGCTCACCACCTTTCGCTTACTGGCTTTGGAAGTGCTCAACGCTTGCGCGCGGATGCTGGGCAAAACCGTCAGCGATAACGGCAGCGCCGTATTCCGGCCGATGCCGAGCGTGATGCTGGCCGGGTTGGGCGCTATGCAACAGCGGCGCCTGGCGGGTCGCTACGGTTGCCAGTTGCCGTTGTTGCAACCGCTGCTGGAGCAGGTCGGCACTGAAAGTGTCGGCGCCACCGACACGCTGTGGGCCGAACTTGCTTTCGCGGCTGAGCACGAGCTGGTGCTGCACCTGGATGATTTGCTGCTGCGTCGCACGCGGCTGGGCTTGCTGCTGGCCAACGGCGGCGCCGCGTTTTTGCCGCGCATTCAGCAGGTCTGCCAGGGGCGCCTCGGCTGGAGCGATGAGTGCTGGCAGCAGGAACAACAGCAGTACCTGAGCCTATGGCAGCGCTGCTACAGCCTGCCGGCACAAGAACAATAAAAGGCCCAAGCCATGAGCGAAAAAAGTTACCTGCTGGCCATCGATAACGGCACCCAGAGCGTGCGCGCCTTGCTGTTTGATTTGCAGGGCAATCTGCTCGGCAAGGGCAAGGTCGATTTGCAGGCGTATTACTCCACGCAACCCGGCTGGGCCGAGCAAGATCCCGAGTATTACTGGCAGAGCCTGGGCGAAGCGTGTCGGCTGCTATGGCAGCAGGTGGACATCGACAAGCGCCAGATCAAAGGCGTGTCGCTGACCGCCCAGCGCGGCACCATCATCACCGTCGACGCCCAAGGCACGCCGCTACGTCCGGCCATTCTCTGGCTCGACCAGCGCCGCGCCGAGGTTCGCGGCGCAATCAAGGGGCCGTGGGGCTGGCTGTTCAAGCTGATTCGCGAAGAGGCCACCGTTGATTATTTCCGCGCCCAGGCCGAGGTGAACTGGTTGGCGCAGCAGGAGCCGGCTCTGTGGGCCAAAACCGACAAAGTGCTGCTGCTCT
The DNA here is from genome assembly GCF_979258635.1 of Pseudomonas sp. AC070. NCBI lineage: Bacteria > Pseudomonadati > Pseudomonadota > Gammaproteobacteria > Pseudomonadales > Pseudomonadaceae > Pseudomonas > Pseudomonas sp. AC070. The sequence continues at coordinate 2,104,417 of NZ_OZ409871.1, forward strand.
CCGGTTTCCTTACCCACCGTTTGTGCGGGAAGTTCGTGGATTCGGTGGCGTGCTGCGTCGGTTACCTGCCGTTCGATTACAAGCGCCTGAAATGGGCCAGCCGCCGTGATTGGAAATGGCAGGCGATGCCGGTGCGTGAGCAGCAATTGCCGGAATTGGTAAAGCCGGGTGAACGCCTGGGCGTGATCAGTGCCGAGGCCAGCCGCCATACCGGCATTCCCGAAGGCCTGCCGTTGATTGCCGCTGGCGCGGACAAAGCGTGCGAAGTGCTGGGGGCGGGCGGGGTGGAGCCGAGTACGGCGTGTTTGTCGTATGGCACCACAGCAACCATCAACACCACGCGGCGTACTTACCTGGAAACGGTGCCGCTGATTCCACCGTTTCCGGCAGCGATTCCCGATCACTTCAATACCGAGGTGATGATTTATCGCGGCTTCTGGATGGTCAGCTGGTTCAAGCAAGAGTTTGGCCTGCGCGAGATGCAGCGCGCCAACGAACTGGGCGTCGAGCCCGAAACGTTGTTCGACGAACTCGTGAACAGCGTGCCGGCCGGATCCATGGGGCTGATGCTGCAACCGTACTGGACGCCCGGCATTCGCGAGCCGGGGCTGGAGGCCAAGGGCTCAATCATCGGTTTTGGCGACGTGCACACCCGCGCGCACATTTACCGCGCCATTCTCGAAGGGCTGGCGTATGCGTTGCGTCAGGGTAAGGAGCAGATCGAGAAGCGCTCGGGCAGCACGATCACTCGCTTGCGCGTATCAGGCGGCGGTTCGCAAAGCGATGCGGCCATGCAACTGACGGCGGATATTTTCGGCCTGCCCGCCGAGCGCCCTCACGTTTACGAAACCTCGGGGCTGGGCGCGGCCATCGATTGCGCCGTGGGGTTGGGCCTGCATCCAGACTTTCCCTCCGCCATCGCCGCCATGACCCGCGTGGGTCGCGTGTTCGAGCCCAACCCGTCGGCGCAACGAATCTATGAACGCTTGTACCGCGAGGTGTACCAACGGATGTATAAGCAACTCAAACCGTTGTACCAAAGCATTCGCAGCATCACCGGCTACCCGTCCTAGGCGTGTCACAGCGACGTCGTCACGTCTGGGTGGCCTGGCGGGCCACTAAAGGATTAATTGATGAACGAGCGCAAAGCCTTACTGATTCTGCATGGCAAACAAGCCCTCAACGAAGACGTGCGCGCCGCCGTACAGGCCCAGCGCGATGCCGGCTGGGACTTGGCCGTACGCGTGACGTGGGAGGGCGGCGACGCTCAGCGTCTGGTTGGCGAGGCGCTGGCCGCCGGTTATCCAACGATCATCGCGGGCGGCGGCGACGGCACCCTGCGTGACGTGGCCGAAGCCATGGCCCTGGCCGACAGCGATGCCAGCCTGGCGCTGCTGCCGCTGGGCACCGCCAACGACTTCGCCCGTGCCGCCGGCGTGCCGCTGGTGCCGCTCGAAGCGTTGGCGTTGCTGGACGAGGAGGCGCTGCCGATTGATATGGGCGAGGTCGACGGGCAGCTATTCCTGAACATGGCCACGGGCGGCTTCGGTTCGAAAATCACCGCGAATACGCCGGAAGAACTCAAGCGCGTGTTGGGCGGGGCGGCGTACTTGCTCACCGGGCTGACGCGGTTCTCGGATGTGCACGCCGCGTTCGGGCGCTTCAAAGGCCCCGACTTTTCCTGGGAAGGCGACTTTCTGGCCTTGGGCATCGGCAACGGTCGCCAGGCCGGCGGCGGCCATATGCTCTGCCCGCAGGCGTGCGTGAACGACGGCCTGCTGGACATCTGCATCGTGCCGGCGCCGCAAGACGTGGTCGGCACCCTGGGCACGTTGCTGTCGGGCGGCATCCTTGGGCTGGAGAGCGTGTCGATCAATGCGCGCCTGCCCTGGATCGAGGTCGAAACCCCGGAAGGGCTCGACCTCAACCTCGACGGCGAGCCGCTGGAAAGCCGGGCGCTGCGCTTCAGTGCCCGGCCGGCGGCATTGCGCGTGCACCTGCCGCCGGGTTCACCGCTGTTGGGCCAGGCACTGCTACCCTGATTAGAGGTCGTGGACGCGCCCATCAAGGCAGCGCAGACTCGGCGCTGTGCTGGTGCTTGCAGTGATGGCACGGCATGATGGCACCCTTTGGCGCGGACACATTTCAGTTGTGTCACATGCAGCCGATAAGGTTGCAAGCAACAGCTAGACTCGACAGACACAACAGGAGCACAGCATGGCCGGCATTCTCGACTCAGTGGACCAACGCACCCAGCTAGTGGGTGAGAACCGCCTGGAAATTCTGATGTTCCGCCTGGCAGGTCGGCAGCTTTTCGCCATCAACGTGTTCAAGGTGCAGGAAGTTTTGCAGATGCCAAAACTGACCCTGATGCCGCACCGCCATCCTTTCGTGTGCGGCGTGGTCAGCCTGCGCGGCCAGACGCTGCCAGTCATCGACCTGTCCCAAGCCATCGGCATGCGCCCCATCGTGCCGGATGAGCGCAGCACCATCATCGTTACCGAATACAACCGCTCCGTTCAGGCCTTCCTGGTCGGCGGCGTTGACCGCATTCTCAACCTCAACTGGGACTCCATCCTGCCGCCGCCCGGTGGCGCCGGCCGCCAGCACTACCTGACGGCCATCACCAAGGTGGAAGAGCAGTTGGTGGAAATCATCGACGTGGAGAAAGTGCTGGCCGAAATCGTGCCGTACAACGCCACCATTACCGGCGACCGCCTCACCGACCCGGTGCTGGAAAAAGCCCGTGGCCGCGAAGTGCTGCTGGTAGATGACTCCAGCGTCGCCCTGGCGCAACTGCGCGATACCTTGTCCCAGCTCGGCCTCAAACTGCATGTGGCCACCGACGGGCTGAAAGGTCTTAATCAGCTGAAAAAGTGGGCCGACGAAGGCCACGTGATGACCGACAAGCTGCTGATGATCTTCACCGACGCCGAAATGCCGGAAATGGACGGCTACCGCCTCACCACCGAAATTCGCAGCGACCCGCGCCTGAAAGACCTGTACGTGGTGCTGCATACCTCGCTGTCGGGCAGCTTTAACGAAGCGATGGTGAAGAAAGTGGGCTGCGATAACTTCCTGTCCAAGTTTCAGCCGGACAAGTTGGTAGACGTGATTCGCGAGCGGTTAATGCTCGACGAGTAACGATTTGCTGCGCGTCGGCCCTCCGGCGTTAAAAAGCCCTGCTGAAATGCTCATTGGCTACAGCCAACTCCGCTTTCAGCAGGGCTTTTTGCCTTGGATGGCTCTAGCTCGCTAAATCGTTAGAACGTAGCGAACGGCTTTCCCGGGCTCGGCCATTGCGATTAGCCGCGATGCTTTTTGCCCCTTGAGCGCCACCCCACCCATTCCGTATAACGGTCGCCTGTGCCTTCTTTCAGGACCTCGTTATGCGTCTCTCCGCGCTCTACCGCTTTCCGTTGAAATCCGCCATTGGCGAGAGCCTGCCGCGCGCGCAGATCGATAGCATCGGCATGGTCGGGGACCGTCGCTGGATGTTGGTGGACGCCAGCAACGGGCGGTTTTTCACGCAGCGGGCGATAGCGCATATGTCGCAGCTCTCGGCGCTGTGGAACGCCCAGGGCGGCCTCACGTTAAACGCCGAAGGTTTCCAAGCGCTGGATGTGCCGGTGCCCGACCCGGACGCTAACGTGCGCGGCGCGTTTATCTGGAGCGACAACATGGTGGTGCCGGATGCCGGCGACGAAGCAGCGGACTGGCTCAGTCGTTTTCTCGGCAAAGCCTGCCGCCTGGTGCATGTGCCGGTGGAACGCGCGCGGGATATTCCGGGCAGTCTCGGGCCAACCGAGAAAGTGGGTTTCCCCGATGGCTTTCCGTTGCTGCTGATTGGTCAGGCCTCGTTGGACGATTTGTCCGCCCGTGTTGGCCGTCCGCTGGAGATGCTGCGCTTTCGCACCAATCTGGTGGTGGAAGGCAGCGAGCCCTATGCCGAAGACACTTGGAAACGCATCCGCATCGGCACCACGGAGTTCCGCGTGGTTAAAGGCTGCACCCGCTGCATCATGACCACCATCGACCCGCAAACCGGCCAGCGCAGCCCGGACCGCGAGCCGCTCACCACCCTGAAAACCTACCGCGAGCGTGAAGGTGAAGTGTATTTCGGTCAGAACCTGATTAATCAAGGGGCAGGGGAGATTGCGGTGGGGATGGATGTAGAGGTGTTGGAGTAACCCGCGGCGCTTCACTCGGGTTGGTTGCCTTCGAGATTCTGGATCCCCGCCTGCGCGGGGATGACGGAGTCGGGTTGAAACTCTCTGCCAAAAGCCTCAGCGCCAGCACCTACTCCTTGTGGGAGCGGCTGGGCGGCATTCCGATTAGCCGCGATGCTTTTGATTGAAAGTGCATCGCGGCTAAAGCCGCTCCTACAAGTACGTGGGTTTACTGATCGTCAAAGAACCGCTCATGCCAGTCCACTAGCGGCTGTGGCGCGTTCAGTTTGAAGCCGTAGATCACCGCATACGACAACACGTTCTGCACGTACTGGCGGGTTTCGTCGAACGGGATGGTTTCCACCCACACGTCATACGCCAAGTGGTTTGAGCCTTTCAGCCATTGGCGCACGCGCCCGGGACCGGCGTTGTAAGCGGCAGAGGCGAGTACGCGGTTGCCGTTGAATTGGCCATGTACCTGGCTCAGGTACGCGGCACCGAGCTGCACGTTTTTGTCCGGGTCCAGCAACTGTTGCGGGGCAAACGGGATGCTGAATTTGCGCGCGGTTTCTTTGGCCGTCGCCGGCATCAGTTGCATCAGCCCGCTGGCGCCGACGCCCGAGCGGGCGTCGTCCATAAACGCGCTTTCCTGACGCGTAATCGCAAACACCCAACTCGAGTGCAGGCCGCGCACTTTGGCTTCGCGCACCAGAGTGTTGCGGTGGGCCATGGGGAATCGTACGTCGAGGTCGTCCCAGTACTGCGCCTGGCTGATGGTGCGAATGGCCGGGAAGTACCACTGTTTCTCATAGGCCAAACGCGCTTGCGCCACCAACTCGTCGCGGCTGAACAAGCGGCTGACGTGGTACCACTCGCGGCGCCCGTCGACGATCTGGCCCCGATCATGAAATTCCAGCGCACGGCGAATGCCCGGCGTGTTGCGCACTTTCTGCACCAGTTTCGGGTCAAGCAGCAGCGGCTTGTTGGTCAACTGGTACGGCGTTTTCAGCTGGTCGGCGGCCATAAAGCCGTAGAAATCGCGTTCTTTCGACACCGGCTGATACAGCACCATCGCGCCCGCGTTGTTTGGCTCGGCCAATTGCTGACTTCGGGCCTGCCAGTAGCGCCAGCGGTTGGTGTTGGCCAGATCAGCCGGCATGCGGCGGATCAGCTGGTTGGCTTCGCCCCAACGGCCCAGGCGCAGCAGCAGACGCGCACGCCATTCGGTGACGGTGTTGTCGCGCAGCTCCGGGTCGTATTGGGTCATGATCGGCAGGGCGCGATCATCAAAGCTTTTGGCCAGGGTCAGGCCGATTTCACGGGCGATGGCCACTTTTTCTTCCATCGAAAACGGCAAGCGCTGGGCGTAGTCGTTAAGCAGGCTGATGGCTTTTTCCGGGTCCGCTTTGGCCAGGCGGCGCAGGCCAATGCTCACCACGTCGGCCATGGTCTGGCTGGGCGGCGCGAAGCGGCCAGTCTGGGTCAGCATGGTCGGCTTTTGCGCCACGTCGATCATCAGTTTGCCCTGGGGTGCCAGGGTCGTAAGCGTCTGGGTCAGGTGCGTGGCCAGGCTGTAATTGCGCGCTTGCACAGCAAGCTTGAGGCGTTTCCAACGCATGGTTTCGGTGAGCTGGCCGGCGTTGGCCCACATGTTGAACAGCGGCTCGCAGGCGTCGGGCTGCGACTTGCCCACCAGCCAGAGTTTCTCCGCACTGGCGTAGCCTTCGGCGGTCAGGCCATGGATGAGTTGGTACTGGCCGTTGAGGCAGTCCAGCTCGGTGAAATTCATTTTCGGGTCGTAGTACTTAACAAACGGCTTCCAGTCGCCACGCTCAGCCAGCCAGCGCAACCAGCGCAATTTCATCCAGTTGGCTTGCGGCAGGTCGCCGTGCTCGGCCAGAAACTTCTCGATTTCGGCATTGCTGGCGCTTTTCAGTCGGGCGGTCAGTTCGTCGTAGGCCAGATAAGGCTCAAGCGGATAGTCGGAGAGGGCGTTGGCGTACAACCGATAGGGGCCGCTGTCGCCCTTGGCGAGCGCGCGTTTGGCCTCGTCATAAAACAGACGCTGCTGCGCCAGACTGGTGGCCGCAGAGGCGTTGAGGGTGACCGAGGAGAGAAGCAGGCAGGAAAACAGGCAGAGCAGACGACCGCGCATGACACTTCCGAGCTGAAAATTCTGAAAGGCGCGCCGATGACTGGGCGCTCAAGGTGGGTAGCTTAGCCTTTTGCCGGGCGGTCGAGAAAGCGAAAGCACGATGTGCTGGTCGGGCGGTTTTGGAGGAGCGAGTTCAGCCGCGCTGCTTTTCACAAGGCGTTTGCAGCAATCGCGGCTGAAGCCGCTCCCACAGAGACCGCTTGCGCAAAAAAAAATGCCACCCGGCCAGGGGCGCAACTCGGTAGAATGCGCGCCCAGTTTTGCCAACGCGAATAGCGTGTGGCGAAGAGTTTTCCAGCGGCTGTCGTGCATCGCGCCACGGCCGCAGCTATTCCCTCGAGGCGACCATGCTGCTCAAGTTCACTGATGTTTCCCTGGCCTATGGCGCAATGCCGCTGCTGGACAAGATTTCCTGGCAGATCGCCCGAGGCGAGCGGGTGTGCATCATTGGCCGCAACGGCACGGGTAAATCCAGCATGCTGCGTATCGTCAAAGGCGATCGTTTGCCGGACGACGGCAGCGTATGGCGCGCCCCCGGTCTGAAAATCGGCGAGCTGCCGCAGGAACTGCCGGTGGCCGATGGCCGTACCGTGTTCGACGTGGTGGCCGAGGGCCTTGATGGCGTTGGCGCGCTGCTCGCCGAATACCATCACTTGAGCATGAACATCGTCACCGACGAAGACCTCAACAAGCTCATGCACGTGCAGCAAGAACTCGAAGCCAAAGACGGCTGGCGCTTGCAGCAATTGGTCGACAGCACTTTGAGCCGCCTGCAATTGCCGGCTGACAAAACCTTGGCCGAACTGTCCGGCGGCTGGCGTCGCCGCGTGCTGCTGGCGCAGGCGCTGGTGTCCGAGCCGGACTTGCTGCTGCTCGACGAACCCACCAACCACCTGGACATCGGCGCCATCGCCTGGTTGGAAGATGCCCTCAAAGACTTCCAGGGCGCCGTGCTGTTTATTACCCACGACCGGTCCTTCCTGCAAAACCTGGCGACGCGCATTCTCGAACTCGACCGTGGCGGCCTGATCGACTGGAACGGCGACTACGCCAGCTTCCTGGAGCACAAAGAACAACAACTGGCGGCCGAAGAAACCGCCAACGCCTTGTTCGATAAGCGTCTGGCCCAGGAAGAAGTGTGGATTCGCCAGGGCATCAAAGCCCGCCGCACCCGTAACGAAGGCCGAGTACGTGCCCTGAAAGCGTTGCGCGTTGAGCGCAGCGAACGCCGCGAGCGCACCGGCAAAGCGAATATTCAGTTGGATACTTCGGAGAAGTCCGGCAAGCAGGTGATGGTGCTGGACAACGTCAGCTTCGCCCACGCCGGCGGCCCGATGTTGATCAAAGACTTTTCCATGGTGCTTCAGCGCCAGGACCGTATCGGTCTGCTCGGCGCCAACGGCACCGGCAAAACCACTTTGCTCAAGCTGATGCTGGATGACCTGCAACCGACGCAGGGCAAAGTGGAAGTGGGCACCCGTCTGGAAGTGGCGTACTTCGACCAGCTGCGCCATCAGTTGGACTTGGAAAAAACCGTGATCGATAACGTGGCCGAAGGTCGCGACTTTATCGAAATCGACGGCCAGAACCGCCACGTGCTCAGTTACCTCGGTGATTTCCTGTTCAGCCCGCAGCGCGCCCGGACGCCGGTGAAAGCCTTGTCGGGCGGTGAGCGTGCGCGTCTGTTGCTGGCTAAGCTGTTTAGCAAACCGGCGAACCTGCTGGTGCTGGACGAACCGACCAACGACCTCGATGTAGAAACCCTCGAGCTGCTGGAAGAAGTGCTGTCCAACTTCGCCGGCACCGTGCTGATGGTCAGCCACGACCGGGCGTTCCTCGACAACGTAGTGACCAGCACGCTGGTGTTCGAAGGCGAAGGCAAGGTGCGCGAATACGTGGGCGGTTATCAGGACTGGCTGCGCCAAGGCGGTTCGCCGCGCTTGCTGGGCGTGGGCGAAAGCAAATCCGGCAAACCGGAAACCACTGCACCTGCACCCACCGCCGCTGCGCCGGCTGCCGCACCGGCACAGGAGCCTGCGAAAAAGAAATTGAGCTACAAGCTGCAGCGTGAACTGGAAAGCCTGCCGGGCCTGATCGACGCGCAGGAAGCCAAGATCGCGCAGGTTAACGAAGAAATTGCCGGGCCGACTTTCTACCAGCGCCCAGCCGCCGAAACCGCCGCGGTGTTGGCCAAGCTGGAAACGCTGCAGCAAGAGTTGGACGCGCTGTTGGAGCGCTGGGCAGAGCTGGACGCCTGATCTGTTTGTCGGAGACCTGAATGGCCATCGAGTACCGGATTTCCCTCGACGATAGTCACGAGTTTGGCTATCGCATCGAACTCAACCGCGAGTACGACCAAGAGCGCGCGCTACTGGCGCCGGCCTGGACGCGGCTTGAGTACCACCAATGCAGCAACTGCCCGCTCAAGCGCGAGCAGTACAGCCACTGCCCGGCAGCGGTGGATTTGCACCGGGTAATCGAGGATTTCCAAGGTTTGCCAGCGTTCCAGAAAGCGCATTTCTGGGTGCGCACGCCTGAGCGCGAATACAGCAAGCAAGTCGGCCTGGAGGAGGGCTTGCGCGCCTTGCTCGGGCTGATCATGCCGACCAGCGCCTGCCCAGTGCTGAGCAAGCTCAAGCCGATGGCGTTCAACCATTTGCCGTTTGCCAATAACCAGGAATTTATTCTGCGCGCGGTGTCGCTGTACCTGTCACGGCAGTATTTCAACTTCCGTGAAGGGCGGCATGCGGATTGGGAACTGAAGGGCTTGGTGCGACTGTTCCAGCAATTGCAGCTGGTCAATCAGGCGTTCTGGCAGCGCATTCACGACGTGTGCGAAGGCGACTCGAACCTTAAGGCGTTTCTGACGTTTTTCTCGATGTCGACCAGCATCACCCACTCGCTGGAAACCCAGTTGCAGAAGATTCGGCCGATGGTGATGAGCGCGGGGGATTTGCCGGAGTAGGGCGTTGCAACTTGGGACTTGTGGGAGCGGCTTTAGCCGCAATTGGCCGGGCCTGGAAAAGCCCTTGTCTGCTCAAGAGCATCGCGGCTAAAGCCGCTCCCACAGGGTTTCGGTGTCTGGGTTATTCCGGCTTTTTCAGCCGCACGGCCAGCACATCACACGGTGCACCGTGCAGTACGTCATTGGCAGTGGAACCCAGCAACAGCGCCAGGCCGTGACGGCCATGACTGCCGACCACAATCAGATCAGCGCCTTGCTCGGCGGCCAGGCGGTGGATTTCCTGGCGCGGTTGGCCGTAGACGAGGTGGCGCGTGTCGGGGCCCAGTTCGGGATATTTAGCGGAGTAGCTGTCCAGTCGCTCGCGGGCTTGTTCGAATTGCTGCTGTTGCAGGGTGGACAGGTCCATCGGTACGTCGCCACCAAAGGCCATGGCCATCGGTTCGACGATGTGCACCAGCGACAGCTTGGCTTGGCTGGCGGCGGCGAGCGCATAAGCGCGCTTCATCACCGGGTCGCATTCTTCGGAAAGATCCAAGGCAACCAGAATGTGCTGATAGGGCATGACGGTGACTCCTCCTGAGGCGAATGATCAAAGTATGGCTGTGATTGTTAGCTAAATGCAGCACTTTTAATGGTGAGATTTAACGTATGACCGTGTGGATCGTGGTGCTGCTGATTGCCGTTGTGCTGAGCCCGTTGGCCTGGCTGCGCCCCTCGCGGCGTCAACAAGGGCGTATGGCCATTCGCATGGCCGCGCGCAGTCAGGGGCTGGGGATGCAGTTGTCGCGTCAGGAGTGGCCGCACTGGCTGCCTGAAGAGCCGCCCAGCCCTTGCCCGCAATACCACCGGGCCCGCCGCCGGGGTGCGAGCGATAGCTGGTGTTACTGGCAGATGAGCGCGGGCAATTGGGTAAACCAATGGCGTGAGCCCTGCACCGACGCAGCGCTGCTGGCGCACCTGCACACGCTGCCGGCCGACGTTTATAAAGTCGAAGCAACGACGCAGATGATTTCCCTGTGTTGGGGCGAGGCGGGTGAGGTGCAAGGCCTCGAGCCCGTAGCGGCGGTGTTGAAGGCGTTGGCCTGACACACCGGCTTTTGTAAGAGCCAGCTTGCTGGCGAATCCTGCAACCACGATCCGCGAACGGCGTTTCCACGGTTCGCCAGCAAGCTGGCTCCTACGGTTTGAAAACGCGATAAAAAAAGCCCGAAAACATATTCGGGCTGGGTTGGCCAGGCAGGCCGGAAAGTTGGGTGCTGTGGTCAAAGCTTGGCGGCCAGGTACTGCGCCGAAACTCCTTCCAAACCATCAATAATGCTGTCTGAGTACTTACTGACCACGAAAGGTACAGAGTTCTCGTTGTAATTTTTCAGCGATTTTTCGATGTAGCGCCATTTGGTGTTGATGCCGTTGAGCGATTCACGGATTTGCGCGGTGTTTTGTGGCGACTGCTCAAGCGTAGTCAGCTTGCCGGCGAACTGGGTGACCAGGTCGTCGATGGTCTGGTTATCACCCGCAGCGCTGCCAATAAAGGTGCCGCCCACCGATGCACTGCGCGAAGCATAGTCCACGGCGATGGCTTGCATGAGCAAACTTTGCTCGCGGCTCTGCTGAGTCATTGGCGGCACAATCTGGCCGCTTTCTTGTTGAATTTTTCCGTACAGCTCGTTGCTCAGTGCCATCAGCTGCTGATTGCGAGTGGCCAGGTCGGCTACGGGCTGCAGGTCGGTGAAACCTTGGGTTTTCATGGCGGTGGTGAGGCTTTTCAACTCGCTTTCATACGCACCGAGCTGTTGCGCGAGTTGCGCGCGCATGGCCTTGGAAGCGTCGCCAGGAAGGTCGGTTAGCTCGGCCAGACGCGCGTTGGCGTTTTGTACCGATTCTTCAATCAAGCGCGCGTAGCGCTGATCGCCGTCCATGCTGTTGTACATGTAGAAGTCACCCAGACTTTTCTGCGCAGCCAGGCGTAGCTGATGCAATTTCAGCAGGGCGTCGGTTCCGGCGGCGGGGGTGGCGGCGTGGGCGCTTAAGGGGAGAAGGGCGGTCAGTACGAGGCTCAGCAGTATGGCAAGCGGACGGCTCGTCATGGTTACTCCGTGGGGCTTCATTGTTTTTGTTTTTGTCACGCGTTGGCAGCGTGTTGGGGCGACTGTACCTGCGCCGTTTGGCTTTTACTAGCGCTCACCGGCATCACAATGATGGCATTTCCCTACAGCGCAGTAGGCGCGTGCTAGAGCAGTTGGAATGTTTTCCCTGACAGCACGGTCGATATTTCCCTACGAGGTAAGACGAAATATCGCTCCAATTGACAAGCGCAATCTTTTCTACGAAGGTGTGCGCACCCGAATCAAACGGGCGTATGAATCAAGTGTTTGCTTTGTGCAGCACGGTTCATAGGCCGCCCGAATATCGCGTCGGCGGGTGTGTCAGGCTGTTCGAGACTATTCTCGACGGTCCTGCTGCGGACCAGTCCGCTGCTTGGCGTCCGACGTGTACGTTCAGCTTCCATACCGTGGAGATCAGTTGATGATTTACGAAGGTAAAGCCATCACGGTTAAGGCTCTTGAGAGTGGCATCGTCGAATTGCAATTCGACCTCAAGGGTGAGTCCGTCAACAAATTCAACCGTCTCACACTGGCCGAACTGCGCCAGGCCGTGGACGCCATCAAGGCCGACGCGTCTGTTAAAGGCGTAATTGTCAGCAGCGGCAAAGACGTTTTCATCGTCGGCGCCGACATCACCGAGTTCGTCGACAACTTCAAAATGTCCGACGAAGAGCTGGTAGCCGGCAACCTTGAAGCCAACAAAATCTTCAGTGATTTCGAAGACCTTGGCGTTCCGACCGTTGCGGCCATCAATGGCATCGCATTGGGCGGCGGTTTTGAAATGTGCTTGGCTGCGGATTACCGCGTCATCGCTAGCAGCGCCAAAGTCGGCCTGCCAGAAGTCAAACTGGGCATCTACCCGGGTTTCGGCGGCACCGTTCGTCTGCCGCGTGTTATCGGTACCGATAACGCCATCGAGTGGATTGCTGGCGGTAAAGAAAACCGCGCAGAAGACGCCCTGAAAGCAGGCGCTGTCGATGCCGTAGTCGCTCCTGAAAAACTGCAAGCAGCCGCTCTGGACCTGATCAAGCGCGCCATTTCTGGCGAGCTGGATTACAAGGCCAAGCGTCAGCCGAAGCTGGAAAAAATCAAGCTCAACGCCATCGAACAAATGATGGCCTTCGAAACCGCCAAAGGTTTCGTCGCTGGGCAAGCTGGCCCGAACTACCCGGCGCCGGTTGAAGCGATCAAAACCATCCAGAAAGCGGCCAACTTCGGTCGTGAAAAAGCCCTGGAAGCAGAAGCAGCCGGTTTCGTGAAACTGGCCAAAACTTCTGCTTCGCAGAGCCTGGTTGGCCTGTTCCTGAACGATCAGGAACTGAAGAAAAAAGCCAAAGGCTACGACGCTGTCGCCAAAGACGTGAAACTGGCCGCCGTACTCGGCGCCGGCATCATGGGTGGCGGTATTGCTTACCAGTCGGCCGTCAAAGGCACGCCGATCCTGATGAAAGATATCCGCGAAGAGGGTATCCAGATGGGTCTGGCCGAGGCGTCCAAATTGCTGGGCAGCCGCGTCGCCAAAGGTCGTCTGACCGCTGCCAAAATGGCTGAGGCACTGACTGCCATTCGCCCAACCATGTCCTACGGCGACTTCGGTCACGTCGACATCGTGGTTGAAGCTGTGGTCGAGAACCCGAAGGTCAAGCAAGCCGTATTGGCCGAAGTGGAAGCCGTGGTTAAGGAAGACGCCATTCTGGCCTCCAACACCTCGACGATCTCGATCAGCCTGCTGGCCAAGGCGCTCAAGCGTCCTGAAAACTTTGTTGGCATGCACTTCTTCAACCCAGTGCACATGATGCCGCTGGTTGAAGTGATTCGTGGCGAGAAGTCCAGCGAAGTGGCTGTAGCCACCACCGTTGCCTACGCCAAGAAAATGGGCAAAAGCCCAATCGTGGTCAACGACTGCCCAGGCTTCCTGGTTAACCGCGTGCTGTTCCCTTACTTCGGCGGCTTCTCCAAGCTGATCAGCGCTGGCGTCGACTTCGTGCGTATCGACAAAGTCATGGAGAAATTCGGCTGGCCCATGGGCCCGGCTTACCTCTCCGACGTAGTCGGCATCGACACCGGCCACCACGGCCGTGACGTAATGGCTGAAGGCTTCCCGGACCGCATGGCTGTTGAAGGCCGTACCGCGGTAGACGTGATGTACGAAGCCAACCGCCTGGGCCAGAAGAACGGCAAAGGTTTCTACGCCTACGAGATGGACAAGCGTGGCAAGCCGAAGAAAGTGACCGATCCGGTTGCCTACGAAGTGCTCAAGCCCGTCATCACCGAACAGCGTGAAGTGACTGACGAAGACATCATCAACTTCATGATGATTCCGCTGTGCCTGGAAACCGTTCGTTGCCTGGAAGACGGCATTGTCGAAACCGCAGCTGAAGCCGATATGGGCTTGATCTACGGCATCGGCTTCCCTCCCTTCCGTGGTGGTGCACTGCGTTACATCGATTCCATCGGTGTAGCCGAGTTCGTCGCCCTGGCTGACAAATACGCCGACCTGGGCGCGCTGTACCACCCCACCGCGAAGCTGCGTGAGATGGCCGCCAACGGCCAGAGCTTCTTCGGTTAAGCGCGTAACGCATAGAGCGAGAGTGAATTTATGAGCCTGAATCCAAGAGACGTGGTGATTGTCGACTTCGGTCGCACCCCGATGGGTCGTTCCAAAGGCGGCATGCACCGCAACACCCGCGCAGAGACCATGTCTGCGCAACTGATTACCGGCGTGCTGGCACGCAACCCGAAGCTGGATCCAGCTGAAGTGGAAGACGTGATCTGGGGCTGCGTAAACCAGACCCTGGAACAAGGTTGGAACATCGCGCGCATGGCGTCGCTGATGACCCCGATCCCGCACACCAGTGCTGCACAAACCGTCAGCCGCCTGTGCGGCTCGTCGATGAGCGCACTGCACACCGCCGCTCAAGCAATCATGACCGGCAACGGTGACGTGTTCGTCATCGGCGGCGTGGAGCACATGGGCCACGTCGGCATGATGCACGGCGTGGATCCAAACCCGCACCTGTCCCTGTACGCCGCCAAGGCCTCGGGCATGATGGGCTTGACCGCTGAAATGCTCGGCAAAATGCACGGCATCAGCCGTGAAGCGCAGGACGCATTCGGTGAGCGTTCCCACCGTCTGGCCCACAAGGCTACCGTCGAAGGCAAGTTCAAGGATGAAATCATCCCGATGCAAGGCTACGACGAGAACGGCTTCCTGAAGGTGTTCGACTACGACGAAACCATTCGTCCGGAAACCACCGTCGAAAGCCTGGCTGCTCTGAAGCCTGCGTTTAATCCGAAAGGCGGCACCGTAACTGCCGGTACTTCGTCGCAAATCACCGATGGTGCTTCGTGCATGATCGTGATGTCGGCTCAGCGCGCTCAAGACCTCGGCATTCAGCCGATGGCCGTGATCCGCTCGATGGCAGTGGCGGGCGTTGACCCGGCAATCATGGGTTACGGTCCAGTACCGTCGACCCAGAAAGCGCTGAAACGCGCCGGTCTGACCATCAACGACATCGATTTCTTCGAGCTCAACGAAGCTTTCGCCGCACAGGCCCTGCCAGTGCTGAAAGACTTGAAAGTGCTCGACAAGATGGACGAGAAGGTTAACCTGCACGGCGGCGCCATCGCCCTGGGTCACCCGTTCGGCTGCTCTGGTGCGCGCATTTCCGGCACCTTGCTGAACGTAATGAAGCAGAATGGCGGTACCTTCGGCGTGTCGACCATGTGCGTCGGCCTCGGCCAAGGCATCACCACCGTCTTCGAACGCATCTAAGGGAACGCTCGGCAACGAGCGGACTCCACATGCGAGGCGGTGAACAACCGGGGCCCTGTGCCCCGGTTTTTATTTTTGTCAGACCACGCTTTTATTTTTTATCGACATGAGGAAGCTTTGATGCACGTACAACCCGGCCTCTATCGTCACTACAAAGGTCCCGAGTACCGCGTGTTCGGTGTCGCGCGGCACTCCGAGACCGAAGAGGAGGTGGTCGTGTACCAAGCGCTATACGGCGACTACGGCCTTTGGGTGCGGCCGCTGAGCATGTTTACCTCCACCGTCGAAGTGGACGGCGCGACTATGCTGCGCTTTGCTCTGATCGAGGCCGAACCGGATCGCTTCGTGCGGCCTTGAGCTGACATCAGACGTGATCCGCCCTTGACCTCACCTTAGTCGCCACTATATATAGCGGTGCCGCGAAAGGCGGCCCCCGCCATTCAGTTCTCACATTCAGGAAATTTCCGATCCATGGGCAAATCGCTGGTCATCGTGGAATCCCCGGCCAAGGCCAAGACCATCAACAAGTATTTGGGCAACCAGTACGTGGTGAAGTCGAGCATCGGCCATATCCGTGACCTGCCTACCAGCGGTTCGGCCAGTGCAGCCAAAGAGCCAGTCAAACGGGGCAAGGCTGCTGCAGCCGAAGCGCCGGCACTGAGCGCCAAGGACAAAGCCAAGCGCCAACTGGTGGCGCGCATGGGCGTGGATCCGGAGCACGGCTGGAAAGCCAAGTACGAAATTCTTCCTGGTAAGGAAAAGGTCGTCGAAGAGCTGCGCCGTCTCGCCAAAGATGCTGACACCATCTATCTCGCAACCGACTTGGACCGCGAAGGGGAAGCCATTGCCTGGCACCTGCGCGAAGCCATCGGTGGTGACGACAGCCGCTACAAGCGCGTGGTGTTCAACGAGATCACCAAGAAGGCCATTCAGGAAGCGTTCTCCAAGCCGGGCGAGTTGGACATCAACCGCGTCAACGCCCAGCAAGCACGCCGCTTCCTCGACCGCGTTGTGGGCTACATGGTCTCGCCGCTGCTTTGGGCGAAAATCGCCCGTGGCCTGTCGGCCGGCCGCGTGCAATCGGTAGCCGTGAAACTGGTGGTGGAGCGTGAGCGCGAAATTCGTGCGTTCAACCCTGAAGAATATTGGGAAATTCACGCCGACCTGGGCACCGCCAAAGGCGCCAACGTGCGCTTTGAAGTGGCCCGTGAAAACGGCGAAGCCTTCAAGCCGCTGAACAAGCAGCAAGCCGATGCGGCACTGGCCAAGCTGAAAAGCTCCAGCTACAGCATCGTCAAACGCGAAGACAAACCGACCAGCAGCAAGCCGTCTGCGCCGTTCATCACGTCCACCTTGCAGCAGGCCGCGAGCAACCGCCTGGGCTTCGGCGTGAAGAAAACCATGATGATGGCCCAGCGTCTGTACGAGGCTGGCTACATCACGTATATGCGTACCGACTCGACCAACCTCTCGGCCGATGCCGTGACCATGGTTCGTGATTTCATCGAAGGCGAGTTCGGCAAGAAGTACCTGCCGGCCAAGCCGAACGTGTACAGCAGCAAAGAGGGTGCTCAGGAAGCGCACGAAGCGATTCGTCCGTCTGACGTCAACCTCAAGCCGACCCAGCTGTCTGGCATGGAGCGTGATGCCGAGCGTCTGTACGAGCTGATCTGGCGCCAATTCGTGGCCTGCCAGATGCCGCCGGCCGAATACCTGTCCACCACCGTCAGCGTCAAAGCCAGCGAATACGAACTGCGCGCCAAAGGCCGCATTCTCAAGTTTGACGGTTACACCCGCGCCATGCCGCAAATCAGCAAGCCCGGCGATGACGATGTGCTGCCCGACATGAGCGAAGGCGAAGCGCTGAAGCTGATCCAGCTCGACCCGAGCCAACACTTCACCAAGCCGCCGGCACGCTACTCCGAAGCCAGCCTGGTTAAAGAGATGGAAAAACGTGGCATTGGTCGTCCTTCGACCTACGCAGCGATCATCTCCACCATCCAGGAGCGCGGCTATGTGGCGTTGCACAACCGTCGTTTCTACTCGGAGAAGATGGGCGATATCGTTACTGAGCGCCTGAGCGAAAGCTTCTCCAATCTGATGGACTACGGCTTCACCGCCGGCATGGAAGAGAACCTCGACGACGTCGCCCAGGGCGAGCGCGAGTGGAAAAACGTGCTCGACGAGTTCTACGGCGACTTCAAGAAAAAACTCGAAGTGGCCTCGGAAAGCGACAACGGCATGCGTGCCAACCAGCCGACGCCTACCGATATCGCCTGCCGCGAGTGCGGTCGGCCGATGATGATTCGTACCGCGTCCACCGGCGTGTTCCTCGGTTGTTCGGGCTACAGCCTGCCGCCGAAAGAGCGCTGCAAATCGACCATTAACCTGATTCCCGGCGACGAAATCGCCGCAGATGACGAAGGCGAGTCGGAATCGCTGGTTCTGCTGGGCAAACACCGTTGCCCGATCTGCAGCACCGCGATGGATGCTTATCTGCTGGACGAAACCCGCAAGCTGCACATCTGTGGCAACAACCCGGATTGCGCTGGCTACGAGATCGAGCAGGGCAGCTACCGCATCAAAGGCTACGAAGGGCCGAGCCTGGAGTGCGACAAGTGCGGCAGCCAGATGCAACTGAAGACAGGCCGTTTCGGCAAGTTCTTCGGCTGCACCAACCCTGAATGCAAGAACACACGGAAATTGCTGCGTAGCGGCGAGCCAGCGCCACCCAAAATGGACGCGGTGAAAATGCCGGAGCTCAAGTGCGAGAAGGTGAACGACACCTACGTGCTGCGCGACGGCGCCAGCGGCTTGTTCCTTGCCGCCAGCCAGTTCCCGAAAAACCGCGAAACCCGCGCGCCGTTGGTGCTGGAGTTGATCCCGCATAAAGACGAGATCGATCCGAAGTACCACTTCCTGATGTCGGCGCCGAAGAAAGACCCGGATGGCCGTCCTGCGGTCGTACGCTACAGTCGCAAGACCAAAGAGCAGTACGTGCAAACCGAAGTGGAAGGCAAGCCGACTGGCTGGCGTGCGTTCTACGACGGCAATGCCTGGAAAGTCGAAGACAAGCGTTAATCCCTAGCACGCGCGCCAGTTGCGACTGGCGCGCGTATGGTGAGTCTGTCTGCCGTGGAGGGTGCCGCAATGGCCCATGAACTCTATACCCGCACCAATCAAAAATTGTTCTTCGCCGGTTTGTCGCTGGAAGCCTGGCGGCGTGCCGAGGAAGGCCAGGCGGTCAACGCGCCGGCGCTGATTTTGGCCGAGCGTGAGGCGTGCCTCTTTCATCTCTATGGCGCGCTGCTTGGTTTGTGCCATGAAGTGGCCGGCTACTACCGCTTCGACGAGGTGAACGTGCCTCGTGTGGAAGCGATTCTGACGCCGGCCGTGTTGAGCGCTACGCCCAGTCCGGAACTGGCGGAGCTGGTGGAATTGGCTCAGCAGTCCGAAACCTGGCTGGCGCAAATGATCAGCGCATACCAGGCACTGTTCCTGCCGCCCAAAGCGCCCGCAAAGGCCAAACTCGACCCGACGCTACCGTTGATCGAAGCCTACAGCCTGGATGAGGAGCAACCGCTGCTGCCTCGAGCAGAGCTCGAAAGCTGGCGCCAGCACCTGAAAACCCTGGCTTTGCGCTTCCGTGAAACGCTGAGCGAGTGCTGAGTTTTTCTGGCCGTTGCGTCAAGCGAGTGGATGGCTGGGCTAGGGAAGAGGGCCGACGGGCTGATACACTGCCGGCCTCACGTGGAGATTTAAGTTTATGCCTACATCCTTTCTAGAAATTGTCGAGTTGCCCGACGGGCGAATTGCCCTGCGTCGCGCCGAGGATGAAGAGGCGTTGGTGGTATTGGATTTCTCGGCGGATGCCAAGGCATTCCTTCAAGGCCACCACGTTGAAGTGGCCAAAGCCATGCTCAACGTCGGCGTTCAAATGGCCGGCCGCTTGGCAGAAGGCGACTTTGAAAAAGACGAAGGCCCGCGCGTTCTGCATTAATTGCTGAGCCGAACCCGGCCCTATAAAAAAGGCACCTGAGCAGGTGCCTTTTTTATAAGACCGGGAACGAGCGCACGGCTTGCCGGTTGGGTTGACCGAGCATGCTGCGGATCACGCATCGCGGCTAATCGAAATGCCGTCCAGCCGCGCCTACAAAAACATCACAGGTTCAAAACCATCGGTTGGCTTACCCAATACGGCGCAATCCAACCCAATCAGCCGACGCCACTAATCCAGCCGACGCAACTAGCCCAAGCTGATGTTCAAGCTCTGCGCTTTACCCGTGCGCGCTGCCGTGGCGAGCTGGTCGCGGGCAGGGCGATGCAGCGGATGCAGCCAGCTCACCACCGTGTGGCTACGGCCCAGTCGCAGCGCTTCGCAGGCTAGCTCCAATGGGCTTTGCCCCGAGCGCGGTTGCAGTAACAGAATGCGCTCGCGGTTCAGGCCCGCATCGCGTAGCCAGGCCTGAGTCAGGCTGGCGGGCGGGGCGATCAGGGTCAGCCAGCGAGCGTCTTGCTCCTGGCTCAGTTCGCGCAGGATCGGCGCCAGCAGGTGCAGGCAGTTCCCGGCAGCACCACGCAGCAACAGCTCGCTGAATGTCTCTGGTTCTGGCTCTTCGAACCAACCGGTTTCAACGATATCGGTCAACAACGGCGCCGACGATTGCGTCAGGAAGGCGTCGAACAATGGCAGTTGGGTACGGTCCAGCGCTTGTGGGAACTGCATACAGCCTCCTCAGCGGCGAATAACGCCGACACTCAATCCTTCGATCACCAGATCCTGTTCGGTCAGGTCGATTTCGATGGGGGCGAACTCGGGGTTTTCGGCGATCAACCAGACTTTGTCGCCTTCACGTTTGAAGCGTTTCACCGTCACCTCATCGTCGATGCGCGCCACCACAATCTGGCCGTTGCGGGCCTGCTGGGTGGTGTGCACGGCAAGCAGGTCGCCGTCGAAGATGCCGATGTCTTTCATGCTCATGCCGCGAACACGCAACAGATAGTCGGCGCGAGGGTGGAAGAACTCGGGGTTAATGCGGCAAGATTCTTCGACATGCTGCTGCGCCAGAATCGGCGCACCGGCGGCAACGCGGCCGATAATGGGCAAGCCGGTTTCTTCGTCGCTGCTCGGCTCGAAACCGGGAATGCGAATGCCACGGGAAGCGCCGGGCGTCATCTCAATAGCGCCTTTGCGCGCCAGGGCCTTCAGGTGTTCTTCCGCAGCATTGGGCGATTTGAACCCAAGCTGTTGCGCAATTTCAGCGCGGGTGGGCGGGTAACCGTTGTCTTCAAGGCATTGCTTGATGAAGGCGAGAATCTCGGCTTGGCGTGGCGTGAGTTTGAGCATGTCCGGCCTCTGTCTTTTTATACAGTGACTGGGATTATATACAGTGATCGGCGCTTGGCAATGCTTCTGTGCGTTGCGGCTGTAAAGTTTCTGCTTTCATAAGTGAAATTCGTAAGCGAAAGTGATAGTTACAGCGCAACGTGACTGGCCAGCCAAATTACGGTTGCTGCGACTTGACAACTTCACCGCTTGAAACGTATGTTTCAAACAAGTGTTTGTCAGGTGATTCCCATGGCTCAGTCAGAAACAGTCGAACGCATCCTGGATGCCGCAGAGCAGCTCTTCGCGGAAAAAGGTTTTGCCGAGACATCCCTTCGGTTGATCACCAGTAAAGCTGGCGTCAACCTGGCCGCTGTGAATTACCACTTCGGTTCCAAGAAAGCGCTGATTCAAGCGGTGTTCTCCCGTTTCCTCGGGCCATTCTGCGCCAGCCTCGAGCGCGAGCTGGACCGCCGCCAAGCCAAACCTGAGAGCAAAGCCAGTCTTGAAGAGCTGCTGGAAATGCTGGTGGAGCAAGCCCTGGCGGTGAAGCCGCGCAGTGGCAATGACCTGTCGATTTTCATGCGTCTGTTGGGCCTGGCTTTCAGTCAGAGCCAAGGCCATTTGCGTCGTTATCTGGAAGACATGTACGGCAAGGTGTTCCGCCGCTATATGCAATTGGTCCACGAAGCGGCGCCGCGTATTCCACCGATTGAGCTGTTCTGGCGCGTGCACTTTATGCTCGGCGCGGCGGCGTTCAGCATGTCGGGTATCAAGGCGCTGCGGGCGATTGCCGAGACCGATTTCGGCGTGAGCACCTCCATCGAGCAGGTGATGCGCTTGATGGTGCCGTTCCTAGCCGCCGGCATGCGTTCGGAAACCGGCGTTACCGACGACGCCCTGGCCAGCGCCCAGCTGCGCCCGCGCACCAAAACCTCCGCGCCGGCACTTCAGCCCAGCAAGGTGTAAAACCCTCAAATCGCCTGCTGCCAGCAGCGGGCGTGATCGGCTAAGCTTGCCGCCCATGACGATCCTCGACTCGCTGCACATTTCCATCGCTGACCAGCTGCTCTACGGTTTTGCCGAAGGGCACCTGGTGTTGCGCTTGCCCGTTTCTACGGCATTGAACGGGGCAGGGGAGCAGAACGGTTCGAACTGCACGCCGCGCGGCCTGCACCAGGTGCGCGCGAAAATCGGTGACGGTTTGCCCTTGGGCGCGGTTCTGCGTGGCCGGCGCTGGACTCAGGAAATCTGGTCCGCCGAACTTGGCGCGCAATTCCCGGGCCGCGACTGGATCCTCACCCGCATTCTCTGGCTCAGCGGCTGCGAGCCGGGCGTTAATCGCCTCGGCCCGGTCGATACGTTCCGCCGCTACATCTATTTACACGGCACGCCCGACAGCGAGCCCATGGGCGTGCCGCTTTCCCATGGTTGCATCCGCCTGCGCAACACCGATGTGCTGGAACTCTTCCCCCGCGTGCCTCTCCATTGCCCGGTAAAAATTGACGAAGCCGCCTGCCCGCAGTGGGCGACGGCCGCTCTCAGCTAAGGATTTGTTATGACTGTTGGCCTGCAAGGCTCATTGATGCTGGATATCGGCGGCACCTGGCTGACCGCTGAAGACCGCCAGATTCTGCGTCAGCCCGAAGTGAGCGGCCTGATCTTGTTCGCGCGCAACATTGAAGACCCGCGCCAGGTGCGCGAACTGTCTGCCGCCATCCGCGCTGTGCGTCCCGACCTGCTGTTGGCGGTCGACCAGGAAGGCGGCCGGGTGCAGCGGCTGCGCCAAGGTTTTGTGCGCCTGCCGGCCATGCGCGCCGTAGCTGATAACGCCAACGCCGAGCGCTTGGCTGAGCAGTGCGGTTGGCTGATGGCCACTGAAGTGCTGGCCGTGGGGCTCGATCTCAGTTTCGCCCCGGTGCTGGATCTGGATTACCAGCGCAGCGCCGTGGTGGGCAGCCGTTCGTTCGATGGCGATCCGGCGCGCGCTGCGCTGTTGGCGGGCGCCTTTATTCGCGGCATGAATGCGGCCGGTATGGCCGCCACCGGTAAACACTTTCCGGGTCACGGTTGGGCGGAAGCTGACTCGCACGTGGCCATCCCCGTGGACGAGCGCAGCCTGGACGATATCCGCGCCAACGACCTGCAACCCTTCGCCCGCCTGAGCAAGCAACTGGCTGCCGTGATGCCCGCCCATGTCATTTACCCGCAGGTAGACGACCAGCCAGCCGGTTTCTCGCGTCGCTGGCTGCAGGAAATTCTGCGCGGCGAATTGCAGTTCGACGGTGTGATTTTCAGCGACGACCTGTCCATGGCCGGTGCACACGTGGTCGGCGATGCCGCCAACCGTATCGAGGCCGCGCTAACAGCGGGCTGCGACATGGGCTTGGTGTGCAACGACCGCGCCGCCGCTGAGCTCGCCCTGAGCGCCTTGCAGCGCCTTCGCGTAACGCCGCCGACCGGGTTAGCGCGCATGCGTGGCCAAGGTGTTTCGAGCACCGACTACAAACAGAACCCCCGTTGGTTGCAAGCGGTTGGCGAGCTGCAAGCGGCACAGCTCATCTAGGGCAGGCCTTCTTTTCCCAGGAAATATGACATGACCGTTTTCGCAATTATTGGTGGTACCGGCCTGACCAAACTGGAAGGCCTGACCATCAGCGCCGTGCTGAATATCGAAACCCCATACGGCGCGCCGTCGGCGCCGATCTTGCGCGGCAACTATGCCGACCGCGAAGTGCTGTTTCTCGCGCGCCACGGTCATCCGCACCGCATTCCGCCGCATCAGGTGAACTACCGCGCCAACATCTGGGCGCTTAAACATGCCGGCGCTGAAGTCATCGTCGCGGTGAACGCAGTCGGCGGCATTCACGCCGCCATGGGCACCGGCCACTTTTGCGTGCCGCATCAAATCATCGACTACACCCATGGCCGCGAGCACACCTTCTTTGCCGGTGAGTTGGAGCACGTTACCCACATCGATTTCAGCTACCCCTACAACGACATCCTGCGCGACCAACTGGTCGAAGCCCTGGCTGCCGAAGGCGTGGCCTACAGCAGCCACGGCGTGTATGCCTGCACCCAGGGGCCGCGTCTGGAAACCGTGGCGGAAGTGGCGCGTTTGGAGCGCGATGGTGCGGACATCATCGGCATGACCGGTATGCCCGAAGCGGCCCTGGCCCGTGAGTTGGAGCTTCCCTACGCGTGTTTGGCCCTGGTGGTGAATCCGGCGGCGGGCAAGAGTCACGCGATCATCACCATGGCCGAGATCGAGCGCGCGCTGGACAACGGCATGGACAAAGTGCGCGCCACCTTGGCTCGCGTGTTGGCCGGCTAAGGCGTCGCAGCAGCCGCTCTGTAGGAGCCAGCTTGCTGGCGAAGGTGCGGTCACCGTCTGCAATCTGTGACTACGTCGTTCGCCAGCAAGCTGGCTCCTACAAAATCGCGGGATGACGCAAGCCGTCTGCAATGCAGCTAATCTCCAAACGACTCTGGAATATTCCTCAGGTTGTTTGAACGGATGTGAGGGAACCGGCATCCATGCTCTAGCTTTATGACTGGTTCAATCGGAGGACTCGAGATGAACAGTGCCGCAGTTGATGAGCACGCCTTTCGCCGAATGCTGACCCGCAACCTGGCTTTGCCTATTGGTTCGGGTGTTCTGGGTACGGGGCTGTTTATCGCCCTGGTCGCCTACCTGTTGTATGTCCTCAGTTGGGTGGAGCACACGGACCAGGTCATTGCCCAAGCGAACGAAGGGTATCGGCTAACCATCGACCAGCAATCGGGCCTTCGCGGCTATCTGATTGCCGGCGAAACCGAGGTGTTGGCGCCATATGAAGAAGCGCGCAGCCGCATCGGCAGCCATATGGATGGCCTCAAACAGTTAGTCGCCGACAACCCCGCGCAGCTTGAACGGGTACGCGACATTCGGGATTTGCAGGAGCGCTGGGCCGTAATGGCCGCCGACTTGATCACGCAGCGCCAAGCCACCAATGCGCCGCCGGCCTCGGTGAAAGTCGCCGGCGGATCATTGATGACCGCCATCCGCAAACAATTCGCCGATTTCATTGCCACCGAGCAGCAGCTGCGCCACGACCGCAACGAGCGGGCCAGTTTCATGGCGATTCTCACCATCAGCGTGTACGCGATATTCAACCTGTCATTCAGCGGCATCCTCGCGTTCTTCGGCCGCCGCGAGTTGGTCCGGCTGTCGCGGTTTTACAGCACCCTCTTGCAACAGCGCGAAGTCGTGAACGAGCAATTGCAGCAACAGGCCTGGCAGCGCGAAGGGCAGTCGCAACTGGCTGAACGCATCATCGGCCAGCCCAACACCGCCTCTATCGGCATGACCGCACTGACCTTTCTCGGCCATTACCTGGATATGGTCGTCGGTGCGTTTTATGTGCGCCAAGACCACGGCAAATTGGAACGCGTGGCGGATTACGGCTTTGATGCCGAGCACCAAGCCACGCCGCAAGCATTTAGCGACGGTACGGGCCTGGTCGGCCAGGTGGCGGTAGAGCGGCGCGCCCGGGTGATTCCGGGGCTTAATGCCGGTTATTTAAAGGTCAGTTCCGGGCTGGGCCAGGACGCGCCCATGGCCGTGATGCTCGCGCCGATCCAGAACAATGGTGACGTCAACGGCGTGCTCGAGCTGGGCTTTATGCGCGAGCTGAGTGAGCGCGAACAGACCTTTGTGCAGTCGATTACCGATGGCCTGGGCACGTCCATCGATGTCGCCCGTTATCGCCAGCGCCTGCATGAATCGCTGCACGAAACCCAACAGCTCAATGAAGAATTGCAGGTTCAGCAGGAAGAGCTGAAAAGCGCCAACGAGGAATTGGAAGATCAATCGCGCCTGATTCAGGAATCGCAGGTCAATCTGGAACAGCAGCAAGCCGAGCTGGAGCAGACCAATGACCAGCTCAACCAACAAACGCAGTTTCTCACCCGCCAGCGCGATGAACTGGACGAGCGCAACCATGCCCTGGCCCAAGCCCGTGCCGAACTGGAACAACGGGCCGCCGAACTGGAACGCGCCAGCACCTATAAATCCGAATTCCTGGCCAATATGTCCCATGAATTGCGCACGCCGCTGAACAGTTCGCTGATTCTGTCGCGGCTGCTGGCTGACAACGCCAAGGGCAATCTGGACGAACAACAAACCAAGCACGCCGAGCTGATTTACTCCTCGGGCAAAGACTTGTTGGCCCTCATCAACGACATTCTCGACCTGTCCAAAGTCGAGGCCGGGCACTTGGAAATTCGCCCTGAAGAAACCTCGCTGAAACGTTTGGCCGATGGGCTGGAACGGTTGTTCCAGCCGCAAGCGGCAGAGAAAGGTCTGCACTTCGACGTGCGTGTGGCGAGCGATGCGCCCGTGCATTTTGTCAGCGATGCGCAGCGCGTTGAGCAGGTGGTGAAAAACCTGCTCTCCAACGCCTTCAAATTCACCAAGTCTGGCAGCGTCAGTTTGCGCATCGAGCCGGCTGACGCCGGCGTGGCCTTTGTGGTCAGCGACACGGGCATCGGAATCAGCCCTGAACAGCAAGGCGTCATTTTCGAGGCCTTCCGCCAAGCCGATGGCAGCATCAATCGGCACTTCGGTGGCACCGGGTTGGGACTGTCCATTTCGCGCAATCTTGCCGAGGTGTTAGGCGGACATATTTCGGTGCAAAGCGAGGCGGGCAAAGGCAGCCGATTCACGCTCTGGCTGCCGCTCAACTACGCCGAACCGATGGCGGGGCGCGCGCTTGATGTGGGGCGGCTGTTTATTAACAGCGAGCCTGTGAGACGGACTGCAGCCAGCGACAGCAAAGCTGCCGAAGCCACTCGAAACGAGCCACCTGCCCGCCCGCAAGCGCACTTCCCCGACGACCGCCACAAGCCCGACATGCCCGGCCGCTGCGTGCTGGTGATTGAGGACGAAGTGAAGTTCGCGCAAATTCTCTTCGACCTTGCCCACGAGCTTCATTACCGCTGCCTGGTGGCCCACAGCTCGACGGAGGCCTACGAACTGCTGGCCGTTAACCAACCGGACGCCATTTTGCTGGACATGCGCTTGCCCGACGAACCTGGCCTGTCGCTGCTGCAACGCCTGAAAGAAGATCCACGCACGCGGCATATTCCTGTGCATGTTATTTCTGCCGACGATCGCACCGAACTGGCCCTGCATCTGGGCGCCGTCGGCTATGCGCAAAAGCCGACGACGCGCGAGTCGCTGGTTGAGGTGTTCTCATTACTTGAGGCGCGCCTGACCCAGAAGGTGCAGAGGCTGCTGATTGTCGAGGGCGACGCCCGGCAGCGCGACAGCATCGCCCAACTGGTTGATGACCTCGACATCGAAGTGACCGCTGTTTCCCATGGCGAGCAGGCCCTGGCGCTGCTGCACCAAACCCCGTTCGATTGCATGGTCATCGACCTGGAGCTGCCGGACATGCACGGCAACGAACTGCTGACGCGCATGGCCAACGAGCACATCGACGCCTACCCGCCGGTGATCGTGTATGTGTCTCGCCCACTCACACGCGGCGAAGAAGAGAGCCTGCGCAAGCATTCGCGGTCGATCATCATCAAAGGCGCACGCTCGCCGGAGCGTTTGCTGGATGAAGTGACGCTGTTCCTGCACAAAGTCGAAAGCCCCAACGGCCGTTCACGTCGCTCGCCCAACAAGGGTGCCGTGAACCGCGATGAGGTCTTCCAGAACCGCCAGGTGATGGTGGTGGATGACGACATGCGCAACGTGTATGCGCTGATCAGTGCGCTGGACGAGAAGGGCGTGACGGTGATCAGCGCCGGCAATGGCCAGGAGGCGCTGGACAAACTCGACGAGAATCCGGACATCGATCTGGTGTTGATGGACGTGATGATGCCGGTAATGGACGGCTACGAAGCAACCCGGCGCATTCGCCAGGATTCGCGCTTTACCAAGCTGCCGATTATTGCCGTGACGGCCAAGGCCATGAAGGACGATCAGGAGCAGTGCTTGAAGGCCGGGGCCAGTGATTACCTGGCCAAGCCGTTGGATCTGGAGCGGTTGTTTTCGTTGATTCGGGTGTGGTTGCCGAGATCGGATATGGGCTGAGGGTCGGCTGACGACTGACGGTTCTAGGGAGTACCGTAGGAGCGAGCTTGCTCGCGAAGCTCTGCGTTTTCAGGGTTCGCGAGCAAGCTCGCTCCTACAGGGCGGCGTCGGTTATTCGGTGACCTTCTGTTCGGCCACGGCCCTCTTGGGCTTGGGCGCAAACCTTGCCGCCAGGCGCATCGAGCCCACTACCAGGCGCTGATACAGCGATGGCAGCAGCCGTTGCATACCGTCCAACGCCCAGGCATCGGCACCAATCAAGATGCGCCGGTTATTGCGCAACACGCCGCGCAGAATCACCTGCGCCGCTTTGTCCGGCGTGGTGCGCAGCAGCTGGTCGTTGAACTGCTGGCGTGCTTGGTCGGCGGCCTGGCCGGTGACGTTGCTGAGGCTGTCGTTCATGCGGGCGGTCTTGGCGATATTGGTTTTGATCCCACCCGGGTGCACACAGCTGGCCGACACCGCGCCGCCGGCCATATCCAATTCCTGACGCAGCGATTCGGTAAAACCGCGCACGGCAAACTTGGTGGCGTTGTAGGCGCTCATGCCAGGCTGCGAAAACAGGCCGAACACGCTCGACACGTTGATGATGTGCCCGTCACCCGAGGCTTTCAGGTGCGGCAGGAAGGCTTTGCTGCCGTACACCACGCCCCAGAAGTTGATGTTCATGATCCATTCGTAGTCGGCGTAGTCGTTGCCTTCCACGGTGCCGCCCTGA
Organism: Pseudomonas sp. AC070; assembly: GCF_979258635.1. NCBI lineage: Bacteria > Pseudomonadati > Pseudomonadota > Gammaproteobacteria > Pseudomonadales > Pseudomonadaceae > Pseudomonas > Pseudomonas sp. AC070. The sequence goes on from NZ_OZ409871.1 coordinate 2,132,714, forward strand.
GCGACGCCGGCGTTGTTGAACACCAGGTTTACGCGGCCGTGGTCGAGCACCACCTGGTTGGCCCAGGCGTGCACGGCGTCGCGGTCGGCGACGTTGACCTGATTGTCGGTAACGGTCACGCCCAAGGTGCGCGCGGTGGCAGCGGTTTCAGCCAGGGCTTCGCTGTTCACATCGGCCAGGGCCAGATGGCAGCCCTGACGGGCGAGGGCGTAGGCCAGCGCGCGGCCGATACCAGAACCTGCGCCAGTGATGGCGGCCACTTTGTTTTCGAAGGACTTCATGCTGCCACCTCGCTGGTTTGCGCCACGGCGGGCAAATAGCCTTGGGCGGGATGCGCTGGCTGGGCGCGATTGAAATGATAGGCCGCCGGGTCGAAGTTGCGCGTCAGCAGGCGGAAGCGCCAGGTGAACCCCGGCCATACGGTGCAGTTACGGCCACTGACCGGGTGCAGATACCAGCTCATGCAGCCGCCCGCATTCCACACGGTTTTGCCCAGTTGGCCCTGGATTTTGGCGTTGAAACGGTCTTGCACGTCGCGCTTCACTTCCAGGCTTTGCAGGTTGCCCTGGTCCAGCACCTTCAAGGCGCCCAGCACGTAGTTAATCTGCGACTCGATCATGTACACCATCGAGTTATGGCCCAGGCCGGTGTTCGGGCCCATGAGGAAAAACAGGTTAGGGAAGCCGGCAGTCAGCGTGCCTTTGTAGGCTTGTGGGCCTTCGGGCCAGGTGTCGAGCAGGTCGACGCCTTCGCGACCGAAAATCACGCCACGGGGCATGGGGTCGCTGGGGGTGAAACCGGTGCCGAAGATGATCGCGTCGACCGGCCGCTCCTGGCCGTCGGCGGTCACGATGCTAGTGGCGCGAATTTCTTGAATGCCGTCGGTGATGACGTCGACGTTCGGCTGGGTGAGGGCTGGGAAGTAGTCGTTGGAGATCAGCACGCGCTTGCAGCCCATGGTGTAGTTGGGCGTGACTTTGGCGCGCAGCACCGGATCTTTGATTTGCTTGTTGATAAACGCTTTGCCCACCCACTGCGCCAGTTTCATGATGCGCGGCAGCAAGGCGAAGCCAATCACGCGGCTCTCCAACATGGCGTAAATCACGCCACGCCATAGTTTTTGCGCGAGCGGGAAGCGCTTGAAGCGCTCACGCTCTTTGTCGCTGATAGCGCGGTCTGGCTTGGGCATGATCCACGGGGCCGTGCGCTGGTAGAGATCCAGCTGGCCGACCTGTTTCTGAATTCGCGGTACGAACTGGATGGCCGAGGCGCCGGTGCCGACGACGGCAATGCGTTTGCCGGTGAGGTCGTACTCATGGTCCCACTGCTGGGAGTGGAACACCTTGCCGGTGAAGCGTTCGAGGCCATTGAGGTGCGGAATCGACGGCGTCGAAAGCGCGCCCATGCCCGACACCACGAATTGCGCGGTGTAGTGGTTGCCGGCGGTGTCGTGAATGCGCCACAGCTCGGCTTGATCATCCCAGCGCATGCCCGCCACTTCGGTTTGCAGCAAGGTGTTGTGCTGCAAGCGGTACTTTTCCCAGCAGCCTTCGAGGTAGCTTTTGATTTCCGGCTGGCGGGCGAACATGCGCGTCCATTGCGGATTGGGCTCGAAGGAAAACGAGTACAGGTGCGATTGCACGTCGCAGCCACACCCTGGGTAGTTGTTGACGCGCCAGGTGCCGCCAACGCCGGCTTCCTTCTCGAACATCAGAAAGTCGTTGTCGCCTTGCTGCTTCAAGCGGATAGCCATACCCAGCCCGGAAAAGCCGGTGCCGATGATGGCAATTTTCGTGTGCCGCACGGCGCCGGGCGTGGCGTCGGTAGGCGTGGCGTTTGCGGGTGAAACGGCAGGTTGTGCGCCCATGAACAAGCTCCTGTTATGATTGTTGTCGCTGTCTACAGTTGTCTACTTGAGCAATACTGCTACTGTGCATACCGACGTATACAGTCGTATACCTTGGCGTTATGTATACACCCGTATACCGGAAACTCAACCCAATCTTCCGTAGGGCGATGAGCTGCGATGACCACACCGGCCGAACAAACCGCCACAAAAACCGTTACCGCTCAGGGCAAGCGCCTGCTGCTGGACGCCGCGCTACGTTTGGCGGCGGTCAGTCGCAGCCTCAGTGGCTTGGGTTTGCGCGAGCTGGCGCGCGAAGCCGGGCTTAACCCGAACACCTTCTATCGGCACTTCAAAACCGTGGACGACCTGGGGCTCGAGATGATTACCGAGATGGGCGCACGCATCCGCCAACCGCTGCGCGACTTGCGTTTCGAAGCGGCCCAGCGGGCAGGCCAGGACGCCGAGGTGAAGCTGGTGTTTGGCGTTGATCTACGCCGGGGTCAGCGGGTTTGCCAGGAAACCGTCGAGCTGTTCTTCGACTACGCCGCGCAGAATCCGCAAGCTTTTATCGTCGGTGTGCGCGAGCTGCACGGCAGCTCAAAGCCGCTGCGCGATGCGCTCGAACAGATGATGGAAGACTTCGCCCTGGACATGGCTGAAGACCTTGAAAAGCTGCAACTGCTGCCGAATCTTGAACCGTCGGCGGTGCGGCAGGTGTCGTCGATGATCAGTCGGCAGTTGTTCCAGCAGTCGTTGGATTACATCGAACAGGTCGACCGCCGTCCTGCTATATGCGCCGAGGCGCAGGCACAGATTCTGATGATGTTTGCGGGGGCGACGGTGTTGCAGGCGGTGGGGGAGTTGCGGTTGAGCGGCGATTGAAGCCTTGACGTAAAACGTTCCCTCTGCCGCAGGCGGGCAGAGGGGGCCGATTGGCGATAGGCGGACGTAAGCGTTAACCACTAAACCCCAACCGATCTTTCCAGCGCTGTTCCAGCACTTTGGTGTCGTGGTCAAACGGGTGGAAGCCGGGGCGGTAGTAGTCGAGGTACGGCAGAATCAGCTTGGTCAAAAAGCCGTTGCGCAGGCTGAACAGGGTGCGCAAACCCCGGCCCCAGCTACGCAGGTTGAACAGCTGACGGTCTTTGCGCAGCAGGTGCACTTGGAACCAGCCGATCACGCCAAAGAAAATCACGGTCGAGATTGCCATCATTGCCACACGGGTGAAGTAACCACCGCCTACCGCTTGGTAAGCGTCGTAGCACACGGCTTTGTGCTCGTTCTCTTCAATCGCGTGCCACATCCACAACTGGTACATCTTCGGGTCGTCGATCTGCGTGGTCAGGTCTTCGCGCAGCAGCAACTGCTGGGCCATGGTCGCGGTGAAGTGTTCCAGGGCGCAGGTGGCGGCCAGGCGTTGCTTCTTGGTGGTGATTTTGGTCACCCACTCCAGCAGCACCTTGATGCGCAGCTCAAGTTTTTCCAGGTTGATGTCGTGCTTGGCGGCGTATTCGTTGTAGGTCGCATGCTCTTTGGAGTGCATGGCCTCCTGGCCGATGAAGGCGCTGATGTCTTTCTTCAGCTGCGGCTCGGTGATGGTGTCGCGCACGGCACGCACGCTGTCGACGAAAAACATCTCTCCATAGGGGAACAGTGACGACAGGTTGTTCATGAAATGCGTCATGAACGGGTCGCCGCTCCACCAGTATTTTTCAGTTTGCGAGAAGCTGAAATCCATGCGCCGCACGGGAAAGCTGGCGTTGGGTTTGGTCAGTTTGGAAGGCGTTGGAATCGCGTTCATAAAGGCTCCGGGGACCGCCGACGGCGATCTCTTGTTGTTGTACGGCTTGGGCGGAATCACTGGTTGCTATCACAGCCGATTGCTTTCAATGATTGGCCCAAGCTGGCAACACGAACACCCAACCTAAGTGCAGCGCCCCGGGCAACAGGGTTGGCCGGGGCGCGCGCAGAGGTAACAGGTAGAGCCCGACGGTTAGCGGTCGGAGAGGGCGAAGCGGGTGAGACAGAAGGTGGAAATGCCGGCGTCTTGCAGTTTTTGCGAGCCGCCGAGTTCTGGCAAATCGATAATGGCAGCCGCTTCGAACACCGTGGCGCGCATGCGTCGCACCAGTTTCGTGGCCGCCAGCAGCGTGCCGCCCGTGGCGATCAAGTCATCGAAAATAAGCACCGAGTCGCCTTCACACAAGCTGTCGGCGTGCACTTCAAGAAACGCTTCGCCGTATTCGGTTTGATAGGCCTCAGCCAACACGTTGGCCGGCAGCTTGCCTTGCTTGCGGAACAGCACGAGCGGCTTGTTGAGGGCGTAGGCGATGATCGAACCGATCAGAAAACCACGGGCATCCATGGCGCCGATGTGGCTGAAGTCGGCCTCGACATAGCGTTGCACAAAGCTGTCGGCAACCATGCGCATGGCTTTTGGCGACTGGAACAACGGGGTGATATCGCGAAAAATCACGCCGGGTTTCGGAAAATCCGGCACGGGGCGAATCAGGGATTTGATGCTGAAGTCGTCGGAGATCATCGCGGGGGGCCTGCTAGCGTGACAAAAGCGCGATTCTAACAAGCCGCGCGCGGTGTTTACTCGTCGAGATTGCCGCCTGCGAGGGCGCACAGCTGAGCGGCATCGAGAATCTGCACTTCCTTGCCGTCGGCGGCGATCAGATTGCTCTGCTGGAACCGGGTAAATACCCGCGACACGGTTTCCACCGCGAGGCCTAGATAGTTGCCGATTTCGTTGCGCGACATGGCCAGGCGGAACTGGTTGGCCGAGTACCCGCGCGCGCGGAAGCGGGCAGACAGGTTGACCAGAAACGAGGCGATTCGCTCATCCGCGGTTTTCTTCGAGAGCAACAGCATCATCTGCTGATCGTCGCGAATTTCCCGGCTCATGATGCGCATCAGTTGGCGACGCAGTTGCGGCAGTTGCAGCGACAGGTCGTCCAGTTTTTCGAAAGGGATTTCGCACACCGTGGTGGTTTCCAGCGCTTGTGCGGAATTGGGATAGGACTCTTCGTCCATGCCCGACATGCCCATCAGTTCGCTCGGCAGGTGGAAGCCGGTGATTTGCTCATCGCCGGCATCCGAGACGCTGAAACTGCGCAGGGCACCGGAACGAACGGCGAACACCGAAGTGAAGGCGTCGCCCTGGCGGAACAGAAATTCGCCCTTCTTCAAGGGGCGGCCGCGTTTGACGATATCGTCCAACGCATCCATGTCTTCCATATCCATCGACAACGGCAGGCACAAACCGCTGAGGCTGCAATCTTTGCAATGCACAGCCGGCAGGCCGCGGGCTTTAATCATTTCGCTCATTGTGAGGGATCCTTAATTAGCCAAGCACGCACAAAGCGTAAGGGTATCAGCTTAGGCCACAGACGGGCCATGCGCCTAAAGTTCGCCGGCCTCTCGCCGACATCCTTGTGTCGCTATGAGGGAGAAGGGAAATGTTGCCGATCAACAGCAGCGCGGTCATCGGGCATCTGGCTCAACAAGTTGCCGCCAAGGTGGCGCGCGATCCGGATGCACCGGCAGACATGCAAACCGCTTTGGAAAGCATAAAAGTGACCCTGTCGGAGCGGGCTAAGCAAATCAAAGAGGCGGGTGAAAAGAACAAAGACATTGATGAAAGCAGCCTGCCGGATAACGTGAAACAGGCGCTGAAAATGATCCGCGAATTGCGCCAGCAACTGGCCGAGAAACAGGCCGAGCTTCAAGCGCTGATGGCCGACCAAGATCTATCTGACGAAGAAAGAATGCAAAAGGCTCAGGGCCTGCAGAGTGAAATTGCCTCGATCACTGGCGCGATTTCCACTGCCAATGGCGCGCTGCTTCAAGCCATTCATGACGCGGCCTTGTCGCCTGATCAGCTGCAGGAAATGTCCGGTCTGATGATGGCTTGATTCGCCAATCAGTGATGCATGGCGTGGCCCATTAGCCACGCTTGATGCGGGCCCGGCAGGGTCCACAGTCCAAACACAATCACCAACACGCCACCGGCGACCCGCACGTTGCGCTTGCGCAGCACTGCGGTGAGGCGTTCTGCCGCCATGCCGGTGGCCAGCAGCACCGGCCACGTGCCCAAGCCGAAAGCGAGCATCAGCAAGCCACTGTTTAGTGCATTGCCCTGGCTCGCCGCCCACAGCAAGGTGCTGTAGACCAACCCGCAAGGCAACCAACCCCACAGAGAGCCGAGCAGCAAGGCGCGCGGCACACTCGAAACCGGCATCAAGCGGCTGGCGAATGGTTGGATATGACGCCACAAGCCGCGCCCTAACGCTTCAATGCGCGTAAGACCGCTCCACCATCCCGCCAGATACAAGCCCATGGCGATCAGCAACAACGCCGCGATAACTCGCAACACCATCACCGCAGGGCTATTTGCCACGGCCCAGCCCGCCATGCCGATCAGCAAGCCCGCGCAGGCATAACTCAGGATGCGACCGAGGTTATAAGCCAGCAACAAGCGAAAGCGCCGGCTACGTTGTTCCGGGGGAATGGCGAGGGTCAGCGCCCCCATCAAGCCGCCGCACATGCCCAGGCAATGCCCGCCGCCAAGCAGGCCAAGAATGACGGCCGATACCAATAACGGAGCGAGCTCAAGCACGGGGCGGTTCCTGGTCGTCTTTGTCGACGTCGCTGTGGCCGCTGGCCTGATCGACGCCGGCCAGGTGATTGGGGTCCTGGTCGTCAAACAGAATGCTGTGCGCCGGGCCGTCGAGGTCGTCGTATTGGCCGCTGTCGACTGCCCAGAAAAAGATGTAAATGCACACCGCGACGATCATCAGGGCGATTGGAATCAACACGTACAAAGCGGGCATACAAGCTCCGGGTGCGAATGGGCGGTCAGGCGACAACCGCTGGTTGCGGCGCGGCGCGGTGACGGGTCAGGCGCAGGGCGTTGAGCACCACTGTCAGCGAGCTGACCGACATGCCGACTGCGGCCCACACCGGCGTTACCCAGCCCAGGGCGGCGAATGGCAACATCAGTCCATTGTACAGACAGGCCCACAGCAGATTCTCGACGATCACGTGGCGGGTGCGGCGGGCGAGGGTGAAGGTTTGTACGAGCGCGTCCAGACGATTGGATAACAACACCGCGTCGGCACTGGTTTTCGCCAAGTCGGTGGCCGAGCCCATAGCCACACTGATATCCGCCGCTGCGAGCACCGGCACGTCATTGACGCCGTCGCCCAGCATCAGCACTTTTCGACCCTGGCCATGCAGCGTTTGCAGCATCGCCAATTTGTCATCGGGGCGCAGGCCGCCATGGCTTTCGTCTATACCCAATTCGGCCGCCACGCTGCTGACCATCGGCGAGGTGTCGCCAGACAACAGCAGTGTTTTCCAGCCTCGCGCTTTACAGGCAGCCAGCAGCGCAGGCGCATCGGCGCGCAGTCGGTCGTCGAGTACAAACCAGGCGATTGGCCCTGCGCTGTCACCAAGAAGCAGCCATTGTCCGGCTTCGTCGGGCATGGCGGGCACAGGTTGCCCACTCAACTGGGCGACGAAATCCGCGCGACCGATGCGCAAATGCCGACCCTCTACCGTGCCTTCCAAGCCAAGGCCCGGCACGCTGACGACATTCTCTGCCGCCGCTGGGGCGCGGCCGAAGGCGCGGGCAATCGGGTGTTCGGAATGGTTTTCCAGGGCAGCCGCCAGGGCCAGGCAAGCGTCGTCGCTTTCGCCGGTTAACGGACGGATCGCACGCAAGGTTAAGCGGCCTTCGGTGAGCGTTCCGGTTTTATCGAAAATCACCGTGTCGATCTGATTGAGGCCTTCCAGCACATGGCCGCGTGTCAGCAGCAGCCCCAGCTTGTGCAGCGTGCCTGTGGCGGCGGTGAGTGCGGTTGGGGTCGCTAGCGACAGCGCGCAGGGGCAGGTGGCGACTAACATGGCCAATACCACCCAAAACGCGCGGCTTGAATCCAGGTGCCACCACACCGCCCCAATCACGGCCACGGCCAACAGCGTTGCCAACAGGAACCACTGCGCAGCGCGGTCGGCCATTTCCGCCAGCCGCGGCTTGTCAGCCTGGGCGCGGTCGAGTAGGCGAACAATTGCGGAAAGGCGAGTGTCCGGCCCTAAAGCCAGCACCTCTACATGCAGCGGGCCTTCCACGTTTAGCGTGCCCGCCGTGACAGGGTCGCCGACGCCGCGAGGCAGTGGCAGGTATTCGCCAGTCAGCAAGGATTCGTCGACGCTGGATTGGCCCTGGGTGATGCGGCCGTCTGCCGGCACGACGGCGCCTGGTTGAATCAGCACCTCTTCGCCCACTTGCAATTCGCGCAGCAAAATTCGCTCGCTTTGGCCGGACGCATCCACCCGTAAGCAAGACGCCGGCAGCAGATTGACCAGCTGTGCGGTGGCCGCCGCCGTACGCTGGCGGGCGCGGCGTTCAAGGTAGCGGCCGGCCAGCAGGAATAAGGCGAACATGCCGACAGCGTCGAAGTACAGTTCGCCAACGCCAGTGATCGCCGTCCAGATGCCCGCTACGTAAGCGCTGCCAATGGCCAGCGACACGGACACATCCATGGTCAGATGGCGGGTGCGCAGGTCACGGAAAGCACCTTTGAAAAACGGCGCGCAGCTGTAGAAAACGATAGGAGTCGTCAGAAACATCGCCACCCAGCGCATGATTTGATGCAGCTCGGGGCTCAGGTCGATATTGAATTCCGGCCAGGTGGCCATGGTCGCCATCATGGCCTGGAACCACAGCAGGCCGGCCACGCCCAGTTGCCGCAGGGTCAGACGGTTCTCGGCAGCTAATTGTTCGGCGGCGCGGTCGGCCTGATAGGGGTGCGCTGCGTAACCGATGTGGCGCAGCTCGCTGAGCAAGGCGCTGAGCGGTAACTGGCTGTCGGCCCAACGCACCTGCAAACGGTGGTTCGACAGGTTGAGGCGAGCTTCGGCGACGGCGGGTAATTGTCTGAGGCGGTGTTCGATAAGCCAGCCACACGCGGCGCAGCTGATGCCTTCAAGCAATAAGGTGGTTTCCGCGAGGTCAGCCTGATGGTGAACGAACGCCTGCTGCACATCGGCGCGGTCGTACAGTTCCAGCTCGTCTTGCAATTGCTGCGGCAATGCCTGCGGGTTAACGGACGCTTCGCTGCGATGGCTGTAATAGCTTTCCAGGCCGCCCGCGACAATCGCCTCTGCTACGGCCTGGCAACCGGGGCAGCAAAATTCGCGGCGCTCGTTAAGTACGGTCGTGCAAAAACGACTGCCGGCGGGAACCGGCAGGCTGCAGTGGTAGCAGGGGAGGAGAGCGCTCATTCAGCGGGTCGACTATGGCTTAGCGCTGTTCTGCTTCGGCGCCAGGAATGGGTTCGTCGCCCAGCTTGAGCTCAACGCCGGGGCCGACTTTTTCTTCTTCAAACAGGCGCCAGGTTTGCTCGCCTTGCTGACCGAGCAACTCAACGAATCGGCGGCCTTCAACGGCTTCGGGCAGTTGCCCGATGTAGCGATTGGGTTCGCTGCTGCTGCGTTTGAGCGTCAGATGGCGATCTTTCTCGGCTTGGGTCGGAGAAATCAGGTTCATTTCAATGGTGTCGGGACGGCTGTCGCCGGAGAGGATCAAGCTGACTTCGCCGGTCACCTCGTCCAATTGGGCACGCGCTTCGAGGTGTAGGTCTTTGGCCAAGCGCTCGCGGTCGAGCGAGCGGCTGATGCCTTTGCCGGCTTCGTAGTAGTTGTCGGTAACCAGTGTGTCCTGGCCCTCGGCGGCAATAAAGACCATGTGCATGGTCAGGCCCACCGAGGTGGCCAGCATGCCGATGATGATCCAGGGCCACATATGTTTGTACCAGGGACTGCTTGCTGTTGCGGGCATCGATTTAAGACTCTCTGTGAACGGTGGCCCAGCTCGATGGAACGGCCGAGTGGGCGCTAGTGTAGGCAGCAATCGGCTCAGCGCATATGCGGGCCAATGAAGCGGCTCTTGGTTTCGATATGGGTGCCAGGGTCGTCTGCATTTTCCAGCACGAAAATCACTTCATTGGTGCTTGAAGGCAGTTTTTCAGGTGCCACGGACAGTTCAATTGGCTGGGTGATGATCTCGCCCGCGTCCACGTTGAACTCGCGCTTGCCGGCCAGTTGCAGATCATCCAGACCTTTGGCGCTGAGAACGTAGGTGTGCGGCTGCTGGTCCTTGTTCATGATTTTCAGGTTGTAGACGTTTTCGATGCGGCCTTCGGCGTTTTCGCGGAATAGCACGCGGTCTTTGCTGACATCGAAACCCACCAACGGACGCAACACAAAGGCAGTGGCGAGTAGGCCCATCATGGCCATCAGCGCAATCGCATAGCCAATCAAGCGCGGCCGCACGAGGTGGGTTTTCTGACCCGACAGGTTGTGTTCGGTGGTGTAGCTGATAAGGCCGCGCGGGTATTCCATCTTGTCCATGATGGTGTCGCAGGCGTCGATACACGCGGCGCAGCCGATGCATTCGATTTGCAGGCCGTCGCGGATGTCGATGCCGGTGGGGCAGACCTGAACGCACATGGTGCAATCGATGCAGTCGCCAAGGCCTTCGGCTTTGTAATCCGCATTCTTTTTACGCGGTCCACGACGTTCCCCGCGACGTGGGTCGTAGGAAACGATCAGCGTGTCTTTGTCGAACATCACGCTCTGGAATCGTGCGTAAGGGCACATGTAAATGCACACCTGTTCGCGCAGCCAGCCGGCGTTTCCGTAGGTGGCCAGGGTGAAGAACCCGACCCAGAAATAGGCCCAGCCGTCTGCTTCACCAGTGAAAAATTCGATGGTCAGATCGCGGATTGGCGAGAAATAGCCGACGAAGGTCAGGCCGGTCACAAAGCCGATTAAGAGCCACAGGCTGTGTTTGCTGAATTTGCGCAGGAGTTTGTTGGCGCTCATGGGCGCTTTGTCGAGTTTCATGCGCTGGTTGCGATCACCTTCGGTGACTTTTTCGCACCACATGAAAATCCAGGTCCAGACGCTCTGCGGGCAGGTGTAGCCGCACCAGACGCGACCGGCAAATACGGTGATGAAGAACAAGCCAAACGCGCTGACGATCAGAATGCCGGATAGCAGGATGAAGTCCTGTGGCCAGAAGGTCGCGCCGAAAATGTAGAACTTACGCTCCGGCAGGTTCCACCAGACGGCCTGATGACCAGCCCAGTTGAGCCATACGGTGCCGAAGTAGAGAAGGAAAAGGCCGGCGCCGCCGAGCATGCGCAAGTTGCGGAAAAAACCGGTAAAGGCGCGGGTGTAGATTTTTTCCCGGGAGGCGTAGAGCTCTACGGATTTATCCGCAGGCTTGGAAGACGGAGTGATGTCTTGAACCGGAATCTGCTTACTCATCGATACGTACCACGGCAGTGGAGAAAGCCTCGTCGATGCTTGCCGACGGAGGTCAAAGCGACTAGTGCGCTCTAAATTATACGCGCTGAATGCAGGGTTATTGCTGCGACGTGAGGTCGCGTGAGTCTGAAATGATGCAGGGGAGGGCGCAGCGAGGGGGTTGCATCAGGAGTCTGCCGTGTAGGCAGACTCCTAAGCAATGACATCGAATTACTCGGCTTGCTCTTTTTCAGCGTCCGATTTGTTGCCATGCGACAGGCTATAAACGTAAGCCGCCAACAGGTGAACCTTGTCTTTGCCTTGCAGTTGCTCTTGAGCAGGCATCACGCCCTGACGGCCGTAACGAATGGTCTGCTGCAGTTGAGCAAAGCTTGAGCCGTAGATGAATGCCGCTGGGTGAGTCAGGTTCGGCGCGCCCATTGCTGGCGTGCCTTTGCCTTCCGGACCGTGGCAAGCCACGCAGTTGGCTGCAAAGATTTTCTGGCCGTTGGCTGGGTCCGCTTTGGCATCTTCCGGGAGCTTGCGGCCGTCCAGTTGAGTCAGTACGAAGGCTGCAACGTCGCGAACGCCTTGATCGCCAATCACGGTGCCCCAAGCCGGCATCACAGCGTGACGACCGCCGAGAATCGTGGTCTCGATGGTGGCCGCTTCGCCGCCCCAGCGCCAATCAGCGTCGGTCAGGTTAGGGAAGCCGTAGTTACCTTTGGCGTCCGAACCGTGGCAGACCGAGCAGTTGGAAGCGAACAGGCGACCGCCCATTTTCAGCGCTTGCGGGTCTTTGGCTACTTCTTCAATCGGCATTGCTGCGAACTTGGCGAAGATTGGGCCGAACTTGGCGTCAGCTTTTGCCATGTCCTTTTCCCACTCGTGCACACCGGTCCAGCCTGGCTGACCGTTCGAGAACTCTTGTTTAGTCTCGTTGTTCAGGTAGGAATAGCCCGGCAGCACGCCTTTCCAGTTGCCCAGGCCAGGGTAGAGGACCAGGTAACCGAGGGCGAAAATGATGGTCAGCACGAACAGCCAGAACCACCATTTCGGCAGCGGGTTGTCGTACTCCTCGATGCCATCGAAGGAGTGGCCGACGGTTTCGTCGGTGGTTTCAGCACGTTGGCCTTTGCGCGTGGATAGCAAGATCCAAGTCAGCGTGGCGATGGTGCCCAGGGTAAGTACAGTGACGTACAGACTCCAGAAGACGGTCATTCTTTGTTACTCCTAGAAGCTTGCTCTTGCTCGACGTGCTTAATGGCTTCGGGATCATCCGCGAACGGCAATAGTGTGGCTTCGTCGAAGTCTTTCTTGCGTCGGCCGCTGAATACCCAGAGAGCCAAGCCTACGAACGCCACCATCACTACTACGGTGCCAAGACCGCGAATCATCCCGATGTCCATACCCGTCACCGTTTGCTTTTGATGATGGTGCCAAGCCCTTGCAGGTAGGCGACCACGGCATCCATTTCAGTTTTGCCTTTGACCGCTGCTTGAGCGCCAGCAATGTCTTCGTCGGTGTAAGGCACGCCCATGGAACGCAGTACTTCCATTTTCTTGGCGGTGTCTTTGCCGTCGAGCTTGTGTTCAACCAGGAACGGGTAGGCCGGCATGACCGACTCCGGTACCACGTTGCGCGGGTTGTAGAGGTGCGCGCGGTGCCAGTCATCAGAGTAACGACCGCCAACACGGGCCAGGTCCGGACCGGTACGTTTGGATCCCCACAGGAACGGGTGGTCCCATACGCTTTCGCCAGCGACCGAGTAGTGACCGTAACGTTCGGTTTCGGCACGGAACGGACGAATCATTTGCGAGTGGCAGCCCACACAGCCGTTGGCGATATACACGTCGCGACCTTCCAACTCCAGGGCGGTGCGCGGCTTCATGTTTTCCACCGGCTTGTTGGTAACGTCCTGGAAAAACAGAGGAACGATCTGGGTAAGGCCGCCAATGCTGACGGCGATAACCATGAAGAAGGCCAGTAGGCCGATGTTCTTCTCGACTACGTCATGATTTCTCATCAATGAGCTCCAACTACAGCGATCTGAGCGGCGGCTTCGGCTTCAGCTGGCTGGGAGGCGCGCACGGTACGGAAGGTGTTGTAAGCCATCAGCAACATGCCGGAGGCGAAGAACGCACCGCCCATTGCCCGCACGATGTAACCCGGATGGCTGGCTTGCAGGGCTTCAACAAACGAATAGGTCAGGGTGCCGTCTTCGTTGATTGCGCGCCACATCAGGCCTTGAGTGATGCCGTTTACCCACATCGAGGCGATGTACAGCACGGTACCGATGGTGGCGAGCCAGAAATGCGCGTTGATCAAGCCAATGCTGTGCATTTGTGGACGGCCCCAGAGTTTCGGGATCATGTGGTACAGGGCACCGATGGAGATCATCGCCACCCAACCCAAAGCACCGGCGTGTACGTGGCCGATGGTCCAGTCGGTGTAGTGCGACAGGGAGTTAACGGTTTTGATGGCCATCATGGGACCTTCAAAGGTCGACATGCCGTAAAACGCCAACGAAACGACCAGGAAGCGCAGGATTGGGTCGGTGCGCAATTTATGCCAGGCGCCCGAGAGGGTCATCATGCCGTTGATCATGCCGCCCCAGCTTGGCGCGAGCAGGATGATCGACATGGCCATACCCAGCGACTGAGCCCAGTCCGGCAATGCGGTGTAGTGCAGGTGGTGCGGACCGGCCCAGATGTACAGGGTGATCAGTGCCCAGAAGTGCACGATGGACAAGCGATAGGAGTAGATCGGACGCTCAGCTTGTTTCGGAACGAAGTAGTACATCATCCCGAGGAAGCCGGTGGTCAGGAAGAAACCCACCGCGTTGTGGCCGTACCACCACTGGATCATCGCGTCGGTAGCGCCGGAGTACAGGGAGTACGACTTGAACAGCGACACCGGCAGCGACATGTGGTTAACGATGTGAAGCATCGCCGTTACCAAAATGAAGGCACCGTAGAACCAGTTGCCGACATAGATGTGCTTGGTTTTACGCTTGATGATGGTGCCGAAAAACACCGCAGCGTAGGTCACCCAAACCACCGCCAGCAAAATGGCCAGCGGCCATTCCAGCTCAGCGTATTCCTTCGAGGTGGTGTAACCGAGCGGCAGGGTGATACCCGCGCCGACGATAACGGCTTGCCAGCCCCAAAAGTGGAAGGAAGCCATGCTGTCCGAGATCAGACGCGTCTGGCAGGTACGTTGAACAACGTAGTAGGACGTTGCGAAAAGAGCACAGCCACCGAAGGCGAAGATCACCAGGTTCGTATGCAGGGGGCGCAGGCGACCAAAGCTCGTCCATGGCAGACCGAAGTTCAAATCCGGCCAAACCAGTTGCGAGGCGATGAATACGCCCATGCCCATGCCAAGGATCCCCCAGACCACCGTCATGATGGCGAACTGGCGGACCACCTTATAGTTATAAGCAGTCGGACGGATTGCTGTGCTCATTCTAAGGTTCCACGGTTTAGGGTGTTTTTTAGGGGGTAAAAATCGGCGGCAAGTATGTAGAAACGACGTAGTCATTGCAACGTCACAGGCCGCTGCGATAAGGCTTTCAAGCACATGAAACCAAGTATTTCGCCCTCTAAATGAGGTTGGTTCTCAGGTGTTCGCCCTTATCCCTAACCGTCCAATTATGTGTTGTGTGCCTCATAGCAAACACTGACGGCTAATGCGCCAGCATAGTTGAACAAAACTGACCTTGACGGTTATCAAACCTTGGGGTGCGACACTGAGTCGCAGCCGTTGCGCAAGCGAGGTTGTCCGTTCGGTCAACTCGCTCGATCAGAGGAGTTGCGGTGTTTATGGAGCGTCATCGGAAGAACACGACCCGCAGTCCGTCGCGCCATGTTCTTCCGTTGGCCGCTGTTATTGCGGGTGAGACAAGCTCAACACGTAAGCGGCCAGCACATGGACTTTGTCGTTGCCCAGGTATTGCTCTTGCGCTGGCATTTGGCCGTTGCGGCCATGGCGGATGGTTTGCTGCAGCTGCACCAGGCTGCTGCCGTAAATCCATCCAGTTGGGTGGGTGAGATCAGGAGCGCCCATCGCTGGCGTACCTTTACCTTCCGCGCCGTGGCAGGCCTGGCAGGTGCTGGCGTAAACAGTAGCGCCTGCGGCGAGATCGGCATCGCTGTCGGCCGGGGCGGGGAGACCTGCCAGCGTAGTGCGCACGTAAGCCGCGACGTTTTTAACCCCCGCGTCGCCAATAACGGGGCCCCAGGCAGGCATGGCGGCCATGCGGCCATGAAGGATGGTCGCTTTCACTGTTTTGGCATCACCGCCCCAGCGCCACAGCGTGTCGGTCAGGTTAGGGAAGCCGACGGTGCCTTTGGCGTCGGAGCCATGGCACACCGAGCAGTTGGTGGCGAACAGGCGACCGCCGATTTTCAGCGCCTCAGGATCTTTGCTTAGTTCATCGAGCGGCGTGGCGGCGAGACGGGCGAATAGCGGACCGTATTGCGCGTTGGCTTTGTCTATTTCCCGTTGCCATTGATTCACCTGAGTCCAGCCGTCGCTATAGCCCGGCAGTATGCCCTTCCAATTTCCGAGGCCCGGATAAAGCAGCAAGTACAGAAACGCAAACAGGATGGTGCCGACGAACAACAGAAACCACCAACGGGGCAGTGGGTTGTCGTATTCCTCGATGCCATCAAACGCATGGCCCATGGTTTTGTCGCCGCCGTTTGGCGTTTCGCCGCTGCGGGTTGAAAACACCAGCCAGAGCAGCGCTAACAGGCTGCCCAGCGTGAGCACACATACGTACCAACTCCAGAATACTGTCATGTCCGAATCCCCCTCGCTCAGCGCTTGTTCTTGATGGCGGTGCCGAGCATTTGCAGGTACGCAACCAGCGCGTCCATCTCGGTTTTGCCTTTCACCGAGGCGCTGGCACCTTCGATATCTGCATCGGTATAAGGCACGCCCATCAGGCGCATCACCTTGAGTTTCGCGGCCGTGTCTTGGCCATCGAGCTGGTGTTGCACCAGCCACGGATATGCCGGCATTTTCGACTCGGGCACCACGTTGCGCGGGTTGTACAAATGCGCGCGGTGCCAGTCATCCGAGTAGCGGCCGCCGACGCGGGCAAGGTCCGGCCCGGTGCGTTTGGAGCCCCACAGAAACGGGTGATCCCAGACGCTTTCACCGGCTACGGAGTAATGGCCGTAGCGTTCGGTTTCAGCACGGAAGGGGCGGATCATCTGGGAGTGGCAACCTACGCAGCCTTCGCGGATGTAAATGTCGCGCCCTTCAAGTTGCAGCGCTGTGTACGGCTTCATGCCGTCCACCGGTTTATTGGTCACGTCCTGGAAGAACAGCGGCACGATTTGCGTCAGGCCGCCGATGCTGACCGCCAGCACCATGCACAGCACCAGCAGGAATACGTTCTTTTCGAGTACTTCATGTTTGCTCATGGCCGCTTCTCCTCAAGCCATCTGCGCGGCGCTGGCGATTTCCGCCGGCTGCGCGCTGCGCACGGTGCGCCAGGTGTTGTAGGCCATCAGCAGAACGCCGATGAGGAAAATGGAACCGCCGACCATCCGCACCACGAAGCCGGGATGGCTGGCTTCCAGCGCTTCCACGAAGGAGTAGGTGAGCGTGCCGTCGGCGTTGATGGCGCGCCACATCAGACCCTGGGTGATGCCGCTGACCCACATTGAGGCGATGTACAGAACCGTGCCGATGGTCGCGAGCCAGAAGTGCGCGTTGACCAGGCCCATGCTGTGCATTTGCGGGCGGCCCCAGAGTTTCGGGATCATGTGGTATAGCGCGCCAAAACTGATCATTGCCACCCAGCCGAGTGCGCCGGCGTGTACGTGGCCGATGGTCCAGTCGGTGTAGTGGGAGAGGGCGTTGACGGTTTTGATCGCCATCATCGGACCTTCAAAGGTCGACATGCCGTAGAAGGCCAGCGAAACCACGAGGAAGCGCAAGATTGGGTCGTCGCGCAATTTATGCCAGGCGCCCGAGAGGGTCATCATGCCGTTGATCATGCCGCCCCAGCTCGGAGCCAGCAGTACCAGCGACATCACCATGCCCAGCGATTGGGCCCAATCCGGCAAAGCCGTGTAGTGCAAGTGGTGGGGACCGGCCCAGATATACAGGGTGATCAATGCCCAAAAGTGCACGATGGAAAGACGATACGAGTAGACCGGGCGGTTGGCTTGCTTGGGCACGAAGTAGTACATCATTCCCAGGAAGCCCGCGGTGAGGAAAAAGCCCACGGCGTTGTGTCCATACCACCACTGAATCATTGCGTCGGTGGCGCCGGAATAGAGCGAGTACGACTTGGTCAGGGTGACCGGCACTTCCAGGTTGTTGACGATGTGCAGTACCGCGACGGTGAGAATAAATGCACCGTAAAACCAGTTGCCGACATAAATATGCTTGGTTTTACGTTTGAGCAGCGTGCCGAAGAACACCACTGCATAGCCAACCCACACTGCAGTAATCAGCAGGTCGATGGGCCATTCCAGTTCCGCGTATTCTTTTGAGCTGGTGTAGCCCAGCGGCAGGCTGACGGCGGCGAGCACGATCACCAGTTGCCAGCCCCAGAACGTCAACGCGGCGAGGCGTGGCGCGAACAGGGCGGTTTGGCAGGTGCGTTGGACGGTGTAGTAGGAGGTGGCGAATAACGCGCAGCCGCCAAAGGCGAAGATGACGGCGTTGGTGTGCAGGGGGCGAAGGCGCCCGAAGCTCAGCCAGGGCAGGTCGAAGTTCAGTTGTGGCCAGACCAGTTGGGAGGCGATGAATACTCCCAGGCCCATGCCGACAATGCCCCATACCACCGTCATGATGGCGAACTGGCGAACCACTTTATAATCGTAAGCGGTCGTGGTTGTTGTGCTCATGTCAGGCCCATCCGCGGATTTCTCTAGTTGTTGAAGGCGGCGCAAGCATGGCGAAACGGATAAGCGGTGATATTGATCTGTATCAATCGGTTTCCGTCGATGGAATACCCACCCCGTTGATGTGGAACAAACCGCAGGGGGCGGCCTTCGCGACGTTGGTCCTTGCCCATGGTGCGGGTGCGCCGATGGACAGCCCGTTTATGACGTCCATCGCCACCCGCCTCGCGGCGCTGGGCGTGGCGGTGGCGCGTTTCGAATTTCCTTATATGGTTCAGCGCCGTCTCGACGGTGGCAAACGGCCGCCTAACCCGCAGGCGCGTTTGCTTGACAGTTGGCGCGAGGTGCATGCCGGCGTGCGCCAACAGGTCGCAGGACCGTTAGCAATCGGCGGCAAATCCATGGGCGGCCGTATGGCTAGCTTGCTGGCCGATGAGCTGCAGGTGGATGCACTGGTCTGCCTGGGTTATCCGTTCTACGCCGCCGGTAAACCGGAAAAGCCTCGCGTTGCGCATTTGGCCGATTTGCGCACGCCAACACTGATCGTCCAGGGCGAGCGCGACGCGCTGGGCAACCTGGCGACGGTTGAGCAGTACAGCCTGTCCGCGGGAATTGAACTGTGCTGGCTCGCGGCAGCCGACCATGACCTTAAACCGTTAAAAGCGTCCGGCTTCACCCACGACCAGCACTTGCACAGCGCCGCCGCCAAGGTGGCCGAATTTCTGCGCTAGGCGCTGCGTCACCGGGTCAGGAAAAAAACAAAGGTCAAATCCCCACGCCAATTGGCTAAACCGGCACATTCAGCGGCTTCCGTCCTGCGGCCTACATCCCCTACCATCGGTTACGCATTTTTCTGTCCGAGATTTCTATGACTTTTTCCGAGTTGATCCAGGCCGTTCGCATTAATCCTCAAGCCGTCGTGGTGCCCGCTGAATGGGGCCAGGGCCGCGCGGGCTTTGGTGGGTTGGCGGCGATGCTGGTGTACGAAGCCATGCGCGCGGCGGTGCCGGAAGGCCGCCCGGTGCGCTCCTTGGCCATCACGTTTGTAGGACCTCTGGCAGTGGATACACCGGTCAGCCTCGAAGCCGAAGTGCTGCGCGAAGGTAAAGCCGTTAGCCAGGTGCTTGGCCGCGCGGTCCAGAACGGTCAGGTGGTGACCATTGTGCAAGGCAGTTTCGGCGCCTCGCGCGAATCGGCTATCAGTGTTCAGGCCGAGCCAGCGCCGAGTATGAAGCCGGTCGACGACTGCCCTGAATTGCCCTATGTGAAAGGCGTAACGCCAGAGTTCACCCGCTACCTGGCCATGCGCTGGGCCATTGGCGGCATGCCGTTCAGCAACAATCCGTCGCGCGAAATGGGCGGTTATGTGCGCTTGCGTGGTGAGGAAACGGTCAGCGCCGTTGATGAATCGCACCTGCTCGCCCTGGTCGATGCCTGGCCGCCAGCGGTATTGCCGCATCTGCGCACGCCCGCGCCTGGCAGCTCGCTGACCTGGACCATCGAGTTCGTGCAGCCCGCTCCCAAGCTGACCACCGACGACTGGTGCTTGTACCGCGCGCAGATCGAGCACGCCCGCGACGGCTACGGCCACATCGCCGCGCAGCTGTGGACCCCTTCTGGCGAGCTCGTCGCATTGAGTCGCCAGACCGTTACCGTCTTCGGCTAACCCCTAGTCCGTCGGCAGCTCCATGGGCGGCAACCGCCGTTTCACCGGGGTTTTCTTGACGATGGCGGTATTGGTTTCGGCGTAGTGATTGAGCCGGTCGAGCAGGGTGTCCAACTGCTCCATCGAGCGCACGTGCATGCGTGCATAGAAGCAGTCCTCGCCCGTCACCTTGTCGCACTCGGTGAACTCGCCAATGGCTTGAATTTGCCGCTCCACTTCCTGCAAACGCCCGGGTAACGGGCGTATCCGCACGATGGCCTGAAGCTGATAGCCGAAGGCCTTGGCGTCGACATCCACGGTATAGCCGCGCAACACGCCGCGCTCCTCCAGCCGACGCAGCCGCTCTGCGACGCTGGGCGAGGTCAGCCCGGTAATTTGCGCGAGCGCTTTCAGTGAGCGCCGCGAGTCTTCCATCAACGCTTCAATCAGTTGCTGATCAATCTTGTCGGTCATGGCGTTGTGCTCGAAAGAAAGGCGGAGTGGCGACACCACCCACGATTAAAAAGGCATACGCCTATATACGCCTTTCGTTTCGTCTGGAGAACCGGCATAGCGGCCGGCGATACTGTTGCCACTGATTTGAGGAGGCCGCTATGCACGACACACAACGACGCGGGATGGTGGAAATGGTCGCCGCCATGCTCATTTCCGGAACCATCGGTTGGTTTGTTCTGATCGCGGGGCGGCCGGTGCTGGAGGTGGTGTTCTGGCGCTGCCTGATCGGCGCCGTCACGCTGCTGGTGATTTGCGCCGCCATGGGCTTTTTGCGCGCCGGCGCATTAACCCGTGCGACCTTTGCCTTGGCTGTGCTCAGCGGCGTGGCCATTGTCGGCAACTGGTTGCTGCTTTTCGCCGCTTACTCAGGTGCCTCGATTGCCATCGCCACGGCGGTCTACAACGTGCAGCCGTTTATGTTGGTGGGCCTGGCAGCGCTGTTTCTAGGCGAGCGGATTACACGCGTGAAAATCACCTGGCTGAGCGTGGCGTTTCTCGGCATGTTGGCCATCGTCAGCGCCCATGGCGCGGGCGCGGGCGCGGGCACGGGAAGCGGCGCAAATTACCTGCTTGGCATCGCTCTGGCGTGCGGCGCCGCGTTTCTCTATGCCATTGCGGCGCTGATCATCAAGCGCCTCACTGGCACGCCACCGCACCTGATCGCTCTGATTCAGGTGTGCACCGGCGTGCTGATGTTGGCGCCGTGGCTGAACACCGAGGCGCTGCCGACCGCCGCCGTGGCGTGGGGCAGTTTGCTGACGCTGGGCGTGGTGCACACCGGCGTGATGTATGTGCTGCTCTACAGCGCCATTCAGCGACTGCCGACGGCGCTGACCGGGGCGTTGTCGTTCGTGTACCCAATCGCGGCGATTCTGGTTGACTGGGTGGCCTTCGACCACCGCTTAAGCCCGCTGCAATGGCTCGGCGTCAGCATGATTCTGCTCGCTGTCGCCGGCATGCAACGTGGCTGGGCGCCGCGCCGCTGGAAAAGCGCGGCAGCGGCGTAAGCGCCGAGACACCATCAAAACCAGGCGCGAATCCCTAGTACCAATCGCGCCTCGGCGTCGTCGTCTTCCGTGGGTGTATTGCCATGGCTTTTATTCAACGTAAGGCCCACGTATGGCGCGAATTCGGGTCGCACCTGATAGCGCAAACGCAGCCCCACTTCCGTGTTACTTAGCCCTGAACCCACCTCACGCGTGTCATCGTTTTTGCCATAGATATTCGCCTCGGCCAGCGGCTGAAGAATCCAGCGGTTGGTCAGCAGCAAGTCGTATTCGGCCTTCAAACGCAGGGCGCTCTGGCGGTTTTCGCCGAGGTAGGCGGTGGCCTCGGTTTCCAGGCCGTACAGCGGCGTGCCCTGGACGCCAAGCGCCGCCCAGGTTTGCACCGGGCCGGGTTTGAAGTCTTGCCTGACACCGAGCACTACGTCCCACCAGGGGCTGACCGCATGGCCCCACAGTGTTTGCAGTTCGGCTTTGTCGGTGTGGCCATCAATACGCTCACCTTCGCTGCGCAGCCACAAGCGGTCGACGTCGCCGCCAATCCAGCCATCCACATCCCAGGCCAGGGCATTGCCGGCGTCGAGGTTTTGCCATTCCAGGCGGTCGATTAGCAGGTAGTGATTCAGCCCTTGCGCGTGGCTGTCATGGCCGCTGTGCAGGGGCGGGAAGGCGGCCAGACGGTCGGCCTCGGTGACAGCGCGAATCGGCGTTCGGCTCTCGTCAGGGGTCGGTAACGGCGTGCTTCCAGCGCTCATGTCGTGGCTCATCGTGCTGTGGTCCATGCCCGACATATCCATGCCCGGCATGCTCCCGTGCATCGAGTGGTCCATCGTCTCGGCGGCGTGGGCGCTGGTGGCCAGGGCGGCGGCCAGGGTCAGTGAAATAAACGGCTTCATGTCGGCTGTCCTTCTTCCACGCGCACTTCGCGCATCATGCCGGCGCTCATGTGCATCAGCAGGTGACAGTGATAAGCCCAGCGGCCGAGGGCGTCGGCCGTGACGCGGTAGCTACGTTTGGCGCCGGGCGGCATGTCGATGGTGTGTTTGCGTACCTGGAAATTGCCGTGCTCGTCTTCCAGATCGCTCCATAAGCCATGCAGGTGAATGGGGTGACTCATCATCGTGTCGTTCACCAACACAATGCGCACCCGCTCGCCATAGGTGAGGCGAATCGGCTCGGCCGCCGAAAACGGCACGCCATCGAACGACCAGGCGAATTTCTCCATATGCCCGGTGAGGTGAATTTCGAGTGTGCGGCTGGGTTCGCGGCCGTCGGGGTCGGCGAAGCGGCTGCGCAGGTCGCTGTAGCGCAGCACGCGACGGCCGTTGTCACGCAGGCCCAGGCCCGGGTCGTCGAGCTTGGCGCTGGGCTGCATGGTTTGCATGTCCACCAGCGGGTTGTCGGTTTCGCTAGGCGGATGGCTTTGCATGCCGGCCATTGCCGAGTGGTCCATGCCGGCCATCTGGCTGTGGTCCATGGTCGCCATGGCGCCGTGGTCCATGCCCATATCGGCCATGGTCAGTTGCGGGCTTGGGTCCAGCGGCGGCAGCGGCGCGCGCAGGCCTTGGCGCGTGGCCAAGGTGGCGCAGGCATAGCCGCTGCGGTCCATGGCCTGGGCGAATACGGTGTAGGCCTCGGCGTGTTGCGGTTGCACGATCACGTCATAGGTTTCCGCCGGCGCCAGGCGTAATTCATCGACGGCAACCGGCTCGACGTACTGGCCATCGGCGGCCACCACCGTCAACTGCAAACCGGGAATGCGCAGGTCGAAATAGGTCATGGCGCTGGCGTTGATCAGGCGCAAGCGCAGGCGTTCGCCCGGTTGGAACAGACCGGTCCAGTTGCTATCGGGCGCATGGCCATTGACCAGATAGGTGTAGGTCAGGCCGCTGATGTCGGCGATATCGGTGGGCGTCATGCGCATCTGCGCCCAGCTCAGGCGCTCGCTGAAGGTGGCGCGCCAGCCATCGCGGCCCACATCCTCAATAAAGTCGCCGAGGGTGCGTTTTTGGCCGTTGTAATAGTCGGCCTGCTTTTTCAGCGTGGGCAGCAGTCGATCGGGATTTTCGTCGGTCCAGTCGCTGAGAAGCAGCACATGTTCGCGCTCGTAGAAAAACGGCTCTGGATCACGCGGATCGATCACCAGCGGCGCGTACAGCCCAGCCTGTTCTTGCACCCCGGAATGGCTGTGATACCAGTAGGTGCCGTGCTGTTGCACGGTGAAACGGTAGGTGTACTGACCATTCGGCTCGATGCCGTCGAAGCTCATGCCGGGCACGCCGTCCATGTTGGCCGGCAGCAAGATGCCGTGCCAATGCAGCGAGGTCACGTCGCTCAGGCGGTTGTTTACCCGCAGCGTCACGGTGTCGCCTTCACGCCAGCGCAGCAAAGGGCCGGGCAGGGTGCCGTTAATGGTGATGGCGCTACGCGGTGCGCCAGTGAAATTGACCGGCGTTTGCCCGATCACCAAATCGAATTCTGTGCCGCTAAGCGTGGCCGATTGCGTGGTGGCGCCCTGTGCCCATGCGGGTTGCCGCCATAGGCCCAAACCGCTAAGTACGGTGCCGGCGGCCAGGCTTTTTACAAAGGTGCGTCTGCTCGTCATAGGTGGATGTCCCGATCTCAACGTGGTGACTGCGCAGGGCGCGCAAAGCCCTGCGGGCGGCAGCCTCCGGCTTGTCACGGTGGCAAGGTCAAGACTCGCCGGTTGCCGTTGTAGGGTTTTTCCGCTAGCGTGCGTGAAATTATTAGCGATTAATTTCACGCGTGTGAATTTGGATGTCCTATGTTTCAGCGTTCCGCCCAGCACGTTGACAGCTACTACGCCTACAGCTGCGCCCACCTGCTAAAGCCTCGCGCCCCGTTACAGGGTGAGCACAGCACCGAGGTGGCAGTGATTGGTGCCGGTTTCAGTGGCCTGCACACGGCGTTGCGCCTGGCGCTGGCCGGCAAGCGTGTGACGCTGATTGAAGCCAGTCGTGTGGCCTGGGCAGCCAGTGGACGCAACGGCGGTCAGGCGATTCTCGGTTGGTCGTGCGACATGCCGCCGCTGGAAGCTGCATTAGGGCTGGAACGTGCGCGGCGCCTATGGGACAGCATGCGCTGGGCCGCGCAAGAGCTGCGCGTGTTGCCCGGCCGCCACGGCTTCGACTGCGACTACCGCGCCGGCCACCTGTGGACCTCCGTATTAGCAAGACGCACCGCCATCCTTCACGAATGGCAGCACGAGGCCAGTCACAAGTGGGGCCACGATGCCCTTCAATTTATTCCCCGCGAACAACTGCCCAACTGGGTCGCCAGCGAGCGTTACCAGGCGGGCTTGTACGATCCCGAAGGCGGCCATCTCAATCCGCTGAAACTGGCCCTGGGGCTGGCCGCCGCGATTGAAGCAGCGGGGGGACAGATCTACGAGCACAGCAAAGCGCTCAGCTACCGGCAGGAAGGCGGCGGTTACGTGGTGAAAACGGAGCAGGGCAGCGTGCGTGCCGACGTGTTGGTGCTGGCCTGCAATGCCTACATCGATGAACTGGACCCGCAGCTGGCCAAGCGCGTACTGCCAGTCGGCACGTATCAGGTCGCCACCGCCGCACTGGACGAGGCTCAGGCCAAGGCGCTGCTGCCGACGGATGCGTGCGTCACCGACAACCAGTTCGTGCTCGATTATTTCCGCTTAACGCCCGATCACCGCCTGCTGTTCGGGGGCGGCTGCACCTACCTCGGCGGCATGCCAACCGACATCGCTGGCGCTACCCGACCGTTTCTCGAGCGGGTATTCCCGCAACTGGCCGGCGTGCCCATCGAATTCGCTTGGGGCGGTCATATCGACATCACCCTCAAACGCACGCCAGACATCGGTCGCGACGGCAACCGCTACTGGCTGCAAGGCTATTCCGGGCATGGCGTGCTGCCCACGCTGGCAGGCGCGCGGGCCGTCAGCGAGGCGATTCTGGGCGACGACGATTTGCTCAGCCTTTACCAAGGCCTGAACAACCCGGGTTTCCCCGGCGGCCGCTACCTGGCGGCGCCATTGGAAGCGGTAGGCAAGGCCTGGTATCGCCTGCGGGACAGCCTGTGAAGGAGCGCACCCCGATGACCAAAGATGAAGAAATTGCCGCGCTGGCGATTCTGATTCACGACCTGCGCAAGCATAAGAACTACACCCTCAAAGAGCTGGCCGACAAAATCGGCCGCTCGGTGGGGTTTGTTTCGCAAGTTGAGCGCGGTTTGTCGCGCCCAACTGTGGCCGATCTCACCGCTATCAGTCAGGCGCTGGGCGTGACCACCACGTATTTCTACAACCTGGCCAAACCCAAGCAGGTGCCGTGGGTAACCCGGCCGGACGAACGCCGCACTTTGTACTTCGCCAATGGCATTACCGACATTCTGGTATCGCCCAACATGTCGGCCAGTTTCTCCATGCTCGAGAGCTTGCTGGAGCCGGGCTCCAGCTCTGGTGAACGAACGTTGAGCGACATTTCCGAGCAGGGCGGTTACGTGCTGGAAGGCGAACTGACGTTATGGCTCGCCGACTCCGACGAACCCGTCACCTTGCGCGCCGGCGATGCCTTCCAGCTCGACCGCCATGCCCATTGCCGTTACGGCAACCGCTCTGAACACCCCACCCGCGTGCTGTGGGTGTACACATGATCAACGCTGAAGGAAGCCCCGTTATGACCGCCGTTCCCGTGAGCGCCGAGCACGCCGACCTGTTGGCCGAAGTGCGCGCGTTTCGCCAGCGCCACCCCGAGGTGCGTTATGTCGACCTGATCTGCCTGGATATTCCAGGGCACTTCTACGGCAAACGCTACCCGATCGACATGCTCGAAAAAGTCGCCGCGGGCAGCGCTCTCAAACTGCCGCAGAACTGCGTGCTGCTGGGCGTGCAGGGCGGCTTGTTCAAGATTGGCGACTACTGCTTCCACGACGGCGACCCCGATGCCGAGCGCCGCCTGGTGCCGGGCACACTTAAATTGGTGACCTGGGAAGCGCAGCCAGTCGGGCAAATGTTGATCACCTCCGACGGCACCGCGGCACCGATTGAATTCGAGCCTCGCGAAGTGCTGGCGCAGGTGCTGCAACGCCTGCGCAGCAAAGGCATTCATCCGGTGGTGGCGTTTGAGTTGGAGTTTTACCTGTTCGACAAAAAGCTGCGCGACGGCCTGCCGCAATTCCCCCGCGACGCGCTGAGCGATGACGGCGACGACATGCCGAATATGCACATCGAACGCCTCTCGCGTTTTGCGCCGGTGCTCGACGAGATGGTGGAGACCGCCCGGTTACAAGGCATCGACACCACCGTGATTACCGCTGAGCTAGGCCCGGGTCAGTTTGAAATCAACTTCGGCCACCTCGACGATGGCCTCAAGGCCGCCGACTGGGCCGCCTTGTTCTGCCGCAGCACCCGTGGCGTTGCACTCAAGCACGGCTATCGCGCCAGCTTTATGGCCAAGCCGTACCTCGAACACCCTGGCAGCGGCATGCATGTGCACGTCAGTTTGTATGACGCCGAGGGCAACAATTTGCTGGCCGCCAACGAGCAGCGAGCCATGCGCCATGCCGTGGCCGGCTGCCTGGAATTGCTGCCGCACTGCATGCCGATTTTTGCGCCGAACCAGAATGCCTACCGCCGCCTGGGCGGCACGGTGAACGCCGCCACCCGCGCCAGTTGGGGTTACGAAGACCGCGATGCTTGCGTGCGCATTCCTGAATCGGACGCGAAAAATCTGCGCATCGAGCACCGTATTTCCGGCGCCGACGCTAACCCGTATCTGGTGCTGGCGGCCATTTTGGTTGGCCTCGAACAAGGCCTGGCCAACGGTCGCGAGCCGATTGCGCCGCTCAACAAAGACCGCAACAGCGGCCTGGATTTCCCCCTGGATATTCTCCAAGCCGTGCGGGACATGCAGCAGCAACCCGAGCTGCGCGCCGGCCTGGGCGCCGAATTTGTCGACGTGTACTGCGAGAACAAGCGCCAAGACCACCTGGCCTTTCTGCAAGAAATCAGCGCCCGCGAATACCGCTGGTTCCTCTAATTTTTCAACCGGGCGCATCGCGCCGGGCCGTAAGGAGTGCGTATGAGCAAGTCAGCCAACAACCCGAAAACACTGGAATGGCAAGCCCTGAGCGGCAGCCATCACCTGGCTCCATTTAGCGATTACAAACAGCTGAAACAGGTCGGCCCGCGCATCATCACCAACGCCGATGGCGTGTACCTGTGGGACAGCGAAGGCAACAAGATTCTCGACGCCATGGCCGGCCTCTGGTGCGTGGCCATCGGTTACGGCCGTGACGAACTGGCCGATGCAGCCGCCAAGCAAATGAAGCAGCTGCCGTTCTACAACACCTTCTTTATGACCGCGCACCCGCCGGTGCTGGAGTTGGCTAAAACCATCGCCGAGCTGGCGCCGCCGCACATGAATCACGTGTTCTTTACCGGCTCGGGTTCCGAAGGTAACGACACCATGCTGCGTATGGTCCGTCACTATTGGCAGGTGAAGGGCAAGCCGCAGAAGAAAGTCATCATCGGTCGCGTCAACGGCTACCACGGTTCCACCGTGGCCGGCGCCGCGCTGGGCGGTATGCAAGGCATGCACGAGCAGGCCGGCACGCTTCCCGACATCGTGCATATTCCGCAGCCTTACTGGTTCGGCGAAGGCGGTGACATGAGCCCGGCCGAGTTCGGTATCTGGGCCGCGGAGCAGTTGGAAAAGAAAATTCTCGAAGTCGGCGAAGACAAGGTCGCGGCGTTTGTTGCCGAGCCGATTCAAGGTGCCGGCGGCGTGATTATTCCGCCCGACACCTACTGGCCGAAGGTGCGCGAGATTCTCGCCAAGTACGACATTCTGTTCGCCGCTGACGAAGTGATTTGTGGCTTCGGCCGCACCGGCGAATGGTTCGGCAGCGACTACTACGGCAACACGCCCGACCTGATGACCATCGCCAAGGGCCTGACCTCCGGTTACATCCCCATGGGCGGCCTGATCGTCAGCGACAAGGTCGCGCAAGTGATCAACGAAGGCGGCGATTTCAACCACGGCTTCACCTATTCCGGTCACCCGGTGGCCGCCGCCGTGGCGCTGGAAAACCTGCGGATCATTCGCGAAGAAAAGATTCTGGAAACCGTGCGGGCCGAAACGGCGCCGTATCTGCAACAGCGTCTGCGTGAACTGGCCGATCACCCGCTGGTGGGCGAAGTGCGCGGGTTAGGCATGTTGGGCGCTATCGAGCTGGTGAAAGACAAGGCCACCCGCGCGCGGTACGAAGGGAAGGGCGTGGGCATGATCTGCCGTGGGCATTGCTTCAACAACGGCCTGATCATGCGCGCCGTGGGCGACACCATGATCATTGCGCCGCCGCTGGTGATCAGCAAAGCCGAGATTGATGAGCTGGTGGAGAAGGCGCGTAAGTGTCTGGATTTGACCTTGGCTGAGCTGGTTTAGCCATGGCTGACCTGTGGGAGCGGCTTTAGCCGCGATTCTTTTTCAGAGCAAGAGCATCGCGGCTAAAGCCGCTCCCACAGAACCGAGTCATCGGAAATAACAAAAAGCCCGCCAATTGGCGGGCTTTTTGTTGTGGGCAAAACCTTACGGCTTAGCCGGTTCTGCCGGTGCCGAGCCGGTGTTTTCCACCCAGCCACCGCCCAGCGCTTTGTACCAATTAACCTTGCTGGGGCGCGCGTTTGGATTTGCGTGGGCTGTACACAACTAGTCCGCAAAAACACCGTCATTCCCGCGCAGGCGGGAATCCAGAGTTTTGAAGGTTACGGTGTCGTTTGAAATATCACCGAACCTGGATTCCCGCCTGCGCGGGAATGACGGATGGAAGATTCAACGGTCGTGACACCGGCCAAAAAAAGCCCGCCAATTGGCGGGCTTTTTGTTGTGGGCAAAACCTTACGGCTTAGCCGGTTCAGCCGGTGCCGAGCCGGTGTTTTCCACCCAACCACCGCCTAGCGCTTTGTACAAATTAACCTCGCTGGTCAGCTGCGCCAACCGGTCGGTAATCAGCGCTTGTTGCGCGCTGAACAACGAGCGTTGGGCGTCGAGGAAGGTCAGGTTGCTGTCGATGCCGGTGCGGTAACGACGTTCAGCCAGGCGGTAGTAATCCTGGTTGGCGGCAACGAAGTCACGTTGGGCCTGCAACTGTTGGTTGTAGGTTTGGCGTGAGGCAAGGCCGTCGGACACTTCCCGGAAGGCGGTCTGAATGGACTTCTCATACTGAGCCACGCGAATATCTTTCTGGATTTTCGAGTAGTCCAGACTGGCTTTTAGGCTGCCGGCGTTAAAGATCGGAATGCTGATCGACGGCGAGAAGTACCAGCTGCCCGAGCCGCCTTTGAACAGGTTGGACAAATCGGCACTGCTGGAGCCGGCATTGGCCGTCAGGCTGATGCGCGGGAAGAACGCAGCCCGCGCGGCGCCGATGTTGGCGTTGGCGGCTTTGAGCAGGTACTCGGCTTCAAGAATGTCTGGGCGACGCTGGAGCAAATCGGACGGCAAGCCGGCGGGCAACTCCTCCAACAAATCGTCGGCCAATGGGCTGCTGGCGTTGAGGTTGTCCGGCACCGAGGTGCCGAGCAACAGTGCCAGGTTGTTGCGGTCTTGCGCGACCAGGCGCTGGTATTGCGCCAGGGCCACGCGGGCGCTTTCCACCGAGGTGCGTGACTGGCTGAGGTCCAACGCCGAGGCCACGCCCACTTCGTTGCTGCGTTGAGTCAGGCGGAAGCTGTCTTCGTAGGTTTTCAGGGTTTCTTCGGTCAGGCGGAGCAGTTCCTGGTCGGCGGTCAGCGTCAGGTAGGCATTGGCGACGTTGGCTACCAGGCTCAACTGGGTGCTACGACGTGCTTGCTCGCTGGAGAAGTAAGTCTGCAACGACTCTTCATTCAGGCTGCGCAGGCGGCCGAACAGGTCCAGTTCATAGGCGCTGATGCCGATGGTGGCCGAGTATTGGCCGCTGGTGGTGGCCGTGCCGGTTTGCGACAAATCGCCCGGCGTGCGTTGGCGCACGCCGGTGCCGTCGGCGCTGACGTTGGGCAGCAGTTCCGCACGTTGAATGCGGTACTGCGCGGCGTAGGCGTCGAGGTTCAATGCGGCCACGCGCAGGTCGCGGTTGTTTTCCAGCGAGGTCTGAATCAGCTGCTGCAGCGCCGGGTCGTGGAAGAACTGGCGCCAGCCTTGTTCGGCCTGCGCCACGCGCGCCGACTCCGCTGGTCCGTACGCCGGGCCTTGCGGGTAGGTGGCGGCAACCGGCGAAGCCGGCTGCTCATAGTCAGGAATCAGCGAGCAGCCGCCCAGAATCAGGCTGGCAATCGCGAGGGACAGTAGGGACTTGCGCATTAGTGGCCAGCCTCATTGCGTGGGGTTTCGGTCTGCTTGCCTTTGAACAGCGAGGAAATCGTGACGAAGAACAACGGCACCCAGAAAATTGCCAGCACGGTGGCGGTGATCATGCCGCCGATTACGCCGGTACCGATGGCGTGTTGGCTGCCCGAACCGGCGCCGGTGGAGATGGCCAGCGGCACTACGCCGAGGATGAACGCCATCGACGTCATGATGATCGGGCGCAAGCGCATGCGGCAGGCTTCCAGGGCGGCGTCGACCAGCGACTTGCCTTGTTCGTGCAGCTCTTTGGCGAACTCGACGATCAGAATGGCGTTTTTCGCCGCCAAACCAACGGTGGTTAACAGGCCCACCTGGAAGAACACGTCGTTTGACAAGCCGCGCAAGCTGGTGGCCATCAACGCACCGATGATCCCCAACGGCACTACCAGAATGACCGCCACGGGAATCGACCAGCTTTCGTACAACGCGGCCAGACACAGGAACACCAGCAGCAGCGAGATCGCATACAGCGCCGGTGCTTGCGAGCCGGACAAGCGTTCTTCGTACGACAGGCCGGTCCAGGAATAACCGACGCCCGCCGGCAGTTTCTTCGCCAGCGCTTCGACTTCGGCCATGGCCTCACCGGTGGAGTAGCCCGGCGCCGGCGAACCCATGATTTCCATGGCTTCTACACCGTTGTAACGGGCCAGTTTCGGCGAGCCGTAAATCCACGAACCGGAGGCGAAGGCGGAGAAGGGCACCATCTGCCCGAGGTTGTTGCGCACGTACCATTTCTGCAGGTCTTCAGGGGTCATGCGCGATTTCGCTTCGCCCTGGATGTAGACCTTCTTCACCCGACCACGGTCGATGAAGTCGTTGACGTAGCTACCGCCCAAGGCAATCGACAAGGTGTTGTTGATGTCCGAGAGGGTGATGCCCAGGGCGCTGGCGCGCTCGTCGTCGATAGTCAGCTGGAACTGCGGTTCATCGTTCAGGCCGTTGGGGCGCACTTGCATCAGTTTCTTGCTTTGTGCGGCCATGCCGAGGAACTGGTTACGCGCTTCCATGAGCTTCTCGTGGCCAACGCCACCGCGGTCTTGCAGGAATACGTCGAAACCGGTGGCGTTACCCAGCTCCAGTACCGCAGGCGGGGCGAAGGCGAACACCATGGCGTCGCGGAAGCTGAAGAAGTGCTGCTGGGCGCGTTGGGCGAGGGCGAACACGGTGTTCTCGGCGGAACGCTCGCCCCAGGGCTTGAGCATGATAAAGGCCATTCCCGAGCTCTGACCGCGGCCGGCAAAGTTAAAGCCGGTAACGGTAAACACCGAGTTCACTGTGTCGGCTTCGTCTTTAAGCAAGTACGCGCGCATTTCATCGACCACCACCTGGGTGCGGCCGGCACTGGAACCCGCCGGGGTTTGCACCTGGGCGAACAGAACGCCTTGGTCTTCTTCGGGCAGGAACGCAGTCGGAATGCGGGTGAATAGCCAGATCATGCCGACGATCAGTACGGCGTAGGCCAGCAGGTAAGGAACTTT
This sequence comes from Pseudomonas sp. AC070, assembly GCF_979258635.1. Lineage (NCBI taxonomy): Bacteria > Pseudomonadati > Pseudomonadota > Gammaproteobacteria > Pseudomonadales > Pseudomonadaceae > Pseudomonas > Pseudomonas sp. AC070. The sequence goes on from NZ_OZ409871.1 coordinate 2,164,776, forward strand.
ATTGCGCAGCATGCTGCTCACACCGCGCTCGTAGCCGCGCACGCTGCGGTCGAAGTTGCGGTTGAACCAGCCAAAGAAGCCACGCTTGGGAACGCCTTGGGTGCCTTCTTTATGCGGCTTGAGCATGGTGGCGCACAGGGCCGGGGTGAAGATCAACGCCACCAGCACCGAGAGGCCCATGGCCGACACGATGGTGATGGAGAACTGCCGGTAAATCACACCGGTAGAACCGCCGAAGAACGCCATTGGCAGCAATACGGCCGACAGCACCATGGCGATACCGACCAACGCGCCCTGAATCTGGCCCATGGATTTCTTCGTCGCTTCTTTGGGCGACAAATGCTCCTCGGCCATCACCCGCTCGACGTTTTCCACCACCACAATCGCATCGTCCACCAGCAAGCCGATGGCCAACACCATGCCGAACATGGTCAGGGTGTTAATGGTGAAACCGGCGGCGGCGAGAATGCCGAAGGTGCCGAGCAAGACCACCGGAACGGTGAGGGTGGTGATGATGGTGGCCCGCAGGTTTTGCAGGAACAGGTACATCACCAGGAACACCAGCACCACGGCTTCGATCAGGGTGTGCACTACGCCTTCGATCGAGGCGGTGACCACCGGCGTGGTGTCGTATGGGTACACCGCTTTCATGCCTTGCGGGAAGAACGGTTCCAGGTCGGCGATGGTGGCGCGGATGGCTTTGGCAGTGTCGAGTGCGTTGGCGCCAGTGGCCAATTTGATCGCCAGACCGGAAGCCGGCTTGCCATTGAACTGCGCGCTGATGCTGTAGTTTTCGCCGCCCAGTTCAACCGTGGCGACGTCGCCGAGGCGTACCTGCGAGCCGTCAGTGTTGACCTTGAGCAGAATGTTTTTGAATTGCTCGGCGCTCTGGAAACGGGTCTTGCCGATGATGGTGGCGTTAAGCTGTTGGCCCTTCACGGCCGGCAAACCACCCAACTGGCCAGACGAGACCTGCACGTTCTGCGCGGCCACGGCGGTTTTCACATCCACGGGCGTTAGCTGAAATTTGTTCAGCTTGGCCGGGTCGAGCCAGATACGCATGGCGTACTGGGCGCCGAACACCTGGAAGTCACCCACACCGGCGGTACGCGAGATGGGGTCTTGCATGTTGGAAACGATGTAGTTGGCCAAGTCGTCCTTGGTCATGCTGCCGTTTTCCGACACCAGGCCGATCACCATCAGGAAGTTTTTCACCGCCTTGGTCACGCGAATACCCTGTTGTTGCACTTCTTGCGGCAGCAGTGGGGTGGCGAGGTTGAGCTTGTTCTGCACCTGCACCTGAGCGGTGTCAGGGCTGGTGCCCTGGTTGAAGGTGGCAGTGATGGTCATGCTGCCGTCGGAGTTACTTTCCGAGGTTACATAACGCAGGTTGTCGATGCCGTTGAGCTGCTGCTCGATGATCTGCACCACGGTGTCCTGCACGGTTTGTGCGGACGCGCCTGGGTAGGTCACCTGAATGGCGATGGCCGGTGGCGCAATCGCCGGGTACTGGTTAATCGGCAATTTCAGGATGGACAAGGTGCCCACCAGCATGATCACCAGGGCAATTACCCAGGCGAAAATGGGGCGGTCGATAAAGAATTTCGACATGAATTACTTCCCTTCGCCTTGGGCTTGTTCGGTGGCCGGGGCCGCCGGCTTGGCTTCGCCGCCGTTGGCCGGAGCGCCGCCGTTTGCTGGGGTGACGTTGGTGGCTTCGGCCACTTTCACTTCCACGCCCGGCTTCACGTATTGCAGGCCTTCGGTGATCAGGCGATCGCCGGCTTTGAGGCCGTCATTGATCAACCACTCGGAACCCAAAGTGCGCTCGGCTTTCAGCTCACGCAGTTCGACTTTGTTCTCAGCGTTTACAACCAGCGCGGTCGGCAGGCCTTTGAGGTCGCGGGTGATGCCTTGTTGCGGGGCAAGAATGGCGTTTTCGTTCACGCCGGCTTGCAACTGGGCGTGCACGAACATGCCGGGCAGCAACTGGTGTTTCGGGTTGGGGAACACAGCGCGGATAGTCACCGAGCCGGTGCCTTCGTCCACCGACACTTCCGAGAATTCCAGCTTGCCTTCCTGCTCGTAGAGGCTGCCGTCTTCGAGCACCAGCTTGACCTTGGCCGCGTTGTCGCCGGCTTTTTGCAAGTTGCCGCTTTCCAGTTCACGACGCAGCTTGAGCAGTTGCGCGGAGGATTGGGTGACGTCGACGTAGATCGGGTCGAGCTGCTGGATGGTCGCCATGGCATTGGTTTGGCCATTGCTGACGAGCGCGCCTTCGGTCACAGCCGAACGACCGATACGGCCGGCAATTGGTGCGAGCACTTTGGTGTAGCGCAGATTGATCTCGGCGCTTTGCAGAGCCGCTTCGGCTTGCAGGCGCTGGGAAACGGCGTTGTCGTATTCCTGACGGCTAACGGCCTGTTCGTTCACAAGCTGCTTGTAGCGATCCGCCAGGGACTTGGCCGATTGCAGGGTCGCCTGCGAGCTTTTCAGCGTGGCTTCGTATACGGAAGGGTCGATTTGGTACAGCTGCTCGCCGGCTTTGACCTCACGGCCTTCGGTAAACAGACGCTTGAGAATGATGCCGTTCACCTGCGGGCGAACTTCAGCAACGCGGTAAGCGTTGGTGCGGCCGGGCAATTGGCTGACGAGGGAATAGGCTTGCGGTTTCAAGGTCACCACACCCACTTGAGGGGTCTGTTGTGGCGGCGCTTCTGCTGCTTTTTCGCAACCGGTGAGCAACAAGGTTGCCAGGGCGAGGGCGGAAACCAGAGCGGGGTGGGCTGGCTTGAATTGCATGAAAGGCCTCATGTCGATCAGCGCTTGGGAAGGCGCCGGTACGATTGGTTAGTTTTTAAGCGTTTTGGGTAGGCGGCTGATCAAAGCGTGATCAAAAAATAAGGATTTTCTTGTGGATAGGTAGGATGCTAAGAAATATACTTACATTCACGGTTGTTTGTAAACGCCTAAAACCCACTGTTACATAAGCTTTTTTCAAGCTTTGCTTTTAACTGACACGACGCTGACATTCGGCTTACGTGTCGATAACCCAGGGCTGTATTGGCATGGTCAGACGCACCAAAGAAGAAGCACAGGAAACCCGTAGCCAGATTCTCGATGCCGCCGAGCAGGCGTTTTACGAGCACGGTGTCGGGCGGACAACGCTGGCCAAAATTGCCGATGTGGCCGGCGTGACGCGCGGCGCTATCTATTGGCATTTCAGCAACAAGAGCGACGTGTTTCAGGCAATTCTCGAGCGCGCGCACCTGCCGTTCGAAGAACTGGCCAAGGCCAGCGAAAGTGCCACCGAGCCTGACCCATTGGGTCGCCTGCGCGAATTATTGGTTCAGCTGTTCAGACAAACTGCCAATGACGCCCAGGTTCGCCGCATCAACGAGATTCTGTTCCACAAATGTGAATACACGGCGGAACTCAACGACCTGCGCCAACAAATGCAAGACAACAGCATCGACTGCGACCAGCGCATCGAACTGACCCTGCGTAACGCCATCAACAAAGGCCAATTGCCCGCCGACCTGAACACCCAGTGGGCGGCCACATGCTTGCATTCGTTTATTGATGGCGTGCTGGCGAAATGGTTGTTGGCGCCGAAAAGTTTTGCCATGGGCAAAGAGGCGGAGCGGCTGGTGGATGTGGCGCTGGATATGTTGCGGTTGAGTCCGGGGTTGCGCGGCTGACTCATCGCGGCTAAAGCCGCTCCCACAGGTCGTGCAAGATGTGGGAGCGGCCGGGCGGCGATCCGCTTTAGCCGCGATGCTCTTTGGGTTAGCGCCGAACCTGCTTCAACGTCTCAGCAATCAAAAACGCCAACTCCAACGACTGATCGGCATTCATCCGCGGGTCGCAGTGCGTGTGGTAGCGATCCGACAGCCCATCTTCAGTAATCGGCCGCGAGCCGCCGATGCACTCAGTGACGTTCTGCCCGGTCATTTCAATGTGGATGCCGCCGGCATAAGTGCCTTCCGCTTCGTGGACCTGGAAGAACTGTTTCACCTCCGCAAGAATCTGCGCGAAGTCGCGGGTTTTGTAGCCGCTCGATGCCTTTATGGTGTTGCCGTGCATGGGGTCGGAACTCCACAGCACGTGACGGCCTTCTTCTTTAACGGTGCGCAGCAAACGCGGCAGGCCGGCTTCGACTTTGTCGGCGCCCATGCGCACGATCAGGTTGAGGCGACCCGGATCGTTGTCAGGGTTGAGGATGTCGATCAGGCGGATCAGATCTTCGCTGCTCATACTCGGCCCGCACTTCACGCCGATCGGGTTGCCCACGCCACGCAGGAATTCCACATGAGCACCGTCTACCTGACGGGTGCGGTCGCCAATCCACAGCATGTGTGCCGAACAGGCGTAGTCGCCGCCGGTGAGGCTGTCGCGGCGCACGAACGCTTGCTCGTAATTAAGCAGCAGCGCTTCGTGGGCGGTGAAGAAACTGGTTTCGCGCAGTTGCGGCGAGGTGTCCATGCCGCACGCGCGCATGAAGGCCAGGGTTTCGTCGATGCGGTCGGCCAACTGGTTGTACTTCTCGCCGAGCGCCGAATTCTCGATGAATTCCAGGTTCCACTTGTGCACTTGATGCAGGTCGGCGAAGCCGCCTTGAGCAAAGGCGCGCAGCAGGTTCAGGCTGGCGGTGGACTGGTGATAAGCCTGCAGCAAACGCTCAGGATCGGGCACGCGGCTGGTGGCGTCGAAGCCGATGCCGTTGACGATGTCGCCGCGGTAAGCGGGCAGGGTGACGCCGTCGATGGTTTCATCATTGGCCGAACGCGGCTTGGCGAACTGGCCGGCCATGCGCCCGACTTTCACCACCGGGCTGCCGGCGGCGAAGGTCATCACGATCGCCATTTGCAGCAGCACTTTAAAGGTGTCGCGAATTTTTGCCGCGCTGAACTCGGCAAAACTCTCAGCGCAATCGCCACCTTGCAGCAGAAACGCACGGCCCTGAGTGACCTCGGCAAACTGGCGGCGCAGCTCGCGCGCTTCGCCGGCAAACACCAACGGCGGATAACTGGCGAGGGTTTGCTCAACCTGGCTCAGGTGGGCGGCATCTGGGTACTGCGGCTGCTGCTGGATGGGTTTAGCTCTCCAGCTGCTGGGGCTCCATGGTTGCGACATCGACGTTCTCGGCTCAAGCGAATTAGGCGGACGGGCATGGTAACCGATCGGCTTGCGCCCACAAGCGCAGCGCCTGTCGATAGGCGCGATAGAGCCGCTGCATACGCCTGCTCATGAGGCATTCACGGTTGCGCTTAACGCGTCTGTTTGTTCAGCCGACAGGCGCAACGCGGCGCTGTGTTCGGCGATGCTCTGGCGGTAGGTGTCTTTGTGCACGTAGTACGCCATGCGCTCCAGCTCGAGATAACGGTAACCGCCGTCTAACCGGATACTGGCGCGCTCGCGCTTCACCGTTTTAAACGCCTCGGCGGCCGCGCTGCCTGCCTGCACCTGACGAATAAACAGCGCGACCAATTCCGCCTGCTCGGCGCGACCCTGCCAGCCCAGGCCAGATGCTTCGACCATGCCCATCATGAACAGGTCGTCGTGCTCGGGGTGGAACACGTTCAAGTACAGCTTCGGTGCGCCAGCGCCTTCGGGCCAGTTGAGGTGGTCGCGCGCAATAAAGGGATAGTCCAGCTTGTAACCGGTGCCTTGCAGAATCAGGTCGTACTCGGCGTACTCACCGTCGGTGAAGGTCACCGTTTTACCGTCGATGCGCGCGACGTCGCGCCGCGCCGTGATATCGCCGTGGCCGAGGTGATGCAGCACCAGCGAATTCACCACCGGATGCGATTCGTACAGCTTGTAATCCGGGTCGGGCAGGCCGTACTGCGAGGGCTTGCCGATCAAGGCGCGAATAAGTAATCCGTCGATGCGCTGCTTCAGCGCGCGGGGTAATTTCACGGCGCCGCCAAAGGTGTCGATGGGGCGCCCAAGCAGAAATTTCGGCAGGAAGTAATAGCCACGTCGTACCGATAAATCCACCGAAGCGGCGCGGTGCACGGCGTCTACGGTGATGTCGCAGGCGGAATTGCCGCAGCCGACAATCAGCACACGCTTGCCAGCAAACACCTCGGCCGAGCGGTAGTCGCTGGAGTGCATCAGCTCACCGTCGAAGGTGCCCGGCAGTTGCGCCAGGTTTGGGGTGTGCAAGGTGCCATTGGCAATCAGCACACCCTCGAACTGCCATTCGCGGGTAACGCCGGCCTTTTCGGTAAACACTGCCCAGCCTTTTTCCCGGCGCTCCAGGCGCAGCACGCGGGTTCCGAATTGAAAATGTTCGTATAGGCCAAAGTGGCTGGCGTAGTCGCGAAAATAGCGGCGCATTTCGCTGTGGTGCGGGTAGGGCGCCACGTTGTCGCCCATGGGGAATTCGCTGAACTGCGTAGTGCTTTTGGACGAAATCAGATGAGCCGATTCGTACATGGTGCTGTGTGGGTTATCGATATCCCACAAACCGCCGACGTCGTCGTGCAGCTCGAAGCCGACAAAGGCGATGCCGTGCTTTTGCAGCTGGCGTGCCGTGCACAAACCCATTGGGCCCGCGCCGATAATGGCGTACATCGCGTTCTCCCTGGCACATCGCGGCCTGCGACCTGCTCGTTGTTGTTCTGGTTGAGGGGGCTTGAAAGTGGGCGAATTATTGCGTGACCGGTGCGGGGCTCTTCAATGACAATCGGCGCCTTTCCCTGCCGCGCGCTGGTCGGGGATGTCATAAACGCTGGAGACCGCAATGCCAGAACAGCCGCCACGGGACGAGCTGACCGAAGAGCTGCTATTGGCCGAAGTGCACGACGAATACGGCGTGATCAAGGTCATGCAGGTGGGCGACTACCGCTTCCTCGAATTCGGCGACGCCATTGAGCAAAGCTGCGTGTTCCTGCCCGACCCCACATGGCTGGAGTACGACTACACGCGGGCCATGTTTATTGGCGCGCTGTGCCACGAGCAGCCAGAGAGCGCGCTTTTTCTTGGCCTCGGTGCCGGCACCTTGACCCAGGCTTGCCTGCGTTTTCTGCCGCTGGATGACGTGGAAGCTATCGAACTGCGCCCCGATGTGCCGCGCCTGGCCATGGAGTTTCTGGGCCTGGACGACGATCCGCGTCTGTATGTGCGCATTGGCGATGCCATCGAACTGCTGGAAAGCGCCGAGTCGGCCGACCTGATTTTCGTCGACTTATATACCGACACTGGCCCGGCCGTCGGCCATCTGGCCTGGCGTTTTCTCGAAGGCTGCCAGCAGCGCTTGAACCCAGGCGGCTGGCTGGTGATCAACCAGTGGGCCAGCGACGACGGCAAGCCGCTGGGCGCGGCGCTGCTGCGCGGGTTGTACCACCGGCATTACTGGGAACTGCCGGTGAAGGAGGGCAACGTGATTCTGATCGTGCCCGCCGATCTGGATCAGCAACTGGATACCGCCGCGCTCAGCAAACGCGCCGAGGCATTACAGGCGCAGTTGGGGTATTCGCTGCAACCCTTGATCGACCTGGTGCGCCCAGCCACCTGACTCAGCAGCCCTTGAACGCGCCGGGCCGACGCTCTTGCATGGCGCGCACGCCTTCCTGTGCGTCGTCGCTGGCCATCAGGCGGCGCATGGTGGTGGGCAGGGCGGCAGCGGCTGCCACTTCGCCTTCGGCCACTGCCTGACGCGCCGACGCCAAGGTGGCCTGCACGCCCAACGGCGCCTGGGCCGCCACCCGTTCTGCCAGGTGCAGGGCGCGCGGCAACAGGTCTTCGCTGGCCAACACTTCTTGCACCAAGCCCAAGCGGCAGGCCTCGTGGGCATCGAATTCATCGCCAGTCAGCAGCCAGCGCATGGCGTTGCCCCAGCCGGCCGCCTGGTGCATGCGCAGGGTGGCGCCGCCGAACGGGAAGATGCCGCGCTGCACTTCCATTTGCGCAAAGCGCGTGTTGCTGGCGCACAGGTTGATGTCGGAGGCGAGCATCAGTTCGATGCCGATGGTGAAGCAGTAACCCTGGGCGGCGACGATCACCGGCTTGCTCACACGCGGGCCGCCAAACACGCCCCACGGGTCGCAACCGCCTTCGGGAATTTGCCAGCCGCTGGCAAACGTGGCGGCGACGTTGGCCAAGTCCAGCCCGGCGGTGAAATGCTCGCCATGGGCGAACACCAACGCCACGCGCATGTCGCTGTCACGCTCAAACTCGCCATACGCCAGTGTCAGGTCGTTGAGCAGCGCCAGGTCGAAGGCATTGCGTTTGGAGGGGCGGTCGAGGCCGATCAGCATGATCGCCCCGCGTTTTTCACGGCTGACGCGCCCGGCGCTGGTGCTGTTCATGGCGAATTATCCTTATGGCTGGCGGAAGTGGCTGGTGCGGTATAGCTGGCCTGGTGCAGCCGGTCAAACCGCTGCGCGGGTGGCGCTGAAGGTGTCTATCTCGGCGACCGGCTGGCGGAGTGTAAGGATTTTCTTAGCGAAACTTACACCGAGGTCAAGTTTTTCCGGTATAGTGCGCGCCGGCTTCAAACGGCCGTGTTCAGGTTTTGCAGGTTTTTCCCAGAGCGAGCTCTGGGTGCAGTTCACCAAGTGAACGTCCTGGATATCTTCTTTTTTCATTAATACGTTTTCGCAAATCCCCGCCTACAGGGCTGCCAGGGTTACCTTCGGGTCTTACACGGCATGCGCAGCTTTGGAACATGGGTCTTTGCGGATGCACTTTGAGGCAGACCCATGACCCAGGTATCCGGCGGCTTCGCCGCGCTCGGACTTAACCCCAATATTCTCGCTGCAGTAATCGCTACCGGTTACGAAGAGCCTTCGGCTATTCAACTGCAAGCCATTCCAGTTATTCTCGCCGGCCACGACATGATCGGCCAGGCGCAAACCGGTACCGGCAAAACCGCCGCGTTCGCACTGCCAATTCTCACCCGCATCGACCCGGCCAAACGTGAGCCACAAGCGCTGATTCTGGCGCCAACTCGCGAGCTGGCTCTGCAGGTGGCTACCGCTTTTGAAACCTACGCCAAGCAAATGCCAGGCGTGAACGTGGTTGCCGTTTACGGCGGCGCACCGATGGGCCCACAACTGAAAGCCATCCGTAATGGCGCTCAGATTGTTGTGGCGACTCCGGGTCGTCTGGTTGACCACCTGCGTCGCGACGAGAAAGTGCTGTCCACTATTCAGCACCTGGTACTCGACGAAGCAGACGAAATGCTCAAGCTGGGCTTCATGGACGACCTGGAAGTTATCTTCAAGGCCATGCCCGCTACCCGTCAGACCGTGCTGTTCTCGGCCACCCTGCCGCACTCGATTCGCGCCATCGCTGAAAAGCACCTGCGTGACCCGAAGCACATCAAAATCGAAACCAAAACCCAGACCGTGACTGCCATCGAGCAAGCGCACCTGCTGGTTCACGCTGACCAGAAGCACGCGGCTGTATTGCGTCTGCTGGAAGTGGAAGATTTCGACGCGCTGATCGCCTTCGTACGTACCAAGCAAGCCACCCTGGATTTGGCCGCCGCGCTGGAAGCCAAAGGCTACAAGGCTGCTGCCCTGAACGGCGACATTGCCCAGAACCAGCGTGAGCGCGTAATCGACTCGCTCAAAGATGGCCGTCTGGACATCGTGGTTGCCACCGACGTTGCCGCCCGTGGTCTCGACGTACCGCGCATCACCCACGTAATGAACGTGGACATGCCGTACGACCCGGAATCCTACGTTCACCGTATCGGTCGTACCGGCCGTGCGGGTCGTACCGGTCGCGCCCTGTTGCTGGTAACGCCGCGTGAGCGTCGCATGCTGCAAGTGATCGAGCGTGTAACCGGCCAGAAAGTTGCCGAAGTTCGCCTGCCGAACGGCCAGCAAGTGCTGGACGCACGCATCAAGAAGCTCACCAACGCCCTCGCGCCGCTGGTGGCTGATGCTGAAGCCAGCCATGGTGATCTGCTCGACCGTCTGACCGCCGACATTGGTTGCAGCCCGCGTGCGCTGGCCGCTGCGCTGCTGCGCAAAGCCACCAACGGCCAAGCGCTGACCCTCGCCGAAGTTGAGCGTGAACAACCACTGGTGCCCAACAGCGCACCGCGTGAGCGTTCCGAGCGTCCTGCCGGTGAGCGCAGCGAGCCGCGTGAACGTCGCGCGCCAATGCCGTTGGCCGAAGGCCGTGCCCGTTGCCGTACCGCCCTGGGCGCACGTGACGGTATCGCTGCGAAGAACTTGCTGGGTGCCATCCTTAACGAAGGCGGCCTGGCCCGCGAAGCCATCGGCCGCATTCAAGTGCGCGACAGCTTCAGCCTGGTTGAGCTGCCGGAAGAAGGTCTGGAGCGTTTGCTGACCAAGCTGAAAGACACTCGCGTAGCCGGTAAGCAGTTGAAGCTGCGTCGTTACCGCGAGGACTAAGAGGGTTCGCCTTCTGGTCCGCTAAACAAAAAGCCCGCTGCGAAGCGGGCTTTTTTGTGCCTGGCAATTTTCAGTCGCTCAGCTTCAACGTCAAGCTCAATGCCGCCACGCCTACCAACAAGCCCGCCAACACCAGCAAGGCGACGGTCAGGCTGCTGCCGTGGGCGATAAAACCGATAAACGCCGGGCCCAGCAAAATGCCGCCGTAGCCAAGCGTCGAGACCGCTGGAATGGCGACGTTTTCGGCCATCACCTTTTGTTTGCCGATTAGGCTGAACATCACCGGCACCACGTTCGAGCAGCCGGCGCCCACCAGCAAAAAGCCCACCAGCGATAACGGCCACGACGGGCTCATCGTCGCCACCACCAAACCGGCCGCAGCCATTAATGAACCCAGCAGCACCACGCGTTGGCGGCCCACGCGGTGCACCACGACGTCGCCGGTCAGGCGGCCGACGGTCATGGCGCAGGCAAAGGCGACGTAGCCGATACCCGAGTGGGCTGAGGTCAGGCCTTTGCTTTCGGTGAGAAATACGGCGCTCCAGTCGAGCATCGCGCCTTCGGCCAAAAACAAAACGAAGCACACCGCGCCAATCAGCAGCACCACGCCGTGGGGAATGGCAAACGCCGGGCCGTTGCTGGTGCTGCCGAACGGCAGCAAGTCGCGGGCGCAGTGCAGCAGCACGGCAATCACCGCCGCCACCACCGCGAGCGAGGCCTGCAGCGGGCTGAAGTCCAGCGCCAGAAGTACGCTGACGCCCGCCGCGCCGACAATGCAGCCCACGCTGAACAAGCCATGAAAGCCCGACATCAAAGGCGTTTCGCTGTTTTTTTCCACCATCACCGCTTGCAGGTTAATGGTGCAATCCATGCAGCCAAGCCCGGCGCCAAACAGCGCGAGGCTGACGGCCAGGAACGGCCAGGAAGAGAACACCGTTAGCAGCGGCAGCATCAGGCACACCAGTGCCGCCGCGCCGACGATTAGCCGTCGGCAGCCGACTCGTGCCGCCAGCGCACCGGCCAGTGGCATGGTCATCAGCGAGCCGGCGCCCAGGCACAGCAACAGCACGCCCAGCGAGCCTTCGGTCAGCCCGGCCCGCGCCTTTGCAAACGGCACCAACGGCGCCCAGGCAGCCATGGCGAAACCGGCGATAAAAAAGGCCCAGCGCGTCGAGCTTTTCTGACGCACGTGAGAGGGAAGATTGAGGGCAGATTCAACAGCAGACATCAGCGTTCCAAGTCCGAGAAGTACGCGGTGTAGACCCGCCGAGCGCCGGGCGCGTTCAGTCTGCCGGCGTGGCTAACGCTTGATCGCCGTCAGGGCAATCAGGCGCGAGACCACCAGCGCCAGGTACATGACTCCGGCGAATTCCTCAATCATTACCAGCGAACGGGCCATGGGCGTAAGCGGAATGATGTCGCCCAGGCCGACGCCGGAAAGCGTGGTGAAGCTCAGGAACAACAACTCCATCCAACTGCGCGCCGCCTCGGGATTGATCAGCGCGCCAAAGCTGCCCGGCAGCAGCAGTTGGCAGAAGGTATAGAGGTGCGCGAACGCCCAGGCGAGCAGGGTGAAGGTGGCGCCAACGGCGTACAGCTCATCGGTGGTGGCGTGGTAGTCAGCGTTCATATAGGCAATCAGGCTGCCGGTCGCATAAAAATAAAACAGCGCTTCGAGCAGGGCGATTGACGACTCCAGGCTCACCCCCGGCGTCAGCCGGTTGACCACCGACAAACCCACCAGCACCGTCGCCAACACCACCGCTACCCAGGTGTGTGAAGAGCTGCGTTTGACCACATGCAGCGCCAGGCCGAGCACCACCAAGCCGAAGGCGCCAAACAGCGCGCGGCCCAGCGGGGTGTCTTCCATCCACGGGTAAAGCAGCAAACCGAGCAGTTGCACGAAGAGCAAGCCGGCGCAGGGATAGCGAACGATGTACTGAACGGGGCGCATAAAGGGCCTGTGCGAATGAGCGGTGAATGGCAGACAACAGAAAGCGAAGCGATATCCCGGGCATGAACGGCTCCACGCCACAGGGCATTATTCGCCGTTAATCAGCACCTGACCCTGCTTGACCCAGCCGGAGTACACCGCACCGTTCTTGGTGGTGTAGCTGACCTCGGCCCAGCCAAAGCTGTGAATGTTGCTCACCGTTACGGCGTCGCCGGGCACGATGTACGCCTTGCGGTCGGTGCAGCTGTCATTCGGTGCGTCGTGGAAATACAGACGGCCTTCACCGGTGATCTTGCCGGGCAGCGGCGCGGGCAATTGTTGGTCCAGCGAGGCGTTTTCAGCGAGCACTTCGCAGTCCACCGGCTCGGCCGGCGTGCCGCTGACAAATTCCACTTCCTGCAACAACAGCGGCGTGTGGTGGTGGCCGGTCAGTGCCCCGGTGATGGTTCCCTTGAGGGTGAGCTTGCCTTCACTCATCAGGTACGGCCGCAACTGGTCGTAGCCTTTCTGGTCGAGGATCAGCTGCAAATAGTCCAGGCGCTGGTCGGGGCTGGTGTCGAACTCATCGTTGGCAACCATGCACAGCGGCTCGGGCACGGCGAGGTAAAAGCCGACCTCGGCTTCATCACCTTGGGTAACGTCCTCATAATTTGGCGAGCCTGGAAAGGTGTCGGGGTACAGGGTGCCCGTCAGCGTGACGGTTTCGGTTTCAAACGCATGGCAGTCGCCAGCCAGGGCAATAGAAGGCAGCAGCGGTGCGCCGGCAAAGGCGAGCAGGGCGCACAGGCGCAAATGGGAACGCATGGTGGGTCGTCCGTGATAGCGGGTGAGTAGGCAAACGGCAGCGAATTAGACGCGGCAGGCCGGGGGCTGCACAAGGTGAATGTGCTGGGAGTGTGATGATTTACGCCAGTGACAAATCAGCCATTCGGACAGTGGCCTCGCCGGTTTTTTTCGGGTTTACTGCGCGCCCTAAAAATTCGCTGACCCCTGCGCTTGACGGTTGCCCAGGTGTTTTTCCTCCGGTCTGCGCTATATGCGGCCGGTTTTTATCACGGAGCTGGTGGCATTTCCGCCTTTTTCCGTACTTTGCCGCCGAACGCTGTGCTTTCGATGGCTATGCTCAAGCGAGTGGCAGTAAAAAAGTGACCATCGCCCCAGGCTGGCATGTGCTGCTGACCGTGGCTAAAACAATAAAAAATGCCCGCCGTTTCTCGAAGCGCGCGAGCAAACGGAGTGACCTATGGCTAGTGAACAATTCGACGTGTTGATTATTGGTGCCGGGCTATCAGGTATCGGTGCGGCGTACCGACTGCAGACGCACTGCCCAGCCAAGCGCTACGCCATCCTCGAAGGGCGCAGCGACATCGGCGGCACCTGGGACCTGTTTCGCTATCCGGGGCTGCGCTCAGACTCGGACATGTTCACCCTCGGTTACCCCTTCCGACCCTGGCAAGACGCCAAAGCCATCGCCGACGGCGCCTCGATTCTTTGCTACATCAAAGACACTGCCCGCGAATTCGGCATCGACCAGCACATCCGCTTTAACCAGCGCGTGGCCTCGGCCAGTTGGTCGTCCCACGAGGCGCTGTGGACCGTGCAGGTGCACAACGCGCAGAACGGCGGCTGCAGCGTATACCGCTGCAAATTCCTCTACGTGTGCAGCGGCTATTACGACTATGCCGGCGGCTACACGCCGGAATTTCCCGGCCGCGAGCAGTTTAAGGGTCAGGTTATTCACCCGCAGAAGTGGCCGGAAAACCTCGACTACACCGACAAGAACGTCGTCATCATCGGCAGCGGCGCCACCGCCGTGACGCTGGTGCCGGCCATGGCCGCGCAGGCCCGCCAGGTCACCTTGCTGCAGCGTTCGCCCAGCTATGTCGCCTCGCTGCCAGCCAAAGACGCCATTGCTGATGTGCTGCGCAAGTATTTGCCGGAACAGCGCGCCCATCGCCTGGCGCGCTGGAAGAACGTGTTGTTGACCTTGGGCTTCTTCCAGTTTTGCCGCCGTGCGCCCAACCTCGCACGCAAAATGCTGCGCCACGGCGTGAAGCGCGAGTTGCCGGCTGACTACGCCGTCGACACCCATTTCAACCCGGCTTACCAGCCGTGGGACCAGCGCTTGTGCATGGCGCCCAACGGTGACTTGTTCAAAGCCCTGCGCAGCGGCAAAGCGCAGATGGTCACCGACCATATCGAACGCTTCACCGAAACCGGTATTCGTCTGAAGTCGGGTCAGGAACTGGCGGCCGACATCATCGTTACCGCCACAGGCCTGAAGTTGAAGGCTTGCGGCGGCATGGCCCTGGTCGTGGACGGCAAGTCCGTGGATATCGGCGACACGCTCGCCTACAAAGGCGTGATGCTCGGCAACGTGCCCAACTTCGCCCTGTGCGTGGGCTACACCAACGCCTCTTGGACGCTGCGTGCTGACCTCGCTTCTAGCTACGTGTGCCGTGTGCTGAATTACATGGACGAGAACGCCTACAAAATGTGCGTAGCGCAGCAGGTGGGTGGCTCGCTGGAGAAACGCCCGCTGCTGGATATTTCCGCCGGCTATGTACTGCGGGCGGCGGACGTATTGCCCAAGCAAGGCCCCGGCGCACCGTGGCAGCTGAAGCAGAACTACATTCTCGACCTGTTCAACCTGCGCTACTCGCCAGTGGAGGACGGCACCCTGACGTTTCGCCGCGATCCCGCCCTAGGGATGGCGCCGCCTGTGGTTGAGCGCACCGTTTCAGCGGCGTGACGGTGGCCGCCTCTACTGCCGAAAAGCATCGCGGTTAAAACCGCTCCCACAGGGGCCGTTGCCTTCTGTAGGAGCGGCTTCAGCCGCGATTCCTGGAAACGTCGCTATCCCAGGCCATTCACACCTTCACGCCTTGTTCCCGCAAGCGCTTGTACAAGGTGTTGCGGCTAAGCCCCAGGCTACGGGCGAGGTGGGAGATGTTCCCGCCGCATTGTTCGTATTGGCTTTTCAGATCGGCATCGCTGGTGGCGTGGTATTCCACCATTGGCGGCGTCTCGCTGCCTGGCAGGTCGGCGAAAAAATCGTCGGGTAAATGCTCGGGGCGTATGGGTTGATCGTCGGCCATGGCCAGGGCGATCTGCAGCACGCTGCTCAGTTGGCGCAGGTTGCCGGGCCAGGGGTGGCGCAGCAGCAGTTCCATCACTTCGTTGCTTAACCCGGCCCATTGGTAGGGCTCGCGGTGGTGCTCCCAGAGGCGTTGGATCATCGCCTGTTTGTCGGTGCGCTCGCGCAGCGGCGGCAGTTCGAGGTTGAGGCCGCTGATGCGGTAGTAGAGGTCTTGGCGGAACAGGCCGCTGTCGACGTCTTGGCGCAAGGCGCGGTTGGTGGCGGAGATCAGGCGGATGTCCACTGGGTACAACTCGCTGCTGCCCAAGGGCTGCACGCAGCGTTCCTGGAGCACCCGCAGCAGCCGCGCTTGTACGCGCAGTGGCATGTCGCCGACTTCGTCGAGAAACAGCGTGCCTTTGTGGGCCTTGCGGATCAGGCCGATGCTGCCTTTCTGGTTGGCACCGGTGAAGGCGCCTTTTTCGTAGCCGAACAATTCCGACTCCACCAGCTCGGCAGGAATGGCCGCGCAGTTCACGGCGATCAGGCTTTGCTGCGCCCGTGAGCTGGCCTGGTGCAGGGCTTTGACGAACACCTCTTTGCCAACACCGGTTTCGCCGTACACCAGAATGGGAATGTCTTTCTCCAGCAAGCGCTCAGCCTGGCGCACGGCCTTGTCGACGCGCGGATCGCCAAGGTTGATGGCGGCCAGGGTGAAGGGGCTTTGCGCCGCGGGTGCCGGGGTTGGTGGCGGGCTGAGCGGCGCGGTGCGGAAGTCTCGCGCCTGAATCGGCACCGGTTGCTGCGGACGCTTGAGCTGGGCATGGAAGCGAAAACGCCCGCCCGCGCGCAGGTTGAACGGCAAGTCTTGCGGCTGGTTCAGCAGCTGTTGCAGCGGTATATCGAACAGACGCTCGATGTTCACCGCTGCCAGGCTGATGCCGAGCAGGCTGTCGGCACGCCGGTTGGCCGACACCACTTGGCCGCTTTCGTCGAACACCACCAGGCCGGCCCACGGGCTGTCGAGGTTGTTCAGGCTGGTGTTGAAGGTCAGCTGGAAATAGCGCTGCTGGAACAGGTTGAGGATCAGCCGGTTCTCCACCGACTGGCTCATCATTTTCACCATGCCCAAGGTGTGCGAGGGCGGCAGGTAGCTGTCGCTGGAGACATCGAGCACGGCGATCATCTGCCGCTGCTCGTTGAAAATCGGCGAAGCCGAGCCGGTCATAAACCGGTTGGCTTTAAGAAAGTGTTCGTCGTGCTGAATGTGCACCGGCTGCGCGCAGCTCAGTGCGGTGCCGATGGCGTTGGTGCCGGTGTACCGCTCCAGCCAACTGGCGCCAGCGACAAAACCGGCGGCATGGTTGGGCTCGATAAAACGCTGGTCGCCCCAGCTCTGCAGCACCTGGCCTTGGTTGTCGGCCAGCATGATCAGGCAGTTGGAGTTGGCGAGAATGTTGCCGTAGTAGGGCAGCACTTCTTTATGGGTGGTTTGCACCAGCGCGTGCTGACTCTCCAGCAGTGCCGACACCTCGCCCGCGCTCGGTTGACTGAACGTCGGCGCGCTCTGGTGCGTGAGGCCGAAACTGCGGCAGCGCGTCCAGGAGTCTTGAATGATCGTGTCGTGGGGCAGGGCGGCTTCGGCCATGACGGGTCTCGCGTGGAGTTGTTTTTATTTTCAGCCAGCAATCGACCGGTCTTCGCCGGGTCGGTTCAGTGTCGTTGATGACTGTTCAAAGTCAACAGTGGCGACTGTTCAGTTGTTCACAGATGGGTGTTCACAGGTGTTCAAACTGACCCTTCTTGCTCTCTTCGATATTTCGATGATGCTTTTTAAAACAGCAAGTTGAGAGCGTTAATCGCGGGTTGGCACAGAATTGGCTCTAGTTTGGCGAATTGAGAGTGAGGGTGCCAGAGCCAGGCAAGGCGAACGCAAGCTCAAGGGCGCAGCGTACTCCAGTACGTGAACCCCTGAAGCAAGCGTTCAACGCGGTCTGGCCGACGTACCCTCGGTCGAACCAACGTAGAACAACAAGAAAAGGACACTTATGTCTTTAGTGCTCGAACACGTCACCCGTGTGGTCGATGGCGAGTTGCACATCGACGACGCTTGTTTAAGTTTCGAACCGGGTTCGTTCAACGTGCTGCTGGGTCGGACCTTGTCCGGCAAAACCAGCCTGATGCGCTTGATGGCGGGCCTCGACAAACCCAACAGCGGCCGCATTTTGATGAACGGCGCCGACATGACAAACGTGCCGGTGCGCAAGCGCAACGTCTCGATGGTGTACCAGCAGTTCATCAATTACCCGACGCTGACGGTGTTCGAGAACATCGCCTCGCCGCTGCGCCAGGCCGGCCTAAAGGACGCGGAAATCGCCGACAAGGTGCACGCCACGGCGAAGATGCTGCGCATTGATGCGTTGCTTAGACGCCACCCGTTGGAATTGTCTGGCGGCCAGCAGCAGCGCACCGCCATGGCCCGCGCACTGGTTAAAGATGCGTCGCTGATTCTGTTCGACGAGCCGCTGGTGAACCTCGATTACAAGCTGCGCGAAGAGCTGCGCCAAGAAATGCGCGAGCTGTTCCAGGCCCGCCACACCATCGCTATTTATGCCACCACCGAGCCGAACGAAGCGCTGGCCTTGGGCGGCACCACCACCATCCTGCATGAAGGGCGTGTGGTGCAGAGCGGCAAAACCGCCGACGTTTACCACCGTCCACAACAGGTGCTCGCCGCCGAACTGTTTTCCGAACCACCGATTAACCTGATGCCCGGACGCATCAGCGGCACCGAGGTGAGTTTCGCCGAGGCGGTGCACTTTCCGCTGAATCCGGATCTGCAAAACATCGGCGAAGGCGAGTACCGCTTCGGTGTGCGACCCAGCCATATCGGCTTGGTGCCGTCCAACGACGATGACCTGGAATTGGCGGTAACCGTCGAGCTGGCGGAAATCAGTGGCTCGGAAACCTTTCTGCATGTGCGCAACGAGCAGTTTGTGTTGGTGCTGCATTTGCCAGGCGTGCATGAGTACGACGTCGACACCCCGATCCTCATCTATATCCCCACCCACAAGCTGTTCGTATTCGCCGCCGATGGCCGCCTAATTCAGGCCCCCAGTCGCCGTGTTGGGAGGGTTGCCTGATGGCCGAGATTCGTTTGCACCATTTGGCTCACAGCTACAGCAAAACCCCGAGCGGGCCGGACGATTACGCCATTCGCGAGATGAACCATATCTGGGAGCAGGGCGGCGCCTACGCGTTGCTCGGGCCGTCCGGGTGTGGCAAGTCGACCTTGCTGAATATTATTTCCGGGCTGTTGAGTCCGTCCGAAGGCGAGGTTCAGTTCGATGGCAAGGTGGTGAATCTGCTGCCGCCTGAAGAGCGCAACATTGCCCAGGTTTTCCAGTTTCCGGTGGTGTACGACACCATGACGGTGTTCGACAACCTGGCCTTCCCGCTGCGCAATCAGGGGCTGAACGAAGCCAAGGTGCTGAGCAAGGTTAATGAAATCGCCGAGGTGCTGGATCTGCACCCGTTGCTGCACAAAAAGGCCAAGAACCTTACCGCCGACGAGAAGCAAAAGGTTTCCATGGGCCGGGGTTTGGTGCGTGACGATGTGTCGGCGATTTTGTTCGACGAGCCGCTGACCGTGATCGACCCGCACTTGAAATGGAAGCTGCGTCGCAAGCTCAAGCAGATTCACGAGCAGTTCAACATCACCATGGTGTACGTCACCCACGACCAGCTCGAAGCCTCGACCTTCGCCGACAAGATTGCCGTGATGTACGGCGGCCAGATTGTGCAGTTCGGCACGCCGCGCGAGTTGTTCGAGCGCCCGAGCCACACCTTTGTCGGCTACTTCATCGGCAGCCCGGGTATGAACCTGATCGACGTCACCCGCTGCGACGGTGGCGTGCGCTTTGCCAACACCGTGCTTCCGCTGAGCGCCGCGCTGAATCAACGCCTCGCCGCGCTGCCGGATGCGACGCTGAAAGTCGGTATTCGCCCCGAGTTCGTGCACATCTGGGATGGCCCTTATAACGACGCGTTGTGTGGCGACGTCGCCCATGTTGAAGATTTGGGCACCTACAAAATTCTGACCCTGACGCTCGACGGGCAAAAACTGAAAGTGCGCTTGCAGGAAGACCAGCCGGTGCCGCAGCAGAAGGTGTACCTGAGTTTTCCGGCGCAGTGGCTGATGGTGTATGCCGACGACTATCTGGTTGAAGCAGCGGTAGACGCGCCTGCGGAGGTGACGCCATGAAGGTGCAAAACAACAAGGCTTGGTGGCTGGTACTGCCGGTATTTTTGCTGGTGGCGTTCAGCGCCATCGTGCCGATGATGACGGTGGTCAACTACTCGCTGCAGGATATTTTCGACCAATCCAGCCGCTACTTTGTCGGCGCCGATTGGTACCGCCAGGTATTGGCCGACGACCGTTTGCATGACTCGTTGCTGCGCCAGTTCATCTTCTCGGCCTGCGTGTTGCTGATCGAAATTCCCCTCGGTATCGGCATCGCGTTGTGCATGCCCACCAAGGGCAAAATGGCCTCGCTGGTGTTGATCGTGCTGGCCATTCCGCTGCTGATTCCCTGGAACGTGGTCGGCACTATTTGGCAGATTTTCGGACGCGCCGACATCGGCTTGATGGGCTACACGCTTAACAAGCTGGGCATCTCGTACAACTACGCGGCCAATACGGGCGATGCCTGGGCCACGGTGTTAATCATGGATGTGTGGCACTGGACGTCGTTGGTGGCGCTGCTCTGTTACTCCGGTTTGCGCGCCATTCCCGATGTGTATTACCAGGCCGCGCGCATTGATCGGGCGTCGGGCTGGGCGGTTTTCCGTCACATTCAACTGCCCAAGCTC
This sequence comes from Pseudomonas sp. AC070, assembly GCF_979258635.1. Lineage (NCBI taxonomy): Bacteria > Pseudomonadati > Pseudomonadota > Gammaproteobacteria > Pseudomonadales > Pseudomonadaceae > Pseudomonas > Pseudomonas sp. AC070. Next base: position 2,185,060 of record NZ_OZ409871.1, read on the forward strand.
AAAAGCGTGCTGCTGATCGCCGTGATGCTGCGCTTTATGGACAGTTTCATGATTTACACCGAGCCCTTTGTGCTCACCGGCGGCGGGCCGGGCAACGCCACCACGTTCCTCAGCCAAACCCTGACGCAAATGGCGATCGGCCAATTCGACCTGGGCCCGGCGGCGGCGTTTTCGCTGGTGTACTTCCTGATCATTCTGTTGGTGTCGTGGGTGTTCTACACCGCCATGACCCACAACGATAAATCCCGCTGAGGCCCGACCATGACAACACGAAAAAAAGTGGTGCTGGTGCTCTATGTGCTGTTTCTGCTGGTGCCGATTTACTGGTTGCTGAACATGTCGTTCAAAACCAATAACGAGATTCTCGGCGGCCTCAGCCTGTGGCCCAGCCATTTCACCCTGGCCAACTACAAGGTGATTTTCACCGACCCGAGTTGGTACACCGGCTACCTCAATTCGCTGTATTACGTGAGCCTGAACACGGTGATTTCGCTGACCGTGGCGTTACCGGCGGCCTACGCGTTTTCTCGCTACCGGTTCCTGGGCGACAAGCACCTGTTCTTCTGGCTGCTGACCAACCGCATGGCACCCCCGGCCGTATTCCTGCTGCCGTTCTTTCAGCTGTATTCCTCGATTGGCCTGTTCGATACCCACATTGCCGTGGCGTTGGCGCATTGCTTGTTCAACGTGCCGTTGGCGGTGTGGATTCTTGAAGGTTTTATGTCGGGCGTGCCAAAAGAAATCGACGAAACCGCGTATATCGACGGCTACAGCTTCCCGAAATTCTTCGCCAAGATTTTCATCCCGCTGATTGGCTCGGGCATCGGCGTAACCGCGTTTTTCTGCTTCATGTTCTCGTGGGTCGAGCTGCTGCTGGCGCGCACGTTGACCTCGGTAAATGCCAAACCGATTGCTGCGGTAATGACCCGCACGGTATCGGCATCGGGCATCGACTGGGGCGTGCTCGCGGCAGCCGGGGTACTGACTATTTTGCCGGGCATGCTGGTGATCTGGTTCGTGCGAAACCATGTAGCCAAGGGCTTTGCCCTGGGCCGGGTGTGAGGAACTGACGATGGAATGGATGGCTTGGACGATCCCCACCGCAGCGTTCTTCGCGGCAATCGCGTTGTTGCTGGTGGGCATGACGGTGTGGGAACTGCGCTCGCCTTGCGTTGAGCGGCGCGGGTTTTTACCGATTGCTACCACTCGTGGTGATCGGCTGTTTATTGGTCTTCTCGGAAGCGCCTACCTGCATTTGCTGGTGATCGGCGCGACTGAATGGAGCATCTGGGTGGCGTCCGCGCTGTCCCTGGTGTGGCTGTTGGTTGTGATGCGTTGGGGTTAACCGGCAGGCGGGCCGCAGCTGTCGTTGTTGTCTGCCCCGCGAGGTTGGAGCTCTACCTAATAATTACCAGGAGGTGTCTATGTTGAACAAAAACAACAAACTGCGACATAGCGTGACGTTGGCGGCGATTTTCGCCCTGAGTGGCTTGAGTGCAACAGCCTGGGCGGACGCTTACGAGGACGCGGCAAAGAAATGGATTGGCAGCGAGTTCAAACCGTCCACGCTCACACCCGAGCAGCAGCTCGAAGAGCTCAAATGGTTTATCAAGGCGGCCGAGCCGTTCCGCGGCATGAAGATCAACGTGGTGTCGGAAACCCTGACCACCCACGAATATGAATCCAAGGTGCTGGCCAAGGCCTTTAGCGAAATCACCGGCATCACCCTGACCCACGACCTGCTGCAAGAAGGCGACGTGGTGGAAAAACTGCAAACGCAAATGCAGTCGGACAAGAACATCTACGACGGCTGGGTAAACGACTCCGACCTGATCGGCACCCATTTTCGCTACGGCAAAACCGAATCCATCACCGACCTGATGGCCAACGAAGGCAAAGACTTCACCTCGCCGACCTTGGACCTGAAAGACTTCATCGGCATCTCGTTCACTACGGCTCCGGACGGCAAGATTTATCAACTGCCCGACCAACAGTTCGCCAACCTGTACTGGTTCCGTGCCGACTGGTTTGAACGCGCCGATTTGAAGGCCAAGTTCAAAGAGAAGTACGGCTATGAGTTGGGCGTGCCGGTGAACTGGTCCGCCTATGAAGACATCGCCAAATTCTTCAGCGAAGACGTGAAGGAAATCGACGGCAAACGCGTTTACGGCCACATGGACTACGGCAAAAAAGACCCGTCCCTGGGCTGGCGCTTTACCGATGCCTGGTTCTCCATGGCCGGCGGCGGCGACAAAGGCTTGCCTAACGGCTTGCCAGTAGACGAGTGGGGCATTCGCGTAGAGGACTGCCACCCGGTGGGCTCCAGCGTCACCCGCGGAGGCGACACCAACGGCCCGGCCGCTGTGTTCGCCACGCAGAAATACGTGGACTGGATGCGCGCCTACGCGCCGCCAGAAGCCCAGGGCATGACGTTCTCCGAGTCTGGCCCGGTGCCTGCGCAGGGCAACATTGCTCAGCAAATTTTCTGGTATACCGCCTTCACCGCCGACATGACCAAACCGGGCCTGCCAGTGGTAAACGCCGATGGCACGCCGAAATGGCGTATGGCACCGTCGCCACGTGGCCCGTATTGGGAAGAGGGCATGAAGCTCGGCTACCAGGACGTGGGCTCGTGGACGTTCCTGAAATCGACCCCGGAAAAGCAACGTTTGGCCGCTTGGCTGTACGCGCAGTTCGTGACCTCGAAAACCGTTTCGCTGAAGAAGACCATTCTCGGTCTGACGCCGATTCGTGAGTCGGACATCAACTCGCAAGCCATGACTGACATGGCGCCGAAACTGGGCGGGTTGGTTGAGTTCTACCGCAGCCCGGCCCGCGTGCAATGGACGCCGACCGGCACCAACGTGCCGGACTATCCGCGCCTTGCGCAGTTGTGGTGGAGCCATATTTCGGAAGCGGCCAGCGGCGAGAAAACTCCGCAGGAAGCGCTCGACGGCTTGGCTAAAGATCAGGACGCGATCATGACGCGCCTTGAACGCTCGAAAGTGCAGCCAATCTGCGGTCCGAAAATGAACCCGGAAAAGGATGCGCAATACTGGTTCGACCAGCCGGGCGCACCGAAGCCGAAACTGGCTAACGAGAAGCCCAAAGGCGAGACCGTTAACTACAACGATCTGCTGAAGCAGTGGGAAGCGGCGCGTAAGTAAGCGGCGTTTTTCATAAGGCAAAAAAAACGGCACCTTGAGGGTGCCGTTTTTTTTATTGCGATCCCAAACCTGTGGGAGCGGCTTTAGCCGCGATGCTTCTTTGCAGGAATCGCGGCTGAAGCCGCTCCCACAGTGGTTCGATTGGATATCAGTCGTGCAAATGCTCTGCCGCGTACAACGTATTTTCCAGCAAGCACGCGCGGGTCATGGGGCCCACGCCGCCAGGCACTGGCGTAATCCAGCCAGCGCGGGGCAGAGCGGTGTCGTACACCACGTCGCCCACCAGCTTGCCGTCTTCCTGACGGTTGATGCCGACATCGATCACCACGGCGCCAGGCTTGATCCACTCACCTTTTACCAACCCCGGCTTGCCCGCCGCTACGACCACCAGATCAGCACGGCCGACGTGGCCGGCGAGGTCCTTGGTGAAGCGGTGCGTGACGGTCACGGTGCAACCAGCCAGCAACAGCTCCATCGCCATCGGACGGCCGACAATATTGGAAGCGCCGACGATCACCGCATCCATGCCATACAGGTCGACGCCAGTGCTGGCCAGCAACGTCATGATGCCTTTAGGCGTGCACGGACGAAGCAGCGGAATACGCTGGGCCAGGCGGCCGATATTGAACGGGTGGAAACCGTCGACATCTTTGTCGGGGCGGATGCGCTCAAGCAGTTGCGAGGCATCGAGGTGCTTGGGGAGCGGCAGTTGCAGGAGAATGCCATCAATGGTGGCGTCATCGTTGAGCCGGTCGATCAGCTCGCGCAATTCGTCCTGGGTGGTGCTGGCCGGAAGGTCATAGGCATGGGAGAGAAAGCCGACTTCTTCGCAGTCTTTACGCTTATGGGAAACGTACACCTGAGAAGCGGGGTCGCTGCCGACCAGGATTACAGCCAGGCCCGGAGTACGAAGCCCTTGCTCGCTGCGTTCGGCGACACGTTGGGCGATCTGCTTGCGCAGGCTAGCGGCGATCGCCTTGCCGTCGATAAGTTGTGCGGTCATGACGCTTGGTTAACCATCGGAAATGATTGAAAAAGGACGCGCATTCTCGCATGACCGGCCGAGCGGGCAAAGGCGGGCGGTCAGCATTTTCCCGTAACTCCTTTATCTCACTGAATTTTTTACGTTTTAGTGTTGACGGCTGATTAGCTCGTCTATAACATTCGCCCCGCTTGTCGAGCACAGCCAAGTGCCCGTAGCTCAGCTGGATAGAGCATCCGCCTTCTAAGCGGATGGTCGCAGGTTCGAGTCCTGCCGGGCACGCCACAAGGCTGTTTGGCAATACAAGCAAAGCAACACAGCAACAACGCAATATGGTGGGCGTAGCTCAGTTGGTAGAGCACAGGATTGTGACTCCTGTTGTCGTGGGTTCGATCCCCATCGTCCACCCCATATTCGAAAAGACGCCAGACCTTAAACAGTCTGGCGTCTTTGCTTCAAAGCTTCGCGGACGTGGTGGAATTGGTAGACACACTGGATTTAGGTTCCAGCGCCGCAAGGCGTGAGAGTTCGAGTCTCTCCGTCCGCACCAACTAGCGCTGATCTCGGCGAACAAAAAAGGCAGCTCCGTTAAGGGCTGCCTTTTTTGTTTTCCGGTTTTCCGGTTTTCCGGTTTTCCGTTTTTCCAGTGGGTAATTTTCCCTCCTTTATATAAGCGCGCGCGACATGCATGGCTTGGCTTATGTAGGAATTCCCTTATGAATGCACGACTGACGCAGTGTGTGGTGACTTCTTGAGTTTTCGCCACTAGAATGCATGCCCTTGATTTCTGGGGCCGGAAACGGCCGGCTAACGTCTGTGCAACGAGGAATATTCATGCAAGTTTCTGTTGAAAATACTTCCGCTCTTGAGCGTCGTATGACCATTGGTGTTCCTGCTGAGCGCATCGAGACCGAAGTAAACAAGCGCCTGCAGCAGACTGCACGCCGTGCCAAAGTGCCGGGTTTCCGCCCAGGCAAAGTGCCGATGAGCGTTATCCGTCAGCGTTACGAAGATGCTGCTCGTCAGGAAGCCCTGAGCGACCTGATCCAAGCCACCTTTTACGAAGCTGTGGTTGAGCAGAAATTGAACCCGGCTGGCGCGCCAGCAGTTCAGCCAAAAACCTTCGAAAAGGGCAAAGACCTCGAATACGTCGCCACCTTCGAAGTGTTCCCTGAGTTCCAGGTCGCGGGCTTCGACGGTATCGCCATCGAACGCCTGCAAGCCGAAGTCGCTGATGCCGACCTCGACAACATGCTGGAAATCCTGCGCAAGCAAAACACCCGTTTCGAAACCGCTGACCGCGCCGCTCAGAAAGACGACCAGGTCAACATCGATTTCGTTGGCAAAGTAGATGGTGAAGCGTTCGCTGGCGGCTCGGCCAAAGGCACTCAACTGGTTATCGGCTCTGGCCGCATGATCCCTGGCTTCGAAGACGGTCTGGTCGGCGCTAAAGCTGGCGAAGAGCGCGTGCTGAAGCTGACTTTCCCTGCTGACTACCAAAACCTGGAACTGGCCGGTAAAGAAGCCGAGTTCACCGTCACCGTGAACAGCGTTGCCGAGCCGAAACTGCCTGAGTTGAACGACGATTTCTTCGCTCTGTTCGGTATCAAAGAAGGCGGCCTCGAAGGCTTCCGCGCCGAAGTTCGCAAGAACATGGAGCGCGAGCTGCGTCAGGCCATCAAATCGAAAGTTAAAAACCAAGTGATGGAAGGGCTGCTGTCGGCCAATCCTATCGAAGTGCCAAAAGCACTGTTGAGCAACGAAGTTGACCGCCTGCGCGTACAAGCTGTGCAACAGTTCGGCGGCAACATCAAGCCTGACCAGCTGCCTGCCGAGCTGTTCGAAGAGCAAGCCAAGCGCCGCGTTGTGCTGGGGCTGATCGTAGCCGAAGTGGTCAAGCAGTTCGAGCTCAAGCCTGACGAAGCCCGCGTTCGCGAGATGATTCAGGAAATGGCCTCGGCCTATCAGGAGCCTGAACAAGTGGTGTCTTGGTACTACAAAAACGACCAGCAACTGAACGAAGTGCGTTCGGTTGTACTGGAAGAACAAGTTGTAGATACTGTTCTGCAGAAGGCCAATGTGACCGATAAGCAGGTCTCTTACGAAGAAGCGGTCAAGCCGGCAGAAGCTCCACAAGCAGCCTGACCCTAACGTCGTACGAGCAACCATAAGCCAGCCTTCGTGCTGGCTTATGTGTATTTGAGACATGACAAAAGCTAGGGAGCGTCGGATACATGTCCAGTAATCCTTTTATGCCGCAAATGCATGACATCCAGGCCGCTGGTGGTCTGGTGCCAATGGTCATCGAGCAGTCCGCCCGCGGCGAACGCGCTTATGACATCTACTCGCGCTTGCTTAAAGAGCGCGTGATTTTCCTCATCGGCCCGGTAGAAGACTACATGGCTAACCTGGTAGCAGCGCAGTTGCTGTTCCTGGAAGCGGAAAATCCGGACAAAGACATTCACCTCTATATCAACTCCCCAGGCGGTTCGGTGACTGCGGGTATGTCGATCTACGACACCATGCAATTCATCAAGCCGGACGTGTCCACCATCTGCATCGGCCAAGCTTGCAGCATGGGCGCGCTCCTGTTGGCTGGCGGCGCCGCCGGCAAGCGTTACTGCCTGCCGCACTCGCGCATGATGATTCACCAGCCGTTGGGGGGCTTTCAGGGTCAGGCTTCGGACATTGAAATTCACACCCGTGAAATTCTCACGATCCGTGATCGCCTGAACCAAATCCTTGCGCACCACACCGGTCAGCCGATCGAGGTGATTGCCCGCGATACCGACCGTGACAACTTCATGAGCGGCGAAGTCGCAGTGAATTACGGTCTGATCGACAAAGTCCTGAGCAAGCGGGAAATGGCTGCCCAGTAAGACGTTTGGCGGCGGTCAGTGATACATGGCCGCCTTGCGGGCTTGAAAATGCCCGCATTTGCCCTCATCTTGTGTTTCAAGCCTATCGGATTGGATTGAACGAATGACTGACACCCGCAACGGCGAGGACAACGGCAAACTGCTCTATTGCTCCTTCTGCGGCAAAAGCCAGCATGAAGTGCGCAAATTGATTGCCGGCCCCTCGGTCTTTATCTGCGACGAGTGCGTTGACCTGTGCAATGACATCATCCGCGAGGAGGTGCAAGAAGCTCAGGCCGAGAGCAGCGCTCATAAACTTCCCGCGCCTAAGGAAATCAGCACCATCCTTGATCAGTACGTGATCGGGCAGGAACGAGCGAAAAAGGTACTGGCGGTGGCGGTTTATAACCACTACAAACGCCTCAATCAGCGCGACAAGAAAGATGATGTCGAGCTGGGTAAAAGCAACATTTTGCTGATTGGTCCGACGGGATCGGGTAAAACCCTGCTGGCTGAGACACTGGCTCGCTTGCTGAACGTTCCGTTCACCATTGCCGATGCCACCACGCTGACCGAAGCCGGCTACGTCGGCGAGGATGTGGAAAACATCATTCAGAAGCTGCTGCAAAAGTGCGATTACGACGTAGAAAAAGCTCAAATGGGCATTGTCTACATCGACGAAATCGACAAGATTTCCCGTAAATCCGATAATCCATCGATTACCCGTGACGTTTCTGGCGAGGGCGTGCAACAAGCCTTGCTGAAATTGATCGAGGGCACGGTTGCCTCCGTACCGCCGCAAGGTGGCCGCAAGCATCCGCAGCAGGAATTCCTGCAAGTCGATACACGCAACATCCTGTTCATCTGCGGTGGTGCGTTCTCTGGCTTGGAAAAAGTTATCCAGGGTCGTTCGGCTAAAGGCGGCATTGGCTTCAACGCCGAAGTGCGCAGCATCGATTTGGGCAAGAAAGTCGGTGAGTCCTTGCGTCAGGTCGAGCCTGATGACTTGGTCAAGTTTGGCCTGATTCCTGAGTTCGTAGGTCGTCTGCCGGTTATCGCGACGTTGGATGAGTTGGATGAGGCTGCTCTGATGCAGATTCTCACTGAGCCGAAAAACGCGCTTACCAAGCAGTACGCGAAGCTGTTCGAGATGGAAGGCGTAGATTTGGAATTCCGTCCGGATGCCCTTAAGTCTGTCGCTCATCGGGCTTTGGAGCGCAAAACCGGCGCCCGTGGCCTGCGCTCGATTCTTGAAGGCGTTTTACTCGACACCATGTATGAAATTCCGTCGCAGTCGGACGTTAGCAAAGTGGTGATCGACGAGAGCGTAATCGCTGGAACCTCCAAGCCGCTGTTGATCTACGAAAACAGCGAGCCGCCAGCGAAAGCTGCGCCAGACGCTTAAAGCAGGGTTGTCACATGGTTAAAGCAAGGGGCCTGCGGGCCCCTTTGCTTTTCCTGAACCAGCGCTTGTTTTTTGTTTGGGCTGCCCCCATCTTAGGTCCAAGGGTATTTCCCACCTGTTTACGGCCGAATGGCCGCCGTAGAGCTGAAAATCATGAAGACAACAGTCGAATTGCCTCTCTTGCCACTGCGTGATGTCGTGGTCTATCCACACATGGTGATCCCGCTGTTTGTGGGTCGCGAAAAATCGATCGAAGCCCTTGAGGCCGCGATGACTGGCGACAAGCAGATCTTGCTGGTTGCTCAAAAGAACCCCGCCGATGATGATCCTGCTGAAGATGCCCTTTACCGCGTTGGTACCGTAGCCACCGTGCTGCAGTTGCTGAAACTGCCCGACGGCACAGTAAAGGTATTGGTCGAAGGCGAGCAGCGCGGCGCTATCGAGCGCTTTATCGAGATCGACGGCCATTGCCGTGCGCAGGTCGCATTGATTGAGGAAGTCGATGCCGCCGAGCGCGAATCGGAAGTCTTCACCCGCAGCCTTTTGAGCCAGTTCGAGCAATATGTTCAGCTCGGCAAAAAGGTGCCTGCCGAGGTGTTGTCGTCTCTAAATAGTATCGACGAACCTAGTCGTCTGGTGGACACCATGGCGGCGCACATGGCGCTGAAAATCGAACAGAAGCAAGAAATCCTCGAGATAACTGAGCTCGCGCAGCGGGTTGAGCACGTTTTGGCTCTGCTGGATGCTGAAATCGATTTGCTGCAGGTTGAGAAGCGCATCCGCGGCCGCGTTAAAAAGCAGATGGAGCGTAGCCAGCGCGAGTACTACCTGAATGAGCAGATGAAGGCTATTCAGAAAGAGTTGGGCGATGGCGACGAAGGCCACAACGAGCTCGACGAACTGAAAAAACGCGTCGAGAACGCTGGTCTTACCAAGGAAGCGTACGCCAAGGCGCAGGCCGAGCTGAATAAGCTGAAGCAGATGTCGCCGATGTCCGCCGAAGCAACTGTGGTTCGCTCCTACATCGATTGGTTGGTGAATGTGCCATGGAAAGCTGAAAGCAAAGTTCGCCTGGATCTCGCCAAAGCCGAGGACATTCTCGACGCCGACCATTACGGCCTCGAAGAAGTTAAAGAGCGCATCCTCGAATATCTCGCCGTGCAAAAGCGCGTGAAAAAAGTAAAAGGTCCGGTGCTCTGTCTCGTTGGTCCACCTGGCGTGGGTAAAACCTCGCTGGCTGAATCCATCGCCCATGCGACTAATCGAAAATTCGTCCGTATGGCGCTCGGCGGCGTGCGCGACGAGGCCGAAATTCGTGGGCACCGTCGTACATACATTGGGTCGATGCCAGGTCGTCTGATTCAGAAGATGACTAAGGTTGGCGTACGAAATCCGCTCTTCTTGCTCGATGAAATCGACAAGATGGGGCAGGACATGCGCGGCGATCCCGCCTCAGCGTTGCTTGAGGTGCTCGACCCAGAGCAAAACCACAATTTCAACGACCATTATCTGGAGGTTGATTACGACCTTTCAGACGTGATGTTCCTCTGTACCGCGAACTCCATGAACATTCCGGCACCGTTGCTGGACCGTATGGAAGTAATCCGTCTACCCGGCTACACCGAGGACGAAAAGGTCAATATCGCGGTCAAATACCTCGCGCCGAAACAGCTTCAGGCCAACGGTTTGAAGAAAGGCGAGCTCGAGTTTGAGGAAGCAGCGATCCGCGACATGATCCGCTACTACACGCGTGAAGCGGGTGTTCGCAGTCTTGAGCGGCAGATCGCAAAGGTTTGCCGCAAGGCAGTGAAAGAGCATTTCCGCGAGAAGCGTATGAAAGTGGTTGTGGCGGCTGATTCGCTCGAGCACTTCCTCGGTGTCAGTAAATATCGCTACGGTCTGGCGGAGCAGCAAGATCAAATCGGCCAGGTCACAGGCCTTGCCTGGACCCAGGTTGGCGGCGAGTTGCTGACCATCGAAGCGGCGGTTGTTCCAGGCAAAGGTCAACTGATCAAGACCGGTTCTTTGGGCGATGTGATGGTCGAATCCATCACGGCTGCACTCACCGTTGTGCGCAGTCGGGCCAAGAGTCTGGGGGTGGCGCTGGACTTCCATGAGAAGCGCGACATTCACATTCACATGCCGGAAGGGGCGACTCCTAAAGATGGCCCCAGCGCTGGCGTGGGCATGTGTACGGCGCTGGTTTCAGCCCTCACTCAGATACCCGTTCGAGCCGATGTGGCAATGACCGGTGAAATTACTTTGCGCGGGCAAGTTCTGGCGATTGGTGGCTTGAAAGAAAAACTTCTGGCGGCTCATCGTGGCGGAATCAAGATTGTGATTATTCCCGAAGAGAACGTTCGTGATCTGAAAGAGATTCCGGAGAATATTAAGGCTGACCTGCAGATTAAACCGGTTAAATGGATTGACGAGGTCCTGCAAATTGCGCTGCAATACGCGCCGGAGCCCTTGCCCGATGCGGCTCCGGAGATGGTTGCAAAGGATGACAAACGCGAGACTGATTCCAAGGAGCGAATTAGCACGCATTAGCCGGGGGGCTTCCTTGACACATTTTTAGAGCCCTTGTTATAAAGCGGCTCTTCTTGTGCCAAATGGCCTTCCAGCACCGTTTTTGCTTTCACCCAAAAATTAAGAAATAAACTCAAACAGGAATAAGGGGACTTAGAGTGAACAAGTCGGAACTGATTGATGCTATCGCTGCATCTGCTGATATCCCGAAAGCTGTAGCTGGCCGTGCGCTGGACGCAGTAATCGAATCCGTAACTGGCGCTCTCAAGGCTGGTGATTCGGTTGTACTGGTAGGTTTCGGTACTTTCGCTGTTAAAGAGCGCGCTGCTCGTACTGGCCGTAACCCACAGACTGGTAAGCCGATCAGCATCGCTGCTGCTAAGATCCCAGGCTTCAAAGCTGGTAAAGCTCTGAAAGACGCCGTTAACTAAGCGTCTTTCTGGTTTTGCCCACCTCGGCCAGCGTAATGCTGGCCGAGTCGCGAGGCGGTAGAGCAGGGCTGGTTAGATTACCGGCTCCGCGCAACAAGGTTCGACACGAGCCTTGATCGCCCCGCCAGCTACGAGAAGGCGCATCCTCGGATGCGCCTTTCTTCTATCCGGATTCTACCCACGCTCCACGACCGCTTATTTCAGTACGGTCGTTTCTGGGGGACGCATGCTGCAGAACATCAGGGACAATTCACAAGGCTGGATTGCCAAGACCATCATCGGTGTCATTGTTGCCTTAATGGCATTCACCGGCATTGAGGCTATTTTCACTTCGCAAAGCACCGCGCAACAGGCTGCCAAGGTCAATGGTGAAGAAGTAAGCCAAAACGAACTGAGCCAGGCGATGGAAGCCCAGCGCCGTCAGTTGATGCAACGCCTCGGTAAAGATTTCGATGCTTCGCTGCTCGACGACAAACTGCTGCGTGAAGCGGCTTTGAAAAGTTTGATCGAGCGCAAGCTGTTGCTGCAGAGCACCAAAGACGCCCATTTCGCATTTTCCCAACCCGCTCTGGATCAGTTGATTCTGAACACGCCAGAGTTCCAGGTAGACGGCAAATTCAACTCCGACCGTTTCGACCAGGTTATCCGGCAGATGGGGCACACCCGTCTCCAATTCCGTCAGATGCTTGAGCAGGAAATGCTCATCGGCCAGCTGCGCGCAGGCGTGTCCGGTAGCGGCTTTGTGACTGATGAAGAAGTGAAAAACTTCGCCCGTCTGGAAAAGCAAACCCGCGACTTCGCCACCCTGACACTCAAGGCTGACCCAAAAGCGGTGAAGCTTTCTGACGATGAAATCAAGGCGTACTACGACGAAAACGCCAGTCAGTTCATGAGCGCGGAGCAGGTTGTTCTTGACTACATCGAGCTGAAAAAAGAAGCGTTTTTCAGCAAGGTCGAGGTCGGCAATGAAGACCTCCAGGCCGCGTACGAGAAAGAAATCGCTAACCTCGCTGAGCAGCGCGAAGCCGCGCACATTCTTATCGAAGTGAACGACAAGCAAACCGACGAGCAGGCCAAAGCCAAGATCGATGAGATCAAGCAGCGTCTGGACAAGGGCGAAGATTTCGCCAAGTTGGCCAAAGAGTTGTCCGAAGATCCAGGCTCCAAAGCCAGCGGCGGCGACCTGGGCTATGCCGGCAAAGGCGTCTACGATCCTGCTTTCGAAGAAGCGCTGTACGCATTGGACAAGGGCGCTGTCTCGGCCCCGGTACGCAGCAGTTTCGGCTGGCACATCATCAAATTGCTGGGCGTGCAGGCGCCAGAAGTGCCGACCCTGGCAAGCTTGAAAGACAAACTCACCCGCGAGCTGAAAACCGCGCAGGTTGAGCAGAAATTCGTTGAAGCCAGCAAGGCTCTCGAAGACTCGGCATTCGAAGCGTCGGACCTCAGCCAACCTGCACAAGAACAGGGCCTGCAGGTGAAAACCACTGCGCCGTTTGGTCGCGAAGGGGGAGAGGGCCTGACGGCCAATCGTCAGGTTCTGCAGGCTGCTTTTAGCCCGGAAGTGCTGGAAGAAGGCTCGAACAGCGGTGCCATCGAGCTAGATCCCGACACCGTGGTGATTGTGCGCGTCAAAGAGCACAAAAAGCCTGAGCAGCAGCCGCTGGAAAAAGTGACCGCTGCGATTCGCGAGCACTTGGTTCAATTGCGCGCTGCTGAAGCGGTGGAAACCAAAGGCAAGGCGATGCTGGCTGATCTGCGCGAGGGCAAAACCCCCGTCGCTCAGGCCAAAGGGCAGCAAGACTGGAAGGTCGTCGAAGCTGCAACTCGTAGCCAGGAAGGTATCGAACCGTCCGTGTTGCAGGCGCTGTTCCGGATGAGCAAACCGGAGTCGGCCGACAAGCCCACTTTCACTGGCGTCACCCTGGCCAATGGCGACTATGTCGTCGTGCAGCTCAAAGGTGTCAGCGAGCCGAAAGAAAGCTTGAGCGAAGAAGATAAGGCGATGTACCGCCGCTTCCTCGCTTCGCGTAGCGGCCAACAAGACTTCGCTGCGTTCCGCGCCGAATTGGAAGCCAAGGCCAAAATCGAGCGTTTCTAAGCATTCGATTTAAGCCAACAAAAAAAGCCCCGCCCTGTGCGGGGCTTTTTTATTGGGGTGCCGGCGATACAGGGCGAGCGTTAAGATGCCGTTTTCTGCCGCCGTTGGAGTCTTGCGATGAACGTGTCCCTTCCTTCTATTGCTTTCGCCGGCATCGGCCTGATGGGGCTGCCGATGTGCCAGCGGTTGTTGTCGGCCGGCTACACGCTGACTGTTTGGAACCGTTCACCGGAGAAATGTGCACCGCTGGTAGGTGCGGGCGCCCGTCAGGTCACTACGCCTGCCGAGCTATGCGAGCACGCCGATGTGGTGATGTTGTGCCTCGCCGATACGCGCGTCGTGCGCAAGGTAGTGTTCGGCGAAAACGGAGTGGTGGACGGTGCGAAAGCGGGGCAGCTACTTGTCGATTTTTCCAGTCTGGAACCTGCCGCCACCCGTGAAATGGCCGCTGAACTGGAAAGCCGCACGGGCATGCATTGGCTCGACACGCCGGTGTCCGGAGGCGTGGCCGGCGCCCAGGTAGGCACCTTAACCATCATGGCCGGTGGGCGAGAGGCGGACATCGAGCGCGTCCGTCCTGTTCTGATGAACCTTGGGCAGCGTCTGACCCGCATGGGCTCAGTGGGTGCGGGCCAGGTCACCAAGGTGTGCAATCAGATGATCGTCGCCTGTAACGCGCTGGTGATTGCTGAGGTCGTCGCGCTGGCGGAAAAATCGGGCGTCGACGCAAGCGTGCTGGCTTCGGCCCTGGCTGGTGGTTTCGCTGATTCCAAGCCGCTGCAAATTCTTGCGCCGCAAATGGCCGAGAGCCAATTCGAGCCTATTAAGTGGCATGTGCGCACGCTGCTGAAAGACCTGGATACCGCCGTGAAGCTCGCGCGTGAGCACGACTCCAGCACGCCGATCAGTGCATTGGCCGCTCAGCTTATGCGCTTGCATGGCAGCAGCGTCGGCAATCTTGAGCGCGACCCCGCAACCCTTATCGAGCTGTACCGGGAGAAGCATTGATGAACGTGGCGGCCAACATCTCCCTGCTATTTACCGAGTTGCCTTTGCTCAAGCGCATCGGGGCCGCGGCGGTGGCGGGATTCTCGGGCGTTGAAGCGCAATATCCCTATGAGGTTCCGGCCATTCAGTTCAAGGAAGCGTTGGAGGCGGCGGGGCTCCCTTTGCTGCTGCTAAATGTCGCTGCGCCTGATCTGGCTTCTGGCGGTCCAGGTTTGGCTGCCGTGCCGGAGCGTCGCGACGCGTTCGCTCGCGCGTTGCAAGAGGCGCTCACCTACGCCGCCATGGTCCGTCCACAATTCGTCAACGTGTTGCCTGGCCGCTTGGCGCAGGGCATAAGCCGGGAGCAAGCGTTAGCGACGCTCATCGATAATGTGCGGATGGCGGCCGAAGCCTTCCGGCCGTTAGGAATAAAGGTGCTCAGCGAGGCGATCAATCCGCTGGATATGCCCGGCTTTTTGATCAACACGCCCGAGCAATTGCGGGACTTGGTTAACGCCGTAAATCACGACAACTTTGCAGCCCAGCTCGACCTTTACCACATGGCTCGCCAGGGCGTGGACTTGCCCCAGGCGATTGCCGATCTGGCGGGAATGATTGGCCATGTGCAATTCGCCGACTGTCCCGGGCGAAACCAGCCAGGCACTGGGAGCATCGATTTCGCGTCTGCTTTCAATGCCTTGCGCCAGGCGGGTTACACGGGCTGGCTGAGCGCGGAATATCGACCCAACGCGGGTACCGAAGCCTCACTGGCCTGGCTCGCCGAATGGCGCCGCGCTGGGGTAGTCAGTCCTCGGTAGTGCTGTCGAGCTTCCAATAGCCGGCGGCCTTTAGAAAGTTCTCGTCAACGCCGAACTCATCGAGCAACACGCGTCTGATACGGCGCGATGTTGCCGACTCCGCCGCTATCCAGGTGTATAGCGAACCACTCGGCAACGTGATGGTTTTTGCCGCGCTGAGTAAATCTTCACCCTCGTCACGGTGCAACCACTGCACCTGCACGTTCGCCGCACTGGTCAACGTTTGTTGCTCCGCCGCGTTTGCTACCTCGATCAACGCCAACACCTGACGCCCGGCCGGCAGTTCCTCCAGACGTCTGGCGATAGCGGGCAGGGCGGTTTCGTCGCCGATCAGCAGGTAGCTGTCGAACATATCGGGCACGATCATCGAACCGCGTGGCCCACCTGCATAAAGGTGCTGGCCCGGTGCCGCCTGTTCTGCCCACGTCGACGCGGGGCCGTCGCCGTGCAGAACGAAGTCGATATCCAGTTCGCCCGCCGCCGCGTCGTAACGGCGCGGCGTGTAGTCGCGCATCGCCGGCTTCGGACCCTCGCTCTCTGCACCCGCGTGCAGCGCTTCGAGCGTTGCTTGCTGTTCCGGCGTCTGGGCAAAAAACAGCTTGATATGGTCGTCGCTTCCCAAGCTGGTAAAACCCGCCAGGTCCGGGCCGCCGAGGGTGATGCGGCGCATGTGTGGTGTCAGCTCGGTAACGCGGATCACGTCCAACCGACGACGTTTGATTTCATGCATCACGCGGTGAATGCCCGCAGCGTTGGGTTGAGTCATTGCGCAGTCTCCGGGTTTGTCTGAGCAGAGTGGGGGCCGGCAGCAATAGCGGTGGCGGCGGCATTCAGCACATCGCGCACGCGGATGATTTCCGCCTCACTCCATTGGCCGTGGTGTAGCTGCAACGCGTGGCGTAGGTTGTGCACCGCTTCGTGAATTTGTGCCGGCCGATCGTGGCCGCGCATTGAGCGTTTACTGACTTCCAGGCGAACCTTGAGCCCGTCTAGCGCCACTTGCTGCTCAGCAAGCGAGGCCTGGCCGGCTGCGGTCACGCTGTACAGTTTTTTGCCGTGCTGTGCATCGCCTGCGATGAGGTCGCTTTCTTCGAGAAAGGTCAGCGTCGGATAAATCACACCGGGGCTTGGAGCGTAGGCGCCTTCAAACATGTCCTCAATCCGGCGAATCAGGTCATAGCCATGGCTGGGTTGTTCCGCAATCAGCGCCAACAACAGTAGTTTCAGGTCGCCAGGTGCAAACACCCGTGGCCCGCGCCCACCGCGCCCGCCGGGGCGACGCTCAAATTCATCGGTCTCACGCATATGGAGCGGGTGGTGATGGTGGTCTCGCATCGATTTGCTCTCGTCCTGGGTTATCTAAGATATAACTTAAGATATATCTTATTTGCTTGGCAACCCCTAACGACTAACGGCAAGCACAGGACATGACCCAAGCGGGGCGGCGAAAGCGAGAAAAAATCGAGTTACATAAGGTTTACGAATGTTCACAGACACCGCCGCGCAGAGGCTCTAGATTGGACCCTCAGGCTTTGTCCTACAGTTTTTTGCGTAGTGGCGAGGTCAGCTTTGATAAGAACAACAAAAGAGAACTCCTTTATGTCCAGTGCTACTCAGGCGGCCAATGCTTGGCGTGTCTTGTTCTTGCTGTTCCTTGCGAACCTGTTCAATTTCTTCGACCGCAGCATTCCCGCGATCATCATCGAACCCCTGCGCCATGAATGGAGCCTGAGTGACTTGCAGCTCGGCCTGATCGGCACCGCTTTTACCATCGTCTACGCGATTGCCGGCGTGCCTCTGGGACGCATGGCGGACAACGGCTCACGCCGCAAAATCATGGGCTGGGGCCTTATGGTGTGGAGCGGTCTTACAGCCGTTAACGGATTCGTTACCGGCTTTTGGAGCTTCCTTCTCGTACGTATGGGCGTTGGTATCGGTGAGGCCAGTTACGCGCCAGCCGCTAACTCACTCATTGGCGACCTCTTTCCTGCCAACAAGCGCGCCCGTGCCATGGGCATTTTCATGCTGGGCCTACCGTTGGGCTTGTTGCTCGCCTTCTTCACCATCGGTGCGATGGTGGAAGCCTTTGGTAGCTGGCGAGCGCCGTTTTTCATCGCCGCCGTTCCGGGCATGATCCTGGCCGTATTTATGTTCTTCATCCGCGAACCACAGCGTGGCGCGGCTGAGGTGGTGCAAGTGGCGGCGGTCAAGGTCGACCGCCCGGTGCGCAAGGTATTGAGCATCCGCACGTTCTGGTGGCTGGTGGTCGCCGGGCTTTGCTTCAACTTCGCCACCTATGCGTGTAACTCGTTCATGGTGCCGATGCTGCAGCGCTACTTCCTCATGCCGCTGGGGCAGGCGGCGGTTGCCACCGGCATTATCGTCGGTGTTACCGGGCTCGTCGGCTTGACGGTCGGCGGCTGGTTTGCCGACAAGGCTCACCAACGCTCCGAACGCGGTCGTCTGTGGATGGCAGCAGCGTCGCTGGCGATTTCTACGGTTGCGACAGGCTGGGCGTTATCGCTTGGTGCCGGAAGCATTGCCCTGTTCGTGGCGATTTTTAGCCTCGGCTGGTTGTTTTCCTACAACTTCTACACCTGTGTTTACACCTCGATTCAAGACGTGATCGAACCGCGATTGCGTGCGACCGCGATGGCACTGTTTTTTGCCGGCCTGTATCTGCTCGGTGGTGGGCTTGGCCCAGTCGTGGTTGGCTGGCTTTCCGACCATTTCGCGCATTCAGCGATGTATGCCGCAGGCGCTGCCGAAATGAGCGAGGCGTTTAAAGCGGTTGGCTTGCACGACGCGATGTACCTGATACCGATCGCGATGCTGCTGACCCTGTTGGCATTGATTCAGGCCGCGCGGCATTTGCCGAAAGATGCGCTGGCCATGCGGGAATCCATGGAAGCTAACGCTGCATAACTGGCGACTACAAATAAAAAAGGCCCGCATGCTGCGGGCCTTTTTTATTTGTAGTCGTGAAAGATAAGGTCATTGCTCGGTGAATATGCGTTGTTAGCTGTAGAAACGTTCCTTAGTTATGTGCGATTTTTCTGCTGTAATAAATAACTGTGGCTAGTCTTATTGGTTTCCCTTGTTTTAAGGGAGGATTCATACATTTGGCACGGTCGCCCCTTGCACACGCGTTGTCTTGTTTGGCGTAGTTTTAGTTTTATTCTTCGCCGCATAGAGCTGCTGCCGTGCATATCAAAAGTTGTAAGTCTTATATTTTTACCATGAGTTGTCAGGAGTGGCTGCGAAAGTACGCCGCAGGCCTTGCTGTGGGCGGCTTTTCCCTTCTTCTATCCCTCTCCGCTAGTGCCGATAAACCGACGTCTTATTATTCCTCAGGCGTAACTCCTATCGAGCAGGAGTCGGACCGGCGCGCAAAGTTATTGCTTGAGGAGAAAATCGCGCGGGAATTAGAAGAAAACCGACGAAAAATAAACCAGCAAAGCAAGAGCGAGGCTTCGTCGGCGAGCGCGGAAGTTTCGCCTAAGCATAAAGAAGACGGCGACTAGCGTTGCGGAGCAAGGCTTATATGACCCGATTTCCGCCATCAAAAAACACAATTATTTAGCTTGAGCTCATCATGAATAAACATTGTTTTCGCCTTATCTTCAGCAAACCCTTAGGTTTTTTAATTCCAGTGGCTGAAATCGCTACTGCCCAACGCAAACCTGGGCAGCGGCAGGGGCCTGCTTCTAGCGCAGTTGCACCTAAAACGCCCGCTTTTTCTCTTAAGCATCTCGCGCTTTCTATGTGGGTCGCCGCTGTTCCTAGTTGGACCGCCGCCGAGATTCTGCTGGATCGCAGCAGCGGCGCCACGGTATCCAGCGCCGCCAATGGGGTGCCGGTGATTGAGATCGCGAACCCTAATAGCAACGGTCTTTCCCACAACCGGTTTGGCCAGTTCGACGTGGCCAACCCTGGCGTTATCTTCAACAACAGCATGGTCAACGGCACGAGCCAGATTGGCGGGGCGGTGCTGCTTAACCCGAATCTGAAGCAGACGGCTAAAGCGATTCTCACGGAAATCACCGGCAACCAGCCCAGTTCAATCAGCGGCACGTTGGAAGTGTTCGGCGATGCGGCGGACTTGCTGATCGCCAACCCAAACGGCCTGACCCTGAACGGCGTGACCACGCTGAATACGTCGCGCCTGACCGTGAGCACCGGGCGTGTGTCCGATGCTGATGGCAGCTTGAAGTTGTTGGTCGATAAACACAGTGGTCAGGTCTTGATCGGCGCCGACGGCGTCAACACTTCGGGCCTGAGTTACTTCGATATCGTCGCCCGTTCGGTGGCCTTAAACGGCGTGATCGGCTCCGAAGCGTTGCAGACGGATCTGAACATCGTGGCCGGCCAAGGCGCCTACGCCACAGGCGCCCGCACCTTTACTGCAACCGCTGGTGCGCAAGGTTCTGGCGTCGCTATTGCCGGCTCAGCAGCAGGCGCCATGCACGGCCGGTATATCAACCTGATCAGCAGCGACAGCGGCGCCGGGGTTCGGCACGACGGGCTGATAGTGGCGGCGCGGAGCATCCAGATTAGCGTCGATGGCGATATCGGGTTAGAGAACACGATTGCTGGCAACTCGATTGATATCGCCTCGTCAGCTGACTTCACCAACCGCGGCTCGCTGAGTGCGGGGGGCGACCTGCGCGTCTCCGCGCGCGACGTGGTCAATGAAAAAGACGGTTATTTAAGTGCCGCCGAGCAAGTGCGCATCGATGCGTCCAACAGCCTGAGCAATAGCGGCGTAGTGCGTGGCAAAAACCTGGCCGTTTTAGCGAAAGACCTGGAAAACACCGCCATCTTTATGGCGGCCGACAAGGCCTCGTTTAACGTTAGTGATGAGTTGCGAAACCTCAGTGGCGCCTCAATTTTTGCCCAAGCGCTCACCCTCAATGTGGGCGCGTTGCTTAATAACGCCGCGACCGTGGCTGCGGTAAAAACCGTAGCCATCCACGCCGACAAGTCGGTCGATAACCGCAACAGCGGCGTTATTTCTGGCGAGGCGGTAGGCGTGAAAGCCACCGATATCCGCAACCGCGAAAAAGCTCAGATTCAAGGTGTCGATGTTGCGCTTACGGCGAACGACAGCTTCAGCAGTGAAAGCCAAGCGTCGATTCAGGCGAGCAAAACTCTTTCCGTTGACGCTACTACCTTCAGCGTCGCAGCCAGCGAATTGTTGGCGGGTAATGAGCTGTCTCTGAATGTGGGCAGCTACAAAAATGCCGGCACCATTACCTCGTTTAATAACGCCAGCCTGGCGCTTAGAAACAATGCCAATCTGCGCATCGACTCAGCCTTCAATGGCCCACAAGCAGCGGGCTTGCTGACGCTGTCCGCTCACCACGTGACCATCACCGACGAACTTAACGGCGCAGGCTCCGTGTACATCAACGCGTCGGGCGATGTGCGTAACCAAGGCGCTGTCATCATCGGCAAAACCTTGGCCATCAGCGCCAAAGGCCTGATCGAAAACGCTCCGGGCAAGCTTATGTGGGCGGGCGAAAACCTCAGCCTGCAAGCCGGCACGCAGTTGCTTAACGGTGTCAAAAGCCAACTCCTGGCCATGGGCGACATGAGCCTGAGTGCGGGCGAAAAAGTACAAAACAACGTCGGCCGTATCGAAGCGCAGGGCAATGTATGGATCGACACGCCGCTGCTGGAAAACCTGAGTAAAAGCACCGGTGGCGTGGTGACCGCGAGCGTGGCCAACGAAGATGTGTGGCTCTCTAAAGCAGACGGCTTGATCGAGCGCGACTACTGGAACATCAAAATCGATCTGCCGGTTTACGCCTCCGATTTGAGCATCGAGCAGGCGGTGATCAAGGCGGGCGGCAGTTTGCTGCTCAATCAGGATACGGCCAACGGCAGCGGCGCGACCGTGCGTAACGTCGGCGGGCTGATGGCCGCCACGGGCGATGTGCTGATTGACGGCAATCTGAAAAACGAGGGCATGTTTACCTCCAAAACCCTGGTCGAGATTTTGAAGGCGGCGCCAACGCAGTATTACTTCAGCAATTCGCTGGCCGGCAGCCCTACGGGCCAATGGGTTTATCAGGACGGTTTGTATGGCTTGTTAAATGGTTTTTTCAACGGCAATGGCGCCAGCAGCAGTTGGGTCGAGACGCTCAAGTTAGTCAACAAACCTGGCATCAATCAGGTGCTCAGCGCCGTGTTAGGTGCCGATTGGAAAGCCCTCAGCGATGAACAATTGCGCGGGCGATGGGCGACGTTCAAGACCAGTGCTTCTGACAAGTCGCAACACTACTACGCCGACACCCAGGCAGAAATTTCTGCCGGCAAAGTCTTCCTGCAAGAAGGCGGCACCTTTGAGAGCGGAGACGGGGGCACGTGGGTTGGGCAGCGGCCGATCACCGTTCAGGTGGGCAGCGAAACCGTGGAAAGTCTGGACGGCGAAATGGACGTCCAGTACAACCGCGAGCGGGCCGAGAACGCACTGCGCGATCAGCTGAAAAACCCGCTGTTCCGCCCCCGCGATCCGGCTGCCGACGGCGATGCGTTTGCGCGGATCAAACCGCTGTACGAAACCCGCGTGAGCTACATCGACCAAAGCCAGTACATGGGCTCGGACTATTTCCTGACCAAGATTGGCTACGACGCCGACAAAAGCGTGACCGTGCTGGGCGATGCTTATTTTGATCACCAACTGATCCTGCAGAGCGTCGAGGAGCGGCTGGGTAATTTCTTTGCGCAAACCCAGCGTTTGGGCGGCAAGGATCTGGTTCAACAGCTTTTAGATAACGGCGCTGAGCTAACGACTGAGGCTGGCTTCAGCTTGGGCGAGCCGCTGACCGCCGAACAAATCGCTGGCCTGAAAACCGATGTGGTTTGGTACGAAAACCAACTGGTGGACGGCCAGATGGTCTTGGCGCCGAAGCTGTACT
Source organism: Pseudomonas sp. AC070 (assembly GCF_979258635.1). NCBI lineage: Bacteria > Pseudomonadati > Pseudomonadota > Gammaproteobacteria > Pseudomonadales > Pseudomonadaceae > Pseudomonas > Pseudomonas sp. AC070. The sequence goes on from NZ_OZ409871.1 coordinate 2,207,261, forward strand.
TAAGCCAGGAAACGATCGCGGCGCGGAATCAAGACGCCAACAGTTCTGCCTTGGTGGGTGGCGATACGGTTCTGATTGATGCGGATTCGGTGGCCAACATCAACGGCACCATTCGCGGCAATACCGACGCTTTTGTGTACTCGAAAACCGACGTTAACAACGTCTCGGTGGGTGGCGCGCAGGCCGGCATTTTTGCCGGGCAGGGCGGTGAGGGTAAACCGGCTGGGCAGCTTGTGGTCACTGCTGAAAACAAGGTGCTGAACCAGGGCGGCGTGTTGAGCGGGTTCCAACAAACCGTGGTCGGTGGCAATGGCGTGAGCAGTTCAGCCACCACCGGTTATGACGAAAACGGCTACATGGTCGTGCGCGATAACGGGGTGATGGGTGTAGCGCTGACCGAGGACAAGTCGGAGAAGAAGGCGGCTGAGCCAGAGCCTCTGGCGGAAGTGGCTGAGGTAGCCGAAGTTGCTGATGCTGACGCGACAAAACCAGAGAAAAAACCCGTTGTCGTCGAACGCCCTGACGTACGCGCCATCTTCGAAGAGCGCCTGGCCGCAGGTCCTGTCGATGTTGAGCAAGGTTCGTCCCTCAGCGTGATCTCTGGTGGCGATATCGACCTGGTCGGCGCCATCACGCAATCGGACAACGTGCTGCTGCAAACCAGCGGCAACCTCAACATGAACGACTTGCACGAAGCCCGTTCCGCGTTTGATGCCGTGGGCGCCAGCGGCTTTTTATCGCAGGTGGACATCACCGAAATGGCCGCGTCCGCCAACTCAGTGGGCAACACCCTAAATACTAAAAATCTGACCGTTCAGGCCCAGGGCGACTGGAACATTACCGGCGGTGAAATCAACGCCGACACCAGCAACGTGGAGGTCGGCGGCGACATGAAAGTGGCCGCCGGTAAAGATCTGACCTTCCACGAAAAAACCGTGAAAACCACGCAGCTGGTGATCAGCGCGGGGGTCGGTGCCGGCGGCTACGAAGCCAATGGGATGTGGGGCTCGGCAGCGGCAATCGACACGCATCTGCCTTCGCCATTTGACGGTTTGGCTGAAGGCGACCCCGTCACGCCCAACGTCCGAGGCCAAGCCAGCGCCGGCCGCTCCGCTGCCTCGCAGGCGCTGGCTAGCGAGGGAACCGGCGCTCGCACCGGCGCCAACGCAGGCCGGGGCGCCACCAGCGGGGCCAACTTCAAAGTCGGCATCGAAACGGTAACCACGACCGACACCAGCGAATCGACCACTTTCCGCAACGCTCAACTCAATTTGGGCAGCGGCAGTGTCGATGTCGGCGGCACCTTTGATATGGGTGGTGCGGACATCAATGCCGGTTACCAACTGAGCCCAGAAGAGCGGGCGAAAATGACACCAGAGCAGCGTGTCGCGGCGACGAAAAACATGCCCACGCTAGACGTGACGGCCGGCGACATTAAAACCACCAAGTACGAAAACACCGAGAAAATCACCCACACCCGCGAGGAGTTGTTCCTTGGCGTCACCGCCGAAGGTCACTCCTCGTTAGTGGACGTCGCCACCCAAGCCGCTCAGCTTGCTCATAAAAACCTCGGCACCGATGCGGTCGTCGATCCAAACGCACCGCCCGCGTCCTCGAAAACCCTGGCCACGCAAGACGGCCGCATGGAAGTTGATCCGGCGCTAACCGCGATGATGGCTGCGGGTTTGGCTACCCAAGTAGCCTTTGGCGAAGGCATCGGCGGCTCGGTCACAGCTGGCATGCAACACACCATCGAAACCCGCGAAAGCGAACACCGCGCGGAAAACATTAATCAGATTGGCGGCAACATCAGCCTGACCAGCACCAAAGGCAACATCGCGCTCAACGGCGTGAACCTGCAAGGCGGCAAAGTCGCCATCAAATCAGCAGGCAACCTGACCCAAACGGCGGCGAAAAGCAGTAGCATCAGCAGCGAGTCGGTGACCACCCACACCGCAGGTCTTACAGCCAGTAACGGTGCGGCGCCAACGGGCGTCGGCATGGGCTTGTCCGCGGGCGCCAGCGGCAGTTACGACGAAACCAACACCAAAACCACCAGCTACACCAACGGCATGATCAGCGGCACCGACATCAGCATCGAAACCGCCGGCGACCACAACCTGATCGGCTCGAACATCAAGGGCAACAGCGTAAGCGCCAAAATCGGTGGCAACCAGACCATCACCAGCGTGCAAGACACCTCGGAAATGGAACACACCCGCGGCAACTGGAGCGCCAGCGTCGGCGTGGCGATAACCACGGACGGCATCATCCAGGGCACCGCCAGCGCCAGTGCCTCGGGCGGCAAGGATTTCGACAACAGCAAATTGACCGCCGAGCAAGCGGGCATCAGCGCCGACAACCTGGACCTGAAAGTCGCCGGCAACCTCAACCTGACCGGCGCGCATATCACCTCAAAACCGGACCAGGGCAGCGTCGCTGTGGGCGGCAAAATCACCGCACAAACCCTGCAAGACAGCCGTGAGAAAGATGGCGGTTACGCAGGCGGTGGCGGCGGTATCAGCAAGAACGGTTTGCCGAGCGTGACGCTGGAATTTGGCCGAGTGGATCAAGTGCATTACACGGCTGAGAATGCGGCGACCATCGACATTGGTGATCCAAGCAAAGTCAGTGCTGCCGGTGGCATCAGTGGTCCGCTGAACACCGATGCCAGCAAACAGCTCACCGTTTCGCAAAACAAACGCGTGGCCGGCACGGATGTAAAAGTCGAAATCTCCATCGGCGATGCGCAGGAAATCAAAGCCGGGGTGAAAAAGCTATTCACACCGAAGGCTGGCCGAAACGTGCACGTTGCCGATGCGCCAAAAACGCAGCCGCGCAAAGCCGACAGCGCTACCACCAAGGTCGCTCAGGCAGACGCACCGAAAGCAACGCTTCGCAGCCATGCGGACATCGATGCGCCGAAGGTTAAACAAGCCTTCGACCAACGCGTTGTGGTGAACACCGACCCCACCAACCCGGTGGTAAACCAAGCGGCACAACGCCTCGCCAATAAGCACGCCGACAACACCGTCGTGATCGCGCCAACCGCCGACGGGGGCCACAAAGTGCTCAGCGGCGCGCTAACTGACAGCGGCAGTAAAAAAGTGGAAGTGGTAGGCCACAGCGACGGCCTGAAACTCGGCGGCTTGGACGGCAAACAAATCACCGATGTGGTGCAAAAGCTAACCAACGATGGCAAGAGCACTGTCGACAAAGTGGCCTTGGTGGGCTGCGGGACGGCGTGCGCCAAAGATGGCCCGAGCTTGGTAAGCGAAGTGAGTGGTTTGCTGCAACAACAGGGCGCAGCCACATCGGTTAAAGGGTATGAAACAGCCGTTACGGTGAACGAGGCCGGGCATAAACAAGCGGTTACTGTTGGCGCGGCAGACGCCTTGGGCGGCGCTCAGTTGGGGAATGGGGCAACAACCCCGGTACGCCAAGCTTCAATAGAAGGTGACACGGCTGTGGACAGCGCCCTGGCCAGTCTGAAGGACTCCTATCAGGCACTAAAAGACAAAACTTCAACCGAACGAATGGCGATGGCGCCAGACGATATCTTGCGTTTCAAAGATATGAAATTTACCGACGCATACGTTGCCGCACCCACAACGAATGGGATCATCAACGGGCACATGGTCGACGCAGACTCGGTACTTGCCATGCAATTCCCCGGCGTGGGCGCAACCCGGCCGGGCAGAGCAGAAAAGGACCAGGCGTACTTGGTCAATTTTGCTGACGTGCTTAGCAAGGTTCATACAGTGGTTGATCTGACCAACATGGTCGACATTCAACAAAAAGGTCTGATTGATTATCGGCCTACTGAAACAGGCACCAAGCCGTTTGAGTCCGGCGGCTACAAAGCCGATTTTCTCCTCACCAATGTGAAGGAGCACGCGAATATCGAAGCCAGCGTTAAGGGCAAACTAGAGGTGGGCTTTACCACGCCAGATGGCACGACTACCCACACCACGGTTGACTATCTGAACGCGCCGGTAATTGACCACGGTGCAATGGATACCAACTGGCTTAACAGTATCGCCACGGAGATCAATACCGCGAAATCCGCCGCTTCGGCAGAAGGCAAATGTGTGGGTGTGCATTGCACCGCCGGTGTCGGACGTACAGGGCTAGCCATCGTCGCCGCTCAGCTCCAGGCGGCTCATAACGAAGGCGCCTTAAACAGTTCCAATACCAAGTCCACGGTCGACCAGCTGATACTGCAACTGCGCAGCGAACGCAGCAATTTGATGGTTCAGACCGATGTGCAGTACGGGCAGCTTCTGGCGTTTTCCAAGGAACTGGCCGCTGGCAGATTCGATGCCCACGAGTATGCCAACCTGAAGGACATGCAAGCAGCAGTCGCGGATCGGGGAGAGGGCGTGTACCAGAACCTGCGGGATGTGGCCAAACCGTCGGTGCCGCAAGCCGACGCCAAGCCGGTGCTTGGGGCAGCTCCAGAGAAAGCCATCGCCAGCGGCAAAGGCGACCAAGCCAACGTCAGCGGGGAAAACAACGGAAGCAAAAAGCCGGAGCATGCGTTGCCACCGATTCCTGGCCAAGAAGTCGTTGCCACAGGCACGAGCGATTCCGCCAACGAAACCAAGGGGATCCAAAAACCAGCGCAAACGCTTCCATCCCTTGCTGGCAAGCAAATCGTCGTCACAGGCAAGGGCGACTACGTCAACGTCAAAGTAAAGAACGCAACGGTTGACCTAAAGCCGGCTGTGCCGCCAAACCCCATCAAAGTGCCGCCAGCAGTCCCTCCCAAACCGGGCGCGGGCGATGGCAGCTTCGCGTCAGCGGACAGCGAGCAACCTGTGTTACGGCGCGGCCGTGGCAACAGCGCGGAGAAAACCGAGAAAGACAGGCATCGGCAGGTTGTCGTCGTCGATGAAGGGCTGAGCTACCGCCAAGTAGTTGTGCAGGTGGGTAGCGACAATACAACCCGTAACGCTGCCGAGAACCTGGCTGGCAAACATCCCGGTAATGCCACCCAATACGTGCGGCAGGCCGATGGCACGTTGAAGTTGGTCTTTGGTGAGCCAGTGCTTGCACAGTCGCAAGGCCTGAAAGTTCAGCTGGTGGGCCATGGCGATGCGAGTGGCGAGAAAATCGGCGGCGCCGGCCTGGACGACGTCAGCCAGATCATTGAGCAGGTTTTTGGCGAATTCGGTCAGTTGCCGAATAAGGTGACGTTGAACGGATGCAACACCAAGGCGTGTCTGGCGCTCCAGCTTCAGGAAAAATACCCGCATATAGAGGTCAGTGGTTTTTCCAAGCCGATCGCGATCGGTGAAGATGGCCGCAAAATCCATAACGTCGATCCGCTTGACCCTCGTGCGTTAACCGGTAGCAAGGGCGCGGAGGCGGCCGGTAGCAAGCCTACTGTCGATAGCGCGCTTGCCGATGCTGCAAGTACGAGCGCCGATGCCAGCGCTTCAGACGAGCACGCTCGGGTTCGCGCCGCCGAAAAAATAGCGGATTGGTACCGCGCCATTACGGCTAAAACTACATTGGATGAGATGGGCAAAAACGCAGGGCAGATTCGCCAAGATGACTTCCACGATGCGGTCGCTAAGCGGACCGGTGAACTGAAACAGTCGGTAGGCGAGCTAAGCAACGATGAAAAAACGTTTTTGGCAAACTTTTTACAACAGGACTTCTATGTGACGCACGCTACCCGCGTCAAACCGGAAAACAAAAAGGGTGACCTGATCCTTTACTCAAGCGCCAAGCTGGACCAGAAAAATATCGGCTACAACCCGGGCACTACGCCCGTCGATAAGGGTGAATACGGCAACGACAACTATGTGTTTTTTGGACTGGAAGCTGGTGCCAGCCAGAAGAAAACATTTAGCTTTTTCGGGCAGAAGTTTTACCGCGCAAGCTATGACCATCCGGCGCTGGCACATTCGATGCTGATGCTTGTAGACCCTCTTTTTGGACGGGCGCAAAACCCGGCCAGGGTGCAAGGATTAAGTGGCGAGGCCGCAGGTAAGTTGCTGGATAAAAACTACGCGTATCCGGATACCTTGTTACAGGGACGGGCCGACTCCTTGACAGGCCTAGGTTACAAACTGATAGAGGTTGCAAGAGAACTGCCGCCTGAGGACCGCAAGCTCGTGTTGTCGGCCAAAACTGACGTCGAGGTGAACAACGTGGTGAATGGTTTGTTCAGGCCGCAAATTCTTGTGCCGTCGATGGTTGGGTTGAAGAAAGGAGAGTTCACCATTCATCAGCCTAAATAACGTTGCAACTACCAAAGCTAAACGCCGGACGTAGTTGATAAGAAAGGCCGTTCCCCACAAGGGAACGGCCTTTTTTTTTAACGCAGGTTTTATTAAACCTTCAACACCAACTTGCCGAAATTCTCACCGCTGAACAACTTCAGCAGCGTCTCAGGGAAAGTTTCCAGACCGTCGACGATATCCTCTTTGCTTTTCAACTTCCCGGCGGCCATCCAGCCGCCCATTTCTTTAGCGGCATCGGCGAACTGGTTGGCGTAGTCCATGACCACGAAGCCTTCCATGCGGGCACGGTTGACCAGCAGCGAAAGGTAGTTGGCCGGGCCTTTGACGTTTTCTTTGTTGTTGTACTGACTTATCGCGCCGCAAATCACGATGCGCGCTTTCGGCGCGATGCGGGTCAGCACGGCGTCCAGAATGTCGCCGCCGACGTTGTCGAAGTACACGTCCACGCCCTTGGGGCATTCGCGTTTCAGGCCGGCGTGCAGGTCTTCGTTTTTGTAGTCGATAACGCCGTCAAAGCCGAGTTCGTCTTTCAGCAATTTGCACTTCTCGGCGCCGCCAGCGATGCCGACCACACGGCAGCCTTTGATTTTGGCGATTTGGCCGACCACGCTACCCACGGCACCGGCGGCACCGGAAATCACTACGGTGTCGCCTTCTTTTGGCTGGCCAACGTCGAGGAACGCGAAGTAGGCGGTCATGCCCGTCATGCCCAATGCCGAAAGGTACAGCGGCAGGGGCGCGCGGTTAGGGTCTACCGGGTAGAAACCCTTGGGCTCGCCGAGGAAATAGTCCTGCACGCCCAGTGCGCCGTTCACGTAGGTGCCGACCGGGAATTTGTCGTTTTGCGAGGCGATCACTTTGCCCACGCCCAGCGCGCGCATCACTTCGCCAATGCCCACCGGCGGAATGTACGACTTGGCGTCGTTCATCCAGCCGCGCATGGCCGGGTCCAGAGACAGGTATTCGTTTTTCACCAGAATCTGACCAGGGCCGGGCTCGCCGACTGCGTTTTCCACATAGCTGAACGTGTCGCGGCTAGGCAGGCCCACGGGACGTTGGGCGAGCAGGAATTGGCGATTGAGTTGGGTGGTCATGGCATTCACTCGTGGCAGGGAAACAGTGGTGATAGACCTCCGTCGGCCCAAGGGCAAGGTTTGATCGTTAGCGGAATGCAGGCTTATCCATCTGCTAAATGTTCGGCCGCCGTGCTTTATCACTGCGCTGGATTACGGCTACTCGCGGCCTTAAATAGTGCTGACGCGCGGTGCGTGGGGCTGGCTAGACTTGCCAGCCATAACAATTCGATACCACTAAAGAGGGATAAGGGAATGGGCATGACTTTCTCCGGCCAGGTTGCTCTGGTCACCGGCGGTGCCAACGGCATTGGCCGAGCCACAGCGCAGGCTTACGCGGCCGAAGGCCTGAAAGTAGTGGTGTCGGATGTGGACGTGGCGGGCGGCGAAGGCACGGTGCAGTTGATTCGCGAGGGAGGCGGTGACGCCACGTTTATCCGCTGCGACGTAACCAAAGACGCGGAAGTACAAGCGCTGATGGCCGGTGTGGTCGAGGCATATGGCCGTTTGGATTACGCCTTCAATAACGCCGGCATCGAGATCGAAAAAGGCCGTGTGGCCGAAGGCAACGAAGCCGAGTTCGACGCGATCATGGGCGTCAACGTCAAAGGCGTGTGGCTGTGCATGAAGTACGAGCTGCCGTTGATCATGGCGCAAGGTGGCGGCGCAATCGTCAACACCGCCTCGGTGGCAGGCCTTGGCGCTGCGCCGAAGATGAGCATTTACGCGGCCTCGAAACACGCCGTGATCGGCCTGACCAAATCGGCAGCGATTGAATATGCGAAGAAGAAAATTCGCGTGAACGCCGTGTGTCCGGCCGTGATCGACACCGACATGTACCGCCGCGCCCACGAGGCCGATCCGACCAAAGCCAACTTTGTGGCCGCCATGCACCCGGTCGGCCGTATCGGCAAGGTTGAGGAAATTGCCGCCGCGGTGATGTACCTGTGCAGCGACAACGCCGCGTTCACCACGGGTCATTCGTTAGCGGTGGATGGTGGGTCGACTGCTATTTGATTGGGGTTTGATTAATCGCGGTTAATCACACTCGCGAATGACCGCAAATCCGTAGGAGCGAGCTTGCTCGCGAAGCTTGTGAGGGTTAAGAGCTTCGCGAGCAAGCTCGCTCCTACAACGGCTCAGGTGGCCGGCCTAAACCAACGCCCGATACTGCAATTCAAACCCCAGCTCACACGACTCCCCCTGCGCCAACAACCGCAACCCCGGCCGCCCTGGCAGGTGGTGCGCGTTCACCGGATGGCTCACCGGCTCAACGCAAAAGAACGGTTTATCGAGCGGGCAAAACAGCAGAAAGAATTCGCTGCCCGTCGCCTGCATTTCCAATTCATAGCCGGCATCCGCCTGGCTGATCAACGCGCGACCATCCCAGCCGGTAAAGCCGTTATCCACCAGCTCGTTCGGTAGCGAGGCGCCGTCGCGGAAATTCCACGCTGGCGGCAGCTCAGTCAGTTCGGTCGGCAACCGTCCTTCATCACACAGCCATACCTGGTCTGCATGAATCTGTAAGCGCGTGCTCGCCGTGCGCGGCAGATATGGATGCAAACCCAGGCCATGCCAACACGGCTGTTCGGCCAGGTGCGTGACGTGCAGCTGAATGCTCAGGCGTCCGCCACCCAGACGAATACGTTGTTCGGCGCGGTAGGCGAACGGCACGCTGCTGTCCAGCCGCAGCACCAGATTCGATGGACCGTGTTCCACCACCTGCCACGCTTGCTGCCAGGCGCTGCCGTGAATCGGTAAGGGATCGTTGGCCGCATTCGGCTCCAACGCCAGCCAGCCTTGCGGGCAATCGAAGCCACCGTTGCTGATGCGGTTGGACCAGGGCGCCAATGGGTAGCAGCCGAGTTGCCGGGGACCTTCGATATCCGCCGGGCATGGGCGCAGCAGGTCGAGCTGATCGCTCAGGCGCTTCCAGGCCACCAGGCTGCCGCCAATGGAAGGGGCTATGGTGAGGCGGGTGAGGGTGTCTTCGATACTGACCAGATCGCTAGCATTCATGGGGTCATCAGCCTGTAGGGAAGGGCGCACGTCGCTGTACGCATTGGTGTCGTTATGCCGCAGATTTGCCGCGTTTGCAGGGGTGTCATCGTACAACCGCTGGGATATGATGGCCGCCTGCCCGTTAGCCGAGAAAGACCTTCGACATGGAAATCCCAAGCCCCCAGCCACGTGTGCGCCGCAAGCATCGCAGCCTCGCTCAAGAGTTGGTGACCGAGTTGTCGCAGCAAATTCGCGATGGCTTGATCAAGCGGGGTGAGAAGCTGCCCACCGAGTCGGCAATCATGGAAGCGCAGGGCGTCAGCCGTACCGTGGTGCGCGAAGCACTGTCGCGTTTGCAGGCTTCGGGTCTGGTGGAAACCCGTCACGGCATCGGCACCTTTGTACTCGACACCCCAAGCCCCAGTGGCTTTCGCATTGACCCGGCGACCATCGTCACCCTGCGCGACGTGTTGGCCATTCTTGAATTTCGTATCAGCCTGGAAGTGGAGTCGGCTGGCCTGGCGGCGCAGCGTCGCACCGATGCGCAGCTGCAAGCCATGCGTGAAGTGCTCGATGCCTTGCGTGAAAGCGCGGCTCATTCGGGCGATGCGGTGGCCTCGGATTTCCAGTTCCACCTGCTGATCGCCGAAGCCACCGGCAACCGTTATTTCACCGACATCATGAGCCACCTGGGTACCAGCATTATTCCGCGTACGCGGATTAATTCGGCGCGCCTGGCCCATGATGATCAGCGCCATTACATGGCCCGTCTTGAACGTGAGCACGAGCAGATTTTCGAAGCCATTGCCCGCCAGGATTCCGATGCCGCCCGCGCTGCTGTGCGCCTGCACCTGACCAATAGCCGCGAGCGGCTGCGTCAGGCTCACGAAGCTGCCCAGGCCGGCCAGGAATAAGCGGCCTCAGCCACGCCGCGGACCGCTGCGCCGGTAGGTCAGCAGCACAATGCCACTCACCACAATCAGCCCACCGATAATCTGTCCGGGGCTGAGCAACTGCCCCAGAATCAGCCAGCCAAACACCAGGCTGGCCACCGGTTCGACGTTCATCACGGGCGCATTGCGCGCCATGTCCAGGCGCGTCATGCAGATGAACAGCGTGGAAAACGCGACGCCATAGAGCACTACCAAACACGCCAGCGCGACCCAGCCGACCGGCGCCGATGGCAAGCCGAGACCGCCCGGCATCACGCCGCTGACGCCGGCAATGGCCACGCTGGAAAACACGATGAGCATGGTCAACATGCTGCGCACGGTGCCAACCATGCCGGCGAGTTTGTGGTCGGTAATCCACAGCGCGACGGCGAACACCATGGCCGCGCCAATGCCGAACAGCACGCCTTCAACCCACTCGATACCGTCGTCCACGCCTTTGAGCCGCGAAGGCACATCCAGCGCGAACACCAGGCCAAACAGAATCACGCCCATCAGCAACATGGCGCGCGGGGTCGGGCGTGCGCCGCCCAGCGCCCAGGTGAGCAGCACCAACAGAATGGGCGCGATGTTGACGATCAACAGCGCCAGTGCCACCGGAATACGCGCCACGGTCGAATACACGCAAAAGCTTTGCGTGGCGATCAACAGCCCCAACACCAACTGCCACGGCCAGGTGCCGGCCGGCAGCTTCAACGAATCACGCCGCCACCACACCAACCCCGCCAGCACCAACGTGGTCACGCCTGAGCGACAGAGAATTGCCAACAACAAGCCGGTGTCGTGATCGAAGGCGATGCGCGCGGCGATGTGGTTACCGGCGAAGCTGCTGGCCAGCAGGGCCAGAATCAGCACGGCGATATGACGGGGGAAGAGGGCGGAACTAGGCATGACCATCCTTATAAAAAAGGCCGCACCTAAGAAAACGGATGCGGCCAATGCTGCTTAAAACAAAAGGATCCATTCGGAACCGAGGGTCACTGTAGGAGCGGCTTTAGCCGCGAGCTTTTGAGGGTCAAGAGCATCGCGGCTAAAGCCGCTCCTACAGGACGTACGTTCGGGTTAGAGCACCACGCTCGGGAGCCACAGAGAGATGGCCGGAATGTAAGTAACGGCGATCAACACAGCGAACAGCGCAGCGTAGAAAGGCAGCAGCGCCTTCACGGTGGATTCGATACTGACCTTGCCCACCGCAGCCCCGACAAACAGCACCGCACCCACCGGTGGCGTAATCAAACCGATCCCCAGGTTCACCAGCATGATCATGCCGAAGTGCACCGGGTCGACGCCGATACCGGTTACCACGGGCAGCAGAATCGGGGTGAGGATCAGGATCAGCGGCGCCATGTCCATGACGGTGCCGAGCATCAGCAGCATCACGTTGATGCACATAAGGATCACGTAACGGTTGTCTGACAGGGTCAGGAACGCGGTGGTGATCTTGGTCGGAATTTCCATCAGTGTGAGGATGTAACCGAAGCTGGCGGCGAAGCCGATCAGGATCATCACAATGGAAATGGTCCGGCCAGCGCGGTGCATCAGTTTCGGCAGATCGCGCCATTTGTAGTCGCGGTAGATGAACATGGTCACGAAGAACGACCACAGCACCGCAATGGCAGCGGACTCGGTTGCGGTGAACACGCCCGACAGAATGCCGCCGAGGATGATGACCATGGCCATCAGGCCCCACAGCGCTTCAACGGCAATTTTAATGGCCTGGCGCAGCGGGATCACTTCGCCTTTGGGGTAGTTGCGCTTACGGGCGAACACCATGCACAGCACCATCATCACGGCACTGAGCAGCAGGCCCGGACCGATACCGGCAATGAACAGCGAGGCAATGGATACCGAACCACCGGCGGCCAGCGAGTAGAGCACCGAGTTGTGGCTTGGCGGCGTCAACAGCGCTTGTACCGAACCGCTGACGGTTACGGCGGTGGAGTATTCGCGCGGGTAGCCGGCTTTTTCCATTTCCGGAATCAGCACCGAACCCACCGACGCGGTGTCCGCTACCGACGAGCCGGAGATGGCGCCAAAGAAGGTCGAGGCCATGATGTTGACCAACGACAGACCGCCGCGCACAAAGCCGACGCATACGCCTGCCAGTGCCACCAGGCGCCGGGACATGCCGCCCTCGGCCATGATCGCGCCCGCCAACACAAAGAACGGAATGGCCAGCAGGGAGAATTTGTTCACGCCGCCTGCGACCTGAATCATCAGGGCATCGAACGGAATATCGATCCAGAAAGCGCCAATCAGTGCCGACAGGCCCAAGGCGTACGCCACCGGCATGCCGATCATGATCAGCACAACAAAACTGCCGAGCAGTATGAGCGCGTCCATTATTTGGCCTCCATCGGTTCTTCAACGTCATAGCTCATGACGCGACGCTTGCTCTGGTCACCCAGGAAGAGTTTTTCCAAGACAAAAATCAGTGTGATCACGCCGCCAATTGGAATCGGCAGGTAGGAGATGCCAACGCGCAACGCGGGCATTTCACCCAGAAACTGGTTCCAGGTACCGGCGCACAGCTTGGCGCCCTTGGTGATCATGAAGACGCAGATGAGCGCCATCAGCAGCTGCACCACAACCGACAACACCTGACGCGCAGCCGGTGGCATGCGGTCGGTGGCCATGTTTACAGCCATGTGGGCGCCGGCGCGGTAGCTGGCGGCGGCGCCGAAAAAGGTAAACACCACCATCAACAAGATGGCCGTGGGCTCAGGCCAGCTGGAACCGCTGCCAAGCACGTAGCGGGCAAAGATGCCCCAGGGAATAATCAGAGTCATGACCAGAATCGACAGCCCGGCAATGCCGATGCAGAGTCGATACAGCTGGTCATTAATGCTCAACAGCGTGTTTCTCATGGGACTTCACCAGCAGCGTTGTCAGGGTGAGGGAGTGTTTCTGTTTTGTTGAATTGCGATTGCGTAAAAACGTAGCGAGCGAAGGTTAGGCAAGGCGCAAAAGACAGGTGGCTGTAGCCAATGAGCATTTTTGAATCTGTCTTTAACGCCGCCTAACCGAGCGCAGTAGTTTTTTACTTGACGGCTTCGATGCGTTTGATCAGCTCGGCGTATGGCGCACCGTATTGCGCACGTACTGGCGCGGTGGCATCCACGAACTCTTTCTTCTCAGCGTCTGTCAGGGTGATGAATTCCACGCCGGCGGCTTTCAGTTTGGCTTCGCTGCTGGCGGATTTTTCATCCCACAGTTTGCGTTCTTCGAACTGCGCTTCGCGGGCCAGTTTTTTCACCAGGGCTTGCTGCTCGGGGGAGAGCTTTTCCCAGGTGGTTTTCGAGATCACTACCGGCTCCGGCAGAATCAAGTGGCCGGTCAGGGTGTAGAACTTGGCGTTCTGGTAGTGGTTGTGTTCAAGCATGGTTGGCGGGTTGTTTTCTGCACCATCGATTACGCCGGTTTGCAGCGCGGTGAAGATTTCGCCGGTGGCCATGGCAATGCCGTTACCGCCCATGGCGTTGATGGTGTCGATAAACAGCGGGTTGCCTTGTACGCGAATTTTCATGCCTTTGAGGTCGGCCATTTTGCGTACCGGCTTCTTGGTGTAGAGGTTACGGGTGCCGCCATCCATCCAGGCCAAGGCCACCAGGTTGAAGTCAGAGTTGGTGATTTTGTCGAGGATTTCCTGGCCAACTGGGCCGTCGATCACGGCGCGCATGTGGGCCTGGTCGCGGAAGATAAACGGCATGTTAAAAACGTTCACATCCGGCACTACCGGGCCAACGATGCCCAGGCTTACGCGGGTCATCTGAATGGCACCGAGCTGTACCTGTTCAACCACTTCCTTTTCCGAACCCAACACACCGCCTGCGAACATTTTGAAGGTGATTTCGCCACCCGATTGTTCTTCGAGCTTTTTGCCCATGGCTTGCTCGGCCACGACCGGTGGGTAACCGGTAGGGTGCACTTCGGCGAATTTGATGTTCAGGGCGTGGGCGCTGCTGGACAGGCAAAACACCAGGGGCAGGGCGGCGGTCAGCAAGGTACGTTTGAAGTTCATCGTAAAGCTCCGGTTTTGTTTTTGTTTGCGGGTGGCTTGGGTGACGCTTTTTTATCGGCACGCAGGTGTTGTTCAACGGGCGAACAACGGTTCCTCCAGACCTTTTACCCCGGGCTGCAGGGCGAACACGCCACCGGCCAATGGCTGGTCGCTGAGGTCGCCGCCGGGGCGGATGGAGGTGACGAACAAGGTGTCCAGCCCGGCGCCGCCAAAGGCGCACATGGCCGGTTTTTTCACCGGTACAGCGAGGGAACGGTCGAGCTTGCCCTCGGGGGTGAAACGGTGCACCAGGCCGGCATCGTTGCCGCAAATCCAGTAGCAGCCGTCGGCGTCTACAGCGGCGCCATCGGGGCGGCCCAGGTGCTGATTCATGTCGACGAACAGGCGACGGTTATGCGGTGTGCCGCTGTCGATGTCGTAATCGAAGGCCCAGATTTTCTGCACGCTGGGGTGTGAATCGGAGAGGTACATGGTGCGCCCGTCCGGGCTGAAGCCCAGGCCGTTGGGCACGATGAAATCGGTGAGCTGGGCGGTCAGTGGTGCGGTTTGTTCAGCGCTGTAGCGATATAAGGCGCCAACCGGTGCACCGGCCGCCATGTCGAGCAACATGGTGCCGGCCCAGAAGCGACCTTGGCGGTCGCAGCGGCCGTCGTTGAAACGCATGTCGGCGTGGGCGTGTTTGACCGCCGCGAGCGGGCTGCTGGCGAGGCTGCCGTTGTCTTTGGCGCTCAGGCGAAACAGGCCGCTTTGCATGCCGGCAATCCAGCTGCCGTCTACATGGCGGGCTATGCAGGCGAGCATCTCCGGCGCTTGCCAACTGGTGCTCTGGCCATCGCTGGCAGCCCAGCGATGCAGGCGTTGGGCGGGAATATCCACCCAGTACAGGGCTTGTTCGGCCACGCTCCACACCGGGCTTTCGCCGGTGGCATGGCGGGCGTCGACAATCAGTTCAGCTTCCATGACAGCGCATTCTCTTGTGTTGTTTTTATGAGAACAGCTACAGCGGTAGAGCGGGGCGGGTCAGTCGTCGCCGAATGGGCCAGCCGCTACGAACGCACCGCCTTGGTAAACCATCGCCGGGTCATCAGCGGCCGGCATTGGCTGCGCCTCGACTTTGGCGCGGAATACTTCCGAGCTGTCTTTGGGCTCGAAGCCCAAGTGGCTGGCCAGGCGGTTGTCCCACCATTGCGTGGCGTTGGCCGAGGCGCCGTAAACCACGGTGTGGCCGACGTTAGGCGTGTACAGCGCGCGTTCAAGCAATTGGGTGAGGTCGTTGAAGCTCAGCCAGGTGTGCATCATTCGGCGGTTCTGCGGCTCCGGGAATGAGGAGCCGATGCGGATGCTCACGGTTTCGATGCCGTAGCGATCGAAGTAAAAGCTGGCCATGTCTTCGCCGTAGGATTTGGACAAACCGTAGTAGCTGTCCGGGCGGCGAGGGGAGGCGGCGTCGAGCTTCTCGTCTTGCTTATAGAAGCCGATCACGTGGTTCGAGCTGGCGAAGATCACGCGCTTCACGCCATGGCGGCGAGCCGCTTCATAAATGTGGAACACGCCGCAAATGTTCGGGCCGACGATTTCTTCGAACGGGCGCTCAACCGACACACCGCCGAAATGCAGAATGGCATCGACGCCTTCAACCAGATCGTGCACGGCTTGTTTGTCGGCGAGGTCGCAGCGCCGCACTTCTTCATGCTCGCCAGCGGCCGGGGCCATGTCGGCGATGTCGGAAAGGCGCAGCACCTTGGTGTAAGGACGCAGGGTTTCGCGCAGCACTTTGCCCAGGCCGCCAGCGGCACCGGTGAGTAGAAGGCGATTGAAGGGAGTTGGAGTGGTCATGACTGGTCCCTGAAATTCTTGTGTTTGTTTTTATGGGTTTGTTCGTTCGGATAACAGACCCAGGGGAGGTGCGCTGTTATCGGTTGTCGTATGACTTGGGCTCGATTATCAACAGCCCCCGTAAAGTTTGTCAACGCGACTTAGGTAGAAAATTCCTCACCTCGGTTGCTCGTTAGACTACACAAACGCTCAGCGGGAAAAGCGACCGACGAGTCACGTGCCTTTGGTAGTAACCCTTCTAGGTCAATGGCTACAGCCGAGTAGAGGGCGCCTTTCTAGGCTAAGGCAGCGAACGTTTCCTATACCAGTACGCCTATAGTCGTAGATGAGCGGCTAAGAAAAGAGGATGACAGTCTCAACAGTTGTACGATAACGTAACTCTGCGTTTGCGATTGATCCCGTTGTTTTCGTTTTGCATCAGGGCAATCGGTCTGCCACGCCTTAATCCACTACGCGCTTTACAGGGTGTTCGAATAATGAATCCACAAGAACTGAAGTCCATCCTCTCTTCCGGCCTGCTGTCTTTCCCAGTGACTGACTTCGACGCGGCTGGCGATTTCAACCCCGAATCCTATATCCGTCGCCTGGAATGGCTGGGGCCATACGGTGCGTCGGCCTTGTTCGCAGCAGGTGGTACCGGCGAGTTCTTTTCGCTGACCAACCGCGAATATTCCTCCGTTATCAAAACCGCAGTAGACACCTGCGCCGGCAGCGTGCCGATTCTGGCTGGCGTCGGTGGTCCGACTCGCCAAGCCATCGAGATGGCGCAAGAAGCTGAGCGCCTGGGCGCCAAAGGCCTGCTGTTGCTGCCGCACTACCTGACCGAAGCCAGCCAAGACGGCGTGGCCCTGCACGTTGAGCAAGTGTGCAAGTCGGTAAAAATTGGCGTGGTGGTTTACAACCGTAACGTCTGCCGCCTGACGCCAGCGCTGCTGGAACAACTGGCCGAGCGTTGCCCGAACCTGATCGGCTACAAAGACGGCTTGGGCGACATCGAACTGATGGTCTCGATCCGTCGTCGCCTCGGTGACCGCTTCAGCTACCTCGGTGGCCTGCCGACCGCAGAAGTGTATGCCGCTGCTTATAAAGCACTGGGCGTACCGGTTTATTCCTCGGCGGTGTTCAACTTCATCCCGAAAACGGCCATGGATTTCTACCACGCCATCGCCCGTGACGATCACGAAACCGTCGGCAAAATCATCGACGATTTCTTCCTGCCGTACCTCGACATCCGCAACAAGCGCGCCGGTTATGCCGTGAGCATCGTTAAAGCCGGTGCGAAGATTTCCGGTTACGACGCCGGCCCGGTTCGCGCACCGCTGACCGACCTGAGCAAAGACGAGTACGAACAACTCGCCGCTCTGATCCACGCCCAAGGCCCGCAATAAGTCGGGTTCAAAAACAGCCAGCCGCTCTCCAGCGGCTGCCGTTTCTTTAAAGGAGGCTTTCCTCGTGGCCAATCAACAACAGCGTTTCGACAACTACATCGGCGGCCAATGGGTGGCCGGTGCCAGCTACTCGAAAAACGTCAACCCGTCTGACCTTGCCGATGTCATCGGCGAATACGCCCAGGCCGACGCCGCCCAGGTAAACGAAGCCATTGAAGCGGCCCGCGCCGCGTTCCCGGCCTGGTCGATCTCCGGCATTCAAGCGCGCAGCGATTCGCTGGATAAAGTCGGCAGCGAAATTCTTGCTCGTCGTGAAGAGCTCGGCACGTTGTTGGCCCGTGAAGAGGGCAAGACCCTGCCCGAAGCCATCGGCGAAGTGACCCGCGCTGGCAACATCTTCAAATTCTTCGCCGGCGAATGCCTGCGTCAGGCCGGCGAAGTGCTGGCCTCGGTACGCCCTGGCGTATCGGTAGAAGTCACTCGCGAGCCTTTGGGCGTGGTCGGCCTGATTACCCCGTGGAACTTTCCCATCGCCATTCCGGCCTGGAAAGTGGCGCCGGCATTGGCCTATGGCAACTGCGTGGTGTTGAAACCGGCTGATCTGGTTCCGGGCTGCGCCTGGGCGATTGCCGAAATCATTTCCCGCGCCGGCTTCCCGGCTGGCGTGTTCAACCTGGTGATGGGCGCTGGCCGTGTGGTCGGTGAAACCATCGTGCAGAACAGCAAAGTGGACGGCATCAGCTTCACAGGTTCCGTGGGCGTGGGCCGTAACATTGCGGCTCAGTGCGTGGCCCGTGGCGCCAAAGTGCAGCTGGAGATGGGCGGCAAAAACCCGCAAATCATCCTCGACGACGCCGACCTCAAAGTGGCCGTGGAGCTGGCGGTTCAAAGCGCCTTCTATTCCACCGGCCAGCGTTGCACGGCGTCGAGCCGCTTGATCGTTACCGCCGGAATTCACGACAAGTTCGTCGAAGCCATGGCCGAGCGCATGAAGTCGATCAAAGTCGGTCACGCCCTGAAAGCCGGCACCGACATCGGCCCGGTGGTTTCCCAGGCGCAGCTCGACCAAGACATGAAGTACATCGGTATCGGTCAGGAAGAGGGCGCCCGTCTGGTGACTGGCGGCGGCTTGGTGACCTGCGACACCGAAGGCTACTTCCTGGCGCCAACGCTGTTTGCCGACAGCTCGGCCGAGATGCGTATCAGCCGCGAAGAAATCTTTGGCCCGGTGGCCAACGTGGTGAAAGTGGCGGATTACGAAGCAGCGCTGTCCATGGCCAACGACACCGAATTCGGTTTGTCGGCCGGTATCGCCACCACCTCGCTGAAGTACGCCAACCACTTCAAACGTCACGCCCAGGCCGGCATGGTGATGATCAACCTGCCTACCGCTGGCGTGGATTACCACGTGCCGTTCGGCGGCCGTAAAGGCTCGTCCTACGGTTCGCGCGAGCAAGGTCGCTACGCGGCCGAGTTCTACACCACCGTTAAAACTACCTACATCGGTTAATCGATTTGGGTACAGAGCAGGGCGGCGCAGGCTGCCCTTGCTCGAATTAAAAAATTCAGCCAGTCCCCGCATAAAAATAAATAGGGAAACGGTTATGAGCACAGCAAGCCCAGCGCAGGCGATCGCCAGCGCGCCCGTAATTACCGAGCTGCAAGTGGTTCCGGTCGCCGGCCACGACAGCATGCTGCTCAACCTGAGCGGCGCCCACGGTCCGTTCTTTACCCGCAACATCCTCATTCTCAAAGACAGCGCTGGCCATGTTGGCGTTGGCGAAGTGCCGGGCGGCGAGCGCATTCGCCAAACCCTGGAAGATGCCCGCAGCCTGCTGCTGGGGCAGTCCATCGGCAACTTCAACGGTTTACTCAACCAGGTTCGCAAGACCTTCGCTGACCGCGACAGCGGCGGCCGCGGCCTGCAAACCTTCGACCTGCGCATCACCATTCACGCCGTCACCGCGCTGGAGTCGGCACTGCTCGACTTGCTCGGCCAGTTCCTCGGCGTGCCGGTGGCGGCATTGCTCGGCGAAGGCCAGCAGCGCGACGCAGTGGAAATGCTCGGTTACCTGTTCTACATCGCCGACCGCAATAAAACCGACCTCGGCTACCGCAGCGAAGCCGACGCCGACGACGCCTGGTTTCGCGTGCGCAACCAAACCGCGCTCGACCCCGAAAGCATCGTGCGCCAAGCCGAAGCCGCCCATGCGCGCTATGGCTTCAATGACTTCAAACTCAAAGGCGGCGTGCAAACCGGCGCGGCCGAAGTGGAAGCGATTCGCGCCCTGGCCGAGCGCTTTCCCGATGCTCGCATCACCCTGGACCCCAACGGCGGCTGGTCGCTGAAAGAAGCGGTCAGCCTGTGCCGTGATCTGCACGGCGTGCTGGCCTATGCCGAAGACCCGTGCGGCGCCGAAAACGGTTTCTCCGGTCGTGAAGTAATGGCCGAGTTCCGCCGCGAAACCGGCCTGCTCACCGCCACCAATATGATCGCCACCGACTGGCGCCAGATGGGCCACTGCATTCAGTTGCAGTCGGTCGACATTCCGCTGGCCGACCCGCATTTCTGGACCATGCAAGGTTCCGTGCGCGTGGCGCAGATGTGCAACGACTGGGGCCTGACCTGGGGTTCGCATTCCAACAACCACTTCGATATTTCCCTGGCGATGTTTACCCACGTCGCCGCCGCCGCGCCGGGCAAAGTCACGGCCATCGACACCCACTGGATCTGGCAGGACGGCCAGCACCTGACCCGCAACCCGCTGAAAATCGAAGGCGGTCTGGTGCAGGTGCCGAAGACGCCGGGCCTGGGTGTCGAGCTGGATTGGGACGCGCTGGCCAAAGCCAACGAGCTGTATCAGGGCATGGGCCTCAACGCCCGCGATGATGCCGTGGCCATGCAGTTCCTGATTCCCAACTGGACCTTCGATAACAAGCGACCTTGCCTGGTGCGCTGATTGCGCGCCTCGCTCGAAAACAAAAAAACGTGGGAGCAACTTGCCATGCATGACACCAAACCGACTCGCGTGCGTTACCTGATTCTGCTGATGCTGTTTCTGGTCACCACCATCAACTATGCCGACCGCGCGACTATTTCCATCGCCGGCTCCAGCTTGCAGAAAGACCTCGGCATTGACGCCGTCACCCTCGGTTTTATCTTCTCCGCCTTTGGCTGGGCCTATGTGCTCGGGCAGATTCCCGGTGGCTGGTTGCTCGACCGTTTCGGCTCGAAAAAAGTGTATGCGGCCGGCATCTTCATCTGGTCGTTGTTCACCTTGCTGCAAGGCTTCGTCGGCGGTTTGCCGGTGGCCTGGGCAATCACTACCTTGTTCGTGCTGCGCTTTATGGTCGGCTTTGCCGAAGCGCCGTCGTTCCCTGGTAACGCGCGCATTGTGGCGGCCTGGTTTCCCACCGCCGAACGCGGCACGGCCTCGGCGATCTTCAACTCGGCGCAATACTTCGCCACCGCCTTGTTCGCCCCGATCATGGGCTGGATCGTGCACGCCATGGGCTGGGAGCACGTGTTCGTGGTCATGGGCGTGCTCGGCATCATCTTCTCCGGCATCTGGATGAAGACCATCTACAACCCTAAGGAACACCCGCGCATCAACCAGGCGGAAATCGACCACATCGAAAGCAACGGCGGCCTGGTCGACATGGACCAGACCCGCAAAAACGATGGCCCGCGCTGGGACTACATTCGCCAGCTGCTGACCAACCGCATGCTGCTCGGCGTATACCTGAGCCAGTACTGCATCAACGCCATTACCTACTTCTTCCTCACCTGGTTCCCCGTGTACCTGGTGCAGGAACGCGGCATGACCATTCTCAAAGCCGGCTTTATCGCCAGCCTGCCGGCCATCTGCGGCTTTATCGGTGGCGTGCTCGGCGGTTTGATCTCCGACTACCTGTTGCGCAAAGGCCATTCGCTGACCTTCGCCCGTAAACTGCCGATCGTCTGCGGCCTGACCTTGTCGACCACCATGGTGTTCTGCAACTACGTCGATGCGGACTGGATGGTGGTAGGGTTTATGACCCTGGCGTTCTTCGGCAAGGGGATCGGCGCATTGGGTTGGGCCGTAGTGGCCGACACCTCGCCAAAACAGATTGCCGGGTTGTCTGGCGGCCTGTTCAACACCTTCGGCAACATCGCCTCGATCACCACGCCCATCGTTATCGGCTACATCATCGCGGCCACTGGCTCGTTCAAATGGGCCCTGGTATTCGTCGGTGCCAACGCCGTGCTGGCGGTGTTCAGCTACCTGGTGATCGTCGGCAAGATTCAGCGCGTTGAACTCAAAGAGCCGCCTACCAGCGGTGGCGCTCAACGCAGCGCAGAACTCACACCAGCCCACTCCTGAGGAGCGAGTGTCATGCAGTTAATTGAACATTCCGACTCGCCGCGCTACATCCGTTTGCACGAGCTGGATAACGTGGTGATCGTCGTCAACGACCAAGGGGTGCCAGCCGGCACCACCTTCGCCGATGGCCTGACCACCCTTGAGCGCGTGCCGCAAAGCCACAAAATCACCCTCGAAGATATTCCCGAAGGCGGGCGCATCATTCGCTACGGGCAAACCATCGGTTACGCCTTGAAGCCGATCCCCCGTGGCAGTTGGGTACAGGAAGACCAACTGCGCATGCCCACCGCGCCGCCGCTGGACAGCTTGCCGCTGTCCACCGAAGTGCCAGCGCAGGCAGCGCCACTTGAGGGCTACACCTTCGAGGGCTACCGCAACGCCGACGGCACCGTGGGCACGCGCAATATTCTGGGCATCACCACCACCGTGCAGTGCGTGACCGGCGTGCTCGACCACGCGGTGAAACGCATCAAGGACGAGCTGCTGCCCAAGTACCCGAACGTCGACGACGTGGTGGCGCTGACCCACAGCTACGGCTGCGGCGTGGCCATTACCGCCACCGACGCGTACATCCCGATTCGCACCGTGCGCAACCTGGCGCGCAACCCCAACCTGGGCGGCGAAGCGCTGGTCATCAGCCTGGGCTGTGAAAAGCTGCAAGCCGGGCAGGTCATGCAGGAAAACGACCCATCGGTAGACCTCAGCGAACCCTGGCTCTACCGCCTGCAGGACTCCAGCCACGGCTTCACCGAAATGATCGAACAGATCATGAACCTGGCCGAAGTGCGCCTGAAAAAGCTCGACCAGCGCCGCCGCGAAACCGTGCCGGCCTCCGAGCTGATTCTGGGCATGCAATGCGGCGGCAGCGACGCCTTCTCCGGCATCACCGCCAACCCCGCATTGGGCTACGCCAGCGACCTGCTGCTGCGTGCCGGCGCCACCGTGATGTTTTCGGAGGTCACCGAAGTGCGCGACGCCATCTACCTGCTCACCTCCCGCGCGCAAACCAAAGAAGTGGCGCAGGAACTGGTGCGCGAAATGGACTGGTACGACCGTTACCTGGCCAAAGGCGAGGCCGACCGCAGTGCCAATACCACGCCGGGTAATAAGAAAGGCGGGCTGTCGAACATCGTTGAGAAGTCGTTGGGCTCCATCGTCAAATCGGGCAACAGCGCCATCAACGGCGTGCTTGGCCCAGGCGAGCGCTTCGAGAAAAAAGGCCTGATCTTTTGCGCGACGCCGGCCAGTGACTTCGTTTGCGGCACGCTGCAATTGGCCGCCGGCATGAACCTGCACGTGTTCACCACCGGGCGCGGCACGCCGTACGGCTTGGCCATGGCGCCGGTAGTCAAAGTGTCGACCCGCACCGAGCTGGCCCAACGCTGGCCCGACCTCATCGACATCGACGCCGGCCGCATCGCCACCGGCCGGGCCAGCATCGAAGAACTGGGTTGGGAGCTGTTCCACTACTACCTGGATGTCGCCAGCGGCAAGAAAAAAACCTGGGCCGAGCAGCACAAACTGCACAACGACATTACCCTGTTCAACCCGGCGCCGATTACCTGAGGCCGGTTCGCTTTAGAAGCTTCGCGAGCAAGCTCGCTCCTACATTAGTTTCTGTAGGAGCGGCTTTAGCCGCGATTCCTGCAAACACCGGAGCCAAGCATGACCACCCAAAAGGTTCTCCAGGTCGGCCCGCTGACCGAGCGTTTCCAGCACAACCTCGCCGAGCGCTTCAACGTTACCGCGCTATGGCAACAACCCGACCCCAAGGCGTTTCTGCAAAGCCACGGCGCCGATTTCAAACTGCTCGCCACTTCAGCCCGCTTCGGCTGCTCCGCTGAGCAACTCGCGGCCTTGCCCAACCTGAAAGCCATCTGCAGCTTTGGCGTCGGTTACGACTCGATTGCCGTCGACGCTGCCCGCGACCGTGGCATCGCCATCAGCACCACGCCGGATGTACTCAACGATTGCGTGGCCGATTTGGCCATGGGCCTGATGATCGACACCTCGCGCAAACTCGCCGCGTCCGAGCGTTTCCTGCGCGCTGGCGGTTGGCTAAAGGGCAACTTCCCCTTGGCCCGTCGGGTGAGCGGCAAGCGCTTGGGCATTGTCGGCTTGGGGCGCATCGGCCAAGTAGTGGTCAAGCGCGCCAGCGGCTTCGACATGGACGTGCGTTACCACAACCGCTCGCCACTCAAAGACAGCCCGTACACCTATGAGGCCAGTTTGGTGGAGTTGGCGCGCTGGGCCGATTTTCTGGTGCTCACGTGTGTGGGCGGTGCGGCGACGCACCATATCGTCAATGCGCAGGTGCTGGAGGCGTTGGGGCCCAAAGGCATCGTCATCAACGTCGCCCGCGGTTCGGTGATCGACGAGCAGGCGCTGGTGACGGCGTTGCAAAACGGCACGCTGGGCGGAGCAGGGTTGGACGTATTCGAAGCCGAACCCAAGGTGCCGAAAGCGTTGCTGGAGATGGATAACGTCATGTTGCTGCCCCATGTTGGCAGCGCCACGGAAGAAACCCGTTTGCAGATGGAAGAATTGGTGCTGGCCAACTTGCAGGCCTTTGCTGAGCGCGGCGAGTTGCTGACGCCGCTGTGATGTTCGCGGGTTCGCCCGCCAACCGCGCCCCCGTCACAAGCGAGGGTGCGTTTCCCATAGAGCTGTTCGCTTCACCCCCAGGTGCGCCACGAGCGCACCTTTTTTATGACCGGGCGATTAGTCGAAGCGGTAGATGTCCATGCCCAGCGCGCCGAGGGTAAAGCCCTGATGCGCGATGCTGAACGCACCGCCGGCGCCACGGGCGAAATACAGCGGTAACAGATGCTCATCGCGTGGGTGACTGCGCACCGCAAACGGCGCCTGGCTGCGGTAATCCAGCAGGGCCGCTTCGTCATCCGCGGCGAGCCGCTCTACCATCCAGTCGCGGAACGCTTTAGCCCACGGCTCGATCACCTCCGGGCCGGCACGCCAATTCAGTTCGCCCAGGTTGTGGGTGATGCTGCCGGAGCCAATCAGCAACACGCCTTGCTCGCGCAAGCTCGCCAGCGCGCGGCCAACCTTGTGCTGGAACGCTGGGCCGAGGCGGGTAGGGATGGATACCTGCGCCACCGGAATATCGGCATCGGGGTACATCAACAGCAGCGGCACCCACACGCCGTGGTCGAACACGCGGGTGGCATCCAATTGGGCCGGGAGGTCGGCGGCCAGCAATAAATCGCACGCGGCTTTGGCCACATCGGGCGCGCCGGGCGCCGGGTATTGCACGGCGTAGAGCTCAGGCGGGAAGCCGCCGAAGTCGTGCCAGGTGTCCGGTTGTGGATTGCTATTAACCAGCAACTGATTGGTTTCCCAGTGCGCCGAAACCACCAGAATCGCCTTCGGACGCGGCAACTCAGCCGCCAGCCGTGCCAACGCCGGCCCGCTGGCGCCGGGCTCCAGCGCGAGCATGGGCGAGCCGTGGGAGATAAACAGACTGGGCAACGACATGGTTGAGTCCTCGATAAACATGGGCGCATCTTCGAGCTTGGATCTATCGAAAACCAGTATAAAATTTCGAGCACTTTGATCGAAAAAGCGAGGCAATCCATGCAGCCCGACTTCTGGCTACGACGCTGGCAAAACAACCAGATCGGCTTCCACGCCGCCACCGCCAACCCGTACTTGCAGCAGTACTGGCCGCAACTGAACGTAGCGGCCGGCGCGCAGGTGTTGGTGCCGTTGTGTGGCAAAAGTCTGGACCTGATGTGGCTGGCGGGGCAGGGCTTGCGGGTACTCGGCGTGGAATTGGTCGAGCAGGCGGTGCAAGACTTCTTCAGCGAACAGCAGCTACGGCCGCAGGTGCGTGAGCATGGCGCGTTTCGCATCTACCAGGCAGGGAATGTAGAGCTGTGGTGCGGCGACATCTTCGCCCTGACCGCCGACGACGTGCGCGACTGCACCGCTCTGTACGACCGCGCCGCCTTGATCGCCTTCCCACCGGCCATGCGCGCAGCCTATGCGCAGCACCTAACCCGCATCGTGCCGAGTGGCTGCCAGGGTTTGCTGGTCAGCCTCGACTACGAACAAAGCCAAATGGACGGACCGCCATTTTCGGTGCCTGATGCCGACGTGCAGATGTTGCTCAGTGACTGGCAGCCGCAGCTGCTGCACATCGAAAACGGCTTGCAGGCCGCAGAGAACTGGAAGTTTTTGCAGCGCGGGTTAAGCCGGCTGGATGAGCGGGTGTATCGCTTGCGGCATCGCTAAGAGCATCGCGGCTAAAGCCGCTCCCACAGAAGCGTGCTTTTACTGTGGGAGCGGCTTTAGCCGCGATGCTGTTGGCTTTGATTTTGACGCCGCAGCGCAAATCAAGATTGAGCGAGCTAGAGCAGGGCAAGGCAAAAACGGCTTTTCAAGCGCAGTGGGCTGAAGCCCATGAGCATTGGAAAGTCGTTTTTAACGCAGCCATGCCGACGCGCAGCCAATCGTTTAGTACCGCCCATAAAAAAGCCCCGGTTAAACCGAGGCTTTGAATTTGGCTCCACGACCTGGACTCGAACCAGGGACCCAATGATTAACAGTCATTTGCTCTACCAACTGAGCTATCGCGGAACAGCTGCCTTGCGGCAACGGTGCGTATCCTACTGATTCAAAAAGGGAAGTCAAGCCTGCGCAAGCTTCCCTAGGTGGTTTTTCAGAGGACGGCGGCGATGGCCTGGGTCACGGCGTTGAGGTTGCTTTTGTTCAACGCCGCCACGCAAATGCGGCCGGTGCTCACGGCGTAAATGCCGAATTCGCTTTTCAAACGTTCAACCTGTTCGGCGGTAAGGCCGGAGTAGCTGAACATGCCGCGTTGCTGTGCCACGAAGCTGAAGTCGCGCTTGGCGCCCAGGGCAGCCAGTTGCTCAACCATGGCCACGCGCATGTCACGAATACGGCTGCGCATTTCGCCCAGTTCTTCTTCCCACAATGCGCGCAGTTCCGGGCTGTTGAGCACGGAGGCAACCACGGTGGCGCCGTGGGTTGGCGGGTTGGAGTAGTTGGTGCGGATGACGCGTTTGACCTGCGACAGCACCTTGGCGGCTTGTTCTTTCGACTCGGTGACGATCGACAACGCGCCTACACGCTCGCCGTACAGCGAGAACGATTTGGAGAACGAGCTTGAAACGAAGAAGGTCAGCCCCGATTTAGCGAACAGGCGAACGGCGGCGGCGTCTTCTTCAATGCCATCGCCGAAACCCTGGTAAGCGATGTCGAGGAACGGCACGTGCTCGCGCTCTTTCAAGACGTCGAGAATGCTCAGCCAATCGTCAGTGCCCAGGTCCACACCGGTCGGGTTGTGGCAGCAGGCGTGCAGCACCACCACGGAACGGGCGGGCAGGGCTTTGAGGTCTTCGAGCAGACCGGCACGGTTCACGCCATGGGTGCTGGCGTCGTAGTAGCGGTAGTTCTGCACCGGGAAGCCAGCGGATTCGAACAGCGCGCGGTGGTTTTCCCAGCTCGGGTCGCTGATGGCGACCACGGCGTTTGGCAGCAGACGCTTGATGAAGTCAGCGCCGATTTTCAGCGCACCGGTGCCGCCCAATGCTTGAGTAGTGACCACACGGCCTTCGGCAAGCAGCGCCGAGTCGGCGCCAAAAATCAGGGTTTGCACGGCCTGGTCGTAGGCAGCGATGCCTTCGATCGGCAGGTAGCCGCGCGGTGCGTGTGCCGCAATACGCGCCTGTTCAGCCTGGGCCACGGCACGCAACAACGGAATGCGGCCCTCTTCGTTGCAGTACACACCCACGCCAAGGTTTACCTTGGTGGTGCGGGTGTCGGCGTTGAATGCTTCATTGAGACCAAGGATAGGGTCACGCGGAGCCATTTCGACGGCAGAGAACAAACTCATGATGCGGGAGCTCGAAGAAGAGGGTGGTAAACCAAAACAACCCCGGTGCTAGGGGTTGCGCAAGTGGGCCGCTAGTATAGCGACCAAGGTTGCGTGGGGCGATAACGTCACACGCATTTCGCCAGGTATGACGTAGGGTTTTTCGCTGCGTCACAGCCTTTTGTCGAGGTAGGTAATGTCGCAGTTTCAATTAGTGACCCGTTTTCAACCGGCTGGCGATCAGCCAGAAGCGATTCGACAAATGGTGGAAGGCCTGGAAGCCGGGCTTTCCCATCAAACGCTGCTGGGCGTAACGGGCTCCGGCAAGACCTTCAGCATCGCCAACGTCATTTCCCAGGTGCAGCGCCCAACACTGGTGCTGGCGCCGAACAAAACCCTGGCCGCGCAGTTGTACGGCGAATTCAAAAGCTTCTTCCCGAACAACTCGGTCGAGTACTTCGTCTCCTACTACGACTACTACCAGCCCGAGGCGTACGTACCGTCTTCGGACACCTTTATCGAGAAAGACGCCTCGATCAACGACCACATCGAGCAGATGCGCCTGTCCGCCACCAAAGCGCTGCTGGAACGCTCGGACGCCATCATCGTTACCACCGTGTCGTGCATTTATGGTCTGGGTGATCCGCAGTCGTACCTGAAAATGGTCCTGCACCTGGACCGTGGCGACCGCATGGACCAGCGCGAACTGCTGCGCCGTCTGGCCGACCTGCAATACACCCGCAACGACATTGACTTTGCCCGCGCCACCTTTCGCGTGCGTGGCGATGTGATCGACATCTTCCCGGCGGAATCGGACCTGGAAGCCATTCGCATCGAGCTGTTCGACGAAGAAATCGAAAACATCGCCTCGTTCGACCCGCTCACCGGTGAGGTGCTGCGCAAGCTGCCGCGCTACACCCTGTACCCGAAAAGCCACTACGTCACGCCACGGGAAAACCTGCTGAGCGCCGTGGAAAACATCAAGGTCGAGCTTAAGGAACGGCTCGACTACCTGCGCGCCAACAACAAACTGGTGGAAGCGCAGCGCCTGGAACAGCGCACCCGCTTCGACATCGAAATGATCATCGAGCTGGGCTACTGCAACGGCATCGAAAACTACTCCCGCTACCTCTCCGGTCGCGGCTCAGGCGAGGCGCCGCCGACCTTGTTCGACTACTTGCCGGCCAACGCCTTGCTGGTGATCGACGAGTCCCACGTCAGCGTGCCGCAGGTGGGCGCCATGTACAAAGGCGACCGCTCGCGCAAGGAAACCCTGGTGGAATACGGTTTCCGCTTGCCCTCGGCGTTGGACAACCGCCCGATGCGCTTTGACGAGTGGGAAGCCATCAGCCCGCAAACCATCTTCGTTTCCGCTACGCCCGGCCCTTACGAAGCCGAGCACGCCGGCCGCGTGATCGAACAGGTGGTGCGCCCAACCGGCCTGGTCGATCCGCAAATCGAAGTGCGCCCGGCCACCACGCAAGTGGACGATCTGCTCTCGGAAATCAAAAAACGCAGCGCCATCGACGAGCGCGTGCTGGTCACCACCCTGACCAAACGCATGGCCGAAGACCTCACCGACTACCTCTCCGACCACGGCGTGCGGGTGCGTTATCTGCACTCGGACATCGACACCGTGGAGCGCGTGGAAATCATCCGCGACTTGCGCATTGGTGCGTTCGACGTGCTGGTGGGCATCAACCTGCTGCGTGAAGGGTTGGACATGCCCGAGGTGTCGCTGGTGGCGATTCTGGATGCCGACAAAGAAGGCTTCCTGCGCTCCGAGCGCTCCCTGATCCAGACCATCGGCCGCGCCGCCCGTAACCTCAACGGCCGCGCCATTCTGTACGCCGACCGCATGACCGGCTCTATGGAGCGCGCCATCGGCGAAACCGAACGACGCCGGGACAAGCAGATCGCCTTCAACCTGGCCAACGGCATCACCCCCAAAGGCGTGAAGAAGGACGTGCAAGACATCCTTGAAGGCGCTGTGGTGCCAGGCTCGCGCAGCAACAAACGCAAAGGCATGGCCAAGGCCGCCGAAGAAAGCGCGCGTTATGAAGCCGAGTTGCGTTCGCCGAGTGAGATCAACAAACGCATTCGTCAGCTGGAAGAGAAGATGTACCAACTGGCACGGGATCTGGAATTCGAAGCGGCTGCGCAGATGCGCGACGAGATACAGAAATTGCGCGATCGGTTGTTGAAGGTTTGACGTTTTAAAGGCATACGCAATCCGCTCCCTCGCCCCTCCGGGGAGAGGGGCCGGCCAAACGCAGATGCAAAAAAGAAGTTGGATCAGCGTTGCTCCCGGCCCTCACCCCCAGCCCCTCTCCCGCAGGCGGGAGAGGGGAGCCGATCTGCGTACTTGTAGCATCCACGCTCAGCTCCCTCGCCCCTCCGGGGAGAGGGCTGGGGTGAGGGGCCGGCCCAACGCAGATGCAGAAAAAAGAAGTTGGATCAGCGTTGCTCCCGGCCCTCACCCCCAGCCCCTCTCCCGCAGGCGGGAGAGGGGAGCCGATCTGCATACTTGTAGCATCCACGCTCAGCTCCCTCGCCCCTCCGGGGAGAGGGCTGGGGTGAGGGGCAGGCCCAACGCCGATGCTGGAAAAAAGATGTTGGATCAGCGTTGCTCCCGGCCCTCACCCCCAGCCCCGCAGGCGGGAGAGGGGAGCCGAGCCGCGACTTGGCTCAGGCCTAACGATCAAAAACTCGAGGCTGAAGCCTCTCCTACAGGTATTTCGTTCCACTGTGGGAGCGGCTGGGCGGCATTCCGATTAGCCGCGATGCTTTTGCTAAACCGCGCCAATCCCCAACGCCACCATCTTCTTGTACAACGTCGACCGCCCCAGCCCCAATCGCTTGGCCGCTTCGATCACGTTGCCGTTATGCGCCGCCAGGCTCTGTTCTATCAGCTCGCGCT
This sequence comes from Pseudomonas sp. AC070, assembly GCF_979258635.1. Taxonomy (NCBI): domain Bacteria; kingdom Pseudomonadati; phylum Pseudomonadota; class Gammaproteobacteria; order Pseudomonadales; family Pseudomonadaceae; genus Pseudomonas; species Pseudomonas sp. AC070. The sequence continues at coordinate 2,237,922 of NZ_OZ409871.1, forward strand.
CAAACGCCGCACGGGCGCTGTAGAAATCCTGCTCGCCCATTGCCCGCGGCGCCGACTGAGCAGCCGGCACGGGGCTAAACCGCCCAATCGCCGTACGCAAGGCCGCAGCCGTCAACAGCGGCTCATCACTCAACAACGCCGCCCGCTCCAGCACGTTGCGCAGTTCGCGAATATTGCCGGGCCACGCATGGCTGGCCAGCATCCCCAGCGCGTCAGCGCTCAGTTCGTAATGACCACGCCCGTCGCGCAACAGCAGCTCATCGAGAATCGCATCGCATAGCGCCGGCAAATCATCCAGCCGATCGCGCAGGGCGGGCACCTGAATCGGCAGCACGTTCAGGCGGTAGTACAAGTCAGCCCGAAAGCGGCCGTCGGCCACGGCGGTTTCCAAGTCCAACGAGGTGGCGGCGATCAGGCGGATGTCGCTGCGCAACATCTGGTTCGAGCCCACTGGCTCGTACTCTTTCTCTTGCAGCACCCGCAGCAACTTGCTTTGCAGCGCCAACGGCATGTCGCCGATTTCGTCGAGAAACAGCGTGCCGCCTTCAGCCAGTTGCAACTTGCCGGAGCGGCCCTTGCGGTCGGCGCCGGTGAAGGCACCGGGGGCTGTGCCGAAGAATTCCGCTTCCAGTAACGTCTCAGGAATGGCCGCGCAGTTAACGCTCACAAAGGGTTTGTAAGCCCGCGTGCTGGCGCTGTGAATGGCATGGGCGAGCAGTTCCTTGCCGGTGCCGGTTTCGCCCAGTAGCAGCACGGGGCTTTCACTGCCGGCCGCCCGCCGCGCATGGCGCTTCACTTCCAGACTGCGGGCGCTGGTGCCGATGAAGTTCGAGAAGCTGTACTTCGCCTGCCGCGCTTGCAGCAGTGAGCGGGTCGAGGCGAGTTCTTTTTGAATCTGGGTGAAACGCGTGACCAGCGGCGCCAGGCGCGTGAGTTGGTCGAACAGGGCGAAACCGATGGCGCCAATCACTTTGCCTGCGGCGTCGTGAATGGGCAGGCGCATCACCACCAGCGGGCCGTTGGGGGTGTCGAGCATGTCCAGCAAAATGGGCTCGCCGGTTTGCGCCACTTGCCGCATCAGGCTGCCAGGAATCACTTTCTCGACTTCCTGGCCGACCGCCGCTTTGGCATTCGGCTGGCCGTAGCGGCGGGCGTAGCGCTCGTTCATCCAGACGATGCGCGCGTCTTTATCGACAATCACCGTGCCCTCGCTCGACTGCTCAACAATCTCGAACAACGAACGGATCGCCAACTGGCGTACCTGCTTGTAGTCCTTGAGGTTGTCGGCGTCTTTCATGGGCGTGGGCCTTGCTGCAGAGGAGGGCGCCAGCGTGCCAGAAAACCCGCGCGCACGCATACAGGTGGAACTAAACGCAGCGGCGTGGAACTACCACACTGTGCGGTCTAGAGCATCTGGCTGGAAAAGCTTCGCGGCTAAAGCCGCTCCTACAGGTGGTGCGAACTGTGGGAGCGGCTTTAGCCGCGATGCGGTCGCGCAGACCGAGCCAACAACACAACAAACATGAGGTTCGCCGTGAATACTCAAGTCGAAGAAAGCCGCTACGCCCGTTTCGCCATGCGCTGCTCCAATTGGGCGGAGCGCTGGTTTCCGGATTCCTGGGTGTTCGCCACCCTGGCGGTGCTGTTGGTTACCGTGGCCGTGTTGGCGCTGGGCGCGCCGCCGGCACAGGCGGCGAAGGCGTTTGGCGATGGGTTCTGGAGCCTGATTCCCTTCACCATGCAGATGGCCTTTGTGGTCATCGGCGGCTACGTGGTGGCCAGTTCCGGGCCGGCATCGCGGTTGATCGATGTGCTGGCCCGCGTGCCGAAAAACGGGCGCTCGGCGGTGGCCTGGGTGGCGCTGATTTCGATGGCCGCCTCGTTGCTCAATTGGGGCTTGAGCTTGGTGTTCGGCGGCCTGCTGGTGCGTGCGCTGGCGCGTCGCGAAGAGCTGCACATGGATTATCGCGCAGCCGGCGCGGCGGCCTATTTGGGTTTGGGCGCGGTGTGGGCGTTGGGGCTGTCGTCGTCAGCGGCGCAATTGCAAGCCAACCCCACCAGCTTGCCGCCTTCCATTCTGGCGATCACCGGCGTCATTCCGTTTACCGAAACCATTTTTCTCTGGCAGTCCGGCGTGTTGCTGCTGGCGTTGGTGGTGGTGTCACTGGTGATCGCTTACGTCACAGCGCCCAGCGCCACCAGTGCGCGTGATGCCAAAGCGTGCGGCATCGATCCCAGCTTTACGGTCGCCAAGTTGGAAAAACCGACCCGCCCCGGCGAGTGGCTGGAGCACAGCCCGTTGCTGATTATTCTGCTGGTGCTGTTGGCCGCCGGTTGGCTGGCGCAAGAGTTCGCCAGCAAGCCGGCCATCGTCGCGATCTCTGGCTTGAATACGTACAACCTGCTGTTCCTGATGGTCGGTGCGTTGCTGCATTGGCGGCCGCGCAGTTTTCTTGATGCCGTGGCGCGCGCGGTGCCGACCACCACGGGCGTGCTCATTCAGTTCCCGCTGTACGGCTCTATCGCCGCGCTGATGACCACCGTTAACGGCAGCGACGGCCAAACGGTGGCGCACCACATTTCCACCTTCTTTGTGCAGATTGCCTCGCACGACACCTATGCGCTGCTGATGGGCACGTACTCGGCAGTGCTCGGTTTCTTTATTCCCTCGGGCGGCGGCAAGTGGATTATCGAGGCGCCGTATGTGATGCAAGTGGCCAACGAGCTGCAATACCACCGCGGCTGGGCGGTGCAGATTTACAACTCCGCCGAGGCGCTGCCGAACCTGATCAACCCGTTCTACATGCTGCCGCTGCTGGGCGTGTTGGGCTTGCGCGCGCGTGACCTAATCGGCTTCTCGTTTGTGCAACTGCTGGTGCACACGCCGCTGGTGCTGTTTCTGCTCTGGGCTCTGGGCACTACGTTGCAGTACACGCTGCCAGTGGCGCCGTAGCTACGCGATGTTCTTCAGGCGCGCCAGGTCTTTCAACGGCGGCGCGCCGAACAGGCGGCGGTATTCGCGGCTGAACTGCGACGGGCTTTCATAGCCGACGCGGTAACCGGCCGCCGCCACTTCCAAGCCTTCGCTCATCATCAGGCGCTGCGCTTCCTGCAAACGCAGTTGCTTCTGGTATTGCAGCGGGCTCATGGCCGTGACGGCTTTGAAGCGATGGTGCAGGGCCGAGACGCTGAGGTTGGCCACGCGCGCCAAGTCTTCAATGCGCAGCGGCTGGTCGAAGTTGCAGTTAAGCCATTCGACGGCGCGGGTAATACGGTGGGATTGGCTGTCGGCCATGGCGATTTCGATCAATTGTTGGCCCTGCGGGCTGCGCAGCAAGCGGTAGTAAATTTCCCGAAGTGCCAGGGGCGCCAACATGGCGATGTCCCGTGGCGTGTCGAGCAAGCGGGTCAGGCGCAGCACGGTGTCGAGCAACGAGGCGTCGATGCGGTCGACGTACATGCCCCGGCTGGCAGGGCGTGCTGGCAAGCCCACGGGGCCGGCGTCGGTGATCATGCGGGTAATTTCGGCCGGGTCGAGGTCCAGCCGCAGGCACAGGTAAGGCTTGTCGGGGCAGGCTTCGGTGACACGCCCAGTGATCGGCAAGGTGACCGACACCACCAGAAAATTCAGCGCGTCATACACAAAACTCTCGCCGGCCAGCGTCACCTCTTTGCGGCCCTGGGCAATGATGCACAACGCCGGTTTGTGCACGCCGCGCGCCATGGGCGTGGGCTCGTCGAAACGAATCAAGCTCAGCGGCCCGATGGCAGTTTGAAAGGGGCCTTGCGCAGGCGTGAAGCGTTGAATCAACGTCGCCAGTTCGTGTTGGCGTTGCTGGACTTCGGTTTCCATACGGGCCTCCTTCTTGATTGACGACGAGCGCGCTGTTGTTGGTGTAGGCGCGAGGCATTTAGATCAACAGCTTCGCGAGCAAGCTCGCTCCTACGAATCGCTTCATTGCATGCTGCCACGCAGCTTGTGCACGCGAGCGCCGTTTGCCTAGCGCCCGCGGCGTGTTTGAGCAGGATTAGGCAAGCATAAGACAGGATTGGATAAACGCCGTAATCGCCATGGCCTTAGCCTGCGCAAGCGCAGCCCCGCGCTCGACAGACATGTGCAGGATTAGGCAAAACGAAAGCAGGAAACGGATAACTCCCCGGCGCGCCACTGCGTAATCTGGCAAGCGTGGAAATCACGCAAGGCCGCCCGGCCAGCGTCCCGCGCTTCTGTTTCTGACTTTCAAGGAGAACGACTCATGTCTGAGCAAGTCAGCACGTTGGTATTTATCAAAGCCAGTGAAACCCCACGCGCCCGCACAGAGCTGGAAGGCCGGCTGCAACAGTTGGTCAGCCAGTCGCGTGGCCAGCCGGGTTGCCTGGCGTATTCGCTGCAACGTTCCCTCACCGATCAACAGCTGTGGCTGCTGCAAGGCACCTGGCAGTCCACCGATGCCCTGAACGCCTACCTGTGCCAACCGCCGCTGCAAGTGCTGGGCGGCTTGATCGGTGAGTACCTGGTTCGGGAAATCGACCTGCACACCTTCAGCGGCGCCGTGGCAAATGTGGATGCCATTACCGCCAGCCCTCACGCACAGGCGTTTGCCTGAAAACGCGGCGCCTGGCCCAGCTCGGCGTCAACGTCCACCAGCATGGCGATCATTGCCCGCGCCGCTGCTGAAAGCCGATAACCGGCGCGGCTGACCACGCCGCAGCGTGCTTGCAGGCTGTCGATATCGGTCGGCAGGTTGCGCCAGTACAGGGGCAGCAGTTCGCCCCGTTGCAACTCCTGTTGAAAAGCCTCCTCGGTGCCAATGCCGATGGCATCGGTGTGCCGCACGATCTGCACCAGCGCCGGAATATGCTCGCAGGTGACACTGGGGGCGAAGTCACTGCGCCCGCTCAGGTTGGCGATGAACTTGCGCGCACCGGCGGGAATTTTCGGCGAAGCCAGCGGGTAGTCGAACATGTCATTGGTCGACAGGCTTTCCTTGGCCAGCAACGGATGCCCCGGCCGGCAAAAGAACATGCCCCGGCGCGGGGTAATGGCTTGCGTCTGAAAATTCGGGTCGGCTTCGAACTGGGTGATGTCGGCGATGAAAAATTCAATTTCATCACGCGCCAGGCTGCGCCCGAGTTTCTCCCAGTTATCCACCTCGAACCCCAGGTTCACGCGCGGGTATTGCTGAAGAAACCGCGCCACCGCCGACGGCACCAGCTGCACGGCCGGCGCCGGGCCGCAGCCGAAGCGCAGCTCGCCAGCGTCGAGCTTGGTCATCTGGTCAATTTCACTGCTCAGGTTCGCTGCGCCTTGCACCAGGCGCAGCGCGTGTTGCAGCACCACTTGGCCCTCGGGCGTGGGGCGCAGGTCTTTATTGCCTCGGTCCACCAGGGCGCAGCCGAATTCCTGCTCCAGGCCTTGAATGCTGCGGCTGAACGCCGGTTGCGTAATGCCGATGGCATCGGCTGCGCGCACAAAACTGCGGTGCTCCAGTAGGGCTATGAAATAGCGCAGTTGTCTGAGATCCATATGCTTTCCTGGCATCGAAAAAATAAGTCGAAGGCATTTGCTGCTGTATGGGTGCTGGTTTTAAATGCAGGCTCTTATTCCGTCAACAAAGCATGTTTGTATTGGTTAGAACATAAACGAATATGAATATGGCGACGCGCACAAGGGGAGCCGCATGGCCACACAGCACCGCAATTCGCTTGATCACCGTTCGCGTCTAGCCCGCGACGACCGCGCCGCTCGCCTGTGCATGTGTTGCCAGGCCTGAAGAACCGGCAGACGTAGGCTTCGCGCCCCGCGTACTCGCCCCGACAACCCAGCCAATTTTTCGAGCACCGCGATTGCGCGGTGGGGGATCGTTTTGCCCGCTGTTCGGGCAAACGAGCAAATAAGGATGTGCACGATGCGTTCGACCAGTCACCCGTTTACCCAGCGCCTGGCGCGGCCCCTGAACCTGAGCCGCTTGGCCACGCCGGACTATGTCTTGACCCTGATGTTGGCCCTCAGCAGTGCCGGCGCCTGGGCCAGCGAAACCGTAGACACCGCCGCCAGCGAGGAGGGCGCTGCTGCCACGGCGACTGCCGGCAAAACCGCAAAAAGCGAGACGGCGTTGCAGAAAGTCACCGTCACCGCCCGACGCCGCGAAGAAGACGCGCAAGACGTGCCCACGCCGATCACCACCCTCAGCGGCGCGACTCTGGAAACCCAGCGCATCTACCGCGTGCAGGATCTGCAGCAAGTGCTGCCCAGCGTCAACGTCGCCTTTATTCATGCGCGCCAATCCAGCGTGGCGGTGCGCGGCATCGGCAATAACCCGGCCAGTGACGGCCTGGAAGGCAGCGCCGGCATTTACCTCGACAACGTCTACCTAGGCCGCCCCGGCATGGCCGTGTTCGACATGCTCGACATCGAACAAATCGAACTGCTGCGCGGCCCGCAAGGCACCTTGTTTGGCAAGAACACCACGGCGGGTGTGCTCAATATCAGCACGAAAAAACCCACCTTCAGCCCCGAGCGCACGGTGGAAGTGTCGGGCGGCGAGAACGGCTATTTCCAGGGTAAGGGCACCGTATCCGGCGGCCTGACCGACACCCTGGCCGGGCGCCTCTCGGCCTACCGCACCCGCGACGATGGCTACACCCACAACATTTATAACGGCGACGACCTCAACGGCGGCGAGCGTCAGGGCGTGCGCGGCCAGCTGCTGTTTCAGCCCAATGATGACTTCAGCCTGCGCTGGATCAACGACTATAACGAGGAGGATTCCAGCACCGGCACCATGGTCGTCTACGGCGCACCGGCGCTATACCGCAGCCGCGCGGCGCTGGTCGGCGCCTCGCCGGTGTACGACCGTGATCGCCAGGTGGTGAATATCAATGGTCGGCAAAACGTTAGCGTGCACCAGGGCGGCAGTTCGGTAGAGGCGAACTGGAACCTCAATGGCGGATACACGCTGACCTCGGTAAGTGCCTACCGCTACTGGCACTTCACCCCGGCCAACGACGAAAGCCTCGACGTGTCGGCCATCAACAACACCGGCGTGGAAGTGCACGACCGTCAGTTCTCGCAGGAATTTCGCCTGGCTTCGCCCACCGGTGGCTTCTTCGATTACGTGGTCGGTGCCTACGTTTTCAATTCGAACCTGGGCAACAAAACCTTCACCGACTACGGCCCCGATGCCGACCGTTTCCTGCTACCAAGCCCGCAAAACAGCTTGGGCGCGCTGAACAACGTGTCGACCAAAGCCAACGGCAAAGTGGTCACCGACAGCTACGCGCTGTTCGGCCAAGGCACCTTCCACCTCACCGACCGCCTGGACTTCACCGCCGGGTTACGCGGCACCTATGAAGAGAAACAAGCCAAGGTCGAACGTTTCGCACCAGAGGGCGGGGCGCCTGTTACGGGCGCCGGGCTGACCGTGCGCAACCGTCAATTGGGCGCCTACGACTCTGGCGACCTGAGCCTGCACAACGCGTCGCCATCGGGGCTGCTGAGCCTGAGCTACAAGTTCAGCGACGAAGTGTTGGGCTACGCCAGCCTGTCCCATGGCGAGAAATCCGGCGGTGTGAACCTGGCCGTCGCCAGCGCGCCAACGGCTGGCGCTGACTCCTTGCTGGTCGGCCCTGAGCGCGCCAACGATGCCGAGTTGGGCTTCAAAAGCACATTGCTGGACCGGCGACTGTTGCTGAACGCCAACCTGTTCTGGACCGGCATCCACGGCTACCAGGCCACCACGCTGTATCAACCGGCCGGCAGCACCAACCTCGTACAAGTGCTCGCCAACGCCGGCAGCGTGCGCAGCCGTGGCGTGGAATTCGAAGCCACGGCGCTGCTTACACGCGGCCTGACGGTGAACGTCAACGGCTCGTACAACGACGTCACCTACCTGTCTTTCGAAAACGCCCCGTGCCCTGGCGAAGTGTCCACGGCACCCGGTGCGCCAGCCACCTGCGACCTCACCGGCGAGCCCGTGGTCGGCGCCTCGAAGTGGATCGGCAACATCAACGGCGAATACAAATGGCAAACCGACGGCGGCTTCGAACCGTACGTCAACGCCAGCTATTCGTACCGCTCCGAAGCCGAAGGCACGCTGGACAACTCCGACCTCTCGCGGATCGACGGCTACGGCCTGGTCAACCTTTCAACCGGGGTGCGAACCGACCTCGGCGACGGCCAGCTCGACGCCTCCTTGTGGCTGAAAAACGCCACCGACAAAGAGTATTACCTGAGCGCCTTTGCCTACCTGAACGGCGCCTACACCGCGTCGGTGGGTCAGCCGCGCACAGCCGGCGTGACCCTGCGTTACGACTTTTAACCCCGAGCCTGCCCTTAAAAAACCAAGCCGAAAGCGAGGAACCACCCATGAGCAATGCAGCACTGGCCACTCCCCTGAGCAACACCCTGCACCTGGACATCCGCCGCGTGGCCGGCCGAATCGGCGCCGAAATTCGCGGCGTGACGTTGTCTGCCGACTTGGATGCCGACACCGTTGCCGCCATCCAGCAAGCGCTGGTCGAACACAAAGTCATCTTCTTCCGTGGCCAGACTCATCTTGACGACGCCAGCCAGGAAGCCTTCGCCAAACTGCTCGGCGAACCCGTGGCACACCCGACCGTGCCGGTGGTGGACGGCACCCATTACTTGCTCGAACTGGACTCCGCCAAAGGCGCGCGCGCCAGCTCGTGGCACACCGACGTCACCTTCGTCGACGCCTACCCGAAAGCCTCGATTCTGCGTTCCGTGGTAGTGCCCGAATACGGCGGCGACACCACCTGGGCCAACACCGCCACCGCCTACGAACACTTGCCGAGCGAGCTGAAAGAGCTGGCCGACAAACTGGTGGCCATCCACAGCAACGAATACGACTACGCCGCCATCAAGCCCAACGCTCAGGTCGAAGCGGCCGAGCACTACCGCAAGGTGTTCACCTCCACCGTCTACGAAACCGAGCACCCAGTGGTGCGCGTGCACCCGGTCAGCGGCGAGCGCAGCTTGTTGCTCGGGCATTTCGTCAAACGCATCAAAGGCTACAGCGCGCCAGACTCGGCGCACCTGTTCAACCTGTTGCAAAGCCACGTCACGCGCTTGGAAAACACCGTGCGCTGGACCTGGCAAGTGGGCGACGTGGCCATCTGGGACAACCGCTCCACCCAGCACTACGCCGTCGACGACTACGGCAACCAGTCGCGCATCGTGCGCCGCGTGACCCTGCACGGCGAAGTGCCCTACGGCGTTAACGGTCAGCGCAGCCACACCACCACAAAAGCCTGAGCCCATTCCTGGCCCGTCGAGCGTGGCGGGCCTTTTCACCTGGAGAAATTGCACCATGAGCCACGCCGCCACCGCGTTGCGCCACACCGAACCCGCCTTCGCCATCGTGCCGCTGCACGACGCCCCGCTGGGCGCCGAAGTGCACGGCCTCGACGCCCGCCAACCCTTGACCGCCGAACAGGTGCTGGCATTGAAACAAGCCCTGCGCGACCACCACATTCTGATCTTCAAAAACCAGCAACTGGACGACCCGCAGTACCTGCACTTCACCAGCTACTTCGGCTCGGTATTCCAGCCGCCGGCCGATATTCCCGTACTGTCCTCCGGCGCCGACGGCAAAGCGCCGGCCATCGTTCGCGTCGCCAATACCGAGGGGGGCGAACTGGGCAACTTCGCCTTGCCCGCCCACAGCGACCACCAATGGACGCCCACGCCGTCTGCCGGCTCGTTGCTCTACGCCCTGGAAGTGCCCAGCACAGGCGGGGAGACCAGCTGGACCAACCTGGCCCTGGCCTATGAAACATTGCCGGAAGCCACCAAAGCCGAGATCGAAGGCCTGCGCCTGATCAACTACAACCCCTTCGTACGCCTGAAAAGCGGTGGCTACGGCGGCACGTTCGTCACCTATCGAACGCCCGACATCGAACCCATCCAAGGCACCGAGCATCCGCTGGTGCGCGTGCACCCCGACAGCGGCAAAAAACTGCTTTTTCTCAGCGTGCACACTGAAGTGGAAATCCCCGGCTACAACCCCGAAAAAGGCCAAGAACTGATCGCTCGCCTGCGCCAACACCTGCAAAATTCCAAGCTCTACTACACCCACAAATGGCAAGTCGGCGACATCGTCTACTGGGACAACCAAGCCACCCTGCATGCCCGCAACGCCTTTGACGCTAAAGAGCGGCGTAACCTTAAACGGATCAGCTTGGCGGGGAGTCGGCCGTTCTGAGATTGGTGTTTGCAGGAATCGCGGCTAAAGCCGCTCCCACAGGTCTGATGCGATCTGTGGGAGCGGCCGGGCGGCGATCCGCTTTAGCCGCGATGTTTTTGATCTCGCTTTACAGGCTTTTGATTGTGATCTGGCTTGTGATCTACCCGCCTCATTCATCGCAGGCCGAATGGAGTCGACGTGTAGGGGGTTGAGCGGCCGGGAGCCGCGAAAGGCGTGTCGGGCCAAGGATGGCCCGTCTCGCCGTGCCCCCGGAGCGGCGACGGAGGGAGGGGACCTGGAGCACAGCGGAAGGCCAAGGTAGGGGCAGCGTTTTTGGTTCCTTTTTTGGCGACTGAAAAAAGGGACTCGCGCGTAAGGCGCGAAACAAAAACGTTCAGCACACGCGGTAATGAATACCTGCGCACTTCACACCGGTGTACGGCTTGAGACTCTGGATCCCCGCGTGCGCGAGGATGACGGAGGTTTTTTTCGAGTGATGGGTCAGGTCAGAACACCTCCCCACATTCCCCCCAGCGGAAAACCCTTTCCGCCTAAATTTCCCCCCCCACCCACACGTCCCTTCTTCCAACAGCCACCGAACGCGCGGGCGCGCCTTTGGTTGCGTCGCTGCCTACCCTCGGAGTTCCACACCCCATGCAAGTCGCCGCCTCGCGTGTCACCGCCCCGGAAGAAGCGCTTTACCACTTCGAAGAAAGCCCCCTGCTGGCGCGGCAAAAGCGCCAGGAATCCAACGCCCGTAGCTACCCGCGGCGCATCCCACTGGCGCTCAAACGCGCCCGTGGCATCTACGTGGAAGACGTCGAAGGCCGCACCTTTATCGACTGCCTCGCCGGCGCCGGCACCCTGGCGCTCGGCCACAACCACCCGGTCGTGATCGACGCCATTCGCCAGGTGCTCAACGACGAACTGCCGCTGCATACCCTCGACCTGACCACGCCGGTCAAAGACCAGTTTGTGCAAGACCTCTTCGCCGTGCTGCCCGAGGCCCTGGCTCGCGAGGCGAAAATCCAGTTCTGCGGCCCCACCGGCACCGACGCGGTGGAGGCCGCGCTGAAGCTGGTGCGCACGGCTACCGGTCGCAGCGGCATTCTGTCGTTCCAAGGCGGCTACCACGGCATGAGCCTCGGCGCGCTGAATCTGATGGGCAACCACGGCCCTAAAAAACCACTGGGGGCGGTGCTCGGCAATGGCGTGCAGTTTTTACCGTATCCCTACGACTACCGTTGCCCGTTTGGTCTGGGCGGCGAGCAGGGCGTGCAGGTCAATCTCCATTACCTGGAAAACCTGCTCAACGATCCCGAAGGCGGCGTGCTGTTGCCGGCTGCCGTCATTGTTGAAGTGGTGCAAGGCGAGGGCGGTGTGATTCCTGCCGACATTGCTTGGCTACAAGGCCTGCGACGGATCACCGAACAAGCCGGCATCGCCCTGATCGTTGATGAAATTCAAAGCGGCTTTGCCCGCACCGGAAAGATGTTCGCCTTCGAGCACGCCGGCATCCTTCCCGATGTGGTGGTGCTGTCCAAAGCCATTGGCGGCAGCCTGCCGCTGGCGGTTGTGGTGTATCGCGAGTGGCTCGACACCTGGGCGCCCGGCGCGCACGCCGGCACCTTTCGGGGCAATCAAATGGCGATGGCGGCCGGTTCCGCCGTGCTGCGCTATCTGCGCGAACACGATATCGCCAGCCACGCCACGGCCATGGGCGAACGCCTGACCGAGCATTTGCGCACGCTGCAACGGGACTATCCGCAGATGGGCGACATTCGAGGGCGCGGGCTGATGCTCGGCGTTGAGCTGGTGGACCCGCGCGGCGCCGTCGATAACCTCGGCCATCCGCCCGCATTCACAGCGCTGGCTTCGCGGGTGCAAGCGGAATGCCTCAAACGCGGGCTGATTCTGGAACTTGGCGGGCGGCACGGCAGCGTGGTGCGGTTTCTGCCGCCGCTAATTATCAGCGCCGAACAGATCGATGAAGTGGCCGCACGCTTCGCCCGCGCGTTCGCCGCTGCCGTGGACGCGCTGGCATGAACGCCATTGCCCAGGCGCTGACGATCAGGCCGCTGCTCAGCGGCGGCGGTGCGCTGCCACTGCTGATTCAAGCGCCCGCGCCGGGCTTGGATTTGCTGGAAATGCTTGGGCAAATCAGACCGCTGGTGGACAGCCATTTGCTCAAGGCGGGCGGCATTCTTTTTCGCGGTTTCGAGGCGGGCGAGCCCGAGCGCTTCCGTGCCTTCGCGGCCGGTTTTGGCCACGACTTGCTCAACTACGAATTTGGCTCCACACCACGCAGCAACGTGACGCAGGGCGTGTACACCTCCACCGAATACCCGGCGCATCAACGCATTCCGCTGCATAACGAGCAGGCTTACACCCGCGAATGGCCGATGAAGATTTGGTTCTACAGCATGATCGCCGCCGAGACGGGCGGCGAGACGCCGATTGCCGACAGCCGTGAAATCTTCCGACGCATTCCCCAGCGTATTCACGAACGCTTCAATCGCCACGGCCTGATGTACGTGCGCAACTTCGGCAATGGCCTCGACGTGCCGTGGGAGCAAGTGTTCAACAGCGACGACCCGGCCGTGGTCGAAGCCTATTGCGCGCGCCATGGCATCACCTGTGAGTGGAAAGACGACGGCGAACTGCGCACCCGCCAGATTTGCCAAGCCGTGGCGCGGCATCCGGTGACAGGGGAGGACGTGTGGTTTAACCAGGCGCATCTGTTCCACGTCTCCAACCTGGCGGCCGACATTCGCCAAAATCTGCTGGACATCGTTGATGAAGAAGACCTGCCGCGAAACGTCTACTACGGCGACGGCAGCCCCATCGAAGACAGCCTGCTCGACGAAATACGCAGCGTGCTGGACGGTTGCGCCATCAGCTTTCCCTGGCAAGCCGGCGATGTGCTGATGCTCGACAACATGCTCGCCGCCCACGCCCGCGCGACCTTCACCGGCAAACGCAAGGTGATCGTGGCGATGGCGCAGGGGCATGGCGCAGCGAACGACGATCCGCCCTTGTAGGAGCGAGCTTGCTCGCGAAGCTTTTAAAATCAAACGCTTCGCGAGCAAGCTCGCTCCTACGAAAATCAAAACGGCTGGTCCTTTCATTTGGTTCTATGCCTAAACGAATTAATTATTTAGGCGCCTTCCGAGCCGCGACTTAGAGTAGCCATCCCGTCTAATTCGGCCTCGTGCCTTGGGATTGCCATGTCTGAACAGCTCAACGCCGGCCTCGATAAGCTCACGCCAACCCCCACCGAGGCCGTCAGCCAACCGGTGAATTGGCAACTGGAGAAAATCGTCGGCGAACTGCATGCCGTGCGCGCCGAGTGGCGCAGTAGCACGGGCCGTTCGCGGGAGTTGGTGGGGCGCGAATTGCCGTCGCGGCAGGCCATGGCGAATATTCTCGAAGGGCTGATTGGTGCGCTGTTTCCCATGCGGCTGGGGCCGAGCAATCTGCGTCAGGAAAGCGAAGATTTCTACGTCGGCCACACCCTCGACAATGCCCTTAATTGCCTGCTGATTCAGGTGCGCCTGGAGCTCGCTTACGCGGCGCGCCAACGCGGCGAAGAGCCTAATGGCGAGGCGGCGGCAGTGGCCATCGTTCGGGATTTCGCCAGCGCCTTGCCTGGCATTCGCCGCTTGCTCGACAGCGATGTGATCGCCGCCTACCAAGGGGACCCAGCCGCCCGCAGCGTGGACGAAGTGCTGTTGTGCTACCCCGGCATTCTTGCCGTCATTCACCACCGCCTGGCGCACCATTTATACCGGGCCGGTTTGCCGCTGCTGGCGCGTATCAGTGCCGAGCTGGCGCACTCGGCGACCGGCATCGACATTCACCCCGGCGCGCAGATTGGCCATAGCTTTTTTATCGACCACGGCACCGGTGTGGTGATTGGCGAAACGGCCATCATCGGCAACCACGTGCGTATTTACCAAGCCGTCACTCTGGGCGCCAAACGCTTCAGCGCCGACGAAAACGGCCAGTTGCACAAGGGCCAACCGCGCCATCCGATTGTGGAAGACGACGTGGTGATTTACGCCGGCGCCACCATTCTGGGGCGCATCACGTTGGGCAAAGGCTCGACCATCGGCGGCAACGTCTGGCTCACGCGCAGCGTGCCGGCCGGCAGCAACGTCAGCCAGGCCTCGGCGCAAAGCCAGCCGGCGGGTCAGTGATCCCGGTGCTAAACCCGTTAGCCGCGCTTTTGATGTTCTGGCGAGTCTGAAAGATTCTCGAAAGCAGGCGTTTGGCCCGGCCCTTTCCCCCAGCCCCTCTCCCTTAAGCGGGCGAGGGGAGCCCAGCGAGTCGCCGCTCAGTTCCCCTCTCCCCTTGGGGAGAGGGGCTAGGGGAGAGGGTGCGCCGGACGCCGTTATCGAAACCCTGTACAACTACCGAACCCGTCTCAAATCCCTTCACCGCCTCTAGTCCGGGCATTTGTCACAGACCCGTGACACTTTTCTTGGCACCGAATCGAAAATTCCCGCTCATACGCTGCGTAGAATTTGGCGCACCTCAACGCCAATCCACTTACACAGGGAACGCCCATGACCGGCGACCGCATCGACGCGAATTTTTCCAGCTGGCTGCATGCCCCCGCGCACCACGTTTGGTTGCAAACCGAGGGCCTGCGCTTGTTGAGTTTTGCCAAGGCCGCTCGGGTTGAGCAGGGCTTTGCCAACCTCAATGCGCAGGGCCGTTTGCCCGCCGATGCGGTGGCCGAAACCATGAACACGGCGCGCATGACCCACAGTTTCGCCATGGCTCATGTGCAGGGCATTCCCGGTTGCCTGGAGTTGGTTGAGCACGGCGTCGCCGCGTTGCTCGGGCCGTTGCGCGATGCCGAGCATGGCGGCTGGTTTGCGGTGGCTGAACACCGCGACGGCAACACTGGCAAAGCCGCTTATTTGCATGCGTTCGTGGCGTTGGCCGCCAGTTCGGCGCTGCAAGCGGGCGCTGCGGGTGCCGGGCAGTTGTTGGCGCAGGCGGTGCAGATAATTGATGAATATTTCTGGAGCGAGGAGGAGGGCGCGCTACGCGAATCCTTCGCTCGCGACTGGACCGACGAAGAAGCGTATCGCGGTGCCAACAGCAATATGCACGGCACTGAAGCATTCCTCGCCCTGGCCGACGCCACCGGCGAAACCCGCTGGCTAGAGCGCGCGCTGCGGATGGTTGAGCGACTGATTCATGGCCACGCGGCCGACAACGGCTACGGCGTCATCGAACATTTCGACCGCCAATGGCAGCCGCAACTGGATTACAACCTGGCCAATCCAGCCGATGGTTTTCGCCCATACGGCACCACGCCCGGCCATGCATTTGAATGGGCCCGGTTGGTGCTGCACCTGGAAGCTTCGCTGCAACGCGCCAACTACGCAGCGCCCGATTGGCTGCTGCATGACGCCGTTGGGTTGTTCGATGCGGCCTGCCGCTACGCCTGGAATGTCGATGGTGCGCCGGGGTTGGTCTATACGCTGGATTGGCAAAACAAGCCCGTGGTGCGCCCCCGTTTGCATTGGGTGCATGCCGAGGCGAGTGCCACCGCAGCGGCGTTGCTCAAGCGCACGGGCGAGCAGCGTTATGAAGTCTGGTACCGGCGGTTCTGGGATTTTATCGAGGCTTATTTCATCGACCGCGAGCAAGGCAGCTGGCACCACGAACTGGATGTTCACAACGTGCCGTCGGCCACTATTTGGGCCGGAAAACCGGATTTGTATCACGCGTATCAGGCTGTTTGCCTGCCGCAAATTGGCCTGGCGCCGAGCCTCACAGCCGCGCTGGCCGAGCTCTCCATCGTATTTCCACGAACCTAAAAGTTTTGTCACGGAGCTGTGACATTTACGCGTCCCTTCGTTACCTCAGGAGCTAAAACGCTTGATTAGAATCCATCGCAACGCAAGCTTCCGACTTGCCTGTATAACAACAAGAAGGTACTTCAGATGAACGCGATCAACCGACTCGCCGCTGTTATTTCCCTCGCCTCCCTATTCCCCCTCAGCGCCCTTGCCGCCGATGCCCCTACAGAGTCCAAAGGCACTGTAGAAGTGGTGCACTGGTGGACGTCTGGCGGTGAAGCCAAAGCCATCGACGTGCTGCGCAAGCTGGTGGAAAAAGACGGCTACACCTGGAAAGACAGTGCCGTGGCCGGGGGTGGTGGTGCTGCTGCCATGACCGTGCTGAAAACCCGCGCCGTTTCCGGCAACCCACCTTCCGCCGCCCAGATCAAAGGCCCTGACCTGCAAGACTGGGGCGCCCTCGGTTTGCTGACCGAGCTGGACGATGTGTCCAAGGCCAATAACTGGGACAAACTGCTGTCCAAAACCGTCGCCGACACGATGAAGTACGACGATCACTACGTGGCCGTACCGGTGAACATCCACCGCGTTAACTGGCTGTGGATCAACCCTGTCGCGATGAAAAAAGCCGGCATCGACAAGGCGCCGACCACCCTCGACGAACTCTTCGCCGCTGCTGAAAAATTCAAGGCCGCCGGTTTCATTCCGTTGGCTCACGGTGGTCAACCGTGGCAAGACAGCACCGTTTTTGAAGACCTGGTGCTGAGCATCATGGGTGCTGACGGCTACACCAAAGCGTTCATTGACCAGGACGAAGACACCCTCACCAGCGCCAAAATGACCGAAGTGTTCAAAGCCCTGAAGAAACTCCAGGGCTACATGGACCCGGACGGCACCGGCCAGGACTGGAACCTGGAAGCGGCCAAGGTCATCAACGGCAAAGCCGGCATGCAAATCATGGGTGACTGGGCCAAGAGCGAGTGGAGCGCGGCAGGCAAGAAAGCCGGCACCGATTTCGAATGTGTTCCGTTCCCAGGTACGCAAGGCAGCTTCACCTACAACATCGACTCGCTGGCCATGTTCAAACTCTCGGCGAAGAACAACACGCCGGGCAACATCGCTGCGCAGAACGAAGTGGCGAAGATCATCCTCGAGCCTGAATTCCAGTACGTGTTCAACCAGAACAAGGGTTCGATCCCGGTGCGTGACGACCTGGATATGAGCAAGTTCGACAGCTGTGGCCAGGCCGCCATGGCCGACTTCAAGGCCGCCGACAAAGCCGGCACCCTGAAGCCAAGCATGGCCCACAACATGGCGACCTCCCTGGCGGTACAAGGGGCGATCTTCGATGTGGTGACCAACTTCATGAGCGACAAAAACGCCGACCCAACCAAGGCCGGTGCGCAGATGGCTTCGGCTATCAAGGCCGCTATGTAAGTGCTTGACCGCTGCCGGTTCGCCGGCAGCTTTACCTCCAACGCTCTGCTGCCTCGGCAGCCCCTCGACAACGGCCACGCCTGCGTCGCGGGGAGCGTTTGGACTGAATTTCTCTAAAACTGGGTTATGCCGATGAGCACCGTGGCGGTATTTAACAAGGCCTCACCGTTCGACACCTTGCAACGCTGGCTTCCGAAACTGGTCGTCGCGCCGAGCATGTTGCTGATTCTGGTGGGCTTCTACGGATACATCCTCTGGACGTTCATTCTGTCCTTTACCAATTCCAGCTTCATGCCGAGCTACAAGTGGGTCGGCGTGCAGCAATACGTGCGCCTGCTCGACAACGACCGCTGGTGGGTTGCGAGTAAAAACCTGGTGCTGTTTGGCGGCATGTTTATCGCCATCAGCCTGATACTCGGCGTGTTCCTCGCGGTGCTGCTGGACCAGCGCATTCGCAAAGAAGGCTTCATTCGCACCATTTACCTGTACCCGATGGCGCTCTCGATGATCGTCACCGGTACCGCCTGGAAATGGCTGCTGAACCCAGGCCTGGGCCTGGACAAAATGCTCCGCGACTGGGGCTGGGAAGGCTTCCGCCTCGACTGGCTGGTGGATCAGGAACGCGTGGTGTACTGCCTGGTGATCGCCGCCGTGTGGCAGGCCTCCGGCTTTGTCATGGCGATGTTCCTCGCCGGTTTGCGCGGCGTAGACCAATCGATCATTCGTGCGGCTCAGGTCGACGGCGCCAGCCTGCCAACCATCTACCTGCGCATCGTGTTGCCGAGCCTGCGGCCGGTGTTCTTCAGCGCCTTCATGATTCTGGCGCACATCTCGATCAAGAGCTTCGACCTGGTGGCGGCCATGACCGCAGGCGGTCCTGGTTACTCGTCCGACCTGCCGGCGATGTTCATGTATTCCTTCACCTTCAGCCGCGGCCAGATGGGCATCGGTTCAGCCAGCGCCATGCTGATGCTGGGCGCGATCCTGACCATTCTGGTGCCGTACCTGTACTCCGAGCTGCGGAACAAACGCCATGACTGATTCCATTGCTGTAAGCCCAATGGCCCGCCCGTACGGTAAGTCTTCGTTCAGCTTCAGCCGCCTGGCGATTTACGTCACCTTGTTCGGTGCTGCCGCCGTGTACTTGGTGCCGCTGGTGGTCATGCTGTTGACCAGTTTCAAAAGCCCCGACGACATTCGCACCGGCAACCTGCTGAGCTGGCCGCAAATGATCGACGGCATCGGCTGGATCAAGGCCTGGGACATCGTCGGCGGTTACTTCTGGAACTCGGTAAAAATCACCGTGCCAGCGGTGCTGATCTCGACCTTTATCGGTGCCATGAACGGTTACGTGCTGTCGATGTGGCGCTTTCGCGGGTCGCAGTTGTTCTTCGGTCTGTTGCTGTTCGGCTGCTTCCTGCCGTTCCAGACCGTGTTGCTGCCAGCCTCGTTCACACTCGGCAAACTCGGCCTGGCCAACACCACCACCGGCCTGGTGCTGATTCACGTGGTCTACGGCATGGCCTTTACCACGCTGTTCTTCCGCAACTTCTACGTGGCGATCCCCGATGCCCTGGTCAAGGCTGCGCGCCTGGACGGCGCCGGCTTCTTCACCATCTTCGGGCGGATTCTGCTGCCCATGTCGGTGCCAATCATCATGGTCTGCCTCATCTGGCAGTTCACTCAGATCTGGAACGACTTTCTCTTTGGTGTGGTGTTCGCCAGTGGCGACGCTCAACCGATCACGGTGGCCCTCAACAACCTGGTGAACACCAGCACCGGGGCCAAGGAATACAACGTAGACATGGCGGCGGCGATGATCGCCGGCCTGCCAACGCTGCTGGTCTACATCGTCGCGGGCAAGTACTTCCTGCGTGGACTCACGGCCGGCGCGGTCAAGGGGTGAAACATGGCAACTCTCGAACTTAAAAACGTCAAGAAAACCTACGGCAGCGGCTTGCCGGACACCCTCAAAGACATCGAACTGAAGATCGAGTCCGGCGAGTTTCTGATTTTGGTGGGCCCGTCTGGCTGCGGTAAGTCGACCCTGATGAACTGCATCGCCGGCCTGGAAAATATCACCGGTGGCGAGATTCTCGTCGACGGCGCTGACATCAGCGGCATGAGCCCGAAAGACCGTGACATTGCCATGGTGTTTCAGTCGTACGCCCTGTATCCAACCATGAACGTGCGCGAGAACATCGCGTTCGGGTTGAAGATGCGCAAGATGAGCGCGGCGGCCATCGAAGAAGAAGTGTCCCGCGTGGCCAAGCTGCTGCAAATCGAACACCTGCTGGCGCGCAAACCAGGCCAGCTTTCCGGCGGCCAGCAACAGCGTGTGGCCATGGGCCGGGCACTGGCACGGCGGCCGAAGATTTACCTGTTCGACGAACCGCTGTCGAACCTCGACGCCAAGCTGCGCGTTGAGATGCGCACCGAAATCAAGCTGATGCACCAGCGCCTGAAAACCACGACTGTTTACGTCACCCACGACCAGATTGAAGCCATGACCCTGGGCGACAAAGTGGCGGTGATGAAAGATGGCGTGGTGCAGCAATTCGGCACCCCGCAACAGATTTACAACGACCCGGCCAACCTGTTCGTGGCGAGCTTTATTGGTTCGCCACCCATGAACTTCATTCCCCTGCGCCTGCAACGTCGCGACGGTCGCCTGCTGGCGCTGCTGGATTCCGGCCAGGCGCGTTGCGAGCTGCCGCTGGCCATGCAGGACGAAGGTCTGGAAAACCGCGAAGTGATTTTGGGCATTCGCCCCGAGCAGATTTGCCTGGCTGCGGCCGGCTCCAGCCTGCCGAGCATCTTGTCCGAAGTGGAAGTGATCGAGCCGACCGGCCCCGACACCCTGGTGTTCGTCAACCTCAACCAAACCAAAGTCTGCTGCCGCCTGGCACCGGACATGGCGCCGCGCGTGGGCGACACCCTGGAACTGCAATTCGACCCGGACAAAGTGCTGCTGTTCGACGCCAAGAGCGGAGAGCGCCTGGGGCTGCTGGGAAAGTCGCAACCTGCTGAGAAAGCAGGGCGTGTGACGCGCTTGATCCCGCGCGAAGGCTAAGCGCATCGCGGCTAAAGCCGCTCCTGCAAGCCGTGTAGGAGCGGCTTTAGCCGCGATAGGACAAACACCGATTTAAGCAGTACCCCCACCGCAAGGCGGGGCCATTGATATGTACCGACGCGCAACCGTTATCCGAAGCGCAACAACAATAAAAATGAGTGGAGTGGATATGAGCACAATGAAGAAGAGTCTCTGGGCACTGCCGTGCGCCCTGGTGGTGTTTCCCTGGTCGGTCCAGGCCCTGGAGTTCAGCGGGTATACCCGTAACGGTATTGGCACCTCGGTAAACAGCTCCGGCCAGCAGTGCTTCCAACTGCAAGGCGCGAAATCCAAATACCGGTTGGGTAACGAATGCGAGCAGTACACCGAGCTTGATCTGCGCCAAGACCTGTTCTCGTTGGACGACGGCTCGGTACTGAGCGTCGAGGGCATGGCTCAGCTCTATAACCAATACGACAAAACCCCGAAATACACCGGCGACTACGGCTTTGCCCGCGCCAACCAGATCTACGCCGAGTGGAGCAACATGCCCGCGCTCAATGGCGGTTCGTTCTGGGCTGGCCGTCGTTTCTACAAACGAAACGACATTCATATCTCCGACTTCTACTACTGGAACCAGAGCGCCACCGGTTTCGGTTTTGACGAAGTGCAAATCGGGGACCTGAAGTACAGCTACGTGTTCTCGCGCAAAGACAACTATGACCAGAAGCCGTACGTGAATCGTCACGACTTCAACGTCGACGGCTTCAACACCAACCCTAACGGCACCGTGCAAGTGGGCGTCAGCTACATCGACAAACCCAGCAACAACGACACTGAAAAACACAGCGGTTACTCGGTGACCGTGCAGCACAAACAAAAAGACTTTCTGGGCGGCGTCAACACCTTCGCCCTGCAATACGGTGAAGGTCCGGGCACTGGCCTGGGTTACACCGGCGACACCACCCTGGACAGCAGCGCCAAGAACTGGCGTGCGGTGGAATTCTTCGACTGGCAGATCACCAAGCACTTCGGCGGCCAATTCGAAGTCGTGTACGAAAAAGACAAACGCGAAGACGGTCAGGACCAGAACTGGCTCTCCGTTGGCGTGCGTCCGGTGTATGCAATTACCGACACCTTCAAGTTCGTCACCGAACTGGGCCGCGATCAGGTTGAAGCCCCTGGCGGTACGCGCAAGCTGACCAAATTCACCATCGCCCCGACCTGGTCGCCGATGGGTCCGGGCTTCACCACCCGTCCTGAATTCCGCTTGTACTACACCTACGCAAGCTGGAACGAAGCAGCCCAACGCTCGGCCAGCATGGTCGCAGCGGGTTCGGCACTGTCTGACACCGGCGCCTTTGGCACCGATCTGCACGGCTCCAACTTTGGTGCGCAAGTCGAATACTGGTGGAAGTGATGCCTGAGCGCGGTCGATGAGCCGAAAGACAGTCAGGCCTATCGTGCCGCGCCCGGAACTTGTGGCGGCCAGCGAGCAGATGCGTATAGAGGACAACCCTCTGCACGCGCTGCTGGCTGACGCCGGCAAGCCCCTTTTCAGTTGGACGCGCCATCAGGAACGCGACCTTTTTCTAATCAGCCATCCCACCTGCGAGGCGGTCTTCAGCCGGCAGGGCGGGCAGCTGCTGCATTTCCAACCGCGCGGCCAACGGCCTTGGCTGTGGTGCGCCGCGCGCTGGCCCAAACACGGCGCCATTCGCGGCGGCGTGCCGGTGTGCTGGCCGTGGTTTAGTCGTCACCCGACCGAAAGCGGTTGGCCGTCCCATGGCTGGGCGCGGCTTAGCGATTGGGAGTTAATCAGCCACGAAGCCGACGCCACTGGCGTGCGCCTGCATTGGCGGTTGGACTTGTGCGAGTGGCAAGTGGAACTGTTTGCCGAACTGGGCGCCGAGCTGACATTGCGCCTGGTCACACAGCATCAAGACAGCGAACCGTGCCAGCTCAGCCATGCCTTGCACGGCTATTGGCGCGTGGGCGACATGGCCCAGGTGGCGCTGCGCGGGCTGGAGCGCGCGCACGGCTACGACCTGTTATTGCGCGACGACTTCCAGCAAAACAGCCCGCTGCGTTTGGACAATGGCTGTCACCGCGTGTACCGGCGGGCAGGGCGAATCGACCTGGATGATCAGCTGTGGCGGCGCCGGTTGCAGATCGACACCAGCGGCGGCGCCAACACCGTGGTCTGGCACCCGGGCGCGCGGCCGCTCGCCGATGTCGGCTGGCATGAAGCGCTGGGGTTTGTCTCGGTGCAGGCGGCGAGTTGTCGGGAAGACAGCGTGACGATTGGGCCGGGGGACGAGGCGGAGTTGCGGTTGCATGTTCGGGCGGTGTGAACTTCAAAAGCATCGCGGCTAAAGCCGCTCCCACACATTGCACGACCTGTAGGAGCGGCTTCAGCCGCGATTGGCGCAACGCCGATCTATAAATGAACTACCCCGGATCATCCTCATTCGGATACCGGCTGGCATTCAAACTCTCTTTGATCTTGCGCAAATGCGGCTGGAAATCCACGCCTCGGCGCAGGGTTACGCCGGTGGCGAGCACGTCGAGCACGGTGAGCTGGATGATGCGCGAGGTCATTGGCATGTAAATGTCGGTGTCTTCGGGCAGTGGAATGTCCAGGCTGAGCGTGCTGGTTTTGGCCAGCGGCGAATTGGCGGCGGTCAGGCTCAACACCGAGGCGCCGTTTTCACGAGCAACCCGCGCCACTTCCACCAGCTCGCGGGTGCGGCCGGTGTAGGAAATGATCACGAACAAATCGCCGGTATGGGCCACCGAGGCGAGCATGCGTTGCATCAGCACGTCGGCATGGGCGGTTACCGCGAGGTTGAAGCGGAAGAATTTGTGTTGCGCATCCAGCGCTACGGAGGCGGAGGCGCCGAGGCCGAAGAAATTGATTTGCCGGGCCTGAATGAGCAGGTCCACGGCGCGGCTGATTTTCTGCGGGTCGAGCTGGCGGCAAGCGCTGTC
Source organism: Pseudomonas sp. AC070 (assembly GCF_979258635.1). NCBI lineage: Bacteria > Pseudomonadati > Pseudomonadota > Gammaproteobacteria > Pseudomonadales > Pseudomonadaceae > Pseudomonas > Pseudomonas sp. AC070. Next base: position 2,261,429 of record NZ_OZ409871.1, read on the forward strand.
GAGCGAGGCGATGGCACTGCCGAAAATCTTCTGGGTATAGGCTTCGGGCACATCGTCGGCTTCCACCGCGCGGCTCACATATGCCGCGCCGCTGGCCAGGCTTTGCGCCAACTGCATTTTCAACTCGGGGTAACCGCTGACGCCAAACGAGCGGCAGAAGCGATTCACCGTCGGCTCGCTCACCTGGGCTTCCTGGGCCAGGGTGGCGATGCTGAAACGGGTGGCCTGTTGCGGACTGCGCAGAATGGCTTCCGCCACTTTACGTTCGGCTTTGTTCAGCTCGGCCAGTCGGCTTTGGATCTGCTCCAACAGGTTACGCACGCGTTCCATCTAGTGTCCTCGGTGATCAGCCAAATGCAGCCGCTACGCTTGAGGCGTGGGCAGGGCGGCCTATCCTAACTGTGAGGCCCTGCAAACGGCCACTGTCGACAGTGAGATGGGCAAAATGTTGTTTTGTTTACAACATTTAAGCTTGATTTCAGCCGGTTAACGCGGTATTTCTTCCAATACTTGATAAAAGAACAAATATCATGCCCGTGATCACTGCAAAACCCTGCACCCTTATCCTGTTCGGCGCTCTGGGCGACCTGGCGTTGCGCAAACTCTTTCCCGCCCTGTATCAGCTCGATCGCGCCGGTTTGCTGCACGCCGACACGCGCATCATCTGTCTGGCTCGGGACCAAGGCGAACCCGCTACCCACCTGGCGTTTATCGATGACTGGATGCACCGCTACATCCCGGTCATGGACCTGGACGGCGAAGTGCTCGAGCGTTTCCGCCAGCGCCTGCGTTACATCACCATGGAATTCGCCCAGCCGGAGGACTACGCCTCGCTGGTGAACGAAGTGGGCGATGCCGACACGCTGATCGCCTATTTCGCCACGCCGGCGTTCGTGTACGGCGCGATCTGCGCCAACCTCGCCGCTTGCGGTCTGGCCGAGAAAACCCGCGTGGTGCTGGAAAAGCCCATCGGCCACAACCTGGAGTCGTCGCGCGCCATCAACGATGCCGTCGCCGCGCATTTCCCGGAAAGCCAGATCTACCGCATCGACCATTACCTGGGCAAAGAGACGGTGCAAAACCTCATTGCCCTGCGTTTTGCCAACAGCCTGTTCGAAACCCAGTGGAACCAGCACCACATTTCCCACGTGGAAATCACCGTGGCCGAAGTGGTGGGCATTGAAGGGCGCTGGGGTTACTTCGATCAGGCCGGGCAACTGCGCGACATGATTCAGAACCACCTGCTGCAACTGCTCTGCCTGATCGCCATGGACCCGCCCAGCGACCTGTCGGCCGACAGCATCCGCGATGAGAAGGTAAAAGTGCTCAAAGCGCTGGCGCCGATCACCCCGGAACACCTCAGCCGCCAAGTGGTACGCGGCCAATACGTGGCCGGCAGCAGCGCCGGCAAGCCGGTGCCGGGCTACCTCGAAGAAGATAACGCCAACCTGCAGAGCGACACCGAAACCTACGTGGCGGTGCGCGCGGAAATTCGCAACTGGCGCTGGTCTGGTGTGCCGTTCTACCTGCGCACCGGCAAGCGCATGCCGCAGAAACTGTCGCAGATCGTTATCCATTTCAAAGAGTCGTCGCACTACATCTTCGCCCCGGAACAGCGGCCGCTGGTGAGCAACCGCCTGATCATCCGTCTGCAACCGGACGAAGGCATTTCCCTGCAAGTGATGACCAAAGATCAGGGCCTCGATAAAGGCATGCAACTGCGCAGCGGCCCGTTGCAGCTCAACTTCTCCGAAACCTACAAGGCAGCACGTATTCCCGATGCCTACGAACGGCTGTTGCTGGAAGTGACCCAGGGCAACCAGTACCTGTTCGTGCGCAAAGACGAGGTCGAACACGCTTGGCTGTGGTGCGACCAGTTAATCGCCGGCTGGAAACAGCTCGGCGACCCACCCAAGCCATATGCGGCCGGGTCCTGGGGACCCATGGCGGCCATGGCGCTGATTACCCGTGATGGGAGGTCCTGGTATGGCGATCTCTGAAATGAAATTTCCCGCTGGTGTGCACGCGTTTAGCCAGGCATCGGCCAGTCAGCACGCACACGACCTGGCCTACGCAGTGGCCGAGTCCCTGAGTACGGCGTTGCGTGAACGCGATTTCGTCAGTTTGGTGGTGTCCGGCGGGCGCAGTCCGGCGGCGTTTCTCGACGCGCTGAGCACGCAAAAGCTGGACTGGGCACGCGTTGTCGTCAGCCTTGCTGACGAGCGCTGGGTGCCCACCGAACACAGCGACAGCAACGAAGCGTTGGTAAAACGCCACTTGCTGCGCGGCGATGCGGCGCGTGCACATTTCATCGGCTTGTACCGCAGCCCGGCGTCGCTCGACGCTTCGGTGGCCGGCGCCGAACTCGCGCTCAGCGAACTGCCGCAACCGATTGACGTACTGGTGTTGGGCATGGGCGACGACGGCCACACCGCCTCGCTATTTCCCAACAGCCCATTGCTGGCCTCGGCCCTCAGCGCCGATTGCCCGCAGCGCTGCCTGCCGATGCTGGCGCCGACCGTGCCGCATCAACGCATCACCCTGACGCTGCCGATACTGCGTTCGGCGCGCTCGATATTTCTTGCCCTGCAAGGCCCGGCCAAGCTGGACACCTTGCAAACCGCATTGGCGGGCGATGACGTTCACGCCATGCCAATCCGTGCCTTCCTGCGCTCGCCGCTGTCCATTTACTGGTGCCCCTGACATGACACTTCTCAACAGCGTGACCCCGAGCATGGATGAAAAAACCACGCAAATTGATGCGATCTGCCGTCAGGCGCGCATCCTTCCCGTGGTGACCATCGACAACGAAGCGCAGATTTTGCCCATGGCCGACGCGCTGGCCGAAGGCGGGTTGCGCACCCTGGAAATCACCCTGCGCTCGGAACACGGCCTCACCGCCATTCGCCTGCTGCGCAAGGAACGCCCGGACCTGTGCATCGGCGCTGGCACCATTCTCGACACGCAGATGTTCAAGGCGGCGGAGGAGGCGGGCGCACAATTTATCGTCAGCCCTGGCTGCACCGCCGAGCTGCTGCGCTTTGCCGTCGACAGCCCGGTGCCGTTCCTGCCGGGGGCGGGCGGGGCGTCGGATTTGATGCTGGGTTATGCCATGGGCTATCGGCGCTTCAAGCTATTCCCAGCCGAAGCCTGCGGCGGTATTCCGGCCTTGAAAGCCTTGGGCGGGCCGTTTAACCAAGTGCGGTTTTGCCCCACCGGCGGCGTGAAGCCCGACAACCTGTTGGCTTATATGGCTGTGCCGAACGTGATGTGCGTCGGTGGCAGCTGGATGCTCGACAGCGCGTGGACCAGAGCGGGCGATTGGGCGCGGGTGACGCAGGTGAGTAAGGATGCGTTGGCGTTGTTGGAAGGCTGAAGAATTGGGTTTGCTTCATCGCGGCTAAAGCGGAGTGCCGCCCAGCCGCTCCCACAGGTTTTAGAGTTCCTGTGGGAGCGGCTTTAGCCGCGATGCTTTTGCCCCACCGAATGGACCACTGGCAACACCAAGCTCGCCACAAACCCACCCTCGGCATGATTGGCCAACTCCAGCGTGCCGCCATGCCGTTCCGCCGCACGACGGGCAATCGCCAAACCCAAACCATGCCCCGGTGCACTTTGCTCCGGCGCGCGGAAAAACGGTTCCCCCAGCCGTGCCACATGTTCCGGCAGCACGCCCGGTCCGTGGTCACGCACGCTCAACCGTACCAGCTCACCCTCGCGCTCGGCTCGTAGCTCAATGGCGTGCCCGGTCGGATTAAAACGCAGGGCGTTGCGCAGCAGATTATCCAGTGCGCGTTCGAGCATGTCTGGCCAGCCGGCCAGGGCCAGGCCCGGTTCAACCTCAACCGTCACCGTTTGCTCGGCCTCGTTGAGCTGTGCTTCTTCCTGGCGATTTTTCAGCAGCGCGGCGACGTCCACTGGCTGCGCAGCACCGAGGTTGGCGTCCATGCGCGCCAGCGCCAGAATTTCGCTGATCAACGCTTCCAGCCGATCACACTCGCGCTCCAGGCGCGGCCACAGCTTCGCCCGTTCCTCCGGCCCGGCGCGTTCGGCCAGCGCCAAGGCAATGCGCAAACGCGCCAGGGGCGAGCGCAGCTCATGGGACACATCGCGCAGCAACTGACGCTGGCTGCTGATCAAATCTTGCAGGCGCTCGCCCATGCGATTGAAGTCGCCGGCCAGCACACCGAACTCATCACGCCGATTCGCCAACCGCGCCAGCGTGTGTTGCTGATACGCCGCCTGACCGAGGTCATGCACCGCACCGCGCAGTTGGCCCAGCGGCCGGGTGATCGACAGCGTCAACAGCAGGCTCAACGCGGTCAGCACCACCAACGCGATGAACAAGGCACTCAACGGCCAGAGCAGGCTGCCGCGGTGCCAATTGTCCAGTTCCGGGTGCGGGATGCGGTAGATGAATAGATATGTTTCGCCGCTGGGGCTGGTGTAGTCGGTGGTTATCCGCCGCCACGGCAGGCGGCGCGGGTCGTCGTGTTGGCGCTTCTCAAAAGCGGCGGCGCGGCGCGGGAAAGTGCCTTGAATCAGCACGTTGCCGTTGTCGTCGAGCACTTGGGTGTCGATATGAAAATCGCGCTTGCGCTGCTCTAGGTAATCCTGCGCCGCCTGCTGGCCCTCACTCTCATAAATCCGCACCCAGTCTTCCGGCACGCCTTGCAGCGCGGGGTGCTGGCTGAGAATCCAGGCGTCCTGATTCAACACCCGACCCAGCAGCATCGACAGGCCGGCTACCAGCACGATGGCTAGCCAGAAACTGGCGAAGATTCGCCAAAAGAGTGAGCGCACGTGGACTCCTGTTTAACGGATAAAACCCAGCCGAGGAGGGCTCGGTTGGGTTGGGGTGTGGGCGGTTAATGTTAGGGGCAGATGGTTGACGGTTTGAAGCCTGTACCACGTTCAAAATTCTGGTTACCGAATCGTCGGACCGCTGCGTGCTTAGATATGGCGGCGGCTTCTGCCACACCATCCGTCATCCTCGCGCAGGCGGCGGTCCGACGATTCGGGATCCAGGCTTTCGAGCCGTGCGCAGAACTGCGTCAAATCCGAAACTCTGGATCCCCGCGTTCGCGAGGATGACGGAGGTTGTTGTCGCGTCCACGTCATCCCCGCGCAGGCGGCGGTCCGACGATTCGGGATCCAGAGTCTCAAACCATCCGCAAATCCGGAAACGACTCAACTAACCATCAACCCGCCCCCGAACTCAAACCATCCCTTACTGCACCTTCCCCTGCTTAGCCTTCCAAGCCTGAAACTCCTGCCATTCCGCCCGGCGAGCTTCCATTTTCTTTTGCTTTTCATCAAACGCCTTCTGCTGTTCAGGATTAAGCAGTGCGCGAATCTTGCCGTTGGTGGCCTCACGCTTGGCTTTGATTTCGTCGTGCATGGCTTTCTTGTCGGCATCGGACAGCTTGTCGAGGTAACGCTTGGTCACTTCGTCACGGCTGTGCATTTGCTCGCCCATGATGTCGCCAATGGCTTTGCGTTGTTCTTTGCTCAAGTCCAGGTCACGGAACATGCCCGGGCCGCGGTGTTCGCCGCGTGGGCCGCCGTCCATCATGTGGCGTGGGCCTTCTTCGCCCGGTGACGGCATGGCCATGGCCATTGTCGGCAGGGCAGCGGCGAACAGAGCGGCGATGAGGGTCTTGCGCATGAGGTATCTCCTTGTCTGCAAACCGGCGTATTTGCCGGATGTGCCCAGTCTAGGGAGCGCAAGGTCAGGCGCGGTCAGGGGTGGGTAAAGCTTAGGTAAAGGCGATGGCTCAGGTTACTTACATACAACCTGGCAACTGTAGGAGCGACTTCAGTCGCGATGCTTTTCAGGTTCAGACAGCATCGCGGCCGAACCCACCCCCACACCGGGCGCAACAGCTCACGCGCTGTAGTAATACCCGCGACTGCGCAGCGCCAGAATGCGCGGGCGGCCGTCGGTGTGGGGGCCGATTTTCTTGCGCAGATTGCTCACGTGCATGTCCAGGCTGCGGTCGTACAGGGTGAGCTTGCGGCCCAGGGCCAACTGCGCGAGTTCCTGTTTGTCGACCGGCTCGCCAGGCTGGCGCAGCAGGGCTTCGAGCAGGCGGCTTTCGGACACGGTGAGCACCACGTCATGCCCGGCAATCGTCACCGAACCGCGCACCGGGCTGAATACCAAGTCGCCCAGTTCCAGCTGGCTGGGCGTGGCCACCGGCACGCTGCGGCGCATGACGGCGCGCAGGCGGGCAGTGAGTTCGCGGGGGTCGCAGGGTTTGGCCAGGTAATCGTCAGCGCCCAATTCCAGACCAAGAATGCGGTCCAGCGGTTCGCCTCGGGCCGAGAGCATCACCACGGGCAAATCCGGGTGTTCGCTGCGCAGTTGCTTGAGCAATTCCAAACCGCTGCCGTCAGGCAGCATCACGTCGAGCACCACGGCGGCGGGCGACTCGGTCATTAATGCCGAGCGCGCGCTGCGACCGTCGTGGCAAGCGCGTACTTGAAAGCCTTCCTGGCCCAGCCAGCTGCTCAGCAGCTCGCACAGTTCCACGTCATCGTCGATCAGTAGGAGAGTTGACATAGGCGGCGTTTAACTCGGATCAGGCGGTTCAGTTGGTCCATTCGCGACGGGTTTTACGTCCGCCACGCAACAAGGCGCCGCACAACAAGGCCACCAGCGTGACCGCCGCGCCCACGGCAAACCAGGTTTGTTCTTCGCTGAATAGCGGTGCTTGCTGACTGGCCTGGGCTTGCTTGAGCTGCAATTTCAGGCGCTGGTTTTCCTGGCGCAGGCGGCTGACCAGCGCGCTTTCCCGCGACTCGGCGCTGCCTTGCATTTCAGTGGTCATCTCGCTGCGCAACCGTTCGCTTTCGGCCAGACGTTGCTCAAGGCTGTCGACCTGGCCCTGTAACTGCACCTGTTCATTAACCGCCGGCGCCTGGGCGGGTGCGGCTTCTTCGGCGTTGGCGTTGGCAATCAACAACGATGCAGCGAACAACAGGAACACAGGGCCTTGGCGCATCGACTTTCCTTAGTAACGTTGAGGGCAACGGTTGCCTGGGGGTTAGGGCAATACCAGCTTGAAGGGTTTGACGATTACGTTGGCGTACACGCCAGCGGCGCTGTACGGGTCGGCGTCGGCCCAGCTTTGCGCGGCGATCAGCGACTCGAACTCGGCCACCACCAAACTACCGCTGAAACCGGCGGCGCCGGGGTCGGTGCTGTCTACCGCCGGGTGCGGGCCGGCCAGTACCAGGCGGCCTTCGGTTTTCAGTTGTTCCAGGCGCGCCAGGTGAGCGGGGCGGGCGGCCAGGCGTTTTTCCAGGGAGTTGGCTACGTCGGTGGAGATGATCGCGTAGAGCATGTCAGTCCTTAGTCTTGGGAGCGGCGGCGTCAGCGTCGCCATCGTGGATATGGCGGGCCAGGAAAATGCCCTGGCCGATCAGGAACAGCACGGTCATGGCCAGGCTGCCGAATACTTTGAAGTCCACCCAAATGCTCGGGAAGGTAAAGGCGACAAACAGGTTAGCCGAGCCGCTGACGATAAAAAACACGATCCAGGCGATGTTCAGGCGCACCCAAATCGGCTCCGGCAGGCTCACGGCGTGGCCCATCATGCGTTGAATCAGCGGCTTGTCACCGATGAAATGGCTGCCCAGGAATGCCAGCGCGAACAGCCAGCTCACCACCGGCGCTTTCCATTTCAGAAAGGTTTCGCTGTGAAAGGCCAGCGTCAGGCTGCCGAATACCAGGCAAGCAATCAGCGTCAGCCATTGGCTTTTCTCAAGGCGGCGTTGAACGATAAAGAAAATGCCGTAAACCACCACGGAACTGGCGATCAACACGGCGGTGGCACTGAAAATACCGCCTAGCATGTAGGTATGACCGAAGAGGTCGATGGCGCGGGGTTCAAGCTTGAAAACAACGAAAAACAGGATGAGCGGGATGAAGTCGAGGAATTGTTTCACAGTGGCAAGCCAGAAGCTGGATGTGCCGGCATAATAACAAACCCAAACCGTAGAGCTAGGCGCAGGGGCGCAGACTTTGTGCCGCCGCGCGGTTTTTTTCGTACTAACTGTTTGCCGCCTGCGCGATCTACAGCAAACAGTGCCCATACCCGAGAAGCTGATTGATGACCGTAGACCTGCACTGCCATAGCACCGCTTCCGACGGCGCCCTCGCGCCCGCCGTGGTGGTCGCCCGCGCCCATGAGCGCGGCGTGCGGGTTCTGGCCCTGACCGACCACGACACCCTCGAAGGCCTGGACGAAGCCCGCGCCGCCGCCACTGAGTTAAATATGCAATTGGTCAACGGCATCGAGCTGTCGTGCACCTGGGGCGGCGCGACTATTCATGTGCTCGGTTACGGTTTTGCCGCTGATGCTCCTGCGCTGGTTCAAGCCATTTCCGACCTGCACAGCGGCCGCTGGTTGCGCGCCGAAGAAATCGACCGGCGCCTGGCCCTCAAAGGCATGCCCGGCGCTCTGGACGGTGCCCGCGCCATTCAGCAAGAACTCGGCGACAGCGGCAACGCCCCGGCGCGCCCGCACTTCGCAGACTTCCTGGTGCGCGCCGGCTATGTCAAAGACCGCGGCGAAGCGTTCCGCAAGTGGCTGGGCTCGGGCAAGCTCGGCGACGTCAAACAGCACTGGCCAACGCTCGAACAAGCCGTCGGCACCCTGCGCGAAGCCGGCGCCTGGGTCAGCCTGGCCCATGCCTGGCAATACGACTTTACCCGCAGCAAACGCCGTAAGCTGGTGATCGACTTCGTCGCCGCTGGCGGTCAGGCGCTGGAAGTGGTGAACGGTATGCAGCCCGCCGAGCAGATCGGCGGCCTGGCAATTCTTGCCCGTGAATTTGGTCTGCTGGCCAGCGTCGGCAGTGACTTCCACGCGCCGGGAGACTGGTCGGAACTGGGCATGTACCGTCCGTTGCCCGACGACCTCGCGCCTTTGTGGTTGCGGTTCGATCATGTCCAACACGCTGCTGCCGGCTGAACTGCCGGCCTTTGATAAGAGAGCTCCCGTGAGTCAATTTTTCCAGGTGCACCCGGAAAACCCGCAAGCGCGGCTGATTAAGCAAGCGGTCGAAATCATTAAGGCCGGCGGCGTGGTCGTGTATCCCACCGACTCGTCGTACGCCGTTGGCTGCCACATCGGCGACAAAACCGCCGTTGAGCGCATCCGCCGCCTGCGCCAGCTCGACGACAAACACAACTTCACCCTGGTCTGCCGCGACCTGTCGCAGTTGGGCCTGTTCGCCAAGGTCGACACCGGCGCTTTCCGCCTGCTCAAAGGCCACACGCCGGGGCCGTACACCTTCATTCTTAACGCCACCCGCGAAGTGCCACGCATGCTGCTGCACCCCAAGCGCCGCACCATCGGCCTGCGCGTGCCAAGCCATCCCATCGCCCAGGCGCTGCTGGAAGAACTCGGTGAGCCGCTGATGAGCACTAGCCTGATCTTGCCGGGCGAAAAAGAGCCCATGAGCGACCCCTACGAAATGCGCCAGATCCTCGAACATCAGGTCGACCTGATCATCGACGGCGGCTTCGGCGGGCTGGAAGCTTCCACCGTGGTGAGCCTGGTCGACGACGAAGTGGTGCTGGTACGCGTCGGCTGTGGCGACCCCACGCCCTTCGAGGCCGATGCCTGAATGCCGACGGAAACTGTCGCTTGAGCGTGATCGATGCCCAACGCCGCGTACTGTCTGGCATGCGTCCCAGCGGCCGGCTGCACCTGGGCCACTACCACGGCGTATTGAAAAACTGGGTGAAGCTGCAGCACGAGTACGAGTGCTTTTTCTGCATTGTCGACTGGCACGCGCTGACGACGGACTACGACGAAGTCGGCCAGATCGCCGAGCACGTCAACGACATGGCCGTCGACTGGCTGGCCGCTGGCGTCAGCCCCAGCTCGGCGAACATGTTTATTCAATCGCAAGTGCCCGAACACGCCGAACTGCACGTATTGCTCTCGATGATTTGCCCGCTGAGCTGGCTTGAGCGCGTGCCGTCTTATAAAGAGCAGCAAGACCAACTGCACCACAAAGACCTCGGCACCTACGGCTTCCTCGGCTACCCGCTGCTGCAAGCCGCCGACATTCTGCTGTACCGCGCCGGCCTGGTGCCGGTGGGCGCCGACCAGTTGCCCCACGTCGAATTCGCCCGCGAGGTGGCGCGGCGCTTCAACCATTTATATGGCCGCGAGCCCGGCTTTGAAGCCAAAGCCGAAGCCGCCATCCTGCGGCTCGGCAAAAAAACCGCCAAGCTCTACAACAGTTTGCGCAAGGCCTACCAGGAACAGGGCGACAGCGAAGCCCTGGACACCGCCCGCGCGCTGCTCAAAGAAGTGCAAAGCATCACCTTCGGCGACAAAGAGCGCCTGTACGGCTACCTCGAAGGCGGCGGCAAAGTGCTGCTGCCCGAACCCCAGGCGTTGCTCAGCGCGGCGCCGCGAATGACTGGGCTGGACGGCGGGAAAATGGCCACCTCCCATTTCAAGGGCGCCAGCAGCAACGCCATTTTCCTGCGCGATACCCCGGCGGAAATCGAAGACAAACTGCGGCGCATGCCCACCGATCCTGCGCGCGTGCACCGCGACGACCCCGGCGAACCCACGCGCTGCCCGGTATGGCAGTTGCACGAGATTTACTCCGACGAGCCTACCCAATACTGGGCTCAACAGGGCTGCCGCAGCGCCGGCATTGGCTGCCTCGACTGCAAAGGCCCGGTAATCGAAGCCGTTAAAGTCGAACTGAAACCGCTGCAACTGCGCGCACTGGACTACCAGGACAGCCCCGAGCTGGTGCGCAATATTCTCGCCGAAGGTGCCGAGCGCGCCCGCGACGAAGCCCGCGAAACTCTGGTAGAAGTACGCGCCGCCATGGGTTTGAATTACCGTTAACCCGCCGCCTTCAGTACGCGTTAAGGAATTTATGCAGGACACCACCCCCAGCGAAGTCGACAGCCAGGCCGGCGCCCAGCAAGAGCTGCCCTTCGCCCTGGTCTACGGCAAAGCGGTCACCGAAATGCCGGTGGACCTGTACATTCCGCCCGACGCCCTGGAAGTGTTCCTCGAAGCCTTCGAAGGCCCGCTCGACCTGCTGCTGTACCTGATCCGCAAACAGAACATCGACGTGCTGGACATTCCCGTGGCTGAAATCACCCGGCAATACATGGGCTACGTCGAGCTCATGCAGTCCGTACGCCTGGAGCTGGCCGCCGAATACCTGGTGATGGCCGCCATGCTCGCCGAAATCAAATCGCGCATGCTGCTGCCGCGCTCCAGCGAAGCCGAGGAAGAAGAAGACGACCCGCGCGCCGAGCTGATCCGCCGTCTGCAAGAATACGAACGCTACAAAGCCGCCGCCGAAGGCATCGACCAACTCACCCGCGTAGGTCGCGACCTCACCGTGCCACGCCTCGACGCCCCCGAAGCGCGCGCACGCAAACTGCTGCCCGACGTCAGCCTGGAAGAATTGCTGCTGTCCATGGCCGAAGTGCTGCGCCGCGCCGACATGTTCGAAAGCCACCAAGTCACCCGCGAAGCGCTGTCTACCCGCGAGCGCATGAGCGAAGTGCTGGAACGCCTCAAAGGCGCCGGCTTCGTGCCCTTCGTGAGCCTGTTCCTGGCCGAGGAAGGCAAGCTGGGCGTGGTCGTGACCTTTATGGCCGTGCTGGAATTGATCAAAGAACAACTGGTCGAGCTGGTACAGAACGAGGCCTTCGGGCCCATCCACGTACGCGCGCGCGCCGAATGAAACCGAGCCAAGCATGAACCTCAACGAACCCAAAGAACTGGCCTCCCTGCTCGAAGCGTTTTTGCTCGCCAGCGGCAAACCGCAGTCCCTGGAGCGCCTGTACGAACTGTTCGAAGAAGCCGAACGGCCAGAACCTGCCGTGTTCAAAAAAGCCCTCACGCTCCTGGAAAAATCCTGCTCGGGCCGCGCCTTTGAGCTCAAGGAAGTGGCCACCGGCTACCGCCTGCAAGTGCGCGAAATCTACGCGCCGTGGGTCGGCCGCCTGTGGGAAGAGCGCCCGCAACGCTATTCGCGCGCCATGCTCGAAACCCTGGCGTTGGTCGCCTACCGCCAACCCATTACCCGTGGCGAAATCGAAGACATCCGCGGCGTGGCCGTGAATAGCCAAATCGTCAAAACCCTGCTCGAACGTGAATGGATTCGTGTCGTCGGCTACCGCGACGTACCCGGCAAGCCTGCCATGTTCGCCACCACCAAACAGTTCCTCGACCACTTCAACCTGAAAAACCTCGACGAACTGCCGCCACTCGCTGCCCTGCGCGAACTCGAACCCGAACCCATGCTCGGCTTCGACACCGACGACCTGCCTGTACCCGAAGGCCTGCAAGCCCGCGCCGACATGGCCGGCGAAGGCGAAGAGGGCGCGGCACCGGCGCCGAGCGAAGAGAAAAGCTTCGGCAGCCTGCTGGCCGAACTGGACTCGATGGAACAAGGTTTGAAAACCGACTTCGACGATTTGCCCGACGACTACGACCCACCGGTACCCGAAAGCCTGCAAGCGCGCGCCGATATGGCCCTGGCTGAAGACGACGAAAACGAAGAGCCCATGTCGGCGGAAGAGGCGCTGGAAGTGCTGCGCCATAAAGTCGCCACGCAGGTGGTAACGCCGCCGGCGCCAGAGCCTGAAGAAGAGAGCGAAGAAGAAGCGCTGGCACGCGCCATCCGAGAAGAGCAGGAATATTCCCGAGACTGAGTGATTACCGAATGGGCGATACCAAGAATCCTTGCATCAGTGTGTGCGAATTCGAAGAGCGGATTTGTATTGGCTGTGGGCGCAGTAGGGATGAAATCAAAGCTTGGAAGAAAATGGACAAGCCTGAAAAACGCGACGTGCTGGCCGAAGCGCAGTTGCGCTTGAAGGCCATGGGCGGGAAAGTCAAAAAGAAGAAAAAACGCTAAGTACCGTTTGCAGGAATCGCGGCTAAAGCCGCTACAGACTTCTGTGGGAGCGGCTTTAGCCGCGATGCTTTTGATCCGAAAAAGCATCGAGGCTAAAGCCTCTCCTACAGGGCTAGAGGTGATTTTCGCAAGCGGCTTCCGGCTCTTTCCTTCACGAATCCAGATTCAACACGTCCTGCATCCGCTCGCCAATAAACCCGCGCAACCACGCCGCGTGAAACTCCACCTCCTCAAGTGGCATGTGCCAGCCAAACTGATGCGTTATCCATTTGCCGTTCGCGCCTTTGAAGCTCAGGTGGAAATGCCCATGCCTGTCGTAACTGGCCATTACGTACGGCGTGACGCTGTGGATGTCTGCAAAAGGCACACACCATTCAACCGGCTTGCGCAGCGGCCGCCGCACTGTGGCGTGTAGCACCTGCTGCGGGCCGTCGAACGTAAGCCTCAGCACTTTCTGCGACGAAGCGCCCCAGCGCAGCAATCCGGCCGCCAGCAGTGCCGTGCCCAGTAACGGCACCAAAAGCGTCGGATCCGTGAGGCTTTGTGCATACGAAAGCGGAATACCCTTCGCCGCTTCGACGGCGGTGATCAATAGCAGGGCCACGCCGTATACCGGCAACGTGACCACCAATACAACGATGAACGCGAGCGTCGCCGCGCCGTTGGCGGCGCCGATGTCCGGGCCTTCGTCGGCAATCCAGATGTCCGGGTGCACGGGCGGGGTGGCCGGCGTAGAGGGCGAGGGGAGCAGGCGCGCAGAGCGTTGGCGTTTCATGGGATTGAGTTCTGAAAGAGGCTGGGCGAACGGTAGCAGCATTGGAGCAATGGCAGTGTGCTCGAGTAAACCTTGCGTCACCCCCGCGAAGGCGGGGGTCTAGATTTTTGGATGGGGCGGGGAATGTTGCCCTCACCCCAGCCCTCTCCCGCGAGCGGGAGAGGGGGCCGATTTATGTATGGCCCGGCGATGCGCTGAATTTCAGGCATAAAAAAACCGGAGCTTGTGGCTCCGGTTTTTGTCACGGGGAAGCGATTACTTGGTGGCTTCGTCGTGTGCTTCTTCAGCTTTTTGCTCGATGGCCTGGCCAGTTTTGTTGGCGGCGTCTTGTGCGGATTCGGCGGAGTCTTGGGCCGATTCGCGGGCGGATTCCATTTTGTCTTCTGGGGTATTGTCGCAGGCGGCCAGGGTTATGGTGGCGGCAAGCAGCAGGGCGTAGGCAATTGGGTTTTTCATGGGCTCGGGTCCTTTTTCGCTTTATTGGGGCGATTTTTCTCATCGCTGCGTTTTTGGAGCGTGACCTGCTGCGCGAAGTTCCAACCAAAATGGCTGCCTGGCTTCAAACCTAAGTCGGGACAGGTATGATGCGGCCCTTATGGATCAATGAGATAGGCCTTGAACATGAGCAATAGCCTGATTCTAGAGCGCGCTCAGCGCTTTCTCTCGGCGTTGCGCCACTGTCAGGTGTTGGGGCTGACCGTGCATGCCATCGACAGCGAGCGCCTGACGCTGCGTTTGCCGTATAGCCGCCAAATTATCGGCAACCCGGAAACCGGCGTGATTCACGGTGGCGCCATCACCACGCTGATGGACACCACCTGCGGCATTTCCACCATTTGCGTGCTGCCGGACTTTGAAATCTGCCCGACGCTGGACCTGCGCATCGATTACATGCGCCCCGCCGAGCCCAATAAAGACGTGTTCGGCGTGGCCGAGTGCTATCGCGTTACGCCCAATATCATTTTCACTCGCGGCTACGCCTATCAAGACGACCCCTCGCAGCCCATCGCCAATGTGGTCGGCACCTTTATGCGCATGGGCAAGGGCCCGCAGGGCGACACGGCATTGAAAAGCTCGGCGCTCAAGCCTGAGCAACTGAAGGGCGCGATTGATGGAGGTCAGGCATGAGCGAGAACACTTTGCCGCCGCTAGACCTGAGCCAGGTGGTGCAGGCCGCGCACGAGAGCAATAACTACGACGAGCTGCTGGAGCTCACGCCGTACGCCAAGCTGCTGGGCATTGAATGCCTGCGCCTGGGCGATGACATGGTGTTCCGCATTCCGGCGAACAAAGACAGCATCGGCAACCCGATTCTGCCGGCCATTCACGGCGGTGTGATCGCAGGCTTTATGGAGCACAGCGCCATGCTGCATTTGCTGATGTTCATGGGCACGCCACACTTTCCGAAAATCATCGACTTCTCGATAGATTACCTACGCGCCGGTCACTATCGTGACACCTTCGCCTCGTGCCAGGTGTGGCGCCAGGGCCGGCGCGTGGCGAACGTGGCGATTACCGCCTGGCAAACCACGCGCAGCGAACCGATTGCCACGGCGCGCGCGCACTTCAAAGTGGATGAGCCATAACCGCGCCGTTACTGAAGCTGATTGCGTGCGGGCCAACTGGATAAGGATGTGTAGATGGATGCGTTGCTGATCCTCGGCGGGTTGCTGCTGATTCTGGTCGGTTTGGTGTGGTTGGTGATTCTGGCGTTCGACGTCAGTTTGCTGTGGGGCTTGGGTAGCCTGTTGCCGCCGCTGACGCTGGCCTTCGTGCTGCGCCATTGGCGCGTGGCGCGCAAGGCGGTGATGCTCAGCGGGCTGGGCTTTATTCCGTTGATCGTGGGGCTCACGCTGCTCGCCAATCACGATACGCAACGCTTGCAGGCAATTCTCAGCCTGGACTGGGCCCGAACTCCGGTGCAGGCGCCGGCGGAGTTGGCGATTCACCTGCGCGGCAGCCTCAACGGCCAACCGTTCGCACCGCAGCAGGGCGAGTTGATCGACGGCGTGCTGACCTTGCGCGAAGGCGAAGACATTTTCGCCCGCCGCGAAGTGACCATTCGCCTGCCCGAGCTGGCCAAAGCCGGCAACAGCCCGGTGCGCGTCGACGTGTTGCCGCAAGACAGCGGCAATCTTCCCGAAGTGCAATTGAGCTGGCTGCTGCCGGAACAGGAACTGCCTGAAGCGCGGCGCTTGAACCATTCCTACACACTGCATCTGAAGCTGGAACCGCAAGGGCCGAACAAGCTGGCCGGCGACTTCCACTTGGTGTTGCCGCCGCAATTCAAAACCACCTTGAGCGGCACGGTAGAGCTGTTTACCGACCACCTGCGCTATGCGAACAACAAGGTCGACATCCGCTACGACTCGCGCGAAACGCTGGAATACGTGATCAGCGATTATCTGAAACGCCGTTACAGCACCCAGCGCGTTGAGTTGGGCATTCTGCCCGTGGTGAATTTCCCGGCTTCGACCATGAGCCTGGAAGTGGATGCGCGCATTGATGGGCAGGCGCAGCAATTGCCCATCGCCCTGCGCAAGAGCCCGACCCTCGGCTGGCTGGTGGTGGGTGACCGTTATCAGCTGGAAGAAAAGCCCAAAACCAACGCCGCTGAACCTGTCGAAAAACCCGCCGTGGCCGGCGCTGTTGCTGCGCCTGCCAGCTCGTTGGATCGGCGCGTGCGGTTCAGTCTGGAGCGCTTGCAGAGCAACCCGAGCCGCTACCAGAACCTGCAAATGCGCATCCTCACCGAGCGCGGCAGCATGGTGGAGGGGAGGTTTAATGGCATCGATACCGACGGGCAAATTGTGGTGCAACGCAACTTGAAGGGGCAGGGCGGCGCCAGCTTTTCGGTGGTGCCGGCGCAGATTACGTCGATTGAGTTGTTGGAGCCGTAGGGAGGGCGATTGCGCCATCTTCGGGCAGCCATTTTCGCGGTAATGACGGTGTCCTCCCCACAACCACCGTCATCCTCGCGAACGCGGGGATCCAGAGTCTAAAGTCATACACCCAGCCCAAAACCATCGCGGCTAAAGCCGCTCCTACAGGTAAGGCGAAACCTCCAGCCACGGCTTTCCAACACTCCGTCAATCGTGGCGAGTTCGGAAACCTGTAGGAGCGGCTTTAGCCGCGATAGCCCCAACACCGCCTCCAACCTAACCACTTGAAATCCAAGTCGTTGCCCCCATCTGTTGGTCATCGCCGGTTTACGGCTTGTGCCATCTGCTTGGAGTTAAACGACCATGAGTGTGGAAACTCAAAAAGAAACCCTGGGCTTCCAGACCGAGGTGAAGCAACTGCTGCACCTCATGATCCATTCGCTGTATTCCAACAAGGGAATCTTCCTTCGCGAGTTGATCTCTAACGCCTCCGACGCCGCCGACAAGCTGCGCTTCGAAGCGCTGGCCAATCCGGCGCTGCTCGAGGGCGGCGATGCGCTGCGTATTCGGGTCAGCTTCGATAAGGCCGCCAACACCGTGACCCTCGAGGACAACGGTATCGGCATGAGCCGCGAAGACGCCATCACCCACCTGGGCACCATTGCCAAGTCCGGCACCGCCGACTTTATGAAGCAGTTGTCCGGTGATGCGAAGAAAGATTCGCACCTGATCGGCCAGTTCGGTGTGGGTTTCTATTCGGCGTTTATCGTCGCCGACCAGGTTGAAGTGTTCAGCCGTCGCGCCGGCGCACCGGCCAGCGAAGGCGTGCACTGGACGTCCAAAGGCGAGGGCGAGTTTGAAGTTGCCACCGTTGAGAAAGCCGAACGCGGCACCCGCATTGTTCTGCACCTGAAGGCCGCCGAAAACGAGTTCGCCGATGGCTGGCGCCTGCGCAACATCATCAAGAAATACTCCGACCACATCGCCCTGCCGATTGAGTTGCCCAAAGAGCAGGAGGGTGAAGCCGCGCCTGCAGAAATTGAATGGGAAACCGTCAACCGCGCCAGCGCGCTGTGGACTCGTCCGCGCACCGAGGTGAAGGACGAGGAGTACCAAGAGTTCTACAAACACGTCGCCCACGACTTCGAGAACCCGCTTAGCTGGAGCCATAACAAGGTCGAAGGCAAGCTGGAATACACCTCGCTGCTTTACGTGCCGGGCCGCGCACCGTTTGACCTGTACCACCGCGAAGCGCCGAAGGGCTTGAAGCTGTATGTGCAGCGCGTGTTTGTGATGGACCAGGCCGACGAGTTCCTGCCGCTGTACCTGCGCTTTGTGAAGGGCGTGGTCGACTCCAACGACCTGTCGCTGAACGTGTCGCGCGAAATTCTGCAGAAAGACCCGATCATCGACTCCATGAAGTCGGCGCTGACCAAGCGCGTGCTGGACATGCTCGAGAAGCTGGCGAAAAACGAGCCTGAGCAATACAAGGGCTTCTGGAAAAACTTTGGTCAGGTGATCAAAGAAGGTCCGGCCGAAGACTTCGCCAACAAAGAGAAAATCGCCGGCCTGCTGCGTTTTGCTTCTACCAGCGATGACAGCGGCGAGCAGAGCGTTGGCCTGGCCGACTACCTCACCCGCGTGAAGGAAAGCCAAGACAAGATTTACTACCTCACCGGCGAAAGCTACGCCCAGGTGAAAAACAGCCCGCACCTCGAAGTGTTCCGCAAGAAAGGCATCGAAGTGCTGCTGCTCACCGACCGTATCGATGAGTGGCTGATGAGCTACCTCACCGATTTTGACGGCAAACAATTCGTCGACGTGGCTCGCGGCGACCTCGACTTGGGCAGCCTGGATTCGGAAGAAGACAAGAAAACCCAGGAAGAAGCGGCCAAGGCCAAAGAAGGCTTGGTTGAACGCCTGAAAGCCGCGCTGGGCAGCCAGGTGAGCGAAGTGCGCGTTTCCCACCGCCTGACCGACTCGCCCGCCATTCTGGCCATCGGTGAACAGGACCTGGGGCTGCAAATGCGCCAGATTCTGGAAGCGAGCGGGCAGAAAGTGCCGGATTCAAAGCCCATCTTTGAATTCAACCCGGCGCACCCGTTGATCGAGAAGCTCGACAACGAGCAAAGCGAAGAGCGGTTTGGCGACCTGTCGCACATCCTCTTCGACCAGGCGGCGCTCGCCGCTGGCGACAGCTTGAAAGACCCGGCCGCGTATGTGCGCCGGCTGAACAAGCTGCTTGTCGAGCTGTCGGTTTAACCACTGGCGCTAAAACAAAACCCGCTTCGGCGGGTTTTGTTTTTTAAGACTCGACACAGCACAAACACACTCCCTGTAGGAGCGGCTTCAGCCGCGATTTGCGATCTGCCATCGTTCACCGTTTCCAGGGATCGCGACTAAAGTCGCTCCTACAGAAATCCTCACAAATCCCACACCGAATCCGGAACCAAGGAGCCAAGAATGACTAACTTCAGCGTTATCCCCGTGCCTTACACCATCGACGGCCACGCTTATGAAGGCCAACTGGTGTTCGATGCCAGCGTCACCAACTCGCGCCCCGGCCTGCTGCTGGCGCCGAATTGGATGGGCGTGACCGACGGTGCCGTCGAGCTGGCGAAAAAAGTCGCCGGCACGGAATACGTGGTGCTGGTTGCGGACATCTACGGCGCCGAAGTCCGCCCCAACGGCCACGAACAAGCGGCCGCCGCCATGATGCCGCTGAAAAACGACCGGACTCTGCTGCGCACCCGTATGCAAGCCAGCCTGACAACCCTGCAAAGCCAAACCCACGCGCCCGTGGCAGCCGACAAGCTGGCGGTGTTCGGCTTCTGTTTCGGCGGCTGCTGCGCCCTGGAGCTGGCCCGCGACGGCGCGCCGGTGAAAGCGGCGGTGTCGTTTCATGGCACCCTCGACACGCCGAATCGGGACGATGCGAAAAACATTCAAGGCAAGGTGCTGGTGCTACACGGCGCGGCCGACCCATTGGTGCCGAAAGAGCAATTGCCAGCGTTCGAGGCCGAGATGGACGCCGCTGGCGTGGACTGGCAGTTGGTCAGCTACGGCGGCGCGGTGCATTCGTTCACCGACCCCGGCGCCGATAACCTGCCGATGATGAAGTACAACCCCACCGTGTCGGCGCGGGCGTTCCACACCATGGCGTACCTGTTGAAAGAAGTGTTGTAAGCGCCTTGCGCATCGCGGTTCACGCCGCGATGCGCGGCTAATTTGTCTGTGCGCCAGAGGTGGTCTTAACTGCAAAGCGGACCATCCCAAAACCACAACAACAGGGCCAGCCATGACCGACCATTCTCACGTCCACGACGAACACGCCAACCACGAACCCTTCGAAAACACCCGCGACAGCGTGGTAGACGCCTGGGCCATCCTCATTCTTATTGCGCTGGCGGTGTCTACTGCGGTGTTCTGGGTGAGTCACCAGTAAGAACTTGTCGACAAGCCTTGTAAGCATTTGCTGACAAGTGGTGACAGATAGCCACTACACAACTGCGTATACTGCGCGGCTGGGTCAAGCATGAGTGCATGAAGTTGAAGCGGTTGGTGCGCGCCGTCGTAGCGGTAGTGGGATTACTCGCATGGAATTGCGTCAACGCAGCTAGCGTGGTGTTTCTTAATCCGGGAAAAACCGGTGAGGAATTCTGGGACGGCTACGTCAAGTTCATGCAGGCCGCTGCTGGCGATCTGGGCATGCAATTAACCGTGCTCGACGCCCAGCGCGACCGCGACCAGATGCTTGAGCAAGCACGCGATGTGCTGCAGGGCGACCACAAGCCCGACTACCTGCTATTTATCAACGAACAATATGCCGCCCCGGAAATTCTGCGCCTGGCCAAGGATTCCGGCGTGAAGCTGTTTGCCGTCAGCAATACCCTGACGGCCGACCAGCAGCGCGTGATCGGCAGTAGCCGCGAAACCTACCCAAACTGGATCGGCAGCCTGGTGCCCAACGACGCCGAGGCCGGCTACATGTTGGCCACCAGCCTGATCCAGCGTGCCCGCGAGCGGCACCCGGACGGCCCGTTGGAAATGTTGGCGTTCGGTGGAATCAAGCAAACGCCGTCCAGCCAGTTGCGTGAGCGCGGGCTGAAAAAAGCCCTGGCCGAAAACCCCGACGTTCGCCTGCGGGTGCTGGCTTACGGCGAATGGCAGCGCCAACGGGCGTACGACCAGGCGCGCACGCTATTGCCGCGTTATCGCGGCATCAACATGGTGTGGGCGGCGAGCGATGAGATGGCCTTTGGTGCGATGCAGGCAGCTGAAGAGTCAGGTTTGGTGCCCGGTAAAGACATTCACTTCGCTGCCATCAATTCCAGCCTTGAAGCGTTGCAGGCGCGCATCGACGGGCGCCTGGAGGTGCTGGTCAGCGGCCAGTTCACCATTGGCGGCTGGGCGCTGGTGATGCTGCACGACTACGACAACGGCGTGGATTTCGCCAAGCACGGCGGCAAAGACCGCACGCTAACGATGTACGTCAGCCTCAACGAAACCCAGGCCGCGAATCTGGCGAAGCGGGTGGCTGGCACCGATAACTTCGGCGTCGATTTTCGCCGTTACACGCTGAAAAACCAGCCAACGCTGCGCGATTACACGTTCTCGCTGCGGCCGCTGCTGCAGTAAGGCGGCGACTAAGTGGTCGCCAGGTGCAGCACCAGTTTCACCAGCGCGAACAGCACCACCACGAACAGGCCGGTGAACAGCAGGCCGATAAAAATAAAGTGGCTGGGCTTGCCATGGCGGAAGTCGCGCGCGCGGTTCTTGCCGCTTTGTACGCCAAACGCGGCGGCCATTACGCTGTGGAACACTTGCCAGAGGGTTGGCGGTTTATCGTGGTCGTTGGGCTTGTCCATCGTGCGCTCCGTTGGTTCGCATCCCTTGTTGCAACCATAGTCGAAGATCGCCATCAGGCCCGCCGTCCGCCATACTAGCGGCCTCGATTTTTTGCCCTTTTACTTACGCTCGTTCTTGCAACGCCGTGCGGAGCCTTCATGAAGTACATACACCAGCGCGAACACCTCAACGAAGACGACATTGTCGTGATCGACTGCTCGCAAACCTGCAACATCCGCCTGATGAACGACGCCAACTTCCGCAGCTTCAAAAACGGCGGTCGGCACACTTACCACGGCGGCGCGTTCGACAAATTCCCCGCCAAAATCGTGGTGCCCAGCAGCGGCTTCTGGAACATCACCATCGACACTGTGTCGCGCAAAGCAATCAGCGTGACGCGCAAACCGACTCTCACGCACTCGATCAAAATCGTCCGTAAGTCGCCTTCGCAGTTGCGCTGAGCCTCGTAACGCTGCGCCGGGCCTTTGGGTTTCGGCGCAGGGCGGTATCAGTGCCGCCAGAACGCCGGAACGCACAGCACCAATACGGTGATGATTTCCAACCGTCCCAACAGCATGCCGAACGACAGCAGCCACTTGGCGCCGTCCGGCAGGCTGGCGAAGTTGCCCGCCGGGCCAATCACCTCGCCCAAGCCCGGGCCCACGCCCGACACGGTGCTGGCGGCGCCGGTGAGTGCCGTAATCCAGTCCAAGCCCATCAGCGACAGGCCCAGCGCCATAGCGCAGATGGTGATGGCGAAGAAAAACGAAAAAGTCAGAATCGAGCGCACCACGTCTTCGTCGAGGCGGTGGCCGTTGTAGTTCTGTTTGATTACCGCGCGCGGGTGAATCAGTTGGTGCAGGTTGGCGCGCAACAGAATGTAGGCCACCTGAAAGCGGAAAATCTTGATGCCGCCGGCCGTCGAGCCAGAGCAGCCGCCGATAAAGCCCAAGTAGAAAAAAATCATTAGTGAGAAGTTGCCCCACAGGCTGTAGTCGCCCAAGGCGAAGCCCGTGGTGGTGACCACTGACGTCACGTTCACGGCCACATGGCGCAGCGCTTCGTACCAGGGCAGATCAGTGGTCAGCCAGTACCAGAGCGTCATCACCAGCCAGGTGGTGAACAACAAGCCAAAAAAGCCCCGGACTTGTTCATCGCGCAGCAGCGCCCGGCGGTTACCGCGCAGGGTGGCGACGTAGAGGGCGAAGGGCAGGCTGCCGAGAATCATCAGCACCACCGCCACCCAGTGCACCGCCGGTTGTGGCCAGTGCGCCAGAGACTGGTCGGAGGTTGAAAACCCGCCGGTCGAAATCGCCGACATCGCATGGTTCAGCGCATCAAAAAAGCTCATGCCCGCCCACCACAGGGCGAGGGTGCCGAGCACGGTGATGCCGGTATACGCCAGGGCGATGTACTTGGCCACCATGTGCGAGCGCGGCATGACTTTCTCTGAGCGGTCGGACGATTCCGTCTGGAACAGGCGCATGCCGCCGATGCGCAGCAACGGCAGAATCGCCACGGCCATACCGATAAAACCGATGCCGCCGAGCCAGTGCAGCAGCGAGCGCCAGATCAGAATGCCCGGTGACATGCTGTCCAGCCCACTCAACACCGTGGAGCCGGTGGCGGTGATGCCAGACATGCTTTCAAAAAAGGAGTCGGTGTAGCTGATGTGTTGGGTCAGCAAGAACGGCAGCGCGGCGAAAATGCACACGGCAATCCAGCTGCTGACGGTGAGCATGTACATGTCGCGCGGGCGCAGGTGCACATGTTCGGGCTTGCCGGGTAGCACCAGGGCCAGACCGGCGAGAAAGGTGATCAAACTGGACCACAGGAAGGTGTTGATCTCCGCCGCGCGGTTGAAGATCAGCAGTGTCACCACGGGCACGACCATGCTGATGGCCAGGGTGATAAGGAAAATGCCGATGATGAAACCAATGGTGCGCAGCGTCGGTGAGACCATGCAGACAGGCTCTGGAAAGGACAGTCGCACATTCTAGCGATATCACGCCCGGCAAGGCGCGCGGTTTCTGCGCGAGCACGGTCTCAATGGCAAACAGCGGATAAATCCGCCCGGTTATTTTCCGTTTACCCCACTAGAATGCCCGCTGTACTTAATTCCAGGAGATGGTCCCCATGGATGCGCTCGACGCTCTGCTCAACCGTGTTTCCGCCCCCCGACTGACTGAACCTGCGCCGGATCAATTGCAGCGCCAAGTGCTGTTTCGCGCCGCATTGCGTGCGCCGGATCATGGCCAATTGCGCCCGTGGCGTTTCCTCACCGTGGAAGGCAGTGCGCGTAATCGCCTGGGCGAGTTGTTTGCCTCGGCGCTCGGTGCCGATGCGCCGCCCGAAGCCCTGGCCAAAGCTTTGGCCATGCCGCTGCGGGCGCCCTTGATGGTGATCGTGATCGCCCGTGTGCAGGAAAGCGCCAAAGTACCCGCTCAAGAACAAGTGCTGGCCGCAGGCTGCGCGACCCACGGCATTCTGCTCGCCGCTCACGCCCAGGGCATTGGTGCGGTGTGGCGCACCGGTGACATGGCGTACAACGCGCGGGTGGCCAAGGGCTTGGGCTTGGCTGACAACGAACAGATCATCGCCTTCCTGTATCTGGGCACGCCAGAACGGGAATTGCGCACACCGCAGGACCTGTCGATTGATGACTTCGTGCAGGCATGGCCGTAATCGGCGATGAAATAAAGGAAAGGCCTTACACCTGCGACATCCTGCGCTAGGCTTGAAAGGCGGCGCAGCGTATGATGCGCGCCCGCTGGCGAGTCCTCGCTGGCGGCGAATTGTTACCTACACCGGGAGGTGCCCAGAATGAGTGAGTCGGAAGAATACAGCCCAGCAGGGGAAAAACTGCAGAAAGTCCTGGCCCGTATTGGCATGGGTTCACGTCGCGACGTTGAAGCCTGGATTGCCGAAGGTCGGGTCAAGGTGAACGGCAATGTCGCCACCTTGGGTCAACGCGTTGACCTGCACGACGCCATCGCAGTCGATGGGCGTTTGCTCAAACGCGAAGAAGTCAGCGAAGAAACCCGCCGCGTGCTGATCTACAACAAGCCCGACGGCGAGATCTGCACCCGCGACGACCCGGAAGGGCGTCCCACCGTTTTCGACCGTTTGCCACGGCCCAAAGATGGCCGCTGGATCAACATTGGTCGCCTCGACATCAACACCACCGGCCTTTTGATGTTCACCACCGACGGTGAGCTGGCCAACCGTTTGATGCACCCCTCCTATCAGATGGACCGCGAGTATGCGGTGCGTGTGCGTGGCGAAGTGGACGAGGAAATGATCGAACGCCTGAAGACCGGCGTGATGCTCGAAGACGGCCCGGCGCGTTTCACCGACATTCAGGAAGCGCCTGGCGGTGAAGGCTTCAACCATTGGTACCACTGCGTGGTGATGGAAGGCCGTAACCGTGAGGTTCGCCGTTTGTGGGAATCTCAAGGGCTGGTGGTCAGCCGCTTGAAGCGCGTGCGTTTCGGTCCGGTGTTTCTCACCTCCGACCTGACCATGGGCCGCTGGCGTGAAATGAGCCAGAGCGAAGTGGACATTCTTGCCGCTGAAGTGGGCCTGGCGTCCGTGCAGCAGCAAGGCATGAAGCTCAAGACCAAAGAAAAACTCGACCGCTTGCAGCGCAAATCGGCCAAGCCGGTTGGCCGTGGCGAGCGTCCGCAGCGTACCTTGCGCCCAGCACTGGACGGCGGCCCTGAGCGTCCGGCCCGTGCACCGCGTGGGGAAGGTGCAGAGCGTCCGGCCCGTGCACCGCGTGGTGAAGGCGCTGAGCGTCCGGTTCGTACGCCTCGTTCGGAAAATGGCGAGCGTCCGCAACGTGGCGGTCCGCGTCCGGATTCCGCCCCGCGTGGTCGTGGTACGCCGGTAGCTGAGCGTCCAAGCGACACCAACAAAAAGCGTCCGGCCAAGCCGGTGCGTGTGGGTATCGAATTGGCCGACCGCCCAGCACGCAAGCCAGCGCCCAAGCGCGGCGGGCCGGCGAGCGGCGCCGGCCAGCGTCCGGGGTTTGGTCGTAAGCCAAAGTAAGCCTGAAGCCGCTCCCACAGACTAAACACGGTCTGTAGGAGCGGCTTAAGCCGCGATGCTTTTTGAATTACACGCATAAAAAAAACGGGGCCCACATTGTGAGCCCCGTTTTTTTATGCCTTCAACAGCATCGAGGCTGAATCCTCTCCCACAGTGAAATTCAACTGTTTTGGGAGAGGCTTCAGCCTCGATTTTGCGTGATCGCTAAATCAGATCACTTACCCGCCCAGCGCTTCATCACCAGCGTGGCGTTGGTGCCACCGAAGCCGAAGCTGTTGCTCATCACGTGGTTAAGCGTGACGTTTTCCTGGGTTTTGGTGGCGATTGGCATGTCAGCCACTTCCGGGTCCAGCTCGTCAACGTTGGCCGAGCCGGCAATGAAGTTGCCTTCCATCATCAGCATGCAGTAGATCGCTTCATGCACGCCGGCGGCGCCCAAGGAGTGACCAGACAAGCTTTTGGTCGAGCTGATTGGCGGCGCTTTGTCGCCAAACACTGCGCGCACGCCTTTGATTTCTGCCACATCGCCCACCGGCGTTGAAGTGCCGTGGGTGTTGAGGTAGTCAATCGGGCCGTCGACGGTGGACAGCGCCAGCTGCATGCAGCGGATTGCGCCTTCGCCGCTTGGGGCAACCATGTCGTAGCCGTCGGACGTGGCGCCGTAGCCGACGATTTCGGCGTAAATCTTGGCGCCGCGAGCCAGGGCGTGTTCCAGTTCCTCGACCACCACCATGCCGCCACCGCCAGCAATCACGAAGCCGTCACGCTTGGCGTCGTAAGCACGGGAGGCTTTTTCCGGGGTGTCGTTGTATTGGGTGGAGAGGGCGCCCATGGCGTCGAACAAGCAGCTTTGGCTCCAGTGTTCTTCTTCGCCACCGCCAGCAAACACCACGTCTTGCTTGCCCAACTGAATTTGCTCCATCGCCTGGCCAATGCAGTGCGCGCTGGTGGCGCAGGCCGAGGAGATCGAGAAGTTCACGCCTTTGATCTGGAACGGCGTGGCCAAACAGGCCGACACGGTGCTGCCCATGGTGCGGGTGACGCGGTACGGGCCAATGCGTTTAACGCCTTTTTCGCGCAGGGTGTCGATGGCTTCCATCTGGTTGATGGTGGAGGCGCCGCCGGAACCGGCGATCAGGCCGGTGCGCGGGTTGGAGATCTGTTCCGGGGTCAGGCCCGAATCTTTGATCGCCTGTTCCATCGACAAGTAAGCGTAGGCGGCAGCGTCGCCCATGAAGCGGAACACCTTGCGGTCGATCAGCTCTTCAAGGTTCAGGTCAACGGAGCCGGAAACGTGGCTGCGAAGCCCCATCTCGGCGTAGGACGGGTTGTGGCGGATACCGGCACGGCCAGCACGCAGGTTGGCGGAGACGGTGTCTTTATCATTGCCCAGGCACGAGACGATGCCCAAACCGGTGATCACGACGCGACGCATGCGGATAACCCTTAAAAATTATCAGTGGAAGTGAACAGGCCGACGCGCAAACCTTCGGCACTGTAGATCTCGCGACCATCAACACTCACGGTGCCGTCGGCAATTGCCAACACCAGGGAGCGGTTAATGGTGCGTTTGATATGAATGTTGTAGGTGACTTTTTTGGCGGTGGGCAGCACCTGGCCAAAAAATTTCACTTCGCCCGAACCCAGGGCGCGGCCGCGGCCGGGGTTGCCTTGCCAGCCGAGGTAGAAACCCACCAGCTGCCACATGGCGTCCAGACCCAGGCAGCCTGGCATCACCGGGTCGCCTTCGAAGTGGCAAGCGAAGAACCACAGGTCCGGGTTGATATCGAGTTCGGCAACCAACTCGCCTTTGCCGTATTTACCGCCGGTGTCGCTGATATGCGTGATGCGATCGACCATCAGCATGTTGGGGGCGGGCAGTTGCGCGTTACCTGGGCCGAATAGCTCGCCACGACTGCAGCGCAGCAAGTCTTCCCGAGTGTAAGCGTTCTGTTTGGACATGCGAGCTCCTCAATAATCCCCGTGCGGCAGGGCTAAGCGAATCATCTAGGCCGGTGCGAACGTTCACTGCATTGCCCGTTTTGTAGGGCGTTGTCGCGACCAGCGTAGTCATAGACTGTTGCGTTGAAATGAAAGTCACAGGCTCTGAGCACAGTTGTACACCGAATGTTCCGTGCGCCCTCAAGAGCCATGCCCCACACCGTGCCCGACGCACTCTACCACTGTCTGCGGCGGCTGGGTTTCACCCTGTTGAGCACAATGTTGTAACGCTATTACGAGTATGTGACAGCCCGGCATGTTCCGTTTTCAGGCATTGCTCTGGCTACTCGCCAAAGGTCGGGGTGCCACCCAGGCTTGCAAGATGCGTTGCAGGTCGGCGCGTTTGAACGGTTTGGCCAAGTAATCGTTCATGCCTGCTTGCAGGCAGGCTTCGCGATCGCCCTGCAGCGCGTTCGCAGTCAAGGCGATGATCGGCAAATCGGCCCGATCAACCAGGCGGCGAATCTGCCGGGTCGCTTCATAACCGTCCATTACCGGCAGCCGGCAATCCATCAGCACGGCGGCGAATTCATGGCGCTCGACGGTGCTTAGCGCCTGGGCCCCGTCGCCCACCAGGCTGACCTGATAACCCAAACTGCGCAGCATCGCTTCGATCACCGTCTGGTTCACCGGGTTGTCTTCCACCAGCAGCACTTTATGGCCGCTACCGGAGCTGGCGTCGTCCACGCTTTGCTCGGCGGGGCGTTCGCTTTGACGGGCGAACGGCAGCGGAATTTCCAGGGTGAACACCGAGCCGCTGCCTTCCTGGCTCTGCGCATTCAATGTGCCGCCCATGCGTTCGGCCAAGGTGCGCGCGATGGGCAGGCCGAGGCCCGTGCCGCCGTAGCGCCGCGAAATGGAAGTGTCGGCTTGCTGAAAAGCGTCAAACATATGCTCCAAGCGCTGCGCAGAAATGCCGATGCCGCTGTCATGCACCGCGCAGCTGAACCACAGCACTTCGTTGTCCAGCGCCTGCCAGCGCGTTTCGATGCGAATGCTGCCTTCCTCGGTGAACTTCAGCGCGTTGCCGAGCAGGTTCACCAGAATTTGCCGAATGCGGGTGGGGTCGCCTTTGACCACCAATTGCTCCAGCCCGGCTTGGGTGTCCAACTGCAACGTCAGGCCGCGCTGACTGGCGCTGTGCTGGAACACCTGGGCCGAACTCTGGATTAGCTCCAGCAGGTTGAAGGTGATGCGCTCCAACTCCAGCGCGCCGCGCTCGATGCGCGAGAAGTCGAGAATGTCGTTGATGACCTTGAGCAAGTGCTCCGTAGACTCCGTCGCCAGCGCCGCGTATTCGGCCTGCTCGTCGGTCATTTCCGTGGTTTCCAGCAACTGCAACATGCCCAGCACGCCGTTCATGGGCGTGCGCAATTCGTGGCTCATCATCGCCAGGAAGTCTGACTTGGCGCGGTTGGCCTGCTCCGATTCTTCTCGCGCCTTCACCAGTTGAGCGATGCTTTGCTGCTGCTCGGTGCTGGCTTGTTCCAACGCGCTGGCGAGGTTGTTGATGTGCCGCGCGAGGCCGCCCAGCTCGTTGTCGTCAACCTCCGGCAGGGCGGTGCGGTAGTTGCCGGCCTGAATCGCCTTCACCGCATCGGCCATGGTGCTGATCGGCTGCGACAGTCGCCGCGCCAGGCGCCGCGCCACCAGAAAGGTCAGCAGCAGGGCGAACAGAGCGAGCACAGTGGCCTTGAGCAGAATGGTCTGCTGCTGGCTATTAAACGCATCGTTGGACATGCCCACCACCACGCGGCCGAGGTAGTCGTTGTCGAGGTGATTGCCGCCCGCGCTGGCGGCGTAGGACATGTCTTTGCTCAGCGCCAGCCGCTGCAAATGAATGGGTGCGTGGAAAATTTCGACCTGCGTGGCGCTTTTGTCTTGGGGGGAGGCTTGTTCTTCGTAGGCGAGAATATTGTCTTGCCGGTCGCGCACTTCAATAAAGCGCACATGGGGCGTATCGAGCGTGGCCTTGAGCAGGGTGTTGAGCACTTGGATATTGCCGGCAATCACGCCGTATTCGGTCGCGGGCGCCAGCTGGTTGGCGATCAGTTGGCCGGTGTGGTTCAGCTCCTGACGCAGGTCTTGCAAGCGCACGAAGGTAAAAAAACCGGTCAGCAACAGCGTCAGCAGCAGGGCAGGGCCTACGCTGATCAGCTGTGTGCGGGTGTGGATGTCCCAGCCTCGGCGAAGGTTCATGGGATCAAAATTCTCCTTTCAAAACGCTGCGCTCGCGACGTTCGACGTTCTCTGCCGCAGCTAAGAACCGTACCGATGCCTGGTGCTGCGGGGCGCTCTTCGAAAGCCGGCAAGTCTACCTGTTCAAAGCGTGGTCGGCGCAGCGGCTTTTGCGCAGCGTTAGCGGTTTTTACTCGCGGCCAGTGCAAGGGTAGCGTGCAACACTGGCCGCGGCCCGGTTGCTCCGTAATAATGCCGGCAGCCCGCCACGCACGATGGCTCACTACGGATTGGTTATGACAGATCAGCACTCCATCGCAGTACCCGCCATTGCCGTTCTGGGCGGCGGCAGCTTTGGCACCGCCATCGCCAACTTATTGGCCGAGAACGGCAACCCGGTGCACCAATGGATGCGCGACCCCGAGCAGGCCGAGGCCATTCGCACCAACCGTGAAAATCCGCGTTACCTCAAAGGCGTGAAAATTCACCCGAACGTGGCGCCCGGCACCGACCTCGCCGCCACGCTCAGCGCCTGCCAACTGGTGTTCGTCGCCTTGCCGTCCAGCGCCCTTCGTACCGTGTTGCAGCCGTTTGCCGAGGTACTGGCCGGAAAAATGCTGGTCAGCCTGACCAAAGGCATCGAGGCGCAGAGCTTCAAGCTGATGAGCCAGATCATCGAAGAAATCGCCCCACAGGCGCGCATTGGCGTGTTGTCCGGGCCAAACCTGGCCAAGGAAATCGCCGGCCATGAGCTGACCGCAACGGTAGTGGCCAGCGAAGACGACGAACTCTGCCAGCGCGTGCAAGCCGCTTTGCACGGCCGCACCTTCCGCGTATACGCCAGCGGCGACCGTTTTGGCGTGGAGTTGGGCGGGGCGCTGAAAAACGTGTACGCCATCATCGCCGGCATGGCCGCTGCGCTGGAAATGGGCGAGAACACCAAGAGCATGTTGATTACCCGCGCCCTGGCGGAAATGACCCGCTTTGCCGTCAAGCTCGGCGCCAACCCTATGACCTTCCTGGGGCTGGCCGGCGTCGGCGACTTGATCGTCACCTGCTCGTCGCCGAAAAGCCGCAACTTCCAGGTTGGCTATGCCTTGGGCGAGGGCTTGAGCCTGGAAGATGCCGTCACCCGTTTGGGCGAAGTGGCCGAGGGCGTTAACACCCTGAAAGTGCTCAAAGTGAAGTCCGAAGAGCTGCAAACCTACATGCCGCTGGTGACCGGTTTGCACGCCATTCTCTTCGAGGGACGCACGCTGGCGCAGGTGATCGAGCGGCTGATGCTGGCCGAGCCGAAAACCGACGTCGACTTTATTTCCACTACCGGTTTCTGACCGTTTCTTGAAGGAACATGCCATGAGCGATCCCCTCAACAAGCACCTGGAGCGCGAGTCCATTGGCTTGCGCATCCTCTGGATGCTGGTGTTCACCCTGTGCTGGCAAGTGGCAGCGACGTTGTTGGGCTTCGTGGTCCTGCTGCAATTGGGCTACCGCCTGTTCTATGGCGCCCCGAATGCCACGTTGCTGGCCTTTGGCGACAGCGTTAGCCAGTACCTGGCGCAGATCGGCCGTTTCGGCACCTTCAACACCGAAGAAAAACCCTGGCCGTTCGCCGATTGGCCCACCGCCCGTGCGCCGGACGGTGAAGTAGCCCATAGCATTCCGCCAGCGCCGCACCCGGTACGCGACGAAGAGCCCAAACTCTGATGCGCCTGTGGTTATTGCGCCACGGTGAAGCCTTTCCCCAAGCCGCGACCGATGCCGAGCGACCCCTCACCCCGCGCGGTCGCGACGAAGTGCTGCGCAGCGCCGAGCACCTGAAAGGGCGCACCATCAGCGCCATTCTCGCCAGCCCGTACCTGCGCGCGCAGCAAACCGCCGACCTGGTTCGCAACGCCATCGCCTTTCGCGGCGCGGTGGGCACGGCGCCATGGGCTACGCCCGAAAGCAGCGTGCGCGACGCCTTGGCGTATCTGGATGAGCGGGAGGAAGGGGAGATTTTGCTGGTCAGCCACAACCCGTTTCTCGGCGAGCTGGCCGGGCTGTTGATTCACGGTCATCGCCAGGAACCGGTGGCCCTGCGCACCGCGAGCTTGGTAGAGCTGGAAGGGGATTTTGCAGCGGCCGGGCTGATGGAGCTGGTGTCGCTGAACCATCCGGAGTAGCGGCGCGGCTGTTGCCGTTCTGTAGGAGCGAGCTCTCTCGCGAACCGCGCCACCGCCTTAAGCCGATGTTTTCAGGGTTCGCCAGCAAGCTGGCTCCTACGGGCCGGAATCGACGTCAGGGCGTGGCGGCCGGCACTTCACTTTTAGGTTGCAGGATGATCATCGGCTCAAGCGGCGGCTCGTCCAGCGGTTCCACGGCTGGCGGGACAGCAGGTTCGGTCACCGGCATCACCTGTTCCTGAATAACCGGCGCCTCGGCAGGCGCGGCGGCCTGAGGTTCCGGAACGCCGAGCTGTTGCGGCACCGGAGCGGGCTCCGGGGCTGGCTCGGCCGCTTTCACTGGCGGCGGCAAAAACACCTCCACCAACGCGAAAAAACGCTCGTAAAACTTCGCCGACGACACCGTTTCGCTGGCCACTTTCACCAACGAATCATCCGTTGAGCCAATTGGCATCGACACCGAACCCAGCACGCCCACGCCCAGGCTGGCGGAGTTGTTGAGTTTCTTTAGGGCGTAACGGTCTTGCAGCGCGTTGGCGAACATCGTTGAGTGATGATCGGAAGCGCCGCCGTCGGTGCACACCACGTTAAAGGTGATTTCCAAATGGTCGTCGCCCGATTGCTGGAAGCTTTTGTGCCCACTGATTTGCTTCGGGTCGGCGCTGGTAATGATGTAGCCCTGGCTGAGCAGGGCCCGGCGCGCGGCTTCGCAGGAGGCGGCGTCGGTGCTGGCGTAGTTGCGCGAAAACGTGCCGGAGTCAGCGAAGTTTTCGTGCTCATAAACGGCTTTGTCTTTCGAAGAGCAGCCGGCAACACCTGCCAGCACCAGCGCCAACGCGGCGCACTGGATGGGGAAAAGTTTGAACATGAACGGTCCGGGCGATAAAAAAGCGTCGCCTATTGTGCCTCAGAAAAGTCCTACATGGTGCGCCAGGTGGTAAGCGCGGGCAGGGCGCTAAAAGGCCGCGTTTGGCTTGGCTACAGTTCTAAACATTTCTCCCCTTGCGCGATTCGCGTTTGCCATGGAATAGTCCAACCAAGCAAGTGCTTGGTTTTTCTTTGACTCACGGGTCGTGCTTCATCTTTAGCCCCGGTTCACACCCTGTAGTGCGCATGTTGTTTCCCCACAAAAATAATTAGGAGGAGGCCCTGTGACGAATGCTGCTGTGTTGCCCTTAGAGATTTTCTTCCAACGCGAAGCTCGCCATCCCGATAAACGCTACATGGTTCAGCCGTTACCAGGCGGCCAGGTGCTGGAACTGAGCTGGTCGGATGTCGGCGACCAGGCACGCCGCGCCGCCAATTGGCTGCGCGCCCAGGAGCTGCCGGCCGGCAGTCGCATTGCCTTGGTGTCAAAAAACTGCGCGCACTGGATCGTCACTGACCTGGCGATCTGGATGGCCGGGCACGTGTCGGTGCCGCTTTACCCCAACCTCACCGCCGACTCCGTGCGCCAGGTGCTGACCCATTCCGAAGCCGCGTTGGTATTTGTCGGCAAGCTCGACGACTGGGCGACCATGGCGCCGGGCATTCCCGAAGGCATCCGCACCATCGCCCTGCCGCTGCACCCCGAAGGCACCTTCGACGTGCAGTGGAGCGACCTGCAAGCCTGCACGCCGATCCGCGACAACCCGATCGGCGCCCACGACCAACTCGCCACCATCGTTTACACCTCCGGCACCACCGGCACCCCCAAAGGCGTGATGCACAACTTCGGCAACTTCGCCTTTGCTGCCGGCCACGGCACCGAGCTGTTCCAAGCCACCGAAGACGATCGCCTGCTCTCGTACCTGCCGCTGTGCCACGTGGCCGAGCGCATGTTCGTCGAGCTGAATTCCTTGTACGCCGGCGAAACGATCTTTTTTGCCGAAAGCCTCGACACTTTTCTCGTCGACCTACGCCGCGCACGCCCGACCTTGATATTCGGCGTGCCGCGCATCTGGACCAAATTCCAGATGGGCGTGTACAGCAAAATGCCCGCCGAGCGCCTGGATTTCCTGCTGAAAATTCCATTTATCGGCAAACGCGTCGGCCACAAGGTGCTCGCCGGCCTCGGCCTGGACGCCGTGCGTTACGCGCTTTCGGGCGCCGCGCCGGTTCCCGAAGCGTTGCTGCATTGGTACCAGCGCTTGGGTCTGGATGTGCTCGAGGTATACGGCATGACCGAAAACTGCGGCTACTCGCACATCTGCCGCAAAGGCAAAAACCGCCCCGGCTGGATCGGCCAGTCCAGCCCCGGCGTGGAAGTGCGCATTAGCGAACTGGGCGAAGTGCAAGTACGCAGTCCGGCGACCATGCAGGGCTACTACAAAGACCCCGAACGCACCGCCGAAACCATCACCGAAGATGGCTTTCTGCGCACCGGCGACAAAGGAGAGCAAGACAGCGAGCACTACCTGCGCCTGACCGGTCGCATCAAAGAAATCTTCAAAACCAGCAAAGGCAAATACGTCGCCCCGGCACCCATCGAAAACTTGCTGGCCGTGCACCCGCGAATCGAGCAGGTCTGTGTCGTCGGCGATGGCATGCCGCAGCCGATGGCGCTGTGCGTACTGTCTGACGTGGGCCGTGAAGAAGCCCTGAACGGCTCGCGACCGGCGCTTGAAGGCAGCTTCAAAACGCTACTGGCCGACGTCAACGCCGCGCTCGACAAGCACGAACAACTCAGCGGTTTGGTGTTGCTTAAAGAAGTGTGGGCCGTGGACAACGGCTTCCTCACACCCACGCTGAAAATCAAACGCAGCGTGGTCGAAGACGCCTACGCGGCGCGCTTTGCCGAATGGTCCGGGCGACGCGAAGCGCTGGTTTGGCACGACTGACAAAAAGGAACCGGCATGAGCCTGTGGCGCAGTACCCCCGATTTGCAGGCCCTGAACAGCCTGCGCAAAAACACCATCAACGAGGCGCTGGACATCCGTTTCGACGCCTTCGATGACGAGTCGATCACCGCGAGCATCGTGGTCGACTCCCGCACCCACCAACCCTATGGCCTGCTGCACGGCGGCGCCTCGGTGGTGCTTGCCGAAACCCTCGGCAGCACCGCCAGTTACCTGTGCATCGACAGTTCCAAATTCTATTGCGTAGGCCTGGAAGTGAACGCCAACCACTTGCGCGGCGTGCGCAGCGGGCGCGTTACGGCCGTGGCGCGGCCCATTCACTTGGGGCGTACGACCCATGTTTGGGATATTCGGTTGACGGATGAGCAGGGGAAGCCGAGCTGTATTTCGCGGCTGACCATGGCGATTGTGCCGTTGGGGGATATGCCGCCGCCGGTGTGAACGGTTAACAGCATCGCGGCTAAAGCCGCTCCCACAGGTTCCATCGACCCTGTGGGAGTGGCTTCAGTCGCGAGGTTTTTGAACTGCTTCTACCGCTGTTGCTGTTGCTCAGTTTTTGATCTATCGCTTTTGATCTATCGCTTTTGATCTATCGCTTTTGATCTATCGCCTTTGATCTACCTCGCGAGGTTCATCGCAGGCCGAGTGGAGTCGTTGCGTAGGGGGTTGAGCGGCCGGGAGCCGCGAGAGGCGTGTCGGGCTATGGATGGCCCGTCTCGCCGTGCCCCCGGAGTGGCGACGGAGCGAGGGAAGTCGGAGCGCAGCGTAGACCCAAGGTAGGAGCTAGACCTTTTGGTTACTTTTAGGGCAATGCTAAAAGTGACTCGCGCGTAAGGCGCGAAACAAAATGCCGCGCAAACGTGGTAATGAAGAGTTCCTCTGGTTTAAACGCAAGGTCAAATCGTGAAGTCGGACGCAGGTATTCATTACCGCGTGCGCTGAACGTTTCTGTTTCGCGCCTTACGCGCGAGTCACTTTTGTCATTGCCGGTATGCCGGACCACCCAAAAGTAACCAAAAAGTCTAGTTCCTACCTTGGCCTTACGCTGCGCTCCAGGTTCCCTCGCTCCGTCGTTACTCCGGGGGCACGGCGAGACGGGCCGTCCCTGGCCCGATGCGCCTCTCGCGGCTCCCGGCCGCTCAAACCCCCTACGCAACGACTCCACTCGGCCTGCGATAAACGGTGCGGGGCAGATCACAAGCAAGATCAAAAGCGGTGACGCAAGATCAACAGCGGTGAAGCAAGATCAAAAACTCGCGGCTAAAGCGCAATGCCGTCCAGCCGCTCCTACAGAAGCTCGCATCCAGTAGGAGCGGCTTTAGCCGCGATGCTCTTTGATGTCCCGGGCGCACGATTTCTCGCGCCCATACGCCCTGGCCGTATCGCCATCATTCCCGGCACTTACAGTCATTGCCGCGCCGCCACCGCTTACGGACAATCGCCACAGGTTTGTCCTGGAAGCTTCCCTGTATGCCGCAATCGGTTTTTTTCGCCCATGCCAACGGTTTCCCGTCAGCCACGTACGGCAAGCTGTTCGCCGCGCTGGCGCCGGAATACGAGGTCTCGCATTTGCCGCAACACGGCCATGACCCGCGTTTTCCGGTGAATGACAACTGGGGCAACCTCGTCGACGAGCTGGTGCATCACCTGCGCGAACGGCCAGAGCCGGTGTGGGGGGTGGGGCATTCCCTGGGTGGCGTGTTGCATTACCACGCGGCGTTGCGTCATCCCGAGTTGTATCGCGGGGTGGTGATGCTCGATTCGCCGGTGCTTACGCTGGCTGACCGCATCGTTATCCGCGCGGCCAAGCGTTTTGGTTTTATCGATCGCATTACCCCGGCCGGTCGCACGCTCGGGCGCCGCGAGGAGTTCAGCGATATCGCCGAGGCGCGCGATTATTTCTCGGCCAAGTCGCTGTTTCTCCGGTTCGATCCGGACTGCCTCGACGCTTACGTGCAGCACGGCCTGCAAGCCAATGGCGAAGGCCTGCGACTGTTGTTCGACCCGGCCACCGAAATCAGCATTTATCGCAGCGTTCCGCACAGCAATCCTGGGCGGCCGCAGCAGTTGCAGGTGCCGTTGGCGATGGTGCGTGGCCGCCACAGCCGCGTGGTGTTGCCTCATCACACCCGCTCGATCCGGCGTTTGCCGCATTGCCAGTACCTGACGCTGCCGGGCGGGCACATGTTTCCGCTGGAGCGTCCGCAAGCAACCGCCGAGTTGCTCAAAACCCTGTTCGATCGCTGGCAAGCCCGCCTGGAGTCCGCATGAATTATTCCTTTGAAGAAGTGCGCCTGAGCCTGCCGCACATTGAGTTGTCGGCCCATGTGTTCGGCCCGGAGGACGGCAAGCCGGTTATCGCTTTGCACGGCTGGCTGGATAACGCCATGAGCTTCGCGCGCCTGGCGCCGAAGCTGGAAGGGCTGCGCATCATTGCGTTGGACTTCGCCGGCCACGGCCATTCCGATCACCGGCCGGCCGGCGCGCACTATCAGCTGTGGGACTACGCCTACGACGTGTTGCTGGTGGCGGAGCAGTTCGGATGGCAACAGTTTTCGTTGTTGGGGCATTCGATGGGCGCGATTGTTTCGGTGTTGCTGGCGGCCTCCATGCCGGAGCGAATCGAGCGCTTGGCGTTGATTGACGGCTTGGTGCCGTTCACCGGCGAAGCCGAGTCGGCGCCGGCCAAGCTGGGCTCGGCGTTGCGTGAGCAGTTGGCGTTGGCGGGCAAGCGCAAGCCGGTGTACGAGAAGGTGGAGCAAGCGGTTAAGGCGCGGATGAAAGGCGTCGGCGGCGTCAGTTTCGAGGCCGCGCAGTTGCTGGCGCAGCGCGGGTTGATGCCGGTGCCTGGCGGTTACACCTGGCGCACCGACAGCCGCCTCACGCTGCCGTCGCCGCTGCGCTTTACCCAGGCGCACACCGAGGTGTTTGTGCGCAGCGTGGCGTGCCCAGCCTGCCTGGTGGTGGCCGAAGGCGGCATGTTGCATGCGCAGCCGACGGTGGTATCGGCGTTGGAAGGGTTGCCGTTCGAGGTGCAGCGTCTGGCGGGCGGCCATCATTTGCATCTGGACGACGAAGCCGGCGCCGAAGCGGTAGCAGCCTGTTTCAATAGGTTTTTTTCCGCGTCTTGACTTGCTCCGGGCAACTGCGGAGTCTGAGCGACTTCGCCGGGCAGCGCTCGTTAGGGCTGCCCCGTTTGCTGACACGAACAACGAGACCTTTTATGCGCGTGTACCGCCTGCTGGCCATCACCCTGGCTGCCTTGGCTAGTTCTGCCACCCTTGCTGCCGACCTGCCCGGCAGTCAGGACCTGGACATTCTGCCGCGCTTCCCCCGCGCCGAAATCGTCGACTTTCGCGATGTGCCCGCGCAAGAACGCATCTATCCCCTCGGTTCCATCCGCCGTATCAGCGGCACGTTGCGCTATGAGCGCCAGGTCGACAGCCTCGGCCATATGCGTTCAGTCACCTATGAATTGCCGCCCGAGCACACCTCTGGCCAAGCGTTCAATGCGGCCCGCGATGCGCTGCAAGAGCAGGGCGCCGAGTTGTTGTATTGGTGCGAAAGCCGCGAGTGTGGCTCCAGCAGCCTGTGGGCAAATTCGGTGTTTGGTAACGCCAAGCTGCTAGGCGCTGATGATCAGCAAGCCTATTTGCTGCTGCGTCTGGCCGAGCCAAAGCAGAACACCTTGGTGGCGCTGTACAGCATCACGCGCGGTAATCGCCGGGCGTACCTGCATGTGGAGCAGTTGGATAACGGCGCTGCGCTCGGCGAGTTGTTGCCTGGGCCTGCAACCTTGCTGCGGCAATTGCGCAATACCGGTGAACTGGATTTCGCCGCCCTGGACGGTGAACCGGTGGCGGCCTGGGCCGAGCTGTTGGGACGCACCCTTAATCAGGACAGCACCCTACGCGTGAGCCTCTCTGGCAAACACGCTCAGGCCTGGCGCGAGGCGTTGATGGCGCAGCGCGTGAGGGCGGCGCGCCTGGAAATCGATGCAGCGCAAAACGACGGCCTATCCTTTAAGCTGCTGCGCTAGTTTCATCCCTGTCGCTACATCCAGTCGCTACCCATCCCTTCGGAGCTTTACATGCTCAATAACGACCGATTGCTGGTCCAGATTCTCTTGCTGGCCCTGTTGGGCGCCGCGCTCTGGGTGTTGGCGCCGTTTTTCTCAGCGTTGTTCTGGGCCGCCGTGCTGGCCTTCGCCAGTTGGCCGTTGATGCCGCTGCTGACGCGCGGGCTGGGTGGCCGCGTGTCGTTGGCGGCGGGCATCCTGACCCTGGGCTGGATGGTGTTGGTGGCGGTGCCGCTGGTATGGCTGGGCTTTAACCTGGCCGACCATGTGCGCGATGCAGTCAATCTGGTCAAAGACCTGCAAGTACAAGGCTTGCCGGCCCCGCCCGAGTGGCTGGGCCGGGTGCCGTTGCTGGGCGAGCGCTTAGTGGGTTGGTGGATGAGCATCGACCAGCAAGGCGCGGCGATTTTCGCCAGCGTGAAGCCGTACCTTGGCGAAGTGGGCAACTGGCTGCTGGCACGCAGCGCCAAAATCGGCGGCGGCATGTTGGAACTGACCCTGAGCCTGGTGTTGGTGTTTTTCTTCTATCGCGACGGCCCGGCCATGGCCGCGCTGGTACGCAAAGGCCTGCACCGCTTGATCGGTGAGCGCGCGGATTATTACCAGCACCTGGTGGCCGGCACCGTGCAGCGTGTGGTGAACGGCGTAATCGGCACCGCCGCCGCGCAGGCCGTGTTGGCCTTGATCGGTTTCTGGATTGCCGGCGTGCCGGGCGCCTTACTGCTCGGCATTCTGACCTTTGTGTTCAGCCTGATTCCCATGGGCCCGCCGCTGGTGTGGATTCCCGCCACGGTGTGGCTGGCGTGGAAAGGGGAATACGGCTTCGCGATTTTCCTCGGTATCTGGGGCACGTTTATCGTCAGTGGCGTGGACAACGTGCTCAAGCCGTACCTGATCAGCCGTGGCGGCAACCTGCCGCTGGTGGTGGTGCTGCTCGGTGTGTTCGGTGGCTTGCTGGCGTTCGGCTTTATGGGCTTGTTCCTCGGGCCGACCTTGCTGGCCGTGGCGTATAGCCTGCTCACAGACTGGGTGAAGAGCGACCCGTCCACGCCTACCGTGAAAATTCTCGAAGAGCGATAGGCGACACAGCCTCAAGCCGCGCCACAGTGCTACCATCGCCGCCGCTTTCGCTGTGCGGCGCCTGTGGCGCACGGGTCTCCTCCGGCCAGGAAGGCACATACATAAACATGGACATTCGTTGAGTCGACTCATGAAAAAATCAGCAGGAATCGCTGCAGGCATCGTTGTTGCGGTAGGCATCATCAGCACCGCAGGCGCTTGGTACACCGGCACCAAGCTGCCCTCCGTATTGCAGAACTCCATCGCCGAAGCCAACCAGAAGGGCGCCGATGCGCTGCTGGGCACCGGCATTACCAGCAAGCTGGAACTGCTGTCGCTCGACAGCCACCTGTTCACCAGCACCGCGCACTACAAGCTGACCCTGGACATGCCCGCCTCTGAAGGCGAGGCCCGTCATATGGAAGTGCTGCTGGTCGACAACATCCAACACGGCCCGCTACCCGCCGCGCGCTTGAAAAAGCTCAACCTGTGGCCGGTTCTGGCCACCAGCAACTACGCGCTGGAGCCCAATGAACTGACGCAAAAATGGTTCGACGCCGCCAAAGGCGCGTCGCCATTGACCGGCCAGGTGAGCCTTGGTTACGACAACTCCACCACCGGCACCATCGAACTCACCCCGCTGGACTTCGCCCCGCAAGAGGGCCAGAACGTCAACTTCTCCGGCCTGAAACTGGAAGTCGAGGCCAGCGCCCACGCCAAAGACGTGGCCCTGGCCGGCGGCATGGACAGCCTGGTACTGAGCGGCACCGACGCCAATGGCGAAGCCATCAAAATCGAGCTGAAAGACCTGACCCTGGACAGCGACCAAAAGCTGGGCAGCGGCGAGTTCTACCTCGGCGACAGCAGCGTCAAGTTGGCCACTGCCTCCATTGCCGTGGCCGGCAAGCCACCGGTGGTGATCAAGAACATCGCCCAGGCCGGCACCTTTGAAGAGAACGACGGCAAGTTGGCCGGTCATGTGTCCTACGACATTGGCCAGGTCAGCTTCGACGGCAAAGACATCGCCGGTCTGCACATGATCTGGCGCATGAAAGACTTCGACGCCGCTGCCGTGCAGTCGCTGGTAAACCTCTACAAAGACAAACTGGCCCCGGTGCAGCAAGCCCAGGCCCTCGGCCAGGAAACGCCAGACATGGCCTTCACCCCAGCCGAAGAAGAAAAGCTTAAAGCCGACGTTGGCCAGCTGCTGGCCGGCAAGCCGCACGTGGCGCTGGAGAAATTCAGCATCAAAACCGCCCACGGTGAAGCGCTGGTAAGTCTGGCGATGGACTTCAACAAGCCGGAATCCTTCGACCTGCCGCCGCCGGAAATGGCTAAGCAAGTGCTCTCGCAACTCGACGCCAAACTGTCGATCGACAAAGCCGTAATTGGTGATGGCGTGCGCGTTCAGGCGGCAATTGCGGGCGAAACCGACCAGAAGGCCATCGACGACCAAGCCGCCATGTTCACCGAGATGGGCAGCGGCATGGCGCTGTCCACCGAGATGATCGTGCTCAAGGGCGACAAGCTCGAATCGAACCTGCACTACGCCAACAACGAAGTGGTTTTCAACGACCAAAAAATGTCGGTGGAAGAGTTCGCCATGTTGGTCATGTCCAAGGCCGGTGGCCTGGGCGGCGGCGCCGGTGAAGAGCAGCCGGAAGGCTACGTGCCGGACGAAGAGCAGCCAGACGCGGGCGCTCTCGACGAAGAAGCCCCGGAAGAAATGCCAGAAGAAGCGCCCGAAGAGCAATAAGTCGGGTTGCGCTGTAACGAAAAAGGCCAGTCGATTGACTGGCCTTTTTTTTCGCGTTGAGGTTCACCGCCGTAAAAACCTCCCGTCATTCCCGCGAATGACGACGTGTGTTCAACCCGCCATGGTCAAGCGGTTACGGCCTTCACGTTTGGCCACGTACAGCGCGTTATCGGCGCGGCGCATCAGGCTGTCTACCGATTCGCCCGGCAGCAGGCAGGCGCAGCCCAGGCTTACGGACACGTCGATATGCTGGCCCTGGGCGGTGCATTGCAGTTCCTGCACCGCGAAGCGCAGGCGCTCGCCGACCATCGCTGCGCCTTCGCGGCTGGTGTTGGAAAGCAGCACCAGAAACTCTTCGCCGCCAAAGCGGAAAATCATGTCGATATTGCGCAGCTGTGCCTTCAGCGTATCGGCCATGGCGCGCAGCACTTCGTCGCCGGTGCTGTGGCCGTGGGTGTCGTTGATGTGTTTGAAGTGATCGACGTCGAGCATCAGCACGGAAAGCGGTTGCAGGTTGCGGCGTGCCAGGTCGACTTCGCGCTGCAAGGCTTGGTCCATGGCGATGCGGTTGCCGGTGTCGGTCAACGGATCGCGCAGGGCGCACTGCACGGCTTTGCGATAGAGCAGGGCATTGCGCAGCGGGAAGAGCATGCACGCCAGCAGCGATTCGA
The DNA here is from genome assembly GCF_979258635.1 of Pseudomonas sp. AC070. NCBI lineage: Bacteria > Pseudomonadati > Pseudomonadota > Gammaproteobacteria > Pseudomonadales > Pseudomonadaceae > Pseudomonas > Pseudomonas sp. AC070. Next base: position 2,303,653 of record NZ_OZ409871.1, read on the forward strand.
GTTGGCTCAGTTCTTCTTCGGAGAAACGCTGGTTGCGGCGAAAGATCAGCTCGCCCAGGTATTCGCCGTCGTGGTTCAAGCGGTAACCGGCCGAATGGGTGGCGCGCACGCCAAGCTCCAGACGCAGGTCAGCGGAGGGCTGTTGATATGCCACAGCGTGCAGCGGCACCAGGCGTTGCACTTCGCGAAAGAAGATTTCCAGGATCCGCTCGACTTCCAGGCTGGTCTGCAATTGCAGGTTCAGCTTTTGCCGCAATTGCGCCAACGAGACTGGACGCAGCGACTGACTGCGGTTGCTGGCAAAGCCCAAGCGCTGCAGTTTGGCGGCGTCAAAGTCGATTGTGTTTGTTTTGCTTGGCGGGACCATGTCGGGGAACCTCATGCGCGAAATGCGGCGACAAGGTGCCTAAAGCGAATAGTGTGCCAGGTGCGGATTTGTCTTATAAATACGTTATAAAACAATAGGATGTGTTTGTGTTTGAGGTGTTTGCGGCTGATTTTTGCCGCCGGGTTGCCGGTTGTTTGGCGAGTACTGGCAATCTGCTGCCGGGGGAAATCATCTGTAGCCAATTTCCCGTCGCGCTGTAGGGGGATGCTTAGTGTGGTCGGGTAATGGCGTTTCCAGGGATCGCGGCTGAAGCCGCTCCTACAAGGTTGCGGGTGTCTGTAGGAGCGGCTTTAGCCGCGATGCCTGTATCAATCCGCGCGGCGATACAGGTCGAGCAGCACCTGATCAAGAATCGCCGAAGCGCCCCAGGGTCGTGGGTCGTTGAGGATGGCGACCACCGCCCAGGTGTCGCCCTTGGCGTCCCGGCTAAAACCGGCGATGGCGCGCACGGTGTTGAGGGTGCCGGTTTTGATATGCGCATCGCCATTAAGCGGTGTGTTTTTCAGGCGTTTGCGCATGGTGCCGTCCATGCCGACGATGGGCAGCGAACTGATGAACTCGGCGGCGTACGGGCCCTTCCAGGCGGTTTGCAGAATGGCCGCCATTTCCCTCGCGCTGACCCGCTCAGCACGGGAAAGACCCGAGCCGTTTTCCATGACCAAGTGGGTGGCGGTAATGCCTTTCTTCGCCAGCCACTGACGAATCACCCGCTGCGCCGCCTTGGCGTCGTCTCCATCGGCGCTGTTGCGAAACTCGGCGCCCAGGCTCAGGAACAGCTGACGCGCCATGGTGTTGTTACTGAATTTATTGATGTCGCGGATGATCTCGGTGAGGTCTGGCGAAAAGGCGCGGGCGAGCAGGGTGGCGCTTTTGGGCACGAGGTCGATGCGGTCTTTGCCCATGATGGTGCCGCCCAGTTCCTGCCAGATCGCCCTTACGGCGCCAGCGGCGTAGCCGGCGTGATCGAGCAGCGAGAGGTACGACTGGGTGTTGCAGCCTTCGTTTTGCTGGCCGGTGACCACCAAGGTGGTGCCGTCGAATTCGGTGACCGGGTTGTAGCGCACGTCGCCGGCGCACTTGCCTTTGGCCACGTATTTGACGCGGTTGTCGATGCGCACGTTGGTCAGCGGCGGTTCCATCATTACGTTCACTTTGCCGCCTTCGGCACGGGTGATCATGCGCACGGCTTTGAGGTTGACCAGCAGCGAGTCCGGGGTCACCAGGAAGGGTTTGTTGTCGTCCTTGCCGTCGTCATCAAACACCGGCAGTTGCGGCTGGATGAAAAACGAACGGTCCAGCACCAGGTCGCCGGTTACGCGCAGCACGCCGTTGGCGCGCAGGTCGCGCATCAGCAGCCAAAGTTTTTCCATGTTCAGCTTCGGGTCGCCGCCACCTTTAAGGTAGAGGTTGCCGTTGAGCACGCCGTCTTTGAGCGGGCCGTCGCCGTAGAACTCGGTTTTCCACTGGTGAGTGGGGCCGAGCAATTCCAGGGCGGCGTAGGTGGTGATCAGCTTCATGGTGGAAGCCGGGTTCACCGAGACATCGGCGTTGATGATGGTGGGGGTGCCGGCGCCGGTCATGGGCAGCGTGACCACGGAAAGCGAGTCGTTGCCGATCTTGCCGGCTTTCATGGCTTTCTGGACGGAGGCGGGCAGGGTGGTGTTCAGAGGGGCGGAGAATGCCGGCAGCGCGGCGGGTAAGAAAAGGCTGGCGATGATGAGGTGGCGAAGCGATTTGATCATTGGCAGAAACCCTTCAGGCAAGGGCCAAAAAAGAAAGATGGCGTAAAGAAGAAAGCGCTTGGGCTCACAGGTTCCCAAGTGCGTGGAGAAAGTGCCGGCATTATGCCCGAAGCGTTCTACAGTTTGCCGAGTAGTGGTGCAATTTTGTCCGCTGCAATCAGGGCGCCCGGCAGAGAGTCGGGCACGGCGCAGCCTTTGCTGGTAAAGTGCCGCGCGTTATCACTTTTGAGGATTGTTCCATGGCTACTAACCGTTCCCGCCGCCTGCGCAAAAAACTCTGCGTAGATGAATTCCAGGAGCTCGGCTTCGAGCTGAACCTGAACCTCAAAGCGGACCTGAGCGAAGCGGACATCGACGCTTTCCTCGACGAATTCCTGCGTGTGGCCATGAAAGACAACGGCCTGGGCTATGTTGGCGGCGAAGACTACGGTCTGGTTTGCCTGGCCAAACGCGGTTCGGTCAGCGAAGAACAACGCGCCGCCGTTGAAGCCTGGCTGAAGGGCCGCAGTGAAGTCACCGACTACACCGCCAGCCCGTTGATCGACGTCTGGTACCCAGAGAACGAAATCAACGCCGAGCACGCCTAAGCCGTTACGGTTTAAGCGGATGTAAAACAAAGGGGCCTTCGGGCCCCTTTGTTGTTTTCGCAGATTCGCATTGGCGACTCACGGACTGCTTTCATTGTGGGAGCGACTTTAGTCGCGATTTCCTGAAAACGCTGATCCCAAGCCAAGCGCTTTTGTAGGAGCGAGCTTGCTCGCGAACGGGGCAAACGCGGAACACCCCGCATTGTCGTTTGCAGGGTTCGCCAGCAAGCTGGCTCCTACAGGGTACGGCGGCGCTCACCCCACCTTTGCCAGCAACGCGTCCACATCCACGTCATCGATCTGCTCGGGCTGCAAAAAGCGTTGGGCGTAGGCCAGGTGCAGGCCGCTGCGCACGAACAGGGCGAACAGGTCTTTGTCGATGTGCGCGCTGTTGGCCATGCCGACCATGATGCCCAGGGCCTGCGACAAGGTTTTGCCACGTTTGTACGGGCGATCCACGGCCGTCAGCGCTTCGAAAATATCGGCAATTGCCATCATCCGCGCCGGCAGGCTCATGTCGTCGCGGCGCAGGCGTTTGGGGTAGCCGGTGCCGTCCATTTTTTCGTGGTGGCCGCCGGCTATTTCGGTGACGTTGGCCAGGTGCGGCGGGAACGGCAAATGGCTGAGCATCATGATGGTCTGCACCATGTGGTTGTTGATGATGTAACGCTCTTCAGCCGTCAGCGTGCCGCGCGCGATGCCAAGGTTGTACAGCTCGCCGCGGTTGAATTTGTAGGTGGGCTCGTTGAGTTTGAAGCCCCACGGGTTGTCGACCGGCATGCTGTCTTTTGGCCCGCGCTCGAACAGGTGCTCGGGTTTGTCGGCTAGCAACGGTTCGCTGACGGGCAGAGCAGGCGCGGGCGTGCGGCTCTGGCGCTGGTTCTCTTCCCATGACACGCCGAGGCGGTCGTCCAGGGTACGCGTCCAGGTGCGCATGCCGATCTGGGCCAGGCGCTCCAGGTCCGCGTCGGCCATGGCTTCACCGCCCAGGTTGCTTCGCGCGACAAAGGCGAATTCGTCGTCCAGCGCGGCGAGCATGTCGTCTCGCAATGCCTTCAGTTGCGCTTCATCGCCGCCACCGGCTACGCCTTGCCAATAGCTGATCCAGGCGTCGCGCTTGAGCACTTCGAAACGGGTGCGAATTTCGTGGATGCGGTCGTACAGGGTTTCCAGCTTGGTGGCTTTATCCACCACGTATTCCGGCGTGGTGACTTTGCCGCAGTCGTGCAGCCAGGCGGCGATGTGCAGTTCTTCCCATTGCTCGTCGGTGGGCTGGTAGGCGGCAAAGGCGGGCTCGTTGCTGTCGGCGGCGGCGCGGGCGAGCATCAAAGTCAGCTCCGGCACGCGCTGACAGTGGCCGCCGGTGTACGGGCTCTTGGCGTCGATGGCGCCGGCAATCAACTGAATAAACGCATTGAGCAGTTTTTTCTGACTTTCCAACAGGCGCTGACTTTCGATGCACAGCGCCGCCACGCCGGACACCGCTTCAACAAAGGCAATGCGCTCGGGCCGCAGCATGGCTTGGTCGTCGGCGTGGCCTGTATCGCGCTGTAGCAGCACCAATACGCCGAGCGTCTGGCCTTGGCGGTTGTGCAAACCCGTGGCGGCCAAGTGCAGCCGTGGGCTGTCGAGGCTCAGAAAAATATCACGCAGGGCGCCGGCTTGATCAAAACCCAGGCTGCGGGTGCAGCTCGGGCCCCCATTGGCCGGGCCGTCAAGCCAGTCGGGCATGTCTTCGGCCGCCGCCGGGTAGCTCGGCAGGTGAAAGGGCTCCAGCTCACGCGTGTGTTTGTCGAGGATCAGTCCTTTGGCGTCGAGGCTGCCGGTGTCGGCGTCGATCAGGTAAATCAGCCCGCCCTGGGCGCCGCTGATATCCACGGTTTCTTCCAGCACGCGCGCCAGCAACGTATCGAAGCGGGTTTCGGCGGAGAGGCTGGAGGTGATGTTCAAGAAGCTGGAGATGGTTTCTTTCATGCGCGCCATGGAGGTGGCGAGTTGGTCGATTTCCAGGATCGGCGAGTGGCCGCTGCTGGGTTGGCTGAAGTCGAAGCGGCGGATGGCTTCGGCTTCCTGCACCAAATCGCGCAGTGGGCGAATGATTAGCCGCGAGCTCAGCCAGCCCAGCGGCAAGCACAGCAGCAGAATGGCCAGCGTCACCAGCGCGCCCTGCCAACGAATGCGGTAAGCATCGGCCAGCAACTCGTCTTCAGGCACGACGAGCGCCAGTTCCAAGCCTTGCGGCCCGCCTTCGATCAAGTGGCTGCGCGACACCACCCAGTCGCGCTGGGCCAAGCGGATGCCGCGCAGGGCGACGTTCGGGTCGCTGTCCAGCAGGGCGGCAAGCACCGGGTTCAAATCTCGGGCTTTGGCCAGTTGGGCTTTTTCGTTTTGCACGATCAGCCGGCTGCTGTCGGGGTAAGCAATGGCGTTGCCGTTGCCGTCGTACAGCACCACTTCGGTGGACGCCGTGATTTTGTGTTTGGCCAGCGTGGCGGACAAGTCGTCCAGCGTCAGGTCCGCGGCAATCACCGCGTGTTCGCCGGTGGCGCGGGCGAGGGTGGTGCCTACATTGCCGGTGGAGAAAAAAACGTACGGCGCCGTGGTGATCTGCTCTTTGCGGCTCAGCGCGCTGGCGAACCAGCTGCGGTTGCGCGGGTCGTACCGCTCTTTGAGGTTTTGTCGGCGACTGATCAGATTTAGCTCGGCGTCGTAATACGCCGACTCCGATTGCGCCGACTCGGTCTGCGCGGAATCGCCCACCCGGTCGATGGACCACACCTGGTACGCGGCGTTTTTCGGCGCATCGAACTTGTCTTTCAGCGCCTGCGTGCGCAGCGGTCGCACCATAAAGAAGTCGCCGTCGTCATAACCCAGGAACAGCGAGGCCAGCTTCGGGTTGTCGCCCAGGGCTTGGGCAAACGCGGGCAGCAGCGCCATGCGCTGGTAGTGGTCGGTGCCGTGGTTTTGCTCTTGCAGGGCAAGCAGGCTGAGGAGGTGGCGAATGGGCTGGTAGGTATTGAGCAGGTCGTGCTGGACGTCTTCCTGAATCCGGCTGAACAGCTCGGCGCTGCTGGAATAGATGATTTGCGTGGTTTGTCGGTAGTTGAAAATGCCGAGCACGATGCCGGTGATCAGCAGCAAAAAGGTAAACAGCACACTGATGTGCACATGCAGCGAATAGCGGCGGTCTACGCGACGGGACGTGCTCATTGCGCATCACTCCTTGAACAGCGCAGAGGGAAATCTGTTGCCTGGGTGTGTCGCGGGCGTCGCTGCGCTCAACCCCTTACCGAAGCAAGAGGCAAGCATAGTGAACAGATAGCGTTTGTGCCGGGGCAAAAGCGTGCGTGCGTCACTCTTGCGAAGACGGCGTGACCGCAACGGGCGCGGGCTCCGGTTGGCTTGGTTGACGGCGGTTCAGGTACTGGTTCAGGTGATGCCGAACCCAGTGCATCAGCAACGCCACGAACAGGGCGATCGCCACGCCGGTCAGGGTGTTGAGCACCCGCACCTGACCCAGGTGCCAGTCGTGGGACAAGCTTTCGGTGAGCAGCAGAAAACACAGGGTGGTTTGCAGCACGAACAGCCCGTAGTGATGGGCCTGGAACGCGCGGCTCATGGCGATTAGCGGCAGCATGACAGCCACCATCACCGGCGGGCTTTGCAGGCTGTGGCCGAAGTAAATCAGCAACGACGCGGCGCAGAAACTGGCCAGGCTGGCTTGCAGGGCGCGCACCAGACTGCCCTGGAATTCGAGCTGCAAGGTGGCGACGACAGTGATGGTCAGCCAATAGCCGCGCGGCAGATCGGCCAGCTCGACCGTCAAGCCGGCCAAGGCAAAAGCCAAGGTGCAACTGAACGCGTGCAGCAGCCACTGACGACGCGGTTGACGTTTGGCGTGGCGGCGCAGCACTTTCAGAATGCCGACCAGACGCGGCATACGCGGCCACATGCGCAGGCCATGCACGCCGCGCAAGGCGAAGGCCAGCAAGGTCACCCACAGGCCGCCCAGAATAAACAGCATGCCGACGGCGTAGGGGTTGGTCAGGTTGCCGACGCCGTGCTGGCCTTGGCCCAGGCACAAGCAAATGGCCAAGCCGATACCGAGCTTGCCGGCCTCGGCGCCGAAGCGTTGCAGCCAGGCCAGCAAAAAGCCGAACAGGGCAAACAGGCCGAGGCTGATAAAGGGGTGATCCGCGCCCCAGAAACCCAGGCCCGCACTCCACGCGCCGAGGCCGATCAGCAGCAACATGCGCAACATGCCGAAGCGGTGCAGCGGGTTGGCCTTGGCCGCCTGAAAGGCGCCGACGGCGGCCCACAGAAAACCAGGGTGGCCACTGAACAAGCCAAGAATCAGCGGCAGCGCACAGCCGAGCATCGCCACCATGGCGGGTCCCCAGGCGGGCGGGCCGGATTGCCAACTGAACAGTTGCCGCAAGAGCGTGGGCATAGGCGTTTCTATTCCAGAGCGTTCAACAGTTGCATTACACCGGGCTGGAGCGCCCGGTCATTTCCGCTGCCATTTCGGTGGCATAGCTGTCGGTCATGCCGGCGATGAAGTCGATCATGCGCAGGAACGAGCGATGCAGCGTCCAGTCCGCCTTGGGCGCGTTGTAACCCAGCAGGTCGAGAATGCGTTGGTTTTTAAACGACAGGCTCTCGCCGCTGTGCAGTTCGAGGGCCGCACCGCAGAAATTGTTCAGCAGAATTTCCAAGGTGGTGTAGGCGCCGATCTCGTGCAGGGTTTTGCGCTTGTCCTGAAAAATTTTCTCCCGCGCCATGTTTTTCGCCCCAAGCACGCAGCGCTTGGCGGCGCCGTGCATGTGTTCCACCAAGTCGCCGTGCAAGGTGCCAGCGAGCAGGGCGTCTTGCTGCTCGACGAAAGCCTGGGCGGCGGCGTTGGTCAGGTGTTCGATGGCCTTGCCACGCAGAATCGCCAGCTTGCGCCGCTGCGAGTCGTGGGGGCCGAGCAGGCGGTAGGTTTCCGGGAGGTCGTCACCGACCAGGCCTAGCAACACCGACTCCACTTCGGGGTAATCGAGCAGCTCCATTTCCAGGCCGTCTTCCAGGTCGATCAGGCCGTAGCAAATGTCGTCGGCCGCTTCCATCAAATACACCAACGGATGGCGCGCCCAACGCTCATGTTCCAACTGCGGCAAGCCGAGCTTGGCGGCGATTTGTTCCAACAGCGGCAACTCGCTGCGGTAGCACCCGAACTTGTGCTTTTTGTAGCCCAGTGCTTCAGCGTGCGTGGAGGTCCAGGGGTATTTGAGGTAAGTGCCGAGGGTGGCGTAGGTCAGGCGCGTGCCGCCGTCGAACTGGTGGTATTCCAGTTGCGTCAGCACACGAAAGCCTTGGGCGTTGCCTTCGAAATGCAGAAAGTCCTGGCGCTCCACCTCGCTCATGCCATCCAGCCAGCCGCGCCCGGCGGCTTGTTGGAACCAATGGCGAATGGCGTCTTCGCCGGAGTGGCCGTACGGCGGATTGCCGATGTCGTGGGCCAGGCAGGCGGACTGCACGATCATGCCCAGGTCGTTCGGTTCGCACCAATCGGGCAAGGCGTCGCGCAGCATTTCGCCGACACGCATGCCGAGTGAGCGGCCCACGCAGCTGACTTCCAGCGAGTGGGTGAGGCGGGTGTGAATGTGGTCGTTGCTGGACACCGGATGCACCTGGGTTTTGCGGCCCAGCCGGCGAAAGGCGCCGGAGAAGATGATGCGGTCGTGGTCTTTGTGAAAGGGGCTGCGCCCCAACTCGGTGGCACTGTGAGTGGGTTTGCCGAGTCGTTCGCGGTTGAGCAGTGTGTGCCAGTCCAAGGCCTGTCCTCGCCGTTCAGTGGCTGATGGCGCCTAGCTTCCCGGTTCCGGGGGTTGGCTGCAAGGGTGATTGCGGTCTTGAGTTGAAGAGCTTGAGGCTGAAGCCTCTCCTACAGGGGCATGACGTTTTGAAGTGCGCCCCAAAAGTTGGACACGTACTGGTTAAGCCATGACGGCCTTTGCTCTGTAAGCAACAGGGCTGAGGCCGCCTAGCTTCATCTTGATCCGATCATGGTTGTAGTAACGGATGTATTCGTCCAGCCCGGCTTGCAGCTGAGCGACGTTATCGAAACGCTCGCGGTAGAAGTACTCCGACTTAAGCGTGCCAAAAAAGCTCTCCATTGTGGCGTTGTCCAGGCAGTTGCCTTTGCGTGACATGCTTTGCTTCAGGCCTGCTTTTTCCAAGCGCTCCCGGTAGTCAGGATATTGGTAGTGCCAGCCCTGATCTGAGTGCAGCAGCGGTTTTGCCGTCTCGGGCAGACCTTCAAGCGCTTGCTCCAGCATGCGGCCTACCAAGGCGTAACGTGGTCGGGTGTCGGTTTGATAGGCAACGATTTCGCCGTTGAACAGGTCCAGCACCGGGGACAGGTAAAGCTTTTCGCCGGCCACTTTGAACTCGGTTACGTCCGTGACCCACTTCTGGTTTGGCTGGTCCGCTTCAAACTGACGGGCCAGAACATTAGGCGAAGCCTTGCCGACCAAGCCCCGATACGAGCGGTACTTTTTCGGTCGCACCGTGCACTTAAGATTTAGATCGCCCATGAGGCGCCGCACCGTTTTGCTGTTAACCATCTGGCCAGCATTACGCAACGCAGCGGTCATTCGGCGATAGCCATAGCGCCCCATATGCTCCTCCTGAACGCTCTGGATAGAGGCTTTCAGAGGCGCGAACCGATCTCCGGTGTTCATCAGATTGAGCTGGTAGTAATACGTGCTGCGCGCCAACTGCGCGACTTCAAGCAGTTCTTCGAGCGAGAAATGATCACGCAGCTCGGTGATCAACTTCGTTTTTTCTTTGCTGCTTTCTCCTGCCTTTTCTTCTCCTCCCTGTGCTCCTTGAGCTTTTTTAGCCAGGCGTTCTCCACTTGGAGCTTGCGTAGCTTGAGCAGCAACTCAGCATGCGAAAGATCTTCATCGCTTGTGGTTTCAGGTGCAGAGGGCTTGGCGGGAGGTAGTGTCATAACGGCGGGCGGTCCTTTCCTGGCTGACTCCAGGGCTTCAAAGCCGCCACTGTAATACTGCTGCTGCCATATGCCCACTTGGGTTGAATTACCCAAATTGAAAGCCGCGGCCACGCAACGAAAAGAAAGATTTTCACGCCACATCTGCTGAAGAACAGCGAGCTTGAACTCTGCGCTATAGCTGACTGGCCGGGCCCGCAGGCTGGCATCGCCATGCAACCGGTAGGCTTCTACCCAACGCCGAAGCAGGGTGGGATCTAGCTGGAATTGCTCAGCAATAAAGCGAAAGCCTCGGCCTCGCTCAAGAAAGGCGGTGATAACAGACAGCTTGAACTGCGTTGTGTACTTGCTCATGGAAGAAGCCCCAAAGGTTGGATGGGTGTCCAACTTTTGGGGCGCACTTCATTTTACTGTGGGAGAGGCTTTAGCCTCGAGCTTTTACAAACCCGCCACATCAATATCCAACAGCAACAACCGCTGCCCGTTGTCGATAAATTGCCCGGCGGTGAGGCAGTACTGGTTGCTTGTAGCGTCGCGGTAGGTGGATGACAGAATCAGCCGACGTTCATCCCAGCCTTCGGCCAGCAATTGATAGAAGTAAGGGCGCCATGACCAGTTATGTCCGAGGTAACGCCCGTCTTCGCGCCAGCCGCTGCCGGTCCACTCCAGGTTGGGGGTGAGCTGGGTGCCGTTGGGGTCGCATTGGTAAACCCGCAGCAGCCAGGGGTAGTCGGTGGGTGCGGGCAGGGCGCTCAAGGGGGCATCGGCTTCGGCCCAGGTCTTGAAGCTGTTCATCAAGCCGCTGAGCTGCTGACGCAGGGAAACCAGGCGCGCGCGCTCCGACAGTTTGTTGCGCACATAACGGTTGCGCAGCTCGGCGAAGCGATCGACGAAGGCGTCGGCGGGAAAGAACTCACGCTCGGGTTTGGCGAACAGGTAGCCCTGCACATAGCGCGAACCGCATTCGAGGGCGAAGTCCAGTTCGGCTTCGGTTTCCACGCCTTCGGCGATGATCCAGCAGCCGGTTTTTTCCGCCATTTGCGCCAGGGCTTTGACCACTTCACTGCTCGGTCCGCCGCGCGCGGCTTCCTGAAACAGGCGCATATCGAGCTTGAGGATGTCTGGCTGCAAGGCGAGCACGCGGTCGAGCTGCGAATAGCCGGCACCAAAGTCATCAATGGCAATACGTGCGCCCGCTTCGCGGTAGCGCGCCACCACTTCGGGCAAGCGCAAGCTGCCGCCGCCGAGCTCAGTAATTTCGAAGACGATGCGCTCGGGGGAGACGCCGTATTTTTCCAGTTGCTTTAAGCTGGGCAGCGGCTGGTTCGGGCGCAGGCGGCCAATCCAGCGCGGCGAAATATTGATGCTGAGAAACCAGTCGGCCGGGGCGCCATGAAAGCGCTGCAGGGCGTCGGCACGAATTTCACGGTCGAGGCGGCGCAGGGCGGTCATGGGAAATTTGGGGTCAGCGAATAACGGCCCTACCGAAGCCAGGCGGCCGTCGTCTTGCTGCAGGCGGCCCAGCGCTTCGATACCGGCGATACGCCCGGTGGCGGTATCTATAAACGGCTGGAAGCAGGCAAGCGGTTGCCCGTCGATCACAGTCACATCCTTAGTTGCGGTTGGCAGTTCAGCCCGCACACGGCAAGGCGATGAACAGCGCCGTTGCTGTTCATCACGTTGCGTTTGCAAGAAAGTGGCCAGTTGTGGGACAGCGCCCCACGTGGGCCGGATCAGACCTGTTTGCGGTTCTTCAGCGCAACCGCAACCAGCGGATAAAGGCCCAGGCCGATTTTCAGCCAGCGGCTGAGTTTTTTGCTCTTGCCGCCGAAAAAGCCCAGCAACGAAACCCCGGCCATGCCCCACAGTGGCGCACGGCTGGTAGTCAGGCTGCTTTGCCAGCTGCTGGCGGTGCCACGCATTTTGCGCAGCGGGTGCAGCAGTTGTTGGATTTCGTGGCGCAGCTCGTGGCGGTGCATTTCCATGCGCAAACGAACCAGCTGTTTGCGCAATTCCTGGCGGGTAGGTTTGGCAGGGTTCATGGCATCAGGCGCTCACGGTCACGGGCCAGCTCTTCGAGGGTGGCGCTGAAGGGGGACGATTCATCGGTCACTGCCGCACGCAAGCGCAGGCCGCAGAACAAGGTGGCCAAGGCATAGAAGGCACACAGGCCGACGATGCCGGTGAGGCGGTAGTTGTCCCATACCAGAATCAGCACGAGGGCCGACAAACCGAGCAACAGCAGCAGGGCGAAAACCAAGGCCAAGCCGGCGAACAGCAGCATGTTCAGGCTGCGACTTTTCTGCTCTTGCAGCTCAATGCCGAACAACTCGACGTGGCTGTGCAGCAAGCCCAAAAACGCCGCGCCCAATCGCTTGGGCGACGGACCGACGCCTTGCAGCGGAGGTGGGGGTAGGGATTCCATTCCGTCACTCATGATCAGCGACGAGTAGCCAGCAGGCCAAGCAGGAAGCCAATGCCTGCACTGATACCGACGGCCTGCCACGGGTTCTGCTGCACGTAGGCTTCGGTGGAAGCCAGGGCTTCTTCAGCACGCTCACGCACGGTGTACTCGGTGAGTTGCAGGGTGTCACGGGCGCGTTTGAGGCTGTCGTGAATGCTCAAGCGAAGTTCGTCTGCTTCGGCGCCGGCCAGGCTGGCGGTGTGTTCGAGCAGCTTTTCGGTGTCCGCGATCAGGGCTTGGAATTCGGCGACAAGCTCTTCCTGAGCACGTTCATTGGCCTTGCTAACCATAGTGGTTCTCCGTGGTGGGGTCGGTGAGTGTAGGTCTTTGGGTTTCGAGTTGCCGCTCCGATGGATGGTTCCATCTAATCACGGCGCGCCAGCTCTGGATTGCAGACTTATGCAGCTGGTATAGCGCTTGCATTGTGCTGGTGCGTGACAAGTAGAAATTGCGCCCTAATCGCGCATTCTCTGCGTCAACCCAGGTGGCAACAGTGTTGCTCAACCGAATGAAAAATAAAGAAAAGAACTGATCGCTCACGCTATCTGCCCGTTTCCCTGGTTCTAAATCGGTTCGCTCGGTTGAGCAGAACTGGTGCGCTGCGGCGTCATCATGGTGCGTGCGGGTGGTGCGTTGAGCCGCTTTGGTGCTTTTTCGCTGCCGGAGTCGCTTCATCGATGGAAAACCTTAACAGCGCCGTGCAAACCCTGATTCACGGTTCCAACACGGTGTTCATTCTGCTTGGCGCCGTGATGGTGCTGGCCATGCATGCCGGCTTCGCGTTTCTGGAAGTTGGCACAGTCCGGCAAAAGAACCAAGTGAACGCCTTGTCGAAGATCATCTCCGACTTTGCCATGTCGGCGCTGGCGTACTTCTTCGTGGGGTACTGGGTGGCGTATGGCGTGACCTTTATGGTGCCGACGGGCGAGCTGACCGCCGATCACGGCTACGCCTTGGTGAAGTTCTTTTTCCTGCTGACCTTCGCTGCCGCCATTCCGGCGATTATTTCCGGCGGCATTGCCGAGCGCGCCAAGTTCGGTCCACAGCTGTGCGCGACCTTGCTGATTGTGGCGTTCATTTATCCGTTTTTCGAAGGGCTGGTCTGGAACGGCAACTTCGGCTTCCAGGCTTGGCTGGCCGAGCGCTTTGGCGCCAGCTTCCACGACTTTGCAGGCTCGGTGGTGGTTCACGCCATGGGCGGCTGGTTGGCCCTGGGCGCCGTGCTGTTGCTGGGCAGCCGCAACGGTCGCTACCGCGACGGCAAGCTGGTGGCGTTTGCGCCGTCGAACATTCCGTTTCTGGCCCTGGGCTCGTGGATTCTTATCGTCGGCTGGTTCGGCTTTAACGTCATGAGCGCGCAAACCATGGAAGGCGTCAGCGGCCTGGTGGCGGTGAACTCGCTGATGGCCATGGTCGGCGGCACCGTTGCGGCGCTGTTTGTCGGTCGCAACGACCCGGGCTTCCTGCACAACGGCCCGCTTGCTGGGCTGGTGGCGATTTGCGCGGGTTCCGACCTGATGCACCCAGTGGGCGCGCTGGTGACCGGCTTGGTGGCCGGGGCTTTATTCGTTTGGGCGTTTACCGCCACCCAAGTGAAGTGGCGCATCGACGACGTGCTCGGCGTCTGGCCGCTGCACGGCTTGTGCGGCGTGTGGGGCGGCATCGCCTGCGGCATTTTTGGGCAGCAGATGCTGGGCGGGCTGGGTGGTGTCAGTGTGGTCAGCCAGCTAATCGGCACCGGGCTCGGCGTAGTGGTGGCGCTGCTGGGTGGTTTGCTGGTGTATGGCGTGCTGAAGGCTACCAGCGGGATCCGCTTGAATCAGGAAGATGAGTATTACGGGGCGGATTTGTCGATTCATAAGATTGGGGCGGTGAGTCAGGACTGATTGGGCGCGAACTGTTGGAGCTAGCTCCTGCGGGTTGTGTGCTGGTTTGGGGATTGGGTTTTGCAGGTGCGACAGATCGCGGCTAAAGCCGCTCCTACAGGCCGCCGTTGGTTTGTAGGAGCCACCTTGGTGGCGAACCGGGAAAAGGCACCTTGAAATTGGGTTTGCAGGGTTCGCTAGCAAGCTAGCTCCTACAGAAGCCATCGGTGTTTTTTAAAGGCGATGCATCGGCCCTCAACACACCAAACTATCTGCCTGCCGGTACAGCATCAGCATCTTGCGCGTGATGGTCTGGTGGATGTCGTCGCGTTCGAAGGTGGACAGGTGGGTGAGCTTGTTCACTTGCAAGCGGTGCAGGTGGATGTAGGGCATCTGCTGGTCGAACTCGCGCAGGTCGCCTTTCATCATGATCGGCAGAAACACATCGCCGAGCTTCTTCTGGCTGTTGATGATCTGCGCCAGTGCCGGCTTGAACGGCATGGTTTTCGGCGTGCTGCCGTCGTCTTTCATTTCGGTGCTCAGCAGCAGCCCGGGTTTGCCGACCAATACGCCGGGCAGTACACACAACCCGGTTTTGCGCACGGCTGCCGCGTCGATGCCGTGCAGGGTGTCGTGGAAGGCGTAGGCGTTGGGCAGTACCACCATTTTGCGCCCCAGGTCGGTGGGGAAGTGCAGGGTGTAGTTGGTGTAAAGCTGGCGCACCGATTCGGAATACACGCAGAAGCGGTTCTCGAACAGCCGGATAAAACGCTCGGCCAGCTCACGCCGGGCCATGCTTTCCATATCCCAGATCAGGTCCTGGTTTTCCGGCTGTTGGAGGTTGATCTCCTGGTGTTCCATGCTGGTCATGCAGTCCTCATACGCGGAATTGGCGCAGTAGCCGGTTCAACTCATCGGCCAGTTGATTCAGGTGTTGGCTGGCGCTGCTCGATTGCTCGGCGGCCATTGCCGTGTTGTGGGCCAGGCTGGCGGCGTCGGTGACGTTCTGGTTGATGTCTTCAACCACATGCGCCTGCTGCAACGTGGCACTGGCGATCGAGGCGTTCAGACTGGTCAGGTTGCGTAGCGACTGGCTGATCTGGTTAAGGCTTTCCCCGGCCTGGCGCGCTTGGTCGACGGTCAGTTGCGAAGCTTTGCTGCTTTCGTTGATGACGTTTACCGCCGCCTGCGAGTTGCTTTGCAGGCGCTCGATCATCACTTGGATTTCGGCCGTCGACTTCTGCGTGCGTTGGGCCAGTAAACGAACTTCATCGGCAACTACCGCGAACCCCCGACCCTGTTCACCGGCCCGCGCGGCCTCGATGGCGGCGTTAAGGGCGAGCAGGTTGGTTTGTTCGGCGATGGAGCGTATCACTTCCAGAACGCCGCCGATCTGGGTTGTTTCCTGGGCTAAGGACTGGATCACTTCCACGGCTTCATTGATGGTGCCGGAGAGTTTGTTCACCTGTTGCAGGCTGCGCTCGATGTTGGCCTGGCCTTGCTGGGCGTTAGCCTCGGCGCCTTGCACTTCGCCAGAGGCTTGCTCGGCATTCTTGGCCACATCCTGCACGCCATAGGTGACCTCGTTGATGGCGGTGGCCACCTGTTCCATTTGCATGGCTTGTTGTTGCGCATCTTGCTGCGATTGCGTGGCGACGCTGCCCAGGGTGTCGGCGGACTGATTGAGTGCCGTCGCGGCTTGCAGCATTTGGCTGATGACGGTGCGCAGTTTGTTGGTGAAGGTATTGAAGTGCTTGGCCAGGTCTGCCAGTTCGTCGTCGCCATCGCTGGTCAGCGAGCGGGTCAGGTCGCCTTCGCCGCTGGCGATGTTGGCCATGGCGCTGACCACCTCGTTGAGCGGTCGGGTAATGCTGCGGCTGATGTACAACACCACCAGCGCCATGATGATGGCGATGCCCAAACCCAGCATGGAGGCGCTCATGGCTTGTTCGCGAAACTCGGCCTGCATGTCGTCGCTGTACACGCCGGAACCGACAATCCAGTTCCACGGCTGGAACAACTGCACATAGGAAATTTTCGGCACGGGCTCACTGGCGCCGGGCTTCGGCCAACGGTATTCGACCATGCCCGAGCCCTTGGCCTTGGCGATGGCGACCATGTCGTTGAAGAGGAATTTGCCGTCGGGGTCTTTCAGGGCGCTGAGGTCTTGCCCTTCGAGTTTCGGATTGGTGGGGTGCATGATCATTTTCGGACCCAGATCATTGATCCAGAAATAATCATCTTTGGCGTAGCGCAAGCCACGCACGGCTTCCATCGCCTGTTTCTGCGCCTGCTCACGGGTGAGCGTGCCGGCGGTTTCCAGGCTGTAAAAATAAGTCAGTACGCCGGTGGCACTTTGCACAACATGTTGGGTCTTTTGAACCTTGGCGGTATGCAGGTCGTGGTTGATCTGCTTGAGCATCAACAGGCCAAGGCTGACCAGCATGACTAACGCGACAGCGAGAATGAGCCAAAGCCGACGATGAATCGGTAGTTTGCGCAAGGTTTGCATGGTGCGGAACTCCAACCGTTTTTGTTGTTGTGCTGCCTTGAAAGTAGGCGCTGGTGATGGCTTTGCAACAGTACAGGGGAAATGTAAGTAAAGGCAGCAGCATCGGTAGGAGTTGTCTGCTACATTTCGGCGCCAAAGTGGCATTCCCAAGCGCTTGCGAGTCATTTTCCGGTTGCCAAGGTAAAGGGTTCACCCTGGCGCTTGAGGCCTTCGCTGGAGCGTGGTTTTTTCGTCCGACACTTTTTTCGTCGACAACATTTTGAGGGCGGTGCGGGACACTGCCGATGGGGGAAGTTGCATGGATCTTTGGAGCGCTGCGCAGGCGTTGATTTTGGGGATTGTTGAGGGGCTTACCGAGTTCCTGCCGATTTCCAGTACCGGGCACCAGATTATTGTCGCCGACCTGCTGAATTTCGGCGGTGAACGGGCCATGGCGTTCAACATCATTATTCAGCTCGGCGCCATTTTGGCGGTGGTCTGGGAATTCCGTAAAAAGATCTTTGACGTGGTACTGGGGTTGCCCAAAGACCGCCAAGCACAGCGCTTTACCGGCAACCTGCTGATTGCCTTCTTCCCGGCGGTGATCCTGGGCGTGATTTTCGCCGACCTGATTCACCACTATCTCTTCAACCCCATCACCGTGGCGGCCGCGCTGGTGATTGGCGGCGTGATCATGCTGTGGGCCGAGCGCCGCCAGCATGTGGTGCACGCCGAAACCGTCGATGAAATGACTTGGAAAGATGCCCTGAAAGTGGGCTTCGCCCAGTGCCTGGCCATGATTCCGGGCACGTCGCGCTCCGGCGCCACCATCATTGGCGGCCTGCTGTTTGGCCTGTCGCGTAAAACCGCGACCGAGTTTTCCTTCTTTCTGGCGATGCCGACCATGGTCGGCGCGGCGGTGTATTCGGGCTACAAGTACCGCGACCTGTTCCAGCAAAGTGATTTGCCGGTGTTCGCCATCGGCTTCGTCACCGCGTTTATCTTCGCCATGATCGCCGTGCGCGGCCTGCTGAAGTTCATCGCCAACCACAGCTACGCGCTGTTCGCCTGGTACCGCATTGTGTTCGGCTTGCTGATTCTGGCGACCTGGCAGTTCGGCCTGATCGACTGGTCGGCGGCCCAGCCCTAAGCCATGGCGCGCAGCCCCAACTTCGCCGTATCGCCGACCGAGCGCTTCGACAGCCCGGAACAGACCGATATCACCCGCGACGTGGTGCTGCGCTATCACTACTGCTGGAAATACCGCGATCTCGACGGCGTGATGGCGCTGTATCACCCGGACGTCGAGTACCACGACTTCTTCCAAAACCGTGTGTTGGCACTGGCTGAGCTGCGCGACTACGTGCTCGCCACCATGCCGCGCGCGCCGGAAGAAGCGCTGGAGCACAGCGACCGCATTCGCGTAGACGGTGACACCGCCTTTATTCAGTACCGCATCACCCTGCGCGGTGGCGAAGGGCTGGTGTCGTTTCGCACCAGCGAGGCAATAACGGTGCGCGACGGCCTCATCTGGCAGGTGAACGAATACGCCTCGCTGATGCACGAAACCAGCGGCAGCGGTAATAAGGAGGCGGTGGACAATCGCCCGGCCATCAGCCGCCTGGGTTTGTCGGCGCGGCAGCTGGGGTTTCTTGCCGATGACTTGCAGCATTACTTCCAGCAGCATCAGCCGTATCTGGACCCCGACCTGAATTTGCAGCACGTGGCCAGCGCCACCGGTTACAGCCGCAATCAGATTTCCTACCTGCTTAACCAAGTGTTGGGGCAGAGCTTCTACCGCTATGTAAACCACGCGCGTCTGCAGCATTTGCTGGCTGCTATCGACAACGCTGCCGGGCCGGTGCGCATCGACGACCTGGCGTTTGCCGCGGGTTTCAATTCGCTGTCGGCGTTCTACAGCTGCTTCCGCCAGCACACCGGGCTCACGCCCAAGGCTTACCTCAAACAGCGTGCCGGCTAACAATTTTCTTCGCGGGCCCGCGCGCAAGACACGCTGCGAATCTAGCCTCTAGTCTCTGCGCCACTCGATGGCGAACAGTTTCTGGAGCGGTACATGAGCGCGTGGCGCAACGTAAGTCTGTGGATGGATCAGCTCGAAGAGCCGCTGATTCCGCGAGCGCCATTAACCGGCACTGTCGAAGCGGACGTGGCGATTATCGGCGCCGGTTACACGGGCCTGTGGACCGCCTACTACCTCAAACGCCAAGCGCCTGAACTGCGCATTGTGATGGTCGATGCCGAGATATCCGGCTTCGGCGCGTCCGGGCGCAATGGTGGCTGGCTGATGGGCAACATTCTGGGCGAGGACCGTCTGTTGGCGGGATTGTCCCCGGCCGCTCGGCATGAGTCGCTTGACCTGCTGCACCACATTCCCGATGAAGTGGGCCAGGTGCTCGAGCGTGAAGGCATCGACTGCGACTACCGCAAGGCCGGCATCCTTTACACCGCCGCCCGTTACCCAGAGCAAGAGACTTCGCTGCGTAGCCAACTGCGCGCCCTGCACGCTAACGGCACCACCGAAGCCGACTACCGCTGGCTGTCAGTCAACGAACTGAACCAGGAACTGCGCGTCGCCAAGCCTTACGGCGCCATCTTCACGCCTCACTGCGCGACCATTCAGCCAGCCAAACTGGTACGCGGCCTGGCCCGTACGGTTGAGCGCATGGGCGTACAAATATTTGAGCAAAGCCGCGTCAACCAGTGGCAGCCCGGCGTGGTGCGCACCGCGCAAGGCGAAGTGCGCGCGCAGTGGGTGGTGCCGGCGGTGGAAGGTTATTCCGTGACGTTGCCGCCGCTGGGCAACTATCAATTGCCCGTGCAAAGCCTGATCGTCGCCACCGCGCCGCTGCCAGCCGCGACCTGGGCGGAAATCGGCCTTGAACGTGGCCAGGCCTTCAGCGAAGCCAGCCGGCAAGTCACTTATGGGCAGCGCACCAAGGACGATCGCCTAGTATTCGGCGCCCGTGGCGGCTACCAATTTGGCGGCAAGCTGCGTCAGGACTCGAGCCTTACGCCAGATGAAGTCGAGCTGCGCCGCTACCTGTTCGGCGAGCTGTTCCCGATGCTGAAGAAAGTGCCGATCACCCACTCGTGGGGCGGCAATCTGGGCATGTCGCGCCGCTTCCATCCGCACATGATCTGCGACCGCAAAAACCAGGTGGCACTGGCCGGTGGCTACGGCGGCGAAGGCGTGGGCGCGAGCAACCTGGGCGGGCGCACCCTGGCGCAATTGATTCTCGGCGAAACCAGCGTTTTGACCCGCCAGCCGTGGGTGCAAGTGGACAGCAGCATCAAACACGGCCTGCGCACCTGGGAGCCGGAACCGTGCCGCTGGCTGGGCTACAACGCCATCATCCGCAGCTTCGTCCACGAAGACAAAGTGCTCGCCGACCCCGGCAGCGCACCCTGGCGCCGCCACTTCGCCCAAGGGCTGGCGGGGTTTATGGAAGGGTTTATGAAGTAACGGCCTTTCACCCCTCGCCCGCTTGCGGGAGAGGGGCCGGGGGAGAGGGCCAGGGCGTTACGCAATGTTTTGCCCGGCGCGAATCCGCTCCCTCTCCCTAGCCCTCTCCCGCAAGCGGGAGAGGGGACTGCTCACTGTTTAACCGAAGAATGAGTAAACCCATGACCATCACCCATTTCAAAAACACCCCCACTGCCGTGCTCGAAGAATCCTTCCCGGTGGCCGTTCCCCTGAGCGACATCGTGGCCGTGGCGTCGACCACCTGCGTGGAGCGCGACGACGGCGTGGAAACCGGGATCTGGGAATGCACCCCCGGCGTTTGGCGCCGCCAGATCGTGCAACAGGAGTTCTGCCACATCATCGCTGGCCGTTGCACCTTTACCCCGGACGGCGGTGAGCCCATGGAAATCAACGCCGGCGACGCGCTGATGATGCCGGCCAACACCGTTGGCGTCTGGGACATCAAAGAGACCGTACGAAAAACCTACGTGCTTATTTTCAAATAAGCCGCACACGCTCCTAAAAACAAAAATACCTGGATAACACCATGCTCAAGTTCATCGCTCCGCTCATGCTCGTGGCCTCGGTCAGTCAGGCCGCCGACACCGTCAAGATTTACAACTGGTCCGACTACATCGCCCCAGACACCTTGAAGAACTTCCAGGCCGCCACCGGCATCGCCTCGGTGTATGACGTGTACGACAGCAACGAAACCCTGGACGGCAAGTTGATGACCGGCAAATCCGGTTACGACGTGGTGTTTCCCTCCAACCACTTCATGGCCCGTCAGATTCAAGGCGGCGCGCTGAAAAAGCTCGACAAGAGCCAGTTGCCGAACTGGAGCAACCTCAACCCGGTGCTGCTCAAAGCATTGGAAACCAACGACCCGGGCAACCAGTACGGCTTTCCCTACCTGTGGGGCAGCACCGGCATCGGCTACAACGTGGCCAAAGTAAAAGCGGTGCTGGGCGACGTGCCGCTCAATACCTGGGACCTGATTCTCAAGCCCGAGAATATGAAAAAGCTCAGCGAATGCGGCGTGGCGATTCTCGACAACGGCCCTGAAGTGCTGCCGATTACCCTGCATTACCTCGGCTTGCCCCATCACAGCAAAGACCCGGCCGACTACAAAAAGGCCGAAGCGACGCTGATGCAGATTCGTCCGTACGTGCGCTATTTCCATTCCTCCAAGTACGTGACCGATCTGGCCAACGGTGAAATTTGCGTGGCTGTGGGTTTCTCGGGCGACATCATGCAAGCCGCTAATCGTGCGAAAGAAGCCAAAAACGGCGTGGACATCGGCTACGTGATCCCGAAAGAAGGCGCACCGATGTGGTTCGACATGGTCTCGATGCCAGCCGATGCCCCGGACGAAAAAGCCGCCTACGCCTTTATGAATTACCTGCTCGACCCCAAAGTGATGGCCCCGATCAGCGACTACGTGCGCTACGCCAACGGCAACGAAAAGGCCGATGCGTTGGTGAGCCCGGAGCTTAAAGCCGACACCAAGGTGTACCCGAGCGAAGAGACGATGAAGACGATGTTTGCCCTGGAAGCCATGCCGTTGGCTACCGACCGCATCCGCACGCGGTTGTGGAACAAGATCAAATCGGGCAATTGATGCGCTCCGCCTTGCGCGCAGCGCGTGAGTGAATACCGAGGCTGAACCGCCTTCCTGCAGCGCCGTATGGGCTGTGAAAAGGGGTTCAGCCTCGTTGTTTCACAGCCAATCCATACGTTTGAAGTTGGCGAACAGACCGACGCAGCCCACGGTAATGACCGTCATCACTCCGGCGTAACCGTAGTGCCACGTCAGCTCGGGCATGTATTGAAAGTTCATGCCGTACACGCCGGCGATTGCGGTAGGAAACGCCAGAATGGCAGCCCAGGCGGCGAATTTTCGCTGGGTAATGCTCTGCCGGGATGACTCCAGCAGCAGCCCGATCTCGATGGCGTGATCGGCCATTTCCCGCAGACCAGTGAGGTCTTCCATCAAGCGCTGCACATGAATCTGCACGTCCCGAAAGTACGGGCGCATGTGCTTATCAATGAAGGGGAAGTCGAGCTGCTGCAGCTCGGTGCAAATTTCCACCATCGGCGCGATGTAACGGCGGATTCGCAACAAGTGGCGGCGCATGCGTTGGATGCGCTCGACATCTTCCTGGCTCAGCGGGTTGCGCAGCACATGCTGTTCCATGTCTTCCAGCTTGGCGTTGAACTCTTCCAGGCGCGGCCGGTAGTTCTCGATCACAAAGCTAAGCAGCGCATACAGCACGAAATCTTCGCCATGCTCGAGCATTATCGGCTGCGCTTCACAGCGTTGTCGGACGCGCGCATAGGACGGCGAATTGCCGTAGCGGCAACTGATCACATAACCCTTGCCGGCGAACAGCTGGGTTTCGACGAACACCAGCTTGTCGTCTTCCATGACCGGCGAGTACAGCACCATAAACAGTGCATCGCCGAACGTTTCCAGCTTGGGTCGGGTGTGCTGAAGCAGGGCGTCTTCGATGGCCAATTCATGCAGGTTGAATTGCTTCTGCAGGTTCAGCAGCTCCGCGCTGCCCGGATCGTGCAGTCCGATCCAAACAAAATGATCGGGCTTGGCCGCCCAGGCTTTGCCCTCGTCGAGCTGGATGTCGGTAACTTTTTTGCCTTGGGAATAAACCGCTGCTGCAACGACGCTTGTCATAGTTGTTATCCGTACGCTCCGGTTTTGAGTGGCGTTGAGCGCCTGGCGCCAAGGGTAATGCATGGCGCCGGCGCCGTATTGCTGAGGTTTAGCGCTGAGGCTATGACAAGCGCAGCGACTAGACGGCTCCGTGCAAAACCTGAATTTTAAAAGCTGGCGCCCTGCAGCGTCGTAAAGCGGACGTAAAAAAAAGCCCCGCATGGAGCGGGGCTGATTTTAGTAAGCGGAAACCGGCGAGCAGCGGGCGGCGTTAAGGCAGCGCGGGCTTGGTGGTCGCCAACGCTGGCGCCGCAATCTCGCGGTCGAGCTCGGCGATGGTCGCCTGCATCTGCTCGTGGCACTGCTGCATGAGGGCAGGAATGTCGTCTGCCGTCATGCCCTGGGTGATGATGCCTGGCAGCGAGCGGATGGTCACGCAGCCGCTGTTCCAACGATTGAGCTGCATGTGCGTGCTGTACGTGCTCACGCACACGGGAACAATCGGCACGCCAGCGGCGATCGCCATCTGGAACGCGCCTTTCTTGAACGGCAGCAGGCCGTTGCCCAAATTGCGCGTACCTTCAGGGAAAACCCAGATGGACGTATCTTTGTGCTGAAGGGTCTCGGTGGTCGTCAGCATGGCGTGCTTGGCTTTGGCCGCGTTGCCACGGTCGATGAGCACGTTGCCGGCGAGCCAATACAACTGCCCGAAAAACGGCACCCACTTCAGGCTCTTTTTACCAATGCTTACGGTGCGTTTGGGCACCACGGCGCCCAGCACGAACAGATCGTAGTTGGACTGGTGGTTGGCAATGTAGACGCACGACGCCGACTGGTTGCGCAGGGCTTCGGTTTCAGCTTTGAGCTTGAGGCGCAGGATCCACAAGGCGGGGCGTGAATAGAGGCGAGCGCACAGGCGACTGTTATCGGGATTAAACGGACGGCACAGGCCAATCAAAATGCCCAACACGCCTGCCAGAACAAAGTGCAGACCCATGAGCAACATACGCAGAAAGAAAAGCATTGAGACGCCCGTTTCGTAAGAGGTCGCGCAGTGTACGGATGTGCACTATTTTCAGCAATGACCGTTCGTTGGGCGTTTTGTTACAAGCTGCAAGCCAGGCGTTACGGGGCTTTGCGCCATAAAAAAGCCCGGCTCGATGGCCGGGCTCGTTTGCAAGATTTTGCTTAAACCGCGTGCTTCTTGTCTTCTTCAATCGCCCAGTCCAGCGTTTCCAGCAACGCTTTGCGAACCTTGAGTTTGGTGTTCTTGTGCGCCTTCATATTGATTTTCTTCAACTGCTGCGCGGCGGCAACTGCGGTTGCCATCAACTGCTCGGCGGGGACCACGGTATCAAGGAAGCCCGCATCGACCGCCGTTTGCGGATTGAACATCTCGCCATTGATAACCGAACGGTGGAACGCCGCCTTGCGCAAACGATCACGCGCCAACTCGATGCCCACGTGGTGCATGGTCATGCCGATTTGCACTTCGTTCAGACCAATGCTGAACGGCCCTTCAACGCCGATGCGGTAATCGGCCGACAACAAAATGAACGCTCCCTTTGCCACAGCATGACCGCCACAGGCCACGATGATCGGGAACGGATGCGACAACATACGGCGGGCGAGGGTAGAGCCGGCGGCGACCAGGTTAATGGCGTTCTCCGGGCCGGACGTCATCACCTTCAAATCGTACCCACCCGACAAAATGCCCGGCTGGCCCGTGATAATCACCACCGCGCGGTCTTGCTCAGCACGATCCAACGCCGCGTTAAACGCCGCGATCACATCGGGAGAAATGGCATTGACCTTGCCATTGCTCAGCGTCAGGGTGGCAATTCCGTCATCGAGTTCGTAACTGATCAGATCGCTCATGGCACAAATCCTTGCTCGGGCAGCTCTATAAGGTGGGCAGACGTTACCGAGCCGCAACCGGCAGGTAAAGCGCTAAGGCTGACCGTACGGTCGCGCCGGCACTGGCTCGAAGCAACGCGCTTGAGCTGCGGGTATGTGCCACCACCTTCGCTTAACCACATGAATCCGTTAAAAAAACTTTGCCTTTAGCGAACGCTTCGGCTAGATTAGCGCGCCTCGACAGACCTAACCCGTCTTCGAGACACGGTGAAGTGTCCGAGTGGCTTAAGGAGCACGCCTGGAAAGTGTGTATACGAGAAATCGTATCGAGAGTTCGAATCTCTCCTTCACCGCCATATTGAAACGCCTAAGGCCCTGAAAACTGAGAAGTTTTCGGGGCTTTTTGCTTTCTGGGGGTTAAGGGTGTCGAAAAAGCGTCGAAGATGGCCTTTTGTGTTTCTCTAAACATGGCAATCTTTACTCGCCCCGACTCAGCCCACCCTATACGAATGGAACTCGCCTTGAAGCTAAACGGGTTACTAAAGCTATCGGTTTTGCTCGCTCTGCTCAGTGTAGGAACATCGGCGCAAGCCGATTGGTTTCACACCTTGATCGGGTATGAGTGCGACAGTCAGAACGACCAACTCATCGTCTACTACAAGGCGCCTATAACGAGGCTGGCGAAGCAATGATCGCCGCAAAATCCGAAAACGAATGGGCACCTGGCAGCTTCATCGCCTCAATGGAAGACGATGATCACATCGGAACTCTGAAGACTGCGAAGCGGATTTGCCACCTGAAGAGTGGAAATTTGAGCGTTGAATTCGGTGCGTTGCCGGGTAATTCCAATATCCAAGGTATGTGTGGTGGGGTTATCACAGGATGGGTCGAGGTTAAGCGCGGTAATGTTTTGGTGCTTCCGAAGCTCGGCCTGGAAGATCCCTGTCAGGGTTATGAATCTGAAAATACCACCCGCATAGTTTTCAAAGGTCGGGCCGAGCCGGAGTTCACCAAAACATCAGCACCGAACTTCTATCGGTAGAGCCGAAAGTTAAACGGGGTTTAGTGGGTTTAGCGTAAGCGCGTCTTGCAGATGATCCGGTGACAGGTGTGCGTAACGCATTGTCATTGCCAAACTGGAGTGATCGAGGATCTTTTGCAAGGTCAGGATGTTGCCGCCACGCATGACGAAGTGACTGGCGAAGGTATGTCGCAGCACATGGGTCGCCTGGCCAGCAGGCAGTTTGAGTGAGGTTGTGTCGATAACGCGACTGAAGGTCAGCATGCAGTTGCTGAATAGGCCGTGCTGCTTGAAATGAACATGCAGCTTTCCCTACAGCTTCTTATCTGTCGGAATCGTCCGGGTACGTCGGGATTTCGTATTGGCAAACGTCACCGCACCATTCGCCACCCTGGCAGGCGTCAACGCCTGAGCCTCACCCCATCGTGCCCCTGTCTATAGTCAAACCTTCGCAACCAAACCAATCCCCGGCGTTACCCCAATACAACCGGTGAGATAAATTAATATTGTTGATACGGGAATCATTTTAATTATGCAATATTTAGAATTGATCATTGGTTCATCCGTAAACACCGCCAGGAAACAATACATAATCCGCGTATTCCACGCACAAGCCAGTAGACACTCCCACTAAACAGTAGAATCGATGTCCAACGTATGAGGCGCACCGATGCGAGAGGCAAACATCAAATCCCCATCGTCCTGCTGAGGAATCATTGCAATCTGCACTTGCAGGTTGTTTTCCCGCTGGCCCTTCCAGCGATGCAGAGCGGCTTCCAGGTTGGGAGATTGCACAGCGCTGCCGTAGACATCGGCAAGTGTCAGATGGCGCCCATTTTGTATTTTAAGTCGTTGTAGTGAGTCGAGAAGATTTCGCGACTCGTTATTCAAGTCTGTCACTGTTTGTAGGTACTGGGGGTCATTGTTAGCATAACGCTGGGTGTTTCTTGTTTGCTTGCTTTGATCCTGTACTTTGCCGCGCATCGTCTCCAATGCCGCCGCCACCAGATCGTATTCACGCTCAGTGACCACCGTCCCGCCAGTTTCCTGAGTTTGCTGCCAACGTCGAAAGGTCGCCCAGGAGAACGGGATATACGACCCCGGTATACTGTGGTCACCTAAACTCATGACTTGATCGATAAAGTCGCCACGAAATGGCAGGTCGCCATCTTTGGCCAGTGCCCGAGTGCAAGCGGCCTCTTCTATGGAGGCGCAACCTGGATTCCAGAGAATCGCCGACTTTTCCTTCCCGGAAAAATCCACCGGCATGAAGTGATGCAACGTGCCATGGTGCTGATAAGGATCGCCACCAACACGGACAAGACCTGTGACGAAGATCAAGATGCCTAAAACAGGGTTGGTAATAAAGAGTGCCGCAAGCCCAGGAATCCAGATGTTGCGCCGTGCGTTCATCCAGGGCGCGGGAACACCGGGAATCATGTCGTTGTTGTTTACCATCCGGTGGTGTGTCAGCGGCTCGGCAGCGGCGACGAACGTGGCATCACCCACGCGTGGCGAGCCATAGGTGTAAAGGAGAATGTCGTATTTCTGTGATTCATCACATCGCAATGCTTCCGCCAACAGCAAAGCAATCGCTCCACCTAGACTATGGCCGCTGATTATGATTTTTTGCCCGACATAAAATCGGATTAAGTAGCGTTGAATAAAGGTCTTCAGAGCTTTATACGCATCGTAAAAACCATGATGGACTTTTCCTTTGCCTTCTTCGAAGGGAACTTGAGCCGCATCCGCGTCACGCCACCAATCTGACAACTCCAGTGTTCCACGAATAGCAATCAGCACCACCTCATCATGATGCGTAATGAACGCCTGCGTACTCTTTGCGCTAAACCGATTCTGGCTGGTGTCATCAAAAAAATGCAGATTGCCAGGATGCTCCTGATTTTCACCCGGCTTGTTTTGTTCATACGCAGTTGGGTCAAACGGCAAAATTTCAAAACGTTTAGAGTAAGTAACTTCTTCGTACAGTGGAAAGTAACGGTGTACTGGCGACTGTGAGCTATCTACCTTCCAACTTTCTCGATAGTTCGAAAGCGCTTCACCAAAAAAGTTACCGACGCTGGGATCCGACGGGAAATTTACGCAATCCACGGGATCTTTAACGGGGTTTTGACCAAAGTCGGAGTAGCTCAGATTCGCCATGATCGCGAGCTGGTATAGGTTCAGTGCACTGAAGGCATCACCGGTCGAGAGCATCGGTCTAAACGCGCGCAGTGGGCGCACCTGCAGCAGCGAGTGCCGGTTCGACAGCAGCCCGACACCACACCGAGATAAAGGCTCTGGACCAAACGTCAGCTTATCAAACGCTCTGATCAAGATGTCATCCGGCGGGTATTTACGGTCAACGGGGGGAGGCAAATGCGCGCTGTGCTTGACCAGGTCCCGCACCTCTACCTGGATGAATTTGTCTCCCGCTTTTTGTGCGGGGTTGTGGTCGACAGCAAAACCGTCCTGGTGAAAGAAACAGGTTTGTTCGGCGCGAACTTGGAGTTCGGTAATCGGGAGTGGATATGTCTTACGGATCATCAAATCGTTATAAACAACCTCGCCGCCTGCATATGCGCTATCTAAGGTTAATACGACAGGCCCACGATAGCAGTCTTCAATCTTGGCAAACCCTTCGGCGTCCAGCACCCCGGTATACTGCTGCCCTGCGCTGTCCTGAAGGGTATAGGCAAGACCAGCATACGGTTTGCCATCCCCAAACTCGTCCACCAACTGAAAACTAACCCAGTGCCCTTTGTTTGGGCAGGCAAACATCTTGTCGCTGAAAGCCGGCTTATCCCCATCTGCCATTGGTTTATACGAACTCATCCTTTGATATCCTTATTCGGTGCAGTTGGGGTAGACGGTGCAGTCACGTCCATCAGGCATTTTGAAAGGTTTGAATTGAGGGGGAGTTACACATAGCTCCTCGATGTCGCGGTCCCAGTTCCCCTTGCACGGTTTCCATCCGCTTGTTGTTTTAATCCAATAGCGATCAAAGTAAGGCTGCTCCTCTTTCGCCTCCGTCAGCACCAATTTCACGGTTTTGCCCGCTAGCTGATCACGCTGCAACGCTCCGCCCGCCAGGCTTTTTTGCACGACGCCATTCGCGTCGAGTGCCCGACACTGCAGGATTTTGACTATGTAACGATACGGCCCCATCGTGCGAAACAACCACTGGCACTGGCCCTGAAAGACCATAGGTCCCGACGTGGGGAAAGGGCGAAGCGTTTCTGATGGCATATCGCGGATTGATAAACCGGCAGAATCCATATCCATGTCCAGATCACGCTTTCCCCACTGTCCTTCGATCTGCAGCACCACCTTTGTCAAAACCATCGAACAACCCTTCGCGGTGTCCGTCAGCGGCAGCTTGAACTCAACCGGACGCCCACCCTTGGGCTGCTCGCTTTGGATTAGGTTACGTCCGGAACACGACTCGTCGGAGGCTGACGCGTAATACGCAATCGGACTAATGGTGAAGTTTTCCGGCATGTCGGCCTGGAAGGTAAAGCTTTCTGTTTGCGCCATTGAGCAGCCTGAAGCGACCAAGGCCATTGCGCTGATAAACAAGACCCGCAGAAAGTAAGTAGTAACGGTAAAGGAAATACCAGCATACGGTTTGCCATCACTGAACTCGTCTACTAACTGAAAGCTAACCCAGTGCCCTTTGTTTGGGCAGGCAAACATCTTGTCGCTGAAAGCCGGCTTATCCCCATCTGCCATTGGTTTATACGAACTCATCCTTTGATATCCTTATTCGGTGCAGTTGGGGTAGACGGTGCAGTCACGTCCATCAGGCATTTTGAAAGATTTAATGAATTTATATGGCTTGGCGCAGGGCTCTTCGTTATTGGTTCCCCACAAACCAGTGCAGGCCTTCCAGCCCTTGGGAGTTTCGAGCCACCATCCGTTGTAATAAGGCTTCTCCTTATCCGCGACACTAAGCATCAACTTCACGGTTTTGCCCGCTAACTGATCACGCTGCAACGCTCCGCCCGCCAGGCTTTTTTGCACGACGCCATTCGCGTCGAGCGCCCGGCACTGTAGGATTTTGACTATGTAACGATACGGCCCCATCGTGCGAAACAACCACTGGCACTGACCCTGAAAGACCATAGGTCCCGAAGTGGGGAAAGGGCGATGCGTTTCTGATGGCATATCGCGGATTGATAAACCGGCAGAATCCATATCCATGTCCAGATCACGCTTTCCCCACTGTCCCTCGATCTGCAGCACCACCTTTTTCAAAACCATTGAACAACCCTTCGCGGTGTCCGTCAGTGGCAGCTTGAACTCAACCGGACGCACTCCCTTGGGGTGCTCGCTTTGGATTAGGTTACGTCCGGAACACGACTCGCCGGAGGCTGACGCGTAATACGCCATCGGACTAATGGTGAAGTTTTCCGGCATGTCGGCCTGGAAGGTAAAGCTTTCTGTTTGCGCCATTGAGCAGCCTGAAGCGACCAAGGCCATTGCGCTGATAAACATGACTCGCAGGAAATGAGGAATAAGGGTATAGGCAAGACCAGCATACGGTTTGCCATCACCGAACTCGTCTACCAACTGAAAACTAACCCAGTGCCCTTTGTTTGGGCAGGCAAACATCTTGTCGCTGAAAGCTGGCTTATCCCCGTCTGCCGTTGGTTTATACGAACTCATCCTTTGATGTCCTTATTCAGTGCAGTTGGGGTAGACGGTGCAGTCACGTCCATCGGGCATTTTGAAAGGTTTGAATTGAGGGGGAGTTACACAGAGCTCCTCGATGTCGCGGCCCCAGTTCCCCTTGCACGGTTTCCATCCACTTGTTGTTTTAATCCAATAGCGATCAAAGTAAGGCAGCTCCTCTTTCGCCTCCGTCAGTACCAACTTCACGGTTTTGCCCGCTAACTGATCACGCTGCAACGCTCCGCCCGCCAGGCTTTTTTGCACGACGCCATTTGCGTCGAGTGCCCGGCACTGCAGGATTTTCCTGATAAATCGTTTCGATCCCACCGTGCGAAATAACCACTGGCACTGAGCCTGAAAGACCATAGGTCCCGACGTGGGGAAAGGGCGAACCGCTTCTGATGGCTCATCAGGAATCGATAAGCTGGCAGTCTGCAGACTCATGTCCAGCTCACGCTTGCCCCATTGCCCTTCGATATTCAGCACAACGCGTTTCAAAACCATTGAGCAACCCTTCGCGGTGTCCGTCAGCGGCAGCTTGAACTCAACCGGACGCACCCCCTTGGGCTGCTCGCTTTGGATAAGGTTACGCCCGGAACACGACTCGCCGGAGGCTGACGCGTAATACGCCATCGGACTAATGGTGAAGTTTTCCGGCATGTCGGCCTGGAAGGTAAAGCTTTCTGTTTGCGCGATTGAGCAGCCCGAAGCGACCAAAGCCAGTGCGCAGATAAACAAGGCCCGCAGTAAGTGAGCAGTAAGGGTATAGGCAAGACCAGCATACGGTTTGCCATCACCGAACTCGTCCACCAACTGAAAACTAACCCAGTGACCTTTGTTTGGGCAGGCAAACATCTTGTCGCTGAAAGCCGGCTTATCCCCATCTGCCATTGGTTTATACGAACTCATCCTTTGATATCCTTATTCGGTGCAGTTGGGGTAGACGGTGCAGTCACGTCCATCAGGCATTTTGAAAGATTTAATGAATTTATATGGCTTGGCGCAGGGCTCTTCGTTATTGGTTCCCCACAAACCAGTGCAGGCCTTCCAGCCCTTGGGAGTTTCGAGCCACCATCCGTTGTAATAAGGCTTCTCCTTATCCGCGACACTAAGCACCAATTTCACGGTTTTGCCCGCTAGCTGATTGCGCTGCAACGCTCCGCCCGCCAGGCTTTTTTGCATGACGCCATTCGCGTCGAGCGCCCGACACTGCAGGATTTTGACTATGTAACGATACGGCCCCATCGTGCGAAAAAACCACTGGCACTGGCCCTGAAAGACCAGAGGTCCCGACACAGGGAAAGGGCGAATCGTTTCTGATGGTTCATCATGAATTGATAAACCGGCAGTCTGTAGGCTCATGTCCAGCTCACGCTTTCCCCACTGTCCTTCGATTTTCAGCACAACGCTTTTCAAGACCATTGAACAACCGCGTACGGTGTCAGTCAGTGGCACTTTGAACGCCACCGTGTGTGCGGTGTTGGGTTGCTCGCTTTGGTATAACTTCCGCCTGAAGCTTTGCTCCTCACCTGAAGGTATTTGGCACATGTCCCACGGTGTCTGAATGTAGTAAGCGATGCCACCAACGCTAAAGTTTTCCGGTATCTCGGCTTGGAAGGTAAAACTCTCTGTCGGCGCCATTGAGCAGCCCGAAGCGACCAAGGCCATTGCGCTCACAAATAAGACCCGCAGGAAGTGGGGAGTAAAGCGTCGTACGTGCATCACGCCGAGTGTTCTCCTGACCAGAATTTCGCTTCATTAAAAAGGCGCTCGAAGTGAACCCGCGGCGCTTCGTCGGTATGAGGCAACCAGTTTTTTATGATGGGCGGCTCAGTTTCATTGAGTTTGTTGATGATCAAAAAATGCACTTGCTCAGGGGCAGACCACCCCCATTGCTGAGCCTGCGAGAGCTGTTCTGCGAGCCACGTGCTTGGGTCTTGGCGCCGGCTGAGTCGCATTAGATCGTCGCTGTGTTCTGCCCACAGATACCGGTAGATATTGGACTGAAGCATCTCCATCGACTGACTCGCCGGTGCTGGGACGTTCAGCCACAACGGGGCAGCAGGAATTGGGTGTTCGCCGGGAGCTGGATTGTGGGTGACTTCCCAGCCTGAGCCCTGCCAATAGCACACACTGATCGCGGGCCCCAGATACTCAGGGCGAGCCTCTTCAGGGATATGCCCCAAAGCACGGGTGAGGACACGATTGTCGTGGAATCGGTACAGCGCCTGATTGGGTCGTGTGCCGATAATCAGGCGTTCACGCCAGTGTTGGGTCAGCGCGGGCAGGTCATCTTTGCGAATGCTGGCAAGCCAGCCCCAATTGCGCTCAGGCGCCTGGAGTAGGTCTCTGATGCGTTCATCGTCAGGATTGTCGATGAGGAATATGAAAGGCCCCGCAATAGCTAAATCGGAGACCTGAGTCTCACTGTACACACTGCGATGCTGATCAAGATCACTGGTGCTCAACAAGGCTTGGCGGGCTTCGAGTTCGCCTTCCGAGTCCAGAATTAGGCACAGAGCATGGTCGAGTTTTAGCTGGTCGATCATCCATTGCCGAGGGTAGGTAGCCATCATGCTGTCCTTCCTTTTGGCAGGCAAAGACCGTTTTTACAAGCCTCGCAAAGCGGGCAGAAGTCAGCGCCTTTAACTTTACTTGCCGCCATCAGCGCGTTTTGTGTCGGGGCCATGATAGGCAGTGCGGGCGGGGTCGCCAGGGCCGCTAGTACACCCGGTAACAACGGATTGGCGGCCGTTCCTCCAGCAGGCGCACCGCCGATTTGAATCTCGGTGCTACTGAAAATACCGCCAGGGCCAATCACGATGTGTTGACCACCACCTTTCAAGGTGATGCTGGCTCCGGCATCAAGTATTAGATTAGCCCCGGCCTTGAGGTGGACTTGTTGCCCGGCCTCAATCACCACCGTTTGCCCTACACTGGTGTGGCTGCTGTTGGCTACCTGCAAATAGTCATTAGCCTTGAGCTGTACCTTGCGGTCAGCGGTGACGGTGCGCTGCTCTTCAGCCTCCAGCACCGCAATGCTATTGCCCTTGATGGTTTCCCGGCGCTCATTACCTACTTCCAGTCGGCTGTCATTTTCGACCTTCTGCTCCATGTCACGCTGAGCACGCAGGTAGATCAGCTCCTGGCCGCTGCGGTCTTCAATCGACAGCTCGTTGTAGCCGCCACTGTGCGGCGAGCTATGGCTGCGCAGGACCGTTTTGGTTTTGTTCGCGGGCAAGGGGTACGGCACAGGCATGACCTTGTTAGGCACGCACCCTGTAATTAACGGATTGTCGGGATTACCTTCCAGGTAGGTCACCACCACTTCCATGCCGATGCGCGGGATAGTCACCGCACCGAAACTGTCTCCCGCCCAGCTGGATGACACCCGTAACCAGCAACTGCTCTTGTCACTGCCCAGTTCGGCGCGGTCCCAATGGAACTCGACCTTAACCCGCCCGTATTCATCGCAAAAGATTTCTTCCCCTGCTGGACCGGTGACCCTGGCAGTCTGACTGACCAATACCGATTGACGCGTGACCAGCGGTGGACGGTAAAACACGTCCCAGGGGATCGCGCTGAAGGTATTGCGGTAACCTTGAGTGAAGCCGTCTTCGGACTTGACGTCGCTGGTGATTGCTTCCTCCAGTGACTGAGGTTGCTTGCCTGAGTGCGTCACACTGAGCAGCAGCCACAACGCGTTGCACTGCTGGCGCGGGTGTTCGGTCAGATCGAAAAAGTGGCCGCTGCGCAGGATTGGCTGGTCGCTTTTACCCTCGGCCAACTGGTAGTCGGCACGGTGCCGCTCCAGGGCCTGCCGGGCAATCTGTTTGCCGAGCTTTTCATTTTCGATCAACGCCGGGTAGCGGTAATCCTCAAGCTCAGGACTGAACTCGGCGGTAAATTGGTTTTCCAGCAACAGGCTTGGGCGCTTTAAATCATAACCCCGGCGGGTGGTTGTGCTGGTTCGAGTGCTGAAACGCATCGAGAACTGGCTGACGACCGGGTGATCCGCCGCCAGACCGGAGCCTTGCTGATACGGTGTGCCCCCCAGCTTGGGGAAATAGGTCTGATCGTCAGTGAATACCAACCGATGGCCATCCTGACTGTGTTGGTGGTGCCAGGAAATCCCATCTTCACTGCACAACCGCTGAATGAACTCGAAGTCGCTTTCCCCATATTGAGTGCAGTATTCGCGCTCAGGGCTGGTGCTGACATTAAAGGTATATACATCAGCTTGAATCCCGTGGCCCTGGAGCACTTTGGCCACGATCTGCGGGACCGTCAGGTGCTGGAAGATCCGTTGGTTGTGGTTGAACTGCAAATAGTGCAGAGCGGGTACCAAGATCAGGTGATAGCGGGTCAGACGTTTACCGGCCTCGCCGACGAACACATCTTCGATACGCCCATGAATACCTTCCCCGTTCAGACCAAACTGGAGAAAAGCCGGCTGACTGAGCAGTCTCTCCAGATCGAAAACTGGGGACTCACTGACGAGTTCAACTTGAATCGCATACAAGTTGCTGATGGCTTCAGTGCCCTTGAAGGCCAGCACTTTGAAATCGTTGCGAACAGAGGGGATCAGCAACGTGAAATGTGCAGCATTGGCCGCCGCGAACATACGCTTATCCTTAGCTGAGAGAGGAGGCAAAACGCGACGCCCACCTTAGACGTAATAAACGGCATCAACCGTTAGAAAATGGTCGATGCCGCGAAACAGCTAGTCAGTTTCAGCCTGCGACAGGGGTGCGCCAGTCATCAGAACCGGAGGTGCCGGACACTTCGTGAGTCCAGGTGATTTTGCGGTAGGTGAACTCAACGTCTTCCAGGTGCGTGAAGTGCAAATTCGACGGGTCCTGGCAGTTATGCATGTAGTCCTTGATGTCGACGATGATCGCGTCTTCGAGTTTGGTGGTGTAGTAGTGTTCTTGAGTGCCCGCTGCGGAGGTGCGATACCACTGGATGGTAATCTCGGTCAGACGCTCGCCGGAAGTCAGCGCAGCCAGCAGCAGTGGTGAGGACTTGTCGAACACCTTGGTGATTTTGACAGGCTTGTGAACGCGTTGGCCGGTCGGTTGGCCCGATTGCGGATCGCGAGGAATAATCACTTCGTGGTTGAAACCCTGAACCATGACCTGGTCTTCATGACCTTCCTGGTAGGTGTTTCCGACCGAGTCAGCGGTGAAAGCACCGGCAGTGATCAGACCCTGCTTGGTACCCGTGATCGACATATACGCTGGCGTAGCCATGGATGCTCTCCTTGCTGAAAATAAATAGGAACCCACAGGCATATTTGCATTGCAGGTTCCATAACTACAATCAAGGTTTATGCCAACAAGACTAAAGTCCTTATCTATCAGTGCTATGACTGGAAAGTCGTAGATCTAACCAATTACTTACACAGGAATCATCAATAAAAGTGCGCAAGGAGTTGCGCAATGCTGTGCAACTTCTTGCGCACTTACCTGTAAGCAATGAAATACCTAATCTGCGGGAATGTATCCACAGGGTTATTCACAATTCAGTGCGCAACTTTTGGCGCATAGTGCGCGATACGATGCCGCTAGAGAAGTATCCAAATAGTATTAGGCTTCAGGAATTTCCCCGGTGCATTTTCAGAAAAATGCTACATCCTTGTCTGTCGCAATGGGTGTAAGATGCGCGAATCATAGCCCGTCGCGTTTGTCTTCGAGAGACTCTCAAGTTGCCAGAAAGTAAGGGGGGCGTTAGAGGGTGTAGATATGTTTTATTTATTTAGGTCCGGCTAGTGAGTACTTAAGCACCAATGCGCTGGAGCGGACTTTTATAAAAAACTCGTTGAAATGCGAGCTTCCGCTGATTGCCCTGTGCTCGCATAAATCGCGCGCGTCGCAATGACGAATTTAAAGTCTCTCTGGCTGTCGAGCACCGTTACAACTCCAATGGGTGCGGTGTTGCAAAACTAATTAAAGGTCATGGATGTCTTACTCCAGCAAACTTTCTGCTCATTATCTTGACCTCGCGAGAACCTCTGTTTCCGAAGAGCGTTTCGCGGGCGAAGACGTTCGCTTTTCGAACGAATATGAGGCATTGGAAAGCGAGCTGGGTAAATCATCGTCCATGCACGAAAGCGGTCAGATCGACTGGCTGAAAATCTGCGAAAACAGCGAAAATTTGTTACGTACCCAGTCCAAGGATTTACGAGTTGGCGCCTGGCTAACCTGGGGTTTATACCAGCGCGAATCCTTCCAGGGACTGCTAGCCGGTCTCGGTTTGTTGCATCACCTCTGTGAAAACCACTGGGCCGAACTTCACCCGCACAAAGCCCGCACTCGCTCCGCTGCCATCAACTGGTTGGTTCCGCGTCTTGAGCAGGTGCTAAACGAAAGTATCGCGATCAAAGAGCAGTTGCCGCTGTTCCGCCGGATGGTGGAGCACTTAGAAGGTCTCGATGCTGCCTGCACCGAGCACCTGGGCGGCGACGCGCCGTTGCTGTTGCCGATCTCCCGTCGCCTGAAAAACTTGGTCCAGCGCGCTGCCGACAACCAGCCAGAGCCCGGTGTGGTCGGCGCTGTTGTGGCCCAGGTCAAGCAGGCCACCACGCAGCTGTTCACTCCCGGCGCGCCGATCGATAACGAGAAGGAAGCCCACAAGGCCCTGCGTGCCCAGCAGGAAAACGCCCGTCCATTGTGCGCCTGGTGGCTCAAGCAGAAAGCTACCGACCTGCGCGCGCTGCGCCTCAATCGCACGCTGTTGTGGCTTCCCATCGACACAGTTCCTGAGCGCAACACCGAGCAGATCACCGCGTTACGCGGTTTGCCGGTAGACAAACTGAAGACCTATCAGGAGCGCTATGATCAAGCCAAATACGCAGACCTGATCGTGGAGCTGGAGGCGAGTCTGGCGAAGGCGCCATTCTGGTTCGATGGTCAGCGAATGGTCTGGGAATGCTTGCAAGGGCTGAACGCTGAGGTGGCGATGCGCGAAGTGGAGATTCACTTCGCGCTATTTATTCAGCGCCTGCCCGGCATCATCGAACTGCGCTTTCACAACGGTACCCCGTTCGCAGATCCGGCCACTCGCGCCTGGATCAGTGCGAACGTCACGCCGCATCTGCAAACCTCCAGTGCATTACGCAAGGTTGAAGCAACCGACACCCAATTGGCGTGGGAGTTAGCCTTGGAGGAAGTCCTGCCGATCCTGCGTAAAGACGGCCTCAAGGCTGCCGTGCAGATACTCAAGCAGGGGTTGCAAAGTGCCCACGGCGGGCGTGCCCGATTCTTCTGGCAGTTCGCCCTCGCGCGGCTGTGCTTTTTGGCCAAGAAATACGAACTGGCCAAGACCCAACTCGAAACCCTCGACCAAACATTATACGACTCAGGTCTGCAAGCCTGGGAGCCCGATCTTGTGCTCGAAGTGCTGCATTTGTTGCATAGCTGCTGCGAGTCGTTGCCGCAGAACCATGCTGTACGAGAGCGCAAAGAAGAGATTTATCGCAGGTTGTGCCACCTCGATCTCGAAGTGGTACTCGAATAGGCCCCAGGGCCACAACCGCAAGGAGAAAAGCCATGGCCAAAGAAGGCTCGGTAGCCCCCAAAGAACGCATCAACGTCACCTTCAAACCCTCCACTGGCGGTGCTCGGGAAGAGATTGAACTGCCGCTGAAGCTGCTGGCAATCGGTGACTACACCCACCGCAAGGATGAACGCAAAGTTGAAGATCGTAAGCCGATCAGCATCGACAAAATGACCTTCGATGAAGTGCTGGCCAAGCAAGAGTTGGAGCTGACACTGAGCGTACCAAACCGTCTTCACGAAGAAGGCGACACTGAAGAGCTGGC
Organism: Pseudomonas sp. AC070; assembly: GCF_979258635.1. Taxonomy (NCBI): domain Bacteria; kingdom Pseudomonadati; phylum Pseudomonadota; class Gammaproteobacteria; order Pseudomonadales; family Pseudomonadaceae; genus Pseudomonas; species Pseudomonas sp. AC070. The sequence goes on from NZ_OZ409871.1 coordinate 2,341,716, forward strand.
GGTGAAAGTGCGCGTCAGTTCGATGAAAGACTTCAATCCGGCCTCGCTGGTCCAGCAAGTGCCTGAGCTGAAAAAACTGATGGAATTGCGCGACGCGTTGGTGGCCCTTAAAGGCCCGTTGGGTAACGCACCTGCGTTCCGCAAAGCTATCGAAGGCGTTCTCGCCGACGACGAATCCCGTGGTCGAGTCTTGGGTGAACTGGGCTTGAACGCCTCCGCCCAGAACACCTGAGCCCCCATCAGCCAAGGAAGCCAACACGATGAGTAAGAGTGCAGCGCAGCAGAAAACTAACGAGAATAGTGAATACAGCATTCTCGACAGCATCATCGCCGAAACCCGCCTGACGCCGGACGACGAAGCCTACGACATCGCCAAACGCGGCGTGTCAGCCTTCATCGAAGAGCTGCTCAAGCCGCAGAACAACGGTGAGCCGGTCAAGAAAGCCATGGTTGACCGCATGATCGCCGAGATTGATGCCAAACTCAGCCGTCAGATGGACGAAATCCTCCACCACCCGGACTTCCAGTCCCTGGAGTCGTCGTGGCGTGGTTTGCAGTTGCTGGTCGATCGGACCAACTTCCGTGAAAACATCAAGATCGAAATCCTCAACGTCTCCAAAGAAGACCTGCTGGACGATTTCGACGATTCGCCGGAAGTGATGCAGTCTGGCCTGTACAAGCACATCTATACCACTGAATACGGCCAGTTCGGTGGTCAGCCGGTTGGCGCGATCATCGCCAACTACTTTATGTCCCCAAGTTCGCCGGACGTGAAGCTGATGCAGTACGTGTCCAGTGTTGCCTGCATGTCTCACGCGCCGTTCATTGCTGCGGCCGGCCCGAAGTTCTTCGGCCTGGAAAGCTTCACCGGTCTGCCGGACCTGAAGGATCTGAAAGACCACTTCGAAGGCCCGCAATTCGCCAAGTGGCAGAGCTTCCGCCAGTCGGAAGATTCCCGTTACGTTGGCCTGACCGTGCCGCGTTTCCTGCTGCGCAACCCGTACGACCCGGAAGAAAATCCGGTCAAATCGTTCGTCTACAAAGAAACCGTCGCCAACAGCCACGAGCATTACCTGTGGGGCAATACCGCCTTCGCATTTGGTACCAAGTTGACCGACAGTTTCGCCAAATTCCGCTGGTGCCCGAACATCATCGGCCCGCAGAGCGGTGGTGCGGTTGAAGACCTGCCGTTGCACCACTTCGAAAGCATGGGCGAAATCGAAACCAAGATTCCTACCGAGGTGTTGGTTAGCGACCGTCGCGAATACGAATTGGCCGAAGAAGGCTTCATCTCCCTGACCATGCGTAAAGGCTCCGACAACGCGGCGTTCTTCTCCGCGAGCTCGGTGCAGAAGCCGAAGTTCTTCGGCATCAGCGCAGAAGGCAAGGCAGCAGAGCTGAACTACAAGCTCGGCACCCAACTGCCGTACATGATGATCGTCAACCGTCTGGCTCACTACTTGAAAGTGCTGCAGCGCGAGCAACTCGGTTCGTGGAAAGAACGCACCGACCTCGAGCTGGAACTCAACAAGTGGATCCGCCAGTACGTGGCCGACCAGGAAAACCCGAGCGCCGAAGTGCGTGGCCGTCGTCCACTGCGCGCTGCCCAGATCATCGTCAGCGATGTTGAAGGCGAGCCTGGCTGGTATCGCGTCAGCCTGAACGTGCGCCCGCACTTCAAGTACATGGGTGCCGATTTCACCTTGTCGCTGGTTGGCAAGTTGGACAAAGAGTAAGCGGGGCTAACTCATGACTGGATACGGCAGCCTTTTCGAACGCCTGGGTGGCTACGCGGACAAACGCGTCGGCTGGAGCCGTGAGGTCTCCGCCATGGCGTCCGTGGCTTCCCATCTGGCGAAAATGCTCAGCACCCGTGCGGGCAGCGTGCAAACGCTGTCCGATTATGGGCTACCCGATCTCAATGACATGCGTCTGAGCCTGCATGATTCCCTGAGTCAGGCCCGTCTGGCCATCGAAAACTTCATCGAGGCCTACGAGCCACGCCTGAGCAATGTGCGTGTGATCTCCCTGCCGCGTGATCACGATCAGCTTCGCCTGTCCTTCAATATTGACGGCCTGCTGGAAGTGGATGGTTTCAAGCGCCAGGTCAGTTTCGTCGCGTGCCTGGATGGTAGCGGTCAAGTCAAGGTCAGCTAATGAGACTCGTAGGCACCGACGTCCAAACAGACAGGACGCCAATAATCATGAACACGGTTGAAGCGCAGGGCTACCTGGACGGTTTGTTCATGAGCTCGAATACCAGGCAGGTACCCCGTGTCCTTTAACCACTACTACCAAAGCGAGCTCACAGCACTTCGTCAGTTAGGTCGTCGCTTCTCCGAGCGTAGCCCCGCGTTGGCGCCTTTCCTCGGGCAGGCCGGGCGGGATCCGGACGTGGAGCGGTTGCTGGAGGGTTTTGCCTTCCTCACCGGACGTCTGCGCCAGAAACTCGATGACGAATTACCAGAGCTCAGCCATTCGCTGATGCAACTGCTGTGGCCCAACTACATGCGACCACTGCCGTCGTTCAGCATTTTGCAGTTTGATCCGTTGAAACGCTCTGGTCCGGCATTGAGGGTCGAGCGCGATACACCAGTGGAAAGCGTTCCGATTGATGACGTGCGTTGCCGCTTCCGCACCTGCTATCCAACTGAAGTCCTGCCGTTGGACCTAACTGCGCTGAACTACTCGGTGAAGGGCGACGGTTCGCTGTTAAGCCTACGTCTGGAAATGACCGCCGACGGTCACCTCGGTGAGCTGAAATTGAGCCGCTTACGTCTGCACTTTGCTGGCGAGCGCTACATCAGCCAGATGCTGTACCTGAGCCTACTGCGTAACCTGGACGGCATTGAGCTGATTCCGCTGGACGGCGCTGGCGACCCCATTAATGGCGTCAACGGCATGCCAATGGTGTTCAAGATGCCTGGTGACCGTGTGCAGCCGGTGGGTTTTGCTGAAGAGGAAGCGTTGATCCCATACCCACTCAACACCTTCCGTGGCTACCGTTACTTGCAGGAATATTTCGCCTTTCAGGACAAATTCCTTTTCGTCGATATTAAGGGCCTGGACTTACTCCAGGCTTTGGCGGCAGACATCCTCAAGCAGATGCGCGGTCTGGAGTTGCGTTTCGACATTCGTAAAAGTGGGGTCCTGCGCATGCGGCCGACCCTGGACAACGTGAAGCTTCACTGTACGCCCATCGTTAATCTGTTCACGCATGATGCACTGCCGATCCGACTCGACGGCAAGCAAGACGAATACCTGCTGCTGCCAGCCGATTACGATCTGGAAAACTGCGGTGTATTTTCCGTGGAAACCGTCACCGGCTGGAAGCCCGGCGGCCTTGGTTATCAGGAGTACGTGCCGTTCGAATCCTTCGAGCACGATCCGAGTTTCGACGTACCCACCAGTCGCCCTCACTACAGTATTCGCCAGCGTTCTTCCTCGCTGCACGACGGCCTCGATACTTACCTGAGCTTCGGCATTCGCCACACCGAAGCCCAGGAAACCCTGTCGATCGAGCTGATTTGCACCAACCAGAACCTGCCGCGCAAGCTCAAGCTCGGCGACATCAGCCTGGCCTGCGAAGAGACGCCAGAGTTCCTGAGTTTTCGCAACATCACCCCCGCCACGTCGAGCTTCGCGCCGCCACTGAATCGTGACTTCCTGTGGAAGCTAATCAGCAACATGTCGCTGAACTATCTGTCGCTGGCCGATGTGAACGCGTTGAAGGTGATTCTCGAAACCTATGACCTGCCGCGCTACTACGACCAACACGCTGAGAAAGTCAGCAAACGCCTGCTCGACGGACTCAAGTCAATCAAACATCAACACGTCGATCGATTGCACCGAGGGTTGCCAGTTCGCGGGCTGCGCACCGAGCTGACCATGGACCCGCAAGGGTATATCGGTGAGGGCGACCTGTTCGTTTTCGCTTCGGTTCTTAACGAGTTTTTCGCGCTTTACGCCAGTCTCAATTCCTACCACGAACTGCGGGTAAAAAGCACACAGGGAGAGGTGTACCAATGGACACCACGTATGGGCCTGCAACCGCTTCTTTAAGCAGACTGACCCGAGGCATACGCGAATATTCGCTGTTTCAGGCAGTGCTGTTAGTCGTTGACCGACTACGTGAAGCACACCCTCACCTCAGCCAAGACGATTTGTACGACCAACTGGAATTTCAGGCCAACCCCAGTCTGGGGTTCCCGGGCAGTGACGTTGATCGCGTTGAGTTCTTTCATGAGCACGGGCAGATGTGCGCGCGCCTGCGCTTCAACCTGATTGGCCTGGTGGGCTCCGGGTCGCCTCTGCCGGCGTTTTATGGCGAGCAGGCACTGGGCGATAGCGAAGACGGCAACCCGACCCGTAACTTCCTTGACCTGTTTCACCATCGCCTGCAACGGCTAATGCTGCCGATCTGGCGCAAGTACCGCTACCGCGCAAGCTTCCAGAGTGGTGCCCTAGACCCGTTCTCCGCACAGCTTTTTGCCCTGATTGGCCTGGGCGGCGAAGAGATTCGCAAGGCCCAGGAACTGAACTGGAAGCGCCTGCTGCCGTACCTCGGCCTGCTCAGCTTGCGGGCGCACTCGGCGGCGCTGATCGAAGCGGTGCTGCGTTACTACTTCAAACACGCCGAGCTGACCATCGAGCAGTGCATCGAGCGCCATGTGGACATCCTCGACGAACAGCGTAATCGCCTGGGGCGAGCCAACTCTGTGCTTGGTGAAGACGTGGTGTTGGGGGAGACCGTGCGCGATCGCAGCGGCAAGTTTCGGATTCACATCCGCGAACTTGACTGGCAGCGCTTTCACGAGTTTCTGCCAATCGGTTTCGGCTACCAGCCGCTGTGTGCACTGGTGCGGTTCACCCTGCGTGACCCGCTCGATTACGACATTCGCCTGATGCTGCGCCACGAAGAAATTCGCGAACTGCGTATTGGCGAGCAAAACGCTTGTCGCCTGGGATGGGCCAGTTGGCTCGGCCGCGAAAAAGCGGACGGTGTGGTGACTCTGGGCAGCAAAACTCATTAAGGACAGATGACAAATGATTAACGTAGACCTGCAACAACTCATCCAGGCGCTGGATGCCGAAACCCGTCGTGACCTGGAAAGTTCCGCCGAACGCTGTGTGGCGCGTGGCGGCAGCAGGATCCTGGTCGAGGACCTGCTGCTGGGTTTGCTGGAGCGTCCGCAAGGCTTGCTTGCCCGTGCGCTGCTGGATGCTGAAGTAGACTCTGGTGAACTCAGTGCAACACTGCAATCACGGGCCGAGCACAGCGCTTCGCGCAATCCGGTGTTCGCTCCGGAACTGGTGCAGTGGCTGCAAGATGCCTTGCTGGTTGCCAACCTTGAACTGGGCCAGACCCAGGTCGAACAGGCTGCATTGATTCTCGCGTTGCTGCGTAACCCAATGCGCTACGCCGGCAGTCGCTACCAGCCGATGCTGGCCAAATTGAATGTCGAACGTCTGAAAGAATTCGCTTTGTCCCAGAAAGATCCGTCGGACTCCGGTAAACCGGCTGTGTCGGGTGAGTTTCTGCTGCAACGTTTTACCCACAACCTGACCCAGCAGGCCCGCGACGGCAAACTCGACCCGGTGTTGTGCCGCGACGGCGCCATCCGGCAGATGGTTGACATCCTTGCTCGACGCCGTAAGAACAACCCGATTGTTGTTGGCGAAGCTGGCGTCGGTAAAACCGCCATCGTCGAAGGCCTGGCCTCGCGTATTGCTGCTGGTGAAGTGCCGCAAGCGTTGAAAGGCGTCGAATTGCTGTCTCTGGACATGGGCCTGTTGCAGGCCGGCGCCAGCGTCAAAGGTGAATTCGAACGTCGCCTAAAAGGTGTGATTGATGAAGTCAAAGCGTCGCCGAGGCCAATCATCCTGTTCATCGACGAAGCCCATACCCTGACCGGCGCGGGCGGAAATGCCGGTGGCTCTGACGCCGCCAACCTGCTTAAGCCAGCGTTGGCTCGAGGAGAGTTACGCACCATCGCGGCGACTACCTGGGCTGAGTATAAAAAACACTTCGAGAAAGACCCGGCGCTGGCCCGTCGATTCCAACCGGTGCAATTGCACGAGCCAACCGTCAGCGAGGCGGTGACCATTCTGCGTGGCCTGGCTCAGGTCTACGAGAAGAGCCATGGCATCTACCTGCGCGATGACGCGGTGGTCGCCGCTGCTGAGTTATCTGCTCGTTACCTGGCGGGTCGTCAACTGCCAGATAAAGCTGTCGACGTACTGGACACCGCCTGTGCCCGTTTGCGCATCAGCCTCGCAGCCGCTCCAGAAGGCCTGGAGCGGCTGCGCGGCGAACTGGCAGAGGGTGGCCGTCAACGTCAGGCCCTGCGCCGCGATGCCGAAGCGGGTTTGCTGATCGATCACGAAGCGCTCGATACGCTGGAAGCGCGCCTGGAAGCAGCAGAGTCCGAAACGGTCGCGCTGGAAGCCTTCTGGACCGAACAGAAAGCACTTGCTGAGCATCTGCTAGAACTGCGCCAGCAACTGGCCAAGGCTCGTGAAGCCGTCTTAGGAACCGTAATCGAAACCCTGCCGGTAGGCGAAGCGCAAAGCGTCGAAACGCTGGAAGCCGCGCTCAACGAAACTCACAAAGCGCTGACCGAGCTGCAAGTCAAAGAGAAATTGGTGAGCTTCGAGGTCTGCCCGCGTCTTGTGGCTGAGGTGATCAGCGCCTGGACCGGTGTACCGCTGGCGCAGCTGGCTCGTGAGCACAATGCCAAGGTTGCCAGCTTCGCTGCTGACCTGCGTACCCGCATTCGTGGTCAGGAACAAGCCGTTCACACGCTTGATCGCTCAATGCGCGCTACCGCCGCCGGCCTGAACAAGCCCGATGCACCCGTGGGTGTGTTCCTGCTGGTTGGCCCAAGTGGCGTCGGCAAGACCGAAACTGCATTGGCCCTCGCTGATTTGTTGTACGGCGGTGATCGTTTCATCACCACCATCAACATGTCCGAATTCCAGGAGAAACATACCGTTTCGCGCCTGATCGGTGCGCCGCCAGGCTACGTCGGTTATGGCGAGGGCGGCATGCTCACCGAAGCCGTACGACAGAAACCGTATTCCGTCGTGCTGCTCGATGAGGTCGAGAAGGCCGACCCGGACGTGCTTAATCTGTTTTACCAAATTTTTGACAAGGGAGTAGCTAACGACGGCGAAGGGCGCGAGATTGATTTTCGCAACACGCTGATTCTGATGACCTCTAACTTGGGTAGCGACCACATCAGCGAACTCTGCGAAAACGGCGCACGGCCATCGGCTGAAATTCTCGAAGAAACCATTCGCCCGGTGCTGAGCAAGCACTTTAAACCCGCACTGTTGGCGCGGATGCGTGTGGTGCCTTACTACCCGGTCGGTGGGTCGGTGCTACGCGAGCTGATCGAAATCAAACTCGATCGTCTGGGCGAGCGCCTGAACCGTCGTCAGCTCGACTTCACTTACTCACAGGACCTTGTCGATCACCTGGCCGAACGCTGCACCCAAAGCGACAGCGGCGCACGCCTGATCGACCATTTGCTGGACCTGCACGTGCTGCCGTTGGTGGCTGACCGTTTGCTGGACGCGATGGCCACCGGCGAAAGCCTCAAGCGCGTTCACGCAACGCTTGATGGCAACGCCAGCGTGATTTGCGAGTTTGCCTGAGGCGGGTGTGATGTTCAGTCAGGTATCGCGACCACTGCTCTATGCCGAAGCCTTACTTGCGCAGTTCGCCAGCCTGTCGCGAGCGACGGATGGAACTGCGCTGCTGGGTGACTTCGTACGCGGTCTGACTGAGCTCAGCGGTTGTGAGTTGGTACAGCTGTACCTTCTGGACGCTACCCATACCTGCCTCGGGATGAATGCGGAGTGCCTCAATGGAAACCTGCAACCTCGTGAAACGGCTAGCTTGCCAGCGGACTACAACGGTGAGCAACTGCTGCAATTTGCTCTGTGCCAGAACCGCGTATTGTTCATTAGTGAATTGAGCGGCAGCCTGCACGAGACCAGTTTTCTGCCGAGCCAGGCAAGGCCGTGGCAGTCACTGATGTGCGTGCCGCTGGTCAATCAGCAGAAATCTGTGGAAGGGTTATTGCTGTGTGCCAGCCATCAGCATATCGAACTGCAAGGCTTCGCCGATTCGTTTGGCCGACTTGGCTCATTCGTGCTGGGCCATTTGCATTTGCTGCAACGTTTACGGCGGCCAAGTGGTGGCGTATCGCCGGCACCGATCTCCACCCCGAGCGCCAGCGGTTATGGCCTGACGGGTAAAAGCGCAGCCATGCGTCAGGTCTATTCGCTGATCAGCAAAGTCTTGCACAGCCCCTACACCGTGCTGCTGTGTGGTGAAACTGGTACTGGTAAAGAGGTGGTAGCCCGGGCTATCCACGAGTCCGGACCGCGTCGTTCCCAGGCGTTTATTGTGCAGAACTGCGCGGCGGTCCCGGAAAACTTGCTCGAAAGCGAGCTATTCGGTTACCGCAAAGGTGCCTTCACGGGCGCCGACCGTGACCGAACAGGGCTGTTCGATGCAGCCAACGGCGGGACCTTGTTGCTTGATGAAATCGGTGACATGCCATTGTCGCTGCAAGCCAAGTTGTTGCGAGTTCTGCAAGAGGGTGAGGTTCGTCCGCTGGGCTCCAACGACACCCACAAGATTGACGTGCGCATCATCGCCGCGACACATCAGGATTTATTGGCGCTGGTCAGCCAAGGGAAGTTTCGCGAGGATTTGTACTACCGTCTCGCGCAGTTCCCTATTGAGCTACCGGCCCTGCGCCAACGCGAAGACGACATTCTCGATTTGGCACGACACTTCGCCAACAAGGCCTGTACGTTTTTGCAGCGTGATGAGGTGAGTTGGTCCAACGAAGTGCTGGATCTTTTGGCCCGTTACGCGTTCCCCGGCAACGTGCGTGAACTCAAGGGTTTGGTCGAGCGTGCGGTGCTGCTCTGCGAAGGCGATGAGTTGCTGGTGGAGCACTTCTCCCTGCGTATGGACGCCATACCTGAACTCGAAAACCTGAACTTGCGCGAACGGCTGGAGCAAATTGAGCGCAACTTGCTGATCGATTGCCTGCGTAAGAACGACGGTAATCAGACCCTCTCCGCTCGCGAACTCGGCCTGCCACGGCGCACATTCCTCTACCGCCTAGGGCGCCTGAACATCAATGTGGGAAATGTCGATGTGTAAGCCAAACACGCTTGACTTCAATCCGTCCGCCTTTAACAGCCTCAACCGTAAGGGCTGGTGCTTTGTGCCGCCCCTGGAGACCCTCTGGATGTCTATTCGTCACTGGCAAGTCGTCCTTCTGACAGCTGTCGTTCTATGTGGCCTCGGTGGCTGCAGCGGCAATTACAAATACAACGACAACACCTATCGCCCATTGGGCGATCCGCAGGCGGTCAATCGCGGCAAGTGACCGCAAGGAGCATCACCATGGAACTGGTTTTCGAAATGCTGAACACCAAGCAGTTCGTACCATCAGAGCTGTGCCAGAAGACCTTCAAGCAGGCCGGCGGCGTGATTGGGCGGGGCGAGGATTGCGATTGGATCATTCCGGATCGCAAGCGCCACCTATCCAACCATCACGCGTTGATCAGCTACCGCGAAGGCACGTTTTACCTGACCGATACCAGCAGCAACGGAATCCAAAGCAGTGCCAGCGGCGCACGTTTGCACAAGGGCGATACGGTACGTATCGAGCACGGCAGCGTATACGTGCTGGGTGATTTCGAGATCCGTGCACGGTTAGTTCATGCCCTGGCGACTTCCGAAGTGGAGGTCGGTCGTCCGCAAGCCGCAGGCACTATCATTCCTGATGATGCGTTCCTCGAACTAGACCCGCTGAATGCTCTAGACCAGCAGGAACGTGTGTATTCAGAAATCGACGAGCTGATCTCGCCACGCGCGGCGCCGCAAGACATCCGTCAGCGAGCCGACTTTGCGCGCATCGACATGGAAAGCTTGATGGTGCCAGAGCTGATCGGTGCCCCGGCCGAACCAGCGCCCGCCCCGGAGCCGATAGCGGTCGAGCGCCAGAGCGAAGGCTTCTGGGAGCACTTTGGTGCGGCGCTGGGCGTTGACATAATAGGCCTCAATCACGATGCCCGCGAAGCCCTGGCACTGAACGCTGCGCGCCTGCTTAAGCAAAGTGTTGGCGGTTTGCAGCAGAGCCTGCGCACCCGCAGCGAGCTGAAAAACGAATTGCGGCTTGCACAGACTACCGTGCAAGGATCTCAAAAAAACCCTTTGAAGTTCGCCGTTGATGCCGGTGAAGCACTGGGCATTCTATTGCAGCCGAACAAGCCGGGGCAGTTACAGCCTGAACAGGCTATATCTCGTGCGTTTCGCGATTTACAGGCGCATCAGGTGGCTTTGCTGTCGGCCAGCCGCGCCGCCGTTCGCAGCACCTTGGAACACTTCTCACCGCAACAGCTGATCCTGCGTTTCGAGCGCGACAACAAACTGTTGCTCACCACCTCCGGCAGTCGCTGGAGGGCTTACGGTCGCTATCACCAGGCCCTGCGTCAGGACGATGATTGGAGCGAGCGCTTGCTGGCCCGTGACTTCGCCCGGGCCTACGAAGAACAGATCCGACTGATTTCTACCCTTCACATCGACCACCAAGGATGATGCGCATGTCTCGCCGCTCGACTGTTTTCTTTAAGACCCTGACTGCGCTGACCACCTTGGCACTGTTGGCCGGTTGCTCGACGCTATCGCCGTATTCCCACGTCACCAAACTCAACCTGAAGCTGACGGCCAGCGATCAGTTGAACCCGGACCTCAACGGTCGTCCGTCGCCTATTGTTGTACGCCTGTTTGAACTCAAGCACCCGGTAGCGTTCGAGAACGCGGATTTCTTCAGCCTGTACGAGCGCGCCAAGGAATCCCTGGCTCCGGACATGGTTTCGACCGAGGAACTGGAGCTGCGTCCGGGCGAAACCATCGAACTCAAGCTTAGCGTCGAGGAGGGTAGCCGCTACGTCGGTGTACTCGCCGCCTACCGTGACCTGCCGGATACCAAATGGCGTTACACCCTGCAAGTCGCCCCGGTGGAAGTCACCGACGCCGATCTGACGCTCGACCAGAGCGGCATTCGCAATACCCATGAATTGCTAGTCAAGGCGGCTGACTGACCATGAACTCCCATAAAGTCATTTGGCAGGAAGGCATGTTGCTGCGTCCGCAGCACTTCCAGCACAACGATCGCTACTACGACCATCAGATGAAGACCCGCACCCAATTGTTGGGTAGCTACATCTGGGGCTTCCTCAACCTGGACATCGATTTGCAGTTCCTCAACATGGGCAAATTGGTGATCAGCCAGGCATCGGGGATTCTGCCGGACGGTAGCCTGTTCGAACTGGGTGGTAATACTGAGCCGCTGGCCCTAGATGTGCCGCCAAACACTGGTAATACGCCGATCTATCTGGCGCTGCCGTTGGTCACCGGCAACCACATCGAAGCCCGTCGGCCGGAGCAGTCCGACGTGCTGGCACGCTATACCGCGTACGAAGCGGAAGTCGCCGACTCCAACGCTGGTGACGACTCCGTCAGCCAGGTCAGTTGCGCCCGCCCGGACTTCAAGCTCTTGCTCGGTGAGCAGCAGAACGATCAGGCGTACGTGAAACTGAAAATCTGCGAAGTACTCGATACCACGCCAGACGGTGTAATCAGTCTCGATCCGGAATTCGTACCCACCTACATCCAGGCACACGCCTCCAGCTACCTGCTGTCGTGCCTCAAAGAGGTGATCAGCATGCTCGGTAATCGGGGCGACGCCATTGCTGACCGGATCCGTTCCAACGGCAAGGTGGGGGGCGCGGAAGTCGGTGACTTTATGATGTTGCAACTGATCAATCGCACCGAATTGTTACTGCGTCACTATCTCAACCTGGAGCAGGTTCCCCCCGAAGAGCTGTACCGCACGCTGCTGACCATGCTCGGCGATCTGGCGACCTTCTCCAGTGACAGCAAGCGTCCGCGTTTGGACAGCCGTTATCAGCACAGTGATCAGGGAGCAAGCTTTCGTAAATTGATGGACGCGATCCGTCAGGTATTGTCGATGGTGCTGGAACAGCACGCCATTGAGTTAGAGCTGCAAGCGCGTCAATACGGGATCATCGTGTCACCGTTGCACGACCACAAACTGCTGGGCTCGGCCTCGTTCGTGCTGGCGGCGAGTGCTAACTGCGATTCCGAAGAATTGCGCCACCGCTTGCCGGCGCACCTCAAAGTCGGCCCAGTGGAGCGTATCCGTCAACTGGTCAACCTGCACTTGCCAGGTATCAAGGTCAAACCGTTGCCGGTGGCCCCGCGGCAGATCGCGTTCCACTCCAACAAAACCTATTTCATTCTCGAACCCAACTCTGAAGACCTGACGCAACTCGAACGCTCCGGCGGTTTCGCGTTCCACGTGTCCGGCGAATTCGTCGAGCTTGAGCTGAAATTCTGGGCCATCAGGAACTGACCGACATGATCAAGGATATGGAATACAGCAAGGACGATAAAACCGTCCTGCTCGACCGTCAGGGGCACGGGCCGGCGTCGAGTCCGTTGACGGACTTCGCGGCACCGCCACGTTTCGAGCAATTGGAAGAGCGCATGATCTACGCTGCGCGCTTGCGCCCGGCCGAGGCGTTCAATATTAGTCTGAACTCGCTGGTGGCTGCTGCCTCCGACCTGTTGTCGGAAGTGGTTCGCCTCAAGCACAGCGACACCCGCGAAGACATGCTTGCGCTCAACGAACGACTGAGCGCCGCGCTGAAATTGTTCGAAGTCAGCGCCTTACACAATGGCGCTGAAAGCAGTCAGGTGATGGCCGCCCGTTACGTGCTCTGCACCGTGGCTGACGAAGCTGTCGTGACCACGCCGTGGGGTAACGAAAGCGTGTGGTCGAAAATGAGCCTGCTCAGTAGCTTCCATAACGAAACCTTCGGCGGTGAGAAATTTTTCCAGTTGCTTGATCGGCTGTCGAAAAATCCGGTCAAGCACCTGCCGATGCTGGAGTTGATGTACCTGTGCCTGTCTTTGGGCTTCGAGGGCAAGTACCGCGTACAGGCCCGCGGTATGCTCGAACTCGACGGCATCCGCGACGCCTTATATCGCCAGATCCGTCAGTTGCGCGGTGATGTACCACGCGAGTTCTCGCCGCATTGGGAAGGCCTGAGCGATCAGCGCCGCAGCCTGGTACGTATCGTGCCGGCGTCGATGGTGGTGCTGTTCACCTTTGTTTGCCTGGTGGTGTTGTATTCGGGCTTCGCCTGGGTACTGAGCGAACAACGCGATACCGTTCTGCAGCCTTATCAGTCGTTTGATCCGGCAGCGGCCCAGCCGCAGTCGCAGCCGTAAACAGGGACGCGTGATGAAAAAGTTTTTCAAGAAAGTCGGTGTATTCTTGCGCAAGACCTGGGTCTGGACGCTGCTGCTGGTGCTGTTTGTCGCGCTGTTGGTGTGGTTCGCCGGGCCGCTGCTGGCGGTTGATGACTACAAATTCTGGGAAGGCTCGACCTCCCGTTTGCTGAGCATCAGCGTGCTGTTCCTGATCTGGGGCCTGACCATGGTCTTTGTCAGTTGGCGCGCAGGTGTGCGTAAGAAAGCCATCGAGGACACCGAAGATGGCCAGAACCGTATCCGCCAGGAAGAACAGATCGACGAAGAGCAGAAGGAATTGAAAGCACGTTTCAAAGGCGCGCTGAAAACCCTGAAGACGTCGAGCCTGTATCGCGGTCGCAGCGAACGCTGGCGCAGTGATTTGCCGTGGTATCTGCTGATCGGTCCGCAGGGCAGTGGCAAAACCAGCTTGCTGGACTTCTCGGGACTTGAGTTTCCGATCAACAATATTGATCGCAAACTGACCCGCGACACCCTCGGCACCCGTCACTGTGACTGGTATTTTGCCGATCACGGCGTGCTGATCGACACCGCTGGCCGTTACCTGACCCAGCCAGATGCCGGCGTCGATGGCAGTGCCTGGAGCACGTTGCTCGGCCTGCTGCGCAACCGTCGCCGTAATCGTCCTCTAAACGGTGTACTGGTGACCCTCCCGGTGGAAACCCTGTTGAGCGGCAGAGAACAGGAGCTTGAAAGCCTAGCCCGCCAAGTGCGTGCGCGCCTGCAAGACGTGCATCAGAAACTGCACGTCGACGTGCCGATTTATCTGGTGCTGAGCAAGGCCGATCGCCTGCTCGGTTTCGATGAGTTCTTCGACCAATTGACTCGTGAAGAAAGCAATCAGGTGCTCGGTACCAGTTTCCGCAAGGAACAGAGTGGCACTGATGTGACCGTGCTGCGCACCGAGTTCGAAGCGTTGCTGCATCGCCTCAACAGCCAGGTGATCATGCGCATGCACCAGGAGCGCGACACCCAACGCCGTGGCCGCATCCTCGATTTCCCGCATCAACTGGGGCAAATCGGCGAACGTCTGTGCCTGTTCGTCGATATGGCGTTCACCGGCAACCGCTACCAACGTGTGAGCCAGTTGCGCGGTTTCTACCTGACCAGCGCACCGCATCTGACTGAGAAAATGGACGCAACCTCCGCCGGCATCGGTGCCAACCTGGGCATGAACGCCGGCGTGCTGCCGACTCTGCGCAGTGGCCGTTCGCGCTTCATCCACCATTTACTCAGCCGGGTAATTTTCCCTGAGGCCGATCTTGCAGGCCTGGACAAACGCGAACGCAGCCGCATCCACTGGGGCCAGCGTGCGCTGTACGTGGGCGCACTGGCCACACTGACGCTATTTGGCATGCTCTGGGCGGGCGGTTTCTCCGCGAACTACGAACGCCTGGAAAACCTGCGTAACCTGGCACAAAGCTGGAGCCAACAGAGCTCGACCCTCACCACCCGTGATGACTCCATGGTGGTGCTCAAGACCCTCGACACCCGCTACGCGGCTACTCAGGTGTTCCCAGAAAAAGGTGATGTGGGTTACCACGAGCGTGGCGGTCTGTATCAAGGTGAAGACGTTAATCCGGTGGTTAAGACTGCCTATGAACGTGAGCTTGAAGGACAGCTATTGCCACGGGTCGCAACTCTGCTGGAAGGGAAGATTCGAGCCAACATGAAGGACCGCGAGCGTTTGCTCAACAGCCTGCGTGCGTACCTGATGCTGAATATTAAGGGTCGACGCGACGCGCCATGGCTTAAGGACTGGATCGCTACCGAGTGGTCTCAGCGTTATGCCGGTAACACCGCCGTGCAAAACGGTCTGAATAGCCACTTCGAACGCTTGCTGAAGCAGCCGTTTATCTATCCGCTTAATGATCAGTTAGTGACTCAGGCGCGTCAGGTTCTGCGCAGTGAATCCTTGGCCAACGTGGTGTATCGGATGCTGCGCGAGCAGGCTCGTAATCTGCCGGAATACCGTTTGAGCCAACACATCGGTCCACAGGGGACGCTATTTGTCGGCACCGACTACGTGATCCCGGGGTTCTACACCCAACAGGGTTATCAGCAGTACTTTTCGGTGCAGGGCTCAATGCTGGTCACTGATATCCTGAGTGACAACTGGGTACTGGGTGAAGGCCCAGGCATCAGCAGTATGGACTTACGCCGCCTGATGGTCGAACTCGAGCAGCTGTATTTTCGCGACTACGCCAACTACTGGAGTGAAGCGGTAGGCCAGCTCGCGCTGCCAGCGATCAACGACTTCGGTGAGGGCACCGAGCAGCTAGCGCGCCTGACGTCAGCCAATTCGCCTATCCTTCAACTGCTGGTGGAAGTGCGTGAAAATACCCGTTTCCCAGTGGTCGTTGACACGTCAAATGAGGCTGCCGATGCAGCAGACAAACTGGCAGACAAGAGCGGTAAACTCGGCAAGCTAGCGGTCGCTAAAACCAGCAAGGCGGCTGACGCCTCGGTGAAAACATTACCGGATACCGCGAAAAAGTCCCTGCAAAGTCGCTTCGAGCCGCTGCACCGTTTGCTGGACAACGACAACGGCCCAACCGCAGATCTGGCCCCGGCGCTGGCCGCCCTTAACGACCTGCAAATGCAGATGGCCAGCCTGGCCCGTGCTAGTTCGCCAGAGGAAGCTGCGTTCGAAATGGCCAAGACCCGCATGAGCGGCCAGCGTGATGCGCTGAGTAACTTGCGCAATTCGTCGGGCCGTCTGCCGCGCCCGGTGAGTGTGTGGTTCAACGTATTGGCCGAAGATACCTGGCGTCTAGTACTCAGCGATTCCTATCGATATCTGAATCAGCGCTATCAGAGTGAGCTGTACAGCTTCTACGGCAAGGCGATCAGCAAGCGCTATCCGTTCAGCGCCCACAGCGCCAGTGACGTGGCAATCAGCGACTTTCGTGAGTTCTTCAAGGTCCAGGGGATTGCCGACCGCTTCTTCGACAGCTACCTGCGTCCGTTTGTCAGCGGTGATCCGGGTAACTACCGCATGCGCAGCGTCGATGGTCATAGTCTGCCGATTTCCAAGGTATTCCTTGATCAGATGGCCGCCGCGCTCGTGATCCGTCAGAGCTTCTTCGCCGACAACCCAGCCGAACCTCAGGTGCAGTTCAAACTGGAGCCTTACACCCTCGACCCGGCTGTCAGCCGTTCCGAGTTCAAGTTCGGCGACAAGACCATCGAATACCGTCATGGCCCGATAGTACCGGTGTCGTTCAAATGGCCAACCGACGCTGAAGACGGGCGTACCAGCCTGGTGCTCGACAAAATGGTCGGCCGCCCGCTGGGTATCGAGAAGAACACCGGCCCTTGGTCGTTGTTCCGTCTGTTTGATTTGATGCAGACCGAATACCTTACCGGCCGTGACGTGCTGGTGCTCAAGGCTGACGTAGGAGGCCTGCGCGCCAACTACTTGTTGACCAGCCAGCGCACGCCAAACCCGTTCGACATGGGCGTGCTGCGCACCTTCCGCATGCCGGTGCAGCTTTGATGTTGGTGGCCAGCCCCTGGCGCAGCGCAGCGCGCACCGATGCCGGCAAGGTTCGGGCGCGCAACGAAGATGCTTTTCTGGACGCTCCACTGCAGGGATTGTGGGTGGTTGCGGACGGCATGGGCGGTCATCAGCGGGGCGATATCGCCAGCCAGTTGATTGTCGCCAGCCTGGCGGAGTTGCCGGTGCAGGATAATTTCGACGAACGACTCAAAGGAGTTCGCCAGTGCCTGCACTGGCTCAACCGTCGTTTGAGTCAGGAGTTAACGGTCACTGCTGGACGTCACGATAGCATCATGGGCAGCACCGTGGTGGCCTTGCTGGTAGAAGGCAGTCGCGCGGCCTGCATCTGGGCCGGCGATAGCCGCTGCTACCTTTGGCGTGGCCAGCGTTTGTATCAGCTGTCCAAGGACCATTCTTTGCAACAACAACTGATTGACGAACAACAAATGAGCGTCGAACGGGCCAAGGACCATCCCGCAGCGCATGCTCTGACCCGTGCGGTCGGGGCAGCCGAACAATTGGCCCTGGATGTACTGGAGCTTGAGGTCTACCCCGGCGATGCGTTCTTGCTCTGCAGCGATGGTCTGTATCAGGGGCTTGGCAGCGATGCACTCGGCGACGCCTTGAGCCTGACAGTGCCGCAGGTTGCACTGGAGCTGTTGTTTGACGGCGCAATGCGTGGCTCGGCCCGGGACAACCTGACAGCGGTAGTAATCCGCCAATGACTGAACACATGCGACCGATCGGCGACCTGTTGGAGAGCGAAAAGCCGAAGAGCAACCTGACCTACTTTGCGTTCGCCAAGTCGTACAAGGCTGAAGCCGTGCTGGCACCAACTAAGGCCAGCATCGGTGAGCTACCCGATGTGCTGGCAGGCCGTTACCGCATTGAGCGCCTGCTCGGCGCCGGTGGCATGGGCGCGGTTTACCGTGCACGAGACCTGCTGAGCGAACAGTTCGGCGATCCCGATCCTTACGTCGCTCTGAAAGTTCTCAGCGAAGAATTTGCCGAGTCACCGGACGCCAGCGCATTGCTCTACAACGAGTTCGCCCTGACCCGGCGCCTGCGGCACGACAACGTACTGCGTTTGCACACCTTTGAAGTGGACACTGACTGCCAACGAGCATTCGTCACCATGGAGCTTATGCGTGGCCTGACCCTGGATAACTTACTCTGCGAGCGTCCCCACGGCCTGCCGTGGGAGGAGTTGCGCGACATCGCGCTGCCGCTGCTCGATGCACTGGCTTACTCCCATGCTCGCGGCGTGCTGCATGGTGATATGAAGCCCAGCAACGTGATGCTTAGCGAAGAAGGCGTGCGCCTGTTTGACTTCGGTCTCGGCCAAGCGGAGAAAGGTATCATGCCTGGTCTGCCGCACCTGAGTCGCGAGCGCTTCAACGGCTGGACGCCGGGCTACGCTGCCCCGGAGCTGCTGGAAGGACTGCCTCTATCTGCGAGCGCTGACGTGTACGCTGTAGCTTGTGTAATCTACGAGTTAGCGGGGGGCCAACACCCGTTTCGCGGCTTACTCTTGGCCCAACCACGTAATGAATCGCTGGAGCGAGAGCTACGGGCACCTCAGAATTTACCGAAGCACTGCTGGCCGGCTTTGCGAGCGGCGCTGGCGTTCGACGTGGCTGACCGAACGATTACTGCTAAGCAACTACGTGATGCTTTTGCCGTCACTTCATCCTGGCTGCAACGCTTGACGCATTGGCGTAACGTACGACTACCGAACAGGGAGTAGGAACGATGAATAGCAACGCGAGCGCAAGCGCAGCGGGCTTCGGCTACCAGTATGAGTGAGCGCTACACGGGATTTCGTAGCACTCACACAGAGACGCGCTTTGTGAACCACCCCCGAGAATTCGGACACCCATGAAAGGGGGCAGTCCCCGAGTAGGTGTTTGATGGAACAATGCAATCGGTTTACAGCAGAGTTCAAGCGCGAAGCTGTCCGTCTTTTGAAGACATCCGGCAAGCCAGCCGCCGTGGTCGCTCGCGAGTTAGGCATCCCACGCAACCGGCTCTACAAGTGGGCCCAAGACATGCAGGACAAGGGCGATCAAGCGTTCCAAGGCAGTGGTCGACCGAAAGCAAGCAGCGATGAGCTAAGTGCCTTGAAACGGGAGACCGCGCGGCTCAAGGAAGAGAACGAGATTCTAAAAAAAGGCGGCGGCGTACTTTGCGCGAGAGCTGTCGTGAAGTACGCCTGGATCAGAAGCCAAAAGACTTCTTCGATTCGCAAGATGTGCCAGGTGCTCTCGGTTTCCACCAGTGGTTACTACGCTTGGGTCGGACGTAAACCAAGCGCCCGCAAGCTAGAAAATGCCCGACTGTTGAGCCAAATACGGCTGCTGCATACGCAAAGTCGAGAGGCTTATGGAACAGAGCGGATATGGCATGCACTGCGTAGCAAGGGAGAGACGTGTGGACGAAATCGAGTGCAACGGTTACGTCAGATCAACAAGATCCAGAGCCGCCGTCGGCGGCGTTATGTGCACGCAAGAGCGCCTTATCAACGTCAGGCAGTTGCACCAAACAAATTGAAATGGCCATTTTTCAGCCCCGGCCGTGATCGAGTTTGGGTAGCGTACATAACCTTCATACCGACTCGTCAGGGCTGGTTGTATTAGGCGGCAATACTGGATTTGTACACGCGCCGAATCGCGGGCTGGGCAATGGGCGAGCGAGCGGACCAACAATTAGCCAGTGCAGCCTTAAACATGGCCTTGCAAGTGCGCAGGCAAGCGCAAGAAACGATTCACCACAGCGTTCAAGGCGTGCAATACACCAGCAACGCTTACCGGCAGCAGCTTGAAACCGAACAGTTAGTGGTTAGCACCAGCCGCAAGGGGATGCCGTATGACAACGCCGTTATGGAGAGCTTTTTCGGCTCGTTGAAACAAGAAGTGACGCACCACTAAGACTTCGCAAGCCGTGACCAGGCACGCGTTCAGGTGTCTGATTACATCGAAGTCTTTTACAACCGCCAGCGGATACACAGCGCCCTGAGATACCGCACACCGCTGGAGTTCAGTGCGATGAATGAAGTACGTAATTAAACTGTACGAGAAATCGTGGGTGGTTCAGGCCGTCCCCGTCTTCGTGGGTGCCAGGGGTCGTTAGATTTTCAATTTGCTTTGCTGTCAGCTTTCCTAAGGAAATGTTCCTTTATCGGTTTTGTCCCCCCCATCTGTTCCCGCACAAAGGCTCGGAAGGTGACGAATGTTGGTGGATGTCTTGAGACGATGACAGGCTTTTAGCCCCCTAAAATAAGGATTGTAGAGTTTTATCGGTTGTTGGTGGATCTTAATTTGGCGGACTCCTTCACCGCCATATTAGAAAGCCCCGCAGCTCAACGAGTTGCGGGGTTTTTTTGTCATGGGTCAGCCGTGCAGCACGAATATCCCTACCTGCGGCGATGGGCTCAGCCAATGTCGCTCTACGGTCCAGCCCGCGGATTCAGCCAGGCGCGCGACAGAGTCCGGGGTGTATTTGTGAGAGCACTCAGTGTGCAAGCGCTCGCCCTCGGCGAAGTGGAACGTTTTTCCTGCAGCGTGTACGTCTTGATCCTGCGTACTCACCAGGAACATTTCCATGCAGCTTTGCTGCGGATTCCACCGGGCCAAGTGAAGAAACTGCTCAAGTTCGAAGGTGCCGTCCAGTTCGCGGTTAATACGGGCGAGCAGGTTCTTGTTGAATTGAGCCGTGATGCCGTCGGCGTCGTCGTACGCCGCTTCTAGCGTGGCAATGTCTTTGAGCATATCCAGGCCGAGGATGAGTCGCGCGCCTTCGCCCAGAAAACGCCGCACGGAAAGTAGGAAATCTACGGAGTCTTGTTTGCAGAAGTTACCGAGTGTCGAGCCTGGGAAGAATCCAACTCGAGGGCGCGTTCGTGCCGCAGCGGGCAAATCCTTCAGGTGGCAGAAATCACCGACTTCAGGCGCGACCCACAACGCGGGGTACGCTTGCTGAAGGTGTTCGGTGGCTTTGTGCAAGGCGGATGCACTGATGTCCAGCGGGATGTAGACGTCGAGCTGGGGCGAAGCTTCTAGCAGCAGCCGCGTTTTTAAGCTGGCGCCGCTGCCGAATTCGATTAACGCGGCGCCGTCGGGAATAAAAGCGGAAAGCTCGTGCGCGATATCTTTCAGCAGGGCGGTTTCTGCGCGGGTAGGGTAATACTCGCGTGTTTGGCAGATCGCCTCGAATAATTCCGAGCCGGCCGCATCATAAAAATACTTAGGCGCCAGGCTTTTCGTTTCGGCAGACAGCCCCTCGCGTACGTCTTTGGCGAAGTCGCTGCTGTGCTGAGCCTCGCCTGTCTCGGTTTCGTTTTGATCCGACACCAAGTCTCGAGCCAAGCGAAGGCCCGAAAACATCCAGCGTTGGCCGGGGTAGAAGAAGTTGCGGTAGCTCAAGCGCGAATGTCCAGTTGGCGTCACGCAGGCGCCGCCCCGAAGGACCAGCTGGCTCACCATAAATTTGCCGTTGTACTCGCCGACAGCGCTTTTAGCGGGGCGGAAGCCGGGGTAGGGCGCGTAAGCAGTTTGTGTCCATTGCCAGGCGCAATCGTCGATTTGTTCTAACAATCCCGAGCGAGCGGCGATTTCCCATTCCGTCTCGGTAGGAAGCCGCGCGTTCGCCCAAGTGGCGTAGGCG
Organism: Pseudomonas sp. AC070; assembly: GCF_979258635.1. Classification (NCBI taxonomy): domain Bacteria; kingdom Pseudomonadati; phylum Pseudomonadota; class Gammaproteobacteria; order Pseudomonadales; family Pseudomonadaceae; genus Pseudomonas; species Pseudomonas sp. AC070. The sequence goes on from NZ_OZ409871.1 coordinate 2,363,273, forward strand.
CACGCTTCGAAATAGCTGATGTGCGTCACCGGGGCGTCGAGATCAACAGCTCTTAAGCCCGCCAATGTCATGTGCTGCCAGTCACCGTCGCCCTTCTGCCAGTACAACGGTGCTTGCCAGCCTTCGGTCTGAACTTTGCTCCAGCCGTCAGACAGCCAAAGTTCGGCTCGTGCGTAGCCGTCGTCCCCCATAAAGGCGAGCCACTCGCGGTTGGTCACCAGCCGGTCACTTATTTCGAAAGGTTGAAGCCATGTGGCGTGACGCGGATTTTCGTTATCGAACGAGAACTCATCGCCGACGTGGCCAAGCTCGACCATGCCGCCGGCCATTAGCTGAAACTGCCCAGAGCGGTCGTTTCGAGGCGTGCGCCAGTCCCCGCTATACGGGGGCTTCAAGGGCGATAGGCTGAACAGATGGAGGATGTCCATTAACAACAGCTCTTGATGCTGCTGCTCATGGGCGAGGCCAAGCTCCAGTAGTCCGTTCACCTCGGTCGACACGCTATCGCTCAGGAACGCTTGGATATGCTCATCAACATAGGTTCGGTAGCGGCGAATATCTGCCATCGATGGCCGGGTTAAAACGCCGCGTTGGGGGCGTGGTTGTCGCGGGCCCAGCGATTCGTAATAAGAGTTGAAGAGATAGGCGTAGGCGGGGTTGAAGGGTTTGTATTCGGCTTGATGAGTAGCTAGTACGAAGGTTTCGAAAAACCAGGTTGTGTGTGCCAGATGCCATTTAGTGGGGCTCGCATCCGGCATGGACTGCGCGACCATGTCCTCATCGCTGAGTGTCGCTATCAGCGATTCGCTATGGCGGCGAACCTTCAGATAACGCTGAAGCAGGGGGCTTGTCATTCTTATTCCTCACGCAGCGCTACCGGTGAGGAACCGTGTTGCGCTGCTCAGCGGGGCTAGGCGGAAACAGCCAGAAGCTTGCGCCTAATATCAGGTTATAGGTCTGATACATAAGGTTCTAAAAAAGTTCGAACCGGGAGGTGCCGATCGCCGAGCGGCAAGCCACTCGGCGGGAGGAGGGATGAAGCTGATCGAAACGGCGGTTGGTTGGCCGGTTACTTTTTGCCTGTCTTGCGTCCAGTTTCACTACTCGGTTCGGTCGGAGAACTCTCCAACACACTGTTAGGAGGGTCTTCTATCCCGGTACCGTCCGTGCCTCGACTTGGTGCGCTGTCAGGGCCGTCAATACCTGTACCAAGATCGTTGCTGTCGTGGGTGCCCGCACCCGGTGTAGGCAATGTCGGAGGAGTAGGGTTCGTCGGCCCGGGACTTGAGCTGGGGCCAGTGCTGTCGATAGTGTCCGCCGCTAGGCTAATGGGACCGCTCATTAGCAACCCAGCGAAAAAGAGCGAAACGAAGGTAACCCTGTTCATCTCAAATCCCTCATGGAAGGTGGTATGAATTGGGCCTTTCCTTCGTTTAGCCGTTCTGAAAACTGGATAAGCGGTCTCAACGGATCGGACCGTAACAGCGACCTATGGTCGATCCGAGACAACGGACTTTAAGGTTCCGCTAAGTGCACCTTAGCGAGTGACTCGGCGGTGCGGTATGCAATTTTTACTTTCGCATGTTGCAGTGACCTGATCGGCACCATGCTGAAACCTGCTGTGGCTCCTGAAAGTATTTTTAGAAATTCTGCGTTAGTGCACTGGCGGGGAACCAGCGCAGCCGCTCCCGCGCTTATAAAAGCTTGCGTAGATCGATATGAATCGCGGGACGTGCACACGAGAACCTTTGTCGCGTCGGAGAGGTGGGATATTTGTAACATGGTTTCTGTCTGTCGGAGTACCGAGCAACGGAACCCAAAGATGATGACATCAGGTGAATGTAGCGCGCTTTTTGCTAACGTGTCCTCCAAACTCAACGCTTCGCCGCAAACAAGTAAACCGGAGGCCTCGCAGATTTTCTGAAAATGTTTCCGTACCGTAATTCGGTCGCTAGCTAATAAAATAGTGAGCATGCGCTTCCTGCGCTCCCTTAACCATTTAATGTATTAATGAGATTAAGGGGAACCCGGATGAACAAATGCAGGAGGGTTCTGAAGCGCAAGAAGCCGATGAGAGTTGATACAAGTTAAATTTTCGCCAATCAACCCAATCCATTGCGTTTGGCAAAGTCGACAAGAGCGACAAGATTGAAGGCGTTGAGCTTAAGTTGGAGGCGAGTTTTGTATGTGCTTATTGTCTTGTTGCTTAGCAGCAGGGAGTCGCCAATCTCTTTATTTGATTTCCCTTGAGCGAGCATTTGCAACACCATTATTTCCCGGTCTGACAGGCTATTAAGCATTGATTGCTCGCTGCTGTCAGTGATAGTGGGGTTGACGGTGCTGAGAATATCCGTCGGGAAAAAGCTATATCCCGAAAGAGCTGCCCAAACGGCGCGCTGTAGTTCTTCAAGATTGTCGCCTTTCGTTACAAAACCAGCCGCACCGGCTTTCATGCAACGGAATGCCAATAGGTCTGCAGGCTGTGAGGTTAAAATAAGCACCCGCGGCCTTGGTTTTAATGTACTGATTCGGGCGAGAACCTCCAATCCGTCGATTTTTGGAATGCCGATGTCCAAAATAATCAAGTCAGGCCTTTGAGTGCGAATCACGGTCAAAGCGTCTACACCGTTATCCGTCTCGCCTAGTAATGTATGACCTTCGCGCTCTAATAAAAGCTTGACAGCCAACCGCACTACGGGGTGGTCGTCGACGATGAGTACTTTTCCCATTGTATTTCCGTTATTAACTTCTGATGGTTTATGGTTGCGAAGCGCCAATTTCAATCTCAAGCGATCGCTGTAGGTCTTCTATTGCACAACATACTTCGGTAGCGATGGTTTCAATGTTCGACGTTTTATTTTCGAGATTCGTCGCTTTCTCGTACTTTTCAATCGATTCAACTAGCGTCTTCGCATTAATTAGCTTGGCTACGCCTTTGACGCGATGCGCAATGAACGAGAATCCCTCCCAGTCCAACAATTTCAAGTTATCCTGGAGCTTGTCCAAGTCAACTTGGTTAGTGATGTATAACTGCTGCAGAAAAAGAGCTTTTAACTCATCGTCTCCGTTTGTCAGTACGCGGATGCTTCTGTCGTCAACTAACTGCGAAATATGTTTTGGCTTAGCTGATTTCGATTGGCCGACCAGTCCAGCAAGGCTGTTAATGCAATGTTCCAGTTCCGATGCGCCTACTGGCTTGAAAAGACAATCATTCATTCCTGCCTGGATGCACAGAACGCGTTCATCCTGTTCCGTAGTTGCAGTCACGCCTATGATCCAGTAAGGCGGCAGAGCTAGAGTTCTTTCCTGTGCTCTGAGTTGATTTGCTAACTCGAACCCATCCATGACTGGCATTCGGCAATCCGTGATGACCAGATCGAATTTCGCTTGGGTCGTAAGCATTAATGCCTGGGCTCCATTCTCCGCACTTTGGGTTGTATGACCCAGAAAAATAAGCTGTTGCTCTAAGATCAGAAGATTGGCTGGGTGGTCGTCCACTAATAGAACATTTAATGAAGTCTTTTTGCAGTGGGCGGACTCCGTTCTCGGGGTAGGAAAATTCGATGATTTCCCCAAGGTTCCGTCTCCTTCCTGATTTAAAAATTTCTCGGATGCGGAAGTACCATGCAGCACGTTTTTACGGTCCATTATGTTCCCCATTAACGGCAATTCTCAGTCGAGTTTAGTCCAGCTTCATCAATTTGTTTTCTTTAAATCGCGTAGGAAATTTCATTTCTAATGGTTTAGCTCTGTAACTGGGTATCGATTACACTTTTTGTATTTCGCTACCTCTGCCAGCCACAGGTTGTGTCGCTCAACACTCATGGCCCAGATCTAGCCTTTCACTGTTTTCGAAATTATAAAGACGGAGCATCGGCCTGATTGCTGATTCACAAATGCATGATCAAACTAAAAGGAGCTGATCTTCAATTTTGCGAGTTGACATCCATTTAATAAGTCTTTCAGCTGATACAGGTGCAGAAAATAGGTGTCCCTGTCCAAAATGGCAATTAAGGTCTTGAAGAAATTTTAGCTGCTCGACGCTTTCGATGCCCTCAGCCACGAGTGAAACTCCCATCTGTCGGCTAAGATGAGCCATGCTCGCGACAGCCAGCTGAGTGCGCTTATTTAGAGAAATCTCTTTAACAAAGCTCATGTCTAATTTGATTTCGGTGCAGGGTATCTCGCAGATTCGCTGCAGCGAAGAAAGTCCGGTTCCAAAATCGTCGATTGAAATACCGCAGCCCATCGTCCGTAAAAGGATCAAATTTGTGTAGCATTCGGCCGGTGACTTAAGAAGTCCGCTCTCGGTGATTTCCAGAATTAAAGAATCCGGGCGTACGTGGTTGGCGCTCAATACCCTTGATACTCGCGAACTGAAGTCAGGTCTGGAAAGCTGGGTGGCATCGATATTTATTGAGAGCTTGAAGTCTTCATCTAACTCTTCACGATTTAGGAGTTTTAACGCGCTCTCAAATATTGAGAAACTCATCGCGTCTAGATGGCCGAAACGTTTCGCTAAGTCGATAAATGTATGCGGGCCGATAATCCCTAATTTTGGATGTCGCCAGCGCATCAGTATTTCGGCTCCAACTAATCTCATAGAGTTGAGATCTATTTTAGGTTGGAAGTATGGTATGAACTCATCATTTAATACGCCAGCGACCACCTCTTTTGCGGGAGGCAAGTTGGTGCGCAAGGGGCGTTGTAATTGCGTTTTTTTACGAAGTCCGCATTCTAATGCCGCTTGTAACTCAGGTTTTGTGAATTTATTGCCAACGCGACCGGCTACTTGAATTTCGCGAGACTCGGCGAGCTTGCAGAGAGCGATATATATGTCGGCGGACACATCGCTGACGAAGATTACGGCTCGAATGACTCCGGTACGGTTTGCATGGCGTAGAAGCTTTAACGCGGAAAAATTCGCTGAGCCGAATGAGCAAAAAAGTATGTCGAAAGACTTTTCTTCCAGAATAAGTTTTTCTGCAACGTCGTTCGTGGGTGCGATATGGAGGCGCGTGTACCCAAGTGATTTTAAGACACTTACTAATGCTTGTTGGGCAAGAGGGTGGCTTTCGGAGATAAGGATTTTCGGCTGGGACATTTAGTGTGTTCCTACGCGAGTAAAGTTGCCGAAATATCGCACCCGCCTAATTTTGGTGATGTACAATCGCTCTTCATTATCTGTAGGAAAATCCTTATATGCCCGATTTTGCTGAGCGTCGCTGAAAGCGGTTCGACGTTTTTCACCACGTCTAGCGAATTGTGGTGCTACAGTTTTTAAGCCACGAAGGCTAAGCAAATTTCGCTCGTCGCTTCTTTAACTTTATGAGTATCCAGGTGAATAAAATTTCTGAGTGGATTGGGGCCTACCGCATTCCTGTTCTTGTTGGAGCTCTATCGTTCTCGTGTGTGCTTGGCTTCGCCGCGACCGAAGCTTATCGGCTAATGGTGGAGGGGAGGTTTCGTGACGCGGAGAGGGCGCTGATCCGCGAAAATGCCTTCAGTCTTGAGGGCGTTACGCTAAACGGCAAAGGAATGGGCGCCCTGCTGTTAGCGGGGTTGATTAACTCATCGGTAAGGACTGCTTCACTTGAGCCGGACATCCGCCACGCTCGGCAATTTAATATCGCCCAACCTGCGCTGAAAGTGATCGCTAAGCGCGTAGGCGCAAGTCTCGCGTTCGTGGTCGACGGCGAGGGCGTCATTAAAAGTGATTGGAGCGGTGAAAACATATCGCCAATCGGAGTGGACGTGCGCAATCGTCCCTATTTCCAACAGGCGATGAAGGGGCTTCCAAGCGTTAGCGGCGGTGTGAGCCCTGTGTCTGGCCGGCTTGTGTATTACGTGGCGGCGCCGGTGTATTTGGAGGCCTCGTCGGATGAAGTGACAGGCGCTGTGGTCGGGCGATTTGAAGCCAGTGAGTTAGGAGACTTTGTCAGAAATGACGGTTCGCGCATCGGGTTTGTGATTTCTCCTCAAGGGGTTGTGTTTACCTCTGGGCGCTTGGAGTGGAGTCTGCGCACGACGGAGCAAAAAACTCCGGCGCAAATAAAGGAAATCGCGGAAACCACGCAGTTCGGCGCTTATTTTGACGATGAAAGCAAGGTCAGAGCGCTTCCTTTCAATCTGTCCGAAGACACCGTAACGATCGAAGGACAGCGTTACGCGGTATCGTCAGCTCCGGTCGACTGGAATGACCCGCGCGGTAAGTGGAAACTCGTCACAATCAGCGCTCTTGCGCCGGTGTACAGCTTTAAAGAAGGCTTTTGGATTTCATTTCTAACCGCTGGATCCTGCGGTTTATTAATGTGGTTCTTTCTTCGGCGATTATCGGATATGCGTATTCGTCGTAGCGACTCATTAGAAATCGCCCGGCAACATCAGCGCTTGCAATTGATTTTAGATAACGCCCCAGTTGCAGTTTGCATTATTTCCGACGATCTTAAAATCGGTACTACGGGAATTGTTCGGTTCGCCAATCCGCTATTTACCAATACGTTTGATGTGCGGGTCGATGTGCCTATGCCGCGTCTATATGTCCGCGGTGATGAGCGTGAACAATTGCGCGAAAGGTTGCGCCGTGAAGGCGTAGTGGAACAGCATGAAACGCAGGTCTATGACAACAATCATCAAATTCGAGACGTTTTAGTCAATTTCCTCCGCATCGATTTTTTGGGCGAGACCGGCACGCTTGGATGGCTTATCGATATTACGGCGCAAAAGGTAACCGAGCGAGAAATGTCTACCGCGATGAGCGCCGCCGAGTCTGCTAATAAAATAAAAGGTGAATTTCTGGCAAATATGAGCCATGAAATCCGCACGCCAATAAACGCTATCATGGGGATGTCGTTATTGGCACTGCGAGGGGGGTTGGATCCGCTCCAGCGTAACTATATTGAGAAGGTTCACAAAGCCGCCAATTCCTTGCTTGATCTGATTAATGACATTCTAGACTTTAGTAAACTCGAGTCGGCCAAGATGGAGATTGAACACGAAGAGTTTCGTCTGGAGGATGCGTTCGACGATCTTTCCAATGCTATTAGTCTGCGGGCTAATCAGAAGAACATTGAGTTTCTGTTTGATATCTCCGCCAATGTTCCTGCTCTGTTAATAGGGGACCGACTTCGTTTGGCGCAGGTGCTTATTAATCTTGGCAACAACGCGGTGAAATTTACCGAGCGAGGTGAAGTCATCGTTGGGGTGGAACTGGTAGAGGCTGTAGAAAAAAGGCTCACCTTGCATTTTTGGGTCAAAGACACCGGGATAGGGCTTACCGAGGAACAGAGGGCGAAGCTGTTCAATAGTTTCACCCAGGCAGATTCTTCCACTACTCGACGGTACGGCGGTAGTGGCCTGGGACTTGTCATATGCAAGCAGCTGGTGGAGTTGATGGATGGCCAGATTTGGGTGGAGTCCCAGTACGGTGAGGGGTCGACTTTCCACGTGCACGTCGATCTCGACTGCGTCGAAGCGCCTGACGCCAGCTTATTGCCAGCCACTGCTAATTCGCTAAGCGGCGTCCGCGCACTGCTGGTTGACGACAATGCCTCGGCTCGTGAAATTGTTACGACGATGGGTTTGTCGTTGGGAATGCAAGTTGACCAAGTTGCCAACGGCATCGAGGCACTCATCGCTATCGATAAAATGGAGCGGTCCGGCGGACGGTACGATCTCATTTTGCTCGACGAAAACATGCCGATCATGGGCGGGGCGCATTGCTTGCGGCTCATTCGGCAACGGGCGAGCCACCACGACGTCCGGGCAATTCTCATCGGCTCTGCAGGCGGCGAGGGCGATGCTCAGGTGCAAGATGCTGAAGCGTTCAACGCCGTGATGGTAAAGCCGCTGACGATCGCCAAATTGGCGGGCTCCTTGAGCGAAGCCCTAAGCCATTCCGCGCCGCTGCCTGCCCGGAAGGTTCGAGACGACAACAGATCCATTGATCTTCGTTCGCGCTTGCCTGGCCATCGCATTCTTCTGGTTGAAGACAATGAGATGAACCAGGAGCTGGCGGTTGCTTTGCTGGCTCAGGCTGGCGCCGAGGTTGTGGTGGCTGGCAACGGGCAGCGTGCGCTTGACGTTCTCGCCAAAGACCGCTCGTTCAGTTTCATTTTGATGGACTGCCAAATGCCAGTAATGGACGGGTATACCGCGACGCAGCACATACGAGCTGATCTGCGTACACAGGCAATTCCGATCATTGCGATGACGGCCAGCGCCATGAAAGGAGACCGGGAGAAAGCGTTGGCGGCGGGAATGGATGACTACATCACCAAGCCGCTCGATGTGCTGAGCATGTTCACCACCATCGCCAAGTGGGTTAAGCCGCTTCCTACCCCGGCCACTGCGAAAACTTCGGCTGAGCCGTCAGCGGTTTCCGAAACAATTGGTGCGCTTCCTGGTGTCGATGTTGAAGCGGGTTTGTCCGTTTGCATGAACAACACGGCGCTTTACATCAAGTTGTTGAAGATGTTTCGTCAACAAGCGGAGGACTTCTCCTCGGAGTTCCATGCAGCAGTCGAGGAGGGCGACGAGGTGTCAGCTACGCGCCTCGCTCATACGGTGCAGGGCACCGCCGGAAACATAGGGGCGTTCGACGCACAACGCGCGGCAGCGGCATTGCAACGCGCCTGTCAGGAGCAATTGCCGCAGTCGGAAGTGGAAAGCCGATTGCAGGCGCTTGTGAAGGAATTAGCCATTGTTGCTGACGGGTTGGAACGACTCGGGAAGTAACCTCCTACGGCATTTGAGGAAACATCGAGTTCAATGGCTTGGTCACCCTAAGGACACTTGCTGGCTCATTCTTTACGAGCCTTGACCATGTTAGCCAAGCACATGCGCATCCTGATTGCAGACGCCGACCCGCTGGTTCGCGCCAATGTAGAAAAACTCATGAATAACGCTGGTTGTTTCGGCATTGCTTCGGTCGCCACGCTGGATGAGCTGTTGTCGTTGATCGACTTTGGCGATAAGCCCTTTGACCGCGTGTTAATCAATCGCCGGCTTCTTGGACATGAATACACCGAAGCACTCAAAACACTGAGCAGTTTTCGTAACGTGGTGATCTACCGCAGCGGTTTTCAATTCGATCGCCTTGCCGATCCGCTTTGCAGCGACAGCACCTGCCTCGATGACGGCCTAGAGCCGTCTTACACCTTGCACTGACTCATCGCAGTTACGAATAAATGGCCGAATGATGGGGATAGTCTGCGGTTCTCGCCCCCATGATCATTTCCCCAATCCAACTATTGAGAATCGAGGTGTAGGCCTTTTGGTCGCTGTCCTGGCTGAGCGCATGGTCGGCGCCATCCACAATGCGATGGGTTAGTGAGTGGGCCTTTTCGAAGGCCGCGCGGTAGCTCATCAGCGTGGTGTGGGGCACATAATCGTCGTGCTCCGACTCCACTAACAGCACGTCTCCCTTGAATTTTGCGCAGCAGGCCAGGGCGCGGTTCTGTTCTGGCAAGCACAGCGTGCGCCGGTAACGCGCCAGGCGCTCGCGGTCCAGAAGCTGTTTGGGCACCGTCCATTCTTCGTCCCAGTACAACGCGGGGACGCGCAATGCGAGCCACCGTACCGGACGCATGTCGGTAAGAAACGTCGCCAGATACCCCCCGTAACTACTGCCGATCACTGCGATTTTGTCCGGATCGATTGCCGGATGGCCCGCCAGTTGGTCGTAGGCTGCAACGATGTCCGCCAGGTTCTGTTCCCGTGTCACGGTCTGTTTGCTGGCTGACGTGCGCTCGTGGCCGCGCAGGTCGAAGGTCAGGCATACGCAGCCGAATCCGGCGATGCCTTTGGCGCGTGCCAAGTCCCTCTGTTGGCTGCCACCCCAACCATGTACGAAAAGTATGCCCGGCACTTTCTGTTCCGGGGACATGAGGGTTCCGGCGATTGTTTCGTTATCAACGCGAATGTCTATGGTCTGGCTATGGGCAGGCATTGAGGTCAACCTTTACGAATTTGCTGATAGTGCCGTGGGGCGCAACTTCGCCTTGGAACAGGCGCGTCGCACCCGCTGGGGCGTCATCGCCATATGTTTCGTAGGTGCTTGCCTTCAGGCACAGGATTTCGGGGTGTTGCTGCAAGGCTTCCAGCGCGAAGACTTCAGCAGGACTAGCGCCGCCGATGCGCCAAGACTGTTCCAGAACGCCAGAGCGTTCTTCCCCCAGGGCGTCGATACCCTGGGCAATGTCGTAGTTGCGACGCGAGGCGATCAGCCCCAGGCAATCGAACGCGGCTTGTTCATACGTAACGGCCTGCTTGATCGCCAAACGGGCGTGCGCCGATAACGGCAGCGCATCAAGCGCTTCATAGCCCCCGCGCACGATCATCAAATCAGAGCCGCCGTAGACCTGCGCGCCGCTGTCGTCTTGGGTTAAGCGTTGCGAGCCGTAATAGCTGGCGACGAGCCCGGCGACTTGGATTTGTCCCACGCTGAACGTCACGACCTCCTTCAGGTGTTCCTCCAGTACCAGACCCCATTTCGAGACTTCCTGAGCATCCGCCTGGCGTAAACACGCGCTGAGTTCAGCGGCGTTTTCCACCAACGTCTGACCTCGACCGGCTTTGCCTCGCACAGCTTTCACCCGCACGGGCCCATGCGCCAGCAGGGCCGATCCGGCCAGCTCGGCATCGCTCAGGTCAAACACCGTGGTGCCGCGCAATACCGCATCGGCCGCCTGTTGGTGAAACTGCGCGGTCCAGCCTTCGGGCGTCACGGTCGGCTGCTCGATCAAGGGGTGGCTAATGGCTTTGGTCGCCATGAAGGGGAACCGCACGACGCCGCCGAAGAAGTCCTCGGCGCTGGCTATCCCGAGCGCCTTCATCTGCTGGATGCCCGCCACCGTTTCGCTGGGGATCCAATAACAGGCGCTGTTGTTTTCGGAAGACGTCTGTACGGGCAGACCGAGCAGGCCGCCGAATTTCTCTGCCAGTACCTGCTGAACTGCGCGCTCGTGGTCGGCCAGTGGCGTGTCGAGGGTCAGCAGTGCGACGGCGCGTTTTGTGTTCATCCGGGCTCTCTGTCGTTGAGCATCGTCCCGCGGGCTGCGCGGACGGGCATAACGTGAGAAGGAAGAATGCGCCGTTCGGTTCCCTTTTCCGCACGACGCATTGTTCTCCGGCTAACGCACCTCGGAAGGTTCGCCGCCGCTTTGGGCGCTGTCCCGCTCTGGTTCTTGAATGCGGTAAGAAGCGACGTACAAAGCCGGCAGGAACAGCAAGGTCAGCAGCGTGGCGCTGATGATGCCGCCGATCATCGCAAAGGCCATCGGCCCCCAAAACACTTCGCGTGCGATAGGAATCATGCCCAGGCTGGCCGCTGCAGCAGTGAGCAGAATGGGGCGGGTTCGGTGATGAGTCGCTTCAATGACCGCGTCCCAAGCGTGTGAGCCTGCCTCGCGGAATTCGTCGATCTGCGTCACCAGAATCACCGAGTTGCGAATGATGATGCCGATAAGCGCTAGCACCCCAAGAATCGCCACAAAGCCCAACGGTGTGCCGGTGGGCAAAAGCGCGGCAACCACGCCGATCAAGCCCAGTGGTGCGACGCTGGCAACCAGAAACAGCTTCTTCACGCTTTGCAGCTGAATCATCAGAAAGGTCGCCATCAAAAACAGCATCAGCGGTATCACCTTGCCAATCGGTCCCTGCGCCTTGCCGCTTTCCTCGACGGTGCCGCCCGGTTTGATCCGATACGCCGCCGGCAAGTTCGCGGCGAACTCGTCTATTTTCGGCTGCAGTTCGGCCATCACGTCGGTGGGTTGTTTGTCGCCGTGCACGCTGGCTTTGAGGGTGATGGTGGGCTTGCGATCGCGGCGCCATACCAGCGGTTGCTCAAGCTCATAGCTCACCGTGGCGAATGCGCGCAGCGGAATAGAAGTGCCACGCGGCGTGGTGATTTGCAGGTTTTCCAAGGTCTCAGGGGAACGTCGTTCGCCTTCCTCGGAACGGCCCACCACGTTAATCAGATAGATGCTGTCGCGAACCTGAGTGACGTTTGCGCCGGTCACCACGCTGTTCATGGTCTGCGCCACGTCTTGTGACGACAGCCCCAACTGCCGGGCTTTGTCTTGCGCCACGTCAATTTTCAGCACCCGACCAGGCTCGTTCCAGTCGTAAATCATGTCGCCGATATCGGCGTTACCGTCGAGCAGTCCGGCCACTTGCATGGCGTATTCGCGCACCTGCTCGATGTTCGGCCCGCTGATGCGGTACTGAATCGGCCGTCCTACAGGCGGGCCCATTTCCAACGGTTGAACCAGGCTGCTGATGCCAACGAAGTCTTCCCGCAAACGGGCCTTCAGTTCAGCGGCCAGGCGTTGGCGCGCTTCCAGGTCTTTGCTGACGATCACTAGCTGGGCATAGAAGGGGTTTTGCAGTTGTTGGTCGAGCGGCAGATAGAAGCGCGCGGCGCCCTCGCCGATATACGTGCTCCAGCGCTGAATGTCGGGGCTGTCCTTGATGGTGGCTTCCAAACGGTCCACGACTTGGCGGGTTTCCTCCAGGCTGCTGTTCTGCGGCAGGTTCAGGTCGACCAACAATTCCGGCCGGTCGGAAGAGGGGAAGAATTGCTGCTGCACAAATTGCATCAGCACGATCGAGGTCACGAACAGCGCCACCGTCAAGCCGATGCTCAGCCAGCGATGACGCATTGCCCACTTCAAGCCGCGGTCCATGCCTCGGGTCAGCCGGCCGGGTTCTTTGTCTTTTTTGTGGCTCAGCGATTTCGGTAAAACATGGACGGCGATAACCGGGGCGAACAAAACCGCCACCAGCCACGACACCAGCAGCGCCACAGCAATAACGGCGAATAGGGTGAAGGTGTACTCGCCCGCCGAGCTGGCATTCAGACCAATCGGCACAAAGCCTGCCACCGTCACCAACGTGCCGGTGAGCATCGGGAAGGCTGTGGAGGTGTAGGCGTAGGTGGCGGCTTGGGCGCGGGTGTCGCCGGCCTCCAGGCGCGTGACCATCATTTCCACGGTGATCATCGCGTCGTCTACCAGCAGGCCGAGGGCTATGATCAGGGCGCCCAGGGAAATCCGCTGCATGGTGATGCCGCTGTATTCCATGAACACGAACACCATGGCCAACACCAGCGGAATGGAGCACGCCACCACCAAACCGGCGCGCACGCCCAGGCTGATAAAACTCACCACCAGCACAATTACCACCGCTTCGAACAGCGCACTGGTGAAACCGCCTACGGCTTTGTTCACCACTTCGGCTTGGTTCGACACCTGATGCACGCCGACGCCGACCGGCAACTCCGCCGTTATTTCCTCCATGCGCTGGTGCAATTGCTTACCGAAGGTCTGAATGTTCCCACCGTCGCGCATGGCAACGGCTAAGCCGATGGCAGGTTGGCCGTTGAAGCGGAACAGCGATTCCGGCGGATCCTGAAAACGGTGCTCGATGGTGGCCAGGTCGGCCAAGCGATAGAACTGATCGTTAACCCGCAAATTCACCGCTTGCAGGTCTTCCTGCGAGCGGAATTCGCCGGACGTGCGCACCGAAATTCGCTCGGGGCCGGCCTCGATCACACCGGATGGCGTCACGCTGTTTTGCGCTTGCAGGCTTTGCACCACCTGGCTTTGGTCCAGCCCCAACGCGGCCAGTTTGCGGGTGGAGAAGTTCAGGTACAGCACTTCGTTTTGTTCGCCGATCAACTGCACCTTGCCCAAGTTGTCGACGCTGCGGATATCAAGGCGCACCTGTTCCACATAGTCGCGCAGTTGCCGGTAGCTCAGGCCGTCGCCGGTGAAGGCGTAGATGCTGCCGAACACGTCGCCGAATTCATCGTTGAAGAATGGCCCCTGCAAACCTTGGGGAAATTCGCCCTGGATGTCGGTGATTTTCTTACGCACCTGGTACCAGATGTCGGGGATGTCTTTGCCGTTGGTGGTGTCTTTCAGGTACACGAATACGGTCGATTCGCCGGGCCGCGTGTAGCTCTTTACGTAGTCCAGCGTATCCAGTTCTTCGAGTTTCTTTTCGATGCGGTCGGTGACTTGGTAAAGGGTGTCGTTCACCGTCGCGCCCGGCCAGCGGGTTTGGATGACCATGGTTTTGATGGTGAATGAAGGGTCTTCCTCCCGCCCCAATTCAAAGTAGGAAAAAATCCCCATGACCAAGGAAACAGCCATCAGATACCAGACCAACGACTGATGGCGCAGGGCCCAGTCCGACAGGTTGAAACCGCCCGTTTCCCGACTCATTGCACTGCTCCTGGGTCCAGCTTGACGACTTGTCCGGGTTGCAAACTGTTCACGCCGGCGCGCACCACGTGTTCGCCGTCGCGTAGGCCTTCGCCAATTACCACCGAGTCGCCTTCACGTCTTAACACCTGCACGGTCCGCTGATTCACGGCGAGACTCGTGGGGTCGATTACCCAGACCTGCGCGCGGCCGTTTTCGACGCGGTCGCCAATCAATACGCTGGCCGGCAACGTGCTGTGTGCGGCCGTTTGGCTGCTGAGTTCGACGTTAACGGTGGTGCCCAGCCGCAGTTCTTCCGGGCTGTCGATCAAACTCAGGCGCACGCGTCGCGAGCGTGTGGTGGGGTCGGCCTGCGGTGCCATTTCGCGAACCTGTGCCTGGGCCTGAACGTCTGGCTGTAATTGCGAGCGCACGGTAAAGCGCGCTTCAGCGGGCAATTGCGCCACTTGTTCGTCAGGCAGGTCGAACACCGCTTCGCGCACATCGGGGCGGGCCAGAGTCAACACTTCCTGGCCGGCCGCGACCACTTGGCCGGTTTCTGCGCGCCAGGCGGTGACCACGCCGGGGAAGTCGCTGAGCAGGCGGGTGTACTGCACCTGGTCTTTGGCGTTTTGCACGTCGGCGGCCATTTGGTCGAGGTTGGCGCGCGCCGTTTTCAGGCGTGTTTGCGCGTCATCGAGATTGGCTTTGGCGCCCACGCCGCGGTCGAACAGTTCCTGCTGGCGGCGTGCATCGGCTTGCGCGTCGATCCACTGCGCGTTGGCGCTGGCCATCTGACCTTCGCGGGCGCGCAGCTGATTTTCCTGGTCGCTGGGGTCGAGGGTGGCGAGCAGGGTGCCTTTGTCGACTTTGTCCCCGACGTTCACGGTGCGTGAGGCAATGCGGCCGTTGGTGCGAAAGCCGACGGTGGTTTCGTAACGGGCTTCGATGGTGCCGGCGTAGCGGCCCACCGTGGCTTGCTGCTGGGTACTGACCACGCTGTAGAGCACTGGACGCGGCGCTGGTTTTTCCGGTTTTTTTTCTGAGCAGGCCGTCAATCCCAGGGCCAGGCAGATGGACAAAGCCAGCAGTGTGAAACGCTTCATGGCGCGGCCTCCCGACTGTTACCCGCAGGTGGCGGCGCGGCGATTTTCGCTTTTTCGGGTTCGGCGGCTTTGTCCGGCGTGGCGATTTCTACCACTTGCCCCGGATGCAGCAACTGCCCTCCGGCGACCACTACGTGTTGGCCAGCTTTCAAACCTTTGCCGATCATCACCGTGCCGCTGCCGTACGCCACATCACTCACTGGTTGCAGGGTGACTTTCTGCTGGTCATCCACCAGCCATACCGCCGGCTGATTCTGGCTTTTAAACAGCGCCGACCATGGCAGCACCACGCGGTTGCTGGTTTTAGGGTGCACGGTGGCGCTGACCACGGCGCCCAGGTTCATTTCTTCCGGTGCGTTTTCCAGCGCCACCTTGACCTTCACCGTGCCGCTTTGCGCATCGATGGTTGGGGTTATCTCGCGCACCTTGCCTTGCGCCGTGACGGCGGGGCGGTTCAGCAGGCTGACGGTCACCGGTTGTTCGGCCAGGTCAGCGTTGAATAGCGATTCGTACACATCGAAAACCGCGTCCCGTTCGCCCGCGCGTGCCAGGGTGAAGATCGGCACCGTGGCTTGCACCACTTGCCCGGCCTCAGCCTGACGCTGGGTGATGACGCCATCGGCGGACGCGCGTAGTTCGGTGTAGGTGAGCAAGTCGCGGGCGTTGGCCAGCTGCGCCTGGGCGGCGCTGTAGGAACTGCGACTGGAGCGCAACTGGGCCTGCGCCTGGTCGAATTCGCTTTTGCTGGTGTACCCCTTGGGCAGCAGCTGTTGCTGACGTTTGAAACTCACTTCAGCCAGACGCAACTGCGCCTCCTGCGCCTGCAAAGCGGCGCGGGCGGTATCGACATTGGTTTGCTGTTCTTGCGGGTCAAGGCGAGCCAACACTTGGTCGGCCTTCACCTGGTCGCCGACCTCGACCATGCGCTCAATAATCTTGCCGCCGACGCGAAATGACTGCTGCGCTTCAACGCGCGCCTGAATATCGCCGGTCAGCTCCACTTGGTCGCTGAAATCACCGGGCTTAACGCTCTGCACGAGCACGCGGGTATGGGGCGGCGTTTGCTGTTTGTCGTCGCAGCCGGCGAGCGCCAGGCACGCGGCGATTGCCAGCAGAATCGCGAGGGTCGACGGCTTGCGCTCAGGCCATGCCTGTTCCGGCATTGGAAAACTCCTATTCCTTTAAGACGGCGGCGAACGCCATGTCGTGCATGGGTTTGAGAGGAAGCCATAGGTGGGAAAGTTCAAGTTTTCAAGCAGATAACGGCCTAGACGACGAAATTCGACCATGAATGGATGCGGTTACAAACCTACCTGAACCGATCTGGCGTTGCGCCAGTCAGCAGGTAAGACACCGACACATTTAACGCGGAGATCAGCGTATGACCCATTGGGTGATCAGCTATAACAGGGACCAAAACACGTCCGTTCTGGATGTCGATCAGGACGACAAGCCTAGCGTCGATCAGGCGGTGGAGTATGTATGGAAATGGGCTGAGCAGAATCTGGAGAAAGGCGAATTCGGCGATCCGGAGGAAGAGGCGACCGAGCTGCCGCTGAAATTGCTGAAGGATTACGGCATCACCATTACCGGCATTTTCCCGAAATAGCCGGGGGAACTAATCGACCTGGCAGGCCTGCTTGCGCGGGCCTGCCCACACCACGCTTAAACCGATTCGCCGCCGCATTGGCGGATCAACCTTAGCGCTTGTTCAACCGACAGCGGTTCGCGCATCCGCTCTGCCAACAACGCCGTGGCCGCCTCGCGCTGGCATGCCACCACGCCTTCTACCTGACCCTGGCTGCAGAGCAGGGCGATAAAGTGCAGGTTCGCCAGATCGCCTTCAATAATGGTTTCCTGCCAGTCTTTGGCGTGGCCGAGGTAGTCGAAGCGCTTGCCGAAATGCTGGGTCCAGAAGAACGGCACGCTGTCGTAGGCCACTTCGCCGCCGAGCATATTTTGCGCAGCGATGCGCGCGTGTTGCTGGGCCACGCGCCAATGTTCGATGCGCAGGTGTTCGTCGGCCAAGGGGAAGCGCGCGATATCACCAGCCGCCCACAGGCCCGGCGCGGCGCGCATGTGTTGGTCCACCACCAGCGCGCCGTCGTCGCATAAGCGCAGGCCCTGCAGCAGGTCGGTAGCGGGGCTCACGCCGACGCCGACCAGCACCAGGTCGGCGGCAATGCGTTCACCACAGGCCAGGCGCACCGCCTTTACGTGTTGGTCTTGCTCGGCTTCGTCGGCCTCGAAGCTCACGGCTTCCTCACCCACGCGAAACACCACGCCGTTGCTCTCGTGCAGCAGGCGGATGGCGCGGCCCACTTCAATGCCGAATTGCTTGGCGAAAGGCACTTCATGGCGGGCGATCACGGTCACGCCGAGGCCACGTTTGCGCAACGAACTGGCCGCTTCAAGGCCGATGAAACTGTCGCCGATAATCACCGCGCGATCGCCCGGCAGCGTGGCGTGCAGGATGTCCGCGGCATGCGCACGGGAGCGCAGCACATGCACGTTGTCCAACTGCGCGCCGGGCAGGTCCAGGGTTTTCGGCTTGGCGCCGGTGGCCAGCAGCGCGGAGTCGTAACGGTACAGACGACCATCGCTCAGCTCGATTTCGCGGCGCTGGGCATCCATGCGATTGACATGGCCATGCACGCGCTCGATGCGCTGGTCGCGGTAGTAGTCGTCGTCTTTAAGGTCGGGAATCTGCGCTGGCGCCATGTCGCCAGCGATTACAAATTTGCTCAGCACCGTGCGGTCAAAGCCCGGCGCCTCCTCACGGTCGATCAGTAACAAGCGCCCGGCAAACCCATGCTCTCGCAATGCCGAAGCTGCCGCTGTACCGGCTGCGCCACCGCCGACGATGGCGAATAAACGCTCGTCTGGCGATTGGGAGTTGTCGATTAAAGCGGGCAGCGGTTGATCGTCCACATACACCTGGCCGTCGCGAATGGTCACCGCGTAACGCTGCAAATCTTCCAGCGCTGGCGGTTCGCACACGTGCCCATCACTCAGGCGGAACGTGCCTTTGTGCCACGGGCAAATCAGCCGTCCGTTGCACAGTGCGCCGTCCGCTAACGGCGCGCCGGCGTGCGGACAATTGCCCTGAAATGCCTGCACCGTGTCGCCGGTTCGCAACAGAATCAACGATTGCTCACCAATCTTGCCCTGGCCAATCTGGCCGTCGGGCAAATCTGCCAAGCAGGCGACATAGTGCAGTGGCATGGACAGCTTTCCTTAACGTGAACGACAGGGGCTAACGCAAGCGTTAACGACCTCAGGGTTTTTCGTAGGGCGGGTATTCATCGCTAGGCGCGCGCTTCTCGGCCCGCGGATCCGGCGCATCGTCGGGAATGCGCGGTGGATGCCGCGGGTCGATTTGCGGGTCGGCAAGGTCCGGCGAATCCGGGTCGAAGTCCGCTTCGGAATCGACCTGCTTGCCGGCTTGCTGACGCGGATACCCGGGAAGCCCCCGGGTATCGGCCGGCGTGTCTTGAGCAGGCCACTGCTCGGCGTCGAGCGTGGCCCCGTCACGATCCGGCGGCGCGGTGTGTTGAGCGTTCATACAACCTCCGCTGGGCTTAGTGGTCGTGCTTGGCTTTTAGCTGCTTGGCCATTTCCAGGTGGTGTTCCAGGGCGGGCAGCTTCTCTTTGGCGAAAGCTTGCAGCTCTGGGTTTTCATTCGACTCGGCTTGTTTCTTGAACAGCTCGATGGTCTGTTCGTGGGCGGCTACCTGGTTGCCGGCGTAGCCCTTATCGAACGACTCGTCGCGCATTTCCAGCAGCAGCTTTTTGGCTTTGTCGATCATCGACGCTTCGTCTGGCACCTCGATGTTCTGCTTCTTGGCCAGGGCGGTGAGCTCTTGATTCACCTTTGTGTGGTCCGCCTGCATGGTGGTGGCGAACTCGCGCACGTCGGTGCTTTTGCTTTTTTCCAGCGCCAGCTTGGCGGCTTCAATTTCCAGGATGCCGCCTTGGGTGGCGTTTTCGACGAAGGAATTGGACTCGGCGGCCACGGCACTTGCCAGGGCGCTGAAGCTGAGAACGCAAGCCAGACCGAAGTGTTTGAGCGGGGTAGTGTTCATTCCATTTTTCTCCACTGTGACGCGAACGGGTCGTCGCTAATAAGTGGACGGGTGGGTTTGGCGGAAGGTTTCGATTATTTGCCGAGCGGTACGGTGGGGTGTTTTTTTGGTTTTTTTGGTTTTTAGGTGCATGCGCGTTAGAGGGGGTTAGACGGGTACCGATACATGAACGAGCCTGGATCCCGAACCGGGCTTGGACAAAGCTATGCGAAAAAAACACCGTCATCCCCGCGCAGGCGGCGGTCCGACGATTCGGGATCCAGGCTTGCATGGTGAACGCCGATTTTGACGACGCGGCCGTAGCATGTGCACTAATCCTTACGATTCAGCGCCGCACTCAACATCTGCGCCACCTGTTCAGACGAGTAAGGTTTGCGCAGGAAGGCGAAACCCTGGAAGCCTTCGGCGGACAACGTCTGGCTGTAACCGGAGGTGAGGATGATCGGCAGACCGGGGCGGCGGCGGCGCAGTTCGGTGGCCAGGTTCAGGCCGCCAATGCCGGGCATCATCACGTCAGAAAACACGGCGTCGAATTCCAGCGCCTCAGGGCCCATGCGTTGCAGGGCTTCCTCGGCGGTGCTGGCCCAGGTCACGTCGTAGCCCAGGTCTTGCAGCATGTCGGCGGCAAAGCTGCCGATCTCTCGGTTGTCTTCCACCACCAGTACCCGCTGCTGCGTACCACGCAGGGTTTGTTGCATCGGTGGCGGGACAGGTTCAGTAAGCCCGGCTTGCGCTTCCACCTGCGGCAGAAACAGGGTGAACGTGGTGCCTTGCCCGGGCACGGAGTACACGTCGACGTCGCCGCCCGATTGCTTGGCAAAGCCAAACACTTGCGACAAGCCGAGACCAGTGCCCTGGCCAATTTCCTTGGTGGTGAAGAAGGGTTCGAATATTCGCGACATCACCGCTGGGGCGATTCCGGCACCGGTGTCGGTAACGGCAATCGCGGCCAGCAGGCCGGCCTCGGCCGCTGACTGGGAAGCCGATGGCATGCGCTGGTTGCACGTCAGGCGCACCGTCAGTTGGCCTTCGCCGCCCATGGCGTCGCGGGCGTTGATGGCCATGTTGATCAGCGCGGTTTCCAATTGACCGAGATCGGCCCGAACAAAACACGGCTGCCTTGGCAATTCCAGCACCACCTGAATGCGCGCGCCTGCGGCCGAGTCGAGCATGTCGTGCAAGGCCTCCAGGCGTTGGCCCACTTCGAACACTTGCGGATGCAGCGGTTGGCGGCGGGCAAAGGCCAGCAGTTGCCCAGTGAGCTTAGCGCCGCGCTCGATGGTGTTGGAAATGGTGTCGATGTAACGGTTGCGGCGCTCCAGCGGCAGATCGGTGCGGCGCAAGAAGTGGATCGAGGAGCGAATGATGGTCAGCAGGTTGTTGAAGTCATGGGCCACGCCGCCCGTGAGTTGGCCGATGGCCTCTAATTTCTGCGCTTGGCGCAGTTCCGCTTCGGTTTCGACCAGCCGCGCCGTGCGTTCCTCCACCCGTAACTCCAGCGTGCTATTGAGCGTGGCCAGGGCGTTCACGGCTTCACGTAATTCGGCGTCGGCGCGCACCCGCTCGATGTGTGCCCACGAACGTTCGGTGACTTCACGCAGCAGGCCCATATCGGTATCGGTCCACTGCCGGGGCACGTTGTCGTGGATAGCCATCAACGCCGTAAGGCGGCCGTCTTTGATCAGCGGCATGCAGATGGTCGCCGTGATGCCCAGGGCCTGGAACGCCGCCGATTCGTGGCTGGGCAGCTCGCTGAGGTTGTCGTTGATAATCAACGGCAGCCCGGCGCTGAGGTTGCGCACAGCCAGCTCGCCAAAGTCGGCCAGGCGATAAATGCCGAGAATATGCGGCGAGCCCGGCGCGGCCCAATCGCCGCGAATGGTGAAGCCGTCCTGGTCGGTGTGCATATCGGCGTAGGCGCAGTTCGACAGGCCTAACTGCTGCGCCAGCATGCGCGTGGTGGCGGCCAGAATCACATCGGCGCTGGTGGCCGTTGCCACCGCACGCCCGAGGCCATCGAGAAAGGCCAGGCGCTGGTTGGCCACCACCGTGGCCGTGGTTTCAGCCACGGTATCGAGGATGCCAACGACCTTGCCGGTGTGGTCGCGAATGGGGCTGTAGCAAAAGGTGAAGTAGGCCTGCTCCGGGGCGCCGCCGCGCTCGATCAGCAGCGGGAAATCTTCCAGGTAGGTGGCTTGGCCTGCAAAAGCGGCGTCGGCGAAGGCGCTGATATCGGGCCACGCTTCGCTCCACACGTCGCTGAACGAGCGGCCCAACGCAGAGGGTTTATTGCCGAGAATTTGATTGAAGGCTTGGTTGTGCAGGGTAGTGAGGCTTTCGCCCCAAACGATGGCTTGCGGGAAGCTTGAACCGAGGCTCAGGGCAACGGTGGTCTTTAAAACATCCGGCCAATCCTCAATCGGCCCCAGCGGCGACGAGGCCCAGTCGTAGGCTCGTATCCGCTCCACCATCTGCTCGTCACCTTTGAGCCACTGCGCCATCTGTCCCCATCCGTAGCCAATCAAACACGTCTTTTTCGTGGCGTTCCTTATACCGTCCTGCACCTATGCATCCAAGCCAAAGGTGAAAACGCTGATAGGCAGTGCGGCCTGTCGCACGCGCCTGCTGATCTATAGTCAATCGGTAACGATTCGGCAAAACAGGGGTGTGCGGTGAGAGCAATGTTGTGGGCTGTGGTCTGGCTTGTGCACAGTGCGGCGGCATCGGCCGCTGAAGATATCACCCTGTTTTGCTACCAGAACAAACCGCCGTACGTGGTGGATTACGCCGCGCAACAAGGGCTGTATTTCGACCTGTCGCAGCGGCTGGAAGCGTTGATGCCGGATTACCACTTTGCCGTTCGTGAGATTCCCCGCAGGCGCCTCGATCGGCAATTGACCGAGGACCGGCTGCCGGGTCTGGTGCTCGGCGTGAGCCCGGCGTGGTTCCCCAGTTCGCCGGCCTTTACGCTGACAAAGCCGTTTATCGATGACGTTAATTTGCTGGTGTCGCGCAACAGCGGCGAGCCCGCGCGGCTCACGCTCGACACCGTGCCGGGGCATCGCTTGGGGCTGGTGGCCGGGCATTACTACCCGGAACTGATTCCTCTGCTCACGAGCGGTTCGGTGAAACGCGAAGACAGCGTCGACGAGCGCGTGAACGTCGAACGCCTGCAACGCGGTTGGATCGACGCCACGGTAGTGGGCAAACGCACCCTGGAATTTTTCTGGTCTGAGCGACCGGCCTTGCAGGCCGAGTTATTTGTCGCCGAGCCGATGAGTCGCTACGAGCGCCACCTGCTGGTCCCCACGGCCTACGCTCGGTTGTTGCCAGCGCTCAACAAAGCCATTGAAACGCTGGCCAACGACCCCGAATGGCAGGCGAGGGTGGCGGCTTATCGGTAGCCGCCACGGCCTGCTTTTAAAGCTCAAAAAGCATCGAGGCTAAAGCCTCTCCCACAGACGGAGTGGTTTGGGCGGGTCTAGGCAGGGTTCGCCTTGGCGCGGCGAACCACGAGGGCGCCAATTATCAGGCCGAGCGTGGCGGCAATGGCCGAGGCGAGCAGCACACCGAGCTTGGCGGCACTGAGTAGGCCATCGTCGGTAAAGGCCAGTGAGGCGATAAAGATCGACATGGTGAAGCCAATGCCCGCCAGGCAGCCAATCAAACCCAGCCACGACCACGTCATGCCCGGCGGCAGCACGCACCAGCCCAGGCGCACCAGCAGCCAGGTGCTGAACATCACGCCAAGCGGCTTGCCAATCACCAGCGCGCAGAGCACGCCGAACATCACTGTCAGCGAGGCCGAATCGTTGAGGTCGACGCCGCCGAGGCTGACGCCCGCGTTAGCCAGCGCGAACAACGGCATCACGCCATAGGCCACCCAAGGATGCAGCGCCGCCTGCACGCGGATCACCGGCGGCAGCAATTCGCGCTGTGCGGTGCGCAGCTGTTTGACCGAATGCAAGACCTCGCCGGTGTCTTCCTCGGCGCGGTGCGTGAGGTTGTGCAGGGCGCCCCTGGCCTTGTCCAGCGGACCCTCGGTATCGGGGCGGGAAAACACCGGCGTCATCAGCCCCAACACCACGCCGGCCAGGGTGGGATGGGCGCCGGTTTTCAACAGGCCGAACCATAAAATGGCGCCGGGCAGCACATAGGCAAACGCGGAGCCGATGCCAATTTGCTGAAAGATCAACACCAGCACAATGCCCGCAGCGGCGATCAGGAAACCGATGGGCTCCAGGCCGCCGGAATAGAACACGGCAATGATCAGCACCGCGGCAATGTCATCGATGATCGCCAGCGCCAGCAAAAATACCCGCACGGACGGCGGAATCGATTTGCCCAGCAAGGCCAGCACGCCCATGGCGAACGCGATGTCGGTGGCCGTGGGCACGGCCCAGCCGGCGCGCAGGTTCGGGTCGACGTTAAGGGCGACGTAGATCAGCGCTGGCACCACTACGCCGCCGAGCGCGGCGGCCATCGGCAGGGTCGCCAGCTTGAGTGTGGCGAGGGCGCCTTCGTGAATTTCGCGGCGAATTTCCAGGCCAACCACCAGAAAGAACACGGTCATCAAACCGTCGTTGATCCAGAAGTGCAGGGTCTGGGAAATTTGCCAATCGCCCAAGCCAAGGCTGATCGGCATGTGCCAGAGGTGGTGATAACTGTCGGCGGCCGAGGAGTTGGCCCAGATCAGGGCGATGGCAGCGGCGAGCATCAAAACGATGCCGCTGACGGCTTCGATATGAAGGAAATGCTCGAGGGCGCTAAATGCTTTGTCGGCTACGCGGCGCGCAGCCGGAAGAGCCTTTGGGGGAAGGGGTCGGTTCATGGTCGCTCACTTTTTCAGACTGTGCGGCGGCCCGACCAACACAAAAAACCTGCCCGGCTGCGCAACTGCAGCCGTGACACCCGCCGGCAACCTTACACAACGAAAACCGATACCGCCACCCGCGATTTACTCGGTCAGGGTCATCAGCACATCGGAATACCAGGCGCAATTAAGGCCCAGCGCTTCGTCCAGCTCCTGATCGCGGTTAACGTCCAGACGCGATGAATGCACGCCCAGCAGCAGCCACGGAAGCTCGCGGTTATCGTCGGCGGCCATGCGCATCACAATCGGTGCGCCGCTAGAGCCACGGTGCGTGCGCGCGTCGGTGAGGAAGTAGCCTTCACCCTTGAACCGCAGGCCAAACGCCGAAGCAATGCTGGCCTGCCGCGCTACGGGCATGTGGTGCAAGGTGTCGTGGAAACCCAGCGGGAAACCGACCACCAGCAAGGGGCTGCCGATTTCGATGGGCTTGGTCAGATCGGCCAGGTGCTCAGGCGTGAAAGCCAGGTACGCGGTGGTCGGCGGCAGGGCGCTGCGATCAATTTCGACCACGGCAATATCGATTTCACCGCCCGAATCGGTGCCTTGGCGCCACAGGCTTTTACCGTCTTTGAACAGCGGAATGGAGAAGCCGATGGACTCCGCCAGGTTGTTTTTATTGGTGTGCAGCTCGATTTCCAGGCGGCTCGGGTGATGCTCGGTCGGAGCGTCGACGACCACGTGACGGCTGGTGACCAGAAACAGGCGTTCGTCGCGCTGGAAAAAAAAGCCACTGGCGTTGGTGAGTGGGCGGTCCAGGTCGTAGGTGGACACGCGCGTAGCGGCGAGAAGGAGAGGTTCCAGCATGATGAGTTACATCCTGTAAAGAAGCTGCGGTGTTAAGTAAGAAGGGCGCAGCGGCTGGAAGGTTCGAGCGATATTTTTGCGCCGGCAAAGCGGGTTTCGTCAGGACAGCGAAACCCGCATTGAAAGCGCTGCGGTTATTTGTCCACCACCGGGCGGTGCATGTGGAAACGCTGGCTTTCTTCGATGGCGAAATAGTCGGTCGGGCCGCCGCCGCGCATGATCGGTTGCGCCAGCACGGTGTTGTACACGCCGTCCTCCAGCACCGCCGTATCGATGTGCACCGCCACCACCTCGCCCAGCACCAGCCAGGTATCAATCAGCCCGCCGTCGGCTTTCTGCAGCTGCACGATATCGCTCAACCGGCACTCGAAGGACACCGGGCTGGCCAGCACCCGTGGCGGTTTCACCAGGCGTGAAGGCGCGGTCTCCAGGCCTGCCAGCTCGAACTCATTGACCTCGGGCGCTACCAGCGCCGACGAGGTATTCATCTGCTCAGCCAACGGGCGGCTCGCCAGGTTCCAGACAAACTCTTTGCTGGCCGCAATGTTTCGTACGCTGTCTTTCCAGCCGATGCTGGAAAAGCCAATGATCGGCGGCGTGTAGTTGAAGGCATTGAAGAAACTGTATGGCGCCAGATTGAGTACGCCGTCAGGGCTTTGCGACGAGATCCAGCCAATCGGCCGTGGGGCGACGATGGAATTGAGCGGGTCGTGTTTCAGGCCGTGGCCGAGTTTGGGTTCGTAGAAATGGAATTCACGCATGGAGGACCTCAAGTGCTCTCTGTGGGCGGGCGATTAACCGCGCTGCTCCTAAAAACATCCCGGCTAAAGCCGCTCACACAGGTAAGGGGGTTAGCCGTTAATCACGCGGTAGCACGGCACATAGGCCGCGCCGCCGGGCAGTTTCATGCGGTGTTGCTCAACAAAGGCTTGCAGCAGTTTGTCCAGCGGCTCCATCACGGCGGGGTCGCCATGAATTTCGTAGGGGCCGAATTCTTCGATCAGGCGAATGCCGGTGGCCTTCACGTTGCCCGCCACAATGCCGGAAAACGCGCGACGCAAATTCGCCGCCAGCTCGTGCGGGGCGATGCTGCGGTTGAGTTTCAGCGCTGCCATGTTGGCGTGGGTCGGCTCGAATGGGCGCTGGAAGCCTTCATCGATTTTCAGCAGCCAGTTGAAGTGGAACGCGTCGTTGCGCTCGCGGCGGAACTGTTTCACCTGCTTCAGCCCCTGAGTCATCTGCCGCGCCACTTCAGCGGGGTCATCGACAATGATTTGATAATGCGCCTGCGCCGATTCCCCCAGCGTTGCCCCAATAAACGCGTGCAGCTGCTCGAAATACGCCTTGGCGCTTCTCGGTCCGGTGAGGATGACGGGGAAAGGCAGGTCCTGGTTGTCCGGGTGCATCAGGATGCCGAGCAGATACAGGAACTCTTCGGCCGTACCGGCGCCGCCTGGGAAAATGATGATGCCGTGGCCGACTCGCACGAACGCTTCCAGGCGTTTTTCGATGTCCGGCAGAATCACCAACTCATTGACGATCGGGTTCGGTGCCTCGGCAGCGATGATGCCGGGCTCGGTCAGGCCCAGGTAACGGCTGCCGGTGATGCGCTGTTTGGCATGGCTGATGGTCGCGCCCTTCATTGGGCCTTTCATCACGCCTGGGCCGCAGCCGGTGCACACATCGAGGCTACGCAGGCCCAGCTCGTGGCCGACTTTCTTGGTGTACTTGTATTCCTCGGTGCTGATGGAGTGCCCACCCCAGCACACGACAATTTTCGGCTCCACGCCGGGTCGCAGGGTGCGGGCGTTGCGCAGCAGGTGGAACACGTAATCGGTGATGCCCTGGGAGGTTTCCAGGTCGATGCGTTGGCTGTCGAGTTCGTTCTCGGTGTAGACGATGTCGCGCAGGGCGCTGAACAGCATTTCGCGGGTGCTGGCGATCATTTCGCCATCGACAAAGGCGTCGGCCGGCGCATTCAACAACTCCAGGCGCACGCCACGGTCTTGCTGGTGGATGCGCACTTCGAAGTCTTTGTAGGCGTCGAGAATGGTTTTGGCGTTATCGATATGGGCGCCGGTGTTGAGGATAGCCAGGGCGCACTGGCGGAACAGGTCGTAGATGCTGCCGGAACCAGCTTCGCTGAGTTGTTGCACTTCGCGTTGGGACAATGTTTCCAGGCTGCCCTTGGGGCTGACGGAGGCGTTGATGACTTGTCTGTGGCGCATTCTGTTTTCCATAAAGAGGAGCGGTGGACAGGAGCACTCCGGCTCCGGTGTGGGGGTAGTTTGCCGTGTGGGAGGGGGGATGTCACAGGGCGATGCAGGTCGGGGTTTTTTGCGGGCTGGGTGTATGGCTAGAGACCGGTGGGGAGTGGGGGTTGTTCCGTTGGGGCTTGTACTGCGAGCGTTATCAAAACCTCCGTCATCTGCGTTCTCGGAGTGACGGAGGAATTACCAAACACCACCGTCATCCTCGCGAACGCGGGGATCCAGTATCTCAAGCCGTACACGGTGGATCGGCGAGGGTATTCATTACCGCGTGTGCTGAACGTTTTGGTTTCGCGCCTTACGCGTGAGTCACTTTTGTCATTGCGACAAAAGTAACCAAAAACGCTAGCCCCTACCTTGGGTCTACGCTGCGCTCCGACTTCCCTCCTTCCGTCGTTACTCCGGGGGCACGGACTAGGCGTCCCCGCGATAAGGGCCATCCATGGCCCGACACGCCTCTCGCGGCTCCCGGCCGCTCAACCCCCTACGCAACGACTCCACTCGGCCTGCGATAAACGGTGCGGGGTAGATCAAGATCAAGATCAAAAGCGGCAGATCACAAGCTGTAGATCAAAGGCTTTGGAGCAAAATCACAAACATCGCGGCTCAAAGCGATTCCCCCCTAAACCACCCGCCAAACCCCACCATCCCCCACCACAAAAACCCGCTCCCCATCCTCAGGCAACACGCCCATCGCACCAGTAAAACTCCCAAACGCGGGCATCAGGCTCACCCGTTCGCCAATCAAAAAGCACGGCAGCCGCAAGCTCTGCCGACCTTTGCCGCGCAGGCGATACGCGGGGTGCACGTGCCCGGCCAGTACATGGTGGGTGGCGTGGGCGTCCGGTTCATGTTGCAGGGCCAGCGGGCCCACCAGTAGCGGCTCGGCGACGGTTTCAATGCCCAGCTCCGCCGGTGGGTCGCCGGCGTTGCGGTCGTGGTTGCCGCGGATGAGGGTGATGTCCATGGCCACATGGCCACTGCGCCATTGCTGTAGGGCGGCCAAGGTGGCGGGGTTTTTGGCTTGGCGGGCATGGAGAAAGTCGCCAAGTACGATCAGGCGCCGGCTGGGGTAGCGGTGCAGCAACTGGTCGAGGCGGTGGAAGTTTTCAGCGGTTGTGCCGTGGGGCACAGGTTGGCCCAGTTGGCGGTAGGTGGCGGCCTTGCCCAGGTGCAGGTCGGCAATCAGCAGCGCCTGGTAGTCGGGCCACCAGATGGCTTTGTCGGCGAGCAGCCAGAGCTCGGTTCCAGCCAGTTGCACGGGCAGATGTTCGCTCAAGGACGCTCCTTAACGGGACGTGGTCGGCCGTCTTTGCCTTGGCGCGGGGCGCGGCCTTTGCGTGGGGCAGGGCGCTCGTTGTCGATGGCGAATCGGGCGTCGGTTTCGGCTTCGTAACCGCCGGGGCCGGCGGCTTTTTCCAGGTCTTGCACCATGCGTTTGATGCGGTCGGCCAGTTTTTCCGAGCTGAGGCTTTCGCGGAAGCGTTCCACCAGCAGCGGAAAGGCCAGGGGCGTGGCGCGTTTGATCACGTGCACGTCCAGGCGCCGCGTTTGCAGGCGTTCCAGGGTGTGCTGCAGTCGCTGCACTTCCAGTTCCTGGCGCAGCACTTCTTGTTGGGCCTGGGTGAGCAGCAGGTTGCTTGGGTCGTATTGTTGGAACACGTCGAAGAACAAGGCACTGGAGGCTTGCAGTTGCCGGGCGCTTTTGGCGGCGCCGGGGTAGCCGGAGAACACTAGCCCGGCGATGCGGGCGATTTCGCGAAAGCGGCGGCGCGCCAACTCACCGGCGTTCAGGCTGGCGAGCACGTCGCGCAACAGGTGCTCGGTGCTGAACAGCGCCGGGGTTAGGGCGTGGGCGTAGTCGATGGGACTGGCGCACAGCAGTTCCAGGCCGTAGTCGTTAACGGCGATGGAAAAGCTCAGCGGTTGCCCTTCGGCCAGGCGCCAGGCGAGCAGGCTGGCCAGCCCCAGGTGCACGGAACGCCCGGCGAACGGGTAAAGAAACAGGTGCCAGCCTTCGCGCGATTTCACCACTTCGGCGAGCAAGGTGTAGGCGGTCGGCAGCGCGGACCAGCTTTCCTGCACCGCGAGCAACGGGCGCAAAAGCCGCATCTCATCGCTGGCGTATTCGCCCGCGGCGGCGGCGCCGAGTTTGTCGACCACGGCGTCGGCCAGTTCGCTGGACAGCGGCATGCGTCCGCCATTCCAGCGCGGCACGGCGGCTTTTTTGCCGGTGGCGCGGCGTACGTAGGCGGTCATGTTTTCCACCCGCACCAATTCCAGCAGGCGCCCGGCGAACAGGAAGCCATCACCGGGGCGCAGGCGGGCGATAAAGCCTTCTTCGACGCTGCCCAATGAGCCGCCGCTGCCGCCTTTGGTCCAGTACTTCACGCTCAGGCTGGCGTCGCTGACGATGGTGCCGATGCTCATGCGGTGGCGCCGCGCCAGGCGCGCATCGGGCACGCGCCAGCGGCCGTCGGCGTCGGGTTCGGCGCGGCGGTAGTCGGGGTAGGCGGTGAGCGAGTGGCCACCGTGGCGGATAAAGGCCAAGGCCCAGTCCCACTCTTCGTCGGTGAGCTGGCGGTAAGCCCAGGCGCTGCGCACTTCGGCGAGCATGGCCTCGCTCATAAAACCGCCGCCCAGGGCCATGCTGACCAGGTGCTGAACCAGCACGTCGAGGGGTTTTTCCGGAGACTGGCGCGCCTCGATTCGGCGCTCGGCCACGGCCGTTTGCGCCGCCGCCGATTCCAAGAGTTCCAGGCTGTGGGTCGGCACCAACGTCACGCGCGAAGGCCGCCCCGGCGCATGGCCGCTGCGCCCGGCACGCTGCATCAGGCGCGCCACGCCTTTGGGTGAGCCGATTTGCAGCACGCGCTCCACCGGCAGAAAGTCCACGCCCAAGTCGAGGCTGGAGGTGCACACCACGGCTTTTAGCGAGCCTTGCTTGAGCGCCAGTTCCACCCAGTCGCGCACCTCGCGCGACAACGAGCCGTGGTGCAAGGCCAGCAAACCCGCCCAGTCGGGACGCGCTTCGAGCAGCGCCTGGTACCAGATTTCCGCCTGCGACCGCGTATTGGTGAACACCAGTGTGGTGCTGCTGCTTTCCAACTCTTCAACCACTTGCGGCAACATGCGCAAACCCAGATGCCCGGCCCACGGAAAGCGTTCAATGCCGGGCGGCAACAGGGTGTCGACGCGCAAGGTTTTGGCCATTTTGCCTTGCACCAGACGCCCGGTTGGCATCAGCACTTCCATGGCGTGGGGTTGGTTGCCGAGGGTGGCAGACAGACCCCATACCATCAGTTCCGGCGTCCATTGCCGCAGGCGCGCCAGGGCCAGTTGCAGCTGCACGCCGCGCTTGTTGCCGAGCAGTTCGTGCCATTCATCGACGATCACCATGCGCACGCTGGCGAAGGTTTCGCGGGCTTTGGCGCCGGTAAGCAGCAGCGTCAGGCTTTCCGGTGTGGTGATCAGCGCGCTGGGCAGCTTGCGGCTTTGCCGCGCGCGCTCGGCGCTGCCCGTGTCGCCGGTGCGCAGGCCCACGCTCCAGTGAATGTGCAAATCATCCAGCGGCGCCTGCAAGGCGCGCGCGGTGTCGGCGGCCAGAGCACGCATGGGCGTAATCCACAGCACCGTCAGCGGCGCCACCGTCGGTTTGCGCGGGCGCGCTGTGGGCGCGGGTGCAGCGGGAATCTTGGCGAAGCGATTGAGCGCGGCGAACCACACGGCATAGGTTTTCCCCGCGCCGGTGGTGGCATGCAGCAAGCCCGACTCGCCGGTTTTTACCGCAGCCCACACCTCTTTTTGAAAGGGGAAAGGTTTCCACTGACGCAGCGCAAACCAGGCGCTGGCGGGGCTGGTCATAGCAGGCCCTGCAGGGTGGCGAGGGTGTCGGCTTGGTCCACGGTTTTGTCCGTGCGCCAACGCAACATGCGCGGAAAGCGCACGGCGATGCCGCTCTTGTGACGCTTGGACAGGGCAATGCCTTCAAAGCCGAGCTCGAATACCAGGCTGGGCGTGACGCTGCGCACCGGGCCGAATTTCTCTACCGTGGTCTTGCGGATGATGGCGTCCACCTTGCGCATTTCTTCATCGGTGAGCCCGGAATAGGCTTTGGCGAACGGCACCAAAACGCGCTCGCCGGGGCTGGCGTCGTCCCACACGGCGAAGGTGTAGTCGCTGTACAAACTGGCGCGCCGGCCGTGGCCGCGTTGTGCGTAGATGAGCACGGCGTCGATGCTGAACGGGTCGATTTTCCACTTCCACCACAGGCCCATGTCCTTGGTGCGGCCGACGCCGTAGAGCGAGTCGCGGCGCTTGAGCATCATGCCTTCCACGCCTAGCTCGCGGGAGGCTTCGCGCTGGCGGGCCAAGTCGGCCCAGTCGCTGCCGCGCACCTCGGGCGACAAGCGCAAGCGTTCATCGCCCATCTCGGCCACCAACAATTCCAGGCGCGCGCGGCGTTCGTCCTGGGTGCGGCTGCGCCAGTCTTCGCCGCGCCATTCCAGCAGGTCGTAGGCGAGCAGCACCACGGGCACGTCATCGAGCAGTTTCTTGCTCAGGGTTTTGCGCCCGATGCGTTGTTGCAGCAGGGCGAAGGGTTGAATGCCGAAGGCTTTTTCACTGTCGTGTTTCCACACCACCAGCTCGCCGTCGACCACGGTGCCGTCGGGCAGCGCCTCGCCCAGTTCGTGCAGCTCGGGGAAACGCTCGGTCACCAGCTCTTCGCCGCGCGACCAGATCCACAAGCGGCCTTCACGCTTGACCAGTTGCGCGCGAATGCCATCCCACTTCCATTCCACCAGCCAGTCCTCGACCGGGCCGAGCACGGTGTCGAAATTGTCGATGTCCTGTTGCAGCGGATGGGCGAGGAAAAACGGATACGGCTGGCCGCCGCGCTGGGCGTGTTCGTCATCCGACTCAGCAGCGATCAGGGCCAAGTAACGCGCGGCGGTGGGGCGGTGCGACAAGTCGGTGTAGCCCACCAACCGCTGCGCCACGCGTTTGGCATCGATGCCGGCCAACGCCGCCAAGGCGCGGGTGACCAGCAGCTTGGACACGCCGACGCGAAACGAACCCGTGAGCAGTTTCAGGCTGACCATCAAACTTTGCCGGTCGAGTTGCGCCCACAGCGGCGGCAAGCGGTCGGCCAGGGTTTCCGGCGGCAAACCGCGCAGCGGTAGCAAGTGTTCTTCCAACCACCAGGCCAGGCCGTGGTCGCTGCTGTGCTCGGCTTCGGGCAGCAGCAGGGAGATGGTTTCCGCCAGGTCGCCGACCGCTTGGTAGCTTTCTTCGAACAGCCAATCGGGCAACCCCGCCAAGCGGCTGGCCAGTTCACGCAGCACGCGGGTTGGCACCACTTGGCGGGGCCGGCCACCGGCAAGGAAATAGGTGGCCCACGCCGCGTCGCCTGGCTCGGCCCCGGCGAAGTAGTCCTGCATGGCTTGCAACTTGGCGTTGCTGGAGGTGGTGGCGTCGAGGCGCGCGTACAGCTCGGCGAAGGCTTTCATTCGGGCACCTGCGCATCGTCTTCATCGCCGTATTCGGTTTTGAAACCGCGCGCGTCGAGGCCCTGTTCGCGCAAATGCCGGACCAGCACATTCACCTGGCCGTGGGTGACCATCACCCGTTCTGCGCCGGTTTGCTCGATGGCCCAGAGCAGGCCCGGCCAGTCGGCGTGGTCGGAGAGCACAAAGCCCCGGTCTACGCCACGACGCCGACGTGTGCCGCGCAGCAACATCCAGCCGCTGGCAAAGGCGTCGCTGTACTCGCCGAAGCGGCGCATCCAGGTGCTGCCGGCAGCGGAGGGCGGCGCCAGGATCAGCGCCTCGCGCAACAGCGGGTCGTTCTTCGCGATGTCGCCGGCATACAACGTGGTGGGAATGCGCACGCCGGCCTCGCGGTACACCGCGTTCAACGGCTCGACGGCGCCGTGCACGAGAATCGGCCCGATGCTGTCGTCGATGCCATGCAGAATCCGCTGCGCCTTGCCGAACGAATAAGCGAACAACACGCTGGCGCGTCCGGCGGCGACGTTGTCGCGCCACCAGCTATCGATGCCGGCGAAAATCTCGCGCTGCGGCTGCCAGCGGTAAATCGGCAGGCCAAAAGTCGACTCGGTAATAAACGTGTGGCAGGGCACCGGCTCGAACGGCGTGCAGGTGCCGTCGGCCTCGACTTTGTAATCGCCGGAGGCCACCCAGACTTCGCCCTGGTATTCCAACCGCACCTGCGCCGACCCCAGCACGTGGCCGGCCGGGTGAAAGCTCAGGGTCACGCCGTGATGATTGAGGCGCTCGCCGTAGGGCAGCGTTTGCAAGTTGATGTCTTGCCCCAGGCGCGAGCGCAAAATGCCTTCTCCCGGCGCCGCCGCCAGATAGCGTTGGTTGCCGGTGCGCGCGTGGTCGCCGTGGGCGTGGGTGATGACCGAGCGCTCCACGGGGCGCCACGGGTCGATGTAAAAATCACCGGGTGGGCAATACAGGCCTTCGGGTCGAGCTATCACCAGCTCCATGCAGGCACCTTGGCGGTTTCGGTTCAGTTAAGAGGCCCACAGCGGCCGATAGGTTCGCTTGCTTTCACCGCAGCGTCTCACCGTAGCAAACACCTCGAACCATTGCCGTACCGCCTCAGTCCATTTTTTATGGAGGAGCCGAACCATGGGCATGATCCGGGTAAAACTGACTGAACACGATGCGCGCAGCCGCCTCACGCCGGTGCACGAAAACATGGCCGTACAGCGGCGCTTATGGCTGCTCGAACGCCTTGGCCTGGTCGGCATGAGCGTGCTGGTGCTGCTGACATTGCTCGGGCTGTTTTCCAAAGGCCTGTTAAGCAGCAGCCAGGCCAGCGCCGGCCAGGATCAGGTGGCCGTGAGTTACGAGCGCTTTCTGCGCAACGGCGCGACGTCGGTGATTGTTGTCAACCTGCGCGGCGCGCCAAACGCCGACCTAACGCTGCGTATCGAAGGCGAATTGCTCGACGGCCTCACCGTCGAGAGCATCACGCCACCCGCGAAGAATGCCGCCACTTTCGACAAAACCGGTATGCAGCTGGTGCTTCGCGCTGACGCTGGCGGTCAGGTACGCGTGCACCTGGCCGTGCGCTCGGACGGCGTCGGTGCGTATCGCTCGGTCGTGCATGGGCCGGGCGGCAGCGTGACGCTCAACCAGTTCATTTACCCCTGATTCGAGGCCTTTATGGACGCTGTGTTACGCGCCGCCGGTATCTACTTTGCGCTGCTGATCATCTTGCGATTCGCCGGGCGGCGTTCGTTGTCGGAACTGACGATCTTCGATTTCATCCTGCTGCTGATCATCAGCGAAGCCACGCAGCAGGCGCTGCTGGGCGACGACTTTTCCTTCACCAATGCCGCGGTGGTGATCGTCACGCTGGTGACCATCGACGTGGTGCTGTCGCGGCTGAAATACCGCTGGCCGTCGTTTGATTTATGGATGGAGGGTTCGCCCACCATCGTCGTGGAAAACGGCGTGCCGCTACAAAGCCGGCTGCGTGCCATGCACCTGCGGGAGGAAGACATTCTCGAAGCCGCGCGGGAAAAGCAGGGCCTGGTGAGCTTGCAGCAGATCAAATTCGCGATAGTGGAGAAGAACGGCAAGATTTCCATCATTCCGGTGGAGTCTTGAAAAGCATCGCGGCTGATCGAAATGCCGCCCAGCCGCTCCCACAGGAGTCGGTGGAGGCCGGCACCGAAGCTCTACTGTAGGAGCGGCTTCAGCCGCGATTGGCCTGACCTGCAACCGCCATCTCCAGAGTCGACCGACAAGCCCCACGCCCCTCATCGTAAAAGTTGAACGGCCATCGCGCGCCGTCAGTCGACCCTACTCGATCAACTGACTGGAGCGAACCGATGAAAGAGTACCCAACGCCCCCATTCCCTTCGCAAAAACAAGCCGTGCCAGGCAGCCAGACCCGTATGGAGCCGTACCCCGATTGCGGCGAGCAGAGCTACACCGGCCACCATCGCTTAGCCAATAAAATTGCGCTGATTACCGGTGCCGACAGCGGCATCGGCCGCGCTGTGGCGATTGCCTTTGCCCGTGAAGGCGCGGACGTGGCCATCGCTTACCTGGACGAGCACGAAGACGCCAAAGAAACCGCGCGTTGGGTCGAGCAGGCCGGGCGTCAGTGCCTGTTGCTGCCGGGCGATATCGCCGACAAAAACGTCTGCGAACAGCTGGTGGCCAAGACGGTGGAAACCTTTGGCCGCATCGACGTGTTGGTCAACAACGCCGCGTTCCAAATGACCCACAGCGAATTGGCCGACATCCCTGATGAAGAGTGGGTGCGCACGTTCGATATCAACATCACGGCCATGTTTCGCATCTGCAAAGCCGCCGTGCCGCACATGGCGCCGGGCAGCTCGATCATCAACACCAGCTCGGTCAATTCCGACACACCGAAGCCGACCTTGCTGGCCTATGCCACCACCAAAGGCGCCATCGCTAACTTCACTGCCGGCCTGGCGCAGCTGTTGGGTGAGAAGGGCATTCGCGTGAATTCGGTGGCGCCGGGGCCAATCTGGACGCCGTTGATTGTCTCGACCATGACTGAAGAAGACATCACCAGTTTCGGCTCGCAAACACCGCTGGGCCGGCCGGGGCAGCCCGTGGAAGTGGCGCCGATCTATGTGCTGTTGGCTTCGGATGAAGGCAGTTACATCTCCGGTACGCGCTATGGCGTAACGGGCGGTAAGCCGATCTTGTAACGGTGGCTCGTTGGGCTTCGTTCGAAGCGAAGCCCAGCGCTCCCGCTGATTACGCCCCCTGTCCCCAATTCATTTCTAAGCCGCCATCCACGACAAAATTCTGCCCGGTGATATACGCCGAATCCGGACCGATCAGAAACAACGCCATCTCGGCGATTTCTTCTGGGCGGCCGGGGCGCTTGAACGGAATATTCGGCAGCTCTTTGGCGCGGGTTTGCGGGTCTTCCAAACGCTTGTGGGTCATTGGCGTGTCGATCATGCCGGGCGCCACGGCGTTGACGTTGATGCCCATCGGTGCCAGTTCCAGCGCCAGGCTGCGGGTCATGGTCAGCAGGCCGCCTTTGGCTGCACCGTAGGGCACGTTGCCGGGGCTGGGGATGGAGTCGTGCACCGAGGTGATGTTGAGGATTTTCCCGCCGCCACCGGCTTTGTCCCGCAGACGGACAAATTCGCGGCTGCACAGGAACGGCCCGCGCAGGTCAGTGCGGATGGTTTTGTCGAAGTCTTCGGCAGTCAGCTCGATAAAGGCTTTGCTCATGCCAATGCCGGCGTTGTTGACCAAAACGGTCGGCGTGCCGAGCTCGGCGGTGACGGCGTTGAACAGCTCGACCACACTGGTTTCATCGCCGACATCCACCTGGCGCATCAGCGCGCGATTGCCGCGCCGTTTTACCTCATCAACAGTTGATTGCGCGCCGTCCTCATCGCTGTGGTAGGTGATCACCACATCAGCGCCTTCTCTGGCGAAGGCCAGCGCCATGGCGCGGCCCATGCCGGAGTCCGAGCCGGTGACGATAACGATTTGTCCGCTCAGTGTGTTCATTTGCCCATCCTCGGTTTAGTGCGCCGCTGGCGCGTGGCAGTCCAGACGGAGCACCGCGCCGGGGGTGAGCGTTTCGCTACCGCCGGGGTGACACACGTCCAATGGCTCGGCGTTTTCCGCCAGGTGCAGGCTCAGTACCTTGTCGCGCAGCTGCACGCGCAGGTAGCGGCCTTGAAAGGTGAAGCCCATCTGCACGCCGTCGAGCGCGGGCGGCACGGCAGGAAATAGGCGCAGGCATTCGGCGGTGGGGTGCAGGCCCAGGTAATGACGCTGCAATACGTCCAGCGAACCGGCCATGGCGCCCAGGTGCACGCCTTCCAGGGTGCCGCTGTCAGCCGGGGCGTCGAGGTCGGTACGCAGGCAATCGCACCAACTGTCCCATGAGGCTTGCGGGTTCAGGTGGGCCAGCGCGCCGGCACACACCAGTTTCGACAGGCTCGATTCATGGCTCAGTCGCGCCAGGTGAAAATCAGCGGTGCGGCGCATGGCGGCCAGGTCGAAGTGATAGTCCAGGCGTTCACACAGGTCGCTGAGTTCGGCCGGCGGGAATAGATGGAACAAGGCGAGCACGTCGGCCTGCTTGCTGACTTGGTAGCACTCGCAGCAGTCGTTGCGCGCTTCGAGCATCCAGTCCAGGCGCGGGTGCTCGGTGGTCATCCATTCTCTGGGGGCCGGTTGCAGGTGCTCGTAGCCGTCGAATTGGTTGAGCACGCCGTCGGGTAGAAAGGGCAGATACATTCGTGAACCGATATGGCGCCAGTGTGCGACTTCGCTGTCTTTGAGCTGTAGGCGGCTGCGCAACGCTGTCTCCCGATCGGCTGGCAGGCAGTGCAATAAATCCACGGCCCGTTGCAGCACCCAGGCAGCCATGAGGTTGGTGTAGGCGTTGTTGTTCAATCCTGGCTGGCCGGTGTGCGGGTAGCCCGTGTGGTATTCGTCGGGACCGATCACGCCATTGATAACAAAGCGCTCCAGGGTTTCGTCGTAGCTGACCAGGCTGGCCCAGCAGCGGGCTATTTCCAGCACCATTTCGCCGCCCCAGTCGGCCAAAAACTCCTTCTCGCCGCTGATTTGATAGTGCTGCCAAACGCCGTACACCACGGCAGCACCAATGTGCCGTTGCAGGTAGGTGTGGTCGGCCATCCAGCGCCCCGACAGCGGGTTGTAATTGAACGGCGGCGTTTGCTCGCGGCCGCTGCGGGCGCTGCGCCAGGGGAACAGGGCGCCTTCAAGGCCGGCCTGGCGCGCATTCTCGCGGGCGGCATCGAGGCGCCGATAGCGGTAGCGCAACATGCTCAGCGTGATGGCGGGCAGGCGGCTGGAAAGGAACGAGTAGGCGAACAATTCGTCCCAGAAAACCTGCCCGAAATAGCCTTCATGCCAGCCGCGCGAGGGGAAGCTTTGGTCGCGCTCGGCACTCAGCGGCGAGGCGGCTTGCAGCACATGCCAGGCGCCCAGGCGCAGCGGCGTGTCGAGCACGGTATCGTCCAATTGCACATCGGCAGCGCGCCAGAGTTTGTCCCAGGCGCGCTGATGCGCTGCGCGCAGGCTGGCGAACGGTGCGGTCGGCAGTTCCACCGTGCCGGCCGGAATCTCGTCATCCACCAGCACCCGAACGCGTTTTTCCAGGGTGACGCGGGTGCCGGGCTGCTCGATCACGGTGTGCTGCACCAGGCGCTCGCCGTCGATGTGGCTGTGCCAATTCAGCGGCTCGTCGCTGCGCAGCTGGTAAGCCACCAGCACCTCGCCGATGCCAGAAAGTAACGGCGCGCGAACCTGCGCGTGGCCGTCGGCGCGCTGGGTGAAGGTTCCCGGCCGCAAGCGCGTGCCTTCATAGGGATGACTGCCGCTGACCAGCCCGTTGCTGACCCCGGCATTGAGCAGCGAACGCAGGTGCAGGGCCGGCAGTGGCTGGTCGCTGCTCAGTGTCCAGCGCAGTAGGGCGAGCGTCGGGTCGGCCATGCTCACCAGACGCTCTTCGTGCAGCTGAATGCGCCGCTCGCCGAGGTTAAAACTCAGCGTGCGATTGAGCTGGGCGGCGCGCAGGTCGAGGTGCTGCTGGTAGTCCAGCGCCTCGCTGGCGAACCACCGCTCGCCGTCCAGCGAAACGCTCAGGCCGAAGGGGTCGGGCAGGTTGACCAGGGCTTCCAGGGTTTGCGTTACACCATTGACCGAGCGCGGCGCGGCGTCGTACCAGCCGGCGCGGTAAAGGCCGGCGTAACGCATACCCGGCGCGCCGCCAAAGGCTGCTTCTGGCGCGCTGGAACGCCAGGTCAGCACACCGTTGCCGAGGGTGAACAGGGCTTCACGGCGGCGCTCGTCGTGGGGGTCGAAGGCGGCGAAGGCGAGCATGGCGCCGCCACAGTGATCAATCATTGAGCAGTTCCCGCGCCTGGAAAAACCGCTGGCCCGCCAGCGCTTCCAAGTGTTCACGGTCGGCGTAGGCTTCCTGCGAGCCATAACCGGTGACGGCCTGTTGCGCGGCGGCGACGGCCCACGCCACGGTTTCCAATGGCGCCAGGCCTTCGAGCAAAGTGATGGCCAGCACGGCGGTAAAGGCGTCGCCGGCGCCGGTGCTGTCGACCACGTTGACTTCGGCGGCCGGCACATAGAAAACCCGTTGCTCGTGGGCCATGACGGCACCGCCATCGGCGAGTTTGATGCAGGCCAATTTCACTCCGCGTGCGCACAGTTCACGGGCGGCGTGGGCGAGGGCGTCGAGGTCGTTCAATTCGCCAGGTTCCAGGCCCAACAGCGCGGCCACTTCTTCACAGTTGGGGGTAATGGCGGTCAGGCCGTGGAGCAGGGCAGGCGGCACACGGTCGGGAAAGGACGGGTCGAGGATCACGGAAATGTGCAGGCGGTGCGCCTGCTGCACCACCTGCTCGACCACGCGGGTAGGCACTTCGCAATCGACCACCAGACACGCAGGCGCCGCCAGCCCAGTGAGCGGTTCAAGCGCCACGTCGATGGCCGCTGGGTCCCATTCATCATTGGCGTTAGCGGCCAGCACGATCTGCTTCTTGCCACCGGGCGGCAGCACAATCATGGACACGGCGGTCGGTTCTGTATGGGAACGGCTGACACCGCTCAGCTCGACCCCGGCCGCGCGCAACGGCGCCAGGGCTTGTTCGGCCAGGTCGTCGTTGCCGACTCGACCGAGTAACACGCTGCGATGACCGAACAGGGCACCGATGTACGCCGTGTTGGCGGCCTTGCCACCCGGCCGCCGTGCAAAGCCGGTGGCCAGTTGCGTTTCGACGTCGCTCAGGGCGTTGTTCACGCGTAATTGGAAGTCCGCGTTGATGCTGCCCAGCGATACCAACGTGCCTGCCATGGGGTTCTCCGCTGCGGGTGGTAGTGGATTGCTTGCTAAGCAGATGACCCGCCCCGGTCGGCCGGAGTTCGTTGCGTTTCGTCGCAGGGCGTCAGCGCTTGAGCGTGATCCAGGTGGGGGCGTGGTCGCTGGCGTGTTCCTGATCGCGCACCCAGCGGTCGACGTTGGCGTCGACCAAACGCTTGGCCAGTGGTTTGCTCAGCAGCAGGTGGTCGATACGCAAACCGCTATTGCGTTGCCAGTGTTGACGGAAGTAATCCCAGAAGGTGTAGATCGGTTCATCGGGGTGGCGCTCGCGCAGCGAGTCAGTCCAGCCCTGGGCGAGCAGGCGTTGATAACACTCGCGACTTTCCGGTTGCAGCAGCGCGTCCTTGCGCCAGGATTTGGGGTTGTAGATGTCGAAATCGGTCGGCACCACATTGAAATCGCCGGCCAGCACCACGGGGTGGCCGTTGTCGACCAAGCCTTCGGCATGGCTGATCAAACGTTCGAACCAGGCCAGTTTGTAGTCGAACTTCGGCCCCGGTTGCGGGTTGCCGTTGGGCAGGTACAAGCAGCCGACCACCACGCCATGAGCCGCTGCTTCCAAGTAGCGGCTTTGGGTGTCGTCCGGGTCGCCGGGCAGTTCGTTGCGGATTTCCAACGGCTCCATGCCCTTAGCCAGAATCGCCACGCCGTTCCAGGCCGGTTGGCCTTTCCAGATCACGCCATAGCCGGCTTCGCGGATCGCACTGGCGGGAAACTTTTGTTGCGCGGCTTTCAGTTCCTGCAAGCACACGATGTCGGGCGCCTCGCGCTGCAGCCAGGCCAACAGCGCCGACAGGCGTGTGTTGATGCCGTTGACGTTGAAGGTGGCGATGCGCAGCGTGTCGGCAGCGGCGGATTTCTTGGCCATAAGGTCTCGGTCTTCAGGCGGGTGTTAAGGCCGCAAAATCACCTTGCGGCAATCGTCGTCGGCTTTGTCGAAAATCTTGTAGCCCTCGGCCGCATCGGACAGGTTCATGCGGTGGCTAATGATTATTTCCGGGTGCAACTCGCCGCGTTGAATGTGTTCGAGCAAGGTCGGCAGGGTGCCGTGCACGTGAGTCTGGCCCATCTTGAAGGTGAGGCCTTTGTCGAAGGCATCGCCAAACAGGAAGCCGTGAATGAAGCCGGCATACACGCCCGGCACACTCACCGTGCCGCCACGACGAACCGCCGCGATGCATTGGCGTAACGCCTTGCCGCTGCTGCCTTCGATTTTCAGCGTGGACAGCACGGTTTCGGTGGCACTGCCTTTGGCTTCAAAACCCACGGCGTCGATCACCGCATCCACGCCACGGTGGCCGGCGGTTTGCTCGATGATGGCGGCGGCGGGGTCGTCGACGTCGCGGAAGTTGATCGGTATCGCGCCATAGGTGCGCATGGCGTAGTCGAGGCGATAGGGGTGTTGGTCGACGATAAAAATCTGCTCGGCGCCCGCCAGGCGCGCGCAGGCTGCCGACATCAAGCCGACTGGCCCGGCACCGTAAATGGCCACGCTGCTTCCGGGCTTAACGCCGGCGTTGGTTACGGCTTGGTAGCCGGTGGGCAGAATGTCGGTGAGAAATAGCACGCGCTCATCGTCGAGCTCATCCGGCACTTTGAACGGCCCGGCGTTGGCCTTGGGCACGCGCACCAGTTCGGCCTGGCCGCCCGGCATCCCGCCATACAAATGGCTGTAGCCGAACAACGCCGCGCCCGAGGGAATCTGCTTTTTGTTGAGAATGGCGCCACGGTCCGGGTTGGTGGTTTCGCAGGCCGCGTGCAGGTTCATGTCGCAGAAGAAGCAGCTACCGCAGGCAATCACAAACGGCACGATGACGCGGTCGCCTTTGGCCACGGCGGTCACCGCGCTGCCGACTTCCTCGACGATGCCCATGAACTCATGTCCAAAAATATCGCCGTGTTTTACCGCCGGAATCTTGCCGCGATACAGGTGCAAGTCCGAGCCGCAGATGGCGGTGGCGGTCACCCGCAGAATGATGTCGTCCGGCTCTTGAATAATCGGGTCGGGTACGTTGTCGACCTTGACGTTATGGCTTCCGTGATAGGTCAGTGCGCGCATGGGAAAGGTCTCCTGATGCTGGGCAAAAAAATCCCGGCGCCTTACGGAGCCGGGCAAGTCTATCGCTGAGGGAAATCGTGCTGCTTAGGCCGACATGGCCGCGTTGAGATGCGGACGCATGTGAGCCAGTGGACGCTGGGACAGGCGCTTGGCCTTGGTGACGTGGATCGGGCCTTCATAGGTGGGCAGGCGTTGCCACACCCAATGAGCGCCGGCGCCTTTCCAGCACAGCTCGCCAGAGGCCAGCTTCATGTCGCGCTGGATGTCGCGCACCACGTCTTTGATTTTGGCTTCGTTGAATACCGCTTCGCTGGCAATCACCTTGGTGATTTGTTGCTCGCCGCATTGCAAATTCAGCAGCAGCGTACCGTCGGGGCGAGGGGTTACGGCCACTTGTTGGTCTGGGAAGGATTGGAAGAGGTAGTTGATCGCCAGTTGCATTGTTTGTGCTCTCCGATTTTTGTTTGAGATGCAAACAAGAGAGCAGCAGACGTGCCAATTTTTATCTGACTAGTAAGTCTAGTAAAATCAATAGTTTAGCGATTGCTGATATCACCGTAGTATTTGCAGACTGCATGGTGAGGCGGGGGTGCGGTTGCAAACTGCAAGTTCGATATCAGCCCGAAGCGCCCGTTGCAGGCGCTCGGGGGGCAATGCTCAGGCGCGTTTCAGGCCTTCGCTGGCAATTTCGTGGCGAGCCGCCTGGAGCAATTCGGCGTCGACGTTGAGACGGTGAATCACGTTAAGCAGCTGCTGCTTCAGCAATTGATCGTTACTCGCCTCGGCGGCGCGCATCATGGCGATGGCGGCGGTTTGGTTGTTGGCGGCAACGTGGTCGAGGGTTTTGCACAGGTTACGGATGGTGCGATTCACAAGCCTTACTCCTGAATTCGAGGCTGCACTGTAGGGCGGCGATATTGCGATTTGATGGCTGGCTGACGACGGTTTGGTTCCGTTATCGGCCAGCTGTTGCCTCATTGACCCAGGCCGCTGAGCTTTGGTTGCAAGAATAAATCGCCGCTGTGCTTGCCTTACTGCGCGGCCTCGCCAAGCCCGGCGTAACTGGACAACAACACCTCGCCCAGAAGCGGATGCGGCGCTTCTACGCGTTCTTTGAGTTTGTCGGCGAAGTGCATGGCCGAATCCTGGTCGGAAAAGGAAATGGCCATGTTGCCGGTGGTGACCATCCAGGTTTCACGGTTAGCGGTCGTCTGCTTTTGTACTGCGATGTCCATGTTCGCCTCCTGCGGCTGGGTTTCAGCCGGTCAAAAAAAATGCCAACCCAGGGTCGGCAAATTATCGAGCACACACGCAATAAGCTGCGTGGAAGTAG
Organism: Pseudomonas sp. AC070; assembly: GCF_979258635.1. NCBI lineage: Bacteria > Pseudomonadati > Pseudomonadota > Gammaproteobacteria > Pseudomonadales > Pseudomonadaceae > Pseudomonas > Pseudomonas sp. AC070. The sequence goes on from NZ_OZ409871.1 coordinate 2,406,925, forward strand.
GGTGAACCGGCTTTATGACGACTTGATGATGCTCAGGCGCCGTTCGGCAGTTTGGCGATCACTTTGATTTCAAAGTCGAAACCGTACAGCCAGGTCACGCCTACGCAGGTAATGTTCGGGAACGGAGCTTCGCCCCAGAACTCCGGCACCACGGTCCAGATGGCTTCGAATTTTTCCTGCGGGTCGACAATAAAGACCGTTACGTCCACCACATCGTCGAAGGTGCAATCGGCCGCGGCGAGCACAGCGTTGAGGTTACGGAAAGCGGTACGCACCTGGGTGAGCAGGTCTGGTTCCGGCGAGCCGTCTTCGCGGCTGCCGACCTGGCCGGAAACGAACAGAAAACCATTGGAGCGAACGGCCGGCGAATAGCGGTTGATGTCGTACAGCGCCTGGCGGCCTTCGGGGAAAACGACGTCGCGGTTGTTCATGGCAAAGCCTCGTATCAGTGGATGTGCGGTCACTCTAGGGCTTGGCCTCAGGCCAATAAACGCGCAACCTTGGCCAGCACTGTTTGTGTATTCCAAACAATCAAGCCGCCAAGGAACCTGCCCATGGACCGTTTCGACGCAATGCTGGCCTTCGCCCGGGTAGTGGAAGCGGGCAGTTTCACCAAGGCCGCCGACACCCTGCACATGAGCAAAACCACGGTCACTCAGTTGATTCAGCAGTTGGAGGCCAGGTTGCGGGTGAAGCTGCTGAACCGCACCACACGCAAGCTCAACCTCACCGCCGACGGCGCCGTGTACTACGAGCGCGTGGTGCGCTTACTCGGTGAGCTGGACGATGCCGAGACCAGTCTGTCGAGTGCCGCCACAGCGCCGCGCGGCCGACTGCGGGTGGATGTGCCGAGCCCGCTGGCGACCACCTTGCTGATACCGGCGTTGCCTGAGTTTTACGCGCGCTATCCGGATATTCAGATCGACATGGGCGTGAGCGACCGCATGGTCGACCTGATCGGCGAGAAGGTGGACTGCGTGGTGCGCGGCGGCGAGCTGCTCGACCAATCGCTGATGGCGCGCAAGGTCGGCGATTTGCAGCTGGGCGTGTACGCCGCGCCGGACTATCTACAGCGCATGGGTACTCCAAATCACCCGCGCGACCTAGAAGAGTCGGCGCACCGCGTGGTCGGCTACCTCTGGGCGCGAACCGGCAAAACCTTGCCTTACACCTTGCACAAGGCAGACGAGGCCGTGCATTTGCGCGGGCGTTACGCGCTGGCGGTAGACGACGGCAATGCGTACCTGGCGGCTGGCATTGCCGGGTTGGGCATGTTGTGGCTGCCGGCTTATATGGCCACAGCGCCTGTGGCGGCGGGGCAGTTGGTGCCGCTGTTTGAAGACTGGCAGATGGAGCCGATGCCGCTTTACCTGGCGTATCCGCCGAACCGGCATGTGAGTTTGAAGCTGCGGGTGTTTATTGAGTGGGTGGTGGAGGTGATGGCGCGGTATGCGCCGGTCACGTGATAGGGCTGGCGCACTGGTCACGGCTTGCTTTGTCGTATCGCCCTACACGGGTGTAATCCGTTTCGCATTAATCCGCAGACCCTTTATCGAGCCTAATTCGGTCCTGTACTTCGCACCTATCTGAAGCCGCTGCTTGCGTGCCGGTGCGATGTGTTTTCCCCCTTACTGGACGGCTCTCATGATGCTTCGACGGATTAACCTCGGCTTTCGCTCAACCCTGTGCTTCGGCCTGTTTTGTGTCGTGATTGCCGGGCTCGGTTTCGCCGCGCTGCGCCAAGCCAGCACGCTGAACGATGTCAGCACCTACTTCCAGATGCAGATCGTGCCGGCCGTTAAAGAGCTGGGTGATCTGGACAGCAACTTTTCGAAAATCAACGCGGCCGACAGCATTTTGCGCAACGCCGTGGAAACCCAGGCTTCCCGAGATGCGGCCGGCGCCGAGATTCAGCGCTGGCGCGCCAAGGTCGACGCCAACCTCGACCGTATCGCCGCGCTGCCATTGAGCGCCGATGAACAACCTGCCCTGGCCACGTTGCGCGCAGCGGTCGTGCAGTTCGACCGAAATCAGGAACAGTATTCGAGGCTGATCGATGCGGGTGACGATGCCGGCGCTGCTGCCTTCAATGAATCCACCTTGCGTGGCAGCAATGCTGCCATTCAACAGCAGATCAAGGATTTCGCTGCGGCGAAAAACGAACTGGCCGTGGCCTACAGCGCCCAGGCCAAGCGCGCCTACGACGACACCTTCGTATGGGTAATCGGCTACAACGTGTTCGCCGTTCTGGTATGCATCGGCATGGCCTGGCTGTACACCCGCAGCGTGCTCAAGCCCGTGCGCCAGGCGCTGACTATCGCCGAGCGAATTGCTGACAATGATTTGAGCGGCGCTGTGATCGTCGACGGCAATGACGAGATGGCGCGCCTGCTTAAAGCCTTGGCGACCATGCAAAACAACCTGTGCCAGGCGCTGGGCAAAATCAGCGATTCCTCCTCCCAACTGGCTGCCACGTCGGAACAGATGCACTGCATCACCGAGGGTGCGTCGCAGGGGATGGAACGCCAGGCTTCAGAAGTCGACTTGGCCGCTATAGCGGTTACGCAAATGAGCGCGGCCATCGAAGAAGTTGCTCGCAACGCCGCCGGTGCGCTGGAAGTGGCTACACAAACCAGCGTCGCCGCCGGCCATGGCTGTGAGCGAGTGGACGAAACCCTCGCCGCCATCGCGCAGATGGTCGACAGCGTGCAAGACACCTCGAGCAGCGTGGAGGAGTTGGCCGGCGTTGCCACGGGCATCAACAAGGTGCTGGCGGTGATCCGCTCGGTCGCTGAGCAAACCAACTTGCTGGCACTCAATGCCGCCATTGAAGCGGCCCGAGCTGGCGAGGCAGGGCGGGGCTTTGCCGTGGTGGCCAATGAAGTGCGGGCGTTGGCACGGCGCACCCAGTCCGCTACCCAAGACATCGAAACGATGGTGACCGGCATCCAGACCCGCAGCGGCGCCGCGCTTGAAGCCATGGCGCTGACCAGCGAACAGGCCGGGCGCACCCAGCAGTTGTCGGCTGCTGCCGGCGCGGCGCTGGTGCAGATCAACCAGGCGATCGAGCAGATCAACGAGCGCAGCCTGCTGATAGCCACCGCCGCCGAGCAGCAAACCCACGTGGCGCATGGAGTGGATCGCAGCCTGATCAGCATCCGTGATCTGGCGTCGCAATCCAACGAAGGCGCGCAGCAAACCACCATCGCCAGCGGCGAGCTTTCGTACCTGGCGGTAGACCTGAGTCAGTTGGTTCGTCAGTTCAAAGTTGCCTGATTGGCGTGCCAGGGCGCATCAGTGCCCTGGCTGGTGCAAGCCGTCAGATCACGAAAAACCCATGGGTGGCGTCACGCTCCAGTTGCGCCACCAAGCCATATTCCCAATCCAGATACCCCTGCATCGCCGCCACTGCATTGTTAGTGCCTTCATAAGGGCGGCGATAGCGGTCAATGCGCGGCGAAACCAGGTGCGTTTCGCCCGTCTCCAGCGGCAAGCCGGCTTCGATCCACGCGGCGGTGCCGCCCTCCAATACGCTCACCGGCACGCTCGTTAGCGCTTGCAAATCCACCGCTGCAAAGCGCGCCAACAAGCTGCTGCCACAGGTCAGCACATAGCGTTCTGCCACCGGCAGTTGCTCAAGCGCGTCTCGCAGCTTGGCCCGCAATAGCCAGTAAGCGCCGGGGATGTGGCGTTTGACGTAGTTGGCGCTGCTGGTGAAGTCGAGCAGCACGGTGCCGGGTGTTTGTTGCCACTGGCTGAGGGTTTGCGCTGTGATGCTGGCCACCTCTGGTAAGGCGGGCAGAGGCGCTTGCCACGGACCAGTGGCGCTTAATGACTGCACAGGTTGTGGCGCCAGTACCCACGCTTCCCAACCCATTTGCGCCAGCCACGACGCACTCATAGGCGCGCGCACGCCGTCATTGTCGACCAGCACCACGCGGGCGCCTCGCACGCTGGCGACGTGGTCGGTTTCCTGCACCAGTTGACCGCCTTCAACCCACCGCGCGCCGGGCAAATGCCCAGCTTCGTATTCCTCGGCCGTGCGTACATCCAAGAGGTAAGTGGTGCGGCTATCGTCGGCCTGCCAAGCGCTTAGTTGCTCCAGCGTGGCTTCGCGCACGCCGGCTTGTTCGGCGACCTGACGGGCGCTGTCGCGGGCAGCGGGCAAGTGCTCTGGTGTGTCGAGGTTGAAGCGCCGCGCCTGGCCATGCTCCAGCGTCTGGCCGGCAAGCGTCCAGCCGATGGTGCCGTTGCGCAGTGCCGCCACCTTGTTGGGAATGCCGGCGTTTACCAATGACTGCGTACCGATAATGCTGCGCGTACGGCCGGCGCAATTGACGATTATCTGGGTGCTGGGGTCTGGCGCCAGCTCGCGCACCCGCAGCACCAACTCGGCGCCCGGCACGCTGATGGAGCCGGGGATGTTCATGGTCTGGTATTCGTCGAACCGCCGCGCGTCGAGCACCACCACATTGGCCTTGGCGCTTAGCAGCGCCTGCACCTCTTCGGCCGCTAACGAGGGCGTGTGCCGACGGCTTTCCACCAGTTCACCAAAGGCTTTGCTCGGCACGTTGACGTCGCGAAACAGCTCGCCACCGGCTTCGCTCCAGCCGCTTAAGCCACCTTGCAGCAAAGCCACGTCGCTGTACCCCAGGGCGAGTAAGCGTTCAGCCGCCCGCTCGGCCAGGCCTTCGCCGTCGTCGTAGACCGTAATCGGCGTATGGCGGTGCGGCACGCGTGCATAGATTTCCAGCTCCAACTTGGACAGCGGCACATTGGCCGCGAACAGCGGATGGGCTTCGGCGAAGGGCGCTTCTTCACGCACGTCCAGCAGCGCCAATTCGTGGCGGGCGAGCAGGGCGGTGCGAAGGTCGGCGTACTGACGATGGGCAAAGTCACTCATGGCGCAGGGTTCTCTTTGGACAGGTCCCAGATGTTGGGCAAGTGGTCGTTGGCATAACCGGAGATAAACGGCTTCTCGCTGCCGTCAGCGAGGTACACCGCGCGCTTCACCGCACCGATGTTGCCTCCGTACACGTGAATGCTGATGGAGGTGCGGTCGGCGAAGGCGTTGCGCACCTGATGGATATCGCCAATGCGCGGCGACACGGCTTCCACCTGGCCGGGCGCCAAGCGCTGCGCCGGGCCGCTGGGCTGCAAGGCGCCGCTGCTGTCGCGGGTGAAACCTTGCGCCTCTTCAGCGCCGCGCAACAGGCCGATCAGGCCCCACACGCGGTGGTCGTGCACCGGTGTTTCCTGGCCTGGCCCCCAGACAAAGCTGACCACGCTAAAGCGCTGCGCCGAATCCACGTGCAACACGTATTGCTGGTATCGCTCGGGGCTGGGCTGGGCGTACTCCGCTGGCAGCCAGTCGTCGACGCTCACCAGCTCGCCGAGCAACTGCGCGCCGCGTTCGATCAGCGCCGGCTCCTCGAGATGCGCGGCGAACAGCTCGGCAAAGCTGCCGACGAACCGCCGCAAGCGAGCAATATTGCTGTTTTGTGCCATGGTTCCCTCCGTGTCGATAAATCCATTGGGGATGAAGCTATCCCCGTCGAGGCGAAAGGTATTATTCTTATCTGGTATTTTTCCACTACTTTATTATGTGAAAAAAGAATGAAGATAGACGATATTGATGCCTTCGTGGCCGTCATCCGCAGTCAGTCCATCAGCCAGGCCGCCGAAACCCTACAACTTACCCAGCCGGCAATAACCCGGCGCGTGCAGAACTTCGAAGACGACTTGGGCGCCAATTTGCTCGACCGCAACACCAAGCCACTGAAACCGACCTCGTTGGGCATGCGCGTGTATGAGCAGTGCTTGAACGTGCAACGGGAAATGGGCGCCCTGCGCGAGCTGGTACTGAGCGACGCGGCACCCACCGGCACCTTGCGCCTGGGCGTGCCGCAAACCATCGGCGACGTGGTGTTGCTCGATGCGTTAAGCCAACTGAAAACCCTGTACCCCGACCTGCAAGCGCAGGTGTCCACCGGCTGGGGCAGCCATCTGCTGGGCAAGATTGAAAATGGCGAACTCGACGCCGTGGCGGCATTGTTTCCTGCCGGCAAAGTGTTCCCGGAAGGGATGGTCGGCCGATCGCTGGCGCGCATGAACCTGGTGGTGGTCGCCGCCAAAGGCGACGTGCGCAAACGCAGCTACAAACTCGCTGACTGCTACCAGCGCGGCTGGGTGCTTAACCCTGACGGCTGCGGCTTTCGCGCCGGCCTGCAACGGGCGCTGAGCGCGGAGGGGTTGTCACTGAAAGTGAACCTGGAAACCTTCGGCACGGAACTGCAACTGGGCTTGATCGCCAACGGCCTCGGCTACGGCCTGGTGCCGATGCCGCTATTGGAAAACAGCAGCCATCGGCAACGCCTGGAAATTGTGCCCGTGAGCGATTTCAAGCCGGTGATCGACCTGTGGCTGGTGCACCCGCGGTTTCTCGGGAATTTGCAGGGGCCGGTGGGGGAGTTTGGGGAGATGGTGGCTAAGCGGGTGGGGGCGTAGGGCGGGCAAGTCGAGCCTTTAACCTGAGCGGGTAGTTTTAGGTGGCGAAACCTGATGGAGTCATGCCGATGCACCCATAAGCTCTGCGCCACGTTGCATGGGCAGAGCATTACGGTTCGTACTCCAAGCAAGCGTTACAGGGCACTGTCCCAAATAACGGTGACATTTCCGCGGTAACGGCCACCACCGTTATTAATCATTTGTTCCACGCCTTGTTTGTCAACTTCAAAATGCAAAGCAGCACGCTGGTTATCCACATAGCGGCTGGGCTGGAAAACGCTTTCTGTCTTATTGCTCAGCAGGTAGCGATTAACGGGGTTTTTACTGTCGTCTTGTATGCCTGCAGGCAAAGTGGTGAGCGTTTGCACAGCCACTTGCTTGTCACCCGCGTCGTTTTGCAAACCACAGTCGTTGCCCATGGTGTATTGACACTGTAGCTGCATTTTGAATCGTGTTGATGAAGATAGTTGGAAGGGCAGGTTGGCAAATAACTTTTGCGGACGAAAATTGTCACCGTTGATTAACCATTGCTGCCAGCCGCCTTGCGGTGAAAGCGATTGGATTGTTGAGTTGATAGGGAGATCGACGCGCAGTGAGTGTTGCACGGTGAGTGTGAAGTTAAGCGTCACCACGGAGACGCTTGATGATTTATCACTAACCTTTATATCGCCATTCGGGCCGATGCTATAACTAATGCTGCCTTCATACGTGCCCATGCTCATCTTTAAAGGATTTGGAGTTTGCAGTTCGTACATAAAGTCGATGTTTTCAAAATATACCGTCCCCACATCGACTATCGAATTTTTTGCGCACTCGTTCTCGCTGTGGAACATCCAAAAAAAATAATACACGCCGGGCGAATAACCGGGGAGTGGAATCGCCGTACAGCCGGCAGGAGCATTATCCCACTTACCGCCTTCCCAAAGTAATGAATGGTCGCCTTTTGTAAAGTCAATAGCTGCAGTATTTAGAATATAGGTGGCGGCCAAGGCTGTTATTCGAATTTTCACGATTTGTTTTGAACCATCGGTATGCGTCACCTCCAACTCTTTCCAAGCGTACGGGGCACGCAGACCAATTGATTTATTTACAGCCAGTGTTGTGCGCTCGGTTGATATTCTTGGTATGCGAATACTGTAACTGCCGTTGGGACATTTAGCAGGGTAGTTTTTACACAGGCCTGTGTTGGGCGTGGTGTTTACGAACGTGTTGACATTTGGATTGCTGCTATCCGGATCAAACTGCGCAGTGACGTTGACCACTGCTGCTGTTGCAGGCGTTGCTGCGAAGATGAGTAACGATAAGCCAGCGGCTTTGAATGCGCAGCTGCTTAAAGCGTGAAACTGGGTGAGCCAAGAGGGTGAACTCATTTGCCCACCTCGACTCGTTTGGATTTTTCGCCTTCCTCTAATTTAAAGCTATATGAACGGCCTGGATCTTTAACAAAACTAAAGTTTTTGCCCGGGCGAACATGATGCTTTTGCTCTGCAAGGCAATCAGCTGGGGTTTTCGCGGAGCAGTCTTTAAACTCACTGAGCACCACAGTGCTATTGCCCTCGTTATTCACCACATACTCGCTGGCGCCGTTCTGCAGTTTCGTATCGAAACGCGTGCTTTCAGGGCGCACAAAAAATATAGTGCCATAACCGGCCAAAATATTTATCCCTGCGGACATTGATTCCTTATATTCGCTGCGCTCTGCATCCGACACTTCGAAATTATCTTCTCGCTCGGGCATTACCGGAACGAAACGAACGCGGTAATACCGTTCCACATCACGACTGCCGCGGTACAGCAAACGAGTAGCTTGCATGCCCTTGGGAGGCACAATCAAGCGAGCTGGACTGGCGATCAGGCCGGTTCGCGCTCTGCTGTCTTGATCGATAGTGTCAAGCGAGGTTTCTATCGTTTTATCGTCGGCGTCGAAGCTGATTTCAAATAAGTTTATACGAACGAATGCAGTGGATTCGCCCCCGTTGAATACTCGCTTTAGATAAGTGCTTTTTTCACCTTCCAAATAATCGTAAACAGTTCCAACGTTAATCATCGGGCCGCCTTGAGCGGCCGCGGTTATGCACAGTGCGAGTGCGGGAATTAACTTTTTCATTGGTGATAACCTCTTTAGCGCGCCGCGTCGCGACGTGTTGTCTGTGGAGTCGGGAACTAATCGCTTGAATGATTCTTTGAAGGCGCTTCCGTGTGGCCGCCTTGTATGCATGGCAAGTCGCCAGTCATCAGCACATCGCCTTCACGTGAAAGGGTCTGCGGGTCGAGAACCAGATGGCAGAGAACGGTGTCGCCTCGTATAACCTCCATGGTGGGTGTCTTGGCACTTAGCTCCATGGAGAAAAATCCGTCGGCCTCAGTCACACCGCGACTCGCGTGGTTTACAACATGAACCCCTTTGAGAGGGCGTCCTTTTTCATCGACCAAGCGGCCAAACACGGTGAGCGTCTTCATAAGGCGAACCTGTTGGTACGCCACGCCGCCTCTGTTGAGGTGATAGCTGGCGCGCGCCGGCTGGATAGTGGCTGCGGGGGCGTTAACATCCTGAAAGTCGAACTGCACCGTGCCGCGTTGGTAAGCGCTGACGGGTACGATATTTCGACCCGGTCGTAACACTGCGCCATGGCCGCTCAGGTCATCAGCACGGAGTTCGATGTCGTCGATATCGGACTCCAAGTCGACGATCATGCCGGCTTCGCTACTCAGAAAATCGCCGCTCATGGCAACCTTGCGGGCGCCAACCGCAAGGGTGCTGTCCATGTTGAGGTTGCCGGACAGTTTTCCGTTGTAAGAAGAGCGTTGGACCATTACATCGCCACGGGTCAGCGCAGTTTCGAACTGGGCCGAGCCGTTTACGCCTACTCCATAGGAGTCGGTGGTGACGGCAGCATTAACCTGGCGCACGGGTCCTGAATCGATATCTTGCTGATAGCCAACGCTGGCGTTGCGATCGCTTGTGCCATCACGGGAAGTGCTTGAGCCGATGTTTGCGGTGAGCCTTTTGCCAGGACCGCCAATGGCCAGGTTGAGGCTTAATTCAACCCCTCTGTTGCGGTCGTCTTCGTCGCGGCGTGTGCCGGGACGGTCAAATGCGGCGACACGCCAGTTAGCGTTGCTGCCAAATAGTTGGCTGGAACGTGACCAGCCTATGTCGATTCCAGTGCCCTTGGTCTGGCCTTGGCTGTGGGAGATTCGGGCGTTCACACTGTTGTGTTGGCCCAGGCGGTGGTTGATGCCGAGCGAGGTAGTGCTGGCGTTGCCGTTATAGCTTTGACGTTGACGTACGCGGCTGCCGTCCGGCAGGGTTTCCCACGTATTGCGCGTGTCCAGCCAGGTGCGGTTGTGGCTGAGAACAATGTTGCCGTTGTCGTAACTGTGCATGGCCTGGAGGTCGGTTCCGGTGCCATGGTCCTGGGTTTGGTAAACGTTAGCGTACATGCTCGATCGGTCCCCTACGGTAAGATCCAGGGAGGCGCCAAATTGGTTTTGATCGTTGATCTGCCGGGCAGACACACCTGCCACCGCGTTAGGGTGAATCAGGTAGTTGGCAGAGATGCCGGCGGCCAGCGCACCGTGTGAGCGGCTTGGATCACTGCTCAGGGCGCTGCTGTCGCTGCCCACGAACGCGTTGTAGCGCCAGCGCTGATCGGGTTTGGTCCAGTTGCGCGGCTTGTAAACCAACTCCTCGGTGGTCGATGTCACGATGCCGTCTTCAACGATGCGAAGCTCGACGTCGTAAACCCCACCAGGTAACGGGCGGGTGTCCACCGTTTGTAAGCCGGCCTCTACCTGCTGGCTGTTAATCAGCGTGCCATTGCGATAAATCTCGACGGTTGCGTTGCGGTTAGCGGTGACATAAATGGGGTACATCGCCGGCCGCGGTCCGTCTTTTGTGAGGCTGTCCGAACTGCCAAGCATTACGCCCATTGCCGTATCCGGGTGATTGCCAAAGGTACGGATTTGACGGCTTAAGCCGCTGGAGTCTGGAGTGAAATAGCCGAGGCGCAGAAAATGGTCATTCCACTCTTTTTGCGTATGCAGCTCGGTGACCTGAAATTGCGTGTCTTGCTCTGGGTTGTCATTTCTGGACACCTGCCCACTATAGGTTTGGGTCCAGTTGCCTATGCTCGTCAGCCCTTGTAACGCGACGCGCCCGTAGGAGTCTTGCTGCTGTCCCCCAGCGAGGTTTACCTGATTACGTAGCATCAGACCGGTGCTGCCGTCCTCCGGTTGCTGAAGGTAGTCGCTTACCGCGGTATTGCGCTCGGCGCCATTGGTTAGCAGAGACAGCTCGGAGTTTTCCAGACTGTAATGCGCGGCAACCAGTCCGTTTGCGCAGTGCTCTTGGCAAGGGCCAAGGGCGATGCCCTGCTGGAGTACAGCCTGCCACTCGCTGACTTCAGCGCTGCTTATCTCGCTATCACGCGTATCGGTGAACTCCACCAGGGTGATTCGTTCGTCCTGAGACAGGGTGATCATGGCTTCGCCCAGTGTCTGGCGGTTCAGAACGACTTTCACGGCCAATGGCACGTCGAAAAAGTGCGCTTGAAACTCTTCAGGTAAGCCTTCCGCCTGCGTCATCAAACTTAGATGCGTCAATGGCGCCGCCAGAGTCGGGACGGATGTGCCGACGGATACTACGAAGGCGACAGCGGCGGCTAACTGAGTAAACCGAGACATGGGACACCAGATTTTGTGCGAAGCGATGCGTCCTGCTCGCGCATAGCGCCAGCGGGAGAAATTGATTGGTACTGGAGAAGAGAAGCGGCGCGCTTACCGCATTTGATGCGGCAAGCGCGCGGGCTTAATTACAGAACTGCGTCAAAGGCCAACTGAACGTTGCCGGTGTAGTCGCCTGGCGTGAAATCGCCACTGCGCACGGCGGAGATTTCAAGGTTGACGCTGGACGCTGTTGCGGCAGCGGCTTTGGTAACGACAGGAGCGTCGGTGGTGGTCAGTACTACGTTGTTGAACTTGACGGCCAACGGAATGCTGGCGGTGCCGCTGCTCAGCGCGGCTGGCGAAAGCAATTTGGCGTTAATGGCGCCGCCGGTGTGTTTAACGTCGAATTGTTTGGTCAGGCTGCCCAGATCACCGGTGTAAGGGTTGTACGAGAGCACTTGGGTTTGGGTGATCCACGAAGAGTCTTTTGGCAGAACATAGAAATCGCTGGATGGAACGCTAGCTTCGAGGGTAACGGTATGCGAAATGGGAGCGGCAACAGCTTGCAGGGAACCGACAGCTACGGCAGCGAACAGAACAGATTTCAGAAAGGTCATTTGAATTGAGTCCAATAGGGTTAGGTTAAGAAATGTCCTCCTCGGTACGGCGGTTTTGAGTTTCGCCAGTCACGTTGGAGTGGCGCTAATTTAGGCAACTGCCTGGCGGTGGGCTGTAGGGGTTATCCATTTCAGCGCGTGGGGCAGGTCTTAGGTTTGTAGGTCGAAGGAATCGGAATTTTCTTCGGCGATGGGGGCTATAGGTGGCGTTAGGATCGTGGAATCTACAATAACGCTAGACTAATCAGCTGCTTAATGGCTTGCCGACCTAAGCCGATCCACCTCTTGGAATCAGCGAAGACCCGCGTAATGAGCGCGATCCTAGGAGATACGCCACAGAATCATCGGACCTTGTCTGTCCGCTAGCTGGGGATAGAGGATTTAACCGGCTAACTCGCGTAAGTGATTTCTACGCGGAAAAAAGCCCCCGCCATTGCAGCGGGGACGTCGATATCTTCGTTACGCGGCTAGAGGCTGGCGACGCGCCAAACTACGCAAATAATCCGCAAACCCACCCACCATCCGCACTTCCAACCGCGCGCTGGTGGTCACTTGTGGCAGTGCCGACCAGGCGATGCTGGCGCCGGTTTGCTGGAAGCGCTCCACCAACGCCACGTCTTCATTGACTGCCAACGGCTCAAAGCCACCGGCGCGCGTATAGGCCAGCGCCGTAAACCCCATGTTCGCGCCATGGATATGCCGATGCCCGTCGCCGTCGTGGTAACGGTCGCGGTACCGCGCTTGGGCCTCGTCGGGGATGTCGCCCCAGTCGGCGATCCGAACGGTGCCGCACACCACATCCGTGCCCTGATGCAGTTGCGCCACCAGCCAGTCTTCGGCCACTTCGCTGTCGGCGTCGGTGCAGGCCAGCCAGCGGGCGCCTTGGTCGAGCATCAAGCGTATGCCTTGCAGGCGCGCTTCGCCGACGTTGCGGGCATCCACTGCCAGGGTCGCTACGTCGTATTGCAAAGCAATGTGCGCCGAGGCGTCGGTGCAGCTGTCGAGTACCACCAGAACGTGCACCGTTTCGCCGTGCAGGTCCGGGTGCGCGGCGGCGCGTTGCACGGCTTGCAGGCAATTGCCCAGCAGGCGCTCTTCGTTGTGTACCGGGATGATTACTCCAATCATGTCTCTCTCCTGATCAGGCCTTCTTGCTCAGCAACGGAGGCGGGGTTTTCGCTCCACACCTCCATCAAAAAATCCGTTTCCTGGTGCCAGACCAGGCGCGGCATGCGCAGCAGTTTGTGTAATTCGTGATGGACTTCATCGCCCGTGTGCGGGCAGCCGTCGATGGGGTGTCGCCAGTGGCAGGCGAGCAGCGTGCCGCCCGGTGCCAGGGCGTAGCGCATGGTGAAAATCAGTTGGGTGAGGTCGGTGCTGTCGAGGTAGTAACCGAGCTCGCTAAAAACGATCAGATCAAATTTGCCGGGCGGCCATTCTTTGGGCAACCGCCCTTGCCAGAACTGCACGTTGTGGCGCTGGCCAAGGCGAGCCTGGGCAATTTGCAGGGCGGTTGCCGAGGTGTCGCAGCACAGCAGTTGGCCGCTGCGGTTGGCCAGGCGGGCGCTGAGTTCGCCGTTGGCGCAGCCCAGTTCCAACACGCTGCGGTAATGGGGGTGCGGCAAGGCCGACAGGGCGAGGTTGCGTTTTCGCCGTTCGTACCAGCGTGTGCGCATGGCCCACGGGTCGGCGTCGGCACTGAAAAGGCCTTCGAAGTAGCTATCCGCCACGCTCATAACGCGCCCCTCAGACAAAGATCAACTCGAACGGCTGCTGCAAACGCTCAACAGCGCAGGCAGGCAATACGGGTGGCAAGTCAGCCTGCGGGTCGGCGTGAATCTGACTGGCGAAGGCTTGAATGGCGTGGCGTTTGCGCGCTTGCGTCCAGGTGTCGAGGTGCAGCTTGCGGGCGCGTTCCCAGGGAATGCGCGCGTCTTCGGGATGGGCCCAGTGCCAGGCCCAAATCGGAATCTCGTTCACCGGCACGCCAAGGGTTTCGCACGCCGCCAGGCAGGCAGCAGCGGTGGCTTCGTGGTCGCTGTGGCCGTCTTCGCGCCAGGTGGTAAACAGCACGTCGGTGGGCAGCAGGTAGCTGAGTAGAAACTGGGTGAGGTCTTGTTGGAACAGGTTCACTTGCGTGTCTGGCAACCCGGCATGCAGCCATTTGTATTGGCTTTGGTCCAGGCCGAGGCGACGCAGGGCCTGCGCACTTTCCAGCGGACGGGCGATGCTCAGTCGCTGCGGTGTCCAGTAGTGCGAGCCCAGGTTGCTCGCGGTGCCAGCGGTAACGGAAACCAGCAGCACCGGAATATGCCGCGCGGCCAGCAGCTGCAACAGGCCGCCGCAGCCCAGCACTTCGTCGTCCGGGTGGGGCGCCACAATAACGGCGCGCGACCCGGCGGGCATCAGTTCGTCGATGCTGACAGGCGCGACATCCGCAAGGCGCCGGGACTGGTTCCAGGCGTGTAAGGGCGTACCGATAAGCTGGCTATTGATCAGGTTGGGCTTCATATCATCCAGCTTCCTTCTGGTTCATCTGCAACCCGCTCACCCTGAGCGGCGAGGTCGCGTTCTGCATGGCTTTGTCTTAGATAGACAGGCAGGTCTGCCAGCAGTTGGGCAAATTTTTCATCCAAACAATAAGGCGCCGCGCCGAGTGCCCGGCCGACGTGTTCAAGCGCCTGGTTGGCGGCGAATTCGCACAGGCTGCGCAAGCGCCGCGCCAGGTGTTCGGCGCTGGCATACGGGTTAGCGTCAACCCACTTCGCGCCGGCCCGCAGGCTGTCGGCGGCGGCGCTCAGGGCGGTGTCCAAGGCGCCCAAGTGAGCCAGCGCATGGGGTTCGGGGTGAGCGCGGCAATGGGCGCGTAAGGCTTCACCCACAGCCTGCGCCGCGCCAAACCAGCAGGCGGCAATGCCCGCGCCGCCTTGCCAGAAACCCGGGCGCTGCAAATAAGCGCCCGGTGGGCCGATGCAGTGCCCGCGCGCTTGCTCCAAGTTCACCGCCACGCTGGCGGTGGCCGCCATGCCGACGGCGTGCCAACCCTCGTCCAGCACCGTGACGCCTGGCTGTTGCAGGGAAACGGCGACTAGCTGCTGTTGGCCTTCTTCGTCCCAGCACGTGAGCAACGCGTGGCTAATTTGCCTGGCGCCAGAGCACCAGGCTTTGCGCCCGTCCAGGCGAACATCCTGGGCTGAGGTGCGCGAGTTGATATGCACTTTGGCGTGCGGTGGTTCAGCGGCCCACATGCCCCACGTGCTGTCGGCGGGCATGGCGTACCGGGCGGCTTCGTCCACGCAGTCGACCTCGGCCAGAATAGCCAAGGCGTCGGTGTGTCCTTCGTAGAGTTTGCACAGGCTAAGATCAGTCGCCGCGACGCTGGCCAAACCGCGCCAGCGGTGCAACGTGGCACCGCTGGCGGGATAGGGAAGACGGTCGAGGCCTTCGTTCACCAGCTGTTTGAGGACCTTGCCCGGTTGGCGAACCGGGCAGGTGAGGGCGGCGAGAAACGCCTGCAGGTCGGCGTCGCTGTAATGACGTTCCATGCGGCGGGTCTCCCTCGAGCGCCAGCGTTACGCGTTGGCGTCGCGCTGCAGTTCGAACAACAACAGTGAACGGCTGGTGACGGTGAACTCGTCGCCAAACTCGAACATTTCATTGCTATGGTCTTCGGGGCGGTTGCTGTCCAGCAGGCATTTCCAGCTCGCGCCCTGGGCCACTTCGGGCAGGGTGAAGTTGACCACGTCATGGTGCGAGTTAAGCACCAACAGCAAGGTGGCGTCGGCGCCTTTACGGCGAATGCCGGTGGGTTGCGCGCGTCCATCCATCAACATGCCCAGGCAGCGGGCATGCGGATCTTGCCACTGCTCCTCGGTCATCTCGTTGCCGCACGGCGACAGCCAGGTGACGTCCTTGACCCCGAGTTCCTCGTTGTACTGGCCAACCAGGAAGCGGCCACGACGCAGGATTGGGAAGGCTTTGCGCAGGCTGATGACCCGACGTGTGAACTCCATCAGGCTGCGGCCTTCGTCGTCCAGCTCCCAATCCACCCAGCCGATTTCGTTGTCTTGGCAATACACGTTGTTGTTGCCGCCCTGGGTGCGGCTGAACTCATCGCCGGCCACCAGCATCGGTGTGCCTTGGGACAGCAGCAACGTCGCCAACATGTTGCGCATCTGGCGCAGGCGCAGGGTACGGATTTGCGGGTCGTCGGTCGGGCCTTCGGCGCCGTGGTTCCAGGAGATGTTGTTGTCGCTGCCGTCGCGGTTGTCTTCACCGTTGGCGTCGTTGTGTTTGTGGTCGTAAGACACCACGTCGCGCAGGGTAAAGCCGTCGTGGGCGGTGATGAAATTCACCGAGGCGAACGGGCGGCGGCCGCGTTGGTTGAACAAGTCGCCGGACGCTGTCAGGCGGCTTGCCAGTTCGGCGACTTGGCCCTCGTCGCCGCGCCAGAACGCGCGCACGTTGTCACGGAAGCGGTCGTTCCACTCGGCCCAGCCCGGCGGGAAGCCGCCGACCTGATAGCCACCGGGGCCGCAGTCCCACGGCTCGGCGATGAGTTTGGTTTTGCTCAGCACCGGGTCTTGGCGACAGGCAACCAGGAAGCTGTGGCGCTCGTCGAAGCCATCGGCGTAGCGGCCGAGAATGGTCGCCAGGTCGAAGCGGAAGCCGTCTACGCGCATTTCCGTGGCCCAGTAGCGCAGCGAGTCGGTGACCATTTGCAGCACGCACGGATGGCTCAGGTCCAGCGTGTTGCCGGTGCCGGAGTCGTTGATGTAGTGGCGTTTATCGCTGGGCAGCAGGCGGTAGTAACTGGCGTTGTCGATGCCGCGCATGCTCAGGGTCGGGCCCATCTCGTTGCCCTCGGCGGTGTGGTTGTAAACCACGTCGAGCAGCACTTCCAAACCCGCGTCGTGCAGGTGGGCAACCATCTCTTTGAATTCGTTGATATGCCCGCTCGCCGAGTAGCCGGCATGGGGCGCAAAGAAGGCGATGGTGTTGTAGCCCCAGTAGTTATTCATGCCTTTTTCGAGCAGGTGTTTGTCGTCGACAAAGCCATGCACGGGCAGCAGCTCAATGGTGGAAACGCCGAGCTTTTTAATGTGCTGCAGCAGGTCCGGGTTCATCAGCCCGGCGTAAGTGCCACGCAGGTTTTCGGCCACGGCGGGGTGACGCATGCTGGTGCCACGCACGTGGGCTTCGTAAATGATGGTGCTGTCCCACGGCACGCGCACATGGGGACGCTCGCCCCAGGTGAACGCCGGGTCGATGACTTTGCTTTTCGGCACGAATTTGGCGCTGTCGCGCTTATCGAAACTGAGGTCGGCGTCTTTGTGGCCGATGGTGTAGCCGAACAGCGCTTCAGACCATTTCAGCTTGCCGACCAACTGTTTGGCGTAGGGGTCAATCAACAGCTTGTTGGGGTTGAAACGGTGCCCGGCCGAAGGCTCGTACGGGCCGTATACGCGGTACCCGTAAATTTGCCCGGGGTGCGCGTCGGGCAGGTAGCCGTGCCAGATTTCGTCGGTGTATTCAGGCAGCACGATGCGTTCGAGTTCGGTTTCACCGGTGCTGTCGAACAGGCACAGCTCCACCTTTGTGGCATGGGCGGAGAACAGCGCAAAGTTGACGCCGAGGCCATCCCAGGTTGCGCCCAGGGGGAACGGATGGCCTTCAGAAATGCGCGATTGCCGCACGACTTGCGGCGCCCCAGTGGGCGATTTATGCGGCTTGGTCATTGGTGACGATTCCTTCGATTCAACATTGAATTCCGATAACGATCACTTCACGCCGACAAGCCTGTGATTCAGGCCTTAGGCGGTTTGGCGGCCGGTTTTTTTGCAGCGGCTGGTTTGCTGGCAGCCGGCTTAGCAGGCTTGCTGTCAGTAGATTTGGCTGGCGCAGCGGCTTTCGGTTCAGGTGTTTTTTCTGCGCTTTTTTTGGCGGCAGGTTTTGCCGGCTTGGCTTCCAGCAACGCTGGTTTTTCAGCCTTGGCGGCCGGCTTTTTCGCCGCCGGAATAGCCGGGTTCGGCGCTGGCAGGGTTTTGCCTTTTACGCTTTTGTTGGCGGCCGGCACGCCCGCTTCCGAGGCCGCCAGCTTCAGCGCCATTTGCCAATGGCGCTCGGCTTGGCCTTCGGGTTTGCCTTCCGATTCCCAGATTTGGAATGCGAATTCACTAACGCGTTTTTCGTCGATGCTCATGGCCGAGGCTCCTGAAAGGGGTGAAGCAAAGTGACCGGGAAATCCCGCAGGAGGTGGGCGACGTCGAGGCGACCGTCCACCGGGGTGTGGCTGCTGGCAGTAAAAGCGCTGATCAGCGTGTGGTGGCTGAGTTCGGGTGGAAGCACCAGGTGCGTGTCGCCCCAGGCACTGTCAGAAATCAACGGCGTGGCGCCGTCGCCGAGCAGGTGCGCGGCCAGGCGCGGCACCAGCACGATCACGAACTGTTCGTCGTCGACATACCGGGCAAACGCCAATACACGCTCGGCCTGGCTGCCGCTGACTGTCAGCGGCCGGTAGCTGCCGGCAGCAAAAACGTGTGGATGGGCAGCGCGCAGGTTCAACGTGTGGCGAATCAGGCTCTGTTTTAGCGCCCCCGTCGCCCAGTTTGAAAGTTGCTCGCTGACCGCTTTCGGTTGACGAAGCGCCGCCTCGCGCGCGGCGAAGTCCACCGGGCGGCGGTTGTCCGGGTCTACCAGGCTGAAGTCCCAGAATTCGGCGCCTTGGTAAAGGTCGGGCACGCCGGGCGTGGTCATGCGCAGCAGCGTTTGTACCAGGCCATTCAGGGCGCCAGCGGGTGCCAGGGAGGCGGCTGCGTTGGCGATCTCTTTGCGCAGCTCCAGGGCTTCGGGGCTTTGCAGCAGTTGCTGCAAGAAGCTGCGGCACGCGCCTTCATAGGCTTCGTTGTTGGCGCTCCAACTGCTGCGCAACTTGGCTTCGCGCAGGGCTTTTTCCTGCCAGCCAACCAGGCGCTGGAAGTAGGCGTCCAGGCCGGTTTGGTCGTCACCGGCCAGGCCCAGAGGCCAACTGCCGAGCAGGGTTTGGTAGAGCATCATTTCGTCGCCGGCACTCGGCGCCATGCCGTCGGTGAGTTCTTGGCGCAGCGGCGCCGCCATCGGCCACCAGCGGTCGATGTGCTCCACCAGCCAGGTTGAGCGCTCACTGATGGCCGCCAAGCGCGCGCGGGTGTCTTCGCCACGTTTGTGGTCGTGGGTGGCGGTGGTCAGCAGGTTGTTGGGCAGGTGCTCGGCGCGGCGTTGCCAGCTGGCTTCGATCTCGGCCACCGGCGCGCTGAAGTGCTGCGGGTCGAAGCCCACATCGTTGCGCGACAGCAACACGGCGCTGCGGTAGCAGGCGGTGTCTTCCACGGCTTTGGCGGCAGCGGGCGAGGTGAGTTGTTGAAAGCGCGTGAGCATTTTCTGCCGCTGCCGGCGCGCCGGGCCTGGGGGCAACTGGCGCAGTGCTTCGCCACCCAGCCAGCGGTCGAGGTAGTCGAGAATCGGCCAGTCGGCTTCGCTGAGGTTGTTGCGCGCGGCTTCCAGGGCTTGGGCGAAGAACAACTGATCCTGCTCGGAACGGCCATGCCCTCCGGCATAGGTGCGGTACACCGGGAAGTGCACGATCAACTCCAGCAGCGCGCGGCGGATAGAGCCGAGCGTTAGGTCGCGGGTATAAACGTCATCGCGCGCGACCAACAACAGGCCTTGCGCCAGCGCTTCAAGGTCGCCAGCCAGGGTGCCGTGGAGCACCAGGTTTCGCGCCTCGCGCACCTCGTCCATAAAGTTCGCGGTGCGGCCGCTGCGGGTTTCCCACAGGTCAGCCAATTGCAGTTGGCCGATGGGGTCGTGCTGCAGCAGCGACACCTCGTTCATAAATTCGTAGCCGGTGGTGCCATCCACCGCCCAGTTGGTGGGCAACTGCTCGCCGGCGCCGATGATTTTCTCCACGTAGATCGGGAACGGCAGCGCCTTGCCCTGGGCGTCGCGCAGCTCGCTCGGGCGTTTGCTCAGCAAGCCGTTCACCCGCCGGCGCAGCTTGCGGCAGTAGCTACCGGGGTTGGCCAGGCCATCGACGTGGTCAATGCGCAGCCCGTCCACCAAGCCGCGCTGAATCAGCTCGAAAATCTTCGCGTGGGTGGCTTCGAACACGCGGTTGCGTTCAACCCGCAGGCCGCCCAGTTCGTTGATGTCGAAGAAGCGCCGCCAATTGATGTCGTCGGCCGCTGTTCGCCAGCTAGCCAGGCGATAGTGCTGGCGCTCTAGCAGGCGGTGCAGGTTGTCGAAGGCGTATTGGTCGATGCTGTGGCTGTCGTCGATTTTGCCGCTCACCACCTCGAAGTGGCTGACGGCCTCGGCTAGCGCCAAGCCCACATCCGGCACCTGCACCGCCTCGGCAAGATCCGCGCGAATTTGTCGGGCGCTGTGCCAGGCCATGGGGTCGACGTCGAGGCTTTCGAAGCGGGCGGCGAGGGCTTGCAGGGTCGCGTCTTCGCTGGTCTTCAGCACGTCGGCGTAGGTGGGAGGGCAGAGCGGGAAGCGGTGTTCGTAGTGCTGGGCATACAAGCTGCCGGTTTCGGCTTCGAACTTCAGTTCGATTTCCCCGGCGCCGAGCACTTCGCCGTAATCGGTGCGCAGGAAGGGCACCAGCAATTGGCCGACCATCAGCGGGTCATGGGAGCGCCACTGAATGTCGAAGAAATTCGCGTAGGGGCTGGTCGGGCCCCATTCGAGTACGTCGAGCCACCACGGGTTGGCGTCGCCGCCCACGGCCATGTGGTTGGACACGATGTCCAGCAGCAGGCCCATGCCATGGGCACGCAGCTGCGCCACCAGGCGCAGCAGCGCTTCTTCTCCGCCTAATTCCGGATTGATACGGGTCGGGTCGACCACGTCGTAGCCGTGGGTGGAGCCGGGCCGCGCGGTGAGAATGGGCGAGGCGTAGAGGTGGCTGATGCCCAGGTCGGCGAAATAGCGAACCAGCGGCACGGCGTCGTCGAGGGTGAAGTCTTTATGAAATTGCAGACGGACTGTGGCCGTCAGTGGACGTAGTGGCTTAGTCATTGCGGTGTCTCGATGGCGCTAGGTGGTCACGGGCGCGGCGCGCTTGGTCGAGGCGTTCCAGACGTTGGCTCGGTTCGAGGCGGTCGAGCATGTCGGCGGCGTTCATGCTCCAGCGGCGCCGCCAATTGGGGTGCGTATCGCCGGGGCCGGGCAGGTTGGGTTGCTCGAATTCGCCCATGGCGTCTTCCAGCGGCAGCAGCACCAACGGCGCCGGCGTGCTGCCCAGAAACGAGACGCTGGCGTCCAGTTGCTCGGTAATGCTGTTGTCGCGAATCGGCAGCAGTGCGCAGTCCTGAAACGCTTTGTGCAGGTTGTGCTTTTCCCAGTGGCGATGGCTGCGGTCGTCGACGCTCTGTTCAGGCGTCGATTGACCAGCCATCTCCCGCCATTCGATATCACGGCCTTGCATCCAGCCGTGCAGGGTGGGCAGGTCGTGGGTGGTGGTGGTCGCCAAAGCATCGTCCGGCCACTGCGGTGCGGGAATAAAAGCACCGTCCTTTTGCTCGAACAGCAGCACGCGCATGCCGAGCAGGCGGCTTCGCCCGAGTTCTTCACGCAGACCGTCGGGCACGGTGCCGAGGTCTTCGCCGATCACCAGCGCGCGATTGCGCCACGACTCCAGCGCCACCAGGCGCAGCAAATCTTTGAGCGGATAGTTCAGGTACGCGCCGGCTTGCGGCGGCGCGCCCTGCGGGATCACCCACAGGCGTTGCAAACCCATCACATGGTCGATGCGCACGCCGCCGACGTGGGCGAGGTTGGCCTGCAGCATTTCAATAAAGGCGCGGTAACCGTTGCGGCGCAGGCCGTCCGGCGAAAACGCAGAAATGCCCCAGCTCTGGCCCTGGCGGTTGAGGATGTCGGGCGGGGCGCCGACGGTGAGGCTTTGCAGCAGTTCGTCCTGACGCGACCAGGCCTGGCTGCCGGCGCCATCGGCACCCACGGCGAGGTCGGCAATGAGGCCGATCTTCATGCCAGCATTCAACGCAGCGGCCTGAGCGCGGCCCATGCTGCGCGCCATCAGCCATTGGCAGAAGGCGTGGAAGCCCACTTCCTGGGCGTGGTCGGCGGCGAACAGGTCGACGTTGGCGTGGTGCGGGTCGCGGTAGTGTTCCGGCCACGTGCGCCAGTCGCCGGACATGTCGTGGCGCACCATAAAACCTTGCAAGGCTTCGAAGCGGCAGTGCTGCAACAGCGCATCGCCCCCGCAGAGCAGGAACTTGTCGAAGTCCGGCGTCAGGGCGTTGTGCTGGTCGCGGAAGGTTTGATAGAGCTGGCGCAACAGGCGCTGGCGGCTATCGGTCACGCCGGGCCAGTCGACGAGGTCGAGGCTTTCGAGCTGTTTGCGATTGTCATGCAGGCCACAGATTTGCAGCGCGTCGTTCACCGCCGCGTCACCGAGAATCATGTCCGGCGCGGCATGCAAAGCATTGAACAGCAAGCGGCTGGAGGGCGAGTACGGGCTGTACTGGCCCGGCCAGGCGCTGAACATTGCGTGCACAGGGCTGATGGCCAGCGCGTCGGCGCCATGGTGGGCAGCGCTGCGGGCCAGGTCGGCAAGCGCCTGCATATCGCCGAGCCCGCCGTCGTTGTTGCGCCGCAGCGAATACACCTGTGCGGTCAGGCCCCAAATGTGCCGGCGCTGGCCGTCGGTCAACTCCTCCACGCTCAGGCAGGCGGGCGGGGCAACGGCGACGGTGATCAGCCGCTCGCCGATTTGCAGGCGGTGATAACCGTAGTCGGCGATGGCCGGCAGGCAGCCGTGGCCATCGAGACGCCCGTCCACCCGGCGGCCGTTTTCCAAATGCAGGCTGAAGGGCGTGTTGGCGCCGAACTCGCTGGCCAGTGACAGCGGCTTGTGCATCTCGTGGGTCAGCAGCGGGTCGAGTTCGCGCCGTTGCTGTTGCTGTTCAAGGTGCGCAAGGCTGGCCGCGATTTGTTGCGGGCTTTGGGCCGCGTAACCCAGGGCTTCGACCAAGGCCCGCTGGGCGTCTGGGTCTACGCGTTGCGGCCGGCCGTTGGCGTCTACCCAGTCGACGCTCAGTCCTGCTGCGGTAGACAGGCTGGCCAGTTGCTCGTCGCTCATGCGCTTTCCTCTAATGATGCCAATGCGCTAAATGGGCCGCGCAAGCCTTGTTGCGCGGCGTGCAAGTCGATGCGGTTGCCGAAGATGACGCGTGCCGCCGGCCCCAGCGGCGGGGCGCTGACGGGCTGGCTGCTGAGGTTGAGGTCAATGCGCAGCTTGCTGCCGTCGCCCAGCGTCCAGTTGGCGCTCACGGCTTTGTCGCCGAGCACCTGCACATGGCCGGCGCGGCTGCCGGGAAGCAGCGGCACGATCAGCTGCTGACGCAGCTCCAACAACTTGCGGTAGTAAATGCGCCAGGCTTGGTGGCTGGGCTCGATGTCCGGCGCGTAGTCGGGCAGCGAGGCGTTAAAAGTGCCGAGTTTGTTCGGGTCGGGAATGCTGTCGCGAATGGCAGCGTCCTGGAAAACGGCGAAGTCTTTAAACTCGTTGCGGCGGCCATCGCGCACGGCGATGGCCAACTCGTCATGGTGGTCGGTAAAAAACAGAAACGACTGCCGCGAGCCCCATTCTTCGCCCATGAACAGCAGCGGAATCATCGGCGATAGCAGCAACAGGACCGTGGCGGCCTTCAAGGCGTCCGGGTCGCAGAGGGTGCTTAGCCGGTCGCCAAAGGCGCGGTTGCCCACTTGGTCGTGGTTCTGCAAAAACAGCACGAAGGCGGTGGGCGGCAGGTGGCCGCTGGGCTCGCCACGGGTGTGCCCGTGACGATTTTCCTGGCCCTGATAGACGAAGCCTTCTTGCAGGCAGCGGGCGAGTTTCTCGGTCGGCTGCTGGCAATAATCTTGGTAGTAGCCCTCGTGCTCGTCGGTGAGCAGCACGTGCAAGGTGTTATGGCCGTCGTCGTTCCATTGCGCATCAAAGCCGGCTTGCAGCAGCTCGGCGCTGTTGTGCTCGTTTTCCAGCACCAGGTGCAGGTGACGATCCAGCGGCACCGAGGCGCGCAGGCGCTGGGCCATTTCGATCAGAAAGTCTTTCTCGCTGATGGCATGCACGGCGTCGAAGCGCAGGCCGTCGACGCGGTAGTCGTGCACCCACATCAGCGCGTTTTCGATAAAAAAGTCACGGACCTGGGCGCGGCGGAAGTCGATAGACGGGCCCCAAGGCGTGGTGATGTCTTCGCGAAAGAAATCCTTGGCGTACAGGCCGAGGTAATTGCCGTCTGGCCCGAAGTGGTTGTAGACCACGTCGACAAACACCATTAGGCCCAGGCCATGGGCGGTGTCGATCAGATGGCGCAGCTCATCGGGGCTGCCATAGTTGTGCTGCGGCGCAAACGGCAGCACGCCGTCGTAACCCCAGTTACGTTCGCCGGGGAACTGGTTTATCGGCATCAGTTCGATGGCGGTGACGCCCAGTTCGCGTAAATCGGCAAGCCGCTGTTCAACACCGGCAAAACCGCCCAGCAACCCCACATGCACTTCGTACAACACCGTTTCGTGCCATGGCCGACCGCGCCAGTCGGCTTGTTGCCAGGCGTAAGCGCTGGGGTCGGTTACCAGGCTGAAGCCGTGCACGGTGTCTTGCTGGGCGCGAGAGGCGGGGTCGGGTACTTGTTGACCGCCGTCGATGCGGTAGGCGTACGCGCCTCCAATCGGGCAAGGCAGCTCGGCGCGAAACCAGCCCTCAGTCTCTTTCTGCAAGGGCTGTGCGCTGCCATCGGCAAACACCACGTCAACCGTGTTGGCTTGCGGTGCCCAGAGCGCGAAGCGGGTGAGTCCCTCCGCTACGGGGAGGGCGCCGTGTGCCGGCCGGGTGGTCGGCGCTGACATCACCATTGCCCTCGCGCTCGGGCGGCTTTTTGTTGCAGCAGGTCTTTGTACAGACGGTCGTAGGGTTCAACCGACTGCTTCCAGAACAGCGGCGAGGCCATGGCGCGGCAGCGCATGGCGTTCAGCAGCTCGGGGTATTGGAAAACCGTGAGGGCGCGCTGCACCGCGTCTTTGTAGCTCTCGGCGGTGGCGTCGCGGAACAGGAAACCGGTGACGCCATCTTCAATGGTATCGGCCAGGCCGCCGGTTTTGCGCGCGATCGGTAGTGAACCGAAGCGCTGGGCGTACATCTGGCTCAGGCCGCACGGCTCGAAGCGCGACGGCATGAGCAGGAAGTCACTGCCGGCAAACATGCGGCGGGCGTCGGTTTCGTTAAAGCCGACTTTCACACCAACGCGGCCGGGGTAGCGCTTGGCCATTTCGGTGAGAGCCTGTTCCAGCTCCGGCTCGCCGCGACCAATGACCGCCAGGCGACCGCCGCCTTGCACGATGGTGTCCACCACTTCCAGTGTTAGGTCGATGCCTTTTTGCTGCACCAAACGCGAGACCACGGCGAACAGCGGGCCGTTATCGGCATCTAGGCCAAACAGCTGCTCGACGTATTCGGCGTTTTGTTTCTTCCCACCGAGGTTGTGCATGCTGAAGTTGGCAACCAGGTGGGTGTCGGTGCGCGGGTCCCAGCTTTCGTCGATGCCATTGGTGATGCCGCTAAGGCTGCCTTCGTTGGTCTTCAGCTGGAGCATGCCTTGCATACCGCAGCCGAACGCCTCGGTGGTAATTTCCTGCGCATAGGTATGGCTGACGGTGGTGATGTGGTCGGCGTAGGTGATGCCGGCTTTAAGCAGCGACAGCTTGCCGTAAAACTCCATGCCTTCCGGGCCGCAGGCTTCCGGCGGCAAGGCGAGTTCTGGGCTGCAGTGCATGTCGATCATGCCTTGGTAGGCCAGGTTGTGAATGGTGAACACGCAAGGCGTGTCTTGCTCTTGCCACTTCATGTAGGCGGGCGTGAGGGCGGTCGGCCAGTCGTTCGCGTGCACCAGGTCCGGGCACCAGCTGATGCAGGCGGTGCCGGCGGCGATGTCGGCAGCGGCCATGCCCAGGCGGGCGAAGCGAATATGGTTGTCTGGCCAGTCGCGGCTGTTGACGTCGCCGTACGGCGTGCCTTCGCGCTCGTAGAGTTCGGGGCTGATCAGCACATAAACGATCAGGCCGTCGGGTAGGTCCATGCGGCCGATCTTGCATGAAGGCAGCGCGGCATGGCCTTTAACTTCGCCGATCATGCGCAGCGGGTGGCCGCTTTCCAGCACTTGCGGGTAGCCGGGAATCAGCACGCGGATGTCGTGTTGGCCG
Source organism: Pseudomonas sp. AC070 (assembly GCF_979258635.1). Taxonomy (NCBI): domain Bacteria; kingdom Pseudomonadati; phylum Pseudomonadota; class Gammaproteobacteria; order Pseudomonadales; family Pseudomonadaceae; genus Pseudomonas; species Pseudomonas sp. AC070. The sequence goes on from NZ_OZ409871.1 coordinate 2,432,982, forward strand.
GAGAGGGCGCGGGGCAGGGCGGCAGACACATCGCCCAAACCGCCGACCTTGATCAGGTCAGCCAGCTCGGAGGTCACGAAGAGGATTTTTTTCTTATTGGGATACAGCGTTTTTGGCTTGGTGCTTTCAACCGGAGGTTGAGCCTTGGGGGCGACAATCGAAGCGAAATCGTCTAACCGTTCCATCGCTAGTGCAGTTCCCATGTGTTCCTCCCGTGGCGCCGGTCGTTCACGAGCCGGCGCTCATTTCGCTAAGTCGACCGCGCAAAAAAAGATTGTCAGTCGCGTAAAAAAACGCCCCGCATTGGCTACGCCAATACGAATTCGAATAAGTGTGTTGGAGTGGTTTGGCCCTGTCGGAACAGGTCTTGCCCCTACGTAAGTGCTGACTGGCCGGTCCGCGAAAAAGTTTCTACTTTTTTTCCCAGTCAACCGCTCGTCGGGCGCAGCGGCGGCAAGGCGCGCTGGCCGATTACACGGGGGGTTGGCGTTCCGGTTCGGCAATCGGCTCGTGCACGTGTGGATCCACCACGTGGTGGGTCGGACTGCTTTGAAACGCAGCGCGCAATTGCGGCAGGCAATTAGGGTGTTTGTGGCTGATGAAATTGATCAGGTTCTCGCGGATATAGCAGCGCAAATCCCAGCCGCTGGACGAGTCGCGCGAGCTCACCAAAACGCGCAGTTGTATGGCGCGGTCGGACGTGTCGACCACCTGCAGCACGCTGACACGGCCGTCCCACAACTGCGGAACTTGCTTAAGCAGGCGTTCGAGTTCTTTACGCAGCGGTTCCAATGGAATGGCGTAATCGACCCAGAACATAACGGCGCCTGTTAGCGAGGACGAGGAGCGGGTCCAGTTCTGGAACGGGTTCTCTATAAACCATTGCAGCGGCACGATGAGGCGGCGGTCATCCCAGATTCGCACCACCACGTAGGTGCCGGTGATCTCTTCGATGCGGCCCCACTCGTTTTCGACAATCACCACGTCGTCCAGGCGAATGGGTTGGGTCATGGCAATTTGCAGGCCCGCGATCAGGTTGCCCAGCACCGGCTTGGCCGCAAAGCCCACCGCCAGCCCGGCCACGCCGGCCGAAGCGAGCAGGCTGCCGCCAAATTGGCGGGCGCTGGGGAAGGTCATCAGCATGGCGGCCAGGCCGAACAGCAGAACGAAGAAACTCAGGGTGCGTACCAGCACGCGGGTTTGCGTTTGAATGCGACGGGCACGCAGGTTGTCGGCGATGTCCACCGGGTTGTGGATCAGGATCATTTCCTGCACCGCTGCCACCGCTCGCAGGCCCAGCCAAGTGAAGGCGCCAATGATGGCCAAGGTGGTGACGTGGCGCAGCGGGCCGATCAGGCGAAAGCTGTCGTCGGCTGCGGTCCACACGGTTTGCAGCCCGAGCAGGGGCAACAGCACGCAGACCGGGTCGCGTAGTTGCCTCACCAGTTCACGAGGGAACGCGAAGGGTTTGGCCAGGCGGGCAAGCACCCGGGTTACCAGCCGGGCGGCGAGCATTAGCGCCAAGACGGTGATGGCAGCGGCGAGCACTGTTTTCAATTCGGCGATGGGAAACTGGAGTTGCAAATCCTCAAGCATTAGAAGGGCCCTGTTGGCTAAGCGTGTTTTAGTGACCGGGGCAGGGCGAGGGGGTTCAGGCGGCTTGAGGATGCAATTTGCATGATGGCCAACCGGGTGCTTCGTGCAGATTGCCTGCGCAAGCGGTGGGCGCTGTTTTATAAGTCATTGAAATGCAAGCGTAAAAATAGTTTTTCGAGGTTGGCGTTCATCTTGCAATTTCACTCCTGAGAACACATTTTCTTCAGGAGCACGTCATGCAACCTCTTACCGATCTTTATGTATCTGCCTTCCCAAGCCATGACGTGTCGTTGCAACCACGCCCGGACGGCAGCTTTGTGCTGGCCTTAAAAAGCGCCAACAACGAAGCGCTGATCAAAGTGATCGCCGGTAAAACTGTCTACAGCCAGGCCGCAGCGAACGATGAAATTCTCAGCATCAAACGCGAAGTGCTGATCCGCGATAACGCGTTGAGCGGCACCAGCGCCCACTGCACCGCACATAAATTACCCACCTACAGCGGCCAGGAACTGAGCCTTCGCGCCATGCAGACCCTGTTCAACCGCCGTCGTATTTCTTTCTAAGCACTTTTTAACCCCGTGGTTTAACAAGCAGGAGGCGACCATGAACGCATCGACAAAAGTATTGGAAAGTTTCTTTAGCGACCGTCTGGCTGGCGAAGAGTTTGTGGTGCGCCTGCCCGAGCTGTACGCCCAAGTGCCAGACGAAACCCCGCCGGAAGTACCGGACGACGTGCCGCCAGAGCTGCCGCGTGGCGAGCCGGGCGAAAACCCCGAGCTGCCGCAACCGCAAGATGCGCGCTACGCCTGACAGTAAGAAAGCCGCAAAGAATGAACGCTTGTCATCGGAACCGGTCGGTTGTTTAGGTCGTGACGAACTGTCGTTACGGGCACCGAACGAAAACAAGGAGAAGGTTATGGTCGCTTTTGAAGCGTTGGCCCGCGAACTTGAGGCCCACCCGCAAAATGTTCATGGCTGGGAACGCGCAATGTGCATCACCAGCGGTGCCGCCATGGTTGGCACCGGCCTGCGCCGCGGTGGCGTGATAGGCAGTGTGCGCGCTGCCTTGGGCAGCATAATGTTGCTGCGCGGTCTGACCGGTCGTTGCCCGGCGAAGCGAGTGATCGTTGAGCGTCAGGATGAACTGCTGGCAATCAAGGCCAGGTTGCAGTCCGCCTCGGACCAACTGACTGCACTTCACGCAGCCAGCGCGAAAAAAACAAAATAATACCGAGCTGTCTAACCACTGCGCCGACGCCACCACTTATGGGGCGTCGGCGTTCTGCGTTATACCGCCGACAAACGCGCACATTGCCAGGCTCCCGCCCTGGCTTAAGGAATCTCTGCCATGTACTCCAAGTGTGTGGTTTCGCTGCTTCTGCTTATTGCTGTACTGCCCGCAAACGCTGATTGGCTGGAAATACCCGACGGCCGAAGGGTCAACGGCCAAGACACCATTGAAGTAATCAACCTGCTCGACGGCACCCTCAAATTCGCCCTCACCGCAGCCGGGCGCGACGACCTCACCTGCCGCATGCGCGGCGTCGCCAAAAAACAGAGCCCTGGGGTTTACAGCTACCAAGAGTCGACCAGCCAATGCGTGCTGCGAGTCTCTGCCCAAGCCGACCGTTTGGTTGCTGAAGACCTCGGCGACAACTGCCGCGCCGTCTACTGCCCACAGAAAGCCAGCATTGGTGTACGCAGCTTCAAACTGGGCGAGCAGATGCCATTGACGGAGCAGATTAGTGGGGCGTGGTAGGGCGCAACAAAGCCCAATTAAGCAGTTTGCCACCATGCGCCGTCATCGCGGCGAAAGCGGGCAGGTGGTCCTTGCGTAGAGAGCCGCGCTCGACCGTGATCGGTCGGGCGCTTTCATAAAAACGCGAAATGCTTCGCGCTGGCCTAGGCGCGAGCCGCCATTACTCCTTCTTTAGCAAGACCCTTCCCAAACCCAACTCCAATGAGCCCTGCAGGCAAGCCGCGCAGCGCTTGGCATGCTGGTTCGGCTGATAAATGGATTATCAGCTTTATCGTTAGGTAACACATAGGTTACTATTCGCATGCCAAGAGTCGTTGAGTATTTACGCAAGGATGAGTCCAGCCCCTATAAGCGATGGTTCGATTCGCTGTCTATTCAGGCAGCTACGAAGGTGTCTATTGCGCTGGTCCGGATGGAGTTGGGCAATACGTCAGCCATCAAGTGGTTCAGTGGTATTGGCGAGTATCGAATCGATTGGGGGCCGGGTTATCGCATTTACCTGGCAAAGGAACGCGACACGTTGATCGTCTTGTTCGGCGGCGGCACCAAAGCCACTCAGCCCGCCGACATCCACAAGGCACAAGCGTTGTTCGCAGAATACAAAGCACGTAAAGCCGAGCTGATTGCCAGCGGAGCCGGCATAGAGGAGACGCCATCATGGCGCTAACCCGCGATTTCAAACAAACCATCGTCGACCGCGTTGAACGCGAACCGGCGTTCGCCCAATCACTGCTTCATGAAGCCGCCACACTTTTCCTTAATGGCGAACCCGACGTAGCGCGTCTGGTGCTGCGCGATCTGGTGAACGCCACCATCGGCTTCGAACAGCTCGCGGTTGAAACGCAGAAGCCGAGCAAAAGCCTGCACCGCATGTTGTCGCCCACCGGCAATCCCAACATGGATAACCTGGCCGCCATCTTCAATGCGCTGAGAACCGCCTTGCGCTTGCAAATTGAAGTGCACACCGTGCCGGTGAGCTGAAGCGTTCAGTTCCACGGCAGCCATAGCCGCGCCGACAGCCCGCCTTCGGCGCGGTTGGCCACGTGCAGTTCGCCGCCATGTTCGCGCACGATGGCCCGCGCCGCCGACAGGCCCAGGCCGACTCCAGCCGAGTTCGGGTTGCGCGCGCTGTCCAGGCGGAAAAACGGCTCGAACACCTGCTGCAAGGCGTGCTCCGGAATGCCGGGGCCTTTGTCGTTCACTTCAATTTCAATACCGGCATCCGTTGTGCGCAGCGATAGCGCAGGCGAGTGCGCGTATTTGAGGGCGTTGTCCACCAGGTTGGTCATCACGCGCTTCAGCCCCACCGGACGCCCGGTGTACACCAGCTTCGACGGTCCGCTAAAAGGCAGCTCGATGGCCTGGTCGCGGTAGTCGTCGCGCAAGGTTTGCAGCAATTCGGCCAGGTCGAACGGCGTGGCCACTTCCAGCCGGGCATCGTCGCGGAAGAAGTCGAGCGCGGCGTTGATCATGCTTTGCATCTCGTCCACGTCGCGGAACAGTTTGCGCTGCTGCTCGTTGTCCTCAATGAACTCGCCGCGCAGGCGCATGCGGGTGAGCGGGGCGCGAAGGTCGTGGGAAATAGCCGCCAGCATCTGCGAGCGATCTGCCACGAAGTGTTGGATCTGCGCCTGCATGGCGTTAAACGCGAGAATCGCCTGGCGAATTTCCTGCGGCCCGATTGGCTCGATGGGCGGAGCCCGAAAATCACTGCCAAAGCGTCGCGCCGCGTTGGCAAATTGTTGCAGCGGCAAGGCCAGTTGGCGGGTAGCGAACCAGGCGACGGCAATGATGGCGATCAAGCCAAGGCTGACAATAATCGCCAGGCGCACGGCCGGGTCCAGACCCCAGCTGCGATCTGGCGCGGTAAAGGTCAACCAGCTGTGGTCGCGCAATTGCATCACCAGCACGTAAGGCCGGTCGCGATTGGGCGCTGGCCAGTCGTCTGGACTGTAACCTTCAACGCTGATGGCTGCAGGGCCAAGCAGCTCGTGCAACAGCGCGTCACCGTCTTCGTAGTCGTCCACCGTGGCCGGCAGGTCGATCTGTTTGCGCTCGCTAAACCAGTTGACGACAAAGTTCGCTTCACCGCTGGCCCGAGCCAATTCCAGGCGCATGTCAGCAGGCGCGGCTTCGATGATGCGTGCGCTGAGCGCGATCTTCTCCAACAGTCCGCTCTGGGGCAGCGCCGGCTTGGCCCAAACGCCAGCCAATTGGGTAAACACCAGATTCAGCACCAGCGCTGCGGCCATTGCCAAGGCGATGGTCAGGGCGATCCAGCGGGCGATGGTGTCGGTGGGGCGGCGCGGCCAGTTCATCGACGGCTGACGTTAGGGCTGAATTGATAGCCGCCGTTGCGCACGGTGCGAATGATGTCCGGCCGTTTGCTGTCGGGCTCGATCTTGCGGCGCAGGCGGCTTACTTGCACATCAATGCTGCGGTCGAACGCGTCATGGGCGTGACCGTGGCACAGGTCGAGCAACTGTTCGCGGCTCAAAATGCGCCCCGGGTGCTCGACGAATACCAGCAGCAACTCGAATTCGCCGGCCGACAGCGGAATCATCACGCCGTCGGGCGAGCGCAATTCGCGGCGGGTAACGTCCAGTTGCCAATCGGCAAATATCACCACTGGCCGTTCATTGTCGGTGAGGGGTTTGGGCGCCTCGCCCGCGCGGCGTTGCACCGCACGTACCCGGGCCAGTAGCTCGCGGGCATCGAAGGGCTTGCTCAGGTAATCATCGGCGCCCAACTCCAGGCCGATAATGCGGTCGCTCAGTTCGGCCATCGCCGTGAGCATGATCACCGGAATCCGCCACTCACTGTGCAGTCGCTGGCACAGGCTCAGGCCGCTCTGACCGGGCAGCATGACGTCGAGCACAATCACATCCGGACGCTGCCGGGCGATGGCGGCCCACATGGCGTCGCCATCGGTGGCGACCGCCACCTCGTATGAGTGCTGAACGAAAAACTTCTTCAGCAAGGCCAGGATTTCGACGTCGTCGTCCACGATCAGCAGTCGGTTCACAGGTGGTCGGTTCCGGTGGTGGGGCAGGCCGCCATCTAAAACCATTTGCCCCGACCGGTCATATATTTCAATCGTGCAACATTGCTGCCGCGCCGCCATCAAGCAGACATCTTCGCGCAAAAACCACCCGCCAAGCTCGCCGGCATTCAGTCAAAGGAGAGCGTTATGTCGGCAGTAAAAGCGGTTCAGCTTCTGGGCGTATGTGCGGTGCTGGCGCCACTGGTGGGCTGCAGTCATACGGAGCGTCAGGTTGATTGCGCGGCGATTGGTTATGAACTGCGCGACCCGCTAGAGCCGGTCAACCGCAGCGTGTTCGGCTTCAACCGCGTAGCCGATGAATACGTGCTGCAGCCGGTGGCCCGTGGCTACGCCAAATTGCCGCAGCCGGTGCAAGACGGCGTGCATAACTTCGCCGCGAACTTTGCCGAGCCCAAGGTATTTGTGAACGACGTACTGCAAGGCAACGGCCAGCGGGCCATGAACACCGTGGGGCGGTTCACCATAAACACGCTGTTGGGCGTGGCAGGTCTGTTCGACACAGCCGGGCGCATGGGGTTGGTGCATCACAAGGCTGATTTCGGCCAGACTTTTGGCGTGTGGGGCATTGGCGACGGTCCGGTGCTGGAATGGCCACTGCTGGGTTCGGCCAACAGTCGCGACAGCGTCGGGCGGGTGGCCAACTTCCTGTTTTCCCCGTTCGGCGATAACAGCGACACCGTGGCCACCATCGGCACCGCCAACACAGTTGGCTCGACCGTAGATGGCCGCGCCGAAGCGCTGCCGCTCACCGACCAACTGGAAACCGGGCCCGACTACTACAGCGCCTTGCGCGATTACACCGCCGCTGCCCGGGCGCGGTTGGTAGCGGAAGGAAAATTAGGCGCTGTGAACGCGGCCGAGCGTTATCGCGGCTGCGAACTGGAGTAAGCCATGGTTAGTGCCCCGCAACCGGTGCTCGTGGTGCGCCAAGACATCGAACGCCATGACGGCGAATTGCACTACCGCGAGGAGGGCTTGAGCGTTTCCGAGGATGGGCGCGCCCTGGTGCTCAACTGCTATTTCGAAAACTACCGACCAGGGGAGAGTGCGTTGGTGGTGTGCAGTTATCAGGTGTCGCTGGCAGCGTTTACCCACTGGATGATCAATAGCGGCGAACTGAGGATGCGGAGCGGTAAGCGTTGAAGCCGCCCCCACACAACCCCCCACCTGTAGGAGCGGCTTCAGCCGCGATGATTGCCCACATGACCCCGTTCTGACTGTTAATCGCCAGGCGCCTCAACCACGGGCAAACCGAAAAACGCGCGCGCGCAGTCCGTGGTATGCGCCGCCAAATACGCTGGCGTTTCCTGCCGATGCGTCGCCACTTCCTTGAGCACCTCAGGCAAATACGCCGGCTCGTTGCGGCCGTTCTTCGGTTTGGGACGCAATGTGCGCGGCAACAGGTAGGGCGCGTCGCTTTCCAGCATCAGGCGGCCGACCGGAATTTCCTTCACCAGTGGATGCAGATGGGTGCCCCGGCGTTCGTCGCAAATCCAGCCGGTGATGCCGATGTGCAAGTCCAAATCCAAGTAACTAAACAGCGCCCGCTTTTCCCCCGTGAAGCAATGCACCACGGCTGCCGGCAACTGGTCGCGGTAATCGCGCAGTATCTCCAGCAGCCGCTGGTTGGCGTCGCGCTCGTGCAGGAACACCGGCAACTTCAACTCCACGGCCAGCGCCAGCTGCTCTTCCAGCGCTTTTTCCTGCAACGGACGAGGCGAAAAGTCGCGGTTAAAATCCAGCCCGCATTCGCCAACGGCGCGTACGCGGTCTTCTTTTAATAGGGCGCGAAGTTGCCCGGCCGTTGCGCCGGTCCAACTGCTGGCGTCATGAGGGTGGACGCCCGCTGTGCTGAACAACCGCGCGCCGGTTTCGTCGGCGCGGCGGCACAGGTCCAGGGCTTTTTCGCTGCCCTCCAGGCTGGTGCCGGTGAGCAGCAATTGACACACGCCGGCCTCAAAGGCGCGGGCGAGCACTGCTTCATAGTTCTGGGCAAAGCTGTCGTGGGTCAGATTGACGCCAATGTCGATGAGTTGCATCGTGCTACCTCACTGCGGAGCGGTGCAGCTTACCATCTCCCCACGAACATCTATAAAGCTATAAAATACAGCCGTTTATGAGCGCTTGTTAAAGTTGATACACGCTTAGGCTGGCGTCCTGCCGAGCGCTGTGCGACCCTCCGCGCCCCTTGCCGGGGAACCCGCCCCGGTGCCGTCACTGTTAGGCGGCCGATATTGATGGTGCCGCGTCCGCTGGTAGGCGTGACATCTGGAGACTGAATGACCCGAGCGTTGCTGCTTTTACTGTGCCTGGCGCTGCTGCCGTTGCCGGCGGCTGCGCGTTTGGCCGGGCCGCAGGAAGGCTGGCAGCATCCGAGTCAGGTGCGCGACCTCAGTAAAATTCGCAGCAGCGGCGTATTGCGAGTGCTGGTCAACCAAAGCCGTAACAGCTCCGGCGAAGTAAAAGGCCAAGCCATCGGCCTTGAATACCACCGCCTGCGTGCCTTCGAGCAGTACCTCAACCGCAACGCCCGCGACGGCCGCCCGCTTACGCTGAAGATCATCCCCAAAGCCAAAGACCAATTGCTCGGCGCCTTGCAGCGCGGCGAGGGCGATTTGGTGGTGCCCGGCGAGTTGCTTAACGCCCGTAGCGGCCAGGATGTCAGCCCGAGCGTGGCGATTCGCGCCCAAGTGCCGCTGGTGCTCGTTGCTCGCCAAGGCAGCAAACGCTACCAGCGCCTGGATCAACTGGCCGGCCGCAGCCTGGCATTGCCGGCGGGTAGCGCGGCGGCGGAGGCGTTGGAAACCGTCAACCAGCAATTGGCGCTGCGCAAATTGGCGCCCATCGGCATTGAATGGGTCGACCCGAGCCTGGCCGTCGAGGACGTGCTGGAAATGGTCGAGGCCGGGATTTTCCCGTACACCGCCGTCGAGTTGCCGATAGCCGAGCGCTGGCTGAAAGTGATGCCCAAGCTGCGCATCGATCGGCAATTGGTGCTCAGCGAGCAGGGCGACATCAACTGGTTCGTGCGGCCCGACGCGCCCATGTTGCGGGCCGCCATTGACCGCTTTCTCAGCGGCTATAGCACGCCAACCGACCAGGACGTCGCTTTCCAGCGCATTTACCGCCGCATTTATAAAGTGCATGACCCGCTAGCGCGCAGCGACCGGCAGCGCCTGGAGAAAGTGCGCCCGGTGCTGCAACGCTTTGGCGACGAGCAGGACATCGACTGGCTGGCTTTGGCCGCCTTGGCGTTCAAGGAATCAACACTCAACCCGGCGGCCCGCGGTAGCGGCGGCGCCACGGGTTTGATGCAAATAACCCCGGCGGCCGCGCGCAGCGTGGGCATCAGCGACGTCAAAGGGTTGGAGGGCAATGTGCAGGCCAGCGCCAAATACCTGGCGCGCATTCGCCGCAACTTCTTCAACAGCGCGCAAATCAACGAGCGCGAGCGCATGGCCTTCGTGCTCGCCGCCTACAATCTTGGCCCACAGCGCGTGCAAGGTTTTCGCGCGGAAGCCAAGCGGCGTGGCTTGAACCCCAACCAGTGGTTCTTCCAAGTAGAACGGATCGCCATGGAGCAGGTGGGCATGGGCGTGGTCAGCTACGTCAACGCGGTGAACAAGTACTACCTGACGTATGACCGCGAGCGCGAGCGGCTAATCCCCAAAGCGAAAGTGGCGACTACAAAGAAATAACGGGTTCCCACGGCTCCCACGTAGCTGCCAGCTTGCTGGCGAACCCTGAAGCCCTCGCTGCAAGAATCTACATATCTACAAATTAGATATATTTAACGCAAAAATGCCGCTAGTCGTATCGGATAGATTGTTTAGAATGCGGCCACCAACACCTACTTAGCCTCAACAAGGAACGCACCATGAACAAACTGATCAACACCGTACTCGCCACTCGTGCAGGTTTGGGCATCACGATTCTTCGCGTCGTCACCGGTCTGACGTTCGCTTCCCACGGTTCGCAAAAACTCTTCGGTCTTTTCGGCGGCTACGGCCTGGACGGCACCGGGCAGTGGATGGAAAGCATCGGCATCACCCCGGGCTACCTGATGGCCCTGATGGCCGGCAGCGCCGAATTCTTCGGTGGCTTGGCCCTGGTAATCGGTTTGTTGGTTCGCCCAGCGGCCCTGTCGCTGGTAATTGCCATGCTGGTCGCCATTTTCGCCGTGCACATCGGCAACGGCTTCTTTATGGCCACTAACGGCTTCGAATACGCGCTGATTCTGGCCGTTATCAGCGCCACGCTGCTGGTGGAAGGCGCCGGTAAATTCTCGCTGGATCGCAAAATTGCTGGCTGATTAATCGCCACAACGAAAAGCCCGCCTAGTGCGGGCTTTTTTGCGTTTGCGCAGGTCGGCGGTTGGTCTCACCCCAGCGCCTTGGCATGAGCATCAACGGCAAGCGGCGAGCCTGGACGCGCTCTAAAACGGCCGGTCACCCAATATCGTCGCGCGCTGCATCACCCGCCGCTGCGGGCGGTAATCATCCACCGCGTAGTGCTGCGTCACGCGGTTGTCCCAGAAGGCAATGTCGTTTTCCTGCCAGCGCCAGCGCACGAAAAATTCCGGCTTGGTGGCATGGGCGAATAGAAAGTTGAGCAGCGCCTGGCTTTCCGCCGGTTCCAGCTCGTTGATCTTGCTGGTAAAGCCCTCACTGACAAACAGCGCCTTGCGCCCGCTCACCGGATGGGTGCGCACCACGGGGTGCGATTGCGGTGGGTGCTTGCGCCGGGTTTCGTCCCAGCGTTCGTAGTCTTCGGGCGTGCTGCCGTAGCGTTCCAGGGGAAACGAGCGGGTGAAGTCGTGGGTGGCGGTCAGGCCGTTGAGCAGGGTTTGCAGCGGCGCCGACAGCGCGTCATACGCGGCAATACCGCTGGCCCACAGGGTGTCACCGCCTTTGGCCGGCAGCAGCTTGGCGCTCAGTACCGCGCCCATCGCCGGTTCCGGCAAGAAGGTGACGTCGGTGTGCCAGATGGCGTTGTCGCGCACATCGGTCACGGCCGTGTCGAGAATCAGCACTTCGGGCTGTTCCGGCACGTTGGGGTAAATCGGGTGAATGTGCAGGTCGCCGAACTGCGCGGCAAAACGGGCTTGTTGTTGCGGCGTGATGGGCTGGTTGCGGAAGAACAGCACCTGATGATCCAGCAGCGCCTGCTCGATGGCACGGCGGTTGGCGTCGCTCAGCGGCTCGCTGAGGGTAACGCCTTCAACCTGGGCGCCCAGGGCGGAACTCAAGGGGGTGATGTGCAGGCTCATGGTCTTTCTCTTACGTGGCAGTGGTGGTGCAAAAAGGGTGTGCGCACAAGGGCGGGTGCGCGTCGGTCATAGCCGACGCGTCAGTGGCTTTGGCCGTGCCAGGGCACAAGGCGGCGTTGCAGGGCGCGCAGGCTCATTTCCAGGGCAAAGGCGATGATGGCGATTACCAAAATGCCGAGAATCACCACGTCGGTGACCAGAAACTGCGCGGCGGACTGCACCATAAAACCCAGGCCGCTGGTGGCGGCGATCAGCTCGGCAGCCACCAGCGTCGACCAACCGACACCCAGGCCAATGCGCACGCCGGTGAGGATGTCGGGCAGGGCGCTGGGCAAAATCACATGCCGAATCAGTTGCCCGCGCGTGGCACCCAGCGATTGCGCGGCGCGCAGTTTGGCCGGGTCGACGGTGCGCACGCCGGTGGCGGTGGCAATGGCGATGGGGGCAAATATCGCCAGGTAAATCAGCAGCACTTTCGACAACTCGCCAATGCCGCACCAGATCACAATCAGCGGCAGATAGGCCAACGGCGGAATAGGCCGATAAAACTCGATCAGCGGATCGAGAATGCCCTGGGCAATGCGGTTGCGGCCGATGGCGATACCCACGGGAATGGCGGTCAGCACCGCAAGCAACAGGCCCAGGCCAATGCGCCCGAGGCTCGCGCCCAGGTGCTGCCACAGCGTCGATTCCATGTAACCGGTGGTCGCCAGCAGCCAGCCCTTCTGCAGCACGGCCGAAGGCGGCGGCAAAAACAGCGGTTCGATCAGGCCGAAGGCGGTGACGGCCCACCAGAGGGCCAGCAATGCGACCAGGGTCAGCACGCTGATGAGGCGGGTGCTGAGCGCCGGGCGCTGCGGTTTCGACTGGGGCAACACATCCAGCGCGGGGCTGGTTTTGCTGGTGCTCAGGCTGGCTTCGTAGCTGCTCATGGGCGGGCCTGCGCTTGAATGGCCAAACGTTGTGAAAACACCTGCGCCAGCACGTGCTCGCGGGTTTCGATAAAACGCGGGTCCGACTTGATCGCCCGTGCCGGTTCGCCAGCGGCATAGCGCTGGCCGAAATCCAGCTGCAGCCGCTCGACGATCTGCCCAGGATTGGGCGCCAGCAGCACCAGATCGGTGGCCAGGAACACGGCTTCTTCGATGTCGTGGGTAATCAGGAATACCGGCTTGGCGCTGCGTTGCCACACTTGCAGCAGCAGCTCTTGCATCTGTTCGCGGGTAAAGGCGTCGAGCGCGCCGAACGGCTCGTCCATCAGCAACACCCGTGGATCGGCGGCCAGGGCGCGAGCCAGGCCCACGCGCTGTTTCTGTCCGCCCGACAACTGCCAGACCTGGCGCTGCTCGAAGCCGGCGAGATCAACCAAGGCCAGCATCTCCCGCGCTTTGGCTTCCCGCGCCGGCCGCGCCACGCCCGCCAGTTGCAGGCCGAAGGCGACGTTGTCCAACACGTTTTGCCAGGGCAGCAGGGCGTCGTCCTGAAACACCACACCGCGCTCGGCGCTCGGGCCTTGCACCGGCACGCCATCAAGGGTGATGCGGCCACCGCTCGGCGCGACGAAACCGGCAATCAAATTAAGCAGCGAAGTTTTGCCGCTGCCCGAAGGGCCGAGCGCCACCAGCAATTGCTGTGGGCCTAGGGTCAGGGAAATGTCGGCCAGCACCGGTGCGGAACTGCCCGGGTACTGTGCGCAGATGCGCTCCAGTTGGAGTAAGGCCATTTCGGTGTTCTCTCTGTGTTGATAGGGCCGCTGTGGGGGAGGCCTGCCTGGATTGTCGTTTTCAGGAATCGAGGCTGGAGCCTCTCCTACAGGTTCGTGGTAGTTGCTGAACTCACTGCACGAACTGGCTGCTTACATACGGCGAGTAATCGGCCAGCACGCCGTCGGCCTTGCCTTGTTCCTTGAGGAAAACGGCGGTGGCGGCGATGTCTTTGGCGGTTTGGCCGTTGAGCAGGGTTTTCTGCTCGGCGCTTTCCGGGAAGGTGGAACCGGCCAGCAGCTCGGGCACGTCGGCGGCGTTGGCGCCGGTCAGGCGGGCGATTTCCTTTACCTGCTCGGAATCGGCCGTCCATGCCGCCTTGTTGGCGTTGTAGACGGTGTAGGCGTCGATGCTGACCTTGGCGAACTTGGCCAACACCTCAGGATGCTTCTCGGCGAAGTCCTTACGCGCTACCCAGACCTCGAAGGTTGGCGCGCCCCAGGTGCCGACTTCGGCAGCGTCGGTGAGCACCTTGCCGTCTTTCTTGATTTCGCCCAGCGCTGGCGACCAAACGAACGCGCCGTCGATGTCGCCGCGCTTCCACGCGGCGGTGATTTGCGCCGGGTTGAGGTTGACGACCTTGACCTTGGTGGGGTCGATGTTCCAGTGCTTGAGCGCGCCCAACAGGCTGTAGTGCGACGTGGAGACAAACGGCGTGGCGATGGTTTTGCCCACCAGGTCGGCCGGCTTCTGAATATTGCTGGCGTTGCGCACCACCAAGGCTTCGGCCGAATTGATTTGCGCGGCGACCACGAAGGTCACGATTGGCAGACCCCGTGTCGCTGCGGCGGCCAGCGGGCTGGAGCCGAGGTTGCCGATCTGCACATCGCCAGAGGCAATGGCGGTAACCACTTCGGCGCCACTGTTAAAGCGGCGCCAGTCGAGTTTTTCGCCGATGGCTTTTTCATAACCGCCATTGGCTTGCGGCACTTTGCTGGGGTCGATGCCGGTTTGGTAGCCGATGATGATGTCTTGCGCCTGAGCGGAAACGCTCAGGCCGGCGATCACCAGGGTAGCCAGCAGCCGGCGGGAAAAGGACAAGCTCATGGTCGTGCTCCGCAAACAGCCTTGGTCGGCACTGCCGCCAGGGCTGGAATAAAGGTGGGGTCAGTTCTGAATGAACTTGGCGCTGACGTAGGGCGAGTAGTCCGGCAGCACGGCGTCAACCTTGCCTTGCTCCTTGAGGAAGCCTGCGGTGTCGGTGATCGCTTGGGTGGTCGGTGAACCCAAGGCGGTAACCTGATCAGCCGCCAGCGGGAACACGTTGCCTTGCAGCAGCAGGGGAATGTCGTCGGCTTTGGCACCGGAGAGCTTCACCACTTTGGCGATATTGTCTTGGTCGGCGAGCCAGGCTTTGGGGTCTTTGCGGTAATCGGCGTAAGCGTCGAGGGTGACCTTGGCGAACGCCGAAACGATTTCAGGGTGCTGGGCGGCGAAGTCTTTGCGCACGATCCAGGCATCAAACGTCGGCGCGCCGAGCTTGCTCAGTTCGCCCGAAGTTATCAGCACCTTGCCGCTTTCTTTAGCCTTGCCCAGCGCGGGGTCCCAGACGTAGGTGGCGTCGATGTCGCCACGCTGCCAGGCAGCGATGATCGCTGGCGGAGCCAGGTTGACGATTTCCACTTTCTTGGGATCGATGTTCCAGTGCTTGAGTGCCGCCAGCAGGCTGTAGTGGCCGGTGGAAACAAACGGCACGGCGACTTTTTTGCCGACCAGGTCTTGCGGCGAATTAATGCCCGACCCATTACGCGCCACCAGCGCCTCGGCGGCGCCGATCTGGGTGGCGATCAGAAACGTCTGCACCGGCAACTGACGGGTGGCAGCGGCAGCCAGTGGGCTGGAACCGACGTAACCAATCTGCACGTCGCCGGAGGCCACAGCGGTGATCACTTCGGCACCGCTGTCGAACTTGCGCCAGTCAATCTTGCTGTGGCTGGCCTTTTCATAGGCGCCGTCTGCCTGGGCGACTTTGGCTGGGTCGACGGTGGTTTGGTAGGCAACGGTGAAATCGGCAGCGTGGCTGCTTAGCGTAAAACTGGAAATGGCCAGGGCGGCCAGCAGGCGGAGCGGGGTGAGCGCTTTCATTTTTATACTCCTCAACGGGCTCCGCAGCGCTGAGTAGAGCGGGCGGACCACTGGACAATGACTAATAAGGAAGAGAGGTCCGGTGGTCCGGTGACGCAGAGAATAAAGGTTCTAAGAAATAACAAATAAATACTATTTGGTTATTAGCTTAGGTGTGGCGATTTGGTTGCTTATGGGCGCGCGAAAGCTGTCTGCGCAGTCGGATTCGGCCAATCTGAATTATTTGTTGAACCGAAGGAATTTCGCCGATATCTCAGTTGAGCAAGCTAGAGGCCACGGCTGGCGTAGGGCCAGTTGTAAAAATTTGTTTGGCTAGGGTTCGCGGCAGTGGTGTTCTTCTACTACGTTGTCCTAGTCGATAATTTGTATTGGTTTAACTGCGCACAATCTGAATGGGGACTTTACGGATGAAATTGAAAAACACCTTAGGCGTTGTAATCGGTTCGCTGATCGCCGCCAGCTCTTTCCAAGCGTTGGCTCAAGGCCAAGGTGCGGTTGAGATTGAAGGCTTCGCCAAGAAACAGTACTTCGACAGCACCCGTGATTTTGACAATGACGGCAACCTGTTCGGCGGCTCGATTGGCTACTTCCTCACCGACGACGTAGAGCTGCGACTGGGCTACGACGAAGTTCATAACGCCCGTACAGACAGCGGCACCAACGTGAAAGGCGCCAACACCGCGCTGGACGCCCTGTACCACTTCAATGCCCCTGGCGACATGGTGCGTCCTTACCTGTCGGCTGGCTTCTCTGACCAGAGCATCGACCAGAACGCGAGCAACAGCCGCGACCGTTCCACCTTCGCCAACCTGGGCGGCGGTGCGAAGCTGTATTTCACCGAGAACTTCTACGCCCGTGCTGGTGTTGAAGCTCAATACAACATCGACCAAGGCAACACCGAGTGGGCGCCGAGCGTCGGTATCGGTGTGAACTTCGGCGGTGGCAAGAAAGCCGCTGAGCCGGTACCGGCTGCTGCAGCGCCTGCTACCTGCACCGACAGCGACAACGATGGCGTGTGCGACAACGTCGACAAGTGCCCAGACACCGCTGCCAACGTGACCGTCGACGCTGACGGCTGCCCAGCAGTGGCTGAAGTGGTTCGTGTTGAGCTGGACGTGAAATTCGACTTCGACAAATCGAAAGTCAAAGAAGAAAGCTACGGTGACATCAAAAACCTGGCTGACTTCATGCAGCAATACCCAGATACCTCGACCACTGTTGAAGGTCACACTGACTCCGTGGGTACTGATGCCTACAACCAAAAACTGTCCGAGCGTCGTGCCAACGCCGTTCGTGACGTGCTGGTTAATCAGTACGGTGTAGGTGGTGATCGCGTGAATGCTGTGGGTTATGGCGAATCCAAGCCGGTTGCGGATAACGCTACCGATGCAGGTCGCGCTGTGAACCGTCGCGTTGAGGCGGAAGTTGAGGCTCAGGCTAAGTAATTAGTCTGGCTTGATGAAAAAACCCGGCTTCGGCCGGGTTTTTTTATGGGCTGTGGTCCTGATGGGCCATACGCGCGAGTCACCTCGCTTTTTAACGACACTCATCCAAACAACACCGTCATCCTCGCGCACGCGGGGATCCAGAATCTCAAGCCGTATACCGATGTGAAGTGCGTCGGCATTCATTACCGCGTGCGCTGGACGTTTTTGTTTCGCGCCTTACGCGCATTTCAACCAACCCCCCCGTCATCCTCACGCACGCGGGGATCCAGAATCCCAAGCCGTACACCGATGTGATGTGCGTCGGCATTCATTACCGCGTGTGCTGGACGTTTTGTTTCGCGCCTTACGCGCGAGTTTCTTTTTCCAGTCGACGAAAAAGAAACCAAAAAGTCTTGCCCCTACCTTGGCCTTCCGCTGCGCTCCAGGTCCCCTCATTCCATCGCCACTCCGGGGGCACGGACTAGGCGTCCCCGCGAGACGAGCCATCCATGGCCCGACACGCCTTTCGCGGCTCCCGGCCGCTCAACCCCCTACGCGTCGACTCCATTCGGCCTGCGATGAATGGGGCGGATAGATCACAAGCCAGATCACAAGCGCTAAATCAACAGCGCTAAATCAACAGCATCGCGGCTAAAGCCGCTCCCACAGGTTTGCGTGGGTCCTGTGGGAGCGGCTTTAGCCGCGATTCCCTGGAAACGGCGAACCCCAACTCCACCCTAAATCCCCCTCACCATTTTTCGTCCATTGGGTATTGCGGAATCCCCGCTCGCCTTTTCGATTGGACGACTGATGAGCACGATTGAATCTTCCCTGGCCCGCCGTTTCCTTGAGTTACCCGCCCAGAAGCGCCGTTTGTTTTTGGCGGCGCTGCGCGATGAGCGAATCGATTTCAGCAGCTATCCCATCGTCTCGATGCCGGGCCACGCCGAGCGGGATTTTCTGTCGTATGCGCAACAGCGCATGTGGTTCCTTTGGCAGTTGGAGCCGCACAGCGCGGCCTACAACTTGCCCAGTGCGGTGCGGTTGCTGGGCACGTTGAACGTCGAAGCCTTGCAGCGCAGTTTTCAGGCGCTGGTGCAGCGTCATGAAAGCCTGCGCAGCACCTTCGTTCAGCGTGGCGACGTGGCGTTTCAGCAGGTGGCGGAACGAGCCGAGCTAACCGTGCAGTTCACGGATTTAAGCGCGCTGGATGCCGCCGACAAACAGCAGCAAACCCAGCACTGGGTGGCGCAGCAGGCGGGCCAGCCGTTTGATTTGAGCGCCGGCCCGTTGCTGCGGGTGCAGCTGTTGCGCTTGGCGGAGGAGGAGCATGTGTTGCTGCTGACCATGCACCACATCATCGCCGACGGTTGGTCGATGAACATTTTGATTCAGGAGTTCATGGCCAGTTACGACGCCTTCGCCAGCCACCAGCCGTTGCAGTTGCCGGCGCTTGCGGTGCAGTACCGCGACTACGCGTTGTGGCAGCGCAGCTGGTTGGAGGCCGGGGAGCGGGAGCGGCAGTTGGATTATTGGCGCGACCACCTGGGCGATGAGCATCCGCTGCTCGAGTTGCCCACCGATTTCCCGCGCCCGGCCGTGCCCAGCCATGCCGGTGCGCGCTTGGAGCTGCGTGTGGATGCCGATCTGCAACAGGCGCTCAAGGCCCTGGCCAAGCGCAGTGGCGTTAGTGTGTTTGTGGTGCTGCTCGCCAGTTTCAACGTGCTGCTGCATCGCTACAGCGGGCAAGCAGATATCCGCGTTGGCGGCCTGATTGCCAACCGCACGCGCCGTGAAAGCGAAGGGTTGATCGGCTTTTTCGTTAACACCCAGGTGCTGCGCTGCCAGCTCAGCGGTGCGTTGCGGTTCAGTGAGGTGTTGGAGCAGGTGAAACAGGCGAGCACCGCTGCGCAAGCCCATCAGGAACTGCCGTTCGATGCCGTGCTGGAGGCGCTGCAACCGTCGCGCAGCCAGAGCTACAACCCGCTGTTTCAGGTGATGTTCAATCATCAGCCGCTGGTTAGCGACGTCACTGCCATGCAGTTGAGTGGCGGCCTTCAGGTGGCGCTGTTGCAGGCGGAGCAGGGCGCGGCGGGCGGGCGTCAACATGCGGCTGCCAGTGACCTGATGCTCGAAACACGGGAAGAGGGTGATCAGCTACTGGCGGCGTTTACCTACGCCACCGATTTGTTCGAGGCCCGGAGCATTGAGTGGCTGGCTGCGCACTGGTGCCAGGTGCTGCGCGCTGTAACCCAAACCCCCGACGCCGCCATCGGCAACGTGCCGCTGCTGACCGACGACGAGGTGCGCCGCCAGCACGAGCACAACGCTTTCTTGCAGTTGCCGGCCGCCGACACGCCGGTGCACCAGCTGTTCGAGCGGCAAGCCGAGCGCACGCCCGAGGCAATGGCCGTGCAGTTGGCCGGCAGCGAATTAACCCTGACCTACCGCGAGCTCAACAGGCGCGCCAACCGCCTGGCTCATCATCTTCGCGAACTGGGCGTTGGCCCCGGCAGTTTGGTAGCGGTGATGCCGGGCCGCGACCTGAGCCTGCCGGTATCGCTGCTGGCGGTACTGAAAACCGGCGCCGCCTATGTGCCGCTGGATTCCAGCACCCACGCCGAGCGCGTGGCGCAAGTCTGTGCGGCCAGCGGCGCGCAGTGGCTGCTCAGCGATGAGCCGCAGGCCCCTGAACTGCCCGACGTCACCCGCGTGGCTGTGCAGCAACGCGGCAGCGATGACAACCTGAACCTGGCGATTCATCCCCAGCAACTCGCGTATGTCATCTACACCTCCGGCTCCACCGGCCATCCGAAGGGCGTGGCCGTCAGCCACGGCTCGCTCGTCGGGTTTAGCCATCTGGCGGCCGATTACAGCGAACTCCATGCTGCCGACCGCGTGCTGCAATTCGCCACGGTCAGTTTCGATGGCTTCGTCGAGCAGTTTTACCCGCCGTTGCTGCGTGGCGCGGCCGTGGTGCTTCGCGATTCACGCACGTGGGACAGCGAAACCTGGTTGCACACCGTGCAGCAACACGGCGTCACCGTGGCGGATTTGCCCGCCGCGTATTGGCACATGCTGGTCAAGGACTTCGCCCAAGGCCCAGCCCGTTCATTCGGCAATCTGCGCCAGATTCACGTGGGCGGCGAAGCCATGGCGGTGGACGGTTTGCGTTTGTCGCAGCAGGCCGGGCTGGGTGCGGTGCGGCTGCTCAATACCTATGGGCCGACCGAGGCCACAGTGGTGTCGAGCATTCACGACTGCACCGGGCTGGCTGCTAAGCAGGTGAGTTGGCGCGGCATTCCGATTGGTCGACCAGTGCCTGGCACGCGCCTGTTTGTGCTCGACGCCGACCTCAACCTGTGTCCGCAGGGCGCCATCGGCGAGCTGTATATCGGCGGCCCTGGTTTGGCCCAGGGCTACCACGGCCAGCCAACCCTGACGGCGCAGCGTTTCATTGCCGACCCGTTTACGCCCGGCCAGCGCCTGTACCGCAGCGGCGACCGCGTACGCTGCCGTGCCGATGGCGCGCTGGAGTACATCGGCCGCGTCGATCATCAAGTGAAAATCCGTGGCTTCCGCCTTGAGTTGGGTGAAGTCCAAGCGCGTGTGCAGCAGTGCCAAGGCGTGCGCGAGGCGCTGGTGGTGGCGCCTGACCTGGGCAGCGGTGCCACGCTGGTGGCCTATGTGGTGCCTGATCATATCGACCTCAACGATGCCGCCGCGCAGCAAACCTTCCGCCAGCAACTTCGCGCTCAGCTGCAAGCCGTGCTGCCCGATTACATGGTGCCGAGCCACTGGCTGCTGCTGGAAAACATGCCGCTCACCGCCAGCGGCAAGCTCGACCGCAACGCCTTGCCAACCCCCGACCCCAGCCAGTTGCAGCGCCATTACCGCGCGCCGCAAAGCGAGCTGCAAACCCGCCTGGCCGCGATTTGGAGCGAGGTGTTGCAGGTGCCGCGTATCGGTCTGGACGACAGCTTTTTCGACCTCGGCGGCCATTCGTTATTGGCCGCACAAGTGGTCGCGCGCATCAAGCGCGAACTCGGCGTGAGCTTGCCGCTACGCAGCCTGTTCGAGCGGCCGCTGTTGGCTGACTTGGCGCAGGAGTTGGCCGTGCAGCAACCGCACAACGCCCAGGACTGGGACGAGATGGAAGCGTTTATGAATTCCCTGGAAGAGGTTTGAGCATGACCCCGAACACCACCGCCCGCATCGCCGAAAAGTTCATCGGGTTGTCGCTCGAACAACGTCGCCAGTTCCTCGCTAAATTGCAGCACGACGGCAAGGATTTCAGCCTGCTGCCCATCGTCGCCAGCCGTCATCAGCAGCCGCATTTGCCGCTGTCGTACGCGCAACAGCGTTTGCTGTTTCTCTGGCAAATGGAGCCCCACAGCGCCGCCTACAACATGGCCGCCGCCTTGCGTTTGCACGGCGCGCTTGACGAACAACGGCTGCAAACGGCGTTCGACGGTTTGCTGCAACGCCACGAAACCCTGCGCACGGTGTTTCATCTCGAGGGCGAGCAGGCCGAGCAGAAAGTACTGCCGGCGCAGCCCCTCGTGGTGCAGCGCAGCGACGTGAGCCAGGTGCCCGCCGAGCAGCGCGAAGCGCAGGTGCAAGCGCAGGTACAAGCCGACGTCGCGCAGCCGTTCGACTTGCTCAATGGCCCGCTGCTGCGCGCCAGCCTGATCACCCTCGCCAGCGACGAACACGTGCTGCTGGTGTGCATGCACCACATCGTCTCCGACGGTTGGTCGATGGATGTGATGGTCCGAGAGTTTGTGCAGCTCTATCAGCACGGCGCCAGCAGCCTGGCCGAGCTGCCGGTGCAATACGCCGACTACGCGCTGTGGCAGCGGCGCTGGCTGGAGGCGGGCGAGGGCGAGCGGCAGTTGGCGTATTGGCGCGCGCAGTTGGGCGATGAGCAGACCCTGCTAGACGTAGCGCCTGATTTCCCTCGGCCGGCCACACAAAGCTTTGCCGGCGCCACGGTGCGCTTCGACTTTGGCCACGCCCTGTCGCAGCGCATGCATGCGCTGGCCCGTACGCAGGGCAGCACGCTGTTTATGCTGGCCCTGGCCGGTTACGGTTTATTCCTCGCGCGCCACAGCGGCCAGCACGACATCCGCATCGGCGTGCCGAATGCCAATCGCGGCCGGGAAGAAGTGGAAGGCCTGATCGGCTTTTTTATCAACACCCAGGTGCTGCGCTGCCAGATCTACTGGCGCCAAAGCTTCTCCAGTTTGCTGGCACAGGTTCGCGAAACCAGCCTGGCGGCGCAGGCCTATGAGCAGTTGCCGTTCGAGCAAATGGTCGAGGCGTTGCAGCCGCAGCGCAGCCTCGGGCACAACCCGTTGTTTCAGGCCAAGTTCAACCAGAACGTCGGCCTGCAAACGCGCGAAGCCTTGCAGCTGCCGGGGCTGAGCATTAGCGAATACCCG
The DNA here is from genome assembly GCF_979258635.1 of Pseudomonas sp. AC070. NCBI lineage: Bacteria > Pseudomonadati > Pseudomonadota > Gammaproteobacteria > Pseudomonadales > Pseudomonadaceae > Pseudomonas > Pseudomonas sp. AC070. The sequence continues at coordinate 2,455,389 of NZ_OZ409871.1, forward strand.
CTGAACAAAGTCGGCACGCACTTTGATCTGGCCCTGGATATCACCGACACCGGCGCCACCGTGCTGGGCGAAATGACCTATGCCAGCGACCTGTACCAGCCCGCCAGCATCGACGGGTTTATTGCCAGCCTGCGCGAGTTGTTCGAACAGGTACTTGCCCAGCCGGACGCGCCGCTGTGCAGTCTGATTAACACGCCGGTGCCGAGCGCACCGGTTAGCCGCGCTGCGCTGCCGTCCGTGCTGGAGCGCTGGAATAACCAGGTGGCCGAGCAGCCGCAGGCGTTGGCGGCGGTGTGCGGCGAGCTTCGCCTGAACTACGCCGAACTGGATGCCCAAGCCAACGCGTTGGCCACCCAGCTGCAACAACGCGGCGTGCGCCCCGGCATGCCGGTGGCGGTGCTGCTCGAACGCTCCGTGCCCTGGCTGGTGACGTTGCTGGCGACCTTGAAAGCCGGCGGCGTGTATATGCCGCTGGATGTGAAAGCGCCGACCGAGCGGTTGGCGGCCATGCTGCAGCGGGCCAACGCTGCGCTGGTGGTGCTGGCCGCTGATGATGCGCGCCGCGAGCACGTGGGCCGCGAGGCACTGACGTACGCCCCCGAGCAATGGCCCGCAAACGCCACGCCGTTTCCGGTGCTGCTGCATACCAACAGCCCGGCTTACGTGATTCACACCTCCGGCTCCACCGGCCAGCCCAAGGGCGTGGTGGTCAACCACGGGGCGCTCGCCAATTATGTTGACGGCGTGCTGGATCGCCTGGCCTTGCCGGCCGGCGCAAGCATGGCGTTGGTGTCCACCATTGCGGCCGACCTCGGTCACACGATGGTGTTTGGCGCGCTGTGTTCCGGGCGACCGCTGCATGTGGTGGAGCCGGAACTGGGCTTCGACCCGGATCGCTTCGCCGCCTACATGGCCGCCGAGCACATCGCCGTGCTGAAAATTGTGCCCAGCCACCTCAATGGCTTGCTGCAAGCGGCGAACGCCAGCGATGTGCTGCCCAGCCACGCCTTGTTGGTCGGCGGCGAGGCGTGCTCCCAGGCGTTGTATCAGCGGGTGCGCCAGCTAAAACCCACGTGCCGGGTTATCAACCACTACGGCCCGAGCGAAACCACGGTTGGCGTGCTCACCCATGAGCAAACCGGCGAACTGCTGGAAGGCAACGTGCCGCTCGGTAGCGCCTTGCCCGGCGTTCAGGTGCAGGTGCTGGATGCTTTTCTGAACCCGCTGCCAGATCGCGTGGCCGGCGAGCTGTATATCGGCGGCGCCAGTGTGGCCGACGGCTACCTGGGCGAGCCGGCGCTGACCGCCGAACGCTTTGTGCCTGACCCCTTTGGCGCGCCCGGTTCACGCGCTTACCGCAGTGGCGACCGGGTGCGCCGCAGCGCCGATGGCGTGCTGCATTTCCTCGGCCGCAGCGACGATCAGGTAAAGATTCGCGGCTACCGCGTCGAGCCCGGTGAAGTGGCAAAAGTGCTGCGCCAACTGCCCGGCATCAGCGACGCCGCCGTACTGGCTCAGCCGGTGCAAGAGCAGCTGCAACTGGTCGCCTATTGCGTGGGCGATGTGTCGGCAGCGGCCGTCAAGGACCAGCTGCAAACCCTGTTGCCGGACTACCTGATTCCCGCCCACATCCTCACCCTGGAGCGCCTGCCGCTCACCGCCAACGGCAAGCTCGACCGCCGTGCGTTACCCAGCCCGCAGGTGCAGCAACTCACCTATGCGGCGCCGCGAAATGAGGTGGAAAGCACCTTGGCAGCGATCTGGCAGGGCGTGCTCAAAGTCGCGCAGGTGGGCGTGCACGACAACTTCTTCGAACTGGGCGGCGACTCGATTCTGAGCCTGCAAATTATCGCCCGCGCCAAACGCCAGGGCCTCAAGCTCACGCCGCGCCAGCTGTTTGAAAAACAGACCGTGGCGCAACTGGCGCAGGTCGCTAAACCGGTGGTGGCCAAAGCGGCCGCAGCCGTCGCCAGCAGCACTGACATTCACCTGCTGCCCGTGCAGCAGCGCTTTTTCGAAATGGCACTCGAGCAACCACAGCATTACAACCAGGCGGTGCTGCTGACCCTGCGTCAGCCACTGGGCGCCGACACACTCGGGCGCGCCTTGAACGGCTTGCTGCAACAGCACGAGGCGCTGCGTTTCAACTTCCATCAGCACCAAGGCCGCTGGCTGGCGCGCACCCGATCGGTGGCCGACAGCGACGTGCTGTGGCAACGCAATGTCGCCATTGCCAGCGAACTCACCGCCATTGCCGAGCAGGCACAACGCAGCCTCGACCTAAGCCAGGGTCCGCTGCTGCGCGCGGTGTTGTTTAGCCTTGCCGATGGCACTCAGCGCCTGTTGCTGGTCATCCATCACCTGGCCGTGGACGGCGTGTCGTGGCGGGTGCTGTTGGAAGATTTACACGCACTGTGCGCCGGGCAAACGCTTGACCCGGCGCCGAGCCAACAGCGCTGGGCCGAGCGCCTGGCGCAATGGACACAGCAACAAGGCGCGGCCTCGGTCACTCACTGGCAACACGCGTTGCAGGGCGTCAGCGCCGCGTTGCCGGCCGCCCGTGCCGACGCCAGCCTGAGCCTGGAACACAGCTGCAGCCTGTATTGCCGCCTGAGCACCGCGCACACGCAGCAACTGCTGCAACAAGCGCCCGCCGCCTACCGCACGCAGGTGAACGATCTGCTGCTGACGGCACTGGCGCGCACCTTGTGCCACTGGACCGGGCAGCCCAGCGCCTTGATTCAGCTCGAAGGCCACGGCCGTGAAGCGCTGTTTGATGACGTCGACCTGTCGCGCAGTGTCGGCTGGTTTACCAGCCTGTTCCCGCTAGCCCTGACCCCGGCCGCCGAGCTGGCGGAGTCGATTCAGACCATCAAAGAACAGCTGCGCGCCGTGCCAGACAACGGCATCGGCTTTGGCGCGCTGCGCTACCTCGGCACGCCTGAGCAGCAAGCGGTGCTGGCGGCATTGCCGCAGCCGCGGGTGACGTTTAATTACCTCGGTCAGTTCGACCAGAGCCTGGCCGTCGACGGCCTGTTTGCGCCGGCTGACGATGCCATCGGTGCTTTGCAAAATCCGGACAACCGCCTCGGCAACTGGCTGAGCATCAACGGCCAGGTGCTCAACGGTGAGCTGGAACTGGGATTCACCTTCAGCCGCGCGATGTTCGCCGAAGCCGACATCGCCGCGCTCGCCGAGCGGTATAGCCAAGAACTGCGCGCGATAATCAGCCATTGCCTAAGTGATGAGGCTGGCGGCGCCACGCCCAGCGATTTCCCCCTGGCCGGGTTTACGCAGCAGCAGTTGCAGCAATTGCCGTTCGACCTGCGCCAGGTCGAGGCCATTTATCCGCTGTCGCCCATGCAGGAAGGCTTGCTGATGCACACCTTGCTCGAGCCCGGTTCCGGCATTTACATGATGCAGTACTGCTACACCGTCGACAGTGCCATCGACCCCGAACGTTTCCGCCGTGCCTGGCAAGCCGTGGCCCAGCGCCACGACGCGCTGCGTACACGGTTTTCCTGGAACGTGGGCGAGCGCATGGTGCAAGTGGTGCAGCGCATCGCCACGCCCGATGTGCAGATTCACGATTGGCGAGCCGTGCCGGCCAACGAACATGAAGGCAAGTTGGTTGCCCTGCTGGCGGACGAACGCCGCGACGGCTTCGACCTGCAAAACGCCGTGCCTTTTCGCCTGCGCCTGATTCAGTTGAGCGCCCAGCGCTTCGGCTTTGTGTTGAGCAATCACCACATTCTGATCGACGCCTGGTGCCGTTCGCTGCTGATGGACGAGTTTTTCGCCGAGTACGCCGCGCTGGCGGAAAACCGCAGCGCCGCCTTGCCGCCGGCTTCGCGCTACGGCGACTTTATCGCGTGGCTGCAGCAGCAAGATCGCCCGGCCTCGGAACGCTTCTGGCGCGAACAACTGGCCGGCTTCGAGCAACCCACGGGCCTGCCGTTCGACCGTCAGCCGCTGCGCGATGCCGGCCATTCGCTGATCGGTGATGTACAAACCCAGCTGAGCCGCGAACAGACCCAGCAGTTGCAAGCCACCGCGCAACGTCTGCAACTCACCGTCAACACCTTGGTGCAGGCGGCGTGGGCGCTGACGCTGCACCGTTACAGCGGCGAGCGCGACGTGCTGTTTGGTGTGACGGTTGCCGGTCGCCCGGTCGATATGCCCGACATGCAGCGCACCGTTGGCCTGTTTATCAACAGCATCGCCCTGCGTGTGCACCTGCCTGAGGCCGGCAGTGCGACAAGCGTGGGCGAATGGCTGCAAGCGCTGTTCGCCCTCAACCTGCGCCTGCGCGAGCATGAACATTTGCCCTTGGTAGACATTCAAGCCTGCAGCGAAATCGGCAAGGGGCAGCCGCTGTTCGACAGCCTGTTTGTATTCGAAAACGCGCCCGTTGAAGACGGCGTAATGGAGCAGGCGCAGAGCCTTAACGTCAGCTCGGACTCCGGCCGCACCCACACCAACTACCCGATGACGGTGGTGATCTACCCCGGCCAGGCGCTCGGTCTGCATTTGTCGTATGACCAGCGCTGGTTCGAGCGCAGCACCGTCGAGCAGCTGTTGACCGACTTCAATTACCTGCTGCTGCAACTGGCCGAGCAGCCGCAACAGCGTTTCGACGCCTTGCCGTTGTTGGCCCAGGACGAACGCCGCCGGTTGCTCGTCGACTTCAACCAGACCGCCCGCGACTACCCGTTGCAGCACGGCTACGCGACCCTGTTCGAGCAGCAAGCGCACCAACACGCGAACCGAGTGGCTGCCCGCTGCGAGGGCGAACAGTGGCAGTACCGCGAGTTGGATAGCGCCGCCAACCGCATGGCCCAGGCGCTGCTGCGCGCGGGCATACAGCCGGACCAACCGGTGGCGCTGCTGGCCGAGCGCGGCTTGCCGCTGCTGGGCATGATCGTCGGCACCCTGAAAGCGGCGGCCGGCTACCTGCCGCTGGATCCGCACCTGCCGGCCGAACGCCTGCGCCAACTCCTTACGCTCAGCCGCGCGCCGGTGCTGGTGTGCACGGCCGAATGCGTGCCGGCGTTGCAGCCGCTACTGGCCGCCGTCGAGGCCAGCCAGCGGCCGCAGCTATTGGTCTGGGAACAGCTGCAACAGACCCGCCACGCCAGCGCGCCAAACCTGCCCATCGGCCCGCGTCACCTGGCCTATGTCATCTACACCTCGGGCTCCACCGGCGAGCCCAAGGGCGTGATGGTCGAGCAGGCCGGCATGCTCAATAACCAGCTGAGCAAGCTGCCGTATTTGCGCCTGAGCCATGACGATGTGATCGCGCAAACCGCCTCGCAGAGTTTCGATATTTCCGTGTGGCAGTTCTTGACCGCTGCGCTGTGCGGCGCGCGGGTGGAAATAGTGGCGGATGCCATCGCCCACGATCCGCAGGCGCTGCTGGCGCACGTGAATGCCGCCGGCATCAGCGTGCTGGAAAGCGTGCCGTCGCTGATTCAAGGCATGTTGGACGGCGAGGCGATTGAATTGCCCAACCTGCGCTGGCTGCTGACCACCGGCGAGGCGATGCCCCCGGAACTGGCGCGGCGCTGGTTGCAGCGCTACCCAAACATTCCGCTGATTAACGCCTACGGCCCGGCCGAGTGCTCGGACGATGTCTCGCTCACGCCTATTACCGAAGCGCACACGGCGAGCAGTTACCTGCCGATTGGTTTACCCACTGACAACAACACGCTGCACGTGCTCGATGCCCAGTTGCAGCTGGTCGGCGTACGCGCCGTCGGCGAGTTGTGCGTGAGCGGCACGGGGGTGGGGCGCGGGTATGTCGGCGACCCGGTTCGTACCGCGCTGGCCTTTGTGCCAGACCCTTACGCCAGCACGCCGGGCCAACGCCTGTACCGCACCGGCGATCTGGCGCGGCGCCGCATTGATGGCGTGTTGGAGTACGTCGGCCGGCGCGATCATCAAGTGAAAATTCGCGGCTTGCGCATCGAGCTCGGCGAAATCGAAGCACGCCTGAACGAGCAGCCCGAGGTGCGCGAGTGCGCCGTGCTCGCCCAGGATCAAGCCAGCGGCCGACATCTGGTGGCGTACGTCACCGCCAACGAGCCCTGCGCCGACGAGGCGCTTCAACGCGCGTTGCGTGATCGCCTCAAGGCGGCGCTCAAGCGCCAGCTGCCGGACTACATGGTGCCGCAGCAATGGGTGGTGCTCGAGACCATGCCGCTGAACGCCAACGGCAAGCTGGACCGCAAGGTGCTGGCGGCGATTGAAAGCCAGGCCGTGTATGGCGATTTCGTCGCCCCCGAGGGCGAGCTGGAAACTCAACTGGCGGCGGTCTGGCAAGAACTGCTGGACGTCGAGCGCGTCGGCCGGCACGACAATTTCTTCGAGCTCGGCGGCCATTCGCTGCTGCTGGTTCGGGTGATTTCGCGGCTGAAAAACCAGCTCGGCGTCGAGCTGCCCATGCAGGACTTCTACCGCGCCAGCAGCGTGGCCGAACTGGCCGCCTTAATTGAACAGAGCAGGGAACAGGGCAGCGTCGAAGACGACTACGACGCCATCTTCGCCACCCTCGACGAACTGGAGGAGGCGTAATGCTCAAGCAGCCCTCGGCACACACCCAAGCACTGGTCGACCGCATCAAAGGGCTGGGCTTTGCCAAGCGCCGTGAACTGTTCCAGAAACTGACGCAGAAGGGCGTCAATGTTGGCCGCCTGCCCATCGTGCCGGCCAGCGAGCGCGACGCCTTGCCGCTGAGTTACGCCCAGCAGCGCCAGTGGTTCCTCTGGCAACTGCAGCCGGACAACAGCGCGTACCACATGCCCACCGCCATTCGCCTGCAAGGCGCGCTGGACCTCGCCGCCCTGCAACATGCCTTCGATGCGCTGGTGGCACGTCACCACAGCTTGCGCACAACGTTTGAGCTGCACGACGGCCAGCCACAACAACGCATCCAACCGGCCGCGGCGGTGGCGATTGAACGTGTACCCATGCCCGGCGCGGCGCTGCCGGCCATCACCGACTCGATCAGCCGCGAGGCGCAGCGGCCGTTTGATTTGGAGCACGGGCCGCTGCTACGCGTGCAACTGCTGGAAATCGCCGACGACGACGCGGTGTTGCTGATCGTGCAGCACCACATCGTGTCCGATGCCTGGTCCATGCAGCTGATGGTGCAAGAGCTGATAGGTCTGTACCAGAACCGTCGCCTGGGCATTGAAGACGCGCTGCCACCGCTGCCGATTCAGTACGCAGACTACGCCGCCTGGCAGCGGCAGTGGATGGAAGCCGGCGAAGGCGCGCGGCAACTGGCGTACTGGCGCGAACAATTGGCCGGCGGCGAAACCCTGCTGGAATTGCCCGGCGACTGGCCGCGCCCCGCCCAACGTTCCGGGCACGGCGGGCGCCTGAGTGTGGAGCTGCCGTTTGCCCTGGCAGCCGCCCTCAAACAACTGGCGCAGCGCGAAGGCTGCACGCCGTTTATGGCGCTGCTGGCCTCGTTCCAGTTGCTGTTGCAGCGCTACAGCGGGCAAACGCACATTCGCGTCGGCGTGCCCTCGGCCAACCGCAACCGGGGCGAAACCGAGCGGCTGCTGGGCTTTTTCGTTAACACCCAGGTGTTGAGCGCAACCGTCGACAACCAGGCCTCCTTTCGCGACCTGCTCAAGCTCGTGCGGCAAACGGCCGTAGACGCCCAAGCCCATCAGGACCTGCCCTTCGAACAACTGGTCGACGCCCTGCAACCCGAGCGCAGCCTCCGCCACAGCCCGTTGTTCCAGGTGCTGTTCAACCATCAGGTAAGCACCGCCGCGGGCGAGGGCATGCACCTGCCGGGCTTGCAAGTCAGCCAAGTGCAATGGGCGATGCCGACCGCGCAGTTCGACCTGAGCCTGGATTGCACCGAGCACCCCGGCGGCATCAGCGCCGACTTTATCTACGCCACCGACCTGTTCGCCGCACCGCGTATTCAACGGATGGCGCAGCACTGGCAGAACCTGCTGCACGCCATCGTCGCCGCGCCGGATGCGCGCTTGGGCGAACTACCGATGCTCAGCGCGCAGGAACGCGAGCAGGCGCTGATCGGCTGGAACCAGACGCAGCGGCGCTATCCGGATGCACCGTTTGTGCACCGTCTGTTTGAAGCACAGGTGACGTTGCAACCGCACGCGCCGGCGCTGGTGTTCGGCGAAACGGTACTGAGCTATGGCGTACTCAACAGCCAGGCCAATCGCTTGGCCCAGCACCTGCAAACGCTGGGCGTTGGCGCCGATGTGCTGGTGGGCATTGCCGCCGAGCGCAGTGCGGAAATGGTGGTGGGGTTGCTAGCCATTCTTAAAGCGGGCGGGGCTTATGTGCCGCTCGATCCGGAGTACCCGCAAGACCGTTTGGCCTACATGTTTGAAGACAGCGGCATCGGCCTGCTGCTGACGCAATCGCACCTGCTCGACGCGCTGCCGATTCCCGTCGGGCTGACGTGTTTGGCGCTGGATACGCCGGACGCCTGGGCGCATCAGTCAAGCGAAAACCCGAACGTTGAGCTACACCCGGAAAACCTCGCCTATGTGATTTACACCTCCGGCTCTACGGGAAAACCCAAAGGCGCTGGCAACCGTCATGTCGCGCTGCACAACCGTTTAGCCTGGATGCAAGAGGCCTACGCGCTGGATGCCAGCGACAGCGTGTTGCAGAAAACACCGTTCAGTTTTGACGTGTCGGTCTGGGAGTTTTTCTGGCCGCTGATGGTTGGCTCGCGTCTCGTGGTTGCCGGCGTTGGCGATCACCGCGACCCGGCAAAATTGGTCGAGCTCATCACCCGCGAGCACATCACCACGCTGCACTTTGTGCCCTCGATGTTGCAGGCCTTTATCACTGATGAGTTGGCCGTTCAGTGCCAGAACCTCACTCGGATTATCTGTAGCGGCGAAGCGCTGCCCGTCGAACTGCAACGGCAAACCATGGCGTTGCTGCCGGGCGCCGGCCTTTACAACTTGTATGGCCCCACCGAAGCCGCCATCGACGTCACCCACTGGACCTGCCGCGAAGAAGGCCGTGATGCCGTGCCCATCGGCCAACCCATCGCCAACCTGCACACCTATGTGCTCGATGCCGAACTCAACCCTGTCAGCCCCGGCGTGATCGGCGAGCTGTACCTGGGCGGCATCGGCTTGGCGCGCGGTTATCACCGTCGCCCGGCGTTAACCGCTGAGCGTTTTGTGGTCGACCCGTTCCGCGCCGGCCAACGCCTGTACCGCACCGGTGACCTGGCGCGCCAGCGTGAAGACGGCGTGATCGAATACGCCGGGCGTATCGACCATCAAGTGAAAATCCGTGGCCTGCGCATTGAACTGGGCGAAATCGAAGCGCGATTGCACGAGCTGCTGGCCGTGCGCGAAGCCGTGGTGGTCGCGGTAGACGGCAAACAACTGCTCGCTTACGTGGTACCGGAGCCGGACACCCTGGCCCGTGCCGAGGCCGAGATACAAGGCGGCTACCTGCACGCGCTCAAGGCCAGTCTGCTCAGCACATTGCCCGACTACATGGTGCCCACGCTCTGGCAGTTGCTGGAACGGATGCCGCTGTCGCCGAACGGCAAGCTCGACCGCAAAGCGCTGCCCAAGCACGAAGCGGCGCCCACACAAACCGCTTACCAGGCGCCACGCAATGAGCTGGAGCATCAGTTGGCCGCCCTCTGGCAAGAGGTGCTGCGCCTGGAACAAGTGGGCGTTGATGACAACTTTTTCGAGCTGGGTGGCGACTCGATTATTTCCATTCAGATCGTCAGCCGCGCCCGCCAGGCCGGCATCCGCTTCGCCCCGCGCGACCTGTTTCAGCACCAGACCGTGCGCCGCCTGGCCGCTGTGGCGCAGCGCAGTGAAGCGTTGCAGGTGGAGCAGGGCCCGGTGACGGGCGAAGCGCCGCTGCTGCCGATTCAACAGGCGTTTTTCGCCACGGCCATTCCCCAGCGTCAGCACTGGAACCAATCGCTGTTACTGGCGCCGGCTGAAGCCTTGGATACCGGTTTGCTGGAGCAGGCGCTAAGCCAGGTGGTGATCCATCACGACGCCTTGCGCCTTCGCTACCGCCAGACGGGCGAGGGTTGGGTGCAGGAACATGCCGCCCTTGATTCCAGCGAGCCGTTGCTGTGGCACACGCACATTGAGGACGTGGCGGAACTGCCGGCGTACTGCAACGACGTACAACGCAGCCTCAACCTGAACGATGGCCCGCTGCTGCGCGCGGCGCTGCTGCACCTGGCCGATGGCACGCAACGGCTGCTGCTGGTGATTCATCACTTGGTGGTGGACGGCGTGTCGTGGCGCATCCTGCTGGAAGACCTGCAAAGCGCCTACCGCCAGGGTCGCCTGCCGGCAAAAACCAGCGCCTACCAAGCCTGGGGCCGGCGCTTGCAGCAGCACGCCGTTAGCGAGGCCATGAGCGGCCAGGTCGCCTATTGGCAGCAGGCACTGGCGCATTCGCCGCATGACCTGCCGGCCGACAACCCTGCCGGTTCGCTGCAGCAACGCCATGCCCGCAGCGTGGCCACTCGGCTGAGCGTCGAGCACACCCGGCAGTTGTTGCAACACGCACCGGCGGCGTATCGCACTCAAGTCAACGACCTGCTGCTGACGGCGCTGGCGCAAGCGGTGTGCACATGGAGCGGGCAACCGTCGGCACTGATTCAACTGGAAGGCCATGGCCGCGAAGAACTGTTTGCCGAGGTTGACCTGTCGCGCACCGTCGGCTGGTTTACCACGCTGTTTCCGCTGTGCCTGCAACCGCTGGCGGACCTGGCGGCGTCCATCAAGCACAGCAAACAAAAGCTACAGAACATTCCCGACAAAGGCCTGGGCTTCGGTCTGCTGCGCTACTGTGCCAGCGCTGAGATTCAGCAGGCGTTAAGTGCCTTGCCGCAGCCGCGCATCACCTTCAACTACCTCGGCCAGTTCGACGCCGACTTCGCCAGAGATGCCCTCTGGACGCCCGCCAACGAAGGCCGTGGCGTCGGGCAGGATGAGGCCGCACCGCTGGGCAACTGGCTAAGCGTGGACGGGCAGGTTTACGGCGGCGAGCTGAGCCTGAACTGGACCTTCAGCAGCGAGATGTTCAGCGAGGCGCGCATTCAGCAACTGGCCGACGCCTATCAGCAGGCGCTGGTGGCGGTAATCGAACATTGCCTGGTCGAGCACAACGCCGGCCTTACGCCGGGCGATGTGCCGATGGCTGAACTGAACCAGGCGCAACTCGATGCTCTGCCGGTGCCCGCGCGGCAGATCGCGACCGTGTACCCGCTGTCGCCCATGCAGCAGGGCATGCTGTTTCACAGCCTGTACAAGCCCAACGGGCCGACCTATATCAACCAGATGCGCGTGGATATTCACGGCCTCGATGTGCCGCGCTTTACCGCCGCCTGGCAACAAGCCGTGGACCGCCATGAACTGTTGCGCGCCGGCTTCGTGTGGGACAACGGCCTGGAAACGCCCCGGCAAATCATCCATCGCCACGCGCCGTTGGAGGTGTCGGTGGTGGCGCAGGGTAGCGATGCCGACGCCGTAGCAGAGACGGAGCTGCAACGCGGCTTCGACCTGGCGCGCCCGCCATTGCTGCGCTTGGCCCTGGTGCCCACGGGCGATCAGCGCTATCACCTGATCTACACCAGTCACCATATTTTGCTGGACGGCTGGAGCAATTCACGTCTGCTCGGCGAAGTGCTGCAAGCCTACGCCGGGCAAGCGGTGGCGGCGCCCGCGCACGATTACGCCGACTACCTCGGCTGGCTACAGCACCAAGACCGCGCCGCCAGCCTGGCCTTTTGGCAAGCGCAACTGGCGCCGCTGGAAGAACCGACGCGCCTGGCGCTGGCCTGCGGTCATCACCCGGACGCCAAGCCAGGGCAAGACGCGCACCTGGTAAACCTCGGCGCGGCGTTCACGCATGCGCTGCAAGCCTTCGCCCGTCAGCAACAAGTGACACTGAACAGCCTGCTGCAAGCGGCCTGGGCGCTGTTGCTGCAACGCTACAGCGGCCAGCGCTGTGTCGCGTTTGGCGCCACCGTGTCTGGCCGGCCGGTGGAGTTGGCTGGCATCGAAGAACAGCTGGGGCTGTTTATCAACACCTTGCCGGTGGTGACGTGCCCGCAGCCGTCGCTTAACGCCGTGCAGTGGGCCCGTGCCGTGCAGGCGCAAAACCTGGCCTTGCGTGAGCACGAACAGATGCCGCTGGCCGAGCTGCAACGCTTGGCCGGGCATAACGGCGAAGCCTTGTTCGACACCTTGCTGGTGTTCGAAAACTACCCGGTGTCCGACGCCTTGGCCGCCGCGCCGGGCGGGCTGAAGTTTGCCAACCTGGCGTACAGCGAACAGAGCGGGTATGCGCTGACGCTGATCGCTCAGGTGGGCGCCGAGCTTGAGCTGGGTTTCCACTTCCTCACCGAGCACTTCAGCGCCCATAGCATCCAGCGCATCGCCGGCCAACTGGTGCACCTGCTCGGGCAGTTTATGCACCAGCCCGAACGCGCCCTCGGCGACGTGCCGTTGCTGGTGGAAGCCGATCACGCCCGTGTGGTGAACAACTGGAACGACACGGCGAAACACTACCCGGACGTGCCGTTTGTGCATCAGCTGTTTGAAGCGCAAACCGCGCGGCAGCCGCACGCGCCGGCATTGGTCTTTGGCGCCACGGCATTGAGCTATGGCGAACTCAACAGCCAGGCCAATCGCCTGGCGCAGCACCTGCAAACGCTGGGCGTTGGCGCCGATGTGCTGGTGGGCATTGCGGCCGAGCGCAGTGTGGAAATGGTGGTGGGTTTGCTCGCCATTCTTAAAGCGGGCGGCGCGTATGTGCCGCTGGACCCGGAGTATCCGCAGGACCGTTGGGCGTACATGTTTGAAGACAGCGGCATCGGCTTGCTGCTGACGCAATCGCACGTGCTCGACGCATTGCCCATTCCTATTGGCCTGACATGTTTAACGCTGGATGCGCCGGACGCCTGGGCGGATCAATCAGGCGAAAACCCGAACGTTGAGCTGCACCCGGAAAACCTCGCTTACGTCATCTACACCTCCGGCTCCACCGGTAAACCCAAAGGCGCTGGCAACCGTCATGTCGCGCTGCACAACCGTTTGGCCTGGATGCAAGAGGCCTACGCGCTGGATGCCAGCGACAGCGTGTTGCAGAAAACACCGTTCAGTTTCGATGTGTCGGTGTGGGAGTTTTTCTGGCCGCTGATGGTTGGCTCGCGTCTCGTGGTTGCCGGCGTTGGCGATCACCGCGACCCGGCGAAACTGGTCGAGCTGATCACCCGCGAGCGCATCACCACGCTGCACTTTGTGCCCTCGATGTTGCAGGCATTTATCAGTGATGAGTTGGCCGTTCAGTGCCAGAACCTCACACGGATTATCTGTAGCGGCGAAGCGCTGCCCGTCGAACTGCAACGGCAAACCATAGCGTTGCTGCCCAACGCCGGGCTCTACAACCTCTATGGCCCAACGGAAGCCGCCATCGACGTCACCCATTGGACCTGCGTCGAAGAAGGCCGCGACGCCGTGCCCATCGGCCAGCCCATCGCCAACCTGCACACCTATGTGCTGGACGGCGAACTAAACCCGGTCAGCCCCGGCGTAACCGGCGAGCTGTACCTGGGCGGCGTCGGCCTGGCGCGCGGTTATCACCGTCGCCCGGCTCTGACCGCCGAGCGTTTTGTGGTCGACCCGTTCCTCGCCGGCCAACGCCTGTACCGCACCGGCGACCTGGCCCGCCAGCGTGAAGACGGCGTGATCGAATACGCCGGGCGTATCGACCATCAAGTGAAAATCCGTGGCCTGCGCATTGAGCTGGGCGAAATCGAAGCGCGGCTGCACGAACAACCCAACGTTCGCGACGCCGTGGTGGTGGCGCACAACGGCAGCCACGGCAACTACCTGGTCGCCTATGTGGTGGCCGAGCAGGGCGCCGAGATTGCCGACTTGAAAACCACGCTGCTAAAGCACCTGCCCGACTACATGGTGCCCACTCAATGGATGCTGCTGGACGCGCTGCCGTTGTCGCCCAACGGCAAGCTCGACCGCAAGGCGCTGCCAGTGCCGGAGCAACACGTGGCGGCACACGCCTATGTGGCGCCGCGCAGCACGGTGGAATGGCAGTTGGCGGCGATTTGGCAAGACGTGCTGCGCATCGAGCAGGTCGGCATCGAAGACAACTTTTTCGAGCTGGGCGGCGACTCGATTATTTCCATCCAAATTGTCAGCCGCGCCCGCCAGGCCGGCATTGCCCTCGGCCCGCGTGATCTGTTCGAACAGCAAACCATCGCCAACCTGGCGGGCATTGCCGGCACAGGTTCAGCCGCGCAACCAGCCGTGCAGCGCATTCAAATCGACCCGATGCAACGCGCCTCGCTGCCGGTGGCTGAAGACGCTATCGAAGACGTGTACCCGCTGTCGCCGATGCAAAAAGGCATGCTCTTTCACACCCTGGAAGACAGCGGCGAGGCGCTGTATATCAACCAGGTGAGCCTGCCGGTGACCGGACTGGACGTGGCGCGCTTTGAAGCGGCGTGGGCGTTTGTCACCGCGCGCCATGGCGTGCTGCGCACCAGTTTCCACTGGCAAGCCGACCTCAGTGAGCCGCTGCAAGTGGTGCACAAACAGGCGCGCATGCCCTTGGAAATTCGCGATTGGCGCCAGCGTGCCGTGAACGACGAGGCACTTGCCGAGCTGGCACAGCAGGAAGCGTTACGCGGTTTTGCGCTTGACCAGGCGCCGCTGCAACGCATGGTGCTGGTGCGGCTGGGCGAGCAGCAATTCCACATGATCTGGACCAGCCACCACATGCTGATGGACGGCTGGAGCAGCTCCAATTTGTTCGCCGAAGTGCTGCAGCACTACGCCGGCCGTCCGCTGCACGACACGCCCGGGCGCTACGGCGACTTTATCGCCTGGCTGCACAGCCAGGACAAAAGCGCGCTGGAACGGTTCTGGCGCGAGCAGTTGGCGAACGTTGAGCCGACGTCCCTGAGCCAGGCCGTGTACCCGCGCCAGGTCACCGACGAAAACGGCCACGCCGCGCTGTATTCCCACTGGAACGAGGCGTGGACTACGCGTCTGCAACAGCATTGCCGGCAGCTGCGCATTACGCCGAACACCTTTATTCAGGGCGCCTGGTTGCTTGTGCTGCAACGCTACACCGGCCAACGCACCGTGAGTTTTGGCGCGACGGTGGCGGGGCGTCCGGAAAGTTTGCCCGGCGCCGACAGCATGCTCGGTCTGTTCATTAACACCTTGCCGGTGATTCAAACCCTGCACGCCGAGCAACCGCTGGACGGATGGCTGCAAGGGTTGCAGGCCTACAACCTGGACATTCGCGCGTACTCCCACGCGCCCCTGGCCGACGTGCAGCGCTGGTCCGGGCTGGGCGGCCAGGCGTTGTTTGACAGCATTATCGTGTTCGAGAACTACCCCATCGACCAACGCCTGCGCGAGGCCGAGCCGGCTGGGCTGAGCTTCGGTGCATCGAAGGATCTGGGCGTGACCAACTTTGCCATGGACCTGGCCGTGCACCTGGGCGACAGCCTGATGATCGAGTACATGTACCTGCGCGCCAGCTTCAGCGAGCAGGGCGTGGCGCAGATTCGTGCGCTCATGGAAGCGACGCTGGAGGCCATGCTGGATGCGCCGCAGGAGCGCCTGGGTAATCTGCAACGGCTGCCCGCCGCGACGCGCAGCGAATTGCAGCAGTGGAGCGCCGCCCCGGCGCCGAGCCATCGTGCGCAGCTGCTGCCGCACCTGATCGTCGAACAGGCCGCGCGAAATCCGCAGGCCCTGGCCGTTGCGTGCGGTGAAGTGCAACTGAGCTACGGCGAACTGGACGCCGCCGCGAACCGTTTCGCGCGGGTGCTGCAAGCCCGAGGCGCGGCACCCGAAGTGGTGGTGGGCGTGGCGTTGCCGCGCTCGGTAGAGATGATCGTGGCGCTGCTGGCGGTGATGAAAACCGGCGCCGCCTATGTGCCGCTAGACCTCGACTACCCGGCCGAACGCCTGGCCTACATGATCGACGACTCGGCCATGGCGCTGCTGATTACCCGCAGCGAGGTGGGCGCCTCGCTGCCCATTGCGGCCGATGTCGGCGTGGTCGCGCTGGACCAGTTGCCCAGCGAGGGCGATAGCCGCGCGCTGCCATCGCCACTGCTGGCCGACAACCTGGCCTATCTCATCTACACCTCTGGTTCCACCGGCCGCCCCAAAGGCGTGGCCGTCACCCATGGGCCGCTGAGCATGCACTGCCAGGCGATTGCCCAGCTGTATGAAATGGACACGCGCACCCGCGAGCTGCTGTTTATGTCGTTCGCCTTTGACGGCGCTCACGAACGCTGGCTAAGCACCTTGGCCAGCGGCGGGGCGCTGGTGATTCGCGATGGCAACCTGTGGACCCCGGAACAGACCTGCGCCGTGCTGCATGAACAGCGCATCAGCATCGCCTGTTTCCCGCCGGCGTATCTCAAGCAACTGGCCGACTACATCCACGCCAGCGCCGTGCCGGCACCGGCGGTACACACCTACTGCTTTGGCGGCGACGCGGTGCCGGAGCAGAGCTTCGAGCAAGTGAAAGCAGCGCTGCGGCCGGCGTACTTCACCAACGGCTACGGCCCGACCGAAACCGTGGTCACGCCCATGCTCTGGCGCGTGCCGCTGAGCGGGCGCTGCGAGGCGGCGTATGCGCCCATCGGCAAAGCGGTGGGGCAGCGTTCGTTGCATGTGCTGGATGCCGACCTCAACCCGTTGCCGGCCGGGTTTGCCGGCGAGCTGTATATCGGCGGCTATGGCTTGGCGCGCGGCTACCACCGGCGGCCTGACATCACCGCCGAACGCTTCGTGCCCGACCCGTTTGGCGAACCGGGCGCGCGCCTGTACCGCACCGGAGACCTGGTGCGCCTGCGTGCCGACGGCGTGCTCGATTACGTGGGGCGCATCGACCATCAAGTGAAAGTGCGCGGCTACCGGATTGAACTGGGCGAAGTGGAAGCCAGCTTGCGCCGCCAGCCGGGCGTGGAAGACGCCCTGGTGATCGCCCGCGATGGCGCCTCGGGCAAACAGCTGATCGGCTATGTAGTCAGCAGCGAACGTGCAAACGGCGAAGCGCTGCGAGCGGCACTGCGTGAGCAACTGCCCGACTATATGGTGCCCGCGCAAGTGCTGGTGATGACCGCATTCCCCGTCACCCCCAACGGCAAACTCGACCGCAAAGCGCTGCCGGAACCGAGCTTCACCAGCAGCGCTTATGTGGCGCCGCGCACTGAACAGGAACGCCTGCTGGCCGAGATCTGGGCCGAGGTGTTGCAGGTGGAGCAGGTTGGGATTACCGACAGCTTCTTTGAACTGGGCGGCGACTCGATTCTCAGCCTGCAAGTGATCTCCCGCGTGCGTAATCACCCAGCCCTGCAACTGCAACTGAAACTGCGCGACCTGATGCGTCAACCGACCATTGTCGGGTTGCTGGGGCAGCCGCAGCCGGCAGTGAGTGAAGCGCCTGTTTTCGCGCCCGTGGACGACCGTAATTTCGCCTTGCTGCCGGTGCAAGCTGCGTTCTTTGCCCGGCATACCCACGAGCCGCAGCACTTCAACCAAAGCCTGCTGCTGCGCGCCACACAGCCGCTGAACCGCGAGGCGCTGCGCAGCGCATTGGCGACGGTAGTGGCGCATCACGACAGCCTGCGCCTGCGCTTTAGCGAAGAGAGCGGGCAGTGGCGTCAGGCATACGGGCCGCTCAATCACGACACGCTGTTGTGGGAGGAAACCGTGGCGAACGAGGCGGCCTTGCTGGCGCTATTCAACCGCGCCCAGCGCAGCCTCGACCTGCAAACGGGCCCGCTGTTACGCGCCGTTCACGCCACCTTGGGGGACGGCAGCGAGCGGCTGTTGTTGGTGGTGCATCACCTGGCCATGGACCTGATCTCCTGGCGTGTACTGAGCGAAGACCTGCTGCAGGCCTACGCCGGCACCCCGCCCGAAAAAACCGCCAGCTACCGCGCCTGGATCGAACATTGGCAGGCGCAAGTGCCGCGTCTGGCTGAAGAACAGCGCGACTTCTGGCGGGAACAGTTAGCGGGCGAGGGCGGTGCCTGGTCCTGCGACAACCCGCGCGGCAGCAACAGCGTGCAGCATCAAGCCACGGTTAGCCGAACGCTTAGCAGCGAAGGCCTGCAAACCCATAAAGCAGCGGTAAACGAACTGCTGCTCACCGCGCTTGCCAGCGCCCTGTGCGAATGGACCGGCCGTGACAGCGTGGCCATCGAACTGGAAACCCATGGCCGCGTAAACGACGACCGTGCGCCGGACGTTAGCCGTACCCTCGGCTGGTTCACCAGCCAGTTTCCCCTGCGCCTGAGCCCGAATCTCGCGGCCGTGCAGCAAGCGCTGAGCGGTGTGCCCGATAACGGCGTTGGCTACGGTTTCTTACGCCATGAGTTCGCTAATACACCGCACGTCAGCTTCAGCTACCTGGGCCACGGCAACGCCAACTTCGGCCCCGCGAGCACTGCGTTTACCGTCGCCAACGAACCGGTTGGCGACGAACACGGTCCGCACGCGCCGCTTGCCAACGAACTGGAAGTGGTGGCGCAGATCAGCGACGGGCATCTGCACTTGCGCTGCAACTACAGCAACCGCCGCTACCGCGCCCAGCGCATCGAACGGCTGATGGACGGCTGCAAGGCCCACCTCATTCACCTGCTGCAACCGGAGGCGTAACGCCATGCCCTTGAACGCCGACATCGACGCCTTTCTCGACCTCGCCGACCGCGCCACCACACGACCGCTGCACCAACTGCCAGTCACCGAAGCCCGTGCGGTATTCGCCGCGACCACCGAACAACTGCGCTGGCCCGCGCCTGCTGGCGTGCAGGCCGAAGCGCTGAGCTGCATCGCCCGTGACGGCTATGAGGTTGGGCTGAGGCTTTACCGGCCGGCGCACAGTGATTCGCCGTTACCCGTATTGGTGTTCCTGCACGGCGGCGGTTTTGTGCTGGGCGACCTGAACTCCCACGACGGCATCTGCCGCGAATTCGCTCAGCGCGCGAGCTGCGCCGTGCTGGCCGTCGACTACCGCCTGGCCCCCGAACACAAATTCCCCATCGCCTTGCACGACGCCGCCGACGCAATCGCCTGGCTGGCCGAACATGCCGCTGCCCATGGGTTGGATAAACAGCGGGTGGTGTTCGGTGGCGACAGCGTCGGCGCCACCTTGGCCACGGTGCTGGCCACGCAAGCCGAGCATGAGCCGGCGGCGGTGGCGCTTAAACCTGTCGGGCAATTGCTGTGTTATCCGGTGACGGATGCGTCGCGTACCAGCGAATCGATGACCCTGTTTGCCGAAGGCTACTTGCTCGAAAGCCAGACGCTGGAGTGGTTTTACCAGCACTACCAGCGTACGGCTGAAGACCGGTTCGACAGTCGCTTTTCTCCGTTGCTGGCGGGCAGTCTGGCGGGGGTTGCGCCGGTTTGTTTGGGCATTGCCGGGTTTGATCCGTTGGTGGATGAGGGGCGGGCGTATGCGCGGCGGTTGGTTGAGGAGGGGGTGGCGGTTGAGGTGGTTGGGTGTGAGGGGCTGACCCATGATCTTTTGCGTATGGGGGCGGTGACGCCGGAGGTTGATGGGGTTTATCGGCGGATGGGGGATTGGCTGGTTTTGCGGTTTTGCGGGTGAACGTGGGTTGCAGGGATCGCGGCTGAAGCCGCTCCCACAGTGGGGCTGCGTTTGCTAGGGGTCGGTCCGACGAGCCGAAATCCACAAACGTGCATGTCGGGCTTTGGGAGGTATTCATTAGCGCGTGTATACCGCGCTCATTATCAAAACCCCCGTCATCCTCGCGAACGCGGGGATCCAGTATTTCAAGCCGTACTCGGTAGATCGGCGAAGGCTTCGTTATCGCGTGCGGGAACGTTTTGGTTCCGCCTTACGCGATTCTAGAACGTCGTTACTGGCCGGAATCCAGAGCTTTGCATCGGGCGCTGTTTTCGTGGCGCTATCAAACCCATCGCGGCTAAAGCCGCTCCTACAGATCGCACACTCTGTAGGAGCGGCTTTAGCCGCGATGCTTTTTGCGAAATATAAGTCCATCAGGTTATGCATTTCTTGCAGCTTGCACGCCGCATAAGATTAAACAATTTAATATTTGCATATGCCTAAAATGTATTTCTCACATTTTGTAACCGTCAGTAGCATGGCCCCCATAGACGAATTTAGCAGCCTAGGCGCATCGGTCTATAACCATGCGCGATATAGGTTGCCAGGCCGGATCGGCCTGTCAAGACGATGGGGAAACAGGGATGCCACTGACCAGACGAGCGCTAATTGCACGGGTTGCCGCCATCGGCGGGTACCGGGCGGCGTATGGCGCGATGGGGGCGCTGGGGTTGTTGAGCCCGGCATTCGCTCAGCCAACCAGCGGCCCGGAAAATTATGCGAGCTTGCCCTCGGCCCAGGTTGGCAAGGGCGCCAGCGTGGTGGTGATCGGCGCCGGCATCGGCGGTTTGGTCAGTGCGTTTGAGCTGCGCAAGGCCGGCTTTAACGTCACGGTGCTCGAGGCGCGGGACCGCGTTGGCGGGCGCAATTGGACGCTGCGCAAGGGCGACCGCGTCGAATACACCGACGGCACGGTGCAGGTGGCCAATTTCGCCGATGGCTTTTATTTCAATGCCGGCCCGGCCCGTTTGCCCAGCCACCATCAGTTGATGCTCGGTTATTGCCGCGAGCTGGGGGTGGAGTTGGAGGTGCTGGTCAATACCAGCCGCAATGCCTTGGTGCGGCCGAATCTCGCCGAGCCGCCGATGCAGATTCGTCAGGCGGTGAATGACAGCCGTGGCCATGTGGCGGAGCTGCTGGCCAAGGCGGTCAATCGTCAGGCGCTAAATGATGAGCTGAATGCCGAGGACCAACGCGCGCTGTTGCAGTTTTTGCGCACGTTTGGCGATTTGTCGGAGAAGCTTGAGTACATCGGTTCTGCCCGTTCGGGTTACAAAGTCTGGCCCGGTGCCGGCGAGCAGGTGGCGCAGAAGAATGAGCCGTTGCCGCTGCGCACGCTGCTCAATCCGGCGCTGGCCAATGCGTTGATGATCGATGAGTACCCGGAATTCTCGCCGACGATGTTTCAGCCGGTCGGCGGCATGGACCGCATTCCCAAAGCCTTCGAAAAACACCTGGGCGGTGCCTTGCGCCTGGGCAGTGAAGTGCGCGCGATTCATAACCAGGACAACGGCGTGCAGGTCGCTTACGTGGAGCGCAAAACCGGGCGCGAGCACACGCTGACGGCGGACTACGCCGTGGTGGCCTTGCCGCTGCCGTTGCTGGCCAAGCTGGACACCAATTTCACCGCGCCGGTGCAGCAGGCGATTGGCGCGGTGCAGTTTGGCTATGCCAACAAGGTGGCGTGGCAGTCGCGGCGGTTTTGGGAGCGTGATTACCAGATTTACGGCGGCCTCTCGTTTGTGAATCAGGAGGCGTCGGGCCTCTGGTATCCAAGCGGTGGGTTCAATCAGGAACAGGGCATTCTGATCGCCGCGTACAACAACGGCGAAACCGCGCGGGTGTTTGGAGAGAAGACCATCGCCGAGCAAATCGCCGCGTCAAAACAGGCGGTGGAGTTGCTGCATCCGGGCCATTCGGCCGAGTTGCGCAATCCACTGGCCGTGGCCTGGAGCCGCATTCCGTACAACCTGGGGCCGTGGATTAACCATGAGGTGGCCGAGCCGGCGTACAGCCTGCTGAACCAGGCCCAGGGCCGCATTCACCTGACCAGCGATGGCCTGGCCCACAGTGGCGTGGGCATTTGGCAGGAAGCCGCTGCCGGCGCCGCACGCCGGGTGGTGCGCAACCTTTTCGAGCGTGTGCAACACACGCCTTACCGGCAAACGGCCTGAACCCGCCGCGCCTTTTTTACCGACCGATAACCATGATGTGCCAGGTAGCGGACCTCCGAGGCTGGCGATAAAAACCTTGGAGTACTGCCATGCCTTTCACACCAAAAGCCCTGCTGGGGTTGGGGATTCTATGCGCGGCCGGTGCCGTTTCCGGCGGCGCTCAGGCCGTCGGTATCGAGCGGGTGCCTTCTACTTATCCGAACTCGCCGATTCTGCAAGCGGTCACGCTGCCGCCGAGCAGCCAGCTCACGTACGTGTCCGGAATTCTGCCGGATCCGGTTGACCCCAAGGCCGGCAAAGACGACCTGCACGCCGCAGGCAGCACCGAGCAACAGACCGTGGCGGTGTTTCGCAAAATCGAAGCGGTGCTCGCGCAACGCGGCCTGACGCTTGGCGATGTGGTGAAGCTGAACGTGTACCTGGTTGCCGACCCGGCCAAGGGCGGACGCCTGGATTTCGACGGCTTGCAGGCCGGCTTCCGGCAGTTCTTCGGCACCGACAAACAACCGCTCAAACCCGCGCGCACCACGGTGCAAGTCGCAGGCTTGGTGCTGCCCGGTGCGTTGATCGAGGTCGAAGCCATCGCCGCCACCGCGCCAGACACCACTCCAACAGCTGCCCCCAAACACTAAATGCCCCAGGCGCTTTAAACAGGAAGTTTTTCAATGCGTAGTGCGTTCAGTAAAACCTTTGCTTTGTCGTCTATCAGTGCTGCCTTGCTGGCGGCGGGCGTGCCGATTACCGCCCTGGCCGATGACCCGACGCTCGATACCGTGCTGGTCACCGGCGTTCGTGGCAGCCAGCCGCGCACCGTCACCGACAGCCCGGCGCCGATTGATGTGATCACGGCGGAGCAGTTGGAAAAAACCGGCCAGAACGGCCTCAAGGACATCCTCACGCGGCTGCTGCCTTCGTTCAACGCGCCAACCATTAACGGCGGCGGCACGGCGTTTCTGGTGCGTGGCATCAGCATGCGCGGGCTGGGTGGCGATCAGGTGCTGATTCTGGTGAACGGCAAGCGCCGGCATAACACGGCAATGATTAACAACAATGCGCGGGTGGGCACGGCGGCGGTGCCGGTGGATCTGGACCTGATTCCGACCGCAGCCATCGAGCGCATCGAGGTATTGCGTGACGGCGCGGCGGCGCAGTATGGGTCGGATGCCATCGCTGGGGTGATCAATATCATCCTCAAGAAAGACAACTCGGGCGTCACCTCCGACAGCTCGTTGGGCCAGTACTACAGCGGCGACGGCACCACCGGGCACGAAGCGGCCAACCTTGGTTTGCCCCTGGGCGATGGCGGCTTTTTCAACCTGTCGTTTGACGCCAAGTCGCAAGAACCCTACGACCGCTCAGGCTCTGTGGTCGGCAACTACGGCACGCTCGCCAATGGCCAACCAGACCCGCGCACCAGCCAGACCCACGGCTGGGGCGAGGAGTACGGACTGGGCCGCGACCGCACGGCCAGCACGGCTTACAACCTTGAGTTGCCGTTGCAAAACGACGTGACGCTGTATTCGTTCTCGACCTTCAGCTACCGCGACGGCAAGAAAGTGCTCGGCCACCGCGCGCCAACCGACATCACCGCGCTCAACGGCGTGGCCGGCGCGCCTTATCCGAAAGGCGGCCAGGCTACTCGCGAGGTAAAGGAAACCGACTACCAATTCGCCGTGGGCGCCAAAGGCCTGTTGGCCGACTGGGATTGGGACCTGTCGACCACCTATGGCCGCGACAAAGCCAAGCTCTACACCGACAACAACCTGAACATTTCCAACGGCCCGGATTTCAGTCAGCAGCGCTTTCACCTGGCCGACGAAATTTTTGATCAATGGACCAACAACCTCGACTTCACCCGCGCGCTGGATATCGGCTGGAGCAGCCCGCTGGAAACCTCGTTCGGCATTGAGTACCGCTGGGAAAAATACGAGCTGGGGGAGGGCGAAGCGAATTCGTATAACTACGGCAACTACGTGATTCCGACCGGGCAGTACGCGGGCCGACGTCCAGACCCAGGCTTGTTCTCAGTGAACGGTACCAACCCGGAAGATGCCGGCGACCAGATTCGCCACAGCGGCGCGGCGTACGTCGATTTTGGTTTGAACGTGACGTCCAACTGGTACGCCGCCTTCGCTTTACGCCAGGAGCAGTACAACCAGGACATCGGCGAAACCACCAGCGGCAAATTCACCACGCGTTATGAATTTCTGCCGGGTTACGCCGTGCGGGCAGCGGTGAGCAATGGCTTCCGTGCGCCGTCGTTGGCGCAGAACGTGTTCTCGTCCACCAGCTCGGTGACCCAGTTCCTCGGCGGTGGCGCCACCACCACAGCGCGGACCAAACAGATGCGGCCCGGTTCGCCGGAAGCCATCGCCTTGGGCGCCGAAACCCTCAAGCCGGAGAAGTCGCGCAATTACAGCCTCGGGTTCACCGCGGAGCCCATCGAGCGCCTGCGTTTTACGGCCGACTTCTACCTGATCGACATCGACGATCGCATTTTGCAAACCGGCATTTTGTCGGGCCCTGCGGTGTCGCAGATTCTGGTCAACGCCGGTCTGGCGCCAAACCTGGCGGGGCAGTATTTCGCCAACGCCGCCGACACGCGCACCAAGGGCATCGACCTGGTGCTCGACTACAGCCAGAACTTCGAGGAGTACGGCCAGGCGAAGTGGAGCGTGGCGTACAACCACAACAAAACCACTATTCGTGACCTGGCCGAAACGCCGGGCGAGCTGTCCAGCCTGGGCAGCGGCTACGTGTTGTTCGACCGTCAGCAGCAAACCGACCTGACCAAGGCCACGCCCAAGGACAAGTGGATTTTCTCGACCAACTACCGGCTCGATGACTGGAACGTGAACCTGGCCGTGAGCCGCTACGGCGAATACACCGAGGGCAATAACAACCCGGCCAACGACCGCACCTACAGCCCGAAATGGATCACCGACATCGACGTGGCGTACGACCTCACGCAGAACGTGACCGTCGCCGTCGGGGCCAACAACCTGTTCGACGAATACCCGGACAGCATCGGCATCGTGCCCTGGGCTGGCACCTATGAGTACGGCATGTTCTCGCCTTATGGCCTGGGCGGCGGTTACTACTACGGCCGCTTGAGCCTGGCGTTCTGATGAAAACCTTGACCGTGCTATTGGCCGCGTTGCTGACCCTGGCCCCGGCTGTTCAGGGTGAGGAGCTGCTGCGGGTTTCAAGCCAGAAAGCCTCGCTGAAAATTCTGCTGGAAGCGGCCGGCGAGCTGAACAACCTGCCGTACCGCATCGAGTTCGCCTCGTTCGGTGCGGCGGCGCCTACTGCCGAAGCGCTGGCCGCTGGCGCGGTGGATATCGGCACGCTGGGCGATGCGCCGTTTGTGTTTGCCGCCGGCGCCGGCGCCCCGCTGAAAACCGTGGGCGTGGTGCGCGTGCAGGTCACGCAAACGGCGGTGGCCATTGTGGTGAATCAGGACTCGCCGCTGCGTGATGCGGCGAGTTTGAAGGGCAAGAAAATCACCACCACACGCGGCTCCATCGGCCATTACCTGGCGCTGGCGGCGCTGCGTGGGGCAGGGCTGACGGGCAAGGATGCCCAGTTCATTTTCCTGCAACCGGCCGAATCCCGAGGCCTGCTGGCCAACGGCGAGGCAGACGCCTGGGCCACGTGGGACCCCTACACCAGCATGAGCCAGATCGAGGGCGGCACGCGGGTGCTGGTCAGTGGCGAAGGCTTGTTTGCCGGCAACATGTTGCTGGTGGCCAACGACACGGCGATTCGCGACAAGCCGGCGCTGTTGGCCGATTTCCTCCAGCGCCTGGCCCGGGCGTACGTGTGGGCCAACGCCAACGAGGCGGAATTCTCCGCCATTCAGGCGCGCCACAGCGGCTTGCCGGTCGAGATTCACAGCCGCTCCAACCGGTACTCGCAACCGCACCGCGTGCCCATCGACGCCGAAGTCATCGCCGACGTGCAACGCACCGCCGACCTGTACCAGGCCGAAGGAATCATCAGCCAGCCGTTCGACGCCAGCGGCTTTTTCGCCCCCCAATTCAACCAGGAGCCGCCCCCATGACCCAAACGCAAACCTGTAGGAGCGGCTTCAGCCGCGATGCTCTTGGCTAAGCACACCGTTTCCAGGCCCGGCCAATCGCGGCTAAAGCCGCTCCTACAGGAAGCCGAGCCGAGTTATCTGCAAGACCTGAGTTGCCCGTGACGCAACCCGCTGTTGGTCGACCATCCATTCCACTCAGGGACGTTCAGGAGTTTGTATGTTCACCACCCTTACTGCCGATCAACTACAGCCGTCGCATATCGCTGACGTGCTGCACAAGCGTTCTTACGGTGTGCGCCTCAAGGGTTTCTGCCCGGCGGACACCGTGCAATTGGCCCGCGAGCGCCTGGCTCGTCATGAGCTGCGCGGCACCTTCACGGAGCAGAAAGAGTTCAATCGCCTGGGCAAGGCTTATATCGAAATTGGCGATGAGCACAGCCGCCAGGAGTATCACGCCCAGGCGCTGACCAATATCCGCAAGATTCGCGACACCTTTCGCCCGCTGGCTTCGCCCATTGATGAGCTGCGTTTGCTGCTCGATGAGGTGTGGCCCAAGGGCGCGCGGCTGCTGGATGTGAACGGCGAAAAATGCTTTGTCGGCATCGCCCGGTTTCAGGGCAGCGGGGTCGACCTTACGCCGCACACCGACAACCTCGAACGCAATGCGCCCAGCGATCACGAGCCGCGTTTGCTCACTCAGCTGTCGACCAACATCTACCTGGAAATTCCGGAGGACGGCGGCGAGTTGGAGATCTGGGGCATCGAGCCCGACGAGGAACAATACGAGCGCCTGCGCGGCACCCGCGCCTATGGCATCGAGCGCGATTTGCTGCCGCCGCCGGATTTTGTGATCAAGCCAGAACCCGGCGACCTGATTCTGCTTAACCCGCGCCTGATTCATGCGGTGCGCCCCTCGGCCACCAGCACGCGCGTCACCCTCGGCGTGTTTATCGGCTATTTCGGCGACGACCAACCTTTGGCCTACTGGAGCTAACGACCATGAGTGATGTGGAAGCGATCAATCTCAAAGCCTATTTCAACAAAGGCGGTGAAGAACTGGATTTCACCGGCAAACGCTGCGTGCTGGCGGTGAGCGTGGGGCAGGAATACCACGAGGAGCAAAAGCTCAGCTCCACCGTGCACCTGATTAACAAGTCCGGTTTCAGCGAAGTGAAAGTGGTGGTGGCCGACACCTTGCAGCGCCATAACAAACACGGCAAATCGCCGGGCCTGGCGCTGTCGGCGTCGATTCGGGATGGCGAGGCGTGGCTTAAGCGCAATCGCAAATACCTCGACGGCCTGGAGGCGAAAGTGACCATCAGCCGCTGGAACGAAGAGTTGGCCTCAGACCGCTACGCCGACCTGCGCTTGCAGGTGAACGAGGTATACGCCCAGCCCGACAGCCGCTTGCGCGCGGCCATCGACACCACCATTGGCGTGTTTATCGAGCGCTTGTTGTTGCGTGATCCGGCGGCGGATACCCACCAGGCCGCCGCGCAGTGCCGCGAATACATTCTGGAAGAAATTCCGATCATTTTGCCGCTGTGGGCCGAGCAGGGTTACGACTTCATCATTTACCCGCAGCAGATGACCCACGCCATGGCCACGGCCCGCGAGCTGTTGATCGAGCCGGTGCACCCGGAGCGCGTGCATTGGCTGCCGCTGAAGTTCAAAAAGCGCGGCATTCCCATTCCGTTCACCCTGCCCGGCGTGGTGCATCCGGCGTGGTCGCACACCGCCATTGCGGTTTAAGCACGGAGCGTTTTCAGGCGGGTGGCCGTGCCGCCCGCGTTATTGACTTTTTGAGGAGTAATCCATGGGCGTTTTTGCGCAACCGCAACGCAAATGGTGGGCCTTGTTTGGCGTGAGCATTGCCAGCTTTCTGGGCTGCGTTGATTTCACCATCGTCAACACCGCCTTGCCGGCGTTGCAGGCCGACCTCGGCACCTCGTTCGAGGCGCTGCAGTGGGTGGTCAACGGCTTCATTCTGGCGTTGTCGAGTTTTATGGTGCTGGTCGGTCGGCTGGCCGATTTGTACGGGCGCAAGCGCGTGCTATTTATCGGCCTGACCGTGTTCGGCGTGGCGTCGTTGGCGGCCGGCGTCGCCACGGGCATCGACCTGCTGATCGCCGCCCGCGTCGCCCAAGGTTTGGCGTGCGCAGTGCTGTACACGGCCTCTGGCGCGATTGTGGCGAATGCCTTCCCGGCCAGTGAACAGGGCCGCGCCTTTGGCGTGCTGTTCAGCGTTAACGGCGTGGGCTTGGCCAGCGGCCCGGTGCTGGGCGGGGTGATTGCCAGTGCGTTGGGCTGGCAATGGATATTTTTGCTTAACGTGCCGTTTGTGCTGCTCAGCCTGGCGATTTGCGCATGGGCGGTGGACGAGTCGCGCGGCGAGGGCCAAGGGCTGGACGGCTGGGGCGCGCTGTTGCTGTTGATCGGCCTGCCCAGCCTGGTGCTGCTGATTGTGCAAGGCGGCGCCTGGGGTTGGACGTCACCAGTGAGCCTTGCCTTGCTGGCCGTGGCGGTGCTGGCACTGGTGGCGTTTATTCAAGTGGAGCGGCGGGTGAGAGCGCCCATTGTCGACCTGACACTGTTCGCCAATCGCCGTTTTGTCGCGGCCGTGGTGGCCAGCTTTGCCCTCGCGGTTTTCTATTGCTTGGCGTTCTTTGTGATGCCGTTGTATCTGGCGCTGATCCGGGGCGACAGCGTGCAAAACAGTGGGCTTTTATTGCTGCCGACGACGCTGGGCGTGGCGGTGCTGTCGCCGGTGGTGGGGCGTTTGGTCGACCGTAAAGGGCCGGCGTTACTCATCCAGGCGGGGCTGGCGCTGTTTGTCGTATCCGCCTTGCTGCAAGCGGGCTTCAACACCCACACCTCGCTGGTTTACCTGCTCGGCGCCTTTGCGCTGATGGGCGTGGGCTGGGCCTGCGTATTGGGACCCTCGACGGTGCTGGGCATGACCTCGGTGCCGGCGAATATCAGCTCGGTAGCCATGGGCTCGCTGATGACCTTGCACAACATTGGCGGCGGGCTGGGTCTGGCGATTGGCGTGGGCGTGTACCGCTACTTCGCGGCCCGCGAATTGGGCGTGGTCAGCGGCAGTCAGGCGGGCTGGGTAAACGCCGCCGTGGCCCAGCCGGAGCAGGGCTTGGCCTTGCTGACGGAGCACCTGAGCCAGGCGCCCGAGGTGCTCAATGGTTGGGTGCAGCAGGCGTTTCTGCATGGTTACCACGCGGTGATGGTGTTTCTTGCCGTGGTGCTGGCGGTGGCGCTGACCGGCGTGTTGCTGTTGCTGCGTCGCCAACCGCAGGCCGTGGAGACGCCGGAGCACGCCCATGGCTAATGCGGACGGACGCTTGCGCCTGGGCGCGTTCTTGTCTGGCAGCGGCGCCCATACCGGCGCCTGGCGCCACCCGCAGGCCGACGCCGATGCCTCGCTGAACATTCAGCGCTACCAGCACTACGCGCAAACCCTGGAGCGCGGGCGCTTCGACGCGCTGTTTCTCAACGACAACGTCAGCGTCGGCGAGCTGGCCCCCGAGGTGCTGGCGCGTGGGCCGTATAGCCTGCGCTGGGACCCGCTGATTCTGCTGCCAGCGCTGGCGATGGTGACCCGTCATATCGGCCTGATCGCCACCGCCAACACCAGCTACAACCAGCCGTACAACCTGGCCCGCAGCTTCGCCTCGCTGGACCAACTGTCCAACGGCCGCGCCGGCTGGAACCTGGTCACAGCGCTGGTCGGCGCCGAGAATTTCAACCATGACCAACCCCTGGCCCATGCCGAACGCTACGAGCGCGCCGAGGAATTTCTCGACGTGGTCACCGGCCTCTGGGACAGCTGGGCCGACGATGCCTTTGTACTGGATAAAGCCAGCGGCACTTGGCTCGACGTGACGCGAATGCAAAGGCTCAACCACCGTGGCCGGCACTTCCAAGTGCAAGGCCCGCTGAACGCGCCGCGCCCGGTGCAAGGCTGGCCGGTGATTGCCCAGGCTGGCTCGTCGGACGCGGGCCGAGAACTGGCGGCCCGCAGCGCCGAGTTGGTGTTTACCGCGCAGCAAACCTTGGGCGAGGCGCAGGCGTTTTATCAGGACTTGCACGCGCGCGCCGCCGGTTATGGACGAACGCCGGATGCGCTGAAAATCTTCCCCGGCGTGTCGCCCATCGTCGGCCGCACCGCCAGCGAGGCTGAGGAAAAACATCAGCAGTTATTGGAGTTGGTCGACCCACGCAGCGCGCTCAAACAACTGAGCTTTCTGCTCGACCTGGGCATTGATCTGGCCGCGTTGCCGCTGGACGCACCTGTACCGATACCGGATCAGCCGCCCATTACCGAGCGACACAAAAGCCGTCAGCAATTGGTGCTCGACCTCATCCGCCGCGAACGGCCCACGGTCGGCCAGTTGCTGCGCACGTTAGGGGCGGGCGGCCATCGCCTGGTGGTCGGCACAGCGGCGCATATCGTCGATGAACTGGCCGCCTGGTACCACGAAGGGGCGGCGGATGGCTTCAATATCCTGTTCACCCATTTGCCCGGCGGCGTGGATGATTTTGTCGATCAGGTGGTGCCGCGGTTGCAGCGCCAAGGGCTGTTTCGCGAGCAGTACGAAGGCGCTACGTTGCGTGAGAACCTGGGCTTGCAGCGCGTGCCCAATCGGCACTTTGCCGGATAATGCCCGGCATCTGATCCGCTTTTTATGGCGTTATCTGCCGCTGTTTTGTAAGGCGGCAGGCACGGCATAGTCCCTGGCATTATTCGGGGGCAGATGCATGTATCAATACGACGATTACGACCAGGCGCTGGTGTTCGAGCGCGTCGAGCAGTTTCGCGACCAGGTGCAGCGCCGGCTCAGCGGTGAACTGAGCGAAGAAGAGTTTCTGCCACTGCGTCTGCAGAACGGCCTGTATCTGCAAAAGCACGCCTACATGCTGCGCGTGGCCATTCCCTACGGCACCCTGAGCGCCACGCAATTGCGCTGCCTGGCGGCCATCGCCCGCGAGTACGACCGTGGTTACGGCCACTTCACCACCCGGCAGAATATTCAGTTCAACTGGATTGAACTGGAGCACGTGCCAGACATTCTGGCGCGCCTGGCTGAGGTGCAGATGCACGCGATTCAGACCTCCGGTAACTGCGTGCGCAACATCACCACCGAGGCGTTTGCCGGTGTAGCGGCAGACGAATTGCTCGACCCGCGCCCGCTGGCAGAAATTCTGCGGCAGTGGTCCACGGTGAACCCGGAATTCCTGTTCCTGCCGCGCAAATTCAAAATCGCCTTGTGCGCGGCGCACGAAGACCGCGCCGCCGTGCAAATGCATGACATCGGGCTTTATCTATACCGCGACGACGGCGGTGAACTGCGGCTGCGGGTAATGGTCGGCGGCGGTTTGGGCCGCACGCCGATCTTGTCGCAGACCATTCGCGACGGCTTGGCCTGGCAGCACGTGTTGTCGTATGTGGAAGCGATTTTGCGTGTGTACAACCGCCACGGCCGGCGCGACAACAAGTACAAGGCGCGGATAAAAATCCTGGTCAAAGCGCTAGGCATCGAGGCGTTCGCCGCCGAGGTGGAACGCGAATGGCAGCACATCAAAGACGGCCCGGCCGAACTGACCGAAGCCGAATACCAGCGCGTAGCCGCCGCGTTTGTGCCGCCGGCCTATGAGCAGCTGCCAACCATCGACCTGGACTTCGGCACGCAGCTGGCCAACAGCAACGCCTTCGCGCAATGGACCGAACGCAACGTGCACGCCCATAAAGTGCCAGGTTATGCCTCGGTGGTGCTCTCGACCAAACCTGGCGCCGCGCTGCCACCAGGAGACGTCACGGCCGAACAGATGGACGCGGTGGCGAATTGGGCCGAGGCATTGGGCTTTGGCGAAATTCGTATTGCCCACGAACAAAACATCGTGCTGCCCGACGTGCGCAAACGCGACCTCTACACCCTGTGGCAAGCCGCGTGCGAGCACGGGCTGGGCACAGCAAATATCGGCCTGCTCACCGACGTGATCGCCTGCCCGGGCGGCGACTACTGCTCGCTGGCGAACGCCAAATCCATCCCCGTGGCGCAAGCGATTCAGGCGCACTTCGACAACCTCGACTACCTACACGACATCGGCGACCTGAGCCTGAACATCTCCGGCTGCATGAACGCCTGCGGCCATCACCATATCGGCAACATCGGCATTTTGGGCGTCGATAAAAACGGCAGCGAGTGGTACCAGATCACCCTGGGCGGCGCGCAGGGGCAGCACGCCGCGCTGGGCAAAGTCATCGGCCCCTCGTTCGCCGCCGAGCAGGTGCCGCAGGTGATTGAACGCATCGTCAACACCTTCACCGACTACCGGGAAGTGCAGGAACGCTTCGTCGACACCGTGCAGCGCATCGGCCTGGAACCGTTTAAACAACGCGTCTATCGGGCGGAGGTGGTGGCATGAGCACCCTGATTCGCTTGATCAATGGCCAGGCCGTGATCGACCGCGCCGACGCCACGCCGATTGTGCCGCTGGGTGCCTGGCAGCCTGGCGACGGCTTGCTGCTGGGGCCGGACGACGACGTGGAACAGCTCGACCTGCCGTTTAGCGACGTGGCCTTGATCGCCATCGACTTTCCCAGCTTTCGCGATGGCCGGGGCTACAGCCAGGCGTATCTGCTGCGCCAGCGCTTGGGCTGGCGAGGCGAATTGCGCGCCGTAGGCGATGTGCTGCGCGATCAGCTTAGCCACATGCGCCAGTGCGGCTTCGACAGCTTTGCCGTGCGGGCGGACAAGTCCGTGGAGGATGCGCTGAAAGGGCTGGCCGGCATGAGCGTGGTTTATGGGCGTTCGGCCATTGAACCACGGCCATTGTTTCGGCGGCGGGTGGGTAAGGAAGGCGAAACGCGGTCCGCTTCCAGTCCCCTCGCCCCTCGGGGAGAGGGTTAGGGTGAGGGGGCTGCGCGCACAATCGCCCATCCATTAACCGAAAAAATTCCCGCCCATCTCCACCCTCCACTGAACCTTTGCCCCGTTACGGCAATCTTTGACGGGACGGTTTTTCCAACGGAGGTGTGTATGTTTTTGCGCTCATTCAGTCTGGCGTTGATGGTCGCGCTCAGCGGCCCGGCATTCGCCGACGATAACGACAGCCCGCTCGCGGCCGACCGTGGCCAGTCGCGGCCGCTGATCGTGATCGCCAACAGCAGCGCCGATCCGGCACTGGTCAAGCTGCTGGCCGCGCTGAAAGAGCCGGCTAATGAAGCCGCGTTCAAAGAGCGCAACATGGTGCTCTACACCGTGGTGAACACCATCGGCCAACGCAACGGCAAAGACCTCGACCCGCAAAGCACCATGGCCCTGATTCGCGCGCTGAAACTGGGCGCCAGTGCCGACGCGAAAGTCATTTTGGTGGGCAAAGACGGCGAGAAGAAGCTGGAACACTCCGGTGCCATCGATCCGAAGCAACTGTTCAGCGCGGTGGATGAGATGCCGATGCGTGAGCGGGAAGCGAGCAAGCCGGCGGACGCTGCGCAACCGGCACCCGCGCCGCTGGACGACTAGCGCTAGGCGTACAACACCACGGCCGCCAGGGCGAGGTAACGGCCGGCTTTGGCGATAATGACCAGCAGCACGAATCGCCACAGCGGTTCGCGCATTACGCCGGCGATCAAGGTCAGCGGGTCGCCCACCAGGGGCAGCCAACTGAGTAGCAATGTCCAGCAGCCGTAACGCTGGTACCAACCTTGGGCGCGTTGCAGCTGCTGTTCGTTGGCGGGGAACCAGCGTCGTTGGCGATAGCGTTCGATTCCACGGCCAAGTGCCCAATTCACCAGCGAGCCCAGTACATTGCCGAGGGTGGCTACGAGTAGTAGCGCTGCGGTTGAGTAGCGGTCTGTGAGGAGCAAGCCGGCTAGCACGGCTTCCGATTGCAGAGGGAGCAGGGTGGCGGCGATGAAGGCGCTGGCGAATAGGCTGAGGTAGGGGATAAGCATGGGGGCGGACTGTATCTATTGGGTCCGTGGTGGTCTAGGCGAATCAAGCGCATTGCGGCTAAAGCGCAATGCCGCCAGGCCGATCCCACAGGGTTGCGTGAATTCTATGGGAGCGGCTTTAGCCGCGAGATTTTGATCTTGCTTCACCGCTTTTGATCTTGCGTGTGATCTACCTCGCGAGGTTTATCGCAGGCCGAGTGGAGTCGTTGCGTAGGGGGTTGAGCGGCCGGGAGCCGCGAAAGGCGTGTCGGGCCATGGATGGCCCGTCTCGCCGTGCCCCCGGAGTAACGACGGAACGAGGGAACCCGCAGTGCAGCGGAGGGCCAAGGTAGGAGCTAGAGTTTTTGGTTACTTTTGGGGCAATGCCAAAAGTGACTCGCGCGTAAGGCGCGAAATAAAATGCCGCGCAAACGTGGTAACGAAGAATTCTTCTGGTTTAAAAGCAAGGTCGAATCTTGAAGTCGGATGCAGGTATTCATCACCGCGTGCGCTGAACGTTTTTGTTTCGCGCCTTACGCGCGAGTCACTTTTAGCATTGCCCTAAAAGTAACCAAAAGGTCTAGCTCCTACCTTGGGTCTACGCTGCGCTCCGACTTCCCTCCTTCCGTCGCCGCTCCGGGGGCACGGCGAGACGGGCCATCCTTGGCCCGACACGCCTTTCGCGGCTCCCGGCCGCTCAACCCCCTACGCAACGACTCCACTCGGCCTGCGATAAACCTCGCGGGGTAGATCAAAATCAAGAGCGGAAGATCACGAGCCAGATCACGAGCCAGATCACGAGCCAGATCACGAGCTGGATCACGAGCCAGATCACGAGCTGGATCACGAGCCAGATCACGCGCCGGATCACGAGCCAGACCACTGGCCAGACCACTGGCCGGATAACGAGCCGACTCTCGCGCTACTCAATCTCGCGCATAAAACCCAACGCCGCCCAGCCCATCCCACGGGCCTCGTGGGTTCTGTAGGAGCGGCTTTAGCCGCGATCCCCGCAAACACCATGGCCCGGCCAATCAATCCATCAAAACCCTGAACTTTTGCTCTAACGCGGCGCTCGGAACTGTACGCCCCCTGTTTCGCCAGGGATGACGAATCCCAACCAGCCGCCTCCCCATCTCCACCCCGGGCGGCGGCTGTTTGCAAAGAAGGAGCCCGATTCGATGTCGCATGCCAGCCCGTTGGCCCCCCTCAATCAGGTTGCTGAACGTCAGGCTGCCACCTTGCAATTGGATGACGCCTTGCAGCTGCCGCGCATTGCCATTGAGGCAGTGACGCCCGTGGTCGAGGCCGGCCGCTTTGCCGCCAAGGGCATCGCCGGTTCTGCCGTGACGGTGAGCGCGGTGATCTTCACCGATGGCCATGACAAGCTCGAAGCGTCGATCCTCTGGCGCGCCGAGTTGGAAGAAAAATGGCACCGCGTGCCGTTGCAGTCTCTAGGTAATGACCTCTGGCAGGGCGAGTTCACCCCCAGCCAGCCCGGCCGCTATCAATTTGCCGTGCAGGCTTGGTGGGATGTGTACGGCACGTTCGCCTATGAATTGTTGAAGAAGTTTTCCGCGGGTGTGCCTATCACCTTGGAGTTGCAAGAGGGTGAGTTACTGCTGCGCCGCGCGGCCGAAAATGCTGGGCCTGAACACGCTGAGCTGATGGCCGAACGCTTGCGCGCGTTGCAAGACACCCAGTCGGTGGATGAGCGCGTGACGTTTTTTCTGTCCGCCGAAACCATCGAGGCCATGCGCCATACCGAGGCCCATCCGCACCGTGTGAACAGCCCGGCGTATCCGTTGGATGTCGAGCGCAAGCTGGCGGAGTTCGCCAGTTGGTATGAGCTGTTTCCCCGCTCGGTGACCGATGATGAAGACCGCCACGGCACGTTTCGCGATGTGATTGAGCGCCTGCCGTATGTGCGCGATATGGGTTTTGATGTGCTGTATTTCCCGCCGATTCATCCTATCGGCAAGGCGCACCGCAAGGGCCGCAATAATTCCTTGCAAGCCCGCGCCAATGATCCGGGCAGCCCCTATGCCATCGGCAGTAAAGACGGCGGCCACGATGCCATTCACCCGCAGCTCGGCAGTTTTGAAGATTTCCGCGCCCTGGTGCAGGCCGCCAAAGAACACGGGCTGGAGATTGCGTTGGATTTCGCGATCCAGTGCTCGCCCGATCACCCGTGGCTGCAAGAACATCCCGGTTGGTTTAGCTGGCGGCCGGACGGCAGCATTCGTCACGCCGAAAACCCGCCAAAGAAATACGAAGACATCGTTAACGTCGATTTCTATTCCAAAGACGCGATGCCGGATTTGTGGTTGGCGCTGCGCGATGTGGTGAAGGGGTGGGTGGAGCAGGGCGTGACGCTGTTTCGCGTGGACAACCCGCACACCAAACCGCTGCCGTTTTGGGAATGGCTGATCGCCGATATCCGCACCACTCACCCTGAGGTGATGTTCCTCGCCGAGGCGTTTACCCGGCCGGCGATGATGGCGCGCCTGGGCAAGGTGGGCTTTAGCCAGAGCTACACCTATTTCACCTGGCGCAATACCAAGGCCGAGCTGGCGGAGTATTTCACCCAGCTGAATCAGGCGCCGTGGCGCGATTGCTACCGGCCGAATTTCTTCGTGAATACGCCGGACATCAACCCGGCCTTTTTGCACAACAATGGCCGCGCCGGTTTTCTCATTCGCGCCGCGCTGGCGACCATGGGTTCCGGGCTCTGGGGGATGTACTCGGGCTTTGAGATCTGTGAGTCGGCGCCGGTGCCGGGCAAAGAGGAATACCTGGATTCGGAGAAGTACCAGATCCGTCCGCGCAATTATCAGCAGCCGGGCAACATTGTCAGCGAAATCGCCCAGCTCAATCGCATTCGCCGGCAAAACCCGGCGCTGCAAACCCACCTCGGGCTGCAGATTTACACCTGCTACAACGACAACATTTTGTTGTTTGGCAAACGCACGGCCGACCTCAGCAATTTCGTGCTGGTGGCCGTCAGCCTCGACCCGCACAACGCTCAGGAAGCCCATTTCGAACTGCCGCTGTGGGAGTTCGGGCTGCCCGACGACGCCAATTTGCATGGCGAAGATTTGATGACCGGCCACACCTGGACTTGGTATGGCAAAACCCAATGGATGCGCATTGAGCCGTGGCACCAGCCATTCGGTATCTGGCGTGTGCGCGTAACCGGCTAAGGGAATACGCAATGAGCGACGCAGCGAATAACGAAAAAGCTCCAACTGGCAGCAAAGCGCCAGTCGACAGACGCAGTAAAAAACGCCGGCCTGCCGCCTTTATCAATGACCCGCTCTGGTACAAGGACGCGGTGATTTATCAGGTGCACGTGAAGTCGTACTTCGACTCGAACAACGACGGCATCGGCGACTTCCCAGGCTTGATTGCCAAGCTCGATTACATTGCCGATCTGGGCGTGAACACCATCTGGCTGCTGCCGTTTTACCCCTCGCCACGGCGCGACGATGGTTACGATATTTCCGAATACCGCGACGTGCATCCCGACTACGGGACCATGGCCGACGCCAAGCGTTTTATCGCCGAGGCGCACCGGCGCGGCATTCGGGTAATCACCGAGTTGGTCATCAACCACACCTCAGACCAACACCCGTGGTTTCAGAAGGCGCGGCGGGCCAAGCCCGGTTCCAAGGCGCGGGATTTTTACGTGTGGTCGGACAGCGACCAGAAATTCCCAGAAACACGGATCATCTTTCTCGACACCGAGAAGTCGAACTGGACCTGGGACCCGGTCGCCGGCCAGTACTTCTGGCACCGCTTTTATTCGCACCAGCCGGACCTGAATTTTGACAATCCGCAGGTGCTCAAAGAAGTGCTGAGCGTGATGCGCTTTTGGCTCGACTTGGGCGTGGATGGTTTGCGCCTGGACGCCATTCCGTACCTGATTGAGCGTGAAGGCACTAACAACGAAAACCTGGCTGAAACCCACGACGTGCTGAAGAAGATTCGCGCAGAGTTGGACGCCACTTACCCGGATCGCATGTTGCTGGCCGAGGCCAATCAGTGGCCGGAAGACACCCAACTGTATTTCGGTGGGGAGAACGGCGGCCCTGGTGACGAGTGCCATATGGCGTTCCACTTCCCGCTGATGCCACGTATGTACATGGCTATCGCCCAGGAAGACCGCTTTCCGATCACCGACATTCTGCGCCAGACCCCGGAGATTCCGGACAATTGCCAGTGGGCGATTTTCCTGCGTAACCACGATGAATTGACGCTGGAGATGGTCACCGACGACGAGCGCGATTACCTGTGGAATTACTACGCCGCCGACCGGCGCGCGCGGATCAATTTGGGTATTCGTCGCCGCCTCGCGCCATTGGTTGAGCGTGATCGTCGGCGTATCGAGTTGCTCAACAGCATGCTGCTGTCGATGCCGGGCACGCCGACGCTGTATTACGGCGACGAAATTGGCATGGGCGACAATATTTTCCTCGGCGACCGCGACGGCGTGCGCACGCCGATGCAGTGGTCGATCGACCGCAACGGCGGCTTTTCCCGCGCCGACCCAGCCAGCCTGGTGTTGCCGCCGATCATGGACCCGCTTTACGGGTTCCAGAGCATCAACGTCGAAACCCAGCAGCGCGATACCCATTCGTTGCTGAACTGGACGCGGCGCATGCTCGCCATTCGTAAACAACAGAAAGCCTTCGGGCGCGGCACCTTGAAAATGCTCGCACCGGCCAACCGCCGCATTCTGGCGTACCTGCGTGAGTACACCGGCGTCGACGGCAAGCGCGAAATTATTTTGTGCGTGGCCAACGTGTCGCGCGCTGCGCAGGCTGCCGAGCTGGAGCTGTCGGCCTACAACGGCATGGTGCCGGTGGAGATGGTCGGCGGTACGTCGTTCCCACCAATCGGCCAGCTCAACTACCTGCTGACGCTGCCGCCCTATGGCTTTTATTGGTTCTTGCTTGCTGAAGAAGCACAGATGCCCGCGTGGCACGTGCCGCCGGTGGACCGTATGCCCGAACTTCCAACTCTGGTTATCAAACGTGACCTCAATGAACTGATGCAGACGCGCTGCAGCACGACCCTGAGCCGCGAATCGTTGCCGGCGTACCTGCCCAAACGTCGCTGGTTCTCGGCGCTGGATGATGCCGCCAACGCCGAATACAAATTGCTGTACGCCGTGCCGTTTGGCGCGTGCAGCGTACTAAGCGAAGTGCAAGTGCGCAGCGGCGAGCATGTTGAGCACTACCAACTGCCGCTCAGTTATGTGGCGGAAAACACCGCCGGCAGCACCGTGCCGCAGCAGTTGGCACTGGCGCGGTTGCGCCGTGGCCGCGAGGTGGGGCTGTTGACCGACGCCTTTACCCTCGGCGAATTCAGCCAGCAGGTGGTGCGTTATCTGCGCGAAAGCCAGACGCTCACCTCCGGCGGCTGCGAGTTGCAATTTCTGCCGACTCCGCAGCTGTTGGCGCTGCCCGACAACCCGGATGAAGAGATCAATCTGGTATCCGCCGAGCAATCCAACAGCTCGGCGCTTATCGGCGAAAGCATGGTGCTCAAGCTGGTGCGCCGTGTGATGCCGGGCATTCACCCGGAAACCGAAATGGGTGGCTACCTCACCGCCCAGGGCTTCGCCAATATTCCGCAGCTGCTGGGCGAAGTGCGTCGGGTGGATAACGAAGGCGTGCCGCACACCTTGATGGTGCTGCAGCAATTCCTTAGTAACCAGGGCGATGCCTGGCTGTGGACGCAGAACACCTTGGAACGGGCCATTCGCGACCAACTGGCCGCGCCTGCGGTCAACGATGCGGACGAGGGCGTGGCCCCGGCCAGCGTCGAATTGGCAGCGTTCTCGCGCATGCTCGGCCGTCGTTTGGGCGAGATGCACAGCGTGCTTGCGCAACCCTCCGACAACCCGGACTTCGGTGGCGTGACCAGCACCGAGGACGACGTGAAAGAGTGGTCGCGCAGCATCGGCGCGCAATTGGAAGAAGCGCTGGATATGGTCGCCGCGAGCAGTAGCGCCAACGCTGACGCGGTGAAATGGCTGGCGGCCAACCGCAAAACGCTGCTGACCGCCGTCGGCAAACTGGCCAAGCAATGCCTCGGCGGCTTGCGTATTCGCGTTCACGGCGACTTGCATTTGGGCCAGGTGTTGGTGGTGCAGGGCGACGCTTACCTGATCGACTTCGAAGGCGAGCCGACCCGCAGCCTGGAAGAGCGCCGCATGCGCCACAGCCCGATGAAAGACGTGGCTGGCATGATCCGCTCGTTCGACTACGCCGCCGCCATGGCCATCCGCAATACGCAAAGCACCGATGCTTCGCCTGAGGCCGAACAGGTGCGCCGTAACGTCGCGGAAAACTATCGCACCCAAGCGCGCACGGCGTTCCAGGAAGCGTACCGCCTGGCTGCCGCCGACCTGCCGCACGCCTGGCATGAGCGCGACGGCGAAGTGGCGGCCATGACGCTGTTCAGTCTGGAAAAAGCCGCCTACGAAATTCTGTATGAAGCCCGCTACCGTCCCGACTGGCTGAACGTGCCGGTGCAGGGCTTGGTGGAACTGGGGCAAAACCTGTTGGGGAGTGCTGCACGATGATTGATTCCAATGTGCTGGCCCCGCGTGGCAGCAGCTTGCCTGACGAGCAAGTGCAGGCGCTGGTACGCGCTGAGCACGCTGATCCGTTTGCGTTTCTCGGCCCGCATCGCGACGAGCAGGGGCCGATTATTCGCGCTTACCTGCCAGGCGCCTTGGGGGTCGATTTAATCGACGCCAACAGCGGCGAAAACCTCGGCGCCATGACCCTGGGCGAAGTGCCCGGCATGTTCACCATTCGCCCGGCCGAGCTGTGCCGCTACCGCTTGCGCATCCGCTGGGGTGCGGGCGAGCAGGAAATCGAAGACCCGTATTCGTTCGGCCCGCAGTTGGGCGACATGGACATTTACCTGTTCAACGAAGGCAACCACCGCGATCTGGGCAAAGCCTTTGGCGCGCAATTGGCCGAGGTGGACGGCATTCCCGGCGTGCGTTTTGCCGTGTGGGCGCCCAATGCGCGGCGCGTATCCGTGGTGGGGCACTTTAACGGCTGGGATGGCCGCCGCCATGTGATGCGCGCCCGGCATCCGTCTGGTGTGTGGGAAATTTTTATCCCGCGTATCGGTCCGGGCGAGGTGTACAAGTACGAAATTCTCGGCAGCCACGGCGTGCTGCCGCTCAAGGCCGACCCTATCGCCCTGGCAACCGAGCACCCGCCGGCTACCGGTTCGGTGGTGGCCCAGCCGCTGGAATTTGTTTGGAACGACCAGCAGTGGATTGAAAACCGCCCGCAGCACCAGGCGCATAACCAACCGCTGTCGATCTACGAGATGCACGTGGGCTCGTGGCGTCACGACGACGGCCGCGTGCTGCAGTGGCCTGAATTGGCCGACCAGCTGATTCCGTATATGCATGAAATGGGCTTTACCCATGTCGAGCTGCTGCCAATCATGGAGCACCCATTTGGCGGCTCGTGGGGCTATCAGCTGCTGTCGCAATTTGCCCCCAGCGCGCGTTACGGCACGCCGGCGCAATTTGCCGCGTTTGTCGACGCCTGCCATTGCGCAGGCATCGGCGTGATTCTCGACTGGGTGCCCGCGCATTTCCCGACTGACAGCCACGGTCTGGCACGCTTCGACGGCACCGCGCTGTACGAATATGCGCACCCGTTCGAGGGCTTCCACCAGGACTGGGACACCTTTATCTACAACCTCGGCCGCAATGAAGTGCACGGCTATATGCTCGCCTCGGCGCTGCATTGGTTGCGGCTGTACCACATCGACGGCCTGCGCGTAGATGCCGTGGCGTCGATGCTGTACCGCGACTATTCGCGCAAACAGGGCGAATGGATTCCCAACCGTCACGGCGGCCGCGAGAACCTCGAAGCCATCGATTTTCTTCGTCATCTCAACGACGTGGTGCACACCGAAGTGCCCGGCGCGCTGGTGATTGCCGAAGAGTCCACCGCCTGGCCAGGCGTGAGCCATGACACCCAAGGCGGCGGCCTGGGCTTCGCCTACAAATGGAACATGGGCTGGATGCACGACAGCCTCAAGTACATTGCCGAAGACCCGATCAACCGTCAGCACCACCACGACCAGCTGACGTTCGGGTTGCTGTACGCGTTTACCGAGCAATTCATCCTGCCGATTTCCCACGACGAAGTGGTCCACGGCAAGCGCTCGTTGCTCGACAAAATGCCCGGCGACCGCTGGCAGAAATTTGCCAACCTGCGCCTGTACCTGAGCTTTATGTGGACCCATCCCGGCAAGAAATTGCTGTTTATGGGCTGCGAGTTCGGCCAGTGGCGCGAGTGGAGCCACGACCATGAACTGGACTGGTATTTGCTCCGTTACGGCGAACACCAAGGCACGCAAAACCTGGTGAAAACCCTTAACCAGCTGTATCGCCAGCACCCGGCCATGCACCAACGCGACGGCCGCGCTGAAGGCTTCCAATGGCTGATTGGCGACGACGCTGCCAACAGCGTGTACGCCTGGCTGCGTCACGGCGACGACGGCGCGCCGCTTTTGGTGGTGCACAACTTCACCCCGGTTCCGCGGGAAAACTACCGCATCGGCGTGCCGCAGGCGGGGGAATGGCAGGTGCTGCTTAACAGCGACGACGAGCAGTTTGCCGGCTCGAACGCAGGGTCTCGCGGCGGCGTGCATACCGACGACGCGCAAGCCCATGGTCAGCCGCAATCGCTGAGCCTCAGCTTGCCGCCGTTGGGGACGTTGGTGTTGAAGCTCTAGACGCGCGTTGGGCGCCAATAAAAATCTCGCGGCTAAAGCCGCTCCCACGGGATCTTCTTTTTCTGTGGGAGCGGCTTCAGCCGCGATGCTCTTTATGCAAAACGTCCCTTTTCGAGGGTCCTGCCTTCTTCTGCGCCAGAGAGGTGTCCGCCTTTTCGCCGCCGTCTCCGGCAGCGCAGAACCGATTCGCGCCGTAACCTTCGCTTTGCCATCACCATATGGCTGCTCACGTTGAATGAGCAGCCGACCGTCCCTATGCTATGTACAGGTTGAACTATGCAGGAGCCCGGTATGGCTACCAAAACGAAGCCCATCAACGCTCATAAAGCGCCGGTTAAACGCAAGGTCTCCAAGGACAAGCTGACTTATGCGGATGTACCAGCGGCTGCGAAAGGCGGGGATGAAGTGTTTGAATACTTTGCCGAGAATGGGAAACTGCCCGTTCGCTAAGTGAGGCACATTGTCTGCCGTAAAAGTCTGTGAGCTGTTCAAGAAGTCAAAGGGGTGGTACGGCTTCTTCGTCGAATTTCACAACTACAAGCTCTGCGGCGAACAACCGGCCATTTTCGGCCGTGAC
This sequence comes from Pseudomonas sp. AC070, assembly GCF_979258635.1. Taxonomy (NCBI): domain Bacteria; kingdom Pseudomonadati; phylum Pseudomonadota; class Gammaproteobacteria; order Pseudomonadales; family Pseudomonadaceae; genus Pseudomonas; species Pseudomonas sp. AC070. The sequence goes on from NZ_OZ409871.1 coordinate 2,498,624, forward strand.
GCGCCGCTAGATCTGCACAACATGCATCACATCCATCTTGCTGGCACGTCTGCCATTCAGGCGGTGTGGGCCGCGCGGTCCAATCCGTATCACCGAACCGTTCCGTTGAGCGAGCCAGAACATGACTACTGGCTCATTTACGCTCATGACGATGTTCGCGATGAGTACCTTCTGCTAACGATCACGGGACCTCACGCACATAGCCGGGCGAAGTGGGGCACCTATCTGCGCACCTTGGAAAACGAGATCGTGGCTCCGTGGATCAGCGGCCGCGTTGTTTATAGTGACCCTGACGATGAGGCGCTGTAGCGCGCCAATCCGGTGATGACAGCTAAAGCGGAGTGTCGCCCAGCCGCTCATACAGGTAACTTTTTACTCTGTGAGAGCGGCTTTAGCCGCAATGCTTTTGGTTAGTCGTCCTGCGAAGTCCGAATGTGCTTGGCGCGCTTTTCCAGTACCAGATAAACGACGACGGCAACCGCCAGCGGGATCAGGAAGTAGATGACCCGATAACCAATCAGCGCCGCCACAATCGAGCCTTTGTCGACCTGGTGTTGCAGCAGGGCGATGAAGACGGCTTCCAGTACCCCAAGGCCGGCAGGGATGTGGGTAATCACGCCGGCGATACTGCTGATGAGCAGAATGCCGAGGATGTCCCAGTACGAGACTTTGTCGGGCAGCAGGATGAAGATCATCGCCGCCATCAAGCCCCAGTTCAGCGTGCCGAGCACCACTTGGGCGCCGGCCATGCGCAGGCTGGGCAATGTGATTTCCTGTTTGCCGAAGTGCCAGTTGCGACGTTTGCTGAATTTGCAGGCGAACAAGTACACCGCCGATGCTGCGAGCAAAGCGAAGCCAATCAGTTGCAGGGTGGATTCGCCGATTTTCCAGTGCTCGGGCAGGTCCACCAATCGCAGCGAAAACACGCCGCCGGCCAGCAATATGTAGCCGAGCCAGTTGGTCAGCAGGCTGATGCTGATGACCTTGGTAATGGTCGGCACGTCCAGCCCCAGCCGCGAGTACAGCCGATAGCGCATGGCGATGCCGCCGACCCAGGAGCTGAGGTTGAGGTTGAAGGCGTAACACACGAAGGTCACCGGAATGGTCTGCCGGGCGGGCAGCTTGTGCTCGGTGTAGTGACTGCCGATCAGGTCGAAGCAGCTGTACACCGCATAACTCACGGCGCTGGCCAGCAGAGCCAGTAACAGCGTTTTCGCGCTGAAGGCGTGCAGCGCCGTTTTCACTTCTTCCCAGTTGAGGTTTTTAATCAGCAGATACAGCAGCACGGGCACCAAGCAGAAGAAGAAAATGTTGAGCAGGCGTTTGCCCCAGATTTTCCAAGCCGGTTGCGGCTTTTCTTGCTCGGCAGTGGCGGTATTGGCGCTCATCGGCTTTCCTCCGCCTTTAGGTTCATGTCGCTTTCTCCTGGTTGTTGCAGCGCCACCGCGTCCTTGACCACCAGCGGTTTCAGGCGCGGCGAGTGGGCGGGCAGCCAGCCGGCAATCGCCGGGAAATGCCGCAAGAAATGGAAGGTGAGAAAGATGATCGGCGCGCGCCACCAGTAGCCGCGCATAACCCGTTCGAGGCTGATGCGTTTGCAACTGGCATTGGCCAGCTCGGTGAGGTGGTCGTGCAATTGCTGGTTGAAGCGGTGGTCGCGGATGATCAAGTTGGCTTCCAGATTGAGCGATAGGCTCAGCGGGTCGAGGTTACTCGAGCCGACCGTTGCCCATTCGTGGTCCACCAACGCGACCTTGCCGTGCAAGGGCCGCTGGCAATATTCATGTATCACCACGCCGTCACGCAGCAGGTAGTTGTAGAGCAGACGTGTGCACAGACGCACCACGGGCATGTCGGGCATGCCTTGCATAATTAGCGTCACTTTCACCCCGCGCCGGGCCGCGTTGCGCAGTTCTCGCAGCAGTCGATAGCCAGGGAAAAAATAGGCGTTGGCGATCACCAGCCGGTAATTGGCCGAGCGAATGGCGCTCATGTACGCCTGTTCGATGTCGTCCTGGTATTGCTCGTTGTCGCGCAGGCTCAGCTGCATGCGCACCGTGCCGCGAAAATGATTGGCGGGCGAGGGCGGTTGTTGGCTAGGGCGTTCGCCACGGCGCCAGGCGAGCAGTTCCAGCGCGGCACGGTGAATGTCGGTAACGATCGGCCCCCGCACTTGCACGGCGTAGTCTTGCTTGGCCATGGGGCCGAAGTCGGCGAGGTGGTCGGCGCAGAAGTTGATGCCGCCAATAAACGCGGTTTCGGCATCGACGACGACGATTTTGCGGTGCAGGCGGCGGAACAGGTTGGTACGCATGCCGAGCACACGCGGGCGCGGGTCGAACATGTTCAACTTCACCCCGGCTTCGGTGAGCGCCGCCACGTAGGGCTTGCCGATGTCGGCGGTGCCGTAGCCATCCACGGTCACCTCGACGTGTACGCCCCGTTTGGCCGCTGCGATCAACACGTCGCGAAGCTCTTCGCCGACCTTGTCTTCATAGATGATGAAGGTCTCCAGCAGCACTTCCTTGCGCGCGGCCTGAATGCTGGCAAACACGCGTGGGTAGAATTCCTCGCCATTAATCAGCAGCTGTACTTCATTCCCTTCACGCCACTCGTACTTCATAGGCGAACCTCCACGGCTAACGGCGCGTGGTCGGACAAATGCGACCACGGCCTTGTCGACAACACTTGCGGCTCATGGCTTTGGGCGTTGCGGATATAAATTCGGTCCAGGCACAACAGCGGCCAGCGCGCCGGAAAACTGCGCGCGGGGGCGCCGTAGTGCTGCATAAACACTTCCTGCATGCCGGCATTGGCCAGCACGGAATCAGCGCGCAGGCGCCAGTCGTTGAAGTCGCCCGCGACAATTACCGGCGCGTCTTTTGGCAGTGCATCGAGCAGCGTGCAGAGCAGCTCCAGCTGCTTTTGCCGATGGCCTTCGCGCAGGCCCAGGTGCACGCAGATGGCGTGCACCTCGCGGTGCCCTGGCACGTCGAGCACGCTGTGCAACAGGCCACGTTGTTCATGCACACCGACGGACACGTCGAGGTTGTCGTGCCGCAGAATCGGAAATTTCGACAGCAGCGCATTGCCGTGGTCGCCGTCCGGGTACACGGCGTTGCGGCCATAGGCAAATTGCGGCCACATGGCGTCGGCGAGAAATTCGTACTGCGGCGTCGGCGGCCAGTTGCTGTAGCGCTTGGCATGGGTTTGGTGGGTGCCGTGCACTTCCTGCAAAAACACCAGATCGGAATCCATGGTGCGCACCGCGTCGCGCAGCTCGGGCAAGATGAAACGGCGGTTGAAGAAGGTGAAACCCTTGTGCATGTTCACGGTGAGAATGCGCACGCTGTGCACGGCGGGCCGCAGCTGATTAGCGGGCAGGGGCACGGAAGTGGCGGTGGTCATAACTCGATTCCTTGTGGTAATTCACCGGGTTTTGTCGCCAGCGCGGCGGCAAGGTCGAACGACTCCAGCAACTTTCGGGCATCAAAGGGCGCGCGCACTTTGATGTCGTTGTCGAAGTAGCAATACACGTCGCGCGCGCCGCGCTTGGCTTTGCTGTCGGGGCTGATCAGGTGAGCGTCAGCGGGTTGTTTGCCGTGGCTCCAGGCGTCGATGCGGTCGTGCCAGCGTTTCAGCGCCGGCGCGGAATAGCCGCTGGCGTAGAGTTTTTTGTCGCCGTGCAGACGCATGTAAACGAAGTCGCTGGTGATGTCTTCGGCGTACGGCCATTTCTTCGCCGCGTCGGCAACCACCAAGGCGACGTTGTATTTGCGCAGCAGGGCGATGTAGTCGTCGTTCACAAAGCTGTCGTGACGAATTTCCATGGCATGACGCATCGGCTGCTTGCCGGGCCAGTCTTGATAACCTTCAACCTGGCGGCGCTCATCGCACCCGCTGGCGATTTTCTTCGCGGCGCGGCGCGTGGTCGGCAACTGCTGGAAAAATTCTTCGATCAACGCGGCGTCAAATTTGAACGTGGGCGGAAACTGCCAGAGCAGCGGGCCGAGTCGGGTATCGAGCTGGCCGAGACCGGACGCGAAAAAATTCGCCATCGGCTGCTCAATATCGCGCAACCGTTTGATGTGGGTAATCAGGCGCGGCGCCTTGATGCTGAAGACGAAGTCGTCCGGCGTATCCGCTGCCCAGCCGCGATAGCGCTCAGGCGTTTGCAGGGCATAAAACGAGCCGTTGACCTCAATGCTGTTTACTGCCCGCGAAGCAAATTTGAGCTCCTTCTTCTGCACCAGCCCCTCTGGGTAGAACTCGCCGCGCCATGGCCCGTAACGCCAGCCGGATATCCCGATTCGAATGGCGGCCATTATTCAGTCCGGGCTGTGCAGCGCGTGGGAGACGGCTGTGTCGCTGATAGTTTCTTCATCGCCGCTGCGCACGCTGTGCTGCTTTTGCGGGTGCAACTCAACCTTGATCCAGCCGCTGGCGCGGCGATCAAACTGCTTGAAGGCTTCGATGGCATCGTTCATGGGCTTGATCTGAGTGAGGATCGCCGCCGGGTCGATGCGCTTGCTGACCACCAGTTCGATCAGCTTGGGGATGTATTTGCGGTGATGGCAGTTGCCCATGTTGATGGTGAGGTTTTTGTTCATCGCCGTGCCAATTGGGAAGCTGTTCATTTGCGGCGGGTAGACGCCAACAATCGACAACGTGCCGGCTTTGGCCAGCGACTCGACGGCCCACTGCAACACTTGGCTGGGCGCGTCGCCGGGGTGCCAGTTGTCGCCGTCAGGGTGGGTGGTGGGGCTTACCGCGGCCATTTCTTCGCGGAACGCGCCTTCTTGCAACGGTGAGCCGTGGTGGCAGCGCGAATGCTCGGCGTCAACGCCGACGGCGTCGATGGCGCGGTCCACGCCAATATCACCGGTAAGGCGAAGCAGGGTGGCGACCGGGTCTTCCTTGTCAAAATTAATGGTTTCGGCACCTTGCTCGCGAGCCATGCGCAGGCGGTCGTCGAGGTGGTCGATGGCAAACACCCGAGCGGCGCCCAACAGCTTGGCGCTGGCAATGGCGAACTGGCCGACCGGGCCACAGCCGAACACCGCCACGGTGTCGCCGGGCGTGATTTCGGCCATTTCGGCACCGAAGTAGCCGGTGGGAAAAATATCGGAAAGCAGAATGGCCTGGTCGTCGCTGACTTCCATCGGCAATTTGATCAGGCCGATGTTGGCGTGAGGAATGCGCGCCTTCTCAGCCTGCAAACCCTGAAACGGGCCTGTCGCCTGCGGGCCGCCAAAGAATGCCGTGCCGGCGGTTTTGCCGTTGGGGTTGGCGACGTCGCACTGGGCGTAATAACCGGCGCGGCAGTATGAACAGTTACCGCAGGCGATGGTGGAGGGCACCACGACCCGGTCGCCAATCTGCAAATTGCGCACGTCGCTGCCCAGTTCCTCGACGATACCCACCGCTTCGTGGCCAAGAATGGTGCCCTTGACCATGCCGCTGAAGGTGCCGCGCACAAAGTGCAGGTCGGTGCCGCAAATGGCCGAAGCGGTGATGCGAATGATGGCGTCGGTAGGCGCTTGAAGGGTCGGCTCGGGAACGTCTTCGAGGCGAATATCGCCGACGTCGTGAAACACCACGGCTTTCATGCTGTCTCCTCGCTGAATGGGGGTGGACGGAGCGGGGCCAGCGCGACAGCTGCGGTCGGGCGGCGTCCAGTACTAGTTCCGACTGGACGGCAGGAGCGGGGTTCAGGTTTTTTGGGCGAAAAAAAAACCGCTTCAAGCGAAGCGGTTTTTGCTGGGCGGGTACGCGGGGTCAGTATTCCCAGCGCAGCGTGGCGGTAACGCTGCGGGGCTCGCCGTACAAGTCGCTGTACACGCTGGTACTGGCGTAATACTCCTTGTCGAAGACGTTATCGACGTTAAGCGTGCCGGTGAAGTGCTCGTCGAATTTGTAGCGCGCGAGCACGTCGACCAGGGCGTAGCTTTCTTGTTTGGCGGTGACGGGGTTGTCTGGACCGAACACCTCAATATTGTCGTAACTGGTTTTGCTTTCCCAGCGCACGCCGCCGCCGAGGGTCAAGCGGTTCAAGTCGCCCTGGAAGTTATAGGTGGAGAACATCTTCACGGTGTTTTTCGGGAAGCCGACGTTTACATCAACGCCAGCGGGGTAGTAGGGGGTTACGTGGCTGTAACCCGCTTGCATCTGCCAGCCCGGCAGAATTTCGCCGGCAATTTCCAGCTCAACGCCTTTGACCTTCAGGTTCGTTGGGTTGACGTAATCGTTGCCGAACTGGTCGCCCAAGCCCGTGGACGCTGGATAGTTATCGAGCTTGGTTTCAAACAGTGCAGCGGTGAGGTTCAGCTTGCCGCCGAAGTACTCCGCTTTACTGCCGATTTCGTAGCTGTCGCCCTCGGCTGGATCGACAAACTTGCCCTCAAGCGTTTGCGAGGTCTGCGGTTTGAAAATCTTCGTGTAGCTGGCATAGACCGAGTAGTTTTCATCCAGGTCGTAAACGATGCCGGCGTAAGGCGTTAACTCTCCGGTTTCCTTGCGCTTGCCGCCTTCCGGTGCGTACTCGACACCGGGGTCGAAATCGTACTGAACTGATTTATCCAGCTTGAAATAGCTCAACCGGGTGCCGAGGATCACCGAGAGATCATCCGTTGGTTTCAGTCGAACCGCGGTATACGCCGCAGTGTTTCGTTGCTCGTACTTGATGTCCCCCTCGCGCTCCATTGGCGGTCGAGCGATGTCGCCATGCCAGTTGTAGACGTTTGGAATAGCAGGGTTCCAACTGCTGCCGCTGTAGTCATACCAAAGCGGGTAAGCACCGGTGTTCATCCGGTACTTGTTGGCGCTCAGCCCCATCATTAATTCATGTTCACGACCAAACAGCATGAAGGGGCCGGTCGCATAAGCGTCAATTGCGTTCTGCTCCGGCTTGCTAGGCCATTTGGCGAAATAAAGGTTCGTACCGTCACCAGTGCCCTGATTCGGATAGCCATAACTGCTGAACCAGCCGTACTCCACATCGTTCTCGTCGCGCGTATTGGTATAGGCCACTTTCGCCAACCAATCGTTATCGAACCGGTGCTCATACGTGGTGAAAATCGAGGTGCGCTTGCGATCGGCATGGCTCCAGTCGGCGGCGGAGTTGTAGTCGCGGTCGAAGTCGGTGCGGTTGCCGTTGCTAAAGAACGCCGGGAAACCGAAGTAGCCGCAGGCGTTGCAGTTTTTTACCTGGTAGTCGATGCCGAAGCTGACGGTATCGCGCTCGGTCAGGTCCGCTTCGAGAATGCCGTACGCCACTTGCCGCTCGGTGCTCAGCCGGTCGGTGAACGAATCGGCGGTTTGGTACGCCGCTACCATGCGGCCGCGCACGTTGCCGGTTTCAGTCAACGGGCCGGAAACATCTACTTCCGTGCGGTAGTTGTCCCACGAGCCGGCGCTGCCCTGAATGGACGCCTGGAATTCGCGAGTAGGCCGTTTGCGAACCATGTTGATGGTGGCCGAGGGATTGCCGGTGCCACTAAGCAAACCGGTTGAGCCGCGCACGATTTCGACCCGGTCATAAACAGCCAGGTCGTTGTCCTGATTTTTCATTTCCGGCTCGAACACGGTCGGGATGCCATCAACCTGAAAATTCTCGATTTTCAGCCCGCGGGAAAAAATACCTACTTCGTCGTCCGAGGAGTTGCTCTTCTTTTTGAACAGCACGCCCGGCGCTTCGGCAATCACGTTTTCCAGACTGATCATGTTCTGGTCACGCATGCGCTGCTGAGTGATCACACTGACCGACTGCGGCGTCTCGCGAATGGACAGCGGCATCTTCGTCGCCGTGCTGGTCGCCGCCGTGGTGTACGAACCGGTGCCCTCAGTCGTTTCGCCCAGGCCATTGGAAACGATGGCGGTGGCGCCCAGCTCCATCGCGCTCTGGTCGCCCTTGAGCAGCGTCACGCTGTTACCGCGAATCTGGTAGCTGATGCCGGTGCCGCGCAGCAAGGCGTCCAGCGCAGTGGCCGGCGCGTAGTTCCCTTTCAGCGCTGCGCTCTTGCGATTGCCGACCAGATCCGGGCTGTAAAGAATTTGCAGATTGCCTTGGCGACCCAGCTCTTGCAGGGCGCTGGAGAGTGACTGTGCTGGAATATCCAGCGCGACGTCCTGGGCCTGCACCATCGCCGCGTACGGGCTGGCGAGGAACAGACCAACGCTGCTGGCCAACAAAGACGGGCGCAAGGTGCGCTGAAGCATCAGCTTCATCCGTGGTGAAAGGTGCTTCGTGGAGGACATCATGATCTTCCGTGCATGTTGTTGAGTTAGGTTCGCATTTATAGGACGAGGCTGGGGGCGGAAACCGGAAAAATAATCTCGCGGTTTCTGAACTTTTTTACTCATGCAGGATGTGGCGCAGGCTGCAGCTGACCGTTTTGCAGGTGCACCACCTGATCGGCGAGGTCGAAATAGCGGTCGTCGTGGGAGATCACGATGATGGTTTTGCCCAGGCGCTTCAGGTCGGGCAGCAGCTCGGTGTAGAAAATCTTGCGAAAGGCCGGGTCTTGGTCGGCGGCCCATTCATCAAACACCAGCACCGGGCGCCCATCGAGCCAGGCGTTCACCAGTGCCAGGCGCTTGCGCTGGCCGGTGGACAGATCGGTGGTGGTGAACGCCCCGTCGCGCACGCTGACCTTGTGAGCGATTTCCAGACGCTGCAAGTATTTGCCGGCATCGGCGGGCAGGGCATGCTCACCTTGAACCAGGTCGTCGAACAGGTAGTAGTCGGCAAAAATGGTGGTGAACAACTGGCGGTAATCGTCCCGCTGCTCGGCCGTGACCGCCTGGCCGTTAAGCAGCACCTCGCCCTGCTGCGGCGCGTACAACCCGAGCAGCAGCTTGATTAGCGTGGTTTTACCGCTGCCGTTGTCGCCGACGATAAACAGAATTTCGCCAGGCTCGACCGCCAGGTTGACCGGCCCAAGACGAAACGCCGACGCGCCTTCCACGGCGGGAAAGGCGTAGGCCACATTGCGCAATTCGATGCCACGCAGCAGCGTGGGCGGGGCGGTTTGCGGGTTGTCCAGCAGCAAGTGCGGCTCCGGCGAGGAGAACAACCGCGACAGCTCGGCGATATGACTGAACGCCACTTGGGCACGGCTGACAACGGGCAAGGTGGCGAGCAGGGTTTCCAGCGGGCCTTTCATATACAGCAGCACTAAAACGAAGCCGCTGATGACCGCTGCATCGTTGTTGAACCACAGGCTTTGCGTGGCAATGGCCAGGGCGATTACTACGAAAAACAGCATGGAACCGAAGGCTTTGGCGGTGACGAAAATGCTGATGGAGCGAATCTGTAAGCGGCAGATATGTTCAGCCGTTGCCTGCAACTGCTGGGTAAACAGGCGCTGGCGGCGCGGCCGGTTGATGCGCAGTTCTTTGGCGCCTTCGGCCACGGCGCGGTAATGCCTTTGTAGGTCGTCTTCGGCCTCGCGCGCTTGGTGAAAACCCTGCAACCCCAGCGACTGCGCAGAGAACTGCGCGGTGCAGCCGATCACGATGGCCACAGCGGTAATCAGGAACATCGGCCATGACAAATAGGCCAGGTAGCCCAGGCAGCCGAGTGTGACGGTAAAGGCAATGGCCAGCGGGGCGAAGGCGAACGCGAAGTCGCTGACGGTATCGACGTCGTGGGTCAGCACCGGAATCAGGCGATGGCTGCGGAAGCGCTCAATCTGCTCGATGGGCGCCGACAGCACCTTGGCGCCGAGGTCTTTACGCAGGCCGGCGATGATGTGTTGGCCGATGTAATTGGTGCCGATATCCGCCGCAATCGAGCTGGCCAGCGCCACCAGACAAAACCCAGCGAATGCGATGACCACGCCTGTGCTCATCCCGTTTTGCGCGTGCAGGCCATTGTTGATCGTTGCCAGTAACGCCGTGATGCTCAAACCGCCGAGCACGCCGAGCACCACACAGGCAGTGGCCAACGGCCAGAACGGCTTGAGCAGCGTGAGCAGTTCGCGAATGGCGCTGGGGGCAGCTGGGGTGGGGGTGGTCATCGGCTTTTCCTGAAAGGGCGCGGGCGTGATCGCCTGAGGAAAAGACGGCTGGGGGCAGGGGAAATTTAGCGGGGAGGGTCGCAAGATTGGTGCTGTAAAAAGAAAGGGCCCCTCTCCCCAACCCTCTCCCGCAAGCGGGCGAGGGAGCTGATTGAAGTTCGTCGCTCAGGTTGCGGTAGCCGCCCAAACGTCACCCCTCGCCCGCGTGCGGGAGAGGGGCTGGGGGAGAGGGGCAGTTGACGTGCGGGGCATGGTGCATAACGCCGCTCATTGCGTTAAAGCTTGCGCGCCACCCGAAACCCCAACCAATCGCCACGCACATACGGCTCGCGATAATTCCTGTTTCCCGACCGCGAAAAAATCGGTGCCTCGGTCCAGTCGTTGCCGCGAATCATGTGGTATTCGCAGCTGGCTTCCATCCACGCGCTGCCGTCGCTCGGCGCGCCGACGTAGCCGTCGTGCATGCAATCGGCCACCCACTCGTACACGTTGCCGTGCATGTCATACACGCCAAAGGCATTGGCTGGATAACTGCCGACGGGCGAGGTGTAGCTGAAGCCATCCGCCGGCCCGTAGGTGTTGGCGTGTTTGCTAATGCCATAGTCCGCACCTTCATCAAAGGGGAACGGAAAGGGCCCGGCGGAACCGGCCCGTGCGGCGTATTCGCGCTCGGCTTCGCTGAGCATGCGGTAGTGCTTGCCGGTCTGTTTCGACAGCCAGGCGACATAGGCTTTTACGTCGTCGTAGCTCATGCACACCGCTGGCTGGTTGGGTGCTTGCGGGTAGCGCGGTTTGCTGGCGACGCACTCGCGGCCAGGGCGCTCGTCGCCGTCGGCGATGCTCACCTTTGCCTGTTTGACATAGGCGTCCCACTCGCCCGCCGTTATCTGGAAATGGCTGATGGCGAACGGTTTGGCGAACGTGATGGGGTGCAGCGGGCCTTCGTCAGGCTGGCGCCCCACTTCGTTTTCCGGGGTGCCCATGGTGAACGTGCCGGCAGGCAGCACGACCATCTGTGGGCAGTCTTTGCAGTCGCGAAATACGCTGCCCACAGTGTCTTTCTCGGCAGCGTTCGCCGGCAGTGCCATCAACATCAGCGCGGCAATAAGTAAGGTTTTCATAAACGGTTTCTCACAGCTGTTTGGTCAGCAAGTTGATCGCGCGGTCGATGTCCGCTTCGGTGTTGAGCAAGCTCGGCGCCATACGCACCACGGGGCCGACGTCGCGGTTAACGGCATCGACAATTACGCCGTTGCGCGTCAGGTAGGCGGCAATGGCGTCTTCATCCACCAGGGTCGTTTTGAAAAAGGTGAAGCCGGAGGAAAACTGCGGGCTTTCAGGGGTGACCAATTGCACGCCCTTGACCGTTTTCAATTGCTGTTTCAGGTAGGTGTTAAGGCCATGAATGCGCGCTTGCACGTCCGCCTTGCCCAATAAAAGGTGCAGCTCGAAGGCTTTGCCCAAGGCCCAGCGGTGTTCAAAGCTGTGATAGCCGCCGGGCGACATCACCGAACCAAAGGTGTCGTCGGCGCGCGAAAAACTGCCGACCGTGGGCGTCATGTTGGCCATGGTCGGCGTGGCCGAGCAGATGATGCCGGTGCCGCGCGGCCCGAACAGCCACTTATGCGTGCCGGCAATCAGGTAGTCGCAATTGAGGTCGGCGAAGGTGACATTTTCGATGCCCAAGCCGTGAACACCATCGACACACAGCAGCAGCCGATCCGCTTCGTCGCGGCCTTGGTTGTGCGCGCGCACCATCTTGCCAATTTCGCCAATCGGCAGTTTCACTCCGCTGCCCGACTGCACCCAGGTCAGCGCCAGCACGCGCGTGTTCGGGCGCAGTTCGCTTTTTAAGCGCTGCACAATCTGCTCAGTTGAAATGCCCTGCGGCTCCTCGAACAAGCGAATTTCACGCATCTGCGTGTTTTCTCGCTGCTTGCGAAAACGCATGGCGGCGTAGGCTGAGCTGTGTTCGTGTTCGGTGGTGAGCAGCTCCTGATCGGGGCGAATGTGAATGCCCGCATAGATCAGCGCCAGGCCTTCGGTGGTGCTGCCTGTGAGGGCAATTTGCGCAGGCGTGACGTTGAGGTAATTGGCTGCCCAGTTGCGCGCGTTGTCCTCGTGTTTCCAGATGGCTTCGCTTTCGTAATCCACGGCAGCGGCGGGGTTGCGGTCCAGCTCGGCACGAAACTGGGCGATGGCGTCGCGCACCGGTTTAGGGTGCGAGGTGAGCAGAAATGTCGAGAAGTGCGCCAAGCTGTAATCGAGTGTGAACAGGGTGCGCAGTTGCTGCCATTTCTCGGCGGCGTTGCTGCTGAAGCTTGGAATCAATGGCCCCTGGTCGGCCAAGGCATCGACGCCTAACGGCAAGGCGGCGGCCAGAAGGGTGGCCTGTTTGAGGAATGTGCGGCGGTCTGTCATGGGGCTTCCGTTTGGCTGGCTGCGTCGGAGTGGCGCGTGGCGCTGGCTTGGGTCTGTTCCCAGACGCGCAGAAAATTGCCGCCCCAGAGCTTGGCGATGTCGGCATCGGAGTAGCCGCGACTGAGCAGTTCGGCCGTGACGTTGCGGGTGTCGCCGACATCGTGCCAGCCGTCCAGGCCGCCGCCGTCGTTGAAGTCCGAGGCGATGCCGACGTGGTCGATGCCGATCTTCTTTACCGTGTAGTCGATGGCATCGCCGTACTCTTTCAGGCCCGCCAGCGGCTCCTCTTCGAGGATTTTGTACAGCGCGCTGGCGTACTCGCCAAAGCGCGCCTCGGGCCAGGTGGCGATCACCGGATCGCCGGGCATCAACGCATTGGCGGGGCCGTCCAGAGGCTGTAAGTCGAATTGCGCGCGCAAGGTGTTGAGCTTCTCTACGGTCGGTTGGCTGAGGGGGCGCAGGTAGGCGGGGAACCCGACAATTTGCACCACGCCGCCGCTGTTTTTGATCAGCTGCAATTCGTGGTCGCTGAGGTTGCGTGGAATGTCGACGAAGGCGCGGGGCACGGAGTGCGAAGCCACCATGGGCGTGCGGCTTAGGCGGGCAACGTCTTCGAGGGCGAGAGTCGACATTTGCGACACGTCGATGATCACCCCCAAGTCGTTCAGTCGCGCCACTGCCTGTTTACCCAAGGGCGACAGGCCGCCGAGGGCGTCGGCGCGGTCGTTGAAGAACGGCAGCGGCCGCGAAGAGTCTGCCCAGCTGTTATTGCCGACGTAGCTAAAGCCAAACATGCGCATGCCGCGCGCGGCCCAGCTGTCGAGCAGGCTGAGGTCGTCGCCCAGCGGGTAAGCGTTGAGCATGCTGATAAAAATCGCGAACTTGCCCTCGTTGGCCAAGCGGCGGTAGTCGGCGGGCGTGTAAGCGATGCCGACCTGATTGGGAAAGTCGCGAACCATGCCGGTGATGATGGTGTAGCGCAGCTCTTGCTGATGGCGCGCTTCATCGACAAAAGCCGGGGTAGGGCGGTGCGGTGCGTTCGGGCCGTTCCAGATTTCCGGCCAGCCGAACACGGTAAGTGCCGCGCCGGACAATCGCCCGCGCGCCGCCTTGATCAGGTCGAAGCGGCCGTCGCCGTCTTTATCCGCTTCGTTGCCTTCGGTGCCGAAATCCACCGGCACGGTGATGTGGCTATCGAACGAAACAATGTGCTCTTGCAGCGCGTTGGCGCGGCGCATGACCTCGGCTGAATACGGCAGTGTGGGACGCAGAAAAAAGTACCAGGCCGCCGCGCCAACCACCGCGAGCACCAGTAAAAACGAGACAGCCAGCAAGGTAAGACGGGGTTTGTTCATGCTCGAACCAACGGCTAAAGGAGTGCTGTTGGGAGGAACGAGCCGGGCGCCGAGAAATTTAACCGGGGCGGTCTGTCTCTCCGCTAAATTTCTTGGCGCAGCACACGTTCTAGCTGGATCAGGTCTGGATTGATGAGTGTGCGATGAGGTTTTCCCGACGAGGCTTTATGGCCGGGCTGGTGGTCACCGGCGCGGCCATTCCGGCTGTGCTTTACGCGCGCCGCGAGCGTGATTTCGACGACCCCTTGCAACCGGGGCAACGTCTGACGCCGGACGAGGCCACGGTGGAGGCGGCCACCGCGCCGCTGGCACGCTTCGCCGATCAGTTGCGGGGCATTTGGGATATCCGCTTTGCCGGTGCTGAGCGTCAGATGCTCGGTTTGGCAGCGGACGTCGAACTGCTGCTCGACGTCGGCCCGAGCGGGCGCGCGGTGCGAGGTTATTTGGGCTTGCCAAGCACCTTGCGCAGCGACAAGCCGGCCGAATTTCGGGTGCAGGGTGACCTTACCGGGATGCCTGAAGGGCAACTGCGTTGGCGCTTGCTGGGAGCGGACGGCGCGCCGCGCTACGAATTCACCGCGCTGTTGGACGAGGTGTGGGGCGGTTGGAGCGATGCCGGCAGTGCGTCGCTGAACGGGTCGATACGCGACTTGCAACGACCGCTGGCCTTGCCGGAACTGGATTGCCAGTTCGTCGCCATCAAACGCGCGTTCCCCGAGGCCCGCGAGCGCACGCCGTTGGCGCCTGCGTTACTCGCCTGGCTGGTGTCGCCGCAGCACCGGCTGTTTCATCAGCTGTGGCATGCGAGCCGCGACAAATGGCGACGCCTGAACGACGACAAACGCAACGCTTTGTGCGGCCTGGGCTGGCAGCCTGGCCCGCGTGACGCTGAGCGGGGCGCCCGAGGCCGGCGTAAGCACCTGAACGGCTCGGGCGAGGATTTTCTGTTTATGCACCGCCATATGCTCGGCCGCGCCCGGGCATTGCAGCCCGACTTACCGACCTGGCAGGAACTGCCACAGCCACCGGTGTTTATCGAGCGCGATCGTCAAGGTTTTATCCGTTACTACGACAACCACGACGGCAACTCGGTACCGCCAGCCTGGGTAGCCAGTGAAGACGAAGAACTCAGTCAGTGGCTCGCGCAGATCAAGGCCCACGACACCCACTACAGCAATTTCCAGGTGTGGGAATCGCAGTACCAGGACCCGCAATACCTCAGTCGCCTGACGCTCGCGCAGTTTGGCTCGGAGGTGGAACTGAATATTCACGACTGGCTGCATATGCGTTGGGCCACGGTGACGCGAGATCCGTCCAACGGCATGCCCATAACCGGGGATCGCGAGCAATCCGATTACGCCCCGCGTTGGTTTCGTGCCGAGAACGATTTTCTCGGCGACCCGTTTTCTTCCCATATCAACCCGGTGTTCTGGCGCTTTCATGCCTGGCTGGATGCGCGGGTTGAAGACTGGTACCAGGCGCATCAGCGCCACCATCCGGGCGAAGTGCTGCGCCAGGAGGTGAACGGCGTGAACTGGTTTGCCCCAGGGCGCTGGGTGGAAGTGGCCGACCCGTGGCTCGGCCCGCTGACCCACGGCTGTGGACCGGCCGAGCAAGGTAGTGCGGCGTTTGCAGGCCCGGCGGCGGCAGAGATGGAGGTGGAAGTGATGAAGCTGGCGCTGCGCATTGCCTTGAGCGGCGACGACGAGGTGCCTCAGCTGCTCAAACGCAGCCCAAGGCGGCCTTGGTATGCGCGGAATTTGAAGGTGGTTTAAAGCGTTTCAGCTCGACCAGCTCTCCTGTAGGAGCGGCTTTAGCCGCGATGATCTTGATGTTTTCGTTTGCAGGAATCGCGGCTAAAGCCGCTCCTACAATTTTGAGCCCCGCCGCTCTCTGCGCATCACTTGTAGGAGCGGCTTCAGCCGCGATGCTTTTGATATTTCCGTAAGCACGAATCGCGGCTAAAGCCGCTCCTACGGTTTTCGTCCGGCCATATGTCGCAGGTAGGCGATCAGCTGCTGCAATGCTTCATCGCTTAGTACTTGCGGCCCAAACCCCGGCATTTTGCCTTGGGGCCAACGCCGCATGCTTTGCGGGTCGCGAATGTAGCGGGCTAGAAAACCGTCGGCGAAATATTCGGTGGGGTTGTGCGGCACGTTCAGGTCTGGCCCGAACTGGGCGTCGCCGGCGCCGTTGAGGCGGTGGCAGGCCAGGCAGTTTTTCTGGAATTGGGCGAACCCGGCTTGCACTTCTGCGCTGGCATCGCTTGCCGGCAAAAGCGCTGGGAAGCGTTCTGCCAGGGCTGGAAAACGACTGATTTTGGCAATCTGAAACGGCCACTGTTCCGGGCCGATGTGGTCCGTTTCAGGTTGGCTCCACACCAGATAAAACGGCCCGGCACTGGGTTTGCCGCTTGCTAGCGGCGGCCACGGCGCTGCCGGATCTTCAATCGCCAACCAGGCGCGACTGCCGGTTTTCTGCAGCAACGGCGCGGCGGGTATCTCGGCAGCAAAGCCATCGAGCGCCACCAACTGCAGGTGGTCGCTGCTCTGCACGCCGGTTAGCAGGGCAGCGAGCGGGATGGCGCGGTAGCGCATGGCGCGCTTGTAAGCCACGTCAGTTTCAATCTCGATGGTCTGCACTTGCGGGTGTTTCAGCAGCTCGGCGGTGCTCAACGTCTGCTCGCCAGCGGGCAGGGCGAAGGTCAGGTCCGCCGCCAGAGCGGGGAGGCCAAGCATTAACAGAAAGCCAACGAGGATCGCGCGCATACCACCGCTCCATTTCCTAAAGCGGCGATTGTAGAAGCTCAATGCGCAACGTGCAGCGCGAGTTTGCAAGAACCCGAAGCACGCAGGCGAGGGCGCGTTAACTGATCAGCCGCGTGAGATTGGGCAGAATCAGTACGACGGCGGTGGCAAAGAGTATCCATCCGGCTTGGCGGATTTTCGGTTGTTTCAACATGGCGGTCGGCCTTTGTTCTTGTTGGCATCGCGCGGCCTGAAAAAGCACCCGCTTGCCTTGGCTGAGTAGAAAAACCGCTCCGGCAAAACCCGGCAGCGGCGCCCTAGCGCTATGAACAGTAGCTCTGTAGACAATAGGGGCCGGGTCACATAGGCCTTAGAAGAGTTGGTATTTAGAACCTCGACCTTTGCGCCCTGCGGTTATGTACGTTCCTGATATCAGTGACCGATGCCTGTTCCAGACACATCCCTGACTGCCTGGCGCATCGTTTAATCAAACAACCGTTCGTCTGAGCAGTGCGGTCAATGGGCCTGAGCATTTCGGTCATTGAGCCTGCGGCCCGTGGCGTTAAGGTGGGGCGGCATACAACAACAGGCTCGTTGCGCCCTGTGCGCGATGCCGATAGCCAGCCCTTCAGCAGAAGGCCAGAGGATGTCATGACCGAAGCATTCATTTTCGACGCGGTGCGCACGCCGCGTGGCAAGGGTAAAAAGGACGGCGCGCTGCACAGCGTCAAACCCGTGAACCTCATCGCCGGGCTGCTCACTGCGCTGCAAACGCGCAACAACCTCGATACCAGTCAGGTGGATGACATCGTGCTGGGCTGCGTAACGCCTGTGGGCGATCAGGGCGCGGACATCGCCAAAACGGCGCCCATGGTGGCTAAGTGGGACGTCAGCGTTTCCGGCGTGCAGATCAACCGGTTCTGCGCTTCGGGTCTGGAAGCGGTAAACCTCGGCGCCATGAAAGTGCGCTCGGGCTATGAAGACCTGGTGGTGGTCGGCGGCGTTGAATCGATGTCGCGCGTGCCCATGGGCTCGGATGGCGGCGCCTGGGTCATGGACCCGGAAACCAACCTCAGCACCAGCTTCGTACCGCAGGGCATCGGTGCCGATTTGATCGCCACCCTGGAAGGCTTCAGCCGCACGGATGTCGACGCGTTTGCCCTGCGCTCGCAACAAAAAGCCGCCCGCGCCAGCGCCGATGGTTCGTTCAAGAAGTCGCTGATTCCGGTCACTGACCAGAACGGCATCGTGCTGTTGGACCACGACGAGTTCATCCGCGGCGACTCGACGCTGGAAGGCCTGGGCGCGCTGAAGCCGAGCTTTGAAATGATGGGCCAGATGGGCTTTGACGCCACGGCCATCCGCCAGTACAGCCATGTGGAACGCATCAACCACGTGCACACGCCGGGCAACAGTTCGGGCATTGTCGACGGCGCCGCGGCGATGTTGATTGGCTCGCAGGCCAAAGGCAAAGAGCTGGGTTTAAAAGCACGGGCGCGCATCGTGGCCACCGCCGTTACCAGCACCGACCCCACCATCATGCTCACCGGCCCGGCGCCGGCTACACGCAAAGTGCTGGCTAAAGCGGGCCTGAGCGTCGACGACATCGACCTGTTTGAAGTCAACGAGGCGTTCGCCTCGGTGGTCATGAAGTTTATGAAAGACATGGGCGTCAGCGAAGAGAAGGTCAACGTCAACGGCGGCTCCATTGCCATGGGCCATCCGCTGGGCGCAACCGGCTGCGCCATTCTCGGCACGCTGTTGGACGAGCTGGAAAAACGCAACTTGCGTTACGGCCTCGCCACCTTGTGTGTCGGCGGCGGCATGGGCATCGCCACGATCATCGAACGCATCTAAGGAGCTTTCAGACGCTATTGCGCGTTCTCAGCCGGCCTTCGACTTGCCTGCTCAGTTCGCTGCGCCTCTGAACGGCTTCCCCACTATCGGGGTAGGAAAAGAAATGACTGACGCCATCCGTTATGAAAAAGGCCAGGACAATATCGTCGTTCTGACCATCGATATGCCCGGCCAAAGTGCCAACACCATGAACGCCGATTACCGTGAGGCCATGGCCGCCACCGTGGCCCGACTGGAAGCCGAGAAGGCGGATATTGCCGGGGTGATCGTTACCTCCGCGAAGAAAACCTTCTTCGCGGGCGGCGACCTGAATGAGCTGGTGAAAGTTACCAAGGCCGACGCTGCATCGTTCTACCAGATGATCCTCAACATTAAAGGCCAACTGCGGCGCCTGGAGACCCTGGGCAAACCGGTGGTGGCGGCCATCAACGGCGCTGCGCTCGGCGGCGGTTGGGAAATTTGCCTGGCCTGTCATCACCGCATCGCGCTGGACAGTAGCAGCGTGCAGTTGGGCCTGCCGGAAGTGACGCTCGGCCTGTTGCCGGGCGGCGGCGGGGTGGTGCGTATGGTGCGCATCCTCGGGCTGGAGAAAGCGCTGCCGTACCTGGCCGAAGGAAAAAAAGTTCGGCCGGCCGAGGCGCTTAAAGCCGGGCTGATTCATGACATCGCCAGCGACCGCGACGACATGCTCGCCAAGGCGCGCGCCTGGATCACCGCCAACCCCAACGCCGTGCAGCCGTGGGACGTGAAGGGCTACAAGATCCCTGGCGGCACGCCGTCGAGCCCCAACGTGGCGCAAATGCTCGCCATCGCGCCCTCGGTGCTGCGCGACAAAACCAAAGGCTGCTTTCCGGCACCGGAGAAAATCATGTGCGCTGCGGTGGAAGGTGCGCAGGTCGATTTCGATACCGCGCAGCTTATCGAAGCCCGCTATTTCACCGAACTGACCACCGGCCAGGTGGCGAAAAACATGATCGGCACGTTCTGGTTTCAGCTCAATGAAATTAACGCGGGCGGCTCGCGGCCCAAGGGGCAGCCGGCGTACGTCACCAAAAAAGTCGGCGTGCTCGGGGCCGGCATGATGGGGGCGGGCATCGCCTATGTGTCCGCGGTGGCGGGCATTGAAGTGGTGCTGAAAGATGTGTCGCTGGAAGCAGCGCAGAAAGGCAAAAGCTACTCGGCCACCTTGCTTGATAAAAAGGTCGGCCGTGGCCAGATGACTGCCGAGAAACGCGACGGCATTCTGGCTCGCATCACACCGTCTGCTGATGAGGCGGATTTCAGTGGCTGCGATTTGATCATCGAAGCCGTGTTCGAAGACCGTGACCTGAAAGCCAAAGTGACGGCCGCCGCTGAACGTCATGCCCTGGCGGATGCTGTGATTGCTTCCAACACATCCACCTTGCCGATCACAGGCCTGGCGAAAGCGGTGGAGAAACAGGACAAATTTATTGGCCTGCATTTCTTCAGCCCGGTCGACAAAATGCCGTTGGTGGAAATCATCAAGGGCGCGCACACCAGCGATGAAACCCTGGCGCGCGGCTTCGACTACGTTATGCAAATCAACAAAACGCCCATCGTGGTTACCGACAGCCGCGGCTTCTTTACCTCGCGGGTGTTTGGCACGTTCACCAACGAAGGCCTGGCCATGCTGGGTGAAGGCGTGAGCGCAGCGATGATCGAAACCGAAGCGCGTAAAGCGGGTATGCCGGTCGGGCCGTTGGCCATCAGCGATGAAGTGTCGATGAGCCTGATGAACCACATTCGCCAACAAACGGTTAAGGATCTGGCAGCTGAAGGCAAGCAGATGCCGGAGCACCCCGCCTTTGCCGTGGTCGACCTGATGCTCAACGAATACAAACGCCCCGGCAAAGCAGCAGGCAGTGGTTTCTATGAGTACCCGGCAGGCGGCAAGAAGTTTCTTTGGCCGGAACTCAAAGCCCGTTTTGAAAAGGCAGACGCGCAAATTTCCCAAGAGGATGTTCGCGACCGCATTTTGTTTATTCAGGCCATCGAAACCGTTCGCTGTGTAGAAGAGGGCGTGTTGCTGTCGACGGCGGATGCCAACATCGGCTCCATCTTCGGCATTGGTTTTGCGGCCTGGACCGGCGGCGCCTTGCAGTTCATCAACCAATACGGGCTGCAGGATTTCGTCGCGCGGGCTCAGTACTTGGCTGAACAGTACGGCGACCGCTTCCTGCCGCCTGCGCTGCTGTTGGAAAAAGCTGCGAACGGGCAAACCTTCTAAAGGCGTCGTTAAAGAGCCTCTCTCGATAGGGTGTCGGGAGAGGTTCTATGTAGAGACGTGCCTGCGCTTGCTCAAGCGTTCAGGCACTTGGCCATCTCCGAGGTGGCACCCCAACCCAACCCTTCATAAACCGGCTTACCCGCTTCGGTCGCATGCAGCACGGCGAAGCTGATACCGCGCCGCGCGAACTCTGCTTCTGCCAGTTGCATCAAGGCCGTAGCCAACCCTTGGCGCCGATAGGCCTGCTCGACGTAAACGTTCAGCACATAGCCGCGCAGTGCCTCGCTCGGGTGCGAGGGATGGGGCGGCCATTCAATGCTCATCAAACCGATAGTGGCAGCGGTCTGCTGGTTATCCGTCAGCACGAACCCGTAATAGCGCCCGTCGTTCAAGCGCGGTTGCAACCACGGGCGAAAATGTTGGGTCATTTCCTGCAACTCGCCGGCATCGCGGCCCGCTTCCAGAAACATGGCTTCGCGGTGAGCGCAAATCAGCTCCAGATCGCTGGGGCCCACTCGCCGCGTCTGTAAGTGGGGAAGCTGAATGTTGGCGCGGATATCGTTCATGCCTGCTCCTGACTCTGGCTTGGCGTGCCGATTGGCGTGCAATCGCAGATCCTAGCGGCTCTGTTGCGCTATCTAAAAGAGTCAGATCGCGGGCAAATTTCCCATACACGTCACGGTCAGCTCATCTGAATGCCGGGCTGGAACCAGTTTCGGGCGCGCAACCGTTTTTGCTCTTTGGCAACGTTAACGTGCATGGCGAGTTGCGATATTTTGACCAGGTCCTGGGCCAGCGCATAAATGCCGCGCGACTGCATCCACGCAAGAATTTCCGATAAATGCCAGATGGACGCAGTGCCTTCACGAATCGGCGCCGGGAACGACTCGGCATTGTTGAGCATCAACTTGCGCATGTTTTGCCGCGACATCCCCATGAGTTCTGCTGCATCGGTGAGGCCGACCATGTCTGGCGTGGCCTCGAGTGGATTTAGGCTTAAGTCGGAACACGCGTTTACGAGCGTTTCTTGGGGATACGTCTTGCACGCCTTTAGGCATGCGCTTATGACCGGACGGGGCGATCTCAGAATGGGCCAATGGTCGCCCACGGATAGGCAATGCTTGCAAGCCAGAATGCTCCTGAACTACTGTATGAATAATCAGTGTTAGGGCGCGAACCATGCAACTCATTGCCAAGCTCGGCATTCTCGCGGATGCCGCCAAGTACGACGCGTCTTGCGCCAGCAGCGGCGCGCCGAAGCGCAGCTCCAAAGACCGCGACGGGCTAGGCGCCACCAATGGCATGGGCATTTGCCACAGCTTCACGCCGGACGGCCGCTGCGTTTCGTTGCTCAAAGTACTACTCACCAATTTCTGTTTATACGACTGCCAGTACTGCGTTAACCGCCGATCCAGCAACGTGCCCAGGGCGCGCTTCACGCCGGAGGAAGTGGTGCGCCTGACCCTGGATTTCTATCGGCGCAACTGCATCAGCGGCCTGTTTCTAAGTTCCGGCATCATTCGCTCGGCTGACTACACCATGGAGCAGCTGATTCGTGTGGCGCGCTTGCTGCGCGAGGAGCATGAGTTTCGCGGCTACATTCACCTCAAAACCATTCCGGATGCTGACCCGCTGTTGATTGAGGAAGCGGGGCGGCTGGCCGATCGCTTGAGCGTGAATATTGAATTGCCCACTGATGCGAGCCTGGAATTGCTGGCCCCGGAAAAACGCGCCAGCACCATTCGTGCTGCCATGGGCACCATTTACCAGGGCCAACAAGCGGTCGCGGGGGAGGCCAGGGCGCCGCGATTCACGCCGGCAGGGCAGAGTACTCAGATGATTGTCGGCGCCGATGCCACCGATGACCGCACGATTCTGCACAACGCCGAGTCGCTGTATCAGGGCTTCGCCCTCAAGCGCGTTTATTACTCAGCTTTTAGCCCGATTCCCGACAGCCCGACCAGCGTGCCCCACGCTGCGCCGCCGCTTTTACGTGAACATCGCCTGTACCAGGCCGATTTTCTAATGCGCGGCTACGGCTACAACGCCGGAGAACTGCTTAAGGAAGGCGGCAATCTGGCCTTGGATATCGACCCGAAATTGGCCTGGGCACTGGCCAATCGTGAGGTGTTCCCCCTGGACGTAAACCGCGCTGAGCCGGCGCTGTTAGCGCGCATTCCCGGCATTGGCCTGCGCAGCGTACAGCGGCTGGTGGCGCTTCGCCGGGAACGACGGATTCGCTACGACGACCTGGTGCAAATGCGTTGCGTGCTGGACAAAGCCCGGCCCTTCATCGTGACCAGCGATTACCGGCCCGCAGACGCTGGCGTGCGCAGCGGGCTGTTGCGCGAACGGCTACGCGAGCCGCAAGCGCCACTGCAAATGGGGCTTTGGGGATGATTGCACTGGATTGCGACAACCACTTCGACACCTGGCGCGAGCAGGCCCGCATGCTGCTCAGCCATAGCGTGGATCCGGCTGAGGTGGTCTGGGCGCAAGGTCTGATGCACGACCTGCTGGCTCAACCGACGCCGTTGCCAGCCGACCGCGGGCCGTTTCGGCCGCGCATTCCGGCGGCGCTGCTGGCGCAACTGGAACAGGCCGGTCGCTATCGCGGCGACCAACGCTGGAGCTTGCTTTATGAGGTGTTGTGGCGCGTGGCCCATGGTGATCGCACCGCCATGCTGGCCGGTGATCGTTTAGGCAGCGAATTGCAGCGGCGTATTCGTCAGGTCAGCCGCGAAGCTCACCATTTGCACGCATTCCTTCGCTTCATTCCGGTGCCGCCGGCGCTGGTTGAGCATTTGCAGTTGGACTGGGTTGCCTTCCATGAACCGGCCCATGACGTACTCGAAAGCGCGAGCGGGCATTTTGCTGATCGCCTCGGGCGCGAACGCTGGTTGATCGCCACGCCTGAAGACGGCATCCGCTACGACGGCCACACGCTGGACTATCGCAAACAGTGTCCCGAGCAATGGCGCCAGTGGGCGCAACACGCTGAAGACCCTGACGCCGAGTTGTGGCGCACCTACTACCGGCACATTTTTAACCCGGCCCGGATAAACCCAACCGTTATGGCCCAGCACATGCCAGGGCGATTCTGGCGACATTTATCCGAAGGGCCACTGATTCCTCAGTTGATCGGCCAGGCGCGCCAAGGTAAGCAGCGCGATGGGCAAGCAGAGGAAGTCAGTCGCCAAGGCGGCAAGCGGATTGTGGGGAAACCCGCTGATCGTGGGACGGCGATCTAGCGCCGATTTGTCGAAACGCCGCGCCACTTGATGCTGTCACTACCCCAACACCCTCAGCCCTCAACGGAGGTCAACCATGGCGTCATTCTCGGGCGGTTGCCTGTGCGGCAACGTGCGGTTTGTAGCGAACGGGCAGCCGTATCGGGTGGGCTTGTGTCATTGCCTGGATTGTCGCAAGTACCACGGTGCGTTGTTCCATGCCTCGGCGATATATGCCCAAGAGGCGGTGACGATTAAAGGCGAAACCGCGAGCTATGGGGAACGGTTTTTCTGCCCGCGTTGTGGCTCTTCCGTGTTCAACCGCAGCGGCGATGAAGTGGAGGTGAACCTGGGGGCGCTGGACGCGCCGGATCAGTTCACGCCCACCTACGAAAGCTGGACCCTGCGTCGCGAAGCGTGGCTGCCACCGTTTAGGTTGGCGCACCACTATGAGCGCGATCGCGAGGGCCAGGGGCGTTCGGAAACGTAGCGAATCAGTGAGCGGCGCGCCATTCGTTGACCAAGTTTTCCACCAATTCTGCCGCCGGCATCGCCCTGGCCAGTGGCGCACCTTGACCCGCCCACTGCACGGCGAAATCGCCATTTCCCTGGGCTGCTGCAGCCGCGACCAGCGCTTTTGCGGCGTCGTAGGCGATGGGGTAATCCGGCGGGGTGCCTTGATCCAACTCAGTGAATAAACGGTTGACCATGCCCCGCGCCGGTCGCCCGGAAATGGCGGCGCTGATGCGTGTCTGGTGGGCGCGTGGGCCGGCCAGCGCTTGGCGGTAGGCGGCGTTTGCAGCTGATTCCGGGCACAGGATAAAGGCGGTGCCCAGCTGCACGCCCTCGGCGCCAAGTGCGAGGGCGGCGGCGATGCCGTTGCCGTCCATAATCCCCCCTGCGGCGATCACCGGAAGTGAGCTGGCGCGAACGATCAGGCAAACCAGTGCAAAGGTGCCGAGCAGGCGATCTTCGCCCGGTTCGAACACGCCCCGATGACCGCCGGCTTCGACCCCTTGGGCAACCAACGCATCAACGCCAGCGGCTTCAGCCAGTTGCGCCTCCGCGGGGCTGGTGACGCAGGCGAGGGTGACGATGCCCGCGTTCCTCAGCGCCGCGATCCATTCGTTTGACGGCAGGCCGAAGTGAAAACTGACTACCGCTGGCCGCTCGCTCAGCAGCACCTGCAGCACGTCTTCGCTGGCCAGAAAGCTGCGGTAACTTTCCTTCAGTTGTTCGGGCGGGGCGGCGTTCAGTTCGTTGAACAACGGCGTCAGCTGTTTGAGCCAGGCAGCTTCGCAGGCCGCGTCGGGCTTGGCCGGGCGGTGGCAGAAAAGATTGACGTTGAACGGTGCAGCCGTGAGCGCGCGCGTATTTTCGATCAGCACGCGCGCTTGGTCGGCGTTGCTCGCGCCCAGGCCAATAGAGCCCAGCGCTCCGGCGTTCGATACAGCGGCCGCCAACTCGGGCGTTGATACGCCGACCATGGGCGCTTGAATGATGGGGTGCTTGATGCCCAGCAAACGCACGATGCGGTCGCTCATGATTCCGACTCCTGATGGCCTACCGGTGAGGTGCCGGATTGTTTCGCTCTTCGGCGCGGCCAGCAAGAGGCACGTGTTGCTAAACGGCGAGCGTCTGATTGCGCAACAGATCGACCACACCGCTCAGGGCTTGCAGCGTGGAGGCGCCGCGTCTCATCGCACTGTGGTAGTGCTGCGCCTGCTCGATGGCGCTAGTGCCCCGGCTGAGCATGCGCTGCGCGTGCGCAAAGGCGTTGTCATCGCCACCCGCGTGGGCGTAGTCGCCGACCATTTCCCAGGTTTTGCTGAGCCATTGTTCAAGGCTGATGCTGCGCTGAGTGCCCGGTTCAATGTAGTCACCCTGAATGCCGTAGCGTTTGGCGCGCCAGCGGTTTTCCTTGAGCAGCTGGCGTTGTAAAGGTGTGTCGCTCGGGCCAGGGGAGGGGTTGTGATGGGCGTAGGTCACCAATGCTCGAAACAGCGCGGCGATGCACAGCGCGTCTTCCAAGTGCGGGCAGGCATCGGTCACGCGCAACTCGAGTGTGGGGAAACGCAGCGCCGGGCGAATGTTCCACCACACATCGCTGCGACCGCGCACGCTGCCGCTTTCCACCAAGGCGTCGACATAGCGTTCATAGTCAACCTGGCTGTCAAAGTGCTCCGGTGAGCCCATGCGCGGCCATTCATCACAGGCCGCTTGCCGGTAGCTGTGCAAGCCGGACAGCCGCCCGCCGAAAAACGGCGAAGAGGCGCTGAGTGCCAACAACAAGGGCAACCAGGGCAGCACGCGGTTCATCACCACGATACGGTCGCCAGGCACGCCCACATGCACATGCAAGCCACACAAAATGCTGCGCTGCGCCACCATTTGCATGTCAGTGAACAAGTCGTCGTAGTGGGGCAGATCAGTGGGCTGCTGCGCCTGCCATTGCGCCAACGGATGCGTGCCCGCTGCAATAATGCCGAGCCCATGTTCTTCGCCCAGCCATGACTGCGTGGTGCGGGCATGGCTCAGGCATTCACGCGCCTCCTGCTGCGTGCTGAGAATGGGCGTGACCACTTCTATCTGCGAGGTGAACATTTCGGCGGTGACCCTATCGGGCAGCGCCTCGCGGCAAGCGGGAAAGTACCCGCTAGCCGGCTCGCGAATCAGCTCGCGGGTGGTCAGGTCGGAGAGGAAATATTCTTCCTCAATGCCGAAATTCAGGGGCTTGATGGCGGCCATGGGGAAGGGGTCCTTGCGGGCAGAATGAGTCACCGTTGCTACAGCAAAAGACGGTCGCGCCGGGTGCCCGGTTCCACCTTTTGTTTGCGCTGGCATGCCCATGGCCCCGACCGTTCAGCGAATAGGTGGAATCTTTATGCGCGGCCCTGGCTCCCACTTCTATGCCTCAGTTGAGGTGCCTGCCAGGAGTATGCAATGTCCATCTTGAGTCTGGTCGATACGGAACATCTCGACTTCGCGACGCTCACCCCCCATCGCGGGCCGGCCCAGGAGCTCTACGTAAAATTATTGAGTCAGCCAGACGAGTATCTGGATAGCGCGCGGCGTTTTCTCGATGCGCAGCTGCAGCACGCGGCCAGCTTGCCGTGTGACCTGCCGGAAAATCCGCAGCAGTTGTTGCACTGGATGCGCGCCAGCACGGCGCGCACGACCGCCGAGTACAACCACTATCTGCACGGTCGGAAACTGGGTGAGCCCCGGCGCTTTTTCACCGGCCGAGCCCATGCGCTGTACTTCCTTCGCGCCGTGGCGCCGACCAAGTTGGTCGACGGCGCCTGGCTCTACGGGGTGTTGCCGCACTGGCGCGACAGCCGCTTGAATTTTCTGGTGCAAACCTACCTGGAAGAACTCGGCGACGGCGTTCCGGCCATGAACCATGTGCTCATGTACCAGCAATTGCTCAGCACCCACGGCTGCGAAGAGCTGGCGACGCTGGGCGACGAAAACTACGTGCAGGGCGCGGTTCAGCTGTCGCTTGGAATGCTGGCCGAGCATTACTTGCCAGAAGTGATCGGCTACAACTTGGGTTATGAACAGTTGCCGTTGCACCTGTTAATTAGCGCCTATGAATTGGACGAGCTGGGCATCGACCCGTACTACTTCAAACTCCACGTGACAATCGATAACGCCGCCTCCGGCCACGCACATAAAGCGGTGCGCACCGTGCTGGACAACATGCCGCAAGTCGGCGACAGCCAGGACTTCTACCGACGCGTCTGCCATGGCTACCTGCTCAATGAGCTTGGCCTTGGCACGAATGCGGTCGTTCAGGCGTTCGACCTGGAGCACGAGCTGCTCACCCTGTTGGAGAGCAAACGCTCGCTGGCCGGCCAGGTGCATTCGGATTACTGCCGCATTGAAGGCCGTACCGTGAACGAATGGCTGAGCGGGCCGGAGCCGATTCGCGGTTTTCTCGACGCCCTGCAATCTCGCGGTTGGATTTGCCGCAACCAGGCCCCTGATAAAAGCCGTTTCTGGCATTTAGTGCAGGGCGAGGGCGCAGCCATGTTTGGTGTGTTCAGCCCCTACGAATTGCAAGTGCTGCACGACTGGATTGCCGGCGACTGGCTGCAAACCCAGGAAGCACTGCCGACCAAGCGCCGCCCAGCGATCAACGCCGACGCGACTCGCCGCATGCGCGCCTCTCACCGTTACGTTGAACCGCAAGCGCTCGGTAGCCAGGTTGAGAGCAGCGACATCGACCGTGAGCAATACGCCCTTGCCCAAGAGCTGGCCACGTTGAGCACCGAAGAGCGTGAACGTCGGTTGCTCAGCCTCGCCGGGCCTGCCACCCATTGCACCCCGGCCGGTTTGATGGCCACCCGAATTCTGTCCACATTGGTTCGCTAGGAGCGCTGCATGACCCAAGGCATTACCCAGCCAAGTGCCGAATCCCACTCGGCGCTTGTGCAGTTGGGCCAGGCGCTAAAGGAGCTTGGCTATCGTTTCACTACCGTTACCCCGCTGACCCACGAACGCGTCAATGCCCGACCCGGCAACGAATTCGCCACTCACCTTCGCGATGTGTTTGGCTGGAGCCGGCCGTTCAAAGGCGACGTGCTCGATACCCGCTTACTGACTTTGCTGCGTGAGGCCAAGTGTCTGGACGAGCGCGCCGAAGGCTCGGAGAGTCGGGTGCGTTGGTCGTCACTGCATGGTCAGCTGTTCGTACACTCGCGCTTTCCCACGCAAGAACAGGACGCCGTGTTTTTTGGCCCCGATAGCTACCGTTTCGTCCAAGCCTTACTCGCCCATCTCCACGACGACGCGCGGCCGACGCTGCGCATCGCCGACATCGGCTGCGGTGCAGGCGTCGGCGCAATTGTGGCCGCGGTTGAACGACCGGATGCCGAGGTCTTAGCGCTGGACATCAACCCACAGGCGCTGCGTTACACCGCTGTAAACGCCGAACTGGCCGGCGCTGATAACGTGCAGGTTGCTCATAGCAATCTGCTGGACCAGGTGCAGGGGCAATTCGACCTCATCATCGCCAACCCGCCGTACATGGCCGACGCCGAAGGCCGCGCCTACCGCGACGGCGGTGGTGAGCACGGTGCAGGTCTGTCGATCGCCATCGTTGATACGGCGCTCCAGCGTCTGGCCCCTGGCGGTACGTTGTTGTTGTACACGGGCGTGGCCATGGTCGAGGGCGACGATCCGTTTGCCGCAAGCATCCGCCCACTGTTGCACGCAGCCGGGTTCGATTGGCAGTACTGGGAAATGGATCCGGATGTGTTCGGCGAGGAATTGTTGGAGCCGGCGTATGCCAATGCTGAGCGCATCGCTGCCGTGGTGTTGCGGGTTACGCGGCCGCGTTAAGGGGAGGGCGGCCAAGCAGAACCGGTGGTGTCTGCTTGGCCAGGTGGTGACGGTTAAGCGGCGCTACGTTGTTGCTGCAGCTCGCTCTTCAGCGAGGTTTTACGCGCTTCCATCTCGGCACCCAGTTCTTTGAGCTGGGCTGCACTCAGCAGTTTTTTCGCTTCCTTGAACATCGACTCTTCCTCTTCCTCGATGTGGTGCTCAAGCAATTCTTTGAGCACTTTGGCGCGGCCGGAAAACTCGACACTGTCCGGCGCTGTGCCTTTCAAGTGTGGGAGCACCAGAGCATCCACAGCGCGGTGTTCTTCGATGGCTTCGAAGTACATTTTCGCTTGTTCTTTTTCGCCGGCTTTTTTGTAGGCCGGGTAGAAAATTTCTTCTTCGATATGGGTATGGACGAACAGCTCCATCTCGATTTTGTTGATCAGCTCAACGCGTTTTTTCACCGCACGTTCGGTGGTGGCGCTGAGTTGTTCCAGCAGATCGAGCACAACCTTGTGGTCGGCTTTGAGCAGGTCAATCGCGTTCATGGTTCACCTCGTAAGCTAATCGGATTTGGCGTGATCTTCGCCGCGCCTTTAATACCGACTGGCCGTGCTGCGAAGTAGTTCGAGCTGTTTCGTTTGTTTGCCGATGAGGTGTTATTGCGCGAGCTGGCGGCGCGGGAAAAAGCCATGGCATAGGGCGCTACGTCTGCGATCACGCCGCGGCCACAGGGTCGGTGGCGGGCACGCCAGCGTCATTCTTCGCGCTGCTGGCCGCTGTAGACCAGGGTGGCTTTGCAGCTGCGGCAGTAATACCGCCGGCCTTTGCGCACCAAGGTGTGGCGTTGCGCCGAGAAGGGGAAGTCGCGGTCCGGGCACGCGCAGCTGTACACGTAGCGGGTGACGCTGCGACGCTGAATTTCGTACGTGTGGCAGCGGTCGGCCGGCAATTCGTACACGCCCTGCATGATCAGCTGCCATTCCTCGCCGTGGGGCTGAATGTGCCGGCCGAACATTTCGCGGGCGATCATGTGCGCGACTTCATGCGCCACGGTTTGCTTTAAAAAGTGTTCCTGGTTTTCGCGATACAGCTGAGGGTTAAAGCGCAGCAGGTTTTCATCAAGGTGAGCCACCCCGGCTTTCTGGCCACGTAATTTGAGGCTGACTTGGGGGCGGGTAAAGCGGCGTCTGAAAAACGCTTCGGCTTGCTGATAACAAGCCTCGACACGAGCATTAAGCAGTTCGGGCATCGAGTTCCTCCGGATAACAGGCGCGATTATGCCCAAGCGCGCCGCTTGCCACTTGCCTAAAACAACGAAACCGCCAAACGGCGGTTTCGTTGTATCAGTGGCTCCGTTTTTCAGCTGGTGTAGACCGGGCCCACGCCCATTTCCCAGAAGATCACCGACATGGCGATCATCGCTACCAGCACGACGAGCCCCACTGCCAGCACAGAGCTGGAAAACAGGAAGCCTTCGTCCTGATGAATGTTCATAAAGGTGGGTATGCCCACATAGAGGAGGTAAACCGTGTAACAGATCGCCGCCGTGCCAACGGCCATGGCGAGCCAGAGGTTGGGATACAGCGCGGCGAGGCCGCCTATAAACAGTGGCGTGGCGGTGTAGGCTGCAAACACGATACAGCGGCCCATGTCCGGGCTGGCGTCGTAAGTGCGCGCCATCCAATTGATAAACGCGCCCATGACCGCCACACCGCCCAGCATTGCCAGGTAGGTCATGGCCGTCATCCACAGCGCACTCGCTTCGGTGAGCATAACGGGCGTACCGTTACCCACCGTCCAGCCAACCTGCGTGGTTCCGATATAGGCAGACACTGCGGGAATCGCGGCAAGGATGAGCACATGGGTGAGATACATGTGACTGATGCTTTCTTCTTCGCCGCGGATCTCTTGCCACTCTTGATCAGGATGCGCGAATAGCCCCCAAACGTGATGGATCATGCGAGATACCTCCTCTTGTTATAACGGTCGCCCCCCAGCGTAGCGCCCGAGGCGCGTGAGTAGCGCTACCGGGTGCAGGGCCGAACCAATGCGACCGTATGTCGCAGTATAGGCAGGGGCTGGAGGCCGCGTGGGGCGTGGTTTTAGAGCAAATCAGTCTCTAAAGGTCAGCGGTAATAGCGAGCAAGAATTTCCATCGCCAAATTGATTGATTGCAGCCGCGCGGTGCTACCGCCACGGTCGGGATGGTGCTGGCTGACGAGCTGGCGGTAACGCTGTTTGACAGTGGCGAGATTGAGCGCCTCGGTGCTGGTGTCCAGTTCAAACAACTCCAGCGCCGCCCGCTTTTCGTCACCGCCTTGCATGCGTTTCCAGAAGCTGGTGAGAAGTTTCTCCACATCGGCCTCGTTGGTCTCGCGCAAATGGCTGATATCGAGGTAATAAGCGCGAAGTGGATCCGCATCGCGGAGCTGCGCTTCGCCCGGCGTGTAGGGCAGCAGCTGAACGCACAACGGATTGATCAATAAATGATCAGTCTGCGCTTGCCACAACTGATCACGCAGACGGTACAGCGCGTTGAACAACAGGAAGTGCGTGCGAAACAGCACGAGTTTGTCGGCCAGATTGAGGTTGGGAATATGCGTGGAGTGGCGTTTTTTCAGCTGCTGAATCAGGTGGTATTCGCTGCAGCCATCGGGCGCCTCGCGCAATAGCGAAAGCACCTGGTCGGCGAGGTCCAGGCTGTTGTCGAGTTCACAGGGTACGGAGGAGGCGGGGTTTGAAGTCATGGCGGCAGCCTAGCACAGCGAAAGCACGGGTTTGTGTGGCGGAACTCGCACGGTTAAGGCCTGTCCCACGCAGCAGACTACGGCCCGTGAAGCCGTGATGGAGAGTTGCCGTATGCGCCGATTGCGCACCCTGTTTGCTGTCGCTTCCTTGTTATTCGCTGGCACGTTGCTTCCCGGTCTCGCCAGCGCTGCGCCATCTGCCGACCCGTGGGAAATCTGGAACGCCAGCGATGAAAGCCGCGCCGCCCATATCGACCACAGCGCCTGGCAGGAACTGCTGACCCGCTACCTGAAAACCAGCCCAACCGATGGCATCGCGCGCTTCGATTACGCCGGCGTCGACAAGGTGCACCGGCGCCTGCTCGATGTGTACATCGACCAGCTCACTGACCTCGACCCACGCCAATTCACCCGCGCCGAGCAGTTCGCCTATTGGGTCAATCTATACAACGCGCTGGTGACCAAACTGGTGCTGAAGAAATACCCGGTGGATTCCATCACCAGCCTCGGCGCCTGGTATCAGTTCGGCCCGTGGGACAAGAAAGTGGTGGAAATAGACGGCTACAAGCTCAGCCTCAGCGACATTCAGCACCGCATCCTGCGCCCCTTCTGGCGCGACCCACGGCTGTTCTACGTACTCAGCTCCGCCAGCCTGGGTTCGCCGAATATGCCGTCGTTCACCCTCAGCGCGAAAAACACCGAACAGCAACTCAGCGACGGCGCCCGCGCTTACATCAACAGCCCGCGCGGCGCGTCATTCAAAGACAAAGAGCTTCGGCTTTCGCGGATCTATGACTGGTATGCCGACGACTTCGGCGGCGAGCAGGGCGTGCGTGCGCACCTGCTGCAATATGCCGAGCCGGCCCTGGCCCAGAAGCTCAAAGGCTTTGATGGGGCAGTGCATTACCGATTTAATTGGGCGTTAAATGACCGCTATTAGTGTGCATGACCGCTAGTGGCAAAAATTCGTGGGTCGTATGAAAACTTATTGAAAGTCACCCTCCATAATTAAGGTGACATCGCCAACAAACGTCTTACCGAAGGTGGCCGGATTTGCTTTAAGGTAGCTCGGATTGATGCCGAACATATAGACGATATTAGCGACTTTGTGAGAAAAGATACCTAGTTGTTCGGTCAAACGTAGCGGCACACCGGGGCGCACTTCTGCGACAAAGCTCGCTGTGTGAAGCCTGTCGGGGCGTATTCCCACTATCATAGGGATCTTTAAATCGCCATCAGATAACGCGCAGCTTCCGTTGAGCTCATATTGGCAGCGAATGGTGGTGGTAACCTTGGGCATGTTAGATTTCATTTGTGTATCAAAATAAACGTATCGGATCTTTTGCTCATCTGGACCTACAGTCATGCTCTGGGTCGGAGCGGAGACTAAAGAGAAATCCAGAAAGGCTTCCAAATTAATAAAGCCAGACATCCGTACACTGTCAAATAGAACCCCTCCCCCAGTCTTTGTGCCGTTCGCGTCAAAGAAGTTGTACTTCACTATATCTTCTACAGTCGTTGTGAACTTTGCCTCGCCGGACGGGACCAGGTTGTAAATATGGGGGTCATAACGAAAATGTAGGGCATTAAAGCTAACAGCCATTCGAGCATCGTCCGGCAGATTCCGCCCATCAAAAGTGACTACACAGCTCGTCCATCTCGGAATGTGCTGAAACTTGTAAACGCGAACTGCCCCGCTCTCATACGGATATGGTTTAAGCGTTTTACTCGGCGCCGAGCCATCACAGGTACTACTAGTCATCGGCATGTCGGCAAAGGTCTGTAGCCTATAGCTTCGCCCCGAGTCTGGCCCATACGTATAGATCTCCATACGGTAGTCCTTCCCTTCTGATGTAACGGCGGCGACGCCATAACCTGTATCCGAATATAGCGATACCTTCACCTCGCTCGTTCCTGCCGGGACGATAAACTGCTGTAGCGGCGCTACAGGCCAGCATAAATAATTCTTCACTTCGCCACACGCTGACCCCCACCAGGGGTACTTAGGATCTTTGTTATTCACTTCGTCGGCTGGAACACCAACGCCGATGGCTGCGCCGGGACGCATTATGCGAAAACCAGTTTCCGCTGGAGCGTGGTATTCCAGGGCGAAACACGTACTTGAGGCCAGGAGCAATAAGGATATCAAAAGTCGCATTGCAGTCTACCTAGATAAATTTCGTTGGAGTTTTTGTCTTGATTTGCCAATACGTTGTGTATTTGTGAACGGCAGTCTTTACCGTTTCTGAGAAGATTGATGGAAGGATTTGATCGACTGACGGCCAGCGAGAAATATCCATTTTTGTCCGTTACTGCTTTTCCTGCGTGATTTATAACTTCCACGCCGGCTTGTGGATGTCCTTTGAACATGACTCGCCCAGTAACAAGGATCTTATCCGTATCGTGGTAGTAATTAATCGTGTGGACGCGATAAGGCTTGACCGCAATGCTTGCGTAAACAGGATCGAGCGCCACGCTATCGGTTTCAGGATACACCGCAAGCGTATCATTTGAAGAAGTGTCCAAGAAATGTAGGCTCGCATTTCGTATATTCTCCGATTGCCCGTTGATGTTCATTTTCGCAGGCTGAGCTCGTGAGTTGTTATCGGCAGTGTTGTTGAAAACCACCGCGCTGTTTGTAGGTGTGCTATGAGAGTACAGGCCGTGACGGGATGCGAAAATGAAGCTATCGCCGTTAATGTATATATTTCGCTCTGTCGAGTCGGTATTAAAATAGCCAAAGTCTGCATTAAAATGATTATTGCTGTACCTTGCACCAGAACCGTATTGGTTGACCTGCCCATCCTTAAGTCGAACTTCCGGACGCACAGAAAAACGATCTGAGACCTGCATGTCGTTAACAATATAACTATCAGTAACACCCGAGCCGGTCTGCGCGCCGATGGTCGGCCGGAACCAGCGAGACTCCGAAGCTGGCGTGTAGGTCACAGAGGCGCCAAGTTGTTTATCTTCACCCAAGTCGCTGCTGACTGAAAATGTGTAGTCGAAAATACCAACCGATGTGTGTTGCCGAGTACGCAAGCGCGACGTAACCCGCTTGTAGTCCGTGACGATTTTTTTGCTATTACGCGCGTCCCGATAATAGTCGTTCTGACGTTGAGGGTCGTAGACGCTGCGAGATTGGTTATAAAAAAGCTCAACACGACTATTATCGAATACCCGCCGTGAAGCCCCAACACTATATGAGGTGTTGTCTCTTGAGCCGAGCTGTTTAGCAGCGCTTGAATAAAACTCATATTCTTTTAGGGAGACGCGATAGCCGCCTGTGAGGCTATGTTCAGTGTCTTTGTCTTTAAAGGTAGACTCAATGCTCGCGCTTAAACCACTTAGGGAAGGCAAGCGCAAACTGGCCGTATACCATCCAATACCGGGTAGCGCGCTAGCCCCGTAGGAGAATCCGCTTAAAGTTTGAGAGTAACGTACATAAGGCTCACTACCGCCTTGGATAGAGCTAAAGTTGTCCTTACGCATTTCTGCCACGCCAGCATCGAGCCTTGACATGCTTGAGGATCGTCCAAATGTGGCGATCGCTCGGTCGTAACTTCCAACTATTTTTCCATCCACAACCTCTTCAATCCTCACAGTATTTCCAGGAGTGGATTGAGGGATATCTAAACGATTTATGCCCTGTGTAACCTGGGTGGTTCTGATGAGTTTCCCAACTTCATCATAAATATTTACTAAGCCGTCATATTTCGCGTCGATGATAAGCGGTTCTGGTTGGCCATCATTCTCGTACGCTCGATCATTTGTATGCTGAAGGCTCATGCCTCGGGTTGTTCCCGCTCCTAGTTTCGATAGGTCGGAAACTGGGCCTTTCTGGACATACCCAGAAACCTGCATTTCGTCGGAGAGGTCATAATTATAAGAGAGCGCTTGTGCCGACAGTGTACCGGCATCAACATCGTAATAAAGATTGGACGACACGTTTGAGTTATCGGTGACTCCGGCGTTCGCATCGCCGCTCCAGTAGCCATGACGGTAGGTACTGTTATCTCCGTGGCTTTCGCTATAAACAACCGATTGCCGTACCGCGACTGCGGGTTCACTTTCAACTGCAAAGCGCTTATTCGCTAGTTCATAAAGGACGTTGAAATGACCGGAATCATAGTCGTAACTCAAGTTAAAAAATTTGTAGCGTTCGCACATAGGAAGTGGAGATAACTCGCAAGAATAACGCAAGTTTCTCGCTGGCCGCAGTGTTTGCAACGCTGAACTTATATCTTTGATTGTTGTGGTTTCTTTGTTGAATACGATCTTGTAGTTTTTGGTAATGTCGAGCCATGCATTTTCGGAAGGTATTTCATTGATGCTTAGTGCTATAGGAAGAAATCTAGGGTCTCCATCGAAGTTTTCATTGCTTTTGAAGGCTACTTGCACGTACTCGCCGCTGGCGGCATGTATTGCCGCTGAAAATCCAAATAGTGCGTAGAGCAAAATTGATTTGGCGTCTTTCATGAGTGGCTACCGGTACAGATATTGAACCGATTGCCCTTCTTGCGAAGGGCAATTGGGCTTGCTATTAGATGTTCGACTCAAAGATGAGGTCGACACTACCAACGTAGTTACCGGCTGCTGGAGTGGCGTTTGGACCAGCAATCACATCACCGTTGCTATCTTTCATGCCGGTGGTGTTAGCTGCAATACTGAGGTCGTAGGTGGTGAAATCACCGGTGGCGTTTTTGGATTTTTCATAAAGTGCGGCTGGCATCATGCTCAGCGTGTTTACGTCGGTGCCTTTAGCAGCATCGTTGGCGGCGATAGAGATGGTGAGCGGGATTTCTTTTTGAGTATCAACCAATACGGCGTTAGATTTCAGAGCCACTGTTACGTCCTGAGCAGACTTAACTTTGAAACCGATTTTGCCTGGGTTGCGGAACGCTTTGCTCGACGAATCCCACGCTACGGCAGACGGAATAACCGGCCAGGTGCCCGATACCGCTTCAACTTGGAACGTGGCGTTTGGATCGGTGATGGTTGCTTGTACGCTGACACTGCGTTCAATCGTACTGGCCATGGAAGCAGCGGAGAAAAGAGTTACGCCGATAGCGCAAGCGGTCAGTTTATAAAAAGTTTTCATGTTGTTTCCTTAGTTAGTTGGGTAAATTACTGGTTAGTGTCAGAAGTCACCGCGTTGAATAGTAATGCTGTGCTCCTGGTTATCTTGAGCCACGAAAGTCGCGCGCTCAAAATTCTCGTTTCCCGTTAGGGAGTTATTCTTTAACGTTTCACTGCTGAACTCTACGGTGGTACTTTTTTTGCCTCTAAGAGCCAAGTCTCCTAGCGAAAGACTCTTAGCGCCGAAATAAACGCGTAGTTTATCTAGCTCCAAGGAGGTGTCGGAGTTATTCGAGACGTTAAACTCGAGTCCGCCGTTTGTTTTCCTTAGTTTTATTTCTAGATTTTTTGGTGCCGCTTTGGATTTGTCCTGAACAATTAGGACTGATCCGCTACCGATGAACAAACGTACGGATCCGTTTGCTGTGTGAGCGTCCTCTAGCTCTTGTTTTTCCAAGGTAGAGAGTGTTTCTAGAAGCTTCGGGTTGTCCTTAAGCGCCGCGTCGGGGGATTTCGGTATAACTCTGATTCGGTAGTACTCTTCAGCTCCATCTTTCTTCGAGTCCCTATCTCGAATCAACCTAATGATTTTTGTCTGTTTTGCGGGGATGGCAAAGGTTTCGGGGAGCACATCGTAATTGAGAACTTTTTTCTCCAGATCGAACTCCACTCTGTTGGAGTTTTCCTTGACATGGCCTTCATATACTTCCACGTCTGCAAAAATCACTTTGCTGCTAGAGTTTTTTGCTTCCACTTCAATTTCATGATCCTTGAAGTCTTGGAAGTAAAAGTCTTTGTCGAGGCGAACTCCGAAACTGTTTGCCTGGGCCATTGGAAGGCAAGCGAACATAACAATTAAAGTGCGGTAGGCAAGGTGCATGAATATCTCCGGCGCTCGATAAATAGCTCGATTAGCAGATTGGTTTCTCGTGAATCGAGATTTTTGATTGCGTAAACTTTGATTTCTGTTACTTGCAGCGGTGTCCTGTTTGTCAACTCAGGCTAATGCTCAATAAGAGGCCAAGTTGTAATCGCTGTATTCTTTTAGTCATTTTTTGGCTAGGTCAGAAAGTGGAGCAAATATATCGACCGGCTCTCGATTGAGCAGCCGTAGTTCCCCTACAGTGATGTAGGGGTTTTCTACGGCGATATCGGGCATATAAAGGTGGGCTATCAGTCCTCGGCGCTGCGATCCAGGATTCTTCGCATTGCTATAGACGTGGTTACTAGACCTGGGTGATCAGAATCAGACCCCGCTGAAGCCTGTCTTAAGCCTTGCGTTGAAATGTCGGGAGCGTCACTACCTGGAGTAGCGCGGGGCCCAGTCAGCTGGGGTTCGGTTTTCATGATTTGTGCGTAAAATGCCGGCTTTCGAACCGCTACATGCGGCCGGCAAACCTCAAGCACTTCCGGACCTTCGCACCATGGGCACCCTTTCGGTAAATCAAAGCAAGCTGCAGAAACGCCTCCGTCGCCAAGCGGGCGAGGCGGTCACCGACTTCAACATGATCGAAGACGGCGACAAGGTGATGGTCTGTCTGTCGGGCGGTAAAGACAGCTACACCATGCTTGATGTGCTGCTGCACCTGCAGAAGGTCGCGCCCATCAAGTTTGAAATCGTCGCGGTGAACATGGACCAGAAGCAGCCGGGCTTTCCCGAGCACGTGCTGCCGCAGTACTTGGAAAGCATCGGCGTGCCGTACCACATCGTCGAGAAAGACACCTACTCGGTGGTGATGGACAAAGTGCCGGAAGGCAAAACCACCTGCTCGCTGTGTTCGCGCCTGCGTCGCGGCACGCTCTATACCTTCGCCGACGAGATCGGCGCCACCAAGATGGCCCTTGGTCACCACCGCGACGACATTCTGGAAACCTTCTTCCTTAATATGTTCTACGGCGGCACGCTCAAAGCCATGCCGCCAAAATTGCGCGCCGACGACGGCCGCAACGTGGTGATTCGCCCGCTGGCGTATTGCAGCGAGAAAGACATCGAGGCGTACTCCGAGCTGCAAGGCTTCCCGATCATTCCGTGCAACCTGTGCGGCTCGCAGGAAAATCTGCAGCGCAAGGTGGTCAAGGAGATGCTGCTGGAGTGGGAGCGCAAAACGCCGGGCCGCACCGAGATCATGTTCCGCGCCTTGCAGAACGTGATGCCGTCGCAACTGGCGGACCGCAAGCTGTTCGACTTCGAGAACCTGCGTATCGACGAGAGCGCCCCGTCGCGCTTTCTCAATGTGATGAACCTGTAAAAGCGCCGGGCTTCACCAGACTTCGCCTCTATATATAGGAAGCCGGATGCGCGACTACAAATGGCTGAACGAGTACTGCCTGAATCGCTTCGGTTCGCAGGCCAAACTCGAGGCTCAATTGCCGAGCGTCAAAACCCCAGCGCAACTGCGCAAAATCAGCGATGACCGTTATTTGTCCTTGATTGCGCTAAGGGTTTTTCGCGCCGGGCTCAAGCACAGCCTGGTCGACGCCAAATGGCCGGCGTTCGAGCAAGTGTTCTTCGGTTTCGACCCGGAGAAGGTCGTGCTGATGGGCGCCGACCACCTTGAACGGCTGATGCAAGACGCCCGAATCATCCGGCACCTGGGCAAGCTGAAAAGCGTGCCGCGTAACGCGCAGTTCATTCTCGACGTTGCCCAGGAGCGTGGCAGTTTTGGTGCGCTGATTGCCGAGTGGCCGGTGACCGATATCGTTGGGCTGTGGAAATACCTAGCCAAGCACGGCAGCCAAATGGGCGGGCTGTCGGCGCCGCGTTTTCTGCGCATGGCGGGCAAAGACACGTTCATTCCCACCAACGACATGGTCGCCGCGCTGCGCGCGCAGGACATCATCGACAAGGTGCCCACCAGCGTCAAAGACCTCGCCACCGTGCAGGCTGCGTTCAATACCTGGCATGAGCAGAGCGGCCGGTCGATGGCGCAGCTGTCGTGGATGCTGGCGCATACCGTGAATCACTAACCACGCTGTGTAGGAGCGCGCTTGCTGGCTCCTACGCAGAACAGGATCGGGGAGGGGAGCGAGATGGATGCACGGGTGATCGAAGCGTTACAGCGCGCCCAGCGCGTGTTGTTCATCACTGGCGCCGGATTGTCAGCCGATTCGGGCTTGCCCACCTATCGTGGCCTGGGCGGCCTGTACAACGGGGAAACGGCCGAAGGCATCCCCATCGAGGCCGCGTTATCCGGTTCCATGCTGCAACGTGATCCAGCGCTGTGCTGGAAATACCTCGCCGAACTCGGC
Source organism: Pseudomonas sp. AC070 (assembly GCF_979258635.1). Classification (NCBI taxonomy): domain Bacteria; kingdom Pseudomonadati; phylum Pseudomonadota; class Gammaproteobacteria; order Pseudomonadales; family Pseudomonadaceae; genus Pseudomonas; species Pseudomonas sp. AC070. The sequence goes on from NZ_OZ409871.1 coordinate 2,538,907, forward strand.
CGCGCCTGCCTGAATGCCAAACCCAACGCCGGTCACTACGCCATCGCTGAAATGCAGCGGCGTCTTCCGGGGTGTTGGGTGCTGACGCAAAACATCGACGGCTATCATCGACAGGCCGGGTGTGATTTAGAGCGTTTGATCGAGATTCACGGCGAACTGGCGCCACTGTATTGCCAGTCGTGCGGAGCGGTGAGCGAGGAATTGGCGGCGCACTTGGACAGGCCGTTGCCGCCAAGGTGCGAACAATGTGCGGGGGTTCTCCGACCGCCGGTCGTTTTATTCGAGGAGATGCTGCCGGAAAAAGCCATCGAAACGCTCTACCACGAGCTTCGCAAGGGCTTTGACCTGGTTGTGGCGGTGGGCACGACGGCCAGCTTTCCCTACATCGCCGAACCGGTGCTGCTCACGCGCCAGGCAGGGGGCTTTACGGTGGAGATAAACCCGCAGGACGGGGCTTTGAGCCCGTATGTGGACGCTCATATTCGCGGGAAAGCGTTAGATGTGTTGCCGATACTACTGAGTCACACTCTGGCCAATTAAATTTGCATATAACCGTTATGGAAGGCATATTCGCGCCTTCATAAATTTTCAGTCCACGGTCGTGCCCATGCTCAAACGCTCTGCACCCCTCGTGCCCCTCGCACTTTCAGTGTTCCTCGTGGCCTGTGCCGGCATGCAGCCAGCCCCGCAAACCACTGAAATTCCTCAGCAAACCATCAGCCAGCAAACGATTGCTGATGACGATTCCGACGACGGCCTCGACCCGTTGCCCGACTTTGCTCAGGACCAGCCTTATCAACTCCCGTCTTTCGCTGACAGCATCCTGGCCCACGGCCTGTCGCTGGTAGGCACCCGTTATCGCTTCGGCGGCACCTCGGCCAACACCGGTTTCGATTGCAGTGGCTTTATCGGCTACTTGTTCAAAGAAGAAGCCGGCATGAGCCTGCCGCGTTCCACCCGGGAAATGATCAACCTGGACGCACCGCTGGTTGCTCGCGGTGACCTGCAACCGGGCGACCTGCTGTTCTTCAGCACCCACGGTCGCGGTCGCGTCAGCCACGCTGGCATTTACCTGGGCGATGACCAGTTTATTCACTCCAGCAGCAGCAAGAGCGGCGGTGTCCGCGTCGACAGCCTTGACGACAAATACTGGAGCCGCACCTTTATCGAAGCCAAACGCGCATTGGCGATGGCATCGGTGAACACCGCTCAAGTCAGCCGCAACCCGCTGCACCCGTAAGCGCCGGTTGTTGAGCAAAACCCCCGTTAACCGGGGGTTTTGTGTTTTTGGGGTTGGCAGTGGTTTGTAAGGGAGGGCGACGCCTTCCAAACGCATCCAGCCCTTGCGCCACGGCCTTCTCAAAGGCAGAGTACGCCGAACCATCTCTGAGCCGCCCCGCTTATGCCTGCTCCGGCCCGTATCCTGCTCGTTTTACTCGCTGCGCTGCTGTCTGCCTGCGCCAGTTCGCCACCCCCTTCAAAACCGATCGTGTACGCACCACCCAGCGCCACGCAGAGCGATGCGGCGGACGACGTGCTGTTTCGCGCCCTGGGCTTGGTCGGCACGCCGTATCGCTACGGCGGCAACACGCCGGACAGCGGCTTCGACTGCAGCGGCCTGATCGGCTATGTGTACCGCGACGCCGCGGGCATCTCGCTGCCGCGCTCCACCCGCGAAATGGTCAGCATGGGGGCCCCCAGCGTAAGGCGTGAAGCCCTCCAGGCCGGCGATCTGGTGTTCTTCGCCACAGCCGGCGGCGGCAAGGTTAGCCATGCGGGCATCTACGTCGGCGAAGGGCGCTTCGTCCACGCGCCCTCCAGCGGCGGAACCGTGCGCCTGGACAGCCTGTCCACCGCCTACTGGCTGAAAAGCTACGTAGACGCCAAACGCGTCTTGAGCCCGGCGCGGTTAGCACGCACGCCCTGAGCCAGCGGCGCCGCTTTCATATTCAGTGACCCTGCCCAGGACGGACTGCATGACCGCTCGAACGCTTGCCCTCGATGACGCGCTCTACAACTACCTGCTCGATGTGTCCCTGCGTGAAACCCCACTGCTAAAACGCCTGCGCGAAGAAACCCAAGCGCTGCCGATGGCGCGCTGGCAGGTGGCGCCGGAGCAGGGCCAGTTCCTCGCGCTGCTGGTGAAACTCACCGGTGCCAAGCGTTTATTGGAAATCGGCACCTTCACCGGCTACAGCGCCCTGAGCATGGCCAGCGCTTTGCCCGAAGACGGCCACCTGCTGTGCTGCGACCTGCCCGGCGACTACAACCACATCGCCCGTCGCTACTGGTTTCAAGCCGAACTGCAAGACCGCATCGAACTGCGCCTGGCGCCCGCGCTGGAAACCTTGGGCCAATTGGAGCGGGAAGGGCGCGGCGAGAGTTTCGACCTGATCTTTATCGACGCCGACAAAGCCAACTACCCGGTTTATCTGGAACACGCCCTGGCCCTGGTGCGCCCCGGTGGCGTAATTCTGTTCGACAACACCTTGTGGAGCGGCCGCGTGCTCGAAGAGTCGCCCGACAGCCCCGACACCCGCGCCATTCAGACCCTCAACCGTCGATTGAAAACCGACCAGCGCGTGGACCTGTCGCTTCTGCCGATCGGCGACGGCCTGACCCTGTGCCGCAAGCGCTGATCAGCCACCCGCGATGCCCGAACCAATCCGCCTTCCGCCCCAGCCCGACCAATGCGAATTGTGCCAGCGCCCCGTGCCGCTCACCCGGCATCACCTGATTCCCAAAGCGCTGCACAACAAGCCCTACGTGCAAAAGCACTTCGCCAAAAGCGAACGCATCACCGCCACGCTGTGGGTGTGCCGGGCGTGCCATAACCAGATTCATCGATTGTTTAGTGAGAAGGAGTTGGCGCTGAGCTACAACAGTCGAGATGCGCTGCTCAGCGATGAGCGCTTGCAGACGTTTGTGAGTTGGCTGGCGACCAAGCCGCCAGGGTTTATGCCTAGGCATTGAGCCGAATGGCAGCTCGCCGCGAAGTCTGTAGGAGCGGCTTCAGCCGCGATGTTTTTGATCTGCAGTTGAAGCAGATGACGTTCACTCGATTCGCGTTGATCTGCTCTTGATCTGCTCTTGATCCAGCTTGTGATCTTCCGCTCTTGATTTTGATCTACCCCGCGAGGTTTATCGCAGGCCGAGTCGCAAGCGCTGAAAAATCTCGCGGCTAAAGCCGCTCCTACAATGGGAACACTCCTTCAATCATCCGGATCAACAATCCCTTCGCGCACGGCATACAACACCAGCCCCGCGACATCATGGATATGCAACCGCTTCATGATCTGCGCCCGGTGCGCCTCCACGGTCTTCACGCTCAACCCCAACCCTTCGGCAATCAGCCGCGTGCTCACCCCCCGGCTAATCAAACGCAAAATCTCAATCTGCCGCTCCGTCAGGCTCTGCGCAACGGGCAACGGCCGTTGCGAGCGTGCCAGCACGCGTTCCATAACAGGTTGGGCAATGGATGAACTGAGATAACGCTGGCCCCGGCCAACCGCATTCAGCGCTTGGTGGAGCTCGTCGATAGCAGCGTCTTTAAGCAAATAGCCGCGCGCGCCTTTTTCCAGGGCGGACACCACCACCTCGGCATCGGCGTGCATCGACAGCATCAGCACGCGCGAGTCGGGCGCGGCGGTTGCCAGTTCTCTCAGGGCTTCAAGGCCGCTGACGCCGTGCATCGAGACGTCGAGCAAGATGATGTCCGGGTGCAGCGCGCGGGCCATGTCGACGGTTTGTCGACCATCCTGCGCTTCGCCAACGACCTCGTAGCCAGGCAGGGTTTCGATCATGGCTCGTACGCCGACGCGAATTAACGCGTGATCGTCGGCCAGCAACAGACGACAGGTCATAGCGGCACGCTGCAGCAGGAGCTATGACGGCAACAGCGTTGCCAGAAGAAAAGGAAGGTAAAACGGCGATCACGCATTGCTTGGACTCCTGTCTCAAACTGCGCCGAACGGGCGCAAGGCGAGGCTCGACACGGCCGCGCTTATAAGCAATGAGTAAGGAGTGTAGCGAAGGTTCGGCTAATTTGATGGGCAAGTGGCCATCATTGTGCACGGCAAAGTGCCTGCAGGCGCTCTACGTTGGGCGCCAAAGCGTTCGTCGGCTGATTTGTTACGGCGCCGGCCGGGCGGTGCCCAGCGATTCGTAGCCCTCCCGATATCGGTAGAGACCACGACGAAGGGCATGAAACCGTATTACAGCTTACTGAGTCAGCGCTGGGCGCCGATGGCCGGATCCTGGCTGGATACGGCGTCCTGCATACGCTGCATATCGAGTTGCAAGTAATCGATCATCTGCTCTGAGCGATCCTGAAGTTGCATCGAGCTAGCGGCGCGGCCATGCAATTCGTTGGAGCAAGAGTCGAGCCGCGGTTGACTGTCCGCGACAATTGGCCGAGGGCGGCAAAACCAGGCGCCTATCAGGTTAATCAACATCCCGGCCGCAATTAACCAGGGCTGGGACACGACCAATCCGGTGCAATTGATGACGAGTCCAAGGTAAAGCGCGTAATAAGCCAGCACGGGAATGTCTCCACCAACGTTCAAGGTGGGGAAATTCTACGTAGGCCTGGTCGCTAGAGAAGTAAGGCGACTTGCTTCGATTGCGTAGGGACTTACTGCAAGAACAAGGGGGCCGTGTGCCCTAGTTGGTGCGGGCGTACTGGATGATGACCTTAGGCAAATTGCCAAGTGATTCGGTGCTTTGGGCAGCATCCAGGCGCAGGGCTTCTTTGGGCATGCCGAACACCACGCAGCTGGCTTCGTCCTGCGCCACGGTGCGCGCGCCGGCTTCACGCATGGTCAGCAGGCCACGGGCGCCGTCGTCGCCCATGCCGGTCATGATGATGCCCAGGGCGTTATGGCCGGCGTGTTTAGCCACCGAGCGAAACAGCACGTCCACCGACGGCTTGTGCCGGTTCACCGGCGGGCCATCAATCACTTCCACGAAGTACTGCGCACCACTGCGTTTGAGCTGCATGTGTTTGCCACCCGGCGCCACGAGGGCCAGGCCGGGGCGCACGCGGTCCATGTGTTTGGCTTCGCGCACGTCGATAGCGCAGAGGCTGTCGAGGCGCTGGGCAAAGGCGGCGGTGAACTTCTCAGGCATGTGCTGAACGATGACGATGCCGGGGCAGCCGGCCGGCAATTGTCGCAGCACCACTTCCAGGGCCTGGGTGCCGCCTGTGGATGTGCCGAGTGCTACCACGCGATCGGTGGTGGTCAGCGACGGCTTTTCTGCGTGCGGCTCCGGCTGGGCAGCAGCGATCACTGTTTTTGCGACAGACGCCCCTGGAGTTGCCTTTGGCATGGCGCGTGGACTACTACGAGCGGCCATTTCAATCTGACGAATCAAATCGCCGGATATCTGCTGCAAGCTGTCTTTGAGCCCGAGCTTGGCTTTGGTGAATACGCCTACAGCGCCTGCCGCCAGGGCGTCGAGGGTGATGGCGGCGCCGGCTTCGGTGAGTGTTGAGCAGATGATTGATGGCGTCGGCCGCTCGGCCATGATTTTGCGCAGGAACGTGATGCCGTCCATGCGCGGCATTTCCACGTCCAGCACCAGAACGTCGGGCCACTGTTTCTGCATTTTTTCCAGTGCAAACAGCGGGTCGGCGGCCTGGCCGATTACGTCGATGGTCGGGTGGCTGTGCAGGCAGGCGGTAAGCACCTGGCGCACCAATGCCGAGTCATCGACGATAAATACTTTGATCCGCGCGTTATGGGGCATCGGCTGGTTCCGTTTCTTAAAGGCGTTCAAACACCGAAGGGCGCAGGGTTCGCAGCGGCAAGTCGAAACCGTGCAGGCTTTCGGCGTGGCCGATAAACAGCAAGCCGCCAGGGTGCAGGCGCTCGACCAAGCGTTGCGTAATGGCGCGCTTTTCGTCCTGGGCGAAGTAGATCAACACGTTGCGCAGGAAAATCACGTCGAACGGCCCGACCCCAGCGGGAATAGGGCGCATCAGGTTGACCTCGGCAAAGTTCACCCGGTGGCGCAATTCCTGGTTCATGCGAAACAAACCCTCGCTGTCTGCCACGCCGCGCAGGCAATAGCGCTTGAGCCAGCCGGCCGGAAAGTTATCGGCCTGCTCCAGCGGATACGTGCCACGGCGCGCGGTATCGAGTACGCGGCGGCTGAGGTCGCTGGCGAATATCGACCAATCACGGCTGGCCGAATGCTCGGCGGCGACCATGGCCATGGTGAACGCTTCCTGCCCCGATGAGCTGGCCGCGCTCCACATGTGAATAGGGCGGCGCTGCTTGCCCAGCCATTCGCCCAGCACCTCGAAGTGCTGCGGCTCGCGGAAGAAGTAGGTTTCGTTAGTGGTCAGCAGGTCGATCACCAGACGCCGTTCTTCCTGTTCGTTCGGGTCGTTGATCAGCTGCATATAGGCGCCGTAGTTAGGCACCCCGCGTTCGCGCAGCCGGCACATCAGCCGGCCTGCCATCAGCGTGCGCTTTTGCTCGGCCATGCGAATGCCCGAGGCCTGCAGCATCATCTGCTGCAGGCTGCGGAAGTCGCTGTCACTCAGTTTTGGCAGGTTTGAGGTGGGCATCAACTGGCCTGACGGGCGAGGCTCAACTGGCGGATATCGTCGAGCGACAGCACCCGCCGTACGTCCAGCACAATGGTGAAGCCGCGCTCATCACGGGCCATGCCGGCAATAAAGTCAGTGTTGATGCCGGCACCAAACGGTGGCGGCGGTTCAACCGTGGAACCGTCGATATCCAGCACGGCGTCCACGGCATCCACGACCAAACCGATGCGCTGCTCCTGATCGTCCAGGTGCAGTTCGATGATCACGATGCAGGTGCGCTTGTTGGCCACGCTCAGCGGCATGCCGAAGCGCGCCGCCAAGTCGAGCACCGGCACCACGTTGCCGCGCAGGTTGATCACGCCGTGGATAAAGCTCGGCATCATCGGCACCGTGGTGATCTGCCCGTATTCGATAATCTCGCGCACCAGCTCGATCGGCAGCGCATAACGCGCGTCGCGAACCCGGAACGACAGGTGCTGCACGCTATCGGGCGTGGCGGCAGCGCTGGCTTGTAGGTGAGGCATGGCTTGGCGTCCCGGTGCTTAGTTGAAGTTCACAAACTGGCCTTCATCCACCAGCCCTTGCCCTGGCTTGCGCGGCTCCTGGCGACGCAACTCGCGCACATTGCTCGGCCCGCGCGGTTGGCTCGGTTTGTGGCTGGCGGCAGCGGCGAAATTGTCGAGGCGGAAGTAGCCGATCAGTTCCTGCAACTGGCTGGCCTGGGCGTTCATTTCTTCGGCCGTGGCGGCCAACTCTTCCGAGGCCGAGGCGTTTTGCTGGGTGATCTGGTTCATCTGGCCCATGGCGATGTTGATCTGCCCGGCGCCGCTGGATTGCTCTTGCGAAGCGGCGGTGATTTCTTGCACCAGGTCGGAGGTTTTCTGAATGTTTGGCACAATTTCGTCGAGCAGTTTGCCGGCCTGTTCGGCGAGGCTGACGCTGTTGCTCGCCACGCCGCCAATTTCCTGCGCGGCCACCTGGCTGCGTTCAGCCAGTTTGCGCACTTCGGCAGCGACCACGGCGAAGCCTTTGCCATGGTCGCCGGCACGGGCGGCTTCAATGGCGGCGTTCAGGGCGAGCAGATTGGTCTGGTAGGCGATGTCATCGATGATGCCGATTTTGGCCGCGATTTGTTTCATCGCCTGCACCATTTCGCGCACGGCCTGGCCGCCTTGAACGGCGTCGCTAGCGGCTTTGCCGGCGATGCCATCGGTGATTTGCGCGCTTTCGGTGTTCTGCGCAATCGAGGCCGACATCTGTTCAACCGACGCAGTGGTTTCTTCGACGCTGGCGGCTTGTTCGGTGGCGGCCTGGCTCAGCGACATGGAGGTGGCGCTGACCTCCTCGGAGGCCGAGGACAACGAATCGGCGGCGCTGCGCACATCGCCCATCACCGAGCGCAGGCGTTCGGTCATGTGTTGCATGGAGGCGAGCAACTTGCCGGTTTCGTCTTTGCTGTCCGAGGTGATGCTCACGCTGAGGTCGCCCTCGGCCAGGCTGTTGGCCACGTCTACCGCACGGTTGAGTGGGCGGGTGATGCTGCGGGTGACCAGAATGCCAATGGCGAAGCCCAGGCCGGCGGCGATCAGAATCAGCACGATCATTTGCGTACGAGAGCCCTCGTAAATCGTGGTGATGGTGTCGTTGGCTTCCCCGGCGCGGTTTTTTTTCTGCTCAACCAACGCGGCAATCGTTTCGTCGGCGGCGTTGCTCTGGGCACGCAGCTCGGGCAGCAAGGCGATCACGTCGTTTGCCTCGGCGAAGCGGCCGCTGGCTTTGTTGATGTCGAGAATACGCAGCGCAGTTTGCTCGTAGGCGTTCAGCTCTTTGGTCAGGGTGGCCAACTGCGCCAACGACTCGGGGCTGCTGAAGCTGGGGCGCGCCTTGTCGAGGTTTTCGTGCATGGCTTTAAGCGCCTCGTGCACCTGGGCAATGGTGCGCTCGCGCTCTTCGGCGTTGGTGCTGAGCAAGCTGCTGCGCAGGTGACGGCCCACGTAGGCGAGGTTGAGGTTGGCCGTTTGCATATAGCTCAGGCCGATCATTTCGCGCTGGTACATCTGGTCGGACAGGTCGTTGACCTTGCCCAAATTAACAATGCCAAGGGCGCCCACCACGGCGGTGAGAATCACCACCAGGGTGAAGCCGGCGATCAGGCGAATGCCGATCTTCAAGTTACGGATAGCGTGCATAAAAGGTCTCCTAGGAGCCGGTGAGGTCCGGTCGCGGTTGGTTAGCGCGCGAGTCGGCCTCGACGCTGTGTTGCAGGGTGTTGAACAGACTGGCGATATCCAGGATCAAGGCGATTTGCCCGGAGCCGAGAATGGTGGAGCCGCTGATGCCTTGCAGGTGTTGGAACAGCAGGCCCAGCGGCTTGATAACGGTTTGCAGCTCGCCGTGCAGGTGGTCGACGATCAACCCGGCCTGCTGGCGGCCAAAATTGACCACCACAATGTTGCGGCGGTTGGTGTGGCTGGCGGGCAAGCCAAAGTGCGCGGCGAGGTCGATGCACGGCAGCGGTTTGCCGCGCAGCTCGATGTAGCCATAGGTGCAGCGCGCCAATTGGGTGGCGTCCAGCTCGATGCATTCGGTGACCAAATCCAGCGGCACCACCAAGTGTTCATCGCCCAGGCTGACCAAAAAGCCATCGATGATTGCCAGGGTCAGCGGCAGGCGAATGCGGAAGGTGGTGCCTTGGCCGAGCACCGAATCGATGTCGATGCTGCCGCGCAGGGCATCGATGGCGCTGCGCACCACGTCCATGCCAACACCACGGCCGGAGAGGTCGGACACCGCGTCGGCGGTGGAGAAACCGGCGGCGAAAATCAGCCGTTGAATATCGTGTTCCGAGAGGTTGGCTTGGGCGTCGATCAAGCCCCGGGCGATGGCTTTTTCGCGGATGCGTGCGGTGTTCAGGCCGTGGCCGTCGTCGCTCACTTCAATCACGATCATGCCCGACTCGTGGTAGGCATTCAGGCGCAGCAAGCCCTGCGCCGATTTGCCGGCCGCCGCGCGTTGTTCGGCGTTTTCGATGCCGTGGTCGATGGCGTTGCGCACCAGGTGGGTGAGCGGGTCGGCCAGTTGGTCGATCACCGATTTATCCAGCTCGGTGTCGGCGCCGCGAATGTCCAGGCGGATGTCTTTGCCCAGTTGCTGGCTGACGTCGCGCACCACGCGGTGGAAGCGGTTGAAGGTGTCGCCAATTTCGATCATGCGCATTTTCAGCGCCGCTTCACGAATTTGCTCGACGTGATGATTCACCGTTTGCGCGCTTTCAATGCATTGGGCGTTGCCGTGCTTTTGCGCGTGCAACTGCGCGCCGGCCGCGCTGATCACCAGTTCGCCGACCAGGTTGATCAGCTCGTCGAGTTTGTGCGCGGCCACGCGAATCGGGCTGTCGTTCACACGTTTATCGCGGGAGGCTTTTTGTTTGGCCAGCGCTGCGTCTACGGCTTTCGGTGCGACCATGCCCTGGCTCACCAGCACTTCGCCAAGCGCGGGTTTTTCATCGGTGGCGCTGGCTTGCAGGTGCAGCCCGGTTTGCAGTTCGTGTTCGGTGAGCAGGCCGGCGGTGACCAGAATCTGGCCAATGCGCGCATCGCTTTCGGGCAACTGCTGAATAAGCTTGAGGTAGTCATCCAGCACGCTGTCGGGCGGCAAGATGTGCAAGGTGCAGAAGTCGCGGATGAACTCGAACACCTCTTCAATTTCGGTTTTGCTGGCCTCGCTTTGCAGGTCAATTTCCAAACCCAGGTAGCAGCTTTCCGGGTCCAGATCGGCAAGGGCTGGCAGCGTGTCGTCGATCAACGCCAGGTGGTTGATATCGCCCAGGCGCGCCAGGTAACGCACAAATGACGCCGGGTCGAAACCGTTGCGCAGCAGGTCGGCGTGAAAGCGCAGGGAAATGTGCCAGGCCGCCGATTTACCCAGCGAGGCCACGACCGGCGCCGCGCTGGCAGGTTCATGGGCAGCCGTTACTGGCATGGCGCCCGGCACGGCCTGCGCATGTTCAGCCAAGGTGGCCAGCAGTTGCGCCTGATGCTCTTCATCCACCGGCAGCTCGCCGCTGTGCGGATCGATCAAGGCGACCATGGAAGCGATTTCATCCAGGCAGCGCAGCAGCACGGAAATCAGCGCCGGGGTCAGGGTGCCGGCGCCGTCGCGCACGGCCATCAGCAGGTTTTCCAGGTGATGGGTAAAGCCCACCAACGGCGTCAGCGAGAACAAACCCGCCGAACCTTTGATGGTGTGCATGGCGCGGAACAGGCCGCTCAGGGCCTCTTCGTCAGTGGGCGACTGGTCCAGTTGCAGCAGGTATTCCTCGGCCTGCTTGGTCAGCTCGCTCGCTTCTTCGATAAAGCCCAGCAGCAGTTGCGTCCACTGTTCGCCGTTCAGCATGGGGTGGCCCTCAGGCCTGGGCTGCCGACAACGGCAGCAAATGAGAGAGGCGCAACAGGGCGAGCAGCTCGAGTACGGCGGCGGCCGGGTTGCAGGTTTCCAACACGATGCCCAGCTGTTGCAGCGACTTGTGCAAGGCCAGCAACAGCTGCACGCCGGCGGTGTCGAGTTCTTCCACCTCGCTCAGGTCCAGGCGCCAGGCCGGCACGTGCGTGTCGCTGTTGAGCACGGCGGCGAGCTCGGTGTGGGCCTGACTCACTTCATAAATGGTCAGGCTGCCGGCAATGGCCAACTGGCCGGGGGCAGGGTGGCTGAGCTGAAACATGTCAGCTGGCCAACTTGTCGACGGCCGACAACAACTGCGCCGGCTGGAACGGTTTGACGATCCAGGCGCGCGCACCCGCTGCCTGGCCTTCGGCCTTTTTGTTTTGCTCGCTTTCGGTGGTCAGCATGACGATGGGGGTGAACTTGTATTCCGGCCGCGCCTTGAGTGCCTTGACCAGGCCGATGCCGTCGAGATTGGGCATGTTCACGTCGCTGATGATCAGGTTGACCTTTTGCCCGGTCAGCTTGGCCAGCGCATCGCGGCCGTCGACGGCCTCAATCACTTGGTGGCCGGCGCCGGTGAGGGTCATTTTCACCAGTTGGCGCATGGACGATGAGTCATCGACGATCAAAATGGTTTTGGCCATGGGGCAGGGCTCCGTCAGGGCAAGGAAAAGGCGTTAGAAAAAGGTGATGTCGTCTTGCGCAGCGCGGCTTTTGCCGGCTGCACGGCGGCCGCCGCGTTCTTCGTCGGTGGTGAATTGGCTGCGCAGTTCACGCAGCCAGCGCTGCGGGTCGCTGATGATCGGGTCCTGGTTTTGCAGCGCGCTTTGCAAGCGCTGCATGTCGCTTTGCAAGTGGTCGAGCATCTGGTCGGAGCGGTCCTGAAACTGCAGGCTGACGACGATTTCCTGAATGTCGCCCTGGGTGACGCGGGTGTCCTGTTGCAGTTCGAGCGAGCTGTGGGTCAGCTCGTCGAGGTTGGCCGACAGGCCCTGCATGATTTCGCCGGCCACCTGATCGAGGTAACGCAGGTTGCTTTCTTCGCTGGTCGACAGCTGATCGGCCGCGCCAACGGTGGACTGGATGGCTTTGTTGATTTCGCCGACTTTCTCGACCATGCGCTGGCCGGTTTCGGCCGACAGGCTGGACAGCTTGCGCACCTCATCGGCCACTACCGAGAAGCCGCGGCCGTACTCGCCGGCACGCGCCGCTTCGATGGCGGCGTTAAGGGCGAGCAGGTTGGTTTGGCTGGCGATGTCCTGCACGTGCTTGGACATGCTCTGCAATTCGCTGGCGTAGCTGTTCAGGTGGCCGACGGTGGCGAGCAGTTGCTTGCGGTTGTCGCTGGCGGCGTGAAAGGCGCTGGTCACTTCGTCGAGGCGCGCGTTGGCGGTGCGCAGGCTGTCGCCGATGCCGTTGTTGCCGAGCACGCTTTCGGAGCGGTTGAGGGTTTGTTGCAGGCGGTCGACCAGGCTGGCGAAGCGGTCGAAGAGGGCGCTGACGTTACTGCCCAGCAGTTGGCGCACCTGGCCAAGGTTGTCGTTCCAGGTGGGCAACAGCGCAGTGAGCAGCGGTTGGTTGTCCAGGGTCGGCGCGGTTTCTTCAACGTAAACCGGCTCGGCCACGGGCGCCTTGCTCGGCCTAACAAACACGCCGGCCAATGCAGTAACGGCAAGACCGGCACCGGCCAACCACGGCATGGACACGCCCAGGCCAACAAGGCTGATGACAACTCCAAGGTACAGCGCGCTATAGGCCAACACGGCAAATTCCCGACCAGGTTCAAGGTGGGCGAACTATAGGCAGCCGCGCATAACCGAAAAATCGGGGCACCCCCTACACGCTTTGTAGGGGTTTCCCCTATACAGAAGTGCGCCGAGTTGGCGCCCCCCGCCGAATTGACGCTCAACCTGCAACCCTCTAACCTGCCACCCTCGCTTCAGGTGCCGCCATTTGGCGGTGAAACAGGGAAGTCGGTCCCGCTTGTTTTGCACGTGTTGCGCGTACAAAAGAAACGGCACAAGCCGACGCTGCCCCCGCAACGGTAATTGAGCTGAACACCGCACTAGCCACTGTGTTGAACACGGGAAGGCGCGCTGTTCTGTTGGCCATCACTGGCCGCGCTCATTAGCCCGGAGACCGGCCTGTCGCAGTACCACGGCATTGCGGAGGGCTTTGTCTGGCGTCGGGTGATTGCCTGCAATCCCTGCGTCTGCCGTTCTCCGCTAGCCTCAACCACGCCAATGAAAAACCACTGCCGCGCGCTGGGTTTCATGGCCTGGACAATTGATGTTGAAGAGCTGAGACCGCAATGAGCGAATCCGCAGAACGCGACGCCCGCCACAAGGCGCGCATGGCCCGCAAAAAAGCCCTTATCGACGAGAAAATCGCCCAGGCGCAGAACGAATACGGCCTGCTGCTGGTGCACACCGGCAATGGCAAAGGCAAAAGCAGTTCGGCCTTTGGCATGGTGGCGCGGGCCTTGGGCCATGGCATGAAAGTGGGCGTGGTGCAGTTCATTAAAGGCGCGGCCAGTACCGGCGAAGAACGTTTCTTCCGCCGCTTCCCCGAAGAAGTCAGCTACCACGTGATGGGCGAGGGCTACACCTGGGACACCCAGGACCGCCAGCGCGACATCGACAAAGCAGTCGCTGCCTGGGCCGTGGCCAAAGACATGCTCAACGACCCGGCCATCGGCCTGGTGGTGCTGGATGAGCTGAATATCGCCCTGAAACACAACTACCTCGACCTCGACACCGTGCTCGCCGATATCGGCGGCCGCCCGGAATTTCAGCACGTGGTCGCCACCGGCCGTGGCGCGCCGCCTGCGCTCATTGAAGCGGCCGACACCGTGACCGAAATGGCAATGGTCAAGCACGCGTTCAAATCCGGCGTCAAAGCCCAGGCCGGGGTGGAGTTCTGATGCAGAGCCACGCATGCCCGGCGCTGTTGATCGCCGCACCGGCGTCCGGCCAGGGCAAAACCACCGTCACCGCCGCCCTGGCGCGCTTGCACACACGCCAAGGCAAACGGGTGCGGGTATTCAAATGCGGGCCGGATTTTCTCGACCCCATGATTCTCGCCCGCGCCAGCGGTGCGCCGGTGTACCAGCTGGATTTGTGGATGGTCGGCGAAGCGGAAAGCCGCCGCCTGCTCTGGGAAGCCGCCGCCGAGGCTGATCTGATTCTGATTGAAGGCGTCATGGGCCTGTTCGACGGCACGCCATCGGCGGCCGACCTGGCCCGTCACTTCGGCGTGCCGGTGCTGGCCCTGATTGACGGTTCCGGCATGGCGCAAACCTTCGGCGCCATGGCTCACGGCATGGCCACGTACCAGGCCGACCTGCCGTTCTCCGGCGTGCTCGCCAACCGCACCGGCAGCGCCCGCCACGGTGAAATTCTGCGCGACTGCCTGCCGCCTGCCATCAAGTGGTACGGCGCCTTGCCGCGCAGCGCCGCGATTGAACTGCCGAGCCGGCACCTGGGCCTGGTGCAAGCCGAAGAGCTGGAAGACTTGGACGCCCGTCTGGACGCCGCCGCCGACGCCCTGGCCGCCAGCGCCGACACCACGCTGCCGGCGCCGGTGCACTTCGCGCCGCCGCCCACGGCGCGGCATATTGCGCCGTTGCTCAACGGCGTGCGCATCGGCGTGGCGCGCGACACCTCGTTCGCCTTCCTCTACCAAGCCAACCTCGACCTGCTGCGCGAGCTGGGTGCCGAGCTGATCGAATTCTCGCCGTTGCGCGACAGCGCGTTGCCCGAGGTCGATAGCCTGTATTTGCCCGGTGGTTATCCGGAATTGCACCTGCAACCGCTGCAAGCCAACCAGGCCATGCGCGCCGCCATTCATGCCCACCACGCTGCCGGCAAACCGCTGCACGCCGAATGCGGCGGCATGTTGTATCTGCTTGACGCGCTGACCGACAAAGACGGCGCCAGCGGCGAACTGTTGGGCCTGTTGCCTGGCAATGCTCAGATGCATAAAAAGCTCAAAGCGCTGGCCTTGCAGGAAATCGAACTGCCCGAAGGCCGCGTGCGCGGCCATACCTATCACTACTCCGAACTGCACTGCGCCCTGGAGCCGCTGGCCCGTGGCGTGTGCCCGACCTACAAACGCACCAGCGAGGCGGTGTACCGCATCGGCCGGCTGACGGCTTCGTACATTCACTTGTATATGCCGTCCAACCCGGCCGCCGCGGCGGCACTGTTTCTGCCCGGCGCGGCGCCTGCTATCGCCCACGTTCAGCAGAGCGACGAGCAACTGGCATGACGGACCACGCCTACAGCGCCGCTGAGCGCGCGGCCGTGTACCGCGCCATTGCCGAGCGCCGCGACATGCGCCACTTCAGCAGCGGCGAAGTGGCGCCCGAGGTGCTGGCGCGCTTGCTCGAAGCGGCGCACCACGCCCCGAGCGTCGGCCTGATGCAGCCGTGGCGGTTTATCCGCATTACCCGTTCCGAGCTGCGCCATGCCATTCATGCGCTGGTGGAAGAAGAGCGGGTGCGCACTGCCGAGGCGCTGGAACAGCGCGCCGATGAATTTATGCGCCTGAAAGTCGAGGGCATTCGCGACTGCGCCGAGCTGCTGGTGGTCGCCCTCGGCGATGGCCGTGAGGCCCATGTATTTGGCCGGCGCACATTGCCAGAAATGGACCTGGCCTCGGTGTCCTGCGCGATCCAGAATTTCTGGCTGGCAGCGCGCGCTGAAGGGCTGGGCGTGGGCTGGGTGTCGATGTTCGAGCCGCAAGCGTTGGCCGAATTACTGCACCTGCCTGCTGGCGCCAAGCCGGTTGCCGTGCTGTGCGTGGGCCCGGTGCCGGAATTCTATGAAGCGCCGATGCTGCAACAGGAAGGTTGGGCGACGCCGCGACCGCTCAGCGAACTGCTATTCACCGACACCTGGCCGGAGGCGCAATGAGCATCGCCTTGCTCAGCGTCGCCGGAGTGGCGCTGGACGTCTGTTTCGGCGAACCCAAGCGCTGGCATCCGCTGGTGGGCTTTGGTCGTCTGGCCAACGCGCTTGAACAGCGCTTCAACCGCGCCTTTAGCGAAAACGCTGACGACGTCGGGCGCGGCTGGCGCAGCCATGGCGTGACCGCCTGGGTGCTTGCCGTGCTGCCGCTGACCGTCGCCGCCTGGCTGCTGAGCCTGCTGCCCTACATCGGCTGGCTGGTGGACATCGCCGCGCTGTACCTGGCCCTGGGCATGCAAAGCCTGACCGAACATGCGCAGCCGATTGTTCAGGCGCTGCGCGACGGTGATTTGGCCAAAGCCCGCGAGCGGGTGGGCTATATCGTCAGCCGCGACACCTCGGCCCTCGATGAGCACGGCGTGGCGTTGGCGGCCACCGAATCGGTATTGGAAAACGGCAGCGATGCGGTGTTCGCGGCCTTGTTCTGGTTCGTGCTGCTGGGCGCGCCCGGCGTGGTGTTGTACCGCCTGAGCAACACGCTGGACGCCATGTGGGGCTACCGCAACCCGCGCTTCGAGCGTTTCGGCTGGGCGGCGGCGCGCATCGACGACGTGCTCAATCTGATTCCCGCGCGGCTGGTGGCGCTTACCTACGCGCTGCTCGGCAACACGCGCCTGGCCTTGCGCTGCTGGTGGCGGCAGGGCTTCACCTGGTACAGCCCGAACGCCGGCCCAGTGATGGCGGCGGGCGCTGGTGCGCTGGGCGTAGCGCTGGGGCGACCGGCCATGTACCACGGCGCCCTGCGTGAACGCCCACCCTTGGGCGAAGGTCCGGCGCCGGATGCCGACACCATTGAGCGCGCCGTGCGGTTGGTGCGGCGCGGGGTTTTGCTGTGGCTGCTGGTGTTGCTGCTCGGAGGGCGCCTGTTTGCCTAAGCCCATCAGCGCCGGCCTGCTCCATGGCGGCCTGCTCCACGGCGGCCGACTGCAACAGGCCGCGCGTGACTACGGCATTGCCGTCGAAGACTGGCTGGACCTGTCCACCGGCATCGCGCCGTGGCCGTTTCCCCTGGCCGAGATTCCCGTCAGCGCCTGGGCGCGGCTGCCCGAAGATGACGACGGCTTAACCGCCGCTGCCTGCGCGTATTACGGCGTGGAGCAACTGCTGCCGGTGGCCGGTTCACAAGCTGCCATTCAACTACTGCCACGTTTGCGTGGGCGCAGTCGAGTGGGCGTGCTGTCGCCGTGCTACGCCGAACATGCCCACGCCTGGCGCGAAGCCGGGCACGATGTTCGCGAATTGACCGAGGCCGACGTCGCCGCGCAGCTCCATGAGCTAGACGTGCTCGTGGTGGTCAACCCCAACAACCCCACCGGCCGCCTGTGCCCGCGCGAACAGCTCGTGAGCTGGCACGCGAACCTGGCGGAGCGGGGCGGGTGGCTGGTGGTGGACGAAGCCTTTATCGACATCACCCCGCAACACAGCCTGGCGGCCGAGTGTCCGCGTGACGGCCTGATCGTGCTGCGCTCATTTGGAAAATTTTTCGGCCTGGCCGGTGCTCGACTGGGCTGCGTGCTGGCCGTGCCAGCGCTGCTACAAGCCCTGGCCGATCGCCTGGGCCCCTGGACCATTAACGGCCCAACCCGCGCGGTGGCCCGCCAGTGTTTCGCCGATCAGGCCAGCCAACAGCGCCAGCGTGAGCGCGCGCTGCACGCCAGTCAGCGGCTTGCCGAACTGATGACGGTTAACGGTCTGCAACCCAGCGGCGGCACTGCACTGTTTCAATGGTGGCAAGGCGAACAAGCCGCCAAGATTCACGATTTTTTTGCCCGGCGCGGCGTGCTGCTGCGGCTGTTTCCGGCTCACAGCAGCCTGCGCATCGGCCTGCCGGCTGAAGAGGCTGACTGGCTAAAACTGACCGAGGTTTTCCACGCGTGGCGCACCTATGAATAACGCAACGGGCACGACCTTGATGATGCAGGGCGCGACCTTAATGGTGCAGGGCACTACGTCCGACGCCGGCAAAAGCACGTTGGTGGCGGCGCTGTGCCGCTGGCTGCATCGCCAAGGCGTGAACGTGGCGCCGTTCAAACCACAGAACATGGCGCTCAACAGCGCGGTAACGGTCGATGGCGGCGAAATCGGCCGCGCCCAGGCGGTGCAGGCGCAAGCCTGTGGTTTGCCGGCACACACCGACATGAACCCGGTGCTGCTCAAACCCAACAGCGACACCGGCGCGCAAGTCATCATTCATGGCCGCGCCGTCACCAGCATGGAAGCGGCCCAGTACCACGACTACAAAAAGGTTGCCATGCAGGCCGTGTTGCAATCGCACCAACGATTGAGTAGCGCCTATTCGGTGGTGATGGTCGAGGGCGCGGGGTCGCCTGCGGAAATCAACTTGCGCGCGGGCGACATCGCCAATATGGGCTTTGCCGAGGCGGTGGATTGCCCGGTGATTCTGATCGCCGACATCGATCGCGGCGGCGTGTTCGCCCATTTGGTCGGCACGTTGGAACTGCTCTCTGAAAGCGAGCAAGCGCGGGTCAAAGGCTTCGTCATCAACCGCTTTCGCGGCGCCCTCAGCCTGCTGCAACCGGGCCTCGACTGGCTGGAACAACGCACCGGCAAACCGGTGCTGGGCGTGCTGCCGTACCTCACCGATTTGCACCTGGAAGCTGAAGACGCCGTCGACACCCGGCAAATCGCCAAAGCCGAGCAGGTGCTCAAAGTGGTAGTGCCGGTGCTGCCGCGCATCAGCAACCACACCGACTTCGACCCGCTGCGCCTGCACCCCCAGGTAGACCTGCAATTTATCGCCCCCGGCCAGCCGATTCCGCCGGCCGACCTAATTATTCTGCCCGGCTCGAAAAGCACCCGTGGCGACCTCGCCGTGCTGCGGGCGAACGGCTGGGAAAGCGCCTTGCACAAACACCTGCGCTACGGCGGCAAGGTGCTTGGCGTTTGCGGCGGCTTCCAGATGCTCGGCCAACAGATCCACGACCCGGCCGGTATCGAAGGTGCCGCCGGATCGAGCGCGGGACTGCGGCTGCTCGACTTCGAAACGGTGTTGGCCGAACACAAACAGCTGCGCAACGTAAACGGCCACTTGTGCCTCGATGGCGCGGCCATCAGCGGCTATGAAATTCACGCCGGCATCAGCACCGGGCCGGCCTTGGAACAGTTCGCCGTGCAGCTCGACGACGGCCGCTGCGACGGCGCCCGCAGCGACGATGGACAGATTCTCGGCACGTACTTGCACGGCCTGTTCGAAAGTCCAGCGGCATGCAGCGCCGTGCTGGGCTGGGCTGGACTGCAAGACGTGCAAACGGTCGACTACCACGCCCTGCGCGAGCGTGATTTAGAGCGCCTGGCGGATTTGGTGGAACAGCATTTGGATACCGAACAATTACGCAGCTTGTGCGGGCTATAAAACACCCTGTTGGAGCGGCTTTAGCCGCGATGCTCCTGCATTCGAAAAGCATCGCGGCTAAAGCCGCTCCTACAGGGCCGCGATTTGCGCTCGAGGCTTGGCAAACACCGGAAACCAAGCACTTTGCGCGGTATTCCACGCACTCTGTGGGAGCGGCTTTAGCCGCGATGCTCTTGCGACCTAAAAGCATCGCGGCTGAAGCCGCTCCTACAGGGGCGTTGACACTTTTGGACACTGACCATGCATGAACTCATCCTCGGCGGCGCCCGCTCCGGCAAAAGCCGCCTCGCCGAGCGCCTGGCCAGCGAAAGCACCTGGCCGGTCACCTATATCGCCACCTCGCAAGCCGGCGACGGCGAAATGAGCGCGCGCATCCGCCAACACCGCGAACGTCGTCCGGCCGCGTGGGGTTTGGTGGAAGAGCCGTTACGCCTGGCGCACGTGCTGCAAACCCATGCCGCGCCGGACCATTGCTTGCTGGTCGATTGCCTGACCCTATGGCTTACCAATTTGCTGATGCTCGACGACCCTCAGCGCCTGGCCGCCGAACGCGACGCCTTGCTCGAATGCCTGCCAGCGCTGCCGGGGCGCATTCTGCTGGTGAGCAACGAAACCGGCCTGGGCGTGGTGCCCATGGGCGAGCTGACACGCCGTTATGTCGATGAGGCGGGCTGGTTGCATCAGGCCCTGGCTGAACGTTGCCAGCGGGTGATTTTTACCGTTGCTGGCCTACCCATGATTCTCAAAGGAGCGCCGTTATGAGCCTGTCGTGGTGGGTTGCACCCTGTCAGCCGTTGGATACCGTGGCCAAAAGCAAAGCCACGGCGCGTCAGCAAATGCTGACCAAACCGGCCGGTTCGCTGGCCGTGCTGGAGCAGGTGGCCATTGACTTGGCCGCCATGCAAGGCTGCGAGCGGCCGGTGATCGACAGCCTGTGGATCGCCATTTTTGCCGGCGACCATGGTGTGGTAGCCGAAGGCGTGTCGGCCTATCCGCAGGCCGTGACCGGGCAAATGCTGCGCAATTTTATCGGCGGCGGCGCGGCCATCAGCGTGCTCGCGCGTTACCTCGATGCTGCGCTGGAAGTGATCGATCTGGGCACCGCCACGCCGCTGGAAGCGATCCCCAACGTGCGTCACCTGAACCTCGGCGCCGGCACGTTCAACTTCGCTCAAGGCCCGGCGATGACGCCAACCCAGCTGTACATCGCCCTCGAAGCCGGGCGCGACAGCGTCCGCCGGGCTAAGGCGGGCGGGGCGCAGCTGTATATCGGCGGCGAAATGGGCATTGGCAACACCACCTCGGCCAGCGCCATGGCCAGCGCGCTGCTCGACTGCCCGGTACGGTTGATCGTCGGCCCCGGCACCGGCCTGAACCCGGCAGGCGTGGCCCATAAAGTGAACGTGATCGAAGCCGCGCTGGCCCTGCACCACGCGCACCTGAGTGACCCGCTGGCCGTGCTGCAACACCTGGGCGGTTTTGAAATCGCCGCGCTGGTGGGCGCTTACATCGCCTGTGCGCAGGAAGGCTTAACGGTGCTGGTGGACGGGTTTATCTGCACCGTCGCGGCATTGATTGCCGTGCGTTTGAACGCCGATTGCCGCCCGTGGCTGCTGTTCGCCCATCAGGGCGCCGAACCTGGTCATCACGCCGTGTTGGCAGCCTTGGAGGCGCAACCCTTGCTGCAACTGGGCTTGCGCCTGGGCGAGGGCAGTGGGGCGGCGCTGGCCGTGCCGCTGCTGCAAATGGCCTGCTGCCTGCACGGCGACATGGCCACGTTTGCCGAAGCCGCTGTCGCAGATCGCCCGGCATGACCGTGCACCTCAGCCTGCTGCGCCACGGCGCGACCGAATTGGCCGGCGGCTTTCGCGGCAGCATCGACGATGCGCTCACCGATGAAGGCTGGACGCAAATGCACGCCGCCGTGGCCGAAGCGGGCCCGTGGGACCTGATCATCAGCTCGCCGCTGCAACGCTGTGCAGCCTTTGCGCAACAGCTCGCCGCTGAGCGTGGCGTGCCGCTGCTGCTGGAAAGCGATGTACGCGAGCTGCACTTTGGCGCCTGGGAAGGGCAAACCGCCCTGGCGCTGATGGACCAGCACGAAGGCGACCTCGGCCAATTCTGGACCGACCCCTACGCCTTCACGCCGCCCGACGGCGAGCCGGTGCTGGCGTTCGCTGCCCGCGTGCTTGGCGCTATTGGACGCATCGCCGCCGAGCATGACGGCCGGCGTGTGCTGCTAGTCAGCCACGGCGGCGTAATGCGCTTGCTGCTCGCCCAGGCCCGCGGCTTGCCTCGCGAGCAATTGCTGCAAGTGGAAGTCGCCCACGGCGGGTTGCACCACCTCACCGTGCAATCGCCCTGCGTGCTGTTGGAGGTTTGATGCTGCCGCTGCTGATCGCCGTGCAATTTCTCACCAGCTTGCCCGTGCGCTTGCCGGGTATGCCAAGCCCTCAGGAAATGGGGCGTTCGCTGCTGTGGTACCCCGTAGTCGGTCTGCTGATTGGCCTGCTGCTTTTAGCCCTGAACGCCATGTTGGCCGACACGCCCACCTTGCTTCGCGCGGCGCTGCTGCTGGCCGCCTGGGTGGCATTGAGCGGCGCCCTGCACCTGGACGGCCTCGCCGACAGCGCCGACGCCTGGCTCGGCGGCTTCGGCGACCGCGAACGCACCCTGACCATCATGAAAGACCCACGCAGCGGGCCGATTGCCGTGGTGACGTTGGTGGTGGTGCTGCTGCTGAAATTCGCGGCGCTGGTGGCCTTGCTAGAACATTTTCATGGGAGCGCGCTGCTGCTGGCCCCTTGGCTGGCGCGTGGTTTGTTGCCGCTGCTGTTCATGACCACGCCGTATGTGCGCGCTGGCGGGTTGGGGCAGGCGTTGGCCGAGCACCTGCCGCGCTCGGCGTTGCCCTGGGTGCTGGGCGCCCATGCGCTGGCCATGCTGATGTTTGGCTGGGCCGGGTTGTTGGCGTTGGTGAGCGGGCTGCTGCTGTTCGCCTGGTTGCGGGGCCGGATGGTGGCGCGGTTGGGCGGCACGACAGGGGATACGGCGGGGGCGATGGTGGAGTTGGTGGAGTGTTTGGTGTTGGTGGTGTCGGCGGTTTAGGGCGCTAACCTGAGTCGCGCATCGTCGAAATGCCGCTTTCCCGGGGATGACGACCATCTATACAAAAACGCCGTCATCCTCGCGCACGCGGCGGTCCGACGATTCGGGATCCAGGCTATTGCGTCGTGCACATAACGTCGACACATCCGAGATTCTGGATCCCGAATCGTCGGACCGCCGCGTTCGCGAGGATGACGGATGATTTTTTCGCGGACACCGTCATTCCCGCGAAGGCGGGAATCCAGAGTCTTTCGTCAGGCACTGACCTCGAATACGTCAACAATTTTGCTCTCCCGGTCCCCGCAACCAATCACGCCCACCCCCAAAATCGCTCTTTCCATTTGACGCCACCCAGACACGGGTATATACACGCATCCATGCTAACCACCCATTGCCTCTGCACCAAACTCCGCCGAGCCGCCCGCAGCGTCAGCCGTCTGTACGACGACGCCCTGCAGCCGCTCGGCTTAAACGTGGCGCAATATTCCTTGCTCAGCCACCTCCAGCGGCTTGAGCAACCGAGCATTTCCGAATTGGCGGAAGCCATGGGCCTGGACCGCAGCACCCTGGGTCGCAATCTCAAGGTGTTGGAGGGCGAAGGCTTGGTGCAGATGGGCGAGGGCAGTGATTTGCGTAGCCGCAAGGTGCAGTTGTCAGCGCAGGGCACCCGCCGTTTCGAGCAGGCGGCGCAGGCTTGGAAAGACGCGCAAGCACAAGTGGCGCTGCGCCTCGGTGCAGAAAAACGTGAGGCGCTCTGGCTGTTGCTGGACGACCTGGAAACCATCGATTAATGCAGTGCAGCGGAGCAGGGCGATGACGGCATGGCGGGCAACTAAGTGGGTCCTTTTGGGAGCGGCGTTGATCCTGGCGCTGTCGATGGGCATTCGCCATGGCTTCGGCCTGTTTCTGGCGCCGATGAGCGCGGAGTTTGGCTGGGGCCGCGAGGTGTTTGCCTTTGCCATCGCCCTGCAAAACCTGCTCTGGGGTTTGTCGCAGCCGTTTGCCGGCGCCTTGGCTGACCGCTACGGTGCCGCAAGAGTGATGGTGGTCGGCGGCGTTCTGTATGCCTTGGGTTTGGTACTGATGGCCTCGGCGGACTCGGTGTGGTCGCTGTCGCTGAGCGCCGGTTTGCTGATTGGGCTGGGCTTGTCGGGCACCACGTTCTCGGTGGTGCTCGGCGTAGTCGGCCGCGCGGTGCCGGCGGAGAAACGCAGCATGGCCATGGGCATCGCGGCAGCGGCCGGCTCGTTCGGTCAGTTCGCCATGTTGCCCGGCACCTTGGGTTTGTTGAGTTGGCTGGGCTGGTCGCTGGCCTTGGTTGCGCTCGGCGCCCTGGCTGCGCTGATCGTGCCGCTGGTGGCGATGCTCAAAGACAAGCCGCTGCCGGTGTCAGGCGCCGACCAAACCCTCGGCGCAGCGCTGCGTGAAGCGGCAGCGCATAAAGGCTTCTGGCTGCTGGCGTTGGGCTTTTTCGTGTGCGGGTTTCAAGTGGTGTTTATCGGCGTGCATTTGCCGGCGTATCTGGTGGACCAACACTTGCCCGCCACGGTCGGCACCACGGTGTTGGCACTGGTGGGGCTGTTCAATATTTTCGGTACGTATGTTGCCGGTTGGCTGGGCGGGCGCATGTCCAAGCCGCGCCTGCTGGTGGGGCTGTACCTAGCGCGTGCGGTGGTGCTGGTGTGGTTTATCAGCGTGCCGGTGTCGATGTTTACTGCGTACACCTTTGGCGTGCTGATGGGCATTTTCTGGCTCTCGACCGTGCCGCTTACCAACGGCACCGTGGCCACGCTGTTTGGCGTGCGCAACCTGTCGATGCTCGGCGGCATCGTGTTTCTGTTTCATCAGTTGGGTGCGTTTCTTGGCGGCTGGATGGGCGGTTATCTGTATGACCGTACGGGCAGCTACGACCTGGTCTGGCAAATTTCCATCGGCCTCAGCTTGGTGGCCGCCGCGCTCAATTGGCCGGTGCGCGAGCAGCCGGTTGAACGCCTGCGCATGGCGGCGGCATGAGCCGCTCGTTCACGGTAGCGGTGAGCGTCGCCGCAGCGGCGGGGCTGCTCGCGCTCGTGTGGTGGGGCTGGCAACGTGGCGGTCTGGCGTTGCTGCAACTGGGCATGGGCAGTTGCCTTTGACGGCCCGGCGCTTGACGGGTAGCGTGGCCCCACTGCCACCGACCCTTGAGCGCCATCACCATGAGCCTGCGTCGTATCGTTCTACCTGCCCTCGTTTTGTCGTTGTTCTCGCTGCCGGTTTTGGCGGCCAGTTGCCCGCCACTGCTGCAAGGCGAACTGCCCAAGCTGCGCGACAAAAACAAAGAACAACTCAACCTCTGCGACCAGTTCGCCGGCAAGCCGCTGCTGGTGGTCAACACCGCCAGTCATTGCGGTTTCGCCCCGCAATTCAAAGGCCTTGAGGCGCTGTACAAAAGCCACAAAGAACAAGGCCTGGAAGTGCTCGGCGTGCCCTCCGACGACTTCAACCAGGAAGACGCCGACCTCGCTGAAACCGCCAAGGTTTGCTACGTCAACTACGGCGTGACCTTTGCCATGGTCGAGCCCCAACACGTGCGTGGCGACCAAGCCATTCCCCTGTTCAAAGAGCTGGCCGCGCAGAGCAGTGCGCCGCGCTGGAACTTCTACAAATATGTGGTCGACCGCCAGGGCAACGTGGTGGCGAGCTTTTCCAGCATGACCAAACCAGACGACCCTGAGCTGCAAGCAGCGCTGGCCAAAGCCATTGCCTCCAAGCCCTGAGCGGCTGGGTTTTCTCAGCCTTAAGGAATTTAAGCTTCAGTTAAGCGGCGGGCGATAAGGTGATCCCGTCGAAACACATTACTAACTGAAGAAAAGGACTGACCCCATGAATAAGTTCACTGCCCTGTTTGCTGTTGCTGCCCTGACTGCCACCGCCGGTATGGCTCAAGCGCGTGACCTGGGCCCCGACGAGGCCATGAAACTGCGTGATGCCGGCACCGTTCAGTCGTTCGAGAAACTTAACGAAGCGGCCCTGGCCAAACACCCCGGCGCCACTGTGAAAGGCACCGAGTTGGAAGAAGAACACGGCCGCTACATCTACCAGGTTGAACTGCGTGACGCTCAGGGCCTGGAATGGGATCTGGAGCTTGACGCTACCAACGGCCAGATCCTGAAAGACCATCAAGACAAGTAATGAGCAAGCCCGTTAGCAAATGGCTGATGCGTTACTGCGGCATCGTTGCCCTGGTCCTGGCCGTGCTCACCCTGAGCGTCGCCGTACACGCTCGTGATCTGGACCAGGACGAGGTGCTGCGCCTGCGGCAGGAAGGCCGTATCCCTCCTTTGGAACAGCTACTAAAACCCGCCCTGGAGCGTCACCCCGGGGCGAAGTTGCTGGAGGCTGAACTGGAGGAAGAGGATGACGTGTTGGTCTACGAAATTGAGTTACTGACCAGCGACGGCGTGGTTCGCGAGTTGGAAATCGACGTGCGCGACGGGCGCATTCTCAAGGACAAGGAAGACGACTGATGCGTTTGTTGTTGGTGGAAGACCATGTGCCGCTGGCGGACGAATTGCTCGCCAGCCTTGGCACCCAAGGCTACGCCGTAGACTGGCTGGCCGACGGGCGCGACGCGGCGCACCAGGGCGCCACCGAACCGTACGACTTGATCATTCTCGACCTCGGCCTGCCAGGCAAACCGGGCCTCGACGTACTTCGCGAATGGCGCGCCGGCGGGCTGGCCACGCCCGTGCTGATTCTGACCGCACGCGGCTCCTGGGCCGAACGCATCGATGGCCTCAAAGCCGGCGCCGATGACTACCTGACCAAACCTTTCCACCCCGAAGAGCTACAACTGCGCATTCAGGCATTGCTGCGCCGCTCCAAGGGCTTGGCCAATCAGCCGCACCTGGAAGCGGCCGGCTTGCAGCTGGACGAAACGCGCCAATGCGTAAACCTCAACGGCGACGATATTCAACTGACCGCCGCTGAATTCCGCCTGCTGCGTTACTTCATGCTGCACCCGCAGCAACTGCTGTCCAAAACCCACCTGGCCGAACACCTGTACGACGGGGAAACCGAGCGCGACTCCAACGTGCTGGAAGTGCACGTCAACCACCTGCGCCGCAAGCTGGGCCGTGAAGTGATTGAAACCCGTCGCGGCCAGGGCTATCGCTTCGCCGGGTTGGGCGCGTGAGGTCGATTCAGCGCCGGCTGAGTCTCGGCCTGGTTAGCGTGTTGCTGGTGGTGGGTCTGGTGCTGGCGCAAACCAGCATCTGGTTGCTCGACCTGGGTTTGCGGCGCTACCTGGAAGACGGCTTGCGCCAACAGGCCGAGAGTTTGCTGATCGCGACCGTTCGCGGGCCGAGCGGTTTGCAACTCAGCGACCAGCGCGTGCAAGCGAGCTACCAGCAACCGTTTTCCGGCCGTTACTTCCGCATCGACTTTAGCGACGGCGCTCCATCGCCCTGGCGCTCTCGTTCGCTGTGGGATTTTGAACTGACGCCCGCGACAAAGCCCGGCTTGCAAGGCGAGCTGGCAGACGGCCCGAATGAACAACTGCTGCTGACCTACCGCGCCGACTACCGCCGCTACGGTCAGCAGATGTCCATCACCGTGGCGCAAGACTACAGCCCCGTACTCACCAGCTTTCGTCATGCGCAATACGTTGGCCTGGCGGTTGGCGCCGGCGCCTTGCTGATTATTCTGCTGCTGCAACGCCTGACCGTGCGCAATGCCTTGCGTCCACTGGAGCGCGTGCGTCAGCAACTGCAACAACTGCAACAAGGCCAACGCACTGCGCTGGACAGCGAAGTGCCGCTGGAACTGGAACCGCTGGTGACGCAAATCAACCACCTACTGGCTCACACCGAAGACCACCTGCTGCGCTCGCGCAACGCCTTGGGCAATCTCGGTCACGCGCTGAAAACGCCGTTGGCCGTGCTGATCAGCCTGGCCGAGCGCGACGAATTAAAAGCCCATCCCGCCATTCAGGCCACCCTGCGCGAGCAGCTGCAACAGATCGAACAACGCCTGAGCCGCGAACTGGGCCGTGCGCGTCTAGCCGGCGAAGCGTTGCCCGGCGCGCAGTTCGTGTGCGACGAGGAACTGCCAGGGCTGTTCAGCACCTTGGGCATGATTCACAACCGAGGTCTCGAACTAACCTGGCACGCCGCCCCCGGCTTGCACCTGCCGCTGGACCGCGAAGACCTGCTCGAAGTGCTCGGCAACCTGCTCGACAACGCCTGCAAATGGGCCGACTCGGCCGTGAGCCTGACCATCGAACAACAGGCGGGCAGGTTCACGCTCTGGGTCGACGACGACGGGCCGGGCATAGAACGCGTGCGCCGCGAAGCAGTGCTGGAACGAGGCACTCGGCTGGACGAACAAGTGCAAGGGCACGGGCTGGGCTTGGGGATCGTGCGAGATATTGTGGAAGCGTGGGGCGGGCGGATTGAAATGCTGGATAGCCCGCTGGGTGGGTTGCGGGTGGGTGTTTTTGTGCCTGGGATTTGAGCGCCTTTTTTCAGAAATCGCGGCTAACCGGAGCAGGTTGTTCGCTCTCTGTGGGAGCGGCTTTAGCCGCGATGGTTTGCGCTGATTCTGCGCAAGATCCCCGCCGTCCCCGCGCGAGGGTGACGCAGGTTTTGCCCAAGACCGTCGTCACCCCGCGCAGGCGGGGATCCAGAATGTTGTGGCGAACACAAATACTCGTCTAATCCAAAACTCTGGATCCCGAGCCGTCGGACCGCCGCGTTCGCCAGGGTGACGCAGGTTTTGTACCCCACACCCGTCATCCTCGCGAACGCGGGGATCCAGAATGTTGTGGCGAGCACAAATATTCGTCTCATCCAAAACTCTGGATCCCGAATCGTCGGACCGCCGCCTGCGCGGGGATGACGGATGTTTGCCGATAGGCAGAAGTAGGGGCCTTGCGTCCTGCGGGAACGGCCGGCCCGACGCTCCGGTTAGCCGCAATGCCCTTCACCCCATCACATCCCGTTAGCAAACCCCGGATTGCTCATATCAATCGCCGCCCGCACCGGCTTCAGCGCCTCGCCGTACTTAGCCAAAATATCCAACGCATAATCAATGCGCGCGCGCAGACGTTGATCATCTTCGCCTGCCGCTTCAGGCCCATTCAGTACGCCGCCGCAGTGGCGCACCAGAATGTGTTCCGGCAGGTAATTCACACGGCAATTCTTGTAGCTCGAAGCGCGCATTTCGCTGATTACGTACGGCCCGCCCACGGCCGCCGAAACGCCCACCAACAGCCCCGGCTTATGCGCCAGTTCGGCCTTGCTGGTGTAGATAAAAAAGTTCTTGATCGCCGGGCACGCCATGCCATTCCACTCCGGCACCACCACGATCACCGCGTCAGCCGCTTTCAACTGCTCGGCATACTGCGCCCAGGGGCCGGCGTCTTCGGCGGGCCAGAGGGGCAGGGCGCCGGTGCCGAGGTCGATAACCGAACTGTTTTCGGCGCTGGTCAGGCTCAGCTCGATCAAACGCTGCTGAAGAAAATGCGCCACCTTGGCGGACTGGCTGTTGTTGCGGCTGGAACCGGCGACGATGGCGTAATTGAGCATGGGCAAATCCTTGGCGAGAGAAGGGAAGCGCGCAGGCTAACGAGGGGCAGCAGCGCCGGCAAGCGTTACACGTTGTTGTAGGGGCGACCTCTGTCGCGAACCCTGGAACAGGTGATTTTTAGATCTAAGTGTCCAGGGTTCGCCAGCGAGCTGGCGCCTACAAAAAGCCCTTACACGCGGAACTGATCCATCAACGCCTGCTGATGGTTCGCCAAGCGATTCAGCGACTGACTCACCTGCGCAGACTCATCCGCCTGCGCCGAAATTGATTCGGTCACATCGCGAATCGAAGCCACGTTGCGGTTGATCTCTTCAGCCACCGAACTCTGCTCCTCGGCCGCGCTGGCGATCTGCAGGTTCATGTCGGTGATCACGCCCACGGCGTGGCTGATACGTTGCAACGCACCCACGGCGCGTTCCACTTGCTGCACGCTGGTCTGCGCCTGGCGATGGCTGCTGCCCATGCTGCTGACCACTTCGCGAGTGCCGTTTTGCAGGCCTTCGATGACTTTGCGAATTTCCTCTACCGAGTCTTGCGTGCGCTTGGCCAGGCTGCGCACTTCATCCGCCACCACCGCAAAACCACGGCCGGACTCACCCGCGCGGGCCGCTTCAATGGCGGCGTTGAGGGCGAGCAGGTTGGTCTGTTCGGCAATCGAGCGAATCACTTCCAACACCGAACCAATCTGCTGGCTGCTGCTGGCCAGGCCTTCGACTTCTTCCATCGCCACGTTCATTTCATTGGCCAGCAACTCAATGGCGCTGGTGGTTTGGTCGATCACGCCGAGGCCTTCGCGGGTGGCGTCGTCGGCGCTGCGGGCGGCCTCGGCGGCTTGGGCGGCGTTGTGGGCGACGTCTTGGGCGGTGGCGCTCATTTCCTGGAACGCAGTCGCCACTTGGTCGACTTCACGGAACTGCTGCTGCATGCCCGAGCTGGTTTGGCGAGCGATGGCCGAAGATTGGTCCGCCGTGCCGCGCGCGTCCTGCACCGAGCTTTTCACGTCGGCAATGATCGGCTGCAGCTTGTCGAGGAAACGGTTGAACCAGCCGGCCAACTCGCCCAATTCGTCGCGCTTGGTGTAGTTGAGACGGCGCGTCAGATCGCCTTCACCGGTGGCGATGTTTTGCAGCATGGCCGCCACATTGAGAATCGGCCGGGTGACACCGCGGGCCGTCAGCCACATCAGCAGCAAGCCGAGAATCACCGCCAGCAAACCAATGCCCAAGGACACGCTGCTGTCGGTTTTGCCGCGCTGATCCAGCTCGGCCTCAAGCTTTTTAGCCGGCACAGTCAGCACCTGCTGGGGCACTTCGATCAGCACGCTCCACGGCTTGGATTCGGGAATCGGTTGCAGCGGTTCGAGCACTTGCAGCATGTCGCCTTCGTGCAGCACCTGCGATTGGGCGCTGGCGGTCAGGCGGGTGAGTTCGTTGCCGTGTTCGCCGAAGGCTGCGTTCAACGGTTTGCCGAGCATGCTCGCGTCGCGGCTGTGGCCGGCGAACAGGCCCAGCGGGCTGATGATGCTGACGTGGCCTTCGCCGTTGTACAGCTCTTTATTGGCCTTGGCGCTGATGTCTTGCAGGCTCGCCAGGCTGATGTCCAGACCGACCACGCCAATCACCTTGCCGTCGACTTCCACCGGAAAGGCGATGCTGGTCATCAGGGTTTTAACCTTGTCGACCTCGTCGATATACGGATCGAGCACGCAGGCCTTCTTGCCTTGCAGCGGGCAGGTCAGCCAGGAGTTGTAGGGCGTCCCGTTGCTCATCACGCTGGTGTCGTTGAGCAGCTCCTCCTTCATGGCCTCGGGCGACAGCTCACCACTTTTAGACTGCGACCAGTACTGCGCGAAGCGGCCGACGTCGTTGCTGCCTTGGGCTTCCTGATCAACAAACTGCGCGTCCTGGCCATCCAGGGCGTTGGGCAGAAACACCACGTAGAGGCCCAACAAATTGCTGTTGCCTTGCAAAGCGGTGTGCATCTGCTCAGACAAATCGGAACGCACGGCGCCGGCGTCAATGCTGTGCGCCTTGGCCTGGGCGAGGAGCATTTTCACCTGACGGCTAAAGCCGTTGCCGTACTGATAGGCGTCCATGAAATACCGCTGAATACGCAGCGACTGAGTTTCACCCCGCGCCGTCATGCGCTTTTGCGCCGCCTCTTCAAGCATGGCCATGCTCGACGCCTTGACCACGTTCGCGGTGTTTTTCGACTGGTACAACGACGTGCCGACCAGAAGGGTGACGATCACCAGCAGGCACAGGCCGGCGAGGGAGGTGATTTTCCACTGGATGGAGAGGCGACTAAGCATGGGTAATTCTCGTGTAAGGCTAGAACAACGGTGGTTACGGACAGCGCACTGATAGCCGTCATGGCCAAGTGGGCGGGAATTATGCACATGGCCGATTGAAATATTGAACGGATATTTTTGACGCGTCCGACGGGTTTTATCGGCACCGCACAAAATGTTTGAGGGGGTTGGCGTAAAAAAGTCGGAGGAATCTCCTGGCATAGTCTGAAATGAATTTACGAAACCACCTACAGCCGTAATCACAATCGCCGATAACTCGGTATTGCCGTTTCCTGACGGTGCGCAGTTGAAGGAGTAATCATGCGTTTAAAGACCAAAGTGATGCTGTTGGCCCTGGTTCCGGTGTTGCTGTTTGCATTGGTGCTCAGCGGTGCGGCCACGCAAGTGCTGCTCAGCCTGGCCGACGGCGAAGTCAAGGAAACCCGTGAACGCCTGATTGCCGAGCGTCAACAAGAACTGCAGAGCTACATGCAAATTGCCCTCGGCTCGGTGCAAAGCCTTTACGACGGCTCTGCCCAGGGCGACATGGACAGCCGGGCGGAGGCGATCAAAATCCTCTCGAAAATCAAATACGGCAAAGACGGCTACTTCTTCGGCCATGACGCCAACATCGTGCGGCTGTTCCGCGGCGACAACCCGCTGGACGTCGGCAAAGTGCTCGCCGACCGCAAAGACCCCAACGGCGTTTACGTAAACCGCGAGCTGTACAACGTCGGCAAGAACGGCACCAACTACCTGCGCTACGCCTCGCCATTGCCCACCAACGACAAAGTGTTGGTGCCCAAGCTGGCCTACAACATCTACCTGCCCAAGTGGGACATGGCCCTCGGTACCGCCATCAACCTGGACGGCGTCGAGGCGGATGTCGCCAAAGTGCAGGCCTCGATTTCCGCGCGCATCAGCACCATCGTCACCAGCATCGTGGTGATTGCCCTAGTGCTGTTGGTGATCTTCGGCATCGCCGGTTTGGCTCTCGGCAACGCGTTTTTACGGCCCTTGCAGCAAATCAAAAACAACCTCGACGACATTGCCGCTGGCGATGGCGACCTGACCAAACGCCTGCCGGCGAACAGCAAAGATGAGCTTGGCGAATTGGCCGGCTCGTTCAACGCCTTTGTTGCCAAGATTCATGGGCTGGTTCGGCAGATCGTGGAAATGACCGGGCAACTGACCACGCTGGTGAGCGAGGTTTCCGCGCAGACCCAACGCGCCGATAAGGCCATGGCCAGCCAGCGTCACGAGACCGACCAGGTGGCGACCGCCATTAATGAGATGTCGGCAGCGGCGCATCAAGTGGCGCAGAGCGCCCAAGGCGCGGCATCAGCGGCGCAGCAAACCGATGAAGAAGGGCAGGCCGCGAAGAAAGTCGTCGACGGCAGCATCAGCCGCATTCATGCGCTGGTCGGCGACATCCGCAGCAGCGGCACCTCGCTCGACAGCCTTCAGCAAGACGTGCAGTCCATCGTCAGCGTGCTCGGCGTGATTCGCTCGATTGCCGAACAGACCAACTTGCTCGCACTCAACGCCGCCATCGAAGCCGCCCGCGCCGGTGAAGCCGGACGCGGCTTCGCCGTGGTGGCCGATGAAGTACGCGCCCTGGCTAGCCGCACCCAGCAGAGCACCCAGGAAATTCAAGGCATGATCGACCGCCTGCAAAAAGGCACCGAGGACGCCGTAACCGCCATGCGCCGCTCCAGCGAAGCGGGCGATGTGACCAGCCAGCAAGCCAACCAGGCAGGGGCCTCGCTGGATGCGATTGCCGAACTGATCGCCACCATCAACGCCATGAACGCCCAAATCGCCAGCGCGGCGGAAGAGCAGACTGCTGTGGCCGAAGAGATCAACCGCAGCGTGCACCAGATTGCCGGGGCGGTGGAACAGGTAGCAGATGAAACCCAGCAAAGTGCGCAGACTGCGCGGAGTCTGGCGGATCTCGGGGATCGGTTGGGGACGTTGGTTAAGCAGTTTAGGATTTGAAGGCGTGGGGGATTTTGTACGCAAGGCGGGCCCGTTTGGGACTTAAATGGGTGTTCGCCTCGAAATTCTGGATTCCGAATCGTCGGACCGCCGCCTTCGCGGGAATGACGGATGTTTTTATCGGGTCACGTGATAACCATCAGATCCCAACCCCACCGCCGTGTTCACGGGATGACGGAGTAAGTACATACACCACCGTCATTCCCGCGAACGCGGGAATCCAGGTGCGGTGATTGAGCGGTTTACTCCGAACCGCTTTCCAGCGGGCCCACCGCATCGCGGCTAAAGCCGCTCCTACAGGAAATCGAGCCATCCACACCAAATCGGTACACCTGTAGGAGCGGCTTCAGCCGCGATTCCTGCAAACACCAATCACCGCGGATACAACGGCGGCAATGGACTCGTTTCCTGCGCGTCAGCCGGGGCTTCGGCGGCGGGGAGGGCGCGGATGGCTTTCCATAGCTGCTCGCCTTGCCAGTATTGGCCACTCTCGCTGTACAACGCGCCGTTCAATCCATCCAGACTTTCACTCAAGGGCACAAACCGCGCGGCCATGTCGGCGAGGGTTTCGGGCTGTTGCCGGGCCCAGGCGTCGAGCGCCTGGCGGGTGGCTTGGGAGTCGTTGGCCAGGCACGCGCGTTTGAGGTCGTCGAGCAAGCTGCGTGGGCTCGGGCCGGTTTGTGCGGTGCGCGACACCGCTGGCTGGCGGCGCGCACGCCACCACAGGCCAAAGCCGAGCAGGGTAGTGAAGCTCAGAATCAACGTTGCCAGTTGCCACGGCCACACTGCCGGGCCTTCTATCAAAGGCAACACGGCGTCGGTGTTCACCGGCGCTTCCACGTCCATGGTCGGGTTGTTGGCGACCATCAGGGCGCGTGCCGGTACGCTGGTGTGTTCCAGGCGATCTTCCTTGGTGTTCCACCACACCAAATCCACCGCTGGCAGCTCAATGCGCCCGCTGCGGTTGGGCACCAAGGCCTCGCGTTCTTCCCTGCTGCCGATCAGGCCGCGTTCGTTGGTGCTGTTGCTCAGTTGCGGCTGGTCCGGGTAACGACGCAAGCCGCTCACCGACGTCGCCGGCAATGGCGGCAACTGGGCGCTGGAAAGGCCGTCGACCTTCAAGGTCAGGCTGCGCGTCAGCGAGTCGCCGACCTGCGCTTTGTCCGGCTCCGGCGTCCAGGCTTCGCTCAGCACCACCGCGCGCGCGGGCAGCCACGGCGCGTCGACCGGGTACTCGGCCGGCTTGGCTTTGACCTGCAACGGAATCACCGGCGACTTCACCCGCATCAATCGCCCCGGCCGCGGCCCGAAAGGCTGGTAGGTGCTGCTGTTCTGGGTGCGATCGGCCACCGTGGCGCTGAAGACGAGCGACGGAATGTCCAGCTCGCCGCTGTGCTGCGGGTAGATGGCGTAACGCAGCTCGATGACGCCGTGGCGCACGCCGTTGATTTCTTTCTCATAGGTGCGCGGATCGCCCAGCGACTCGATGCGCGCGTCGGGAATTTGCAGCGGCGTAAGCGCGCTGTCGTCGTAGAGCGACACCGAGTGGTAAATGCGCAAGGTCAGAATGGTTTGCGCCTGCACGTACACGGTGTCTTGGTCGAGGCTGGCGTCGATAAACACCGGCGCCACGGATTCGGCGTCGCTGTTGGCTTCGGTTTTGATCACTTGCAGGGTGATCGGCTCGCTTTTGTTCTCGCCCAGGCTGAGTGACGGAATCACCACGTTGCCGACAGTCTTCGGTTGCAAGGTGATGATCCAGCGCGTGGTGGCGCGTGCCGAGCCGTCGATGGTGGTCAGGCGGTTGATCTGTCGCGTGCCAAGCACGTCGAAGGCTTCATCGAGCGGCGCCAGGTCGGGCTTGCCGAACAACGTGGCGTCGTCGGATTCCAACGACAGCTCCAGGGTTTCACCTTCGCTCAGGCGAGTGCGATCCACCGAGGCGGTGAAATTCGCGGCGCTGGCCTGCATTGCCAGCAGGCACAGCAAAAAGGCGCAAAACAGACGGGTCATCAACTAATTCCTAGGCTCTTGGCGCTGTTGCTGTTCGTACCAGAATTTGCGTCGCAGCAGCTCGCCGGGGTCGTCGGGAATCTGCCGCAGCCATTGCTCCATGGCTTGGCGCTGCTCGGCGCCGAGGTGTTGCTGTTGGCCATCCTCGGCCTGGGGTTTGCCGCCTGGTTGCTGTTCTGCCTTATCGGCTTTGCCGTTCTTGCCGTCTTTACCGTCTTTGTCGCCACCGGCCTGCTGGCCAGCCTTGCTGGCGTTGGGGTCTTGCTGAGCGCCTTGCTGGCCATCGGGTGGCGGTTTTTGCGTGGCGTCTTTTTCGTCCGTTTTGTTCGGGGTAGACGGCGGCGGCTGGTTCTTGTCGGTGTTGCTGTTGGAATCGGGCCCGCCCTGGTTTTGCTCAGAGGGTTTCTGCTGCTGGTTCTTGCCTTTTTGTTTCTGCTTTTGCTGTTGTTCTTTCTGTTTCTGCTCTTTTTCCTGCTGCTTCTGTTGGCGCAGCAGCTCTTCGACCAAGGCTTTGTTTTTCAGCGCCTGGGGCAATTCGGGTTGCACCTCCAGGGCTTGGTCGTAAGCGTCCAGCGCCGCTTCCAGTTCACCGCTGCGGGCCAGGGCGTTGCCACGATTGTAGTGGTCTGCCGCGCTGCCGCCCGTGGCGAAACGGTTGGCGGCGCCGGCGTAGTCGCCGGCCTGGTACAGCGCCTGGCCCTGCCATTTGGGGTCGGTAAAGGTGTCGGCGGCTTCAGCGGCCTTGTGCTGTTGCAGCAGGCGTTCGCCTTGCTGGTCGGCGCGCAGCCAGAGGTCGGCAAACTCGAAGGCGTAGCTGGGGCGCGGGCCCATCATCAGCAGCAACGGCAAGCAGAACAGCCAACCGCGGCGCCCAGCGCAGGCGGCCAGCAACAGCAGCGGCAACAGCAGCCAATAACCTTGGTCGGCCCAGGTTTCCAATTGCGTGGGTTCGCTGTCGCGCAGGCTTTCGGTGTCGGCGAGCAGGCCGAGGTCGCGCAGGTCGGTTTCGTCGAGACGCGAGCGCAGGTAGTTGCCGCCCAGTTCATTGGCGAAACGGCGCAGGCCGGCGCTGTCCAGACGCGGCAGCAAAATGCTGCCTTGGGCGTCCTTCAAAAAGCCGCCGCCTTCCTGTGCAATCGGTGCGCCCTGGGCCGAGCCGATGCCCAGAATCTGCAAGCGGCTGCCTTGTTTGCCCAGCGCTTGGCGAATGCCTTGGCGTTCCTGATCATCCAGGGCCGAGGTGATTAGCAGCAAACGACCGTTGCCCTGGGCGCCTTGTTCCAGCAGCGTCATGGCTTTGGCCACGGCCAGGTCGGCGCGGCGTCCGGCCTCGGGCATGATTGCCGGTTTCAGCGACTCCAGCAGATTGCGCGTGGTTGCCAGGTCGTCCGAGAGCGGCACCAAGGTGTGCGCGCTGCCGGCGTAGAGCACAATGCCGGTTTGCGCGTCGTGGCGGGCTTCCAGCAGATCGAGCACTTTGTGTTTGGCGTGTTCCAGGCGATTGGGCTGCACATCGCCGGCCAGCATCGACGGCGTCATGTCGAGCAGCACCACCAGTGGGTCGGCGCGCTTTTGCGTGCTTTGTTCCACGTGCTGCCAGCTCGGGCCCAACAACGCCAGCAAGCACAGCAGCCAGGCGACGCCAAGGGCAATCCATGGCAAACGACTGACCCGCCGATTACCGCCACTCAGCAGCACCGCGTGGAAAGCCGGCGGTAGCAGCATTTGCCAGCGCCCGGCACGGCGTTGGCGGTGCCAGAGTTGCCAGAGCAACCACAGCAGCAGCGGCAGCAACAGCAGCCAGAACGGCCGCAGCCAATGAGGCCAAAGCGCGATCATGAGCGTTTCCTCATGCGCGGGCGCCATTTCGGTCGCGCCGGCAATGCGCGCTGCAAGCGGCTTTGCAGTAAGTGCGGCCACAGCGCGTTGACCACCAGCAAAAGGCTCAACAAGAACGCCGCCGCCAGCGGCCAGGCGTACAGCTCAAGGGCAGGGCGGGCGATGGTGGGTTGTTGGGCCACGGGTTCGAGTTTGTCGAGGCTGGCTTCGATCAGGGTCAGTTCGTCGCTATCGCGAGCGCGGAAGTACTGGCCGCCGGTCATGTCGGCAATTTTCTGCAGGGTCGGTTCGTCCAAGTCCAGGCCAGGGTTCAGGCCGAGCATGCCGAACGCGCCGCGCTCAGGGTCGGCGCCGATGCCGATGGTGTACACCTTCACCTGTTCCTCAACCGCCAGCCGCGCCGCCGTGATCGGATCAATCTGCCCGCCGTTGCTGGCGCCGTCGGTGACCAATACCAGCACGCGGCTATTGGCGGGCCGCTGGCGCAGGCGTTTTACCGCCAGGCCGATGGCGTCGCCAATGGCGGTGTTTTTGCCGGCGATGCCGATCAAGGCTTCGTCGAGCCAAATGCGCACGGTGCGGCGATCAAAGGTCAGCGGTGCCTGCAAATAGGCTTGGCTTCCGAACAGAATCAGGCCAACGCGATCACCCTTGCGGCCTTCTATAAAGTCGCCGAGCAGGTTTTTCACCAAGGTCAGGCGGCTGACGTCGCTGCCGTTCCATTGCATGTCGGTGTAATCCATGGAGCCGGACACATCCACCGCCAGCAGCAAATCGCGGCCGCTGGCCGACACCGGCAACGGCTCGCCCACCCACGCCGGTCGGGCCGCCGCACTCAGCAACAGCAACCAAAGCAGGGCGAAGGGCGCCTGTTGTCGCCACGCCGGTAGGTTCGCGCGCGCACGGCGCCCGGCCAGGCCTTCGAGTTCCGGCAGAAAACTGACCTTCAGCGCCGCCTCGCCACTGTCGGCAGCCGGTAATACCAGGCGCAGCAACCACGGCAGTGGCAGCAGCACAAACAGCCAGGGCCAGGTGAACTCAAACATGTTTGCGAATCCAGGTGTCGACGGCTTGGTAGAGACCATCCACCGCTTT
Organism: Pseudomonas sp. AC070; assembly: GCF_979258635.1. NCBI lineage: Bacteria > Pseudomonadati > Pseudomonadota > Gammaproteobacteria > Pseudomonadales > Pseudomonadaceae > Pseudomonas > Pseudomonas sp. AC070. The sequence goes on from NZ_OZ409871.1 coordinate 2,577,159, forward strand.
GTCGTCGAGTTTGCATTCGGGGCGGTACGCGCCTTCCACCAGAATCATCCAGCGCGTCAAACCGGCTGCCGGGCAGCGGTTGTCGAGGTACGCCAACCAGGCGCGGCCGCTCATGGTGTGGCTTTGGCTGTTGGGGTAATGGCTGCGGCACAGGCGTTTGAGCAGGGCATTGAGCTGCTGCAACCAAGGGCCGGCATTGATGCCGTCATAGGGTTTTTTCAGTTGCCCGAGTTCCTGCAACGCAGCCAGGCGCAGCGGGTCGAGTGGCACGTCGGTGCGGTTTTTCTTGCCGCGTTGCGGCAGGCGTTTGCGCAAGCGCCACAGGCCCCACAGCGCCACCGGAACCAACAACGCCAGCAGCCACCAGCCCGGCGCTGGCGGCCACCAGGAAATTGGCGGCGGGGCGATTAAAGGTTGCAACTGGTCGAGAGGATTCATTGCTTCTTCCTCGGCCGCTGCCCTTGCAAGTGATCGCGCAGCTGTTCAATCGGGTCGTTCAAGGTGGAGAGCGGAAACAGCGGCACGCCGAGTTTTTGCGCCAACAATTGCCAGCGCGCCTGTCGAACTTCACCGAGGGCGTGATAGGTCTCGCGCAGTTCAGCGTTATGGGTGTCGAGCTCCAATAACGCGCCGCGCTCGGTGAATTGCAGCAAACCGGCAGCGGGCAGGGCGTGGTCCAGCGGGTCAGACAACGGCAGCAGCAGCAAATCGGTGTGGCGGGCCAGCAGCGTCAGCTGTTGCTCGGCGCTGTCGTTCAGTGCGCGCTCATCACACAGCACCACCGCCAGGCTTCCCGGGCGCAGCACTTCGCGCGCACGGCGCAGGGCCAGGCCAAAGGTGTCGCGGCCGGCGGGAATTTCACTATTAAGGTTCTGGTTGGCGCGCACCAGGCGGTTGAGCAGTTGTAGCAGGCTCATCTTGCTGCGTCGGGGTTTAATTTCGTGGTGCTCGTTATCGCCAAACACCAAACCGCCGACGCGGTCGTTGTGGCCCAGCGCGGCCCAGCCAATCAGCGCCGCCACTTGCGCGGCCAGTACGGATTTAAACGCCAGCCCTGAGCCGAAAAACAGGCGCTGGCTCTGTTCGACCAAAATAAAAATCGGCCGCTCGCGCTCTTCATGGAACAGCTTGGTGTGCGGCTCCTGTGTACGGGCCGTTACCCGCCAGTCGATGGTGCGCACGTCGTCGCCGGGCTGGTACACGCGCACCTGGTCGAAGTCGACGCCACGGCCACGCAGTTTGGAGTGGTGCAAACCCACCAGCGGGCTGCGCCGCGCTGGCGTGGAGAACAATTGCACCTCGCGGATGCGGTGGCGCATCTCGATCAGCTCGGCGAGGCTGACGCGAATACCGGGTTCGCTGGCGGCAAGCGGTTGCATGGCGATCAGGCCACGGCAACCACATCGAGGATGCGTTGCAGCACCCGGTCCTGATCAATGCCGGCCGCTTCGGCTTCGAACGACAAAATAATGCGGTGACGCAGCACGTCGAACAGCACCGCCTGGATGTCTTCCGGCGACACGAAGTCGCGGCCCGCCAGCCACGCGTGGGCGCGGGCGCAACGGTCGAGGGAAATGGAACCGCGCGGACTGGCGCCGTAGGAAATCCACTCGGCCAGCTCCGGATCGAACTTGGCCGGTGTGCGGGTCGCCATCACTAACTGCACGAGGTATTCCTCCACGGCGTCGGCCATGTACAAACCCAGCACTTCTTTGCGCGCGGCGAAAATCGCCTGCTGGCTGACTTTATGCTCGGGTTTTGTTTCGCCGTTCAGGGCTTCGCCGCGGGCTTGCTGGAGAATCTTGCGTTCGACCGAGGCGTCGGGGAAGCCGATCTTCACATACATCAGGAAGCGGTCGAGCTGCGCTTCAGGCAGGGGATAGGTGCCTTCCTGTTCAATCGGGTTTTGCGTGGCCATTACCAGAAACAGCGGCGACAGATCATAGGTGCTGCGCCCGACACTCACCTGGCGCTCGGCCATGGCTTCGAGCAACGCAGACTGCACCTTGGCCGGCGCGCGGTTGATTTCGTCGGCCAGCACCAAGTTGTGGAAAATCGGCCCTTGCTGGAACACAAAACTGCCGGTTTCCGGGCGATAGATTTCCGTGCCGGTAATGTCGGCAGGCAGCAAGTCGGGGGTGAACTGAATGCGGTGGAACTCCGCTTCGATGCCTTCAGCCAGCTCCTTGATCGCCTTGGTCTTGGCCAGGCCGGGAGCGCCCTCTACCAGCATGTGGCCGTCGGCGAGGAGGGCGATGAGCAGCCGCTCAATGAGTTTTTCCTGACCCAGAATCTGCGTGGAGAGAAATTGACGCAGGGCGACGAGCGCTTCGCGGTGTTCCATCGTGGAAAGTTTCCTGGCGGATTGACGAGATGCAACGGCTCACAGCCAGGCGGCAAGGCGCGCGGGGGTGGCTGCGAATGGCGTGACACTTTAATGCAAAACACGAAGCGGCGGCTATTGGGGGGCTGGGGGATTGAGTGCTGGGTCAAAAAGCATCGCGGCTAAAGCCGCTCCTACAGATTGTGTGATGGTGTGGGAGCGGCTTTAGCCGCGATGCTTTTGCCTGGCGAGCCCCGGCTAGAGCAGTGGAAAGCCTGTCCGAATATGTCGCCCCATCGCAATCCCTCGGTCACAGCCTCTCGTTAAGCTACGCGTGACTTGATGGTCGTCGCGTGCACTGGCGGGTTTCAACAATGGCCTAGACTGTTGTGCAACCCGATTAACAGGGTGCCCTGCCCAGGTAACTTTCGGCACCGGCATACGGCGTAATCGGTCAGGTATGAATTCAGCGAGCTCTCTCACGAACAACAAGCCCAGCGGAGCACACACATGGCGTTCTTTACGGCGGCCAGCAAAGCCGACTTTCAGCATCAACTGCAAGCGGCACTGGCTCAGCACGTTAGTGAACAGGCGTTGTCACAAGTAGCCCTGTTCGCCGAGCAGTATTTCGGTATCACCGCCCTCGAGGAACTGACCCAGCGTCGCCTCTCCGACCTCGTCGGTTGCACCTTGTCCGCGTGGCGTCTGCTAGAACGCTTCGACAGCAGCAAACCGCAGGTGCGTGTTTTCAACCCCGATTACGAAAAGCACGGCTGGCAGTCGACCCACACTGCCGTGGAAGTGCTGCACCCGGACGTTCCCTTCCTCGTCGACTCGGTGCGCATGGAGCTGAACCGTCGCGGTTACAGCATTCATACCCTGCAAAACAGCGTGCTCAGTGTGCGCCGCGACGCCAAAGGCGAGCTGGTGGAAGTGTTGCCCAAAGGCACCACCGGCCCGGACGTGGCGCAAGAGTCGCTGATTTTCCTGGAGATCGACCGCAGCGCTAACGCCACCGACATGCGCACGCTGGAAGCCGCCATTCTCGAAGTGCTGGAAGAAGTGCGCATTACCGTCGCCGACTTCCAACCCATGCGCGCCAAAGTCGGCGAATTGCTGGAGTGGCTGAGCAAAGCCAAGCTCAACGTCGAAGCCGCCGAGCTGGCGGAAATCAAAGTGTTTCTGCAGTGGTTGCTCGACAACCGCTTCACCTTCCTCGGTTACGAAGAATTCACCGTTGCCGATGAAGCCGAGGGCGGTCATATCACCTATGACGAATCGACCCTGCTGGGCCTCTCCAAACGTCTGCGCACCGGTCTGACCAACGAAGACCTGCACATCGAAGCCTACGCCGTGAATTACCTGCGTGAGCCCGTGTTGCTGTCGTTCGCCAAGGCCGCACAGCCAAGCCGCGTGCACCGCCCGGCCTACCCGGACTTCGTTTCCATCCGTGAACTGGACGCCAAAGGCCGCGTGGTCAAGGAATGCCGCTTCATGGGCATTTACACCTCCATCGCTTACAGCGAAAGCGTACGCAGCATTCCGTACATTCGCCGCAAAGTGGCGGAAGTGGAGCAGCGTTCAGGCTTCAATGCCCAGGGGCACCTCGGCAAAGAACTGGTGAAAGTGCTCGAAGTGCTGCCGCGCGACGACCTGTTCCAGACCCCAGTAGACGAGCTGTACAACACTTCGCTGGCCATCGTGCAGATTCAGGAACGCAACAAAGTGCGCCTGTTCCTGCGCGCCGACCCGTACGGTCGTTTTGTTTATGCGTTGGCCTATGTGCCGCGCGACATTTATTCCACCGAAAGCCGCGTGCGCATCCAGCAAGTACTGGTCGATCGCCTGCAAGCCACCGACTGCGAGTTCTGGACCTATTTCTCCGAATCGGTGCTGGCCCGTGTGCAGTTCATTCTGCGCATCGACCCGAAAACCAAACTGAACATCGACCACGCGCAAATCGAGCGCGAAGTCATTCAGGCCTGCCGTTCGTGGAAAGACGACTACGCCGGTCTAGTAGTGGAAAGCCTCGGCGAAGCCAAGGGCACCCGCGTGCTGGCGGACTTCCCGAAAAGCTTTCCGGCCGGCTACCGCGAACGCTTTGCGCCGCACTCGGCTGTGGTCGACATGCAGCATTTGCTCAGCCTCTCGGACGAACGCCCGCTGGTGATGAGTTTCTACCAGCCGCTGAGCGCCGACGGCCAGCAGCTGCACTGCAAGCTGTACCACGCCGACACACCGCTGGCGCTCTCGGACGTGCTGCCAATTCTGGAAAACCTCGGCCTGCGTGTGCTGGGTGAATTCCCGTACCGCCTGCGCCACCAGAACGGCCGCGAATTCTGGATTCACGACTTCGCGTTTACCTACGCCGAAGGCCTGGACCTGGACATTCAGCAACTCAACGACACCTTGCAGGATGCCTTCGTGCAAATCGTCGGTGGAGCCGCCGAGAACGACGCCTTCAACCGCCTGGTGCTAACGGCCGCGATGCCATGGCGCGACGTGGCGTTGCTACGTGCTTATGCCCGTTACCTGAAACAGATTCGCCTGGGCTTCGACCTGAGCTACATCGCCAGCGCCTTGCTGAACCACGTCGACATCGCCAAAGAATTGGTGCGCCTGTTCAAAACCCGCTTCTACCTGGCGCGCAAACTCACTGCCGATGACCTGGCCGACAAGCAGCAACGTCTGGAACAAGCGATTCTCACGGCCCTCGATGACGTGGCCGTGCTCAACGAAGACCGCATCCTGCGTCGCTACCTCGACCTGATTAAAGCCACGCTGCGTACCAACTTCTACCAAGCCGACGCCAACGGCCAGGCCAAGTCGTACTTCAGCTTCAAATTCAACCCACGGGCCATCGCCGACTTGCCCAAGCCGGTACCGATGTTCGAGATTTTCGTCTACTCGCCACGGGTCGAAGGCGTGCACCTGCGCGGCGGTAAAGTAGCCCGCGGCGGTTTGCGCTGGTCTGACCGCGAAGAAGACTACCGCACCGAAGTGCTGGGCCTGGTGAAGGCGCAGCAAGTGAAAAACGCCGTGATCGTGCCGGTCGGCGCCAAGGGCGGCTTCGTGCCACGCCGCATGCCTATTGGCGGCAGCCGCGACGAAGTGCTGGCCGAGGGCATCGCCTGCTACCGCATCTTTATTTCCGGTTTGCTCGACATCACCGACAACCTGAAAGAAGGCGAAGTGGTGCCGCCGCAAAACGTCGTGCGCCATGACGAAGACGACCCGTACCTGGTGGTCGCCGCCGACAAAGGCACCGCCACGTTCTCCGACATCGCCAACGGCATTGCCGGCGAATACGGCTTCTGGTTGGGCGATGCGTTCGCCTCCGGCGGCTCGGCCGGTTACGACCACAAAGGCATGGGCATCACCGCCAAAGGCGGCTGGGTGTCGGTGCAACGTCACTTCCGCGAGCGCGGCATCGACGTGCAGAAAGACCTCTCCACCGTAATCGGCATTGGTGACATGGCCGGCGACGTGTTCGGCAACGGCCTGCTGCTGTCGGACAAGCTGCAACTGGTGGCCGCGTTTAACCACCTGCACATCTTTATCGACCCCAACCCCGACGCGGCGAAAAGTTTCGTGGAGCGCCAACGTCTGTTCGACCTGCCGCGTTCCAGCTGGGCCGACTACGACGCCTCGCTGATTTCCAAAGGCGGCGGCTTGTTCCTGCGCAGCGCCAAAAGCATCGCCATCAGCCCGGAGATGAAAGAGCGCTTCGATATCAAGGCCGACAAACTGCCGCCCACCGAACTGCTCAACGCCTTGCTCAAAGCACCCGTTGACCTGCTCTGGAACGGCGGCATCGGCACCTACGTAAAAGCCAGCAGCGAAAGCCACACCGACGTCGGCGACAAAGCCAACGACGCCTTGCGCGTAGACGGCCGCGAACTGCGGGCGAAAGTGGTGGGCGAGGGCGGCAACCTCGGCATGACCCAGCTCGGCCGCGTGGAATACGGCCTCAATGGCGGCGCCAGCAACACCGACTTTATCGACAACGCCGGTGGCGTGGACTGCTCCGACCACGAAGTGAACATCAAGATTCTGCTCAACGAAATCGTTGCCGCCGGCGACATGACCGGCAAGCAGCGCAACACCTTGCTGGCCGAAATGACCGACGCCGTGGGCAGCCTGGTGTTGGGCAACAACTACAAGCAAACCCAGGCACTGTCGCTGGCTCAGCGCCGTGCCCGTGAGCGCATCGGCGAGTACAAACGTCTGATTTCCGCCCTGGAAAGCAGCGGCAAACTCGACCGCGCCATGGAGTTCCTGCCCAACGACGAGCAACTGGCCGAACGCGCCGCCAATGGTCACGGCCTGACGCGGCCGGAACTGTCGGTGCTGATTTCGTACAGCAAAATCGACCTCAAGGAATCGCTGCTCAAATCCCTGGTGCCGGACGACGACTACCTCGCCCGCGAAATGGAAACCGCCTTCCCGCCGCTGTTGGCCGAGAAGTTCGGCGACGCCATGCGCCGTCACCGTCTGAAACGGGAAATCATCAGCACCCAGATCGCCAACGATCTGGTCAACCACATGGGCATCACCTTCGTTCAGCGCCTGAAGGAATCCACCGGGATGAGCGCGGCCAACGTGGCCGGCGCCTATGTGATCGTGCGTGACGTGTTCCGTCTGCCGTACTGGTGGTCGCAGATCGAGGCACTGGACTACAAAGTGCCGGCCGACCTGCAACTGCAGCTGATGGACGAACTGATGCGCCTGGGCCGCCGCGCCACGCGCTGGTTCCTGCGCAGCCGTCGCAACGAACTGGACGCCGCCCGTGACGTCGGCCACTTCGCGCCACGCCTGGAAGCATTGGCCAAACAACTCGACGGCCTGCTCGAGGGGCCGGCGCGTGAACAATGGCAAGCGCGCGTGCAGGACTACGTGGAACAAGGCGTGCCGGAAGAACTGGCCCGCGCGGTTGCCGGCACAAGTCATCTGTACACCCTGCTGCCGATTATCGAAGCGGCCGACATCACCGGCCAGGACCCGGCACAAGTGGGCGCAGCCTACTTCGCCGTCGGCGGCGCACTGGAACTGTCGTGGTACTTGCAGCAAATCACCAACCTGCCGGTGGAAAACAACTGGCAAGCCCTGGCGCGTGAAGCCTTCCGCGACGACCTCGACTGGCAACAGCGGGCCATCACGGTATCGGTGCTGCAAATGACCGACGCCCCGGCGGACATGGAAGAACGCACCCAAGTGTGGATCGAACAGCACCGGCCAATGGTCGACCGCTGGAAAGCCATGCTCGGCGAACTGCGCGCCGCCACCGGCACCGACTACGCCATGTATGCCGTAGCGAATCGGGAGTTGATGGACTTGTCGCAGCGCGGTTGAAGGCTGTGAAGCAGTAATGGAGAGCCCCGCCTAGTGCGGGGCTTTTTTATGCTAGCGAAACACCACCGTCGTCTGTGGGAGCGGCTGGGCGGCACTCCGCTTGAGCCGCGATGCTTTTGGTTAAAATGCGCACCGCAATAATGTTCAGGGAACAGGACCGGGAAGCCACTATTCGTTCGCTTTTTGGTGAGCACGAGAATTACGAAACGCTCGCACGGGCACTTATCGATCAATGGGAATGGCACTGCGCAATAAATGCAAAAGCCGGTGACCCGATCGTCAAGAAAGCGCGCGGTTTTTTTACTTTTCCCAGCGCAGGAAATTTCGCCTCATACCTCGGCGGCTTATTGGCTGTGATTGCCGCTATTGTTGTCACCATGGCGGAAAAACAGACCTTCTACGCCCATTTGCCTGCGCTCGTGAGCGATGTAACACAAATAGTTTGGTTCATTACTGAAAACCTCGTATTTCCTTTTGCTGTTTTGGTTATTCCGTTGGCAATGATCATAGGCACTGCGCGATCAGCTGCACTGCGCCTGGCGGAAAAACTAAACGACGACTATCTCGGGGAAGGCAGCTTCTACAGCTTCATCAAAGCGCTTCTGGAGCTAGAGGAGCTAAGGGACCGGCGCTTGTTGATGGTCACTACTGGAGTCGCTTATTGGGCGTTCCGCCTCGGGACGGCTCCGATCCAGGAAGTGCCCAAACTGGTCCGGAATATGAGGCGATCAAGGCGACTCGGGAGAATCCGACGGCTGCGCCTGGATCAGCCCGGTACTAGGGCGTAGGTTTCGAAACTGTTGTTTCTGCAAAAACCATCGCGGCTAAAGCCGCTCCTACAATGGACTCGCGCCGCTTAGACAAAGGTGCCAACGCCCCCCCCCTGTAGGAGCGGCTTTAGCCGCCATGTTTTTGATTTTCCGTGCCGAGAAAATCGCAGCCGATCGAAATACCGCCCCGCCGCTCATACGACATCCGCGCTATCTCTCTGGGACATTTCCCGCAGGCGCGTTTCGGCAAAAAAGCCGTTGCCATCCCAACCGAGCCCGCCCTATAGTCCCGCCGTCGCTGCACATCAGCGACTGGGTTTGGCGACCCAAAGTTCGGAATGCGCACAAGCGCCCATCTCTGTGAAGCAGGCGCTTTTTTTGTGCCCGCGACGCAGCTATGGCGGCTGTGCGCGGGATACCTTCGGGTATGCCGGTGTTTGCGCTTTCCGACCGGTTCGCCAACCTGCGTACAGCTGCCACCCTTTTGTGTGGCGACGAATTGTGGCGGCCTTTCTCACTCTCGAAAGGCGATAAGTCATGAAAGAAATATCCACCCTAACCACGTCCCAACCCTTCGACCTCTCGGGCACCGCACCGCTATTTCTAGTCAATGCCGGCGCGCCTGTTGATGAGGCGCTTTCTCGGGCTGAAGCCTTGATGATGTACGTCGAAAGTCTTGCGGCTGCGGACTCGCTCACGAACAAAGACCACGAGCGGGCGATTTTGCAGACGCTGAGTGAAATGGCGAAGGCGCTGACCAAGGCTTGTCAGAGCGTGGCTGCCTGAGGGTCGATTGTCAGGCGTGCAGAGGAGGGGGCTTAGGCTCCCTTTTTTATTGGACGTCAAAATCAACCCTCTCCCGCAGGCGGGAGAGGGGGCTGATCGGAGTGTGCTTTGCGCCTTGCGTCACCCCTCGCCCGCTTGCGGGAGAGGGGCCGGGGGAGAGGGACTCTTGATTAGTGCCGCCGTTACCGCACCACATGCAAGTAATGCATGTGCTTTTCATACTGGTCGAGTATGTCGCCGATGACGTCGTCGCGGTTCCAGCCCATCAGGTCGTAGTCTTGCCCACCTTCTTTGAGGTGCACTTCGGCGCGGAAGTATTTGCGGGTTTCGCTGACGGTGTCTTCGTCGCCGCTCAGTACAAAGCTCGGCAGGGTGAAGGCGCGGGGGCGTACTTCGTAGAGGAAGTCGGGCTGCCCGGTCAGGCTTACGGCAAGCGCCGTGCGGCCGTCGCTGCCGGTGGTGACTTCGGCTACGTAGCCTTGTTTTTTCAGCTCTTCGGCCACCGATTCACACGCCGGGCGCACCACTTCGCTGATAAACCGGTTCACGTGGGCGCGGCGCGGAAACATGGCGATGCCGCGCAGGCGGCGCTGCCAGCCGCCGTGGGTGCGGGCGGTTTGCCGAGGACGGGCCAGGGCGTGGTAGCGCATGCCTTGTTTGGTGGAGTCTTTGTCCAGCGCTTTGAACAGGCCCCACATGGAGGCCAGCAGGATTAAGGCGAAGGGCAGGGCGCTGGCGATGGTCGCGGTTTGCAGGGCTTTGAGGCCGTTGGACAGCAGCAGCGCAATCGCCACCACGCCAATCAGCACCGACCAGAAAATGCGCTGCCACACCGGCGAATGGGTACTGCCGGACGAGGCGAGCATGTCGACGACCAGGGCGCCGGAGTCTGCGGAGGTGACGAAGAACACCACCACCATCAGCACGGCAATGCTCGATACCACCGTGGACCAGGGGAAGTGCTGGAGGAAGGCGAACAAGGCCAATGAGCTGTCTTCACCGACGACCCGTGCCAGTTCGGTGTTGCCTTCGTTGCGGATCATATGAATGGCGGTGTCGCCGAATACGGTCATCCACAGCAAGGTGAAACCGGCCGGCACGAACAGCACGCCGCAGACGAATTGGCGGATGGTGCGGCCACGGGAGATACGCGCGATAAACAGGCCGACAAAGGGCGACCACGACAGCCACCAGCCCCAGTAGAGCAGGGTCCAGCCGCCGATCCAGTCGGTGGGTTCGTAGGCGTAAAGGTTGAAGGTTTTGCTGACGATTTCTGACAGGTAACTGCCGGTGTTCTGCACATAGGTTTGAAGCAGGAACACGGTCGGCCCGAGTACCAACACAAAGAGCATGAGGATAACGGCGAGGCTCAGGTTTAGTTCCGAGAGGATGCGAATGCCACGGTCCAGGCCGGTAGCGACCGATAGTGTGGCCAGCGCGCACGTCACCACGATCAGGCCCAACTGCACGGTGGTGTTGACCGGCAGGCCGAACATCATGTGAAAGCCGCTGTTGATCTGCAGCACGCCATAGCCAAGCGAGGTGGCGACGCCGAATACGGTGCCGAGAATGGCGAAAATATCCACGGCGTGGCCGATGGGGCCGTAAATGCGTTCACCAATCAGCGGGTACAGCGCCGAGCGCAGGGTCAGCGGCAGATCGTGGCGGAAGCTGAAGTAGGCGAGGATCAGCGCCACGATGGCGTAGATCGCCCAGGCGTGCAGGCCCCAGTGGAAGAACGTCAGCTTCATGGCTTCTTTGGCGGCTTGCACGGTGCCGGGGTCGCCAACGGGCGGCGTGGTGAAGTGCATCACCGGTTCGGCCACGCCGAAGAACATCAGGCCAATGCCCATGCCAGCGGAGAACAACATGGCAAACCAGCTGGCGTTGCGGTAGTCGGGTTCGCTGTGGTCCGGGCCGAGTTTGATGTCGCCGTAGCGGCTGACGGCGAGGAACACCACGCCGATAAGAATCAGCGCGACGGTGAGGATGTAAAACCAGCTGACGTTGACGATGATCCAGTGCTGGATGTGGTCGAACAGCGTTTGCGACTGTTCCTGGAACAGCACGGTGTACGACACCAACAGCAGAATCAGCACGGCGGCGGTGTAGAACACCGGCGGGTTGAGGGTATTACGCGGCTTCGCCGGCGTTTCCATGGCGGATATTCCTTCTAGGCGGGTGCGCTGCAGCAATCGTAGTGCATGACCACGGGCTGCGCCGGACAGGGCCGGTTCGCGGAGCCTATGGGAGGGCACTAGTGCCGCTGGGGTTCAATTTTTTATTGAAGTTCTCAGCGCCCCCGAGCCCTTGTGCCGAGCGGGAGCAATGCACACCCTACGAAAAGCGCATGCGGATCAGCTCCCTCGCCCGCTTGCGGGAGAGGGTTGGGGAGAGGGGCTTTTGAACGGTTTTTGCGTCACTACGCCAGACCGGTTTCGCCATACACCAGCCCACCGCCACCTGGCGCCTCGCTCACGTCGTTCGCAAGGTAGTGAATGAAATTGGCCAGCCGCAGGTAGTCGAGCATTTCCATGGGTTGCTGCTCGGCGCCTGCAGGGTGTTTTTTGCCATCGTGTTCAGACTCGTGTTGACAGTTCATCACTTGCTCCAAATACTGTATGCATAACCAGCTTACAGGGATTCGGATATGTCGTTCAACCTCAGCCAGCTTCCAGCCGCCGAACGCACCGCCATTCAGCACCATCGCCAATACTGCTTCGAAAGCTATCAACGCCAACAAGAGCTGGACGCGCAGTTGGCCCTGGAAGCCGCCTGGGAATTTGGCCGTTTGATGAGCGCGCGTGAAGAAAAGAAAGCCGGCTGGCGCGACTGGGTGGGCCAGCAGTTGTTAGCCATGGAAGACCCGCAATTGGTAGCCAAACTGACTCGCCGCTTGAACCTGCACTTGAAGCAACAAGGCTGAGGTCTATGCGCGACACGCTGATCAAACTTTTCCTTGCACCATTGCTGTTGCTGCAAGGCCTGTACGTGCGCCGAGTCACGCCGCGCCTGCCTGAGCCGGAAGGCGAGCGCGTGGGCACGACCGGAAGTGGCCCGCACCTGCGCCTGCTGGTATTGGGGGACTCGGCGGCGGCAGGCGTAGGTGTGAACAGCCAGGCCGAGGCGCTTAGCGGGCAGTTAGTTAGCAATCTGGCCAGCGATTTCAGAGTGTCGTGGAAGCTGATTGCGCAGTCGGGATTGAACACCGCGCAGTTGCAGGCGTTGGTGGAACGCAGCGTGACCGAGCCGTTTGATGCGGTGGTGGTGTCTATCGGCTTGAACGATGTGACCGGCGGTGCATCGGTGGCCGAGTGGACGCCCGCCATGAACCGGCTGCTGGATTTACTGCAATGGAAATACAGCGCCCGGCACGTGTTGATCGCACCGATTCCGCCGATGCACGCCTTTGCGGCACTGCCGCAACCGCTGCGCTGGTACTTAGGGCGGCGCGCCAGGTACTTCAATGCCGGGTTGAAATGGCTGACCAACCGACGCATGGACTGCCACCTGCAAGCGTGCGAGTTCCCCATGCAACGCGATTCGCTGGCCGCCGACGGCTTTCATCCGGGCGCCGCGGCGTACGCGCTGTGGGCCAGCGAAAGCGCGGCGATTTTGCGCGAGTGTTTTGCCGACCCGCAGATGTTGAGCGGGCGAGTGGTAGTACCCGAGCGGGCGGGCTAACAGCCATTCGCTGTAGGAGCGGCTCTAGCCGCGATTCCTGGAAACGCTAATGATGTGTTTGGGCTCGGTTTACCAGTTGTAAGTCAGGCCAATCGCGGCTAAAGCCGCTCCCGCAAGCGGGGGGTGTGCTTTTTGAAAGAGTCGCGGCCATCTCGGCTCAATCCTCCAGAAACATCGCCGCCCGCTCTACGAAATCCTCGTAATTCTGAAAAATCCCGCCATGTCCGGCATCGTCGTAAATCACCAGCTGCGCGTTAGGGATACGCCGCGCCAGGTCGGCCGAGTTCAGCGACGGCACCATGATGTCGTTGTCGCCGTTGGCGATCAGGGTTGGGGCTTTGATTTGGCTGAGGTCGTGTGGCAGCTGTTTGCCCCAGGCTTGAATGGCTTTTAGTTGGCGCATAAATGCAGCCGGGGTTGGCTCTTTGTCGCGGTGGTGTTTGCGTTCTTTCAAGCGCGCCAGGAAAGCTTTGGCTGCCTGTTTGCCTTGCGTGCTGGAGGTGAAGAACAAGTAAAACTTAGGGTCGCGTAAGGTCAGTAAACCTTTGATCATCAGCGGCCATGACATGGACCACACGCGATCGATGCCTAGTCCGCCAGCAGGCCCAGTGCCGGTCAGAATCAGTTTGCGCACCAGTTCAGGCGCTTTAAGTACCACGGCCTGCGCAACAAAGCCGCCGAGCGAAAAGCCGAGCACGTCGACCTGGCTATAACCCAGCGCGCGGATCAGGGCGATGGCATCGTCGGCCATTTCCTCAACGGTCAAACGGGCTTTGCCACCCGAGCCGCCAATGCCGGGGTAATCAGTGGCGATCACCCGGCGTGTTTGGGCCAGGCCATCGACGATGCGCGGGTCGAAGTTGTCGAGCACCGCACCCCAATGGTTGAGCATCAGCAGCGGCAGTGCATGTTCAGCGCCGACGGTGCGGTAGGCGATCTCTGTGCCGGCGACGGTTAAGGTGCGGTTGATGGCGGTGGCGAATTGCGCATCTGCGCCACGCGCCGCAGCAGAAATGTGGATTGTCACAGTGACCGAGCCTCGGTTCGCGAGCGAACACTACAAGCGGGGAAGGGCGCGCCGCCCCTTGGACAAGGGGCGGCGTGCGAGCGGTTACGCTTCGTTGCGATAGCGTGGGGCGACGGTGGATTGCTTCAGGTTGCCAAGAAACGCCTGACGCGCGCCTTGCAAGGTGTCCCAGTAGGCGGCGTCTTGCAGCGGCGGAATGGTCACGTTTTCGCGACGGTCGAAGCCCAGCAGCGCGGCGTCGACCATGTCACCGACTTCCATGATTTCCGGCAGTTGATTGATGTCGATGCCGGCACGGTCCCAGATTTCGGTGCGCGTGGCGGCGGGCAACACGGCCTGCACGTACACGCCTTTTGGCCCCAGTTCCAGGGTCAGGCCTTGCGACAGGAACTGTACGAATGCTTTGGTGGCGCCGTACACGGTCATGTTCAGTTCAGGCGCCAGGCCCACGACAGAACCAATGTTGATGATCGAACCTTCACCGGCTGCCACCAGGCGCGGCGCCACTGCACTGGCCAGACGCACCAGGGCCGTGGTGTTCAGCGCCACGAGGCGGGCGACGCTTTCGGTGCTTTGCTGAATAAACCCGCCAGACTGCGCGGCGCCAGCGTTGTTAACCAGAATGCCGATGTTGGCGTCCTCACGCAGGCGTGTTTCCACGGCTTCGATGTCGCGCAGTTCGGTCAGGTCGGCAGGCAGTACGTCTACGGCAATGCCGTGGGCGGCGCGCAGTTGCGCGGCCAGGATGTCGAGGCGGACTTTGTCACGGGCAACCAGAACCAGATTGTGGCCACGGGCGGCGAAGCGTTCGGCGTACACGGCGCCGATACCGGACGAAGCGCCGGTAATCAGTACAGATTTCAATGCGGTCATGGCGGTAATTCCTTAAGGGAAGAGGGTGGTTTACGCGGTGTACGTTGGGTAATCGGTGTAGCCTTTCGCGCCGCCGCCATAGAGCGTGGCGGGGTCGAGTGCGGCCAGCGGAGCATCGGCTTGCAGGCGCTCGACCAGATCCGGGTTGGCAATGAATGGACGGCCAAACGCCGCCAGGTCGATTTGGTTGTCGGCCAGGCGCGCGTTGGCCAGGTCGAGGTGGTAGCCGTTGTTGCCGATGTACGTGCCCTTGAAGCGGCGGCGCAGGGAGTCGAAATCAAATGGCGCGACGTTGCGCGGGCCGCCAGTGGCGCCTTCTACAACGTGCAGGTAAACGAGGCCGAGCGCGCTGAGTTTCTCCACCAGATAGTCGAACTGCCCTTGCGGGTCGCTGCTGGACACGCCATTGGCCGGAGAGACCGGCGAGATGCGGATGCCGGTGCGCTCGGCGCCAATCTCGCTCACCACTGCCGCAGCGATTTCGAGCACGAGCCGCGCACGGTTTTCGATAGAGCCGCCGTACGCATCGGTGCGCACATTCGCGCCGTCTTGCAGAAATTGGTCGAGCAAGTAGCCGTTAGCGCCGTGAATTTCCACGCCATCAAAACCCGCCGCAATAGCGTTGGCAGCGGCTTTGCGGAAGTCTTCGACAATGCCTGGCAGCTCGCTGAGTTCCAGGGCGCGCGGCTCGGAGACGTCATGGAAACCGTTATTGACGAATACCTTGGTGGCGGCGCGAATGGCCGACGGCGCTACCGGCGCCGCGCCGTTTTCTTGCAGGTCAACGTGAGAAACCCGGCCGACGTGCCACAGCTGCAGGAAAATTTTCCCGCCTTTGGCGTGTACCGCAGCGGTGACCGCTTTCCAACCATCGATCTGGGCCTGGGTGTAGATGCCGGGGGTGTCTTGATAGCCCTGGCCTTGCTGCGAAATCTGCGTGGCCTCGGAAATCAGCAGACCGGCTGATGCGCGCTGGGCGTAGTACTCGGCCGCATAGTCACTGGGCACAAAGCCGAGGCCAGCGCGGTTACGCGTCAGCGGCGCCATGACGACACGGTTAGCGAGCGTCAGTGGGCCTAGGGTGTAGGGTTCGAAGAGCGTGTTGTCGTTCATGTCTGGTCCACGTTTCGGTGAAAGGTGAGGGCGTGCCGACACGCCTTAACGAAGCGGCGGCTTTATGATGTCGAGCATAATCTAACCTGTCAATGGTTTTGATTATGGTCGACATCAGAGTAGTATTCGCCGCGTATGTGAACGAAACAGAGGCGCTTGCTATGAAAGTGACAAAAGCCCAATCGCTGGCCAATCGAGCCCACATCGTCGACACGGCGTCGGTGCTTTTCCGCGAACGCGGCTACGACGGCATTGGCGTCGCCGACCTGATGGCGGCGGCTGGGTTTACCCAAGGTGGGTTCTACAAACATTTCGGTTCCAAGGCCGATCTGATGGCCGAGGCCGCTGCGTGCAGCCTGGCCCAGTCGCGGGCTTCCAGCAAAGAATTGGACTTCGCCGGCTTTATCGACCTGTTCCTGTCGCGCCAACACCGTGACTCGCCCGGTAGCGGTTGCACCATGTCGGCCCTGTGCGGCGACGCCGCGCGCCAACCGGCCGACATCAAAGCCACGTTTGCCGAGGGCATTGAGCAAGCCGTCAGCGGGCTGCAGCACAAGCACATTGCCGACGGCAACGCGGCGGACGATCAAGTGCGCGAAAAAATGATCAGCCTGTTGGCGCAGGTGGTGGGCGCCGTGGTGTTGTCGCGCGCTTGCCCGGATGATTCGTCGTTGGCCGACGAAATATTGCAGGCGTGCCACCGGCAAATCAGCGCGTCGTATCCGCCACCTGCGCATCAACCGGAGTAAACCGTCTGCGCTCAGATGATGTCATTGTGCCGTCATGTGAGCGCTGTACGATTGCCATTCAACGTGGCCGGATGATGGTGCAGTGAACCGTCAGTTTTTCTCGTCTCCCCGATTTTTGCAGGTGCTGTGGCTGACCTTGTGCGTCGCGATGCTGGTGTTGCTGTGGGGTTTGTATTTCCAGCAAAAAGCGGCGTCGCGCCAGGAAGCTTTGGCGGCCAAGGCATCGGAGCACCTCAATCTCGCCAGTATCGTTGCGCAGAACCTGCAGCAACTGGTCGACAGTGCGCAGGCCATTGGCCGAGTGACGCAAAGCACGCCGGAAAGTCGTGAGCAAAGCCATCAGGGGCTGGTGCGCATGTTGGCCGAAGACCCAGTGCTCAAGCGCATGAGCCTTTACGACAGCAGCGGCAAGCTGTTGTCTGCCAGCCACAACGATGAAGCGCAAACGCTGCCGGCCGACTGGCTCGAGCAACTTCAGGCGCATACCGCGCGCTACGGCTTCAAAGCGTTTTTGCCTCGGCTTAGCGAACGCGAGCAGACCTCGTCTTTGCCTAACTGGCGCCTGCCATTTCTGCTGCCGCTCGCCGACGCCACCACACGCAAACTCGATGGCGTGCTGTTGGTGCAGCTCGATATCGGTTACCTGGCGACACTGTTCCAGCACATCAATCTAGGCAACAGCGGGCTAATGAGCCTGCTCGACGGTGAAGGGCAAGAGCGTTTGCGCATCAACAACAGCGGGGTGGTGATTTCCGCCGTGCCGCTGCATTCGACGTTGAACGCCAGCACCGACGAGGTGGGCAAACTCAGCGTTTACCTGAATGGCGAGGCGTACCAGAGCCTGTACCGCCGCGTCGCCGACCGTGGTTTCACTGTGATGGTCAGCGAGCGCACCGATGAAATACTGGCCTCGCCGCAACTGGCGTTTGGCCGTCAACGCTGGCTGAACCTGGGCATGACACTGTTGATCCTCAGCGGCCTGCTTTGGACGCTGCGCGCCCTGAACAACCGGCAGTTAGCGTTCAGCGCCTTGGAACAGGCGCAAGCCGTGAACCAGGAATTGATCGGCCGCCTGGAGGAAGAACACAAACGCAGCAGTCATGCCGCCGCCACCGACCATCTCAGTGGTTTGCACAACCGCCGACGCTTTATCGAAGTGGCCAAGCGCGTGCTGACCGAGCAGCGCAGTAAGCGGCGTTTGCTGGCGATCTGTTTTATCGACATGGACCGCTTCAAATCGATCAACGATTCCCTCGGCCACAAAACCGGCGATTTGCTCTTGCAGGCGGTGGCCGGGCGCATCAGCCGCTTACTCGAACCGGGCGACGAGGCCGCGCGTTTTGGTGGCGACGAGTTTGTGGTGCTGTTGGCCGGCGAGCGCATTGAAGAACAAATCAATGCCTGGGTGCGCGCGCTGGTAGCCAAACTCACGGCGGTGTATTCGCTGGACGAGCACGAGCTCAACACCAGCCCCAGCGTGGGCGTGAGCATTTGCCCGCGCGATGGACAGGATGTCGACAGCCTGATCCGCCACGCCGACGCCGCCATGTATTCGGCCAAGCGCGCGGGCAGAGGGCAGTTCCGGTTTTTTGACCCGTCGTTGAATGTGTCCGATATCGAGGAATTCACCCTTGAGCAGGCGTTCGGCCACGCCTTGAGCGAGCGCCAGTTCGTGTTGCACTACCAGCCGCTGCTGCGCCTGGATTCCATGAGCGTGGTGGCTTACGAAGCACTGGTGCGCTGGGAGCATCCGGAGTTTGGCCTGGTCTATCCGGACCGCTTTATCGCCTTGGCCGAGCGCAGTGGTTTTATCGTCGCGCTGGGCTGGGAAGTGTTGCGCCTGGCCTGTGAGGAACTGGCCGACTGGCAAGGGCAGGGCATCACCACGCGGCTGGCGGTAAACGTGTCGGCCATTCAGTTGCGGCAGGGCGATTTCAGCGAGCGCCTGCTGAACAAGCTGGCCCGACACGGCATCGACAAATCGCGCCTGGAGTTGGAGATTACCGAGACCACCGTGCTCGACCAGGACGGCATCGCCATTGAGCATTTACACCGCCTTCGCGCCAACGGCATTGGCGTCAGTCTGGACGACTTCGGTCAAGGCTACGCCGGCTTTGCCCATCTGCAATCGCTGCCACTGAGCAAGCTGAAAATCGACCGGGCGCTGATCGCGCCGTTATCCAACAGCTACGACGACAGCCCGATTGTTTCGTCCACCATCATTCTGGCCAAACGCCTTGGGTTGGAAGTGGTGGCCGAGGGCGTCGAAACCGTGGACCAGGTGGTCTGCCTCAAGCTCGCAGGCTGCGACATCGCCCAGGGCTATCACTTCAGCCGACCGCTCTCTGCACAAAAGCTGCGCGAATATCCGCCATTCGTTAGCGCCATGGAAAACGCGTGCGCGCCCTAATAGCGCTGGCAGCGCTGCTGCTTTCGGCGTTACTGAGCGCCAGCGCTTACGCGCAGTGCAGCCAACAAAGCCTGCGCGTGGCAGTGATTCCGAAGAAAAGCATGGAAGCGCTGATGGTGGAGTTTCAGCCGCTGCTGCAACGCCTCACCAGCACCTTGCACATGCCGGTGGAAATCGTCGCGGCGTCTTCGTATGAAAGCGTGGTGGACGCCATTGTTTCTGGCGGCGTCGACATCGCCTGGCTCGGCCCGGCCTCGTACATTCTGGCGTACCAGCGCGAGCCGCGAATCGAGCCGTTCGCCAGCCTCACCATCAACCAAGGCTTTTTCACGCCGGCCGGTCACCATTACCAGTCACTGCTGATGGTTCGCCGCGACGGCCCCGCAGACGTCAATGCCGTACGTGGTGAAAAAGTGGCTTTGAGCGATCCGGCCAGCACCTCCGGCGGCATTGTTCCCAATGGCGAGTTCGCCGCAGAAATCGGCCAGCCGCTGTCCCGTTATTTCGCTTCGTTGGTGTACACCGGCGCCCATGACAAATCGCTGGATGCCTTGCTCGACGGGCGCGTCGGCGCCGCGTTTGTGTCCAGCGTGCAGGCCGATGGGTACCTCAACAGCGGCAAAATCAAACAAGACACCCTGCGCGTGCTGTGGCGTTCGGCACCCATTTTTTACGACCCGTACGTGTTCAGCGTCAACGTGTGCGCGCCGTTAAAAGCGCGTATTCGCGCCGTTATGCTCAGCGAGCCGCAGGCGCTCGTCGAGTTTCTCGCCTCGCAGCACGCGTCCGGCATCATGCCGGTCAGCCATGCTGACTATGCGCCGCTGCTGAAGATCATGGAGAAAACTGCGCCGTAGCGGCTCGCACCGTTCGAGGCATTTCGGCGAGGCGGGAGAGGGTGGTCGCGAAGTTCGTAGCGCGGTGGCGAAAGCACAAGTGTCATACGCAATCCTTAGGCTCAAGCCTGCCCGCGACTTTCGCCACTGGAGAGCCCCATGAGCCAGAAACTACGAGTTCTGTTCGTCTGCATCGCTAACGACGCCCGTTCACCAATGGCCGAAGCGCTGTTGCGCCATCTTGAACACGACCATTTTGAAGCCTACAGCGCCGGCATCGAGCCAACCCAGATTGACCCACGCGCCTTGGAAACGCTGGAGCACGCCGGCATTTCAAGTGAAGGTCTGCGCAGCAAAGCCCTCGAAGAATTCCAGGATCATGAGTTCGATTACTTGATCGATCTTTGCGACAAATCGTCTAAAGAAGAACAGGTACTGCCGCGCTCGGCGCAGGTGCTGGTGTGGAACTTCGTGGACCCGACCACCAGCGACCAGCACGACCCGTTTCGCCATACGTTTCAGGAATTGAGCGACCGGGTGCGGATGTTTACCTTGGTTAAAAACCGTGACATCGAGTAGCAACGCAACGCTGCTGGATGCTTTGTTGGCAGTAGGGGGAAGTGCATGTCGTTGGTGAACAACATCGTGGCCCATGTTCTGCAATTGGAAGTGGCACTGTTCAATGCCGTAGCACGCTTGGAAAACAACACCGACAGCGAAGCGCTGCATGACATTCGCACCTCGGTGCGGCGCTTGCGCAGCGTATTGCGCCCGCTGCGCGGAAGCCGAGGCGTTGAGGCGTTGGAGGATGCAGCGAAACGCGTAGGCACATTGACCACACCGATTCGAGACCTTGAAGTGCTCGCCGGTGAGTTGCGCGAGCGAGGGCTTGAGGCGCAGGCGCAGGTTCGCGAGCAGCGTCTGGCCGAGCATTACCGCCAGGTGGTGCGCAGCAGCGAGTTGCGTGATCTGTTTGTCGGTCTGGACCTGTGGCCGCACGCAGTGCGTGCCGCCGAGCGCGCAGGCGAACTGGAAAGTTGGCCGGCGCAATTACAAAAACGCCTGCACAAACAGCAGGTCAAGTTGCTCAATGCCCTGGATAACAGCGATGACGACCCTCATCGTCTGCGTTTGTTGATCAAACGCAACCGTTATGCCGCCGAGGCGTATCCGAAACAGAGTCCACTGTCGGCCGAGTCACGCAAGCTGCTGAAAGCTACGCAGAGCGGTTTGGGCGCCTGGCACGATCGACATCAGTGGAGCTTAAAAGCCGAGCAGGAATCGGATCTGTTGCGCTTGGAAGACGCATGGCGGCGCGAAGGTGCCGCCATGCTCAAAACCACAGAAGCCAAACTGCGTAATTTGCAGGCCAGTCTGAAAAAGGATTGACTGCAAAGACAGCGCCGTTAAGAAGCGAGAGCGCTGAAAATGTCTGTAGTCGCGTTCGCAAATCCGTACAGTCATGTTCGCATAATGTATATTATGTTAAACCAAGTGCTATGTCATAAATGTTCATGGGGGTCATAAGCTCCTGATTTGCTGATCCCCTATTCGGCTCTCTCCTGAATCGGCCGTGCACCGATGGGTTAAGGAAATTGAACCAAAACGACACGGCGGACTAATCGCTTTTAGCTGTGCTAGGTATCGCCTGATGGGATGGTGTCAAACGTAAGCGATGGGTATTCCTTGGTGTCTGAGGGCAAGTTGCACGTCATGGAAATGCCCGAATCAGTCACGGGTACTGATTCGGGCCAGGGTCCTTCACACGGTGATGAGCTACCAGAACTTCCAGGTGTAATCGATATTTATGCGGGTCTCGTTGTCGCTGCGAAACGTTGCGGCCGAACTCAGGTTGTTGCGATAGAAGTTTTGCCGTGCTCGAAGAGCGAGCCCTTTGATAGGGCCTGACTGCACCACATAGGCCAACTCAAAATCCTTGCTGGACTCCGTGAGATTGCTGCCCCCCAGCTGTGGCAAATCGATATTGCTGCCGTGAAGATAACGAACCATACCGGTCAAACCGGGAATCCCCTGGGCAACAAAATCGTAGTCATAGCGAACCGCCCAGGTGCGCTCGTTGGGGTTAACAAAGTCGGCACTCATGGTGCCGTCGCTTAGCACCACAGGCTCACCTCCAGCCAGATAAACCATCGCAGAGTCGCCGGTCTGTTGCATGTAGCCAACGCCAAGGCTGTGACCACCCAACTGGTAAGTAAACATGGCGCCGGCACTCAGGTTATCCACCCTGCCCGCTTGCGCCCGGCCATCTTCCTGGCTATTAAACAGGCGAATGTCGGTCTTCAGCGTGCCTGGCCCGAACGGCAAGCTATGCAACACCCCGGCAAAATCCTGCTTGTAGATGTTGTCCAACTCGACGTGAAAATAACGCAGGGTCAGGGTTGGCGACCATCTGTAATCCCCGCCGAGCAAGTCGAACTTCTCCGACGTGGCCCCAGCGATGAACCGGCCATTGGGCGAGGCAATGTAAATCGGCTGATAGTCGGTGGAGTCCCGAAGGTTGACTCGATCCATACGCCCCATATGCAGCGTCGCATCGGGCACATCCTCTGATATCAGGTAGGCGCCACGAAAGGATTGCGGCAGCAGACGGGCTGGACTTGAGGCCAATACCGGCACGTTGGGAAAATGGGTGCCTATCGACACCCGCGTGTTGGACACCTTTGCTTTAAGAGCTGCCCCCAACTCCGAATACTCATCGCGCGCTTCCCGCGTCTTGGCGTTGTAGGCAAGCAGTTGGGTGCCCGTGCGGTCGGGCGATGAGTCCAGCTTGAGCCCCAGCATGCCGGTCAGATCCAGACCGAAACCCACAGGGCCCTCGGTGTATCCGGAGTTGGCGCGAAGGATGAAACCTTGAGCCCATTCGCGCGCCGCCGCATAGGGCGTTTCGCCTTTGTAATCTCTGTCGAGGTAGAAGTTGCGGGTGGTCAGCGTGACGGTGGAGTCTGATACCAGCGCTGCCTGGGTAAATCCAGACAACAGCATTCCCACAGTGCCCAGGCTGCACAGCCATGGGCTACTCATTGACGCCTTCATAATGAAGTCCTGTTTTTATTATTCGAGGGTTCAGCCAGCAGTTGCCGGGTTCAATGAAGAGACAGCTCGGGCTCTGAGGCCCCAGACCGCCAGCGCGGCAAGCAGGAAGGCACCGGCGAAAAGCACATACAGCTGCGCCGGCGTCCATTGCGCATCAATCAGGCGCCCCGCTACCAGCGGAGAAAGTATTGCCCCCGAGCGCCCGATGCCAATGCCCCAGCCCAAACCGGTAACCCGTTGGGCAGCGCTGTAGAGGGTCGGAGTCAATGCATACAGACCGGCCACGCAGCCGTTTACAAACACGCCGATTGCCAGCGCAAGGCCGAACGCCAGATTCAGATTGAAAGTGAACTGTACAAACAGGGCGAGCAGGACGCTATTGACCACCAGGTAGCCAATCAAGACACGAGATAACTTGAAGCGCGCGGCGAGCAGGCCGATGACCGCGGTGCCAACAATGCCACCGACGTTAAGCAGAACCCCGCCCGTTATGCCTTGCTGGTTGGACAACCCTGCCGAGACCAGAAGTCTGGGCGTCCAGCTCATGACGAAGTAGAAGCCGAACATCACCAGAAAGAACGCCAACCAGATGAGAAGCGTGGAGCGCAGCAAGCCCGGTGAAAACAGCTCGGCAAACGTCCTGCGCAGTGGCTGTCGACCGGACGCTTGAACGTGAGGTAGCTGACTGATGGCGGCCAGGTGCACGCGTCTGAGCAGCCGATTAACCTTTTCCAGGGCACCCTTTGGTTGCCGTGAAACCAGAAAAAGCAGGGACTCGGGTAGCCAGAAAAACAGCAGAGGCAGTGTCATCAAGGTCACGATGCCACCGTAGAAAAATACCGAGCGCCAGCCCATGGCAGGAATAATCTGCGCCGCAATCAACCCGCCAATGGTGGCGCCAAGCGCATAAGCAGTCGATTGCAGGCTGATTGCGAGACCACGCCACTTCTTGCTGGCAAACTCGCCGGCAATTACGTAACTACTGGCTAACACGCCACCGATGCCAAGCCCGGTAAGCAGGCGCAGCCCGGCAAGCATTTCCGGCGAAGACGCGTACGCCGATGACACCATGCCCAGGCCGGCCACTGTGACGCAAACAAGGATTAAAGGACGGCGACCGAAACGGTCAGCCCAGGGCGCGATAAATAGCGAGCCGATGGCCATGCCAACCAGCCCAGCACTGAGCAAGTAACCGAGCCGGGTACCGGTTAAGGCCCATTCACTGGAGACCGAGGCGGCGGTAAACGCCATTACCAGCACGTCAAAGCCATCCAGCATATTGATCAGGAAGCACAGAGCGATTACCGCCCATTGGAACCCGACCATTGGTTTTTCATCCATTTGCTGCCCAATCGACTTATCCATGTCGGCTGCCCCCCAAGTCAATTGGAAGGGTAATGGCCAAACGTTGGGCAGCCGAAGCCGGCCCGGATTCTCGGGAGCGAAGAAATTGCATAGCGGTACCTTTTATTTTTGTAGGTGAGCGAACATGCGAGGCAACTGGGTTAACACCACGGCTGAGGGGCGAGACCAGCAGTGATCTCGCCCGCCATCTGCATCAGGCGGCGCTAAACATCTTGTGCGGGTCGATCACAAACTTCTTCGGCACGCCTGCATCGAACTCGCCGTAGCCACGGGGCGCGTCGTCCAGGCTGATGACCTGCACGCCCACTACCTCAGCAATGTTGATGCGGTCCCACATGATTGCCTGCATCAACTGCCGGTTGTACTTCATGGTCGGCGTCTGCCCGGTATGGAAGCTGTGGGATTTGGCCCAGCCCAGACCAAATCGGATGCTCAGGCTGCCGAGCTTGGCAGCGGCATCCACGGCACCCGGGTCTTCCGTCACGTAAAGGCCGGGAATACCGATTTTCCCGGCTACCCGCACCACGCCCATCAGCGAGTTGAGGACGGTGGCGGGCGCCTCATGTTGCGCACCCGCATGGCCGTGCCCGCGGGCTTCAAAGCCGACGGCATCGACGGCGCAATCCACTTCAGGCTCGCCCAGTAACGCGGCGATTTGCTCGTGAAGAGGTGTGTCGGTGGACAGGTCGGCAATTTCAAAACCCTGGGCTTTGGCGTGAGCCAGACGAATCGGATTGACATCGCCCACGATCACCACCGCAGCACCCAACAAACGCGCAGAAGCCGCCGCGGCCAAACCAACCGGGCCAGCCCCAGCGATATACACCGAGCTCCCCGGCCCTACCCCTGCAGTCACAGCACCGTGATAGCCCGTCGGCAGGATGTCGGACAGGCAGGTCAGATCGCGGATCTTTTCCATGGCCTTGTCGCGGTCCGGCAGCTTCAACAGGTTGAAGTCGGCGTACGGCACTAGCACGTACTCGGCCTGGCCGCCGACCCAGTCGCCCATGTCTACATAACCGTATGCACCGCCGGGACGGGCCGGGTTAACGGACAGGCATACCCCGGTGTGTTGTTCTTTGCACGAGCGGCAACGACCACACGCCACGTTGAACGGCACCGAGACCAAATCGCCGATCTTCAGATGCTCGACGTCGCTGCCCTTTTCGATCACTTCGCCGGTGATCTCGTGCCCGAGCACCAGACCGACCTGGGCGGTGGTACGGCCACGGACCATATGCTGGTCAGAACCACAGATGTTGGTGGAAACAACCTTGAGAATGACGCCATGCTCGATTTTCTTGCCGCGCGGGTCCTGCATTTTCGGGTAGTCGATTTTCTGCACTTCGACTTTACCGGCGCCGAGATAAACCACGCCTCGATTATCAGACATACACAATCTCCTTATGGGTAACGACTGTTGCGGGATAAAAGACAGCGGCCTGAGGCCAGCCCGGACCAGGCCGCTGTGCACTCAACGAGCGGAGTGGCGAAGCTGCTCAATGATCTTGCGAGCACGGTTAGCGCCCACATCCACATGGATATCGATCATCGGAGGCGTGCCGAAGCGGCACATGTTTTGGTACTGAGCCTCGATGACCACTTTGTCTTCATCGAACGTCAACGCGGTTTGCTCGATCACCTTGGCTTTGACGGCTTCGTGGTCGGTTTGCGGGTTGGTGGCCATGGTCCAGAAGTAATGACAGGTGGTCTCTGTCTCCGGCGTCACGCCATGGAAACCACGCATGTGGAAGCCACCTCGCTCAGGGTCGCTCAGGGCATCGGTGTTGGCGTCCACCGCGCCGGTCCAGATACGTAGATGGCTGACGTGAAACTCGATTTCCTGCCAGCGATCCACCAGGTCTTTGAACGGGTAAGCGGCTGTGTAGGTGGGTGGCGGGACAGAGCTCGGCATGTAGCGAGTAACTGTCACGGTACGGTCATCACTCTCGACCTTCATCTCCGCGTTCATATGGATGCTGGCGTTGCCGCCGATGGTGCGCAGATGCACGTAGCCCAGGTGGCTCAAGTCCATCAGGTTGTCGTGGATAAGCTGGTACGGCGCATCGTAGTGGTACACATCGCCATCGAAGATGTACTTGCCGCTGCTGTGCACGTCGTACGCCGGCGGCTCGCAGTTCGGCTCAGGGTGCTCGCTGCTGCCGAACCAGATCCATACGATCTGATCACGCTCTTTTACGTGATAGGCGGGCACCTTGGCCTTGCTGGGGATCTTGTCCTGCCCCGGAATTTCAATGCACTTGCCGTCACCATTGAACAGCAGCCCGTGGTAGCCACAACGGAGGCCACGCTCATCCAGCGTGCCGTTGGAAAGTGGCAGCGCGCGGTGACAGCAGCGGTCTTCCAGGGCGGCGACCTGACCATCCGGGGTGCGGAACAGAACCACTGGTTTGTTCAGCAAGGTACGCCCGACGGGCTTGTCGGTCAGTTGCCAGCCAAGGGCTGCGACGTACCATTGATCCAGCGGAAAGGTCGGTAAAGGAGCCGGTGTGCCTACGTCGTAAGCAAGGGATTCGCTGCCTGAGACATTCATAGTGTTCTCCCGATATTGGGTTGGGGTCAGGGGCTGATTCAGAGGCGCTCAGAGGTCCAGGACCAGACGCGGGGTCTTGGCGCGCGAGCAACACGGGGTGAATTGATCGTTGCGGGCATGCTCGGCGTCGGTCATGAACTGGTCGCGGTGATCTGGCGTGCCGCTCAGCACGCGCGTAATGCACGAGCCACAGATGCCCTGTTCGCAGGAGGCTTCAATCTCGATACCGGCGTCATCCAGCACCTCGAACACAGAGCGGTCCGCAGGAATTTGGAAGACCTTGCCTGAGCGGGCGAGCTCCACTTCGAAAGCCTGGTCTGCGTCGTGATCGATAGGGGCGGCAGCGAAGAACTCTCTGTGTACTTGCTCTTCTGGCCAGCCAGCCGCTGCGGCAGTGGTGAGGATGTAGTCCATAAAGCCGCCAGGCCCACACACATAGATATGGCGACCGGCTTCAGGGCTTTGCAGCAATGCGCTGGCATCGAGGTTCGACGGCACGGCGCTGCTGTCATCGTGCAACGTCACCCGATGGGCAAACGTCGCGCTCTCCAGTGAATCGAGAAACGCCGCGCGATCGCGGGAACGAAAGCAATAGTGCAGCTCGAAGTCTGCACCCTGGCGCTCAAGCTCAAAGGCCATTGCCATCATTGGCGTGATGCCAATGCCACCGGCGATAAGCAGGTGGCTTTCACCTTGAGCAGCGAGGGGGAACAGATTGCGCGGTTCACTGATCTGCAGGATCTGGCCCTGCTCCACCCGCTCATGCATGGCCTGGGAGCCACCGCGGGAGAGCGGATCCTTCAGCACCCCGATCAGATAGCGATGACGCTCTTCAGGCGAGTTGCACAACGAATACTGCCGAACCACGCCCGATGGCAGATGCACATCGACATGGGCGCCCGCCGTAAAGGAAGGCAACAGTTCACCGTTGGAGGCACGGAGTTCAAAACTGCAAATGCCGTCGGCAACGATAGCCTTGCGATTAACTAAAACTTGGAGCATGAAACGACCCTCCACATCGAAGTGGCTGCAAAAAGCGATTAGAAATGGGTGAGCTAGCGAGCTCGCTTTACGGAGGGCTGGTTACGGCTGAGATGCGTCGCGAACGACAGCTGAAGGCGATACGGTTCATTGGAGCTACCTATTACTTATTTTTGTAGGGGCGGCTACTCGCCTATGATGCGAGCAACCCACGCACTGCGCGGCTGCCAGTAGAATCCAATCATTTAGTTGCGGTGTCAACCAGTTTGACTATACCGCTTATCTCACTTTTCAAGGCTCGTCTTCATGTCGGATATCGAAAAGCTGGACCTCAACCGCTACGTACCAGCCTTGCTGACGTTCCTCGCCAACAAATTGGCCACCGGCGCATCGAGTACCTACCGAAAGCATTTCGGCGTTGGTGTCGTGGAGTGGCGGGTGATTGCCCTGCTCGCAGTGGAAGACAACATCACCGCAAATCGAATCTGCCAAGTCATAGGCTTGGACAAAAGCGCGGTCAGCCGCTCACTTCAGGCACTGGAAGCATCAGGGAAAATTTCAGGTCATGTAGACAGCAAAGATGGCCGCCGCTACGCCGTGAGCCTCACGCCTGAAGGCAAGGCGTTGCATGACCGAGTGCTTAAAGTTGCTCTGGAAAGAGAGCGGCGATTGTTGAGCGATTTCTCGCCTCAAGAAGTTGATACGTTGGTGAACCTGCTTACTCGGATGCAGGGCAACGTAGGGTATGTCAACGAGTACGATCCGCCTGCGCTCGTTTGATGGGCTTAGGTCTTGCAACAAGCGCAGCCCCTATTACTCGTTGATCATGTAACCGATAAAAAGATAATTCGCCCGACACTGAAATACTCGTTCAACAGGCTTTACGCTACCGCCATGCATCTTCATACCAGCAGACTTAACGCCCGCTTCGTGCGGCGCATCGGTGAGTACGCCTTTGTAAGGCCTGGACGGAAAATGCTCTTCGCCTTTCTGGGGCGCGCTGGGCTGGTATTTGGGCAGGCAGGCCGATGCACTGAGCAAAGGCGCGACGATTAAGCCGTGCCCGATGCACGAGCGGAAAACAGGCGTTTCTCGCGCCGACAGCGCTACGGCGATTCTATAAAAGCCGGTCGGCAGACGGGGTGCGCCACTTCGTTATCTCGCGCGTGAGGGCGGCAAGACTTGCCGCCCTCACGTACGCCATCTATACCCTGTAGACCCGAATCACCCGAAGGAACCGACGATGCTGGGCATGGTATTCACCGAGTTCCTGGAAATGGTCGAGCAGCGTTATTCGCCCGCCCTGGCTGATCAAATGTTGACTGAGACCCCGCTTGGCAACAACGGCGCCTACACGGCTGTCGGCTATTACCCCCATGAGGAAATGCAGGCGCTAGTCAAAACCCTGGCCCGGCTTACCGGCAGCAGCGAGTCAATGTTGGTTCAGGTGTATGGCGAGTACCTGTTTCAACGCTTTATTCACACCTATCCGCAAATGCTTGCGCACTGCCACGACGCCTTCAGCCTGCTCGCCAGTGTCGACGGCCATGTTCACCAGGAAGTCCACAAGCTCTATCCGCAGGCTCAACTGCCTAGCTTCGAAACCGCGAAGCACACGCCTCAGCATCTGGTGCTGATTTACCGTTCCAGCCGTGGCCTGGCGGACCTCGCCGAGGGCCTGATCCGGGGCTGCATTTATCATTACGGCGAAGCCATTCGTGTGCGCCGTCATGACTTGCCCAGTGCCGCAAATGGCAGCGCCACTCGCTTTGATATGACCCGTCAGTGAGCGACGAACTGTGGCAGCGTCGCCTCGACCGTGAGCGTGAGGCGAGAAAAACTGCCGAACACTTACTCACGGAAAAATCCCGCGAGCTCTATCAGAGCACCGTCGAGCTCAAGCGCGCCCTCGCGGCTTCAGAAGATCAGCGCCGTCTGCAGTTGGCACTGTGGGGAAGCGGCGAACTGATTTGGGAATGGCAGGCTCACGACAACCTGATGCGCCTGCATTATTTCTCCAGCCAGCCCGGCGATCCGCAGGGCGAAACATTGAGCTGGGCCGACTGGGTGCAACGCCTGCACCCGGACGACCAGAGCCCCGCCCTGCTCGCCTGGAATGAACACCTGTGTGGCAGCTGCGACTATTACGACTTGGAGTTTCGTGTGCGCAACACGCCCGGCGAAGCCTGGCATTGGCTGCGCACGCAAGGCCGCGCGGTCGAACGCGGTGCCGACGGCGTGGCACGACGCATCACCGGAACCTGTAAAGACATCAGTCGCCAGCGCGAGGCCGAAGAACATTTGCGCTTACTGGCCGCCGCCTTTGCGAACAATCGCGATGCCAACGCCGTGCTGAGCAGCGACCGCCGCGTGTTACAGGCCAATGCCGCGTTTCTCGATCTGATCGGCATCACCGCCGCGCAATTGCCCAGTTTGCAGCTCGACCAGATTCTGCTGGATGCCACCGACAGCTGCCCCTGGCCGGCGCTGTGCAGCACCGATCACTGGCAAGGCGAACTGACCTGCCTGCGCCACAGCGGCCAACGCACGCCCGTGGAGCTGACCAGCACCTTGGTGCGCAGCCGCGACCAGCACGTCGGGCACCTGGTGTTATCGCTGCGCGACATCAGCGAGCGGCGCCGCGCGGCGGATCATTTGCAGCACTTGGCGCGCCTTGATGTGCTGACGCAACTGCCCAACCGTCTGCAATTCCAGGAGCATTTGCACCGTGCCCTGCAACACCAACGCAGCGACTGCCACCTGGCCCTGCTGTTTGTAGACCTGGATGACTTCAAGCAAGTGAACGACGCGTTTGGCCATGACGTTGGCGACAGCCTGCTTCAGCAGGTCGCCAAGCGCTTGCAGCAGGCGTTGCGCCAGGGTGATTTGGTGGCCCGTTGGGGCGGCGATGAGTTTGTGGTGTTGCTGGAATTACGCAGCCAGACCGAAGTGCTGGTGGTCGCCGACAAGTTGATTCGCGTGCTCAACGAACCCATGGACCTGGCCGGGCATATTCTCACCGCCACCCCCAGCATCGGCATCGCCCTGGCGCCTGATCACGGCAACGATGCCGGCGATCTGCTGCGCCATGCCGACGCCGCCATGTACGTGGCCAAGCGCGAGGGCCGCAACCAGTACGCGCTCTATCGCCCAGAGCTGAACGAGCAACTGGTGCACCGCATCAAACTGGCCAATCTGCTGCGCCGGGCGCAAGCGCAGAACGAATTGAGCTTGGCATTACAGCCAAAAATACGCCTCAGCGACCAACGTATCGTCGGCGCCGAGGCGCTGTTGCGTTGGGACACCAGCGAGTACGGGCGCGTCGCGCCAGACACCTTTATTCCACTGGCCGAAGAGCTCGGTTTGATTGTGCCGATTGGCCATTGGATCGTGCGCGAGGCCTCGGTGTTGCTCAACGACTGGCACGCGCGCGGCTGGTCGTTGTCGTTGGCTATCAACCTGTCGGCGCGCCAGTTGCGCGACGAACAATTACTGCCAGTATTGCTCGACAGCATGGCGCACTGTGCGGCCCCGCCAGACGCGCTGGAATTGGAAGTCACTGAATCCATTCTGCTGGAAGATTCCGCATTCGCCCGGCAACGACTGCAAGCCTTGCGCGACGCCGGCTTTCGCATCGCCCTGGATGATTTCGGCACCGGCTATTCCTCCCTCAGTTACCTGAAAGAATTGCCGCTAGACCGAGTGAAAATCGACCGCAGTTTTATCTCCGACCTGGAACAGTCGCCGCGTGGTCGCGCCTTGTTGTCGTCGATCGCCAGCCTGTGTCGTGGCCTGTCGCTGCAAACCACCGCCGAAGGCGTCGAAACCGCCGAGCAGTTGAACCTGGTACAGGCCGAAGGTATCGACGAGGTGCAGGGTTACTACTATTACCCGCCGCTCAGCATCGAGGCCTTCAACCGGCTGCTGGAAACCCTCAATGGCGCACCGTTACCTCCGGGGTTGCCGCGCTAACTATCTCGATTCGCCGCCGATTGCCGACTTCGCGGTGCAATCGCCTTCCTGATTCTCCCGGCACTTGCGCTCGTATTTGTTGAAAGCAACAGCGTGCGAAACCTCGGGCATTCCATGTGCGAAGGCGCCGGACATTCGGCCACGTGTCTGAGCAGCCGGCTCATGGTTGTCATGCGCTGAATCTGGCTGTCCAGCTCATCGGCTTTTTGATGCAGCGCTGCACCCGTCAGTGTTGGGGTTTGATTGCCGTCGAACATGCTCCGGATTTCATCAAGCGAAAAACCGCCGGACTTTCCTAGAGAAATCAGCGCGAGCTGAGCGATGGTTTCTTCGTTGTATTGCCGACGCAGGCCATTGCGGGCCACAGGCTTGATCAAGCCAATCTCTTCGTAATAACGCAACGTGGACGCGCTGCATCCGCTGACCTTTGCAAGGGCGCCGATATCGATCAGCTTCATGCTTGACCTCAAGTTGACTTGAAGTTGGATAGTAGGCCATCACTCGCTCAACAGGCAGCATGCAGATGAAAAATGATTCTTTCGCCTCGACCCGTACGCTGGCGTTAGTTGCTTTGGCCGGCGCCGTTTCACTGGCTTCGCTGGGTACGAGCATTGCCGCAGTTGCGCTGCCAACCCTTGCACATGATTTCTCTGCAGACGTGCCGCAGGTGCAATGGGTGGTCGTTGCGTATTTGCTGGCGGTAACGGTGGCCATCGTTCCGGCCGGGCGAATGGGTGATCTGTTCGGCAATCGACGTGTGTTGCTCGGCGCGCTCGTGCTGTTCGTCCTGGCCTGCGTGGCTGCTGCAATGGCGCCGACACTGGGGTGGCTAATTGCTGCGCGCACGGCGCAGGGCTTGGCGGCGGCAGTATTAATGTCGCTGCCCATGGCAATTATCAAAACATTGGTTCCATCCGACCGGCTGGGAACGTCCATGGGCCTGCTTGGAACTGTTTCGGCCATTGGCACCGCCATGGGGCCCGCCATCGGCGGCCTGCTGACTGATGCCTTTGGCTGGCGCTCGCTGTTCGTGCTGTTAGTGCTTTGTACCGCTGGCGTTGTAGGGATGGCGCTGCGGACCATCCCTCAGACGGAACGAACAACCCCGTTGAATGAGCGCTTCGACTGGAAGGGCTGCTTCTGGTTTTGCACCGCACTGTTTTGTTTGGCACTCGCGGCTACCGGAGGCAACGACAGGGTAGTTGCCCTGTCAGTCGAGCTGCTTATGCTGTGCGCAACAGCGTTTCTACTCTTCATTCGTACCGCGCGATCAACTACCAACCCGCTGATTCCTATTGAAATTGTACGCACCCGCGACACGGCCTCGTCGCTGTGCATGAACGTGATGGTGGGCAGCATCATGATGGCCACGTTGGTGGTCGGGCCATTGTTTCTCGTTTTTGGCTTGGGACTAAGCGCTGCGCAAACCGGGCTGGTGATGGCGGTAGGACCTTTCATCGCGGCGCTGTCGGGCCTGCCGGCCGGGCGCGCTACCGACCGCTTCGGCGCGGCGCGAACACTGCGTGCAGGCCTGGGGCTGTCAAGCGCCGGCCTCATCGCCCTGGCAGTGCTCCCGGCGCTCATTGGTGTTCCCGGCTACCTGATCGGCATAGCGCTGGCCACGCCAGGTTTTCAATTGTTCCTGGCCGCCAACAACACGTCCGCCATGCTGCAAATTGCGCTGCAGCACCGAGGCGCGCTCTCAGGATTACTCGGGCTGTCTCGCACATTGGGATTGCTTGCCGGCGCTTCACTGGCTCCGGTGCTTTTTGCACGCATACTCGACCATCAACTGCTCGCGCAGAATTCCCCACAGGGCATCACCCACGCGTTCGGCATCACTTTTTTAGCAGCAGCCGGCCTGTGCATGACTGCCCTCTTCTTCCTTGCCACACCGTCTCCCCGCGTGGCGAACGGGTGATCGGCAACAGAGTGAACGCCGTGCTGCAACGACGGCTATACGACCTAGCGTGGCTCGCCCGCTGTTGCCCTACTTGCCATTTCGGTAATACCCCACCGCCACCACGTAATTGCCCGCCTTGCGCAGCAACGCGTGTTTGTCTTCCACCTTGCCGGTTACCGGATTTTTCCAGCGGTAGTCGTAGCCGCCCTCCTCCTGCTTGGCCATTAGCGCCAGTATCGGTGCGCCGACGGGTTTGCCTTGTGGGTCGTGGATGGTGGCGAAGTCCACGCCCAGCAGGCGCAGGTTGTAGCCGTGGGCGACGTAGCGGCGGGTGGTGAGGTCGATGACGAAGACGTAGAGGTCATCTTCGCGAAAGTCGGCGGAGAGTTCGTTGATGGCTTTGAAGCTCGCCGCCGGGTTCTGCTCGATGGCCTGGGCGCTTTTGCTTAGCAGTTGCGCGGCTTGTTCGGGTGTGGCCCGTGGCAGGTAATGGCCGACGGCAATAATGCGTTCGCCCACTCGACGGAAGAACACCCGTTTGCGCTCTACCCGGCCGTCTGCCCAGTTTTTCCACGGGTATTCGGCGTTTTGCACGCCCTCTTCTTCTTTGGTGTTCAGCGCCTTGGCAAACGCTGCGCGCAGTTCGGGCGGTAGCACCTTGTTGACGTTACGGCCGATCAGCACCGCCGACGGCCCGCCGCTAGCAAGCATGGTGCCGTGGGTGTCGACGACAAACACGTAGCGCTCACCGTCAATGAATTCGCCCTGGCGGCTGAACGCGGCAAGCGCGGCGTCGCCCTGGGTGCGGTAGTAGTCCACGGCGCTGTCGAGCAGCTTGCGCGTCGCGGCGGACGGCTCCACGCCGGTTTCGGCACGGCAGGTTTGAGTAATCGAAAGCAAGGCCAGTACGGCGCAACCAATCGTTCGAATAATGCCCAAGGTTCGGCTCCTGGCGGCCAGTGCAGCCGCCTGTTCGGTATCAGGAAAGGCTACGGACGCGGCGGAAAAACCACGCCCACCTGCTTGGCGTATTCCATCCACGCGGCTTTGAGTCGCTGCACGGTTTCCGGCTGGGCGGCAGCCAGGTCGGTGGTCTCGCCACGGTCTTTGCTCAGGTCGAACAATTGCCATTGCGGCGGCTGCGGTGCTTCGCCAAAGCCGGTTTGCGGGCGCATGCCCAGCAGCTTCAGGTTACCTTCGCGGTAATAGGCGTTGCCGAACAGCTCGCCGGCCAGCGCCGGGTTTTCAAGGGCACTGCCCTGCCCGGTTAACAGCGGCACCATTGACTTGCCCGTGATCGGCTGTTTGGTGGCGTCATTGGGAATGGGTAGCCCGGCGACAGCAAGGAACGTCGGCGCCAGGTCATCGACCCGCGCGATGCCGCGCTCTATGCCTTGGCGATGAAGGCTTTTGGGCAGGTTGATGATGGCCGGCACGCTGATGCCGCCTTCTGCGGTGGTGCCTTTGAACAGGTGAAACGGCGCGGCGCTGACTTCTGCCCAGCGCAGGCCATAGTCGATTTGTGAACCGCGCTGGCCGAGGTTGGCGTAGGCGTTGTTGGTGTGTGCGCCGGCCGGGTAGAACTGGGTGTGGTTTTCGCCGGCGGCACCGTTGTCAGACATAAACACGATCAGCGTGTTGTCGTACTGCCCGCTCTCGCGCAGGTAGCTCACCAGCCGGCCAATGTTGTGGTCGAGGTTGTCGACCATGGCCGCGTAGATCTCCATTTTTCGCGCTTCGGTACGCTTTTGTTCAGGCGTGAGCTGGTCCCAGCCGGGTAACTTCGGGTTAACCGGAAGCGGCCTTGCTGCGACGGACTCGGGTGACAAAATGCCGAGTGCCTTCATGCGCTCGATCCGGCTGGCGCGAACGCTGTCGTAGCCTTGATCGAAACGACCTTGGTATTTGTCCAGATACGCTTTTGGCGCCTGCAAGGGCCAGTGCGGCGCCGTGTAGGCGGCGTAGGCGAAAAACGGTTTACCGTCTGCCTTGCCCGCTTTCAGGTAGCTGAGCAGTTTGTCGGTGTAGAAATCAGTGGAGTAGAAATTCTCCGGCAGCTCGACTGGCTGGCCGTTTTCGCGGTAGTGCACCTGCTCGATTTTCGCCGGCTGCTCGGTGGCGGGTTTGAAGTGCGGCGCCCCCCCTTCCAGCAGGCTGAACGACTGCTGGAAACCGCGCTTGTCCGGGCCCTGATCGGCCTCCAGGCCCAAGTGCCATTTGCCCACCATGGCGGTGCGGTAACCACCCGCTGCAAGCAGTTCGGCAATCGAGTAAGCGCGCCCGTTCAGGTAACCCTCATAGCCGGGTTTACCGCGCTGAAATGGCTGCAACGCTTCGGCCATTGTGCCCAGCCCGACCAGGTGATTGTCGGTGCCGGACATCAGCATCGAACGGGTGATCGAGCAGGTCGGCGCGGCGTACATGCT
Organism: Pseudomonas sp. AC070; assembly: GCF_979258635.1. NCBI lineage: Bacteria > Pseudomonadati > Pseudomonadota > Gammaproteobacteria > Pseudomonadales > Pseudomonadaceae > Pseudomonas > Pseudomonas sp. AC070. The sequence continues at coordinate 2,613,337 of NZ_OZ409871.1, forward strand.
GGTCATCTGCACGCCGTTTTTCGCCAGTTGATCGAGGCTTGGCGTATTGATTTCGCCGCCGTAACTGCCCAGGTCCGAGTAGCCCAGGTCATCGGCGACTATCAACAAAATGTTGGGTGGCGTGGCGGCATACGCCGAGCTGCACAGCAGCAGCGCAGCACCGTGCAATCCGGCAGAAACGGCAGGCGAAAACGGCATACAGCTCTCTCTTGTTTTAGTCGTTGAAAATGGCCACAGCGCGAACGAATCCCGCCGACGCGTGTTTGATTTTGTAGGGGAAGCACGACACCACAAAGCCATGGGCAGGCAGGCTTTCCAGGTTGGCGAGTTTTTCCATCTGGCCATAACCAATATCGCGCCCGGCCTTGTGCCCTTCCCAGATAATCGAGGCGTCGCCGCTCTCGGCAAAGCGCTCGCGGGTGTATTTGAATGGTGCGTCCCAGCTCCAGGCATCGGTGCCCACCACGCGCACACCGCGTTCGAGCAGATACATCGTCGCTTCCCGGCCCATGCCAACGCCGGCTTCCAGGTAACCCGGCTGGCCGAACAAGGCACCGGCGCGGGTGTTTACCAACACGATATCCAGCGGCTGCAAGGCATGGCCGATGCGCGCCAGCTCGGCTTCCACTTCGTTGGCCGTTACCACATGGCCATCGGGCAGATGGCGAAAATCCAGCTTCACGCCGGGTTGCAGGCACCAGTCCAGCGGCAGTTCATCGATGCCAAACGCCGGCTTGCCACCGTCGGTGGTCGAGGCGTAATGCCACGGCGCGTCCATGTGGGTGCCGCTGTGGGTGGTGATCTGCAAGCGCTCGGCAGCCCACGACTCATTGCCGGGCATCTGCTCAAGCTCAAGGCCCGGAAACATGGCAGCCATTTCCGGCCAGCCTTGCTGGTGGTCCATGTAATCGATTTTCGGCAGCAAGGGTGGCGGGTCGGTGTAGGGGTTGTTGTCGAGGGTGACAGACAGGTCGACCAGGCGACGGCTGGGTTTAAACATGGGCAGGCGCTCCACGAAGTGCGGGTGGATTAAGGGAATTGCGGATCAGCGCGGCCACGCTGCCGTCATGGCTGAAACCGGCCGCGCGGGCCAACGGTGTTTTCAGCGGCGGCAGTTGGCCAAACAGGCTTTCGAGTGCCGGAACGGGCGCATAGGTAATCAGCGCGCGGCGCGCTTCGCCGTAGACGGCAGCCAGGGCATCGACCACCTGGGCGATGGACAACTGCAGCACCGGCAGCTGCCATACCCGCTGGTCAACGACCTGCTGTGGCGGCAGTTCGGCGGCGTGAATCAGGTTGGTGACGCAATGGCGTGCAGACATCCACCAGCAGGTGGCCTGCGGCGATACGGGGCAGCAATAGGCGTCGCCCTCGGCGAACGCGCGCATCAAGTCGCTCATAAATGCCGAGCGCAAGCCGTTGGGTTCACGCTGCCTTGCGACGATGCCGGGCAGGCGCACGGCACGGCCATCTACTTCGCCGCGCCGGGCCAGGTCGAGCACCATGGCTTCCAGCATGGCTTTGTGGGTGGCGTACGACAGCTCGGGTTTGAGCGGCGCCTGTTCATTCATGCGCGCCGGCAGATTGCCGCCGTAGACCGCCACGCTGCTGGCGTACACCAGCACCGGCGGCCGCGCTCGGTTACGCAGTTGGTTGAGCAGCTCAAGGCTGGCGAGCAGGTTTACTTGGTAACCCAGCTCGTACTGCTCCTCGGCCAGCCCACCGGCAATGCTCACTAGGTGAAAGACCACGTCCACGCCGTCGGCCAGCACGCGGCGCAGCAGCGCGGCATCGGTAACGCTGCCGTCGTGGCGACGCACGCGCGGGTCGTGGGGTAAACCGTCGAGGTTTGTATCCAGCGCCAACAACGTGGTGATCGGCTTGCCGCACACCGTGCCGCGCGCCAGCAGGCAGCGCAGCAGTTCACGGCCGACGAAGCCATTGGCGCCGGTAATGAGCACACGCATCGGCGACTCCTTAGGCCTGGGCCTGAACGACACGCTGATCGATACCGCCAAACAGCGACTGACCGTCTGCGCCCAGCACCTCCATGTGCACCCGGTCGCCGAAGCGCATAAAGCCGGTCTGCGGTGCACCATGGGCAATCATTTCAATCGCCCGGCGTTCGGCAATGCAGGCTGAGCCGACGCTGCGATCGCTGTTGGAGACCGTGCCCGAACCGATCACCGTGCCGCCACGCAAACGCCGGGTTAGCGCTGCATGGGCGATCAATTGGCCGAAGTGGAAATTCATTTCACTGCCATGGGGATGGCCAAACCACTCGCCGTTCCACTGCACCTGCAACGGCAAGTGCACGCGCCCTGCCCGCCAGGCTTCGCCCAGTTCATCGGGCGTGATCGCCAGCGGCGCAAAACTGGACGACGGCTTGGCCTGAAGAAAGCCAAACCCGGTGGTCATTTCCCGGGGGGCCAGGGCACGCAGGCTGACGTCGTTGATTTGCACGATCAGCTTGATATGCGCCAGGGCGTCTTCGGCGCTGCAGCCCATGGGCACATCGTCGACCAGCACGCCAAACTCGCCTTCGAAGTCGATGCCCTGGCTTTCGCTGGGCAGCGGGACGTCGTCGCGGCCGCCGATAAAATCATCGCCCGCGCCCTGGTACATCAGCGGCGTAAGGTCGGCGCCTTCGATGGGCGCCAGGTTGAAGGCTTTTTGCATCAGCGCGCCGTGGCTCATGAAGGCCGAGCCGTCGCACCATTGGTAGGCGCGCGGCAACGGCGCCATGGCGTGTTCAGGGTCAAAGGCAAAGGCGCCAACGGCTCGCCCTGCGTTCAGTTCATCGGCCAGGAGGCGCAAGCGCGGCTCGGCGCTGGCCCAGTTTTCCAGGGCCTGCTGCAAGGTATGAGCGACGGAGTCGGCTTGCAGCGCCCAGGTGTTGTCGCGGGACACCACTACCAGTTGCCCATCCCGTGCACCGTTTTTCAGGGTGGCCAGTTTCATTGCGCGTTCTCCTTCAATGGCGGCGCAAAGCGCCCGTCCAGCAGCACGAACACCATGCGTGCCATGTGTGCGGTGCGGTTGCTCCAGGCGTGGTTGGTACCGCGTTGCACCACCACATCACCTCGGGTCAGGCGCACTTCTTCGTCGTCCAGAACCAGCCACACCTCGCCTTCGGTGACGATGCCGTAGTCCAGGGTTTCGGTGCGGTGCATCAGCTTGTGTTTGGAGTTGGCCGTGCCGGTGCCGGCATGGGCCTGGCCGATTTCGGCGAACGCAGCAGCGGCGTCTTCTGCGCTGATCGGGTTCTGAACGCTGTCTGGCGGAATATCCACCACGCGAATCACGCTGCCCGACGCTTCGGGGCTCAGTTGCAAGGGCTTGGCAGTCGGGTCGTCGGCGTTGTCCAGCACGGCCGGGCCGCCGGTGCTGTTCCAGATTTCGTAAAACACCGTGCCGGGCACGGCAGCCAACGGGAACACGTTCGGCGTGGCGCCGCTGCTGGCGACAACCGCGCGGCCCTGGGCGTTGTGGCCGGTGACCACGCGTTTGAAGCTGGGAAGTGCTGACATGAAAAGTCCTCGTGCGCTTACAACGGGGTGCCGATTACGGCGGCCCGGTTGGCGTTTTTCGGCAAGCCCAGGCAGGCCAGTGCGATCAGCAATTGCAGGGCGGCGACGATGCCCAGCGCCGTAGGCAGCAGCGTGTTTTCACCGTGGGTAATCGCCAGCACCACCAACGGGCTGACAAATTCGCCGGCAAAGATGGCCGCGGTAAAACCACCGGCGGCGCGGCCGCGTTGGGGGAAGTCGACCTGGCTCATGATCCAGGTGATCAGCGTGGGCAGCATCAGACCGATGCCCAGGCCATTGACCAGCACGGCGATCACCACCAGTGCGTGGTTGCCTGCCACGGCCATCATCAGCCCGCCGACGCCGGCCAGAAAAAACGCCAGAAGCATCTGCTTGTGCGGCGCCAGGCCGCTGAGCATGCGAAAGCCGATGGCGCCGGCCAGCACGCCGAGCTGGTTGGCCCCCATGGTCATGCCGATCTGCTGCGGCGCATCCACATGCAGCAAGCTCAACAGGTAACCGGCCTGCACCGGCACCACAAACAGGCTGACGCCGGCCAGCACCGTAAGCACATACAGCGGCGCCAGGCGGCGCAGCGGAAACGGGCCGGTGTGCTCGGCCGGGCCGGCGTGTTCGGCGTCGCCCTTGGGCTCCCACAACAAGCTGGCCATCAGCGGCAGAAACAGCAGGCCCACCGCATACAAGGCAAACGGCGTGCGCCAGCCGTTCTCGCCCAGCAGGCCGCCAACGGCCATGAACACCGCAGCGGAAAGGGAGGTCGCGACCATCTGCATGGCAAACAAACGCTCGCGGCGGGCGCCGTTGTAGTAGTCGCCCATCAGCGTGGTGCAGCCAGTCATGATTGCCGCTTCAGCCAGACCGATACCGGCACGGCTGGCAACAATGGCGTGCAACGAATCCAGCCATAACGGCAACAGACCGCACACGCTGTACAGCAACATCGCCACCAGCAGCAGCGGCTTGCGCCCGACCTTGTCGGCCAGCAAACCGGCGAATGGCGCCACCAGGGCAATGACCAAGGCCGGCAAGGTCAAGGCGATGGGCACCAGAACGGTGGCGCCGGGTGTGCTGGCAAAGTGTTCCTGCATACGCGGCAGTACGGGTGCCAACAGCACCGCACCGAGTACGGGCAGGCAGCTGCCCAACAGCAGCAACAGCGATTGCGGCAAGCCGGCTTGACGGTTAGTGGACATAGCGGGCTCCTGCGATTGTCGGGGTGCGCAGGAATCGCGGCTGAAGCCGCTCCCACACTGACCGCTGATCACCTGTGGGAGAGGCTTTAGCCTCGATGTTTTCAAGCTCAGGACGCATGGCAATTCACTCTTCTTGTTGTTCTGAGGGCTGTTGAGTCAATGAATGGCGGCGCGCGCAGGACGGTTCGCCACCGGCTTTGGCGGCTCTTGCGCGGAACTTGCCGCTACGGCATCGGCACGGCTGGCGGGTTGTTTTTGCGGCAACAGGAAGTACGCCAAGGCCGGCAGCAGAATCAGCGCGCCAACCATGTTCCAGACAAACATGAAGGCCAGCAGCACGCCCATGTCGGCCTGGAATTTGATGGGCGAAATCATCCAGGTGCCGACGCCGATCGCCAGGGTCACGCCGGTGAGCATCACCACTTTGCCGGTGGATACCAGCGCCCGGTAATACGCCTCGGACAGGCTTGCGCCCTGGCGCAGATGGCCGAGCAGAATGCTCATCACATAGAGCGCGTAGTCCACGCCAATGCCCACGCCCAGGGCGATTACCGGCAAGGTGGCGACCTTCACGCCAATGTTCAGCCCCACCATCAGCGCTTCGCACAGCACCGAGGTGAGCATCAGCGGAATCACCGCGCACACCGTGGCGCGCCAGGAGCGGAAGGTGATCAGGCACAACACGATGACCGCGCCATACACCCAAAACAGCATTTCGCGGTTGGCTTGCCGGACCACGATATTGGTCGCTGCCTCGATACCGGCGTTGCCGGCTGCCAGCAAAAATTGGGCGTCGGCGGTGTTATTGGCGGCGGCGAATTGTTCGACGTGTTCCACCAGCCGCGTGAGGGTTTCGGCCTTGTGGTCGGTGAGGTAGGCATACAGCGTGAGCAGGCTGCAGTCTTCGTTGTACAACCCGCGTGGTGCGCTGGAGGTGATCATGTTGAGCATCGCCTGGTTGTTTTGCAGCTCGTACCATTTCGGGCTGCCCTCGCTCAGGCCCACCAGCATGCGGCGGTTGAGCAGTGCCAAAGAGTTGGTGGAATCCACGCCCGGCAAGGCGCGCAATTGCCAGTCCAGGGCATCGACTTTGGCCAGAATGTCGTAACGCGCGCAGGCGCCCGGCGGGGTTTTCACCATCACCGCAAACAGGTCGCTGCTGGCGCCGTAATGGCGGGTCAGGTAGGCGTCGTCCTGGTTGTAACGCGAGTCGGCGCGCAGCTCCGGCGCGCCGGCATCGAGGTCGCCAATCTGCAAGTGCAGGCTGACCATGAAACCCAGCGCCGCAAGCGCCAGGCTGATGGCGATGCACAGGCTGGCCCAGCGCTTTTGCGTGAACAAATCGAGAAACCGCCAGAAGCCATGACGGCGCTGGCCGGCGCTTTCCGCTTGTTCGCTTTTCAGGCTGAGCTGCGCCGCCCTTGGACTGACGCCGACATAGGAAAGCAGCACCGGCAGCAGGATCAGGTTGGTGAAAATCAGCACCGCCACGCCAATGCTGGCGATGACGGCCAAGTCCTGAATCACCTGGATGTCGATGATCATCAGCACGGCAAAACCCACCGCGTCGCAAAGCAGCGCGGTGAGCCCGGCGAGGAACAGGCGGCGGAAGGTGAAACGCGCCGCCACCACGCGGTGCATGCCGCGGCCGATGTCTTGCATGATGCCGTTCATTTTCTGCGCGCCATGGCTCATGCCAATGGCAAACACCAGAAACGGCACCAGTACCGAATACGGATCCAGCTGATAGCCGAGCAATGGCAGCAGGCCCATTTGCCAGACCACCGCCACCAGCGAACAGGCCACCACCAACAGCGTGCTGCGCACACAGCGGGTGTACCAGAACAGCACCACCGTGGTGATGAAAATGGCCACGGCAAAGAACAGCAGAATCTGCTTGAGGCCGGCGATCAGATCGCCGACTTTTTTGGCGAAACCGGTAATGCGAATTTCGATGCAGTCGCTCTGAAACTGCGTGCGCAGCGCCTCCAGTTGTTCGGAGAGCACGGCATAGTTCAGCGGCTTGCCATCGGCGCCGTTCGCCAGCAATGGCACGTAAATGATGCTCGAGGTTTGCTCGAAACCAACAAGCTGGCCGATCTCGTTCGACAGCTGCACGTTGCGCCGCAGCGCGTTAAGGCTGTCGGCGCTGCCATCGTAGTCATCGGGTATCACCGGGCCGCCGTCCAGGCCGTCTTCGGTCACCGCCACCCAGCGTGTGGCCGGTGTCCACAGCGACTTCATAAAGGCGCGGTCCACGCCCGGCAGCAGGTAGATCTTGTCGCTCAGCGCCTGCAGGGTTTTCAGGTACTCGGCGTTGTAGATGTCGCCCTGCTTATTCACCACGGCAATGCGCAGCGAGTTACCCAGGCCGGTCAGTTCTTTCTGGTGGTCGAGGTAGTTGGCGATGTACGGATGGTGGGTGGGAATCATTTTTTCAAAGCTGGCGTTCAGTTCGACGCGAGTGGATTGCCAGCCCAGAAACACGGTGGTCAGCAGACACACCAGCAACACCCACAGGCGATGGTTGAACAGCGCGCGTTCCAGCACCGAGCCGGAACGCGGATTGAAATCCGCCAGTTCGCCAGACACGCCTGGCAAGGAAGCGTTAGGAGACTTCATAACCTCACTCCGATACAGCGAGGGCCGGTTGCGGTACGCGCAACAAGCCAGTGAAACCAGCCACCACCACGCTGCCATCGGCTGCCTGGATGACGCTGGAAACGGGTTTGCCCAAGGGCTTGGCAAACGGCACCAAGGCCGCGCCATTGCCAACGGTGCGAAACAGCCCGCCGGCCTGATTGGCCAGCAGTACCTGGCCGTCGGCCAGGGCGGTGGCGTCGCTGAAGGACACCGGCATGGGCACGGGCAGTGGCTGGAAGCTGTCGCCGGCATCGGTGCTGATAAAGGCGTTGCCCTTCAGGCCGCCCACCAGCAGCGCACCGTCGGCGCGGGTTTGCAGGGTGAAGAAGGTGCCGGCATAGGGACTTTCCAGCTGCTGAAACGAGGCGCCGTCGTCGTTTGAGCGGGCGAGAAAACCCTGCTCGCCGGCGACAAACCAGCGATTACCCTGACGGCCGATGGCGTACAGGTGCATGCCGGTGGGGTTGTCGATGTGGCCCACGCGTGAACGCCAGGTGGCGCCACCGTCGAGGGTTTCCAGTACCAGGCCGTACGCGCCGACAATCAGGCCGCGTTTGGCATCGACAAAGTGCAGGGCCAGAAACGGTTTGTCCGGGCCATCTGCAACCAGCCGCTCGGCGCTTTGCACGCGCGCTTCGGCATTGCCGGCATCCGCGGCCTGGGCCAACTCGGCCTTGGCCGCGTCCAGCTCCAGTTGCGCTGCGCGCACGCCGTCCAGTTGCTTGGTCCAGTGTTCGCCACCGTCTGCCGTGGCGAGCACCACGCCGGCATGGCCAACGGCCCAACCGTGTTGGCCATCGACAAACTGCACCGCACTGAGGCTGACCGACACCGGCACCGAGGCTTGGCGCCACTGTTGACCGTTGTCATCTGAAAGCAGCACCAGACCGCGCTCGCCCACCGCCACCAGCCGGTCGCCAGCGCGCGCCAGGTCGATGACCACGGCTTTCTGTTCTGCCGCCACGTGCATGGCGGGCGTTGCCAAGGCGCTACCGACTGCTACGCCATCGGCGTGGCTGAACGCAGCGGCCAGCGGCAATAGCGCCGCCATGCACACGCGCCCCACCTGACAGATTCTGTTCATGCCCTGCCCCTTCAATTCGAAAAAAAGCCGGTGGACCGCACGCGATCCACCGCAAAACCACGCGTTGTTACCGCACGCCCGCGCCAGCCATGGCCGCTGGCGAGAACTCGGATGCTTTGTAGCGATCGACGATGCCGTATTGCTCGGCCAGGCCGGTGTAGAGGTTCTGGACAAACCAGGCGCCGGACGTCAGGTCGTAGAAGCCGGACGACAATTGCGCCTGGGCAGGCAGGTCAGGCAGCACGGCCGGTAGCGACCATAAGGTTTTCGCCAGTTGGCCATTGGCATCCCAGCGGTCGCCCAGCATGGCTTGCCAGGTGTCTTCGTCGAGGTAGTAACGGCCCTTCGGCAACTGGTGGCGTTTGCCCGGAGCCAGTTCGGCTTCCACGACCCATACGCGGTGTTTTTCCCAGCGCACGTAGTCGGGGTTCAGGTGATGGGCCAGGAACAGGTCTTCAGGCTTGGCTGCCGTCTGCACCTTGTTGGTGTTGTACGGGATGTACATCTCCTGCTTGCCCACCAGCTTCCAGTTGAAACGGTCCATGCGGCCCTGGAACACGCTGAGTTCGTCAAACGACATCACCCCGGCGGTGGCCGGTGTTGGCGTATCGCAGCAGGCATTGGGCAGCTTGCGCACTCGGCGCTGGCCGCTCAGGTAAACATGGGCTTGGGATTTGTCGCCGTTGATATTGGTACGGCCCATGATCTGCTCGCCGGCACGAATGGGCGGGCCGACGTTGAGCAAGCGGAACAGCCAGTAGTCACCGGCGAACGTTTCCGGCGAGCCGTCCTGGTAGTAGTAGGGCATTTCCTGAATGGCCGTGCCGTCGGTAGTCAGCACCTGGTTGCCGTCAGCGGTCATCAGGTAGTGACGGAAATGCATGGCAATGGAGGTGCCGCGCCAGTTGAGGATGTGGTTCCACATGGCCTCGGCACCGTTTTGCGGAACCGGAAACGGAATGCCGCCAAACGCGCCTTCCGGCACCGGCCCGGCGCTGCTTTCCACCAGCTTGGCGCGGGTGGCGTTCTTCAGCGTGTTGTCGTACACCCACTGCGGCGCGGCAGCCGAGCGACGGGTTGGGTACACGTCGATGCGGTAGGTTTCAGGGAAACGCTTGAACATCTCCTTGGTGCCATCGGTGAGCTGACCGGCGTACTGCGCCAGGTTTTTCGAGGTGATGCTGAACAGCGGTTTGTCTGCTGCAAAAGGATCGGAACGCTTGCCGCCGGGCTTATAGGCCGGGTCCACTTTGGTGTAGCCGCCGTCCCAGGCCGGAATGCTGCCGTCGGCGTTGCCGGCGCGTTCAGCGCCGAACGGCGTCAGGGTGGTGCCGAGCTTGGCCGCGTCTTCGGCGGAGGCGGCGAGCAGCGGCTGGCTGCTCAGGGCCAGGGTGCCGAGCACGGCAAAACACAGGGCTTTGAGCGTGAAGGCTGGTGTTTTTATCAGCGATGTCATGGGCAGGTCCTGTTAGAACGTGGTCTTGACGGAGAAGGCCAGGTAATCCCGGTCTTTCAACGATTGCTTGAAGTTGAACTGGCTCTGGGCGTCGAGGTTGGTGTCGTCGGCGCCGTAGAAATGGGTGTACGTGAGCCCGGCGGTCACGCGGTCCAGGTAGGTGGCGGTGATACCAATGTTCATGTCGCCGCCACGGTTGGGGCCGAACGAGCTGACCACCGCCGACTTGCCCAGCGGGAAGTAGCTCAGGCCGACGGGAATCGAGATATCCACGCCGGAGAACAGTTGGCGGTAAGTGGGCGTGTACACCACCTTGAAACCCAGGCCGTCGTCGGTGGCGTCCGGGTCGAGCGCGGCGCGGTTTTTAGTGACGCTGAGCAGGCGATTCCAAGCGATCTCACCGACAAAGCTCGACTCACGCGCAACGAAGTTCGGGCCGAACGAGGCCAGCACGTTGAGGTTGATATGGGCGGTGCGGCCAACGGCATACTGGGCGTCGTCATCGTTGTCGGCTTCCACGCCCGGCAGAATCGTGACGCCGTTGGACACCAGCGGCATGTTCCAGCGCAGCGAGGCTTCGCCGGCAAGGCTGTACTCGTCCACGGTGGTGGAGAAGCTGGCGCCCAGCGCACGAATGTCTTCCGGATATACCCAGTAGAACTCGCCGATCTTGCCGCTGGCGAAGTCCGGCGCACCGGTGCCGGGCTTGAGATAGAGCTTGGGCGTTTTGTCGTGGTACTGAATCGCGTACAGGCCGTAGTCGACGGTTTCGGCGCTGTATTTCAGCTGCAAGCCGCCCTGCCCCGAATCTTTCGCGTCTTTGTCTTTGCCGTGATAAAACGCCGCCGGGCTGTCCGGGTTGCCGCCGAGAAATGCCGGGAATGGCGCGCCGACCACGAGGCGTTCGTTGCCTTCACCGAGGATGTCGCTGGTGGAGAAATAACTGCCTGAAGCTGGCAGCCGGGTTTCTTCCCATTGCAGTTGGTAGAAGGCGCCTACCGACAGCTCATCGGTGAGTTGGTATGTACCAGAGAGCTGATTGACCGGCCGGGTGATTTCTTTGAATTGGGTGTTAGGCACCGACTGCGCTTTCACCACATCAACCGGCGCCATGCCGCCGGCAATGCCATTGGCGCCGAAGAACAGGCTTTCGCCCCAGATCAGGCCGTGACGCCCCGCCCGCAGCGACAGCGAGCGGTCGGCCAGGTCGCCGTTCCAGTACACAAAGGCATCCAGCAATTCGCCATCGCCACCGTGCAGGTGGCGGGTGTCGTCGGTGAACTCGTCGTACGCCACCGAGCGTTGATTGCTACGAGCTGGGTTGTCGTTGTCGTTGCTGCCCTGGTACTCCGTGTCGTACCACGCCGCGCCGCTCAGGCGAGCGCCGACGTTTTGATACGACATATCCAGTTCGGAAAGGATGTCCAGGCGGTTGGAGATCAAGCCTTTTTCAAAATTGCGATCGCCATCGTCCTGGTTGCGGGCAACCGTGCTCTCGCTGAGCTTCTGGCTCGGGTCTTGAGTTCGCCAGGCGGCACTGTACTTTGCGGTGTTGTCCCAGCGCAGACTGAAATCGCTGCTGCCGGTATCCACTTGAAAGGCATGGGCCGCACCGCTACACAGCACCAGGGCGGCAGCGAGACTTCGGGTAAGCAAACTCGGTGTAAAGGGTGCAGACATGCAGACCGAGCGGCGCGCGAGCACCGCAGTCGAGGACCTAACCATCGCGTTAACCTCTTGTTTTTGTTTTGGTGTGGTAACTGCTGCTGTTGGTACATGCCGCGAACGCCCGTCGGGCATTCGCGGGGTGAAATCAGATGGGTTCGGCCGTCAGGGCGAGCATTTGCTTGACCAGGCCGATGCGGTCGAATTCGCGGTCGTGCTGCATCTCTTTGTCGCCGGCCAGTACCGACTTCTCGCTGATGTATTTGCAGCGCTCGAAGCGGCGCTTCATAAAGCGCTGCAACTGCTCCTCCACGCTGCCGCCGGCGGTGAGTTCTTCACCCAGCACCACGGCATCTTCAATCGCCATGCCGGCGCCCTGGCCCAGGTGCGGTGTGGTGGCGTGGGCGGCGTCGCCAATAATCAGCACGCGGCCGCGGTACCAAGGCTCGTCGACAAACACCACTTCCATGGGCTTGTAAACGACCTGGCTGCTGTCGGTGATTTGCTCACGCAGCTCACCCACCAAGCCGGTGAAACCTTGCATGCGCTCGCGCATTTTTTCGGCAAGGCTGGCGGTGTCCATCCAGGGGTTGTTGGGTTCGTGCGAGGTGAGAAACAGGTACATCAGATCGCCCGCCAGCGGCACCAAGCCGGCATTGCCGTCGGCGCTCTGGAAGTTGGCCAGGTGATCGATTTGCTCAGCACGGGGGAAGTTGTAACGCCACACCGACTGCCCGGTGAAACGCGGCGTGTAGGTGTCACCAAACAGCAGGCTGCGCACTTTCGAATAGAGGCCGTCGGCGCCGACCACCAGGTCGTAGTCGCCGCTGCTGCCATCGGTGAACAGCACGTTAACGCTGTCAGCGTGCTCGGTGAGGGTTTCAACGCTCAGGCCCAAGCGCACGGTAGCGCCCAGTTCCATCGCGGTTTCGCTCAGCACCTTGTGCAACGCCAGGCGCGAGATGCCGACGTTGGCGGGATACTCCGGCCCGGCCAGACGCTGGCCTGGAATGCGTGCGAGCAGTTGCCCGGCTGGGCCGTAAATGGCGACGTCTTCAAAGGCGTACGCAGCGTCGAGGTAGCCGTCGAGTACGCCCAGTTTGGCCATCTCGCGCACCACGTTGCTTTGCTGAATGATGCCGACGCCGTACACGGTCCATTCGGCTTTCAGCTCGATCAGGTCAACCGCAATGCCCTTGCGCCGCAGTGCGATGGCGGCGCACAACCCACCAATACCACCGCCCACCACCAAGACTTTTTTAACCGCGTTGACTGCATTCATGGCATGTCTCACTTCTTATTTTTGTTCGCCGAACGGCGCACGCGCCGCTTCGTTGTGGGCCACTTTCCCGGCAAAGCAGGAAGATGACTAATCGCTTATAGGGATGGGATGTATCGCGTGGGGAGATACATGCTCAACGGCTCTGCTCCCCTCTCCCAGAACAAATTCAACTGCTCTGCTCCCCTCTCCCAAAACAAACTCAACGGCTCTGCACCCCTCTCCCAAAACAAACTCAACTGCTCTGCTCCCCTCTCCCGCTTGCGGGAGAGGGGCCGGGGGAGAGGGCCGCTGCACGCACAATCCGCGCACAATCCGCGCACAAGTCCACACACAATCCGCGTCCTACCCAACACCGCACCCCTCTCCCTAACCCTCTCCCCAAAGGGGCGAGGGGACTGGATTTTTGTATCGCCTTCTAGCAGCGGCGAGGGGACTCGAAATGTGGCGCTTCCAGAACCAACCACCCTTCTTCTTCCCGCCACGCCACCGCCTGCAACCGCTCACCCAAACACGGCCCGTACACGCACTCCCCCGTCGCCGGAAGAAACTGCGCGCCGTGGGCGTAGCACATGATCAGTTGGCCATCGGCCGACATGAATCGGTCCTTGCGGTATTCCAGGCGTACGTCCAAGTGCGGGCAGCTGTTGCGGTAAATGCGAATTTCACCGTTGTGGCGCAGCACAAAGAGGCTGTCTTTGCCGCGCTGCTCAGGGTCGAAACCCCGAGCCTGGCCTTCGGCAATGTCCTCGCTGCGGCACAGGGCAATTTCACCTGCGGCCACCGCTTAGCCCTGCTTGGGTGGCGGACCACCCGGCGCCCATTTCTCTTTCGAGGTGAACAGGAACAGCTGCGAGTTATCGGCGGTCAGCGGCGCAACGCGGGCTTCCCAGGCGTCATCGTGCTTGTCCATGTCGGCGTCGTATTCAATGTGGCAGCCCAGCGGGCTGTTGAAGTACCAGAACCAGTTGGAGCCAAACAGGTGACGACCTGGGCCCCAGAAACTGGTCCAGCCCTTCTGCTCAAAACGCCGGCCGGCCAACAGCACTTCGGTGCCGCTGCCCATGTGGAAGGTGAAGTGCTCGCAGCCTTTCATGTGCGGCGGGGTCTGGATCATGAACAGGCAGTGGTGATCGTCCGAGCCTGCCGGGCGCATGAAGGGGCCGGCGCCAACAAAAGTGTCAGTGGTTTTAAAGCCCAGGCGGTTGGCATAGAACGCCTCGCCTTTGGCCGCGTCCGGCACGAAATACACCACGTGCGACAAGGTGCGCGGCACGGCCGCCATATCGAGGGTGATGCCCGGTTGGTTCAGCGGACGCTGCGGCTCATGGCCGGGAGCGTTGCTGAGATCGGCGGGTGCGGTGAAGGCTTTGCGCACGGTGAGCTGGAAGCCGATGGCGAAACCGAGGTCGTCGACACTGTGCAGCACGCCCTGCTCGTCGCGGGTTACCAGGCGGTCGCGGCCCAGTTCGTCTTCGATGGCATCGAGGTCAGCGGCGCTGGCCACGCCATAAACGGTTTCGCGAATCGACGGCGCCGGGCCGATGGCGGCTGGCAGGGTTGGGTCGTCGGCGCGGCGAATGACCACAGCGGTGCCGTCCAACGCCTCAAAGCGCCCGCCGTTGGCGTCTACGCCTACAGGGTGCAGGCCGTAATCACGCAGGCAATCGGTACAGGCTTGGATGTCATCGACACCAAAGATCAGGGCGTCAAGGCCAATGATGTTCATGGCTACCACTCCATTGAAATTATGATCCGGCGCCAGGAGAACGACGCCGGTGGTGGTGTCGGTCACGGCCGACTGCGGCGAACTGTGCCGTCGGCGTGCGCAGCTGACTAATCGCGAGTTGGGATGTGACCTATCGGCAATCGCGATACCAGCGCGCGCACCCATAGCGCCTGGCGGATAGCCGAAAACGGGGCAGGAGAATTCCGAGGCAGGGTTGACGAAGCGATGGTTTGACTCGAATGTATCGCCAAAATAAATACAAGAACGGGATTGGCCGCCATGCGTTTCAACCACCTGGACCTCAACCTCCTGGTGGCGCTGGATGTGTTGCTTGAAGAGCAGAACATCACCCGCGCCGCTGAACGTCTGCACATGACTCAGTCCGCCACCAGCGGCGTGCTGGGCCGCTTGCGCACCTACTTCGAAGACGACTTGCTGGTGCAAGTCGGCCGCCGAATGCAGCCCACGCCGTATGCGCTGGAGCTGACCAAACCGGTGCGCGAAGTGCTGCTGACCATTCAATCGTCGATCACCGCCAAGCCGGTTTTCGACCCTAGTACCAGCAAGCGCCACTTCCGCCTGGTGACCTCCGACTACCTGATCAGCGTGCTGTTTGCCCAGGTGATCGAACGCATCCACCAAGAAGCGCCGCACATCACGTTCGAAATGATCGGCCCCAGCGACAACTCCGGCGAACTGCTGATTCGCGGCGAAGTCGACCTGATGATCGTGCCCGACCGCTACACCCTCGAAGGTCATCCCTCGCAATTGCTGTTCGAGGAAGAACACGTGTGCGTGGTGTGGAACGGCAACACCCAAGTGGGCGAGCACCTGACGCTGGAAAAATACATGGAGATGGGCCATGTCTCGGTCGGCTTTGGCCGCTCGCGGCACATGAGCATCGAGGAATGGTTTATCACCCAATACGGCTTTAACCGGCGCCTGGAAGTGATCACCAACGACTTCAACACCCTGCCCCAGTTGGTGGTTGGCACGCAGCGCATCGCGACGATGCACCAGCGCTTGGCGCGTTTGTATGCCGCGCATTTGCCGCTACGGATTTTGCCGCCGCCAGTGAAAATTCCGCTGATGCGTGAAGTGATGCTGTGGCACCGCAGTGTCGACGGCGACCCGATGCACCGGTGGCTGCGCGAACGTATCAGTGCGTTTATTCAGAGCGTGGATCAGGCCAAGGCGGCGTGATGAATACCTTTGCCGATCTACCGTGTACGGCTTGAAATTCTGGATCCCCGCCTGCGCGAGGATGACGGAGGTTTTATTCAAGACTCCCGTCATCCTCGCGCACGCGGGGATCCAGAATCTTGGACGTGTCGACGTTATGTGTACGACGCAACAGCCTAAATCCAATGAACACCTTCGCCGACCTTCCGAGTAAGGCTTGAAATACTGGATCCCCGCGTTCGCGAGGATGACGGAGGTTTTATTCAAGACTCCCGTCATCCCCGCGCAGGCGGCGGTCCGACGATTCGGGATCCAGAGTCTCGGATGTGTCGAAGGTTTTGATAACGGGCGCGGTTTATACAGATCGCGCGCAAATCAAAAGCATCGCGGCTAAAGCCGCTCCCACAGAACCAACGTAACTTTGTGGGATCGGCTGGACCGCCACTCCGCTTTAACCGCGATACCTCCGACCCAAATCCAACCCCACCCAGGTATCGCCCCACCCGATACCTCACAT
The DNA here is from genome assembly GCF_979258635.1 of Pseudomonas sp. AC070. Classification (NCBI taxonomy): domain Bacteria; kingdom Pseudomonadati; phylum Pseudomonadota; class Gammaproteobacteria; order Pseudomonadales; family Pseudomonadaceae; genus Pseudomonas; species Pseudomonas sp. AC070. The sequence continues at coordinate 2,629,636 of NZ_OZ409871.1, forward strand.
CCCCACTCACGATTGGCCAACTACCTCGCCGCTCCTTACCGTGCCCACTAGCACGGGCCTGCCTGGCCCACTTCCGCCTGGCACGAATAAGGACAACAACAACCATGTTCCGCTACTTCCCTACCAACTACGTCTGGAACCTCTCCGTCGACCTGGCCATTGAAATGGGTGCCCGCCTCGGCGAGATCGAGGAAATGTGCGCGCCGTTGCAGGAGGCCGCCAAGCAACCCGACGCCGCTGGCACCAAGGCTTTCCGCGAAACCTGGCAGAAGATGGCCGACAAACTCTGCGGCCTTGCCGAGGAAGACGAACAGCACGGCCGCTTGCTGTCGGCTGGCGAAAAGTACAACCGCGCCGCCACCTACTACCTCACCTGCGAACGCCTGCAAGCCCATGGCGCCGAAGGCCGCACGGCGTTGTATCAAACCTTTCTGCACACCTTCGCCCGTGGCATCGAGCTGTCGCAGGAGAACTGTGAGCGGGTCGAAATTCCATACGAAGGCGCGCACATTTCCGGCTTGCTGGTGCGTGCCGAAGGCGTGACCGGCCCGCAGCCGATTCTGGTGCAGGTCAATGGCCTGGATTCCACCAAGGAAATGAAATATCGCGTCGGCCTGCCCGCCTGGCTGGCTAAACGCGGCATCGCCTCGTTGATCATCGACCAACCGGGCACCGGCGAAGCGCTGCGTTTGCACAACCTCACGGCGCGTTACGACAGCGAGCACTGGGCCAGCCGCGTGGTGGATTGGCTGGAAACCCGCAGCGAGTTCGATGCCAAGCGCATCGGGCTGGAAGGCGTCTCACTCGGCGGCTATTACTGCCCGCGCGCGGTGGCGTTCGAACCTCGCTTCGCCTGTGGCGTGGTATGGGGCGCCAACCACGATTGGCGCGATGTGCAGAAACGTCGCCTGGAAAAAGAAGGCAGCTTTCCGGTACCGCACTACTGGGCGCACGTGCGCTGGGTATGGGGCGCGAAGGATCAGGAGGACTTCATGGCCATTGCCGAAAACGTGCACCTGGACGGCGTGCTCGACCGCATCAAGGTGCCGTTCCTGGTGACCCACGGCGAAAAGGATTCGCAGATTCCGCTGAAATGGGCGCACCGCACCTACGAGCAGTTGGTCAACAGCCCGAAACGCGAGCTGAAAATTTTCACCGGGCGTGAAGGCGGTGTGCAGCATTCGAGTTTTGATAACAGCATTAACGCCGGGCATTACATTGCCGATTGGGTGGCGGAAAACTTGGGTGGACGTACCGCCTGATCGTTAAGTTGCCTACAAAAAAACGCCGGTGTGTCCGGCGTTTTTTTATGGGCGAAACAGGCGGGCTCTCAAGAACCCTGGCGCAACCGTTCGATGATTTTGCGCGCACGGTTGGCGCCCACGTCGACATGAATATCGATCATCGACGGCGTACCGAAGCGGCACATGTTTTGGTACTGGACTTCGATCACCACTTTGTCTTCTTCAAACGTCAGCGCCGTCTGTTCGACCACCTTGGCTTTCACTGCTTCCTGGTCGGTTTGCGGGTTGGTGGCGATGGTCCAGAAGTAGTGGCTGGTGGTCTCCGTTTCTGGCGTTACGCCGTGAAAGCCACGCATGTGGAAACCGCCGCGCTCGGGGTTGTGCAGCGATTCGGTGCCGGCGTCGACGGCGCCGGTCCAGATGCGCAGGTGGCTGACGTGGAATTCAATCTCCTGCCAGCGGTCGACCTTGTCTTTGAATGGATATGCGGCCACATAGGTGGGCGGTGGCACCGAGCCGGGCATATAGCGGGTGACCCGCACGCTGTATGGTGAGCGGCCTGTTATTTATTTTTGTGGGTTCGGCTGTCGCATATGCTGCGAGCAGCACGCGCACGACGCGGCTGCGGAGTAGATTCCAATCATTTAGTTGCGGTGGCAACTAATTTGCCAGTGCCGTTTATCTGACCCAAGGGCCATCCCAACATGTCCGACTCGTCCCCTCTGGACCTCAACCGCTACGTTCCCGCTTTGCTAACGTTTTTGGCGAACAAATTGGCCACGGGCGCCTCGATTAGCTACCGCAAGCACTTCGGCATTGGCGTGGTGGAATGGCGCTTGATTGCGCTGCTTGCAGTGGAAGACAACATCACCGCCAACCAGATGTGCCAGGCCATCGGCTTGGACAAAAGTGCGGTAAGCCGCTCGCTGCAAACACTGGAAGCAGCCGGCACCATTACCGGCCAGACCGACAGCAACGACGCCCGCCGCTACACCGTCAGCCTTACCGAACAGGGCCGCGCCTTGCATGATCGCGTGCTGAAAGTGGCGCTGGAACGTGAGCGCCGCTTGCTGAGTGATTTCACCCCGAAAGAAGTCGACACACTGGTGAATCTGCTCGGCCGTATGCAAGGCAAGGTGGCATACGTGAACGAGTACGACCCGCCCTCCCCTTAAGCGCGCTACAGGCCAAACGGATAGGTGTCGGTTTCGTGGCTGGCCTCGTCGTCAGGCGCGTCGAGCGGCGTGACCGGCGTGGTGGTTTCGAACCACAGGTAGGCGTCGTACTGCTCGCCCAGTACGCTTTCAAAATAGTGACTCTGACGCTCGCTTTGCGGCCGGTAGATCACGCCGATGGCGCGTTGTAGCAAGGTTTCGCTGAGGGCCTCGCGCACGCCCTGTTTGTCGGCGCTGCGCCAGTCGGTCAGCGATTGCGGCACGCCGGCTTGCACGAACTGCTGCTCCCAACTGTCGGGCCGCGAAGGCTGCACGCGCTTGAAGCGCATGGGCGAACCCCAGTCGTCGGCGGCGGCCACTTCGCCACGGTCGGTGCCCATTCCGATCAGCACCGCTTCGTCGCCCCAGGCCACGCGGCTGAGTTGCCCAAGGTTGAATTCCCCTTGCCAGCCCATGGCCGTGGCGGCGGCATCGCCGATGTGTGAGTTGTGCGCCCAGACCACCGCTTTGGCCTTCGGGCCTCGGTGTTTGAGCAACTGCTTGAGGGTGTCGAACATATGGTTGTCGCGCAGGTTCCACGACAGCGCCGAGCCTCGGTACATCAGCCGGTAATACTGCTCGGCCGCACGCACCACGCGGGCGTTCTGCGCAGCGTTGAACATCGCTTCGCTGCCTTCGAGGCTTTCCAGGCGCGCCCAGAGTAGCTCGTGCAACTGGTCGAGCACGGCTTGCTCGCACGAGTCGCGGCCGCCCCACTCCACCCGTTCGCCATAGGCCGCCGGGTTGTCTTGCCAGGGCGTCAGGCATTCGTAGCGCTTGCGCGCTTCGGCCGCGCGGGCGGGGTCGTTGGCGTCGAGGTAGCTGAGCACTGACTCGATAGACGAGCGCAAGCTGTACAAATCCAGCCCACGAAATTCGACGCGCTGCGCGGTGGCCAGCGGTTGGTTATGGCGATGCAGCCAGCGCACAAATTCCAGCACCTCGCGGTTGCGCCACATCCAGGTGGGGAAGCGCCCGAACAGCGGTTCGCTGTGCTCGGTTTGCGGAAGATGACGCACATGGGCGTCGATGCGCGCGGCGTCGGGCCAGTCGCCTTCGATGGCCACAATGGTGAAGCCGTGGTGCTCGATCAGGTGGCGGGTGATTGCCGCGCGCGCTCGATAAAACTCGGCCGTGCCGTGGCTGGCTTCGCCGATCAACACCACCTTGGCGTCCGCGTAACGGCTGAACAGCGCGCCGAACGCCGGATCATCCAAGGCAGGCAATGACTCGGCATTGGCGCGCAGCAACGCGGGCAAATCCCTCAGGTCGCGTTCGCGCTTTCTCACCCCCATCGCGCAGCGCCTTAGCCTTTACTGTGTTCGGCCGAGCTGGGCCCACCGCCCATGCCGCGCGGTCCGGCGATGGCCCAGTAAATCAGGCCCAGCACGGGGAAGATGGCGATGGCCAGGGCCCACAGCGATTTCGTAGAAACGCTCTTGCTGCTACGGAACACGCTGATGATGGCCCAGATATCCAGAACCACCAGAATGGCGCACAGACCTATCCAGATGTAGGCGTTTAACTCGGGCATGACGGTTTCCTCCGGCATTGACTGTCCTAATTTCGGCCACGGCAAGCGGCGTCAGGTTCAGCCATTTTTTCCATGGCGCGCATTGGCTTACGACAGCAGTTGCTTGGCGCTTTGCTTGATAACGCTCCAGGCTTTGGGGTCGTTGCTCAGTAACGCGCCGCCCAGGGCCTTGGCTTTTTCGAAGCTGATATGCGGCGGCAGCGGCGGCACGCTGGGGTCGGTGACCACTTCCAGCAGCACCGGCCGCGTGGCCGTTAGCGCGCGCTTCCAGGCGTCGGCTAATTGCTCCGGCGCGTCCACGCGAATGCCTTCAAAGCCCAACAGTTCGGCATAGCGGGCGTAGGGAAATTCGATCACATGTTGCGCCGGGGTGAACTCGGGGTCGCCGGCTTTGGTGCGCTGCTCCCACGTCACCTGATTGAGGTCGTGGTTGTTGAGCACCAGCACGATAAAGGTCGGCGTCTGCCAGCGTTGCCAGTACTGCTGCACCGTAAGCAGCTCGCTGTTGCCGTTCATTTGCATGGCGCCATCACCCACCATGGCGATGACAGGCCGCTGTGGGTGCGCCAGTTTCGCGGCGATGGCATAGGGCACGCCACTGCCCATGGAGGCCAACTTGCCCGACAACGAGGCGAGCATGCTGGGCTGCAGGTTGACGTCGCGCGCGAACCAGTTGGTGTGCGATCCGCTGTCGCCGCACAGAATGGCATCCGCCGGCAACTGCGCGCTCAGCTCGGTAAACACGCGCTGCGGATTGACCGGCTCGGCGCTTTTCATTGCGCGGCTGTGCAGTTCTTCGCGGCTACGCTGCAACTGTTTTTCAATGCCCTGGCGCCAGGCTTTGCTGCGTTTGGGTTTGAGCAAGGGAAGCAGGCGCTGCAGCGTTTCCTTGGCATCGCCCAGCAGCGGTTGGTCGATGGGATAACGCATGCTGATGTTGCGGGCGAACAGGTCGATTTGTACCGCTTTGGCCTGGCCGGGTTTCGGCAAGAATTCGGCGTAGGGAAACGTAGTCCCGATCATCAGCAGCGTGTCGCAACGGCGCATCAACTCATCGCTGGCGCGGGTGCCGAGCAAACCGATGGAGCCGGTGACATAAGGCAGGTCATCGCTGAGCACCGCCTTGCCCAGCAGCGCCTTGGCTACGCCGGCGCCCAACGCGTTGGCCACCGCTTCCACTTCCAGATGCGCACCGATGGCGCCCGCGCCCACCAGAATCGCCACGCGCCGGCCGGCGTTGAGCAGTTCAGCGGCGGCGGTTAAATCCTCGTCACGGGCGTAAGGGCGCGGTGGAATAAAGCCGAAGCCCGATTGCACCACGCCGTGTTTTTGCGGCGGTGTGGCCACGGCTTTCATCTGTTGAACGTCGTTGGGCACGATCACGGTGGTCACCTGGCGCTCGGCCACGGCGATGCGCAACGCGCGGTCCAGCACATGACGAAGCTGCACGGGGCTGCCGACGGTTTCCACATAGGCGCTGACGTCTTTGAACAGCGTGTGCAGGTCGACTTCTTGCTGATAGTCGCTGCCCAGAGAGGTTTGCGCTTGCTGGCCGACAATGGCGAGCACCGGTTGGTGGTCGAGTTTGGCGTCGTACAGGCCGTTCAACAGGTGAATCGCGCCCGGCCCTGAAGTGGCCATGCACACGCCGATTTCGCCAGTGAACTTGGCATGGGCGCAGGCCATGAATGCGGCCATTTCCTCGTGACGCACGCGGATGTAATCGAACCGTTCAGCGTGGCGCCCCATCGCGCCCATGATGCCGTTGATGCCATCGCCGGGGTAACCAAAGATGCGTTTTACGCCCCACTGGCTGAGGCGTTCGAGTAAGAAATCAGCGGCGGTATCGCTCATGGGCAGGGCTCCGTTGTTTACCAGGACTGGTAAGGACGACTGCCTGCTAAGGCGTGAGGTTCCGCCGAGTCGATGGGTGCCCGATGCGCCCTTAATGGCGTGGTGATTGCGTAACGATGGTTCGGACCTAGGCAGATTACTGGTCCCTGGCATCACCGTAATATCGCTTATATATCAATCATTTATCGTTTAAAAAAATCCTGAACCAAGCGTGATTTGCACCGGCCCTATTTTCTGTAGCGGGCAATTTCGCCGGCCACAAAAATCGTTTTGGAGACAGACCATGACTACTAGCAATAAGAATCCAGGCAACTTCGCTAACGACCGTCAAAAGGCTTCGGAAGCCGGCAAAAAAGGCGGCCAAGCCAGCGGCGGCAACTTCGCCAACGATCGTCAGAAAGCTTCGGAAGCCGGCCGTAAAGGTGGTCAGAACAGCCACGGCGGCGGCCGCGGGTAAGTGAAAACGAGCCCATGCAAACGAGGGTCTGCGCTGTCAGACCCTCACCCTGCTTAGCCTGACGAGCAGCCCTTCCCTCGTCGGATCAGTGCAACTTTCCCGCCCCTATTTGGCTCCACGGCTAAAGACGACCTGCAACTAACGAGGCGAGCCGATGACCGAACACATCGTTCACTTTCACTGCCAAATCGATCAAGGCACCACCGAGCATTTTCGCGATTGCTGCCTGGAAGCCATGGAACAAGGTGCGACGTCCCTGCTGCTGAATCTGTCCACCACGGGTGGCAGTACCAACTTCGGTTTCAGCCTGTACACCTTTTTAAAATCGCTGCCGATTCCGGTCATGGCCATAAACGCCGGCAACATCGAGTCGATGGGCATCATCATGTACCTGGCGGCTCAGCACCGCATTACAGCGCCCCATTCGCGGTTTCTGATTCACCCCATGAATTGGTATTTCAACCAAAGCTCGGTGGATCACCAACGGTTGCGCGAATACCTCTCCAGCCTCGACAACGACCTGGCGCGCTACGTAAAGATTTTCGAAGTGGAAACCGCCACGGCCGCCACCAAGCTGGATATTTTCAAAAGTTTGTCGGCGGAAGAAAAAGTCATCGCTGCCCATGAGTCATTGGCCTACGGCTTGGCGCACGAGATGAAGCAAACCGTGTTTGGCGACGACGTTAAACACTGGAAAGTGCGCGGTGGCCAAGGATGAGTGCCGCGCGTCTGCACTCCGTCGGCCAGGCTGAATTGTGTCGCGCTTGTTCGAGTCAGCCCCTTACACCCCAACGTTAAAACTGGAGGCTGACTTTATGCATACCCGTTCATTGAAACTCGCTACGGTGGTCATCACCGGTGCCTCCAGCGGCATCGGCCGCGCCGCCGCCCAGGCGTTCGCCCGTGAAGGCGCGCGCCTGGTGCTGGCCGCGCGCGACGCTGAGGCGCTGGAGCACGTGGTAGAAGAATGCAAAGCCGTGGGCGCGCAGGCCATCGCGGTGCCCACGGATGTCACCCAGAACGCCGACATGGAAAACCTGGCCAGCAGCGCGGCGGTGTTTGGCGAAGGCCGCATCGATGTGTGGATCAACAACGCCGGCGTCGGCGCCGTCGGCAGCTTTGACGACACGCCGCTGGCGGCCCATGAACAAATCGTGCAGACCGACTTGCTTGGCTACCTGCGCGGCGCCTATGTGGTGTTGCCGTACTTCAAGAAGCAGCATGCCGGCGTGTTGATCAACACCCTGTCGGTCGGCAGCTGGGTGGCACAGCCCTACGCGGCCGCCTATTCGGCGAGCAAATACGGCTTGCGCGGCTTGACCGAAGCCTTGCGCGGCGAGCTGACCCAATGGGCGGACATTCACATTTGCGACGTCTACCCCGCCGTCATCGACACCCCCGGTTTCCGCGATGGCGGCAACTTTTCCGGCAGCGCATTGAAGCCGCCACCGCCCGTTTACGACCCACGCCTGGTGGCCGAAGCGATGGTGAAACTGGCGCTCAACCCAAAGCCCAGGAAAACCGTTGGCGCCACCGCTGTCGCGTTGCGTTTGGGGCATTTCCTGATGCCGGGGTTTGCCCAGCTGTCCGGCTTGCTGACTGGCCTGGCATTAAAGCGCGGCCGGCGCAGCGCCACTTCCTCCGGCAACCTGTTCGGCACACCCAGCGGCGAGCGCCGCATCGACGGCGGCTGGCGCGCGGCCGGTTATGGCAATGAAAAACTCATGTACTCGGCGGCGGCCGTGATTATTGGGTCCGGGCTGTTGTGGTGCCTGGCTAAACGTAGCAATCGATAACTGACCACACGAGGAAATGACCATGAACGCAGGTAACGACAACACGCCAATTGCGGATGAAATCAACGACCCGGGGAATGAAGATCCGGGCTCGGTTTGGCCGGTTCAGCAAGAACAAACACCCAAGCCGCAAATTGATGAGGCTGAGGAGGTTTATGAGCAGGATGATGCGGAGTAGAGGGTTGGGCTTTGCGGGTGGCCCGGCGTGTGCCGCCCTTCCGATTTTTATGTGCTGAAGGATTCTGGATCCCGAATCGTCGGACCGCCGCCTTCGCGGGGACGACGGTGGTGGGTAAGGGATTTGACGGTTATTACAGGACCCGATAAAGACACCCGTCATTCCCGCGAAGGCGGCGGTCCGACGATTCGGAATCCAGAATCTCATGGCAAGCGCAAATGAGGGGCCAACGCAGCCGTGATGACCGGAAACGTCGGGCTTCGTTGCGCTCAACCCAACCTACGACTCCTCTAAAATCTCTATGTTCTGAACGATCCTGGATCCCCGCTTTCGCGAGGATGACGGTGGTGGGGTTTGGGATTTGATGGTGATGACCTGACCTGATAAAAACATCCGTCATTCCCGCGAAAGCGGCGGTTCGACGTCTCGAAATCCAGAGTCTTGCGCCGGGCGCCTATTTCGACAAACCTACGGGTCTTCATGTCAGGCTATTTGCCGAAGTTTTTTATCACCTGAGCGAAACTGGATCCCCGCCTTCGCGGGGATGACGGTGGTGGGGTTGGGGATTTGATGGTTATTACGTGTCCCAATAAAGACACCCGTCATTCCCGCGAAAGCGGGAATCCAGAGTGGTGCGCCGGGCGCGGTCTTGAAAAACCTACTGATCCTCGTGTCGGGCTTCGCTGCGCTCAATTAAGCCTACGATCGCCCCTCACGGCCTTTATCCGCTGAACGATCCTGGATCCCGAATCGTCGGACCGCCGCCTTCGCGGGGATGACGGTAGTTTTTGGATAGCACGGAGTCAAACTTCGAGCCCCAAAAAGAGCCGCAGGTCAATTCACCCTCAAGGCGAAATCGGATCACTCGCCGGAAACGTCTCTTCCAGCGCGTTATCCAAATCCCCTTCATTCACATCGCGGTCGTCTTCCTTGCTGCTGCTTTCACAGCGGCAATCCGCCGACGGGCATTTCTCGCCGTGTTGGTGATGGGTCGCGCACGCTTCGCTGCAGTACAGCTCGCCGTCGTGGTTGTACACGGTGCCTTCGCTGACTTCGCACACGCAGCCTGGACAGCCACATTGGTTGGGTTTCATAGCCACCTCCACATCAGTTATCGAACAGCCCGACGCCGCGGTTTTGCGCGTCGGGTGTGTCTTTTAACTGACCGTGGGACGCCGCTGTTCAACCCATGTCGGCGACCAATGGTTTCACCCTTTCAGCGCGCCCAATTCAAGGGCCGTGCGTTGCAGGGTTTCCAGTGACACCGGCTTGCTTACATGGGCGTTAAAGCCGGCTTGGTAGGCTTGTTCCACATCGGTGACGGCGCCGAATCCGGTCAGGGCAATGGCCGGTGTTTTCTCCCAGCCGCTGAGTTGCCGGATCCGCCGCATCAACTCGTGACCGTCCATGCCAGGCATGCTGATGTCCGAGAGAATCAGGTCGTACTGATTGCCTTCCAACAACGCCAGCGCGCCATTGCCATCGCCGGCCGTATCGACCAGCGCGCCTTCAAGTTCGAGCAGCGCTTGCATCACTTCGCGGATATCGTCCGAATCATCCACCAGCAACACGCGCACGCCGGTGAATTGGCCTTCGGGAGGCTGCTCGGAGAAGTCCAGGTCCGCAAGGCTCTGGTACAACGGCAGCCACACGGTGAAGGTTGAGCCCTGGCCTAGCCCCGGTGATTGCGCTTCGATACGCCCGCCCTGGGCTTCGATCAGCTCGCGCACCAACGCCAGGCCGATGCCCAGGCCGGGTTTACGCGGGGCGCGGTGGGCTTCAGGAGCCTGGCCGAACAGGTCGAAAATCTTCGGCAGTGATTCGGCCGCTATGCCTTGGCCATCGTCGTGCACGGTCACTTTCAGGAAGTCTTGTTCCTGGCTGAGGCCCACACGGATGGCGCCGCCGTCGGGGGTGAATTTCACGGCGTTGTTGAGTAGGTTCCAGAGGATCTGTTCCACGCGCACCGGGTCGGCCTCGGCCACCAGCGGATCGCAACCGGCCGGCGGCACGTCCACTTCGATGCTGATGTCTTTTTCCCAGGTTTCCGCGCTCAGTACGCTGGTGATTTCTTCCAGAATGTTCTGCACGATCACCGGGCCCACGTTGAGCTTGAGCTTGCCGGTGTTGATGCGCGACAGGTCGAGCAAGTCATCGATGATACGTGCCTGACTGGACACGGCATTGAGGATGGTTTCAACCGCACGGGCTGCCACGGCCTGGGATTTCACCACTGACAACCGCGCAACCAATTCAGCGTTGAGCTGGATCAGGTTGAGCGGATGCTTGAGCTCGTGCGACATCATGGCGAAGAACTCGTCGCGCATGCGGATGTTGCGCTGGTTCTGTTCCAGCCGGTTTTCCTGCTCGGCTTCCACGCGTTTTTTGCCGGTGATGTCGCGGCCGATCATGGCGTACCCGTTGGGGCCGCCGTTGGGCAAGGCGGTGACCACGCTGTTGCAGAAAAAACGGCTGCCGTCGCGGCGCGCGTGCCAACAGTCGTCTTCCACTCGGCCGGTTTGGGCGGCGCCTTGCAGCTGCCGATTGATCATCTGCGTGCGTTGTTCTTCGTCGCCGTAAATCAGTTCGGCGTGCTTGCCCATCACGGTCTCTTCGCTGTAGCCATAGGCTTGCTCGGCGCCTTTGTTCCAGCCGGTGATGCAGCCCTGGTGGTCGAGCGTGATGATGATGTAGTCCTGCGTGCTCTCGGCCACCAGGCGCAAGCGCTCCTCGCTTTGCCGTGCCTTTTCCTCGGCTGCGCGCCGTTGGGTGATGTCGATAAAGGTCAGCACCGCGCCGTCGATCAGGTTGTCGGTGGTGCGGTACGGCAGAATCCGCGCGATGTCCCAACGGCCATTAACGCCGGCCACTTCGCGCTCCATGGAGCGCAGCGATTCGAAGGTTTTACTGGCATCGATGGCCATGTCCGGGTAGTCGAGACGGTGAGTGATGTCCAGCAAGGATCGGCCATGGTCGCTGGCGATGATGTTGAAGATTTCGGTGGCGCGCGGGGTGAACGACTTGATGCGCATCTGGTGGTCAACGAACACCGTGGCGATGTCCGTCGAGGCGATCAGGTTTTGCAGGTCGTCGTTGATCTTGCCGGTTTCTTCTACCTTGGTTTTTAACTCCAGGTTAACGGTGATCAGCTCTTCGTTGATCGACTGCAACTCTTCCTTGCTGGTCTCCAGCTCTTCGGTGGTCGAGCGCAATTCTTCGTTAATGGCCTGCAACTCTTCGTTGGAGGCTTTGAGCTCTTCGGTCGAGGTTTCCGATTGTTCGATGGTGCCTTGCAACTGCTCTTTGGTGCGTTGCAGTTCGCTTTCCAATTGGGCCAGCACGTTGTCTTTGGCATCGGCATGGGCGGGCTTGGGGTCTTCGCTCATGGTTTCTTCGACTTCGTCGAAAATTACCAGAGCAAAGTCGGTGTCCAGGTCGCGGAACGGGCGCACCACCATGTTGATAAACGTGCTGACGCCGTCGCGCTCATGCTTGACCCGCCGCGCTTCCACGCTCTTGCGCGACTGGAAAGCCTGAAACAACGCCGTACGCAATTCCAGGCGCAACGAGGGATGAATCAACGACAACAGGCTGTGGGAAGGCTCGCCACCGGCGTGGCGCAGGTAACGCCCGACTTGCTCGGACATGTGCACGATCTGCGAGTCGTGATTGACGATCACACTCGGCGGCGCGTACTGCTCCAAAACCCGCCGATGCACTTCGGCAAATGAGATTCGCGCGCTCTGCGCAATTTTCCTGCTCGGTTCCACCGTGACGCCGGGGTAAACGTTAACGGCCAATTGCGCGCTGGAGCGACTGGCGGTTGTCACCGACTTGGTGCGGAAAATACGGTTCTTCTTATCCACGGCCACGAACAGATCGCCGCAAGCATCCGCCGACTCGGAGCTGCCCAGCATCAGGTAGCCACCGGGCATCAAGGCAAAGTGAAACATGCGCAGAATTTCAGCCTGCACATCGCGGTCGAGGTAGATCAGCAAGTTGCGGCAGGAAATCAGGTGCACTTTGGAAAACGGCGGATCGCGTAGCAAGTTGTGCATGGCGAACAGCACCCGCTCGCGAATTTCCTTTTTCACCCGGTAGCGCGACTGCTCTTTGCTGAAGTACTGCCGCAGGCGCTGCGGCGGGATGTCCGGGATAATCGCCTCGGGGTACAGCCCCCCTCGGCCGATGGCGATTGAGCGCTCGTCGATGTCGGTGGCGAACACCTGGAACTTGCGACCGCTTTCGCTTTGCTCCGCATGGTCGGCCAGCAGCATGGCCATGGAATAGGCTTCCTCACCCGAGGAACAGCCTGCCGACCAGACCCGCACCTGGGCTTCTTCGTCAGTGGGCATCTCAAACAGGCGCGGAATCACATCGCGCTCAAGCGCTTCGAAAGCGTCGCGATCACGGAAGAAGTTGGTCACGCCAATCAGCATGTCGCCCAGCAACTGGGTGGTTTCAGCAGGCGTGCTTTGCAGGTATGCGCGGTAGGCCGGCAGGTCGCGCAACTGGTTGACCTGCATGCGCCGCTCGATGCGGCGTATCACGGTGGCGCGTTTGTAGTGTTTGAAATCATGGCCAGTACGGGTGCGCAGAATGCCGAGAACTTCGCGAAAAGCGGTTTCGGCGGCGCCGGCCTCTTCCTCGTCCATCTCCTGGCGCACCGATGCTTGCAGCTGCACGTCCGAGGTCAGCTGAATGCTGCGCATGGTCTCCCACAATTCGAGGATTTTTTGCGGCAGGTCGGCGACCGGCAGCACGAAATCCACCTGGCCGGTGGCGATGGCGGCGCGCGGCATGCTGTCGTACTCGGCGTCGTCGGGGCTCTGACACAAGGTCACGCCGCCCTGCTCCTTAACGCGGCACATGCCGGCGGCGCCATCGCTGCCGCTGCCGCTGAGAATCAGCGAAATGGCGCGCTCGCTATGGGCGTCGGCCAGGGTGCGCAAGAACACGTCGATGGCAATATGGCGCGGCTGATCGTTGGCCAGCGGCGTAACGCGCAGGTAACCATCGTTCATGGTCAGTTGCTGGGCGGGGGAAATCAGGTAGATGCAGTTCTGCTCGATGGGCACCGGCTGGGTGATCTGGCGAACCTTCATCTTGGTGACTTTCTGCAGAATGCGGTCCGCAGTGCTCTCGTATTTGGGCGAAAGGTGCATCACCACCACGAACGCAAGTCCGGTGTTATTGGGCAGGTTTTCGAACAGTTTCAACAGCGCTTGCAGCCCGCCCGCCGAAGCGCCGATGCCCACCACGGGAAAGCGCAGGTGACTGGGTTGAATCGTCGACGCCTCTTTGGCGCTCTTGCTAGAGCCGGTAGCCTTGCTCATACGTTCTCCGTGGGCCACCCGCTGGAGTGCAGTTCACTCATCGCGCAGCTAAAAAATACAAAGCGTCGCTGACCAACAGACGGTTGCCGAACTGCAAACGCGTAACCGACATTTGCCAAGCGCACAGAATATAAACGTGAAATCGACGGAAAAGGCTTAGCCAACCGCCTTAAAAAAGTGGCCGGTATTGAAGCAGAATCCAGAGGGTGATTCAAAAGCCGTTGAAGGCAGCGCTGGCAGTTAGCCCGCTGAGCGGCGAGGGTCAGCACTTCGCGGGTACGTGCGCTCCTCTTCCAACGTGCCGTCCTCGCGGTGGATCTTCACCGAGGCGGTCGTGGCCTTGTTGTCCAGCAGCTCGGCGGTCTTGTGCAAGATGCTGGCTTTGGTTTCGGCGGTGGTGATGGTGGTTTCGGTTTTTTCTTGCTTGAGCGCCCAGCCATTCAGAATGGGGACGATGTGATAGTTGTTCATCGCTGTATTCCTGTTGTGCCCCAGCGCTATCCGGCTGGGTGAAAGGTTTTACCGTTTGCCCGGCTCGCGGGGCAAGACCAAACGGCGCCTAAAGCGGGTGCGAGGGTGGCTCTGTCGGGCCTGATTCGTAACTCGCTGTGGGCGGAACCTGCTGCTGCATTTGACCGATTGTTTTATTCGGAGGGCGTCATTTTCATATCAGTTCAGCATTTTTTTTGCTCGACCGAAGCGCGTAACCAAGCGAAACGCCTGGAATTTCCTCTCGGTGTCCCCTTCTGTTGCTGAAACAAAATTCCCGCTCCGGTTGCCCTAGCTTGTAACGGCCTGCACACACAACAACGGCCGAGCACGCGCAGGAGAAAATGCCTATGGAACTCGCCCAACAAGTCGTCGACTTTCTTCAATCCCACAACCGCACGCTGGCCACCGCCGAGTCGTGCACAGGCGGACGGGTCGCCGCCTTGCTCACCGAAGCACCCGGCTGTGGCAGCTGTTTGAATTGTGGTTACGTGGTGTATTCGCCCGAGGCCAAGAAACGCCTGCTCGGTGTGCGCCAGATGACCATCGACACCTTTGGCCTGACCAGCGAGGAAATTACCGTGGAAATGGCTCGCGGCGCCCTGCAGGTGAGCAGCGCCGACACGGCGGTGGCCACCACCGGAGTCTCCGGTGAGCAAGCCATGGACGGCGTGTTGCCCGGCACCGTGTGGTTCGCCTGGGCGTACAAAGTGGGCAATGACGTTCATGTGGCGACCCACAAAGAGCGTTTCTTCGGTGACCGCCAAGAGGTTCAGCTCAACAGCGCGCGGTTCGCCCTGGAAGGTGTGATGCGCCATCTGCCGAAATAAACGTGGGCAGCCCTGGGCCGAGGCGCTCAGGGCTGTTTGTAGTGCGCTGGGGTTTCACCTTTTTCATGAGTTCGGGTGATTTTGCTCACCTCGATATCGGTGATATTCATGGGCGACTCGCCCTGATGCTTAGCCTCCAACTCCGTGCGTGCCTGAACCACCGACAGGGTGTCAGCGCTTGAATGCAGCTCTTCATGCATCGGTTGGTTATTCAGCACGTAGCTGACCAGAAAAAGATGCTTACTCATGACTGCCTCCCGTGCAGTGTCAGGGCGTTCTCAGCCCATGTTCCGATTCGCAACGGCATCGTTGCTTTGCGCCTCAGGAATCAGCGCGTCGCGCAGTTCCAATACCAACCGGGATAACGCCCGGCTGCTGTTCAATTCCGCCAGCGGCACGCCAGTGATGGACACCGTGCGGTGTGGCGGATCGGCAGCGGTCAGGTGCAGGTCCAGCGAAGTGCCGTCGCGGCTGGTGCAACGGCAGCGATGCGGCAGCAGACCTTGCTCGATAATTCGACTGACTTCTAAAAAGGATAACGGTTGACCGGCCATGTGGACGCTCCCGTCTGCGATGCGACCGATAAAAAAAGGGCCTGGAAACCAGACCCCTTTTCCGCGTGGCAGCAGCTAATTAGCTGCGTCCACCGCCGTGGCTGTTCTGGCCACCTTTCTTGCCCGCTTCGGACGCCTTCTCACGGTCATTGGCAAAGTTGCCGCCGCTGTTGTGGCCGCCTTTTTTGCCTGCTTCAGACGCCTTTTCTCGGTCGTTGGCGAAGTTACCCGGATTGTTGTTGCCTGAGTTGTTGGTAGTCATTTCTTCCTCCAAACATACGGTCAGTTGTTAGAGGCTGTATTGCCTCCACAGAGTATCTGTCCCGCTGAGCTCGAAGATGGTTCAGAGGATTTTAGATTTTTTAACCCATTGATAAATAAGCGATATTACGCCAATGGCGGGCAGATATCAGAGACAGGGAAAAGTGATTGCACAACGACAGTTGATTGCCAGCGGCGGTCGTTTTTTGCACCGCCACGGGCAAAGTTGAGGTGGATAAATGCAGCTGGCGTTTACTCGAATACGGGGCGAAAGAAACTTCGTTCGTAGCTCAAGACGCACTGAGTGTCCTGGGCGTATTGAAACGCCGCCAAACACTGCGGGTCTTTCATCGAGGCTTCGCGGTACTGCTCATACGTCGCCAGGCTTGGAAAGGTGAACAGTGCCAGAGCGATATTGTTGGCGCCCTCGGACGGCAGGAAGTAGCCGTGATGCTGGCCGCCGAAACGCTCGACCAGGGGAATCCACAACTTGCCGTAGTGTTCGAATTCTTTGAGCTTGTTCGGGTCGAGCACGTAGCGCAGGTAGCAGGTAACCATGTCGGTGGACTCCTTGATTATTTAACGAGGAAATCCTTGCCCCACAGGCGTACGGCTTTCGGGCTATCTACCGGGCCTTCAAAAATGAATTTCTGCCGCACGCCGATTTTCGCCGGAACGGTCACTTCTTCGGGGTTGGCGGAATCGGGCGCCAGGTTGCTGGCGTAGTCTTCGCCGTCGATGGCCAGCAGCGCGCCGTTGTCCCACAGGTTGATCAGGCGCACGGGCTGATCGGTGAGGTTTTTAAAGCCGAACAGGGCTTCAAGATTGCCGTCCACGGCGCTGACTTTCAGCAGCTTGACCTCGACCTTGCCGTCGAGCTGGTCGCTTTGCGAGATGATAAAAGCGCCATCCGCACCTTGCGCTGATTCGCGCCCTTCGGTCACACCTTCAGAGGCGCCGCCGAGCAAATTCTTGCCGGCAGAGATGGCAGACGACACCGCCGCTTTGGCCGATTCCTTGAGCGTGCTGCTGTCTTGCGCGGGCTCTTCGGCGCAGGCGATACCGGCGCTCAATAGCGCGGCCAGTGCCAGGCTGATTCCTGATGATTTGCCCATGGGTGTTGCTCCTTGTGTGATGCGGCTCGGGGCGGCTGTTTTAGCACAGCCGCCCGCGGAAAGCAGCCGACCCACCCTGGGCTTAGGCAATCACCTTGGCGGCGCGCAACGAGGCGATCTGGTCGGCGTCGTAGCCCAACTGCATCAGCACCTCGGCCGTATGAGCGCCCATCGCCGCACCGACATGACGCGGCGCCGGCAAGCCGCCGGAGAATTTGATTGGGCAAGCAATTTGCCGCTGCGCCGGCTTGCCCTCGCGGGGCACCTCCACCACCAGCTCGCGCGCTTGCAATTGCGGATGATCCACCGCCTCGGCCAAGCTCAGCATCGGCTCGACGCAGGCGTCCAGGGCGGCGAAGCGCTCGCACCACTCGGCAAAATCGCGCTGTTCGAACTCATGCTGAATCTGCGCCTTCAACGCACGCTGCTGCTCGGGCTTGGGCGACAGCCCATGTGCCGCCAATTCCGGCCGGCCAATGGCGGCGCACAGCTGCTGCATGAATTGCGGTTCCAGACTGCCGACCGAAAACCAACGCCCGTCGCGGGTGCGGTAATAGTCGTAGAAACTGCCGCCATTGAGCGCCTGACTCTCCATCGTCGGCGCCTCGCCGCAGGCCAGATAACCAGCCCCGGCCATGGCGTGCAGGCTGAAGATGCAGTCGGTCATGCTGATGTCGACGTGCTGCCCTTCTCCGCTGTGCTGGCGTTGAATCACCGCAGCCAGCAAGCCCATCACCCCGTGCAACGAACCGCCAGCAATATCCGCCGCTTGAATGCCCAGCGGCAGCGGCCCGCTGTTCAACCGCCCGGTCTGGTCGGCGATGCCGGACAACGCCAGGTAATTGATGTCATGGCCGGCGCGGTCTTTATACGGGCCGGTCTGGCCGTAGCCGGTGATCGACACGTAAATCAGCTTGGGATTGATCGCCTTCAGCGCCTCGTAGCCCACGCCCAGTTTGTCCATCACGCCGGGACGAAATTGCTCGAGCACAATGTCGTACTCACGCACCAGTTGCTTCACCACCTCTACCGCTGCCGCCTGTTTCAGGTCCAGGGCGATGCCGCGTTTGTTGCGGTTCAGGTAGGCATGGCTGGCGGACACGCCACCGTCATGGGGCGGCAATACGCGCACCAGGTCCATGCGCGTCGGCGATTCCACACGCAGCACATCGGCGCCCATGTCGGCGAGCAACAACGAGGCAAATGGGCCTGGCAGCAAGGTGGAGAAATCCAGCACTTTCAATGACGACAGTGGGCCTTTCATTGGGGCTCCTTTTTTCTAATGTCCGGTGGCGTCAAAGCTTGAACACGCGCCGAGCGTTGCCGTGCAGAAACTTGGCCAATGCATCGTCGCCAAGGCCCAACTCAAGTACCTGGCTCATGCATTTTTCCAACGACAGTTGGGGAAAGTTGCTGCCAAACAGCACCTTGTCTTGGCCGTACGTGCGCATGTACTGCAACAATTGCGGCGGGTAATAACGCGGCAAGTAGGCGGAAGTGTCGATGTAAACGTTGTCGTGTTTCCACGCCAGACCAACCATTTCATCGGTCCAAGGGTGACCTATGTGGCCGGCGACAATGCGCAACTCGGGAAAGTCGAGCGCGACTTCATCAAGGTAAGGCACAGGGCGCCCGGTTTCCGATGGCATCAGGGGCCCGGTGTGGCCAACCTGGGTGCAGAATGGAATATCCAGCTCAATACACTTCACGTAAAGCGGATAGTAGAGCCGGTGGTTCGGCGGTAATTTCCACAACCAGGGCACGATGCGCAGCGCCTTGCAACCCAATTCCGTTACGGCCCGTTCCAGCTCCTGAACGGCAGCCATCGGCTTACTCAAATCGACGGTCGCCACGCCAACGAAGCGCTCGGGATAGGCCCGCGTAAACGCCGCCACTTCGTCGTTTGTACACAGCCAGCGCTCGGGCCGGCACCAGGCGGCGAGCATTAACTTTTCGACCCCACCCTGATCCATCAAGGCCACGGTTTGCTCGGGCGTCAGCGCACGGTCTAGCAAATGCGCCGAGCCCGACTTCTCGAACAGCCGGGCCACCTCCGGCAGTTCCTGATGAGTGCGGCCAGTGGCAACCTGCGCCCAGGCGTCAATTGCGTTCATAGCCAATGCCTCCTTACTCACAACTTCATGCCACGGCTGATGATCTCTTTCATGATTTCCGAGGTGCCGGCGAATATCCGTTGAATGCGGGCGTTCGCGTACATCTTGCAGATCGGGTATTCCCACATGTAGCCCCAACCGCCGTGCAGTTGCACGCCTTCATCGACCACCTTGCCGAGCAATTCGGTGGTGAACAGTTTGGCTTCGGCGGCGACTTCCGGGGTGAGTTTTTTCTGGTTGTGGTCCATCACGCAGCGGTCGACGAACACCTGAGCGACGTCCACCTGGGTGCGCATTTCGGCGAGTTTGAAGCGGGTGTTTTGGAAGTGCGAAATCGGACGGTCGAAGGCTTTGCGTTCTTTGACGTAATCGATGGTCACTTGCAGCGCCGCTTCTGCTCCGCCGACGGCGCCACAGGCGTTGGTCAGGCGTTCCTGGGCGAGCATGTTCATCAGATAGAAGAAGCCGCCTTTGGCATCGCCCAGCAGGTTTTCTTTCGGCACTTTGACGTTGTTGAAAAACAGTTCGGCGGTGTCCTGGCTTTTCATGCCGAGCTTTTTCAAGTTGCGGCCGCGTTCGAAGCCTTCCATGCCGCGCTCGACCAGGAACAGGCCCATGGCGTGTTTGTTGGCCGGATCGGTTTTGGCCGCGACGATCACCACGTCCGCGAGCAGGCCGTTGGAGATAAACACTTTGGAACCGTTGAGTTCAAAGTGATCGCCCTTGTCGACGGCCGTGGTGCGCATACCAGCCAGGTCGGAGCCGGCGCTGGGCTCGGTCATGGCGACGGCGAGAATGCTTTCGCCACGAATAATGGCGGGCAGAAAACGCGCTTTCTGTTCGGCGTTGCCGTAGTCGGCGATGTACGGGCCGCAGAGCGCCGAGTGCAGCGGCAGCATAAAACCGGCCTCGTTAATGTTGGCCAGTTCCTCGCACATGATTTGCTCGTAGCGGAAATCTTTCAGGCCGCTGCCGCCGTATTCCTCATCGGCCCATGGCAGCAGGAAACCCATCTCGCCCGCTTTCAGCCACACCTCGCGGCTGACCACGCCGGCCTCTTCCCAGGCGTCCTGATGGGGCACCACTTCTTTTTGCAAGAACGCGCGGAAAGCGTCGCGGAACAGATTGTGTTCGGTTTCGAAATGGATGCGCTGCATGACGGTTCCCTGTGCAATTGATCGTCACGCAGGGTAGGCGCCGCGTGGCGGCGGCCTCAATGACGCAAGTGCTCAGGGGCGGTTGACGGAATCGGTCAGCGCCCCAAACCGTCAGCGCCGGGTTATCAACCCTTGCCGCGCCACACGGACTAACTCGCGCACACAGCTTTCAAGGTTGGCCGCACTCGGCGCCTGCACCACGGCCAGGTCGAAGCTGTCGCGGGCGAAGCGCTGTAACGACTCGTCGTCGCCGACAAACTGAATCAAGAACGTGCGGGGCGCGCCCCAGCGTTTCGGCCAGCCTTCGAGGTAGCGCAGCAAGGTGGGCTGATGGCTGCCGCCGAGCAGGATTTTCGGGTTGCGCAAGGCAAGGCCGCTGGTGATGGGCGCCAGACGTATCAGGGGACGAAGCGTAAGCGAGGCAGCAACGGGCGACGGCGCAGGGGCCAGGGAATCGGGGGAAGTCAGGACGGTGTGGGCGTTCATGTACGGGTCTCTTGCCTCAGAAGCTCCGCAGGCAGCGGTGAGAGGCAACACCGAACCAGCGCTTTAGCGGTATTTCGAAGCCGGCGTTGAGGCCTGGTCTTCGGGGAGCGCCCCGCAAGTAGCTGTTTAAATCGGCGCTGGCGGCAATCCTAGGGAAGCGGCAGGCGGGCTGTCAACCCTGGAGTGGCGGGCGCTGCCAACCCATCCTTTGGTTAGGTGAGGCGCTTTAGTGCCCCGTCCATTTGGCGCATTCGGACCGCTGGCGGGGGCGCGCGTGGCGTTAAAAGTGGCCAAACACCGCGCCCGCCGTTTCAGGTAGTAACAGGGGAAACAGCGCAAATTGTCGGACAAAACGCGCAAATAAGCGGGGAAACGCTGAAATAGAGCGACTTCACCCGCTTCGCCTGTAGTGGCATGAATCCTGTACTACCGCTCCGGCTGCTGTACGCGCCTTGGATGGGCGTGGGGGCCTGCCCTGGATGGCGACACTTGCCTATTTCATCCCTTGCGAGAGCGCATATGAACAACAATAAAACTCTGCTCGCCCTCTGCCTTGCTTCTGGTTTGCTGATTTCGAACCAGGCCGATGCAGCGTCATCCGGTTACACCCAGACCAAGTACCCGGTGGTGCTGGCCCACGGCATGCTGGGCTTCGACAGCATTCTTGGCGTGGATTATTGGTACGGCATTCCTTCGGCGCTACGCAGCGACGGCGCCAAGGTGTACATCACTGAAGTGAGCCAGCTCGACACCTCGGAAAAACGCGGTGAACAGCTGCTCGACCAGGTGGAAGAAATTGTCGCCATCAGCGGCAAGCCGAAAGTCAACCTGATCGGCCACAGCCACGGCGGCCCGACCATCCGATACGTTGCTGCCGTTCGCCCGGATCTGGTGGCCTCGGCAACCAGCGTCGGCGCCCCGCACAAAGGCTCGGCCACGGCCGATTTCCTGCGTCAGATTCCGCCAGGCTCGGCCGGTGAAGCCGTGGTTGCCGGCATCGTCAACGGCCTCGGCGCGCTGATCAACTTCCTCTCGGCCAGTTCCAGCACCACGCCGCAAAACGCGTTGGGCAGCCTGGAATCGTTGAACTCGGCCGGTGCGGCGCGCTTCAACGCCAAGTACCCACAAGGCATTCCCACCAGCGCCTGTGGTGAAGGCGCCTACAGCGTCAACGGCGTGCGCTACTACTCGTGGGGCGGAACCAGCCCGCTGACCAACGTGCTCGACCCGAGCGACCTGCTGCTCGGCGCCTCGTCGGTGACCTTTGGCACCACCGCCAACGACGGGTTGGTCGGGCGTTGCAGCTCGCACCTGGGTCAGGTGATTCGCGACAACTACCGCATGAACCACCTCGACGAGGTCAACCAGACCTTCGGCCTGACCAGCCTGTTCGAGACCGACCCGGTGACCGTGTATCGCCAGCAAGCCAACCGCTTGAAAAACGTCGGCCTGTAACGGTGTAAACAGCCGGGCCCTCTGAGGGTCCGGCTTATGGCCTTGCGTGGAGCGAACATGATGAAAAAACTGCTGCTGTTATTGCCCATTTCCTTCGCCATTTGTGTGGCGGTCATGCTGTACCTGCACCCGCTGGACACCCCGGCTGAAAGCCCGGCGGCGGCCACCGCGAAAGCGCCGAGCACCACGGCCAAGACCTCTGGCAACGCGCCAACTGCACCGCTAACCACCCAAGTCGCCACCCTGCCCGCCACGCTCGCCCCACTGCCGCCCTCCTTCAAAGGCACGCAAGTGGACGGCAGCTTTCAAGTGGATGGCGTCGGCAACCTGCTGATTACGGCCGACATCCGGCGCATCTTCGATTACTTCCTCAGCGCGTACGGCGAGGAGTCGCTGCAAGACAGCGTCAAGCGCCTGCGCGCCTACATCGCCAGCCAACTGCCGCAGCCTGCCCAGGAACAGGCGCAAGCGCTGCTCAGCCAATACATCGACTACAAACGCGAGCTGGTTTTACTGGAGCGCGACCTACCGCAAATGGCCAACCTCGACGCCCTGCGCAACCGTGAAAGCGCGGTGCAAGCCTTGCGCGCCCGGTTGTTCACGGCCGAAGCCCACCAAGCCTTTTTCGGCAACGAAGAGGCCTACAACCAGTTCACCTTGCAGCGCCTGGCGATTCAACACGACGACAAACTGGACGCCGCCGCCAAAGGCGCAGCCATGGACCAACTGCGCGCCGGCCTGCCCGAAGAGTTGCAAGAAAGCGTGCTGCCGCAGCTGCAAAGCGAGCTGCACGCACAAACCGAACAACTGCGCGCGCAAGGCGCCAGTGCCGAGCAAGTGCGGGCGTTGCGCCAGCAACTGGTTGGCGCCGAAGCGACCACGCGCCTGGAAGCGCTGGATCAGCAACGTGCGGGATGGAAGCAACGCATCGCCGCGTTTGCCGCCAGCAAGGCGCAAATTGAAAGCCAGAATGGCTTGAGTGATGGCGACAAACAGACGGCGATTCAGCGGCTGGCGGATGAGCAATTTAATGAGAATGAGCGGTTACGGTTGGATGCGGCGTTGGAGCTGGCGGCGGATAAGTCTTGATTGGTTAGGGTTGTTTTCCGTTACTTTCTTTGCAGAGGCTCTTGCTGCTGACGATGTCCCCTTCGCGAGCCTGGATCCCGAATCGTCGGACCGCCGCGTGCGCGAGGATGACGGATGTTTGATAGCGATTAGTGCGTTATTGCGAGATCAGCGTTAACTCAGGACGGTAAAAAACCACCGTCATCCTCGCGCACGCGGCGGTCCGACGCTTTCGCGAGGATGACGGATGTTTGATAGCAGTTAGTGCGAAAGTGTGAGATCAGCGTTAACTCAGGACGGTAAAAAACCACCGTCATCCTCGCGCACGCGGGGATCCAGAATGCCCCGTCGAACACCACGTTCCGCCTCGAAACCGCTCTAACAATCTCCAAACATAGACCCCCTCTCAAACCAGAGACTCACCCTCCTCCCCCTAAACCCCGAAGCAAACCTACCCCGCCCGTCTCCCTTCCGAGACAACCCTCCCCGCATACCCCCACCAAAGAAGCATCTTTTCCTTACATATCAACCCCTTAACAACCCTGGCACACATCTCGCTATAACCCCCCGGCGGCAACGACCGCGCCGAAAAACAACAACAAAAACGTCGCACGCTATGTGAGCAGTTTTCCCAGGACGCCCCGGCATCGTCCTTGTTCACGCAGGTGCAGCCAGGAGATTTGCCATGAGCTATCCGCTCAGCCCCGCCTTCGTGCTTGCCACCCTCGGCACTGGTTTAGGTCTTGCAGGTCAGGCACACGCCGACTTCGTCAACGACAGCAAAGCCACCCTCGAACTGCGCAATTTCTATTTCAACCGTGATTTCCGCCAAGACAACGCTGCCCAGTCCAAGCAAGACGAGTGGGCGCAGGGGTTTCTGCTGCGGTATGAGTCCGGCTACACCGACGGCACCGTTGGCGTTGGCGTCGATGCCATCGGCCTGTTGGGGCTCAAGCTCGATTCCAGCCCTGATCGCGCCGGTTCCGGTTTGCTGCCCAGAGGGCGCAGCGCGCCCCGTGAGGCGGCGGACGAGTACAGCGAACTGGGCTTGACCGCCAAAATGAAGGTGTCCAAAAGCGTGCTCAAGGTCGGCACCTTGCTGCCCAAACTGCCGACCACCCTGGCCAACGACTCGCGCCTGCTGCCGCAGACGTTCCAGGGCGCGCACATCAACTCCACTGAATTCGCCGGTTTGACCGTCGATGCTGGGCGTTTCACTCAGGTCAGCCTGCGCGATTCCGCCAACAGCGAAGACATGACCGTCACCACCGGCAGCGCGCGCGGCATTGTTGCCAGTACCACCAGTGACGAGTTCGACTTCGCCGGCCTCAGCTACAAGTGGAACGACCAACTCACCACCGGCTACAACTACGGCAAGCTCGACAACCTCTACGACCAGCACCTGGTCAACCTCACCCACGTACTCGCCATCAGCGCCAACCAGTCGTTTAAAACCGACCTGCGCTACGGCCGTTCGAACGATGACGGGCGCAGCAACGTCGACAACCGCGCCCTCGGCGCCCTGTTCACGTACAGCCTGGGCGGCCATGCGTTTGGCTTGGGTTATCAGAAAATGAGCGGCGACACGGGCTTTGCCTACATCGGCGGCACCGATGCGTTTTTGGTCAACTTCGTGCAAATCGGCGATTTCGCCAACGCCGACGAACGCTCCTGGCAGGCCCGCTACGATTACAACTTTGCCGCGCTCGGCGTGCCCGGCCTGACCTTTATGACCCGCTACCTGAGCGGCGACAACATCACCCTGGCCAGCGGTAACGAAGGCAAGGAATGGGAGCGCAACACCGATATCGGCTACGTGATTCAGGACGGCCCGCTGAAAAACCTCGGGGTGAAATGGCGTAACGCAACCCTGCGCTCGACTAACTTTGGCAACGACCTGGACGAAAACCGGCTGATCCTCAGCTACAGCTTGGCGCTGTGGTGATGGTGATGACAGTAATAAGGGTGGTTGAAAATGCGGCGAATCAATCGCCGCTTCGCTACTCCATACAGCACGGCTTCAATCAATAACAACAATGACCCACGGGCGGCCACCCCGCCCGATTTCAGGAGATCGCTACATGAGTGTGATCATCGCCCTCGCCGCTTTAGCCTTGCTGATGCTCGCGGCTTATCGCGGCTACAGCGTCATTCTGTTTGCGCCCATCGCGGCCTTGGGCGCGGTGTTGCTTACCGACCCGTCGGCCGTGGCGCCCGCCTTTACCGGCGTGTTCATGGAGAAAATGGTCGGCTTCGTCAAACTGTACTTCCCGGTGTTTCTGCTCGGCGCGGTGTTCGGCAAGCTGATCGAGTTGTCGGGCTTCTCGCGTTCCATTGTCGCCGCGGCCATTCGCTTGCTGGGTACGCGCCAGGCCATGTTAGTGATCGTGCTGGTGTGCGCCTTGCTCACTTACGGCGGTGTGTCGCTGTTTGTGGTGGTGTTTGCGGTGTATCCGTTTGCGGCGGAAATGTTCCGCCAAAGCGACATTCCCAAACGCCTGATTCCGGCCACCATCGCCCTTGGCGCGTTCAGTTTCACCATGGACGCCCTGCCCGGCACGCCGCAAATCCAGAACATCATCCCCACCACGTTTTTCGGCACCACCTCGTGGGCGGCGCCGTGGCTGGGCCTGACCGGCACGGTGTTCGTGTTTATCGTCGGCATGCTGTATCTGCGCCGCCAACTGCGCAAAGCCAAGGCCAACGGTGAAGGTTACGGCACCGAGCTGCGCAATGAGCCGGAAACCGCCGAAGACATCGCCTTGCCCAACCCTTGGCTGGCCCTCTCGCCGCTGATTCTTGTGGGCGTCGCCAACTTGCTGTTTACCCGCTGGATTCCCGAGCTGTACGGCAAAACCCATACCTTGCAGTTGGCCGGCATGGCGCAGCCGGTGACCAGCGAGGTGGCCAAGCTCACCGGCATCTGGGCCGTGCAGGCCGCGCTGCTGTTGGGCATTTTGCTGGTGTTGATCTGTGGTTTCCGCGCCATTCGCAGCAAGCTCGCCGAGGGCACCAAAACGGCGGTCGGCGGTGCGTTGCTGGCGTCGATGAACACCGCGTCGGAATACGGCTTTGGCGCAGTAATCGCCTCGCTGCCGGGCTTTCTTGTTTTGGCCGATGCGCTGAAAAGCATTCCCAATCCGCTGGTGAACGAGGCCGTCACCGTGACCTTGCTGGCCGGTATTACCGGGTCGGCGTCGGGCGGCATGAGCATCGCCTTGGCGGCCATGTCGCAGAGCTTTATCGAAGCCGCCAACGCCGCGAACATCCCACTGGAAGTGCTGCACCGCGTCGCTGCCATGGCCAGCGGCGGCATGGACACGCTGCCGCACAACGGCGCCGTGATCACCTTGCTGGCGGTTACCGGGCTGACGCACCGCGAGGCCTACAAAGATATTTTCGGCATCACCATTATCAAAACCCTCGCTGTGTTCGTGGTCATCGGCACCTTCTACGCCACGGGCATCGTTTAACCGTTTGAACCCACCTGGCGGGCCCCGCTCGCCAGACAAGGAGAGATGTATGAATCTGCACGGCAAAACTGCGTTGGTTACCGGTTCCACCAGCGGCATCGGCCTGGGCATCGCCCTGGTGCTGGCCAAGGCGGGGGCCAACCTGGTGCTCAATGGTTTTGGCGACGCCAAGGCGGCCATTGATGAAGTGGCGGCCTTTGGTGGCAAGGTTGGGCATCACCCGGCCGATGTCTCGAAGGTGGCCGACATCGAAGACCTGATTGCCTATGCCGAGCGCGAATTCGGCGGCATCGACATTCTGGTCAACAACGCCGGCATTCAGCATGTGGCGCCGGTTGAAGAATTTCCCGTTGAACGTTGGGACGCGATTATCGCCATCAACCTCACCTCGGCGTTTCACACCACCCGCTTGACCCTGCCCGGCATGCGCGCGCGCAATTGGGGCCGCATCATCAACATCGCCTCGGCCCACGGCCTGGCTGCTTCTGCGGGTAAAAGCGCCTACGTGGCGGCCAAACACGGTTTGGTCGGTCTGACCAAAAGCGTCGCGCTGGAAACGGCCACCACGGGCGTGACCTGTAATGCCATCTGCCCCGGCTGGGTGCTGACGCCACTGGTGCAAAAGCAGATCGATGACCGCGCTCAGGCCACGGGCGATGCGCAACAGACGCGCCACGATTTGCTCGCCGAAAAGCAGCCCTCGCTGGATTTCGTGACCCCCGAGCAATTGGGTGAGTTGGCCTTGTTTCTGTGCAGCGACGCGGCGGTGCAAGTGCGCGGTGCCGCGTGGAACATGGATGGCGGCTGGCTGGCACGTTAAGCGCAAACCAATGGAACCGCAGCGGCGTGGCGGCGTCCACGGTTCTGGTGGAAGACGCTTTGGCATCACGCTTTGGCAACTTCCATCGGCATAATGATTCACCGCTCAGCCAAGGACATCGCCATGACCCAGTCGCTATGGACGCCCTCGCCCGACCGCATCGCCGCGACACGAATGGATGCGTTCCGCCGCTTTATCAATCAGCGCCACGGGCTCTCGCTGACCGACTATCCCCAACTGCACGCCTGGAGCGTGGAAGAGCGCGAAGGCTTTTGGCAGGCCATCGTCGATTTCTTCGAGGTGCAGTTCAATACGGCGCCCACGGCGGTGCTGGAAGAAGGCCCGCATATGCCGGACGCGCGCTGGTTTCCCGGCGCGACCCTGAACTTTGCCGAGCACCTGCTGCGCCGCCGCGACGCGCACCCGGCGCTGGTGGCCGTTAGCGAAAATGGCACGCGCGAGGAACTGAGTTACCGCGAGCTGGCGGCTCAAGTGGCGGGCCTGCAACAAGCGCTGGCCAAGGCTGGCGTGGGCCAGGGTGATCGGGTGGCGGCGATGATGCCCAACACCTGGCAAACGGTGGTCGGCATGTTGGCCACCACCAGCCTGGGCGCGACGTGGTCGTGCTGCTCGCCAGACTTCGGCACCCAAGGCGTGATCGATCGCTTCGGCCAGATTGAGCCCAAAGTGCTGATCGCCGCCGGCGGTTACCAGTACGCCGGCAAAGACAACGACCAGACCGCCAAGCTCAACGAAATTCTCGCGCAGATGCCCACCTTGCAGCAGTTGATCGTGGTGCCATACACGCAAACGCAGGCTCGCCGTGAGGACTACGAGAGCAGCGCCAAGGTGGCGCTCTGGAGCGAGTTCTTCACCCCCGGCGGCGAGCCGCAGTTCACCCCCGTGGCGTTCGATCACCCGCTGTACATTCTCTATTCGAGCGGCACCACCGGCGTGCCCAAATGCATCGTGCATGGCACCGGCGGTGTGCTGCTGCAGCACCTTAAAGAACACGGCTTGCACACCGACCTCAGCCGTGACGACACGCTGTTCTACTACACCACCTGCGGCTGGATGATGTGGAATTGGCTGGTGTCCGGCCTGGCCATTGGCGCAACGGTGGTGCTGTACGACGGCTCGCCTTTCCAGCCGGGGCCGGAGCGCTTGATGGACTTGATCGACGCCGAACACATCAGCGTGTTCGGCGCCAGTGCCAAGTACCTGGCGGCGCTGGAAAAGGCCGGCGTCGAGCCCAATAAAAGTCACCAGCTAAGCGCGCTGAAAAGCCTGCTTTCGACGGGCTCGCCGCTGTCCCATGAAAGCTTCGACTATGTGTACCGGGCCATTAAACCGGACGTGTGCTTGTCTTCGATTTCGGGTGGCACCGACATCGTGTCCTGCTTTGTACTGGGCAACCCGGTGTTGCCGGTGTACCGCGGCGAACTGCAATGCAAAGGCCTCGGTATGGCCGTCGAGGTGTGGAGCGACGACGGCCAGCCGGTGATTGGCGAGAAAGGCGAGCTGGTGTGCAGCCGGCACTTCCCGAGCATGCCTGTGGGTTTCTGGAACGACCCGGACGGCGAGAAATTCAAAGCCGCCTACTTCGACACTTTCCCCGGCGTGTGGGCCCATGGCGACTACGCCGAAGAAACGCCTCACGGCAGCCTGATCATTCACGGCCGCTCCGACGCCGTGCTAAATCCCGGCGGCGTGCGCATCGGCACGGCGGAGATCTACCGTCAGGTGGAAAAGATCGAAGAGGTTCTGGAATCCATCGCCATCGGCCAGCAATGGCAAGGCGACGTGCGCGTGGTGCTGTTTGTGCGGTTACGCGAGGGCGTGGCGCTGGACGAGGCGCTGAAACAGCGGATCTGCCAGGTGATTCGCGACAACACCACCAACCGCCACGTGCCGGCCAAGGTCATCGCCGTGGCGGATATTCCGCGGACCATCAGCGGCAAGATCGTCGAATTGGCCGTGCGCAACGTGGTGCACGGCCAGCCGGTGAAAAACACCGATGCGCTGGCCAATCCCGAGGCGTTAGCGCTGTTCGAAGGGTTGGACGAGTTGCAGGCGTGACAACCCTCGACGGCGGCTGGTCGCGATTAGGCGGCCCGCCGCTCACCGCGCCAGAAAACCCCCAACGCCAGCAACGGCAACACGCTGCCCACGATGACAATCCACAGCCAGCCGCCGTGATCAAACAAGGCGCTGGCCAGGGACGAGCCCAGCGCGCCGCCGATAAAAATTGCCGTCATGTACAAGGCATTCAAACGGCCACGGCTGGCCGCATCCAAGGCGTAAATCGCGCGTTGGCCCAACACCATGTTCATCTGCACGCAAAAATCCAGCACCACGCCGGTCACCGCCAAGGCGATCACGGTATTGCTGGGCGGCACAAAAGCCGGGAGAAAACACAGCATCGCCAACAGCAAGGCCAGGCGCGTGGTGGCCCGCGTGTGGCCGGCATCGGCCAGGCGTCCGGCAATCGGCGCGGCGACGGCGCCAATGGCACCCACCAGCGCGAACAAGGCGATCTGCGTTTGCGACAGGCCATGGTTACGTGCCAGTTCCAGCGGCACGGCGGTCCAGAACAGGCTGAACGCGCCGAACATGCAGCCTTGCATCAAGGCGCGCTGGCGCAGCACCGGTTCGCGCTTGAACAGCGCGCCCAACGACAGCAGCAATTGACCGTAAGTGGCGCGATGTTCGGGCTGACGGGCCGGCATGGTGGTCGCCAGAATCACTACGATGACGGTCATGACCGCAGCAGCGACGAGAAACACCGCGCGCCAGCCAAAGTGGTCGGCGATCAGGCTGGAGATTGGCCGAGCCAGCAAAATGCCCAGCAGCAAACCGCCCATGATGCCGCCCACCACGCGGCCGCGAGATTCCTCTGCCGCCAAATGCGCCGCCAGGGGAATAAGGATTTGCACCGACACCGAGCTCAGGCCAATCAGCAGCGACACCAGCAAAAACGCATGGGGCTGGGTGGTGAACGCGGCCGCTAGCAGGCTGCCCACAGATACCAGCGCGGTGACGATCATCAGCCGGCGGTTTTCCAGCAGATCGCCCAGCGGCACCAGAAACAACATGCCCAGTGCGTAGCCGACCTGAGTCAGCGACACGATCAGGCTGGCGGCGGTGGTGGAAATACCAATGTCCGGCGCGATCAGTTCGATGATCGGCTGGGAGTAGTAGATGTTCGCCACGATCACGCCGCAGCAAAAGGCAAACAGCAGCACCATGCCACGGGTCATGGTCAGGTTCTTGGGGCTCATGGAAGGCTCAATTAGAACAGCGGAAAAGGTGCGTTAGCGTACGGGAAATTGCCCAAGCGGAAAATCTGCTTAGGAAGCTATTTATCCATGGGTTTGACAGCCCCGCTCGACTCACTGAAGCTGCATGCCACTGTGATACGCGCGCGTTAAAACAACGGAAGTTTGCATGCCGAAGTACCCGAACAAACGTCCTCCCCGTACCCTGCCTTCAGGCCCCGATGCCCCTGCCCGTCCGCTCGCGCTGATCATTTTTGCCGTCGTTTTGCTGGTGACATTGCCCATCTGGCTGTATCGCCAACACGCCACCGCCCCCGTCGAGCCGGACACGGTATCGCCCGCCGCGCTGAGCAGCGAAAAGGCACAACCGCCCGCCTCCTTTGTCGATGAAGGGCAATGCCAGAGCTGCCACGGCGAACAAAGCAACGCCTGGAGCGGTTCCCATCATCAGATGGCCATGCTGCCGGCCAGCGCCGAACATGTTCGCGGCAATTTCAACAACGCCACCTTTACCGGGGAAGTGGAAACCAGCCGCTTCACCCAGCGCGACGGCGCATTCTGGATCAACACGCCAGGCCCCGATGGCAAGCCCGCTGACTTCAAAGTGGCTTACACCTTTGGCGTCGAGCCGTTGCAGCAATACCTGCTGGAAATGCCCGGCGGCCGCCTTCAGGCCTCCGGCGTGGCGTGGGATACGCAGAAGCAGCGGTGGTTCGAGTTGTACCCCGGCGAGAAGATGAATTTCCGCGATGATCTGCACTGGAGCAAAGCGGCGCAGAACGCCAACTTCATGTGCGTGGACTGCCACACCACCGGCTTCAAACGCAACTTCAACGCCCATACGGACACCTTCGCCAGCACTTGGAACAACCTCGGCGTCGGCTGCCAGAGCTGCCATGGGCCGGCGTCGCGCCACCTGGAATGGAGCGCGGGGAAAAATCTCAACAAGCAGCAACCCGATAAAGGCTTTGGTGTGGCGCTGGGCAGCCGCGACGCCATCGCCCAGGTGGAAACCTGCGGCCGCTGCCATTCCCGTCGGGCGCCCTTGGGCGATGGCGACACCACCAGCACACGGCTCATGGATGACTACGTGCCGGCCAACCTGACGGCCGAGCTGTATCAGGTCGACGGCAAGATCAAAGACGAAGTGTTCGAGTACGGCTCCTTTACCCAGAGCAAAATGTTCAGCAAAGGTGTGACCTGCACCGATTGCCACAACCCCCACAGCAACCAACTCAAAGCGCCCGGAAACGGTGTGTGCCTGCAATGCCACAACACCGCCGGCAAAGCCTCGCGGGCCGGCATCGACGCGGCCGGTTTGAAAGCGAAGAACTACGAAGCGCCGGAGCACACCAAACACAAAACCGGGCAGCCAGGCTCCAACTGCGTGGATTGCCATATGCCCGGCAAGCTCTACATGGTCAACGACTACCGCCACGACCACAGCCTGAGCATTCCCGGCCCGGCGCAATCGGCCAGGCTCGGCAGTACCGACGCCTGTGCCGCCTGCCACACCACCGCAACCAGCAAGATCGCCGAGCAATTCAAGGTTTGGTATGGCAGCACGCCGGTCAAAGACGGCGGCTATGGCGACGCCATTTTCGCCGCGCGGCATGGCTCGCCGGGAGCGGCGCGCATGCTGATGCAGCAACTGGCACGTACCGACCTCCCTGCCATTCGCCGCGCCACCGTGCTGGCGCAATTGCCCACGTATCCAAGTCAGCGCGCCCTGGACCAGGCAGTTATCGCCCTCAACCACGCGGACCCGCAAGTGCGCGCAGCGGCGGTTGACGCGGTGGCGCGAATGGCCTCGGTCGAACAGCAAGTGCGCCTGCTCAGCCCGCGTTTGAGCGACCCGGTGCGCGCCGTGCGCTTTGCTGCCGCGTCGCAACTGGCCAACGTGCCGGTTGCACAACGCGCCACCATCGATAGCGCCTGGCAGCCGGTCATCAAGGACTATGAAGCGGCTCAGCAGACGCTGCGCGACCGTGCCGAAGCTAATTTCAACCTGGCGCTGCTTTATCAGAACACGGGCCGTGGCGGGCAATCCGAAGCGGCCTTGCGCGAGGCCCTGCGACGTAACCCGGACTTCCTGCCCGCCGTGGTCAGTCTGGCGCAATTGCTCGATGCTCAAGGGCAGCATGCCGCCGCGTTGCAACTGCTTCACGAAGCCATAACCCGGCACCCCGAAGCCGGGTTGCTGCAACACAGCATTGGCCTGGCGCTAATACGCGCCGGCGACCGTGAGAACGCCATGGCGGCCTTGGCCAAAGCCGCCGAGCTGAACCCACAAGACCCGCAATTCAGCTACGTGTACGCCATCGCCCTGCACGACAGCGGCAAACCGGAGCAGGCGCGTAACCAGCTCGAAGCCTTGCTAAAACGCCAGCCCGAGAACCGCAACGCCCGCCTGGCGTTGATCAGTTATTGGCACGAAGCCGGGCAGCCGCAGAAAGTACAAGTGCTGCAAGCGGAGCTTGAACAGCAGAATCCGGATGATCCGGAACTGCAGACGGCGCCCAATCGGTGAGTGTGGGGAGTTCGTAAGGTCTTGGGTTGGGTCGTGGGTTTGCCTGCGGATTAACGCGGGTGTTTGCGCCGGTCCATCAACTGAAAGCGTGGCAGCGCCAAGCCCCAATAAATAGCGGCTACGCGCGTCACCAACACCACCAGCATCGCCACGCCCGTTGCCGCCCAATGTCCGGCGCCCAGGTTCAGCAACGCGATAAACACCAGCGAACCGGCGATGCACGCGGTGGCGTACACCTCTTTTTGGAAGATCAGCGGAATCTGGTTGCACAGCACATCGCGCAGTACGCCGCCGGCCACGCCGGTCATCACGCCCATGATGACCGCCGAACTGGTCGGCACGCCGTGGCGCATGGCCACTTCGGTGCCAATCACGGTGAAGACGGCCAAGCCAAAGGCATCGGCAATCAACAGCGCTTTTTCCGGCAGCGGCTTGATAAAACGCGCCCACAACACCGTGCCGAGGGCGCCCAGCGAGGCGACGAGCAAGTACAGCTCGTTGCCGATCCAGCTTACCGGGTGGTTGTCTAGAATCAGATCGCGCAGCGTGCCGCCCCCTAACGACGTCACCAGCGCAATCACCAGCACGCCGAACAGGTCCATGGCGTTGCGCCCGGCCATCAACGCGCCGGTGACGGCGAACACGGCAACCCCGAACAGGTCACTGAGGTAGAACAGCGTTTCGATACTCACGCCGGCGTACGCATGGTCACGAATTCTTCCGCGGCGGTCGGATGCACGCCCATGGTGTCGTCAAAGTTGCGCTTGGTAACGCCCGCTTTCAACGCCACGGCCAAGCCCTGGATGATTTCGCCGGCGTCCGGGCCAACCATGTGGCAGCCCAACACTTTGTCGCTGTCGGCATCGACCACCAGCTTCATAAACGTGCGTTCCTGGTTGGAGGTCAGCACCAGTTTCATCGGGCGGAAGTCGCTTTGGAAAATCACCACCTTGTGGCCGGCATCGCGCGCCTGTTCCTCGGTCATGCCCACTGTTCCGATATTGGGCAGGCTGAACACCGCCGTGGCGATCTGCTGATAATCCACAGGGCGATACTGCTCCGGCTTGAACAGCCGACGCGCCACGGCCATGCCTTCGGCCAACGCGACCGGTGTGAGCTGCACGCGGCCGATCACATCACCGAGGGCGAGAATCGACGGCTCGGCGGTTTCATATTCGTCGTTAACGCTGATGAACCCGCGCTCGTCGAGCTGCACGTTGGTGTTTTCCAGACCGAGGTTGTCGAGCATCGGTCGCCGGCCAGTGGCGTAAAACACGCAGTCGGTTTCCAGCACGCGACCATCTTTGAGTGTGGCGTGCAGGCTGCCGTCGGCTTGTTTGTCGATGCGATCGATGTCGGCGTTGAACTGCAAATTCACGCCGTGCTTGGTCATTTCCTCTTTAAGGTGCTTGCGCACCGCGCCGTCGAAGCCACGCAGGAACAGGTCACCGCGATACAGCAACGAGGTGTCGGCGCCGAGACCGTGGAAGATCGAAGCGAACTCGACCGCGATATACCCGCCGCCTACCACCAGCACGCGCTTTGGCAGCTCTTTGAGGAAAAACGCTTGGTTGGAGTTGATCGCATGTTCGTGGCCGGGAATCGGCGGAACCACCGGCCAGCCACCGGTGGCGACCAGAATATGTTTGGCGCTGAAGGTTTTGCCGTCGACCTCGACGTGGTGCGGGTCGGTAATTTTCGCGTGGGCTTCCAGCACCGTAACGCCGCTGTTCACCAGCAGGTTGCGGTAGATGCCATTGAGGCGCTGAATTTCAGCGTTCTTGTTGCGGATCAGCGTGGGCCAATCGAAGGTCGGCGTGCCATTGAGCGTCCAGCCGTAACCATCAGCTTGTTCGAACTCATCGGAAAAATGCGCGCCGTATACCAGCAGTTTCTTCGGCACGCAGCCGACGTTGACACAGGTGCCGCCCAGATAACGGCTTTCGGCAACGGCTACCCGCGCGCCAAAGCCTGCAGCGAAGCGCGCCGCACGCACGCCACCAGAACCGGCGCCAATCACGAAGAGGTCGAAATCGTAAGTCATGCAAATCTCCTTAGCTGGCGGGCAGCATAGCGCAAAGCGCCCGCCGAGCGCCTGTAGGAGCGGCTTTAGCCCCGATGCTTTTGGGGTTCACAAGCATCGCGGCTAAAGCCGGTCCTACAAAAACCCGTGCTGGATTTTCGAGTACAAAAAAAGGCCACCTCACGGTGGCCTTTTTTACAACACAGCTTCGGCTTAGTAAGCCTTGCCCGTCTTGTAGAAGTTTTCGAAGCAGAAGTTGGTGGCGTCGATGTAACCCTCGGCGCCGCCGCAGTCGAAACGCTGGCCTTTGAATTTGTAAGCCAGTACGCAACCGTCCTGGGCTTGCTTCATCAGCGCGTCGGTGATCTGGATTTCGCCGCCTTTGCCTGGCTCGGTTTCTTCGATCAATTTGAAGATGTCCGGGGTCAGGATGTAGCGGCCGATGATGGCCAGGTTCGACGGAGCGTCTTCTGGTTTCGGCTTCTCGACCATGCTGTTAACGCGATAGATGTCGTCACGAATCATCTCGCCGGAAATGACGCCGTACTTCGACACTTCGTCCTGCGGCACTTCCTGGATCGCTACGATCGAGCAGCGGAACTGGTTGTACAGCTTGACCATCTGGGTCAGTACGCCGTCACCATCGACGTTTACGCACAGGTCGTCTGCCAGTACCACGGCGAACGGTTCATCACCGATCAGTGGGCGGCCAGACAGAATCGCGTGGCCCAGGCCTTTCATTTCAACCTGACGGGTGTAAGAGAAGCTGCAGTTGTCGATCAGGCGGCGGATGCCGACCAGGTATTTCTCTTTGTCGGTGCCTTTGATCTGGTGTTCCAGCTCGTAGCTGATGTCGAAGTGGTCTTCCAGGGCGCGCTTGCCACGGCCAGTAACGATGGAGATCTCCGAAAGCCCGGCTTCCAGCGCTTCTTCAACGCCGTACTGAATCAGCGGCTTGTTCACCACCGGCAGCATTTCCTTGGGCATGGCCTTTGTTGCTGGTAGGAAACGGGTACCGTAACCAGCAGCCGGGAACAAGCATTTCTTGATCATGTGAGTCCTTGAAAGAAGGGTCATACCGTTAGTGCCGCGCAGTCTAATCAGGCGGCACTCGCCTTACAATGGCCCGCCACAGGGCGGCCAATGCCACGATAGAGAAACCCTAGCCCAGATAGTTCCAACGAATCGTAAATATTGCGGCCATCGAACACGGCCGGCATGCGCATCAAACCGCGAATACGACGGAAATCGGGCTGGCGGAACTGCTTCCATTCCGTCACCAACACCAGCGCGTCCGCGCCTTCCACCGCCGAATAAGGGGACTCGCTGAGCTGCAACTGGCCCTTGGCGAGCGCCTGCGGGTAACGCGCCGCCACCGCTTTGCAGGCCACCGGGTCGCACGCCTGAACACGCGCCCCGGCGGCCAGCAAGGCATCAAGCAGCACCAAGCTGGGAGCCTCGCGTAAATCGTCGGTGCCCGGTTTGAACGCCAAGCCCCACAACGCCACGACCCGGCCTTGCAAATAGCCGTTGAAGTGGTCGTACAACGCTTCGAACAACAAGGTTTTCTGCACGGCGTTACGCGCCTCCACCGCGCGCAAGATTGCCGGTTCGAAACCGTTCTGCTCAGCCGTGTGTATCAGCGCCTTTACGTCTTTAGGGAAACACGAACCGCCGTAGCCGCAGCCGGCGTAGATAAAGTGCGTGCCAATGCGCTTGTCACTGCCGATGCCACGGCGCACCTGTTCAATGTCCACGTCCAACAGGCCGCACAGGCCCGCCATCTCGTTGATAAAAGAAATCTTGGTCGCCAGAAAGGCATTGGCGGCGTACTTGCTGAACTCCGCCGCGCGCACCGGCATGCTCAGCACGCGCTCACTGTTGCGCACGAACGGTGCGTACAGCCGGCGCAGCAGCACCTCGCTGCCCGCGTCGTTGCACCCCAGCAGCACGCGGTCCGGGCGCATGAAATCGTCGATGGCCGAGCCTTCTTTCAAAAACTCCGGGTTGCTCGCCACGCTCACCTGAAAACCCAGCTGGCGCTGCTGCAAGCGCTGGTTAATGGCGTGCTGCACCCGCTCTGCCGTGCCGACCGGCACCGTCGATTTGTTCACCACCAGGCAGGCCTGCCGCAGCGTAGATCCCAGTTGCTCGGCCACGGCGATTACGTGACTGAGGTCAGCCGAGCCATCCTCGCCACTGGGCGTACCCACCGCGATAAACACCACCGCCGCCCGCGCTACGCCTTCAGCCAGGCGCCGGGTAAAACTCAGCTGGCCGCTGGCCAAATGCGCGGAGAGCAACGCCGATAAACCAGGCTCATGAATCGGCACATCACCGGCTTGCAGCTGCGCCAGGCGCGCAGGATCGGTTTCCACACACACCACGTGATTGCCCATTTCGGCAAAACACGCCGCCGTCACCAAGCCCACATACCCCGCGCCAATCACACATAGCTGCATCGCTGCTTCTCCGAATGAGTTAGAGCGATTGCAACCAAAAGCAGTGGCAAGCGTGTGACGGTGAGGCGACAAGCCGGTGACAGCGAAACTCAGCGACGCTCGCGCTGCACCGAGCCGTTACCGGGCTGGCGCTGGAACTCCCCTACTCCCGGATATTCGATGCTTTGCTGCACATTGCCGCGAATGTGCGTCGAACCAGAGCCTCGATAGGTGCTGTTGGAGTTGTAGCGATTATCCGGCACCTGATAACCGCCGTAACCGCTGGAGCCCTCTTGCCGGCTGGACTCGCTGATGCTGCCGCTGGCGCCAGGGCTTACGTAGGTGCGGGTGATGGTGCGCTGCTGACCGACGATTTCGGCGGCGTTAAGGACAGGGCCTAGCGTGAGAGCCAGCAATCCGGCGCAGAGAACGGTAGGTTTCATGAGCACCTCACAACGTGTATGTAATTAAGGCTTGTCATCGTGTTTGACACCCGATTTCCCCACTTGCTCACTCGCACCGTGCTCCGTGGTCAACAGATCCATTTCATATTGATGTCCTTTGTGCGCAGGTATTTTATCTTCGGACAGCACCACGAACCTCTTATCCGACGCATTTTGGCCGTCAAACAAAATATCAAACGTAGAGTTACGGTTATAAAGAATTTCTTCTTCGTTGCCAAAAAAGTCGCTTTTTATGGGCATCCCTGATTGTCCGAAGATAATTTGCACAATGCTCCGCTCATCACGCGCCGCAAAGTTTTTAGCGGTATCAAGACGCTCGCTGGTGGAGATGTAACCTGGATCGGTTAATTTCCCGTTCTGAGCAGAAGTTGTTGGCACGATTCCACCTCGGTAAGTCTTGGTGACCGAAATATCACCTGTCTCTGCTCTCGCCGCCCAATATTTTTTCATGGCAGTGTTAAGCCCATACATAATGACTTCATCTTTGGGATTGAAGGATGCCACGCCTTCTCGAAGGCCGAGATTCGCTTCGTATAATTGACCACGCATATACAGCCCAATGGCGGCCCTTTCGGCATTGCTTAGGTTTTCTGCATTTTCAACGTCGCGGATGGCATGTTGCACCACACTCTCCGGATACTTCGCGTATATCTCTTTTAGTAACTGCGTCTGATAAGGCGTCTCTGGCGACGTTTGTTTCTGCTGCAAATAGTCTTCCACATGATTCAAATCGTTTTTTCGGGCGATTAATTTGTCCGCCAGTTGTTTTTTGTCCGCCTGGCTGCCGGGCCCCCACGTATCA
This sequence comes from Pseudomonas sp. AC070, assembly GCF_979258635.1. NCBI lineage: Bacteria > Pseudomonadati > Pseudomonadota > Gammaproteobacteria > Pseudomonadales > Pseudomonadaceae > Pseudomonas > Pseudomonas sp. AC070. The sequence goes on from NZ_OZ409871.1 coordinate 2,668,609, forward strand.
CACAACTGGCATATTGTGGCGTCGGAAACGGACTGCACCTTTTTCACCGAGTCAATTATTTGCTGATCCTCAATATCATTGAATACCTTGGCCGATGATTGATTCAGCGAAAAATCTCGTAGTGTATTTATCTCGGTTACGCGCTCGCCAAAGGCGTCCCCTTTTTTCTCACCAAGCGCTCTGTAATCCAGTGCTCCGCCCGTATCGACGCGTAAGGCGCTGTCACCATTTTTCAGCAAGTTATCGTTATGCAGGCCGACGACATCCCAGTTTGCCAACCAAGCATCTACAGCGAACCCCTCATAGGCGCCTTTCAGGTCAGGCAGCTCGTGCGCCTCAACAACTTTCAGGCCATCGATAAATTTCGACGCCACACCGACCTTGTCGCCGATTTTCGCTAATCCTATTTCGGGAACATCAATACCGGCTGCTTGATAGAGCTTGTTTGCAAGAACTTCGTTGTACGCATGGTCGGCGCTAGGCGGCTGTTTCACATACCACGCCTCGCCGTTTGGTGAGAGAAAGGTGCCGCCAGGATTGGTGCCCTGCTTTTCTCCGGTTTTTGTCCAGGTTGCGTCAACTTCGATGGCGGCTGGCTGGTTCCCTGGTTTTTCGCTGACTTGGGATTTGCCCAGCGCCTGCGGTGCACCATCCGCTGCCGCCTGCTTATGCCCTTGGGCATCCACATGAACAGGCTTTTCGTAGCCCTTCACGTTTGTGTGCGCGCCCTGCTGCTCCAGCAAACCACTCACTTCACTCACCAAGCTCGGGCCGTCTTTGGCACATGCCGTGCCGCAGCCCACCAGGGCCACTTTGTCGACAGTGCTGTCACCGTCATGAGTAAGCTTTTGCACCACGTCGGTAATTTGTTTTGCATCCATCCCGCCGAGTTTCAGCCCGTCGCTGTGCCCGACCACTTCCACTTTTTTGCTGCCGCTATCGGCCAGCGCGCCGCTCAGGACTTTGTGGCCGCCGTCGGCGGTTGGCGTGACGATTACGGTGTCGGGGTGTTTGTTCGCCAGGTTTTGCGCGGCCTGGGTGACGACGGGATTGTTGATGTCGGTGTTAACGACAACGCGTTGGTCGAAGGTTTGTTTGACCTTCGGCGCATCGATGTCCGTATAGCTGCGAAGCGTTGCTTTCGGTGCGTCTGCCTGAGCGACCTTGGTTGTAGCGCTGTCGGCTTTGCGCGGCTGCGTTCTTGGCGCGTCGGCGAGGTGCACGCTTCGGCCAGCCTTCGGGGTGAAGAGTTTTTTCACGCCCGCTTTGATTTCCTGCGCATCGCCGATGGAGATTTCGACTTTCACGTCGGTGCCCGCCACGCGTTTGTTTTGCGAGACGGTGAGCTGTTTGCTGGCATCGGTGTTCAACGGACCGCTGATGCCGCCGGCAGCGCTGACTTTGCTTGGGTCGCCAACGTCGATGGTCGCCGCGTTCTCAGCCGTGTAATGCACCTGATCCACTCGGCCAAATTCCAGCGTCACGCTCGGCAAGCCGTTCTTGCTGATACCGCCGCCACCGCCTGCGTAACCGCCATCTTTCTCACGGCTGTCTTGCAGGGTTTGTGCGGTGATTTTGCCGCCCACAGCGACGCTGCCCTGGTCCGGTTTTGAGGTGATATGCGCGCCGGTCAGGTTGAGGTTGCCGGCGACTTTCAGGTCCAGGTTGTCGGCGCTGATGCCCGCTTGCTCGGCGGTCAATTTGCTGTTGTCGAAATCCTTGCCGCCCGAGGCACTGGCGCTGGCGGTGCCCTGGATGATGCCGTCCGTGGTTATCGCCACGCCGACGCTGGCGCTCCAGTTGCCGCGCGTGTGTTCCATCTCCGAGGTGTCTTGCACGCTGGTGATGGTCTGGTTGCCACCGATTTTGGCACTGACGCTGTTGCCCTTGATGTTCGAGCCGATCAGGTTGTGGTCGCCGGCGGTTTCGATGCTGATGTCGGTGCCGCTGATCATGCCATTGGTGTAGCTGGTGGTTTTGGTGTTGGTTTCGTCATAGCTGCCGCTGGCGCCAGCAGACACGCCCATGCCAACCCCCGTGGGCGCCGCACCGATACTGGCGGTGAGACCTGAGGTGTGGGTGGTCACCGATTCGCTGCTGGTGCTGCTGCTTTTCGCGGCCGTCTGGGTCAGGTTGCCGGCTGATTTGATCGCGACTTTGCCGCCTTGCAGGTTCACGCCGTTGAGCGCGATGTTGCCTTTGGTGCTGGTCAGGCTGATGTTGCCGCCAATCTGGTTAATGTTTTCCGCGCGGTGCTCGCTTTCGCGGGTTTCGATGGTGTGTTGCATGCCAGCTGTGACCGAGCCGCCGATGCCTTCGCCAAAGGCTACTTGGGTAGCCAAACCCGCAGCCATCATGGCGGTTAGCGCGGGATCAACTTCCATGCGGCCGTCTTGCGTGGCCAGGGTTTTCGAGGACGCGGGCGGTGCGTTTGGATCGACGACGGCATCGGTGCCGAGGTTTTTATGAGCAAGCTGAGCGGCTTGCGTGGCGACGTCCGCTAGCGAGGAGTGGCCTTCGGCGGTCACGCCAAGAAAAAGCTCCTCGCGGGTGTGGGTGATTTTCTCGGTGTTTTCGTATTTGGTGGTTTTAATGTCGCCGGCAGTCACGTCTAGCGTGGGCATGTTTTTCGTCGCCGCGACACGCTGCTCTGGTGTCATTTTCGCCCGCTCTTCTGGGCTCAGTTGGTAACCGGCATTGATGTCCGCACCACCCATATCAAAGGTGCCGCCGACATCGACGCTGCCGCTGCCCAAATTGAGTTGAGCGTTGCGGAAAGTGGTCGATTCGCTGGTGTCAGTGGTGGTCACCGTTTCGATGCCGACTTTGAAGTTGGCACCGCTGGTGGCGCCCCGGCCTGCGTTGACGCCGGTGCGAGCGCCGGTTCCCTCGCTAGCCAGCGCCTGCGAGGCAGCAGAGCGGCCGGCGCTGGCTTGGCCTCGGACGTTGGGCGTGACGGGGTCGCCTTCAGCCAAACCGTCAAATGGCGAAGGCAGACGCGTGTCGATTGCCGCTGCCGAACCCCACATGCCGTTGGCTTCATAGCCGCCGGCACCGACCCCCGCGCTGATCACCAGCTGCGTGGTTTTCACGGTTTTTTCGTGGAAGGCCAGATCTTTACCGGCGGCCACTTTCATGTCGCCACCGACCTGCACGTTGCTGGTATCGGCATTGATTTCGCCACCGACAATATTCCAGTCACCTTGGGCCTGAACGGTGAGGTTTTTGGCGTTTAAGGTATTGCCCACCGAGTTGGCGGACGCGGCCATTTCGGTGATGTCGACCTGCGATAAAAAGCCGCTGGCGCCCACGGCATCAAACGCGGAACGGGCTTCGTGCAAGTCGTTCATGTTGAGGTTGCCGCTGGTTTGCAGCAGCACGTTGTCCGATTGCGTGATGGCGCCGACCAGGTCGATATCGCCACCAGAAATCACGCTGAGGGACGAACCTTGCTCAACATCGACAGGCCCAGCAGCCAGACGCTCTTCGAAGATGGCGCGTACATCAGGGCGCTCTACGACAACGGGTTTTTTCTCAGGCTTTTTGGCTTCCGGGTCGGCCACATCAGCGTCAGCCACTTCAGGCGTTGGCTCCGGTTCATTTGGTTTTTTCTCGCTCGGTTTTTCTTCAGTCAGCGCTACACCCATCACCCCGTTATCGCGCACGACCATGTAGCCGTTTTCGTCATAGCCGGTGGTGGCTGAACTGGTTACGCCATTGCCGCCGACCACGGTTTGCTGGAACCCGCTCAGCACGCCGCCCTGGTTCAGCACCTTGTTTTCAGCGGTGACTACAAGCTGCCCAGCCGGTTTACCCTCACCGCCCTGCCCGGCAAAAATACCGGCCTGCGCGCCGCCGACCGAGACGTTGTTGACGTCGGTTTTCGAGTACACAAAAGCGTCGGTATTGCCACGAATGGTGCCGTTGATGTTCGCCACCGAATCCGCATCAATCAGAACCCTATCGCCGCCTACCAAGGCCGAACTGTTGGCGTCTTGATTCCGCGCCGCGATCGTTTCCTGGCTTAAGTACAGCTTCGGCGCCAAGACCATCTGGCCATCCACCAGCTGATTTTCGTACCAAACCACATCGGTTTTGAGGCCAGCAATTTGCTCGGCCGTTAAGGGCTGGCCAAGGCTAAAACCTGCTGTGCCCGCAAGCGCTGCACCGTTATCTAGCAACTGAGTAACCAGCTGCGCTCCGCCCAACCGCTGGGTTTGCGCAAAGAAATTACCGACCCGCTCCTCGACGCTGTGCAGGATCAGTTGGTGATCAAAATAAGCATCGCCCAGCACGGTCACGCTTTTGTCGGCGTCGTAGCCAATCTTGGTCAGGAAATAATCCGAGCCCATGTACTGGCTCTGGTCGATGTAGCTCACTCGGGTTTCGTACAGCGGTTTGATCCGCGCAAACGCATCGCCATCGGCAGCCGGATCACGAGGGCGGAACAGCGGGTTTTTCAGCTGATCGCGCAGTGCGTTCTCGGCCCGCTCGCGGTTGTACTGGGCGTCCAGTTCGCCGTCCAGACTTTCCACGGTTTCGCTGCCCACCTGAACGGTGATCGGCCGCTGCCCAACCCACGTGCCCCCGTCGCCGCTCTTAAAGGTGCCGCCTTCTTGCAGGAACACTTTGCCGGCAGAAATTTCTGCCTGGGTGTCGGCGTAGTAGTGTTGCGACTTGTCAGAAGCACTGGTCTTGAACGTCGCCCATCGCCCACGCAGCTGGTCATGGCTGAGGGCTTTCCAATCCGCACCTAACACCGCGCTGAGCACCTGATCGATGCCGGGTTTGTTGACTAACTTAAGCGTCTCCACCCAATTGCCGCTGCCACCTTTGGCGCTCAAAAAGTCATTGAGCAAGCCATACAAACCATCCTGATAAACCCGTTGGCCCGTAGGGGTGCCGATCAGGGAATTACTGAAGTAATACTGCGTGGGCGCCGCCTTCAAAATCTCGACCAGGGTTTTGGAGGTAAACATGCCCTCGTTTTTCAGATTGCCGTCAATCAGCACATCGCCCGTGGCGGCCATCAGCCCGCCGACGTTACGCACGGTCGCGCCGCTGCCGTTGGCCGTATCCTGATTGAGCAGCAAACTGCCGCCCGCCTTGATCACCGCCTGCTCGATGCTCAAATCGGAGGCGTAAACCGGCAGATCGATTTTGATGTTCCAGTAGTCGCGCTCGATCAAGCCGTCTGCTTTAGAGAGCCACACATCTTCGTTGGCCACGCTCGCGGTCACCACGCCACCGGTGCTTTTACTCAGGTTTTCCAGCAGCGGCGTGTCGATCCATACATTGCCCTGCGCTTCGATACGGCCGACGTTGTTTTGTACTTTTTCGCCCGCACTCAGGCTCATGTCGCCCATGGCCAGGAGTTGGCTTTTGACACCGTTAAGCAACTGCGTGCCGGCTTGCAGGCTGAGGTTTTCGCCCGCCCACATAAGCTTGCCCGGAGCGTTTTCGATCAGGCCTTTGGCGCTGATGGCCAAGGTTTTGCCGATGATGATCGCGCCTTGGTTGCGCACGTCGCCGGTGGCCAGAATATGTACCGAACCGGGAGTGCTGAACTCGTGCGTGATGGTGACGTGGTGGGCGGACAGCGTGAAAAGATTGGCTGCTTGCGGGGCGCGGAACGCGGCGTCGATGACTGCATTGCCACCGTTTTTGAAGCTCAGGCTGGCAGTGTCTAGCGAGGTGATGGTGCCGGTGTTTTGGTAGCTGCCAACGTCCAGAACAAGCTGATTGCCGGCCACTATTGATCCGGCATTTAGCAGCTTACCGCCGACATCCAGCGCCACGGTTTTCTGCGCGTAAATGCCACCGCCGTTTTGGTTGAGAAGATCACCGCTAACCTTGAACTCAGCCTTTTCGTCAGCCAAAAACGTCCCGCTGTTTTCCAATGTCCGAGTCGCGACGCCAAGGTTTTTGCCGCGAATCGTGCCGCTGTTCTTCAGGCTATTGGCGACGTCTATCCGTACCCGATCGACGGCGCTTAACGAGGCGTCTTTGTTGTTAATCAGGTCGCTAGCCGCAATGCGTAAATCAACCTCGGCGCTCAGCGTGCCGCTGTTGGTAAACCGCTTCGATGAGCCGACAGCGATGCTGCCGCCGGCGCCAACGTCTTTAAGTCCGACATCGCCATCGGCACTTATCTGAATATCCCGCGCCGCCAAAATCAGCCCGTCGTGCCGAACCCCGGCGCCGCTGTCGCTGCTGATCAGGTTGATATACCGGCCGTGCATGGCGCCTGCTGCCGAGCCGGCAATGGCGACGCCAGAACCTTGCGCACCAGCGGTTGCAGTGAAGGTGTGGGTGCCTGTGCCGTAGGCGCCTTGGCCGGCCACGATGTTCAGGTCCGTCTGCAACGCTTCGGAGCCGATCACGCCGTTTAAGGCCACCGAACGGGCGACGATATCGAAGTAACTCAGGCCCGAAGTGTTGACGCCGTCGGCGCCGATCAAGACCTGACCACTGTGTTTATCGACCAACAACTTCAAGCTGCCATCAGCATCGGACACACGCCCGGCGCTCACGGTCAGGCGCGACGTGTTCAGCGTGGTCACGCCGTTCAGGGTCAGGCCGTTGGGGTTGGCGATCAGCAAGTCCGCCGCATCGCCGAACACTTCCAACGTGCCGCTGATTGAACTGGGCTGGTTGCCGGTGATTTCCGTGAGAATCGCTTTCGCTGTGCGTTTCAAGTTCGGATTTAACAGCACCGCCCCGCCAATCTGGCTCGTGCCGTTGACCATGCTGTTGTTGAAGATAACGCCAGGGTTGGCCACGTCGAACTGGCCAAAACGGTTGTGGGAAAGACCGTTGCTATTGGGGGTCGCGATCTCAATCACCGGCACGCCATTGGCTGCACTCGCCATGCTGGTCCCAGCAACATTTCGATCCAGCAGAATCTCGGCAGCAGCCCAGCTTGGCCAACCTGCCACAAGCAAAGACAACAGAGCAGGTTTAAGTGAAAAGCCTAACGGCTTGATGACTGGAACAACGCTTGAGGCTGGTTGCTGACCAGGCTTTCGTTGGGCAGTAGCAATTTCAGCGACAGGGATTAAGAAGCCCAGGGGTTTGCTGAAGATCAGCCGAAAGCAGCGGGTGTTCATGACAGGCACTCATAAGAAATTGAATGCCCGGCACTCTAAGGTCCGCTGATAAATCAGGTAGCAGGACCGTTCCGACAACCCCGACAGGAATCCTATTCAAAAGCGCTGCGTAATCGACGCATCACTGAAGAAACTTCCGTAACGACTTTTCCTTTCTAAATTATTCAGTCGCCCGGCCCGCCCACCACCTGATCCAGCATGTCGCTCAACCGGTCCATGGTGAACGGTTTGCGCAACACGGTGGCGCTGCTGCCCACAGCCGCCTGCAACTGTGCGGTGTCGGAAAAGCCGCTGATGAAAATGATTGGCAAGTGTGGGTATTTTTCCAACAGCAGTTTCGCCACTTCCGCGCCGTTGAGATGCGGCATTGCGAAGTCCAGCAGCACCAGATCAGGCATCTGCACGTCGATCAGCTTCAGGCCCGCCAGGCCGCTGCTGGCTTCGCGTACCTGATGGCCGAGGGCTTCGAGCATGTCGACCACAACGCGACGCACGTCGTCATCATCGTCTATCAGCATCACCTGCTTACCGCCCTGTTTCAGCGGCTCGTTTGCGGCAGCGGCCGGCACTTCGATCAACGCCCTGTCGCGGGTGTACGGCAAGGTGAGGAACACCTGAGTGCCACAACCCGGCGCCGACACCAGCCGCACCCAGCCGTTGGATTGCTCGACGATGCTCTGCACTTGCGCCAATCCCAGCCCGGTGCCGGCGCCGATGCCTTTGGTGGAAAAGAACGCGTTGAACGCTTTCAGGCGCACGTCTTCGCTCATGCCGACGCCAGTATCGGCCACGCAAATTTGCATCACGCCATACGGCGCGCCCTCAACCGGGTCGGGATGATGCTGGGTGGTGATATTCAGCGAGCCGCCCGTGGGCATGGCATCGCGGGCGTTGAGCGCCAAGTTGAGGATGGCCAGCTCCAACTGCGTGGGGTCGCTGAGTACGTAGTGCTCGCTCGGCTCCAGGTTCAGGCGGATGCGCACCGTGGTGCCGATGGTGCGCACCAGCAGGTCGGTCATGTCGCGAATTACCGAGTTGATGCGCAGCGGTTGCAATTCGAGTTTTTGCGAGCGCGAGAACGCCAGCAACTGCGCGGTGAGCTTGGCACCACGGTCGGCGGCTTTGAGTCCGGCCTCGGTCCAGCGCACTACTTTTTCCGACGTGGGCCGGCGCGCGATCAGGTCCAGGCTGCCTTTGATGCCTTGCAGCAAGTTGTTGAAGTCATGCGCCAGGCCGCCGGTGAGTTGCCCCACCGCTTCCATTTTTTGCGCCTGGCTCAAACGCGCTTCCAGCAAGCGACGTTCGGTGAGGTCGGTGACCACACCGCAAATAATCGGCTCCTCGCTGCTGTCTAGCGCCAGGGCGCGGAATGACAGGTAAGCGGGCGTTACTTGATCGTCGGCGGCCAGCAAATTGAACTCGCTGCGCACCGCTTCTTCGGCACTGTTGGCGATAAAGCGGCGGAAGCGTTCGCGCTCGGCGGGCGCGACGAAATCGGCGAAATCATGGGCCACTACTTTTTCCAGCGGCCGGCGCACCATCTCGCCGAGGCGCTCGTTGCCATACAGCACGAAGCCGTCGCGCGATAACGTCACCGCGCCTTCCTGCATTTGCTCGACCAGGGTGCGATACGGCCGGTCGGCGCTTTCCAGGGTGTACACGCTTACCGCTTCGCCGGTGTCGATAAACAGCGCGTCCACCGCCCCGGTGCGAATGGCTTCGAGTGTTTCTTCGGCTTCGCGCAGCTTGTCGCTCAGCTGTTGGATGTATTGCTCGTCGGTCAGCCCTATGGCGCGTTCGATCATCGGCAATCCCTCACTCAATACCGAGCGCGCTACGCAAGGTAGCGGTGTCGGACAGGTCGCCGATAAGCAAGCGCACCGGCAGCGGCTTGAGTTTCATCAGCGTGGGCACGGCGATGATTTGCGCTTCGCGCGCCGCACTCGGGTTCTGGTAGATATCGACGACCTCCAATGAATAAGCGCCAGGCAAGTGGGTGTCGCACAGCGCTCTCAGGTTGGTGATGGCCCGCGTGGAACGAGCGGTGCTGCCGGACACATACAAGCGCAGCTGCAAACGCTCGCCGTGTTCCTGCGAGTCGTCAGCCGATTGCACACCGGGGGTGGCAACCGGTGGTTGTTCAGGTGGCGGTGTAAAACTCAATTGACTGGCTCTGGGCGGATATCCAGGCCGACAAGCACTTTGTCGGTGTTGGACAGGTCACCAATAATTTTCACCAAGGGCGTCGGCAGGTGCCGCACCAAGGTCGGCAGGGCCAGAATCTGGTCGCCTGCTGCCAGTTGTGGAGTGACGCGCAAGTCGATCACTTCAATGGAATACACGCCCGACAGGTATTCCTCGCAAATGCGCTGCAAGTTGCGCAAGGCGGTCACCGACTTCGGCGTTTGCCCGGCAATGTACAAGCGCAGGGCGTAGTGCCCCGGCTGCCCGACGGCGTTGGGGTCAATCGCCGGGGTGGTGGCGGTGCCGGCAACGGTGTGCGAGTCGGGATCGTGCAAATCAGGGGTGGTCATTCGAGAACTCCTCGTGCCCGGGCCAGCTGCCGACGAATCTCATCGTCGCTTTGCAATTGGCTGATTTCATCGTGGTCCAGCAGCGAGTCCTCTTCCTCCTGAGCGTCCAGGGCGGCGCGCATCTCGGCAATTTTGCGTTCCAACTCATCGCGGCTTTTCTGCTTCCCGCGCAGGCGCTGCTCGTTCAGTTTCTGACGCAGCTCCCCGGCGCGGCGTTCACGGGCTTCGTGACTCATGCGCGCGGAACCGGTCAACACCCCTTTTGGGCCGATATACGGCGTCACCAAGGTAATGCCGCGCTGGTCGATGTGGTATTCGCGCACTTGGTTCGAGTGCCCCATACCACGGGCCTTGAGCACATAGAGCAAGCGGTTGTACTCGCCGTCGGCCTCTACGCTGGACAGCGAAACCCACGCGTCCATCAGCGAGGAAATGGCGCGATCCAAGCCCGCGCGCGTGGTTTTCGCATCGCTCAGGCTGGTGAACACCGTTGTGATGTTGCGCTGCTTGAGCAGATCGACCAGGCGCAACAGCGTCGCGTGCACTTCCGACTGCGGCCCGTGGAACGCGGAAATCGGATCGACCACCACGTTGTGCGGTTTGAACTCGACGATTTCCCGGTACATGCGCGCCAAATGGACTTCCAGGCCGAACAGGCTCGGACGGGTGGATTCCACGCGCAGCAGCCCGCTATCGATGTAGCTCTTCAGTTCCAGGTTCACCGAGCCCAAGTTACGCAGCAGTTGGCTCTCCGCTTCTTCAAAGGAGAACAGCAGGCAGCGCTCGCCGCGCAGGCAACTGGCGTGAATAAAACTGGCAGCAAAGGTGGTTTTGCCCGTGCCGGCCAGGCCAGTCACCAGCACGCTGGAACCACGGTAATAGCCGCCGCGCTCAAGCATCTGGTCCAGGCCTTCGATGCCAGTCGGCACGATGTCTTCCGGCGCGTCGTGATCCAGCCCGGCGGCGGTGATGGGCATCACCGTCAGACCCTGCGCGTCGATAAAGAACGGGTATTCGTTGGTGCCGTGGGACGAACCGCGGTATTTGACGACACGCAGACGGCGCGTGGTGATCTGATCGGCGACGCGGTTATCGAGCAGAATCACGCAGTCCGACACGTACTCCTCGATGCCGTAACGGGTCAGCAACCCATCACCGCGCTCGCCGGTCACCACCGCCGTCACGCCGCGCTCTTTGAGCCAATAAAACAACCGGCGCAGCTCGGCGCGCAGCACGGCGGTGTCTTTGAAACTGCTAAACAGCGCTTCGATGGTGTCGAGCACCACGCGCTTGGCGCCGATGCTGTCGATGGCGTAGCCCAGGCGAACGAACAAACCTTCGAGGTCGTATTCGCCGGTTTCCTCGATCTCGCTGCTGTCGACGTACACGTGGTCGATGGCCAGCAGTTTCTGGTCGATGAGTGCTTGCAGGTCGTAATCCAGCGAGCCGACGTTTTCCATCAGGTCTTGCGTGCGTTCTTCAAAACTCATGAACACACCGGGCTCGCCGAATTGCAGCGCGCCGTTAACCAGAAAGCTCATGGCGAACAGGGTCTTACCGCAGCCGGCAAAACCGCACACCAGGCTCGGCCGGCCCTGCGGCAGACCGCCCAGGGTAATTTCATCGAAACCGGCAATGCCGGTGGCGCATTTCTTCAGTGCTGCAACGTGCGAAGAGGCATGGGGCTTCTCGGCCAATTGAGGTCACCTTTTAAAGTCATGAGTGTGTGCTGGATGCCCGTCACGGCATCAAGCGGCGTAACAACTCAGACTACGGTGTGGCGAAAAAGATCGATATTTCATAGCAGTTTGATGGCAAACAGCGGAACGTCGGCGGCCGGTTAAACGCCTTAAAAGCCTCGCCGCACGGGCGTTCCTGTGCATTCAGGCGAGCGTTTTTCGCCACTGCTGAATTTGCTCAAGTGTGGCCGTCGCCCCGCCACAAACGACCACCAATGGCCGCTGAAAATCAGCCAAAGCGTCGTGCTCGTCCACGTCGTACAACGTGGCCAAGGCGGCACCGCACGCCGGCTCAACCAACACGCGATGATCATGCAGAAACTGCTCGCAGGCGCTCAGTGCTTGCGCGTCGGTGACGGTGGCGCAGCGAATGTCGTGGCGGCCGGTAAGGGCAAACGCGTTTTCACACACCGCTTTGGCGCCCAGCGACGTGGCGATGCTGGTGATGGCCGGCAATTCAATGCGCTGGCCAGCGGCAACTGATTGCGCCAGGGAATCCGCGCCCAGTGTTTCCACCGCCACCACCGGCACGTGATTGAGCCCATTACGCTGCAGGCCCGCGACTACGCCGGAGAGCAAACCACCGCCGCCCACGGCGACGATGACCACGTCGAAATCGACGCCGGCTGCCACCACCTCGTCGATCAGGCTGCCGTGGCCCGCCCACATTTCGGCGTTGTCGAATGGATGGATAAACGCGCTGTGTTCATCCAGCAGCGACTGCGCCAACGCGTTCGCTTCCATCCACGAAGCGCCATGCACGATGACCTCGGCGCCTTCCTGCTCGATCAGCGCCTTGGCGCGTGCGGTGGTGGTTTCAGGGACGACGACGGTGACCGGAATATTCAACTGCCGCCCAGCGTAAGCCGCAGCGATGCCGGCGTTGCCGCCCGAGGAGGACACAAAACGGCGCTTGCCTTGCTTGGCGTAGGTTTCGCACACCGCGCCAATACCACGAATCTTGAACGAGCCCACCGGCTGCGCGGCTTCTAATTTGAGCCACACGGTTTTATCGGTGAGCACGCTCAATGGGCGCGATTGCAACAAAGGCGTTTGGATGTGCAGCGGCATAGCGAACCTCAAGCGGCGTCAAATCAGAGCGCGTCATGCTACTCGACTCGTCGGCCCTCAGTCTTCAGCCCGCAATTGGCACAAACGCCCTACACATAGCGCGTGCGCACTAGTGGCGCTATGCCATATTCTTGCCGCCATCTCATACGGGCAGGCAAGGACGGCGAAGTGAAACGAATCAAGGAATGGCTCAGTCACGCCGTGCGCTTTACTGCTCGACCGCTTCCCGCGTACCGAGACGAAATAGAACGTCAGCACTTTGACCAGGACTGCATCAATACCTTGGGCTACAAGGGCGACGAACTGGTGATGCTCACCGAGCATGACCTGTTCAAAATCTGGCGAGCCGGCGCGCAACGCGCCCAGCTAGAAGCGCAGCAGGCACCCGCCGAGTCGCCAATGCCTGCCCCAATCCGCTGCGCCAGTTAACCCAAGCTTCCCAAGCGCGGTGCCGAAGGCGGGGGTTTCGGGGTGGTGTTTTTGCCCGGCAACTTTTGGCTCTGAAACTCTAAAACCGTTGAACACACCTTTTCGCCTACACTTGCGTCATCCCCTTGCAGGCGGCGGGCCGACGATTCGGGATCCAGGATCTTGAAGGTGACGACGATGCTCCGCCCCCCCGTCATCCTCGCGAACGCGGGGATCCACCCCGCCAAAACTGACAGCCCCGTCATTTGCCCGTCACCCTCCTGACCGCCTCGACCCGGTATAACGGCACGCTACCTTCCCCTTCATTCCAGCTCCGGCGTCATCCGCATGCGCACTCGCAGCAAAATCGTGATCTCCCTCGTGCTGGTGGCGGCCGCTGCCCTCGCCTTAAAAAGCGTTTTACCGAAAGCAAATACGACCAAAACTGCCGGCCCCGTGGGCATTCCGGTGCATGTGGTGGCGGTGAAGCAACAAGACGTGCCGCGTTTTATCAGTGGCATCGGCACGGTGTTGTCGCTGCACAGCGTCGTGGTGCGTACGCAGATTGATGGCGTGCTCACGCAGCTGTTGGTCAAGGAAGGCCAATGGGTGAAGGCCGGCGAGTTGATGGCGCAGATTGATGACCGTGCCATTCGCGCCAGTCTCGATCAGGCCAAGGCGCAGCTCGGGCAGGCGCAGGCGCAGTTGCATGTCGCCGAGGTGGATTTGAAGCGCTACAAGCTGCTCAGCGTTGACGACGGCGTGTCCAAGCAAACCCTCGATCAACAACAGGCGCTGACTGACCAGTTAAAGGCCACGGTGCAGGGTAATCAGGCGGCGATTGCGGCGGCGCAGGTGCAGTTGTCGTTTACCCAGATTCGCTCGCCGGTCGCTGGCCGGGTGGGCATTCGCACGGTCGATCCGGGCAATTTCCTGCGCGTCAGCGATGCCCAAGGCCTGTTCAGCGTCACGCAAATCGACCCCATTGCCGTGGAGTTTTCCTTGCCGCAAAACCTGTTGCCCACCTTGCAGCAGCTGCTCAACGCGCCGACACCGGCGCTCGTCAACGCCTACCTCAGCGACCACGAACAAACCGGCACCCTGCTCGCTCAGGGCCAGTTGCGTTTGATCGACAACCAGGTCAGCGCCAGCACCGGCACGCTGCGGGCCAAGGCTGAGTTTGCCAACGCCAAGCAAACCCTGTGGCCGGGCCAACTGGTCACGGTGAAGGTGCAAACCGCTGTCGACCACGGCGCGCTGGTGGTGCCGCCGCAAGTGGTGCAGCGCGGGCTGGAGAATTATTTCGTGTACCGCGTTAACGGCGACACGGTGGAAAGCGTGCCGGTAAAGATGCTGTATCAAGACAGCGAGCTGAACATTATCCAAGGCGTGCAGCCGGCAGCTATTGAAGCCGGCACCGTGCTGATTCGCGATGGCCAGTCGCGCTTGAAGCCGGGGGCGAAAATCGAGGTGTTGAGCGATGAACCGGCCGCCACCACCGCACAGGTGCAGCCGTGACCGGGCGCGGTGCGGTATCGGCCTGGTGTGTCGATCACCCGGTCGCCACCTTGTTGCTCACCTTCGCCCTGGTGCTGCTGGGCTTGGTGGCCTTTCCGCAGCTGCCGCTGGCGCCGTTGCCGGAGGCTGAATTTCCGACCATTCAGGTGAACGCGCAGTTGCCCGGCGCCAGCCCGGACACCATGGCCTCGTCGGTGGCCACGCCGCTTGAAGTGCAGTTCAGCGCCATTCCCGGCATGACCCAAATGACGTCCACCAGCGCCCTGGGCTCGACCAACCTGATTCTGCAATTCACCCTCGACAAGAGCATCGACAGCGCCGCCCAGGAAGTGCAAGCGGCCATCAACACCGCCGCCGGCAAGCTGCCGCAAGACATGCCCAGCCTGCCCACCTGGCGCAAGGTCAACCCGGCCGACAGCCCGGTGCTGATCCTCGCCGTCAGCTCCACGCAAATGCCCGGCACCGAACTCAGTGACCAGGCCGAAACCATTCTGGCCCGCCAGCTCAGCCAGATTGATGGCGTTGGCCTGATCAACATCAGCGGCCAGCAACGCCCGGCCATTCGTGTGCAAGCCTCGCCGGACAAACTCGCCGCCCTCGGCCTGACCCTCGCCGACCTGCGCACGGCGCTGCAACAAACCAGCCTCAACCTGGCCAAGGGCGCGCTGTATGGCGAGTCGAGCATTTCCACCCTGGCCACCAACGACCAACTGTTTCACCCCGAGGATTACGGCCAGCTGATCGTCTCTTACAAAGATGGCGCGCCGGTGCGGGTGAACGATGTGGCGCGGGTGATCGATGGCTCGGAAAACGCCTATGTGCAGGCGTGGTCGAACGACCAGCCGGGGCTCAACCTGGTGATCTTCCGCCAGCCGGGCGCCAATATCGTCGACACCGTTGACCGTATTCAGGCCGAGCTGCCGCGCTTGCAGGCCATGCTTTCGGCGTCGGTGCAGGTTTCTGTGCTCAACGACCGCACGCAAACCATTCGCGCCTCGTTGCACGAGGTGGAAATCACCCTGCTGATTGCCGTGTTGCTGGTGGTCGCGGTGATGGCGTTGTTTCTGCGCCAGTGGTCGGCCACCTTGATTGTCACCAGCGTGCTGGCGGTGTCGCTGATTGCCAGCTTTGCGCTGATGTATGTGATGGGCTTTAGCCTCAATAACCTGACGCTTGTGGCCATCGTCGTGGCCGTCGGCTTTGTGGTGGACGATGCCATCGTTGTGGTGGAGAACATTCACCGGCATCTGGAAGCTGGCGAAGGCATGCGCGAAGCGGCCATCAAGGGCGCGGGCGAGATTGGTTTTACCGTGGTGTCGATCAGCTTTTCGCTGATTGCCGCGTTTATTCCGCTGCTGTTTATGGGCGGCGTGGTCGGGCGGCTGTTCAAGGAATTCGCCCTGACCGCGACCTCGACCATTCTGATTTCCGTGGTGGTGTCGCTAACCCTGGCGCCGGCCTTGGCCGCCTTGTTTATGCGCGCCCAGGCGCACCACACCGGCGAGCGCAAAGGCTTTGGCGACTGGCTGCTGAGCCGCTATGACAACGGCCTGCGCCGCGCCTTGAATCACCAACGGTTGATGCTTGGCCTCTTCACTGCGAGCCTGCTGTTGGCGGTGGTGGGTTACGTGTTTATTCCCAAGGGCTTCTTCCCGGTGCAAGACACCGGCTTTGTGCTCGGCACCACCGAGGCGGCGGCGGATATCTCTTATCCCGACATGGTCGCCAAGCACCGCGAGCTGGCAAAAATCGTCGCCGCCGACCCGGCCGTGAGCGTGTTTTCCCATATGGTTGGCGTCTCCGGAAACAACCAGACCATCGCCAACGGCCGCTTCTGGATCACCCTTAAAGCACGGGGCGAGCGCGATGTATCGGCCAGCCAATTCATCGACCGCATCCGCCCCAAACTCATGGCCATTCCCGGCATCGTGCTGTACCTGCGCGCCGGGCAAGACATCAACCTCAGCGCCGGCCCCAGCCGCAGCCAGTACCAGTACACGCTGAAAAGCAACGACGGCCCAAGCCTCAACCTGTGGACCCAACGGCTCACCGACAAACTGCGAAGCAACCCGGCATTTCGCGACCTGTCCAACGACCTGCAACTGGGCGGCAGCATCACCCACATCAGCATCGACCGCAGTGCGGCAGCGCGTTTCGGGCTGACCACCAGCGATGTCGACCAAGCGCTGTACGACGCCTTCGGGCAGCGGCAAATCAGTGAGTTCCAGACCGAGACCAACCAGTACAAGGTGATTCTGGAACTCAACGAGCAGCAGCGCGGCAAAGCCGAGAGCCTGAACTTCTTCTACCTGCGCTCGCCGCTAACCGATGAGATGGTGCCGCTGTCGGCCCTGGCCAAGGTCGACGTGCCCACCAGCGGGCCGTTGTCGATTGCCCACGACGGCATGTTCCCGGCCGCCAACCTGTCGTTCAACCTGGCGCCGGGCGTGGCCCTGGGCGATGCGGTGCGCGAGCTCAATCAGGCCAAGCTCGACATCGGCATGCCGGCTGAAATCAGCGGCAACTTCCAGGGCGCGGCACAGGCGTTCCAGAGTTCGCTGGCCAGTCAGCCGTGGCTGATTCTCGCGGCACTGGTGGCGGTATACATCATTCTGGGCGTGCTCTATGAAAGCTTCGTGCACCCGCTGACCATCATCTCCACCCTGCCCTCGGCCGGGTTGGGCGCGCTGGTGATGCTGTGGCTGTGCGGGCAGGATTTTTCCATCATGGCGCTGATCGGGCTGGTGCTGCTGATCGGCATCGTCAAGAAAAACGGCATTCTGATGATCGACTTCGCCCTGGAAGCCCAGCGCGAGCGCGGGTTGTCGCCACAGGATGCGATTTACCAAGCGTGCCTCACGCGCTTTCGGCCGATCATCATGACCACCCTCGCCGCCCTGCTCGGCGCCCTGCCGCTGATGCTCGGCTTTGGCACCGGCGCCGAGTTGCGCCAACCGCTGGGTATTGCCGTGGTCGGCGGTTTGTTGGTCAGCCAGGCGCTGACGCTGTTCACCACGCCGGTCATATACTTGGCGCTTGAGCGGTGGTTCCACCGCCGCCAGGCGGCGCCGCTCGTTGCCACCGAACACTGAGCCCGACCATGCGCATTCTGATTATCGAAGACGAAGAAAAAACCGCCGACTACCTACACCGTGGCCTCACCGAACAGGGCTACACCGTGGACGTGGCCCGCGACGGTATCGACGGCTTGCACCTGGCGCTGGAGAACGATTACGCCGTGATCGTGCTCGACGTCATGCTGCCCGGCCTCGACGGCTTCGGCGTGCTGCGTGCGTTGCGCGCGCGCAAACAAACCCCGGTGATCATGCTCACCGCCCGCGAGCGGGTGGAAGACCGCATTCGCGGCCTGCGTGAAGGCGCCGACGATTACCTGGGCAAGCCGTTCTCCTTTCTCGAACTAGTCGCCCGCCTGCAAGCCCTGACCCGGCGCAGCGGCGCCAACCATGAGCCGGTGCAAATCAGCATCGCTGATCTGGCCGTCGACCTCATCAGCCGCAAAGCCACCCGCGCCGGCCAGCGGCTGGACCTCACCGCCAAAGAGTTCTCGTTGCTCAGCGCGCTGGCCCGCCACCAAGGCGAAATTCTGTCGAAAACCGCGCTAGCCGAAATGGTCTGGGACGTGAATTTCGACAGCGACGCCAACGTGGTGGAAGTGGCAATCAAACGCCTGCGCGCCAAACTCGACGGCCCGTTCGCCGGCAAGTTGCTGCACACCATTCGTGGCATGGGCTATGTGCTGGAGAGCCGTCATGGCGAGTGAAGCCACGCCGCTGAGCCGTTCCATTGCCTTGCGCATGAGCGCGCTGTTTACCCTGGTCGCGCTGCTGGTGTTTTTGCTCATTGGCGGCGCGTTGTACCAGCAGGTCGACAAAGGCATGAGCATGCTTCCCGACGCTGAACTGGACGCGCGCTACAGCGTGCTCGAATCCGCCGTGGACCGTTTCGGCACGCCGGAGCACTGGCTGAAAATTACCAACAAACTCACCCTGCTCAGCGAAGAAGACAAACGCATCCGCTTCTGGGTCGTAAGCGGCAACCCGGCCTTTGAATTCGGCGCGCCGACGAAAGCGATCCGCGAATTTGCCGCGGGCCCGCTGGGCATTCGCGAGCTGGTCACCGACGACCGCGCTTACCCGCAGAAAGTGCTGGTCAGCCAATTCGAAGCCAAAGACGGCCGCCCGCCCCTGCGCTTTTTGATCGCCATTGACACCGAAACCTTCTGGCAAACCCAGCATCACTTGCTGATTGCACTGATCAGCCTCGCCGTGGCCGGCGTGCTGCTCGCGTCGGCGCTGGGTTATTGGGTGGCGCGGGTCGGTTTGCGGCCGCTGATCAAACTCTCAGCGGAAGCGGAAAAACTCACCCCGCCGAGGTTGTCGGGCCGCTTGCAACTGTCATCCCTGCCGCCCGAACTGCAGCAATTCGCCAGCGCGTTCAACACCACCTTGGGCCGTGTCGAACAGGCCTATACCCGCCTGGAATCGTTCAACGCCGACGTCGCCCATGAACTGCGCTCGCCGCTGACCAACCTGATCGGCCAGACCCAAGTCGCCCTCACCCGTGGTCGCTCGGCGGAGCATTATTTTGAAGTGCTGCAATCCAACCTCGAAGAACTCGAACGCCTGCGCTCGATCATCAACGACATGCTGTTCCTTGCCCGCGCCGACCAGGGCGACAAAGCCACGCAACTGACCACCACCTCGCTGGCCGCGGAAGTGGCGACGGCGGTGGATTACCTGGACTTCATACTCGAAGACGCCGGCGTCGACGTGCAGGTGCATGGCGACGCCGAGGTGCTGATCGAACGCGCCCATTTCCTGCGCGCGCTGATCAACCTGCTCAACAATGCCGTGCAGCACACCGCCGCGGGGCAGACGATCAATGTGTTTATTGATCGGCAGGGGCAACGGGTGAGCATCGGCGTGGCCAATCCGGGCGAGGTGATTGTGGGCGAGCATTTGCCGAGGTTGTTTGAGCGGTTTTATCGGGTGGATGCGGCGCGTTCGAACAGTGGTGCGAATCATGGGTTGGGGTTGGCGATCGTTAAGGCGATTGCGTTGATGCATGGGGGGGAGGTGTTTGTGGACAGTCGGGATGGGGTGAATACGTTTGGGATGTATCTGCCAGCGTGAGGCTGGCAGGTTGGTAGCGGTGGCTATCTCCCCGAAACCTCCGTCATCCTCGCGCAGGCGGTGGTCCGACGATTCGGTCCAAAATTTCCGGTCGTAGCACGCCCGTCGCCCAAACCTCCGTCATCCTCGCGTAGGCGGTGGTCCGACAATTCGGGATCCAGAATCTTGAGCCGTATGCACATGGCACGGGCGGCGGTATTCATTACCGCATGCGCCGTACACGGCGAAGCCCAACGCAATAGTTGTCCAAACCTCCGTCATCCTCGCGCAGGCGGTGGTCCGACAATTCGGGATCCAGAGTTTCAAGCCGTACACCGTTGTGAAGTGCGGCGGTGTTCATTACCGCGTGTGCTGAGCGTTTTGTTTCGCGCCTTACGCGCGAGTTTCTTTTGTCAGTCGCCACAAAAGAAACCAAAAAGTCTTGCCCCTACCTTGGCCTTCCGCTGCGCTCCAGGTCCCCTCCCTCCGTCGCCGCTCCGGGGGCACGGCGAGACGGGCCATCCTTGGCCCGACACGCCTCTCGCGGCTCCCTGCCGCTCAACCCCCTACACGTCGACTCCACTCGGCCTGCGATGAATGGGGCGGGTAGATCACAAGCAGATCAAAAGCGGTAGATCACAAGCCAGATCAAAAGCGGTAGGTCAAAAACATCGCGGCTTTAGCCGCGATTGCTGGAAACACTTCTCGCCCGGCATCCACTTCATTGCTCACCCACCCGCTGCACCGCCCCCACCAACCGCAATAAATTCCCGCCATAAATATTGACCAAGTCCCCTTCCCCATACCCGGCCTGCAACAGCCGTTCAGTAACGCGCCCCAACTGACTCACATCTTCCATCCCCACCACCCCACCGCCGCCATCCCAGTCGGCGCCGATGGCTACGTGCTCGGGCCCAACCACGGCCAGTACATGCAGCAGATGACGGGTGAAGTCGTCAAAGCTGGCTTGCTGTTGCGGATACGCGGCATCGGCTTGGCGAATGCGTTCGGCCAGGTCGGCGACGCGTTCGGGACTCAGCGCGGCGGCGTTGCGAAATTCGCGGTAGAGCGGGCTCAGGGCTTTGTCGCGCATGGGGTTGGGGCGGCGGGTGATGAGGTCGTTGGGGAAGCTGTTGATGCCTACCACGCCACCGGCGGCGGCCAGTCGGCGCAGGCGGTTGTCGTCGAGGTTGCGGGGGCTGGCGGCGATCACGCGGCTGCCGGAGTGCGAGGCAATGATCGGCGCGCGGCTCAGGGCCAGTACTTGGTCGAAGGTGGTGTCCGAGGCGTGGGAAACATCGAGCACGATGCCCAAGCGGTTGGCTTCGGCGACCAGCGCTTTACCGTCGGAGCTCAGGCCGTGCCAGTGCGGCAAGGCGGTGGCGGAGTCGGCGAAGGTGTTGTTGGCGGCATGTACCAGGCCGAGCATGCGCAAGCCCAGGCGGTGGTAGGTGACCAGGCGCGTGGGGTCGGCGGCCAGCGGTTCGGCGTTTTCCATGCTGATAAACACCACGCGCTTGCCCTGCCCGGCAATGCGTATGGCGTCGGCGGCGGTCAGGGCCAGTTCGAAGTCGTTCGGGTAGCTGGCGATCATGTCGCGAATGCGCGTGAGCACGGCCAGGCCATGTTCGCTGGCCAGCGTGCGACCCTCGTCGGTGAGCGGGCCCTGCGGGGTGAAGATGGCCCAGAAGCCACCGTCCAGGCCGCCATCACGCATACGCGGCAGGTCGACTTGCGAGAGGTCGTCCGCGTAGCGGTGACGCTGGCTGATGTCCCAGCCGGGCCGCGCCAGTTGCATGGGTGTGTCGAGGTGGCTGTCGAGTATCAGCAAGCGCTGCTGCAACGGTTCCTCAGCCGACGCCGGGGCACTTGCCGCCAGCGCCAGAAGCAACGCCACGGTGGTTCGTCTCATGGCTCAACCCCAACGAAAGCTGCGATCCCACAGCGTCGACACGTCCAGGGCCTTAGGCAGCACGCCGGCCCGGTAGAACACATCGGCCACTTCCTGCTGCGAGCGCACGGCCGCATCGTCGACCGGCTGCAACACGCGCGGGCCGCTTTGGGCTTTGAACTGGGCGAGAAACACGTCTTTGGGAATGCCGAGAATCTTCTCGCTCTTTGCCGCCCACGCATCGGGGTTGTGTTGAATCCATTGCCAGGTGCGGTATTCACGCAGGATGTAGTCGGTGATGGCGGCGTGTTTTTTCGGGTCGGCGATGGTGTTGGCGTTGGCGGCAATCACGTAGTTGCCCGACAAATAGCCCTGCCCCGTGCGCAACACCCGCGCGCCGCTGCGCAGTTCGGCCAGTTGGATGAAGTAGCCGTACGTCACCCACGCATCAAGGTTGCCGTTTTGAAACGCGGCGAAACCGTCTTGCGGGGTCAGCGCCATGGGCGTGATGTCGGCGAAGCTCAGGCCCTGCTCTTTCAGGGCTTTGAGCAGCAGAAAATGCGAAGTGGTGGAGCGGATGTAGCCGATGCGTTTGCCGCGCAGGTCGCTAAGGTTTTCGATGTTCGAACCCTTGGGCACGATGATCGCCTGGTTGTTGACGTCGCCCGTCAGCACCGCAATCAACTTCACCGGCGCCTGGTTTTTGATGCCGAAAATGGGCGGAATTTCGCTCATTGGGGCGATGTCGAGGGTGCCGCTGACCAACGCTTCGAAGGCCAGATTGCCGCCGGTAAATTCGGCGTATTTCACCGGGTACGGTGGCGTCTCGATGCCCGCCTCGGCGAAGAAGGTCGGCGCCGCGCCTTTGTAGGTGGCCACGTGCAGACTGGCGCCTTCCCAGGGCGCCGCGCTGTGGGCCAGGCGCCACGGTAAAGCGGCGGCCAGCCCGGCGACGGCTGAGCGCTGGATAAATTCACGACGGTTCATAACGGTGGTCCTTCACTCGAGGAAATCGGGTTCTTCGCGCACCAGTCGGTCCCAGTGCGATTGCAGGGCAAACCAGCTGCCGAACTCGGTGCCCACTTGGCCTGCGGTGTGGCGCGCGACGGCGGCGGGAATCGGTTTCGGCGTGCCGGCGGCTTCGGCCAGCAGTTGGCTGTGGGCGGCGTTTTCCAGGGCGATAAAACGCCAAACGGCGGCCTCCACGGTTTCGCCGACGGTAAGCAAACCGTGGTTTTGCAGAATCAGCGCGACGTTGTCCGCGCCCAACGTGGCGGCAATGCGCGCGCCTTCGCTTTCTTCCAGCACCACGCCGCTGAAGTTGTCGAACAGCGCGTGCTTTTCGTAAAAGGCGCAGGCGTCCTGGGTCAGCGGGTCGAGCAAACGGCCCAGGCTCGACCAGGCTTTGCCGTACAGCGAATGGGCGTGCGCGGCGGCCACCACGTCGGGGCGCGCCTTGTGCAGGGCGGCGTGTATGGCGAACGCCGCCAGATTCAGCGAGCCGTCGCCTTCGATAATGTCGCCCTCCGGGTTTACCAACAGCAGGTCGCTGACGCGGATATGACCGAAGTAGACGCCCACCGGGTTTACCCAGAAATGCTCAGGAAACTCCGGGTCGCGCACGGTGATATGCCCAGCGCCGCCCATGTCGAAGCCATGCCGCGCAAACAGCCGAAAACCCGCCGCCAACCGCTCGCGGCGCACGCGCCGTTCCGCTGCATAGGTGGCCTGTTGCGGTGGGTGCTGCCAGCGGAAAACGGTGTGGCCTTCACGCTGCAAACCATAGGCAGACGGTCTGGGCAGACCGGGCGGTTGGGCACTCATACGGGAACTCCTTCAGGCGACGGGTGGGTTACGAGCACGGCGTTTTCCAAGGCTTCGCCGGCGCGCCACCGTTGAACGTTGCGCGCCAGCAGCGCGGCGATATTGAGGTAAACCTGCGGCGAGTTCGCCGAGGTGTGCGGCGATAACCGTACCCGCGCGTGGCGGTACAGCCAGTGACCGTCGGGCAGCGGCTCGGGGTCGGTGACGTCGAGGCTGGCCAGGCCAATCTGCCCGGCATCCAGCGCCTCGCGCAGGGCGTGCTGATCGATCAGGCTGCCGCGCGCCACGTTGATCAGGTGCAGGCCGGGCTTGGCTGAGGCGAGTACGGCGCGGTTGACCACTTGGTAGGTGTGTGCCGTGGCAGGCGCGGCGAGCAATAGGTGATCGGCGCGGGCGAACAGGTCGTGAATGTCCCGCGCAGGCTGAATACCCGGCAGGTCGAATGGCGTGGCCGAGCCACGCAAGGCGACCACGTTCATGCCCAGCGCCAGGGCTTTGTGCGCGGTGCTGCGAGCAATGCTGCCAAAGCCGAATAGCCCCAACGTGCTGCCGCTGACCGACGCCAACGGACGTTGCTGCCACTGGCTGGCGTCGTTGATCCACAGCGCCGGCAACTGCTTGGCGGCGGCCAGCACGCTGGCCAAAGCGAATTCGGCGATGGCTTCAGCAGTGGCGCCACGCGCGCTGGCAACCGGCACGCGCTCCAGCAGCCACGGCGGGAAAAAGTCGATGCCCGAGGTCACCAGTTGGATGAATTGCAACCCATAGGGCCAGCCGACCGGTTCTTCGGCGCTGAGCAATTTTGGCTGCGGCGCGGCGAGCATTACCTGCACGTCGGCCGGCAAGCCGGCAAATACTCCGCGCGGCCAATCCAGCACCTCGGCATCCGGCAGTGCGCGCCGCAACTGCGCGTTAAACGCCACGTCCAACTGGCTGGCAATGCGCAGCGTGCTCATGCCAGCGCCTCGGCGGCATGGGCAAACGCCGCGCGGCCGGCGGCGCCGAGAATGGCGTCGTCTTGTGGGGTGTGAATGCGGCTGCACAGCACGTCGCGGTAATGGCGTTCCAAGGGATTGCCGCGCGCCAATGCCGGATTGCCGATGGCCTCGATGCCCAGTTCCACCGCTTTAATCGCTTGGTGCGTGACCAGGTATTTGATTTGCGTGGCCTCACTGGCCGGCACGCGCCCATCGGCGGCGGCATCGAGCAGCACGCGGTTGGACAACAGCAGCGCATCGATACGGCCGACCAATTCCTGAAAGCGCGGCAAGCTGGCCAGCGGTGCGCCGAGGTTGGCCGGCGTGCGCTCGCGCAGCCAGCCCACCAGCCAGTCGCGGGCTGCCTGCGCCACGCCGTCGTAGATGCTCGACAGCAACACCGCCAGCCACAACACGCCCGAAGGGTCGAGTTCCGAGGGGCGCGGCACGTCGGCCGGCTGCACGTCGACGGCATGGTCGAAGGGCACGAGCACATTGTCAAAAATCACGTCGTGGCTGCCGGTGGCGCGCATGCCGAGGTGGTCCCAGGTTTGTTCGATGCGAATGCCCGGGGTGTCGCGGTGCACCAGCCAGGTGCCCACGCGCGGCACGCTGTGATCGCTGCGCGCCCACACCGACAGCCAGGTCAAACCGGGAATGCCGGTGGAATAAATTTTCCGCCCGTTCAGGCGCCAGCCTTCGGGCACCCGCTTGGCCAACGTGGCGGGCAAGCCGCCGCGTGCCGGCGTGCCGAGTTCGGGTTCCACGCGCAGGGCGTTGATCAGCGCGCCCTCTTCGACTGCCTCGCGCGCCACACGCAGGCGCAGGTATTCGGGCCAGGCCAGGTTCTTTTGCAGACGCGTGTGTTGCAGGTATTGCATCACCAGCACCAAGGCGGTGGAGGGTTCGCCCTTGGCCACGGCGCTGATTACGCGCCGCGCCTGGGCCAACGTGGCGCCGCTGCCGCCCAGCTCGCGCGGCACGGTCAGGGCGAGCAACTGGTGCTGGTGCAAGCGCTGCAGATTGGCGTGCGGAAATTCGCTGTGGCGGTCGTAGTGGCCGGCGCTGGCGGCGAACTCGATGGTCAGGGTGTCGAGCAGCCGGGCGAAGGCCGGGCTGTCCAAATCGGGCCGAGTGTCCACGGCGATGGCGGGCTGGGCAGTCAGGGTCATCGGTGCGTTCCGGTCAGGTAGAAAGAATGGCTGGGCGCCACCGCCGGCGCGGACTCGACACCGAGCAAGGTGAGCAGATGGCGGCGAATGTCCTGCAACGAGCGCGTGGCAATTTCCCGTGGGCGCGGCTGGGTGATCGCCAGGTCATCAACAATGCGGCCGTGGTCCAACACCAACACGCGGTCGGCCAGCAGCACGGCTTCGTCGACGTCGTGGGTCACCAGCAGCACCGCCGGTTCGTGTTTGCGCCACAGTTCCAGCACCAACTGCTGCATGCGCAAACGGGTGAGCGCATCGAGGGCGGCGAAGGGTTCGTCGAGCAGCAACAATTTCGGCTCACGCACCAAAGCCCGGGCCAGAGCCACACGCTGCGCCTCGCCGCCCGACAAGGTGCCGGGCCAGGCGTGCAAACGATGCTGCAAACCCACTTCCGCCATCGCCGCCAGCGCCCTTTCACGCGGCTCTGGCCCGCGCAAGCCGAGGCTGACATTGCGCCAGGCGCGCTTCCACGGCATCAGGCGCGGCTCCTGAAACACCGCCGCACGGGCGTCGGGCACTTGCAGTTGGCCGCTGTCGATCTGATCCAAACCGGCCAGGGCGCGCAGCAAGGTGGTTTTGCCCGAGCCACTGCGCCCCAGCAGCGCCACGAACTGGCCGGCACCGATCTCCAGATCCAGGCCATCAAGAATGCGCTGCGGGCCAAATTGGCGAACCGCCTGGCGCACCGACACCGCAGAAAAAGAGCCACCGCGAGGCATGTTCAACTCCCAATGAATGTCGGCCGCCAGGCCAGGGTGAAACGTTCGAGCCCGCGCACCAGGGCATCGATGCCCAGACCCAGCACGCTGTACACCAGCAGGCAGATGACGATGACGTCGGTGCGCATAAAGTCGCGGGCATCGTTGACCAGGTAGCCGATGCCGGCCGTGGCGTTGATTTGCTCGACCACCACCAACCCCAGCCAACTGATGCCGAAGGCATAACGCAGGCCGACAAAAAACGAAGGCAAGGCGCCCGGCAAAATCACATGCCACACGCGCTCGCGACGGTTGAGGCCGAACAGCGTGGCCGCTTCGATCAGCTTCGGATCAAGGCCACGGATGCCGGCAAACAAGGTGAGGTAAATGGGAAAGGTGGTGCCCAGGGCGATGAGCGCGA
Organism: Pseudomonas sp. AC070; assembly: GCF_979258635.1. Lineage (NCBI taxonomy): Bacteria > Pseudomonadati > Pseudomonadota > Gammaproteobacteria > Pseudomonadales > Pseudomonadaceae > Pseudomonas > Pseudomonas sp. AC070. Next base: position 2,695,142 of record NZ_OZ409871.1, read on the forward strand.
TCTTTGGCGTTTCGCCCACCCCGAACCACAAGATAAACAGCGGCACGATGGCTAGGAACGGCAGGGTGCGCAGCATCTGCATGGGCGAGTCGATGGCCAACTCACCCCCGCGCGAAAGACCCGCCACCAGCGCCAACGTAGTGCCCACGCTCACGCCAATCGCCAGGCCGCTAAGCGCACGCCCCAACGACACCCACAAATGCCCAGCCAATTCACCGCTCGCCAGCAACTGCCACAAGGTGCCGCCGATAACACTGGGCGCGGCGATAACGCGCGTCGGCAACACACCGGTTTGTGACGCCACTTCCCACAGCAACAACAACAGCAACGGACTGACCAACCGCGCCGCCACATTGCGCACCATCGGCCAGCGAGCGAGTGAACGCAGCGACATGACATCTCCCTGAAATCAGCAAATGAAGGCGTTTCGGCCTTCAGGTGGGGCCATGCTAACTACATAAGAAATGAGCGGGAAATTCGATTTGGTTCTAAACTAATATGTAGATGGCGCATTACCTTCGTTTTTGGATATGCGCAGCGAGCATATTGATCGCGTTTAACCATGATGGATTGGGGGCGCAGCCATCGCGGCTAAAGCCGCTCCTACAGGTGCGGCGATTACCTGTGGGAGCGGCTGGGCGGCATTCCGATTAGCCGCGATGCTTTTTGCCTTCAAGCCGGCAACCGCGTGGCCTGAAACGAGCTGATCTGCCACCCCTGCGCCCCAAGCGTCCACACCTGGGTGGCAAACCCTTCGCCGCGAAGCGGCTGATCACCTCCGCGCTTTTGCAGCGTGTTGCATTGCGGTCCGGTCATCACCGCCACGCCTTCGCCGTAGAAGCGAATCTGTAACTCACCGCGTTCGATGGCCAGGTACTGCACCGCTGTCTTCGCGTAGGTCAGGTACTCGGCTTTGCCTTGCACCAGGCCAGTGGTGTGCACGTACACCAAGTCGTCGGCGAACAGCTCAGCCACGCGGGCGTGGTCTTCTTCTACCAGCGCACGGCTGCGCGCCTGTTCTAGTTCCAGCAAGTGTTGATGAATGTTCATGGCGACGCTCCTATGGGTTGAGAGCGCGCACCTTAGGCGCCGCGCCGGGCGCTAAAAAATCGTCGATCACGATGGCTGCCATCGCCACTCTCACTGCCTGCCGCCCGCGCCCGTCGCTTGCCCTGCAACCCAGGCCGGGTAAGGGCTGCGCCGGGTATTGAAGCGGTCAATACCTGGCCATCGACGCAATCTGTTGGTGCCCCGCCGCCGCGCTCGGCAGCCTGCCTGCACACTTCCCATTACAGCGATGTCACCGCTATGAGCACCTTGCACCTGCACTGCCAAACCCTGTTCGACGGCACCAGCCTCGCCACCCGCCAGCAGCAAACGCTGGTGGTGGAGAACGGCGTGCTGAGTTACGTCGGCCCGCGCAGCAGCGCACCGCTTCCCGCGCCTGGCGCTCAGGTAGTGGATGCCGGCGACCACTTTGTGATGCCCGGCCTGGTGGATGTGCACACCCATCTGGCCTTTGGTAATGCACAGAGCGAGGAAGACATTGATATCTGGACCAGCGACGAATTCCGCGCCCTGCGCGGCATGTTTTTCGCGCAGCATGTGTTGGCGGCCGGCGTCACCAGCATGGTCTGCCCCGGCGATAGCGGTCAGTTGAGCATCGCGGTGCGCAACAGCATCGCCGCCGGGCTGTTCGACGGTCCGCGCATTGCCGCCAGCAGCCGGGTGATTACCAACCGGCAGAGCCTTAACGACTGGTTTCCCAGCCGCGTCGGTGCACCCGAATATTTCACCGCGCGCCTGGTGACCAGCCGCAGCGAGGCGGTGGCCGAAGTGCGCAAGCAGGCCAAAGACGGCGTCGACCTGATCAAAATCGCCATGGACGGCACCCATCGCCGCCCCAACGGCGAAATCATCGCCGCCTTTACCGCTGATGAAACCAAAGAGATGGTCGACGAAGCCCACCGCCTCGGCTGCAAAGTGGCGACCCACGCCTATGGTCGCGAAGCGGTGATGTACGCCGCCAAGGCCGGGGTCGACTTGGTGTTTCACGCCTTCTACATGGACGACGCCTGCATCGAAGCGCTGCTCGAAGCGGGCAGCATTTTGGCGCCGACCATGACCTTTCCACAGAACACCGTGGACTTCTGCCAACCCCACGACCCGGCGATCACCACCGGCTACGCCGCCTACTGCGCGCGCACCCTGGAAGTGGGCAGCCAGGTGCTCAAACGCGCCAAAGCCGCCGGCATTCCGTTCGCCTGCGGCAGCGACAGCGGCTTTGCGGTGACGCCCTATGGCGAATGGCATGCACGCGAGCTGGAACTGCTGGTGACCCGCCTCGGTTTCACCCCGGCCGAAGCGCTTTACGCTGCGACGAACGTCGGCGCGCGCTGCATGCCACGGGGCGATACCCTGGGCACGTTGGAGGTGGGCAAACAGGCCGATTTCCTGTTGCTCGACGGCTCGCCGCTGGAAGACATCCGCCTGCTGCAAAACCGCAGTGCCCTGAAGGCCGTGTACAAAGCCGGCCAACCGGTGCGCCTCGACCGCGCGCCGTACAACCCCAAGCAAGTGTCGGACTTCAATTCACTGAAATGGACCGACCTCTATACCCGCGACCGCGTCGCACAACTGGGCAAATGGAGCGCAGGCGCATGACCGCACTGACCTTTACTGTCGCCGCGCAACTGGCCAGCGCCACCGTGCAAGCAGCCCGTGATTTGGGCCTGAAACCCATGGCCGCTGCTGTTCTCGATCAGGCCGGTCACCCGCTGGCCGTGGTGCGCGATGAAGGCGCGAGTTTTCTGCGGCCACAGATTGCCAACGGCAAAGCGCGCGGCTGCTTAGGCATGGGCTTTGGCGGGCGCGAACTGGCTCGTCGGGCGCAAGCGATGCCGGCGTTTTTCGATGCCATCAACAGCCTGACCGGAGGAGAAGTGATTCCGGTGGCGGGCGGCGTGTTGATTCGCTCGGCAGGTGGCGCGGTGTTGGGCGCCATTGGCGTGAGTGGCGACACCTCGGATAACGACGAACGCTGTGCGCTGCTGGCGATTGCGGCGGCGGGATTGCAGGCGGATTGCGGGGACTAGCTCCCCTCACCCTAACCCTCTCCCCGCTGGGGCGAGGGGACTAAACGCAGACTGCGTTCAGACTCCCCGCCTGCTCCACCAACACCGAACGAAACCAACTCAACGCCGGATCCGCATCCTGATACGGATGCCATTGCACCACCTGCGTCGCCACCGGAAACGCCAACGGCGCTGGCACCACGCGCAGCGGATGGCGGCTGGCAAACAACGCGGCCTGGCGCCGGAACAGCGTCGCCACTCGCGCCGTGCCGACGATAAAGTCCGGCATCAGGGCGAAGCTTTCCACCGCTACTGCCACGTGGCGACTGATGCCAAGTTCTTCCAGATGCGCCGCATCCAGCGCCAGGTGACGACCGTCCGCAAACTCACGCACCACATGCTCCGCCTCGCAGTACGCGGCCAAGCTGATGCCGTCGGCATACGCGCTCTGCTGGGCGCTCACCAGGCAGCACAATTCGTCGGTCAGCAGCGGCTGCTGCGGGTACGCCGGGTTAAGTCGGCGCTGGGGCACAATGGCGCAATCGCTGCGGCGATAATCCAGCGCCTCACTGACCACGTCGCCATCGCGCGGCAGCGGTAGATCACGCACGGTCAGGCGCACCCCCGGCGCGACGCGCGCCAATTCGCGACTCACCGCCGGCATCAGCACGGCGGCCACATAGTCGGATGCCACCACGGTAAAACGCCGCTCACATTGCGCCGGTTCGAAGCGCACCGGGGCATCGATAATCTCGCGCGTCAGGGCCAGCGCCGCGCGCACTTTCGGCAGCAGCGCCAAACCCAGCGTGGTGGGCTGCAATGTTCGGCCAACCTGCACCAGCAGCGGGTCGTTGAAGTGCTCACGCAGCCGCCCGAGCGCCGAACTGGTGGCCGATTGCCCCAAACACAAACGCTCGGCCGCACGGGTCACGCTGCATTCGCTGAGCAAGGCATCCAGGGCAATCAACAGATTGAGATCGAGGCGACGAAAACGCATCGGTGCGGCTCACACAAGGGCGGTAGCCGACCCTAATTCAGCTCGCCCGGCCACACCAATCGGCGATCGCGCTGGCAGGTATCGCGGCGGCTTATGCCTGTCCGGGGCGCGGTTTTACACGCCCTTGGTCGATGGCAGCAGCACAGTGAGAATGCCCAGCAGCGGCAAGAACGCGCACATGCGGAACACATATTCGATGCCGTGGATATCGGCCAGGTAGCCCAGCAACGCGCCGCCGATTCCGCCGAAGCCAAACATCAGCCCGAAGAACACGCCGGCAATCATGCCGACATTTCCGGGCACCAGTTCCTGGGCGTACACCACGATGGCCGAGAATGCCGAGGCCAGAATAAAGCCGATGATCATGCTCAGTACGCCGGTCCAGAACAGGTCGACGTAGGGCAGCGCCAAGGTGAACGGCGCGGCGCCGAGGATGGAAAACCAGATCACTTTCTTGCGGCCGATCTTGTCGCCAATCGGTCCGCCGAAAAACGTTCCGGCTGCCACCGCACCGAGAAACAGGAACAGGTAGAGCTGCGAGCTGGTGACCGAAACGTCGAACTTCTCGATCAGAAAAAACGTGAAGTAACTGGTCAGGCTGCTCATGTAGAAGTACTTGGAAAACACCAGCATGGCCAACACCACCAAGGCGGCAATCACCCGCTGTTTCGACAAACCATGGGTCGCCACGCTGCCTTGTTTGAGCTTGAACAGCGTGAGGTGATTGCGGTACCAGCGACTCAGGCCGTAAAGCACGGCAATGGCAAAGGTGGCGAATAAACCGAACCAGGCGACATGGCCTTGCCCGTACGGAATCACGATGGCCGCCGCCAACAACGGACCGAACGCACTGCCCGCGTTGCCGCCCACTTGGAAGGTGGACTGCGCCAGGCCATAGCGCCCGCCCGAGGCCAGCCGGGCGATGCGCGAGGCTTCCGGGTGAAAGGTCGACGAGCCGATGCCCACCAGCCCCGAAGCCAGCAGAATCGCGGGAAAACTGCCGACAAAGGCCAGCAGCAAAATACCCACCAGCGTGCACAGCGAGCCCACCGGTAACAGCCACGGTTTCGGGTGGCGATCAGTGTGGTAACCGACCCAGGGTTGCAGCAGCGAGGCGGTCAGTTGGAACGTCAGGGTGATCAGGCCGACCTGGGCGAAGGTCAGGCCATAGTTGGCCTTGAGCATCGGGTAAATCGAGGGCAGCACAGCCTGGATCAGGTCATTGATCAAATGCGCCAGGGCGCAGGCGCCGATGACGCGCATCACCAGCGGGCTGGCCTGCTGAGTGACGGTACTGGCTAAGGACGGTGAAGCAGTGGCACTGGTGGACATAGGGCAGCTTCCAGACAAGCCAGCGCAGACACATGCGCTGGTAATTTCAGGGGTCGACGCTATGCTACGGGCCCTTAAAAGCGCCTGTCTCGCGTGATGCAGACAACACCTATCGCAAAACGGACAACATGATCAGACCCTTGCCGCAGTTGCTGGAAGAAATCGATGCCGCCGCCTGGCGCGTGAGCACCAGTGCCACCGACTACCCGGCCGACTGGCAAATCGCGCCCCACTGCCACAACAAGCACCAGCTGATTTACGCCATTCAAGGCGTGATGGTGGTGCACGCGGCGATGCACCAATGGACCGTGCCGCCGAGTCGCGGCATCTGGATGCCGTGCGGGCATGAGCACGCCATCCGCTGCATCGGCCCGCTGAAAATGCGCAGCGTGTTCGTGCACCCCGACGACTCGCTAGACCTGCCTACCGAGACCCGCGCCGTGAGCATTTCGCCGCTGCTGAGCGAATTGATCCAGACCGCCATTGGCATTGCCGAGCCGTACGCCAACAATTCGCGCGAAGCGCGGGTGATGAACCTGATACTCGACGAGCTGAAAATTCTGCCCACCCTGCCCCTGCATCTGCCGCAGCCCACCGACCCGCGTCTTGGCGCCATCTGCCAGGCCCTGCAAGAAAACCCCGGCCACACCGCCACCCTGGCCGACTGGAGCGCGCGCCTGCACCTGGACGAAAAAACCATCCAGCGGTTGTTCCAGAAAAGCACCGGCATGACCTTCGGCCAATGGCGCCAACAAGCGCGGCTGATGCAAGCGCTGGAACGCATCGCCGTGGGCGAGAAAATCATCGAAGTGGCGGGTGCGTTGGGTTATGAGAGCCCTAGCGCGTTTGCGACCATGTTTAAAAAGCAGTTTGGGGTTACGCCGAGTCAGTTTTTTAAGTAGGGCGTGGGCGGCGGTTGTGTGTGTGGGCGCTGAGGCGACGGGCCAGGAACCGCGCTTGTGGCCAGTTACGATGGTCGCCGCAGCATTCTGGATCCCCGCGTGCGCGAGGATGACGGAGGTTTTGGCTACGTTCGAAGACATAACCTGGCCCTAGAGCTAAGCGCCTATCCCCGAAGAAAGCACCGTCATCCTCGCGCACGCGGCGGTCCGACGATTCGGGATCCAGAATCTCGGCCAGTAACGAAACTCCTCAACAATTAATCCCGGTCCGCTTACTCCCGCGATACGTGATGTACGTAATCAGCAAAAACAAAACCGCCATCGTGCTAGTCACGTAGTCAATCCGGCCGCGGGCAAAAAAGAAGTAGCCAGACATCGACACCATCGCCCCGCTCAGCAACAGCCACACCAGCACCCCACTCGCCAACTGGTTGGTTTTGTACTGGCCAATGCCGTAAATGCGTTTGCCGCGTTCGTTCATTTCGGTGACTTCCGCCACTTCCACTTCGCACGCTGGCGAGCACGCCAAGCCTTTGGGCAGCACCACGGCGCACGCGCGACACACGCCCTTGCCACAGCCTCGGCAGAGGCCCACGCCCGGGGCGCCCGGGTGTTCAAAACATTCCATGTGAAATCCTCTGAAGTCAGGCGCCTAGCGCGCGACGCTGCCGACGCGCTGGAGCCGTAATGGGAAAAATCGCCAGGGTCGGTACATAGCGCGCCAGCAAGCAGGCCGCCACGTGCCGCTGGCGCTGGTTGCCGCTGTTCAACACGCGCCGGCACGCTGCTTCGCTAAAGGGTTCGCCGAGCACATACGGCGTGCCGTTGTGCAACGCGCCCGCGTTCTGTTCCAGCCAGGCGCTGATCAGCCCGGCGTCGGGCCAGGGCAGATTTTCGTCGGGATCCAGGGCGACGTTCGGGTCGTTGGGGTCGTCGTTCGGGCCGGCGTCGTAGTCGGGCGAATGGCGCAGTTCCAAATCAAGCTCGGCAAGGTCGGCGCCGGTGATCTGGCTGAACGCTTCGCCGGCCGCTCGCGCCATGGGCACGTCGTGCATCTGTTGCACCAGCCACGGCAGTGCGACCGGGTCGCCGAATAGGCCGGTGGCTTTGATGGCAATCCGGCGCTGCGCGGGGTTCTGGGTCATGCGCCGAATCCAGGCCATGCTGGTTTCCCGCGCTTGCCAGGCCAGCAGCACGTGCAAGGCGCGCTCCTGATAGCGGCCTGGCTGCTCGGCAAATTGTTGAAGAATCGGCAGCGCTTCTTCGTCGCCCATTTGCGCGGTGGCCCAGTTGCTCCAGAAGCGCACGGCGTCGTCGGCATGCAAACGGTGCAGGCGAATCGGCTGCATCAGATCGCGACGCCGCAGCTCGCCTGCCGTGCGCGCGGCAGCGGCCAGTACGCTGGGGTCGCTGTTGCCAAGGGCCGAAAGCAACGCCGGGCCGGGGTCTTGACGGTGCAAACCACAGGCGGCCAAGCCCAGACGCCGGAACAGCGGTTCGGGCGAGGTCAACAGGCGCTCCACCCACGGCTGAATCGCCGGCCAGTCCAGCCAGCCGAGCGCGGCGGCAAAGTAACGCTGGCCCTCCTCGCTGGTGCGAATGTGCTCGCCCAACGTCGACAGCGCCGCGCTGTTGTTCATCTGAAACGCCAACACCGTGGCGGCGAACACTTCGCCGTTGGCGTTGGGGTTCAGTTGCTCGAGCAGAACGTTCAGGCCTTTGAGACCGGCGATCTGCAGGCCATCAAGGTGCGCTTCGATGCGGTTGTCGAGCGTGGTCAGGTGCGCGAGGTCGTAGTTCGGCGCGCCCACGGCGTGGTCGCGCAGCATGGCGAGGAAGCTGGCTTCTTCGGCGTGTTGATCCAGTACTTCGTTAACGGGCTTGCTCAATTCGGTGACATCCGGATCGTTAGGTGAACGCGTTTAAACGTGCCGCGCTGTTAGCTGTACGGGAGCTCTTCCCACACCACGCCATCGTTGGACCGCAGAAGCATTTTTTCGCCGGCCGACCAGATGCAATCTTCCACCGCGCTCAAGCGGTAGAAACAGTCAGCACGGGACTTCTTCTGTTTGCCAGTGTTCACCACGCTCACGGTGTCGCCATCGAGGGTGTAAATGCCGTTGGCGCTTGAGAGGTAGAGCTTGCCTTGGAACCAGGCCGCGCCCCAGAAATCCTCAATGGTCACCTCGTGTTCCACCACGTCCCACTGGGTGCCACGTCCGCGCACGATCAGGCCGCGCTGACCGACGGCATACACCACGCCATCGCCGCCGCAGACTACTTTTTGCAACGCCAGATTGGACGGGCTTTCATAGCGGCTCCAGCGTTTGGCGTCGTAGCCCCAGATTTCGCCGTTCCAACCGACGGCGTACATTTCGCCTTCGTCGAAGCCGGCGATGGAGTTGAAGCCGGCGTCTGGCTCGGCGTCGACATCCGCGCGCACGCCCTGGTCGATGCGGCTCCACTGCGCCTTACCATCGCAGCGATACACCATTCGCCCCATACCCACGGCATACGCGCGCTTGCCGATGGTGCTGACCTCACGCAGGTTGCCCCGCGCTTCGGGGCCTTCGGCGCTGGTGTCGATCTGCTCCTCTGAGAAATCCTGGGCATCCCAGCGCACCACCGTGCCTTCGTTACCCACCACGATTACCGATCGCTCCGGGTGCGTGACGATGCACAGACTGACGGCGAAAAAATCGAATGCCTTGCTGCTCCACGACCCCGCCCAGCGGGTCACCAAACTCACCGGTACATTCTTGGCTAACGACTCGTCATGGCCTGCGGCCAGACACACCCGATTGGCGTCGAACACTGCAACGTCGACAAAACTCCAGGCAAAACTTTTTGGCGCAACCATGTTGAATTTCCACCGTATCGATATCAGAAGCCGCCGGATGCCGCTGCACCCATTTGACTGTTCATGCTGGCGATAACCTTACCGCTGCTTTCCTTCTGCCACGGCTGCAAGCCCTGGGTGCCGGTGCGCAAGGTGCTCCGCGCGGTCACGCCTTTAGGCTTGTGATAGGCATCGATCTGCGCGTTCAGGCATTTGTCCGAGCAACCGGAGTCAGGGTAAATCTTCTTGTGCGCGCCGACGCCAGCCGCCTTCGCGTCGGTGTAGTTCCAGGCGTAGTCCTTCTTGGCCGGCGGCGCTTTGGCCACTGCGGCGTTTTCCTTCTGCCCGACCAGTGCGTGGAATGCGCCGTGTTCTTTGGTCCAGCGACTGCCTTGCGCGCATACGCACGGGGCATCGTCGGTTTCATAGCCTTTGAATTTATCCAGCGCCGTGCCGCGCTCGCCTTCGTTGCACAGGCCGTGCGACTCCACCAAGTGGTGCGGCTGCTCGCCTTCGCAGCAACCGGCCGTGGCGCCCTTGCCCTTGCGACTGCCTTGCTTGTAGCTCACCAGCAGGCATTTTTTTGCCTTGCTGCAGGCGGGGTCATCGCACTGCGCCTGCCGGGTTTTCAGGCCGCGCTTTTCGCATTGATTGCTAGCCTTCTCGACGTCCTTTTCGCAGTCCTTGATCACGGCCGTGGCCATTTCGTCGGTGTGAATCCAGGGCGGCGTGTTGCCCGGTTTGGAGGCGTGGTTGTGGGTGGTGAGGTCCATGTGCCGCACCACGTTTTTTGATTCGAACTTGACGTTCATCGACCACGAGGTGAAGTACACCTTGCCCTTGTTGCGGCTGGTGATTACGCCTTTCTTCGGCGCACATCCGGCCTCGTCGCCATAACTGGTTTTGAAGTAGCTCTGGTCCTTGAGCATCACTTCCTTGCCGGTGATTTTTACCGTGCGCGTGCCGTTGGCCGTGTCTTTCGACATACCCGTGTTGGGGTATGGAATCGGCACGCCCATCGGCGTTGGCGGTGCCTGGGGCGGCGTAAAGCAAACATCGGGAAAACAGGCAATGGACTTGCCCGCCGCCGACTTGCATGACACTTCCATGTTGTTGGCGAATACCTGGTTAGCCATCAGGCCGCCCTCACAATTTGGTAGCTGAGCAAGGCCACGGCACGCTCGCCGGCATCGTTGCCCAAGTGGCAGAAAATATTCGGACCGTCGCCGTAGCCCTTGCGACTGGCCGCCAGCGCCACGGCCAGCATGGCCGGGCCAATAGCGGCGCCGGTTTCGCCGATGCAGTCCGCCGGGTGCCAAAGATGGAAGAAGGCTTTGCGCACCCGCAGGTTCCGGCTCAAGGCCAACGAAGCTTCCTTGAAGTAATACTGCTCGCCGGAAATGTCGGTTAGCCGGTAATCCATGGCTTCGAGGCCGCAACCCGCCTCCAGCAGGGCGCTGCGCACGGCCTGGGTGAGGCCATCGGCACGCAGGGGAATGTCCTCGGCGTCGATGGTGGATTTTTCGATGCCAAAGCCAAGGCCCACACAGGTGAGTTGCGGCAAGTCGCCGGCAACCGGGCCGCCAAGCAATACCGCGGCGCCCGCTTCGCCGGGAATAAAGCCGTTGGAGTTTTTACTGCACAGCAATCGTTCACGTTGTTCGTAGGCGGCCAGCACGGGCGCAGACAAGAACGAGTCAACGCCTGCCACGAGCACGTGAGCATGTTCGCTGGCCAGCAATTTGCGCGCGTTGAGAAGTGCCACGCCGCCACTCACGCGGCCCCGGGCGATCACGTTGGAAGCCGCGTGAAAGCGCACGCCCAGTTGCTGTTCGATATCGGCAATCAGGCTGACATCCAGGCCGGCCAGGCGACCGGGGCGCTCCAGTTCGGCAACGCCCAACAGCAACGGCACCTGCTGCGGGTTAATACCCGGTAGTGCGTCAAGCGCTTCGGCAATGGCGCGACTGGCCATGTGCACCAGTTTTTCGCGACCACGCCAAGGCTGTTCCAGCGGCACGCTGGCGCCGAGCAACCACTCGCCGCCGCTGTCCATAAAACGGGTTTCCTGAAAGTTGTCGATGGCGCAACGAATCGCCGCACAACTGCTGGGAGCGTCCAGCCCCACTGCGCTGACCATGCCCGCACCGAGAATGCTGAACACACTCATTGGTCTTGCTCCACCTGGCGGTTGGCGGTGTCAAGCGCCGCCAAGGAGGGGTAGAAATCCTTGCCCATCGCGCGGGCACGCCACCACGCGGCAGACCGTTCGCCCACCAGAACCTGCTCAATCTCAAACATGTTTTTTTTCAGCAGGCGACTGATGCGCCACGTCACCTCCACCACCCCCGCATCGGTATCAATCACCAACGTATCAATCACCGCCTGCACCGTCTCATGCCCGCCCTTCTTCAAGAAAAACGTCACCGGCACTTGCATCGTCGGCACTTTGAAACCGGCGCGTTCCTGGCGGGTGAGGCACAGCAGCAGTACGTCTTCGCCGCCTTTGAGGTATTCGGTTTGCTGGTCGGGCGGCGCGGCCTGGTAGTAGCGGTTGTCGAAGTCCGGCGGCAGAAAGGGAAAGTGATCGGCCAGCCAGGCGTCGTCGTAGGTGCCGGCGTAGCCGATGCGCGGCGGCCAGCTGCGTCCAATGGGACCGAGCGCCATGGGGGTGAAGTCGCCGTGGGGGCTGTCGACCGGTTGGCCGAGCATTTCCGTGGCGGGCATGGGCATACCGACGATGTCCGCCGTGCTGGTGCCTTTGGGGAACCAGCCACGGCCGCAGGTGTTGGCCGGGTAGCTGTCGCGCAGTTCGGGGTTGTCGGCCACCGGCACGCTGCCGCCAAAGGCGTGGGCGTAGTCGATGGTTTGTTCGGTGAAGGGTTGCGCCACGCCGGCACCGGCGCCGATCAGGCCAGGTTGCCATTGGCGCGGGCCGTACACAGTGAAGGCTTTGCTCACGCGGCCGACACGAATGCCGGCGGTCAACTGGCTCACCGGGCGGCCTTCGGGGGCATAGGCTTTGCCGTGAACCAGCACGTCGCAGAAGGGTTTGATCGGGGCAAAGTCCATTTCCCGCAGCGGCGCCGAGAGCCCCGGTTCGCCCACGTATTCATCGGCCATCAGCAGCGGACGCTGCACCGCCGCCAACGTCGCTTCGCGGCCGTCGAGGGGCAAGGTGAAGGTGCCTTTGGCGATCACCACCAGCGACTCACGTCCGTCCGGGGCCAGGCCTTGGGTGTAGGCAGCAACCAGACCGGTCGCGTTAAGCAGTTCCATGAAGGGCTTCTTGCTTCAGTGAATCAGTTGATTTGCACCGAACCGCCTTTGATGCGGTTCACGCCCGTGGAACGGCTGGACAGGTACGTGCCGCGCACGATCACTTTGCCTTCGCGGGTCAAGGTGATGCTGGCTTTGCCGCAGCGCAGCACGATTTCCTTCTCGGCGCAAAACTCCAGGCGCTCGCCGTCCAGATGCGCCACGGCTACCGGTTTTTCTACCGGCGCCAAGCGCTGAATACGGCCGATCACCAGCGGCTGGCTGGGGTCGCCGCCGACAAACATCAGCGCCACCTGGGTGCCGATATCCTCGCGGCTCAGCTGCGTGGTGGTGGTGGCGGCGATGCCGGTTTCCGAAGGGCAACCGGGAAACGCCACCACCGGCGAGGCGGTTTGTGGCACGTCGAGCAATACGCCGATCACCACGCCATCCAGTCGGGTGGCAGCGGCGCTTGCCGGGGTGAAGTGCTGAACACTCATGCTGGTTTCTCTTCCGTTGGGCGGCCGGGGTTAGCGGCCGCTGCTAATCAGTTCTGCAGAATCTTCTGGCCTTTGACGACTACGTTTTTGCTGGCTTTGATATTGATCGCGCCCGAACCGTCAATGGTGATGTTTTTGCCACGAATGACGATGGTGCCGTCTTTTTTCATGCTGATGCTGGCCGCACCCGTGGTCAGGGTGATGGAGTCGCCGGCGGTCAATTCAAAGTTCTTGCCCACGCTCAGCGAGTCGTCTTTGCCGACATCGGTGCTGCGGTTTTTGCCGACGCTGCGGCTTTCGTCGCTGCCGATTTTGGTGGTCTGGTTGCTGCCGATGTCGATGTCTTCGTTACTGCCCACGCTCTCGGTGCGGTTGGCGCCGATGGTGATTTTTTCGTTGCTGCCGACATCTTCGGTGCGGTTGGCGCCGATTTTGATGGTCTCGTTGCTGCCGACTTTTTCACTGCGGTCAGCACCGATGGTGATGTCTTCGTTGGCGCCCACGCTTTCGGTGCGGTTGGCACCAATGGTGATTTTCTCGTTGCTGCCGACATTCTCGGTGCGGTCCACACCGATGGAGATGGTTTCGTTGTTGCCGACCTTTTCCTTGCGGTCCACGCCGATGGTGATGGTCTCGTTGTTGTCGACGGTTTCGGTGCGGTCGTGTTTAACGTGCACGGTTTCATCGTGGTCGATGGTTTTCGTGCGGTCGTGCCCGACCCAGTGGGTTTCGTCGTTCTCGACTTCGATGTCCTGGTTCTTTTCCGCGTGAATAAACAGCTGCTCGGAACCCTTTAAATCTTCCATGCGAATTTCGTTGAAATTGGCCGGCGAGCCGCCCTTGCTGGAGCGGCTTTTTACCCCGCTCTGCGTGGCGTTGGCGGGCAAGTCGTACGGCACGGTCTGTTCAGCGTTGTACACACGACCGGTGATGATCGGGCGGTCGGGGTCGCCTTCAAGGAAGCTGACAATCACTTCCTGGCCGATGCGCGGAATCTGAATGGAACCCCAATTCTTGCCGGCCCAGGATTGCGACACGCGCATCCAGCACGAGCTGTTTTCGTTGGATTGGTCGTGGCGGTCCCAGTAGAAATGCACCTTTACGCGGCCGTATTGGTCGGTCCAGATTTCCTCGCCTTTGGGGCCGACCACCATGGCCGTTTGCGGGCCCTGCACGATGGGCCGCACGGTGATCGGTTGCGGGCGAAACGCCTGGCTCGCGTCCATGCAGTCGAGGTGGCTGATGAACTGCTGTTCCACGTCGTCAAAGCCGGTTTCGTAGTGCTCTTGCACGATCGTGTAACGGGCGCCGACTACCAGGTATTCGCGGTTCTGATCGTCACGCGGGTAGCGGGTCATGCTGAACAGATTGCCCGAGCCAATGCCACGGGCGGTGCCGCGCAACTGCACGCGCTCGAATTGGGTGTGAATTGCTTCAATGCGGGTGCGTGCGTAGTGCTCGCCGTCGCCGCTTTGCACGTACTCGCCGGGGTAGTCATACAACGGGTAATCGCTGGCGGTGTGCGGGCGGCTGATTACCGAGCGCACTTCCAGGCGCGCGCTGGGGCGCTGGAAGTCGTAGTCGTTGAGCGCCAGGGAACCGGACTGCACTTCGTGGCTCAGGTGCCAGTCGTCGATATGGTCCAGCTCGCGCTGTTCGGCGGTTGGCGGGTAGAACGGCACGCTTGCGTAACCGGCGGCGGTGCTGTGGGCGCCGTAGGCATCGGCCAACACCAATACGTGGCGGCCTTTTTCATGGCGGAAGAAGTAGTAAATACCTTCTTGCTCCATCAGCCGGCTAACGAAGTCGAAGCTGGTTTCGCGGTACTGCACGCAGTAGTCCCACTCGCGATACGAGCGGCTGAGGCTGTCTTCGAAGTCGGAGAAACCGAGGTCGCGAAACACCTGCTTGATGATGTCCGGCACCGTGCGGTTCTGGAAAATCTTGCAGTCGGAGGTGCGCGACATCAGCCACAACCACGGCTTGAGCGTGACCCGGTACACCGCGAACTGACCGATGCCGGCGCCTTGGCTGGCGCGGGCGACGATGCCGTGGAAGTAGCGCTTGCTGCCGTCCTGCAATTCCATGGTGATGCTCATGGGTTTGCCGAGCAGGCTGTTGAGCGCCAGCGAGGTGTTTTCCGAGACCAGGTTCAGCTCGTAATCGAACACCCGCCCCAGCTCTTCCACGCCGTCGAGCTGGCGCAGCACCAGAACATCGGTGCCCAGCGGGCTGTCGACCTGAACCAGGCGCGTGCTTGTGCTTAATGCCATATCCGTATCCCGACTGCGACGGCGTTAAACCGCAGCGCTGCTGTCTGTTGAAGCGCCAAAGGAGTAGTGGAAATCGCTGCCCTGACGGCTGATGCGCACCGCTTCCAGCGGCTTGCCTTCGAGCATGCGCGTGAGGAATTCACGGCTCATATCCGGCAGCAAGGTGTTGGTCAGAATGGTGTCGATCATGCGCCCGCCGCTCTCGGTTTCGGTGCAGCGTTCGGCGATCAGCGCGATGACGCCGTCGTCGTATTCGAACGGCACTTTGTGGGTGGCTTCCACGCGCTTCTTCACCCGCTCCAGTTGCAGGCGGGCGATGGACTTGATCATCTCGTCGCTGAGCGGGTAGTACGGAATGGTCACCAGACGGCCGAGCAACGCCGGCGGGAAAATCTTCAGCAGCGGCTCGCGCAGCGCCTTGGCGATGGCGTCCGGCTCGGGCATCAGTTCCGGGTCGTTGCACAAGCTGGAAATCAGCTCGGTGCCGGCGTTGGTGGTGAGCAGAATCAGCGTGTTTTTGAAGTCGATCACCCGGCCCTCGCCGTCTTCCATCACGCCCTTGTCGAACACCTGGAAGAAAATTTCGTGCACGTCGGGGTGGGCTTTTTCCACTTCGTCCAGCAGCACCACGCTGTACGGTTTACGCCGCACTGCTTCGGTCAGCACGCCGCCTTCGCCGTAGCCGATGTAGCCCGGTGGCGCGCCTTTGAGGGTCGACACGGTGTGGGCTTCCTGGAACTCGCTCATGTTGATGGTGATGACGTTCTGCTCACCGCCATACATGGCCTCGGCCAGTGCGAGCGCGGTTTCGGTTTTGCCCACGCCCGAGGTGCCGGCCAGCATGAACACGCCGATGGGTTTGCTCGGGTTGTCGAGGCCGGCGCGCGAGGTCTGGATGCGCTTGGCGATCATCTCCAGGGCGTGATCCTGGCCGATGATGCGTTTTTTCAGGTACTTCGCCAGGTTGAGCACGGTTTCCAGTTCGTTGCGCGCCATGCGCCCGACCGGAATGCCGGTCCAGTCGGCCACCACCGAGGCCACGGCCTGGTAGTCGACAATCGGCAAAATCAGCGGCGACTCACCTTGCAGCGCGGCCAGGCGGGTTTGCACATCCTGCAAGCGGGTGTGCAGTTCGGCGTTAGGTTCGGCCGGCGCCGGCTCGCTGCCGGTGTCGTCCACCGCTTCGGCGGCGGCACGCAGTTGGGCGCGGATATCGAGCAGTTCATCGACCAAGGCTTTTTCGTCGGCCCAGCGCGTTTCCAAACCCGTCAGGCGCTCACGTTCTTCACTCAGCAAGGTTTCAGCACTGCGCAGGCGCTCGCCGATATTGATGCCGATGGCCTTTTCGCGGCCGATGATCGCCAGTTCGGTTTCCAACGCTTCAATGCGCCGACGGCTGTCGTCCACTTCGGCCGGCACAGCATGCAGGCTGATGGCCGTGCGGGCACAGGCGGTGTCGAGCAGGCTGACGGATTTGTCCGGCAACTGACGCGCCGGAATATAGCGGTGAGACAGCTTCACCGCCGCTTCCAGGGCTTCGTCGAGAATCTGCACCTGGTGGTGTTTTTCCATGGTCGAGGCCACGCCGCGCATCATCAGAATGGCTTTGTGCTCGGACGGCTCTTCCACCTGCACCACTTGGAAACGACGGGTCAGGGCTGGGTCTTTTTCGATGTGCTTTTTGTACTCCGCCCAGGTCGTGGCGGCGATGGTGCGCAAGGTGCCACGGGCCAGGGCCGGCTTCAGCAAGTTGGCCGCATCACCAGTACCGGCAGCGCCACCGGCGCCGACCAGGGTGTGGGCTTCGTCGATAAACAAGATGATCGGCTTGGGCGAGCTTTGTACGTCTTCAATCACCGAGCGCAGGCGCTGTTCGAATTCGCCTTTCATGCTGGCACCGGCTTGCAGCAGGCCGACGTCGAGGGCGCGCAGTTCCACGTCTTTCAGCGCAGGCGGCACGTCGCCGGCGACGATGCGCAAGGCAAAGCCTTCGACCACGGCAGTTTTACCCACGCCCGCTTCGCCCGTGAGAATCGGGTTGTTCTGGCGACGGCGCATCAGCACGTCGACCAACTGACGGATTTCTTCGTCGCGGCCCACAATCGGGTCGAGCTTGCCGCTGCGTGCCTGCTCGGTGAGGTCGACGGTGAATTTCTTCAGCGCTTCCTGCTTGCCCAACGCGCCGGGCGCGATGGCACCGCTGGCCTCGCCGGGGGCAGCGCTGCTGAAGCCGTCGCTGGCGGTCAGGGCGTTTTCCGGCGAGTTGCCGACGTACTCGTCAAAGCGCTCGGTCAGCGCTTCAACCTTGACCTTGTCGAACTCCTGGGACAACGCCAGCAAGCCATGGCGCAGGCTCGGGGTTTTCAGAATGCCGACGATCAGGTAGCCGGTGCGCACCTGGTTTTCGCCAAACATCAGGCTGCCGTACACCCAGGCGCGCTCGACGGCTTCTTCGACATTCGAGGACAAATCGGTAATCGAGGTGGAGCCACGCGGCAGGCGGTCCAGGGCTTCGGTGAGATCACGGGCCAGGCGCGCCGGGTCGATGTTGAACTGGCGCACCAGCTGGTGCAGGTCAGAGTCTTGCAGTTGCAAGATCTGGTGCAGCCAGTGGGCCATTTCCACATACGGGTTGCCGCGCAATTTGCAGAACACGGTGGCCGCTTCAATGGCTTTGTAGGCAAGGCTGTTCAGCTTGCCGAACAGTGCAACCCGGCTGATCTCACTCATGACTCATCTCCTTATTCGGGCGTTGCAGCAGCCGGTCCCCGGCGTACTGGCTGGCCAGCAGTAAATCCTTGGCATCCTCGCCGGGGTGTCCCAGCCAGGCGTTGAAACCCAGCCGCACACCGCCGGCCAGGTCCAATGGGGGTATTTCTTCCTGGCTCAACACCAGGTTCACGTCCCAGTCCAGCTCATGGCCGAGGTACTCGCCGACCCACGCCGCCAACTGGCGAAACAGCTCGCCACCGGGCAACAGGCGCTCGTATTTGGCCAAGGGCATGGGGCCCAGACGCAGACGAAATTTATGTTGGCGGTCCCACACGTGGGTGCCCAGGCACACGTCCATGCCCAGGGTGCTGGCCCCGGCGCCAAGCCGACTGCGCTCGGGCAGTTCCAGCCATTGGCCGACGTATTCCTCGATGGCCACCGGCAGCTCGAAGTACTCGGAAAGAATCACCTTCAAGCCGTCCGGGTAGCGACTCGTGGCCGCCAGGTGCCCGGTGTAGTAATAGCGCGCCTGATCGGGAATCGGGCCTTGGCCGAGCAGACTGTCCATGCCGCGACCCGACAACGCAGCGAGGCGTGCCGACCAGTAATCGTCGTCTGGCCGGTCGTGGCTTACCGACGGCCGCGCTTCGGCCCAGGCGCGGTAGAACAGCGTGAGCAAGCGGTGGTGGAACACGTCCATAAACCGCGTAAAACCGGGGTCGCCTTCGTTGCGCTGACGCTCGCGGGCGTATTCGGTCAAGTGCAGCGGCAACGGCCCGTTCGGCCCGGTGAGACCGAAAAAGAACTGTTCTACGCGTGGCGGCGCGGTGTCGCTGGCCGGCTCCACGAGCGACAAGGTTGACGGCGCAAAGCCGCAGTCCGGGGTTTGCCCCAGGCGCAGCGGGTCGTCGGCCAGGCGCACGGAATGGCCGAGCCGGGGTTTGTCCTGGGCTTCGCATTCGATACGGCGCAACGCCTGGAAGAAGTCATGCTCCCAGGGTGCGGCCGCCATCGCGGCGAGCGAATTCAGAGGTTCGGTCGGCATCCGGGTTTCGCCTGCCAACGCATGATTTCGCCGCGCTCGGTGGTGCGCAGCACGGTTTCGGTAAAGCTGTTGACCGACACGTAGCGGGTGAGGAAGCGCTCAAACACCGCGCCGAGCAGAAACACGCCGGTGCCGCGAAACGCGTTTTCATCGAATTCGAGGCTGATCTCCAAGCCACGGCCAAACACAATCGGCCCCGGCATCGGCAAGCGTCGGGTGCAAGGTTTACTGCTGACTTCGCGCAGGCCTTCGATTTGCAATTGCAGCGCCGAATCGGTGGGGTCGCCATACAGGCGCAACAGCTCGCGCAACGCAGCGGCGCCCTGCCCTTGTTCGGACAACGACAAGTAATTCAGCGACAACTGGCTGATCAGCCGCCAGGCGCTGGCGTCATGGGCGCGGCTGGCGCGCGGACGGCTCGGGCCGGCCAGGCAGCGCACGTCGAGCACCGGCGCGCTGTCTTCCAGGCTGAAATCGCTTTTGCTGGTGCCCACCGGAATAAACAAGGCCAGGTCGCGGTTCGTGCACAGCGCGCTGACGCCCAGTTGGCGCAGGTCGTGGCGGTACGGCGCCTGATTGGCGTCTACCAGCGAGACAAAGGTTTCGCTGCCCACGTAAGTGGAGCGCGGGCCGTTGCGCCGCTGGTTGCTCGACAACAGGCGCGGCTCGCGACGCACGATGAAATACGCCTGCTCGCGGCCATAGCGCGACGGGTCGCGCACGGCATAGAACGGCTGGAACGGCTGCTCCGGCCCGGTGCCGTGGCCGGTCACTTGAGTGAGCGAGTGAATCTCGAAATCCATCGGCCGCGTGCGGTCGGCGATCACCTGATGCTCGTTGACCCGCTCGCTCAAATGGATACGGTCGGCGCGGCGTGGAAACAGGTTGATCGCCGGGGTGCAGAACGGCACGAACTGCGCGCCGCTGACGGTGCCTTCGAGGGTGGCGTCGTGTTTGTTGAAGAGAATGATCAGGTCCAGCTCATTGCCGGCGCAGCGCTGCACCGAGCGACGCAGCTCGGCGAATTCAACAAACAGAAATCGGTTGGGCAGCGCGAAGTATTCCTGCAACAGGCGGTAGCCCTGGAACGCGCGCGGCACTACTGGCAGCAGCGCGTCTTCGTCGTCGAAACCACGGGGACGCAGCGAGCCGGGCGGCAGGCGCTCGACCCAATCGCTGCCCGGCGCCTGGGCAAATACGGCACAGGCGTTGCCGAGCAATTGTTCATACAGGCGAAACGGCTGCTCATCGGCGCCGTGCAGGTACAGCGGCAGGTTGTCCAGGCTCAGGCTGTTGAGCGGCAAACCGGCGCCGCTGCGCAGGCGAATGCGCAAGCCGGCCTTGGCCTTCGGCTCGCTGGCAGCCAGGCGCCCAAGTACCGCCGCCGGGTTGCCGAAGTATTCGGCGCTGGCCACTTCCAGCGGCCACAGCGTCACCGAATGGGCAGTGCGGTATTCGCAGGCGGTTTGTTCCTCGCGGCCCAGCACGCCACGCAGCGGCGCATTGCGCTCGATGGTAAAGCCGCTGCTGAGCGAGCCTTCGTTGGGGTCGGCGCGCAGTTGCACAACGGTCATCGACGGCGTGGGCGCCAGATAATGCGGGTAGGCGATTTCCAGCAGATTGTGGGTGAACGTCGGGTACTCGGCGTCCAGCTTCAAATGCACCCGCGCGGTCAGGTAGGCAAAGCCTTCGAGCAGGCGCTCTACGTACGGGTCGGCGCAATCCACACCCGACAACGTCAGGCGGCTGGCAATTTTCGGAAACTCGCGGGCGAACTCGGCAGCGCTCTCGCGAATGTGCGACAGCTCCTGGTTGTAATACTCCAGCATGCGCGGATTCATGCACGCCTCCGCTGCTCGTTGGGCACGATTTTTACGTGGCCGGTTTCCAGGTCCAGATTTGTGGTGAGCATCAGCCGCAGCGGCACGGGCAGTGCCCACAGGTCGCCTTCAATTTCAAACGCCAGGGCGTTGTGGTCCATGCCCTCCTCCAGCAAACGCGCTTTGACGCGCAAGGTGGAACGCAAAATGCGCGGCTCGAACGTGGCGATGGTTTTCGTCAGCAAGGCTTCAATCGCCGGCACGTCGATATTCGACAACGTGCGCCCGGCCAGCGCCGGCAAACCGTAATTGAGCACCGAGGTGCCGGCCGGGGTGGCGGCGGCGGTTTCCACATCCAGCAAGGCGGTGGTGTTGAACAGCCAGGTCAGGTCGCGCAGCACCGAGGCTTTCAGTTGGCTCATGGACAGCACGCGCTTGTCCGGGCTCTCGTTCGGGTTGCTGCGGTCGTTGTCCACCAGGCGGTCGAGCAGCGACGGTTGCAAACGCTCCTGCAAAGGAATGTTGGCCATCAGGCGTCTGCCACAGCGAATTCCACGGTGCGCAGATCGAACAGCGCGGTATCACCGTCATCGGTGGCAAACAGGCGCTGGCCCAGCGGCACGCCGTTATCGAGGAAATCGGTTTTGCGCGACAGGCGCGCGGCGTCATCGCCTTGTGCCACGGTGTCGGGGTAGCGGCTGGGCAGCAGCGCGACGGTGGTGCCGCCATTGATCAGCGTGAGTTCGGCGGGCAGCCACACCAGATCGCGCAAGTCCGTCGGTGCTTCCACCGTGAGGCTGGCAATGTTGCTCATCGGCAGCCAGGCATAGCGACCGTTCACGATCACTTCCAGCACCGGCCCCAGGCGCGGATCGGCGTCGGCCAACCAGGCGAACGGCGTGCCATTGACCTGACCGGGATTGGCCGGCGCTGCTTCGAAGGCTTCGGCACGCATCTGCTCAGCGGCTTGCGGGTGACCGTCGGCGTCCATCTTCAAGGCTTGAATGAGCGGCGCAATCCAAGCGGCGGGTTCGCCAAGAATTACCGGCGTCACGCGCCCGGCGAACACCTCGGCCCGCAGCGCCTCGCACTCCAGCGCGGTGCGATAGGTTTGCACCATCGGCAGCGCGGCGGCGTCGAGTTCACCGACCACCTTCAACTGATTTTGCGCACGGCTCCATTGGCCCATGACGGCCAACAATTGAAAAAGAAAAATCCGCAGCGTGGCGTTGGCCGGAGCGCCGCGAACCTGGTCTTGCAGGGCCTTGAGCGCATCATCGAGGCGACCGGCACGCAACAGTTCATCGGCAGTCATAACAGCACTTCCCTGGGATTGGATGACGAGAAAAAAGTCGCTCCCCCTGTAGGAGCGGCTTTAGCCGCGATGCTCTTGATCGCTGAAAAGCATCGCGGCTAAAGCCGCTCCTACAGATTGTGGGAGCGGGTAAAGCCTTATCAGATCTTGACGTTCTGACGGATGTTCCAGCCGTACTTGATCGGGCCGCCTTCTTTGGAGCCGTCTTCTTTCTGGGCTTGGTAGTCCACTTGCACCTGAGCGAAGTTCAGGCCGATGGTTTCGGTCAGGCGATCTTCGCCGCCGCTGCCGCCGGTGGTCACCGAGGAGATCAGCACTTCTTTCATGGTGATCACCAGGTATTCAACCTGCGCGCTGCCGCCGGCTTTACGCACGGTCAGCTTGGCTTCGGGGTAATGCTTGCCCGAGGAGCACGCCATCATCAGGTTCGGTGTGGCCTTGTCGAGGTACTTGGTCAGGGTCAGATCTTGCACGTTAACCTTGCCAGCGCCGCCGCCAGTGCCCAGGTGCATGTTGCCGTTTTGCGACATGCCCCAGCTCCACGCCAATACGTCGACTTCATCAGCGTGGGCCTTGTCCTTGGACTCGCCCTTGATGTCACCGATCTTGATGAACATATCAACAGCCATGTTTCCTCCTGCGTGGCCGTAGCCACTTCATCTTTGTGAACCCACCACCATGGCAAGTCCGTTTAAATGCACTGTGCAAAATTTTGGAAAACGTCGAGAGCGACGGCCGGGCAAGGCAAAAGCAGGTGAAAAAAGCGGAGTTGGCTGTAGCCAATGAGCATTTTTGAACCTGCTTTTAACGCCGCCCGGGCTAAGCTCCCGGCGTTTTACGCGCCTTTAGCGGACGGAAGTTTCGAAACGAGTCGAAGCGAAACGGTCAGCCCTTCCAACTGGTAATGCGGACGCAGGAAGAACTTCGAGTTGTAGTAACCCGGGTTGCCTTCCACTTCTTCCACCACCACCTCGGCAGCCGACAGCGGGTGCTGGGCTTTAGTGGTTTCGGTGGAGTGCGCCGGGTCGCCGTCGACGTAGTTGAGAATCCAGTCTTGCAACCAGCGCTGCATGTCGTCCTTCTCTTTGAAGGAGCCGATCTTGTCGCGCACGATGCACTTCAGGTAGTGCGCAAAACGGCAGGTGGCGAACAGGTACGGCAGGCGCGCGGCCAGGTTGGCGTTGGCGGTGGCGTCCGGGTCGTCATATTCGGCCGGTTTCTGCAAGGACTGGGCGCCGATAAAGGCGGCGAAGTCGGTGTTCTTTTTGTGCAGCAGCGGCATGAAACCGTTCTTCGCCAACTCAGCCTCGCGGCGGTCAGAAATGGCGATTTCGGTTGGGCACTTCATGTCCACGCCGCCGTCGTCGGTTGGGAAGGTGTGGGCCGGCAGGCCTTCCACTTCACCGCCCGATTCCACACCACGAATGCGCGAGCACCAGCCGTACAGTTTGAACGAACGGTTGATGTTCACGGCCATGGCGTAGGCCGAGTTGGCCCAGGTGTATTTGCTGCTGTCGGCGCCGGTGGTTTCTTCTTCGAAAGCGAACTCTTCCACCGGGTCGGTTTTCGCGCCGTACGGTACGCGCGCCAGGAAGCGCGGCATGGTCAGGCCGATGTAACGCGAGTCGTCAGACTCACGCAGCGAGCGCCAGCCAGCGTATTCCGGGGTGGTGAAAATCTTGGTCAGGTCACGCGGGTTCGACAGCTCCTGCCACGAGCCCATGCCCATCACAGTCGGCGAAGCAGCGGCAATGAACGGTGCGTGCATGGCGGCGGAAATCTTGGCCATTTCGCTGAGCAATTCCACGTCGGGCGGCGACTGGTCGAAGTAGTAGTCGCCCACCAGGCAGCCGTACGGTTCGCCACCGAACTGGCCGTATTCTTCTTCGTACATCTTCTTGAAGATCGGGCTCTGGTCCCACGTGGTGCCCTTGAATTTCTTCAGGGTTTTGTGCAGTTCCGGCTTGGAGATGTTGAGCACGCGAATCTTCAGCTGCTCGTCGGTCTCGGTGTTGTTGACGAGGTAATGCAGGCCACGCCAGGCGCTTTCCAGTTGCTGGAAATCGGGGTGGTGCATGATCAGGTTGATCTGCTCGGTCAGCTTGCCGTCGATGGCGGCGATGATCGATTCAATCGACTTGATAGCGTCGTTGGATATCAGATTGGTCTGTGCCAGGGCGTGTTCGGCCAGGGTGCGCACAGCGGTTTCCACTGCTTCGCGGGCACGCTCGGTTTTGGGTTTGAATTCTTGCAGCAGCAAGCTTGCGAACTCGCTGGTCTGCTCGGTCGTTGCCTGGGGCAGCGCCTGATTGTCGGTGCTCAATTCGGCCATGCTAAATCGTCCTCTTAAGCTTGTGGCTCGTCGGTTGGCTTCGGTGCGCTGGCCAGGGCCTGCAGCAGGGCCGGGTCTTTGATCGCTTTCATGATCATGTCTTCGGCGCCGGTTTTGCCGTCCATGTAGGTCAGCAGGTTGGCCAGCTGGGTACGCGCATCAAGCAGCTTGCTCAACGAATCGACCTTGCGGGCAATGGCCGCCGGGCTGAAGTCGTCCATGCTCTCGAAGGTCACGTCCAGGCTCAGGTTGCCCTCGCCGGTCAGGGCGTTCGGCACGTTGAAGGCCACGCGCGGTTTCATCGCCTTGAGGCGCGAGTCGAAGTTATCGACGTCGATTTCAAGAAACTTGCGGTCGGCCACCGGAGCCAACGGCTCGGCAGGCTTGCCAGCGAGGTCGGCCATCACGCCCATTACGAACGGCAGCTGAACCTTTTTCTCGGCGCCATACAGCTCGACGTCGTATTCGATCTGCACACGGGGCGCGCGATTTCGGGCGATGAATTTCTGGCTACTGGTGACCATGTTGCTCCTCCCTCGCCATCAGGCGACTGAACAGTGACGTCATCGACAAACCACTGATGACCGACTTATTGGATTACGCCGTTGGGGCACGCCCCAACGTTATTCGGAATCAGGCCCGCGCAAGGCTTCGAACTGCGACATGCCATCGGGAATAAGGTTGCGCACGATGGCAGCGAAATCTGCGGTGACCAGGGTTTTAGCGCGGCTGAGCAGCACCGGCACCGGGCTCGATGGCTCGTGCCGGGCGTAGTACTCAAGCAGGCGATCAAGCTGGCGCAACACGTCATCGCGCGTGGCAATTTCACCACTGGCGCGTGGCGTTTGTGTGGCGCTTGCGGGTGCATCGCTGGTGGCCATGCTGTCGCCCTCGCCTGCTGAATCAGTGCTGCCGGTATCGGCTTGCGCATTGGCACCGAGGGTCTGCCCGGCCTGGCGCAGCATCAGTTTCAGCGGTGCCAGGTCCACGCCCTGGTCAGAGCCGACTTGCTCGCTCACTTCACGCTCGATGGCGGTCAGTGCGGTGAGCGCCTGGGCCACGGCATCGCGGGTGGTTTGCAGCGCGTCGGCATCGCTGTCACGCAGCGCGGCGTTGAATTGATCCTGGCCGAGGGTCTCGCTGGCGAAGCGCTGCAGGCCGTGGGCGTTGATCGCCGCGCGGACCGTGACGGTGCCAAAGGTGCGCGAACGCACCAGGGCGCTTTCCCACAGCAGACGCAGGTTGTCTTCGGCATTCAGGCCGGTCAGCGCGTTGATGCGCGAGGTGGGGTCGTTGTCGTCGGGGTCCAGCCGTGGGTGCAAATCGACCCAGTACTGGTTGAGCAATTCGCTGATCAGCAATAGCGCCTGGGCGAAACCCGGCAGGCCATAAAGGGCCAGTGAACTGCGCACCAAAATGTTGGCGACACGCAGGTCTTTGGTGCGGGAAAAGAGGTCGTGAATTTGCTGATTAACACTGGGCCATTCGGGCGGCTCTGCCGGTAAAACGGCGTCACCCATTTGGCGTTCCGGCTGACCTTGCGCACTACGCTCCAGCTCGAGAAAAGCTGCATCGTATTCAAGGTCCTCGCCGCAAGGTGCATCGGCGTTTATCGGAGCCAGTAAAGCGGGTACATCCAACACTCGGGCGATCTCCATATCAGGCTGCTGGAACGCAGCCCTGATCCGATTGGGGTGCCTACGAGAACCGATTCCTTCGGCTCGCGTGGTGGCCAAACCATGGCTCAAAAAAACACCTGTGGCGGGGCGACGGGCATTCTTGGAGCACGTTAAAGCGTTGTCAAGCCGCGCTTGGAGGACGAGTGAGCAACAGCTAGCCTAGAAGATCAATCTGTGAAGCGTGTCTTTTTTATCCTGAATTTTCAGATGAAAGACGGAACTCTGTGCGTTGGCCGCTGTAGTATTCGCGCAGGAAAAATAAGGCGACGGGGTAAGGCTTTTCTTCAAGCCGCCCGCATCAGCCCGGAGGTAACGCCGCAAGGCGTGTGCAAGGAGTCGCAATGCCACTGCGTTTGACCATCACCAGCTACCACAAACTGACACCCGGCCAATTGTCGGAACGTCAGCTGGACCAGGGTAGCCTGACCATCGGCCGTGGCCCCGAAAACGATTGGGTGCTGCCCGACCCCGAACGCCTGGTGTCCAGCCTGCACTGCACCATCACCAGCCGCGACGGCGCTTACTACATCACCGACAACAGCACCAACGGCGTGCTGCTGGTGCAGTCCGGCCAGCGCCTGCGCCGTGGTAACAGTGAGCGTTTGCAAGACGGCGAGCTGGTGCGTTTGGGTGAGTACGACATTCTTGTGCAGCTCGAGGCCATGAGCGGTTTTGCCTCCAGCAGCGCCGCCTCGGGCATCGCCACCGACCCCAACACCAGCTTCGATGCCCTGATGAGCCGCCAGGCCGGCAGCGCTGCGCCGGCCGCCATGCCGACGCCAGTGACGCAACATGCCGCCGCGCATTTCCAGGGCAACTCGCCGCTGGATACCAAGCCTGATCTGTTCGATTTTCTTAATCCGCCATCCGGCGGCGCCGCGCCGATTCCGGATCATGTGCCCGCCGAACGCCACGACTTCCGCCCGCCGACGCCGCAAGCCATGCCGACCTTTGACGTGCCGGCTGCCACACCGGTTGCCAGTGGCGGCGCGTCGATGATTCCGGATGACTGGGATCCGTTTGCCGATCTCTCGGCAGCAAAGCCTGCGATTCCCGATCCCTTCGCGCAGCAGCCTTTGGCGCCACCGCCGCCCGCTGCCGTGCCGCCCGTACCGCCCGTTTACGTCGCGCCGCCTGTGCCGGCTGAACCCGAGCCCATCACGCCGCCGCCAAGCGCCGTGGTGGATGACCCGTGGGCCGGCATTGTCACCACGCCGAGTGTTGCGCCCCCTGCTCCGCCCGCGCCGCAGGAATTCATTCTCGACCCCACACCCGAGCCGGTTCGCGAGCCGCAGCCCATTCGCCTGCAACCGCCCTTGCCACCCGTGGACGCGGCGCCGAGCGGCGACTTGCTCCAGGCGTTTTTACGCGGTGCCGGCGTGTCGCAATTGCGCGTCGACCCGGCAAACGCCGAAGCGCAAATGGAAGCCATTGGCCGCAGCTACCGGCAAATGGTGGAAGGCATGATCGAGGTGCTGCGTGCGCGCAGCAGTTTGAAAGGTGAGTTCCGCATGCAGCAGACCACCATTCAACCGATTCAAAACAACCCGCTGAAATTCGCACCGAACGTGGATGAAGCGCTGCTGTTGTTATTGCGTTCCGGCAACCAGGCATTCCTCGCCCCGGACCAAGCCATTGAAGACGGCTTCGACGATATCAAGGCCCACCAGATGGCCGTGATGGCCGGCGTGCAGGCAGCGATTCATCACCTGTTGCAACGCTTCGAGCCGAATGCGCTGGAAGCCCGCTTCGAAAAACCCAGCGGCTTTTCCGCCCTGCTGCCCGGTGCGCGCCATGCGCAATTGTGGGAGCAGTTCAGCGCCTTGTACGCGAGCATCCAGCGCGAAGCCGAGGACGACTTTCAAGACCTGTTCGGCCGTGAATTCAGCCGCGCTTACGAGGAGCACAGCAGCCGTTTGCGACGTCGCTAAATTTCTTCATACACGGAATCGTCGCCCGGCTCTGGCCAGGGCAACGTCAGTCAGGCGCTCATTTCAAGGACTCAAGAATGCCAAGAATTTTTTCCCTGTTGCACGGCGTGGTGCTGGCCTCGTTGCTGGCCGCCTGTGCATCCGAGCCACCGCCACCGCCACCGCCAACGGTGCTGCAACTGCACTTTCTCGGCTCCAGTGAACTCAACCCCTCCCCGGCTGGCGACCCCGCCCCCGTGCGCGTGCGCTTGTATGAACTGAAGAGCGCCAACAACTTTTCCCGCGCCGACTTTTTCAGCCTGATCGACAAACCGGAAAGCGCCCTGGGTTCCGACCTGGTCGCCCACGACGAATTGCTGCTGCGCCCCAGCGAGCAAAAAGAACTCGAGCGCACGTTGGACGAGCAAACCAAATTCCTCGCCATCGTTGTCGGCTACCGCGACCTCGACCACGCTCTGTGGCGCCAGGTGGTTGCCGTACCCGCGCAGAAAACCAGCCCATACGACGTGATGGTCGGCAGTCATGCCGTGGCCATCACTCCGCGTTCAGCGAACTAGCAGGAGCCAGCATGTCTTGGAATAACCGCGTGGTCTGGTCGGAAGGAATGTTCCTGCGCCCCCAGCATTTCCAGCAACACGACCGCTACCTCGAAGCACTGGTTGATGGCCGTTGCCGCCCATTGCTCGCCGGTGGCTGGGGCTTTTCCGAGTTGCAGATTGACGAGGCGCTGCTGGCCCAGGGCAAGCTCGCCATTCTCAGCGCCAAAGGCATTTTGCCGGACGGCACGCCGTTCAATATTCCCGGCGACGACAGCGCGCCCGTGCCCCTGAGCGTGGACGACAACGCCCGCGATGCCATCGTGCACCTGGCCCTGCCGCTGCGCCGTGCCGGCACCCGCGACACGGTAGACGAAGGCGAAGCCCTGGGCGGCGCCCGTTACCTGAGCCAGGTGCGTGAAGTGCGCGACGACAACGCCGCCTTTGAAAGCCGCGCCCCGGTGTCGATTGGCGGCCAGGCCTTTCGCCTGCTGACCGACAAGGACGGCCTCGGCGAATACGCCAGCGTCGGTGTGGTGCGTGTGCGGGAAAAACGCGCCGACCGCGCCCTGGTGCTCGACCCCGATTACCTGCCGCCACTGCTCGATGTGGCCGCCGCCGCGCCGCTGGCCGGCTTCTGCAAAGAGTTGGTTGGCCTGCTGCATCAACGCGGCGAAGCCCTAGCCGGTCGCGTAGTCGCCTCCAGCGCCGGTGGCGCTTCGGAGATTGCCGACTTCCTGCTGCTGCAACTGATCAACCGCGCTGAAGCCCTGACCAGCCACCTGGCCCGTTTGAGCCCGCTGCACCCGGAGCGCCTGTACACCGAGCTGGTGGCCCTGGCTGGCGAACTCTCGACCTTCACCACCAGCGAGCGGCGCCCGGCGGAATACCCGCAATACGCCCATGACGACCTGGCCGGCAGCTTCGCCCCGGTGTTCCTCGCCCTGCGCATGGCCCTGGCGACGGTAATCGACAGCAAGGCCGTGGCCATTCCGATTGTGGAGAAATCGTACGGCGTGCACGTGGCGATGCTGGCGGACAAAACCCTGATCGACAACGCCGCCTTTATTCTGGTGGTGCGCGCCGATGTGCCGGGCGAAACCCTGCGCGGCAACTTCCCGCAGCAAGCCAAAGTGGGCTCGGTGGAGCACATTCGCGACCTGGTGAACTTGCAGTTGCCGGGCATTGGCTTGCTGCCCATGCCGGTGGCGCCACGCCAATTGCCGTACCACGCCGGCTCGACGTATTTCGAGCTGGATCGCGGCAGCGCGCACTGGAAGCAACTGCCGAACTCCGGTGGTTTTGCCTTCCATATCGCCGGGCAATTCCCGGGGCTGAACCTGGCCTTCTGGGCCATCCGAGGATAATCCGATGCACCCAATCGACGATCCGTTCGGCAGCCCTCCGCCTGGCACCGGCTCCACCAACAACGCAGGCGGCGGTCGCCCCGATGACCGCACCATGATCATGCCGCGCCCCGGTGGACGTGCGCCCGACCCGGCCGCCGCTGGCCGCCCGACGCCACCGCCAGCACAACCTGCCGGCCCCATGGCCAGCGCGCCGTTGCCTACCACGCGTGGTCAGGGGTTGAATCCGCTGGAGCAGGCAGCCGGGCCGCTGCTGGCCTTGCTCACCCGCTTGCGCAACACCATCGCCCACCCGGCGCCGGCCAGCTTGCGCGCGCAAATACTCGGGCACTTGCGTCAATTCGAAGAACAAGTGCGCCAGGCCGGCGTGCCGCAGGATGAAATGATGCTGGCCCGCTACGTGCTGTGCACTGCCCTCGACGAAGCCGTGCTCAGCACGCCGTGGGGCAGCAGCAGCGAATGGGGCAAACAGAGCCTGCTGATCACCCTGCACAACGAAGCCTGGGGCGGCGAAAAAGTCTTCCAACTGTTGGATCACTGCCTGCAAAACGCCCACCAGCGCCTGCATTTATTGGAGCTGTTGTACCTGTGCATGAGCCTCGGTTTCGAGGGCCGTTACCGGGTGATGAACGACGGCCGCAGCCAACTCGAAGCCTTGCGGGAACGCACCGCCGCCACCATTCGTTCGGTACGCGGTGAGCGCGACCGCGAGCTGTCGCCGCACTGGCGCGGCTTGAGCGTGGTGCGTGACCGTCTTTCGCAATACCTGCCGCCGTGGGTCGGCATTGCCATCGGTTTGGCGCTGTTGCTGCTGCTGGTATTCGGCCTGCGCATGAAGCTGGCCGCCGACGCCGAACCGGTGTTCAAAAAGATTCATGCCCTGGGCGAAATTCCGGTGCAGGCCATCGACCGTCCGCCCATGCAGCCGAAAATCATCGAGCGTCCGCGCCTGGCCGGCTTCCTCGCCGAGGACATCAAAGCCCAGCGTGTGGCCGTGGAAGACGCGGTGGACCGCTCGGTGGTGACCATTCGTGGCGACGAGCTGTTCAGCTCTGGCAGCGCCAGTATCGACAGCGACCTGCAACCGCTGCTGATGCGCATCGCCGACGCGGTGCAGAAAGTCAAAGGCAACGTGCTGGTCACCGGCCACAGCGACAACCGCCCCATTGCCACCCTGCGCTTTCCGTCGAACTGGAAACTGTCGCAGGCACGGGCTCAGGAAGTGGCGGGCATTCTCGCGGCGAAAACCGGCGACAGCACGCGCTTCCGGGCCGAGGGCCGCAGTGACACCGAGCCGGTGGCCTCCAATGCCACCAACGAAGGCCGCGCGCGCAACCGCCGGGTCGAAATTACGGTATTTGCGGAGGGCGTCGAGTGAAGTCGTTTTTCAACTTTTTCGCCCGCTGGGTCATGCCGGTGCTGGGCCTGATTGCCCTCAGCCTGATCATCTGGTTTGTCGGCCCGTTGCTGCGCATTGGCGAGCACGAACCGTTGGCTTCGGCCACCAGCCGCTGGGTGCTGATTGCCCTGCTGTTTCTGATCTGGATCGGCTACCGCGTCGCCCGCATTCTGCAAGCCCGGCGCAACGCCGCCAAGGTGATGAGCGGCCTGGCCGCCGTCAGCGCGCCGGACGCCGCCAGCGTGGCGACCGCCGAAGAACTGGCGACCCTCAAGCAGCGCATGGACGAAGCCCTGGCGTTGCTCAAGCGCGCCAAGCTCGGCGGCGATGAGCGCCGCAGCCTGTACGAGCTGCCGTGGTACGTCATCATCGGCCCGCCCGGCTCAGGCAAAACCACGGCACTGATGAACTCGGGGCTGAACTTCCCGCTCGCCGGCGAACTGGGCAGCGGCGCCATTCGTGGCGTGGGCGGCACGCGCAACTGCGACTGGTGGTTTACCGACGAAGCCGTGCTGCTCGACACGGCCGGCCGCTACACCACCCAAGACAGCCACGCAGCGGTCGACAAAGCGGCCTGGTTGGGCTTTCTCGACTTGCTGAAAACCCAGCGTAAACGTCGGCCTATCGATGGCGCGTTTATCGCCATCAGCCTCTCGGATTTGCTGCTGGGCACCGAGGCCGAACGCCTGGCCCACGCCCGCGCCATTCGCGCGCGTATTCAAGAGCTGTATACGCAGCTCGGCGTGCGCTTCCCGATTTACGTGATGCTCACCAAGCTCGACCTGGTGCCGGGCTTTATGGAGTTTTTCGACAACCTGAGCAAAGAGGATCGCGCGCAGGTGTGGGGCATGACCTTTGCCCTGGACGATGGCAAGAACACCGACGGGCCGCTGGCGGTATTTGCCAGCGAATTTGCCGGCCTCGAACAGCGCCTGAACGAAGGCCTGGTGGAGCGCCTGCAAACCGAACGCGACCCGGCGCGCCGTGATTTGATTTACGGCTTCCCGCAGCAAGTGTCGGCGCTGAAAGACAACCTCAGCAGCTTCCTCGAAGGCGTATTCAAGCCCACCACTTTTGAAGAGCGCGTGCTGCTGCGCGGCGTGTACCTCACCAGCGGTACGCAAGAAGGCACGCCGATTGATCGGCTGATCGGCTCCATGGCGCAG
The DNA here is from genome assembly GCF_979258635.1 of Pseudomonas sp. AC070. NCBI lineage: Bacteria > Pseudomonadati > Pseudomonadota > Gammaproteobacteria > Pseudomonadales > Pseudomonadaceae > Pseudomonas > Pseudomonas sp. AC070. The sequence goes on from NZ_OZ409871.1 coordinate 2,727,619, forward strand.
TCGATGAACCTCGACCGCCAGCACCTGGCGCGGCAGAACGGCACCGGGCGCAGCTACTTTATCGAGCGTCTGTTCCGCACCGTGGCCTTTGGTGAGCGCGGCTTGGTTGGCGCCGACGCCAAGGTCGAGCGCCGACGCAAATGGCTGGCGCGCGGCGCCCTGGCCGCCACCGTGCTCGTAGTGTTGGTGGTGGCCGGCGTGTGGTTTGCCAGTTACCGGGCTAACCAGGCCTATATCGCCGCCGTGGAACAGCGCGTGCAGCCGTTGCCCGCAGCGCTGGAAAGCCTGAGCCCGGCGCAGCGTGACGTGCTGGCGGTGCTGCCGCTGCTTAACGCGATCAAGAACGTGGCCGGCGATCCGCCCGGTTGGGCTGAGGGTTATGGCCTGTACCAAGGCGACATGCTCGGCGAGGAATCGGCCAGCGTGTACCGCAAGTTGCTGATCGCCGTGTTCGCGCCGCGTCTGGTCACCCGTATGGAAGAACAGCTGCGCTCCGGCGGCAGTTCCGACTTCCTATACGAAGGCCTCAAGGCCTACTTGATGCTCGGCAGCCCGGACCATTACGACGCCGACTTCATCAAAGCCTGGATTGCTCTGGACTGGGACCGCGCCCTGCCCCGCGACCTGGCGCCCGAGCAGCGCCAAGCCTTGCACGAGCACCTGGACGCCCTGCTGGAGCGGCGGCCGCCGAGTGCGCGCCTGGACGAAAACCTGGTGGAAGACCTGCGCCGGCAACTGCAACGCCTGCCGGTGGCGCAGCGCGTATACGACCGGGTGAAACGGCAAAAACTGCCGCAAGGTTTGCCAGACTTCCGCATCAGTGAAGCAGCCGGTCGCGATGCGCCGCTGGTGTTCACGCGCAAAAGTGGCAAGCCATTGAGCGAGCCGTTAAGCGGCTTCTTCACCTACCGGGGCTACCGCGAAGTGTTCCTCACCGCCAGCCTCAGCCAGGCCGGCACCATCGCCGAAGAACAGTGGGTGCTGGGGCGCACGCTGGACGACGTGCAAGGCGTCGCCGGTTTGGCCTCCGACGTGCGCAAGCTGTATTTCGAAGACTACCTGCGCCAATGGGAAGGCTTGCTCGGCGACATCGACGTGGTGCCGATCAGCAACGTGGCCCAGGCCGCCGATGTGCTACGCGTGCTCTCTGGGCCGAACTCACCGTTCAAAAAACTGCTGGTGGCGGTGGCCAAGGAAACCGACCTGCAACAGGCCGACCGTTTGCTCGCCGAACAAGGCAAGAAAGTTGACGGCACGGTGGACAAGCTCAAGCAGCAACTGGGTTCCCTGGTCGGCGAAGAACAAGCCACGCAAAGCGAAGCGCCGGCTGAAACCGACCCCATCAGCGCGCGCTTTGCCGAGCTCAATAGCCTGGTCGCCACCACCGGCAACGAGCCGCCGCCCATCGACACCTTGCTGGCCGATATGAACGCCTTGTACGTACAAGTCAGCGGCATGGTCGGCGCCAGTGGCGAGGCTTTGCTCGGTGAGTCGAAAAACCAGGTGGCCGCTGCCGCCTCGCGTGTGGCGCTGACCGCTGAGCGTCAGCCGCCCGTGGTGCAAGGGCTGGTGAAGTCGGTGGTCAACTCCACCACCAACAGCATGATGGGTGGCGTGCGCAACCAACTGAACGGCGCGTGGGTCAGCGAAGTGGTGAGCGTGTACCGCCAGTCCATCGCCGACCGTTATCCCATCAACCCCAGCAGCAGCCGCGACGTGACCCTGGAAGACTTCGGTCTGTTCTTCGGCACGGGCGGGGTGATGGACAACTACTTCCGCAAGTACTTGCAGCCCTACGTCGACACCTCCGCCGCCACCTGGCGCTGGCAGCCGGGCGCCGCGCAGAAGCTCGGTATCAACCCCAACGTGCTGGGTACTTTCCAGCGCGCGGCGGCGATTCGCGATGCGTTTTTCCGCGCAGGCGGCACGCAACCGGCGGTGCGTTTCGAACTCAAGCCGGTGGCCATGGACGCCAGCATCGAGCAGTTCTTGCTCGACCTCGACGGCCAACAAATGACCTACGACCACGGCCCGAGCCGGCCCGTGGCGATGCAATGGCCAAGCCCCAACAGCACCGGCGGTGTGCGCGTGTCGATTCTGCCGCCACCCACCGGCGGTCGTTCCGGGCTGACGCTGGATGGCCCGTGGGCCTGGTTCCGCCTGCTGGAACAATCGGAACTGGAACGCGGCAACGCGCCAGACCGCTTCACCCTGCGCCTGCACGTGGACGGTGCGAGCATCTCGTGCGAACTGCGCGCCAGCAGCGCCTTCAACCCGTTCAAGAGCCGCGTGCTGTCGGGTTTCAGCTTGCCGGAGCGGCTGTAAATGAGCGCTGGGTTTTACGGCAAGCTGGCCGCCCGTGGCGACTTTCTCAGTCGCGACCTGCCGCCCGCCTTTATCGAAGCCTGGGATGCCTGGCTGGCTGCCGGCATGGCCGCCAGTCAACGTGAGCTGGGCGATGCCTGGCTGGATGCCTATCTGGTCAGCCCGCTGTGGCGGTTCGCCGTGCCGGCCAACCTGCTCGGCAGCCAGCCGGTGGCAGGCGTGATGATGCCGAGCATCGACCGCGTCGGCCGTTATTTCCCGCTGACCATCGCTTGCCTGCTGCCAGTCGATGCCGACATCGCCAGCGTGGTCGGTGGCGACGAGCAATGGTTTGATCGCGCCGAAGCCTTGCTGCTTTCGACCCTGGAACCGGACGCCGACGTTGAGCTTTTCGAGCAGGCCGTCAGCGCCCTGGGTGAGCCTGCGGTGGCGCCTCGCGCCCATGTCGGCGGGCTGGGCAGTTTGTTGCGCAGCGACGTCACCACACCCCACGCGCGCTTGGCGCTGTTGGCTCAACTGAGCTGCGAAGGCTTCAGTTGCTGGTGGGGCCACGGTTCCGATCAGGTCGCGGCCGGGCTGTTGCGCTGCCACGGCTTGCCGGCGCTGGAAGATTTTGCCCGCTTGCTAATGGGCGAGCGGCGCAGCGTGCTGAGGGATTCGCCATGATTACGGCGTATGAAGCGGCGAGTTACAGCCACGTCGGCATGGTGCGCCAGGTGAACGAAGACGCCTGCCTGGAACTGACCGAGCGCGGGTTGTGGGTGGTCGCCGATGGCATGGGCGGCCACGCGGCGGGTGACTACGTGAGCAACTTGATCATCGACACGCTGCGCCAGATTCCCGCGCCTCAGGAATTGGCCGAGTACGTCGCCGCCCTGCGCGCGGCACTGGCGCAGGTAAACGAACAAGTGCTGCAAGAAACCGCGCGCCGCGGCGTGAGCATGATGGGCAGCACCGTGGTGCTGTTGGCCACGCGTGGCGAGCAGGCCGCGTGCCTGTGGGCCGGCGACAGCCGCCTGTACCGCCTGCGCGACGGCCAACTGGAAATGATTTCCCGCGACCACAGCTACGTGCAAGACCTGATCGACAACGCCATGCTCAGCGAAGAAGAAGCCCGCGTGCACCCCCGCGCCAACGTCGTCACCCGCGCCGTGGGCGTGTTTGAACAGTTGGAGCTGGCCGAAGTGAGCTTTACCGTGCAGCCCGGCGACAACTTTCTGCTGTGCAGCGACGGCCTGAACAAAACCGCCGACGACAGTGAATTGCGCGACGTACTGAGCAACGCCGAGCCCTATGCCATGGTGAGAAGTCTGGTGCACCTGGGGCTCACCCGGGGGGCGCCGGATAACATCACGGCGATTACGGTTCGGGCGTTGTGAAAGGACCAGAAGAGCATCGCGGCTAAAGCGGAATGCCGCCCAGCCGATCCCACGGGAACTCCACAACCTGTAGGAGCGGCTTCAGCCGCGATGCTTTTGAACAAACAAATAGCCGCCTCATAAGAGCAGTAAAGGCATGCAAATCGAGATACCTGGATACGACATCGAACGCGGCCTTGGCGAAGGCGCCATGGCCACGGTTTATCTGGCCACGCAGCGCTCGTTGCAACGCAAGGTGGCGCTCAAGGTGATGGCCAGTGCGCTGGCGGCCGACCCGAGTTTTTGCGAACGCTTTCTGCGCGAGGGCCGCATGTTGGCGCGCCTGTCGCAGCCCAACACCGTGACCATTTTCGACATCGGCAACGCCGGGCCCTGGTACTACATGGCCATGGAATACCTGGCCAACGGCACGCTGAAAGAGCGCATCGAAGAAGGCCTGAGCCCGGAACAGGGCTTGTCGATTCTGCGTCAAGTGGCCTCGGCGCTCGGCTACGCGCACTCGCAAGGGCTGGTGCACCGCGATGTAAAACCGGCCAACATTCTGTTCCGCGCCGACGGCACGGCGGTGTTGTCGGACTTCGGCATCGCCAAGTCGATTGAAGAAAGCACGCAGTTCACCCAGGTCGGTTTTGCCATCGGCACGCCCAGCTACATGAGCCCCGAGCAGGCGCGTGGTTTGCCCATTGATGGCCGCACCGACCTCTACGCCCTCGGCGTGGTGCTTTACGAAATTCTGACCGGCAAGCTGCCCTATGTCGGCACCGACTCACTGTCCACCGCCCTCGCCCACCTGACCGAACCGTTGCCGGAACTGCCGATCAACCACGGCCGTTATCAGGACATTTTGCGCAAGCTGCTGGCCAAGAACCCGGACGAGCGCTTCCCCACCGCCGGGGCGTTTATCGCCGCGCTGGATCACCTGGCGCCCAGCGCCATGGAAAGCACACAGATTCGCCCGCTGAACCTGCCGCCGACACCGCGCAGCGAAGAAGCGCCGACCGCCGCCACGCCGGTAATTACCGCCGACACCGGTGGCCTGACGCCGATGTCCATCGACATGCCGCCACTGCAAGCCACCGATGCCGGCGCCACCTTGCCGCCGCCCGCGCCCACCTACACGCCGCCCATCGAGAAGAAACGCTCGGGCAACAAAGTGCCGTTGATTGCCGGCGCCGGGTTGGGCTTGCTGCTGATTCTGGGCGGTAGCGGTTACTTCCTGCTGAGCGGTTCGCCGAAAGCCGACAAGCCGCCAGTTGCTCAGGTGCAGCCCGAGAAGAAACCGGCGCAGCCGCCTGCTTCGACCACGACGGCATCAACCACTACCGCCAGCGTCGCGCCAGCCGCCAATCAGGACGGCGGCGACAAACCGCTGCTGATGGCCGGTAAGAAAACCCTGTTCCAACGCGTGCTGAGCAAACCCGGCGCGCAATTGGCCCAAGAAGCCGGCGGCAAAGCCGGCAGCACGGCGCTGCCGGCGTTTTCGGTGCTGTACGTGTATGCCCGCCAGCAGGTCGGCGGCGAGCCCTGGGTAAAAGTTGGCGCCTCCAGCGATGGCCGCAGCGAAGGCTGGTTGCCCGCCGCGCAGGTGAGCGACTGGAAGCAGAGCCTGGTGCTGAAATTCACCGAGCGCTCGGGCCGTGGTCCGGTAATTTTCCTGCGCAAGGCCGACGACGTGGAACGCCTGTTGGCCGACACCACCGCCGCACGCAACGAAGTGACCAAAGCGCAGCGCGACGACGGTTCCAGCCAGAACGTGCTGGCCATCGAGCCGCAAGACATGGCCATCGCCCAGGACCAGTTCTACCTGCTGCCGATTTTCGAGTCGCGCGAAAGCTTCGACGCCGACGGCCAGCCGGCGCAGTTGCTTAACGTGGCCTCCATCGACCCGGGCAACACGCCGCAGCTCAATGGCGCCGGCGCCAAGCTTGCCAGCAAGCCGGACGCCTTCCGCACCGGCATCGTGCTGGTGGTGGACACCTCGGTGTCGATGCAGCCGTATATCGACCAGGTCAACGACGTGGTCAAAGGCCTGCAAGAACAGATCGGCGCCCGTGGCGAGCTGGATAAAGTCAGCTTTGGCATGGTCGGTTTCCGCAACAACATCGACAAAACCCCGGGCCTGGAATACGTCAGCAAAACCCTGGTGCCGTTGCAGCAAGACAACGACCCGCAGCGCTTTATCGAGCTGGCGCGCAACGTCAAAGCCACCACCGTATCGAGCCATTCGTTCAACGAAGACGCCTTTGCCGGCGTGATGGACGCGGTCGACAACATGGACTGGTCGCCCTATGCCGGTCGCGTGATTTTGCTAGTCACCGACGCCGGCGCCCTGCGCAAAAACGATCCGCTGGGCCGCACACAAATGAACGAAGCCCAGGTGCGCGAAGCGGCGCTGCGCAAGCAGATCAAAATCTATGCCCTGCACTTGCGCACCCCGGCTGGCAAAAACAACCACGGCTACGCCGAGCAGCAGTACCGCAGCCTCACCGCCGACGCCAACCCGAAAATCGGCGACCTGTACATTTCCGTGGCTGGCGGAGATGTCGGCAAGTTCGGCAACACGGTCAATGAAATCGGTTCGGTGTTCGCCGACCTGGTGCACAACGCCGGCCAGCAAAAAGCCCAACCGGCGCCGCAGCTGCAAAGCGGCCTGAGCCTGGCGGCGAAAACCGCCGCCATCGGCTACGCCATGCACATGGACTTCCTCGGCCAGCGCGGCGCCGCCCACGCGCCGCAACTGGTGACCGCCTGGACCGCCGACCGCGACCTGACCAACCCGGCGCTACCGGCATTTCAGGTGTGCGTGCTGCTGAGCAAAATGCAACTCAATGACCTCCAGCAATCGCTGAAACTGATCGTCGACGCGGCGCGCCGCACCCAGAGTTCGTCGAAAGACTTCTTCGAAGAAATCGCCACGGCCAGCGCCTACATGAGCCGCGACCCGTCGAAATTGGTGAAGGGCAGCAACCTGGCCCAAAGCGGCATTCTGGGCGAGTACCTGGAAGGCCTGCCGTACCGCAGCAAATCGCTGAACATGACCCAGGAGTTGTGGCTGTCGCTGAGCGTGGCCGAGCAGGAAGACTTTATCGACGAGCTGGATTCGAAAATTCGCCTGTACGAAACCTTCCACAACGACGTCGCCAACTGGGTGCGCTTCGGCGACGCCGAGCCGGGCGATGCCTTGTACCGCGTTCCACTGTCGACCCTGCCCTGATGCTGCGCCTGCGCGACATTCAGAAAACCCGTGGCGCCGGCCGCCAGCGTTACAGCCTGAACATTCCCCGGCTGGACCTGGCGGCGGGCGAGCAGATTGCCGTGGTCGGTCCCAGCGGTTGTGGCAAAAGCACGCTGCTGGATTTGCTCGCGCTGGTGCTGTCGCCGGATAACAGCGGGCAGTTTCACTTCGAGGTCGACGGCGGCCAGTTCGACATCGCGGCGCTGTGGCGCGCCCACAACCACGACGCCCTGGCACGGTTGCGCAGCAAAGCCTGCGGCTACGTATTGCAAACCGGTGGGCTGCTGGAATTTCTCGACGTGCGCGGCAATATCGAGCTGCCGCGCCGCCTGTTGAACCTGGCCGCCGACGAGCAGGTGCAGCGCCTGGCCGAGCACCTGGAAATTGCCGAGCAACTGGACAAGCGCCCGAGTCGGCTGTCGGTCGGCCAACGGCAACGGGTGAGCATCGCCCGCGCCCTTTCCCACCGGCCAAAACTGGTGCTGGCCGACGAACCCACAGCCTCCCTCGATCCGGCCAACGCGCAGCGCGTGATGCAACTGTTGGTTGAACAAGCCAGGGTTCATCGCACCTGCACCGTCATCGCCACCCACGACGAACCCCTGGCCCGCAGCGCCGGCCTGAGCGTGTTGCCGATTGAATGGCGGCGCGATGCCGACGGCGGCGTAACCGCGACACTTACGCAGGCGGGGCACTGATGCGCGTCGGCCTGCTGCTGTCACTGGCCTGGGCGGATTACCGCACCGAAGCGCGCTTGTCGTTGTGCGCGGTGTTGGCGTTGACGGCGGTAATCACGCCGCTGCTGGTGTTGTTCGGGCTCAAGTTCGGCCTGGTCACCACGCTGACCGAACGCCTGGAAAACGACCCGTCGATTCGTGAAGTCATCACCCTCGGTGGCGGTCGTTACCGCGCGGCCGATGTCGCCGAATTGAAGTTGCGCCCCGATGTAGCCTTCGCCCTGCCGCGCACCCGGCAGATTGCCGCCACCACCGATTTGTCGGTAGACGGCAGCGGCCAGTCGCTGACTGTCGAGATGATCCCCACCGCCCAGGGCGACCCACTGTTGGCTGACGTGCCGCTGCCCACCGGCGAGCAAATTGTGTTGAGCCAAAGCGCCGCCGAGAAGCTTGGTGTCGCAGCCGGCGAGCGCCTGAGCGCGCGTTTCGGGCGGCAGCAGAACGGGCAAGTGGAATCGCGGCAGATCAGCGTGACGGTGCAGGCGGTGCTGCCTTTGGCCACCTTCAACCGCGATGGGTTGTTCGCCCCGCTGAGCCTGCTGGAAGCCGCCGAAGATTACCGCGACGGCCGCGCCGTGCCCGCGTTCGACTGGCCGGGCGGCGAGCCGTCGGTGCCGGGCAGCCGCGTGTATCCGGGGCTGCGCGTGTATGCGGCGGACCTGGATGGCGTGGAAAGCTTGCGTCAGCATTTCGCCAGCCTCGGCCAGGAAGTGGCCACGCAAGCCTCAACCATTGCTCAGGTGCGCTCGCTCAGCCATAACCTCACGCTGGTGTTCTGGCTGATTGCCGCCCTGGCTGTCGGCGGTGCCTTTGCTGCCGTGGCCGCCAACACGCTGGCGGCGGTGGAGCGCAAACGCAAAGCGCTGGCCGTGTTGCGCCTGCTGGGTTTCCCGACGGCCGCGCTGGTGGGTTTTCTGCTGCTCTTGGCGCTGTACAGCGGCGCGTTTAGTCTGCTGCTGGCCGGGTTGCTGTACGCAGCAGCCGGCGCCGGGCTGAACCAGTTATTCGACACGGGCACCGGCGAGTTCGTGTGCCAGTTATTGCCCATTCATTTTGTTTTGGCGGCGCTGGCCACCCTGACCTGCAGCGCCCTGGCCGCTGCACTCGGCGGTTGGCGCGCGGCGCAGATCGAAGCTTCGGAAGGATTACGCGATGTTTAAGCGGTTCACGGCAGTAGCGGCGCTGGCCCTGGCATTGGGTCAGAACGCCTGGGCGGAAGAACCCTCGGTGGACAACCCCAAGCCGCTGCCCGACGACGTCAGCCTGCCGCTGCCATGCGGCGGCAATCTGGTGATGCGCTACGTCTACGTGCTGGCCAACGGCGCCCTGGACGACCGCGAAATCAGCCTGGGCTACCCGTTCGCTGAAGGTGAAAGCGGTTACCAGCAGTCGTTTATCTCCGGCTACCGCCGCGACTTTATCAACGGCCAGTTCACCCTCGCCGACTTGCCCGACGCCTGGCGTGAAATCCTGAAACCAGCGCTGCCGAAAAAAGAAGCCGGCACGCCGCTGTCACCCATGCTGTATTTCATCGGCAAATACGAAGTGACCGCCCGCCAGTACGCCGCGGTCATGGACCAAGCCGCCTCGTTGGCCGGCCAAGGCGAACCGCCGGCCTGCCCGGAACCGGCCACCGGCGCAGCGGCGCGCTTGCCGAAAGTGAAGGTGTCGCACTTCGACGCCGAGCGTTTCGCCGCCGTGTACACCGCCTGGCTGATGAAAAACCACCGCGACCTGCTGCCCGTTAGCGGCCGCACCGCCAAAGCCGAAGACGGCGGCCTGAGCTTTGTGCGCCTGCCCTCCGAAGCCGAATGGGAATTCGCCGCCCGGGGCGCGCAAGCCGTGAGCCGCCAGGAACTGGAAGGCCGCTTGTTCCCACGCAAAGTCGAAGGCAGCGATCAGGAAGGGCCGCTCGGCGACTGGGCCGTCTACAACCAGGTGGCAGGCGGCAGCGGTCAGGCCGCGCGCTTGCTGCCCATCGGCACCAAACTGCCCAACCCCATCGGCCTGTACGACGTAATCGGCAACGCCGCGGAAATGGTTCAGGAGTCGTTCCAATTGGTGCACGCCGGTCGCCGCCAAGGCACCTACGGAGGCTTCGTGGTGAAAGGCGGCAACTACCTGGAAGGCGAAACCACGCTGTTCACCGGCATGCGCCGCGAGTACCCGCTGTTCGCCGCCGACGGCACCGAGCAAGCCAACGAAACCACCGGTTTCCGCGTCGCCCTGGGCGCCCTCTCCGCCCCGCGTTCGCGCTACAAAGAGCTGCTTACGCAATGGCAAAAAGAAGGCCGCCTGGCCTCGCTCACCGACGCCATCGACGACACCGCCGACCCAACCAAAAGCCTCGACAGCCTGATCGCCGCCAGCACCGACCCGGCGCTGCAAGCTCAGCTCGGATTAATTAACGAAGAATTGAAACGCAACGTCTCGCTGATTGCCCAACAGCGAGAAGAAGCAGCCGGCAACCTGATTCAGTCGGCGGCATTGGTGGCTGAAACCATCAACAACTACAACATTCGCCTGACCAACCTGAAAAAAAGTCAGGAACAAGCAAAGGCAAATAAGGACGAAGCCTCAGCTAAGCTGTTTGCCACCGCGATGGCTAACGGGCGAAGCGCACTGGATGGCGCCGTACAGATTTACATCGACAACCTGGCCACCGGCACCCGCTACACCGATGCCGTGATCCAGGCGCAGCTGCAACGCATAAAAGAAGAGCTCAACCGCAAACCAGTGCTCGGCAAGAGCCTGGTCAAACGTGCCACGCTCTTCGTTACGCATGTAGGAAAGTATCGCCAGGAAAAGCGTGCCGATCCGGCGGCGATTCTGGAGCAGTTGCTCGCGAACGGCGAGCGTTAAGGAAGCGTTTGCGGCCGGGCTCACCGGGCCGCGAAACACACAACACCAAGAACGGGAAAAAACCATGAAGCAGGCAAGCATCAACAAAACACTCAACACGTCGGCACGTATGGCGGTGTCCTTTCTGGCCGCCAGCTGCATCTTCATCAGCGGTTGCGCCAGCACCGGCCCCACCTCGAAAGTAGCGGCCACCACCACCGCCCAGTACTACCCAGCATGCTACGAACCGGTATCGCACCTGCGCGGCACCGAAGACGCGGTGAAAAACTCGGCCGTGACCGGCGCCATTGCCGGTGGCCTGATCGGCGGCCTGGCCGGCGGTTTGTCGGGTGACGACCACGCCGCACGCAACGCCCTGATCGGCGCAGCCGGCGGCGCCCTGGTCGGCGGCGCGGCGGGTTACTACGTCGAGAAGCAAAAACAGATCACCGACGACAACCAGCGCATTGGCTCCTACGCCACCGACATCGACCGCAGCACCGGCGAAATCGACCGCAGCGTCGGCTACGCCAAAGCCGCCCAAGCCTGCTACCAGCGCGAATTCGCCAGCCTGCGCGATGCCCGTAAAGCCAAGAAAATCAGCGAAGCCGACGGCCGCGCCCACCTGGCCGAAATCGTCAGCGGCCTGAAAGAAACCAACGCCCTGCTCGCCGCCGCTGACGGCCGCACCGGCGAAGACCTCGACGCCTACACCCAAGCCTACGAAAAAGACCTGCAAGCCGTTGGCGTGCAGCGCGACACCGTAGCCAAAGTGGCCGAGGCCGACGCTGGCAAGAAAGTGACCGTCACCAAAGCCCAACGCGCCAAAGTACCGACCCAGGCCGTCGCCACCGAGAAAGCCGCGCAAAAAGCGCAAACCTCGCGCACCGAAAGCCAGAAAGTCGCCACCCAAGGCAAAACCATGATCAACGACGTGTGCAACAACCCGGATATGGGTGACTGGGCACCGGAGAGCTGCGCCAAGGCGTAACGCGCTGCTGGTCTGAGCGAGCGGCGCCACTGCGGTCCTTTATGGGGCACGGTGGCGCCGCTTTTTTTTGCCCGTTCAAAGCGTGTCTATAGGGAAACCGCCCGTTATCGGCCGCCATACACCTGTCGCATCACCTATGCGACAATGCGCGCCCTGTTTGGCATGAACCCCGCATCAAACGCCCGCCAGCGCCGCCCGATTGGGCACACGCTGCGTTGATTTCATGCCCGCCGGACCCATTTACGCTCCGCCTGGAGCGGACAGGAAACGCTGAATATCGGTCTCCAATCGGTATCAGGCAACTCCTGACACCATTACGTTATTGATAGGTAAGCCCTTTGATTTCCACCGCTAACATCACCATGCAGTTCGGCGCCAAGCCGCTGTTCGAAAACGTTTCCGTGAAATTCGGCAACGGCAACCGGTACGGCCTGATTGGTGCGAACGGCTGTGGCAAGTCGACCTTCATGAAGATACTCGGTGGCGATCTGGAGCCGTCCGGCGGCCAGGTGATGCTGGAGCCGAATGTGCGCTTGGGTAAGCTGCGTCAGGATCAGTTCGCGTACGAGCAGTTCACGGTGATCGACACCGTGATCATGGGCCACGAGGAATTGTGGAAGGTTAAGGCCGAGCGCGATCGCATTTATTCGCTGCCGGAGATGAGCGAAGAAGACGGTATGGCTGTGGCCGAGCTGGAAACCGAGTTCGCGGAAATGGACGGCTACACGGCCGAATCCCGTGCTGGTGAGTTGTTGCTGGGGCTGGGCATTCCGTTGGAGCAGCATTTCGGCCCGATGACTGAAGTGGCGCCAGGCTGGAAGCTGCGGGTGTTGCTGGCGCAGGCGCTGTTTTCCGATCCGGAAGTGTTGCTGCTCGACGAGCCAACCAACCACCTGGATATCAACACCATCCGCTGGCTGGAAAACATTCTCACGGCGCGTAACAGCACCATGATCATCATTTCCCACGACCGTCACTTCCTGAACAGCGTGTGCACGCACATGGCTGACCTGGATTACGGCGAGCTGCGTCTGTTCCCGGGCAACTACGACGAGTACATGACGGCTGCCACGCAGTCGCGCGAGCAGTTGCTGGCCGATAACGCTAAGAAGAAGGCGCAGATTAACGAGCTGCAAAGCTTCGTCAGCCGCTTCTCGGCCAACGCCTCGAAAGCCAAGCAGGCGACGTCGCGTGCCAAGCAGATCGATAAAATTCAGTTGGCCGAGGTCAAGCCGTCCAGCCGTGTGAGCCCGTTTATTCGTTTCGAGCAAACCAAGAAGCTGCACCGCAATGCGGTGATGGTCGAGAACATGGCCAAAGGTTTCGACGGCAAGCCGCTGTTCAAGAACTTCAGCTTCCAGGTTGAAGCCGGCGAGCGCGTAGCGATCATTGGCCCGAACGGTATCGGCAAAACCACCCTGCTGCGCACGTTGGTGGGCGAGCTGACGCCGGATTCCGGCAACGTGAAATGGACCGACAGCGCCGAGCTTGGCTACTACGCCCAGGACCATGCCCACGATTTTGAAGACGACGTGAGCCTGTTCGACTGGATGGGCCAGTGGACCCAGGGCGAGCAGATGATTCGTGGAACCTTGGGCCGCATGCTGTTTTCCAACGACGAGATTTTGAAGTCGGTGAAGGTCATTTCCGGGGGTGAGCAAGGCCGTATGTTGTTCGGCAAGCTGATCTTGCAAAAGCCGAACGTGTTGGTGATGGACGAACCGACCAACCACTTGGACATGGAATCCATCGAAGCGCTGAACCTGGCGCTGGAGAACTATCCGGGTACGCTGATTTTCGTGAGCCACGACCGGGAGTTTGTGTCGTCGTTGGCGACGCGGATTATTGAGTTGTCGGCCAGCGGGGTGGTGGATTTTAGCGGCACTTATGACGATTACCTGCGTAGTCAGGGTGTAGTGATTTAAGACTGCTGTTGTGTGGGAAGAGCCCGTCTTTATGGCGGGCTTTTTTGTGGGGGGTTGTTGCGTTTTCGATGGGTGCGGGGCTTGGGATTCTGGATCCAGAATTGAGAGTCGGTCGACTTTGTTCCGTCACATCCGAAACACTGGATCCCCGCGTGCGCGAGGATGACGGTGCGGGCTGGGCGTTATCCATTTTCCCGCTACGAACTTCCGTCATCCTCGCGCAGGCGGCGGTCCGACGATTCGGAATCCAGAATTTCCAGTCGGCCGATATTTTGCGTCACCTCCAAAACTCTGGATTCCCGCCTGCGCGGGAATGACGGTGCGAGCTGGAGGTTTTCCGTTCTCCAGCCCCAAAAACGGCGTACCCCCCCCGCCTACCACACGACAACTTCAAATTTGCGACCTTTTTCATCATTTCAGCGACCTTATTGTGACTCAAGGGTCAGCTCCCGCCATCAACACTCCTGAAGGCCCCAGTAGCGAAGACTCGCTCCAGCGGCCGCTTACTGTTGGGACCCATCGGAGAAACGACCCCATGACTACCCCGCTCCGTGTTAACGAAGCTTTGTTGATTGCTCACCGCGCTTTTCAGCCTTTTCAATGTGTTGCCTGGGCGCCGCAAGATGGCACCGGTGAGTTGAATTTTTCTGTCATCGACCGCACCAACACCCGCCTGCTCGGCCGTACTCAAGTGGCCAGCAGCGCGTTTACCGATCCAACCCAACTCGAGCGTTTGCTGAAGCAGTCACGCGATGAGTTGAACAAACAAGGTTACGACCTTGAGCCTTGGCAGATGACCGCTTAAGGCTCCATGCAACACCCCCTACGGGCAGCCTTCGAGCTGCCCGTAGTCGTTTTCGGGGGACGTAAACCGTGAGCAAAAAAAGGCCCGCCGAAGCGGGCCCAAGTCAGGAACAACGGGTTAGACGGTGTCGGTTTTCAGGGCGTGGTCGCTGATCATGCCGTTGATGACCGTCGCCGCATCGGTGCTGCCGTAGTAAGCGCCGCTGGAAAGATCCACGCCGCTCAATACCACCGATTGCTGAGCCGGCCCGCCAGCGGTGGTGGAAATACCGATGGTGGTATTGCCGCCGCCGAAGTTGAAGCTCAGGTAATCGTCCAGCGCGTTGCCGGCCTGCGCCACGCCCGAGAGCAGTTGCGACAGGTCGAGCACGTCGGAGCTGTTGCCGCTCAGGTCAACGTGGAAGTCGTTGATGGTGTCGGTGCCACCGAGGCCGCCTTTCTCCCATACGAAGGTGTCGTTGCCGGTTCCGCCCGTCAGCGAGTCGTTGCCCAGCCCGCCGACAAGCACGTCATCGCCTGCTGCGCCATTGATGATGTCGTTGCCGGCACCGCCGTGGATGTAGTTGCTGTTGAGGTTCCCGGTCAGGGTGTCGGCGTAGTCGGAGCCGATCAGGTTTTCGATATTGCTGAAGGTGTCGGCACCCGCCGCGCCGGAGGACGAGCCAGCCGTTGCGGTAAGAATGGCGGTCACGCTGCCGGTGGCGTCGTGGTAGCTGACGGTGTCTACGCCGTTGCCACCATTAAGCGCGTCGTTGCCGAGGCCGCCGACGAGAATGTCGTTGCCCTCGCCGCCGTTCAGGGTGTCATTGCCGCCCAGGCCCAACAGGATGTCGTCACCGTCATTACCGTTGAGGGTGTCTGCCGTTTCGCGGCCCAGCAGCACTTCGTTGCGGAAGGTGCCGTCGAGGGTAGCTTCGCCAGACTGAGCACGATCAACCGTGACCACCGCCGTATCCAGCGCGGCATGGCCATCAATCGAGGCGGTGTAGGTGAAGCTGCCGCCATCGCGCGCAGTGGCGTTTTCTTCGCCGAATACTTGCGCCCCAGCGGTGTGGTTCACGCTGCCGTCCACGGCATTACCGGCCGCGATAATCGATAGCAGGTTGTGGCTTGGGCCGGTGTCGTTGGCCAGCAGTGCCCAGGTGGGGATGCTGATCTGGTCGTCGCCGCTCTGAGCGGCGGCGTTGCTGAGTACCAAGTCGTCGCGTACCACCATCGGTGCCTGGCCGGCATCGATGGCGATGTTCAGCGCGGCGCTGGCGGTGTCGCCGTCC
The DNA here is from genome assembly GCF_979258635.1 of Pseudomonas sp. AC070. Classification (NCBI taxonomy): domain Bacteria; kingdom Pseudomonadati; phylum Pseudomonadota; class Gammaproteobacteria; order Pseudomonadales; family Pseudomonadaceae; genus Pseudomonas; species Pseudomonas sp. AC070. Next base: position 2,743,130 of record NZ_OZ409871.1, read on the forward strand.
AGGTCGATCAGGGTGAAGACGATGCTCGCGGCAATGGCTGTGCTGATCACGCTCGGCGGCGAGAAGGTGTACGCGCCGCTGTTAACGTTCACGGCCAGGCTGCCGCCCGAGGCCAGGCCCAGCGTGAGAATGCCCGAGCTGTAGCTGAACGGCGCGCCGCCAGTGGCCGTGACGCTGTTGGCGGCTTTGTCGTAGGTGAAGGTTTTGCCGTCAACGGTCAGCGCCCGCACATAGCCACCGTCAGCGCCAAAGCTGCCGCCGCTGGTGAGGTTGCCCGAGAGCGGTGAGGCCTGCGCCGTGCTCACCAGTACCGAGGTGAGGTTGTTGAGGTTGCTCACCACCTGGCCGCCGGTGTTGCTGTGGGTGACGCCGTTGTAGGCGATGGGGTCCAGGCCGCCCACGCTGCTGCCGGTGCCCATGCCCAAGGCATACGAGCGCACGTTGTTGGCGTTGAGGAAGTTGACCCACGCTTGCTCTTCGGACACGCCGCCGTTGGAGTACGGGGTTGGCCAACCGCTGGCGCTGCCTGCGGCGTTGGAGATGCCGGCATCGCCGTTGGGCACGTTGGGTTCGCCGTCGGAGAGGAAGTACGCCACGTTCTGCACATTGCCGGCCGCGATCTTGCCGGGCTGGCCGTAAGCGTTAATGGCGGCAATCAGCGCCGCGTCGAAGTTGGTCGAGTCGGCCGGTTGCAGGGCCAGAATCGCGGCCTTGGCGTCGGCGATGCTCACCCACACTTCTTCGGTGGTGGCGTTGGTGGAGAACGACACCACGCTGACTTTCACATCGCCCAGCGCATCGTATTGTTCGAACAATTCCAGCAGCGAGTTCTTCGCCACGTCCAGACGACTCATGCTGCCGACGCCGGCGGCGTTGTCCATGCTGCCGGAGATGTCGAGCACGATCATCAGGTTGGTATTCAGCGCCGTGCTGGCCTGACCGTTTTGCACGATGTTGGCGGCGGTTGGCGCGTCGTCGAGGAAGCTCAGCGAGTTGCCCAGGTTCAGCGCCGTGCTGGCGCTGTCGCCGTCGTGGTCGGTCACGGTTGCCACCAGTTGCACCAGATTGGCGGCGCTCAAGGTGGTCGATTGGTTCGGTCCGGTGTCTGGCGAATGTTGCAGCGCCAGGGCTTGATCAAGGCTGACCTGGCCGGTGCTGGCGTTTACGGTGAGGGTGAACGACGTCGCCCCGCCCGCGCCGCCGACTTTGCCGACAATCGCGTTGCCTTCTTTATAAAGCAGGATGTCGCTGCCGCTGGCCGCATCTTTCAGCCCGCTGGCCACGCCGGCCGAGCTGACGTTGAGGCTGTAGGTGGTGCTGCCGGCGCCGTCGCCGCCATGGTTGACGGTAAACGCGTTGGCGAAGTTGCCGGTGGCGTTCGCGGCGAGGTTACTGTCGTCCACTTGCAGCGTCGGCGTTTGCGCGCCGCTGAGGGCGACGGTGGGCACGTCGTCTTCAATCTGCACGAGGAAGCCGCCGGCCAGGGTCATCGGGTTGTTGCTGCCATCAACGGCTTTAAGAATGCTGGCGAAGTTCAGGCTCAGCGCTTCGGTGTCGTCGCCATTGGCCAGCGGGTGATCCAGCGGGCCTTTGAGGGTAAAGGTGTAGCTGCCATCGGTTTGTACTTGCAGGGTGAACACCTGCGGGCCAGCGGCGCCTGCGGTGGCGGTCAGGGTGTTGCCGACCACGCTGTACACCAGCGCCACGCCGTGCGAGGTGGCCGAAGCCAGGCCGCTGGTGTTGCTGCTCAGGCTGAACTGCGCGGTGCCAGGACCGAATACCAGATCGCCGACATTGCCGGTGGCCACAGTGCCGAAGGCATCGCCATCGGACACGCCGCCAGGCAGTTCGTCTTCTTCCACGCGGCCCACCACGGGCGCTGCGTCTTCGACGTAGACCGTGAGCGTGGCCGAGGATGGGTCGCCGTCATGGTCAACAATGGTGTATTGGAAGCTTTCCACCTTGTCGCCGGTAACCGTGGTCGGCGCCGTGTAGGTGTAGGCGCCGGTACTGAAGTTGAACGACAGTTTGCCGCCCTCAGCCGTGACGATATTGCTCAGCGAATTGCCAGCGATGTTGGGGCCGCTGCTTGGGTCGATGGTGTTGGCACCGTCCCACGCATAGGTGATGCCGTTGATTTGAATCGACTGAATATGGCCGCCGCCATCGGCGCCATAGCTGTCGTCATCGCCGCCGCCGACCGCGCCGTTGTTGCCCAGCAGCACGTTGCCGTTAACCAGCCCGCCGGTCACTTGCGCCACAAGCGTGTCTACCAGGCCGGCGAAATTGCCGACCAGAACGGGCGAGCCGCTGCCGTCCACGTCCACTTGTTGCAGGTGTACGGTGTCGATGCCGTCGCCTACGCCGATGGTGTTGACGTTGATGTGGTTGCTGGTGACGAAGTTGGTCCACTGCGAGGCCACCGTGGTGGTCAGCGACGCGCCGCCAGGGCCGGTGGATTCGTTGGGGTTGCCGTCACTGATGAAGAACACCTGATTGCTGTAGCCGGCAATCGGGGTGTACGAACTGATGACCTTGGTGACCGCGTCGCTGAAGTCCGTGGAGCCGCTGTAAGGCCGAGCGCCACCGATCTGCGAGTTGAGGCTGTCGATTTTCGCCGCGAAGTCGGCGTAGTTATCGAACGTCGGGTACGCCGTGGCATCGCCGGAGAACGCCACGATCTGCGCTTTCACGTCGCCACTGGTGCCGCTGAACAGCGCCTGGGCAGCGGTTTTCACCGCGGTGAGCATGGTGTTCAGTTCGCTGTTGTCGATGCTGCCGCTGAAGTCGAGCACGAACACTGAATTGAAGTTCTGACCCTGGGCCTCCTGCACATACGCGATGTCGCCTTTGGCCAGCGGCGTGTCGTCATCGACGTTAACGCTCAGCGAGCCGGTGGCTTTGTCGCCGTCTTTGTCGGTGACTTGGTAGCTGAGGTTGAACGGTTGGTTGTTTTCGGCCTCGCCCGGCGTGTGGTTGATAACGGCGTTTTGCACCACGTTGTAGGCACCGGTGGCGCTGTTGAGCGTGACGGTGAGTACGGTGGTGGCGCCCTGTTTAACCAGCAGCGAGGTACCCGAGGTTTCGTAGCTGAAGCCAAACGGCGCGCCGCTGGTCAGCCATTGAATCGAGCCCGCGCCATCGGCGCCAAAGCTGTGCGCGAGGGTGCCGCTGCTGTTTACCGAATCGGCGTCGTCGCCAATGCCGCTGGCGTTGCCGTTGGGCAAGGCGTCGTCGTCCAACAACACCGGGGCGTTGGTGCTGACGGTGGGGCCGTCATCTTTGAAGCTGATGGCATTGCCCAGGTTCAGGGTGGCGCTGCTGCTGTCGCCGTCGTGGTCGATAATGGTCGCCACCAACTGCACCAGGTTGCCGGCGCTGAGGGTGGCGGCCTGATCGGGGCCGCTGTCGGGCGTGTGGGCGATAGCGCGAACCTGGTCAAGGGTGACCACGCCGCTGGCATCCACTTTCACGGTAAACACCGTGGTGCCGCCCGCGCCGCCGTACTTGCCGACTACGTCGTTGCCGATTTTGTACAGCTGGATGTCGTTGCCGGTGGCGCTGTCTTTCAGGCCGCTGTTGACCCCGGCGCTGCTGACGTTCAGGCCATAGGTGGTGCTGCCCGCGCCATCGGCGCCGAACTGGCCGGTGAAGGCGCCGGCGAAGCTTTGGCTGGCGTTCACCGCCAGGTTGGTCTCATCCACTTGCAGCGAACCAGCTGCCGCATTGCCAGCGGCAATGGTGGGAATGTCGTTTTCGATCTGCACCAGGAAATCACCGGCCAACGGCAGCGCATTCACGCCGTTGGTGGCCTGCAACAGGCTGGCGAAGTTGAGCGTTACCAGCGAGTCGTCGCCGCTGCCTGCGGCATGGTCCAGCGGTGCTTTCAGGGTGAAGGTGTAATCGCCGTTGCCGGCCACCTGCAAGGTAAACACTTGTGGCCCGCCGGCACCGGCTGTGGCCGTGAGGGTGTCGCCGGCCACGCTGTATACCAACGCCACACCATGGGAGGTGGCCGAGGCCAGGCCGCTGGTGTTGCTGCTCAGGCTGAACTGCGCACCGCTACCGGCCGCGCTCAGGTCGGCGACGCTGCCGGTGGCGATGGTGGTGGTGGCGTCGTTGTCGGTGATGCCGCCGGCCAGTTCGTCCTCATCGACGCGCGCCACAATCGGCGAGGCATCTTCGACGTACACGGTGAGGCTGGCGCTGGAGGGGTCACCGTCGTGATCAATGATGGTGTAAGTGAAGTTTTCCACCTTGTCGCCAGCAATGGTGTTGGGCGCGGTGTAGCTCCAGGCACCGGTGCTGAAGTTGAACGACAGCGTGCCGCCCTGCCCCGTGGCGATGTTGTTCAGTTGGTTGCCGACGATGTTGGCGCCGCTGCTTGGGTCGATGGTGTTGGCACCGTCCCAGGTGTAGGTCACGCCGTTGACTTCGATGGACTGAATACGCCCGGCGCCGTCTGCGCCGAAGCTGTCGTCATCGCCGCCGCCCACGGCGCCATCGCTGCCGTTGAGCACGTTGCCGTTAACGAAGCCGCCGGTCACTTGGCCAACCAGGGTATCGATCAGCGAGCCGAAGCCGTCGACCAGAATCGGTACACCGTTGCCGTCGACATCCACTTGTTGCAGCGGGCCGGTGGCAATGCCATCACCGATACCGATGGTGGTGACGTTGATGTGGTTGGTGCTCACGAAGTTGTTCCACTGCGCCGCCGCTGCGGGGCTCAGTGCCTCGCCGCCAGGGCCGGTGGACTCGTTCGGGTTGCCGTCGCTGATAAAGAACACCTGGTTGCTGGCGCCGGCAATCGGGGTAAAGGAATTGACCACTTCCTGCACCGCGTCGCTGAAGTCGGTCGAGCCGCTGTAAGGCCGCGCGCCGCCAGGCAGGTTGGAGTTCAGGCTGTCGATTCTCGCCGCGAAGTCGGCGTAGTTGTCCACCGGCAGGTACGAGGTGGCATCGCCAGAGAACGCAACGATCTGCGCGTGCACATCGCCGGTGGTGCCGTTGAACAACGCCTGCGCTGCGGCCTTCACCGCGGTGAGCATGGTGTTCAGTTCGCTGTTGTCGATGCTGCCGCTGAAGTCCAGCACGAACATGGTGTTGAAGCTTTGGCCTTGCGCCACTTGCACCTGGGCCACGTCGTTTTTGGCGATGGGAGTGTCATCGTCGACGTTCAGTTGCAGGGTGCCGTTGGCCTTGTCGCCGTCTTTGTCGGTGACTTGGTAGTTGAAGGTGAAGGCCTGGTTGTTTTCGTTGTCAGCATTGGCGTGGTCGATGGCCGCGTTTTGCACCACGTTGTATTCGCCGGTGCTGCTGTTCAGCGACACGGTCATCACCGTGGTGCCGCCCTGTTTGACCAGCAAGTTGCTGCCCGAGGTTTCGTAGCTGAAGCCGGCCGGTGCGCCGCTGGTGAGCCACTGAATCGAGCCCGCGCCGTCGGCGCCGTAGTTGTGCGCCAAGGTGCCGCTGGTGTTGGAGGAATCGGCGTCATCGTTGACGCCCCCGGCGTTGCCATTGGCCAAGGCGTCATCGTCAAGCAGCACGGTGCCGTTGGTGCCCACGCTTGGGCCGTCGTCGCGGAAGCTGATCACCTGGCCGAGGTCAACGGTGGCGGTGGCGCTGTCGCCATCGCCATCGACAACCGTGGAGCCAAGGCTGATGTGCCCGGCGCCCAGGTACGCCGCTTCGTCAGCGTCACCGGTGGGGTGCACGATGGCGCGAATCTGGTCGAGGGTAACGGTGCCGCCGGCGTTCACGCTGACGGTAAACACCAAGTCGTTTGTGCCGCTGGTGCGCCCTTCGATCACGCCGCTGGCGTTGACGCTGAGCATCACGTTTTCGCCGGTGGCGGTATCCACCAAGCCGGAGTTGGCATTAGTAACGCCCAGGTTGTAGCTCTGGCTGGCGATGCCATCGGCACCGGCCTGCACGTTGAAGGTGCCACTGAAGTTGGCGCTGGCGTTGGTGCCCAGGTCGCTTTCATCCACTTGCAACTGCAATGACGAGCCCCAGGTCACGTTGGTGGCGACGTCGTCGTAGTCGTAGTCGGAGGCGTTGGTGAGGTCTTCCCAGTTCTGGTTGCCGGCGTTGCCGGTGTCTTGCAGGTGCGAGCCGCCAGGGTTCAGCGAGGCGTCGTTGAACAGCACGTTGGCGCCGTCGGAGCCCACCAGCGGCGTGCCGCCGACCGAGGCCACCCACTTGCCGCCCACTTGGCTGAAGGTCACGGCGGTGCCGTCTACCAGGCCGCCATTGGTGTTGAAGCCGTTGGGAATGATGAAGAAGCCGGTGGTGCTTGGGTCCAGACCGCTGATGTCGGCGGTGTCGCCGGGCGCCTGGTCGTGCACGTTGGCCCAAATGATTTTGCCATCCACCGGCGAGCCATCCGGACCCTTGGTGTAGTAGCCGTAGCTGTTGGCGTAGCCGGCGTTGCTGCCGCTGAAGGTCACAAACGAGCTGCCGCCCAGATCGGCGGCCTGAATGGTTGGGCTGTCGTCGTTGATGTTGACCGTGAGGTTGCCGCTGGCTTGGTCACTGTCGCGGTCGGTCACGGTGTAGCCGACGTTCAGTTGCAGGGTGTCTTCGGTGCCGGCTGTTGGGTGCATCAACGGTTGCAGCAGGCTCACGGTGTAAGCGCCGGTGCTCGGGTTGGTGAGCTCAACGCGCACCAGTTCGCCACGGGCCGAACTGATGGTCAGCGTGTTGGTGCTGGCATCCCACACCGAGGTCACAGCCTCAGTGCCCAGGCTGCTAGGGCCGGTCAGCGCAATGCTTTGCAGGCCGTCGGCTCCGGCCGTGAAATTCAGTGTGCCGCTGGTGGTGGTGGCCGCGCCGGCCACGTCGCCGGGGCCGCCGTTGATGCCGCCGAGCAGGCCTTCGTCGTCCAGCGTGGCGGTGGCCGTGGTGGGCGAGACGGTCGGTGCATCGTCTTCGAAGCTGAGGGCGCCGCCGATATTCACGGTGGCCGACGTGGTGTCGCCGTCGCCGTCAGTGATGGTGCCGGTCAGTTGAATCAGGTTGCCCAACAGCGAATCGCTGGCCTGGTCCGGCCCGGTGTTGGGCAGGTGGGCGATGGCCAATTGTTGGTCGAGCGTGACCACGCCGGTGGCCGCATTCACCGAAACGGTGAAGGAGATCGGGCCGCCCGCATCGCCGACGCGGCCAACCAGCAGGTCGCCTTCTTTGAACAGCACAATGGCGTCGCCACTGGCGGTATCAACCAGGCCGGTGTCGGCACCCGGTGCGCTGACGTTCAAGGCATACGCCACATTACCCGCGCCATCAGCACCGAACAGCGGCGTAAAGGCGCCGCTGAAGTCGGCGCTGGCGTCCACGTTCAGGTTTGTTTCATCCACCACCAGCGCAGGCGGCAAGCCGGTGCCCGGGTCGATGATGGGCGCATCGTCGGCAAAGCTCAGGGTGCCGCCGATGTTCAAGTTGGCGGTGGCGCTGTCGCCGTCTTTGTCGATGACGGTGGCGGTCAGTTGCACCAGATTGTCGTTGAGCAAGCCGGTGGTTTGATTCGGGCCGGTGTCCGGGTCGTGCACGATGGCGCGTTGTTGGTCGAGGGTGACCACGCCGGTCGCGGCATTCACGGTGACGGTAAAGGAGATCGGGCCGCCGGCATCGCCGACGCGGCCAACCAGCATGTCGCCTTCTTTAAACAACACGATGGCGTCGCCGCTGGCGGTGTCCACCAGGCCACTGTCGGCGCCGGGAGCGCTAACGTTTAGTTGATAGCTGACGCTGCCGGCGCCATCGGCGCCAAACACCGGGGTAAACGCTCCGCTGAAATCAGCGCTGGCATCCACCGAAAGCACGGTTTCATCCACCACCAGGGCGATGCCGGCCAGGGTGCCGGGGGTGATGCTCGGGCCGTCATCGCGGAAGCTGATGGCGTTGCCCAGATCGAGGCTGCCGGTGGCGGTGTCGCCATCGCCGTCAGTGGCGGTGGCCACCAGGTTGATGTGGCCGCTGCCGAGCACATCGACATCGTCGGGGTTGCTGGCGTCGTCGTGCACCACCGGGCGAATCTGGTCGAGGGTCACGGTGCCGTCAGCGCCTACGCTCACGGTAAACACCAGTTCGTTGCTGCCTTCGGTGCGGCCTTCGACCACGCCGGCATTTACGCTGAGCACTACGTTTTCGCCGCTGGCGGTGTCCACCAGGCCGCTGGCCGGGTCGCTCACGGTCAGCTGGTAATTCACGCTTTGCAGGCCATCACCGCCGGCCTGCACATTGAAGGCATCGCTGAAGTTGGCCGAGGCGTTGACGCCCAGGTCGCTTTCGTCCACTTGCAACTGGGCTTCGGTGCCCACGGTGCCAATGGTCGGCACATCGTCTTCAACGTCGATGGTGAACAGGCCGTTGGCCGTGCCGAAGCCTTGCACCGGGTCGCCGTCGAAATCGGTGGCGGTGAGCAGGCGGGTGAAGTCGATGCCCAGGGCGTCGCCATTGCCGAACAGTTCGCCGTCATCGCCATTGGCGAGCGCGTGGTCCAGCGGGCCTTGCAGGGTGAAACTGAAACTGCCATCGGCGCCGACTTGCAGGGTAAACACGTCGTAGCCAGGGCCGCTGGCGGTGAGTGTGGTGAAGCTGCCGTCGGCCGACACGTCCACCGAATAGGTCAGGGCCACGCCACCGGAGGTCAGGCCTTGGGCATCGAGCACGGCAGTAGCGGCGGCGGTGCCGACCAGGCCAAAGCTGCCAATGCCATCGGCGCCGAAGTTCACCAGGCTGGTGAGCGAACCAGGGCCGGATTCAACGCTGACGTTCACGGTTTGCGCGGGGTTGCTATCGGAACCCTGCGGGTCGCCGTCTTCGTTGTTGCCTTCGTACGGGGCATTCAAGGGCAGCGTGGGCAAGGCCAACAAGGTGGGGCCATCGGTGGCGCCGGGTTGGGTCAGGGCATCTTCATGCACGGTGCCGCCCACGTGGGGGAACAGTTGCAGGCCTGGACCGTCGCCGTTGCCCTCGCCTTCCCCTTCAAAGCTCACCAGTTCCGGGCTGTCGTCGTTGACGTTAACGGCCAGGGTGCCAGTGCTCGGCGTGCCGTTGCCATCGGTGATGGTGTAATCGAGGTTGAGATTCAGCGTGTCTTCGGCGCCGGCCACCGGATGATCCAGCGGCAGCTCGAGGTTGAAATCGAAGGCGCCGGTCAGCGGATTGGTGTTGGTGGCGGTAAACACCACGGGACCATCAACGCTGCCCTGGTGCGCCACCAAGGTCAGGCCATCGGCGCTGATCACGGCTACCAGCGGTTGGCCGTGGGAGCTGAGGTTGGACAAGTCCACCGCGTTCCAGGAAAACGCACCCGGACCGTCCGGCCCGAAGTTGTACCCCAGGTTGCCGCTCAGCAAAGCCGGCACGCCGGGCTGGTCGTCGCCATACGGGCTGCCTTCGAGGCTGCCGGGCAGGTCGCTGTCTTCGTCGAGGGAAATGGCCACGGTGCCGGCGTCGGGGTCGCCGTCCGGGGTTGCAGGTTCAGGCAGGTTACGGGCGGCCGGATCGGGATCGGGAAACTCGGGGCCGCGCACCAGGCCTTCGGTGGGGAAACCAATGTTCGGGGCAACCGCGCCGCCGACTTCAGTCAGCAGCACAAAGGAACGGCCGCCACCGGCACCACCGGGACCGCCTGCGCCAGCACCTGGGCCGGCAGCAGTGGCTTCACCTTGTTGGGTCGGGTCTTGGCCCGCTTCGATGGCCGCTTGCAGTTGCTCAACGTCAGTCAGGTCGTCCTGGCTGGGCGTGGCCGGTGCAGCGGGGTCTTGAACGATCACCTCGTTACCGCTGCCGCCGTTGAGCAGCGCGGTATCCAGGTTCAGGCTGCTGTCGCGGCCCAGGGTCAGTTCACCGCCGTTGGCCAGTGCCACGGCAACGGCGCCTTGAGCGCCGGTGTCCAGTTGCTCGCCCGCGTACACGCGGTCGCCTTCAGTCAGCGCGCGTCGCGATCCGTCGCTCGCTACCGCAAAGACCTCGCCGATTACTTTACTGACGACACCAATCAACGTAGCCATGATTCCTTCCTCACTACTGCTGCCAACGACCCGTCGACACGCATTTTCAAAAGGGCCAACAGCCTTTCAAAACCTGAGGAATACGAAAAACCCGCCGAAAGTTAGGCAACGATGATTTGCATCAAAAAGCCATGACGTCAAAAAACTACCGCCCTAGCGCTGCTCAAACTACCGCAGTGTTTCTCCCCGTTCCAGACGCTCGAAACCGCAATTGACCGTGATTTGCAAGTCTCGCCAGCGTCAAAGACCCCGGTAAACGTGACGTGCAGGCAAAAACAATGTGCTCGTTTTCACATACTGCATAAGAATAAATATTCATAAGGTTTGTTCCAAAAATTTCTTAGGTTCTTCTAAAGTTGTTCTTAGCTGGAATGTTACAAGCCTGAAACGGTCTAGTAGGCGCATAAGCCAATTTATTGGCATACCAACACAACGTTCACACCTATGGAGAAGTACCCATGCCTGCAATAAACCCGCTATGGACTAGCGTGCTGTTGGCTGTGGTCTGCGCACAGGCGCAGGCCATGACCCTGTCCCAAGCCATCCAGAGCACTATCGATACTCACCCCGAGCTGCAAGCCAGCATCAACGACCGCCGCGCGAGCAAGGAGCAAGTCGGTGTCGCGCAAGGGGGTTACTACCCGGTCGTCGATGCCATCGCCGGTTACGGCCGCGAAGAAACCGACAACCCCACCACGCGCGCGCGGGGCAACGGCCTGAATAGCCATAACAAGGAACAGCTCGATTACGGCACCTCGCAGCTGCGTCTGCGGCAAATGCTGTTCGATGGTTTCAACACGCCGAACGAAATCGCTCGCACCGAAGCGGTGGTCAATTCCCGGTCTTATTACATTCAGGGCACCGGTGAAGACCTAGCGCTGCGCACCGTGCAGCTTTACCTCGAAGTGCTGAAACGCCGCGAGATGGTCGACCTGGCCCGCAATAACTTGCAGGCGCACCAACGCATGGGCGACCAGATCAACCTGCGCAGTGAGCGCGGTGTGGGCAGCAACGCCGACTCCGATCAGTCGTCCGCCCGTTTGGCCCTGGCAGCCAACAACCTCTACACCGAGGAAGTAAACCTGCAGGACGCCGAAGCCAATTTCTTCAGTGCCGTTGGCCGTCCGGCCGATGAGCTGGAAATTCCGGCATCGATCAAAGGCCAGATTCCCGAAGACGTGAACGAAGCGCGCCAGCGCGTGGTGGATAACAACCCCATGCTGAAATCGGCCCAAGCCGACGTGATCGCCGCCGAGAAACAATACGAAGTGGCCAAGTCGCCCTTCTACCCCCGTTTCGACGCCGAGTTGGCGGCCAACGCCAACAACAACACCGCCGGCGACGAAGGCCACGACAACAACTGGCGTGCGGGCGTGGTGATGACCTACAACCTGCTCAACGGCGGCCGCGACAAGGCCAACCTGCAATCCACCGCCTACCAGATCAACCAGGCGATGGACATCCGCAACAACGCCCTGCGTCAGATCAACGAGAACGTGACCCTGGCCTGGAACGCCCTGCGCAACGCCCGCCTGCAAACGCCGCTGGCCCGTGACTACGCCGACTACACCAAGCGTGTGCGCATGGCCTACCAAGACCAATTCGGCCTGGGCCAACGCACCCTGCTCGACTTGCTCGACAGCGAGAACGAACTGTTCACCGCCAACCGTCGTTACGTGGAAGTGCGCTACACCGAGGAATTCTCGATGTACCGCCTGCAATCGGCCATGGGCGAGCTGCTGCGCAAACAAGGCACCGTGCTCCCCGCCGAAGCGACCGCGCTCAACGAAGTGAAAAGCACCGCGCAACTGCCGTCGATGAAATAAACGACGGCGGCCAGCCGCCCCACCCCGCCCTTATAGGAGCGGCTTCAGCCGCGATGCCCTTGATCGTCGAATCCAGAGCATCGCGGCTAATCGGAATGCCGCCCAGCTGCTCCTACAACAGTGCCGGGGTGGCGCCGGTTCCGGCTGTATCAGCCCTCGGTTGAACTCGCTGAGTAATTTGTCTGAACCACAGTGGCACAGTGCGATCAGACAGCAGTCAGTCGAGTTCACCAGGTCTGGATGAGGAGTAGTGACGTTGACCACCATGGAACGGACCGGCCCGTCCGGCGACCCGCGTTTAGACCACGATGACCCGCTGCTCGATGGGTTGTTGATCTTGTGCAACCTGCACAACTGTTCGGCCAGCCGTGGCAGTTTGAGTGCCGGGTTGCCGATGCCCGAACAACGCTTGAGCCCAGATTTATTACCTCGCGCTGCAGCCCGTGCCGGCTTGCAAGGCCGTTTGCTGCGCCGTGAGCTGAATGCCATTTCCGCCTTGAACCTGCCCGTGCTGTTAGTGCTCAAGGGCGGCCGCTGCGCCGTGCTGCGTGAGTGGCGTGCCGATGGTCAGGCGCTGATTTTGCCCAGCGAGGCCGAAGGCGGCGAGCAATGGGTAAGCCGCGAACTGCTGCAAGCCGAGTATGCCGGCCAGGCACTGTTTGCCCGGCCGCGCCATGAGCTGGAAGACCTGCGCACACCGCTGGTGCCGCGTGTGGAAGCCTGGTTTCGCGACACCCTGAAACTCTCGCGCTGGCTATATGCCGACGCCATTCTCGCCAGTCTGTTGATCAACCTGCTGGGCATGATGGTGCCGCTGTTTGTGATGCAAACCTACGACCGCGTGGTGCCTAACCAGGCCATCTCGACCTTGTGGGTGCTGTCCATCGGTTTGCTGCTGGGCACAATGTTCGAGTTGCTGCTGCGGGTGCTGCGTTCGCACCTGCTGGATGTCGCCGGCAAGAAAACCGACGTGGTGCTCTCGGCCACGTTGTTCGAGCGCATCACCGGTATGTCGATGATCGCCCGACCGGCCAGCGTCGGCGGTTTCGCCCAGAGCATTCACGACTTCCAGGGCCTGCGCGAATTCCTCACCGCCGTGACCCTGACCAGCATTATCGACCTGCCCTTCGCCCTGCTGATGATTGTGGTGATCGGGTTGCTCGGCGGCTGGATTGTGGTGATTCCCCTGCTGGCCTTTCCCATCACGATTATTTTCGCCCTGATCATTCAATCGCGCCTGCGTGACACCGTGCAGAAAAGCCTGGCCCTGGGCGCCGAGCGTCAGGCCTTGCTGATCGAAACCCTCAGCGGCCTGGAAACCCTGAAAGCGTGCAGCGCCGAAAGCGAGCGTCAGCACAAATGGGAAACCACCCACGGCGCCATGACCCGCCTCGATGCCCATGCGCGCAATCTTTCGGCGCTGGCCACCAACGGCACGCTGTTCCTGCAGCAGTTCTCCGGCATGGCGACGATCATTGCCGGCGTGTACCTGATTATCGACGGCAACCTCAGCGTCGGCGCCCTGGTGGCCTCGTACATGCTCGGCAGCCGGGTAATGGCGCCGCTGGGGCAGATCGCCGGGCTGATTACGCGCTACCAACAAGCGCAAATCACCATGCGTAGCACCGACGCCATGATGTCCATGCCGCAAGAGCGCCAAGCCAAACAGCGGCCGCTGGAGCGCACCCAACTCAAGGGCGCGCTGGACATGCACAAGGTCAGCTTTACCTACCCCAACGCCAGCGGCCCGGCGCTGGTCGGTGCCAGCCTGCACATGCAGCCGGGCGAGCGCATCGGCATCATCGGTCGCAGCGGCTCAGGCAAAAGCACCCTGGCGCGCTTGATCATGGGTTTCTACACACCCGAAGAAGGCCAACTGCTGCTCGACGGTCTCGACCTGCGCCAACTCGATGTCGCCGACCTACGCCACCAGATCGGCTACGTCGCCCACGACCTGCCGCTGCTCTCGGGCAGCCTGCGCGACAACCTCACCCTCGGCGCCCGTTACGTGAGCGATGCACGCATGCTCGAAGTGGCGGAAATGACCGGCGTCAGCGAACTCGCTCGTCAGCATCCGCAAGGCTTCGAGCGCCCGGTGGGTGAACGCGGCCAGTTGCTCTCCGGTGGCCAGCGCCAGGCGGTACTGCTCGCCCGCGCGTTGCTGCTGGACCCGCCGATTCTGGTGCTCGACGAGCCCACCAGCGCCATGGACAACGCCAGCGAAGAAGCCCTCAAAGCCAAGCTGCAACCCTGGATTCAAGGCAAAACCGTGCTGCTGATTACCCACCGCACCTCGATGCTCAGCCTGGTCGACCGCCTGGTGGTGCTCGACAACGGCCAAGTGATGGCCGACGGGCCGAAAGACGCGGTTATCGACGCCCTGCGCAAAGGCCGCATCGGCCAGGCCTCGGTATGACGTCAACTGATGAGTGTTAACGGAAAAAACATGGACCTGAGCCAACCGCCACGCGGGTACTTTTCAAGCCTGCGGCAGAAAAAGCAGGACACCGAGTTCATGCCGGAAGTGGACGGCGTGGTGCGCGAAGATTCGCCCTGGCTGTCGCGCATCACCTTGTGGGTGACCTGCGCCCTGCTGCTCACTGCTCTCGGTTGGGCGCACTTTGCCGTGCTCGATGAAGTGACCACCGGCGAGGGCAAAGCCATTCCCTCAAGCAAAGTGCAGGTGATCCAGAACCTGGAGGGCGGCATCGTCACCGAAATTTTCGTGCGCGAAGGCCAGATGGTGAACAAGGGCGACAAGCTCATGCGCCTGGATGACACGCGGTTTTTATCCAACCGTGGCGAAACCGAAGCCGACCGCATGGCGTTGGTAGCGCGGGTGGAACGCTTGTCTGCCGAAGCCGAAGGCCGGCCCATGCAGCTGTCTGCCGACGTTCTGGAAAAAGCGCCGCAACTGGCCGCCGACGAACTGGCGCTGTACAGCTCGCGGAAAAAACACCTGGAAAGCGAGCAGCGCACCCTCAACGAACAACTGCGGCAAAAAACCCAGGAGCTGGCCGAGTTTCGCTCCAAGGTTGAGCAATACCGCTCCAGCCTCGGCTTGCTGCAACAAGAGCTGAACATGTCGGAGCCGCTAGTGGGCACCGGCGCGATTTCGCCAGTGGAAATTCTGCGCTTGCGCCGCAGCGCCGTGGAAATTCGTGGCTCGTTGAACTCCACCTCGCTGGCCATTCCACGCGCCGAGGCGGCCATCGATGAAATCAAAAGCAAGATGCAGGAATCCGACCTGGCGTTCCGTTCCGACGCCTCGAAAGAGCTCAACGAAAAGCGCACCGAACTGCAAAAAATCACCGCCACCAGCGTCGCCATCGACGACCGCGTGAGTCGCACCACCGTGACCTCGCCGGTGCACGGCATTATCAAGACGCTGAAGATCAACACCATCGGCGGCGTGGTGCAGCCCGGCAGCGACATGCTGGAAATTGTGCCGCTGGAAGACAACCTGCTGATCGAAGCGCGGGTGCGCCCGCAAGACGTCGCCTTCCTGCACCCCGGCCAAAGCGCCATGGTGAAATTCACCGCCTACGACTACACGATTTACGGCGGCCTGAAGGCCAAGCTGGAACTGATCAGCGCCGACACCGTGACCGACGACAAGGGCAACAGCTTCTACCTGATCCAGGTGCGCACCGACAAAAACCACCTGGGCACCGACGAGCATCCGCTGCTGATCATTCCCGGCATGGTGGCCAACGTCGGCATTATCACCGGGCATAAAAGCGTGCTGGATTACCTGCTTAAACCGGTGCTCAAAGCCCGTTCCGAAGCGATGCGCGAGCGCTAAGGCGCCCCGCTCGCCTGGCGGTTACGGCCGCCACACCGCCGCTTCAATATCGAGTTTTTTCGGCAGCAACCGATTGGCCAGAAACAGATCGGCCGTGGCTTGCTGTGCCTGCACAATCTCGGCGCTGACCGCAATCGGTGGCGACGGCGGACGATGGCTGAAGGTGCGTTCGATTACCGCAGGCGCCAGGCCCATAAACGAGGCAAGAAGCGCAATGCTCGCGTCCTTGTCGGTGCGGGTCAGCGCTTCGGCCTTGCCCAGTTCATCCAGCAACGCCGGAATAAACTTCGGGTTCGCCTCGGTATAAGGCCGCGCCGCCAGGAAGAATGGCCCAATGAGGCCCAACCCTTCGCCATTGGCTAGCAGGCGCGCCTTACCTTCCAGTTCGAGCGCTGAATAGTACGGATCCCAAATCACCCAGGCGTCGACGCTGCCCTGCTCGAACGCCGCGCGGGCGTCGGCAGGCGACAGGTACACCGGCTGAATATCGCTAAATGCCAGGCCGGCTTTGTTCAGTGCCCGCAGCAGCAAATTGTGCGAGCTGGAGCCTTTTTGAAAGGCGACCTTTTTGCCCTTTAACTCGGCCACGCTGTGAATCGGGCTGGCATTGCCGACCACAATCACTTCGGCTTGCGGCTTGGCCGGTTCGGCGGCGATATAGAGCAAATCGGCGCCGGCCGCCTGGGCGAACAGCGGCGGAATATCGCCGGTGGAACCGACGTCCAGCGCGCCGATATTCAACGCTTCGAGCATCTGCGGCCCGGCCGGAAATTCAATCCATTTGATCTGCGTGTTGGCAAAGCGCTGCTCCAGCAGCTTGTGCTCTTTGGCCAACACCAGACTCGCCGAGCCCTTCTGATAGCCGATGCGCAGCGTGGCCGGATCGGCCCACGCCAACTGCGTGCACGCGGCGAGCAGCCACAGCGCGGCAAAACGGTTTAAACGGCGCATGTCATTCCCAATCGGTAGAAGGTTTTTCCCAGAGGTTGATTCCGCCTTCAACGGCGTAGCGGTCGATCTCGGCCAGCTCCTCGGCGCTAAAGGCCAGGTTGTTCAGCGCCGCGACGTTTTCCACGATCTGCTCAGGATGACTGGCGCCGATTAGGGCCGAAGTCACGCGTGGGTCGCGCAAGGTCCAGGCCAGGGCCAGTTGCGCCAGGCTTTGGCCACGGCGCTTGGCGATTTCATTGATCGCACGGGCGCGTTCGATGTTGGCTTCGGACAAATGCTCGGGACGCAGCGAGGCGCCGCCCGGCCGGTTAACGCGCGAATCTTGCGGCACGCCATTGAGGTATTTGTCGCTGAGCAACCCTTGGGCCAGCGCGGTGAACACGATGACGCCCGCGCCCACCTCGTCGGTGGCTTCCAGCAGGTCTTTTTCGATCCAGCGGTTAAGCAGGTTGTACGCCGGTTGGTGAATCAGCAGCGGCACCTGGCGCTCGCGCAGCAAGGCAGTAATCTCGCGGGTTTTGCCCGCCGAGTACGACGAGATGCCGATGTACAACGCCTTGCCCTGCTCGACGATGCTCGCCAGCGCGCCGGCGGTTTCTTCCAGCGGCGTGTGCGGATCGAAGCGGTGCGAATAGAAGATGTCGACGTAATCCAGGCCCAAGCGCCGCAGGCTTTGGTCGAGGCTGGAAATCAGGTACTTGCGCGAGCTGCCGCCTTGGCCGTAAGGGCCGGGCCACATGTCCCAGCCGGCCTTGGTGGAAATGATCAGCTCGTCGCGGTGCGCGGCGAAATCTTCCTTGAGCAGGCGACCGAAATTGGTTTCGGCGCTGCCGTAGGGCGGGCCGTAGTTGTTGGCCAGGTCGAAGTGATTGATGCCCAGATCGAACGCCGTGCGCAGCAACGCGCGCTGGGTGGAAATGGGCGTGGCATCGCCGAAGTTATGCCACAGGCCGAGGGACAGCGCCGGCAACACCAGGCCGCTGCGGCCGACGCGGCGGTAGGGCATGGATTGATAGCGGTCAGGGTTGGCGAGGTAGGTCATGGGGTCGTCTCTTGGTTTCAGGAATCGAGGCTAAAGCCTCTCCCACAGAAATGCGTTCACTGTAGGAGAGGCTTCAGCCTCGATCTTTTGATGTCATTGGCTGAAAAACTGATTCACCGGCCGAGTCAGGCCCAGGTGCTCACGCAGCGTGCTGCCCTGATACTGAGTGCGAAACAAGCCTCGGCGTTGCAGCTCGGGCACAACAAAGTGGGCGACGTCTTCCAGCCCGGCCGGCAAGTGCGGCACCAACACGTTGAAGCCATCCGCCGCGCCGCCTTCGAACCAGGCCTGCAACTCATCGGCGATGTCGCTGCCGGTGCCGATCAGGCTGTAATGCCCTCTTCCACCGGCAATACGCCGGCCCAGTTGCGCCAGGCTCAGGTTCTCGGCGCCGGCCAGTTCGGTGAGCAATTTCTGCCGGCTCTGCTGACCGTTTTCGGTGAGCGGCAACTCGGGCAGCGGGCCGTCCAGCGGATAACCCGACAAATCAAAATTGCCCAACATGCGTCCCAGCAAGGCGACGCCCACTTGTGGCTCGACCAACTCCTGAAACTGCTCGAATTTCTCCTGCGCTTCGTCACGGCTCTGGCCGACCACGACAAACACGCCGGGCATGATTTTCAGCGCGTCGGGCTCGCGGCCAAAGGCGGCCATGCGCTCTTTTACATCGGCATAAAACGCCTGGGCCTTGGCCAACGAAGTTTGCGCGGTGAACACCACTTCCGCCGTTTCCGCCGCCAGGGCGCGACCGGTTTCCGAAGAACCGGCCTGCACGATTACCGGCCGACCTTGCGGCGAGCGGGCGACGTTAAGCGGACCGCGCACACTGAAGTGCTCGCCGCTGTGGTTAAGCACGTGCAGCTTGGCCGGGTCGTAGAACTGGCCGGTTTGTTTGTTCTGCACAATGGCATCGTCGGCCCAGCTGTCCCACAAGCCGGTGACCACCTGATGAAATTCGCGGGCGCGGGCGTAGCGCTCGGCGTGGGGAATATGCGCATCGCGGCCGAAATTGAAGGCCTCGGCGGCGGCATCGGAAGTGACCAGGTTCCAGCCTGAGCGGCCGCCCGACAAGTGATCCAGCGAGGCGAATTTACGTGCCACGTGATACGGCTCGTTGTAGCTGGTGGTGACCGTGCTGATCAGCCCGATACGCTCGGTCACCGCACTAAGCGCGGCCAGCAACGTCAGCGGCTCGAAGTACACAGACCGTGAGGTGTGGCTGGCAATGTCGTCGGTGCTGGCGGCCACGCTGTCGGCCACAAACACCGCATCGAAACAGGCTGCTTCGGCGATTTGTGCGGTGCGTTTGTAGCTGGAGAAATCCAGCGGATTGGCCTGCACGTCGGGGTGGCGCCAGGCGGCGATGTGGTGCCCGCCGGCCATCAAGAAAGCGCCAAGGCTGAGTTGGCGGGTGGGGGTGGTCATGGGTGTGGGTTTCCCGCTGGGTGTTTGTTGTGGACGACATTTTCAGTCAAAACATCCGTCATCCTCGCGCAGGCGGCGGTCCGACGATTCGGGATCCAGAATTGTCCGGCGGACGGTGCTCGTCACAAGATTCTGGATCCCCGCGTGCGCGAGGATGACGGTGGGTTTGTTCAACGTAATGGTCAGGCTCGAACCTCAGAAGTCTTTGCGCACCTCAACCCCAAAATACCGCTCATCATCCCTCGGCACGGAGCGGTACACGTAGTTAGCGCCGCTATACGCCAGCCCGTTCGAATAACTCTTGTCCGCCAAATTTTTACCCAGCACCGCCACGCGCCAGCCGTCGTTGTAGTCGGCCAAGGCAACGCTGGCGTTCCAGATGCCGTAGGCGCCCTGGATGGTGTTGGCGTTCTGGTCGAGGCTGTATTGCACGTGGTCTTGCCAGGCGTAGTCGGTGCTCAGTTCGATATCCAGGCCGTTGTCCAGCGCGATGGTGTAGTCGCCGCGTACGTAGGTTTTCCAGTCCGGGCTGTAGGGCAGCGGTTTGCCGTTGATGTCGCACGAGGCGGCGGCGCCGACCGGGCAGCTAAATTCGTCGACGCGCGCTTTGGTGTAGGCCACGGCGCCGGAGAATTTCAGTTGGCTGGTGGCTTGCAAGCTCACATCCAGCTCCACGCCTTCGGTTTTCACGCTGCCGGCGTTGATCAGCCGGGTTACCACGGCGCCGGCCACCACGTCGTAGAAGTTGGCCTGGTAGTTGTCGTACTCGGTGTGGAACGCGGCCAGGTTGGCGTTCAGACGGTTGTTGAAGGCGGTGCTTTTCAGGCCCACTTCCCAGGAGTTGGAGGTTTCCGGTTTCAACGCTTCGGTGTCACGCGGCTGCATGTTGAAGAACACGTTGTAGGCCGGGCCTTTGTAGCCGCGCGAGTAGGTGATGTAGCTGGTCAGATTGTCGTTGATGTCGTACTGGAACCCGGCGCGACCGGTGAAGCCGTCTTCGTCCACCGAGCCGTTGCTGGCGTAGCTCGGCTGAATGCCAGTGGCCGCGGCGGTCGATACGCGCTGGTGTTTGTATTCCAGGTCATCGTGGGTCCAGCGCAGGCCGAGAATGCCGCGAAAGTCGTCGGTGAAGTTGAAGGTGTTTTCACCAAATACCGCGTAGCTGTCGTTGGTGGCTTCGTAGTCGGCGCGGCCGCGTTGGGTGACGAAGCTGACCGGCGTGACGGCGCGCTGGTAGGTCTCTTCACTTTTGCCGTGCATGTAAAAGGCGCCGAGCACGTATTCGTTGAACTCGCCCTTGGGCGAGGCCAGGCGAAGTTCTTGTGAGTATTGGTCGTAGTCGAGCTGACCTTTGTCGTGGGATTGCGGGAAGCCGACCGCGACTTGCGCCAGGCGGTCGCCGTCCTGGTACTGGGTGTTGTTCCAGCCGCGCCAGGCGGTGATGGAGGTGAGCGTGTAATCGCCGAGGCTCCAGTCCACTTGGCCAGACAAACCCTGGTTGCGGTCGTAGACGCGGGTGTTGAAGTCGCTGTTGATGCGGCGGTTGTCATCGCTGGGGCTAACGCTGCTGCCCAGAGCGGTGCCAAACACGGGACTGGCTTGGGTGATGACGCCGTTGGGAATGGTGTCTTTGCCATCGGTGTAGTCGGCGATCAGGGTGACTTTTACGTCGTCGTTCGGCTCGATTTCCAGCTTGCCGCGCGCGCCTTTGCGGTCGTAGCCGTTGACGTCATGGCCGTTGTATTCGTTCTCGACGTTGCCGTCGTACTTGCCCAGCAAGGTGGTGAGCGAGCCTTTCACGGTGTCGGTCAGGCGCCCGCCAATACCAAAGCGCAGGCGGTTTTCGTTGCCGCCGCCGAAGTGCGAGTAGTCGACGTAGCCGTGGGTTTCTTCCGGCGCTGCTTTGCTGACGATGTTCAGCACGCCGGCCGACGCATTTTTGCCAAACAGCGTGCCCTGCGGGCCGCGCAGCACTTCGATGCGTTCCAGGTCGAGCAAGTCCAACGTTGACTGGCCAGGGCGGCCGAGCACCACGCCATCGATCACAGTCGCCACGGTCGGCTCAATGCCCGGCGAGGTGGTGATGGTGCCCACGCCACGGATAAACAACGAGGTGTCTTTGTTCGAGGCGCCGCTGCGGTAGTTGAGCGTGGGCACCTGTTGCACGATGCTCGACACGTTGTTGCGGTTGTCGCGCTCAAGCTGTTCGCCATCGACCACCGACACCGCGACCGGCACCTTTTGCAGCGACTCTTCGCGGCGGGTGGCGGTGACCGTAACGGTGCTCAGGGTGGGCGCTTGCTCGGCGCTTTCGCTTTGCTCAGACGGCTCGGCGGCAACGCTGTACTGGCCCAGCGCGGCGAGCAAAACGGCCACGGCCAACGGGCTGCGGCGTGGAAAAGCGGATGGTGCGGTGTTCATGGTGGACTGCCCCTTTTAAGACCCAGACGTGGCCCACTGCTGCGGTGGGCTCTGTGGAGCGCTGTCGGTGTCTGGTCTCGCTCGTACGAGTGGCAGTGCGTGGCGACAGCGCGGCGCTTGTTAGCGCTAACATCGCCAGTATCAGCGGAAGATTTATAGACCGTCAAATACTAATAAATTACTTTTATATTCCATAAAGTGATTTAGTGCGGATCTTTTGTTAGCGCTACCAAATGCAGTAAGGTGGCCGCCACTCTCCTCGCCCAGGATCGGCTTTTACTGTGAGCAGCGACAAAGAAAAGACCCGCAAACGCCGTGGCGCCGGGCGTGTGACGTTAAGCACCGTGGCCAAGCAGGTGGGTGTTTCGGCCATTACCGTGTCGCGATACTTCAACCAGCCGGAACAGGTATCGCCGGAGCTGCGCGAGCGCATTCAGACCGTGGTGGCCGAGCTGGGTTACGTGCCCAATCTGGTCGCGGGCGGCCTGGCTTCGGCGCGCGGGCGCATCGTCGGCATGGTGGTGCCGAACATCTCCGGGCCGATCTTTGCCAACACCATTCAAGGCTTTAGCGACACCCTGGCGGCGCACGGTTATCAGCTGCTGCTGGCTTCTAGTTATTTTTCGGAAGACCAGGAAGAAAACGCCGTGCGGGCGTTTCTCGGTTGGTCGCCTGCGGCCTTGGTGGTGACCAGCCATTTCCACTCGCCGGGCACTGACAAAATGCTCGCCGAGGCGGATATTCCGGTGGTGGAAATCTGGGATTACCAGCCCGAGCGCAGCCCCATGCAGGTCGGCTTTTTGCACCACGACGTGGGCGTACGCGCCGCGCGCTATTTGCTCGACAAGGGCTACCAACGCATCGCCTTCGTGCAGAACAGCGCGGCCGGCGACTTCAGCGCGCTGGAGCGTCGCGACGGTTACGCGCACACCCTGCGCGAAGCCGGCCGCGAACCCTGGGTGTTCGTGCCCAGCAGCGACGCCACGCCGTTCGAGGGCGGCAAGCAGGCGATGGACGCGCTGATGAACCGCACACCGCGCCCCGACGCCATCATCTTTGCTAACGACAACGTCGCCGCCGGCGGCCTGCTCGCCGGGCAGCGCGCGGGTTTACGCATTCCCCAAGACTGCGCCGTGGTGGGCTTTGGCGATTACGCCTTTGCCGAAATGCTGCTGCCAAGCCTGACCACCATCAAACCGCCCGCCCGACAAATTGGCGAAGTGGCAGCGCGGCGGGTGTTGCAGGCGCTGGGGGTGATCGAGGGGGATGAGCCGTTGCAGCAACTGAATTTGCTGGAATGTGAACTGGTGGAGCGGGAAAGCGCTTAAAATGCGCGGCCTTGTTGATGCTGATTCGGGACCGCCGTTGGTGCGTCTAGCCTGGATCCCGAATCGTCGGACCGCCGCCTCAAGCTAACCGCAGCCCCCCGATTGGAACGCCCCGCTCAATGCACGCCCGCACCCTCATGTCCCTCCCCCTGCTCGCCCTCGCCCTTGGCGGTTTTGTAGTTGGCAGCAGTGAATTCATCATCATGGGCTTGCTGCCCGAACTCGCCGCCGACCTGCGCGTGAGCCTGGCCGACGCCGGCCTGTTGGTCAGCGCCTACGCCTTGGGCGTGGTGGTTGGTGCGCCGTTGCTGGGGCCGATGCTCGACCGCGCGCCACGCCGGCAAGCGGTGATCGCGCTGATGTTTATGTACACCTTGGGCAACCTGGCCTGCGCCCTGGCGCCGGATTATCACTGGCTGCTGGCCGCGCGCCTCGCTACAGCCATAAGTCACGCGGGCTTCTTCGGCTGCGCCACCCTGCTCGCCCGCGATTTGGCGCCGCCCCATCGCCAGGCATCGGCCATGGCCATGGTGATCAGCGGCCTGACCATCGCCAACGTCCTTGGCGTGCCGCTCGGTGCCTGGCTGGGGCAAACCACGAACTGGCGCGTGACGTTTTTTGTGGTGGCAGGTATCGGGGCGCTGACGGTGATAGCGCAATTTATTTGGCTGCCGCCCACCGCCCGGCCGGTGCGCAGCGCGAGCGGCAGCTGGAGCGGCATCTTCCGGGGCCCGGTGTTGCATACCTTGCTGGTGTGCAGCCTGACGTCGGTGTCGCTGTTCACCGTGTTCACCTATATCAGCCCGTTCCTGCGGGAAGTCACCGGCTTTACGCCAGACCAAAGCAACGGCGCGCTGTTGCTGATGGGCGTTGGTTTGACGCTGGGCAACGTGCTTGGCGGGCGCCTGGCCGATCGCGGCGTACAGCGTGCGGTGCCGATGGCGTTGGCCTGTGGGGCGCTGATGGTGTTGGGTTTGTACCTGTTCGGCCAATGGCAACTGCCGACCTTGGCGATTCTGCTGTGCTGGGGCATCGCCACCTTTGCGGTGTCGACGCCGCTGCAACTGTTGCTGGTGGAGCAAGCCGGTGAATCGGCCAGCCTGGCTGCCACGCTGAGTCACGCGGCGTTCAACCTGGGCAACGCGGCGGGCGCCTGGTTTGGTGGTTTGTGGCTAAGCGCGCACCTGGGCTTGCCGCTGCTGCCGGTGTTCGGCGTGTTGCTGCTGGTGCTCAACTTCGCCGTGGCCTGGTGGCTGCCACGGCTCAAAGCGGTGCCGCACGACATACCGCTGCATTAATCGATGACAACGCGGCGGCTGGCGGTGGGAATCAGGTCCAGCAACAAGGCCAGCACCACCGCCGCGCCGCCGATGGCAAACAACAGCGTGTAGTTGCCGTGACTCAGGGCGTACAGGTACGAATAGGCGTACCCGGCCAGCGCCTGAAACAAGGCAAACGCCGTGGTCGCGCGGCTCCAGGCATGGTTCTGCGCGCTTAGGTCGCCCGGCAGCAAATGCTGAATGCGGCCCAGGTTGACCGGCACGATGCCGGGCGGGAACGAGCCGATCACCAACACCGCTGCCACGAGAGCCGGCACGCTGTGGTCCAGCGCCAACAAGGCAATCGCCAGCGCCTGAATACCGAGCACCACGCGGCTAGTGGTAGCAAAGCCGATGCGGTCGGCCAAGGCGCCGTACACCATCGGTCCCAGAATCGCGCCAATGCCATACACCACCCACACCATCGCGCCCCAATGCGCGCCCCATTGCAGGCCGCGCGCCACGTAGTCGACCAGAAACACCATCATCGGCACCAACGCCACGGCCATCAGCGCGTATTGGGCGTAGAGCAGTTTCATGGCGGTCGGTGTTTTGCTTTCGGCGCCGGAGGCAATCACTGGCGTCGGGGTTGCCACGGTCGGCCAGCCGGTCCAGCTCACGGCGGTGAGCACGGCAGACAACACGCCCAGGCCGATCCAGGTTTGCTGCAAGCCGAGGTTCAGCAGCAGCGGCACCAAGGTGCCCGAGGCGGCGATGCCCAGGCCCAGCCCCAGGAAAATCGCGCCGCTGGCCAGGCCCTTGCGCGCACCCGGAATAAACGGCAGCACGCTGGTGGCGGCCAGCACCATGATCGCCCCGCCCGCCAGCCCGGAAACAAAGCGCCAGGCGAAGAACCACAACACCGACACCGGAAACGCGCAGGCCAGAAATGCCAGCGAGGCGAACAGCATCATCACCCGCAGCGTGCATGGCCCACCGAGGCGGCGCGCGATTGGCCGGCCGCTAAGCGCGCCGGCCAGGTAACCGACCAGGTTGGCAGCGCCGAGGTACATCACGTCATTGGCGGCGAACCACTGCGCCTCGATCAGTGAGGGAATAAGCGGTGTGTAGGCGAAACGGGCCAGCCCGATGCCGACCAGGCTGGCGCACAGGCCGGCGATAATCGCGTGCATCACGCTGGGTTGGCGGGGGCCGCTGTCGAGGTGGGTGACGCTGGCTTCACTGGTCATTCGAGGCTCGCTTGGCAAAAAGGCTGATCGGCGGTCCACGCCATCTTTGACATACCTGTCATGCTTGCTAGTGTTGTGAGCAACGAAGCGCCTGTCAAGGCATTATTGACACACCTGTCAAACAAGAGTGAAATTGCCCCCATGGCCGGAATACGACAATTCAACGAAGACCAAACCCTCGAACGCGCGCTGGAAGTTTTCTGGCGTAAAGGCTTCGGCGCGACCTCCATGCCCGAACTTGCCGAAGCCACGGGCGTGCAACGTGGCTCGCTGTACAACGCCTACGGCGACAAGCAAGGCTTGTTTCTCGCCGTGTTCGCTCGCTACAAAGCAGGCTTTCTGGCCGCTGCCGGCGAAACCCTGACCTCCCCCGACACCCGCGAAGCGCTCAAAGCCTTTTTCAGCTTTGCCATTGCCTCGATGAAATCCGGCGAAGCGGCACGCGGCTGTTTGTCGACCAAAACCACGGTGGATGAAAACGCCAGCGCCGAGCCGATTCGTGACGTGCTGCGCGGCATGGTCGACGGTCTGGAAGGCTTGCTGGCCGAGCGCCTGAGCCAGGCCACCGAGCCGCTGGCGTTGCCCATTGAAGACGCCGCGCGGCTGCTGGTGACGCTCACGCGCGGCATCGTCGTCATTGAACGTCTGTACCCGGACACCGCGCGGTTGCAGGCCACGGCGGATTCGCTGGTCGACCTGATCGTGCCCGCTGGCGCCTGACTTCACGCGCAGGCCACAGCCGGGGCTTTGCGCAGGTTGTATTGGGCGATCAAGCGCATCACATAGCCGATCTTCAGCGCCGTTGGGCCGAGAATCACACCGGCATGCGCGGCGACCAGCGTGGGCAGATTCAAACTGCCCTCGTAGCCATAGGCGACGAACACACCGACCAGCAGCACCACCGCGCCGCCCAGGAGCAATTGATTGGAAATCTGCATCACGTGTTTGGGGTTGCTGAGGTAGGCGAACATGGGTGAATCCTCCGAGTGGGCGGCGGAAAAGTTTTCCGTTGCGCACCAAGGACTAGTCAGAATACGTGCCAGGTTTTTTATTGATTCAAATCAATAAATTATCAATCGGTGCAGTCGAAACGACTCACGACCGGACCGAGTCAATCTGACTAAATGCGGTCATATTGACCGCACCGATGACCGCGCCAAACCTCACCTATACTCCTCGCACTGCCCTCCTATGGACGTCGCCATGCTGCCGCGAATTGTCGGTTTGTTGCTGGCCCTGCTCAGCGCCAGTGTGTTGGCGGCTCCGCCTGCTTTTGATTTGTATATTCCCGACGCCATGCCCCTGGCCGCGCCCAACGACCCTTTGGGCCATGGGCTGGTGGGCGATGCCGTGCTGGAAGCGGCAGCGCTGGCCGGCTATCAGGTGAACATCGTTTCCGAGCCGTGGCTGCGGGCGCAAAAGCGCGTGCGTGAGGGGAAAAATTTGCTGATTCTGCCGCTGTCGCGAACGCCGGGGCGGGAAACCC
Organism: Pseudomonas sp. AC070; assembly: GCF_979258635.1. Classification (NCBI taxonomy): domain Bacteria; kingdom Pseudomonadati; phylum Pseudomonadota; class Gammaproteobacteria; order Pseudomonadales; family Pseudomonadaceae; genus Pseudomonas; species Pseudomonas sp. AC070. The sequence goes on from NZ_OZ409871.1 coordinate 2,769,939, forward strand.
AGTACACCTGGATCGCCTCCGTGCTGCCGCTGCCCCGGGCATTTTTCACTTTTAGCCAGCCGCTGCAGACCTTCGAGCAAGCACGAACGGAGTACAAGCGCATCGGCGTGGGCATTGGTTCAGCACAGGAGGAAATTCTGCTCAGCCAAGGATTCAGCCGCGAGCAGATTTACCCGCTGCAACTGGGCGACAAACCGCTTCGCCTGCTGGAGCTGAAACGCATCGACGCCTGGTTCACCACCGTGCCCGAAGGCCAGTTCGCCTGGAACCGCAACACTCGCGACCCGCTGCTGATGAGCCCGGAAATGGCCACCACGGAAATGTACCTGGCGTGCTCAAAAACCTGCGACGCCACGGTGATCAAACGCATGCGCGCCGCCATCGCCAAGCTGCGCGCCAATGGCAGCGTAGAGCGCATCCGCGAGCGCTATATGAACCCGCCGACGAAATAGTCGGGCTTAAATGCCGTGGCGACCGGGATCTTCCGGCGGTGCCGGCTCTTCCTCGATGTCTTCCAGCTTCAACTCCATGCCCCAATCGCTGGCTTGCTGCACTGGCGCGACGGGCGCCACCGGGGCGGCCACTGGCGCCGTAGCCACGGCGGGCGTCTCGCGGTAGAGCTTGAGTTTCAGGCGCACGTTGTTGGCCGAGTCGGCGTTTTTCACCGCTTCCTCTTCATCAATCGCCCCCTCGTTCACCAGCTCGATCAGCGCCTGGTCGAAGGTTTGCATGCCCAGGTTGCGCGACTTCTCCATGATTTCCTTGATCTCGCTAAGCTCGCTGCGCTTGATCAAATCACGCACCGTGGGCGTGCCGAGCAGCACCTCCACCGCGGCACGGCGCTTGCCGTCGGTGGTCTTGACCAGGCGCTGAGAAACGAAGGCTTTGAGGTTGTTGCCAAGGTCATTGAGCAACTGCGGGCGACGCTCTTCGGGGAAGAAGTTGATGATGCGGTCCAGCGCCTGGTTGGCGTTGTTGGCGTGCAAGGTGGAGATCGCCAAGTGCCCGGTGTCGGCAAAGGCCAGGGCGTGTTCCATGGTTTCGCGGTCGCGAATCTCGCCGATCAGAATCACGTCGGGCGCCTGGCGCAAGGTGTTCTTCAAGGCGGCGTGGAAGCTGCGGGTGTCTACGCCGACTTCGCGCTGGTTGATGATCGACTTCTTGTGCCGGTGCACGTACTCGACCGGGTCTTCGATGGTGATGATATGGCCGCCGCTGTTGCGGTTGCGGTAGTCGATCAGCGCTGCCAGCGAGGTGGATTTACCCGAGCCCGTGCCGCCCACGAACAACACCAGGCCGCGTTTTTCCATTACGGTTTTCAGCAGAATTTCCGGCAGCTTCAGGTCTTCAAACTTGGGGATTTCCATCTTGATATTGCGCGCCACAATCGACACTTCGTTGCGCTGCTTAAAGATGTTGATGCGAAAGCGGCCAATGCCGGCCAGCGATATGGCGAGGTTCATTTCCAGCTCGCGCTCAAACTCGATTTTCTGCGCCGAGTCCATGATCGAATCCGCCACGGCGGCGATTTCACCCGACTTCAGCGGCTCGGCACTCAATGGCTTGAGCACGCCATTGAACTTGGCACAGGGCGGCGCGCCGGTGGACAGGTACAGGTCTGAACCGTCCTGAGTCGCCAGAATTTTCAGCATCGGGTTCAGGTCCATGGGCAAAGCCTCCTTGGGTCGTGGAAGTAATACGGTAGGTCAAAGTGAGCACACTGGCGGTCATGTTATTGGCGCCAGCAAAACGCCGCCGCGAATACTGGCACACTATGCGCCCCGTGGTAGAGGCTTTGGCCTCGATGCGTTGGCAATTAAAGAAGAGACCGAGGAGCCCCCATGGCAAAAGCAATGGCCCGCCATATTCTGGTGAAAACCGAGGCGGAAGCGGCCGCGCTGAAAAAACGCATCGCCGCGGGCGAGGCGTTCGATGTATTGGCGAAAAAATACTCAACCTGCCCGTCCGGCAAAAAAGGTGGCGACCTGGGCGAAGTGCGGCCCGGCCAGATGGTGAAGTCCATCGACTCAGTAATTTTCAAAAAGGAACTGCGCACCGTACACGGCCCGGTGAAAAGCCAGTTCGGCTATCACCTGGTGCAAGTGTTCTACCGCGAGTAACCCAGCAAAACGGCAGACGCAAAAAAGCCCGCCACGGTTAAACCGGGCGGGCTTTTTCATGCGCTAGGGCTTAGTGGCTCTTGAGCATGTCTTTGGGCATGTGCTTGCCGATTTCGAACTTGCCGATCGCTGCACGGTGCACTTCGTCCGGGCCGTCGGCCAGGCGCAGGGTACGTTGCATGGCGTACATGTAGGCCAGCGGCGTGTCGTTCGACACACCCGCGCCGCCGTACATTTGAATGGCACGGTCGATCACTCGCAGGGCGACGTTTGGCGCCACAACCTTGATTTGCGCGATTTCGCTTTTGGCGACTTTGTTGCCCACGGTATCCATCATGTAAGCCGCTTTGAGCGTCAGCAGACGGGCCATGTCAATTTCCATGCGCGAGTCGGCGATGATGTCGACGTTGCCGCCCAGGCGGGCCAACGGCTTGCCGAAAGCGGTACGGCTGACGGCGCGTTGGCACATCAATTCCAGGGCGCGTTCGGCCATGCCGATGGAGCGCATGCAGTGGTGAATACGGCCTGGGCCAAGGCGACCCTGAGCGATTTCGAAACCACGGCCCTCGCCCAGCAACACGCTGTCGTACGGCACGCGAACGTTTTCGAACAGCACTTCGGCGTGGCCGTGCGGGGCGTCGTCGTAGCCGAAGACCGGCAGCGGACGTAGAATTTTCACGCCGGGTGCATCAGTCGGTACCAGGATCATCGAGTGCTGCTGGTGACGCGGGCCGTCGGGGTTGCTCAGGCCCATGAAAATCATGATTTTGCAGCGCGGGTCGCAGGCGCCCGATGTCCACCATTTGCGGCCGTTGATGACCCATTCATCACCCACGCGCTCGGCACGGGCTTCCATGTTGGTGGCATCGGACGACGCCACGCCCGGTTCGGTCATGGCAAATGCCGAGCGGATCTCGCCAGCGAGCAGCGGCTCGAGCCAGCGTTTTTTCTGTTCTTCGTTGGCGTAACGCACCAGCACTTCCATGTTGCCGGTGTCTGGCGCGGAGCAGTTGAAGGGCTCGGAACCCAGCAGCGAGCGGCCCATGATTTCGGCCAGCGGCGCGTATTCCATGTTGGTGAGACCCGCGCCGAGTTTCGACTCCGGCAGAAACAGGTTCCACAGGCCTTCAGCTTTGGCCTTGGCTTTCAACTCTTCCATGATCGCGGTGGGCTGCCAGCGATCACCCTCGTTCACTTGAGCTTCGAACACCGCTTCGGCGGGATAGACATAAGCGTCCATGAATGCGGTAACGCGTTCGCGCAGTTCTTGAACCTTGGGGGAATAAGCGAAATCCATCGGAGGCACCTTCTGACGGGCTGTTGTGAGGTTGGAAAAGATCCTAGAACAGGGATGAAGATTTATCTAACCTATTCTCGGCGTGTATTAACATTCATCACCGATATATGATTAGCTGATTCCGGGACCCCAAACCAATAAGACCAGGAGCGCGTTGGCAATGAATTTGAGCAAGGTCGATCTCAACCTTTTTATCGTCTTCGACGCCATCTATACCGAGGCCAACCTGACCCGTGCCGGGCAGATTGTCGGCATTACCCAACCGGCTGTTTCCAACGCCCTGGCGCGCCTGCGCGAAACCTTCAACGACCCGCTTTTCGTGCGCACGGCCCAAGGCATGGTGCCCACGCCCATGGCGCAAAACATTATTGGGCCGGTGCGCAACGCGCTGTCGCTGCTGCGTGTTTCGGTGCAGGAAAGCCGCACGTTCAACCCGCTGCAAGCCAACAAAACCTACCGCATCAGCATGACCGACCTCACTGAGGAGATCATTCTGCCGCCGCTGTTCCAGCGTCTGCGTCGCCAGGCGCCGGCCGTGCAGATTGAGAGCTTTTTGTCGAAGCGTCGCGAAACCACCAAAGAGCTCGCCGCCGGCCGCCTCGACTTCGCCGTGGACGCGCCGCTGAACACCGACCCGCAGGTGCGCCACGTCAAGCTGCTGTCTGACCGCTATGTGTGCGCCATTCGCAAAGGCCATCCGCTGGCCAAGGAAAAGCTGACGCTCGACGAATACATGTCGCTGACCCACATCCACATCTCCAGCCGCCGCAGCGGGCTGGGTTATGTCGACCTCACCCTCGGCAAAATGGGCATTCAGCGCAAGATCGCCCTGCGCTCCCAGCATTACCTGATGGCCTCCATGGTGATGCAGAAAACCGACATGGCCATGACCGTGCCTGAGCGCTTTGCCCGCAGCCATGACTTGCACTACGTCGGCGTGCCGGTGGAAGTGCCCGCCGTGGAAACGCACCTGTATTGGCACGAGAGCACCGATCAAGACCCGGCAAACCGCTGGATGCGCGAGCAGATGATCGAGTTGGCGCAGCAGATCAGCGTGCAGGACGCCGGGCAGGCATAAGCGCACTGGTATTGGGGCACTTGCGATTTATCCATATGCGGACTAAAGTGACATCACTGTCCACTTGTGGAGAAACACCATGTCCCTCGCCAGCCCCTCCAACAGCGCAGTTCTCGACCTCGACTCGGCTCATGCCGGGCACGTGGCGCTGAAGTTTTTCTTCAACCTGATGGAGAAATGGAACTGCTCGGTCGAGGAGCAAACCGTGCTGCTGGGCTCCATCGGCCGCAGCACGCTCTACAAGTACCGCCAATTGCCCGAAATTCGCTTACCGCGCGACACCCTGGAACGCGTTTCCTATCTGATGGGCATCCACAAAACGCTGCGTATCTTGTTTGGCGATAAACCGTCGACTTACGAATGGATTCGCAAGGCAAACAGCGAAGCACCCTTCAACGGCATGAGCGCTTTGCAGTTGATGCTGGCAGGCGGCGTGATGGATATTGCCGTGGTACGTCGCTACCTGGATGGAGTACGCGGTTGAAACAACCGACTCAAGTGGTGCCTGCATGGATGCGGGCCTATCGCATCGTTTCCAGCGCCTTCCCGCCGATCTCGGTGTTTGAAGATGTGCTGGACCCCGCCGATCTGGAACAAGCCTTTCTGATTGAAAGCCTGACCAACGACCGCCTGCGCGAAGAGGCCGGCCTTCTTAGCCATGTGGCCCCCGAAGACCGCATGTGCGGCCCCGGCGCCTCGCCGTTGATGGCGGCCTTTACTCACGTGGGCGCCAAAAGCCGCTTCACCGACGGCCAATACGGCGTGTACTACTGCGGCGACAGCTTGCAGACCGCCATCGCCGAAACCCGCTTCCACCGCGAACGCTTTATGCGCGCCACCCACGAGCCGAGCATGGAGCTGACCCTGCGCACCTACGTGTGCAAAGTGGTGCAGCCGCTGGATGACGTGCGCGAAGGCTACGACGAACTCTACGACCCCGACCCGAACGCCTACGCCCTGCCCCAACGCTTCGCTGCCGAACGCCGTAAAGCGCGTTCGTGGGGTTTGCTGTACCGCAGCGTGCGCAACGAAAACGGCGAATGCGCCGCGCTGTTCCGCCCGCCCGCCGCCAGCATTCCCGTGCAAGGCGAGCATTTGCGTTACGTGTGGGACGGCCAGCTGCAACAGATCACCCAGGTATTCACCCTCAAAGCCATCGCTTGATTGCCGCGGAATTCCCGATGCTGAAGAAAAGCTTCAACTCCCTGCTGACCACCTGGTTGGCGGGGTTGATCGTTTTATTGCCGCTGACATTGACCCTGGTGTTGCTCACCTGGGTGGTCAGCCTGCTCAACCGCATCGTCGGGCCGTCCACCTATGTCGGCCGGCTGTTTGCCGCCATGGGCCAACCGTTCGCCAGCAATACGTACCTGGCCTACGGCTTGGGCACCGTGCTGCTGGTAATCGCCATTTATGTGCTGGGGTTGGCCGTGCAACACGGCTTGCGCAAGCCGCTGGCCTGGTTGACCGACGTCACCCTGCGGCGCATTCCGCTGTTCGGCAAGTTGTACAACCTGGCCGACCGCTTCGTGGCGCTGCTGGAGAAAAAAGAAGGCGCCGACATCAACGCCATGAGCCCGGTGTGGTGCTTCTTCGGCGGCGACGGCGTGGCGGTGTTGGCGCTGATGCCCAACCCCGAACCCATTGATATCGACGGTCGCCACTACTACGCCGTGCTGGTGCCCACCGCGCCAATTCCCATCGGCGGCGGCCTGCTGTATGTGCCGGTGGAATGGGTGAAGCCGGCCAATATTGGCGTGGATGCGTTCACCAGCATCTACGTATCGATGGGCATCAATCCCCCGCCACAGTCGCCGCGCAAAACCGCCTGACGCCAAAATCACCCACAAAAGCTCGCTTGACGCTGTAAGGAAAGTTGCCTTACGTTAACGTAAAGGTAACTTATCGAGTAAGCATTTTCCTATGCCGACCACCTACAGCATTTCCGACCTGGCCCGCGAGCTGGACGTCACCACCCGCACCATTCGTTTTTACGAAGAGCAAGGCATGCTCAGTCCCGAGCGCCGTGGTCAGGAGCGCATCTATTCGGCGCGCGACAAAGTCACCCTCAAGCTGATTTTGCGCGGCAAGCGCATCGGCTTCTCTTTGGCCGAGTGCCGCGAGCTGATCGAGCTGTACGACCCCACCGGCAACCACAAACAACTCGAAACCTTTATGCGCAAGATCGCCGAGCGCCGCGAACAGCTGCGCCAGCAATTACTGGATATCGAGCAGATGCAAATCGAGCTGGACACCGCCGAAGAGCGCTGCCTGGCCGCCATGGCGCAAATTCCCGCGTAACCCTTAGCGGCCGCCAAACAACAATAATCAGCAGGTGCCCACCATGACCTACCCATCCCTGAATTTTGCCCTTGGCGAAACCATCGACATGCTGCGCGACCAGGTGCAAGCCTTTGTCGCCGCCGAACTGACCCCACGCGCCGCCGCCATCGACAGCGACAACCTGTTCCCCCACGACATGTGGCGCAAGTTCGGCGACATGGGCCTGCTCGGCATTACCGTCAGCGAGGAATACGGCGGCGCCGGCCTGGGTTACCTGGCGCACGTGGTGGCGATTGAAGAAATCAGCCGCGGCTCGGCCTCGGTGGGGTTGTCATACGGCGCGCATTCAAACCTCTGCGTGAACCAGATCAACCGCAACGGCACCGCCGAGCAGAAGGCCAAGTACCTGCCCAAATTGATCAGCGGCGAGCACGTCGGCGCCCTCGCCATGAGCGAGCCCAACGCCGGCTCGGATGTGGTGTCGATGAAGCTGCGCGCCGACAAACGCGGCGACCGCTACGTGCTCAATGGCAGCAAAACCTGGATCACCAACGGGCCAGACGCCAACACCTACGTGATCTACGCCAAAACCGATCTGGAAAAAGGCGCCCACGGCATCACCGCGTTTATCGTCGAGCGCAACTGGAAGGGTTTCTCGCGCAGCAACAAATTCGACAAGCTCGGCATGCGCGGCTCCAACACCTGCGAGCTGTTTTTCGATGACGTGGAAGTGCCAGAAGAAAATATTCTCGGCGCCCTCAATGGCGGCGTGAAAGTGCTTATGAGCGGCCTCGACTACGAGCGCGTGGTGTTGTCCGGCGGCCCGGTCGGCATCATGCAAGCCTGCATGGACGTGGTGGTGCCTTACATCCACGACCGCAAGCAGTTCGGCCAGGCCATCGGCGAATTCCAGCTGATCCAGGGCAAAGTCGCCGACATGTACACCCAGCTCAACGCCAGCCGCGCCTACCTCTACGCCGTGGCAAACGCCTGCGACCGTGGCGAAACCACGCGCAAAGACGCCGCCGGGGTGATCCTCTACAGCGCCGAGCGCGCCACGCAAATGGCCCTGGACGCTATCCAGATTCTGGGCGGCAACGGCTACATCAACGAATTCCCCACCGGCCGATTACTGCGCGACGCCAAGCTGTACGAGATCGGCGCCGGCACCAGCGAGATTCGGCGGATGTTGATTGGGCGGGAATTGTTTAACGAGACCCGTTGACCACCAGCCCTACATCGACTGTAGGAGCAGCTTCAGCCGCGATGTTTCTGATCTAAAAGCATCGCGGCTAAAGCCGCTCCCACAGGTACCAAACGCATCCCCGGAGCGCCCCATGGCCATCCTCACCACCCACATCAACACCCGCAGCCCCGAATTCGCCACCAACACCGACGCCATGCTCGCTCAGGTCAATCACCTGCGTGCCCTCCTCGCCCAGGTGCAGCAAGGCGGCGGCGCCAAGGCGCAGGAACGCCACACCTCGCGGGGCAAATTGCTGCCGCGCGAACGCATCAACCGTCTGCTCGACCCCGGTTCCGCCTTTCTTGAAGTCGGCCAGCTGGCGGCCCACGAGGTGTATGGCGAAGACGTGCCGGCCGCTGGCGTGATTGCCGGCATCGGCCGCGTCGAGGGCGTGGAGTGCATGATTCTGGCCAACGACGCCACGGTCAAAGGCGGCAGCTATTACCCGCTGACGGTGAAAAAACACCTGCGCGCACAAACCATCGCCAAGGAAAACCGCCTGCCCTGCATCTATCTGGTGGACTCGGGCGGCGCCAACCTGCCGCGCCAGGATGAAGTGTTCCCCGACCGCGAACATTTTGGCCGCATCTTTTTCAACCAGGCCAACATGAGCGCCATGGGCATCCCGCAAATCGCCGTGGTCATGGGCTCGTGCACCGCAGGCGGCGCCTATGTGCCGGCCATGTCGGACGAAACCATCATGGTCCGCAACCAGGCCACCATCTTTCTAGCCGGGCCGCCGCTGGTGCGCGCCGCCACCGGCGAAGTGGTCAGCGCCGAAGACCTCGGTGGCGCCGACGTGCATTGCAAAACATCCGGTGTCGCCGACCACTACGCCGAAGACGACGAACACGCGCTGGCCCTGGCGCGGCGCTGCATCAGCCACCTCAACTGGCGCAAGCAAAGCCAGTTGAACAGCCGCGAACCGCAACCGCCGCTGTATGCCAGCGACGAGATTTACGGGGTGATTCCGGCTGACGCCAAGCAACCGTTCGATGTGCGCGAGGTGATTGCCCGCCTGGTCGACGGCTCGGTGTTCGATGAATTCAAGGCCCTGTTCGGCAGCACGCTGGTGTGCGGCTTCGCCCACCTCAACGGCTACCCGCTGGCGATCATTGCCAACAACGGCATTTTGTTCGCCGAGTCGGCGCAAAAAGGCGCGCACTTTATCGAGCTGGCCTGCCAGCGCGGCATTCCGTTGCTGTTCTTGCAGAACATCACCGGCTTTATGGTCGGGCAGAAATACGAGGCCGGCGGCATCGCCAAGCACGGCGCCAAACTGGTGACTGCGGTGGCGTGCGCCAAGGTGCCGAAGTTCACGGTGATCATTGGCGGCAGTTTCGGCGCTGGGAATTACGGCATGTGCGGCCGCGCCTACGACCCGCGCTTCCTGTGGATGTGGCCCAACGCGCGCATCGGCGTCATGGGCGGCGAGCAGGCGGCGGGCGTGCTGGCGCAGGTGAAACGCGAGCAAGCCGAACGCAGCGGCCAGCAACTGAGCGCCGAGGAAGAAGCGGCGATCAAGCAGCCGATCCTGGCGCAATACGAACAGCAGGGTCACCCCTATTACTCCAGCGCGCGGCTGTGGGATGACGGCGTGATTGACCCTGCGCAAACCCGCGAGGTGTTGGGCCTGGCACTTTCCGCAAGTCTGAACGCGCCGATTGAGCCCACCCAGTTCGGTGTGTTCCGGATGTAGTTCAGCTGAACGGCGTTTCCTGTAGGAGGTTTGAGCCTCGATGCTTTTGATTTCTTCAGCATCCCATCAAGGCTGAAGCCTCTCCCACAACAGCCAGCCCAGCTCCACACAGAGATTTGTGCAATGACTGACTTCACCACCATCGAACTAGATATCAGCACCGACAGCATCGCCACCCTGTGGCTGAACCGCCCGGACAAGAACAACGCCTTCAATGCCCAGATGATTCGCGAACTGGTGCTGGCGTTGGACATCATCAAGGCCGACCGCAGTATTCGCTTCATGCTGCTGCGCGGGCGCGGCAAACACTTTTGCGCGGGCGCCGACCTGGCCTGGATGCAGCAATCGTCCAACCTCGACTACAGCGCCAACCTCAACGACGCCCGCGAGCTGGCCGACCTGATGTACAGCCTGCATCAGTTAAAAATCCCCACCGTGGCCGTGGTGCAAGGCGCGGCGTTTGGCGGCGCCATCGGTTTGATCAGTTGCTGCGACATGGCCATCGGCGCGCGCGATGCGCAGTTCAGCCTGTCGGAAGTGCGCGTCGGCCTGGCGCCTGCGGTCATCAGCCCGTTCGTGGTGCAAGCCATTGGCGAGCGGGCCGCGCGCCGCTATGCGCTGACCGCCGAGCGCTTCGATGGCCAACGCGCGCAGCAGTTGGGCTTGTTGGCCGAATGCTACGAACCTGACGAGCTAGAGGCCGAAGTCGAAAGCTGGGTCGCCAACCTGCTGCTCAACAGCCCGTTGGCCATGCAGGCCAGCAAACAGTTGCTGCATGAAGTAGGCACCGGCGCGTTAACCCCCGCGCTACGCCGCTATACCGAAAATGCCATCGCCCGAATCCGCGTCAGCGCCGAAGGTCGGGAAGGCCTGCAAGCCTTTCTGACCAAGCGCAAACCCGCCTGGCAGGAGCCGCAGTCATGATCAACCGTTTACTTGTCGCCAACCGAGGCGAGATCGCCTGCCGCGTGATGCGCACGGCCAAGGCCATGGGCCTGAGCACCGTGGCCGTGCACAGCGACATCGACCGCCACGCCCGCCATGTGCGCGAGGCCGACAGCGCCGTCGACCTGGGCGGCGCCAAGCCAGCTGAAAGTTACCTGCGCATCGACAAACTGATCGCCGCGGCGCAGGCCAGTGGCGCCCAGGCAATCCACCCCGGTTACGGTTTTCTCTCCGAAAACGCCGAGTTCGCTCGCGCCATCGAAGCGGCCGGGCTGATTTTTCTCGGCCCGCCCGCCTCTGCCATCGACGCCATGGGCAGCAAGTCGGCCGCCAAAGCGCTGATGGAAAAAGCCGGCGTGCCGCTGGTGCCCGGCTACCACGGCGAGGCGCAAGACCTCGCCACCTTCCGCGACGCCGCCCAGCGCATCGGCTATCCGGTGCTGCTTAAAGCCACGGCCGGCGGTGGCGGCAAAGGTATGAAAGTGGTCGAGCACGAGGGCGAGTTGGCCGAAGCCTTGGCGTCTGCGCAGCGTGAGGCGTTGTCCTCGTTTGGCAACAGCCAGATGCTGGTTGAAAAATACGTGCTCAAACCCCGGCACGTGGAAATCCAGGTGTTCGCCGACACGCACGGCCACTGCTTGTACCTCAACGAACGCGATTGCTCGATTCAGCGCCGCCACCAGAAAGTCGTCGAAGAGGCCCCCGCCCCCGGCCTCAGCCCCGAGCAGCGCCGAGCCATGGGCGAAGCGGCGGTTAAAGCGGCGCAGGCCATCGGCTACGTGGGCGCCGGCACGGTGGAGTTTTTGCTGGATGCGCGCGGCGACTTTTTCTTTATGGAAATGAACACGCGCCTGCAAGTGGAGCACCCGGTCACCGAAGCCATCACCGGCCTCGACCTGGTGGCCTGGCAAATACGTGTGGCGCGCGGCGAAGCGCTGCCGCTAACGCAAGATCAGGTGCCGCTCAATGGCCATGCCATCGAAGTGCGCCTGTACGCCGAAGACCCCGACAACGACTTTCTGCCCGCTACGGGCACCCTGCAGCTGTACTGCGAATCGGCACCTGGCGCGGCTCGGCGCGTGGACAGCGGTGTGGCTGAAGGCGATGCGGTGTCGCCGTTCTACGACCCGATGCTGGGCAAGTTGATCGCCTGGGGGGAAAACCGCGAGGAAGCGCGCCTGCGTTTGTTGGCCATGCTCGGCGAATTTGCTGTAGGCGGCCTGAAGACCAACCTGGCGTTCTTGCAGCGCATTCTCGCGCACCCCGCCTTCGCCGCCGCCGAGCTGGATACTGGCTTTATTCCGCGTTATCAGCCCGAGCTGCTGCCGCCTGCCGGCGAACGGCCCGAGGCGTTCTGGCAACTGGCCGCGCGCGCTTGGCAGCTGACCGCAACGCCCGTATCGCGTGACGATGATCCGCACAGCCCGTGGACCGCCCACAGCGGTTGGCGCGCCGGGGTGGCCAGCGAAATCGACCTGCACCTGACCTGCGCTGGCGAGCAACGCGTGGTGCGCCTTCGCGGCACCGACGCGGGCATCACGCGCCACGGCGATCAGCTACGGGTAAACGCCAACGGCGTCACCACCCAGCACCTGGCCATCCGCCAAGGCGCGACCTTGTTCCTGCGCTGGAATAACGAGCTGCACGCCGTGCAACAGTTCGACCCCATTGCCGCTGCCCAGGCCAGCCATCAGCAACACGGCGGGCTGACGGCGCCCATGAACGGCAGTATCGTGCGCGTGCTGGTAGAAGCCGGCCAGACCGTTCAAGCCGGCACGCCGCTGGTGGTATTGGAAGCGATGAAAATGGAACACAGCATCCGCGCCCCGCAGGATGGCACTGTCACGGCGCTGTACTGCGCAGAGGGCGAAATGGTGGCCGAAGGCGCGGTGTTGGTGGAGCTGGAATAAACGCAACTGCTGGTGCTCTTGTAGGAGCGAGCTTGCTCGCGAACCCTGCAAACACCATTCGCGAGCAAGCTCGCTCCTACAGTAGAACAATGTTTTTTTGGGAGAGTGAAATGGTCTTGCCCACCCACGTCCGCCTGGTCGAAGTCGGCCCGCGCGACGGTTTGCAGAATGAACAACAGGCCATCAGCGTCGAGGCCAAGGTGCGCTTGGTCGATCAGCTGTCGGCCGCTGGCGTGCGTTATATCGAGGTGGGCAGTTTCGTGTCGCCCAAGTGGGTGCCGCAAATGGCCGGCTCCGCCGAGGTGTTTGCCCAGCTCCAGCGCCAGCCCGGCGTCACGTACGGTGCGCTAACGCCCAATCTCAAGGGCCTGGAAGCAGCTATCGAAGCCGGTGTCACCGAAGTGGCGGTATTCGCGGCGGCCTCGGAGGCGTTCTCGCAGAAGAACATCAACTGTTCGATCAGCGACAGCCTGGCGCGCTTTGCGCCGGTGATGGAGTTGGCGCAGCAGCACAACATCAGCGTGCGTGGTTATGTGTCGTGCGTGCTGGGCTGCCCGTATGAAGGCGAGATTGCGCCGGAGCAAGTGGCCAGGGTTGCGCGCGAGCTGTTCGCTATGGGCTGCTACGAAGTCTCGCTCGGCGACACCATTGGCACCGGCACGCCAGCCAGCACCCGGCTGCTGTTCGAGGTGGTCGGTCGCGATATCGCCCGCGACAAACTCGCCGGCCATTTCCACGACACCTACGGCCAGGCGCTGGTGAACATCTACGCCAGCCTGCAAGAAGGCATCGCCGTGTTCGACAGCTCCGTTGCCGGCCTCGGCGGCTGCCCGTATGCCAAGGGCGCCACCGGCAACGTCGCCACCGAAGACGTGCTTTATATGCTCAACGGCATGGGCATTAGCACCGGCATCGACATGGCAAAACTTATCGCGGCCGGCCAAGGCATTTGCGACGTGCTGGGCAAGGCCAACGGTTCGCGGGCTGCCAAAGCCTTTCTCGCCAAGCAGTAACCCTGCTACTGCGCAGCCACCGCAGGCTGCGTAGTAGCCACGTCTTTGGCCAACCACTCGGCGGTGCTGAAGGGTTTACGAATCAGCCGCTGCTCACCGGCCAGTTTGATCGACGCATCCAACTTGCCGAGAAACTCGGGGTCCAGCCGGGTCTGGAACAAGTGACCCAGTTGCTCATCGCCCAGGTCGGTTTGCAGGATCACCGCCGGGTAACCCGCCAGGCGCGACACCAGTTGGATGTACGCCTCTTTGTTCGCCTCGTCACTCACCCACTGCACAGCGGTTTCCTGCGCTTTGAGCAGGCGTTTGACGATGTCCGGGTGCGCATCGACAAAGGCCCCCGAGCCCACCAACACGCTCTGCACACTGCCGGCGCCGTTGAGGTCTTTGGTGGTCAGCGGAATATCGACCAGGCCACGCGCGCGCAGCGCCGTCAGGTTGGAAGCGCCCCAGGTGGCGTCGATTTGCTTGGCCACCAGGGCCGAGGTGGACGCGGTGAAGTCCAGGTTAATGACCTTGAAATCTTTCTCCGTCAGGCCCTGGCTCACGAGCGCGGCGTCGAACGACAGCTGCACAGCGGTGCCGCGAAAAATGCCCACGCGCTTGCCTTTCAAATCTGCCAGCGACTGAACGCCGGAGCCCGGTAGCACGCCGAGATACAGCTTCACGTCGCGCGCTGTGGCGCTCAGCAGCCGCGTGTCCAGGCCGTTGGATTTGCCGACGATGGCCGCCAGGTCGCCCAGGTACGCCAGATCGACCTGGCCGTTGGCGAACGCTTCGTTAATAGCGGGGCCGGCGCCCTTGAAGAAATTCCACTGAACCTTGATGCCGTCGGCCGCCAGCGCTTTTTCGAAAAGCTGCTGCTCGCGCACCACGTCGACGATGCCGCCGCCACTGTGGGTGGCCACAGCGCTGAGGTCAGGCACGGCGATGCGAATTTCCGTCAACGGTTCTGGCGCGCCGTGAGCTACCAGCGGAGACACGCCGAGTAATCCTGCCAGCAGCGGCGAGGCGAACAGGCTCAAGGCCGAGTTGAAGAAGGTGTTCATCGTTGTGGGCTCCCGCCAAACGCCGGCACCGCGCCAGCTACAGCCGCGAATAAGGCACAGCAGGGACAAAACTTTAAATACTAATAAATTATTTTTTAGTAACTGTTCGACCTAAGCGCTGTCTAGCGCGGGCTTCGCTGCACATGCGGCAAAAGCATAAAAAGTATTCAGCAAAGGCATTTGCTCGCGAATTGGGGCAGCCCTTAAATGCGGTTCTTAGCTTATAAAAGCGCAGACAGCTGAATTTGATATTCCCATGAAGAATATATCTAAGCCTTTCTCCAGCGCCCCAGTATGGCGGGGTGAGTGATATGGCAAGCGCCCGCCCCCTTGTTTTGAACGCGCCCACTCGGCGCGTCCCGTTCCGCTCAGCCGCCACGCGCCGGGCCCTGGTGCCCTGGGTGGTGCCGGCCTTGTTGTTGCTGGTCTGGGCGCTCGCAGCGCGCTACGGCTGGATGTCTGCGCAAACGCTGCCCTCGCCCGCCTTGGTTTGGCAGGCCGCACTGGAGCTGGGGCGCGACGATTTGCTCGGTCATTTGTGGATCAGCCTGCAGCGCTTGTTCTGGGGGTTGTCGGTTGGCGTGGCAGTTGGCGCAGCGTTGGGCGCTACGCTGGGCTTCAGCCCACGGGCGGAACGGCTGATATTCCCGACCTTCAGCGCCCTGGCGCAAATTCCGACCCTGGCCTGGATTCCGCTGTTCATGCTGCTGTTCGGCATTGGTGAAACGTTGAAGCTGGTGGTGTTGGTCAAGGCCGTGGTCGTGCCGGTGACCATTCACACCTTGGTCGGCGTGCGCGACGCCCAACCGAAATTGCGCGAAGCCGCCGCTGTGTTGCGCTTGCCGGCCTACCTGCTGATCTGGCGCCTGGTGCTGCCAGCCGCTTTGCCATCGTTTATGGCGGGGCTGCGCTTGGCGCTGGCCACCGGCTGGTCGTCGTTGCTGGCGGTGGAGTTGCTGGCCTCCAGCGAAGGCATCGGCTACCTGATGGTCTGGGGCCGCCAGCTGTTTATGCTCGACGTGGTGTTCGTCTGCATCCTGATTATTGGCGTGGTCGGCGTGCTAATGGAGCGCGGCATCACCCTGCTCGACCGCGCGCTGCTGTTCTGGCCTCACCCGCCCACCGCCGAATTCCGCCGCCACCCCGCAGGCGACCGCTGGCAACGCTGGCAGCCGTGGTTGCTGCCGCTGGGCCTGGTGGCGGTTTGGCAGGTGGTGAGTCAATTGCAGTGGGTAGACGCCAACATTCTGGTTAGCCCGTGGCAGTGCTGCTCAGCACATACGAAGGCTTGGACGACGGCACCTTGCTGACCGCCATGGGCCACAGCCTGCTGCGCGCGCTGGCCGGTTTGCTGGTCGGTGGCGGCCTCGGGTTTGTGTTGGGCGTGGTGCTGGGCTTGTCGTCGCGCACCGACCGGCTATTGGGCCCGAGTTTGTCTGCCCTGCGCCAGATCGCCATTTTCGCCTGGGTGCCGCTGCTCACCGCCTGGTTCGGTTTGGGGGAATTGGCGAAGTTGGTGTTCGTCGGCCTGGCGGCGTTTTTCCCGCTGCTGGTGGCTACCCAACGGGGCATTCGCAACCTGTCGCCGCAGTTGGGCGAAGCCGCTACGGCGCTGCGCCTGAATCTGTTCCAACGCTTGCGCCTGCTGATCCTTCCGGGCGCCACGCCGGCGATTTTCGCGGGCCTGCGCCTGGGCCTGATCTACGCCTGGCTTGGCACCATTGGCGCGGAATATTTCATGGCCTCGGGCTACGGCATCGGCACCTTGATGATCGGTGCGCAGCAGCTGTTTCGCATGGATCAGGTAATGGCCGCCATGCTCCTCATCGGCCTTACCGGCGCCGCCCTCAACGCCCTCGGCCAATTTATCGAAGCGCGGACAACGCGCTGGAGAACCGCATGAGCACACTCGCCTTTCCCTCGGCCAAAGCCAACGCCCCGCCGTTGGTGCGCTTTAACCACGTGGGCAAACACTTCGCTGTCGATGGCGGCGAGCTTGAAGCCATTCGTGAATTCAACTTGGATATCGCGCCCGGCGAGTTCGTCGCCATCGTCGGCTCCAGCGGCTGCGGCAAATCTACGCTGCTGCGCCTGCTGGTGGGCCTGGATAGCGATTTCCGCGGCCAGATTGAAGTGGCCGGCAAAGCGGTGCACGGCATCGGCGGCGATCGCGGCATTGTGTTCCAGGAACACCGTCTGTTTCCCTGGCTGACGGTGGAACAGAACATCGGCCTGGGCTTGGTTAACGAACACCTGAACCAGGCCGAACGCTTTCGCCGGGTCAGCGAGTTTATTCATCTGGTGGGTTTGCAAGGCTTTGAACGCGCCTACCCGCATCAGCTCTCCGGCGGCATGGCGCAACGGGTCGCGATTGCCCGCGGCCTGGTGGCCAGCCCACAAATACTGCTGCTCGACGAACCCTTCGGCGCGCTCGACGCCCTCACCCGTCAGCACATGCAAGACGAACTGCTGGCCATTCGCCGCCGCGCAACGATCACCACGCTGCTGGTGACCCACGACGTCGAAGAAGCGATTTTTCTCGCCGACCGCGTGGTTGTCATGGAGCCGCGCCCTGGCCGAATCAAGCGCGTGGTCGCCATCGACCTGCCGCACCCGCGCGCACGCAGCAGCTTCGAATTCCACCAATTGCGCGAAGAACTGCTGCACGAATTGACCAGCGACGGCGAATACGTGGCCCCGCCCGTGGTGCGCGTGGAAGACCTGCCGCTGGCCTACATCGCCTACTGATTCCGACCGTTTTACAAAAGGATGCTGTGCCATGAGTAAACGCCCGAACTTCCTGGTGATCGTCGCCGACGACCTGGGCTTCTCCGACCTCGGCGCCTTTGGCGGCGAAATCGCCACGCCGAACCTCGACGCCCTGGCCACCGCTGGCGTGCGCCTAACCGACTTTCACACCGCGCCCACGTGCTCGCCAACCCGTTCCATGCTGCTCACCGGCACCGACCACCACATCGCCGGCATCGGCGCCATGGCCGAAGCCATCGGCCCGGAGCAACTCGGCCAACCGGGCTACGAAGGCTATTTGAACGAGCGCGTGGTGGCTCTGCCGGAGCTGCTGCATGAGGCGGGCTACCAGACGCTGATGGCCGGCAAATGGCACCTCGGCCTGACCGCTGACCAGGCGCCGCACGCCCGAGGCTTTGAACGGTCTTTCTCGCTGCTGCCTGGCGCCGCCAACCACTACGGTTATGAGCCACCGGAAGACGAAAACACCCCCGGCATCATCAAAGCCACGCCGGTGCTGTACATCGAAGACGACCAATTCATCGACAAGCTGCCGGACGATTTCTACTCATCCGACGCCTTTGGCGACAAGCTGCTGCAGTACCTGAAAGAGCGCGACCAGGCGCGACCGTTCTTCGCCTACCTGCCCTTCTCCGCCCCGCACTGGCCGCTGCAAGCGCCCGCCGACGTGGTGGCCCACTACAAGGGCCGCTACGACGCCGGCCCCGAAGTGCTGCGTCAGGAACGCTTGGCCAAGCTGAAGGAATTGGG
The DNA here is from genome assembly GCF_979258635.1 of Pseudomonas sp. AC070. Classification (NCBI taxonomy): domain Bacteria; kingdom Pseudomonadati; phylum Pseudomonadota; class Gammaproteobacteria; order Pseudomonadales; family Pseudomonadaceae; genus Pseudomonas; species Pseudomonas sp. AC070. Next base: position 2,788,098 of record NZ_OZ409871.1, read on the forward strand.
GCTTGTCGCCCAGGATGTGGAAGCCCACCCCGTGCTGGCGCAAAACCAGGAATGGCAGGCCCTCAACGACGAGCAACGGGCCATTTCTGCCCGCACCATGGAAACCTATGCGGCGATGGTCGAGCGCATGGACTGGAACATCGGTCGCGTGGTGGATTACCTGCGCCAGCAAGGCGAACTGGACAACACCTTTGTGCTGTTTATGTCCGACAACGGCGCCGAAGGCCTGCTGCTCGAAGCCTTCCCGCTGTTCGGCGAAACGCTGCTTACCTACCTCGACACCCACTACGACAACAGCCTGGACAACATCGGCCGCGCCAATTCCTACGTCTGGTACGGGCCGCGCTGGGCCCAGGCGGCGACCGCGCCGTCGCGTCTGTACAAAGCCTTCACCACCGAAGGCGGCATTCGCGTGCCAGCGCTGGTGCGCTACCCCGCTTTCCACCGGCAGGGGCAGATCGTTAAGGAATTCAGCACGGTGATGGACATCACCCCCACCATTCTTGACCTCGCAGGCGTTCGCCATCCGGGCAAGCAGTGGCGTGGCCGCGAGGTGGCCGAACCGCGCGGCAAATCGTGGCTGGGCTATTTGAGCGGCGAAACCGAGCAGATTCATGACCAGCACACCGTCACCGGCTGGGAATTGTTCGGCATGCGCGCCATTCGCCAGGGCGACCTGAAAGCCGTATATATCCCCGGTCCGGTTGGGCCTTCGACTTGGCAGTTGTATGACTTGAGCAGCGACCCGGGTGAGATTCATGACCTGGCCCAACGCGAGCCCGAGAAGCTGGCCGTGTTGCTGGAACATTGGCATCAGTACGTGGCGGAGACGGGGGTGATATTGAGCAAGTCGCCGTTTCAGGGATAAGCGCTTAGATCAAGAGAATCGCGGCTGAAGCCGCACCTACAGGGGGTGGACTGCGCTTGTGACGCCTGCCGGCTGTTTTTCTGTGGGAGCGGCTTTAGCCGCGATGCGGTGGGTGTGCGAAGAGCGGTTCGGAGTAAACCAGTCAATCACCGCGCCTGGTCCCCCGCCTTCGCGGGGGTGACGGAGTACATGCATGGGACTGCGTAATTCCGGGCAGGCCAGGTGCAAGGCCGGCTGGGCGGCCGTGCCATTAGGCGCGAAGCGCACTGCGCAGCCGTTGGCTCTCGGCTTTCGCACAATTCACCTCCACCTGCGACAACCCCAACCATTGCGCCATGGCTATTAAATTTCGCGCCAGAGCCTGCACGCCCTCCTCATCCAGGCCCACCGTTTCCTCGTGCAGCGCATGCACCAGCAGGCGCCCGCTACTGCGCTCGGCGCGCAGGTCGACCCGGGCGGCCAGCCGCTCTTTGTGCAGGAATGGCAGCACGTAATAGCCGTACACGCGTTTGGCTTGCGGGGTGTAAATCTCCAGGCGGTAGCGGAAGTCGAACAGCCGCTCGGTGCGCGCGCGTTCCCAGATAAGGGAGTCGAACGGCGACAGCAACGTCGAGGCTTTTACGCTGCGGGGAATGCTGAGGGCTGGAAGGCTATAGGCGGTTTTGTCCCAACTCTGCACGGTGACCGGTTGCAACGCCCCGGCTTCGACCAGTTCGGCCAGCCGCGCCTGGCTGTCTTTAGGGTCGAGGCGAAAGTAGTCGCGTAGGTCTTTTTCGGTGGCCACGCCCAACGCCGCAGCGGCATGCAGCAGGAGCTGGCGTTGCGCCTCGGCTTCCGGCACGTCGGGGTGGTTGAGCCAGGCGTGGGGCACTACGCGCTCGGGCAAGTCGTATAGCCGCTCGAAGCCGCGTCGCCCCGCTACCGTCACTTCGCCGGCGGCGAACAACCATTCCAGCGCCATTTTCTCTGCGCTCCAGTCCCACCAGGGGCCGGCGCGTTCAACCCGGGTGGTCAGCGCGCCGGCTCCGGTTGCGCCGCTGTCGCGCACCGTGGCGAGCACGCGTTGCACCACGTGCTGCTGCTCTTTTCCAAACGTGGCGAGGTGCTGGTAGATGCCCTGACCATGGGCGGCGCGCTGCATGCGCCAGCGCATCAATGGATATAACGCGAACGGCATCAGCGAGGCTTCGTGGCCCCAATACTCAAACAGGGTTCGGCGTTTGCCCCGGCCCCATGCAGCCTGCTCGAGCAGGCTGGGCGAATAGTCGCCGAGGCGGGAAAACAACGGCAGGTAATGGGAGCGGACTACGGCGTTCACCGAGTCGATCTGCACCACGCCCAAGCGCTCGATCAAGGCGTTGAACCGCGCCGGTTTGACGTCGCTGGCGCGGCTGCGGTCGGCAAAACCTTGGGCGCTCAAGGCCAGGCGGCGGGCCTGGTTAAGGGATAGCGATAGCGGTGTGGACATCGGCTGCACCTGGTTCGGCTTCGGGTGCAGGATACGGCCTGGCGAAGGTGAATACAGTCGCTGACGGTCCCTTTTCTGCAAGCAAGGCGAGCCGCGCTTTGGCCTCGGCGGGCGTTGGCAACTGGCCGACGGGCAGCCACCACAAGGCCAACGACGGCGTGTCGAGTTTCTCCATCCAGCTTTTTTTCGACTTTAGCACGCTCAGGTGGTCGCCGCTGTACACGTAGGCCTTCAGCGCATCGAGCGAGGTCCAGACCGACAAATTGACGATGAGGCGCGGGTCGTCGAACAGCACAATCGAGGTGGCGTCGCCCTCTTCCGTTTGCAGCCGCCAGACAAAACCGGGGCTGCGATCGGCCAGTTGATTGATGGGGTCCAGTTGTTCAACGAAGCCCCGCATCAATGGGTCATCGAGCGGGGCTTTGGTGCGAGCAATGTTGACTTGCGCCATGTGGTAGTGCGGGTTCATGGGGTCTTCCTTGGCTGCGGTTGGAGATGGACTCAACGTTTCATTGGGTCGTCCCAGAATGGCCGTTCCACTTCCTGCTCGATGTCGGAACGCGACAGGCCCAAGTCTTTGAGCGTAGCGTCCGGCATGCTCGCCAGCAGGCGGCGTTGCGCGGCCAGCTGATGCCAGCGTTTCACTTGCAGCCACAGCCGGGCGAACAGGCCTTGGGAACCCTGCCGCGAACGTGGCAAGGCGGCGGCGATGGCGTAACCTTTTTGCGCTTTCATAATCAGCTCTCCTTGTTCAATGCTCCCCCGTGAGGTGTGCGACGAACTGCTGCGCGAAGGGGATGGCGAGAGTGTCTGCCTGCCGCTATGATCAATCCAACGAATGTTTCTTATGCGACCCATCTCGAGAGTTGATGAATGAGCAGCTACGTCGGCATCGACAGCGAACTGTTACGCACCTTTGTTGCCATCGCCGATCTGGGCGGTTTTACCCGCGCGGCGGAAGCGGTAAACCGCACGCAGTCGGCGGTGAGCATGCAGATGAAGCGCCTCGAAGAAGACGTGGTGCAACGCGCCTTGTTCGAGCGCGATGGGCGCCAGGTGCGGCTGACGGCCGAGGGCCAAGTGCTGCTCGGTTATGCGCGGCGCATTTTGAAACTGCATGGCGAGGTGATGAATACCTTGCGCGAGCCGCACATGGTCGGCTCGGTGCGCATCGGCACGCCGGATGACTACGTGATGCGCTTTCTGCCCGGCATTCTGTCGCGCTTCGCTCAGGCCTACCCGATGGTGCAGGTTGAAGTGCATTGCGAGTCGTCGTCGCAACTGTTGCAGCGCCAGGACCTGGACCTTTCCATCGTCACGCGTATGCCCGGTGATGAGATCGGCCAGTTGCTGCGCCAGGAACGTTTCGTCTGGGCCGAAGCCTTGGGCTTCAGCCCGCACGAGCAAACACCCCTGCCCCTGGCCATGTTCAACAGCGATTGCTTTTGCCGACTGTGGGCGTGCAATGCGCTGGACACCATGGAGCGGCAATACCGCGTGGCGTACACCAGCCCGAGCCTGTCAGCGATTATGGCGGTGGTCAGTGCCGGGCTGGCGGTCACGGCCCAGCTGCAAAGCCTGATTACGCCTGACCTGCGCATTCTTGGGAAAGCCGAAAACCTGCCGGAACTGCCGCTGTGCAGCATCGTGCTGCTGCGCAACACGCGCACGCAGTCGCCGGTGACCGAGAGCCTGGCGGAGCACATTGTCGAAGGCTTCCGGGTTTAACGCGGCGGTGCCGCCTGGCAGGCACGCTCGCTAAAACGTGGCGCATTAAAGACAAGCGCGCTAACGTTATGCATCCCTTATGTATGTACCGGAGGCACCATGGCCACGCCCGACCAGCTCAAACTCGATAACCAGCTGTGCTTCGCGCTGTACTCCACCTCGCTGGCGATGACCAAGGTGTACAAGCCGCTGCTTCAGGCGCTCAACCTCACCTACCCGCAATATCTGGCCATGCTGGTGTTGTGGGAAGGCGATGGCATTACCGTCGGTGAGTTGAGCCAGCATTTGCTCACCGATCCTGGCTCTGTCACACCACTGCTCAAGCGCCTGGAAGCGGAAGGCTTGCTGACTCGCACCCGCAGCAGTCAAGACGAACGCGTGGTGCAACTGCACCTGACCGATAAGGGTCGCGCCTTGCAGGAGCAGGCGATGGGCGTTCCAGCGTGCATTTTGAAAGCGACAGCGCAGCAGCCGGCCGAGCTGATGGAGCTAAAAAACGAGTTGGTTACCCTTCGCGATGCCCTGCAAGGCTCGGTCTAGACGCTTATTCCATAAACGCGAAACCTTTAGAACAAATAAGTCCATCTATTTAACTTGCGCGCAAACTAAATAGACACTAACTTTCACTCCACGCACTGCTTAGTGCACAAAACTTTAGCAAACAAACTAGACGACTGGAGAACGACCATGCAAACCATCAAAGCTCTGTACACCGCTACTGCAACCGCCACCGGTGGCCGCGACGGCCGCGCTGTTTCTTCGGACGGCGTGCTCGACGTGAAACTCTCCACCCCGCGTGAACTCGGCGGCCAAGGTGGTGAAGCCACCAACCCCGAACAACTGTTCGCCGCTGGCTACTCGGCTTGCTTCATCGGCGCGCTGAAATTCGTTGCCGGCCAGCAGAAGAAACAACTGCCCGCTGACAGCTCGATCACCGGCAAAGTCGGCATCGGCCAGATCCCCGGCGGCTTTGGTCTGGAAGTGGAACTGAACATCAGCCTGCCAGGCTTCGATCAAGCTGAAGCCCAGGCCCTGGTTGATGCAGCCCACCAGGTTTGCCCGTACTCGAACGCTACTCGCGGCAACATCCAGGTAACCCTGAACGTCGCTGTGTAAAACCAGCAGGCACAAAAAAGCCCGACCTAGGTCGGGCTTTTTCATGTCGGCAATAAAGTCGGAATTAAACCGGAGCTTTAGCGCGCGATTTGTACTCGCCGGTACGGGTGTCGATTTCGATCCAGTCGTCGATTTCGCAGAAGTCAGCCACTTTGACTTCAGTGCCGTTGCTCAGCTTGGCAGGCTTCATCACTTTGCCCGAGGTATCGCCACGAGCCGAACCTTCGGTGTAAGCGATTTGGCGAACGATGGTGGTCGGCAGGTCAACCGAAACCACTTTGCCTTCGAAAAACACGGCTTCGCAGACGTCGGTCATGCCATCAACGATGAACGGCAGAACGCTTTCCAAGTCTTCGGAGTTCAGCTCGTACTGGTTGAACTCTTCGTCCATGAACACGTAGTTCGGTTCGCTGAAGTAGGAGTAAGTCACGGCAACGCGGTCCAGGATAACTGGTTCCATTTTGTCGTCGGCTTTGTAAACGGTTTCAGTGGAAGAACCGGAGAGCAGGTTCTTCAACTTCATTTTAACGATGGCGCTGTTACGACCGGATTTAGTGAATTCGGCCTTTTGGATAAGCCATGGCTGGCCGTCGATCAGGGCCACACTGTTTGGCTTCATTTCTTGTGCGGTTTTCATACGAGTATCCGAATTTGGATGGAGGTACAGAATTCTAGGCCGCGTATCATAGCCAATTTCGGTAAAACAGTACCAGCGCCGATGCAAGATCGGCCTGAGAGGCCCATTTTAGAGCCTTCTGCTCAGCATGCAGCGCCAGCTCGTCGCGGCGCTCAAGCAGCTTGTTCCACCCCTCGGCCAACGCGCCCTCGGTATTCCACGCCAACCAGAAATCGCCCAACGCCGCTCGTGCGGCTGGCGACAAGCCTTCTTGATAGCGCGTTAAAAACGCCTCGAGTTTTTCCAGATGCGCGTCGTCTTGCTGCTTATAGATGTGCCACACCAACGGCCGTCCCGCCCACAGCGCGCGCACAAACGAGTCCTCGCCGCGCACGGCATTGAAGTCGCAGCACCAGAGCAATCGGTCATAGGTTTGCTGCGACATGAACGGCAAAATCTGCACGCGCACGTTGCCCCGCTCCACCACATCGCCCACCGACAGGGCCTCTGCGCCGAGCCAGCGCTGTACGTCGCCGAGCACTCGCCCTTCCGGCACCAGTAAATGGCTTCGCTCATTCGACTGGGCCAAAGCGCTGAGCCAATCCGCCAGCCTTGGGAGTTCATAAGCGAACAGGGATATCAGCTGCGAATCGGACTGCTGAACCACGCCTAACGAGGCAAGAAACAGTTGCCGCGCCGCCGCATCAAGTTGCAGCGCATCTCGCTGGGCAAGCAGCTCGCATTCGCGCAGCAAGCCGCCGGTTTTCTCGGTAAATCCAGGAAAGAAGAAGAACTTCTGTAAGCCGTTGGATTGCATCGACGGCAAGCCATGACAGCCCTCGACCCAGTCTTCGGCGCTCAGGTATTCCAGGTTCAGCCACAGCGACGACCGCTCGCGTTCGGTCATCGCCTGTATATAAGCCGCCGGCAGCGCGCAGGCGAAGGCTTCGATCACCAAGTCTGCAGCCGATACATGCTGCCAATTGGAAGGCCAATGCCGCACCTCGACGCCGTCCTGCCACTGTTGCGCCAGGGTCGCGTCGGCCTGCGGGCAGATACGCGCGTACGCAGACAAATCGTCGACCCAAAGCCGCACCGCGCAACCGTGCTCGGCGACCAGTTGCCGCGCAAGGCGCCAAGTCACGCCGATGTCGCCGAAGTTATCCACCACGCTGCAGAAAATGTCCCACTTCACGCCGATGCTTCCGAAAAAAGATTCGGCAGTTTATCGCGAGAAAAGAAAAGCCCGTCACATGGACGGGCTAAAGGCGTGGAGCAACGCAGAAATAAAAGAGGCAACCGGGGAGTTGCCAAGGGACGCCGGGGAGCAGCGTGAAAATTAGGCAGCGAGCGCGTGGGTCGGCTTGCTGCGTAAAAGCGATTCGAAGGTCCAGAGGGTTTTGCTCGCAACCGCCACTTCGAAGGAGGTGAACGGGCCGGAGCGCTGCACGCCATCGACCATCACATACCAGCAGGCGAGAGCGCCGTTGGCGCGCAAGGTGGCCGGAACGGCACTGCCAACCACTGACATGATGTTGATGTTCGTCATAAACACCTCCGCAATTCGGTATGGCGCTACGTTACGGCGCCGCGGCTTCTCGCGGAAATCAGTCGGGTCGATAGTGGCTATGTCCGAATAGGATGGGATGCGGTTGCAAAAGCGCGTAGGCAACCGTCCCGGCGGCCCCGCTTAGTGCAATTTTGTTGCGCTTAACCAGCATTATTATTCAGTTGTGCAGCTATTAGTCGCTCGCCACACTCGCCGCCGTCCTGTCTGCCGAGCCTTTCACCTGATGTTCGCCGCCTGGTTAAAAACCTTCCTGCCTTCCGCCACTCCCACCCGCCCCACCGAATGGCTGCGCGCCGCTTATGGCGCTGCCCTGGGCGTTTTAGCCTGTGCGTCGGCGGGCAGTCATTTGTTCGGTACGGAGGTGGCAGCGCATTTGCTTGGCCCGCTGGGCGCCTCGGCGGTGCTGCTGTTTGCCGTGTCGTCCGGCGCGTTGGCGCAACCGTGGTCCATCGTCGGCAGCTACGCGGTGGCCACGGTGGTCGCTGTCGGCACGCTGCAGGTTTGCCAGCCTGGCATTGCAGCCGCCGCGCTAGCCGTGGGCGGTACGTTGGTTTGCATGTTTCTGCTGCGCTGCGTGCACCCGCCGGGCGCGGCGCTAACCATTTGTGTGGTGTTTGGCGGCCCAAGCCTGACTGATATGGGCTGGTACGTGCTCTACCCCACGCTGTTCAACGCCCTGGCATTGCTCGCCTGCGCCCTGCTGTACAACAACTTCACCGGCGTGCGCTATCCCAAACTGCCTGCGCCTGCGCCCAACCCCCACGCCACCCAAGACCCGCCGCCGCAGGAGCGTATGGGCATCACCAGTGCCGACCTGGACGAAGCGCTGAACGAGCTGGGCGGTTTTGTTGATATCCAGCGCGAAGACCTCAAGCAAATCATTCGCGCCACCGAGAAGAACGCGCTGCGCCGCAGCATGGGCGACATCCGTGCCGAACAGATCATGTCGCGCGATGTGCAAACCGCCACGCCGCAGACCACCCTCAAGCAGGCGTTGGGCCTGCTCAAGCATCACCATTTGAAGACCTTGCCGGTGCTGGACGAACAACGTCATCTAGTCGGTATCGTCAGCCTGATCGACTTGATCAGCCACACGCGCCATTCGGGGCGTCGCAACCTGCTCGGGCGTCTTGGCCTCAAGCGCGACGTGCTGCTGGAAGAGGTCATGAGCCACCCGGTGATCGCCGTGCAGCGCAGCACCCATGTGGTTGAGATGATTCCATTGCTATCGGACCAGGGCCTGCATTGCCTGCCAGTACTTGACCAAGGCGAATTGCTCGGCATCGTCACGCAAACCGACCTGATCGCGGCCTTGCACCGTGACTTGCTGATGCACCTGGGTTAACAGCAGCGCCCCTAGGCAGGGTCCCAACGCTGCGACCAATCCGCGCCGCTGCGTATCACGTCTCGCAACAAGCTAAAGGCCTGCTGCAATGCCTCACTGTCACGCTCGCGAACGTAAACCAGGTAAGTCGGATAGCTGAATTCCGGCGCTTTCTCCACCCGCTCCAGCGCGCCGCTGTCGAGGTAGCTCTGCACCACGCGTGTACGAAAGTAACCGCTGCCACCGGAAGCCAAGATGTACTGCAGCGCCAGCGGACCATGATTGAAACCCAGCGCGGCCTTGGCGCGCTCAGGTAAGGCGGCGTCATGTTGGCGGCGAAAATCGTCTCCCCAGTCGATATACACGTACGGCTCCGGCGTCTGCGGTTGGCGCACCAGAATCAGCTTTTCTTCCAACACTTGCTCAACCTGCAAGCCAAGCCAATAGGATGGCTGGTACACCAGCGCGGCATCCAGTACACCCAGTTCCAATTGCTTGAGCAGCGTCTGGCCGTCGCCGATTTGCGCGCGTACCGCCAGCGCCGGCATGTGCTCGCGCACTTGCTGCACCCAGCTAAGCATCAACGGGTTACACAGGCTCACCTCCCCGCCCAAGCGCAGCACCGTGCGATAGCCCGGCATTAACGGTAAATCACGCTGCGCCGCCTCCCAGGTTTGTACCAACTGGTTGGCAAACACCACAAAGGCTTCGCCATCGACCGTCAGCTTCGCGCCCGCTCGATTGCGCACGAACAGCTTGCAGCCCAGCTGGTTCTCCAGATTCTGCACCCGCGCGGTGATCGCCGTTTGCGTCACATGCAACTGCTCGGCAGCGGCAACCAGGCTGCCGCTGCGGACAATCTGCAAAAAGGTGCGGGCGAGTTCGATATCCATGGCGCGGCTCGGCGAAAACGTGAAGCGGCATTGTAGGGAGAGTCGTACCGCAGCGGGTATGTCTGGCTAATCGCAAGTCAGGGGGTGCTGTAACAACCTGCGAAATTTTCGACGCGCCACGGTAAGCCCTTCAGCTACCGTTACCGCATCGCGCTGTCGCCATCACGCCGCAGCATTGTTCCGCCACTACTGGGAAAACATGCATGACCGCTCCTGCGTATGACCTCGTCGTATTCGGTGCCACCAGCTTTGTCGGCCAACTCCTCGTCCGTTATCTGGCCGAACATCTGCCTAGCGAAGCGCCTACGTTGCGCTGGGCAATCGCTGGGCGTTCCGCGAGCAAGCTCGACACCCTTAAACGCTCCCTGGGCCAGCTCGGCGCGAACCTGCCCACGCTAATGGCCGACGCAGGCGATGAGGCGCAGCTGCGCACGTTATGCGAACAGACCCGCGTTGTGGTCTCCACCGTTGGACCCTATGCCTTGTATGGCGAGCCGTTGGTAAAAGTCTGCGCGCAACAGGGCACCGACTACTGCGACCTCACCGGCGAGGTGCAATGGATTAAACGCATGCACGACAAATACGAAAGCACCGCCAAACAATCTGGCGCGCGCATCGTCCATTGCTGCGGCTTTGACTCGGTGCCTTCCGACATGGGCGTTTACGTGCTGCAACAACAGGCCATGGCGCAATTCGGTGTGCCGGCCACACAGGTGAAAATGCGCGTGAAAACACTGAAAGGTGGGGCTTCGGGCGGCACCATCGCTAGCATCATCAACGTAGCGCAAGAAGCAGCCGCCGACCCAGCCTTGCGCAAAGAACTGATGAACCCCTACTCCATTTGCCCGCCGGGCCACGGATTCACCACCCGCCAACATGCGGTTCGAGGCGTCGAACACGACAGCGATTTCGGCATGTGGATAGGACCCTTTTTGATGGCCGCCATTAACGAGCGGGTCGTCCACCGCTCCAACGCGTTGAGCGGCAACGCCTACGGTTCAACCTTCGCCTACAACGAAGCAACGCTGACAGGCCCTGGCTTGAAAGGTCGCCTCGTGGCGTTCGCATTGGTATTTGGGCTGGGCTTTTTCATGCTAGGCGTGATGATTTCCCCTATTCGCCGACTGTTGGAGCGCTTTCTCTTGCCCAAACCTGGCGAAGGCCCAAGCCCGGAAGCCCAAGAGGCCGGGCGTTACGACCTGCGCTTTCTCGGCCGCACCGCCACCGGCCAGGTGCTGAACGTGAAAGTGACCGGCGACCGCGACCCGGGCTACGGCTCCACCAGCAAAATGCTCGGCCAAGCAGCGATCAGCCTGGCTGTGGACCTCCCTAAGCAAGCAGGCCAGGGCGGCGGCTTCTGGACACCCGCCACCGCCTTCGACCAGCGCTATGTCGAGCGCCTCAAACGCTACGCCGGCCTCACCTTCGAGGTGCTGTAATCAGCGCATAAAAACTGACCGACCCTTTCCGCATCTGCTACGGTCCAAATTTCGTCACAATAGAGAAAAGCCGGACATCGTTCCGGACGTTATCCCTGGCCAATTTGGGTTTTTTCGCCATGACTACTCAACCAAACAAGCCTGGCTGCGACGCTTGTCGCGACGGTGCAGCGCTTGAGTTCGACTTCACAATGGCTTTCCAGCCAATCGTTAACCTGCGCGAACGCGACGTGTATGCCTACGAGGCACTCGTTCGCGGGACCGACGGCAGCGGCGCCGCCTCGGTGCTCGGGCGCGTCAACGACCAGAACCGCTACGCCTTCGATCAGGCGTGTAGGGTGAAGGCTGTAGAGCTGGCAAGTCGCCTGCAAATGCCCTGTTTGCTGAGCATCAACTTTCTGCCCAATGCCGTGTACAAAGCTGCCACGTGCATTCGGGCCACGCTTGAGGCTGCGCGGCGTTTCAACTTTCCCACCGAGCGCATTATTTTCGAGCTCACCGAGGGCGAAGAGCTGGTCAACAAAGACCACCTGAAAGAAATCGTCACCGAGTACCACAAACACGGATTTCGCACCGCCATCGACGACTTCGGCGCCGGCTACGCTGGACTTAACCTACTCGCCGAATTCCAACCCGACATCATCAAACTCGACATGGCTTTGGTGCGCGACATCGACAGCCATCGTGTCCGCCAGGCAATTGTTGAAGGAATAGTTGGCGTTTGCCGGGCGCTGGATATTGAAGTGATTGGCGAAGGTATTGAGTCGGTTGGTGAATTGCGCCATTTGCAATCGCTGGGCATCAACCTGTTCCAGGGCTACCTGTTCGCCCGACCGGGTTTTGAGGCGTTGCCAACGGTGCAATGGCCGGAGATTTGAAGGCCAAATGTTGAAACGGGTGGTTTGAAGCATTTGGACTGTGCGACTTTTCCGGCGATCCACCTGCGCCGTTTAGGAAAGTCGCTCTTTTATAGAAAAGGCTTTCGCGCCAACTGCATGTTGGATCTATGCAGTAAGGAATTTCCCACAAGTCTCTCAGGATTTTCCCGCCGAGTTCTAAAGCTATCGTACATAGCGCACCGAGTGATCACCTCTACACTCTGCTCATCCGAACGGGTCCTTCGATTTATTTAACTACCCGCGCGACTAACTCCGCGACCGGAAACGCAGTGGCATTGAGATAAACAAACTGACCACTGCATTAATTTCCTATGTAACAGGTGAGCGCTATCATGACTGGCTATAACGAAGTACTGGCAAGAAACCCGCAAAACGCTGCCAAGCCTATCGGCCCATACTCACAAACCGTCGCCTTTTCCCATTACAACAATGTGTCCGCCCAGCTACCAATTGATCCGAACACCGGAAACTTGGTATCCGATGACATTCGCGCACAAGCCGAACAGTGCTTTAACAATCTTAAAGATATCGTCACTGGCATTAATCACAGCCTGGACGATGTAGTCAGAATTACCTTGTTTCTTCAAGATATGTCTGATTTAGATATTGTTAACTCGGTGTACGCTGACTTCTTTCCCTATTACGTTCCCGTCGTAACAGTCGTTGGCGTCGCCGCGCTGCCAATGGGCGCGGCCGTGCAGGTGGAAGCCCTTTTGTCGAACGGCGAAGGCACCATTCCCCAAGCGCCTCAAGCCGGTGACCTGATTAAATCGGCGACCGATGTCGAGAACGCTCCCGTAGATTCGTTGTCAGCGCAAACGGTCGCCTTCTCGCACTACAACAACCTCTCCGCTCAACTGCCTATCGACCCGGCAACGGGCAAGTTGGTCTCTGGTGGAATCAAGGAACAAGCGGCGCAATGTTTGAACAATGTTAAAGCCATTCTACAAGGCATTGACGTTCCGTTCGATGACATCGTCAAAGTTAACATTTTTGTTAAAAACCTCAGCGACATCCAAGCAGTAAACGAGGTTTACACCACGTTCTTCCCAGACTCGGCCATTGCACGCACCGTTGCTTATGTGCCGGCCCGCACTGTAGTTCCGGTTGCTGGCTTGCAGTTCGAAGCACTGGTTCAAGTCGAAGTTGTTGTATCGCACGGTGACGGTACGCCGCCACAACTCGTAGAAGATCGCCACGGCATTGTTATTAAAGCCAACAACACTTCACGCGCACCGACCTGCCCATTCTCGACGCAAACTGTAGCGTTTTCCCACTACAACCACCTTTCGGCACAACTACCGATTGATGCGGCAAATGGCAACTTGGTGCCCGGCGGTATCATGGCGCAAGCAGCTCAGTGCTTGAACAATATCAAGGTCATTATTGAAAGCATCGGCCATGTCATGAATGACGTCGTCAAAGTTAATATCTTCCTCAGCAATATTGATGACATGGCTGCGGTGGATGAGGTGTACGGCAAGTACTTCCCAGGCGGCATCCCTGCCCGCCGCACAGTAGGTGTGTCCGAGCTACCACTGGGCGCGCTTATCCAGATTGACGTTGTAGTCGCCAACGCCGAAGGCACCCCGCCTAACGCGTAATTGGCTGTTCCGCTGTTTGCTGAAGGCGGATTAATCGGTCCTGATTAATCCGCCGCACTTGTCCCGCCACGTCCCCGCAAAAAATAACGATCAGCCAAAACTTCAAACGTCGCGACAATCACGCATTTAATCCCCTGCTCAATGCTAGAGTCTCGCCCCTGGATCATTTAGGGAGTTCGGTGCGCATGCGCATGGTGATAACGGCAACAGCGCTGGCAATGCTGGCGGGTTGTTCGACTGTTTCGGAAACGTTCGGCGACAGCCACCACTGCGGTATTCATCCCTATTGCGGCTCTGCCGTTGACCTGATGGTCATCAAAGGCGCAACGGAAGAAAACGCTGGCGTCATGGTCGTTCTCGCACCCATCGCTGTAATCGACCTTCCCTTCAGCCTCGTGGCTGACACGCTGGTACTGCCCTACACCCTCCTGCATACCGAAACCGACGAGCCATAAGGTCAAGCCCCATACCTCCCGGCCGCGCGCCATCGGAACCCGGGACTATTCCTGATAGACTCCCCGCCCCGAAACTGTCCCCCAGACACCGACGATGACCGCGCCATTCGTACCCGCTCAAGCCGAACCATCCCGCCGCTTCTCCGTGGCACCGATGATGGATTGGACTGACCACCACTGCCGCTACTTCCTGCGCCTGCTGTCGAAACACGCCCTGCTCTACACCGAAATGGTCACCACCGGCGCGTTGCTGCGTGGCGATAATCCGCAGCGTTTTCTTCAGCACGACGTGGCCGAGTACCCGTTGGCGTTGCAGCTGGGTGGCAGCGTGCCGGCCGAGCTGGCGGCGTGCGCACGCATGGCGCAGGAGGCGGGTTATCAGGAGGTGAATCTGAATGTGGGCTGCCCGAGCGATCGGGTGCAGAACAATATGATTGGCGCCTGCTTGATGGGCCATCCGGCGTTAGTGGCCGATTGTGTGAAGGCGATGCGTGATGCGGTGTCGATCCCGGTGACGGTGAAACACCGCATCGGTATCGATGGTCGCGACAGTTATGCCGAGCTGGTGGATTTTGTCGGTCAGGTGAAAGAGGCCGGTTGCCGCAGTTTCACGGTGCATGCGCGCATTGCGATTCTGGCGGGCTTGTCGCCTAAGGAAAACCGTGAGATTCCACCGCTACGCTACGACGTGGCGGCGCAGTTGAAGGCGGATTTCCCGGAGCTGGAGATTGTACTCAACGGCGGCATCAAGACGCTGGAGCAGTGCCAGGAGCATTTGCAAACGTTCGATGGCGTGATGCTGGGGCGCGAGGCCTATCACAATCCGTATTTGCTGGCGCAGGTGGATCAGCAGCTGTTTGGCAGCGACGCGCCGGTGATCAGCCGACTTGAAGCGCTACAGGCGCTGCGTCCTTATATAGCGGCGCACATAGCCAGCGGCGGTGCGATGCACCACGTGACGCGGCATGTGTTGGGGTTGGGACAGGGGTTTGCAGGAGCGCGGAAGTTTCGCCAGCTGTTGTCGGTCGACATTCATAAAGCGACCGACCCGCTCGCCTTGCTCGACCAGGCGGCCGAGCTGCTCAAGGGTAGATAAGCCCTACCCTGGCAAGCCAGCCATGCTGGCCTGCCGCTTCCTTCGTTACTCGTTTACTTCGATAACCACACGGCCCTGTTTTGGGCATTTTTCCATGTAGTGATGCGCTTCGACGAAGTCGTTGAAGGCGAACACCTTCTCGACTCGCGGTTGCAGCACCCGGTCGCGGGCCAGTTGGTTCAACGCTGTCAGCGCGTTGGCCACTGCTTCCTGATCCGGCGGAATATCCAACTCCGGCTTGCCAGTAAAGTTACCGATGCAATGCACGAAGAACTGAATGTTCTTTTGGAACGCGGCGCAGGCCGGGAATGGCGTCTGGTTGCCGCCTTGCAGGCCGTACAGCACCAGGCGGCCACGCGGCGCAATGACATCGCCGAGCAGGCACATTTGCGGACCACCCAAGCCGTCGAGCACCACATCCACACCGCGGTTATCGGTGTATTTGTTGATGGCGGCGACCAGGTCTTGCTCTTCGGTGACGATCACTTTGTCAGCACCCAGCGCCATCAGCGACTCGCGGTCTTCAGGGTCTTTAGTGGCGGCGACAATACGCAGCCCCAGCGCTTTACCCAATTGCACAAAGGCAGGACCCGAGCAGTGCGACGCATCGGTGATCAGCACGGTTTGCCCGGCTTTGGCTTTCGCCAGTTCCACGTAGGCAAAGTAGGCAATCAGCAGCGGCGTATAAAAGCCGCTCGCCTCGACCGCGCTGAGCACGTCATCGGGGTAACGGGTCAGCGACTGGCGAGGCAGCACCACTTCATCGCCGTAGCCGGGATATTGGTTGGCGCTATGGCCGGGAAAGCTGGCGACCTTATCGCCCACTTTTAAATCGTCTACGCCCGCGCCGACGGCAATCACCACACCGGCCACTTCCTGGCCGATGCCGGCGGGAAGATGCGCAGGAGATGGGGCCAGGTTCTGGCGCCAGAGCACGTCGTGCCAGCTCACGCTGATGGCTTCAACCCGCAGCAATACCTCTCCGGCCGCCGGTTGTGCGGTAGGTTGTTCTTCCAGCTTCAGGACCTCAGCTGGGCCGAACTGATGGAAACGGATTACACGGGACATCGCTCACCTCGCATGTGGACTCCCAATGGCCACGGACTTTATCGGGGCTTTACTATCAAAACCACCCGCGTCTATCGATAGTCGACATAAATACCAATGATGGCCGGCCTTGACGCCAGCCTCGCCGCCCTTCAGCCTTTCGCTCCAGGAACCGCACTAGAGCACTCAGGTACAGGGTAGCGCTGAATGAATCGTAACGACCTACGCCGCGTTGATCTCAACTTACTGATCGTGTTCGAAACGCTGATGCATGAACGCAGCGTGACGCGGGCGGCGGAAAAGCTCTTTCTGGGCCAGCCCGCCATCAGTGCGGCGCTTTCAAGGCTGCGCAGTCTATTCGACGACCCACTCTTTGTGCGAACCGGTCGTAGCATGGAGCCCACGGCGCGCGCTTCAGAAATCTTCGGCCTGCTCTCGCCTGCGCTCGACTCCATCTCCACCGCCGTCAGCCGCGCTTCGGAATTCGATCCGGCCACCAGCACCGCTGTCTTCCGTATAGGCCTCTCGGACGACGTTGAGTTCGGATTGCTTCCTGCCCTGCTACGCCGCGTGCGCGCCGAAGCGCCTGGCGTGGTGATTGTGGTGCGGCGCGCCAACTATCTATTGATGCCCAACTTGCTGGCTTCCGGCGAAATTTCGGTGGGCGTGAGTTACACCGATGAACTGCCGGCCAACGCCAAACGCAAAACCCTGCGCAAAAGCAAACCGCAGTTGCTGCGAGCAGACTCGGCGCCGGGCAAGTTGACCCTGGACGAATATTGCGCGCGGCCCCACGCGCTAGTGTCGTTTGCGGGCGACCTCAACGGCTTCATCGATGAAGAGCTGGAAAAGGTCGGGCGCAAACGCAAAGTGGTACTCGCGGTGCCGCAGTTCAATGGCTTGGGCACGTTGTTGTCGGGCACTGACCTGGTAACCATCGTGCCCGACTACACCGCCGCCGCACTCACCGCCACCGGCGGCGTGCGGGCCGAAGATGTGCCCGATGGCATACCCGCGCGCTCCTTTGAACTGTCGATGGCCTGGCGCGGCGCGCAAGACAACGACCCGGCCGAGCGCTGGTTGCGCTCGCGCATTCAGATGTTCGTGGCCGACCCGGATAGTTTGGTGTAACCCGGTTTTCTGTAGGAGCGGCTTTAGCCGCGATTGCCGCAGCGGCATTTAAAAGCATCGCGGCTGAAGCCGCTCCTACAGTTCGAAAAATTGTCTGAACTATTACCGTCAGATGAACTAAACATCATTCATATTGATATCCAACTTCGGCTTGTTCGATTCGTCTGACGTCTCAATAGGCCATCACACTCCGCCCATTCTGAAAAACCTATGGCGGAGTCTCACCGATGCAACAGTCCCTTTTAGCCTTGCGTTTCCCCCTAGCCGCCCTCGCCCTGGTGATTATCAGCGCGTGTGGCAAGGCGCCCGAAGCCACTGCGCAGATGCCCGTGTCCAAGGTCAGCGTTGCCGAGGTGCTGCAACAACCGATCAATGAGTGGGACGAGTTCACCGGCCGCCTGGAAGCACCAGAAGCCGTCGACATTCGCCCTCGCGTTTCCGGCTACATTGACAAGGTCGCGTTCACCGAAGGTTCGCTGGTGAAGAAAGGCGACTTGTTGTTCCAGATCGACCCCCGCCCGTTTGAAGCCGAGGTGCGCAGCCTGGAAGCCCAGCTGCAACAAGTTCGCGCCAACCTGAGCCGCACCGAGAACGAAGCGCGTCGTGGCGAACGTCTGCGTGCCAGCAACGCCATTTCTGCGGAATTGGCTGACGCTCGCACCAGTGCCGCCCAGGAAGCCCGCGCTGGCGTGGCGAATATCCAGGCGCAACTGGAAAACGCCCGCCTTAACCTGAGCTTTACCCGCATTACGTCGCCAATCGATGGCCGCGTCAGCCGTGCCGACATTACCGCCGGCAACCTGGTCAACGCCGGGCAAACCCTGCTCACCAGCGTGGTGTCGACCGACCGCGTCTACGCCTACTTCGATGTCGATGAGCGCGTATTCCTCAAATACAACGAGCTCGCCCGCCAAGGGCAACGCGGTCAGAACAGCCCGGTGTACTTGGGCCTGACTGGCGAAAACGGCCATCCGCACCTGGGCCAGATGAACTTCGTCGACAACCAGGTCAACCCCAAAACCGGCACCATCCGTGGCCGCGCTGTGTTTGATAACGCTGACGGTCGCTTCACCCCTGGCCTGTATGCCCGCCTGAAACTGGTTGGCAGCGGCACCTACAACGCCACCCTTATTAACGACGAAGCGGTTGGCACCGACCTCGGTAAAAAGTTTGTGCTGGTGATCGACGCCGAGCACAAAGCCGCCTACCGCGCCGTTGAGCTTGGGCCGAAGCTGGAAGGCTTGCGCATCGTGCGCAGCGGCCTGGCCAAGGGTGACCAGATTGTGGTGAAAGGCCTACAGCGCGTGCGCCCTGGTTCGCCGGTCGAGCCTCAGGTAATTCCGATGGCCAGCGATGAAACCATCAACGCCCTGGCGCAACAGCGCCAAGCCTTGGAAAACAACAATGCGGCTCAAGCCAAGAACGACAAAGTCGTGCAGAAGCTTGCCAGCACCGCTCCGGCACGCGGCTAAGCCCGTTAGTTAACAGCTCTTGGGCTTAAAGGATTATTAACGATGAATTTTTCCCAGTTCTTCATTCAACGGCCGATCTTCGCAGCAGTGTTATCGCTGCTGATCTTGATCGCGGGCGCCATCTCGCTGTTCCAGCTGCCGATCAGCGAATACCCGGAAGTGGTACCGCCTACCGTCGTGGTTCGCGCCAACTTCCCCGGCGCCAACCCGAAAGTAATCGGTGAAACCGTTGCCGCACCGCTGGAACAGGCGATTACCGGCGTTGAGAACATGCTGTACATGTCCTCGCAGTCGACCGCCGACGGCAAAATCACCCTGACCATCACCTTCGCCCTGGGCACCGACCTGGACAACGCGCAGGTGCAAGTGCAGAACCGCGTGACGCGTACGCAGCCCAAGCTGCCGGAAGAAGTGACGCGCATCGGTATCACGGTCGACAAGGCATCGCCTGACTTGACCATGGTGGTGCACTTGACCTCGCCGGATAAGCGCTACGACATGCTGTATCTGTCCAACTACGCCTTGCTCAATATCAAGGACGAGTTGGCCCGTCTCGGCGGCGTGGGTGATGTGCAGCTGTTCGGTATGGGCGATTACTCGCTGCGCGTGTGGCTCGACCCGAACAAAACCGCCTCGCGCAACCTGACCGCCACCGACGTGGTTAACGCCATTCGCGAACAAAACCGGCAGGTGGCCGCCGGCCAACTCGGCGCACCGCCCTCGCCTAGCAGCACCAGCTTCCAGCTTTCGGTGAACACCCAGGGCCGTCTGGTGAGTGAGGAAGAGTTCGAAAACATCATTATTCGCTCCGGCGAAAACGGTGAGATCACTCGCCTGAAAGACATCGCGCGCATCGAACTGGGTTCCAGCCAGTACGCCCTGCGCTCGCTGCTGAACAATGACCCGGCCGTGGCCATTCCGATCTTCCAGCGTCCCGGCTCCAACGCCATCGAGATTTCCAACGAAGTGCGTGCGGCCATGGAAGAGCTGAAGAAAGGCTTCCCGGAGGGCATGGACTACAGCATCGTTTATGACCCGACCATTTTCGTACGCGGCTCCATCGAGGCAGTGGTACACACGCTGTTCGAAGCGCTGATTCTGGTGGTGTTGGTTGTAATCTTGTTCCTGCAAACCTGGCGCGCCTCGATCATTCCGTTGGTGGCGGTGCCCGTCTCGCTGATCGGTACGTTTGCCGTCATGCACTTGTTCGGCTTCTCGCTGAACGCGCTGTCGCTGTTTGGCTTGGTACTGGCCATCGGTATCGTGGTGGACGACGCCATCGTGGTGGTGGAGAACGTCGAGCGGAACATTGGCTTGGGCTTGACCCCGATCGAAGCCACCAAGCGCGCCATGCGTGAAGTAACCGGTCCGATCATCGCCACGGCGTTGGTGCTCTGTGCGGTATTTATTCCGGCGGCATTTATCTCCGGCCTTACCGGTCAGTTCTATAAACAGTTCGCCCTGACCATCGCCATCTCCACCGTGATTTCGGCATTCAACTCGCTGACCTTGTCGCCAGCGTTGGCCGCTGTGCTGCTGAAAGATCACAACGCGCCGAAGGACCGTTTCTCTAAGGTGCTGGATAAGTTGCTCGGCGGTTGGTTGTTCCGTCCGTTCAACCGCTTCTTCGACAAAGCCAGTCATGGCTACGTCGGCACCGTGGCGCGGGTTATTCGCAGCAGCGGCATCGCCCTGGTGATTTACGCCGGTTTGATGGTGCTGACCTACGCAGGCTTCTCGTCGACGCCAACCGGTTTCGTCCCGGCGCAAGACAAGCAGTACCTGGTGGCCTTCGCCCAATTGCCGGACGCCGCGAGCCTCGACCGTACCGAAGCGGTGATCAAACAGATGTCGGAAATGGCCATGCAGCAACCCGGTGTTGCCAACGCCATCGCCTTCCCCGGCCTGTCGATCAACGGCTTCACCAACAGCCCGAACAGCGGCATCGTGTTCGTGGCCTTGAAAGACTTCGACGAGCGTAAAGACCCGAGCCAGTCGGCGAGCGCCATTGCGGGTGCCCTGAACGGCAAGTACGCCGGCATTCAGGAAGCCTACATGGCGATCTTCCCGCCTCCGCCGGTTCAAGGCCTGGGCACCATCGGCGGCTTCCGCTTGCAGATCGAAGACCGTGGCGGCCTGGGTTACGAAGAGCTGTACAAGGAAACGATGAACATCGTTGCCAAGAGCCAGAACGTGCCTGAGCTGGCCGGGTTGTTTACCAGCTACCAAGTGAACGTGCCGCAAGTTGACGCTGCCATCGACCGTGAAAAAGCCAAGACCCATGGCGTGGCCATCAGCGACATCTTCGACACCCTGCAGGTGTACCTGGGCTCGCTGTATGCCAACGACTTCAACCGCTTTGGCCGCACTTATCAGGTCAACGTGCAGGCAGAGCAGCAATTCCGCCTGGAAGCCGAGCAAATTGGTCAGCTGAAAGTGCGTAACAACCTGGGCGAAATGATTCCGCTGGCGACCTTCCTGAAGGTCAGCGACACCTCGGGCCCGGACCGCGTGATGCACTACAACGGCTTTATCACCGCAGAGATCAACGGCGCCGCCGCACCGGGTTACAGCTCGGGCCAAGCGGAAAAAGCCATCGAGAAACTGCTGAAAGATGAGCTGCCAAACGGCATGACGTTCGAATGGACCGACCTGACGTATCAGCAAATTCTCTCGGGCAATACCGCGCTGTTCGTGTTCCCGCTCTGCGTATTGCTGGCCTTCCTGGTATTGGCCGCCCAATACGAAAGCTGGAGCCTGCCATTGGCGGTGATTCTGATCGTACCGATGACCCTGCTGTCGGCCATTACCGGGGTGATTATTTCCGGAGGCGACAACAACATCTTCACCCAGATCGGCTTGATCGTACTGGTGGGCTTGGCGTGTAAGAACGCGATTCTGATCGTCGAGTTTGCCAAGGATAAACAGCTGGAAGGCATGACCCCGCTGGCCGCCGTATTGGAAGCATGCCGCCTGCGTCTGCGCCCGATTCTGATGACCTCGTTCGCCTTCGTGATGGGCGTGGTGCCCCTGGTGTTTTCCAGCGGTGCCGGTGCCGAGATGCGTCATGCCATGGGCGTGGCGGTGTTCTCCGGCATGCTCGGGGTGACCTTCTTCGGTCTGCTGCTGACGCCGGTGTTCTATGTATTGATCCGTAACTTCGTGGAACGCCGCGAAGCGCGCAAAGTTCGCCTGCTGGAGGCACACGCATCATGAGTTTGAAAGCCTTCACCCCTGCCCTGTTGGCACTCGCGCTAAGCGCCTGTGCCGTGGGCCCGGACTACAAAGCGCCGGAAACCGAAGCGGCGAAACTCACCGCCGCTCAAGGTGACGCCAATCAGGGCAAGTACGACCGCAGCAACTTTGAAGTGACTTGGTGGCAGCAGTTCGACGACCCGACCCTGAACCAATTGGTCAGCCAGTCGTTGCAGGAAAACCGCGAATTGCGCGTGGCGTTTGCCCGCCTGAAAGCGGCCCGCGCCATTCGTGATGACGTCGCCAATGACCGCTTCCCGGTGGTCACCAGTCGCGCCAGCAGCGAGAACGGCAAGGCCCAGCAGCCGGGCGTCACCGACAGCCGCGTGCGCAATGAACGCTACGACTTGGGCCTGGACATGGCCTGGGAAGTGGATTTGTTCGGGCGCATTCAACGTCAACTGGAAGCCAGCGACGCTGAGCAGGATGTTGCCGAGGCCGAGCTGTATCAGCTGCAGGTCAGCCTGATTGCCGAGCTGGTCGATGCCTATGGCGAACTGCGCGGTGCGCAACTTCGCGAGGGTATCGCCCGCAGCAACCTGAAAAACCAGCAAGAGTCGCGCGACCTCACCGACACCATGCGCGAAGCCGGCGTTGGCAGCGAATTGGATGTGCTGCGCGCCGATGCGCGCCTGGCGGCCACCGAGGCCACCTTGCCGCAACTGCAAGCTCAGGAAGCCCGCTCTCGCAACCGCATCGCCACGCTGCTGGGGCAACGGCCTGAGCAATTGACCGTGGATTTAAGCCCGCGGGCGATTCCAGCGATTGCCAAAGCGTTGCCCATTGGCGACCCGGCCGAATTGCTGCGCCGCCGCCCTGACGTGCGAGTTGCCGAACGGCAACTGGCTGCGGCCACCGCCAACGTCGGCGTCGCCACCGCAGACCTGTTCCCGCGGGTAAACGTGGCCGGCTTCCTAGGCTTTACCTCGGCACGCGGTTCGCAGCTGGGCTCCTCGGCCGCGCGGGCCTGGGGCGTAGCGCCGACCATCAGTTGGGCGGCGTTCGATCTGGGCAGCGTAAGGGCCCGCTTGCGCGGTGCTGAAGCGGATGCCGACGGCGCCCTGGCGAACTACGAGCAGCAAGTGCTGGTGGCGTTGGAAGAATCGGAAAACGCCTTTACCGACTACAGCAAACGCCAGGAACGTCTGATTTCGCTGCTGCGTCAGAGCGAAGCCAGCCGCGCCGCTGCCGAGCAGGCATCGATTCGCTACCGCGAAGGCACCTCCGACTTCCTCGTGCTGCTGGACGCCGAACGCGAGCGCCTGGCGGCTGAGGATGCTCAGGCGCAGGCGGAAGTGGACGTCTACCACGGCATCGTGTCGATCTATAAAGCCCTGGGCGGCGGCTGGCAGGCCCCGGCAACCGTGGCCTCCCGCTCATAACAGTGCTCGCCCCGTAGGAGCCAGCTTGCTGGCGAACCCTGGAAACTCCGAATACGGCGTTTGCGCGGTTCGCCAGCAAGCTGGCTCCTACGAGCGCATCGAGCGCAGCTGTATTCGTCGGGAAACTGGCGCCTTTCACGCACAACGTCAAAAACACCGCTGAATGTCACGCGCCAGCCGTTGAGCGCGACTGGCGGCTCGGGTAAGGTCTAGCCATCCGTTACCACAAGGCCGCGCCATGACCTCCAAGCTCGAACAACTCAAACAGTTCACCACCGTGGTTGCCGATACCGGCGACGTCGATGCGATTGCCCGCCTCAAGCCGGTGGATGCCACCACCAACCCTTCCCTGCTGCTTAAAGCTGCCGCTATGCCGGGTTACGCCGAGCTGCTGAATCAGGCCGTGGCCGATTGCAACGGCGACCTGGGCCTGGCCAGTGACCGGTTTGGTGTGGCCGTCGGTCAGGGCATCTTGAAAGTGATTCCGGGGCGTATTTCTACAGAAGTGGACGCACGCCTGTCGTTCGATACCGAAGCCACCTTGCTGCGCGCCCAGCGCCTGGTCGATTTGTACGACCGCGCCGGCATTGGCCGCGAGCGCATCCTGATCAAAATCGCCGCCACCTGGGAAGGCATTCGCGCCGCTGAGCAACTGGAGCGCGCGGGCATTCAAACCAACCTCACCCTGCTGTTCTCCTTCGCTCAGGCGGCCGCCTGTGCTGATGCCGGCATTTTCCTGATTTCGCCGTTTGTAGGCCGCATCTACGACTGGTTCAAAAAGGCCGAAGGCCGCGACTTCGTTGGCGCTGAAGACCCGGGCGTGAAGTCGGTGACGCGCATTTACAACTACTACAAGGCCAACGGCTACGACACCGTGGTGATGGGCGCCAGCTTCCGCAACCTCGGCCAGATTGAGCAACTGGCCGGCTGCGACCGCCTGACCATCAGCCCCGAGCTGCTGCAGCAACTGGCCGATGACACGGGCTCGCTGGAGCGCGTACTGCGCGACGGGAATCCGGGTGAACCGAAGCAGGTGCCGACCGAGAGCAGTTTCCGCTGGGCGCTGAATGAGGAAGCGATGTCCACCGAGAAGCTGGCCGAAGGCATTCGCCAGTTCGCCCGCGACCAGGAAAAGCTCGAAGCCCTGCTCGCCGCCAAACGCTGAAATGCAAAACGCGCGAGGGCTTAGGCCGCTCGCGCGTTTGTTTGGTGCCGCTTGAACCGGCGTTAGCCGCGCTCGAGGGCGTTAACCAGATCGTGGAACTCTTCACGATTCGACTCGTTCAGGCCCATCAGAATACGGTGCGCTTCCAGCACCTTGGCCTTCACCACTTCTTCGGATTGATCTTGCGAGGGCAAGTCCGCCAGGCTGCCTGGGCAGGCCAACGGCTGGTCGACGATATTGAACACCTGATCAAAACCCATCGATTGCAGCAGCCGGGTGATGTCGGCGTGGGTGGTGACCACGGTGGGCAGCAGGCCGACTTTCTGGCGCGACAGAATAGACAGCTTGGCCAGCAGGCCGAGTGTCGTGCTGTCGATGCTGCGGGTTTCGGTGAGGTCGATGACGATGGCGGAGAAATTCAACGCAGTGAAAATCTTCTCGATCGTGGCATCTAGTGCGGAACAGAGCGTCAGGCGCACTTCGCCCACGAACTTCAGAACGAACGTGCCGTTCTGCTCGGCAAACTGAATTCGACCGGTACTCATGCCACTGTACCTTTATCGTTTATGCGGCTCATAACACTCATGGGGCGCGCGGTCATACAGATCATGCAAGGTTCCTGCTTAACACCAGCAAGGCAATATCATCTGGCATCTCTGAGAGATTGGCCAGCCCAAGCACCTGGCGCAAGCCATCCAGGCTGCCACCCGCCGTGCATACCAACTGAGGGAGCAACGCTTCCTTTTCTTTGAGTGTATCGCTCGGCAAAAGGTCCAAAATGCCGTCTGAAAGCAGGGTCAGGCTGAATGATTGGGGCAAATCGATCACGTGATCGCTGTAGGTTGCCTCATCAAACAGCCCCACCGGCAGGCCGCGGCCTTCCAGGTAGTGCGCCGTGCCTTCGCTGTACATGATCGGCAGCGGCAAATGCCCACCGATGCTGTACGTGAGCTTGCCACTCTGCTCATCAATCACGCCGCCCAACATGGTGACGTGTTTGCCGAGCTTGCAATTGATCAACCCGCGATTGATGTGGCCTAGCACATCAGAGGGTTTGAATTCGGGTAACTGCCCGCCACGGCGCGATTCGTACAGCAGCCGCGTGGTCATGAATTTCAGCAGAACCGTGATAAACGCCGACGACGCGCCGTGGCCCGAAACGTCGGCCAGGTAAAAAGCAATGCGGTGGTCATCGAGGCGGAAGTAATCAACGAAGTCGCCCGACAGATACAGCGAAGGGATGATCTGGTGCGAGAACTCCAACCCATCAACGCTCCACGGCGTGACCGGCAGCATGTTCATCTGCACCTGGCGACCGGCGTTCTGGTCTTCTTGCAGCAAATTCAGGCTGGCTTGCAGCTCGCGGTTGGCGACTTCGAGTTTTTCCCGGTAACGCTGGTTTTCGATACGCAGATTGGCGCGATCCAACGCACGGCGTACCGAGTGCTCCAGCACGGCCAGATCTTCGAGGGGTTTGATCAGGTAATCGGCGGCGCCCAAACGCAATGCTTCAACGGCATCGCTCATCACGCCAGCGCCGGAAACGACGATAACGGGCGTCTGCACTTCAAGTGCATTTATGCGGCGAATGAGCTCAAGGCCATCGACTTGCGGCATGCGCAAATCGCAAATCACCAAGTCAGGTTTCTCCTGCTCGAAGATCTGCAAACCCTGCAAGCCGTTGCTAGCTTGCAAAACGCTGAAGCCACTGTCTTCCAAGTAAGCGGCCAAACTGGCGCGCACTACTTCGTCGTCATCAATAATCAGCAGCGAGGCACTGGAATTGTGCATGGGGTACCAGGCAAACGGCGCCAGGGGTGGTTGGCGTGTACGTCAGGCCGATCAGCCGGGACGCGTGGACGGTCAAGGCGCAGACGGTACTCCCATCCGTGCGGCGATTCAAGCGTACGCCGATCATCGTCTGACGCCTTTACAGGCGAAAGAGGGCAAGGTTATAAGAGCCGTCGGAGAGTCCAATAAAAACCACAGGAGCGGGTCGATGAGCCAAAGTGATCATGCCTACACCGAGAAACGCGACTACATCCGTATGCGCTTGGAAGCACCCGTCACCTTGAAACACGGCGGCCGCGACATTCCCGCCCTCTGCCTCGACTTGTCCAGCACTGGCATGCAGTTAGAAGCCGAAAGCGACGCCAAAGTGGGCGACAAGGTTCGCGTCCACATCGCATCGGAACACAACGAATTACGCGGCCTCGACGCCGAAGCCGAAGTCATCCGCGCCAGCGCATTGGATGGCGGCAAACAATCGCTGGGGTTGGCCATTCTTTCCATGAAGTAACCCCCGCATCCATCAACGAAAAAGGCGACCCTCAGGTCGCCTTTTTCGTTTTGCCCTTTCAATAGCCGCATCACGCCGACCCAGATCGAGCGAGCTAGAGCGGAGCAAGGCGCAAATGGCCTTTCAAGCGCAGTGGGCTGTAGCCCATGAGCATTGAAAGTGTGTTTTTAACGCCGCCCCGCCGACGCGCAGCCGATCGTTTAGCTAACTCAAAAGTCGTCTTCGACTTCGCCATCTTTAACTTTGAACTCACGCATCTGCAGATACGCATTGCGGATAAAGCTGTACTTGTCGCCGCTGATAAATTTCTCGGCCGACAGCAAGCTCGCACGGGTATCGACCACATCCACCGCACGGGTCACGTTGCGGGTCGGCACGTGGTCCATGTAGCGATAGGGTTCCAGGAAGCTGTCCGGAATTTTGCCCGACGCATCGCGCACGGTGCTTGGCCCAAGCAGCGGCAGCACCAGATAAGGCCCGCTGTTCAGGCCCCACGCGCCAAGGGTCTGGCCGAAATCTTCATCGCTGCGCTGCAAGCCCATCTTGGTGCCGACGTCGAAGAAACCGAGCAGGCCGAAGGTGGTGTTGAAGATCAAACGGCTGGTATCGACGCCCGCTGCCGCCACTTTGCCTTGCAGCAGGTTGTTGGCCAGGTTGCCGACATCGCCCAGGTTGCTGAACACATTGTGAATGCCGTCTTCGAGAAACTGCGGCGTGACCGCTTGGTAACCCTGCGCAACTGGTTTCAGCGCGTAGGTGTCGACCGTGTCGTTGAAGGTGAACACCGGGCGGTTGAAGCCTTCCCACGGGTCGTTTTCCGCTGCCCAAGCGCCCTGCGCCACCAGCGCAAGACCGGCACACAGGCAGAGTTGGCCAAAACGCGTGGCCCAATTGCTGGCAAACACTTCCATTGCAAGGCTCCAAAGGCAGAACGGGGAACGCGCGGCGCGCGCTTTGCCAGCATAGGTGCTGGCGCAAAAGGCGCTCAGTATAAGGGCTGGCAACCGGCTTTGGCAGCGCGGCTTGCGCGCGTATTTATTGTCGCTGTGGCTGCTTTCGCGGTAATTGTCACAAAGTATTCATCGCACCGTCATCGCGGGTAACTACTTTGCTAACAAGCCCCCTTCGGATGCGCGTCATGCCTGCACTCGCCTCATCATCTGCCGACTTCACCGCCGTGCTGTTTGGCCTCTCTGGCTGCCTGGTGGACTTCGGCGCCCGCGCCTTGCCCGTGACCTTGCAGCGGCTGTTTCCCGACGCCGCCAATCAGCCCTGCCATCTCTTGTCACCGCATGCCGCGCTGAGCGCCGCGCTGGGCCGTGAGCCGCACAGCGCCGACCTCAGCGCCCTGCAAAGCGCGTTACAGGCAAGCGCCAATGATTACGCGCACGTCACGCCCGGCGCCTTGCATGTGCTGGAAACCCTGCAACAGCAAGGCGTGCCCTGCGCCTGGCTGGACGAGCTACCCGCCGATGCCAGCCAACAACTGGCCAGCGGCCTGCCCGCCTGGCTGGTCGGCACCGACACCAGCGCCGCCCGGCCGTGGCCTGCGCCCGACGCCTGCTGGCAGTCGCTGTCGGCGTTAAAGGTGAACAACCTCGACGGCTGCGTGTTGATCAGCGGCGAACCGCGTTTACTGCAGGCGGGCTTGAATGCCGGCTTATGGACGGTGGGCCTCGCTGCTTGCGGCCCTCTGTGCGGCCAGGCGCCGGATGATTGGCAAGCCCTGCCCGCCCCCGAGCGCGACCATTTGCGCGCGCAGGCAACCCTTAGCCTTTATCGCCTCGGCGTGCATTCGGTGATCGATCAACTGGCCGACCTCGGCCCCAGCCTCACGGACCTGGCCCAGCGCCGGCAAAAAGGTGAAAAGCCGTAAGGTGTTACACCTTGCCGCGCCTGCGCTCGGGCAAAGCGGCAGAGCATGGATTACCCTCAACACTCGAACCTTTGGCGCACGCTCAGGGTCAATGCTGTTGCCTATCACAGAGGGAGAAACACCATGCCTGCCCGCGAATTGCAGCATCAACTGGACTTACTGCGCGAGCAACTGAACAGCCAGACGCCCGTCTCCGACGAACAACGCGAAGAACTCAACGCCCTGGCGCAACAGATCGAACTGCAACTGCAACGCGAAGCCAGCGCACCGGACACCAATCTGGTGGACGGCGTAAACCTCGCCGTTGAACGCTTTGAAGTGGAACACCCGACCATTGCCGGTACCTTGCGCAATATCGTGCAAAGCCTGGTGGGCATGGGCATCTAACCCGCGTGAAACCCCCATAAAAAAACCCGGCGTCATGCCGGGTTTTTTTATGGGTTCGGGGCTAAGCCACCACTTGGTTACGCCCGAAGGCCTTGGCCTCGTACAGGGCCCGATCCGCGCGTTCATACAACTGACCGACATCGCGCTCCTCGGCTGGCAGCAGGCAGGAAACGCCCACCGACATCGTTACCATCGCCGCCGTATCAGAGCGCTCATGGCGAATGCCGAGCTTCTCCAGCGCCAAACGCAGCGCCTCTGCCCGCTCGCGCGCCTGCGCATCGGTGATGTCGTAGAGCAACACCGCAAATTCCTCACCGCCCAGGCGCACCGACATATCCAACGGCCGGCGCGCCGCATCCGCGAGCACCGCGCCGACGCGCTGCAACACGTTGTCGCCGGCCTGGTGCCCGTAGCAGTCGTTGTAGGCTTTGAAGTGATCAATATCGCAAAGCAACAGCGCCAGCCGCTGGTTCTCGCGCTGCGCCTGGCGCCACAAGCGTTCCAGCTGGCGATTGAAACTGCGGCGGTTATGCAGGCCGGTCAGGCTGTCGTGATCCGCCAGCACGCGCATCAGGCGGCTGACCAAAAAGTGTTCGCGCGATTTGAACTCCAACAGGTAACAGCCGATGGCGCCCATCAAATTGCCGAACAGCAGAAACAACACGTTGTTGATCAGACGGGGAATCGGCAGCCCCACCAGCAGTTCCAGCAACACGTACGCCAGCAGCACCATCAGCGACGTGGCCAGCGCCTCGGATAAGCGCAAGCCGACCAGAAAATACGCCGCCATGCACACCAGCAGCAGGCCTTCGTAGGGGTAGGTCATGTCGACGGTATGGGCGATGGCCACCACCGAGGCCGCGCCCAGTCCGAGCCCGCCAATGCAGGTGATGCTCAAGGGCACCAGTAGATGGAAGTGTTTGCGTTGCAGAATAAGGAGGGCGCACACCAGCAGCATCGCCAGCACGCTGAGCCGCACGCCCAGCATCCACCAGACCTGAGGCCCGTCGATCAGAGAAAAATCCAGCACCGCGAACGCCATCCACAGCACCATGCCCACGCTCAGGGCAATGCGCTTGAGGTCGAAGCTGTCCTCGCGCATGTACTGACGGTATTCAATTTCCAGCGGA
Organism: Pseudomonas sp. AC070; assembly: GCF_979258635.1. Taxonomy (NCBI): domain Bacteria; kingdom Pseudomonadati; phylum Pseudomonadota; class Gammaproteobacteria; order Pseudomonadales; family Pseudomonadaceae; genus Pseudomonas; species Pseudomonas sp. AC070. The sequence continues at coordinate 2,818,318 of NZ_OZ409871.1, forward strand.
CGTACGAAACGCAGCAGGCGAAAGCCTAAAGACAGTTGGTCGGCATAAGGATTGGGGCGGACATCGTCCAGCCAGGCTTGATGGAGCGGCACCCGTTACCTCTTCTCTTGGTGGGGAGGCTTTTTGACACCATAGCCGTAGAAAGTGCGCTCAACAACCCAGGCACTTTTTTTGGCGCCATAAAAACAGCAACAAAAAAACCAGCCCTGAGTGCGCCTCTACACCTCGAACTCAGCCTGCAATGCCGCGCGAACGCAGTACAGCACGCCTTCCGGCACGCGCCCGGCAAACTGCTCGGCAATGGCGGCTACCGCTGGCAACTCACCATCGGCATCGAGAAACGCATCCTGAATTTCGCCCAGCAGCTCAGCCGGCAAATCCATGGCTTGTTCCAGCGACAACTGCTGTCGGCCAATGGCTTCGGCCAACAGGCTGTAAACGTTCTTTTCGGTGCATTTGAGTTGCCCGGCAATTTGCTGCGGCGTCATGCCGGCGCGGGCCAGGCTGACCAACTCGTGACGGATATCCACCACCGGTGGCGCCACTTCCGCAGCGCCGCTTAGTACTTCCAAGAATGCCGCACCATAGCGTTCCAGTTTGCGCGCGCCAACGCCGCTGACCTCGGCCATTTCCGCCATCGAGCCGGGCTGGCTGCGCAGCATTTCCAGCAGCGTCGAGTCGGGGAAAATAACGTACGGCGGCACCGCGTGTTCTTCTGCCAGCTTGCGCCGCAGTGCGCGCAGGGCTTCCCACTGCTCGCGCTCGTCCGGGCGTACCAGTTGGCTGGCCGAGCTGCCGCCACCGGAAGAGGTTTTCGCCGCCAGCTGCGGTTTCAGGTCGCGACGAAGTTCCAGCGTCACCTCGCCGCGCAGCAGCGGCCGACAGGTTTCGCTCAGGCGCAGGCCGCCATAGCCTTCCAGATCCACATCGGCCAAACCGCGCGCCACTAGCTGGCGGAACAACGAACGCCACTCGCCTTCGCTCAGCGCTTTGCCCATGCCAAACACGGATAAATGCTGATGGCCGCTGCTGCGGACCTTGTCGTTGTCGCGGCCCAACAAAACATCGACCAAATGGCCGACGCCATAGCGCTGACCGCTGCGAAAGATCGCTGACAGCGCCTGGCGCGCCGGCTCGGTGGCGTCCCAGGTTTGCACGTTGTCGACGCAGTTATCGCAGTGCCCGCAGGGGTTGGGCATTTCTTCGTCGAAGTACGCCAGCAACGCCTGGCGGCGACAGCGAATCTGCTCGCACAGCGCCAACATGGCGTCGAGCTTGTGTTGCTCCAAGCGCTTGTGGCGCTCATCGCCTTCGGAGCTTTGCAGCATCTGTTTAAGCAGCAGCACGTCTTGCAGGCCGTAAGCCATCCAGGCGTCTGCCGGCAAGCCATCGCGGCCGGCGCGGCCGGTTTCCTGGTAATAGGCTTCCAGCGACTTGGGCAAATCCAGGTGGGCCACGAAGCGTACGTTGGGCTTGTCGATGCCCATGCCGAAGGCGATGGTCGCGACCATGATCAAGCCTTCCTCATTGAGGAAACGCTTCTGGTGAGTGGCGCGCAGTTCGTGGGGCAGGCCGGCGTGATACGGCAGCGCGGCGAAACCTTCCTTGCTCAGGAAGGCCGCCACTTCCTCGACCTTTTTACGCGACATGCAATAGACGATGCCGGCGTCGCCCTTGCGCTCTTTAAGGAACGCCAACAACTGCTTGCGCGGCTGCTCTTTGGGCACGATGCGGTAGAAAATATTCGGTCGGTCGAAGCTCGACAGAAACCGCTCGGCGTCTTGGAGGTGCAAGCGGGTGACGATTTCTTCGCGGGTGCGCATGTCCGCCGTGGCGGTCAAGGCGATGCGTGGAACGTGGGGAAACAGCTCGGCCAGTTGGCCCAGTTGCAAATATTCGGGACGGAAATCGTGACCCCATTGCGACACGCAATGCGCTTCGTCGATGGCGAACAGCGCGATGTCGAGGTCCTGCAGAAACTCGAGCATCCGCGGCTGCACCAGGCGCTCGGGCGCTACGTACAGCAGCTTGATTTCATTGCGGCGAATGCGGTCGGCGATCTGCCGTTGCTCGGCGGCGCTGAGCGTGGAGTTCAGCGCCACGGCTGCCACGCCCAGCTCGTCCAGGGTGGCCACCTGGTCTTCCATCAACGCAATCAGCGGCGAAACCACTACCGCCAAACCGGGCCGCAACAGCGCCGGCACTTGGAAACACAGGGATTTACCGCCGCCGGTTGGCATCAACACCAAGGCGTCGCCGCCGTTGGCCACGCGCTCGATGATTGCACCCTGACGCCCACGAAAACTGTCGTAGCCAAAAACGTCTTTAAGGATGCGCAGAGCCGGTTCGAGCATAAAAACCCCAAGCGTTGCAAAAGGTGCAGGCGGAAAAGCGCCGCAGTATACGTCAGCACCCCTAGGCAATGGACGACGCCTATCGGTGATTGCCCGTCGAAAAATCCTGCCAGCTCGCGGCAGCGGCGAAAAAAATCTGCCAAGAGCGCCGCGCCAGCGGGCTATACAGGCTAAAATCTTGCGCATTCAGTCCCATTAGGTAGTGCCGTAATGTCCTTCGCCGCGCAATTGACCCGCCTGCAAGCCTTCCTCGACGCCGATGAGTTGCATGAAGAAGCCCTGGACTATGTAGCCGCTCACGGCTTCCTCACCGCACTGTCCATCTGTACCGAGCAAGTGTCGGAGCGCGAGTGGATCGACGCCCTGTTCTCCGAGCCGCCGCACTACCGTGACGACGCCGAGCGCGACGAAATCGAAGCCACCCTCATCCAACTCAAAGCCCACATCGGCCGCATGCTCGCCGCCGACGATGACCTCGAACTACCGTGTGACCTGGATCTGGGCGAAGAGCCGGACGATTCCGATATTCGCGGCTGGTGCATCGGCTTTATGGAAGGCGTGTTTATGCGCGAAGCCGCCTGGTTTGAAACCGCTGAAGAAGAAGTCAGCGAACTGCTGCTGCCGATCATGGTGGGTTCCGGTTTGTTCGATGAAGAAGCCGAGTTCGCCGACATCGCCAAAGACGCCGACCTGATGGACGACATGGTCGAGCAGATTCCCGAAGCGCTTACCGCGCTGTTCCTGATCTGTCAGGCCCCTGACGAAAAACCTGCGCTGCTCAAGCCTCGTCACCACTAATTCGTCACCGCACGATAAGGACCGTGGATGACGCGCCAAGTCCACGAAAACCGAAACCCCGCCATTCGCTACGCCCTGCTGACCCTCGGTTGGCTGAGCGTGGTGCTCGGGGTTATCGGGGTTTTTCTTCCCGTACTTCCCACCACACCGTTTCTGCTGCTGGCGGCCGCCTGCTTCGCCCGCAGCTCCGAGCGCTTCTACCACTGGCTGGTAGACCACCCCAAGCTCGGTCCGTGGATTCGCGACTACCTCGACGGCAATGGCATACCGCTCAAAGGCAAGGTGTACGCCATTGGCTTGATGTGGCTGAGCATCGGTTTCTCGTGCTACCTGGTGCCGATGTTCTGGGCGCGTACGTTTATGTTGACCAGCGCGGTGTGCGTGACGATTTATATCCTCAGGCAGAAAACCCTCAAGCGCCCGTAGCAGTAAAGGTACGGGCGTGTGGGTTTCGCAGAAATTTCCCGCAGCTCATCAAGCAAATCCCCCTGCAACTGCCTAGAATCACCCCACCATCGGCGGAGACGCGACATGCAGCTTCGGCAGCGCTTTCAAGGACGACACAGACGCCTGTTTTCGGCACGCGTCTGTGTGTCTTTGCTGCTGGCATTGCTGGTGGGCGTTGCCAGTGTATTTGCCGATTGGGATTTCGCCGTCATTGTCAAAAACGCCGAAAACCGCTACGGCAATCTCGGCGAAGCGAAGCCCCGCATTCTCGCCTGGGGCGATCTGGTCAGCTCAAGTGGGGGCTTGCCCGAAAGCGAAAAACTCGTTGTGGTGAACAAGTTCTTCAACCGCGAGCTGCGCTTTGTGGATGACATGCGCAACTGGCGCCAGGAAGACTACTGGGCCACGCCGCTCGAAGCGCTGGTCAAGGGCGCTGGCGACTGCGAGGACTATTCCATCGCCAAATACTTCACCCTGCGGCGCCTGGGCATTCCCAGCGAAAAGCTGCGCATCACGTACGTTAAAGCCTTGAATTACAACCAGGCGCACATGGTGCTCACCTATTACTCCAGCCCCACGGCCCAGCCGCTGGTACTGGACAACCTGATCGGCGATATTCGCCCCGCTTCGCAACGTAAAGATCTACTCCCGGTGTATTCCTTCAATGCCGAAGGTTTGTACCTGCCGGGTTCCTCCGGCAAACGCGGTGACACCAAAAAGCTTTCGCGCTGGCAGGACATCTTGAAAAAAATGAATGCCGAAGGCTTTGCCGTTGGTGAGGGTTAGGAGAACCTTATGTCGTTACTCAAGCAGCTGTTTCTCGCCATCTGCCTGTTCCTGGTAGTGGCCTTCACCGGCAGTTTCATCACCAGTGTGGAAAGCTCGCGCGAGCAATTGCTCAGCCAGTTGCGCTCCCACGCCCAGGACGCCGCCACTGCCCTGGCGCTGTCCATGACCCCGCATGTCGACGACCCGGCCATGATCGAGCTGATGGTCAGCTCGGTGTTCGACAGCGGCTACTACGCCACTATCCGCGTGGTGCGCGTCGACAACGGCGAAACCATGGTTGAACGCCGGACCACCACGACCTCGGAAAACGTGCCGGCCTGGTTCGTCAAACTGATCGACCTGGAACCCGAAGGCGGCGACGCCATGATCATGCGCGGCTGGGACCAGGCCGCCCGCGTCGAAGTGCTCAGCCATCCGCAATTCGCCTTGTCGCGCCTGTGGGACAGCGCCCTAGGCAGCGCCGCCTGGCTGCTGCTGTGCGGTTTGGTCAGTTCCATTCTCGGCGGCTGGTTGCTGCGCACCCAACTCAAGCCGCTCGACAACATGGTGCAGCAAGCGCACGCCATCAGCCGCCGCGAGTTCTTCACCCTGCCCCGCGTCCCGCGCACGCCCGAGCTCAAACGCGTGGTGTTGGCCATGAACCAGATGGTCGAAAAGCTAAAAAACCTGTTCGCCGAAGAAGCCGCGCGCAGTGAAAAACTCCGTGAAGAAGCCTACCAGGACACCCTCACCGGCCTGGCCAACCGCCGCCTGTTCGACATCAACCTGGCCAACCAACTCAGCGCCCACGAACAGAACGCCGAGGGCTACCTGATCATGCTGCGGGTCAACGACCTCGGCGGCCTCAACCAGCGCCTCGGCGGCCAACGCACCGACGCCCTGATCGCGGCCATTGGCGAGCTGCTCAAACGTTCGCTCGAACACCCCGACCGCAGCGACTGGCTGGCCTCGCGCAGCCGCGGCGGCGAGTTCACCTTATTGGCCCCAGGGTTGGCCGGCGACGACGCCGACCGCCTCGCTCTGCAACTGATCGACAGCCTGGAAAGCCTGCGCCAAACCGGCGCCAGTGACTGCACGCCCGTGGCCCATCTGGGCATTGCCGCGTTCCGCCCCGGCGAAGACGTAACGGCGGTGATCAGCCGTGGCGATCAAGCGCTGGCCCAGGCGCAGAGCAATGCCGCCAAGTTCTGGGAGCGCCTGGACGACTTCAACGCTGCACCGAGCCAGAGCCTCAACGACTGGCGCGGCTGGATTGACGAAGCGCTGAGCAAAGGCAAATTGGAGCTGTACTTCCAACCGGTGGTGGACTGCGCCGACACCCAACGCGTGCTGCACCACAAAGTGCTGGCGCGCCTGATCGACGCGCAAGGCGAAGCCATCGCTGCCGGCCGCTTCCTACCGTGGATCGAGCGCCTGGGTTGGACCGCACGCTTCGACCTGGCGATGCTCAAACACGCCCTCGCCCACCTCGCGGCGCATCAGCAACCCATCGCCCTAAGCTTGTCGGCCGCCACGCTGCGCGAGCCGGAAGCGCAGGCGCAACTCATCCTGCTGCTGCGGGAAAACCCGCAGCACGCCGCGTTGATGACACTGGAAGTAGACGAACGCCACTTGCCGCCACCGGCCGAGCTCGAACGTCTCAGCCAGGCCGTGCACTTGGCCGGCTTCAACCTGGGCCTGCAGCATTTCGGCGGCCGCTTCAGCCTGATCGGCAACCTCACCCACCTGGGCTTGGCTTACCTGAAAGTGGACGGCACCTACATCCGCGCCATCGACGAGGAAAGCGACAAACGCATGTTTATCGAAGCCATGTTCCGCGCCACCAACAGCATTGATCTGCCGTTGATTGCCGAAATAGTGGAAACCCAAGGTGAACTGACCGCGTTGAAAGAGCTGGGCATCAAAGGCGCCATGGGCCGGTTGATCGGCGCACCGGCACCGTGGGGGCGGTGATCTGGGCGTGCCAAGCCGCTCCTACAATGACAGCGAGCATAAAAATCGAGTGAAGCCCCACCAATGTCGGGCTTAAAGCCTTTCCCGCAAGCTCCAGATCACTTGTAGGAGCGGCTTTAGCCGCGATGTTTTTCAAAGCAAGAGCATCGCGGCTAAAGCCGCTCCTACAAAAACAAAGGCGCAAAAAAATCGAGGCTGAAGCCTCTCCCACAAGCGATGTACCACTTGTAGGAGAGGCTTCAGCCTCGATTGGGTCTTACAGGTCCAGCCGAAAAATTACTGCGCTTTCTGGCTATAGCTCTGCATCAGGTTGGCATACGCCGGCAGGTGGCCGCCGAGGATGGCGCCGAAGCCTTCGATGTCGTTGCGCCAGTCGCGTTGCAGCTCGCAACCTACGGCGAACCAGTTCATCAGTTGCGCGCCCGCTTCGACCATACGGTTCAACGCCGACTCACGTACCAGCGGATTGAAGGTGCCGGAAGCGTCGGTCACGACGAACACGTCGAAGCCTTCTTCGATGGCCGACAAGGTCGGGAACGCCACGCACACGTCAGTCACAACGCCCGCGATGATGATTTGCTTGCGGCCGGTAGCTTTAACGGCGGCCACGAAGTCCGGGTTATCCCAGGCATTGATCTGGCCAGGACGGGCAATGTACGGGGCGTCCGGGAACTTGGCTTTCAGCTCGGGAACCATCGGGCCGTTCGGGCCGTTTTCGAAGCTGGTGGTGAGGATGGTCGGCAGCTTGAAGAACGCGGCGATGTCGGCCAGGGCCAGGACGTTGTTTTTGAACTCGTCCGGGGTGAAGTCGCGCACCAGGGAGATCAGACCGGCCTGGTGATCAACCAGCAAAACCACGGCGTTGTCTTTGTCCAAGCGGTTGTATTTCTTGCTCATGATATTTCCTCGAAATAATCAGGCCCGCACCGGGCCTGACGGGTTGGATAACGACATTAAAAGGCGAAGCAGGAACAGCCGAACGCGCCCCAGAAGCCCTGGTGATCGCTCACCGGTGCCGAGGAAAGGCGGGCTTTTTCATGGCTATGGGAATGCACGCCGCACGGGCCGGAGCACTGGTGCACGGCCGCGGCCAGTGCAGTTTGCTGACGCCAGTGGCCGGGCACTTTCACCACCGGCGACCAGTCCGGGGTCACCGGCAGTGCCGGCGGTGCGAGCTTGTCGAACTCATCGGTGCCGTAAACGATTTTGCCGTCCACTACCGTGAGCACCGACTCGATCCATTTAATGGCTTCTTCATCAACGCTGAAGAAGTCCGCCGACAACGCGACCAAATCTGCCAACTGGCCCACTTTGATCTGGCCTTTCTTGCCCTGCTCGGTGGAGAACCAGGCGCTGCCGTGGGTGAACAGTTGCAGTGCGGTTTCGCGCGGCAAGCCTTCAGGGTACAGCTCCATGCCGCCGACAGTTTTGCCGCTGACCATCCAGTACAGCGAGGTCCACGGGTTGTAACTCGACACGCGTGTGGCATCGGTACCGCCGCCAACCGGCACGCCTTCGGAGAGCATGCGTTTGATCGGTGGCGTGGCTTCGGCGGCTTTTTTGCCGTAGCGGTCGACGAAGTATTCGCCCTGGAATGCCATGCGGTCCTGCACGGCAATACCGCCGCCCAGCGCCCGTACACGCTCAATGTTTTTCGGCGTGATGGTTTCGCAGTGGTCGAAGAACCAGTGCAGGCCGTTGAACGGAATATCGCGGTTCACTTTCTCGAACACATCGAGCATGCGCGAGATCGATTCGTCGTAGGTGGCGTGCAGGCGGAACGGCCAGCGCTGCTCAACCAGGTGACGCACCACCGGCTCCAGTTCCTCTTCCATGGTTTGCGGCAGGTCCGGGCGCGGTTCCAGGAAGTCTTCGAAGTCGGCAGCCGAGAACACCAGCATTTCGCCGGCGCCGTTGTGGCGGAAGAAGTCATTGCCATCGCCGGGCTTGACGATTTGCGTCCAGTTTTTGAAGTCCACCAGTTCTTCTTTGGGCTTCTGGGTAAAAAGGTTGTAGGCGATGCGCACGGTGAGTTGGTCGTTGGCGGCCAGCTCGCGGATAACCTGGTAGTCGTCCGGGTAGTTCTGGTAACCACCGCCGGCATCGATGGCGCTGGTAACGCCCAGGCGGTTCAGCTCGCGCATAAATTGGCGGGTGGAGTTCACCTGGTATTCCAGCGGCAGCTTCGGCCCTTTGGCCAGTGTCGAGTACAAAATCATCGCGTTCGGGCGCGCCACCAACATGCCGGTGGGCTCGCCATTGGCGTCTTTCACAATCTCGCCGCCCGGTGGGTTCGGCGTGTCGCGGGTGTAGCCCACCACCTTGAGCGCGGCGCGGTTGAGCAAGGCGCGGTCGTACAGGTGCAGCACAAACACCGGGGTGTCGGGCGCGGCTTTGTTCAGCTCTTCAATCGTTGGCAAGCGCTTTTCGGCAAACTGGAACTCGTTCCAGCCGCCGACCACGCGCACCCATTGCGGGGCGGGCGTACGGTCGGCCTGGTCTTTGAGCAGGCGCAAGGCATCGACCAACGACGGCACGCCTTCCCAGCGCAGTTCCAGGTTGTAGTTCAGGCCACCGCGAATCAAGTGCAGGTGCGAGTCGTTGAGCCCCGGAATGACCGTGCGCTTTTGCAGGTCGACCACGCGGGTCGAGCCGCCGCGAAAAGCCATGGCTTCGGCGTCGTTGCCCACGGCAATGAACTTGCCGTCTTTGATGGCGACGGCCGTGGCGGTCGGTTTTTCTCGGTCAACCGTGTGCAACCGGCCATTGAAGAGAATTAGATCGGCGTTCATCGCAGCTCCTGATGAGGTGGCGTAAGCGGAAAAAGGCAAGGCAGACCACAGCGCGCCAGCAGCGCCAAGCACTGAACTGGCTGCCAGAAATTGGCGACGCCCGGGGGCCTTTGGAGGGGTTTCATCAGCCATGAGGATTGCTCTCCTTTCACAAAGCAGCGCTAAGCGTTAAGCCAGCGCGCAAATAGGCGTGTCACTCGCGGCATAAACACGTACACCACAAGCAGGACGATGCTCAGCGTGATCACCACACTGCTGGCCAGGTAGCCAGACAAAAACGGCAACTTGGCGAACACCGGTTTCCACAACAGCGGCACGCCCATGCTCAGCGGCAGAATCACCAGAAAGGTGACGCACGCCTGTTTCCAGCGCGCGGGCGGTTTGGCGGTGCCGATTTCAGCGGGGGTAAACCAGAATTCGCGGTCGGCATTCACTTCGGTTTTATCGCCGTCGGCCAGTAGCGGTTCCACTTCGGCCACCAAGCGGCGGCGGTCGTCGGAGTCGAGCCAGGTTTGCAGCAGCTCGGTGCTGGTGAAGCGCAGCACGCAGGTGAACTGGGTCAGGCCCTGGCTGTGGCCGCGCATCACGTCGATGCCCAAGTGCCCGGCGTACTCGCGCGCGGTACTGATGATGCGGCGCAGCCATGCTTCATAGGCGGCATCTTGACCAGCCTTGACGCGGTGACGGACCAGCAAGGTCGCCACCTCTTCGAACACTTCCACACTACTCATGGGCTGACGCCTCCTGTTTGAACGTAAGAAACCGAGCCGTCACTGAAGATAGACCAGCGCCCGCGCCTTGCCGGGCAGGCGTTGTGACAAGGCGATGCGCCCTGGGCCAGCGATAAACACCGTGCTGAAGATAATCAGCAGCAACCAGGCGAACTGGCCGTCGGCCACGCTCCATTCCGGGTGCACGGCCACCAGCGCCACCAGCAGCACGGCGAGAATGGGCAAGCAAGAAAGACGGGTGAGCACGCCAAGCAGAATCGGCAGCGGGCACAGCACTTCGGCGAAAATCGCCAGGCTCAGGGTGAACGTCGCGCCCAGGTGCCAGGGGTCTTCGATAAGGCTCAGTTGTTCTTGAAAGTGCAGGAGTTTTGGCAAGCCGTGCACATGCAGCAGCAAGGCCGAGCCGGTAACGCGAAGCCACAGCAAGCCCCAATCACTGGCGGTGAAAGCGCTGCGGGAAACGGGATTGGCCATGGGGCGCTCACTGTCAGATTCGTATGAGCTGATAGTGAGAGATGCAGGTGAGAAGGGATTGTATTGCTGTGCTGGATTGCAGAAGTGGCGTGTTGGGCTTCGCCGATGGCTCAGCCCAACCTACCTGACGACCGTGTTCTGCTGAAACGCGATCAACGCCCCGCGCGGGATTCGCTGATGTAGAAGCGCGCTTTCTTGGCGTTCTTAGTGCAGCTTTCGTAGCCTTCGAATTGTTGCGAAGTCTTGGCGCCAGTCAGCAGCGACAAGGCTTTGGAGTAGCTGACGGTGCCGGCAAAGCCTTCGGCCTTGGCCAGGTCGAGCTCGCGCCAGGCAGCGTCCGACTGAGCGGCGCAGCTGTCGCGGTAGGCAGTTTTGGCGGCGCAACCGGACAACGCCAGCACCATCAGGGGTAAGCAGATCCAGGCTTTCATAACATTGCTCCAAATAAGAGAAACAGCAGGTTAAACGTCATTAAGCACGTGTGTTGATCAGACGCCAGCGCCGCGAAAAAGTGCGATCAAGCGAAACGGCGATCGCCTGCGCCTTGGCGGCGCAAGCCGGCGCGCGTATGGTCGCAAAATGCCGTGCCAACCGGCCGGCGATAGTAATCAGGAGCGGGTGATGAGTAAACGCGTGGCGCTGGTGTTGGGTGCGGGGGGCGCACGGGGGTATGCGCACATTGGCGCCATCGAGGAACTGGAGCGGCGCGGTTATGACATCGCCTGCATCGCCGGCTGCTCGATGGGCGCGGTGGTCGGCGGCATCTACGCCGCCGGCAGGCTGCCCGAATACCGCGAGTGGATTGAAAGCCTCGACTACATCGACGTGCTGCGTCTGCTCGACGTCAGCTTCCGACTCGGCGCCATTCGTGGTGAGAAAGTGTTCGGGCGCATTCGCGAAATGGTCGGCGAAATCAATATTGAAGACCTGCGCATCCCCTACACCGCCGTCGCCACCGACCTCACCTTTCAACAAGAGATTTGGTTCCAACAAGGCAACCTGCACCAAGCCATGCGCGCCTCGGCGGCGATTCCCAGCCTGTTTACCCCGGTGATCCAGGGCAAGCGCATGTTGGTAGACGGCAGCCTGCTCAACCCGCTGCCCATCGTGCCGGTGGTAGCCAGTCATTGCGATTTGATTGTGGCCGTGAACCTCAACGCCAACGGCCAGCGCCATTACCAACTGCCGGTGATCGAGCGTCCTGCTGCGTTCAAAGGCAAGCTCGACGGCTTGATGGACAGCATTGGTTCACGCATTCCGTTTCGCCGCAAACTGGCCGGCCCCGCCGAAGAAGCTGCGTTACTGGAAGCCGCCGCCAGCGCCGAGCCCAACCCCTGGCTCGACCCACCGGCCGCCGCACCGTCGCCGCGCCCGGACGAAAGCCCGACGCCAAACTCGGCCACCGGCTCTCGGGTTGCCGAAACTGGGAGCCCAGCGTCGTTGTTGGAGTTGGTCAACCAAAGCTTCGAGGTGATGCAAACCTCGCTCGCGCAATACAAGATCGCCGGCTACCCGCCCGACATTCTGGTCAACGTGCCGCGCCGTGCCTGTCGCTTCTTCGAGTTCTACAAAGCGCCCGAGTTGATCGAACTGGGCCGCATCATCACCAGCGACACGCTGGACCGCTACGAAGAGGAAAACGGCTGAGGCCTAAAAACCTTCAGCCACCAACGCGCGCTGTACCGCCGGCCGCGCGTTGAAGTGCTCACGAAAGCGCGCCAACGCCTTCAACTCATCCAAGCGCCCGCCCACGCGCCCCGCCCAGCCGGCGAACACGCCCAGGTAGGCATCGGCAATGCTGTACTGCTCGCCGCCCAAGAAAGGCTGGGCTTGCAGGTGTTGGTCGATGTGCGCAAACGCCTTGTACAACTGCTCCACCGCCTGCGCACGAATGCCGGGATGGGCGCTTTCATCGGCGCTGTAGCGCTCCGGCCGGTTTAGCGGGCGAAACGAGGCGGCGTGCACCTCGGCGGCCAGGTAACCAATCCAACTCTGAATCTGCGCGCGCTCCACGCTGCCCGCCGGCGCGAACAGCGAAGTGCCCGGTTTGAGGTCAGCGAGGTACGGCAAAATCGCGCTGTTCTCGGTAATGCGGCGGCCATCGTCCAACTGCAACACCGGCACGCGGCCCAAGGGGTTGATCTGGTGAATCGGCGAGTCCGCCGTGCGCAACGCAACGCGCTCCACCTGAATCGGCAACTCCAGCTCATGCACGACCACGTGAGCGGCGAACGAGCAAGCGCCCGGCGAGATATAGAGCGTGGAAGTCATCAGGTTTCCCCTGCCAAAAAACTTTTTATGGTCCGGGCGCGGTGAAACGTAGCGAGCGCAGCAGTTTCACCGTGCCCGGGAATGAATAAAAGCGGCCGCCCTGCCCCTGCCTGAAGAAGGGCGACCAAAATCGGAAGGCCGTTAACGCGCAGTAATCACCGAGAGCTTGGTAATCCCTGCCCGTTCAATCGAAGCCATGGCCTTGGCCACCTGGCCGTAGTCGACTTTCTCATCGGCCTGCAACTGCACGCGCAATTCGGCGTCTTTGGCCTTGGCGGTTTCCAGGCTGGTTTGCAGCAGGTCAGCCTGAATTTCGTCTTTGTTCAAGAACACCTTGCCGGCGCCGTCGATGCTGACCACCAGCGGGTCTTTCTGCTCGACCGGCGCCACGGCTTCGGTCTTCGGCAAGTTGATCGGGATGGCATTGGTGAGCAGCGGCGCCGTGACGATAAACACCACCAGCAGCACCAACATCACATCCACCAGCGGCGTTACGTTGATTTCGCTGAGCACTTCATCGCTGTCTTGAGTGGAGAACGCCATTACGAAGCCTCCTTCACTTTCTGCGGTGCGGCTTTACCGCCAGGCAGTTGGATGAGTTTGAAGGCTGATTTCTGCGCCAGGCTGTAGAAGTCGTGGGCGAAGTCGTCCAGATCAGCCGAATTGAGTTTCAGGCGACGCAGAAAGTAGTTGTAAACCAGCACCGCCGGCACGGCGACAGCGATGCCCACACCGGTGGCCACCAGCGCAGCACCAATCGGGCCGGCCACGGTTTCCAGACTGGCAGAGCCGGCCAGGCTGATGCCTTTGAGCGCTTCCATGATCCCCCACACGGTGCCGAACAGACCGATAAAGGGCGAGGTGCTGCCGATGGAAGCAACCACCGCCAAGCCCGACTCCAGCGAACGGCGCTCACGTTGAATTTGCTGACGAAGGGCGCGCTCGAGGCGGTCTTGGTGATTGATCGCCTGGCTCAGGTCCTGGGCGTGCTCTTGCACCTGAATCGCGCCGAAGCCGGCTTGGGCAACACGTGAGACGGCGCCGGGCTGGGAGTTCACCAGCTCCGCCGCTCCATCAAGGCTGGAGGCGCCCCAGAACAGCTTCTGAACTTTGCGGTCCTGGCGTTTAAGACGCCCGAATTGCAGGGCCTTCAGCAGGGCCAGGCCCCACGTCACAACAGAGAAACCGACCAGCAGCCAGATGACCGCGCTTTCAATCGACTCGAGGGGGGATGTGGCCAATATGCTCATGATTCAACTCTCTCTATAAATTCGCTAATGCGTGGTCGCTGTCAGTGCAACTTGAAGCCGATCGGCACGCTGACCCAACCGTCTCGCGCCACATCGCCTTGCTTGGACGGCACAAACGACCAGCGCTTGACCGCCTGTACGGCTGCGTTATCCAGCAGCTCGCGGCCGCTGGAGGTTTGAATCTGAATCTCTGCCGGGCTGCCGCTGGCCAGTACATGCACCCGCAACACCACCGTGCCTTCCCAACCGCGACGCTGGGCCAGCGACGGGTATTCCGGCGCCGGGTTTTTCAAATACGCCGCGTTGGCGGACGGCGGTGTAACAGGAGCCGGAGCCGGTGGCGCGGGTGGCGCCGGTGCAGCAACGGGCGGTGGCGTCGGTGCCGGGGGCGGCGGTTCCACAGCCTTGGGTGCCGGCTTCGGTACGGGCTTGGGCGGCGGTGTCGGCTTGGGTTTCGGAATCGGTTTGGGCGCCGGCTTGGCGGCCAACTCATCCACCACAGGCGGTGGCGGTGGTGGCGGCTCAACCACGGGCGGCGGCGGTGGCGGCGGTGGCGGTTCCACCACCGGCGGCGCCGGGCGGGTGAATTCGATTTCCATGGGCGGGATTTCTGGCGGCACTACCGGCAGCGGCGGTGTGGTCTGCTGGTTGAGCCAGTAAATCAGCCCACCGTGGGCGACCACCGCGAGCACCGCCAGCAACAGCTTTTCCCGCCGACTCAATGCGCCGACTGGCGCCACGTGATGGCGCCGGCTCTGGGCCAGCGGCTCGCGATGGCGGTGACCGAGGTCGACCAGATCGGCGCTGGCCGGCGCCTGCCATTGCCGCTGCGCTGATGCGGCTGGTTGAACATTGCCCATTTAAAACTCCTCGCAATTGCGTATGTCGCCGGTCAACAGCGCGGTGACCCAGCGCCCGCGCTGTCTGGCAAGTGGCCGTTGCAGAGCGGTTCGACGTGTTGGGCGCAATGATTGAGGAGAGTGCTTATCTCAAAAAGTAACTTTTAACTATTTTGTAATAACCTAAAAGAATTTAAATTATTAACCCATTGAATTTCTTCGCTTTTTATTTTCCACAGCTCGAAAGGCATAAAAAACATGCTTTTTAGGCATTCAGCGTCGACGCCGCGCGGTCCCCGCCCTGGCGCACAAATACACCGAACCTATAACCGCCCGTCAGCGTCTACTTTGTTACCCGCAGTCAGGTAGGAAACCGCCCATGTCCACTCGTAACCAAGGCCTCAGGCCATGACCGCTTTCGATTGGCAGCGGATGCTGATCGACAAGCTGCCCGTACCGTTTTTGCTTGAAGTCACGGTCCGCACGCTGTTCGCTTATCTGGTGGTGTTCACCTTTCTGAAAATTTCCGGGCGCCGTGGCGTCAGGCAGCTGTCGCTGTTTGAACTGGTGGTGATCCTCACCCTCGGCTCGGCCGCAGGCGACGTCACTTTCTACGACGACGTGCCGTTGCTGCCCATCGTCGTGGTGTTCGCCACGTTGCTGCTGCTCTACCGCGTCACCACCTTCGCCATGGAGCGCTTGCCGCGGTTCGGCGACTGGCTGGAGGGCCGCCCGGCGTTGATCATCGAAAACGGTGTGTGCGACGTACCGGCGCTGGCCCGCAAGAACATCTCCACCGACGAGTTCTTTATGGAGCTGCGCCAGAAAGGCGTCGAGCACCTGGGCCAAGTGCGCATCGGCATCATGGAAGTGAACGGCGACGTCAGCCTCTATTTCCTGCCCGACGACCAGGTGCGCTATGGCCTGTCGGTATTGCCCAGCCCGCTTCGCCAGCAATATCGGGAAGTGCCGAGCAGCGCGTTGTACGCCTGCATCTGGTGCGGCAACACCACGCAGCTGCAGGCCGGCGAGCACGCCACGTGTCAGCGCTGCGAGCATGATGAATGGAGCGAAGCCATCAACACTCCGAGGCAAGGCTAACCATGACCAGCGCAATCAAGCCCGACGTATTGCCGTTGGCCAAAGGCGAACGGCCGCTACCCGATGACGAAGGCGGCGACACCGGCACCCTGCTCTGCCCCGCATTGCCGCCCGACTTGCACTACGTCGACGACAGCCAACCGGGTTTTCGCCGACGTAAATTGCGCGGCAAGTTCGTCTACTTCGACCTCAAGGGCGAGCGCATCCACGACGCCGACGAGATTCAGCGCATCAACAAGCTGGCCATTCCGCCAGCCTACGAAGACGTATGGATTTGCCCCGACCCGCAAGGCCATCTGCAAGCCACCGGCCGCGACGCCCGTGGGCGCAAGCAATACCGCTATCACCCGCGCTGGCGCGAAATTCGCGACGCCGACAAATACGAACGCCTGCTGGAATTCGGTCGCGCCCTGCCGAAACTGCGCACGCGCACCGAAGAACACCTGCAATTGCCGGGGCTGGGCCATGACAAAGTGGTCGCCACGGTGGTGGCCCTGCTCGACTCAACGCTGATTCGCGTCGGCAACACGCAATACGCCCGTGACAACAAATCCTTCGGCCTGACCACCCTGCGTAACCGCCACGTGGACGTGAAAGGCGCCGGCATCCGCTTTCACTTTCGCGGCAAGAGCGGCGTCGAGCATGAAGTGAGCCTGCAGCACCCGCGCCTGGCGAAAATCATTCGCCGCTGCCTCGAGCTGCCCGGCCAGCATCTGTTCCAATACCTGGACGACGACGGTCAGCGCCGGGTTGTGACCTCCTCCGACATCAACCAATACTTACAAGAACAAAGCGGCAGCGACTTCACCGCCAAGGACTACCGCACCTGGGCCGGAACCGCCCTGGCCCTCGACCGCCTGCGCCAATTGCCCCACGAGGAACGCTCGGCGACCGAGCAGAAACGCCTCGTCAACGAAGTGATCAAAGATGTCGCCAGCCAACTCGGCAACACCCCCGCCATTTGCCGCAAGTGCTACGTGCACCCGGCCGTGCTGGAACACTTCATTGCCGGTGAATTGGCCTCGTTGAACAAGTCGCGCAGCCGCAAGGGTTTGCGTGATGAAGAAACGACATTGATGCGGTTTTTGGAGCGGTTGAATCCGGAATGAGGAATTTATCCAGTTCAAAAGCTCGCGGCTGAAGCCGCTCCTACAGGGTTAACCTCAATTGTGGGAGCGGCTTCAGCCGCGATTTGCCCAAAACCGCGCAGTCAAAAATGGCAAGATATGTGGGCTTATTGTCATTGTTGCCAACCCCTTCGCGCGACAGAATGGCACCATCGTCAAGAAGGTGCCTCCCATGGCCAAGCCCTATTCCTCCGACAAGCTGCGCACCGTCGCCTGCCTGATTTTCCCGCAGGTGATGAGCCTGGATGTCACCGGCCCGATGCAAGTGTTCGCCTCGGCTAACGTCGAGCGCGGGCGCCAGGGCCTGCCAGCGTTTTATGAATTGCTGTTGGTGGGCGCAGACCTGACGCCCGTGCCCACCTCTGCCGGCATGCGTCTATGCGTGGACCGCACCTGGCAAACGCTGAATGTCGCGCGGCTAGACACCCTGCTCGTGCCCGGCGGCCTCGGCGTCAACGAGCAAATGCTCGACGCCCCGTTGCTTGAGTGGTTGCGCCAGGCCGAGCCGCAGGTGCGGCGGTTGGGTTCGATCTGTTCCGGTGCACTGATTCTCGCCGCCGCTGGCGTGCTCGACGGCCGCCAGGCGACTACCCATTGGGCCGATGTCGATGAACTGCGTTGCCGTTTCCCCTCAGTGATGATTGAAAGCGACCGCCTGCACACCTTCGACCCGCGCAATCTGGACGGCGACAGCCATGTATTCACCTCAGCGGGCGTTACGGCCGGCATCGACCTGGCGCTGGCCTTGGTCGAGGCCGACTTGGGCCGCGCGATGGCCTTGAGCGTAGCAAGGCGCTTGGTGATGTTTTTGCGTCGCCCTGGCGGACAAACCCAATTCAGCGCCCTGCTCACCCCGGAACCGACCCGCGTGCCGCGCCTGGCCGCATTACTCGATTGGCTGCCCGCCAACCTCGGGGCGGACTTATCGCTGGAGGCCCTGGCCAACCAGGCAAAAATGACGCCGCGGACGTTGTCGCGCGTGTTCACTCAGGAGCTGGGCATGGGCCCCGGCAGGTATGTGGAGCGAGTGCGGCTGGAGGCCGCGCGCTTGCTGCTGCAAGACGCCCAAGCCTCGATCGCCACCGTGGCGCGGCTGACCGGCTTTGGTCATCCGGAAAATCTGCGGCGCACGTTTCACAAACACCTGGCGGTCAGCCCGCAAGAATATTCGCAGCGCTTTGGCGACGCCCCACTGCGCGAGCCGGCGCTATAAGCGCCCGCCATCCTCATTCAAACCCACCCACGTAAGGACTACGCCATGCTCGAACTTCGCCCAAGCTGTGAATGCTGCGACCGCGACCTGCCACCGGACTCGGTAGACGCGCGTATCTGCACATTCGAATGCACCTTTTGCCAGCACTGCGCCGAAACCCACCTTAAGGGCGAATGCCCGAACTGCGGCGGCGAATTGCTGCAACGCCCTCGCCGCCCGGCCGCCAAGTTGCTCAACAACCCCGCCTCCACCGAACGCGTGCATAAACCAGCCGGCTGCGCCAACGCCAGCTGACGTCGCCATCCGCCAAGGAAAAACCACCATGTTGCTGTTGCGTAATGCCTCCGTTCGGCTGCTGTTTGCGGGTCAGGCCCTGTACTGGTCCTGCTCGCTCATCGGCATCACCCTGACCTCGTTGGTCGGCTTGCAACTGGCGCCGAGCAACGTGCTGGCCACCCTTCCCTTGGCGCTGCTGGTGCTCGGCAATTTGCTGGCGGTGCAGCCGCTGTCACTGTTTATGCAACGTCACGGCCGGCGACCGGGCTTGATGCTCGGTGCGGCGTGTGGCGTGGCGGGCGGCTTACTCAGCGCGTTGGGCGTTTGGGTGGGCGACTTCACCGTGTTCTGCCTCGGCGCTTTGCCCATCGGCGCCTATCAAGCGTCGGCCATGTACTACCGCTTCGCCGCGCTGGAAGCGGTGGATGAACGGCAGAAAGGCCGCGCCACGGCT
Source organism: Pseudomonas sp. AC070 (assembly GCF_979258635.1). Taxonomy (NCBI): domain Bacteria; kingdom Pseudomonadati; phylum Pseudomonadota; class Gammaproteobacteria; order Pseudomonadales; family Pseudomonadaceae; genus Pseudomonas; species Pseudomonas sp. AC070. The sequence goes on from NZ_OZ409871.1 coordinate 2,837,187, forward strand.
TATGTGGTCGGCGGCGGAGTGCTTGCGGCACTGCTGGCACCCAGCTTGGCGCTGTGGTCGCGCACCGTGCTGAGCACGCCGTATTTGGGGGCATATCTGGCCATTGCGGCGCTCGCCGCCGTTGGCTTGTTGCTGCTGAGCCAACTGCGCGAAGGTGCCGCACCGGCGCCGGGCAAAGCTGGTTTCGCTGCCATGCGTGAGTTGCTGGCAAGGCCGGTGGTGCGGGCAGCAGTTGCCACTACTGCTATCGGCCACGGCTTGATGGTGCTGGTAATGAACGCTACGCCGCTGGCCATGAGTTTTTGTGGCTTTGATGTGGCAGTGGGCGCAGGCGTTATTCAGTGGCACATGCTCGGCATGTTTCTTCCAGCATTTGTCGCCGGCCCGTTGGTAGACCGCCTCGGCAGCCGCCGCGTCGCCGTGCTGGGCGGCAGCATCTTGCTCGCCAGCGCCGCCGTAGCACTTACTGGCTTGAGCCATGAGCATTTTTTACTGAGCTCATTCCTGCTGGGCTTGGGCTGGAACCTGGCCCTTATCGCTGGCACCACGTTGCTTGCCGAAGGCCATTTCGCCAGCGAGCGCGGCCAGGCGCAAGGCGTCATGGAACTGGTCAACGGTTCCGTCGCCGCCTGTGCCTCATTTGCCTCCGGCGCGTTGATTACCGGGCTGGGTTGGACCGCCATAAACATCGGCGTATTGCCGTTGGTGGCTGTGGCGCTGCTGATGCTATGGCCGGCAAGAAAGCGTGGCGCAATCGCCACGCTTTAAATTGCGCATTGTCTAGCGGGTTACAACGGAGGTTTGAACAGTACAGGCTTGGCTAATGTGCTCGGCGGACGAAACTCGAACTCGCCGTCAGCGGTTTCATGGTATTCCTTGAGATTCATATAGGTCGGCGCACGGTTCGTTTTGATAGCTGCCAAGCTTAACCAGCGGTACTTATCCGGAAGCTGCGGTTCTTCGGGCGCAAAAAGAAACACCTTAGTCAGCTTTTCCCGGCCGTAATTGGTTGAAGCACCCTCCACATAATCTAACGCCCCGCCTTGCTGGGCATTAAATACAATAGTGGTGGAGGGATACTTTGTTTTAAGCCGCTCTATGGCCGGTTGTGCACGTTCCCCGGCGGCGTTCAGCACCACATGATTTTGGTACTTCGTCTGCTTAATCGCCTCGCCTGAACCAGTGCCCAGCTTCTTGTAAGGCCGACCAATAGTCATTGGCGCCTGGGCCGAGCGCGCATCGCTGAGTCCCCCCCAGCGATAAAACACTTGGTTTGTGGAGAAATCAGTAAATAAAGGCGAGAGATCGTAGGTTCGATACTCGGGCAGATTTACCATTTCCTGTATCGCGGGTCCTGCGGTGCCAAGATGAGTGGGAAATTTTCGCAGATGTTCCACACCAAAAATCCCGATCACGCCAGGCAGTTGAAACTTAGGGTCGCTGTTTATCTTATTGGCCATCGCAAGATTTCGGGCATTGACTTCTTCAGGATCGTCCGGCGCATAGCCGGGCCCCATCCTGCCACAGTCAATACAATCAAATCGAAGGCCGCTGTTTATAATCGCCGCCCTGAGGTTCCCGGGATCTTCGTGCTCAACTATCAATGCCTCTTTCGATAGCTCTTTTTGCGTAGTCCTGAAAAAATCCGTACCTTTTTCCAGCGCATCAAAGTTACTGAAATAATCATCCACCGACGCAAACCCCTTGTACGTTAACGCCTGCACAATAGAGGAATCTTTTGTAGCCCTGTAACGCCCACTAAGCGGTACTTCTTCCAACAAAACGCGCTTCAGCCGGGTTTCGGCATTTAACTGGCCGAACAATAATGTTGCAAACGGTGATCTATGTTGCTCGCCGAAAAATACAGGGCCTAACTGAAGCTGGTAGATGGCTTTATTTTTAATATGCTCAAGATACTCTGCAGCCTCGTAACTTATCTTGCCTTTGCGTTGCGCATCCCAGATAAGATTCGGCTTTTCTTGATTATCGCGAGTGTTGTCAGCGCTTTGCGAATCATGCTTGCCAAGCGCGCCGGCGGTATCAGCCCAAACAGGCAGTTTGTGGCCATTGCCATCGATGATGATCGGTGTGGGGTAGCCTTTGACGCGCGTGTAGATATCTTCCTTTGTTTCAAGCAGGTGTCGCACCTCATCAACAAGGCTGCCTTTAGCGCAAAGCGACTCGCAACCGACCAATGTCAGTTTTTCAACTGAAGCGCCAGTGGCTGCGGATAACCGCGCTACAGTCGAGGCAATTTGCTCGGCGCCCAGCGTCCCGATTTTCCCGTCGGCTCCATGCCCAACCACTTCGAACTTCGCGTTAACGCCCCCTGCCTCTAGCGATCCTGATACCACCTGAGCGTTGCCATCAGCTGTCGGGATGACAACAGTAGTTGTCGAGGGATGTTTAGCGGCCAACTGGGCAACCGCATAATCGGCAGCCGGATCACCGTGATTAGCGTTAATTAGAATATGGCGGTCAATTTTATTGGGGACGATTTCTTTGAAAAACCCATCCACCAAAGCCAGCTCTTTCACGCGTGTGTCGGCACCCAACGTACCTAACTTCTTGGAAATTGACTTTAGAACTTGTTGCGCGTCAATCAAGCGGGGACCTTCGCCGTTAAATATATGAACTTTTGTTTCCCCGAGAGAGCCAAATACTGCCGCGCCCGAACTGTACTTCGGCACGCCATCATCAGACGAATTAAACACAATCGATGTGGAAGGATGCTTCTTCTTAATCTGTTCTATTGCCGCGCTCGCAGAATCTCCTGCGCCGTTCACTACAACGTGACGCCAATATTTCTCGGCCACTACCGAAGCGCTTGTGCCACTACTTGGGGAGGCGTCAGAGGATTGCACTAGCTTGTACGGAAAATACCGCGACATTGGTGTCGTTAAATCTACTTGCCCTGTTGCTATGCCCGAAGGGTAATACACGTTCCCCGTTTGACCATCCGAAAAGGCAGGCGAAACGTCAAACACCCTCGATGGCGACACTCCGGAAAGTTCCTGCAATGCCGGATAAACGACGCCATTTACGGCCCGAGTGCGTAAATGTTCGACTCCAAACACTCCGATTACGCCTGGTTGTTTAAACCGATTATCACTGCGTATTTTTTCCGACATATAGTTATTTCGCAGTGCGTGTTCGGCCGACACGTCAGTCTTGGGTTTTCGCCCCCCATCGATGAAATCAAAGTTCACGCCTGCATCCATCACATGCTTCACCAGCTTCGCTTTAGCAGTAGCCGTTATTGTTCCATCGATGATCGTCGAAACTCGGCGCGTAGCGTCACGATGATAAACATCGTTGGGGTCAGCGCTACTCACATTACTGAAATATTCGGCAATTTGAGAAGTCCGCTCGGGAGTTAGCTGAATCGGGTTCCCCCAAAAGTTACTCACTAACGATTCTAATGGCGGCAGCTCGAACAGTACGCGCTTAATGGCCCGCTCTTTAATTAGCTGCTCGACAATTAATGAAGTAGCGGGAAGCCCATGGTACTCGCCCAGCAAGACGGGCCCTGTCTTTAACTGTTCGCGGGCATTATCGGTAACGTTCTTGAGGTAAGCGCCCGCTTCACTATCAATTAATCCCAGCCGTAAACCTTCGGAGATCGAATCTTCCGTTCCAACGTTTTTTGCTAGCGAGTTTGCTCCTGCCTGCGTTGTTTGAAATTCGTCATCGTTGCCTAATGCATGTGGATCGTTTGCCTGGGTGGGGGTTTTATCGCCCTGCTCGCTAATTCGTATCGCCGTGTCATAACCCCTGACGTCCGTGACAGCTCCTTGCTGCTGCAGTAACCCGCTTACTTCGCTCACCAAGCTCGGGCCGTCTTTGGCACATGCCGTGCCGCAGCCCACCAGGGCCACTTTGTCGACGGTGCTGTCACCGTCATGAGTAAGCTTTTGCACCACGTCGGTAATTTGTTTTGCATTCATCCCGCCGAGTTTCAGCCCGTCGCTGTGCCCGACCACTTCCACTTTTTTGCGGCCGCTATCGGCCAGCGCGCCGCTCAGGACTTTGTGGCCGCCGTCGGGGGTGGGCGTGACGATTACGCTGTCAGGGTGTTCATTGGCCAGGTTTTGCGCGGCCTGGGTGACGACAGGATTGGTGGTGTCGGTGTTGACCACTACGCGTTGGTCGAAGGTTTGTTTGACCTTCGGCGCATCGATGTCCGTATAGCTGCGAAGCGTTGCTTTCGGTGCGTCTGCCTGAGCGACCTTGGTTGTAGCGCTGTCGGCTTTGCGCGGCTGCGTTCTTGGCGCGTCGGCGAGATGCACGCTGCGGCCCGCTTTCGGGGTGAAGAGCTTTTTCACGCCCGCTTTGATTTCCTGCGCATCGCCGATGGAGATTTCGACTTTTACATCCGTGCCGGCCACGCGTTTGTTTTGCGAGACGGTGAGCTGTTTGCTGGCATCGGTGTTCAGCGGACCACTGATGCCACCGGCAGCACTGACCTTGCTTGGATCACCAATGTCGATGGTCGCCGCGTTCTCGGCCGTGTAATGCACCTGATCCACGCGACCAAATTCCAGGGTCACGCTCGGCAAGCCGTTCTTGCTGATACCGCCGCCACCGCCAGCGTAACCACCGTCTTTCTCACGGCTGTCTTGCAGGGTTTGTGCGGTGATTTTGCCGCTCACATCGACGCGGCCCTGGCCTGGTTTTGAGGTGATATGCGCGCCGGTCAGGTTGAGATTTCCCGCCACCTTCAGGTCCAGGCTGTCAGCACTGATGCCCGCTTGCTCGGCGGTCAATTTGCTGTTGTCGAAATCCTTGCCGCCCGAGGCACTGGCGCTGGCGGTGCCCTGGATGATGCCGTCCGTGGTTATCGCCACGCCGACGCTGGCGCTCCAGTTGCCGCGCGTGTGTTCCATCTCCGATGTGTCTTGCACGCTGGTGATGGTCTGGTTGCCACCGATTTTGGCGCTGACAGTGTTGCCCTTGATGTTCGAGCCGATCAGGTTGTGGTCGCCGGCGGTTTCGATGCTGATGTCGGTGCCGCTGATCATGCCGTTGGTGTAGCTGGTGGTTTTGGTGTTGGTTTCGTCATAGCTGCCGCTGGCGCCCGCGGACAAGCCCATGCCGACGCCCGTTGGCGCCGCACCGTTACTGGCTGTAAGACCTGCGGTGTGGGTGGTCACCGACTCGCTGCTGGTGCTGCTGCTTTTCGCGGCCGTTTGGGTCAGGTTGCCGGCTGATTTGATGGCGACTTTGCCGCCTTGCAGGTTCACGCCGTTGAGCGCGATGTTGCCTTTGGTGCTGGTCAGGCTGATGTTGCCGCCAATCTGATTAATGTTTTCCGCGCGGTGTTCGCTCTCGCGGGTTTCGATGGTGTGCTGCATGCCGGCTGTAACCGAACCCCCTACGGCTTCGCCAAACGCCACTTGGGTAGCCAAACCGGCAGCCATCATGGCGGTTAACGCCGGGTCAACTTCCATGCGGCCGTCTTGCGTGGCCAGGGTTTTCGAGGACGCGGGCGGTGCGTTTGGATCGACGACGGCATCGGTGCCGAGGTTTTTATGAGCAAGCTGAGCGGCTTGCGTGGCGACGTCCGCTAACGAGGAGTGGCCTTCGGCGGTCACGCCAAGGAACAACTCCTCGCGGGTGTGGGTGATTTTCTCGGTGTTTTCGTACTTGGTGGTTTTAATGTCGCCGGCCATCACGTCTAGCGTGGGCATGTTTTTCGTCGCCGCGACACGCTGCTCCGGTGTCATTTTCGCCCGCTCTTCTGGGCTCAGTTGGTAACCGGCATTGATGTCCGCACCACCCATATCAAAGGTGCCGCCGACATCGACGCTGCCGCTGCCAAGGTTGAGCTGGGCGTTGCGGAACGTCGTCGACTCGCTGGTATCGGTGGTGGTCACCGTTTCGATGCCGACTTTAAGGTTGGCCCCACTGGTGGCGCCCCGGCCTGCGTTGGCGCCGGTGCGAGCGCCGGTTCCCTCGCTAGCCAGCGCTTGTGTGGCAGCTGAACGACCCGCGCTGGCTTCGCCGCGCAAGCCAGGTTTGACCTGGGTATCTTCGCCAAATCCATCAAACGGTGAAGCCAGATGTGTGTCGATCATCGCCGCCGAGCCCCACATCCCATTGGCTTCGTAGCCGCCGGCACCGACCCCCGCGCTGATCACCAGCTGCGTGGTTTTCACGGTCTTCTCGTGGAAGGCCAGGTCTTTACCAGCGGCCACCGTCATGTCACCGCCGACCTGCACGTTGCTGGTATCGGCATCGATTTCGCCACCGACAATATTCCAGTCACCCTGGGCCTGAACGGTTAGGTTTTTGGCGTTCAGGGTGTTGCCCACCGAGTTGGCCGATGAGGCCATTTCGATGATGTCGACCTGGGAGAAGAAACCGCTTGAGCCGACCGAATCAAAGGCAGAACGCGCCTCGTGCAAGTCCGTTATGTTCAAGTTGCCGCTGGTTTGCATCAGCACGTTGTCGGACTGGGTGATGGCGCCGACCAGGTCGATATCGCCGCCCGAAATCACGCTCAGCGACGAGCCTTGTTCGGTGTCGACCGGGCCGGCAGCCAGGCGTTCTTCGAAGATGGCGCGCACGTCGGGGCGCGCTACGACGACAGGTTTTTTCTCTGGTTTTGTCTCGTCCGCGTCAGCCTCTGCAACTTCTGGCACCTCAGGTGTTGGCTCAGCGTCCAGCGCTTTTTCTTCAGGCTTGTCTTCCGTCAGCGCGACGCCCATTAACCCGTTGTCGCGGACGATCAAGTAGCCGTTTTTGTCGTAGCCGGTGGTGGCTGAACTCGTCACCCCGTCACCGCCCACCACGGTTTGCTGAAAGCCGCTCATGACGCCGCCCTGGTTCAGCACCTTGTCTTCAGCGGTGACCACCAGTTGCCCGGCCGGTTTGTCCTCACCGCCCTGCCCGGCAAAAATGCCGGCCTGCGCGCCACCCACCGATACGTTGTTGACGTCGGTTTTCGAGTACACAAAAGCGTCGGTATTGCCGCGAATGGTGCCGTTGATGTTATCGACCGACGCCGCATCAATTAGGATCATGTCGCCGCCCACCAGAGCCGAACTGTTGGCGTCTTTGTCCCGCGCGGCGATGGTTTCCTGGCTTAAGTAGAGCCTCGGCGCCAAGACTAACTGGCCATCCACGAATTGGTTTTCATACCAAACCACATCGGTTTTCAGGCCAGCGATTTGTTCGGCGGTCAGCGGCTCGCCCAAGCTGAAGCCAGCCTCAGTCGTTAGCTCAGCGCCGTTATCTAAAAGCTGTTGAACCAGATCCTTGCCGCCCAAACGCTGGGTTTGCGCAAAGAAATTACCCAGCCGCTCCTCGACGCTCTGCAGGATCAGTTGGTGATCAAAATAAGCATCGCCCAGCACGGTCACGCTTTTGTCGGCGTCGTAGCCAATCTTGGTCAGGAAATAGTCCGAGCCCATGTACTGGCTTTGGTCGATGTAGCTCACGCGGGTTTCGTACAGCGGTTTGATCCGCGCAAACGCATCGCCGTCGGCAGCCGGATCGCGGGGGCGGAACAGCGGGTTTTTCAGCTGATCGCGCAGTGCGTTCTCGGCCCGCTCGCGGTTGTACTGGACGTCCATTTCGCCGTCCAGACTTTCCACGGTTTCGCTGCCCACCTGAACGGTGATCGGCCGCTGCCCAACCCACGTGCCCCCGTCTCCGCTCTCAAAGGTGCCGCCTTCTTGCAGGAAGACTTTGCCGGCAGAAATTTCTGCCTGGGTGTCGGCGTAGTAGTGTTGCGACTTGTCAGAAGCACTGGTCTTGAACGTCGCCCATCGCCCGCGCAATTGTTCATCGCTGAGGGCTTTCCAATCGGCACCTAACACGGCGCTGAGCACCTGATTGATGCCAGGTTTGTTGACTAACTTGAGCGTCTCGACCCAACTGCTGCTGGCGCCATTGCCGTTGAAAAAACCATTTAACAAGCCATACAAACCGTCCTGATAAACCCATTGGCCCGTAGGGCTGCCGGCCAGCGAATTGCTGAAGTAATACTGCGTTGGCGCCGCCTTCAAAATCTCGACCAGGGTTTTGGAGGTAAACATGCCCTCGTTTTTCAGATTGCCGTCAATCAGCACATCGCCCGTGGCGGCCATCAGCCCGCCGACGTTACGCACGGTCGCGCCGCTGCCGTTGGCCGTATCCTGATTGAGCAGCAAACTGCCGCCCGCCTTGATCACCGCCTGCTCGACGCTCAAATCGGAGGCGTAAACCGGCAGATCGATTTTGATGTTCCAGTAGTCGCGCTCGATCAAGCCGTCTGCTTTAGAGAGCCACACATCTTCGTTGGCCACGCTCGCGGTCACCACGCCACCGGTGCTTTTACTCAGGTTTTCCAGCAGCGGCGTGTCGATCCACAGATTGCCTTGGGCTTCGATACGCCCGACGTTGTTCTGTACTTTTTCGCCCGCGCTCAGGCTCATGTCGCCCATGGCCAGGAGTTGGCTTTTGACACCGTTAAGCAACTGCGTGCCGGCTTGCAGGCTGAGGTTTTCGCCCGCCCACATAAGCTTGCCCGGAGCGTTTTCGATCAGGCCTTTGGCGCTGATGGCCAAGGTTTTGCCGATGATGACAGCGCCTTGGTTACGCACATCGCCGGTGGCCAGAATATGTACCGAACCGGGAGTGCTGAACTCGTGCGTGATGGTGACGTGGTGGGCGGACAGCGTGAAAAGATTGGCTGCTTGCGGGGCGCGGAACGCGGCGTCGATGACCGCATTGCCACCGTTTTTGAAGCTCAGGCTGGCAGTGTCTAACGAGGTGATGGTGCCGGTGTTTTGGTAGCTGCCGACGTCCAGAACAAGCTGATTGCCGGCCACTATTGATCCGGCATTTAGCAGCTTGCCGCCGACATCCAGCGCCACGGTTTTCTGTGCGTAAATCCCGCCGCCGTTTTGGTTGAGAAGATCACCGCTAACCTTGAACTCAGCCTTTTCGTCAGCCAAAAACGTCCCGCTGTTTTCCAATGTCCGAGTCGCGACGCCAAGGTTTTTGCCGCGAATCGTGCCGCTGTTCTTCAGGCTATTGGCGACGTCTATCCGTACCCGATCGACGGCGCTTAACGAGGCGTCTTTGTTGTTAATCAGGTCGCTAGCTGCAATGCGTAAATCAACCTCGGCGCTCAGCGTGCCGCTGTTGGTAAACCGCTTCGATGAGCCGACAGCGATGCTGCCGCCGGCGCCAATGTCTTTAAGTCCGACATTGCCATCGGCGCTTATCTGAATATCCCGCGCCGCCAGAATCAGCCCGTCGTGCCGAACCCCGGCGCCGCTGTCGCTGCTAATCAGGTTGATATAACGACCATGCATCGCGCCTGCGGCTGAGCCGGCAATCGCTATGCCGGAACCTTGCGCGCCGGCGGTTGCGGTAAAGGTCCGCGAATCTGTGGCGTAGACGCCTTGGCCGGCCACCACGTTTAAATCCGTCTGCAACGCATCGGAACCCACCACGCCTTGCAATGCCACCGAACGAGCGACGATATCGAAGTAACTTAAGCCCGCCGTGTTCACGCCATCGGCACCGATCAACACCTGGCCGCTGTGCTCGTCGACCAGCAACTTCAGGCTGCTGTCTGCGTCAGCAACATGCCCTGTACTCAAGGTCAGGCGTGAACTATTCAGCGTGGTGACACCGTTCAAGGTCAGGCCGTTGGGGTTGGCGATCAACAGATCCGCCGCATCCCCAAACACTTCCAACGTTCCAGAAATCGAGCTGGGCTTGTTGCCGGTAATTTCCGTAAGAATCGCTTTCGCCGTGCGTTTCAATTTCGGATTTGACAGCACCGCGCCGCCAATCTGGCTCGTGCCGTTGACCATGCTGTTATTGAAAATAACGCCGGGGTTGGCCACGTCGAAGTGGTCGAAACGGTTGTAGGAAAGCCCTTTGCCATTGGGGTTGGCAATCTCGATCACCGGCACGCCGTTGATCGCACTGGACACACTGGCCGCGCCGCTGCGGTCCAGCAGAATTTGCGCAGCCGCCCAACTCGGCACACCGGCCACCAGCAGAGAAAGCGCGAGATGCTTAAGAGAAAACGCCGGCGGTTTGGCCTCAACCGAACTAGCAGCAGGCCCCTGCCGCTGCCCAGGTTTGCGCTGGGCAGTAGTGATTTCCGCGACAGGAATTAAGAAGCCCAGGGGCTTACTGAAGACGAGGCGAAAGCAGTGTTTGTTCATGACGGTTCTTCCCCTAGGGCTTATGTGCATAACCCTATGAAAAGCACGTCCTAGAGCCTGTACGAAGGCTCCGGACAGCTTCGCAGAACGAAGCTAAAACACTGCGGATTCCCCAGTGAAGCGGGCAGAAACGAACCCTCAATAACGAAAAAGCGGCCCGAGGGCCGCCTTTTGTCAACGAACGCTACTTAGTAGTACGCGTTTTCTTTGTTGGTGTGATCGGTCACGTCGCGAACGCCTTTGAGCTCGGGAATACGTTCGAGCAAGGTTTTCTCGATGCCTTCCTTGAGGGTCAGGTCAACCTGGCCGCAACCTTGGCAGCCGCCGCCGAATTTCAGTACGGCAATGCCGTCTTCTACTACGTCAATCAAGCTGACTTCGCCGCCGTGGCTGGCCAGCCCTGGGTTGATTTCGGTCTGCAGGTAGTAGCTGATGCGCTCGTTGATGGGGCTATCTTCGTTAACCATTGGCACTTTGGCGTTTGGTGCCTTGATGGTCAGCTGACCGCCCATGCGGTCGGTGGCGTAGTCGACTACCGCGTCTTCAAGGAAGGGCTCGCTGAAGGCGTCGATGTAAGCGGTAAAGCTTTTCAGCGCTACGGCGTGGTCGTCTGGCTTCTCTTCGCCTGGCTTGCAATAGGCGATGCAGGTTTCAGCATATTGGGTACCCGGTTGGGTGATGAAGACGCGGATGCCGATGCCGGTGGTGCTCTGCTTGCTCAGCAGGTCGGCTAGGTAATCGTGGGCGGCTTCAGTAATGGTGATGGCAGTCATGGCAACTCCTCGCAAACATGGGCGCAGTTTACGCCCATGGGGCGGGCGAATAAAGCCCTAGTAAATCAGTCAGGAATAGCCGATCTGTTCGTAAGGGGCTTCTGATAGTCCAGCCAGGCCTTGGCTTGCTGGAAAAAGCGCTTCTCGATCAGCTCGTAGCTCCCCCAAGAGGCGAGCACGATAGCCGGAATGCAGGCGCCGATCACCCAATAAATGTTGAGGTCGAAGCGCTGCGTCAGGTACCAGCCCAGCGACAGAACCAGCACGTGCACGAGGTAAACCGAGTACGAGCAATCGCCCAGCGATTTGAGCACGCGACTGCCACGGAAATAGCCCTCCAGCGAAATGCAGCTCGCCACAATCAAGGCGCTCGGCACACCCCAATGCAGCATGCGCACGGCGGTGTCCAGGTGATAGATGGTCAATAACGAGCCGACGATGACCATCACCGGTAGCCACCGGCCCGGCTGAATCCAGCCACGCTGATACACCATGCCCAGCACGATGCCGAACAGAAATTCGTAAACGATGCTGTTGCGGTAGAAATCGCTCACCCAGCTTTCCCGCGTCGCCACCGTGCCGACCAGAAACAGCGCCCCGGCGATTAGCCACAGCCTATAGCGTTCTGGCACGCTGAAGCCCAGCGCGAAGAGCAGGTAGAAGAACATTTCGTAATTGAGGGTCCAGCCCACGCTGAGGGTGGGGTAAAGACCGAAGCCGCCAGGGTTGTCCGCCGGTATAAACAGCAGCGACAGGAAGAAGTGCTGCAGTTCGAAGCTTTGTCCCGGCATCACGGGTTGGGCGTAGACGATCAGCAGGGCCGCCATTAACGAAAACAGCCAGTACGCCGGCACGATTCGCAGCACGCGATTGAGCAGAAAGCGCCCGGCGGCAATATCTTTGCCCTGGGTGGAGAGGTAGATGACAAAGCCACTGATCACAAAAAAGATGTCGACGCCCACGGCGCCCTTGTCGATAAAAAATTGGCCAAACGCACTCTCGGCTTTGAAATCGAAAAACACTTGCATGATGTGGTGGCCAACCACCAACCACGCCGCCAGCGCCCTTAGCGCTTGCACTGAAATCAGCATAAATCCCTGCTCCCAATCACGACGCCTTCAGGCGCCAGAACCCGGCGCGCACATGGCAAACCGACACCACGGCGCGCCACCTCGCGTTACAGGGTTGACCGTAACGGCGGGGGAAAAGGTCCATAAATCAGGGGGAAGCGCTAACGATGCAGCAGAAACAAATTCCCGTAGGAGCGGCTTTAGCCGCGATGCTGTTGGATCTCGAATATCCAAAGAATCGCGGCTAATCGAAATGCCGCCCAACCGCTTGCACAAAAGGAAGGCAGGGTTCGCAGCCTACAAATTCTCGTACCTATTCATGTCGAGAATCCCCGCCTCCACGGGCTCGGTGCGCTGGATGTAGCGGTCCAGGTCGTGGAAGTAGCGCCAGAATTGCGGGTGCGTGCGGCGGATGCCCCAGCGCTGCACCACCTGTTCAAACGCCACGTCGTCGCGCACGCGCTCCAAGGTCGCGACGAACTCCGGCACCTGTTTCACCGGCACGTTGAACATGAAGTTCGGGTAGCTGCTCATTACGCCGGGGTAAACGGTGAGCGTGTCCAGGCCGGGTTGATAGCGCAGGCTCTCGCCCATCATAAAGGCCACGTTGCTGTGGGCTCGGTTGCGCAGCAGGCTGTAAACATCGTAGCTGCCGTCCGCTTCTTCAATGCGCAACAAGGTCGCTTCGGGAAGGTCTTGAATGACCTTCAGCCCGGCTGCTGGTTTGTTGGTCAGGCGGCTGAGCGCCTGCTCGGCGTCTTGCTGCGGCTTGGGGAAGTTGCGGCGGTAGCAGTGGCCGTCGGTGCAGCGGTTGATCGCGTCGGGCCGCATGTTGAAGCCGGCGTAACGCTCGATCAGTTGCTTGGCGAAGATGTTTTTCGCATTCGCTTCCGGCAGGAACAAACCCGTGGGGCTGTCGTCGTCGATGTCTTGGTAGTCCATCCACATCTTCAGTTTGCCGCCGTCCTGGTACCAGTCGCTGAGGATCTCGTCGCGCGCGTCGGCCGGCATCAGGCGCAGAAAATTCTGCTCGGCGCCGTTACGGATCAAGTCGAAATAAAGCCGCGTCTGCGCCTGGTGCGAGACGTTGCCGAATACGTCATAGTTGACCACCAACTGGTAATAGGTGCGCTCCAGCAGCGGGTAGTCCATCCACCACAGCGTTTGCGGCACCTCGCCAATCAAGCCTTTCTTCACCGTGGCGCTGTCGAAGTTGCGGAAGATCGACAGCACAGCGTTGTCGTTGCCCGCCCAGATATGCGACCAGCTCGGTGCCGGCGCCTCGGCGTAGGCGTCTTTTCGGGCGTTTTCGTAGTCATTGCGTTTGTCCCGGTACGCCCGCCACAAAGTCAGCGTGGCGCCCAGGTCGTCCAGTTGGCCGGGCAAGGCAAGCTTCTCGGTGATTTGGCCGCGGTAGTTGGGGTCGGTGATGAACAGGTCGTGGTCGGGATCCTGGAACAGCACCCAGAAGTTATCGCGGATCACATCCGTGGCGATCTGGCCTCGGCATACCGGGCCGCGAATGAAGGTCTGCACAAAGTATTCGGCGTTTTCCAGCATGAACTGATACCGCGCCCGCGCCGGAATGGCGGCAAAGGTATCGAACGGATTGGCGCGGCGCTGCGGGCCATACCCCGGCGAGGCTTGGACCTGCCAGTCATCGCCGTAGAACAACTCCTTCACCCGTGCCAGCTTTTGCGGGCTGAGCGGATACGTGATGTGAGTTTTATGCACGATCACGCCTTGAACCGGAACCAGGCGGTAATAGAAGACGGTGCCGGGGTCATCGTTCGGTCGGCGGCTGGCGATCAGATCGACCGGCGTACCGCTTGGCGTCCGCGAGCGCACCACTTGAAAGAAATGGCGGTTATCGCCGTTCTGGAAGTACAGGTGCGCCAGGAACAAATGCTCGTACAGCCAACGTGCCGCCAAACCCTCGCGCGCGCCAGGGGCGTTGAACAGGTCTTCCCACTGCTTGATTTGCGCCAGCTCTATACCGTTGGCCACCAGCGCTTGCTGGTCTAGCGGCGCGCCGGCGGCCAGCCACTGTTGCAGCGTCTGCAACTCACCCGCCGTCAGGCCGGTCACGCCCAAGGGCATGCCCTCCAGCGGATGCGTCTTGGCGTAACTATCGAATTCGCCCGGCGTGGGGCAAGTGTTCGGCCGCTCTACCCCGAGCTGAATGCTCTCGGGCAGTCTGGCGTTGGGCTCCACGGGGTGCTGCTGTCCCAGCTCCAACATGCGCGCCATCAGCGCCGCCTGGCCGCCCTGGGCGTCGAGCACGGACGAAAAGCCCTTGCGCTGCCACGCGATCGGGCTGTGGGCATCGAGATACAGACGCGTGGTGTCGACCGCTACCGTCCGGCCGCCGTCGTACACCGGAATTTTGCTCGCCCCGCGCGACACGCCTTCAGCACTGCCCATGTTCAGCTGGCACGGCGCGTCGTAGCAGGCGTGGCAGGCGACGCACTTCTCCGTGAGGATCGGTTGAACGTCGCGGGTATAAGAGATGGATTCGGCGTCGGCACCAATGGCAAAGAACCACAAGATTGCTGCGACGTAAGAGCGGTATGGCATGGGCACTTCCTTCAGGCGCAAGGGCGCGAGTTTAGCGAGATGCGCCGCTGCAGGCACCGTCGGCATGGAGATGAGCGGTGTTTTTTTGTAATCGCGGTTCACGCGGGGTAACGGTTTTGTGGGGATCGCCCAGGCGCCAACATGAGCCAAATTCATGTAAACCGCCCATGCGCTCCAGCCCGTTGCAGCTTTGCTATTATCGCGCCCACTTAATTCCGCGCTTTTTCAGGTAATGCCCACATGTCCGATCGCCAAGCCCGACTCCAGTCTCTTCAGCACGCCCTGAGCGAGCGCATTCTGATTCTCGACGGCGGCATGGGCACGATGATTCAGAGCTATCGCCTGGAGGAAGAAGACTACCGAGGCAAGCGCTTCGCCGACTGGCCGAGCGATGTGAAGGGCAACAACGACCTGCTGCTGCTTAGCCGTCCCGATGTGATTCAGGCCATCGAAAAGGCCTACCTCGATGCCGGCGCCGACATTCTAGAAACCAACACCTTCAACGCCACGCAAGTGTCCCAGGCCGACTACGGCATGGAAGCGTTGGTGTATGAGCTGAACGTGGAAGGCGCCCGTCTGGCGCGCCAGGTGGCGGACGCGAAAACCCTGGAAACGCCCGACCGTCCGCGCTTCGTTGCCGGGGTGCTTGGCCCGACCTCGCGCACCTGTTCGCTGTCGCCCGACGTTAACAACCCCGGCTACCGCAACGTCACCTTTGACGAGCTGGTGGAGAACTATTCCGAAGCCACACGCGGCCTGATCGAAGGCGGCGCGGACATGATTCTGATCGAAACCATCTTCGACACCTTGAACGCCAAGGCGGCGATTTTCGCCGTGCAGGGCGTGTATGAAGAAGTCGGCTTCGAGCTGCCGATCATGATTTCCGGCACCATCACCGACGCCTCCGGCCGCACCCTTTCCGGCCAGACCACCGAAGCGTTCTGGAACTCGGTGAGCCATGCCAAGCCGATTTCCGTTGGTTTGAATTGCGCCCTCGGCGCCAAGGAACTGCGTCCGTACCTGGAAGAACTGGCCGGCAAAGCCGACACCCATGTGTCCGCCCACCCCAACGCCGGCTTGCCGAACGCTTTTGGTGAATACGACGAGAGCCCGGCGGAAATGGCCGTGGTGGTTGAAGAATTTGCGGCCTCGGGTTTTCTCAATATCGTCGGCGGCTGCTGCGGCACCACGCCCGCGCACATCAAGGCCATCGCCGAGGCCGTGAGCAAGTACAAGCCGCGCGCGATTCCGGATATTCCCAAAGCCTGCCGGCTGTCCGGGCTGGAGCCGTTCACCATCGACCGTCAGTCGTTGTTTGTGAACGTCGGCGAGCGCACCAACATCACCGGCAGCGCCAAGTTCGCCCGACTGATCCGCGAAGATAATTACACCGAAGCCTTGGAAGTGGCGCTGCAGCAGGTGGAAGCCGGCGCTCAGGTGATCGACATCAACATGGACGAGGGCATGCTTGATTCGAAGAAGGCGATGGTCACCTTCCTCAATCTGATCGCCTCCGAACCGGACATTTCCCGCGTGCCGATCATGATCGACTCCTCCAAGTGGGAAGTGATCGAGGCGGGCCTCAAGTGCATTCAGGGCAAGGGCATCGTTAACTCGATTTCCATGAAAGAAGGCGTCGAGCAGTTCATTCACCACGCCAAGCTGTGCAAGCGCTACGGCGCCGCCGTGGTGGTGATGGCGTTTGACGAACTCGGCCAGGCCGACACCGAACAACGCAAGATCGAAATCTGCAAACGCTCCTACGACATTCTCGTGGACGAAGTCGGCTTCCCGCCGCAAGACATCATCTTCGACCCGAACATCTTTGCCGTGGCCACCGGCATCGAGGAACACAACAACTACGCCGTCGACTTTATCAACGCGTGCGCCTATATCCGCGACCACCTGCCCTACGCCTTGAGCTCGGGCGGTGTGTCCAACGTGTCGTTCTCGTTCCGGGGCAACAACCCGGTGCGCGAGGCAATTCACTCGGTGTTCCTGTACTACGCGATCAAAAACGGCCTGACCATGGGCATCGTCAACGCCGGCCAGCTGGAGATTTACGACCAGATTCCCGCCGAGCTGCGCGACCGCGTGGAAGACGTGGTGCTCAACCGCACGCCCAACGGCACCGACGCCCTGCTAGCCATCGCCGACAACTACAAGGGCGACGGCAGCGTTAAAGAAGCGGAAACCGAAGAGTGGCGTTCCTGGACCGTCGGCAAGCGCCTGGAGCACGCGCTGGTCAAGGGCATTACCACGCACATCGTCGAAGACACCGAAGAAGCGCGGCAGCAATGCAAGCGGCCCATCGAGGTGATCGAAGGCCCGCTGATGGCCGGCATGAACGTGGTCGGCGACCTGTTCGGCGCCGGCAAAATGTTCCTGCCGCAGGTGGTGAAATCCGCCCGCGTGATGAAGCAGGCCGTGGCCCACCTGATTCCCTTTATCGAGCTGGAAAAAGGCGACAAGCCTGAAGCCAAGGGCAAGATTTTGATGGCGACGGTGAAAGGCGACGTACACGACATCGGCAAGAATATTGTCGGCGTGGTGCTGGGCTGTAACGGCTACGACATCGTCGACCTGGGCGTGATGGTGCCGGCGGAGAAGATTCTGCAAACGGCGATTGCCGAGAAGTGCGACATCATCGGCCTGTCGGGCCTGATCACGCCGTCGCTGGACGAAATGGTGCACGTCGCCCGCGAAATGCAGCGCCAGGGCTTCACCCTGCCGCTGATGATCGGCGGCGCCACCACCTCCAAAGCGCACACGGCGGTGAAGATCGAGCCCAAGTACCAGAACGATGCCGTGGTGTACGTCACCGACGCCTCGCGCGCCGTGGGCGTGGCCACGCAGTTGCTGTCCAAGGAACTGAAAGCCGGTTTCGTCGAAAGCACCCGCAAAGACTATGTAGAAGTGCGCGAGCGCACCGCCAACCGCAGCGCCCGCACCGAGCGCCTGAGCTACCCCGCCGCCGTGGCGAAAAAGCCGCAGTTCGACTGGGCCAGCTACCAGCCCAGCGTACCGACCTTTACCGGTGCGAAGGTGTTGGAAGACATCGACCTCAACGTGCTGGCCGAGTACATCGACTGGACGCCGTTCTTTATCTCGTGGGACCTGGCCGGCAAATTCCCGCGCATTCTCACCGACGAAGTGGTCGGCGAAGCGGCCACCGCGCTGTACAAAGACGCCCGCGAGATGCTCACCAAACTCATCGACGGCAAGCTGATCAAAGCCCGCGCGGTGTTTGGCTTCTGGCCTGCCAACCAGGTGCAGGACGACGACATCGAACTGTACGGCGACGACGGCAAACCGTTGGCCAAGCTGCATCACCTGCGCCAGCAAATCATCAAAACCGATGGTAAGCCGAACTTCTCGCTGGCCGATTTCGTGGCGCCGAAAAGCAGCGGCGTCACGGACTACGTGGGCGGGTTTATCACCACCGCTGGCATCGGCGCCGAGGAAGTGGCCAAGGCTTATCAAGACGCCGGCGACGACTACAACTCGATCATGGTCAAAGCCCTGGCCGACCGTCTGGCCGAAGCCTGCGCCGAGTGGCTGCACCAACAAGTGCGCAAAACCCACTGGGGCTACGACCCGGAAGAAACGCTGAGCAACGACGAGCTGATCAAGGAAGCCTACAAGGGCATCCGCCCTGCCCCCGGTTACCCGGCCTGCCCGGACCACACCGAGAAAGGCACGCTGTTCACCCTGCTCGACCCGGCCGCCGAGGAAAACAAAGCGGGCGTGAGCGGCGTGTTCCTCACCGAGCACTACGCCATGTTCCCGGCGGCTGCGGTGAGTGGCTGGTACTTCGCCCATCCGCAGGCGCAGTACTTCGCGGTGGGTAAGGTGGATAAAGACCAGATCGAGAGTTACACCGCGCGCAAAGGCCAGGACTTGGCCGTGACCGAGCGCTGGTTGGCGCCGAATTTGGGGTATGACAACTAAGCTCCGCCTCTGCGCTGTTTTTACCCTCTCCCCTAGCCCCTCTCCCGAAACGGGAGAGGGGAATTCTATCCGCGTGTAATTTCCTCTATGCATACGCTTGAACAACTGCGCAGTGGCGAGCTGGCTGGCATCAAGCGGCTGGATTTGTCCTGCGGGCTGACTGAGTTTCCCAACGACATCTTCGCGCTGGCCGACAGCCTGGAAGTGCTCAACTTATCCGGCAACCAGCTCACCGCCCTGCCCTCGGATTTGCCGCGCCTGCATAAGCTCAAGGTGCTGTTCTGTTCCGACAACCCGTTCACCCACGTGCCCGAAGTGCTCGGTGATTGCGCGCAGTTGGAGATGGTCGGTTTCAAGGCCAACCGCATCGCCCATGTGCCGGCGGCTGCGTTGCCGACTCGGTTGCGCTGGCTGATTCTGAGCGACAACCAGGTAAGGGACTTGCCAGCTGAACTGGGCGACCGGCCGCGTTTGCAAAAGCTGATGCTGGCCGGCAATCGCCTGAGCGCCCTGCCCGACAGCCTGAGCGCTCTTTCCAACCTGCAACTGCTGCGCATTGCCGCCAACCGCTTCGAGCATCTTCCTGGCTGGTTGCTGGAGTTGCCGCAGCTGGCGTGGCTGGCGTATGCCGGCAATCCAGTCAGCGATGTGGCAGAGCGTTCGGTGTTGGCCAGTCACCCCGTGGCGGCCATTCCTCGGGCGCAGTTGCAGCTAGGCGACGTGTTGGGCGAAGGCGCCTCGGGGGTGATTCACGCGGCTCAGTGGCAAGCGCCGGACCAGGCACCGCGTGCCATGGCCGCCAAGTTGTTTCGCGGCGAGGTCACCAGCGACGGCCTGCCCCACAGCGAAATGGCCGCGTGCCTGGCGGCGGGCAATCATCCGAATCTGATCGGCGTGGCCGGGCCTTTGCAAGCCGAAGCCGGCTCGCCGCCTGGCCTGCTGCTGGAACGCATCAGCGCCAACTACCGCGTGCTGGCCGGGCCGCCGTCGCTCGCCAGTTGCACCCGCGACTGCTATGCCCAAGCGCGCCGCTTTACGCTGGAGCAAGCCGTGGCCATCGCCCGCGCCGTGGCATCGGCGGCCGCGCATGTGCATGGCAACGGCATTCTGCATGGCGACCTCTACGCCCATAACCTGCTGGTAAACGACGCCGGCCACTGCCTGCTCGGCGACTTTGGCGCCGCCTCCTTCTTCGACCCAGCGAGCGCGCAGGGCCACGCGCTGCAACGCATCGAAGCGCGAGCGTTTGGCTGTTTGCTGGAGGAATTGCTGGAACGCTGCGGCGAGGCGCCGGAGCGGTTGTGGCAGTTGCAGCGCGCCTGTGTGGCACCGAACGTGGCAGAGCGGCCAGATTTCCTGGCCATCCTTCAGGCGCTTTGACCGCTTGAGCGCCGGGGCAACCGCTACATCTGCGCCCGGTATTCCCCTGGCGTACTGTCGAACCAGCGCCTGAACGCCCGGAAGAAATTACTCGGATCGGCAAATCCCAGCAGGTACGCAATCTCCAGCAACGTCAGCTCCGGCTGCGCCAGGTACTGCACCGCTAGCTCGCGGCGGGTGTCGTCGAGCAACTGCTGAAAACTAGTGCCCTCCTCCTGCAACCGACGCTGCAAGGTGCGTTGCGACAGGTGCAACGCCTGCGCCACGGTGTCGCGTTTGGGCTCGCCTTGCGGCAGCAACCGGCACAGCAACTGGCGCGCCTGGTGGGTCATGCGGCTTTCCGAAAAGCGCGCCAGGTATTCGCCGGCAAAGCGGTCGTGCAATTGCGCCAGTGCCGGGTTGGCGCTCGGGATCGGCGCGTCGAGGTCTGCGCGCTCGAACACCAGGGCGTAGTGCTCGGCGTTGAACTGCAGCGGCGCCTGGAACACTTGCTGATACGGCGCCAGATCGGCCGGCGGTTCGCCCTGAAAGCAGGCTTTCAGCGGGCGCAGTTCTTTGCCGGTGATCCAACGGCAAAACGACAGGGTGTAAGCCAACGAGGCCTCGGCACTCTGCCGCGCCGGAATCAGGCGATCACCGTGAATCGCCAGGGTCAGGGCGTAGCCCTCGGGCAGCGGGCGGAAGTTGAGGTCGGCGCCTTCGGCGATGATTCGCTGAAACCGCACCAAGCGGGTGAAGGCTTCTTTCAGCGTGCGGCTGGACATGCACGCATAACCCACCACATGAAACGACGCCGGGCGCACCACCTTGGCCAGGTTCAGGCCAATCGCCGGGTTCCCGGAGAGCTGCACCGCGCGGCCCCAGACGCGGGTCATGCCGTCCTGGGAAAAGCGCGCATCGGGGTCATTCAAGGCTTGGTAATCCAGCCCCAGCTCGGCAAACAGCTGACGGCAATCGACGCCACCCATTTCCAGCCCATTGACGATGGCCAGTACCCAACTCGAAGAAGTCGTACGTTCGCTCATGCAAGAGTTCTTGTTCTAGTCACGGGAGCCGCGCAACGGCGGAACGAGCGCAAGGATACTAAAGTGGCGCTGATTGTCACTGGCCCACGAAGACACTCGACCTACACTTCAATCCACCGTGTCCTACAGACGGCCCTACGTAAGAGAACAACAGGAGGTGTGCCATGCGCACGCAAACCGCCGAACGTTTCACCAGCTTTGCGCAGTTCTATCCCTACTACCTGCAAGAGCACAGCAACCCGGTGTGCCGCCGTCTGCACTACGTTGGCAGCCTGTTGGTGCTGAGCATTCTTGGCTATGCCCTCTTCACTCAGCAGTGGTTGTGGCTGCTGGCCATGCCGCTCGCCGGTTATGGGTTTGCGTGGGTGGGGCATTTTATTTTTGAGAAAAATCGGCCGGCCACTTTTGACTATCCGCTGTGGAGTCTCGCAGGAGACTGGGTGATGCTCAAAGATGCCTTCACCGGTCGAATTCGCTTTTAACGGGCCTGATCTTCGGCCATGCGGCGTTGAAAGCGGGATTCGAAAATGCTCATTGGCTACAGCCAACTCCGCTTTTCTCACCCACTTTCGCCTTGCCTGGCCTTCGCTCAGACCCGTTAAGACATGGCGTCTCTTCGACCATGCGGCGTTGAAAGCGGGATTCGAAAATGCTCATTGGCTACAGCCAACTCCGCTTTTCTCACCCACTTTCGCCTTGCCTGGCCTTCGCTCAGACCCGTTAAGACATGGCATCTCTTCGACCAGGCGGCGATGAAAGCGGGATTCGAAAATGCTCATTGGTTACAGCCAAGTCCGCTTTTCTCACCCACTTTCGCCTTGCCTGGCCTTCGCTGAGACCCGTTACGCAACTTTCATCTAAACAAACAAAAACAATCGCGGAGAACCTGATGAACGCTCACGCCCGCTTCACCCATATGCAAGACGGAACCGCCGAGGACTGGGCGATCATCGCTCAAGATTTCATGGCGTTTGCCAAGCTGTTGCCCGACCGGGTGATGACGCACCTGAAGCTGCTCGACGGCGATTTCGGTGGTTTTCCCGTCGACCGTCTGACCCATTCGCTGCAAACCGCCACCCGTGCCCACCGCGATGGGCGGGACGAGGAATACGTGGTGTGCGCGCTGCTGCATGACATCGGCGACACCCTCGGCACCTTTAACCACCCGGACATCGCCGCAGCCATGCTCAAGCCGTTTGTGAGCGAGGAAAACCTGTGGATGGTGGAGAAACACGGGATTTTCCAGGGTTACTACTTCTTTCATCACCTGGGCATGGACCGGCTGCTGCGTGAGCAATTCAAGGACCATCCGCAATACCTGCGCACCATCGAGTTTTGCGCCAAATACGATGCCGCCGCCTTCGACCCTGCCTACGAGCACCTGCCGCTGGGGTTCTTCGAACCGATGCTGCGGCGCCTGTTTGCCCAGCCAAAAAACTCGGTTTATAAGGCTGTCACCGAGCCACCAATCTGAAACCATAGTGCTATCACCGACCGCTGGAGCCCTTGTCTCCAGCCTTTCGGCGGGCGGTATTGGCGGTCCATCTTTTGCTGGTTATGATCCCGCACCAACCAAAAGCATGGCCTCTGTTTTGCAGAGAGCGAAGACGTCCTACAGAGACGTCAGAAAACCAGCAGGGATCGTGTCAACGCTATGAAGTCAGCCAGTATCGATCGTCCGATTGACTTACCTTCTTTACCTCTGCGCGAGTATTACTCGCGGGTGCTGGCTTATATCGCCATGGCGGCCAGCATCGCGGCTGGCACCTTTGTGCAGTATTTCGGCTACAACATCCTCTGGATGGTGCCGTACGCCCTCCTTTATCCCCATCTTGCCCACCACCTGAGTCAGCGTTTCAAACGCGAGCACGCGCGCGAAACCGATTTGGTGTTGCTGTTTATCGACTCGCTGCATTGCGGCGCCGCCATTGCCCTGCTGGGTTTTTCGGTGGTGCCGAGTTTGATGATCGTGCTGACGCTGGTGTTTAGCGCCTTGATCATTGGCGGCCTGCGTTACCTGGGCCTGGCCCTGCTGATTACCGTTAGCGGCGTGGTGCTCACCAGCGTCATCGTGCAGCCGGAAGTCAAAGCCACCACGCCCACCTTGGTGTCGCTGATCAGTGTGGTGTTCAGCACGTTGTACATCTGCATCACCGCCTATTTCGTGCACCAACAAGGGCTGCGTCTGGACGTAGCGCGCAACGAAATCAAGCGCGAGCAGGAAAAAGCCGCACGCCTGGCGCGAAACCTCGCCAAGTACTTGTCACCGCAAGTGTGGGAATCGATTTTCAGCGGCAAGAAAAGCGTGCGCCTGGAAACCCAGCGCAAGAAGCTCACGGTGTTCTTCTCTGACATCAAGGGCTTTACCGAGCTCTCTGAAGAGCTGGAAGCCGAAGCGCTGACCGACCTGCTCAACACCTACCTCAATGAAATGTCGAAGATCACCCTGAAATACGGCGGCACCATCGACAAATTCATTGGTGACTGCGTGATGGTGTTTTTCGGCGACCCGTCCAGCCAGGGCGCCAAGAAAGATGCGGTTAATGCGGTGTCCATGGCCATTGCCATGCGCAAGCACATGAAAGTGCTGCGCCAACAATGGCGCGCGCAAGGCATCACCAAACCACTGGAAATTCGCATGGGGTTGAACACCGGTTATTGCACGGTGGGCAACTTCGGCGCCGACACGCGCATGGACTACACCATCATCGGCCGCGACGTGAACCTGGCCAGCCGCCTGGAAAGTGCCGCCGAGTCCGGGGAGATTCTGATTTCCCACGAGACCTACTCGTTGATCAAAGACGTGATCATGTGCCGCGATAAAGGCCAGATCACCGTCAAAGGCTTCACCCGCCCGGTGCAGATTTACCAAGTGGTCGACTTCCGTCGCGACCTGGGCGCTGCGTCCAGCTATGTGGAGCACGAATTGCCAGGTTTCTCTATGTATCTGGATACCAACGGTATTCAGAACTACGACAAAGAGCGCGTGATTCAGGCGCTGAACCTGGCGGCGGAGAAGTTGCGCGATAAGGTGATCGTGTAATTAGTAATCGGCGTTTACCGCCGCCCTCTCCCCCGGCCCCTCTCCCGCCAGCGGGCGAGGGGAGACAATCCAAACGGCGATCAGCCCCCTCTCCCGCTTGCGGGAGAGGGTTGGGAAGAGGGGAATTTACGCGACGACCTTAATCCCAAGGTCGACCACTTCCCCATCCAGCAACGGCTGCTGCGCCAGAAACTCCAACGCCGATGCCCGCCACGATTGTTTCTGCGCCGCCTGTGCACAGCGCTGCCGATCCAGACTCAGCGCCGCCAGGCACGCACGCCGCAAGTCGTCGTCCATCACGCCGCTAATGCCCTCTTCCAGCACATCCAACGGACCTGGCACCGGAAACGCCGCCACCGGCGTGCCGCAGGCCAGCGCTTCAAGCATCACCAGCCCGTAGGTATCGGTACGCGAGGGAAACACCAGCACGCTGGCTTCGGCATACGCCCGGGCCAACGTAGCGCCGTGCTGATAACCGTGAAAACGCACCTGCGGGTAGCGGCTTTGCAGCTCGGCACGCTGCGGGCCGTCGCCGATCACGTGTTTCTCGCCGGGAAGGTCCAGGCGCAAAAACGCGTCCAGATTCTTCTCCGGCGCCACCCGCCCCACATAGAGAAACGCCAGCTTGCCTGGCGTCTTCAACGTCGGTGTGAAGCGCGTCAGGTCAACGCCTTTGCGCCATAGCCCAAGGCGTTGCAGGCCCCAGCCGGCGAACTCGCTGCGCAGCCGCTCGGTGGTCACCAGCACGGCCTGACTCGGTTGATGAAACCGGCGCAGGTAGGCGTAGCCCCAGGCCAACGGAATGCGCGGCCAGCGGGTGTGCACGTATTCTGGAAAGCGCGTGTGAATGGCGCTGGAGAATGCCAGCCCGCGTTTGCTCAACCAGCGCCGAGCCGTCCAGCCCAGCGGGCCTTCGGTGGCGAGGTGTACGCAGTCGGGGCGAAAGTCGCGAATCGCCGGGCCGACGCGCCATAGGTCCCACACCAGCGGAATTTCCGGGTAAGTGGGGCACGGCACGTGGCGAAAGTCAGTTGGCGACAGCAACTTGACCAGATGGCCCAGCCCACGCAGTTCGGCGATGAGCGCTTGCAGGCTGGTGACCACGCCGTTTACCTGCGGCGTCCAGGCGTCGGTGACGATCAGAATCCTCATGCAGTGGTTTCGCGGACGGCTACGTCGGCAGCCACGGCCGGCGGCGCCGCCATCACGGTGCCAAGGGCGGCGGCGGCCACCTCGCCTGCGGCCTGTTCCTCAGCGGCTTGCTGCGCTTGGCGGGCGTGGTCGTCGGCCAGGCGGTAGAGCTCGATGCTGCCGTCCAGGTGTTCGATCAGCGCGGTGCAGCTTTCCACCCAGTCGCCACAGTTCATGTATTCCACATCGCCCATTTGGCGAATTTCGGCGTGGTGAATATGGCCGCACACCACGCCATTGAAGCCGCGCTTGTTGCATTCGTGGGCGATGGCTTCTTCGAAGTCGCTGATGAAGTTCACCGCTGATTTGACCTTGTGCTTTAGGTACGCCGACAGCGACCAATAGCCATAGCCGTATTTGCGCCGCCAGTGGTTGAGCCAGCGGTTCAGGGTGAGGGTGAATTCGTAGGCGGAGTCGCCGAGAAAGGCCAGCCAGCGGTGGTAGCGGGTAATTACGTCGAACTGGTCGCCGTGGATCACCAGCAGGCGACGGCCATCGGCGGTGATGTGCTCGGCTTCGTCGACCAACTGAATATTTCCCAGAATCAGCTTGGAATAACGACGCAGGAATTCGTCGTGGTTGCCGGTGACGTACACCACTTCGGTGCCGCGCTTGCTCATGGTCAGCAGCCGGCGAATCACGTTGGTGTGGGCCTGGGGC
Source organism: Pseudomonas sp. AC070 (assembly GCF_979258635.1). NCBI lineage: Bacteria > Pseudomonadati > Pseudomonadota > Gammaproteobacteria > Pseudomonadales > Pseudomonadaceae > Pseudomonas > Pseudomonas sp. AC070. The sequence goes on from NZ_OZ409871.1 coordinate 2,863,029, forward strand.
CAGAAGATGCCGCTGCGCAGGCGCCAGCCGTCGATGATGTCGCCCACCAGGAACACCTTGTCGGCCTGGTAGCGCTTGAGGAACTGCGACAGGTGTTCGGCCTGGCAATCGCGCGTGCCCAAGTGCACGTCGGAAATCCACAGGGTACGTACACGTTGCTTACGGCTGGGTTTTACGAGCTGAGCGCTGCTCATGGGCGCGGCCTCCGGCAGGGTTTAATGGAGGTTGAAGGCTGCGGGTGACCTGCGTGTGACATGCCCAAGACAAACTGATGACAACGCTTCCCCCAAAGGTGCACATGGGTAAACTGCGCCTCTGTGCTGAGGAGCCCGCCATGCACTCGATTTTGTCCCTGCGCCATTACAGCGATGAGTTGATCGCCCATAGCCACAGCCACGCGCAAATTGTCTTCGGCCTGAACGGACGCCTGGAATTTGAAGTGGAAGGCCACGGCAGCCTGCTGCGCGGCCAACAGCTATTGGTGATTCCCAGCGGCTCGCACCACGCCTGCGAAAGCCGTGAAGGCAGCGATTGCATGGTGTTCGATGTGCCCGACAGCCACTGGCTGCGCAGTCGCCTCGGCGCCCACGCCGACAATGGCCAACGCCTGCTCGACCGCCCGCAAACGCTGACCCTCGGCGGCGCGCAGCAGCAGTTGGTGAATTGGCTGATCGCCAGCCCGATTGCCGACCCGGTTATCGCCCAGCAAGGCGCGGCGCTGCTACTGGCCAGCCTGGCCAGTGCGCCCGCCGCTTCGCCCGTGGCTGGGGAACTGCCGCTGGCGAGCCTTGATCGCTACATTGACCAGCACGCCGCGCACCCTTTGCAGGTCGCCGACCTGGCGCGCCTTAGCGGTTTGTCGGCAGCGCGCTTTCACGCCCGGTTTCTCCAACAAACCGGGCAAACGCCGATGGACTACGTTCGCCAGCGTCGACTGCAACAGGGCATTGACCTGCTTCGCGACACCGCGCTGCCGGTCGGCGAGGTGGCGCAGCGGGTCGGCTACAGTTCGCAAAGCGCGTTCACTGCCGCCCTCGCCCGGCATGTCGGCACCACGCCCCGACAACTGCGGCGCGCGCGGTAACCGCGAGAGCCTGGCGACAATGGCCGCGAGTCTGGCGACAGACAGGCTCCGGGACGCTGCCTACACTGCGCCGATCAGTGTCCCCGGAGCCGCTATGAACACCATCGAATGGCAAGACTTTGAGCGCGTGGAACTGCGCGTCGGCACCATCTGCCACGCCGAACCCAATGCCAAGGCACGCAAGCCGGCTTATGTGCTGCAGATCGACCTCGGCCCGCTCGGGCTGAAGACCTCCAGCGCACAAATTACCGACCACTACAGCGCCGAAAGCCTGATCGGAAAACAGGTGCTATGCGTGTGCAATTTCGCGCCGAAGTCCATCGCTGGCGTGCGCTCAGAGGTGCTGGTGACCGGCGCGTATGACGGGGAAAATCGGGTAGTCTTGGCCAGCTTTGAGCAGGCGCTGCCTAACGGTTCGCGGTTGGCGTAGGCGTAGGCGTAGGCGTTCAAAATCCTGCAGGAGCGGTTGGGCGGCATTCCGATTCGCCGCGATACTTTTGAATCAAATTTAAGGACCCCCATGAACCACCGCTCCGCCCTCACCGCTCTGCACTGCGGCGCCCTGATGTTTGGCTTTACCGGCGTGCTGGGCAAGCTCGCGACCACCACACCAAGCATGATCGTGTTCGGCCGCGCGCTGTTTGCGGTGCTGGCCTTGGCGGTGTTTGCGGCGCTGATCGCGCGCATTCCCTGGCAGCGTTTACGCGCCAACGATTGGGCACGGTTGGCCTTGGGCGGTGTGTTGCTGGCCGGGCATTGGGTGAGCTTTTTTATCTCGGTGAAGGTGGCCGGCGTGGCCATCGCCACACTCGGTTTCACCAGCTTTCCGGCGCTGACGGTAATTCTCGAAGGGCTGATTTTCCGCGAGCGCATTCGCCGCAATGAGATTGTGCTGGTGTGCCTGGTGAGCATCGGTTTGGTGCTGGTTACACCTGATTTCAACCTGGCCAGCGGCGCCACCACCGGACTGCTGTGGGGCGTGCTGTCGGGCCTGCTGTTCGCGCTGTTGTCGCTGGTCAACCGTGCCGGCTCCGGCAAGGTCGGGCCGGTGCAGTCGGCGTTGTGTCAGAACCTGGTGGTTGCCCTGTGTCTGCTGCCCTTTGCGGCACCGGAGCTGCCGAGCGTGTCGGCCATGAATTGGTTGTGGATTGCGCTGCTCGGCGTGTTCTGCACCGGCGTCGCCCATAGCTTGTTCGTGGCCAGTCTGGACGTGCTCAAAGCTCGCACCGCCGCCGTGGTGTTTGCCCTGGAGCCGGTGTACGGCATCACCTTCGCCTGGCTGATTTTTTCCGAAACGCCGACGCTGCGCATGATGGGCGGCGGTGCGTTGATCATCTTCGCGATTTTCCTCTCCGCCCGCATGGGCGACGGCAAGCCGGTCGAGCCGGTGGACGCCCAACCCGCGCGGCCATGAGCGGCCATGAGCGGCTAATCCGCCGCTGGCGTGGCTCGGTCGTTATGGCCGAGGTCGCGCTCAGGGTCGATCACGTCGCGCACCCGCTGTTTCAGCACCTTGGCCTCGGGAAAGCCGCCATCGGCCTTGCGTTCCCAAATCTGCACGTCGCCACAGGTGATGCGGAACACGCCGCCGGTGCCGGGTTCCAGGCTGACCTTGGCCAAATCCTGGCCAAAGGTGGACAACAACTCCTGCGCCAACCAGGCGGCGCGCAGCAGCCATTGGCATTGCGTGCAGTAGGTGATGGTGACGTCCGCTTTAAGGTCCATGGTGCACTCCTGAAAACATAAAAAAAGCCCGCGGCCTTAGAACACGCGGGCTTTTTGCTAGGGCCTGGCTCAGGCGATTTTAGCCAGCAGCCTTGAGGCTTCGCGCTTCTGCTCTTCGTCGCCTTCGTTGACGAGTTCATTGAGGATGTCGCACGCGCTTTCCAAGTGGCCTTGCTCGATATAGGCGAGGGCCTGATTGAACTTGGCCAGGTTATCGCGGCGCGAATCCAGATGGTCAAGGTCCGCCAGCGGCTCATCCTCTTCAACCAGCGGTTGGCTGAGGTATTCGCCGTCGTCCACGCCCTTGCCGAACCAGCCCTCGTCATGGGTTTCTTCGACCACCATGGACGACTCGGCGAACGGGCTGTTCAAGTCCAATTTCTCCATCTCCGGCGCCGGATCATTGCTGGCTTTCTGCGCCGCTTCGGCTTTGTTGCGGGCGTTGGCAGAGAACGGGCTGATCAGGTCCCAGTCCGGATCGAGGGAGAAGTCGTCGAGGTTGAACTGATCGTCTTCGGCCACCGGCTGGCTCACCAGCGGCTGCGGCTCGTCGAACGCCAACACGGCGTCGTCGAATACGTCGGCAGCCGGTTCTTCGGCCAGCGGACGCTCAAACATTTCTGGGTGACGCGCTTTGAGCTGAGCGATGGGCGCGTCGGGATAACCGGCGTCGAGCAGAATCTCTTCCTCGCGCTGGAATCCACGGGCATCGCCCAGCTGTGCCAACACCTCCAGCAGGCGGAAGCGGATATCGCTGCGCTGCGGCTCTGCATCCAGGGCGCGACGCAGGCTGGCGGCCGCTTCGCTGAAACGGCCATAGGCGATGTAGATGTTGGCCCCTTCCAGGGTGTCGGTCGGGCTGGCGGCACGCGCTTCGGTTGGGGCGACGGCGGCGCGTGGCTTGGCCACTACCGGCGCGGGGGCAACGGGTTCGCTGTCGTAGTCGTCCAGGTCGAAGTCGTCGTCTTCATCCTGCGCCTGGCCAGCTGGGGCGACCATAACCACCGGCTGTGGCTCGGGTTCCTGACGCTTGCGGCGCCAGAACAGCACGCCAAGCAGCGCCAGTAGCAGCGCGCCCACCAAGGCCCAGAGCGCGCCATACCAAGTGTTATCGGCAGGCTGTTGCGCAACCACGGGGGCTGATGGGTCGGCAGCGTTGCTGTCCTGCACCGGCGCCGGTGATTGCTGGGCGCTGAGCTGGGCTTTGAGGTCGGCCAGCTGTTTGTCCTTGGCGGCGGATTGCTCCATCAACTGCTGCACTTGCAACGTCAGCTCCGCCAGGCTTTGTTGCAGCTTGGTGTTCTCGTCGGCGCGCTGGGCCAGTTCGTTGTCCAGACGCCGCTGCATCTGCACGATCATTTCCGCTTGCGGATTGAGCGGCGCGGTCGGCACGGGCAGCGGCTCATCGTCTGGCGATACCACGCTGAGAGTCGCCGGCGCCTCGGCATCGCTGGCAGCGCCGACGTTGGAAGCCGGGCCAGACGCGTTAGCCGGGGTCGATGCCGCGGCCGTTGCGGGAGCAGTGTCCGGCAGCAGCAAGCTATCGCCCACTTGCAGGCGACTGGTGTCGTCGCCGGTAAAGACCTGCGGGTTCAGCGCGTGGATTTCATCCATCAACTGCTGTTGCGACGCCTTGCTGCCTTGGGCGCGCAGCCGGGCGGTGATGGTCCATAGATTGTCGCCGCGGGCCACCACATAGCGCTTGCCGAGCGCGGCCGGCGGCGGCGCGGTTTTCGGCTTCGCCGCAGCGGGCGCGGCAGCCGTGGAACGCGTGGCAGGTTTGGCTGAGGTCGCCGCTGGCGTGGCAGCCACTGCGTTATAGGCGGAGGAATTGGGCGGATCGAGCAACAACGTGTATTCGCGGAACAACTGACCGTTGGGCCGCGCCAGTTCGACAATAAAATTGAGGTACGGCTCGCGTACCGGCTTGCTCGACACCACGCGAATCACACTTTTGCCGCCACGCAGTAACGGCGTGAAGCGCAGGTCGTTGAGGAAATAGATGCGGTCGACACCGGAGCGGGCGAAAACGGCATCGGGCGCCAGGTGCACCTTCATGTCAGCGGCGCTGAGGTCGCCCACTTCAAGCAGTTCGATATCGGCTTCCAGGGGTTGGTTGAGCGCCGAATGCAACGTGATGTCGCCCAAGCCCAAGGCGGACGCCAACCCCGAATACAAAACCGAGCCGGAGGCCAAGCCAAGTAATAAATGTCGAACCTGCACCATCGACGCCTCCCGGAAAGTACTGCTCCATGTTCACACCACAGCGCACCTATCGGCGCAGTTCCAACGTTGTAGTGCTAACAAAAGGTTTAGCAAAAGACTGAAGAAGGGAGAGACATCCATGTAAGCCCCTGCCTAAGAGTATGGTCACGATTCCTATATTTGTGACGCAGTTATCCCGGCATTTGGCCATGATACGCAAAACAAGGGAAAAACAGTCAAATAAATGGCAAAGAAAAGATGCACTTAGCGACCTAAGACGCCCGTGTCAAAAGCCACACAAAAGGAGGTTTTTGATTCAGGGGGAAAGCCATTGCAGCCCTCCCCGTTTGCGCAGGCCTTAACGCTTTTCGAGGTTGCTGAGGATGCGCGCGTGAACTAACTGACAGCGGCGAAGTTCGTCTTCGTCGATACCGTCAAACAACTCCTTACGCAGTTGCGTAGATATCGCCTCAATCTGCTCAATCAATGGCCGGGCCGAATCGTCGAGGCTGATCTTTTTCGCGCGGCGGTCTTCAACCACTGCCTGACGACGCACCAGGCCTTGGGTTTCCAGGCTGTCGAGCAAACGCGCCAAAGTCGGGCCTTCTACCCCAACGCTTTGCGCCAACTCACGCTGAGTGGGCAATTCATCGCGGAAACGGGCCAGGTGCAGCAACACCAACCAGCGCGCCTGAGACAAACCCAATCCTGCCAGACGGCGGTCCAACTCACCGCGCCACGAGCGCGACAGTTGGGCCAATTGCATACCAAAACGGTGTTGATCTGTGTGGGGCATAAGAAAACGCTCGTGGTCATAGCTAAAACTAATAATTAGCTAGCTAACCATAACCCTCGGTAAAGTGGAAGACGTTGAGTTGTAAGACATAGTCGCTTCGTGCAGGCGAAATTGTCGCAGTTACCACTTCACGTATTGGTCTTCAACAAAGCCCCATAGGTCATTGATTGCCAGCATTGGCCGACCTTTGGGCCGCAGCTCGCCACGGAATTGTCCGAAAATTTGCTTGAAGTTACTGGCGATAATTCCCAAGTTCAGCCGCTCTTTATGCAGGCCGCGCGCTTCGAAATGCAGGTCGACCTGGCCGTCGAAGGACTTAATTCGCCAAGGCTTCATTGGGTCTTGCCGATCGAAGTCAAAACGCACGGTGTCGACCTTGATAAGTTCGCCGTCCAGCCAGAAACAGTTCTCGGTGAAGCTGGTTTCGTTCACTCCGCACGACAGATTCAACCCCACACGCTGCGCACCGGCCTGCCCCGACAGGCACGCCCAATTCCAGCACGTTTCCGGGCGCATATAGCCGGCCGACCAATCGTGATGGGCAAAGGCGTCGATGGCGCCGAGGTCGAAATTGCCCAGCGCGCTATTTACATTGCCCGCGCAGCGCACGCCCGCGACTTTTTGCGCATACACCCAGCCGTTGCTGGCCGTTGGGGTGTTCAGGCACATCGGCTGAAAGGGCGGCTCGTGTTCGTTGAAGCGCGCGTCTATGCGCGTGCCGTCGTCCAGCTCAACCCACAGGCGTTTCTCGCTGCCATGGTTTTCCAGGCGCAGCAGATTCTTGCCGCTGTGCAGCTCGCAAACGCCTTGATTGGGGTGTTGGGAAAACTGGCTGCCGATGCCCAGCGGCAACTTGAATTGGCGCTCAATCATGCGCCCGCTCGCTGGGTGGTACAGGTACACGAAACCGATGCCGGCCAGGCTCAAGTTGGCGAGCGCGCAGCCGCCAATCAGCTGGTCGCTGATCACGCCGAAATATTGGAATTGGTGGAAGCGTCGCCACTTGGCCAACGCGCCGAGACGGCGGCCCATGGGCGAGCGGAAGTCGAAGTCGCGGTAGTTAACCTCATCCACCGCGTGGGGAAAAATGCCGTAATGCGCTTGGCCATTGGCCTGAATCAGACGCTCCATCGAATGCACCGCTCCCCGGAAAAGTCCGAGGATGCTAGCACCGGCCAGAGCGCCCTGGAGTCACGAAAAGCGCCACGCCGGGGGACATAATCGGCCAGCCCGGCGCTTTCGCAGCCAGGCTCAAAAGCGCAACGCCCGTTAGCGTCTGCGGCGCTGCGCAGCCATCCGGCGTTGCTGTTCCTCGGTTGGAATCGGGATGGGTTGCAGGCGGGCGGTGCCCAACAGAACGGACAGTTTCCAGGCCAAAGTACGCAGCCACATTTTCATCGTTTGTTCCTCTCTAAACAGCGAGTGGGCGGTCGCCTGTTAAGTGCGGCCGTCTCCTCGGAACTCAAGCCTAAACAGTCACGTTGGCTTATCAGGAAGTTTTTCAGAATCTGCTTACGTTTATAGCAGCCTATTCCGATGGATATCCGGTCCGATTGATTGATGGCAACGTCACGTTACTCTTTTGTAGTTCGCCAGATTGGCCGGGTTACACGCTGAGAGTGGCACTAACACTGGCACCGCGCCACTTGCCGAACGCTATCGAAGCGCAAAAACCGGCGCTTTGCCGATATACGGTATGTCCTACGCAGGCGGTAGACTTCCCTGACAGCAATCCTTCTCAGGTCGCCCATGAGCAGCTCGCAAACCAGCGCCCCCGCCCTTAAAGAAATTTTTAACCGAGACCGAATGCGCCACATCGCCGACGAAACCGCCGCGGTGTACCCGGCCTTCGCTCGCAAACGTTTTCTGGCCTTGGCCACTGACGGTCTCGACGAGTTGTCGGTGATGCAGCGCATGGCGCGGGTCAGTGAAAGTTTGCACGCCACCTTGCCTGCCGACTTCGCCACGGCGCTGGACGTTCTCAAAGAGCTGGCGCCGCGTTTGAACAGCGGCTTCGTGAGCATGTGCTTGCCGCATTACGTGGCCGCGTATGGGCGCGAGCAGTTCGAGCTGTCGATGCAGGCGCTCAAGTATTTCACCTGTTTCGGCTCCTCCGAATTCGCCATCCGCCACTTCTTGCTGCAAGACCTGGAGCGCAGCCTGGCGCTGATGAGCGACTGGGCGTTCGACAGCAACGAGCATGTGCGCCGCCTCGCCAGCGAAGGCAGCCGGCCGCGTCTGCCCTGGTCGTTTCGGCTGCCGCAGATGCAGGCCGAACCGTGGCGCGCCTGGCCAATTCTGCAGGTGCTCAACGACGACCCCAGCCTGTATGTGCGCAAATCCGTGGCCAACCATTTGAACGACATCAGCAAAGACCACCCGGACACCCTCCTCGACCAGCTGGAACGTTGGCCGCTGCACCAGCCGCGCACCGCCTGGATAGCCCGCCACGCCCTGCGCACGCTGATCAAGGCCGGCGACCGCCGCGCCCTGGCGGTGCTCGGTGCTGGCGAACCGGCTCAGGTGAAGCTGACCGCGCTGAGCGTCAGCCCCGACACCGTGCCGCTGGGGCGCAGCATGACGTTGGCGTTCACGCTCACCTCCACCAGCGCCCAGTCCCAGCGCCTGGTGGTGGATTACGCCATCGACTACGTCAAAGCCTCGGGCAAAACCGCGAGCAAGGTGTTCAAGCTGAAAACCTTCGACTTGCCCGCCGGCGCCAGCGTGGTGTTGGCACGCGCGCAACAAATGCGCGAGCTGACCACGCGCAAACACTACTTCGGCCATCACGCCGTGCACGTGCTGGTGAACGGTGAGCGCCTGGGCAGCACGGGGTTCGATCTGGTGCCGGCTTAAGCCGGCTCGCGCAAGCGTCTGAGCACGTGTAGGTACTCGCGTTCGGCAACGTAGTGAACAACCGGTTTGAAGCGCACGCTGTCGCCGGGTTGCGCCTGGGCCAGACGCGCCAGCGCCAGCGGTGTGAGCGCGCCCACGCGGGGATAACCGCCGATGGTTTGCCGGTCGTTGAGCAGCACTATCGGCTGCCCATCTGGCGGCACCTGAATGGCGCCCAGCGGGATGCCTTCGGAGATCAACGCGGCGCCTTGATAGGCCAGCGCCGGACCCAGCAAGCGAATGCCCATGCGGTCGGCGCGGGTGTCGAGGCGCCAGGTGGCATTGAACAGGTTGAACAGCGCCTGGCCGCTGAACTCGCCCACTTGCGCGCCGAGTATCAGGGCTAGCGGCTGCTCCAGACTCAACACGGGAATGTGCTGTTCAGGCAACTGCCGAGGCGTAGGCGTCGGCCCGCTCCACGTCAAGGTATCGCCACGGACCAGCGCCGTGCCGTCGCCATGCAACCCGCCAAATCCCTCGCGGCTCACCGTGCTGGCACTGCCCAGTGTCGGCGCGCAATCGAAGCCGCCCGGCGCCGCCAGATAAGCGCGGATGCCCTGAGCCGGTGTATTGAAGTGCAGCCGTTGCCCGGCGCGCACGCTGAAGCTGCGCCAAGGCGGCAACGGTTCGCCATCCAGCGTGGCGCCCAGGTCGGCGCCGGCCAGGGCCAGGCAACCGTCGTGCTCGATCAGCACGGCAAAGCCGCCCAAGGTGACTTCCACAACCGCCGCGTTTAAGTCATTGCCCAGCAGCCAATTGGCCCAACGCATCGACAGCCAATCCGCCGCCCCGCCCTGGGTTACGCCCAAATGACGAACGCCGAAGCGGCCGCCGTCTTGCAGCTGCACCAGCGGCGTGCTCTGTTCCACCTGCAAGCGGCTCATGGCAACGCCTCAAGCGTCGTATCGTCGCCGCCCAAACGTACAAATTCGGCGCGCTCAACCGGCACAAAACGCACACGGTCACCGGGTTGCAGCAGGCTATAGCCGTCCAGGCCGCGATCAAACAACGCCACCGGCGTGCGCCCCAGCACATTCCAGCCGCCGGGCGACGCCTGCGGATACGTCGCCGTTTGCCGCTCGGCCACGGCCACGCTGCCTGTGGGTACGCGTGGCCGTGGCGTATCGAGACGCGGCGCCGCCAACTGCGGATCGACCAGGCCCATATAGGCGAAACCGGGGGCAAAACCGAGGGCGAATACGCGGTAGGCGTGGCGACTGTGCAGCGCAATAACCTGGCTGACCGACAAGCCGCTGCGCCGCGCCAACCGATGCAATTCAGGCCCGACCAGCGGGTCGTACCACACCGGCAACTCATGGCTACGCCCGCTGTTTTCGTCAGCTGGTTGCAAGTCGCGCAGGGCATCGTTGATCAACGTGCGGGCCTGGGCGCCGTCAATGCGCAGCACGTCGTAATGCAGCATTAACGTGGTGTACGAGGGCACCAGGTCGATCAGCGCATCGGCAAACACCGCGCGCAAACGCTGGGCGGCGGCGATCAGCCAGGGCATGTGGGCGTCGTCGATGTCGTCGAATAACCGCAGCATCAGGCAATCGACGGCCACGCCCTCAACCCGCAGCTTCATGCCGACTTCAGCCCATCCAATGCCTCACGAATACGCCGCACCGCCGCCCCCGAGGCGGCGTTGTCGCCATGTACGCAAAGGCTGTCGACGTGCAATTGCAGAGCGCTGCCGTCGCTCGCCAACAAAGGTTTGCCCTGCGCCAGATCCAGCGCCTGGGCGACGATGCGCTCGGGGTCGTGGTGCACCGCGCCCGGCAGCTGGCGCGACACAAGATGGCCGGCGCCGTCGTAGGCGCGGTCGCTAAACGCTTCGAACCACAGCGGCACATCGAACTCGGCAGCCAGGGCCTCAGCCGCCGTGTTGTCGGCCCGCGCCATCAGCATCAGGCGCAGGCCGTCGCCATAATTGGCCACGGCCTGGAATACCGCGCGCAGCAGCGCCGGGTTTTTCATCATGTCGTTGTACAGCGCACCGTGCGGTTTCACGTACTCCACCTGCCCGCCTTGCCCCCGGCAAACGCCGGCCAATGCGCCGATCTGGTAATGCAGCAGGTCGATGACTTCTTGCGAGGAACAGGCCATGGAACGGCGGCCGAAGCCCACCAGATCGGGGTACGCCGGGTGCGCGCCAATGCGGACTTTGTGCTCCAGCGCCAAGGCCACGGTGGCGCGCATGGTGCCGGGATCGCCGGCATGGAAACCGCAGGCGATGTTGGCGCAATCGATAAAAGGCATGACCTCGGCGTCAAGGCCCATGGACCAAGCGCCGAAGCTTTCGCCCATGTCGCAATTGAGTAGGACCACGGTTGGTTCCGGGTGGGATTGGGGAGGTTGAAGCGTGGCTCAGGGGGCGGGGTGGGATCAAGGGGCAGGTTAGATTCGGTTTTGTGGAGCGAGCGGTGTTTCCTGCGAAATTCTGGATCCCGAATCGTCGGACCGCCGCGTGCGCGAGGATGACGGAGGTATGTATAAAAACCTCCGTCATCCTCGCGCACGCGGGGATCCAGAATCTTGCGTCGATCACCTATTCCAAAAGTCTCCTACTTCTCCGTCTCAACCTTCGTTTGCGTCCGCGTTCTCAACCGCTCAAACGCCGACAGCGCTTGGTGGAGCGAGCGGTGTTACCTGCGAAATTCTGGATCCCCGCGTGCGCGAGGATGACGGTGATGTGCAGATAGACATCCGTCATCCTCGCGCAGGCGGCGGTCCGACGATTCGGGATCCAGGCTTGCACGTCGAACACTGTCCTCGAAAAACCCACCATCACCCGCGAAACATCACCCTTACTTCCCCGTCTTAACCTTCGTCCACGTCCGCGTCCTTAACCGTTCCAACGCCGGCGGCAACATCTCCACGCTGTACAACTTCGCCTGCATTTCAGGCGACGGATACACGTTGGGGTTGTTACGCAACGCCGGACTGATCAAGTCGTCGGCGGCCTTGTTCGGGTTGGCGTAGGCCACGTAATCCGAAATCGGCGCCACCACCTCGGGGCGTAGCAGGTAGTTGATGAAGGCGTGTACTTCGTCGACGTTCTGCGCGTCGCGGGGAATGGCGAGTACGTCGAACCATGCCGCCGTGCCTTCTTTGGGAATGCGGTATTCGATTTTGATGCCGTTCTTCGCCTCCTCCGCCCGCGCCGCCGCTTGCATGGCCCCGCCCGACCAAGCCAGCGCTACGCAGATGTCGCCGTTGGCCAGGTCGGTGACGAATTTCGATGAGCTGAAGTAGGTGATCGACGGGCGCAGTTTGTTCAGGTGCGCTTCGGCTTTTTTGTAGTCTTCGGGGTTGTGGCTGTTGGGCGACAGGCCGAGGTATTGCAGCACTTCGGGAATCACTTCCGTCGGCGCATCCAGGTAGGCCACGCCGCATTGTTTGAGCTTGGCGAGAATTTCCGGGTTGAACAGCAAGTCCCACGAATCCAGGGGCGCGTCGTCGCCGAGAATGGCTTTGACCTTGTCGACGTTGTAAGCAATGCCATTGGTGCCCCACATGTACGGCACCACGTACTGGTTGCCGGGGTCTTTGGCGGCCAGCACTTTGAGCAATTCCGGGTTGAGGTTTTTCCAGTTCGGCAGCTTGCTCTTGTCGAGTTTCTGGAACACCTGTGCCTTCATGTAGTTGGGCAAAAAGCTGTCGCTGGGCACCACCAGGTCGTAGCCGGAATGGCCGGAAAGCAGTTTGGCTTCGAGCACTTCGTTGCTGTCGTAAACGTCGTACTTGGGTTCGATGCCGGTTTGCTGTTTGAAGCCTTTGAGGGTGTCCGGGCCGATGTAGTCGAACCAGTTGTAGATACGCACCACCGGCTCTGCCGCCATCAGCGTGGCGCTGACCAGCAGGCTGGCACTGGCGACCAGGCTGAGCAATTTATGCCGGCGCATGGGCAGCCTCCGCTTCAAAACCTTGCAGCACGTTCACGGCATTCACGCCGATGGCGTCCACCGCATAACCGCCTTCCATCACAAACAACGTCGGCAGGCCGAGGGCGGCGATGCGCTTGCCCATGCTCAGGTAGTCCGGCGAGTCGAGCTTGAACTGGGAGATGGGGTCGTCTTTGTAGGTGTCGACGCCCAGGGAAACCACCAGCACGTCCGGTGCATAGGCGGCGATTTTCTCGCAGGCATCGTCTAGCGCCGCGCTCCATTGTGCCCAGCCGCTGCCGAGCGCCAGCGGGTAGTTGTAGTTGCAGCCGGCGCCCTCGCCTTCGCCTGTTTCGTCGGCGTTGCCGAGGAAGTATGGGTATTCGTCCAGCGGGTCGCCGTGAATGGAGGCGAACAGCACATCGCCGCGTTTGTAGAACAGCTCTTGCGTGCCGTTGCCGTGGTGGTAGTCGACGTCAAGAATGGCCACGCGTTTGGCGCCCTGGTCGAGAAACGCCTGGCTGGCGATGGCGACGTTATTGAGGAAGCAGTAGCCGCCCATAAAGTCGCTGCCGGCGTGATGGCCCGGTGGCCGGCACAGCGCAAAGGCGGTACGCGCGCCTTGGCGCATGTGGTCCTGGGCGGTCAGCGCAACTTGCGCGGAGCTGTAGATGGCTTGCCACGTTCCGGCGGTAATTGGCGCTTCGGTATCGAAGCAGTAATGGCCCAGCTCACCGATCAGCGCGCGGGGAATCGGGCCGTCTCGGCGCAGGCGGCGGCCGGGAAAGGTTGAGGGCAGCAGGTCGCAGCTGTGCCCTTCTGCCGCCCAGCGCGCCCAGGCGTTTTGCAGAAAAGTCAGGTAGGCCGCGTCGTGTACACGGGCAATCGGCGCCAGGCCGAAATCGGTCGGCGCAATCACCTCGCCGAGTCGTTGCTGCTGCACCCGCGCCAGCACCGTGTCGGCACGGCTGGGCATTTCGAAACAGGGCTGCAGCTGGCCATCGACCAGTTCCGACTGGCCATGGTGAAGACGGTGATCGTCGCTGTACACGGTCAACATGGGCGCTACCTCATCAGTGTTGTTGTGCCCGCATTGTGGGCACGCAACGGCGCTGGCGAGAACGCTGGTAATGGCCAAAAGGGGATCGAAATGGCCAATCTGGTTGGCCGAATACAGATCAAGAACTCGAGGCTGAAGCCTCTCCTACAGGACGGCTCGGCTCCCTGTAGGAGAGGCTTTAGCCTCGATTCCTGCAAACGAAACGCTCAACTCTAAACGCGAAAATAACTCGGCGGCTGCCCGCTCCAGCGCTGGAACGCATGGCGCAACCCTGCGGTTTCGCTGAAGCCGAGCAGCTCGGCGATGCGGTAGATGGGCAGATCGCCCTGTTGCAGCAGCTCTTTGGCGCGACTGAAGCGCAGCTCGTCGAGCAGTTGCTGGTAGCTGGTGTGTTGTTGCTGTAAATAGCGCCGCAGGCTGCGGGCCGAGCAGTTCATGTGCCGCGCCAGTTCGTCGAGATTCGGCGGTTGCTGCAAGCGCTCGGCCAGCAGCGCGCGCACACGCTCAAGCCAGGCGCGGTTGGCGGCCAGCTCGGCGTTTTGCCGACGGCATTGGTCGAGCATTTCCTGGTGGGTGATCGGGTCGGCCAAAGGCAGCGGTTCTTCAAGCCAGCGGGCAGCGAAACCGATGGCGTTGCGCGGCTGGTTGAAGTGCAGCGCGCAGGCAAAGCCGTCGCGGTAGGCCTGGCGTCGTTCAGGGGTTTCGCTGTAGTCGAAATGCGCGGCCACTAGCGGCAACGGCTGGCCGAGCAAGTCGGCGCACACCACATTCAGCGAAGCCAGGCACAGCTCAACGTTGAACGGACGCAGCGCTTCGTCTTCGCCATAACCGGTGGCCACCAACCAGGCCACGTCGCCTTCGCGCACCAGGCTGAGGTTGAAGTAGGTGCCCAGCAGCACCGGGTAACTCAGACCGATGCGCAACGCTTGCCCAAAAGTCGGCGCCGAGAGCAGCGCGTAACCGAGCAAACCATAGGCAGAAATACGGGTGCGTACGCCCAGTTGCAGGCCCAACGCCGGTAGCGCGCTCAGGCGCAAGGCGTTGGCGAACACTTGCTGTTCCTGGCCTGGGCCGATCAGGCGCTTCATGCCGCGCAAGTCGTCGGTGGAAATGCCGCTGCCCTCGAGCACCGCTTCGGCCGTGTGCCCGTGCGCTTGCAACAGGCTCACGGTGAGCGTCGACATATGCAGCGAGTTAAGCCACGAGGAACGGGAGAAAATCGCCTCTGCCATGGGCAGTCAGTTCAGTTGCTCTTTGCGCCGGTACGGGAACACGTCGATGACCTTGCCGGCGCGTATCGCGTCCTGAAGGCTCTTCCAGTAGTCCGCGTTGTACAGGTCGCCATGCAGCTCGCTGAACAGCTTGCGCTGGCCCATGTCGGCGAACAGGAACGGCGGGAATTCCTCGGGGAATACGTCCAGCGGCCCGATCGAATACCACGGCTCGGACGACATCTCGTCTTCGGGATAACGCGGTGGCGGAATGACGCGGAAGTTGGCTTCGGTAAGGGCGCAAATTTCGTCGTAGTCGTAAAACACCACGCGCCCGTGACGGGTGACGCCGAAGTTTTTCAGCAGCATGTCGCCGGGGAATATGTTCGCCGCCGCCAGTTGCTTGATGGCCAGGCCGTAGTCTTCCAGCGCTTCCAATACTTGCGCTTCGTTGGCGTGTTCCAGGTAGATGTTCAGCGGCGTCATGCGCCGTTCAGTCCAGCAGTGGCGCACCAGCACGGTTTCCCCTTCGAGCTCGACGGTAGACGGCGCCACTTCCAGCAATTCAGCCAGGCATTCGGGGTCGAACTTGGACTTGGGAAAACGGAAGTCGGCGAACTCCTGGGTATCGGCCATGCGCCCTACCCGGTCGACGCTTTTCACCATGCGGTACTTCTCGATCACGGTGGCGCGGTCGACGTTTTTCGACGGCGAGAATTTGTCTTTGATGATTTTGAATACGGTATTGAAGCCCGGCAGCGTGAACACACTCATGACCATGCCGCGCACGCCGGGCGCCATGATGAAACGATCATCCGTGTTGGCCAGGTGGTTGATCAGCGCGCGGTAAAACTCGGATTTGCCGTGTTTGTAAAAGCCAATCGAGGTGTACAGCTCGGCGACGTGCTTGCCCGGCAGAATGCGTTTCAGAAAGCCGACAAACTCCGCGGGAATCGCCACATCGACCATGAAGTACGAACGGGTGAACGAGAAGATGATCGACACTTCCGCTTCATCGGTAATCAAGGCGTCAATCTGAATGCCGCGCTCCTCGCGGTGCAGCAGCGGAATCACCAGCGGCCACTGTTCATCGCGGGTGTAAATGCGCCCCACCAGGTAGGCACCTTTGTTGCGGTACAGCACCGAGGAAAACAGCTCGATGCACAGCTCAGGGTCTTTGCACACCCAGTCCGGCAGGTTGGCGCGCAGTTGGCCTTCCAGGCGCGCCAGGTCACGGTTCAAGTCTTCGTAGGGCACGCTGAATTGGTAGTCGGTGAACACCTGCTCGAGCATGCCGGCCAGGTTCACTTGCGGCATATACGTGCGGGTTTGCGCGCCGCGTTCGTGGCTACGCAAGGAAGGCCGCGTGGTGTGAATAAACATGCAGCCGTCACTGATCAGGTCGTGGCTGAACAGGCCGCAGAAAATCGAGTTGAACCAGGTTTCGGCGAGCTCGTCGTCGAAGCGGCTATCGATCAGGTTGATGTAGGCGCTTTTCACCAGCGGCCACAGGTGCACATCGAGCAGCACCTCATCGGCGTGCGCCTGACGCAGGCGCAGGCTGACTTCGTGAACTTTTTCTTCATACAAATTGATGCGCGCGGCGGAGGCCTGCTGAATTTCCTGCCATTGCGCTTGCTCGAAGCGGGCGCGGGCACCGTCGGTGATCTGTTTGAAATGCTCGCGATAGTCATCGAAGCCGTCGAGGATCAACCGGGCGATATCGGCGGCGGGCCATTGCTGGGGCATAAGAAACTCTCGGCAGTGAAGGTCGGCAGGTGAGGGTCGGCGGCAACAAAAGCGGCAACGAACGCCGAGCTTAGCGCGGCGAAGGCGCTTTCTACCAGCCCGCCACGGGTGACCGAAAGACGGACACCTCGTACCGCGACGATGTCATCGAGCTGCGCAACACCAGCCTGTTGGAGACCGGCCCACTGGCGTCACCCGCTTCTTCTAAGTCGTTCCATCCAGCCCGCGCTGGGCCAGAAACGCAGCGAGAAAATCGATAAACGCCTGCACCTTGCCCGTGGCACGGCGGTGGCTGGGGTACACCGCCAGAATGTGCGGGCCGAAGGCATCGGGGTCGATGTCGTAGTCCGCCATTACCCGTACCAAACGGCCATCGGCCAGGTACGGCACCACGCTCCATTCCGGCGTATGCAGCAGGCCGGCGCCGGCCAGGGCGCTGGCCAACAACAGGTCATAGTTGTCGCTGCGCAGCCGCGTATTGGTGGGGTGCGCCAGGGTCAGACGCTGGCCGTCGCGCTCGACAAACCACTGGTGTTTATCCAGCGCCGGGTGCTGGTACACCAGCCACTGATGGGCGCTGACGGTGCCTGGCGTCACTGGCTCGGCCTGGCGTTGCAGGTACGCAGGGCTCGCGCAAATAAAGATGCGATTGCGCCCCACGCGCCGGGCAATCAGGCCGGGCAGATCGCTGTGGCCTTCGCGCAGCGCCAGGTCATAGCCGCTCTCGACCAAGTCGACAAAGGCATCGCACAAGTCGATATGCACGGTCAGTTGCGGATACGCCGCCAGAAACCCCGCACACACTTCATCCAGAAACGCCCGGCCAAACGCCAGCGGCGCGGTGATGCGCAAGTTGCCGTGCAGGCCATGTTGCAGCTGGCCAATCTCCTCGCCCACCTCATGCAAACGCTGCAGCACCTGCCGCGCGGTTTCCAGGTACAGCCGCCCGGCTTCGGTGAGCACCGTGCGCCGCGTGCTGCGCTCAAAAAGGCGGCTGCCCAGCTCGGCTTCCAGGTGGCTGACGGCCTTGGTCAGCGCCGACGGCGTTTTGCCTAACTGCTCGGCGGCGCGGCTGAAACTGCCGTGTTCGGCGGTGGCCACAAACATGCCGAGGGCACTGAGCTTGTCCATGCAGTTTTTCCTCTCAGGCAAAAGGGTTTTGCGCGGCGCAGCCGTTCTGCCAGCCCAACGCAGCCGCTAGTCTCGCCACCAGACCAATAAATACAAGGGGTTTTCCATGAAAAGGTTCATTCCGAACCTGCTGGCGTTGGCGGTGGCTTTTTCCTCGATGGAATCGATGGCGGCTGCCGATCTGGTGTTGTTCAACGGCAAGGTGTTCACCGCCGAAAGCAGCGCGCCCAAGGCGCAGGCTGTGGCCGTAGAGAACGGCAAAATTTTGCAAGTGGGCAGCGACGCTGAGATTAAAGCGCTGGCCGACAGCACCACCACCGTCATCGACCTCGGCGGCAAAGCGCTCATGCCGGGCATGATCGACGCCCACTCCCACGCCGTGTATGGCGGCCTGGAAATGGCCTCGGCGAACATGGCCGACGAAGTCGTGCCCCTTGAAGAATTGGAAAAACGCCTCCAGGGCTGGCGCGCCAACGGCCAAGCCGGGCACGGCGCGGTGCTCGTTGTAGCGGGCATGAACTCGGCCTACTGGGCCCAGGCCGAAGCACTGCGCGAACGCTTCAACGTCGGCGAGTGGGCCGACCAACCCATCGCCTTTATGGGTAGCGATCACCACACCGGCTGGATCAACGCCGCCATGCTCAAACGCGCCGGCATCGACGCCGCGCTGATCAAAAAGCTGCCGGCCGCCGAAGCCGACACCGTGGGCAAGCGCGCCAACGGCGAACCCAACGGCTTTCTGGTAGACGCCGGCTGGGACCGTGCCGCCGCCGTGCTGCCGCCGCCAAGCGACGCGGTGATGTACAAGGCTGGGCAAACCGCCGTGACCTACAACAACAGCCTGGGCATCACCGCCTGGATGGACCCCGCCGCCAACGCCGCGCCCGGCGAAGCGGTGTTTGCCATGAAGCCCACGGAAAAATCCGTCGGCGTGTTGCCGGTGTACAAAGCCCTATCAGAAAAAGGCCAGTTGACGGCCCACGTTGCCGCGCTGCTGGTGGCCAACGGCAAGAGCCGGCCGCGCGACCTGGATGTGTTGGCCAAAGTGCATGACCAGTTCCAAGGCATCCCCAACCTGACGCTGCCCGGCATCAAGATTTTCGCCGACGGCGTGCTCGAATACCCGGCGCAAAGCGCGGCCTTGATTGACCCGTACAACAACTCGCAAAAACGCGGCGAGCTGTTGATCGACCCGGCGCATTTCGGCGAGCTGGTCAGCGCCATCGACGCCCGCGGCTGGCTGGTGCACATCCACGCCATCGGCGACCGCGCCGTGCGTGAATCGCTGAACGGCATCGAGCAGGCGCGCAAAGACCGGCAAAGCGGCATCACCCATTCGATTACCCATTTACAGCTGGTCAATCCGAAAGAATTTGCCCGCTTCAAACCGCTAGACGTGATCGCCGCCATGCAGCTGCTGTGGGCCGCTGGCGACGAATACACCATCGACATGGTCAAGCCCTACGTCAGCGCGTTTGCCTTCCGCTACCAATACCCGGCGCACTCGCTGCTCAAACAAGGCGCCACCATCGCCGGCGCCAGCGACTGGCCGGTGTCGAGCCCAAGTCCGTGGCTGGCCATCGCCCAAGCCATCAGCCGCGAAGGTGCAGAAGGCGTGCTCAACGCCGACGAACGCATCGACCGCGACACCATGTTCTACGCCTACACCCTCAACGCGGCGCGCACCATCGGCCTGGAAAAACAGATCGGCTCGCTGAAAGCCGGCAAGGCCGCCGACTTTGTGATTCTCGACCGTGACGTATTCACCGTGGACGCCAAAGCCCTCGGCGAAACCCAGGTGCTGGCGACGTATTTCGCCGGCAAGCAGGTGTACGCCGCCGAGCAATAACCGTGCGCCGCCTTGCCCTCTCCCCCGGCCCCTCTCCCGCGCGCGGGCGAGGGGAGAACAGCGCGAACGCCTGGCTTCAAGCACCGCGATCGTCCCCTCTCCCGCTTGCGGGAGAGGGTTAGGGAGAGGGCAAGCTGCACGCACGGCGGACCTATCCGTTCACCCCGCCCCATAAAAACCACAACATCGGGATCACACCATGAAGCACGTTTTGCTCGCAGGCCTCGCCCTGTTTCCGCTGCTCAGCCAGGCTGCCATTCCCCTGAATGACGACTTCGCCGTGCAGGTCGATCTGACCCTGGCCAGCGACTACCGCACCCGTGGCATTTCGCAAACCCAGAACGACCCCGCCGCCCAGGCTGGCGCCACGCTGTTGCACAGCAGCGGCCTGTACGCCGGCGCCTGGACTTCGAATGTGGACTTCGGTTTCGGCCTAAAAACCCGGCAAGAAGTCGACTACTACGCCGGCTGGTTCTGGCAGGCGACCGAGGACGTAAGCCTGGACCTGGGCTATCTCAAATACGCTTACCCGAAAGAAGGCCAGTTCAACCAGAGCGAGGTCTACGGCATTCTCGGCGCTTATGGCTTCAAGGCCGCTGCCTACTACTCCAACGACGCGCCCAACATCGTCGGCAAAAACCAAGACACCCTCTATACCTACGTTGGCTACGAAACTACCCTGCCCGCCGACGTCGGCCTGCTGCTGCGCTACGGCCGCATGGACTTCAAAGACCCGCTGTTCTGGTCGCAAAACGGCACCGGCACCGATTCATACCGCGAGTGGGAAGCCAAACTCAGCTACGAGCTGTTCGAGCTGAAATGGGGCCTGAGCTACATCGACACCGACCTCTCGGACGATCAGTGCGCGAGCAATTTCGGCTTTACCGACACCTGCGGCACCACGGTGGTAGCGAGCGTCAGCAAGTCGTTCTGATTGGCGTGTTTGCGCCTTTGCTTTGGCACGGCAACGGCGCGGGCATTGTCACTTTCCTGCAACCTTTCCGACTTATTCTCCGGGCACTTTCCACCGCTCTAGAATAAGGTCCTGCCGCATGCCGCGCGCCCCTGCTGTAACCGAACGTGATACTTGGATTCGCACCGTCACCTTCCTGGTTCTGGGTTTTATCTGCTACGCCTTGCCGTGGTCCGTATTCGCCGCGCTCCCCGCCACGGCGGGCGACGCGCCGGCGTTGCGCATCCAGGGTTCCAACACCATCGGTGCGAAATTGGGCCCCGCCCTGGTTAAAGGCTTGCTGGAACAACAGGGCCTGAAAAACGTGCGCGCCGAACCGACCGGCAATGACAACGAACAGCGCCTGAGCGGCCAGAACGCCAAAGGCCAGAACGTGGTGATCATCGTCGCCGCCCATGGTTCGGGCACCGGTTTTGTTGCCCTCAAAGACGGCAGCGCCGACCTGGCCGCTTCGTCACGCCCAATCAAAGACAGCGAATACACCGACCTCGCCGGCTTGGGTGATTTGAAAGGCCGGGGCGCCGAACACATCATTGCCATCGACGGCCTGGCCATCATCCTGCACCCGAGCAACCCCCTCAGCGCGCTGAGCACCGAGCAACTGGCGCAGATTTTTTCCGGCGACGCGAAAACCTGGGAAGCCCTGGGCGGTCGTGGCGGCGCCATTCACCTGTACGCCCGCGACGATAACTCCGGCACCTACGACACCTTCAAGGAATTGGTACTGGCCAGCCACGGCAAAACCCTGAGCCCCGGCGCCAAGCGTTTTGAATCCAGCGAACAGCTCTCCGATGAAGTGGCCAAAGACCCGGCCGGCATCGGCTTTATCGGCCTGCCCTACATCCGCCAAGCCAAAGCCGTGGCCATCGCCGACGGCGACTCGCAGGCCATGCCGCCGTCCACCAGCCTGATCGCCACCGAAGACTATCCGCTGTCGCGCCGGCTGTTCTTCTACCTGCCGCCCCAGGTGAAAAACCCATGGGCCGACGCCCTGGTGAAATTCGCCCAGAGCCCGGAAGGCCAGGCCATCGTCGCCAAGACCGGCTTTATCGCCCAGACCGTGCAAGCGATCAAAGTGGCGCCCACCGCCGACATGCCGAAGAACTACCAAGACCTGGCCCGCGACGCCCAGCGCCTGTCGGTGAACTTCCGCTTTCAGGAAGGCAGCGCCAACCTCGACAACAAATCGCACTACGACCTGCAACGCGTAATGGACTACCTCAAAGACAACAACAAGCTCAACCGTCAGGTCGTGCTGCTCGGCTTTGGCGACCCGAAAGCCGACCCGTCGCGTGCCGCATTGCTGTCGAAACTACGCGCCATGACCGTACGCCGCGAGCTGGCCAAACAAGGCGTGATGTTCCGCGACATCGACGGCCTCGGCGATGAGCTTCCCGTGGCCGCCAACAGCGCCGAAAACGGCCGGATCAAAAACCGTCGCGTGGAAGTCTGGGTGTACTAATGCGCTGCGGCTTCGGCGTTTGCAGGAATCGCGGCTAAAGCCGCTCCCACAGGGAATGCACCATCTGTGGGAACGCACAATCTGTGGGAGCGGCTGGGCGGCATTCCGCTTCAGCCGCGATTGGCCGGGCCTGCAATCGCATCAAAAACATCGCACCGCGTTGCCGCTGTCGCCCTTAGCGCAATTGCGAGCCCGCACCCGCCCCGTTACTCTTCGCGCTGCGGCGCCGTGGGCTGCGAACAGGGAGCGGTGATGAACAACGTACATGTCGAGTATGTGAAGCTGCGCGGGCAGCAATGCTGGCGCGTGCGTATCGGCTATCGGGGCGTGACCTTTCACGAAGAATTGGCCGCCCGCACTTTCGCCGCGCAACTTCACCAACGCCTTGCCTGGCTGCGCGCCAATCACGCTGAGCAGGATCCCTCCGAGCACGATTAGCGGATCTTCCGCACCTCATTTTCACGCCCCGCCTCACCCCGTGAACGTGGAGCAACAGCGCGGCACCGAACCTAGATATCCACACTATCTGTGCATAACTCTGTGCACAGGACGCTACATGTAGCGTTTTGCGCTGGCGAAGGTGGGTACGGTCAAATAGCGATCAGCGCACCTCTTTTCCCTTCCCCTTGTCTTTACTGTTTGCGGCACAACTGTCGCGCGAGCAACTGTTGCTCCAGCAACAGGCATTCAGCAAACCACTGCTACGCCAGCACCCGCTGCGCCTTGCCGTACTGCCCTTCGGCCTGAAACAGCGGCGTGTGGATGCTGGTACAGCGATTGCAAAACCCTCTTTAACCACGGCCGCCTGCAGGCGACGACGCCGTCTTTCGACATGAGGATCACGCTGTGAATACCGACTCCCACCCGCTGCACTCGGCGCGCCGTTTGGCTGCCGGCTTCGCCGAAACCGCCATTGAGCGTGACCAACGAGGCGGCACGCCCAAGGCCGAGCGCGATGCCCTGCGCGCCAGCGGTTTGCTGGCCCTGAGCATCCCCACCGAGTTCGGCGGCCTGGGCGCGAGCTGGAGCGAGACCCTGACGGTGGTGCGTGAATTCGCCAAGGTCGACAGCTCCATCGCCCATGTCTTCGGCTTTCAACACCTGATGCTGGCCACCGTGCGGCTGTTTTCCAAACCCGAACAATGGCAGCCGTGGTTCGAACAAACCGCGCGCAAAAACTGGTTCTGGGGCAATGCGCTCAACCCGCTGGACACCCGCACCGTGGTGAAAACTTTCGCGGACCACCGTGAGTTCTCCGGCAAGAAAAGCTTCTGCTCCGGCGCCACCGACTCGCAAATGCTCATCGCCTCGGCCATCGACGAAAGCGCCGGCGGCAAGCTGCTGATCGCCGCCGTACCCACCGCGCGCACCGGCATCACCCTGCACGACGACTGGAACAACATGGGCCAGCGGCAAACCGACAGCGGCAGCGCCACCTTTGAACGGGTACGCGTGGAAGAATCGGAACTGCTGCTCGACCCCGGCCCGCTGAGCACCCCCTTCGCCTGCCTGCGCCCCTTGATCGCGCAGCTGCACTTCGCCCATATCTTCCTCGGCATCAGCGAAGGTGCGCTGGACGAAGCGCGGCAATACACCCTCAAAGAAAGCCGCCCCTGGTTTAAATCCAAAGCCAACCACGCCAGCGAAGACCCCTACGTACTGCGCCACTACGGCGAATTCTGGGCCGCGCTGGAAGGCACGCGTTTGTTGGTAGAACGGGCAGCCGGCTTGCTCGACGAAGCCTGGCAAAAAGAACACAACCTCAGCAGCGAAGAACGCGGCCACCTGGCCCTGGCCATTTCCACCGCCAAGGTGTCGGCCACGCGCACCGGCCTGGACCTCTGTAGCAGCCTGTTCGAAGTGACCGGCGCACGGGCCACCCATGCCTCACTGCGACTCGACCGTTACTGGCGCAACGTACGCACCCAAACCCTGCACGACCCCGTCGACTACAAGATTCAGGAACTCGGCGACTGGGCGCTGAACCACAGCTTGCCGACTCCGACTTTTTACTCATAGGCACGACCATGCAGCTGCTAACGCTCCCCGCTTCTCCCGCACTGGCTACCTCGATACGGGCGACCGCTCAGGTCTTCGAAGACCCCAAATCGCAGGCGCTTCTCCCCCATCTGCAACAGGTCGCACCCAGTGAGGCGAGCGTCCTGATCATCGGCGAAACCGGGACCGGCAAGGAGCTGGTAGCGCGCCACATCCACAACCTCAGCCACCGCAGCAGCGGCCCGTTCGTGGCCGTCAACTGCGGCGCCTTTTCTGAATCGCTGGTGGAAGCCGAACTGTTCGGCCACGAGAAAGGCGCCTTCACCGGCGCCCTGGTCGCCAAAGCCGGCTGGTTCGAAGAAGCCAACGGCGGCACCTTATTCCTCGACGAAATCGGCGACCTGCCGATGGCCATTCAAGTGAAACTGCTGCGCGTGCTGCAAGAGCGCGAAGTGGTACGCCTGGGCTCACGCAAAAGCATCGCCATCAACGTGCGGGTGCTGGCCGCCACCAACGTGCAACTGGAACGCGCGATTAACGCCAACCATTTCCGCGAAGACTTGTACTACCGCCTCAACGTCGTAAGCCTGCAACTGCACCCCTTGCGCGAGCGGCCGGGCGATATCCTGCCGCTGACCCGTTACTTCCTGCGCAGCTACAGCGGCCGCCTCGGCTACGGCGACGTGCAACTGAGCGCCGAGGCCGAACGCAAACTGCTGAGCTACGGCTGGCCGGGCAACATTCGCGAGCTGGAAAACGTCATTCACCACACACTGCTGATCTGCCGCGACGACCTGATTCGCGAAGAGGATTTGCGTCTTTCAAACCTGAGAATCGACCGCCCGGACGAAGTGCAAACCCCGCCGGAAGAATCTGCCGAGGCGTTGCTTGAGCGGGCGTTTTTGCGCTTATTTGAGGAGCAAGCCGGCGACTTGCATGAGAAGGTGGAGGACACGCTTTTGCGGGCGGCGTATCGGTTTTGTCATTACAACCAGGTGCATACGGCGAGCTTGTTGGGACTCAGCCGCAACGTGACGCGGGCGCGGTTGATTGCGATTGGGGAGTTGGTCGTTAACAAACGACGGGGGGATGAGGTTGCGACCAGGGTGTTGCAATTGTCGATTTGAGTTGCGCGAAGGAAGGGGCGACACCAAAACGTTCGGTATTCACTACACACCACTCGCCCAGCGATAAAGGCAGCGAGGTAATTCACAAGCCAGATCAAAAGCGCATATCGAGACTCGATCCCAAACCGGCCCACCTACGTGGGCCTCAAATAACATGCGCCAACTGCAGCTCAGTCAACGCCTCCCCCTTCAACTTCCCCAACTCCGGATCCCGCCGATCCCTCGGCCGCCCCAACGGTACATCGAGACCGAGTCGGATACTGCTCGGCTGCTGACTCCCCATCACCAACACCCGATCACTCAAGTACAGCGCCTCATCCACATCATGCGTCACCAGCAACAACGCAATGCCGTGGTGCTGCGCCAATTGCAGCAACAAGTCCTGCAACTTCATCCGCGTAAACGCATCCACCGCGCTAAACGGCTCATCGAGCAGCAACACCTGCGGCCGCGAGTACAGCCCGCGCGCCAGCGCTACACGTTGCGCCATGCCGCCAGAAAGCTGCTTGGGCAAGGCGTCGGCAAAACCGTCCAGGCCCACTTCAGAGATCAGTTGCCGCACCCACGGCGCGTCGTAGTCGGCGCCGGCGCTGAAGCCGATGTTTTGCGCCACGGTCAGCCACGGCATCAGCCGGGGTTCCTGGAATACGAACGCCACATCGGCGCCCTGCTCGCTGCGGCTGACGGCGCCGCTGAAGTCGCGTTCGAGGCCGGCGACAATGCGCAGCAAGGTGCTTTTGCCGCAGCCGCTGGGGCCGAGCAGGCTGACGATTTCCTGGGGGTGCAGGCGCAGGTCGATGTTGCGTAATACGGTGACCGCGTCGAAGTGTTTGCGCTCGATGCGCACGTTCAGAAGTGCCTGCGCCATGCTCAGTTCTCGGTGGGGCCGGCGCTGTGGCCGGTGAAGGCGTCGCGCCAGGCGAGGAAGTGCTGTTCGAGTTTTGCCAGGACGCCGTCGCACACTTTGCCGAGCAAGGCGAGCACGATGATGGCGGCCAGCACGATGTCGGGACGCGAGGTTTCGCGGCCGTCGGTGAGCAGGTAGCCCAGGCCTTTGGTGGCGGCGATCAGTTCGGCGGCGACGAGGAACATCCAGGCCAGGCTCATGCCGCTGCGCAGGCCCGTGAACAGGCCGGGCAAGGCCGCGGGCAGCAGAATGCGCCGCGCCAGTTGGGTGGCGCTGAAGCCGTACATTTGCCCCACTTCCACCAGTTTGCGGTCGATGTTGCGGATGGCCGCTACGCCGTTGAGGTAAACGGGGAAGAACGCGCCAATGGCGATCAGCACCACTTTTGAGGTTTCGTCGATGCCCAGCCACAGCAGCAGCAACGGCACCCACGCCAGGCTTGGAATCGCGCGCAGGCCGGCGAAGGTGGGTTCCAGATAGGCTTCGGCCTCACGGCTCAGGCCCACCCAGGCGGCGGCCAGAAGCGCCAGGCCGGCGCCGATGGCAAAGCCGGATAACACGCGAAGCAGGCTGGCGCCGATGTGGTTCCACAGCTGCCCGCCGGCCAGGTCGCGCAGGGTCAGGGCAATGTCGCTGGGTGCCGGCAGTTGGTACGCCGGCACCCAGCCGATACGCACTACAAACTCCAATGCCAACAGCGCCACCACCGGCAGCACCAGGCCCTTGGCGCGGCGTTTCCAGGCAGCGCTGTCGAATGCCGGCTTCCAGCTGCGCTCGGTGGACAGGGGCAGGGTTTTGCTTTTGCTTGTCATAGGGTTGGCCCTAATGGATGCAACTACCGCCGTACCATCATTCGTGGAGGAGTTCTGTTGGGCGGCAAGGGTCGTTTACTTGGCCGCAACAGCCTGCTTGCTGAACGACGGTTCGATCAGTTGATCCACCACGGCGTTCACGTCCACGCCTTTGCGTACCAGTTCTTCGGTCAGCAGAATCGGCGCGGCGGCTTTGAGGGCGGCGATGTGTTCGGCACCCGGTTGCGAGTTGCTGAAGTCGGTGCGTTGCAGTTGCAGCTTGGCGACGTCCAGCGGCAGGCCGGATTCTTTGGACAGAATCTGGGCCAGCTCTTCGGGGTTTTCCTGCGCCCATTTGCGCGCTTTTTCGTAGGCGGTAATCACTTTGTCGATGGCTTGCGGGTACTGCTTGGCGAACTTCTCGGTGACGTTGATGACGCCGTAACTGTTGAAGTTGACGTTGTGGTACAGGATGCGCGAACCGGCCTGCAATTGGCTGGCGGCCAGCAGCGGGTCGAGGCCGGCCCAGGCGTCGACGTCGCCTTTTTCCAGGGCGGTGCGGCCGTCGGCGTGTTGCAGGTGCACCAGCTCCACGTCGTTTTTGCTCAGGCCGGCTTGCTCCAGGCTGCGCAGGGTGAACAGGTACGGGTCGGTGCCTTTGGTGGCGGCGACTTTGTGGCCTTTGAGGTCAGCGACGGTTTTGATCGGCGAGTCTTTGGCCACCACCAATGCGGTCCATTCCGGGCGGCTGGCGATGTACACGGTTTTGATCGGGCTGCCGTTGGCGCGGCTGAGCACGGCGGCCAGGCCGGCGGTGGAGCCGAAGTCGATGCTGCCGCTGTTGAGGTATTCCAGGGCGCGGTTGCTGCCTTGGCTGAGGGTCCAGGTCACTTTGCTGCCCTCGCCCACGCTCTGTTCCAGCCAGCCGAAGTGTTTGAGCACCAGGCTGGTCGGCGAGTAGTAGGCGTAGTCCAGGCGCAGTTCTTGGGGCAACGCGTCGGCGGCCTGGGCGGTGTGCGCAGCGCCAAGGGCGGCGATGGAAGCGCCCAGCACCAGGCCGGCAGCGGAAAAAAAACGAGCCAGGCGGCGCGTGCGGTACGGGGTGCTAGCCATGGAAAAACTCCTTGTGATGACGGGGCGACCGTTCTTTGCTTATGCCTAAAAAGAAGGACTAAGCAGCGAGTCGCTGTTCACAAGGAATATTGCAGCACTCATGCCAACCCCTGCAGCCCAGAGGCGGCGCGGGGTTGAGCACGTTGTGCGGTCATGTTTGCTGTTAGGTGGCCAACAGCCTGTTGATCCGGTGTTGCTCTAGCAACAGTTGCGCAACAAACAGTGGTCAGAAACCGAGGGTGGCGGAGACCAGGTACGTACGAGGCGTCGACAAACTCAAGCCCGGTTCGCTGTCGTCAGAGGCGCCGGCTGAGGCCCAGTAGCGCTCGTTCATCACGTTCTCGATGCCGGCGCGCAGGGTGATGTCTTTTTCTGCCGCTTTGAAGGCGTAGCGCGCGCCGACGTCGTAGCGTTCCCAGCCATCGATTTGCTTGCTGTTGGCCTGGTCGAGGTACTGCGAGCTGGAGTGGATGCCACGCGCGGTGAGGGTCAGGCCCGACACGCCGGGCACGTCCCATTCGGCCCCGAGGTTAACGTTGTATTCGGGTGTGGCCGGGGCGCGGTTGCCGTCTGCCACGCCTCCGACGGTGCCGGTCAGTTCGCTGTCGATGTACATCAACCCGCCCATCAGGCGGAAGCCTTGCAGCGGCTCGCCGAATACGCTCAGTTCGATGCCTTTGTTTTCACGCTTGCCGTTGGGGCCGAACACCCGCGAGGTGGCGTTGGTTTCGTAGGCTGGCTGTTTGATGCGGAACGCGGCGGCGGTCAGGGCGAAGCTGCCGAGGTCGTACTTGGCGCCCACTTCCACCTGACGGCTGATAAACGGCGGGAAGATTTCATCGGTGTTCACCGACGTCGACGGGGCGATCTTGCCCTGGCTCAGGCCTTCCATGTAGTTCGCATACAGCGATAGCTCGTCGGTGAGTTTGTACAGCACGCCACCGGAGGGCGAGACCTTCTCTTCGTCGTAGGCGGTGTCGCCTTTTACGTCGTTGCTCCAGTCGTCCACCTGCACCCGCTGCCAGCGCGCGCCGAGGGTGAGCAGTAAACGGTTTTCGAAAAAGCCCAGGGTGTCCGACAGCGCCACGCCGCTGAAGCGGTTCTCGGTGTACACCTCGGCGTCGGGGCGAATCGGCGTGGTCGGTGTGGGCGTTTGCACCGGGCTGTAGAGGTTGCTGGTGGCGTTGGCGTAGCGCGCGCCGCCGTTGGTGAAGTCCATGTAGAAGTAGCTGGCCGCAAGGTTCAGCTCATGGCTGACCGGGCCGGTGTCGAACCAGTTGCGCACGCCGGCGGTGGCGGTGCGCACCGACTCGTCGCGGGTGAAGTCACGGGGCTGCACAACAAAGGTGCCGGCGTCGTTGTTGACCGGCACGTTGTGGCGCAGGAAGTCGTGGTTACTTTCCCGCGCACCCACAGCGCCGTAGGCCATCAACGAATCGCTGAGGTCGTACTCGGCGTTTACCGCGCCAAAGGTGTCTTCGGTGCGGGCTTTGGTCCACGACTGCGCGTAGTTGTGGCGCACGTCATCGGCGTCCGGCACCTTCGCAGCGGCGCCGACCAGCACACGTTCCTGCGGCGCATCGGTGTCGCGTTCGGTGTGGCCGATGTCGGTGGACAGGCGCAGGCGCTCGCCGCGAAAGTCCAGGCCCAGCACGGCCATTTCGCGGTCGACGCTCTGATGATCCCACTCGGTGTCACCGGACTGTTTCACGCCGTTGAAGCGCAGCCCGAACTGGTTGCCTTCGCCAAAGCGCCGGCCGATGTCCACGGCGCCGCCGACCTGGCTGTCGGAGGCGTAGCTGCCGGTGAATTCGGTCAGTGGCTTGTCGTCGGCGCGCTTGGCCACCACGTTGATGCCGCCGCCCACGCTGCCGCGCGGAGAGATGCCATTGATAAGCTGGCTCGGGCCTTTGAGTACGTCGACGCGATCGGCCATTTCCATGTCGATGGAGTACGTCGGCAAGATGCCGTAGAGGCCGTTATAGGAAACGTCGCTGTTGAACAGGCTGAGCCCGCGAATGGTGAACTGCTCGAAGCGGCCACCGGCCGGGTTGGTGGCGCGCACGGACGGGTCGCTGGCGACCAGGTCGTTCAAGGTCCGCGCCTGCTGATTCTTCACCGCCTCGCTGGTGTAGGTGGTCATGCTGAACGGCGTTTCCATAAAGTCGCGCGAGCCAAGCAAACCTTGCGAGCCTCGGCGGGCGATCTGGCCACCGGCATAGCGCTCAGCCTCGGCGGCGTGCTGACCGCCGGTGATGCTGGTGGGCGCAATTTCCACGGCGCTGCCCACGGGCGCAGTCGGCACCACGGTGTAGGCACCCTCGCCCGCTTGCTGCAGCTGCAAGCCGCTGCCTTGCAGCAAGCGCGCAAACCCTTCTTCCACGCCATAGTTGCCGGACAGGCCGGGACTATTGCGGCCGCTGACCAGAGCCGGGTCGACTGATAGATTCACACCGGCCTGACTGGCGAAGCGGGTGAGCGCACTGCTCAGGCTGCCGGCGCCAATCTGCACGCTGTGGCGAGCGTCGTCGGCCAGGCTGGGCAAGGCGTGCAGCGCGCTGGCCAGGCTCAGGATCAGGCCCAGTTGCGACAGCGGGCGCAAGGCGAAAGGCAGACGGTTGGGACGATGAGGCTGGACGACGGACATGGAAGAACGCTCTCGATTCAATTCACTTGCCTGGAATGACCGGCGAGATGAAAAAAAGGGACAGCCTCAGCCCACATTATTGTTGCGCGGCGCTTTTTTCGGCAGCAGCGTCACCCAGTAACGCGTGCGCGATTGCACCTCCACCGGCAAGGTGGCGGCCAGCAGCGCCAGCACCGTGTCGGTGTTGTCGAGGCGGAAACTGCCGGTCACCCGCAGCCCTTCCAGCTCCGGCGACCAGCGCAACAGCCCTGGTCGAAAACGGCTCAACTCACGCAGAAAATCGCCCAGCGCCTGGTTGTCGGCGACCAGCACGCCGTCGCGCCAACCCGGCTGCGACACTTCAAAGCGCCGCACCGGGCTGATGCCGCCGACGTTCACGTCTACCTGCTGTCCTGCGCGTAACACCAGCGGCGCACCGTGCAAGGGCTGCACGCTGACCTCGCCCCCGTACATCGACACGTGGCAGGCGTGCTCATTGCGGCGCACGCACAGCTCGCTGTTGGCGACCGATAGTTGCCCGTACGGCAATTGCACGGTCAGCGCCTGGTTGCCGGGCACCGTCAATGCCAACTCGCCGCGCAGCAAGGTGACGGTGCGTGTGGCCAGGTCGAGGTTCACGGCGCTGTCGGTGCTGAGTTCGACGGTGCTGCCATCGGCCAGCCTGTGACGGCTGCGCTCGCCGATGGCGGTGTGCAGGTCGGCGCTCCAGACGTCCAGCGGCAATTGGCGGCTGATAAGCCAGCCGGTTGGCACCAGCGCTGCCACCGCCAAGGCGCGTTTGAGCGCGGCGCGGCGGGCCAGGTCCGGGCGGTCCAGCGTGGCCATGGCCAATTCTGGCGGCACGCCGCTAAAGCGTTCGCGCAGCAATTGGGCTTTCTGCCAGGTGGCTTCGTGGTGGGAATGGCTGTTGCGCCACTGTTGCAGGCGGCGATGGTCGTCTTCGGTGGCGGCGCCCGACTCCAGCAATGCCAGCCAGCGCGCAGCGGCGCGGGCCACTTCCACGGTGTCGCTTGCCGGCAAGGCGCGCATCACAGCTCCACCAGCAAGCAGTGTTCGTAGGCCTGGGCCATGTAGCGCTTCACCGTGCGCTCAGAAATGCCCAACTGCTCGGCGATGTCGCGGTAGCCAAGGCCATGCAACTGGCTTAACAAAAACGCGCGACGCACCGGCGCTGCCAAGCCATCGAGCAGTTCGTCCAAGGCATGCAGGGTTTCAAGCAGCAACCAGCGCTGTTCCGGTGACGGCACGCATTCTTGCGGCAGCTGCGCGAGCGCTTCCAGATACGCCTGTTCCAGGCTGCGGCGGGTGTAGAAGTTGCTCAGCAGGCGCTTGCCGACGGTGAGCAGATAGGCGCGCGGCTCGCGTAAATCGGCCAGCGGTTGCGCGCTGGAGAGCACGCGCAGGAAGGTGTCCTGGCTGATATCCGCCGCATCCCACGCGTTGCCGACGCGGCGGCGCAACCAGCTTTCCAGCCACGTGCGGTGCTCGCGATACAGCGCGGTCAGGCCGGGCTCCGCCCTGTGCTGCGGCGTTGAGGCGACTTCAGTCATAGCGAGAGGCTCTGCCTACGAAACAAATGAGATTGATTCTATTTAAGGCAGAGCGTCATACCAAGCGATTTTATAAATCCAGGCGTTTAAAGCACCGCTGAAAACCCGATGCTACGGCAGGATGGCAAACACTCGCGCCGGAAAGCCGCTGCCCTTTTCGATTTTTGCAAAGCTCACCACAGCCAGCGCACCGGCCTCCGGCACTTGGTAGAGGTTGTCGAGCAGCTCGATCTGGTAGTGGTTTTTCCCAAGGATGTACGACTCCAGCGAGTAGTCGTCTTTGCTGGTGGCAATGCCGGGATCGGTGTCAGTTGTTTCATGGCCGGAGGCGGTGATTTTTCGGGTTTCGTACAGGTACACCAGCACCTCTTTGCTCCAGCCCGGATAGTGCGCCACGCCTTTGTCGTCGAGGTTTTGAATCTTGTCCTGGCTCGGCCAGCGCTTGGACCAGTCGCTGCGCAGCGCCACAAACGCGCCGGCGGGGATGGCGCCGTGGCGTTTTTCCCAGGCTTTTACATCGTCGAGGGTCACGGTGTAGTCCGGGTTCTTTTGCACCTGCTGGTGAATGTCCAACACCACCAATGGCAGCAGTTGCTCGGTCACCGGAATCTGGTCGACGGTGCGCAGGCCGGTGTGGAAATGCGCGGGCGGATCAACGTGCGTGCCCCACTGCCCCACGTGGGAATACAGGTCCACCTGGAAGCCGTCTTTCTCGATGGTGTAGAGGGTTTTGCGCTGCGCCGGCTCGAAGCCTTTCCAGTGCGGAATCTGCTCGTTATAGCTGTGGGTGAGGTCGACCCACTTATGGCTTTTCAGCGACTCGTACACGTTCCATAAACTGGGCTCGGCGGCGCTGGCCGTGGCGGTGTACAGGGGCAGTAACGCGGTGGCGGCTAAGGCCAGAATGCGCAATGACATCGGTTCATCTCCTTGATAGCGTTAAAGCAGACGGTAGTTTCCATTCGGCTCAACGCAAAAAATATTAGGAATAAGAACATGACGTCCAAGCACTTAATCGAATATGAAAATGCCAATGCGCGCGTACGGGCGGTGTACGACGACATCAAGCAAACGCGCCAGGTTGATCAGGTGAATAACTTCTGGAAATGCATCGCCGCGCACCCCGACACCCTGGAGCGCACCTGGCAGAGCCTCAAGCAGGTGATGGCCCCGGGCGCGCTGGACGCCCTGACCAAAGAGCTGATTTACGTCGCCGTCAGCGTCACCAATAACTGCCCGTATTGCATCGGCTCGCACACGGCGAGCGCGCGCAAAGCGGGCATGACCGACGAGATGTTCGGCGAGCTGCAGGCGGTCATCGGCATGGCCAACGAAACCAATCGCCTGGCCACTGGCTACCGCGTGCCGCTGGACGATGCCTTTAAAGACTGACCGCGCGCCTTACACGCTGACAAACACCGCCGAGGTCCAAACCCGCGACTGGTCGCGCTGGCGTGCGGTGATAAACAGCGGGTGCTCGCGGGCCGGGTCCAGCGCCAGTTCGTCGAGCCCAATACTGCCCTGCACCTCACGTGGCAACGGCTGCTCGGTGATGCGTTCCAGCGCCACTTGCAGTTCGGCGCCCGGCAGTTTTTCCACCACCGCGCCCTGCTCCAGCAGCTGCTCGCCCGACACCTGCGCGCTCACGGTCGGGGCGTGCACATGGGGATGGGGCTGCAGCGCATCGCCCACTTTCACGTAAGCGTCTACGCGGCTGGTGAGGCTGATGCGCGCGCCTGCCAGTTGCGACAGCTCGATTTCCAGGCTGTCGGTGTCGCCATTGGTGTCGGTGCGAAAGGCAAGCGTGGTGGCGTTTTTGCGCCACACTGTTTGTTCCGGGTGATCGGCGCCGAGGAAGTTGAAGCCGTTGATGACGGCGCCCGTAATCTCGATTTCGCCGCTCCAGTACGCACCGCGATAACGGTCTTTAATCCGTGCGCCGCCCAGGCGAACCCGCACGCGGCGGCTGGAAAGCCCCGCTTCTTCATGCAGGTTGCGCGACCAGATGCACTGTTCGCCGTCGAACAGTTCCACCTGCTCCCAACCGGCATCGCCAAGCAGGCGGTAGTCCAGGGTTTGCCCGGCTTCAGCGCGCAGCACGTCACCCATCAGGTGTGAACCGACCTTCACCACGCCCACGCTGCGTTCGCCGGTGGTGGCAAAGGTGTGCCGGGCGCGCAGTGCTTTGCCGACGCCGGCGCGGTCGAAGCTGTCAGCGAATACGCCGGTGAGGCCGCCGCGCGAACCAAACACCGCCGTGGCCGGCACGCCGCCGCCGCAACGGCCTTGGTGCTCGTCACTGTTGGCCGCCGCGCCAACGCGATAACCGCGCTGCAAGGCTTCGGCATACACCCAATGAAATTGGCCCCAGGCCGAGCCCACTTCGATCAGGCGTTCGAGCTCCGGGTGATGCCAGTCCAGGTTGCAGCGGCGCCCGCCCACGTGCGGCATCATCAAATGCCCT
The DNA here is from genome assembly GCF_979258635.1 of Pseudomonas sp. AC070. Classification (NCBI taxonomy): domain Bacteria; kingdom Pseudomonadati; phylum Pseudomonadota; class Gammaproteobacteria; order Pseudomonadales; family Pseudomonadaceae; genus Pseudomonas; species Pseudomonas sp. AC070. Next base: position 2,897,650 of record NZ_OZ409871.1, read on the forward strand.
TCGGGATTTTTCGCGTAGGCGGCGTACAGCTCATCCACCGGCCAGGCGCCAGGTTTGATGGTGCCGGCGGTGAATTCATTCCATTCGAACGAGCGCACCAGACGCCCTTGCGCGTCGAAGGGAAACTCCGGCTTGCCGTCGTGCAGGAACACCACGTTGCGGTCGCCACCGGCGCAGGAGTTGCCGCACCACTCGGTGCCTGGGTAGCAGACGAAGCGCCCCGGCTCGTTGAGTTCGCCGATCAATGCCACGGCGGCGTCCCAGCGTTTTTCGGTGATGTTGAAGTCGTTGGCGGTGTAACCCAGCACGTCGAGGCCGGCCACGTCGCGGCCATAGCTGAGGTTATAAAGCGTGTCGTTGGTGCCCACGGTGTCATCGGAATGCACGTGCAAATCGGCATACAACGGGCGAATGCCGGCGCCCGCCTCGTCCACGGTGATATACGCCTGCGCCGGGGCGATGCCCGCCTCGTCGGGCTGCACACTTACGGACCACTCGCCCACCTCCTCCAGCTTCAGCGCGGGCACCCGAACCACCGCCCAGCCTTCGCCCGCCAAGGTAATCGGCAGCGCCAGGCTGCCGCGCGGGCCGTTAAGCAGCAGCGTGCCGGTCAGCGGTAGGTTGCGGCAGGTATTGCCCCAAGCGTCGTCGGCGCGAATCAGCACATCGAACGGCTGCCCCTGGCTGACCAGACGCGGCACGATCGCCAGTACCCGCTCCGGCACGCCGGGCACGATATCGAGCAGCAAATCGCCCGGCACTTCGGCAAATTTCGAGCTGCCCAGCGGGTCGATAAACAGGCGCAGGCGGAAGTCTTTTTCAACAAAGCTCTGCACCCGCGTGCCCGCCCCGCCTTGGCGACGGTCGCCGATGCGGATAACGATGCGGTCGCCAGGGTTGAGGTAGCCGTCCACGATGTCGATGAGGATGGCTTTCTGAAACGGCCGCTCGTGGCCCTTCTGGTCGAAGCGCACGCTCAGGTGCTGCACGGTGGCCGGGCTCTGCCCTGGCACCAGCTCGCCGGCCTGGTATTCGGCACTTACGTAGTTGGCGGCGCGGGGATCGGAGGTCTGAAACAGCGCCCAATCGGAGTAGAACTTGAACGCCAATTTGAGCCAGGCGCCGTCGGCCAGGCCACTGGCACCGACCTCGTACACGAAGGTGATTTCGTCCCACTGACCGGCCACCAGGGTTTGGCGGTCGCAACGGATGCTGCCCAGAAACGGCCGCGCCTTATTGCGCGCATACAGGCCGACGGGGGCGGTGTATTCACCGGCTTCACGGGGATCGAACGTCTGGCTCACGGTAAGTCCTCTTGATCAAAAAAGAATGCAGCGGCGCGCCCGTTCAGGCGGCACGCCACGCTTGGTAGTGACGCTCGATGCGGCGGAACACCAAGGCTTCCATCAGCCAGGCGAGCAAGCCGATCAACACGATGCCCAGCAGCACCTGGCTGCTGTTGCCGATCTGCCCGCCCATCGACACCATCCAGCCGATGCCTTGCGAGGCGCCGATCATTTCGGCGGCCACCAGCGCACGCCAGCCCTGGCTGAAACCAATGCGCAACGCGGCGGTGAGAAACGGCAGCGACGCCGGCAAATACACCAGGCCCAGCAACTGCCAGCGATTGGCGCCCAGGGTGCGCGCGGCGCGTACTTCGCCGTCGCGAATACCGAGCACGCCTTCCTGAATGGTCACGGCCATGGGGAACACGGCGGCGATAAAAATCACCAGCACGATGGAGAAAAAGCCAAAGCCGAAAATAATCAGAATCAGCGGCGCCCAGGCAATCGGTGGAATGGCCATAAACAGGCTGTTGAGCGGCGAGATGAAATCGCGAAAACGCCGCGACAAACCCGCCGCCCCGCCCAACACCACGGCCACCACCACCGCACTGAAAAAACCGGCCAGCTCCTCAAGCACGCTGGCCTTGAACTGCTTCCACAGCGAGCCGTCGTCAATCCAGCGCAGCGCTTCGCCTGCCACGGTCCAGGGCTGCGGCAGCACGTAGCTGGGAAATCGGCTGGCCAGGGCAATCCACACCAGCAGCAGAAACGGCAGCGAGGCCCAGCCCCAGTTCGGTGTTGGCAGTGACAAGGTGCGCTTCATGGCTGGGCTCAACGCGAGGCTTTTTGCAGGTACGAGGTGTCGACCAGATCCTTGAGGGGAATCTGCGCGTCCATGAATTTCAGTTCGTTGGAGTAGTTCATCAGGCGCTGGATAAACGCCAGGTCCGAGGCTTGCAGGTCGGCCGACCAGCCCAGACGCTTGCGCGCTTCGGCGACGATTTCCACGCCGCTGACGGTGCTGCCGTCGGCGCGTTGCACGGTTTCCAGCTTGAAGGCCTCGGCAATAATTGCGTTGGCCTCAGCCGGGTGCTCGTTGAGAAAGGCGATGGCCTTGCGGTGGGCGCGCAGCAGTTTCACCACGTCATCGGGGCGTTGCTGCAAGGTTTCCGGCAGACCGATCACCACGTACCACGGGTAGTTGGGCAGCGCCTGGTTAACGTCGAGCAACAGTCGCGACGAGCCGCGCAACAGCGCCTGGCTGACAAAGGGTTCCCAGGTGAAGGCCGCATCGACAATGCCGCGCTCCAGCGCCGCGTTCATATTGCCGGGCGGCATGTCGACGATTTCGACGTCGGTGTCCGGTTCCAGCTTGGCGTTTTCTTTGAGCACGTAGCCGCGCAGCAGCACGTCCATGCCGCTGCCCTTTTTCACCCCGGCCAGCTTGTGGCCTTTGAGTTCGGCGAGGCTCTTGATTGGGCTGTCGCTGCGGGTCAGCACGGCGGCCTGGCCGTAGTTGACCTTGGCCAGAATCACGCTCTTCAAACCGCGTGCGTACCACTGATACACCGGCGGCGTGCCGACGTAAGCCACATCCAATTCATGGGCCGCGAGTGCCTGTTGAATCACCGGACCGTCGCCCAGGGCTTTGATGTCCACCGCCAGGCCTTCGTCGCGGTAGTAGCCCTGTTTCTCGGCGACGATAACCGGCGCGTTGGCCATGGCCATCACGTAGCCGATACGCAGCGGTTCAGCGGCCTGGGCGCCACCCAGCCAGGAAGTAGCCGCCAGCGCGACGGGCAACAACAGTGCTTTGATCATGGAATTCTCGATATCAGGAAGTGAGTTCAGGAAGCGACGGCGACTGCGCCATGACGTCGCCGATGCGTTCCATCAGCTCGTTGCGATAGTCGAGAAAAGCCGGCAAGCGGCGGGTGTCACGGTTAGTGCGGGGGCGCGGCAAGTCGATGGCGAGCTCGCTGTGAACGCCCCCTGGGGCAATGTTCAGCACCACCACGCGGTCGGCAAGAAACACCGCTTCGTCGATGTCGTGGGTGATGAACAACACGGTCTGGCCAAGCTCGGCCCACAGCCGCAGGGTTTCTTCATTCATGGCGTTGCGGCTGATGGCATCGAGCGCAGCGAACGGTTCGTCCATCAGCAGTACCTGCGGCTCCAGCGCCAGCGTGCGGGCCAACGCCACGCGCTGCTGCATGCCGCCCGACAGCTGACGCGGCAAGCGCTCGGCAGCCGCTTCCAGGCCGACCAACCGCAGGTAATGCAGCGCCTTTTCACGCTGCGCCGCCACGTTCTGCTCGCCGGCCACACGCAAACCGAAACGCACGTTTTCCAGCGCGCTTAGCCAGGGAAACAGCTGCGGGCTTTGGAACACATAACCCAGCGCCGGCAACTCCGGGCGCGCCGCTTCACCGTGCACCAGCAAGCGCCCGGCCTGGGGTTTCTGGAAACCGGAAAGCAGGTTGAGCAAGGTGGTTTTGCCGCAACCCGACGGCCCAAGAATGGCCACGAACTCGCCTGGCTTGGCGCTCAGGCTGAAGTCGCGAAACACCACGTGGCCGTTGGGGTAGGCGAAATGCGCGGCATCGACCTGCAAGGCGGGCTGTGGCATGGCGAACTGTGGCATGGCGAGTTGGGTCTGGAATCGGGACATGGCAGGCGCCGTAAGGTCATTTATACTGTCTGTAGTCGTCATAATACGTATTAATACAAGTTAGCCCCAAGACTGAAAATTCATAACCTTAGAAGCACAGGGCCAACTGCCATGTCCTTCATGCTCTGGACGCCTCAACCGTGACCTTGCAACGCGACAGTTCCACCTCGCTTTACGAGCAGATCGCTCACCAATTGCTGACTGAAATCCAGCAAGGCCACTTTGGCGCGCTGGGCAAATTGCCGTCGGAATCGGAGTTGGTTGAGCGCTTCCAGGTCAGCCGCGTGACCATCCGTTTGGCCCTCGCCAAGTTGGGCGATGACGGCGTGGTCGAGCGCAAACAAGGCAAAGGCACGTTCGTGGCCGCGCAACAGGTGCGCCACGACCTCGACGCCCTGCGCAGCTTTCACGACTCGCTGGTCCTGCAAGGCTTGGCGCCGACCATGCGCCTGCTCGCCCATCGCCGCGTGGCGGTGCCGGACGAGCTGACCGCGCTGTTCAGCGAGGCCTGCGTGATGGTCGAGCGTTTGCACTCTGTGGACGACGAACCCATCGCTTTCGCCCGCAGCTACCTCACCGCCGAGCTCGCTGGCGTCGACTGGCCCAGCGTCGAACAAGAGCCGCTTTACTCCGTGCTGGAGCGCGTCACCGGCAAACCCGTGGTGCGCGCCGACATGGCTATTCGTGCCCGCGAAGCCGACAAAAAACTCGCCGAACACTTGGGCATCAAACGCGGCACGGCGCTGCTGGTGATGCAGCGCACCTCGTGGTTCGACGAGCAGCAATGTTGTGATCGCACCACCTTTTACATCCGCCCCGAACGCTATGAATTTGTTCTCAGCGGCGTGTTCAAAAACCGTCAGGCGTAAAAGAAATCGCCTAGGATTCGCAACGACTCTCCGCACAAAAGGAACGCGCGATGCATTCGATTACTCGCTGGCTGGGCGGCGCTGCACTGGCTTTCACCTTGTTAATGCCAACGGCGCACGCGGCCGAGCCGAAGCCGATTTACTTCGGCAACCTCACCTGGGAAAGCGGCAGCCTGATCACCGAAGTGCTGCGCGTACTGGTGGAAAAAGGCTACGGTTTGAAGACCGACACCCAGCCCGGCAGCACCGTCAGCCTGGAAGTGGCCCTGGCGCGCAACGACATTCAGGTGATCGGCGAAGAATGGGCCGGCCGCAGCCCCGCCTGGGTCAAAGCCGAGGCCGAAGGCAAAGTGTTTGGCCTGGGCGACATCGTTAAAAACGCCGATGAAGGCTGGTGGGTGCCCGACTATGTGATTCACGGCGATGCCGCCAAAGGCATCAAAGCCGTGGCGCCGGACTTGCGTTCAGTCAGCGACCTGCCCCGCTACGCCGAGGTGTTTCGCGACGCCGAGCAACCGGAAAAAGGCCGCTTCCTCAACAGCCCCGCCGGCTGGACTTCGGAAGTGGTGAACACGCAAAAACTCAAAGCCTATGGCCTGACCGACAGCTACGTGAACTTCCGCACCGGCTCGGGGGCTGCGCTGGACGCGGAAATCACCTCGTCCATTCGCCGGGGCAAACCGGTGCTGTTCTATTACTGGTCGCCCACCCCGTTGATGGGCCGCTACAAGCTGGTGCGCCTGGAAGAACCGGCCTTCGACGCCGACGCCTGGAAAACCCTCACCGACAGCAAAAATCCCAACCCGCGCGGCAGCCGTTCACTGGCGGCGCGCTTGTCGGTTGGTGTGTCGGCGCCCTTCCGTGAGCAACACCCCGAGCTGGTGGCGATGTTTGAAAAGGTCGACTTCCCCATCGCCCTGCTCAACAGCACGCTGGCGAGCATGAGCGAACAGCGCCAATCGCCCCGCGCCGCCGCCGAGGCGTTTCTAAAAGCCAATCCGCAGGTCTGGCAGGCGTGGGTCAGTGAACAAGCGCGCAGCAAGGTCGAGGCGGCGCTGTGAGTTCAGGCTTTCCCGAAAGCCTGCACCACTCGATCGCCGAGCCGGTCAATCGCCTGGTGGATGGGTTGGTCGTCAACTATGGCGACCAGCTGCGGCAAGTGGCCGACACCTTGTTGCTGGGCGTCACCTGGCTGGAAAGCGGCTTGAGCGCCCTGCCCTGGTGGTTGCTGCTGATAGGGGTATTCGCCCTCGCCTGGCACGCCGGGCGCAGTTGGAAACGGGCGCTGGCGCTGGTGGCGCTGATGTTTCTGATTGGCGTGGTCGGCCTGTGGGACAAGCTGCTGCAAACCTGCGCCCTGGTGCTGGTGGCCACCGGCTTGTGCGTGCTGCTCGGCGTGCCCATCGGCGTGCTGCTCGCCTTCCGGCCCACGGCGCGGCGAGTGATCATGCCGGTTCTCGATGTGATGCAGACCCTGCCCAGCTTCGTGTACCTGATTCCCGTGCTCATGCTGTTTGGCCTGGGCAAGATTCCCGCGATTTTCGCCACGCTTATCTATGCGCTGCCGCCGCTGATTCGCCTCACTGATCTGGGCTTGCGCCAAGTCGACACCTCGGTGCGCGAAGCCGCGCGCTGCCTGGGTGCCACGCGCTGGCAAGTGCTGCGCAATGTGGAATTGCCGCTGGCGCTTCCCAGCATCATGGCCGGGCTGAACCAGACGGTGATGATGGCGCTGTCGATGGTGGTCGTCGCCTCGATGATTGGCGCGCGCGGGCTGGGCGAAGAGGTGTTGGTGGGCATTCAAACCCTGGATGTCGGCCGTGGCGTGGAAGCCGGCCTGGCGATTGTGGCGCTGGCGGTGATCATCGACCGCATCACCCAGGACTACGGCCGCCGGACCTAGTTGTCCACCACGAGGCCATGGCGCTCGGCAATTTCCTTGTACACGCCGTTGCGCCGCAGCTTGGCCAGCGCCTGGTTGAAGCGCTCCAACAACTGCTCGGTGTTGGGGTAGTTGCGCGACGTCATTAGGTAGTTGTGGCCGACCGCCAAGGGCGTTTCCAGCGTGTGAAAGTTGCCTTGCTCGTTTGGGAAATTCTTGCGAATCACATCCCAACCCACCACATCCACCGCCGGCGCCAAATCCACGCGCCCGGCGTGCAGCTTTTTGAAACTGGAGTCTTCGCTGGTCGCCAACTCCACCTGCAAGCCGGCGTCGGCCAGCAGCGCCTCGTAGTAATAACCGCGCACGCCGCCGATGCGGTACTCCTGCAATTCGCTCAGGTCGGTAAAGGTGCGCGGGTAACCCTTGTCGACGGGGCTGTAATAAAACAGCAAGGTTTTCTTCGCATACAGCGGCTGGGAAAACAGGAATTTGGCGTCGCGCTCCGGCGTCGGCACGTACGGCATAGTTGCCCACACGTTGGCGTCATCCGTCTCGCGCTCACAGCGCGGCCACGGCATAAAACGGAAGGCGAATTTCACCCCCATTTCCTTGCCCACTTCCGGCAAGAGCTCGGTGAGAAAACTGTTTTTCGGGTTGGCACTGACGAAAGGCGGCAGCTCGCTGGTGGCGATGGTGAGCACGGGCGTGGCGGCCTGCGCCGGGCCACTTAGCGCGGCCAGGCAAAGGATGGAGAGGATGAGCGTTTTGATTGGATTGTCCGCCTGGGTGGCACGCTGGGTGAGTTATAGAACTCTAGACAATTTAAATCTGGGCGGCCGTCAGAACGGTGGTGGATTCGGCCCTCCCCCCTAGCCCCTCTCCCGTAAACGGGAGAGGGGAATTGATCGAGGTTGGCGCGGCATACTCGGTTTAGCCCCCTCTCCCGCTTGCGGGAGAGGGCTGGGGTTAGGGGCCGTTAAGCCAAAAACACCTCCACCACCTCCCCACTCACCCGCACCGGCCACACCTTCAACGCTTGCTCCGGGTATTCCAAGCACGTTCCATCCTGCAAGCGAAAATGCTGCTTATACAACGGCGCCGCCACCACCAGATCCCCCGCCAGGCTGCCAATAATCCCGCGCCCAATCACGTTGGCGCCGGACAACGGGTCGCGGTTTTCCACGGCGAAAATCTGCTCGCCTTCGGGCAGGTAAAACAGCGCCACCTGGACGCCATCCACTAGGGACACCACACCAGAATTGGCCACCAGATCCGCCCGCGCGCACACGCCGGTCCAACCTTGTTCACGTGCCATGGCCTGCATCACACCACCTCCACTGCGTTGATCAGCTTGAGTTCGTCGAGCTGAATCGGGCGAATCTGCCCGCGCTCTTTCACGAAATGAATATCCGGGTCGCCGCCCTTGGCGTTGACGAAGGTGCGGAAGCGTTTGAGTTTTTCCGGATCTTTCAACGCGTTCGCCCATTCGCATTCGTAGCGGTCGACCACCAGTTGCATCTGTGCTTCCAGCTCGGCGGCCAGGCCCAGGCTGTCGTCGATGATCACGGCCTTGAGGTAATCCAGGCCGCCTTCCAGGCTTTCGCGCCACACCGAGGTGCGTTGCAGCTTGTCGGCGGTGCGGATGTACAGCATCAGGAAGCGGTCGATGTAGCGGATCAGCGTCTCGTCATCGAGGTCAGTGGCGAACAGTTCGGCGTGGCGTGGGCGCATGCCGCCGTTGCCGCTGATGTACAGGTTCCATCCCTTCTCGGTGGCAATAACGCCCACGTCTTTGCTCTGCGCTTCGGCGCACTCGCGGGTGCAACCGGATACCGCGAACTTGAGCTTGTGCGGAGAGCGCAGGCCCTTGTAGCGGTCTTCGATAAACAGCGCCATCTTCACGCTGTCCTGCACGCCGTAGCGGCACCAGGTGCTGCCCACGCAACTCTTCACGGTGCGGGTCGACTTGCCGTAGGCGTGGCCGGTTTCAAAGCCGGCGGCAATCAGCTCGCCCCAGATATCCGGCAGCTCATGCAACTGCGCGCCGAACAGGTCGATGCGCTGGCCACCGGTAATTTTCGTGTACAGGTCGTATTTTTTCGCCACCGCGCCAATGGCGATCAGGCCGTCCGGGGTGATCTCGCCACCGGGAATACGCGGCACCACCGAGTAAGTGCCGTTCTTCTGCATGTTGGCCATAAAGGTGTCGTTGGTGTCTTGCAGCGGCACCAGCCACGGTTCCTGAATCGGCCGGTTCCAGCACGAGGCGAGAATCGAGCCGATGGCAGGTTTGCAGATGTCGCAGCCGACATGGCCTTTGCCGTGGCGGGCGAGCATGTCTTCAAAGGTTTCGATGCCGCCCACGCGCACCAGCGAGTAAAGCTCTTGGCGCGTATAGGCGAAGTGCTCGCATAGGCTCTTGTCGACCACCACGCCGCGCGCGGTCAGTTCGTGCTCGAACACCTGCTTGAGCAAGCCCGCGCAGCCGCCGCAGCCGGTGGCCGCCTTGGTTTGCGACTTCAGGCCAGCGAGGTCGCTGCAACCGTTGTCGATGGCGCAGCAGATCGCGCCTTTGCTGACGTTATGGCACGAGCACACGGTGGCCGTGGCGGGCAGCGCGTCCACGCCCAGAGCCGGGGCGGCGGCGCCTTGGGGCAGAATCAGGCTGGCCGGGTCGGCCGGCAAGGTGATGCCGTTCTGCACGTATTGCAGCAGCGTGTCGTAGTAACTGTTGTCGCCCACCAGCACGGCGCCGAGGGCCTGTTTGCCGTCAGCGGAAACGATCAGGCGACGATAGGTGGAGGTGGCTTCGTCGATAAACCGGTAGCTGCGCGCACCTTGCGTGGCGCCATGGGCATCGCCGATGGAGCCGACGTCCACGCCCAGTAGTTTTAGCTTGGTCGACATGTCGGCACCGAGAAATGGCTGGGCGCTGTCGTCGCTCAAGCCCACCGCGTCGCACAGTTGCGCGGCCACGCTGCGGGCCATCTGATAACCCGGCGCGACCAAACCGAAAATGCTGCCGTTCCACGCCGCGCATTCGCCGATGGCGAAAATGCGCGCATCGCTGCTGCGGCACTGGCTGTCGATGGCGATGCCGCCCCGGGCGCCCAGTTCCAGCTCGCAGGCTTTGGCCAGGGCGTCTTGCGGGCGGATGCCGGCAGAGAACACGATCAGGTCGGTTTCGAGAAATTCGTCATGGGCGAAGTTCATGCGGTAGCGGTACTCGCTGCCCGGCGTGATCGATTGGGTGCCGCGCGACAGGTGCACGCTTACGCCCAATTCCTCGATGCGTGCTTTCAGCGCCTGGCCGCCGTGGTCGTCCAATTGCACCGGCATCAGGCGCGGGGCGAATTCCACCACATGGGCTTCAAGGCCGAGCGACTTCAGGGCGTTGGCCGCTTCCAGGCCCAGCAAGCCGCCGCCGACGACCACGCCACGGCGGGCGTTTTTCGCGGCGGCCTGAATGGTGTCCAGGTCCGCCAGGGTGCGGTAGACCAAACGCGAGTCGCCGGCCGCGCCTTCAATCGGCGGCACGAACGGATAGGAACCGGTGGCCAACACCAACTGGTCGTACGGCACGCAGCCATTGGCGGTGATCACTTCCTGGCGGGCGCGGTCGATTTCCAGCACCGGCACACCCAGATGCAGGGTCACGCCGGGCGTCTGGTACAGCGCGGCCTCGCCCAAGGCCAGCGACTCGGCATCGCGGCCGCCGAAGTACTCAGACAAATGCACACGGTCATAGGCGCGCAGCGGTTCTTCGCTGAACACCTGAATGCGGTAATGCGCCAAGGCGCCCCGCTCCACCAGTTGCTCGACACAGTGATGGCCCACCATGCCGTTGCCGATTACCACCAGGGTTTGCAGTTCATTTGTGCTGTTCATAGACGTACCTGCCAGAGCCAACGCGGTTTTGTCGAAGCAAAAAAAAAGCGCCCGGAACCAAAAAGGTTCCAGGCGCCTTTGCCTGTTCGTGCTGCCGGCCCTTGAGCCAAAGCAGTCATGTAGTACCCGGGCCGTTAGCGGCCAGACGATCGCCATTGATCGACAGGGCATCCCACACGCTGCAACGCGGCGGGTTGCAGTCTCGTATGCAGCGGTTGTGCCAGAAGGAAAACAACAACGGCGCAGAGGCCGTGGCGTGGGGGTTTTGCGCAGTGGCGTGGGGGCGTTGCCGCGCCCGAATCTGGAGCCAAAACAGTGCGACCACCTGCCCGACGCCCCAATTCGGACCCAAGAAACCCTGTGGGAGCGGCTTTAGCCGCGATGCTCTTAGCAGCCAAAGCATCGCGGCTAAAGCCCCTCCCACGGGGGTGTGCAGGGCTCGCGAGGTTGTTGGCCCAGCCATTGCTACACACACACGCAAAGGCCATCAACGTCGATGGCCGCACTTTCAGGCAAAGGCGCCATGCAGCCCCGTTGAAAAACGGTGCGCTGCATGGCGCCTTTTTCGTTTCAGCGGGGAATGGCATGGGCGAGATCATCACCAGCAAAAGCGTACGCAGCGTGTGCCCTTATTGCGGCGTGGGCTGCGGCATTGTCATGCAGGTGGAAAACAACCTGATCGTCAAAGTGTCCGGCGACAAACAGCACCCCACCAACGCCGGCCGGCTGTGCACCAAGGGCAGCACGTGCGGCCAAGCGGTGGCCAACAGCGGGCGCATGGAACACGCCTTTATGCGCCAGGAACGCAACCGCGACCCGGTGCGCGTGGGCATCGAACAGGCAATCGAGGCCACCGCCAGCCGCTTGCGCAGCATCATCGACACGCACGGGCCAGACGCCGTGGCCTTGTATGTGTCCGGGCAAATGTCGCTGGAAGCCCAGTACCTGGCGAACAAACTGGCCAAGGGTTTTATCCGCAGCCGGCATATCGAATCCAACTCGCGGCTGTGCATGGCCAGCGCTGGCAGCGGCTACAAGCTGTCGCTCGGCGCCGACGGCCCGCCCGGCTCGTACGACGATTTCGAGCACAGCGATGTGTTTGTGGTGATCGGCTCGAACATGGCCGACTGTCACCCGATTCTGTTTCTGCGCCTGCTCGACCGCTTAAAGGCCGGCGCCAAACTGGTGGTCATCGACCCGCGCCGCAGTGCCACGGCCGACAAGGCCGATCTGTTTTTGCAGATTCGCCCGGGCACCGACCTGGCCCTGCTCAACGGCCTGCTGCACCTGCTGGTCGCCAACGGCCACAGCGACAAAGCCTTTATCCAATCCTTCACCGACGGCTGGGAGGTGATGGAAGATTTTCTCGCGCTCTACACGCCCGCCTACGTCGCCGAAATCACCGGCCTCGCCGAAGCCGATATCCGCCAGACCGCGCAATGGATCGGTGAAGCCGCCAACTGGATGAGCTGCTGGACCATGGGCCTCAACCAGAGCATTCACGGCACCTGGCACACCAACGCGCTGTGCAACCTGCACCTGGCCACCGGCGCCATTTGCCGGCCGGGCAGCGGACCGTTTTCCCTCACCGGCCAACCCAATGCCATGGGCGGCCGCGAGATGGGCTACATGGGCCCCGGCCTACCCGGCCAGCGCTCGGCGCTGGTTGCCGACGACCGCCAGTTCATCGAACAGCTGTGGGCACTAGAACCCGGCGCCCTGCGCGCTGAAGCCGGCGACGGCACCGTGGCGATGTTCGAGCAAATGCGCGCCGGGGCGATCAAGGCTTGCTGGATTATCTGCACCAACCCGGTGGCCAGCGCGCCCAATCGGCAGACGGTTATCGAGGCGCTGCAAGCCGCCGAACTGGTGATAACCCAGGACGCTTACCTCGACACCGAAACCAACCGCTACGCCGACATTCTGCTGCCCGGCGCGCTGTGGGCCGAAGCCGAGGGCGTGATGATCAACTCCGAGCGCAACCTCACCCTCATGCAAGCGGCCGTGCAGCCGCCCGGCGACACCCTGCCCGACTGGCAACTGATCGCCCGCGTGGCCTGCGCCATGGGCTACGCCGAGGCCTTCCGCTACACCAGCGCGGAGCAGGTGTTCGAAGAAATCAAACAGGCCGCCAACCCCGGCACCGGCTACGACATTCGCGGCGCCAGCTACGCCCGCTTGCAGCAGGCGCCGGTGCAATGGCCGTGCGCGAGCGAGGCGACTGGCGAGCGCAACCCGATCCGCTACCGCAGCGAAACCACCCTGCGGTTCCCCACCGCCAGCGGCAAAGCGCAGTTTTTCGCCCGCCCTTATCTGCCGCCCGCTGAACTGCCCGACGACGACTACCCGCTGGTGCTCAACACCGGCCGCGTGCAGCACCAATGGCACACGCTGACCAAGACCGGCAAGGTGCCAAGCCTGAACAAACTCAACCCCGGCCCGTTCGTGGAAATTCACCCCAGCGACGCCGCGCGCCTGGGCATTCGTGCCGGCAGCAAGGTGGAAATTCTCTCACGGCGTGGCCGCGCGGTGTTGCCAGCAGTGGTCAGCGACCGGGTGCAGTTAGGCAACTGTTTTGCGCCGTTTCATTGGAATGATGTGTTTGGCGAACAGTTGGCAATCAACGCCGTCACCAGCGACGCCATCGACCCGATTTCCCTGCAGCCGGCGTTCAAGTTTTGCGCTGTCGCCTTGCACCCCGTCAGCCCACCCGACGAAGCGCTGCCCTCGCCCTCCGCCAAGGAATTTGCTCCGATGACAATCGATGCCTTCGCCCGCCAGCTCAACCTCGACGGCCCGGCCCCACTGGCGTTGGCCAGCGACGAGCAGCTGTATATGCAAGGCTTTCTGCTGGGCCTGCGCAACGAGCAAGCGCGCCAGGCCGGCGTGCCTACGCTGCCCGCCAGCGCGCCGTTTGCGCCGAACAATCGGCTGTTGGTGAACGGGCTGCTGGCCGGTTTGTTCTCCCGCGCCGCTGAAGCGCCCAGCGCCGAAACCGACAGCGGCGAGGCGCCGTGGCTCGTTCTTTGGGCTTCGCAAACTGGCAACAGCGAAACCCTCGCTGCCACCTGCGCCGAACGCCTGGGCAGCGCCGGTCAGCGGGCGAAGCTGCAAGCCATGGACGAGGCCAAGCTGGACGACCTGCGCAACGCCGCCGGCGTGCTGTTAGTGACCAGCACCTTTGGCGACGGCGACCCGCCCGACAACGCCAGCGACTTCTGGCACAGCCTGCAAAGTGCCGAGGCCGACGCCCTGGTCAACAGCCGCTTTAGCGTGTTGGCTCTGGGTGATTCGAGCTACCAGCAATTTTGCGGCTTCGGCCGCAAGCTCGACGAACGCCTGGCCGCCCTCGGCGCCGAGCGTTTGCAGCCGCGCCTAGAATGCGAGCCCGACTTCCACGCCCCCGCCGAGCAATGGCTGACGCAGCTGTGCAGCCGCTTCGCCAGCAACAGCGCCGCGCCCGCCCTGCTGCGCCCGACGCCAAGCGAAAGCAGCACGTACAACCGCGCCAACCCGCTGCGAACCACGCTGGTGCACAACCAGGTGCTGAACCGCCCGGGCTCGGTCAAAGAAACCCGTCACCTTGCCTTCGACCTGACCGGCCACGACTTCCCCTACCAAGCCGGTGACGCGCTGGGCGTGTGGCCGAGCAACGACACCGCGCTGGTCGATGAACTGCTCGCCACCCTGCGGCTTGATGGCGACAGCACCGTCGAACTCGACAATCAGGCGTCGATGCCGCTGCGTGAAGCCCTTACCGAGCACCTGGAAATCGCCCGCATCAGCCCTGATCTGCTGCGCCGCGTGGCCGGGCACAACGGCAGTCCGTTTCTGCAAGAACTGCTGCACGAAGGCAATCAGGCGGCGCTGCAAGATTGGCTATGGGGGCGGCAGGTGCCGACGCTGCTGCGCGAATACCCCATCGCCCTCGACGCCCAACAACTGGCGCGCCTGCTCAAACCGTTGCAGCCGCGCCTGTACTCGATCAGCTCCAGCCCGACCGTGACGCCAAACGAAGTACACCTGACCGTCGCCGTGGTGCGTTATCAGCATCAAGGCCAGGCCCGTGGCGGCGTGTGCTCGACCTTTCTCGCCGACCGCGCCGCCAACACGGGCGTGCGCATCTTCCTGCAACGCTCCACCCACTTCCGCCCGCCGCAAGACCCGGCCACGCCGCTGATCATGATCGGCCCCGGCACCGGCATCGCCCCGTTCCGCGCCTTTTTGCAAGAGCGTCAGGCCCAAGGCGGCACCGGAAAAAACTGGCTGTTCTTCGGCGAACAGCGCGCCGTGAGCGACTTCTACTACCACGATGAACTGCGCACCTGGCAACGCAGCGGCCTGCTCACCCGCCTGGACACCGCGTTCTCGCGCGACCAGGCCGAGAAGATTTACGTGCAACAACGCATGCTCGAAGAAGGCGCCGCCCTCTGGCAATGGCTGCAACAAGGCGCCTACGTGTGCGTGTGCGGCGACGCTAGCCGCATGGCCAAAGACGTGGATGCCGCGCTGAAAAAGATCGTGCAGGTGCACGGCAAAATGACCGCCGGGGCGGCTACGTTGTATGTGAGTGGGATGAGTAAGGATCGGCGGTATTTGCGGGATGTTTATTAGCGGCGCGCATTGCCTGTTGGATGTTTGTCAGGGCATCAATTCTGGATTCCCGCGTGCGCGGGAATGACGGAGGTTTTTGTAACGATCACCGTCATCCCCGCGCAGGCGGCGGTCCGGCGATCCGGGATCCAGAATCTCAAGGCTAACCACGATATCCGGCACACCCTTTGCTCTCCCATTCTCAAAGACCATCATCAGGCCAACCCCAGTCATGACAACGGCGTCGTGCGCAACTGGCCCTCCAGGCCGGACGCTACGGCGCTTTTTTTTGCAATACGGTTTGGGAACAGCGCCATGAGCGACTCAAGCAATCCCCTGGATGCCCTTCACGCCCTCGCCTGGGTGGCCGGCAGCGATGCGCCGGAAAAGAACGTGCTGAACCTGGGCTTCATGCCGCTCAGCGATTGCGCCTCGGTGGTGGTCGCCGCCACGCAGGGCTTCGCGCAGCCCTATGGATTAACGCTTAACCTCAAGCGCCAAAGCTCGTGGGCTGGCCTCAGTGACAAGCTGCTGTGCGGCGAACTCGACGCGGCGCACAGCCTGTACGGCATGGTCTACGCCCTGCAACTGGGCATCAGCGGTGCGCCGGCCACCGACATGGCGGTGCTCATGGGCCTGAACCAGAACGGCCAGAGCATCAACCTGTCGCAGCCGTTGAAAGACGCTGGCGTGACCACGGCCAGTGCACTGAACCTGCGCGCGCACCAAAGCGGCTCAAAATTGACCTTCGCGCAAACCTTCCCGACCGGCACCCACGCCATGTGGTTGTACTACTGGCTGGCGAGCCAGGGCATTCATCCGCTGCAGGATGTGAACAGCGTGGTTGTGCCGCCGCCGCAAATGCTCGCGCACCTGCAAGCCGGGCGTATCGACGGTTTTTGCGTGGGCGAGCCCTGGGGCGCGCACGCCATTGCCCAGGAGCAAGGTTTTACCGTCACCACCAGCCAGGCGATCTGGCCGGACCACCCGGAAAAAGTGCTGGCCAGCACTCGCGCGTTTGTCGAGCAATACCCCAACACCGCGCGCGCGTTGGTAATGGCCGTGCTGGAAGCCAGCCGTTTTATCGAAGAAAGCCCTGAGAACCGCCGCAGCACCGCGCAGTTGCTCAGCGCCAGCGAGTTTCTCGATGCGCCGGTCACAAGCATCGAACCGCGCCTGCTCGGCCGTTATAGCGACGGCCTGGGCGCCAGC
The DNA here is from genome assembly GCF_979258635.1 of Pseudomonas sp. AC070. Lineage (NCBI taxonomy): Bacteria > Pseudomonadati > Pseudomonadota > Gammaproteobacteria > Pseudomonadales > Pseudomonadaceae > Pseudomonas > Pseudomonas sp. AC070. The sequence goes on from NZ_OZ409871.1 coordinate 2,914,054, forward strand.
TGGCACGACGAACACGCCCTGCGCTTCCACGCCCACGGCGCGGCGAACTTCCCGTACCTGTCGGACGGCATGTGGTTCATGACCCAGTTCCGCCGCTGGGGCCTGCTGCGTGAAGAGCCCGACTACCTCGCCGTGGCGCATCAGGTGCAGCAGCTTGAGCTTTACAGCCGAGCGGCCGGCAGCCTGGAAATCACCGTGCCGGCCTCGCCCATGCGCAGCAGCCAGTTGCTCGACGGCAGCGTGTGGGACGGCAGCGACCCCGCCGCCTACGCCCGCAGCTTTGCCTTGCACGCCTTTAGCGATCAGTAAGCGGAGCCGCCAGCCATGTTGCGAATTCTGCTGATCAACGACACCTCCAAGAAAGTCGGGCGCCTGCGCGCCGCCCTGAGCGAAGCCGGTTTCGAGGTGATCGACGAATCCGGCCTGACCATCGACCTGCCCGCCCGCGTTGAAGCCGTGCGCCCCGACGTGGTGCTGATCGACACCGAATCGCCGAGCCGCGATGTGATGGAGCAAGTGGTACTGGTCAGCCGCGACCAGCCCCGGCCGATCGTGATGTTCACCGACGAGCACGACCCGGACGTGATGCGCCAGGCGATTAAATCCGGCGTGAGCGCGTACATCGTCGAAGGCATTCACGCCCAGCGTTTGCAGCCGATCATGGACGTGGCCATGGCCCGTTTCGAAAGCGACCAGACCCTGCGCGCCCAACTGCACGCCCGCGACCAGCAACTGGCCGAACGCAAACGCGTGGAACTGGCCAAAGGGCTGCTGATGAAAATGAAAGACTGCAACGAGGATGAGGCTTACACGCTGATGCGCAGGCAGGCGATGAGTCGGCAGCAGAAATTGATTCAGGTGGCGGAGCAGATTATTGCGATGAGTGAGCTGTTGAATTAATCCTTTCGCCGTAGCACCGGGTCTCTTCCGAAACTCTGGATTCCGAATCGTCGGACCGCCGCCTGCGCGGGAATGACGGTGGTGTTTGGGAGAACACCGTCATCCTCGCGCACGCGGGGATCCAGAATCTCAAGTCGTACGCGTTGGTGCGTACACCGAGTCCAGCGCTCCAAAACGCAGCACAACAAAGCACGCCTATCCGCCAGAACAGCTCAAAACCCCCATCCCAGGCCCCTTCACCAAACCTGGCACACAACCTGCTCATACATCCTCACAGGTAGCCAACGGCGGTTGCCCCACCACGACAAAGACGTCGCTATTCCCTAGGCCCACGTGCCCGGAGGAATGCGGCGTTTTTTGCGTTTTTGGCCTCGGAAACGAGGGGGTGGAGCAGCCGTAAAGCTGCCCACCTGCAAACACATTTCCTTTTGCAGATGAGGTGTTCAATGAACAACAACAGTTTCTGGAAAGCCGGGCACACCCCCACGCTGTTTGCGGCGTTCCTGTATTTCGATTTGAGCTTTATGGTCTGGTACCTGCTTGGCCCAATGGCGGTGCAGATTGCTACCGATTTGCAGCTCACCACCCAGCAGCGCGGTTTTATGGTCGCCACGCCGATTCTGGCCGGCGCGCTGTTGCGCTTTGTGATGGGCATGTTGGCCGACCAGCTGTCGCCGAAAACGGCGGGCATTTTTGGCCAGATCATTGTCATCGGCGCCTTGGCGGTCGCTTGGCAGTTGGGCATTCACAGTTATGAGCAAGCGCTGCTGCTCGGCGTTTTCCTGGGCATGGCTGGCGCTTCGTTCGCGGTGGCATTGCCGCTGGCGTCGCAGTGGTATCCGGCCGAGCATCAGGGCAAGGCCATGGGCATTGCCGGCGCCGGTAACTCGGGCACGGTGCTCGCCGCGCTGGCTGCGCCGGTGTTGGCGGCGGCGTTTGGCTGGACCAACGTGTTCGGCCTGGCGCTGATTCCGCTGGTGCTCACCCTCGTCGCCTTCAGCCTGATGGCGCGCAATGCACCCAACCGCGCCAAACCAAAATCCATGGGCGACTACTTCAAAGCCCTCGGCGACCGTGACAGCTGGTGGTTTATGTTTTTCTACAGCGTCACCTTCGGCGGCTTTATCGGCCTGGCCAGCGCCCTGCCCGGCTATTTCCACGATCAATACGGCCTCAACCCGGTGACCGCTGGTTACTACACCGCTGCCTGCGTGTTCGGGGGCAGCCTGATGCGTCCTCTGGGCGGCGCGCTGGCGGACCGTTTCGGCGGCATTCGCACGCTGTTGGGCATGTACGCGGTAGCGGCCATCTGTATCGCGGCGGTGGGTTTCCACTTGTCCAGTTCGGTGGCGGCATTGGCGTTGTTCGTGGCGGCGATGCTTGGCCTGGGTGCTGGCAACGGCGCGGTGTTCCAACTGGTGCCACAGCGCTTTCGTAAGGAAATTGGCGTCATGACCGGCCTGATCGGCATGGCCGGCGGCATCGGTGGTTTCCTGCTGGCGGCGGGTCTGGGCGCAATCAAGCAAAACACCGGCGATTACCAGTTGGGCCTGTGGTTGTTCGCCAGCCTCGGCGTGGTGGCCTGGTTTGGTCTGCACGGGGTGAAACGCCGCTGGAGAACCACCTGGGGTTCGGCCGCCTTCACCGCGGCACGCGTTTAAGAGCACGCCATGAGCCTGCAACTGAGCTACGCGCAAGCCAGCGCCAGCGGACCACGGGCTGAGAACCAGGACGCTGTGCGCCTGGTCACGCCCGCCCCGGCGTTGGCCGCCAGCAAGGGTTATTTATTCGCCCTGGCCGACGGCGTCAGCCAATGCGCGGACGGCGGCCTGGCCGCCCGTTCGACCCTGCAAGCGTTGGCGCTCGACTACTACGCCACCCCGGAAACCTGGGGCGTGGCGCAGGCGCTGGACCGTTTGCTGCTGGCGCAGAATCGCTGGCTGCACGCCAACGGTGGCGGGCAGCCGCTGCTCACCACCCTGAGTGCGCTGGTGGTGCGCGGCAAGCAATTTACCCTGGCGCATATTGGCGACTGCCGCGTGTATCGCTGGTTCGCCGGGCAGTTGCAGCGCATCAGCGAAGACCACGTGTGGGGCCAGCCGGGCATGCAGCATGTGCTCAAGCGCGCCATGGGCCTGGAGCAGCATGTGGTGGTCGATTACCTGGACGGTGAATTGCGCCAGGGCGAGAGCTTTCTGCTGGTGAGCGATGGCATCTGGGCGACCCTCAGCGAGGCGTCGATTGCTGGCATCTTGCGTGACGAAACCGAATTGCAGGCCGCCAGCCAGGCGCTGGTGACCGCCGCGCACAAGGCCGGCAGCCAGGACAACGCCAGTGCCTTGTTGGTAAGGGTCGAAGCCCTGGGCGAAGCGAGCCTGGGCGATGTGCTCGGCCAGATTGAGCAATGGCCCGTGCCACCGGCCCTGAAGCCTGGGCAATTGTTTGAAGGCTGGAAGGTGGATGCCCTGGTGGGCCAAAGCCGTCAATCGCTGGTTTACCGCGTTCGTGCCTCGGGGCCCAACGCACAACAAACCCCCTGGCTGCTGAAAACCCTGCCAGCCAGCCGCGAAAGTGACAGCAATGCGGGCCAGGCCTTGTTGCAGGAAGAGTGGTTTCTGCGCCGGGTGGCCGGTCGTTACTTTCCCGAGGTGCACCACGCCAATCAGCGTCAGCACCTGTACTACCTGATGCGCGAACACGAAGGCATCACCTTGGCCGAGCACTTCAACCTGCACGGCAACTTCGGCCTTAACCACTGGCTGGAAATCGCCTCGCGCCTGTTACGGGCGCTGGGCATGTTGCACCGGCGCAATATCCTGCACCGGGACATCAAACCGGAAAACCTGCTGCTCAGCAGCGACGGTGAACTGCGGGTGTTGGATTTCGGCCTCGCCTACTGCCCTGGCCTGTCGCCGCAGGACAACGGCGAGCTGCCCGGCACCCCCAGTTTCATCGCCCCGGAAGCGTACGCCGGCGCCGCGCCGAGCGTGGCGCAAGATCTCTACAGCGCGGGCGTGACCTTGTACTTTCTGCTCACCGGGCATTACCCGCACGGTGAAATTGAAGCCTTTCAACGCCCGCGTTTCGGCGTGCCTGTTGCGGCCAGTCGCTACCGGCCCGACCTGCCGGAATGGCTGGTGCACAACCTGGAAAAAGCCTTGGCCAACGACCCGGCGCAGCGTTTTGAAACCGCTGAAGAATGGCTGCTGGCCCTGCAACAAGGTGAACACCAACCCCCTGCCCGCCCGCGCCCCTTGCTGGAACGCGAACCGCTGAAGGTGTGGCGTGGGCTGGCGTTGGTTTCGCTGCTGATCAATATCGGGCTGCTGGTGTGGGTATTACACACATGACGACACGATCCATGACCCCATTCGCGAGCAAGCTCGCTCCTACAAAAACGTGCAGCGCGTTTAGCCTGACCCGTTGGAGGAAATTCCTATGAGCGCAAAAGTCTGGTTGGTGGGCGCCGGTCCTGGTGATCCGGAGTTGTTGACCCTTAAAGCCGTGCGCGCCCTGAACGCGGCGCAGGTGGTGATGATTGACGACTTGGTCAATCCGGCCGTGCTCGAGCATTGCCCTAACGCCAAGGTGATCGCGGTGGGCAAGCGCGGCGGCTGCCGTTCGACGCCGCAGGAATTTATTCACCGGCTGATGCTGCGTTATGCGCGGCAGGGCTATTGCGTGGTGCGCCTGAAAGGCGGCGACCCGTGCATTTTCGGCCGAGGCAGTGAGGAAGCCGACTGGCTTGGCGCCCATGGCATTGAAGTGGAACTGGTCAACGGCATCACCGCCGGCCTGGCGGGCGCCACCCAATGCGGCATTCCCCTGACCCTGCGCGGCGTGGCGCGCGGTGTGACGTTGGTGACGGCCCACACGCAAGACGACAGCAGCCTGAACTGGCGCGCCCTGGCGCAAACCGGCACCACGCTGGTGATCTATATGGGCGTCGCGAAACTGGCCGAGGTGCAGCGCGAGTTGCTGGCCGGTGGCCTACCGGCGCACACGCCGGTGGCCATGATCGAAAACGCCTCGCTGCCGCACCAGCGTGAATGCCGCAGCCAGTTGGCGGGCATGCACGAGGCAGCGTTGGCGTTTGAACTGAAGGCCCCGGCCGTTCTGGTGATCGGCGAGGTGGCCGCGCTCGGGCAGTTAGCCGTGGCGGCTACTGAAGCGCCGGCCTGTGCGGGTTAGATAAACCGTTGCTTAGCGACGCCGCGTGGCAGGCGGTTGCGGCCGGGCAGTTGTTGCAAGCGTTGCTGCCAGGCGGCACGTGGGCTGAGCGCGGCGGCGGCTTTGGGCGCAGATTCCGGTTTTGCTGCGGGCTGAGGTTTGCTGGCAACGGGTTTGGCTTCGGTAGGCTTTGCGGCAGGCGCATGGGCTGTCGGCTTGGGCTCACTGGCGACGGTGGTGACTGCTTGGCCGTCTTCGCTGGCGGCAGCTTTCGCGGCTTTGGCAGCAGCGCGTAGTTCGGCCAGGGTTGGGGTTTTACGCACCGGTTCGGCGGCGGCCTTTTCCGCGGCGCGAAGGCACAGCTTGCAGGTGACCTGGCTGAGATCGGCAGCACTTTCGAGACTGGCGCCGGTGCGGCCGCAGGCGATGGTGTCCGGGGACGGCGAGTAATGGGTGGCCAACGGTGTGTCTCCTCTGGTCGGGGCGCGGGATTTTACACAGCCGGTGGCCGGGGTAAAAGGGCTTGAAATTCAGATGGATAGGCGGCGGTTGGAAGCGTTGGGCAGGCGCCGGGTGTACGACCAAAAGCATCCCGGCTAATCGGAATGTCGCCCAGCCGCTCCCACAGAAAACCTCGGCCCTGTGGGAGCCGCTTTAGCCGCGATTCCTGGAGAAGAGGATGCCGGCTATAGTCTCCCCTCCTCCTATCTCGGCGCTCTGCTTGATGAATGTTGTGATTGCCCTGCTCGGCCTGCTGCTCACTTCAATGGCATCCGCCGCCGCCCTCGACCCCAACGCACCCGCCCCCATTCCCTCGCCTGTCTCTCAGGTCGAATGGCGCGCGGTATTGGCAGAGGTGAAATCGCCGGTGGCCAACCTGGAGGCACGTGCCAGTCGCGAAGCGGGCTTGCTTCACGGCCCCGCCGAGGTAGCCGCCGAGGGTTTGGTGGATCGCATTGCCGGTGCCAATAACTATGCGTTGCAGCCGCTCCAGCCGTTCGTGGCAACGCTGGGCAGTTCGGCGACTTTGTCGACTTTCGTCGATACCCAGCGCGATCAGGCGGTGCGCAAGAACGGCACCCTGGTGAATCAGCCGCAGCCGCTGCGGGTGGGCTATTCAATCGTGGTCACGCCTAGCTTGCAGCCCGGCACGCCGGAAGGTGTGGTGATGAGCGAGGTGGTGGTGGCGCAAACCCTCGCCGAGGGCAGTGCGGTGCATCAGGCCAACGCCTATAACAAGGCCGGGCTGCGCGAGGGGGATTTTCAAACCTTGGTGTGGACCACCGGCAAGCGCCAGTTTTTGTTGGTGTTGCGGCGCAAGACCGCGGCGCCCCTGTAGGCGGGCTCACTTCGGCGGGTCTTCGTCCTCTTGCGTAAGCTGACCCTGCTCCGGGCTGCCCTTGTCCAGCCGACTCATCAGGTGCGGCACCAGATTAAGCACGATCAAGCCGAAGACCGTACCCAGCAGCGCCGTGGCCTCGCGGCCCAGTCCGACCGTAATGCCAATCGCGCACGTGAGCCAGATACCCGCCGCCGTGGTCAGGCCTTTCACTTCATTGGGCGAGCGCCCTTTCAGAATGGTGCCGGCGCACAGAAAGCCGATACCGGCGACCACGCCTTGCATCACGCGGCTCATGGCATCGTCTTCAGCGCCCATTTGCTCCGCCGCCATCACAAACAGCGCACTGCCCAGGGCGACGAGCATATGGGTGCGAACCCCGGCTGATTTCCCTTGTTGTTCGCGCTCCCAACCGAGCAACCCGCCCAGCAGCGTGGCGAGCGCCATGCGCAAGGTGACGCGGGTGGTGTGGGCGATGTCGTTAAGGTCGGAAAACTCGCCAATCACGGTGGCAAGAATCGTCTCCCACGTGTTCAAGCGGCGCCGCCGTGCCCGCCCTCGCCCGTGGCAGTCGGCAGGCCCTCGGGCAAGTAACGGTGCGCGCCGCAGCGTGAACAGCATTGGCACAGCAGCAGCTCGCTGCCGAACAGTTCATGGGTGGGTTCCAGCCAGTTACAGCCTTTTAGAAAGCAGACAAACGTCATGTCAGCACCTCTTGCGGACCTTGCCGCGAGTTACGCCGTACGTCACGGCCGAGCGTGTTTGTGCATGTCTCCCTTTAATCGACTTTCGCGCACCCGCATTGGTTTAACCATTTTTCGCTGATAGCGACATTTACGCCGTCGTTACGCGCGTGTAACCGACTCGTTGGCTGCCTTTACCGCTTGGCAAATAAAGCTGAACCCTTTGCCCTACCAAGCGGCCAAAGTTAATACCTGCCACCGTTGGAGAAACTCTCAAGATGAGCGGCAACTATTCGTTTGTGGTGCATTACCAGCTTCAGGGCCAAGCCAAGAGCGTGGAGGTGCAAAGCGACACCGAGGCGTTCACCGAAACCCAGGCCCGTCGGCATGTCGAGTCGCTGCACAGTTCAGCCAAGAGCAGCGATATCACCGAGGTTACGGTTAGCGCCGGGCAACCTGGCGGACCCAACGAACCGGGGCGCCAGCGCGCATCCAACGGCTGAAATTCGCACCTGCTTTCCAATTCGCGACACCCACCACCCTCACGAGAATCGCCTAGATGAAAAATCTCGAAACGCCTGCCGTAAAACTCGCTGTGTACGGCGCCCAAAGCAGCATTGGAAACGCGTTGATGGTTGAAGCCTTGGCGCGCCAGTTCGAGACCACGTTGATTCTGGATGACCTGAACGCCGTAAACGCCCGCCCCGGCCTGAGCACCATTCAGGGCGACTTGTACGACGCTATCAGCGTGAGCCACAGCATCGCCGGACGCGACGCGGTCATCGTCGTGCTGCCCGCCTCTGACCACGACCACCAATTCGAAAGCACCTTCAAAGCCGTCACCGCCCTGCTCGATGGCTTGCCGGTCGCCGGTGTGAAACGCCTGCTGCTGCTCGGCGACTTTACCTGGCTGGACGGCGGTGACGACGGCCTGACCGAACCGCTCGGCCACCTGAAAGAACGTCTGACTGCGAGCCCCGTGGTGTGGACGCTTTTCGACGCGCCAACCGCCGACGTGCAGGGCGAAGCGATGACCAGCTTCGTCAGCCAAGTGATCGACGAGGTGTGCCACGCCGAGCACATGCACCAGCGCATCCGCATTCACGCGCAGCCCACGGCCGCGCCCAATCCCGTTGATGTCGACGTTATGCCGCAGCCATAAGGGGCAGCAGGAGGACCGTATGCCACCTGAAAGCGTTGTGTTGCTACTGATCGGAACCTGGCTGCTGGTGGCAGCGGCCGCTTTGTGGGGGATGCTGCGCATCGCCCGTCGCCACCACACCCGACAACCGAGCCGGTCGCCCCAACCCAACCGGCCCCGGCCCGCACCGATGCGGCACAAACCGGCCCGAGCCGGGCATTGATAGAGGAGCGCGTGCAGGATGGATAGCCAGGCAGTCGATAGCCAAACCTTTCTGGATGCGTTTATGACGCTGATGCACGAATGCGCCGTGCCCTTGTTCGAGGAGGCGAAAACCTACGCGCAAGGCGCGGGGTTGGAGGTACGCGTTGAGCTGCATGGGCCGGAAAAAGCCAGCCCAGGGTTGTGTCTGTTGGTGGCGTATCCGGAGGGTCAGGGTGAGCCGGGTTTCAACAGTTGTTGCATCACGGCTGAGCCTGAGCAGCAACGAGTGTTGCATGAGGATTTTTATGCTGATAGCAACCAGCGGCGGGTGCAGCGGGGGAAGTTGGCGTCGATTAATCAGATGGTGTTGCATACGCGGTTGGCGACGTTTTTTCAGACGGCGTTTGGGTTGCAGCCGGATTACATTGCTAAGCAGCACCCTGCTGGGTTTTGGTGAGCGGGGGTTGCTCACCAGGTTAGAAAAATCGCGGCTGAAGCCGCGTTTTTTTTTTGAGCGGCGGCGCTCTGGGCCGGGCTAATAGCCGTGAAACTCTGGATCCCCGCCTGCGCGGGGATGACGGAGGATCTTTCAAAGACCACCGTCATTCCCGCGCAGGCGGGAATCCAGTATTTCAAGCCGTACATGGTAGATCGGCGCAAAGAGGCCAAAAGGTCTAGCCCCAAGCTTCGCCCTCCGCTGCGCTGCGGGATAGATCACAAAGCCAGATCAAGTGCAGACGTTAAGCGCCGGCTGGGGCGAATCTCCGTCGACTGATAAACCAATCGCGGCTAAAGCCGCTCCCACAGGTTGTGCGATTTCTGTGGGAGCGGCTTTAGCCGCGATGCTATCAACCCTCATTTCTTGGGAGGCATCGCCTTCCAAATATCCTCGGCGTATTCACGAATGGTCCGGTCCGAGGAGAACCACCCCGTCCGCGCAGTATTCAGCACCGCCGACCGCCACCATTGGTTGGGCTGCTGCCACAACTCGTCGACTTTGCGCTGCGCATCCCAATACGAGTCGAAGTCCGCGCAGAGCATGTAGCGGTCGTGATGCACCAGGCCATCGATCAGGCCCACATAGCGCTCTGGATCATCCGGCGAGAACACCCCTTTGCTGATGGCTTCCAGCGCCGCGTTCAGTCGCGGTGATTGCTGGATCACGTGGATGGTGTCGAAGTCGCCATTGCTCATGCGCGCTTTCACTTCCTGCGCGGTCATGCCGAAGATGAACATGTGTTCCTGGCCGATCAGTTGGCTCATTTCCACGTTGGCGCCGTCCAGGGTGCCGATGGTCAGCGCGCCGTTCAGGGCAAATTTCATGTTGCTGGTGCCGGAGGCTTCCATGCCGGCGGTGGAAATTTGTTCCGACAGGTCGGCCGCCGGAATGATGGTTTCCGCCAGGCTGACGTTGTAGTTCGGGATAAACACCACTTTCAGCAAGCCGCGCACGGTCGGGTCGTCGTTGATGGTGCGGCTGATGTCGTTGGCCAGTTTGATGATCAGCTTGGCCTGGTGATAACTGGCGGCCGCCTTGCCGGCGAAGATTTTTACGCGCGGCACCCAGTCGGTGGTCGGCTCGTTACGAATGGCCTGGTACAACGCCACGGTGTGCAGCAGGTTCAGCAGTTGGCGTTTGTATTCGTGAATCCGTTTGACCTGCACGTCGAAAATCGCCTCGGGGTTGAGGTCGATGTTCAGGCGCTCTTTTACCAGCCGCGCCAAGGCTGCTTTGCTGTGTTGGCGCTGGGCGACGAACTGCTTGCGGAACGCCGGTTTGTCGGCGAACGGTTCGAGTTCGATCAGCGAGGTTTCCGGGCTGTCGAGTACCCCAGGGCCAATGCTTTCGGTGAGCAATTGGGTGAGCTGCGGGTTCACTTGGTAGAGCCACCGGCGGAAGGTGACGCCGTTGGTTTTGTTGCGGATGCGGTCGGGGTAAAGGTTGTGCAAATCGCGGAATACGGTTTCGCGCATCAGGTCGGTGTGCAGCGCCGACACCCCGTTAATGCTGTGCGAGCCTAAGAAGGCGAGGTTGCCCATGCGCACGCGGCGCCCGTGTTCTTCTTCAATCAGCGACACCGAGCGCAGTAGGTCGAAGTCGTGGATGTCTTTGGCCCGCAGCGAGTCGATGTGGTGCGCGTTGATCAGATAAATAATCTGCATGTGCCGAGGCAGCAGGCGCTCCATCAACGACACCGGCCAAGACTCCAGTGCTTCGGGCAGTAAGGTGTGGTTGGTGTACGACAGGGTCGCTACGGACAATTCCCAGGCGGCAAACCATTCGATGCGGTACACGTCGACCAACTGGCGCATCAACTCGGCCACGGCAATCGCCGGGTGGGTGTCGTTGAGCTGGATGGCGACTTTTTCCGGCAGCGAGTGAATGTCGCCATGCAGGCGCATGTGGCGGTGCAGCAAGTCTTGCAGCGAGGCGGAAACGAAGAAGAATTCCTGGCGCAGGCGCAGTTCTTGACCGGCCTCGGTGCTGTCGGCCGGATACAGCACGCGCGAGATACTTTCGGCACGCACCACGTCGGCCACGGCGCCCAAGTGGTCGCCGGCGTTGAAGCGTTCCAGTTGCAGGTCTTCCAGCGCCCTCGCCCGCCAGAGCCGCAAGGTGCTAACGCCGGCGCGGCGCCAGCCAACCACCGGCGTGTCGTAGGCAATGGCGCGGATAATTTCGGTGGGCTGCCAGTGTTGGCGCGGCACGTCGTTGCGCTCGGTAACGGTATTAACGCTGCCGCCGAAGCCGACGTTGTAGCTCACCTCCGGCCGCTCGAATTCCCACGGGTTGCCGAAGTCGAGCCAGGTTTCGGTGTGTTCGTGTTGCCAGCCGTCGCTGATCACCTGTTTGAACAGACCGTGCTCGTAGCGAATGCCATAGCCGTGGCCGGCGATGTTCAGCGTGGCCATGCTTTCGATAAAGCAGGCGGCCAGTCGGCCGAGGCCGCCATTGCCAAGCGCGGCATCGGGCTCCACTTCGCGGATGCGCTCGATGTCGACGTCCAGCTCGGCCAGCGCTTCGCGGGCGGTCTCCAGAAGGCCAAGATTGCTCAGGCAATCGACCAGCAGTCGGCCAATGAGAAACTCCAGCGAGAGGTAATACACGCGCTTTTGCGGCTTGCGATCGACCCGCGCCTCGGCCTCTTCCCAGTTGTCGACCAGGTGATCGCGGGCGGCCAGGGCGATGGCTTCAAACCAGTCGTGGATGTAGGCATTGCCTGGGTCTTTACCGACGGCGTATTTGAGCTTGGCCAGAATGCTTTGCTTGAAGGCCTGAACGTCGGCGCTGGATGAAGTGCTGGAGCTTGGGTTGTCAGACGGGGTGCCAGTGGGATTGGACGTGGCCTCGTCTTGCGACTTGCGATCGGCGGACATGGGCGTGCCTCGGTCAGCTGAGTTGAGCGCGAGTGAAGGCGGCAGCCAGTGGCCGGCTCAAGGCCGCCACTGCTACCGAATGAAAACGGGTTGCCGTGTTAATTAAAGACGGCGTCGTTCTGCGCGTGGCGGGAGACATTAAATGAGCTGCCGCTGTCGCTGGGGTAAAGCGCCATGGTCGATTTCAGGGCGTCGATGGTGATGCCGCCCAGATGCTCGGTGAGGAAGGCTTTCTTGACCATCCACAGGTTGTCGTCACGGATCAGGTCGAGCAGATCGTGGCCGGTAAGGGTCAGCGATTTGCCGATGCGCACCAGCTCGCCGCTGAGCGGACGGTGGTCTGCGCATTCCACCAGGCCAGCCTGCTCAAGCAGGTGCAGGTGATAACTGACGCTGTCGCTGGAGTGCCCGTCGATGCGGTGGGGAAAGAAATGATGACCCTTTTGCAGGCTCTCGATTTCCAGCAGCATTTCGCGCAACAGCTCCCAATCTCTTTTCATATCCTTCGCTCCTCGTCCCCGTTTCCTGATGTGCAGACCCGCTCCAACCGATTAAGTGAGTGGCCGGTTGCAGCGAGTGAAATGTGCAGGGGACCGTTGCAATGACCGAAGCCAGTCGACCATCAGGCTGCGCGCAACACTGACGCTCGAGCGATGGGCAGACCGGTCCCCTACAGAATAGGTGTGTGATTGCGCGTGAGAGTTCAACCAATTTTGCCCTCAGCGAACCGTTCGCGGAAAAAGCTGAACTCCCGGCAACGGCCCTGGCTCAGAACCTGTAACGGGCTCGCTACAGCCCCGCTTCATGAGGAGAGTGATCATGCCGCGCGCAAGTAAAGACAAGTACACGGCCGAGCAAAAGCGCAAGGCCGAGCACATCGAAGAAAGCTACGAAGCCAAGGGCGTTTCCAAAGGCGAAGCCGAGGGCCGCGCCTGGGCCACGGTGAACAAGCAATCGGGCGGCGGCGAAAAGGCCGGCGGTTCCGGGCAGCGCAAGGCGCCGGGAGCCAAGAGCGCGGCGCGCAAATCGTCGGCGCGCCAGGCCGTTGCCACTAAACATGGCGCGACCCGCCCAGGGCAGAAGCTCGAAGAGCAAAGCAAGGCCGACCTGATGATGCGCGCGCGGGACATGAATATTCCCGGGCGCTCTAGCATGCGCAAAGCCGAGCTGGTCTCGGCCCTGAAGAAAGCGTCCTGAGGAGTTCACCAATGGCTAATCCGGGTTATCTCGAACGTTTGCTCGCCGTGGCTGGCGGCGCCTTGCTGATTCGTAAAGGCATGGCCGTCAAAGGCGTGCTCGGCGCCGCCGATATCGTCCTGGGCGCGGTGGCCGTCTACCGTGGCTTGGGCCGAGCGCGCCATCCTGCGCCGCCGAGTTATCAACTCAAGCACCTGCCGGAAGTGGCACAGCGCGTGCCGCGCAAACCGGCACCGCGTGGCTATCAACCGCAAACCTTCGTACCCGACGAAACCGGGCCGGATGTGCCGGTGAAAACGCCGTTTCAGCAGCCCTTCAGCTAAACGGCGCGAGCTGAAATTGCACTTTGCAAGATCGGGTTTCGCCCGATCATGCAAAGTGCACGAATGTTGCGCTCGGAAAAATCCGTAACCTATTGTTTTATATAGTCTTTTATCGTACGAAATTTCTGGCATGGCATCTGCTCTATTCCCTCCATCTGAAAAGAATCAATGGAGTACATGGAATGCAACTGGCCATCAAAGAATTCTTCGACGCGTTTCCTCAACACACCGTTGCCATCAAACCGCGTCCAGACGGCTCATTGCTGCTGTCTCTGGTTGGGCAGAACGGCAAGCCGCTGTGCAAGGCAATTAAAAGCGAAGAGCTGCTGAGCCAGGCGCGCATGCACACCCTGATTCGTGAACTGCACCGTGAAATTAAAATCGAGGCTGGCCTGCTGCGCTGGCGCGGGGATGAAGCGGCGTGGGTTGAGCGCGAATTGCCGACTTACGTTGAGGGTCCGATTCACGTGACCAAAGCGAAAACCCTAGCTCGCCGTTCAAATCAGGAATTGCGTCAGCGCCGCGTGCAGAAAGCAGTGGCGTGCTAAGCGCGCTGTAAACGAGCGTCAGCGGACAGGGAATGTTCGTCATTAACATCGAGGCTGAAGCCTCTTCCGCACGGCTGGCAACAGTTGGATGGTCGGGAGGCGCTTCAGCCTTGTTGTATCTTTGATTCAGCGCCCTGCTCTTCTGAACCTGGCTTGGGCTCGCGGCTGGTACGGCGCAGCAAAATCACATCGGTGATATCCACACCACACGCCTTCACCCATTCCAGTACCGGCTGCCCGGCGACCTTCGCCACCGGCGGCTTTTCGCCGAATACCTCGGTCACTGCGCGAAACGCGACCACTTGAATGTTGGGCACGCTGCGGGCCTGCAACTGCAGGTGGCGCTCCACGTTGTTGTATTTATAAGTGACGAGCCAGTCCATACAACAGGCCTCATGTATTTCGGCAGTAAGTCTTGACTATAGCTGCTGAAAAAAACTGCCAACCCGGCGTTACGGCTGTGTGACTGTGTCGGCATTTTTCTTCAGGCCCCGGCAGTTCATGGCGCACAGGCAGAACTGCAGCAGAATCAGCGCATATGCGTGGGTGTGCAGCCCCCAGATCACCCACAACACATTGCTCAGAATAAAAACCCAAAACCCCATCATTCGGCGGCGCGCACTTCTTGCGCCAATCAGCCAAGCGGCCATTACCGTGACGGCCATGGCCGGCCACTGCAAAAGATCGAGATAGTCCATCGTGCTGCGTTTTCCTCCGGTCTTCAAAAGGCGACGGCAACGAAACGCGGCGCTTAATTTTTGTGACCGTGGGAAGGAAAAAATGAGCGGGGATTTTGATGATTGGCACGGCAGGCGGGCTGAACAAGCGCAAACAGCTCGAGGCTAACGCTACTCCCAAAGCAACGAACAACCTGTGGGAGAGGCTTTAGCCTCGATGGATCAGGCCGGCGACGCCGCCTTGTCTTGCGCCACGAAACGCATCATCCACTCGGCAACAGCGGCGCCTTGGTGGTCGTGCTGCAGGCTGTCGATGCCGGATTTGTAGATTTTTTCGCCCAGGTGCTGCTGGCGAATTTCCAGCAAGGCGCGGGAATAGTCGTGAATGAATTCCGGGTGACCCTGGAAGCACAGCACCTGATCGTTGATGCGGTACGCAGCGATGGGGCAGAACTCGCTGGAAGCGATCACGGTAGCGTCTTTGGGCAGCGCGGTGACTTGGTCCTGGTGGCTGATCAGCAAGGTCAATTCATCCATCGCCGGCGTCATCCAGCTTGGCTGCTCGGCCACTTGGTAACGGTGCGTGCCCACGCCCCAGCCCTGATGCGCCCGCTCGCTTTTACCGCCCAGCAACAGCGCCAACAGCTGATGGCCAAAGCAGATGCCCAGCAGCTTGTCGCCGCGCTGATAGCGGTCGAGCAGGTAAGTTCTGAGGGTTTCGATCCAGGGATCGGTGCCAAACGAATCGGCTTTGCTGCCGGTAACCAGATAGGCGTCGAAGCGCTCGTCATCTGCCGGGTAGTTGCCCTCCACCACGTTATAGGTGACGAACTCGGCGGCAATCGGCTGGCGGGCGAAGAGCTGCTCGAACATCCGGCCATAGCTCTGATATTGGTCAACCAGTTCCGGACGCAGAATGTCTGTTTCCAGAATGCAGATACGTAACGACATAAGGGATTTCCTGAAGCGATGTAGGTAATGGCCAGCTGTTTGTTTTATTTAACATAGCGGCGCGCGCAAAGAAACCCATAAACCACGGCTTATCTCGCTTTCGCGGTTTTAATTGTGAATACACAGCGGGAGATGTGGCAGCCGTTGTCGTCAATAAAATTTTACGAACTGACCCATTTTCCTGAGCAAAGCCGCGCGTTCATATCGCCGGCTCGATAACGCCGCTGCGCTGTATCACTGGCTTCGATAGTCACCATCGTGCCCATTCACTTCTGGCCGCCGCCACGCGCGGCAATCATGCGACCCATCGGGCAACACCGCCCCCCTAGCATGAGGAATACCGCCATGAACAAATTCGGAGCCATCGCCAGCCTTGTAGCCGCCTCGGCCTTTGCCAGCCACCTGAACGCCGAGCTGTATCGCCACAGCGACAAAAACCCTGCCCCGGAAAAAACCGAACAAAAACCTGCACGTCATTAATGCAACGCGGCTTAACAAGGAGAACGCCATGGGCAGCATGTTCAGCGAAACCGGTAAAAACGCCTATGGCGTGACCTACGCCACCCTCGACGAAAACGGCCTGCACTTTGAAACCGAACTGGCCATTCAGCTACTGGACGGCCACCTTGTCACCCTGAAAATGCCCACTCAGCTCAGCGAGCGCGAGGCGATCAGTCGGTTGGTACGGGGAGCGAATGCGGGGCGCTAAACCTCGCTGCAGCCCTTCTTTTATTCAGCAACTCGCGTCGCCCTCTCTCCCCTGCTCGCCCGCTCTAAGGCGATAATGCCCACCGCATTCGCCTAGAGCCCACGCCCCTTATGTTTGAAATCCAACCCTTCGATCCCGCCACCTATCGCCAGCAAACCCGCCGCAGCACGCTTATCGTGGCGGTGATTTTCGTGGCCATGGCCATGCTGTTGTCCAGCCTGGCGGTGATGCTGTTTGGCACGCCGGGCGGCGACAATTTCCGTTGGAATGCCGGCGGCGTGGCGTTGGCGGTGGTGCTGTGCGCCGCAGTGTTCAAGGTCAAGTTGTGGTCGCAGCCGTGGATGAGCGCAGCGGTGTATGGCTGGCGGTTGAAGCGCGCGCTGATGAGCGTGACCAATGTGATGCACGACGTGGAGGCCGGCGTAAACGCGCAGAACCCGGAGGCCATGAAGCTGCTGCGTTTCTATCACCAGGGCCTGACGCAGATGTACCTGCTGGAAGCCAATACCAGTTCGCTCAGCCAGGTAACCGCTGAAATTGCCGCCCATAAAGAAGCCATGCAGACGCTCGGGCTGGAAACCGACCAGCCGCGCCTGAACCCCCAGTGGCTACTGGCAGTCAACGGGTTGGCCAAGGCAAAATAACCGGCAATCGCACCGTCGAAAATTTCTCGAACCATTTTCCGCAGCCGCCGCTCTGAATTGGGCCAAGCCGTATTGCCGGCCCATTTCTCGTGGCTCTGGTCTGAAAGGATGCACCATGAACACCCCCGTCCCTGATTCGCTGACCGACGCCGTAGCGCGCTGTGCCGACGAACCGATCCATATTCCCGGCGGCATTCAGCCCCATGGATTTTTGATCGTGGTCGCGGCGACAGACTTGGCAGTGCAGCAGGTCAGTGAAAACGTCCGCCAGTGGCTTGGGCTCGAGGCGCAGAGCCTGCTGGGTTTATCGCTGAGCGAGCTGATCGATGAGCCGGAGTTACCGGCGCGGCTGGCCGGGCTCTCGGATGAAGACCGCAACCCCTTCCACCTTGGCGATGTGCGTTTTGTTAAGGGCACGGCACAGGCCTGCTCGTTCGCGCTGATGGGCCATCGCAATGAGGATCAGCTGATTCTCGAATTCGAGCAGGCCAGTAATGCTGGCGAGGCTTACGGTGTTCTGTATCCCTTGATGCGCACCTTTGTTGCCGAGCTGCATGCGGCGAACAGCATCGAGGCCATCTGCCAGTTGGCGGTCAATGAGTTGAGCCGGATCACCGGCTTCGGCCGCGTCAAAGCCTATCGGTTCGATGAAGCCGGCAATGGTGACGTGCTGGCCGAACGCGCCGAGCCGGGTTACGCCAACTACTTGGGCCATCAGTTCCCCGCTTCGGACATCCCGGCCCAGGCCCGCGCGCTGTATTGCAAGAACCTGATTCGGTTGATTCCCGATGCCAATTACACGCCCTCACCGCTTATTCCAACGCTTAATCCGGTCAATCAGCAGCCGTTGGATCTGGGCTTTGCGTCGCTGCGCAGCGTGTCGCCAGTGCATCTGCAATACATGCGCAACATGGGCACCCTGGCCTCGATGTCGGTGTCGATTGTGGTGCGCGATCGCCTATGGGGGTTGATCTCGTGTCATGACAGCGAGCCGCGTCTGCTCAGCCACAAAACCCGCACCACCTGTGAGTTGTTGGCGCGCATTCTGGCGCTGCAAATCGACGCCAGCGAAGCGGCTGAGTTGGCGCACCGCAAGTTGGAATTGCGCCATCTGGTCGTGCGGCTGTTGGCGGGCATGGCCGATTACGACAGCGTGACCGAAGGCTTCCAGCGCTTGCCTGAGGTGGTGTTGGCATTCGCCCAGGCCCAAGGCGCGGCCGTGGTAACAGCCGATACGTGCGTCACGGTCGGTAATGCGCCAGCAGACGCGCAGATCATGCAACTGGCGACCTGGCTGGGCAACCAGAACGGCGGCCCATTGTTCAGCAGCGACAATCTGGGGCGCGACGTCCCCCATTTGCCGCACCTGGCAGCTCACAGTGCCGGCGTGCTGGCGGTGTCGATTTCCAAGCTGCACGCTCATTACCTGATGTGGTTCAGGCCCGAGCGCGTTCAGACGGTGAAGTGGGCCGGGCAGCCGAAAAAAACCTTGGATGAAACCAGCGGTGCCCTCTCTCCGCGCAACAGTTTTGACACGTGGCGTGAAGAACTACGCGGTTATTGCGCTCCGTGGGAAGCGGCTGAGTGCGAAGGCGCGATGGAGCTGCGCAACGCCGTGCTGGGCATCGTGCTGCGCAAGGCCGAAGAGATGGCGATGCTGGCTGGCGAACTGCGCGAGAGCAACAAAGAGCTGGAGTCGTTCTCGTACAGCGTGTCCCACGATTTGCGCGCGCCGCTACGCCATATCGCCGGCTACACCGAACTGCTCGGTGAGCTGGAAGGTCAGCAGCTGAGCGAGCGCGGCAAGCGTTTCCTGGTGAACATCAGCGATGCCGCGCGTTTCGCCGGCGTGCTGGTGGACAACCTGCTGAGCTTCTCGCAAATGGGCCGCGCCGCGCTGCACATGACGGACGTCGATCTGGGCGCGCTGGTCAGTTCCATTCGCGAGGAAATGCGCCCCGACTACGAGCAACGCGACATAGAGTGGCGCATCCAGCCGCTGCCCGTCGTGGTAGCCGACGCCGCCTTTATTCACATGGTGCTGCGCAATCTGGTCAGCAATGCCCTCAAGTATTCCAGCCGCCGCGACAAGGCGGTGATCGAGATGGGCGCTGAGCAGCGCGCTGATGAAATCGTGGTGTTTATCCGCGATAACGGCGTGGGCTTCGACATGCAGTACAGCAACAAGCTGTTCGGCGTATTCCAGCGTTTGCATCGCATGGAAGAGTTCGAAGGCACCGGCATTGGCCTGGCCAGTGTGCGCCGCATCATCGAACGCCATGGCGGCCACGTGTGGGCCGAAGGCCGTATCGACCATGGCGCCACGTTTTATTTCGCCTTACCCCGACTGACTTACAACACTCCACTTGATGACCGGAAAGACTGATGCTCAAACCCATCCTTCTCGTTGAAGACAACCCCAACGATCTGGAACTGACTCTGGTCGCGCTGGAGCGCAGCCAGTTGGCCAACGATGTTGTGATTAAACGCGACGGCGCCGAAGCGCTGGATTACCTGCTGCGACGTGGTGATTACGAGACCCGCGCAGACGGCAATCCGGCCGTGCTGTTGCTCGACTTGAAGTTGCCCAAGGTCGACGGTCTGGAAGTGCTCAAAACCGTGCGCGAAACCCCGGCGCTGCGCAGCATTCCGGTGGTCATGCTGACCTCGTCTCGCGAAGAACCCGACCTGATGCGCGCCTATGAAATGGGCGTGAACGCGTATGTGGTCAAGCCCGTGGAATTCAAAGACTTCGTGGCGGCGATTTCCGATCTGGGCATTTTCTGGGCCGTTCTCAATGAACCACCGCCCGGCTCGCTGCGTCTGAACCGCACCCGCAAGCACGACGACCAGCACGACTGACCTAGGAACATTGATGCCCGCGTCAACACACATCCGTATTTTGTTGATTGAGGACAGCCCGCACGATGCGGAGCTGGCCCAGTTAGCACTGGAGCGCAGTGGTTACACCCTCGATGTCGAATTGGTCTACGACCAGATTGGTGTCATTGAAGCCCTGGAGCGACGCGAGTTTGATCTGATTCTGGCCGACTTTATTCTGCCGGGGTTCTCCGGCAGCCAGGCGTTGCAGGAAGCCCGGCGTCTGGCCCCGCAAACGCCTTTTATCTTCCTTTCCGGTGTGTACGGCGAAGAAAACGCCGTCAACATGATGCGCGCCGGCGCCGTCGACTACGTGCTCAAACAGAACCTCTCGCTACTGCCCAAGGCGGTCAACCGCGCCCTGGCGGAAGTGAATGAGCGGCGCCGTCGGCAGCAGGCGGAGCAGGCGTTGCAGGAGGTTGGCGTGCGCGCCCGTCTGGCCGTGGAAGCGGCTGGCCTGGGCATGTGGGATTACGAGCCCAGCAGCGGCGAACTGCGCTGCGACCAACGCTACCGCGCCATGTGCGGGCTGGACGCCGACGAAACGCTGGACATGAGCGTGTTCGAACGGCTCTGCCACCCCGACGATTTGCCGGCGCTGCGGGCACGCATTCAAGCGGTGACCAGCGACCCGCATCACCCCGATTTCGCCACGCCCTACCGCATTCATTTGCCGGACGGCCGCGAGCGCTGGCTGGAAATGCGCGGCCAGGCGTTTTTTGAAGGCACGCAATGCACCCGCTTTGTCGGCGTGGTGATGGATATTACCGAGCAGCGCGCCGCCACCGAAGCACTCAAGCAAATGAACGAAACCCTCGGCGAGCGCGTGCAGGAGCGTACCCGCGAGCGCGACCGCACGTGGGAGTTGTCCCGCGATTTGCTGGCGGTGACAGGCTTCGACTCCACCACCCTGGCGGTAAATCCGGCCTGGCAGAGCATCCTCGGTTGGCGTCAGGATGAATTGCTCGGGCTGCCGTTGGTCGCCCTTACCCACCCCGACGACGTGCGCAGCAGCCGTGTGGCGATGGCCACCGTGCGGCGCGGCAAGGTGGCGGACCGTTTCGTCAACCGCTTGCGTCACCGTGACGGCGGTTATCGCTGGATTTCCTGGAGCGCGGTGCCAGACGGCGGCCGTGCCTACGTGGCAGGCCGGGATATCACCAGCGAAATTGCCAGCATCGACAAGCTGGCCGACGCCAACGCCGCGTTGCGCAAGCAGATTCAGGAGCGGGAAAAAGTCGAAGCCACGCTCCGGCAAATGCAACGCCTGGAGGCCGTAGGCCAACTCACCGCTGGCGTCGCCCACGATTTCAACAACCTGTTGACCGTGATTCTGACCAGCGCCACGTTCTTGCAGCGCGACCTGGAACGCGGCGTGGCGCCTGAAACCAGCCTGCGGCGGGTTAACCATATCCGTACCGCTGGCGAGCGCGGTGCCACATTGACCAGCCAGCTGCTGGCCTTCGCCCGTCGTCAGCAATTGGCGCCCGCGCCGCTGAACCTCAATGAAACGCTGAACAACCTGCACACCTTGCTCAAAAGCACGCTGGGCGGGCGCATTAGCGTGGCCATTCAGGCGCAGTCCGACCTATGGCACGCCTTGGTCGACCCAACGCAGATCGACATGATCATCCTGAATCTGGCGATCAACGCCCGCGACGCCATGAAAGACGGCGGACAGTTGGTGCTGGCCACCGCCAACGTCACCATCAGCCAGCCAGCACAGAGCGCCGAAGAACCGGGGCCTGGCGACTACGTGATGCTGTCGGTATCGGACACCGGAACCGGCATGAGCCAGGAAGTGCTGCAAAAAGCCTTCGAACCCTTCTTCACCACCAAGGAAGTGGGAAAAGGCTCCGGCCTGGGCTTGGCGCAGGTGTTCGGTTTTGCCAAGCAATCGGGCGGCGGCGCGCGGATTTTCACCGAAGTGGGCGTGGGCACCACGGTGCAGGTGTATTTGCCACGCACCGAACCGCAAGCCAACCCGGTGGCGGCCGATCAGGCGGGCGACAGCCCAGAGTTGCTCTGCGGCGAGCACCATATTTTGCTGGTCGACGATGACCCTTCGGTACGGGACGTCACGGCGCAGATGCTTCGGCGCCTGGGATTTGAAGTCACCGAAGCGGAGTCCGGCGCCCACGCGCTGCACTTGTTGACCAGCATAGAGGTGGATTTGCTGCTCGCCGACTTCGCCATGCCCGGCATGAACGGCGGCGAGCTGGCCCGGGTGGTGGCGGTGCAGCAACCTCAGCTGCCGATCGTGTTCATCAGCGGTTATGCCGAGCTCGACTCCGTGGGCCTCGGCGACAGCCCGGTGATCCAAAAGCCGTTCACCGAAGACCAATTGGTGCGCAAGATTCTGCAAGCGTTGCGCGCCGTGGTGCCCAAGCATGGATAACGTGCGCGCCCGTCTGCGCGAGGCCGGCGCCGGCTTGCACCAGGCGGTTGATGACGCCTTTTCGGCGCTGTCTCTGGAAACGGCCGACGGCTATCGCCACTTTCTGCAAGCCCACGCTGCTGCGCTGTTCAGCCTCGAACACTGCTTGGAACAGAACGGCATCGAGCGTTTGCTCGACGATTGGCCGCAGCGCCGGCGCAGTGATGTTCTGCGTGCCGACCTTGCGGCACTAAACTGCCGACCGATCGCCCCGCTGCCCGCGCGCAGCAGCGTCAGCCAGGCTTGGTGCTGGGGCGCAGCGTATGTGCTGGAAGGTTCGCGCCTCGGCGGCCAAGTGCTCGCCAAGCGTGTGCAAGCCGCACAGCCTGGCGCGCCTATGCACTATCTGGCGCACGCCGCCACGCCTGGTCTGTGGCCAAGCTTTTTGCAGCGGCTGGAAAGCCACGCGCAGAACTGTGACGAGCGCGAACTGCAGCGCGGCGTGACCGAAACATTTGAGCTTTTCTTAGAGGCCGCTCGCGGGCAGTTAACGGCAGTCGCTTAACTTGCCGAGGACGTTGACGTTGCGGCTGAGCTAAGCTCGAATTGTTCACCCTTGCCCTTCCCTCTTGAGAACGCTGCCATGTTCAAAGCACAGAAATTGATCGCGTTGCTCGCCTGCCTGACCCTGGCGATGGGTTCTGTTTCGGCACTCGCTGACCCTGGCAACGGCAAGGGCAAAAACAACGGCAACGGCCATGGTGGCGAACATGCGCAGGGCGGGAAGAATAAGGGCGGGGGCGATAACGAAGGGCATGGCGGCGGCCCCAGCGTGGACCGCAACTCTATCTACGGCCTGCTGGGCGGCCACCGCGACTATTGGAGCCCAGGCCCAGCGCTGCCCCCCGGCATTCAGAAGAACCTCGCCCGAGGCAAACCGCTGCCACCGGGCATCGCCAAAAAACTCGACGGCCGCCTGCTCGGCCAACTGCCACGCTACGAGGGCTACGAATGGCAGCAGGTCGGCACCGACCTGATTTTGGTCGCCATCGCCACCGGCATTATTTATGAGGTTCTCAACGGCGCGTTCGACTAAGAACCGCGCCGTGGAGGGCTTCAGATCAAATTGTTGCGCTTGACCAGTTCGACCAACTCCAGAATGTTGCCAACCTGAAGCTTGCTTATGAGTCGGCTTTTGTAGGTGCTGACGGTTTTCTCGCTCAGCAGCAGCTCATCGGCAATGTCCTTGATCCGATGGCCCGTCGCCAGGCTGCGCAGCACGGTCGTTTCGCGGTCGGACAAGGTTTCCAGCAACTCTTTTTCCGACGCTAGCTGGCCGCTGCCATCGACTGAGGAATACTCAGTGACCGGGAACAACTTGTAGCCCGACATCACCGTTTGCACGGCGTTGGTGAGCTGCTTCAAGTCGCTGTCTTTAGCCACAAACCCCGACGCGCCGGCCCGTGCACAACGAACCGCGTAGCGGCTGGCGTCCAGCCCCGAGAAAACAATGATTTTGGGCGGGTTGGGCTGCGCATGAACCCGCTGAAGCACGGCAAAGCCGTCGAGCTGCGGCATGTCCATGTCCAAAATGACCAAATCCGGGGACAGACTGCGTAAAAGGCCTACCACCTCGACGCCATTACTGGCCTCACCAATAACCTCATGCCCGGCAGTTTCCAGCATCATCCGGGTAGCCATGCGGATGACCTCATGGTCGTCAGCAATCAATACTTTAGCCAAGCTGCACCTCGATCCGTAATTGCAATGTCTATGGCACTTACTCGGCCATGCAGTCTGATCGTAGTACTGATGTGAATTTTATGTAGGACGAATGGAAGCAAAACGGTGGTTATCAACGTAAATCGCCAACTTGTTTGCCCCACGTCAATGGAACAGCAGAGCCTGGAAACGAAAAGGGCCTACCCGTATTGCTGCGAGTAAGCCCTTTTAAGTGCACAGCTCCAAGCGTCGCTACGGCTGATACTCGCCGTGGTCGCTGCCGTCGAGCCGGATTGGCAAGAGATGTTTCGCCAAGGGTTTGCCGTGCTGCAGCCCCACGCGGGCGAGCAGCTCCACCGGCGTTTCCTCATCGAGTTCGACAAAGCGACCGCTCAGGTAGTCGTCGTCTGTGAGTTAGCGCTTGTCGAGAATGCAACACTCGTCCAGCTCCTCCAGGGTTATGCCAAATTGCGCCGCAATGGCCTGCTGGAAACGCTGCTCCATCCCGTCATCGTCCGGCATAACGCCTCCACTGATTGGCCAGCCTCGGTACCGCATCCGCTGGCAACTGCAACCCAATAACAAAAAAAAGGGCCTACGCCGAGTGGTCGTAAGCCCTTGATTTACAAGTGGTGCCCGGAGCCGGGGTCGAACCGGCACGTTCAAAGAACGAGGGATTTTAAGTCCCTTGCGTCTACCAATTTCGCCATCCGGGCGATGGTGTGTGGCAGCGGCCAATGGCGGTGCTGCGGCACAGAACGAGGGCGGAATATATACAGCCATCGTGCATGAGGCAAGCTTCAAGACATGTAGGAATTGGTTAGCCCAGAAAAGAAAAAACCCCGTAGATCAAGGAGCTACGGGGTCTTTCTATAATGGAGGCCGAGGTCGGAATCGAACCGGCGTAAGCGGATTTGCAATCCGCGGCATAACCATTTTGCTACTCGGCCTCAAAACGAAGACGCCGCAAACTGCGACGTCAACGTCAACAAACTGGAGCGGGAAACGAGACTCGAACTCGCGACCCCGACCTTGGCAAGGTCGTGCTCTACCAACTGAGCTATTCCCGCGTCTTGGTGACGGGCGCCATTCTATAGAAACCAAACACCCCGTCAACCCCTTGATTCAAAAAACTTTATTTATCCTGATTGGGGTTCAGGTGCGGCCAGGCGGCGATCAGGTAATGCACCATCGACCACAACGTCAGCCCCGCCGCGACGATCAGCAGACCAAAGCCAATCACCACGCGCACGGTTTCCGACGGCGGGCTCGCCAGCAGAATAACCAGCGCCAGCATTTGCGCCGCGGTCTTCCATTTGCCCAGATTCGACACCGCCACATGCGCGCGAGCGCCGAGTTCCGCCATCCATTCGCGCAAGGCAGAAATAACGATCTCGCGACCAATAATGATCGCCGCTGGCAGGGTCAGCCAAATGGTGTGGTGCTCTTCCACCAGCACCACCAGCGCCACTGCCACCATCAATTTGTCGGCAACCGGATCGAGAAAAGCGCCAAACGGGGTGCTCTGCTCCCATCTGCGGGCCAGATAACCGTCCAGCCAATCAGTCGCCGCTGCCACTGCAAATACCGCACTGGCCGCCAGATAGCTCCAGGAAAACGGTAGATAGAACAGCAACAGGAAGATCGGAATCAGCAGAACGCGCAGAACGGTAAGCAGGTTGGGGATATTCATCGGCACAACTAGGCTGCGAGGTGAGCGGGCATTCTACTCGCTGTGCAAGGCGGCATAAATCGACTCGGCGAGCTTTTTACTAATTCCTGGGGCCTTAGCGATTTCGTCGGTACTGGCGCGCGCCAATTCCTGCAAGCCACCGAAGTGGTTGAGCAGCTCGCGCCGACGCTTTGGCCCAACCCCTGGCACTTCTTCCAGATTCGAGGTGCGTCGCGCCTTGCCGCGCCGGGCGCGGTGGCCGGTGATGGCGAAGCGGTGCGACTCATCGCGGATCTGCTGAATTAAATGCAGCGCCGGCGAGTTGCCGGGCAAGGTGAATTCGTGGGCGGCGTCATTCAGGTACAAGGTTTCCAAACCCGGCTTGCGCGTAACGCCCTTGGCCACGCCGAGCAGAATCAGGTCCGGTACGGCCAGTTCCTGCAACACATCGCGCGCCATCGATAACTGGCCCTTGCCGCCATCGACCAAGAGGATGTCGGGCAGCTTGCCCTCGCCGTCTTTGATTTTGCTGAAACGCCGCGTCAACGCTTGATGCATGGCCGCATAGTCGTCGCCGCCGGTCACGCCTTCGATGTTGTAGCGCCGGTAGTCGGACTTCAGCGGCCCCTCCGGCCCAAACACCACGCAGGAGGCCACGGTGGCTTCGCCGCTGGAGTGGCTGATGTCGAAGCACTCCATGCGCTGCGGAATTTCGTCCATGTTCAAGGCCTGCGCCAAGGCTTCGAAGCGCGCGGCAATGTGCTGGCGATCGGCGAGACGCGAGGCCAACGCCAGCTCGGCGTTGGTCACCGCCAACTGCTGCCACTTCGCTCGGGTGCCGCGCACTTTGTAGCTGATCGCTAACTCACGGCCGCGCAGCGAATGAATCGCTTCGATCAGCACGGGGAAGTCTTCATGGTCGGTGTTAACGATCAACTCGCCCGGCAAATCGCGCTCATGACTGCCGAGGTAATACTGCGCAAGGAACGCGGCCAGCACCTCTCCCACGCTCTCCTCGATCGCCACCTGCGGGTAGAAATTCTTGCTGCCTAACACGCGGCCGCCGCGCACGCTGATCAGGTGCACGCAGGCGCCGCCCGGATTGACCATTGCGGCAATCACATCGACGTCGCCATTGCCGCCTTCCATGCTTTGCTGGTCCTGAACCCGGCGCAGCAGGCCGATTTGATCGCGCAATTCGGCGGCCCGCTCGAACTGCAGGTTCATAGCGGCCTGCTCCATGCCGGTCGACAACTCGTCGGTAAGTGCATTGCTGCGCCCTTCCAGAAACATCACCGAGTGGCGCACGTCTTCGGCGTATTCCTCAGCCGTCACCAAGCCGGCCACGCACGGCCCTTTGCAACGCTTGATCTGGTACTGCAAGCACGGCCGGGTGCGGTTCTTGAAGTAACTGTCTTCGCATTGGCGGACCAGAAAGGTCTTTTGCAGCAGGCTCAAACTTTCGCGGATCGCACCCGCGCTGGGGTAAGGGCCGAAGTAGCGGCCTTTTTGTTTCTTCGCCCCACGGTGAATGCTCAGGCGCGGGAATTCGCCATCGGACAAAAACACGTAGGGATAGGATTTGTCGTCGCGCAGCAGAATGTTGTACGGCGGCCGCCATTGCTTGATCAGGGTTTGCTCAAGCAGCAGCGCTTCGGTTTCGTTGGCAGTGATGGTGGTTTCGATCTGCGCGATCTTGGCCACCAGGGCAGCAGTCTTCGGCGCCAGTCCGGTTTTGCGGAAGTAACTGGCGAGGCGCTTTTTCAGATTCTTAGCTTTGCCCACATACAGCAACTTCGCCTCGGCATCGAACATTCGATACACGCCGGGACGGCCGCTGCTGGTCGCCAGAAACGCACTGGCGTCAAACGGTTCGCTCATTTCAACTGGTGGCATCGACCATCCCGTGACGCACCGCCAACAAGGCCAGCTCGACGTCACTGGTGATTTCCAGCTTTTCGAAAATGCGATAGCGGTAAGTGTTCACGGTTTTCGGCGAGAGGCAGAGTTTGTCGGAGATGGTCTGTACTTTTTGGCAACCGGCGATCATCAGCGCGATCTGGATTTCCCGCTCAGACAACAGGTCGAACGGCGAACCGCTGGTTTGCGGTTGGAACGATTTCAGCGCCAACTGCTGGGCAATTTGCGGACTGATGTAACGCTGCCCGCCAAACACCATGCGAATGGCTTGCACCATCTCTTCTAGCGCCGCGCCCTTGGTCAGATAACCCGCCGCGCCGGCTTGCAGCAAGCGCGTCGGGAACGGGTCATCTTCACACACGGTGACGGCAATAACTTTCATATCGGGGTGACTGCGCAGCAGCTTGCGGGTGGCTTCGAGACCGCCGATGCCCGGCATCTTGATGTCCATCAGGACAACGTCCGGCTTGACCTCGCGCGCCTTCTTCAGCGACTCCTCCCCCGAGTCGGCTTGACCGACAACCTGAAGACCGTCGATATCGTCGAGCATGCGCGTAATACCGGTTCGAACCAGATCGTGGTCATCGACCACTAGCACCCTAATCAAGCGACACCTCTTGCGCGTCAAAGCCGCTTGGCGAAGCGGTCTTATGGGAAGGCGGACACCTTAACAAAATCTCCTTACATGGCCTAGCTTGGCGCATATCAGTCAAATAGCCAACGCCAGAATCTTGGGCTCCTTCGCGGGTGTGGCAGGCAAAAATAGCGCGGCAACACATCCTCGAACCCAAGAGGTGGCGCTGCTGGGAATATGACTTTAGGCTTCGGCTATGACTGATCACGCTCATACCGCGCCCCTCGTGCCACCTGAACGCATCATTGTCGCCGACGACCACCCGGTGTTTCGCGACGGTCTCAGCCGCATCGTGCAACGCGTTTTCCCGCAGGCCAGCCTGCATGAAGCCGGCGACATGGACGAAGTGCTGCGCCTGGCTAGCGAGGGCGCAGCGCCCAGCCTGTTTCTGCTCGACCTGCTGTTTCCCGGACAGTCGCCGCAAGCGGTCAGCACCTTGCGCAAAGCCTTCAAGCGCAGCTCGATTGTGATTGTGTCGATGGTCGACGACCGAACGCTCATAGACGAAGTGATGGCCGCGGGCGCCGACGGTTTTATCGGCAAAGCGACGCCACCCGATGAAATCGTTCAGGCGCTGCTGGCGGTGCGTGCCGGGGAATTCGTGCTGGCCACCGGGCCTGCCGGGCTGCCAGCATTTATCAAAAACGGCAGCGCGCTGGATCAACTGACGCCGCGACAGCGCGAGGTGCTGGTGCTAGTGGCACGCGGTCTGTCCAATAAAGAAATCGCGCGGGAGCTGCTTATCTCGCCGTTCACCGTGCGCATTCACGTGTCGTCCCTACTGCACATTCTCGACGTGACAACGCGCACCGCCGCGGCAGCAATTGCCGCCAAGGCCGGCCTTAACTAACCGTTACGACACGTGCTGCTCCAGCTTCAGCGCCACCAGCAACGACCGCAGCTCCGCCGGATGAACCGGTTTGGGCAGCACCGGAATACCGACGTCGTTCACCGCTTCCTGCACGCGCCGCACGTCGTGGCCGGTGACAATGATCGCCGGAATATTGCGGCCGCTGAGGTGGCGCACATAGGTGATGCAGTCCGCGCCGGAGGCTTCGGTATCCAGGTCGAAATCAGTGATCACCAGGTCGTAAGGGTTTTGGCTGCGCGGAATCGAGGTGTAGCTGTCAACCTTGCACCCCCACTTCTGCAACAAGGTGGCGGTGGCCAACAGAACGTTGGCGTCATCCTCAATCAGGCACACGCGCAACCCGCCGAGCATTGGCGATGCCAGCGGTCGAGGCGCTGCCAACGAACTCTGAACGGCGGGTGGCGAAACTGCTCGAAGACCATCAATGGCTACGACAGTGCCCGCGCCCACGGTCGAACGGATACGGATGGAGAGGTCCATCAACTGCCCCAGGCGTTTGACGATGGCGAGCCCCAGCCCCATGCCCTCCACGTCTTTACCGCGCGCCTGACGCACGCGGTAGAACTCATCAAAAATGCTGCCCAGATGGGCTTCGGCAATGCCGATGCCCTTGTCGTACATTTCGATGGAAAGCCCGCTACTGCGCCGCCGACAGCCAACTAACAATGGCCGACCCGGCGCGTATTTCAGGGCGTTAGTGAGCAGGTTTTGCAGCATGGTGGTGAGCAAACGGGGTCGGCGTGAACGTAGGTCGGCGGGCAATGAACGCGGATCGCCACGCCGGCCCAGCGCGCGGCCTCGGCGTTCTGCTGCACCAGTTGCTGCAGCAAAGTGTGCAGCGCCACCGGTTCCAGCTGCGGCGTGACGCGACCACTGTCCAACGAGTACATGTCAAGAATCGTGCGAAACAGGCGAGAGACGCTGTGCAACGATTTGTCGACGTTGTCCACCAGGCGCTGTTGCTCAGCGTCGAGCCGGCCATCGCGAAGGCAAGCGGTAAACAGGCTTATCGAGTGAATGGGCTGACGTAAATCGTGGCTGGCCTGCGCCAGAAATTGCGACTTGGCCTGGTTCGCCGCGCGCTCAGCCTCGGCGGCTTCGTGGGCGCGCTTGAGCAGCGCGTACATATAACCCGGCACCATCAGCGTGGTGATGATCAGCGTAATGGTCATGAACGGTTGCGCCTGCCAGTACGCGGAGCTGCTGGCGGTAATTGCCAGCGACCCTATCGCCATGGCCGTCGCCACCAATAAATAGCGTGGCCCGTAGCGCAAGCCGTAGCCAACCGTCATCCACAACAAAATGCCGTACACCGGCAGCATGGCGGCGCTGCCCACGGCCATGGTCAGCGTGATGCAGCTGAAGTCGGTGAGCAGCGTAAAGGCGCGCCGCACTGGATGGTCGCCGGGGCGGCGGCAGATGTCCCACCACAGCAGCAACGAAACCGCAAAGAACAGCAAACCGAAGCAAGCGACCAGCCAGGCGAGCTCACGGTCGATGATCGATTGGAAATACACCCAAAACATGTAGCTGACGGTGATCGGCGTGATGATCAAACGCACCGCCGCCTGGGCGCGTTCGGTGTCGTACGGGCGACTCGCGCGCGTAGGCATAAGCAATCCTTGCAAACCGACTTAACAGGTGCGCTCCACCCTAAGCGGTCGCACCCCAGAGGACAAGACGCTAGCAGGCTTGAGGGGCTGAGCGCCGTAGTACACCCGTACTATTCCTCGTGCCTACAACGCGCTCATAGACTTCCCGCCTTCGCTTCGGCATTCGGCCGAGGCCCGGTCTCCGATAACCCGGCAAACCAGAGGGAACTGCAGATGAAGATCAAGGGAACACTGAGCGTATTGTTCGTTTTGCCCGTGCTGGCCACACTCGCCGGCTGCCTGCCGCAAAACACACAAACCCAAGGCCTGAACAACGTACAAACGGCCAACGGACCGTGCGCACCAAACACCACGGCCGACTTGATTTCGACCGGCCGTAGCCTGCTGGCCATCACCAACTCGGTATTGGAAACCCAGCAAAACCTCGGCGGCAGCTCCGCCGGTTACGCTCAGCGCGTGCAGGCTGCAGAACATGCGCAAAAGGTGGATCAAGGCAACAAGGTGCTCGACAACGTGGAGTCCCTGACAGGCGGCCCGAGCACCGGCTGCGCGCCAACCAGCGCCTCTCGCTAAGCGAAAACGCTGGCATAAAAAAGCCCCGCATTAAGCGGGGCTTTTGTTTTATCAGATGGCGGAGGCGGTGAGATTCGAACTCATGTCTTCAAACATTGAGAGGCTGGAGGCCGCATTCCGTGTGGCGACAGCAAGCTTCGCACGTCAATTTCTGTTCCCAGAGTGTTCCCATCGGGAAAGAGCGCACCACTCAAAAAAGGCCCTTTTGAGGGTGTCATGCCGTTTTATGTTGACCCCTAAAAAATGGGTTAGGGAGGTTAGCGAGTGCCGAAACAACGAAATATCCTAGTGAATTCAATCAGTTACAGCACACGAAAAAGGTAAGTTTTAGGTGATTTATAGGTTAGCGGCTTACCTCAACAGGTAGAGATTAACTGGCGCAACACAGCCCTTTAAAATCAATGACTTACAGAAAAATCACCTTTCGCCTAACCTAAAATCACCTACCGAAGTCAGGCATCAAAGCCAGCAAATACGCGGCTTGTAGAGCTTTTTTCCATCCAATCTTAAAAAATCACCTCCTTTGAACACCCCCTCCCAAACTGGGCGTTTTTCCTTATCGAAACGTTGACGAATGCAGTTGAAAAACACCCCACCCTTGCAGGGTTTCGCAGGGTTTCGAGACTCCTGAGCCCTCCTGAAGCACAACGCCGGGGCTGCACTGATGGCTCCGCAGGGGTGCAGAAAAAACGCCCTATTTAGCCCGGGGGCGTGGCGGGGGGACGAGCGCGCGCGCCGGGGTAAAAACGTTTTTGACGGGGGATCGACGGCCCTCTAGCAAACTGCGCCGGGTAACGCTTTGTGCAGGTAACAAGCCGAACCTGGACAGAGCCCCCTGAATTGCTCAGTCCGAGAAATAAGGAGAGGTTCGGAACCGCGCTCACTCGCTTCATAGCCTAAGCGCTCGAAAAAGCCCGACGCAGTGGTCGTGAGCAAATGCAGCCGAGCAATTCCCTCCTTGGCCGCTATAGCTTCAATCAGCTGAAGCACCTCCCCCCCGACTCCTTTCGACCTGTGGGTCGCCTCGACGACCAAAGATCGCAGCAGACCATCAGCGCCGTGCTGTTCAAACCCTCCCCATCCGACCGTTTCACTGCCCCGCAGGAACGCAAAGAAGGTGCGCCCCGGCAGCTCGATATCGTCAATTGGCAGATTTGCAGCACTCAACGCGCTGCGAAAACGCTGCCATTGCACGCCTGCAATTGGCACTGCATGAATTGTCACGAGGCTCTCCATATCTCTCCCTTGAACACAATGCATTCAGCGCCTCCTTGGTGACAGGCGGTCTAGGCAAAACCATATTCACTTTACCGAATATCCGTTAACCCATATATTCGCCGTTCCATATGTGGATGGCCCGGAGGATCTATGACAGAGCCCATGACACCTACAGTATTGTTTAAGTGCCTGGCTGACGACACGCGCGCAAAAATCACCTTACTCGTCGTGGCTGAGGGAGAACTGTGTGTCTGCGAACTTACCGCCGCCCTCGTGTTAAGCCAGCCCAAAATCTCTCGTCACCTGGCGTTACTTCGCTCTGCCGGTTTGCTGATGGATCGCCGCCAAGGTCAGTGGGTTTACTACCGACTGCATCCCGAGTTGCCCGCGTGGGTGGCCGGCGTTTTAAAGGACGTTGTGGACGCCAATCAGCACTGGCTTCAGACGGAAGCCAAGCGTTTGTGCAGCATGGATGGTCGTCCTCGCAGTCGAGCGGTCTGCAACTGATTCAGGTCCTAACGGGATTAGAGAAATGCTTATTGCCGTACTCATCTTTATCGCAACTATTGTCCTGGTCATTTGGCAGCCTAGAGGCCTAGGTGTGGGCTGGAGCGCGAGCTTCGGCGCTGTCCTTGCCCTGCTCACCGGCGTCGTCTCGCCGAGTGACATACCCGAGGTTTGGCACATCGTCTGGAATGCCACGGCGACGTTTATCGCGGTAATCATCATCAGCCTTGTGCTCGATGAAGCCGGGTTCTTCGAATGGGCGGCGCTGCATGTTGCGCGTTGGGGGAAAGGCAGCACGCGCAAGCTATTCGCTTTTATCATCCTGCTCGGCGCCGCTGTGTCGGCACTATTCGCGAATGACGGTGCAGCCTTGATTCTCACGCCCATCGTGATTGCGATGCTGCTAGCACTGCGATTTTCCCCCGCCGCAACATTGGCGTTCGTCATGGCGGCAGGATTCATTGCCGATACCGCGAGCCTGCCCTTGGTGGTATCGAACCTGGTAAACATCGTTTCTGCTGACTACTTCAACATTGGTTTCAGCGAGTACGCGTCCGTCATGGTGCCGGTGAATCTAGTTAGCGTAGCGGCGACGCTCGGCATGCTGATGTGGTTCTTCCGCAAGGAATTACCCAGAACCTACGACATTGAACAACTGCATTACCCGGAAGAAGCCATCCGCGACCGCCCCACGTTCATCGCCGGTTGGTGGATCCTTGCGTTGCTGTTGGTGGGTTTCTTCGTCATTGAGCCATTGGGTGTTCCGATAAGCGCTGTAGCGGCGGTCTGTGCGGCCATCCTGTATGTGATCGCAGCTCGTGGTCATGCCATCGACACCGGCAAAGTGCTCAAAGGCGCCCCATGGCAGGTAGTGGTTTTCTCTTTGGGGATGTACCTGGTCATCTACGGGTTAAAAAACGCGGGCCTGACGGATCACATTGCGCAAACTCTCAACGTATTCGCGGGCCACGGCATCTGGGGAGCTTCACTCGGCACCGGGCTTCTGACCGCGTTCCTTTCCTCGATCATGAACAACATGCCAACCGTTCTGGTAGGCGCCCTGTCTATTCACGCCTCTGGAGTCGAAGGCGTCGTCCAGCAAGCCATGGTGTACGCCAACATCATCGGCTGTGACCTGGGCCCGAAGATCACACCTATTGGCAGCTTAGCCACCTTGTTGTGGCTGCACGTGCTAGCCAAGAAGGACATCAAGATCAGCTGGGGTTACTACTTCAAAACCGGGATCGTGCTGACCTTGCCTATCCTTGTCGTCACCCTCTGCGCCCTAGCTATACGCCTCAGTTTCTGAATTAAGGATCGCCTGATGAAAGTCTTATTCATGTGCACACACAACAGCTGCCGCAGCATCCTTTCCGAGGGGCTGTTCAACCATCTGGCTCCTCAAGGAGTCGAGGCGGTCAGCTCAGGAAGCTTTCCAAGTGGCCGTGTTAATCCACGGGCGCTACAAACTCTGGAGGCAGCGGGCATCGCTACGGCCGGCCTGAGCAGCAAAGCGTCTGACGCTTTTGAAGGCTCGCCTCCCGATATCGTGATTACCGTCTGTGATCGGGCTGCGGGTGAAGCATGCCCCATCTTTTTCGGGCCCGCGCTGAAGGCGCATTGGGGCTTGGCCGACCCTTCAGAATGCTCAGGATCGGAGGCTGAAATTACAGCCGCGTTTGAAGCCACGCTCGCCAAAATTCGTGAACGCGTAAGTGCTTTTCTTGAGCTGCCGCTGAAGACCATGGGTGCTGACGAACTTAAAGCGCAATTGAACCGTATCGGTACGCTTTGACGCTCAACAAAGGCGATGTCCGCGCGGCATCGCAGTAGGAGTAAATATGCAAGATACCTTGCCAAACGTGCATGCCGACCTAGTAGACATTCCATCGTTGGAGCAGTTGGAGCCGCACACACGGTCACTGCACAAGCCTCGAATTCTTCTTCTGTATGGATCCACGCGAGAGCGCTCATTTAGCCGTCTAGTGACTCAGGAGGCAGCTCGCTTACTGGAAGAGTTTGGAGCCGAAACCAGAGTGTTCGATCCCTCTGGGCTCCCCCTACCGGACGACGCTCCTGACACCCACCCAAAGGTCACGGAATTGCGCGATCTTATGCAATGGTCTGAGGGCCAAGTGTGGTGTTCCCCGGAGCGCCACGGCTCCATGAGTGCGGTGTTCAAAGCTCAGATTGACTGGGTTCCCTTAGCTATAGGCGCCGTACGACCCACCCAAGGCAAGACGCTCGCGGTGATGCAGGTCTGCGGAGGCTCGCAATCGTTCAACGTAGTCAATCAGCTGCGTGTGCTGGGTAGATGGATGCGGATGTTCACCATCCCCAACCAGTCCTCTGTTGCCAAGGCATTTACCGAATTCGACGAGGCCGGCCGAATGAAACCGTCCTCGTACTACGACCGTCTCGTGGACGTGATGGAGGAGCTGATGAAGTTCACGCTGCTGTTACGTGATCGTCAGGATTACCTGGTTGACCGTTATTCCGAGCGTAAGGAGACCGCTGAAGAGCTATCCAAGCGGGTAAACCAGCGTTCCATTTAACGCATTCCCACTCCGAGGCTTCCTGGTATGAGTCAGATCCTCCCCCAGCCAATCATTGATCTGTAGGAGGTTTGCCTGCTCAGGCTCCAGCTCGTTGACTGCCCAAACCGCAGGCCGCATCTCGGATCGATCCGAACCCGCCCGCGTGGCGGTGATGCTTAGGCACTCGCCCTTTAATTAGCCCCGTTAGCTGATAACGCATCCTCAACAACGGTTAGAAGCGTGTCCAATGCCCAAGGCTTAGGCAGGAAAGTCACGTTCTTAGGAAGGTCCGAGATGCCTACTTGGGTGTAACCCGAAGAGACAAGTATTGGAAGGGTTGGCCAACGATTATGGATCAGGCGTGAAAGGTCCCAACCGTCCAACTTGCCCGGCATGCGGACGTCCGTGATGACCATCGCAAAAGGTAGGTGTTCAAGGATGATCACAGCCTCGTCTGCGGAACTGCATGCTGTCACGTCCACATCCAACAGTGTCATCGCCTCGATGATCATAAATCGCAGATTGTCGTCATCCTCAACGACCAAGATTCTTGGCTGCATAGCTGTGCTCTGTCGACGTTAGATAAATCCGGCCCTTCGCAATTCACCAGCGCAGATGCCGAAGTACTTCGTGATCACGCTGCTCATGTTGCAGCGACGAAGATGTGAGCCCAGATGGCCCGTTAACATCACGATAATGGCTAAAGTAATGCTTAACTCAGGGAGGATGGGGCGGTCATGTTTTCCACGATTACATATACTCGTTCCGGCGAGAAGCGCACGGCGGAGATTTGCACGAAGCGAGTCCCCAATTTTCTCGCCGTCCAGTTCGTTGTTGTTGTCCAAGAGATGGAAAGCGATGAAGTCCCGATCTCGGAAACCGATAACTTCCGGCTTGAACAACTTTTGCTCGCGATGGACATTGTTATTCTGGACGTATCGCCAAATCTCGGCGCGGGAAAACAGCGTCCACTACTTGGTCAGTGATTGACGTATCCACGCATTCCACTAAGGGCCACCGTCCACTGATGTCTTTAAATTCAGATGGGGGAGCGGTCGTCACGATGTAGAGACGGCGGTCGGGGCCCTCACCCACTATGATGCACTTGATAGCACTTCCCTCAGGAACTTCATGCCATTTGGAAAGCCGTCTGCTTTGTAAGTTGCTTCCGCCAACTGCTTGATTGAAACGCGTGGCCATCACCAGCCCCGGGACTGGTCCAAGAAAATCCCAGTCTCCAGCCTGAACGGTGGATAAACGAGCCCAGCCCCCATACGGCCCGAGCCCTGGTTCTTTCTTCCTTCTCCCCCAGTTGATCCATTCGAGTTGGACATCCCCGCTAATTAGGACGGGAACACGCGCAACGGGAGAAACAAAGTTCACTTTGCCCAGCTTCCCGTTTTTATAAACTTCCAGCCCTTCGCACATGACCTATCCCTGTTCAAAAGCTTCTGCAGTTTTGACCAGCGTCGGAAGGACTCATTCCAAATTTTTAGCCTAAGAATTGGCTTTGCAACCGCGTTACTCATTCAGTCAGCGGCTTCGATACGCGACGTCTTTAACGAACTCGCTTCACACCCAAGTGTCTCACTCCATGCGCCTCCATTGAGGAAGCGCACTGGGCGACCGCGTGAGGGTTGAGCTGATGGATTTCTCGAATGATCTTGTTCGATTGGTCGACGCCCGCAAAGCTGCGAGTCGAGCGATGGATGCCTTTTTCATGGGGAAAAGTCATCCGTTGAGCAACCGCAATTGCCGGGAGTACGTACGCCTCACGCAGCGCTATCTCGCGGCAGTAAGAGAAGAAACGGCGGCGCGAACTTGCCTGGCACCAACGGTGACTTTTCTAGATTGGCACCCTACGCAGGGACTTCATACGGCCGGAAGCGAATCACCTCTTCCCCCAGCCAATCATTGATCTGTAGTAGCCGCGCCTGCTCAGGCTCCAGCTCGTTCACAGCCCAAACCTCAGCCGCATCGCGGATTGATCCGAACCCGCCAGCGTTCTGCGGCACCACACCCATGAGCTGCGGCGGGATGCGCAACATCGCCAATTGGTCGTCGCGGCTGATGTTTTTAATGGTGCCGAAGTCGTCCTTCGCGGCCACTTCGCTGATGGGGATCAGTTGCAGGCCGTCTTTCTTCCCGCCCGGGGCATACATGAACAGGTTGCGGAAATTGCCGGGACCTTTGCTGTTACGCATTGCGGTGCGCAGATCGGACACGAAGTCTTCATTGCCGGCCGGGTCGGTCATATACAGGATGAAGCCGGCATGGCTACCGTTCTGGTAATACTTGCGGCGAAAGAGCGTCGAGGCTTCGTTGAGCAGCGCGCTTTGCAACGCCGGCAGCCATTCGGGTAGGCCGTAGATCTCCTGGTTGATGTCCGCCACGCGCAGGTGGCAGATGCTGCCGCGCTTGAATTCGTGCTCGTCGCGCCAGCCACGCACCTGGTAATACGTCTCCAGATCCACACCACGGCGCACGTACTTGGCCAGACAAGGTTGCAAGCCGATGGCCTGCCTGAGCATGTTGTCGCGCTTCTCCAGGTACAGGTTGCCGGACCAGCCGAGGTCCATGGCGATCTGCTCGAACGCTTGGCGGCTTAGCAAACGATGGGGAATGAAAGTGCGGGCCAGCGCGTTTCGTTTGAAGATGAGGCCCGACTGCAAATACACGCTCGCCTTCGAGGACTTGGCCAGCCCTTCCATCGAGACGGGTGGCTCGTACCAGCGGCCGTTTGCCCAGCATTCCAGGTAGTCGAGAATGTCCCGCCCATCGAGCACCGGCGCCGGGTCGCCAAAACTGAAAGCGACCGACTCACCGCCGCCCTTTTGAACCAGGAGCTCGCCTTCCACTTCACCCGCTGGCGGCATGGTTGCCACCTGGTGGCGTTTGCGGTTTTTGCTCATGTAAAAATCTCCATGATGCCGGTATTGGCCTTGGTCTGGCCTTCGAGCGGCTCGTTGTGCAGGGCGTGGAAAAGCGCCCACGCCAGATCGGCGTGGCCGGTGTTGTCGTTGCGGCCGGCGGTGTAGGTGAACTGGCGCCCGCCCGGGGTGATGGTTTTGCGAATGGCCATGAGGGACTGCGCCACGTCGGTCCAACCAGCGTCGAACTCAAGCCGCCCTTTGTTCACCACGTCCCAAGCTTTCATCACCAGACGGGTCTTAACCTCGGGGTTGTAGGTGAATGTCTTCAGCGCGGGGAAGAACTGGCGGACGAGCTGGGCCACGGCGCTGCCTAAGCCCGTGGTGTCGATACCGATATAGGTGACGTTGTAGCGGCGGGTGACCTGCCGGATGGTTTCGGACTGACTGTTAAAGTCCATGCCACGGAACTGGTGGCGCTCCAGGACACGAAATTTACCGCCTGGCACGAGCGGTGGCGCCACCACGACCAGCCCCGCCGAGTCGCCGCTCTCCGCAGGATCGTAGCCAACCCAGACTTGGCGCTCGCCGAACGGCCGCGCATGGAACG
The DNA here is from genome assembly GCF_979258635.1 of Pseudomonas sp. AC070. Classification (NCBI taxonomy): domain Bacteria; kingdom Pseudomonadati; phylum Pseudomonadota; class Gammaproteobacteria; order Pseudomonadales; family Pseudomonadaceae; genus Pseudomonas; species Pseudomonas sp. AC070. The sequence continues at coordinate 2,952,922 of NZ_OZ409871.1, forward strand.
GGCGAAAGTCTTCAGCCCATTCGGTCCAGCTGTCCACCATGCAGGGCTGCAACAGGGCCAGCGGAAAGATGCTCGCGCCGTCGTCGACGAATTGGCACATGAGCAGGTTTTGGAACGCCGCCGCATCGTACTCACGGCGCAACTCGTCGATGTCGAATAGGTCGCAGCCACGCTGCTCCGCGTCGAGGATCGTAACGATCTGGCGCCAGATGTTGTCCTCGCAAAACCGCCCTTGCTGCAACGCGCTGTGGCTCACGTCCAGCTTGACCTGCTGTGCCGTCGGCTTGCCCTTGTTGAACCGCTCACCCGTCCAAAAGGTGTAGGCCTCGTGCGCCATCGAGCTGGGCGTAGAGAAATAGGTCCGGCGGTATTTTTTCTGCATCGCCATGCCGCTGGCGACCTTGTTCAGCTCCTGGAACTTGTAGGTCCAGAAGAATTCGTCGAAGTAGAAATTGCCGTGATAGCCCTGCGCGGTGCGGGCGTTTGTGCCGAGGAAATGCAGCTCGGCGCCATTCCCCAAAATGATCGGGTCGCCGGATACATCAACGCCTGCAACGTCACGCGCGAAGGCCTGGATATAGGCCTTGAAGATATGCGCCTGCGCCTTGCTCGCGGACAGGAAAATCTGGTTGCGGCCGGTGGTCAGCGCATCGAGCAGCGCCTCGCGTGCAAAGTAGAACGTCGCACCGATTTGCCGGCTTTTGAGGATCACCCGGGTGCGCTGTTCACCCGCTCGATACCAGTCTTTTTGATACCCAAAACTCTCATCAAGAAACGCCTCAAGCAGTTTCTCGATCTGTTCCTCTGTGAACTCGTTTCGCTTCGGCTTACGCTTTGGCCCAGCGTTGCGCTTTTCCAGTTCGGGGTTGAGCTCGGTTTCCGTGCCACCATCCTGGAAGCGCTGTATGCGGGCTTGCCGCTCCAACTGACGGCCCAGCAGGTCGATCTCTTTGTAGTCCGCGCCGCTCTTCGGATCCTTGAGAATCAGTTGAACAAGCCGGGCCTCGGTTGCCGCCTGGATGCGTTCCAAAGGCGTCGCGCGGTCCCAGTCGTCCCGGGCTTTCCAGCTATGGAGAGTCTTTTCCTTTTCGCCGGTCAGCTCGGCGATTTCGCACACGCGAAAGCCCTGCCAATACAGGTGCTTGGCGTGGCGGCGGGGATCGGTGGGTAGATCGACGATGGAATTCATGGCGCCGATGCTGCCGCTCGCACGCGCGAGCCCCTATCGCCAAGCCCTGTAGCGCGCCCCGCTACATCCTCAGCGCGTTGCCGCGCCCCGCCGCGCTGCCGACCATGCCCTCAACGCAACGGCACTGCCGCCACCGCATTGAGGATTGCCCGCATGACCACCCCCGCCAAGAAATTCCGCTCCAAGTGGTTTCGTGTTGCCGTAGAAGGCGCCACCACCGACGGCCGCAACATTGAGCGCTCCTGGATTGAGCAGATGGCCGCCCAATACAGCCCCAACACCTACGGCGCCCGCATCAACTGTGAACACATCAAATGGTCGCTGCCGGGTGGCGAATTCGGCGCCTATGGCGACGTGCTTGCCTGTAAGGCCGAAGAGGTCGAGATCAACGGCACCAAGAAGCTGGCGCTGTTCGCTCAGTTGGAGCCGAACGAAGCCTTGCTGGCCCTGAACAAACAAAACCAGAAGGTCTACACCTCCGTCGAAATCAACCCCAAGTTTGCCGACACCGGCAAGGCATACCTGGTTGGCCTGGCGGTAACTGACACTCCAGCCAGCCTCGGCACCGAAGCGCTCCAGTTCAGCGCTCAGCACGGGACCTTGGCGAATCGCAAACAGGACAAAGACAACCTGTTCAGCGCCGCTGAAGAGTCGGTGCTCGAATTCGAGGAAGTCACCGAGCCCGAGAACAAGGCCCTCGGCCTGTTCAACCGGGTGATGGATGCCCTCGGCAAAAACAAGGAAAAAAACGTCAAGGATGACGCCCAGTTCTCCGAGCTCACCCAGGCCGTGGAGGCACTTGCCACCCATGCCAAGGAGCAAGGCGAAGCCTTCGCCAAAGAGCAGAAGGATCACCAAGAGCTGTTCACCAAGGTCACCACGCTGGAAGGCGAGCTGACCGCCCTGGTGAAGCGTCTCGGCGATACCGAGGACCACAGCCAGCAACAACGCCCCCGGGTTTCCGGTGGAAACGGCCAGGCCCTGACCACCTACTGACACCTCGCGAAGTCCGCACCAATCGGAGAAATACCCCATGCGTAAAGAAACCCGCCTAGCGTTTAACGCTCTGGCCGTGCAGATCGCTCTGCTCAACTCTGTGCCAAGCGCAGCGGAGAAATTCAACGTCGAACCGAGCGTTCAGCAAAATCTGGAAGTGGCCATTCAGGAGTCCGACGGCTTCCTGACCCGCATCAACATCATCGGCGTAACCGAGCAAAGCGGCGAAGCGTTGCTGCTGGGCGTAAACGGCCCAATTGCCAGCCGCACCGATACCAGCGCCGGCGGCCGTCGCAACCCGTCCAACGTAACCACGCTGACCAAAGACGAATACGTCTGCAAAAAAACCAACTACGACACGTCGTTCCCTTATGCGCTGCTCGATGCATGGGCGAAGTTCCCCGACTTCCAAGTCAAGCTGTCGAAAGCCATCGCCCTGCGCCAAGCCTTGGACCGCATCATGGTTGGCTTCAACGGCACCTCCGCCGCAGCCAACACCAACCGCGCCACCAACCCGCTCGGCCAAGACGTCAACATTGGCTGGTTGGAGAAAATCCGCACCAAAGCACCGGACCGCGTACTCGACTCCGGCGTAACTGCTGGCAAGGTCAGCATCGGCGCCAATGGCGACTACAAAAACCTCGACGGCCTCGTCTTCGACGCGGTGCAAATGCTGGATCCGTGGCACCGCAGCCGCCCGGACTTGGTAGTGCTCATCTCTCGCAACCTGATGCACGACAAGCTGCTGACGGCGGTAGAGAAAGGTGCTGCCTCCAACCAGGAAGAGAACGCTGCGCAGGAAATTACCGCCCGTGCACGCGTTGGCGGGTTGCCCATCGTCGACGCGCCGTTCTTCCCAGACAACACGGTGTTGGTCACTACCCTCGCCAACCTGTCGATCTATTGGCAGGAAAGCGGCCGCCGCCGTCACCTGAAAGACGAACCCGAATACGACCGCATCGCGGACTACCAGTCGTCCAACGACGCCTATGTGGTCGAGGACTTCGGCCTCGCTGCGCTGGTCGAAAACATCGAGGTCGCGTAAGCCATGGGACTGACCCTTGCCCAAGCCAACCAGCAGCGCAAACGCGCTGCCATGGAGGCAGCTATGACCGCACCGGCCGCCCTGATGGAGGGCGCCACAGGTTATGAAGTGCAAATGGCCCAGCTTCACCAGGACCAACTGCGCCTCAGCAATCTGCAATCCACCGAAGCCAAAGCGGCGCTCAAGGTCGAACTGTTGCCGCAGTACGCGCCATACATTGAGGGGGTGCTGTCAGCAGGCAAGGGCGCACAGGACGACGTAGTCGTCACCACCATGCTTTGGCGCTTTGACGCAGGCGACTTCGCTGGCGGTCTGGACGTCGCTGCCTACGTTCTACAGTACGGCCTGAAAATGCCGGATCGCTTTAACCGCTCCACCGGCTGCGTGGTGGCCGAGGAAGTGGCGGAAGCCGCGCTCAAAGCGCTCAAGCCCGACGGCGGCAGCTTCGATCCGGTGATTCTGGAGCGCGCTCGCGTATTGACCGCCGAGCACGACATGCCTGATCAGGCGCGCGCCAAGTTGTTTCTGGCCATTGGCAAAACCGCCCTCAAGTCCGTTAACCCCGAGCAGATTGACGGCCCGGCCGTGGAGCGTTTGAACGCAGCGAAAGTTGCACTCACGCGCGCCATCGAGCTGCACGACGCCTGCGGTGGCAAAACCGACCTGGGCAACGTCGAGCGCCTTCTCAAAAAACACGCTGGCCCTGCCAGCTAACCGAGCGGTCCCCCGCAACCCCGGCGGCTCGGGGCTGATCAGCAGGCCTCACTCCTTGGCCTCGCTGTGACGCCCCGACCACCGCCGACTTTCACGAGTGATAGGCATGAGCGGATTCGTAGCCGGCGGCACACCAAATGACGCCTACCCGATCAGCAATGCGGATTTTTGGCCGGAGATCGATGGCCAGAAATTGCGCGCCGCGATGCGTATCGACTCAAGCGTCACTGACGCACGCCTTGAGGTGGCCACCGTCAACGCCATGATCGAGGCCAACCGCGAGCTCGCTGGCTATCGCGCGAAGCGCCAGGCCGAAGGCTTCGCCACCTTGGCGGCCGTGCCCAGCGAAATGATCAAAGGCGAAAGCCAACAGGTTCATCTGTACCGCCGCGTCATTTACACCGGCGCGTTAGCCGAGCTGATCGAGCGTTACAACAGCTTCGACGCGACCAACAGCGGCGAGCAAAAAGTCACCGAGGAAGTGAGCAGCCCGGACCAGTTACGGCGCGACGCACGCAAGGCGCTGCGGACTATTTTGGGCATCAGCCACGCCACCGTGGAGCTGCTGTAGTGGCCACCGTGATCGCCTCGCAGGGTGACACCGTAGACAGCCTCTGCTGGCACTACTACGGCCGCACCGCTGGCGTCACCGAAGCAGTGCTCGATGCCAATCCAGGCTTGGCCGACTTCGGCCCAATCATTCCCCACGGCACCCCGGTCACTCTGCCGGAAGCCGCCCCCCAACCTGAACAACGCCAAGTGGTGAACCTATGGGATTGAATCAAGACACGGCCGTCGTCTTCCTCGCGCTCTACAAGGCACGCGGCAAACTCTTCAACTGGATGATCCGTTTGTGGACCCGCTCCAAATACAGCCATTGCGAGCTGGTAATGCCCGACGGCCGCTGGCTTTCGGCGAGCGCAATGGACGGTGGCGTCCGCGCGAAGAACGTCGATTTTGACCCGGACCATTGGGACCTGATCCCTATGCCTTGGGCGAGCGTTCCGCTCATTGAGCAACTGTTCGCCAAGCACAAAGGCAAGGGCTACGACTGGCTCGGCATCGTGCTTTCCCAATTCTTGCCGCTCGCCATCGACAACAAAACCCGCATGTTTTGCAGCGAGTTCTGCGCGGCCGGCTTGGGCCTGTCGGAAGCGGCCCCTCGCTTCAGTCCGGTTCTGCTGAGTGAGGTGGTGCGGCGCATCAACCAGTTGCCGCTTGAACAGCCCACCTACGCGCGTGCGCAGGGTGAAAGGAATGAAGCGAATGCCTGACCGTCCCGAAACGTGGGCCTGGTTCGCCGCCTGGCTGGAGCAAAACTTCCCAGCGCTGTACGCCGGCGGCCTCGCCTTGATGGTGGCGGCTTGGCGAATCATTTACACCGGTGGCCGCGTGCGCCAGATCGCTATGGAGGCCCCTCTCTGCGGCCTGCTCGGCGTGGGCGTGCACTACGGCGCCGAATTCATCGGTGCCCCCGCCAGCGCGGGCACTTTCTTCGCGTGCGTGGTCGGGTTGCTGGGCGTCGAGACCAGCCGTGCGGCTGCAAAACACGCTTTGGAAAAGAAGGTTGAACAGCTATGAGCGAAGCACTCCGCCTCGGTTCTAAAGGTATGGGGGTTCGCCGCCTCCAGGAGCAACTAAACGCCACCGGCGCCAAGCTGCTGGCCGACGGCGACTTCGGCGACACCACTGAACAAGCCGTCCGCGCATTCCAGCGAAAGGCTGGCCTGGTCGTCGACGGTGCTGCGGGATCCAAGACGCTGGCCGCGCTTTCCGGGGCTGACTGTCGCAACCTGCTGGCGAATGCAGCGTTAGTGAAAGGCGCGGAACGTCTTGGCGTCGAGCTGGCTGTTATCTATGCCGTGAACGAAGTCGAAAGCCTCGGCGAAGGGTTCCTCGCGAACGGGAAACCGAAAATCCTGTTCGAGCGGCACGTCATGTTTGAGCGCCTGTCGCTAGCCCGATCCGCAGACGACGACCGAGCCGCATTAGAAAGACACGCCGCAGAGCTGGCCGCGCAGTTTCCCTCCGTCGTGAGCACCAAGCCCGGCGGTTATGTCGGCGGTGTTGGCGAACACCAACGCCTGGCACAGGCCCGAATGATTGATGCGCGTTGCGCAAACGAGTCGGCCAGTTGGGGCGCATTCCAAATCATGGGCTACCACGCCGAGCGCCTTGGCTACCCCAGCGTCGACGAGTTCGTTTTGCTGATGAGCAAGGACGAAAACCAGCAGTTCGAGGCCTTCGTTCGGTTCATCGAAGCGGACCCGGCTCTGCACAAGGCGTTGAAGGCGAAAAAGTGGCAGGCCTTCGCCAAGGGCTACAACGGCCCGGGCTACGCCCGAAACCTTTACGACGTGAAGCTTGAGCGTGCCTACGAACGCCACGCCAAATGCGGCTGCGGCCAGGTGGCGGCATGAGCGTCGCCGGTAAAGCGCGGCGCTTGGAGCTTCGAGATGGGGACGTCGTGTGCGTGCCCGCCGATACCGACGAAGAAACGTTCGAGGCCTTCGCCAAGGAGCTCATCAGTTCGCGACCAGATGTCCGACTGACCGTGGTGCTAGGGGACGTCCATTCGCTGGACGAGGCGTCCATGAATGCCGCCGGCTGGCACCGCAAATGAGCCCGCTACGTCAGGCGCTGTATGGCGGTGCGCTACTCGCTGCTCTCGCGCTATTGCTCTGGACCCAGCACCTGCGCACGGCCAATGAAGAAGCCGCAGCCGCGCTCGCTGCCCAGCAGCAGCGCGAAGCGGAAGAGCGCATTGAGCGCGATGCCAACACCATCACCAGCCTGCGCGATTCACTCAGCGATGAGCGAGATGCGCAGGTAGGCCTGCAACTGGCCGGCCAGGATCTGCGCCGCGAGCTGGACGTGCGCAAGCAACAAATCAAGGAGCTGAAACGTGAAAACACTGAACTACGCGAATGGGCTGACGTTGAGTTGCCTGCTGCTGCTCGGCGCCTGCGCGAGCGCCCCGCCATCACCGGAGCGGCAAATTATCGTAAGTGGTTGTCCGGTCGTAACGCCGTGCACATTGAGCGCAACTAAGCCCGACAAAAACGGGGAGCTTCTCGACGACCAGGATGCCACGGAGGCGGACTGGGCCAGCTGCGCCGCCAAGGTCGATATGGTCTACCAGGAGCAACAGAAGGCGGCGGCCCAATGAACAAACCCAACAGCCTGCGCGAACACTTGCTGGCGTCGCTTGCCGAACTCAAACACAACCCCGACCGCCTGTTGATCTTCATCGACAGCGGTACGGTTCGCTGTACCGCCGCGACCGGTCTGTCGTTTGAATACGGCTACACCTTGCAGGTAATCCTTACCGACTTTGCAGGGCACCCGGACAGCGTTTTTGTGCCTCTGCTCGCCTGGCTGCGGCGTCAACAGCCGGAGCTGCTGACGAACCTGGAGCGCGGCAAAGATGCCATAGGCTTCGAGGCTGACGTCCTGGACGGGGGCAAAGTTGATATGGCCCTGAGCCTGCCGCTCACCGAGCGAGTGATCGTCAAGCGCAACGCCGACGACACACTCGACATCAACCACCCCGACGAGCCGGACTTCGATCTGTGAGCGATAACCTGCAAGCGCTGGAAGAATGGGCAGGCCTTTTACTAGCCAAGCTTTCACCTGGTGAACAACGGAAACTCAGCTCAGAGCTGGGCCGCAAATTGCGCCGCAACCAACAGCAGCGCATCGCAGCTCAGCGAAACCCGGACGGCACCCCATACGCCACCCGCAAGCCCCGCAAATTGCGAGGCAAAGTCGGTCGGATCAAGCGGCAAATGTTCAGCAAGCTGCGCCAAGCCAAACACCTAAAGCTGCGCAGCAGCGCCGCTGGCATTACCCTCGGTTTTGCCGGCCGGGTGTCCCGCATTGCACGCGTTCACCAATTCGGACTACGCGACCGCCCCGCGCGAGGCCAAGCCGACGTGCAATATGAGCGCCGTGAGCTGCTGGGCTTTTCCGAGGCGGATATCGAAATGATCCGCGACCATATCCTCGACCATCTCGCCGGTTAATCCGACCCTGTAGCGCGCCCCGCTCCAGCCCTCAAAAAGTGCGCCCCGCGCGCGTGAGCCCCAACATTGGGGGCATGAACAGTCTCGCCGAACTTGCCCGCCTCATTGAGAACCTGGTCCGCCTCGGCACCGTTGCCGACGTACAGGTCGAGCCGCCGCGCGTGCGGGTGAAAAGCGGGAACGTCACGAGCTCCTGGGTGCCATGGCTCGCCCTTCGTGCCGGATCCTCGAAAGAATGGGACCCGCCCACCATCGGTGAACAAGCCGTCCTGCTCAGCCCGTCAGGCCTACTCACGCAAGGCGTGGCTTTGGTCGGTCTGTTCAGCGACGCCAACCCAGCGAATGGCGACCGCGAAGGCCTGCACCGCCGTACCTACGCCGACGGGGCAGTTGTGGAATATGACTTCGTTTCCCACGTCCTGCGCGCGACGCTTCCAGCGGGCGGCGTAACGCACCTGGTCAGCACTGGCGGCATCCACATAGAGGGTTCGATCACCCACAAGGGCGACTACACCCAAGAAGGCAACCAGCAAATAACGGGGCTGGTCACTGTCAGCGATGACGTAGTCGCCGCAGGCATCAGCCTGGTAAGCCACACGCACGGTGGTGTCCAGTTCGGTAATAGCCAAACCGGGAGCCCGCAATGATCGGCATGAGCTCGAAAACGGGCCGGACGGTGACCGGCAGCGCCCATCTGGCGCAGTCGATTGCCGACATCCTTACCACCCCCATCGGCAGCCGCGTAATGCGTCGTGAATACGGCAGCTACCTGGTGGATCTGATCGACGCCCCATTCAACAACGCCACGCGCTTGCAGGCCTACGCAGCAGTGGCGATGGCCCTCATGCGCTGGGAGCCGCGGATCCGCCTCAACAGCGTGAAGCTTACCCAGGGCGAGGTCGCCGGCCAGGCGATTCTGGACGTCGAGGGTACGCGCACAGACACCAACGAAGCGCTCAGCCTGCGCGTGCCGCTGAGCATGGGGGCCGCTGCATGACCGTCACCTTTACGCCCATCGATCTCAACCAGCTACCGCCGCCAAGTGTGGTCGAACAAATCGACTACGAGGCGATCCTGTCCGAGCGCAAAGCCTACGCGGTCAGTCTCTGGCCAGCCGGCCAACAGGCCGAAGTTGCGGCAACGCTGGCGCTTGAATCGGAACCGCTGACCAAACTGCTCCAGGAGAGCGCATACCGCGAAACGTTGCTGCGCCAACGCGTCAACGAGGCATCGCTTGCCGTATTGCTGGCGTTCGCCAAGGGTGCGGATCTGGAGCAGATCGGTGCGCGCTTCAACGTCTCGCGCCTGGTAATCACACCAGCGGATGACACCGTTGTTCCGCCCGTGGCGGCGGTCATGGAACTGGACGACGCGCTGCGCGAGCGGATCCAGATGGCAATGGAAGGCCTGTCTGTCGCGGGGCCTCGCAATGCCTATATTTTTCACGCCCGCAGTGCGGACGGCCGAGTTGCAGACGCCACGGCACACAGCCCGGCGCCGGCCGAGGTTGTCGTCACCGTGCAGAGCGCACTGGGCAATGGCGCCGCCTCGCCGGAAGAGTTGGCCGCAGTGCTGGCCTACCTCAGCGATGAAGACCGCCGCCCGTTGGCAGACCGGCTGACGGTGCAAAGCGCGGAGGTATTGCCCTACACCGTGCAGGCAGTCCTCCACCTACTCAATTCCGGCCCGGAGAGCGAACCCATTCGCGCAGCCGCCGAAAAACGCCTGGCTGCGTTGGTTGGAAAACGCCGGCGCCTTGGCCAGGAAGTGAACCGTTCGGCGCTTGACGCAGCCATGCACATCGAAGGCGTGAAACGCGTAGACCTGGTCGGTTGGGTCGATATCGTCGCGACCCTGGAACAGGCGCCGTACTGCACCGGCTACACCGTCGGGGTGGCTGAGTAATGGCCGCCCGCCTTTTGCCAAGCAACGCTACGGAGCTTGAGCGTCTTGCTGCTCAGGCCTTGGCGCAGATCGAGCGCGTGCCGGTCCCGCTGCGGGATTTATGGAATCCAGACACCTGCCCGGTTGACCTGCTGCCGTATCTCGCGTGGGCGTTTTCGGTAGACCGCTGGTCTCAGGCCTGGCCGGAAAGCGCCAAGCGGCAGGCCATCAAATCGGCGTACTTCATCCATGCCCACAAGGGAACCATCGGCGCGCTGCGGCGGGTGGTGGAGCCCCTCGGCTACCTGATCGAGGTGCAGGAATGGTGGGAAGAGGCGCCGCTCGGCGTCCCCGGCACGTTTCGGCTGCTGATTGGCGTGCTCGACACCGGCATCACCGAGGCCATGTACCAGGAGCTGAGCTGGCTGATCGATGACGCCAAGCCACTCAGCCGCCACCTGGTTGGCTTAGCCGTGGGCCTGGAGGTTCGCGGCAACCTCCACGTCGGCGCGGCCGGCCTGACCGGTGAAGTCACGACTGTTTACCTATACGAACCCGGCCCGATTGAAGTCGGAGCCCCCGCCGTACTGTTTGGCGGCGCCGCCCATATCATCGAAACCACGAGCGTTTACCAATGAGCCAAACCTATTTCGCACTGCTCACGGCCATCGGCGAAGCCAAGCTTGCCAACGCCACCGCGTTGGGCACCCCGTTGCAAATCAGCCGTATGGCCGTCGGCGACGGGAACGGCGCCCTGCCCAACCCCACCCGCACGCAAACGGCTCTGGTACGCGAAACGTACCGCGCAGATCTCAACAGCCTGATCGTCGACCCGCTTAACACCAGCCAGATCATCGCCGAGCTCGTGATCCCCGAATCTGAGGGCGGCTACTGGCTTCGGGAGATGGGTTTGTATGACGACGTGGGGGACTTGATCGCCGTCGCCAACTGTCCGCCAAGCTACAAACCGGTAGTGGCGGAAGGCTCTGGCAAGACCCAAGTCATGCGCATGGTGCTCATCGTTTCCAGCACCGCCGCCGTGCAACTGAAGATCGACCCGTCGGTAGTGTTGGCCACCCGCGCCTATGCGGACGCGATCATGGTCAACCATCTAGCGGGCGCCGACCCGCACCCGCAGTACACCACCGAGGCCGAAGTCCAAGCGATGATCGCTGCCGGAATCAACGCCATGGACGGCAAACAAAGCGTGCAGTACACGACCGTCGCCAACATCAACCTCAGCGGGTTGGCCGTTCAGGCTGGGGGCGATTGGACGGTGGCACTTACTGCCGGCACACGCGTCCTGGTCAAAGACAAAACCGACCCGAAGGACAACGGTCTTTGGATCGCAGCGGCCGGCGCCTGGACCCGCGCTATCGACGCCGACTCGAACAGCGAAGTAACCCCCGGCCTGCTGGTTACGGTTGAGCGCGGCAACGCGAACGCCGATAGCACCTGGCTTCTCGTCACCGACGGTCCAATCGTCCTCGGCACCACCGGACTGGTCTTCGAGCTCGTTGCCGGCCAGTCAGGCATCGCGGCCGGCACGTACCGCAGCGTGACGGTAAACAAACGAGGGCAAGTGGTCAGCGGAACAAACCCGACAACCCTCGCTGGATACGGCATCACTGACGCGTTTCCAGCGGACCGCATTGTGATTTCCACCGCAGCGCCTACGCCCGCCGATGGCGTGGTGGGCACCATCTGGCTGCAGGTGGAAACATGAATTTCCACGCTAAAACCCCGGCTGGGCAAAAGGCTGGCGTCATGCCGAGCGCCAAGATGGCCGACGGTTGGCGTAACGGGGAGGTGCTTTGGGTAAAGGTCGCCGCCGACACTTGGAAGCGCTCCTGGCGCCGCCGCATCGTCTACACGAACCTCGCCGACCTGGCTGACGCCAGCATCTATTCGCTGATGGGCTCGCCCACCAAGCCGCGCGAGTACGTGTTCATCAACAAAGCGGTGCTTCGCGGCGTCTCTGCGGCCGCGCTACGAACCGGCGTATTTCCAGCGGGCTCGACGCTCCTGGTAATCAACGAGGGATACATCAAGGGCGCAGGTGGTGCCGGTGGCGCCGCCGCCGAAGGTCAGCCAGGTGGAACCGGCTTACTTCTGGAATTTGCGACCACGCTGGATAACTCACGCGGCTACATCCAGGGCGGCGGTGGTGGTGGTGGTCTTGGCCAGCACCGCAGCATTCGTTCAGGTGGCGGCGCGAAGATGGTGTACGGCGGCGCCGGTGGCGCAGGCGAAGGCGTAAGCGCTGCCGTTGCCGGCGCCGGTGGCTCGTCATACCCGGGGGATGGTGCTGGCGGTACAGGCGGTGCTGGCGGAGCTGCTGGCGTAGCCGGGGCAGCGGGCAGTGTCGGATGGTCGAACACCACCTATTCCACGTCAGGCCCTTGGGCCGGTGGCGCACCTGGTGCAGCAATTATTTCGGGGGGAAACGTGTTCACGTTCGCCGCCGGCAATTCCACAGACCGCGTTAAAGGAGTCGTGTCTTGAGCAATTTTGAAGTCCTTTCTGTATCCACAGCCCTCGGGACAATGGTCATCGACTGGGGGAACGTAACCCTCAACCACTACATTCCAGGCGACCTGCTGAGCGCTGAGAACCTTTCAGCCGCTCAGCTGGAGGAACGTATCGAAGCGATGCGACCAGCGGCGGCCGAACCTATCGAAGTCCCCGCCGCGCTGATCGCCTTGGTTAAGCCAGAGCCGGTCATTGCGCCGGAGATTCGCCTGTGCGCGCTGATTGACGCGGCCGCCGACATGGCCCGCGCCAAGGTTGCTGGCGATCCGTTGCGCGCCGTCGAATACGACCGCGCACGCGTAGAAGCTGAGGCCTTTGCCGCTGCCGGCTTCCAAGGCGAACCGCCGCGCACTGTCGCTGCGTGGGCCATTAACGGGCGCACACCACAACAGGCGGCCGAAAGCATCCTCGCCGAGGCAGCTGCATACACCGAGGCGCTTTATGTTCTTCGCGAAACGCGTCTCCAAGCCAAAGAGCTCATCCGCATCGCGCTCGCCGCTGGCAATACCGAACAAGCTGAGGACATCGCCGCCGAGACCGTTGCGGCCATTGAGGCGTCTGTCGCCGGCATCGGTAACAACACCGGCGCTTAACCGTTTTCCTGGGGAGGATTGCCTCGCATCTGCGGGGCTTTTTTATGCCTGCCCTGTAGCGTGCCCCGCTACACCGCCCACCGCTCGCGCCGCTTGCGCGCGCGCGTCACCCTCAAGGCTCACTGAACTGGCACCACGCCCACCAGGAGCTGCCCAATGGCCACCGATTACCATCACGGCGTCCGCGTCCTCGAAATCAACGAGGGCATCCGACCCATTCGCACCATCGCCACCGCCGTGGTGGGCATGGTCTGCACCGGCAGCGATGCCGATGAAGCCACCTTCCCACTCAATAAGCCGGTCCTGCTGACCGACGTGCTCACCGCATCCGGCAAAGCAGGCAAGCTGGGCACCCTCGCCCGCAGCCTGGACGCCATCGCCGACCAGGCCAGCCCCGTCACCGTCGTGGTACGCGTAGAGGACGGCGTCGGCGCCGATGCGTCAGCGAAAGAGGCCGACCAAACCTCCAAGATCATCGGCGGCGTTACAGCCCAAGGCCACTACACGGGTCTCAAAGCGTTGCTGGCGGCGGAAGTGCAGCTCGGTGTGCGCCCGCGCATTCTCGGCGTACCTGGACTGGATAACCTCGCCGTCACCACCGAGCTGGCTGCCATCGCCGAGAAAATGCGCGCCTTCGCTTACGCCAGCGTCTGGAACTGTCAAACCGTTGCCGAGGCCACCGCTTACCGCGAGGGGTTTGGCTCGCGTGAACTGATGCTGATCTGGCCCGACTTCGTGAACTGGGACACCGCAACCAACAGCAACGCGCCCGCGTCTGCCGTAGCGCGTGCTTTGGGCTTGCGCGCCAAAATCGACGAACAGATCGGCTGGCACAAAACCCTTTCCAACGTGCCGGTCAACGGCGTGTCGGGCCTGTCGAAGGACATTTTCTGGGATCTGCAAAACCCAGCCACCGACGCCGGCCTGTTGAACGCCGCCGACGTCACCACCCTGATCCGTCGCGAAGGCTTCCGCTTTTGGGGCAACCGCACCACCAGCGCCGACCCGCTGTTCGCCTTCGAGAACTACACCCGCACCGCTCAAGTGCTCGCTGACACCATGGCCGAGGCGCATTTTTGGGCCGTGGACAAACCCATGCATGGCAGCCTGGTGAAAGACATCGTCGCAGGCGTTAACGCGAAATTCCGCGAGCTGAAAAACGGCGGCTACATCATCGACGGCCAGTGCTGGTACGACCCCGCCGCCAACGACGCCACCACTCTCAAGGCTGGCAAGTTGTTCCTGGACTACGACTACACCCCGGTGCCGCCGCTGGAGAACCTGCTGTTCCGCCAGCGCATCACTGACCGCTATCTGATGACCTTCGCCGACACCGTCAAGGCCTAACCCATTCACCTGCGCGGCCTCGGCCGCGCCGTAGGAGAGCACCACCATGGCGCTGCCCAAAAAGCTCAAGCACATGAACCTGTTCAACGACGGCAACAGCTACCAGGGCGTAGCCAAGTCCGTCACCTTGCCGAACCTGGCCCGCAAGATGGAGGCCTTCCGAGGCGGTGGCATGGACGGCCCGGTCAAAGTCGACCTCGGACACAGCGACGACGGCATCGAGCTCAAATTCACGCTGGGCGGCTGGGATCTAACCGTCATGCGCCAGTACGGCACGGTACGCGCTGACGGCGTTCCCTTGCGCTTTGCCGGCTCGGTTCAGCGCGATGACACCGGCGAGATCAGCGCCGTCGAGATAACGGTTCGTGGCCGACATGAAGAAATTGGCTTCGGCGACGCGGCCCCTGGTGAAGACACCGAGCACGAAATCACCACCACCTGCACCTACTACAAGCTGACGGTAGATAGCGTCGACATCGTCGAGGTCGATCTCCTGAACTTCGTGTTCATCGTCGACGGCGTCGATCTGCTCGCCAAGCATCGGCAAAACATCGGCCTGTAACGCAGGCATTGGTCGCACCCCATTCACAACCACGCGCCGCGCGTTGCGGCGCCCCCCCTTCCCCAAGGAGCCGCATCATGGAAAAGACCGAAACCCTCGAAGCCGTGGCACTCGCAGCACCGGCGAAAAACCCCAACGAAGAAATTATCGAACTGGACACGCCCATCGTTCGCGGTGACACGAAGATCAACCAGGTGATCCTGCGCAAACCCCTCAGCGGCTCGCTGCGTGGCGTCACTTTGTCGGACCTGGCACAGATGGACGTACTGGCGCTTCGCAAGGTACTGCCACGAATCTCGACCCCGGCGCTCACTGAGCATGAAATCGGCTTGATGGACCCGGCCGACCTGCTCCAGTGCGGCGTGGCGGTCGCAAGTTTTTTACTGACGAAGTCGGCGCGGGAGGGTGTCCTCGTTGCGTAGAAGACGCCATGGCCGACCTGGCCATGGTCTTTCACTGGGGGCCGGCGGAGATCGATCCGCTGTCCCTATCTGAACTGATGGAATGGCGCGAACGGGCCAGGATTCGCTGGGAGAAAAACCATGGCCAATGATCTGAAGATGCAGCTCGTGCTCCAGGCCGTGGACCGCGCTCTTCGACCTATCCGCGCCATCACCCGGGGCAGCGTCGGCCTCGGCCAGGAGCTCAAGCGCAATCGCGACCAGCTCAAATCCCTGCAAGCGCAGCAGTCCGACATCCGCAGTTGGACGATCATGCGTAACGCCAGCGCAAAGACCGGCTCAGAACTTGAGGACGCCAAAGCGCGCGTCAAAGCCCTCAGCCGCGAGATGGCTAATACCGGTGTGCCTACGCGGGAAATGGTCGCGAACATGCAGAGCGCGATGCGCGTCGCCTCCGACCTCAAGCGTAAGCACCAGGAGCAACAGGTTCAGCTCCAAGGGCTACGCAATCGGCTAACTGACGCAGGCATAAGCACCAAGAATCTGAGCGGCCACTCGCGCGAACTAAAGCAGCGGATCCAGGAAACCAACGAGGCCATCACCACACAAAGCAAGCGTATGCAGGCCTTAGTGCAGCAGCAAAAACGCCTCGCGTCTGCTCGAGCACAGTTCGACAAATCTCAACACCTGGCTGGCAGCATGGCCGCTGGCGGCGCTGCTGGATTAGGCACTGCATATGGAATCTCGCGACCGCTGAAAAGCATCGTCGACGCGTTTGCTCCAGCCGAGAACGCAGCCACCCAACTCAAGGTGTCGATGATGGACGCCACCGGCAAAGTGCCGGAAGACTTCAAGCGGATCAGCGACCTCGCCACGACGCTGGGTGATCGACTGCCAGGCACCACCGCGGATTTTCAGGAAATGATGACAATGCTCCGGCGCCAAGGCCTGAGCGCTGCCAACGTGCTGGGCGGGACAGGGGAAGCGGCGGCCTATCTTGGGGTGCAGTTGCAAATGCCGGTGACCGCTGCTGCTGAGTTCGCAGCCAAGATGCAGGACGCCACTCGCACCAGCGAGAAAGACATGATGTCGTTGATGGACACCATCCAGCGCGGCTACTACCTCGGCGTCGACAGCGGAAACATGCTCCAGGGCTTCAGCAAGATTTCCCCGGTCATGGACATCATCAAGAAGCAGGGCCTGGAAGCCTCCAAAGTGCTCACCCCTCTCCTGGTGATGATGGACCAGGCCGGCATGGAAGGCGGCGCAGCAGGCAACGCCTACCGGAAGATTTTCCAAGGGGCGATGAACAACGACAAAATCCAGCAAGCGCTGGGCGATTTGAAGGTGACCAAGGGCATCAAGTTGCAACTGGATTTCACCGACGGCAAAGGCGAGTTCGGCGGCATCGAGAAAATGTACGCCCAACTGGAAAAACTGCAGGGGCTTACGACGGAAAATCGCCTGGCTTTGCTCAAGCAAATGTTTGGCGACGATAGCGAGACCATCACAACCCTCAACACCATGATGGCAAAGGGGCTGGGCGGCTATAACGAGGTGGCGGCCAAGCTTTCCGCACAGGCCGATCTGCGCACCCGTGTGAATGAACAGCTCGGCACTCTGACCAACATGACCGAAGCCGCCGAGGGCAGTTGGACCAACGCCATGAGCGAGATCGGCGAAACAATCGCGCCAGAGCTCAAAGACCTGATCGAGGGCATCGGCGAACTGGCCGTCAGCGTAAAGAACTGGGTAAAGGAACACCCCGCGCTGACCGCTGCCATCGTCAAAACGGCGGCGGGGTTGGCCTTGCTGTTGGCTGTAGGTGGTGGGCTCATGCTCACGCTCGCCAGCTTCCTCGGCCCCTTTGCCATCGTCCGCTACGCGCTCACGCTGCTAGGTATCAAGAGCCTCGGCGCCGTTGCGGCGCTTAAAGGATTGGGCAGCGCTTTCCTGTGGGTAGGTCGTGCGGTGCTGTGGATCGGGCGCGCCCTGATGATGAACCCCATCGGCTTGGCGGTGATGGCCATCGCCGGTGCGGTCTACCTGATCTACAAATACTGGGACCCGATCAAGGCTTACTTCCTCGGACTTTGGGAGGAAGTCAAAGCAGGCCTGAGCGGCGGCTTCGCAGGGATCACAGCGCTAATTCTCAACTTCAGCCCGTTGGGGCTGTTCTATCGCGTGTTCGCCGGCGTGATGAATTACTTCGGCGTTGAGATGCCGGCCAAATTCAGCGAATTCGGCTTGATGCTTATGCAGGGCATGGTCCAGGGCATCAGCGAAGGATTAGGCAAAGTGAAAGAGGCCATCACCGGCGCAGGTGAATCGACCATTAACTGGTTCAAGGAAAAGCTGGGCATCCATTCCCCGTCTCGCGTTTTCGCCAGCCTCGGCGGGTTCACGATGGCCGGCCTAGAGCAAGGCCTACAGAACGGTGAAAAGGGTCCGTTGGCGGCCGTAGTTGAGATTGGCAAAAAACTCGCAGCCGCCGGGGCCGTCACCCTCGGGGCTGCGGGTACAGCGCTCGCCATGGATAACCGGCCGCCGTTAAGCGCAATCGGCGGAGGCGGCGTCCCTGCCGTCCAGCAGGCCGCACCGATAACGATCAAGGTGTATGCGGCGCAGGGAATGGACGAACAAATGCTCGCGCGGCTTGTGGCGGCGGAAGTCGCCAAGGTGCAACGCGGGGACCAGGTGCGCCGCCGCAGCGCACTGAGCGACCAGGAGTAACGACCCATGATGATGGCCCTCGGCATGTTCGTATTTGGGCTGCCTACCCTCGCCTACCAGGAGCTGCAACGCAGCACCGAATGGCGGCACAGCTCGACCAGCCGCATCGGCACCAACCCTGCCAGTCAGTTCCTTGGACGCGGTGAAGATGCCATCACCCTGCCGGGCACACTGCTGCCAGGCCTCGCTGGGTCTCCCCTCGGCCTGGACTCGCTCAGGATGATGGCTGACACCGGGAAAGCGTGGGCACTCGTGAGTGGGACCGGCAAGATTTACGGCGCCTGGGCGATCACATCCATCAGCGAAACCCAGCAGATTTTTTTTGAGGACGGCACGCCTCGCCGATACGAATTCACCATCAGCCTCAAGCGTATCGACGACGGCCGCATCGACATGCTCGGCACGGCAACCGGTGTGCTTGGCGGGCTACTGCGCCCTATCTTGGGTGCGCTGCTTTGAGCCTTTTGAGCCAAGCCTCTGGCCTGCTCGATCAGGCGGCCCAGCGTTACCGCGAGGTTACCGCCTACGCCAAACCGATTTGCCGCGTCGTGGTGGCTGGCAATGACATCACCGCCGCTGTGGTTGAGCGCCTGATCAGCATCGAGCTCACCGACAACCGAGGGATGGAGGCGGACCAGCTCGACATTGCGCTAAGCGACCATGACGGGCTCCTGGCAATCCCAACCCGCGACGCTGCCATCGATCTTTGGCTCGGGTGGGATGACACAGGCCTGGTCTACAAAGGCCGCTACAACGTCGACGAAACCGAGCACAGCGGAGCGCCGGATATCCTGAACATCCGCGCCCGCAGCGCCGACCTTAGCGGTGGGCTGAAGGTGAAGCGCGAGCGTTCTTGGGACGCCACGCCCCTTGCCACCATCGTCAGCGCTATCGCGACCCGATACGGCCTCACCCCGCTGATCAGCGCAGCGCTTGCGGGCCTCGATGTGGTGCACCTGGATCAGGCAAACGAGTCGGACGCTAACCTGCTCACCCGCCTCGGCCGCGACCACGACGCCATCGCCAGCATCAAAGCCGGCTGCTTGTTGTTCATTCCCACCGGTAAAGCGGTGACAGTCAGCGGCCTGGAACTTCCACACGTCACGCTGACGCGCGCCGACGGCGACCAGCACCGCTACCTACAGGCCAGCCGCGATACCTACACCGGCGTTAAGGCGTATTTCTACGACGTGAACAGCGCGGGAAAACAGGAAGTGTTCGCCGGCGGCGGCGAGAACATCAAAGAATTGCGCCACAGCTACACCAACAGGGCCAGCGCGCTACGAGCGGCACGGTCAGAGTGGAGCCGATTGCAGCGAGGGACGGCGACGTTGAGCTATACGCTCGCCAAGGGGCGTCCGGATCTGGTGCCGGATCAGACCTACAGCCTGACGGGCATCAAAGCGGAAATTGCGGAAATCATCTGGCTCGGCGGGAACATTCGGCACAGCTTCACGCCGGAGAGTTTCACCACCGCGCTGGAGCTCGAATCCCAGTTACCGGAAGGCGACCTGGACGAGCTGGCGGACCACGACGTCAACGATGGCTTTACGGGGTTGGTTGCCTGGTATCGCGACCCGAAAACCGGGGCACAGCACAAGCTAACCGAGGGCGACCAGACCAAGCCGCGCCGGCTAACGCACCTGTACCAGAGCAAGGCGAACGCGAAGCGCGCATTACGAAGAGAAATTTTGCGCATGGAAAAACGGGGATCTCGATGACTTAGGCCCCGAACCCCGGCAAAGCCGGGGCCAACTAAGCCTTACTCTTCTAACTTCTGGAAAACTTCCATAATTCGCAGCAAGTCGCTTTGCTGTTGCTCAGTCAGCTCACGCCAAACGCGAATTAAAAAGAGTTCCAATAGGGTAAGGTTTTCCATCGTCTTTGCTCCATTTTCCATGTTACGGTTGGCCGCCGCCTATAAAGACGGCCGCACATCCGGGAGCGTGTTAGCTTCGCCAGTTTAACAGTCAGCTTCAAATGAAAGCAGTACTTACTGAATCATCGCAACCTTATTCAAGACTGTTTGCCAGATTTACAAATACCGGATAAGTTTTCATGAAATCGGCGTTCCCCGCGTCGAAAGCCTGCCATGCCAACATATCCAATACAAAGCCAGTTTCAGCAGCTCCTTGGCGCATTCGCGTCTCACGACTCGCGTGATAGGCGGTGAAATACGTTAAAGCCAATTCATGCACTGACGTATTTCCGCCCCCCCAATATAACGTCCGAGCCGGATACAGTTCTTTCAGCTCCTCAAATGCTTTGACGTCTCTTAGCGCCAACATCCGCTTGTAAATAGATGGTGCCTCATCGCGCAACATAACGAGATAAATAAGCCAAAAGAAGTCTTTCGTTTGCAGAGGCATCGCAGCCTGAATAGCTCTTATATGCTTGAAACACTTCTCAAGCTCACGCAACTTAAGCCTAAAAGTGGATGCAACTGCAACAACGATAATCTGGAATGCGTTTAAGTTGAAGTCCCCAGAGAGCACGGCGTCGGAATCTGGGTCTGTCACACTTTGCGAACTGTACATATGACGCCCCCGCGCCCCTAAAACACGGGGGTTACTGAAACTCCGCGTGTCTATTAACTGAGCGGAAACCCATCCTTCAATATTCGAGAAATCCAGAGAGTACTCAGCATCGAAGAACCGTTTTAGATAGCGGTCCGAATTGAAGCGTTGACCGTAGACAGCGCTTACGGAATGTTGCAACTGCTCAAGATCGCAAGCAATAATAAACCGGCATCCGCCAACATCGAAAAAATGTTTAATTCGCTCCAACAATTCGATCGAAAACGTCGGGCGGCAGCGATCTAACTCATCAATAAAGATATAGACGGGCTTTCGATCTGCAGGAGCAGCAGCTGCATAATCGCTTGCTTCGGATATTTTGGTCGCAAACTCAGCCTTGAACTCCTCTACCAACTTGAGGGTTTTTTTATTGCTAGTTAGGAGACTTTCTAATGCTTTTTCCGCCGCATCTCCCATAGCGTCCTGATCAACCGCTTCGGCGATAGCTGTAAACTCAACCCCTGTGACTTTCTTAAGAAGGCCCTTCGCCACTGCGGGCGTCGCGGCGAGAATCGCACTACTTGCTTTTTGCACAAACCCACTCAGCTGCGCCGCAGGGTCTTTCCCTGGTATTAGCTCGACTAAAGAGTCATGTATTGAGGCGGTTAACGCAATGAAGGCGTCGCCTGAATAGTCATGCTGCCAGGCATTAAAATAGATGCATGCGCGAGATTGGCTAAGCTCATCTCGCCAGTTCTCAATAAAAAATGTTTTCCCCGCCCCCCAAGGCGCATTAATGTTGAGTACTTTTATATCCGCATTGTCATCTAAATATTTAGTCAGGAACTTCGCAACCCCCTGTCTATTCATTCGATCCGTGGACCAAGGTACGTTCTGCTCACACATATGAAGCCCCTTCGATAATTCTCGCTATTTGTTGCACAGCTCAATCGCTCGCATTACGAGGGGACTTACGTCCATCTTAATTTCGGGAATTTCGGGATTTGGCTTAACTAGGGTTAGTCCGTCTAGCCAGCCTTTTTCGGCCGCCTTCGAGCGGGCGCTCCCGTTTAGCGCATAGAGTTTTCCATCAACTCGTATTAGGGATGCAGGAGGAGGCCCTTCGCACAACAACTCAACCTGTGGAACAGTAAACGGCCACGCGGCGCCAAGCTCAGCCTCGGAGATCTCCAGTCCAGTAGGTTCTGGTGCGCCGCAGCCAGCAACTGCGGTTGCGGTGATAAAAAAAAACAGTGCGACTTCAAACCTGCTCTTCATTGCTACTCCTTGTCCTAACTCCGTAACGCCGACCCTCTTGGTCGGCGCACCACTTCCTACTGCGATTAAGCACCTACCCGTGCGAAGGCTTCTGCTGTTCTGCGCAAAACCTCAAGGTCAGATGGGGCGACCGTGCGCAGTAGGCTAACGAACTCAACGATGGCGACTGGCAGGTGGTCCGCGACCAGGGGCTTACGCTCGCCTGTGACCACGTAAAGCACATCGACGCCCAACTGGGCGGCCAGGGCCAAAGCAACGGCCCCAACGTCGCCGTTTCCGCTTTCATATCCGGCCAGGGTTCGCTTCGCGACCCCTACTTGCTGAGCGAACTCGTCCTGATTTAGGCCGACACGCTTCCGCTCCTCTTGAAGACGACTCCCGATGGCCTCTCGCGAAAGATGCAAAATTTTTCACTTCCTCTATTGACCAGGTGCAGTTTTCTGCATCATTCTTCGCTCGTCATCACACGAACTTGCACGAATTCGCACTATGCCGAACGCCTACCCCACTGAGCAAGCACGCCAGGCAGCCCGCACTCGACTGGCTGCCATCGGTATTTCCGTAAGGGAATGGTCCGAGCGGAATCAGATCAATGAGTCCACCGTATATGCGGTGTTAAACGGACAGAAAAAATGCTTGCGAGGTGAGTCCCACCGCGCTGCTGTGTTACTCGGCATCAAGGAGGGTACGGTCGCACGTTAGTGCTACCGGCCTTTGGGAGAAACAAGAAGATGAGCCGCCCAATTCTTGATAGCCGCCGTAAGGCTGTTATGGCCGCAGTTGCCGCTTTTCCAGGCGGCAGGGAATGCGCCGCTGCGCACCTCTGTCTGGACCTCAAACAGTTCGACAATAAGGTGTACGAAAACCCGGGCCATCGCCCTCTGACTGACGCTCAAGTTCGCCAGCTCGAACGCGTTAGCGGCACCAACATTCTCGCCGACTACTTGGCCGGCCTTTACAGCGGCGTGTTCGTTCCGATGCCAGAGGATGGCCACGTCGACAACCTCGACCTGTATGCCCGGTCGCTGGCCACAGACGTCGCCGAAGGCAAGGTCGATCAGATCATTTTGAAAGCGCTCGGCGATGGCCGACTGGATGAGGGCGAGCTCGCTGACATCGTCGCAGCTCACCGCCGGCACATTGCAGCAAGACACGCCGAAATCGGCGCAGTGATTACGTTGCACCGGAAAAATCCGGGCAACCAGGACCAGTAGTAGACGCAGGAAGCGTCGCTTTTTTTTGGCGAAAGCCATTGGCCGCGTTAGCGGCCGGGGAGAGAAACGATGAGCACCAACCATGGCGGCGGGTACAAGGCCCTGTGCCCTGCCTGCGGCAGCCGAATGCGTATTCGTAATTCGGAAGAGCAAACACCCATTTTCAAAACCATGTACGGCGAGTGCACCAACCTCGGTTGCGGCGCGACCTACGGCGGCTCCCTTTCGTGGGAATACGAGCTGAACGCCTCTGGCATTGACCGCCCCCGCGTCCGGCTTCCGGTCGCACCTTCAGTCAAGCGTATGCAGGCTTTCCGCGACAGCGCGGTGAAAACCAACCAGCTCGACATGCTCGCCGTTTTGGAGGCCTGACCATGCAAACCATCACGCTCACACGCAAGCAGCTAGACGACTACCGCACCGGCATGCAGCGCAATGCGGCAGCCTTTGTAGAACTACACCAGCAGGAACATCTGAACGACGACGGCCTTTTCGACCGCACCGTCAATCACCTGGTGAACGTATGGGGCGTGCCGGTATTCATGGCCGGGCGCCTCGTGCATCTGGCAATGACGGACCGACTTCCACGGGGCAAGTCGTGGATCGGCGTAGACGTCTCCAGCGGTTCGGATCTTTGCTTGATCCGCGACTACCGCATCGGGAAAACCTACCCGGTCTCGGCACGGCTTTTACCGCAACGTTTCCTGCACACCCAGGCCGACTCGGCCGCTCTCTGACCTTTAACCACCCGGCCCCACTCCCGTGGGTTTGGGGAAGTTTTACCTGCAATTCGAGGTGCAGCCATGCCAGACGCCGTTGCGTTTCAGTTGGACATGCCTAAGCCGGTCGCCGTGGCGTGGCTTGGCAGCCTGCGCGCAGAGCTGCGCAGGGGATTTTTGGAGCATTGGTACGACGACCGCTACCGCGACGTGCCGGAGGCTTTTAGAAGCCGCCGCATCCTCGACGATTACCCGGCCCTTGCCGGCCACAAACGCACCATCGGCGCGCTGAAAGCCGCGCTCCGCGCAATCCATTAAGGCCCCCGAAAATGAAATCCATGCCCAACCAAATCCGCCAAGAGGTGCTCCGCCGCCTGGAGGGTAATTACGGCCTAGTCCACATGGCGGGTACTCAATACCTGCGCAAGGGCACATGTCCATCCTGCGGCAAGAGGGAGCTGTACTCGCGGCATGACGAACCCTGGTTCATCAAATGCGGCCGCGAGAGCAAGTGCGGCGAGCAGTGGCACGTCAAGGAGTTGTTTGACGATCTATTTGACGATTACAGCAAGCAGCACCCCACCACCGAGCAGGCGCCACACGCCTCAGCGGATGCGTACATGCAATTTGCTCGCGGCTTCGATCCTGCACTCGTAAAAGGTTGGTACAGCCAAGAGAATTTTTGGCACCCGGAGCTGCGCATCGGTAGTGCAACGGTGCGGTTCCCGCTGGAACACGGCGTCTATTGGGAGCGGCTGATTGATCGCCCCCACCGCTTCGGCAAGCTCAAGGCACGGTTTGCAAAAGGGCAATCGCCGAAAGGCTATTGGTGGTGCCCGCCTTGCATCGACCTGCGGGAAGTCGACGAGCTATGGATCGTCGAGGGCATCTTTGATGCGATTGCCCTCGTACACCACGGCATCGCCGCCGTGTCGGCGATGAGCTCGGGCGCGTTTCCCTTCGAGTCACTCAAAGCGCTGGCTCAGGCGCGAGCCAACGAAGGTAAGAAGCTGCCTACCCTGGTCTGGGCTTTGGACAATGAACCAGGTGCGCATCGCTTCACCCGTAAGCACGCCTCAATGGCGCACGAGCTGGGTTTCAAGTGCGAAGCAGCCCAGTACCCGCAGGGTGACCGCAAAACGGATTGGAACGACCTGCACCAGCGCTGGCAGTTCATCGACGACGCCGGCAAGCGCGCCGATGCAATTGATCGCGACTTACGACTGGCTCGCTACCACGGCTCGTTGCTGCTGGCCGAGAACGCGAGCGAGAAAGCGTTGCTCATGTACGACTGGCGCGAACAAGGTGAATTCCACTTTGCCTTCGATCACCGGCTTTATTGGTTCAAGCTCGACTTGGACAAGTTCAACCGCGCCATGCAAGGGCTGGAAAGCAGCGAGGACCATAAAGAACAGCAGCTCAACGGAAAGGAAATGCGCGAGAAGGCGCTGCGCCAGGCTGGATGCGTGGTTGAAATCGCCAACTGCTACCCGCAGGCCCTGTATTTCCAACGTAACGAAGTGACAGACGAGAGCTGGTACTACTTCCGCGTCGATTTCCCACACGACGAGCCAACCGTCCGGAATACCTTCACCGGCGGCCAGGTGGCCGCTGCCAGCGAGTTCAAAAAACGCCTTCTGGGCATGGCTGCCGGCGCGGTTTTCACCGGCAGCGGTGCGCACCTGGACAAGATCATGAAGGAGCAGCTTTTTGGCTTGAAAACAGTGAAGACCATCGACTTCATTGGCTACAGCAAAGAACACGCTTGCTATGTGTTTGGCGACTTGGCGGTACGCGGTGGAGTGGTGGAAGCCGCCAACGCTGAGGACTATTTCGAGTTCAAAGGCCTACGCCTGAAGACCTTGCAGAAATCTATCCGTATGGAGATTTCCCGCACCGAAGAGGGTTATCGCAAAGAGTGGCTCGACTGGCTGTGGACTTGTTTCGGCACGCAGGGCCTTATCGCCCTCGCCTACTGGTTTGGCTCGCTATTCGCTGAACAGATCCGAGCGGAATTTCAAAGCTTCCCGTTCCTCGAAGTGACAGGCGAGGCCGGCGCGGGCAAGACCACCCTGCTGACGTTCCTTTGGAAGCTGCTGGGTCGTCCGGACGAGGAAGGCAAAGACCCCTCTAAAATGTCAAAAGCCGGCCTACGCCGTTGGCTGAGCCAGATTTCTGGCATGCCAGTGGTGATGCTTGAAGCCGACCGCAGCGACGACAAGGGCAACGCATCCAAGGCCTTTGACTGGGACGAGTTCAAACCCCTGTTCAACGGCGGCAGCCTCGGCGTTACCGGCGTAAAAACATCGGGTAACGAGACCAATGAGCCGCCATTCCGCGCCGCATTGGTTATCAGCCAAAACGCCACCGTAGTGGCCTCCGAGGCGATCCTTACACGAATCATCCGCCTGCACTTTGTTCGACCGGAAGTGACCGACGCCAGCCGCGCTGCGGCCGACAACCTCAACCACCTACAGGTAGAAAACCTCAGCCACTTCCTGCTGCTCGCTACGCGTTCCGAGCACAAGGTGCTGGAGCTATTTCGCGAGCGGGTTCGCGTCTACGAGCAGGAGCTACGAGCGCTCAAGGAAATCCGAATCGAGCGGATCATCAAAAACCACGCCCAGCTGATGGCCCTGGTCGACGCCTTGCGCTTGGTGGCCCCGATTTCTGATCGCCAATACGACGCTGTTCTCGCTGAGCTTCGCGCCATGGCAGTTGCCCGCCAGCACTCTGTGAATTCCGACCCGCAGGAAGTTGCTGAATTCTGGGAGGTCTTCGACTACCTCGAATCGCTCTACGACGAGCCTCTGGTCAACCACAGCAAAAACCCGGACCTGATCGCCATCAGCATAAATGACTTCTGCGAGCGGGCCGCCGAACACAAACAGAAGCTCGCCGATGCCACCACTTTGCGCGCCCTGCTGGGCAACAGCCGGTCCCGGCCTTTCATCGGTAAGAACGTCAGTGTCGATAGCGCAGTTCGCGCCTCATATAACGCTCGCAACAACGCCAACAACCAGCGCTGCACAACGGTGAAGTGTTGGACCTTTAAAGCCAACTGATCCGCCAAGGCACGGCAATGCCAAGGCACGACCCCAAGGAGAAGCACCATGCACAACGACAACTTCGACCGCGCCGGCCGGCGCGAACGCCTCGCCACGCTGGCCGTCAGCGGCGCGTCCCTGGCCTTGCTTATAGCGGCTGGCTACTACGCGCCGACTCTGCTGGCGGCAGCCCTTCACTGACCCACAGCCCGGGCGCGGCAACGTCCGGGCAATCCACTCAAGGAGAAGCACCATGAAAGCGGAAATAGAAAACGGCGCCCCTGCCGGCGAAAACACGATGCGCAAGTTCGGCAATTTGGAGTTGCTACTGGCGTTCGAGGATTGGGCGCTACCGCGCGGCTATGACTTAGGCCGCCGCACCGGCACCACCCCCGAAGACAGTCAGTTTCTCAACGTCGAAACACAGGCTGCCTGGCTTGGGTTTGAAGCCGCGCACGGCCCGGACGGGTGCAAACCGTTCGGTCAGCAGCTGTATGCGCGCATCAAGAAAACCAGCCGGTACGCCCATCAGACAGAAAAGCTATTCCCGGTGCGGGTGGCCGCAGCACCGTACGACGCCTTTGTCGTTCATGGCGGACCGGGCGGCCTGTATGCCCTGCGGGACGTGAACTTCTACGTCCTGGTCGACGGCAAGCCAATGAAGATCGGCTAAGCACGGAACAAGCGGCGCCCCGGGGCGGCAACCCCGAGGCGTTCGGACGAGGAGAAGCACCCATGCACCACCTTAAAAAGCACCATCGCTGGCCACTGCTGGCAATGGTCGCCGCACTTGCGGGGGTTACGGCCACTTCGGTGGCGCTGGCCATCGCGGCGCTGATCGAAAACGCCTTGATCGCCGCTCTGTTTGCATCTGCAGCAGTGGTCCTGGATCTATTCAAGTACATCGCTTGGCCACTGGCCCTTGGCCTGATTGCAACACGCCGAACCGTTTGTGCATTGCTGATGATGGCGTGCGCGGCGGCCCTGGGAGGCGTCTCCGGCTGGGCAAGTTACGACCGACTGATGAGCTCAATCATCAACAGCCGTGCCGAGCACCAGGCGTACCAGGAGCAACGTCAGATCGATCTGCTAGAACAACGCGACGCCGACGCCGCACGCATTAAGCAGCTCGACACCGATGCCTCCACCACCTACCAGCAGGCCCAGGCACTACGCGACCGAGGAATGGTCAGCCGCGCCCTGGAATTGGAGACGGCCGCCATGGCACGCATCAACGCCGAACGTGAGCACGCCCAGGAGCGGAGAGACCTCGCCTCGCAAGAACTCACCGCCCTACTCGCTAAACCAGACAAAGCCGCCGGCCTACCGCTGTATCTGGCCCAACTCCTCTGCCTCGGATTCGCCGCAGCACTTGAGGTAGTGCCCGCTCTGATCCTCGCTGCGCTTCGCCGCCCCATCGTGCAGGAGCGCTACCCGGTAGCGGAGATAGCGGAGCAGGAACAAGCCCGGGAGCACGATCAGGAACGGCGGGAAGCAGGGGCGAAAGGCGCAGCAGAGCAATGCATACCGCAACAGCTACAAGAGCTCATCGCTAGTACGGAGACAGGAACAAAGGTGGCAGTGAGGCAGATATCAAAAGAGCTGCGGATAGGCAGCACCAAGGCCACCAAGTTGCTACAGCAGGCCGCAGAAATGGGCCTATTGATGAAGACCGCCGGCGGCTACGTCGCGGCTTAAAGAAGTAGGCCCCGCCGAGCGGCAACTCGGCAGGGCCTGACCAACCCCAAGGAGAAGCACCATGCAAGTGAACCCCCAAGAAGCCAGCGGCGAACAGCGTACCACCGCACGCACCCGGCCAACCATGGCAAGCCACCGTCTGGATCTGCCAAGCCTCTGCGATATCTGCGGCAACGCTCGCGCAACTCGTAAGCACGCACGTTGCAGCCGGATTCGCCAGCAGACTAAGGAACCGGAGTGGAAAGGATTGCTCGCAGCGAGATCAGCAGCAAAACAAGAAAAAGGTCGCCGCTAGCGGCAGCAAGGAATAGCTAATACAGATTCTTGGCCCTGCTTAGGGCTTCAATTTTACGGCGCCCATAAACTGGCGCCGTTTTCTTATGCGTGGGGATGCAAATGGCAGATGGAGTTGAAGTACGCGGTAACGGCGTTCGCGTGTATTTCCGATACCAAGGCGAGCTGTGCCGAGAACCTTTCAGGGGCGACGCGTCGCCCGAAAACATCGCCCAGGCCGAGCGCCTGGTAGGCATGATCAACTACGAAATTAAAGCTGGGACATTCAGCTATGCGCGCCATTTCCCCGACTCGCCAAGGGTAAAAAGCAACACGCTCGGACACTATGTGGACCTCTGGCTCGACATAAAGCGCAACCAAATCGCGGCAAGCGGATTTAGGGGATACACAAGCAGGGTGGAAAACCATATCCGTCCGCGCTGGGGCGAGACACAGGCAGATAGCATCGATCATCTGGACGTCCAGGACTGGGTGCAAAACACCTTGATGCCCAAGCTCCACAACAAGACAGTGCGGGAAGTGGTAAGCAACCTGCGACAAATTTTCCGCCTTTATCGCACGCGCAACCGATCAGCCCACGACCCAACCGACGGCATAGTCATCACCTTGCCCGACGCGGATGACCCGGACCCCTTCACCCGCGAGGAAATTGCGAAAATTCTCGGTACTGAAACCAGGCGCACAGCAGAGCTTAATCTCGCGGAGTTCATGATCTGGAGCGGTCCCCGCGTGAGCGAAGCGATGGCGCTGGCATGGGAAGACGTCGACCTGGAGGAAGGCACCGTCGTTTTCCGCCGGGCGCGAGTTCGTAGCCAGTACAAAGTGACCAAAACCCGTCGATCAATACGCAAAGTGAAGCTGCTAGCGCCAGCTCTGCGCGCCTTGCAGCAGCAAGCGAGGCTGACTAAAGACTTGCAGCCGGTGTCAATCGAGGTGATTGATAGGGACAACCGGACCAGAAAAGCCCAGCGGGTTCGCTTTGTGTTCCACAACACCGCGAGCGGGGAGGCATTTTCAACCTCAGACACCCTGCGCAACGGCTGGTGGAATGGCCACCTCAAAAAAGCTGGAGTGAGACAACGCGGGCCGAATCAGTGTCGCCACACTTTCGCTAGCCAGATGCTAAGTAGCGGAATAGCGACGCCGGAGTGGATTGCCGATCAGATGGGGCATACCTCCACCGCGATGATCTTCAAGCACTACGCAAAGTGGATTAGCTCAGACGGGCCAGACGTGGTGGGGCTTCTGAATCAGGCGCTAAAGCTGAATTGAAACAACGAAAAAGGGGCCTTAAAAGGCCCCTTTTTTTGCCTGTCATTCCCAGAATGTTCCCAATACGCTCCCTACGGCAGAGCAATAATCGAAAAATCCAGCAAAAACAGCATCTTAGATGGCGGAGGCGGTGAGATTCGAACTCACGGACCTGTTACAGTCGGCAGTTTTCAAGACTGCTGCCTTAAACCGCTCGGCCACACCTCCGAAGTGCGGGCGAATCATACCGGAAGGAAACACACTGTCAAACTCTGCGGGTTGGCAGCCACAAGTGCTCTGTTATGATCGCCGAGACTACGGTCACGGAACCCAACAAGCCGTCTATTCAGGAGTGTCGCCATGCACGAACAAGATTACGCACTCGGCCATGCGCAGGTCGAGCAGCAAGAAGTCAGCCGCGTACTGCGCAACACCTACGGGCTGCTGGCCCTCACCCTCGCCTTCAGCGGCGTGGTTGCCTTCGTGGCCCAGCAGATGCGCGTTCCCTATCCAAACATTTTTGTCGTTCTGATCGGTTTCTACGGTCTGTTCTTCCTGACCGTAAAACTGCGTGATTCTGCCTGGGGTCTGGTTTCCACCTTCGCCCTGACCGGTTTCATGGGTTACACGCTCGGTCCGATCCTCAACCGTTATCTGGGGTTGGCCAACGGCGCCGAACTGATCAGCTCGGCCTTCGCCATGACCGCGTTGGTGTTCTGCGGTTTGTCGGCCTACGTGCTCACCACCCGTAAAGACATGAGCTTCCTAGCCGGTTTTATCACCGCTGGCTTCTTCGTGTTGCTCGGCGCGGTGCTGGTCAGCATGTTCTTCCAGATCAGCGGTCTACAGTTGGCAATCAGCGCGGCGTTCGTGCTGTTCTCGTCGGCCTGCATCCTGTTCCAGACCAGCCAAATCATTCATGGCGGCGAGCGCAACTACATTATGGCGACCGTCAGCTTGTACATTTCGATCTACAATATGTTCATCAGCCTGCTGCAAATTTTCGGCATCATGAGCAGCGACGACTGATTCAGGCGTCGTAGAAAAAGCCCGCTTCGGCGGGCTTTTTTATGTCTGAAATCGGCAAAGCGCCGTATTATTCCGCCTGTTTTTTCTGATCGGTCAGCGCCATGAAATTCGCTATCGCCCTGTTCTCCGCGCCCCACGCGCCCTCATCGCGACGCGCTTTGCGTTTTGCCGAAGCGGTGCTGGCCGGCGGGCACGAGATTGTGCGGGTTTTCTTTTATCAGGACGGCGTCTACAGCGCCGCCCGCACCCCGGTCGCCCCGCAGGACGAGCTGGACACCGCTGCCGCCTGGTCAACCTTCATTGCCACCCACACCCTCGACGGCGTGGTGTGCATCGCCGCCGCCCTGCGCCGCGGCGTGTTGAACGAAGAAGAAGCCCAACGCTACGAACGCAGCGCCGCCAGCCTGGCCAAGCCGTGGGAGCTTTCCGGCCTGGGCCAGTTGCATGAAGCGGCGCAACTCGCCGACCGCCTCGTCTGCTTCGGAGGGCCGTGAAGTGGCTAGATCCCTGCTGATTATTTGCCGCCAGGCACCCTGGTCCGGCCCCGGCGCGCGTGAGGCGCTGGACATTGCCCTGGCGGGCGGCGCGTTCGATTTGCCCATCAGCCTGCTATTTCTCGACGATGGCGTGTTCCAGCTGCAAACCGCTCAGCAGGCCGTAGCGGTGCAACAAAAAGACCTCACCGCCAACCTGCAAGCGCTGCCCTTGTTTGGCGTCGACGCGCTGTACGCGTCCGCCCGCAGCCTCGAGGAGCGCGGCCTGATCGGCCAGCCGTTGAGCCCCCCAGTGGAAGCGCTCGACGACACCGCCCTCACCGTTCTAATCGCCCAACACGACCAGGTGATCACGCTCTAATGGCCACCCTGCACATGCTTTCTCACTCGCCCTTCAGCGATTCCCGCTTGGTTAGTTGCCTGCGTCTGCTCGGTCCGGGCGACGGCGTTCTGCTGACTGGCGATGCCACCTACGCGCTGCAGCCCGACACTGCGCAATGGCAAGCGCTGAGCCTGATGCCCGAGAGCATTTTGCTGTATGCCCTGGATGAAGACTTGCAGGCCCGCCACCTCGCCCCGCCGCCGCGTGTGCAGGTGCTCGACTACCCCGCCTTCGTCGAACGCTGCGCCGCCTTTGCCAAAGTCAACACTTGGCTATGAACGAACTGATTGTTGAAGACCGAGCCATCGCCCTCGACAAAGACGGCTACCTGGCCGACCACCATGAATGGTCCCCCGCCACCGCCGAAGCGCTGGCCGCACAGGAAGATATCGTGCTGAGTCCTGAGCACTGGGAAGTGCTGAATCTACTTCGCGACTTCTACGCCGAATTTCAGTTGTCTCCGGCGACGCGGCCGCTGATTAAATACGCCGCCCTGAAGCTGGGCGCCGACAAGGGCAACAGCCTGCACCTCAATCGCCTGTTCAAAGGCACCCCAGCCAAACTCGCCGCCAAACTGGCGGGCCTGCCGAAGCCGACGAATTGCCTATGACCGCCCAACCGCTGACCCTCGTAACCCCCGCCGAGCACCCGTTCGCCCACTACGTGCGCATTCTCGGCAAGGGCAAGCGCGGCGCGCGCAACATGACCCAGGAAGAAGCCCGCGAGGCCATGGGCATGCTGCTCGACGGCAAGGTCGAAGACACCCAGCTCGGCGCCTTTTTGATGCTGATGCGCCACAAGGAAGAAGGCCCGGAGGAATTGGCCGGCTTTACCCAGGCCGTACGCGCACGGCTGAACGCGCCAGCCATTGAGGTTGACCTCGACTGGCCTTCCTATGCCGGCAAAAAGCGCCATTTGCCGTGGTACTTACTCGCCGCCAAATGCCTGGCCAACAGCGGCGTGCGCATCCTGATGCACGGCGGCGGCGCCCACACGGCCGGCCGCATGTACAGCGAACAAGTGCTCGACGTCCTCGGCATCACCTTGTGCCGCGACTGGGCAGCGACCGAACAGGCCCTGGCTCAGCACAACCTCGCCTTTTTCCCGCTGCAAGACTGGATGCCGCAGCTGCAACGCATGATCGACCTGCGCAACACCCTCGGCTTGCGCTCCCCGATCCACTCCCTGGCTCGCGTGCTCAACCCGCTAAACGCCCGCTGCGGCCTGCAGAGTATTTTCCATCCGGGCTATCAGGCCGCGCATCGCGACGCCAGCCAATTGCTGGGCGACAAGGCCATCGTGATCAAGGGCGACGGCGGCGAAATTGAAATGAACCCGGACGCCACCTCGCACCTTCACGGCACCGAGGGCGGCAGCAGTTGGGATGAAGAATGGCCGCCATTGTCGCCCCAGCGCCACGTCAAACCCGAGCGTTTGGATCCGGAACATTTGGCCGCCTTCTGGCGTGGCGAAGTTGAAGACAATTACGGCCGTCTAGCCGTTATGGCCACCATGGCGTTGGCGCTACGTGGGTTGGATACGCCACGTGACGAGGCATTCGCCAAGGCCGAAACCTTCTGGCAGAACCGCAACAAATCGATTTAGCCGATCATTCCCAGGCGACTTTTGCGCTATTCGTTCGAACTGATCGGAATAGACTCAGCTCCAACGCAAAATAGCTGAGGATTTGATGATGGGTTTGTTAGTCGACGGCCAATGGCAAGACCAGTGGTACAACACCGAGGACGGCGGCCGCTTCAAGCGTGAAAACGCCCAGCGCCGCAACTGGGTGACCGCGACCGGCGAAGCCGGCCCCAGCGGCGAAGGCGGCTTTAAAGCCGAAGCCGGTCGCTATCATTTGTACGTATCTCTGGCCTGCCCTTGGGCCCATCGCACCCTGATTTTCCGCGCGCTGAAAGGCTTGGAAGACCTCATCGACGTTTCCGTGGTCAGCTGGCTTATGCGGGAAAACGGCTGGACCTTCGACACCACCCACGGCTCCAGCGGCGATGCGCTGGACGACCTGAGCCTCATGTACCAGCGCTACATCGCCGACGACGCCCATTACACCGGCCGCGTAACGGTGCCCGTGCTGTGGGACAAAAAGCTCAAGCGCATCGTCAGCAATGAATCATCGGAAATCATCCGCATGTTCAACTCAGCCTTTAACGGGCTGACCGGCAACGAACTGGACTTCTACCCCGAAGCGCTGCGCAGCGAGATCGATGGGCTGAACGACCTCATCTATCCCAATGTGAATAACGGCGTATACCGCGCCGGCTTTGCCACCACGCAGCAAGCCTACGAAGAAGCCTTCGACGGCCTGTTCGCCACGCTGGAATCACTGGAAACGCTGCTGAGCGAGAAACGCTACCTGACCGGCAAGCAGATCACCGAGGCGGACTGGCGGCTGTTCACCACGCTGATTCGCTTCGACGCGGTGTACCACGGCCACTTCAAATGCAACCTCAGACGCATTGAGGACTACCCGAATCTGTCCAACTGGCTGCGCGAGCTGTACCAGTGGCCGGGCGTGGCGCAGACGGTGGATTTCGAGCACATCAAGCACCACTACTACGCCAGTCATCTGACCATCAACCCGACAGGCATCGTGCCTAAGGGGCCGCAGCAGGATTTCATGCGGGCGCATGATCGGGAGCGGTTGTAAACCGTTTGCACGCGCTCTCGCGCTCTCTGTCGGAGCGGCTTTAGCCGCGATGCTTTTGGATTTCAGTCCGCAGGGCTGGCGTCAGACTTGGGATTGCGCGCCTTCAAACCACGCCAATTTGTCCCGCAACGTCACCACCTCGCCCACAATCACCAGTGTCGGCGCATGCACTTCATGCTCGGCCACCAGTTGCGGCAAGTTGCCCAGGGTGCCGGTGAAAACGCGCTGGTTCTGGGTGGTGCCTTGCTGAATCAGTGCGGCCGGGGTGTCGCTGCTACGGCCATGAAGCACAAGCTGTTCGCAAATGGACGGCAAGCCCACCAGGCCCATGTAAAACACCAGCGTTTGCCCAGGCGCGACGAGGTCGGACCAGGGCAAATCGGTGCTGCCGTCTTTCAAATGCCCGGTCACGAATCGCACAGACTGCGCATAGTCGCGGTGGGTCAGCGGGATGCCGGCGTAGGCAGCGCAGCCGCTCGCCGCAGTAATGCCCGGTACCACCTGGAACGGAATGCCATGGGCCGCCAGCTCTTCGATTTCCTCGCCACCGCGACCGAAAATAAACGGGTCGCCACCTTTAAGGCGCAGCACGCGTTTGCCTTGTTTGGCCAACGTGACCAGTTGCTGATTGAGCTGTTCCTGCGGCACGGCATGCTCGGCGCGCTGTTTGCCGACGTAAATGCGCTCGGCGTCGCGACGGCATAGCTCAACAATGGCCGGCGCTACCAGACGGTCGTACAGCACGACGTCCGCTTGCTGCATCAGACGCAGCGCGCGGAACGTCAGCAGGTCGGGGTCGCCCGGGCCGGCGCCAACCAGATAAACCTCGCCTCTCACCGCGCCCGTCTCGCCATCCAGTCGCGCTTGCAACAGCGCCTCGGCTTCGCTGCCCTGCCCGGCCAACATGCGTTCGGCTACGGGGCCCTGGAACACGTCTTCCCAGAACACGCGGCGCTGCTGCAAATCAGGAAAGCGCTCGCGTACTTGCGCGCGAAAGCGTGCCGCCAGGCCGGCCAGTTGGCCGTAGGCGGCGGGAATCCAGGTTTCCAGCTTGGCGCGGATCAACCGTGCCAGCACCGGCGCATCGCCGCCGCTGGACACCGCCACCAACAACGGCGAGCGGTCGACGATGGCCGGAAAGATCACGCTGCACAGCGCGGGAGAATCCACCACATTGACCGGCATGCCGCGCGCGCGGGCGTCTTGCGACACCTGGGCGTTAAGCGGCTCGTCATCCGTGGCAGCAATCACCAGCGTACAGCCGTTCATGTCGGCCGCTTCGTAGCCACGTAGCAATTGATCGCCACCGCTGGATGCCACCAGCGCGGCCAGATGACTGTCGATATGCGGCGCTACGACGCGCAGCACGGCGCCGGTGTCGGCCACCAGACGCGATTTGCGTAAGGCGATTTCGCCGCCGCCAACCACCAAAACGCGTTGCCCGCGCAGGTTATGAAACAGCGGCAGAAATTCCATTTAACCGATGACCTCAATGCCGCCCATGTAAGGCTTGAGCACGTCCGGCACGCGGATGGAGCCGTCGGCCTGCTGGTAGTTTTCCAGCACAGCCACCAACGTACGGCCGACCGCCAGGCCCGAGCCGTTCAAGGTGTGCACCAGCTCCGGCTTGCCGGTTTCCGGGTTGCGCCAGCGGGCTTGCATGCGGCGCGCCTGGAAGTCGCCGCAGTTGGAGCACGAAGAAATTTCGCGGAATTTGTCCTGGCTCGGAACCCATACTTCGAGGTCATAGGTTTTCACCGCGCCAAAGCCCATGTCACCCGTGCACAGCGCCAGAACGCGGTACGGCAAGCCCAGCAGTTGCAGCACTTTCTCGGCGTTGCCGGTGAGTTCTTCCAGCGCCGCGTTGGAGGTGCTTGGCTCGACGATTTGCACCATCTCGACTTTGTCGAACTGGTGCTGGCGGATCATGCCGCGGGTATCACGGCCCGAGGCGCCGGCTTCGCTACGGAAGCACGGCGTGTGAGCGACGAACTTCAATGGCAGCTGCTTGGCGTCGAGAATTTCGCCGTTGACGATGTTGGTCAGCGACACCTCGGCCGTCGGAATCAGGTACAGATCGGCCTCGCCTTCTCGGCTGATCTTGAACAGGTCTTCTTCGAATTTCGGCAACTGACCGGTGCCCTGCAAGGCAGGCGCCTGCACCAGGTAAGGCGTATATGCCTCTTCGTAGCCGTGTTCGCCGGTGTGCAGGTTGATCATGAATTGCGCCAGGGCGCGGTGCAGGCGGGCGATGGGGCCACGCAGCAAGGCGAAACGCGCGCCGGACAATTTGGCCGCGCGCTCGAAGTCCAACCAACCATGCAGTTCGCCCAAGGCGACGTGGTCTTTGATTTCGAAATCGAAGGTGGTCGGCGTGCCCCAACTGCGCACTTCGACGTTGTCATCTTCATCTTTACCGACCGGCACCGACTCGTGCGGAAGGTTGGGAATGCCCAGCAAGATGGCGTCGAGGTCCGCCTGAATCTTGTCCAGCTCGATTTTGCCGGCGCTCAGCTCGGCGGCCATGCGATCGACGTCGGCCATCAGTGGCGCGATGTCTTCGCCACGGGCTTTGGCCTGGCCGATGGATTTTGAACGGGCGTTGCGCTCGGCCTGCAACTGCTCAGTGCTGCTCTGCACGGTTTTGCGCTGCGCTTCGAGGGCTTCGATGCGTGAAACATCCAGCTGGAAGCCACGGGTGGCGAGGCGCTCGGCGATGGCGTGCAGTTCGCTACGGATCAGTTTCGGATCAAGCATGGTTGTCTCTCATCATCAGAGTTTGGTCAGGGACAAGCCCACCCAGGTGGCAAGCAAGCCGCCGAACACACTGAGCGCCGCGTAGCCCAAGGCCAGCGGCAACTGCCCATTTTCAAGCAGGCGCAGTGTGTCGAGGGAAAAGGAAGAAAACGTCGTCAGGCCCCCAAGGAAGCCGACGATCAGACCTGCGCGCAATTCTATCGGCAGTTCCGGGCGGAGCAAAAAGAAACCATACAGCAGGCCAATCAACAGGCAGCCAACGATGTTGACCAGAAACGTACCGAGGCTGAAATGCTGCGGCCAATTTGCCGCAATCCAGCTGCCAGTGGCAAAACGCAACAGCGTGCCGGCGGCGCCGCCCACGGCCACCGCGATAATCAGGCGAATCATGATTTTCTCCGCTGCCGGGGGCTGGTCTGGTCTTGCGCAGCCAGATGCTTGAGCTTTTCGCCAATTTTCAGTTCGAGGCCACGGGGCACCGGCTGGTAATAACGGCGGGGCTCGAGCGCGTCGGGGAAGTAATCTTCGCCGGCGGCGTAGGCGTCGGGCTCGTCGTGGGCGTAGCGATACTCGTCGCCATAACCGAGTTCTTTCATCAGCTTGGTCGGTGCGTTGCGCAGGTGCAGCGGCACTTCCTGCGAGCCTTGCTCCGCCGCGTCGCGCATGGCCATTTTGAAAGCGTTGTACACCGCGTTACTTTTCGGTGCGCAGGCCAGGTAGACGATGGCCTGCGCCACGGCCAGTTCGCCCTCGGGGCTGCCGAGGCGCTCTTGAACATCCCAGGCGTTCAGGCAAAGAGTCAGCGCGCGCGGGTCAGCGTTACCGATGTCTTCGCTGGCCATGCGCACCACGCGCCGGGCGATGTACAGCGGATCGCAACCGCCGTCGAGCATGCGCGCGAACCAGTACAAGGCGCCGTCCGGGCTGGAGCCGCGCACCGATTTGTGCAGTGCGGAAATCTGGTCGTAGAACGCTTCGCCGCCTTTGTCGAAACGGCGACGGCTGTCGCCCAACAGGTTTTGCAGCAAATCGACGCTGAGTTCGCCGTTGTCTTCGGCCAGGTCGGCCGCGTTTTCCAGAAAATTCAGCAGGCGTCGGCCGTCACCATCGGCAGCGGCGAGCAGGATTTTGAAGCTTTCATCCGGCAAAGTCAGGTGGCGATCACCGAGGCCTTTTGGGTCAGTCAGGGCGCGGTGAACCAGTTTGCGCAGGGCTTCTTCGTCGAGGCTCTTCAGCACGTAAACGCGCGCCCGGGAGAGCAAGGCGTTGTTCAGTTCAAACGAAGGGTTTTCCGTGGTGGCGCCGATGAAAATCAGCGTGCCGTCTTCCACGTAAGGCAAAAACGCGTCCTGCTGCGACTTGTTGAAGCGATGCACTTCGTCAACAAACAGAATGGTGCGGCGGCCATATTGCGCGGCGTGCTGCTGGGCGACTTCCACCGCCTGGCGAATTTCCTTAACGCCCGAGAGCACGGCGGAAATGGTTTCGAAATGCGCATCCGAGACCTGCGCCAGCAGCCGCGCCAGGGTGGTTTTCCCCACGCCGGGCGGGCCCCAGAAAATCATCGAATGCAGCGCGCCCTGCTCCAACGCTTCGCGCAACGGCTTGCCGCGCGCCAGCAAATGCTCCTGACCGACGTACTCGTCCAGGCTGGCTGCGCGCAAACGGGCAGCCAGGGGTTGAGCGACGGGGGTGTTGCGGAACAGATCCATGGCGGGGCGCAGCGTCTCGTTAGGGGTGAACTGCAGTTATTCCTGAATCACATCGGCGCCGGCGGGCACTTCAAAGGTGAACTGCTTGGCGTCGACGACCGGATTCATTTTTACGCTCAGGAACAGAATATTGGTGCGCTGGCCGACGCTGTCGATCAGCTGCATATCGTTGATCACGCCTTTGCGGAACGACAAGCGCAGGCTGTCGAACAGCGTGTCTTTGGCCTTGGGCTTGAGGGTGAAATCCACCACGTCGCCGGCTTCTTTGAAGCTGATGTCGAAGTTCTGCCGAATTTCAGACACATCGCCCGAGAGCAACAAGGCGGGCGTGTGGGTCAGGCGCTGGTCGAGCTTTTGAATCGTGACTTGTTGCAGGTCTGGGTCGTACAGCCAGACTTTTTCACCGTTTGAAACCAGCAGTTGTTCCTGTGGCTCGTCGGTGTGCCAGCGGAACAGGCCGGGGCGTTTAAGCGCCAGTTCGCCGGCTGTTTCCTGCAACTGGGTGCCGCCGCCATCAAGGGTCAGCTGAGAAAAGCGCGCGGTGATGGTTTGGGCCTGGTTAAGCAATTGAGTCAGCTTTTGCACGGCGGCTTCGTCGTCGGCATACGCGGGAATCGCGGCGACAGCCAGGGCAGCCAGCAACAGCAAGCGGATCAGGCGCATGTAAATCCTCGTCATAGGGTCACACAAATAGGGAAACGGGCGCGTCAGTCGCGAATCGGCGCCGGGGCAATTACGTCACGCGAGCCATTGGTGTTCATGGCGGTTACCACGCCGGCCATTTCCATGGCTTCGACCATGCGGGCGGCGCGGTTGTAGCCGATTTTCAGCTTACGTTGCACCGCAGAAATCGAGGCGCGGCGGCTTTCGGTCACAAAGCGAACGGCTTCGTCGTAGAGCGGATCGTCTTCACTGCCCTCGCCGCCTTCACCACCGCCGCCACTGCCGCCGTCGAAGCCGCTGCCGGCCTCTTCCACGCCATTGAGAATGTCGTCGATGTAATCCGGGGCGCCACGCAATTTCCAGGCTTCCACCACGCGGTGAACTTCTTCGTCGGAGACGAACGCGCCGTGCACACGAATTGGCAGTCCGGTGCCGGGCGGCAGGTAGAGCATGTCACCGTGGCCCAGCAGTTGTTCGGCGCCGCCTTGGTCGAGGATGGTGCGCGAGTCGATTTTGCTCGACACCTGGAACGCCATACGCGTCGGAATGTTGGCCTTGATCAGACCGGTGATTACATCCACCGACGGACGCTGGGTAGCGAGAATCAGGTGAATACCCGCCGCACGGGCTTTCTGTGCAATACGGGCGATCAGCTCTTCAACCTTCTTGCCGACAATCATCATCATGTCGGCGAATTCGTCGACCACCACCACGATGGTTGGCAGGGTTTTCAGCAGCGGCGCTTCGTCGTGAATGCTTTCGCGCTTGTACAGCGGATCTGGAATCGGCTCGCCGGCTTCTTCGGCGTCTTTCACTTTGCGGTTGAAGCCAGCAAGGTTACGCACGCCCAGCTTGGACATCAGCTTGTAGCGGCGCTCCATCTCGGCAACGCTCCAACGCAAGGCGTTGGCCGCTTCCTTCATGTCGGTAACCACCGGGCATAGCAGGTGCGGAATGCCTTCGTAGATCGACAGCTCAAGCATTTTCGGGTCGATCATGATCAATCGGGCATCTTCCGGGCCGGACTTGAACAGAATCGACAGGATCATGGCGTTCACGCCCACCGACTTACCCGAACCGGTGGTA
Organism: Pseudomonas sp. AC070; assembly: GCF_979258635.1. Classification (NCBI taxonomy): domain Bacteria; kingdom Pseudomonadati; phylum Pseudomonadota; class Gammaproteobacteria; order Pseudomonadales; family Pseudomonadaceae; genus Pseudomonas; species Pseudomonas sp. AC070. The sequence continues at coordinate 2,993,751 of NZ_OZ409871.1, forward strand.
CCGGCAACCAGCAAGTGCGGCATGCGCGCCAGGTCGGTAATTACTGGGCGGCCGCCGATGTCGTGGCCCAGCGCCAAGGTAACCGGCGACTTGGCATCGTCGTACTCAGGCGAAGACAGCACTTCGGAGAAGCGCACGATCTGGCGGTCTTCGTTGGGAATCTCGATGCCGACGGTGGTTTTGCCAGGAATGACTTCCACCACCCGCACGCTCATCACGGCCAGCGAACGGGCCAGGTCACGGGCCAGGCCGGAAATACGGCTGACCTTGATACCGGCAGCCGGCTGGATTTCGAAACGGGTAATCACCGGACCCGGATGCACCGACTCGACAACCACCTCGACACCAAACTCTTTGAGCTTGATTTCAAGCAGTCGCGACATGGCTTCCAGCGATTCCGGGGAGAATTTCTTCTGCTTTTTCTCGGCCGGGTCGAGGATGGAAATGGGCGGCAAGGTGCCTTCCACCGCGCTGTCGACGAACAGCGACACCTGTTTTTCCTTCTGTACACGCTTGCTCGGCTCGGCGACTTTCGGCGCTGGCGGCGGCGTGATGACGGGCGCGGGACGGGTTTCGCGCTCGGTCATGTGTTTGCTCAGGGCTTCGTCGCGCTCAATGATGCGTTCCTTGACCTTGGCTTGCTCGCGGCGGTCGTGCACCACGGGAGCCGCCACTTCGCTGACGCGGTCATCGACCTCGCGAAGCTGGGCCACCAATTGCTTGCGCTCGACGCGCGAATTCCACCAATTAGTGATCAGGCTGTTGATCAGCTCGAACAGATCAAGGGTGATTTTGCCGGTGACGTCCATCACCTTGAACCACGACAGGTCGCTGAACACGGTCAGGCCGAACAGGAACAAGGCGATAAACAGCAAGGTGCTGCCCTGCACGTTCAGCGCAGCCACAGCCAGACGGCCCAGGCTCTCGCCCAGCGCGCCGCCAGCCGACGCAGGCATGGAGGAGCCGGAATGGAAGTGAATGTAGGCCAGGGCCGCGCCAGAAAGAATGAGAAACACCAGGCCGATCAGGCGCCAGGAGAACAACCAGCCATTCCACTGCCACGGCTCGTGGCGGTTGCGGAACACCTGCACGGTTTTGATCACCAGCAAGCCAGGGAACAGATAAGCGAAATAGCCGAGGGCCATGAACAGGATGTCGGCGAACCAGGCGCCGGCGCGGCCGGCGGCGTTCTGCACTTGCACCACGTTGCTGGTGTGGGTCCAGCCCGGATCGTTCTGGTCGTAGGTGAGCAGTGCCATCCACAGATAGAGGCAGAGCGCACCGAGGGCGATCAGCGCACCTTCCTTGAGTCGGTAGTGCAATTGCTGACGCCAGACGGGTGCTTGAGCGGTGGTGGTGGAATTCTTCAAAACGCGTCTTTTCCTGCGCTTGTGGCGCGTCCAACTAAACGATTGGCGGCGAAAACTCGGCCATTGTACGGATTTACCCGCTTCTTGCCACGCGCCCGGGCTTGCCGCTGGCGCGTTTTGCGGGGCTCTGCTGCTTCGGTGTAGCATAGCCGCCAGCATCTTTCGTGCGGCCCAATTGGAGCACGCATTCTCTTTTGTGACAAAGGCTTATGGGGTCTTTTTATGAGTGAAGTCAAGCATTCGCGGCTGATCATCCTGGGCTCCGGCCCTGCCGGTTACAGCGCTGCCGTGTACGCCGCGCGCGCCAACCTCAAACCTTTGGTCATCACTGGTATTCAACCCGGCGGCCAACTGACTACCACGGTTGAAGTCGACAACTGGCCTGGCGACGTCGAAGGCCTGACAGGCCCGGCCTTGATGGAGCGCATGCAGAAACATGCCGAGCGCTTCGACACCGAGATTGTCTACGACCACATCCATACCGCCGAGTTGCAGAGCAAGCCGTTTACCCTCAAAGGCGATAGCGGCACCTACACCTGCGACGCACTGATTATTGCCACCGGCGCCTCGGCTCAGTACTTGGGCCTGCCGTCTGAAGAAGCCTTCGCCGGCCAGGGCGTTTCGGCCTGCGCGACCTGCGACGGGTTCTTCTACCGCAACCAGGTTGTTGCGGTTGTCGGCGGCGGCAATACCGCTGTGGAAGAAGCGCTGTATCTGTCGAACATCGCCAAAGAAGTGCACTTGGTCCACCGCCGCGACAAGCTGCGCGCCGAGAAGATTCTTCAAGACAAACTCTTCGACAAAGCTGCCAACGGCAACATGCGCCTGCACTGGAACCAGAATCTGGACGAAGTGCTGGGCGACAACAAAGGCGTGACGGGCGTGCGCCTGCGCGACAGCCACACCGGCGAAACCTCGGAGCTGGCGCTGGCTGGCGTGTTTATCGCCATTGGCCACAAGCCCAACACCGACCTGTTCACCGGCCAGTTGGATATGCGTGACGGCTACCTGCTGATCAAGGGCGGCAGCGAAGGTAACGTTACCGCCACCAACATCGAAGGCGTGTTTGCCGCCGGCGATGTGGCAGACCACGTCTACCGCCAAGCCATCACCTCGGCCGGCGCCGGTTGCATGGCCGCGCTTGATGCTGAGAAATACCTGGATCTGTAAGCGCTAAGCGGCGGGCTCTCGGGCCCGCCCTCCTCTCCCCCGGCCGGGCCTGACCATGCTCACTTGGCTGCAACGAAACACCTACGAATTCCCACCGCTGGAAAAAGCGCTGCGCGACCCTGAAGGCTTATTGGCTGCCGGGGGCGATCTCAGTGCCGAACGTTTAGTCGCCGCCTACCGACACGGCTGCTTTCCCTGGTTTGCCGAGGGGCAGCCGATTCTCTGGTGGTCGCCAGACCCACGCACCGTTTTGTTTCCTGACGAACTGCACGTGTCGCGCAGCCTGGCCAAGGTGATGCGCCAGGGTCGCTATGAGGTGACCTTCGATCAGGATTTCGCCGCTGTGATCGCCGCCTGCGCCGGCCCGCGCAGCTACGCTGATGGCACCTGGATCACCGATGCCATGCAGGCGGCTTACCACAAGCTGCATCAGCAGGGCTTCGCCCACTCGGTGGAGGTTCGGGAAAACGGCACGTTAGTGGGCGGTTTGTATGGTCTGGCGATGGGGCAGCTGTTTTTTGGGGAGTCGATGTTCAGCCATGCGGACAACGCCTCGAAAGTCGGCTTCGCCACGTTGGTCGAGCACCTCAAGGCCTGGGGCTTTGTATTGATTGACTGCCAGATGCCGACGCAGCACCTGCACAGCTTCGGCGCGCGGCCCATTGCCCGGGCGCAATTTGCCGATTTTTTGAAGCGTCATCTGGATCAGCCGACCACAGCCGACTGGGTCGCCTAGTCGAGTCCGGAACCCTGGCATACACTTAACCCCAGGCTCTCAAGAGTGTTGATCATGACCGAGCTGGCGCGCCTTAAGTTCTATGCCACCCAACCTCATCCGTGTAGCTACCTGCCCGACGAACAAGCCACCACGCTGTTCCTCGATCCCAGCCAGCCCATGGACGTGGACGTGTACGCCGAGCTTTCGGAAATGGGCTTTCGCCGCAGCGGCGATCACCTGTATCGCCCGCACTGCCAAGGCTGCACCGCCTGCGTTCCGGCACGCATTCCCGCCGCCCTGTTTCAACCCACCCGCCAGCAGCGCCGTATTCTCAAACGCAATGAAAATCTGCAGGTACGTGCCGTCCGGCCGAACTTCAACGAAGAGTATTACGCGCTTTACGCCCGCTACATCGAACAGCGCCACTCGGACGGCGACATGTACCCGCCGAACCGCGATCAATTCACGACCTTCCTCGTGCGGGATCTGCCCTTTTCGCGTTTCTATGAGTTCCGGCTCGATGGTCGACTGGTCGCAATCGCCGTCACCGACGTGCTGCCCAATGGCCTTTCGGCGGTTTATACCTTCTACGACCCGACCGAAGAACGCCGCAGCCTCGGGCGCTTTGCCATCCTCTGGCAGATCGCCGAAACCCGGCGTATCGGCCTGCACGCGGTGTACTTGGGCTACTGGATCAAGAGCTGCCGGAAGATGAATTACAAGACCCAGTACCGCCCCATTGAGCTGTTCGTCAATCAACGCTGGATAACCCTCACCTGAATACCTTGGCGACGGGCCCTGTTTTCGGGCACAATGCACGCCGCTTTTGCCTGGCGCCAGTTGCACCGGGCCATTCATTGGTAACCGAGGGCTTTACTGCATGTCGAAAGAAGACAGCTTCGAAATGGAAGGCACTGTCGTCGACACCCTACCTAACACCATGTTTCGCGTGGAGTTGGAAAATGGGCACGTCGTAACCGCGCATATCTCCGGAAAGATGCGCAAGAACTACATCCGTATTCTTACCGGTGACAAAGTACGTGTTGAGTTGACGCCGTACGACCTGAGCAAGGGCCGCATTACTTACCGCGCGCGCTAAGCCAGTTAAATAAAAATGCCCAGCAATTGCTGGGCATTTTTGTTGGTGCGGTTTAAGCAGCTAACCGAGGAAACGGCCTGACCATCTCTTCGGCAGGCCGCCCGGCCTACGCCATTTCGGCTGTCGTTTCGAAGTCGAACGTCATCTCGCCGTCGACCACATCGATGTGCACCACACCGCCGTGTTCGGCCAGCTCGCCAAACAGAATCTCTTCTGCCAGCGGACGCTTGATCTTGTCTTGGATCAGACGCGCCATTGGGCGTGCGCCCATTTGCGAATCGTAGCCACCCGTTGCCAGCCAATTGCGCGCCGCGTCGCTGACTTCCAGCGTGACGTGTTTGTACTCGAGTTGCGCTTGGAGCTCGGTGAGGAACTTGTCGACCACACTTTTGATCACTTCGTGGCTCAGGCGACCGAACTGGATAATGGTATCCAGGCGGTTTCTGAACTCCGGCGTGAAGCTCTTCTTGATCACTTCCATGGCGTCGGTCGAATGGTCCTGATGGGTGAACCCAATCGAGGCCCGCGAGGCCGTTTCGGCACCTGCGTTGGTGGTCATGATCAAAATGACGTTGCGGAAGTCCGCCTTGCGGCCGTTATTGTCGGTCAGCGTGCCGTGGTCCATCACTTGCAGCAGCAGGTTAAAGACTTCCGGGTGCGCCTTCTCGATCTCATCGAGCAGCAATACGCAGTGCGGCATCTTGGTGATGGCTTCGGTGAGCAAACCGCCCTGGTCGAAGCCGACATAGCCTGGAGGTGCACCAATCAAGCGGGAAACGGTGTGGCGCTCCATGTATTCCGACATGTCGAACCGCACCAACTCAATGCCCATGGCTTTGGCCAATTGCCGCGCCGCCTCGGTTTTACCTACGCCCGTTGGGCCGGCAAACAGGAACGAACCCACCGGTTTATCCGGCGACTTGAGGCCCGCACGCGAGAGCTTTATCGCCGTTGCCAGCGAATCGATAGCAGCGTCCTGACCAAACACGGTCAGCTTCAGGTCGCGCTCAAGGTTACGCAGCAATTCTTTGTCGGAACTGCTGACATGTTTCGGGGGAATACGCGCGATCTTCGCCACGATGTCCTCAACATGCTCAACCTCAATGCGCGCCACGCGCTTCTCGACCGGCTGCAGGCGTTGATAGGCGCCCGCTTCGTCGATCACGTCAATGGCCTTATCAGGCATGTGACGGTCGTTGATATAACGCGAGGCCAGCTCAGCGGCAGCACGTAGCGACTCATCGCTGTATTCGAGACCGTGATGCTGCTCGAAGCGGCCTTTCAGGCCACGCAGAATGCCAATGGTGTCTTCGACCGATGGCTCGGTGACGTCGACCTTCTGGAAGCGACGCGCCAAGGCGCGGTCTTTTTCGAAGATTCCACGGAATTCCTGGAAGGTGGTCGAGCCGATGCAGCGAATCTCGCCGGAGGACAACATGGGCTTGAGCAGATTCGACGCATCCATCACGCCGCCCGACGCTGCGCCAGCACCGATGATGGTGTGGATTTCGTCGATAAATAGAATGGCGTGTGGGCGTTTACGCAATTCGTTGAGCAAGGCTTTCAGGCGCTTCTCGAAGTCGCCGCGGTATTTGGTGCCCGCGAGCAATGCGCCCAGATCGAGCGAATACACCACGCTGTCAGACAGCAAATCCGGAACCTGACCATCAACGATGCGTTTGGCCAAGCCTTCAGCGATGGCGGTTTTACCAACGCCCGCTTCGCCGACCAGCAACGGATTGTTTTTGCGGCGACGCGCAAGAATCTGAGCTACGCGCTCCACTTCGTTCTCACGACCCACTAGCGGATCGATACGACCCAAACGGGCAGCTTCATTGAGGTTGCTCGCGTAAGCGTCCAGCGGATTGCTCGACGAAGACGATTCACCGCCCTCTTCGTCCTGCATTTCCTGATCGCTATCGCTGTGATCGGCGCTGCCTGGAACTTTGGAAATGCCGTGCGCGATGAAGTTGACCACATCGATTCGCGCGACAGTTTGTTGCTTGAGCAGGAATACGGCCTGGCTTTCCTGTTCGCTGAAAATAGCCACCAGCACGTTGGCGCCCGTCACCTCACGCTTGCCCGAACTCTGCACGTGAAATACCGCGCGCTGCAGCACACGTTGGAAGCCCAAGGTTGGTTGGGTTTCACGCTCTTCGTCGTGCTGAGGGATCAGGGGCGTGGTGGAGTCGATGAACTCCTGGAGGTCATGGCGCAGCTTGTCCAGGTTCGCTCCGCACGCACGCAGGACTGAGGCGGCTGCCTCGTTGTCCAGCAGGGCCAGCAAGAGGTGCTCAACCGTCATGAATTCATGACGCTTGGTGCGGGCCTCCTTGAAGGCCAGATTGAGGGTGACTTCGAGCTCTCGATTCAACATAGCTTCACCTCATAACCAAGCAGTCGCAATTAACCGTCTTTCTCTATCTCACAGAGTAGCGGGTGTTGGCTTTCTCTCGCGTATTGGTTGACCTGCATTGCCTTGGTCTCCGCAACATCGCGGGTATACACGCCACACACTGCCCGTCCCTCTGTATGAACGGTCAGCATGATTTTGGTTGCCACTTCCCTGTTCAAACTGAAGAACACTTCAAGAATTTCGACAACGAAATCCATGGGGGTGTAGTCGTCGTTGAATAGGACCACCTTGTACATCGGTGGTGCCTGCAACGCAGGCTTAGCTTCCTGCAGGGCCACGCCCGAGGCGTCATCCTCATGCGGCTCGGGATGGTCCTGATTGAATGTTAGTCGAATCTGGCTACTTACACGCATGTGGGATGAAAGGTTCGTAATTGTAGGAGTGGGACGACAGACAGTTTTTGACCGACTTCGCAGACGGTCGTGCCGTCGCCTTGACTATCAGTAAATCAGTGTTACAAACAGAGAATACCCAATCGAGGGTATCAGGGTCCGCGCGCTTACCAAAGCGGATGATTCCAGCGCGGAGTCGTAACGGATAATACCCCAGTGGTGGGTGTATTTGCAGAGGGACATCAGCATGCTTAGCGGTAAGGTCAAGTGGTTCAACAACGCCAAGGGCTATGGGTTTATCCTGGCTGACGGCCGAGATGAGGACCTGTTCGCCCACTACTCGGCTATCCAGATGGACGGTTACAAAACCCTTAAAGCAGGCCAGCCGGTCAGCTTTGACATCATTCAGGGTCCCAAGGGCCTGCATGCTGTCAACATCAGCTCCATCACCCAAACCGCGGACGCGCCGCCAGTCGCTGTATCACAGCCACAAGCGGTTACCTCCGAAGCCTGATATTTGGCCCCTCGGGGTCAATTTCAATAGGCAATAAAAAAGGCCGGTCAATGGACCGGCCTTTTTTTGTGCCTAAAGGCTCACATTACATGTGAGAAATCATGGCATCGCCGAACGCCGAGCAGGACAACAGCTTGGCGCCGTCCATAAGACGTTCGAAGTCGTAGGTCACGGTTTTGGCGGAGATCGCCCCGTTGACGCCGTCGATGATCAGATCGGCAGCTTCGGTCCAGCCCATGTGACGCAGCATCATTTCGGCCGAAAGAATCAGCGAACCTGGGTTCACCTGGTCTTTACCAGCGTACTTGGGTGCAGTGCCATGGGTGGCTTCGAACATAGCGATGTTGTCGGACAGGTTAGCGCCCGGAGCAATACCGATACCGCCTACTTCGGCCGCCAGGGCGTCGGAGAGGTAGTCACCGTTCAGGTTCAGGGTCGCGATCACATCGTACTCAGCCGGGCGCAGCAGAATTTGCTGGAGCATGGCGTCGGCGATGGCGTCTTTAACCACAACCTTCTTACCGGTGTTCGGGTTGGTGAACTGCATCCAAGGGCCGCCATCCAGCAGCTCGGCACCGAATTCGTTTTTGGCGATTTCGTAGCCCCAATCTTTGAAGGCACCTTCGGTGAACTTCATAATGTTGCCTTTGTGCACGATAGTCAGCGAGTCGCGGTTGTTATCAACCACGTACTGCAGTGCTTTACGCACCAGACGCTGAGTACCCTGCTTGGAAACCGGCTTAACGCCGATACCGCAGTCTTGGTCGAAACGGATTTTGGTTACACCCATTTCTTCTTTCAGGAACTTGATGACTTTTTCAGCCTCCGGCGAGCCGGCTTTCCACTCGATACCGGCATAAATGTCTTCCGAGTTTTCGCGGAAGATAGTCATGTCAACGTCTTGTGGTTTTTTAACCGGGCTAGGAACACCGGTGAACCAACGCACTGGGCGCAGGCAAACGTAGAGGTCGAGCTCCTGACGCAGGGCCACGTTCAAGGAACGGATGCCGCCGCCAACTGGAGTGGTCAGAGGACCTTTGATCGATACAACGTAATCGCGAACGGCTTCGAGTGTTTCTTTCGGCAGCCAGGTGTCTTGGTCGTAAACCTGGGTAGCTTTCTCGCCAGCGTAAACTTCCATCCAGGAGATCTTGCGTTCGCCGCCGTAGGCTTTGTTTACGGCTGCATCGACGACTTTGATCATCACTGGGCTGATATCAACCCCGATGCCATCACCTTCAATGAAAGGAATGATTGGGTTGTTCGGTACATTCAGGGACATATCGGCATTGACGGTGATTTTGTCACCGGTTGCTGGCACCTGGATCTTTTGGTATCCCATGCTGGACTCCGTTGCTTTCGTGGTCTGACATCCCGCCACGCGGATGGCGCGGCGATATGGAACTTGAATTGGTCTCGGAAAGGCGGGCCATTCTTGTAGTATTTCTACAGAAAGTCACGCACTTTTCTTGAGATTGTCGGACTAAACACCCGCTGCAGGCCGCGTTATTACGGCACCTGACCTATCTCTGTAGTCAAACTACATCGCTACTACATTTCGCCTGTAGTAGAGGCGCTTTTTAGCCTAGCAGCTTGCCCCGATATTGCCTTTTTCGGCGCCCGCCTGAAACCAAAGCGCGCGCTGATCGCACAGGAGTTACCCATGCGTTTCACCCCTCACGTTACCGTCGCGACCATCGTTGAAGATCAGGGTCGATTCTTGATGGTTGAAGAAACCGCAGGCGGCCGCGCTGTATTTAATCAGCCTGCTGGCCACTTGGAAGCCGACGAAAGTCTCATGCAGGCCGCTATTCGCGAAACGCTCGAAGAAACCGGCTGGGACGTTGAGCTCACTGCCGTCACCGGCATCTATCTATACACAGCCCCCAGCAACGGCGTGACCTACCAGCGCGTGTGCTTCGCCGCCAAGGCGCTGCAACAGCGCGACAACTACCAGCTCGACGACGGCATCATCGGCCCGCAATGGCTTACCCGCGCCGAACTCGCCGCGCAACCAGAGCGTTTGCGCAGCGAGCTGGTGTTGCGCTGCATCGACGACTATCTGGGCGGCGAACGCTTCCCCCTCGCCCTGCTGCGTGACTAGCGTCGATCACCACTGAGCCGGCGGCCCTGATAGAATCGCGTTTTTCCGAAAAGCCCTGCATCCAAACTCCTATGCGTGACAATTCCTCAACTCGCGTGATCGTCGGCATGTCCGGCGGTGTCGATTCCTCCGTTTCCGCCGTGCTGCTGCTGGAGCAGGGCTATCAGGTCGAAGGCCTGTTTATGAAAAACTGGGAGGAAGACGACGGCACCGAATACTGCACCGCCATGGACGACATGGCCGATGCGCAAGCGGTGTGCGACAAAATCGGCATTACGCTGCACACCGCCAATTTCGCTGCGGAATACTGGGACAACGTGTTCGAGCATTTCCTCGCCGAATACAAGGCCGGACGCACGCCGAACCCGGACATCCTGTGCAACCGGGAAATCAAATTTAAGGCCTTCCTTGAGTACGCGCTGTCGCTCGGTGCCGACCTGATTGCCACCGGCCACTACGTGCGTCGCCGCGATATCGACGGGCGCACCGAACTGCTCAAAGGCCTCGACCCGAACAAAGACCAGAGCTACTTCCTACACGCCGTCGGCGGCGAACAGCTGGCCAAGACCCTGTTCCCGGTTGGCGAACTGGAAAAACCGGAAGTGCGCGCCATCGCCGAGAAGCACCAGCTGGCAACGGCCAAGAAGAAGGACTCAACCGGCATCTGCTTTATCGGTGAGCGCCGCTTCAGCGACTTCCTCAAGCAATACCTGCCCGCACAACCCGGCAATATCGAAACCACCGAAGGCGAAATCATCGGCCGTCATCACGGGCTGATGTACCACACCATTGGCCAGCGTCAGGGCCTGGGAATCGGCGGTTTGAAAGATGCCGGCGAAGAACCGTGGTACGTGCTGATCAAAGACCTCGAACGCAACGTGCTGGTGGTCGGCCAGGGCAATGAACACCCGTGGCTGTTTTCCAGCGCCCTGCTCTGCTCCGACATCTATTGGGTCAACCCCATCGACCTCAGCAGCCCACGCGCCTTGACCGCGAAAGTGCGGTACCGCCAGGGCGACCAGGCGTGCACGCTGGAGAAAACCAGCGAGGGTTACCGCGCCGTATTCGCCATGCCGCAGCGTGCCGTTACGCCGGGCCAGTCGGTGGTGTTTTATGACGGTGACGTCTGCCTGGGCGGCGGTGTAATAGAAGTGGCGCAACCTTGGAGCAGTAAGGAAAAGCGCGCATGACGCCGATTCAGGAACAACTGGTTGCCCTGGGCGGCGTGTTTGAGGCGGCGTTTCTGGTCGACCAAGTGGCACGCACCGGGCAGATCAGCGAAGGCGCTTTGAGCTGCATGCTCGGAAGTTTGATGGTTCGCGATCCGAAAACCACCCTGGACGTTTACGGTGGCGACGACATCAACCTTCGCAACGGCTACCGCGCGCTGCTTAGCGCCCTGGAGCGCGACCCCACCACCCTGCAACGCGAACCGCTGCGCTACGCCCTGGCGCTGCTGGGTTTGGAACACAAGCTGGCCAAGCGCGACGACATGCTGGAAACGATCGGCAAACGTCTCGACCAGATTCAACAGCAGGTTCAGCACTTCGGCCTCGTGCACGAGAATGTCATCGCCGCGAGCGGCGGCTTGTACCAGGACACCCTGAGCACCTTCCGCCAGCGCATCCAGGTGCACGGCGACATGCGCAACCTGCAGCAACCGAGCAACGCCGCGAAAATTCGCGCCCTGTTGCTCGCCGGCATTCGCTCGGCACGCCTGTGGCGTCAACTGGGCGGCCATCGCTGGCAGTTGGTGATTAACCGTCGCAAATTGCTGAAAGAGCTTTACCCGCTGGTTCGCGGCTAACCGCCTTCATACCTGTAGGAGCGGCTTCAGCCGCGATGCTTGTGATCCTAAAAGCATCCCGCCTGAAGTCGCTCCCACAGCACCGCGCTGTTCAGCACCTCGCCGAAAAACCCGACAGAGCAGTTCGCTGCGCGCGGGCCAGGTAAGGTTTTTCTATGTATAATTCGCGCCCCTTTTCGTCGCCCGACTGTCCGAGAACGCCCCATGCAGCTCTCCTCGCTCACCGCGGTATCCCCCGTTGATGGCCGTTACGCCAGCAAAACCAGCGCTCTGCGCCCAATCTTCAGCGAATACGGCCTGGTCCGTTTCCGCGTCATGGTCGAGGTTCGCTGGCTCCAGCGCCTGGCCGCGCACTCCGGCATTCCGGAAGTGGCACCGTTCTCGACAGAAGCAAACGCCCTGCTCAACGCACTGGTCGACAATTTCCAGGTCGAGCACGCCGAGCGCGTCAAAGAAATCGAGCGCACCACCAACCACGACGTAAAAGCCGTGGAATACCTGCTCAAAGAACAGGTCGCCAAGCTGCCGGAACTGGCTGCGGTGAGTGAGTTCATCCACTTCGCTTGCACCAGCGAAGACATCAACAACCTGTCCCACGCCCTGATGCTGCGCGAAGGCCGTGACACCGTGTTGCTGCCGCTAATGCAGCAACTGGCCGATGCCATCCGCGAGCTGGCTCACCGCTTCGCCGACGTGCCAATGCTGTCGCGCACCCACGGCCAACCGGCCTCGCCGACCACGCTGGGCAAAGAGCTGGCAAACGTGGTGTACCGCCTGGAGCGCCAGATCGCTCAGGTGGCGGCCATTCCGTTGCTGGGCAAGATCAACGGCGCCGTTGGCAACTACAACGCGCACCTGTCGGCCTACCCGCAGGTCGATTGGGAAGAAAACGCCCGCGCCTTCATCGAGCAAGAGCTGGGCCTGAGCTTCAACCCCTACACCACGCAGATCGAGCCGCACGACTACATTGCCGAGCTGTTCGACGCGGTGGCGCGTTTCAACACCATCCTGATCGACTTCGACCGTGATATTTGGGGCTATATCTCCCTCGGCTATTTCAAACAGCGCACCATTGCTGGCGAAATTGGTTCGTCGACCATGCCGCACAAGGTCAACCCAATCGACTTCGAAAACTCCGAAGGCAACCTGGGCATCGCCAACGCGCTGCTGCAGCATTTGGCCAGCAAATTGCCAATCTCCCGCTGGCAGCGCGACCTCACCGACTCCACCGTACTGCGCAACCTGGGCGTCGGTTTTGCCCACAGCGTGATCGCCTACGAAGCCACCCTTAAAGGCATCAGCAAGCTGGAGCTCAACGCTCAGCGCATTGCTGCCGACCTCGACGCGTGCTGGGAAGTGCTGGCCGAACCGGTTCAAACCGTGATGCGCCGCTACGGCGTTGAAAACGCCTACGAGAAACTCAAAGAGCTCACGCGTGGCAAAGGCATCAGCGCCGAAGCCCTGCAAACCTTTATCGACGGCCTGGATATTCCGGCCGACGCCAAGGTTCAGCTGCGCGCCCTCACCCCGGCCGGCTACGCGGGCAACGCCGCCGCTCAGGCCAAACGTATCTAACCGATATTGCCCAGTTGCACGCCCGGCAGTGCCGGGCGTTTTTATTTACGGGCTCAGATGACTTTCAAAGGCTTAGCGATGAATCCTGATATTCCGCTTCAGATGCTCGGTGGCATTACCGCCCGTGAATTCCTGCGCGACTACTGGCAGAAAAAACCCTTGCTGGTCCGCCAGGCCATCAGCGATTTCGAAAGCCCTATCTCCGCCGACGAATTGGCCGGCCTGGCGCTGGAAGAAGAAGTTGAATCGCGCCTGGTGCTTGAGCACGGCGAACGCCCTTGGGAGTTGCGCCGCGGCCCGTTCAACGAAGACGAGTTCGCCACCCTGCCCGAGCGCGACTGGACCTTGCTGGTTCAAGCCGTCGACCAGTTCGTGCCGGAGGTGGCCGAGCTGCTGCAGCACTTTCGTTTCCTGCCGAGCTGGCGCATCGACGATGTGATGATCAGCTTCGCCACGCCGGGCGGCGGCGTCGGCCCGCATTTCGACAACTACGACGTTTTCCTTCTCCAGGGCCAGGGACACCGGCGCTGGAAAATCGGCCAGATGTGCGACTCGGATAGCCCCATGCTTGAGCATGCGGACCTGCGCATTCTGGCCAACTTTGAACAGACCGACGAATGGGTGTTGGAGCCCGGCGACATGCTCTATCTGCCGCCACGTTTGGCTCACTATGGCACCGCCGAGGATAATTGTATGACGTATTCCGTGGGTTTCCGCGCCCCTAGCGCCGCAGAAGTCTTGACCCATTTCACCGACTTTCTCAGCCAGTTCCTGCCGGACGAAGAACGCTACAGCGATGCCGGCGCCACCCCTGTCAGCGACCCGCACCAGATTCAGCGCGACTCGCTCGACCGTCTCAAAGCCCTGCTTAATGAACACATGGGTGACGAGCGTTTGCTGATGACCTGGTTCGGCCAATTCATGACCGAACCGCGCTATCCAGAACTGGTTGCTGGCACTGAGCTGGACGAAGAAGAGCTGCTCGACCAAATCGAAAACGGCGCCATGCTTATCCGCAATCCGAGCGCGCGCCTGGCCTGGTCTGAAGTGGGCGACGATTTGGTGCTGTTTGCCAGCGGACAAAGCCGCTTGCTGTCGGCCAGCCTGCGCGAATTGCTGAAATTGATCTGCGCCGCCGACGTGCTGCACCTGGAAAACCTGGGCCAATGGTTGGCCGACGATGAAGGGCGTAACCTCGTCCTCGAACTGGTGAAACAAGGAAGTTTGGAGTTTGCAGATGAGTAGCAACGTTCAGGTAAGGCTCGCCAGCTGGCAGAAAGACAACGCAGACCTGCGCCGCATTCGCGAAACCGTGTTTATTGCTGAACAAGCGGTGCCGCCGGAGTTGGAATGGGACGCCGAAGATGTCGAAGCCGTGCATTTTCTGGCTGCCGATGGCGATTACGCGATTGGCACCGCGCGCCTGCTGCCCGACGGCCATATCGGCCGGGTTTCGGTGTTGAAAGACTGGCGCGGTTTGAAAGTCGGTGAACAGCTGATGAAGGCCGTTATCCAGGAAGCAGAGCGCAGGGGTCTGAAAGAACAAATGCTCAGCGCCCAGGTTCACGCCACAGCCTTCTATGAGCGTCTAGGATTTACCGTAGTCAGCGGCGAATTTCTCGACGCTGGCATCCCCCACGTAGAGATGAAACGCATCAGTCAGTGAGGTCAGGATGATCGATAAAGACGCTCCGCCAACAGACGCCACGGACGGTGTCGCGGAAGAACTGCCGGCCATCGAGTTCGTCTCGCCCGGCAGTTTTACGGTGCACAATCCGCCGCCGTTGCAGGCGGAACCGGAGCGTCGGGAACCGGCCCCCTTTCACCTCGACGGGCCGCGTCAACTCCAGCATTTCACTCACGCCGAACAAGCCCAAGCACACGCCTTGGCCTTGCTTCAACAGGCGCAGCGCAGCCTGTGCATCTATACCCCCGACCTCGAACGCTGGCTTTATCACCACAGCAGCGTGCAACAGGCCTGTACCCAATTCCTGCTGGCTAATCCGAAGAATCGTTTACGCATTCTGGTTAGCGACGCCAGCAACGCCGTGAAAGAAGGCCATCGCTTGTTGCAACTGTCGCGGCGCCTGCCGAGCAATCTGCACATTCGCAAGCTCAACCCCAGCTACAGCAACGATGAAGTGGCCTATCTGCTCGCCGACACCAGCGGCTTGTTGATGCGGCCCAAGCTGGAGCACCTCGCCGGCTACGCCTTGTACAACGACGCAGGCCAGGTGCGCGTGCTACAAAACAAATTCGATCAGGCCTGGGACGTTAGCGTCACCGACCTCGACCTTCGGAGTCTTCTGGTATGACCCTGCGCTCGCTGTTTGCCGCCCTGTGCCTGACTGTCAGCCTACCGGTGCTGGCGGCTACCGAAGTGATGCCGCTGAACTACCGCACCGCCGACGACGTATTGCCCGTGGTGCAATCCGTGCTGGGCAACGAAGGCCGGGCCAGCAACTACGGCAACCAACTGGTCGTCAACGCCCCGCCCGCCAAACTTCAGGAGGTTCGCGACCTGCTCAAGCAGATCGACAAACAACCGAGGCGCTTGCTCATCAGTGTCGACACCACCGACAGCAACCAGATGAACGACCAGGGCTATTCGGTGAATGGCTCGGCCAGCGCCGGCAACGTGGAAATTCAGTCGGGCCGCGGCGAAGTGAACGGTCGCGATCAGGTGCGCATCATTCATCGCAGCACTCAGAGCCGGGGCGGCGGCACGCAGCAGGTGCAAACCACCGAAGGCTATCCGGCGCTGATTCAGGTCGGGCAAAGCGTGCCGCTGACCAGCTCGAGCGTGGACGGTTATGGCCGGGTCTACAACAACACCGAATACCGCAATGTCATCCGCGGGTTTTACGTCACCGCCAGCCTCACCGGCGACGTGGTGCACGTCAGCATCAACAACAATAACGACCGCCTTAGCCAAACCCAGCAAGGCGCGATAGACATCCAAAACACCAACACCAAAGTGACCGGCCGCCTGGGCGAATGGATCACCATTGGCGGTGTGAATGAGA
The DNA here is from genome assembly GCF_979258635.1 of Pseudomonas sp. AC070. Classification (NCBI taxonomy): domain Bacteria; kingdom Pseudomonadati; phylum Pseudomonadota; class Gammaproteobacteria; order Pseudomonadales; family Pseudomonadaceae; genus Pseudomonas; species Pseudomonas sp. AC070. The sequence continues at coordinate 3,009,882 of NZ_OZ409871.1, forward strand.
GCTCTCAGTCCGATCAGAGCGGCTTTATTCAGCGCCGTTCCACCCAGGGTCACGAAGACATGACGCTACGCCTGAAGGTTGATGCCCTGGACTGATCAGGGCAACCCAACAACCGGAAAACGTGACCCGCCAGTCGCTCGTCGAACAATATGTAGTAGTAAGAAAAAAGCACTACAAAACGTTTGACGAAGTCTTTTTGCAAAGGCATGATGGCCCCGCTCCCGCTAATCAGAGGCCCCGAACAGAGGTCTCCGGATCGCAGCCTGCTTACCGTAGATTCGATTCGTGTTTTACCGCTCAAAAGGCAGTTCGACGAGATTGCGACTGGAACGAAGTTGTCCTGAGGGACGGGGAAGCGTTTAACGAATCGGCCAGTTGGTCACGGCAGCAACACCCATCGGTTTCCACGAACCAGCAAGTGTTAACGCCAGCACCTTCGAACTGTTCGCCCCCTCTGCCCCCTCCTCAGCTTCAATCTCGTCTCAGTCGATATCTCGTTGCGCTGCAGTACACCGCCCACTGAAAGACCGCGTTGCTTGTCGGTTTTGAAAGGGAAGTGTCGTGCTCAACCAATCAACTTTGAAGGATTGACCATGTCTGCTTATCAAGATGACATCAAAGCCGTAGCCGCTTTGAAAGAAACCGCCGGCAACAGCTGGAGTGCGATCAACCCTGAGTCCGTCGCTCGTATGCGCGCTCAGAACCGCTTCAAAACCGGTCTGGATATCGCCAAGTACACCGCCGCTATCATGCGCAAAGACATGGCTGAGTACGACGCTAACTCCTCCGTCTACACCCAGTCCCTGGGCTGCTGGCACGGCTTCATCGGTCAGCAGAAGCTGATCTCGATCAAGAAGCACCTCAAGACTACCGACAAGCGCTACCTCTACCTGTCCGGCTGGATGGTTGCTGCTCTGCGTTCGGACTTCGGCCCGCTGCCAGACCAATCCATGCACGAGAAGACCGCTGTTTCGGGTCTGATCGAAGAGCTGTACACCTTCCTGCGCCAGGCTGACGCCCGTGAGCTGGATCTGCTGTTCACCGCCCTGGACGCTGCCCGCGCCGCTGGCGACAAAGTGAAAGCAGACGAAATTCAGGCTCAGATCGACGGCTACGAAACTCACGTCGTACCGATCATCGCCGACATCGACGCTGGTTTCGGTAACCCGGAAGCCACCTACCTGCTGGCCAAGAAAATGATCGAAGCGGGTGCGTGCTGCATCCAGATCGAAAACCAGGTTTCTGACGAGAAGCAGTGCGGCCACCAAGACGGCAAAGTGACCGTTCCGCACGAAGACTTCCTGGCCAAGATCAACGCAGTTCGCTACGCATTCCTGGAACTGGGCGTAGACGACGGCGTAATCGTTGCCCGTACCGACTCCCTGGGTGCCGGCCTGACCAAACAAATCGCTGTGACCAAAGAGCCGGGCGACCTGGGCGACCAGTACAACTCGTTCCTGGACTGCGAAGAAGTGTCGGCCAACGAGCTGAACAACGGCGACGTGGTTCTGAACCGTGGCGGCAAACTGCTGCGTCCTAAGCGCCTGCCTTCCAACCTGTTCCAGTTCCGCGCTGGCACCGGCGAAGCTCGCTGCATCCTGGACTGCATCACCTCGCTGCAGAACGGCGCTGACCTGCTGTGGATCGAAACCGAGAAGCCACACGTTGGCCAGATCGCAGCCATGGTTAACGAGATCCGCAAAGTGATCCCGAACGCCAAGCTGGTCTACAACAACAGCCCGTCCTTCAACTGGACCCTGAACTTCCGTCAACAAGTGTTCGATGCATTCGTTGCTGAAGGCAAAGACGTTTCCGCCTACGACCGCGCCAAGCTGATGAGCGTCGACTACGACGAAACCGAACTGGCTCAGGTTGCAGACGAGAAGATCCGCACCTTCCAACGCGACGGTTCGCAACAGGCTGGTATCTTCCACCACCTGATCACCCTGCCGACCTACCACACTGCTGCGCTGTCCACCGACAACCTGGCAAAAGGCTACTTCGCCGACCAAGGCATGCTGGCTTATGTGAAAGGCGTTCAGCGTCAGGAACTGCGTCAAGGCATCGCCTGCGTCAAGCACCAGAACATGGCTGGCTCCGACATCGGCGACAACCATAAAGAGTACTTCGCTGGCGAAGCGGCTCTGAAGGCAAGCGGTAAAGACAACACCATGAACCAATTCCATTGATCCACGGAATGGCTCACTAGGCTTCGGCCTGGGGTGTGAAGAAAAGGCGAGCTCAGGCTCGCCTTTTTTATGCCAGAAAAATGTCGCGTGCTCTAAAAATCGCCGTCTCGGTGGATGGCAAGCCGAAATCCAGGCACCCACTCCTCTCTCGCCCTTCACTCAAGCGCCAACTTCCCTAACGCTTTGCTCGCTTATGCGCTAACAGCAACTACCCTTCTCCAACGTAGGGCGTTTCCGATTTAACGCCCAAATAATAACGAATATCATCTACAGCACAGTTTGCTGTCATTAACAATAAAAAAGCGGATGTTCGACTAACGCCGTAGAACGCGTCATAACCCCGACGCCACGGGCTTTGCGCGATTTGCGCCGCTAAGATGTTGGCCCGTAAGTTAATTTTTTATAAGGAAAAATTTACTTACGAAGGCAGACACGCATAAAATTACGAAAATTAGATTGCTGGCTATGGATTACAACCGGCAACTTTCATCTCCCATGATTCCGCCGATGCTTGTCTAAGGAGTACCGGCATGCCTGCTGAAGCTGTCGCGACCATGTCCCACAACTGGGGCTTTGCCATTTTCCTGCTGGGCGTTATCGGCCTTTGCGCCTTTATGCTCGGCGTCTCCAGCCTGCTTGGCGGCAAGGCCTGGGGCCGGGTTAAAAACGAGCCGTTCGAATCCGGCATGTTGCCCACCGGCAGCGCTCGCCTGCGCCTGTCGGCAAAATTCTATTTGGTCGCGATGCTCTTCGTGATCTTCGACGTTGAAGCCCTCTTTCTCTTCGCCTGGTCGGTATCTATTCGTGAAAGCGGATGGGCCGGCTTTATTGAAGCTACAGTTTTTATAGCAATTCTGTTGGCAGGTCTTGTCTACCTATGGCGCATCGGTGCTCTTGATTGGGCTCCCGAAGGTCGTCGCAAGCGGCAGGCGAAGCTAAAACAATGAGGCTTTGGCGATGCAATACAAACTCACCAGAATCGACCCGGATGCGCCTAATGAGCAGTATCCGATCGGCGAGCGGGAGACCGTTTCCGATCCTCTAGAGGATCAAGTCCACAAAAACATCTACATGGGCAAATTGCAGGACGTGCTGAATGGCGCGGTCAACTGGGGGCGTAAAAACTCCCTCTGGCCGTACAACTTCGGTCTGTCCTGCTGCTACGTGGAGATGACGACTGCCTTCACCGCTCCCCATGACATCGCCCGGTTTGGCGCCGAAGTAATTCGTGCGTCACCCCGTCAGGCCGATTTCATGGTGATTGCAGGCACCTGCTTCATCAAAATGGCTCCGGTCATCCAGCGCTTGTACGAGCAAATGCTCGAGCCCAAGTGGGTTATCTCCATGGGAGCCTGCGCGAATTCCGGCGGCATGTACGATATTTACTCTGTCGTTCAGGGCGTGGACAAATTCCTGCCCGTGGACGTTTACGTGCCCGGCTGCCCTCCTCGCCCTGAAGCATTCTTGCAGGCTCTTATGCTCTTGCAGGAATCGATTGGCCAGGAGCGTCGCCCACTTTCCTGGGTCGTTGGCGAACAAGGCGTTTACCGCGCCGATATGCCGTCGCAAAAGGAACAGCGCCGTGAACAGCGTATTCAGGTAACCAACCTGCGCAGCCCCGACGAAGTGTGATCTAGCTTTTTCTTACCCAGAAAGCCCGCCGGATTCACCCTTTACGTTGACTGATAGCGACCGAGACCATGACTGCAGACACCGCTCTGTACATCCCGCCTTACAAGGCAGACGACCAAGACGTCGTCACCGAATTGAACACGCGCTTTGGCGCAGATGCGTTTACCGCCCAGCAAACCCGCACCGGCATGCCGGTGTTGTGGGTGGCGCGTGAGCGGCTGATCGAGGTGCTGACCTTTCTGCGTCAGCTGCCCAAGCCCTACGTCATGCTCTACGACCTGCACGGCGTCGACGAACGCCTGCGCACTCAGCGTCGTGGTTTGCCAGGTTCCGACTTCACGGTGTTCTACCACCTGATGTCGATAGAGCGGAACAGCGACGTCATGCTCAAAGTCGCGCTGTCCGAAGGCGACCTGAACCTGCCGACCGTGACCAACATCTGGCCGAACGCCAACTGGTACGAGCGCGAAGTGTGGGACATGTATGGCGTGACCTTCGCCGGCCACCCGCACCTGACCCGCATCATGATGCCGCCAACCTGGCAGGGTCACCCGCTGCGCAAAGACTACCCAGCGCGCGCCACCGAGTTCGATCCGTTCAGCCTGTCGGTTGCCAAGCAGAACCTGGAAGAAGAAGCCGCGCGCTTCAACCCGGAAGACTGGGGCATGAAACGCGGCAATGAGAACGAGGACTACATGTTCCTCAACCTCGGCCCCAACCACCCTTCGGCCCACGGTGCGTTCCGTATCGTGCTACAGCTGGACGGTGAAGAAATCGTCGACTGCGTACCGGAAGTGGGTTACCACCACCGTGGCGCCGAGAAGATGGCCGAGCGTCAGTCCTGGCACAGCTTTATTCCTTACACCGACCGTATCGACTACCTCGGCGGCGTAATGAACAACCTGCCGTACGTGCTCTCGGTCGAGAAGCTGGCTGGCATCAAGGTGCCGGAGAAGGTCGACGTCATCCGCATCATGATGGCCGAGTTCTTCCGCATCACCAGTCACCTGCTGTTCCTCGGCACCTACATTCAAGACGTCGGCGCCATGACCCCGGTGTTTTTCACCTTCACCGACCGTCAGCGCGCCTACACCGTGATCGAAGCCATCACCGGTTTCCGTCTGCACCCGGCCTGGTACCGCATCGGCGGCGTTGCGCACGACCTGCCGCGCGGCTGGGAAAAGCTGGTGAAAGACTTCGTTGAATGGCTGCCCAAACGCCTCGACGAGTACGAAAAAGCAGCGCTGAAAAATAGCATTCTGCGTGGCCGTACCATTGGCGTTGCCCAGTACAACACCAAGGAAGCGCTGGAATGGGGCGTCACCGGCGCCGGCCTGCGTTCCACCGGCCTGGACTTCGACCTGCGTAAAGCGCGCCCGTACTCGGGCTACGAAAACTTCGAATTCGAAGTGCCGCTGGCCGTGAATGGCGATGCCTATGACCGCTGCATCGTGCGCGTGGAAGAAATGCGCCAGAGCGTGAAAATCATCGACCAGTGCCTGCGCAATATGCCGTCCGGCCCGTACAAAGCGGACCACCCGCTGACCACGCCGCCGCCGAAAGAGCGCACCTTGCAGCACATCGAAACCTTGATCACGCACTTCCTGCAAGTTTCCTGGGGCCCGGTCATGCCGGCCAACGAAAGCTTCCAGATGATCGAAGCGACCAAGGGCATCAACAGTTATTACCTGACGAGCGACGGCGGCACCATGAGCTACCGCACCCGCATTCGTACGCCAAGCTTCCCGCACCTGCAGCAGATTCCTTCGGTAATCCGCGGCAGCATGGTCGCGGACTTGATCGCGTACCTGGGCAGTATCGACTTCGTTATGGCTGACGTGGACCGCTAACTATGACTACCACCACGCTGATTCAAACCGACCGTTTCACCCTCAGCGATGCCGAGCGCACGGCCATCGAACATGAGCTGCACCACTACGAAGACTCCCGCGCGGCCTCCATCGAAGCGCTGAAGATCGTTCAGAAAGCCCGTGGTTGGGTGCCAGATGGCGCCATCGCCGCCATCGGCGAGATCATCGGCATTCCGGCCAGCGACGTTGAAGGCGTTGCCACCTTCTATAGCCAGATTTTCCGTCAGCCCGTTGGCCGTCACATCATTCGCGTGTGCGACAGCATGGTCTGCTACATCGGCGGCCACGAATCGGTGGTCAGCAGCATCCAGCAACAGCTGGGCATCGGCCTCGGCGAAACCACTGCCGATGGCCGCTTCACCCTGCTGCCGGTGTGCTGCCTGGGTAACTGCGACAAAGCGCCTGCGCTGATGATCGACGACCACACCTTTGGCGACGTGCAACCCGATGGCGTAGCAGAACTGCTGGAGGCTTACGTATGACGTCCGCTTCGACCACCCGCCTGACCTCCTTCGGCCCGGCCAACAGCATCGCCCGCACCGCCGAAACGCACCCGCTCACCTGGCGCCTGCGTGATGACGCCCAGCCTGTGTGGCTTGAGGAATACCAGGCCAAAGACGGCTACGCCGCCGCGCGTAAAGCCTTCGCCGATTTGTCGCAAGACGACATCGTCCAGACCGTCAAAGACTCCGGCCTCAAAGGCCGTGGCGGTGCCGGCTTCCCCACGGGCGTGAAGTGGGGGCTGATGCCTAAAGACGAATCCATGAACATCCGCTACCTGCTGTGCAACGCGGACGAAATGGAACCCAACACCTGGAAAGACCGCATGCTCATGGAGCAGCTGCCGCACTTGCTGATCGAAGGCATGCTCATCAGTGCGCGCGCGCTCAAGGCTTATCGCGGCTACATCTTTCTGCGTGGCGAGTACGTTGATGCGGCCACCAACCTCAACCGCGCCGTGGCGGAAGCCAAGGCTGCCGGCCTGTTGGGCAAAAACATTCTGGGCAGCGGTTTCGACTTCGAACTGTTCGTGCACACCGGTGCCGGTCGCTACATCTGCGGCGAAGAAACCGCGCTGATCAACTCCCTTGAAGGTCGCCGCGCCAACCCGCGTTCCAAGCCGCCCTTCCCCGCTGCTGTCGGCGTGTGGGGCAAGCCGACGTGCGTGAACAACGTCGAGACCCTGTGCAACGTGCCGGCCATCGTTGGCAACGGCGTCGAGTGGTACAAGGGCCTCGCCCGTCCGGGCAGCGAAGACATGGGAACCAAGCTCATGGGCTTCTCCGGCAAGGTGAAAAACCCGGGCCTGTGGGAATTGCCATTCGGCGTCACCGGCCGTGAGTTGTTCGAAGACTACGCCGGCGGCATGCGCGACGGCTTCACGTTGAAAGCCTGGCAACCCGGCGGCGCCGGTACCGGCTTCCTGCTGCCCGAGCACCTGGATGCGCAAATGTACGCCGGCGGTATCGCCAAGGTCGGCACCCGTATGGGCACCGGCCTGGCCATGGCGGTGGACGACAAGGTCAACATGGTTGCCCTGCTGCGCAACATGGAAGAGTTCTTCGCGCGCGAGTCGTGCGGTTTCTGTACGCCGTGCCGCGATGGCCTGCCGTGGAGCGTGAAAGTGTTGCGCGCCATCGAAAAAGGTCATGGCCAGCCCGGCGATATCGAAACCCTCGAGGGCCTGGTCAACTTCCTCGGCCCAGGCAAAACGTTCTGTGCACACGCACCGGGCGCCGTGGAGCCGCTGGGCAGCGCAATCAAATATTTCCGACCGGAATTCGAAGCGGGTATTTCCCGAATCAGCACGCCGGTGGCGCCGACGCAGTTCGTGAGCGCCTAACGTTTTAACGACGGCGGCCAGAGAACGCTTACCTAGAACTCTGGCCCCATCGAACCGTGATTCTATTAGCCAAGCCCGCCAGTTGAGCGAGGCGAAAACCGCAGCAAACGCGGCTTTCACCCCTGAACAAACGGGCCAACGAAGAAACTTGAACTATGGCCACTATCCACGTAGACGGCAAAGCGCTCGAAGTCGATGGAGCAGACAACCTGTTACAGGCCTGTCTGTCCCTCGGGCTCGACATTCCGTACTTCTGCTGGCACCCGGCGCTCGGTAGCGTCGGCGCCTGCCGCCAGTGCGCGGTGAAGCAGTACACCGACGAAAACGACACCCGTGGTCGCATCGTCATGTCCTGCATGACCCCCGCCACCGACAACACCTGGATTTCCATCGACGACGCAGAGTCCAAGGCCTTCCGCGCCAGCGTCGTTGAATGGCTGATGACCAACCACCCGCACGACTGTCCCGTGTGCGAGGAAGGCGGCCATTGCCACCTGCAAGACATGACCGTGATGACCGGCCACAACGAGCGCCGTTATCGCTTCACCAAGCGTACCCACCAGAACCAGGAACTCGGCCCGTTCATTGCGCACGAAATGAACCGCTGCATCGCCTGCTACCGCTGCGTGCGTTTCTACAAGGACTACGCCGGCGGCACCGACCTCGGCGTGTTCGGCGCCCACGACAACGTGTACTTCGGTCGCGTTGAAGACGGCGTTCTGGAAAGCGAGTTTTCCGGCAACCTCACCGAAGTCTGCCCGACCGGTGTGTTCACCGACAAAACCCACTCCGAGCGCTACAACCGCAAGTGGGACATGCAGTTCTCGCCGAGCATCTGTCATGGCTGCTCAAGCGGCTGCAACATCAGCCCCGGCGAGCGTTACGGCGAAATCCGTCGCATCGAAAACCGCTACAACGGTTCGGTTAACCAGTACTTCCTCTGCGACCGTGGTCGCTTTGGCTACGGCTACGTCAACCGCACCGACCGCCCGCGTCAGCCACTGCTGGCCGCCGGCAGCCAAAAGCTGAGCGTGGATGCAGCCTTGGATAACGCCGCCGACTTGCTGCGCGGTCGCAACATCGTCGGCATCGGCTCGCCGCGCGCCAGCCTGGAAAGCAACTTCGCCCTGCGCGAACTGGTCGGTGCCGAGCATTTCTACTCAGGCATCGGCGCTGTAGAGCTGGACAACCTGCGCCTGGTGTTGAACGTGCTGCAAAACAGCCCGTTGCCGATTCCGACCCTGCGCGACATCGAAGACCACGACGCCGTATTCGTGCTCGGTGAAGACCTGACGCAGACCGCCGCCCGCCTCGCCCTCGCCTTGCGCCAGTCGGTGAAAGGCAAGGCCGAAGACATGGCCGAAGCCATGAAGATTCAGCCGTGGCTCAACGCGGCGGTCCAGAACATCGGTCAACACGCGCTGAACCCACTGTTTATTGCCAGCCTCGATGCCACCAAGCTCGACGACGTCGCCGAAGAGTGCGTGCACGCCGCGCCGGATGACCTGGCGCGCATCGGCTTTGCCGTCGCCCACGCCATCGACGCCAGCGCCCCGGCCGTTGCCGGTCTCGACGCCGAAGCCCTGGAACTTGCCGAGCGCATCGCCGACAACCTGCTGGCAGCCAAACGTCCACTGGTAATTGCCGGCACTTCCCTGGGCAACAAAGCCCTGATCGAAGCCGCTGCCAACATCGCCAAGGCCCTCAAGCTGCGCGAGAAAAACGGCTCCCTCAGCCTGGTGGTCAGCGAAGCCAACAGCCTGGGCCTGGCCATGCTGGGCGGCGACTCTGCCGACGCCGCGCTGCAAGCCGTGGTCGACGGCAAAGCCGACGCCATCGTGGTGCTGGAAAACGATCTGTACACCCGCGCCGACAAAGCGCTGGTCGACGCTGCACTGACTGCTGCCAAAGTCGTCATCGTTGCCGATCACCAGCAAACCGGCACCACGGCCCGCGCCCATCTGGTGCTGCCAGCGGCGAGCTTCGCCGAAGGTGACGGCACGCTGGTCAGCCAGGAAGGCCGCGCCCAGCGCTTCTTCCAAGTGTTTGATCCGACCTACTACGACCCAAGCATTCTGGTGCACGAAGGCTGGCGCTGGTTGCATGCCCTGCGCAGCACCCTGCTCGGCCAGAACGTCGATTGGACTCAGCTCGACCAAGTGACTGCCGCCACCGCTGCCAGCACGCCGCTGCTGGCCGGTATCGTCGACGCCGCGCCGGGCGCCTCGTTCCGCATCAAAGGCCTGAAAATGGCCCGTGAGCCGCTGCGTTACAGCGGTCGCACATCGATGCGCGCGAATATCAGCGTGCACGAACCGCGCGCCTCGCAAGACAAAGACACGGCCTTCGCCTTCTCCATGGAAGGCTACTCGGGCTCCGCCGAACCGCGTCAGCAAGTGCCGTTCGCTTGGTCGCCGGGCTGGAACTCGCCGCAAGCCTGGAACAAATTCCAGGACGAAGTCGGCGGTCACTTGCGTGCTGGCGACCCAGGCACGCGCCTGATCGAAAGCAAAGGCGATGGCCTCAGCTGGTTTGCCACCGCTCCGGGCGCATTCAACCCGGCGCCAGGCACCTGGCAGGTTGTGCCGGTTCATCACCTGTTCGGCAGCGAAGAGAACTCCTCGCGCGCCGCGCCGGTTCAGCAGCGCATTCCCGAAGCCTACGTTGCCGTTGCCGCTTCGGAAGCCGCCCGTTTGGGCGTGAACGAAGGCGCGCTGGTCAGCCTCAACGTAGCTGGCCAGACCTTGCGCCTGCCGCTGCGCGTCAGCGAAGAGCTGAGCGCGGGCATCGTTGCGTTGCCGGTTGGATTGGCAGGCATCCCCGCCGCGATTGCTGGCAAAACCGCTGATTCGCTGCAGGAGGCCGCGCAATGAGTTGGTTCACGCCTGAAGTGATCGACGTGATCATCGCCGTGCTCAAAGCCATCGTCGTGCTGCTCGCCGTGGTGGTGTGCGGCGCGTTGCTGAGCTGGGTGGAACGTCGCCTGCTGGCCCTTTGGCAAGACCGTTACGGTCCGAACCGAGTGGGTCCGTTCGGTGCGTTTCAGATCGCCGCCGACATGATCAAAATGTTCTTTAAAGAAGACTGGACGCCGCCGTTCGCCGACAAGGTGATTTTCACCCTGGCGCCGGTGGTGGCCATGAGCTGCTTGCTGATTGCCTTCGCCATCATCCCGATTACCCCCACCTGGGGCGTGGCGGACCTGAACATCGGCCTGCTGTTCTTCTTCGCCATGGCCGGTTTGTCCGTGTACGCGGTTCTGTTTGCCGGTTGGTCGAGTAACAACAAGTTCGCCCTGCTCGGCAGCCTGCGTGCCTCGGCACAAACCGTGTCGTACGAAGTGTTCATGGGCCTGTCGCTGATGGGCATCGTGGCGCAGGTGGGCTCGTTCAACATGCGCGACATCGTTGAATACCAGGCGCAAAACCTGTGGTTCATCATTCCGCAGTTCTTCGGCTTCTGTACGTTCTTTATCGCGGGCGTGGCCGTTACCCACCGTCACCCCTTCGACCAACCGGAAGCCGAGCAGGAGCTGGCCGACGGTTACCACATCGAATATGCCGGCATGAAATGGGGTATGTTCTTTGTCGGTGAGTACATCGGCATCGTGCTGATCTCGGCCCTGCTGGTCACGCTGTTCTTCGGCGGTTGGCACGGTCCGTTCGACATTCTGCCGTCGCTGTCATTCCTCTGGTTCGCGCTCAAAACCGGCTTCTTCATCATGCTGTTCATCCTGCTGCGCGCCTCGATTCCGCGCCCGCGCTATGACCAGGTGATGGACTTCAGCTGGAAGTTCTGCCTGCCGCTGACCCTGATCAATTTGCTGGTGACCGCTGCCGTGGTGTTGCTCAACACCCCGGCCGGCGTGGCTCAGTAACGGAGAATGACCATGCTTAAGTATGTGCTCCACGTTGTGCATGGCACCTACACCCAGCTTCGCAGCCTGGTGATGGTGTTCTCCCATGCCTTCCGCAAACGCGACACCTTGCAATACCCCGAAGAGCCCGTGTACTTGCCGCCGCGCTACCGCGGCCGCATCGTGCTGACCCGCGACCCCGATGGTGAAGAGCGCTGCGTAGCGTGCAACCTATGCGCCGTGGCCTGCCCGGTGGGCTGTATTGCCCTGCAGAAAGCCGAGACCGACGACGGTCGCTGGTACCCGGAATTCTTCCGCATCAACTTCTCGCGCTGCATTTTCTGCGGCCTGTGCGAAGAGGCCTGCCCGACCACCGCCATCCAGCTCACGCCGGATTTCGAAATGGCTGAGTTCAAGCGTCAAGATCTGGTGTACGAGAAAGAAGACCTGCTGATTTCCGGTCCCGGCAAAAACCCGGATTACAACTTCTACCGCGTGGCCGGTATGGCCATTGCTGGCAAGCCGAAGGGCGCGGCGCAAAACGAAGCCGAGCCGATCAACGTCAAGGGGTTGCTGCCGTAATGCGCGCTCAACTGACTCTGAATTTGGCGACCGGCCGTTGGCTGCCTGTATCCGTCGTGGGAATCTGACTATGGAATTCGCTTTCTACTTCGCGTCCGGCGTGGCGGTGGTGTCCACTCTTCGAGTGATCACCAACACCAACCCCGTGCACGCCCTGCTCTACCTGATCATTTCGTTATTGGCCGTGTCGATGACGTTCTTCAGCCTCGGCGCGCCGTTTGCCGGTGCGCTGGAAATCATCGTCTACGCCGGCGCCATCATGGTGCTGTTCGTGTTCGTGGTGATGATGCTCAACCTCGGCCCCGTTGCCGCCGATCAGGAGCGTGTCTGGCTCAAGCCCGGCATCTGGTTCGGTCCGGCGCTGCTGGCGTTGTTACTGCTGGCTGAATTGCTCTACGTGCTGTTCGGCAACCCGAGCGCTGGCGCTATCGGCCTGACCGCCGTTGACGCCAAAGCCGTCGGCATCAGCCTGTTTGGCCCGTACCTGCTGGTTGTTGAGCTGGCCTCCATGCTGCTGTTGGCAGCGGTGGTCGCCGCGTTCCACCTCGGCCGTCAAGAGGCGAAGGAAATCCAATGATGAATTCGATCCCCCTGGAACACGGCCTCGCCGTAGCCTGTGTGCTGTTCTGCCTCGGCCTGGTAGGCCTGATGGTGCGCCGCAACATTCTGTTCGTGCTGATGAGCCTGGAAATCATGATGAACGCCGCCGGTTTGGCCTTTATCGTGGCCGGCAGCCGCTGGGCACAGCCTGATGGGCAAGTGATGTTCATTCTGGTGCTGACCTTGGCTGCCGCCGAAGCCAGCATCGGCCTGGCCGTGTTGTTGCAGCTCTACCGCCGCTTCCACACCCTCGATATCGACGCTGCCAGCGAGATGCGCGGATGAACCTTTTATTCCTGACATTTACCTTCCCCCTCATCGGCTGGCTGCTGCTGTCGTTCTCGCGCGGCAAATGGTCGGAAAACGTCTCGGCGCTGATCGGCGTGGGCTCCGTTGGCCTGTCGGCCCTGACCACCGCCTTTCTGATCTACCAATTCAACGTCAACCCGCCAGAAGGCGGTGTGTACAGCCAGGTGCTGTGGCAATGGATGTCGGTAGACGGTTTTGCCCCGAGCTTCACTCTGTACCTGGACGGCTTGTCGCTGACCATGCTGGGCGTAGTCACCGGCGTCGGCTTTCTGATTCACCTATTCGCCTCGTGGTACATGCGCGGTGAAGCCGGTTACTCGCGCTTCTTCTCGTACACCAACCTGTTTATCACCAGCATGTTGTTTCTGGTGCTCGGCGATAATCTGCTGTTCCTGTACTTCGGTTGGGAAGGTGTAGGCCTGTGCAGTTACCTGCTGATCGGCTTCTACTACAGCAACCGCAACAACGGTAATGCCGCACTCAAGGCCTTTATCGTCACCCGTATCGGCGACGTATTCATGGCCATCGGCCTGTTCCTGCTGTTCCAGCACCTGGGCACTTTGAACATTCAAGAGCTGCTGGTTCTGGCGCCGCAAAAACTGCAGGCCGGCGATACCTGGATGTGGTGGGCGACCCTGATGCTGCTGGGCGGCGCCGTGGGTAAATCGGCTCAATTGCCGCTGCAAACCTGGCTCGCCGATGCAATGGCCGGCCCTACTCCGGTTTCCGCGCTGATTCACGCGGCTACCATGGTGACCGCTGGCGTGTACCTGATTGCCCGTACCCACGGCCTGTTCCTGCTGGCGCCTGAAGTGCTTGAGCTGGTTGGCATCGTCGGCGGCGTGACCTTGGTGCTCGCCGGCTTTGCTGCGCTGGTACAAACCGACATCAAGCGCATCCTCGCCTACTCGACCATGAGCCAGATCGGCTACATGTTCCTGGCCCTGGGCGTTGGCGCCTGGGACGCGGCGATTTTCCACTTGATGACCCACGCCTTCTTCAAAGCCCTGCTGTTCCTTGCCTCCGGTTCGGTGATCGTCGCCTGCCACCACGAGCAGAACATCTTCAAGATGGGCGGCCTGTGGAAGAAACTGCCGTTGGCCTACGCGAGTTTCATCGTCGGTGGCGCTGCCCTGGCTGCCCTGCCCTTCGTGACCGCCGGTTTCTATTCCAAAGATGAAATTCTTTGGGAAGCGTTCGCCAGCGGTCACACCGGTTTGCTCTACGCCGGCCTGGTCGGTGCGTTCATGACCTCGCTGTACACCTTCCGCCTGATCTTTATCGCCTTCCACGGCGAGGCGAAAACCGAAGCCCATGCGGGCCATGGCATCAGCCACTGGTTGCCGCTGTCGGTGCTGATTGTGCTGTCGACCTTTCTCGGCGCGCTCATCAGCCCGCCGCTGGCTGGTGTGCTGCCGGAAAGCTTCGGCCATGCCGGTGGCGAAGCCAAACACAGCCTGGAGCTGTCGTCGGGCCTGATCGCCATCGCCGGTATCGCCCTGGCCGCCGTGCTGTTCCTGGGCAAGCGCCGCTTCGCCACGGCTGTTGCCAACAGTGGCCCGGGCAAATTGCTTTCGGCCTGGTGGTTCGCTGCGTGGGGCTTCGACTGGATCTACGACAAGCTGTTTGTGCAGCCGTACCTGCTGATCACCCGCCTGCTGGGCAACGACCCGATCAACAGCACCATCGGTGTGGTTCCGCGCTTGGTACGCCTGGGCAATAGCCTGATGAGCCGTACGGAAACCGGCAACCTGCGCTGGTACTCGGCCTCGGTGGCCGGCGGTGCCGTGCTGCTGCTCGCCCTTCTTCTGATTTTGAATTAAGGAAAACAGCCCGTCATGATTCTGCCTTGGCTAATCCTGATTCCCTTTATCGGCGGCCTGCTGTGCTGGCAGGCCGAACGGTTCGGCAACACCCTGCCGCGCTGGATCGCCCTGCTCAGCATGGTGCTGCTGTTCGGCCTGAGCCTCTGGCTGTGGACCACTGGCAACTTCAGCCTGGCCCCCGCGCCAGGTGCGGAGCCGGTTTGGGCCCACGAGTTCAAGGTGCAATGGATCGAGCGCTTCGGCATCACCATTCACTTGGCCATGGACGGTTTGTCCGTGCTGATGATCGTGCTCACCGGCTTGCTCGGTGTGCTGTCCGTGCTCTGTTCCTGGAATGAAATCCAGAACCGCGTTGGCTTCTTCCACCTCAACCTGCTGTGGATTCTCGGCGGCGTGGTGGGCGTGTTCCTGGCCATCGACCTGTTCCTGTTCTTCTTCTTCTGGGAAATGATGCTGGTGCCGATGTACTTCCTCATCGCGCTCTGGGGTCACAGCGGCAGCAAGGGCAACACACGCATCAACGCGGCCACCAAGTTCTTCATCTACACCCAGGCCAGCGGCCTGATCATGTTGGTGGCGATTCTTGGGCTGGTGTTTGTTAACTATAACGCCACGGGCGTGATCACCTTCAACTACGCCGACCTGCTGAAGACCAAGCTGTCGGAGGGCACCGAATACGTGCTGATGCTCGGCTTCTTCATTGCCTTCGCAGTGAAGTTTCCAGTGGTGCCCTTCCACTCCTGGCTGCCGGACGCCCACGCGCAGGCGCCGACCGCAGGCTCGGTCGACCTGGCCGGTATCCTGTTGAAAACTGCGGCCTATGGTTTGCTGCGTTTCGCCCTGCCGCTGTTCCCGAACGCGTCGGCGGAGTTCGCTCACATCGCCATGTACCTTGGCGTGTTCGCGATCATCTACGGTGCCCTGCTGTCGTTTGCTCAAACCGACATCAAGCGCCTGATCGCCTACTCCAGCGTGTCGCACATGGGCTTTGTGCTGATTGCCATCTACTCCGGCAGCCAGATCGCCCTGCAAGGCGCGGTGGTGCAAATGATTGCCCACGGCCTGTCTGCCTCGGCGCTGTTTATTCTCAGTGGCCAGTTGTACGAGCGCCTGCACACGCGCGACATGCGCGAGATGGGCGGCATTTGGGGTCGCCTGCCGTACCTGCCGGCCATCAGCTTGTTCTTCGCTGCGGCGGCTCTGGGCTTGCCGGGCACCGGTAACTTTGTCGGTGAATTCCTGATTCTGGTCGGCGCGTTCAAAGCCTTCCCGTGGTTCACCATCGTGGCGGCAACCGGTCTGGTGTTTGGCTCGGTTTATTCGCTGATCATGATTCACCGTGCCTACTTTGGTCCGACCAAGTCTGACGATGTACTGCGAGGCATGAACGCCCGTGAGATGTTCATGGTGCTGGGTCTGGCGGTGCTGCTGATTCTGCTCGGGGTTTACCCGCAGCCGATTCTCGACACCTCGTCGGCCACTATGCAGGGCATCCAACACTGGCTGGGTACCGCTTCCACTCAACTCGCATCGGGCCGGTAGCCTGTAATGGAAAGCCGCGTTATGGAATTCACGACTCAACACCTGCTCGCCCTGCTCCCGCTGCTGGTGGTTTGCGCCACCATTGTGGTGGTGATGCTGGCCATCGCCTGGCGACGCAACCACAGCCAGACCTTTATCTTGTCGGGTCTGGGTTTGAACCTGGCCTTGCTGTCGATCATTCCCGCCGTCAAAGCCACGCCGCTGGCGGTGACCAGCCTGCTGCTGGTCGACAACTTCGCCAACTTCTACATCGGCCTGATTCTGGTCTCGACCCTGGCTTGCGTGACCTTGGTTCACGCCTACATGGGCGACGACAAGGTCGGTTTCCCCGGCAACCGTGACGAGCTGTACCTGCTGATTCTGCTGGCCGCCGCCGGCGGCATCGTGCTGGTGTGCGCCCAGCACCTGGCCGGTTTGTTTATCGGCCTAGAGCTGCTGTCGGTGCCGGTGTACGGCATGGTGGCGTACGCCTTCTTCAACAAGCGCTCCCTGGAAGCCGGCATCAAATACATGGTGCTGTCGGCTGCAGGTTCGGCCTTCCTGCTGTTCGGTATGGCGCTGCTGTATGCCGACGCCGGCACCCTGAGCTTCACCGGCATCGGCGCCAAGCTGGCCGCCACCGGCGCACAAAGCGCCATGGCACAGTTGGGCCTGGGCATGATGTTGGTGGGCCTGGCATTCAAACTGTCGCTGGTGCCGTTCCACCTGTGGACGCCGGACGTTTACGAAGGCGCGCCCGCACCCGTGGCCGCGTTCCTGGCCACCGCCAGTAAAGTGGCCGTGTTCGTGGTGATGGTTCGCTTGTTCATGCTCTCCCCGGCTGCCAACGAAGGGCTGCTGACCACCGTGCTGTCGGTGATCGCCGTGGCTTCGATTCTGGTCGGCAACCTGCTCGCCCTGCTGCAGAACAACCTCAAGCGTCTGCTGGGTTATTCGTCCATCGCCCACTTCGGCTACCTGATGATCGCGGTCATCGCCGGCAAAGGCTTGGCGGTGGAAGCAGTTGGCGTGTACCTGGCCACCTACGTGCTGACCAGCCTCGGCGCGTTTGGCGTGGTGACACTGATGTCCACGCCATTCAGCGGCCGCGATGCCGACGCGCTGTACGAATACCGCGGCCTGTTCTGGCGCCGTCCGTACCTGACCGCCGTGCTCACCGTGATGATGCTGTCGCTGGCGGGTATTCCGCTGACCTCCGGCTTTATCGGTAAGTTCGTGGTGGTTATGGTCGGCGTGCAAACCCAACAATGGTGGCTGCTGGGCGCCTTGGTGCTGGGCAGTGCGATTGGCGTTTTCTACTACCTGCGGGTGATGGTCACCTTGTTCCTGGTGGAACCGAACCTGCATCGCCACGACGCACCGTTCAACTGGGGCCAGCGTACCGGCGGCATGATGTTGGTAGCCGTGGCGCTGCTGGCCTTCGTGCTCGGCGTGTATCCGCAACCGCTGCTGGAACTGGTACAACACTCGACGATGGTGCTAACGCCATAAGCGCAGCGCCCATAAAAAAGCCCGGTTCATGCCGGGCTTTTTTATGGGCGAGGGTCAGAGCCGCCGCCCGCGTCCGCGCCACCCCATGCGCAGCAATTTACTGAGGTAGCCGGGTCGCAGCGCTTGCCAACACGACAGGGTCACTGCCTGCCGATAAAAGCGGCGCGCCGAGCAGCCATCACCGACTAGAAGCGCCGCTCGAAACAGCGACAGATAACGTTGAGCCGCATACCGCTGGCGCAAGCGCTGGCACTCGTCCGGCAGTTGTGCAAACACTTCATGGAGCATGCCTTGGGCCACCGACTCTTCGTCCGCTCGGCTGTGGCGCAGGCTATCGGGGTGTTTATAAACCCGGGCCAAGGGGCGGGTCGTCGTCACTGCGGAGCCACTCACCAATACATACGCAAACACCGCCACATCTTCGCCGCTGCGCAGCGTTTCCGGGTAAGGGCGTTGCAACAGCAGATCGCGGCGGAATAGGCAGCGGCTATGGGAAATGGAAATTCGCTTTTGCAGCAGATAGCGGCGGCACCGCTGCACTGGCGTGCCCGTCACGGGCGTGGGCAGCCTCACGCGTTGGCTGCCATCGGCATACACCGAAACCTGTGCGCCCAGCACCATGGCCGCCGAGGGCGTCGTGCGCAACGCCTCGCGCAAGGTTTGGATGGCGTCTGGTAGCAATTCATCATCGGCATCCAGCATCAGCACATAGGCACCGCGCGCCGCCCGCACCCCGCGGTTTCGCGCCGCTGCGGCTCCGGCATTGTCTTGGCGGATTATCTGAAAACAGCCAGCAAATCGGCGGGTGTAGCGCTGCAATACGTCCGGCGTGTGGTCGTCGGAGCCGTCGTCGATAACAAGCAACTCAATATCGTCGCCCCATTGGCCAATCACCGAATCCAACGCTCTGGGCAGCACGTGGGCGTAGTTGTAGGTGGGCACGATCACGCTGATAAGCAAGTCAGGCGCCGGAAGTGAAGTTACCTGCGCAGCTGCAAGAGAAAAAGAGGCGGGTTGCCCCACCGCGAAGCGGCTTCGCAACAGGGGCAAGAAAGAACGCAACGCCGCCCGAGGAATCGGGCCGCCCAACGCTTTTGAAAGGGTTAACGTCATGGCGACCCTCCTCCAAAAAAGGGTCGCAAGCTTGCTCGACAAGCCGCAGCGGTTAATGCAGGACCGACAGCTGCATCCAGTAGGCAGTTACCTAAAGACAGCGCGCCGTTTACACCTTTTTAGGAAGGCAGGCGCACTTTCTGATTGCCACTGGTGAAAATGCCCCAGCAAGAAAGGAACAGCGCCGCGATCAACGGGCCGATCACAAAGCCGTTCAAGCCAAAGATCGTGAGCCCGCCGAGGGTCGATAGCAGAATCATGTAGTCCGGCATGCGCGTGTCGCGCCCCACCAGAATCGGGCGCAGAACGTTGTCGACCATACCGATCACCAACACGCCCCACACACTGAGCGCCACGCCCTGCCAGATGGCGCCCGTGGCGAGGAAGTAAACCGCCACCGGCACCCAGACAATGCCCCCGCCCACTGCCGGCAGCAGCGACAAAAAAGCCATCAGCACCGCCCATAGGAGAGGGCTGGTAATGCCCAGAAACCAGAACGCCAAACCGCCCAGCGCGCCCTGCGTCACCGCCACCAGCACGTTGCCTTTCACTGTGGCGCGCACCACGCGGGTGAAGCGCAATTGCAGTCGGCGCTTTTGCCCATCATTCAGTGGAATAGCGCTACGGATACGCCGCACCAGTTCTTGCCCATCGCGCAGAAAGAAGAACAGCAGGTACAGCATGATCGCGAAGCTGATCAGAAACTCGAAGGTGTTCTGTCCCAGAGTGAACGCCTGGCTGGCGACGGCTTGGCTGCCTTGCATGGCGCCGTTGATGGCTTTGTCTTTGAGGCCATTGAGGCTGCCCATGCCGAAACGGTCCATCTGGCCCTGCACGTAGGTGGGCAGGTGACGTTTGATTTCGAAAATGTAGGCGCCGATGTCCAGCTCGCCGCTTTCGATGCGTTTGTACAGTTCGCCGGCTTCCTGCACCAGCAAGGCCGTGGTGAACACCACGGGGAGAATGGCGATGCACAGGCACACCAGCAACGTGGCCAAGGCGGTCAGGTTGCGCGAGCCTTGATGGCGACGGGCGAGGTGGCGCTGCAGCGGGTTAAACAAAATGGCCAGGATTACTGCCCAGAACACGGCGCCGTAGTACGGCAGCAAAATCCAGCCGAAGGCGAGCGTTACTGCTGTCAGCAGGACGAGAAAGAGTTTGTTTTCAATTGCGGGGTCGGCCATGGCTGCTCGCGGTTTGTAAAAGGCTGATGTGCCATTAGTCCGCGAGCAGCCTGGCAAGTGCAGGTTTTATCCGAGCTGCGCTTGAGGTGCCCTGTTCAGGCCTGCATGGCCCAACCATCGACGTTCATCGCCGCTTGGCGCAGCGCCTCGGAACGCGTCGGGTGTGGGTGGCAGGTCAGGGCAATATCTTCAGCGGAGGCTGCGAATTCCATGGCCACGCAATATTCGCCAATCAGCTCGCTGACGCTCGGTCCTATTAGATGCACGCCGAGAATTTCATCGCTGCGCTCATCGGCCAGCACTTTCACAAAGCCTTCGCTCTCATGGTTGATTTTCGCCCGGCTGTTCCCCGCGAATGGAAACTTGCCGACCTTGTAGGCCCGCCCTTCGGCCTTGAGCTGCTCCTCGGTTTTGCCCACCGTCGCCACTTCCGGTTTGGTGTAAATCACGTTTGGAATCAGCGCGTAGTTGACCTCACCGGCTTTGCCGACGATTTGCTCGATGCAGGCAATCGCCTCGTCTTCGGCCTTGTGCGCCAGCATGGGGCCAGAGGTCACGTCGCCAATGATCCAGATGCCCGGCACGCCCGAACGGTGTTTCTGGTTTTCCAACATCCCGCGCTTATCTGGCGTGATGCCCACGCTTTCCAGCCCCAGGCCTTGGGTGAACGGACGCCGGCCGATGGCCACCAGCACGTAGTCGGCTTCCAGCGTTTGTTTTTCGCCGCCAGCCGCCGGTTCGATTTCCACGGTCACGCCGGTGGCCGTGGCGGTAGCGCTGCTGACCTTGCTGCCCAGCTTGAACGAAAAGCCTTGTTTGGCCAGGGAACGCTGGAAGGTTTTGCCGGTTTCCAGATCCAGGCCAGGGCAGATGCGGTCGAGGTATTCCACCACCGTGACCTCGCTGCCGAGCCGACGCCACACCGAGCCGAGCTCCAAGCCAATCACGCCGGCGCCGACAATCACCAAGTGCTTGGGCACTTCCGGCAACGACAGTGCGCCGGTGGAATCGAGGATGCGTTGGTTATCGATGGTCACGCCTGGCAGCGGCGTGGGCTCGGAGCCGGTGGCGATGACGATGTCTTTGGCCGTCAGCACCTGCTCGCTGCCGTCGGCGCTTTTCACCACGACCCTGCCCGGCCCGTCGATGCGGCCCCAGCCTTTAATCCACTCGGCTTTGTTCTTGCGAAAGAGGAACTCGATGCCTTTGGTGAGCGTGGTCACGCTTTCGTCTTTCTGCTTCATCATTTGCGCGAGGTTGAGGGTGGGTTTCACCTCAATGCCCAGCTTGGCGAATTCCGGGCCCACGGCCGCCTCGTATAACTCGGACGCATGCAGCAGCGCTTTCGAGGGCATACAACCGACGTTCAGGCAGGTGCCGCCCAGGGTGTCGCGCCCTTCCACGCACGCGACTTTCAGCCCGAGTTGGCCGGCGCGAATCGCCGCGTTGTAGCCGCCTGGGCCGCCGCCGATTACCACTACGTCGTAGTTGCTCATGCTGGTTCTCCGGTTGGGAAATTTCTTAGCAGTAAAGACTGGAATCGATTCGTTAGTGCACGGAAAAGCATCGCGGCTGAAGCCGCTCCTACAGGTCGTTGAATCAACTCATGGCGTTTATGCCGCTAAGCTTGGCACTTATATTACGGCCTTCATATTGTTTTACATGACGAGTGTAATTTAGGCTGTAAGCGTGATGCCAGTGCGGCTTGATACTTTTATTTGGTTAACGCTTGAGAGGTCTTTATGAGCATGTCCCGCGAGGAAAAAATCCAGGCTTGGCTGGCAGCTGCCGACGATTTGCGTGCGCGTCTGGCGGCACCCGACACCATGACCTTGAAGCAAGTGGCCGGAATGAGCCCGCAAGAATTTTTCGATGGCATCGGCAGCGGCCAACTGCCCTCGCCGCCTATCAACGAACCCATGGCGATGGTGCCGATGGAATGGTCCAGCGGCCATTTCATCTTTCAGGGCCATCCCTCGCTTATGCACTACAACCCGCTGGGCAGCGTGCATGGCGGCTATATCGCCACCATGCTCGATTCGGCCATGGGCTGCGCCATCCACACCATGCTCAGCAAAGGCCAGGGCTACACCACCACAGACCTGCGCATCAGCTACGTGCGCGCCGTCACCACCGCCGTCGGCCCGGTTCGCGCGGAAGGGCGAATCATCCACGTCGGCCGCTCCACCGCGCTCGCCGAAGGCCGCCTGTACGACGTAGACGACAAGCTCTACGCCACCGGCTCCACCACCTGTTTGATCATGAACATGCACGGCTAAGGCCGCGTCGCAGGAGAAGCACCATGGAAAACATCGTAATTGCCGGCTACGCCCGCTCGCCGTTTCACTTCGCGCGTAAAGGCGGCCTGATCAACGTGCGCCCCGATGACCTCGCCGCCCAGGTGGTGAAAGAGCTGGTGGGCCGCCTCGACATCGACCCACGGGAAATCGAAGACCTGATCATGGGCTGCGCCTACCCTGAAGCCGAGCAAGGCATGAACATCGCGCGCATCACCAGTTTTCTCGCCGGCCTGCCAGACACCTTGGGCGGCGCCACCGTCAACCGCTTCTGCGGCTCGTCGATGACCGGCGTGCACTTCGCGGCTGGGCAAATTCTGCTCGGCGCCGGTGAGGCGTTTATTTGCGCGGGCGTGGAGTCGATGACCCGCGTGCCCATGGGCGGCTTCAATATTTCGCCCAACCCGAAACTGCTTGAGAGTTTCCCCCAGGCGTATATGTCCATGGGCCAGACGGCCGAAAACGTCGCCAACCTGTACGGCATCAGCCGCGAAGAACAGGAGCTGATGGCAGTCGACTCCCACGCCAAAGCCGCCAAGGCGCGCGAACTCGGTTACTTCACCGACGAGATCGTGCCCATCGCCACGCCTGAAGGGCTGGTCAGCGAAGACGGGTGCATTCGCCCCGGCACCAACGCCGACGCACTGGCCACGCTCAAACCGGCATTCGGCGGCAGCGTCACCGCCGGCACCGCCTCGCCATTAACCGACGGCGCCGCGGCGGTGTTCGTCTGCACTGAAGCCTTTGCCAAACGCTGGAACCTCGATGTGCTGGCCCGCGTACGTGCCGTGGCCGTGGCCGGCTGCGCGCCGGAAATCATGGGCATGGGCCCACTTCACGCCACGCGCAAGCTGCTGCAACGTGAAGGACTGAGCATCAATGACATCGACCTGGTGGAAATCAACGAAGCCTTCTCCAGCCAATCGATTGCCTGCGTACGCGAGCTGGGCCTGGACATGGCCAAGGTCAACCTCGACGGCGGCGCCTTGGCCATGGGTCACCCGCTGGGCGCCACCGGTGCGCGAATCACTGGCAAAGCGGCCTCGCTGCTCAAACGCACGGGCGGGCGTTTCGCCATCGCCACCCAGTGCATCGCTGGCGGCCAGGGCGTAGCGACGTTGTTAGAAGCGGTGTGATGCTCATTTGCCGGCTGGTTTAGAATGACAGCCGGCATTTCACGTCAATTGGAGCTGTTGCCATGCGTTATTCCGAAAACCACAAGGCACAAACCCATCAGCGCATCGTTGACGAAGCGTCGGAGCGTTTTCGCCGCGACGGTATCGGCGCCACTGGCCTGCAACCGCTTATGAAAGCGCTGGGCCTGACCCACGGTGGCTTTTATGCGCATTTCAAATCCAAGGATGACCTGGTTGAGCAAGCGCTCAGCGCGGCCGCGGCAAAACTGGCCGACGGCGTGGAGAAAACCTTCTCTGAAGCGCAGCCCCTGCAGAATTTTATCCGCTACTACCTGAGCAACACCCACCGCACCCACCCCGGCAAAGGCTGCCCACTGACTACGATGTGCGCCGAACTGGGCCAGCGCGGCCAAGCCAGCCCCACCACCGACGCCGTGGTGCAAAGTCGCTTCAGCAAACTGGCAGAACACTTGGAAGGGCCAGATGCCGATGACCAAGCCATCGCCCTGCTCTCAACCTTGGTGGGCGCGTTAGTGCTGTCGCGCAGCGTCGCCGATCCACAGTTGTCCGAGCGTATTTTGCAAGGCGCCAAGCAACAGTTGTTTAAGCAAGTGCAAGCCGATAGCGAGCAATAGCGTCAGACAGGCTCGATGCCCAACTGGCCCCACTGCGCGCGGGTGAGGCCTTGGCGGTTGTGGTAGTCGTGCCACGGGTCGCGCGGCAGACCTTCAAGTCGCGCCTGTAGATTGGCGACGGTCCATTGCGCAGCACTTTGCAGTGTGCCTAGTTCGTCCCGCTCAATCGGCACCGACACCGGCAAGCCCGGACGCGCGCGCACCGAGTAGGCGCTGGCGGTGCTGGCGCCGCGTTGGTTGCGCAGGTAGTCGATAAAAATTTTCCCCACCCGATTCTGCGGCCCCATTTTGTCGGTGAAGCGCTCCGGCGCTTGGCTGGCCAGATGGTTCGCCAGGGCCTTGGCGAACGCCTTCACACTGTCCCAACCGGCCTGTTTTCGCAGTGGCACCACAATGTGCATGCCCTTTCCGCCACTGGTTTTCAGCCAGGCCTCCAGGCCCACGACATCCAATAACGCGAGGGTCGCTTGCGTCGCGTCGACCATTGCACTCCAAGGCAGCGCGGGGTCCGGGTCGAGGTCGAGAATCAGCCGGTCCGGCGTTTCCACCGCCGCACTGTTGGCGCCCCAGGTGTGCAGTTCGATACAGCCCATCTGCACCGCGCCAATCAGCGCCGGCAAGCTGTCGACTTGCATCAGTTGCGGATGCGCCGGGTCGATTGCTTGGTCCAAATGAGTGATGTGCGGAATCGCCAGATGCTGGGCGTGCTTCTGGAAAAAATGCTCGCCGTCCACGCCATCTGGCGCGCGCAGCAACGAAACCGGCCGGCCTTTAAGGTGCGGAAGAATCCACTCGCTGATGCCGTGATAGAACTGCGCCAGCTCCACTTTTTGCGTACCGCTCTGCGCATCGATAACCCGCTCGGGATGGCTGATCGACACCTCATCAAGCAGTTGCCGGCCCTTGCCATCTGCACCGTGCGGATGATTCGCCGCCTCGCCCGCAGGCGCGCCTTGGCGTGGGGTTTTCGGCGCAACGACCTCGGACGTTCGTGCGCGTTTATGTTCGTTCATGGCCAAGCCCTCGGCGCCTTAACTCGCCTTGCTGGTTTTGGTGGTTTTGCGCGCCGACGTCTTGGCTTTCGAGGCCGCGGTGCTTTTGCTCGCACTGCTGCGCGAGCTTTTCGCTTTTGGTGCGGGCGCCTCGTCCTCTTCCGAATCCTTGCTTGATGCAGCAGCGCCCTTCTTCGCCGACGGCTTTCCGCCCAGGCTGCGTTTGAGCAGTTCGGTGAGATCGATAACGTCGGCGGTGCGTCGGCCTTCTTCGCCCGGCGGCTGCTCCACTGCTTCGATCTTGCCCTGCTGCGCCTTCTGCTCCACCAGCTGCATGATCTTGTCGGTGAAGCTGTCTTGGTAATCGTCGGGAGACCATTCACCGCTCATGTCTTCCACCAGGCGTTTGGCCATTTCCAGCTCGCCTTTGGCCAGCTTGGCGTTGCTCACCGCCGCCGGCAGTTCCAGGCTCGCCAGACTGCGCACCTCGCTGGGCCAGCGCAGCATGACCAGCACCATGGCATCGTCGATGGGCATTAGCGCCGCGAGGTGTTGTTTGGTATGCAGCACCACTAGCGCAAGTGCCACTTTCTTGGTGCTGGCCAGGGTTTCGCGCAGCAAGGCATATACCTTCTCGCCGCGCTTGTCCGGGCTCAGGTAATACGGCGTGTCGATGTGCTGCAGAGGAATTTGCGCGCTGTCGACGAACGAGAAAATGTCGATGGTTTGCGTGGAAGCCGGGTGCGCTTCGCGAATTTCGTCCTCGCTGAGCACCACGTATTGGCCCTTTTCGTACTCCACGCCTTTAACGATGTTCTCGCGGTCGATTTCCTTGCCGGTGACCTTGTTCACGCGCTTGTAGCCCACCGGCTCCATGCTGCGCTTGTCCAACCAGTCGAAATCAACGCCCTGCGAAGACGTGGCGGAATTCAGGGCCACGGGGATATGCACCAGGCCAAAACTGATGGCGCCTTTCCAAATGGCTCGTGGCATAAGTGCCGTTCCTCGCTCAGGTGGTCAGAAATGGCTCGGGGTACGCACGCCGCTACAGCGTCACCCCGTCGCTATAGGTCACGCGGTCGAGCTGCGTGATGTCGCTGATCTCGCGCAGCATGTTATCGGCGGCGGTTTCCGCCTCGTTCTCGCACACGCAACCCGGTACGATCACCCACAACACGCGCACTTCGGCGCCCATGCGCTTGGGCTGGTATTCGATCAGGCCCACGTAGTTGTGGCCTTCCTTCATGGCATCGGTCCAGGCGATGCACGTGTCGAAATCACGAAACATGGTTGCTTTCCCCCTGCAGGGCCTTGTATGGCTCACTGAAGTTGGGACCGGCAGGGTCAAAAAAGAGTTGCAGTTTTGTTTGCGCAGCGGCTTTGCCCACAAGTGGCGCAGCAGAGCGGCCAACGCCTCAAAAGCGTGCCATCAAGACGCCACGCTCGTCGCAAATCTCCTTTAAAAACAACAAGGTTCGTGCCTTGTGCGCCGCTTCGCTGTAAGTTTCTTCCTACATTCAGCAAGCCGCGAGTTAGGCCCATGAAAACGGTTGCGATGGTGCTGTTTCCCAACTTTTTGCTCCTCGACATGGCCGGTCCGTTCGAAGTCTTCTCCGTCGCGAACCGGTTTTTGCCGGAGCAGGACTGCTACAAGCTACTGACCATCGGCACCGAGCAACGCCAGGTGCCCGCTTCCAACGGCGTGACGGTGCAGACCAATCTGACCCTCGCCGACGGCTGCGAGCCCTACGACCTGCTCTTGGTGCCCGGCGGCCCCGGCGCTTACAACGAGCGGTTTCCCGAGGTGTCGGCCTGGCTGCACGTAGCGGTTCAGCGCTGCAAGATGTACGGCTCGATCTGCACCGGCGCGTTCATTCTCGGCGAGGCCTGTTTGCTCGATGATCACCAGGTCACGACGCACTGGAACTACACCGACCGCCTGATCAAACGCTTCCCGCGAGCGCGGGTGGGCACCGATCAGATTTACGTGAAAGATCGCCGCCTGATGACCTCCGGCGGCGTCACCGCCGGCATCGACATGGCCTTGGCGGTAGTAGCCGAAGACCACGGCAAGAAGGTGGCAGTGGATGTGGCCAAGGTGCTGTTGGTGGCCATGAAGCGCCAAGGCGGCCAGGCACAGTTCAGCCCCATGTTGGCGGCACTGGCCGAACAGGATTCGCCCATCAACCAGGTACAAACCTACGTACTGGCCCACCTCGACGAAGACTTTTCTGTAGAACGCATGGCCGGCCTGGCTGGCATGAGCGCGCGCCACTTCGCCCGCGTGTTTAGCCGCGAAGTGAACATGACGCCCATGGAGTTTCTGCAACACGCGCGCATCGACCGCGCCCGCAGCCTGCTGGAAAGCACCGATTTACCGCTGAAAACCGTGGCCTATCGCGCCGGTTTGGGCAGCACGCGGCACATGCGTTTTCTGTTCAGCGAGAAGCTCGGCCTTACACCTGTTCAGTACCGTCAGCAATTTGGTTGAAACCATCGTGCTAGAGGTGTCCGTATTGCGCACCTTGTTGGCTGGAACGGGCCTTCCTTGAACCTTGTTCGCTGTGCAGCGCCTGGCCACACTCACGCCAGGTTTTCATGCACAAAGGAAGGATCATGGCCAGTATCCATTGGATGTCCCGCCGCTCGCTCACACCCAGCGACGAGAAGGACGGCGAAACGCTGGTAACCGGAGGTCTTACACGCTGGCGTGAACAGCTGGTCAAGGCGCTCATCCACAACCTGCTTGGCGAAAAAATCACCGTGCCGCAACTGGCGCAAGCCTGCGCGCTGTCACGCAGTCACTTCTCCCGCGCCTTCAAGCGCAGCACCGGCATGTCGCCGCAAGACTGGATTCACCAACAGCGCATCAACCAGGCCAAGCGTCTGATTCAAGAATCCAACATGACCCTCACGCAGATCAGTGCCGAATGCGGCTTCTGCGACCAAGCGCACTTCTGCCGCACCTTCACCCGGACCGAGGGTGTGAACCCCATGGCCTGGCGCAGCAGGTCGGTGCCGAAACGGCTAACTGAGGAACCGCTCAACCGCTAGCAAGCGTGATCTTAGCGATACGCGGGAATACGGAAACAAACGCCTCCAACCCTTCCTGCATCACGCCGCCGGCCGATCGAAAATGATAGCGACGCTTCCATTTTCGTCGGAGCGTCACCGTGAAAAAGTTCTTCCAACTCGCTGCCCTAACCTCGATCGCCTCTGGCGTGCTGCTCTACGCCAATGCGCAGGCGGCAGACCATGACTGGGGCTACGCCGGCGAAAAAGGTCCGGAGCACTGGGCTCACATGGACCCTCGCTTCTCATTGTGCAACCACGGCCAAGCGCAATCGCCCATCGACATCCTCCGTGCCGAAAGCCAAATGTTGCCCATGCCGGCACTGGGCTTCGCCTACCGCAGCACCAGCGCCGAGGTTGTAAACAATGGCCATACGATTCAAGTCAATCTACAACCGGGCAACAGCCTGACGGTGGATGGTGTGCGAGCTGAGCTGGTGCAGTTCCACTTTCACAGCCCAAGCGAAGAGAAGATTGATGGCCAATCCTTTCCCATGAACGCGCATCTGGTGCACAAAACCGCAGGCGGGAAGCTCTCCGTGGTGGCAGTGTTGTTCCAAGAAGGCCAAGAGAATGACGCGTTGGCGCCAGTACTGGCTGCGCTGCCAGCAGCAGGCAAACACCACCGTTTGGCGGCGTTTAATCCGGCAGTCTTACTGCCGAGCGACCACACTTACTACCGCTATAGCGGCTCGCTGACCACGCCGCCCTGCACAGAAGGGGTGAGCTGGCAGGTGCTGAAGCAGCCCGTTGAACTGTCCAAAGCGCAAATCGAGTCGTTTCAAGCGCTGTACCCGATGAACGCCCGCCCGGTACAGCCAATAAACGGGCGCGTGGTAGAACTCAGCCAATAACGCACCCCGCATGCGCCGCCCTGTGGGTCGCCATCGGCCGGGTGTAGCCCTAACGCAACCGATGTTTGTGCAGCAGCCGATAAAACGTCGGCCTGGAAATACCGAGCATGCGCGCGGCCACACTCATGTTGTCGCCGTAACGCGCCAAGGCGTCGCAAAGTGCCTGGCGTTCGGCGTTGCTTTTATAAACATCAAGGGTGGCGAGCGTTGGCGAAGTGTCTCTGTCGAGCATATCGAGCATGGCGTTCTGCTCCCTGGCATCCGTTTTAATTTTCTGAGTTAAAACAATCCTTTTCCTGCCCTGTTTTCAACCGTAGCAAGTTTTTTGACGCGCTTAGGACGGATTTCTTCTAAGCGACGCCGCCTCGCTGCATGAAAGGTTCCCTATAGCCATAAGAACAATAGGTGATTAGCGTCTTGCCAAGCCTGTAATTGCTTGGCATAAACGCTCAGCCAATAACAATGCACAAGGACCGTCACCCATGAAGGTTGTGAAGCGGATTTTGCTTCTCGTCGTACTCGCCGTCTTGGCGGTTCTGGCTGTTGCCCTCTACTACATCGCCAACCCGAATTTGCCGGATTACCAAGCCCCCACACAGCTGCATTATCTGGAGCAGTGGAGCCCCGAGGCGCGCCAAACCTATTACTACACGCCCCAGGGCACGGAAGTTAAAGGCCTGCGCTATGAATGGTTTACCGCGCTGGAACTGCCCTTCTCCGAAAACAAATTCGCCACGCCGGATTACCTCGCCCGCTTTGGCTTTCTTACCGAACCGAACCAACAACCCACCTCGTTAAACCCTGGCAATTTGCCGGTCGGTTTTGCCCGTCATCTGGAAGAAGAAACCGGCGCGCAACTGCTCGATATCACCTGCGCCGCGTGCCACACCGGCGAGCTGCGTTTCAACGGCAACTCGGTGCGCATCGATGGCGGCGCGGCCTTGCATTCGCTGGCGTCCACGGTGCCCACGTTGAAAGGCGGCAGCTTTGGTCAGGCCCTCGGCATGAGCCTGGCCTTCACCTATTACAACCCGCTGAAATTCACCCGCTTCGCCAAGAACGTGCTGGGCGACAAGTACCCCGAAGGCCGCGACCAACTGCGCACCGACCTCAAGGTCACGCTTAACCGCATTCTGTCCCAGGCTTGGAACGACACCCATCGCGGCCTCTACCCCACTGAAGAAGGATTTGGCCGCACCGACGCCTTTGGCCGCATCGCCAACAGCGTGTTCGGCGACGCCATCGACCCGAGCAACTACCGCGTCGGCAACGCCCCGGTGAGCTATCCGCAGCTGTGGGATATCTGGAAATTCGACTGGGTGCAGTGGAACGGTTCGGCCATGCAACCGATGGCGCGCAATATCGGCGAGGCCCTGGGCGTAGGCGCCACCGTCAAACTGTTTGAAGACAACCAGGGCCGCGTGCCCGTGGCCGAGCGCTACGCCTCCAGCGTGCGCGTGCGTGACCTCTACACCCTGGAAGAAACCCTGAAACAGCTGAAACCGCCGACCTGGCCCGAGCCCGTGCTGGGCAAGGTCAATCTGGAAATGGCCAGCCAGGGCCGCGCGCTGTACCAGGAGAACTGTGCCTACTGCCACGCGCCGGATCCCAAAGCAGCTGACAAACGCCTGGCCCCCACACGCGACCCGGAATGGCGGATGCGCATCGTGCCGGTCAGCATCGTCGGCACCGACCCCACCACCGCCGACAACATTGCTGACCACCGCTTCAACATCAGCAAGCTGGGCTGGAGTAAAGAGCAGCTCAGCACGCTTGGCGTGAAGCTGTTCGACGGTAAATTGGAAGACCTGAATTTGCGCAGCATCTCCAGCGCCAAAGGCCTGGCCTATATCACCGCTTACGTGGAAAACCGCGCTTACCAGGACGCCGGCATCAGCGGTGAAGAGCGCTGGAAAATGGACGGCTACGGCCTGCCCATCGGCGTTCAGGAAAAGCGCGGCTACAAAGCGCGGCCCTTGGACGGCATCTGGGCCACCCCGCCGTTCCTGCACAACGGCTCGGTGCCCACGCTGTTTGAACTGTTGTCGCCGGTGTACGAGCGGCGGGCTGAGTTCTGGGTCGGCAACCACGAGTACGACCCCGAGCGCGCCGGCTACCGCAGCGAGAAATTCGATGGCGGCTTCCTGTTCAAAACCAGCGTCACCGGCAACGGCAACCAGGGCCATGAATTCCGCGACGGCTGCCGCCAGCAAGGCGTGATTGGCCGAGGCCTGAGCCCGAACGAGCGGCTGGCGTTGATCGAATACCTCAAGGTGCTCGGCAATGCGCCGCTGGAAAGTCAGCTGCAACCGGTTACACCCGCCGCCTGGACGCCAGGCCCAAGCTGCCAGGGATGATCCCTACCGTGGGACACACACATAAGGACGCGCTTCATGCTTAAACGCTTTTGGCTCTGGCTGGGCCGTGTGCTCGGCAAATTGCTGTTGATTGTGGCGGTGGTCGGCCTCGGTGGCTGGGGCATTGCCGAGCTGTACTACGCCTGGAAATTCTCCGGCCCGGTGTCGGCCGAGGAGCAGATTCCGCCCGGCGAAGCAGCCATGACGCGGGGCATCATCGAAGATGCCATTCGCGTGGTCGAGCAGCACAAAGATCAGACCCGCGTACTGCGCGACGCCCACGCCAAAGCCCATGGCTGCGTAAAGGCCGAAGTGACCGTGCTGCCGGAACTCAACGATGAACTGCGCCAAGGCGTGTTCAGCGAGCCGGGCAAAACCTGGCAAGCGCTGATGCGCCTGTCCAACGGCAATGCCTACCCGCAATTTGACCGCGTTCGCGATGCGCGCGGCATGGCCATCAAGCTGTTCGACGTGCCTGGCGCCAAGCTGATGACCTCCCCGGCGGTGGCCGGTGAGCAGGACTTTGTGATGTTCAACCACCCCTCGTTCTTCGTCAGCGATGTGGCTGAATACCAGAGCAACTTCAAAGCCCAGGCCGATGGCAAAACCGTGTTGGCGTTCTTCCCCAGCCTGGATCCGCGCACCTGGCAGATCCGCCACCTGACCATCGCCCTGAAAACCCTGGCGCCCGCGCCCGACAGCCCGGTGGC
This sequence comes from Pseudomonas sp. AC070, assembly GCF_979258635.1. NCBI lineage: Bacteria > Pseudomonadati > Pseudomonadota > Gammaproteobacteria > Pseudomonadales > Pseudomonadaceae > Pseudomonas > Pseudomonas sp. AC070. Next base: position 3,041,973 of record NZ_OZ409871.1, read on the forward strand.
CACCACCTACGACTCAGTCGCCCCGTTCAAATTCGGCCCGCATAACATCAAGTACCGCGTGGTGCCCGCACCGCAGCGCTGCCCGGCGTACACCTTGCCGGCAGTGAACACTGACATGCCAAATTTCCTCCACGACGCGCTGTACCAGCAGCTGTCGCTGGACCGCATGCCGGCCTGTTTCGAGCTACAAGTGCAACGGCAGAACCCGGCGTTCTATATGCCGCTGGAAGACACCAGCATCGAATGGAGCGAGAAGGTTTCGCCGTTTGAAACCGTGGCCACCATCAAAGTACCGGCGCAGGATTTCGACAGCACCGAGCAAACCCTCGCCTGCGATAACCAGTCGTTCAACCCCTGGCATGCGCTGCCAGAACACCGACCATTGGGCGGCATCAACCGTCTGCGCAAAGCGGTGTACGAGGCGGTAAGCGCCTACCGGCACGAACGCAATAACCCGAAGTAAACGGCGTCCGCCGTTCTCAGCCGCGCATCGGGCTGAGAACGGCGTAGCAGGAATAATCGTTAGCTACCTTCCCTTCTCGCCGCTCACTGGCCATGATTGCCGCAGGTTTTCTGGCGAAGTTTTTTCAGCATGCACACCCAAACGCCCAGCTCTCTGGCCATCACGGGGCAAATTGTTTCCGTGGTGTTTTTTACCTTTCTCGGCTTTCTCTGCATCGGCATTCCGATCGCCGTGGTGCCGGGGTTTGTCCATGACCAACTGGGTTACGGCGCGGTCATCGCCGGCCTGACCATTGCTTCGCAATACCTCGCCACCCTGCTCAGTCGCCCGCTCGCCGGGCGCCTGGCCGACAGCCTCGGCACCAAGCCGGCGCTGGTGTACGGACTGTGCGGAATCGCCGTCAGTGGCCTGCTTACCTTGTTGTCCACGCAACTCAGCGCGTACCCGCTGATCAGCCTGTCGATCATGCTGGCGGCGCGTTTGCTGTTGGGCGTGACGCAAGGGCTGCTGGGCGTGAGCACCATTAGCTGGGGCATCAACCGGGTGGGCGTGGAATACACCGCGCGGGTGATTTCCTGGAACGGCATCGCCGCCTATGGCGCCATTGCCATCGGCGCGCCAGCCGGAGTGCTGATGGTCGACGCCTGGGGTTACTGGACGCTGGGCGCCGCGCTGATGGCCGTGGCGGCGCTAGGGTTGCTGCTGATCTGGAAACGCCCGTCGGCGCCCGTGCTCAAGGGCGAGCGCCTGCCCTTCAGCACCGTGCTGGGCCGTATCGCGCCGTATGGCGTCGGCCTGGCGCTGGGCTCTATCGGCTACGGCACGCTGACCACCTTCGTCGCCCTGTATTTCGCCAGCAAAGGCTGGAGCGGCGCGGCCTATAGTTTGTCGGCCTTTGGCGTGGCGTTTATCGGCGCGCGGGTGCTGTTGATCGATGCCATCAAGCGCTACGGCGGCTATAACGTGGCGATCAGCTGCATGGCCATCGAAACCCTCGGTTTGCTGCTGCTGTGGTACGCACCGACGCCGGCCTGGGCCATGGCTGGGGCGGCGTTGACCGGTTGTGGTTTGTCGTTGGTGTACCCGGCGCTGGGCGTCGAGGCCATCAAGCGCGTGCCGGACAGCAGCCGCAGCGCCGGCTTCAGCGCCTACGCAGTGTTCTTCGATTTGGCCCTGGCGATTGCTGGGCCACTGATGGGCGCGGTGGCGTATGGCGTTGGGTATAACGGCATTTTCCTCGCCGCCGCCCTGCTCGCGGTGGCGGGGCTAAGCCTGAGCCTGTGGTTGGCGCGACGGGCACAGTCGCCGCAACAGGGCTAGTGCAATGAAGCCTGGTGGTCGCGCAAATCCGGCCCCAGCACGGTGCTGAAGAATTCCACCGCCTCGGCGTTCATGCGCCGATGAATACGCTGACGGTCGACGCCATCGGCGTCTTTGCACAGCATCGGCATCATCTGCTCCTGCTCGGGCGAGCACGGCGACATGAAGATGAAGTGCCCGGCGCCATCGAGCAGTCGGTAATTCGGCCGTTGCGGCAGGCTGCGGCTCAGGGCCAGGGCGTTGGTTTCCACGGAGAGCAACTGGTCGTTGTCACCGGCGTACATGAGCACCGGCAGTTGCACGTCTTGCAGTTCTTCCTTGCCAAACATCAGGCCCAGCGGCGCCAGTAATAACAGCGCTTTCACCCGAGGGTCGCTCTCGGCCACCAGGTCATCGCGGTCGACCACCAGCTCGCCGTGGCTGCGGCAGGCGTCTTCGTCCGCTGGATGCGCCTGGCAATAGTCACGCAGCAACTGCTGTTGTGGCTGCGCGCCGCCGACGATCAGCGCCGTTTCGCCACCGGCCGAATAGCCGATCATGCCGATGCGCTGCTCATCCACAAAGGGTTCAAGCCAGGGGTCCTGCAGGGCGTCGGTGATGGCTTGCGACACCTGCATCGGCCGGCCATACAAATTGCTCAGCGTGCCGAGGCGACTTTGGTCGGCGTAGTTGTCGCCGGGGTGAATCACCGCCAGCACGACGAAACCATGTTTGGCCAGATACGTCGCGAGGTCGTGTTGAGCGAGGGGACTGCCGCTGTTGCCGTGGCTCAGCACCAGCATCGGATAGTGGCCGGGCGCGACCGGCGCGTCTTCGCCAGCGGCAATGTGATACGGGCCAATCTGGCTGACCGTGGTGCGGGCATAGGCCGGGTAGAACGCGACGGCCTGCATGGGTTGTTGGTCGAGGGGATCTTGCAGGGTCATGCGGTGAAAGCCGACGGTCAGGCGCGAACCCACCGTGCCGGCCGAAGCGGGCAACGCGCCGGCCACTAAACCGAGCAACACCACCATCACACGCGCAAAAAAGGTGCTCACGCCCACCTCCTCAAAACCATCGCTGCCTACTTTCGCCTGACGCAGCGCCGAGCATGAACCCGCAGCGGCCGCTTCGCAAACACAGTGAGATGACAAAAGCATGTCGCGTGCCAAAAAAATCCCCGCCGAAGCGGGGATTTTTCTCAGTGCCGTTCAGCCGTTACGCAGCTACAAACAGACCCGCCACTTGCTCGTTGGCGGCGGCCAGTGCTTTGGCGCGCGGTTCTTCCCCGTAAGCCAGGCCTTCTGCGCGCACCACTTCGATGTCGGTAATGCCGAGGAAGCGCAACAGCAGTTGCAAGTAGTCTTCGTGGGCGATGCCGCTGGCTTGGCCCGCATGGATGCCACCGGCGGTGGAAACAATGATCACCTTTTTACCGCCAGCCAGGCCTTTTGGGCCGTTCTCGTCGTAGGCGAAGGTTTTGCCAGCGACCGAGATGCGGTCGATCCAGGCTTTCAACTGGCTTGGAACGGAGAAGTTGTACATCGGCGCACCGATAACGATGGCGTCGGCGGCCAGGAATTCGTTCAGCGTCGCTTCGCCGAGTTCCGCTTCGTGTTTTTGCGCCGCGTCACGCAGCTCGGCAGGCGTACCGCCGGCAACCAGCGTGGCAGCGGAGAAGTGGCTGTAAGCATCGGCGGCCAGGTCGCGGTAGCTCACCTGAACGCTGGAGTCAGCGGCTTTCCAGGCGTCGACCACGGCTTTGCTCAGGTGGCGCGAGGCCGAGTTGTCGCCGAGGATGCTGGAGTCGAGGTGCAGAAGTTTCATGGTGGTTCTCCGAATCAAGGGGGCCGTAGCGGCGTGAAAAGTGGGCTGATATTCGATGGAGCTAAGCCTACCGATGATTCCAATAGCGCATTAGTCAGCAAAAATGTGATAGTTCGTCCCACCTATAGGACGATGACTACAGCCAGAACCCGCTATGCAAGATCTCAACGACCTGTTCTATTTCGCCAAAGTGGTGGAAGCCGGCGGTTTCGCCGCCGCCGGGCGCCTGCTGGGCGTGCCGAAGTCGCGCTTGTCGCGGCGCGTTGCCGAGCTGGAGGAACGCCTGGGCGCACGCCTGTTGCAACGCAGCACCCGCACCTTGGCGCTGACCGAAATCGGCGAGCATTACTTTCGCCACTGCCAGACGATGATCATCGCCGCCGACATGGCCGACGAAGCCGTGGCCACGCATTCCAGCGAACCGCGCGGCCGGGTGCGGGTGTCGTGCCCTACTGCGCTGGCCGAGTCGTACCTGTCGCCGATCATCAACGACTTCCTCAGCACCTACCCGCAGGTGCAACTGGAAGTGGTGCTGGTGAACCGCCGCGTCGACGTGCTGGCCGAAGGGTTCGACGTGGCGCTGCGGGTGCGCGATGAAGGCGACGAAGACCCCAACCTGATCGCGCGCAAGCTGCGCCCCGCCGTCGCCGTGCTGGTGGCCTCCCCTGCGCTGCTGGCCGGTCGGCAGATCAATGAGCTGAACGACTTGCGCGAACTGCCGGTGCTCGGCGCCGTGGATACCGATCGCAAGGTGCGTTATCGCGTGGTGGACGCTAACGGCAATAAGCGTGAAATCGCGTTTGAACCGCGCCTGGCCATCGAAGATTTTTCCGTACGCAAAAACGCAGCGCTGGCCGGCCTGGGCTTTTCCATGCTGCCCTTGATGAACTGTCATCAGGAATTGGCCGACGGCCGCCTGATTCGTCTGTTGCCGGAGTGGGCGCTGCCGGGCGGCTTTCTGCAGGCCGTGTACCCGCACCGCCGTGGCATGCTGCCCGCCGTGCGCGCCTGGCTCGACCATGTGACCGAACACTTTCGCGGCGACTGGCCGCACCCGGTTTAATCCCTCTGGACAAAGGAGATGAACATGAACGCCAGCCAAACCGCCGACTTTCTGCTGCAACTGCCGGGCGTGCGCGAAGACCTGAAATGGGGCGATAACCGCGTGTTTTCGGTGGCGCAAAACAAGATGGTGGCGGTGATCAACTTTATGGGCCGAGGCATCGCCTTCAAGGTTGATAACGACTTGTTTCTCGGCTACGTCGACCGCCCCGGCTTCAGCCCGGCGCCTTATCTGGCGCGGGCTCACTGGGTTCGGTTGGACAGCACGGAGTCGATCAGCACCGCCGAACTGCAAGACCTGCTGACACGCTCGCACCAACTGGTGGTGCGCAAGTTGCCGAAGATTCGTCAGGTCGGGTTGCTGCTCGATTAACTCGCCGTGGCCAACAACGGCGCGCGCAGCACATCGCTCAAGGACTGATGCCCGAGGTAGCCGTACAACGAACTGGCGATGTCGTTGGCGCGAATCGGCAGCACCGACAACAACGTGTCGCTCAACCCGTGGCTGGCCTGGCAGAAGCCCTGCATATAAACCGCCGCCTGGCAGCGCTCGTCGGTGACGATGCGGTAGTCGCGGTCCACTTCGAAATCGCCCAGGTACGGCGCCATCGGCTCCAGCAGTTGGCGGTGGCTTTGCCGTTCGTAGCCCGTGGCGAGCACCACGGCGTCGTAACGGTGCACGTCCAATTCGCCGCTGGCGCTATGGCGCAACGCCAGTTCAATGCCGTCGGTCTGCGCGGTGGCGCGCTCCACCGTGCGCAGGTGGTGGAAGGCGTGGCGTTGGATGCCCGAGACTTTCTGCCGGTAGAAAATGCCGTAGATGCGCTCGATCAAATCGATGTCCACCACCGAGTAATTGGTGTTGTGGTACTCGCGAATAAACCGCTCGCGCTCGGCGCCGGTCTGGCTGAACACCAGGTCGGTGAATTCGGGGGAAAACACTTCGTTCACGAACGGGCTATCGTCCGCCGGTTTTAACGCCGAGCCGCGCAAAATCATGTCGACCTTCACCGACGGGAAGCTGTCATTCAGGTCGATAAACGCCTCCGCCGCGCTCTGCCCGCCGCCAATAATCGCCACGCGCATCGGCTTGCCGCTCACACATGGCTGCTGCGCCATGCGCTCCAGATAATGGGCGTGATGGAACACCCGAGGCTCGCCTTTGAGGCTACGAAACGCTTCGGGAATACGCGGCGTACCGCCGGCACTCACCACCACGGCGCGGGTCTGGCGCACAAAGGTTTCGCCCTGGCTGTCACGCGACACCACGCGCAGCGACTCGACCCGGCTGTGATGCAGCAGCGGCTCAATGGCCAGCACTTCTTCGCCGTACCGGCTCTGTTCAGCGAACTGCGCGGCGACCCAGCGCAGGTAGTCGTTGTACTCCATGCGGCACGGGTAAAAGGTGCCCAGATTGATGAAGTCCACCAGACGGTCATGGGCGTGCAGGTAGTTCACGAATGAATACGGGCTGCTGGGGTTGCGCAAGGTGACCAGGTCTTTAAGAAAGGAAATCTGCAACTCGCTCTGCGTCACCAGCGTATTGCCGTGCCAGCGGTAGTCGGCCTGCTTGTCCAGAAACAGCACGTCCAGCGCGCCTTGATGCTGAGCACGCTCACGCAGCGCAATGGCCAGCGCCAGGTTGGACGGGCCGAACCCGATGCCGATCAGGTCGTGAATGGCGGCAGGTGCAACGGATGGAGTCATGGTCCAGTGTCCTCTGGAAAAGCCACGCACAACGGTGGCGAGGGAATCGAGTGGCGAGCAGAGATCGCCTGTTGTGTAGGAACGAGGACAGGGGAATGAAATTTAAAGGCGAGTGGTTGAAAGCTGTGGGCTGGGGTGTTGGCGGACGGCAGGCGGCTTATTCAGCGTCCCACTCGCGCATGCGCACGCGGCAATGCTTCATGGCGTTGACGATGTGTTTTTCCACAAGGCTCTGGGAGATGCTCAGGCGCTCAGCAATCTCGTCGTGGCTCAGGCCTTCAAGTTTGCGCAGCAAAAACGCGTCGCGGCACAGGCTGGGCAATTCGTCGAGGGCGCGTTGCAGCAGTTGCAGGCGTTGGTCGTGCGCCAGGGAGCGGTGTGGCGAGGGCGTGAAATACGCTTCTTCCTGGTCCAGTACGTCGAGGGTTTCGGTGCGGCGCAGGGTGTTGCGGCGGTGTTCGTCGATGACCAGGTTGAGCGCGGTGCGATACAGGAACGCGCGCGGCGACTCGATGTGCGCCTGATCGGCTCGCTCCATGACGCGCACATACGCGTCGTGGGCGACGTCGGCCGCAACGTGTCGGTCCCCCAGCTTGGCGCTCAAAAAGCGCACCAGCTCCCGGTAATAAATCTCCAAAACGACTCCCGGCCACAGACGTGACGGCGAACATTGCGATAAGGTTGACCACCCCTGACCGTCATACTGGCAGTATGGAATTATTCATTTTATAATAATTCTCATCAAGCATCTAATCTCATCTGCCAGCAATATCACCTTCTCAGTACCCGGTAACCGGTATTCCCTGATGAACAACGCGCCTTCCCCTGCCAACGACGACCCTCTGGTTGAGGTGGCTGCACATTGGTGTATGCGCATGCATGCGCCCGATTGCACGGACGAAGAGCGCGAGCAGTTCAAGCAGTGGCTCGACGAGCACCCCAGCCATTCCATTGAATACGTCGCCATGCTGGAAATCTGGGACCTCAGCGAGCAGCTCCCAGCCAGCGCCACCGTGACCGCACCACGCCCTTCCCTGCACACGGCCGCAAGCGCCGCGAACCGCCCGACACGCGCGCGCCGTCGTGGCTGGCGTCCGCAAGCCCAGGCCATCGCCCTGGCCATTGTGGCGCTGCCGTTAGCGGCTTACGGCGGCTGGATGATGGGCTGGCTGCCCAACGCCTATGAACGATTCGACACGGCGCAGAACATCAGCCGCATCACCTTGAGCGACGGCAGCGAAGTCGAACTGAACAGCAACAGCAAGCTCAGCTTCAGCAATTACCGCGACCAGCGCCGCGTGCGCCTGAGCAGCGGCGAGGCGTATTTCCACGTCACCCACGACAGCGAGCACCCCTTTGTGGTGACCGCCGGCGAAGGCTCGATCACCGTCACCGGCACGCGCTTCAACGTGTGGAAATACCAGAACAGCGTGGTGGTCACCGTCACCGAAGGCTCGGTGCGCGTGCAAAGCGATCGCCAAGGCAACGACAGCACACTCACGCCGGGCCTGCAGGCCAGCTTCAAACCGGGCGACCTCAAGCCCACGGTGAAATCGGTCGACACCGCCACCGCCCTCGCCTGGCGCGACGGCAAGTTGATCCTCAACGACATCACCCTTGGCGAAGCCGTGCCGCTGCTCAATCGCTACCTCGACGAGCCGCTGTTATTGGCGGACCAGAGCACCGCCGATATCCGCATCGGCGGCATCTACAGCACCCGCGACATCGCCAACCTGGTGAAAGCGTTGCCCAAAGTGCTGCCGATCAAGCTGGAGCCGCAAAGCGATGGCACCACGCTGATTCGCAACCGCACCGCCCCGCTCTAACGGCTAAATTTCCCGCGCAGTCACTCGTTCATTTGGCAGACCCTCACGAGCCTGCCAATGAGCGCCCTGATTACCCCTCGCCGCCTTGTTCTCACCCTGCTGTGCCTGACGCCGCTGATGGCCGTTGCCACTTGGCAGGCATTGCCGTTGCGCGGTGACCAACTGCCTAGCGTGCCGGTAGCGCGCGGCAGTATCGAGAGCAGCGTGAGCGCACTGGGCACCTTGCAACCACGGCGTTATGTGGATGTCGGCGCCCAGGCTTCCGGGCAAATTCTGAAACTGCATGCCGAGCCCGGCGAGCAGGTTGAAGAAGGCCAATTGCTGGTGGAAATCGACCCCTCGACCCAGCAAGCCAAGGTCGACGCCAGCCGCTATTCCATCGACCAACTAAAAGCCGAACTGGCCGAACAGCGCGCCCAGAATGAGCTCGCCAACCAGCAGCTCAGCCGCCAGCAACACCTCGCCCGAGGCGGCGCCACGCGCACCGAAGACGTGCAAATTGCCACCGCCCAAGTGCGCGCCAGCCAAGCCCGTATTGCCATGTTCCAGGCGCGTATTCGCCAGGCCGAAGCCAGCTTGCGCAGCGACGAAGCCGAGCTGGGCTATACGCGCATTTACGCGCCCATGGCCGGCACCGTAGTAGCCGTCGATGCGCGCGTAGGCCAAACCCTTAACGCCCAACAACAAACACCGCTGATCATGCGCATTGCCAAGCTGTCGCCGATGACGGTGTGGGCGCAGGTGTCCGAGGCGGATATCAGCCGCATCAAACCCGGCATGCACGCCTGGTTCACCACCCTCAGCGGCGACGGCCGGCGCTGGAACGGCACGGTGCGCCAAGTGCTGCCGCTGCCGCCCACGCCGCTGGACCAGGCCAACCAGGGCGGCGGCAGTCCCAATGCCGACGGCGGCGGCCGGGTGGTGCTTTACACCGTGCTGCTCGACGTCGATAACGCCGACGGCGCGCTGATGGCGGAAATGACCGCGCAAGTGTTCTTTGTTGCTGGCAAGGCCGACAACGTGCTGACCATTCCCCTGGCCGCGCTGCAAGATGCCACCGCCACGCCGGACACTTACAAAGCGCTGATCCTCAACGACAAAGGCCGGATCGAACCGCGCGAGGTGCGCACCGGGCTGCGTGATCGCATGTCGGTGCAGATAGTTGCAGGCCTCGAAGAAGGCGAACGGCTGCTTATCGGCCCGCCCGCCGGGGCCAGCGAATGAGCGTGCAGGCCCGGGAAACCGAGCGCGCCACGGCCCTGATCGCCCTCACCGATATCCGCAAGCAATACGGCGGCCATGGCGCGCCGGTGGTTGAGGTGCTGCGCGGTGTGTCGCTGGCGATTTATCCGGGTGAATTCGTCGCCATCGTTGGCGCCTCCGGCTCAGGCAAATCGACGCTGATGAACATCATCGGCTGCCTCGACCGTCCCAGTTCCGGCAGTTACCGGTTCAGCGGCATCGACGTCGCCCAACTGCCCGCCGACGAACTGGCCTGGCTGCGGCGCGAGGCCTTCGGTTTTGTATTCCAGGGCTATCACTTGATTCCCTCGGCCAGCGCCCAGGAGAACGTGGAAATGCCGGCCATCTACGCTGGCCTCAGCCACAGCGAACGCCAGCGCCGGGCTGCCGCCCTGCTAGAGCGCCTGGGCCTGGGCAGCCGGCGGCAGAATCGCCCGCATCAGTTATCGGGCGGGCAGCAGCAACGGGTGTCTATTGCGCGGGCGTTAATGAACGGTGGCCATATCATTCTCGCCGACGAACCCACCGGCGCCCTCGACACCCACAGTGGTGCGCAGGTCATGGCGCTGCTCGACGAGCTGGCCGAACAGGGCCATGCCGTGGTGCTGATTACCCACGACCGCGACGTCGCCGCCCGCGCCCGCCGCGTGATTGAAGTGCGCGACGGCGTGATCATCAGCGACAGCACCAGCAGCCCGGCGCCTGCCGCGCAAGGACAAGCGCAAATCGAACAGCTGCAACGGCGCCTGCGCGAGCCGAGCACCAGCAGCGCCTCGTGGAGCGGCGAAGTGGTCGACGCGTTAAAGGCCGCGTGGCGGGTGATGTGGGTGAACCGCTTTCGCACCGCGCTGACCTTGCTCGGCATCGTCATTGGCGTGGCATCGGTGGTAGTAATGCTGGCCGTTGGCGAGGGCAGCAAGCGGCAAGTGATGGCGCAAATGGGCGCGTTCGGCTCGAACATCATTTACCTCTCCGGCATCGCACCCATGCCGCGCGCGCCGGAAGGTGTCGTCAGCCTTGATGACCTGGCGGCCGTCAGCACCTTGCCGCAGGTGCGGCAGATCATGCCGGTGAACGGCGGCGACACCGTGGTGCGCTACGGCAACATCGATTACTACGCCTACACACGGGGCAACGGCGTGGCCTTCCCGAGCATTCTTAACTGGCCGGTGGCGCAAGGCAGTTTCTTTACCCAGGCCGACGAAGACCGCGCGGCCACCGTCGCAGTTATCGGCCAGAAAGTGCGCGACGCCTTGTTCGCAGGCGTCGCCAACCCGATTGGCCGCTACATCCTGATTCAGAACGTGCCGTTTCAAGTCATCGGCATTCTCAGCGCCAAGGGCGCCAGCTCCGGCGATGACGACAGCGACAAACAAATCGTGGTGCCCTACTCCACCGCCAGCATTCGCCTGTTCGGCAAACACAATCCGGAATTCGTGGTGATCGCCGCCGCCGATGCCAAACGGGTGCACGAAGCCGAGCGGGCCATCGACCGCCTGATGCTGCGCCTGCACCGTGGCGTGCGCGATTTTCAGCTGACCAACAATGCGGGCATGATCCAGGCCGAAGCGCGCACGCAAAACAGCCTGTCGCTGATGCTCGGCGCCATCGCCGCCATTTCGCTGCTGGTGGGCGGCATCGGCGTGATGAACATCATGCTGATGACCGTGCGCGAGCGCACCCGCGAGATCGGCATTCGCATGGCGACCGGGGCCCGGCAGCGCGACATTCTTCGGCAATTTCTCACCGAAGCGGTGTTGCTCTCGGTCGTCGGCGGCATTGCCGGAATCGCCTTGGCGTTGCTGGTCGGCGGCGTGCTGCACCTGAGCCAGATTGCGGTGGTGTTTTCCCTGCTGGCCATGGCTGGAGCGTTTTTCTGCGCCCTGATTACCGGTGTGGTGTTCGGCTTTATGCCCGCGCGCAAAGCCGCTCAACTCGACCCGGTAACAGCGCTGACTAGCCCATGAAAAACATCTTTCCAGCCCTGCTGCCCGTTTGCCTGGCAATCGGTGCATGCAGCACGCCGCCTGCCGCTATCGAACCGCCGCCCGCGCCGCCGCAATGGGCATCGCCTCATACATCGAGCGCTGGCGATGGCGTGCTGCGCGACTGGTGGAACGCGTTTGGTAGCCCGCAGCTTGCCGCGCTAATCGCCCAAGCCGAACGCAGCAGCCACGACCTCGCCGCCGCCGAAGCCCGCGTCCGCCAGGCCCGCGCCAGCAGCACCATTGCCGGCGCGGCGCTGCTGCCGGACGTAAAAGGCGGGTTCGATGCGGCGCGCGAAGAACTGCTCGGCGGCGACGGCTACAGCCAGCGCGACACCGACCGCGACGACCGCCGCCTGAACACCTACACCGCCAGCCTCAGCGCCAGCTATGAAGTGGATTTCTGGGGTGGCCGCGCCGCTGCCCACGACAGCGCACGGCAAACCCAGCGTGCCAGCGAATATGAACGGGACACCGTGCGCCTGACGCTGCTCACCAGCGTCGCCAGCAGCTACCTCAGCGGCCTGGCGCTGGCCGAACAGCTGCGCATCGCCGAACAGAACCTGGCCAACGCCGAACAGGTGCTCGCGCTCATCGACCAACGCTTCGAGGCCGGCGCCGCCACCCAACTGGAGCTGGCACAACAACGCAGCTTGGTCGCTGCGCAACACCGTCAGCTGCCGCTGTTGCGCCAGCACGTCATGGAAGCGCGCATCGGCCTGGCCGTGCTGTTAGGCCAGCCCGTGCAGCAGGTGCCCGCGAGCGACGAGCGCTTCACCGACTTGCAGTGGCCGAGCATCGCCGCCGGCGTGCCGAGCCAACTGCTCACCCGACGCCCCGACATCGCCAGCGCCGAAGCCCGCCTGGCCGCCGCCAGCGCCGACGTGCAGGTAGCGCGCGCCGCCATGCTGCCGGGCCTGACCCTCACCGCCAGCCTCGGCACGGGCGCCGATGCGTTTCACAACGTGCTGGAAAATTCCTTCTACACCGTCGCCGCCGGGCTCACCGCGCCACTCTTCAACGCCGGCAAACTCGCCGCCGACCGCGACCTCAGCCAGGCGCGCCAGGAAGAACTGCTGCACGCCTACCGAGGCGCCATTGACGCAGCGTTTGCCGACGTCGAAAAAGCCCTCACCGCGATTGCCGGGCTGGACCAACAACGCACCTGGCAAACCCAGGAACGCGAGCACGCCCAGCGTGCGTTTGAGCTGGCGCAGAGCCGCTACCAATCGGGCGCCGAGACGTTGCTCAGCGTGCTGGAAACGCAGCGCGTGTTGTTTCAGGCCGAAGAAGGTGGCGTGCAACTACGGTTGGCGCGGATGCAGGCGGCGATTGCGTTGTACAAGGCGTTGGGGGGTGGATGGCGGTCGTAGCAATCGCGTCTGCCGCTGCCCTCTCCCCCGGCCCCTCTCCCGCAAGCGGGCGAGGGGTGACTGTGGCCGGGCAAAAGAGGTAAGCCCAAACGCGCATTGAGCCCCCTCTCCCGCTTGCGGGAGAGGGCTGGGGTGAGGGGCCGTGCTGTTGGCCCTACGCCGAATACTCCGGCGGCAACGGCGGCAACTCGTCCAGCAACTGGCTCAACCCCACCGACCACTGCTGGCGAACCCCTTCAAAATACGGGTCACTTTCCAGCACGCGAAATCCGGCTGGCACTTGCAGGCTGTCGGCTTTGTACACGACCACGTCCAGCGGGAAGCCGACCGACAAATTACTGCGAATGGTCGAGTCGAACGACACCAGCGCGCAGCGCAAGGCTTTGTCGAGGTCGGTGTGGTAGTTCAGAGCGCGGTCGAGGATCGGTTTGCCGTATTTGCTTTCGCCAATCTGGAAGAACGGCGTGTCGTCGGAGGCCGAGATGAAATTGCCCAACGGGTAGATGTTGTACAACTCAGCCGGCTGGCCGCTGATTTGCCCGCCGACCAGAAACGAGCAGCTCAGATCAACGCCCGCCGCCATCGGCGAGTTGGCGTCGCGCGCCATGACTTCCCGCATCGTGTCGCCCACCAGCGTGGTGGCGCCGTACAGGTTGACCACGTTGTTAAGGTGCACGCCGTCGTGGTTCAGGCGCGTGCGCAGCAGGTTGATCACCGCTTGCGAGGTGGCCAGGTTGCCGGCGGTTTGCAGCACGATCAGGCGCTCGCCAGGTACGGCGAACACATGCAGTTTGCGAAAGGTGGCGATATGGTCGACACCGGCATTGGTGCGCGAGTCAGAGACAAACACCAGGCCTTCGGCCAGGTTCAAAGCAACGCAATAGGTCATTGGTATCCACACAGGCAAGGACGCCCGAGGTAGCAACTACTGCGCCGGGCGTTATGGAAATTAACCGCTTATTGCGCGGCTTTTGGCGTTACTGCTGTTGCACACGCATCGGCGACACTTCGACATGGGCGTGCATCTGCTCCACACCGCCGCCTCGGCGCATACCGCGTACTGGGCAGGCGTCGAGGTAATCCAGGCCGACAGCCAATTTCAGATGACGCTCGGGTTTGGCCAGGCAGTTGGTGACGTCGAAGCTGTACCAGGCGCCATCAAGCCAGGCTTCAGCCCAGGCGTGACTGGCGAGGTGGTCGTCGCTGTCGGTGAACAGATAACCCGACACATACCGCGCCGGAACGCCCAGGCTGCGGGCGCAGGCGATAAACGCATGGGCTTGGTCCTGGCACACGCCTTTACCACCGGCGAAGGCTTCGGCCGCGCTGGTTTGCACGTCGGTGACGTCGGGCTGATAACGGATGCGCGCGTTGAGGCCGAGCATCAAATCAATCATGCAGGAGCGGTCGCGACGGCTGCTGCATTGCACCAGAGCGAACTCGCGCAAGGCCTGATCAGCCTCGGTGAGCTTGGTGGTGCGCAGGAACGGCAGCGGCGATTGCTCTTCGTGCTCGCACTCGCTCGATTCGTCGATTTCAACCTGGCCGCGTGCGCCGAGCAGAATGCTTTCGTGCGGCTCGTCCAGGGTCAGCACGTGAAGAATATTGCCGTAGGGGTCGAGCTGCGCGCGCACCGGGCGGGGCAAGTTCAGTTCCCAGCTGATCACCTGCTGACGCTCGCTGTCGTGCGGGGTCATGCGCAGGTATTGGATGCTGTTACGCACCTGATCTTCGTAGTGATAGGTGGTGTCATGGCTGATTGAGAGTCTCATGCGACCTCCAGGTAAGACGTTTGAATGGCCTGGCCTAGCTTGCGCACCAGCAGGATGAAATCGGTGAGCCAGCCGTGCAGGCCCTCGTCGAGCACTTCATTGATGCTGGTGTAACGCAGGCGCGCTTCCAGCTCCGCCGCCAGACGCTGCGCCGGCCGGCCGTTTTCTCCCGGCAGGCTGGCGAGCATCAGGTGCAGTTCGTCCATGCACGAGCGCAGGGAACGCGGTACATCGGGACGCAGCAACAACAGCTCGGCCACCTTGCGGGTGCCGGGCGAGCCACGGTAGATCTCGGCAAATGCCTCGAAGGACGACAGCGCCCGCAGCAAGGCGGTCCACTGGTAATAACTGCGCGCCGGGCGGCCATCGTTTTCGTCGATGTCTTCGCCGAGCATTTCGTAGCGAGCATCGAGCAGGCGCAGGGTGTTGTCCGCGCGTTCGATGAATGTTCCCAGGCGAATAAAGCGGTATGGATCGCCACGCATGATGGTGCCGAAGGTGGCGCCCCGGAACAGGTGCGAACGTTCCTTGGCCCACTCGCAGAAACGGCTGATGCCGTAACGGCCCAGGCCCTGTTCAGCGATGCCACGAATCTCCAGCCAGGTGGCGTTGATGTTTTCCCACATGTCGGCGGTGATGCGCCCGCGCACGGCATGGGCGTTGGTGCGCGCCGCTTGCAGGCAGCAGTAAATGCTGGCCGGGTTTTCCGAATCCAGGGCAAAGAAATGCAACATGCGCTCGGCATGCAGCGGGCCGTGGCGTTCCAGGTATTCATCCAACGTGCCGGTAATCAACAGCGGCAGCGCCAGTTCTTCCAGGCCATTGCCGCGCCCGTCTTGCGGCATCAGCGACAGCGAATAGCTCACTTCCAACATGCGCGCCAGATTCTCGGCACGCTCCAGGTAACGGGACATCCAGTACAGGTCAGAGGCAGTGCGGCTCAGCATAATTAGTCCTCCACCACCCAGGTGTCTTTGGTGCCACCGCCTTGCGACGAGTTCACCACCAGCGACCCTTCTCGCAACGCCACGCGGGTCAAGCCGCCTGGCACCACACGGGTGTCTTTGCCGGACAGCACGAAGGGGCGCAAATCGATATGGCGGGGCGCGATGCCGTTTTCCACGAAGGTCGGGCACGTAGAGAGGCACAGCGTCGGTTGCGCGATATACGCCTCGGGACGGGCGATCAACCGGGCGCGGAAAGTTTCGATCTCCGCCTTGCTGGCCGCTGGCCCCACCAACATGCCGTAGCCGCCGGAGCCTTGGGTTTCCTTGACCACCAGATGCTCGAGATTGGTCAG
Organism: Pseudomonas sp. AC070; assembly: GCF_979258635.1. Taxonomy (NCBI): domain Bacteria; kingdom Pseudomonadati; phylum Pseudomonadota; class Gammaproteobacteria; order Pseudomonadales; family Pseudomonadaceae; genus Pseudomonas; species Pseudomonas sp. AC070. Next base: position 3,057,829 of record NZ_OZ409871.1, read on the forward strand.
TACGTGCTGCAACTCCACCGGCTCGCGGCACTGGAAGGTCGGCACGTTTTTCAGAATCGGTTCTTCGTCGAGGTAGAAACGAATCATCTCGCCGACGTAGGGGTAAATCGATTTGTCGTCCGCCACGCCAGTGCCGATGGCATTGGCCAGCACCACATTGCCGCTGCGGTAGGTCGACAGAAGGCCCGGCACGCCGAGCATGGAATCCGGGTTAAACGCCAATGGGTCGAGGAAGGCGTCGTCGAGGCGGCGGTAAATCACATCCACCTGCTTGGCGCCGGCGGTGGTGCGCATAAACACCTTGTCGTCGCGCACAAACAAGTCGGCACCCTCGACCAGTTCCACGCCCATTTCACGGGCCAGGAACGCGTGCTCGAAATACGCGCTGTTAAAGCGCCCGGGCGTCAGCACCACGACGTTGGGGTTATCCAGCGGGCTGGAGCTTTTCAGGGTATCGAGCAGCAAATTGGGGTAGTGATCGATGGGCAGCACGCGCTGGGCGGCAAACAGCTCGGGGAACAGGCGCATCATCATTTTGCGGTCTTCGAGCATGTAGCTCACGCCGCTGGGGGTACGCAGGTTGTCTTCGAGCACGTAATACGTGCCATCGCCATCGCGCACCAGGTCGACGCCAGAGATATGCGCGTACAGATCGCGGTGCAGATTCAGCCCCTGCATCGCCAGTTGGTAACCCTCGTTGGCCAGCACCTGCTCGGCCGGAATGATGCCGGCTTTGATAATGCGCTGGTCGTGGTAGAGGTCGGCGAGAAACATGTTCAACGCCTGCACCCGCTGGATGCAGCCGCGCTCGACAATGCGCCACTCACTGGCCGGGATGCTGCGCGGAATGATGTCGAAGGGAATAAGCCGCTCGGTGCCTTGGTCGTCGCCGTACAAGGTGAACGTGATGCCAGCGCGGTGAAACAGCAGATCAGCTTCGCGGCGGCGCTGCGCCAGCAACTCATCCGGGGTGTCGGCCAACCAGCGCGCGAACTCCCGGTAATGCGGACGGCATTCGCCGTTCGCCAGGTACATCTCGTCATAAAAGGTGCGGGTCATGCCGTACTCCTTGTCACCCGGACGTGCATAGGTATTGCAAAGCCCGAGCCATCCGTCTTATTCGTTAAATATCAATCACTTGAAAATAAGACACTTACCCTGCGCACCATAATCGCGCATTCCTTGACGCACCGTGCGTGGGCACGCCCTGTTGCGCGGCACCCTTGAAGATAGCCGCTTCGCTTGGGTGTTTCCTTATGACCAGTGGAGTTGGGGTTGATTGCAACTAAATATGGGGGCTCTGAAGATCGGCGCGGTCGACAGTTGGGAATCCAGGCTCGGTCAGGTAATGGTGCTCGCCATGCAAGCCTGGATCCCGAATCGTCGGACCGCCGCCTTCGCGAGGATGACGGAGGTTTTTACTGCTGGCTGTATGTCGACGGACGCATTGCAGGAATGCGACAACCGCTAACAAAACACCCGTCATCCTCGCGGACGCGGGGATCCAGTATCTCGGAAAGATCGCCTTAGCCTGACCCACTCTGGATCCCGAACCGTCGGACCGCCGCCTTCGCGGGGATGACGGAGGTGTTAGTGATGGCTCTATTTGTAATGACGAATCGTAAAATCACGACAATCCCAAACAAAACACCCGCCCGCCCCACCTCACCCAAACGCCAACCCCAACCACCGCCGATAAAACCCCTCCGCCACCGCATTCAACGCCGCCACCTTCTGCGGCAAATCCTCAAGCATTTTGCGTTTCGACTGCTGACTCGGCTGGGTCTCGTCCAGCAAATGCTCAAAGTCGGTCAGCCACAGCTGCACCAGCTCTTCGGTCATTTCCGGGTGCCCTTGCAGGGCGAAAATTTTGTCGCCCCAGGCAAACGCCTGGTTCGGGCACCACGGGCTTGAAAGCAAGCGCTGGGCACCGGGTGGCAGGTCGAAGGTGTCGCCGTGCCATTGGTAGATCGGGAATTCGTCCGGCAGGTGTTCCAGCCACGGGCTGGGCTCGGTTTGGCTGGCCTGCCACAGCGGTTGCCAGCCAATTTCCCGGTACGGCATGCGGTGCACCTCGGCGCCGAGCGCTTTGGCCAGCAATTGCCCGCCAAGGCAATGGCCGATTAGCGGAATGTCGCGGGCGATAAACCGTTGCAGCGCGGCAATCTCGACATCCAGCCACGGCAAAGGGTCGTTGACGCTCATGGGCCCACCCATAATCGCTACGGCTTTGGGCTGCTCAAGGTCGTAACCGTCGAGCTCGCCCAAGTCGGCGCGCAGCACGGAGACATCCAGCTGGCGCTCGTCGAGCACCCGCGCCAGATGGCCCGGCGGGCAATAGTCGACGTGGGTAAGAATCAGAATGTCGCTCATCACTGAACCGCCTCTTTTTCCACCTGATCAGGCAAACGTCGTGCCGAGGCAGAGTCAGCGTTTCAGAAAAAGTCGCCGCGCACCGACCCGCTTGTGGCCGGCCGGTGCTTTCGGGGTTATGTCACCCGGCGTCAGCGGGTCAAACCCGCAAGCCTTTGAGTTCCTGCGTAACGCCCCAACCGTCGAGAACGCCACCCAACGGGGCGACCATCGACTCCAGGTCATGCTCGAACGCACCAATGCCGTCATAGGTGGCGTACATGACTTTGCTGATCAACACGTGCCAGGCGCCGTCGTCACGCTCGCTCACCTGGGCATTGAGTACTTCACTGCGAAATTTTTTCGCCACCTGGCGGGCCCGCTCCTCATCGGGAAAAATGGCGTAAAACTCGATTGGGTGAATGCGGGCAAAGTCGAAGCCGCCCTCTTTCATCCGGCGCAACACATTGCTGCTGATGTCGTTATGGCTTGCTGTGCTCATGATGCGACCCCCTCACATGCGATGGATGGTTTGACCGCTTTCCCATTGCTGCTGCCAGCTGACTGCGCTGACGTTGCGACAGGCCTGAAAGACCCATCACCCGAGGCTTGTTGCATTTGCGTACTGCGGCGTAGAGCGTGTGCTAGCGGGCGCCCAGCAAGGACGCCCTATTCCAGCGTAGTGCCTTTCCCACATTTGTGCAGCGTGGGTTACAGACCTTTGCGTTCTGCGATGGCCGCAAAGCGCGTCTGGATAAAGCTGCCGACCCGCGCCATGGCCACGTCGGCGATGTCCAGCAACCCGGCGTGAGCCTGAAATACATGCCAGCAGCCTGGATAGCGTTGCAGGTGAACATCCACGCCGGCTGCGGTGGCGCGCTCGGCAAGGCGCAGGCTGTCGTTGAGCAGCACTTCGTCTTCCCCGACCTGAATAAGCAGGGGCGGCAAGCCGCTCAGGTCGGCGTACACCGGCGACAGAAACGGGTCGCGACGATCAACCTGCGGCGGGCAAAACAGCGAGCCGGCCTGGTGGATCCAGGCCAGGCTCAGCAATGGATCGCCCGCGGGCGGCTGGTGCAACTGGGTAAGGCTGGCGTCTGTCAGCGGCGAGAAACACACCAGCGCCGCCGGCATTGGCAGCTCGTTTTGCTTGATGCGCAAAGCCAGGCCGAGCGCCAGATTGCCGCCAGCCGAATCGCCACCAAGCATGATCTGCTCGCCGCCGTAGCCTTGAGCCAACAGCGCCTGATAGGCCGCCAGGCCATCGTCGAGCCCGGCGGGAAACGGGTGCTCGGGCGCCAGGCGGTAGTCCAGCGCACACACGGCCAATTGGCCGCGCTTGGCCAAATGCCCGGTGATGGCGCGGTGCGTGGCTGGCGAGCCGATCAGGTAGGCGCCGCCATGGAAATAGAGCATCACCCGATCGCTCTGCTGCGCCGGCCGCTGCCACTCGCAGGGCAATCCGGCGAGCGTCTCGGCGCTGCGGCTGACTCCACGCGGCGCGACTGTGGATGCAGTCAATGCGCGCAGAATCGTGCGCTGGGCGGCGATCGGCATCGGTGGGCGGATCAGCCCGCGAAACAGCACCTTCAAACTGGTGCGCAACACAGCGGCCAAAACGCGCTGGCTCAAGCGCGGCGGTTCAACGAATGCAGTCATAGTTCGCAAGCTCCGGGCGACGGGTGTGATGGCGGTAGGTAAAGGTGAAACCGGGCCAGTTGTTGGTGTTTTTGCCGCTGGCGGTTTTGTACCAACTGTCGCAACCCTGCTGCCAAATGGAGCGGTCGATGGCCTTGTGCAGCGATTCGTTGAAGCGCGCCTGCACCGTGGGCTTGAGGTCCATGTAGCGCAGTTGATGCTGCTGCAACTGTTGCAGGCAGCCGAGCACGTAGCTGAATTGGCTTTCCAGCATGTAAATGATCGAGTTGTGGCCCAGGTTGGTGTTGGGGCCATAGAGGATGAACAGGTTGGGAAACCCGCTCACGCTGATACCCAGATACGCCTCGGCGCCCTCCTTCCAGGCGGCGTTCAAGTCGCGCCCGTTGAGCCCGGTGATATGCATGGGCGCTAGAAAATCGGTGGCCGCGAAACCGGTGCCGTAGATAATCGCGTCCACCTCGCGCTCGCGCCCATCGGCGGTGCGGATGCCGGTGGCGGTCACCGCTTCGATTTCCTCGCCCACCACCTCGACATTGGCCCGCGTCAGCGCCGGGAAGTAGTCATTGGAAATCAGGATGCGCTTGCAGCCCATGGGGTAATCGGGCGAAAGGCGCTGGCGAAAGGCGGGGTCGGCAACGCTGCGGTTCAGGTGCAGGCGAAAGCGCAGCTGCATGGCGGTCATCAATTTGGGCACCACGGTGAACGCCAGCACCCGCGCTTCGTGCTGAATGTATTTGAGGCCGCGGTCGAGGGTTTGCAGCCACGGCAAACGGTGCATCACGGCGATTTCCCACGGGCGATAGGCGCGGTCTGGCTTATGCAGCACGTACGCCGCCGAGCGCTGGAACACATGCAGCTGCGCCACCTGCGGGGCAATCTGGGGAATGAACTGAATGGCGCTGGCGCCCGTGCCGATCACCGCGACGCGCTTGCCGTTGAGGTCGTAGTCGGCGTTCCAGCGTGCCGAGTGAAAGGCTTCGCCGGTGAACTGCTCGAGCCCGGCGATGCGCGGCAGCAGCGGGCGGTTCAGTTGCCCGCAAGCGCTCACTAAAGCCTGAGCGCTAAAGGTTTCGCCATCGGTACAGGTGACTTGCCACATACCGGCTTCGGCATCGAACACGGCACTGGCCACCTCGCGGTTGAAGCGTATGTGCGGGCGCACCTGGTACTTGTCGGCGCAGTGCTGCTGGTAGGCAAATATTTCCGCCTGGGGCGCGAACTTGCGCGTCCAGTCGGTTTTGGGCTCGAAGGAGAAGGAATACAGGTGCGAAGGCACGTCGCAGGCGGCGCCAGGGTAGCGGTTGTCGCGCCAGGTGCCGCCCAGGTCGCCGGCTTTTTCCAGCAGGACGAAATCGGCGATGCCGGCGCGCTTGAGGGTAATTGCCAAGCCGATGCCAGCGAAGCCGGCACCGATAATCAGCACACGCAACGGCGCGGCTGACGGGGACGTTTTAGTCATTGTTGTTATCCCGATGATCGTCGGGGCTAAGACTAAAGCGTGCGCATGGGCAGAAACAACGGGTACGTCCGTACTAGCTCGAAACGCACCGGTTATTGGCGGACTAGGCGTCGATTGTCCGGCGAAATGGCGCCAAGGCTGCGGTACGGGTTGATGTCCAGACCACCCCGACGCACATAGCGGGCGTAAACGGTCAGGCTTTCGGGCTGCAGTAGGCGTTGCAGATCAAGAAAAATGCGCTCTACGCACTGCTCGTGAAAGTCTGCGTGCTGGCGAAAGCTCACCAGATACGCCAGCAGACTGGCCGCATCCAGCGCCGGCCCACGGTAGCTGACCACCACGGTGCCCCAGTCCGGCTGGCCGGTGACCGGGCAGTTGGACTTGAGCAAATGGCTGTGCAGGCTCTCTTCCACCACGCGGCTGGTGTCGCAGCGCAGCAGCTCGGGCTGCGGCTGGGCGTAGTTGCTGATGGCGACGTCCAGCTCATCAATGCAACGCCCCGGCAATGCTGTCACGCCCTGCGCTTCCACCTCGGCCAAACTGCGCACCCGCACGCCGACCGGCTTGCCGGCGGCGGCGCTGAGGTCTTTTTCCAGCACCACCTGCAACTCGCCTGGGGTGGCAAACACGCTCTGGTTGAGGGAATTGAGGTACAGCTTGAAGGACTTGGATTCGATTATGTTCGGCGAGTCGGCGGGAATCGCAAACTCACCAATCGCCACCACCGGCTTGCCCGACGGCAGCAGCCACGACAGCTCGAAGCAATTCCAGAAATCGACACCCTGATACGGCAGCGTTTCAGCCGTAAGGCCCAACTCGGCCCATTTCGGCGCGCGGGGAATGGGGTACAGCAGCGACGGCGTGTAGGTAGCGATGTATTCGCTGGCCTTGCCTAATGGGGAGTGTTCGACGGCGGAATGCATGGCGGCGACCTGGCGGGAAAAAAAACGCGGCAATTGTATACAAATTGCCGCGTCTTGGGACGTACGTTGGGGTGTGCCGAGTAGCCAGGCGATTACTGGCGCATGCCTCGCCCACTCTTCAGCAACTGCACACAGGCGATGTAAAGCACCGTGGTCGCCACGACCATAAAGCCGATGGCAATGCTGATGCGAATATCCGACACGCCCAAAATGCCGTAGCGGAAGGCGTTGACCATATGCAGCACGGGGTTGGCCAGCGACACGGTTTGCCAGAACGGCGGCAGCAGGTTGATCGAATAGAACACCCCGCCCAGGTACGTCAGCGGCGTCAGCACGAAGGTCGGAATAATCGAGATGTCGTCAAAGTTGCGCGCAAACACGGCGTTGATAAACCCGCACAGCGAAAACACCGTGGCCGTCAGCAGCACCACCAGTACGGTGATGCCCAGGTGGTGCACTTGCAGCTTGGTGAAGAACAGCGACAGCAAGGTCACGATCACGCCCACTGCCAGGCCGCGCAGCACGCCGCCGATGACGTAGCCGATAAGAATGGTGTGCGGCGACACCGGCGCCACCATCAGCTCTTCTACCGAGCGCTGGAATTTGCTGCCGAAGAAGCTCGACACCACGTTGCCGTAAGCGTTGGTGATCACCGACATCATGATCAGGCCGGGCACGATGTACTGCATGTACGTAAAGCCGCCCATGTCGCCAATCTGCCGGCCGATCAGGTTACCGAAGATGACGAAGTACAAAACCATGGTGATCGCTGGCGGCAGCAGCGTTTGCGGCCAAATCCGCATAAAGCGGCGCACTTCGCGGTAGACGATGGTGTTGAGGGCAACCCAGTTGGCTTGCAGTTCGTTGTTCAAATAATCGTGTTTCATACCGCCACCTTCGCCAGGTTTTTTTCCACCAAGGACACGAACAGCTCCTCCAGGCGATTGGTTTTGTTGCGCATGCTCAGCACCTGAATGTGCTGTTCGCCAAGTTGGCGGAACAGCTCGCTAATGCCCAGGCTCTTTTCCACTTGCACCGCCAGCGTGTGGTCGTCGATCAACTGCGCGGGGTAGCCGGGCAAGGTGGGCAGCACGGTGAGCGAGTCTTTGAGGTCGAGCAGGAAGGTTTCCACGTGCAGCTTTTTCAGCAGGCTGCGCATGCTGGTGTTTTCGACGATGCGGCCGTGGTCGATGATGCCGATGTTGCGGCACAGCTGTTCGGCTTCTTCGAGGTAGTGGGTGGTGAGAATAATGCTGATGCCCTGCTCGTTCAGCTCGGTGAGGAAGGTCCACATCGAGCGGCGCAGTTCGATGTCTACACCGGCGGTGGGTTCATCGAGAATCAGCAGGCGCGGTTGGTGAATCAGCGCGCGGGCGATCATCAGCCGGCGCTTCATGCCGCCGGATAATTCACGCGAGGCCGAGTTGCGTTTGTCCCACAGGCCGAGCTGGGTCAGGTATTGCTCGGCGCGCTCTTTGGCGATGCGCTGGGGAATGCCGTAGTAGCCGGCCTGGGTCACGACGATGTCGAAGACTTTTTCGAACTGATTGAAGTTGAATTCTTGCGGCACCACGCCCAGACAACGCTTGAGCTGCGAGGGCTCGCGGTCCAGGTCATGGCCGAACACGTTGACCGTGCCGCTGGATTTGGTCACCAGAGTCGAAAGAATGCCGATGGTGGTCGATTTACCGGCGCCGTTGGGGCCGAGCAAGGCGAAGAAGTCGCCTTCGGCTACGTCCAGGTCGATGCCGTGCAGTGCTTGAAAGCCGTTGCCGTACGTTTTGGTCAGGCCACGGATAGACAGGGCAGAACTCATAGGAAATACACACTTGTATAAGAAAAATTGAAGCGGGAGGCGCGGCCGCCGTGTTCTCAGGCGTTACGGCGGGCCGCGCAGTTTAGCGTCACCGCAGTAGACGGCTAAGCGGTTCCCAGGTTGTTTTTTTATCGGTCAGGTCAGCGCCGTCATCACCGCTGTCTGGTACGCAGGCCGCTGTTTCAGGCGCTCGTACCACGCCTGCAGATGGGGCAGATCGGGGCGTTGAATAGGCATTTCAAACCAGGCGTAGATGCCAGCGCCGAGCGGGATGTCGCCCATGCCGAACTGCTCACCGGACAAATACGGCTGGCTGGCCAAGGCCTCATTCGGCATTGCCAGCAGTTCACCGCAGCGCTGCAAGGCGGCAGCGATACGCGCTTCGTCGCGCTGCTCGGGCGGGGTGCGCACCGTACCCCAGAACAAATCGCGGAACGCGCCGGCGAACACTGAGGTGGACCAGTCCATCCACTTGTCGCCAATGGCACGCTGGGCTGGGTCTAGCGGGTACAACACACCGTCGCCGTATTGCGCCGCGAGGTAACGAACGATGGCGTTGGACTCCCACAGCACCAAGTCGCCGTCTTCGATCACCGGCACCAAACCGTTGGGGTTCATGGCGCGGTAGTGCGGTTCGTTCACCACACCGAAAGCGCCACCTGCATCGCGTCGTTCGTAGGGCACCCCTACTTCTTCGGCGGCCCACAACGCCTTGCGCACGTTGCCGGAATTCTTGCGTCCCCAGATCGTCAGCATCGGTTTGTTACCTTCTATTTCGCTTTTTTTGGCTCAGGCATCCTACCTGCCTGAGCCAAAGAAAACAGACTTGGAAATTGATGTTAGCTATCGAGGCGCTTCATGGTTCCGGGGTTTTGCCCCAGCGCATCGCCTGCACCCGCTTAGCAGCAGTAAAGACTGACTGAGCAGTCACGCCAACCGCGGCGTGCGCGGCCGTTATCCAGTGCGAACTGAACAACGCGAGGGTGGTCACTATCACTGAAGCGGCCGGGGCAAGGTGTTCAGTCACCTGGGTTTCCTGGGGGTGCCGAGTTCAATTCGATGACGCCAAGCCTGGCTTGGCGCCCTTCTCGCCAGTCCCTCTCTCGCCACACCTACTAAGCTCGACACGGTCGGCATTCAGCCGGTCCGTTCCAAGGAGGACGTTGCATGCTTGCTGTCTGGTTAGTTGTTCTGGTGCTGGGCGTGGCCTTTCTGGCCCACCGTCGCCTTTCGCCGTTGCCTGCCATTGGCATCGTCGCCGTCTACCTGGTGCTCATGGGCGTTTACAGCCATGCACCGACCTGGCTGATGGCGATTCTGTGGCTGGTGCTGATCGCCATCACCGTGCCGCTGATACTGCCGGAACTGCGCCGCAAGCTGTTCACCGCGCCGCTGTTCGCCTGGTTCCAGAAAACCTTGCCGCCGATGTCGGAAACCGAGAAAGACGCCATCGAAGCCGGCACCGTCTGGTGGGACGGCGAGCTGTTCAGCGGCCGCCCGGATTGGAACACCTTGCTCGCCTACCCCAAGGCGACGCTTACGGACGAGGAACAAGCGTTTCTCGACGGCCCCACCGAAGAACTGTGCGCGATGGTCACCGACTGGGACATCGGCCAGCACATGGATTTGCCTGAAGCGGCCTGGCAGCACATTAAAGAGCACGGCTTCTTCGCCCTGATCATTCCCAAGGAATACGGCGGCAAAGGTTTCTCGGCCTACGCCCACTCGCAAGTAGCGATGAAACTGGCGACCCGCAGCGGCGACCTGGCCTCTACCGTGATGGTGCCTAACTCGCTCGGCCCAGCGGAATTGCTGCTGCACTACGGCACCGACGAACAGCGCCAGCACTACCTGCCACGCCTGGCTCGCGGCGACGATATTCCGTGCTTCGCCCTTACCGGCCCGCTGGCGGGTTCCGATGCTGGGGCCATGCCGGACGTTGGGATCATCTGCAAAGGTCAATGGAACGGCGAAGAAGTGATTGGCCTGCGCCTGACGTGGGAAAAACGCTATATCACCCTTGGCCCCGTAGCGACGCTGCTCGGTCTGGCGTTCAAGGCCTACGACCCGGAACACTTGCTCGGCGACGAAGAAGACCTGGGCATCAGCCTGGCGCTGATTCCGACCGACACCCCTGGGGTGGAAATCGGCCGTCGCCACTTGCCGCTGGGCGCCGCGTTTATGAACGGCCCCAACTCCGGCAAAGACGTATTCGTGCCGCTGGACTACCTCATCGGCGGCCAGCCGATGTTGGGCAAAGGCTGGATGATGCTGATGAACTGCCTGTCGGTAGGCCGTTCGATTTCGTTGCCCGCGGTGGGCACCGGTGCGGCCAAATACACCAGTCTGGTCACCGGCCAGTACACCCAGGTGCGCGAGCAGTTCAACGTGCCGCTGGCGGCATTCGAAGGTATTCAGGAAGCGCTGGCGCGCATCGGCGGTAATGCCTGGATGATGGACGCCGCGCGCATCCTGACTGCCAACGCGGTCGATCTGGGCGAAAAACCCTCGGTGCTGTCGGCGATTCTCAAGTACCACCTCACCGAGCGCGGTCGCGAGTGCATCAGCCACGCCATGGACGTACACGGCGGCAAGGGCATCATCATGGGCCCGAATAACTACTTGGGCCGTTCCTGGCAAGGCGCGCCGATTTTCATCACCGTGGAAGGCGCGAACATTCTGTCGCGCAACCTGATGATCTTCGGCCAGGGCGCTATTCGCTGCCATCCGTACGTGCTCAAGGAAATGGCCCTGGCCGGCCGCGAAGACCGCGACCGTGCACTGGTGGAGTTCGATGAACTGCTGATCCAGCACATCGGTTTCGCCGTGAGCAACGCCGCCAGCAGCCTGATTCTCAGCCTGACCTTCGGCAAAATCGGCCGGGTGCCGGGCGACAGCTTCAGCCAACCCTACTTCCGCGCGCTTAACCGCCTGGCCGCTGGCTTCGCCATGCTCGCGGACTTCAGCATGATGCTGCTCGGCGGCGAGCTGAAACGCCGCGAACGGTTGTCGGCGCGCCTGGGCGATGTGCTCAGCAACCTGTACCTGGCCTCGGCGGCGCTCAAGCGTTACCACGACCTCGATTACCCGGAGCATTTGCGTGCGTCGGTGAGCTGGGCGATGGAAGAAAGCCTGGGCAACGCCGAGCAGGCGCTGGCCGACTTGCTGGAAAACTTCCCCAACCGCTTCTTTGGCTGCGCGCTGAGCTTGCTGGTGTTTCCGTTCGGCCGTCGCCACAAGGGCCCATCGGATGCACTGGATGCCGAGATTGCTGGCATTCTCACCCGCCCTGCCGGCGACCCGGCACTGGAAGCGGTGCTGGCCGGCTGCTTCCGCCCAACCGACCCGACCGACGCTGTGGGCGCGCTGCAACATGCGGTGAACCTGCTGGGCGCCAGCCACGGGCTGCATAAAAAGCTGCATGTGGCAGTGAAAGAAGGTCGTCTCACGCCGCAGCCAGGCGAAAGCCTGATTGATGCGGCACTGGCGGCCGGCGTGCTGCAAGCCGAGGAAGCGCAGAACCTGCGTGACGCGGAAGCGGCGCGGCGTCGCGTGATCGATGTGGACGATTACGCCAAAGAAGAACTGACCCTGGGCGAAGGCAAGATCCGCTAACGCCCACCCCAGGCGGCAACACGACAACGGGCGCGAAGGCCTCTATACTTCGCGCCCGTTTTTGTTGCTGAGGAATCGCCCATGTCCAGCCCCTATCTCGACCATCACTTGGCGCTGCTGACCCACCTGCGCGGCATTCTGGTTGCGCTGGGCGAAGCCGAACAGGTTCCGGAAGAAAGCCACGCGCTGTTTCTGGAACGCTTCGACGAATTGCTCACCCTGCTGCCGCAGGAGCCTGAGCAAAGCCTGTATTTGGGCCAGGACTTGATGTGCCAGGTCATCCACCGCTACCCGCAAATCGCCCATCTGGTGCCGCGCGACTTGCTGTGGTTCTTCGGCGGCGACTGCCTGCACTTTATGCCGGACGAAGAAATCACCCTGTTCCAGGCGCTCGATGAACGTCGCTACGAAGCCGAACAGAACGACGAGCCGTTCGACTGGGAGCGCGAGAAGCAATTCCTAGCGATTCCCCGCGAAGGCAGCACCCACTGACGCAAACGCTTCTGCACAACCTGTAGGAGCGGCTTCAGCCGCGAAGCGATTGGCCAGGCGGCGCCGTTTTCAGGCACGGCCAATCGCGGCTAAAGCCGCTCCTACAAAAACGGATTGGGCTTTTCGACCACAAATCGCGCACAAACAAAAACGCCGCTCAGTGAGCGGCGTTTTTGTTTATTTGGAGCGGGAAACGAGACTCGAACTCGCGACCCCGACCTTGGCAAGGTCGTGCTCTACCAACTGAGCTATTCCCGCAATACATCTACAGCTTGAATGGCGTCCCCTAGGGGACTCGAACCCCTGTTACCGCCGTGAAAGGGCGGTGTCCTAGGCCACTAGACGAAGGGGACATCAACCTTTTTTACCAGCAACGCCTAACAGCACTGCCGTCTAAATTTGGAGCGGGAAACGAGACTCGAACTCGCGACCCCGACCTTGGCAAGGTCGTGCTCTACCAACTGAGCTATTCCCGCATCTACAGCTTGGTTTTACCGCCTGGAAAATGGCGTCCCCTAGGGGACTCGAACCCCTGTTACCGCCGTGAAAGGGCGGTGTCCTAGGCCACTAGACGAAGGGGACACAGGTTGTGCATGACGCACATTTTCCAACCTTCGCTGCGCTTGCGTATTGCCTTACGCTGCGAAGTGGCGCGAATTCTAGGGAGCCTTTTGAGGGTCGTCAACACTTCAGTGAAAATTAATTTAAATCAATGACTTCTGTGTAGAAGCTGGTCGGTGTCTATCCGCAATAGCACATAGGCACTACACTCGGCCGAAACTCCAGCAGTCGAGAGGTTCTAAAGGTGTCCCCACTCGTAATCACTCTACTGATCGTAGCGGGCATCGCGATCCTGTTCGTGATCGGTTACATCAACCATACGGTAGAGAACAGCAAACTGGAGAAGGCCCGCCAAAAGGCCGACTTGGGCGATCGTCTGCGCCGTTGTGCAGATGTTTCCGACTCCCTTCCCGGCCAGTTCATGTCCCCTGCCCTCAAGCAGCTGCTCAATAGGTTGATGCTGCAATTTGCCGAACGCTTGCTGGCCGTCGACAAGAGCCAGACCGCCGTCAAAGACCGCGCGGAAGAGCTGCGCGGCCTTATCGGCCAAGGCGATGCGCTGGTAGTGCGTAACCCGCCGCAGCCGATCGTCAACGAAGCCAAAGCCAAAGACGTGCGCGTGGTGCTGGAGATTCTCCACGGGCAAATTACCCGCGCCGCGCAAGACAAACTGTTGCCCACCGCCGAAGCGAAAACCTGGCTGGAAGAAGTTCGGCACATTCTGGTGCAGGTGCACATCGAGCTGTTTACCACTGCCGGTCAGAGCGCGATGCAACAAGGGCAACCCGGCCATGCGCGACTAGCCTTCGAACGCGGCGTGCAGTACATCCGCAAACAACCCGACGCCAAACGTTATCAAGCACCGCTCAGCACACTGGAAAAACAACTGGCACGCGCCAACGCCATGGTGCTGGAAAGCAACAAGCCGGCGGCCGACGAAACAAACGAGCTCAACGAGGGCATCAGCTCGATGGGCGACGAAGACTGGAAGAAAAAGAACATGTACGACTGAGTGTTCTCAGCGCCAAAAAAAGCCCGGCTCGATGCCGGGCTTTTTTTTGGCGGTATGCGTTGGGCTGCGCTGCGCTTAACCCAACCTACGAAGCTCCTGTAGGAGCGGCTTCAGCCGCGATGCTGTTGAAACCATCGCACCTAATCGGAATGCCGCCCGGCCGCTCTCCCAGGATAAGCGTGTGCCATCAACACTCCGTCAACCGCAAAAATATCGCCGCCAACGCTTCAACCCCACGCTGATCCGCCTCACTGAAGCGCGCCAGTTTCGGGCTGTCCAGGTCCAACACGCCGATCAGGCGCCCTTGCTTGACCAAAGGCACCACGAGCTCACTATTCGACGCACTGTCACAGGCGATATGCCCAGGGAATTCATGCACATCTTCCACCCGCTGGGTTTGCAGACTGGCCGCCGCTGCGCCGCACACGCCTTTGCCGAAGGGAATGCGCACGCAAGCGACCTGACCCTGGAATGGCCCAAGCACCAGTTGCTCCTGTTTATTCAAGTAGAAGCCGGCCCAGTTCAGGTCGTCCAGCTGGGTATAAAGAAATGCGGAAAATTGCGCGGCATTGGCGACGAAATCGCGCTCATCCGCCAGCAGTGCTTCCAGCTGCGCCGCCAACAGGCCGTAGCCTTCGAGGCCTGCGCCGGTGCTTTGTAAATCGATCACGACTGTTTCTCCAATAATTGCAGGCCGACCCAATTGCGGGCGAACTGATAGGCACAACGGCCGTTACGGTTGCCACGGCTGGTGGCGTAGCGCGCAGCGAGCACGCCGAGCTCTTCGCTCCACGCCCAGTCGAGGTTGGCCTGCTTGGCCAACACACCGATCCAGTGGCGCACCACGTCGTGAAAATGTTCCTGAGTGAACGGGTAGAACGACAGCCATAAGCCGAAGCGATCGGACAGGGCGATTTTGTCTTCAATCGCCTCGCTGGGGTGCAGTTCGCCGTTGACCATTTTGCTGTCGAGGTTGTCGCTCTCTTTCTCCGGCACCAAGTGCCGGCGGTTCGAGGTGGCGTAGAGCAATACGTTATCCGGCGCCCGTTCCAGCGAGCCGTCGAGCACGCTCTTGAGTACACGGTAGTCGCCCTCGCCCGCTTCGAACGACAGGTCGTCGCAGAACAACACGAAGCGCTGCGGCAGCTTAGCGATCAGCTCCACAACGCGCGGCAGGTCGGCCAGGTAGTCACGCTCGATCTCGATCAAGCGCAGCCCTTGCCCCGCCAGCTCGGCCAACAGCGCCCGCACCAGCGACGATTTACCGGTGCCACGCGCGCCCCACAGCAAGGCGTGGTTAGCGGGCAAGCCGGCGACGAATTGGCGAGTGTTGCGGGCTAAGTGATCGCGCTGGGTGTCAACGCCGATCAAGTCGGTCAGGCGCAAGTCGAGGCTGACTTCCAGCGGCTGCAAATAGCCGCCACGGCCTTCGCGATGCCAGCGCGCGGCGACGGTCTGCGACCAGTCCACCTCAACACGCAAGGTTGGCAACAACGGGTCGAGGCGCGCCAACACCGCGTCGGCACGCTCCAGAAAGGCATTCAAACGGGAGTCCACGATTTACTCCTTTTTTGCGAAGGGAAACTCAATGACGGCCGGGCAAGCAGCAAATCTATTCAGCTATGCTTGCCCCATGCTCAGAGACGAGGCTGGTTCACGACCTTATGGATATAACGCTCACCCATCGCCTGTCGTTCAAACAGGCCAGCCTGACGGTTCTCGTGGCGTTGATCCTCGGCACCTTGCTCAGCCTGCTGCAGGTGAGCAGCGATTATGCCAGCGAAGACGCCTCGATCAACCGCGAGATACGCGCGCTGTTAGAGATCAGCCATAACCCGGCGACGCGCATCGCCTACAACATCGACACCGAACTGGCGCAAGAGTTGGTCGCAGGCCTGCTGCGCTCACCCGCTGTGATCAACGCGCAAATCATCGACGACACCGGCACCAGCCTGGCCAGCGCCACCCGCTCGCGCATCAACAGCCCCTATCGGATGTTCAGCGACCGGCTGTTCGGCCAGAGCCGTCATTTCGAAGACCCGCTATTCGTTAACCATTCGCCCACCGAAACCATCGGCCTGCTGCGCCTGGAAGTCGACACCTTCGCCTTTGGCAGCAATTTTCTACGACGCGCGCTGGTCACGCTGCTGAGCGGCTTCGCCTACAGCCTGCTGCTGTCGATGATTCTGCTGGTGGTGTTTTATTTCATGCTGACCAAGCCGCTCACCGACGTAATTCAGGCCATCAGCGCCCGCGACCTGCGCCGGCCGACCCGGCAGAAGCTGCCCTGCCCGTCTGGCCATGAGAACGACGAGATCGGCATTCTGGTGGACGTGACCAACCAGCAACTGTCGAGTCTGTCGGAGGAAGTCGAGCACCGGCGCAAAGCCGAAGACCAACTCACGCAGTACCTGGGCGAGCTGGAAAACATCATTTCGGCGCGCACCAACGAACTCAAAGCCAGCAACACCCGCCTCACCCTTTCCAATCAGGAACTGGAAAGCGCCCGCGCCCGGGCGAACCAGATGGCCCTGGCCCGCGCCACGTTTCTGGCCAACATGAGTCACGAAATCCGTACGCCACTGAACGGCTTGCTGGGCATGCTCGGCCTGGCGCTGGACAGCCCGCTCAGCGCCGAACAGCGCCAACAACTGAGCATTGCCCACAACTCCGGCAAGGTGCTGGTGGAGTTGCTTAACGACATCTTGGATTTGTCCAAATTCGAAGCGGGGCAACTGGAGCTGGAGTCGATTCCGTTCGACTTCGCCACACTGGTGGAAGACACCGCCAACCTGCTCTCGCAAAACGCCGCCGCCAATGTTGAATTGACCTGCCTGATCGACCCGCGCCTCCCCGCCCTGCTGCTCGGCGACCCGACGCGGGTTCGACAAATTGTCAGCAACCTGCTTTCCAACGCCCTGAAATTCACCCACAACGGCCGCGTCGACATCCGCATCGCCTTCACCGACCCAGGCATCCGCATCACCGTGACCGACAGCGGCATCGGTATCGCCGAAGACGCCCAAGCGCGCATTTTCCAACCCTTCGCCCAAGCCGGCGTCACCATCACCCGGCAATACGGCGGCACTGGGCTGGGGCTGGCGCTCACCCGCCAACTCTGTGAAGCCATGCACGGCAAGCTGACGCTGAAATCGGTGTTGGGCGCGGGCAGCGAATTCTGCGTTGAGCTGCCGCTGGCCTCCGCCGCACCACCGGCCTTGCTGCCGGCGCTGAGCGGGCGGGTCGTGGGGCTGTGCGGCGCCCAGACCGGCTTGGCCGAGCTGCTGCAAACGGTTCTGCCGGGTTGGGGGCTGAGCTATCAGCGCCTGGGTGGCTGCCTGGCGCCAACGCTGCAAAACGCCGACTTGGTGATTACCGACCGCGCCGAAGAACTGGCCAACCTGCGCGAGCACTTCGCCCACACGGTGCTGTTTATCAGCGCCTATGGCAGCTTTCTACCCAGCGACCTGACCACTAGCCTGGCGCCAGTGCTGCAGCTACCGCGCCCGCTGTCGCGTGCCGCCCTGCACAAAGCCTTGCAGCGTTCTCTTGAACCGGGCGGCGAGCCCGTTTCCTCGCCGGCGCCGGCCAACGCGCCGATGGCCCTGGAGCAAAAGCGCGTGCTGCTGGTGGAAGACAACGCTGTGAATCAACTGGTGGCCAAAGGCATGCTGAGCAAAGCCGGCTGCGAGGTGCTGTTGGCTGTCAATGGTGTGGAGGCGCTTGAGGTGTTGGAGCGCGAGGCCATCGACCTGGTGCTGATGGACTGCAACATGCCGGTGATGGATGGCTATGAAGCAACTCGGCGCATCCGCCAGCAGCCTCGCTGGAGCGACCTGCCGATTATCGCCCTCACCGCCAACGCTCTGCCCGACGAGCGCGAGCGGTGCCGAGCGGCCGGCATGAACGACTACCTGGCCAAGCCGTTCCGCCGTGACGAATTGCTCGCCCTGCTCAACCAATGGCTGCCCGCTACGGCGTTGTTATAAAGCGATCCAGCAAGCCGCCAAGCTGCTCGCGCAGGCCATCGAGTTCATTCAGGTCCAGCCCGCTTTCGCACAGCAATCGCTGCTTGAGCGGCAGCACCTGCGCCTTCAACGCCAAGCCTTCAGCCGTAAGGGCCAAATGCACTTCGCGCTCGTCGCGGGCGCTGCGCTGACGCACCACCAACCCCAACTGCTCCAGGCGCTTGAGTAACGGCGTGAGCGTGCCGGAATCCAGCAGCAATCGCTCGCCCAGCGCTTTCACCGTCGGCTGCTCGGGCGGCGCCTGCTGCCACTCCCACAACACCAGCATGGCCAGGTATTGCGGGTACGTAAGGCCCAACTGATCGAGCATGGGCTTGTAGCCGCGAATGACCGCGCGCGAGGCGGCGTAAAGCTTGAAGCACAGCTGCTTGTCGAGCTGCAGCGACGCGGCGGCGTCCAGCTGCGGCGCCGTTGGAAGAACATCGTGTTGACTCATCGACCCTGGCTCACTTGAGCAACGCTTCGATCTCGCTGGTCAGCTCTTCGGGCTTGGTCAGCGGAGCAAAACGCTTCACCACCTGGCCGTCTTTACCAATCAGAAACTTGGTGAAGTTCCACTTCACGCCCTGGCTACCGAGCACACCTGGCGCGCGCTTTTTCAGTTGCACGAACAGCGGATGGGCCTCGGCGCCATTGACGTCGATCTTCTTGAACAGCGGAAAGCTGACACCGTAGTTCAGCTCGCAGAACTCGGAGATGGCGCCTTCATTGCCCGGCTCTTGCTTGCCGAACTGGTTGCAGGGGAAGCCGAGAATCACCAGGCCTTGATCCTTATAGGTCTGCCACAGCTCTTCCAGGCCCTTGTACTGCGGAGTAAAGCCGCATTTGCTGGCAGTATTCACCACCAAAACAGCCTTGCCGCCGAAGTCGGCCAGGGTTTTCTGCTCACCTTTGATGGTGGTGGCGGGGATGCTGAACAGGGTGTCGCTCATGGGTGCGGGCTCCGCGAAAGGGATAGGTCGAGCGACAAGATAGTTAACAATTGAATTGTGTGCAATTTAAATAAGCACAACTCTTGGCCCTGTAGGAGCGGCTTTAGCCGCGATGCTCTTCTCAGCATCGCGGCTACTCACAATGCCGCCCGGCCGCCCCTACAAATCAGCGCCCTACCTCGGCTCCAACTTCAACGAAGCCGAGTTGATGCAATAGCGCATCCCAGTCGGTGGCGGGCCATCCGGAAACAGGTGCCCAAGGTGCGCATCGCACTTGGCGCAGGTCACTTCAATACGGTGCATGCCGTGGCTGAAGTCGTCCTTGCTGGCAATCGCCGCGTTCGATGCTGGCTGGTAATAGCTCGGCCAGCCGGTACCGGAATCGAACTTCGCTTCGGAGTCGAACAACGCCGCGCCGCAGCAGGCGCAGTGATAGACGCCAGGGGTTTTATCGTCGTGGTATTTGCCGGTGAAGGCACGCTCGGTACCGCCCATGCGGCAAACGTGGAACTGCTCGTCCGAGAGCTCCTCGCGCCAGGCGTCCAGCGGTTTTTCAAGCTTGTCCATGGGGTCACCTCATTGGCTGAAAAAAGCCCGGCCTGTACCTTTTCCCAGGTTCGGGCCACACGTATGATTGCCGCACTTCAAGGTCCGGCAGACAGGTGTTTAGACGCCAGTCTGTCATCCGCGTTACAGGCTGCCAAGCCACGTTGCCCAGTCTCGGGTCAGCGCTTTACTCAGGACGCTCACATGCAGGTCAGCAAATCGAACAAGCTCGCCAACGTCTGCTACGACATTCGCGGGCCCGTGCTCAAGCACGCCAAACGCCTGGAAGAGGAAGGCCATCGCATCCTCAAGCTGAACATCGGCAACCCGGCGCCGTTCGGTTTTGAAGCCCCGGAAGAGATCCTTCAGGATGTCATCCGCAACCTGCCCACCGCCCAGGGATACAGCGACTCCAAAGGCCTGTTCAGCGCCCGCAAAGCGGTGATGCAGTACTACCAGCAGAAGCAAGTTGAAGGCGTGGGCATCGAAGACATCTACCTCGGCAACGGCGTGTCCGAGCTGATCGTGATGTCGATGCAAGCCTTGCTTAACAACGGCGATGAAGTACTGATTCCCGCGCCCGATTACCCGCTGTGGACGGCCGCCGTGAGCCTGGCCGGTGGCAATCCGGTGCACTACCTGTGCGACGAGCAGGCCAACTGGTGGCCAGACCTGGACGACATCAAGGCCAAGATCACGCCGAACACCAAGGCCATGGTGATCATCAATCCGAACAACCCCACCGGCGCCGTGTACTCCAAAGAAGTGCTCGAAGGCATGGTGGAGTTGGCTCGCCAGCACAACCTGGTGCTGTTCTCGGATGAGATTTACGACAAGATTCTCTACGACGAGGCCGTGCACATCTCCACCGCCTCGCTCGCGCCGGACGTGCTGTGCCTGACTTTCAATGGCCTGTCGAAGTCGTACCGCGTGGCCGGTTTCCGCTCCGGCTGGGTGGCCATCTCCGGGCCGAAGCAAAAGGCCCAAAGCTACATCGAAGGCATCGACATCCTCGCCAACATGCGCCTGTGCGCCAACGTGCCAAGCCAGCACGCGATTCAAACCGCGCTGGGCGGCTACCAAAGCATTAATGACTTGGTGTTGCCGCAAGGTCGGCTGTTGGAGCAACGCAATCGCACCTGGGAACTGCTCAACAGCATTCCTGGCGTCAGCTGCGTGAAGCCGATGGGCGCGCTGTATGCCTTCCCGAAAATCGACCCAAAGGTTTGCCCGATCCACAATGACGAGAAGTTCGTACTCGACCTGCTGCTCTCGGAAAAGCTGCTGGTGGTTCAGGGCACCGCGTTCAACTGGCCATGGCCAGACCACTTCCGCGTGGTCACCCTGCCGCGCCTCGACGACCTCGACCAGGCCATCGGGCGCATTGGAAATTTCCTAAAAACCTATAGCCAATAAGCCGCCATGGACCTGCAAATCGACGACTTTTATAAAGATGCCGCAGCAGGCCTCCTGCTGCTGTACCAGGCCTTCCCGCGCAAAGTAGGCCTGTACGTCGAAGACATTATCGGCCGTGAAGAACCGGACGAATTCGGCCTGCCCAGCAAGCGCCACGAAGCGTGTCTCGGTGCGCTGCTGTGGCTGGCTGATGAAGGCTATCTGCGTTATGAATCGACCATTCATTACGACGCGCTCGACCAGGCGGTGCTGAGCGAAAAAGGCTTCCTGCGGCTGTCGCGCGGCGTGCCCCATGCCGTGGCCGATGGCGATGCGTTGCCACCCAGCGTTCGCCGTGTGCATTCCACCCTCGCCCATCAACTGCGCGAGGCGTTGCAACAGCAGCACAGCGAGCGCATCGCACGCCTCACCCGCCTGCTGTTTACCAGCACGCTGACCGGCGCAAACGACACAGTTTGAAATAGTCGCCGAGTTGTATAGCGCGGGGGGCCGCCCTTATATACCCCGCACTAGTCGAACGTCTTTTGCTCAAAGGAGAAGCCTTACACCATGATGCGCATTCTGTTGTTCATGGCCACCAACCTGGCGGTTCTGTTAATCGCCAGCATCACCCTCAAACTGCTCGGGGTGGACCGCTTCACTGGCCAGAATTACACCAGCCTGCTGGTCTTCTGCGCCGTGTTCGGTTTCGCCGGTTCCCTGGTCTCGCTGTTCCTGTCCAAGTGGATGGCGAAGATGAGCACCGGCACTCAGATCATCAGCCAACCGCGCACCCGTCACGAACAGTGGCTGCTGCAAACCGTGGAAGAGCTGTCGCGCAACGCCGGCATCAAAATGCCGGAAGTGGGCATTTTCCCCGCCTACGAATCCAACGCCTTTGCCACCGGCTGGAACCGTAACGATGCCTTGGTCGCCGTTAGCCAGGGTTTGCTGGAGCGTTTCTCGCCAGATGAAGTGAAAGCCGTACTGGCCCACGAAATTGGCCACGTTGCCAACGGCGACATGGTGACCCTGGCGCTGATCCAGGGCGTGGTGAACACCTTCGTCATGTTCTTCGCGCGAATCTTCGGTAACTTCGTCGACAAGGTCATTCTGAAAAACGAAGAAGGCAACGGCATCGGCTTCTACATCGCCACGTTCTTCGCCGAGATGGTGCTGGGTATTCTCGCCAGCGTGATTGTCATGTGGTTCTCTCGTCGCCGCGAATTCCGCGCTGACGAAGCCGGTGCCCGCCTGGCAGGCACCAGCGCCATGATCGGTGCCCTGCAGCGTCTGCGCTCCGAACAGGGCGTGCCGGTGCACATGTCCGAGACCCTGACTGCCTTCGGTATCAACGGTGGCGTGAAAGGCGGCCTGAAAGCCCTGTTCATGACCCACCCACCGCTGGAAGATCGCATCGCTGCTCTGCAAGCTCGCGGTTGAGTCTGATGGCGTAACAAAAGGGCGACTTCAGGTCGCCCTTTTTCATGCCGAAAATTCATCCCGCAAACAAAGAAGGCCGATCAGTGATCGGCCTTCTTTGTTTCCCGCTTAGCGCTTAGTTAACACTTAACTTTGCGCGGTTCTTCTCCAGCGTTGATGCGCCAATACCCTTCACCTCCAGCAACTCATCCACCGAAGTAAACGGGCCGTTAGCCTCACGATAATCAATGATCGCCTTGGCCTTGACCTGACCAATACCGATGAGGTCCTGCTGAAGCGTTTCCACATCGGCCGTATTGAGATTGACCATACCCGCCTCCGCAGCCTTGAGCGGCTGAGAAACGACAGGTTGATTGGGTACGGCTTTGGCGGGCTCGGCAGCAAAGGTGCCGGCGGAAAACAGCGTGAGGGTGGCGAACAACAGAGAAGACACGTATCCGATACGCATGATGAAGCTCCTGGAGTGGGTTACGCAGAGCGCGATACGCCCTGCGGTGGCCAACTTAGGGGCTGCCTCAATGCAGTGTCAAATCACCCGACGCAGGCGCCTCCAAACGTTTTTTATGAATTAAATCAACGATTTCGCACTCCGGCAGGTAACCGCTAACGTGTTCGCGGAGCAATTCTCGCAGCCGTTCATAATCGTCATGCTCAACCGCCAGAAAGATCGCATCCAACACGTCTTTGAAAACCATCCAAGGCAGGTGCTCTTCGTTCGCACGCATAATCATCGGGTGTTCGGTCGGGCTCACGTTGTCGCCAATCAGCAGCTCCTCATAGAGCTTTTCACCGGAGCGCAAGCCGGTGAATTCGATCTCGATATCCCCATGGGGATTTTGCTCATTACGCACAGTGAGCCCAGAGAGATGCACCATCTTTTCGGCCAACTCAGCGATCTTCACCGGCGAGCCCATATCCAGCACAAACACATCACCACCCTGCCCCATCGAGCCCGCCTGGATTACCAACTGCGCGGCTTCCGGGATGGTCATGAAATAGCGCGTGATATTGGGATGCGTAACCGTAATAGGGCCACCGCGCTTAATCTGCTCGCGAAACAGCGGAATCACCGAACCCGACGACCCCAGCACATTGCCGAAGCGGACCATGGTGAAGCGCGTTTTATTGGCCTGCGGAATTTTCGCGCCATGCAACAACGGCTGCTTCTCCGCGCTGAGCGCCTGTAACGTCATCTCAGCCAGGCGTTTGGTACTGCCCATTACGTTTGTAGGGCGCACCGCCTTGTCGGTGGAAATCAGCACAAAATGCTCAACTCCAGCCTGCATCGCCGCCTGCGCCGTCTGCAACGTGCCGAATACATTGTTCAGCACACCCTCAGCCACGTTGTGCTCGACGATAGGCACATGCTTGTAAGCCGCCGCGTGGTAAACCGTATTGACACCCCACGTCCGCATCACATCCAGCAGACGCTCCGGACTGCGCACCGACCCAAGGATAGGAATGAGCTTCACGCCCAATCCCTCATGGCGAATGCGCCCCTCCAACTCACTTTGAATGCTGTAAAGGTTGTACTCACTGTGCTCAAACAGCACCAACGCGGTCGGTGCAGACACCAGAATCTGCCGGCACAACTCCGAGCCAATCGACCCGCCAGCGCCGGTAACCATCACCACCTGATTGCGAATGCAGCGCTCAAACAGATCCCCCCGAGGTGGCACCGCGTCGCGACCCAGCAAGTCGGCGATATCCACCTCCTGCAAATCGGTGACACTCACCCGCCCGCTGGCCAGATCCATAAACCCCGGCACGGTGCGCACATGCACCGGATATTCCTCCAACCCAGCCAGAATCTCCCGCCGCCGCGAACGTGACGCAGAGGGAATCGCCAGCAACACCTCATGGGCGCCGGTCTCATCAATCATCAGCTGAATATCTTTCGACGTGTACACCTTGAGCCCGGCAACTACCCGATTAGCGATGCCCTCATCGTCATCAATAAACGCCACCGGGCGCATGCCCTTGCCCATCCGAAGCGCGGCGACCAACTGGTTGCCGGCGGCGCCGCCTCCATAGATAGCCACTTTCGGAAGACTGTCCTCGTGACGCAGAAACGGCACGTGCTGACCAGCGAGAAGCCAGTCGCCGAGGAAGTATTGGCGCATGAACAGGCGCAGGCCGCCGATCATCAACAGGCTTAGCCACCAGTAGTTGAAGACTAGCGAACGTGGAACCAGAACATCGGGTTGATACCAATATATGAACAATGTCAGAACAAGAGACGACAGCGACACCGCTTTGAAGATCGCGACCAACGCTTCGTTTCCGAAATAGCGCATAACGGCGCGGTACATACCCAGCCGGATAAAAATCGGCAAGGCAATCAACGGGGCACTAACGAATAACCACAGATAGTCGCCCACCGGGTTTATTGGATTGGCGATTCCCAAGCGGACAACAAAAGCCAGCCACAATGCCGCCCAGACCAGCACCACATCTGTGGCCAATTGCAGGGCGCGTTTGTAGCGACGACGCAAGCCCACCAGGCGCTCGCGAAGTTGGATTGAGTTATTTCTGTTTGTACGTGGCACTCGAGCCTTCCGTCCCTTACCGAAGTCTGTTTTACCTGGTTAACGGCTTGCGCACGCGGTGAGTTGATGCGCACAGCCAACGCTATTCATGTTTGCCCGCATCGTACTTGATCGCCAGCCCTACCAGCGGAACACTTGCCAGCAAAAAGCCGAGCAGCCCGTCCAGTTTCCCGAGCCCAACCAACACTGCAACCGGCAGCAACCACAACAGATTTAGACCAAGCACTGCGATTGTCACTGGCACATGACGCCCAGCGCGACGCGAGGCGTACTGGTAGGCATGGCTGCGGTGCGCCTCATATACCTTGTCGCCTCGCAGCAGGCGGCGCAACAGCGTCCAAGTGGCATCTACCACAAACACCGCGAGGAGAATCAGCCAGCTCCACATTAGTTGCGGCGCCACCCAGGCGGCCTGTATCGACAAAATGCCTAGCACCATACCCAAAAAGCCGCTGCCAGCGTCGCCCATGAAGATCTTCGCTGGAGGGAAATTCCAATACAGAAAACCGACACTGGAGGCAGCCAGCAGCAAGGGCACCACGGCTAGGTCCGCGCGCCCCAGCAAAACGTACAGAAATGCGCCACTCAGGCAGACGGTGACCGCCTCGACGCCGGCGATGCCGTCGATACCGTCCATGAAGTTGTAAAGGTTGAGAACCCATACCAGATAAACCGCCGCGAGCACATGGCCCATCCACCCCAGCTCAACGCTGGAACCGAACAGGTTTAATGCGGGAAGACCGCCTATCCAGAATAACGCCCAGATAGCCGCACCGAAGTGGGAGAGCAAGCGCCAGCGCGCCGCAATATGGCCATGGTCATCCAGAAAGCCCACCATAGCCACCCAGGCGCCAGCGCCCAGCAACGCGATGGTCGACGCCCAGGGTGAATCCTGCAGCATTGCCAGCACCGGCAAGCTGAGCAAAAAACTCAGAACAATCGCCACGCCGCCTCCCCGCGGGGTCGGCACGCTGTGGGAGCTGCGGGCGTTAGGAATGTCTATAAGGCTGCGAGCAATGGCGTACCGACGTAATAGCCAAGTCATACCCAGCGAAAGTATTAATACGACCGGCAACAGCCAGCAAACCGCCATCATCTATTTTTCCCCATGGAGCGCATTTTCTCGTAGTTCCTGCCAGCCTGAACCAACGCCGCCGCAGTACCGATAACCGGCTGCCAGCCCAATACGCGCTGGGCCTTGCTAGCATCAATGGCCAGCGACTCAAACAGCTGGGTGTAGATGCCGCCCAGCCCTAGGGCGCGGCAGGCTAGCGCGATCAGCAGGCGTGGGAACGCAAACAACCGGGTGCGCTTGCCCAAGCCTTCGCCCAGATAGCGAACGATATCGGCCGTGGAAACCGCCTCACCTTCGGCGACCAGAAACAACTCGTTAGCTGCGGCGGGATGCACGGTGCAGCAGCGGATCAAGTCCACGAGGTTTTCCAGCGCCACAATCGAGCGCTGATTTGCCAGGCCGGAAAATGGAAGCGGCAGGCCCCTGTCAACGATTTGCAACAAGCGCCCGAAATTGCCAGGCGCATGGGCCGCGTAGACCAATGGCGGGCGGATCACGACCAATTCCACCGTTGTGCCGGCAAATAACGCACGCAGCGCCTTTTCAGCATCGAGCTTGGAAACCGCATACGCCGCCTGAGGATCTGCAGGGCTTGCCTCTGTAAAGGGCTGATGGGTCGCGTCGGTACCGTTTACCCCGATCGAGCTGATAAACACAAAACGCCGCACACCAGCCGCCAGCGCCTGACGTCCCAAATTCAACGCGCCCTCGACGTTCGTCAGGCGCAGCTGCGCCAGTTGCTCACCGGCGCTCACATTGCGCACGTGCGCAACGGCAGCAGTGTGTACGACCGCATCAACGTTAACCAACGCCAATGTCCAGTCGGTGGTCGCAGCGACATCGCCCACCACGACGGTTTTAACCCCTGGTGTCGTAAGCGGCTTCCCGCCCCGCAATGAAGCCACAACCTTGAACAAGGGCTCTTCCGCCAGACGCGTGACCAACGCAGAGCCAATAAAACCTGTGCCCCCGGTAACCAATACCTTGATGTCACGCACGATCTGGCCCCTTGAGCATCAGCGCCAAACAAATCACCGCAAAGAACAGCTTGTCCCGCCCGCGACGCCGGCATTGCCAGGCGCGCAGCGTGAGCCCCAACAACGCCGTCCGGTACGAAGAGCCGAGGCGCTGCACCTGCATTAGCTCATTCGCCTGCACAATGCCTGCGATCAACCGCACCTGGGTCAACCACCAGCCGTTGAAGATCTGCCCGGCCCGTGACTGAAAAGCTTTAGAACCCGCATTGACGCCAAACTGATTGTTCGCGTGCTGCCGGTACAACAGCGATGGCGTCGGGTCGATAAACCAGCGGAACCCATTGGCCCGCGCATAGGCGTAGCAGAACCAATCATGCAGCGCGACATCGCCCACCCGGTCCTGCTGACTGCTGATACAGGCCTTTATTTGCGCAGCTAGCGTTGGAGTGAGCACGTACGAGCAACCGGGGCCGGCAGCTTCAAAGTAGTAATCCCATTTTTGCTGCCCTTGGGATTTGTCCACCAGGGCTCGGCGCCCATCCGGCCAGAATGCGGTGACGCTGCTGGAATAGCCGTCGTACCCCTGAGCAATAATGCGCAGATGAGCCACAAGGAGTTTGTCCGGCAGCCAGACATCGTCCTGATCTGAAAATGCCACATAGTCGAACGGCTGGAGATCCACGTCCCGCAACAAGCGAAAAAAATTTCTCGCCGCCCCGCCAAATACCTCGCCATAAGGCAGTACTACCAAGCGGGAATTGGACCGGGCACGCTCAGTGACCCAGTCGAAAGTGCCGTCAGTACACTTATCGACGCTCACATAAACCGTGACGTCAACGCCCGCCTGGCAGAAGATCGAGTCGAGCTGTTCGGGTAGCCACTGCATGCCGTTGTAAGCCGCTAGAAGCACGGCAAAATGCGGAGTATCCAGTTCGTCAGAGCGCAGCACTATTTTTTCCTAAACCGAATTAGAAACGAGCGGACTGGATATTTCATTGCCTCGCATAAGCGGGTTGCCAGATAGAGCGCCAAAGACATTTTCCGTTCGTCACGCAAAGCGCGTAGCACTTCTAGATAACTCTGATGCATCAAACGTGCGGAACCTGTTAAACCCGATGCGCCGATGGCTTGTTTAAAACCACCCGCGAGCGGAACGTTAAGCAGCTGGTGGTCGCCGTTGGCGAGATTTTCGTACCAACATTTATAGTCATCCACCCTGCGAAAGCGTCGATCAAACCTTATAAAATGATCTAGCCGCGCCATTACCGTTGGTGTAAAAAGTGGATTGCCCCAAATGAAGCTATGTTTACCGATGTCTTTTACTCGCAATGCCGCTACGGCTGGAAATTGCTGTTGGCTCAAGTCGAAAATATAACTGTGGGCCGTCATATTCACTGAACGCCCCCGCATATAGTCGTACTGCACTGCAATTTTTTCCGGATGCCAGACATCGTCCGAATCCAGGAATGCGATAAAGGCACAGCTGGCGTTATCGATCCCTATGTTACGCGCGTGGGCCGCACCGCAGTTTACCTCGAGGCGAATCAACTTCAGCGTTAGTTGCTCGCGGTAGCGGGCCACCAGTTGCTCCAGCATGCCGAAATCTGAACTCGCGTCGTCGACGATGATCAGTTCGCTCACCGGCAGCGACTGGGCGAGTACTGACTCGATGCTCCGGGCCACGGTGTGCAAAGCGTTATAATGCGGCATCACTACGGAAACAGGTGCGCTCATCGCAGCTCCAGTGCGGAATGCCGGAAGTTCCTTTATAGGTTCGATGGCAGCGTGTCCTTGTATATCTTCAACAATCCGTCACCGAACACGCTGTCCGGCTCCATCAGGTTGCCTTCCGCCCACTCGTTCCACGACTTGATTACCAACATGGGGTGTTCCGCACGTTGATGCTTGAGCTGGGTGACAATATTAACCAAGTTCGCCTTGAACACCTCCAGGCTAAACCCTTTGTAGAGAGTGCCACGGCGCTTGTGCCTAGGAGTGGTATCCCAACCGGTGAACAGCACAGGAATTTCCCTTTTACTCAAAGTGTTTTTACTGCGCTCCAACACGGTTTTGCGGTAATCGAAGACAATAGGGCCCAAGCGGTTCAAATTATAACGCTTGATTAACTGTTCTTTCACGAACTGCAGCGGGCTACTGGCTTTGCGCCGCTTGAACGAAGAGCCGGAACTCAAATAGCGGTCAAATAACGGCGTGGACTCCTCCGTGGCGTTCTCCGCGATAAAATAAATACCGGGAAAACCTTCTTTTACCGCAAGACGACGGAAAACCTCGATAAAACACGGCAAATCCGGAACAGCTTGTGGCAAAAATACGCCAAAAACTGGTTTTCCATCGACCTTAATGTAGTTATCACTTTTGAAGTGTGGCAAGCGGTTGTAAAAATAGGCGGTGTAATCCATTTCACCCAGATACTTCTGCTCCTGCAAAAGCTGATGGGTAGTCTTGTTCTCCCAAGAGTGGTTGGCCCAGCTGAAGCAATAAGGAAAGTCCAAACCTTTTTTCAACGCTAACTCGGTCGGCTGTTCGAGCAACTGTTTCCCCTCGCCAAACCAGTAGTCCCATACAAGAAAGCCAGTAATACCATGAGCCATGGCAAGCCGCGCCTGCCATTCCAATACTTCGGCATTTAGGAGGTTGTACTCATGGAACGGCTCCACCGGCCGACGAACTTCCTGCCAAGAATAATATTGTGGTGCTTCGCGAAGATTTACCCACTCAGTAAATCCTTTGCCCCACCAAAGATTGTTCTCAGCAATCTCGTGGAACTGCGGCAGATAATATGCCAAGGAAATAATTTTCTTCACAAAACCCTATCCATTCTTCAAAAGAATCAACATCGCAATTCGCGATCTAAACCAGTGACTTGATGATCTTCGCCGGAGCACCTGCAATTACTACATTGGCAGGGAAAACACCCTTAACCACGCTATTGGCCCCCACCACCGTATTATCACCAATCTGGGCGCCAGCAAGAATGACCACCCCGTCGCCGATCCAGCAACGCTGGCCAATCTGAACAGGTGCAATATCAGCTAGGGGTCGTAATATGGGCGCGTATTGAGATTCAGCAGCACAAGTAGAGTCGTCTGCGTAGTGCCCATGGCTGTGATCACCGATGTAGATGTTGCTACCAATCAACGTATCGCTGCCGATTTCGATGCGGTTCACTGCCGAGATATGCACCGAGCCACTCATCGAGATGTTATTACCCAGATTTATTACCGGGCTGAATTGCTGAATGCCTGAATACGTCGGGTAGCTGTTCACCGCCTCGATCCAGCAGCAGTCGCCGATGTTAACGCTCACACCGGTAATAATTCCAACGCCACGAATTTTGCACAAGCGGCCTACGGAGGTGAAGCCAGTACCATTCAAGCGATTAACCCACGCCGCCCGCCACTTCGCCTGCGCACGCAGCGTTAAGTGGTAGATCTTACTGAGCATTTCTGCGGCTCCGGTATTTTCGAAATGCTTCTATACAATGCTTGACCATACCAATGGGCAATCGACAGATTACGAACAGCGCGTAGAACTTACTCCTGCTGTTAACTGCCAACCAGAACGCATCATGATAACGCTTAAGTAATTCCGAAGTAAGAAAACCATTCGCACGCATAACAGCTATTCCACGCCAGCTCAACAAACCGAAGTTTCGGGCGGCTTTGAGCTTTACCGTAAGTGCGTAACTCGGCGGAAGCGAAAATACAAAGTTTACCCACTTTTCAACACCAATTTCCGCCACTCGTGGCGTATCCACCCAACTGGTCTTCTGAAGATCACCAGCGGCAAGGCTCAGCACAGATAGGTCTCCAGCCCAATAAACTGTTACTTCTTTGCCGGCAATGTACTCCAACAGAATGCCGGTCTGAATGAAATAAGAGTCGTAATAGCGTGGAAACGCCGCCGCGCTGATAAGATCTCTATGATAAATAAGACAGCTCAGGCAGCTAATTACACTGCATACATCACTGAGTAGCTCATTGCCATCGGAATAAGCGCGCGGCGCTATAGTGAGTTTGCGGCTCAGGTTAGTGACAACAGCCGCGTAAGTCTGCGATTCGAGCACTTTCAGGACGTACTCAAGCGCCCCCTCGGGGAGCCTGTAGGTATCGCCCAACAGCCACACATATTCAGCGTACGGAAGCTTAAGGGCGGCTTCAAAATTGCGATCTGCGCCTACATTTTTATGATTGCAGGAATAGAAAACGCAGGGCGATTTTTCCATCCACCTGGAGACGACGTCCGCCGTATCGTCTTCCGAGCAGTTATCCGAAACATAGATGGCAATGCCATGTTTTTCGGCAAGCGGAACATGCACCTCAAGAGAACGTTCGACAAAAGCAGCGCGATTGTAGACGGGAATGACGATAGCCAGTTTTCTATTAAGCAGCATGTAGCTCCCTGCTTCTTCGGTATTTAACAAATACGTAGACAACCCAAGGTAGCGCCCACAGGTAAGCACTGAAAAAACCAAAGAAAAAAAGTTTGAAGGGTAGGTAAATGCAGATCAATAAGGTACCCAAACCAACATGGAGACCGTTCAATACAGAGGGAATAACCAGCGGTTCTCTTTTGAAGGCCCGCATGTAAACTGCCAGCCCGGTGATCACGAGCTGAAAAAACCATCCGGTCGCCAGCAACGCTAGCGAAATCGGGTCAACTAACCGGCTCGCAAGCGAAAAGTAGATATCTAAATAATCCACAACCGCATACAAAATAACCATGCCGATTATATAGCTGATAGCTGCAAAAGCCAGATGTTTGAAGAACATCACGTCCAAAGCGGAGTATTCTTTGCGCGCCACATAAATACTGATTTTTGGCGTCACAACCGTAATCCACATATTTGAAACTCCAAATATCGCGGCGCACACTGCGACCGACAAACCCGCCTGTCCAGCTTCAACAGGTGTGTAAAATTTGAATGCCATGGGCGCGAACAACGACACGATGAAATATCCACTTATCCAACTAATCGAATAACGCCAGATCAACGGAAGTATTTCACGGAGCCATTGATGCGTATCCTTTTTAGCCAAGCCGAATAGCTGTACAAACGTTTTTCGGTAACTGGCCAGTACCAACACGCCACCTGCGACGGCGGAAAGCGCAAGCGACAGAGCTAAGGCGTACAGCTCCAGCCCAGTCGTCAGAAATAACAACGTGGCAGCTACGTTGATCACGCCTATCCTGAAGCGAATCTTCTGAATGCTACCCACGCTGTCGCAGCCCTCGATAAAGGACAACAACATACTGTTGATAAACACCAGTACCGACGCCAAACCGTAAATGATCCAAGGCAGCACCCACTCAACCTGCGAGTTTTTAGTGCTTAATATGTAAACGCCAACCGTCAAAACCAGCGGAAAAACCACGAAAGCCATCAGAACTGACCATTTCATAGCAAATGCCCACAAGGTAGCCAAACGCCCGAGGTGTCTGGCGTCGCCGTTGAGAGTGGCGTCCTCATTAAATTTCAAGTGAGCGAACTCATGGGCCGAGAACATCATTAGCACTGCGGAAAAACCCATATCGGCAAACACCGCGAGTGCGGCTAAACTAACGAAGGTATACCAGTAGCCTTGCGCTTCAGCAGAAAGGTAAAGCGGTATCAATAAAAGCAACAAAGGTCCTGAAATGAGCCTCCAGACCTGGTTGATTGCTGTATGTCGAAAATCATGACTCAGCAAATTTTTTATCTTCATTCCATATCCTGGGGTGACAACTCGAGCTTGCAGGGTTCAACAACCCCTCCACCGAGCATGTTAAAGCGGCCGGGACCCTACGCTTGGCTTGCCATTGAGCAGCGCGCTCTCAAGTGACAACTTGCGGCTCCCCAGTAAATACCAGGCTTTTGTTCTTAAACAAGTACTCGAACTCATCCATTTCGATATTGCGCGCCATATTCCAAAGGGCGGGTGCACGGTAGACCAACTCAAACTTATTCAGATCCACCTTAAACTGGTCAGCCTTCACAACACTATCGCGCGTGTGATTGATATGAAAGATAAATTTATTCGACATCCGATTAAAGTGACATAGATAGTTATCCACTGCTTCTGCGGACATTTCTGCCAAGCTGTAAGAATTGAATACTAAATCCGCGCTATCATTTTGCATCCGCGCAATCTCAAAGTTTGGCATCAGCACTATATCGTAGTCATCCGGGTTTAAAGTTCCGACATCCACTTCGCCATACAACGCTATTTTTTTATCCGGAAAGACACTAAGCAAATAGAACGCCGTTAGCGCTAGGTTTTCTGGCAGGTCAAAATCGTAGTACGTAATATCGCTATTATCCCGAACTAGATAATAGGGCATTCCCCCAAATCCCCCTCCCAGTTCCACGACCACTTTGCGCTGTTTTCCGCCCCGAATGAGTCTGGCGATCATCGAGGCGTAATAATGCAGATAATCAGAACCCGCTCGAATGAACACATTATCGATCGTTAGCCCATAAGGATTTCCAACATCTGGCGATTTAAGGCTGTTAATGCTGGCTGATTCGCCAATCGTCGAGCACCATAGTCGATAACGGTGCAGAAAGTCATTCAAAAAGAGCCTTTTATTTTTCTGCTCAATATTATCAACGAAGAAATTCCGGAACATATCTAGAGGAAACCCATGTAAACCAACACTGCACGGCTCACGAAAAAAATTATTGTAAATAGCACTGACTTTTTCAACCGAACCAGTCGATAGAGCGTTCATAATGTCGCCCATGTAGCCTTGGTAAATCGGTAGCCACTCATTTCCCACTTGATAAATGCTTGATGCAGATGCTTGGACTTCTTTAGCCTGGTTGTAAGATCTGATAATGCGTTCAAATATTTTTTTGTCGCTGACGTTCGATCTACGGTCAGTGAAGCCAGATTGGACAAGCTCGGGATTAAAGTATGGATCAGTCGAATAATCCTTGGCGAAGAAAGCAGCCAACACACGACGTCTGACGAAACTTCTCAGTCGAGTGACAAACCCTTTACGAAAAACTTTTTTCAGAATATCCATCATATTTCCATATCTATTCGGCACGTAATTATTCGAAGTAACCATACTTCAGTAAGGCACAGACCCGAAGGCCCTCTCTCGTACAAGAGGATTTGATCACTCTCTGCGCTGTGTCTGATCAGGCCTTCTCTGCCAATTCCCGCGCCACTTCGATAATTAAACTCTCCTGCCCTGCAACGACTTTACGCTCCCCGAGCCGGAAAAAGATATCTCGCGCATCCACCTTATACTCGGCCGCCGCCCGCGCCACCGGCTTGGCGAATCCTGAAAACACTCCCGCCAAGCCACTGACAATCGAAAGAGGCGAAATCGAAGGGGCGCCAAACCCTAACTCTTGATCGGCAATGGATGCCGCATCAAGAATTTTGAATAAATCCACGCCGGTATCGAAACCTAACTTATGCAATACCCCCACAAGCACTTCCAGCTGGGTATTACCAGCGCCAGCACCAAAACCACGAATAGTACCGTCAATAATGGAGGCGCCCTCGTTGACCGCGGTTATCGAATTGATTACCGCCATCCCCAAGTTATTGTGACCATGGAAGCCGACGGGAATCGATAGGCCATTTACTAAGGTGCTAACGCGCGCTTTCACATCGTCCACCAGTTGTGCGCCTGCAGAATCCATAATGACGATGGCCTGAGCACCGTAGGATTCCATTTTCCTGGCTTCTTCCAGAAGAGTCTGCGGGCTGGCCATATGCGTCATCATTAACACGCCCCAGGCTTCCTTATCGGCACCGCGGATATAGCTGATATGACGATTAGTAACATCCGCCTCGGTGCAATGGGCGGCGATGCGAAACACATCGACGCCCAGCTCAACGGCCTTGCTAAGGTCTTTTTTAATGGTGCAAAAACCCGGAATCACGTGGATGGCCAGACGGGTATTGGTGAGGTTTTCGCGGGCAATGCGCAGCACATCGATATCGCTTACCAGGCTTTCGCCCACCAACATGGAAGAGCCGCCAAGGCCGTTGCCATGGCCTACCTCAACGATCGGCACGCGAGCCGTTTCAGCGGCCCGGCAGTAAGCGGAATAACTTTCCGCGCTCAACTTGTGGCCGACGGCATGGTTGCCGTCGCGCAAAGTCGGGTCGCTGATAAGGATCGCCTTAGACATAATCGTATTCCTCCGCCACCGCCGAAACCGCAATCAGTTCAGCTACCGCAATAGCGGCACAGTTAATGATGTCCAGATTGCCTGCGTACTTGGGTAAGTAATCGCCTTCACCGATGACCTTGATGGTCGTAAGCACCCGATCGCCCTCAATGGTGGGCGGCACTATCAGCTCATAGCCGGGCACATAGGTTTTCAGAGTCGCCACCATCCTTGCCACCGACTCACGAATGGCTGGAATGTCGGGATTACTGATCTTGGCGTAAATGGTGGTCTGCATATCGATCGGCGGGTTAGCCGGATTAAGGATCAGGATCGCCTTGGTATGTTGGGCACCTGAAAAACGCATTAACGCTTCTTCTGTGGTCTCGATGTACTCGTCCAGATTGGCACGGGTTGCGGGGCCGGCGCTGCGCGAAGCAATGCTGGAAACCACCTCGATGTATTCGATCTGCGGGTGCACTGCCGAAATGGCGCTGGCAATCGGGATAGAGGACTGCCCTCCGCAGGTAATCATGTTGATATTGCGCGCGCCGGTGTCTAGACATTCCTGAGCATTAATGGCCGGAATGCAAAATTCCCCGAGTTTGGCGGGCGTCATATCGATTACGGTTTTGCCCAGCTCACGCAAAACGGCCCAATGTTCGACATGGGCTTGGGCGGATGTGGCGTCGAAAACTACGTCGCAGATTTTTGGATTGGCAACAATGGCGTCGATGCCACGGTCGGAAACTGGAATACCTAGTTCTGCAGCGCGCAGCATTCCTGTCGAAGAGAGGTTTCGACCGGCAAACAGGGTACAAATAAGGTGCGCCGAGCGAGTAACTTTAACCAGCAAATCGGTGCCGATATTACCGGAACCAATAATTGCGACTCTAACTTTTCGGCTCCGGCTCATAAACTTCTCCAATTCATGTTACTCATTTATCAACCGACTGTTAGCAGCGCTGATATTTCCTCGCGCAACGTATCCAGAGATGAATACGCCGGTCGATAGCCAAACTCGCCTGCCTTCTTATTGGTTGAGTAGTAGTGCGGTTTTAATCCTGTGGTGTTCATGGGCGCAGCGAGGCCAGGCACTATTTCATAGCGTAGGCCGAAGTGCTCCCGCATGGTTTGCAGCAGCACCTGCTTTTCTACGGGCCCAGCCGAGTAACAATCCACAACCATATTTTGTGGCGCAGCAATGAGAAGACAGCAAATTAGCTGATGAAAATCAGACGGATGCAGGAAATCTCGCGACATCGGATCCGGCGAGGTCTGTAGAACGGCTCCGCACTTTATCGAGTTAATAATATCGACTATAAAAAATCTTGATGCGAGGCTCTGATGGCGACTGAAATAGTTGAACACTCGCACGTCGACAATTGCTAAATCAGCCAAAGCCCGATGACGCGCTTCCGCGTGCAACTTTGCAACGGCGTAGTAATTTTGCGGGCCAAGATTATTGACGGCGTAAGTAGCCAGGGTTGCGGTGCGGACCGGCTGATCAAAACTATCGCCATACACTGCTCCGCTAGAAATAAAAAGATAGCGTCGTGTTGGATGTTTTTTTAGCTCGGAGAGAATCAGGTTGTCGAATTCGAGCGTGATATCAAATATATCGCCACCCATTTGAGCCGCTCGCGAGGGATCGCCAACTCCTACGAAGTTCACCACCGCATCGTGAGCTTGAGAATCATATTGTCCATAGGCGAACACCTGATAGCGCCCGACTAGACCCACTTCTTGCAGCCATGCTTCCATAACAGCTGTATCACGAACAAACAGTAGCAGCTCAAAAGCTGTACTCAACGCATTGGAGCGAATCCAGTCTTTGGCTATTTGGCTAGTCGCGCCGATGATAGCTACGCGGCTCATTACAGACGCTTCGACTTTTCGTGCATCCCACCCAACATCGCCTCGTCCAGAACATCCCGCGGCAGCAAGGGCGAGAGATCCTCTAACGGCGGCGACACTAGCGAGCCGTCAGCATTGGCGACTACCGAAAGTTTCGGGGAAAACAACTGTTCAGGATGCATGAATACTTCGCAGATTACCGGGCCGGTGGCGGCTTGGACTTTTTCCAGCGTGGCGTCGACTTCGTCCCAGGTGCGGATTTGGAATGCCGGGATACCGAAGCCGGTGGCAAGTTTGGAAAAGTCTGGGCAAGAGACGCCAGAGGCTCGGTCGGTGCCTACGTAGCAGCCTTTGAATAGCGAGTTCTGGGTGTGCTTGATCATGAGGTAGCCGTCATTGTTGAAAATGAACAGCTTGATGGGCAACTGATGGTGCACAACGGTCTGCAATTCTTGCAGGTTCATCATCATGCCGCCGTCACAGTTCAGGCACATGACTTCGCCACGGTCCGTGGCGAAGGAAACTCCAATGGCGGCGGGTAAGCCGTAGCCCATTTCGCCGAGCCCCGTGGAGGTCATCAGGCGTTGGCCATCTTTGATACGCAGAACCTGATGCCCGCACAACAGGGCAGTACCCATGTCGGTGACCACCACTTGGTCAGCTTTAAAGAAGCCGTTGAGATGCTGCATAAAGCGATAGGAGTTGATAAAACCGCCCTTGTCGGCGTGCTCCTCACCAACCCAAGGGAATTGCTCTGTGTAGCCGCGGCACATGTGCAACCAATCGGCTCTCGACGGCATGCTGAGGTTAGCCAGACGCGACCGTAGCGCCTGAATAAACAGCCTGGCGTCACTGACAATGGCCTGTTCGGTACGCACAGCGTGTTTCACAGCTTCAACGCGATCAATGTCGACTACATCAATGCGTGCGCCACGGGCCAGCTCGCTAAGATCGTAGCCAACTTGCGGAATGGCCAGGCGTGTACCAATGGCCAGAACGTAATCGCTATTCTGCAAGACAAAATTAGCGGCACGCTGGCCGTAAACACCGGCACGGCCGACGATGAGCGGGTGATCGGAGTCGACCATATCAATACCCGCCCAGCTCACTAGGGCAGGCGCACCCAATGTTTCCAGCAGCGGTACGAGCTGCCCTTCGGCTCCAGCCAGACGAATACCGTTACCCAGCCACAACAACGGACGTTCGGCGTTAAGCAAAGCCTGGATGACGCTATCGATCTGGGCGCTGACCTCGGCGCTGACGTCTTGGTTTTGTACCGGGGGCTCAAAGCGCAACATGGCCGCCGGCGGGATGTGGCTGGATTGAATATCCATCGGCACTTCTATCCAGGTAGGACCTGGACGCCCTTCAAGGGCCACATGCACGGCTTTTTCCAACTCGTAGACAGCTTGCTCCGGCTTGGTGACGCGCTGGGTGTATTTGCATACCTGGCTGACCATCTGGCACGAGTCGTAACCCTGCACGCCCCACATCCGCAGCGGGTTCTCGGGGAAGCAGAATTTAGAGTTTTCGTTTCCAGCAATTACCACGCACGGAATGGAGTCGGCCCAGGCCGACACCACGCCTGTCACACCATTGGTGGACCCGGCGCCCGTGGTCAGCAGCGCAGCCGCAAGACGACCATTAGTCCGGTAGTAAGTTTGCACAGCCATACAGGCGGCCTGCTCATGGTGCACGCAGACGATTTCCGAGTAACCACGGCGTGTGATGGCTTCGAACAGGTGGACGTTGCCGGCCCCGATAATGCCGAACACATGCCGAATGCCCAGAGCTTCCAGCGCTTCGGCAATCTGCTCGCTAACTTTCACTTTGTCTTGCGCTGCCATGGGCAAACTCCTTCCGTAAACGCGTTCGGTGAGGCCGGCGGTATTGCATGAATGCCGGGGTAAAACGTCCTGACCGGTGCTGCGTTCGCGCTAATTCTTCGTCGACCCAACCGCTCGACGCGTAAAAATCCCCAGCCGGTGGCGGGAGGCCTGTCAGAAACCGATGCCGAAAAACTCTTCAAGCTTTTCGCCAACAAAATCGAAATGCTCCTGGCCTAAGCCTGGATACACGCCCAACCAGAACGTCTGATTCATGGTTCGATCAGTGTTAGTCAGTTCGCCAACGACGCGGTATTCCAGATTCTGGAAGTACGGTTGGCGGGTGAGGTTGCCGGCGAACAGCAGGCGGGTACCGATTTTGTTCTGGTCGAGGAATTTGAGCAGGTCGACACGCTGTACACCGCTGCTTTCTTTCAGGGTGACCGGAAAACCGAACCAGGATGGCTCGCTATTTGGCGTAGGCTCCGCAATCTCCAGAAAGTCGGACAGGCTGGCCAGCCGCGCCTTGAGCAATTGAAAGTTGAGTTTGCGCGCGTCGATGAACTCTTGCGCACGCTCCAATTGCGCCAAACCGCAGGCAGCCTGCATATCGGTGATTTTAAGGTTGTAGCCTAGGTGCGCGTACACATATTTGTGGTCATAGCCTTTGGGCAGGCTGCCCAATTGCTGACCAAACCGGTCGCCGCAGGTGTTATCGCAGCCCGGCGCGCAATAGCAGTCGCGGCCCCAGTCGCGGAACGACTCAGCGATAACCTTGAGTTGCGCGTTGTTGGTGAACACGGCACCGCCTTCGCCCATAGTGATGTGGTGCGCAGGATAGAAGCTGAGGGTGGCAATATCGCCGAACGTGCCGACCAACTTTCCGTCGTAGGTCGCACCCAAGGCGTCGCAGCAATCTTCGACCAACCAAAGGTTGTACTTCTCGCAAAGTGCCTTGACCTTGGCCAGGTCGAAGGGATTGCCCAAGGTGTGTGCGAGCATGATCGCCTTGGTCTTCGGTGTGATGGCTGCTTCGATCAACTCAGGATCGATGTTGTGCGTGGCCATATCGACGTCGACGAACACTGGAACCGCACCGAACTGCACAATCGGGTTTACCGTTGTGGGAAAACCTGCCGCTACACCGATTACTTCGTCGCCTTTTTTTATCGCACGGTCACCTAATTTCGGTGACGTCAAAGTGCTAAACGCCACCAGATTGGCTGAAGAACCAGAGTTGACCGAAAGCAGGTATTTGACGCCAAGGAACTCCGCGAGTTTTTTCTCGAACTCCGCGTTGAAACGACCCGTAGTGAGCCAACCGTCCAGAGAGGCTTCCACCATCAGCTGCAGTTCACGCGCACCTATCACCTTGCCGGACGGCGGAATGACACTTTCTCCGGCCACAAAAGGTTGAGGTGCCAATGTCGCTAGCGCGTACTGCTCAACGAGCTTGCTGATTTCTTGGCGGAGCATATCGGGGGTCATGAATCTTCCTGCTTTATCAATTCGAATGAGGCGTACATCAGGTACGCTGTGCAGCCATGTCCGCCATGTAGGCGGTGATTTCAGCGATACAAGCGGCGCGCATATCCTCGCCAGCTAACCACGCACGCTGCCAGTTAATGATGCGGTCTAGCGTCGACTCCAGCGTCCAAGTAGGCGACCAGTGCAGCCGGTGATGAGCCTTGGAAATATCCAGCTTGAGATAACGGGCTTCATGCGGCTGCGGATTCTCGTCCAACTGCCAACGCGCGCCCTCCCCCCAGGATTGCACCATGCGATCAAGAATCCACTCCACAGGACGAGCATCCTCGTCGCGCGGACCGAAATTCCAACCTTGCGCAAACGCCTGGCCGTCTTCCCATAACTGCTGGGCCAAAACCAGATAACCACTGAGCGGCTCCAGAACGTGCTGCCATGGCCTTGTAGAGAGTGGATTACGGACAGTTACCGCAAGGCCTTTCGCAAAGGCGTTTAGGATATCAGGAATTAGACGATCTTCAGCCCAATCCCCTCCTCCTATTACGTTGCCAGCACGGGCAGAGGCTAGCGCAGGAGCCCCGGGGGCCTGGAAGAAAGAATTGCGGTAAGCGGCTGTAACCAGCTCTACGCAGCCCTTGCTGTTGCTGTATGGATCGTGCCCACCCATGGGTTCGTTTTCGCGATAACCCCAGTCCCACTCCTGATTCTCATAGCATTTGTCGGTGGTGACGTTCACGATCGCGCGCAAGCTGGCGCATTGTCGCGCAGCTTCTAGCACATGGACCGTACCCATAACGTTCGTCGCGTAGGTTTCCACCGGTTCGCGATAAGAAAGACGCACTAGAGGCTGAGCCGCCATATGTATCAGCACCTCAGGATTGAAGCTGACCATGCTACGGGTGATCGCCTGCAGCTCTCGAATATCCCCAATCTGCGATTCCATACCCAGGCCGACTTGCGCAACGTCATATAGCGCGGGAACAGTCGGAGGCCGCAAAGCGAAGCCCTGCACCTGAGCGCCCATGCTTTGCAGCCAGAGCGACAGCCAGCTACCTTTGAAGCCAGTGTGGCCCGTCAGAAAAACTTTCTTGCCCTGCCAAAAAGTGGGCAAAACCGCGCCTTTCATCATCACTCCCACGACTTCCACGGCGCTTTGCCGCTTTGCCACAACTCTTCCAAAAGGTGTTTGTCGCGAAGCGTGTCCATCGGCTGCCAGAACCCGGAATGTTCGAAAGACATTAGCTGGCCCTGAGCGGCGAGCGCCATCAAAGGCTCTTGCTCCCAGACCGTGCTGTCGTCAACCAGCAGGTCCAGAACGTTCGGATTGAGAACAAAGAAACCGCCATTGATAAGAGCGCCATCGCCTTTGGGCTTTTCTTTGAAGTTGAGCACCTGGCCTTCACTTATATCCAGCGCACCAAAGCGCCCTGGTGGATAGGTGGCAGTCAAAGTAGCCCGCTTTCCATGCTTGCGGTGGAAATCCAGTGTTGCCTGAATATCGACGTCGCTGACGCCATCACCGTAGGTAAAACAAAACGCCTCCTCATTGCGCAGGTATTCGCCCACACGGCGCAGGCGACCTCCCGTCATTGACTCTTCGCCTGTATCCACCAGCGTGACACACCAAGGCTCAGCCCGGCGATCATGCACTTTCATGGTGTTATCTTGCATATTGAAGGTAACGTCCGACATATGCAGAAAGTAATTCGCGAAGTATTCTTTAATCAAATAACCTTTATAACCACAGCAAATAATAAAGTCGTTCACGCCGTGCGCGGAATACATCTTCATAATATGCCAAAGAATAGGTTTTCCGCCGATTTCAACCATGGGCTTGGGCCGAGTACTGGTCTCTTCGCTTAGACGCGTCCCTAAGCCACCTGCAAGAATTACAGCCTTCATGATCTTTCCTATTAATTCGAACTTACAAATGCGTCGGAATAAAAACTTTTCGTCGACAAGCCGGCATTAACTAACATGTCGCGCGCTGAATGAATCATTGCGTCTGATCCGCAGGCGTAAACAACCGAATCGTCCAGCGCCAGCGCATCATCCAAGACCGCTTGCTGAATGTACCCTGTGCGCCCGCTCCATGATGAATCGGGGCGCGATAATACCGGAACAAACTGCATCGGTAGAGCAGCAAAAACCGGCTGCCAATAAAGGTCTTGCTGGGTGCGACCGCCCCAGTAAACGTGAACCGACTTCCCGACAAGCAGCTCAGGCTGGATCGCCATTTGTTCCAGCATCGCTTTGATGGGAGCGATTCCAGTGCCAGTGGCGAGAAAAATCAGATGCTTCGGATCAAGCGTACGTAAGCCAAACGTGCCCAATGGCCCCTCGAGACGCAGCAAGTCATTTGCCTTCGCTTCGCCAAACCAGTACGCACTTAGCACACCCTCTTCTACTCGGCGGATTTGCAACTCGATCTTTCCGTCAGACCGCGGGAAATTAGCAACGGAATAGCTTCGACGCATGCCGCGAGCAATCACATCAATATATTGGCCAGCCAGATAATTCATTCCATTATTCGGCGGAAGTCTTAACACGACCCCGACGACATCGCCGGCAAGTGGTGTAATAGAGTCGACACGGCAAGGTAAGGTTTTAGCAGGGCATTTAGCGAATTGACTTAAATCTTCGACATCGAGCTCAAGATCT
Source organism: Pseudomonas sp. AC070 (assembly GCF_979258635.1). NCBI lineage: Bacteria > Pseudomonadati > Pseudomonadota > Gammaproteobacteria > Pseudomonadales > Pseudomonadaceae > Pseudomonas > Pseudomonas sp. AC070. The sequence continues at coordinate 3,100,626 of NZ_OZ409871.1, forward strand.
GAAAGCGCCGAACGGCAGCACGTCAAGATATAACCTGCTGCAGCCTCCTCATCTGATAGCGCTTGCTCTTCCTGATGAACCGCGGTGCGCCCTTGGATTACGTGAGCTTTGCAGACGCCGCATCGCCCCGTCCTGCAGCTATATTCGAGAATAATATCTTTCGACTTGGCACAATCAAGCACCGTCTTATTTAGTTCGGCGTCGAAGGTGACACCATTGGAGAGCTGGACGATGGGCATATAAAGATTAGAAATAAGGCCGCGCGACCGACTATCGCGACGCTAGGCGAGGTGAAAAGAGAGCGGACATCGCTCTTAGCAAGGAGAGGATTATCTATGAGTGCGAATCGGTTTGGCTAGCAAGGCTCGAAGATAGACAGCACGCAGGCGAAAAGGAAATCAGACAAGGCGTTGGAACTGCTGATCACTCATCCTCATTAACCCGATCCCGCAACTCCTTCCCGGGCTTGAAATGCGGCACAAACTTCCCATCCAACCGAACCGACTGCCCGGTCTTGGGGTTACGCCCTACCCGCGGTGCGCGGAAGTGCAGAGAAAAACTGCCAAACCCTCGAATCTCGATCCGATCCCCCGTGGCCAAGGCCTGCGACATCTGCTCCAGCATGGTCTTGATGGCCAGCTCGACGTCTTTTGGGGACAGGAGCCCTTGGTGGGTGACGATGCGTTCGATCAGTTCGGACTTGGTCATGATTTTCCCTTCGTTTTCAAGCGACTAGATCAGCTTGCAAAGGTTTTAGCATGACCGCAGCGCTTTGAACAGCCCCCTGAACGCTGCAGCTTGTTGAATTCAAAAACAAAAAAGGGCGACCGAAGTCGCCCTTTTTCTTAACGGAAGCTCAGAACTTAGTTCTGGTTTTCCATTTGTGCGCGGATCAGATCACCGATGGTGGTCGGACCAGCAGTTTCAACTTCCTGCTTGCGCATTTCTTTGATGGCTTCTTTTTCGTCTTCAACGTCTTTCGACTTGACCGACAAGCTGATTACGCGGCTCTTACGGTCAACGCTGATGATTTTAGCTTCTACTTCTTCGCCTTCTTTCAGCGCGTTGCGGGCGTCTTCAACGCGGTCGCGGCTGATTTCGGAGGCTTTCAGTACAGCTTCGATGCCTTCGGCCAGGGTGATTACAGCGCCCTTGGCGTCGACTTCTTTGACGGTGCCGCGAACGATCGCGCCTTTGTCGTTGGTAGCAACGTATTCGGAGAACGGATCGCTTTCCAGTTGCTTGATGCCCAGGGAGATGCGCTCACGCTCTGGGTCAACCGACAGGATCACGGTGTCCAGCTCGTCGCCTTTCTTGAAGCGGCGTACAGCTTCTTCGCCTACTTCGTTCCAAGAGATGTCGGACAGGTGAACCAGGCCGTCGATGCCGCCATCCAGACCAATGAAGATACCGAAATCGGTGATCGACTTGATGGTGCCGGAGATCTTGTCGCCTTTGTTGAACTGACCCGAGAAATCTTCCCACGGGTTAGTTTTGCACTGCTTGATGCCCAGGGAGATACGACGACGCTCTTCGTCGATGTCCAGAACCATAACTTCCACTTCGTCGCCAACTTGTACGACTTTCGACGGGTGGATGTTCTTGTTGGTCCAGTCCATTTCGGAAACGTGCACCAGACCTTCAACGCCTTCTTCCAGCTCAGCGAAGCAGCCGTAGTCGGTCAGGTTGGTTACACGAGCAGTCACGCGAGTGCCTTCTGGGTAACGCGCTTTGATAGCAACCCATGGGTCTTCGCCCAGTTGCTTCAGGCCCAGGGAAACGCGGTTACGCTCACGATCATACTTCAGCACTTTTACATCGATCTCATCGCCAACGTTGACGATTTCCGATGGATGCTTGATGCGCTTCCAAGCCATGTCGGTGATGTGCAACAGACCGTCCACGCCACCCAGATCGACGAATGCGCCGTAGTCGGTGAGGTTTTTGACGATACCTTTGACTTGCTGGCCTTCTTGCAGGGATTCCAGCAGAGCTTCACGCTCGGCGGAGTTCTCGGCTTCGAGGACGCTGCGACGGGAAACGACAACGTTGTTGCGCTTCTGGTCGAGCTTGATGACTTTGAATTCCAGCTCTTTGCCTTCGAGGTGCGTGGTGTCGCGCACTGGGCGAACGTCAACCAAAGAACCTGGCAGGAACGCACGGATGCCGTTAACGTCGACTGTGAAGCCGCCTTTAACCTTACCGTTGATAACGCCCTTAACCACTTCTTCAGCTGCGAAAGCCGCTTCCAGAACGATCCAGCACTCTGCACGTTTGGCTTTTTCACGGGACAGCTTGGTTTCACCAAAGCCATCTTCAACCGCGTCCAGCGCAACGTGTACTTCGTCACCGACCTTGATGGTCAGCTCGCCAGCGTCGTTGTAGAACTGCTCGAGCGGGATGACGCCTTCAGACTTCAGACCGGCGTGGACAGTAACCCAGTCACCATCGATATCAACAACGATACCAGTGATGATTGCGCCCGGCTGCATGTCGAGGGTTTTTAGGCTTTCTTCAAAAAGTTCTGCAAAGCTTTCGCTCATGTTAATTCCTGATTGATCTAGGACGGATAAACCCGCCCAGCATCCACACTCCAGACAATGTGGGTTTCGTTAGTTTAAAAGCCGGGTGTGGGATAAAGACTGGGTTCCTCACAGACCTGCTCTGTCATCCAGCGAGGTCGCGGTTGGCGACTTCGTTCAGAATGCGTTCCAGCACCTGCTCGATCGAGAGTTCGGTGGAATCCAGCAGAATGGCGTCAGCCGCTGGTTTAAGCGGTGCCACCGTACGCTGAGTGTCGCGCTCATCGCGCAGACGAATCTCGTCTAGCAGACTCGCAAGATTAACATCGTCGCCCTTGGCCTTCAACTGCAAGTACCGGCGTCGAGCACGCTCTTCCGCGCTGGCCGTCAGGAAAACCTTAAGCGGAGCGTCGGGGAAAACCACGGTGCCCATGTCGCGACCATCCGCCACAAGCCCTGGCATTTCCTGAAACGCGCGTTGGCGCTGCAACAGCGCATCCCGCACGGCGCCTAGTGCGGCGACCTGCGAAGCGCCGGCGCCGATCTGCTCGTTGCGAATCGCGTCAGTCACTTCTTCGCCTTCAAGAATGATGCGTTGCGGCTGGCCATTGGCGGCCGCCACGAACTGCACATCCAGATGAGCGGCGAGCAGTTTTAGCGCTTCTTCATTGGTGAGGTCGACACCATGGTTGCGCGCTGCGAATGCCAGCAAGCGATACAGCGCCCCAGAATCCAGCAAGCTCCAGCCCAGTTTTTTGGCGACCAAGCTGGCAATGGTGCCCTTGCCCGAACCGCTTGGACCGTCGATTGCGATGACTGGCGCCTGAATGCTCATGACTTGCCCTCTTCAGCTACACGGATACCCACTTGCGCGGCCAGGCCGAGGAAGTTCGGGAACGAGGTGGCGACGTTGGCGCAATCGTGAATGCGGATTGGCGCAGTAGCGCGCAGCGAAGCGACGCTGAAGGACATGGCGATGCGGTGGTCGCCATGGCTGTGCACTTCGCCGCCGCCCAACGTGCCGCCATCGATGATGATGCCGTCCGGCGTCGGCTCGACTTTCGCGCCCAACGCCAGCAGCCCATCGGCCATCACCTGAATACGGTCGGACTCTTTAACCCGCAGCTCTTCCGCGCCACGCAGAACGGTACGCCCTTCAGCAACAGAGGCAGCAACGAACAGTACCGGGAATTCATCGATGGCCAACGGCACCAAGTCTTCCGGAATGTCGATGCCTTTGAGTTTGGCCGAGCGAACGCGTAAATCGGCTACCGGCTCGCCGCCCACTTCCCGCTGGTTTTCCAGCGTGATGTCGGCGCCCATCAGACGCAGGATGTCGATCACGCCAGTACGGGTCGGGTTAATGCCGACATGTTCCAGCACCAACTCGGAATCTTCGGCAATCGAACCGGCGACCAAGAAGAAAGCGGCGGAGGAAATATCCGCCGGCACTTCGATGTGCGTCGCGGTCAGTTTGTGGCCGGATTCAACAGTCGCCTTGTTGCCTTCGACGGTCACCGGGTAACCGAAGCCGCGCAGCATGCGCTCGGTGTGGTCACGCGTTGGCGCAGGCTCGATCACGGTGGTGGAGCCCGCAGCGTACAGACCGGCGAGCAGCAGGCAAGATTTCACCTGAGCACTGGCCATCGGCATTTCGTACGTCATGCCACCCAGGCGACGGCCTCCGTGAATGGTCATGGGCGGACGCCCTTCAGCAGCGGTGTCGATCAAGGCGCCCATTTCACGCAGTGGCTTGGCCACGCGGTTCATCGGACGTTTGGACAGCGACGCATCGCCCGTCAACGTAACGTCGAACGGCTGCGCCGCCAGCAGGCCCGAAAGCAGACGCATCGACGTGCCGGAGTTGCCGAGATAAATCGGGCCGGGCGGCGCCTTCAAACCATGCAGACCAACGCCGTGAATGGTCACGCGGCCGTGATGCGGGCCCTCGATGACCACGCCCATGTCGCGGAACGCTTGCAGGGTCGCCAAGGCGTCTTCACCTTCGAGGAAACCTTCCACCTCGGTCACGCCTTCAGCCAGCGAGCCAAGCATGATCGAGCGGTGGGAAATGGATTTGTCGCCCGGTACACGAATACGGCCGGACAAACGGCCACCTGGGTTGGCCAGGAAAATCAGATCGTTGGTATTCATAGCGTCCACATAGGCCCGACGGGCCAAAATTTTGCTGAAATGCTCACGGGCCACTCGAGCGCGAGTGAAAACGCCCAAAAGCTGATGCCCATCCCCGGCATCGACCGCGTCGCGCAGGGCGTCGAGGTCGCTGCGAAAAGTGTCCAGCGTGCGCAGCACTGCCTCGCGGTTGGCGAGAAAGATGTCATGCCACATCACCGGGTCGCTGCCGGCAATCCGCGTAAAGTCGCGAAAACCGCCAGCGGCGTAACGAAAGATCTCCAGGTTCTCGCTGCGCTTGGCCAGCGAGTCGACCAGCCCGAATGCCAACAGATGCGGCAAGTGACTGGTGGCGGCCAGCACCTGATCGTGGTGCTCCACCGCCATATGCTCAACGTCGGCGCCCAGCGCACGCCAAAGGGCGTCGACCAGGCTCAACGCTGCCGAATCCGTCTGTTCAAGCGGCGTCAAAATCACTTTATGACGACGGAACAACTCGCTATTCGAGGCCTCAACACCGCTCTGCTCCGACCCGGCAATGGGGTGACCCGGCACGAACCGCGCCGGCAAACCGTCGAAGGCCAGACGCGCCGCGCGCACCACATTGCCTTTGGCGCTGCCGACATCTGTCAGCACGGCGTCGCCGAGGTCGAGCTTGGCCAATTCGCGCAGCAGCTTTTCCATCGCCAGAATAGGAACCGCCAGCTGAATCACACTGGCGCCCTGACAGGCGGCAGCCAATTCGGCCTCGCAGCGATCCACCACACCCAACTCGACCGCCATGCGCCGCGACTCGGGGTCCAGATCCACACCGACCACTTCCCGGCACAAGCCGCTTTCGCGCAAGCCTTTGGCGAACGACCCGCCGATCAAGCCCAGGCCAATCACCACCAGGCGCTCGATCATAGGTGCACGCTGTTGCGCCGCCATGACATCAGCCACTGGCAAGAACCTTGGTCAGCGCATCCAGAAAGCGGGTGTTCTCGGCCGGCAGGCCGATGGTGACGCGCAGGAAGTTGGGCATGCCGTAGTTGGCAACCGGACGCACGATCACGCCTTCGCGCAGCAGGCCCTGATACACCGGCATGCCTTCGCGTCCGAGGTCCACAGCGATGAAGTTGCCTTTCGAGGCAATCCAGCTCAGGCCCAGCTTGCGGAAGCCCTGCTCCAGTTGCTGCATGCCCGCGTCGTTCAGCGCGCGACTTTCATCAAGGTAGTCCGCATCCGCCAGCGCCGCACACGCCGCCGCCTGGGCGAGGCTGTTGACGTTGAAGGGCTGGCGAACGCGGTTTAGCACGTCGGCAATGGCGGGCGACGATACGCCGTAGCCCACGCGCAACGCAGCCAGGCCATACGCCTTGGAGAATGTGCGCGACACCAGCAAGTTCGGGTGTGCGGCGAGGTAATTCAGCCCGTCCGGCAGCTCACCGCCGGTGGCGTATTCGATATACGCCTCGTCCAGCACCACCAGCGCATGGGCCGGCACGTTGGCGAGGAAACGGCGCAACGCATCGGCATCAAACCAGGTGCCGGTCGGGTTGTTCGGGTTGGCGATAAACACCACACGGGTGTTGGCGTCGATGGCCGCGAGCATGGCGTCGAGGTCGTGCCCCCACTCCTTCGCCGGCACCACTTTGGCCTGAGCGCCGACCGCCTGGGTGGCGATGGGATAAACGGCGAACGCATGCTCGCTGAACACCGCGTTCAAGCCAGGCGCCAAATACGCACGGGCGACCAGCTCAAGAATGTCGTTCGAGCCGTTGCCGAGCGTCACTTGGTTAGTCTGCACACCGCAGCGCTCGGCCAGCGCAGCTTTTAACTCGAAGCCATTGCCGTCGGGATAACGAGTCAATTCGGCGGCCGCCACGCGAATGGCCTCCAGCGATTTCGGACTTGGCCCCAGCGGGTTTTCGTTACTGGCCAATTTGACGATGCTGGCCGGGTCCAGATTCAGCTCACGGGCGAGCTCGTCCACCGGTTTACCCGGCACGTAAGGCGATAGCTTTTGCACGCCGGGCTGGGCCAGGGCGAGGAAATCACTGCTCATGGGTTCTCCTCAGAGAATCGTGGAGGTCACAGCACTGCCTTGGGATACGAGCCCAATACTTTCAGTGCGACCGCTTCCTGATTGATCTTTTCCAGCACGTCACGGATCAGCGGATCACGGTGATGGCCGGCGAAGTCGATAAAGAACACATAGGTCCATTTGCCGCTGCGCGAAGGCCGCGTTTCGATGCGGGTCAGGTCGATGCCATTGGCATGAAACGGCACCAGCAACTCGTGCAAGGCGCCCGGTTGGTTGCGCATGGAGGCGATGATCGAGGTTTTATCGTCGCCGGTCGGCGGCACTTCCTGACTGCCAATGATGAGGAAGCGCGTGGAGTTATCCGGACGGTCTTCGATCTTCTCGGCCAACTTGCTCAAGCCATACAAACCTGCGGCCATGTCGCCGGCAATTGCCGCCGAATTCCACTCGCTTTTCACCCGTTTGGCTGCTTCGGCGTTGCTCGAAACTGCTACGCGTTCCACGTTCGGGTAATGCGCGTCCAGCCACTTGCGGCACTGCGCCAAGGACTGAGCGTGGGAGTAAATGCGGGTGATGCGGTCGGTCTTGGTTACATCGCCAACCAGCAGGTGATGGTGGATGCGCAGCTCAACTTCGCCGCAAATCACCAAGTCGTGCTCAAAGAAACTGTCGAGTGTGTTGTTCACCGCGCCTTCGGTGGAATTTTCCACCGGCACCACGCCGAAATTCACCGCACCGGCGGCCACTTCGCGGAACACTTCGTCGATGGCAGCCATCGGCACGGTAATCACCGCATGGCCGAAATGCTTCATCGCTGCCGCCTGGGTAAAGGTACCTTCCGGGCCCAGGTAAGCCACTTTCAGCGGCTGCTCGAGCGCCAGGCACGACGACATGATTTCACGGAACAAACGCGCCACTTCTTCATTCGGCAGCGGGCCTTTGTTCAGTTCCATGATGTGTTTGAGCACCCAGGCTTCACGCTCTGGGCGGTAGAACACTGGCTTCTCGCCCTCGGGTAGCGCGGCCATTTTCACCCGTGCTACTTCTTGCGCGCAGCTGGCGCGCTCGCTGATCAGGTCGAGAATTCGCTTGTCGAGGCTGTCAATGCGAACCCGCAGCGCTTTGAGCTCGTGCTCGGAAGGTACACCCGTCATTAGCCGTGCTCCTTCTCGAACTCCGCCATGTAGGCAACCAGCGCTTGAACGCCATCGAGGCCGACGGCGTTATAGATAGAGGCGCGCATACCGCCGACCGAACGGTGGCCTTTAAGGTTGAGCAGGCCGCGGGCGTCGGCGCCGGCCAGGAATGGCTTGTCCAGGCGCTCGTCTGCGAGGCGGAACGGCACGTTCATCCAGGAGCGCGCGTTCACGGCGATCGGGTTGCTGTACAGATTGCTGGCGTCAATGGCGCCGTACAGCAGCTCTTTCTTCGCCCGGTTACGCTGCTCCATCGCCGCGACACCGCCCTGCTCTTTCAGCCATTCGAACACCAGGCCAGAGAGGTACCAGGAAAACGTCGCCGGGGTGTTGTACATCGAGCCGTTATCGGCCGCGACCTTGTAGTTGAGCATGGTCGGCGTGCTGGAACGGGCACGGCCGAGCAGATCTTCACGCACGATCACCACCACCAAGCCGGACGGGCCGATGTTCTTCTGCGCGCCGGCGTAAATCAGCCCGAACTTCGACACGTCGAGGTTGCGCGAGAGAATGTCCGAAGACATATCAACCACCAGAGGCACGTCACCGGTTTCCGGAATCCAGTCGAATTGCAGACCACCGATGGTTTCGTTGCTGGCGTAGTGAACGTAGGCGGCGTCCTTGCTCAGCTGCCACTCGTTCTGGCCAGGGATGGCGAAGTAGTCGTACGGTTTGGCACTGGCGGCGACGTTGACGTTACCGTAGCGCCGGGCTTCTTCGATGCTTTTCTTCGACCAGATACCGGTGTCGATGTAGTCAGCCGTGCCGTCTTCTGGCAGCAGGTTAAGCGCGATTTCGGCAAATTGCTGGCTGGCGCCGCCTTGCAGAAACAGCACTTTGTAGTTCGACGGAATAGCGAGCAGGTCGCGCAGGTCTTGCTCGGCTTTCTCAGCAATGGCCACGTAGTCATCGCTGCGATGGCTCATCTCCATCACTGAAAGGCCTTTGCCGTTCCAGTCCAGGAGCTCGGCCTGAGCACGTTGCAGTACAGCTTCGGGAAGCGCGGCTGGGCCTGCGCAGAAGTTAAAGGCTCGCTTGCTCACGTCAGTCTCTCTCGTTCTACACCGTCAACCGAGCGACGGTGCATGCTTTCATTCGTGCAGGTGTCAGGCGCGCCACCGGAGGCAGCGCGCCCTGCCCGCTTAGTCTTCGCTTGGCGCCTCGGCAGCGTCGTCGGACACCGCGTCAATCGCGTCGTCCAGATCGGCACTGTGCAAGTCAGCAGCATCGATGTCGGCATCATCCAGCTCAGCGCCTTCCAGCACTTCACCGTCTTCGCCAACCAGCACTTGCCCTTCCACTTCCGAAGGCTCCTGCACGCGCTCCAGGCCAACCAGCGTCTCGTCAGAGGCCAGCTTGATCAGCGTGACGCCCTGGGTGTTACGGCCCGAACTGGACACTTCGTCCACACGGGTCCGCACCAAGGTGCCCTGATCGGAAATCAGCATGATCTCCTCGCCGTCCTGCACCTGAATGGCGCCGATGAGCTTGCCGTTACGCTCTTTGGTGACCATGGCGATAACGCCCTGACCGCCACGACCGCGACGTGGGAACTTGCTCAAGGCGGTGCGCTTGCCGAAGCCGCGCTCGGAGGCAGTGAGAATCTGCGCGCCAGATTCAGGAATCAGCATGGAAATCAGCGTCTGCCCTTTGCCCAAACGCATACCACGAATACCACGGGCGCCACGGCCCATGACGCGGATCGAGCTTTCAGCGAAGCGAATCACCTTGCCGGAGTCGTTGAACAGCATGACTTCCTTGGCGCCGTCGGTGATGGCCGCTGCGATCAGGGTGTCGCCTTCTTTCAACTTCAGCGCGATCAAGCCGCTGGTACGCGGACGGGCGAATTGCGACAACGGGGTCTTCTTCACGGTGCCCATAGCGGTGGCCATAAAGATGTACTCGCCGGTCGGCTCGGCAACCCACTCAGCGGTCTCGCCTTCGACTTCTTCGACTTCCGCCGCTTCTTCGGCTTCCACCACTTCGCCTTCGATCACGTCTTCGGCGTCGTCCAGATCGTCGTCAGCGCAGGCGGTTTTCTGCAGGGCTTCAAGGTCGATCTGCAGCATGGTGGTGATGTATTCACCTTCGTCCAACGGCAACAGGTTGACCAATGGACGACCACGGGCCGCGCGAGACGCTTCCGGAATTTCGTACGTTTTCAGCCAGTACACCTTGCCCTTGCTGGAGAACAGCAACAGCGTGGCGTGGCTGTTGGCGACCAGCAGATGCTCGATGTAGTCCTCATCTTTCACGCCGGTGGCCGACTTGCCTTTACCGCCGCGACGCTGGGCCTGATAGGCAGACAGCGGCTGGGTCTTGGCATAACCACCATGGGAAATGGTGACTACGCGCTCTTCTTCGGTGATCAAGTCACCCAGCGTGAGGTCCAGACGGGTGTCGAGAATTTCAGTGCGACGCTTGTCGCCGAATTCGGCTTTCACACCTTCCAGCTCTTCGCGGATCACTTCCATCAGGCGCGTGGCGCTGGTCAGGATGCGGATCAGCTCGCCAATCTGGTCGAGAATTTCTTTGTACTCGGCCAGCAGTTTTTCGTGCTCAAGACCGGTCAGGCGGTGCAGACGCAGGTCGAGAATCGCCTGAGCCTGTTCTGGCGACAGGTAATACTTGCCGTCACGCAGGCCGTATTGCGGGTCGAGGTCTTGCGGGCGGCACGCTTCGGCGCCAGCCGCTTCAACCATGCCCTGCACGGCACTGGATTCCCACGCTTGGGAAATCAACGCTTCCTTGGCTTCTGCCGAGCTCGGCGATGCCTTGATGACGGCGATAACCGGGTCGATGTTGGACAGCGCAACGGCCTGGCCTTCAAGGATGTGGCCGCGCTCACGGGCTTTGCGCAGCAGGTAAACGGTACGACGGGTAACCACTTCACGGCGGTGAAGAATGAACGCTTCAAGCAGATCCTTGAGGTTCAGAATCTTCGGCTGGCCGTCGATCAGCGCCACCACGTTGATGCCGAATACGCTTTGCAGCTGGGTTTGCGCATAGAGGTTGTTGAGGATCACCTCTGGCACTTCACCACGGCGCAGCTCGATGACGATGCGCATGCCGTCTTTGTCGGACTCATCGCGCAGTTCGGTGATGCCTTCGAGCTTTTTCTCTTTCACCAGCTCGGCGATCTTCTCGATCACGCGGGCTTTGTTGAGCTGATACGGCAGCTCGGTGATCACGATCTGCTGGCGGCCACCGACCTTGTCGATGTCTTCGAACATGGCGCGGGCGCGAATCTGGATGCGACCACGGCCGGTGCGGTAGGCCTCGATGATGCCGGCACGACCGTTGATGATCGCCGCAGTCGGGAAGTCCGGACCGGGGATGTAGTGCATCAGGTCGTCGATCGTCAGCTCGGGGTTGTCGATCAGCGCCAGGCAACCGTCGATAACCTCGGTGAGGTTGTGCGGCGGAATGTTGGTGGCCATGCCCACGGCAATACCGCTGGAACCGTTGACCAGCAGGTTGGGGATCTTGGTGGGCATAACGGCCGGAATGATTTCGGTGCCGTCGTAGTTGGGCACCCAGTCGACCGTTTCTTTGTCGAGGTCGGCCAGCAGTTCGTGGGCCAACTTGGTCATGCGCACTTCGGTGTATCGCATGGCCGCGGCGTTGTCGCCGTCTACCGAACCGAAGTTGCCCTGGCCGTCGACCAGCAGGTAGCGCAAGGAGAAGGGCTGCGCCATACGGACGATGGTGTCGTAAACCGCCGTATCACCGTGGGGGTGGTACTTACCGATTACGTCACCGACCACACGGGCGGATTTCTTGTAAGCCTTGTTCCAGTCATTGCCCAGCTCGCTCATCGCGTACAGAACGCGACGGTGCACGGGCTTGAGGCCGTCACGTGCATCGGGCAAGGCGCGCCCTACGATTACGCTCATTGCGTAGTCGAGGTAGGACTGTTTCAGCTCGTCTTCGATATTGACCGGGAGGATTTCTTTGGCCAGTTCGCCCATGAGAAGCCTGGTTCCTTTTTCTGGTGAAACTCCGCGCATTCTTCCTGAATGACGGGGAGCTCGCCGCTGCCGCCTTCAGGCCACAACGACACATGACAAATCAACGAGTTATGGCATGGATCTGCGCAATTGGGGTGGCCATGGCAGGCCCCCTTGAAAACTGACGGAGAGTACCACAACCGATGCCCTGAACCTATCCCCGCAACGCAGGCCGCGCGTCAGGCGAGGCCATATAAATGACATCACCCGAACGGGCACAAACGCTAATAAATGAAGGCGTTAGTGCAGACGCTTGCGGCACATGAGCAGGGCCATCTTGGCCTTGTCCGGCCGCTCGACCACACCCTTCTCGGTAACGATGAAATCGATCAGGTCAGCCGGGGTCACATCGAACACCGGATTCACCGCCGGCACATCCGCCGCCACCCGCTTGCCGGCCAGCTCCAGCAACTCGCTGCCGGCGCGTTCTTCAATCGGAATGTCGTCGCCGCTTTCCAGGTTCATGTCGATGGTCGAACTCGGCGCCACCACCATAAAACGCACGCCGTGGTGCATGGCGTTTACGGCCAACTGATAGGTGCCAATCTTGTTGGCCACATCGCCGTTAGCGGTGATGCGGTCGGCGCCGACGATTACCCAGGTGATGCCTTTGGTTTTCATCAGATGCGCCGCAGCGGAGTCGGCGTTCAGGCTCACCGGAATGCCTTCGTTGAGCAGCTCCCAGGCGGTCAGACGCGAGCCTTGCAGCCAGGGCCGGGTTTCGTCGGCATACACGCGCTCGACCAAGCCATCCAGGTACGCCGCCCGAATCACGCCCAACGCCGTACCGAAGCCGCCAGTGGCCAGGGCGCCGGTGTTGCAGTGGGTCAGCAAGGTTTGCAGGTTGCCTTGATGGCGGCGAATCAGGTCGACGCCCAATTGCGCCATGGTCAGATTGGCCTCGCGGTCGCTCTCGTGAATGGCCTCGGCCTCGGCATTCATGATCGCCAAAGCATCGTCGCTGTCTTTGAGGCGATACAGGCGCTCGCGCATGCGGTTCAGCGCCCAGAACAGATTGACCGCCGTGGGCCGCGAGTTATTGAGGGTTTCGAAGTCTTCTTCCAGCGCCATCTGCCAGTCATCGCCTTCGGCCATTCGCGCCCGCACACCGAGCGCCAGGCCATAAGCGGCAGCAATACCAATAGCCGGGGCGCCGCGCACTACCATGTCTTTAATCGCTTGGGCGACACTGGCCGCCGAGTCGAAACGCACCCAGGTTTCCTCGAAAGGCAACGCACGCTGGTCCAGCAGGTACAGCGCGCCATCCCGCCAATCGATGGCTTTAACCTTCTCCGCTGCCAACAATTGCTCGCGCATGGCCATCCTCGTACTCAGAAGCGAAAAGCTGCGGATTATAGCGAGCCCCACACTTGGGCGCTCGGGTATACTTCGTCGGCGCAAAAACCCGTCCAGGCCAGCGTTCCGAGCCTGGCGTAGTCAACTTCCTACGTAGACGTAGGCGATACTGTCGAAAGCCTACTGCTACACGCCCATCGTTATAGCCTTTGGATACCGCCATGCCCAACACCGCCGCCCCGCTCGACCTGCTGCTCCTGCCAACCTGGCTGGTGCCTGTCGAGCCTGCCGGTGTGGTGTTACAGGAGCACGGCCTGGGCATTCGCGATGGCCGCATCGCCTTGATCGCCCCGCGCGACGAGGCCCTGCGCCATCCGGCAACCGAGGTGCGCGAACTGCCAGGCATGTTGCTTAGCCCGGGGCTGGTAAACGCCCACGGCCACGCGGCGATGAGCCTGTTTCGCGGCATGGCCGACGACAAAGCGCTGATGAACTGGCTGCAAGACCACATCTGGCCGGCCGAAGCCAAATGGGTGGATGAAAGTTTTATTCGCGACGGCACCGAATTGGCAATCGCCGAACAGTTGCAGGGCGGCATCACCTGCTTCTCCGACATGTACTTTTTTCCGGAAGTCGCCAGCGAGCTGGTGCACACCAGCGGGATTCGCGCGCAGATCACCATTCCAGTGCTGAACTTCCCCATCCCCGGCGCCCGTGACGCCGACGAAGCCCTGCGCAAAGGGCTGAACCTGTTCGACGACCTGCGCCTGCACCCACGCATCAAGGTGGCGTTCGGCCCGCACGCGCCGTACACCGTCAGCGACGACAAACTGGAAAACATCCGCATGCTCGCCGAGGAGCTGGATGCCGGCATTCATATGCATGTGCAGGAAACCGCCTTTGAAGTGCAGCAAAGTCTGGAGCTGCATGGCGAGCGCCCGATGGCCCGCCTGGCCCGCCTCGACCTGCTCGGCCCGCGCTTTCAAGCCGTGCACATGACACAGGTAAATGACGACGACCTGCAATTGCTGGTCGAAAGCAACGCCAGCGTCATCCATTGCCCGGAATCAAATCTCAAACTGGCCAGCGGTTTCTGCCCGGTCGAGCGTTTGTGGCAAGCGGGCGTGAACGTGGCCATTGGCACCGACGGCGCGGCCAGCAACAACGACCTCGACCTGCTCGGGGAAACCCGTACCGCCGCCATGCTGGCCAAAGCCGTGGCCGGTTCCGCCACCGCCCTGGACGTACACCGGGCCCTGCGCATGGCTACCTTGAACGGCGCCCGCGCGCTGGGCCTGGAAAACGAAATCGGCTCGCTGGAAATCGGCAAGGCCGCCGACATCGTGGCATTTGACCTCACCGAATTAGCGCAACAACCGGTGTACGATCCGGTCTCTCAATTGATCTATGCCAGCAACCGAAACAGCGTCAAACATGTCTGGGTCGGCGGTAAGCAGTTGCTCGACAACCGCCGCCTGACCCGCATGGACGAAGACAAACTGCACGCCAGCGCCCGCGCCTGGGGCCAGAAAATCGCCACCAGCCGCGCGCCCTTGAAATGACCAAGGGCTCCCTGGCCGCCACCGAATTCGATTTGAGGAAACCTGTATGAGCAACGTCGACCACGCCGAAATCGCCAAATTCTCCGCCCTCGCCCACCGCTGGTGGGACCGCGAAAGCGAGTTCAAGCCGCTGCACGACATCAATCCGCTGCGGGTGAACTGGATTGATGAGCGGGTCAACCTGGCCGGCAAGAAAGTGCTCGACGTCGGCTGCGGTGGCGGCATCCTCAGCGAAGCCATGGCCCAGCGCGGCGCCACGGTTACCGGCATCGACATGGGCGAAGCGCCGTTGGCCGTCGCGCGTTTGCACCAACTGGAATCCGGCGTACAGGTGGAATACCGCCAGTGCACCGCCGAAGCCCTGGCGGAAGAAATGCCCGAGCAGTTCGACGTGGTCACCTGCCTGGAAATGCTCGAACACGTGCCCGACCCGGCCTCGGTAATTCGCGCGTGCTACGCGATGGTCAAACCGGGCGGCCAGGTGTTTTTCTCCACGATCAACCGCAACCCCAAGGCGTACCTGTTCGCCATCGTCGGCGCCGAATACCTGATGCGCCTGCTGCCGCGCGGTACTCACGACTTCAAGAAATTTATCCGCCCGTCCGAACTCGGCGCGTGGAGCCGCTCCGCCGGCCTGGAAGTCAAAGACATCATCGGCTTGACCTACAACCCGCTAACCAAGCACTACAAGCTGGCCAACGATGTAGACGTCAACTACATGATCCAGACCGTGAAGGGGGCCTGATGCGTCTGCAAGCGGTCCTTTTCGACATGGACGGCACGCTGCTCGACAGCGCGCCAGACTTCATCGCCATCGCCCAAGCCATGCGCGCCGCCCGCGGCCTGCCGCCGATAGAAGACAAGCTGATTCGCGACCACGTCTCCGGTGGCGCCCGCGCCATGGTGCTGCGCGCCTTTGACGTGGACCCGATGTCCGAGCAGTTCGAAGCCCTGCGCCTGGAGTTTCTGGCGCGCTATCAAGAGCACTGCGCGGTGCTGACCAAACCGTTCGACGGCATCGCCGAGCTGCTGGCCGACATCGAGCACGCCAAGCTGATTTGGGGCGTGGTCACCAACAAGCCGGTGCGCTATGCGGCGCCGATCATGGAGCAACTGGGCCTGGCCGAACGCTCGGCCATTCTTATCTGCCCGGATCACGTCACTAACAGCAAACCCGACCCCGAGCCGCTGCTTTTGGCCTGCTCGCGCCTGGGCCTGGACCCGGCGAGCGTGCTGTATATCGGCGACGACTTGCGTGACATCGAATCGGGTCGCTCCGCCGGCACCAAAACCGCAGCCGTGACCTACGGCTACATCCACCCCGACGACAACCCGCGTCATTGGGGCGCCGACGTGGTGGTTGATCACCCGTCCGAACTGCGCGCCGTGCTAGATCGGGCGCTGTGTAGCTGCTGACCGTTTGATTCCCGGTCGGCCGCTTCCCAGTGGCCGCCCGGCTTATTCCTAGAGAGACTGCCGATGTTCGACTATTCCGCCCGCCCCGACCTGCTCAAGGGCCGCACCATTCTTGTGACTGGCGCCGGCCGTGGAATCGGTGCCGCTGCTGCGAAAACCTACGCTGCCCATGGCGCCACGGTGCTGCTGCTCGGTAAAACCGAAGCCAACCTGAGCGCCGTGTACGACGAGATCGAAGCGGCCGGGCACCCGCAACCGGTGGTGATTCCCTTCAACCTGGAAACAGCGCTGGCGCACCAGTACGACGAACTGGCGGTGATGATCGAAAACGAATTCGGCCACATCGACGGCGTGCTCCATAACGCCTCCATCGTTGGCCCGCGTACGCCGCTGGAGCAGCTGTCTGGCGACAATTTCATGCGCGTGATGCAGGTAAACGTGAACGCCATGTTCATGCTCACCAGCACCTTGCTGCCGCTGCTAAAACTGTCTGCCGATGCGTCGGTGATCTTCACCTCCAGCAGCGTAGGACGCAAAGGCCGGGCCTATTGGGGCGCCTATGGCGTATCGAAATTTGCCACCGAAGGCCTGATGCAAACGCTGGCGGACGAAGTGGCCGATATCACCAACGTGCGCGCCAACAGCATCAACCCGGGCGCCACTCGCACCGACATGCGCGCCCACGCCTACCCCGGCGAAAACCCGATGAACAATCCGCTGCCCGCCGAGATCATGCCGGTGTATCTGTACCTGATGGGGCCAGACAGCCAAGGCGTGAACGGCCAAGCGTTCGACGCGCAGTAAGCGCCCACAAAAAAGCCGCTCAATTGAGCGGCTTTTTTGTGGGCGTCAGATCAGTTATTTCGCCATCAAGCGCCACGCGCGGTGGATTTTCGCGTTGCGGGCGAAGTCCGGATCAAGCGTGCTGGCAGTGATTTCTTCCAGCTGATACCGCGCCGCCAGTCCTTCATCGAGCTGGAATTTACGGAAGTTGTTGGAGAAATACAGCACGCCACCGGCCGCCAACCGCGCCATGGCCAGGTCCAGCAACTGCACGTGGTCGCGCTGCACGTCGAATACGCCTTCCATGCGCTTGGAGTTGGAGAAGGTCGGCGGGTCGATAAAGATCAGGTCGTATTCCTCGCGATCTGCGGCCAACCAGTTCATCACATCGCCCTGCTCCAAACGGTTCTTGTCCGAGAAGCCGTTGAGCGACAGGTTGCGGCGCGCCCAGTCCAGGTAGGTTTTCGACAGGTCGACGCTTGTGGTCGTGCGCGCGCCGCCTTTGGCCGCGTGCACAGACGCCGTGGCGGTGTAGCAGAACAGGTTGAGGAAACGCTTGCCGGCCGCTTCGCGCTGGATGCGCAGGCGCAGCGGGCGGTGATCGAGGAACAAGCCGGTGTCGAGGTAATCGGTGAGGTTGACCAGCAACTTCACGCCGCCTTCGCTGACCTCGGTAAAGGTGCCTTGGCTGGCTTGGCGCTCGTACTGCTTGGTGCCGCTCTGGCGCTCGCGACGCTTGATCACCACCTTCGACTTATCGATACCGAGCGCCTGCGGGATGGCCGCCAGGGCGTCGAACAGCCGCCCCTGGGCCTTGTCGGCGTCGATGGTGCGGGGCGGCGCGTATTCCTGAACGTGCACCCAGTCGTGGTACAGATCGATAGCCAGGGCGTATTCGGGCATGTCCGCGTCATAAACACGGTAACAGTCCACGCCCTCACGGCGCGCCCATTTGCCCAGGGTCTTCAGGTTTTTCTGCAAGCGGTTGGCAAACATTTGCCCGCCTTCGCTCAGGCGCGCTTGCTCGGCTGGCGCGCTGGCTGGCGCCTCGACTTCATGTCCCTGAGCCGCTTGTTCGCGTTCGCGCTCGCGTTGCTCGGGGCTGCGGCGCTCGCCGGTAACGAATTGCTCGGGTTGCACCTTGATCAACAGCAGCTTGCAGGGCAGTGCGCCGTTCCAGAAGGCGTATTGCTTGTGGCTACGAATGCCCATGCGCTTGCCCAGATCCGGCGCGCCGGTGAACACCGCGGCTTCCCAGTTCATGCAAGCCTGACGCAGGCGCTCGCCGAGGTTTTGGTAGAGGTAAAGCAAACTGGCTTCGTCGCCCAAGCGCTCGCCATACGGCGGGTTGCAGACCACGAGACCGGTTTGATTGTGGTCCGGGCGCGGCTCGAAGGTGGCCACTTCGCCCTGGTACACCTTGATCCAGTTCGAAAGGCCAGCGCGCTCGATGTTGTTGCGCGCCGGTTGAATCAGGCGAGGGTCGGCCTCGTAACCGCGAATCCACGACGGCTGTTTCGCCAGACCTTCGTCAGCACGCTGCTGGGCCTCGGCATGCAGTTTCTTCCACAGTGCCGGCACGTGGCCGAGCCAGGCGGTAAAGCCCCAGCGCTCACGTTTGAGATTAGGGGCGATATCGGCAGCGATCATCGCCGCTTCGACCAGGAAGGTGCCGACGCCACACATCGGGTCCGCCAGCGCGCCCCCGGCCGCTGCAATGCGCGGCCAGCCGGCGCGAATCAGCACGGCGGCGGCGAGGTTTTCTTTCAGCGGCGCGGCGCCTTGCTGCAAGCGGTAGCCGCGCTGGTGCAGGCTGTGGCCGGAGAGGTCGAGCGAGAGGATGGCTTCGCCACGGTCCAGGCGCAGGTGAATGCGCAGGTCCGGGTTGAGCTTGTCGATGGAGGGACGCTCGCCGGTGCTGGTGCGCAGCTTATCGACGATGGCGTCTTTCACTTTCAGGGCGCCGAAGTGGGTGTTGTCGATACCCGAGCCATTGCCGCTGAACTCGACGGCCAGGCTGCCGGCCGCGTCCAGGTGTTCAGCCCAGTCGACGTCAAGCACGCCGTCGTAGAGGTCGTCGGCATTTGCCATGGGAAAGCGCTTGAGCACCAGCAACACGCGGTTGGCTAGGCGCGACCAGAGGCACAGGCGATACGCCGTTTCCATCTGCGCGAAGCCGCGGATCGCCGAGGTGTGCTCACGGGTTTCTTCCAACCCCAGCGCGGTGGCTTCCTCAGCGAGCAAGCCTTCCAAGCCCTTGGGGCAGGTAAGAAAAAGTTCGAAACGATCCGACATGTGTATTCCAGTGCCTAAGCGTAATGGCGCGCAGTTGAGCTGCGTGCCCGGTTAAAAACCGGGGTTCTACCCGCCGGTCCCGCGCGTCGAAATGAAGCGCTGTGTGAGCCTTACGGCTCGAGCTGCCAGGCCAGCCCGTGTGAAAGCAGCCTAGACGCAACCCCTTTGCCGCGCCTGCTTGCAGGTTTGGCGGCGGTATCCGACGACACAAAAGGCGACGGACACCGCAAAAAAACATATTCGAGACCCTTCGTCGGAATCGATGAACATCGCAACTGCGAAAAGATCGCACTGGCCAATCGCCGTTATTTCCAGCTCCAGCCCCGGCCCCGTTGGCGCAGGCCGTACCGTAACGGTTTGCTTATGGCCGCACCACGACAAACGTTACGTGCTTATGACAAAACGATCATTCCCAGCACCGGCCGCATTCGATAGAAATCAACTCAGCCCAACGTCGCAACGGCGTTAGGAGGAGACCGTAACGCCGGCAGCGGGCTCCACTGGCAGAGGCTTTCTGCCAGGCCTCGTCAAGAGGCGAACCAGGACATAACAGTCAACAAGTGAGGGCAACACCCTATGAGAAGACTTAAGCGTGATCCTTTAGAAAGAGCTTTTTTGCGCGGCTATCAATTTGGCGTCCATGGCAAATCTCGTGAATTGTGTCCATTTACTCTTCCGTCCGTACGCCAAGCCTGGATCAACGGCTGGCGAGAGGGTCGCGGTGACAACTGGGACGGACTGATCGGCACCGCCGGTATCCATAGGCTTAATGAACTCAACGCAGTCGGTTAAACAGGGAAACTCCGACTACTTATCTACTCTCCGCTTAACCATGCACGTCCCATCCGGACGGCGGGCGAGAGCCCAGGGCCTCCTTTAAGGAGGCCTTTTTATTGGCTGCGTTTTTTCGCCTTTGGGTTATTTGGCCTTGGGCATCGCCCCGATGGCGTCCACCGCTTCGCGGATCAACGCGGGGCCCTTATAGATGAAGCCCGAATAGATTTGCACCAAGCTCGCTCCGGCCGCGATTTTCTCGGCAGCGTGCTTGCCCTCGGTAATGCCGCCCGCAGCGATGATCGGCAAACGCCCGCCCAACTCGGCGGCCAATGCTCGCACGGTGGAGGTGCTCTTCTCGCGCACCGGCGCGCCGGACAACCCGCCCGCCTCGTCACCGTGCTCCAGGCCTTGCACGCCGTCGCGGCTCAAGGTGGTGTTGGTGGCGATGACGGCATCCATTCCGGCCTGCACCAAGGCGTTGGCCACTTCGACGATTTCTTCATCGCTCATGTCCGGAGCAATCTTGATCGCCAGCGGCACACGCTTGCCGTGCACCTGGGCCAAGTCTTCCTGGCGCTGGCGCAGCGCTTCGAGCAGTTGTTTGAGCGAGTCGCCGAATTGCAGGCTGCGCAGGCCCGGGGTGTTGGGCGAGCTGACGTTGACGGTCACGTAGCTGGCGTGGGCGTACACCTTGTTCAGGCACAGCAAGTAATCATCGACGGCGCGCTCGACCGGCGTGTCGAAGTTCTTGCCAATGTTGATGCCCAGCACGCCTTTGAATTTCGCCGCCTGAACCCGCGCCAGCAAGTGGTCGACACCGTGGTTGTTGAAGCCCATGCGGTTGATGATGGCCTCGGCTTGCGGCAGGCGGAACAGGCGCGGCTTTGGGTTACCCGGCTGCGGGCGCGGCGTCACGGTGCCGACTTCTACGAAACCAAACCCCAACTGAGCGAAGCCATCGATGGCGTCGCCATTTTTGTCCAGGCCGGCGGCCAGACCGACGGGGTTGGGAAAGTCCAGGCCCATAACCCGCACCGGCACGCGCGCCGGCTGTTTGCAGAACACGCCATTCAAGCCCAGGCGGCCGCCGGCGCCGATCATGTCGATCGACAACTCGTGAGAAGTTTCTGCGGAGAGTTTGAAAAGCAGGTCGCGGGCCAGGGTATACATGGGCGGGCTTCGCTCGAGAAAAAAGGTCGGCGATTATAGCCCTGCCCGGCGCTGCTCGGCGAGGCGCTAGCGCGTTGCTGTAAGACGCCGCAGGGCGACAAGCTCGCCGGCGCTGTTAAACTCCAGCTCGAATGAACCGTAGACGCCGTCGTGGGTCAGAAATGGCCGCAAGTGGTGCGCCGGCAGGCTGACACGCCGACCATCGCGGCTACGTAACAGGATTCGGTTGGCCTGCCCTTGATAGACCGCGCGCAAACGTTCGGCAGATAGGGCAATATCCAACTCCAGGCTTGGCATGGAGGCTACCTCGCAAATGATTCCCGCAATACTGCCACAGACCACTACTGGGTCGCAGGCACATGGCCGCTGGCTGGGCTTGCCCGGCTGCACGACCGTTATGCAGGGTTGGACAATTGCTCCGGCACATTTGCACATCGTCTGCCACACTGGCTTGCATGACCTAGGAACTAGCATTTGGCCATGAGTCCCAGCGAGCATCCCGCCTCCCTTACCGAACGCATTTCAGCCTTGGCGCAGCGCCTGGGTTTGAGTGGCCGTGGGCCGCGGCACATCTTGCAGCGTGCCGGCGAACTGCGTTTGCCCTTTCAGGTATTGCCTCAGCCCAGCGAGCAAATCTGGTGGCAAAACGGCGCGCCGCTTCAGCGTCTGGTCGACCTGCCGCGCAATGCGCTGTCCGGCCCGGTGCAGGAAGACAAAGCCGAGGCCCATGCCATGCTGATCAAAGTAGTCGAGCACGACACCCAACAGCTCAACGCCTTTGACCTGCGCTTAATCGACGGCCTGTGCGGCAGCGACCTCAGCGCCCCTCCCTTCGCCAGCTTCGAGCAATACGCCGGCAGCGAGGCGTGCCGAGGCATTCGCATCATCAGCTACAAAGATTTCGTCAGAGTTATCAGCACTGCCCTTCCGCGTTTTCTGGCCGGCGAGCGCATCGTGTTGCGCCAGGCCGACTGGGTAGGCAACCGGGTGTATTGGGCCGGCGAGCATCACCATGAGGCTTTCGCCAGCGCCATCGCCTATGCCCGTTTGCGGGGATTGGACGTGACCTTGCCCGCCGAGCTGACCCGCTACCGCATCCATGAAGCCGGCCTGCAAGCCCTGCAGGCCGGCTATCACATGCTGGCCATGCCCGTGCAGGCCTGGAGCGATCCGCAATTCATGGGGTTGCTGCTGGACAAGGGCGTGCCCTATGCGCGGCTGGCCATGCTGCGTACACCCGGCGCGCCCGAGTTCTTGTTGTTACCCAAGCATTCAGCCGAGGCCACCGCCTTAGGCGAAGGCTTGCGCCTGGCTGGTGCGCCGGATGTGGTGGCCTATTTGAGTCAATTGGCGGCGACGATCGCTCAGCGCTGAGCGTCGTCTTGATCAATCACCACACCTGTTTCTTCAGGGTTGTCGCCCTGCTCCGCTTCAAGCGCCGACTGGCGCTCTTGCAGCGCCTCACTCTCACTGATCAATTGCAGCTGCGGCTGGTGGCGATGGGTCCAGTCTTCTAGCGTCAGCCCTAGATTTTCCAGTAGCGCCGGGTTGCGCTGCACCAGATACACCGCGTTCAGTTGCCCGGAATCCGCTACCTTCAACTCCACCTCCCCATCCACCGGACCGCCGTAAGTGATCCAGCGCGAGAATTCGGGGTAGAGGCTGCAGACCTTTTCGAAATCGATGTCGTGCATGCGTTGCTGACCGCTTTCGATATTTTCCAGGCGCTTCCTGTCGATACCCGTCAATTTCTCAAACGCTGGACGGCTCAAGCCCATCAACTCGCGCAAGCCGCGCAGTCGTTGGCCAGCGGTGAAGAGAAAACGTTGATTGTTCATCTGTACTTCCTGTCGAGATACCGTATTTCCGATTTTTACTACCAGTTAGGTACAACTCGCGTTAACTGCCTAACCTTTAGTAATAGAATGCGGAGCAGAGAGTGAGGAAACCAAACCTGTCAGTGCGATGACAGGTCGGCGATGGTGCAGGAAGCCCTATGAAAGAAATACAGCTTACCCAGGCATGGTTTCGCGAGTGCCCCCGTTATTTGAGCGTTCAGCGGTTTTGCGAAGCCGCCGGTTTAACCAGGCGCCAAAGCCATATCGAGCGCCTTGTAGATCAAGGCGTGCTGCCCACCCGGCGCATCGGTCGCTACTTGATGGTAGACATGCATGAACTGATGGTCATGCTGCCTTCCCACATGGACGAGGTAGCAGTCCCTGACGATGACGAGCCCGACCCTACACCCTGAGGCAATCGTTCCGATTGGGCGACGGCGCCAATTCCTGTGTAGGAAGTGTGCATGTCTTACTTACCTCCGTAGGCATATTCAAGCGCAACAATCGGATTGCCATTCGCCGAACCAGCGGCAACACTCTCGCCTCTTTGTACGAGGCTGGAGAGTGTTGTGAGACTTGCCGATTACGTTCGCCTGCTGAGTCTGGCTGCCATTTGGGGCGCCAGCTTTCTGTTTATGCGCGTGATCGTGCCAGTGCTCGGACCATTGCCCAGCGCGTTCTTTCGCGTCGCGCTCGCAGCGGTCGGTTTGATCGTGATTCTCTGGGTGATGCGGGTGCAGTGGAATTTCCACGGCAAAATGCGCCACTTGCTGGTGTTGGGCGTGATCAACTCTGGCCTGCCCGCGACCATGTATTGCCTGGCCGCCATGGTGTTGCCCGCTGGCTATTCCTCTATTTTCAACGCCACCACACCGCTCATGGGTGTACTCATCGGCATGCTGTTTTTCGCCGAGCCGCCAACGCCGACCAAGTCGCTGGGCGTGGTGCTGGGATTGCTTGGCGTCGGTTTGCTCACGCGCACTGGCCCGGTGGCTTTCGATGCGCAATTGTTGTGGGGCGCCCTCGCCTGCCTGGTGGCGACTACCTGCTACGGCTTCGCCGGCTTTCTCACGCGTAAATGGTTGGGCGGCGTGCCGCTGGACAACCGCGTGACCGCATGCGGCAGCATGTTTGGCGCCACGCTGTTTCTGTTGCCGCTGTTCGGCTATGCCGTGGTTGAACAACCGCCAGCCAGCTGGGGCGGCGCCACCGTGTGGCTGTCCCTCGCCGGCCTGGGGCTGGTGTGCACGGCGTTTGCCTATGTCCTGTATTTCCGCCTAATCACCGACATCGGCCCGATCAAAGCCTCTACCGTCACCTTCGCCGTGCCGCCTTTCGGCGTGTTGTGGGGCGTGCTGCTGCTCGGCGAGCCGCTGTCGTGGGCCTATTTATATGGCGGCGTGCTGATCGGCCTGGCGCTGTGGCTGGTGGTCAAACCGACATCGCCGGCCAAAGCCGCCGAGGCCTCCTGAGCGCACGACTCACGGCACGCTGTCGTAATTACCCGACTCGTAACTCACGCCGTGACGCACGCGTGGCGGCTCTTCGCCGCTGTGCAGCAGCACCACGTTGTCGATCAGGGTTTTATCGAACAGCGTCAGGCGGTCGAGCATGCGCAGGTGCTGCAGCCAGTTGTCGACCACCAGCACTTCTTGCCATACCTCCTGATCGCTGACGTCGCGGTACATCGCCCAACGCTCGGCGCCGTTGCGCAAGCGCAGGCTGCGCAAGCCCTGCACGGCCTTCACAAACTCACGCGTACGCTCTGTGGGAATGCGGTATTCGATGCTCACCAGCACCGAGCCGCGCTCCGGGTTGAACACAAACGTCGGCTGGCCGGGCAAGGTGGCCGGCGCATGGGCGATGTTGGTGGCGTCCAACTCGGGTAAGCGCGACTGGTACAACAGCAACGCCGAGGCCAGCATCAAGCAGCCGGCCGCCAGCAATGCGCCCTGCACGCCCATGGTCTGCGCCAGGTGCCCCCACAAAAAAAAGCCCAGCGCCAGGCCGCCATACAGCGCGGTCTGGTACAGCGCTAAAGCGCGGGCCTTGACCCAGTCGGGCACCAGAATCTGCACCGCCGAGTTGTACGTGGCCACCGCCGCAATCCAGCAGGCGCCGCCGACCAACAGCGCTGGATACAGCACCCACAAGGTATCGACGCTGCCCAGCAGCAACACGATGACCGCCAGCAACAAGCCGGCAAAACTGATCAGCCGGCTACTGCCCACCCACTGACGGGCGCGGTTGACCAACGTACTGCCGACAATCGCACCAATGCCCAATGCCCCGAGCATGTAGCCGTACACCGACGCGTCACCCTCGGGGTTGCGGTGCGCCAGAATCGGCAACAGCGCCCAGATCGAGCTGGCCGACAAACCAAAGCTGAATGAGCGCAGCATCACCAAGCGGGTCACGCTGGAATGCTGGGTGAAGCGCAGCGCCGCGATCACGCCCTCGCCAATGTGCTCCGGCGGAAACTGCCGAGCCGGTACATGACGCCGCCATTGCCAAATGGCCGCGATCAAGCCGAGGTAGCACAAGCAGTTAAAGAGAAACACCCACGCCGAGCCGGTGACGCTCAGCAGCAAGCCACCGAGCGCCGGGCCCACGGCGCGGGCGACGTTGTAGTTCACGCTGTTGAGCAGCACCGCGTTGCCGACCATGCTCGGTGGCACCTGCTCATTCACGGCCGCTTGCCAGGCCGGAATGGTGATGGCCCCGCCGAGGCTGATCCACAGAATCGAGACGATCAACAACAGCGGATCGAGCAGCCCGGCGAAAGCGATGACGGTTAAAAACGTGGCGCCGCTCAGCTCGAAGGTCAGGCCGATGAGCATGATTTTGCGCCGGTCATGGTTGTCGGCCAGCACGCCGGACACAATCGACAGCACCACCAGCGGCAAGGCCGACGCCACCTGAATCATCGCCACCATCGGCGCGCTGGCATGGGCTTCGGTGACGACCCAGGCGGCGGCCACCGACTGCGCCCAGGTGCCGAGGTTGGCGAAAAGGTTAGCGATCCAGATGATGCGAAAAGCGCGCACCGCGAAAGGCGAGAAAATGCCCGCCGAGGTGGGCTTGGGTGGTTCCGGGGTGGCGCTGGTTTCTGGGGTGATGTCGTTTTTTGGGGAGACAGACTGCAACATGGGCAACACACCTTGTAAGCGGTGGGTTGGGTTGGGCCGAGCCTGGCGCTCAGCCCAACCAACGCCGGTTTATTGGACGAGTTCCTGCTCGTCGAACATGTCGCTGAACAACATGCTGGTGAGGTAACGCTCGCCGGAGTCCGGAAGAATCACGACGATGGTTTTGCTCTGCATTTCCGGGCGCTCAGCCAGGCGAACCGCTGCCGCCATGGCCGCCCCGCAGGAGATGCCGCACAAAATGCCCTCTTCGCGCATCAAGCGCAGGGCCATGGCTTTGGCTTCGTCATCGCCCACGGTTTCCACGCGATCGACGATGCTCAGGTCGAGGTTTTTCGGCACAAAGCCGGCGCCAATGCCCTGAATCTTGTGCGGCGCTGGACGCAGTTCGTGGCCACCGAGTTCCTGGGTAATCACCGGCGAGCTGCTGGGTTCCACCGCCACGGAGAGAATCGGTTTGCCGCAGGTGTTCTTGATATAGCGCGACACACCGGTAATGGTGCCGCCGGTGCCGACGCCCGACACCAGCACGTCGATGGCGCCTTCGGTGTCGTTCCAGATTTCCGGGCCGGTGGTTTTCTCGTGAATCGCCGGGTTGGCCGGGTTCTCGAACTGCTGCGGCATAAAGTATTTGCTGGTATCGGAGGCAGCGATTTCCGACGCTTTTTCAATCGCGCCTTTCATCCCTTTCGCCGCTTCTGTCAGCACCAGCTCAGCGCCGAGGGCCTTCAACACCTTGCGCCGTTCCAGGCTCATGGAGGCCGGCATCGTCAGCATCAGCTTGTAGCCACGTGACGCGGCGACGAACGCCAGGCCGATGCCGGTGTTGCCCGAGGTGGGTTCAACAATGGTCATGCCGGGCTTGAGTACACCGCGTTCTTCGGCGTCCCACACCATGTTGGCGCCGATGCGGCACTTCACCGAATACGCGGGATTGCGCCCCTCAATCTTGGCCAGAATGGTGACGCCCTTGGGGCCCAGGCGGTTGATGAATACCAGCGGCGTATTGCCGATGGACTGGGCGTTGTCTGCGTAGATGCGGCTCATATCCTCTAATCCTTGATTGATGCGAAAGAAAAACAGCCTATGCCCGCCAACGGGCGGGCGTCCAGCCGGAAAAAATCCGAACCCGAGCGGCCTGGGGACAGTCTAGCTAGTACTTCAAACGAGATTGCCGGGCGAGCCATGCACGCCGTTTGAGCGATGCCAAACCGCCAGCAAATCGGAGCCAACCCCATGAAAAGACGCTACAGCTGGCCACTCTGGACCCTGATTGGACTGATTGTCCTGGTGCTGGTTCTGCACTTCACTCTGCCCTACGTGGTGCGCGACTACCTCAACGGCAAGCTCGCCGACATGGGCGAATACCAGGGCCACATCACCGATGTAGACCTGGCGTGGTGGCGCGGCGCCTATCAAATCAATGGCCTGAACATTCATAAGGAAGACGGCAACGTGCCGGTTCCGCTGCTCGAAGCGCCGCAAATCGATATCGCGGTCAGTTGGCATTCGCTCTGGTATGACCACGCGGTGGTGGCTGAAGTCATGTTTATTGCGCCGACTTTGAATTTCGTCGATGGCGGCAAAAACGAAGACGCGACGCAGACCGGTAAAGGCGTGAACTGGCGCGAGCAGCTAGAGAAATTGCTGCCGATCACGCTTAACGAGGTTCGTGTAATAGACGGCAAGCTGGGTTTCCACAACTTCACCTCCACCCCGCCGGTAGATATGGAGGCTACCGAGGTCAACGCCAGCCTCTACAACCTCACCAACGTGGCTGACAAGAACGGCGAGCGGGTCGCGCATTTCGAAGGCAAGGCGCTGTTACTGGGCCATGCGCCGTTGGAATGCACCATCGTGTTCGACCCCTACGA
This sequence comes from Pseudomonas sp. AC070, assembly GCF_979258635.1. Classification (NCBI taxonomy): domain Bacteria; kingdom Pseudomonadati; phylum Pseudomonadota; class Gammaproteobacteria; order Pseudomonadales; family Pseudomonadaceae; genus Pseudomonas; species Pseudomonas sp. AC070. Next base: position 3,128,670 of record NZ_OZ409871.1, read on the forward strand.
AAACTTCGAAGACTTCCAATTCCGCCTCCGCGCCCGCGACATCGAACTGCGCAAACTCAACGATTTCTCCAGCGCTTACGCAAAATTCGACTTTAATGCCGGCCACGGCGACCTGGTAATCGAAGCCAACGCCAAGAAAGCCCAACTCAGCGGCTACATCAAACCACTGCTGCGAGACGTTGACGTGTTCAATTGGCAGCAAGACGTTGAGGAAAAGGACAAAGGCTTCTTCCGCTCCATTTGGGAAGCCTTGGTGGGCGGCAGCGAAACCGTGCTGAAAAACCAGCAGAAAGACCAATTCGCCACCCGCGTCGAACTCAGCGGCAACGTGCACCAGCAAGACGTCAGCGCCTTTCAGGCATTTCTGGCGATTCTGCGTAACGGCTTCGTACAGGCATTCAATGCCCGGTATGAGCGAGGCAAGCCCACAGAGGAATGAATCCGCCCCTAACCAATGGGCGATTACTGACACCTTCGTCGGGGTGACTGCCCATTCAGTGACTGAATAGTGCGTCCGCGTTCACAGCCGTGGGACGGCCGCGCTATAGTCGGCGTCTACATCTACTGAAACCGCCAGGTTCCATAGGAACTTGCTGCTATCCGTTTGAGGATTTTCCGATGAAGTTCGAAGGCACCCAGGCTTACGTCGCAACCGACGATCTTAAATTGGCAGTCAACGCTGCCATCACCCTGGAGCGCCCGCTGCTGGTCAAGGGTGAGCCGGGCACCGGTAAAACCATGCTGGCCGAGCAATTGGCCGCCTCGTTCGGCGCCAAGCTGATCACCTGGCACGTCAAGTCCACCACCAAGGCCCACCAGGGCCTGTACGAGTACGACGCGGTAAGCCGTCTGCGCGACTCGCAACTGGACAGCGACAAAGTTCACGACGTGCGCAACTACATCAAGAAGGGCAAGCTCTGGGAAGCGTTCGAGAGCGATGAGCGCGTGATTCTGCTGATCGACGAAATCGACAAAGCCGACATCGAATTCCCCAACGACTTGCTGCAAGAACTCGACAAGATGGAGTTCTACGTTTACGAGACCAACGAGACGATCAAGGCCAAGAAGCGCCCGATCATCATCATTACCTCGAACAACGAAAAAGAGCTGCCGGACGCCTTCCTGCGCCGCTGCTTCTTCCACTACATCGCCTTCCCCGATCGCGCCACGCTGCAGCAGATCGTTGATGTGCACTACCCCAACATCAAGAAAGACCTAGTGGCCGAAGCGTTGGACGTGTTCTTCGACGTGCGCAAAGTGCCGGGGCTTAAGAAGAAGCCTTCGACCTCTGAACTGGTCGACTGGCTGAAGCTGCTGATGGCCGACAATATTGGCGAAGCGGTATTGCGCGAACGCGATCCAACCAAGGCGATTCCGCCGTTGGCGGGGGCGTTGGTGAAAAATGAACAAGATGTGCAATTGCTGGAGCGCTTGGCGTTCATGAGCCGCCGGGCTGGCCGGTAACAAAGTCAATTGCTGTGCTCCCCTCTGCCCGCTTGCGGGAGAGGGGCTGGGGGAGAGGGTCTTAGCAGGTGACACCGTGTCGCCTGCCCCCCTCTCCCTAACCCTCTCCCCAAGGGGCGAGGGGACAGATTGGTGTAGGAACGCAACTCCAACGGAGACGCAGCCATGCTGCTCAACCTATTCAACGAAATGCGCGCCGCCAAGGTTCCGGTCTCGGTGCGTGAGCTGCTGGATCTGATCAATGCGTTGAAGCACAACGTGACGTTCGCTGACATGGACGAGTTCTATTTCCTGTCGCGCACGATTTTGGTCAAAGACGAGCGCCATTTCGACAAGTTCGACCGTGCCTTCGGCGCCTATTTCAAGGGCCTGGAAAACCTTAACCAGCATATCGAGGCGTTGATTCCTGATGAGTGGCTGCGCAAGGAATTCGAGCGCTCGCTAACGGATGAAGAGCGGGCCAAGATCGAGTCGCTCGGCGGCCTGGACAAGCTGATCGAGGAGTTCAAGAAGCGCCTCGAAGAGCAGAAAGAACGCCACGAAGGCGGTAATAAATGGATCGGCACGGGCGGCACCAGCCCGTTCGGTTCAGGTGGCTTCAACCCTGAGGGCATTCGCGTTGGCGATGCCGGCAAGCGTCAGGGTAAGGCAGTAAAGGTCTGGGACCAGCGCGAGTATAAAAACCTCGACGACCAGGTGGAGCTCGGCACCCGCAACATCAAAGTGGCCCTGCGTCGCCTGCGCAAATTTGCTCGCCAGGGCGCGCAGGATGAGCTGGATCTGGACGGCACCATCGACTTCACCGCCCGCGATGGCGGCTTGCTGAATATTCAGATGCGCCCGGAACGGCGCAACGCGGTGAAGCTGCTGATTCTGTTCGACATCGGCGGCTCGATGGATGCCCACGTGAAGGTCTGCGAAGAGTTGTTCTCGGCGTGCAAAACCGAGTTCAAGCATTTGGAGTATTTCTACTTTCATAACTTCGTGTACGAATCGGTGTGGAAGAACAACCTGCGCCGCACCTCGGAGCGTTTTTCCACACAAGACCTGCTGCACAAATACGGCGCCGATTACAAAGTGGTGTTCGTCGGCGACGCGGCCATGGCGCCCTATGAGATCACGCAGGCCGGCGGCAGCGTCGAGCACTGGAACGAAGAGCCGGGCTATGTGTGGATGCAGCGTTTCCGTGAGAAGTACAAGAAACTCATCTGGATCAACCCGTACCCGAAAGACACCTGGAACTACACGGCTTCCACCAACATCGTTCGCGAGTTGCTGGAAGACCACATGTATCCCTTGAGCCTTCGCGGGTTGGAAGACGGGATGAAGTTTCTGTCGAAATAAGCGGCGTTTCAGCCATAAAAAACGGGCCTCGAAAGGGCCCGTTTTTTTATTAGCTTAACGCCTAGCCTTCTGTGGGAGCGGCTTTAGCAGCGATGCTGTTGATCTTAAAAAGCATCGCGGCTAAAGCCGCTCCTACATCACCGCCAAGGCCGCTGCTCATGCTGGGTGACTTTATGGGTGCGGTTCACGCCCAACGTCCACCCTGCCCCGAGCACCAGCAGCTCGATCAAAAACGCCAACACGAACGCGCAGAAAATACCCCAGGCAATCGCTTCCGGCGCCAGCAGCACCTGATAGCGATAACCCTCGTAGGTTTCCTTAAACAATTCAGGGTTGGGATTGAACGCCACATGCCACACCCGCACGTACCACGGCCCGGTCATGGCTTGCCATTCGCGGTCCAGCAGGCGCGAGCGCACCAGCAGGTTGGTCAGGCTATTGGCGTCGCTGGCGAACACCGGGTCGCTGCTGGCGCGGTAGTGGGCGACCAGGGCGTCGAGGTCGCCGTTGAAGAATTGGTTGGCGGTCTGGCGGAAGCCGCTGAGGCTCTGCTCCGACTCTTTCCAATGCGCTTCGATGCGCTGGCTGTAATCGTTGATAAAGCCCGGAATCTGCACGCCAACCAGCAGCCCGACGGCAAACAACACCAAACGTAGATAACTTCTGAACATGCCTGCTCCTGTGCTCCTTGGATGGGTCCGTCGCCCGGCTTAGCTGCGGCCTTTGGCGATGCATTCGCCACGGCGCCACAGGCTCCATTCGCCGGGTTGGTACAAGGTCCAGCTTTCGTTTTCGGTGAGTGGCTCGGTGGCCAACACGGTGACGACGTCGTTCGGCGTGGTCTCGGCCTGGAAGTCGACGATCACATCCACATCCTTCAACCGGGCCGGGCCGAATGGCGAGCGGCGGGTGATTTGCGCCAGCTTGGTCGAGCAGTAGGCGAACAACCAGTCACCGTCGCTCAACAGACAATTGAACACGCCTTTTGTGCGGTACGCCGTGCAGGCGCGCACCAGGGTCGGCAACAGCATTTCCACGGATACCGGCTGCGGGAACGAGCTGCGAATCTGGTTGAGCAAGTCGCAAAAGGCGGCTTCGCTGTCGGTGTCGCCCACCGGCCAATAGAAGCTCGGCGCCGGGGCGAAGTCCGCCAGTTGGCCGTTGTGGGCGAAGCACCAGTTGCGGCCCCACAGCTCACGCACAAACGGGTGCGTATTGGCCAGGCAAACCCTGCCCACGTTGGCCTGGCGGATATGGCCAATCACGGTTTCGCTTTTGATCGGGTAGCGCTGCACCAGCTTGGCCACTTCCGAGTCGACGCTGGCTTGCGGGTCCTGGAACAGGCGCAGGCCGCGTCCTTCGTAAAAGGCGATGCCCCAGCCATCGCGGTGCGGGCCGGTGCCGCCGCCGCGCTGCATCAGGCCGGTAAAACTGAACACGATGTCGGTCGGTACGTTGGCACTCATGCCCAACAATTCACACATGGCTCAACTCTTCCAGACAACTGGCTTGGGCAGGGGCTTATAGACGCGGTTCGATGCGCTCACGACGACCGCCACTGCCACTGACGGGCTGAGTACGGCTCTCGGCGGCGGGCCGAATGTAGGGCTGGCCTTGCGGCTCGCGCTCCATCAATTCACGCAGGGTTGGTTCGTCTTCATCGACCGGAGCGGGCGCGGCCTTGGCGGCTTTGCGCTTGTTCCACGCGCGCTCGATGGGCCAGCGAATCAGCACGAACAGCACATAAATGACCACGGCGATCATGCCGTACATGGCCAGGTCGGAAACGGCGGTCCACATGTTGCTGCCGACTTTGAACAGCAAGTCGAGCGCGGTCACCGCTACAGCCGGGGCATACAGTTCTTTGCCGGGGTCGACGACGGTGGGCGTGAATAGCAGCACCGCGACCACCAACCGCAGCGGCTCGCGCAGGTAGCGCCACATCCAGCCGGTCATCAGGAAGCTCACCAGCAAGCAACCCAGGGCAGCGATGGCATACAGGCCCCAAGCGAGGACGTAATCGTGTTCGTTCATGCGGTTCGTGGCGATGCTGGCGAAGGGGCGCTTATGATAGCGGCTTTTCTCCTGCCCGGCGCGTCTGACGTCGGCCGCCTTTGCTCTGGAGTTTTGGTATGCCGCAAGCCCCTATCGCCCGCGTCGAAAACGGCAACGATCCGTACCACTGGCTGGAAAACCGCGACACTCCCGAGGTACTCGAATACCTCAACGCCGAGAACGCCTTCCTCGATGCCCAACTGGCCGAACAGGCCGAGCTGCGTGAGCAGTTGTTCGCCGAAATCAAAGGTCGTATCCGTGAGACCGACCTGTCCCTACCCTCGCCTTGGGGTCCACACCTCTATTACACCCGCACCACGGCCGGCGACGAATACCCGCGCCACTACCGCTGCGCCCGTCCGGCCGATGGCAGCAATACCGTTGACGACGCCAGCGAAGAGCTGCTGCTCGACCCGAACGAACTGGCCAACGGCGGCTTCCTATCGCTAGGCGCTTTTAGCGTCAGCCCCGACTACGCGCGCCTCGCCTACAGCCTGGACACCAGCGGTGACGAGATTTACCAACTGTTCGTAAAAGAACTGGCCAGCGGCGCCATCACTGCCCTGCCCTTCGACGACTGCGACGGCAGCATGACCTGGGCCAACGACAGCCAGACCCTGTTCTTCGGCGAACTGGACGACACCCACCGCCCTTATCGCCTGAACCGCTACACCTTGGGCACCGAACGCGCCGAGCGCGTATTCGAAGAGCTCGACGGGCGCTTCTTCGTCAATTGCTACCGCAGCAGCTCCGAACGCCAGTTGTTCGTGCTGCTCAATAGCAAAACCACCTGCGAAACCTGGACGCTGGACGCCGACACCCCGCACGGCACGTTTACCTGCCTGGCCCCGCGTGAAGAAGGCCACGAATACTTTGTCGACCATGGCCGTCTGGTGCACGGCGCCGACGCCGGCCAATGGGGCTGGGTCATTCGCAGCAACCAGACCGGCATCAACTTCGCCCTGTACCATGCCGCCACCGCTGGCGTGCCAGCGCGCGGTGACTGGCAAGAACTGATCGCCCACAACCCGGCCGTGATGCTCGAAGACATCACCCTTAACGCCGGCGCCCTGGTACTTAGCCTGCGCGAAGGTGGCCTGCCGATTCTGGAAGTGCACGGCCTGGGCCAAGCGCCCGCGCGCGTGCAACTGCCCGACGCGGCGTACAGCCTGCACGTGCAGGACAGCCTGGAATTCGAAAGCGAGGTGATTCGGCTGCGTTACGAAGCGCTGAACCGCCCGGCCCAGGTGCGCCAGCTGCATCTGGTCAATGGCGAGCAAATTGTTTTGAAAGAAACGCCGGTTGAAGGGGGGTTCGACGCCGATGCGTACGTCAGCCAGCGCCTGTGGGCGACCGCGAGTGACGGCACGCAAATCCCCATCAGCCTGGTGGCTCGGCGGGAAACATTGGGCAAACCGGCGCCGTTTTATCTGTATGGCTATGGCGCTTACGGCTCCAGCCTGGACCCGTGGTTTTCCCATGCCCGCTTGAGCTTGTTGGACCGTGGTTTTGTCTTCGCCATCGCCCACATTCGCGGCGGCGGCGAACTGGGCGAAGCGTGGTACCGCGCCGGCAAGCTTGAGCACAAGGCCAATACCTTCAGCGACTTCATTGCCTGCGCCGAGCATGTGCTCGCCGAGGGCTACACCACCCCCGGCCAACTGGCTATCAGCGGCGGCAGCGCCGGCGGTTTGCTGATTGGCGCAGTGCTCAACCAGCGCCCCGACCTGTTCGCCGCTGCCATCGCCGAAGTGCCGTTTGTGGATGTGCTCAACACCATGCAGAACCCCGACCTGCCGCTGACCGTGACCGAGTACGACGAATGGGGCGACCCGAACGACCCCGACGTGTTCGAGCGCATCAAGGGTTACGCGCCGTACGAAAACGTAAGCGCGCAAGCCTACCCGGCGCTTCTGGCCGTGGCCGGTTACAACGACAGTCGCGTGCAGTACTGGGAAGCGGCGAAATGGGTGGCCAAGCTGCGCGCGCACAAGACCGACGACAACCTGCTGCTCCTGAAAACCGACCTCGGCGCCGGCCACGGCGGCATGAGTGGGCGCTATCAAGGCATCAAGGATGCGGCGTTGGAATATGCGTTTCTGCTGAAGGTGTTGGGATTGGCGGGGTGACTCGCTCCTGAACGCACTCTGTAGGAGCGACCTTGGTCGCGAACCCTGCAACCCTCGACAACCGGCGTTTGCAGGGTTCGCTAGCAAGCTAGCTCCTACGGCGCCACCGAGCTGTTATTCCTCAACCCTTGGCTTCACCGGCTCGGCCGGCTTCACCTTTGGCGTACTCGGCGCCTGCTGCATTTGCGGCAGCCCGTTGTCGCGTGGGTTCACTGTGTTGGCAGGCGGCGGCACGCGAGGGTCATAGGCATCTGGCGTGTTTGGCCGGGCGGCGGGCGCCGGCATCGGCACGTTGCGCGGTTGAATCGTCTGATAAGGATTGGGCGTGGCCGTGCCAGGCGAACCCGGTGTGGCGGCCAGCGTTGCGGCGGCGGCCATAACGCCGGCCCCCAGCACCATCAATCTGAACAGTTGCATAACGCACCTCCGTAACCGTGACGTGAACGTTAGACTACGCGCCCCCGCATAAGGCTCACCCTCAATGAAACGCTTCGTTCTGCTCGACACCGCCCCCATTCCCGAAAACGGCGGCGCGCTGTGCCTGTTCGAGTACGGCGAAGATTTCGTGATCAAGATTCAGGGCGGCGACGGCGGCCAATTGATGAACACGCGCATGCACGGCTCCGAAGATGCACTGGCCGAAATACCGTGCAAGCAAGTCGCCCACCGCCCAAACCCGCGCGTGCTGATCGGCGGACTCGGCATGGGTTTCACCCTGGCCGCCGCGCTGAAAAACCTGGGCGCCACAGCGCAGGTAGTGGTGGCCGAACTGGTGCCCGGCGTGATCGAGTGGAACCGCGGCCCGCTCGGCTTGAAAGCCGGCATGCCGCTTGAGGACCCGCGCGCAGAAATCCGCTTGGCCGACGTCGCCCATGTGCTGCAAGGCGAACCGGCCGGCTTCGACGCCATCATGCTCGACGTCGACAACGGCCCCGAAGGCCTGACGCAAAAAGGCAACAGCTGGCTCTACTCCACCGCAGGCTTGGGCAGCTGCCACCGCGCGCTGCGGGCCAAAGGCATTCTGGCCGTGTGGTCGGCCAGCGCCGACCGCAAGTTTTCCGAGCGCGTGGCCAAGGCCGGTTTCACGGTGAAAGAAGTGCAGGTGTATGCCCACGGCAACAAAGGCACACGCCACACCATCTGGATCGCGGAAAAACGCTGAAGCCCTTGAGAAGCCCGCGCGCCGGGCTCACCATTACCGCACTCTCAACCCTGGACTGAACAGGACATCCCATGAGCACTGAAAAATCGGCGGCCACCCTTAAAACCGACCGGCTGATCGCCGAAGCCCAGCGCAGCCGTGAAGAAGGCTATCGGGCCAAAGCCCTGAAGATGTACCCGCACATTTGCGGGCGCTGCCAGCGCGAGTTCGAAGGCAAACGCCTGAGCGAACTGACCGTGCACCACCGCGACCACAACCACGACAACAACCCGCAAGACGGTTCCAACTGGGAGCTGCTCTGCCTGTTCTGTCACGACAACGAACATTCGCGCTACACCGATCAGCAGTACTTCAGCGAAGGCTCCACCGCCAGCCCGACCGGGCCGAAAGTCACCCACAAAGCCTTTGCCGACCTGGCTGCCCTGTTGAAGAGCAAAGAATAAGAGAGCGTTTTGTGGCTAATCGTCGCTACAGCTGTATCGGGTTATTCAACCCAAAATCCCCGGACAACGTCGGCGCCGTCATGCGCGCCGCTGGCTGCTATGGCGTGAATTCGGTGTTCTACACCGGCAAGCGCTACGCCCGGGCGCAGGAATTTGCCACCGACACCAAGATGGTCCACCAGGACATTCCCTTGATCGGCATCGAAGACCTGCAAAGCATCATTCCGCTGGGCTGCACCCCGGTGGCGGTGGAGTTGGTCGAAGGCGCAAAACCCTTGACCGAGTACACCCACCCCGACCGCGCCATTTACATCTTCGGCCCCGAAGATGGCTCGCTGAGCAAAGAGGTCTTGGCCTGGTGCGAAGAGGTGATTTACATCCCCACCAACGGCTGCATGAATTTGGCGGCGACGGTGAATGTGGTGCTGTATGACCGCATGGCGAAGGGGCTGAATACCAAGTCCGGTCCGCAGTTCGCGCGCTGACAGATTCAGCGGCTTCAAGCCGTTACGCGTTTAGAGATCAAGAGCATCGCGACTGAAGTCGCTCCTACAGGACGGTGCGCCTTTCGTGGGTGCGGCTTTAGCCGCGATGCTTTTAGGATCCAGCGGATCGCGTTAATCAGCGGCTTTCAACAACGGCGTATCCAACACCTTCGACGCCCCACCCATTACATCTTCGGCAACGCCGACAAAATCCTTGGTGCTCACCACATCCATGCGCATCAACCCGCGGCTTACATCGTCGAGCGAGCGTTTGTTGCCGGTGGCTTTGCGGATTTCGCGGTCGAGGTCTTGCAGCAGCAGCACCGCGCGGGCGGTGGTTTTGCCGCTGACGCTGTTACCGCGCAGGCTGACGACTTTGCGGCTCCACTGTTTGAGGTTGGCGTTTACCGCTTTGTAACGCTCGGTGGTCATGCCCCCGGCGCGGTGCAGCAGTTCGATGGCGTAGTACTCAGCCAGGCCTTCGCTGATCCAGTCGCTGTTGTCGGTGTCGCGGATGCGGCTGAACACGTGCACCAGTTCATGCACCAACGAACTGGTGCCGTTCTCACTGACCAATGGCCGGTCGGCATGCATAAACAGTGAATTGGACGCCGACAAACCGCCCCGCCACATCGGGTCGCCCGCGCCCACCACCAGCAGCTTGGCCGGATCGCGCGGGAATACGGCCTGCACCTGCGGCCACACGAAGGTCAGCATCGTCAGCACGTCCATGCGCCGAACGCCCGAGCCCACTGGCGCGGCGACGGTCACTTCGGTTTCGCCCAAGGTGGTGCGCCGGGTGCCGATCTTGCCCGCCAGCATCCAGCCCGTCGGGCGGTCGAACAAACGCGAAGGGTTGTCGATGCGGAAGCGGTTTTTACCCACGCGTGGCCAGCCGGTTTCGACACTTTTCCAGCCCTTGGGCAATTCAAATTGCAGGCGCGATACCAGCTCGATGCCGTCGTGCTGGTCCAGGCGCGCGCTGGGCACCAAGTCATCGCCGCGCAACAAGGCCCAGTCGGCGGTCATGCGCGCGTCGTAGCGAGTGGCTTTGCCGTCGGCCGCTGGGCGCGGATGGCTGATGCGCACGCGGTAGCTGAGGCTGGTTTTACCTTTGCCCGGCTGCCAGACGCCTTGCTGCTGCTCGCCCGGTTGCGCCGCGCCTGATTGCCAGGTGCCGTCGGTGGTGAAGTCGCTGAAGTAGCCCTTTTTGCCCAGGTTGAAACTCAGGCTGCGCACTGCCTCGCCTTTGGCCAAGCTCAGGCGTACTTCGGCCTGGTCGCTGTCGGGCAGCAAGCGCACGGTGTAATCGAGGTCGACTTTTTCTACCGCCCAGAGCGGGCTGCTGGCGAGGAGTAAAAAGGCAGAAACAAACGCGTGACGAAGGCTGGGCATTGCAGACAATTCCTTGTTGATGCGGCGCGGTACGTCCCTATGACCGGGCCTCGGTTGTTTGATTCACCGAGATGAATGGTGGGTCGCGTGGGACCACGGGCCAGGCTCAGCCCGAGCGGAAGATCATATAGTCTTCCCAGTCATCTTCCGGGACGGCCGTCTCACTGAGCATAGCGCCGGCCTGCGAAATGCCAGCGTTGTGGACCATTTCCGGGTCGCCGCACACCAAGGGGTGCCAACTTTCCAAGTCTTTGCCCTCGGCCACCAGGCGATAGCCGCAGGTCGGCGGCAGCCATTGGAATTCGCTGGCCTGGCCGGGGGTGAGTTGGATGCAGTCGGGCACGAAGTCGCGGCGTTTGGGGTAGTTGCTGCACCGGCAGGTTTTCAGGTCGAGCAACTTGCAGGCGATGCGCGTGTAGTAAACGCTGCCGTCTTCTTCGTCTTCGAGCTTTTGCAGGCAGCACAGGCCGCAACCGTCGCACAGCGATTCCCACTCGTCCTGGTCGAGCTGGTCGAGGGTTTTGCGTTTCCAAAAAGGTTCGACTTTAGCGGCCATGGCGAGGTACGGGCTGGTGAAAAGGCCGGCAGTCTAGCGCCTGCCCAGGCACCGGCCAAGGCCGCATTGCCAAACGGTTGCAGGCCATTTGACCGGCCTGCGAACCACTCTTAATAACCCTTGGAAAAGTCCACTTCGCCGCGCAGCGGTTCGCCGTTTTGCAAGCGCTGCAAGTTGTCCAGAAACAACTGCGCCATCAACGGCGGCTGGGTCGGCGCCGAGCTGTGGCCGGTGAGCAATAAGCCGAACGCAGTCCAGAACGGATGGCGCGCCGGCAACGGCTCCTGGCGGCACACATCAATAATGGCGCCGGCCAGATGCCCATCCCGCAGTGCCGCCACCAAGTCCGCATCGACCACCGCCACACCACGCCCAGCGTTAATAAACAACGCCGTCGGCACGAACTGAGCGAACAGCGCCGCGTTGTAAATATCGTGCGTACTGGGCGTATCGGGCAGCAGATTGATCACGTAATCCGCCTGCGCCACTAAACGCGGCAATTGCTCCATCGCCGCCACTTCCTTAAACGGCGCCAGCTCACGCGACGAACTCGCCACGCCATACAACTCCACCCCAAACGGGGCCAAGAACTGCGCCAGGCTCAGGCCGATATCACCCGTACCGACAATCAGCACCCGCCGCCCAGCCAGGCTGCGCGGCGCGTGATTATCCCACCGCCGCTCCACCTGAGCCGCCAGCCGCGCCAACACCTCGCGCTCGTGCGCCAACATATACGTGAGCACGTATTCGGCCATCACCTGCCCGAAAATCCCCACCGCACGCGTCAGCCGATAGCCAGTCGGTAAATCCTTCGCCAACAACGGCGTAATCCCCGCCCAGGTCGACTGAAACCACTGCGGCACATGCCCCTTACGCAACACCGACGCCAACAACCCCGGCTCCCCCAACCACACCTCGCACTCCGGCGCCAAGCGCGCCAACTCGGTTGGATCATCACTGGCCACCAGCTCCAGATCCGGTTGAGCCCCGCGCAGCAACTGCGCATACAAAGCGTGATCATGTTCAGCAACTAAAACGCGCATGTGACTACAAAACCTTCAAACACGGCGAAGCCACGCTAAGTGACAACCCCTCAAAAAAAGAAATGGAAAACCAACCCGACTGACGCTCTGCTTTCGCCGTGCTTTTGCCGTGCTTTTAGAGCTACTTCCGACCTCCTGGGCTAGGCCAGGCAAGGCGCCCCGGAACGATAAAGCGCAGCGTACTTAAGTACGTGAGCATTTAGCGTGAGGACGCAACGCAGCCTGGCCGACGACCCAGGAGGTCGCCCCTACACCGGGTCGTTTCGGCGTAGGAGTTCTTCTGGTAGATGTTGAATGTACTCGTCCTCTGCGGGCGGCATCTGCAGGTGATACCCCTGCTTCTCCAGATTCGCCAAAACCTGTTCTATATCCTCGCGCGCCAATTTGCGCTCCGGACTCAACACCAGATCAAACGCATGCTTAGGCGGCCCAAACGCCACCAACAACGACTCCGGCACCTTCTTCAGCGCATCGGCCTTAAGCACATACAGGTACATCTCGTTTTTCTTCGGGCTGCGGTAAATCGAGCAAATCTGTTTCATGCCTGTGGTTCCTGGGTATGGGCCGCCAGGCTGTCGAGCAGCTCCTGGCCCATCAATTCACGTCGCCAACCGCGCAGAGAGTCGGGCAGTTGGTAGGGACCGTTGGGGTAACCGCTTTTAAGCAGCGCCTCGAGTACTTTTTTGCGCAGCATGATTTCCGGCGCGATATCCAGGCGCTCGGCTTCACGCTGGCCGACCGCGCGCAAGGTTTTCAGCAAGGCCGCCGCTTCGACCGGCAACGGCTCTGGCAGCGGCTCTGGCCATTGTTCGGCGGGTTTGGTAGCGGCTTGTTTGATAAGACCGAGCAGAAACTCGCCGTCCTGGCGCACGGTTTTCGGGTGCATGTCTTCAATGCGCGCCAGCGCCACGAGGTTGTCGGGCTGGGTGCGCGCCATGGGCCACAGTGAGTTCTCGCGGATTACCCGGTTGCGCGGCAGGTTGCGCAAGCGCGCCTGCTGCTCGCGCCAGGCATAGAGTTCGCGCAGCACGGCGAGTTTGGCCGGCGGCAGTTTCCAGCCGAGCTTGGCGTCGCGGTACACCTCGTTGGGGTCGATCTCGCGGCGCAGGTTGCTGACCATCTCTTCGCCGTCTTCCAGCACCCAGTCGAACTTGTCCGGCGCCAACCGCGCGCGCAGGGCCTGAAACACTTCGGCCAGGTGCAGCACGTCTTCGGCGGCGTAGCTGATTTGCGTCTCGGAGAGCGGCCGCTGCAACCAGTCGGAGCGGGTTTCGCCTTTGGGCAGGTCGATGTCCAGCACGCTCTGCACCAGGCGCGAGTAGCCCATGGAGAAGCCAATGTTCAGGTAGGCGGCGGCAATTTGGGTGTCGAACAACGGCAGCGGCAAGGTGCCGGTGAGGCGGGAAAAGACTTCGAGGTCTTCGCTGCAGGCGTGTAGCACCTTGAGCACAGCCGGGTCGGACAACAACTCGGCGAAGGCATTCCAGTTCTGAATCAGCAGCGGGTCAATGAGAAAAACCTGGCTGCCGTCGCACACCTGCAACAGGCCGGCGATGGGATAGAAGGTGTCGACCCGCATGAATTCGGTGTCGAGGGCCACATAGGGCAGACGTCGCCATTGGGCACATAACTGCGCCAAGCTGGCGTCATCGCGGATCCAATTGATTTCGATGGCCACATGCCTCTCCTTAAATTTGCCGCGCAGTATATATCGAGCCTGGCTATGGCCGGTGATTCGAGCGGTGATTCACGGCTTGCCCTGCACCGGCGGCGCTCCTATGCTGCGGGCGTTTTGTCCGACAATAATCAGAACAAGGATATGTCATGAAGAAGTTTCTGGGCCTAGTGGCCCTGCTGCTGGTGATTGTGGTGGTGTACCTGCTGATCAAACCCAGCCCCATCGACCCGCTGGCCTGGACCCCGCCGCACGAGCCGGCCATGACCGGCGTGCTGGAACCCAACGACGCTTTGATGAAAGCCGAACTCCTCGCCAAAGGCCAGGTTCACGGCCCTGAAGACACCGCCGTCGACGCCGAAGGCCGCGTGTATGGCGGCACTCATGACGGCAAAATTATTCGCATCAAAACCGACGGTTCGGTCGAAACCTTCGCCGAAACCAAAGGCCGCCCGCTGGGCATGGACTTCGACGCCAAGGGCAATCTGATTGTCGCCGACGCCTACAAAGGCTTGCTGAGCATCGACCCGCAAGGGCAAATCACGGTGCTCAGCACCGAAGCCGGCGGTGTGCCGTTCCGCTTCACCGACGATGTCGACATCGCCAGCGACGGGCGCATTTACTTCTCCGATGCCTCGAGCAAATTCGAACAACCGGACTACCTGCTCGACCTGCTCGAAGGCCGCCCCTACGGCCGCCTGCTGCGCTACGACCCAGTGAGCAAAACCACCGAGGTACTGCTTAAAGACCTGTACTTCGCCAACGGCGTGGCGCTGTCGGCGAAGGAAGATTTCGTGCTGGTTAACGAAACCTACCGCTACCGCATCAGCCGCCTCTGGCTCAAGGGTCCGAAAGCCGGCACCCACGACATCTTTATCGACAACCTGCCGGGCATGCCGGACAACCTGCAAGGCGACCGCGCCGGCACCTTCTGGGTCGCCCTGCCAACGCCGCGCAAAGCTGACGCCGATTTCCTCCAAGGCCAGCCATTCCTGAAAGCGCAAATGGCCAAACTGCCCCGCGCCCTGTGGCCAAAACCGGCGAAATACGGCCTGGCCATTGCCGTGGACGAACAAGGCAAAATCACCCGCAGCCTGCACGACACTAGCGGCAGCAACCTGCGCATGGTGACGTCGGTGAAACCGGTCGGTGGCTTCCTGTACTTCGGCAGCCTGGATAACGACCGCATCGGCAAGCTGAAAATCGACTGAAAATCGACTCTGTAGGAGCCACCTTGGTGGCGAAACCTTGGAAACCTCGGCAATCGGCGTTTGCAGGGTTCGCTAGCAAGCTAGCTCCTACGGGGCAGCGTGTTGGTTGCGTGCCCGGTTGGCAAGGCCGGCCAATCGCGGCTGAAGCCGCTCCCACACCGATGCACGACTTTGTAGGAGCCACCTTGGTGGCGAACCCTGGAAACCTCGGCAATTGGCGTTTGCCGGGTTCGCTAGCAAGCTAGCTCCTACGGGGCGGCGTGTTGGGTGCGTGCCCGGTTTGCAAGGCCGGCCAATCGCGGCTGAAGCCGCTCCTACAGGTTGCGCCATTTGTGGGAGCGGCTTTAGCCGCGATTGGCCAGGCCTGGAAACGGCCCTCTCTGGCCAAACGCGTTTATGATGAGCCCCCGATTTGTTCTCAGGTGCCCATCATGTCCCTCGCGCAACTGATCACCCCTTCCGAACTTGCCAGCCGCCCCGCCGGCTCCGAGCGTTTATTGCTCGATTGCCGCTTCGCCCTTGATGACCTCGCCTATGGCCAGCGCAGTTATGCCGAAGGCCATGTTCCCGGTGCGGTGTTTGCGGATCTGGAGCGCGACCTGTCGAGCCCCATCGTCAAAGGCGTCACTGGCCGCCATCCCCTGCCCGACCCACAGCAGCTCATCGAGCGCCTGCGTGCCTGGGGCCTGAACAATGACAGCGAAGTGATCCTTTACGACGACGGCCCCGGCGCTTTTGCTGCCCACGCCTGGTGGCTGCTGGTCTGGCTGGGTAAGCGCGACAAAGTGTTTTTGCTCGACGGCGGTTTGAAGGCGTGGCGCGAGGCGGGTTTGCCGCTGGATCAAGCCGTACCCGAGCGCAACGCCGGCAGTTTCACCGGCCACGCTGACGCCAAGATGGTGCTCACCGCCGAGCAGGTGCAGCAGCGCCTCAGGGAGCCGCAAATGACCTTGCTGGACGCCCGCGCTCTGCCGCGCTTTCGGGGTGAAGTGGAGCCGATTGATCCAGTGGCCGGGCATATTCCCGGCGCGCAATGCGCGGTGTTCACCGACAACCTGGGCAGCGACGGGCGTTTCCTGCCCACCGAGCAATTGCGTGCCCGCTTTGCCGCGCAATTGGGCAACCGTCCCGCTGACGGCGTGGTGGCGTACTGCGGCTCCGGCGTAACGGCCTGCCACAACCTGTTCGCCCTGAGCCTCGCCGGTTACCCGCTGGCGCCGCTATATGCCGGCTCGTGGAGCGAATGGATCACCGACCCCAGCCGCCCCGTAGCAACGGGCGACTAAGGCCAGCGCCTATAACGTGGCCACACCGTGCACGCGGTTGCGCCACTGGCGCCAGGTGTACAGCGGAATGCCGGCCATCAGCACCAAAAAGCCCCAGAAAATTGCCTGCTGGCCGGTGCCGTACAGCGCCCACATCGAATAGATAAAACCAAGGCTGCCGATCGCCACCATCCACTTGCGCTCGCGGGGTCTGAAGGCCTCGGGCTTCACCGCCAGAAATTGCAGCAAGGCGGCGGTGCAAAAGGCATAAGGCACCACGCCGGTCATGGTGCCGAGCAGGATGATGACGTTGAACACCTCGACCAAGTCGCCCTGCCCGTCCACCAGCACCAGCAACGTCACCAACACGCCCGACACCAGTAAGCCATTGGCCGGCACTCCGCGTTTGTTGGTTTTTGCCAGCGACTCCGGCAGCAAGCCGTCGCGCGCAGTGGCCATGGGAATTTGCCCTTGCAGCAACACCCAGCCGTTCAACGCGCCCAGGCAGGCGATCACGGCACCGCCGGCAACGAAGTAATAACCCCACGGCCCCAACAGCACCTGCGCGGCATCGGCGAATGGCGCGGTCGAACGCACCAGCACGTCCGGCGGCAACACGCCTTGCACCGCGGTGATGGACAGGATGTACACCGCGGCCGCCACCACCGTGCCGAAAATGGTGGCGCGCGGGATGGTGCGTTTCGGGTCTTTGACGTGCTCGGCCGGCACCGTTGCCGACTCCAAGCCGATGAACGACCACAGCGTCAGCGCCGCCGTGGTGGCGATGGCCGTGGCATACCCTGCGCCGCCGGGCAGGTCTTCCACGGGCGGGATGCGCAGGTATTCAGGGTGAAACGAAAACCAGCCGAGCACGCCGATGAGCAGCAGCGGAATCAACTTGAGGGCGGTGAGAATGTTCTGCACCACGCCAAAAGCGCCGATGCCGCGCAGGTTGATCAGGGTGCACAACCAGATGGCGGCGATGGCCGTGCTAATCGCCAAGGTCGGGTCGCGTAAGGCGGGAATGAACACTTGCAGGTAGCCGACCAGCGTCACCGAAATGGCCGCGTTGCCAATCCAGGCGGCTTTCCAGTACGTCCAGGCGCAGAGGTAGCCGGCGAATGAGCCGAAGCCGTCACGGGTATAGGCGTAAGGGCCGCCGGCTGCCGGACTCAGCCGCGATAAACGCGCGAAGGTTAGCGCCAGAATCACCGCGCCGACGCTGGAAATCAGCCAGCCAAACAGGCTCAACCCACCAAAAGCCGCGAGGCTCGAAGGCAGTAGAAACACCCCCGAGCCGATCATGTTGCCCACTACCAGTGCCGAGCAGGTCCAGAACCCCATACTCCTTGTTGCGTTCTGTTGCTCTTGATCCTGCATGCATCCCCCGAAGCCGAATTACTCCTTAATGCAGTCAACGGTATAGCAGCGCCCTTGCGGGCTGTCTTGGTGCTGCAAGCCATGCACGTCGGTATCGAAGCCGGGGAAGCTGCGGTCGAAGGTGCGGGCGAACGCCAGGTAATCGATGATCGAGCGGGTCGCTTCGGTGAAGCGCTCGCCCGGCATGATCAAAGGAATGCCAGGCGGATACGGCACCAACATCACCGCCGCAATACGCCCCTGAAGTTGATCAATCGGCACCGCTTCCACTTCGCCGCGCACCAAGTGGTTGTAAGCATCGGCGGGTTTGATCGCCAGCTCCGGAAGCACGGTGTACATGCGTTTCAGCGCTTTGGGGGTGGCATTGTCGCGGTAGCAGGTGTGCAGCGCATCGCACAGATCGCGCAGGCCCATGTGTTGGTAACGGGCGTCTTCGCGCACGATGGAGGGCAGGCAATTGCTCAGGCGAACGTTGGCGTCGTAGCTGCGTTTGAACTCCAACAACTCAGTGAGCAAGGTGCTCCATTTGCCCTTGGTAATGCCCATGGAGAACAGCACGAGGAAGGAATACAGACCGGTCTTTTCGACCACCAGGCCACGTTCCCAAAGGAATTTACTCACTACCGCCGCTGGAATGCCCCGCTCGCTCAGCGCGCCCCCAGCGGTGAGGCCGGGCGTGACCAGGGTGACTTTGATCGGGTCGAGCAACACGTAGTCGTCGGCCACATCGCCAAAGCCATGCCAATCCGCCTGCGGTTGCAGCACCCAATCGGCGGTGGTCAGCTGCTCGGCGCCGTCCGCTAGGGTCGGCTGCCAGATGCTGAACCACCAGTCATCAGCGCTCAGGTTCTGCCGCAGGTTGGCCAGGGCGCGGCGGAAACTCAGGGCCTCGTCGAACGTTTCCTGAATCAGCGAACGGCCTGCCGGGCCTTCCATCATGGCCGAGGCCACGTCCAGGGAGGCGATGATGCCGTACTGCGGCGAGGTGGAGATGTGCATCATGAACGCTTCGTTGAAACGGTCGCGGTCGAGCTGGCGAGCGCCGCCGTCCTGCACGTGAATCATCGAGGCCTGGCTGAACGCGGCGAGCAATTTGTGCGTGGAATGGGTGGTGAACACCAGCGGCCCGTCTTCGGTGCGCGAGGTGCCCATGCCGTACCGGCCGGCGTAGAACTCGTGAAAGGCGGCATAGGCGTACCAGGCTTCGTCGAAGTGCAGCACTTCCACGCTGTCGCCCACGGTTTTCTTGATCAGCTCGGCGTTGTAGCACAGACCGTCGTAGGTGGAGTTGGTCACCACCATCAGCTTCACCTTGGGCTCGCGGCCACGGGCAAGCGGGCTGGCGTCGATCTTGGCCTGGATCGATTCGCGGCTGAATTCGCTCAGCGGAATGGGGCCGATGATGCCCAGCTCGTTGCGCTCCGGGCTCAGGTACAGCGGGATGGCGCCGGTCATGATGATCGAATGCAGAATCGACTTGTGGCAGTTGCGGTCGACCAACACCAAGTCGTCACGGCCGACCATTGAGTGCCACACGATCTTGTTCGCCGTCGAGGTGCCGTTGATCACGAAGTAGGTGTGGTCGGCGCCAAAATTGCGTGCCGCACGGGCTTCAGCTTCGGCCAGCGGGCCGGTGTGGTCGAGCAACGAACCCAGCTCCGGTACCGATACCGAGAGGTCCGAGCGCAAGGTGTTCTCGCCGAAAAACTGGTGAAACGCCTGCCCCACCGGACTCTTGCGATACGCCACGCCGCCGCCATGGCCGGGTGTGTGCCAGGAGTAGTTGGACTCGGCCGTGTGCTGCACCAGCGCTTTGAAAAACGGTGGCAGCAAACCATCCAGATAAATACGCGCAGCGCGTGCCACCTGACGCGCCAGGAACGGCACGGTGTCTTCGAACAGATAGAGCAAACCGCGCAGATGGTTGAGATCGGCCATGGCCTCGACCGGCGCGTTTTCGATGGTCACTTGCTCACCCAAGGCGAATATCGGCAACTGCGGTGCACGCACCCGGGCGGCGCGGATCAGTTCGATCACATCATGCAGCAAGCGCTGGTTTTCCCCTGCCCCTTCGGCGGCCACCAAAATGCAGGCCAGGCCATGGTGAGTCGAGGCCACGATGCGCCCTTCGGTGGAGCTGGCGGTGGAAATGATGGTGAAGCCTTCCAACTCCAACTCGCGGGCAATTTCCCGCACCCGGTCGCCGGCCACGGTATCGGCCTTGATATCGCGGTGCACGATGAGAACGGGAAACTTGAGGTCTTTATACATGCTGTTATCGCCTGAAGAGTAACCGGGCCGGGCCCGTGCAGCCCTCAGGGTAGAGACTCGACAGAACGCGCGTAACCCCCTGCGTCGGGGGCTGTACGAAAACGTCGCACGCGGATAATTCAGTAGGAAATGACAGCGATAGATGTGGGCAAAAAGCATTGCGGCTAAAGCCGCTCTCACAGGAAGTGTGCGATCTGTAGGAGCGGCTTTAGCCGCGATTTCCTGGAAACGATTAGATCAAGAGCATCGCGGCTGAAGCCGCTCCTACAAAAGCGCTTATGCGGTTTCGGCGGGCTCGGCTTGCACGGCCGGCGCATCCATTTGCACCCACAGCGGCAGCGCGCCGGAGGCTTTTTCCAGCAGGCCCATGCGCACGGCGTGGGCGGCGAGTTCTTCTTCGTTGGCACGGACCACGCGGGTACGCGGGCGGTCGGCGGGCAAGCGGCGGATTTCGCTGGCCTGGTTGGCGCCGCCATTGCCGCCGTTGCCGTCGGAGGCGTTGCCGGCCAGCGACAGGCTGGTCTGGCCGCCGGTCATGCTCAGGTAAACGTCGGCGAGAATCTCGGCGTCGAGCAAGGCGCCGTGCAGTTCGCGGCCGGAGTTGTCGACGCCGTAGCGTTTGCACAGGGCGTCGAGGTTGTTGCGCTGCCCCGGGTGACGTTCGCGGGCCATCATCAGGGTGTCGAGCACGGTGCAGTGCTCGGTGATGTCGGCGCGGTCGTCCTGGCCCAGCAGGGCAAATTCGTTGTTGATAAAGCCGATGTCGAACGCGGCGTTATGGATGATCAGCTGCGCGTCTTTGATGAATTCAAAGAACTCGTCGGCCACTTCTTTGAAGCGCGGTTTGTCGGCGAGGAATTCGTCAGTAATACCGTGAACCGCGATGGCGCCTTCGTCGCTCTGGCGATCGGGCTGCAGGTACACGTGGAAATGCCGGCCGGTGAGGCGGCGGCCGATCAGTTCAACACAACCGATTTCGATAACCCGGTGGCCATCGGTAACCGGCATACCGGTGGTTTCGGTATCCAGTACAACACTACGCATGCTTGATTCCTCGTACTTCATCGACGCCGCGGTTGGCCAACTGGTCGGCCCGCTCGTTGCCGGGGTGGCCGGTGTGGCCGCGCACCCACTTCCAGGTCACGGTGTGGCGGTTGACCTGTTCGTCCAGCGCCTGCCAGAGGTCGGCATTTTTAACCGGCTGCTTGGCGGCGGTTTTCCAGCCGCGTTTTTTCCAGTTCACCAACCACTCTTTCATGCCTTTCATTACATATTCGGAGTCGGTCACCAGCAGCACTTCGCACGGGCGCTTGAGCTCTTCCAGGCCGCGAATGGCGGCGGTGAGCTCCATGCGGTTGTTGGTGGTGTTGGCTTCGCCGCCCCAAAGTTCCTTTTCCACGCCTTTGAACACCAGCAACGCGCCCCAGCCGCCAGGGCCGGGGTTACCTTTGCAGGCGCCGTCGGTGAAGATTTCGATCTGTTCGCTCATGAATCCTGCTGCTTGTGGGTCACAGTTTTGAATCACGCCGGCTGACTTTGGCCACCGGCATGGGCATCAGCTTGCCCATGGGCGCTCGCTGTGCCTGACGCAAGGGGCGCAAGCCGATGACCAGCTTGCGCGCCACTAATAGATAGAAGCCTGCCCCGGGCATTTGCCAGGCGCCGCCCCACTGTTCGAGACGGCTGAGGCGCGATTGCCAGGCTGGCGAGGCAAGCGGCGGACGATAGCACCCGAAGCGGCGTTTCTCCAGCGCGAAACCGAGCAGGCGCAGCCAGTCGGTGACCCGGTTGGGCGCGATGCAACGGGCATCGCCAAGGGCGTCGCGGGCGAACACGTGGCGCAGGCCCCAGGTGCTCCAGGGGTTGATGCCGATGATGATCAGGTGCCCGCCTGGTCGTACGCTGCGGGCGGCTTCGCGCAGCAGACCGTGGGGCGACAGGCAGAAATCCAGACCGTGTTGCAGCACCAGCACGTCGGCGGCAGATTCGGTCAGCGGCCAGGCTTGCTCTTCGCAAACAATCTCGGCGCCTGGCAGCGGCGCGCCAACGTGCACGCAGCGTTGAATCTGTTTGGCGCCGGACGGTTTGTCGGCGTGCGGACCGTAATGCACCAGATAGCCGCCAAAGAACCGCGCCAGTTCGTCTTCCAGCAAGCGCCGTTCTTCGCCGAGCATCATTTGCCCCAGCGGGCCGTCGAGCCAGCCGCGCGCGGCGCTGATCAGCTCGAGCCATTCGGGGTCAGCTTGGGCGAAGGCCTTGTCAGTCATAACCGTTCCTCACTTCATGGGCACCGCATTGCGGGCACAGCACCAGACCACGCGAAAAACCAATAAGATGCGTCGTCACCGTCAGCTTAGCGACCGCGCCATGATACAGATCGATGCCCTACCCGCTTTCAACGACAACTACCTCTGGTTGTTACAAGACACTGCCACGCAGCGCTGCGCGGTGGTCGATCCCGGCGATGCTGCCCCGGTGCTGGCTTGGTTGAAGGCCAATCCCGGTTGGCAGTTGAGCGACATTCTGGTGACCCATCACCATTTCGACCACGTCGGCGGCGTGGAGCAATTGAAAACCGCCACCGGGGCGAAGGTCTATGGCCCCTCGCAGGAAAATATTCCCGGCCGCGACGTGGCGCTCGACGAAGGCGACCAGATTGAAGTGCTCGGCCTCAATCTGCGCATTTTTACCGTGCCTGGCCACACCCTCGGCCATATCGCCTACTACGCCGCAAGCGCGCCAACCGAGACCGACGTGCCGCTGCTGTTTTGCGGAGATACCTTGTTTGCCGGCGGCTGCGGGCGCTTATTCGAGGGTACGCCAGAGCAAATGTTCAGCTCCCTCGGCCGCCTGGCCGCGCTGCCCGACGACACGGCTATTTACTGCACCCACGAATACACCCTGAGCAATTTGCGCTTCGCCCAGGCCGTTGAGCCACACAACGCCCAAGTCAATGCTCGCCTGGCGCAAGTGACGGCGTGGCGCGAGCACGGACAGATCAGCCTGCCGTCGAACCTGGCTCTGGAACGGGCAACGAATCCGTTTTTGCGTGCTGAGGTTGCGAACGTGGTCGCAAAAATCGACGAACGGGACGGCGCGGCTCAGCGCAAGCCTAGCGAGGTATTTGCTCGCCTGCGGGCCTGGAAAGACCAGTTTTAAGTCCATTGCCGCCTAACCGGGCGACCGGTTAAAACTTGACCACATTAGGCGGCGTTCCTAGAATCGCCCGATCTTTTTGCCTGGATCACACCCGCCGCCAATGCCGTCAATCGCCCAGAAGTCCCGGAAATTCGACACATTGGCCCGCCTGGCTCGTGCGCTCCCGGTTGTCTTCGCGGCCATTCTGGCGGGCTGCCAAAGCAGCGGCGGTCACACTCCCGGCACCTCTAGCCCCGTCACCCTGACCAGCCGCACCCAGCCGCCTGAGTGGATGACCGACACCCCCGGCACCGACAAGCCCCAAGACATGTGGGACCGCATGCGCGCCGGCTTCAAGCTGCAAGATGAAATCGGCATCAACCCGCGCATCGAGCAACAGCGCCTGTGGTTCGCCAGCAAGCCCTCGTATCTGGAAAGCGCTAGCGGTCGCGGCAGCTTGTATATCCATTACGTGGTCGAGCGCCTTGAAGCCCACGACATGCCGGTTGAGCTGGCGCTGCTGCCGGTGATTGAAAGCTCGTATAACCCCTTCGCCCTGTCGCGCAGCGATGCGGTTGGCCTGTGGCAGTTCATTCCATCCACCGGGCGCAACTTCAATTTGCAGCAAACCACGTGGTACGACGGTCGCCGCGACATTACGGCCTCGACCAACGCCGCCATCGAATACCTGTCGCGCCTGCATGAAATGTTCAACGGCGACTGGCTGCTGGCCCTGGCCGCGTACAACGCCGGCGAAGGCACCGTGAGCCGCGCCATCGAGCGCAATCAGCGCCTCGGCTTGCCAACCGACTACTGGAACCTGCCGCTGCCCAAGGAAACCCAGGACTACGTGCCCAAGCTGCTGGCCCTGTCGCAACTGGTGAATGCGCCAGCCGCGTATGGCATCAACCTCGACCCTATCGCCAACGAGCCCTACTTCGAAGTGGTGGAAATCGACAAGCCGATGGACCTCAGCCGCGTCGCCGCCATGGCCGATATCGACAAGGACGAGTTGATCCAACTGAACCCGGCGTTCAAGCGCAACATCACCCGTGGCGGCCCTTCGCACCTTTTAGTGCCGACCCAAAAAGCCGAACGCCTGACCACCTCGCTGGCGCAAATTCAGCCGAGCGACATCACCGAATTCCAGGAATACCGCGTGCGCAAAGGCGACAGCCTGCATGGCATCGCCAGCCGCTATCAGCTCTCGTCAGCAGAATTGAAAGAAGCCAATGACCTGTCCGGCAACAAGCTCAGCGTCGGCCAGACCCTGACCATTCCGCTGACCGCCGGCTCGGCGCCGCTGCCCTCGCCCTTCCCCACCAGCAAGCCGACCGCCGTGGCCAGCAGCACCACCACCAGCGTCAAGCTCAAAAGCTACAAGGTGAAGAACGGCGACAACCTCTGGCAGATCGCCAAGGCCAACAAGCTGGACGTGGGCGACCTGCGCCGCTGGAACAACCTGCCAAACAACGCGGTAAAACCGGGGCAGACGCTCGCGCTACAAGGCACGCAGCAAGTGATCCGCAGCATTGCCAAGAACAGCCCGGCGCAGGGCCGCGAGACGGTCACCTATTACAAGGTGAAGAAAGGCGACTCGATGTACATGATCGCCAAGCGCTTCAACGTAGAAATGCAAAACCTCAAAACCTGGAACCCGAAGACCAGTCACGACCTCACTCCGGGCCAGACCCTGACGCTTTACCTCACCGACCGCTGATCAGCGCGCCACGCAGCCTTAACGCAATGTAGGGCTGAGCATGATCAACAGCGTGCACACCAGGCCAACGATCCACACTAGCGACCGTTGCCAGTGCAAATCCCCCCAGTACAGAAACAGATACAGCACGCGGGCCACCACGAAAATCACCGCCAGGGTGTCGACGAAAAAGCCCATTGTTTGCGTGCCGTGCGCCATCAGCACCGCGGCGGCGAACAGCATGAAGGCTTCGAAGGTGTTTTGGTGGGCAGCGTAGGCGCGGGCGCCGAAGCCGGTCAGGCGCGCTTGCTGGGCGCGGGGATGGTGATTGTCATAACCGCCATCTTTTTTCATCTCGCGGGCCACCGGAACCTTGGCCACGTAAATCAGTAACGCGGTAATGAATACACACCAGAACGGCAGACTCATCGGTTGTTTTCCTTGTTATGGGGATGAGCCTGGAGTGTAGCCCGGCAATCGGGCGCCTAGTACGGCGGTGTAGCGGGAAGCGAGCGTTGCACTCGCTCCCTTCAATGGCGCTTAGCCGAGATTGAGCAGCACGCGACCGACCATTTTCCCGGCCAGAATGCGCTGCAAGGCGGCGGGCAATTGTTGCAGGCTCACCTCTTCCACCAGCGGTTCCAGGTCGAGTTTCCATTGCAGCGACAGGCGATCCCACATCGAGGCCTTGACCACCATCGGCAGCTCGACCGAATCGACGCCCAGCAGATTCACACCGCGCAGAATGAACGGCATCACGCTGCCCTTGAAGCCCACGCCAGCGGTCAAACCGCAGCACGCGACGCTGCCGCCGTATTGCAGGGCTTTGACCACGTTGAAGAGGATGTCGCCGCCCACGGTATCCACCGCGCCGGCCCATTGCTCTTTAAGCATGGCTTTGTCGGCGCCGGCTTGCAGGTCTTCACGGCTGACAATCTGACTGGCGCCCAGGCCCTGCAGAAACGCCGCTTGCTCGGCTTTGCCGGTGGAGGCCGCCACGGTGTAGCCCAAGCGTTTGAGCAGCACCACGGCAATGCTGCCGACGCCGCCAGTAGCGCCGGTGACCAGCACCGTGCCGCTGTCCGGGCGCAGGCCGGCTTGTTCGAGTTTGTCGACGCACAGCGCGGCGGTCAGGCCAGCAGTGCCGAGCACCATGGATTCACGCAGCGACAAACCCTGCGGACGCTTGATCGCCCAGGCCGCGGGAGTGCGGATGTACTGACCAAAACCACCAGCGGTGTTCATGCCCAGATCGTAGCCGGTGACGATCACTTCATCGCCAACGGAAAACTCGCCAACGCTGGATTCCTCCACCACGCCGGCGGCGTCGATGCCGGGCGTGTGCGGGAAGTTACGGGTGACGCCACGGTTGCCGCTGGCCGACAGCGCGTCTTTGTAATTGAGCGACGAGTAATGCACACGAATCAGCAACTCGCCGGCTGGAAGGTCCGCGGTGTCTCGCTCAATCACCTGCGGCTCGAACACGCCAGCCACTTCACTGACTTGTAGTGCGTTGAACTTACTCATATCGCTCTCCTGCGTTAGCTCTTGTTATTGAACGCGCGACGCGGTGCCCGACCCGTGACTTACCAGAAGCGTTGTTGTTGCAGGCGGCTCAGCCAAGTCAACAACAGGCGGTCAACCGACAAGCTCGCTGCCAGGCCGACCCGCTCCGGCAGGCTTTTCTTGTGCGCGTAATGCAATTGGTACACGTCGGCGGTTTTCGCTTTCGTGGCGATGTATTCATCGCTGGTCATCAGCTCATCCACCAGTTTTTTACCCAGTGCGGCCTGACCCAGCCAGACCTCGCCCGTGGCGATCTCGTCCATCTGCAACTGCGGGCGGTAGCTGGCGACGAAGTCTTTGAACAGCTCGTGGGTAATTTCCAGGTCTTGCTGGAATTTCTCACGGCCCTTCTCGGTGTTCTCGCCAAATACCGTCAGCGTGCGTTTATATTCGCCAGCGGTGAGCACTTCAAAATCAACGTCGTGTTTCTTCAGCAAGCGGTGCACGTTGGGCAGCTGCGCCACTACGCCAATCGAACCCAGAATGGCGAACGGTGCGGAGATAATTTTCTCGCCGATGCACGCCATCATGTAGCCGCCGCTGGCTGCAACCTTGTCGACGCACACGGTCAGCGGCACGCCGGCCTGACGAATGCGCGCCAGTTGCGACGACGCCAAACCATAACTGTGGACCATTCCGCCGCCGCTCTCCAGGCGCAGCACCACTTCGTCTTTCGGTGTGGCCAAGGTCAGCAGTGCCGTCACTTCGTGGCGCAGGGCGTCGGTGGCGGAGGCTTTGATGTCGCCATCGAAATCCAGCACATAAACACGCGGTTTCGCCTCGGGGTTTTTCTTCGCCAGTTTGTCGGCCTTGGCTTGAGCCTTTTGCAGAACCTTCAGTTGGTCCTTGCTCACGATCGAGCCTTGCAGACGCTCGTGCAGCGCTTTGTAGAAGTCGTTAAGTTTATGGACCTCCAATTGCCCGCTACGTTTACGGCCTTTTCCGCGCAGCGCGGCGATGGTCAGCAGCACCACCAAAATGGCCACCACCACCGTGAATGTCTTGGCCAGAAAGCCAGCGTAATCGGCTAGAAACTCCACGCGTTTTTCCTCGATCAATCAGATAAGCGCCCGGCACCGGGCGGCGAGTAAGGGGCCCAAGCATACCGACGCAACCCTGGCCCGACCAGCCGCGCAGAGCGGCCGTTTGTTACCGGTTCGTGCGTCTCGCTTACGCCATAGAGCGCCGTGCTAGCGATTCAAACAAGCGTATGTTTTTTCGTTGACAGGCCCACCCTATCCTCATACCCTCGCGAAACTTTCACCGTAGCGGGATGACGCTCACGTGGGCAGCATTTATATGATTCGCCATGGCCAGGCTTCCTTTGGCGCCGACGATTACGACGTGCTGTCCGAGCGCGGTGTGCAGCAAGCCGAAATTCTCGGCCGGCACCTGGCGCAACTCGACGTACGCTTCGATCGTTGCCTGGCTGGCAGCCTTTTGCGTCAGCAGCACACCGGCAAATCGGCCCTCGCTCAACTCCAGGCCGCAGGCATTGCCACGCCGGAACTGGAAACCGATGAAGCCTTTAACGAATTCGACGCCGACGCCGTCATTCGCGCCCTGCTCCCCGACTTGCTTCCCGAAGAACCCCACGCTCTCGAAACCTTACGCAACGCGGCACAAAACCGTGGTGAGTTTCAGCGTCTGTTCGCCCTGCTGATCGGTCGTTGGATTAGCGGCGAGCATCCCAAAGCGGGCCTGCAAAGCTGGAAGGAATTCGTTGAACAAGTGGAAGGCGGTCTGGCGCGGATTATCGAACGTGCGTCGAGCAAAGACAGCGTTGCGGTGTTCACATCAGGCGGCACCATTACCGCCATGCTGCATCTCATAACTGCAATACCGGCAGCGCAAGCTTTCGAGCTGAACTGGCAAATCGTCAACACCTCGCTCAACCGCTTCAAGTTCCGCGGTCGCGAGGTGGCACTGGCTTCCTTCAACAGTCACGCGCATTTAGAGCTGTTGAAGGCGCCGGAACTCATCACTTTCCGCTGAGTTCCGGACTACTGTGGCCCGCAAGGCCGCGCGTAACCCAAGAAAACTATAAAGGATCGAATCATGACCACAGTTGCTGACATCGCAAAAACCATGCAGTCCAAATTCAACGCTTCCGCTGCTGCCGGCTTGGACCTGGTATTCGGTTTCAAAATCGAAGACGGCGAAGACTTCTACCTGACCGTTAAAGACGGCACCTGCGACCTGACCGAAGGCACCGCACCAAACGCCAACGTCACCCTGATCATGAACACCGAAACCCTGGCTGGCATCACCTCCGGTGAAACCGACGGCATGCAGGCGTTCATGGGCGGCAAACTGCGCGCTGAAGGCGACATGATGCTGGCCATGAAACTGGGCGAACTGTTCCCGGTTTAAGGCGATTTAGCGTCTACGCTAGATGACAAACCGGAGTCTTTGGACTCCGGTTTTTTTTCGCCTGCGCGCTGTCTGTGGCGTAGGTTGTAGCCGGCAATCAGGCCGGATGATTATCCAAAAACACGCTCACCAATAAGGGCCCGCGCGGCTTGTGAGGCCTGCGGCACGGCATTAGATTAGCCAATAATCTAAGGCCCTCATTATAAGTAGAAGGGATAAGTATGGCGCTTACCGACCAGTCCACCCGAATCCGTAATGGCGAAGAACTCGACGCCGCCGTTATCGACCCGTACTTGAAGGCGCACATTGCAGGTCTGACTGGCACGCCGGTAATCAGCCAATTCCCCGGCGGCGCCTCGAACCTCACCTACTTGCTCGAATACCCGAATCAGGAATTCGTGCTGCGCCGTCCGCCGTTTGGCCACAAAGCCAAATCAGCCCACGACATGGGCCGCGAATTCCGCATTCTCAACCAGCTCAACGCCGGCTTCCCGTATTGCCCGAAAGCCTACGTGCACTGCACCGATGAGAGCGTGATTGGCGCCGAGTTCTACGTGATGGAGCGCGTCAACGGCATCATCCTGCGCACCGACATGCCGCCTGAGCTGAACTTCAGCCCCGAGCAAACCCGCGAGCTGTGCAAAAACTTCGTCGACAAATTCGTCGAACTGCACAACGTCGACTACAACGCCTGCGGCCTGGGTGATCTCGGCAAGCCCGAAGGTTACGTAGAGCGGCAGATTGGCGGCTGGACCGACCGCTACGAAAAAGCCATGACCCCCGATGCGCCGACCTGGGACGTGGCCAAAGCCTGGTTGCGCGAGAAGATGCCCGCCGACCACCACAAGCCGGCGATCGTGCACAACGACTACCGCCTGGACAACGTGATTCTCGACCCCAACAACCCGACGCAAATCATCGGCGTGCTGGACTGGGAACTGACCACCATCGGCGACCCGCTGATGGACCTGGGCAACACCCTCGCCTACTGGATTGACGCAGCCGACTCGGCGCCGATGCAAATGATGCGTCGCCAACCGAGCCATGCGCCGGGCATGTTTACCCGCCAAGAATTCGCCGACTACTACGGCGAGCGCGCCGGCGTTGAAGTGAAGAACCTCGACTTCTACTACACCTATGGCCTGTTCCGCCTGGCCGGCATCGTGCAGCAGATTTACTACCGCTACTTCCATGGCCAAACCCAGGACAAACGCTTCGCCTCGTTCATTCAACTGAACAAGCTACTGGAGCAGGCAAGCCTGCAGGTCATCAACAAGTCCACGCTGTAATCATGCGCAACCCGCCGCCCGGCTCTCGGCTGGCGGCGGGTTCAGCCACCTGGTCGTCGCTAACCCGACGCTTATAAAAACCCGCAATCAGGGGAACCCCATGTCCAAGACCACTCTGTTCGACCTCGACGGCAAAGTCGCTTTCGTTTCCGGCGCCAGCCGCGGCATCGGTGAGTCCATCGCCAAACTGCTGGCCCAGCAAGGCGCGCATGTGATCGTTTCGAGCCGCAAAATCGAAGGCTGCCAGGCCGTTGCCGACGCCATCATTGCCGACGGTGGCAAAGCCACTGCCATCGCTTGCCACATCGGCGAGATGGAACAGATTCAGAACGTGTTCGCCCAGATTCGCGAGCAGTTTGGCCAACTGGACATTCTGGTCAACAACGCCGCCACCAACCCGCAGTTCTGCAACGTGCTGGACACCGACCTGTCGGCCTTCCAGAAAACCGTGGACGTGAACATTCGCGGCTACTTCTTCATGTCCATCGAAGCCGGCAAGCTGATGCGTGAAAAAGGCAAAGGCAGCATCATCAACGTGGCCTCGATCAACGGCGTATCGCCAGGTGTGTTCCAGGGCATCTACTCGGTGACCAAGGCCGCCGTAATCAACATGACCAAAGTATTCGCCAAGGAATGCGCGCAATTCGGCATTCGCTGCAACGCCCTGCTGCCAGGCCTGACCGACACCAAATTCGCCTCGGCGCTGGTGAAAAACGACGCCATTCTGAACACTGCACTGCAACAGATTCCGCTCAAGCGCGTAGCGGATCCGAGCGAGATGGCGGGCACGGTTCTGTATTTGGCTAGTGATGCTTCCAGCTACACCACGGGTGTGGCGCTAAACGTCGACGGTGGTTTCTTGTCGTAAGAAAATCCCGCGCAATCGGGGTGTGGGCGGGGAAGATCAACAGCATCGCGGCTAAAGCCGCTCCTACAGACCTGCGCAGACTGTGGGACCGGCCTTAGCCGCCTCCGAATCACTTCTTGGTCAACGCCTCCAAACACCGCCCAGTCAGCTGAGTAAACCGCTGAAACGCCACAAACTGTTCATGTTTCAGCGCCCGCCCGGAAATGCGGCTATCGGCGTAGAGCACGCCGATCTGCCGGTTGCCGGCCAGCAATGGGGCGATAAAGAACATGCCTTGGCCCAGCCACTGGCGGATCGGTTGGGTTACCAGTTCGTTGAGGTTGTAGCTGGCCGGCACGCCCATCCACAGCGCTTCACGATGGCGCAGCACGTAGCTAAAAATGTGCGGCTGCTCGGCCTGTTCGGCGGGTAACACGAAGTCGCTGAGCCAGCGTTCGGTTTTTTCACCAACGGCGCGCTTGGCTTTGAAGCGTGTCTGCTCATCGGCCAATACCGCCAGCATCACGCGTTCCAGGCCAGCGCCCTGGTGCAGGCCTTTGAACAACGTCTCGAGAATCAGACCCACGTCGGCGCGCTTGGAGACCATCATGCCGAGGTCTTGCAGCGCCTGTTGCAAGATCAGCAGGTTGGGCTGCAGCAGCCGTGCCTTGCGCTGTTCCTGCTGGGTGCGGATCAGTTCCGGGTCGGTGGAGGGAATCAGCCGGCACAAGGAACTGGCGCCAAACGTGGCGGCCACTTTTACCGCTTCGTCGGCGCTGTCGAGCACTTGTTGCAGCGCTTCTTGCGGCGTCACGCCAATAAAGGTGGCCATCTGATTGATCAGGCCTTCCATTTCCGGCGAGTCCCAGCCTTCCAGCGCCGCTTCGCTGATGCGCGCGCCCAGGTGCACGGCGAACGCGGCGGGGTCGTTGTGGTTGCTGGTGTTGTGGGCCAGGCTGGCGATTTCGCCGAGGTTCCAGCTCTTCACCAGGCCTTGGGTCAGTTGCCGAAAGCTGGTGCCGAGCACTTCGCGCACCACTTCGTCTTCGTTGACGCCGGGACGCGCCAAGGCGGCGCCCAGTTCATCGGCCTGCTCACCGCCACAGCCCCAGAACGCCAGCGCGCCGAGGTGGTAGAGCAACGCGGCGATAAACACTTCTTCCTGGTGCTTGGTCAGCACGTAGCCCGCCATGTTGCGTGCCTGAACGGCGGCGTGAAACGAGCGGGCCAACAGTTCGTGCAGTTGCTCGCTGGAAGCGCGCCCCAGCAAACCGTCGATCAGGCTGACCGACAAACCAATCAGCCGCACGTTGTCGAAACCGATCAGCACAATGGCGCGCGAAATGGTCCGAATCTGTTCCTGGGCGGGGTTGTAGTAAACGCTATTGCCAACGCGCAGCACTTTGGAGGTTAACGACGCGTCGCGCAGCAACACATCGGCCAATTGCTGCACCGACGATTTTTCCGCCTGGGCCAGGCGGTGCAAGTCCTGCACTACGGCGGCCAATGCCGGTAACTCGGCTTGATTCAAACGATCGATCCATGACTGCAATCCATGGGTGCGTGTTGCCAAAATAAAAACCTCGCGGAACATTCTTTCATTGTCGCCAGTAGCCTCTGAAACCGGCCTCCGGGCTTTCTCTTTTTCCAGCGGATACAAGCTGTTACTGTACCGCCACGAAGCTCAATGCCGCTACGGAACGGACCACCTAGCCTGATGCGTTGCCTCCTTTCGCTACTTCTGAGTCTGGCTCTGTGCGTTCCTGCTTTCGCGTCTATCAGCGAAAGTCATGGTTATGCGCAATTCGGCACACTCAAGTATCCCGCCAGTTTCACCCACTTCGATTGGGTTAACCCCGACGCGCCCAAAGGCGGCACGATTCGAGTGATGGCATTTGGCACCTTCGACACTCTAAACCCTTACACCTTTAAAGGTAGCAGCCCTTCGTCTACTCCCAACTTCGCCCAATACGGCATCGGTGAATTAAACGAACCGCTGATGGCCGGCACCGGCCAGTACGACCCTTCCGGCGACGAGCCAGCGTCCAGTTACGGGCTGATCGCCAAGTCAGTGGAATACAGCGAAGACCGCAGCTGGGTGGTGTTCAACCTGCGCCCCGAAGCGCGCTTCAACGACGGCAAACCGGTGACCGCGTTCGACGTGGCGTTTTCCTACCGCACGCTGCTCAAGCAAGGTCATCCGCAATACCGCACCAACCTGCAGGAGGTGGCGCGGGTCGACATCCTCAATCGCCACCGCATCCGCTTTGTGCTCAAGCGCGCCGGCAATCCGCTGCTGATTCTGCGCCTCGGCGAGCTGCCCATTCTGCCGCAGCACTATTGGAAAGACCGCGACTTCAAAGCCACCACCTTCGACGCCCCGGTAACCAGCGGCCCGTACCGAATCACCGAAATCACGCCAGGCCGCAGTCTGGTGTTCGAGCGCGTAAAAGACTGGTGGGGCGCCGACTTGCCGGTGAACCGCGGCAAGTACAACTTCGACCGTATGGATGTCGAGTTCTACCGTGACAGCGACGTCGCCTTCGAAGCCTTCAAGGCCGGCGAATTCGATTTCTATATCGAGCACCAGGCAAAAAACTGGGCCAACGGTTACCGCTTCCCAGCCGTGAAACGCGGTGACGTGATCCGCGCGCAAATTCCCCATCAAATTCCCACGCAGACCCAGGGGCTGTTCATGAACAGCCGGCGCACAACCTTTGCCGATGAAAAGGTGCGTGAAGCCATGGGCCTGATGCTCGATTTCGAGTGGACCAATCGCACTCTCTTTAACGATTCCTACACCCGCGCCAGCAGTTATTTCCCCAACAGCGAGTTCAGCGCTACCGGTAAGCCCGAAGGCCGCGAGTGGCTGCTGCTCTCGCCGTTCCGCGAACAATTGCCCGCCCGCTTGTTTACCGAGCCGTTCGCGGTGCCGAAAACCCAGGGCGGCGGCATTCCGCGGGAAACCCTCAGGCGCGCGCTGGGTCTACTGGCCGACGCCGGCTGGAAGCTCAACGGCCAACGTCTGCAAAATGCCAAGGGCGAACCGCTGCGCTTTGAGCTGCTGCTGGTCAACCCCAACCTTGAGCGCATTCTCCAGCCGTATGTGGAAAACCTCGCCAGCATTGGCGTACAGGCAAACTTGCGCACCGTCGACCGGGCGCAATATAAACAGCGGCTGGACCAATTCGACTTCGACATGATTCTGATGACGCTGCAGCAAAACCTCAGCCCCGGCCTCGAACAATGGCAGTACTTCCACTCCAGCCAGGCCAACGTCAAAGGCAGCAAGAACTACGCGGGCGTTCGCAGCCCGGTGGTCGACAGCCTGCTGGAAAGCCTGTTGGCAGCCCAAACCCGCGACGAACAGGTGGCCGCGACCCGCGCCCTGGACCGCGTATTGCTGTCGCAGCACTACATGATTCCCAACTGGTACCTCAACTACCACCGCCTGGCGTACCGCAACCGGTTCGCCTCCGTCACCACGCCGCCTTACACCCTCGGGTTGCGCGCCTGGTGGCTGAAGCCCACGGAGAAGGCTTTATGACCTTGTTTTTGCGCACCGTGCTGCGCGTTGGCAGCGGCGCCCTGCTCGCCGGTCTCTGCCTGGCAGCCGCAGCGGCGCCGCAACATGCCATTACCCTGTACGACGAAGCGCCCAAA
Organism: Pseudomonas sp. AC070; assembly: GCF_979258635.1. Classification (NCBI taxonomy): domain Bacteria; kingdom Pseudomonadati; phylum Pseudomonadota; class Gammaproteobacteria; order Pseudomonadales; family Pseudomonadaceae; genus Pseudomonas; species Pseudomonas sp. AC070. The sequence continues at coordinate 3,163,123 of NZ_OZ409871.1, forward strand.
TACCCCGCCAACTTCAAACACTTCGACTACGTAAACCCCGACGCCCCCAAAGGCGGCACCCTGCGCCTGGCCGGCAACGGCGGCTTCGACAGCCTTAACCCGTTCATTCCCAAGGGCGTGTCGGCCGATCAACTGGGCTTGCTGTACGACAGCCTCACCTACCACTCCCCCGACGAGCCGTTCACCGAGTACGGGTTGATCGCCGAGAAAATCGAGAAGGCCGCCGACGACAGTTACGTGCGCTTCTTTATCAACCCGAAGGCGCGCTTCAACGACGGCACGCCCGTCACCGCCGACGACGTGATTTTCACCTTCAACACCCTGCTGAAAAACGGCGACCCGATGTACCGCAACTACTACGCGGACGTCGACACCGTGGTGGCCGAAACGCCGCTGACCGTTCGCTTTAACTTCAAGCATGCCGGCAACCGTGAGCTGCCGTTAATCATCGGCCAACTGCAAATTCTGCCGAAACACTGGTGGGCCACGCGCGACTTCAACAAAGCCAACCTTGAAGTACCGCTGGGCAGCGGCCCGTACCGCATTACCCAAGTGTCGCCAGGCAGCAGCATCCGCTACGAACGCAACCCCAACTGGTGGGCCAAGGACCTGCCCGTAACGCGCGGCTACTACAACTTCGACACCGTGCAAATCGACTACTACCGCGATATGTCGGTGGCGCTCGAGGCGTTCAAGGCCGGCCAGTTCGACTTCAACCTCGAGTACTCCGCCAAAGACTGGGCCACCGGCTATGACTGCCCGGCCTTGCGCGATGGCCGCATCGTTAAAGAAGCCCTGCCCAACCACAACTCGGTGGGCATGCAGTCGTTTGCCTTCAACATTCGCCGGCCCAAATTCCAGGACCCGCGCGTTCGCGAAGCCATCAGCTTGTTGTTCGATTTCGAATGGTCGAACAAGCAGTTGTTCTTCAGCTCCTACAAGCGCAACAGCAGCTACTTCGAAAACTCCGACATGGCCGCCCACGAGCTGCCCGACGCGGCCGAGCTGAAACTGCTCGAACCGCTGCGCGGCAAAGTGCCCGACCAAGTATTTACTGACGTGTTTCGCCCGCCCGTGTCGTCGGGCGACGGCATGATCCGCGAGCAAAAGCGCAAGGCTTACAAGCTGCTGCTGGATGCCGGCTACAAGATTGAAAACGACAAAATGGTCGGCCCCGACGGCAAGCCACTGGCCTTCGAGTTCATGCTGTACCAACTGAACATGGAGCGCATTCTGCTGCCCTTTATGCGCAACCTGGCCGAGTTGGGCATCGATATGCAGATTCGCCGTGTCGACGCCTCGCAGTTCGTGAACCGTCTGCGCTCGCGTGACTTCGACATGACCAACGCCACCTGGGGCCAATCCAACTCGCCCGGCAACGAGCAGCGTGAGTACTGGCATTCCAGCAGCGCCGACAGCCCCGGCAGCCGCAACTTCATTGGCCTGCGCGACCCGGCCATCGATGAACTGGTCGACGGCCTGATTCGCTCCGACTCCCGGCAAAGCCTGATCACCCATGCACGCGCCCTCGACCGCGTGCTGCTGTGGGGCAACTATGTGATTCCCAACTACTACATCGACACCTGGCGCATCGCCCGCTGGAACAAATTTGGCCGGCCCGCCATCACGCCGAAATATGATTTTGGCTTGATGACCTGGTGGCAAACCCGCGAGACCGCTGAGGGCACCTCCCCAGCGGCAGCGCCGGCCAGCACCGATGCCGCGCCGCCCGAAGCGGCCCCACAGGATTCCCAATAAATGCTTGCCTACATTCTGCGGCGCCTGCTGCTAATTATTCCGACGTTGCTGGGCATCTTGCTGCTCAACTTCATCATCATCCAAGCCGCGCCGGGCGGGCCGGTGGAACAGATGATCGCCAAGCTGGAAGGCTTTGAAGGCGCCACCAGCCGCATTTCTGGCGGCGGCGCCGAAGTGTCGGTGGCCGGTTCCAATTACCGAGGCGCGCAAGGCCTGGACCCGGAGCTGGTCAAAGAAATCGAGAAAATGTACGGCTTCGACAAATCAGCACCGGAGCGTTTCTGGCTGATGCTCAAAAGCTATGCGCAGCTCGATTTCGGCAACAGCTTCTTCCGCGACGCCAAGGTGGTCGACCTGATCGTGGAGAAAATGCCGGTGTCCATTTCCCTCGGGTTATGGAGCACGCTGATCATGTACCTGGTGTCCATTCCGCTGGGCATCGCCAAAGCTATGCGCAACGGCAGCACCTTTGATGTGTGGACCAGCTCGGCGATCATCGTCGGCTATGCGATTCCGGCATTTCTGTTCGCCATTTTGCTGATCGTATTGTTTGCTGGCGGCAGCTATTACGACTGGTTTCCCCTGCGCGGGCTGACGTCGAATAACTTCGACCAAATGAGCATGGGCGGCAAAATTCTCGACTACTTCTGGCACTTGGTGCTGCCGGTGATGGCGCTGGTGATCGGCAACTTCGCCACCCTCACCTTCCTGACCAAAAACAGCTTTCTCGACGAAATCAACAAACAGTACGTGGTCACCGCGCGGGCCAAGGGCCTGACCAACAACGCGATTCTGTACGGCCACGTCTTCCGCAACGCCATGCTGCTGATCATCGCCGGCTTCCCCGCCGCGTTTATCAGCATTTTCTTCACGGGTTCGCTGATGATCGAAGTGATCTTCTCCCTCGACGGCCTAGGCCTGATGAGTTTTGAGGCGGCGATCAACCGCGACTACCCTATCGTGTTCGGCACGCTGTTTATCTTCACCTTGCTAGGCCTGGTGGTGAAGTTGATCGGCGACATCACTTACACCTTGGTCGATCCGCGCATCGACTTCGCGAATCGGGAGGGTTGAGCATGGGCACTGGATTGAAAATGTCACCCCTCAACCGTCGCCGTTTCGAACGCCTGAAAGCGCACAAGCGCGGCTGGTGGTCGCTGTGGCTGTTTCTTGTGCTGTTCGTGGCAAGCCTGGGCGCCGAGCTGATCGCCAACGACAAACCGCTGGTGGTGCATTACGACGGCGGCTGGTATTTCCCGGTATTCAAGCGCTATCCGGAAACTACCTTTGGTGGCGAATTCCCGTTGGAGGCGAACTACAAGAGCCCGTACATCCGCGAACTGATCGCCGAAAAAGGCGGCTGGACGCTGTGGCCACCGATTCCGTTCAGCTACTCCACCATCAACTACGACCTCAAAGTGCCGGCCCCCGCGCCACCCTCAGCGGACAACCTGCTGGGCACCGATGACCAGGGGCGAGACGTGTTTGCCCGGGTGATTTATGGCTTCCGCATCTCCGTGCTTTTCGCCCTGACGCTGACCATTTTCAGCTCGGTGATCGGCGTGGTCACCGGCGCGCTGCAAGGCTTTTATGGCGGCTGGGTTGACCTGCTCGGCCAGCGTTTTCTGGAAGTGTGGTCGGGGCTGCCGGTGCTGTATCTGCTGATCATCCTCGCCAGCTTTGTGCAGCCCAACTTCTGGTGGCTGCTGGGCATCATGCTGTTGTTCTCGTGGATGACGCTGGTGGACGTGGTGCGCGCTGAATTCCTGCGGGGCCGCAACCTGGAATACGTGCGCGCCGCGCGAGCGCTCGGCATGGAGAACGGCGGCATCATGTTCCGCCACATTCTGCCCAACGCGATGATTTCGACCATGACTTTTATGCCGTTCATTCTCACCGGCGCCATCGGCACGCTGACCGCGCTGGATTTTCTCGGCTTCGGCCTGCCGGCCGGCTCGCCGTCGCTGGGTGAACTGGTGGCGCAGGGTAAATCCAACACCCAGGCGCCGTGGCTTGGCATCAGCGCCTTTGCCGTGCTGGGCCTGATGCTGACCCTGTTGGTGTTTATCGGCGAGGCTGCTCGCGATGCCTTCGACCCAAGGAAATAACATGGGCCAGAACCCTAAAACACCGCCAAACACCGCGCCGGAAAACCTCATTGAAGTGCGCGACCTGGCTGTGGAATTCACCTCAGGCGAAAGCCGTCAGTGCGTGATTCAAGGCTTGAATTTCGACATTCGCCGTGGCGAAACCTTGGCGCTGGTTGGCGAAAGCGGCTCGGGCAAATCGGTGACGGCGCACTCAATTCTGCGCCTGCTGCCCTACCCGCTCGCGCGCCACCCAGCCGGCAGCATTCGCTATGCCGGGCACGACCTGCTGACCGTCAACGAAAAGAAACTCCGGCACATCCGTGGCAACCGCATTGCCATGATTTTCCAAGAGCCGATGACCTCGCTGAACCCGCTGCACAATATCGAAAAGCAGATCAACGAAGTGCTGGCCTTGCACAAAGGCCTGACCGGCAAAGCCGCAACCAAGCGCACCCTGGAATTGCTCGACCTGGTGGGCATTCCCGAGCCGCACAAACGCCTCAAAGCGCTGCCCCACGAGTTGTCCGGCGGCCAACGCCAGCGGGTGATGATCGCCATGGCGCTTGCCAACGAGCCGGAGCTGTTGATCGCCGACGAGCCAACCACGGCGCTGGACGTCACCGTGCAGCTGAAAATCCTCGAACTGCTGAAAGATTTGCAGGCCCGCCTGGGCATGGCGCTGCTGCTGATTACCCACGATTTGAACCTGGTGAAACGAATTGCGCACCGGGTATGTGTCATGCAGCGCGGAGTGATCGTCGAACAGGCTTCATGCGATGAACTGTTCGACAATCCGCAGCATCCCTACACCCAGGAATTGCTCGGAGCCGAGCCCAGCGGTTCGCCGGTCGCCAACGCAGCCGGCAAGCCAGTGCTCGAAGTCGAAGACCTGCGGGTGTGGTTTCCGATCAAAAAGGGCGTACTGCGCCATACGGTCGATCATGTGAAAGCGGTGGACGGCATCCACTTCAGCCTGCACCAGGGCCAAACCCTGGGCATTGTGGGCGAAAGCGGTTCCGGCAAATCCACCCTCGGGTTGGCGATTTTGCGGCTGATTGGCAGCAAGGGCGTTATCCGCTTTCAAGGCCAGGACATGCACGACCTGACCCAGCATCAAGTGCGGCCTTTGCGGCGGCAGATGCAGGTGGTGTTTCAGGACCCGTTTGGCAGCCTGAGCCCGCGGATGTCGGTGTGTCAGATCATTGGTGAAGGGCTGCGCATTCATAAGATGGGCAGCGAAGAAGAACAGGAGCAGGCAATAATCGATGCACTGTTGGAGGTAGGTCTGGATCCGGAAACCCGGCATCGCTACCCCCACGAGTTCTCCGGTGGGCAACGGCAGCGAATCGCCATCGCCCGGGCACTTGTGCTCAAGCCGGCATTGATTCTGCTGGATGAACCCACCTCGGCACTGGACCGTACCGTGCAGCGTCAGGTGGTGGAATTACTGCGATCGCTGCAGCGCAAGTACAACCTGACCTACTTGTTCATCAGCCATGACCTGGCGGTGGTCAAGGCGCTGAGTCACCACTTGATGGTGGTCAAGCAGGGTCGGGTTGTGGAACAGGGGCCAGCCGAAGCCATTTTCGCCGCCCCGCAACACGTATATACGCAGCAGTTGCTGGAGGCCGCTTTCCTGGTCCCAGCCACTGCCGATTAATCCTTGAAAGCAGGAAGAGGAATAACACCATGGGTTTTCTCGCCGGTAAGCGCGTACTGATCGTCGGTGTCGCCAGCAAGCTGTCCATCGCATCCGGCATTGCTGCCGCCATGCATCGCGAGGGTGCTGAACTCGCCTTCACCTACCAGAACGAAAAGCTCAAAGGCCGCGTGGAAGAATTCGCCGCTGGCTGGGGCTCGAACGCCGACCTGTGCTTCCCGTGCGACGTGGCCAGCGACGAAGAAATCGCCAACGTGTTCGTTGAGTTGGGCAAGAAGTGGGACGGCCTGGACGTGATCGTTCACTCCGTCGGTTTCGCCCCTGGCGACCAACTGAATGGCGACTTCACCGAAGTCACTACCCGTGACGGCTTCCGCATCGCCCACGATATCAGCGCCTACAGTTTCGTAGCCCTGGGCAAAGCCGGTCGCGAAATGATGAAAGGCCGCAACGGCAGCCTGCTCACTCTCTCGTACCTGGGCGCCGAGCGCACCATGCCCAACTACAACGTGATGGGCATGGCCAAAGCCAGCCTGGAAGCGGGCGTGCGTTATCTGGCAGGCAGCCTCGGCCCGGAAGGCACTCGCGTGAACTGCATCTCGGCTGGCCCGATTCGCACCCTGGCGGCGTCCGGCATCAAAAGCTTCCGAAAAATGCTCGCCGCCAACGAAGCGCAAACCCCACTGCGCCGTAACGTGACCATCGAAGAAGTCGGCAACGTCGGCGCCTTCCTGTGCTCGGATTTGGCCTCGGGTATTAGCGGTGAAATCACCTATGTGGACGGTGGCTTCAACACCACGGCCATGGGTGCGATCGAAGAGTAAGAACGTTGGTATGAAGAAGCCGCTCGATTGAGCGGCTTTTTTTTGCGTTTTTGTAGGAGCCACCTTGGTGGCGAACCCTGCGAACCGAAATTCTGGATCCTCGTTTGCAGGGTTCGCTAGCAAGCTAGCTCCTACAGGCGGCGTTCGATTTGGCGGCTTTTGTAGGAGCCACCTTGGTGGCGAACCCTGCAAGCGAAATTTTCAATCCTCGTTTGCACGGCCCCGCTCTTGAACCAACACCCAAGGCGCCACCACCACAGCCCACAGCGTCGGGTCACGGTCGAGTAAGTCCTGCGCCAGCGCGGCTTCAACCTTGCAAACCGTTTCATCCGCCAACCACTGCGCCACCTGGGCGCCGTTGTCTTGCGCAAAGCCCATGGCCACTTCGATCAGGTCACTGCCCGGCGCTACCCACAGCAAGGCGCCACGGGCGAAGAAGGGTTGCAGCTCCTGCCAGGTGATCGGGGCGGTTTCGCCTAGCAACTTGGCGTAAAGCGGGTCGATGGCGTCGGTCATTACGGGCTCTTTTGTTCGACAAGATGTAAATGGCGGCCAAGCCGCCGGGCGGCAATGATAGCGGCGTTTGCCGCGGGAACAAGATCGGCTTGACGCTCTGCCCGGCGGCGACGACACGCCGTTTTTCTATACATTTATTTCGATTTAGCGACATTGCCTACAGACAGCATCAGTCGCCGCTTTTCAAGGCACAAATCGGCACTCTAAACTCCGCCGTTAAAGTTGCCAGGACCCTCGTATTCAAAGGGACTTAGGGCCGGGGATTTTCGTCTGGCGCCGCAGCTTAGGCCAACAGGGCATGAACCGCTCGCGCAGCACGCGTGATCGGGTCTTACAAAAAAACGAAAAAACATAAGAGTGGAGCACTATGAACAAGGCTACTAAGCAACTGTTTGCAGCCATGGCTATGGCCGGCGTCGCCAGCTATTCACTAGCAGCTGACACCATCAAAATCGGCCTGGCTGGCCCGGTTACCGGCGCGGTCGCTCAATACGGCGAGATGCAGTTCATCGGTGCCAAAATGGCCATCGAACAAATCAACAAGGCTGGCGGCGTAAACGGCCAGCAGCTCGAAGGCGTGGTGTACGACGACGCTTGCGACCCCAAACAAGCCGTGGCCGTGGCCAACAAAATCGTTAACGACGAAGTGAAATTCGTGGTTGGCCACCTGTGCTCCAGCTCCACTCAGCCGGCTTCGGACATTTACGAAGACGAAGGCATTCTGATGATTACCGCGGCCTCGACCAGCCCGGAAATCACCGCCCGTGGTTATCAGCTGGTGTTCCGCACCATCGGTTTGGACAGCCTGCAAGGCCCAACCGCCGGCAACTTCATTGCTGACCACATCAAGCCAAAAACCGTTGCGGTCATCCACGACAAGCAGCAATACGGTGAAGGCATCGCCACTGCCGTTAAGCAAACCCTGGAAGCCAAAGGCGTGAAAGTCGCGCTGTTCGAAGGCATCAATGCCGGCGACAAAGACTTCTCGGCCATGATCTCCAAGCTGAAACAAGCCAACGTCGACTTCGTTTACTACGGCGGCTACCACCCAGAACTCGGCCTGCTGCTGCGTCAGTCGGCTGAGAAAGGCCTGAAAGTTCGCTACATGGGCCCAGAAGGCGTGGGTAACAAAGAGCTGTCGGCCATCGCTGGCCCGGCTTCCGAAGGCTTGCTGGTTACCCTGCCGAAGTCGTTCGACCAAGACCCGAAAAACCAGGCGCTGGTTGAAGCGTTCAAAGCCAAGAAAGAAGACCCGAGCGGTCCTTTCGTGTTCCCGGCTTACGCAGCGGTACAAGTGATTGCCGAAGGCATCAAGAAAGCCGGCGACACCGACACCGCCAAGGTAGCGGCCGCCCTGCGCGCCAACACCTTCAACACCCCGACTGGCGACCTGAGCTTCGACGCCAAAGGCGATCTGAAAGACTTCAGCTTCGTGGTCTATGACTGGCACGCTGACGGCACCAAAACAGAAGCCAAGTAAGTAACAAGCCGCAACCCGAAGCCCACTGCGCACGCAGTGGGCTTTGTTTTAAGAGGTAAACGGGTCCACGCTCAGCCACAAGCGAATGAGCGCCACCCACGCGAAAGCTTCAAAACCCCAATCCCCAGCTAAATAGCAAGGCAGACCGCCACTGGCAGGTCTGAGCGGCGCGAGCCGACCCCGCACGGGGCGAAGCACAAGGCGTGCTTCGTGATGGAAGCGATTGACCACACCGCTTGGCTGGAACCCCAGCTAACTGTGCCCACACCGAGTGGATGCAGCCGTAACCGGCCTGCAGGAAACATCTCGACCTGACAGAGCTATCGAGTCGCGCAACAGGTTTTGTAAGTTTTCAGGAGAGTTCTGATGCCTGACATCTACCATTTCTTACAGCAGCTGGTTAATGGCTTGACCATTGGCAGCACGTACGCCTTGATCGCCATCGGTTACACGATGGTGTACGGCATTATCGGCATGATCAACTTCGCCCATGGCGAGGTGTACATGATCGGTTCCTACATCGCCTTTCTGGTGATCGCCGGCCTGACCATGCTGGGTCTGGACAGCCTGCCGATCATTCTGATCGCGGCGTTTGCGGCCACCATCATTGTCGCCAGTGCCTACGGCTACAGCATTGAACGGGTCGCCTACCGACCGCTGCGCGGCAGCAACCGTTTGATTCCGCTGATTTCGGCAATCGGTATGTCGATATTTCTGCAGAACGAGGTCCTCCTCGCGCAGAACTCCAAAGACAAAGCGATTCCAAACCTGATCCCCGGCAACTTCGTATTTGGCGAAAGCACCATGAACGGTGTGGTCATCTCCTATATGCAAGTGCTGATCTTCGTCGTCACGTTCCTGGTGATGGCCGGCCTCACGGTGTTTATCTCTCGCTCCCGCCTGGGCCGCGCCTGCCGCGCCTGCGCCGAGGACATCAAGATGGCCAACCTGCTGGGCATCAACACCAACAACATCATTGCCCTGACCTTCGTGATCGGCGCCACCCTGGCGGCCGTTGCGGCGGTGTTGCTGGGCATGCAGTACGGCGTAATCAACCCGAACCTGGGCTTCCTCGCCGGCATCAAGGCCTTTACCGCAGCGGTACTCGGCGGCATCGGCAGCATTCCGGGCGCCATGCTCGGCGGTCTGGTGTTGGGTGTGGCCGAAGCGTTTGGTGCCGACATTTTCGGCGACCAATACAAAGACGTGGTGGCGTTCAGCCTGTTGGTGCTGGTGCTGTTGTTCCGCCCGACCGGCATTCTCGGTCGCCCGGAGGTTGAAAAGGTATGACCAGTTCTATTAAAGCCAAACAGCTCAAGACGGCGTTTTTCAGCGCCCTGCTGGTGCTGGCCGTGGCCTACCCGATTCTGGGCCTGAAGCTGAATATCGTCGGCATCAAGCTGGAAGTGCACGGCGCCAGCGCGCCGGTGCTGTGGACCATTTTCGCCTGCGCCATCGGCATGTTTTTCTGGCAGTTGTTCCGCACCCAGTTGGGCAATGCCTGGGACGCCGTGCCGAAAGTGCCGGGCGTGCCGTCGTCGGCCACCAACTTCCTGACCCTGCCCTCGACCCAGCGCTGGTTCGTGCTGGCCCTGGTGGTGGTAGCGCTGGTGTGGCCGTTCTTCGGCTCGCGCGGCGCGGTGGACATCGCCACGCTGATCCTAATTTACGTGATGCTCGGCCTCGGCCTGAACATCGTGGTCGGCCTGGCGGGTCTGCTCGACCTGGGTTACGTCGGCTTCTACGCCGTCGGTGCCTACAGCTATGCCCTGCTCTCGCACTACTACGGTTTCGGTTTCTGGCTGTGCCTGCCGATTGCCGGCCTGATGGCGGCGCTGTTCGGCTTCTTGCTGGGCTTCCCGGTGCTGCGGTTGCGCGGCGACTACCTGGCCATCGTCACGTTGGGTTTCGGCGAGATCATCCGCATTCTGCTGCGTAACCTCACCGAGCTCACCGGCGGCCCGAACGGCATCAGCAACATCGACAAACCGACCCTGTTCGGCCTGAGCTTCGAGCGCAAGGCGGCGGAAGGCCTGCAAACCTTCCACGAATATTTCGGCATCGCCTACAACTCGATCTACAAAGTGATCTTCCTGTACCTGGTGGCTTTGCTGCTGGTGTTGGTCGCGCTGTTCGTCATCAACCGCCTGCTGCGCATGCCCATCGGCCGTGCGTGGGAAGCGCTGCGTGAAGACGAAATCGCCTGCCGCGCTCTGGGCATGAACCCGACCGTGATCAAACTCTCGGCCTTCACCCTCGGCGCCTGCTTCGCCGGTTTCGCCGGCAGCTTCTTTGCCGCGCGCCAGGGCCTGATCACGCCGGAGTCGTTCACCTTCCTGGAGTCGGCAACCATTCTGGCCATCGTTGTACTCGGTGGCTTGGGCTCGCAGCTGGGGGTGATTCTGGCCGCCATCGTGATGATTCTGCTGCCCGAGCTGATGCGTAACTTCAGCGAGTACCGGATGCTGCTGTTCGGTGCCCTGATGGTGTTCATGATGATCTGGCGTCCACAGGGCTTCTTGCCCATGCAGCGCCCGCACTTGGAGTTGAAGCAATGAGCCGCCCGATTCTTGAAGTAAGCGGCCTGTGCATGCGCTTCGGCGGTCTGTTGGCCGTGAACGGTGTGGGCCTGACCGTGCAAGAGAAACAAGTGGTGTCGATGATCGGCCCGAACGGCGCCGGCAAAACCACCGTGTTCAACTGCCTGACCGGTTTCTACAAACCCACCAGCGGCACCATCCTGCTCGACGGCGAAGCCATTCAGGGGCTGGCCGGCCATGAGATCGCCCGCAAGGGCGTGGTGCGTACGTTTCAGAACGTGCGCCTGTTCAAAGACATGACCGCCATTGAAAACCTGCTGATTGCCCAGCACCGGCACATCAACACCAACTTCCTGGCCGGTCTGTTCAAGACCCCGGCGTTCCGAAAAAGCGAGCGCGAAGCCATGGAGTTCGCCGCGCATTGGCTGGACAAAGTGAACCTCACCGAGGTCGCCAACCGCCCGGCCGGCACGCTGGCGTACGGGCAGCAACGCCGCCTGGAAATCGCCCGCTGCATGATGACCCGCCCTCGCCTGCTGATGCTCGACGAGCCGGCGGCCGGTCTCAACCCGAACGAAACCGAAGAGCTCAAGCAGCTCATCGGCGTGCTGCGCGATGAATACAACGTCACGGTGCTGCTGATCGAACACGACATGAAACTGGTCATGAGCATTTCCGACCACATCGTTGTGATCAACCAAGGCACGCCGCTGGCCGATGGCACTCCGGAGCAGATCCGCGACAATCCGGAAGTGATCAAAGCCTATTTGGGGGAAGCGTAACCATGCTGTATTTCGACAACGTTTCCACCTTCTACGGCAAGATCCAGGCGTTGCATAACGTCAACGTGCAAGTGCACAAAGGCGAGATCGTCACCCTGATCGGCGCCAACGGGGCCGGTAAATCCACCCTGCTGATGACCCTGTGCGGCTCGCCGCGCGCCGCCAGCGGCAGCATTCGCTACCAAGGCGAAGAACTGGTGGGCCTGGAATCCAGCGAGATCATGCGCAAAAGCATCGCGGTAGTGCCTGAAGGCCGCCGCATCTTTGCCCGCCTGACCGTTGAAGAAAACCTGGCCATGGGCGGTTTCTTCACCGACAAAGGCGACTACCAGGAACAGCTCGACAAAGTGCTGCACCTGTTCCCGCGCCTGAAAGAGCGCTACAGCCAGCGCGGCGGCACCATGTCTGGCGGCGAACAGCAAATGCTCGCCATCGGCCGTGCGCTGATGAGCAAGCCGCAGCTGCTGCTGCTCGACGAGCCGTCGCTGGGCTTGGCACCGATCATCATTCAGCAGATTTTCCAGATCATCGAACAGCTGCGCCAAGACGGTGTGACCGTGTTCCTGGTGGAACAAAACGCCAACCAGGCGCTGAAGATTGCTGACCGGGCGTATGTGCTGGAAAACGGGCATGTCGTTATGGAAGGTACAGGTGAGTCGTTGCTCACCGACCCGAAAGTAAGAGACGCCTATCTGGGTGGCTAAGCGATCGGCTGCGCGTCGGCGGGGCTGCGTTAAAACAGGTTTTTAAATGCTCATTGGCTACAGCCAACTGCGCTTTAAAAACCTGTTTTGCCTTGCCCCGCTCTAGCTCGCTCGATCTGGATCGGCGTGCGACAAAGCCCAAGCTCATTTCCTTCCTGAAATTCGCGATGCTTCTGATCTTGATCCCCGCCAGTCAAAATTAGTGAAAATAATTTAATCCCCCCTGTAACAACCCCCCGCCTCGTTTCTCTACTTCACTAAGCAGGCCACTACGGCTTGTTTCCTCCCACTGAAGAGAGACACTTCCATGAACAACAAAAACCGCCCTCTGCATACCGCCGCCCTCGCTCTGGCTTTGGGCAGCGCTTTGAGCATTGCCGCCGCGCCGATGGTTGCCCATGCCGATGACAGCAAAGGCGAAAAATGTTTTGGCGTTTCCATGAAGGGTAAAAACGATTGCGCAGCAGGCGCGGGCACCACCTGTGCTGGCACGTCCACCAAGGACTACCAGGGCAGCGCCTGGAAACACGTACCGGCCGGCACCTGCGAAAAAACCGCCAGCCCGACCTCCCCGACCGGCTTCGGTCAGATGGCAGCGTTTAAAGAAAAAGCCTAAGTACGCGAGGCGCGCCGTCATGAATCAGTCCGTTATCGCTTCCCATGGCGCGCCTCTCGCTTCTGTTTCAAACCTGCCCGCGCGAGCGGGTTTGGGTTTGAAGTCCCAGCATTACCAAGCCATTCTCGCCAGCCTGCCCGCCATTGGTTTCTTCGAAATTCATGCGGAAAACTACATGGTCGCCGGCGGCCCTTTTCATCACTACCTCGGGCAGATTCGCCAGCATTACCCGCTGTCGCTGCACGGGGTCGGGTTGTCGATTGGCGGCGCCGAGGCGCTGGATCGCGACCACCTGCAACGCCTCGCGACCCTGCTGGAACGCTACGAGCCTGCGGCGTTTTCCGAGCACCTGGCCTGGTCCAGCCACGGACCCACGTACCTGAACGATCTGCTGCCCGTGGCCTACGACGAACCAACGCTGGCGCGCGTGTGCGAACACATCGACCACACGCAAACCGTGCTCAAGCGCCGCATGCTCCTGGAAAACCCCGCCACCTACGTCGAGTTCACCGCCTCAAGCCTGAGCGAGGCCGCGTTTATCCGCGACGTCGTGCAGCGCACCGGCTGCGGCTTGCTGCTGGACGTCAACAACCTGTACATCTCGTGCATCAACCACCAGCGCGACGTGCAGGCTTATCTCAACGAACTGCCGTTGCACGCCGTGGAGCAGATTCACCTCGCTGGTTTCGCCGAAGACCGCGACAGCAGCGGCGCCCGCCTGTTGATCGACAGCCACGGCGCGCCGGTAGACGACGCGGTGTGGCAGCTGTACGCCGAACTTATCGCCCGCCTCGGCCCGCGGCCCACGCTGATCGAACGCGACAACGACGTGCCGCCGCTGGAACACCTGCTCGCCGAAGCGCACATGGCCGAACGCGTACTGACCCGGAGCACAGCGCGATGAGCCTGCACGCCGAGTTTGAGCAAGCCCTGCTGAGCGACGAGAACACCACGCCGAGCGGGCTGCACACCTACAACGGCTCCGACCCGGCGGCCCGTTTCGCTGTGTACCGCAACAACGTGCTCAGCTCGCTGATCAATGCCCTGGCCGATACCTTTCCCGTTGTGCAGCAGTTGGTCGGCGAGGCGTTTTTCCGCGCCATGGCGGCGGTGTACGTAAAAGCCAATCCGCCTTCCTCGTGCCTGTTGGTCCACTACGGAAGCGACTTCCCGTTGTTTATAGAAACCTTCAAGCCTACCGCCACGCTGCCGTACCTCGCGGACATGGCCCGCCTGGAAGCCTTGCGAGTGCAGGCTTACCACGCGGCTGATGCCGAGCCCGTCGCGCATGAGGTGCTAGCCGGCGCGCTAGGCGACAGCGAGCGTCTGGGCGATTTGCGGTTTCAGTTGCACGCCTCCGTTCACCTGCTGACGTCGGCTTACGGGGTGCGCTCGCTATGGGCAGCGCATCAGGGCGAGTTGGCCATCGAGCAGGTTGACCTCGGCACCGCCGAACATTGCCTGGTGCTGCGTCAGCACCTCGACGTGCTGGTAATCGGCATCGACGCCGACAGCGCCGGCTTTATTGGCCGGCTGCTGAATGGCCAGACCTTCGCCGACGCGGCGCAATCCTGCGCGCCGGATTTCGACCTCGGCGCCGCCCTGGCACTGCTGATCTCCCACGGCGCGATCACCGCGCTTTCTTACCGAGCTGCCCCATGAACATCCAACGCCTGATCGACCTGTTCGAAAAAATTCCCCACAGCCTGATCGCCTTTATCGCGCGCTTTTCCATTGCGGCGGTGTTCTGGCGATCGGGCCAAACCAAAGTCGAGGGCTTTGCCGTCGACCTGGTCAGCGGCACCTTTGTCTACGACAACCCGCACCTGGCCGACTCGACCGTTCCGCTGTTCACCAGTGAATACGCGCTGCCGTTGATCCCGCCCGAAACGGCGGCGTACCTCGCCACGTTCAGCGAGCACCTGTTCCCGGTGCTTATTCTGCTGGGCCTGGCCACACGCTTTTCCGCCTTGGCACTGCTGGGCATGACGCTGACGATTCAGCTGTTCGTCTACCCCGACGCCTACCCCGTGCACGGCACCTGGGCGGCGATTTTGCTGCTGCTGATGGCGCGCGGGCCTGGCGTGCTGTCCATCGACCACCTGCTGGCGCGGCGCCACAGAACGGCGCGAACCCTGTAGCATTACCGCCCCTCGCTAGCCAGTGAATACCGGGCCCGTCCATGTCAGTCGAAGTTTCCGCCGCCGCCACCACCGATGACCGTGGCGATTTTCTCGCCCTCGTGGAAAAAAGCCTGGTGCAGAACACCTTGGTCAAGGTGCTGCTGAGCAAATACCAGGGCGACGAAACCGAGCTGCAACGGGTAGCGATCCGTCCGGTAACCGTGCGTGGCCAGGCGTGTTTGTCGTTCGTGTACACCTACAAAACCCGCGACATCACCAAGAATTTCCCCCACGCCGAGGCCCTGGCCCTGATCGCCGACTTACTGCCGGCCGCGTTCAAAAACGCCCACCTGCTGTCGCTCACCGACGACGTGCAACTGACCTTCGGCAAGAAAAACAAAAGCCGGCTTTTCATGGGCAAGGCTGTGGAACGCGAAGGCGCCCAGGCCGGCCATGACCGCGAGAAAAAACGCTTTCTGGAACTGACGCGCCCGTTCCTCACCGACCTCGGCGTCACCACCGCCAAGCACGAACTGGTGCCGGCGATGGCGCGCAAGTGGAAGCAGATCAACAAGTTCGTCGAAGTGTTTTCCCACGCCCTTGCCAGCTCGCCGCTGCAACAACGCGGCGCCGACGAAGCGATTCACGCGGTCGATTTCGGCTCCGGCAAGGGCTACCTGACCTTCGCCATGCACGACTATTTGCGCAACAGCCTCGGCCGCCAGGGCAAGGTCACCGGCGTGGAGTTGCGTGAAGACATGGTGCGCCTGGGCAACGACGCCGCCGCGCGCCTGGAGCAACCGGGCCTTAGCTTCGAACACGGCGACGTGCGCACGTACACGCCGGCCGCCATCGACATCATGATCGCCCTGCACGCCTGCGACGTAGCCACCGACTACGCCATCCACCTGGGCATTCGCAGCGACGCCTCGATCATCATGTGCTCGCCGTGCTGCCACAAACAGATCCGCCCACAGATGCAAACCCCGGCCCTGCTGCGGCCGATGCTGCAATACGGCGTGCACCTAGGGCAGGAAGCCGAAATGGTCACCGACAGCCTGCGCGCCCTGCTGCTCGAAGCCTGCGGCTATGAAACCAAAGTGTTCGAATTCGTCTCGCTGGAACACACCAACAAAAACAAAATGATCCTCGCCGTAAAACGCCCCGAACCGGTCGACCCGGCACCGGTGATGGAGCGGATTCAAGGAATCAAAACGTTTTACGGGATTCAGGAGCAGTGTCTGGAGACGTTGCTCAAGGCTGATCTGCGCGTTTGACCCACCCTCACCCCCAGCCCCTCTCCCAGAGGTAGAGGGAGAGGAAAGCCTGCGAGCACCCCGTTTTGCCCCCTCTCCCCTCGTGGGAGAGGGTTGGGGTGAGGGGGGGACCTTAAGGCGCCACGGCCGTCAAACGATCCAACTCCCCCCGCCGCTCTTCAAACCACGCCAACAAATAATCCGCCAACACCTGCGTACGCTTGGGCAACCCATGCTGATAGGCATGCACCAGAAACACCGGACTGATGCGCGTCTGGTAATCGCGCAGCAGCCACACCAGCGTGCCGTCGAGCAACTCCTGATGCACCAGGTACGAGGGCAACCGCGCAATCCCCGCCCCGCCCAGGCAGGCTTTTTTCAGCAAGCTGTAGCGGTTGCTGGCAAACGGGCCGTTTACTTGCACACGGGTTAACTCATGCTGGCGGTGGTACAGCCACTCCTCGGCGCCGCTGTAGTGGCTGTTGAGCAAGCACACCTGCTCACTCAGCGCCTGCGGCTCGCGCACTTGGCCGTGAGCCGCCACATACGCCGGGCTGGCGCAGGTCAGTTCCTGCATCGACAACAACGGCCGCGCCACCAGGCGATCATCGCTCTGCTCACCGCTGCGAATGGCCAGGTCGAAGCCATCGGCCACCAGATCGCGGTAGCTGTTGCTCAGCTCCAGCTCGATGCGAATGTGCGGATAGGCGCGGGCGAACTCCAGTTGCAGGGCGTCGAAAAAGGTATCGCCCAGCGACACCGGCGCCGTAATGCGCACCACGCCGCTCGCCTCCTCCTGCAAACGCGCCAGGGTTTGCCGCGCCCGTGTCGCTTGCGCAACCAACGCCTGCGCTTCCGGCAACAAGGCTGCGCCCGCAGCGGTCAGCGACAACCGCCGCGTGGTGCGGTGCAGCAAGCTGATGCCCAAGCCCTGCTCCAGCACGCCAATGCGCTTGGACAACTGCCCCTTGCTGCACCCCAACCGCAAAGCGGCGGCGGTAAAACTGCCGGCCTCGACCAGCGTGGCGAAGGCCGCCAGATCATCCATTTCACTCATGGCGATTGTTTCCCAACGAGAACCAAAGGTTTCCAATTAGACGGATTATCGCTCACAAACTGCCGTCCTACACTGCGTCCCACACCCAACCCGAGGAGCAGTGCCATGAAAATCATCCTGATCGGTGCCAGCGGCACCATTGGCCAAGCCGTAGCGCGTGAACTGGCCGAGCGCCATGAAGTGATTCGCGTCGGTCGCAGCAGCGGCGACTTCCAGGTCGACATCCGCGACGCCGCCTCCATCCGCCAGTTGTTCGAACAAACCGGCCGCTTCGATGCACTGGTCAGCACCACCGGTTCGGTGCACTTCGGCGCGCTGGCCGACCTGCAAGCCGAACAGTTCGCCATCGGCCTGAACGACAAGCTGATGGGCCAGGTGAACCTGCTACTAATCGGCCGCGAATTCATCAACGACGGCGGCTCATTCACCTTCACCTCCGGCATCCTCAGCGACGACCCCATCGTTGCCGGCGCCTCGGCCAGCATGGTTAACGGCGCGCTCAACAGCTTCGTCAAAGCCGCCGCTATCGAACTGCCGCGCGGCCTGCGCGTGAACGTAGTCAGCCCCAACGTGCTGGTGGAATCCATGGACAGCTACGGCCCGTTCTTCCGTGGCTTCAAGCCGGTGCCGGCAGCAGACGTTTCTCTCGCCTACTCGAAAAGCGTTGAGGGCAAGCAAACCGGGCAGATTTATACCGTCGGGTGAGTGACGGGCCCCACGATGCTGAAGCCCCCAGATTTCTGTAGGAGAGGCTTCAGCCTCGATGCTTTTCAATCCGCGCTCCGCTCTTGTGCCAACGCAGACCCATGGGTAACGTGGCCGCACTTTCCAGGAGACCCTCCCGATGCGCGCCGTTCGCCCTCTGCTGTTTGCCCTGCTGCCCCTGTTCGCCAGTTGCGCCATGTTTGACCAACAGGACGAAACACCGGTCTCGCCCGGCACCCGCATGCAAGGTGAACTAAGCGTCAGCAACGGCAAACTGCTGCTGCGCCCGTGCCAGGAACAGCGCCGTTTCGTCATCAGCGACAGCGGCAACACCGGCCTGCTGCAAGAATCCGCCTCCCTGCTCGACAGCCGCGACGCCACCCTGTTCGCCGACGTTAGCGGCAACCTCGGCGCCAGCCCGGTGGCCGGCACCGACGGCCAGCTCAACCTCACCCGCCTGTACCGCGTGCAACGCGAAGGCCACGGCTGCGACGACCCAAACTTCAAACGCCAAATGCTGCGTGCCAGCGGCCACGAGCCGGACTGGAGCGTGAGCGTCAACGCCAAAGGCATGGTGCTTGAGCGTCCGAACCAGGAACCGTTGGCGCTGCCCTACCTGGAAGAACAATTGCCCAACGGCCGCTTCAACCTCACCAGCGAAGCCAACGGCTTGCGCATAGAACTGTGGGTGGCCCCGCAACGCTGCGTCGACAGCGCCACCGGCGCCGTGCAATTTCTTTCCGCCGAACTGCGCAGCAACGGCAAAGTGGAACGCGGCTGCGCCTACTTCGGCGGCTCGCGCACGCAATAAAACGCCTCGCCTTTCACCGTTTTTTCACATCGATTTGATAAACGCTTCACCGGCCGATTCCTAGCATGGGTGCCCTTACTTGAGGGGCTTTCATGCGCACGTCTTATCGTCTGGTGGTTGCTGTTGCGGGGTTTATCGCGCTGGTGGGCGTGGCGCTGCTCGTCCATTTCCGCCACGCCCAGGCCGCACCGGTTGAAGTCTTCAGCGCCGCGCAAAACGAAACCTGGGCGCGGCCGGTCGACAGCAGTTTCAAACTCTTCGAAATGTCACCCACCCTCTACCGCAGCGCACTGCCCAAGCCGCAAAACCTGGCGGTGCTGGAACAGCTTCAAGTGCGCACCGTGGTCAGCCTGAGCAAAGACGACGACCGCGAATGGCTGGGCAACAGCGACATCACCCTGATCAACATCCCCCTGCACGCCGACCGCGTAAACGACGCCGATGTGCTGCACGTGCTAAACACCCTGCAACTGGCCGAAACCCGCGGCCCGGTGCTGATGCACTGCAAACACGGCAGCGACCGCACCGGTTTGATGGCCGCGATGTTCCGCACGGTGATTCAAGGCTGGAGCAAGCAGGAAGCCCTGAGCGAAATGCTCAATGGCGGCTATGGGCAGGCCGACGACATGGAGGATGCGCGCCGCTATGTGGAGCGGGCGGACGTGGATAAATTGCGTGAGGCGTTGACGAACGGGCGGTGTGATACGTCGTTGGTGTCGACGTGTTATGTGAAGGGGTGGTTTAACGCGGCGACGTCGACGGCTGTTCGGTGAGGGGTGACGGGGGGGTCCGTTGTGTCACTGCATGGCGGCTGAAGCCGCTCCCACAGGTTGTGCGATTGAAGTGCGCCCCAAAAGTTGGACACGTACTGGTTAAGCCATGACGGCCTTTGCTCTGTAAGCAACAGGGCTGAGGCCGCCTAGCTTCATCTTGATCCGATCATGGTTGTAGTAACGGATGTATTCGTCCAGCCCGGCTTGCAGCTGAGCGACGTTATCGAAACGCTCGCGGTAGAAGTACTCCGACTTAAGCGTGCCAAAAAAGCTCTCCATTGTGGCGTTGTCCAGGCAGTTGCCTTTGCGTGACATGCTTTGCTTCAGGCCTGCTTTTTCCAAGCGCTCCCGGTAGTCAGGATATTGGTAGTGCCAGCCCTGATCTGAGTGCAGCAGCGGTTTTGCCGTCTCGGGCAGACCTTCAAGCGCTTGCTCCAGCATGCGGCCTACCAAGGCGTAACGTGGTCGGGTGTCGGTTTGATAGGCAACGATTTCGCCGTTGAACAGGTCCAGCACCGGGGACAGGTAAAGCTTTTCGCCGGCCACTTTGAACTCGGTTACGTCCGTGACCCACTTCTGGTTTGGCTGGTCCGCTTCAAACTGACGGGCCAAAACATTAGGCGAAGCCTTGCCGACCAAGCCCCGATACGAGCGGTACTTTTTCGGTCGCACCGTGCACTTAAGATTTAGATCGCCCATGAGGCGCCGCACCGTTTTGCTGTTAACCATCTGGCCAGCATTACGCAACGCAGCGGTCATTCGGCGATAGCCATAGCGCCCCATATGCTCCTCCTGAACGCTCTGGATAGAGGCTTTCAGAGGCGCGAACCGATCTCCGGTGTTCATCAGATTGAGCTGGTAGTAATACGTGCTGCGCGCCAACTGCGCGACTTCAAGCAGTTCTTCGAGCGAGAAATGATCACGCAGCTCGGTGATCAACTTCGTTTTTTCTTTGCTGCTTTCTCCTGCCTTTTCTTCTCCTCCCTGTGCTCCTTGAGCTTTTTTAGCCAGGCGTTCTCCACTTGGAGCTTGCGTAGCTTGAGCAGCAACTCAGCATGCGAAAGATCTTCATCGCTTGTGGTTTCAGGTGCAGAGGGCTTGGCGGGAGGTAGTGTCATAACGGCGGGCGGTCCTTTCCTGGCTGACTCCAGGGCTTCAAAGCCGCCACTGTAATACTGCTGCTGCCATATGCCCACTTGGGTTGAATTACCCAAATTGAAAGCCGCGGCCACGCAACGAAAAGAAAGATTTTCACGCCACATCTGCTGAAGAACAGCGAGCTTGAACTCTGCGCTATAGCTGACTGGCCGGGCCCGCAGGCTGGCATCGCCATGCAACCGGTAGGCTTCTACCCAACGCCGAAGCAGGGTGGGATCTAGCTGGAATTGCTCAGCAATAAAGCGAAAGCCTCGGCCTCGCTCAAGGAAGGCGGTGATAACAGACAGCTTGAAATGCGTTGTGTACTTGCTCATGGAAGAAGCCCCAAAGGTTGGATGGGTGTCCAACTTTTGGGGCGCACTTCAGATTTCTGTGGGAGCGGCTTTAGCCGCGATGCGATTCCGGCCGCTGGCGCCATCCAAACCCACTGCACAAAACTTCCAGACGCCCATTTCCGACCTTGGCATACTGACCCACCCCTCCCCCTGTCTGGTCCCCCGCCATGGCCGATAGCAACTGGATCGATCTCACCCAAGACGCCGACACCGGCATCGAGACCATTCGTGCGCATTTTCGTGGCCATGCCTATGACCCGCATTTCCACGACAGCTACCTCATCGGCGTCACCGAGCAAGGCGTACAGCAGTTCAGTTGCCGCCAGCAGCGACACAACAGCACGCCCGGCCAGGTATTTATGCTCGAGCCCGGCGAGATTCACGATGGCACCGCGCCGTCGGAGGAAGGTTTCACCTATTCCATGCTTTACCTCGACCCGCAGTGGCTGGAGCGTGAGTTGCAGGCGTTGTTCGAGCACGCGCCCGCTGCCTGTCAGCCGGGGTTTGCGCAGACGTTGATTGGCGACCGGCCGTTGGCCCACGCCACGCTGAATGCCTATCAGGCGCTGCGGGACAATGAGTTGCGCATCGTGCGGCAGACTGCGTTGGACGGTTTGCTGGGGCAGATGACGGCGCATTTGCATTGGCGCAAGCCGCTGAGCATCGACCCGCGCTTGCCGTTGGTGGCGCAGCGCGCGCGGGATTATGTGCATGCCCATGTGCATGACGACATCGGCCTGGATGACCTGGCGCGCATCAGCGGTGTCGACCGTTTCCGCCTCAGCCGCGCGTTCAAAGTCGCGTTTGGCATGGCGCCCCATGCGTATCTGATTCAGTTGCGCCTGAGCAAAGCGCGGCATCTGCTGGCCCGTGGTGAAACGCCTGCGCAGGTGGCCAGCGCCCTCGGGTTTGCCGATCAAAGCCACCTCGGACGCTGGTTCCGTCGTGCCTATCAACTGACGCCGGCGGACTACCGCAAGCGTTGCACAAATCATCCAGACTGAACCGCGCTCGCCTGCAACCCTTGCGGCTCCTGAATCTGTTTGGAGCCCACCGTGGATTTGTTGCCCTTTTTGCTGTTCGCCCTCGTCGCGTCCATTACCCCCGGCCCTACCAACTTGTTGGTGCTGAGTAACAGCGCGCGCTTTGGTTTGCTCGCGGCGCTGCCGTTGGTGTTGGCGGCCTGTGCCAGTGCGGCGTTGTTGGTGTTGCTGGTGGGCCTGGGCATTGGCGATACGCTGACCCGCCACCCCCAGGTGCAGCAGGCGATGGCGTGGGCAGGAATTGCCTGGCTGAGTTACCTGGCCTGGCAGATTTTTCGCAGCCCGGCGGTGGGCCTGGACAATGCTCGCCAGCAGCCGGGCAAGCGCCTGAGCATGGCGGCGGCCGCGGGCTTGCAGGTGGTGAATCCGAAAACATGGATGATGGCGCTGGCGGTGGTCGGCGTGTTTGCCGCCCATTCGCCAGACAAAACCAGCCGCGTGGCGCTGCTGGCCCTGCTGTTCTTTCTGGTCGCCCTTCCCTGCCTGGGTGTTTGGGCGGCGTTCGGTCGGGGCGTGACGCGCTTTTGCCGCACCGACGCCGGCATGCGTCGGTTCAATCAGGTGATGGCGTTGCTGTTGCTGGCCTCGGCGTGGCTGAGCTTGCTGGCGTAGCTCGCATTTCGCCCCCTCTCCCGTCAAACGGAGCGGGCTGGGGTGAGGGGCCTTTGCTTTACGTGCCGGTCAGAAATCGCGCTTGTAGAAAATATCCAGCGAACTGGCCAAGCCGCTGGCCGCTTCCACGTACACCCGTTTGGTCAGTTCGTAGCGCAGGGCCAGGGTGCTCGCCGGCTCGAATACGCCTACGCCATAACGCAGGCTCAAGCGCTCCGACAAATTGCCGCTGGCCACCACGCTGGTACGCGCGCCGCTGCCGCCGGTGTCTAGCTGGAAGTCGCTGATGCCCAGGCGTTGCGCCATTTCGCTGGTCACCGACGAACTGCCCATCAAACCCAGGCCCAGCGCCGCTTCGGCGAGCATGTTGTTGTCGCCGGTGCCGGTGCCGGCCGGGCGCCCGAGTACCAGATACGACAGCGCCTGCTGCTGGCTCATGGCCGGTTCGGAAAACACTTCGGTGGTCGGCTGCTCGGCGTTGCCGCTGATGCGCAGGCCGGCCGTGACGCTGTCGACCTGGCGCACCGCTTCAACGTCGAGGTACGGCTGGTCAATCGGCCCGGCGAACAACAGCCGCGCGCGACGCAGGTTCAGGCGCTGGCCGTAGGCGCGGTAGCGGCCTTTGTTGAGCGTCAGTTCGCCGCGCGTGTCGAGGTTGTCGCCCATGTGCAGGCGCCCGCCCAGTTCGGCGGTCAGGCCGAAGCCGCTGAAGGTCAGCGGCGGCTCGCCTTCAGCGGCGCCCACGTCAATGTCGATATCCATCGCCATGGCCTGCGTTTGCCGCGCTTCGGGGTCGTGCACGCCAAGGACCTGCGCATCGTCAGAGACTTTCACGGTGGACGGCGGCAACTGGCGAATCTCGATCGCGCCACGGGGCACCTTCACGTTGCCTTGCACCGACAGGCGTTCATCGGCCAGGCGCAGGTTGAGGTCCGGGTGCACTTCCAGGTTGGCGTAGGGCTCGACAGTCACCGGCAGGCGGCTACCGCGCAGTTGCATGTCCATGTTCAGCCCTTGTTCCCAGGCCAATTGCCCGCTCAGGCTGCCCTCGCCCGCCTCGCCGCTGTGCCAGGTGCTGGTCAATTGCAGGCGTTCGCCCACGATCAGCGCCTCGGCCTTCAGCCCTTGCAGGCTAACCGGCAATTCACTGCCGGCGACTTCGCCATCGTTGATCAGCAAGCGGCCGCTGATTTGCGGCGCCAGCAAGCCGCCAGACAAGGTGCCGCTACCGTTCAGATGCCCCGTCAAGCGCTCGACCATCGGCACAAAAGGCCGCGCCACGCTGAGGTCGAGGCCCGCCAGTTCAAAGCTGCCAGACAGCGGCTTGCTCACCGGCCGTGGGTCGATCTGTGCGCGCAGGGTCAACTGGCCCAATTTGGCGCCATGGAAATCCAGCTGCGATTCGATGCGCTGCGGGCGCAGTTGGCTGCTGAGCAGGAAGCGGTCGTAGGGCAAGTCCAGCCAATGACCGTTGTCGCGAACACGAAAACTGCCGGCGCCCAGGTCTAGGCGCACATCGCCGTTAGGCCCGCTGGCGGGCAAGTCGAGCGACAGGTCGGCGTTGAGTTGCCCTTGCCAGGCGAAGTCTGCCGGCCACCACTGCGCCAGGGTTTGCATGGGGAAATCGCGCAGGCGCCAGCGCAAGCGCGGTTCGGGCATCAGCCGTTGTTCATCGCCACACAAGCTGGCCGCACCACTCAGCCAACAGTTCGCGCCCAGGCTCAACTGGCCGTTGGCCAAGCGTTGCAGCGTGGCCGCTTGTTGCAGCGTCCACACCTGCCCGGCCGTTTCAACGCGGCCGCTGGCGATGCGTCCACGCCAGTCGAAGTTCTGCGCCAGGGTGCCGTCGGCGGCGACGTTGAGCTTCAATTTGTCGCCAGTGAGATCGATCGCCACACGCTGCTGCTGGCGATTGCCGCTGCCGACCAGGTGCAGGCGGCCAAGGTCGGTGTCGCCGTTTCTGATTGCCGTGCCAGTCAGTTCCAGATTGCCGCGCTGCTGACTGTCGAGCGCGGCGGAGAGGTCGAGCGTGGCGATTTTCTGCTGCTGATAGGCCAACTGCGTACCGCGCAGTTTCAGTTGACCTTGCGGCGCTTTCAGGGTGCCGGCGAGGTCGAGCTGGCCATTCAGTTGGCCCGCCAGCTGCGGCCACAGTTGACCGAGGCGTGGCATGGCCAGGGTCAGTTGCCCGGCCAGGCGTTGATCAAGGCTGCCCTGCCCCTGCACGCGGTTGTCGCCCAGGCGGATGTCGAGCTTGTCCACGCTCCAGCGTTCACCGGCGCCAGCGGCTTGCACCTGAATCACGGCGGGTTGGCCGCGCAGGCGGCCGTTGAGGTCCAGATCGGCAGTCAGCTTCAGCTGCTCGCGGTATTCGCCCTGGCTGACCAAGGTGCCACCGAGTGTGCCGGGCAGCTCGGCCAGCCAATAGGCGGGGTCGAGCTGGCTGAGCTGCAAGCGGCTGTCCCAGCGAATGCCATCAGCAAAGCCCAGCGTCACCTGCCCTTCGGCTTTGCCCCGCCCGGCTTGCAGTTGCAGGCTGACCAAATGCACTTGGCTCAAATCGCCGCTCACCGGGCTGCTCAGGCTGAACGCACCGGCCGGGCCGTTGAGCTCGGCGGCGAAATGGCCGAGGTAACTGCCGTTTTGAAAATGCACCTGCCCGGCCAGCGTATGCAGGGCAACGGCCGGTTCCTCAGCCTCGGGCAGCAGGCGGCGCCAGGGGAAGTCCAGCCAGGTGAACTGAGCGTCGGCGGTAAAGGCGTCTTGCCAATCCAGGCGGCCATTTACGCTGATGTGTTGGTCGTCTGCCGCTTGCAGCGTCAGGGCTTGGATATCGGCGCCACTGGCGGTGACGAGCCCGGCCAGGGTCAGCGGAATATCGCCGTTCTGCGCCGCCAGCGCCGCCGTGCCGTTCACTTGATACCCAGCGCTTAGCGTGCCGGCTGCGCTCAGTTCGATGGCGTTCAGCGCGGGCACATCGGCGTGCGCCGTGAATGGCTCAGCGCTGATCTGCGCCTGTGCCGGCAGGCCGTCGGCCAGGGGCTGCACGCGGCCCTTGAGCGTTGCCGTCAGGTAGCCGGAGCTGGCGGCCGTCACCGCCAGGCTGTTTTGCAGCTCGCCATCAACCTTCACCGCCAGGTCCCAGCGCTGCGCATCGGGGGCCGGCAGTTGCACGCTGCCTTCGAGCCTCAGCGGCCACTGGCCGTTGGGGTCGAGCGAGCCGTGTATGTCTAGCGCCACGCCATTGCTGGCGCCCTGCAAGCGTTCGATCTGCAAGCCGCCCGCGTTCCAGTGCGCCACCAACGCCAGCTGGCTCGCCTGCTCGCCGCCGTTGTAAACGATGCTGCCCAGTTGGATATCGCCCAGTTGCAGCGACACCGGCAGGTTCAGTGCCGGCAACGCCAAGGGCGTGTCGTCGCTGCTTTCGCTGCTGGCAAATTGCAGGGTCAGTTGCTGGGCGTGTAGTTGGTCGACGCACAGGGTCAGCCGCAGTAAACACGACGGTGACCACTCGACGCTCACGTCTGTCAGCGCCACCTCATCGCCCTGCTGCTGCCACACCACACTCGCTGCGCTCCACGCCCCCCCGAGCCGGCCTGCGAAGGCGTCCACCTGAACGCCCGGCAATTTTGCTAACAGCCAGCGACTGCCGCCCTCGGTGCCCAGCACTACCGCCGCCACCAGTATCGTGCTCAGCACCACGGCGAGCAGCGTCCAGCTCACGCGTTTGAGCACCCTCACAGCTCCGGCCCCATGGAGAAATGCAGGCGAAAGCCGCCGTCATCATCGAGCGCGCGGGCCAGGTCCAGGCGGATTGGCCCCACCGGGGAAATCCAGCGCACGCCCATGCCGACACCGGTTTTCAGCGTTGGAATTTCCAGGCTCTGAAAGGCATTGCCCTGGTCTACAAAGGTTGCCCAGCGCCAGCGCTCGGCGAAGGCGTATTGGTATTCCATGCTGCCGGCTACCAGATAGCGGCCGCCGATGCGGTCGCCCTCGTTGTTTTCTGGCGACAACGATTGGTAGTCGTAGCCGCGCACGCTCTGGTCGCCGCCAGCAAAAAAACGCAGCGAGGGCGGCACGGCTTTGTAGTCGTTGGTGGCGCTGCCGCCGAATTGAATGCGGCCAAGAAAACGGTGTTTGTCCCACAGCGTGGTTAGACCTTTGGCGAGCACCGTGCCGTACAACAGATTGCTGTCGGAGATCAGCCCGTCCTTGGCCACCGACGCCTCGAATTGCAGGCGGTAGCCATTCGCCGGGTCGATGGCGTTGTCGCTGTGCAGGTAGGAATAACTGACGCCGGGCATCAATAAGGTGCTCAGGCCGTTGTCGCTGCCCAGGCGATATTCCTCGCGTTGCAGTTTGAGCGAGAGCACTTGCTGCCAGCCGCTGTCGAGTTTGCTGTGCCATTCCGGGCCGACGGTGAGCAGGCGGCTGAGGCTGTCGGTGTTGGCCAGTTCTTCGTATTGGTAGCCGCCGGCCCAGCGGGTTTTGTCGGTGAGCGGCGGGTTGCCGGGAATGTCGTACCACAGGCCGACGTTTTGCCGAGGGGCGGATATTTCCATTTCCGTGCCGTAGCTGTGCCCTTGCGCGTTGGCCCAGTGGCGGGTCCAGTTGAAGCGAGCGCGGGGCCCAACGTCGGTGGAAAAACCCAAGCCGATGCCCACGGTGCGAGGCTCACGGGCGACCAGATCGATTTTTACCGGCACCTGCTCGCCGCTGCCCTGAACCGGCGCGGCATCGACCCGCACGCTGTCGAAATAGCCGCTGCCTTGCAGATTCTGGTAGAGCTTGGCGATCAGGTCGGCGTCATAGGCAGTGCCTGGTTTGAACGGCACCATGCGTTGCAGCAGTTGTTCGTCGAAGGTCTGGTCGCCGCTGAATTGGCTGGGGCCGAAGTAGTAGCGCGGGCCGCTGGCGTAGATCAGCTCGATGTCCGCCACGCCGGCTACCGGGTCGATGGCCATGCGCTGCGAGGTGAAACGGCCGCTGAAAAAGCCGTAGCGCGAGGCTTGGTTCTGTATCAGCCGTTTGGCATCTTCGTAGTGGCCGTGATGGAGCACCGCGCCGCTGCGCAGCTCGCTACTGGCGGGTACGCGAAAGGCCGGTAACTGCGCAGCCGGGCCGTCGATACGCACCGTCACGTTGCGCACATGCACCGGCTCGCCGGGCTCTATACGCAAAATCAGGCGCGGGCCGCGGTCGTTGCGGTCGACTTCGCTGCTGATGGTTGCCCGGTAATAGCCCAACGCCTCGGCGGCCTTGCGTGCCTGTACTTCGGCGCCGCGACTGAAGCGGTGCAAAGCCGGTTCGTCGCGCTCGCCCAGATCGCCGACATAGCCGCTGATGTTGGCTCTGAGCGCCGGGTTGGCCGGCTTGATGCGCACGCTCAGCTGCGTTTGTGCGAGGGCGGTGCTGGCCGTGAGCAACAGCGCCAACGCCAGCCCGATTGATGCGTGGAAAGTCATGGGCACGGATGCTAACACGGGCGCCCGCCCGTTCCAGAGCGGTCGGGCGCCACGGCTGCGGCGGGTTTCAAGCGCTGGCGCGGGCGACCTGCTGGGGGTTGGCGTGGAAGAACACATGTTCGTGAATCGGTCCCACGGCCACTTCGCCAATTTCTTCGTAGCCTTGGCGTTTGTAGAAATCCAGGTAGCGCGGGTTGCCGGTGTCGAGCACGACGCCGAGCGATGTTTCGTCGCTGGCGCACCAGTCGTGCAAGGCTTCGAGTAACTGCTCGCCCAGGTGTTTGCCCTGAAATTCCGGGTGCACGCCCAGCAGTGGCAGCACGTGATATTGCCCCGGCGGCAGGCAGGCGAGCACCGCGTCGTGGTAGTGCAGGTAACGTTTGGTGCAACGCAGGCCGGTGGTCAGCAACATGCGCAGGCGCCAGCCCCAGCTTTCGGTGATGTCGAGCCGCCGCTGCGGCGGCGCGATCAAAGCCAAGGCCACCAGCCGGTCGTTGATCACCAGGCCAATGGCGGGCAAGTCTTCGAGAAAATGCCGCTGCACCAGTTCGCGCACCGTGGCGCGTACGCGTTGGTCGTAACCGGGGCGTTCGGATTCAAACAGATAGCCGAAAGTCGGCTCGTGGCGGTAGGCGTGATACAGCAGAGAGCGGGCTTCGCGAACAAAGCTGCTGTCGAGTAAACGCACCTCGGCAGCGGGAAGGGCAACAGACGAAGGCATGCACGGTACCTCGGTTCACCTGCCTTGGCGCAAACGCACAAACGGCGCGGGCTCCAGGCGGTTTTTATTGTTGGTTTTATCGGGCGTTTATTGCGTTAGACCGACCTCACGTTAGCAGTCAAGCCGCTGCCCTGCCACACGCCGCCGCGCTGGTTCGCAGACCAACCATGGGCTAGCATCGCAGGCTTTGTTGTCCGCCCGTCTAGACCGCCATAAAGAGAACCTGCCGCCCATGAAGATCGTTTCCTTCAACATCAACGGCTTGCGCGCCCGCCCTCATCAGTTGGCGGCGTTGATCGAAAAACACCAGCCCGACGTCATCGGCCTGCAGGAAACCAAAGTGGCGGACGAGCAATTTCCCTTCGCTGAAATTGAAGCCCTGGGTTACCACGTGAGCTGGCACGGGCAGAAAGGCCATTACGGTGTTGCCCTGCTCTCGCGCCAGGCTCCGCTGTCGCTGCACAAAGGCTTCCCTGGCGACGACGAAGAGGCCCAGCGCCGTTTTATCTACGGCACCTTTGCCGACGAAAACGGCCAGCCCGTCACCGTGATGAACGGCTATTTCCCCCAAGGCGAGAGCCGCGACCACCCCACCAAATTCCCGGCCAAACAGCGCTTCTACGCCGACTTGCAAACCCTGCTCACCACGCAGTTCTCGCCGGACCAGGCGGTGGTGGTGATGGGCGACATCAATATTTCCCCGCAAGACTGCGACATTGGCATTGGCGAAGTGAACCGCCTGCGCTGGCTGAAAACCGGCAAGTGCAGCTTCCTGCCGGAAGAGCGCGAATGGCTGGAAACCTTGAAAGGCTGGGGCCTGGTGGATTCCTTCCGGCACCTGCATCCGGAGGTGAACGACCGCTTTAGCTGGTTCGACTACCGCAGCCGTGGTTTTGAAGACGAACCCAAACGCGGCCTGCGCATCGACGTGATTCTGGCCAGCGCCCCGCTGCTGAGCCGCCTCAAAGACGCTGGCATCGACTACGACCTGCGCGGCATGGAAAAGCCGTCCGACCACGCCCCGATCTGGCTCGAATTGAGCTGAGCGAAACCCATCTGATCCGGTTTTTTCCGCTAAACCTGAGTCTGTTATCGGAGCAGATGCCGCCCCATCATGGCCACGCCTGAAAAAGAGCCTGATGGGGCCAGCCATGACCGACCGTATTCCCGCGCAACTGCTTGAAACCATTGACCCGCGCCAGCCATTGCGGCTGACCCCGGCGCAAGCCGGCGGGCCGATTCACACCCGCGCCTTTACCGGCTTGTTTCGCAACCTGCGCCTGTACGGTGCGGGGCTGCTGTTCCTGATTTTCTTCGGCACCGCGTGGCTGAACTGGGGCGGTCGCCAGGCGGTGCTCTGGGATTTGTCCGGCCAGCGCTTTTACATCTTCGGCGCCACCTTCTGGCCGCAGGACTTCATTCTGCTGTCGGCGCTGCTGATCATTGCCGCCTTTGGCCTGTTCGCCATCACCGTATTCGCCGGCCGCGTGTGGTGCGGCTACACCTGCCCGCAAAGCGTGTGGACCTGGGTGTTTATGTGGGCGGAAAAAGTCACCGAGGGCGATCGCGGCCAGCGCATCAAACTCGACGCCGCGCCGTGGTCGGTCAACAAAGTGCTACGGCGTAGCGCCAAGCACGGCTTGTGGTTGGCCATCAGCCTGGCAACCGCGGTCGGCTTCATCGGCTACTTCGTGCCGGTGCGCGACCTCACCCACGAGCTGCTGAACTTCAGCCTCGACAGCGGCAGCGCCACCTGGCTGTTCTTCTTCACCGCCGCCACCTACCTGAACGCCGGCTGGCTGCGCGAGAAAGTGTGCCTGCACATGTGCCCGTACTCGCGCTTTCAAAGCGTGATGTTCGACAAAGACACCCTGCTGGTCAGCTACGATGCCGCCCGTGGAGAAAACCGTGGCGCCCGCCGCCGCGACGTGGTGCCGCAAAGTGTCGGCTTGGGCGACTGCATCGACTGCACCGTGTGCGTCCAGGTGTGCCCCACCGGCATCGACATCCGCGACGGCCTGCAGCTGGACTGCATCAGCTGCGGCGCGTGCATCGACGCCTGCGACTCGGTGATGGACAAAATGGGCTACGCCCGCGGCCTGATCGGCTACCGCTCCGAGCGCTCGCTGACTGGCGAAAAAACCCGCTTCCTGCGCCCCCGGTTGGTCAGCTATGGCGCTGCGTTGCTGCTGATGATCGGCGCTTTCGTCTGGGCGCTGGACGCCCGGCCGCAGCTGTCTCTGGACATCACCCGCGACCGCGGCCTGTTCCGCGAAAACAGCGCCGGGCAGATCGAAAATATCTACAGCGTCAAAGTCATCAACAAAACCCAACAAACCCGCCGCTATCAACTGGCCCTGACCGGCGACGGCCCGTACCAACTCAGCGGCAACACCACCCTGCAACTGGCGCCCGGCGAGATTACCGACGTGCCGCTGAGCGTGGTGCTGACGGCGGAACGGCCGGCGAGCATTTCCGAGAAAGTGCATTTCGAGCTGCGGGATGTGGATGTGCCGGGCAGTCGTGTAGCGGGGGTGAGTACGTTTGTGGCGCCGGTGAATCGCTGAGGCCAAAAAGCCCCTCTCCCCCAGCCCCTCTCCCGCGAGCGGGCGAGGGGTGACGTAAGGCCGCGACCGCATGGGTTCAACCCCCTCTCCCGCCTGCGGGAGAGGGCTGGGGAGAGGGGCCGTTGATTTCAGCTTTGGCTCAACCGCTGTTGATCGTCCGCTTAATGAATGCCCACCACCGCGTGACGTTGGGCTTCGCCGAGGCTCAACCAAACCTACGCTGCTCTTCAAAACAGACCCCATCGCCATGCCCCCACCCCTTCCCGTAAAGTCCCCTCCTGCCCTCCCGCCCATGCCCGCGCAGGACTCGATGAAACGCTACGAAAAATTCGCCGATGAAATCGCCGAACTAATCCGCTCCGGCGTGCTTGCCGCCGGTGAAAAAGTGCCGTCGGTGCGTCACGCCAGCCGCACGTATGGCGTCAGTCCTTCCACGGTGTTTCAGGCCTATTACCTGCTCGAAGATCGCGGCCTGATTCAGGCGCGCGCCCGTTCCGGTTACTTCGTGCGTGAACACGCCAAACGCCCCCTGCCCGAGGCGCAGATCAGTCCCCGTGCGGCGCATACCACGGAGGTGGATGTCAGCGAGTTAGTGTTCTCCGTGCTCGGTTCCCTGAAAGACCCCAACACCGTGCCCTTCGGTTCGGCGTTTCCCAGCCCGGATCTGTTTCCCCTCGCGCGCCTGGCGCGTTCGATGGCGCAGAGCCTGCGCGCGCTGTCGCCCCATGCGGTAATCGCTGACATGACCTCGGGCAACCCCGATCTGCGTCGGCAAATTGCCCTGCGTTATCGCGTGGCCGGCGTGATGCTGCGGCTGGAGGAATTGGTCATTACCAACGGCGCCATGGAGGCGTTGAATCTGTGTTTGCAAACCGTTACCCAACCGGGCGACCTGGTGGCCATCGAGGCGCCCGCGTTTTATGCGACGTTGCAAGTGCTCGAACGCTTGAAGCTCAAGGCGGTGGAAATTCCGGTGCACCCGCGCGAGGGCATTGATCTGCAAACCCTGGCCGACAGCCTCGCGCAGCTGCCGATCAAGGCGTGCTGGTTTATGAGCAGTTTGCAGAACCCGCTCGGCGCGAGCATGAGCGATGAGAAAAAGCGCGCGCTGTATGAGCTGCTGCACCAGCATCAGGTGCCGCTGATTGAGGACGATGTGTACGCCGAGCTGTATTACGGCACCCAACCGCCCAAGCCGGTGAAGAGTTTCGACCGCGACGGGCTGGTGATGCACTGCGGCTCGTTTTCGAAAAGCCTGGCGCCGGGTTATCGGGTCGGCTGGGTCGCTGGTGGGCGTTATGCGGAGAAGATCAGCCGGCTAAAACTGATGACCACCATTTCCCCTTCCGTGCCGGCGCAAGCGGCGATTGCCGATTACCTGCAACACGGCGGCTACGACCGACACCTGCGCAAGCTGCGGCACACCCTGGAGATGCAGCAGAGCGCCATGCTCGCCTCCGCTGCTCGCCACTTTCCGGCCGAAACGCGGGTGACGCGGCCCAGCGGCGGCTATTTTCTGTGGTTCGAATTTCCCCAGGCGGTGGACTCGTTGCAGCTGTTCCAACTGGCATTGGCGCAGGGCATCAGCCTGGCGCCGGGGCCGATCTTTTCAGCCACGCGCAGCTTCGGCAATTGCGCGCGCCTGAATCACGGCCACACCTGGGACGAGGCCAGCGAGCGGGCCATGGAAATGCTCGGGCAGATCGTCGCTGAGTTCTGATTAGTCGGCGAAACGGGGCAGGTACAAGGTCACGCGCAAGCCGCCTTCGCGCAGGTTTTGCAGGGTCACTTCGCCGCCGTGACTGTGGGCGATGTTGCGCGCGATGCCCAATCCCAACCCGTAGCCCTGCTGCTTACCAGACAGGCGAAAGTGCGGCTCGAATACTTGCTCCAGGCGCTGTTCCGGCACGCCGGGGCCTTCGTCATCGACGTGCAGAATGAACGCGCTGTCGTTGTCTTCAATGTGCAGGTGCGCTTTGTTGCCGTATTTGAGGGCGTTGTCGATCAGGTTGCCCATGCAGCGGCGCAGCGCCAGCGGCTTGCCGGCGTAGGCGGCCATGGCCCGGCCATGCAGGCTGACGCGGCCGTTGCCTTGGGGCGGCAGGTACGGTTCGATCAGGCAGTCGAGGGCGAGGTTGAGGTCGACCGGCTCGATGTTTTCGTGGATGTCGGTGTCTTTCACGCATTGCAGCGCGCCTTTGACCAACATTTCCAGGTCGTCCAGGTCGCGGCCGAATTTGGCTTGCACCTTTTCGTCTTCGAGCAATTCCACACGCAGGCGCAAGCGTGTGATGGGCGTGCGCAGGTCGTGGGAAATGGCGCTGAACAGTTGGCTGCGCTCGATCAGGTACCGGCTGATGCGTTCGCGCATGGCGTTAAAGGCGCGGCCCACTTCCACTACTTCACTGCCCCCGCCCTCCGCCACCGGGCGCACTTCAGCGGCGCCCAACGACATGTCGCGCGCGGCTCGGGCCAAGCGTTTAAGCGGTCGGCTTTGCCAGTGCACCAGCACGCCGATAAACAGCAGCAAAAAGCTGCTGGTGAGAAAAATGAACCACACCTGCTGCGCCGGCAGGCCTTCTTCTTCCAGGCTGGTGTAGGGCTCGGGCAGCAACGAGGCGATGTACAGCCACTCGCCCGGCGCCATCTGAATTTGCGTGACCAGCACCGGCGGTTTCACCGGTTCCAGGGTCAGCGCGTAATGCGCCCAGGAGCGCGGCAGTTCGTCGAGTTTCAGGCCGCCGTTGAAGATGCGTAAATCGTCCGGGCTGACGAAGGTCACCAGAATGTCGGGATCGCTGCCCATCGCTTCGCGCAGCACGTCGTGCACCGATTCCAGCACCGCCGTTTTGCGCGGCGTTGGCGGCAGCACGCGCATGTCCAGCGGCTTGTCGTTGAGGGTTACCACAAAACGGGTGCCGCCCATGCTGCGCAACTGATCCAGCACCAGCGGCCGGTAGGCCAGCGGCAGCGAACGCAAGTAACTGACGCTGGCGGACATCGAATGCGCCAGGCTGCGGGCGCTGGTCACCAGGCCTTCAAGCTGCGTGGCGCGCAGTTGCGACAGCCAGATCACGCTCGACAAGCTTTGCGCCATCAACACCGCCAGCAAGGTCAGCAGCAACATGCGCCCGAGCAAGGAGCGCGGCACCGGCACCCATCCGAACCAGCGTTGATACCAGGCTTTCGGCGGCGTCGGCGCCGGGTTAGGCAGCATTGTGCGGCGTCACGTTGGCCGCCAGCAGGTAGCCGGAACCGCGTACGGTGCGGATCAGGCGCGGCGCTTTGCCGGTGTCGCGCAGGCGTTGGCGCAAGCGGCTGACGGCCATGTCGACGATGCGATCGAGCGGCATCGGCTCGCGGCCACGGGTGGCGTTGCCTATGGTGTCGCGGTCGAGAATTTGTTGCGGATGGTCGAGGAACAGCTTGAGCAAGGCGAAGTCGGCGCCGGAGAGAAACACTTCTTCGCCGTCGAGGTGAAACAGGCGATGGCTGATCATGTCCAGGCGCCATTCATCAAAGGCCAGCACCTCGACGCGGCTGCGTTCCTGGCCGAACTGGGCGCGGCGCAACAGGGCTTTGATGCGCGCTTGCAGTTCGCGGGGGCTGAAGGGTTTGCCGAGGTAGTCGTCCGCGCCCAATTCCAGGCCAATCACGCGGTCGGCTTCGTCGGAGCTGGCAGTCAGCATGATGATCGGCACCTGGGCCAGGCGCGGGTGTTGGCGCACCCAGCGGCACAGGCTGAAGCCGTCTTCGTCGGGCAGCATGACATCGAGAATCAGCAGGTCGGCGCTCTCCTCCCCCAGCGCCGCGCGAAAGCCGGCGCCGTCGGCGACGGTGCGTACCTGAAAGCCGGCGCGGCTCAGGTAGGCTTCCAGCAGTTCGCGAATTTCCTGATCGTCATCCACTAACAGAATGGATTTTCCGGTCTGGCTCAAGGGGCCGTCCTTTTCTGGTTTTTGTTCTAGACGTTTATTGCTGGCGTTCCAACAGTTGCTGCAGGGCGACACCCGCGCCCATCAAACCGGGGTACTCGGCGGTGACCAGCCACACCGGCACATCGACCATGTATTTGCTCATCGGGCCTTTCTCGGCGAAGCAGCGCGCGAAACCGCTGCGCAAGAATAGCTCGGTGAAACGCGGCACGATGCCACCGACGATGTACACACCACCACGCCCACCAAGGCTCAGCACGTTGTTGCCGGCAACGCGGCCAAGCCACGAGCAAAACTGGTCGATCACCTGGCCCGCCACCTCGTCACCGGCCAGTGCGGCGGCGGTGATGTCGGCTGGCGATTGCAGGGTTTGTTCATGGCCGTCGAGGGCGCACAGGGCGCGGTACAACAGCAGCAAACCGCCGCCGCTCAACACGTCTTCGGCGCGAATATGGCCATTCAGGCGATACAGCTCCTGCCACAGCTGCGCCTCACGAGGCGAGCCAATCGGCAGGTCGACATGGCCGCCCTCACCCGGCAAGGCTTGCCAGCCTTCAGTCGCCGAACCAATCAGGGTGCCAACCCCCAAACCGGTACCGGGACCGACTACCACGGCCGGGCGATCGGCTTCGGCAGTGCCGGGGCACACTTGCACGCGCTCATGGTCTTCCAGGCGCGTCATGCCCAGGGCCATGGCGGAAAAATCGTTAATCAGCAGCAGGTCGTCCACTTGCAAGTCGCGGCAGAACGCCGAACGGCTCAGGCGCCAGTGGTTGTTGGTGAACACAAACACATCGCCGCTCACCGGCCCGGCGCAGGCCAGGCACACCGCGTGCACAGCGCCGGGCGCCAGGCCCAGGCCGTCGAGGTAGGCGATGATGGCTTGCTCGACGCCGGGAAAATCGGCCGTGGCCAGAACCCGCACAGACTCCAGCTGGTTATCGCGCCACAACGCAAAGCGTGCATTGGTGCCGCCGATATCGCCGACCAGGGCTAACTTCATTTCAATCCTTCCAAACTGGTAGTAAAGGCACTGGCGCCTTGTTCGGCAGTGCTGAACGCGGCGCGCATAAAGGCAAACAATTCACGGCCGGTACCGAAGGCGACCGGCAGCCCTTGGGCATTTTCCCGCTGCGCCAGTTCCGCTTCGTTTACCAACACGCGCAATTCGCCTTTGGTGCCGTCAACGCGAACGATATCGCCGTCACGCACGCGGGCCAGCGGACCACCGTCGAAGGCTTCCGGGCACACGTGAATGGCGGCCGGGATCTTACCCGAGGCGCCCGACATCCGGCCATCGGTGACCAGCGCCACTTTGAAGCCGCGGTCCTGCAACACGCCCAGGTAAGGCGTCATTTTGTGCAGCTCGGGCATGCCGTTGCTGCGCGGCCCCTGGAAGCGCATCACGGCGACGAAATCACGCTCCAACTCGCCGGCCTGGAAGGCGTCGGCCAGCTCTTGCTGATCGTGAAACACCCGCGCCGGCGCTTCGACGATCTGGTGTTCCAGCGCCACGGCCGACACTTTCATCACGCCACGGCCGAGGTTGCCTTCCATCACGCGCAAGCCGCCTTCGGGCGAGTACGGGTTGGCGAGCGGACGCAGAATGCTTTCGTCGAGGCTTTGGGTCGGGCCGTCGCGCCACACCAGTTTGCCGTCTTGCAGGAACGGTTCCTGGGTGTAGCGGCGCAGGCCATGGCCGACCACGGTTTGCACGTCTTCATGCAGCAAGCCGCCGTCGAGCAGCTCGCGGATAAGGAACGCCATGCCGCCAGCGGCCTGGAAGTGGTTGATGTCAGATTTGCCGTTCGGGTAGACGTGGGCCATGGTCGGCACCACTTCGGAGAGGTCGGCCATGTCTTGCCAGGTCAGCAAGATGCCGGCCGCGCGAGCGATGGCGGGCATGTGCAAGGTGTGGTTGCTGGAGCCGCCCGTGGCGTGCAACGCAACGATGGAGTTGACCAGCACTTTTTCATCGACCATCTCACCCATCATCAGGCGGTTGCCGGCCTGGCTGGTAAGACGCGTGACCTGCTGCGCCGCTTCGCGGGTCAGCGCATCGCGCAGCGGCGTGTACGGGTTAACGAACGAGGCGCCGGGCAGGTGCAGGCCCATTACTTCCATCAGCAGCTGGTTGGTGTTGGCGGTGCCATAAAAGGTGCAGGTGCCGGGGCCGTGGTAGGCCTTCATTTCCGATTCCAGCAGCTCGTCGCGGGTGGCTTTGCCTTCGGCGTAGCGCTGGCGAACTTCGGCTTTTTCCTTGTTCGACGAGCCGGTGGTCATCGGCCCGCCCGGCACGAAAATAATCGGCAAGTGGCCAAAGCGCAGCGCGCCCATCATCAAGCCCGGCACGATTTTGTCGCAGATACCCAGGCACAAGGCGGCGTCGAACATATTGTGAGACAGCGCCACGGCGGTGGACATGGCGATGGTTTCGCGACTGGCGATACCAATTTCCATGCCCGGCTCGCCTTGGGTCACGCCGTCACACATGGCCGGCACGCCACCGGCGAATTGGCCGACGGAGCCGATATCGCGCAGCGCCTGTTTGATCTGGTCGGGGAAGTGCTCGTAAGGCTGGTGGGCCGACAGCATGTCGTTGTAGGCGGAGATGATCGCCACGTTGGCGGAATCCATCAGGCGCAGGCGCTGTTTGTCCTCGCCGGTACACCCCGCCACGCCGTGGGCGAAGTTGGCGCATTGGTGCTTGGCCCGCGCCGGACCGTCTTCGGCAGCGGCGCGAATCATCTTCAAATAATGCTCACGCGTGGCGCGGCTGCGGGCAATCAAACGCTCGGTAACTTCTACGACACGAGGATGCATATCATCGGCTCCAAACAGGCATAAATTTTATATAAAACAAAATATAGTCGGTAAAAATGGCTTGATTTATATATTACCGAGCATAATCTTGTAATTCCAACAACAAAAGACAAGATTCGGTGATTCCATGACACTGCGTATCGCAATCAACGGCTTCGGCCGTATCGGCCGCAACATTCTGCGCGCCCTGTACACCCAGGACTACCGCCAACAGCTGCAGGTAGTCGCGATTAACGACCTCGGCGACAGCGCCATCAACGCCCACCTGTTCAAGTACGACAGCGTGCATGGCATTTTCGACGGCACTGTTGAGGCACAAGCCGACGCACTGCTGGTGAACGGCGACCGCATTGCCGTGACCGCCATCCGCAACCCCGCCGAACTGCCATGGCGCGAGCAACAGATCGACATCGTCTTTGAATGCACAGGCCTGTTCACCGACCGCGACAAAGCGGCCGCGCACCTGACGGCAGGCGCTGCCAAGGTGATTATCTCGGCCCCAGCCAAAGGCGCCGATGCCACCATCGTTTACGGCGTCAACCACGACACCTTGCGCCAGTCGCACCAGATCATTTCCAGCGCCTCGTGCACCACCAATTGCCTGGCGCCGATTGCGCAAGTGCTGCACCGCGAGTTGGGCATTGAAAACGGCCTGATGACCACGATTCACGCCTATACCAACGACCAGAACCTGTCGGACGTCTACCACAGCGACCCCTACCGCGCGCGCTCGGCCACCCAGTCGATGATTCCAACCAAAACCGGCGCCGCCGAAGCGGTCGGGCTGGTACTGCCGGAACTGGCGGGCAAGCTCACTGGCATGGCCGTGCGGGTGCCGGTGATTAACGTGTCGTTGGTGGATTTAACGGTAGAACTGAAACAGCCGACGAGCGCGGAAACTGTCAATGCGCTGATGCTGGAAGCCAGCAAGCAATTGCCTATTCTCGGTTACAACACGCTGCCGCTGGTGTCGCACGACTTCAACCACAACCCGCTGTCGTCAATCTTCGATGCCAACCACACCAAAACCAACGGCAAGCTGCTCAAGGTGCTGGCCTGGTATGACAACGAGTGGGGCTTTTCCAATCGGATGCTCGATAACGCGCTGGCCTTGCGGGATGCGCCTTGAAGCGCAAGCGCATCGCGGCTGAAGCCGCTCCTACAGAGGTTGTGCTGTTTTTGGGAGCGGCTGGCGGCATTGCCAATAGCCGCGATGCTTTATAGATGATTGCGCTGAAAGGTCTCTTCTCCCATCGCCGCAATCTGCCCCTCAATCAACGCCTCGAACGGCTTGAGCAATTCACCGAACCGTTGCGGCGCTTCAATAAGCTCCAGCGCCTGCACAATGGCTTCAATGGTCGACAACGCCCCTTCCTTCGGCGCCTTGCGCAGCCGATAACGCGACTCGCCGCCCGCCGGCAAACACACCCTCGGCAACGTCGCTAACTCTGGATTCACGTGCAGCAATTTGCTCGCCTTGCGCCAGGTGCCATCCGGCACCACCAGTTGCAACGGCAGCTCAATGCCACCCTGGGTTTCGAGCACCGTCGCGCCCTCGCCCGGAAATAACAGCACGCTGCGACAACCCGGCGGGTTAAGCAGTGTTTCCAATTCATCAAACCGCTCGCCCACGCACAGCTCGGCATTGTTCAGACCGAGGGCGGCCAGGCGCGCCGTGTTGAGGGCGTGTTTGACTTCGCTGGGGTGCTGCAAAATCAGCACGCGGGTGCGGCTGTTGAGGCTGGGAATCAGCGCGCACAGGCAATAGCTAAGCGGACGCTGGCAGCGCGGGCATAACGGGCGGGACATGGGCACTCCTCTGGAGCGCGAAGTCTGCCACCCGATGGCAGCCACTGCCATCGGGCTGCCCACTGATTATTTGTTAAAGCGCTCGGCCAGGCTGTGCAGGTAATCGGCCATGTGTTCGAGGTCCTGGCTGATCACCACGCCTTCCTGCGCCTGCCCGGCGCTGCGGTCGGACAATTGCGCAATGCGCGTGATTTGCTGGCTGATGTCTTCGGCCACATGGCTTTGCTGCTCGGAGGCCGTGGCCATCTGCTGGCTCATGCCGGTGATGCGCGTGACCGCCTGACTGATGCCATCCAGCGCCTGGCGCACCGCTTCCACGCTGTGCACGCTCTCGCGGGAAATCTCTTCGCCTTTGCTGGCCGTGGTTACCGCACGGTCGGCGCCGCTGCGCAGCGAGGCAATGATGGCGTGAATCTGCTCGGTGGATTCTCGCGTGCGCGAGGCCAACGAACGCACCTCGTCTGCCACCACGGCAAAACCGCGCCCCTGCTCCCCGGCCCGCGCCGCTTCGATTGCAGCGTTCAGGGCCAGCAAGTTGGTTTGCTCGGCAATGGAGGTGATCACGTCGGCGACACTGCCAATCGATTGAGTCGAGTCAGCGAGGTCTTTCACCGCCTGGCCGATTTCGGTGACGGCGTCGGCCATGTGTTTCATCGCACCCAAACTGTCATTGGCCAACCCGCGCCCTTGCTGGGCCAGCTGATCCGCCTCTTGCGCAGCATGGGCGGTGCTGGCGACGTTTTGCGCCACTTCCTGAATGGTGGCGGCCATCTGGTTGATGGCGGTGGCGGATTGATCGGTTTCGTTGCGTTGCTGCTCGATGAGTTCGGCATTGGAGTTCGACAACTTTGACGACTCCGCCGCGCGCACTTTTACGCTGTTACCCGCATCTTCCAGGCGCGTGAGTGCCGTTTGCAGCCTCGCCTCTTCGCTGATCATCGCCAGGTCGAGCAGCCCTTGCGGG
Source organism: Pseudomonas sp. AC070 (assembly GCF_979258635.1). Classification (NCBI taxonomy): domain Bacteria; kingdom Pseudomonadati; phylum Pseudomonadota; class Gammaproteobacteria; order Pseudomonadales; family Pseudomonadaceae; genus Pseudomonas; species Pseudomonas sp. AC070. The sequence goes on from NZ_OZ409871.1 coordinate 3,204,253, forward strand.
CCGGGGTTGTCGGAATAGGTCAAGGCCACCAATTCGCTGGTGAATGCCTTCGGATGGTCTGCCAGGGTGTGGCGCACCTCCTGGCGCTTGCTCAGCACCAGCCAGAACGCCAGCACCACCATGACTGCCATGGACAACGCCGTTTCTGCCCAGCCGTTGAGCCACAGGTCGCCGCCGAGAATGACCAACGCGGCGAGAATCACCGGCCACGAATGCACGATGTCCTGCGTCCAGTAGGCCATGGCGGGCACCGGGCTCTTGCCGGCACGCAGGCGCGCATAGAGTTTGTCGGCGCGCGCCACTTGCTCACGGGTGGGCAACGAGCGCACCGATTCATAGCCGGCGATCTGGCCGTTGTCATACACCGGCGTGACGTAGGCGCTGACCCAATAGAAGTCACCGTTTTTGGAGCGGTTCTTGACCAGGCCCATCCATGGCTTGCCCTGCTTGAGCACGTCCCACATATGACCGAATACGGCCGGCGGCATGTCGGGATGACGAACCAGGTTGTGGGGTTGGCCGATCAATTCCTCTCGACTGAACCCACTGAGCTCAACGAACGCGTCGTTGCAGTAGGTAATTTTGCTGTGCAAATCCGTCGTGGAAATAAGGCGCTCATGCTCGGAAAAGGTTCTTTCGCGCTGAGTAACAGGCAGGTTCTGGCGCATCGCGTTCATCCTTGTGGTGACGAGCACATAAACCCCTATGCCCATAAGGGATTAGGTGTAGCACAGCGATGGCTAGAAGCCAGTAACGGCGGGACTTATAGCGCAGCGGCGGGTAGCGCAGCGGCTGGGCGCGGCTGGCTTAGCTGGGTTTTGAGCAAATCGCGGAACGTTTGCAACAGCGGCTCGCGCGAACGCCCACGGCGGTAGGTCAGGGAAAACGGCGCCTGGTACCCAAAGGTGGTGGGCAGCAGCGGACGCAGACGTTTCTGGTCGACCCACGCTTGCGCATAGTGCTCGGGCAGGTAGCCGATGTAGGCGCCCGACAGCACCAGAATCAACTGCGCCTCCATACTTTCCACCGTCGCCGCGCTGTGCTTGAAACCGTGGCGCGCCAGCTCCGCCTGGCTCCAATAACTGCGCCCGACCATGCGCTGCTGAGTGATCAACTCTGGCGGAATGCGCCGCTCGCCGAACAGCGGATGACGGTCGCTGCAATACAACCAGTGCTGCTCGCGGTAAAGGGCCTGATAGAGCAAGCCGTTCATGCGCGTGGAGAACGAACCGATGGCCAGGTCGAGGCGGTTTTCCAGCACGCCGAGCTGAAGCTCGTAAGGGCTGAGCACCGACAAGTGCAAATGCACGGCCGGGTGTTCTTCGCTGTAAGTGCCGATGACCTCGGCGAACGGTAAGGCGCGGTCGCTAACAGTGGAGTCGATCACCCCCAAATTGAGCGTGCCCCGCAGCTCGCCCTTGAGCGCGGCGGCGTAGCGTTCGAAGCCTTCCATCTCGCCGAGCAGGCGCAGGGTTTCCTGGAAGAACAGCTCGCCCTTGCTGGTCAGACTGAACCCACCGCGCCCGCGATGGCACAGGCTCAGGCCCAACTGGCCTTCGAGCTGGCTCATGTAGGTGCTGATGGCCGAGGTGGAGAGATTGAGCTCCTGCTGCGCGGCCGCGAAACCCTGATGGCGGACGACGCTGACGAAGATGCGCAGCAGTTTTAGATCGGGGAGGACTTGGCTCAAAACAAACTCCAGAGGCTGTTCACCGCTCTCCCGCTTGCGGGAGAGGGGCTGGGGGTGAGGGCCAGGGCAAACATCGGTGTCTGCTGCTACCCCCTCTCCCCAGCCCTCTCCCCGGAGGGGCGAGGGGGCTAATCACGCGAGCTTGCTCGCGAAGCATGTCTCCCCTCTCCCGCTTGCGGGAGAGGGGCCGGGGGAGAGGGCCAGGGCAAACATCGGTGTCTGCCCGCCTCCCCTCACCCCAGCCCTCTCCCCAGAGGGGCGAGGGGGTTAATCACGCGAGCTTTGCTCGCGAAGCTTGTCTCCCCTCGCCCGCTTGCGGGAGAGGGGCTGGGGGAGAGGGCCGGGGCCAACACCGATGTCTGCCGCTACCCCTCACCCCAACCCTCTCCCCAGAGGGGCGAGGGGGCAAGATGTACGTCGGGGCTGACCCAGTCTACCCACCCCAACTTAGTTTAGAAATCTCTGAACTAAGTATTTGCCTACACCGGATTTTTCTCCCGCCTACGCCTTGCGCAGAATCCGCCCACTATTAAAAACATAAGATCGTGAGGCCACCCCGTGGAAAAGACGCTTCATCAACCCCTGGGCGGTAACGAAATGCCGCGTTTCGGCGGCATCGCCACCATGATGCGCTTGCCGCATATCCAAACCGACGCCGAACTCAATGCCCTGGACGCCGCCTTCGTTGGCGTACCGCTGGACATCGGCACCTCCCTTCGCTCCGGCACCCGCTTCGGCCCCCGTGAAATTCGCGCCGAATCCGTGATGATTCGCCCCTACAACATGGCCACCGGCGCCGCGCCGTTCGATTCGTTGAACGTGGCTGACATCGGCGACGTGGCGATCAATACCTTCAACCTGCTCGATGCCGTGCGCATCATCGAAGCCTCGTACGACAAAATTATCGGCCACGGCATTCTGCCGCTGACGCTCGGTGGCGATCACACCATCACCCTGCCGATTCTGCGGGCGCTGACCAAGAAGTACGGCAAGGTTGGCCTGGTGCACATCGATGCCCACGCCGATGTGAACGACCATATGTTTGGCGAGAAAATCGCCCACGGCACCACCTTCCGCCGCGCCGTGGAAGAAGGCCTGCTGGACTGCGACCGTGTGGTGCAGATCGGTTTGCGCGCACAGGGTTACACCGCTGAAGACTTCAACTGGAGCCGCAAACAGGGCTTCCGTGTGGTGCAGGCCGAAGAGTGCTGGCACAAGTCGCTGACCCCGCTGATGGCCGAAGTGCGCGAGAAAGTCGGTGGCGGCCCGGTGTACCTGAGTTTTGATATCGACGGCATCGACCCGGCCTGGGCGCCTGGCACCGGCACTCCGGAAATCGGCGGCTTGACCACTATTCAAGCCATCGAGATCATCCGCGGCTGCCAAGGGCTGGACCTGATTGGTTGTGACGTAGTTGAAGTGTCGCCACCCTACGACACCACCGGCAACACCTCGCTGCTGGGCGCCAACCTGCTGTACGAAATGCTCTGCGTTCTGCCGGGGGTTAGCCACAAATGACCAACGCCCTTAAAGAACAGCAAGTGCTCAACGCCGCCGAACGGCTTGTAGCCGCCTTCGCCCGCACCGACACCGCCGCCTACTTCGCCGCGTTCAGCGAAGACGCCAGTTTCGTCTTCCACACCTGGCCCACGCCGTTGCTGAGTCGCGCAGCGTACGAAGCCGTATGGGCCGAATGGCTGGCGGATGGCTTCGAGGTGCTGGAATGCACCTCGAGCAAACCCTTCGTCAGCGTGCAGGGCGACGTGGCGATTTTCATCCACGAGGTGCGCACGCAAGTACGCGTAGCCGGCAGCGAAAGCACCAGTTACGAGCGCGAGACCATCGTTTTTCGTGAGGTAGAAGCGGGCCGCTGGTTGGCCTGCCATGAGCATTTGTCGGCTGTACCGCAGTAACGCGTAACCACGCAAAACCATAAAAATAGAAGCCGGGCGCAGACGCTTAGCGCGTCTTTGCGGGGAGAAAAAATGAATAACAACAACCCAAAAACACTGACAACCATCGAAACCTTCGGCGTCGAACAGATCCCGGACAGCGAACGCAGCGCCAAACCGCTGGACCTGTTCCGTATGATTTTCGGCGGCGCCAACACCTTCGCCACCGCCGTGCTCGGCAGTTTCCCTGTGCTGTTTGGCCTGTCATTTCAGGCCGGCGTGTGGGCAATTTTGCTGGGCGTGCTGGTGGGCTCGGTGATTCTCGCGCCCATGGGTTTATTTGGCGCATTGAACGGCACCAACAACGCCGTATCGTCGGGCGCGCACTTTGGCGTGCACGGGCGAATTGTCGGCTCGTTCCTGTCGCTGCTGACCGCCATCGCGTTCTTTTCGCTGTCGGTCTGGAGCTCGGGCGATGCGTTGATCGGCGGCGCAAAACGCCTGATCGGCCTACCGGAAACCGACCTGACCCTGGGCCTGGCCTACGGCCTGTTCGCCCTGCTCGTTCTCACCGTCTGCATTTACGGCTTCCGCTTTTTGCTGTGGGTGAACAAGGTGGCGGTATGGAGCGCCAGCGTGTTGTTTTTGCTGGGCATCTTTGCCTTCGCCAGCACCTTCGACAGCGCCTATGCCGGCAGCGTAAACCTGGGCACCGAAGGCTTCTGGGCGGCCTTTATCGGCGCGGCGTTGGTGGCCATGAGTAACCCGATTTCCTTCGGCGCCTTCCTCGGCGACTGGGCGCGCTACATTCCTAAGCACACCTCCAAAGGCCGCATCATGCTGGCGGTGGTTTTCGCTCAGCTGGCTACCCTGATTCCATTCCTGTTTGGCCTGGCGACCGCGACCATCGTTGCGGTGAAAGCGCCGGAGTACATCACCGCCAATAACTATGTCGGTGGCTTGCTGGCGGTATGTCCCACCTGGTTCTTCCTGCCGGTGTGCCTGATTGCGGTGATTGGCGGTATGTCCACCGGCACCACGTCGCTGTATGGCACCGGCCTGGATATGTCGAGCGTGTTCCCGCGTGTGCTGTCGCGGGTCAAGGCGACGCTGCTGATTGGCGTGTTGTCGATCGCGTTTATCTTCATCGGCCGCTTCGCCGCGAACCTGGTGCAAAGCGTGTCGACCTTCGCGGTGCTGATCATTACCTGCACCACGCCATGGATGGTGATCATGATTCTCGGCCTGGTGATTCGCCGGGGCGTTTACCACGCCGATGACCTGCAAGTGTTCACTCGTGGGCAAAAAGGTGGCAGCTATTGGTTCACCCACGGCTGGAACTGGCGCGGCATGGGCGCCTGGGTGCCGAGCGCGTTGATCGGTTTGTGCTTCGTCAACCTGCCGGGGCAATTCGTCGGGCCGCTGGGCAATCTGGCCAACGGCATCGACGTGAGTTTGCCGGTGACGCTGGGCTTGGCGGCGGTGCTGTATCTGGTGCTGCTGGTTCTGTTCCCGGAACCGGCCGAGGTGTATGGGCCACAAGGGCCGCGTTGGATGCCGCTGCCCAAGAAAGCTGAAATGAAAGGCAACGCGGAAATCGCGTAACGCCCAATCGAGGCTAAAGCCTCTCCCACAAAAAGCTCGGTCGTTGTGGGAGAGGCTGGTCGATGCTCTACCCGCTCCAAACGCTTTTGCATAACAACAAACGGCTCTACAGGTCCTCGCTGGCCTGATTCTTGAACTGCCAATAACAGATGCACTTAGCCTTTTAAGGAGTCACCCATGCGCACTCGTTCCATTGCCCTTCTCGGCCTGCTGGCCGCTGCCCTGAGCGCCACGCTGCACGCCGCCGACAGCAAACCTTCGTTTGTCAGCGGCGGCAGCTTCAATGTTTGCTCCGACCCCACCTTCCCGCCGCTGGAGTTCTTTGAGAAAACCGGCGACCGCGAGCCAAGCGGCTTCGATGCCGACCTGATCCGCGCCATGGCGAAAACCTGGGGCGTGCCGGCGCGCTTTATCGTCACCGAGTTCACCGGCCTGCTGCCGGGCCTGGAATCCAAACGCTGCGACGTGGTCATCAGCGGTGCATTGATCACGCCTGAGCGCACGCAAAAGCTCAATGCCGTGCCGTATCTGGCCAGCGCCACCATCGTGTTTGGCAGTGGCAAGGGCGACCTCACCCTGAGCAAGCTGGAAGACCTCTCCGGCAAAGTGGTGGCCGTGCAATCGGGCACGCGTTACGTGGCGATCATGGAAAAGCTCAACACTGAACTCAAAGCCGCCGGCAAACCGGCCGCCACGATTCAGACCTACCCCAAGGGCAGCGACGTGGCCCAGCAAGTGCTGGTCGGCCGCGCGAGCGCCGGCTTGTCGCAAGACACCGAACTGGCATACCGCGAACTGCAAACGCCGGGGCAATTCAAAACGCTCTATACCTTCCCCGAGAAGGATGTTTTCGGCGCGTATCTGGTGAAAGACGAAGCCAACACCAAAGCCGTGGCGGCGGCGATCAAGTCGCTGAAAGACGACGGCACGCTGAAGGCGCTCAGCGAGAAGTGGAAGCTCGATCCGGTGAATGTGGAAGGTGCGGGGGAGTAACGCCCAGCGCCATTTGGCCCCCCTCTCCCGCTTGCGGGAGAGGGGCTGATTGAGTTTGGTAGTAAACACGTGCGCCGATCCGTTAACGAAGCGCAGCTTCTCACCGCCTGAAAGGGGATACCCCCATGCAATTCGACGTCGCCGTCTTCTGGGACGCGCTGTTTTCCTACCCCTTCTTCAAGGGCGCGTGCATCACCTTGCTGCTTGCCCTGCTCGCCCATTCGGTCGGCATCGCCCTGTCCATTCCCGCCGCACTGGCGCTGGACGGCCCGCCCAATCCGCTGCGTATGTTGCTGCGCGGTGTACTCAGTGTGTTTCGCGGGGCGCCGACGCTGTTGCAGTTGCTGTTCGTGTGGAACGCGCTGCCGCAGTTTTTCCCGATTTTTCGCGAAACCTGGTTCACCCCGTTTTTCGCCGCCTGGATTGCCCTAAGCCTGAATGAAATGGCCTACCAGGCCGAAATCAACCGCGCCGCCTTGAAGGCGCTGGACAAAGGCCAGCACGCCGCTGGCCATGCGCTGGGCTTGTCGGGCTGGCAGATTTTCCGCTACGTCACGCTGCCGCAAGCGGCGCGTATCGCCATTCCGCCGACGGCGAACGAGTTCATCACGTTGCTGAAAATCACCTCGCTGGCCTCGGTGATTTCCCTGCAAGAGCTGATGGCCGTGACCTCGCAAACCGTGTCCACCACGTTCCAGTTTTCCGAGTACTACGCGGTGGCGTTGGTGTACTACCTGGTCATGGTTTACACCCTGACCTGGCTGCAAGGCCGCCTGGAGCGGCACTTGTCGTGGGATCAGGTCAGCCCCGCCGCGAAGAACGTCGGCCTGGTGCAACGCACCCTTGCGCGTATGCGCCGCATCTGAGGAATTGTGATGACCACCGAGATCATTCGGCTCGAGAACGTCGGCAAGCGCTACGACGATTTTCAGGTGTTGCAGAGCATCAACCTGTCCGTGCGCCAGGGCGAGAAAATTGTGATTTGCGGGCCATCAGGCTCGGGCAAGTCGACGCTGATTCGCTGCATCAACCGCCTTTCGCCCCACGACACCGGCACCATCACCGTGGAAAACCAGGACGTGGCCAGCAAACAAGGCAGCGCCAATGTGCGCCGCGAAGTGGGCATGGTGTTTCAGAACTTCAACCTGTTCCCCCATCTGACCGTGCTGGAAAACTGCACCCTGGCGCCGATGAAAGTGCGCGGCATTGCGCGCGCCCAGGCCGAGGAACAAGCGCTGCGTTACCTCAACCGCGTGCACATCGGCAGCCAGGCGCAGAAGAAGCCCGGCCAACTGTCCGGCGGCCAACAGCAACGCGTGGCCATTGCCCGGGCGCTGTGCATGAACCCGAAGGTGATGCTGTTCGACGAGCCCACTTCGGCGCTCGACCCGGAAATGGTCGGCGAGGTGTTGGACGTGATGACCGAGCTGGCGCTTGAAGGCATGACCATGCTGTGCGTGACCCACGAGATGGGTTTTGCCCGCAAGGTCGCCGACCGTGTGGTGTTTATGGACGCCGGGCAAATCGTCGAAACCGGCGCGCCGACCGAATTCTTCGAGCAGCCCAAGCACCCGCGCCTGCAAGCCTTTCTGTCGCAGATCAGCCATTGACGGCCCTGCTGCCCTCCTCGCCTCTAAGGACTGCCCGATGAGCACCTGCGGTGAATTTCTGCTGAAGCAACTGGACGCCTGGGGCGTGGACACCGTGTTCGGTATTCCCGGCGTGCACACGGTGGAGCTGTACCGCGGCTTGCCGGCCACGGCGCTGCGCCACATCACGCCGCGCCACGAACAAGGCGCGGGCTTTATGGCCGACGGTTACGCGCGGGTCACCGGTAAGCCTGGGGTGTGTTTCATCATCACCGGGCCGGGCATGACCAACATTCTCACCGCCATGGCGCAGGCCTATGGCGACTCGATTCCGATGCTGGTGATTTCCAGCGTCAACGAGCGTTCGCGCCTGGGCACTGGCAATGGCTACCTGCACGAACTGCCCGACCAGCGCGGGCTGACCGCTGGCGTTACCGCGTTCAGCCATACCGTGCTCAGCGTCGACGAATTGCCCGAGGTGCTGGCCCGCGCCTTCGCCGTGTTCGACAGCGAACGCCCGCGCCCGGTGCACATCGAGTTGCCGCTAGACATCATCACCGCCCCGGCAGCCCACCTGGCCATTCAGCCGCGCGAACGCTCAAGCCGACCCGCGCCTTCTGCCGAGCTGATTAAACAGGCCGCCGAGAAACTGCACGGCGCGAAACGGCCGCTGCTGTTGCTCGGCGGCGGCTGCCTGGAGGCGGCGGACGTTGCGTCGCAACTGGCCACCGTTCTGGATGCGCCGACCGCGCTCACCATCAATGCCAAAGGCTTATTGCCCGCTGAGCATTTGCTGCTGATCGGTAGCAACCAGTCACTGGTGCCCGTGCGCGAATTGGCCGCCGCTGCCGACGTGGTTCTGGCCATCGGCACGGAGCTGGGTGAAACCGATTACGACGTGGTATTCGACGGCGGCTTTGCCTTGCCTGGCGAGCTGATCCGCATCGACATCGGCGCCCAGCAATTGCAGCGCAACCATGCGCCGACGCTGGCGATTCAAAGCGATGCGCGCGCGGCCATAGTCGCCCTGCTGGCCGAGCTGCCGGGTCGCACGGGCGATGCCAGCAGCCCCGGCGCTCAACGTGCCGCCACCGTGCGCGCGCAATTGGCTGAAGGGTTTAGCGGCTGGGCGCATTACCGCGCGCTGTTCGCCACCGTGCTCGGCGTGTTGCCGCAGGCCCGGTTTGTCGGGGATTCCACGCAAACCGTGTACAGCGGCAATCACCTGGTCGACCTAAACACACCGCGCCGCTGGTTCAACTCCTCCACCGGCTACGGCACCCTCGGCTACGCCCTGCCCGCCGCCATCGGCGCAAAACTGGCCGAACCGCAGACGCCGGTCATTTGCCTGATCGGCGATGGCGGGCTGCAATTCAGCCTGCCGGAACTGGCCAGCGCGGTGGAGGCCAAGGTTGGCATCGTGATTCTGCTGTGGAACAACTATGGCTACGGCGAGATCAAGGGCTACATGGAACGCCGGGGTATTGAGCCGATTGGGGTGGATATTTACACGCCAGACTTTATTGCCATTGCCCGGGGGTTTGGGTGTGTGGCGGAGCGGGCAACCGATCTCCCTCACCTGACCGCGTTGCTGGCCAATGCGCCAAGTGATCGGCCACTGCTGATCGAGATTATCCAGGCGCCCCCGTTCGCTCCGTAAGTCTGGATCCCGAATCGTCGGACCGCCGCGTTCGGGAGGATGACGGAGGTTTTTAACGAGACCACCGTCATCCTCGCGAACGCGGGGATCCAGAATCTTGAATGGATCGAAAGCTTCGCCCGTACCGCGCGCCCCAAAAAAGAGCCACCTCATGAAAATTGTCACCCGCGACAAATGGTTCGAAGTCCGCCACTGCTACGACGGCATCAGCCTTATCCACGAGCCCTACATCCGCCCGTTCTACCGCTGCAACCTCTGGCACATTCAGGGTCGCGACAGAGACGTGCTGCTAGACAGCGGCTCCGGCCTGGTAAGCCTGCGCGAACAGCTGCCGTGGCTGACGGAAAAGCCGCTGATGGCCGTGGCCAGTCATTGCCATTTCGACCATATCGCCGGGCACCACGAATTCAGCGAGCGCCTGGTGCACCCGGCCGAGGCAGACATTCTTGGCCACCCCGACGGCGCCAATACCTTGAGCACGGCATTCGTGGGCGACGAGATGTTTGAAGCGCACCCGGACTGCCCGCTGTGCTACGCCGAGTACCAGGTGAAAGCGGCGCCGGCGACCGGGTTTGTCGAAGATGGCGATGTGCTGGACCTGGGCAACCGCGTGTTGCAGGTGCTGCACACGCCGGGTCATTCGCCGGGCGGCATCAGCCTGTGGGAAGCCAGCACCGAAACGCTGTTCAGCGGCGACATCATCTACGACGGCCCGCTGATCGAAGACACCTACCACTCCAACCTCGACGACTATGCCGCCAGCCTCGAACGCTTGCGGCGGCTGCCCGTGCGCACGGTGCATGGCGGGCATTTCGACAGTTTTTCCGGCGAGCATTTGCGCGGGATGATTGATGAGTGGTTCAAGGTGCACGGCTGAGTGGGAGATCAAAAACTCGCGGCTAAAGCCGCTCCCACAGGTTCGGCGCTGGCTGGTTGATGGGTGGTTCTGACGGCACAAGCAGAGCTTGGAGGTCAAAAACTCGCGGCTAAAGCCGCTCCTACGGGTTCGCGGCGGACTGTAGGAGCGGCTTTAGCCGCGATTCCTGGAAACGATTTTCTGCGCATAAAAAAACCGCAGCCTGGGCTGCGGTTTTTTTGCTGCTCACCCAGGCCTTAGTGGGCCAGCAGCGAGCCGCCTTTCTTGCCTGCCAGCTTCTCAGGCTTGATGAGGAAGCGTGCCAGCGCTGGCAACAGCCACAGCGCGCCGAACATGTTCCACAGCAGCATAAAGGTCAGCATCAGGCCCATGTCGGCTTGGAACTTGATGGCCGAGAAAATCCAGGTGCACACGCCGATGGCTAGGCACAAACCGGTGAACAGTACCGCTTTACCGGTGGATTTCAGGGTCTGGTAATAGGCTTCTTGCAGCGGCATACCGGCGCGCAGGAAGCTTTCCAGTCGGCTGTAGATATAGATGCCGTAGTCGACACCAATACCCACACCCAACGCGATCACCGGCAAGGTCGCGACCTTTACACCGATGCCCAAGAACGTCATCAGCGCGTTACCCAACACCGAGGTGAGGATCAGCGGCAGCACGATGCACAAGGTCGCCGCGAACGAGCGGAAGGTGATCAGGCACATGGTGGCCACGCAGATGTACACCAGGATCAAAATGGTGAACTCGGTTTCCTTGATCACTTCGTTGGTCGCCGCTTCGATACCGGCGTTACCGGCAGCGAGCAGGAACTGCAGGTTCTCGTTGTCGTGTTCCTTGGCAAAGGCTTTCACCGCGTTAACCGCACGGTCGAGGGTTTCGGCTTTGTGGTCGTTGAGAAACACCAGCACCGGAGCCAGCGAGCAGTCGTTGTTGAACAGGCCATCGGCGCGGGCGATGGAGTTGTTCAGCACGTCTTTGTTGCGCGACAGGGTTTCCCACTTCAGGTTGCCCTCGTTCATGCCCTTGATCATCTGCTTGGAGACGGTGACCAGGGAAATGGCCGATTGCACACCTTCGGTGTTGCTCATGGTCCACATCAGCTCATCGATGGGCTGCATGGTTTCGTGAATCGAGCAGCCTTCAGGTTTGCTCTTGACCATGACCACCAACACGTCCGAACTGGTCGAGTAGTTGTTGATGATGAAGGCGTTGTCCTGGTTGTAGCGCGAGTCCGGACGCAGCTCCGGCGCACCTTGGTCAAGGTCACCGATTTTCAAACCGTGGCCGTACCACAAGCCGCCGCCAAAGGCTGCCAATGCAATGACCACCGAAATCGGTGCGACCACCGGGTGAGCGAAGTTGGACAGCAGGCGCCAGAACGGGTGTTCGCGCACGGCGTCTTTCTTGCTGCGCTCGATGGCCTTTTTGCTGATGCCGACATACGAGATGGCAACCGGCAGCAGGATCAGGTTGGTGAACACGATCACGCCCACACCAATGGACGCGCCAATGGCCAGTTCGCGGATCACGCCGATGTCGATAATCAGCAGCGTGATAAAGCCCACGGCGTCAGCCAGAATCGCGATGGCGCCCGGCAGGAACAGTTGGCGGAAGGTCAGGCGCGCAGCGGTCAGCGGGCTATCGGCTTCACTCGATTGCAGGGCGATACCGTTGATTTTCTGTACGCCGTGGGAAATACCGATGGCGAAAATCAGGAACGGCACGAGCATCGAATAAGGGTCGAGACCGAACCCTACGGTGTGCATCAGGCCCAGTTGCCACACCACGGCAATCAAGGTGGTGAACAGCACGGCGATGGTGCTGCGAATGCAGCGGGTGAACCACATCAGCAAGACGAGGGTGATCAGGAACGCGATGGCAAAGAACGCCACCACCATCACCAGACCGTCGATAAGGTCACCGACTTTCTTGGCGAAACCGACGATGTGAATTTCCACATTCGGGTTTTGCGCTTCGTACTTGTCGCGAATCTTCGCTTCCAGTTCGTGGGAGAACTGGCGGTAGTCGAGTTTCAGCAGGGTGCCTTGGTCTTGCGGGTCTGGGTAGGACTCCAGCAACGGCACGTCGACGATACTCGACTTGAAGTTGTTCGCCACCAGGCGGCCGATCTGGCCCGACTTGAGCACGTTGTTGCGCAGCTCGTCGAGGCTGTCTGGCGAGCCGTCGTAGGTTTGCGGAATCACTTCGCCGCCGGCGAAGCCTTCTTCCGTCACTTCGGTCCAGCGAACGCTCGGGCTCCACAGCGACTTCAGACCAGAACGGTCGACGCCTGGAATGTAGAACACCTCGTCGTTCACCTGACGCAGGGTTTCCATGTATTCCTTGCTGAAGATGTCGCCGTCTTTGGCTTCCACCGAGATACGCACGGTGTTGCCCAGGTTGGCCAGATCATTGCGGTGCTCGAGCATCTTCTGAATGAACGGATGCTGCAGCGGAATCATCTTTTCGAAGCTGGTGGACGGGCGCACTTGCAAGGCTTGGTAGCACAGGAAGACGCTGACCAGCAGACAGATGAGGATCACTGTCGGCCGGTTGTTGAAGATCAGGCGCTCGAGAAAGGAGCCCTTATCCTGATGATGGTTGCTCATCGTACTCATACCTCAAAGCCACGGCTTATTGTTTTGGGCTAGCGTCTTCACCGGTGGGCGAAGTGACATGGACGCCACCTTGACCGACCAACACCAGATCACCTTTGTCATCAGCAGCGACGCTGGACAAGGACAAGCGATCCGGACGGTTGATCAGGCTGAAGGTCAGGCCGTTATCGGTGCTTTTCAGTACGCTGCCGCCGTGCCCGACGATGACCACAGAGCCATCTTTAAGCAGCGCTCCGCCGGACAAACCGAAGTCGAGTTTGCCGCGAGGCGACTTGACCTTGATAGGTGTCCAGGTGGTGCCGAAGTCGGTGGAGCGGAACAGGTTGCCGCGCAGGCCATAGGCCAGAAGCGTGCCGGGCTCATTGGTGCCGATCACACCAAACAGCGAACCTTCATACGGGCCCTCGAGGGTTTCCCAGGTTTCGCCGTCGTCGGCACTTCTAAACATGCTGCCCATTTCACCGACGGCAAACAGGCCCGAGCCTTTGACTTCGGTGATGGCATTGATGTGGTAACCGTCGGGGTTATCGAGACGGTCGCCGGCATCTTCCCAGTTCTTGCCGCCGTCGGTAGTGGCGAACAACGCGCCATACGCACCAACCGCAAAACCGGTGGAAGCATCTTTGAACCAGACGTCGAGGAACGGCGCGCCCTCCTCCCGTTCCTGGTCGCTGAATTGTTGGGTCCAAGTGGTGCCACCGTCTTCGGTAGCGAGGATCAGTGCGTCGTGACCAACCGCCCAACCGTGTTTGTCGTCACCGAACGCCACCGCTGTGAGCATCATCCGGGTTGGCACTTTGGCCTGCACCCAGGTTTTGCCTTCATCGTCGGAATACAGAATGTGGCCACGGTCACCCACAGCGACCAGGCGTTTGCCGGCGTTGTCGATGTCGAGCAACAGAGAGTCTGCAGCTTTGGCGGATGGGATTGAGTAGACGGTCGCCGAATCGTCGGTCGCCGCGTGCACATTGAGGGGTGCAACAAAACTCAGAACGGACAACACACTACACAGCGAAAGCACGTTAGCCAGCGGCGAGTGGAAGCGGAACGCTGGTGTGCGCAACTTCTTAGCCTCACCAGACTGGGTGCGCCGCATGACGGGCTCACTCATACACCTTTCCCCTTTATTGTTATGGGATATCAGCCTTTTTGCAGGCCGCCTATCCTATCCAGCTTTCGAAAGGTCTGACAATCAACGTGACGTTATGTTTTGTTAAGGCAAACCCGCGTGATTGACGCGTTATAGGCACCTCTGATGCATCGGAATAGATACCCCTGATGCACAAAAGCCGCTACGACTGTAGCGGCCTTTGCCGAACACTACACAACCTGAGTTGTGTTGCCTATGGTCTTGTAGGAACGAACCCTGAACTCTGTGGGAGCGACTTCAGTCGCGATGCTTTTTTACCTCAAGAGCATCGCGGCTGAAGCCGCTCCTACACCATCACGCTGTTAACGCGTACCGCGACGACGCAGAGCAGCGGGCTTGAAGTAGCCGTCGTCTGGAATCGGCTGGCTGAAGTCGATGGTGGTCGGCTCTTCGTTGTCCAGGTTCTGTACGTGGTAGCGACGGGCTTGCAGGTCGTGGAACACGTCCAGGGCAGTCCAGGTGGTTGGCAGTTCGTAGAAGTTTTTCAGGTATGCCAACGACACGCGCCACAGTTCGCCACGGCCGTCGTATTGGTCCACTTCTGCTGCTTGCCAGCTGTCCTCGTCGAGGAACAGTACGCGCTTGGAGTAGATGTGACGGGCGCCAGCTTTCAGCGTGCCTTCAACTACCCACACACGGTGCAGTTCATAACGGGTGTAAGCCGGGTTCAGGTGGCCTACTTTCAGCAGGTCGGCGTATTTCACGTCGGGGCTGCTGATTTTGTAGTTGTTGTACGGAATGTAGATTTCTTTCTTGCCGATCAGCTTCCAGTCGTAGCGGTCTGGCGAGCCGTTGAACATGTCGGTGTCGTCTGCAGTACGCAGGCCGTCAGCGGCAGCAATCGGGGTGTCGTAAGCCAGGTTCGGCGCGCGACGTACGCGACGCTGACCGGCGTTGTAGCCCCAGGCCTGACGCGGCTCTTTCACCTGATCCAAGGTCTCGTGTACCAGTACCGCGCCGCCAGCCAGGCGTGCCGGGCTCTTGGTGAAGGACAGGTAGTAGAACAGGATGTTGTTCAGGTTCGAGTAGTTACTTTTCGGATCGTAGAACCGGAACATCGCTTCTTGCTGCGAAGTCACCAGGGTGAAATCGCCATTGCGCTGCACGGCTACTTCCGAAGCGCGACGCACGATGTAGGTGCCGCGATAACGAGCAATGTGGTTCCACACCGCTTCAACGCCGTTCTGCGGAATCGGGAACGGAATGCCGCCGTATGCGTCGGCGAAACCGTTGCCGCCATCGAGCAGTTTGGCGGTGGTGGCGTTTTTCTGGGTGTTGTCATAGACCCACTGCGGCGCGGAGCCGGAGCGACGGGTCGGGTACACCGGCAACTGGTAGTCAGTTGGGTAGGCGTTGAACAAGGCGATCTGGCCTGGAGTCAGGTTGGCCTTGTACTGGTCCATGTTGGCTTTGGTGATGGTGAACAGCGGCTTGTCGTCAGCGAACGGATCGACATGGTGCTGGCCCGGGGTTTTGTAGCCAGCCGGTGCCTTGGTGATACCGCCAGTCCAAGCCGGAATGGTGCCTGCCGCGTTACCCGCTTTCTCGGCGCCGAACGGCGTCAGCGTAGTGCCCAGCTTGGCGGCTTCCGAAGACGAAACAGCGGCCAGCGCGCTACCGGCGGTAAACGCCAGTGCGATCGCTGCACTAATCAGCGTGTGCTTTTTCAGCATCTTAATTCTCCGTGGTCAATCATCGTCCGAGCGCCCGTAGGCGCCCGGCTTCTTATATAGAGGGTGTTAGAACGAGTACTTAACGTTGACGCCGATGTTGTCGCGGTCACGGCTGGCGTTGTTTTTGCCAGCACCCGAGAACTCGGTGTAGGCCAACTCGCCTTCCAGGCTGTTCAGGTAGCTGGCTTTAACGCCAAGGGTGTAAGCCTGACGGCCTTCGATGAAGTTACCGGTCTGGTAGGAGTTACCTTCGAAGTCGTTTTTGTAGACGACGTACGGGGAAACGTTCACGCCAGCGTATACGTCGTTCCAGGTACCTGAGAGCACAGTGGTGAAGCCGTATGCGTTTTTGTTGACCTGGTCGTCACGGTCAGCGCCGCTGATGTAGGAGCTGTTGCCGCGACCGGAGTAGTACTTAGTGTTGCCTTGGAAGTCGGTGTACTTCAGGTCGCTACCGCGCAGATGCTCGGACGCCAGTTCGAACACGCCGAACAGGGAATCGAAGCCGACCGAAGGACCGAAGTTATAGATAGTGCCCAGAGAGGTGTTGTAAGCCTCCACGCGCTCGACGTTGTGGATTTCGTTGCCCAGCCGAACATTCTGACCACCGATATTCACGGTGCTGCCGCTCGCCAACGGAGCGGCCTGGCGAAGCAGATCGCCCAGCAGGTCGTTGGTGGTAGCGATGCCGATAGGCAGGTTTGGCCGGTAAGCCAGCTCACCGAATACCGAAGCATTACCCACGGTGGTGTTGAAGCTGAAACCGTACATACGGATGTCTTCGGCGTACTCACGACGTGCGTTTACTTGGTTAGCCACATCAATAGTGGTCAAGCCACCGGCGGCCGTCAGGAAACTACCGAAACCAGCTGGACCGGCACACGCACCACCACCGCCATTCAAGGCACACAATGTCTGCGCAAGCCCAACCACGTTAACGCCCTGATAGTCACCCAGGTCTGCTGCAATGGTCGGCTCTTTGGAATGGTAGTTAACAAAGTAAGCGCCGAACTCAGTGGAGTTAAGCTCTTCAGCTATGTACTTGAAGTTGACGCCGTACTGGCCATCATTTTTTGCGTTTATGTCAGAGCCAATACGCGCAACCTGAATGTTGCCGTTAGCGTCGACGTTACGGCCGCCTGCCAGACCAGCGATTCCGGCCGCGCTCAAGCCAGGATAAAAGGTGCCTGCTGGAATCAGAGCCGGCTGATTGGAGTAAGCAATATTGCCGCCATCAGCAAACAGGTCGGTCTCGGAGAAGTAAGTACCAACCGGGTCGATCGCCGATTCTTTCCAGTTGAACTGGTAGAAAGTTTCCATCGACAGGTTGTCGGTCAGACCGATGTTGAAGCTCAGCGCTTCAACCGGGACCAGCACTTCCTTTAGCTCCGAACCTGGCAGGCGGAATTTCGCGGCGTCTACCGGGTTAGTGGTGTTTACGCCACCGCGGTAAAACAGGCCTTCGCCCCAATTGAATACTTGGTTACCCAGGCGAGCGGTTACAGGCAGATCCGCGACGTCCCAGTTGCCGTAAACGTAGGCATCAAGAAGCTGAGCATCACGACCAGCCTTGTGGCGAGTTTCGTAGGTAAAACTCGAGCTGTTCGGAGAAGTCTGGCTCGGCTGATTCGGATTGTTGTTGTCGTTGTAGTCGTTGCGCTTATCCATGATCTGCGTGTCATAGAAAGCAGTACCACGCACGAACACACCGTAGTTCTTGTAGGTCGCTTCCAGGTCGGAAGTGATTTTATACACCTCGGAAACCAGACCGGTGTCGAAGTTACGGTTGCCGTCGTTGGTGTTGATGTCGTCGTTGCCTTTGTCACGACCCTGTACGCGCCACAACTGGCCGTAAGACACGGTGGTGTCGATGGAACCGCTGACTTCATTGTCGGCAAAGCTGAATTCCACGGCCTGGGCTTGAACAGCCACCAGCAACGGCAGAAGACCGGCGAAGGCAAAGCCTGCCTTGGACGGCGCGAAACGCAACATAGGACTACGGGATTTGAATTCCATCGAGACTTTACTCCGTGGACAGATCGTTATTCTTATCGGCCCACGCTTAACAGCGAGCGGGCTCATGTACGCCGCTGTTTAGAGGCGGTCTTTTTAGTTGATTGGAAGATCCCCTTCCAACGCGTCTAGCACGCACCCCAGCGCATTGTCTGCACCATTGCGGGGCCAATTACAGTCGAGCAATGCAACCATGGTGCCAAACAAGCGTTTTAATTCAATTTAATGACGCCAAGGTTTTATGGTTTGTCAGCCGAGACGTGACTGATCATTCATTAACCAACTCACCTACTATTCAGGAAATAATTGCGCGGTTTGTCCTACGATGTGGCGCGGATAGCCACTCGCCTGGGTTCGGGCATTAATTCCTGGCCGCACAATCAGAAAACAGTCAAGGGCAAACCCCCAACCTATTAAGGGTTTTCTACTAAGCAGCGGGCGCGTTATTTCAGTAAGTAACAAAAAAGTGTTACCGGCACTTTGCCAGTAACACTTTTTGTTTTTCAGGAAAGGGATGAATCAAATCTTAAGCAAGGCTCTTGCTGACCACTTCATAGACGTCGGACGACAGCTCGCCAGAGGCGAGAATCCGCTCTAGCTCGGCCTTCATAAGCGCCTGACGGCCGGCATCGTATTTGCGCCAGCGGGTCAGCGGCGCCAATTGCCGCGAAGCGATCTGCGGATTGAAGCCATTCAGGGTGATGACCAGGTCCGCCAGGAAGCGGTAGCCCGAGCCATCGGCGCTGTGGAAGTTGATCAGGTTTTGCCCGGCGAACGCACCGATCAACGCACGTACCTTGTTGGGGTTTTTCAGGGTGAAGGCCGGGTGTTCCATCAGCGCTTTAACGCGCGCTAAACCGCCAGGCAGAGCGCTCGCCGCTTGCACGCTGAACCACTGATCCATCACCAACGGGTTGTCTTTGAAGTGTTCGGCAAACGCCGCCAACGCCTTGGCTTTCTCGGCCTCGAACGGCGAATTGACCAATACGGCCAGCGCGGTGAGGCGCTCGGTCATGTTGTCGCACGCCTCGTACTGCTCCAGGCACGCGGTGAGCACTTGCGGTTTGCCACTCAGCATTAAGTATGAGAGCGCGATGTTTTGCAGGCTGCGGCGGGCGAAATGCTCGGCTTGCGCCACGTACTCACTGTTACGCGAGACCTCGCGGTTCTGCTGATAACGCTGCCACAGCGGCTCGAACAAGGCCTCGGCCAGTTGCTGACGGGCGAATTCACGGGCGCTGTGAATGGCGTCGACGTCTGCCACTTCGCTGATTTCAGTGAGGTACGCCTCGCTTGGCAGCGACAGCATTTCGGCGACCATGGCCTGATCGAGGCTGGTATCGCTGAGCACGGTGCCCAGCGCAGTGATCAGACGCTGATCCAGCACCAGCGCTTCGCCGCGTTGATGCTGGCCGATCAGCTCTTGCAGCACTTGCACCGACAGCTGCTGGCCGGCCTCCCAACGGTTGAAGCCGTCGGCGTCGTGTTGCATGAGGAACATCAGTTGGTCGCGGTTGTATGGGAAGCTCAGCTTCACCGGCGCCGACAAGCCGCGCAGCAACGAGGGCAACGGCTGCTCGGTCACTTCCACAAAGGTGAAGCGCTGCTCGGCTTCGGTCACGGCAATAACCGTGGACTCGCCGCGCGGCCCGCTCTCACCTTGCAGCTTCAACGTCAGTGCCTGGCCCTGGGTGCCGAGCAAGCCCAGCTCAACGGGAATCACGAATGGCAGTTTTTCAGTCTGCCCCGGTGTTGGCGGGCAGCTTTGGCGGAAGATCAGGGTGTAGGTTTTCGCGTCGGCGTCATACGCCTCGCTCACCTGCAAACGCGGTGTGCCGGCTTGGCTGTACCAGCGTTTGAACTGGGTGAAGTCGGCACCGTTGGCGTCTTCCATGGCCTTGATAAAGTCGTCGCAGGTGACGGCCTGACCGTCGTGGCGCTCGAAGTACAGGTCGCTGCCTTTACGGAAACCCTCGTTGCCCAGCAGGGTGTGGAGCATGCGCACCACTTCCGAGCCCTTTTCGTACACGGTCAGGGTGTAGAAGTTGGAAATCTCGATAAAGCTGTCCGGGCGCACGGCGTGAGCCATGGGGCCGGCGTCTTCGGCGAATTGGTGGGTGCGTAGGTAGGCCACGTCCTCAATGCGTTTGACCGTGCGCGAATTCATGTCGGCCGAGAACTCGGCGTCGCGGTACACGGTGAAGCCCTCTTTAAGCGACAGCTGGAACCAGTCGCGGCAGGTGACGCGGTTGCCGGACCAGTTGTGGAAGTACTCGTGCGCCACCACGCCTTCAACGCGCTGGTGCGCGGCGTCGGTGGCGGTGTCGGCTTTGGCCAGCACGCAGCTGGAGTTGAAGATGTTCAGGCCCTTGTTTTCCATGGCGCCCATGTTGAAGTCGTTCACGGCGACGATCATGAAAATATCCAGATCGTATTCGCGGCCGTAGACCTCTTCATCCCAGCGCATGGATTTTTTCAGGCTGTCCATGGCGTGCTGGCATTTGTCGATGTTTTCCGGCTCGACATAAATGCGCAGCGCCACTTCGCGGTTGCTCATGGTGGTGAAGGTGTCTTCGATGCACCACAAATCGCCCGCTACCAGCGCGAACAAATAGGCGGGCTTCATAAACGGGTCTTCCCACGTCGCCCAATGGCGGCCGCCCTCGCCTTCTTCCGGGCCACTGGCAATCGGGTTGCCGTTGGAAAGCAGCACGGGGTATTTGTGCTGTTCGGCGCTGAGGGTCGTGGTGAACTTGCTCATCACGTCCGGGCGGTCGAGGTAGTAGGTGATTTTGCGGAAGCCTTCGGCCTCGCATTGGGTGCAGAACATGCCGCTGGATTTGTACAAGCCTTCCAGCGCGGTGTTGGTTTCCGGGTGAATGCGCACGCTGCTGTCGATGACGAAGCGCTCGCCGGCCGGTTGCAGGGTCAGGTGGCTGTCGCTGAGCTGGTAGTCGCCCGGCTCCAGGGTTTTGCCGTCCAGGCTCAGGGACAACAGTTCCAGCTCCTGGCCGTCCAGCACCAGCTGCGGCAGGCCTTCGCCACGCAGCGGGTTGCGGCGCATCACCAGCTGCGCGTGAACCAGAGTGTGGTCCTCGAACAACTCGAAAGTCAGATGGGTTTCGTCGATCAGGTAATCCGGCGCCTGATAGTCCTTCAGGTAAATCATCTTCGGTTGTTCGGTGCGCATGGCAGTTGCCCTTACGTTCAGGAATGCACGGCCAGTTGGTAGGCCGTGTATTTGCGGATATTGATAACGCCGGTATCGAACATCAGGTATTGGCCCTTGATGCCCAGCAGCGTGCCTTCGGCGATGGGGTCTTTATCCAGATTAAAGCGGGTTATCTTGGCCGGGTACGCCTCGATCGGATACGTGATCTCGATGGGCTCAACGTCGGTCAGCGCCTGAATCGCCTGCAAGCCAAAGCGCTGCTGCAAACCCAGCATCCCTTCGGCGCAGGCGGCGAATATCTGCTCGCGTACGGCTTTGAGTTCGACCGGCGCGGCGTGGCTTTTCAGCAAGGCGCGCCAGTTGGTTTTGTCGGCCACCTGGGTGCGCAGCAAGTCTTCGACAAAGCCCGATTGCTGGCGGGTGCTAACGCGCATGATCGGCAGCGCCTGGCTGGCGCCCTGGTCGAGCCAGCGGGTTGGCACTTGCGTCGCGCGGGTAATGCCCACTTTCACGCCCGACGAATTGGCCAGATAAACAATGTGATCGGTCATGCAGAACTGCGCCGCCCATTCCGGCTCGCGGCAGGTGCCGGCCTCATGGTGGCAACGCTCGGGGCTCATCATGCAGGTGTCGCACTGCGCCAGCTTGGTCATGCACGGGTAGCAATAACCCTGACTGAAGCTGGTTTTGGTTTTGCGGCCGCAATGGCTGCAATGAATCGCACCCAGATACTCCAACCGCACGGTCTTGCCGATCAGCGGGTTGACCGGAATTTCGTCGTCACCCAACCGAAACGCGTACTGCACCGGCGCGCCCAGGCGGGCGGCCATTTTGCTCAAGGCACCGCGACCCAATTCACTCAATGGATAGCGTCCGACTTAAACAGAATGTTCGGCACGGTTTTCGATTTCGAGCTGCATTCCTGCACGGCCATGTAACCGGTGCGCTGGTCTTCCGGCAGGTTTTGCAGTTCCCAGGCGATAACCGCCTGCATGCTCAGTTCTTTCTGTTCCTGGGTGAGCTTGCGCCCGTCCGACCACTTACCAATTTCCACCGCCAGCTTCAGGCTTTCGTAGATATCGGGGGTGATGTTTTCAATCATTTCAGCAAAGGACGACATATTCGCCTCCAAAAACAAAGTCGCAGTTTAACGACGACGGCGCGCCAGTGCACCGCCCAGCAGACCGGTGAGGCAGCCCATAACGAGACCGCCGACATGCGCGCCGTTGGCGATGGCGCCAATGCCGGCCACCTCGGTAATGCCGCTCATGCAGATGACCAGCCAGATCAGCATCATCACCACCACGCCTTTGGGTAAGTGGTAAGCACGATTTGGGGCCAGTAACTGGTAAATCCAACAGTGGCCAAGCAGGCCGTAGAGCACGCCGGACAGCCCGCCAAAAATCGACGGCCCCGCCCACCAGAACTGCACCGCGTTGGAGGCCAGGCCGAACAGCAGCGTCAGGCCCAGCAGCGCGATACCGCCTTGGTACGACTCAATGCGCCGCCCCAGCTCCCAGTACCACATGCCGTTCATAGCCAGATGCAAGATGCCGAAGTGAATGAAGATCGGCGTGATCAGCCGCCAGTATTGGCCGGCGGCCATGCTGTCTGACCAGGGCACAAAGGTGGCGTAGTCGCCGGAGACGTGAAAATCCATCCAGCTCAGCCAGCGGATGGCGTCGAAGTTGTCGCCCAGCAAGGTGATGCCTGCGACGATCAACGTCAGCACCATCATTAACGTGGTCAGCGGGCTCTGCCGCAGCTGCGCGACAAACCCGACCTTCACCGGCTTTTCCTGCTCCGGCACCTGCAACCGCTGCTCGGGATCGCCATCCGGATACTGCTGATACAACCCGCGCACATCCGCCGCCAACTGCTCGCCGGGCACCCACAGCACCTGCTCGCCCGACTCTTCGCTCACCCGGTGCGGCACCTGCAAGCGCTGCAACAGCTGAACGAAGCCGGCCAGATTGACGCTCACCGGCAGGCGCAACACTTCAACCGGGTTCATGGCGTTAGCACTCGATGCCGTGTCACTCAACGGGAACCTCCGGGCGCTCGACGTCTACCCAGGCGAATTTATTCGGATCGATGCGGGTTTCCTGGTCCATGCGATAGGCCACCAGCTTGCCGTACAGCACGGCGCTGTAATCGAGGCAGGCCAAGTTCGGCCGAATCGGCGCCGGCCGGCCTTTGCGCCAGTAGTGGCCGACAAACAGCGGCGGCTCTTTCGGGCCATAGCGCAGCAATTGGGTTTTCTCTTGCGGGGTTAGCGGCGTGCGCGCCACGTCTTCGGGCAAGGCGTCGGGCTGGAAGACGATATCGCCGTAGGTTTGCGGGTCTTCTTCCCAGAACTTGGTGCGAAAGAAGGCGCGGGTATAGCCGTCGCCGCTGGTGAGCGTCAGGCCATCGGGCAGGCGCATGTCCGTGCCACGCAGCAAGCGGCTGAAGACTTTATTGGCGAAGCTGCCCGGCACTGCCGAGGCCTGGATAAACGCTTCATCGACACGGCCGTCGGGGTGCTGAGCGCGCAGCGAGTCGATCAGGCCGGCGTCCCAGCAGGCGTGCACCACGCGAAAATGCCCGGCGTCGATAAACAGCGGCAGCTCGTAAAACCAGCGCTGGAATTCGCGCCATTCATGGGGATAGGCATCGAATTGCGCGAGGCTTTGGGTAATCAGGCGGGCGTTGCGTGGCGTGTGCTCGCGGACGAACTGGCGGCCGCTGCCGGGCGGCGCCGGCGTGCTCCAGCCGAGGGCATCAAATTCGTGGTTGCCCATGATGCACAGCGCCTGCCCGGCTTCGACCATGTCATGCACCATGTGCAGCGCCTCGCGAATACGCGGGCCACGGTCGACGATATCGCCCAGGAAAATTGCCATGCGCCGCGGGTGACGCCACACGCCGCCCTGGCGTTGGTAGCCGAGGCCGTCGAGCAGGCGCGCCAGGGTGTGCGCGCAACCATGCACGTCCCCAATCAAGTCATACCCGCGCGCCGCATCGAGTTCCATCAGTCGTTACCGCCCCCTAGGCGACTGCCCCACCCCAACTTGGTCCGGCAAACTTCGTAATAGTTGTGGTCCAGCGGATGAATCAGGCGCAGTTTCTGCGGCTTCTTGCTGACAATCAGCGTGTCGCCAGGGGCGCAGGTGAAATGGTTCTGCCCGTCGCACGACACTTGCGGATAAATCTGCATGTCTTTCGAGGCGACGATTTTCAGCTCACTGTTGCCGTCCACCACAATCGGGCGGCTCGACAAGGTGTGCGGGTACATCGGCACCACGACAATGGCGTCGAGCTTGGGATGCATGATCGGGCCGCCGGCCGACAAGGCGTACGCGGTAGAGCCAGTAGGCGTGGCGACGATCAGGCCGTCGGCCTTCTGGCTGCACACGAATTGGCCATCGATGTGCAGTTCGAACTCGATCATGCGCGTCGATTTGCCGGGGTGCAGCACCACATCGTTCAGTGCATCGCCCTGGCCAATCACTTCAGCGTGACGGCGCACTTCGGCTTGCAACAGGAAGCGGTTTTCCACCAGATACTGGCCGTCGAGCACTTCGGCGACTTTGCTTTCGAGTTCGTCGGGGCGAATGTCGGTAAGAAACCCGAGGCTGCCCCGGTTGATGCCCAGCACCGGCACATTGAACTGCGCCAGGGCGCGCGCGGCGCCAAGCATGCTGCCGTCACCGCCGACCACAATCACCAGATCGCAGGCTTCGCCCAGGCTTTTGCGCGATGAGGTTTGCAGGCCATGGCCAGGCAACACCTCGGCGATGGTGTCCTCAAGGATCACGTGCAACTGGCGCTCGATAAGCAGTTTTTTCAGGCGGCGGATGGTGTCCAGCACCTGCGAACTGCCCAAGCGGCCAATGATGCCGATATTGCGAAATTGCTCCATGAGGCTCCTGGCAGACGCTGGCAGAAAATGAAAAGACGCCCTCTATCCAGAGAGGTGAACGTAATTATGGGCGAAAGCTGCGGGCCAAACCAAGGCGCACTTCACCCCAGCGACCCGCTATGCTCGCAACATGACGCTTTTTCCCACGCTCACCGCCCTGCCCCAGCACCTGCACCAGCCCGCCGTGCGCGACCTGGCCTGGGTGCTGCTGTCGCCACCCCTATTGGACCCCGCGCATTGCCCGCAACGTCATCCGTTAACCGCCAGCACCTGGGCCGCGGCGCCTGAACAACTGGCCGACTGGCTGCAGCAACTCGACCGCGACCCTGCTGCGCTCACCGCTTGGCTCGCGCAGCACAGCATTCGGCGCTTAGGTTTGTACTACGAACGCCTCTGGCAATTTGCCCTGATGGCCGCGCCTGGCGTGCACTTGCTGGCCGCCAACCTGGCGATTCGCGAGGGCGGGCATACGCTGGGCGAGCTGGATTTGCTGCTGCAAGACGACGACGGCGTGCACCATCAGGAACTGGCCATCAAGCTCTACCTCGGCCCGCAACAGGGCGACGGCCGCAACGCCCACGAATGGCTCGGCCCCGGCAGCCAGGACCGCCTGGCACGCAAGCTCAGCCACCTGCAAGACCACCAACTGCCGCTGTCTGCCACGCCGCAAGCGCAAGCGGCACTGGCCGAGCTGGGCATTGCCAACGTGCAGCCGCAACTGTGGTTGGCCGGTTACCTCTTTTATCCCTGGCCTGGCCACAGCGAACCGCCAGCCGGCGCCTTGGCTGAGCATTTACGTGGGCGCTGGCTGCATCGCAAAGACTGGGCCGCGTTTGCGGCCGAGCGAGAAGGCGCAGGGCTGTGGCAGCCGATTCCTCGGCAAACCTGGCTGGCACCGGCGCGGGAACAGGCAGACACGGTGTGGACGGCTGAGCGGTTTGCGCAGTGGCTGGGGGAGCTGGAGGTGGACGCGCAGGCGCAGTTGTTGGTGCGGTTTGCGCGGGATGGAAGTGGGGATTGGCGGGAGGCGGAGCGGGTGTTTTTGGTGGGGGATGGGTGGCCGCGGTGGGGTGGGTGAAGGGGCTTGGTTCTCGTCGTTCGCCGAGGCATCACCGCTCGGCTCAAAATTCTGGATTCCCGCCTGCGCGGGAATGACGGATGTCTCTAATCAACTCACCGTCATCCTCGCGAACGCGGGGATCCAGAATCTCGGATGTGTCGGCGTTATGTGTAGAGAGCACCGTCATTCCCGCGAAGGCGGCGGTCCGACGATTCGGAATCCAGGCTCGTTCAGGCAACCTCGCTTCCCGACCGCATCTCGAACCCAAAAACAACCCTACCGACTCCGCTCCGTCCTCCCCCCCGACCGCGCCAAATACCCCGACCCGCTCTCACACAGCAACCCGTCACGCAACACCGCCGGCAACGCACCCAACCCGTCACGCAACGCATAAGCGTTAAACCCCAGCTGCGAGAGCAAAAACACCGCGCTGGCACTGCGCGTACCGCTGTCGCAGTAGCACAGGTAGGTGCGGGTTTTGTCCAGCAGCCGCGCTTTCAAGCGCAGCAGTTGCAGCGGCATGTTCAGCGATTCCAGGGCGTGGCCGCGTTCGTATTCTTCTTGCAGGCGCACGTCCAGCCACTGCGCACCGGCCGATAGCAGCCGCGCCGCTTCGCCGAACGACACCTCGTCGACAATCGGCGCTTTGAGCAGGGCGAAAAAATCCTGGCGGTCCAGGCGCAGCACCACGCCGTCTTCGAGCATGGTCACCGTGGCGTTGCGCGGCTGGTCGGCCAGCAGCGCTTCTTCGCCAAAGCAGGCGCCCTCTTCCAGTTCGGCCAGCACCTGTCTTTCACTGCCGGCGCTGCGCATCACTTCCGCGCGGCCGCTGTTGAGGAAAAAGCAGCAGTCACCGGTTTCGCCTTCGCTAAGCACGGTGCTGCCCGCTTTCAGTTCCAGGCGCTGCAAGCGGTCGAGCATGGCCCGTACGTTCGGCGGCGGCACTTTGGCGAACAGCGGGTTTTGCAGCAGACGCTCCAGCCATTCGACGTCACCGCCGCGTTGGCCCAGCTCCAGCAGCAAATCCTGATACGCCAGGCGCCATGTCAGCAGGCGCGTGAGGGTCGCGCTGTCGAGCACCAGAATGCTGATGTCGGTGAGCGCCCGTGCTTCGTGCAGGCGCGGCAGGTTGGGTGACACGGGATGGCAGCTGGCTTCGCTGCCGGCCTGCAAGCGCTGTTTGCGGCCGTCGGCGTCGGTCAGTATCAACTCGCCGGCCAGCAGGAAATACGTAACCCGCGCCTGGTCGCCCGCCCTGAACAACAGCTGCCCGGCCAGCATCGGCTGCGGCACCAGTTGGCTGCGCAATTCGCGCCACTGTTGCTCCGACAGCACGTTGAGCGGCGTCAGGCTGCGCAGTTGCTCAAGGTTCAGGGGTTCACTCATGGAAGGCGGCTACTCATGAAAGGGCTCGTGCAACGGGCGGGCAATGTTCACTTGCGTGGCGCGGCGGCCCTGCAAACCGCCGGGGTGGACGAACAGCAGGCGAGTGCCGCGCGCCACGTTACCGGCCGCCACGTGCAGGCGCAACGCCATTAGGGCCTTGCCGGTGTAAATCGCTTCCAACGGCAATTCGCCCTCGCGCTCAGTCTGGCTGATGAATGCCGTTAACGCTTCATCGACCTTAGCAAAGCCTGATCGACTCGCTTGCAGCACGTCGTACCCGTCACCTGCGTAACCAGCCTGTTCGAAGATGTGCCGAAGGTTCGCCTCCACACCATGCCCCGCCGGCACCGCCGACGCCCCGTACACGCGCCGCTGGCCTTGCTCGGCCAGAACCAGCCCAGCCAGGGTGGTGCCGGTGCCGACGGCCAGCCACCAGGCGTCGAAGTCATCCCAACCGATGCTCGCCAGCTGCGCCTGCACCATCTCGCGCAAGCCCATGCAACCCAGCGCGCCGGGCAAGCCGCCACCGCCTTCGGGGATCGGGTAGAAACCGGGATATTGGGCGAGCCACTGGTTCCAGAAGTCCGGCTGATGCCGTTGCCGATAGCCGCCGTAGCCAAGCCAGTGCAGCGACATGCCCCAGGCTTGAAGGTCGCGCACGGTGGGCGTGTCGAGCGCATCGCCGCGCAGCAGACCGATGGTGGGAAAGCCGAAACGTTGCCCCGCAGCCGCCAGCGCATGCAGGTGATTGGAGTGAGCGCCGCCCAGGCTGATGACCCCGCGCGCGCCAGCCGCCGCAGCCGCGCTGAGGTGGTGGCGCAACTTGAACCATTTGTTGCCGCTGATCAGCGGGTCGATTTCATCAAGGCGCAGCACCGCCACGTGCACGCCGGCTTCTTGCAGCCACGGCGTAACCAGGCGCTGGAGCGGCGCCTGGGGTGACCAAAGGGAAACGTCGAGGGACAAGGGTTAGCTGACAGTCCGCAAGCGGGCACCGGCTTTGTGGCGGGCGCAGCAGTTGGAGTCGCCGATAACAAAGCGGCTCGGCGTGTCGATGCGGTCCAGGGGAATGCCGCAGCGATCACCGTTCGGCAAGCTGGCGTCGCAGCTGGGTTTTTCGTAATGGGCCAGCCACTGGCGATACTGCGGCTCGGCGACAAAGCATTTGGCCGCCGCGTAGGCCATGGGGTTGTCTTGGTAGCGGGCGATGTCTTGCAGCGGAATGGTCAGGTGGCCGGCGCCCGGGTGATACACCACAAACACCACGCCGAGTTTCGACAGGCGCTCCAAAATCTGCTCGCCGCCCTGGCTGGCAAAGGCGTCGCGCTCTTTCTTCAGGCGCTCGACCTCTTCTTCCAATTGGGTGTCCAGCTCGTTGCGGTAGGCCAGCTCTACGTCACGAATGGCGATCTGCTCTTTGTACTCGACCACAGCGGAGGAAATTCGCGCTTGCAGCTCGCTGTCGAATTGCGCCCGCAGAATGTCCGCCTCGGCACGCCCGTGACGCTCGATGGCGCGCAGTTGCTCGGTCATTTCCTCGCGGTTTTTCTGAAAGGTGTCGGCCTGGGCAGCCAACTGCGATTTCAGGCTGACGTTCAATTCTTCTTGCTGGCGCAGCGCCTGATGCAGGCTCTGAATCTGCCCGAGCATGGTTTGCGTGTCTTGCGCGGCGGCGAGCTTGAGCTTGGCCAGCTCTTCTTCGTACTGCTGGGTTTGGCTGCTGATGCGCAGGCGCTGCTGCTTGATGAGCTGGGCGGTTTTGAGCCGGTGTTCCTGCTCGATTTTCTCCGCGACTTGATCGGCCGCTTCCTTGGCCGGATCCGGCGCGTGCCACTGATCTTCCGGGGCCAGTTGCAGACGCTCCGGGGCAACGCTCTGGCCGGAATCGTCTTCTACCAACAAGCCAAGCTGATTGCGCCGCACAGTATCGCGCAGCAACACCAGATCGTTCTGACCCGGCACCAGGTTGGGATCCCACAAATGCATTTGGTGCCACGACACCGGGCACTGGCTGCGGCAGGCCAAACGAATGGGGCCGGCGCCTAGGTCCGGGCCACGGCCGGAGCGTTCGGCCAGGTGACGCAGCGGAATGTTCCAGCCGCTGTCGGGCGAGCCGCGTTCGTCGAAGTCGAGGAAAAAAAACACCGCCGCGCGTACCAGCAAGCGCGGGTTGATCAGCACGTAGGCCACGCGCATTTGCTGGTCTCTGAACTCCGGCATGTTGACCACGCCGTCGAGCAAAGCCTCGAATTCGGGGTACAGCATTTCTTTGCAGATACCGCGTTCACTGAAGAACATTACGGCTTCAACCATTTGCGGCTTGATCTGCATGCTCATCAACGAACCCCTAACCCAGATACATGGCGACTTTCGCGCTTATGAATACGCTCAAATTTTTCTGCGCGCACGGCGAGAAAGTAGGCGTATTCCTACATTTGGCTCAAGTCTAGGGTAAAAAGTATCGACGGCAATGTGACTGGGTTGGCAGTCACCCATGCCGGGCGCCTGGTGAGCAGGCGCTGACATGAAAGTGTGACGGAATCGGTACAAGCGGTCAGGTTTGCGGTATTAAGCCGAGGCTTTGGCCTTGGCCAGGAACGGCGCCAGGCGTTTGCCCATCTCATCACCCAGCGCTTGCAGGCCGCTCATGGGGCGAACCATGACTTCGAAGTCGACGATTTTGCCGTCCTCGTTGAAACGCACCATGTCGATGCCCTTGAGCTGACGCTCGCCGACCGTGGCGCTGAACTCCAGCACCACATTCAGGCCGTCGGCGCTGACCAGCTCGCGGTGGTATTCGAAGTTCTCGAACACCTGAATCACGGTATTCAGAATCACATTGACCATCTGCGCGCCCTCGTACGGTTTGTAGGCCATGGGCGAACGAAACACCGCCTTGGCATCCAGCAACTCGGGCAGCGCCTTGAGGCTTTTGCTGGCGATCATGTGGTGCCACTGCTCGAGGGCAGCAGTGACGGCGGGATTGGAACTTAGGGCGGAAGTGGTCATGGCAACTCCTTTTTTGTTTTCGGGGAATACACACCTCCTGTAGGACCGGCCGGGCGGCGATCCGCTTTAGCCGCGATGCCTTTAAAACAATCAAAAGCATCGCGGCTAAAGCCGCTCCCACAGAAACAGCAGAAACAGCCCTCTCCCGCAAGCGGGAGAGGGAGAGGGAGCAGATCGATTACAGCGCTGCAGCCAAACGCGAACCCTGGTTGATCGCACGCTTGGCATCCAGCTCCGCCGCCACGTCCGCGCCACCAATCAAATGCACCACTTGCCCGGCCGCTTCCAGGCCTTCCTGCAGTTCACGCAATGGGTCTTGGCCGGCGCAGATGATGATGGTGTCGACCGGCAAAAGCTGCGGCTCACCTTCGGCAATGCGGATGTGCAAACCGGCGTCATCAACGCTGAGGTACTCCACGCTGTTGAGCATTTGCACGTTCTTGTTTTTCAAGCCGGTGCGGTGGATCCAGCCGGTGGTTTTGCCCAGGCCATCGCCCACTTTGGTTTTCTTGCGTTGCAGCAGGAACACGTCGCGCGCCGGAGCGTGCACTTCTGCTTTGATGCCGGCGATACCGCCGCGCGCTTCCAGGGCCTTGTCGATGCCCCACTCTTTCCAGAACGCATCGCGGTCCTGGCTGGTGGCGTCGCCTTGGTGAACGATGAATTCCGACACGTCGAAACCAATGCCGCCGGCGCCAATCACGGCCACCTTCTGGCCAACCGGTTTGCGCTGCAAGATGGCGTCGAGGTAGTTGATCACTTTCGGGTGGTCGATGCCCGGAATGGCCGGTGTGCGCGGGGCGATGCCGGTGGCCAGAATAATCTCGTCAAAGCCGCCTTTAACCAGGTCATCAACGCTGACGCGGGTGTTCAGTTGAAGATCAACGCCGGTGGTTTGCAGCTTGCGGCCGAAGTAGCGAATGGTTTCGTAGAACTCTTCTTTGCCCGGCACACGCTTGGCAATGTTGAACTGGCCGCCGATTTCGCTGGCCGAGTCGAACAGGGTCACTCTGTGGCCGCGCTCCGCCGCTACGGTGGCAGCAGAAAGCCCCGCCGGACCAGCGCCGACCACGGCAATTTTCTTCACGGCTGCGGTGGGAATGTAGTTCAGCTCGGTTTCGTGGCAGGCGCGCGGGTTGACCAGGCAGGTGGTGAGTTTGCCGCCGAAGGTGTGGTCCAGGCAGGCCTGATTGCAGCCGATGCAGGTGTTGATTTCGTCGCTGCGACCTTGCGCGGCCTTGTTGACGAATTCCGGGTCGGCGAGGAACGGGCGAGCCATGGACACCATGTCGGCGTCGCCATCGGCCAGCACTTGCTCGGCCACTTCCGGGGTGTTGATGCGGTTGGTGGTGATCAGCGGAATGCTGACTTCACCACGCAGTTTGGCCGTCACTTTGGTGAACGCTGCGCGCGGCACTTTGGTGGCGATGGTGGGGATACGCGCTTCGTGCCAGCCGATACCGGTGTTGATGATGGTGGCGCCGGCCTTTTCGATGGCTTTGGCCAGGGTGACGATTTCGTCCCAGGTGCTGCCGCCTTCCACCAGGTCGAGCATCGACAGGCGATAAATAATGATGAAGTTCGGGCCTACCGCTTCACGCACGCGGCGCACGATTTCCACCGGCAGGCGCATGCGGTTTTCGTAGCTGCCCCCCCAGCGGTCGGTGCGCTGGTTGGTGTGGGCGGCGAGGAATTGGTTAATGAAATAACCCTCGGAGCCCATGATTTCAACGCCGTCGTATTCGGCCACTTGGGCGAGGCTGGAGCAATTGACGAAATCGGCGATCTGCTTTTCGATGCCCTCTTCGTCCAGCTCATGGGGCTTGAACGGGTTGATCGGCGCTTGAATGGCGCTCGGCGCTACCGATTTCGGGCTATAGGCATAACGGCCGGCGTGGAGAATCTGCATGCAGATCTTGCCGCCCGCTTCGTGCACGGCGCGGGTAACAATGCGGTGCTGCTCGGCTTCTTCCGGGGTGCTCAGCTTGGCCGCGCCGGAATACACGCCACCTTCCACGTTCGGGCCAATGCCGCCGGTGACCATCAGGCCAACGCCGCCCAATGCGCGCTCGGCGAAGTAGGCCGCCATGCGTTCGAAGCCGCCCGGTTTTTCTTCCAGCCCGGTGTGCATGGAGCCCATCAGGGTGCGGTTACGCAGGGTGGTGAAACCCAGGTCCAGCGGGGCCAACAGGTGGGGGAATTGGGCGACGGTCATAGCAAGCTCCACATCGGGGGTTAGTGCACGGAATGCCGCTGCCTCATGGATTGGCTTTCTGGTCGAAAGCGTGGGCGGCGGTCAGTTGTGAGCGAACGATAAAGAGCGCGCCGCGCCCTCTCAATGATCCAAAGTGACAAGTTATTGATCCAAACGCGCAGCGCAACTTGGCAAGCGCCGCTGCGCCCCCTACCCTTATGGCCTCATTTCGCATCCCGACGACCATGCGCAGACTATTCGGCAACGCCCTCGCCTCCTCCACCATCGTTCTGCTCGGCGCTTATGCGCTGTGGACCGATTTGCCGTCCGAGGCCCATTACCTGTCCGACCTTCGCAGCGAAGTGGCGCTCAATCAGGGCCAGCCGGGCACCAACGGCAATCTGCTGGGCATTCAGCCGCAGCTGTATTCCGGCGACTACCACAGCGCCGAGCTGCTGCGCTTGAAGCTCGCCGCCTACCTGCACAAGGCCAACGAAGCCGGCTTGCTCAATGGCAAAACCGTCGCCGTGCTGCCCGAACATATCGGCACGGGCCTGGTGATCAGCGGCGAGAAAGTGGAGGTGTATCAGGCGCACACGGTCAACCGCGCAATGGCCTGGCTGGCGGCGAGCAATCCACTGAAACTCAGCCGCGCGCTGCTATTCGCCAAAGGTGAAAACCGCTTGCACGACGCCCTGCTGCGCATGCAGGGCGAGCACATGGCGCGCGACTACCAAACGGTGTTTGGCGGCCTGGCCAAAGATTTCGGCATCACCCTGGTGGCCGGCTCGATCGTGCTGCCCGAGCCGAGCGTGGAAGACGGCCAATTGGTGGTCGGCAGCGGCCCGCTGTACAACGTCAGCCTGGTATTTGGCAGCGACGGTGCACCGCTGGGGCAGCCTCAACGCAAGGCGTATCCCAGCGCCGATGAACTGGGTTTTGTCGCCGCCGCACCGCGCGAGCTTCAGGTGATCGAAACGCCAGCTGGGCGCTTGGCCGTGGTGCTGGGTAGCGACAGCCAGCGCGCCGATGCGTTTGCCGACCTGAGCAAACAAGGCGTGCAATTGCTCGTGGTTCCGGCTTTTCAAATGGCCACTCGCTCAGACAGTTCGACGCCGCCAGTGGACGGCAGCAGCGCACGCCTGGGCATGACGGTTTTTCTCCATGGCCAGTTCTGGGACCTGCGCAGCGACGGCCACAGTCTGCTGATGCAAGACCAGGCCGTGAGCACGCTCGACGACAGCGGCGGGCCCGGTGGCCGGCTGCTGAATATCTGGCTGTAAGCCATGAAGCCGGTACGGGTTCGGCTGGGGGATTTGTCGGTCGGCTTTGTACATGGCCTGGCTGATGCCGTGCGCGATGCCGGGCACGATCCGCTGCCGTTGCTTGAGCAATACGGGCTCGATACGGCGCGCCTGGCTGAGGCGCGGGCGCGGTTGTCGATTCCGCGCTACATGCGTTTGGGCCATGCCGCGATTCAACTGACCGGCGATTCAGCGCTGGGCTTGAGCATGGGCGTGCACACGCGCCTGAGCCAGGTTGGGTTGGCCGGCGTCACCGCCGCTCAGGCCCCGACCGTGCGCGAGGCAGCCCGTGCCCTGATTCGCTTCGAGCCGCTGTACGCCTACAACTACCGAGGCCAATCGAGCTTTCACGAAGACACCCGTGGCGCCTGGCTGCGCTTCTACTCGATCAACCCTTATAACGCCTACAACCGCTTCGTCGTCGACTCGGTATTGGCCGGCTGGGCAGCGCAACTGGGCGCGCTGGCCGGACAGCGCCTGGACGTGGAAAAAGTCGACATCGAATTCCCCGCCACGCCTTACGCCGAACGCTACGGCGAGCTGTTTGGCTGCGCCGTGGAGTTCGCCAGCGCCACCAATCAACTGCGCCTGAACCAGGCCACGCTTGCCTTGCGCAACCCCGAACACTGCCCGAGCACATGGCGGCACCTGCTGGACATTTGCGAGCGAGAACTGGAGCAACTGACCCGCACCCGCAGCCTGCGCGAGCGCATCAGCCAGCTGCTCGGGCCGCTGCTAAACGGCCGCGAGCCGGACCTGGAAGAAGTCGCCAACCGCCTGCAACTGCCGACCTGGACTTTGCGGCGCAAGCTGGCCGAAGAAGGCACGCAGTACCGCGCCATCCTCAACGACACCCGCCGCGACCTGGCCATGGCGTATATCCGCGACACGGAATTGGCGTTTGGGGAAATTGCGTATCTGCTCGGATTCGCTTCGGCGGAGGCGTTTCAACGGGCGTTCAAACGCTGGAACGGGCAGACGCCGGGGGAGTTCAGGAAGGCGCAGCGTAAGGCGGGATGATCGCGTTTTGCCCGGCCCTCACCCCCAGCCCCTCTCCCGCTCGCGGGCGAGGGGAGCCAATCGCCTTTCTGCTGACTAACGCGATTTGCTTTTAGTCCCCTCGCCCCTCGAGGAGAGGGCTAGGGTGAGGGGGGAAGCCGGCGCAGATTTAAAGCTCTGTAGCGTCTTCCACTAATTCAGCCGGCTCATCCTGCTCAGCCGCGCGGTATTCCAACAACTCTTCTTGGTACTCGTCCATTTGCTTGTGCTCGCTCTATCTTCGTTCGGGTCAAGGCCAAGCCTAAAACCCGCAGATGACTAACAGATGAACGAACCCAAGCGGCCAATCATTAAATCGCAGCCAATAAAAAACCCTTGGACCTTTCGATCCAAGGGTTTCGTATATGGCGCAGCGGACGGGACTCGAACCCGCGACCCCCGGCGTGACAGGCCGGTATTCTAACCGACTGAACTACCGCTGCGTGTCGGTGGACTTTCGTCCTATACAACGTGATGCGTGCTGCGTCTGATCGTAAAGCCCTGGTTGGCTTCTGATCTCAAGCCTGACAACGTCGAACTTGGCAAATAATGGCGCAGCGGACGGGACTCGAACCCGCGACCCCCGGCGTGACAGGCCGGTATTCTAACCGACTGAACTACCGCTGCGCGTCGGTGGACTTTCGTCCGGTTTCACAAGTGGTGGGTGATGACGGGATCGAACCGCCGACCCTCTGCTTGTAAGGCAGATGCTCTCCCAGCTGAGCTAATCACCCCTTGCTTGCGAGGCGCGAAATTTACGCGGGGGGCATACCTAAGTCAACACCCTGTATAGAAATTTTCTGAAATTAATCAATCGGCTATGTTTTCGCTGAGCCGTAGGTTGGGTTGAGCCGAAGGCAAAGCCCAACGTCATTGCCCAACCCGCAATGTCAACCGCGCTGTCACCAAACCTTCTTCATTGCGGTCCATGCCCGCCTCGTCAATTCGTACGCCCTGCCCTTCAAGCTCCTGGAACCACCGCAGCAGTACGTTGAAGGCCACCGGTTGCAGGTTCACTTGCAAGCTGCCATCACCGGAGCTGTCGAGGCGTTCGATGGTCAGCTGGGCGGCCGCTGCACTGCTGGTGACATACCCTTGCAGCTGTTCCGGCGCCAGGCTGGTGGTGGGTTTTTCCACCAAGGCACGGGCTTGCGGGGCTTTGGCTTGCAGGTAGCCGCTCAGTTCCAATTGCTGCGCGAGCGCTTCGCGGGCGTTGTGCAGGCGATGCTGGGCGGGCTGCCAGAAGCTGATATAGAGCAGCGCGCCGAGCACGCAAATAACCATCAGACCGAGCGCCAAACGCTCACGCGGCGCCAGAGTGGACCAGCGCCGTTGCAGTGGTGAGCGCTGCCAGCGGTCGAGCAGTTGCGTTCTAAACGTGGCGGTATTCATCCCTGCCCTCCTACGACTAACCGGGCGCTAACGCCGTTGTTTTCCCGACTCGCCGAGCCCAGTTGCAC
The DNA here is from genome assembly GCF_979258635.1 of Pseudomonas sp. AC070. NCBI lineage: Bacteria > Pseudomonadati > Pseudomonadota > Gammaproteobacteria > Pseudomonadales > Pseudomonadaceae > Pseudomonas > Pseudomonas sp. AC070. The sequence continues at coordinate 3,240,543 of NZ_OZ409871.1, forward strand.
GGGCAAACCGGCATCTGCCAGGCGTTGGCGCAGGCGCTCCAGCGCGCTGAAGTCAGGCGCTTGCAGCTGCAGCGCGAGGTCGCCACGGGTGTCGCTGAAGTCCAACTGTTGAACGCGCACCAAACCGCCGTCTGCTTGCACAGCGGTGCTGGCCAGATCCATCAAAGCAAGAAAGCGACTGCCCCCGGCCGTGCGGCCTTGGCTTAGGTGTTCGTCGAGTTGGTGACGCAGATTCACCAGCTTGCTGTCCTGCGGAAACAACTCGCGATACAGCGCCGCGTTGGCAGCGGCGATGGTGTCGCTCTTGTGTTGCAGCTGCCACGCTTGCGCCAGGTTGAAGCCCCATTGCAGCACCAGCCATAACCCCACCAGCCCCAGCACCGGGCGCCAGCGTTTCCAGCCGTGGCTGTCTTCGCGACTGGCCAGTTCGCCTTGGGCCAGGTTGCAGCCGGCCGTTTGGGCGGCGAGCCAGAGGTACACATCCTCTTCGCGCTGGGCGGTTTCGATGCCGTCCGGCAAGGCTTGGGTCGGCGGCGCGATGGCGTGCAAGGGCAACGGGCACTGGTCGGCAATCTGCGGCCAATCGTCCTGCGCCACCGCCATACGCGTGGCCAACTGGCCGCCCAGCAGCCAGCGCTCGCCAAGCCAGCAAATCTGGGTGCCGACGTCAGGCAGCAAGTCGGCATCGACATGAATACTCACCGGCGCCACCGGGCACGCGGCGAGCCAGCCCTGCAGCCAGGCTGCGCGTACGGCGACAATACGGTGACGCCCGTCGCCGAGCGGTGTGCCGAGGGCCAGGTGAAATTGCTCGACGTCTTCGGCCAGCAATTCCTCCACGGCAAACGGCAAGGCCTGACGCAGCCAGCGCGCTTTCTGCGTGGGCAGCGCCACGGCACAGGCGGTGACAGCCTCCACCGGAATCACCAGGCGCCACGGTTCATCCAGCTCCACCATCGCTTCGGCGAGCAACAGCTGGTCGTGCACACCCGCGCGGATGCGATGCACCGGCAGGGTTTCGTCGACAGCCACCGCAGCGGCCGCCGGTAGAAAAATCGTTACCAGGCTCATCGTGCCTGCTCCTCGTTTGTTGCGGGGGCGGTCGCGCCAATGGCGATCAGCCCGTCTTGTCCAAGGTCGCGCGCCAGGACACGCACGCGCCCTTGTTGATCTCGGTGCATGTTACTCACCACCACCTGCCGGCGATCACCCATTCGCACCTCGCTGATCACTTGGAAATACGCGGTGCCGACCGCCAAGCCTTGCCCGTCGATACCCTGCCCCGCCAGCCCGGGCTGCGCGAGAAAGGCGTCCACCGAAGCGAAGCCTTCTTTGCCACGCGCCAGTACCACCCCTTGTGCCAGGTCCGGCGTCAGGCCGTCGGCCAGGCACGACAGCACCATGGCGCCAGCCGTGTTGACGTTCAACGGCGCATCGGCTGGCAAGGCGCTTACGTAAGGTTGCAGGCGGCGGAAGTCGGCCTCGGTCATGCCCAGCAATAACCGTAGCTCGGAGACGTCTTGCAGGCGACGGTTGGCGGCGCGATAGGCCGGCTTGGCGAGCAGGTATTGATTGTCTTCGGCGCCTTCGCTGCCGGTGGCTTCCTGGTCCACGTCGAGCCAGTCCACCAGACGATCGGCATAGGGCGTGGCGATGTCCAGGCGCAGCAGCAGGCGGCGAAAGCGCAGCACCGAGGGTTCGTCGACTTGCTGCTGGCGCACCAGGCTGTTGAGGTTAAAGCGGCCGCTGGGGTCTTCGATGCGCACGCTGAGCACGCCACCTTCGTCCAGCGCGAACGGCTGCATGGGTTTGGCCCAGTTCTCGCCAGGATGATCCACCGACTGACGCGGGTCGCCGCCGCGCGCATCGCGTTTAAGCACGGCCTTGGCCAGCGTCTCGCCGCCCAGCGCGTACTGCCAGGCTTGACGGGTATCGAGCAGATTGGCGCTGCTGCGAATGGCAACATGTTGGCGGGCGATCATGCCGGCGCACACCACAGTGACTACCGCCACGACCAGCAGCACGGTGATCAGCGCCACACCCTGTTGACGCTTCATTCCGGCACCTGCGAATCATCGGGCGCCGGGCTTTGGCCGTCCGGGTTGGCGTCAGGATTATCCGGGTTCTGACCGTCGCCAGGATTGCCTTCAGCGGGCAGATCGGGCAGGCGCAGCACGCGGCGAATCTGGCCGTAGCGCCGGTGTTCAAGCACCAGTTCCAAGGCTTTGGGCAACTGTTCCAGGCGCTCGCTTTCGTTGCCGTCGGCAGGCGGCCAACTGGCTTGCCATTGGCCCTGGCGGTCGAGGTAGCGAAGCGTCATGCGGGTGACGCCGTCGAGCACGGCTTGCACCTGCGGCTGGCCGTCTTGCGCTTGATCGAGCACCGGCCAGTAGCGGCGTTGCAGTTGCTCGCCGCTGAGTTCCCAGCGCACCCGTTGCAAGCGCGACCGACCGGCGCCCATGGGATTGCGCCAGCCGGTGCGGGTGAATTCCAGAGCAGTGGCGTCGCCGTCTTCACCGCGCAACGCGGCGCGTTCATCGCCAAACGGATCGCGCACCGGGCGCGGCACCGCTTGCAATACATCACGCTCGAACGCGGCCATGCCGCGCACCAGTTCGCGCAATTGTTGCTCGTGACTGCGCGTGGCGCTGTCGGCCTGCATCACGCTGCTCAGCATGCGATAGGTCGCCAAGGCCAGCAGCGCAAAGATGGCCACGGCAATCAGCAGTTCCAGCAGGGTAAAACCCCGCGAGCGCTTCATTGTCCGGCCTCGATAGGCTCGGTGGTGACAAAGCCGACCAGGCTGGCGACGGCGCGGTCTTTGATTTCGCCCCCGCGCCCACGCTCGTCCCGCGTGGCGACCCACACGGTGATGCGGCGCATGGTTGGCTCGCTGGTGTCTTCGACGGTGCTTTGCCATTGCCACTGGCGGTTGGCGAAATCGACCTGTCCCTGCTGATTGCCGATGCCGGGCACGGCGGGAGCCAATTGCATGTCGCTGAGCTGGTTGTCGGCGATCCACATGGCCAGGGTTTTGTCTTCAAGCCGCGCGGCCGTCTGCAAGCTGCGGGCGCTAACGCCCAGAACGCTGGCCGCCACCAACGCAAATATCGCCAGGGCTACTAGCACTTCGAGCAAGGTGAAGCCACGGCAGCGGCTCACTTACCGGCTCCTTTGCCGTCTGCCGCTTCGACTTTTGGCAGGCGAAAGCCGTCGGTGGACATCTGCAAGCGAGCGCCTTGCGCACGCTTCTCGGCCAGTTGTAGGCGAAAGGGACTGAGTTCACCGCTGGATAGAATCAGCACTTGCGGGCTGCGCTCGGCGTCTTTGGGTTGGTCTTCTTCAGCGTGTTGGCTGGGAAGTTTCAGCGCGGCACCTTCGAGTTCGACCGTCAGCACGGCATAAGCAGGCAACTGGTGCGGCGCGCGATCCACCGGCTGCCAGCGGTTTTTGCCGGGCTCGTAGCGCAGCACTTGATAGGACGAAGCGTCGAACCACAAGCCGTATTCGCGGTTGTCCAACACGGCCTCATCGGCCAGCACGCCAATCAACCCGCTAAGCCGCTCGGCTTCGTTACGCAGCTCGCGCGCCGGGCCGGCGATGCCGGTACTGAGCACCGCCAGCCCAACCAGGGTGCCCAGAATTACCAGCACCACCAGCAGCTCCACTAACGTGAAACCGGCCAGGGCCTGCGGCCGCTTCAAACTCACTGATCCCAGTTACCAATATCTGCATCGTTGTCGCTGCCGCCTTCTTTGCCATCGGCGCCGAAGGAGTAAAGATCGAACGGGCCTTTGCTGCCCGGCGCGAGGTATTGATACGGGTTGCCCCATGGGTCGACCGGCACGCGTTTGAGGTAGCCGTCAGCGTTCCAGTTTTTCGGTGCGGGGTTGCCGCTCGGTTTTTTCACCAACGCTTCGAGGCCTTGCTGCGTGCTCGGGTAGGCGTGGTTGTCGAGTTTGTACATGTCCAGCGCGGCGCTAATGCCTTTGACGTCGCCTTTGGCCACGGTGATTTTTGCCTGGTCGGGCCGGCTCATTACCTGAGGCACGATCAGCGCCGCGAGAATGCCGAGAATCACCACCACCACCATGATTTCAATCAGGGTAAAACCGCGCTGGCTTTGCCGTTGTCGCAGCCCGTTTTGCATGACGTTTGTTTGCATCGTGATCACCCCACTAGTTGGTTCAAAGACAGAATTGGAAGAAGAATCGCCAGCACGATGAGCAGCACCACAACGCCCATAAACACCAGCATAAAAGGCTCGAACAGGCCGACCATCAGCGCGATCTGGGCGGCCAGGTCGCCCTCCTGATTGCGCGCGGTGCGGGCCAGCATCTGGTCCAGTTCGCCGGAGCGTTCGCCGCTGGCGATCATGTGCAGCATCATCGGCGGAAACTGCCCGCTGGCTTCCAAGGCACGGGTAAGGCTGCCGCCCTCGCGGACTTTTTGCGCGGCCAAGACCACGTCGGCGCGGATCACGCGATTGGATATCACCTGGGCGCCAATGCTCAGCGCTTCCACCAGCGGCACGCCGCTGCGAGTGAGAATGGCCAGGGTCGAGGCGAAGCGCGCGCAGTCGGTGGCACGCACCAGTCGGCCGACCAAGGGCAGGCGCAATTGAAAGCCGTGCCAGCGCCGTTTGACGTTGTCATCGCGCAGCGCCCACCGTGCGGTAAAGCCACCGGCAATCACCAGCAGTACAAATAACCAGCCCCAGCTTTTCACCGCATCACTGAGGGCGATGAGGCCGCGCGTGAGGGCCGGCAGCGTTTGCCCAGAATCGATAAACACCCGCACCACATCCGGCACCACATAGCCGAGCAAAAAGCCGACGATGATCAGCGAGGTGATCATCAGCACCAGCGGGTACAACAACGCCAGCTGTACTTTCTGCCGCGACTGTTGGCGCTGTTCGGTGTAGTCGGCCAATTGTTCGAGCACCGGGCCCAAATGCCCGGCGTGCTCGCCGGCTGCCACGGTGGCGCGGTACAGGTCGGGGAATGCTGCAGGAAATTCTTTCAGCGCTGCCGCCAGGCTGTGCCCTTCCAGCACCCGCGCTCGCACTGCCAGCAACATCGCCTGCACACGCGGTGCGGAGGCCTGAGCGGCGGCGGCGCGCAACGCTTCTTCGATAGGCAATGCGGCTTGAATCAGGGTGGCTAACTGGCGCGTGAGCATCGCCAGATCGCGTGCAGACAGCCCGCGCACAAAGGTGAAATGACCGTCGTTACTCGCCTGCTCGCGGGTACGCGTGGCGTTGACTTGCAGCGGCGCCAGTTGCTTTTCGCGCAGCATCTGCCGCACTTGCCGCGCGCTGTCGGCTTCCATCACGCCCTTTTGCTGGCGCCCTGCATTGTCCAGAGCAAGGTATTCGAACGCTGCCATCAGAATGTGCCCGGTTGGGTGACGGTCAGAGCGCGGGCGACGGACTTAACGGTCTTCACGTCGTTCGCCCCTACGTTGGTGTTGATTCGGTGAGCTGGCAGATAGTTCGCGCCGCTGAGCGGCAGTGGTCGGCGCTTCGTCTTCTCGCGTCACGCGCAGCACTTCTTCGAGGCTGGTGACGCCCTGCATCACTTTGCGCCGGCCATCATCGCGAATGCTCGGGCCGTTGCCGCGCGCGTGCCGCGTCATCTCCTGCTCGCCGGCGCCGCTGTGGACCAGCGTGCGCATGTGGTCATCGAACACCACCAACTCATAAATACCGGTGCGCCCGCGATAGCCCTGCTGCTTGCATTCCGGGCAGCCGCGCGGGTGATGAATGACCGGCGTTTCGCCGCTGCGCACGCCCAGCACCTGGGCTTCAGCTTCAGTGACTGGCAGGCCTTCTTTGCAGTGCGGACAGAGCACACGAACCAGGCGCTGGGCCAACACACCGAGCAGCGAGGACGACAAAAGAAACGGTTCAACGCCCATATCCACCAAGCGCGTTACGGCGCCAATCGCGCTGTTGGTGTGCAACGTCGAGAGCACCAGGTGGCCGGTGAGCGAGGCTTGCACGGCAATTTGCGCGGTTTCAGCGTCGCGAATTTCGCCGACCATGACCACGTCCGGGTCTTGCCGAAGGATGGCGCGCAGGCCGCGGGCAAAAGTCATGTCGACCTTGGTGTTGACCTGCGTTTGGCCAATGCCTTCAAGGTGATATTCGATAGGGTCTTCGACGGTCAGAATGTTGCGCGTGCGGTCGTTCAGGCTAACCAGGCTGGCGTACAAGGTGGTGGTTTTCCCCGAGCCCGTGGGGCCGGTGACCAGAATGATGCCGTGCGGTTTGCGCACGCTGCTTTCCATTAGTTGGCAGTCGCGGCTGGACATGCCCAAGTGCTGCAAACTCAAGCGCCCCGCTTGTTTGTCCAGCAGCCGCAACACCACGCGCTCACCGTTGGCCGAGGGCAACGTCGACACCCGCACGTCCACTTCCCGCCCGCCTACGCGCAAGGAAATACGACCGTCTTGTGGCACACGTTTCTCGGCGATATCCAGGCGCGCCATCACCTTGATACGAGACACCAACAGCGCCGCCAACTCGCGTTTGGGCTCGAGCACTTCGCGCAGCACGCCGTCGACGCGAAAGCGCACGACCAAGCGTTTTTCAAAGGTTTCGAGGTGAATGTCGGAGGCGTTTTCCTTGATCGATTCACCGAGGATGGCGTTGATCAAACGAATGATCGGCGCGTCGTCTTCCTGCTCCATCAAGTCTTCGGTTTCGGGCACCTGATCCGCCAGCGCAGCGAGGTCTAGCCGCCCGCCGATGTCTTCAGCCAGTTGCATGGACGCAGAATCATGTTGATAGGCGGCCGCCATGGCCTGGTCGAAATCGGCCGGGCTGAGCGCTCGCAACGGCAAGCGGCGGCCGACAAACCGTTGCGCTTCGGCCAGCGCGACCATCTCTACAGCCGGCCGAAAGCCCAGGCACACCTGGTCTTTATCGAGCATCAACACCACGCCATTACGCTTGGCGTAACTGAACGGTAAACGGCGTGACACGGTTTCCACCGGAGAAACGTTCATCTGTAATCCGACCTTGGCATTGTGGAAGGGGCTGCTGCTCAGCGCCCATGTTCAAGATTAAGGATGACGATCATTCGCCATGCTGCTGTTTTTTTATCAATTTTTAGACGAGGCGACTCGTAGAGTGTGCAACGGCGGCTATCTTTACCACACTGCCGAAAAAACACATCGCCCCGCCATATAAAACAGAATAGGACCACAGCGCGAAGTGGATGCGTAAAAACACTTGGCTGCTCTATGATCGGCCGCCAGCAAATCCGACAGTGCGAGAAACGTCTTTGACCGTGCCCGAAACCCTCCGCAGGCTGATGCACAATGCCCCGACATTGCTGGGCGTGTTGTTGATCCTGTTGATCAGTTTGAGTTTCGCCACGCAAACCATCGAATGGCTCCAACTCAACCGCACCCAAGTAAGCGTGCAGACCGATGAGGCGAGCGAACTCTCCAGCGCACCGGCCCTGGACAGTATAGAAACCCTCTTCGGCCCCGCCCGCGTCGCGCAAACCACCGCGCCCCCCGCCACCAGCCTGCGCCTGACCCTGCGCGGCAGCTTTGTGCACAGCGATGCGCGCAGCTCCAGCGCAATCATTCAACGAGAAAACGCCAAGCCGCTGCGCTTCGGCGTGGGCGCCGAAATCGACAAGGGCATCCGCCTGCATGCGGTGTACCGCGATCGCGTCGAAATCGAGCGCAACGGCCGCCTCGAAACGCTGATGTTCAACAAGAACAAAAACGCCCCGGCCAGCCGCCCGCTTCCCAGCAGCTACGACGCCGTGGACGAGCTGTCCACGCTGCAACAGCAAGATGAACAGCAACTGCGAGAGCGCATGGAAGCCTTGCGTCAACAGATGGAAAGCGCTGGCGGTCAGGACGAACCCGATCAGGAGCCGGTGAACGAACCCGAGCCCCCTGCCGCGCCGCGCTCAACCGAACCCCTCCCTACCGATCCGCCTACGGAAAGCGATTAAGCCGATGCCATTGACTCTTTCACGCTTGACCCTGGCCCTGTTCGCCTGCGGTCTGCTCAGCATCAGCGCCACGGCTGGCGCCGCGATAACACCGGCGAACGGCACGGCCGGCGATGAACAGCAGCAGAACGAGGAACGCTGGACGATCAACCTCAAAGACGCCGACATCGCCGAGTTCGTCGACCAGATCGCTGACATCACCGGGCAAACCTTTGTGGTCGATCCGCGCGTCAAAGGCCAGGTCAACGTGGTGTCCAAAGCGCCGCTGAATCTCAGCGAGGTGTACCAGCTGTTCCTCTCGGTAATGGCCACCCACGGTTTTAGCGTGATTACCCAGGGCGACCAGGCGCGCATCGTGCCGAATGCCGAAGCCAAGGCCGATGCCGACACTGGTCGCGCTGCGCCGGATCGCCTGGAGACGCGGCTGATTCAGGTCCAGCACGGCAACGTCGCCGAGTTGATTCCATTGATTCGCCCACTCGTTCCGCAATACGGCCACCTGGCAGCGGTGACCTCGGCCAACGCCCTGATCATCAGCGACCGCAGCGCCAACATCACGCGCATCGAAGACCTGATTCATCAGTTGGATCAGAAGAGCAACAACGACTACAGCGTGGTCAACCTGCAATACGCCTGGGTCACCGATGCCGCCGAAGCGCTCAATGCCAGCGTGGCGCACGGGCAGGCCAAGGGGGCCGCCGGTACGCAGGTGATTGCCGACACGCGCACCAACCGCCTGATTCTCATCGGCCCGCCCGCCGCCCGCGCGCGAATGGTCGGTCTGGCCAAATCCCTCGACACGCCCAGCAGCCGCTCCGCCAACACGCGGGTCATTCGTTTGCGGCATAACGATGCCAAAGCATTGGCCACCGTGCTGGGCGAGATTTCCGAAGGGATTAAAAACCCGGCTGGCGGCGGAACTGCCGAAGCCGGTGGCGGCAAGCCGCAGAACATTCTGATTCGTGCCGACGAGAGCCTGAACGCCCTGGTATTGCTGGCCGAGCCTGACACCGTTGCCATGCTCGAAGACATCGTGCACCAACTCGACGTACCGCGCGCGCAGGTAATGGTGGAAGCAGCGATTGTCGAGATTTCCGGCGACATCACCGACGCGCTCGGCGTGCAGTGGGCGGTGGATGCGCGGGGCGGCACCGGTGGCGTCGGCGGCGTGAACTTCGGCAACACCGGGCTTTCCGTCGGTTCCGTGCTGCAGGCCATCCAGGATGACACCGTGCCCGACACCTTGCCCGACGGCGCGATCATCGGAATTGGCAGCAAGAACTTCGGCGCGCTGATAACAGCGTTGTCGGCCAACAGCAAAAGCAACCTGCTCTCCACGCCAAGCCTGTTGACGCTCGATAACCAGAAAGCCGAGATTCTGGTCGGCCAAAACGTGCCCTTCCAAACCGGCTCGTACACCACCGCTACCGACGGCGCGAGCAATCCGTTTACGACCATCGAACGCAAAGATATCGGCGTCACGCTTAAGGTCACTCCGCACATTAATGACGGCGCCTCGCTGCGGCTGGAGATCGAACAGGAGATTTCCTCAATTGCCCCCAGCGCCACGCTGTCTGCGCAGGCGGTGGATTTGATCACCAACAAGCGCTCGATCAAAAGCACCATCCTTGCCGAAGACGGCCAGGTGATTGTGCTCGGCGGCCTGATTCAGGACGACGTGACCATGACGGATTCGAAAGTGCCGCTGTTAGGCGATATCCCATGGCTGGGCCGGCTTTTTCGCTCAACCAAAGAGGCCCATACCAAGCGCAATTTGATGGTCTTCCTCAGACCGAGCGTCGTGCGTGATGGCGCGGGTTTGGCAGCGCTTTCGGGCAAGAAGTACAGCGACATTCGCGTATTAGGCGGCGCGGCGGATAGCGCACGGCCGAGCATATTGCCGCAGAAGCCAGGGCAGCTGTTTGATGGTCAGGGCGATTCGGCGATTGATCTGCGGCCGCAGTAAACAGGCGCGTTCGTTGTCGTCTGGGAAACCCCATCGCGGCTAAAGCCGCTCCCACAGGCTATGCAGATTCCTGTAGGAGCGGCTTCAGCCGCGATGCTCTCGAAATCAAAAAAGTCGCTCCCAAAACCGATGAAGGCTCCTGTAGGAGCGGCTTTAGCCGCGATGCTTTTCAAATAAAGACGAGGCGCAAGCCACCACCTCCAGCGGCAGACGTTACTCGACGTAAATCATCTTGCACGTCATCCCGCCATCCACCACAAACTCCTGCCCGGTCACAAACCCGGCGCTCGCCGAGAGCAGCCAAGCCACTTGCGCGGCCACATCTTCAACCGTGCCTACGCGGCCAGCGGGATGTTGGTCGTGGTCGGCGTCGGTCAATGGCGCGGCGCGGCGTTCGCTGGGGTCGCGGGCGTCGATCCAGCCTGGGCTGACGGCGTTGACGCGGATGTCCGGTCCCAAACTGATGGCCAGCGCGCGGGTCAGAGCCAATAAGCCACCTTTGCTCGCCGAATAGGCTTCGGTGTCCGCTTCGGCTTGATGGGCACGGGTCGAGGCAATGTTGACGATGGCGCCGTAATGCGCTCGCAGATAAGGCGCGCAGTGTTTGGCCAGCAGCAACGGGCCCGTGAGGTTAACGGCCAGCACGCGATTCCACTGCGCCAGCTCCAGGCTGTCCAGCGGCGCGTTGTGCGGGTCGGCGATACCGGCGTTGTTGACCAGCGCATCGAGCCGGCCGAACTGGCCCAGCACCTGCGCAACGCCTTCAACCACTTGGCTTTCCTGGCTGACGTCCATCGCCACAAACCAGGCGTTGTCGCCAAGCGCTTTGGCGACCTTGGCGCCGCGTTCACGCTCAGTATCGGCCAGCACCACTTGCCAGCCTTCCGCGATCAGCCAGGCGGCGATGCCCAGGCCGATGCCACGCGCGGCGCCAGTGACCAAGGCCACCTTGCCGTTGCTGGCCAGCGGGCGCTCCACTTCCAACTCGACCATCAGCGACGCCCGATCACAGCGCCGCGAGGCCCCGGGCCAGATCGGCCTGGATGTCGTCGACTTCTTCGAGGCCAACGGCCACGCGGATCAAGCTGTCGCGGATGCCCGCTGCAGCGCGTTCTTCGGGCGTCAAACGACCGTGGGACGTGGTGCTCGGGTGGGTGATGGTGGATTTGCTGTCGCCCAGGTTGGCGGTGATCGAGAGCAAACGCGTGGCGTCGATAAAGCGCCAGGCGCCCTCTTTGCCGCCTTTCACTTCAAAGCTCACCACGGCGCCAAACGCACGCTGCTGACGCTTGGCCAGTTCGTGTTGCGGATGGCTCGACAAGCCCGCGTAGTGAACCTTCTCGATGCCGGGCTGCTGTTCCAGCCACTGGGCCAAGTGCAGCGCGCTGGCGCAATGGGCTTGCATGCGGATGCGCAGGGTTTCCAGACCTTTCAGGAACACCCAGGCGTTGAAAGGGCTCAGGGTCGGGCCAACGGTGCGCACGAAGCCCACCAGCTCGGCCATCAGCTTGGCACTGCCGGCCACCACGCCGCCCAGGCAACGACCCTGGCCGTCGATAAATTTGGTGGCCGAATGCACCACCACGTCGGCGCCGAGCGCCAGTGGCTTTTGCAGCACCGGCGTGCAGAAGCAGTTGTCGACCACCAGTTTCGCGCCGTGGGCATGAGCCACTTCGGCCAGCGCGGCGATGTCCACCAGCTCGGCCAACGGGTTGGAGGGTGATTCGACGAAGAACATTTTGGTGTTGGGCTTGCAGGCATCGCCCCAGCCGGCGACGTTGGTCAGCTCGACGTAGTCGACCTGCACGCCAAAGCGCTTCAGGTATTTTTCGAACAGGCTAATGGTCGAACCAAACACGCTGCGCGAGACCAGCACGTGGTCGCCGGCACTGCAAAACGCCATGACCACGCCCATGATCGCCGACATACCGGACGCCGTTGCGACCGCCTGCTCCGCCCCTTCCAGCGCGGCGAGGCGCTCTTCGAAGGTGCGTACGGTGGGGTTGGTGTAACGCGAATAGACGTTGCCCGGCACCTCGCCAGAGAAGCGCGCAGCGGCGTCGGCGGCAGTGCGGAACACGTAGCTCGAGGTGAAGAACATCGCCTCGCCGTGCTCGCCTTCAGGGGTACGGTGTTGCCCGGCGCGCACTGCCAGGGTGTCGAAGCCTACGCCTTCGAGGTCACTGTCCAGCCGACCGGCATCCCATTCCTGCGTCATGCCCTTTCTCCATCAAATGTTCAGCACTAAAACGTTCAGCCCGCTTTCGCGGGCTGGGGTTATCAATTGTTGTACAGGTCGATGATGGCGCTGACCACGTTGGTCTTGAGCTTCGACGAGTCGTTGCGTGCCTGTTCGATTTTGTTCAGGTACGCCTCGTTGACGTCGCCGGTGACGTACTTGCCATCAAACACCGCGCAATCGAACTGGTCGATCTTGACCTTGCCGCCGCCCACCGCGTCGATCAGGTCGCTGAGGTCCTGATACACCAGCCAGTCGGCGCCGATCAGTTCAGCCACTTCCTCGGTGGTGCGGTTGTGGGCGATCAGTTCGTGGGCGCTCGGCATGTCGATGCCGTACACGTTCGGGTAACGCACCGCCGGCGCTGCCGAGCAGAAGTACACGTTCTTCGCCCCGGCTTCGCGGGCCATCTGAATGATCTGCTTGCAGGTGGTGCCGCGCACGATGGAGTCGTCGACCAGCATCACGTTCTTGCCGCGGAATTCCAGCTCGATGGCGTTGAGCTTCTGGCGGACCGATTTCTTGCGCGCAGCCTGGCCCGGCATGATGAAGGTGCGGCCGATGTAACGGTTTTTAACGAAGCCTTCGCGGAATTTCACGCCCAGGTGGTTCGCCAGTTCCAGCGCGGAGGTGCGGCTGGTGTCCGGAATCGGGATAACCACGTCGATGTCGTGATCCGGGCGCTCGCGCAGGATTTTATCGGCCAGTTTCTCGCCCATGCGCAGGCGGGCTTTGTAGACCGAAATGCCGTCCATGATCGAGTCCGGACGCGCCAGGTACACGTGCTCGAAAATGCACGGGGCGTATTTCGGGTTGGTCGCGCATTGGCGGGTAGAAATCTTGCCTTCTTCGGTGATGTACACCGCTTCGCCCGGCGCCAGGTCGCGGATCAGGGTGAAGCCGAGCACGTCGAGCGACACGCTTTCCGAAGCGATCATGTATTCCACGCCTTCGTCGGTGTGACGTTGGCCAAATACGATCGGACGGATGCCGTTAGGGTCGCGGAAACCGACGATGCCGTAACCGGTGACCATGGCCACCACGGCGTAACCGCCGGTGCAACGCTTGTGCACGTCGGTGACGGCAGCGAACACGTCGTCTTCGGTCGGCTGCAACTTGCCGCGAACAGCCAGCTCGTGAGCGAACACGTTGAGCAGCACTTCGGAGTCGGAACTGGTGTTGACGTGACGAAGGTCAGATTCGTAGATCTCCTTGGCCAGCTGCTCGACGTTGGTCAAGTTGCCGTTGTGGGCCAGGGTGATGCCATACGGCGAGTTCACGTAGAAAGGCTGCGCTTCAGCGGACGTGGAACTGCCCGCCGTCGGATAGCGCACGTGACCGATGCCCATGTGGCCAACCAAACGCTGCATATGGCGCTGATGGAACACATCGCGCACCAGTCCGTTGTCTTTGCGCAGATACAACCGGCCGTCATGGCTGGTCACGATACCGGCAGCATCCTGGCCGCGATGTTGGAGCACGGTAAGCGCGTCATACAGCGCTTGATTGACGTTTGACTTACCGACGATACCCACGATGCCACACATGCGACCAACCCCTTTGAAGTGGGAAACTACTGCGCTCGGCTAGGCATTAGAAGACACGCCTAACGTTTGCTCGCTACGTTTCTTAACAACTGCGCTCGGTTAGGCATAAGAAAACACGCATAACCTTCGCTCGCTTCGTTTCTGAATTACCGCGACTGCTTACTTCGTTACCGCAACTGCTGACTGCTACAACGGCTTGGGCGCCAGAACATCTTTAAACGACAGCTCTGCCGGTCCACTCACACCGCTGGCCAGCCATTGACTGGCCAGGGTAAGAATCATGTTTTTCGACCAGTCCGCCACGATCAGAAAGTGCGGCACCAGTGATGACTCTTTCCACCAAGCGTCCTGAGTAACCGGCGCCAGGCTCAATAATCCAACCAGCAACACCACCAGCAAACCGCCTCGCGCGGCACCGAACACCATGCCTAGCACGCGGTCAGTGCCCGATAGTCCGGTAACGCGAACCAGCTCGCCAATAAGAAAATTAAATAGGGCACCCACTAATAATGTGGCCACGAAAAGAATGGCGCAGCCGGCGATAACGCGGGCTGATGGGGTGTCGATGTAATCCACGAGGTGCTGGGAAAGCGCGCCGCCGAACATCCAGGCAACGACTCCAGCAATGATCCAAGTTACCAGCGACAGCGCTTCTTTGACGAAGCCGCGTTTCAAGCTGATTAAACTGGAAATTGCGATAACGGCGATGATCGCCCAATCGACCCAGGTAAATGGCACGTTACAGGCCTACCGACGGAAGAGGCGCGGGATTTTAGCAGAGCGTTCGGCAAGGAGTAAGCCGGGATTTATCGAACACCGATTAATTCCCTGCCGCTGGGCGAAAATGCTGATGGTGCGTTGGGTTTAGCTGTGCTCGAAGAGCGCGGACCGACGCAACCTAACTGCTGAAAGCGTCGCGGCAAAGATGCTCCCAAGAATCGTACATTCCTCTGGGAGCGGCTTCAGCTGCGATGCTCTTACCGGCCCATCAGCTACTTTCCGGCTGGAAACGCACCACAAACCCTTTGAGCTTCTGCTGCTTGGTCAGCTGATCGCGCAGGCGATCCGCTTCAGCACGTTCAATCAGCGGCCCGACAAATACCCGGTTCATGCCTTCAGCGCTGCGGATGTAGGCGTTGTAACCCTGGCTGCGCAGGGTTTTCTGCAGGCTTTCAGCACTGGCGCGGTTGGACAGGCTGGCCAGTTGGATTGACCAACTAATCGGCAAGCTGTTGGCGTCCAGACGGTTCTGCGTCGCCGGCGCTGCCGCTGGCGTAGCGGGCGTGGCGCTGGCAGTGGCCGGCGGTTTGCTGGCTGGCGGTACGGGAGGCGCCGGAGCAATAGGCGTGGTCGGCGGTGGCAAAGCGCTAGGCGTGGTCGGAAGCGGGGCTGGCGTAGTTGCCACCTGCTCGACCGGCACGGGCTCTTCGGGCAGCAGTTCTGGCTCTGGAACCGACACCGGCTCTTGCGCCACTTCCGGCATGGCCGGGGCTTGCGGCATGGCCGGGGCGTCGACCACCACGTGACGGGATTCATCCTGGCGCGACAGCAGCATCGGCAAGAAGATGATCGCCAGGGCAATCAGCACCAAGGCGCCGACGATCCGCTGCTTCAATCCTTTATCCAGCAAAGCCATTCCCCACTTCTCCCATGGCATGGCGGGCCAGCCATTCCAGGGCCTCGGCCACGCAGTAAAAAGAACCAAACAACAGAATTTCGTCTTCTGCCGTCGCCTGCTGCAGCTGCGCTTCCAAGGCGGCGGCAATGTCGCCATACGCTTCAACGCGTGCGCCCAGGTTCAGCAGCGCGGCCTGCAACTCGGCGGCGGGCCGACTGCGCGGCGTTGGCAGCGGCGCCACGGCCCAAGCCGTCACCTGTGTGAGCAACGGAGCGAGCACGCCGGGTAAATCTTTATCAGCCAACAAACCGAACACCGCCAGGCGCTTGCCAGCCACCGGGCGATCCGCCAAGCGCTGCGCCAAATACTCGGCGGCGTGGGGATTATGCCCAACATCCAGCAACAGCGTGAGTGCCTTGCCATGCCAATTTATAGCGCGGCGATCAAGGCGACCGGTCACCCGCGTGCGTTGCAGCGCCGTGACCAGTTGGTCAGGCCGCCAAGGCAGGTCGAGCATGGCGTAGGCCTGCAGTGCCAGCGCGGCGTTTTCCATGGGCAGATCGAGCAGCGGCAGATCATGCAAGCTCAGTGGCTCGCCGGCGGCGTTGAAGCCACGCCAGTGCCAGCTGTGCTCGCCAAACGCCAGGTCGTAATCGGGGCCGCGCAGCAACAATGGGCAAGGAAGCGAGGTCGCTTTTTCACGAATCGGTGCTGGCGGCTTCAAATCGCCGCAAATAGCCGGTACGCCAGCGCGGAAAATGCCGGCCTTCTCGAATGCTACCGACTCGCGGGTGTCGCCCAGGTAGTCCGCATGGTCGAGGCCAATGCTGGTGATCAGCGCCAGATCAGGATCAATCAGGTTGACAGTGTCCAGTCGACCGCCCAGGCCTACTTCCAATACTGCCGCATCCAGGCCGCTGCGCTGGAACAACCAGAACGCAGCCAGGGTGCCAACTTCGAAATAGGTCAGGGAGGTTTCGCCACGGGCCGCTTCAACGGCGGCGAAGGCTTCGCAGAGTTCGGCGTCAGTGGCTTCCACTCCCGCCACTTGCACGCGTTCGTTGTAACGCAGCAGGTGGGGCGAGCTGTAGACGCCCACTTTCAGCCCCTGCTCGGCAAGTAGCGAGGCAAGAAAGGCGCAGGTTGAGCCTTTGCCATTGGTGCCGGTCACGGTGATGACTTTCGCCGCCGGCCGCCCCAGACCGAGGCGGCTGGCCACCTCGCGGGTGCGGTCCAGGCCCATGTCGATGGCCACCGGGTGCAACTGCTCCAGATAGCTCAACCACTCAGCCAGGTTGCGCTGCACCGTGGGCTGGGTCATGCGCTGATAGGCGCAGGGATGGCGACCGGGGTCGGGAGATTTTGCATTTGCGCCAGCAAACGGGCGAGACGAGGACGCAATTCCTGACGGGAAATGATCATGTCGATGGCGCCGTGGGCCAGCAGGAATTCGCTGCGCTGGAAGCCTTCTGGCAACTTTTCTCGCACGGTTTGTTCGATCACGCGCGGGCCGGCGAAACCGATCAGGGCTTTGGGTTCAGCGACAATCACGTCACCCAGCATTGCCAAGCTGGCCGACACGCCGCCGTACACCGGATCGGTCAGTACGGAAATAAACGGCACGCCCTCTTCGCGCAGGCGGGCCAATACGGCCGACGTCTTGGCCATTTGCATCAGCGAGATCAGCGCTTCCTGCATACGCGCACCACCGGAAGCGGCGAAGCACACCAGCGGGCAACGCTCTTTCAGCGCGACGTTGGCGGCCTGAACAAAACGCTCGCCGACGATGGCGCCCATCGAGCCGCCCATAAAGGCGAACTCAAAGGCGCACGCCACGACGGGCAGGTCTTGCAGGGTGCCGCGCATGGCGATCAGCGCGTCTTTCTCGCCGGTCTGCTTTTGCGCGGCGGTGAGACGGTCTTTGTACTTTTTGCTGTCGCGGAATTTCAGGCGGTCCACCGGCTCAAGATCAGCGCCGATTTCTTCGCGCCCCTCGGGGTCGAGGAAGATGTCCAGACGGGCGCGGGCATCGATGCGCATGTGGTGGTTGCACTTGGGGCAAACATCCAGGGTTTTCTCAAGCTCAGGACGGTAAAGCACCGCTTCGCAGGACGGGCATTTGTGCCACAAGCCCTCGGGGACAGAGCTCTTTTTCACCTCGGAACGCATGATCGATGGGATCAGCTTATCTACCAGCCAGTTACTCATGCACTCATTCTCCAAAGCTGTTGGCTTGTACAGGCGGCGTTTAGGGCTGCCTGTCGCAAAGCAAAAAATTCAGGTTGGCGGTTCGGTCGATCATCTGACGTACCGCCTCGGACCCGCTGATGCCGCTCATTGCCGTATGGGTTTAACCGCAACGAACCGGCGAAGTTCACGCGCCTTGCGCAGCGACAGGGTTATGGACGGCACGCGATCGCCAGCCGTCACATGCCTGGCGGGCGTTTCACGCCCCGTTTACGGCGCGGATAAACGCCTGCACTTTCGACGTACTTTTAATGCCTTTGCTCTGCTCTACCCCGCCGCTGACATCCACGGCATACGGTTGCACCTGTTCAATCGCGGCGCGCACATTCTCAGGCGTCAGCCCACCGGCAAGGATAATCGGCTTGCTCGCCTGCCTTGGCACCAACGCCCAATCAAACGCCTCACCGGTGCCGCCAGGGATGCCCGCGACAAAGGTGTCCAGCAGAATGCCTGAAGCCTCGGGGTAACGCGCGATCATTGCCGCAACGTCGTCGCCGGTACGCACTCGCAGGGCTTTGATATACGGGCGGCCATAACCGGTGCAATCGGCGGCCGTTTCGTCGCCATGGAATTGCAGTAGGTCCAACGGCACCTGTTGCAGCAGGGTTTCCAATTCAGTGCGCGGCATATCAACAAACAAGCCGACCGTGGTCACGAAAGGCGGCAGCGCGGCGATGATGGCGGCGGCTCGCTCGGCCGTCATGGCTCGCGGGCTGTTGGCGAAGAACACGAAACCCAACGCGTCGGCGCCCGCCTCGATGGCAGCGAGTGCATCTTCAAGGCGGGTGATGCCACAGATTTTGCTACGAACGACGGACACGGCAGACACCTGAATAACCGGCTGTTGAACACAAGGCCTGGAATGGTAGCAAAGGCAATCGGCAGGCGTCAGCCAAGGTCCGGCAGACCCGAGAGGAAATGCGGCCCGATATAGCGCTCCGGCAACACGAACTCCGCCGGGTATTCGACCTGCACCAGGTACAAGCCAAACGGATGCGCCGTCACCCCGCCCGTGCGGCGAATACGCGACTCCAGCACCTCTTTCATCCACTCAACCGGGCGCTCGCCCGCGCCGATGGTCATCAGCACGCCGGCGATGTTGCGCACCATGTGGTGCAGAAAGGCGTTGGCGCGCAGGTCCAGCACAATCATTTTTCCGTGCTGGGTAACGCGCAGGTGGTGCATCTTTTTGATCGGCGACTTGGCTTGGCACTGCCCGGCGCGGAAGGCGCTGAAGTCGTGCTCACCGACCAAATATTGAGCCGCTTCGCGCATGCGCTCGACGTCCAGCGGCCGGTGGTTCCAGGTAATTTCCTCACCCAAATGCGCCGGTCGGATTTGGTCGTTGTAGATGACGTAACGGTAACGCCGGGCGATGGCTTTGAAGCGCGCATGGAAATGCGCCGGCATCACCTTGGCCCAGGTCACGCTGATGTCATGGGGCAAGTTGATATTCGCCCCCATCACCCAGGCTTTCAGGCTGCGCTCGGCTTGGGTGTCGAAGTGCACGACCTGACCGCAGGCGTGCACACCGGCGTCAGTGCGGCCGGCACACAGCAACGTGACGGGGGAATCGGCGACTCGCGACAGGGCTTTTTCCAGTTCTTCCTGGATGGTCGCCACGCCGGAGGCCTGGCGCTGCCAGCCACGGTAACGGGAGCCTTTGTATTCAACGCCGAGGGCGATTCTGGAAAAGCCAACGGCGGCCATTTCGGCCGCCGCTGTGGGTATTGCTTCAGTCATTAATCAGACGATACGGGCGATCAGCTCGCGCGCTTCCTGTTGTTGAACGTCGGTGCCTTCGCTGATCACTTCGTCGAGGATGTCGCGGGCGCCTTCGGAGTCACCCATGTCGATGTAGGCGCGGGCCAGATCGAGCTTGGTGGCGGTTTCGTCGGTACCGGAGAGGAAGTCGAAGTCATCGTCGGCGTCCAGGCTGGCCACCGATGGGCTAGCAGCTGGAGCGATCAACGAGTCGAAGTCGTCTTCTTCTGGGAGGTCCAGCTTGTCATTCATCTGATCCAGCTCGGCAGTCACTTCGTCCAGTTTGGCGGCGAACGTTTCGTTGGATACCGGTGCGCTTGGCTCATCGTCAGCCAGCGACAGGTCGAAGTCGGCCGGAAGCTCGTGCTCGGCGTCCAGGCCAGCGTGCAGCTCTGGGGTAGCGTCAGGCTCCAGGTTCAGATCAGCGAAATCATTGCTGGTGGTAGTGCTGTTGAGGTCGTCGTCCAGGCTCAGAAGGAAGTCGTCTTCTTCGCTGGTGGCGCTGGCTTTCGGCTCGTCCAGATCCAGGCTGAAATCGGCCAGGTCGTCGCTGAGAGCGGCGTTGCTGGTGGTGCTTGGGGTGTCGTCCAGGCTCAGGTCGAAGTCCAGGTCGCTCATGCCGCTGGCGGCTGGGCTAGTAGTCGAAGACAGCGCCAGCTCGTCGTCCAGGCTCAGATCACCGAAGTCGTTCAGCGAGTCGTTGCCGGCGGCGTTCAGGTCGCGATCCAGTTCAGCTTCCAGATCGTCCAGGCTCAAGTCCATGTCGTCGGCTGGCTGAGCGGCCAGTGGCGCAGGTTCGTCGAGGGTCAGGTCGTCGAGGCTGAAGTTGTCGGCGTCGCTGTTGTTGAAATCATCGTTGTGGTTATCAAGCGCCGAGGCAGCCATTACGCCAGCGAACGCGCCGAGTGCCGCAGCGCCCATGCCTGGGTAGCGGGATTTCAGCTGTTCAACTTCGCTGTGGGCGCCGCCGATTTCGTTCAGCTCACGCTCTTGACGAGCAAAGCCTTCCTGGTCGCCCAGCTCGGCCTGCACTTCCATCAATTTCAAGCGCAGATCCGCGCGGTGCGGTTCGTTGTTGATGGCGTCTTGCAGCAGCTCGGCAGCCTGGGTGAAGCGGCCGTAGGCGATGTAGATGTCGGCTTCGCCGAGCACGTCGCCGGTTTGCGCGGTCACGCGCTCTTCTTTGACCGGTGCAAAGTTGTCGTCGGTGGCGTCATCCAGGCCGGCGAACGAGGTATCTGGGGTATCCAGATCGTTGTCGAACGGGCTTTGCTCTTCGTGGATGTGAATCTCGTTGTGCAGCGCAGCTTCTTTCTGCGCGTTGCGGCGCGACAGTACCATCAAGCCGATCAACAGCAGCAACAGTGCGCCACCGCCGGCAATGCCAAGCATCATCGGGTTGGCCATCAGGTCGTCGACGAAGCTGGTTTCTGCGGCTGGCTCAGGCGCGGACACAACAGCGGGCTTCGGCTCGGCCGGCGCTTCGGCTGGCTTGGGCATTGGCGCCGGCGCGGCTTCTGCTGGTGTTTTGGCGGCTTCAGCAGCCGATTGCTCGGCCGGGTCTTCGCTGTAGTTGTAGTCGGTCTCGCCGCTTGCGTTCGCAGCCGGCGCTGGGGTTGCAGGAGTTGCAGCCGGGGCCGCTGGCGTGGTTTCAGCTGGCTTGGCGGCGTCCACGGTCGGTGCCGGTGCTGGCGCAGCGGCGCTTGGGGCGGTGGCTGGAGCAGGCATTTCGACCTTGGCCGGTGCGGCCGGGGTGGCCGAAGCGCTCGGCGTTGCCGTTGCCGTCGAAGAGCCTGCAGCTGCTGAGGCTGGCTGTTTGGCTTTGGCAGCCAGATCGGCCTGCAACTTGGCCATCTGGCTGTCTTTGAGCTGGAGCAGGCGGTTGAGTTTGTCGACCTGGCTTTGCAGGTCGCCCATGCGACTCTTCAACTCGTCGTTTTCACGGCGAGTGGAATCCAGGCTTTCTTTGGTGACCGCCAATTTGTCGTTGAGCGCCTTGGTGTCGCCACCGGTGCCTTTGTCAGCGCCGCGAGTGGCTTTGCCGGCATCACCGGACAACAGTTTGAGGCTGTCTTTGTCGTCGGTTTTCGCAGGGGCGGCGCCAGCGGTGTCGCGTTTGGTGGCGTCCAGCTGGCGAGCGCCAGTGGCGGCTACGCTGCGGCGCTCACGCCAAGCGGTGTTCTGCGACGCCACCTGGGCAATTGCTTCGCTCTGCGAGCGCGACTTGATCTGTTGATCATCAGGCAGGCGCAGCACCTGGCCGCTTTTCATGCGGTTGATGTTGCCGTCAACGAAGGCATCAGGGTTGAGATCCTGAATGGCCAACATGGCCTGGTGCACCGAACCACCGGAACGGGTGCGCTGAGCGACTTCCCAAAGCGTGTCGCTAGAGGTGGTTTTGTAGGTGTCGTCGGCCACTTTGCCAGCCGGTGCGGCGGCAGGTGCCGGAACTGGCGCAGGCGTTGCCGGGCGGGCGGCAGGTGCCGACGGCGCAGGCGCAGCGGCGACCGGTGCGGCTGGACGTGCTGTAGGGGCAACGGCGGCCGGCTTGCTTGCAGGTTTGGCGGCCGGCGCAGCCACAGGCGGCTTGGGCGCGGCAGCGGCGGCAGTTTGAGGGGAATAAAGCGGCGGATCGAGCAGCAGGGTGTATTCGCGCATTACGCGGCCGCTCGGCCACAGCACTTCCACCAGGAAGTTCAAGTAAGGCTCGCGAACCGGTTTGCTGGAAGTCACGCGAATAACGCTCTTGCCATTAGGCTTGAGCACCGGCGTGAACTTGAGATCAGTTAGAAAGTATTGACGGTCAATACCGGCTTTATTGAATTCTTCAGGGGATGCCAGATTCGGAACCACCTCGTTAGAAGCCAGATCCCGAACTTCGACGAGTTCGATTTCTGCGTCCAATGGCTGATTCAGCGCCGACTTCAGGGTCACTTCCCCGAGCCCCAACGCGTGCGCCATACCGGACGTCAGCGCCGAAGCAGCCGCGATTGCCAGCACCAGTTTGCGAACCCGAGCCATAGCGATATCCCTTGTTTTATCTTTCTTCTCGAACTGCGAGAGGGTCTTATTACAGTTGCTGCCTGTTCCGCCTTGCGGCGGCTCCCCAACCAACAACAGCTCAGCCCCCGGTTGTACCAAGATAGGCCAAGCTAGAATGATTCTTCAAATTTCTAGGTAAGTATCTTTTACAGATAGTGTTTTATCAATAACTCAGCAATTTGGACAGCGTTCAGAGCGGCGCCTTTGCGCACATTATCAGACGCAATCCACAAATTGAGTTCGGACAAATCGTCGAATCCGGCACGAACCCGTCCGACATAGATCACATCCTGGCCAACGGCGTCCCCGACCACGGTCGGATAATCGCCCTCTTCCACCAGTTCGATACCCTCGGCCGCTTCCAAAGCGGCGTTCACCGCAGCCACATCCACAGCGTTAGAACACTGCAACGAAACGCTCAGGCTGTCGCCGAAAAACACAGGCGCGAGCACGCAGGTGGCGGACACCTTGAGGTCTGCCTTGGCCATCACCGCTTTCAACTCTTCAACCAGGCGCTTTTCTACGCGGCTGAAACCACTGGCATCCGGCTTACCCACCTGCGCCAATACGTTGAAAGCAACCTGACGATCAAAGAACCGCGGCTCCAGCGGACGCACATTTAGCAATTCCGCTGTTTGTCGGGCGAGTTCCGACACCCCTTCCCGACCGACACTCGAAATTGCCAGACATGCCGTCGTGGTCACCCGTTGGATATCCAACACCGCGCGCAAAGGCGCCAGCGCGACGGCCAAGGCAATCACGCAAGGACTCGGGCTGCTGATCTGGAACGGCGCTTTAAGCTGTTTCAACACATCGGCATTGGCCTCGGGCACCAGCAGCGGCGCCTCGGCGGCTGGCAGCGCGCCGGACAAGTCGATCAAATGGCAGCCGGCGGCCTGGGCACGCGCGACTAAACTATGGGTGACCTGCTCGGCGGCGGCGAAAAACACCAGCTGCACCTGAGCGAAATCGAATTTCTCGACCTCACGCACCCGCACGTTTTTGCCACGAAATGGCACCGACGCGCCGGCCGATTCAATGCTGGCCAGCAGGTGCAAGTTGCCGACAGGAAATTCGCGCTCTTCAAGCACTTGAACAAGGGTTTCGCCGACGGTGCCGGTGGCGCCAATGATGGCGATATCGAAAGTCTGGCTCATGCTGCTACCTCTGTTGAACGCCGGGTGTAACGCGGGGAGCGGCACTGTACCCGCCCGCACATAAAAAAACAGCCTTGGTGTTGCACAGGCGTTAACCCGTGCGCTCCAAGGCTGTTTTTTCACATCGACTATCTGTGCGCCCTTCCCTTCTTTATAGAAGAAGGGTTGCGGCGATTAACGCTCCAGCAGAATCCGCAGCATGCGGCGCAGCGGTTCGGCGGCGCCCCACAGCAGTTGGTCGCCCACGGTGAAGGCGCCCAGGTACTGCGAGCCCATGTTCAGCTTGCGCAAGCGGCCAACCGGAACGGTCAGGGTGCCGGTCACGGCCGTCGGGGTCAGTTCCTTGATGCTCAGCTCGCGCTGGTTCGGCACCAGTTTCACCCAAGGGTTGTGCTGGCTGATCAAGCCTTCGATATCGCTCAACGGCACGTCTTTGTTCAGCTTCAGGGTCAGCGCCTGGCTGTGGCAGCGCATGGCGCCGATACGAACGCAGATGCCGTCGACCGGAATCGGGCTCTTAAAGCGACCCAGAATCTTGTTGGTCTCGGCCTGGCCTTTCCACTCTTCACGGCTTTGGCCGTTGGGCAATTCTTTGTCGATCCAGGGAATCAGGCTGCCAGCCAACGGCACACCGAAGTTTTCGGTAGGGAACGCGTCGCCGCGCATGGCTTCGGCCACTTTGCGGTCGATGTCGAGGATGGCGCTGGCCGGGTTGGCCAGTTCATCAGCGACAGCGGCGTGGGTGGCGCCCATTTGCTTGATCAGCTCGCGCATGTTCTGCGCACCGGCGCCAGAGGCCGCCTGGTAGGTCATGGCATTCATCCACTCCACCAGACCGGCTTCGAACAAGCCACCCAACGCCATCAGCATCAAGCTGACGGTGCAGTTGCCGCCGATGTAGTTTTTGGTGCCGGCGTCCAGCGCCTGGTCGATGACCTTGCGGTTCACCGGGTCGAGCACGATCACCGAGTTATCGTCCATACGCAGCGAGGACGCCGCGTCGATCCAGTAACCATTCCAGCCCGCTTCGCGCAGCTTGGGGAATACTTCGCTGGTGTAGTCGCCGCCCTGGCAGGTCAGGATCACATCGAGGCCTTTGAGCTCTTCAATGCTGTAAGCGTCTTTGAGCGGCGCAATGTCTTTACCCACGGCCGGGCCTTGGCCCCCGACATTGGAGGTAGTGAAGAACACCGGTTCGATCAAGTCGAAATCCTGCTCTTCGAGCATCCGCTGCATGAGTACGGAACCGACCATCCCGCGCCAACCGATCAGACCTACACGCTTCATCGCAACTACACCTTAAGAAAACATGAATACGAACCCCCGCTTTCGAGGGGGTCGCAGAGAGTAACCGAGTTGATGTCGCCCGTGCGACCCCGAAAGCGGTTGTTGCTTGGCGCCGCTATTTACAGCTCACGCAGCGCCTTTACCACGGCATCGCCCATTTCACGGGTGCCGACCTTTTTGCAGCCTTGCGACCAGATGTCACCGGTGCGCAGGCCTTGGTCCAGCACCACGCCAACCGCTTTCTCAATGGCATCGGCCGCAGCGTTTTGGTTGAAGCTGTAACGCAGCAGCATCGACACGGAGAGAATGGTTGCCAACGGGTTGGCAATGCCTTGGCCCGCGATGTCCGGGGCCGAACCGTGAGACGGCTCGTACATGCCCTTGTTGTTGGCATCCAGCGAGGCGGACGGCAGCATGCCGATAGAACCGGTCAGCATGGAAGCCTCATCCGACAGAATGTCGCCGAACATGTTGTCGGTCACCAACACGTCGAATTGCTTAGGCGCGCGCACTAGCTGCATGGCGGCGTTATCGACATACATATGGCTGAGTTCGACGTCCGGGTAATCCTTGGCCACTTCCTCAACCACTTCGCGCCACAGTTGGCTCGAAGCCAGCACGTTGGCTTTGTCTACCGAGCACAACTTCTTGCCGCGCACGCGCGCCATGTCGAAACCGACACGAGCGATGCGGCGAATTTCGCTTTCGCTGTACGGCAGGGTGTCGAAGGCAAAGCGCTCGCCGTTTTCCAATTGCTTGGTGCCGCGCGGCGCGCCGAAGTAGATGCCGCCGGTCAGCTCACGGACGATCAGAATATCCAGGCCCGCAACGATGTCGCGCTTGAGCGACGAGGCGTCAGCCAGTTGCGGATACAGAATGGCCGGACGCAGGTTGGCGAACAGACCCAGGGCGGAACGTATTTTCAGCAAGCCGCGTTCAGGGCGAATGTCGCGTTCAATCTTGTCCCATTTCGGGCCGCCGACAGCGCCCAGCAAGATGGCGTCCGCAGCCTGGGCGCGGGCCAGGGTTTCGTCAGCCAACGGCACGCCGTACTTGTCGATGGCAGCGCCGCCGATCACGTCTTCACTGAATTCAAAACCCAGCTGGAATTTGTCGTTGGCCAGTTCGAGCACTTTCACCGCTTCGGCAGTGATTTCTGGGCCGATGCCATCGCCGGGAAGAATCAGGATTTGCTTGCTCATAGGTTCCTCAAATTAACAAATGGACGGGCTTGGGGGCGCGTCTTCAAAAATCTTGAATTTCACATCGGCGGTTCCGCGGGCGGGGGGCCGATGGTTTGAATCCTGTAACGGTCGCGGATCACCGTTTCCTGGACGACTCTGGGTTCCCGCCGAGCACCGTCTCCCGAACGACCCTGGATCCCGAATCGTCGGACCGCCGCCTTCGCGAGGATGACGGAGCCATTTGACCCACCACCGTCATTCCCGCGAAAGCGGGAATCCAGAATGTCTCGTCGAGCACCTTCTCCGGAACGAGCCTGGATCCCGAATCGTCGGACCGCCGCGTTCGCGAGGATGACGGTGGTGGTTGACCTATCTCCGTCATTCCCGCGAGGATGACAGTGGTTGCAATCCTTACTTCTCAGCCCACACCACCAACACATCCGTACTAAACGTACCGTCTTCACCAATCTCGAAATACTCGCGTACTTCCGCGCCCATCGCTTGCTGCAGTTCACGAATCGCGACGCGCAAGGTTGGCGGCGTGCGCATGCGTTCCACCCACGAGCTGTATTCCAGCTGCAAACGCTGGCGGCTGTAGCTGCGGGTGTGCAGGCCGGCGTCGCTGATGAAGCGCAGCCATTCGCTGGCAGCGTAGTTGCGCACATGGCTGGTGTCGCGCAGCACTTCCACGGTTTGCAAATAGGTGTCGAGCAGCGGCTTGCCCGGCGACATTACGTCGATAAACGCCGCCACCCCGCCCGGCTTCAATACACGCCGCACTTCGCGCAGGGCCTGGCCGACGTCGCTCCAGTGGTGCGCCGAGTAACGGCTAAAGACGTAGTCGAATTCGCCATCCGCGAACGGCAGCTGTTCGGCTGCGCCGTGCTGGGTGCGGATGTTGCTCAGCCCGCGCTCGGCAGCAGCGTGGTTGACCACGTCGAGCATTTTCTGCGACAGGTCGTAAGCCACCACTTCATGCACCAACGGCGCGGCATAAAAACTGACGTGCCCGGCACCACAGCCCAAGTCCAGCACTCGCGCCGTCTCATGACCGGCCAGCTCAGCCTGTAGCAGAGCGAATTCAGGACCTTGGGCGTGCACAGCACTGCTCAGGTAGGCGGCAGCCTGTTCACCGAATTGTTTCTGTACGACTTGAGCGTGGGCGTTGCTGGTCATGGATACGTCCTTCTATGTGTTGAGCGCTTGCTGTGGGAGAGGCTTTAGCCTCGATGCTCTTGATTCCCCGTTTCCAGGAATCGAGGCTGAAGCCTCTCCTACAGGTTTAACTTTTTCAGTCGCGAAACAACCACGGCTGACTGGCGCGGTGCTTGGTTTCAAACGTGCTGATCGCCGCTGCGTCCTGCAGGGTCAGGCCGATATCGTCCAGGCCATTGAGCAGGCAGTGTTTGCGGAACGCGTCGACGTCAAAACCAATCACTTTGCCGTCGGCACGGGTCACGGTTTGCGCGGCCAGGTCGACGCTGAGTTGGTAGCCGACGTTGGCTTCAACCAGGTCGAACAATTCGTCCACTTCGGCTTCCGGCAAGATGATCGGCAGCAAGCCGTTCTTGAAGCTGTTGTTGAAGAAGATGTCGGCATAGCTCGGCGCGATGATGGCGCGGAAACCGTACTCTTCCAGTGCCCACGGGGCGTGCTCGCGGCTCGAGCCGCAGCCAAAGTTCTCGCGAGCGAGCAACACGCTCGCGCCTTGATAGCGCGGGTGGTTGAGCACAAAGTCTTTGTTGATCGGGCGGGTGGAGTTGTCTTGGTTCGGCTGCCCGACATCCAGGTAACGCCACTCGTCGAACAGGTTCGGACCGAAACCGGTGCGCTTGATCGATTTCAGGAATTGCTTGGGAATGATCTGATCGGTGTCGACGTTGGCGCGATCCAAAGGAGCGACCAGGCCGGTGTGCTGGGTAAACGCTTTCATGTGCTGGGCCTCAAGCCTGGGTCAATTCGCGAACGTCGATAAAGCGGCCGGTTACCGCAGCGGCGGCGGCCATGGCCGGGCTCACCAGGTGGGTGCGGCCACCGGCGCCCTGACGGCCTTCGAAGTTGCGGTTGGAGGTAGAGGCGCAATGCTCGCCGCTGCCGAGTTTGTCCGGGTTCATGGCCAGGCACATGGAGCAGCCCGGTTCGCGCCATTCAAAACCGGCTTCGAGGAAAATGGTGTGCAGCCCTTCTTCTTCGGCCTGCGCTTTCACCAAGCCGGAACCCGGCACCACCATCGCCTGCTTGATGGTCGAGGCCACCTTGCGGCCCTTGGCAACCACGGCGGCGGCGCGCAAGTCTTCGATACGCGAGTTGGTGCACGAACCAATGAACACGCGGTCGAGCTGGATATCGGTGATCGCCTGGTTGGCGGCCAAGCCCATGTATTTCAACGCGCGTTCGATAGAGTCTTTTTTCACCGGGTCGGATTCTTTACTTGGGTCCGGCACGCTGGCGTCAACCGGCAACACCATTTCCGGCGAAGTGCCCCACGTTACTTGCGGCTGAATATCGGCGGCGTTGAGTTCGACCACGGTGTCGAATACGGCGTTTTCGTCGGAAACCAAGTCTTTCCAGGCTTCAACGGCGGCGTCCCAATCGGCACCCTTCGGTGCGAACGGACGGCCCTGAATGTAGGCGACGGTTTTCTCATCCGCAGCCACCAAGCCCACGCGGGCGCCGGCTTCGATGGACATGTTGCAGATGGTCATGCGCCCTTCGATCGACAAATCGCGGATGGCGCTGCCGGCAAATTCCAACGCGTGGCCGTTGCCGCCTGCGGTGCCTATTTTGCCGATCACGGCCAGCACGATGTCTTTGGCGGTGACGCCGAACGGCAATTGACCTTCGACGCGCACCTGCATGTTTTTCATTTTCTTGGCCACCAGGCACTGAGTGGCGAGCACGTGCTCGACCTCCGAGGTGCCGATGCCATGGGCCAGCGCGCCGAACGCGCCGTGGGTCGAGGTGTGCGAGTCGCCGCACACCACGGTCATGCCCGGCAAGGTGGCGCCTTGCTCGGGGCCGACGACGTGAACGATGCCCTGACGAATGTCATTCATTTTGAATTCGAGAATGCCGAACTCGTCGCAGTTGTCGTCCAGGGTTTGCACCTGAATGCGCGACACTTCGTCAGCGATGGCCGCGATGCCGCCTTTGCGCTCGGTGAGCGTGGTCGGCACGTTGTGGTCCGGGGTGGCGATGTTGGCGTCAATGCGCCACGGTTTGCGCCCGGCCAGACGCAGACCTTCAAACGCTTGCGGCGACGTCACTTCGTGAAGGATGTGGCGGTCGATGTAGATCAGCGACGAGCCATCGTCACGCCGTTTTACCTCGTGCGCTTCCCAAAGTTTGTCGTAGAGCGTCTTGCCGGCCATCAGTTATTCCTCATCAGGTTTGCGTTTGGGCCTTGTCGGCTGAGCGTTTGCCCCTGTCCGAATAACCCTTCTGCTTATGGGGTTGGATCGTAAGGACTTGCTTTAAATAACTCAAATTCATATTTTTCATACTTTGGATAACCAAGTGGAATCCCAGTATGGATCTGGCCAACCTCAACGCCTTTATCGCCATTGCCGAAACCGCCAGTTTTTCGGGCGCTGGCGAGCGTTTACACCTAACCCAACCGGCCATCAGCAAGCGCATCGCCAGCCTTGAGCAGCAGCTGGACATGCGCCTGTTCGACCGCCTTGGCCGCGAGGTGAGCCTGACCGAAGCGGGCCGCGCCCTGCTGCCGCGTGCGTATCAGATTCTCAACGTGCTGGATGATACGCGCCGCGCCCTGAGCAACCTCAATGGCGAAATCAGTGGGCGGTTGACCCTGGCCACCAGCCATCACATTGGCCTGCACCGCCTGCCGTCGTTGCTGCGCGCCTTTACCCGCGCCTATCCGCAGGTTGCGTTGGATATTCAGTTTATGGACTCGGAAGTGGCCTATGAGGAAATCCTCCATGGCCGTGCCGAGGTGGCGGTGATTACGCTGGCGCCGCAAACGCACGCGCCGGTGCGTGCCGTACCGGTGTGGGACGACCCGCTGGACTTCGTCGCCGCCCCTGAGCATCCGCTGGCACGCTTGAAGAAAATCGATCTCAAGGCCATTGCCCAGCACCCGGCGGTGTTTCCCGGCGAGAACACCTTCACCAACCGCATCGTCAGCAAGCTGTTCGCCGAACAGAGCCTGACGCCCAATATCGGCATGAGCACCAACTATCTGGAAACCATCAAGATGATGGTTTCAATCGGTCTGGCCTGGAGCGTGCTGCCGCGCACCATGCTCGACGACCAAGTGGCGCGCCTGCCTATTCCGGGCATTCAGTTGCGTCGCCAATTGGGCTACATCTTTCATACCGAACGAACCCTGTCCAACGCAGCCAAAGCGTTTATGGCGCTGCTGGACGCCCAACGCGAAGAAACGCCGCGCAGCGATCAATAGTGGCGTCTTGCCTAAGCGGGCAGGCAGACGCTAACGTGCTACACATAATGATAAGAAGGGCGAGCCCATGACCCCACCCCGCTTGCATATAACCGCGTCGTACCCCTCCGTCGAATGGGGCATTTATGCCCAAACCATCTGATTCCCTGCCGCCACGGCCGCATATTCCTGTGTCCGACCCGGTCGAACGGGAGAAAGCCTGGCAAGACGCACCGCGCCTGCTCGCCGCCCTCAATGGCGCGCGCCTCGGCGCCTGGCACTGGGAACTGGAAACCGGCCGCATTAACTGGTCGCGCGGTGCCCAGGCGATTTTCGGCCTCGACCCCAACCGCCCGGTGCGCCAGCCGGTCGACTACTTCTCGCTGATACCCGAAGACGAGCGCGACACGGTTCAGACCCTGTTCCAGGAAGCCATCAGCGGTTTGCCGACTACGCGCGCCTTTCGCCACCGCATTCGCTGGCCCGACGGCAGCCTGCATTGGCTGGAAATTTCCGGCAGCCTGCAGCGCGACGAGAACGGCAAGCAAAGCATGATGGGCGTGATTCGCGACGTCACCGAACAGCAAGAACGCGAGCACGCCCTGCGCGCCTCCGAGCAACGCTTCGCCAGCCTGTTCCACCTCAGCCCCGACGTGATTTTGTTGGTGCGCTATGAAGACAACGTGCTCATCGCCACCAATCAGCACTTCGAAACCCTGTTTGGCTGGGCGCCCGAGGCGTGCATTGGGCGGTCGGTGGGCGAGCTTAAATTGTGGGCCAACCCCGCGCAGCACGAGCAATATTTGCTCGACCTGACGCAAACCATCGAACCCGTGAGCCACGAAGTGCAGCTACGCACACAAGACGGCCGCCTGTTGGACGGGCGCTTATCCAGCCAACTGATTGAGCTGGAAGACCAGAGCTTTATCCTCAGCACTTTTCTCGACCTCAGCGAGCACAAGCGCCGCGAGCAGGCGTTGCGGGCCAACGAAGACAAATTCGCCAAGGCCTTTCGCAACACGCCCGACGCCGTGGTGATTACTGACCACCCGACCGGCGAATTTATTGAAGTGAACCCAGGCTTCGAGGCGCAGTTCGGCTGGAGCGCTGCCGAGGCGCTGGGCCGAACCTCGGTGCAATTAGGCTTGTGGCACAACATTGATGACCGCCGGCGCATGCTCGAAACGCTGGAGCAGAAAGGCCGCATCGAGCAGCTGGAAATCGTGCTGCGCGACCGCGCCGGCCGGCAGAGCATCAATGTGGTATTTGGCGGAAAAATCGAGCTGGATGGCCGGCCGTGCCTGGTGTTGTCCATGCGCAACATCACCCAGCAGCGTGAGCAGGAGCAGGAACTGCGTGACAGCCGTGAGCGGCTTTCACTGGCCTTGGAATCAGCGGAGCTCGGCACCTGGGATTGGCACATCCCGAGCAACATGCTGTACGGCTCGCCCCGCGCCTCGCAATTACATGGCATGGCCAACGAGCCCTACCACGGCAGCTTCGCCAGCTTTTTCGGCAGCGTGCCGGAAGCTGAGCAGCACGCCATGCGCCAGGCGTATCGCGACGTGGTCGAGGGCGAACGCAAGGATTACCAGATCACCTACAGCTCGCAGTTCGCCAACGGCGAGGTGCATTTCCTGGAGAGCACCGCCAAGCTGTACCGCGACAGCGACGGCGAGCCGCTGCGCATGGTCGGCATTTTGATGGACATCAGCGAACGGGTGCACCGCGTGCAGCGCCTGGCCGCGTCCGAGGAAAAGTTCTCCACACTGTTCCAGGCCAGCCCCGACCCGATTTGCGTGTCGCGCGTGGTGGACGGCGTGTTTATCGAGGTTAACCCGAGTTTTTGCAGCACCTTTGGCTGGAAAGCCGAAGACATCACCGGCAAAAGCGCCAAAGAGGTTCGTTTTTGGGCCGACCCGCAAGTACGTGAGCGCTTGGGTGCCCAGCTGCGGCGCGACAAGGAACTGAACAACGTCGAAGCGCGTTACTTCACCTACAGCGGCGAAGAACTGACCTGCGCGGTATCGAGCCGCTACATCAACGTCGACCGTGAGCTGTGCATCACCACCACGTTCCGCAACATCACCGAACGCCAGCAAGCACAGGTCGCGCTCAAGGCCAGTGAAGAGAAATTCGCCAAGGCGTTTCACTCAAGCCCCGACGCCATCACCATTACCGAGCGCCAAGACGGCCGCTATATCGAAGTGAACGAGGGCTTCTTCCGCCTCACCGGCTTCCGCCCGGACGAAGTGATTGGCCGCACCCCCGAAGACCTCAACGTGTGGGCCAAGCCCAGCGAGCGCGAGCGCCTGATTGAGCTGCTGGAACGCGACGGCCGGGTGCATCACCTGGAAATGCTTGGCCGCCATCGCGACGGCACGCTCAAGCAAGTTGAAGTATCGGTGGAGCCCATCGACCTCAACGGCCAGAGCTGCCTGCTGCTCACCGCGCGCGACATCGACGAACTGAAAAAAGCCCATGCGCAGATTCAGCACCTGGCCTACCACGACCCGCTGACCAACCTGCCCAACCGCGCCTTGCTGATGGACCGGCTGACCCAGCAGATTGCCCTGCTCACCCGCCACGACCTGCGCGGTGCGCTACTGTTTCTCGACCTCGACCACTTCAAACACATCAACGACTCGCTGGGCCATCCGGTCGGCGACTCGGTGCTGAAAATGGTCACCGCGCGCCTGGAGGCCAGCGTGCGCCAGGAAGACACCGTAGCGCGTCTGGGCGGCGACGAATTTGTGGTGCTGCTCTCCGGCCTGGAAGGCAAGCGCTCGGAAGTGATGCGCCAAGTGCGGCAGATCGCCGACAAGCTGCGCAAGCTGCTGGCCGAGCCGATGCTGCTCGACAGCCACCGCCTGCAAGTGACGCCGAGCATGGGCATCGCGCTGATACCCGACCACGGCAATACGCCGGCCGACCTGCTCAAGCGCGCGGACATTGCCCTGTACCGCGCCAAAGATTCCGGCCGCAATGCCATTCAGATGTTTCGCAAGAGCATGCAAGAAGCGGCTAGCGAGCGCCTGCGCCTGGAGAACGATTTGCGCCAGGCGCTGGTGCGCGGCGAATTCAACCTGCACTTCCAGCCCCAAGTCGACGCCCGCAACGGCGCCATCATCGGCGCCGAGGCGCTACTGCGTTGGAGCCACCCGACGCTCGGGCCACAGTCGCCGGCACAGTTTATCCACGTGCTGGAAGAAAGCGGTCTGATTCTGGAAGTCGGCGGCTGGGTGATGGCCGAAGCGTGCCACGCCTGCGCGCGGTTGTTGGCTGACGGGCTGATCAACGCTGACAACTTCAGCCTGTGCGTCAACATCAGCCCGCTGCAGTTTCGCCAGAACAACTTTGTCGAGCGGGTTTCCAACAGCCTGCGCGACAGCGAACTGCCGCATTCGATGCTCAAGCTGGAAATCACCGAAGGCATCGTGATTCAAAACATCGACGACACCATCGCCAAAATGCTGCGCCTGAAAAAGATCGGCGTGACCTTTGCCATGGACGACTTCGGCACCGGTTATTCGTCGCTCACCTACCTCAAGCGCCTGCCGGTAGACGTGCTGAAGATTGACCAATCGTTCGTGCGCGACGCCACCAATGATCCTAACGACGCGGAGATCATTCGCGCCATCGTAGCCATGGCACGCAGCCTGGGATTGGAAATGATTGCCGAGGGCGTGGAGCAGCAAGACCAGTTGGATTTCCTGCTCAAGGAAGGTTGCCACTTCTATCAGGGCTACTTGTATAGCCGGCCGGTGCCGCTCGCCGACTTCCGCGCGCTACTGCCGCAGGCAGTGCAAGGGCCATAAGGCAGACACGACAAGGGCGCCCTGAGGCGCCCTTGTCTTGCTGATGTCATCCCCGCGCAGGGGTTGCGATCAGCTATTCAACGCCGGACGCGAACCCGCAATCGGGATGCGTTTTGGCTTGGCTTCTTCCGGCACTACGCGCTCAAGCTCAATGCTCAGCAGGCCGTTGGCCAAGTCGGCGCTTCTGACCTCGATATGGTCGG
The DNA here is from genome assembly GCF_979258635.1 of Pseudomonas sp. AC070. Lineage (NCBI taxonomy): Bacteria > Pseudomonadati > Pseudomonadota > Gammaproteobacteria > Pseudomonadales > Pseudomonadaceae > Pseudomonas > Pseudomonas sp. AC070. Next base: position 3,274,996 of record NZ_OZ409871.1, read on the forward strand.
CCAGACGGAACGACAACTTGAACGCACGCTGGGCAATGCCTTGGTGCAGGTAGGTGACTTCTTTGTTGGCGTCAGCCCGTTTGCCGCCACTTACGGTCAGCACGCCGCGCTCGACTTGCAGCTCCAGGTCTTCGTCCTGGAAACCGGCTGCAGCGACCACGATGCGGTACTGGTCGTCACCGTGTTTTTCCACGTTATAGGGTGGATACGAACTGCCCTGATCGTTGCGCATGGCGGTTTCAAACAGGTCGTTGAAACGGTCGAAGCCAACGGAGCTACGGAACAGCGGAGCCAGGGAAAATGCAGTACTCATGGTGTTGCTCTCCTGAAAAAATCAGCAAGTGGTTAAGTCCGGGACCCGACTTCGGCATCCCGTAACCGCTAGATAAGGACAGGCGAAACGTTTTCAAGAGAGCCCACAAAAAAAATCAAAAACTCGAGGCTGAAGCCTCTCCCACAGAAAACGCCTCGGCTGTAGGAGCGGCTTCAGCCGCGAGCCGTTGACCGTGGAATTGCACATTCAGCAACTCATCAATGCGCACGCAATCGCTTTCCCGGCGAATCTGGCTGAACAATTCCATGGCCTGCGGGTAGTTGCGGGTCAGCTGACCGAGCCACTGTTTCAGTCGTCCCGGCGCGTAACGCGGCGACAACTTTCCCCGGGCTTGCAGCCAGAACGATTGCAGCAAGGGCATCAGTTCAGCCCACGTCATGGGCACGATTTCCTGTCCTGCTCGGGCCGCTGCAATTTGCCGGGCTAAGTCGGGCAACGCCACCAGTCCGCGGCCCAGCATGATGTCGTCGACGCCGCTGATTTCGCGGCAGCGCCGCCAATCGTCAACGCTCCAGATTTCGCCGTTGGCGTACACCGGCACCTTAACCACGTCCTGAATACGCGCAATCCATTCCCAGTGTGCTGGCGGCTTGTAGCCGTCGCGCTTGGTGCGGGCGTGCACGACAATTTGCGAGGCGCCGCCGTCGGCCAGGGCGCGGGCGCAATCCAGAGCGCCGTCGGGCACTTCGAAGCCCAAGCGCATTTTCGCCGTGACCGGAATGGCCGCAGGCACGCTGCGGCGCACTTCGCTGACGATGGCGTGGAGCAGCTCCGGCTCCTTCAGCAAAATGGCGCCGCCACGGGATTTGTTCACGGTTTTGGCCGGGCAGCCGAAGTTCAAATCCAGCACCGGCGCGCCCAACTCGCAGGCCAATGCGGCGTTGTCGCCCAGGCACACCGGATCAGACCCCAGCAGCTGCACCCGCAGCGGCACGCCAGCACGAGTGCGGGCGCCGTCGCGCAATTCGGGGGCCATTTTGAGCATATGCGAGGCCGGCAACAGGCGGTCGCTGACGCGGATAAATTCGGTCACGCACCAGTCGATGCCGCCCACTTGGGTCAGCACGTCACGGAGGATTTCGTCGACCAAGCCTTCCATAGGCGCCAGGGCGATTTGCATAACGACAATCTCTTTAGAGCAGGCGAAAAAGGCGTCTAGTGTAGGGACCGGCACAGGGCAAGGCGATGATTGAGAGTGAATTCAATTGGCCAGCATGCGGTCACAACGCATAGAACCCGATGAAAGGATGTCGTCCATGCCCATTTCACGCCTGTTACTCGCCCTCGCCTGCCTCGTTTGCCTGACGAGCGCCAATGCCGAATCGCTGGTACCGCCGCCGGACGTACCGCTTACCGCCGCACCCGACAGCGAAGCCATGGCGCGTCTGGTAGTGAGCCGTGACAACAACGCGCCGAACGCCTGCGCGGTGGACTTGTACGTGCAAAACCAATTGGTGGCGCAGCTCGCGCCGAAGCAGTCGATTGCTGTCGATGTGCCGCCAGGCGAGGTGTCGATCAGCGTCTCGCGCGGCGGCTCGGGCTATTGCGTGAGCGATATGCCAGCCAATGCGCAGTCCGCCGTCTTTACGCCTGGGGAAACCCGTGAGTTCAAGATTGTGGTGGATGACACTGGGGCGTTTTTGTCGCCGGCTGATACTCAGGCGCCTTGATGCGGGCTTTGCCGTTTGCAGGTCTGGCCCATCGCGGCTAAAGCCGCTCCTACAGGAAGATGAGCATTCGGCGCCGGCATTTCCCCATGAGACTCTGGATCCCCGCCTGCGCGGGGATGACGGTGGGGTTTGGAAGGTGTTCGTCATTCCCGCCGAAAAGCGGCCCCTGTAGGAGCGGTTTTAGCCGCGATGGGGTCCGCGCATCAACGCTGAAGAACGGCCGGACCGTACCCTTCGAGAAATTCCGGCGGCATGCGCTTGGGCTTGCCGGTGCTGAGTTCGATGCACACAAACGTGGTTTTCGCCCGCAGCAACGTGACGCCGTCGGCCGGGCGAATCAGCTGGAAATGCCGGCTCATGCGCAATTTCTGGTCCGACTCGATAATCCAGGTTGCCACCTGAAGCTCGTCGCCTTCGTAGGCGCTGGCCAGGTAATCCACCTCATGACGCACCACCGCCATCGCGCGGTCCAGTCGGCGATATTCGCTCAGATCCAAGCCCAGACTCTGCGAATGGCGCCATGCACAGCGCTCAAGCCAACTGACATATACCGCGTTATTGGCGTGGCCGAGACCATCGATGTCATCGGCGAGCACCTGCAGGTCAATCACAAACGGCGTCGGCAAATCCCAGTTCATACGTCTCTCCATGGCGGCGAGGCGGCAGTTTAGCAACGTGGGGAATCGGGCGAAATCAGATCAGGGCCATGAATGGCGAACGAAACGCGGTGCCTTGTAGGAGCGGCTTTAGCCGCGATTGGGGCACTTGCCGCTTCCAGATCAACAGCATCGCGGCTAAAGCCGCTCCCACAGTGAACGGCAGCTGGTTAGTAGCGCTTTTGCCACCCCAAAAAAACAAAAGGGCTGCTCATAAGAGCAACCCTTCAAAAGTCCGCAGAGCGGATAAATTGGCGTCCCCTAGGGGACTCGAACCCCTGTTACCGCCGTGAAAGGGCGGTGTCCTAGGCCACTAGACGAAGGGGACAAAACCTTCAAAAACAAGGCCAGCAATAAGCTGGCCCGTGGCAGTTCTAACAATGTTTACTGCGAAATTGGTGGAGATAAACGGGATCGAACCGTTGACCTCTTGCATGCCATGCAAGCGCTCTCCCAGCTGAGCTATACCCCCAGATTTATCGCCTCTCGGCTCACAGCACCTTGCGGTGTTGCGTTTTAAATCGTGGCGTCCCCTAGGGGACTCGAACCCCTGTTACCGCCGTGAAAGGGCGGTGTCCTAGGCCACTAGACGAAGGGGACGCAAAACCCTTCTAACAACTCAACCCGTTCCAGGAACCGGTTGTGGCAAGCCTTTCGGCTTTAGAGATTGGTGGAGCTAAACGGGATCGAACCGTTGACCTCTTGCATGCCATGCAAGCGCTCTCCCAGCTGAGCTATAGCCCCATCTCGAGGACGGGGCGCATGTTAAGCGTGAGCCTTGGGGCTGTCAACACTATTTTTCCTACATACTTATTTTTTATGCTGGAAGAACAACTACTTACCCTGCCCTTCCAGCATTTTCAGCGCTTAACGGCGTGCGATAAAGCGCCTTAAGCGATGCTCGCCAGCAGCTTTTCCCACTCTTTTGTTTCTTTTTTCGACACGCCGCCGAGCAGCTCGATGGCTTGGCGCAAGCGGAAGCGGGTGAGGTCCGGGCCGAGAATTTCCATGGCATCCAGCACCGACACCGAGCTGGCCTGGCCGGTGATGGCGACAAACATCAGCGGCATGGCATCGCGCAGTTTTAGCTCCAGATGCTCGACCACCGCCTGAATGCAGCCGGTGATGTTGTCTTTTTCCCAGTGACGCAGCGATTCGAGCTTCCACAGAATCAACTGCATCACCTGACGAACCTGCTCCGGCGAGAGCTTTTTATGCTCGAACTGCGCGGCATCCAGCGGCAAGGCGCCAGCGAAGAAGAAGTTCGCCAGCGGCGCGACCTGACTCAGGGTTTCTACCCGGCCCTGGACGTGCGGGGCGATTTGCATCAGGTACTCGGGGTTCAACGCCCATTTCTGCACCTGGGCGGCGAAGTCTTCAACGCTCAGTTCGCGAATCCACTGGCCGTTGAGCCACGACAGTTTTTCCAGGTCGAAAATCGGCCCGCCCAACGACACGCGCTGGATATCGAAGTGCTCGACCATCTCGTCCAGGGTGAATTTCTCGCGCTCGTCCGGCATCGACCAGCCCATGCGGCCCAAGTAGTTGAGCATTGCTTGCGGCAGGTAACCCATGCGCTCGTAGAACGTAATCGAGGTGGGGTTCTTGCGTTTGGACAGCTTGCTTTTGTCCGGATTGCGCAGCAGCGGCATGTAGCACAGCTGCGGTTGTTCCCAGCCGAAGTACTCGTACAGCTTGATCAGCTTGGGCGCCGAGGGCAGCCATTCTTCGCCACGCAACACGTGGGTGATGCCCATCAGGTGATCGTCGACAACGTTGGCGAGGAAGTAGGTCGGCAGGCCATCGGTCTTCATCAGCACCTGCATGTCCATGCGGTCCCAGGGAATTTCGACTTCACCGCGCAGCATGTCCGGCACCACGCACACGCCTTCGGTGGGCATCTTCATGCGCGTAACGTGCGGCTCGCCAGCGGCGATGCGCTGCGCCACTTCGGCGGCCGGCAGATTCATGCACAGGCCGTCGTAGCGCGGGGTTTCTTTCTTTTCGGTTTGCTCGGCGCGCAGTTTGTCCAGGCGCTCGGCGGTGCAGAAGCAGTGGAAGGCGTGGCCTTTTTCCACCAGCTCGGCGTTGTACTTCTGGTAGATCGGGCCGCGCTCGCTCTGGCGATACGGACCATGCGGGCCGCCAACATCCGGCCCCTCGCTCCACTCGATGCCCAGCCAGCGCAGGGCGTCGTAAATCTGCTGCTCCGACTCGCGGGTGGAGCGCAGTTGATCAGTGTCTTCAATACGCAGAATGAACTCACCACCGTGCTGACGGGCGAAGCACAAGTTGAACAGCGCGATATAAGCGGTGCCAACGTGGGGATCGCCGGTAGGCGATGGCGCGATACGGGTGCGTACTTTAGTCATGGAAAGTCTCGAATCAGCAGGTCAATTAAGGGCATCGGGCCGCCGCAGGTGGGCGTCGGCGGTCGGTATTCAAAGAGTGGGCGGCAATGTTACCAGCCGCACCACGGAAGGCTCCAGCAAACCGCCTTCCTCCAAGCGCAGGCTGCGCATCAGGAAGTCGAGAAAGGCTTTGACCTTCATGGCTTGGAAGCGCCGCGACGGGTAAACGGCATACACCTCGCCCACCGGCAAGCGCACTTCAGGCAGCAATTCCACCAACTGCCCGCGCACCACTTGGTCCTCGCTGAGCATACACGGCAGCGCCGCAATGCCCGCCCCGGACAACGCTGCCTCGCGGGCAAAGGTGAGGTTGTTGCACGACAACACGCGCTGACAGGGAATGTTCTCCCCCAGCAGCGGCCAGTAACGAATGGAGTCTTGCGGCAACAGAATGGCGCGGTGTTGGGCCAGGTCTTCCACCACGCGCGGCGTGCCGTGCGCCTTTAAATAGACGGGGCTGGCGCACAGGCGGCGGCCGCTGGAAAACAATTTGCGTGCGATCAGCGTTGAGTCTTGCGGCTGGCCGATCAGGATGGCGATGTCGACGCCCTCCTCCAGCGGATCCACATGCCGCGAGGTGATTTCCACCTCGGCGGTGATCTGCGGGTACTGCAACATAAAGGCGCCAAGCACGCGGCCGAGAAATAATTGGCCAAACTCGATGGGCGCGGTGATGCGCAGCAAACCCGCCGGTTCTTGCTGCAGTTGCATAACGGCCTGCTCGGCCTCGGCGAAGTCCAACATGATTTGCCGGCAGCGCTCGTAATAGGCCTGGCCCACTTCGGTGAGGCGAAGTTTGCGTGTGGTGCGGTTGAGCAAGCGCACGCCGAGCCGCTCTTCGAGCAAGGCGATACGGCGGCTCACCGTCGATTTCTGCATCGCCAGCGCCTGCGCCGCCTGGGTGAAACTGTGGCATTCCACGACGCGGGTGAAGATCAGCGCATCATCCAGCCCCATTATTGTTCCCCATAAGCAACAAAGTTTCTGAATTGTATCGGCTACTTGGTTGCGTGGAACACTGTTAGATTCGCTTACACTTTTGCCCCCCTTCGGGGAATTGCCCTACGAGCTCTCGCATGCCTGCCCAATTGCAACGCCGTCTGTTTATCTTCCTGGCCATTCTGCTGATTATTGCCGGTGGTTTTTTCGCCCACTGGTTTCTGGTCGGCCGTTTTATCGAAACCACCGACAACGCCTATGTGCAGGGTGAAATCACCCGCGTTTCCAGCCAGCTCAGCGCGCGCATCGAAACGGTATTGGTGCACGACAACCAGCACGTGGAAAAAGGCGAGCTATTGGTAAAGCTTGACCCTGAAGACTTCCGCATTGCCGTCAGCCGCGCCGAAGCCGCGCTGGCGACCCGCGAAGCCGAGTTGGTGCAGGCGCAAAGCAAACTCACGCAACAAAGCAGCATGATCGCCGCCAGCGAAGCGGACGTAACGTCTTCCGAAGCCACGCTGGGCCGCGTGCAGATGGACCTCTCCCGCGCGCAAACCCTGCGCAAGCCGGGCTATGTGTCTGAAGAGCGCGTCACCACCCTGGCCGCCGACAACCGCGTCGCGCGTTCGCAAGTGAGCAAAGCCCAGGCCGACCTTCAGGCCCAGCGCCAGCAGGTGAACTCGCTGAACGCCGACATCAAGCGGCTGCAAGCACAGATCAGCAACGCCAAAACCGACCTAGAGCAGGCCAAGCTCAACCTCAGCCGCACCGAAATTCACGCGCCTATCAGCGGCATGATCGGCCAGCGCGCCGCGCGCAATGGTCAGTACATTCAGGCCGGCGCCTACCTAATGTCCTTGGTGCCCGATGAAGACATCTGGGTGCAGGCCAACTTCAAAGAGACCCAGATCGGCGAGATGCAGCCAGGCCAGAAAGCCGAGCTGGAATTCGACGCCTACCCCGGCAAGTCCATCGAAGGCACGGTGCAAAGCCTGTTCGCCGCCTCGGGCGCGCAGTTCAGCCTGTTGCCGCCGGACAACGCCACCGGCAACTTCACCAAGGTGGTGCAGCGTATTCCGGTGAAACTCACCTTCGCCGCTGACAACCCGCTCAAGGGCAAGATTCGCCCCGGTATGTCGGTGACCGTGAAAGTGACCATCAAGGCGGACAACAGTGGCAGCTGACGCCCTGGTTCGCCCGGACGGCGAACCCTCGCGGCGTGACTGGATTGCGGTAATGAGCGCCATGCTCGGCGCGTTTATGGCCGTGCTGGATATTCAGATCACCAACTCCTCGCTCAAGGATATTCAGGGCGCGCTGTCGGCCACGCTGGAAGAAGGCTCGTGGATTTCCACGTCTTACCTAGTCGCCGAAATCATCATGATTCCCCTCACCGCCTGGCTGGTGCAGTTGCTATCGGCGCGGCGCTTGTCGGTGTACGTCTCGATCGGCTTTCTGATTTCCTCGCTGCTGTGCTCCATGGCGTGGAACCTCGAAAGCATGATCGTCTTCCGCGCCATGCAAGGGTTTACCGGCGGCGCGCTGATTCCCCTGGCGTTCACGCTGGTGCTGATCAAGCTGCCGGAAAGCAAACGCGCCGTCGGCATGGCCATGTTCGCTATGACGGCCACGTTCGCCCCCTCCATCGGCCCGACGCTGGGCGGTTGGCTGACGGAGAACTGGGGCTGGGAATACATCTTCTATATCAACGTGCCGCCTGGCCTGCTGATGATCGCCGGACTGCTGTATGGCTTGGAGAAAAAGGCGCCTCATTGGGAGCTGCTGAAAAGCACCGACTACGCCGGCATCCTCACCCTCGGCATTGGCCTGGGTTGCTTGCAGGTGTTCCTTGAGGAAGGCCATCGCAAGGATTGGTTGGAGTCGGCGTTTATCGTGACCTTGGGCAGCATTGCCCTGATCAGCCTGATTTCTTTTGTGATCGTGCAGTTTTCCAAGCCGAATCCGCTGATCAACCTGCGCATTCTGGGGAACCGCAACTTCGGCCTGTCGAGCATTTCCAGCCTTGGCATGGGCGTTGGGCTGTATGGCTCGATCTATTTGCTGCCGCTGTACCTGGCGCAAATCCAGGGCTACAACTCCATGCAGATCGGCGAAGTGATCATGTGGATGGGTGTGCCGCAGCTGTTTCTGATTCCGTTCGTGCCGAAACTGATGAAGTTCATTTCGCCGAAATGGCTGTGCGCGGCCGGCTTTGGTTTGTTCGGGTTGGGCAGTTTTCTGTCTGGCGTGCTGAACCTGGATTTCGCCGGTCCGCAGTTCAACCATATTCAACTGCTGCGCGCGTTCGGCCAGCCGCTGATCATGGTGACCATCTCGCTGATCGCCACGGTGTACATCAGCGCGCAGGACGCCGGCTCCGCCTCCAGCCTGTTCAATATTTTGCGTAACCTGGGCGGCGCCATCGGCATTGCCCTGCTCGCCACGCTGCTCGACGCGCGCACCAAGATTTACTTCGACTACCTGCGCGAAGCGATTGTGCCGAGCAATCCGCAAGTGGCCGAGCGCATCAGCAGCCTCACGCAAACCCTGGGCAACGAGACCGCCGCGCTGGCCAAGCTCAGCGAGATCACGCACCAGCAGGCGATGATCATGGCCTACAATGACGCCTTCCATTTTGTCGGCCTGGCGCTGGCCATCAGCATGATCGCCGTGCTGCTGACCAAAGCGTTGCCGTCCGGCGCCACGGGTGGCGCTGCGCACTAAGCTCATCACTCCATCTATTAACGATGCGCCGGCGCCCTGCCGGCGCGCGTCATTTCAGGCCCTCCATGTCTTCCACGCTTTCCCCTCGCGCTCGTTCCCTGGTGTTGCTGCTTTCCTTTGCAGCGGTGTACATCGGCTGGGGCACCACCTACCTGGCCAACCACTTTCTACTGCTTGAATTGCCGCCCTTTGTGATCGTGACCCTGCGCTTTTTTCTGGCCGGCAGCCTGGCCCTGGCCTGGGTGTTTATCAGCGGCCAGGCGCGCATTCAACGCAGCGATTGGGGCGGCGCGTTTATCGGCGGGCTGATGCTGATTACCGTCGGCCAGGGCGCCCTGCTCTACGCGAACCAATACCTACCCACCGGTTTGCTGGCGATGCTCTACACCAGCCTGCCGATCTGGAGCGTGGCGCTGGAGTGGTTGCTGGGCGACCGGCCGCCGCTGTGGGTGCTGTGCGGTTTGGTGTTGGCCTCGTGCGGCATCGTGTTGCTGATGAGCAATGGTCTGGGCAGTGCCGCCACCGCCCAGCAATGGTTCGCCGGCAGCCTTGTGGTGGCCGCCACGCTGATGTGGGCGATCGGCGCCTGGCTTCTACGCAGCCGCCCTTCGTTCCGCTCGACGTGGCTGGGCATGAGCCTGCAAATGCTCATCGGCGCGCTGATGCTTGCCTTGTTTGCCGCCTGGCGTGGCGAATGGAATCAACTCGACCTGACGCAGCTGTCCGCGCATGGCTGGTGGTGGTTGGCGTATTTGGTGCTGCCCGTGAGCCTGGGCGTGTATCCCGCCTACTTCTGGCTGCTGCGCGAAGTGCGCCCGAGTTTGGTCTCCACCTTTGCCTTCGTTAACCCGGTGATTGCGCTGCTGCTGGGTTATCTGCTGCTGGGCGAAAGCCTGGGAATGGCTGCGCTGGTGGCGTGCCTAGTGACGCTGGGCGGGGTGATGATGATTATTTTTGGGCGCAGATGAAGCGCCCCCGTAGGAGCTAGCTTGCTAGCGAACAAATCAGTGCTCTGTAGGAGCGGCTGGGCGGCATTCCGATTAGCCGCGATGCTTTTGGGCGGATATCGCCGTTTTCAGCCCCGGCCAATCGCGGCTGAAGCCGCTCCCACAGGGATTAGCGCTTCACTTCCAATCCTTGAGCGCCTGATCCGCCGCCTGGTTCAGGGGCTTGGCCATCAACCCTGTGGGTGCGAGGCTCACGGCGTACACCGCGCCATCGGCCATGGGCAGGTAGGTCACGCGCAACGCTTGCGGCTTGAACAGGAACAGGTCGTGCTGACCCAGCCGCAGCCAGCGCCACAGATCGATACCGAACGGGCTTTGCGCCAACGGCGCGCTGGCGTGTTGAGCCAGTTCCTGTTGCTCAATGGCCAGAAAACGGCCGGAAAGTTTTTCCAGGCGGTAGCCCGGTTGCAGGCCAATCAACGCCGCCAGCCCTTTCCATTCGATCATCCGCGCGTCGAGCTGCCAGAGATCGCCTTCCAGATTCACGCTGCGCTCATCGGCCCCCTCAAGCAGGGTGACGCGATACCGCTGCGGGCCGTCGGCCTGGAAGCTGAGGGTGACCACGGGCTTGTCTTCGGGAATGGCGTCGTAGCTCACCAGGTCATAGGCGACCGTGCCGATCAGCCCCGCCAATGCCAAAATTGCCAGGCCTACCGTGCCGCGCAACCAGCCAAGAAACCAGCTGCGATTGAGCAGAATTCGTGCGGCGACCAATACGGCCAGTAGAGCCAGCAGGGCGATGCCCCACGCCAGACCGTCATACTGCATAAAGCCAATTCCTTCTGCGGCAAATAGGCGGCATTATGCGCAGCCTCCCCCGCCACGGCCAGCCGGCATTCGGCGCAACTGACACCAGTCGACCTTTTTATGCCCTTCGAACTGCTTGTAGACCCAACCACCCTCGCCATTCTCGCGGGCGTCGCCTTTCTCGCTGGTTTTATCGACGCCATAGCCGGCGGCGGCGGCCTGCTGACCATGCCCGCACTGCTCACTGCAGGCGTGCCGCCACACCTGGCGCTGGGCACCAGCAAACTTTGCGCAACCTTCGGTTCGGCGACCGCCAGCCTGACCTTTTACCGACGCAAATTGTTCGACCCCAGCGCCTGGCGCTTCGCGCTGATCGCCACTGCCATCGGCTCAACGCTGGGCGCCATCGTCGCCCACTGGTTGCCAGCCGAATGGCTGATGCAAATGCTGCCGGTGGTGGTGTTCGCCTGCGGTTTGTACCTGCTGTTCAGCCGCACGCCTACCGCACCGGTGAACAGCGACGCGCCTATCGCGCGCCGCCGCCAATGGCCGCAAGGCTTTACGCTGGGCTTCTATGACGGCGTGGCCGGCCCAGGCACGGGGGCGTTCTGGACAGTGAGCACGCTGCTGCTCTACCCGCTCGATCTGCTGCGCGCCAGCGGCGTGGCGCGGACTATGAACTTCGTCAGCAATATCACCGCGCTGGTGGTGTTTATCATCGGCGGGCAAGTAGCGTGGGTGCTCGGTTTGAGCATGGGCGTGGCGCTGATGGCCGGTGCGTTTCTGGGGGCGCGCACGGCGATTTCGGGCGGCTCGAAATTTATCCGCCCAGTGTTCATCTTGGTGGTGTTGGCGTTGACCGCGCGGCTAGTTTGGCAGCACTGGTTCGGGCAGGCCTGAGCGGCGCGCCAGGTACACATCGATCAAGTAACGGGCAATTGAGCGGGATGCCGGCAGCGGTGGCAGGTTGTCGATCTTGAACCACTGCGCGTCTTCGATTTCCTCTTCCTGCATGACGATATCGCCGCTGGCGTATTCGGCGTGGTAGCCGAACATCAGCGAGTGCGGGAACGGCCAGCTCTGGCTGCCCAGGTATTGAATGTTCTGAATTTCAATACCCACTTCTTCGCGCACTTCGCGCGCCACGCAGGCTTCTACCGACTCACCCGGCTCAACGAAACCGGCCAGCGTGCTGTACATGCCCGGCACATAACGCGGCGAGCGGGCCAGCAGAATTTCATCACCGCGGGTGACCAGCACGATCATGCTCGGCGACAGGCGCGGGTAATGCGCCACTTGGCAATTGGGGCAGGTTGAGGAACGGTCGGTGAGCGAGCGCTGCATGCGCGTGCCGCAGCTGCCGCAGAAGCGGTAGTTGTCGGCCCAGGTAGCAATCTGCGCGGCGAAGCCTAGCAGGCGGAAGGTGTCGGCATCGCTCTGCATCATGAACTGCCGCAAGCTCTGCAAGGTGCAGCCGGGCAGTTCGGGAGCGTGGGCGAAGTCCAGCAGGTAGACGGCATCGCCATCGAAATGGCCAAGGCCGTGCTCTTCGAAGGCGGGTAGGTCCTGGCGCTTCAGCCAATCGCGGGGAAACAGCACACCGTTGCTGTCGGCGAGAAAACCCTGGCGAAAATGCGCCAGTGCCCAGCCGCCGCTCTGGCTGATATCAAGTACCGCAGGCTCCCAGCTTTTGCTCATTACGCGGCCACCTGCAGACCCAGGGCACGCACGCTTTCGGCGGCCAGGTCGAGCACGCTCGGCACGGTTTCAGGCCGCAGCACGGCGCCGCCTTCCAGGTAGTACTCAAGGCTGGTCAGGGCATCGGCCAAGGTTTCAAGCATTTGTTCAGATGGCATTTGCGCGCTCTCCAACATCTGCGTCTGAATGTAATCGGCGCAGGCGCCCACCAGCAGGGCCGCGCGTTCCTGATTGAGGAACCACAAGCCGCCGCGCACTGCCTGCAAGCTGAACGGCACGTTGGCCAGGTGCAGCTTGTCGCCGTTGGATTCGAGGTACGAGGTAATCGCGCGCTTGGCCATGACCAAGCCCGCCTGTGATTCATCGACCACTACAATTCGCGCTTCGTTCAATTGGTGCTGCGCAAACGAGGTGGCTTCATCGCCCGGCTGCGCTTCTTGCGGTCGCGCATCACGGCGCTCGCCGCTTTCCAGGCTGGCGACCATGCTTTCGACATACAGCACGGCGTCGGCAAGTTTGTGCAACGCCGGCACTTCAATCGGTTCCGCGTCGTTCCAGCCGGCCACGACCTGCAATTGATTCTGCAGGGTCGCACCCGCCGAGCTGAGGCCCACCATGCCGAGGGTTTTTGCCAACTTGCCGAGCAGGCCGTGCAAGGTGGTGAGGCGTTCGCTGTCGACGGTGCCGCGCTCGATCAGGTCGAGCAGGTCTTTCACACTGGCCAGTTCTTCACGAATGGCCGACGACAACGAGCGCATTACCGAACGGCCGGGGCCTGCCAGCAGTTGCGATTCTTCTTCCAGCAACTGATCGGTAAAGGGCAGCGGCAGCAGGCCGAACACTTCTCGCACCTGAGACGCTTGCGGCCCATGGCTGTCGGCCAGCGCGACCAAATACAGCAATTCTTTGAGCAGATTGCGCGGCGCTTCGTAGCTGGCATTGCCGAGCAGTTGCTTGAGCTCGCGGTCAATGCGGGCGAACAGTTGCTTGCGCGCTTTACGCGGCAGCAATTGGCCGTCCACTTGGGCCTCCAGCGCGGCGGCGCCGATCCAGCACAGGCGGCCACGCGGCTGACTGGCGAACAGGCTGTCGAGACGGCTCAAGGCGCGGCCCATCAGCTTCAAGCCGGCTTGCGGGCTTTCTTCACGGATAAAGCCGAGCAGCCCCACCTGGTACATATGACGCAGGCGGCGCAGGTCATCGGCGTGGGCGGCTACGTCCACCGGCGTACCGGTTTGCGGACGGGTTTGGTCCAGACGGGCGCTGAAGAAAAAGCTTTCCGGCAGCGGTGGTTGCGAACCGGCAGCGCGCAGGTCGTTGATGGCGGGCAGCAGCAGCTCCGGCAGTTCCTGGCGATGCATCTCGACGTTTTCGAGGTAGCGGCGCAGCACGTGCAAGGCATTGTTCAACGCCGACAGCTGCACGTCGCGCTCTTCACCGGCGCCTTCGGGAATGTCGGTGGCTTGTTCCAGCACTTCCTGGGCCAGCAATTCGGCACCGGCCAGCTCGATCAGATTGAGCGTGCCGCGAATTTGCTGCAGGTATTCCACCGCTTGTTGCAGCAGGCTGCCGTTGTTGCGCTCGGCAATAAACTGCTCAAGGCTCAGTTCCGCCTCTTCCATGGTGGCGAACAGCTCGTCGCGCACCAAACTCAGGGATGTGGCTCCAGAAACCATGGCCTACAGCGCCTCCCGCGCCAGTGAGAAATACGCGCGCATCAGTCTGCGAATTCAGGCTTTTGCTTGCTCATGTGCGCGGCCATGGCCACGCGCAGATCGGCAGATTGCAACATGGTGGCGTTCCAGGTGGCGACGTATTCCAGGCCGTCGTCCACGCGGTGATCACGCATGTAGCCGATCATTTTTTTCGTGCCACGAATGGCAATTGGCGATTTGCTGGCGATTTCCCGGGCGATGCCGAACACACCGTCGAGCAACGCCGCTTCATCTACAAACGTGCGATTGACCAGGCCGATGCTGCGCGCTTCTTCGCCGCCGATGGTGCGGCCGGTAAATGCCAGCTCACGCATCATGCCGTCGCCAATGATGCGCGGCAGACGTTGCAGGGTGCCGACGTCAGCGGCCATGCCCATGTCGATTTCTTTGATCGAGAATTGCGCGTTCAGCGTCGAGTAGCGCATGTCGCAGGCGCTGATCAGGTCGATGGCGCCGCCCAGGCAGTAGCCCTGAATGGCCGCCAGCACTGGCTTGCGGCAGGCGTCGACGGCGTTGAACGAGCTTTGTAATTCGAGAATTTTGCGCCGCAGCACTTCGGCGTTGCGGCCAGGGTCTTTACCGAGCTGGCTGCCGACTTGCGCCAGCATCATCAGGTCGATACCGGAGGAGAAGTGTTTTCCCGCGCCGGAGATCACCACCACGCGAACGTCGTCGGTGGTGTCGATCCAATTGAAGATTTCCACGATTTCGGTCCAGAAGTCCGCGCTCATGGCGTTGACCTTTTCTGGGCGGTTGATCACCACATGGGCGATCTTGTCGGCCAGTTCTACACGGAACGCTTTGTAGGCGGACATCTTGGCCTTCCTCATTTCTGCTGCACGTGCGCGCATAGAATGTTGTTGTGGATAAAACCGCGCAACTATAACAAGCACGTCATAAAAGTCGATGCCGACGGTGTGACGCAGACCACGCTGCCAGTCTTCACACCGCTGCTCGACTAAAGGCTTTAAGCGCTTGATCTGTCTGGTATCTTGCCAGCGCCTCAAACCCACATTCGAATAAGGTCCGCCCGCAATGCCAACCTCGCTCGCCCCCGCCTTCGCGCGCAACTTTCTGGGCCACTCGCCACGCTGGTACAAGCTCTGCATTCTCGCCTTTCTGATCCTCAACCCGCTGGCACTCTGGACGCTCGGGCCGATGGTGGCAGGCTGGATGCTGGTGGCTGAATTCATTTTCACCCTGGGCATGGCGCTCAAGTGCTACCCGCTGCAACCCGGCGGTTTGCTGGTGATCGAAGCGCTGCTGCTGCACATGGCCGGACCGCAGGCGCTGTACGACGAGCTGGCGCATAACTTCCCGGTGATTTTGCTGCTGATGTTTATGGTCGCCGGCATCTACTTTATGAAAGACCTGTTGCTGCTGGTGTTCTCCAAGCTGCTGCTGGGGGTCAAGTCCAAGGCGTTGCTGGGGCTGACGTTCTGCCTGATGGCCGCGTTCCTCTCGGCATTTCTCGACGCCCTGACCGTGATCGCCGTGGTCATCACCGTTTGCCTGGGTTTCTATCAAGTGTTCCACCGCTTCGCCTCTTGCCAGACCCCGCAGTGCGACGAAGGCGAAGACAGCGATGTGGACGAACAGAAACGCCACGACCTCAACCAATTCCGCGCTTTCTTGCGCAGCTTGCTGATGCATGGCGCGGTCGGCACCGCGCTCGGCGGCGTGTGCACGCTAGTGGGTGAACCGCAAAACCTGCTGATCGGCCATGAAGTGGGCTGGGACTTCATCACCTTCTTCTTAAAGGTGGCGCCCGTGTCGCTGCCCGTGCTGGTGGCGGGTTTGGTGACCTGCGTATTGCTGGAGAAGCTGCGCTGGTTCGGTTACGGCACCGAGTTGCCGGAATCAGTGCGCAACGTATTGGCCGACCATGCCGCCCGCGAATCGAAACATCGCACCCAGGCAGACACGGCGAGCTTGATCGTGCAGGGTCTGGCGGCGTTGATTCTGATCGGCTGCCTGGCCTTCCACGTGGCGGAAGTGGGCTTGATCGGTTTGCTGGTCATCGTGCTGATTACCGCATTCAGCGGCATCACCGACGAGCACCGCATCGGCAACGCCTTCAAAGACGCGCTGCCCTTCACTGCCTTGCTCGTGGTGTTTTTTGCCGTGGTGGCGGTGATTCATGAACAGCAGCTGTTCACGCCCATTATCCAGGCCGTGCTGGCGCTGCCGTCCGAGCAGCAGCCGACCATGCTGTTTATTGCCAACGGCTTGCTGTCGGCCATCAGCGACAACGTGTTTGTGGCCACCATCTATATCACCGAGGTGAAACGCGAATTCGCCGCCGGCAACATGAGCCGCGAGCATTTCGAAGCGCTGGCCGTGGCGATTAACACCGGCACCAACCTGCCGAGCGTGGCCACGCCTAATGGCCAGGCGGCGTTCCTGTTTCTACTGACCTCGTCGTTGGCGCCGTTAGTGCGGTTGTCGTACGGCCGCATGACGTGGATGGCGTTGCCGTACACCATCGTCATGAGCCTGCTGGGCTGGTGGGCGGTGGCGCACTGGTTGTAAGCCCAACGGGTTCTTGGCGAAAATCACGCGTACAAGCGGCTTTTAATCACCCTGAGGCATATACGCGCCGCAGCTGGTGCGTAAATGATTTAAAAACAGCCCTTTACAGCGTAATGGTCTGACTATGCTTCAACAGGAGCGGCTAACCCCGCTCCCGGTGGGGCCTTTTCGAAAAATCGTTTCAACACCGCTGCCAGGCGCCAAGGTCTCACCGGTCACCTTTCTTCGAGGTTGCCATGGGCATTGCCGCCAGTGATTTATGCCAACACGTTATCCGCCCTACCCTCCTCTACCTGGATCGGCACAGCCCGTGCGCCGAATCCTTTCTGCTGTGCACCGCCGCTTGTCAGTCGGCCCTCGGTTCGGCGCTGGATGATCCGCACGGTCACGGCCTGTACCGAATCGCCGATTTGCGTCACCAAACGCTCTGGGACCACCACCTTGCACTCGATCCAGAACTGGCCAGCCGCGTTCGCGGATTAGCCAGCCAGCACGCCTTTCTCGCCGCGCCCCACTTGGAATTGACGGTGAACCTGCGTTACGCCACCGCCATCGCCTGGCTTATGGTCGAGGCGCAAAGCCCCGGCCTGCCTGAGGGAGACGACATAATGGGCATGGCGCGCGTGTGGCGGCAGGTGTTTCAACCGGAGGGCCGCGAGCGTGATTTCAGCCGCGCGTGGCATCACTACGTCGGCAAAGCCCGCCAGGCGGCGTAAAAACAGCTGGAACAAAACGGCAAAAGTACGCTCGTACAAGATTGCCGACGTTGCCATCACAATGCCCTGAGTTGTAGGACAATTACGGGAAAATTTGCGATCTTGAGCGACTGGCCAGGAAATATGAATCCTGATAATTTCCGCCACCCGTACACAATTACAACAGGACTATTCCATGAAACACGCCTGGTTCAAGACCACCCTAGCCCTGACTATTTCTGCCGCTTCCAGCTACTCCCTGGCTGGCGGTTTTGCCCTTAACGAACAAAGCGTCAGCGGCATGGGTTCTTCCTTCGCCGGGCGCTCCTCCTCGGCTGAAGATGCGACCACCCTGTTCGGCAACCCTGCCGGCATGTCGCGCCTCAAGCGCCAGGAAGTCAGCGTTGGTGCGGCGGCCATCTCGGCCAAAACCGACATCAAGCACGCCAGCGGCTCCACCTCCGGCAGCAACGACGGCGACATGGTGCCGTTCACTGCCGTGCCCATGGGCTACTACGTGAACCCGGTAAATGAGCAATGGGCATTTGGCGTAGGCGTGTACGCCCCGTTCGGCTTGATCACCGACTACGAAGGTGACTTCCAGGGCCGTAAGTTCGGCGACTACAGCGAAGTGAAAGTGGTCACCGTGCAGCCGACCGTAAGCTTCCGTGTGAACGACGAGTTGTCGGTGGGTTTTGGCCCGACCATCAACCGCATCGATGGCAAGTTGGAGAGCGCGCTCGGCAGCCCGAGTCCGCTTGCTCCGGCAGAGAGCCGCGTGAAAATCAAAGGCGACGACACCGCTATCGGCTACAACGTCGGCGTTCTGTACGAATTCACCCCGCAAACCCGGGCCGGCGTGACGTACCACTCCAAGGTCAAATACAAGCTGGACGGCGACACCACGGTTTCCGGCAGCAACCCGATCTACGCCTCGATAGGCGCGTACGGTAAGTACGATGCTTCGCTGGACCTGACCACGCCTGAATCCGTTGATGCGTCGATCACCCATGACGTCAACGACGCCTGGACTCTGTACGCCGGCAGCACCTGGACTCGCTGGAGCCGCCTGAAAGAAATCACCGTAGAAAACGACGGCGTACGAGGCCCAGCTTCGGCCAGCCTGTCGAGCATCACCGAAGAACAAAACTGGCATGACACGTGGGGTTACGCAGTAGGCACCGCCTACAAGCTGAACCCACAGTGGACAGTGCGCGCCGGTCTGGCCTTCGACCAAAGCCCAACCAACAACGCCGATCGTTCGCCGCGCATTCCTACCGGCGACCGGACTGCCGTGAGCTTCGGCGTAGGTTGGAATCCGACTCAGGACCTGACCGTGGACCTGGCCTACTCGTACCTGTGGGAAGAAGACACCAAGGTCAACCAACTCGATACCGAAGGCACCAAAGGCTCGTACCGCGCCACCTACGAAAACAGCGCGCACGGTTTCGGTACTCAGGTTTCGTACCGCTTCTGATTGTTGGTCGTAAGCCGCCGTCATCCTCGCGAGCACGGCGGTGCAACGACTCAGGATCTAGCAAAGAGATGCGTCACTTGATGCACGCTGGACCCCGAATCGTCGGACTACCTCGCTCATGAGGATGACGGTGCTCTTCTTCCAACCTCCGTCATCCTCGCGCACGCGGGGATCCAGAATTTTGCAGGCAAGTGCTTACCTCTGATCATTCGAGTTCCGAGTCGTCGAACCGCGGCTTTCGCGGGAATGAAGCCGGCCGGGATCACCACGTGTTTTGTTACACCCCACGCTTTACCCCCACATTCACACAACAAAACCTCCTTGGTCTTACCGCTCACCGCTCTATAATCGCGCCCTTGCGTGATGGAGGCCTACATGAGCGCGATCCAAATCAAGTCCCCCGCCCTGACCCTTAAAGCCGGCAGCAAAGCCTTGGCGCGAATTCGTGAGCGTGGCTTGGCGCCATCTGACGTGGGCATTCTGCCGGGCGCCGCGGGCGGTCCGAAGGCGTTGGGCATTCAAGGGTTGGACCTGGCGCTGTTCGGCGACTGGCTGCCACGCGCACCGCGTCAACGCGCGCTGATCGGTGCTTCCATCGGCTCTTGGCGCTTCGCCAGTGCTTGTCTGCCTGACGCGGCGGCCGGCATTCAGCGCCTGGGCGAGCTGTATACCCAGCAGCGTTTCGCCAAGGGCGTGAGCATGGCGCAAGTGACGCAGAGCTGCGTGCGCATGCTCGACGACTTGCTCGAAGGCCAGGACGAACACGTACTGAACAATCCCCACTACAGCCTGAACATCATGGTGGTGCGCAGCCTTGGTCTGCTCGCTCATGACCGCCGTGGCGCGCTGGGGTTGGGGTTGTCGTCGGTAATCGGCAACAACCTGCTCGGCCGCCCGCGCCTGTCGCGCCATTTCGAGCGGGTGATTTTGCACGACGCTCGCAACCAGCCGCCGCTTAGCGCCCTCAGCGATTTCCCCTCGCGCTTGCTGCACTTGGACGTGAACAACTTGCGCCACGCCCTGCTCGCCTCCGGCTCCATTCCCATGGTGATGGAAGGCGTGCGCGATATTCCCGGCGCCGGCGCGGGCACTTACCGCGACGGCGGTTTGCTCGATTACCACCTCGACCTGCCCTACAGCGGCGATGACGTGGTGCTCTATCCGCACTTCACCGACAAAGTCATTCCCGGCTGGTTTGACAAGGGTCTGCCGTGGCGCAAAGGCGACAACGTGCGCCTGCAAAACGTGTTGCTGCTGGCGCCCTCGCGCGAGTACCTGGCGAAACTGCCCTTCGGCAAACTGCCAGATCGCAAAGACTTCACCCGCTTTCTGGGCGATGACGCCGGGCGCGAACGCTACTGGCGCACCGCGATGGACGCGAGCCGGCGGATGGGCGACGAGTTTCTCGAACTGGTTGATGGCAACACGCTTGGCGAGCGCTTGGTGGCGCTGTAAAACCACACAGGGAAATTTCCGAGTACTACCAAGGACCGGTCATGAAGCTTGCAGTTGCCATCATCCACGGCATTGGCACCCAACCCGCGCAGTTCAATAGCGACGGTTACCACGTATTCGCCCAGGGCCTGATCAGCCAGTTGCGCCTGCGCCTGGGCGAGCAGGCAGAACAGGTGGCGTTTCAGAGCCTGTACTGGGCCGACGTGCTCGATGACCGCGAATTTGCCTATCTGGAAAAGCTCAAAGCCGAGCCGGTGACGTGGCGCTGGCTGCGCCGGGCGGTCACGCTGTTTCTCGGCGATGCCAGCGGCTACCGCAAGGTCAGCGAAGCGTACGACACCACCTACCAACAAGTGCACCAAACGGTGCGTCAGGGCCTGCAAGCGCTGCGCGCCAAGGTGGATGCCGACACGCCGCTGGTGGTGCTGGCGCACTCGCTGGGCGGGCATATTTTTTCCAACTACGCCTGGGACCAACAGCAGCTGAACGCCACGCCCAGCTGCCCGCTGGACCCATTCCTGGGCTTGGAAACCCTGGCCGGGCTGATCACCTTTGGCTGCAATATTCCGCTGTTCACCTTCGCCTATAACCCAGTGCTGCCGATTCGCTTTCCTGGCAACTGCCTGAGTGCGTCCGTGCGCGAACGGGCGCGCTGGCTTAACCTTTATGCACCGGCGGATGCACTGGGTTATCCCTTGCGTCCGCTGCCGAATTACGCCGACGTGGTGTACGAAGACCGTGCCATGGCCGTAGGCCCTTGGTACAAACGGCACACCCCTTTGAGTCATATGGAGTATTGGAACGATGGTGGCTTTCACGCCTATGTGGCGGATTATCTGCATCAGCTGCTGCCTGCTTGCAGCGACTGAAACCCACGCCGCACTAAGCGCGCAGAGCCGTGGCGAAGTAGACAAATTGCTGGTGTTCGTCGAGAACAGCGGCTGCAGTTTTATCCGCAACGGCAGTGCTTACGACGGCAAGGAAGCGCGTATGCACCTGCAACAAAAGCTCGACTACCTGGAAAACAAAGGCCTGGTCGACAGCAGCGAAGACTTCATCAAGCGCGCGGCTACCGGCAGCAGCATCAGCGGCAAGGCCTACAGCGTCGACTGCAACGGCCAGCAGCAGCCGTCGGCCGATTGGTTGAATGGGGAATTGCAGCGGATTCGTAAGCCCTGACTAACTGAAAACCCTCTCCCCAGCCCTCTCCCGCAAGCGGGCAGAGGGAGCGGAAGGCGGCGGATTTTCAACGTGGCGGCCAGCTTGAAAGCCTCCGTCGTTCCCGCGCAGGCGGGAAGCCAGACGTTCAAGCCGAACGCATTACTCCAGCTTCCCAGCCGGCCCAAAGAACTCGTAATGACACTGCGCCGCCGGCACACCCAAACCGCGCAAGCTGCGGTTCACGTGGGCCATAAACGGTTGCGGGCCGAGGAAGTAGGCGTCGAAGTCGCGGCTTTCGGGTAGCCACTGGGCCAAGCGTTCTTCGGTCAAAAAGCCCTGCTCAATGTGCCGGTCTTCTTCGCGCGGCTCGCTGTAGCAGTAGAAGCGTTTGAGCTGTGGATAGTCCTGCGCCTTTGTCTCCAGCCACGCCTGAAACCCGTGTACGCCGCCGTGGCGCGCACAGTGGATAAAGTGAATCTCGCGGCCACTGGGCAACGCCTGTTCCAACATGGCCAGCGCCGGGGTGATGCCGACACCGGCGGTGATCAGTGCCAGCGGTTTGTCGGAGGCTTGCAAGGTAAACGCGCCCGCCGGTGGGAATAGTTCAAGGCTATCGCCGACGTTCAGGCGGTCGTGCAGGTAACCCGACACGCGTCCGCCTGGCTCACGCTTCACGCTGATGCGGTACTCGCGGCCGTTCGGCGCAGCAGACAGCGAGTAGTTGCGGCGCAGGTCATCGCCGTCGATATCCAGACGCAGGCCGATGTACTGGCCCGGCGCAAAGTTCATGAGCGCGCCACCGTCAGCCGGCACCCAGTAGAACGAGGTGATTTCTTCACTTTCCACTTCTTTGCGGGCCAGGCGGAATTGCCGACCACCGCGCCAGCCGCCTTCAGCCTGCTCGCTGGCGCTGTACATGTTTTCTTCAATGCCCATAAGCAGGTTCGACAATTGGCCATATGCCGCAGCCCAGGCGTCGATGACCTCGTCGGTCGCCACTTCCGAACCCAGCACTTCACGAATGGCATTGAGCAGGCAGGTGCCGACGATGGGGTAATGCTCGGGCAGAATTTGCAGGGCCACGTGTTTATTAACGATCTGCCCCACCAGCGGCCCCAAGGTTTCCAGGCGGTCGATAAACTTGGCGTACATGAGCACTGCATTGGCCAACGCCCGGGCTTGCGCGCCGCTGGCTTGGTGCGTCTGGTTGAACAGCGGGCGCACCTGGGGATAGTCGCGCAGCATGGTGTCGTAGAAATGCGTGGTCAGCGCTTCGCCGCCAGATTCGAGCAGCGGCACGGTGGCTTTGATCAAGACGGTTTGCGGGGCAGTGAGCATGAGTTCTTTCCTTGGCTGTGGTAGGGTTTTTCCCAGCTAGACATTCCAGGTTTCATGCCAACTATTAGTTCCTTACTTTTCAATTACTTGCATAATTTAAAAGTCGTAATGACACGCGTCACTTTGACACCAAGAGGGTCGTTATGACCGCCACGTCACTGCTCAATGCGTTTCTTCCTCTGGTGGCCGACTTGTCTCGCGAGCTGCCCGAAGGCGAGCGTTACCGCCGTTTACTGGATGCCCTGCGCGACCTGCTGCCCTGCGACGCCACCGCGTTATTGCGCCTGGAAGGCGAGCAGTTGGTGCCACTGGCCGTTCATGGTTTAAGCGCCGACACCCTTGGGCGACGCTTCAAAGTGGCGGAGCACCCGCGTTTAAAAGCGCTGCTGGAAAACCGCGAGCCCACACACTTCGCCGCCGACAGCGATTTGCCCGACCCGTATGACGGCTTGGTTGAAGGCGTGCAGGGCCATTTGGAAGTGCACGATTGCATGGGCTGCTCGCTGTACCTCGACGACCGCCCGTGGGGTGTGCTGACGCTCGACGCGTTGGACGCGGCCTGCTTTAGCCCTGCCGATCTGAACACCTTGGCGGCCTTCTCCAGCCTGGCGGCGGCGACGGTGAAGGCAGGCGAGCGCATCAGCCATCTGGCCCGCGATGCCCACGACCAACACCAACTCGCCGAGGTCTACAAACAGGCGGCGGCCCAGGCGCAGACCAAGGAAATGATTGGCCAGAGCCCGGCCCACAAGCGTTTGGTGGAAGAGATTGCGGTGGTCGGCAACAGCGAGCTGAGCGTGTTGATCAGTGGCGAAACCGGTGTCGGCAAAGAGTTGGTGGCCCAGGCCATTCACGCTCAGTCACCGCGCGCCAAGGCGCCGATGATCAGCCTCAACTGCGCCGCCCTGCCGGAAACCCTGGTGGAGAGCGAGCTGTTCGGCCACGTGCGTGGCGCGTTCTCCGGCGCGGTAAACGAGCGGCGCGGCAAGTTCGAACTGGCCGATGGCGGCACGTTGTTTCTCGATGAAGTCGGTGAACTGCCGCTGCCGGTCCAGGCTAAATTGCTGCGGGTTCTGCAGAGCGGGCAACTGCAACGGGTGGGGTCAGACAAAGAACACCACGTGAATGTGCGGGTGCTGGCGGCAACCAATCGCGACCTGGCCGAAGAGGTGCGCGCCGGTCGTTTCCGCGCCGACCTCTATCACCGCCTGAGCGTGTATCCGCTGCGCGTGCCGCCGTTGCGCGAACGGGGCCGCGATGTGTTGCTGCTCGCCGGGTTTTTCCTCGAAGACAACCGTCCGCGCCTGGGCTTGCGCAGCCTGCGCCTGGCGGCTGATGCGCAAGCGGCATTGCTGGCGTACGACTGGCCGGGCAACGTGCGCGAGCTGGAGCATCTAATCGGCCGCGCCTCGCTCAAAGCGCTGGCCGCCTGCCGCGAACGACCGCGAATTCTCAGCCTGAATGCCGCCGACCTGGCACTGCCTGCCGCGCAGCCTGCCGGGCTGAGCCAAACGCTGGAAGTGCCGGCCGTTGAGGGCGCAGTGGGCGATTTACGCCAGCACCTGGACGACTATCAACGTCAGCTCATCAGCGCCTGCCTGGAGCGTCATCAAGGGAGCTGGGCCAGCGCAGCGCGCGAGCTTGGGCTGGACCGCGCCAACCTCAACCGCCTGGCCAAGCGGCTGAACCTGAAGGCGTAACGCACTTCCTGACCGGCGAGACAAGCTCGCTATGGGTAAAGCCTGGGCCGAACTGCTAGACTCGCCGGCTGTTTTTGCCGCCCCCTTTCTCAGAGCGTTACGCCGTGGAACTGTTTAAAGAATTCATCTTCGAAGCCGCACACCGTCTGCCTCACGTGCCTGCCGGGCACAAATGCGGACGCCTGCACGGCCACTCCTTCCGCGTTGCCATTTACATCGAAGGCGACGTTGATCCCTACACCGGCTGGATCCGCGACTTCTCCGAAATCAAAGCGATCTTCAAGCCGCTGTACGAGCAGTTGGATCACAACTACCTCAACGACATTCCCGGCCTGGAAAACCCCACCAGCGAAGTGCTCAGCAAATGGATCTGGCAACAGCTCAAACCGTTGCTGCCCGAGCTGTCGCGCGTGCGCATTCACGAAACCTGCACCAGCGGGTGTGAATACCGCGGCGATTGATCCGCAGCCTCAACAATCACCTGTAGGAGCGGCTTTAGCCGCGATGCTTTTACATCAAGAGCATCGCGACTGAGGGTGCGGCTAACGCGATGCTTTGCGGCGCAAGGCGGCGGGGCTGAAGTTGGCGTCGTCTGGCGAGGGCTTGCTGAAGTCGGCGGTGCCGGGTTCTTCGTTGTCGAGCCATTGCACGCTGTAGCGCCGCGCTTGCAGGTCGTGGAAGGTGTCCAGCGCGGTCCATACGGTGGGCAGTTCGTAGAAGCTTTTCAGGTAGGCCATGGACACCCGCCACAACTCCCCTCGCCCGTCGTATTGATCCACTACCGCCGCGCCCCAGCTGTCTTCGTCGAGGAACAGCGTGCGCTTGGAGTAGATGTGCCGCGCGCCCGCTTTCAATTTGCCTTCCACTACCCACACGCGGTGCAGTTCGTAGCGCGTGTATTTGGGGTTGATGTGGCCGGGCTTGAGCAGGTCGTTGTATTTCACCTCGGGGCTGGTGAGCACGTAGTTGTTGTAGGGAATGTAGATTTCCTTTTTACCGACCAGGGTCCAGTCGTAGCGGTCGGGCGCGCCGTTGTACATGTCGGTGTCATCGGCAGTGCGCAGGCCATCGGACGATTCAATCGGCGTGTCGTAGGCCAAGGTCGGCGCGCGGCGCACGCGGCGTTGGCCAGGGTTGTAGCCCCAGGCCTGGCGCGGCTCTTTGACCTGGTCGAGCATTTCCTGCACCAGTGCACCATTGCCGGCCAGGCGCGCCGGGGCGGTGGTGAAGGTCATGTAATAGAACAAGGTGTTGTTCAGTTCGCTGTAGTTGCTCTTGGGGTTGTAGAAGCGAAACAGCGCTTCGTCCTGGGAGGTCACGAGCGAGTACTGACCGTTGCGCTGCACGCCTGCCTCGGCCGAGCGGCGAATCACGTAGGTGCCGCGATACCGCACGATGTGGTTCCAAACCGCTTCAACGCCGCTCTGTGGAATGGGAAACGGCGTGCCGCCATAGGCGTCGGCAAAGCCGTTGCCACCGTCCAGCACCTTGGCGCTGGTGGCGTTGTTGAAGGTGTTGTCGTACACCCACTGTGGCGCCGAGCCGGTGCGGTGGGTGGGGTACACCGGCATCTGGAAGGTTTCCGGGTAGGCATTGAACAAGGCGATCTGCCCGGCGGTGAGGCTGGCTTTGTACTGTTCCAGGTTGCCTTTGGTGATGGTGAACAGCGGCTTCTCGCCGGCAAACGGGTCGACGTGGTGCGCGCCCGGGCCTTTGTAGCCAGCCGGCGCTTGGGTCATGCCGCCCGTCCAGGCGGGAATGGTGCCGGCGGCGTTGCCGGCTTTTTCCGCACCCAGCGGTGTGAGGGTGGTTTTCAGCGTGGCGGCTTGCTGCGCGGAAACGCCGGCCAGGCTATCGGTGGTGCCGACGGCCAGCAGAATGGCGGCGAGCAGCAGTGAATTTTTGTTCAACATGCACGGTTCTCCAGAATTCTGTCAGGCATCAAAACGAGTACTTGGCGCTTAACGACACGTTGTCACGGTCGCGCATCGAGTTGTTGCGGCCGGCGCCGTAGTACTCGGTGTACTGCAACCCGACTTCGAAGGCGTTCAGGTAGGTGGCATCCATGCCCAGGGTGTACGCCTTGCGCCCTTCGATAAAGTTGCCGGTGCGGTCGGAGTTGCCTTGGAAATCGTCCTGGTACACCACGTACGGCGCCAACTTCACCCCGGCGTACACGTCGTTCCAACTGCCGGAGAGCAGCAAGGTGTAGCCGTAACTGTCACGGGTGATTTGGTCGGAGTCGCCGTTTTCGGGGTCGACATAGGCCTTGTCGGTGGTACTGGCGAATTTGCGCGTGCTGCCGTCATAAGCGCGGTATTTCAAGCTGCTGCCGCGGATATGTTGCGAGGCGACTTCGGCCACGCCCATGACCGAGTCGAAGCTGGCCATGGGGCCGAAGTTGTAAATGGTTGAGAGCGAGATGTTGTAGGTTTCGGCGCGCTCGTAGTTTTCGAAGAGTTGGGAGCGGCACAGTTGTTTGCCGGAGACGGCGGCGCAGGCTTGGTCGCCCGATACGCCCGCGTCGTAAATATTAGTCAGGCCGAATACGCCTTGGCCCAACACATCACCGAGCAAGTCATCCGTGGCGGCAATCGTGATCGGGGCATTGGGACGGTACGCCACTTCGCCAGAAAACGAGGCATCGCCCACGGTGGTATTGAAACTGAAGCCGTACATGCGGATGTCTTCGACGTAGTCCCGACGTGCCTGCGCGTTACTCGCCAAATCAAACGTGGCCAGCGCGCCAGTGTATTCGATGGGAAGCGCTGGAGATCCAGTCGCTAACGCCGTGGCGATGCTGGTGAGGTCGACGCCCTCGTAGCCCGACAAATCGATCGCGATCTGCGGTTCCTTGGCGTGGTAATTCACGAAGTAAAACCCGAACTCCGTGGAGTTCAGCTGCTCAGCCACATACCGGAATGACACACCGAACTGACCACTGTCGTCCGCTTCGATGTCTTTGCCGATATTGGCAACTTTAAACACGCCGGTTTCGCTGTTGAGGTAACCGTTGGGGCCAAACGGACCGGAACCAAGACCACCTACACCAAAAGCAGCCAGCCCCGAATAAAGCGGCATCAGTGGCGCCAGGTCCGCGTTGTCCGTATACGCCGTATTCCCCCCCTCCGCGAACAGGTCCGTATCACCAAAATACGTGCCCGCCGGGTCCAGCTGGGTCTCTTTCCATTTCCACTGATAAAACGCTTCCATGGACAAATCGTCGGTCAGCCCGACGTTGAAGCTGAAGGCTTCCATCGGCACCAGTACTTCTTTGAGCTCGGAGCCCGGCAGGTGGAATTTGGCGGCGTCGACCGGGTTGATGGTGTTCACGCCACCGCGATAGAACACGCCCTCGCCCCAGCTCAATACCTGGCGGCCGACTTTGGCGGCAAGGGGTTTGTCGTAGATGTCCCAGCTGCCGTAGAGATAAGCGTCGAGAATCTGCGCTTTGCGTCCGGCGTTATGGCGGGTGTCTTCGGTGAATTCGTTGTCGTTGGGGAAGTTCTGGCTGGGCCGCTCGACACCGCCGGTGGTGTCGTAATAGTCGTTGCGTTTGTCCATGATCTGCGTGTCGTAGAACGCAGTGCCGCGCACAAACGCGCCGTAATTTTGGTATTTGACCGAGAGGTCGGAGGTGGCTTTGTACACTTCGGAAACCAGGCCGGTGTCGAAGTTGCGGTTGCCGTCGTCGGCGTTGATGTCGGTGATATTGCCCTTGTCGCGGCCCTGCACGCGCCACATCGAGCCGTATGAAAGGGTGGTGTCCAACGAGCCAGTGACTTCGTTGTCAGCAAAGCTGAACTCAGCGCCCTGCGCGGCCCCCGCCACCAGCAATGGCAGTAACGCCATCGTTGCCCCCGCCCGCCATGGGCGCCCCTTTCCGTTGGAACCGCACACACGTGTGTTCATCGACAACGCTCCCTATACGCCAAGATTATTTGGGCAGCGCTAACGGCCACCCTGTTTTTTATTCATCTCTCGGCTGCTGAAGGTCGGCGCGCACGCAACTTCGACCTGCAACAGAAACTCCATCGTCCCTGGTGGCGTCACCGTGACCGGTGCGCACGCTTCGAGTTGGTACGATAGTGCAGGCAAAGTAACAAAGTGTTGCCTCGCTGCCAACCGGTGGGAAGAAATTAGCTGGTTGTGGGGAATGCGTATGGAATTTCGAGGGCTTTAGGCGGGCGGCGAGCCTGGATCCCCGCCTGCGCGGGGATGACTGTGTGTTTGGTGAGTATGGCGGCTCAGGCTCGGCGGAGCGGGAAAATTTACTGCACGGTGAAGCGCTTTTCGGCCAGCAGGCGGTCGCCCTGGAAGACCATGAAGTGCCAGTCGCCTTTAACCAGTTCGTTGTATTCGCTGAACTCGAATGCCATCACGTCTTGCGGAGCGCCGACTACCAGTTTCTGTTCAACCACCAGTTTGTCGTGGCGGCCATCGGCGGATTGGATGCCGGGGGTGAGGTACAACAAGGTCAGCGGCGTGTCGTCGATTTTCTTGTTTGCCAGGGTGTAGCGAATGCCGAATTTGGTGCCGAGCTTGGCGGGAATTACATCCGTTGGCTGAATGGCTTGTTTGCTGCGGGTCAGCACGCGCTCGCCGGGTTGCAGGTCAGTGGCGGTGGTTTCGAAAATGCCGAATTCAACCGGGCCTTCAACCCGCACTTCGGCCTGTGCCAACTGACTGACTGCACACAGCAGCAACGCCGCCAGCGAACTCTTACGGATAACTTGCATGTCGCGCTCCTTAGTTGTGGATCGCGCGAGCTTATGACCATGCAATGACAGACTGATGACAGTGCCGGTTACGGCGCCGGCTGTTTCAAGTTCCGCGGCAACACGGCCAGGAAGTTGTCGCGCGCCACTTTCTGCGCCACATCGGCCGGCAGCGCGTCGAGAAACGGATCGAAGCCGCGCAGCTCTTTGCCCACGTTGTCGAACTTGCCCACCACATCGGAGCCGAGCATAAAACGCTCCGGGTAGCGTTTAACCAGCGCCACCCATTCGGCGTCCGGCTTGCCCTCCTCGCTCAGCAAATACGGGTGCAACACGCTCCACGACAGGTCGATATACAAATTCGGGTACGCCTCGAGCATGCGTTGCAGCGTCGGCAGCACGAAATCCAGCTTGGTCTGATGGCGATGCAGCTCCATGCTCGTGCCGGCGTGCGCCCAGATGAAACGGGTATGCGGATGGTTACGCAGCGGCTCCTCGATTTCGGACAGGTACAGCGGGTTTTTCTCGCGCTTGGAGGTGATGTTGCTGTGCAGCAACACCGGTAGATCATGCTCGGCGGCCAGGTGATACACGCGAGCCATGGCTTCGTTGTTGGCCCTTGGGGTGTCACCGGAGGTGATGGCCGTGAGGTCGTCGTGGCGGGTGAACACCTCGCCGATGCCCTGCCAAAAACCGGGGTAGAGCTTGAGCATTCTGGCGATGTGGGCGTCGGCGTTTTTGTCCACCGGGTTAAAGCCGGACAGAAACGGGTGGAAGCGTTTGCGCTGTTCAGGTTGCAGGTCGCCCACGGCGGCGGCGACGTAGAAATCGGTGGCGCTGTACCAGTACGCATCGGCGTCATCGCCAGCGTAATAACGGGGGCGCTTGGGTTCGTCTTCGTGCCATTTCTTGGCCAGGGGGATGCCGGCGATCATCACGTGGTCGACGCGGTTGGCGTCCATCTGTTTCAGCAACGCCGGCATGCCCTCGGTTTCCTGGAAGAAATCGACGTAGTGCAAATGGGCATCGGTGTAGTGGTAGTCGCGGGCATGGCTGGGGCTGGCAAGCAGCAGCGTGAGCATGAATGTGGCAATTAATGTGGGCTGACTGGACAACGCTTCGCTCCCTGAAAGTGCGTGACAAACATAGACCCCGCGCCGGGCTTGCAGGTTCAAGCGGCGCCAAGCAGGATGCTCTACCACGCCCTTCGACGCCGAGATGTGCAATGACCATTACCATCACCAGCCAGTCCGCTACCAGCTATCGCCACGACATCCAGATCGCCGAACTGGCGCCGTTGGCTACCGACATGCCGACGGAATTGGGCGGCGAAAGCTCGGCGCCGGACCCGCACGATTACTTCGACACCGCCCTCGGCGCCTGCAAAGCCCTGACCGTTACCCAATATGCCCGCGCCCGTGGCATGCCGCTGACCGGCATTAAGGTGGCGGTCAGCCGCGACGCCAGCAAAGAGCGCGAAGGCCACTACACCCTGGCGGTCAGCCTGACGTTGGAAGGTGAACTCAGCGATGAGCAACGCGCCAAGTTGCTGGCCATCGCCGACAAATGCCCGGTGCACAAGCTGATGACCAGCACCGAGATTCACGTCGACACCCAACTTGCTGAGTAATCGTTTATGGCCGCTCCCCTGGTAATTCGCCCACGCCCCGAAGACGTTGAAGGCCAGCCGATTTTGCGGCCGCTGCCGTCCGCGCAATGCCGCAGCGTTGGGCCGTTTGTGTTTTTCGATCACATCGTCAGCAACCACTACGCGCCAGGCACCGGCATGAATGTGCGGCAGCACCCGCACATCGGCTTGTCGACGCTGAGCTATCTGTTTGAAGGCGCCCTGCTGCACAAAGACAGCCTCGGTTCAGACCAGCGCGTGGGCGCCGGCGATGTCAGCTATATGACGGCGGGGAACGGCGTTGCCCATGTTGAGCGCACGCCGAGCGAGCTATGGGAAACCGGTTCGCAGCTGCACGGCCTCCAACTGTGGCTTGCCCTGCCGCAGCACCTGGAGCAAGACGCGCCGAGCTACAGCCATCACAGCGTTGCCGATTTGCCGGAAAGCGAGGCGCTGGGGGTGAAGATTCGGTTGGTGGCCGGCGAAGGCTTCTGCCTTAAATCACCCGTGCCGGTGCCGACGCCCACCCTCCTTGCCGACATTTATATGAGCACCGGGTCGGCGCAGTTTATTGCTGCCGAACACGAGCAGCGCGCGCTGTACCTGATCAGCGGCGAAGCGCGACTAGAAGACGAGCCGTTGTCGCCACATAGCATGGTCGTGCTGCCGGCTGGTGAAACCTACACGCTGTTCGCTGAAAGCGACTGCCAGATCATCATGGTCGGCGGCAGCCCGCTGGATGGCCCGCGGCGCATGAACTGGAATTTCGTCGCCAGCGACTCGGCGCTGATTGACCGCGCGCGAGCGAAATGGGCAGCCGGCGATTGGCCGACGGTGTCAGGCGAAACGGAACGAATCGAGCTGCCTCGATAGGGTTTTTCGTAAGGTTCACGAGGGCCTTTCAAAGCGGCTTGTAGGGCTGCGCCTTATAGCGCGCCGCTCTTAGTACCATAAGTTTCGTTCTTATACTAAAACATCACTTTTGCGCATAAACCTGAACTGGTATCTTCCCCCGGCTCCGCAAGGAGTGCGCGGCCGTGCGCGCTGATTTGGCAGTAAGTAGCCTGAAAACAGGACCCGTATGTACGTCTACGACAGTTACGATCAAGACATCATCGAGAGCCGCGTCAAGCAGTTCCGTGATCAGACCCGCCGTTATCTGGCTGGCGAACTTTCTGGCGAAGAATTTCGCCCGTTGCGCTTGCAGAATGGTCTTTATATCCAGCGTTTTGCGCCAATGCTTCGCGTGGCTGTGCCTTACGGCCTGCTGTCGTCGGCACAGGTGCGCATGATGGCCAAGATCGCCCGCGACTACGACAAGGGCTACGCGCACATCAGTACCCGCCAGAACGTGCAGTTCAACTGGCCGGAACTGGAGGACGTACCGGAAATTCTTGCCGAGCTGGCCACCGTGCAAATGCACGCCGTACAGACCAGCGGCAACTGCATTCGCAACACCACCACTGACCAATTCGCCGGCGTGGCCAAAGACGAAATCGTCGACCCGCGTCCCTGGTGCGAAATCATTCGTCAGTGGTCGACCTTCCACCCCGAGTTCTCGCACCTGCCGCGCAAGTTCAAGATCGCCGTCAACGGCGCCGTGAGCGACCGTGCGGCCATCGAAGTGCACGACATCGGCCTGGAAGCGGTGAAGAACGAAGCCGGCGAGCTGGGCTTCCGCGTATCGGTAGGTGGCGGCCTGGGCCGTACGCCAATCGTTGGCAGTTTCATCAATGAATTCCTGCCGTGGCAGCACCTGATCAGTTACCTCGACGCCATTCTGCGTGTGTACAACCGCTATGGCCGCCGCGATAACAAGTACAAGGCGCGCATCAAGATTCTGGTGAAAGCACTGACGCCGGACGTATTCGCCGAACGCGTTAACGCCGAATGGGCGCATTTGAAAGACGGCCCCACCACCCTGACCGAAGCGGAAGTGGCACGCGTTGCCGCCCATTTCGTCGACCCAGCCTACAAAGCTCTGGAAGACCAGTCCGACGCCCTCGCCGCCTTGCGCGCCGAGCACCCCGGTTTTGATCGTTGGGCCAGCCGCAACGTGTTCGCCCACAAGAAACCGGGCTACGTCGCCGTGACCCTGTCGCTGAAGCCCACCGGCGTTGCCCCTGGCGACGTGACCGACAAGCAGCTCGACGTTATCGCCGACCTGGCTGATCGCTACAGCTTTGGCGAAGTGCGCAACAGCCATAACCAGAACATCATTCTGGCCGACGTCGAGCAGAGCCAGCTGTTCACCTTGTGGGGCGAATTGCGTGAAAACGGCTTCGCCACGCCAAACGTGGGCTTGCTGACCGACATCATCTGCTGCCCGGGCGGCGACTTCTGCTCGCTGGCCAACGCCAAGTCGATTCCAATTGCCGAAGCCATCCAGCGTCGTTTCGACGACCTGGACTACCTGTTCGACATCGGCAATATCGACCTGAACATTTCCGGCTGCATGAACGCCTGCGGCCACCACCACGTCGGCCACATCGGCATTCTGGGCGTGGACAAGAAAGGCCAGGAGTTCTACCAGGTTTCCTTGGGCGGCAGCTCGGGTCGCGACGCCAGCCTGGCGCAGATTCTCGGCCCATCGTTCGCCGAGAAAGACATGGCCGACGTGGTCAGCAAAATCATCGACGTGTACGTGCAAACCCGTCACGAAGAAGAAAGCTTCCTCGACACCTTCCGCCGTGTCGGCATCGACCCGTTCAAGGAGCGCGTATATGCAGCGAATCATTAAGAACGGTCAGCTGGTCGACGAAACCTGGCACCTGCTGCCCAAGGACGCGACGCTCGAAGGCGTGTCCAACTGCGACGACCTGATCGTGCCGCTAGGCCTGTACGTGGAACACAGCAGCGCCCTGAAAGCTCGCGACGGCGGCTTGGGCGTATGGCTGGAAGCCGGTGAAGAAATTGAAGAGATCGCCGATCAACTGGACAACTTCCAAGTCATCGCCCTGAACTTCCCCGCCTTCACCGACGGCCGCCACTCCTCCACCGCCTACATGCTGCGCACCCGCTACGGCTACAAAGGCGAAATCCGCGCCATCGGCGACGTGCTCCGTGACCAACTCTGGGCCCTGCACCGCTGCGGCTTCGACGCCTTCGCCCTGCGCGAAGACAAAGACCCGGACGACGCGCTGAAAGCCTTCAGCGAATTCAACGAGGTTTACCAAGCCTCAGCTGACCAACCCCTGCCCCTCTTCCGAAGAAGGGCATAAACGAAAAAGCCCGCAGATGCGGGCTTTTTTGTGGGCGGGGTTTGGGTTTTGCGGGCGCGGCTACCTTCGCATGTTTTGTTTCTGTAGGAGCGGCTTCAGCCGCGATGCTCTTTACGATCAAGAGCATCGCGGCTGAAGCCGCTCCTACAGGGTTCGACGCGATCTTTTAACAGGCGCCACGGTCGAGATCTCCGGGGGCTAAGGTCAGGCGAACGCAACGCAGCGCATGTTTGTTCCTGTAGGAGCGACTGGGCGGCATCCCGATTAGCCGCGATGCTCTTGAAGTCAAGAGCATCGCGGCTGAAGCCGCTCCTACAGGGTTCGACGCGGTCTTTAAACAGGCGCCACGGTGGAGATCTCCGGGGCTAAGGTCAGGCAAGGCGCGGACGCTCCTGAAAGCGCAGCGTACATTAGTACGTGAGCATTTCAGGAGCGTTCGCAACGCCGCATGGCCGACGACCCGGAGAGATCGTGGGGGCAAAAAAAAGACCACCCCGAGGGGTGGCCTTTTACTTGCCCAAACGCGATTAAGCGTTTTTGGCGGTCCAGCCGGTCAGCTCGGCCAAGGCCTTGCCAATATCAGCCAGCGAACGCACGGTTTTAACGCCTGCGTCTTGCAGCGCTGCGAATTTCTCGTCAGCGGTGCCCTTACCACCAGAGATGATGGCGCCTGCGTGGCCCATGCGCTTGCCTGGAGGGGCAGTCACACCAGCGATGTAAGACACCACTGGCTTGGTCACGTGGGCTTTGATGTAAGCAGCAGCTTCTTCTTCAGCCGAACCACCGATTTCGCCGATCATGACGATGGCTTCGGTTTTCGGGTCTTCCTGGAACAGCTTCAGGATGTCGATGAAGTTGGAGCCTGGGATCGGGTCACCGCCGATGCCGACGCAGGTGGACTGACCGAAACCGGCGTCAGTAGTCTGCTTAACAGCTTCGTAGGTCAGGGTGCCGGAACGCGAAACGATGCCGACTTTGCCTGGCAGGTGAATGTGACCGGGCATGATGCCGATCTTGCATTCGCCCGGAGTGATCACGCCTGGGCAGTTCGGGCCGATCAGGCGTACGCCCAATTCGTCGCACTTAACCTTGGCTTCCAGCATGTCGATGGTCGCGATGCCTTCGGTGATGCACACGATCAGCTTGATGCCACCGAAAGCGGCTTCCAGGATCGAGTCTTTGCAGAAAGGAGCCGGAACGTAGATCACGCTGGCGGTAGCGCCAGTTTTTTCTACGGCTTCTTTCACGGTGTTGAACACTGGCAGGCCCAGGTGAGTGGTGCCGCCTTTGCCCGGAGTCACGCCGCCAACCATTTGGGTGCCGTAGGCAATGGCTTGTTCGGAGTGGAAAGTACCCTGCGAGCCGGTGAAGCCCTGGCAGATAACTTTGGTGTCTTTATTGATCAGGACGCTCATTACTTGCCCTCCGCAGCTTTGACGACTTGCTGAGCAGCGTCGGTCAGGCTGGTTGCCGCGATGATGTTCAGGCCGCTTTCTGCCAGTACCTTGGCGCCCAGTTCAGCGTTGTTGCCTTCAAGGCGCACAACCACCGGGATTTTCACGCCAACTTCTTTCACTGCGCCAATGATGCCTTCGGCAATCATGTCGCAACGAACGATGCCGCCGAAGATGTTCACCAGAACAGCTGCAACGTTGGTATCGGACAGAATGATTTTGAACGCTTCGGTAACGCGTTCTTTGGTAGCGCCGCCGCCTACGTCGAGGAAGTTGGCTGGCTTGCCGCCGTGCAGGTTGACGATGTCCATGGTACCCATGGCCAGGCCAGCACCGTTGACCATGCAGCCAATGTTGCCTTCCAGGGCTACGTAGTTCAGTTCGAACTTGGCAGCGTGGGCTTCACGTGGGTCATCTTGCGACGGGTCATGCATGGCGCGCAGTTTTGGCTGGCGGTACATGGCGTTGCTGTCGATGTTGATCTTGGCGTCGAGGCAGTGCAGGTTGCCGTCAGCTTTGATAACCAGCGGGTTCACTTCCAGCAGTGCCAGGTCGTAGTCCTGGAACAGTTTGGCCAGGCCAACGAAGATGTGAGTGAACTGCTTGATCTGGTCGCCTTGCAGGCCCAGTTGGAAGGCCAGGTCACGACCTTGGTAAGGCTGAGCGCCAACCAATGGATCGATAGTGGCTTTGAGGATCTTCTCAGGGGTGTCGTGAGCGATCTTCTCGATGTCCACGCCGCCTTCAGTGGAGGCCATGAACACGATGCGACGGCTGGAGCGGTCAACGACTGCGCCCAGATACAGCTCTTTGGCGATATCGGTGCAGGACTCAACCAGAATCTGGTTGACCGGCTGGCCGTTGGCGTCGGTCTGGTACGTCACCAGACGCTTGCCCAGCCACTGAGCGGCGAAGGCCTTGGCCTCGTCCTTGCTCTTGACCAGTTTCACACCACCGGCTTTACCGCGACCACCTGCGTGGACCTGGGCTTTGACAACCCACTCGGTGCCACCAATTTTGTCGCAGGCCTCAGCGGCCGCTTCCGGGGTGTTTACTGCAAAGCCTTTGGATACGGGCAGGCCGTACTCAGCAAACAGTTGCTTACCCTGATACTCGTGAAGATTCATGCTTGTCTACCGTCTTCGTTAGGTATTGCGCATTCGACGCTGCGTGATAGTTGCCGCGCCACCTGTGACCGTTTTCTAGAAACAGTCCGCCTGGGCATTCCGCGGTGCGTCTTCGGTGTGAAGACGCACGACGGGCCGCCCGGCGTGGTTCTTGTTGTCGCTATTAACGCTTCTTGCGGTTGGCGATGTGGATGGCGCCGCCATTCACTGCCAAGGCCGCTTCGTGCAGCGCTTCGGACATGGTTGGGTGCGAGAACACCATCATGCCGAGGTCTTCGGCACTGGTGCCGAATTCCATACCGATAGCGCCTTGTTGCACCAGCTCGGCAGCAGCCGGGCCGATTACGTGAACGCCCAGAACGCGGTCAGTCTTGGCATCGGCGATGACTTTGACGAAACCGGCGGTGTCGTTGGCAGCCATGGCGCGGCCGCTGGCAGCGAACGGGAAGGTGCCGACGTTGATGGCAACGCCTTCAGCCTTGAGCGCCTGCTCGGTTTTGCCAACCCATGCGATTTCCGGGTGGGTGTAGATAACCGATGGCACCAGGTCGTAGTTCATTTGCGCTTTGTGGCCGGCGATACGCTCGGCAACCATCACGCCCTCTTCCGAGGCTTTGTGCGCGAGCATGGCGCCACGTACCACGTCACCAATGGCGTAAACGCCTGGAACGCTGGTGGTGCAATGGTCGTCAACGAAGATGTAACCACGCTCGTCGAGGTCGACGCCGCTGTCCGCTGCCAGCAACTCGGTGGTTACCGGGCGACGGCCTACAGCCACGATCAGCTTGTCGAATACCTGCTTCTGCTCGCCTTCGGCGTCAGTGTAGGTAACGGTGACTTGCTTCTTCTTCACTTCCGAACCGGTTACGCGAGCGCCCAGTTTGATTTTCAGACCCTGCTTGGTGAGGATCTTCAGCGCTTCCTTGGCAATGGCTTCGTCAGCCGCTGGCAGGAACTTGTCGAGTGCTTCGAGCACGGTCACTTCGGCACCCAGACGGGCCCACACCGAACCCAGCTCCAGACCGATAACGCCAGCGCCGATCACGCCGAGGGTTTTCGGTACGGCTTGGAAATCCAGAGCGCCGGTGGAGTCGACGATAACGTCCTGATCAACCGGAGCTGGCGGGATGTCTACCGGACGCGAGCCAGAGGCCAGAATCACGTTGTCGGCTTCGTAGACAACCGCTTTGCCGTCAAGGCCGGTCACTTCAACCTGCTTGTTCGCCAGCAGCTTGCCGTGGCCTTCGAGCAGGGTCACACCGTTGGCCTTGAACAGGGTGGCAACGCCGCCAGTCAGGTTTTTAACGATGGTGTCTTTGCGCGCAACCATGGCCGGCACGTCGATAGAGACGTTCTTGGCGCTGATGCCGTGCACAGCGAAGCCTTCGTGGGCTTCGTGAAATTTGTAGGAGCTGTCGAGCAACGCCTTGGATGGAATGCAACCGACGTTCAGGCAGGTACCGCCCAAGGCAGTTTTGCCTTCCTTACCCTGATATTTCTCGACACAGGCAGTTTTCAAACCCAGTTGAGCGGCCTTGATAGCGGCTACATAGCCCCCTGGGCCAGCACCGATCACTACCACGTCAAATTTTTGCGTCATAACTCATTCCTTTTCGGATGAAACCGGACAGCCCCTTTTGGGGGCCGCCGTGATCAGAGAACGGATTAGATATCCAGCAACAGGCGCGCCGGATCCTCCAGCAGGTTCTTGATCGTTACCAAGAAGCTCACGGCCTCCTTGCCATCGATCAGACGGTGGTCGTAAGACAACGCCAAGTACATCATTGGACGGATGACAACCTGACCATTGATTGCCATGGGGCGCTGAATGATGTTGTGCATGCCAAGAATGGCAGCCTGCGGCGGGTTGACGATCGGGGTCGACATCATCGAACCGAAGGTGCCGCCGTTAGTGATGGTGAAGGTGCCGCCAGTCATCTCGTCGATGGACAGCTTGCCCTCTTTGGCCTTCTTGCCGAAGGTGGCGATGCCGTTTTCGACTTCTGCCAGGCTCATCAGTTCGGCGTTACGCAGAACCGGAACCACCAGGCCACGGTCGCTGGAGACGGCAACGCCGATGTCCTGGTAGCCGTGGTACACGATGTCGGTGCCGTCGATCGACGCGTTCACCGCCGGGAAGCGTTTCAGCGCTTCTACCGAGGCTTTCACGAAGAACGACATAAAGCCCAGACGCACGCCGTTGTGGGTCTTCTCGAACAGGTCTTTGTACTTGCTGCGCAGGGCCATCACTTCAGTCATGTCGACTTCGTTGAAGGTGGTCAGCATGGCCATGGTCGACTGAGCTTCAACCAGACGCTCGGCCACTTTGGCGCGCAGGCGGGTCATCGGAACGCGTTTTTCCACGCGGTCGCCAGCAGCGAAAACCGGAGCGGCAGCAGCCGGTGCGGCAGCAGCTTTGGCCGGTGCAGCCGGAGCGTTTTTCTTCGCTTCGATGGCAGCAACCACGTCTTCTTTGGTGACGCGACCGCCTTTACCGCTGGCGGCGATGCTGTTGACGTCGATGCCGTTTTCTTCAGCCAGCTTGCGTGCGGCTGGAGCGAGGATCAGGTCTTCGGACTTGGCGGCCGGTGCAGCAGCCGGAGCGGCAGCAGGAGCCGGTACAGCGGCGGCTGGGGCGGCAGCAGCGCCGGCGCCATCACCGAGTTTGCCCAGCAGTTCGCCGCTGAGAACGGTGTCGCCTTCATTCTTGACGATTTCAGCCAGAACGCCGTCGGCCTCAGCTAGCACTTCCATGACCACTTTGTCGGTTTCGATGTCGACGATCAGGTCGTCGCGCTTGACGGCGTCGCCCGGCTTCTTGTGCCAGGTAGCAACGGTGCCGTCAGCAACCGATTCCGGAAATTGCGGGGCTTTGATATCGATAGCCATTGTGTACGGTTCCTTAAATTCGGGTTCTTCAGCGAACGGGCTGCAGGATCGCTGCAGCCCGTTGTGGGACGAAGGCGTTAAACAGTAAAGGCGTCCTGCAGCAGTTTTTCCTGCTGCTCGGCGTGCATCGATGCGTAACCACAGGCCGGAGCAGCAGAGCCTTCACGGCCGGCGTACTCGAGGAACAGGCCTTTCTTGTGGGCGCTGGTAACACGACGCATGTGGTGCTGACTGCAATACCAGGCGCCTTGGTTCATCGGCTCTTCCTGACACCAGACCACGTGCTCCAGGTTCTTGTACGGAGCAAGCACCTCCGCCAGATCGTCTTCGGGGAACGGATACAGCTGCTCGATACGCACGATGGCGGTATCGTCGCGGCCTTCGGCACGGCGCTTTTCCAGCAGGTCGTAGTAGACCTTGCCGCTGCACAGTACCAACCGTTTCACTTTCTTCGGATCGAGTGCATCGATCTCTGGAAGCACCGTTTGGAACGAACCTTCGGCCAGGTCTTCCAAGGTCGAAATGGCCAATTTGTGCCGTAGCAGCGACTTCGGTGTCAA
The DNA here is from genome assembly GCF_979258635.1 of Pseudomonas sp. AC070. NCBI lineage: Bacteria > Pseudomonadati > Pseudomonadota > Gammaproteobacteria > Pseudomonadales > Pseudomonadaceae > Pseudomonas > Pseudomonas sp. AC070. Next base: position 3,314,851 of record NZ_OZ409871.1, read on the forward strand.
TGCGACCAATGGCTTACGCAGCGGCCGAATCACTTGGCGACGCAGCATGTGGTAGACCTGCGCCGGGGTAGTCGGCACGCACACCTGAATGTTGTGCTCAGCGCACAGCTGTAGGTAGCGCTCCAGACGCGCCGAGCTGTGCTCAGGCCCCTGCCCTTCATAACCGTGCGGCAGCAGCATGGTCAGGCCGCACAGACGACCCCACTTGTGCTCGCCGCTGGTGATGAATTGGTCGACAACCACTTGTGCACCGTTGGCGAAGTCGCCGAACTGCGCTTCCCAGATCACCAACGCATCCGGCTTGGTGGTTGAGTAGCCGTATTCGAAGGCCAGCACGGCTTCTTCCGACAGCAGCGAGTCGTACAGGTCGAACTTCGGCTGACCTTCGTACAGGTGCTGCAGCGGAATGTAGGTGCCAGCGTCCTTCTGGTTGTGCAGCACCGCGTGACGGTGCGAGAAGGTGCCGCGGCCCACGTCCTGACCAGTCAGGCGGATCGGGTGCTTGTCGAACAGCAAGGTGCCGTACGCCATGGTTTCAGCGAAGCCCCAGTTGATCGGCAAGCCACCGGCAGCCATCTTCTGGCGGTCTTCGAGAATTTTCGAAACCTGACGCTGAACCACGAAACCTTCTGGCACTTCCAGCAACTTGGTTGCCAGTTCCTGCAGGGTTTTCAGCGGTACGCGGGTGTCATGACGGGCAGTCCAGGCGTGGCCCAGGTACGGACGCCAATCCACGAACAGCTCTTTGTTCGGCTCTTTAACCAGGCTTTTTACAACGTGCAGACCGTTGTCCAGCGCGTTGCGGTAGTCGTCAACCTTGTGCTGAACGCTGTCGGCATCAAGGCTGTTGGACTGGATCAACGCGTCGGCATACAGCTCACGAGTAGTGCGCTGCTTGGCGATTTGCTGGTACATCAAAGGCTGAGTGCCGTTCGGCTCGTCGGCCTCGTTGTGGCCGCGACGACGGTAGCAAACCAGGTCGATTACCACGTCACGCTTGAACTGCATGCGGTAGTCGATGGCCAGCTGGGTCACGAACAACACGGCTTCCGGGTCATCACCGTTAACGTGCAGGATCGGCGCCTGAATCATCTTGGCGACGTCGGTGCAGTACTCGGTGGAACGGGAGTCTTCCGGGTTGCTGATGGTGAAGCCAACCTGGTTGTTGATCACGATGTGCACGGTGCCGCCAGTTTTGAAGCCGCGAGTCTGCGACATCTGGAAGGTTTCCATGACCACACCCTGACCGGCGAACGCCGCGTCACCGTGTAGGGAAACCGGCAGAACCTTGTCACCGGTGGCGTCGTTGCGACGGTCTTGACGGGCGCGAACAGAACCCTCAACCACTGGCGAAACGATTTCCAGGTGAGACGGGTTGAACGCCATGGCCAAGTGCACTTCACCGCCAGTGGTCATCACGTTGGATGAGAAACCCTGGTGGTACTTCACGTCGCCGGAGCCCAGCTCAACCAGCTTCTTCTTGCCTTCGAACTCGTCGAACAGGTCGCGCGGGTTTTTACCGAAGGTGTTGACCAGCACGTTGAGACGGCCACGGTGGGCCATGCCGATGACGATTTCTTTGGTGCCGTATGAACCGGAACGCTGAATGAGCTCGTCGAGCAGCGGAATCAAACTCTCGCCACCTTCCAGACCGAAACGCTTGGTACCCGGGTACTTGGTGCCCAGGTATTTTTCCAGGCCTTCAGCGGCGGTGAGGCGCTCGAGCAGATGGCTCTGAACCTCAGGGGAAACCGTCGGACGACCGCGCACGCTTTCCAGACGCTGCTGGAACCACTTGCGTTGCTCGGAATCGACGATGTGCGTGAACTCGGCGCCAATGGTGCGGCAATATGTCTGCTGCAGAGCCACGTAGATCTCGCGTAACGTCGCCTCCTCTTTACCGATGTAAAGCTCACCGGTACGGAAGGTTGTGTCGAGATCGGCATCAGTCAGGCCGTAATGATTGATCGCCAGATCAGCCGGTGCCGGGCGCTGCCACAGACCGAGCGGATCGAGCTGAGAGGCCTGATGGCCACGCATCCGATACGCCTGAATCAGTCGCAAGACTTCGACCTGCTTCTTCTCGTGCTCACTGCTCACGCTGCCGGCAGACACCGGTTGAGCGCGACGCTGGTTCTTGGCCAGCAACACGAAATGATCGCGCACCGTCGAGTGGGAAACGTCATTGGTGACGTTGCCATCGGCCGGCAGCTTCTGGAAGTAGGTGCGCCACTCTTCTGGCACAGCGTTGGGATCGTGCAGGTAGAGCTCGTAGAGCTCTTCCACGTAGGCAGCGTTACCACCGGATAGGTGGGCACTGTCCCACATGCGCTGCATCACGCTTTCTTGCATGCTTGGTCACCCTCGGTAAGGGGACACCACCGGCGTGGAAACCGCATGAAATTACCCAGCCCAAAACCAGCGACCTGGTAAAGCCACTTCGGATCCCGCAGATAGTCCGGGTACCAGCCCGGATGCCCCTGCTGGTCGTCAATTTTTCAAAGTGAGGGCCGCCGCCTTTTGGGTAGCGACCCGGTCTTAAACTACGGCGCCGAATGGTCGGCGCCGCAGGTGTAGCTGGTTATGCAGGTATTGCCGGTAAATCAGGTACCGCTGTGCAACAACATGCTGCGTACGTGGCCGATCGCCTTGGTCGGATTGAGACCTTTAGGGCAAACGTTCACGCAGTTCATGATCCCGCGGCAGCGGAATACGCTGAACGGGTCATCAAGTGCAGCCAGACGTTCTTCGGTGTGCGTGTCGCGGCTGTCAGCCAGGAAACGATAGGCTTGCAGCAGTGCAGCTGGACCGAGGAACTTGTCCGGGTTCCACCAGAACGAAGGGCACGACGTCGAGCAGCACGCACACAGAATGCACTCGTACAGACCGTCGAGCTTCTCGCGCTCTTCGGGGGTCTGCAGACGCTCGATAGCCGGCGCCGGAGTATTGTTCTGCAGGAAAGGTTTCACCTTTTCGTACTGCTTGTAGAAGATGCTCATGTCGACGACCAGGTCACGGATAACCGGCAAACCTGGCAGCGGACGAACGATCAGCTTGTTGCCCTTCACTACAGCCGAAATCGGCGTGATGCAGGCCAGACCGTTCTTGCCGCTGATGTTCATGCCGTCGGAGCCACAAACACCCTCACGGCAGGAACGGCGATACGAGAAGCCCTGATCCTGTTCTTTGATCAACGCCAGAACGTCCAGCACCATCAGGTCTTTGCCGTCGATATCGACGTTGAAGTCCTGCATGAACGGTGCAGCATCCGTTTCCGGGTTGTAGCGGTAAACGCTAACTTGCAGAGTTTTACCAAGAGACATAATGGCCACCCTTAATAAGTACGAATTTTGGGTTCAAACGCCGGAACAGTCTTAGGCGCGAAGTTGACGGCACGCTTGGACACACGCTTCTCGCCTGGGAAATACAGGGAGTGGCAGAGCCAGTTTTCGTCATCCCGATCTTCGTAGTCTTCACGAGCATGAGCACCACGAGATTCCTTGCGGACTTCAGCGGCAATGGCAGTGGCTTCGGCCACTTCCAGCAGGTTCTGCAACTCCAGCGCTTCGATGCGCGCGGTGTTGAAGGCCTGACTCTTGTCGTCGATCTTGACGGCAGCGATGCGGCCGCGCAGGTCAGCCAACTGAGCAATACCCTTCTGCATGTATTCGCCGGTACGGAATACACCGAAGTAGTTCTGCATGCAGCTCTGCAGTTCCTTACGCAGGGACGCAACGTCTTCACCGCTGGTGCGCTCGTTCAGGCCATTCAAACGCGCCAGAGCAACATCAACGTCGGTTTCGGTGGCACGACGATAGTCGACGCCTTCTTTCAGAGTTTGTTCCAAGTGGATGCCGGCCGCACGACCAAACACCACCAGGTCGAGCAACGAGTTGCCGCCCAGACGGTTGGCACCGTGCACCGATACGCACGCCACTTCGCCTACTGCGAACAGGCCCGGAATGATGTGGTCGTTACCCGCAGCATCCTGGGTGATCGCCTGGCCATGAATGTTGGTAGCAACGCCGCCCATCATGTAGTGGCAAGTTGGGACCACAGGAACCGGCGCAACAACCGGGTCAACGTGGGCGAAGGTCTTCGACAGTTCGCAGATACCTGGCAGACGGCTGTGCAGCACTTCCTCGCCCAAGTGGTCAAGTTTCAGCATCACGTGGTCGCCATCCGGACCGCAACCGTTGCCGGCGATGATTTCTTTAACCATCGAACGAGCAACCACGTCACGACCGGCAAGGTCTTTCGCGTTCGGAGCGTAACGCTCCATGAAACGCTCGCCATGCTTGTTGATGAGGTAACCACCTTCACCACGGCAGCCTTCGGTAACCAGTACACCAGCGCCGGCGATACCGGTGGGGTGGAACTGCCACATTTCGATGTCTTGAACCGGTACGCCAGCACGCAGCGCCATACCAATACCGTCACCGGTGTTGATCAGGGCGTTAGTAGTGGACGAGTAGATACGGCCCGCACCACCCGTTGCCAGAACGGTGGCGTTGGAGCGGATGTACGAGGTTTCACCGGTTTCAATGCAGATGGCGATGATGCCGACGAACACGCCGTCCTGGTTCTTCACCAGATCAACTGCATAGTATTCGTTGAGGAATACGGTGTTGGCTTTCAGGTTGGCCTGGTACAGCGTGTGCAGCAGTGCGTGACCGGTACGGTCAGCAGCGGCGCATGTACGGGCAGCCTGGCCGCCTTTGCCGAAGTCTTTCGACTGGCCACCGAACGGACGCTGATAGATGCGGCCTTGTTCGGTACGGGAGAACGGCAGACCCATGTGCTCGAGCTCGAACACCGCTTCCGGGCCTACGGAACACATGTACTCGATAGCGTCCTGGTCACCGATGTAGTCGGAGCCCTTGACGGTGTCGTACATGTGCCAGCGCCAGTCATCATTCGGGTCGGCCGACGCGATGGCGCAGGTGATACCGCCTTGTGCCGAAACAGTGTGCGAGCGGGTCGGGAACACTTTGGTGACTACTGCAGTCTTGTGGCCGCCTTGGGCCAGCTGCAGCGCGGCGCGCATCCCGGCACCGCCACCACCAATAATGATGGCATCGAAGGAAAGCGTATTAATGTTAGCCATGAATCAGATACCCCAAAGAATCTGCACGCCCCAGACGAAGTAAGCGAACATGGCGATGCCACACGCTGCCTGGAACAGAAAACGCACACCGGTCGCCCACTTGCCCAACGCCATTTGCGTCAGGTAGTCGGTGGAAATCGTCCACATGCCGACCCAGGCGTGAACGCCCAGAGCAACGAGCGCCAAGAGGCTGAAAATGCGCATCCAGTTCTGTGAGAACAGACCATGCCAGACGGTGTAGTCCAGGCCTGGGTGAACCACGAGGTATCCAATCAGGAAAAGGAAATAAGCCGCGAGTACAACCGCAGACACGCGCTGGGCCATCCAGTCATATAGCCCGGAGCGTGAGAAGTTCGTGACGTTAGTTACCATATCCATACTCCCGCCAGCACAATCACTACCGCCGAAACGACGAGTACGATTTGCGAGCCCAGTTTGCCGCCTTCCAGCGTCTCACCAACGCCCACGTCCATAATCAGATGGCGAATACCTGCCACCAAGTGATACAGCAGTGCGGAGAGCAGGCCCCAAATCACAAATTTGGCCAGAGGGCTGGCCAGAAACGCGGCCACCTGCTTGAAGCCATCCTCGGACTCGAGGGACTTGTCGAGTGCGTACAGCAGCACAGCGAGTCCCACGAAAAGGATGACACCGGAGATCCGGTGCAAGATGGACGTGTAAGCAGTGACTGGGAGTTTGATCGTCCTTAAGTCTAGGTTTACAGGTCTTTGGCTATTCACGGCTTTTTTCACACTGAAGGGCCCCTAACAATCAGGGCAAAGTTGTCGGGAAGTGCACTGGTCAGAACCCACTACCCAGGGAGTGACAACCTCCAGAATAAAGGCTCCAAGGCCCCTGGCGGTCGGTGGGGGAGTATAGACAGTTAGGTTACTAATGACAACGAAAAGGCCTACCCCAAACCGCTCATTGCGCTTACTTGGCAAAAGGCGTAAATAGCGCGAAAAACAACGCCAAACACCGCTGCAAGCCTTCTGGCGCATGGCCTCCGGTAAATTGACTTTAGGATTTATCTCTCTATAGTGTGGCGGGCCCTGCGTGGGGGGCAGTCTGGTGATTTCAAGCATAAATAGGAGGCCACACATGGCTGACAAAAAAGCGCAGTTGATCATCGAGGGCGCAGCCCCCGTCGAGCTGCCCGTTTTATCCGGCACCGTTGGTCCCGATGTTGTAGATGTACGGGGCCTGACCGCCACGGGCCATTTCACTTTTGATCCTGGCTTTATGTCGACCGCCTCGTGCGAGTCGAAGATCACCTATATCGACGGTGACAAAGGCATCCTGTTGCACCGCGGCTACCCGATCGAGCAATTGGCTGAGCAGTCCGACTACCTCGAAACCTGCTACCTGCTGCTCAATGGTGAACTGCCTACCGAAGAGCAGAAAGCCAAGTTCGTCGGCACCGTGAAGAACCACACCATGGTTCACGAGCAGCTGAAAAGCTTCTTCAACGGCTTCCGTCGCGACGCTCACCCAATGGCCGTCATGTGCGGCGTAGTCGGCGCCCTTTCGGCCTTCTACCACGACTCGCTGGACATCAATAATCCGCAGCACCGCGAGATTTCGGCCATTCGCCTCGTGGCGAAAATGCCGACCCTGGCGGCCATGGTTTACAAGTACTCCATGGGTCAGCCGATGATGTATCCGCGCAACGACCTGACCTACGCTGAAAACTTCCTGCACATGATGTTCAACACCCCGTGCGAGATCAAACCGATCAGCCCGGTGTTGGCCAAGGCAATGGACCGGATCTTCATCCTCCACGCCGACCACGAACAAAACGCTTCCACCTCCACCGTCCGCCTGGCTGGCTCATCGGGTGCTAACCCGTTCGCCTGTATCGCTGCCGGTATCGCTGCGCTCTGGGGCCCTGCCCACGGCGGCGCCAACGAAGCCGTGCTGACCATGCTGGACGAGATTGGCAGCGTCGAAAACATCGACACCTTCATCGCCAAGGCCAAAGACAAGAACGATCCGTTCAAGTTGATGGGCTTCGGACACCGCGTTTACAAAAACCGTGACCCACGCGCCACCGTCATGAAGCAGACCTGCGACGAAGTGCTGAAGGAACTCGGCATCAAGAACGACCCGCAGCTGGAACTGGCCATGCGCCTTGAAGAGATCGCGCTCACCGATCCGTACTTCAAGGAACGCAACCTGTACCCGAACGTCGACTTCTACTCGGGCATCATCCTCAAAGCGATCGGCATTCCGACCAGCATGTTCACCGTAATCTTCGCCCTGGCGCGGACCGTCGGCTGGATTTCGCACTGGAAAGAAATGCTCTCCAGCCCGTACAAAATTGGCCGTCCGCGCCAGCTTTATACCGGCTACGAGCAGCGCGACATTACCGCGCTGAAAGACCGCAAATAAGCATCACGCGGTCGACAAAAACCCCGCCTAGGCGGGGTTTTTTATTGCTTCATCGAACCCGTAGGAGCGGCTTTAGCCGCGATGCTTTTATGCACCAAGAGCATCGCGGCTAAAGCCGCTCCCATAATAGGAAAGCGCGCGGCTACTTCTTCTCCGCCCGCTCCTTCATGCCTTGAAGGGTTTTAAACGGCGCATCGACCACAAAGCTGTTAGCCAACCACGACGGTACGCTGCCGCCCGGTTCGGTCGTTACCTGATACGTCACTTCCACTTCGCCTGTGCCCTTGGGCGCCATCTTCCAAAAGCCGTCTACCTTGGTTACGCGCACATAGCCCTTCTCTTCCGGCTGATAGGTGGGCAAGCCTTCAAGCTTGCGCAGCACGGTGCCGTCAGGTTCCTCGGTGGTGGTCACGTGGATGATCGAATCACGCGGCGTCACCGGCCACGGTGGGCTGAAGCGGCTGTAAGTCCAGCTTTGCGCGCCTTCGCTCTTGATCAGCTTTTGCTCGCTGCATTGGAAAATCCACTTGCACGAACCGCTGACGTCTTCCTGCAGCGCGCGCAGGGTAGCGATGTCGCTCTTGATGGTGGTCACGCCCCGGTAGGCTTTGTATTGCGAGCCGGACACTTCGCTCAGAAAAACCTTGATGCCGTCTTCATCCTTGGCCAGTTTCCAATCCTCGGCATGCGCCGCTGCAGATGCCAGCAGACTTACGGCACACACACCGGCCACTCGACTTAGCAAACCCATCACGAACTCCTTACTGATGATGCGCGAGGTGCCAGAGGCCCTCGGGCTTTATTGGATTACCGCTTAGACGCCCAGGCTGGTGGCCTGTTCCAGCCAACCCAGCAAACGGATCGCCTCCTCGCGGCTGCTGCCACATACCTCAACATCGGCGCTAAACGCCGCGCACACGGTCGGGCGCTGCGGCGAACCGAACAGCGCGCACAAATTATCGACCGACAGATGCAAACAACGTTCGCCGGCCCGCTTGCCGTTAGGCAAACCGGGCATCGGCGAGCTGATGGAGGGGGCGATGCAGCAGGCACCGCAACCGGGGCGGCAATTCATGACAACGGATACCTCGTAAACCTAGCCAACCGTGCGCGCTCAACCCCGGCGCGCCGGCAACGGGCGGCGATTCTACCCGCGCGCCCGGCCACCGCAAAGCCACCGCGAACTACTTCAGACGCGTAATCAAACTGGAGGTATCCCAGCGTCCCCCGCCCTGCCCTTGTACCTCGGCGTAAAACCGGTCCACCAGCTCCGTCACCGGCAACTGCGCACCGTTACGCTTGGCTTCCTCGAAGACCATGGCGAAGTCTTTGCGCATCCAATCCACGGCAAAACCGTTGTCGAACTTGCCCTCCAGCATCGTTTGATAGCGATGCTCCAATTGCCACGACTGCGCCGCGCCGTGGCTGATGATGTCCATGGCGCTGGGCACGTCCAGGCCGGCATGGCGGGCAAATTGCAGCGCTTCGGCCAAGGCTTGCAGCAAGCCGCCCACGCAAATCTGGTTGACCATCTTGGTCAACTGGCCGCTGCCGACCGGCCCCATGCGCTTCACCCGCTTGGCGTAGCTCTCGATCACCGGCGCCGCCCGTTCGAACAATGCCGCGTCGCCGCCGACCATCACCGTTAACATGCCGCCCTCCGCGCCCGACTGGCCGCCCGACACCGGCGCATCGAGAAAACCCACCTCGCGCTCGGCCGCCAGCGCCGCCATTTCACGCGCAATATCGGCCGAAGCCGTGGTGTGATCCACCAGCACGCTGCCGGCCGCCATGCCCGCGAATGCCCCGTTTTCGCCGAGCAGTACCGCGCGCAATTGTTCGTCATTGCCCACGCAGGTCATCACCCATTCCGCGCCCTCGGCCGCCTCGCGCGGGGAAGCGGCGCTCTCGCCTGCAAACTCTTCGCACCACACTTCAGCCTTGGCCTGGGTGCGGTTGTACACGGTCACCTGATGCCCTTCGCACGCCAGGTGCCCCGCCATATGAAAGCCCATGGTGCCGAGCCCGATAAACGCCACAGTCGCCATCACATCTCTCCTTTCTTGGGTTACCACAAGCGTAGAGCGCCCTGACGATTTGGCCGGGAGAAAAACCGGGGCTTCGTCGGTCATACGCCACGCAGGCGCCTGGAATGGGGTTTGCGGGGCGTCGAAAGGCCTTCCATACTGCTTGCCCAACGGATGGAGAGAACGATGGGATATTGGTTGGTGATCGACCTGGAAGCCACGACCGAAGAAGGTGGCTGGCCGGTTACAGACATGGAAATCATCGAAATCGGCGCCAGCCTGGTGAACGCCGAAGGCCGGGAGGTTGACCATTTCCAGCGCTTCGTCCGCCCGCTGCGGCGGCCCCACCTCACCAGTTTTTGTCGGCAACTCACCCATATCACTCAGGCGAATGTCGATGCTGCGGCGCCGCTTGTAACGGTGTGGCCGCTGTTCGAGCGCTGGCTCGGCGCCCATCAACCGCGCCTGGTGGGTTGGGCCAGTTGGGGCGACTACGACCGCAAACAGCTTGAGCAGGATTGGCACCAGCACCAGCTCACCAGCCGGCTCAGCGCAGTGCCGCACGTGAACCTCAAACAGCGTTTCGCCAAGGCCCGCCAACTGCAAAAACCGGTGAGTTTGAACACCGCCCTGCAATTGGCCGGCCTGAGTTTTCAAGGCCAACAGCACCGTGCCCTGGAAGATGCGCGCAACACGGCGCGGCTGTTGCCCTTAGTGCTGCCCGCCTCGTAAACGCCGCCGCAGCGCGGCCCGCGAAGGTGACGGGGGCCAGCGCCTTGGGCATACTGACCGACCTTTTTTTCGTCCCTTAAAGGAAATGTCATGTTCAAGGTCAACGAATACTTTGACGGTACCGTTAAATCCATCGCCTTCGGCATGGAACAAGGCCCGGCCACCATCGGCGTCATGGCCGCTGGCGAGTACGAATTCGGCACCAGCCAACTCGAAGTCATGCACGTCGTCGCCGGCGCCCTGACCGTCAAACTGCCAGGCACCGACGCCTGGGAAACCTTCGAAACCGGCAGCAACTTCACCGTTCCGGCCAACAGCAAATTCCAGCTGAAAGTCGCCGTCGACACCGCCTACCTGTGCGAGTACCGCTAAGCTTCTCGCCACGCCGTTGATAAAAATTCCGGAGCGGTAAAAACCGCCCAACAGCATCGCGGCTGAAGCCGCTCCCACACAAATTCCTGTGGGAGCGGCTTCAGCCGCGATCAGCTCCAGCACCAAATTTTGCTCACTGCCACGCTCCAACCGGACACTCCCCATGCCTGGGTCCAAACCCGCCGTCTCGATTGCCATCCCCATTCTTTTGCTGATCATCGCCATGAGCTCCATTCAAGGCGGTGCGGCGCTGGCCAAAGGCATTTTCCCCGTAGTGGGCGCTGAAGGCGTATCGGCGCTGCGCCTGAGCCTTGGGGCAATCATTCTGTGCCTGGTAATGCGCCCGTGGCGCGCGCCGTTCAACCGCGCCGGCTTGCTGTCGCTGTTGGGTTACGGCGCATCGCTCGGGGTGATGAACCTGCTGTTTTATATGTCGCTGAAAACCGTGCCGCTGGGCATCGCGGTGGCACTGGAGTTCACCGGCCCGTTGGTGCTGGCCATGCTCTCGTCGCGGCGTTTTATTGATTTTGTCTGGATCGCCCTGGCCGTCGTCGGCCTGGCCTTGCTGCTGCCAGTGAACCCGGCCAATGCCGAGCTCGACCCACTGGGCGCCGCGCTGGCCCTGGGCGCTGGCGTGTGCTGGGCGTTGTACATTTTGTTCGGCCAACGCGCCGGTGCCGAACACGGCAGCCAAACCGTGGCGCTGGGCACGGTGGTCGCGGCCATCATTGTGTTTCCGATCGGGGTGGTTTCGGCGGGCAGTGCGATGTTCCACTTCACCTTGCTGCCAGTAGCAATCGGCGTGGCGATTCTGTCCACCGCCCTGCCCTACAGCCTGGAAATGTTCGCCCTCACCCGCCTGCCGGCGCGCACCTTCAGCACGCTGATGAGCATGGAACCGGCGATTGCCGCGATGTCGGGGCTGATCTTCCTGCAAGAGAAACTCAGCAGCAGCCAATGGGTGGCCATTGGCTCGATCATCGTCGCCGCCATCGGCGTGGCGCTGACCGTGAAACCGCAGCCGGCGAAGAATCCGCCGCGCGACATCAAGCTGGCTGAGTAAACGGCGTCTCGTCGCTGCTGGTGTTGAACTGCAACTCGGCCAGGCGGCGATACAGCGGATTGCCCGCCACCAATTGCGCATGACTGCCCAGCGCCACCAGTTGCCCGTTGTCGATCACGGCAATGCGGTCCGCGCTTTTCACCGTGGCTAACCGGTGGGCAATCACCAGCGTGGTGCGCCCGGCCATCAAGCTCGGCAAGGCCTGTTGAATCAGGTGTTCGCTCTCGGCGTCCAGGGCGCTGGTGGCTTCGTCCAGCAACAGAATCGGCGCATCCACCAGCAACGCCCGGGCAATCGCCAGGCGTTGGCGCTGACCGCCGGATAACCCGAGCCCGCCGTCGCCCAAATGGGTTTTGTAGCCGTCCGGCATCGCCATGATGAATTCGTGAGCGTGAGCGGCACGGGCCGCCGCTTCCACTTCCGCTTGCGTTGCAGACGCTCGGCCATAACGGATGTTGTCTTCGACGCTGCCGAAAAACAGCGCCGGGTTTTGCGATACCAAGGCAAAGCAGCGACGCAGGTCGACCGGGTCGAGCTGGGCGATGGGCAGCCCCTCCACCCGAATCTGCCCTTCTTGCGGGTCGAAAAAGCGCAGCAGCAGATCGAACAGCGTCGACTTGCCAGCGCCGGACGGCCCCACCAACGCCAGGGTCTCGCCCGGCTCCACCTGCAGACTGATGCCATCCACCGCAAAGCGATCACGGCGCGTGGGATAGGCGAACCGCACGGCATCCAGCTCGATGCGGCCACTGACGCGCTCGGGCAGCACCTGCAAATCGCTGGCGGGGGCGAAAATCTCACTGCGTGCCTGAAGCAGTTCGGCAATGCGTTCGGCCGCGCCAGCCGCGCGTTGCAGCTCGCCCAGCACCTCGCTCAAAGTGCCAAATGCGGTGCCGACGATCAGGCTGTAAAACACAAACGCCGCCAGCTCGCCGCCGCTGATGCGCCCGGCAATTACATCCATGCCGCCGACCCAGAGCATCACGCCCACCGCGCCCAGCACCAGCAGAATCACCACGCTGATCAGCCAAGCGCGCTGGGAAATTCGCTTGCGCGCGGTTTCAAAGGCGTCTTCCACCGTGCCACCGAAGCGACGTTTGTCCTGCTCCTGATGGTTGTAAGCCTGCACGGTTTTGATTTGGCCCAGGCTTTCGCCGACGTAGCTGCCGACGTCGGCAATGCGGTCCTGGCTTTGGCGCGAAAGGCTGCGCACGCGGCGGCCGAAAATCAGAATCGGCGCGATCACCAGCGGCAAGGCGGCGATTACGATCAGCGATAACTTGGGGTTGGTGACAAACAGCAGCACGATGCCGCCGACCAGCATGAGGGCATTGCGCAACGCCAACGACAGCGACGAGCCGATCACCGACTGCAACAAGGTGGTATCGGCTGTCAGTCGAGACTGGATTTCCGAACTGCGGTTGGTCTCATAAAAGCCGGGATGCAGTGTGATCAGATGGTTGAACACCTTCTTGCGGATATCCGCCACAAAGCGCTCGCCAATCCACGACACCAGGTAAAACCGCGAAAACGTACCCACCGCCAGTGCGACCACCAGCACCATAAACAGCGCGATGGACTGGTTAAGCATATGCGGCGACTGGGTGGCGAAACCCTGGTCCACCAACAGCTTCACGCCCTGCCCCATAAACAGCGTGATACCGGCCGTGAACATCAACGCCACCAGCGCGCCGATTACCTGCCAGCGGTACGGCGCAACAAACTCACGCGTCATGCGCAGCGCCTTGCGCTGGCGGGAAGACAAAATGGAGATCATGCGGCGACTCGCAGAGAGGAAGGGGCTAGCGGTAGATGGGGACGGTGGGTGCGGACCTCAAGCAAAACGCAAACAAATATCGGCATGGCTTCTGTAGGAGCGAGCTTGCTCGCGAACCCTGCAAAAGGCATTCGCGAGCAAGCTCGCTCCTACAAAGGATCGCGAGTAGCTTCGCCCCCCACCGACAGCAGATACACCAACTCCTCCTTGTACCCCGCCCACACCTTCGCCACGTCCGGAAAACTGTCGTCCAGCGCCACATCGCCGCTGTCCACCAACAACGGCCGCCCTTCCAGCGTGGCCAGTTTGCGTTTGGTCGCTACCACCCGCAGGTTGTGCAAACCAATAGCACGTAACACCCGCGGGCTGATCTGCTGATTGCCGCGCCCAAGAATATGGCCTTGGCCGCCAATGGCGGTCATCAGCACCCGCGCCGCCTGACCATCCACCAGCTCAAACAACTGAGCCTCCGTCACGTCGCGGGCCAGCACGCGGCCGTTTTCAATAACGTCCACGCCCAGCAACGTGGTGTTCAGCCCAAGGTTGTGAGCCAGGCCATGCAACGTCGAGCCGGGGCCGAAGACGTAGCGCACGCCCGCTTCCCAGGTGTCTTCCAGCCAGGCCGCAATTTCGTTGAGCACCAGCTCTTCCGATTCCACGCCGCCCTGCTTTACCTGCTGCACAAAGCCGCCTTCTTGCGGCACGCTCAATTCGCCATACCAGCGCGCCGTAACGCGCCCTTCGCGCAAGGCGCTTTCGTCGATATCGCGCACCTCGGCGCTGCTCAAGCGAACCAGCCCGCCTTCGACCAAACGCCGCGTAAGCTCGCCAGCCGCGCGCGGGCTGACGGCGTAAACGCCCGATTGAATTTTCACCCCGGCCGGAATACCCAATACCGCTTGCCCTTCGCGCGCCACCTCGCAGACATCACGCGCGGTGCCGTCGCCGCCAGCAAACAACAGCAGGCCGACACCTTCGGTTTGCAAGGCCTGAACGGCGGCGCGGGTGTCGGCAGCGCTGCTGTCAGCGCCCGCCAGTTCGCCGAGCACGCGACGGTTGAAACCCATCTGCGCGAGCAAATCGCCGCCCATGGCGCCGGGAAAAGTCAGAAACTCCAGCCGTTCCTTCAATGGCAACAACCGCTCCAGCGCAACTCGCGTGCGCTCGGCAGCACGCGGTTCAGCGCCGCGTGCCAGGGCCTCTGCAGCCATGCCGTCGCTGCCCTTGAGGGCCGCCGGGCCGCCCAATCCGGCAAGAGGGTTGATGATCAAACCCAGGTGAAAAATCGACATACGCACCCCATGCGCGGGAACTACTCGGCCCGCATCGTTTCACAAAACTACGCCCCGCTTAGCGGGAATGGCCGCGCGCTGCTGTGGCGCGCCTTTGTCATTGGGCTTTCATCAAGGCCCGCTATTGTCGGCACACCACCTGATGAGGAGACGAGCCATGAGCTTGCACACCCTGCATACCGCCGAACGCCGCGTACAACCGGTGCCTCCCCAACACCCTGTCGGCGGCGCCGTGATCGACGCCCAAGGCCGGGAAATTCCGATTACCGAAGGCATGGTTCAACAGGCTTGTGAAAAGCTGGAAGAAATCGCGCTGGGCGAGCCTGACCAAGAGTAATTCCGGGAAAAACCATCGAGGCTAAAGCCTCTCCTACAGACCATCGCGACGTGTGGGAGAGGCTTTAGCCTCGATTGCCCAACGCAGTGCTCGCCTACACCAACGTTCCACCCAACGCCCGCACCACCTGCGCCAGCTCTGGCGCTTCGCCGCTCAATTTCACATGCAGCCCATCAATTTCACGCCGCGCCGGATAGTGCTTGCGCAGGGCGTCGAACGCGCTTTTGCGTTCGGCAGCATTGCCGGTAAGGCTGCGGCGAAAATCGGCGTCGTCGCGGCGCGGGTCGTAAATGGCGCGGCATAAGGCGGCCAGTGCCATTGGCACAGAGGCCGTCGCATCCAGGCCCAACTCGGTCAGCCAAAACGGCGGCAGCAGGTCGTCCAGTTGCACCCGTGGCGGCAGGTTGAAGTGCTGGCAGAACGCCTGGTAAATCTGCGCGGTGCCGCGCAATTTGCCGTCCAGGCTGTAGCCGGCAATGTGCGGCGTGGCGATCAGGCACAGCTCGGCCAAATCCGCGTCCACCTGCGGTTCGCCTTCCCATACATCCAGCACCGCTTCAAGGTCGTGCCGTTGTTGCAGCAGCTCGCGCAGCGCGGCGTTATCCACGACGGCGCCACGGCTGGCGTTGATGAGCCAGGCGCCAGATCGCAACTGGGCCAGGCGCTCGGCGTTGAGCAAGTGGCGGGTGCTGGCGATCAGCGGCGTGTGCAGGCTGATGACATCGCAGCGCTGAATGATTTCTTCCAGGCTCACGTAATCACCACCCTCCGCCGCCTGGCGCGGTGGGTCGCACACCAGCACCTGCCAACCAAGCCCGCGCAGCACATCAACCAACCGCCCGCCCACCTGCCCGGCGCCAACAACGCCGTAGGTGCGCTGGGCCAGATCGACGCCACGCACCTCGGCCAGGCTGAGCAAACTGCCGAGCACGTAATCCACCACGCCGCGCGCGTTGCAGCCCGGCGCGCTGGCCCAGCCGATGTGTTGCTCGGCGAAATAGTCGAGGTCAAGGTGGTCGGTGCCGATGGTGCAAGTGCCGACAAAGCGCACCTTGCTGCCTTCCAGCAAAGTGCGGTTCACCTGGGTGACCGAGCGCACCAACAGCACATCGGCGCGCGCCACGCTGTCGCGGTCGAAGGCGCGTCCGGGCATGCGTTCAATCTCGCCGAACTCGGCAAAAAACTCGTCCAGCAGGGGAATATTTTCGTCGGCAAGAATTCGCATGACAGGCTCCAAAAGTCAGGCCGACATTCTAGGCCGTCAGGCGCTCAGGGGCGATCTTCAGATGCCATCGCGCGCACGTGAGGCTCTTTCCTGACTGACGCGTCAAGGCGTAAACTCGCCGCTCCTTTGCAAGCTCTGACCTGGCGCAGCTCGCGCTTCAAGTCGTATGTCTCGGACAGAGCGAGTGCCCGGCCACCACTGCCGATACAGTGCGCACGTGATAAAAATGGACTGCCTCGTGACCGCCCGCGAATCCCGTTTCAACCGCTGCCTGCGCGAATTGCGCGCCCTGCTCGTTCTCGCTCTGCCCATCATGATTGCCCAGCTTTCACATTCGGCGATGGGCTTTGTCGACGCCGTGATGGCCGGCCGCGTCGGCCCACGCGACCTGGCCGCAGTGGCTCTGGGCAATTCCATCTGGGTGCCGGTGTACCTGCTGATGACCGGCATTTTGCTGGCCACCACGCCGAAAGTGGCGCAACGCTTTGGCGCCGGCCAGGAGCGCGACATCGGCGCACTGGTGCGGCAAGCGTTATGGCTGGCCACGGCCGTGGGCATCGCCGCCGGCATCGTGCTGTGGAATGCCGAACCGGTGCTGCGCTTTATGAACGTCGATCCCGAGCTGATCGGCCCAAGCATGGTCTACCTCTACGGCATCGGCTGCGGCATTCCCTCGGTGGCGCTGTATTACGTGCTGCGCTGCTTCAGCGATGGCCTGGGGCGTACGCGGCCGAGCATGATGATTGGTCTGTTCGGCCTGCTGCTGAACGTGCCGCTTAACTACATTTTTATTTACGGCCACTTCGGCCTGCCCGCGCTCGGCGGCGCCGGTTGCGGCTGGGCCACGGCGGTGGCGATGTGGTGCATGTTTTTCGCCATGCTTGGCTGGGTGCGCTGGGCGCCGGTGTACAAAACGGCGGGGCTGTTCAGTCATTTCGAATGGCCGCGCTGGGACGTGATTCAGCGCCTGCTGAGCGTCGGCCTGCCGATTGGCATCGCGGTGTTTGCCGAGTCGAGCATCTTTGCCGTCATCGCCCTACTCATCGGCAGCCTGGGTGCCGATGTGGTCGCCGGCCACCAGGTGGCGCTGAACTTCAGCTCGCTGACCTTTATGATCCCTTACGCCTTGGGCATGGCCGTGACCGTGCGCGTCGGCCACTCCTTGGGCGCTGGCGACCCGCGTCAAGCGCGCTTTGTGGCCGGTGTCGGCATTCTCACCGCACTGGCCTTCGCCTGCGTCGCCGCCGTGTTGATGCTGCAACTGCGCACTGAAATCGCCAGCATCTACAGCCGCGACAGCGCCGTAATCGGCGTGGCCTCAGCGCTTATCGTGTTTGCCGCGCTCTACCAATTCTCCGACGCCGTGCAAGTGACGGCAGCCGGCGCCCTGCGCGGCTACCAAGACACCCGCGCGACCATGATCATGACCTTGTTCGCCTACTGGGGCATCGGCTTGCCCGTGGGCTACGCGCTGGGCCTGACCCACTGGGTCGGCGAACCCAGTGGCCCCAAAGGTTTATGGCAGGGATTGATCGTGGGCCTGACCTGCGCCGCCGTGATGCTCAGCATTCGGCTGGTGCGCAGCGCCAGGAAGCGGATACGGATTCATAACGCCAAGGCCTGAAGGCCTAATAAGGTCATGTAGGAGCGGTTGGGCGGCATTCCGCCCAACCGCTCCTACAGGTAGTGCGAGCTTGGTCTGGTCTGATCAGCCTTCAACTTTCTTACGAATCCAATACAAATACGTGCCCGCCTCTTCTTCCTGCTGAACCAGCTCATGCCCAAGAAACACGCAAAACTTGGGAATGTCGCGGCGGGTCGAGGGGTCGGTGGCGATCACTTTCAGCAGACCGCCAGCCGGCAGGTCGCGCACTTTGTTGTGCAGCATCATCACCGGCTCCGGGCAGAACAGGCCGGTGGCGTCGAGGGTGCCGTCCAGAGGCGCGGCAGGGTCGAATTCAGGCATAAACAACTCCAGAAACGGGCGGCTATTTGCTTAGCCGGCGCAGGTGGCAGGTCACTTCTTCACGGTCGTGGTACAGCTGTTTGCAGCTGATGCTGGCTTTTACGCCACGGGCTTTGAAGCCCTCTTCAATACGGTCGAGCAGCCGCTTCACTTCGGCGTAGCGCTGTTTCATCGGCAACTTCAGGTTGACCACCGCTTCACGGCAATGGCCTTCGCCAATCCAGGTTTCCAGCAACGCGGCGTTGCGCGCGGGCTTTTCGACGATGTCGCAGACCATCCAGTCCACTGGCTGCTTGGGCGTCCAGGTGAAGCCATCGACCATCAGGTGCTGCACCAGGCCAGTGTCCATCAGGCTTTCGGCCATCGGGCCGTTGTCAATGGCGGTGACCAACATGCCGCGCCGCACCAGTTGATACGTCCAACCGCCCGGCGAGGCGCCGAGGTCAACGCCGGTCATGTCGCCGTTCAAGCGCTCGTCCCATTCTTCACGGGGAATGAACTGGTGCCAGGCTTCTTCCAGTTTTAGCGTCGAACGGCTTGGCGCCTCGCGGGGGAATTTCAGGCGCGGCACGCCGCCGGGCCAGAATGCCGAGTTGTTTGTTTCGGCCAAGCCGACGAAAACTTCGCGGCCACTCTTGAAGGTCAGCAGCAAACGCGGTTTGCGCGGATCTTCCACCAGCCGGCCGGCTTTGCTGAGCGCGTTGCGCAGCGGCCCTTCGAATTTTTTGCAGAAGTTCGACAGTTCTTTGCCGTCATTGGTGTCCAGCACTTCCAGCCACAGACTGCCGCACACGGGCAAGGCTTGCAGATGGGCGAGCAGCACGCTGATGCGGTCGGTTTCGGGCAGGTCGATAAACTCACCGCGCGCCCACTGGCGGGGAAAAATCAGCTGGGCAAAGCGCTGGCCGCGCATCAGCCGCTCAGGGCCGTCGGCCTCGGTGCAGATGAATTCGGCGTACGCGCTGCTGGCCTTGGCCTTGGCGTACCCGGCCACCTCCAGGCGCGCGGCGTGGTCGCTTACTTCCGAGCACACCTCGCTTTCGAAACCGGGGCGGCAGTGCAGCAACAAAGTGGTCATCAGGCGTTCTCCTCAGGGCGCGCATGATAGCCGAGTTGGAACCGCAAGCGCTCAAGGGCAGTCAGTTGAAAGGTCCCTGGGCACCAAGCGAAAGCCGCTGCGCCAGCTAGGCTAGAGCTGTATGTGTGCGCCGCAACCGACTACGACGCAGGTTAACTGCGCACCGGGCCCCTACCGTGTAGCCCCATTTGGAGATGAGCATGCCGTCCCTGAACAGTTTCAACAGCCGCCAGCGCCTGCAGGTTGGCGACAAAACCTATGACTACTTCAGCCTCCCGGAAGCCGCGAAAGCACTGGGCAATATCGACAAACTGCCCATGTCGCTAAAAGTGCTGCTGGAGAACCTGCTGCGTTGGGAAGACGACAAAACCGTCACCCGCAGCGATGTGCAAGCCCTGGCCGACTGGCTGAAAAGCCGTAGTTCCGAGCGCGAAATTCAGTACCGCCCCGCCCGGGTGTTGATGCAAGACTTCACCGGCGTGCCCGCGGTGGTCGACCTGGCCGCCATGCGCGCCGCCATGGCCAAGGCCGGCGGCGACCCGCAGAAGATCAATCCGCTGTCGCCGGTTGACCTGGTGATCGACCACTCGGTGATGGTCGACAAATTCGCCGACGCCAGCGCTTTCGAGCAAAACGTGGAAATCGAAATGCAGCGTAACGGCGAGCGCTACGCGTTCCTGCGCTGGGGCCAGAACGCCTTCGATAACTTCAGCGTAGTGCCGCCTGGCACCGGCATCTGCCACCAAGTGAACCTGGAATACCTCGGCCGCACGGTGTGGACCAAAGAAGAAGACGGCCACACATTCGCCTTCCCCGACACCCTGGTCGGCACCGACTCACACACCACCATGATCAACGGCCTCGGCGTGCTCGGCTGGGGCGTGGGCGGCATTGAGGCGGAAGCGGCGATGCTCGGCCAGCCAGTGTCGATGCTGATTCCCGAAGTGATCGGCTTCAAGCTCAGCGGTCAGTTGAAAGAAGGCATCACCGCCACCGACCTGGTGCTCACCGTCACGCAAATGTTGCGTAAAAAAGGCGTGGTGGGGAAATTCGTCGAGTTTTATGGCGACGGCCTGGCCACCCTGCCCCTGGCCGACCGTGCCACCATCGCCAACATGGCCCCCGAATACGGCGCCACCTGCGGCTTCTTTCCGGTGGACGACATCACCCTTGGCTACCTGCGCTTGTCCGGCCGGCCGGACGCCACCGTGGCGCTGGTCGAGGCTTACAGCAAAGCCCAAGGCCTATGGCGTGAACCAGGCCACGAGCCGGTGTTTACCGACACCCTGGCGCTGGACATGGGCACCGTCGAAGCCAGCCTCGCCGGCCCCAAACGCCCGCAAGACCGCGTCGCCCTGCCCGCTGTGAGCAAAGCGTTCGACGACTTCCTCGGCCTGCAAATGAAACCAGCCAGCACCGAAGAAGGTCGGCTGCTCAGCGAAGGCGGTGGCGGCACCGCGATTAACGACGGCGCCAATGCGGGCGACGTTTCCTATGAGTTCAATGGCGAAACCCATCACCTGAAACACGGCGCCGTGGTGATTGCGGCCATCACCTCGTGCACCAACACCTCCAACCCCAGCGTGATGATGGCGGCCGGTCTGCTGGCTAAAAAAGCCGTGGAAAAAGGACTGCAACGTAAACCCTGGGTAAAAAGCTCGTTGGCGCCGGGCTCGAAAGTGGTCACCGACTACTACGCCGCAGCAGGCCTGACCGAATACCTCGACGCCCTGGGCTTCGATCTGGTCGGCTACGGCTGCACCACCTGCATCGGCAACTCCGGGCCGTTGCCCGAGCCGATCGAGAAAGCCATTCAGCAAGCGGACCTCACCGTCGCCTCGGTGCTGTCGGGCAACCGCAACTTCGAGGGCCGCGTTCACCCGCTGGTGAAAACCAACTGGCTGGCCTCGCCGCCGCTGGTGGTCGCCTATGCCCTGGCCGGCACGGTGCGCACCAACCTCAGCGAAGACCCGCTCGGCACCGGCAAAGACGGCCAGCCCGTGTACCTGCGCGACATCTGGCCAAGCCAGGCGGAAATCGCCGAGGCCGTGCAGAAAGTCGACACCGCCATGTTCCACAAGGAATACGCCGAAGTGTTTGCCGGCGATGAAAAGTGGCAGGCCATTCAGGTGCCGGACGCCGACACCTACGCCTGGCAAAACGACTCCACCTACATCCAGCATCCGCCGTTCTTCGAAGCCATCGACCAGGCACCGCCGAAAATCGGCAACGTCAACAACGCCCGCATTCTTGCCCTGCTCGGCGACTCGGTAACCACCGACCACATCTCCCCGGCCGGCAACATCAAAGCCAGCAGCCCGGCCGGCCGTTACCTGCGCGACAAAGGCGTAGAGCCGCAAGACTTCAACTCCTACGGCTCGCGGCGCGGCAACCACGAAGTGATGATGCGCGGCACGTTCGCCAACATCCGCATCCGCAACGAAATGCTCGGCGGCGAAGAAGGCGGCAACACCCTGCACGTGCCCAGCGGCGAGAAGCTGGCGATCTACGACGCGGCCATGCGCTACCAAGAAGAAGGCACACCGCTGGTGGTGGTGGCCGGTAAGGAATACGGCACCGGTTCGTCCCGCGACTGGGCCGCCAAGGGCACCAACCTGCTGGGCGTAAAAGCCGTGCTGGCGGAAAGCTTCGAGCGTATCCACCGCTCCAACCTGGTGGGCATGGGCGTGCTGCCGTTGCAGTTCCTTGAAGGGCAAGACCGCAAGGCCCTTGGCCTCACTGGCAAAGAAACCCTGAGCATCGGCGGGCTCGATAATGTGGAGCTGAAAACCTCGATGCGCCTGCCCATCACGCTCACCCGCGAGGACGGCAAACAGGAGCAATTCGAGGTGCTGTGCCGCATCGATACGCTCAACGAAGTGGAGTACTTCCGCGCCGGCGGCATTCTCCATTACGTGCTGCGGCAATTGATCGCTGCCTGACCCCGGCAGGCTCTAGCCGGCGGCGTTGCGCATGGGGCGCGGCGCCGTCCGGCCCCGTGAAAACTGTGCGCCAGTTCAAATCTGGTTACACTGCGCCCGAAAGGGTTGTAGGAAAATTCTTCTCAACTTTGCCCGACAGCGGCCGATCAGAACGGCACGGACATTACGGATATTCGCCCCATGCGCAACAATCAGCCCGTCACTCAACGTGAACGTACTTTCCCCGCTCAGCAGCGCCTGATCTCCACCACCGACCTTAAAGGCGAAATCACTTACGCCAACGACGCGTTCGTGGAAATCAGCGGCTATTCCCGCGAGCAACTGGTGGGTTCACCGCACAACATGGTGCGCCACCCCGACGTGCCGCCGGCGGTGTTTGCGCATATGTGGACGACGCTGAAATCCGGTCGTCCGTGGATGGGCATCGTTAAAAACCGTTGCGCCAGTGGCGACCATTACTGGGTGAACGCCTACGTCACGCCGGTGCTGGAAAACAGCCAAGTCATCGGTTTTGAGTCAGTACGCGTCAAGCCCACCGCCGAACAGATCCGTCGCGCCGAGGCGCTGTATCAGCGCATCAACAGCGGCAGCGCAGCGGTGCCGGCGAGCAACGTCTGGCTGCCCGTTCTGCAGAACTGGGTGCCGTTCATTCTGATCAGCCAGATTGGCTTCGTGATGGGCGCCTGGCTCGACTTCCACTGGGGCTTCCTCGCCGCAGCGGCGCTTTCCGTACCGCTGGGCTTGCTGGGCCTGAACTGGCAGCAACGCGGCCTGCGCCGCCTGCTCAAACTCGCCGAACAAAGCAACTCCGACCCGCTGATCGCCACCATGTACACCGACAGCCGCGGCCCGCAGGCGCAGTTGGAACTGGCCATGCTTAGCCAGGAAGCGCGCCTGAAAACCTGCCTCACCCGCCTGCAAGACAGCGCCGAGCACCTGACCGAACAAGCGCGCCAGGCCGACACACTGGCGCAGAACAGCTCCAAAGGGCTGGAGCGCCAGCGCGTGGAAACCGAACAGGTGGCCACCGCCGTCAACGAAATGGCCGCCACCACGCTGGAAGTAGCCAGCAACGTAGCGCGCACCGCCATCGCCACCCAGGAAGCCAACCGCCTGACCGGCGAGGGCCGCAGCATTGCCGGCGAAACCCGCGAAGCGATTCAGCGTTTGTCCGTTTCTGTAGGCGAAACCGGCGAAACCGTCACGCGCCTGGCGCAAGACAGCAACGAAATCGGCGGCGTGGTCGACGTGATCAAAGGCATCGCCGACCAAACCAACCTGCTCGCCCTCAACGCCGCTATCGAAGCCGCGCGTGCCGGTGAAATGGGCCGTGGTTTTGCCGTGGTCGCCGACGAAGTGCGATCGCTGGCCCAACGCACCGCCGAATCAACCGGGCAAATTCACCAACTGATCGCCAAGCTGCAACGCACCGCTGAAGAAGCCGTGCTGACCATGGAAATCGGCCGCAAGCAAGCCGACGAAGGCGTGGAACGTGTGCTCAAAGCCGACCAGGCATTGGTCGGCATCAGCGAAGCGGTGGCCAATATTGCCGACATGGCTGACCAGATTGCAGCCGCGGCTGAAGAGCAAAGCGCGGTGGCGGATGAGATCAACCAGAACATCACCACCATTGCTCAGCTGGCGGACCAGACTTCCGGGGAAGCGCAGAACACGGCGCAGTTGAGCCGCGAATTGACGGTGACCGCGCAGCGGCAGTCGGCGTTGGTGGAGCGGTTTAATCGGTAGGGTTG
Organism: Pseudomonas sp. AC070; assembly: GCF_979258635.1. Lineage (NCBI taxonomy): Bacteria > Pseudomonadati > Pseudomonadota > Gammaproteobacteria > Pseudomonadales > Pseudomonadaceae > Pseudomonas > Pseudomonas sp. AC070. The sequence goes on from NZ_OZ409871.1 coordinate 3,338,911, forward strand.
GGGCTCTTTTGGGACTCTCGCCTTGCTTCATACGGCGTTAGGCTTCAGATACTGGATTCCCGCTTTCGCGGGAATGACGGGGGTTTGGATTTAGATCTTTGGGCCATTGCGCGAAAGCAGACTCCCATCTCAATACAAACACCCGTCATCCTCGCGAACGCGGGGATCCAGTATCTGAAGCCAGGCGCGATACGAAGCAACCCGATACAAAAACCTACCCCCCAAACACCTTCCCCAACTCCTCCAACGCCCCATCCGAACGCCCTTGCGCCTCCGCCAGCTCCGCCCGCCAAACCCCCACCAACGGCGCCAACTCCGCCTCCTGCTCCGCCCGTGCCAGCCATTGCAGCCGGTCATGCCAAGCGCCCAACGCGTTCTGCGCACGCCGCAGTGCTTTCACCTGTTTGGCCGACACACCCGCCAACTGCGGGTACGTGTCCGCGCAATAGCGCACCCGTTTGATCAGAATCCGCAGCCGATGCCGATCATGGGCCGGATCGGCCATAGCCATGCTCAACCGCTCGCTTTCCTTTCGTAGCTGACGACGGACGTAGCCTTTCAAATGGTCGGGCGCCACGTCATGCAACGTTTGACGAAAGAATGAGGGCCACAGGTCCAGCGCGTGCTGTAAGCGCAGGGCCTCAGTACTGCCCAATAACTGCTGATACTGCGCCGGCAACTCGCGTTCGCGACGAGCCACCACCGCCTCCATGCCCGGATGACGGCGCAACTCGGCCAGCAGCACTTCGCTGTCGCGCACCGGGCTGCTCATGCGCCCTACCGCCGCAGCGGCGGCCACCAACGGGTCGTGTTCGATAATCTTGCGAAACGGTCGTAACAGGCTGCGCAGCTTGCGCACGGCAATGCGCACGTCGTGCAGGGCTTCGTCATCCGTGGCGGCCGCCATGCGCTCGCGGCCGGCGAGCAAATTGACTTCCAACTGCACAACCCGGGCGATCAGGGCATCGATAAATTCAGACATGGGCAACCTTATCTAGTCATCACGCTGCAACCAGCGCATCGGCAATGCGCGGCGCAAGGTTCGCAAGTGGTGCTGCAACTGCTCGGGCGCGACGGGCTTACCGCCATAGCGCTGCGCCTCAAAAGCATCGGCAAAAGCGCGAACGGACTCCCCCTGTTCGGGCAACGCCAACGCAGCGCGCTCGGCAAATGCGCGCGCGCCTTCGGCCGGCAAACGCCGAACGCCATGGCGGGCCAGCAGGCGTTCGAAGCGTTGATAAAGGCGCTGCTGCACATCGCGCTCACGGCGCCAGGGTTTGAACAGCCACAGACCAATCAGCGTCAACACCAACGCGCCGCCGCCGACCAGACCCACGAGAAAATCGCGCGAATCAAGGCGACCAAACCAGCGCTGCAACACTTCCAGTTGCGTGCCCTGCTGGTAATCCAGCACCCAGCGCTGCCAGCCGTAATTAAGGTTTTCCCAGCTCAGGCGTAGTTCGTTGAGCCAACTGATATGGCGGTAACGCAGCAGCGACAGCGGTGTGCTTTCAAGAAAGCTCTGCTCGCTGGCCAGCGCCTGTTCCAGACCTTGTTCAATGCGCTCGGGCGCCACCTGAAAGGTCGGATCGATAACTGTCCAGCCCACGCCTTCGCGCCAGTATTCGACCCAGGCATGGGCGTCGAACTGGCGCACCTGAATGTAGTTACCCGCCGGATTCAGCTCGCCACCCTGATAACCGGCCACCACCCGCGCCGGAATTCCGGCCGCGCGCAGCACAAACGCCGTGGCGCCCGCGTAGTGCTCGCAGAAACCACGGCGCGTGGTGAAGAGGAAATCGTCGATGCTGTTCTCGCCCACTTCCGGTGGCCGCAGGGTGTAGAAATACGGCTCACGGTTGAAATGGCGCAGCACGGCTTGCACCCGAGCTTGTTCGTCCGGGTATTGCGCCGAGAGCTGCTGCGCCCATTCGCGGCTGCGCGGATTGCCGTCAGCGGGCAGTTGCAATGCACGCTGCAATGCCCGTTTGTTCGCCTGCGGTTCACGCAGCGCTTGTGGCCAGGACGTCACGGTATAGACCAGGGTTTTATCCACCGGCTCGCCGCGCTCCAGACGGAAGTCACTCATTTGCCGTGTCAGTTCAAGGTCGGTGGTGGCCAGGTCGAGCCCGAATAACCATGGCTTGCCGCTCGCTTCCATGACGATGCGATATCGCAGCGGTTCGCCTGCTCGCGTCCACGGCGGTGCGGGAGCCCAGCGCACCTCCGAAGATTGCGACCAGCGCCGGCCCTCGAACTTATCCATGGTCAGCGCGCGCCAATACTGCTGATTACGCGGCGGTGGTGTGCCCTCAAAACTGGCGCGAAAAGCCAGCGCATCGGAGCGGCTCAGCTCGGCGATATCGTTAGGCGCCATGCTGTCTGACAGCCCGGTTATGCCGCGCTGATCCGGCATAGGCAGCGACCACAGCGGCCCGAAGCGTGGAAAAAACAGAAACAGCAGCAGCATCAGCGGCACGGCCTGCAGCAGCAAGCTACCGGCCAGGCGCAGCGGGGGCCACGGGGTTTGTTGTTGCGGGCTTTGTTGCAAGCCAATCAGCGCGGCCAGCAAGCCGGCGACCGGCAGCAAGGTGAAGGCCACCGTGGTCATGCGGTCGTCGAACAGGTACACCGTGACCACCGCGAAGAAGCCCAACAAGATCAGCACCAACGCATCGCGGCGGGTGCGCATTTCCACCAGCTTCAAAATAAACGCGGCGATCAGTAGCACCACCCCAGCGTCCAGCCCGATCAGGCTGCCGCGCGATAAAAACACCCCGCCGACAATCCCAACCGTGAGCCCAGACTTCAGCCAGGTCGCCGGATATTGCGCGCGCATGCGGTAGATCTGCACGCGCCAGCCAGCGCACACCAGCCACAAGGCAATGATCCACAGCGGCATGTGCTCCAGGTGCGGAACGATCACCAGCACCTGCGCCACCAGCAGCCACAACAGGCTGATGCGCGGAATCGCTTGCGCGGCGCTCATTGCCCGCCCTCCCCGTACAGCGCCAGGGCGCGCAGGCAGGCTTCGCGGTGGGTTTCGCCGATGTCCGGGCCATGCACCGAACCGGGCAAGCGCAAGGCAAAGGGTTGCTGACGCTCCGAAAACGCCAACACCCAGTGGCACAGCAGCGACAGGCGCATTTCACTGTCGCCCTGTAATTCGTCGAAATCCAGCCACAGGTCGCGCCCGGTCAGGCTGGCAAAATCCTTCACCAGCAGGCCTTGGCCACGGGAATAGGCCTTCCAGTGCAGACGCCGTTTCGAGTCGCCCGGCTGATAGGTCTTTAGGCCCTGGAAGTCATCCGCACCCTGGCCAACGGCGCGGGCGCCGTCGTCGTCATCGTCGTCTTTGATACCGGCCACCAGCGGCAACTCGCCGGGCAAGGGGCGTGGATAAACCAACAGCGCCTGGTCCAGGTCCACTTGGCTCCACGCCACCAATATGCCCAGCGGAAAGCGGCTTTCCACCCGCAGCCGGCCAGGTCGCAGCCAGCCCCGGCGGATGGCCGGCACGGTTATCTCACTTTCAGCGATGCCATCGGCGCTCACGTCGAAACGCTGCAACTCCTGCGGCGGCCACCCCAGGGCGATGGACTGGTGCACGCGGCCGTTGCTGCTCAGGCGCACCCGGAACGTCGCTTGCTCGCCGACAAACACCGGACGGCCGCCGGCCGCGTGCAACGTCAGGCCGGCCAGGTTTCGGTAGGTATGAAGAATGGCGATCACGAACACCGCCGCGAGCAAAAAGGTCAGGCCATACGCCGGGCTGTTCTGGTAATTGACGCCGGCCATCAGCATCAAAAACAGCGCCAAGCCAAACGCGGCGCCGATGCGCGTGGGGATGATAAAAATCCGCCGTTGGGTCAGCAGCACGCTGTTGGCCGGTGGAATACGACGGTGCAGCCAGCGCTGCCAACGCTGCTTGAGCATTGCCATCAGAGCGCGGGCACTTCGCGTAGCAACCACTGCACCAACGCGCCGCCGCCGTGTCCGGCCGGGTCGGCGCGCTCACGCAAACGGTGACCGACCACCGAAGGCAGCACCGCCTGTACATCTTCGGGAATCACATAATCGCGCTGCGCCAGAAAGGCCCAGGCGCGCGCTGCCGCCAACAGCGCCAGGCTCGCCCGTGGCGACAAGCCCCAGGCAAATTGCGGCTGCGTGCGCGTGGCTTCAACCAAGCGCAGCACGTAATCCACCAGCGCATCGCTGGCGCGCACCTTGGGCACTTCGGCTTGCAACTCGGCGAGTTGTTGATGACTGAGCACCGCATCCAAACGTGGCAACATCTCCCGACGCGCTTCGCCGAGCAAAAGGGCCTTTTCCGCCGCCTTGGCCGGATAGCCCAACGACAAACGCATCAGAAACCGGTCCAGTTGCGACTCGGGCAACGCAAAGGTGCCGCCCTGGCTGACCGGGTTTTGCGTGGCAATCACAAAGAACGGCTCCGGCAGTGGCCGCGTCGCGCCCTCGATGGTCACCTGCCCTTCCTCCATTGCCTCCAGCAGCGCGCTCTGACTTTTCGGGGTGGCGCGGTTGATCTCATCGGCCAGCACCAGCTCGGCAAAAATCGGCCCCGGATGGAACACAAAAAGGCCGCTGTCTTTATCGAAGACCGAGGTGCCAAGAATGTCGCCGGGGAGCAAATCGGAGGTGAACTGAATGCGTTGAAAGTTCAAGCCCAGCACATTGGCCAGCGCATGACTGAGCGTGGTCTTGCCCATGCCGGGCAAGTCTTCGATCAGCAAATGGCCTCGCGCCAATAAGCAGGTCAGCGCCAGGCGAACCTGGGGTTCCTTGCCAAGCAGGATTTGATTGACTGCATTCAGGCAGGCGTCGAGTTTGGTAAGCATGCGTCACCCCGTAATCCACGAACCCCGGATGCTACCGGGGTGTGGCGTGATGGCAAAGGTTCTGCAACCTTTGCTGACGTATTGAGCGGTGATGTGCGCAGTGGCGCACATCATGGGCAATACGCTGCCGACGTCAGCTGCGGTAACTGGCTCTATGGGTTTTGATCGTGGGCTGGGCTTTTCGAGCGGAACATATTTCGCCCGCCGTTTTTCAGCACATGCGCAAACCGATCAACGCCATCGCGGCTGAAGCCGCTCGTACAGGAGCGCGGATCAGAACCAGCGGCCCTCGGCCTCAACGCAACCGCTCAAGCATCTGGTAGTACCACATGCCGACCGCCAGCATCTGATTGCCCACCCAGTCGCCAAACGGCAGGCGGATATGGCTGACCCCGGCAAAGGTGTCGAACTTTTCCAGGGAACCGGTCACCGCGTTGGCCATGATTTCGCCGACGATATGTGTCGTCGCCACGCCGTGCCCCGAGTAGCCCTGCGCATACCAGACGTTTTTCGACAGCTTGCCGAGCTGCGGAATGCGGTTGATGACGATGCCCATCATGCCGCTCCACTGGAAGTCGATTTTCACGCCTTTCAAACGCGGGAAGGTGTGTTCGATGGCCGGGCGCAGTTCGCCGGCGATGTCGCGCGAGTCGCGGCCCGAATAGTTGGCGCCGCCCCCAAAGAGCAAGCGTTTGTCAGCGGTCATGCGGTAGTAATCGAGCACGAAGCGGCAGTCGTAAACCGCCAGGTCTTGCGGGTTGAGCTTGGCGGCCACCTCCTCGCCCAGCGGTTCGGTGACGACGATGCCGCCGGAGGCCGGGAAGATCATGCCGGCCAACTTGCGTTTTTCCAGCTTGTGGTAGGCGTTGCCAGCGAGGATCACCGAGTTGGCGACGACGCGGCCGTGCTCGGTGACCACCACGGGCACGTCGCCGTGGATGATGTCGACCACGGGGGAGTTTTCGAACACCACGGCGCCCAGGCTTTCAGCCGCTCGCACTTCGCCCAGGCACAGGTTCAGCGAGTGCACGTGCATGTTGCGGCGGTTGTGCAGCGCGCCGTGGTAGATGTTGGTTTCCAGCAGGCTGGGCATTTCGGCGGCACTGACCATGCGCACGTCATCGCCCATTCCCCGGCGCACGGCTTCGTCGTAGTTAGCGCGCAAGCCGTCCATGTGGCTGGGTTTGTAGGCGGCGTGCAAATGGCCGTGCTTGAGGTCGCACTGGATGTTGTACTTCTCGACGCGCTTTTTGATGATTTCGTGGCCGCGCCAGCGCAGGTTCCAGATGAAGTCGTCGACGTCATCGCCGAGCTTGGCGCGCATCTGTTTGCGCATCGCTTCATCGCCCGACAGGCTGCCGGTTACTTGCCCGCCGTTGCGCCCGGTGGCGCCCCAGCCGATTTTTTTCGCTTCGATAATCGCCACTCTCAGACCGCGCTCGGCCAGTTCCAGCGCTGTGGAAACGCCGGTGAAACCGCCGCCGATAATGGCCACGTCCACGCGCACTTCGCCTTCCAGGCGCGGGTAATTGGTTTCTTCGTTGAGCGTGGCGGTGTAGTAGGAATTGCTGCGTTGCGAAGTCATAAGGTCATCCAGATCTCTCGGCCGTTGCGCGGTCCTGTAGGGGCCAGCTCGCTCGCGAAGCGGTTGCTTGAAGTGCTTCGCCAGAGAGATGGCTGTTACGGGTTCGGCGTCGGCTCGACGGTAAAAATTAATCAGGCCTGTTGCAGGTACCAGCGCCAGTCTTGCTCGCCCACTTCGCCCATGAATTGGCGGTATTCGGCGTTCTTTACCGCCAGGTACACACGCAAGAAGTCTTCGCCCAGCGCGTCTCGCGCCCAAGCGGATTTCTCCAGGGCGCGCAGGGTGGTCAGCCAGTCGGTGGGCAGCACGTCGGTGGCTTGGGCGTAGCCGTTGCCTTCAATCGGCGCGCCGGGGTCGAGTTGTTCGCGAATGCCGCGATGGATGCCGGCCAGAATCGCCGCCGCTGCCAGATACGGGTTGGCGTCGGCGCCGCAAATGCGGTGTTCGATGTGCCGGCTATTGGCCGGACCGCCTGGCACACGCAGGCTGACGGTGCGGTTATCGACACCCCAGGTCGGCGCCAGCGGCGCGTAGCTGTTGGCCTGGAAGCGGCGATAAGAGTTGGCGTTCGGGCAGAAGAACAGCAGCGAATCGAGCAACGTCGACAGCATGCCGGCCACCGCCTGTTTCAGCAGCGGCGTGCCGTCCGGGGCTTCGCTGGCGAACAGGTTGTTGCCCTGTTTATCAGCAATGCTGACGTGCATATGCATGCCGGTGCCGGCGATATGGTCGAAGGGTTTGGCCATAAAGCAGGCGCTCATGCCGTGCTTGTGGGCCACGCCTTTGACCAGCCGTTTGTAGCGCACCGCTTCGTCCATGGCTTGCAGGGCATCGGTGCGGTGTTCCAGGGTGATTTCCACCTGGCCGGGCGCGTATTCGGATATCGCCGTGCGCGCCGGAATGCCTTGGGCTTTGCAGGCGGCGTACAGGTCGGCGAGGAACGGTTCGATCTGCTCCAGCTCACGCAAGCCGTAAACCTGGGTGCTGTAAGGCCGACCACCATCGGCATCCAGCGCCGGTTGCGGACGGCCATGGGCGTCGCGTTTCTGGTCGAGCAGGTAGAACTCCAACTCGGCCGCCATGACCGGGTAATAGCCGTCGGCTTGCAGCTCGTTAATCACCTTTTCCAGCAAGCGGCGCGGGTCGGCCACCGCTGCCGGCATGCCCTGCCCGCTGTGCATGCTGACTTGCACGGCGGCGGTGGGCATCAGGCGCCATGGCAAGCGCGTCAGGCTGCCGGCCACCGGGTAGGCGCGGCAATCGATATCGCCCACGTCCCAGACCAGCCCGGAGTTTTCCACGTCATCGCCGTTAATGCTCAGGCCCAGAATAGTGCTGGGCAGCGGCCGGCCGGTTTCGTACACAGCCATCAACTCGTCGCGGTGCAACAACTTGCCGCGCGGCACGCCGTTGTTGTCGATGATGAACAGCTCGAACATCTCGATATCGGGGTTCTGTTGCAGAAACGTTTGGGCTTCTTGCGGATCGGCAAAACTCATGGGGCGTTCTCTTGATTGGCGCCCAGCGCCACGGCGTTGGGCAATCAGCCAGGCGCGGGCGAACCGCCACTTCTGTTGGCGTTCGGCTGGGCGCTGGCGATACAGGAAACGTGCGCGGGGCACGTAGCGGGCAAAGGCCCGATCAGAGAGAAGCGGCGTCTGGCGGACGGGCATGGCGGCAGTGCCACAAGGCCCAGAATGCCAGTTCGATGGGAAGCGAAGTGCTCAAAAGAAAGGCTCTGTAAACAGATGCCTGGGAGAGTCACATAAGGGGGATGGGGGGTTAAATTCAAATCTGAGTATGTTTAGTTTTGGGTGGGGTAAACATTGGCGAAGGCGGGTGTTTTGTTTGGGGGAGTCGTACTCCTGCGATTCGTCAGGCGAAACTGAGTCAGCCCTCAAACCCTCCGTCATCCTCGCGAAGGCGGTGGTCCGACAATTCGGGATCCAGTATCTGTCAGGGAAATGCGATTCCTCCGAAATACTGGATTCCCGCCTGCGCGGGAATGACGGGTGTTTTGTTTGCGATTCTCGTACTCCAGCAGTGCGTCGGTCGACACCCAGCCAGCAGGAAAAACGTCCGTCATCCTCGCGAACGCGGGGATCCAGTATCTGTCAGGGAAAATGCGATTCTTCCGAAGTTCTGCATTCCGAACTGCACCGGCCCTTAAGACAACTCCCCCCGCACCGCCGCCCGCTCTTCTATCAAGTCCGCCTCAAACAAGTTCTCCAATTCCGCCCGCGCCTCGCGCGCTGTCTGGTTCACTTTCGCCGCGTCGTTGTAAACCAAGTGTTGTTGGCGCAGCACCTCTTCGTCGTGGCGTTGGAAGCGGCGGATGCGGGCTTCGGCTTGTTCGTTGGTGAGCCCCAGCTGCAGCAAAATCAGGCGGCCCATTTCCAGGCTGGAGTGGAAGGTTTCGCGCACGGCGGTGGCTTCCAGGTCGACCAAATGGTGCACGTGCTGGCGGTTGCGGGCGCGGGCGATGACTTTCAGGTGCGGGTACAACTTGCGCACCAGGCGCGCGGTTTCGATGTTGGTTTCCGGGTCGTCGGTGGCGACGATAAACAGCTCTGCCTTGTCGACATGGGCGGCATGGAGAATTTCCGGGCGCAGCGGGTCGCCGTAGAAGATCGACATGCTGCCAAGGCTGCGCTGGTATTCGACGCTTTCCACCGAGGTGTCCAGCGCCACGAATCGCACGCGCTGGGCGCGCAGTACGCGGGCGATGATCTGGCCCATGCGGCCCATGCCGGCGATCACCACGCGCGGGGCGTCGGCGTCGAACTGGCTGTATTCCTCGGGCGCTTCACGCTCGGGCACCGGCTGCGGTTTGCACAGCGCGGCGATGGCCAGCAGCAACAGCGGTGTGATAGCCATCGACAGCGTGATCGAGAGCACCACCAGCCCCAGCAGGCGGTCGCTGAACAGGCCGTTCTGGTGCGCCATGTTGAACACCACAAAAGCAAATTCCCCGCCGGCCGCCAGCACCACGGCTAGCGACAACGCGGCGCGGCGATCCAGCTCGCCCAGCCAACGGCCGATGGCGAACAGCAGCGGCAACTTGGCGCAAATCAGAATGGCGGTGAAGCCCAGCACCACCCAGGGTTCGTGCATCAGCAAAGCGAAGTCGGCGGTCATGCCCACGCTCATAAAGAACAAGCCGAGCAGCAAGCCTTTGAACGGTTCGATCTGAGCTTCGAGCTCATGGCGGTATTCGGAATCGGCCAGCAGCAGCCCGGCGAGGAATGCGCCGAGGGCCATGGAAATACCTGCCAGTTCCATCAGCCAGGCGGTGCCCAGCACCACCAGCAAGGCGGTAGCGGTGGACACTTCGCGCAAGCCGGTTTTGGCCACCACGCGGAACACCGGGCGCAGCAGGTAGCGGCCGCCGACCACGACGATGGCAATGCTGATGATGATTTTCACCACCTGGCTCACTTCCTCGCCGGCCGAGGTGCCGTGGTGGGCGCTGCCGAGCAAGGGAATCAGGGCGATCAGCGGAATGGCGGCGATGTCTTGAAACAGCAGAATGGCGAAGGCCAGGCGGCCGTGGGGTTTGTTCAGTTCCTTGCGTTCGGCAAGAATTTGCAGCCCGAACGCGGTGGAGGACAAGGCCAGGCCCAAGCCAAGAATTACCGCGCTGTTCCAGGCCTGATCGAAAAATGCATAGGCGATGCCGCCGATTAACAAGGCGCTGCACGCCACCTGCGCGAGGCCGACGCCGAACACCGATTTGCGCATCACCCACAGCCGACGCGGCGACAGTTCGAGGCCGATGATAAACAGCAGCAACACCACCCCGAGTTCGGAAATTTGCGCAACGCTTTGCGGCTGGCCGATCAGCCCCAACACCGACGGGCCGATCAGCACACCGGCGAGCAGGTAGCCCAGCACCGAGCCCAATTGCAGGCGCTTGGCCAGTGGTACCACCAACACTGCGGCCAGCAGGAACACCACCCCTGACTGCAGAAAACTATCGCCGTGCTCCACGCCCGTACTCCCATTGCTTGATCGACCTATGGCCGGGGGCGGGGATTATCGGCAAAAACGCCGGTCGCTGCACGGCGACCGACAGACGCGGGCATTTTTTTAGGCGCGGCTCAGACGCTGCTCAGGCGGTAACCCACGCCCGCTTCGGTGCTGATAAAGCGCGGGTTGGCGGGGTCGTCGGCGAGTTTCTGGCGCAGGTGGCCGACCACCACCCGCAGGTAGTGGGTGTCTTCGGTGTGAGTGGGGCCCCAGATGTCTTTGAGCAGTTGCTGCTGGGTGACCACGCGGCCGGCGTGCTGCGCCAGTTGTGCCAGAACCGCGTATTCCTTGCGGGTCAGGCTGATGTCCTGGCCGTCCAGGGTTACGCGGCGGTAGGCGAAGTCGACAGTCAACGGGCCGACGCTGACCGAGGCTTGCGGCGCATCGCCGGCTTGAGCGTGGCGCAACAAGGCACGCACACGGGCGAGGAATTCCTGAATGCCGAACGGTTTGGTCACGTAGTCATTGGCGCCACTGTCCAGCGCCTTGACCTTCTCGCCCTCGCCTGCGCGCACCGACAGCACCAGCACCGGCACCTGCGACCACTCGCGCACCTCGCTGAGCACCTGTTGGCCGTCCATGTCCGGCAAGCCGAGGTCGAGCACCAGCAAATCCGGCTTGGCCAATGCCGCCTGTGCCAGGCCTTCGGTGCCGGTGGCGGCTTCGATCACTTTGTAGCCCTGCGCGGCGAGGCTGATGCGCAGGAATTTGCGAATCTGCGGCTCGTCGTCGATAAGCAAAATGGTGCTGGGGTTGCTGGTCATAGGAGGTCGTTATCGGCAGACGGTTGCGGGTGCAGCGGCAAGTGTAGGGTCAAGCTGGCGCCGCGCCCATCCAGACCGTCGCCGACCGTCACGCGGCCGCCATGGGCGCCGAGCATGCCTTGGCAAATGGCCAGGCCCAAACCGGTGCCCTGCCCGCCCCGGTCGCCTCGGACGGCGGTGTAGAACATGTCGAAAATCTTCGCCCGCTCGGCCTCGGGAATACCCGGCCCCTGATCGCTGACGCTGATGCGCAGCTCACTGGCATCGCTGCTCACCGCCACGCGCAAGCGACCGTGGGCCGGCGAAAAGCGTGCGGCGTTTTCCAATACGTTGATCAGCGCCTGTTCAATCAGCGCCGCGTGCACCCAAAGCAGCGGCAGTTCGGCCGGCACTTCCGTTTCCACTTGCAACGGCGCCAACAACGGCCGCAAACGTTGCAAGGCGCTGGCGACGATATCGACCGGCGCCACCCAGTCACGCGCGAGCTTCAGGCTGCCGTGGCCGAGTCGGGTCATGTCGAGCAGGTTCTGGATATAGCGGTCCAGGCGCTCGGCTTCATCGCGGGTACTTTCCAGCAGTTCGATGCGGTCGCTGTGGGGCAACTGGCCGTCCAGAGTCAACAAACTGTCGATGGCGCCGCGCATGGCCGTGAGCGGCGTACGTAGGTCGTGAGACACCGAGGCCAGCAAGGCACTGCGCAGCTGTTCGGTTTCGCCGTGCAGGCGTGCGGCTTCCAGGTCTTGCGCCAGTTGCGCGCGAGCCAGTGCCTGCCCCAGCGGCTGACCCAGGGCGCTGAGCAAACGCCGACGCTCCATGGCCAGCGGCTGCTGGTCTTTGGGGCTGACGCCGAGCAGCAGCAGCGGCCCGTCTTCGCCGGACAACGGCCACCACCACCACCGCCCGCTCGGCAAGGTGTCGGTGCCCAGGCCGGCGGCCTGATCATGCTGCCAGGCCCATTCGGCGGCCATGCGCTCGGCATCGCTGAGCAGGCGCGACACACCGCCCTCCACTTTCCACATGCCCTCGTCGCTGCGCCCGAGCAGGCACACATCGACATCGGTCCAGCTCGCCAACTGCTGACTCGCCGCCAGCACCACGGCCTGGCGGTCGGTGGCGGCGGTGAGCTTTCGCGACAGGTCGAGCAGCGCCGCCGTTTCACTCTGGGTTTCCCGCAGCGCGCGCAATTGCCGGCGCTGACGCGCGGCGAGGTTGCCGGTGAGGGCCGCCATGAGCAGGAAGAACAGCAGCGTCAGCACATCTTCGTGCCGGTGAATGGCCAAGGAGAAATGCGGCGGAATAAACAGGAAGTCGTAAGCCAGGAATGACAGCACCGCGCTCAGCAAAGCCGGGCCGGAACTGGTGCGCACGGCCACCAGCAACACGGCGGCCAGCAGCACCAAAGAAATATTCGGCAGCGGCAACACCTGCGCCACGGCCCAGGCCACCAACGTCGCCACGGCGGTGGCGGCCATGGCCAGCAGATAATCGCCGCGTTGCAGCGCATGACGCGGCCGCAGCGTACGCGTGCGTGGCACCGCGTCGCTGTCGAGCACGCTGATTTCCAAGCCATCGCCATGGCGCAACAAGCGCTGCGCGACGCCGGCACCGAGCCAGCGCTGACGGCTGCGTCCTACCAGAATCAGACTGGCGCGGCGCTCGGCGGCATGTTGAATCAGGGTTTTGGCCACCTCGCCGGCACGCAGACTCACCACTTCGCCGCCCAGGCGCTCGGCCAATTGCTGCGCGGCTTGCAACCGCGCACGGGCCTGTTCGTCACGGGCGGCGCCGGTGTCGACATGCACCAGACTCCAGGGCAAATGCCGGCGCTCGGCCACCCGGCAAGCATGGCGCACCAGGCGCTCGGCCTGGGCGTCGGCATCAATGCCCACCAGCAACCGACCGCGCACGGTTGGCGCTTCCTGGCCCAGTTGGCGATAGCCCTGATTAAGGTCGGCATCCACCCGCGCGGCGGCGGTTTGCATGGCCAGTTCGCGCAGGGCGGTGAGGTTGGTCTGGCTGAAAAACGCATCAATGGCGGCACGCGCCTGTTCAGGCACATACACCTTGCCGTCGCGCAGACGCTCCAACAGCTCGCGCGGCGGCAAGTCAATCAACAGCAATTCATAGGCTTCTTGCAGCACCCAATCGGGCACGGTTTCGCGCACGTGCACGCCGGTGATGGACTGCACCTGGTCGTTGAGGCTTTCGATGTGCTGCACGTTGACGGTGGTGTACACGTCGATGCCGGCGGCGAGCAGGTCTTGCACGTCCTGCCAGCGTTTGGCGTGGCGGCTGCCGGGGGCGTTGGTGTGGGCGAGTTCGTCGACCAGCACCAGCTTGGGCGGTTTTGCCAGCAGGCCGTCGAGGTCCAGCTCGGTGAGTTGCATGCCGCGATAATCGAGGCGTTTTAGCGGTTGCTGCGGCAGGCCCACCAGCAGGGCTTCGGTTTCGGCGCGGGAATGGGTTTCCACCACGCCGGCTCGCAGGTCCACGCCCTGACGCAGCTGGGCCTGGGCGGCCTGGAGCATGGCGTAGGTTTTGCCGACGCCAGGGGCGGCGCCGAGAAATACTTTCAGGCGGCCTCGGCCGTTGGCGCTGTTGACTGCTGCCAGGAGGGCGTCAGCGCGTTCGCTGTTGCTCATGGGGCTCCGTTGGGTTGGTGCTTTAGTTACTGCCGTTATTCCCGCGAAGGCGGTGGTTCGACAATTTGGGATCCGGAATTTTGCGACTTGCTTCGATCCATCCAAAACTCTGGATCCCGAATTGTCGGACCACCGCGTTCGCGAGGATGACGGAGGTTTTTATATAGATTCGTGTAGGAGTACTTCGCCTTACGCCCCTCCCACCGTCATCCTCGCGCACGCGGGGATCCAGAATGTTGCGACTGACACCGATCTATCCGAAATTCTGGATCCCGAATCGTCGGACCGCCGCATTCGCGAGGATGACGGAGAACGTATGAAAAACTTCCGTCATCCTCGCGCACGCGGGGATCTAGAATGTTGCGACGTACACCGGTCCATCCGAAACTCTGGATCCCGAATCGTCGGACCGCCGCCTTCGCGGGGATGACGGTGAAAGTCTGAAAAACCTCCGTTATTCCCGCGCACCCTAACGTCTATTCCCCCTCCCCAGCCAGCACCCTATTCAACGCCAGCACATTCACCACCGCCGGTCCAATCAGCGGCCGCTTCACGTTCTGTTCTATCAACCGTTCAAGCGCCTTGCCATCGATATTCATCGCCGCCGCAATCCGCGCGATCTGGTACTGCGCCGCCGCCACCGGCAGGTCCGGGTCCAGGCCGCTGCCGGAGGTGGTCACCAGCGCCATCGGCACAGCGCCCTGCCCGGCCACGGCGAGTTTTTCGCTGTCGCCCGCTACCCGTTCGCGCAGTGCGGGGTTGCTGGGGGCCAGGTTGCTGGCGCCGCTGGAGACGGTGGCAAAGCTACCGGCCGAGGGGCGCGATTGGAACCACTGCGCGCCGTCAAATGGCTGGGCGATCAGGCTGGAGCCGCGCAGGCGGCCTTGTCGGTCGTGAATCAGGCTGCCGTTGGCCTGGTCGGCGAAGGCCAGTTGGGCCACGCCGGTGACGGCCAGCGGATAGGCCACGCCGGTCAGTACGGTCATCAAGGCAATCAGGCTTACCGCAGGACGCACATAACTGTTCATTTCACTTCTCCAAAACCTGGCCTTACGCCAGGCCAATACTGGTCAGTAACAGGTCGATCAATTTGATGCCCACAAACGGCGCCACCAGCCCACCCAGGCCGTAAATCAGCAGGTTGCGGCGCAGCAGGCTGGCGGCATCTAAGGCTTCTACTCGCACACCGCGCAGGGCCAGCGGCACCAGGGCGATGATGATCAGGGCGTTGAAGACGATGGCCGACAAAATCGCGCTCTGCGGACTTTGCAGTTGCATCACGTTAAGCACGCCCAGCTGCGGATAAATACTGGTGAACAGTGCCGGCAAAATGGCGAAGTACTTGGCCACGTCGTTGGCGATGGAAAAGGTGGTCAGCGCGCCACGCGTTACCAGCAGCTCCTTACCCACTTGCACCACGTCGAGCAGCTTGGTCGGGTCGGAGTCGAGGTCCACCAGGTTGGCGGCTTCGCGGGCGGCCTGGGTGCCGTCGTTCATGGCCATGCCGACGTCGGCCTGGGCCAGCGCCGGAGCGTCGTTGGCGCCGTCGCCGCACATGGCGACCATCTTGCCGTCGGCCTGCTCGGCACGAATACGCGCCAGTTTTTTCTCCGGTGTGGCTTCGGCAATCACGTCGTCCACCCCCGCTTCGGCGGCGATGGCGGCGGCGGTCAGCGGGTTGTCGCCGGTCACCATCACGGTGCGAATGCCCAGCTGACGCAGCTCGGCAAAGCGCTCGCGAATGCCGGGTTTCACCACGTCTTTCAGGTGAATGGCGCCGAGCAATTTGCCGTCGGCACACACCAGCAACGGCGTGCCACCGCTTTGGGCGATTTTGTCGATCTCCCGGGACAGCACGGCCGGCATTTCGCTGCGCGGCATGCCGATAAAAGCCAGCAAAGCATCGACTGCACCTTTGCGGTAGATGTGCCCTTCGAAGTCGACGCCCGACAGCCGGGTTTCGGCGCTAAACGGCACGGCATGCACCGCCTCGCGCACCGGCTCGTTCATGGGGTGCAGACCGCGCAGGTACTCGACAATGGATTTGCCTTCTGGCGTGTCGTCGGCCAGCGAGGCCAGCAACGCGCCTTCAGCCAGGGCTTTGCCGGTAACGCCGGGCGCGGCATACAGCGCGCTGCAACGGCGGTTGCCGAAAGTAATGGTGCCGGTTTTATCCAGCAGCAGTACGTGCACGTCGCCGGCTGCTTCCACGGCACGACCCGATTTGGCGATCACGTTCAGGCGCACCAGACGGTCCATGCCGGCAATGCCGATGGCCGACAGCAACCCGCCGATGGTGGTGGGAATCAGCGTCACCAACAGCGCCACCAGAAACACCAGCGGCAAGGCGCCACCGGAGTAAATCGCGAACGGCTGCAAGGTGACGACCACCAGCAGGAAGATCAGCGTGAGGCCGATCAGCAAGATATCCAACGCCACTTCGTTGGGGGTTTTCTGCCGCTTGGCGCCTTCCACCAGAGCGATCATGCGGTCCAGCGTGGACTCGCCGGGGTTAACGCTGATGCGTACCAGCAGCCAGTCGGAAACCACGCGGGTGTTGCCGGTGACGGCCGAGCGGTCGCCACCGGATTCACGGATCACCGGCGCCGATTCGCCGGTAATCGCCGCCTCGTTAACGGCGGCGATGCCTTCGATGACCTCGCCGTCGCCGGGGATCAGCTCGCCGGCTTCCACCCGCACTACTTCGCCTTTGCGCAGCGAGGCAGCCGGCACGGTTTCGAAGGTGCCGTTTTGCAAGCGGCGGCGTGCGCAAAGACCCTGGGTGCCGGCACGCAAACTGTCGGCGCGGGCCTTGCCGCGCCCCTCGGCCAGGGCTTCGGCGAAGTTGGCGAACAACACCGTGAACCACAGCCATACGGCGATTTGCACGGCGATAAAGGTCGGCACCGGCTGGCCCGGCAAGGCGCACAACACGGTGGTGAAAATGGCGGTCAGTTCCACCACCAGCATCACCGGCGAGCGCACCAGTTGGCGCGGGTCGAGTTTGACGAAGGCTTGCACCATCGCCGCCTGCCACTGCTTGCGCGGCGTGGCCGGCGCGCTCGGTACTTGCAAGGGTTGAGTCTTGGCGTTCATGGCTATTCCTAATTAATGACCGAGCAGGCTGAGGTGTTCGGCCACCGGCCCCAGGGCCAATACCGGCAGGAAGGTCAAACCACCCACCAGCAAAATGGTGATGGTCAGCAGGCTGACAAACAGCGGGCCGTGGGTCGGGAAACTGTTCTGCCCCACCGGCACTCGGCGCTTGGCCGCCAGGCTGCCGGCAATCGCCAGCACCGGCAGGATGTAGCCGAAGCGCCCGAGCAACATGGCCAGGCTGAGCATCAGGTTGTGGAACGGCGTGTTCGAGCTAAAGCCGCCAAAGGCCGAGCCGTTGTTGGCGGTGCCCGAGGTGTAGTTGTAAAGAATCTGGCTCAGGCCATGGGCGCCGGGGTTGCTCACCGAGGCGTTGGCAAACGGCAGCACGGCAGTCAGCGCGCCCAGCACCAGCACGCCCAGCGGCATGACCAGCAAGGTCAGCACCAGCAAACGCACTTCGCGGGCTTCGAGTTTTTTGCCGAGGTATTCCGGCGTGCGGCCAACCATCAGGCCGCAGAGGAATACGGCAATCAGCACGAACAGCAACATGCCGTAGAGGCCGGCACCCACACCGCCGAAAATCACCTCGCCGAGCATCATGTTGAACATCGGTACCATGCCGCCCAAGGCGCTGAAGCTGTCGTGCATGGAGTTCACCGAGCCACTGGACGCCGCCGTGGTGGCCACCGCCCAGAGCGCCGAGGCGCCAATGCCGAAGCGGCTTTCCTTGCCTTCCAGCGAACCGCTTTGCTCGATGTTCAAACCGGCCAGCGCCGGGTTCGGTTGCAGCTCGCTGTACAGCGTCACGCCAACGCCGAGCATCAGCAGAATCAGCATGCAGCTAAGAATCGCGCGGCTCTGACGCAGGTCTTTAACGTAGTGGCCGAAGGTGAACACCAGGGCGGCTGGAATCAGCAGAATGGAGGCCATCTCAAACAGGTTGCTCCACACCGTCGGGTTCTCGAACGGGTGCGCCGAGTTCACGCCGAAGAAGCCGCCGCCGTTGGTGCCCAGTTGCTTGATGGCAATCTGGCTGGCCGCAGGACCGAGCGGCAGGCTTTGCTCGCCGCCTTGCAGGGTCATGGCGTCCAGGTAATGGCTGAACGTTTGCGGCACGCCCTGCCACACCAGAAATACCGCCAGGGCAATGCACAACGGCAGTAAGACGTAGAGCGTGCCGCGGGTGAGGTCGACCCAGAAGTTACCCAGCGTCTGACTGGAGCGGCGCGAAATACCGCGGCACAGCGCAACCAGGACCGCCAGGCCGGTGGCGGCGCTGACAAAGTTCTGCACGCCCAGACCAACCATCTGGCTGAAGTAACTCAGACTGGCTTCGCCGCTATAAGCCTGCCAGTTGGTGTTGGTGACAAAGCTCACCGCCGTGTTGAACGCCAGCGTCCACTCAAGCCCCGGCATGTGCTGCGGATTCAACGGCAACACGCCTTGCAGCAGCAAAATCGCGAACAACAGCAGCAAGCCGGCCAGGTTGAAGGCCAGCAGCGACAAGGTGTACGTCTTCCAGTCCTGCTCTTGCTTGGCATCCACGCCCGCAACGCGGTAGCTGAGGCGCTCCACCGGCTGCAACACCGGCGAAAGCCAGGTACGCTCGCCCTCCATCACCCGATAGAAAAAGCGCCCCAGCCACGGTGCCGGCAACAGCACCAATGCGAAGAACGCCACCAGCAATAAAACGACATGACTGTCCATTGGCGGCTCCTCAACTACGCCCGGCGCGCAACAGCGCAACCAGCAGGTAAATGAACAGTCCGCTGGCCAACAGCAGGGACAACCCGTCCAGAAGATGCATGGATATTTCTCCGTCATACGGCGACTGCCGCTTAAGGAGGATTGTCCGCAGGGGGGCGTAAAGGGACGAGATGCGAAGGCAGGCTTGGGCGTAAAGAACCCGTAAAAAACGCAACGGCTTTGCTCCCCTCTACCGCCTACGGGAGAGGGGCCGGGGGTGAGGGCAAAACAAACGCAACGGCCCCCCTCACCCCAACCCTCTCCCCGAGGGGCGAGGGAGCTTGATCGGAGACGTTTTCGGATTGTGTATTGCCCGGCTACGCTTTGTATCAGCCCGGATACAGTAACGACATGTTGTCGATACGCCCCACCCTCAGCATGGCGCCCGCTTGCCACCCGTCCCACGAATTACGGAGCTCACGCCCGATGGAAGCTTTTAACGAACGGGACGTCCGCTCACGTACCACACGCGCGTTGATCGTCGATGACAACGTCGAGCTGCGCGAGCTGCTCAGCGGTTACCTGACCCGTTTCAACATCAGCAGCGAGGCCGTCGGCGATGGTTCCGGCATGCGCAAAGCGCTGGCCGCCAGCCGCTTTGACGTGGTGATTCTCGACCTGATGCTGCCCGGCGAAGACGGCCTGGAACTGTGCCGTGAACTGCGCAGTGCTTCCGACATTCCCATCCTCATGCTCACCGCCCGCTGCGAACCCACTGATCGCATCATCGGCCTGGAACTGGGCGCCGACGATTACATGGCCAAGCCCTTCGAACCGCGCGAGCTGGTGGCGCGCATCCAGAGCATCCTGCGCCGCGTGCGCGACGACCGTGAGCCGCCGCGCAATGACGAGCGCAACAGCATCCGTTTCGACAATTGGCAACTCAACGGCGTGTTGCGCCAACTGCATGCGCCCGACGGGCTGGTGGTGCCGCTGTCCAACGCCGAATTCCGCCTGCTCTGGGTATTTCTCGAACGGCCGCGCCGGGTGCTGAACCGCGAGCAACTGCTGGACGCCGCGCGGGGCCGCTCGATTGAAGCGTTCGACCGCAGCATTGACCTGCTCGTCTCGCGCCTGCGGCAGAAGCTGGGCGACGACCCGAAATGCCCGCGGCTGATCAAAACCGTGCGCGGGGAGGGTTACCTGTTCGACGCCCGCGAGATTGGCTGATGCGCTCGGCCAACACCCTGTTTGCCCGCCTGTTTGGCATGTTGCTGCTGTCTATCGTGCTCGCCCATTTGCTCGCATTCGCCTGGTTCAGCTACTACGGCGGCCCGCAACCGCCCGGCCCGCCGCCCGAACACCGCGCCGGCCAAGCCCCACCGCAGCGCCCCGGTTTAGGGCCGTTGAATGGACCGTTGGTGCCCTTGATTACGCAAATGCTGACGCTGGTAGTCGCCGCCTGGTTCGGCGCGCGGCTGTTGAGCCGGCCGATCCAGCGCTTGTCTGAAGCGGCCGAACGCCTGAGCGAAAACCTCGACGCCGCGCCGCTGCCCGAAGAAGGCCCGCTGGAAGCACGCAAGGCCGCGCGCATGTTCAACACCATGCAAGAGCGCATTCGCGAGCAGGTGAAACAGCGCGGGCGCATGTTGGCAGCGGTCTCCCACGACCTGCGCACCCCGCTCTCACGCCTGAAACTGCGCCTGGAACAAGTACCCAACGCCCACCTGCGCGAACGCATGGGGCAAGACCTTTCAGAAATGATCGACATGCTCGACGCCACCTTGCGCTACCTGCACGAACAGCGCGCCACCGAAGCGTTGCAATGGTTCGACGTGCAGGCGCTGGTGGAGTCGCTGGCCGAGAACGCGCAGGACCAGGGCGACGACGTCACCCTTGAAGGGCATTGCGCACCGTTAAGGGTGCAACCGTTGGCGCTGCGCTCAGCCATTAGCAACTTGCTCAACAACGCACTGCGCTATGCGGGGCATGCGCGGGTTGTGTTGGTCGATTCGCCCACGGCGGTGGAGGTGCACGTGTGTGACCACGGGCCGGGTATTGCGCCGGAGCAGCGGGAATGTGTGTTTGAGCCGTTTTTTCGGGTGGAGGGGTCGAGGAATCGGGATTCGGGTGGCGTGGGGCTGGGGCTGACGATTGCGCGCGAGGCGGCGCAGCGGCAAGGGGGGGATATTGCGTTGCGGGAGACGGTTGGGGGTGGGTTGACGTGTGTTTTGAGGTTGCCTCGTTCAACGCCCAACCCCATTTCGTAGGTTGGGTTGAGCGTTTAGCGAAGCCCAACGTTTGGAAGTTAGTGCGTCGGTATTTTTTACCGCCGCGCGCTGAACGCTTTGTTTCGCGCTTTACGCGCATCTCAACCAACCCCCCGTCATTCCCGCGTAGGCGGCGGTCCGACGATTCGGAATCCAGAATTTTGAGCCTTACACGCATTTCGACCAACCCCCCGTCATCCTCGCGCACGCGGGGATCCAGAGTTTCCAGCCGTACATCGCTGTGAAGTGCGGCGGTATTCATTACCGAGTGCGCTGAACGTTAGCTTTCGCGCCTTACGTAGATTTCGCACCCGAACTCCGTCATTCCCGCGCAGGCGGCGGTCCGACGATTCGGAATCCAGAATCTTGAGCCGTATGCATATGGCACGGGCGGCGGTATTCATTACCGCGTGCGCTGATCGTTTTGTTTCGCGCCTTACGCGCGAGTTTCTTTTTCCAGTCGACGAAAAAGAAACCAAAAAGTCTTGCCCCTACCTTGGGTCTCCGCTGCGCTCCGACTTCCCTCCCTCCGTCGCCGCTCCAGGGGCACGGACTAGGCGTCCCCGCGATAAGGGCCATCCATGGCCCGACACGCCTTTCGCGGCTCCCGGCCGCTCAACCCCCTCCACGTCGACTCCACTCGGCCTGCGATGAATGGGGCGGGTAGATCACAAACCAGATCAAAAGCGGTGGATCAAAAGCCAGGTCAAAAGCCAGGTCAAAGCCAGGTCAAAAGCCAGGTCAAAAGCTGTAGAACAACATCAAAAACTCGCGGCTGAAGCGGATCGCCGCCCGGCCGCTCCCACAGGGTCGGCATTGGCTTTGTGGGAGCGGCTGTAGCCGCGATGCTCTTGATCTACATCGCCTCAAACCGCGCCATCAAATCCATCACCCGCTCGGCCTTCTCTTCCACCACGGCCTGGCTGTCTAACCCTTCCACGTATTCGGCCAACTCGGCCACCGAGCTGCATTCGAACATGGCCCGCAGCGGCACGTTGCGTTGCAGCAAGGTTTGCATCCGTGAGGCGATTTGCGTGGCGAGCAGGGAGTGGCCGCCCAGTTCGAAGAAGTTGTCGTGCACCCCTACCCGTTCGACTTTCAGCACCTGCGCCCAGATGTCAGCCAGTTGCTGTTCAAGCGCGGTACGCGGTGCGACGTAGTGTTGGCTTGGCGAAAGCCCAAACTCCAGGGCCGGCAAGGCGTTGCGGTCGAGTTTGCCGTTGGCGTTGAGTGGCAGGCGGTCTAGCAGGTGCCAGTGCAGCGGCACCATGTAGTCCGGCAGGTCGGCACGTAGCCGTTGTTTGATTTGGTCGAACCACACACCCGGTTCACGCTCCGCAGCAACCGGCACCAGGTAGCCGACCAGGTATTTGCCAGTCGGTCCTTCCTGCACGGCCACGGCGGCATCTCGTACGTCGGCCTGTTCATGCAGCCGCGCTTCGATTTCGCCGAGTTCGATACGGAAACCGCGAATTTTCACTTGATGGTCGATACGCCCGACATATTCCAGCACGCCGTCGGCCCGACGTCGGGCCAGGTCGCCGCTGCGGTATAGGCGCTCGCCCGTGGCAAACGGGTTGGGCACGAAGGCCTGGGCGGTGCGCTGGGGGTCGCCGACGTAGCCGCGCCCGACGCCCGTGCCGGCGATGCACAGTTCGCCTACGGCGCCGACCGGCACCAGTTCGAGGGCGTCGTCCAGCAGGTACAGGCGGTTGTTGTCGGTGGGGCTGCCGATGGGCAGGTAGGTGCTTTGGGTGGAGGCCTGGTCCACGCGGAAAAACGCGACGTCGTCCGAGCACTCGGCCGGCCCGTAAGCGTTTACCAGGCCGACGCTGGGGTAGCGTTGCAGCCATTGGCGCGCCAGTTCCGGCGGCATCGCTTCGCCTGTGGGCAGCAGCCAGCGCAGGTTTTCGAGCGGCTGGGCGATGTGTTCGGCCAGCATGCCCTGGATCAGCGACGGCACGCTTTCCAGCACACTGATGCGCTGCTCGGCGACATGCGCGAGCAGCGCCTGCGGGTCGTGGGCGATGGTGTTGGGCACGATGGCCACGCGAGCGCCAAACAGCGGCGCGGCGAGGAATTGCCAGACGGAAATGTCGAAGCTTTGAGAAGCGGTTTGCGCGATCACATCGTCGCTGCCGAGGTTCAGGTACGGCACTTTGCTCAGTTGGTTGTTGAGCATGCCGGCCTGCTCGACCATCACGCCTTTGGGCAAACCGGTGGAGCCCGAGGTGTAGATCACGTAGGCGAGGTTGTTCGCCGCGCTGTAGACGCCGGGGTTGCAGTCCGGCGAGGCGCTTTCCTGTATTTCCTCCCATACCAGCAAGCGCGGACGGCCGCCACAGCCGAGCTCTTCCAGCAGGGTCATCGCCTGCTCGCGGCACGCGCGGGTGCACACCAGCACCGGCGTGCGGCTCAGTTCGATGATGCGCGTCAGCCGTTGCACGGGGTGGCTGGGGTCCAGCGGCAGGTAGCCGGCGCCGGCTTTGAAGCTGCCGACGATCATGCCCAGCAGTTCCAGACTGCGTTCGGTCAGCAGCGCCACCGGTTGGTCACGGCGCACGCCGGCAGCGATCAAGGCATGGCCCAGACGGTTGGCGCGCCCGTTCAGTTGTTCATAGGTCCATTGCTGGTCCAGGCAACTGGCGACGACGCGCTGCGGCGCGGCGGCCACCTGCGTTTCGAACAGCCGTGCGTAGCCCTGCTCCAGCGGATAGGCGCGCTCGCTGGTGTTGCAGTCGACAGTCAGCAAGCGTCGCTCGCTTTCGCCCAGCAAGGGCAGTTCGTCCATGTCGCCGTGGAAGTGTTCGGCCAGGGCCAGCAGCAGCCGTTTGAATTCGGCGAGCAGGCGTTCGATGGTTGCCACGTCGAAGTAGCGCTGGTCGTAGGAAAGGTGCAGGCCCAGGTCGTCGCCCGGGTAACACACCACGGTGAGCGGGAAGTTGGTGTGGGTGCGGCCTGAGTCGGAGGTGGCGTTCAGGCTTTGCGCCTGGTCGAGCACGGTGGTTTCCACCGGGGCGTTTTCGAACACGAACAGGCTGTCGAACAGCGGCTGGCCCTTGGGCAATTCGCTGCATTCCTGAATTGCCACCAGCGGCAGGTATTCGTGTTCGCGCAGGTCCATGTTGCTGGCGAACAGGCCGTGCAGCCAGTCGCGCACGCTGAGCGGTTGCCCGGCGTGCGGCAGTGTCACGCGCAGGGCCACGCTGTTGATAAACAGGCCGACGGTGCGCTGCATGGCGGGCATGCCCACCGGGCGACCGGCCACGGTGACGCCAAACAGCACGTCGCGCTCGCCGCTGTAACGGCGCAGCACCAGCGCCCAGGCGGCTTGGGCAAAGGTGTTAACGGTGAGTTGGTGGCGCTGTGCCAAGTCGCGCAGGTGCGCGCCTTCGCTCGGTTGCAAACGGGTGTAGCAGTCGCCAACGACCATGCCGCCACTGTCGCCGCTGTGGTCCTGAACGATGGGCCGGTCGCTGGGAATATGGGTGCGGCGCTCAAAGCCGGCCAGGTTGCGTTGCCACCACTGGCGCGCCTGGTCGAGGTCCTGGCGTTGCAGCCAGCTGATGTAGTCGCGATAACGCGGCGCTTCGGGCAATTGCGGCGCCCGTTGTTCGCCGAGGGCGCTGTAGATTTCAAAGAAATCGCTCATCAGCAAGCCCCGGCACCAGGCGTCGATGAGGATGTGGTGGTTGCTCATCATGAACCAGTAGCGCTGCGCTTCCAGCTTGATCAAGCGCAGGTGGAAAGGTGGCCGGTTGAGCAAGTCGAAGCCGGCTTCACGCTCGCGTTTGTGCAGGGCTTGCAGGCGCGCTTCATGCTCGTGTTCGGGCGAGGCGCTCCAGTCGAGCATCTCCAGGTCGGCGGCGCCGGGTTTGTGAATGATCTGCAGCATGGCCTCGCCGGCATTCCAGGCGAACGACGCGCGCAGCGCTTCATGGCGCGCGACCACGGCCTGCCAGGCGCGGGCGAATCGCTCGGGGTCCAGCGCGCTGTTGATGCGGTAGCGGTCCTGCATGTAATAGATGCCGGTGCCAGGTTCCAGCAGCGTGTGCAGCAGCAGCCCTTCCTGCATGGGCGTGAGCGGGTACAGGTCGTCGATGTGCGCCACGGGCACCGGCAGGTTGTCGAGCTGCTGCTGGCTGAGGTGCGCAAGGGGAAAGTCCGACGGTGTGAAGCCGCCATTGCCGGTTTGCAGGCAATGGTCGATGACGCTGTGCAGTTCATCGATCAGCGCCTCGGTCAGCCCCTGCACCACCTTTGCGTCGTAGCGTTCGCGGCTGAAGGTCCAGCGTACTTGCAGCTCACCGTTGTGCACCTGGCCGTCGATGCTCAGCTCATTGGCCAGTGGCGCCAGCGCGCTGTGGATGGCGCCGGGGCTGTCTTGCAGCAAGGTGAACAGGCCATCGGCGCCGGAATCGAGTTGGCCAAGGTAGTTGAAGGTCACCTTGGCCTCGGGCAAATCGCTAATGGCGGCGCGGCTGGCCGGGTCGGCGAGGTAACGCAATACCCCATAGCCCAGGCCTTTGTGCGGCACGCTGCGCAGGTGTTCCTTGGTGGCTTTGATGGCGGTGGCGAGGTCGACGTGATGGTCGATGCGCACCGGATAAGCGCTGGTAAACCAGCCGACGCTGCGGGTCAGGTCGAGGTCGTCGAACAGCGCTTCGCGGCCGTGGCCTTCGATTTGGATCAGCGCCGAGGTCTGCCCGGTCCAGTGGCACAGCACGCGACTGAGCGCGGTCAACAGCAGGTCGTTGACCTGGGTGCGATAGGCCGCTGGCGCCTGCGCCAGCAGCTGGCCGGTGCGTTCGGCACTCAGGCGCACGGTGAAGGTTTCGGCGTCGCGTTCAAGGTTGCTGCCCGCGCGGCGAACGCCTGGCAAATCACCGCCCTGCCCGCCCAGTTGCCGTTGCCACCAGCCCAGTTCTTCGCGCAGCGATTCGCTGCTGCCATACACGTTAAGGCGCGCGGCCCATTCGCCCATGGCGCTGGTTTTGGCCGGCAGCTGCGGTTCTGTTTCGCCGCTTACCAGTTGCTCATAAACGGTTTGCAGATCATCGAGCAGCACGCGCCACGACACGCCATCAACCACCGTGTGATGAATCGCCAGCAGCAGTTTTTGCCCGTCCACCAGCACGGCACGCAGCAGCGGGCCGTGTTCGAGATCGAGGCTGCGCTGGGCGTTTTCAAACAACGCTTGAGCCTGCTTCGCGCTGGTCTGCCAGAGCAGCGCGTCGTCTTCGGTGTGCTCGCGGTAAAACGCACGCCATTGGCCATCGGCATCGGTAAAGCGCAGGCGCAACGCGTCGTGCTGCTGCACTAAACGCCGCACGCTGCGCTGCAACAGGTCGGCGTCCAGCGGTTGTTGCGCGTGCAGCACCAGCGCCTGGTTCCAGTGGTTGCGCTCGGCCATTTCCCGAGCGAAGAACCAGTGCTGAATCGGCGTGAGCGCGGCCTCGCCAGTTAACGCGCCCTGCTCGCTCAGCACCTGCTGTTGATGCGTGGCGACGCTTGCCAGCGCCTGCACGGTTTGATGCTGAAAGAGATCGCGGGGGCTGAAGTGAATGCCTTGCTGCCGCGCGCGGCTGACCACTTGAATCGACAGAATCGAGTCGCCGCCCAATTCGAAAAAGTTATCCGCCAAGCCCACTCGCTGCACGTTCAGCACGTCGCGCCAGATCGCCGCCAAGCGCTGTTCCATCCCGCTGCGTGGGGCCACGAACTGCTGACGGTTTTGCGCCAGGTCGGGCGCCGGCAAGGCGCGGCGTTCGACTTTGCCATTGGCGGTGAGCGGCAAGCTCGGCAGCAGCACGGTGAAGGTCGGCAGCATATGGTCCGGCAGTTGCGCCAGCAGGTGCGTTTTCAGGCTGTCGCGCAGGGCTTGCTGTTGCTCGCTGTTGGCCTCCGCCAATGCGGTACCGATATAGGCGACCAACTGTTTACCGCTGGGGCCATCAAGCGCCAGCACCACGCACTCGTTAACGTCGCGGTGTTCAAGCAGGCGCGCTTCGATCTCGCCCAGTTCGATACGAAAGCCGCGCACCTTCACTTGTTGGTCGATACGGCCGACGTATTCCAGTTGCCCATCGGCGCGTTGGCGCACCACGTCGCCCGTGCGGTACAAGCGTCCACCTGCGCCACTGTTGGCAAACGGGTTGGGCACAAACCGCTCGGCCGTCAGTGTCGGCCGCGCGTGGTAGCCAAGGGCCAGGCCGGCGCCGCCGATATACAGCTCGCCGGTGGAACCGGGCGGCACCAGCGCCAGATCCGCGTCCAGCACATAGGCGGTGCGCGCGCCGACTACACGGCCGATGGCCACGCTGCTGGCACCCTCCGGCAGATGCTCCGGCGCCAGGCTGGCGAGCGGCATGACTACCGTTTCCGTCGGCCCGTAGGCGTTGAAGAACTGCGTGGGCGCGAAACCTGCGCGGATGCGGTGCAGGTGCTCGCCGGTCAACGCTTCGCCGCCGGTGATGCACAGGCGCACCGGCAACTGTTCCTGCCGGCTGGCCAGCCACTGCGCCAGTTGGCTGCCATAGCTGGGGGTGAAGCCGAGGATGGTGACGCGGTGCTGGCGGATCAGCGTGCAGATTTCCTCGGCGCCCCATTGGCCCTGGCCGCGCAGCACCACTTCGGCGCCACACAGCAGCGGCGTGAGCAGGCGCTCGCTGGCGGCGTCGAAGTTAATGGAATACACGTGCAGCTCGCAGTCGTCGCTGCGCATGCCGAAGCGGGCGATCACCGCGCGGCAGTGCATGGCGATTTCGCCGTGGCTGACCACCACGCCCTTTGGCTTGCCGGTAGAGCCGGAGGTGTAAATCAAATACGCCTGATTCAGCGGCGAGCTGAGATCGGCCGGCGCATGGCTGGGGAAGTGAGCGAGGTTGAGTTCATCCACACAACCGAGCACCACGTTGCCTGGCAAACCGCCAAGGCTTGCCAGCCATTCCGCGCGGCCCAGCAGCAGCGCAATGCCGCTGTCTTCGACCATGAACTGCAAGCGCTCCGGCGGGTATTCCGGGTCTAGCGGCACATAGGCACCGCCGGCTTTGAGAATGGCCAGCAGGCCGACGACCAAGTCGGTGGAACGCGGCAACGCCAGCCCCACCCGCACTTCCGGGCCGACGCCGTTGGCGCGCAGCCACTGGGCCAGACGGTTGGCCTGGGCGTCGAGTTCGGCGTAGGTCAGGCTGTGTTCGCCCACGCTCAGCGCCCGAGCGCCTGGCGTGGCGGCGGCCTGCGCGGCGAACAGTTGATGCACGGTCGCGTCGAGCGCGTATTCGCCCGGCTCCTCACCGAGGTTGTCTAGCAGCGCATGCTGTTCGGCCGCCGACAGCAGCGGCAATTCGGCGAGGCGTTGCTGCGGCTGCTGGAGCATGGCCTGCAACAGATTGACCAGATGCTCGGCCATGCGCGCGATGCGCGCTTCGTCGAACAAATCGCAGCTGTAGGTAAAGCAGCAGCCCAGGCGATGGTCGAGGTCGGTGACTTCCAGGTTGAGGTCGAACTTGGTCGCCCGCGCATCGTTGGCGAGGTATTGCACCGTCATGCCGGCCAGCGTGCGGGTTTGCTGGAATTCCCAGCGCTGCACGTTGCACATCACTTGGAACAGCGGGTTATAGGCGGCGCTGCGAGGCGGTTGCAGGGCGTCGACCAAGTGATCGAACGGCAGGTCTTGGTGGGACTGGCCGTCGATCACGGTGTGCCGCACATGCTCCAGCAATTGCATGACGCTGAGTTGCCCATCGACCTGACAACGCAGCACCTGCGTATTGAGAAACGCGCCAATCAGCCCTTCACTTTCCGGGCGAATACGGTTGGCCACCGGCGCGCCAATGCGCAGGTCGGTTTGCCCGCTGTAGCGATGCAGCAACGCGGCCAGGGCAGCGGTCATGGTCATAAACAACGTCAGGCCATGGGCGGCATTGAACGCGCGCAAGCGCTGGGCCAGCTCCGGCGCGAGATCGAAGCGGTACAACTCGCCGCGATGACTTTGCCGCGCCGGTCGCGGACGGTCGCTGGGCAATTCGAGCACGGGGTGTTCGTGGCCGAGCTGAGCTTTCCAATAGCTGAGCTGACGGTCCCGCTCGCCGGCTTCCATCCACTGGCGCTGCCACTGGCTGTAGTCGAGGTATTGCACCGGCAGCGGCGCCAATGGCGACTCGTTTCCTTGCACAAAAGCCTCGTACAACGCTGCCAGTTCACGGGCGAAAATATCCATCGCCCAGCCTTCGGTGGCGATGTGGTGCAGGGTTAACGCCAGGTAATGCTCGTGCGCGGCGCATTTGATCAGCGTGGCGCGCAGCAGCGGTCCGGTTTCCAGATTGAAGGGTTGATGGGCGTCGGCGTCGGCGAAGTGCTGCAAGCGTTGGATGCGCTCTGCGGCATCGAGCGCGGAAAAATCCTGCCAACCCAGGCGCACGCTGGACTGCGGGGAGACCTGCTGACGAGCGATGCCGTCCGTGCTCGGGAATGTGGTGCGCAGGGTTTCGTGACGTTCGATCAGCGCCCGCAACGCCGCCTCGAAACACGCCACATTCAGCGCCCCGCTGAACTTGGCCAGACCGCCGACGTTGTACGCCGGGCTGTCCGGTTCCAGTTGCCAGAGAAACCACATGCGCTGCTGCGAATACGACAGCGGCTGCGGCTGCGCGCGGTCGACGATGGCGATGGCCTGCTGACTGTTGCGTTGCCCGCTGGCCTGAATGGCGGCCACCTGCGCGCTAAACCCTGCAACCGTACTGGCTTCAAATAACGCCCGCAGCGGCAGCTCGACATCGCAGGCTTGGCGCACGCGGGAAACGATTTGCGTGGCCACCAGCGAATGACCGCCCAGCTCGAAGAAATCATCGGCAAGGCCAACCTGCTCAAGCCCCAGCACATCGCGCCAGATGGCGGCGATCTGCATCTGCAATGGCGTGCTCGGTTCGATGTGATCGCGTTGCTGCCATACCGGTTCGGGCAGCGCCTGGCGATCCAGTTTTCCCGCCGGGCTCAGGGGCATTTGCGCCAGGCGCAGCAGGTGCGCCGGCACCATATAGTCCGGCAACTGGGCGGCCAGCGCGGCGAGCAATCGGGCGGTTTGTTCGGCCTCATGTTCAGCCGTGGTGCCGGTGTAATAGGCGACTAGCTGTGCGCCGGCATGACCGTCGCGAATCAGCACCACAGCCTGCCCAACGCCAGCCTCGGCCAACAGTCGCGCCTGAATTTCTTCCGGCTCGATGCGAAAACCACGCAGCTTCACTTGCTGATCGAGGCGGCCGAGGTATTCCAGCGCGCCATCGGCGCCCCAGCGCACACGGTCGCCGGTGCGGTACAAACGCGCGCCCGGCTCGCCCAATGGGTCGGCGACAAAGCGCTCGGCCGTGAGCCCTGGCCGCCCCAGGTAGCCACGCGCCAAGCCGGCGCCACCGATGCACAGCTCGCCGGCAACGCCGACCGGCACCGGTTGCAGCTCGGCGTCCAGCACATGGCAATTCACATTGCCCAACGGCCGGCCGATAGGCGAGCGCTCGCCGTCGCCGGTGTGGCAGTGCCAGTGGGTGACGTTGATGGCGGTTTCGGTCGGGCCGTAGCGGTTGTGCAAGGCCACCTGTGGCAACGCCGCCAATACGCGGTCGCGCAAAGCAGCGGGCAGCGCTTCGCCACCCGAGAACACGCGGCGCAGGTTGATGCACTGCGCCACGTTTGGCTCCTGCACAAACAACTGCAACAGCGGCGGCACGAAGTGCACGGTGGTAACGCCGAAGTCGCGCACCAGCTGCACCAGGCGCTGCGGATCGCGGTGCTCGCCCGGCGCCGCCAACAGCAACCGGGCGCCGCTAATCAACGGCCAGAAGCACTCCCACACCGACACATCGAAACTCACCGGCGCCTTTTGCATCAGCACATCGCTGGCATCCAGCGCGTAGGTGCGTTGCATCCAGTTCAGGCGCTCGGTCAGCGCTGCGTGGGTAACGCCGACGCCCTTGGGTTGGCCGGTGGTACCGGAGGTGTAAATCACATAGGCCAGGTTGTCACCGCGCACGCCCGACACCGGCGCGGCGCAGGGTTCGCTGCCCGCCTCCAGCGTGTCCAGCTCCAGCACTTGAATGCCGCTCGGCACGGCCAGGGTTTGCGCGAGGTGACGTTGCGTCAGCAGCAGCTTCGCGCCGCTGTCGTGGAGCATGAACGCCAGGCGCTCGGCCGGATAATCGGCATCCAACGGCACATAGGCGCCGCCGGCTTTGATGATCGCCAGCAAGCCGATCAGCAACTGCGGCGAGCGTTCGGCGGCAATGGCGACGCGCACGTCCGGGCCCACGCCAAGGTCGCGCAACCGGTGCGCTAACCCGTTGGCCTGGGCATGCAGCGCGCCGTAACGGAGGCTGCCGTTTTGCCAGAGCAGCGCGGTGTTTTCAGCGTTGTAGTGTTCCAGCCATTCGGGCAGCAACTGCTGCGCGGCGGGCATGGGCGCGCGGCTCCATTCGGCAAGTTGCTGCTGTTCGGCCTCGCTTACGATCTGCAACGCGCCGAGGGTAATGTCTGGCTGCTCCGCCACCTGCTGCAACAGGCTGACCATACGCTCGGCGAGGCGCTCGATGCTGGCAGCGTTGAACAACTCATCGGCGTAGTCGAATGACAACGTCAGGCTTCCACGGGCGTCTTCTTCGCTGTGCAGTTGCAAGTCGAACTTGGCTTCGCGGCTGTGCCACGGCAGTTCCTTGGCGAGCAAACCGGGCAGGCGACGCAGGCTGCCGAGGTCGCGCTGCTGGTGGTTGAACATCACCTGAAACAGCGTTTCGCCTCCGAGGGCGTGCACCACCTGGTCGAACGGCACGTCTTGATTGGCTTGCGCGTACAAGGTGGCGGCGCGGGTGTTTTCCAGCACGTCGGTGAAGCGCTGGCGGGGGTCGAGCTGACCGCGCAGCACCAGCGTGTTGATAAAGAAGCCGAGCAAGCCCTGGGTTTCCAGGCGCTGACGGTTGGCGCCGGGCACGCCGATGCGCACGTCGGTTTGCCCGGTATGGCGCAGCAGCAGGGTTTGGAAACTGGCGAGCAGCAGCATAAACAGCGTGGCGTTCTGGCCGTTGGCGACCTGGCACAGGCGCTGGCTCAGGGCGTCGTCCAGCTTGAAGCGATAACGCGCCGCACTGTGCCGGCGCTGGTGGCTGCGGGGTTGGTCCAGGGGCAATTGCAGGACCGGCGCCTCGTCGGCCAGGTGCGCAGTCCAATAGTCGAGTTGGCGCTGCCCTTCTGCGCCTGCCAGCCACTGGCGCTGCCAACTGGCGAAGTCGGCGTAGCCCAGCGGCAACGCCGGAAAATCGGCCGGCTGGCCGCCGCAGCCTTCGGCGTACAGGCGGGCAAATTCGTCGAGCAGAATATTCAGCGACCAACCGTCGGCCACGATGTGGTGCAGGGTTACCAGCAACTGCTGCTCATCGTCAGCCAGGCGCAGCAGCGTCACGCGCAGCAGCGGGCCGGTGGTGAGGTCGAACGGTGCGTTGGCCTCCTGCTCCCGTTCGCGGGCGGCCTGCTCGGTTAGCGCCGTGCCGCTCAGGTGGCGAAGGTCGACATCCCGAACGTGCAGCGTGGCGTCGGGCTGCACGCGTTGCAGGGCCTGGCCGTCGCGCTCGAGGAACACCGTGCGCAGCGCTTCGTGACGCTGAATCAGGCGCGCAAAACTGCTGCGCAGGGCGTGGTCATCCAGTTCGCCGCGCAGGTGCAGGCCGCCCGGAATGTTGTAGGCGGCGCTGGCGGGGTCCAGTTGCCAGAGGAACCACAGGCGATTTTGTGCGGGCGATTGCGGCAGATCCTGATCGCGCGATAGCCGGGTTATTGCATCGACTTTGCCGCCGCCGAGGGCGATGTGTCCGGCCACGTTGTTGGTAAAGCCAGCGAGGTTCGGGGTTTCAAACAGCTCGCGCAGTTGCAGGTTGATGCCCAGCTGTTCACGCAACTGAGCCATGACCTGCGCCGCAGAAATCGAGTTGCCGCCGAGCAGGAAAAAGTTGTCGGCGCCGCTGACGCTGGGCACGTGCAGGTGCTCGGCCCAGACGGCGGCGATCTGTTGTTCAAGCCCTGCGGCACCTGGCGTTGCGTCGTCTTTCTTGGCTTTAGCCGAGGGAAAATGCGCGTAGCTGTCGAGGCTGCCATCGGCCAGGCCGAGCGCGCACGCCGAACGCTGCAACTTGCCGCTGGAGGTTTTCGGCAAGGCGCCGGGGTTGAGCAATACCACTGCCTGTGGCGCTTGCTGATACGCCCCGGCCACGGCCTGGCGAATGGCATTGATGACATCGTCGGCGGGCACATTTTTCTGCACGCTGCGGCCAATTTCGGCAGCAATGCCGATGCCCTCTTCGCCGTTATGACGAACCGCAAACGCCGCCACCCGCCCTTTTCGCACGTGGGCCACTTCGGTTTCGACGGTGCGTTCGATGTCCTGCGGGTACAGGTTTTGGCCGCGCACGATCAGCATGTCTTTCAGCCGGCCGCTGACAAACAGCTCGCCGTTGCGCAAGGCGCCGAGGTCGCCGGTGCGCAGCCAGATTTGGCCGTCTTGCTGGATAAATGTCTCGGCGCTGGCGTGCGCATTGCGCCAGTAACCGTGGGCGATGCTCGGGCCGCTGGCCCAGATTTCGCCGACCTGGTTGTCGCCCAGCACGGCGCCGCTAACGGGTTCGACAATGCGCACCTCGTGCAACGGCCGCACGCTGCCGCAGCTGAGCAAAACGCCGTCGCCGCCCGCTGCAATGCGCTGTTGCGCCAAGGCTTGAGCGCTCACGCCCAGGGCGGCGATGCCCTGCCCGCGCGTGCCGCTGGTGACATACAAGGTGGCCTCGGCCAGGCCGTAGCAGGCGAGGTAGCTGCTGGCGGAAAAACCGCTGGCCACGAACTTCTCGGCAAAGCGCTCGAGGCTGTCCTGGCGGATCGGTTCCGAGCCGGAAAACGCCACGCGCCAGCGACTCAGATCAAGCGCGGCCAAAGCGGATGCGCTGACCCGTTCGCTGCACAGGCGATAGGCGAAATCCGGTCCGCCACTAACCGTGCCGCCGTAACGGCTGATGGCTTCCAGCCAACGCACGGGCCGCTCAAGGAATGATTTGGGCGACATCAACACGCACGGCACGCCGCTGAAGATCGGTTGCAGCAGGCCGCCAATCAGGCCCATGTCGTGGTACAGCGGCAGCCAGCTGACGATCACGTCGTCGGCCTCGATGCCAAAGCCCTGGCGAATCAGCAGCTCGTTGGCGACCAGATTGCCGTGGGTCACTTGCACGCCTTTGGGTAAGGCGGTGGAGCCGGAGGTGTATTGCAGAAAGGCGATATCGTGGTCAGCTAGTTCGGGCGTTTGCCAATTGGCGGCCAGCGTTTGGGTTAAAGCATCGACCAGCAGCAACGCAGGCGCGTTATCGAGGTGTTGTAGGGTGCTGTGCCCGTCACTGCTGGTGAGCAGCACGCTGGGTTCGGCGTCGGCCAGAATCGACAGCAACCGCAGCTGATGCTGGTGGCGCGATGATTCAGGCGGATACGCCGGCACGGCAATCACACCGGCATACAGGCAGCCGAAGAATGCGGCGACGTAATCCGGTCCGCTGGGGAACAGCAACACCGCGCGGTCGCCCGGCTTGGTTTGCGCTTGCAGCGCGGCAGCGATGGTGCGCGCGCGCTGGTCGAGTTCGGCATAGGTGAGCACCACGCCTTCGCCGTCATCGCCGTCCAGAAA
Source organism: Pseudomonas sp. AC070 (assembly GCF_979258635.1). Classification (NCBI taxonomy): domain Bacteria; kingdom Pseudomonadati; phylum Pseudomonadota; class Gammaproteobacteria; order Pseudomonadales; family Pseudomonadaceae; genus Pseudomonas; species Pseudomonas sp. AC070. The sequence goes on from NZ_OZ409871.1 coordinate 3,373,550, forward strand.
ACGCAGGGCCAGGGCGTGCGGCTGCTCGGCGGCGCGGCGTTGCAAAGCGTGAACCAGAGTGCGGGGACGTTCGAACGAAGGCATGGCGGAATCCTGCTGAAATCGGGCGGGCGGCGGACGGAGCGTTGGGGTTTCGGTTAACTGGCCACGCGGGGAACGGGCCGGGTCTGTTGCGCGCGATGGCGCAGCAGGTGCTGCTCGGCATAACGGCGGATGCAGCGCAGCAACGGCGCTTCCTCGGTCTGCAAAAAGAAGTGGCCGCCACTGAACATGTCGAGGGAAAAGCCGCTGGCGGTTTCGCATTGCCAGTCGAGCAATTCATCGACGCTGATGCTGTCGTCTTTGCCGCCGAACACGTGGATCGGCGCTTGCAGCGGCGCGCGCTCGGCGTACTGGTAACTGCCGGCGACAAGGAAATCGGCGCGCAGGATTGGCAGCATCAGATCGAGCAATTCCTGGTTGGCCAGGGCGTCTTCCGGCGTGCCTTGCAGGCTGCGCAATTTAACCACCAGCTCGGCATCGGACTTGGGCTCGCGGTACTCGCTGACATCACGGCGCGCCGGGCCGGCGGTGGCGGATACCAGCACACACAGCGGCTCGGGTAGGCCATGGGCTTTGAGGGCGTGCACCAGCTCGAAGGCCAGCAAGCCGCCGAGGCTGTGGCCGAACAGGGCGTACGGCGCGGTGAGGTCGAGCGCAATTTCATCGGCGAGCTGGTTGATCAGCGCATCGAGATTGCGCTGCAAGGGCTCGTCCATGCGCAGGCCGCGGCCGGGCAATTCCAGCGGCTGTACGTGCAGCCATTCGGGCAGCCGTTTGCGCCAGCGGTGATAAAACATGGCGCTGGCGCCGGAGTACGGCAGGCACAGCAAACGCAGGGTGGCGGGCGCGCTCATGTCAGGCGCTCACGGCGTCCTGGTCCATCTTCTGGCGCAGGCTCAGGGGGCGCATGTCGGTCCAGTGTTGTTCGATGTAGGCCAGGCAGTCTTTCTTCAAACCGCTCATGCCCACGGTGCGCCAGCCGGCAGGAATGGCTTTGTAATCGGGCCACAACGAGTACTGCTCTTCGTCGTTGATTACTACTTGGAAAATCACGTCATCACGATCAAACACCATGGTCGCTCTCCGTTGCGCCCGTGCCGGTTGCGCGGGCCTTCACAGTGGAGAACGGACGGCAGCGGGAAATAATTAAGCGGATTTCGACAGGTGTTTTTGCCATGCAAACATCACGTTCACGTCACCACTTTGCAACCAGACGAAATCTATTATCTCTCGCAATTGACAATCATTATCATTGGACATAGTTTGTTACCCCGCTCGCAGGCAGCCTCCTGCAAGCGCTTAACCGCCCCCGGTAGCAAGGTGAATTCCATGACGGAACAACTGTCCACAAGCAGGTGCGATACACCCCTATTCCAAGCATTCGTTGATAACCGCTCGATTCTGGTCAAGGTGGCCACGCGCATTACGGGCTGTCGTTCACGCGCAGAAGATGTGGTGCAAGACGCCTATTTCAGGCTGCATTCGGCACCGCAGATCACCTCGTCGTTTAAAGCCCAACTGAGTTACCTGTTCCAGATTGTGCGCAATCTAGCCATCGACCATTACCGCAAAAACGCGCTGGAACAGCGCTACGCCGGCAGCGAAGAAGAAGGCATGAATGTGGTCACCCACAACGCCTCGCCCGAAGCCTTGCACATCAATTACGCGACCCTGGAACACATCGCCGACGCCCTCGGCCAGTTGCCCAGCCGCACCCGCTACGCCTTCGAAATGTACCGCCTGCACGGCGTGCCGCAAAAAGACATCGCCAAGGAACTGGGCGTGTCGCCGACGTTGGTGAACTTCATGATTCGCGACGCGTTGGTGCATTGCCGAAAAGTCAGCAAAGACGCGGCGGCCTGATCCGGCTTCATTGGGCTTCGCTGCGCTAAGCGAAGCCCTTTGCGATCAACGCACCACCGCTTCAGCGCAACACACACCGATCAAAAAACCGCTCGCGCTCGATACTCATCAAGGCGGCGCGTTTGTGTGGGAAATCGAATTCCTTTTCGCAGTGAAAACCGGCGCTGTGCATGTGGCCGATCATGCGGGCGTTGTCGGCGCGCGGTTCAGCGACGATGCGCTGGGTGCGTGGGTCGTCGAGAAATAAAAAGTGCGTGAGCGCGGTCAGCCAGCTCGCCACTTTGTGCGGCCCGCGATGGTTTTCCTCGCCCACCAGCATGTGGATGCCACGGTCGTAATCGCCGGCCGGGTAGAACGGCGCGATGCGATCTTCCTTGGCCCAATAGGCTTCGAAATAGGCGAATGGTTGGTCGTCGAAACTGCCGATCAACGTCAGCGTGTGCGGGTCGCGATCGAGCTTTTCCAGGTACTGGCGATGCTGCGCCAGCGTGCCGCCTTCCTGCCAGAACTCGAGTACGCGCGGGCTGTTTTGCCAGCGGCTGAAGCGCTCAAGGTCGGTTTCAATATCCAGCGCGCGCAGGGAAATCCAACTGCCCAAACGCGCGTCGAAACGCCGGTACAAATCGCCCGTCGGCTTTGGCGGTCGACGCGGATGGCGTTTGCCGTCGCTGATGATCATCTGCTGCGGATACGCCACGCCCTGCCCGCTCAGTAACCACGGTTCAGCCAGTTGCCAAAACGTCGTGCGCGCGGTGGTGAGCGCGCCATCGGCCGCGCGAATCAGCAGGCCGCTGTGCAGCGCGTCCATCGGCGCTGCGGGCAGTTCCCAGCTCACTGACTGGCATGCCTCGTCGCGGGCAAACAGCCAATAGCTGACCCACCACAACGCCTGCGCCGACAAGGCTTCACTGGCGCTTACCTGCAACCGCTCACCAGGGCGAACGCGCACGTGAATCGGCTCATGTAAATCCAGCTGAAGATGCAGCTCGCCGGCGCTTTCGTCGCCGTGCAGGCATTGGCCGTTGGGGAGTGGCAGGGTGTGCATCATGGGTGGCTCGCGCAGAGGGGTGGTGACTGTGTGACGTCGAAACGCGCAGGAAATTTAGGTGAAGTGCACGCACGGCCTGCATCAGCCCACGCAACAAAGCCGGCGCGCGTATACTCGCGCCACCTTCAACCGGAGACTGCCATGACCATTTCTCTGTACGCCGCATCCGTTCCCGTTTTCAAGCAAATGCTCACCAGCCTCAGCGCCGTGCTGAGCAAGGCTGAAGCCCACGCCACCGCCAAAAATATCGACCCGGCGGCCCTGCTCCAGGCCCGCCTGTTCCCCGATATGTTTCCCCTGACCCGCCAAGTACAAATCGCCTGCGACTTCGCCCGTGGCGTGCCGTCGCGTTTGGCCGGCGTAGATGTGCCAAAGCATGACGACGTGGAAACCACGTTCGAGCAGCTGCAAGCCCTGCTGAAAGAAACCCTGGATTACCTGGGTACGTTTACCCCGGCTCAGGTCGATGGCAACGAAGAGCGCGAAATCGTGACGCGCCCGGGCACGCCGAAAGAGCGCAAGTTCACTGGCCAGTCGTATTTGCTGACGTACGGGCTGCAACACTTCTTCTTCCACGTGACCACCGCCTACGCGCTGCTGCGTCATAACGGCGTTGAAGTGGGCAAGATGGATTATGTGGGTCAACCGCAAGCCTAAGATCGCCTGATCTCTGGAAGCTCTTGTAGGAGCCACCTTGGTGGCGAATCCTGGAAAAGGAATTGTCGAAATTCGTTTGCAGGGTTCGCTAGCAAGCTAGCTCCTACGGGGCGGTGTGGCGGTTGGGATCTTGGTTCGCAGGCTCGGACAATCGCGGCTAAAGCCGCTCCCACAAATGGTGCACAACCAGGGGACGCAGCTACTCCATCTCCCCCAACTGCTGCACATTCCACCCCCCGCCCATCGCCGCAATCAGCTGCACGCTCGCGGTCAGCCGACTGCCCTGCAACGTCAGCACCGTGCGCTCGTTCGACAGCGCGGTGGTTTGCACGGTTACAACATCCGAGAAGTCCACGGTTCCCGCTTTGTATTGGTTGAGCATCAGGCGCAGCGATTCGCGTGATGAGTCGAGCGCTTCCTGCTGCACCACGTTTTCTTCTTTCAGCACGTCGAGTTGAACCAGGTAGTCCTCCACTTCGCGAAAACCATTCAGCACGCTCAGGCGGTATGCCGCCACGGTGGCGTCGTAGCTGGCTTCGGCCTGCTCCACGCGCGAGCTGATAAGGCCACCGTCGAACAAGGTCATGGCGAAGTCGGGGCCGATGGACCAGTAGCGGTTCGGCGTGGTCAGCAGTTGCGAGAGGCTGTCGTTGCGGTAGCCGCCGCTGGCGCTGAGGGTGATGTCGGGGTAGTAGGCGGCTTTGTTCACGCCGATAAGCGCGTTGGCGGCGACCACGTCGCGCTCGGCCGAGGCAATGTCGGGGCGGCGTTGCAGCAGTTGTGAGGGCACGCTGGCAGGAATAGCCGGCAAGCCTGGAATGTCGTTGGTTTCGGCCAGTTGGAAGCTCGACGGCGGTTCACCCACCAGCACGGCGATGGCGTTTTCCAGCTGCGCGCGTTGGTATTTCAGGTCGATGGCTTGGGCCTGGGTGGTTTTCACCTGAGTGCGGGCCTGGGCCACGTCGGCCTTGGTGACGATGCCGGCGCGGTATTGGTTTTCGGCGAGTTTGAAGGCTTTTTCGTAGGCCGAAACGGTGTCGTCGAGCAAGCGTTTCTGGGCGTCGATCACCCGCAATTGCAGGTAGTTCTGCGCCAGTTCCGATTGCTGGCTGAGTTTGGTCGCGGCCAACGTCGCCTGGCTGGCGGCGGCACTGGCGTTGTCCGATTCCAGCTGGCGGCGCAGCTTGCCCCACAGGTCGAGTTCCCAGCTGACGCCCAGGCTGGCCTGGTAGCTGTCGCTAATGCCGCCGGAGCTGCCGCTGCTCACCGTCGAGCCGTCAGACAACGACACCGTGCCACCCCCGCCTGTGGCCTGGCCCGAGCGGGTTTTGCTGAACGCCGCGCTCAGGCTCGGAAAAAACGACGCGCGCGCGCCGCGGGCCAAGGCCTGGGCTTGGCGGTACTGGGCTTCAGCTTGCGCCAAGGTTTGGTTGGAGGTTTCCAGGCGCTGTTGCAATTGGTTCAGCGTTGGGTCGCCGTACAGCTCCCACCAGGCGCCACGTTGCAAAGCATCGCTGGGCGTCGCCTGCGTCCAGCCTGCCTGGTATTTGAAGCTGGCAGGCACGGCCACCTCCGGCTGCTCATAGTCCGGGCCCACGGCGCAACCGGCCACAGCCACGGCCACCGCGAGCAACAGGCTGCGCGAATACAGGCTCATAACGAAGTCTCCAACGAAGCATCAGTGCGCACGCCTCTGCGGCGGTTAACCCAGTGGCGCAAACGATCCAGGTACAGGTACACCACCGGCGTGGTGTACAGAGTGAGCAATTGGCTGGCGATCAGGCCGCCGACGATGGTGATGCCCAGCGGCCGGCGCAAACCGGCATCGCCGCCGATGCCGAAAATCAGCGGCAGCGCGCCCAGCAGCGCCGCCAACGTGGTCATCATGATCGGCCGAAAGCGTTTCACGCAGGCTTCCAGAATCGCTTCGCGCGGGCTCATGCCCAGGCGCCGCTCGGCTTCCAGGGCAAAGTCGATCATCAGAATGGCGTTTTTCTTGACGATGCCGATCAGCAAAATAATGCCGATCAAGGCGATCAAACTCAGCTCGCTGCGGCACAAAATCAGCGCCAGCAAAGCGCCAACGCCAGCCGACGGCAACGTGGACAAAATGGTCAGCGGGTGCACATAGCTCTCGTACAAAATGCCCAGCACGATGTACACCGCCACCAGCGCCAGCAGGATCAGCCACGGCATATTGTTTTGCGTGTCTTGCACGGCGCCGGCGTTACCTTCGAAGGTGGCTTGCACGTCTAGCGGCAATTGCAGCGGTTCGATGGCGGCCATGACGGCGTCGCGGGTCGGGCCTATCTGCGCGCCGGGCGCCAGGTTGAACGACAGCGTAATAGCAGCGAACTGGCCCTGGTGGTTGACCGACAACGGCGCCGAACTCGGCTCGAAGTAGCTGAACTCAGCCAGCGGCACACTCTGCCCGTCGCTGCCCAGCACGTACACCTGGCGCAGGATTTCCGGGCTCTGCTGGTACTTCGAGCCCACCTCCATAACCACGTGATACTGGTTCAACGGGTTGTAGATATTGGCGATTTGCCGCTGGCCGAACGAGTTGTTCAGCACCTCGTCGACCAGCGCCATGTTCACGCCCAGCGTGGCGGCGCGGTCGCGATCCACCACCAGCCGGCTTTGCACGCCTTTGTCTTGCGAGTCGCTGTTAAGGTCGACCACTTGCGGCAGTTTGCGCATCGCCGCTTCCACTTTCGGCGCCCACTGGCGCAGCAGCGTGAGGTCGTCGCTGCGCAAGGTGAATTGGTTGCTGGCGTTGCTATCACGCCCACCCAGGCGCACGTCCTGGCCGGCGTTCAGGTACAGCGCGGCGCCGGGAATTTCCGCCAGTTTGGGGCGCAAGCGGGCGAGGATGGTGTCGACATCGTCGCGCTCGCCAATCGGTTTCAGGGTGACGAAAAACGAGCCGGTGTTGCTCGACTGCCAGCGCCCACCGCCAAGAAAGCCCACCACGTTTTCGATGTCTGGATCAGCGCTGAGAATGGCGCGGAACTTGGCCATCTTCGCCTGCAATCCCTGGAACGAAATGCTCTGGTCGGCAATGGCATAGCCGCGCAACCGCCCCGAGTCCTGCGCCGGCAGAAAGCCCTTGGGCACCACCACGAACAGGTAAACGTTGAGCACAATGCAGGCGAACATGATCACCATCATCAGCCGTGAATGCGCCAGCGCCCATTCAAGGCTCGCTTTGTAGCGCGCCATCAGGTTCTGGAAGCGCTGGCTCTCGGGCTTTGGCTCGACTGCGGGCGCATTCTTGTCGCGGGGTTTAAGCAGGCGCGCGCAGAGCATCGGTGTAAGCGTCAGCGACACCAGCAACGACACCAGAATCGCCGCCGACAAGGTCACGGAAAATTCGCGGAACAGCCGACCAATAATCCCGCCCATCAGCAGAATGGGGATAAACACCGCCACCAGCGACAAGGTCATCGACAGCACGGTAAAGCCCACTTCGCGGGCGCCGTGAATGGACGCCTCCAGCGGCGACTCACCCTCTTCGATGCGCCGGGCAATGTTCTCGACCACCACAATGGCGTCGTCCACCACAAAGCCCGTGGCGACAATCAGCGCCATCAGCGACAGGTTATTCAGTGAGAAGCCGCACAGGTACATCACCGCAAAGGTGCCCACCAGCGACACCGGCACCGCCAAGGCGGGAATCAGCGTCGCGCGCGGGCTGCGCAGGAACATATAGACGACCAGGATCACCAGCAGCACCGAGATGATCAGGGTGATTTCCGCTTCATCCAGCGAGGCGCGAATACTCGGGCTGCGGTCGTCCATTACTGACAACTGCACCTTGGGGCCGATCAATTCCTGCAGCTCGGGCAGCAACGCGTGAATGGCGTCGGTGGCTTCGATAATGTTGGCGCCCGGCTGGCGGGTGACGATCAGCAGCACCGCCGGATTGGGCCCGGAAAAGCCAGCGTTGCGCACGTCTTCCACGGCATTGCTGACGTCGGCGATATCGCCCAGGCGCACCGCCGCGCCGGTTTCGGCGTTGTAGTGAACGATAACGGGCAAGTATTCGCTGGCCTTGCGCAGTTGGTCATTGGCGTCCACTTGCCATTGCTTGGTGGCGCCGTCGATGGAGCCTTTCGGGCCGTTGGAATTGGTGTTGGCAATGGCCGTGCGCACGCTGTCCAGAGAGATGCCGTATTTGTTCAGCGCATCCGGATTGACGTCGACCCGCACCGCGGGCAACGAGCTACCGCCGATGCTGACCTGGCCAATGCCCTTGACCTGCGCCAGGCGCGGCGACACCAGGGTTGAGGCCATGTCATACATTTCGCCACGGGTATAGCTCTCGGACGTGAGCGTGAGCACCATCACCGGCATGTCGGACGGGTTGGCCTTGCGGTACGACGGCAAGCTCGGCATGCCGCTGGGCAGCAGGCTGCTGGCCGCGTTGATAGCGGCCTGCACTTCTCGGGCGGCACCGTCGATGTCTTTCTCCAGGGAAAACTGCACGATCACCGTGGTCGAGCCCAGCGAGCTGCTGGAGGTCATTTCGGTAATGCCGGCAATGCGCCCGAGCGCCCGTTCCAGCGGCGTGGCGACCGAGGTGGCCATGGTTTCCGGACTGGCGCCAGGCAACGAGGCGCTGATCATGATGGTCGGGAAATCCACCGACGGCAGCGGCGCCACCGGCAGCAGATTGAACGACAACCAGCCGGCCAACAGCAGCGCCAGGGTGAGCAGCGTGGTGGCGACGGGGCGGCGGATGAAGGGGGTGGAGATGCTCATTGGGGGAGCACCGTTTGCCTTGCCCTCTCCCCAACCCTCTCCCGCGCGCGGGAGAGGGAGCAGACCGCATCGCGCTTGTCTCCCCTCGCCCGCTTGCGGGAGAGGGGCCGGGGGAGAGGGCCAGCCATCACACAATCGCTCATGACTGCACCGACATATCCAACCCACGCTTCTTGCGCCAGCCATTCCAGCGCGTCGCCAGGCGGTCGAAGGCGAGGTAAATCACGGGCGTGGTGAACAGTGTCAGCACCTGGCTCAGCAGCAAGCCGCCGACCATGGCGATACCCAGCGGCCGGCGCAGTTCTGCACCCGCACCAGCGGCAAGCATCAGCGGCAAGGCGCCGAGCAGCGCGGCCAGGGTGGTCATCAGAATCGGCCGGAAACGCAGCAGGCACGCTTGGTAAATGGCGTCCGGCGCGCTCATGCCCTGGTTGCGTTCAGCGTCCAGGGCGAAGTCGATCATCATGATCGCGTTCTTCTTGACGATGCCGATCAGCAGGATGATGCCGATGATCGCCACGATGCCAATCTCCTCCCCCGCCACCATCAAGGCCAGCAAGGCGCCGACGCCCGCCGAGGGCAGCGTGGACAGAATGGTCACCGGGTGAATAAAGCTTTCGTAGAGAATGCCCAGCACGATGTACATGGTCACCACCGCCGCCAGGATCAGCAGCAAGGTGCTCGACAGCGAGCTTTCAAACGCCAGCGCAGCACCGCGGAAACTGGTTTGCACGCCGACCGGCAATTGCATGTCTTGCTCAACCTGGCGAATCGACTCCACCGCCTCGCTCAACGACACGCCGGGCGCCAGGTTGAACGACAGCGTGGCCGCCGGAAATTGCGAGATGTGGTTGATGGCCAGCAAGGTGTTGCGCTCTTCAATCGTGGCCAACGACGACAACCGCACCTGCGTGCCATCGCTGCTGCTGACGTAGAGGTTCTCTAGCGACTGCGGGCCCAGCTGGAATTGCGGCGCCACTTCCAGCACCACGCGGTACTGCGTGGCCTGGGTGAAAATGGTGGAAATCAGGCGCTGGCCGAAGGCGTTGTACAACGCGCTATCGACGTCAGACAACGACACGCCCAACCGCGAGGCGGCGTCGCGGTCGATGTTAACGAAGGCTTGCAGGCCTTTGTCTTGCCAGTCGCTGGCCACGTCCGCCAGTTGCGGCAGTTGTTGCAGGCGCTCCACCAACAGCGGCACCCATTTGGCCAGCACGTCGGGGTCGGAGTCTTGCAGGGTGAATTGGTATTGCGTGCGCGCCACGCGGTCTTCGATGGTCAGGTCTTGCACCGGTTGCAGGTACAGCCGCACGCCGGGAATCTGGTCCAGCGTTGGCTGCAAACGGCGGATCACTTCGGTGGCGCTGGCGTCGCGTTCACCGTGGGGTTTGAGGTTGATCAACATGCGCCCGGTGTTAAGCGTGGCATTGCTGCCATCCACGCCGATAAACGCCGTCAGGCTTTCTACCGCCGGATCGCTAAGCAGCGCTTTGGCCAACGCCTGTTGGCGCTCGGCCATGGACTGAAACGAGATGGACTGCGGCGCTTCGGCGATCGCCTGAATCACGCCGGTGTCCTGCACCGGGAAGAAGCCTTTGGGCATAAAGGTGTAGAGCACCGCCGTTAGCGCCAGCGTGGCCAGCGCCACCAGCAAGGTCAGCGGCTGATGACGCAGCACCACGCGCAGGGCACGGCCGTAGGCGGCAATCATGCGGTCGATGACGTTACCGGCAGCGCGGGCGAAGCGGCCCTGTTTTTCCTCCGGCGTGTGCTTGAGCAATTTGGCGCAGAGCATCGGTGTGAGGGTCAGCGACACCACGCCGGAAATCAGAATGGCCACCGCCAGGGTGATGGCGAATTCGCGGAACAACCGCCCCGCTACGTCGCCCATAAACAGCAACGGAATCAGCACGGCGATCAGCGAGAACGTCAGGGAAATAATGGTGAAGCCGATTTGCTTCGAACCCTTGAGCGCGGCCTCCAGCGGCGTGTCGCCTTTCTCCAGGTAGCGGCTGATGTTTTCCACCATGACGATGGCATCGTCCACCACGAAGCCGGTGGCGATGGTCAGGGCCATCAAGCTCAGGTTGTTAACGGAAAACCCCGCCAGGTACATCACGCCAAAGGTGCCCACCAACGACAGCGGCACGGCCAGACTCGGAATGAGCGTGGCGGAAAAACTGCGCAGAAACAGGAACGTGACCATCACCACCAAGGCAATGGCGAGCACCAATTCGAACTGCACATCGGCCACCGAGGCGCGGATGGTGGTGGTGCGGTCGGTGAGCACTTTTACGTCGAGGCTGCCGGGCAAGCTGGCTTGCAGTTGCGGCAACATGGCTTTGATGCTGTCGACCACCTTGATTACGTTGGCGCCAGGCTGGCGCTGAATGTTCAGCACCACGGCGGGGGTTTCGTTGGCCCAGGCGGCCAGGCGCGTGTTCTCGGCGGCGTCTTCCACCGTGGCGACATCTTTCAGCCGTAGCGGCGCGCCGTTGGCGTAGGCCACCACCAACTCACGGTAGGCGGAGGCCGATTTCAGCTGGTCATTGGCATCCAGCGTCGAGGCGCGGGTCGGGCCGTCGAAGCTGCCTTTGGGGCCATTGAGGTTGTTGTTGGCAACGGTGGTGCGCAGGTTTTCCAGGTTCAGACCCGCCGCCGCCAGCGCTGAAGGGTTGGCACGAATGCGCACGGCCGGGCGTTGGCCACCGCTGATGCTGACCAGGCCGACGCCGGAAATCTGCGAAATTTTCTGCGCCAGGCGCGTGTCGACCAAATCCTGCACCTGCGGCAGCGGCAGGTTGCTGGAGGTGATGGCCAGGGTCAGGATCGGCGCGTCGGCCGGGTTTACTTTGCTGTACGAAGGCTGGTACGGCAGGTCGTTGGGCAACAGGCTGCTGGCGGTGTTGATCGCCGCCTGCACTTCCTGCTCGACCACATCGAGGTTGCTGTCGAGGGTGAATTGCAGGGTGATGACCGAGGCGCCGCCCGAGCTGCTGGACGACATTTCATTCAGGCCGGCGATCTGCCCGAGCTGGTTTTCCAGCGGCGCGGTCACCGACGAGGTCATGATTTCCGGACTGGCGCCGGGGTACGAAGTCACCACCTGAATGGTCGGATAATCCACTTCCGGCAGCGCCGAAATCGGCAGGAAGCGGTAGGCAATAATCCCCGAGAGCAAAATGGCGATCATCAACAGCGTGGTCGCCACCGGCCGCAGAATAAACGGGCGCGACGGGTTCATTGCGCGGCTCCGTCCTTGCCTTGCGGCGCGGCGTCACCTTGGCCAAAGGGCTTCTGCCCAGTTTCTTCGCTGACGTCTTTTTTCACCTGTTCCGGCGCAGCAATGCGCACGGCCATGCCGTCACGCAGGCGGTCGGTCCCCTCCACCACCACTTGCTCATCCACATTCAGGCCCTTCTCCACCACCACCTGTTCGGCTTCGCTGGTGCCGAGGATGACCGGGCGCTGAACCACTTTGTCACCCTCGCCCAACACGTACACATACGTGCCTTCGTTGCCGCGCTGTACAGCGTTGGCCGGAATCAACAGCACATCGTGCAGGGTTTCGGCGAGCAGGCGCACGTTGACGAACTGATTGGGAAACAGCGACCGGTCGGCGTTCTCGAACTTGGCCTTGAGCTTGACGGTGCCGGTGGTGGTGTCGATCTGGTTATCCAGCGTTACCAGCTCGCCGGAAGCCAGGGTCACGTCCTTATTGCGGTCCAGCGCCTCGACCGGCAGCGGCTTGGTCGTCGCGCTGGCGCCGTTGAGCTGGGCGGCCACGGTGCCAAGTTGCTGTTGCGGCAGGCTGAACACCACGGCAATCGGTTTGACCTGAGTAATAACCACCAACGGCGTGGTGTCGCTGGACGTCACCAGGTTGCCAACGTCCACCTGACGCAAGCCCAGACGACCGCTGATAGGCGCGCGCACTTCGGTGAACGCCAGGTTGAGCTTGGCGTCGTCCACTTGTCCCTGATTGGTTTTCAGCGTGCCTTGGTACTGATTAAGCAGCGCGGCCTGGGTGTCGAGGGTTTGCTTGGCAATGGAGTCTTCGGCGTACAGGCCCTTATAACGATCCAGATCGATCTGGGCATTTTTGAGCTGCGCTTGGTTTTGCTGCAGCGTGCCTTCGGCCTGAGCCAAGGCAGCTTTGTAAGGACGGGGATCGACCACGGCGAGCAGATCGCCAGCCTTCACTTCCTGACCTTCGGTGAACAACACCTTGACCAGCTCGCCATTGACGCGCGGTTTCACATTCACCGTGCTGAATGCCGTGACGGTGCCCAGGGCGTGGAAATGCACATCGAGGTTGGCGCGCTTGACCTTCGCCACGCTGACCGTCATGCCAGCTGCGGCGCCGGGCGGCCCCATACCGGGACGCCCGCGCACTTTGCCATCGGGGGCGCCAGTGCTTTTCGCGGCGGACAGCCACATAACCAACAACACCACGCCAGCGAAGGCAGCGGCAGTGATCAACCAGGGGCGAAGGGTACGCAGAGTCATGGGCATCATCGATAACGAAATTCGAGCCCGCACGATAAGCACTGCAACCGCTGACGGAAAGCCTCTTTACCGGCTTTTTACCTAAGACTGACCTTTACTAAGCGCTTGAGCCACCAACGAAAACGGCCCGCGAGGCGGGCCGTTCATGTGTTGCAGCGTATGTTTATTTCAACACAGCAACTGCTGCTTCGTAATTCGGCTCGCTGCCGATTTCCGACACCAGCTCGCTGTGCAGGACTTTGTCGTTTTCATCCAGCACCACAACAGCACGGGCAGCCACGCCGGCGAGTGGGCCGTTGGCGATGGCGACGCCGTAGTCAGCGAGGAAATCAGCGCCGCGCATGGTCGACAGGTTCACCACGTTTTGCAGGCCTTCGGCGCCGCAGAAACGCGCTTGGGCGAAGGGCAGGTCGGCGGAAATGCACAGCACCACGGTGTTGGCCAGTTTGCTGGTTTCGGCGTTGAACTTGCGAACCGAGGTGGCGCAGGTGGGGGTGTCGACGCTTGGGAAAATGTTCAGCACTTTGCGTTTGCCGGCCAGGCTGGCCAGGGTCACGTCGCTGAGGTCAGCGCCCACCAGGCTGAACGCCGGGGCTTGCTGGCCAACGTGCGGGAGCTCGCCGGTGACTTGAACAGGGTTGCCGCGCAAGGTTACTTGGGCCATGAACGTGTTCCTTTTTTATGGTGAGTGTTTTGGGTTGCTAAGGGGGGCTGAGTTAAGCATGAAAGGGATTACGCGACTATGACTCAGCGGTCAAAAAATTTGGGGCGCAGGCCCAAAAGCCCGCGGCGCAGTTGAACGATTGTCTACAGCCTGTGAAGACGCTGATGCGCCGATTTTGGTCGGGGTTTGATCTGGCTTGTGATCTACCGCTTGTGATCTGGCTTGTGATCCACCCCGCACCGTTCATCGCAGGCCGAGTGGAGTCGACGTGGAGGGGGTTGAGCGGCCGGGAGCCGCTCAACCCCCTACGCAACGACTCCACTCGGCCTGCGATAAACCTCGCGAGGGAGATCAAAAGCGGAAGATCACAAGCGGTAGCTCTCGAGCCGTATATCTCGGCTAGATCAAACCTTTGCTGCCAACAAAAAGATCTCGCGGCTAAAGCCGCTCCCACAGAGAAATTCCACCCTGTAGGAGAGGCTTCAGCCTCGATTCCTGCAAACCTCGACCGGCGCATTTTCCGCGCCGTCGTCTCCTGCTAGCCTTGCGCTTACCGCCCACAAAGTGAGGGAAGCACTTTGAAACTCGCTGCAATCGCGCTGATAGTTCTGCCAACCCTGGCCCACGCGCAAGTCTATAAATGCGTGGCCGCCGACGGCAGCACCACCTACGCCACCGTGCCCTGCCCCGAAGGCGCCGGGCAAACCACGCGCATTATCGAACCCGTACCGCCCAGTGGCGTGTTGAATGTGCCGGCGGTGGAATTGCCGGTCGAGCAACAACCCGCCGACCCCGCCAACAAAAGCGCCTCGCCCGTCAGCGGCCTGACTGTTATTCCCGACAGCGAAGACCCACGCCGCGAGGCCAAGCGCATCGAAATGCGCGAGGAAGCCGAACAGCACAAGCGCGACCTTTATGAAAACTTCGAGCGCCAGCAAAACGAAAAGCCGGTTCGCCCTTAGATTGGCCGACGCAGTGGCGCTCATGTAGGGGCTTTCGCGGCTATAATCCGCGCCTCTCCAAGCTGCCGGGTTACCTCCGGCCCTGATACGGACCGCCCCATGTTACGAATCACCGAATTCAAGCTGCCTATCGACCACGCCGATGAGGCCCTGCGCCCTGCCCTGGTCGCGCGCCTGGGTATTGCCGATAACGAGCTGCTGGATTTCACCCTGTTCAAACGCAGCTACGACGCGCGGAAAAAATCCGCCGAGCTGTGTTTTATCTACACCATCGATTTTTCCGTGAGCGACGAAGCGGCTTTGCTGAAGCGCTTCAGCGATGACCGCCACATCACGGTCGCCCCAGACACTTCGTACAAATTCGTCGGCCACGCGCCTGAGCAGTTGGGCGAGCGTCCATTGGTGGTCGGCTTTGGGCCGTGCGGTATTTTCGCGGCCTTGTTGCTGGCGCAGATGGGTTTCAAACCCATCGTGCTGGAGCGCGGTAAGGAGGTGCGTCAGCGCACCAAAGACACCTGGGGCCTGTGGCGCAAGAGCGTGCTCAACCCCGAGTCCAACGTGCAGTTTGGTGAAGGCGGCGCAGGCACGTTCTCGGACGGCAAGCTGTACAGCCAGATCAAAGACCCGAAGTTTATCGGCCGCAAAGTGCTGCATGAGTTCGTCAAGGCCGGCGCGCCGGAGGAGATTCTCTACGTTGCCAAACCGCACATCGGCACCTTCCGCCTCACGGGCGTGGTGGCGAATATGCGCGAGCAGATCATCGCGCTGGGCGGTGAGGTGCGTTTCGAGCAGCGCGTGACTGACGTGCAAATCGATAACGGCCAACTGACGGGCGTGACTCTCGCCAGCGGTGAGCAGATCAATAGCCGCCACGTGATTCTGGCGCTCGGCCACAGCGCCCGTGACACCTTCCGCATGTTGCATAGCCGCGACGTGTTTATGGAGGCCAAGCCGTTTTCGGTGGGCTTCCGTATCGAGCATCCGCAATCGCTCATTGACCAGGCGCGCCTGGGCCGTTTTGCGGGTCATCCGAAAATCGGCGCGGCGGATTACAAGTTGGTGCATCACGCCTCCAACGGCCGTTCGGTGTACAGCTTCTGCATGTGCCCGGGCGGTACGGTGGTGGCGGCCACGTCCGAGGCGGAGCGCGTGGTGACCAATGGCATGAGCCAATACTCGCGTAACGAGCGCAACGCCAACTCGGGCATCGTGGTCGGCATCACGCCGGAAGTGGATTACCCCGGCGGCCCGCTGGCGGGTGTGGAGTTGCAGGAGCGCTTGGAGTCGCACGCCTATGTAATGGGCGGGCGCAATTACAACGCGCCGGGGCAATTGGTCGGTGACTTTATTGCGGGCAAGGCAACGTCGGCGCTGGGCAGTGTCGAGCCGTCGTACAAACCGGGCGTGAACTTGATGGACCTGGCCGACGCCCTGCCCGCCTTTGCCATCGAGGCCATTCGCGAGGCGCTGCCGGCGTTCGACAAGCAGATCAAAGGTTTCGCCATGCACGACGCCGTGCTGACCGGCATCGAAACCCGTACCTCGTCGCCCCTGCGCATTACCCGTGGCGATGATTTGCAGAGCCTGAACGTGCGCGGGTTGTTTCCGGCCGGTGAAGGCGCTGGGTACGCTGGGGGCATTTTGTCGGCTGGGGTGGATGGCATTCGCATCGCGGAGGCGGTGGCGCGGGATCTGTTGGGGATTCGCGAGGGTTGAAAAGACATCGCGGCTGAACGGGAATGCCGCCCAGTCGCTCTTTCAGGTGGCGTGTTAGCTCCGAGCTTGGCGTTCCCATTCACGACTCTGGATCCCCGCCTGCGCGGGGATGACGGAGGTGAATTGGAGGATTCACGTCATTCCCGCGAAGGCGGCGGTCCGACGACTCGGAATCCACAATGGCAAACCCGGCGCGCCTCTACTGGCCCCACGTCGTTTTGTAGGAGCGGCTGGGCGGCATTCCGATTAGCCGCGATGCTTTTTTGGCTGAGGCTGAAGATATCGATTTCAGAACAGGCCAAATCGCGGCTAAAGCCGCTCCTACATTGTTGTATAAGCGCCGTACTTGGCGTTCCCTTTCGCGATTCTGGATCCCCGCCTGCACGGGGATGACGGAGGTGGGTTGGAGGTTTCACTACCCTGCCGCCGGCCCTTCCAGCGCCGACAGTCGCTTCTCCAGCCCCAGCGCTTTAAAGCGCTCCACGACAAAATCCACAAACACCCGCGTCTTCTGTGGCAATAACTTCTGCCCGGCGAAGTACAACGTGGTGCCGCCGGTATCCACATACCAATCGGGCAACACCCGCTGCACGCTTCCGCGTTCCAGATAGGGCAGCGCATGGGCAACGCTCACCAACGCCAGGCCCAATCCGATCTGGGCGGCGGCACAGGCGGCTTCGGGATCGCTCAGAGTCATGCGCGGGGGAATGTCGATGGGTGCCAACGCGCCTTGGCGGTTGCGCAAGGTCCAGGAGCGGATGCGGCCGGTTTGCGGTGAGCGAATGAAAATACCGGCGTGCGCGGGCAGATCGCTGGGGGTGCGCAGCGGCGGCGCATTTTCCAGGTAGCTCGGCGAAGCCAGCAAGATGCGGTGCGCCGGCGCCAGCTCACGAGCGACGACGCCCTGGGGCAGATCGAAACCGCCACCGATGGCCGCATCGAAACCCTCGGCTATGAGGTCGACGGCGCGGTTGTCGAAGTGCCAGTCCGGCACCACGCGTGGGTAACGCAGAAGGAATTCCCCCAGCAGCGGCACCATGTATTCGCGCCCGAACGACAAGCCCATGCTCACTTTCAAGGTGCCCGCCGGCTGGCTTTTCAAGGTGGTGAGGTTGCCCATTGCCAGTTGCAGCGTGGTCAGGCCGCCCGCCGCCTCGGCGAGAAAATACTCGCCCGCTTCGGTCAGGCTCAGTTTGCGCGTACTACGCTGGAACAGCCGCACATCCAGGGTCTGTTCCAGGCGGGCGACATTCTTGCCCACCGCCGCAGGCGTCAAGCCCAGGCGCCGCGCGGCCTGGGCGAAACTTCCGGCTTCGGCGCTGCGCACAAAACATTCAATGCAGTTGAGGGTGTCCATGGCCTATTCCATACCGTTTGTATCGAAAGCATATCCGTATTACCGACTATTCGCCGACTAATCCGCCGCTGATACTGGCGCCACACCAAACGACACACCCTTTACTAACTTTCGGAGAATCACCATGACGACTCAAACAGCACTCACCGGCAAAGTGGCATTTGTACAAGGCGGCTCGCGCGGCATCGGCGCAGCCATCGTTAAACGCTTGGCCCGCGAAGGCGCCGCCGTTGCCTTCACCTACAGCCAAAGCGCGCAGCAGTCGGACGCCTTGGTGGCAGACATTGTCGCGGCCGGCGGCAAGGCGTTGGCCATTAAGGCCGACAGCGCCAGCGAGCAAGCCATTCGCGGCGCCATCAGCCAAACCGTGGAAGCCTTCGGCGGCCTCGACATTCTGGTGAACAACGCCGGCGTGTTGGCCGTGGCGCCCATTGAGCAACTGAGCATGGAAGACATCGACCGCACGCTGTCGATCAACGTGCGCAGCGTGGTCATCGCCAGTCAGGAAGCCGCCCGCCACCTGCGCGACAACGGCCGCATCATCACCATCGGCAGCACCAACGCCGAGCGCATTCCGTTTGCTGGCGGTTCGATTTACGCCATGAGCAAGTCGGCTATCGTCGGCTTCACCAAAGGCCTGGCCCGCGACCTGGGCGGCCGTGGCATCACCGTCAACAACGTGCAGCCCGGCCCAGTCGACACAGACATGAACCCGGACAGCGGTGACTTCGCCGACACCCTGAAACAAGGCATGGCGCTGGCCCGTTACGGCAAGGTGGAAGAAATCGCCAGCTTCGTCAGCTACCTGGCAGGCCCGGAAGCCGGCTATATCACCGGGGCCAACCTGACGATCGATGGTGGGTTTGCGGCGTAAGCGAAAACGCGGCCCCCCTTAAAAAGCTCGAGGCTAAAGCCTCTCCTGCAGGAATTCGTTTCTGTAGGAGAGGCTTTAGCCTCGATTGCTATTAGGCACTGAACCGCTGGTAGCACACCGTCGTTCGCCGCGAGCCGTTGGGCCGGCGTTCGGGATCCGAATAGGTGTGCAGTTCGCTAAATCCGGCTTTGCGCATCATGCCGGCCGAGGCGACGTTTTCTTCGTGGCGGTCGATGTAGATGTCGACCAAGCCCTTCTCGCCCAACCGGGCCACTGCTTTTTCCAGCAGCACCGAACCCAGGCCCTGCCCCGCCAAGTCTTTGTGCACCACCGCTTCGCAGATATAACCCTGCGCTTCGTCGCGCCGCGCGGCGGGTTGTTGGTCGGCGAATTGGTAGGTTTGGATAAAGCTGACAAAGCCGACGATGCGCCCGCCCTGCTCGGCCACCACTGCTTCAACCGAACCGTGGGCGATGCCTTGCAAGTGCTCGCGCACGCCGTCTTCGGGCAAGTAATTCCAGGGGTTGGGGCCGTGTTCGAGGAGCAGTTCGGTCAGCGCCGGTACATCGTCAGGTTCTGCGAATCGAATAGTCGGTGCAGCGTCGCTCATGGCTCAGATTCCTGCGGTGGGCAGATCGGGCAACGCTTCGCCCCGTTCGGCGCAAGCGGCGATCTGGTCGATCAAGGGTTGTAAGTGGTAGCCCTGAGCGGCGAGCCAGTCAGGGTTGTAATAAGAGGTGGCGTAGCGTTCGCCGCCGTCGCAGAGCACCGCCACAATCGAGCCCTGCTCGCCGGCCGCGACCATGCGCTGGCCGACCAGCAACGCGCCGACAAGGTTGGTGCCGCTGGAGCCTCCCACGTGACGGTCCAGGCGCTGCGCCAGGTAGTGCATGGCGGCGAGCGACAGGGCGTCGGGCACTTTGCACATGGCGTCGATTACGGCAGGCACGAACGAGGCTTCCACGCGCGGCCGGCCGATGCCTTCAATGCCCGAGCCGTGGTCCAGGCGCAAGCTGGCGTCGCCGGTGCGGTAGTAGTCGAAAAACACCGAGCGCTCGGCATCGGCGCACAGCACGCGGGTGGCGTGACGACGGTAGCGCACGTAGCGGCCGAGGGTGGCGAGTGTGCCGCCGGTGCCGGGGCTGGAGACCAGCCAGCTGGGTTCGGGGCAATGTTCAAAGCGCATCTGCTGAAAAATCGATTCAGCGATGTTGTTGTTCGCGCGCCAGTCGGTGGCGCGTTCGGCGTAGGTGAATTGGTCCATAAAATGGCCGCCGCTTTCCTGCGCCAGGCGTTCGGATTCGGCGTAGATCTGCGTCGGGTCTTTAACCAGATGACTCTGGCCGCCGTAAAAGGCGATTTGCGCGATCTTCTCTTTCGAGGTGGTGGCCGGCATCACGGCAATAAACGGCAAGCCCAGCAGCCGAGCGAAATAGGCTTCGGAAATTGCCGTGGAACCGCTGGAGGCTTCAATCACCGGCGCCCCGGGTTTCAGCCAGCCGTTGCACAGCGCGTACAAAAACAGCGAGCGCGCCAGGCGGTGTTTGAGGCTGCCGGTGGGATGGCTGGATTCGTCTTTGAAATACAGCTCGATGCCCGGCAGGCCCGGCACCGTCAGAGGAATAAGGTGGGTGTCGGCGCTGCGCTGGAAGTCGGCCTCGATGATGCGAATGGCTTCTCGCGCCCAGGCGCGGGCGGCGATTTGTTTGTTGTGGTCGTCGTTACGTGAACCGCTCATGGCTTACCTTCAGTCGAGAATTCCAGCAGGGGCCGGCACCTTGGGGTCACGCCGCCATTGGCTGAGTGCTACGCCAATAAAGACCAGCCCGACCGCTAACAGTTGCCATGCATTCAAGCGCTCGCCCAGAAACAGCGCGGCCATCAGCAAGGTGAACACCGGTATCAAATTGGTGAAGCCAGAGGCCTGACTGGCAGGCAGGCGGCCGACGCCAAAGTTGTAGAGCCCGTACGCGCCAACCGTGACGACAATGCCCAGGTACACCACCGCGCCCCAGCCTTTGACCGTGACGTCGGCCGGCACGTCGGCGCCGAACAACGCCAAGGGCAGAAAAAATACCGAGCCGACAAACGCCTGCAGCGCGGTCAGCGCAAACGCCGAGTAGCGGCTGGATAAATGCTTGAGCAGCAAGGTGTAGCCGGTGGCGCAGAGCATGGCCACGAATTCGAAGAAGTTACCCAGCAGCGGCGCCGGCGCATGGGCGTCGGCCTCGCCCGCCAGGCTGAGCCAGGTGGCGCCGACGACCGCGAGTAGAAACCCGGCGAGCGTGGTGCGGCTGATGCGTTCGCGCAGTGTCAGGTACGCGCCGACCGCCACCAGCAGCGGCAACAGCGCGGTAATCATGCCGGCCTGTGAGGCGCTGGTACGTTGCAGCGCCAGGGCTTCGAAGATGAAGTACAGGCAGGGTTCGCAGGCGGCCAGACCGAGCAGGTATTTCCAGTCGCCGGCGCGGTATTCGATGCGGCCACGCCAGCGCCAGGCCAGCAGAAACACCACGCTGCCCAAGGCCATCCGGCCGAAGATCACCCACATCGGTGGCATTTCGCTGAACGCGAACTTCAAGGCAATAAACGAACTGCCCCACAAGGCCATGGCGACTACTAGACAACCCCAGGCAAGCGCCTGGCCTTCACGCTGTTGCACACACACCTCCGCATTTTCTGACGGCCAGTATAGGAACCGTGCACCCGCCCGCCCAGCTACAGTGGAGCAGCTATCCTCAGCGCAACTGTTTTACCGGTTGCAACCGCCTTATCAGGAGCACGCCATTGTCTGTTCGCCACGCACTGACCCGTTTTTTTCGCTTGGAAGCGGCCAGCGGCCTGCTGTTGATAGCCGCTGCGGTGTTGGCGCTGATCATCAACAATTCGCCGCTGGATTTTCTCTATAACGGCTTGCTGGAAACGCCGGTGGTGGTGCAAGTCGGCGCGCTGAAAATCGCCAAGCCGTTGCTGCTGTGGATTAACGATGGGCTGATGGCGCTGTTCTTCCTGACCATTGGCTTGGAGGTAAAACGCGAGGTGTTGGAGGGGCACCTGTCCCATCCCTCGCAGATCGTGCTGCCGGGCATGGCGGCGATTGGCGGCATGGTGGTGCCGGCCTTGGTCTATTGGGCCATCAACCGTCAGCACCCCGAGGCCATGGACGGCTGGGCGATTCCCATGGCGACCGACATTGCCTTCGCCCTGGGCGTGCTCGCCCTGCTGGGAAAGCGCGTGCCGCTGACGCTCAAGTTGTTTTTGATGACGCTGGCGATCATCGATGACCTCGGCGCGATCATCGTCATTGCGCTGTTCTATTCCGGCGAGCTGTCGACCCTTTCGCTGCTGCTGGCGGGCGCGTGCCTCGCGGTGCTGATCGGCATGAACCGCGCGGGCGTGCAAACCCTGAGTCCGTATGTGCTGGTGGGCCTGATTTTGTGGGTGTGCGTGCTCAAGAGCGGCGTGCATGCGACGTTGGCCGGTGTGGCGCTGGCCTTCACCATTCCCCTGCGCACCCGCGATGGCGTGCCCTCCCCAGCTCGGGCGCTGGAGCACGGGTTGCATCCGTGGGTGGTGTTTGGCGTGTTGCCGCTGTTTGCCTTCGCCAATGCCGGCGTGCCGCTGGCGGGTGTGGGGCTTGATAGTTTTCTGCACTCGGTGCCGTTGGGCATTGCCAGCGGCTTGTTGCTAGGCAAAACCGTGGGCGTATTTGGCATGGCCTGGCTGGCGATTGCCGTGGGCATCGCCAAGCTGCCCGAGGGCGCGAATTGGGGTCAGGTGCTGGGCGTGGCGGTGCTGTGCGGCATCGGTTTCACCATGAGCCTGTTTGTCGGCTCGTTGGCGTTCGAGCCGGGGGAAAGTGCGCTGGCGGGGATGGACCGTATCGGCATTTTGACCGGGTCGTTTTTTGCGGCGGTGATTGGCTATGGGGTGATGGTGAAGGCGAGTAAGCGCTGAAATGGCGTCGCGGCTATCGAGGCTAAAGCCTCTCCCACAACAGCATCTGACCTCTGTAGGAGCGGCTTCAACCGCGAGCTTTTGCCTCTCCTATAACAGCACCTGACCTCTGTAGGAGCGGCTTCAGCCGCGAGCTTTTGCCCTTACGGATGCAGCCGATTCAAGCCCGGCGGCAGGCCGGTGGCGTCGACCGGCGACCACGGGCCGTTGGCGTAGGTGGCCCAGGTCCAGCCGCTGTTCCAGCGGTAGTAGGTGCGCTCGCGGTAGTAAAGGCCCGGCACTTTATCCAGCACGTAGACGCCCAGTTGCGTATCCCAGTAGCTGCTCACGCCGGGTGGCGGGGCGAAGTGCGGATGGGCTTTAAGGCGGGTGCTGGTCGGTGCCTGGGTCGGCAACGGTGCGCTTTTGGGTTGCTGCGTGGTTTTGCCCGGCGGGGTTTGCGGCAAGTTACCGGGCGGCACGGGAATCGGTTCGCTGCTGGGTTGTTGCATGGCCGGCGTGGTGCAACCGGCCAAAGCCAAAATCATCAGCGCTGCTGCGCCCCGTGCCCATGTGCTCATTGTGCTTGTCCGTCCGCGGAGTCGATGGTCAGCTGCTGCTGATCCTTGCTGCTACTGGCCAAGGGCTGGCTGCGGCCGATCCACTCGCCTGCCTTGGCATTGCCTGCCCGCGAAATGCGAGCTTGCAGTATGACCTGAGGGAAGTTGGAGAGTTTCAGTTGCGGCATCATCGCGTCGCTGTCGGCCAGGCTGACCTCGGCAGGCAGGTCGGCCACCGTTAGGCGTTTGACCGCCAACGGCATCGGCGGGCCCGAGGCGGCGCGGGCAAACACGAACACGCTGTCGCCCGGCTGCACCTTATCTTTGAGTGCTGGGGCCAGTTCAACCCGCACCTTCAACACCGTGCCACTTTCGGTGGCGGCTGGCGGCTGTTGCGCTTGCTGCTGGTCGGCGGGCAATTGTTCGCGGGCGCGGGTGATGCCGCCTTCGATGGCGGCGCGCGACGGGTCTTCGGGCGGGAGCAAGGCGACCAGCCGGCCCCAGAAGGTGACGGCGTCCTGGAAGCGTTTGTCTTCGAACGCGGCAATGCCCAACAAGCCAAGGCTGGTGACTTCCTGCGGATTGGTTTTCAACGCTTCGTCGGTCAGGCCTTGCAACTCGGGAGACCATCGCTTGTTGTTGGCGAAGTACTTCGCTTGGGCCAATTGCCCGAGCAACTCAGGCTGGCGACCGGCCAGGCTGATGGCCTTCTCGAACGCGCCCACGGCATCACCCGGACGCTCCTGGCTCATGTAGGCACGGCCGAGGTAGTACCAGGCTTCGGCAGAGTCAGGCTGCACTTTCACCGCTTGTTCAAGGCGCGCCGTCATCTCTTCGATGGTGCGTGGCGCCTGGGTGGCGTCTTGTGCGAGCTGCACTTTGTCCAGCGAACCCCAATGCCAATACATGCCCACTGCCAATACCGGCACCAGCACGGCGGCCAGCAACGGCACCCATTTGCCGAGCTTCGAGGCCCGCGCCTGATCGGCGCCTTCGGTGTCGGCCAGTAGTTCGCGCGCGGCCTCGGCTTTGGCGGCTTGTAGTTGCTCGTCGCCGAGCGTGCCCGCTTGTTGCTGGGCTTGCAGTTCAGCGACGCGTTCCTGATACAGCGCCACGTTAAGGGCGGTGCGGTCTTCTTCGCGCTGGGCGCGGCGACCACGCAAAACGGGGATTAACAAAAACGCCAAGGCCACCAGCAACAGCAGGCCGGCAGAGAGCCAGAATTCAATCATTGGGAAGTTTTGTCCGCAGCCACAGAAGAAGAGTTGTCGGCTTTGAGCAGCGCATCAAGGCGTGCTTGTTCATCGCCCGACAGGGTCACATCGCTCGCCGCGACCGGCTTGCGACGGCGCACGCCCATCACCACCATCACCAGCAAACCACTGCCCAACAGGGCTGCCGGGCCGAACCACAGCAGCCAGGTGCGCGCAGTGACGGCCGGCTTGTAGCGCACGAATTCGCCGTAGCGATCAACCATAAAATCGACGATTTGCTCGTTGCTTTTGCCCTCGCCGAGCATGCGGAAAATCTCTTTGCGCAGGTCGGCGGCAATCGGTGCGTTGGAGTCGGCGATGTCCTGGTTTTGGCACTTGGGGCAGCGCAGTTCCAGGGTCAGTTCGCGAAAGCGCTCGCGCTCGGCCTCGTTGGCGAATTCGTAGGTGTCGATGGCGGCCTGGGCTACGCCGACCAGACAAAAGCCCAACGCCAAGGCAGCAAGCCAACGCTTCATTGCGCGGCCTCGTCGACCAGTTCCTGGTATTTGCTGGCGAGTTGTTCACGCCAGACCACGTCATCGATCACGCCGACAAACTTGTGGCGGATGATGCCTTTGCTGTCGATCAGAAAGGTTTCCGGCGCGCCGTACACGCCCAGGTTCAGGCCCAGGCTGCCTTCGGCGTCGTTGATGTTGAGTTGGTACGGGTTGTGGAATTCCTTGAGCCATTTCAGCGCGGCGGCGTTTTCGTCTTTGTAGTTGACGCCATACACACGCACGCCCTGCTGGGCCAGTTTGTTCAGCACCGGGTGTTCCACGCGGCAGGAAATGCACCACGTTGCCCACACGTTCAGCAGCGCGGGTTTGCCCAGCAGGTCGGCGCGGGTCAGGGTTTTCTGCCCGTCCACGGCCGGCAGGGAAAACTCCGGCACCGGCTTGCCGATCAGGGCCGACGGCAGTTCCGATGGATCGAGAAACAGGCCGCGGTACAGAAACACCGCGCCCACCAGGAACACCGCCAAGGGCAGCAGCAACAATGCGCGCTTCATGCCTGCGCTCCTTCCAGGCCCAAGGCTTCACGCACTCGGGTTTTGACTTTGACGCGGTAGCGCCGGTCCATCGCCGCCAGCAGGCCACCGAAGCCGGTGAGCAAGCCGCCGAACCAGATCCAGCGCACAAAGGGTTTGACGTGAATGCGCACGGCCCAGGCGCCGTTGTCCAACGGCTCGCCGAGGGCGATATAGATGTCGCGGGTAAAGCCGGCGTCGATGCCGGCTTCGGTCATCACCGATTGCTGCACGGTGTATAGGCGTTTCTCCGGGTGCAGCACGGCCACTTCCTTGCCGTCTTCGATAACGCGCACGGTGCCACGGTCGGAGGTGAAGTTGGGGCCCTCGAAGTGCTCCGCGCCGTCGAACACGAAGTGGTAGCCGCCCAAGTCGGTGGACTCGCCGCGCTCCATGCGCATGTCGCGCTGCGCGCTGTTCTGGCTCGACAGCACAACACCAAGCGCGCACACGGCGATGCCCAAGTGAGCGAGCTGCATGCCCCAGTAGCTGCGGGTCATTTTGCCCAGGCCTTTGAGCAGGCCGGTGTGGCGGGTTTTATCCAGCAAGTCGCGCGCGCCGGCCAGCAGCACCCAGGCGGCCAGCAGGCACACGGCGAGTACCGCCCAGTTGAAGTCGCCGAGCACCATGGAGGCCACGCCGCCAAGCACAACGCTAACGATCAGCACCGGACTGAGCATGCCGAGCAACCATTTCACCGGGGTGTCTTTCCAGCGCACGATCACGCCCACGGCCATCACGATCATCAGCAGGCTCATCAACGGCACGAACAGCGCGTTGAAGTACGGCGGGCCGACAGACAGCTTGGCGCCAGTCAGCGCGTCGAGCACCAGCGGGTACAAGGTGCCGAGCAGAATCATCGAGGCGGCCACCACCAGCACCAGGTTATTGCCGAGCAGCAACATTTCCCGCGACCACGGCGCAAAGCCGACCTGGCTTTTCACCACCGGAGCGCGCAGGGCAAACAGGGT
Organism: Pseudomonas sp. AC070; assembly: GCF_979258635.1. NCBI lineage: Bacteria > Pseudomonadati > Pseudomonadota > Gammaproteobacteria > Pseudomonadales > Pseudomonadaceae > Pseudomonas > Pseudomonas sp. AC070. The sequence continues at coordinate 3,399,756 of NZ_OZ409871.1, forward strand.
GAGCGAGCCGCCGACCACGACCAACAAGAACGCCAGGATAAACACGCCGCGCTCGGGGTCCGAGGCGAAGGCGTGAACCGAGGTCAACACGCCGGAACGAACCAGGAACGTGCCAAGCAAGCTAAGGGAAAACGCGGCAATGGCCAGCAGCACGGTCCAGCTTTTGAATACGCCGCGTTTTTCCGTGACCGCCAGGGAGTGGATGAGCGCCGTGCCCACCAGCCAGGGCATAAACGAGGCGTTTTCGACGGGGTCCCAGAACCACCAGCCGCCCCAACCCAATTCGTAATACGCCCACCACGAACCGAGGGTGATGCCGATGCCCAGAAAGGCCCACGCAACGATGGTCCACGGCCGCGACCAGCGCGCCCAGGCGGCGTCCAGGCGCCCGCCGAGCAAGGCGGCGATGGCAAAGGAGAAGGCAACGGAGAAACCGACATAGCCCATGTACAGCATCGGCGGGTGCACGATCAGGCCGATGTCTTGCAGCAGCGGATTGAGGTCACGGCCGTCTACCGGACTTTGTGGCAGCAGGCGCTCGAACGGGTTGGAGGTGATGATGAGGAACAGCAGGAACCCGATGCTGATCATGCCCATCACGCCCAGCACGCGGGCCAGCATCACTTGCGGCAGCTGGCGGGAAAACACCGACACGGCGAAGGTCCAGCCGCCGAGAATCAGCGCCCAGAGCAGCAGCGAGCCTTCATGCGCGCCCCACACGGCGCTGAATTTGTAGTACCACGGCAGCGCGCTGTTGGAGTTGTTGGCGACGTAGGCGACGGAGAAGTCGTCGGTCATAAACGCCCAGGTCAGGCAGGCGAAGGCCAGCACCAGGAAACTGAACTGACCCCAGGCGGCTGGCTGGGCCAGGCCCATCCACTGCCGATCACCGCGCCAGGCGCCGATCATGGGCAAGGTGGCCTGCACCAGCGCCATGCACAGGGCGAGGATCATCGCCAGGTGACCAATTTCGGGAACGATCAGGGCGGCCATCATGGTTGTTTATCTCCGCTTGCCGGGGCATAGGCGGCGCCGTCTTGGGGTGCCGATTGGCCGCTGTCTTTCAGCGCTTTGGTGACTTCGGGCGGCATGTATTTTTCGTCGTGCTTGGCCAGCACTTCGTCGGCGATCAGCACGCCGTCGGCGTTGAGTTTGCCAAGGGCGACGATGCCCTGCCCTTCGCGGAACAGGTCGGGAAGAATGCCGCGATAACGGATGGTCACGCTTTTGGCGAAGTCGGTGACCACGAACTGCACGTCCAGCGAATCGCCGCTGCGCACCAGCGAGCCCTTTTCCACCATGCCGCCGGCGCGAATACGGGTGTCGTGCGGCACTTCGCCGTTGGCAATTTGCGTGGGTGTGTAGAACAGGTTGATGTTCTGCTGCAGGGCGCTCAGCGCCAGGCCAACGGCAATGCCGACGCCCGCGACGATGGCGAGGATGATCAACAGGCGCTTTTTACGCAGCGGATTCACTTCTGACTCTCCCGGCGCAAACGGCGCGCCTCTTCTTGCAGATAACGACGGCGCGCCAGAACCGGCAGCGCGACGTTGAGCGCCAACACCGCCAGGCTGATGCCATAGGCGGTCCAGACATAAACACCATGGTGGCCCATGGCAAGAAACTCGCTGAACGAGGCAAAGCTCATCGCACGCCTCCCTTTTCGATCTGTTGCGCCACTTCGGCTTTCACCCAGCTGCTGCGGGCTTCGCGCTTGAGCACTTCGAGGCGCATGCGCATCAGCATCACGGCGCCGAAGAAGCAGTAGAAACCGAGCACCATCAACAGCAGCGGAATCCACATTTCCGACGGCATGGCCGGACGTTCGGTGATTTTGAACGTGGCGCCCTGGTGCAGGGTGTTCCACCACTCCACCGAGTATTTGATGATCGGAATGTTCACCACGCCCACCAGTGCCAGCACGGCGCAGGCCTTGGCGGCGCTGTCGCGGTTACTGATGGCGTTGCCCAGGGCGATGATGCCGAAATAAAGGAACAGCAGAATCAACATGGAGGTCAGGCGCGCGTCCCACACCCACCACGAGCCCCACGTCGGCTTGCCCCAGATGGCGCCGGTGAGCAGCGCGATGGCAGTCATCCAGGCACCAATCGGCGCGGCGGATTGCAGGGCGACGTCGGCGATTTTCATTTTCCACACCAGCCCGACCAGACCGGCAATCGCCAGCAGCACGTAGCACGACTGGGCCAACATGGCGGCCGGCACGTGGATATAGATGATGCGAAAGCTATTGCCCTGCTGGTAATCCGGCGGCGCGAACGCAAGGCCCCAGACCAGACCGGTGGCAATAAGCAGAACGGCCGCCACGCTCAACCAGGGCAGCCAGCGGCCGCTGATCTGGTAGAACCATTTGGGCGAGCCCCATTTGTGAAACCAAGTCCAATTCATCAGGGTAACCACGTCATTTTTATTCGCCGACGCTAATGGCCAGGCCTGCGGCGGTCGCAAAAGGTGTCAGGGTAACGGCCAAGGCAGCAAGGCTGGCCATCCACAGCAAGTAACCGATCACTGGTAAGCCCTGCAACGCGGCTTGCAGCGCCCCGCTGCCGAGAATCAGCACGGGGATATAAAGCGGAAGAATCAGCAGCGCCAGTAACAGCCCGCCGCGTTTGAGGCCGACGGTAAGCGCCGCACCCACCGCGCCCAACAGGCTGAGCACCGGCGTTCCCAATAACAAAGTGGCTAACAACACAGGAATGCAGTGGCCCGGCAAGCCCAGCATCAAGGCCAGTAACGGCGCCAGAAGCACCAGCGCCAGGCCGGAAAACAGCCAGTGTGCCAGCACCTTGGCCAATACCAGAAGAGCCAACGGGTGCGGCGAAAGGACCCACTGTTCAAGCGAACCGTCTTCAAAATCACTGCGAAAAAGCCCGTCCAGCGAGAGCAAAACCGCGAGCAGCGCCGCCACCCAGATCAAGCCGGGCGACAGGGTTTGCAGCAGTTGGCTTTCCGGGCCAACGGCCAGCGGGAACAAGGCGATAACGATGGCGAAGAACACTAATGGGTTGGCTAGCTCAGCCGGACGGCGGAAGAGTAAGCGAGCCTCGCGGGCGACCAACAAGGTGAAGACGTTGCTCATGGGCGGCGCTGCCCCAGGTCCAATTCGCGGTAACCGCTCGGCCGCTGCGCCAAGGCGTGGTGCGTGGTCAGCAGCACCATGCCGCCGTGTTCGCAGTGCTCGGCCAAGTGCGCTTCGAGTTGGGTGACGCCGGTTTTATCCAGCGCGGTGAACGGTTCGTCGAGAATCCACAGCGGCGGCGGGTTGAGATACAGGCGCGCCAGGGCGACGCGGCGCTGCTGGCCGGCAGACAGGGTGTGGCAGGGAACGTCTTCAAAACCGCGCAAACCCACCTGTTCCAGCGCCTGCCAAATGGCATCGCGCGTGGCCGGCTGATGCAGGGCGCAGAGCCAGGTGAGGTTTTCTTCAGCGGTGAGCAAACCCTTGATGCCTGCCGCGTGGCCAAGCCATAACAGGTTGCGGGCCAGCACGTTGCGTTGCGTGGTCAGCGGCTGGCCATTGAGCAACACTTCGCCAGCGGTCGGTTGCATCAGCCCGGCGAGCAAGCGCAGCAGGCTGGTTTTGCCGCTGCCATTGGGACCGCTGACTTGCAGCATGTCGCCAGCCGCCAACCGCAACTCCAACTGTTCGAAAAGCATGCGCCAGTCCCGCTCACAGGCGAGTGCTACAGCTTCGAGGAAGGGGCTCTTCAAGGTTAGGCTGACCTGCGGGCTAAGGGGCCGGAGGAAAATTCCGGACGGGCTGGTTCTGGCGCTGCTTTTGCTATCAAGTCCAGGCAAGCTTGGCCGCTATACTCAGGCAAGCCACTTGCACGGCCGACCCGGACGGGGCGGCATTATACATGTCACGCCCGCCCCTCGAAGCTGGCTTTTTCGACAGGTTGTAAACCGCCGATGAGCGAAATCAGTAGCACTCGCCCACTCTCCCCCGTTGCGCCGACCCCACGCCCGAACACCTCGGTGACCGATGCGGCGGTGAAACTCTTGCAGCCGCTGGGCAACCTGCTGGCCGTGGGCGATAGCACCACCGCCGAAGTGGTCAGCGTGAAAGACCTGGCGCAGAACTTCCAACAAGTGCTGCTCAGGCTGACCGTGAATGGCGGCCAGCAAGCCACCGTGCAGGCGACCACCAGCCAACCGCTGGTACAAGGCAGCACCGTGGCGGTGACGGCGCTTTCCGATACGCGCTTGTCCGTGCTGATGCAGGTGGCCGCTGGCGGCAATCCGCTGACCAGCCTTGATGGCGAGGCCATGCCGCCGGGCACGGTGATTCAAGGCAAGGTCGAGTCCAGCCAACCGTTTGTGCAACCGCAAACGTTGCAGGTGCTGAATAAAGTGCTGGTCGCCCTGCTCAACACGCCGCTGGCCGGCAGCAAACTGTCGATTGAAACGCCGCTTAACTTGCCCGTTGGCAGCCTGTTGACCGCGCAGGTGCAGAGCAATCAATCGCTGACCTTTCTGCCACTCAGCGGCCGTCTCGACCAACTTGAGCTGGGCCAACAGCTGGGCAGTCAGCAAGCGCGCCAGGGCTCGCTGGAGAATTTGCTGAAATCGCTACAAGGCTTGAGCGGCAAAGAAGGCCTGCCCGAAGGAATGCGCGGCGCCATCGACAAGTTGCTTGGCTCGCTGCCCGACGGCGCGCAGTTGAGCGATTCCAAAGGCCTGTCGCAGGCGCTGGAAAAGAGCGGCATGTTTCTCGAAGCCAAACTGCTTAGCGGCAACACCGCCGGGCTGTCGCAAGACATGAAAGCCAACCTGCTTCGCCTGATCGCGCAAATTCTGCCGGCACTGCCCAGCGGCGCGGCCGTCAACCCGAACAACATCGGCGCCAATCTCGGCCAGGCGCTACCGGTGTTCCTGCGCAACGCCCTCGGCGCGCTGGGGCAGACCGGCGTTAAGCAGCAAGGCCTGACATTTCCGCTGCCAAGCAAGCTGCAACAGGAAATGGAAAACGAGGGCGACCTGGAAGGCCTGCTCAAACTCGCCGCCGCCGCCGTGGCCCGCTTGCAGACGCATCAACTGTCGAGCCTGGCGCAAAGCCAGCTGACGCCGGAAGGCAATCTGCTGACTACTTGGCAGATGGAAATTCCCATGCGCAACGGGCAAGACCTGGTGCCGCTGCAACTGAAAATGCAGCGTGAAGATGCGCAAGAGGAAGAGAAATCGGGCAAGGGCGGCAAGAAAGGTCAGCAGCAAGAGCCGGTGTGGCGCATCGAACTGGCCTTCGACATTCCGCCGCTGGGCCCGCTGCAAGTTCAGGCGCAACTGGCGCGAGGCAGCCTGACCAGCCAGCTATGGGCAGAACGGGCCAGCACCGTGAACCTGATCGATAACGAACTGGGCACGCTGCGTGATCGCCTGACCGCTGCTGGTTTGAATGTCGGCGAATTGGCCTGCCAGCAAGGCGTGCCGCCGCAAGGCCCGCGCACCACCCTCGAACAACGCTGGATTGACGAAAAAGCATGAAACGCCAAGCCCCTCGCCAAGCCATTGCGCTCAACTACGACGGCAAGAGCGCGCCGAACCTCACCGCCAAGGGCGACGACGAATTGGCCGAAGCCATTCTGGCTGTGGCTCGGGAATATGAAGTACCGATTTACGAAAACGCCGAACTGGTGCGCCTGCTTGCGCGCATGGAATTAGGCGATTCGATTCCCGAAGAGCTCTACCGCAGCGTGGCCGAGATCATCGCGTTTGCGTGGTACTTGAAAGGCAAGTGCCCGGAAGGGTTTACCCCGGATGATGGCGGCGAGAAAGATGTCACGCCGCATACGCCGCAGCGGTTGCTGGATTAAGCGCCCTTTGTAGGAGCCAGCTTGCTGGCGAATCCTGGAGACGGAAATTGCCGAGGTTTGCAGGGTTCGCCAGCGAGCTGGCTCCTACAGCAGAGGCGGTTTAGCGCTTGGCTTGATGCAACTTGCTAACCAGCTCCGCCTCGGCGCGGCTGAGGCCGCAGGATTGGGTGAGGTCGTCGACACTGGCGCCCAGGCCGACTAAGCGAGCGGCCTGAGTGAAGGAGAGATTGCTGGGGTCGCGTTGTTCAATCTGGCTGAGTTTGTCTGGAATCGGCGCCAGCGTGCGGCGCAATTCGTAGAGCTCTTCACCCATGCGGATGCTACCGGTGAGGTAGGTGTCCAACCGCTTTTTAAGTTCTTTGATGGCTTGGTCGCGCAGTGCGTCGCGCTGAGCCTGGTGTTCGAACTGACGAGCGAATTCTCGCTGTCGTCCCGCCAGCCAGATGCAGGTGCCGCCCAGCGAGACGCAAGCCAGGGCAAGCACCAACAGCGCGATGTCGAGCATGGGTTAGATGCTCTCCAGTTCGGACCACTCTTCTTCGGACATCATTTTGTCCAGCTCAACCAGAATCAGCAGTTCGCCGTTTTTGTTGCACACGCCCTGGATGAACTTGGCCGATTCGTCGTTGCCGACGTTAGGCGCGGTTTCCACTTCCGATTGGCGCAGGTAAACCACTTCGGCCACGCTGTCGACCATGATGCCAACCACTTGCTTGTCGGCTTCGATGATGACGATACGGGTGTTGTCGGTAACCGAACCGGAGTCCAGGCCGAAGCGCTGGCGGGTGTCGATCACGGTGACCACGTTGCCGCGCAGGTTGATGATGCCCAGCACGTAGCTAGGGGCACCCGGCACCGGGGCAATTTCGGTGTAGCGCAGCACTTCCTGCACCTGCATCACGTTGATGCCGTAGGTTTCGTTATCCAGACGGAACGTCACCCATTGCAGAATGGGATCTTCGGAACCTTGCGCGGACGTTTTCTTCATATCCCTAGCCTCATCAATGCCACTGTCATGGCGTACGGGTGTAACCCGCCGTTTACTTTAGCGCCCCGATTTGCGGGGCCGTTCAATCGGTTACTGCACGCGACCATCGCTGCCTAAGCGCTTGGCGGCGCCGCTGGCGATCAACTCGGCCAGAACGGCCACATCCACCAACGCACACATATGCTCGATAACGGTACCTGCCAGCCACGGACGCTGGCTGCGCTGACTGCGCCACTTGACCTCTTTGGGGTCCAGGCGAATCGAGCGACTGACCTGATGCACCGCCAGACCCCATTCGTAGCCTTGCACGGAAATCACATACTGCAAGCCCTGGCGGAAATCATCGCGGTAGCGGTCGGGCATTACCCAGCGCGCGGTGTCGAGTACACGAAGGTTGCCAGCCTGGCACGGGAGGATACCGAGGAACCAGTCCGGCTGGCCAAATAGTGGCGTCAGCTCCTGGCCGACTAGCGGGTAAATCGAGCCCAAACACACCAACGGCACCGCCAGCGTCAGGCCGGCGACGTCGAATAGCAGGCACTCGAACGGCTCTTCGCCCCAGCTCGGTTGGCCTTCGAGCTGCAACGGCGGCGGCGTGGGCGTCATGTCTGTCTGAATTTGCTGCTCGACGACCGACTCAACCACCGGCGGTGCGAGCACCACGGGTTTTTCGACGACGGGTTTTGCTTCAATCGGTTTTTCCGCCACCGGCTGCGCTTGCTCGACCAGCAAGGTTGGCATCAGCAACGGCTTGGGCATTTCCAGGGTAGGCAGGACCAGCGTCGGCCGCTCCAGCACTACCGCAGCAGGTCGGGCAGCCACGGGCGGCGCTTGCAGACGCGCGTCGCGCACCTGTTCTTCCAGCACAGCGGCTTCGAATTCATCTAGGGAAACGGCGTCGGACTCAACCGCCACCGGCTTCGGCTTGCTAACAGGCGCTGGCGCAGGCTGCATCGCACGCACGGGAGCCGCCACCGGCGCCGGTGCTGGCGCAACGACAGCAAGGCTCACCGGCTCAGCGGGAAACGCGTCGGCCAGTTCGGCAGCCGCTTCCTGCAGCAAGCCGTCCAGATAGGACTGCAAGGCCAGCTGCGGGCGATTAGCGGTAGCGGTAGGACGACTCATAGAACAAACCCGGTGAAATGGACTGACTCATATATCGGCAGCATCCGCCGCAGACTTGAGTCAGCCCTGATAGCAAAAATCGCCATGCTATGCGACCTGCGCAGACAGTTCGTGGCTGAGCAAGTGCTTGAGCAGCGCGCGATACGCCAGTACACCCCGGCTCTTGTCATCGAATTGTGAAGGCGTCTGCCCTGCCCGACTGGCATCGCGCAAGCGGGTGTCGACCGGAATGTAGGCGGGCCACAGGTGGTCCGGGTAGGCATTGCGCAGCGTGCGCAAGGTGCTTAACGAGGCCTGGGTGCGGCGGTCGAACAGGGTCGGCACGATGGTGTACGGCAAGGCTTGTTTGCGCGAGCGGTTGATCATCGCCAGCGTGCTGACCATGCGTTCCAAACCTTTCACGGCGAGAAACTCGGTTTGCACAGGAATGGCCAACTGCTGGCTGGCTGCCAAGGCGTTCACCATCAACACGCCCAACAAGGGCGGGCTGTCGATGATGGCGTGGTCGAAGTCATCCCACAGCTGCGCCAGGCTTTTGGCGATCACCAGGCCCAGGCCGCTCTGCCCCGGCGACTGCCGCTCAAGGGTGGCGAGCGCCGTGCTGGAAGGCATCAGCGAAATCAGCGGATGGCTGGTGGGTAACAGCAATTGCCCCGGCAACCCTTGCGGCACGCTGCCTTGGTGCTGGAACAAATCGAATGCGCTGTGCTCCAGCGAATCGGGGTCATGCCCGAAATAGCTCGTCATGGAGCCATGTGGATCGAGATCGACCACAACCACGCGCTTGCCCGCATCGGCCAACAGCCCTGCGAGTGCGATGCTCGTGGTGGTCTTGCCGACCCCACCTTTTTGATTGGCTACTGCCCAGACTCTCATGTTCGTTATCCTCCCGGCGCACCAAGGGCTTACCGAGAACAAGCGCCAACCTAAGGGGCCGGCGACGGGGAATTGACAGCACCGCCCGAAGGCGGCTGCACCGCAGGCGGTTGTGCAGGTTGTGTGCCAGCCCGCTCTAACGCGGCGTCGGGCTGGGCATGAGCACTGCCTACACCGCTCACGCTGCGTCGCACATCCAAGTTGCGTGACACCACCAGCACCACCCGGCGATTGCGCGCTCTTCCCTCTGCCGTCGCGTTATCCGCGATTGGCTGAAACTCTCCATAACCGACCGCTGCCAGGCGCCCGGCGTTCACGCCATCCATGGCCATCATTCTTACAATGCTAGCTGCCCGCGCCGTAGACAACTCCCAGTTCGTAGGAAATTGCGCGGTCTTGATCGGAAGATTATCTGTGAACCCTTCCACATGAATCGGATTCTCGTAAGGCGCCAGAATTTTGGCAACTTTTTCGATAATGGTGAAGGCCGTGTCGTTGGGAATGGCATCACCGCTGGGAAACAGCAGGCTCGAGTTCAACTCGATTTCAATCCACAACTCGTTGCCACGCACCTTCAATTCATCGCTTTTGATCAGGTCGCCGAACGCCGCTTTTACCGCATCGCTGATTTCCTGCAGGGCCTTGCTCGGGTCTTCGCCGTGGGCTTCGTCCTGGTCCTGCATCTTTTCAGGTTCAGTGGTCAGCGGCCTTTCTTCGCCGACCGGAATCGGTTTGACGGCGCGGTCGGGCTGGTTGAAAACGCCCACCAGCGTGTCGGAAAGAATTTTGTACTTGCCTTCGTTGATCGAGGAAATTGAATACATCACCACAAAAAAGGCGAACAGCAGCGTAATGAAGTCGGCGTAGGAGACCAGCCAACGTTCATGATTTTCATGTTCTTCCTGATGCCGCCGACGCGCCATAGTGAGCCCGACCTTTAGTCCATGAAGCCTTGCAGCTTGAGCTCGATGGAGCGCGGATTCTCACCCTCGGCAATCGAGAGAATGCCTTCCAGGAGCATTTCCCGGTAACGCGACTGGCGCAGGGCGATGGCTTTGAGCTTGTTGCCCACGGGTAAAAAAAACAGGTTGGCCAAGGCCACGCCGTAGATGGTGGCGACAAACGCCACGGCGATACCGCTGCCCAGCATGCTCGGGTCGGCCAGGTTGCCCATCACATGAATCAGGCCCATGACCGCACCAATGATGCCGATGGTGGGCGAGTAACCGCCCATGCTGTCGAACACCTTGGCGGCTTGAATATCGCGGCCTTCCTGGGTGTAGAGGTCCACTTCCAGAATGCTGCGAATGGCTTCGGGCTCGGCGCCGTCCACCAGCAATTGCAAGCCTTTGCGGGCGTAAGGGTCAGCCTCGACGTCAGCGACCGCTTCCAGACCGAGCAAGCCTTCTTTACGCGCCGTCATGCTCCAACCCACCACGCGGTTGATGCCGCCGGCCAGGTCGATGCGTGGCGGGAAAATAATCCAGCGCACCACGGCCAACGAACGTTTGAACACCGACATCGGCGTTTGCAGAAACGCCGCGCCCAAGGTACCGCCCACCACAATCAGAAAAGCCGGGCCATTGACCAGTGCGCCGACGTGGCCGCCTTCCAGGTAGTTGCCCCCCAGAATGGCAACGAACGCCAAAATCACCCCGATAAGGCTAAGTACATCCATCAGACACAGGCCTCCACCAGGTGTCGACCGATGTCATCAAGGCTGTAAACCGCGTCTGCGAGGTTGGCTTTTACGATGGCCATGGGCATGCCGTAAATCACGCAACTGGCTTCGTCTTGCGCCCACACCTGGCTGCCGCCCTGCTTGAGCAGGCGCGCGCCTTCGCGGCCGTCGGCGCCCATGCCGGTAAGCACCACGGCCAGAACTTTGTCGCCATACGCTTTGGAGGCGGAGCCGAAGGTGATGTCCACGCACGGGCGATAGTTCAGGCGCTCATCGCCAGGCAGAATTTTTACCGTGCCACGGCCGTCGACCATCATTTGTTTGCCACCGGGCGCCAGCAAGGCCAGGCCGGGGCGCAGTTGGTCGCCGTCTTCGGCTTCTTTCACGCTGATTTTGCACAGCTTGTCCAAGCGCTCGGCAAACGCCTTGGTGAAGGCGGCCGGCATGTGCTGAATCAGCACGATGGGCGCGGGGAAATTCGCTGGCAGTTGGGTTAGAACGCGTTGCAGCGCCACCGGGCCGCCGGTCGAGGTGCCGATGGCCAACAGTTTGTAAGGCTTGCGCTTGGGCGCTGCGCTGGAGCCGGCAGCAGGCGCTGCAGGAGCCGGCCGTGGCGCAACTGGCGCGGGGCGCGCAGGGGTGCTGCTGGTGGCGGTGCTGGAAGAGCTGGCGGCGGGCGCATGACTGGGCGCAGGTGCCGGCGCGGCAGCAGGCATACCGCTGTAGCGGCGATTACTGCGGGCGATGGTGTGTACCTTCTCGCACAGCAGTTGTTTGACTTTCTCGGGGTTGCGGGAGATGTCTTCGAAATTCTTCGGCAGGAAGTCCACCGCACCGGCATCCAGCGCATCGAGCGTAACGCGCGCGCCTTCGTGGGTGAGCGAGGAGAACATCAGTACCGGAGTGGGACAGCGCTGCATGATGTGACGCACGGCCGTAATGCCATCCATCATCGGCATTTCGTAGTCCATGGTGATCACGTCAGGCTTGAGGGCCAGGGCCTGATCGATCGCTTCGCGACCATTGGTGGCAGTGCCAACGACCTGGATATTCGAGTCGGCGGAGAGAATCTCCGAGACACGCCGGCGGAAAAAGCCGGAATCGTCCACCACCAGAACCTTAACTGCCATAACCGCTCCTTTGTACCCGCCCGAGACCCCGTTGGGCCGTCGCGCTTGGTGCTGCGCAAGCAGGCGGAGCGCTTATTTACGTCCCGTAAATGCCACGCTCCATGCCTTATCTACGCTGAGTGACACACCGCATCAGATGCGGCGTGCGTAACGCTTGAGCATGCTCGGCACATCCAGAATCAGGGCAATGCGCCCATCACCCGTAATGGTGGCCCCGGACATTCCCGGAGTGCCTTGGAGCATCTTGCCCAGCGGCTTGATCACGACTTCTTCCTGGCCCACCAACTGATCGACCACAAAGCCGATCCGCTGCGTGCCCACCGACAGAATCACCACATGGCCTTCGTGCTGCTCTTCGTGCTGGGCGCTGCTGATGAGCCAGCGCTTGAGGTAGAACAGCGGCAAGGCTTTGTCCCTCACGATCACCACTTCCTGACCGTCGACGACGTTGGTGCGCGACAGGTCGAGGTGGAAGATTTCGTTGACGTTAACCAGCGGGAACGCAAACGCCTGGTTGCCGAGCATGACCATCAAGGTCGGCATGATCGCCAAGGTCAGCGGCACCTTGATGACGATCTTGGTGCCTTGGCCTTTGGCCGAGTAAATGTTGATGATGCCGTTGAGCTGGGAAATCTTGGTTTTCACCACGTCCATGCCCACGCCACGGCCAGACACGTCGGAAATCTCGGTTTTGGTCGAGAAGCCCGGGGCGAAAATCAGGTTGTAGCATTCGGCTTCGCTGAGGCGGTCTGCGGCGTCTTTGTCGAGCACGCCCTTCTCCACCGCTTTGGCGCGCAGTACGTCGGGGTCCATGCCGTTGCCGTCGTCCGAAATCGACAGCAGGATGTGGTCGCCCTCTTGCTGCGCCGACAGCACGATTTTGCCGCCGCGGCTTTTGCCGGCGGCTTCGCGTTTTTCCGGCGACTCGATACCGTGGTCCACCGAGTTGCGCACCAAGTGAACCAACGGGTCGGCGAGTGCCTCAACCAGGTTTTTGTCGAGGTCGGTTTCTTCACCGACCAGCTCCAGGTTGATCTCTTTTTTCAGGCTGCGGGCCAGGTCGCGAACCAAACGCGGGAAGCGACCGAAGACTTTCTTGATCGGCTGCATGCGGGTTTTCATCACCGCGGTTTGCAGATCTGCCGTCACCACGTCGAGGTTGGACACCGCCTTGGACATGTTCTCGTCGCCGCTGTTGAGTCCCAGACGCACCAGACGGTTACGCACCAGCACCAACTCGCCGACCATATTCATGATTTCGTCCAGCCGCGCGGTGTCGACGCGCACGGTGGTTTCCGCTTCGGCGGCTGGGCCGGCTTTATCAGCAGCGGCAGCAGCAGGTGCCGGGGCTGGCGCAGCGGCAGGTTTAGCCGGGGCGACAGGTTTGGCCGGCTCGGCTTTCGCGGCGGGCTTGGGCGCAGGTGCAGCTGCTTTCGCCGGCGCGGCGGCGGCCGGCACTGGCGCCTGGGCAGCGGGTTCTACGAATTTCCCTTGGCCGTGCAGTTGATCCAGCAAGGCCTCGAATTCGTCGTCGGTAATGTTGTCGCCAGCGCCACTCGCCGCAGGCGTTGCCGCTGCTACTGGCGCGGCGGGCGCTTGCGGCTCAGCGGCGGGCTCAACGAATTTGCCTTTGCCATGCAACTGGTCCAGCAGCGCTTCAAATTCGTCATCGGTAATTTCATCGCCACCACCGGCAGCGGCCGGGGCCGCACTGGCAGGCGGCGCGCTGACCGGCGCAGCGGGCGCGGCAGGAGCAGCAGCGAACTGGCCTTTGCCGTGCAACTGGTCGAGTAGCGATTCGAATTCGTCGTCGGTAATTTCATCACCGCTGGCGGCTGCTACGGGCGCTTTGGGCTCGTCGTGCAGGGCATCGAGCAACTGCTCGAATTCGCTGTCGGTGATATCGCCAGAGGCTTCTGCCGCAGCGGGCGCCTCGGCAACGTCGGGTTCGGGTTCAGCCTCTGGTTCGGCAGTCGCACCGGCCAATTCTGCGGCACTCTGCGGCTCGGCCAAACGGGCCAGCGCCGCCAACAGCTCTGGCGTAGCCGGTGTCGGCGTGGTGCGTTCGCGCACTTCAGAAAACATGCCATTGACGGCATCAAGAGCTTCGAGAACGACGTCCATCAACTCCGAGTCAACGCGCCGCTCACCCTTGCGCAGGATGTCGAACACGTTTTCGGCAATGTGGCAGCACTCCACCAGCTCATTGAGCTGGAGGAAGCCGGCGCCACCTTTGACGGTGTGGAATCCGCGGAAAATCGCATTGAGCAGATTGGAATCATCCGGGCGGCTTTCCAGCTCGACCAATTGTTCCGATAACTGCTCAAGAATTTCGCCGGCCTCTACCAGGAAGTCCTGGAGGATTTCTTCATCGGCGCCGAAGCTCATCTGTGTGCTCCCTAGAATCCCAAGCTTGATAGCAGATCGTCCACGTCGTCCTGATTGGAAGCGACGTCTTCACGCTTATCGGCATGAATCTGCGGACCTTCACCATGAGAAGGCTCTTTTTGTTGTTCTTGCTCGGCGCGCAGCACGGCATGGTCGTGCTCGATACCCGCGAAACGGTCCACTTGGCTGGCCATAAGCACCAGTTTCAGCAGGTTGCTTTCCACTTCGGTAACCAGTTGCGTAACGCGCTTGATCACCTGACCGGTGAGGTCCTGGTAATCCTGGGCGAGCAGAATGTCGTTGAGATGCCCCGACAATTTGCTGCTGTCACGTTCGCTTCGGGCGAGGAACAGTTCGATGCGTTTGGCCAATTCGCGGAAAGCTTCGGCACCCAACTCGCGGCGCATAAAGCGACCCCAGTCGGCGCCCAGCGCAGTGGCTTCATCGTTGAGGTCGTTAACCAGCGGCGCGCTCTGCTCCACCAGATCCATGGTGCGATTGGCCGCTTTCTCGGTCATCGTCACGACATAGTTCAGGCGTTCAGTGGCGTCGGTGATTTGCGACACTTCCTTGGCATGTGGCACGCGTGGGTCAAGCTGGAAATTGACGATGGCGTTGTGCAGCTCACGCGTCAGTTTTCCCACTTCGTGGTAAAGACCACGATCACGCACTTTGTTGAGCTCATGAATGAGCTGCACCGCTTCGCCAAAATTACCTTTTTCAAGGCTATCAACGAGCTCGCGGGCATTGGATTTTAGGGACGACTCAAGGTCGCCCATGGGTAGATCGTCGTGCGCCATATTGCCCCCACGGCCGGGATCAGCCGTTAACACGCTCGAAGATTTTTTCGATCTTCTCTTTCAGCACTTGAGCTGTGAACGGCTTCACTACGTAGCCATTCACCCCGGCCTGCGCCGCTTCGATAATCTGATCGCGCTTGGCCTCGGCGGTCACCATCAGCACCGGCAGGTGCTTGAGACGGTCATCGGCGCGAACCGCACGCAGCAGGTCGATACCGGTCATTCCCGGCATGTTCCAGTCAGTGACGAGAAAGTCGAAGCTGCCGCTTTGCAGCATGGGTAAAGCGGTGGTTCCGTCATCAGCCTCAGCGGTGTTGGTGAATCCCAAGTCACGCAAGAGGTTCTTGATGATCCGTCGCATCGTTGAGAAGTCGTCAACGATGAGGATTTTCATGTTTTTGTCCAAGTCGACCTCCGTACAGTCCTAAACGCACCCAGCACCTGGATGCGCGTTGAATCGAGAAACTGGCAGTGCCGCTCAGCTAGCGCGCCACTCGCTCAAGCGTGCACGCAAACGAGCGGCACACTGGCTATGCAACTGGCTGACCCGCGATTCGCTGACCCCCAGCACTTCGCCAATTTCCTTGAGATTCAGTTCTTCGTCGTAATACAGCGACAACACCAACTGTTCACGTTCAGGCAGTCCAGAGATGGCCGCCGCCAATGCCGATTGGAAGCGTTCATCTTCCAGATCGCGCGAAGGCTCGAAGTGGGTAATGCCAGCGTCTTCACGCAGACCTGTGTGCTCGCCGTCCTGAAGAAGGTCGTCGAAACTGAACAAGCGGCTGCCCAAAGTGTCGCCAAGAATGCCGTAGTAATCCTCGAGACTCAATTGGAGTTCGGCCGCAACTTCTTGATCTTTAGCGTCTCTGCCCGTTCGGGCTTCAATTTTTCTAATTGCGTCACTGACCATGCGACTGTTGCGGTGCACCGAACGCGGCGCCCAATCGCCCTTGCGTACCTCATCCAGCATAGATCCACGTATACGAATGCCGGCGAAAGTTTCAAAACTGGCGCCTTTGCTGGAGTCGTATTTCTTAGAGGCTTCAAGCAGACCGATCATGCCGGCCTGGATCAGATCTTCCACCTGCACGCTTGCCGGCAAACGTGCCAGCAAGTGGTAGGCGATGCGTTTGACCAGAGGCGCGTAACGCTCGATCAACTGGTGCTGGGAGTCCTGCGCCTGTGCCTTGCTATACATACGGAGCCCATTGCCTGATGTCATACGGCCGTATCAGCAAGCGGTTGCTGGACCAGACGCTCCACGAAGAACTCCAAGTGCCCACGCGGATTGGCTGGTAACGGCCAGGTGTCGACCTTCTGCGCGATGGCCTTGAATGCCAGCGCGCACTTGGAGCGAGGGAAGGCCTCATAAACTGCGCGTTGCTTCTGTACCGCCTTGCGTACCGACTCGTCGTAAGGCACAGCGCCGACGTATTGCAAGGCGACGTCGAGGAAACGATCAGTCACTTTGGTCAGCTTAGCAAAGAGGTTGCGACCTTCCTGTGGGCTGTGCGCCATATTGGCCAGCACACGGAAACGGCTCATGCCGTGGTCGCGGTTCAGCAGTTTGATCAGGGCGTAGGCGTCGGTGATGGAGGTGGGCTCATCGCACACCACCACAATCACTTCCTGGGCCGCGCGCACAAAGCTCACCACCGCATCGCCAATACCGGCAGCGGTGTCGATCACTAATACGTCGAGGTTGTCACTGATGTCGCTGAACGCCTGAATCAGGCCAGCGTGTTGCATGGGCGTGAGCTGCACCATGCTTTGTGTGCCGGAGGCTGCCGGCACGATGCGGATGCCACCCGGCCCTTGCAGCAGCACGTCGCGCAGTTCGCATTCGCCACTGATGACGTCAGCCAGGGTGCGCTTGGCCGACAGGCCCAACAGCACGTCCACGTTGGCCAGGCCCAGGTCGGCGTCCATCAGCATCACACGCCGACCAAGGTCAGCCAGGGCCAGGGAAAGATTGACCGAAACATTGGTCTTGCCGACGCCACCCTTGCCGCCGGTCACCGCGATCACCTGTACGGGATGCATACCCATGTTATCTACACACCTTGTCTAGCTCGACTGAGGCCACTTGGCTGATTACGTTCAGGCTCGGCACCGGGCCAATCTGAACGACTAAATTTCGTTACTGCCTTGCTCTACAGCGAATCAGCCTGCGCGACGCGCCGGGTTCTGGTACAGCCCGGCGAACATGTCGGCCATGGCGTCTTCACTGGGCTCCTGAGGCGCCTGCAAACTCACGGCCCGACTCACCAACTGATGACTGCGCGGAACGTGCAAGTCATCTGGAATGCGCGGACCGTCTGCCAGATAGGCTACCGGTAGATGCTGGCTTATAGCCAGACTTAAAACCTCGCCCAAACTGGTTGCTTCATCGGCCTTGGTAAGAATACAGCCACTCAGACCGCAACGCTTATAGCTATGGTAGGCCGCCTTGAGCACTTGGCTCTGGCTGGTAGCGGCCAGAACCAGATAATTTTTCGATTTGACCCCACGACCGGCCAAGGTTTCCAACTGCATGTGCAGCGCCGGATCATTACCCGGCAAGCCGGCGGTATCGATCAGCACCACGCGTTTGCGCGCCAATGGCTCGAGCGCTTGGGTCAGCGAGGTGCCGGGGTCCACTTGGGTCACCGACACATTAAGAATGCGACCCAAGGTTTTCAGTTGTTCCTGGGCACCGATGCGGTAGCTGTCCATGCTCACCAGCGCCACGTGTTGCGCGCCGTATTTCAAAACATAACGCGCCGCCATTTTTGCCAGTGTAGTGGTTTTGCCCATACCAGCCGGACCAACCAGGGCGATCACACCACCCTCTTCCAGCGGCTCGACTTTTGGCGTTTTGATCGCGTGGGCCAGGTGGGCAAGAATCATGCGCCAGGCCTGACGCTGCTCGGACACGGCAGACACCCGCTCCAGCAGCACGCGCGACAATTCTGCCGGCAAGCCCATGCGTTGCAGACGACGCCACAGCGCAGCCTGTTGCGGACGGCGACTTTGCATCTGACCCCAGGCCATCGAGCCCAGTTGCACTTCAATCAGCTCGCGCAGGCCGTTCAATTCGAAACGCATGGCGTCGAGGCTGCGTTGGTCGGTTGCCACCGCCTTCGCAGGTTGCGGCGCCGGTGCGGCAGCCGGTTTTGGTCGCTCAGGGCGAACAAACGAGGCCGGCAACTCGGGCGCCACGATGGACTCATTGGCGAACAACTGGCCGTCTTTCATTTTTTCGCCGGCCACACGGGTGGCCAGATCGGCTTGCGCCGACACCAGCATCGACTGCGTGCGACGCAACTCGTTCTCAAGCTCAGGGTTCGGCTGGCGTGCAGGAATCACCGGCGCCTGGTAGTCCAGGGCAGCGGTCAATTCCACGCCTCCGGCGACACGGCGCGTGCCGATGATGGACGCATCGGCGCCCAGCTCATCGCGAACCAACTTCATGACTTGACGCATATCGGCGGCGAAAAAGCGTTTAACTTGCATGACCTAAGCCTCAGTTCAGTTCTGACCCACCGTGGCAACGATGGTGACCTGCTTGTTGTCTGGGATTTCCTGGTACGCCAACACGTGCATGGTCGGTACTGCCAACCGTGCGAACCGCGAGAGCATCGCCCGAACCGGACCGGCTACCAGCAGAATCGCAGGCTTGCCGAGCATTTCCTGGCGTTGCGCGGCGTCCACCAGGGAACGCTGCAGCTTCTCGGCCATGCTTGGCTCCAGGAGAATGCCATCCTCGGAGCCTTGACCGGCCTTCTGTAGACTATTGAGCAATATCTGTTCCAACCTCGGCTCCAAGGTGATCACAGGCAGCTCCGGCTCTAGTCCCACAATGCCTTGCACGATTGAGCGCGACAGCGCGACACGCACCGCTGCCACCATGGCGGCGGGATCTTGACTCTTCACGTTGCTAATCGCTTCGGCGATAGAACGGATATCGCGAACCGGCACCTGCTCTTGCAGCAACGACTGCAACACCTTGAGCAAGGTCGACAGCGAGACCACGCCCGGCACCAATTCTTCGGCCAGTTTCGGCGAGCCCTTGGCCAGCAATTGCAGCAGCTGCTGCACTTCCTCATGGCCGAGCAATTCATGGGCGTGCTTGTGCAGCACCTGGTTCAGGTGCGTGGCGACCACGGTGCTGGCGTCGACCACGGTGTAGCCCAACGACTGCGCCTGATCGCGCTGGAACTGGTCGATCCAGACCGCATCCAGGCCGAACGCCGGATCTTTGGCGGCCACGCCGTTGAGCGTGCCGAACACCTGGCCGGGGTTGATCGCCAGCTCGCGGTCCGGGTAAATCTCGGCTTCGGCCAGGCTCACGCCCATGAGCGTCAAACGGTAGGCGTTGGGCTGCAAATCGAGGTTGTCGCGGATGTGCACCGAGGGCATCAAAAAGCCCATCTCTTGCGAGAGCTTTTTACGCACGCCCTTGATCCGCGCCAGCAGCTGGCCGCCTTGGTTGCGGTCTACCAACGGAATCAGGCGATAGCCCACTTCCAGGCCCACCATGTCCACCGGCGTTACGTCATCCCAACCGAGTTCTTTCACTTCCTGAGCGCGCTGGGCCGGCAGCAGCTCTTGCTGGCGCTGCACTTCGGCCACTTCGGCCACCTTGAGTTTGCGTTGCTTGTTGGCGATCCAATACGCGCCACCTGCGGCCAGAAAGCCCAGGCTGAGAAAGGAGAAATGCGGCATGCCAGGCACCAGGCCCATGGCGATAATCAGCGCAGCGGCGACGCCCAAGGCTTTGGGCGAGGCAAACATCTGGCGAGTGACTTGCTGACCCATGTCTTCGGAGCTGGAAACACGGGTCACCATGATCGCGGCGGCGGTGGACAGCAGCAGCGATGGAATCTGCGCCACCAAACCGTCACCGATGGTCAGCAAGGTGTAGATGCGGCCAGCGTCGCCGAAGCTCAGGTCGTGCTGAACGATACCGATGGCCATGCCACCGATCAGGTTGATAAACAGAATCAGCAAACCGGCGACGGCGTCACCGCGCACGAACTTGCTGGCACCGTCCATGGAACCGTAGAAGTCCGCTTCCTGGGCCACTTCACTGCGGCGCAGCTTGGCTTGAACCTGATCGATCAGGCCGGCGTTGAGGTCGGCGTCAATCGCCATTTGTTTGCCGGGCATGGCGTCGAGGGTGAAACGCGCGCTCACCTCGGAGATACGGCCGGCACCCTTGGTGACCACCACGAAGTTGATGATCATCAAAATCGCGAACACCACGATACCGACCACGTAGTTACCGCCGATCACCACCTCACCGAAGGCCTGAATCACCTTACCGGCGGCGTCGTGGCCTTCCTGACCGTGCAGCAACACCACGCGGGTGGAAGCCACGTTGAGGCCCAGGCGTAGCAGCGTGGCGGCCAGCAGAATGGTCGGGAATACGGCGAAATCCAGCGGGCGCAACGCATAAATCGCCACCAGCAGCACGACAATCGAAAGCGCCAGGCTGAAGGTAAATAGTACGTCGAGAATGAACGGCGGCACCGGCAACATCACCATGCCGAGCATCACCAGCAGCAACAGCGGAATACCGATATTGCCGTGCCGCAAGCCCGCCAGGTTGCCCCGAACATCGCCGATCAGTTGTGCGCGATCTATTGCCACAAGCCCATTCCTCGCCATTCAAACTTTTGACGCAAACGCGTCGCTAGCGGGGCTTTTGCAAGAAGTCGTCCAACTTTGGGATTGGGGCTTGAATGCTTTTTTGTAGGAGCGACCTTGGTCGCGAACGGGGTTTGCAGGGTTCGCGACCAAGGTCGCTCCTACACGCCCTTCAGTTACTCATCGCGACGCAGGTCTGGCGGAATGGGCAGATCTTTCAGGGGATCAGGCCGCTTGCCTTTGCCCGAACGGAACTGGCGCAACTGGTAGACGTACGCCAACACCTGCGCCACGGCAAGGTAAAGCCCCGCCGGAATCTCGCGATCCAGATCAGTGGAGTGGAAAATCGCCCGCGCCAGGCCAGGCGATTCCAGCACCATCACTTTGTGTTCATTGGCAATTTCGCGAATCTTCAGCGCCACAAAGTCGCCACCTTTGGCCAGCAGCACCGGCGCACCACCCTGCTGCGGGTCGTACTTGAGCGCGACGGCAAAGTGCGTCGGGTTGGTAATAACCACGTCGGCCTGAGGCACGGCGGCCATCATGCGGCGCTCAGCCATCTCCCGCTGCATCTGGCGAATCCGCTGTTTGACCTCGGGCTTGCCCTCGCTGTCTTTGTATTCGTCGCGGACTTCCTGCTTGGTCATCAGCATTTTTTGCCGGTTGTCCCAGAGCTGGAATGGCACGTCGACGGCGGCGATGAAAATCAGCCCCCAGGCCATCCACATGGCGCTGCGCCCCACCACCGTGATGCTGTGCATGATCGCCGCTTCCAGCGGCTCATGGGCCAGGGCCAGCAGGTCGCGCTTGTCGGCGTTGAGCACCGCCAGCGCCACCATCAGCACCAGGGCGAACTTGGCGAGGGCTTTGAGCAGCTCCAGACCGGCCTTGGCCGAGAACATGCGCTTGATGCCAGGCAGCGGGTTGAGCCGCCCGAAGTTCGGCGCCATCGACTGCGGCGAAAACAACCAGCCACCCAAGCCAATCGGCCCGAGAATCGAGGCCACCAGCAGCACGACGAAGAACGGGAACAGCGCCATCAGGGCGATGTAAATGGCGTTCTCGAACTGCAGCGCCATGCTGCCGTTATCCATCAGCAGCTCGCGGCTAAGGGAGAAGTTCTCTTTCATGATGGTGGCCATGGCATCGCCCATGGCGCCGCCGTAGCTCATCAGCGCGCCAACGCCCGCCACCAGCACGACAAA
The DNA here is from genome assembly GCF_979258635.1 of Pseudomonas sp. AC070. Lineage (NCBI taxonomy): Bacteria > Pseudomonadati > Pseudomonadota > Gammaproteobacteria > Pseudomonadales > Pseudomonadaceae > Pseudomonas > Pseudomonas sp. AC070. Next base: position 3,421,414 of record NZ_OZ409871.1, read on the forward strand.
GGTATTGAGCTCGCGCGACCGTGCGATCTGGCCCTTCTCTCGCGACTCGCGGCGTCGCTTGTCCGTGGGCTCTTCGCTCTTCTCCGCGCCATTCTCGTTCTCGGCCATGGCCTATTTCGCCTGTACCAATTCGCGTAGCAACTGCAGGGCATCGCTGACCATCAGTTGATAGTGAGAGAGAAAGTCAGACAGGCTGATCCAAATGATCACAAAGCCCATCACCAGGGTAAGCGGAAAACCAATCGAGAAAATGTTCAGCTGCGGCGCCGCCCGCGTCATCACGCCAAAGGCGATGTTAACGATCAACAGCGCGGTAATGGCCGGCAGTACCAGCAACAAGCCGGCGCCCAACACCCAGCCTAGACTGGTAGCGATATTCCAGTAGTGGTTCGTCGTCAGGCCGGTGCCAATGGGCAGCGTGACAAAGCTTTCGGCCATGATTTCAAACGCCACCAAGTGGCCGTTCATGGCCAGGAACAGCAGCGTCACCAGCATGGTGAAAAATTGCCCGATCACCGCCACCGACACGCCGTTGGTAGGGTCGACCATCGAGGCAAAACCAAAGCCCATTTGCGTGGCGAGAATTTGCCCGCCCACCACAAAGGCATGGAAGAACAGCTGCAAGACAAAACCAAGCATCACCCCGACCAGCACTTCCTTGACGATCAAAAACACCGTCGCCAGGTTCAACGCATCGACGGCGGGCGCAGGCGGCAGGCTGGGGTAAATCACGAGGGTGAAGGCCAGCGCCAGGTAGACGCGCACGCGCATCGGCACCAGTTGCGTGCCAATGATCGGCATGGTCATCAACAGCCCGGCGATGCGGAAAAACGGCAGCAGAAAACCGCCCACCCAGCCGCCAATCTGCTCACCGCTCAGCTCGAACATGGCTTAGCCGATCAGGAACGGAATGTTGGTGTAAAGGTTGGTGATGTATTCCATGAACGAGCGAATCAGCCAGGGGCCCGCCCAGATCAAGGTCACCAGCATCACCAGCAGGCGTGGCAGAAAGCTCAGGGTTTGTTCGTTGATCTGCGTGGCCGCCTGGAACATGGCGACGATCAAGCCGACCACCAGGCTCGGCACCACCAGAATGGCCACCATCACGGCGGTCAGCCACAGCGCTTCGCGAAACAGGTCTACCGCTACTTCTGGGGTCATGTGCGTTCTCCCGGCCCGGCTCGGCTAAGTGCCGCCGAAGCTGCTGGCCAAGGTGCCAATGATGAGGGCCCAACCGTCGATCAACACGAACAGCATGATTTTGAACGGCAGCGAAATGATCAGCGGCGACAGCATCATCATGCCCATCGCCATGAGGATGCTGGCGACCACCAAGTCGATGATCAGGAACGGAATAAAGATCATAAAGCCGATCTGGAACGCCGTTTTCAGCTCCGAGGTCACGAACGCCGGCACCAGAATGGTCAGCGGCGCCTGGTCGGCGGAGGGTATGTCGGTGCGTTTGGACAACCGAATAAACAGCTCCAGATCCGAGGAGCGGGTTTGCGCCAGCATAAAGTTCTTAACCGGCACTTCGGCCTTGGCGATGGCATCCCGCGCGGTCATCTGCTCGTTTAAATACGGCTGCAAGGCGTCGCGGTTCACCTGATCGAACACCGGCGCCATGATGAACATGGTCAGAAACAAGGCCATGCCGGTGAGAATCTGGTTCGACGGCGTCTGCTGCAAACCCAGGGCCTGACGCAGAATCGAGAACACAATGATGATGCGGGTGAAGCTGGTCATCAGCATGACGAACGCGGGAATGAACGTCAGCGCGGTCATCAGAAGCAGAATCTGCAGGCTGACCGAATACTCCTGCTGTCCTGCCGGGTTGGTGGTCATGGTGATGGCGGGCATGGTCAGCGGATCGGCCGCCAGAACCAGAGGTGCCGCCAGGCTCAACCCAATCGCCAGCAGCAGGCGCAACAGACTCATCACGGTTTGTCCTTCTGATCCTTGCCCAACAGCTCCATCAGGCGCTGGGCGAACTCCGGCGTGGCGGCTTGGGTATCAGCCACGTGCACCGGCTCTTTCAATGTATGCAGCGGGGTGATGCGTCCGGCCGTGAGGCCCAGCAGAATCTGCTCATTGCCCACTTGCACCAGCACCAGCCGCTCGCGCGGGCCCAGCGGTTGGCTAGCCACCAGTTTGATCACCTGGCCGCCGCGCGGGCCGATCTGCTGCACGCGGCGCAGCATCCAGGCCAGCACGAAAATCATGCCAATCACCAACAGCAAGCCCAGCAGCACCTGCACCAATTGACCGCCCATGCTGCCCTCGGCCATGGGCGTGGCCAGGGTTTTGCCCGGCTCGGCAGCACTGGCCAGCAGCGGCAATGCCGTGACCAGCAACGCCGCCAACCGACGTGGAAACGATGGACTCATGGTTTAGCGCAGCTTCTTGATGCGTTCGCTTGGGCTGATCACGTCAGTCAGGCGGATGCCGAATTTCTCGTTGACCACCACTACCTCGCCATGGGCGATCAGGGTGCCGTTGACCAACACGTCCAGCGGTTCACCGGCCAGGCGATCAAGCTCGATTACCGAGCCCTGGTTGAGCTGCAACAGGTTGCGGATAGTGATTTCGGTGTTGCCCACTTCCATGGAAATGGACACCGGAATGTCGAGAATTACATCCAGGTTCGGACCTTCCAAACTCACCGGCAGGTTGTTTTTTGGCGAGCTGGCGAACTCTTCCATCGAGGCGCGCGGCGCGCTGCTTTCGCCGGCGCTCTGGTTGAGCATCGCGTCGATGTCGTCCTGATTCGCGTCGCCCGCCTCAGAGAGCGCAGCCGCCCATTCGTCTGCCAGTGCCTGCTCTTCCGGGGAGGTTTCTTCTTCGTCTGCCATGTGTTCCTCGCCTTGCATTATTCGGTGGTGCTAATGGGTTTAAAGCTGGCGCAATCGCTCAGCGTTCAATCGGTTCCAGCACCTGGAAGGCCAGGTTGCCTTTGTGGGCGCCGAGTTTGACCTTGAAGGCCGGCACGCCGCTGGCACGCATGATCATTTCTTCGGGCATGTCCACGGGAATCACATCGCCGGGCTGCATATGCAGAATGTCGCGCAGCTTCAATTGACGGCGCGCGATGGTGGCGGCCAATGGCACGCTGACGTCGAGGATGTCTTCGCGCAGGGCCTTGACCCAACGCTCGTCCTGGTCGTCGACATCGGACTGAAAGCCGGCGTCGAGCATGTCGCGAATCGGCTCGATCATCGAATACGGCATGGTCACGTGCAGGTCGCCGCCACCGCCGTCCAGCTCGATATGGAAGGTCGACACCACCACCACTTCGCTGGGGCTGACGATGTTGGCCAGCGCCGGGTTCACTTCCGAGTTCATGTACTCGAAGTTCACATCCAGCACCGCGTGCCAGGCTTCCTTGAGGTCGATAAACGCCTGGTCGATCACCATGCGCACCACGCGCAATTCGGTGGGCGTGAATTCCCGGCCTTCGATCTTGGCGTGACGGCCGTCGCCGCCGAAGAAGTTGTCCACCAGCTTGAACACCAACTTGGCGTCGAGAATGAACAGGCCGGTGCCGCGTAGCGGTTTCATCTTCACCAGGTTGAGGCTGGTGGGCACGTACAGCGAATGCACGTACTCGCCGAACTTCATCACCTGCACGCCGCCCACGGCGACGTCGGCCGAGCGGCGCAAGAGGTTGAACATGCTGATACGGGTGTAGCGCGCGAACCGCTCGTTGATCATTTCCAGCGTGGGCATGCGCCCGCGCACGATGCGGTCCTGGCTGGAGAGGTCGTAACTTTTGACGCTGCCGGGGATGGCGGCGTCTTCGGTTTCCACCGCGCCGTCGTCGACACCATGCAACAGGGCATCGATTTCATCCTGGGATAACAGGTCTTGGACGGCCATCTGCGTTACCTACTGAGAGACGGTGACTGAATAACGGGTTTATTGCAGAACGATATTGGTGAACAACACTTGCTCGACCGTGGTATCGCCCACTTCTTTCTTCGCCAACTCCTGCACGCTGGCGGTGGCCAACTGACGGAGCATTTCCTTGCCGACCGGGGTCGTCAGGTTGTCAAAATTCTGCCCCGAGAACAGCAACACCAAGTTGTTGCGCAGCACCGGCATATGGGCCTTGAGCGCGTCGACTTTATCTTTATCGCGCGCCATCAAGGCGACGCTTACCTGCATATAACGCTGGCGCCCGTTGACGTTGAAGTTCACCACAAAGGCTGGCGCCAATACTTCGTAAATCGCTTCTTTCTTCAGCGGTTTGCCGTCCGGGCCTTTACCCTCTTCGGCGCCGCCGTGCTCGCCTTCCTTTGCCGCTTCGGCAGCCGGCGCGCTCTTATGCATCAAAAACCAGGTGGCGCCGACCGAGCCACCAATGGCGATCAGCAGGCCAACCACAATCAGGATGATCAGCTTCAGCTTGCCCTTGCCGGGAGGCGGTGCGGAGCCATCGGCCGCCGGTGCTGCTGCTTTTTCTTTCTTAGCCATGCCAATAATCCGTCACTGATCGGAAATCTATCCGTGTTCAAAGGGTTAGGAGCAAGTGTTATGCCAGCTTGCCAGGCACGAGTGCTAACAAGCTGTTTGCACGACAATTGCTGCCAGCAGTAGAGCAAACATAGCGGAGGACGCTGTGGGAAACTACCTACAACACAGACCGTTTAATGCAATTGCCCACCTAGTACAGGTCTGAAGCCCAACTTCAGCGTTGGTTCTAACGCAACGGGGCAGCGATATATCAGCCGCGTCTGGCGCTGTCACTGAAAAAACGCGGCAGAAATAACAACGCCCGCTTACCGAATTGGTAAGCGGGCGTTGTCAGTCTAGATCACATGCGCCTGGCGACCCGGCCGCCGCCAGTGTCAGCTTAGGCGTAGTAGTCCACCAGACCACGGCCACCGGTCACGGCGCCGTTGCTGCGAATTTCGCTGGTGCCGACGCTGATCTCTTCATCGCCCCCACCGAAACCGCTGTGGCTGGAACCACCACGGCTCTGTTGGCCGTCGCCGCCGTTCTGCCCGGCCCAGCCGCGATTGAGCGACTGATCGGACACATTGACGTCCATGGTCATGCCCTGCTGCGTAAACATCTCGCGCAGGCGGTGCATGGATTCTGTCACCGCATCGCGTACCGCCATGTGCGGGCTGGCGAAGGTCACCTGGGTGGCGGCGTCCTGAGCCATGTTAATGCGCACTTCCAGGCGACCGAGGTCTGGCGGATCGAGCTGGATGTCTGCCGATTTCAGATTCTGGCTGGACATCCACATCACCTTGTCGACCACGTCTTCGGTCCACACGCCCTGCTGCATCGACACCGGCGCGCCCGGCACCAGCGGCGTGCGCTGCGCCTGGGTGACCTGCTGATTGACCGCCTGATTCAACGCGCTGAGCTTGTTGGCAAACGAATCGCTGGGCAGGTCGACGCTGCTGTCTTTCAACGCCTCGATGCTGTCTTTGCCTTTATCCAGCAAACCCAGCTCGTCGGTAATCTGGCTTTCGCCGCCTTCGGTTTTGCCCGTCAGTTGCGCCATGGCAGCGGCAAAATCCTGGCCGCCGGTTTGCCCGGCCTGGGCGGCGGATGGATTAGTGCCGCCCTTCTGGTTCGCTGCTTGCGCCTTGGCCGCCAGGTCGAGCACCAGGTCAACGCCGGGCAACTCGCTCATGGCATCCACTTGCGGATCGTGGCCGGTGTCTTCGGTTTGCGTGATTTGTGGCGTCACCATGCCGGTGAGCGACAACGGGATATCGAGGGCTTCTTCGCCCTCCCCCGTGGTCGGCAGCGCGGTGTCTTCGGTGGTCGGCTGCTGCATCTGCTGCCCGGCCATGGCCAGCAGAATCATCGGATCGATTACCGGCTCGGCGACTGCCGGCTCGGTCGGCAAGGGATTGCCGCTATCGGCAACGGCCGGTTCGTCCGAGGTTGCCGCTGTGGCGGTTTGCTCGGCCGGTTTGCTATCGTCAGCCTTGTCGTTGGACTTGGCATTTTTGGACTTGGCGGCCGCTTCGTTACGGTCGACAGCCTTGTCCTGACGCTCCTTGGCATACACCTTGGCGAAGCTGGAAGCATCGTCCTTGCTGGGCTCGGCCTGTTTAGGCTGAGACTTTGCAGGCGCGGCTTGCGGCTTGGCCACAGGGGCGGAATTCAGAAGTGGATCTGAGGCAACGGACATTTAGCACTCTCTCCGTGCGGGTGGGTCGTGATGGAGAGATAGCAAGGGATGGGCCAACTTTGAAAACGCCAGCGTTTCGGTCAAAAAACGCTTACGGCGCGTAGCTCAACAGCTACCACGGATTGATCAGGCAGTAGCGAATAAGAGCCTGTTCAACACTTTGTATTTGCCTCAACACCAACCCGACCACAATGGCTTTCTCGGATTCGTAAATCTCGTAAAAGAATCTGAATCCGTCGGTGTTCAACTCCCGGTATTGGATGACACCCAGCGAGCTGGCTTGGTCGCTGATGGGATAACCGAGAGGGGCGTTCTTTAGCTTTGTTTCAACGATACCCACTAGGGTGTCAAGGCTTGCGTAGGCAGCTTCGATGCCCGTGTAATCGGCTAAATGAACAATTTGATCTTCAATGCTTTGCGCTGCGGAGTCTGTGAAGCGGACGTTGAATGTGGTCATCAGTTCTGCCTGTTAGCGCTGCACAAACCTTTTGGCCAAACGGGCTTTCAGATCGTCAGCAGAGCAATGCTTACCTTGGGCGTACTCGCGCGAACCGATTGCGAGCAACTTCACCAGAGCGACAGCCTCATCACGACGCTTACGGTCAGCGTAAGACTCCACCACATAAGCAGGAACTCCGTTTTGCGTAACCACCATGGGCTCATCCAGGTCCAGATCGGCAGCGTGTTTTTTCAAAAAGCTTATGGTTTCAACCCTCATGGGTTTCTCCTTCAAGAGCGGCATTGATGCCAAGGCACCAGACGGCAGGACCTCGCCCAACGCCAGGGAAAACGGCGAAGGCAAGCTGACGGGGAGGACTATAGCCTGAATTCAGACCAAATAAAAACCATGCAAACAGCGTATTACAACGACGAAAAACGCTGGCGCTCGGACTTCAGCAAAATCCGCACAATGGCGAATTCCCGTTCGATCTGCTCCAGCACCGTAGGCGCATCCGCCAGCACGGTGGCACTGCGCGAATCGTCTTCCAATTGCTTGCACAGGTTTGCCAGCAACGGCGCGCCCATGTTGCTGCAGCTGCCTTTAAAGCTGTGGGCCGCCAGGCGCAGTTCGTGGGCATCGTGGTTGGCGAGGGCTTGGTGCAGCAGGCGCAGGCGTTCTTCGGAGTCGGCGATAAAGGTATCCAGCAGCAAGGGATACTCAGCCTCCATGATGTCCTGTAGGCCGGCCAATACCGCACTGTCGAGATGAATGTCAGCCACCGGAACGCTCCCTGAGCAAAACGCTCAAGATTATGCCTGATCGATCCACGAGAACTCCACGCTCACCCCGCGTCCGTCGTCTGCCCAGGTGGAGCGGTCGGTAAGTCGGCGGATCAGGCTCAGGCCGCGCCCTGACAAGCTTTGCGCGGTGCGCTGGCGTTCCAGAATGTTTGACACATCGAAGCCGGGGCCGCTGTCTTCGACCTTGACCACCAGGCGCCCACCGTTGGCTTCGGGCAGCAGTTGCAAGTGAAAGCGCACGTAGCCGTGGTCCAGCTCGGCCAGGCGCAACCTGCGTTGGCGGTAGTACTCGGCAAAGCCAGCGGCATCGCATTTGAGCCGTGAATCCAAACCCAAAACGCCGTGCTCAAGCGCATTGGAGTACAGCTCGGCGAGCACGCTATATAACGCGCCACCCTGAAAGCGCAGGCCGTGCACTTCCAGCAGCAGTTGCAACAGGAACGGCAAAGGATTGAAGCGCTTGAGGGTTTGCGCGCGGAATTCGAAGCTGGCGGCCCAGTCCAGCGGACTGCTGTGGCCGTTCTCGGTAAACGCCAGCGCCGGGCGCGGCAAGGAGTCGGGTTCGACCATGCACACTTCAACCATGCTGACGTCGTCATGCGCCTCACCGCGAAAAGCCGTGAGCGCTTGCTGAATTTCCTCGAATAGCAGGTCGGGTTGGCGATTGGCAGAGAACACGTTCAGCAGCCGCGACTCGCCAAACATCTGCTCGCCCGGATTGGCAGTTTCCAGCACGCCATCGGAGAGCAGGAACACGCGGTCGCCCATTTCCATCGGGTGGATTTCGCAGGCGTCTTTGAAGTCTGCCGGGTCCAGCACGCCCAGCGGCAAATGCCGCGACACCAACGGCAAACGCTCGCCGGTAGCGATGCGATGCAGGTAACCGTCCGGCAAACCGCCGTTCCACACTTCGCACACGCGGCGCTGAAAGCTGATGTTAAGCAGCGTGGCGCAGCAGAACACGCCCACCGGCAGAATGCGTTTGAGCTTGGCGTTTACCTCGCGAAGAATTTCCTTCAGCGAATAGCCCTTGGCGGTCATGCCGTAGAACACTTCGGCCAGCGGCATGGCGCCGATGGCGGCGGGCAAGCCGTGGCCGGTGAAGTCGCCGAGCAGCACATGCATACCGCCCGAGGGCTTGAACGCGGCCAACAGCAGGTCACCGTTGAACACCGCAAACGGTGATTGCAGGTAACGGATATTTGGCGCGTTGAGGCAGCCCGAGTGGGCCACTTTGTCGAAGACCGCTTTGGCCACGCGCTGCTCGGTGAGCAGGTGCTCGTTGTGCCGGGCAATCAGGTCGCGCTGCTCCAGCACGGTGGCCTGCAACCGGCGCAGGCGGTCCATGGCTTTGATCTTGGCTTCGAGAATGACGCGGTTGTAAGGCTTGGCCAGAAAGTCGTCGCCGCCGGCGTCGAGGCAGCGCACCAGTGCTTCGCCCTCGGTCAGCGAGGTGAGGAAAATAATCGGCACCAGCGCTTCGCCGGCCTTGAGCTTGATACGCCGCGCCGCCTCGAAGCCGTCCATCACTGGCATCAAGGCGTCCATTAGCACCAGGTCAGGACGCTCCTGCTCGAACATCGCCACCGCTTCCAAACCATTGGCGGCGGTGATGGCGCGATGGCCCTGACGGCTGATGATGCTCGACAACAACATGCGGTCGGCGGCGTTGTCTTCGGCAATCAGTACGGACAGGCGCGGATCCAGCGACATGGCGTCAGATAATCTTGAACAGCTGTTCGAAGTTGGAAATAGCCAGAATTTTGCGCACGTCGGCGTTGCAATTCACCAGGCTGATCTGCGCGTTGTCGCCACCGGCGTGGTCGCGCAACAGCAGCAACATGCCGAGCGCCGAGCTGTCCAGGTAGGTGGTGTGGTCCAGATCCACCACATAGCGTTTGGGCGTGATGTTCACGCGCTCGTAAGAGTCGCGAAACGCCTGATGGGTGCCAAAATCGAAACGTCCTTGAATGCGGATGGTCAGCTCTTGCCCGTCGTCAGACGGTAATGAAGTGATGGCCATGAGAAGCTCCCCTACCCCAAATGAATCTGGTTATTTTTAAACACGAAAAAAGCCAGGCAACACAAACGGTTGTGGCTTTTCCTCACTCTAGCAGCTGAATTCAATCACGCTCACGTTGCAGCAAACGCTGCGATAACTCGTCGAGCAACTTCTGTTCGCGCTTGTCGGCGGCCACCCGCGCTTCGTCCATGTACTTCTGCACCAGCTTGCGCAGCCCTTCGAGGCGGGCGTATTTCTGCTGCCACAGCTCGCGGGCCTTATCGAGGTTGGTGCGGTGCCAGTCGACGCTCTGGTTCTGCTGTTTGATGGCGGTTTCCAGCTGCGCCAAAAAGCGCTGGTAGTTCATCATCCACTGCCCCGACACGCCGTTGCGGCCTTCGGTTATCCATTGCTGCTGGTAATCGCCCAGGTAGCGGTGCAGGTCGCTGAGTTTGCCTTCGGCCTGGTTCATCAGGGTTTGGCATTGGCCCAGGGCCCGCGCGGCTTCACGCTCTTCGCGTTCGGCCATGTCGACCACCGGGGCCAAACGTGACGCTCTGCTTGGCAATGCCATTTAGTACAACGTCCTTAGCAACCCATCAGCGCGGCGGCGCGGGTGCGAATACCGCAGCGAGTGCGTCTTTGCTTTGCTGCAGGCTTTCATTGTCGTTGAGCCCCTGGCGCAGGTAATTGACCATCGCGGCGTGCCGGGAAATGGCCAGGTCGGTTTCCGGATCGCCGCCGGGCACGTAGGCGCCAACGCTGATCAGGTCCCGACTTTGTTGGTAGCGCGACCACAACTGCTTGAAGCGTTGGGCGTTGCGCATATGGTCGGCGTCAACCACCGCCGGCATCACCCGGCTAATGGACGCTTCAATATCAATGGCCGGGTAATGCCCTTCTTCGGCCAAGCGCCGCGACAGCACGAAGTGGCCGTCGAGCACACCACGCGCCGAGTCGGCGATAGGGTCTTGTTGGTCATCACCCTCTGACAACACAGTGTAGAAGGCGGTGATCGAGCCACCACCGGCTTCGGCATTCCCGGCGCGTTCCACCAGCTTGGGCAGCTTGGCGAACACCGACGGCGGATAACCCTTGGTGGCGGGTGGCTCGCCGATGGCCAGGGCGATTTCCCGCTGTGCCTGGGCGAAACGGGTGAGCGAGTCCATCAGCAGCAATACGTTCTTGCCTTTGTCGCGGAAGTACTCGGCGATGCGTGTGCAATACATGGCAGCGCGCAGGCGCATCAAGGGCGCGTCATCCGCTGGCGAGGCGACGACCACGGAGCGCTTGATGCCCTCCTCGCCCAGAATGTGTTCGATAAATTCCTTCACCTCACGACCACGTTCACCGATCAGCCCCACCACGATGATGTCGGCGTTGGTGAAGCGGGTCATCATGCCCAGCAGCACGCTTTTACCCACGCCGGTACCGGCGAACAGGCCCAGGCGCTGGCCGCGACCGACGGTGAGCAAGCCGTTGATACTGCGAATGCCGACGTCCAGCGGCGTGTCGATGGGGTGGCGATTGAGCGGGTTGATGGTCGGGCCGTCGAGCGGCACCCAATCTTCGGCTTTCATGCCGCCTTTGCCATCAAGCGCGCGGCCGGTGCCGTCGAGCACCCGGCCGAGCATGGTCATGCCCATCGGCAACCGGCCGGAATCGGGCAGCGGCACCACACGTGCGCCCGGCGCAATGCCGGCAAGGCTTCCGACCGGCATCAAGTAGATTTTACCGTCGCCAAAGCCCATCACTTCGGCTTCAACCTGCACGGGGTGATAGCTGCCGTTATTGATCACCAGGCAGCGGCTGCCCAGCGCGGCGCGCAAGCCTTCGGCTTCAAGGGTGAGGCCGACCATGCGCAACAGGCGCCCTTCAACAATCGGCTGGGCCGGCAACTGAATCGCCTCGCTGTAGCCCGCCATGCGTTTGGCGAAGCTCAGGCGCTCAAGTCGCATGAATAACCTCTGGCGCGTCGCCGTCCAGATCAATCTGGATATCCGGTTCGGCTGGCGAGGTCGCCTGTTCGCGCTGCTGCTCGAACAGTTGCTTGAGCATCTGCGCCAAGCGGGTTTCGATGGTGGCGTCGATTTGCGATTGCTCGGACTCCACACGGCAGCCGCCGGGCTGCAAGGTTTCGTCTTCGAGGATGCGCCAGGTTTCTTCGTGGCGATCACGCAGGGCTTTGATCAACTCGAAGTCCTGCGGGTGAATATGAATGCGCACGTTGGCCGCGCCCATGGGCAACAGCTTCAGCGCCTCGCGCAGCACTTGGCGGATTTGCGTGGAGTCGATGGTCAGCTCGCGTTGCACGACTTGGCGGGTCATTTGACTGACCAACTGCACCAGCGCGACTTCGAGCTTCTGATCTTGCTCGGCTATGGGATCGAACAACTGCGCCATTACCTGTTCCAGGCTGGCGACCTTTGCAGCCAGGGCGGCGTCGGCCTCTTGCTTGGCTTTGACCTGCCCCGAACGGAAGCCGTCTTTCTCGCCGGTTGAGAAGCCCTCGTTGTAAGCCTCCTGGCGGATGACCTCCAACTCATCGAGCGTCAAGGGTTTGACATCCTCGATCTGCACCTCTTCGCCCTGGGCGTTCACCTCCGGCTCAGGTGCCGCGGAGGCGGCGCTGTGTTCGCTAGGCGGCGGCGCCAACGGCTCGGCAGGCTGCTCGCCTTCGGGATCGAAACTGGGCAGCGCCCAGCGGGCCAAACCGCTGACGTCTTTGGCGCGAATCAGCTCGCTGGGGCCTTCCTTGTTGCTCATGCTGTGCCTTAAACCATTTCTTCGCCGCCTTTACCACCGAGGACGATTTCCCCGGCTTCGGCCATGCGGCGGGCGATGGTGAGAATTTCTTTTTGCGCCGCTTCGACGTCGCTGACCCGCACCGGACCGCGTGCTTCGAGGTCGTCGCGCAGCAGCTCGGCGGCACGTTTGGACATGTTCTTGAAGACTTTTTCCTTGATCGCTTCGTCGGCGCCTTTGAGCGCCAGCACCAGCACGTCGGACGACACTTCGCGCAGCAGCGCCTGGATGCCACGGTCGTCGACGTCGGCGAGGTTGTCGAACACGAACATCAGGTCTTCGATCTGCGAGGACAAGTCTTCGTCGACTTCGCGGATCGAGTCCATCAACTGGCCTTCAACCGAGCTGTCGAGGAAGTTCATGATGTCGGCCGCGCGCTTCACGCCGCCCATGGTGGCGCGCGAGGTGTTGGCGCTGCCGGAGAATTGCTTCTCGAGAATCTGGTTGAGTTCTTTGAGCGCCGCCGGTTGCACGGTGTTGAGCGACGACACGCGCAGCACGATGTCCAGACGCACTTTATGGTCGAAGTGGCCGAGCACTTCGCCGGCCTGGTCGGGGTCGAGGTAGGCGACCACGATGGCTTGAATTTGCGGGTGTTCGTAGCGGATAACGTCAGCCACTGCGCGCGGCTCCATCCACTTCAGGCTGTCGAGGCCACTGGTGCTGCCGCCGAGCAGAATGCGGTCGATGAGGCTGCCGGCTTTGTCTTCGCCCAGCGCCTGGGTAAGCATTTTGCGGATGTAGCTATCGGCACCGACGCCCACGCTGGTCTGGTCGCCAACGGTTTCGACGAACTCGCCCATCACCTGCTCAACCTGCTCTTTCTGCACGTTGCGCATGTGCGCCATGGCCACGCCGACCTTTTGCACTTCCTTGGGCCCGAGGTGACGCAGCACCTGCGCGGCGTCGGTTTCGCCGAGGGAGAGCAATAGAATCGCCGCTTTGTCGACCTTGGTCAGCTTGGCGGGGGCGCGGTTGTCATTCATCGGCGTTGATCCACTCTTTAACCACTTGTGCCACGCGACCCGGGTCTTCGGCTACCAGACCTTTAATCGCATTCAGTTGCGCATCATAACCTTCGGACGGACTCGGCAGCATGATGCTCGCGGGTCCACCAAGGCTTACACGATCAGCGGACAATTCGCCGTCCAACCCGCCCATGGCGCCCAGGTCGACATCGCCGCCGTGGCCGTCATTGCCCAGCGCATTGTTCTTGCCGCCACCGGTGATGTTGTTCAACACCGGACGCAGCACACCGAAGACCAGTACCAGAATAAACAGCACGCCCAGTACTTGCTTCACCACATCCCAGAACCAGGGCTGGGTGTAGAACGGAATCGACTCGATTTCTTCGCCCTGACTGGCCGCAAATGCCGAGTTGATCACGCTGACGCTGTCACCACGGGCCGCATCGAAACCGACCGAGTCCTGCACCAGGCGGGTAAAGCGCGCCAAGTCGGCGGCGCTCCACGGCGTGCGCGTGGTCTCGCCGGTCTGTGCGTTCACGTTCACCTGATCGTCCACCACCACCGCGACAGAAAGCCGACGCAAGCGGCCTTGCTGTTGCTTGGTGTGGCTGATGGAGCGGTCCAGCTCATAGTTACGAGTGGCTTGTTCGCGTTTGTCGGCCGGATAAGGCGCGAGTTTAGGCTGGCCAGTGGCCGGGTCGACGATCTGCGTGCCGTTGGCATCGAGCAGCGGTTGCCCAGCGGCAATCGGACCGGCTGGCGCAGGCGCAGCGGCGGCGGCTTGTTGCGGCGCAGAGGCCGGGCCTGGCGGCTGGTTGCTGACGGCACCGGGAATGCCTTGCGAGCCGGCGGCGCTGGAGCGCTCTTCATTAACCTTCTGTTCGCTGCGCAGCGCTGGCTGGTCGGGGTTGAACATTTCCGACGTCGACTCAACGGCGCTGAAATCAACATCGGCCGACACTTCAGCCTTGTAGCGGCCGGCGCCCAACACCGGTTGCAGAATGCTGTCCACGCGCTGGCTGAACATGCCTTCCATGCGGCGGCTGTAATCGAACTGCTTGCCGGCCATGCTCAACTCGGACAGTTCTTGCTGGTCGGAGAGCAGGTTGCCTTTCTGGTCGACCACAGTAATTTGCGACTTGCTCAGTTCCGGCACGCTGGTGGCGATCAGGTTAACGATCGCCATTACTTGACTCGGCTCCAGCGCACGGCCCGGATACAGCTCCACCAGCACCGAGGCGCTTGGCTTGCGCTCATCACGCACGAACACCGAGCTTTTCGGAATGGCCAAATGCACGCGGGCCGCTTTGACGTTGTTCAAGCTCGACACGGTGCGCGCCAACTCGCCTTCCAAACCCCGGCGATAACGGGTGGCTTCCATGAACTGGCTGGTGCCCAAACCTTGCTCGCCGTCGAGAATTTCAAAACCGATGTTGGCATCACGCGGCGACACACCGGCTTGCGCCAGTTGCAGGCGGGCACGGGACACGTCGCTGGCTTTAACCAGCAGCGCGCCAGAATTCGGTTCCATGGTGTACGGAATATTGGCGGCAGTGAGGGTTTCCGTCACTTGTTTGGCGTCCATCCCTTCCAGGCTGCCATACAGCGGGCGGTAATCCGGCTGCTGCGACCACAGCACCACGGCAAAGCCAATGGCCACGCTCGCCGCCAGACCGACCAAGAGGCCGACCTGCCGCAGCATGGTCATCTGCGACAGGTTGTCCAGGAACGCCAAGCCGAACAGCGGCTTCTTGGGCTCGTTGGAATCTGCCTTGACGGGTACGTTGCTGATCGCTGCTTCTGCCATGTTTTAACTCACTGTTGCGTCTTGCTGCTTAACCCGTTGCGGGCCCTGAGTTTGCTGGATAACGCCAACCACTCAGACGGGCATTTGCATGATGTCTTGGTACGCCTGAACCAGCTTGTTGCGCACCTGCGTAATGGCCTGGAAGGACACGCCGGCCTTCTGCGAGGCGATCATCACGTCAGTGATATCCACGCCGCTCTTGCCGATTTCAAAGGCCTCGGCCAGTTGGCTAGAAGCTTGCTGGGTTTCGTTCACCTTGTTGACGGCTTGGCCGAGCATGTCCGAAAAGCTCGGCGCCCCGACTTCTGCCGGTGCTGCCGCGACTTTAGGACGGGCCATGGCCTCCATTTGCATGGAGCGCATTTCCAACATTAGGCGATTGAACTCGACACCCTGACTCATGACGCTTCTCCGGTGACCGCAGGTTTTTTGACGCAATGCGGTAGGTAACCGGGTGAGTGCAACAAGAGTGCCAAAAGAGGAAACGGACTACAGGGTTTGGGGAATAGAGATGGTTTTGTTGGTGAAAACCACCCTGCCCTGTGGGAGCGGCTTTAGCCGCGATGCTCTTGGTTTCTGGCCGTAAGTGGGGCGGTGGGCCAAAGGCGAAGCCCGACAGTGCGGGGTGGGTGTGATTAACGACCGAAGATTAGTCCGAAACTCTGGATCCCCGCGTTCGCGAGGATGACGGTGGGCTTAAGAAAAACTCCTTCATTCCTGCGAAGGCGGCCCTCCACAAGGATGACGGTGAGCTTAAGGAAAACTCCGTCATCCTCGCGAATGCGGCGGTCCGACGATTCGGGATCCAGAATTTCAAGCCAAGCGCAAAAGCTGAACCCAGCGCTCTAGCCCCACCCCTAAATCCCCATCTGCTTACTAATAATCTCGTTCATCACCTCCCGCGTCCCTCCCCCAATAGAAAGGATGCGGTTATCGCGATACAGCCGCTCCACCAGGCTCTCGCGCATAAAGCCCATGCCACCGGCCACCTGCACCGCGTCATAAACGATGCGGTCGGCAACATCAGTGGCGAAGTTCTTGGCCATGGAAATTTCCTTAATCACCGACTTGCCCGCCGCCATCTTCGCCGCCTGGCGGTAGGTGAACTCTCGGGACACTTCCAGCTGCGTGGCCATTTCCGCCAGACGGTGTTTCAACACTTGGAATTTGCCGATGGGTTTGCCAAACGCCTCGCGCTGCCGCGCCCAGCTCAGGGATTCTTCCAAGGCCAGCTCGGCGGTCATGTTGGCCATGATCGCCAGCGCCAGTCGCTCCGACTGGAAGTTGGCCATGATGCCGGCAAAGCCCATGTTCTCGGCGCCGATCAGGTTGCCCACCGGCACTTTGCAGTCGTCGAAAAACAGCTCGGCGGTGTCGGACGCCCACCAGCCCATTTTTTTCAGCTGCCGGCCCACGGTGAAGCCGGGCGTGCCCTTCTCCACCATCAGCAGACTGACGCCACCAAAGCCTTCGCCGCCGGTGCGCACGGCCACGGTGTAGTAGTCGGCGCGTACGCCGCTGGTGATAAAGGTTTTGCTGCCCGTCACGCGGTAAAAATCACCGTCGCGCACGGCGCGGGTTTTCAGGCTGGCCACATCGGAGCCGCCGCTGGGCTCGGTAACGGCCAGCGCACAGATTTTTTCGCCGCTGAGCACTTGCGGCACCACCCGGTCGCGCACTTCCGGGCGGGCCCATTTGAGAATTGGCGGCAGGCCGATATCCAGCGAGCCCAGGCCGGCGACCAGGCCACCGGAGCCGCAACGCATCAATTCCTCGCTGGCCGCGACCTTGGCGAACAAGTCGCCTTCATGGCTGCCGCCGAACTGTTCCGGGTAACCAATCCCCAAAATGCCCGCAGCCCCAGCTTTCAGGTACAGCTCGCGAGGAAAGCTTTCCGCCTCTTCCCAGTCCGCTACATGAGGAAGGATTTCGCGCTCAACGAACCGGCGTACCGAGTCGCGAACCAGTTGGTGCGAGTCGTCGAAGTATTCTTGAAAGGCAGACATGGCGAGCTCTCGGAAAGGTTTGGCCGACCTTACCGAGCGCTTGCTTGGTTTTCAACACGGATCTGGCGGCAGTTCGGCCAAAGTCGAGATCGTGGTTCGCCATTGGGTTGAGCCGCAGGCGAAGCCCAACAGCTGGATCAGTCAAAACTTCTGAATAACCGTCGCCATCACGTTGCGTTCTTCGCCGTAGTAGCAAAAGTTGAGGTTGCCGCAGGAAGCCACGTATTTCTCGTCGGTGAGGTTGTTGGCGTTAACGCGCACAGACGTGCCCTTCAACCCCACTTCGGAAAGGTCATAGCTGACGGAAGCGTCATACAGCGTGTACGACGGCACATAAACGGTGTTCTCCGCATCCGCCCAGCTTTTGCCGACGTAGCGCACGCCAGCGCCCACGCCCAAGCCGGCAAGCCCGGTGCCGTCAAAGCGGTAATCGGCCCACAGGCTCGCCATATGTTTTGGCGTTTGCGACGGCGTGTTGCCCTTCACGTCGCTCTCGACGCCGAGGCTGTCAAAGCTGAAGTAGCTCTTGGCGTACTCGACCTTGGTGTAGGTGTAACTGCCGAGCAACCGCAGGCTGTCGGTAATGTGCAGACGCCCTTCCAGCTCGACGCCTTTGGATTCCACTTCGCCGGCATTGCGGTAGAAGTTCTCGTTGGCCAGCTTGGTCGCCACGTTTTCTTGGCGAATGTCGAACAACGACAGCGTGTACAGATCGTCGGTGTCGGTCGGCTGGTATTTCAGCCCCACTTCCCACTGTTTGCCTTCCGACGGCTCGATCAGGCTGCCGGCCGCGTCGCTGTAGGTAGACGGATTGAACGACTCGGAATAGCTGATATACGGCGCAATGCCGTTATCGAACTGGTACAGCACGCCCGCGCGGCCGGTGACTTTGCTGTCGGTCAGCGAATTCTCGGTGCCGGCCGGACGGTTCACCAACCCGGTGCTGGCGCTGAATTCATCGACGCGGTTTTCTTCCGACACGTCGAACCAGTCCTTGCGCAGCCCCAGCGAGATATTCCAACGGTCGAGTTCGATCAGGTCCTGCACGTAAGCGCCAGTCTGCTCTTTGCGGCGCAGGTAGCTGTTGAGCTGGAAGTTGGGCGTGAAGGTGATGCTGTCGTCGCCGTATTGCGGGTCGAAGGCGTTCAGCGTGCTGGCCGTGCCGTAGGGCCAGTCGACGACGTTTTTGATCCGCTGGTAGTCCAGGCCGGTGACCACCGTGTGCTCGGCGGCGCCGGTGAAGAATTCGGCTTGCAGCATGTTGTCGACGATCCAGGAATGCAGCTTTTCATCCGCTGCCGAATACGGCCGGTACAGCTCATCGCCCGCCGCATAGCCATAGGCGTAAACCTGCTTCTGCTCCAAGTCGGAATCCAGGTAACGGAAGTTTTGCCGCACGCTCCATACGTCGTTGAAGCGGTGCTGCAACTCGTAGCCGAACATTTGTTGCTCGCGCTTGGCGGTGTCGTTGCCCGGTTCGCCCTCGAAAAACGAGGTGGAGATGCGCTTGCCGTTGCGTGTGTACAGCGTGCCCGAGGCCGGCAGACCGCCGTGGTAGCCGGCTTGCGGGTCGCTCTGCAAATAGGCGTAAACATTCAACGAGGTGTCTTCGCTGAAGTTGACCAGCAGGCTCGGCATCAGGGTGTAGCGGGTTTCTTCGGTGTAATCGAACTGGGTGTCGGTGTCTTTGGCAAAGCCCACCAGGCGATAGGCGATGTTCTCGGTCAGCGGCCCGGTGGTGTCAAAACCCAGCGCTTTGTAGTCGTGGCTGCCGGCTGAAAGTTGCACCTCATTGCTGGCCTCGAACTTGGGCCGCTTGGTGGTCAGCGCCACCAGGCCGCCGGGGTTGCTGCGGCCGTACAGCACGGAGGACGGGCCTTTGAGCACGTCGATGCGCTCGATGAAATAGGGGTCGACTTGCAGGCTGCTGTAGGTGCCGGCGTCACTCATCGACTTGAGGCCGTCGACGATGATGTTGTCGACCGAGCCGTCGTTGAAACCGCGCATGGCCACGTAGTCGTAGCGATGCGTCGCGCCGTAGGGGTTGGTCAATACGCCCGGCACATAACGGATGGCTTCGGAAACGGTTTGCGAACCCTGATCGTCCATTTGCTCGCGGGTCACCACCGACACCGATTGCGAGGTGTTGACCAACGCCTTACTGGTTTTGGTCGCCACGCTGCTGTGGGTGGCGTTGTAGCCTTCCATGCTGCCGAGGGCGTTGCCCAGGGCGAAGGCCTTGACCGACGCCGCAGGCAATTCCACCGCGGCCCCGCTATCGCCGCCGCTCAAGCTGTAGCCGCCCTGGCCATCGCCAATTGCGCGCAAACCGCTGCCGGCGAGCAAACGGTTAAAGCCTTCGTTAACGCTGACGCTGCCTTGCAAGCCCGGCGTAGTTTTACCTTCGGTCAAGCGGCCATCCACCGACAGCAACACGCCCGCCTCGGCGGCGAAACGGCTCAGTGCTGAGGACAGCGGCCCGGCCGGAATCTGGTAACTGCGTACGGTTTGCTCGCTGGCCGGCGCTTCGGCGGCCTGGACCACAAGCGGCGCCAAGACGGTCATGGGAAGTGCAAGCAGCGCCAGGCGCACAGCCGGGCGCAGGCGGCGGGTGGTGACAGCTAACGCGAAGGTATTGGAAGCCATGGACTGTTCCGTTTGGTGGGTGGCTGCACGCGTTGCGCATGCCCTACGCACCTGAAGCCAAGCGAACGGCAAAAAGGGGAACCGCCAGGTGAAAATAATTTTCGCGCCGCCTTAGGCGGGCTCAACCGTGGTCCACCAAGGCGTGCGTTGGCGAATGCGCACCGGCAGGCTGGTTTGCAAGGCGGCGAAAATCTTTGCGCGGTCGGCCAAGGGATACGCGCCCACCAGGCGTAAATCGGCAATACGCGGATCGCAGCCCAGATACCCCGGCGTGTACTCGGCCAGTTCGGAAATGAAATCGCCCAGGCGCATGTTGTCGGCCAGCAGCACGCCCTTGCTCCAGGCTTGGCGCCCGGCCTCGGCGAGCTGCACCGCGCCATCGCCTGAAGCGGCGAAACGCAGCTGTTGGCCGGCGTCGATAACCCGGATGGCGCCACCTGCTGCTGGCGTAATTTCTACTGCGCCGTTGAACACGCTGAGCTGGGTGATGCCCTCGCCCTGACGCACGCTGAAGCGCGTACCGAGCGCCCGCAGACGGCCTTGCAGCGTATCGACCACCAGCGGGCGTAAGCCGTCGTGGGCGCTTTCGAGCAACAGCTCGCCACGGAACAACCGCACGCGACGCAGGCTGGGGCTGTAGTCGATGTCGGCGGCGCTGTTGCTGTTCAGCCACAGTTGCGTGCCGTCGGCCAGGCGCGTTTCGCGCACTTCGCCAACCGCCGTACGTTCGCTTGCCACCCACGCTTGCAAGGTGCTGCGGCGAACGGTGGCCAGGCCTAACACGCCACCACCGCAGAGCAGCGCCAGCATGCCAATCGCCCGGCGCCTGCTCTGGCCGGCGACGCTTAGCGCCTGCCCGGCCGCGCGGCGGCGCTCGCTGGGCAGGCGCTCGAATTGACCGCTAATGGCTTCTACCCGCTGCCACGCGGCGGCGTGGTCCGGGCTGGCCGCCAGCCACAAGCGCCACGCTTGGCGTTGATGCTCGCTGACGCCACCGTCACTCAAGGCGGCAAACCAGTCGGCGGCCTGTTGTAGCACTGCATAGTCGAGCGTGGACGAGGTCATGCGCCCTGCTCCAACATCAGGCAATGCAACATCGCCTGCGCCATGTACTTCTTTACCATGCGCTCGGACACCTGCAAGCGCGTGGCAATGGCGGCGTAGGTCAGGCCGTCCAGCTGAGACCAGAGGAACGCCTGGCGCACCTTGCTCGGCAAGCGCAGCAGCATGGCGTCGATGGCCAGCAAGGTTTGCATGATCAATTCGCGCTCCTCCGGCGAGGGCGCGTAGTGCTCGGGCTGGGCGGCCAGGGCGTCGAGATAGGCGCGCTCAAGGGCTTGGCGGCGCCAGAAGTTGACCAGCAGCGAATGGGCGATGGTCGACAAGTAAGCGCGCGGCTCGCGCAGCGTCGGCAGGTCGCTGTCTTTGCTGAGCACGCGCAGGAAGGTGTCTTGCGCCAGGTCCGCCGCATTCTCGGCGCAGCCCAAACGCTTGCGCAGCCAGCCGCTCAGCCAGCCGTGGTGCTCGCGGTAAAGCTGCTGCAGGGATTGCTCGGCGGCGTGTGACTGCACCTGAAGATCCATTGCCCAAGATTAATGCGCAAATGGTAATTCTTCTCAAGCGCGAATTGCTAGCTCTAGATGTGCCGAGCCGCAAAACTACAGATTGATCGGCCGCCGCCCCGCCAGCGCGTGCGCCAGGGTGCCGCCATCGACCAGCTCCAGCTCGCCGCCCAACGGCATGCCGTGGGCAATGCGCGAGGCGATCAGGCCTTTGTTGCTGAGCAATTGAGCGATGTAGTGAGCCGTGGCTTCGCCTTCAACCGTCGGGTTGGTGGCCAGAATCACCTCGGCGAAAGTGCCCGCCTCGATGCGAGCCAGCAGCTCGGGCACACCAATGGCTTCCGGGCCCAGGCCGTCGAGCGGCGAGAGGTGGCCCTTGAGCACGAAGTAGCGGCCACGAAAGCCCGTCTGCTCGACCGCGTTTACGTCCATCGGCCCTTCCACCACGCACAGCACGCTGTCGTCGCGACGCGGGTCTTGGCAGGTTTGGCAAATGGCATCTTCGCTCAGCGTTCGGCATTGTTGGCAATGGCCGACGCCCTCCATCGCCTGGGTCAACGCCTGCGCCAGGCGCAATGCGCCGCTGCGATCACGCTCCAACATCTGCAACGCCATGCGCTGCGCAGTCTTCTGCCCAACGCCGGGGAGAATGCGCAGGGAATCGATGAGTTGGCGGATCAGCGGGCTGAAGCTCATGGGTGGGAATCCAGAATGAACAATAACGGGACATAAAAACATCGCGGCTAAAGCCGCTCCTACAGGATCAGCGCTTTGTTGCGAGAGAGGCTTCAAGCATCCGGCGTGCTCAGGCGATGTACAGGGCAAGGCGCCGGTGAACGAGGCCCCGCAGTGGGCTCAAGCCCATGAGGACGCCGAGCTCACCGGCAACGCCGCCCTGTGCATCGCATGGGCGCGTCGAACAATTAGAAAGGCATTTTGAAGCCGGGGGGGAGCTGCATGCCGGCGGTCATGCCGCCCATTTTCTCCTGGCTGCTCTGCTCCACCTTACGCACCGCATCGTTAACGGCCGCAGCAATCAGGTCTTCGAGCACTTCCTTGTCTTCTTGCATCAGGCTGTCGTCGAGGGTGATGCGTTTGACGTCATGACGCCCGGTCATCACCACGCTCACCAGCCCAGCGCCGGCTTGGCCGGTCACTTCGGCGTTGGCCAGTTCTTCCTGCATCTTGGCCATCTTTTCTTGCATCTGCTGCGCCTGCTTCATCAGGCCGGCCATGCCACCTTTCATCATGGGAATCACCTCAGGTTAAGTAATGCTTCACGACGCCACGGGGGCGTCCACAGGCTCAATAGTGCCGTCGCGAATGGTCGCGGCGAATTGCTGAATCATTTCTTTGATCAGCGGATCGTCATGAATCGACGCCTCCGCCGAACGCTGCCGGTTGGCGCGCTTGCGAGCTGCGGCCTGGGCCGGGGTTTCCTGCTCGGGCGTGCGCAGCTCGATTTCCAGTTTGATCGGGCGCTTGTGATAGGCGTCCAGCGCCTCGTTCAAACGCCGCTGCTGAGTGGCATTAAAGAGTGCGCTTTGGCCGGGGTCCAGGTGCAGCGTCCAGGTGTCGCCGTCTACCGCCACCAGGCTGCAGTTGGCGGCAATGCTGCCGGTCAGGCCGGTAATGCCCAGACGCGGAAACAGCTCCAGCCACTCGGCAGCCAGACCCGTGGCCGGTTTGGCGGCAGGCAATGGCGCCAGTTCCGCCGGGGCTGGGGCATCAATGCCCATGGAATCCAGCGCATCGAGGTAGGCGTCGGTTTCGCCTTCGGCAATGTAGTAATCGTCGTCGCCGGGTGGCGGCTCGTCGTCATCGTCGTCGCTGACATCGACCGGCGTGTTGATGACCACGGCGGCTTCGGTTTGCACGGCAACTGGCGCAGGCGTAGGCAGCAATGGCGCCGGCGCGACGTCGGCTGGCACGTTGATCAATTCGGGAACCGGCACCGCAGCCACGACGGCAGGCTTCTGCTCTTCCCACGGCAAATCGATAGGGGCAGCGGCGACAGGTTCGGGCTGCGCTTGCGGCTCTGGCTCTGGCTCTGGCTGAGGCTCGACCACGGCCGCGACGGGCTCAGGCTCAGGGATCGGCGCTGGCGGCGGCGCGGCCGGTTCAGGCGCTGCAATAGGAGTAACCGGCGCGGCCATAGCTGCGCCGGCCACTGGTTGAGGTCGGGGATCAGCAGTGGCCTGGCTAATCCCGAGTGGCTTTAGCGCCACCCTCGGCACATCGCCCGTATCCGCCGGGCGGAACGCCAACATGCGCAGCAGCACCATTTCAAAGCCACCGCGCGGGTCCGGCGCCAGCGGCAAATCGCGGCGGCCGATCAGGCCCATCTGGTAATAGAACTGCACGTCTTCGGCGGGCAATGCCTGGGCCAGCGCCAGCACGCGATCGCGGTCGCCCTGGCCGTTGTCCACCGCTTCGGGCAAGGCCTGGGCGATGGCGACGCGGTGCAACACGTTAAGAATTTCTGCCAGCACGCCGGCCCAGTCCGGGCCCTGCTCGGCCAGGTGGCGAATGGCTTCGATCAGCGCACGCGCATCGCCTTCCAGCAGCGCGTGCAACACGCCGTATACCTGGCCGTGGTCCAGCGTGCCGAGCATGGCGCGTACGTCGGCGGCCAATACTTTGCCCTCGCCAAAGGCGATGGCCTGGTCGGTGAGGCTCATGGCGTCGCGCATCGAACCATCGGCGGCGCGGCCCAGCAACCACAGGGCATCGTCTTCAAATGGCACCTGTTCCACGCCCAGAACGTGAGTCAAATGCTCCACCACACGCTCAGGCGGCATGTTCTTCAGCGAGAACTGCAGGCAGCGGGAAAGGATGGTGACGGGCAGCTTCTGCGGGTCGGTGGTGGCCAGCAGGAATTTAACGTGGGGTGGCGGCTCTTCGAGGGTTTTAAGCAAGGCGTTGAACGAGTGCGACGACAGCATGTGCACTTCGTCGATCAGGTAAACCTTGAAGCGACCACGGCTGGGCGCGTATTGCACGTTGTCGAGCAGCTCGCGGGTGTCTTCCACCTTGGTGCGGCTGGCGGCGTCGACTTCAATCAGGTCGACAAAGCGGCCTTCATCAATCTCTTTACACACCGAACAGGTGCCACACGGCGTAGAGCTGATGCCGGTTTCGCAGTTCAAGCATTTAGCGATGATGCGCGCGATGGTGGTTTTGCCCACCCCGCGGGTGCCGGTGAACAGATAGGCGTGGTGCAGGCGCTGGCTGTCCAGCGCGTTGATCAGAGCCTTGAGCACATGGGTCTGGCCGACCATTTCGCGGAACGAGCGCGGACGCCATTTACGTGCAAGAACCTGATAACTCATCGAAAACCGTCGCAACTGGGGGGCAAGAAAAGTGGGGGTAATCCTAGCGGAGCACGGGGCAAATTGCATCCGACTTGGCGCACAGCCCGGCAGGCCGTGGCTTAACGCCTTGGTATGTCCTTTCTCGGTGGCAGCGAGGGGGCGGCCCAATCAAAAAAGCTTCGCGAGCACGCTCGCTCCTACAGGGACCGAGGGGCCTAACGCAACGGCTCCACCAACTTCCCGGTACGGTCAATTACGCCCCACTTCCCGCCGCCCATTGCCCAATGCCCATCGCCATCGGACGGGCCGCGGCTGCAGCCCTGGCACACCTGCGCGCGGCCTTGTTCGAATGGCGTGCCCCAGTCGTAGGTGGCTGCAATAACGGGGTTCAGGTTTACGTCGTAATAACCGACCTTGCCGTTGACCCAGGCGCGCACCAGCCCCTCTTCGAAATAGTCGGCGCCGTTGTCGAAGGTCAGCACATGCAGGAGCTTGGCCTGGCGGTTGATGTAGTACATGTCGCCGTCGATGGCCACGCTGGCAAGGCCGTTTTTGTCAAAGTCCATGCGTTTGAAATGCTCAGGCGCCAGTTCTACGGCAGTGCCGGTGCGCCGGGCGCAGTGTTCAAATGGGGTCAGGCCTTCGTCGCTATCGCCCGGCGAATAAAAGCACTGCAGCGGCCACTCGGCTGCCTGCGCGCCGCTGATAAAAAGCACAAACACCAGCGCCGAGCGCAAGAGTGCGGCGGGAATGCTAGACATATACACGGAACCCCCTCAACGGAACGCTGCTCTTTATCCCTGAAGCCAGGACGGTTCGACAATGGCAGTGCAGCGAATACGTGAAACCGCCCTCATCTGCTACAGGCGCCCTGCATGAAATCACTCGCGTTGCTTGCGCTGTACCTTGGCCTGTCGTTGGCCAATAGCGCCCAGGCCGAAGTAAAAGTTGAGCCATTGGAGGCCGAGGCCATCGCCAAAGACGCCTACATTTACGGCTACCCCATGCTGGAGATGTACGAGACGCTGTACATCCAGGCCGTGGACACCGAAAGCACCGCGTACCAGGCTCCGTTCAATCGGGTGTCGCACAACAGCGATGTCTACAACGGCAAAACCACGGCGGTGCAGTCACCCATTGCCGACACCCGCTATTCCTTCGCCTGGCTTGATCTGCGCGCCGAACCCATCGTCATGACCTTGCCGGCAGTGGACAGCAACCGCTATTTCTCGGTGCAACTGACCGATATTTTCACCCACAACTTTGCCTACCTCGGCAGCCGCACCACCGGCCGCAAAGGCGGACGCTACCTGATCGCCGGCCCCGAATGGCAAGGCGCGACACCGGCAGACGTTGACCAGGTAATCCGCAGCGAGAGCAGCATCGTTTACGCGCTCTACCGCACCCAACTGTTCGACCCCAGCGATATGGCCAAGATGCGCCGCGTGCAGCAGGGTTACACCCTGAAACCGCTGAGCAGCTTCCTCAAGCTGGAGGCCCGGCCCACGGCGCCAAGACTCGACTGGCCGGTGCCAAGCCCCGACACCACTGCCACGCCGACGGCCTTTCGGCTGATGGATTTTCTGCTGCGCTTCGCACCGCCGCACCCATCTGAAGTCGGCTTGCGTCGGCGCTTTGCCAATATCGGCATCGACAGCGACCAGCCGTTTATCGAAGACCGCCTGACGGCCACGCAGTACAAAGCGCTGCAAGCCGGCATCGACGCGGCGCGAGCCGAATTCGCCGCGTTTAAAAGTTCGGAAGTCGACACCGGGTTGATTCCCACCACCGAGCTGTTTGGCGACCGCGAGCATCTGGCCAACAACTACCTAGGCCGTTACGCCGGCGCCGCTGTTGCACCGTTTGCTGCCTCGGCCGACGAGGCGAATTTCATCGGCTACTTCAACGACGAATACCAGCAACCGCTTAACGGCCTGCGCAAGCGATACGCCCTGCACTTCGCCAAAGACCAATTGCCGCCCGTGGATGCGTTCTGGTCGCTGACGTTGTACGACGCCAACACCAAACTGCTGATCGACAACCGCTTGAACCGCTACCTGGTGAACTCGCGAATGCTCAACCGCCTGCAACGCGACCCTGATGGCGGCCTGACGCTGTACCTGCAACGCCTCACGCCGGGCATCGCGCTTGAAAGCAACTGGCTGCCCGTGCCGCCAGGCCCGTTCTACGGCGTACTGAGGTTGTACCAACCCCAACCCGAAGTGGCCAACGGCCAGTGGAAGCCACCGGTCATTACCGTGCAGCCCTAACTGCTGCGTAAAGACAGCAAGCCAAAACTCCAAATCGTCCGCCCGCCGCCTACGCAGAAATAACGAAAGTTCCCGACACAACCACCGTCATCCTCGCGAACGCGGGGATCCAGAATTCCGAACCGGACCACGCCTCCGAAAATCCCGCGCCACCCTGTAGGAGCGGCTTCAGCCGCGATGCCTTTTAGCGCGCCACCGCTCCCGAATCACGTCGACCACCCAGCCACCCCCGCCTCCCAAACAACGCCGCTTGCGAACCCGCACGAAATACGCTGATATCCCCCACCCGCCCCCGCCCGAGCCAAACCATGCTGACCGCTTTCCTCATCTTCGCCTTCACCATGCTGCTGGTTATCTGGCAACCCAAAGGCCTCGGCGTCGGTTGGTCGGCGTCGGTTGGCGCGCTGCTGGCGCTGGCGTTTGGCGTGGTCGGACTGCATGACATTCCCACGGTATGGGCGATTGTCTGGAATGCCACCGCCACCTTTATTGCCCTGATCGTGATCAGCCTGATTCTCGACGAGGCCGGTTTTTTCGAGTGGGCGGCGCTGCATGTGGCGCGTTGGGCGCGGGGCAATGGCCGGCGACTGTTTGCCTTTACCGTGCTGCTGGGGGCGGCGGTGTCGGGCCTGTTTGCCAACGACGGCGCGGCACTGATTCTGACCCCTATCGTTATTTCCCTGCTGCTGGCCCTGCGCTTCTCCCCGGCCGCGACCCTGGCATTTGTGATGGCAGCCGGCTTTATCGCCGATACCGCCAGCCTGCCGCTGGTGGTGTCGAACCTGGTGAACATCGTCTCGGCCGACTATTTCAAGCTCAGCTTCAACGACTACGCCGCCGTGATGGTGCCGGTGAACGTGGTCAGCGTCGCCGCCACGCTGGGCGTGCTGTACCTGTTTTTCCGCCGCGACATTCCGCTCAACTACGCCACCGAAGACCTCAAGCTGCCGGCCGATGCCATTCGCGACCGCCCGACCTTTGCCGTCGGCGTCGGCGTGCTGGTGGTGTTGCTGATCGGCTTGTTTGCGCTGGAACCGCTGGGCATTCCGGTGTGTGTAATTGCCGGTGTCTGCGCCGCCGCGCTGTACGCCGTGGCCGCCCATGGTCATGTGATTCCCACACGCCGCGTGCTGCGCGACGCACCGTGGCAAATCGTGGTGTTTTCGCTGGGTATGTATTTGGTGGTGTACGGCCTGAAAAACGCCGGCCTTACCGCCTACCTGACGCAACTGCTGAATTATTTCGCTGAGCATGGCGTGTGGGCTGCGGCCATGGGCACCGGCGTGACCACGGCGCTGCTGTCATCGGTCATGAATAACCTGCCCAGCGTGCTGATCGGCGCCTTGTCGATTCAAGACTCCGCCGCCGTTGGCGTGGTGCGCGAAGCGATGATTTACGCCAACGTCATCGGCTGCGACCTGGGCCCGAAAATCACCCCCATCGGCAGCCTGGCCACCTTGCTCTGGCTGCATGTGCTGGCGCGCAAAGGCATTCGCATTACCTGGGGTTATTACTTCAAGGTCGGCATCGTGCTGACCTTGCCGGTGCTGCTGATCACCCTCGCCGCCCTGGCCGTGCGCCTGGGCGGCTGACAGCGCTCAAGGCGTGTTCAGCGACACGCCTTGAGGTCGACCTTGCCGACATACGGATTGCCGCGCCCCATCACGCACGCCACCTTCTGATTGCGCGCCAATTCCCACGGCTTCACCGGGTACTGCTTATTCCACGCCGCATAAAGCTGCTTGTCCTGCTTGGACAAACGCAGGCCGTAACGCTGGCTCATATAAAAATACGTGCGCGCCACCATGCCGCGCACCTGCGGCCGGGGCATGGCCTTGCGCGCCTTGAAATCCACCACCATCGGGCAGGCGCCGTACTGCGTTGGTTTTTGCGGCAGCCAGCCGTAGCCGAAATTGCTGCGGTCGCCGTTCACCTCGCCAACGCTGGGCACCAAATTGTGCAAATCGGCCTCGGCCAGGCGATAGGTCTGGTCGGAGCGCGCACAGTTGGAACGTCCACCCTTCTGCCAACACTGGCGCTGATGCCCAATCACCCACGCCGGCACAATATGCTCCCACTCCACCCGCGAAGCCCGCTGGGCATTCTTGCGCGGCACGTACCCGCAGCTTTTCAAATCCACCTTGTTCCCGGAAAACCGACACCCGCAATAGAACTCAACCGGGTTGGAGGCATACAGCTTCCAACCGGCTTTCTTGGCTTCGGCAAACGTACGGGGCGCGGCGTGGGAAACATTCAGGGCGAGGGAAAACAGCAGGCACAACAGGAGCAAACAACGCGACATCGGGGCGTGTCCTTGGCAGCGAGGGAGAAAGCGAAAGACTGTATGCGCATACAGCTATTTCGTAATCTTCCTACAAAGCTGTAGGACCGTTCAATGGTGGCAGATTAGTTTCCGGGCGCTGGATAGCGAGACACGCACACGCGGGACGACAAAACGCGCGCCGGACAAAGCGTTTTTACAGGAGAGGGAAACAAGAGAGAAAAAAACCAGGACTTCAGAAGGAGGCAACCCCCACCAGCCACACCCCGGCACACAATGTTCCCGCTGTGGCTGCTTCCTTCCGGACCTGACCAGGTTAACGGGTAATCGTTGCGGGGGGACCGATGGGGGTCACCATAACGCGTGCCTACGGCGTTCTAGAGCCTTTCGAAGCCGAGGCTAGCGTCTTAATTCGGTTCTTCACCAACCACACGAAATTGAATTCGGCGCCATTGTAGGCTGACCACCAGGGAGGCCAGCAAGCCCTGTTTGTACCACCAACATGCCCCACTTTTGTACCACTTGAGGGACAACGCGTCGATTCGCTTGGTATAGAGCAGCGAACAAAACCCGACGAAGGAATCACATGGTTTACGCGATGCAGAACAAGCCCCAGGCGGAGATGACTGCCAGCCCCAGCAAGTACCCACAGGGCTACTTCAAGCCCAAGCCCTGCCGCGAGTGCAGCGCCACCTTCAGACCTCAAGCTCCATCTCACCTCGCCTGCAGTCAACAATGCGCAAACAGGATGCTTACTAGCCGCTACCTTCAACGCAACTACGGCATGACGCTGAAGCAGTACGAGGAGCTGCAACAGAAGCAGGGAAGCGTTTGTGCAATCTGCAAAGGTGAAGGCTTCATCATGGCGAGCCACCACAAGATGAAGCTGGTTGTAGACCACTGCCACGCTAGCGGTCTCGTCAGAGGCTTGCTCTGCCACAACTGCAATAGGGCGCTGGGCCTGCTTAAGGACTCAGATGCGGTGCTTCATCGCGCAATCAGCTACCTCAAGGAGACGACGGCGAGGCCCCCATTCCAGAAGGGTTTGGATAGCTGAGTCAGCGGGAGTAATGGACCGCCGGAATGCCATTGCTAGGACCTTTTCTTACGGCGTGCCCCTGCAGACACCTAAAGTAAAACTACCTCATGCATGTGGGTAGTATGCGGGCCAGCGACAAGTCGATATTTATTGGAGGGGGGATTATGGATGCAAAAGAGGCTCTGCAATTGGTACGCGATGAAGTGGTTAAGGCGCGAGATGTCTCGTGCGTTACATCCATCCCCCCAGATAACGTCCTAAAGCTACTCGATGCCGTTCGCAAACGAGTAGAGGGAGTAGAACCAATCGAAGCCTACAACCGGGAGTTCCACCGGTTGAATGCTGAGCACGAGCACTCCTCGAATCTAGAGTTGTTTCGATCGACAATTGCAGCTGGCCAAAACGCCTTGAAGGCAGCTTTTATTGTAAGCGGAGGGAGTGCAGCGGCACTGCTAGCATTCGCGGGATCGACATGGTCGGCGCTAAAACCGGAAGGATTAGCACTGCTGGCCTACGCGATGGTATTGCTTTCTTTCGCTCTTTTGCTCAGCACGGTTTCTGCGGGATTTAACTACCTGGCCCAGTCGTCGTATATGGATGGCCTGGGGAAGGACGATGACTGTGCCGAAGATAAGCGGGGCGACCGCTTTAATTTCATGTCCTGTGGGCTGGTCATCGTTGCATATTTGCTGATCTTCTCTGCATACGTGTGCGCTTTTTTCATGCTGCAAGAGTTCAACATCACTCCCGCAATTCTTATCAGGTAGAAACTGGCCAACCAGAGAGTGAGGACGCTGAAAAAGCCGTCCTCTTTGGCCTAGGGGCTTAAGGCGCTATTCCTCGTATGTCAAAACGGCGGCCGCAATCTTCTCCGCGATATCCGAAACAGAATCATGAAGAGTCGTAAAGCCAGCAAGGTCGGGAAGTATGCCGCTGTACTGCTTCACGTCCTCGAAGGTAACGCCATGCAGAACGGGGATGAGAGTGGATTTATTTAACAGGGCACCCAACTCACGCTCAGTCCAAAACCTTCCCGTCAAATATGCTGGAGTCAGTAGAGCGATACCGGTCCTCGCCTTCCTCAACCCCGCGTCCATTTGAAGAGACTGGCTACGCCCTGGAACGATGGCTACTTCGTCAAACCAGACAGCGACTCCAAGCTCCTCAAGGCGGTCCCGCAACTCATTTGCAACCTGAGCCCCATCAATACGGGCGTAGCTCAGAAAAGAGTCGTACTCACGAGGATCGGAGTGAGCAACCGCCTGGTGTACACGGTCCGCTAACTGCCGCTCTGCTGGGGTGTATTGCTGACTACTGTTGGCAGACCGCAAGGTCCGATTGAGGTCCGCAATAAGTTGTTTGTTGTGGGCATTTGCTCGACGGTTTTGGGCGTTAATCGCCGCATTATGCTGGGTGATGACTCTCTTGTTATGCGCTTCTACTTTCCTATTGTGAAGATCAACCTGCTGTTTGTTTTGACGATTTACACGATCAATTTCGCGGTTAACCTGTTGCACAGCTTTACGTTGCGCTTCACGCACCCGGCGCAAAATCTCGGATTGACTAATAGCCATAGGTCACCTCAGCGCTTTTTGTTTGACTGAGAGAGAGCGGAGGCTGCAAGTGCCTTGGTCGCTTCGCTATATTTCCCTGACTGGAGTACTTGTGAAGCCTTGGTCTCCATACTCGCGCCAGTCTCCTTAGAAGACCCGCTCTGAGAGAGGACGGAACCTGCCAGGCTTTTTGCGATAGCCGAAGCGTTGGGGTCGCGCAATGTGTCAGCAGCCTGTTTTGCGAGGGTTTCGGAGGTTTTTTTGCTGTTGTTGCTCATGGTACATCTCCTAAAAAAGGAAGGTGAACCAGCCTCCAAAAGTACTAGCCATTCAGCAGTGAGCCGTTGACGAAGTGGTCATGGTTTGGCTCAATGCGAACTCATTTAGGGGCCGGACTGAAAGCTGGTTTTGGTTTCTGATGAAGCGGGTGGGTACGTCTTCGGTCGCCACAACTTTCGGCGTACTCACTCGCAGCCTTTCCTTTCGGCAGCCTACCAATAGGCGCGCCACCTTGACCCGAAAACCCTACATCTAGTGTTTCGTCTTCGGTCTTTTCAAAAGATAAAGCGCCATTTCGCGCATTGCAAGGCGACTGTTACACACAGCCTGTGGATAAAGCTGTGGGTTACTTTGGGGTAATCAGGCCCGGCCCGCCTGGGCTCTAGCGCTTCGCCTTATCTACCACTCATCGCTACCACTGTAAAAATATCCACCAGACAGCAGTCGCAGTCGGCGTTTTATCGCAAACCACTACATATAGTGTTTAAAAGCGAGAGTTGGCATGCGCTGTGCAATTTGCCGCGCCTGAGATGTAAGCCGCACGAACTGGTCAGCAAGGGGCCAGTACCATGGGCGCAGGACTTGTTCTGTAGACCCTGCTGAATGAAGTTGGATGTACTGGTGAGCAGTTCGAGACCGCCGACGTCATAGCATATATGTGCTCTGACGCAGCCCACGTAACGGGGGCTGTTCGGCGAAGGCGAGACAGGGCTAACCCTCGCGGTAGTGCAGGTCTGCCGGATCTAATTCCTTCAAGGTGGTCTATTAACTCCGCATCCGGGGGAAGTAAATCCGGATCGTCAACCTCAACCTCAACCTCTGTTCCCTGCCCAAGACCGATCTGGAATTCGATCAGCATGACCGCTTGCAACTGTCGCCGTTCTACGACCGCGCTGTCGGCGGCATGAAGGAATTCGTGAGGTATACCCTGCGGATACGCGAGCGCGCCAAAGCTGGTCGACTAATACTCCGACCGATGGGGCACGGCAAAAGATGTGCCCAGAGGGTGGATCAACGGTCCATTTTATTTTGGAGCCGATAGACATGCGCATATAGGCCGGTGTGGAAAGCGAGCACACAACTGGCACCGCAGCGATACACCCATTAAGAATCTGAAGAGGCTTCAAATGCCCTAAAAGATGAATCACTCAACGGCCTGGCAGATGCAGAGACCAAATTCGAACTCTCGATCCTATCTCGCTGTCGCCAACCCCAGTAAATACGGGGCTTTCAACCCATCCTGCTGGCGTTCTGTGTACGCACACTGGGTACGCATTGCCGAGCCGCCGTGGACAGCCTATTCGGCTCTGCAATTTGCAGTCAACCCGTCGCTATCACCATCTTAAAAACTTCCCCTTATTCTGAGCCTCAAGCGCCGTTGCGCACGATTCGTCGGCCTACATTGCCACACCGATTACAGGCGCCCAACACCTGGTTAAAAAACAGCCAGAAAATCTTGACATCACTACATCATGTGCCAGTATTACACTCACAACACAACATGTAGGGAGAGCCCTATGAATCGCCTGGCCATTCAAGAAGAAGCACTCTGGATCCAGAACAAGATCTGGAAAGAGCGAGACATTCTGTGGCCAGACGAGCAACGCAATCACATACAGGTACTCCAGCCGTCAGCAGCGGCTTTGCTACTGGGCGCGACCTATCTAGAACTCCCAACCTTAGGGTCACCACTTTTCACGCCTGGCGGCCGCCGTTTTCAACCAGCC
This sequence comes from Pseudomonas sp. AC070, assembly GCF_979258635.1. Lineage (NCBI taxonomy): Bacteria > Pseudomonadati > Pseudomonadota > Gammaproteobacteria > Pseudomonadales > Pseudomonadaceae > Pseudomonas > Pseudomonas sp. AC070. Next base: position 3,455,069 of record NZ_OZ409871.1, read on the forward strand.
GGGATTCTGGACAGGCAAGCGCAACGTATAGCGGTTTCGACAGAGTTCGCCCCCCACGTCATGCGCTTCACTGGGGCTCACGAGATCGGGCACTGGATGCTCCACGACCAGACAATCATGCACCGCGACCTTCCGCTTGACGGCTCGCAAGCCGCCCACCATGACCCACTTGAGCAGGAAGCCAATTACTTCGCTGGTTGCTTTCTCCTTCCTGAGCGGCTGCTTCGCCATCTATTTGGGTTGCAATTTCAGGTCCGGGACCAACTGGCTTTTACCGATATTTGCGCATATCACCTCAATCCCGAGGATCCTGAGCAGCTTCTAAATGCCGGAGTTGATTCACTCGACCGGGAGTTGGCGCTTGCTCGCTGCACTCTCTATAACAGCCGCCACCTCGTATCCCTGTCGCATCAGTTCGGAGTGTCGAACATCGCCCTAGCTATACGTATCAAAGAACTGGGACTTTGTCGCTGGCCTTAGTCTCGAAGGCTATCAATAGCAAAATTCGTAAATGCAGAACAACAAATCAACATGAAACGTGCATCCGCGCTTGTGAACTTTTCCACGTCGTTCATTAGCGAATGGCGAATCCCATCTTCATCATTTGTATATCCATAAAGCGACGAAAAAGCACTCTTGAGACTAGGGTGCAACCCATGCTTTTTTTCCAAGACTTTTAGCGCGTGGCCCAGGGTGGCTGACGGATCTCCGGTTAAGTGTCGAGCTAGAGACTCCACCGCACTTATAGACTCCTTCATAGAGTTTCTATAATCCGGGCTTTGCCTATCGCTCAGCATCCTAAGAGCTGTTCCTAAGTGCTCACTTACTCCGGCATAACTAGCGCCTACCAAAAGCGCTTCTTCTATCTCAAGTATTTCTTGCGGCGAAGTGATGGCCGTCACTTGGCCTCCCACTATTCGAAATCCACTTCCTTCGACCTCTAGGGCTTTGTTAAGTCCATCGGCGAGACTAGCCTGATATCTTTCCGCGACAGTCTTCAACATAAACTCAATGAGACTATAAATTCTGTGCCATTCTAAAGTTGAGAAAAAATCTTGTCTTAAAGCCATATAAAAGTCATTCCACCTGGTTGGGATTTTGTCCACAGGGCGTTTGACAAAATCCGCATAATACCTAACGGCAAAATACTCTCTATTGGAGCCCCTTACATTTGGATATGTGCTCCCCGCCTTCTTAGCATATCCATTCAAATAATGAATGGTTAATTCATTCCAAATTGCAGTACGTAAGGCCTGATTCACCTCTTGCAACTGAATTTCGGGCCTGAGCGGAATAAAGCCCATCCGCTGAGAGAAATCACCTTCCATATTGCCCCCTGCATTAAAGAATAAGAAAACCTTAAACTATCAATTTCACATCATAAATCGTCGTCATTCCACTCCTGATGCAGGGCGCCTTTCGGCCATAGCCGTTTTATACCCGCTCGCAAAGCGCTCTCTAGCGTTTCTATTACAGGCTCAAATTTCTCAAGAAAACCGTAATCAGTAGCATCATCCATCCTCTCAACCATCGCTTCCATAAACTGTTTCTTATGTATACCTGAAACTTTGAACTCGCTTACCCCGCCGGCGGCATCAGGAATGTAGAACTCAAACCAACCCGGATTGCTTTTACTAAGATCCACTATCCATTCATCAGGAAATAGCCCTTCAATTGCTACCTTATTTGGCACTACGACGTAATCAATATTTCCGTGGAAACAGTTTTTCTTGCCGAAATATCCTGATAGCTCCTGCACACTTTTACGCCCAGCGTCATCTCCGTCAAACAGTGAAACGACAGCAACCTCTTTCCGTATCAGCTCGTAGTTTGCTCTTAAAAACCCCTTAAGCTCTGTCACCCCACCAAACTCTCGATACTGCAAAACGTCCGACGCGAGCAAAAGCTTTTTCCCGAGTGCATGCTGAGCGTGAAGAGCAACTTCGATCAGATAAGTTATATCTGTCTCTCCTTCTACGAAGATATTAAGATTCGTCAGCCCGAAATAATCGGAGAACTTTACGCCTAGGGAGACCCTGATATCCTCTGTTGCAGCTTGGAGAGAGCCATAGCTGCTTAGGCGTGTTCCAACTCCACGTGAGCCAATAGTAACACCCTGTACACCTGCTACAGATTGAGGCATAAAACTCAATGAGTGAGTCGTCTTGATAACTGTAGAAACTTCAGAAAGCTGATCGAGTATTTTAGAGCTTTGATATGCGAGGGACGGATGCATATAAGTTTCTGGCTCCTCGATTAGCCAAATTATCGACTTGTCAGGGCTTTGTTGCGTTATCCACTTAAAAGATGAAAGTAACACTGCCGACTGTAGCCCCATACCTTTCGTAAAAATTGAACTTTTACTATTATCACTCACCATCAACTCAAAGCCGGAAATGAGATGCTCTAATGAATTTTTGGGGTATTCGAGAAAAGCGCTAACCTTTGCATCTTTATGGCTTAGACCAGAGGATGCCAACTCAACATTCATACTATCCGTCAAGGATGATATGCTGGCTCGAATATTTTCGTCATAAGCACTAAGAGCGACCGCAACTTTCTTTTTCACAAAAGGCGATACAAATTCGTCATAGAGCTGAGCAATCGATTTATTTGAGGGAATGTAATAACACTGAAAAAAATCTAGCACACTTGTGATTATTGCTTTTTGCATGGTGGAGTACTGAGGTGACTTACCTTCCGCTTTTTTTGCTCCAGGATAAACTTGATACACAGGAAGCGCACGATTGAAATAGACATTTATAGAAAACACGTTTTCCGACGCTTCGACCTTTGGGACCTTAAGCATTTGGCGAAGTTTCTTCAATTTTTCTATTATTTCTTTATCCGCGTCAGGATCAGCATGAAAAAAACACGTTAGACTTGTTTGAATTTTCTTTGAGCCAAAAGGTAAGTCGCGCTCGGGATCATAATTATATTTATTTTCATGACCTGTAAAAAAATAGTACAGAGCTAAAAGCGCGTTTGTTTTCCCTGAGTTATTCGGACCTATTAGAGTAATACCATCAGATATGTTCAAAACTTGCTCAGTCGTAATTGTACGGAAGTTTTTTATTCTTATACTGAAAATTTTCATGCGTCTTCCTTAACTACCAGTTTACAAAAGACAACGGCGTATGCTGTCCTTAGGCCATACGCCTATAAGTACTACATTGTAGGTAGTCAACGCTATCCCCAATCGCTGTCGATACCCCCAAACCCTCTGCGCTAGCTACAGGAACTCCTGGCTCATTAAATAAACCTTATGAGCCATACCGGCAGGCCGGTAGTCCGTCGTGTCAGCGCACTTCCTTTATCTGAAACCGCGACGCACTGGGGACTTCATCGAGAAGCCTTTGGGCATACCCCTTGGCCACGATGATTGTGGTTACCTTGGGAGGCGCTATTTCTACATTGCCAAGCAAGCGCCACTCTCGCTCCATGTAGTAGCACTCTGGATGGTCAAAGGGGAGACTGCTGTCATAGGGTTTGATGTACGCGGCAACGTCCCTAGTGAGCATGTTGTTCAGCCCGGACCAGGGGTGCGGATTTTCGACAGTCGATATCCCCGATTCGTCTGCCGGATTGTGCTCATCCTCCCAGGCATCTACTTCGGCATAAACCCGCTTTATCTCATCGGTCATATTGTCCAGAAGCCCTCCGCCTATGTAGGTAGGGAACACCCCGCCGTTGTTCTGAACAGGCACATAGCTAACAGGTCTAGCACCCAAGGCTACCAAATGCCTGGCTGAGACCCCGAACCCGAACGTTCCGTACTTGCTCGCATGCAGGGCAATGCAGTCCAGCGGAATGTCGGCATAGCAGGTGATGTCACCCTTCACCAGAAAGCCGCCGAAGTCGCCATTTCGGAGGTGGCCCTTCGGGTTGGTGGTGACACTGACCAAGCCCTCCTTTTTGACAAAGTCACCGTCCGCATTTCTACCTGCGATGAAGCCGAAGCCAAGGACGAACTTCAACATCTCGAAGCACCTTTCCTGCTTCTCTTCAGGTGCAATGTTGTCGTCCTTCAAAATGCCGAAACCGACCATGTGATAGAACGTATCTGAGGTGTACTGCCTGTCCATAAGCCTTTCTCCAGTTGTGCAATCCTTCGGGGGGCTGGGTAGTTTGCCTTATCGGCGGGCGCCGTATGGCAGGGCATGTTTTGGATCAAAAATCTGAACGGCCTTTGTATATAGTGAAGTGCGCAGTCCCCCCCCTCTGCCCCCCACTGCAGCTCCGTTTCACGTCAGCCAGGATTTACCACCTGTCTTACCGTAACGACACCCCTCGCTCCCCTTCAGCCCCGCCGCTCTCCCCCTCCGACGCTACTTACTGCCCCTCTAAAGCCAACCAGCCAGCTGCAAGTCCATCGAAGGTATGGCGAGCGCCTGAATACCCTTCGATGCGCGCGTCACTGCGACATGTGGCTCACCGTTGCGTTGGACCTTGCCCCAGTGCAACGACGTGAACTGTTGCAGGATCTGTTGCACAGAAGTTGACTTTGCTATTCTGCAACATCATGCTTTTCACATCTTTAGATTTCATTGCAACACTTAAACAACGGAGAACCCGCCATGCGGATCGGATACGCACGAACGTCGACACTGGAGCAAGCAGCTGGCTTTGAAGCACAGGAAAGAGAGCTAACTGCTGCAGGTGTGGGGCGTATCTACCAGGAGCAGGTCTCTTCCGTTGCTGCTCGACCCGAACTAGAGAAGATGCTGGCCGACCTTCGCCCGGGAGACGTCCTGGTTGTCACGAAGTTGGATCGACTAGCCCGAAGCGTGCATCACTTAGGCGAGATACTGAAACACTTGGACGACCTCGGCGCCGGACTGAATATCCTCGGCATGGGCATCGACTCCACCACAGCAGCAGGGCGCCTCATGCTCAATGTCCTCGGCTCGGTAGCCCAGTTCGAGCGCGAGATGATGCTGGAGCGGCAGCGAGAAGGCATCGACAAGGCCAAGCGTGATGGGAAATACAAGGGCCGCAAGCCTAAGGGGTTGCCGCTGCAAGAGCAGATTCTGGCCATGAAGGCCGAAGGTCGCGGGGACACTGAGATCGGACGCCTTCTAGGCATCGACCGCGCGACGGTCTTCAGGACGCGGAAGGCTGCCGAATCGCAGACGAAGCCGGCGTGAAGGACTCATTTTCCTACATCTCACCATAGCCTGACCTGAATTACTGCCAGTCTAAGCACAGACAGCCATCTTGCGCAGAAGAGCCCCAACGATCCGGTCCTTCGTCGCGCCAAAACAATACGGCCAGTCTAAGGGCTACCAACCGGCTTGCCCGCCTCATCTAGCACCTTCGGCAGCCATCCTGAGCTGCCTGCTGCACAGAAACCCTCACTGAAAGCGACCCGCCCCCTGCTCGGACTCACCCAGGCGGGGCGTACTCGCACACCTATCAAAAAGGACCTCTATCCATGAACACCCCACAGAAGCTGGTGCGCCTCAACCTGCACCTTCGCTCCGACCATCTAAGCCGGCTGACCACCCTGGCCAAGGCCCTAGGCACACGTAAACGCCGCGACACACGCCTTGCTGAAGCAATGGACCTAGTCCTGGCCGCCGGCCTTGCCTGGGACGATGGCGACCTCCTTGACCTCGCTAAGACCGACCGGGAGGAGCCGTGCTGGTTCGCCATAGGTCCAATAATGCGGACACGGATGGCCAAGGCATGAACGTCCACATGAAGCCGGAATCACTGCAGCAGCCTGAAGCCTTGCTATTGACCCCGTTTGAGCTTGGCGCACTGTCGGCAAGGCTTGCAGCGAACGCCGACCGTCTCATCCAACAGCATCAAGCAAAGCAGGCCGAGCGGAGTATCAAACAGTCGACAGTGCCAAAAACCAAACCCGCCGGCCAGCGAGGAAGACCAGCCAAGCGGGTAACCAACCCCTTCTGCGGGCTGATTGGCCCGACAACCGGCTACAGCCGATACCCATACTTCTCGGCGGAAATCATTGAAGGGATCGCCCGCCTTGACTGGCACGACCGACCAATAGGTGAAGGGGGATCGTCCAAGCCGCTATCCGTGCGGTCCTTGATGGTCGTCCTGGAGGAGGTCGAAGAGGTCACGACCGAAAGCGTCGCGGCTATCATCGGGACAAAGGCACGACAGGCCCAGCGCTACGTCAAAGCCATCGAGTTGGCCATGCCCTTCCTGTTGAAGTCACGACCGAAGAAGCTGGTCTACGAAATGGGCTTGCCAGAAGACGAGTTTGTTAACGCTGCCTATGAAAAGGATATCCGCGCAACCCACCTTGAGCTGCTGGACGACGTGTCGCCGCCCTCACGGGAAGACCTCGCCAAGCTGCGCACAGACCTAGGTGAAGACGCCTTCGATCCTGACCACCGAATTAACGCCGCATACTTTAAAGAAGATGCACCTAAGGGAGACCATGAGGGCCTACGGCCTAGGACGGCGTCCTCCTTTGACAGACCACAGAGGGACGGCGCGGCACAGGCAGTCGCGTAGCGGCTGGCTGGGGCCGTAGAGCCGTACCAACAGTAAGACACTGGAGGGGGAAGACCAGGATGACCTGGTTTGTAGTCCATCCACCCTCATCCTCAATCCGCGTTACTGTGCTTGGTCTCTTCGGAAAGCCGACAGCCGCTGCGCGACTGCCCGTCTTCCACGACCGCCCTGACCTAGTTCCACCCCCGCAATGACTTGGTCCTCCGCCAGAGCGGACCACCTATATGTATGTCGGGAATTGGTCCGCCAACCAGGTCTCACCCGCTCCATAACCAACCACCGTCCCCTATCACGCGTCCTCGATCCCGAGGCTGCGGGACTACTCACATCCATACACCACAAGGAACATCAACATGACCACAAACACCTACACCGCATACGTCGACGGCGCCTGCATCAACAACGGCAAGGCCAATGCGCGTGGCGGTTGGGGCGCCCTCCTGCGCAACCCTCAGGGTGTAACCCTGGAAATCGCCGGTCCCCTCGATGGCGAACGCCAGACCAATCAAAGGGCTGAGCTAACCGCCTTCATCATGGCCCTGAAGGCCGTTAAGAAGCCGGCCCAGTTCGAGGTCTACTCCGACAGTCAGTACGTCGTGAGGGGCATCAATGAATGGATGGAGGGGTGGAAAGCTCGAGGTTGGAAGAAACCTGGGAACAGGCCATTGGACAACTCGGACCTGTGGCTTGAGGTCGACAGCTTGCTGAGCTTTCATCAGGTCAGCATTGGCTGGGTGAAGGGCCACAGCGGCCATCCAGGCAACGAGAAGGCCAACACCTTGGCGGAGAACGCAGCTATGTTTCAGAAGCCGTATCGTGTAAAGACCAGCGCAGAGCCCATGGCCAACGCGTAGTCGATACCTGGGGCCCCTCACGGGGTCCCTTGGCGGAGGCCTGTGTCTTCGGCCCCCTGTTGTTTTCACCAGGAAACTCAACGTTCAGCCTGTACAACCTGGTCCAGCTATCAGCGCGTCCATAGCGCCCGCGCCTTTGGTGACGTAGGCTTTAGTGACCGCATGTTGGAGAGAGCGCTATATGACCAGCAAGGAAATCGACGTAGCTGACCTGCAGCAGGACCTGGAAGCCATCGTGAACTCCCTAGCCCCAGGGGATTCGATTATCGTCACCAAGGACGGACAGCCCCATGCTCGCCTTGAGCCTATCCGCAACCGTATTGAATACGGGACACTCGCCGAGTACGCCGTTCCCGACGCAGACATAACGGACATGGACCCGGAGATTGAGGCGATGTTTGAAGGCCGGGAGTTCACGATGATTGACGAGCGAAGCAAGACGGAATGACCACCTGCTCAAGCATGCCGCTGTCTCGGGAGCCGTCCCCACCATTGGTCCGACCTAGAACGACTCCAAACTGACTTGTTCTATCACGTCGACCAGCACCTCCGGCCTGAAGTCCTTCCCATACCGGCCGAACGTAATCCCCCCAGTAAGGTGCCCCAGAACGCCACCGACCAAAGCCTCAGCCACGCCCTTCTGCTTCAGGTGGTCGGCCAATGTATGGCGGAAGCTGTGAAAGTCCTTCTTCGCGCCGTCATCCCGGAAGCCGTGCAGCTCCCGCACACGGGTGAACCACTTCGATGGCGCCGCGCTATAGCCATGCTTCTTGTGGCAGGTCAGCTCCGGGAATACCCGTTGGTGACCGAGATCTTGCTGTGCCTTGATGAACTCAGGGAACCCCAACTCCCGCAGCTTGGAGTGGATCGGCAGCAGGCGCTCGGAACCTACCGTCTTCAGCTTCTGGTCCGGCCTGGTTTCACGGAAGTGGATGCACTGAATGCCATTCACTGTGACCACGTCGTCCAGGTAGAGCTGGCAAAGCTCATTCATCCGTGCGCCGGTATACAGCCCCAGGAGTGGCAGCCAGTACTTGTGCGGCTGAGGGGAGTTCTTCGGTGCGTAGGTCACCTTGCTGAACAGCTTCTGCAGGTCCTCGGTAGAAAACGCACTGCGTTCTTCACTGACCTTCCGCCGCTGCCGTACTCGCAGCCCAAGGAATGGGTTACGTGGGCAGTAGCCCTCTCGGACGGCGTAGTTGAAGAACGACGTCAGGTTCTTCACGTAGTTGTTGAAGGTGGTCAGGCTGATGGTGGTCTTAGCCTCCGCGATGGTTTTCTCAAGTGGCTGCGCAGGCAACTGGTGCATACGGGGCGGCAGCTTGAGGGCGGTCTCCTTGAACTGGTGGGCGTGCTTGCGGGTTACTTGGTCAATGGGCAGATCGCCGATGATTCGGGCGCACAACGTCGCGACGGCGCGCTTGTCATCCAGGGTCTTGATAGGTAGGCCTTCGCGCTCCTGGTTCTTGAGGTGTTCGTCAGCCACCTGGAGCAGCGTTAGAGGGGCGCAGGGAGCTTCCTGCTGCACTGGTATGGGTTTAACAGGAGCGAGCGTCTGAGGCGGTTCTGCGGGCCTTTCGGACCATGCCGGCAGCACGCGTGAGGACAACGATTCGAGCTGCTGTTGTCGCAGCCACAGCGCCCAGCTGGCGACCCTTTTGCCGCCCGACTCCCACGCTCCACGCAGCCGCTCGACGGCAGGCTTGATGCCCTGAAACGCCTCGGTGAAGAGCCGCTGAACCTGGAGCAATAGCTCCCGTCCACGTATCAAAGCTTCGCGTCTGCAGCGGGTCTGGAGGGAGCGCCGTATCTCCCTGCGGGGAAACAATGGGCGAAGAACATCCGGCACCACGATTCGGAAGTAGTAGACCGAGTGGCGGGATAACAAAAGGTAGGTTGGGACGGTCGACACGGTTGTATCACTCCTTGTACCACCGTGTGGTTTCGGAGCGAAAAACCTTTATAAATCAACCAGATAGAAGACTGGAGGCAACCCCCACCAGCCACACCCCGGCACACAATGTTCCCGCTGTGGCTGCTTCCTTCCGGACCTGACCAGGTTAACGGGTAATCGTTGCGGGGGGACCGATGGGGGTCACCATAACGCGTGCCTTCAAGGCTGAAGGCCGCGCCATTGTACCGGCTTGTTTAGAACTTACAACCGCCTCGTGCGGTTTAAAAACGCATCCACTACAAGCACTTGCGATGCACGCCCTATTGGCCGCAGCCGGCGTATTTATGCCCGGCGGTGGCGTTCGGCAGGCCGAGGAAGTCGAGGACGTGCGGCGTCACGCCATCCACTTGCAAGAGTGGGGTGGCGCTCAGATCGCCGACGCAGTACGCGGTTTTGCCAGGGTTCTGGTAGCTATTGTTGAGGATCAGGATGGTGCTGCGCTCGCCAGCGCTCTGGCCGCCGTGACCGCTACCGGTGCCGCCATGATCGGAGGCAACCACGATCAGCCATTCTTCGTTGGCGTAGTTCGGGCGCGCAGCCAGGGTGTCGAGCACTTGTTGAATTTGCGTATCTTCGCCGCGGATTTTGCTCTGGTAGAACGCGTTCAACGGCTCGTAGCTGGCGGCGTGAATGTCGACGTTGTGCAGGTAGTAGAAAATCGCGGTCGGTGGGTTCTTCCAGCCAAGCCAGCCCTTCACGGTGTCGGTGGCCTGCTGGGAATTTTTCGCGCTGTTGGCGACCACAAAGTCGGCCCCCACGGGCTTGAGGTTGTGGGTAATGTTGAACCAGTCGCCCACCACGCCGACGGTGGCCGTTGGGTAGCGCTGCTTGAGCAGGTCGAACACGTGCGGCTTGAGCATGGGCAGGTCGGTGGCGTTGCTGGTTACGCCATGAGCGCTGGCCCAGAACCCGGTGAAGGCGGTGGCCCAACCAGGGCCGCTGAAGGTGTCTTGCACGCCGCCAGCCAATACGTTGCGGTGAAAGGCGCCGCCATCGGCCAGCGCACTGAGGGCTGGCGTGGCCGCGCAGCCCGGGCAGAACAAGGCATCGCCGCGCAGGCCGTCCATGCCAATAATCAGCACGTGTTTGTTGCCGGGCACCGGGTTGGCGATGCCTTCACCGGCTACCAGAAAATAGTGGTCGTACGGGTTGCCGGCGTAGTTGGTTTTCAGCCCGCCGACGTCACTGGCGCGTTTGTCGCTGAGGTCGCAGGCGCTGGTGGTTTTGTTGAAGTCGAAGGATTTACACCAGCTGCTGCGGCTGGCGTCGGTGCAGGCGGCTGCGCAGTCTTTAGGCGTGACGTTTTTCAGATTCTCGACGTTGTAGCCCGAAATGGCGGCGTTGGTGACGCGCGAGAAATTTACCAGCGGGTCTGGCTTGAGCGAGTAGTGGTCGTAGGGGTTGCCGCTGTAGTCGGTTTTCAGCCCGCCCACGTCGCTGGCGCGTTTGTCGCTGAGGTCACAGGCGCTGGTGGTTCGGTTGAAGTCGAACGACACGCACCAGCCAGCGCGTTCGGTGCTCTGGCAAGCATCGGCGCATTGCTGCGTAGTAACGGCTGTGAGGTTCTCGCGGTTATAGCCGGAAATGGCGGCGTTGGGGGTCAGGGTGAAATCGGCGAGCCCGCTGGCGTGGACAGCGGGTGCCAGCCAGGCGGCGGCGAGGGTTAAGGTCAGGCGCAGAAAGACAGGTTTCATGGCGGTTCCGTGGCGATGAAGGGAGCTCGCACGGTAGAAAAGCCAGATGACCGGGACGCTATCAAATCCATACGTAAATTGGCGGTTAAGTATTGAGCTGAGCTATGTCAACTGTGCTGTAGGAGCCACCAAGGGGCTCCTACGACAAGCGCGCGCTAAACGCGGAAGCTGCCGACCAATTTCGCCAATCCCGAAGACAACTCCGACAGCCGCTGACTCGCCTCGGTGCTTCGCTCCGAAGTGCTCGCCGCTTCGTTGGAGAGTTCGCGAATGTCGCTGATGTTGCGGGCGATTTCTTCGGTGACGCTGCTCTGTTCCTCACAGGCCGTGGCGATTTGCGCGGCCATGTCATTGATGCGTCCGACCGAGTCGCTGGATTCGGACAGAATCTGGTCGACACCCGCCGCGCGGTCGACGCTGTCCCGCGCTTTGATGCTGCCCGAGTCCATCGCCTTCACCGCGTTCTGCACGCCCACTTGCAGGCGTTCGATCATGTTCTGAATGTCTTTGGTCGAGTCTTGCGTGCGGGCGGCCAGGGCGCGCACTTCGTCGGCGACCACAGCAAAACCTCGCCCCTGCTCCCCTGCCCGCGCGGCTTCGATAGCAGCGTTCAGCGCGAGCAAGTTGGTCTGTTCGGCGATGCCTTTGATCACCGCCAGCACAGCGCCGATGTTGGCGGTTTCCTGTTCAAGGGTCTGGATGGTGCCGGAAGCGCTTTCCACTTCCTGGGCCAGTTGACGCATGGCACTAATGGTCGCGCCGACCACCTGAGCGCCTTCGCGCGATTGCACTTCGGCAGTGCGCGCGGCGTCGGCGGCATTCTGGGCGTTGCGCGCCACTTCGTTGACCGCCGCACTCATTTCGGTGGCGGCGGTGCTGACCTGGTCGACGGCGGCGTGTTCGCTGCTGATCAAGCGGTCGTTGGCGGCGGCCATGCCGGCCAGGTTTTGCGCGGAGGCCGCCACTTCGCCGGTAACGCGGCCAACCTCTTTGATCAGTGGCTGCAGCTTGTCGAGGAAACGGTTGAACGCCGCGCTGAGTTTTCCCAATTCATCGCGGGACAACACGTCCAGACGCACGCGCAAATCGCCGTCGCCATCGGCGATTTGTTCAATGCGATGCAACAGGTTTTCCAGCGGACGAGTCACCAGAATCGGGAAGCCCACCACCAGAATCAGGCACACCAGCAGGCCGAACGCGACGATGCCGCCTTGCTGCCAGCTGAGTTCTTGGCCTTGGGTAATGGCGGCGGTGCCTTCGGCGTTGGCGGCGTTGTCTTCGAGCTCACCGAGTTTGTCGATGGCGTCGCGCATGGCGTCGAACTGCGTTTCGCTGGTGCCGAAGCTCAGCGCGCTGGCGGCGTCGGGGTCGCTACTTGCCAGTTGCACGACTTGTAGCGTGGTGGCTTTCCACGTGGCGTAGCCCTGATCGAACTGGGCGACCAGCGCTTTGGCTTCCGGGCTGGGGTCCATGGCGGCGTACTTGTGTACGCGGTCGTAGGCTTGTTGCAAATTTTCGGCGTGGGAGCTTTTCAGCCCATTGATGTGCTCGCCAGCGGCTTCGTCGAGCAGGCTGCGCTCGGCCACAAAGGCTTGGTAAAGATCGCGATCGGCGTTGAGCAGCAGGCTGATGGCGGGCAAATAACGGTTGGTCAGTTTGCCGCTGGAGTCAGCCACATGGGTGATGCCTCGCACGCCGAGCACGCCCATCAGCACCAACAACACAGCCAGCACCAGAATGGGCAAGGCGATTTTCCAGCGAAACCCCAAGTCGGCAAACACGCGCAGCATGATGATTCTCCAAGCGACAGGACAACTAATTGCAAGCGTAGACGCTCGCCGCGTTTTTATCGGGCGCGCTGCAGGCTTTCTGGAAGCGTTGTCGCGCGCCACGCTTGCCAGGCTATCGGCCAGCATTCGCGGTGCCTGAAGGTCAGAGGGAAAAATACCCGAGGTGCCTGATTGCTCAGGGCTTTTGTGCTAGCGTGCCGGCTTTCGCGCAGCACCCTTTCAGTAATCGTTTAAAGGAACAGCCAGCATGGCCATGAGCAAAGACCAGTTGATCAGCGATATCGCCGAAGCCACCGACGCCTCCAAGGCGACCGTTCGCGCGGTGTTGGAGCAACTGAGCGAGATCGTCAGCGACGCGCTGGAGAACTACGACGAAATCACCTTGCCGGGCATCGGCAAACTGAAAGTCGCCGACCGCCCTGCCCGCACCGGCCGCAACCCGCAGACCGGCAAGGCAATCGAAATTGCCGCGAAGAAAGTGATCAAGTACGTGCCGGCCAAAGCGTTGAATGACGCGATTAACTGAGGATTGGCTGTAAAGCATCGCGGCTAAAGCCGCTCCTACATTGCACCACCTGTAGGAGCGGCTTTAGCCGCGATTTCCTGCAACCCTCGGCTCTACGCCTGAATCCCATACCCCGCCAACGCCTGCAAAAACTCGGCTTCGTCGAGCACCTTCACACCCAGCTCATTGGCCTTGGCCAGCTTCGAACCCGCCCCCGGCCCGGCTACCACGCAGGTGGTTTTCGCCGATACCGAGCCCGCCACCTTGGCGCCCAGGCTTTCCAGTTTTTCCTTGGCAATGTCGCGGCTCATGATTTCCAGGCTGCCAGTCAGCACCCAGGTTTGCCCGGCCAGCGGCAGCCCTTCGACCACGCGCTTTTCACTGTCCCAGTGCATGCCAAATTCGCGCAGCTGCGCTTCTATTTTCAGGGCACGTTCGCGGTTTTCCGCGACGGCGAAGAACTCGCGCACGGCATTGGCGGGTTTTTCGCTTAGGGCTTGGCGCAGGTCCAGCCAGTCGGCCTCGAGCACTTTTTGCAGCGACTCGCCAAACTTCGCCGCCAGGGTCTTCGCGCCGGTGGGGCCAACGGAAGCAATATGCAGTTTGTCGAGCAACCCGGCCAGGGTGGTGCTGGCGGCATACTCGGCGCCCAGTTCGCCCTGGCCCTGAATATCGAGCACCTGTTCAAGCTGCTCGATCACGCTCTGGTTGTGGCTGTCGCTGAAGAATTCGTGAATTTCATAGGCCACTTCCAAGCCCACGTCTGGCAGGTAGGTGAGTACTTCGGGTAACGCTTGTTTGATGCGCGCCACCGAGGCCAACGACCGGGCCAGCACCTTGGCGGTTTCTTCGCCGACGTCGGGAATGCCGAGGGAAAAGATGAAGCGCGCCAGGTCAGGCTTGCGGCTGTTTTCGATGGCAGCCAGCAGGTTTTTGCTCGACAGCTCGGCGAAGCCTTCGAGTTCGACGATCTGTTCGAAGGTCAGTTTGTACAGATCAGCCGGCGAATGGATCAGGCCTTCGTCCACCAATTGCTCGATGGTTCTGTCGCCCAGCCCGTCGATGTCCATGGCGCGGCGCGAAACGAAGTGGATGATCGCCTGCTTGAGCTGAGCGCCACACGCCAGGCGGCCGACGCAGCGGTACACAGCACCTTCGCTGATGGTTTCGCGGCCTTTGCTGCGTTTGATCAGTTGCGTGCGCTCCACGTGCGAGCCGCACACCGGGCACTGCTCCGGCACGTGCAAGGGTTTGGCATCGGCGGGCCGGCGGTCGAGCACCACTTGCACCACCTGCGGAATCACGTCGCCGGCACGGCGGATGATCACGGTATCGCCGACCATCACGCCCAGGCGCGCCACTTCGTCCATGTTGTGCAGCGTGGCGTTGGCGACCATCACGCCGGCCACTTTTACCGGCCGCAGGCGCGCCACCGGCGTAACCGCGCCGGTGCGGCCGACCTGGAATTCCACGGCGAGCAATTCGGTGAGTTCTTCGCTGGCGGGGAATTTATGGGCGATGGCCCAGCGCGGTTCACGGGCGCGAAAGCCCAGCTCGCGCTGCCAAGCCAGGTTGTTGACCTTGAACACCACGCCGTCGATTTCGTAGGCCAGCGCGTCGCGCTTCTCGCCGATGGCGCGGTAGTAGTCCAAACATTCCTGCGCACCCTTGGCCAATTTCAACTCGCGACTGATGGGCATGCCCCAGTCTTTGAGCGCATTGAGAATGCCTATGTGCGTGTCGGGTAATTCGCCTTGCACCTGGCCGATGCCGTAGCAGCAGAATTCCAGCGGGCGCTTGGCGGTGATGCTGGAGTCCAGCTGGCGCAAGCTACCAGCGGCGGCGTTGCGCGGGTTGGCGAAAGTCTTGCCGCCCTGCTCCAACTGGCTGGCGTTCAGGCGTTCGAAGCCGGCGCGCGACATAAACACTTCGCCACGCACCTCCAGCACGCTGGGCCAGCCGCTGCCGTGGAGTTTGAGCGGAATGTTGCGCACCGTGCGCACGTTGGCGCTGATATCTTCGCCGGTGCTGCCGTCGCCGCGCGTGGCGCCGCGCACCAGTTTGCCGTCGCGGTATAGCAGGCTTACGGCCAGGCCATCGAGCTTAGGTTCACAGCTGTACTCCACCGTGGCACCGGCACCGAACAGGTCGCCAGCCGGAAGTTCATCGGCCAGGCCTTCACGAACGCGGCGGTCGAAATCCAGCAGGTCTTCTTCGGCGAAGGCGTTGCCGAGGCTGAGCATCGGCACCTCGTGCTTCACTTCGCCAAAGGCCGATTGCGCCAGGCTGCCGACGCGTTGCGTGGGCGAGTCGGGGCTGACCAGTTCCGGGTGTTCGGCTTCCAGCGCCTTCAGTTCGTGGAACAGGCGGTCGTACTCGGCGTCCGGAATGCTCGGTTCGTCCAGCACGTGGTAGCGGTAGTTGTGCATGTCCAACTCGCTACGCAGTTGGGCGATACGGGTGGCGGCGGTTTGGGCGTCGGTCATAACGGAAGTCTCGAAACGAAAAAGAGCAGCCGAAGCTGCTCAGTCATTCTAGATCTGCGTAGGAGGTAGCTTGCTGGCGATTGCTCTAACAGCTTCGCGAGCAAGCTCGTTCCTACAAAAAACAGCGGCCGGCTATCAGCGCTTGTTGGTCAGCGCTTTGCGCTCGAATTCAACGATGCGCTGGCGATAGTGTTCGATGGTTTGCGCAGTCATCACACTGCGTTGGTCATCTTTCAATTCGCCGCTCAATTCATGGGCCAACTTACGGGCCGCAGCGACCATCACGTCAAATGCCTGTTTCGGATGACGTGGCCCCGGCAAGCCAAGGAAGAAACTCACGGCGCGGGTGCTGAAGTGGTCGATGTCGTCCAAGTCAAACGTGCCGGGTTTAACCCCGTTGGCCATGGAGAACAACACTTCGCCATTGCCGGCCATGCTTTCGTGACGGTGGAAAATATCCATCTCGCCGAAACGCAGGCCACTTTCCAAAATGTTCTGCAACAGTGCCGGGCCATTAAAGCCCTCGCCCTCGCGGGCAACTACGTTGATGACCAACACTTCTTCAACGGGCGGAAGATCTTTGCTTTCTTGCGGCACGCTGGGATTACGTTTTTTCGGCTCAACGTCATCAACCGGATTAAGCAGGGTCGGCACCGGCTCTTCGATGCCCAAATTCAAATCGCCCTGGCTTGGCTCAACCACTTTGCCGCGACGACGATTCAATTCGCGCGGGCTCATGGCCGGCAAATCTTCTTCTTCGACTTTGGGTTCAGTGTGGCGGTCGAGAACACGCGGCGGGCCCAGCAGTTCAGGGGCGCCGTCATCGTCCGGAAGGTTGGAGAAACTGCGGTCCAACTTGAATTTCAACTTGCCTTTACCACCGCGCATGCGCCGCCAGCCATCAAACAGAATGCCAGCGATAACAATGATGCCGATGACGATCAGCCACTCCCGCAGACCGATTTCCATGTAATTCTGTAGCCCCTGAAAAAATAATAATAAAGAAGGGCATCCGCCCTGTGACTCAACCCGATGATCCGATAAAAACTGCCGTCAGAACTTCAGCCTGCGTGTATCAACTCCATGTTCTGACAGACATTTCCCGCATATAAAAAATAGTGGGCAATAAGCTAGCACGACGAAAGGCAACTTTACACCGCTGTACGCGTTATGCCTCCACCAAAGCCAAGGCTTCTTCGACATCTACTGCGACAAGCCGCGAGCAGCCAGGTTCATGCATTGTTACGCCCATCAACTGATCGGCCATTTCCATGGCGATTTTGTTGTGGGTGATATAGATGAATTGCACCGTCTCGGACATCTCTTTTACTAGCCGCGCATAACGCCCAACGTTGGCGTCGTCCAGCGGCGCATCCACTTCGTCGAGCATGCAAAACGGTGCCGGATTGAGTTTGAAAATGGCAAACACCAGGGCCAACGCGGTGAGTGCCTTTTCGCCACCGGATAACAGGTGGATGGTGCTGTTCTTCTTGCCTGGCGGGCGCGCCATGATGGTAACGCCGGTATCGAGCAAGTCTTCGCCGGTCAGTTCCAGGTAGGCATTGCCGCCGCCAAACACTTTCGGGAACAGGGCCTGCAACCCGCCGTTGATTTGGTCGAAGGTTTCTTTGAAGCGGTTGCGGGTTTCTTTGTCGATTTTGCGGATCACGTTTTCCAAGGTGTCTAGCGCTTCAACCAGGTCGGCGTCCTGCGCATCGAGGTAGCGCTTGCGCTCGCCCTGCTGTTGGTACTCGTCGATGGCGGCCAGGTTGATCGGCCCCAACCTTTGAATACGCGCGGCCAGGCGCTCGAGCTCTTCTTCCCAGGACTTTTCGTTGGCCTCGCTCGGCAACGTGCCCAGCACGCCGTGCAGGTCGTAGTTGTCTTCCAGCAGCTGGTCCTGAATGGCTTTGCGGCGCACGGTCAGCGATTGCCATTCCATGCGCTGCTGTTCCAGCTGGGTGCGCAGCAATTGCGACTGCTGCTCGGCCGAGGTGCGGCGCTTTTCGGCGTCGCGCAGTTGACGGTCGGCGTCTTCCAGGGCCAGGCGGGCGAACTTCAGTTCGTCTTCCACACCCATGCGTTTGTCGAGCAACTCTTCGAGCTTCATGCGCAGCTCTTCCAGCGGCGCGGCGCCCTCGTCGAGGTTGAGGTTCAGCTGCTCACGTTTTTCGTGCAGGCGTTCGGCCTGCAATTCCAGACGCTCAAGCGCCTGGCGCGTGGAGTCGTGTTGCGCCTTGAGCGAGCCGAGGCGCACGGCCAACTGGTGCGCATGGTCTTTATGCTGGCGGGCTTCCTGGCGCACACGGTCGAGGCGTTCGCGCAGGGCGTCGCGCTGGGCCATCAATACTTCGCGTTGTTCGGTGTCGAGGGCCATGGCGTCGAGCGCATCTTGCAGCTGAAGACGCCCTTCGCCGAGCTGTTCGGCCTCGATGGCGCGCTGCTCGCCCAACTCAACCAGTTCTTCGTCAAGCCGACGACGGCGCAGGGTCAGTTGTTCGACCTTGGCTTGGCCTGCAGACAATTGCGCCTTCAGCTCGCCCTGACGGCGCGCTTCGTCTTGCAGACGGCGCCGTTGTTCTTCGCGGCTTTGTTCATGTTGCTGCTGGGTTTCGCGCAGCGTTTGCAAGCGTTCGTCGAGGCTCGCCAGGTTGGCTTCACGCTCATCGCGCTCAAGCCCCAACCGCTCAATTTCCTGACCGCGGGCCAGCACGCCACTTTCGGCTTCGCTGGCGCGACGTACCCGTAGAAAGTGCCGGCCGACCCAGTAGCCATCGCGGCTGATCAGGCTCTCGCCCTCGCCCAACTGCGCGCGACGCGTCAACGCGTCATCCAGCGTGTTGACCGGTTTGACCTTACCCAGCCAGGGCGCCAGATCGACACTGGCTTCGACTTTATCGAGCAGGCTGCCAGCCACCCGCGCGCCGCCCTTGGCGGGACTGAGCAGGCGCAGATCACCTTGGTCGAAGCTAACGAAATCGAGCGCACCTAGCTGCTGCGAATCGTCCAGCAACACGGCTTGCAGATCGGCGCCTAGCACGGTTTCCACCGCCAGCTCCCAGCCGGCTTCGACCCGCAAGCCTTCGGCGAGCCGTGGACGTCCGTTGAGTTGTTGTTCGCGCAGCCAGTCGGCGGTGCCCTTGCCAGGGTCGAGCGCGGCTTGTTGCAGCGCTTCCAGGGAGGCCAAGCGGCCGTTCAAGCGTTGCAGCTCGCCTTGGGCTTGCTGCTGCGCCTGACCGGCTTGCAGCAGTTCGCCACGCAATTGTTCCAGGCGTTCCACCATGGCCTGCTCGGCGTGTTGCAGCTCTTCAAGGGTCAGTTCGCTGCTGGCCACTTGCTCGCTGAGTTCGAGAATGGCGGCGTCTTCGGGGTCTGCCGAAAGCAACACCAGCTCGTCGTTCAGCCGACGCTGGCGCTCGGCCAGGCGTTCCAGGCTTTGTTCCAATTGCTGAATGCGCGACTGCTGCACCTCGGCCTGGCGCCGTGGCTCGGCGGAGCGCAGGTTGAAATCGTCCCACTGGGCTTGCCAGCCCTGCATGGCGCTTTCGGATTCTTCCAACGCGGCAGCGGCTTCTTCGGCGGCGGCGTGGGTGATTTCCTGCTCAGGCTCCAGCAGCGCCAACTCCTCGCCGAGGGTGGCGAGCAAGGTGCGGTCGTGGCCCAGGTGAGATTCGGTTTCCAGGCGCGCGCGTTCGGCTTCGTTGAGGTCGTCTTGCAACTGGCGCAAGCGTTGCTGGCCGTGCTGAATGCTTTGCTCGACGCGGGCGATATCGCCGCCCACGGAGTAAAAACGGCCCTGAACAAGGTTGAACCGCTCAGACAATTCGTGGTGGCCATCGCGCAAGCGCTCGATGCTGGCATCAGCGTTGCGCTGCTCGGCCACCAAGGCTTCGAAACCGATTTCCTGGTTGCCGATGATTGCTTCGCGCTGCCCCACTTGCTCGTTCAGCGCCTGCCACTTGAGCGCCGACAATTGCGCTTTGAGCTGACGCTCTTCGGCTTTGTATTCCTGGTACTTCTCCGCCGACTGCGCCTGGCGATGCAGACGGTCGAGTTGGCGTTCCAGTTCTTCACGCAAGTCGGTCAGGCGCGCCAGGTTTTCGTGGGTGCGGCGAATGCGGTTTTCGGTTTCGCGGCGGCGTTCCTTGTACTTGGAAATGCCGGCCGCTTCTTCGATGAAATTGCGCAGGTCTTCGGGCTTGGCTTCGATCAGCTTGGAGATCATGCCCTGCTCGATGATCGAGTAGCTGCGCGGGCCCAGGCCGGTGCCGAGGAAAATATCGGTGATGTCGCGGCGCCGGCATTTGGTGCCGTTGAGGAAATAGGTGTTCTGGCTGTCGCGGGTGACGCGGCGGCGGATGGAGATTTCGGCGTAGCCGGCGTACTCGCCCACCAGGGTGCCGTCGCTGTTGTCGAAGATCAGCTCGATGCTGGCTTGGGTGACCGGCTTGCGCGTGTTGGAGCCGTTGAAGATGACGTCGGTCATCGACTCGCCGCGCAAATTCTTCGCCGAGCTTTCGCCCATCACCCAGCGCACGGCGTCGATGATATTGGACTTGCCGCAGCCATTGGGCCCGACCACCGCCGCCATATTGCTGGGGAAGTTCACCGTAGTGGGGTCGACGAAGGATTTGAACCCCGCCAGCTTGATGCACTTGAGCCGCATAGCGCGCTGTCCTTAGCCGGGTACGGTTAGCGTTCTGCCATGGCGGCAAGCACCATCTGGCAGTTGTGTTGGCTATAGGCCGTGAGGGTTTCGCGCGCCTGGGCCGGGTCGCGTGCGATCACCGCTTGCAGCAAGCCGGCAAAGGCATTGAGGAACTGGCTCATCTCGCTTTTGCGTTTTTCCAGCGCCAGGTGATACGTGCGGCTCATGGCCGGCAGCAGATTTTCCAGGGTTTCTTGCAAATACGGGTTGTTGGCGAACGGGAACGCAGCGCGCATGACGTCGAAGCTGCTCTGCACAAAGCTGTCGATATCGCGGGCTTCGGCGTGGGCCATCAACTGCTGCTGGATGGCCACGAAAGGCTGCAGATCGGCCTCGGTTTTCCAGCGCTCGGCCACCGCGTAACCGAGCAGGATGTAAAGCTCGATTACCAGGGCATAGAGGCTTTTGACGTTATGTGGCGTCAGCTCGCTAACGTGCGCGCCACGACGCGGAAGAATGGTGATCAGGTGGCGACGCTCGAGAATCAGCAGCGCTTCGCGTACCGAGCCCCGGCTGACATTCAACGCCAGGGTGACCTTCTGCTCCTGGATGCGCTCACGCTCTTTCAGTTCCCCACGAATGATGCGCTCGGCCAGGTGATGGGCAATTTGCTCGGCAAGGCTGTCAGGTGCTTTGAACATAAGCGTCCTTAGGGGAAAGGTAGTTGCAAGCGTAGCGAGCGACGGGTCGCCAAGACAAAAAGCAGGCTATAGCCACTGTGCTTTTTCACCTGCTGCAAAGCCGCAAAACCGAGCGCAGTAGCTTGCCAAAACGGGCGCGAGTGTAACACAGCGTGTTACCGCTCCAAGCGGCGGCAAGCGTTACAGCCAAGCGGCTTGCCGTCCAAAAGGTGGGGCCTGGAAGGGCTTTTCGCGGAGGTGATTGTCCTACAATTTCAGATGTCGACTCCCCCATAAAAACAATGGAGCTCACCATGTTTGCTTTCCTGCCCTCCTCTTGGATGATCGCCCTGAAAAAAGCCGGTTATTGGATTTGGCTGATCCCCGTGCTGGGCGTGCCCATGAGTTATTACTGGTCGCTGGGTAGCGCCCATGCCGACGCCTGGGCCTACCTGGTGGTGACCGTGGTCTTCGGCGTTATCCCGATTCTGGACGCCATCGTCGGCCGCGACCCGGCCAACCCCGATGAAGTGGCCGACGTGCCGAAAATGGATAAACAGGGCTACTACCGCCTGCTCAGGCTGGCCACCGTGCCGTTTTTGCTGGGCATGTTGGCGTGGGCCGGCTGGGCGTTCGTGTATTACGAAGCGTGGAGCTGGGTCGGCCGGCTGGGTTGGATTCTGTCGGTGGGCACGGTGACGGGCGCCATCGGCATTACCGTGGCGCACGAGTTCATTCACAAAGACCCGCAACTGGAACAGAACGCCGGCGGCTTGCTACTGGCGGCGGTGTGTTATGCCGGCTTCAAGGTGGAGCATGTGCGCGGCCATCATGTGCATGTATCCACGCCCGAAGACGCGTCTTCTTCACGCTTCGGCCAGAGCCTGTACGCCTTTCTGCCCCACGCCTACAAACACAACTTTTTGAATGCCTGGGCGCTGGAAAAAGAGCGCCTGCAACGCCGTGGTTTGCCGGTTCTGCATTGGCGCAATGAGCTGATCTGGTGGTACGCCACCAGCAGTGCGTTTCTGCTCGGCTTCTGCCTGGCGTTTGGCTGGATGGGCGCGCTGTTTTTCCTCGGCCAATCGTTTGTCGCGCTGACGCTGCTGGAGATCGTCAACTACGTCGAACACTACGGCCTGCATCGCCGTAAACAAGCCAACGGCCGGTATGAACGCACCAACCCGCATCACTCATGGAACAGCAATTTCCTGCTGACCAACCTGTTCCTATTCCACCTGCAACGCCACTCCGACCACCACGCCTACGCCAAGCGCCGCTATCAGGTGCTGCGCCATTTTGACGACAGCCCGCAGTTGCCCAATGGGTATGCCGGAATGATTGTGCTGGCCCTGTTTCCGCCGCTATGGCGCAAGGTGATGGACCCGCGCGTGCGGGCGTATTACGCGGGGGAAGAGCATCAGTTGAGTGAATCGCAGTTGGCCTAACAAACTCAACTGCTCTGCTCCCCTCGCCCGTTTACGGGAGAGGGGCCGGGGGTGAGGGCTGGGCCCGACGCAAAGCTAAAATCAAAGGCCCCTCACCCTAACCCTCTCCCGCAAGCGGGCGAGGGGACTCGACCGTACGCGATTCTGCTCCCCTCGCCCGCCTGCGGGAGAGGGGCTGGGGGAGAGGGCCGGGCCCAACGCAAAGCTAAAATCAAAGGCCCCTCTCCCTAACCCTCTCCCGCAAGCGGGCGAGGGGACTCGACCGTACGCGATTCTGCTCCCCTCGCCCGCCTGCGGGAGAGGGGCTGGGGGAGAGGGCCGGGCCCGACGCAAATCTGAAATCAAAAGCCCCTCACCCTAACCCTCTCCCGTAAACGGGAGAGGGGACTCAACCGTACGCGGCTCCGCTCCCCTCGCCCGCCTGCGGGAGAGGGGACTCGACCGTACGCGATTCGCTCCCCTCGCCCGCCTGCGGGACTGTCGGGGACAACGGTCGTTACGTCCGGCACCCAGCAAACATATCCAGCCCCTTGTCGTACACCTTGGTATTCACCTGCAACAACCCAAGCATCGAGCTGAACAGGTTGTCCTGGCTCACCGGCTGCTCGCGCTGGCCTCTCAAGCAATCGGCGTTGAGCTGAAATTCCTGCTGATAGCTGTCGGAAAACCAGGCCAGCATGCCGATGTGTTTCTGCTGGTCGGGCGCCATCATGTACGGCGTGCCGTGCAGGTACAGGTTGTATTCGCCTAGCGACTCGCCGTGGTCAGACATGTACAGCATGGCGCTGTCGACTTTGTCTTGGTTGGCGCGCAATACGTCGATCAGGCTGGAGAGCACGTGGTCGGTGTACAGAATGGTGTTGTCGTAGCCGTTGACGATGCTTTCACGCGAGCACTCGTTCAGCGCGTTGCTGGTGCACACCGGGGTGAATTGTTCGAACGCTTTGGGGTAGCGCTTGAAGTATTCCGGGCCATGGCTGCCCATCTGGTGCAGCACCAGCACGGTGTCGTCTTTCAGGTTGTCGAGGGTGTTCTGCAAACCTTGCAGCAGAATTTCATCGTGGCATTCGCTGTTGGCGCACAGGGCCGGGTCTTTGAGGTCGCTGACGTCGACGAAATTCACTCGGTCGCAGGTGCCTTTGCAGCCGGACTGGTTGTCACGCCATTGCACGTTGAGGCCGGCGCGTTTCAACACGTCCAACAGCCCTTCCTGGGAATAGGCTTTGCCCGCGCTGTAGTTGCTGCGGCCCAGGTTGGAGAACATGCAGGGCACCGACACGGCGGTTTCCGTGCCGCAGGAATGGGCGTTGGGGTAAGCGATAACGCCAGGCTGGGCTTTGAGTTTTGGCGTGGTGTCACGGTCGTAGCCCAAAATGCCGAAGTTGTCGGCGCGGGCGCTCTCCCCGACCACCAGCACGGTTAACGACTTGTGCCGATGGCTCTGCCAGGCCGGCGCTTTTACCGCGTCTTCGCCAAGGGTGCGAAACGGCTGCTTGCCGGTGGCGATTTCCTCGCGCAGCAGGTTGAAGGAAGCGCCCACGTAGTTGCTCGGCACCACCATCAAGCGCAGCTCATGGTGGTTGCGGAAAAACGAGGCCAAGCCTTGGTAGTTAGCCATCGCCACCACGCCCAACACGGCCACGCAGCCCACCGTTACCAGCAATTTGCTCAGCAGCTCACGCGGCCAGGAGCGGTAGTTCACCGGAATTCGCCAGAGCAACAGCACCGGCAGAATGCCCAAAAACAGCACATAGGCCGCCAACTTGAGCGACAACAGGTCACGCACTTCGGTGGCGTTGGTTTGCGCGGCGTTGCGCAGCATGTTCAGGTCGATGACTACGCCGTACTGGCTCATGAAGTAGGCGACGCCAGCGCTGATCAGCAGCAGCACGGTGAGCACCGGCTTAAGCACCCAGCGAAACGCCAGCAGCGTGAGCACCAGATTAAACAGTGTGAACACGATCAGACCAAAGGCCACGCGGGTGATCAAACCCGCGCCTGTGCTCGGCGTAATGCTGAACACATGCGCCCAGAGCACGGAATTGCAGGCTAATAACAAAAAGGCGCTGCCGACCAGGGTCAGCAATTCAGGGCGTATGGCCTTTACTTTAAGCAGTGAGTTCACGGTGCGGTTCCGCCCAGATTCAAGTGGGGCAGATGCTAGAAACGCAACGATCAAAAATTCGTTAAAAAAACCTCAACGTTTGGTTGGCCGGAAAATACTTACAGCCAGGAAAGACCGGCCTTACGGCGCCGTCGGAAATCCCGGCTTGTCGGGCACGCAGATTGCTTGACCAAAGAGTCAAATATTTTATTGACCCAAAAGTCAGAATTCTCTAAATTCAGCCAAACAGACTCAACGGCTGTGCACCCCTCTACCGCTTGCGGGAGAGGGGCAGGGGGTGAGGGCAAGCCGTTACGCAAGCCTCACCCCGCCCAAACGTCGCGTGCCATAAAAAACAAGAAAGTGCCTGGAGGTCGTCCTTGATCCAGTTTTTACTCAATCGTGAGCTGCGCACCGAGCAGCGTCTCGACCCGAATGTCACCGTGCTGAATTACCTGCGTGAGCACCTGGCCAAACCCGGCACCAAGGAAGGCTGCGCTTCCGGCGACTGCGGCGCGTGCACCGTGGTGGTGGGCGAGTTGGACGAGTCGTCCGGCACCCCGCGCATTCGCTACCGCACGCTCAACTCCTGCCTTACGTTCGTTTCCTCGCTGCACGGCAAACAGTTGATCAGCGTTGAAGACCTCAAGCATCAAGGCCAACTGCACAGCGTTCAGCAAGCCATGGTCGATTGCCACGGCTCGCAATGCGGCTTCTGCACCCCAGGTTTTGTGATGTCGCTGTTCGCGCTGCAAAAAAACAGCGACGGCTTCGACAAGGCGCAAACCATGGAAGCCCTGGCCGGCAACCTGTGCCGCTGCACGGGCTACCGCCCGATCATCGACGCCGCCGAGCAAGCCTGCTGCCAGAAACAGCCGGACCAATTCGACGCTGCTGAAGCTGAAACCATCGCCAAGCTGCAAGCCATCGCCCCGCAAGAAACTGCCGAACTGAACAGCGGCGACAAGCGTTGCCTGCTGCCGCTGACCATTTCCGATCTCGCCGACCTTTACGCCGCCAACCCGCAAGCACGCCTGCTCGCCGGTGGTACCGACCTGGCGTTGGAAGTCACCCAGTTCCACCGCGAGCTGCCGGTGATGATCTACGTTGGCCACGTGGAAGCAATGAAACGCGTTGAGTTCACCGACGATGCCATCGAGATCGGCGCCGCTACACCGCTGTCCGACTGCTACGGCGCGTTAGCCAAGGAATACCCGGACTTCGGCGAACTGCTGCACCGCTTCGCCTCGCTGCAAATCCGTAACCAAGGCACCTTGGGCGGCAACATTGGCAACGCCTCGCCCATCGGCGACGCCCCGCCGCTGCTGATCGCCCTCGGCGCTCGTGTGGTGCTGCGCAAAGGCAACCAGAGCCGCAGCCTGCCGATCGAAGATTACTTCCTCGATTACAAAGTCACCGCTCGCCAGGAAGCCGAGTTCATCGAGAAAGTCGTGGTGCCGCGTCACCAGAGCAATCAGGCGTTCCGCGCTTACAAAGTGTCGAAACGTCTGGACGACGACATTTCCGCCGTGTGCGCCGCCTTCAACGTGGTGGTTGCCGATGGCGTGGTGCAAAGCGCCCGTGTCGCCTTTGGTGGCATGGCCGCCATTCCGAAACGCGCCGCCGCCTGCGAAGCCGCGCTGCAAGGCGCCAAGTGGAACGCGGATGTAATCGAACTGGCCTGCGACGCGCTGGCCAACGATTTCAGCCCGCTGAGCGACTTCCGCGCCAGCAAGGAATACCGCCTGCTCACCGCACAGAACCTGCTGCGTAAATTTTTCCTCGAGCTGCAAACTCCAGACGTCGAAACACGGGTGACCGCTTATGTCTAACCACCACGCCCCGAAAAGCCAGGAAGAACTGGCCGAACTGTTCCGTGCCGGCATCACCACCGGCGTAGGCCGCAGCGTTAAACACGAAAGCGCCGACAAGCATGTGTCGGGCGAAGCCGTATACGTTGACGACCGCCTGGAATTCCCCAATCAGCTGCACGTGTATGCCCGCCTGAGCGACCGCGCCCATGCTCGCGTGACGAAAATTGATGTGTCGCCCTGCTACCAAGTGCCAGGCGTGGCCATCGCCATCACCCATAAAGATGTGCCCGGCCTGCTCGACATCGGCGCCGTCGCGCCTGGCGATCCGCTGCTGGCCGACGGCCTGGTGCAGTACGTGGGTCAGGTAGTGATTGCCGTCGCCGCCGACACCCATGAAAACGCCCGCAAAGGCGCCATGGCTGCGATCATCGAATACGAAGACCTGGAACCGGTGCTCGACGTGGTCGAGGCACTACGCAACAAGCATTTCGTGCTCGACAGCCACCAGCACCGCATCGGCGATTCGGCCAGCAAGCTGGCCACCGCCCCGCGCCGCTTGCAGGGTTCGCTGCACATTGGCGGCCAGGAACACTTCTACCTGGAAACCCAGATTTCCTCGGTTATGCCCACCGAAGACGGCGGCATGATCGTCTACACCTCCACGCAAAATGCCACCGAAGTGCAGAAGCTGGTGGCCGAAGTGCTGGACGTACCGATGCACAAAGTGGTCATCGACATGCGCCGCATGGGCGGCGGTTTTGGCGGTAAGGAAACCCAGGCCGCGAGCCCGGCGTGTTTGTGCGCCGTGATCGCGCACCTGACCAAGCGCCCAACCAAAATGCGCTTGCCGCGCGTTGAAGACATGCAAATGACCGGCAAGCGCCATCCGTTCTACGTTGAGTACGACGTGGGCTTTGACGAAAACGGCCTGCTGCATGGCATCGAAATCGAACTGGCCGGCAACTGCGGCTACTCTCCGGACCTGTCGAACTCCATCGTCGACCGCGCCATGTTCCACTCTGACAACGCCTACTTCCTCGGCAACGCCACGGTGAACGGTCATCGCTGCAAGACCAACACCGCCTCGAACACCGCCTACCGCGGCTTCGGCGGCCCGCAGGGCATGGTCGCCATCGAGCAGATCATGGACCACATCGCCCGCGACCTCGGCAAAGACCCGCTGGAGGTGCGCAAGCTCAACTACTACGGCAAAACCGAGCGCAACGTTACGCACTACCACCAGACCGTCGAGCACAACGTTATCCACGAGATGACCGCCGAACTGGAAGCCAGCAGCGACTACGCCAAGCGCCGTATCGAAATTGCCGAATTCAACAAAACCAGCCCGATTCTGAAAAAAGGCCTGGCCCTGACGCCGGTTAAATTCGGCATCAGCTTTACCGCCAGCTTCCTCAACCAGGCCGGCGCGCTGATCCACATCTACACCGACGGCAGCATCCACCTGAACCACGGCGGCACCGAGATGGGCCAGGGTCTGAACACCAAAGTGGCGCAGATCGTTGCCGAGGTGTTGCAGGTGGACATCGCCCGCATCCAGATCACCGCCACCAACACCGACAAGGTGCCTAACACCTCGCCGACTGCGGCCTCCAGCGGCGCCGACCTCAACGGCATGGCGGCCAAGAATGCGGCGGAAACCATCAAGGCGCGCCTGGTGGATTTCCTCACCCGCGAATACCGCGTGACGCCGGAAGACATCGAATTCCGTAACGGCCAGGTGCGCGTGCGCGATCAGTACCTGTCGTTTGAAGAAATGATTCAGAAGGCCTACTTCGGGCAGATTTCCCTATCGGCCACCGGTTTCTACCGCACGCCGAAAATCTTCTACGACCGCAGCAAGGCAGCGGGTCGGCCGTTCTACTACTTCGCCTATGGCGCGGCGTGCATTGAAGTGATCGTCGACACCCTCACCGGCGAATACAAATTCCTACGCGGCGACATCCTCCACGACGTGGGCGATTCGCTGAACCCGGCCATCGACATTGGCCAGGTGGAAGGCGCGTTCGTGCAAGGCCTGGGTTGGCTGACCATGGAAGAGCTGGTGTGGAACGCCAAGGGCAAGCTGATGACCAACGGCCCGGCGAGTTACAAGATTCCCGCCATCGCCGACATGCCGCTGGACCTGCGCGTGAAACTGGTGGAAAACCGCAAGAACCCGGAAGACACCGTGTTCCACTCCAAAGCCGTGGGCGAGCCGCCGTTCATGCTCGGCATCGCCGCCTGGTGCGCCATCAAAGACGCCGTCGCCAGCCTGGCTGACTACCGCGTACAACCCCTAATCGACGCCCCCGCTACACCGGAGCGCGTGCTGTGGGGTGTGGAGCAGATGAGGAAGGTGATGAAGGAACAGAAAGCCAAGGCTTCGGCCGCAGTCGAGACCGCCTAACGCAAACCACTGTAGGAGCGGCTTTAGCCGCGATGCTCGCGAGATAACAAGCATCGCGGCTAAAGCCGCTCCTACAGGAACGAAGATTGACCAATAAAACCGGTGAACAACAATGACAACACACACCGCACAGACAACCGCCCCAGCCGCACCGCAGAGCCCCGAAGCCCTGCCGCGTCTGGTGTTACTGGAACAGCCCGCCACCGCCTCGAAAGCCGATGACGACTGGCGCCTGTCCCGTTCCGCAACACCGCTTCGCACCTGGAGGCTGAGCAAATGAGCTGGATCAGCGCCCTCGCCGACTTGCAGCAACAGGGGCAACCCTGCGTGCTGGTGACCATCATCGAAGAACTGGGTTCTACGCCGCGCAATGCCGGTTCGAAGATGGTCGTCACTGCCGACCGCATCTACGAAACCGTGGGCGGCGGGCACTTGGAATTCAAGGCGATGGAGCTGGCCCGCGAGATGCTCGCCAACCGCACCCAGGACACCCGCCTGGAACGCTTCAGCCTTGGCGCCAGCCTCGGCCAATGCTGCGGCGGCGCCACGGTGCTGCTGTTCGAGCCCATGGGCCAGCCGCAAGCGCAAATCGCCGTGTTCGGCGCGGGCCACGTCGGCCGCGCGTTGGTGCCGCTGCTGGCGAGCCTGCCCTGCAAGGTGCGCTGGATCGATTCGCGGGAAAACGAGTTTCCCGAACACATTCCTCAAGGCGCCACGAAAGTGCTGAACGACGAGGTGGTCGATGAGGTGGAAAACATGCCGCCCGGCAGTTACTTCATCGTCATGACCCACAACCACCAGCTCGACCTGGAACTGACCGCCGCCATCCTCAAGCGCAACGACTTCGCCTACTACGGCCTGATCGGTTCGCAAACCAAGCGGGTGAAGTTTGAACACCGTCTGCGTGATCGCGGCTTCAGCGCCGAGGTGATGCAGAAAATGCGCTGCCCCATGGGCATTGCCGAAGTGAAAGGCAAGCTGCCCATCGAGATTGCCGTGTCCATCGCTGGCGAGGTGATCGCCACCTATAACGCCAAATTTGGCCAGGGTGAAAAGAGCGGCGAAAGCGTCGCCAAACTGCTGCCCGCCTCGCGTCGCGCCAAGGCGTAGACCGCTTTATCGGGCTGAGCCGCACGCGACGCCCAACGACACCGCATACCAATAAATACGTACAACGAGACTGCCCATGACAAGCCACGTGAAAGCCTACCGCGCCGCCATCCTGCACAGCATTGCCGACCCCGCCCTGGTGGGCGACGCGCAGTCCTATGAGTATTTCGAAGATGGCGTGCTGGTGGTCGACAATGGCCACGTCGCCAAGGTCGGCCACGCCAAGGATCTGCTGCCCACGCTCAACGGCGTGGAAGTGATCGAATACCGCGACGCGCTGATCACCCCGGGCTTTATTGACACCCACATCCACTACCCGCAAACCGGCATGATCGCCGCCTATGGCGAGCAGTTGCTGGACTGGCTGAACACCTACACCTTCCCCACCGAAAAACAATTCGCCGACCCGGCTCACGCCGCCGATGTCGCGAATATTTTCCTCAAGGAACTGCTGCGTAACGGCACCACCACCGCCCTGGTATTTGCCAGCGTGCACAAGCAATCGGTGGACGCCTTCTTCACCGCCAGCGAGGCGCTGAACCTGCGCATGATCGCCGGTAAAGTGATGATGGACCGCAACGCCCCGGACTACCTGACCGACACCGCGCAGTCGAGCTACGACGACAGCAAAGCGCTGATTGAGCGCTGGCACGGCAAGGCGCGTTTGCACTACGCCGTGACCCCGCGCTTCGCCCCGACCAGCACGCCCGAACAGCTCACCGCTGCCGGCAAGTTGCTGCAGGAATACGACGGGCTGTACATGCACACGCACTTGTCCGAGAACGTCGACGAAATTGCGTGGGTTAAGTCGCTGTTCCCGCAGCAGAAAGGCTATTTGGATGTGTACGACCACTTCCAACTGCTCAGCGAGCGCTCAATGTTCGCCCACGGTGTGCACCTGTGCGACGAGGAATGCCAGCGCCTGGCAGAAACCGGTTCCGCTGTGTCGCACTGCCCTACCTCGAACCTGTTTCTGGGCAGCGGCCTGTTCAACCTCAAGCAGGCTGAACAGTTCGGCGTGAACGTAGGCCTGGGCACCGACGTTGGCGCGGGCACCAGCTTCTCCATGCTGCAAACCTTGAACGAGGCCTACAAAGTGCAGCAGTTGCAGCGCAACAAACTGAGCCCGTTCAAATCGCTGTACCTCGCCACCCTGGGCGGCGCTCAGGCCCTGCGCCTGGACGACAAAATCGGCAGCTTCGCCAGCGGCAACGACGCCGACTTCATCGTGCTCGACTACCACGCCACGCCGCTGCTGTCCTACCGCTTGCAGCAGGCCAAGGATTTGGAAGAGAAACTGTTTGTGCTGATGACCATTGGTGATGATCGTGCCGTGAAGGAAACGTTTGCGGCTGGGCAGAGTGTGCATAAGCGCTGAAGGCGATTGCTGGCAGGTTTCGTGGTTGACCGACAACTACGGTCAGTCCCCTCTCCCGCTTGCGGGAGAGGGGCAGGGTGAGGGCAGCGATGTTCGACTCATCCAAAACTCTGGATCCCGAATCGTCGGACCGCCGCGTGCGCGAGGATGACGGATGTTTAAACTGCGCGCACATATTCCTGTGGGAGCGGCTGGGCGGCATTCCGATTAGCCGCGATGCTTTTGATATGTGTCGCCGAGACCGTCATGCGCGGACCGATCGCACCCACAATCAGTCCCCTCTCCCGCTTGCGGGAGAGGGTTAGGGAGAGGGCAGCGATGTCCGACTCATCCCAGATTCTGGATTCCGAATCGTCGGACCAATCACCCTAACCCGCCGCACCGGCGCTCCAAGTAAGCCCCAAAAAAAACCGCCCAATGAGGCGGTTTTTTTATACCGAAAACAACCTACCGAGGCGCCGCCGAGCGCGGTGCCTTCTTCTTGGTTTGCAGCAAGTGCGAGAACACCGCATGCAAATCATCCGAGGCGCTGTCTTCGTCGAGGTTGAGCTTGCTGTCGATGTGATCCATGTGATGCATCATCAGGCTCACAGCCTTCGTCACGTCACGCGCTTCGATGGCGTCGATCAACTGATTGTGCTCATCGTAGGAACAGTGCGAGCGGCTGCCGCTTTCGTACTGGGCGATGATCAACGAGGTCTGCGACACCAGGCTGCGCTGGAAGCTGATCAGCGGCGCGTTCTTCGCAGCTTCGGCCAGTTTCAAATGGAATTCGCCGGAAAGACGAATGCCAGCACCACGATCCCCACGGGAAAAGCTCGCTTGCTCATCCGCCACCATCTGGCGCAATTCAGCCAGTTGCTCGGCGCTGGCGTGTTCGACGGCCAGTTCGGTAATGGCGCGTTCAACCAGGCGGCGCGAGTAGAAAATCTGTCGTGCATCTTCAACGCTTGGGCTGGCCACCACGGCGCCACGGTTGGGGCGCAACAGCACCACACTTTCGTGAGCCAGGCGCGACAGCGCGCGACGAATAATGGTGCGGCTTACGCCGAAGATTTCGCCCAACGCTTCTTCGCTCAGCTTGGTGCCGGGCGCCAGGCGCTGTTCCAGAATCGCATCAAAAATATGCGCGTAAACGACGTCATCCTGAGTGCCGCTGTGGCTGGCTTTGCCAGTACGCGGTTGCTTCTTGAGGGGCTGCAATTGTTCGTTCATTCGGGCTCGCGTCAGAAGTTCTGCGGTCATGCGCGACTCTACTGCTTCTCCCCCCTGGGCTGGCAAGCCTCGGCGGGTAAATAGAGAGGGTAAAAATACCGGCGCATTGTACACAATCTAGCCAGCAGCTCCTAACGGAGCGCACGAGACGTCAGAGAGATCACCAGCCAAATACAGACCCCACCTACAGCCGTCTTAGTTTTTTCGGGCGTAACCGGACAAAAACGCCGGCGTTTTTACGCTTAAAACGTCCCTAGCCAGCTGTAACCGAGGCGCGAATGGCCACTCCTCACCCGACCACCCCATACGCCAAAAATCTATACGCCATTGATTATTAACGGATTAAACCAAAAGCATCGCCGGAACTGTCGCGTACAATCCGCTTATCCCTTCGCGAACAATCAATCCGTTCGTTTTGCGCAACAATAAAAACATTAATTGCTTTTTTTGTATACAAACGCATAATCGCGCTCGAGTGACTTCCTGACCAAAGAGTCAACAAAGCACCTGCAAGCGCACCACGTAAGCCACCTACCTCAGAGCACCGCCACCCTTCTTACAGGCGCGCAGTACTCGGTGACCAAAATAAGAGAAATGAGGAGTACCCCGCTGTGGAAAGCACCAAACAAGAACAACTTTATGCTGCGAAGCCCGCGCGCACTGGCCTGTTGGAACGGCTGTTCAAGCTGTCCTTTCATGGCACCACTGTCAAAACCGAGCTCGCCGCCGGCCTGACTACGTTTATCACCATGGCGTACATCATTTTCGTTAACCCCAACATCATGGCCGACGCCGGCATTGATCACGGTGCGGCCTTCGTGGCCACCTGTATCGCCGCCGCGTTCGGTTGCTTCCTTATGGGGCTCTACGCCAACTGGCCGGTCGGCCTGGCGCCGGGCATGGGGCTGAACGCGTTCTTCACCTACACCGTGGTCGGCACCATGGGCTACAGCTGGCAGATCGCGCTGGGGGCGGTATTCCTCTCGGGCATTCTGTTTATGATTCTGACCTTCTCGCGCATCCGCGAATGGCTGCTCAACAGCATTCCGGCGAGCCTGCGGTTTGCCATGGGCGCCGGGGTTGGTCTGTTTCTCGGGCTGATCGGGTTGAAGACGGCAGGCATTGTGGTGGCCAGCCCTGAAACCTTGCTGAAGATGGGCGACCTCACCGCCGCTGGCCCGCTGCTGGCTGCCATCTGCTTTCTGATGATTGCGGTGCTGGAATACCACCGCGTGTTCGGCGGCATTCTGATCAGCATTCTTACCGTCACGCTGGCGGGCTGGGGTCTGGGTATCGTCGAGTTCGGCGGCATCTTCTCCATGCCACCGAGCCTGGCGCCAACCTGGCTGGCGATGGACATTTCCGGCGCCCTTAACGTCGGCATGATCAGCGTGGTGTTGGCCTTCCTGTTCGTGCACATGTTCGACACCGCCGGCACCCTGATGGGCGTGGCGCAACGGGCGAACCTGGTGGACGAAAACGGCCATATCGAAAACCTCAGCCGCGCCATGAAGGCAGACAGTACCTCCAGCGCCTTCGGTGCCCTGGTGGGCTGCCCGCCGGTGACCAGCTACGTAGAAAGCGCCGCTGGCGTGGCTTCGGGCGGTCGTACAGGGCTCACGGCGGTAACCGTTGGCGTGCTGTTTATTGCCGCGATGTTCTTCGCCCCGCTGGCCGGCATGATTCCCGCCTACGCCACGGCCGGTGCGTTGATTTACGTGGCCATGTTGATGATGAGCGGCATGGCGCACATCGACTGGGACGACCACACCAACACCATCCCGGCGATTATCACCGTTGTAATGATGCCGCTGACCTTCTCGGTTACCGACGGCCTGGCCATGGGCTTTATCACCTACGTGGTGCTCAAGCTGGCCACCGGCAAACACAAGGAAATCACCCCGAGCCTGTACGTGCTGGCGATTATCTGCGCACTGAAATTCGCCTTCTTGTAATCTTCGCCAACGCTCAAAACTGCTCCACGAGCCCCGACGTTAAAGCGTCGGGGCTTTTCTACATCTGAAGAGGCCCGCAATGAACCTGGACACCTGGCTGTTATTTAGCAGCGCCGCGCTGATCGTCATTCTGATTCCCGGCCCGTTGTCGCTGTTAATGGTCAGCAACAGCCTGAACTACGGCTTGCGCCGCTCAGCACCGGCCTTTCTCGGTGGCGTCAGCGCCTCCATCTGCCTGCTCAGCGCTTCCGCACTCGGCCTCGGCGCCCTGCTGCTGGCGTCGGAAAAACTGTTCAGCATGCTGAAAGTGCTGGGCGCGTTGTACCTGTTCTACCTCGCCTACCAGAGCTGGCAAGAGTCGCGCGAAGCGGCGAAACCGGCCAAGGCTGACGACCAACCGCTGACCGCACCGAGCCGGCGCAGCATGTTTCTGAAAGCGTTTGGTTTGGGCGCGAGCAACCCGAAAGACATCCTGTTCTTCGCCGCCTTTCTGCCGCAGTTCATCAGCGCCGATCAGCCCATGGGCAATCAGCTGATGGTGATGATTGCCACCTGGGCGGCATTGGATTTGGGCTGCAAGTTGTTCTACGGCCTGAGCGCACGCGGCGCTGCGACATTTTTGCGTTCGGGCAAGGGGCAGGTGTGGTTTAACCGGGTCAGCGCGGGGTTGTTTGCGGGGGCGGGGACGGCTTCGTTGTTGAGTCGCTGAGGAAGCGGCTGAGAAGTCGCGATGCTGGTGGATCAAGAGCATCGCGACTGAAGTCGCTCCTACACGAATGTTGCCATCCGCAGCAGCGCCGGACCCGCCACTCCCCCTGTAGGAGCGACTTCAGTCGCGATGCTCTTGATCTAACGTTCTAGCTACCGCGATACGTCGAATAGCTATACGGCGAAATCAGCAGCGGCACATGGTAGTGGTCCTGGCCGGCATCGATGCCGAAGCGCAACACCACCACATCCAGGAACGCGGGTTCTGGCAATTGCACACCACGGGCGCGGTAATAATCGCCGGCGTGGAAATGCAGCTGATAAACGCCCGAAGCGTAGTCCTCACCCTGTAGCACTGGCGAGTCGCAACGACCGTCGTCATTGGTGTGCAGGGTGTTGATCAACACCACGGACGACCCTTCTACGCGATACAGCTCAACTTTGATATTGCTACCTGGGCAGCCGTGAGCGGCGTCCAAAACATGCGTGGTTAAACGTCCCATCGGTTCCGGGCAACTGCGCCAAACGCAGCCGCCGCGCCTCCTCTATGCAGGTGAATTCGGAGCGCCACACCAGCCACAGGCCTGGGCGCGGCTTGGAGCATAGCATGTGCGCCTGAAATTTCGAGACATTCCACGAAGAAATTGTACACAATCAATGCCAACAATTTTCCTGCGCGCGAGCTGCCCAATCCGAGCGCGTCCGTTTCTTGGACGCACTGCCTTGGCGCACCGCAAGGTTAAGGGCGGGCGTTGAGCTACGCTGAAAGGCATCACGTAAACGGAAAAAACAGCGAAATTTTCCATTTACAAAACACCTATCACTTTGTATACAATCAGCCCATCACGGTTGCCCACGCTTACCCAGCGTTCTCTGCGACCGCACCATTCATAAGAAGGAACACCTGCAGTGAGCGCTGACTACCCTCGCGACCTGATCGGTTACGGCAACGACATCCCCCATCCGCATTGGCCGGGCAACGCCCGCATCGCCATTTCCTTTGTGCTCAATTACGAGGAAGGCGGCGAGCGCAACGTGTTGCACGGCGATAAAGAGTCCGAGGCGTTTCTCTCGGAAATGGTTGCCGCTCAGCCGCTGCAAGGCGAGCGCAACATGAGCATGGAGTCGTTGTACGAATACGGCAGCCGCGCCGGGGTATGGCGCATTCTCAAGCTGTTCGAGAAAACCGGTATTCCGCTCACTGTGTTTGCCGTGGCCATGGCCGCGCAACGCCACCCGGATTTGATTCGCGCCATGGCCGCTGCGGGCCACGAAATTTGCAGCCACGGCTACCGCTGGATCGACTACCAGTACATGGACGAAGCGCAAGAGCGCGAGCACATGCTGGAGGCCATTCGCATCATTACTGAAATTACCGGTGAACGCCCGCTGGGCTGGTACACCGGCCGCACCGGGCCGAACACCCGGCGCCTGGTGATGGAGGAAGGCGGCTTCCTCTATGACTCCGACACCTACGACGACGACCTGCCCTATTGGGAACAGAACAACCCGACTGGCAAAGCCCATCTGGTGATTCCGTACACCCTCGACACCAACGACATGCGCTTCACCCAGGTGCAGGGTTTCAACAGCGGCGATGACTTTTTCAACTACCTCAAAGACGCCTTCGACGTGCTCTACGCCGAAGGTGCCGAGGCGCCGAAAATGCTGTCCATCGGCCTGCATTGCCGCCTGATTGGCCGCCCTGCCCGCCTGGCCTCATTGCAGCGCTTTATCGAATACGTGCAGGGCTTCGAACAGGTGTGGTTCGCCCGCCGCGTCGACATCGCCCGCCACTGGCACGCCACTCACCCCTTCAGCCAAGAGAGCGCGAAATGAGCCGCTTCCAGACCCTGACGCCTTCCACACTGAGCCGCGAAGATTTCGTGCGCGCCTTTGCCGATATCTACGAGCATTCGCCGTGGGTGGCCGAGAAAGCCTACGACCTGGGCGCCGACAGCAGCCTTGACGACATCGAGGGCCTGCACAGCCGCATGGCCGACATCCTGCTCAGCGCCGATCACGCCGCCCAGTTGGCACTGATCAACGCTCACCCGGACCTCGCCGGCAAAGCCGCCGTGCGCGGCGAATTGACAGAAGCCAGCACCTCGGAGCAATCCGGTGCGGGCATCCACGAATGCACGGCTGAAGAGTTTCAACGCTTCACCGAGCTGAACGACGCCTACAAAGCGAAGTTCGCGTTTCCCTTCATCATGGCGGTCAAGGGCAGCAATCGGCACCAGATTCTCGCAGCGTTCGAGGAGCGCATTCACAACTCCAAGGAAGCAGAGTTCGAGCGGGCGCTGGCCGAAATCAACAAGATCGCGCTGTTCCGTTTGCAGACCCTATAAGGCCTGCAGTTCCTGACGCCGCCACCTCTCCCCGCCCCATCTAAGGCAGACAAACAATGAAAGCTTACGCCGTACCCTTCGAGAAATACGTCAACCTCGCCGACGCCCGCCTGGGCACCAAGGCCATCTCGGTTACCGATGACTGGTTCGCCGACGTCAACCGCCTGTTCCAGCCGACTCCGGCCGTGTGGAAGGAGGGCGTGTTCGATGACAACGGCAAGTGGATGGACGGCTGGGAATCGCGCCGCAAGCGCTTCGAAGGCTACGACAGCGCGGTGATCAAACTCGGCGTGCCGGGCTCGATCAAGGGTGTGGACATCGACACCAGCTTCTTCACCGGTAACTTCCCGCCATCGGCGTCCCTGGAAGGCTGCTTTGTAGCCGAAGGCGACCCGAGCGACAGCACCGAGTGGACCGAAGTATTGGGCGCTGTGGAGCTGAAAGGCGACAGCCACCACTACCACGAAATCGCCAGCAGCCAGGCGTTCACTCACCTGCGCTTCAACATCTACCCGGACGGCGGCGTGGCGCGTCTGCGCGTATACGGCGTGCCGTTCCGTGACTGGTCGAACGTGGGCGACAACGAACAGGTCGACCTGGCCAGCGCCTTGAACGGCGGCCGTGCCTTGGCCTGCTCCGACGAACACTTCGGCCGTATGAGCAATATCCTCAACCCGGGCCGTGGCATCAACATGGGCGACGGCTGGGAAACCGCACGCCGCCGCACGCCAGGCAATGACTGGGTCATCGTCGCGCTGGGCCACCCGGGCGAAATCGAACGCATCGTGGTCGACACCCTGCACTTCAAAGGCAACTACCCGGACAGCTGCTCGATTCAAGGCGCGTTCGTTAAAGGCGGCACCGACAGCCAGATCGAAACCCAAAGCCTGTTCTGGCGCGAACTGCTGCCAAGCCAGAAACTGCAAATGCACGCCGAGCACGAATTCGCCGAGCAGATCAAAGCCTTGGGCCCGATCACCCACGTACGTTTGAACGTGTTCCCGGATGGTGGTGTTAGTCGTCTGCGGTTGTTTGGCAAGGTTGCGAAATAACACACGGTCAGTCCCCTCTCCCTCAGGGAGAGGGTTAGGGTGAGGGGCTTTTGCGGGTCAAGATTCGCGTTTGACTCAGCCCTCACCCCCAGCCCCTCTCCCGCACGCGGGAGAGGGGAGCTTTAAAGCCTCACTCACGAATAATGTAGAAACCAACATGCGCACACTGATCATCGAACCGCTAACCAAAGAAGCCTTCGCCCCGTTCGGGGACGTCATCGAAACCGAGGGCAGCGACTATTTCATGATCAACAACGGTTCTACCCGCCGCTATCACAAGCTAGCGACGGTTGAGACGGCGCAGCCGGATGACAAGGCGATCATTAGTATTTTCAGCGCTGAAAAGCTGGAATACCCGCTCACCATCGGCATGTTGGAGCGCCATCCGCAGGGCAGTCAGGCGTTTATTCCGCTGCTCGGCAATCCCTTTCTGATCGTGGTCG
Organism: Pseudomonas sp. AC070; assembly: GCF_979258635.1. NCBI lineage: Bacteria > Pseudomonadati > Pseudomonadota > Gammaproteobacteria > Pseudomonadales > Pseudomonadaceae > Pseudomonas > Pseudomonas sp. AC070. Next base: position 3,494,154 of record NZ_OZ409871.1, read on the forward strand.
CGCCACTTGGCGATGCACCTGTATCAGGTTTGGTCCGTGCTTTTGTCAGCAATGGCAAGCAGGGCATTAATTACCATCGCGGCGTTTGGCACCACCCGGTGCTGACGATCGAAAAGCGGGATGACTTCCTGGTGGTTGATCGCAGCGGTTCTGGCAACAACTGCGATGAGCATTTTTTTACCGAGGATGAACAGGTTCTCCTCAACCCCCACCAATAAGAGAAGCTCGGCAGCCGGCCAGCCGGTTCCGGGAAGAGGTAAACACTGTGGAAGCACATTTGATTGAATGGGCGAACCTGGCGGTGCGCTGGGTTCACATGATTGTCGGCATCGCCTGGATCGGTGCGTCGTTCTATTTCGTCTGGCTGGAAAACAACCTCAACCGCGCCAATCCGCGTGATGGCCTGGCCGGTGATTTGTGGGCGATTCACGGTGGCGGTATTTACCACCTGGAAAAATACAAACTCGCCCCGCCGAAAATGCCGGACAACCTGCATTGGTTCAAATGGGAAGCCTATTGGACCTGGATGTCGGGCGTTACCCTGCTGCTGATCGTCTATTACCTCAACCCTTCGCTGTACCTGATTGCGCCCGGTAGCGACCTCAGCCCAGCGGCCGCCATCGCCATCGGCGTGGGTTCGCTGGTCAGCGGCTGGTTTATCTACAACTTCCTGTGCGACTCGGCGCTGGGTAAACAACCGGCCCTGCTCGGCCTGGTGCTGTTTGTTCTGTTGGTGGCCGCAGCGTTTGGCCTGAGCCAGGTATTCAGCGGGCGCGGTGCGTACATCCATGTCGGCGCCATCATCGGCACCATCATGGTCGGTAACGTGTTCAACACGATCATGCCGGCCCAGCGCGCGTTGGTGAAAGCCATCGAAGAAAATCGCACGCCCGACCCGGCCCTGCCGGCCAAAGGCCTGCTGCGTTCGCGCCACAACAACTACTTCACCTTGCCGGTGCTGTTCATCATGATCAGCAACCACTTCCCGAGCACCTACGGCAGCCACTACAACTGGCTGATCCTGTCGGGCATCGCGGTATTGGCCGTCATCGTGCGTCACTACTTCAACACCCGTCACCACAGCAACAGCTTCAGCTGGGCCCTGCCGGCCGGCGCGTTGGGCATGATTTGCCTGGCCTTCGTAACCGGCCCGAGCCTGTCGAGCATGAGCGGTGCGGGCAATGAGCAAGCCGCCAAAGCCGTCGAATACCAACCGCTGCCCGCCACCGCCATTGGCCGCAAGACGGCCAAGGAAACCGCCGACGAAGCCGCCAAGCAGCCAGCGCCAGCCGAGCAACCGGTAGCCCAGGCCAGCGCGCCAGCCGGCGCTCCTGGGTTCGACAAAGTGCATGAAGTGATTCAAGTGCGTTGCGCGGTCTGCCACTCGGCCAAGCCCACCAACAGCATGTTCAGTGCGGCGCCAGCCGGGGTGATGTTCGACACGCCTCAGCAGATCCAGCAAATGGCCCCGCGTATTCAGGCGCAGGCTGTGGCGACCCAAGCCATGCCGCTGGGCAACCTGACCCAGATGACGCCGCAAGAGCGGGAGTTGATTGGGGCGTGGATTGCCAAGGGTGCGCAGGTGAACTGAGTGTTCCGCTAATAAAAAACCGCGCCTCGTGCGCGGTTTTTTTATTCATGGTTTTTTGTAACGGCTTGCCCTCTCCCCCAGCCCCTCTCCCGCAAGCGGGCGAGGGGAGCCAACCGGCGTTTTTTCTATATCACCGTCCGGCCCCCTCTCCCTCTGGGAGAGGGTTGGGGAGAGGGTCGCGGACGCTACAACACGTTCGGCTCTATCTCCAACTCAACCCCAAACCGCTCCCGCACATCCGCCTGAATGCGCTTGGCCAGTGCGAGCAGTTCCTCGCCCGTCGCGGTACCGTAGTTCACCAGCACCAGCGCCTGAAGCTTGTGCACGCCAGCATCGCCGTCGCGAAAGCCTTTCCACCCTGCCCGCTCGATCAGCCAACCGGCTGCTAATTTCACTTGGCCATCGGCCTGCGGGTAAGCGACCACGTCGACATGTTCTTCGCGCAAATTGGCAGCCAGCTCAGCGTCCACCAGTGGGTTTTTGAAGAAGCTGCCAGCATTACCCAGCACGGCCGGGTCGGGCAGTTTTTCCGCGCGGATGGCGCAGATGGCGCGGCTCACGTCGGTGGCGGTGGGCGTGTCGATGCCCTGCTCCGCCAGGCGCTGGCGCACCGGTCCGTATTCCAGATGCAGGTGCTGCTGACGGTTCAAGGCAAAGCGCACGCGCAGGATCAGCCAACGACCGGGCTGCTGTTTGAACACGCTGTCGCGGTAGGCGAAGTTGCAGTCGGCCAGGCTGAAGTCGCGCAGCGCGCCGGTCTGGCGGTCGAGCGCGGTCAGGCTGTGGAACACGTCTTTGATCTCGACGCCATAGGCGCCAATGTTCTGCATCGGCGCGGCGCCAACGGTGCCGGGAATCAGGCTGAGGTTTTCCAGGCCGCTCAGGCCTTGGCTCAAGGTGGTCTGCACAAACGGATGCCACGGCTCGCCCGCCTCGGCTTCAATCACCACCTGCTCGGCGTTTTCTACAATGCGAATGCCGCGACTGGCCATGCGCAGCACCAAGGCCTGCACGTCGCCGGTGAGCAGCAGATTGCTGCCGCCGCCAATGACCAGCAGCGGTAGTTGACGCTCCTCAGCCAGTTTCAGCGCAGTGCGAACGTCGTCATCGTTATGGGCCTCGGCAAACTGCGCCGCGCGTACATCGACGCCAAAGGTGTTGAAGGGTTTGAGCGACACCTGCTCGGCCACGTTCATAGCCGGCCTCGCACTTCGTTGAGCAATTGCGCGCCGGCTTGTTCGAGCATGTCGAGCACCTGTTCGAAGCCGTCGGCACCGCCGTAGTACGGGTCGGGCACTTCGTCGGCATCGAGCTGGTAGCGACGCAAGTACAGGTCGAGTTCGGCGCGGCTGTTGGCCGGCTGCAGGGCTTTGAGGTCGGCGAAGTTGCTGTGATCCATGGCCAAGATCAAGTCGAACTGCTCGAAGTCCGCCTGGCTCACTTGCCGCCCACGCAGGGCGGAAAGGTCGTAGCCGCGCTGCAAGGCGGCGGCGCTGGCGCGGCTGTCGGCAGGCTTGCCGACGTGCCACGGACCGGTGCCAGCGGAGTCGACCTCCACCTGACCATCAAGCCCGGCGTTAAGCAGTTGCTGGCGGAATACGCCTTCTGCCGAGGGCGACCGGCAAATGTTGCCCAGGCACACGAACAACACGCGCATCAGGCCCCCAGCAGGCGCCGAACGCGCTCCAGGTCTTCTTGGGTGTCGACGCCCGCTTGCGGCGCTTCCAGGGCATCGGCGACATGAATGCGCTCGCCGTGAAACAGCGCGCGCAGTTGCTCCAGGCATTCGGTGTCTTCCAGCCAGCACGGGCCCCAGCTCACGAAGTTGTGCAGGAACTGCGCGCGGTAGGCGTAGATGCCGATGTGGCGACGGTACGGCACGCCTGCCGGCAACTGCTCGCGGCTGGCGGCGAAGGCGTCACGCGCCCACGGCAACGGTGCGCGGCTGAAGGTCAGGGCCAGGCCGTTCTGGTCGGTGACGACCTTGACCACGTTGGGGTTGAACAGCGCGGCAACTTCTTCAATCGGTTCGGCCAGGGTCGACATCGCCGCCTCGGGATGGGCTGCCAGGTTGGCGGCCACCTGATCAATAACGGCAGGCGGAATCAGCGGTTCGTCGCCTTGCACGTTGACCACAATGGCATCACCGGCCAGCCCCAGCGCGCTGGCCACTTCGGCAAGGCGATCGGTGCCGGAGTTGTGGTCCACGCGGGTCAGCACCACTTCAGCGCCAAAGCCCTTGCAGGCCTCGACAATGCGCGCATCGTCGGTGGCCACAACCACGCGCTGGGCGCTGCTTTTGCAGGCTTGTTCCCAAACGTGCTGAATCATCGGCTTGCCGCAGATGTCTTGCAGCGGTTTGCCGGGCAGGCGGGTGGAGGCGTAGCGGGCGGGAATGACAACGGTGAAGGCTGTGCTCATTTACTTATCCAGGCGCTCGTCGACGTTCAGGCTGCGGGCTTCGGTTTCCAGCATCACCGGAATGCCTTCGCGCACGGGGAAGGCCAATGCGTCGGCCTTGCACACCAGCTCGGATTTATCGTCAGCCAGCTTCAGTGGGCCTTTGCACAGGGGGCACGCGAGGATGTCGAGTAGTTTGGGGTCCATTGCGAATTCCTTTAACGGGTGAATGGAGGGGCGGTCTGCGCAGGCTTAGCGCGCCGGCAGCAGACCCGCAAGACGGTGGTCGAACCAGGCCAGAAATGCCGGCGACGGCACAGCGTCAACTGCCAGGTACCACCAATTGTCACCGGCAAAGGCGCGGCATTTCACGGCGTCCTTCTCGGTCATTACCAAGGGCAGCGCGGGGCTGAATGTCAGCTGCTCGGCGGTGTACTCGGCATGGTCGGCGAAGGCATGGGAAATCGGGCGCCAGTGTAACGCCTGCAACGTGTTGAAGAAACGCTGCGGGTTGCCGATGCCGGCCACTGAGTGCAGCGCCTGGCCGGGCGGAAAATGCTCAAGGCCCACCCGCTCGCCGCTGCGCAGATTGACCAGGGCGCTGGGTTGCAAGGTGAAACCAAAGCCCTCGGCGCTGTCGGCGGTGGCGCCGTTGAATAGCACCGCGTCGACACTCTGCAAACGCTCCACCGGCTCGCGCAGCGGCCCGGCGGGCAGGCAGCGTCGGTTGCCGAGGCCGCGCGCCGCGTCGATCAAGACCAATTCGATATCGCGCGCCAGGCGGTAATGCTGCATGCCGTCATCGCTGAGAATCAGGTCCAGCGGTTCGTCGGCGAGCAAGGCGCGCACGGCGTTGGCGCGGTTGGGGTCGATCATCAGCGGCACGCCGGTGCGTTGCACAATCAACAGCGGCTCGTCGCCGGCCTGGTCGGCCGACTGCTCGGCGCGCACCCGCCACGGGAACTGCGGGGGTTTGGCGCCGTAGCCACGACTGACTACGCCGACCTTGAGGCCACGCTGCTGGCAATGGGCGATCAGGCTGAGGATCATCGGCGTTTTGCCGGTGCCGCCAACGGTGATATTGCCGACCACCACCACCGGCACGGGCGCGCGGTAACTGTCGCCCTCGCCGGCCAGGAAACGCTGGCGTTTACGCGTGACCACCGCCCGGTACAACCACTCCAGCGGCCACAACAGACGCAGCGCGGGATGGCCCTGGTACCAGGCGTTTAGGAGTTTGTCTGAGGCAGCCATCAGCGGCGGACCATCAAGGCGCCTTTGGCGCCTCGATGGTGGTAATGCGCAGTTGACTGAAGCCCAGCTTGCCGGCTGCGTCCATCGCCGTCACCACCGCTTGGTGGGTGGCTTTGCCGTCGGCATTGATGGTCAGTGGCAAGCTGTTGTCGCCGGCCGACTCACGCTGCAGCGCGGCCATCAGCGTGGCCAGATCGCTTTTGCTCAGCACCTGATCATTCAACGAGTAGGTGCCATCGGCAGCAATCGCCACCTCCAGTTGCTTCAGCTCGGTGGCTTCCGGCGGCGTGCCGCTGGCCGCTTCCGGCAGCTCGATTTTCAGCTGGGTCGGGCGGCTGAAAGTGGTGGTGACGACAAAGAACAGCAGCAGCACGAAGATCACATCGATCAGCGACGTCAGGTTCAGGAACACCTCGTCACGGGCGACACTGTTGGCTCTGCGGCGGAATTTCACGGCTTGCTGTCCTCAACGAAATCGACTTCGCGATCGCCCTGGGTCACTTCCACCAACTTGATGGCTTCCTGTTCCATGGTGACGACGATTTCGTCCACGCGGCGCAGCAGGTAACGGTGGAAGAACACCGCCGGAATTGCCACGATCAGGCCCGCTGCCGTGGTCACCAACGCTTTACCGATACCGCCGGCCAGTTGCCCGGCGTTGGCTTGGCCGTTGTCCATAAAACCGCTGAAGATTTCGATCATGCCGAACACCGTGCCGAGCAAGCCGAGCAGCGGCGCCATGGCGGCAATGGTGCCGAGGGCATTGAGGTAGCGTTCCATCTCATGGATGACGCGACTGGCGGATTCTTCGATGCACTCTTTCATGATCTCGCGACCATGTTTGGAATTGGTCAGACCGGCAGCGAGGATTTGTCCCAGCGGCGAGCTGTTGCGCAGTTCCTTGAGCTTGTCTTTGTTCAGCTGTTTGTCTTTGATCATGCGCCACACCTGCCCCAGCAGATGAGGCGGCGCCACGCGGTTAACGCGCAGGGTCCACAGGCGTTCGGCAACGATGGCCACGGTAGCGATGGAACACAGAATGATCGGTAGCATCATCCAGCCACCTGCTTTGACTAGCTCCCACACGGTGTCAACTCTCCTGGGTTTAAAACGGCCTGGTATAGCCGGGTTTTACGGGCCTTATCGGATAGCCCCTACAAAAGTGGCGCCACTCTAGCATAGGGCCGTGGGCTCGCCGACCGTCGCGGTTCTCATTTTTCCCGCCAGAATCGCGCTTCTTTGCGCAGGCCGCTGGCCGGCTCGAAAGCGCCCAACTGAATGAGCAGGGCGCCCTGCTCCACGCTGTCCAATACCTGCAAACCAAGGGCTTGATAACGACCCATTACTTGCGGGTGCGGATGACCGAAGGCGTTGTGCGCGCCGCGCGACACCAGCACCGAATGCGGCGCCACGGTGCGCAGAAACGCCAACGACGACGAAGTGCGGCTGCCGTGGTGAGGCGACTGCAACCAATCGGCGCCAAGGCCGGGATGAGCCGCCAACCATGCCGCTTCGGCGGCGACGTCGATATCGCCGGTGAGCAGCAAACGCTCACCGTTGGCCATCACCCACAAAACGCACGAGGCCTGGTTGCCGGTTTTCGCCTGGGGCCAACGCCAGGTCTGGAAATACACGCCGTCCCATTCCCAGTGCGCGCCGTTGATGCATGGCTGGGCGTTGAGCGACTCAGGCAATTTAGCCGGTTCGCCGCTGAGCACGTCGGCCACGGCCACACCGCGTTGCACCGCCAGCGCGCCACCGGCGTGATCGTTGTCGGCATGGCTGATCAGCAGCGTGTCCAACCGACCGACCCCGAGGCTGCGTAACGAGGGCACCACCAGCCGTTCGCCGCTATCAAAGTCGCCGTGACGCGGGCCGGCGTCATAGAGCATGGCGTGGTTGCGCGTGCGCACCAGCACCGCCAGGCCCTGACCAATATCCAATTGCAGCACCTCGGCCTGGCCGCTGGGAATGGAGGTCGTCGGCGGCCAGAAAAGCGGCACCAGCATCACCAGCCCCAGCACCCGCACCGGCACACCGGCTGGCGCCAAGGCCAGCAACGCGCCGAGGGCGCCCAACACCCAAACGCCGAGCGTCACCTGCTGCGGTAGCCAGGCCGGCTGCCAGTGCGCCACCCACGTCAGGAAACGAAACAGCAGCTCCAGCAAACCGCCGGCTACCTGCAGCACTGCCTCGCCCAGCCATGGCACCGGCAATAAAAGCGTGCCGATCAAAGCCAGCGGAACGACCGCCAGGCTCACCCACGGCACCGAGAGCAAATTGGCCAACGGCCCAGTGACGCTAATGGGCAACCCCAGCGCCAGCATTGGCGGCAGCAAACCGATGCTCATCGTCCATTGCGCGCGTGTCCACGTGCGCCACCACGGCCAGGCGCCAAGACGGCCGCCGAATACCCAGATGAGCACCGCCACCGCCGCGAACGACAACCAGAATCCAGCCTGCAAACTGACCAACGGCTCGGCCAGCAACACCAGATTCAATGCCATCAGCAGCGGCAGCCACGCCCCGAGGTGACGAAACCGCAGGCGCCAGATCAGCACCAGCGCCACCATCACGCACGCGCGCTGCACCGGCACCTGAAAGCCGGCCATCAACCCATAGCCCAATGCGCCGAACCCAGCGGCGGCGCAGGCCCAGGGCAACCACGGGAGGCGCTGCGGCCACAGCCCCAAACGCGCCAAGCCCGCGACCAGCCCGTAGAGCAGCGCGGCGAACAGACCGATATGTTGGCCGGAGATAACCAGAAGGTGCACGGTGCCGGTGTCTTGTAAGGCGCGCCAGTCGGCGCTCGACAGGCCAGAATCGTCGCCCAGCACCAGCGCGGCCAGCCCGCCTTGGCGGCCAAAGGCATCCACGCTCATCAGCCGCTGGCGCACCGCATCGCGCCAGGCCAAAGGGCCGCTAGCTGCCGCCAGGCGCTCGCCGTGTTTAACCGAGCCTTGCGCCCCGATGCGTTGGGCCAGCAGCCAGGCCTCGTAGTCGAAGCCTTGTGGATTGATCAACCCGCGCGGCCGTTTGAGCGTGACCGCCAGCCGCCAGGTTTCGCCGGCCTGAATGGGCGGCCCGCCGTGCCAGGTCAGGCGCATGCGCGAGGGCAACTGCGCGCGCCGGGCGCTGACTGCTTCAAGCTGAAAGCGCACCGCGCCGTTGCCTTGCGCCGGCAGGCCGACCACGCGGCCTTGCAGCCAGCGGGTCTGGCCGTCGAGCTCAGGCGCTAGCCGGTCATCAACAGCCCATTGCGCCGACAGGCAGGCCCAACTAAAGCCCAACAACGCCAGCCCGAGCGGGCGCGCGCGAGTGAATAAAAGCAAGCCAGCGAATACCGGCAATACTGTGATCAGCCAAGCCGGTGGCAACGCCGGCAGCCAGCGCAGGGCCAACAAACCCAGCGCCAGCGCGAACATCCCTGTACGCATTTTTTAGTGCTCCGTGTGCGCGGCCTTTGCGTCGTTTAAAGCAAACGCAGCGCGCTTATTTGTTGTCACAAAGTCAACGCATATAGCCCGCACAATCTGGGCATAATCCGCCTTTTTCCGCCTGCCGAGATGCCCTATGCCGCGCCGCCTGTTTAAGCGCTACATGCCTAATCCCGAGATGATTCGGGAGCACAAGTCGCTGCGCTTTCTCGGCTCGCTGATGCATGACCCCAACCTCTGGCACCTCAATCGTCACTCAGTCGCACGCGCCATGGCCGTCGGCTTGTTCGCGGCATTCATCCCCCTTCCTCTGCAAATGCTGTTGGCAGCTTCCCTGGCTATTCCAATGCGCGGCAACCTGCCTATCTCGGTGGGCCTGGTGTGGCTCACCAACCCGATCACCATGCCGCCGCTGTTTTATTGCACCTACAAGCTGGGCGCGTGGGTGATGCAGATACCGGCGGGGGAAATTACCGGCACCGTCTGGCCGCGCATCAGTCACTTTTTCGACGATCCGTCGTGGGAGTTGATTCAGATGCTCTGGCATCCAGTTTTGGCGCCCTTTCTGCTGGGCTCGCTGCTCACCGGGCTGATTGCCGGTGTGTTGGGGTATTCGCTGACGATGCTCTACTGGCGCTGGTGGGTGCGTAGCAGCTGGAAGAAACGTCAGCTCAAGCGGCGGGAAAAAGCGGCGACCTAGTCGCAATTAGCTCTGCAAAAAAAAGGCGCCCTTGGGCGCCTTTTTTCGTTGCTCGATCTATCAATGGCGGAACTTGAATTGCAGCTCGGCGCCGTCGAAATACCCCTCGTCCTGATCGCGGCTGCGCTCGTTGGTGATCACCCTGCCGCCCACCTCAAACGGACTCACATCGCTCGGCTTGTCGGCAAACATCTGCGGCAGCAGCGCCGGGTCAGCCGGCTTGCTCGGCGCGGCACTGGCGCCCGGCGTCACGGCAACTTTCGGTTCAAGGTCTTTAACCAGCTCTTTGGGCAAACGCAGGTCGAGCTTGGCTTTCGGCACCGGGGCTTTTTTCACGGCGGCGCTGGCCTTTTGCTGGGCAGCGGTTTGCGGCTTGGAAACGTGCAGGCGCTGAATTTTGTCCGGCGGTTGCGGTGCCCGCACCGTCACGGTTTTCGGTGTGCTCGGCTCGGCGAGCTGCTTGTCGGTTGCTGGCGCGCTGGCCGTTTTCTCCGGCAGCGGCTCTAGTTTGCTTTCAATCAGGGGTTCCAGCGGTTTGATGCGCGGTGTATCGGCCACCTTGGGCGCGGGCTTGGGCGCTTCAGCGGCGGGCTCACGCTGTTCCACGGCCGGCACTTGCGGCGCAGGTGGCGCTTTTGGCGGGGTCGGGTCTTTGTCGCAAGCGGCTAATAGCAGCACGGCAAACGACAGCCCTAGGAATCGGATAGCCATCATGGTTACGGGTCGAACTCGGCAGAAGCCAACATGCTCGCGCGCTCAGCCCTCCCTGGCAAGCGTGCACTCTGGGCAGGATGTAACCACTGCCCTCCTACTGCTGACCACGCGAGTGCTGCAATTGTTGCAACTGCGTGCGCACGTCCCGCTGCGGGTAACGCTGTTGCAGCGCCTGTAATTGCCGCTCAGCCGCCTCGCTATGGCCGTCGCGTTGCAATTGCAGAATCTGCTCCAGGCTACGTTGCACCTCTGCGTCGGCGCTTGAGGTTTTTCGCGCCAATACCGGGGCAGTGGCCTTCGGCGCCGCGTCGGCGAACGGCGCAGCGGGCGACACTGGCGCCTCCTGCGTGTCGCTAAGCCGCTCGTTCAACTGGCCGCTGATGACCGCCGGCGCTTGCTTGCGCATTTCCGGGCGAGCAGCGGCACGCTCCTGCACGGTGGCCTTCTTCTCGGCTTGCGGCTCGGCGGCATAGAAGGCATCGGGGTCAACGGCTTCGGCGTTCGGCGCCATGGCCGGCGCCGGTGCAGGCGTCGACAACGTGATCGGCGCAGCGTCGTATTGCTGCTCCGGCGCCCGTTCCATGGTGCGCGTCGCCAAGCCCACGCCAATGCCCAAGGTGGCAATGCTGGCAAACGCCATTGACCAGCGGGCACGCTGGCTGCCGCCGAATAACCAGCCTTGCAGGCGGCTCAACAATGGCGCGTCGGCAGGCGCACGTTTGTAGGAGTCGGCCTGAGCCTGGGCGGCGGCGAGAATGCGCGCGTCCATATCAGGCGGCGGCGCTTGCTCGCTGTGGCGGCGGTAATGCTCGAGCATCGCCTGCTCCAGCTCGGCGCTGTCACGCGGTTCGTGTGTCATAGGGATACCTCGTCGGCGGTGGCCGGGTCCGTCAGCAACCGTCGTAACTTGCTCAGGGCGTAGCGCAGGCGGCTTTTCACGGTCTCCGCCGGGGTTTGGGTCAGGGTCGCAATTTCGCTCACGTCCATGTCGCCATGGGCGCGCAGCAGGAACACCTCACGCTGCTCAGCCGGCAGATCATCCAGCGCCGCCTGCAGGCGCTGTTGATCACGGGTCAGGCTGAGCTGCTGCTCCGGGTTGGGCTGGTGATCGGCCTCGGCGTGCACCTGCTCGTCGTATTCGTCGTGCAGGTACTGGCGCTTGCCGTGCTTGCGCCAGTAATCGATCAACCGGTTGCGGGCGATCTGGTACAGCCACGTGCTGAACTGCACCGCCTCGCGTTGCTGCGACTCGCTGCGGATCAGGCTCATCCAGGTTTCCTGGAACACTTCTTCGGCAATAGCAGAATCGCCGCATAGGCCGCACAGAAAACGGAACAGCCCCAGGCGATGCCGGGCATACAGCTCAGCGAACGCCTGGCTATCGCCGTGCCGATAGCGACGCAACAACTCAGCGTCGCCAATGGCAGAGCCAGAAATAGAAGAGTCAGGTGAAGGAGCGGCTGTCACGCTAGTCGACCTTGGCCAGGGTTTTAGGAGAAGGAGTGGCCGCAGTTTGCAGGCTCTGCGCCAGTTCCACCAGTTGCACGAACTCGGCGCGCAGCCCAAAGCGGTCGTCGCCCTTGGCGCCACGGGCCAGTTCGGCGCTGGCAGCCAGGTCAAAGCCTTGGGTGTAGTGGCCGCCTTTCAATTGCTGGGCGAAGGCGGCGACGGCCGCAGCGAAGCGCAGGTCGGCACTGGCCTGGGCGATGGCCGGTGCACCGGCGTCAGCCGCAATGGGCACTTCCAGCAACCGGCTCGCGCTTTGCTCGGGCGCTTTGTAGCGGATGCGTACCAGGGCCATTTCACTGGAAGCGGCGCGTTTGCTTGCCGCCTGCTCATAACGCAGCGGTTCCAGCCAGCCTTTGTTGCCAGCGGGCACGATTTCGTACAAGGCCGTTACGGTGTGGCCCGCGCCGATTTCGCCGGCATCGACCTTGTCATTGCTGAAGTCTTCACGCTTGAGGGCGCGGTTCTCGTAACCCAGCAGGCGGTATTCGCTGACCTGTGCGGGATTGAATTCCACCTGGATTTTCACGTCCTTGGCCACGGTCATCAGTGTGGAACTGAGCTGTTGCACCAGCACCTTGCGCGCCTCGCGCAGGTTGTCGATGTACGCATAGTTGCCGTTGCCGGCATCGGCCAGTTGTTCCATCAACTGCTCGTTGTAGTTGTCGGTGCCAAAGCCGAGCGTGGTCAGCGACACGCCGGTTTTGCGCTTGTATTCGGCGAGCTTTTTCAGGCTGTCGAAGTCGCTGATGCCGACGTTGAAGTCGCCATCGGTGGCCAACAGAATGCGGTTGATGCCATTCGCCACGAAGCCTTGCTGCGCTTGTTGATAGGCCAACTGAATGCCCGACTCCCCTGCCGTCGAACCGCCCGCTTGCAGTTGGTCGATGGCGGCGCGGATCTTGGCCTTTTCGCTGCCCGACGTCGGCGCCAGCACCACGCTCGAATCACCGGCATAAACCACCAACGACACTTTATCTTCGGCGCGCAACTGGTCGACCAACAGCTTCAGCGTGCTTTGCACCAGCGGCAGGCCGTCGGGGCGGTCCATGGAACCGGACACATCAACCAGAAACACCAGGTTGGCTGGCGGCATGGCTTGGCTTTGCAGGTCGGAGGCTTTTATTGCGACTTTCAGCAGACGGCTATTGGCATTCCACGGCGTAACCGCCAGTTCGGTGCTCACGCCAAATGGCGTGTCGCCGCTGGCCGGCGGATAACTGTAGGGGAAGTAGTTCACCAACTCCTCCAGACGCACCGCCTCTTCCGGCGGCAGTTGGCCGCGATTGAGGAAACGTCGCACGTTGGCATAGCTGCCGGTGTCGACGTCGATACTGAACGTGGAAACCGGGTCTTGGGCGACGGCGTGGATCGGGTTGTCAGCGAGCTTCTGGTATTGCTCGCGGTTAGCGTCTTGATAATACGGCGATGGCGCATCGGCAGCCGGCGGCGTGGCCATGCGCTGGCTCGGTTTGACCATGCCGGCGACCGCCGCGTAACTGGCATTGGGCTCGGCTTTCTTGGCCTCGGCCGGCGCGACCTGCTCGGCCAGCGCATCACGGGAATAGGTAATCGGCGCGGGCGCAACGGGCGCCTGGGCGGCAACCGAGTCGGCTTCTTTGACCGAGCAAGCACTGAGCGTGATAGCCAGGCCACCGGCGAAACCGTAGATGAGGGGCAAACGGGATAGAGCGAGATAGTGAGCCATGCTGGCGTCTCCTGGGGGTCCATTCGCTCAGGTAGACGGAGGGGTCTGGCGGGCGGGGTTAACGGCGAAAAAATAAATGTGAGGCAGGGTAAAACAACTGTAGGAGAGGCTTTAGCCTCAATGCTTTGGTTTTAAAAGCATCGAGGCTAAAGCCTCTCCTACAGAGAACGGGGTCAGATGAGGTTAGGTGTCTCTTGGCAAAGCTGATTGGCGAGCATTCCCAACGTCATAATTGCTCGCTCCGACTCACGGTTCCACGGAATGCCGCAGTTCAGCCGCACGCAGTGGTTGAACTGTTCGGTGTTGCTGAAGATCAGCCCCGGCGCAATGCTGATGCCCTGCTGCAGCGCCCGTACGTGCAGGTCTTTGGTATTGACGCGGCGAGGCAGGCTGACCCACAGAATGAACCCACCTTTAGGTCGCGTGATTTGCGTGCCTTCGGGGAAGTACTGCTGCACGGCCAACTGGAACGCGCTGAGGTTCTTCCGGTATTCGTGGCGGATGTAGCGCAGGTGGCGGTCGTAGCCGCCATTTTCCAGGTAGGCCGCCACGCCCATTTGCGTGACGCTGCACGCCGAATGGGTGGTGAAGGTTTGCAGGCGCTGAATGTCGTCCTGGTATTTGCTGGCGACAATCCAACCCACGCGCACGCCCGGCGACAAGGTTTTGGAGAAGCTCGAGCAATACAGCACGCGCCCTTCTCGGTCGTGAGATTTCAGCGCTTTGGTCGGGCCTTGCTCGAACAGCAGTTCGCCGTAAATGTCGTCTTCAACAATATGGAAATCGAACTCGCGGGCTTGGCGCAGCAGTTGTTTTTGCCGGTCTTCCGGAATGGTGCCGCCCAGCGGGTTGCTCAACCGCGCGGTGAGCACCAGCGCTTTGATCGGCCATTGGCTGGCCGCCAACTGCAGGGCTTCCAGGCTGATGCCGGTGGTGGGGTCGCTGGGAATTTCGATCACTTTCAGGCCCAACAAATCAGCCAATTGCAGCAGGCCGTAATACGTCGGCGACTCGGTGGCGATCAGGTCGCCGGGCTTGGTCAGCACGCGCAAGGACATTTGCAGGGCATCGACACAGCCGTGGGTGATGACGACTTCCGCCGGGTCAACGACCACGCCGGCATCGCGCATACGGATTGCCACCTGGCGGCGCAGCGGCTCGAAGCCTGGGCTGAACATGTAGCTGAAGGCGCGTGGGCTGTGAAACCGGGTGACCTTGGCCAATTGCTGATGCAGCGCGCGCACCGGCAAATAATCCACATGCGGCACCGCTGCGCCAAAGGGGAAAACCCCTTCGCGACGGGCTTCGGTCAATACCTGATTGATGATGCTGCTGCGGGTGACAAGTCCTGGGCGTTCCACTCGCGCGATGTCGGGCGTGGCGGCGGTGAGCGCCGGGGTTTGGTGAACGTAGAAGCCCGACTGCGGCCGCGCGCGGATCAGGCCCTGGTCTTCAAGGTTGGCATAAGCCTGCAACACCGTGGCGTGGCTGACGTTCAGCTGTGAGCTCATCTTGCGTACCGACGGTACGCGCTCGCCCGGTTGATACACGCCTCGGCGGATATCCTCGGCCAATTGCTGGGCGATACGTTGATAGAGCAACAGACTGGTCATGGCGGCTTTCCCTGATTGAGCGTGAACACCGATACAGTAGCGAAACAGTTTAGAACTGAACCGGCACAGTTGCAGATTTTGTTTTGCATACAGAACAGGGGTGACAGCCGGTGCTTAGCGTCATGTTGTTCGTTCGAGGTTGGACGGTGATCGCCGTTTCGTGGACGAGCCTGGATCCCCGCGTGCGCGAGGATGACGCTGGTGGGTTTGGGAGGCTGGATATAAAAAAGCCCCGGGCGCTGTGAACGACCGGGGCTGGGTATGAGGCGCTCGGACTATCGATCCGAGCCCAACTTGCCCTGGTCGTCGGAGAACACAATTTCCACCCGACGGTTCTGCGCGCGGCCACGCGAGGAGGCGTTTTCGGTGACGGGGAAATCGGCGCCGTAGCCAACGGCCTGGATACGGCTTTCGTCGATACCCAAGTCGATCAGGGTATCGGCCACCGCTTGCGCGCGCGCCTTGGACAGTTCGAGGTTTTCGTCGCGGCTGCCCCGGTTGTCGGTGTAGCCCTCAACGCGCACCACGCGGCGGGGGTTGAGCTGAAGGAACTGCACCAGCTTGAGCAAGGTGCGGTTGGCGGCAGGTTTCAGTTCGGCATCGCTGGCGTCAAACAGCACATCGCCCAGCGTGAGTACCAGACCACGGTTGGTTTCGGTGGCGGCCAGATTGATCTGTTCTTCCAGCCATTTGCCCTGCTGCTGAACGCTCAACAGCTTGGCTTCACGCAGGTTGAGTTGCAGCCGTTCAACGTCCATCTGCAGTTTGGCCTGACGCTCCTGATTGACGCTGAGCTTGGTGTGCTCGGCGGCGATCGCGCTGTAGCGCTGGCTCAGGTAGGCGTAATGCTGAACGTCAGCGTCGCTGCCCCAGTAGGTGGACAAACGATCGGCGCGCGACAGCGAGTCGCCGGCGCGAATCACATCGCGAGGGGCGTAGCGCAGGGCGTCGGTGTCTTCTTTGACTTTCTGAAAGCTGTCGCGGGCGGCTTCCAGGCTTTGCTCGGCATCCGGTTCAGTGGCGCAGCCGGTGAGCAGCACGGTGGCCACGGCGGCGGCAAACAGGCGGTAGGCAATCGGGTTCACTGCATCGCCCCCAGTTGTTTATGAAGGCGCTTGATGCGGGCGTTCAGATCAGCCAACTGTTTTTCACTTTTGCTAGTGAGCACGCGGCCCTCGGCCAGGCGCGCATCCAGTTCGGCTTGTTCGGCAAACATGCGCGCGCGTTTGTAGTCTTGCTCGTTCATGTTTTTCTGCGCGCGGGCCAGCTTCTGTTCGGCCAGCACCATCTCGGGAATCTGCTCGTCGGCGCCCACCGCTTTGGCTTGGGCGACGGCCTGTTCAGTCAGGCGCATTTGTTCGATCGGCGCGGGGTCTTTGGTACAACCGGCCAGCGCCACAAGGGCCACGGCGATTGCCAGTGTGCGTCTATGAATCACAAAAAATTCCTACTGTTTCGAGGGAGTCGCCGCCTGCAATTGCTGTTCTTTCCAACGCTCAAGATTGCGTTCCAGCAAGGCTTGCGGGGCACCAGAGGCGGCCAATTCTGTCATTTTTTTCGCCAGTTGTCCGCGTAGCCACGGCTCGTTGCAAGCCGAGTTGAACGACAACGTCAGGTACAGGCCTTCGCTGGAAATCGGCGGTTCAAGGGCTTCGAGGTCGGCGGCCATGCCCAGGGTTTCGGCCAGGGCCAGGCCCGGGTAACGCTCATACAACACGTAGTCGGTGCGTTCCAGCAGCAGCTTTTGGTACGCCTGGGTAAGGCTCGGTACGGTTTCCAGGCTGAGGTTGTCTTTGGCGTAGTGGTCGAAGGCCTGCCCGAAACTGTTGTTCACCAAGGTGCCGCCGGTGTGCAGGCGCAGGTCGTCCCACTGGGCATACGGGAAGCCTTTGCCGCGTTTGACCCACACCACACTGGCAGTTTCCAGAAACGCGGGGTGGATGTAATCCATGGTTTCCAAGCGCGACAGGGTGAGGAAGGCGCCGGCAATCATGTCGACCCGGCCGGTGCGCACTTCTTCTTGCGCGCGCGACCACGGCCCGGTGTAGATCACATCAATGGTTAGATTGAGTTCTTTACCCAGCTGTTTGAGCAAGTCGGCGTTGGCGCCTATCAGCTGTTTGGGGTTAGCCGGATCGCGCCATAAATAAGGAGGGTATTCAGGGTTGCCGGTCGCCACCAGGCGTTCACACTTTCCAGCGGCAGCGCTCAAGCCTGGCAAACCGGCGAGCAGCAACAACAGCGCGATAAGGTGGCGTATCTGCATCAGCGGGTTTCCCGAACTGAACGTTGGTTGGGAGTGGCGGCCTGGTGTGCCGACAACACACAGCGTCATGCTAGCTTAGACGAATTGAAATAATTATTGGCGATAAGGACGGTCCATGAAAAAACTACTCGTTGGGTTTGCGATCTGCGTGGCAGCAATTGCCGCGTTGCTGTACTTCTCCCCCGCCACCCTGATGGCCACGGCTCAATTCGCCGAACGGCAAACGGCCGGGCTGAGCAGCGAGCAGACCATGGTCGGCGACCTGAGCATCCACTATTACCAGGGCGGCCCGGCCGATGGCGAAACCATCCTTATGATTCACGGTTTCGGCGCCAACAAAGACAATTGGCTGCGCTTCGCCAAATTCTTTACCAAGCGCTATCAAGTGATCGCTATCGACCTGCCCGGCTTCGGCGATAGCAGCAAACCGAATGCCAGCTACGACGTGGGCACCCAAGCCGAACGCGTCGCCGCTTTCGTAAACACTCTGGGCCTGAAAAAACTGCACGTGATTGGCAACTCCATGGGCGGCCAAATCGCCGCGCTGTATGCCGCGCGCCACCCGGATGAAGTGCTCTCTGTGGGCCTGCTGGACAATGCCGGCATTACCTCACCGAAGAAAAGCGAGCTGTACGAAATGCTCGAACGCGGCGAGCCGAACCCACTGGTCGCGCGTGACGCCGAAAGCTTCGCCAAGCTGGTGGCCTTCGTGTTCGTTGAGCCACCGGCGATGCCGAAGAACCTGCAGCGCTACATGGCTGAGCAGGCGAGCGCCAGAAGCGAGCAAAATGACAAAGTGTTCAGCCACCTGCGCGAGCGCTACATTCCGTTGGAACCGGAGCTGCCAAAAATTCAGGCGCCGACGTTGCTGCTGTGGGGCGACAAGGATCGCGTGCTGGATGTGTCGAGCATCGAGGTGATGAAGCCGCTGCTGAAAAAGCCAACCGTGGTGATCATGAAAGACTGCGGCCATGTGCCAATGATCGAGCGGCCAGAAGAAACCGCCAGCCACTACCAGGCGTTTCTGGACAGCGTGAAAGGCTAAGGTGTCAGGCATAAAAAAACCCGCTCAGTGAGCGGGTTTTTTATTGGGCGGGAAGCGCGGGTTAAACCAGCTTTTCCAGCTCCGGTACAGCTTCGAACAAGTCCGCAACCAGACCGTAATCGGCAACCTGGAAGATCGGCGCTTCTTCGTCTTTGTTGATGGCGACGATGACTTTGGAGTCTTTCATACCGGCCAAGTGCTGGATGGCGCCGGAAATGCCGACCGCGATGTACAGCTGCGGCGCAACGATTTTACCGGTTTGGCCAACCTGCATGTCGTTCGGTACGAAACCGGCGTCGACAGCGGCACGGGATGCACCCACAGCTGCGCCGAGTTTGTCGGCCAGTGCGTACAGGTGTTTGAAGTTGTCACCGTTCTGCATGCCACGACCGCCGGAAACGACGATTTTGGCAGCGGTCAGCTCAGGACGGTCGGACTTGGCCAGCTCTTCGCCAACAAAGGACGACTTGCCAGCGTCAGCCGGACCGCTCACTGCTTCAACAGCAGCCGAACCGCCTTCAGCCGCAACCGGATCGAAACCGGTGGAACGCACGGTGATCACTTTCACGGCAGCCGACGACTGCACGGTAGCGATGGCGTTACCGGCGTAGATCGGACGCTTGAAGGTGTCGGCGCTTTCTACCGAGATGATCTCGGAGATCTGATCAACGTCCAGGGCAGCGGCAACGCGCGGCAGGATGTTTTTGCCGTTCGAGGTAGCGCTAGCCAGGATGTGGCTGTAGCTCTTGCCAAGGTCAGCGATCAGCGGCGCAACGTTTTCTGGCAGTTGGTTAGCGTAGGCCGCGTTGTCGGCAACCAGCACTTTCGAAACGCCAGCGATCTTGGCAGCAGCTTCAGCAGCAGCGCCGGCATTGCTGCCAGCAACCAGTACGTGAATGTCACCACCGATTTTTGCAGCAGCAGCCACAGTGTTCAGGGTGGCGGGCGCCAGGGCGGAATTGGTGTGTTCAGCGATAACCAGGATAGTCATTTAGATTACCTTCGCCTCGTTCTTCAGTTTCTCGACCAGTTCAGCAACCGACTTAACCTTGATGCCTGCGCTGCGAGCAGCCGGCGCTTCAACTTTCAAGGTTTTGACGGTAGACGAGGTGGAGACGCCCAAAGCGTCTGGAGTCAGAGTCTCCAGCGGCTTCTTCTTGGCTTTCATGATGTTCGGCAGCGACGCGTAGCGCGGTTCGTTCAGGCGCAGGTCGGTGGTCACGATAGCCGGCAGGTTCAACGCAACGGTCTGCAGACCGCCGTCGATTTCGCGGGTGACGTTAACCTTGTCGCCAGCCACTTCAACCTTGGAGGCGAAAGTGCCTTGTGCGTAGCCGCTGAGAGCAGCGAGCATCTGGCCGGTCTGGTTGTTGTCGCTGTCGATGGCTTGTTTGCCGAGGATGACCAGCTGAGGCTGCTCTTTATCCACAACAGCCTTGAGCAGCTTGGCCACGGCGAGCGAGTTCAGCTCTTCCGCGGTATCAACCAGAATGGCGCGGTCAGCACCCAGAGCCAGCGCGGTGCGCAGTTGCTCTTGAGCGGTGTTCGGGCCGATGGAAACCACGACGATCTCGGTAGCCACGCCTTTCTCTTTCAGGCGGACGGCTTCTTCCACAGCGATTTCGCAGAAGGGATTCATCGACATTTTGACGTTGGCGAGATCAACGCCGGAGTTGTCCGCTTTGACGCGAACCTTGACGTTGTAGTCAACCACTCGTTTGACAGCTACAAGAACCTTCATGGATTCCTCGTTACTCTCCGGTGAATAAGAAGTCGCCAAAAGACAATGGCGGGTGATGCTCGTCGGCCGGAACCGACGGTCAGCCTACAGCACGGCTAGCGCAAAACCGCCCGTATCTTGACCGTATCGCCCAAACGGGTCAATACGACAAAATGGCCACTTTAAGCCGTGTAAACCTGATTCTAGCAGGCTATTGAGAAATTCAAACAAACGTTTGTATTGGACCCGTCGGGGTCCGTGGATATAATGCGCCGACACAGCTCATGGAACGAGCCCGATCCTCAAATAAAACATAGATAGAGCCTGAGTAGGAGATTGCCTGTGGAACGCGAATTTATGGAGTTCGACGTCGTCATCGTTGGCGCCGGCCCAGCGGGCCTGTCCGCCGCCTGCCGACTGAAGCAGAAAGCCGCCGAAGCGGGTAAAGAGATCAGCGTCTGCGTAGTCGAGAAAGGCTCCGAAGTCGGCGCCCACATCCTCTCCGGCGCCGTGTTCGAGCCTCGCGCACTGAACGAGCTTTTCCCCGACTGGAAAGAGCTTGGCGCCCCGCTCAACACGCCGGTCAAGCGCGACGACATCTATATGTTGAAAGACGCCGAAGCCGCCATCAAAGTGCCGAACCTGTTTGTGCCCAAAACCATGCACAACGAAGGCAACTACATCATCTCCCTCGGCAACCTCTGCCGCTGGCTCGCGCAACAGGCTGAAAACCTGGGAGTAGAAGTCTACCCAGGCTTTGCCGCGCAAGAAGCGCTGATCGACGAAAACGGCGTGGTCAAAGGCATTCTGACTGGCGACCTGGGCGTAGACCGCGAAGGCCACCCGAAGGAAGGCGTGTACACCCCCGGCATGGAATTGCGCGGTAAGTACACCTTGTTCGCCGAAGGCTGCCGTGGCCATATCGGCAAGCAGCTGATCAAGAAGTACAACCTCGACCGCGACGCCGACGCCCAGCACTACGGCATCGGCATCAAGGAAATCTGGGACATCGACCCGTCCAAGCACGAGCAAGGCCTGGTGCTGCACACCGCCGGCTGGCCGCTGGACATCGTCGGCACCGAGAACACCGGTGGCTCGTTCCTCTATCACCTGGAAAACAACCAGGTAGTAGTTGGCCTGATCGTCGACCTGTCCTACGCCAACCCGCACCTGTCGCCATTCGATGAGTTCCAGCGCTACAAGCATCACCCCGTGGTCAAGCAGTACCTCGAAGGCGGCAAGCGCGTTTCCTACGGAGCTCGCGCCATCTGCAAAGGCGGCCTCAACTCGCTGCCGAAGATGGTCTTCAACGGCGGGGCGCTGATCGGGTGCGACCTCGGCACCCTGAACTTCGCAAAAATCAAAGGCAGCCACACCGCCATGAAGTCCGGCATGCTCGCCGCTGACGCCGTAGCCGACGCGCTGTTCGCCGGTAGCGAAGGCGGCGACCTGCTCAACGGTTACGTCGACTCGTTCAAAGCCAGCTGGCTGTACGACGAGCTGTTCCGCAGCCGCAACTTCGGCGCGGCGCTGCACAAGTACGGTCCGCTGCTGGGCGGCGCGTTCAACTTCGTTGACCAGAACCTGTTCGGCGGCAAAATTCCGTTCACCCTGCACGACAACAAGCCGGATTACGCCTGCCTGAAGACCGCTGCAGAATCGAAGAAAATTGCCTACCCGAAACCGGACGGCAAACTCAGCTTCGACAAGCTGAGCTCGGTATTCCTCTCCAACACCAACCATGAAGAGGAACAACCCTGCCACCTGAAGCTGATCGACCCAAGCATTCCGCTGCAGAAAAACCTGCCGCTCTACGACGAACCTGCGCAGCGTTATTGCCCAGCGGGCGTGTATGAAATCGTGACGCAGGAAAACGGCGAGAAGAAATTCCAGATCAACGCCCAGAACTGCGTGCACTGCAAAACCTGCGACATCAAAGACCCGGCCCAGAACATCAACTGGGTGGCGCCGGAAGGCGCTGGCGGTCCGAACTACCCCAACATGTGATAGCGTTGGGTAAAAATAAGGGCTCCCTCGGGAGCCCTTATTTTTTCCTGCCCCGATCGG
Source organism: Pseudomonas sp. AC070 (assembly GCF_979258635.1). Classification (NCBI taxonomy): domain Bacteria; kingdom Pseudomonadati; phylum Pseudomonadota; class Gammaproteobacteria; order Pseudomonadales; family Pseudomonadaceae; genus Pseudomonas; species Pseudomonas sp. AC070. The sequence continues at coordinate 3,516,175 of NZ_OZ409871.1, forward strand.
CTGCGCGTCGGCCGGGCTGCGTTAAAAACGCTTTCTGAATGCTCATTGGCTACAGCCAACTGCGCTTCAAAAACCGTTTTTGCCTTGCGCGGCTCTAGCTCGCTCGATCTGCTTCTCGTGAATTCCAACCCAAAGCCAAAGAGGCCATTACGCCAAAGCATCGAGGCTGAAGCCTCTCCTACAGAAATCGTGTTTTTTGTGGGAGAGGCTTTAGCCTCGATTCCTACAAACTTCGATTAGCCACATGGCGCAATCGTCACCTATTCGCGGCATCAATCCGGCTGCGGCGCGATGGGGAAAAATTCACCGCCACTCCACACACCCAGCCAGCTTTGGCCATCGATGTCGCGGGGCACCGCCAACTCGACCAACTGATAAAACACGTTGCGGTGAATCAGCGCCTCAAGGTTGGTGCGCACATGCACATACGGCGCGGGCTCCTCGGTCGTCGGGTCGATCACAAAGCGCATCGGGTGCTCCGGCCCCGCCTCGGTCACGTCTTCCACGTTGGTGGTGAAGCGCAGCACCTGCGCCTCGCCCTCGCCTTCCACATCAACGCTGACGGCTACGAACGGCGCGTCATCGACCTTGATGCCAACCTTCTCAACCGGGGTAATCAGAAAATAGTCATCACCGTCGCGGCGGATGATGGTGGAGAACAGCCGCACCATGGGTTTGCGGCCAATCGGCGTGCCCAGGTAATACCAGGTGCCGTCGCGGGCGATGCGCATGTCGATGTCGCCGCAGAAATCCGGATTCCACAGGTGCACCGGTGGCAGGCCTTTGCTTTTGGGAATTTGCCCGAGCAGGTCGCCCGCCTTGCCTGGATCACTCATGCCATCTCCTCTCTATTCATTCAAACCCAGCAGACGACGCGCGTATTCCTGCATGGGCGGCCCAACCAAGTCGTCGGGCTTGTTGTCGTAGAGCGTCAGAAAACCACCACGGCTACGGATGCGCGCGGTATCCACCAGGTAGCGCGTGTTGGTCTCGATCAGCATCACCTGAATCACGCTGTGGTCGACACCCAGGCGATCCAGCGCTTCCTGGTCGTTCCACTCCTCTTCGGTGCCGATGCGATCATCAGCGCCAGCGAACCGCGTATACAACAAGTAATTCGCGCCCGCCGCCCGTGCCTGGCTCAGCGCTTCGTCCAAGCCCGCCGGCTGCCTGGCACGACGGACCATTGGAAAATATTCGACAAAGCCATTGAACGCCTGTTCCGCCACTATGTTTGGGCGCGGCGCGTGGCCGCCCGGCGGCACGAAGTGCCCCTGGGCTATATAAATGAAGGAATCGGCCTGCAAACGCCATGGGCTCGACCGGCGAATATCGCTGTGGTCGAGAAAGCCGGCATCGCTGAGTTGATTGAGAGCGCCATCGCTCAAGTCGCTGACTTTCATGCAGCCCCCGAGGGCCAGCAGCGTCAGCAGCATAATCAGGCTACGCATGGTGAGTCTCCGCACGCCGGTGACAGAAAGCCGGCGAATAACGGGCAGACTTGCAGCTTCCGCGCCAGGCTTCAACTCGGTGCGCCCACAGCGCTCACTTCACCGCGAGGAAAACCAGGAACGACGCCGCCAGCGCGCCTGTCGACACCACCGCAAACGAGGTATACGCAGGAAGCCCGAGGCTGGCGCCGACGATGATCGCGGCGGCGGCGCAACTCATCTGCAAGAACCCGAGCAGCGCCGAGGCGGTGCCGGCCTGTTTGCCGAACGGATGCAGCGCGATGGCCGTTCCCAGCGGGTTGATCAGCCCCATGCCCAGCAGAAAAATCGTCTGCGACACGCAGAACGCCACGAAGTTGTCGGCTGCAACAAACAGTCCCGCGCTTCCCGCCAGCGCCGCTACGATGCCACAACAACCCACGAACGCCGGGCCTCTGAAGCGCACCAGACGCGGCGCCGTAAACCCAGCACCAAACACCACGAAAACCGTGGCGGCGAAGAACACGCCAAGTTGCAGCGACGACAATCCGAAACCGCCCATCAGAATCGCCGGCGCCATCGAGAAAAACGCGTAGAGCGTGCCAATCACCAAACTCACCGACAGCGCCGGCGCAATAAAGCGGCGGTCCAGCAGCAGGTGTTTGTAGCTGGAAAGAATGGCGCCAATCGAGAGCTTCACCCGGTTGTCCGCGCCATGGGTTTCGCCTAGTCGCGCCGCGTAGTGAACGGCCAGCACCACCGCCAATATCGCCACTACCGCAAACGTCGCGCGCCAACCGAAAAAGGAGCTGAACAACCCACCGAGCAGCGGTGAGAATCCTGGCGCGGCGGCCATCGCGACCATGATCATCGCCAGCGTTCGCGCCAGCTCCTCGCCATCGAACAAATCGCGGGCGATGGCGCGCGACAGCACCGACGTCGCGCAAACGCCCAGCGCTTGAACGATTCGTCCGGCGATAAGAACGGACAAGGTGTTCGACATCGCGCAGATGGCGCTGCCGACAACAAACACCACAACGCCCGCCATCACCAGCCGACGACGGCCGAAGCGGTCGGACAGCGGCCCGACAAATAACTGGCCCACCGCAAAGGCGAGAAAAAAGCTGCTGAGCGTGGCGCTCAACTGCGTCACCGATGCGCCGAGGTCGCCGGCCATCGCCGGGAATGCCGGAAGAATGATGTTGGTCGCCAACGCACCGAGCGCCGCGAAACCTGCCAGCAAAAACAGCAACTCGCCGGTCAGGCGAATTGGGGTCTTGGTCGACGCCAGGTTTTCTTGTGCGGGCAGGCGATTTTGTTCAGTGGTTTCCATCGAGAGCGCCCCTATGGCTGCAGTGCAAGAAGCCCGGAGGCGAGGACAGAGCCGAGCGGTCGGCCAGCTCCGTGTAAAAATGCATCAAGGCTCAACGCGCTAAATCGGCTTCCTCGCCGAGCGCGGCAATGCAGCCATCGAGCAGCTCATGAAGCAGCGCGACTCGCTCGACGCCGAGCTGCTCATTCAACACCGTTTGCGCCTCCTTCCACGCCAAAGTGCCCTCCTCGCGCTTGGCCCTGCCCGCCTCCGTCGCCCGCACCAAACGACTGCGGGCATCGCCACCCGCTCCCACTTCCAGCCAACCCTGGGTAACCAGCGGTTGAATGTTGCGGCTCAGCGTGGAGGCATCCATGTGCATGTGCTTGGCCAGATCGCCGGGCCGAATGGGGCCCAGCTTCACCACGTAGGAAAGCAGCGCGTACTGGGTATTTTTGAGACCGGACTGCGCCACATAGCTGTCGTAGTGACGCGTGACGATACGGCTCAGCTGGCGGAGTTTGAGGTTGGTACAACCTTGAGGCTTGCGGGCGCTTTCCATGGCGTTGATTGTATATGCAACTGTTGCATATGCAATCATTCACGCCAGTGAGGAAGGGAGGGAATCGACGCCCTCCTTTATTAAGCAGAGCGCCGGCTAATTCGGCCGGCGTTTCACACACTGCTAATCAGCAGGCCTGGGGCATCTCGCCGGCGGCCAGACGACGGTCGATATCAGCGATTGCCTGTGGCAATTCGTTGATGGTGTCGATCAGGTAATGCGGCCGCGACTCGGCAAACAGCGCCTGAATACGCTGACGTTCGGCCGCCAGCTTCTCCGGCTCCAACGCCTGATACTGCTCATACGTCAGCCCCAGCGCATTGCCCGAGCACACCAGCGCCACGGTCCACATGCCCGCGCTACGTCCTTCCAGAATGCCCGGCATCGTATCGTCGACTTTTACGCAACTGGCCACATCATTGATGCCCAGCGCGATCACGTTGGCCAGTGCCTGCGCCGGGTGTGGTCGGCCGTTGGGGATCTCGTCGGTCGCCACAACGTGATCGGCCACATAGCCGTTTTGCCTGGCCAGCTCCACCACCCTGGCCATCACCACGGCCGGGTAACCGGAGCACGAGCCAATTTTCAAGCCCTGTTTACGCAGCCCGGTGATGGTGTCCAGCGCGCCCGGAATCAATGCCGAATGCAGGGCAATTTTTTCGATTTGTAGCGGCATAAAGCGCTCGTAGATGGCGGTGACATCGTCGTCGCTTGGCACCCGCCCAAACGCTTTCTTGTAGCGCTCGCTGATTGCAGGAATGTCGCACAGCGTGCGGATGTGGTCCCACTTGCCCATGCCCATCGGCCCTCGAGCTTCGTCGATAGACACCTGGACGTCGAACTCGGCAAAGGCTTCGACGAAAATCTGTGTTGGGGCAAACGAGCCGAAATCGACGACGGTGCCCGCCCAGTCAAGAATCACGGCCTGGGTTTTTTGCGGCTTGGTGTAGTTCATAGCAAGGCTTCCAATAAAACGAGTGAGTCAGAGCGCGCGCATCTCGCGCAGGGCTTGGCCGATGGCATCTACTGCGGCTTGCATACCGTGGCTATCCACGCAGCCAATGCAGCCCACGCGGAAGGTTTCTACCTGGGTCAACTTGCCGGGATAGAGGATGAAACCCTTGGCTTTCACCCGCTCGTAGAACGCCTTGAACGCGTAGTTCGGGCTATCGGGGGCGTGGAACGTCACGATGATGGGCGCCTGAATGGCCGCCGGAATAAAGCTGCGCAGCCCGAGTTGCTGCATGCCGTCGAGCAGCGTCTGGCAATTGTCCTGATAGCGCTGCTGGCGAGCGGGCAAGCCGCCTTCCTCGGCGAATTGCAGCAATGCCTCGTGCAAGGCCGCCACCACATGAGTCGGCGGGGTGAAGCGCCACTGCCCGGTCTTGGCCATGTAGATGTACTGGTCGTGAAGGTCCATGGCCAGCGACGGGCTATTGCCCTCCGCCTGCTCCAGCGCCTGCTTGCGCACAAACACAAAGCCCATGCCTGGCACCCCTTCCAGGCACTTACCCGAGGCGGCAATCAGCGCATCGAACGGCACTTCACGCGCATCGATTGGCAAGGCGCCAAACGAGCTCATGGCATCGACGATCAGGCGTTTGCCGTGCTTGGCCACCACCTGCGCGATGTCATGCAATGGGTTGAGAATGCCGGTGCTGGTTTCACAGTGAATCAGCGCAACGTGAGTAATGGCGCTGTCCGCCTGCAACAAGCGCTCGAAGTCGTCAGCGGTCGTGGGCTGGTCTTCCGCCGTTTCAAACGTGGTGAATGCGCGGCCCAGCACTCGGCAGATGTTCGCCAGCCGCTGCCCGTATGCGCCATTGACCAACACCAATACCTTGCCGCCCCTTGGCACCAGGGTGCCGATGGCCGCTTCCACCGCAAACGTGCCGCTGCCTTGCAACGGCACGCAATGATGCAAGTCCTGGCCATGGACGATGGCCAGTAGTTGTTCCCGCACGCTGGCGGTCATTTGGTTGAAGTCACCGTCCCAGGAACCCCAGTCCATCAGCATGGCTTGGCGAGTTCGGGCGGAAGTGGTCAACGGACCGGGCGTTAGCAGGACGGGCGCAGTCGGGGTCATAACAATCTCGCGGCGGTGGCTGAAAGCGCGCACAGGTTGCAATCGTCATGACCATCAATCAAATTGCTTGTTGTTATCTCAGCTATAAGTGCCGCCGATATGAATTTATTCCAGCTTCGCGCCTTCGATGCCGTCGCTCGCGAAGGCAGTTTCACCCGTGCCGCTGCCCGCTTGTTTATCAGCCAGCCGGCCGTCACCGGCCACGTGAAAATGCTCGAAGAGCATTACCAGATCACCTTGCTTCGGCGCACGGCACGCCGCGTGGAACTCACCGAAGAAGGCACGCGCCTGGCCGCCATTACCCGCGCCATGTTCGGCCTGGTGGAAGAAGCTCAGGTGCTGCTCGAAGCCAACCGCCAGCTGCTTACGGGCCGTCTCGAAGTCGCCGCCGACGGTCCCCATCGTGTGATGCCGATGATTGCCAAGCTGCGCGCCAAATACCCCGGCGTGGTGGTCAACCTGCGCCTGGGCAATGCCCAGGAAACCCTCGCCGCCCTGCTCTCCGAACACGCAGACGTTGCCGTGATGACCGAAGTAGAGCCGCGCAAAGGCCTGCATCTGCAAGAAATGTCGCCGTCACAAATCTGCGCGCTGGTGCCAGCCGGGCACCCGCTGGCCGGCAAGCGCATCGATCTCAAGCAACTGGATCAGCAGATCATGGTGCTGCGCGAGCCCAACTCAATCACCCGTCGCACGTTTAACCAAGCCTGCGAACACGCTGGCGTGCAACCGCGCGTGCTGTTGGAGCTCGACAGTCGGGAGGCCGTAACCGAAGCCGTGGCGGCGGATTTGGGGATTGGCATTGTTTCGTCGGTCGAACTCAGCCACGACCCCAGAGTGGTTGCGGTGCCGTTGGTGGGCGATGGACTGACGAACCGGCACATGTTGGGGTGTTTGGAGCGGCGCGCGGAATCGCGGTTGATAGCGGCGTTTTTGACGATGGCCGGGACGGAAAAACCGGGTCTACCGCACTAAGACTGGGCTGAAACGATGGCGGGGCGCGAAACATGCAAAACAGCGCAAAGCAGCATGAATCAGTGCCACTGATAGCCGCTCACCCTACAACCGATTGGATGGATGCCAAGTCGCTTGGCAAGCTGGCCGTTTCCTGCCTGAGAGCCGTCGTATGTCGGATGCCAACCTGGCCACCGTGCTGGTACTGATTTCTGCTTTTATGCACGCCAGTTGGAATGCGGTGGTGAAGTCGAGCAGCGACCGGGTGTCATCCATGGCCGTTGTCGATGGCGTAGCGTTCCTGGCTGCACTGGCGGCGCTGCCACTGGTCCCCATGCCGTCGACTGAGGTATGGGGCGTCATCGCACTGTCCACCGTGGTCAACCTGTTCTACCGCTATTTTCTGATTCGCGCGTACCACTTCGGCGACTTCGGCCAGGTGTACCCCTTGGTGCGCGGCTTGCCGCCGTTGCTCGTGGTGGTGTTCGCCGCCGTGTGGCTGCGCGAATGGCTGCCTTGGCTGGGCATTGCCGGCGTGGTGGTGTTGTCGCTGGGCGTTATGAGCTTGCTGCACCGCCCCAGCACGGGACAGCCGCCGCAATGGCGAGCGCCGGGTCATGCCTTGGCCGCCGGCGTGTGCGTGGCGTTGTATACGGTGATCGATGCACACGGGGTGCGCAGCAGCGAGGGCGTGTTGCAATACCTGGTGTATTTCACCTTGGTGCTCAGCGTGCCCATTCCAGTATTCGCCGCCTGGCAGCGCGGTCCGGCGTTGGTCCGGCATGTTCGCCATTACGGTGGCGTATCGGTATTTGGCGGCCTGACCTACTGCGCAGCGTATGGCTTGGTGCTGTGGGCGATGACGCTGGATAACGTGGCGAAAATTGCGGCGCTGCGCGAAAGCAGCGTGATCATTGGCGCGGTAATCGCCACGCTACTGTTCAAAGAACCTTTCGGGCGCCGCCGCTTGCTCGCGGCGGTTACCGTGACGGTCGGCATCGTGCTGATCAAGTTTGCGAGCTAGCCGAAGCGGCGTCGTGCCGTCTGTGGAACACAGCCCCAGACCGCGGTTTGCGGGTCAACCGCCGATGATCTTCATCACCGTCACGCCGCCGGAGAACGCGACTTCTTGCTTGTCGCCCAGCGCTTTCATCAGCAGCCCTTGCAGCGCTGGCAGTGCTTGGTGGCGGGGTTTTTCCAGCAGATCGCCTACGTAGTGACGATTGCTCGAAGACAGGCACCCATGCAGCCAACCGGTGGATGACAGGCGCAGGCGTGAGCAGGTGCGGCAGAACGGCACGCTTTCGTTGGCGATAACGCCGAAATAGCCGTGACCAGGAATTTGGTAACGCAGCGCGGTGGCATCGAGCGGCGCGTCGGCTTGTTGGTATTCGTAGCGCTCGCCAATCATTTCCAACAGCGCCGGCATGCTGATGAATTGCTGCTGGAAACTGTTGCCATCGCGGGCCAGGTGGCCCATGCGCATCAGTTCGATAAAGCGCAACTCGAAGCCTCGCTCCAGGCAGTAGTCGAGCAGCGGCAGCACTTGATCAAGGTTCTGGCCGCGCAGCGGCACCATGTTCAGCTTGATTTTCATACCCGCCGCCCGCGCCTGTTCCAGACCGTCGAGCACGGTCGCCAGGTCGCCGCCACGCGCAATGCGGCGGAATGCGCTGGGGTCGAGGGTATCCAGGGAAACGTTCAGCCGGCGGATACCGGCGTCGAGCAGAATCGGCAGTTTTTTCGCCAGCAGCTGACCGTTGGTGGTCAGGCTGATATCGCGCAGGCCCAGCGTGCTAACGCCTTTGAGCAGCGCTTCCAGCTTGGGACTGACCAGCGGCTCGCCGCCGGTGATGCGCAGTTGTTCGATGCCCGCCGCTTCGATCAGGTAAGCGACGCCACGCACCAGCGCATCGGCCGAGAGCTCGTCTTGCGCTGCGACCAGGCGCTTGCCGTCTGGCACGCAATACGTACAGGCGTAATTACAGGCGGCGGTCAGACTGATCCGTAAATTGCGGAAGCGCCTGCCCTGACGGTCAACGATCATGGATGACTCCGGCGAAGAATAGGCCGGAGTATAAGCCTGCGGTCAGCCGATCTGCATGCGGAGCATGGCGAAAATAGACTGACTGAATGGGTTCAGATGACTGGAGGCTCGCCATCGCGCTTGCGCTTGTTGCCCATGCGCACGCCGATGTCCATCAGGAATTGGAAGAAGCCTTCCTGGTCTTCCAGCACATTGCTCCAGAACGGCGAGTGGTACAGCGCCACGGCGCCGTGCACCAGCGCCCAGGCCGCGCAGTAATGGAAGTAAGGCGGAACGTCTTCCAGCTTGCCTTCGGCGATACGGCCTTTGATCAGCAAGGTCAGGCGTTCGAAGTTGGACGCGCGAATTTTATGCAGCTGCTCGACCATTTCCGGCACTTGATTGCCCTTGACCACTTTCTCTTCCAGGCGGTCGAACAGGCGATAGCGCTGCGGGTCGCGCATGCGGAATTCGAAATAGGCGCGGGACAACGCTTCCTTGTCGCGGTCCACATCGGCCGAGTGCAGCAGTTCGTTCAAATCCCGCTCGTAGTCGAGCATCAGACGCAGATACACCTCAGCCTTGGATTTGAAGTGCTTATAGATAGTGCCTTTGCCAATCCCTACGGCGTCGGCGATCATCTCGACCGTGACGCTATCCTCACCCTGTTCTAGGAAGAGTTTCAGCGCGACATCGAGAATCTCTTGCTCGCGGCGGCGAAATTCACGGATCTTTCGGGGTTCTTTCTGCATAGGAAGAGACTGCGGAGGTCAAAAATCGAAGCCGCGTATTATGCCTATTTAGTGCCAAATTGCACGGATCATCAGACCATGTACGCCTTTCATGACGAGTTTAAGCAAGATCCTGGCTTGCGCTATCTCAATCACGCCGCCGTTGCCCCATGGCCACGACGCGCTGCGCAGGCAGTTGCGCAGTTCGCTGAACAGAACGTCCTGTTGGGGGCGCGCGACTACGCAGACTGGATGAATATTGAACAGCGTCTGCGGGAACGCTTTATGCGCCTGCTTAACGCGCCGTCCACCGACGACGTGGCGCTGGTGAAAAATACCTCGGAGGCGTTGTCGTTTGTGGCGTTCGGTCTGGACTGGCAGCCTGGCGAGCAAATCATCATCAGCGATGAAGAATTCCCGTCCAACCGCGTGGTCTGGGAGGCCTTGGCACCGCTGGGCGTCGAGGTGGTGCAAGTAAGCCTCAGTGGTCTTGATCCCGAACAGAACCTGCTCAACGCCTGCGGCCCGAAAACACGTTTGATGGCCATAAGCGCCGTGCAATTTGCCAGCGGCCTGCGCCTGGATTTAACCAAGCTCGGCCATGGCTGCCGCCAGCGCGGCGTGCTGTTTTGTGTGGATGCCATCCAGCAATTGGGCGCGCAGCCCTTTGACGTACAAGCCAATCAATGCGACTTCGCCATGGCCGATGGGCACAAATGGCTGCTCGGTCCTGAAGGCTTGGGGGTTTTCTACTGCCGCGCGGAAATGCGTGAGCAGCTCAAGCTTCACGAGTACGGCTGGCACATGCTCGAGCGCATGGGCGACTACACCCGCACCGACTGGGAGCCGGCCCGCAGCGCCAGACGCTTCGAATGCGGCAGCCCGAACATGCTCGGCGCCATGGCGCTCGAAGCGAGCCTGTCGCTGTTGGAGGAAGTGAGCATGGTCCGCGTGGGCGACTTGATTGAAGAACGCGTGCAATGGCTGCAAGACGGGCTCACCGCCCTTCCCGGCCTCACGCTGCATTCGCCACTGAATCCGCTGCGGCGGGCTGGCATCATTACGTTCAGCGTCGATGGGCATGACACCCAGGCGCTTTATCAAAAGTTGAAAGCCGAGAACGTGGTGTGCATCCCGCGCGGCAAAGGCATCCGTTTGTCGCCGCACTTTTACACCGAAGCGCGGGTAATCGAGGAAACCCTGGCGGTGCTGCAGCAGGCAATCGCTGGCTGAGCACTCAACAACGGCGCCGGTATTCCAAATATGTTTAAGCAGGCGGTTTGCGCCACTGGCAGATCGGTAAAGTTCGCCAATACTGATGATTACTGGTGTGGGCATCTCCCCCAAGTGCCGCGCCAGCCAAGGTACCGTGGACTGTGTACCTTGATTTACTCCTAATGGTCTTAACCCGGATTCATCCCCCAGAGTCCGGGTTTTTTTTGATTTCGGTTTTTATAGCTGCTGCGCTCGGTCTGGCTGCGTTGGACTAGGCGTGCGAGATGCTCATTGGCTTGATGCCAACTCCGCTCTCTCCCACCCAGTCCGCCTTGCCATACCTTCGCTCGCGACGCTCTAAAAGCGAAATCTGCGTTTGGCTATGAAGAGCGAGATCTAGATCGAGATCAAGGGCGGCTTCGCTTCGCTGGCCAAGGGCGAGGGCTAGGTCAAGGGCGGCTTTGCTTTGCTCGCCAAAGGCGAAGGCGAAGGCGAGATCAAAGGCGGCTTTGCTTTGCTCGCCGGGGGCAAGGGCCAGGGCAAGGGCATGGCAAAGGTTGTCGGTTTTTTTTGGGAGAGGCTTTAGCCTCGATGCTTTTGCGGGTGACTCGATTACTTCAGAGGTGACTGCCGATCACTCTGCTACGTGAGCAAGGGGGAACAGGCGTTTGAAGTTTTCGGTGGTTTGCTGGGCGAACGTTTCGTAGTCGACGCCACGGTGATTGGCGAGGAATTCGGCCACTTCGCGGACGTATTGGGGCAGGTTGGGTTTGCCGCGATATGGGATTGGGGCGAGGTAGGGGGCGTCGGTTTCGACGAGCAGGCGGTCGGCGGGCACTTGGCGGGCGACTTCGCGTAAGGCGTCGGCGTTGCGGAAGGTGACGATGCCGGACAAGGAGATGTAGAAGCCCAGGTCGAGCGCGGCCTTGGCCATGGGCCAATCCTCGGTGAAGCAGTGCAGCACGCCGGCGGTGGACAAGGAAGCTTCGCGCAGCAGCTCAAGCGTATCGGCGCGAGCTTCGCGGGTGTGGACGATGACGGGCTTGCCGGTGATTTTTGCGGCTTCAAGGTGCAGACGAAACGCTTCGCGCTGCAGCTCGGCGGCTTCGGGTTCGTAGTGGTAGTCGAGGCCGGTTTCGCCGATGGCGACCACGCGCGGGTGGTTCAGCTCGTTCAGCAGCCAGTCCAGCGCGGGCGCGGCGCCCGGTTCGAGGTCCAGCGGGTGCACGCCAACGGAGCAGTCGACGTCCGCGTAGCGCTCGGCCAAACCTTTTACGGCGGCGGCGTTATCGGCGCTGACGCCGATGCACAGGAAATGACCAACGCCCCGCGCCCGCGCGGCATCCAGTGCAGCATCGAGCGAGCCGCCGTGAACGGCGAGGTCGAGGCGGTCAAGGTGACAGTGGGAATCTACCAACATGCGTAGCGGGGCTTACATCGTGTGGGTCGGGCGGTCAGAGGTCAGCGCGCCCGCGAGGTAGGTTTCGATTTTGTTGCGGGCGGTGTTATCACCGTCGTTGAACTGCACGCCGACGCCAGCGGCACGGTTGCCTTGGGCGCCTTTGGGGGTAATCCATACGACTTTGCCGGCGACCGGAATTTTTTCCGGTTCGTCCATCAGGTTGAGCAACATGAAAACTTCGTCGCCCAGCTTGTAGCTTTTGTTCGTGGGAATGAACAGACCGCCGTTTTTGATAAAGGGCATGTACGCGGCATAGAGCACGGACTTGTCCTTGATGGTCAGGGACAGGATTCCGTTACGCGGGCCGAGATTCGGTGGCATGCTCATGCTGCATTCCTAGCTTACTGATTCAAGGGCTGATTCTAGCCTTGTCCGGGCAGGCTTGCCCACTGCACAAGCAGTGCTTCGAGTAGCAAAACGCGATTCAAGTTGGCTTTGCCCAACACTTTCTGCCGCTGCGCCAGCAGCCACTCCTGAATCGCCAGCACCTTGGCCTGCCCCGACTTGTCCGCCAGGTACTGCACCACCTTGCGCATATCGGCCAAACCCAAACCGTCTTCGTCTTTGGTGAGCTGGTAACGCAGCGCCAGTTGCGTCCATTCGCAAAACCAGTCGAACAATTGCAGCAGCGGAATGCTGTTCCAGCCTTCGGCCAATTGGCTTGCTGCCACCTGCTGCTTCAAAAGTTTCTTCACGCCGTCGACGACCTGGGCACGTTGCTCGCGAACACCTTGGGCATTCAACTTGACCGCGTTCAACGGCGAGCCGGCGGCCAAGGTCAGCAGTTCGACGCGCTCCTCGGCGCTGCAATCGGGCAATGCGTCCGCCAACCACGCCAGGCTCTGCGCCTCGCTAGGCAACGGGCAGGCTTGCTGCACGCAGCGGCTTTTCACCGTTGGCAGCAAACGGCTCGGCTGATGGCACACCAGCAACAGCACCGTATCGCCAGAAGGCTCTTCCAGGCTTTTAAGCAATGCGTTGGCGGCGTTCAAGTTCATCGACTCGGCCGGTTCAACCAGCACAACCTTGCGGCCACCCATCTGCGAGGTCTGCACCACGAAGCCAACCAGCTCACGCACTTGGTCGACCTTGATGGCTTTGTCGGCCTCTTCTGGCTCAAGAATAAAATTGTCGGGGTGCGTACCGGCCGCCAGCAACAGGCACGATTTGCACTGGCCGCACGCCCGCAGATTTTCCAGGTTGCGACACAGCAGCGCCGCCATCAGATTTTCCGCTAGCGCGCGCTTACCGATTCCGGCTGGACCATGCAGCAGATAAGCATGGGCATGCTGGGCGCGGCCCGCCAGGGTTTGCCAGAGACTCGTTTGCCAAGGAAACACGTCAGCCACGGGCGCGCTCCAGTAACTCGGGCAACAGCTGATCCAGCGCTACCTGCACGTCGCTCAGCGACTGGGCGGCATCCACCACGCGGTAACGCTGCGGGTGCGCGGCGGCGCGCTCCAGGTAGGCATGGCGAACGGCGTCGAAGAAGGTTCGGCCTTCTTGTTCGAAGCGGTCCAGGCGTCCACGTGCGCTGGCCCGGGCCAAACCGACTTCCACGGGCAGGTCAAAAATCAGCGTCAGATCAGGCCGTAAATCGCCCTGAACGAAGCGCTCAAGCTCGGCGATACGATCCTGCGAAAGGCCACGACCACCGCCCTGATAGGCGTAGGTCGCATCGGTGAAACGGTCACAAAGCACTACGGCACCCCGTTTAAGTGCCGGGCGAATAACCTGAGCCAAATGCTGAGCGCGTGCGGCAAACACCAGCAGCAGCTCGGTGTCGGCCGCCATCGGCTCATCGCTAGGCGCCAACAGCAATTCACGAATACGTTCGGCAAGTGGTGTGCCGCCAGGCTCGCGGCTGAGAACCACATCAAGGCCGGCGGCCCGCAGGTGCTCGGCCAGGTACTCGCGGTTGGTGCTTTTGCCGGCGCCTTCCGGGCCTTCCAGGGTAATAAACAGGCCAGTCACGGGTGGTCCTTTCAATAGCTATTGCACAGCCGGCGCGGGCGCGGGGCTGGAGCGGTAGTCGGCGCGTCGCTTGAGCTGAAACTCGCGCACCGCTCGGTTGTGGTTGTCGAGGTCGTCGGAGAATACATGGCTGCCATCGCCACGAGCGACAAAATACAGGCTCTTGCCGTCGACCGGATGCAGCGCGGCATGGATGGCTTCGCGGCCGACCATGGCGATCGGCGTGGGCGGCATACCGGCGATCACGTAAGTGTTGTAAGGCGTAGCCTCACGCAGATGGGCGCGGGTTAATTTGCCGGTGTAACGCTCACCCAAGCCGTAAATAACGGTGGGATCGGTCTGCAACTGCATCCCTTGTTGCAGACGACGAACGAACACGCCGGCAATCTGCCCGCGCTCTTGCGGCACGCCGGTTTCCTTCTCTATCATCGAGGCCATGATCAGCGCGTCGTACGCGTCTTTATAGGGCAGGTCGGCGTTGGTGTCGCGCTGTTTCCACTCTTCATCCAACACAGCGGCCAGCCGCGCGAAGGCTTGCTTGAGCAGGTCGGTATCGCTCATGCCACGCACGTAACGGTAGGTATCGGGAAAGAATCGCCCTTCGGGGAAAACGCCAGGTTGACCGATGCGCTCCATAACTTGCGCGTCCGTAAGCCCGGTGATGGTCTGTTCCAGTTTGACTTGCTTGGCCAGCGCCGCGCGCACCTGGCGGAAATTCCAGCCTTCCACCAGCGTTAGGCTGTACTGCACGACGTCGCCACGCTGCCAGAGGGTCAGCATGTCTTTCGCGGTGGCGCCTGGGTTGAGCTGGTATTCGCCGCTATGCAGCGCTTGCCCAGAGAGGTTGAAGCGCCAGTAAAGGCGCAGCCAGAAGGCGCCTTCGAGCACCCCTTCGCTTTCCAAACGATTGAGCACGCCGCCCGGCGTCGCGCCGGCAGGTACTTCCATCACGTAACCCGCTGGAACGTTCAGCGTCTGCTTCAGCGCGCTGTTTTGCTGCCAGACGAAGAACGCCAGCAACAGGCCAGCCAGCAGCACTCCGCCTTCCAATAGCAGCAGTAATTTTCGAATCACGAATTAGCAGTCCAGTAGGTCGCGGGCAAGGCTTTGCAGTTTACGGGTGAGCGGTCCAACGGGCCAGCGATGCGCTTGCAGCGCGCGCACCGGCCAAACGCCGTAGAGACTATTGCAGACGAACACCTCGTCGGCCGCCAGTAACTGCGCCCTGCTGACCGCCTCGATGGCAACCTGAAGACCGAGGTCTTCGGCGCGCGCCAACAGCTCAGCACGCATGACCCCGGCGACGCCGCAGCGGCTTAGCTCGGGCGTGACCAGCATGCCGTCGCGAACAATAAACAGGTTGCTGTAAACGCCTTCGATCACGCGGCCGGACGCATCCAGCATCAGGCCTTCAGCGTGCTCGCTGTCTTGCCATTCGGATCGCGCCAGCACCTGCTCAAGCCGATTGAGGTGTTTGAGGCCGGCCAATAGCGGCTGCTCGGCCAAGCGGGTGACGCACGGGAACAAGCGAATGCCCTGCTCAGCGTTGACGGCCGGATACGCAGGAAAAGTAGACGCCAGCAGAATGCGTCGCGCCGTAGCATTCGTTGGCGCCGCGTAGCCACGCAACCCATCGCCGCGAGTGACGATGAGCTTGGCCACGCCCTCGCCCACTTCGGCCGAGAAGGCCAGCAACTCGCTACGAATGTGCGCAAGGTCAGCGGGAATGGACAAGCGCGTGCAGCCATCGGCGAGTCGCGCCAGATGGCGCTCAAGCAAATGCGGGCTGCCGCGTTTGATGCCGATGGTTTCGAACAGGCCGTCGCCATAAGCAAGGCCGCGATCCGTAACGGAAGCGGCCTGTGCTGGTCGACCATCGACCCAGCTCAACATCACTCGGCGAACCGACGAAACACCAGAGAGCCGTTAGTGCCGCCAAAGCCGAACGAGTTGGACACGACGATATCGATGGGCATCTGACGCGCTTCGTTGGCAACGAAGTCGAGGTCACAGCCTTCGTCCGGCTCTTCCAGGTTGATAGTCGGCGGCGCGACCTGATCGCGGATAGCCAGCACGCTGAAGATTGCCTCGACAGCACCGGCAGCACCAAGCAGGTGACCGGTCATCGATTTGGTCGAGCTCACCGCCAGCTTGTACGCGTGATCACCAAAAACGGTTTTAACCGCTTGGGCTTCAGCCAAGTCGCCCGTAGGCGTCGAGGTGCCGTGGGCGTTGATGTATTGCACTTGGTCGGCATTGACATTGGCATCGCGCAGGGCATTGCGGATGCAACGCATGGCACCGGCGCCGTCTTCGGGCGGCGAGGTCATGTGGTACGCGTCGCCGCTCATGCCGAAGCCGATCAGCTCGGCGTAGATATGCGCGCCACGTGCCTTGGCGTGTTCCAATTCTTCAAGCACCAGAGCGCCGGCGCCGTCGGCGAGCACGAAACCGTCACGGCCTTTGTCCCACGGACGGCTGGCGCGAGTGGGGTCGTCGTTGCGGGTCGACATCGCCCGCGCTGCGGCAAAACCGCCGATACCCAAACCGCAGGCCGCCATTTCAGCGCCGCCAGCAATCATTACGTCGGCTTCGCCGTAGGCAATGTTGCGCGCCGCCATGCCGATGCAATGCGTACCGGTGGTACAGGCCGTGGCGATGGCGTAATTCGGCCCCTGCAAACCCAGGTGGATCGACAGGAAGCCGGAAATCATATTGATGATCGAACCCGGCACAAAAAACGGCGAGATACGCCGCGGGCCTTGGTCGAACAGGGCTTTGCAGTTGTTTTCAATGTTGGTCAGGCCGCCAATGCCTGAACCCATGGCTACGCCGATGCGTTCACGGTTGGCGTCGGTGACTTCCAGCCCGGCATCACGCACCGCTTGAAAGCTGGCGGCGAGCCCGTACTGAATGAACAGGTCAATTTTGCGAGCGTCTTTGGCCGAGAGGTATTCCTCGACGTTGAAGCCTTTCACCGAACCACCGATACGGGTGGAAAAGGCGGAAAGGTCCGTGTGCTCAATCAGGCCAATACCGCTTTGGCCGGCCAAAATGCCCTGCCAGCTGCTTGGAACATCGGTACCCAGGGGCGACAACATGCCCATACCGGTGACCACGACGCGTCTACGCGACACAGCAATCTCCTCTTATGCGTTTACTCAGCGTCCGACGGACGCTTAAAGAAAAAACCGCACGCCTTGTGGGCAGTGCGGCTTTTCCAGGTCGGGAGTCGACGATTACGGGTTATTACGCGTGAGCGGTAACGTAATCGATAGCTTCCTGAACGGTGGTGATTTTTTCGGCTTGCTCGTCCGGGATTTCGGTTTCGAATTCCTCTTCCAGAGCCATCACCAGTTCAACGGTGTCAAGAGAGTCGGCACCCAGGTCCTCGACGAAGGAAGCGCTGATGGTCACTTCCTCTTCCTTGACGCCAAGTTGCTCGGCAACGATTTTCTTGACGCGTTCTTCGATGGTGCTCATACCTTGTTTTCACTCCTAATGAACAAATCCAGGCAGCTGGTCTGTGTGTAAGTGTATAGAAAGGGTTTTGCGCATTTCAAGCTGAATGCCGTAGCCCTTCTGGATCACTCCAACGATATGTCTATAAGCCAGTTGCATCTTTATAACGGATTTTAGACAGGTCGTATGACAGTTTTCCGCAGGGCGGCGTCACATTCAACTCATATACATTCCGCCATTCACGGGAATAGTAGCCCCGGTCACGTAAGCTGCACCATCGGAAGCCAGGAAAGAAACCACGTTAGCGATCTCTTCGGCCTGGCCCAAACGGCCCAGCGGAATCTGTGCCTGAAGCGCTTCACGCTGTGCTTCGGGCAGCTCGCGGGTCATATCGGTGTCGATAAAGCCTGGCGCAACCGAGTTAACGGTAATCGCCCGCGAGCCTACTTCACGCGCCAGGGCCCGGCTGAAACCTTCCAGCCCGGCCTTGGCTGCCGCGTAGTTTACCTGCCCGGCGTTGCCCATGGCGCCCACCACCGAACCGATATTGATAATTCTGCCCCAACGCGCCTTGGTCATACCGCGCAGCACCGCTTTAGTGACGCGGTACAAACTGCTGAGATTGGTGTTGATGACGTCGTGCCATTCTTCGTCTTTCATGCGCAGCATCAGGTTGTCGCGGGTGATGCCAGCATTGTTAACAACGATGAGCGGTGCGCCGAACTGCTTCGAAATGGCGTTCAACACACTGGTTACGGACTCGTCACTTCCGACGTCCAGCATCAGGCCAGCGCCCTCAATGTTGTTCGCCTTGAAGTACGCGGTGATTTTTTCAGCACCCGATTCAGACGTAGCGGTACCCACCACTGTTGCGCCCTGACGGCCCAATTCAAGGGCGATGGCCTGCCCAATACCACGACTGGCGCCGGTGACCAGCGCGACCTTTCCTTGCAGACTCATGGAAGCTTCTCCTAATCAGGCCAGCGCCGCACGAGTGGCGGCGTAGGCGTCTGGGGTGTCGAGATTGTAGGTGTTGATGCCTTTGACGCAGCGCTTGTTCAAGCCTGACAGCACTCTGCCAGGACCGCATTCGACCAGATGGGTCACGCCCGCTTCGGACAGCCGCACGATGGATTCAACCCAACGAACCGGGTTGTACAGCTGGGCGAGCAAGTCGCGTTTGAGCACGTCGAGGTCGTCGACCACGGCCGCGCTGACGTTTTGCACCAGGGCGATTTGCGGGGCTTTCCAGGCGATGGCGGTTACCGACTCGGCAAACTGCTCGGCGGCCGGACGCATTAACGCGCAGTGCGACGGCACGCTGACCGGCAGTGGCATTGCGCGCTTGGCGCCACGGGCTTTGCACGCCTCGATAGCGCGCTCAACCGCTGCCGCCGAACCGGCAATTACCACCTGACCCGGCGCATTGAAATTCACCGCGCTGACCACATCGCCCTGCGCTGCTTCAGCGCACGCGGCCAACACGTCGGCATCTTCCAGCCCAAGAATCGCAGCCATGCCACCCTGCCCGGCCGGGACTGCTTTCTGCATCAGTTGGCCACGACGCTCGACCAGTTTCACCGCATCAGCAAATTCCAGGCTGCCAGCGGCGACCAGCGCCGAGTACTCGCCCAGGCTGTGGCCGGCTACAAATGCCGGACGCGCGCCGGATTCGGCCAACCAGACACGCCACAGCGCGACCGAAGCGGCCAGAATGGCGGGCTGGGTTTTGTCGGTTTGATTAAGGTTTTCTTCCGGACCGGTCTGGGTCAGCGCCCAGAGGTCATAGCCTAACGCTTCAGAAGCTTCGGCAAAGGTATCAAGCACCAGCGGTTGCTGTGCGCCATGCTCGGCCAGCATTCCCAGAGACTGTGAGCCTTGGCCTGGGAAGACGAATGCGAGGGATGCAGACATGTGAACGGTCCCTAATGGTCTTATCGTCGGGAGAATTACGCACGAGCCAGTCGTGCCTAACAAACTGACAGTTGGATGACAGGCCACCGAATGCAGTCACATCGGCGGTTACGCATTACAACAACAGATGTTCGAGACGCCCATGCAGGCGCTGGGGTAAATCTTCGCGCACTTCCATGACCGCACGGCGAATGGCGTTTTCGAACCCTTCAGGCCCCGCGGCGCCATGGCTTTTCACCACGATGGCCTGCAAGCCGAGAAAACTGGCGCCATTATGCCGCGCGGGCGCCAGCTCGCCCTGTAAACGCTTAAGCACAGGCATGGCGAGCGTTCCAATCAGCCGAGAACCGAGGTTCTGTTTGAACAGCGCCTCCATCCGCGCCGAAATCATCGACGCCAGCCCCTCGCTGGATTTCAGCAAAATATTGCCGACAAAACCGTCGCACACCACCACGTCGGCCTCGCCACGATACAGGCCGTCGCCTTCGATAAAACCGATGTAATTCAACTCGCCGACCGGCTGCAACAGACTCGCCGCCAGCTTGACCTGCTGATTGCCCTTAACGTCTTCAGTGCCCACGTTCAGCAGCGCGATACGTGGACGCTTAACGCCCAGGGCTTCAGCCGCAACAGCGCCCATCACCGCAAATTGGTAGAGATGTTCGGCACTGCAATCAACGTTTGCGCCCAAATCCAGCAACTGGCAATGGCCGCGCTGGGTTGGGATAGCCGTCATCATCGCCGGGCGATCAATGCCAGGCAGCGTCTTCAATAAATAACGGGACAGCGCCATCAGCGCGCCGGTATTGCCCGCACTGACACACGCCTGCGCGCGGCCGTCTCGCACCAACTCCAGCGCCACGCGCATTGAAGAGTCAGGCTTGCTGCGCAACGCCTGGGCAGGACGATCATCCATCGCGATGACCTCGCTGGCCTGCTCAAGGTGCAGACGAGCGTGATCGACACCGGGATGGCGTGCGATGAGTTCATTCAGTAAGGAAGTTTGGCCGACGAGGACCAGGTGTAACGAGGGGAATTCAGCCAAGCAGGCAATGCAGGCTGGAACAATGCTGTGGGGACCGAAGTCCCCACCCATTGCGTCAATCGCGATGATCGGAGCGGACAAGGATTACTCGTCAGCGCCCTTGTCGATCACTTTACGGCCACGGTATACGCCTTCTGGCGATACGTGGTGACGCAGGTGAACTTCACCGGTGCTTTTCTCTACGGACAGAGTTGCAGCATCGAGAGCGTCGTGCGAACGACGCATGTCGCGTGCGGAGCGGGATTTTTTGTTCTGCTGAACAGCCATAATTAATAACTCCTAAACGTTTGGGTCACGCTTTAACTGTGCCAATACACTGAACGGGTTGGACCGCGATACCTCGTCCTCGCTCGGTTCAGGCTCTTCAAGGCCTGCCGGTTGCTGGCAATCTTCTGGATCATGCATAGGGACGATGGGCAAGGCGAGCAACAGCTCCTCCTCGATCAACGCCGGCAGATCCAATGGATCCTCACCCAATTCCAGCACGTCGTAGCCTTGCGGCACAGACTGGGTATTCCCACCTTCTTTCACCACAGCGTAACTGCACTCGCTGTGTATAGGCAGGGCGACCAGCTCCAGACAACGCTGACAAACCATCTTGACCTCAACGTAGATCGAGCTATGCATCACTGGCGATCTGCGCTCATCGCGTTCGAAAACAAACTTCGCACGGACGACACCGACATCGTCGGAAAGCGGATCGCAGAGACGCTGCAAACTGGCTAGCGGCAACTCACCTTCAAGGGTGGCACCACGATCTGCAAGTTTGCGCGGATCAACGTGAGGAGGAATCGGGCCATTCAACATAGGCGCAGCATTCTAGGGATGCACCCCTGCTCTGTCAAAGGGAAATTCAGCCTGGGCGCTGCGGAGTTGGCTGGTTAGAATCGCAGCGATAACAAAGGAATAGCCATGCTTCCCCTGCTGCTTGCCTCAAGCTCTGCCTACCGCCGCGAGCTCTTGTCTCGCCTTCGCCTACCCTTCGCGTGCGCGAGTCCGGATATCGACGAAACACGCCTTCCCGACGAAACGCCCCACGCGCTCGTGCTACGCCTGGCCGAACAAAAAGCCCGGGCGCTTGCCGAGCGCTACCCGAACCATTTGATCATCGGTTCAGACCAAGTGGCGGCGCTAGGTAATGAAGTGCTCGGCAAACCCCACGACTTCGCTCGCGCCCATCGCCAGCTCAGCAACGCCAGCGGCGAGAGCGTCACATTTCTTACCGGACTTGCGCTGTTCAATAGCGCAACCGGTGTCTGCCAGGTCGAACACGTACCGTTCACGGTGCACTTTCGCCAGCTCGACGACGAATGCATTACCCGCTACCTGGAAGCGGAACAGCCTTATGACTGCGCGGGCAGCTTTAAGGCCGAAGGGCTGGGCGTTAGCCTTTTCCGCGCCACCGAAGGCAGTGACGCGACGAGCCTGATCGGTTTACCGCTGATTCGCCTGGTGGACATGCTGCTGAAGGAAGGCGTGAGCATTCCCTAACGCCCTTCCTTTATATACAGCCTGAAACGCATCGCGGCCGAAGCCGCCCCCACAGAAACCGAAGTCACTGTAGGAGCGGTTTCAGCCGCGATTAATGCAAGCAGTGTTAGCAATCAGCGCAAGGTCGGTCCGGAGAAGCCCATCCACAAAGCGGCATGTTCCGCCACACTGGCGCCCAGCTTCTTGGCGAAGCGGTCGAACGGCGTTTCTTGCACGGTGTAATCGACCAATTCTTTCTCGCCGATCACGTCACGCGCTACCGAACTGGTATTGCCCAGGCCATCAACCAAACCCAGTTGCACCGCTTGCTCGCCGGTCCAGATCAAGCCTGAAAACAGCTCCGGGTGCTCCGCATCTTTCAAGCGGTCGCCACGACCCTGCTTAACGGCAGCGATGAATTGCTTGTGAGTGGTGGTCAGCACACCTTGCCAAAACTCGGTTTCCTGCGGCTTCTGGGGCTGGAACGGATCGAGAAATGCCTTGTGCTCGCCAGAGGTGTAAACACGGCGATCAACGCCGAGCTTCTCCATGGTGCCAACAAAGCCGAACGTCGCCGCCGTCACCCCAATCGAGCCCACCAGGCTGGACTTATCGGCATAAATCGCGTCAGCGGCGCTGGCTATGTAATACGCACCGGAAGCGCCCAAGTCAGCGATTACGGCATACACCTTGATGTTCGGATGCTCACCGCGCAGGCGGCGAATTTCGTCATACACATAACCGGACTG
Organism: Pseudomonas sp. AC070; assembly: GCF_979258635.1. Taxonomy (NCBI): domain Bacteria; kingdom Pseudomonadati; phylum Pseudomonadota; class Gammaproteobacteria; order Pseudomonadales; family Pseudomonadaceae; genus Pseudomonas; species Pseudomonas sp. AC070. Next base: position 3,538,567 of record NZ_OZ409871.1, read on the forward strand.
CACCGGGCTGCCGCCTGGGCTGTTGATACGCAGGACGATGCCCTTGGTATTCGCATCTTCAAAGGCAGAGCGCAGGCTTCCGACAATGTTGTCGGCGCTGGCCGCTTCTTGGTCGGCAATCATCCCGCGAATTTCAATAACTGCGGTATGAGCCGCGCTGCGCGAGCCGCCGCTTTTGGAAAAATTCAGCGCCGGCGAAAACAGCGCCAGGGCGCCAAACAGATAAATAAAGGTCAGGGCCTTGAAGAAAATGCCCCAGCGCCGAGCCCGACGCTGTTCCTGCACGCTGGCGAGCAGGGTTTTCTCCAGCAACTTCCAGCTTTTGTCGTCATTCAACTCGTTCGACATATTCACTCGTCCCTAGCGTTGGTCGAGCGTCGCGCGAATCCAACCAGGCGCGCAGCTCGGAAAAATGTTCGATCTTCAGTCGCGGACCACACTGGCCCAGCGTTTCCAGCGTTTGCGCACCGTATCCAACAGCCACCGAATCCATGCCAGCCCGGCGCGCCATTTCCAGGTCAAAAACCGAATCGCCGACCATCAAGGCGCGCTCCGGTGGCACGCCGCAAAACGCGAGAATCTGTTCCAGCATCAGCGGCTCCGGCTTGCTCGCGGCTTCGTCAGCGCAGCGAGTGATGTCGAAAAACTCACTCCAACCCTGATCCGCCAGCACACGATTAAGCCCGTGCCGCCCCTTCCCTGTCGCCACCGCCAGTTGATAACCGGCCGCACGAAATGCCGTCATCGCCTCAGCCACGCCGGGAAACAGCGCAGACGGAGTCGATTCAAGTTTCAGATAGTGCTCGCTATAAGAGCGGCAATAGCGCTGGGCCAACTCTGCATCGTGCAAATCGGGATACAGCGCCACCACCACTTCGGGCAAGCCCAAGCCAATGATGGCCTTCAACTCGGTGTCGCTGCGCGGCGGCAAATCACATTCGCGAGCCGCCTGGTGCAGCGCCGCCACGATACGACCGATGGAATTAACCAGAGTGCCGTCCCAGTCGAAGATCAGCAGCTGGTAATCAGACACTCAAACGCTCCACGGTTTTGCGCCACATATCGTCAACCGGCGCTTCAAGCTTCAACACGCCGCCCTCAGGCAGCGGCACGTTCAATTCATAGGCATGCAAGAACAGACGTTTCCCACCCAACTCGCGGATCTCGCGGGTGAAATCATCGTCCCCGTACTTGGAATCCCCGGCGATGCAGTGCCCCGCATGTTTGGCGTGCACACGAATCTGATGGGTGCGGCCGGTTACCGGCTTGGCTTCGACCAAGGTGGCGAATTCGCCGAAGCGGCGCAGCACGCGGAACAGTGTCAGCGCTTCTTTGCCCTCTTCGTTGATTTCCACCATGCGCTCACCCGAACGCAGATTGCTTTTAAGCAGCGGCGCGTTGACTTGCTTCTTCGCCGTCGCCCAATGCCCGCGCACCAGTGCCATATAACGCTTGTCGACGCCGTCTTTGCGCAGCGCTTCGTGCAGATGGCGCAGCATGCTGCGCTTCTTGGCGATCATCAGCAGACCGGAGGTGTCACGATCCAGACGGTGCACCAGTTCAAGATCTTTGCAATCGGGGCGCAGTTGGCGGAAGGCTTCAATCACCCCGTAATTCAGGCCACTGCCGCCGTGAACGGCAATGCCGGCCGGCTTGTTAATCACGATCAGCGCTTTGTCTTCGAACACAATCGAGGCTTCAAGGCGCTGCAGCAGCCCTTGGGCCAGCGGCACTTCCTCGTCCGGCTCGGACAAACGCAAAGGCGGCACGCGCACGATGTCGCCTGCCTGCAATTTGTATTCGGGTTTGATCCTTCCTTTATTCACGCGAACTTCGCCTTTACGCAAAATTCGGTAAATCAAAGTTTTCGGCACTCCTTTGAGGCGAGTGCGTAGAAAATTATCGATTCGCTGACCGGCAAGTTCCGGTTCAACCTCGAGCAGCTGGACGCCGGAGGTCGGGGGGGTGGGTTCTGTCATGGCCGCGATCATAACAATTTTTTATTGATTTGAAGCACTTAATCATTGCTGCTATAGTCCCGAACGCCGCCAAAAGCGGCCCGGTTGCGGATGTTTGCCCACCTTTGCAAGCCCCTCCCGTGTGCAACGTAATTCTGGACGTAAGGCCGTCCCACGGAATATTCAAAGATCGATGGCTGAAAAGGGCCACGAATAATCCGGAAATAACGCCTTGAGCCATGACGCGCTAACTGCCCTCGGGGAAGTTAGCGGTAAATGCCAACCCGCTGCAGATTCTGCGAGCGGCACCCGATTTTCAGCGATACGTGTAGGGTGGAGATGCACAACCTCGGACTGCGTAGCTTCAGAAGACGTGTTATTTCGTCCGCTACCGATGGTTGATTCCTCCTCCTGACCAAGTGCTTGTTTCACAACAGCAAGCAGGAGACGTCTGTCGCCACCCCGGCCCCGTTGGCCGGCGTTGTTAGACATGGAACGACTTACAACCGTTTCTGACGAGCCCTGACACCGACCCTGAGAGTCGTGTGTGCCGAACGCCGTTTCCGGCAGCCCGGAAACCGACGGTACTACATGAAAAGAATGCTGATTAACGCGACTCAACCTGAAGAGTTGCGTGTCGCACTGGTAGATGGTCAGAAACTCTACGACCTCGATATTGAATCGGGCGCTCGTGAGCAGAAAAAGGCCAACATCTACAAAGGCAAAATCACCCGCATCGAACCCAGCCTTGAAGCCGCTTTTGTTGATTTCGGCTCCGACCGCCACGGCTTCTTGCCCCTCAAAGAAATTTCCCGCGAATACTTCAAGAAAGCACCTGAAGGCCGCGTCAACATTAAAGAAGTGTTGAGCGAAGGTCAGGAAGTCATCGTTCAAGTTGAAAAAGAAGAACGTGGTAACAAGGGCGCCGCCCTCACTACGTTTATCAGCCTGGCCGGACGTTATCTGGTTCTGATGCCGAACAACCCGCGTGCCGGTGGCATCTCGCGCCGCATCGAAGGCGAAGAGCGTAACGAACTGCGTGAAGCCTTGAACGGTCTGGTTGCGCCAAGCGACATGGGCCTGATCGTGCGCACTGCCGGCCTGGGCCGCAGCAGCGAAGAAATGCAGTGGGACCTCGATTACCTGCTGCAACTGTGGAGCGCGATCAAAGAAGCATCGCTGGACCGCTCCGCTCCGTTCCTGATCTACCAGGAAAGCAACGTCATCATTCGCGCCATCCGCGACTACCTGCGCCAGGACATCGGCGAAGTATTGGTCGACAGCGTCGAAGCTCAGGAAGAAGCCCTCAGCTTCATCCGCCAGGTGATGCCGCAGTACGCCAGCAAGATCAAGCTGTACGAAGACAGCGTGCCGCTGTTCAACCGTTTCCAGATCGAAAGCCAGATTGAAACCGCGTTCCAGCGTGAAGTGAAGTTGCCGTCTGGCGGCTCCATCGTTATCGATCCGACCGAAGCCCTGGTGTCCATCGACATCAACTCGGCGCGCGCCACCAAAGGCAGCGACATCGAAGAAACTGCGCTGCAAACCAACCTTGAAGCCGCTGAAGAAATCGCACGTCAACTGCGCCTGCGTGATATCGGCGGCCTGATCGTGATCGACTTCATCGACATGTCGCCTGCGAAAAATCAGCGCGCCGTGGAAGAGAAAGTCCGCGAAAGCCTTGAAGCTGACCGCGCCCGCGTACAAGTGGGTCGCATCTCGCGCTTCGGTCTGCTGGAAATGTCCCGTCAGCGTCTGCGCCCTTCGCTGGCTGAAGGCAGCGGTATCGTCTGCCCGCGTTGCAACGGTCAGGGCATTATCCGTGACGTTGAATCGCTGTCTCTGGCGATTCTGCGTCTGATCGAAGAAGAAGCCCTGAAAGACCGCACCGCCGAAGTTCGCGCCCAAGTGCCGATTCCGGTTGCTGCGTTCCTGCTTAACGAGAAGCGCAACTCGATTACCAAAATCGAACTGCGTACCCGTGCCCGCATCGTCATTCTGCCGAACGACCACCTGGAAACGCCGCACTTCGAAGTGCAGCGAATCCGTGACGACAGCCCTGAAGCTCAGACGTCCCAGTCGAGCTACGAAATGGCTGCCGCCGAAGTGGAAGAAGTCGCACAAACGGCTGCGACTCGCACCCTGGTTCGCCAGGAAGCCGCCATCAAGGCCACCCCACAACGCGCTGCACCGACGCCTGCTGCTACCGAGCAACCTGCTCCTGCCGCTGAACCAAGCCTGTTCCGTGGCCTGGTGAAGTCGCTGGTTAGCCTGTTCGCCGGCAAGGAAGAAGAAAAGCCGGTTGTTGTCGAGAAGAAAACCACCGGCGACCGCCCACAGCGCAGCGATGAGCGTCGTAACGGTCGTCAGCAGAACCGCAACCGTGGCGGCCGTCGTGACGAAGAGCGCAAGCCGCGCGAAGACCGTGGCCCACGCGAAGAACGTGCACCGCGCGAGCCGCGTGAAGAACGTGCGCCTCGTGAAGCCCGCGAGCCGCGTGAACCGCGTGAAGACCAGGCGCCACGTGAAGAGCGCGCACCCCGCGCCCCGCGTGAAGAACGCAAACCACGTGAGCCACGTGCCCCGCGTGAAGATCGCGCCCCACGTGAAGATCGCCCACAACGCGAACTGCGTGAGCCCCTGGACGCACAAGGCCAGGAGACTCCAAGCGAGGAGCGTGTTGAGCGCAAACCGCGCGAAGAGCGTCAGCCACGTGCACCGCGTGAAGAACGCCAACTGCGCCCAACCATTGAGGCTGCCGGTACCGAAGAAGAACTGCTGAACACCGATGAGCAGCACGATGAAGATCAGGACAACGCCGAGGGCGGTGACCGTCCACGTCGCCGTTCCCGTGGTCAGCGTCGTCGCAGCAACCGTCGTGAGCGTCAGCGTGATGCCAACGGCAACATCATCGAAGGCAGCGAAGAAGGTAATGAAGAGGCCAGCGGCAACGCTGAAGCTCCGCGTACCGAAGCGCCGACCGCTGAAGTTGCCACCGCCGTAGCTGCTGCCGCTGCCGTTGCTGTTAGCGAAATCGTTGCCGAGCAACACACCGCTGAAGCGGTAAACGTTGAGCCGGCCAGCGAGCCGCAAACCGCCGCGACCGAGCACAGCGAACCTGTTGCTGTGGTAGAGGCGCCTGCGGTTGAAGCAGCCGTTGAAGCGCCTGCGCTTGAACCGGTTGTAGCTGAACCGGCTGTCGCTGAACCGACTGAGGCAGAAGCCAGCACCGTTGAAAGCACCACCGTGCAAGCGAGCGTCAACGAAGCGCCTGCTTACGAAGCGCCAGTCACCGTTGAAGCGGCTCCGGTCGTTGAAGCGGCTCCTGCACCCGCAGAGCCTGCGCCAGCGCCGGTAGTTGAAGCCGTGGAAGTGGCCGTGGTGGCTGAAGTGGCTGAAGTGGTCGCCGAGGCTGCTCCCATCGTCGCCAGCAATGGCCGCGCCCCGAACGACCCACGCGAAGTGCGTCGCCGTCAGCGTGAAGCCGAGCGTCTGGCCAAGGAAGCTCAGGAAGCCTCCGCTTCGGTGGTCGACGCCGTGGCTGCCGCTGAGCCCGTTGGTATAACTGCCCACGCCATTGCTGACGTTGAGCACACCGTTGAAGAAGAGAAAGCCAAGCAAGACGACACGGCCGAGCCTGCTCCCGTGCACGTGGCTGAACCGGCTGTAATCGCTGACAGCAGCGTCGAGGAAAGCAAGGCCGAAGAAACCAGCGCTGCACTACCGGCCGCGCAGGAAGAAGTCGCTGAGCACGCCGAGAAAGAAGAAGACAAGAACGAGAACAAACCGCTCGTTTAAGCCTTGGCGCTGATTTAGCGCTGTACGAAAAAGGGATGCCAAATGGCATCCCTTTTTTATTGCGCGTGGTTTATCGCCTGCACCCGCACCTCACCGCTTTCGTACGAGCCACCTCTATGGCGAACCTTGCACAGCGCGGCGTCCGACGTTTGCAGGGTTCGCCAGCAAGCTGGCTCCTACGGGACGGCGGGAAGGTTTGGATATGGGGTATGCAGGCCAGACCAATCGCGGCTAAAGCCGCTCCCACAGCGCCCCCAGTTTTGTCGTCTTGCGGCGTTTGTAGGAGCCACCTTGGTGGCGAATCCTGGAAACGTTAAATCGCCGTTTGCGGCCTCGATTCCCTGGAACCACCGGGGCCGCAGCCGGAACGAACATCCTCACTTACCCCGCCCTACGCTGCCCCGCCATATCCAACGCATCTGCCACCAGCGCATACCCCTGCGCGTCGTTGCGCCATACCAGTCCGCCTTGCCACATGCGGCGCAGCGCCTGGCTTAGGCAGAGTTGGGAAATGGGCACGTGGGCATCAATCAACCGCGCGTGAATTTCTTGCAGCGTCAGGGCCTGGCCTTGTTCGCTGCATTCACACAGCACGTCAAGAATCTTCAAGCGCGGCTGACTGCATTTCAGGCCGGCGGCGCCGAGGATGCGTTTGAAGCGCTGGTTGCTGTGCTGGGCAGGCAGGCTAGCCAGCCGTGCCAGTTGAGGCTGGTTCATGGTTGAACCTCGCGTTTGCTGAATGACATCGCTACGTCGTACCCACTCGCCATTGCCAGAGCCACCCTGCCCTCGTTCGGTCTGTTCACTCGTTTCATGTGCAACTCCTTGACCCCGGCGCTCGTGGAAAAATGTGGCGCCTTATTAACAAGACGGATGAGCCGGCAAAAACCGCAAAAGATTCTGACCAAAAGGCACACAGTGGACGTGGACCACAGCGACATTCCCGCGCAATAACCCACCCATCAGCAAAGCCGAAGGCAATACGCACACGGCGCGCGCAGCAGGTAGAATGCGCGCCGTTTCCATGGGTTCCCTAACCCCATCGATCAAAAAGGTGCGGCTTATGTCTTTGATTTCTGCTGACCGTCGGCGCAGCGCGCTAGCGTTTCTGGTGCTGTTCCACATCGTCATCATCATCGCTAGCAACTACCTGGTGCAGCTGCCGATCACCCTGTTCGGCTGGCACACCACATGGGGCGCGTTCAGCTTCCCGTTTATTTTCCTGGCTACCGACCTCACCGTGCGCCTGCTCGGCAAAGGGCCGGCGCGCCTGGTAATTGCTCAGGTGATGGTGCCGGCTCTGGTGGTCTCGTACATCGTGTCGGTGCTGTTTCAGGAAGCCAGTTTTCGCGGCGCTAACGCGCTGTTGGAATTCAACGAATTCGTGTTGCGCATTTCGCTGGCCAGCTTCCTTGCCTACGCCCTGGGGCAGATTCTCGACATTCAGGTATTCGACCGTTTGCGCCAACTGCGCCAATGGTGGATCGCGCCCACGGTGTCGACCATCTTCGGCAACCTGCTCGACACCTTCGTGTTCTTCGCCGTCGCCTTCTGGCACAGCAGCAACCCGTTTATGGCCGAGCACTGGGTGGAAATCGCCACGGTCGACTACGGCGTGAAGCTGACCATCAGCCTGCTGCTGTTCGTGCCGCTGTATGGCGTGTTGCTCAATGCCATCTTGCGCGTACTTGCGGGCCGCCCGGCCCGCTAAATCCTGCGCTGATTATCGAGGCTAAAGCCTCTCCTACAGGTCCGAGCGGTCGCTGTGGGAGAGGCTTTAGCCTCGATTCCTTCCGTCTCGACCATGGCTTTTCGCCAGCCGCGCGCTTTCGGCCCGCCCATCAATTTTGTGCACAATCCTAAATAAAATTGTTCCACATCCTGTCCACAAGTGATTATGATCGGCACATTCTGACCAGGTAGACAGATTTTTCATCCTGGCGGACAGAGGGTCACTGACCCTCGTGAGCCCATGACCGAATAAAAACAATTGGCAGGCGCAACTATGACTACACCCGATAGCTCCACCCGCTCGGACCTCATCTACGGTCTTAATGACCGCCCGCATTTCAGTGCAGCGTTGTTCGCCGCCCTGCAACACGTTCTTGCCAGCTTCGTTGGCATCATCACCCCCACCTTGATCATCGGCGGCGCCCTGGGCCTGCAGAGTGAAGTGCCGTACCTGATCAGCATGGCGTTGTTCGTCTCTGGGCTGGGTACGTTCATTCAGGCACGTCGCTTCGGCCCGGTAGGCTCCGGCCTGTTGTGCCTGCAAGGCACCAGCTTTGCCTTTATCAGCGTGATTCTCAGCGCCGGTTTTATGGTGAAGTCACGCGGTGGCGGCACCGATGAAATTCTCTCTACGATTTTTGGCGTGTGCTTTTTCGCCGCGTTTATCGAGGTCACCCTCAGCCAGTTCATTGGCAAGCTGCGCAAGCTGATCACCCCGGTGGTGACCGGCACCATCATTACCTTGATGGGCCTGTCGCTGATCAAGGTGGCGGTTACCGATATGGCCGGCGGCTTCGGCGCGGCCGACCTCGGCGCCCTTACCAACCTGGGCCTGGCCTTTCTGGTGCTGGCGATCATCGTGGTGTTGAACCGTTTCGACATTCCGATCCTGCGGCTGTCCGCCATTATCATCGGCCTGGGCATCGGCTTTGTGGTGGCGTGGGCGATGGGCAAGGTGGATTTCGCGGCCATGCCGGACGTCGCTGCGGTCAGCATTCCGGTGCCGTTCAAGTACGGGTTCTCGTTTGACCTGTATGCATTTATTCCGGTCGCAGTAATCTTCCTGATTACCCCACTGGAAGCCGCTGGCGACCTTACCGCCAACTCGATGATTTCCCAGCAGCCGGTGCGCGGCCCTGTCTATATCCGCCGCATCAAGTCGGGCTTGCTTGCCGACGGCCTCAACTCGGCCATGGCCGCTGTGTTCAACAGCATGCCGATGGTGACGTTCGCGCAGAACAACGGCGTCATCCAGCTGACTGGCGTGGCCAGCCGCTACGTGGCGTACTTTATTGCCGCCCTGCTGGTGCTATTGGGCCTGTTCCCGGTGGTCGGCGCGGTGTTGCAGCTGATGCCAAAACCGGTACTCGGTGGCGCCACCTTGATCATGTTCGGCACCGTGGCGGTGGCCGGTATCAAGATTCTCTCCGAGGCGGGCCTACACCGTCGCAACATGCTCATCGTGTCGATCTCGCTCGGCCTGGGCCTGGGCGTTGCGGCCGTTCCGGAAGTGCTGCGCGAGTTGCCAAGCGCGCTGCATAACATCTTCGAATCGCCGATCACGGTCGGTGCTTTTGCCGCCATCTTGCTCAATATCTTCCTGCCGGAAGAGTACCTGGACGAAGTGGACGAGCATGAATTCGATCCGGAAGCCTCGATTGTCGAGGTGATGCAAAACCCGAGCGACGACGACATCGCCCTCGACCAGGCGCGCGCCGCCAAAGCCAGCCTGCAAAGCTGACGCGCCCGCCTTACCCCGTTCAACCTGAACGCTGCACAGCGTCCGCACCTCGCCAGGGTCGGGCGTTGTGCGGTGTCTGGGCTGGAAGACCTGCACTACCCTCACTAAAAACAACAAGGAAAACCCCATGAACCTGAAGCGTTTGCCGCACTGCCTCGCGCTGTCTGCCGGTCTGTTCACTGGTAGCCAGGCTGCGTTGGCGGATGACCTGCTGCAATGGCAGAACAACAGCCTGACCTACCTGTACGGCCAGGATTTCAAGGTCAACCCTGAAATCCAGCAAACCGTCACCTTCGAGCACGCGGACGGCTGGAAGTACGGTGACAACTTCCTGTTTATCGACAAGATTTTCTACAACGGTAAAGCCGACTCGGGCGTGGGCAACAACACTTACTACGGTGAATTCAGCCCGCGTTTTTCGTTGAGCAAAATTACCGGCGAGAAGATCAGCTTCGGCCCAGTCAACGACGTGTTGCTGGCCTTCACCTATGAATTCGGCGAAGGCGATGTGGAGTCGTACCTGGTTGGCCCGGCGTTCGACCTGAACATCCCCGGCTTCGACTTCTTCCAGCTCAACTTCTACAACCGCCAAACCGACGGCAATCGCCCTGGCGATGACGTCTGGCAGATCACCCCGGCCTGGAGTTACACCATTCCAGTCGGTGGCTCGGACATCCTGATCGATGGGTTTATGGACTGGGTAGTCGACAACGACGAGAACGCCCGGGGCACGTACCACGCCAACCTGCACTTCAACCCACAGATCAAATACGACCTGGGCAAAGCGCTGCACTGGGGCGAAAAGCAGTTGTACGTTGGTATCGAGTACGACTACTGGAAAGACAAATACGGCATCGACGACGACAGCTTCCTCGGCGACCAAATTCTAGATGGCACTGACCAGAACACGGCGAGTCTGCTGGTGAAAGTGCACTTCTAAACCGGTTTCGGGGTGGCGAACGGCTGCTGGGTAGGCAGAGTTGTTCGTCATCCCGAAAGCTAAAAACTCGAGGCTAAAGCCTCTCCTACAAGGGCGTGTTTGCTCATGTAGGAGAGGCTTTAGCCTCGAGTTTTTGATTAAAGAAAAAGGCAGGGTTTGCTCGTCACTCGCAAAGAGAAAAGCTCGAGGCTGAGCCTCTCCTACGAGGACGTTTTTGCTCCTGTGGGAGAGGCTTTAGCCTCGAGCTTTTGATCTAAAAAAAGGGCGAGTCGCATGCAGCGACCCGCCCTTTTCACGTTAACCAGCGACGAATGAGCGCCGGTTAACGACCACCTGCGGTGCCCGTGTTAGCTGGCACGCGCCATGTTGCGCAGGGCTTTAACCTGGTCGTGGTTGCGCTGAACGCCTTGGCGTTGTTTTTCAACGATGCTGCGTACGTTTGACGGCAGCTCTTTTTCCAGCGCTTCGTTGTAATGCTTCAGGGCCACGTCTTCGCCGCGCTCGCATTCGTTGAGAATGGCGGTTTCGCTATGGCCGGTGAGTGCGCTTTTCAGGTTGACCCAACCGCGGTGCAGGTCGCCTGTGGTGCTGGTGCTGGTTTCCGGGTCGCCGCCGAGGCTGCGCACCAGTTGCTGTAGCTCGCTGGCCGCAGCCGCACATTCCGCGGCGCGCTGGCTGAACAAGCCTTTGAGTTCGGCATTTTCAACGTCGTTCGCGCACTCACGGAAGCCTTTCTCACCGTCTTTGCTGGTCTCGATCAGGTTGTTGAGTACCGAGATAGTGTCTTTGCTTTCCATGGTCAAAATCCTCTCTTGGCGAGCAGCGTCACGCTGCAGGTTGTTGGCCGATGTGCCCGTTTGGGCTTCATCGACCGCTCGCAAAAATGGACGTGACCCGTTGCGTAAAGGTTCAGGCCATTCGCCGACCGGTACGCGCGGAAGGCAACCGACGACCGCGCTAAAACGCAGGCGCAGCGCGGCCTCTAACCGCTTGTCAGGGCCGCAGGTTCACGGCGCCGGTTTGGCTTTCTGACGCTTGAGAAAATCCACTTTCCACTGTTCCAGCCCCATGAATTCCGAGTCGAGATTGGCCTCGACCTGGTACTTGTCTTTGAGCGCAGCGATAGCCTCGTGTTGCTCGGCGAGGAACTGGTCAAAGCGCTGAATCAGCTCGGGATGCTTGCTGCTCGACAGGTGAAAGGTGCCGCGCGTGTACGGCAGCTTGGAATCGAACACCAACGCACCGGGACGGGCGCGAATGTTGTCGAGGTAATAGGTGGCGACCACCACGTTGAAGTAGGCGCCATCGGCTTCTTTTTTCAGCGCCAGCTTGATCATCGCGGGCAAATCGTCGCCCTCAATCAGGCGCGTTTGCTTGGCCTCGATGCGGGTCTGATAGGCCCACGGCGTCCAGCCGTTAACGATGGCCAGCCGCTGCAAGGTAGCGACGCCCTGCCCTTGCTGCTTGGGCGGCACCAGCACGCCGTCCACGTAATTCACCACGGCCTGGCTATAGCGCAGGGTTTTGCCGGCCTTTTGCTCCTGCGCCCAGGTGCTGTTGTCCGGGTACTTGAAATCCACTTCACCCTGCAGCAACGCCGGCAGCAAACGCTCGACCGGCAACGGCCGGTACTCCAACTGCACGCCGGCTTTGGCGGCAAACAGGTCAAGCACTTCCCGGGCAAAGCCGGAATAGTTGCCCTGTTTGTCGGTGGCGTAGTGCGGCAAGAACGGCGTGTTTTCCACGCCGACCACGTAGGTTTGGGCGTGGGCGCTGGTAGTGATTAATAGCGCGGCGATGGCGGTGCAAACGAGCTTCGGTTTCACGGCAGTTTTCCTGTTTTTGTTTTTGTGGAAGGGACGGCACCCTGCGCGCCAGCAGGATCAATGGTGTTTCCAGGAATCGAGGCTAAAGCCTCTCCCACAAAGTCAGCTCGGGCCTGTAGGAGAGGCTTCAGCGTCGAGCTTTTCATTTCCCGTATTGGCAGTTCAGCCGCCAGTCATGCTCATAAACCGCAGCACTTGCACTTGCTCGGCTTGGTCGAAGTGATGGCGTTCGGGCTTGAGTTGCAGGGCGCTAACCAGCGCCTGACGCAAGCGCTCGCTGTCGCCGGGATGGGCACGCATGAGGCCTTTCAAATCGAGGGCGCCTTCGTGACCGAGGCACAGCACCAGCTTGCCCTCGGCGGTCACGCGCACACGGTTGCAGTCGCCGCAAAAGTTGTGACTGTGCGGCGAGATAAAACCGACCTGCGTGTCGCTACCAACCACCTGCCAATAGCGCGACGGCCCGCCGGTGACGCGGCTGCTGCGCAACAGGGCGAAGCGCTGTTCGATCAGCGCGCGCACCTGGTCGCTGGAGCAAAAGGTCTGTTCACGTTGATGGCTGGTGACCGAGCCCAACGGCATTTCTTCGATAAAACTGATGTCCAGCCCGCGCTCGACGGCGAACTGCACGAGGTCATGCACTTCGTCATCGTTGCGCCCGCGTTGCACCACGCAGTTGAGCTTGATGCGCGCGAAGCCCGCCGCCCGCGCGGCCTCGATGCCGGCGAGCACGTGTTCCAGCGCGTCGCGGCGGGTGAAGGCGGCGAAACGCTCGCGCTGCAACGAGTCGAGGCTGATGTTCAAGCGCTTGACGCCCGCCTCACGCAGCGGCTCGGCGAGGTGGCCGAGCTGCGAGCCGTTGCTGGTGATGGCCAAATCTTCCAGCTCGCTCCGTGCGCCGAGGCGTTGTAGCAGACCGAGTACCCCCTTGCGCACCAGCGGTTCGCCGCCGGTGATGCGGATGCGTTTAACGCCCAGCCCGATAAACGCGTCGGCCACGGCGTACAGCTCTTCGAGGGTAAGAATGTGCGCGCGCGGGGCGAACTGCATGTCTTCGCTCATGCAGTACGTGCAGCGAAAATCGCAGCGGTCGGTAACCGACAAACGCAGGTAGGTGATGCGCCGCCCGAAGGGATCGACCAGGCTGGCGTCAGGTGCAAGCGGCAAGGACACGACGGATCTCCAACTGCTCAGGGAGCCGAAAAAGGGGACGTAAGAATTAGCTGACCACAAAGTCAGAAATGTACTCAAAAAATGCTGATTGCGTATACAAGAATTTTGCTCAGCCGATGTTTTGTAGGAGCTACCTTGGTAGCGAATGGGCTCTCGCGCATATCAATGTTTTCAGGGTTCGCGAGCGAGCTCGCTCCTACGTCCTGTGCATGATTGAGCCTCGCGCAAACGCGGTGCTACCATGCCCGACCACTCAGCAAGCCCATCGATGCGGTGCCACAGCAAAAGAGTCTTTAGATGACCAGTATCCGTGAGCGCAACAAAGAGTTGATTCTGCGCGCAGCCAGCGAAGAGTTCGCCGACAAAGGCTTCGCCGCCACCAAGACCAGCGACATCGCCGCCAAAGCGGGCTTGCCCAAGCCCAACGTGTATTACTACTTCAAGTCCAAAGAAAACCTGTACCGCGAGGTGCTCGAAAGCATCGTCGAACCGTTGCTGCACGCCTCGCAGCCATTCAACGAAGGCGGCCAACCGGCCGATGTGCTGCGCGCCTACATCCGCTCGAAAATTCGCATTTCCCGCGACCTGGCCTACGCCTCGAAAGTGTTCGCCAGTGAAATCATGCACGGCGCCCCACACCTGTCCGCCGAGCAAACCGCGCAACTGAACGCCCAGGCCAAGCACAACATCAGCTGCATTCAAGCCTGGATCGACCAAGGCCTGATGGCCAAGGTAGACCCGCACCATTTGCTCTTCAGCATCTGGGCCGCCACGCAAACCTACGCCGATTTCGACTGGCAGATTTCCATCGTCACGGGCAAATCCAAGCTCAACGACGCCGACTATGAGGCGGCGGCCGAGACGATTATTCGGATGGTGATTAAAGGGTGTGAGGTGAGTGAGGGGGCTGGGGCTAAGGTTAAGGTGGTTGGGTAAGGCGGTTTTTCTGTACAAGCCTTAACTGTGGCTTCGCTGAGTACTTTGCTCGCCTTAAGATTCTGGATTCCCGCTTTCGCGGGAATGACGGAGTTGTAGGTAAGGTCACCGTCATTCCCGCGCAAGCGGCGGTCCGACGATTCGGGATCCAGAGTTTCGGACCAATCACCGCTCCCTAATCAACCAATACCCTCCTACCCAATATCCGCCTGCAACCCCGCCGCCAACACCCCCTTCACGGCACATTGCTCATCAATGTCCGACGTATCACCACTAATCCCCACCGCCCCAATCACCTGATTATTCGCATCGCGAATCAGCACGCCGCCTGGAGCCGGAATGACGTTGCCGTTGGCCAGCGTGTTCACAGCGGCAATAAAGCTCGGCCGTTGCTGCGCGTCATTGGCGATCTGCCGCGAGGCCTTGCCAAGCGCCACCGCGCCCCAGGCTTTGCCGATGGCAATTTGCGGGCGAAGCATGCTTGAGCCGTCTTCGCGCAGCAGCGAAATCAGATGCCCGCCAGCGTCCAGCACCGCAATGGTCAGGGGCGCTGCCGAGGCCGCGCGGCCTGCGGACTGGGCTTGTTCGGTGATCTGGGTGGCGAGTTGCAGGGTTAAAGCGCTCATGGGGTAAGTCCCTTCTTGTAATTGAAAGCGTACGGAACACATCACCGGAGCACGCAAACGCACCCGGCGGTGCAATCGAAAGACGGCTTAACTATCGCAGGCAAAACAAAAAACGCAAGCTGTTGATACAATCTCATCCTATTTTGTATACATACACCTTTACCCAATCCCACGCCGCCCCTGAAACCCGCGCTAAAACAGGCGTTTTAAATCTGTCTCGCCTCGCAGCGCTTTGCCCGCGAAAAAATGTTGACCTTAAAGTCATGCCCTGAATAGAATCCGCCACAGCAAGTTGTATACAATTTAAGAACAAAAGAGGCACAACAAATGGCCAAAATGAGAGCAATCGAGGCAGCAGTCCTCGTTATGCGCCGCGAAGGCGTCGACACCGCGTTTGGTATTCCCGGCGCCGCCATCAACCCCCTGTACGCCTCGCTGAAAAAAGTCGGCGGCATCGACCACGTTCTGGCTCGCCACGTGGAAGGCGCTTCGCACATGGCCGAGGGTTACACCCGCACTAAAGCGGGCAACATCGGTGTGTGCATTGGCACCTCCGGTCCTGCCGGCACCGACATGGTCACTGGTTTGTACAGCGCCAGCGCCGACTCCATTCCGATTCTGTGCATCACCGGCCAGGCGCCGCGTGCCCGTATGCACAAGGAAGATTTCCAGGCCGTCGATATCACCAGCATCGTCAAGCCAGTGACCAAGTGGGCAACCACCGTCATGGAACCGGGCCAAGTGCCGTACGCGTTCCAGAAAGCCTTTTATGAAATGCGCAGCGGCCGCCCAGGCCCCGTGCTGATCGACCTGCCGTTCGACGTGCAGATGGCTGAAATCGAATTCGACATCGACGCCTACCAGCCGCTGCCGCTGAGCCGCCCTGCCGCCAACCGCGCCCAGGCCGAAAAAGCTCTGGCGCTGTTGAACGAGGCCGAGCGTCCACTGCTGGTAGCCGGTGGTGGCGTGATCAACGCCGATGCCAGCGACAAGCTGGTCGAGTTCGCCGAATTGGTCGGCGTGCCGGTGGTTCCAACCCTGATGGGCTGGGGCACCATTCCAGACGACCACCCGCTGATGGTCGGAATGGTCGGCCTGCAAACCTCGCACCGCTACGGCAACGCCACGCTGCTGGAGTCGGACCTGGTGTTCGGCATCGGCAACCGTTGGGCCAACCGCCACACCGGTTCGGTGGATGTGTACACCGAAGGTCGCCGCTTTATTCACGTGGATATCGAGCCGACGCAAATCGGTCGCGTGTTCAACCCGGACCTGGGCATCGTTTCCGACGCCGGCGCCGCGTTGGATATGTTCATCACCGTGGCCAAGGAATGGAAAGCCGCTGGCAAGCTGAAAAACCGTGCCGCCTGGCTGGATTCCTGCCACCAGCGCAAACGCACCCTGCAGCGCAAAACCCACTTCGACAACGTGCCGGTTAAACCGCAGCGCGTGTACGAAGAAATGAACGAAGCCTTCGGCAAAGACACCTGCTACGTCAGCACCATCGGTCTGTCGCAAATTGCCGGCGCGCAGTTCCTGCACGTGTACAAGCCGCGTCACTGGATCAACTGTGGCCAGGCCGGCCCGCTGGGCTGGACCATTCCTGCTGCCCTGGGCGTGGTGAAAGCTGACCCAAGCCGCAAAGTAGTCGCGCTGTCTGGCGACTATGACTTCCAGTTCATGATCGAAGAGCTGGCCGTGGGCGCGCAATTCAACCTGCCGTACATCCACGTGGTGGTGAACAACTCCTACCTGGGTCTGATCCGTCAGGCACAGCGCGGCTTCGAGATGGATTACTGCGTGCAGCTGGCCTTCGAAAACATCAACGCGCCGGAGCTGAACGGTTACGGCGTGGACCATGTGGCCGTCGCTGAAGGCCTGGGTTGCAAGGCCATTCGTGTGTTCGAGCCGAACGAGATTCAGCCGGCCCTGCGTCAGGCGCAAGAGTTGATGGCACAGCACCGCGTACCGGTGGTGGTGGAAATCATTCTGGAGCGCGTGACCAACATCTCCATGGGCACCGAGATCAATGCCGTCAACGAGTTCGAAGACCTGGCGCTGACCGGCTCGGATGCGCCGACCGCGATTTCGATGCTGGACTAAAAGCGGCCCTCTCCCCCAGCCCCTCTCCCGCGAGCGGGCGAGGGGAGACAAGCGCGACCGCGAAACAACCACCGATCAATCCCCTCGCCCGCTTGCGGGAGAGGGTTAGGGAGAGGGGCCGTTGCTCTTGCCTTCTCCCAGCCAAATCGAGGAGTGCCCCATGCCACGCTTTGCCGCCAACCTGTCCATGCTGTTCACCGAAGTGGACTTCCTGGACCGTTTCGACGCTGCCGCCCAAGCCGGTTTCAGCGGCGTTGAATACCTGTTTCCGTACGACTTTGCCCCCGAAGAAATCAAAGCCCGCCTGAACACCCACAAGCTTGAGCAGGTGCTGTTCAACCTGCCCGCCGGTGACTGGGCCAAGGGTGAGCGCGGCATCGCCTGCCACCCGGATCGCGTTGAAGAATTCCGCGCAGGCGTGGACAAAGCCATCGCCTACGCCAAGGTACTCGGCAACACGCAAATCAACTGCCTGGCCGGCATCCGTCCGCAAGGTCCGGATTGCGCCACGGTTGAGCAGACCTTCGTAGACAACCTGAAATACGCGGCTGAAAAGCTGCAAGCCGCCGGTATCAAGCTGGTCATGGAAATGATCAACACCCGCGACATTCCCGGCTTCTACCTGAACACCACCAAGCAGGCGCTGGCCATTCGCGACAAGGTCGCCAGCAGCAACCTGTTCCTGCAGTACGACATCTACCACATGCAAATCATGGAAGGTGACCTGGCCCGCAGCCTGGAAGGCAACCTGGCCGCGATCAACCACGTGCAGCTGGCCGACAACCCCGGCCGCAACGAGCCTGGCACGGGTGAAATCAACTACCGCTTCCTGTTCGAGCACCTGGACCGCATCGGGTATCAGGGCTGGGTTGGCTGTGAATACAAGCCTGCCACCACCACCGCCGCCGGCCTCGGCTGGCTCAAGACTCATAACGCCATCTAAGGAGCATTCCCATGGCTAAAATCGGTTTTATCGGCACCGGCATCATGGGCAAACCCATGGCCCAAAACCTGCAAAAAGCAGGTCACACCCTGTTCTTCTCCGAGCACTTCGACAAAGCCCCGGCCGACCTGCTGGGCGACAACGGCGTTGGCCTGGCCAACCCGAAGGAAGTGGCGCAGGAATCCGAATTCATCATCATCATGGTGCCGGATACCCCGCAGGTTGAAGACGTGCTGTTCCGCAAAGACGGCGTGGTCGAAGGCGTTGGCGCCGGCAAAGTGGTCATCGACATGAGCTCGATCTCCCCTACCGCCACCAAAGCCTTCGCCGAAAAAATCAAAGCCACCGGTGCTGCCTACCTCGACGCTCCGGTGTCTGGCGGTGAAGTGGGCGCCAAAGCGGCCACCCTGTCGATCATGGTCGGTGGTTGCCCGAATGCCTTCGAGCGCGTGCTGCCGCTGTTCCAGGCCATGGGCAAAAACATCACCCGCGTGGGCGGCAATGGCGACGGTCAGACCGCCAAAGTGGCCAACCAAATCATCGTTGCCCTGAACATTCAGGCCGTTGCCGAAGCCCTGCTGTTCGCCGCCAAGAACGGCGCTGATCCGGCCAAGGTGCGTGAAGCGCTGATGGGCGGTTTCGCCGGTTCGAAAATTCTCGAAGTGCACGGCGAGCGCATGATCAAAGGCACCTTCGACCCAGGCTTCCGCATCAGCCTGCACCAGAAAGACCTCAACCTGGCCCTGGCCGGTGCCAAAGAGCTGGGCCTGAACCTGCCCAACACCGCCAACGCCCAGCAAGTGTTCAGCACCTGCGCCGCCATCGGTGGCAGCAATTGGGACCACTCGGCGTTGATCAAAGGCCTGGAGCACATGGCCAACTTCTCGATTCGCAAGGACTAAGCAATACGTGGGTTGGGCTGGTCTGCTTGGTGATCCTCATCGTGGCCCCCGCTCGTTGGTTCGCCAACGGACCGTTCCAACCCACGCCCCTTTTCGACCTGCCCGGTAAGCGGTGTCACGGCCTGCAAGCCGGGTGGGTCGATTTCAGTCCACAGCCCTTGTGCCCGTATAGGCACAGCGAGGCCTGCGGACTGCAATCGACCTGCACGCATAACAAGAAACGAGTTGGAGTAGTCCTGATGAACCTCGACCCCAAGAGCCTGCTGCGCGACCTGTTCGCCACCGCCATCGACGCCGCCCACCCCCGCCAGGTATTGGCCGACCACCTTCCCGCCGACCGCAGCGGCCGAGTGATTGTCATCGGCGCCGGCAAGGCGGCGGCGGCCATGGCCGAAGTGGTGGAGCGCGAGTGGCAGGGCGAGGTGTCCGGCCTGGTGGTGACGCGCTACGAGCACGGCGCCAACTGCCAGAAAATCGAAGTGGTGGAAGCCGCGCATCCAGTGCCGGACGACGCCGGTGAACGCGTCGCCCGCCGTGTGCTGGAGTTGGTGAGCAATCTGCAAGAAAGCGACCGCGTCATCTTCCTGCTGTCCGGTGGCGGCTCGTCGCTGCTGGCCTTGCCCGCTGCCGGCATCAGCCTGCAAGACAAACAGGCGCTGAACAAAGCGCTGCTCAAATCCGGCGCCACCATTGGCGAGATGAACTGCGTGCGCAAGCACCTCTCGGCCATCAAAGGCGGGCGTCTGGCCAAAGCCTCGTGGCCAGCCAGCGTGTACACCTACGCGATTTCCGATGTGCCGGGCGATGAAGCCACGGTGATTGCCTCCGGCCCGACCGTGGCCGACCCCACCACCTCGCAGCAGGCGCTGGCGATTCTGGCGCGTTACAACATCGACATTCCCGCCAACGTGCGCGACTGGCTGCACAGCCCGGCATCGGAAACCGTGAAACCCGGCGACCCGTGCCTGGCGCGCAGCCACTTCCAATTGATCGCCACGCCCCAGCAGTCGCTCGACGCCGCAGCCGCCAAGGTTGAAGCCGCCGGTTTGCCGGTATTGATTCTCGGCGACCTGGAAGGTGAGTCACGGGAAGTGGCCAAGGTGCACGCCGGCATCGCCCGGCAGATTCAACTGCACGGCCAGCCGATCAAACCGCCGTGCGTGATTCTGTCGGGCGGCGAAACCACTGTGACCGTGCGCGGTAACGGGCGTGGCGGACGCAACGCCGAGTTTCTGCTGAGCCTGACCGAAAGCCTCAAAGGCCTGCCCGGCGTGTATGCACTGGCCGGTGACACCGACGGCATCGACGGCTCCGAAGACAATGCCGGCGCGCTGATGACGCCCAGCAGCTACGCCCGCGCCGCCGCGCTGAACCTTTCGGCCAGCGATGAGCTGGATAACAACAATGGCTATGGCTACTTCGCGGCCCTGGACGAGCTGATCGTCACCGGCCCGACACGGACCAACGTCAACGATTTTCGCGCCATTCTGATTCTTGAGAAGCCTGCCCAATGAGCCTGCCTAGCCCTAACGAAAAGAAACCCAACGCTGACAAGAAAGTAAAAATTCTCGCCACCCTCGGCCCAGCTGTGCGCGGCGTTGATGACGTGCGGCATCTGGTCGAAGCCGGGGTCAACCTGTTCCGCCTCAACTTCAGCCACGGCGAGCACGCTGACCACGCCGAGCGCTATCAATGGGTGCGCGAAGTGGAGCGCCAGCTGAACACGCCCATCGGCATTCTGATGGACCTGCAAGGGCCGAAGCTCCGCGTGGGCCGGTTTGCCGCCGGCAAGGTCAACCTAAACCGTGGTCAGGCGTTCCGCCTCGATTTGGACACCACGCCCGGCGATGAACGCCGGGTCAATCTGCCCCACCCGGAAATCATTGAGGCGCTGGAGCCAGGCATGAGCTTGCTGCTCGATGACGGTCGCCTGCGTCTGGAAGTGACGCGCAAGCAGAACACCGGGGTCGACACCCTGGTGAGCGCCGGTGGCGAGCTGTCGGACCGCAAAGGCGTGAACGTGCCGGAAGCCGTGCTGCAACTGAGCCCGCTGACGAAAAAAGACCGCATCGACCTCGACTTCGGCCTGCAACTGGGCGTGGACTGGGTGGCGCTATCGTTCGTACAGCGCCCGGAAGACATCGTCGAAGCCCGCGAGCTGATTCAGGGCAAAGCCTTCCTGATGGCGAAAATTGAAAAGCCCTCGGCCGTGCAACACCTCGAAGCCATCGCCCAACTGTGCGACGCGATCATGGTGGCCCGTGGCGATTTGGGCGTGGAAGTGCCAGCCGAGAACGTGCCGCGCATTCAGAAAGACATCATTCGCACCTGCCGCCAGCTGGGTAAACCGGTGGTGGTGGCCACGCAGATGCTGGAGTCGATGCGCTTCTCCCCGGCCCCGACCCGCGCTGAAGTCACCGATGTCGCCAACGCCGTGGCTGAAGGTGCAGACGCAGTGATGCTGTCGGCCGAAACCGCCTCGGGCGACTACCCGCTCGAAGCCGTAAGCATGATGAGCAAAATCATCCGCCAGGTTGAAAACGGCCCGGACTTCCAGGCCCAGCTCGACGTCAGCCGCCCACAAGCCGAGGCCACCGCCTCGGACGCCATCAGCTGCGCCATTCGCCGAATCAGCGGCATTCTGCCGGTGGCGGCACTGGTGAACTACACCGAATCCGGCAGCTCCAGCCTGCGCGCCTCCCGCGAGCGACCGAAAGCGCCCATCCTCAGCCTGACCCCCAACATCCAGACTGCCCGCCGCCTCTCCGTGGCCTGGGGCATTTACTCGGTGGTGAACGCACGGTTGAGCAAGGTCGAGGAAATCACCACCACCGCATTGGAAATCGCCCAGGCGACCAACATGGCCAAGCGTGGGGATACGGTGGTGATTACGGCGGGGATGCCGTTTGGGCAGTCGGGGACGACGAACAGTTTGAGAATTGAAACCCTTCTCTAAGCCTGACTATTCGCAAAAGCGAGGGTTTCGGGGCTAGAGCCAGGCAAGGCGAGACCCTGCGAAGCAGCGCAGCGTAGTCAACTACGTGAGCAGCGCACGCAGGGTCTCAACGCAGCATGGCCGACGACCCGGAAGCCGGACAGGAAAAAGCAAATCCCATCTGGTTCATGCCAGTTTGGCGTTCGTCGTGCCCTCGTCGAACGCCTTTTTTTTAAGCCAAGGAACCCTGTAGGAGCGGCTGACGTAACGACCATGCCCCACTTCACCTACGGCAAAGCCCTGCTCCACGGCTGCAGCCAAATCTTCCTGCAACAGCACGCCCTCTTCGGCGTGCTGTGTTTGCTCGCCATTGCCGTCGGTGCGCCGCACTTGCTGGGCGGCGCCTTGCTCGGTGGTTTCGCCGCCACATTGGCAGCGCGGCGGCGCGGTTATGAGCTCGCCGATATCAACGCCGGCCTGTACACCTATAACGGCGTGCTGCTGGGCCTGATGCTGTGCAACCGCTTCGCCTGGTCGGCGCTGCTGCCGTTGTTGATCATCGCCAGCGCCGGCGCGTCGAGCCTGGTGTTGAACCGGCTGATGCGCGGCAGCCGTCAGCGTCAGTGGTTGCCGGCCTTTACCGCGCCCTTTGTGGGGCTGAGCTGGTTGGTGCTGAATTTGCTGCCCGTGACCCTGACGCCGCCTTTGCAAGCGACTGTGCCGAGCATGGTCACGCTGGATGCGCCTGGCATTGGCGCGGCGCTGTTAAGAGGCATCGGTCAGGTGATCTTTTTAGGCGAGCCGCTGGCGGGCGCCATTGTGTTGATCGGTCTGTTTGTCGCCAGCCGCCGTGCCGCGCTGTGGGCGCTGGCGGGCTCGGCCATCGGGCTCGGCGTGGCGCTGCAACAAGGTTGGAATAACGAACACGCGCTGAATGGGCTGTACGGCTACAACGGCGCGTTGGTGGGGGTGGCGCTGAGTCAGGTGTATCGAAACCTAGCGGTGATCGTGCTGGGTATTTTGCTGGCGTTGCCGTTACAACCGGGCTTCGCGGCGTTCGCGCTGCCGGAGCTGACGGCGCCGTTTATTTTGGCCTGTTGGCTGGTGCAGGCGACGCATCGGACGTTGCAGCGTGGGGCGGAGGATTCGCGGCCGAAGCGGCTTCTTTAACGGCGACCCTCTCCCCTAGCCCCTCTCCCGTAAACGGGCGAGGGGAATCTAATCACCGATGCGCGTGACCCTCCGCGTTCAAGCGCCCTCTCCCGCTCGTGGAAGAGGGCTGGGGTGAGGGGCCGCGAATCTGGCGCCCACAAAAAAGCCGGCCCTGAGGCCGGCTCTTCATTACCGCTGCAATCAGTGCGCGACGCGGCTGGTGCCGTTGACGCTCATGATGCGAACACGTTCGCCGACGCGGAAAATCTCGTTTTCCTGCACTTCCTGCACATAGGCGCGCATGCTGCCGTCGTCTTCGCGAACGGTGATTTCCACACCTTGCGCGCGGGTCAGGCCTTCTTCAGTTACCGAACCCAACAGCCCGCCGGCAACGGCGCCGATTACCGCCGCAACGATGCTGCCGCGACCGCCGCCAACGGTGCTACCCGCAACACCACCGACCACGGCACCTGCGCCGGCGCCGATTGGCGTTTTAGTGCCTTCGATTTTGACCGGACGCAGCGATTCAACGGTGCCCATGCGTACGGTTTGCACGGTGCGCGCTTCATCACGCGAGTAGGAGTCGCCCGTCAGACTGGACTGGCAACCGGTGAGTGCCAGGGCCGCAACCGTGAACGACGCGACTAACAATAAAGACTTACGCATAACGGTACCTCCGGGAGATGACAGGCCATTAGACAGCGCCGCTCAAGGCGATGTCACGGGCGCCGCACAAGATTAGCTCCTGATTGAGCTGAACGGTCCAAATCAGGGCGCCAAGCGCTCACGCAACCACGTGCCGTTGTCTAGACGATAGTTCAAACGGTCATGCAGACGACTGGCGCGGCCCTGCCAGAACTCCACGCGCTCGGGCACCAGGCGATAACCGCCCCAGTGCGGCGGGCAGGTGGGCGCTGAATCCAGAAAACGCCGTTCGGTTTCCGCCAGCAGCTCTTCAAGCTCGCCACGGTCTTCGATCACCCGGCTTTGCGGCGAGGCCCATGCGCCCAAACGACTGCCCAGCGGACGAATTTGAAAGTAGGCGTCGGATTCCTCCGCGCTGACCTTTTCCACCCGCCCCTCGATGCGTACCTGACGCTCTAGGGTCGGCCAGAAAAAGGTCATGGCGGCGAACGGACGCGCCGCCAGTTGCTCGCCCTTGGCACTTTCGTAGTTGGTAAAGAAGGTAAAACCCTGCTCATCGACGCTTTTTAGCAGCAGTACTCGGCAATGCGGGCGGCCGTCGGCGTCGACGGTGGCCAGGGTCATAGCGTTGGCTTCCACTGGCAATTGCTCGGTGCTGCGCGCATCGGCGAACCATTGCTGGAACAACGCCACGGGCGCGTCCGGGGCTTGCGCCTCGGTGAGCCCGTCACGGGTGTAGTCACGGCGCATATCGGCCAAATTAGCGGTCATCACGCGGCTCCTTGAGTGTTAACAAGCGGCGGACACAGACCACCCAGCTCAGTTCTTCGCCTCGGCGGCTTTGTCCGGGTTGGCAGCCTGCCCTGGATTATTCTGCGCCACTTTGACCGAAGTCGACTTTGCCGTACTTGGCTTGTCAGCGGCCTTGGCAGCCGGTTTAGCGGCCGGCTTTTTAGCGGCAACGGCTGGCTTGGCAGCGGGTTTCTTCGCCGCCGGTTTGGCAGCAGCTTTCGCGGCGGGCTTAGCGGCGGTTTTACCCTTGGCTTTGGCGGGAGTCACGGCCGGAATCGGGTCGTTTTTCACCAGGGTTTGTACCGCAGGAACCGGGTCGGGCTGGTTGTACTTGGCCAGCAGCGCGCTCATGGTGTCTTGCGGCGTCAGCATGATTTCCACGCGGCGGTTAAGGGCGCGGCCTTCCGGGCTGTCGTTGGCAGCACGCGGCAGAACGGAGCCAAAACCGCGCACCATCAGGCGATCATTTTTCAAACCGCTCAGGCGGAAAATGGCGGTGACGGCGCGGGCGCGGTCCAGGCTCAGCTCGCGGTTACGCGCTTCTTCGCCCGACGGATCGGCATGGCCAAGAATCAGCACGGCCACTTGTTTGTCGTTTTCCACCAGCTTGGCAACGCGGCTGATCGGCCCCAGCGTAACGGGCATCAACATGCTCGGGCGGTCGGGGTTGAACGAGGAATCCACCGGGGCGGAGACCACCAGCAGGTTCTCACGACGCTCCAGTTCAAACTTGCTGCCCTCAAGCGCAGTGCGCAGGCGCGGCTCGTATTGGTCCATCCAGGCCTGGGTGATTTTCGGGTCGGGCATGACCACGACGTCGGCCTTTTTCTGTTTGTCGTCATCGCCAAACGGCCACCACCAATGACCGCCCGAGGCAGGCTTTTCAGCACTGGCCACGGGAGCGTTGGCAGCGGGGGACGTTTTGTCGGCGTTTTCAGGGGAAGAAGCACAACCAGCGAGAGCGGCGCACAGCGCCAGAGCAGCAGCAGACTTGGTAGGAAACATTGGAACCTCAAAAACACAAAAAAAAATAAACTCAAGAACCGCACAGCCCACGCTTTCTGCTTTGGAGAGCGCTATGGCCGGACTGGCTCGCGTAGCTGGCTGTTTCTAGCGGACAGCCATGGCAACGGTGCAGCGGCAAAGGTGATCACAATTGACGAGCCCACTCCTCCCTGACAGGGCACGCCCCCACTGTAAGCAGCTTCGTTTAACAGCCTGTGCACCGGGGTAAAACTACAAACATTCACCCAGCGTGCGCGCCAAATTTTGCGCCCGTGGGTCCATCAATACGTAGGGCCCGAGGGAATTGGTGACGAAGCCGAAAGCAACCTTACACGCAGGATCGGCAAAGCCGATAGAACCTCCCGCGCCGGGATGACCAAAGGCACGTGGGCCCAGACCGTAGGTGGCGTTCGGCACATCGGGCTGGTCGAGCATGCAACCCAGGCCGAAGCGTGTTTGCGTGAGCAACGTTTTGTCTTCACCCACGCTGTGTTCGCGGGTTAATTCGGCGAGCAATTGGCTGTCGAGCAACTGGCCGTTGAGCAAGCCGGTATAAAAGCCCGCCAGGCTGCGCGCGTTGCCGTGGCCATTGGCCGCCGGTTGCTGCATGCGCCGCCATTCCGGCTTGTTGGTGCTGGTCATGATCGACGGCGGATTGGCGAAGGCGCGCGTGGACATGGACGCCGGCTCGCTCATCATGGTTTTCAGCAAGCGCTGCGCCGAGGCGTCGCCGAAGTTGCCTTTGCTGCGGGAAATTTCCGCAACGCGGTAGAACTCCTCATCGGCCAGGCCGACGTGGAAGTCCAGCCCAAGCGGCTTGGCGATGCGGTCAACAATCGAGTCACCGGGGCCTTTACCTTCCACACGACGCAGCAGTTCGCCCACCAGCCAGCCGTAAGTAATGGCGGCGTAACCGTGGCCTTCGCCCGGCGTCCACCACGGTGTTTCGGCGGCCAGGGCGGCGGTCATGGTGTCCCATTCATACAGCGCTTGCGGCGGCAGCATCTCGCGCACTGCCGGCAAGCCGGCGCGGTGGCTGAGCAGTTGACGCAAGGTGATGTGTTCTTTGCCAGCGGCGGCAAACTCGGGCCACACCGTGGCCACGGGTGCGTCGAGCGAAAGCTTGCCCTCCCCCACCAGTTGTAGCGCGGCAACGGCGGTAAAGGTTTTGGTGCAGGAAAACAGGTTGGCGATGGTGTCGGTGTTCCAGGCTTGCTCACCGGCTTTGTCGGCGGTACCGCACCAGATGTCGATCACGGTTTCGCCGTCGATCTGAATACACAGGGCGCCACCTCGCTCCTGGGGATCGGTGAACAGCGCCGCGAAGGCGTCTTTCACCTGTTCAAACTTGATATCGAAATAGCCTTGAACTTGCTGCACGTTCAACTCCTCAGGCAGACGCAACGGGAAAGGCGTGTGCACCGTTCAGTGTGCAAACGCCCGCCCCTGCAGGGAACCATCCGAAAATCGGGCTATGCCTCAGCCGTGATTGCCACCGGCGCCGCCACCATGGCCGCCGCCAGCACCAGCGCCGGCACCGCCACCTGGGCCGCCGTGGCCTTCGCCACCTTTGCCCTCGCCGCCTTTACCCTTGCCCTCGCCGCCTTTGCCATCGACGCCTTTGCCGCCGCCGTCAGGCTTGGCAGGTGCCGCTTCAGCTGGCGCGGCCGGGGCTACCGGTTTAAGCACGGCCTTAAGCGCCTCGACGTTGGCGTTGCGCACTGCTTTCACGAAGCCGTCGAACGGGCGATCGGTGATTGCCACCAGGCCGAAGTGGCCGTTTTCGCCGTCCAGCAAGCGACCGGTCACTGGTTGGTCGAGGTATTGGAACAGGTGGGTGCCGACGATCATTGGCTCCTTCACCGCTTCCTCAACGAAATGGGCATACGCAGGGCCGCGCTGCTCTTCGTTGTACACCTCGCTGACGCCACCCCAGAACGGGCCACGGTCGCGAGAGCCAAAGTGGAATTCGGTGACCAGAATCGGTTTATCCAGGGCTTTGAGCGCGGCGAAGTCGTAACCGTGCTGCGGCTCTTTGGTATAGAAGTTGAAGCTCAGCACGTCGCAATACTGCGCGCACGCGGCCACCGCTTCCGGGTTGCTGGCGGCAAAGCGACCGCCCAGCAGCAGGTGGTTCGGCGCGTGCCAGTTCAAGGCATCGTCGATGGTCTTGAAGTAGGTGTCGGCGAACAGGCGCTGGAACTGCTGCATGTCCTGCTCGATCGCCGGGTGTTCCGGGTTCGGACGTGGCGCCTGGAAACCGGGGTCTTCCATCAATTCCCACGCCGGCAGCTCAATACCCCAGGCTTTCGACAGGCCGTCCTGGTTGCGGTACTTGTCGCGCAGCATTTTCAGGAACGCGCGCTTGGCCGGTACGTCGGTGGTCAAATTCAGGGTGCCGTAGGCCAGCGCGTAGCGGGCGTTCGGGTCGTTGGCCGGGCCGGCCCAGGCCAGTTCGTTGTCGGCGAAGAAGCCGATCAACCAAGGGTCATCGCGATGGTCGCGGGTGGCGATGGCCACGGCACGCTCGGCTGCCATTGCGAAGCGCGGGTCGAACGGGTCAGGCATGCCGCCCCACCAATCCACGCCGGTGCTGATGGTTTTGTAATCGCCACTGATCGACAGCGGCAAGGTGTACGGCATGCGCTTGGCAGCCGCCAGCGATGGATCGCTCCAGTTGCCGACGGTGTTGAAGCCCCACGCTTGCAGGCGGTCCAGGGTGTTGTGGGTCCAGCGCGCGCTGTCGAAACTCTTGGTCACGCACATTTCTTCGGCCACTGCCGGCGCGGCTGGAGGCGCGGCCACAACAGGCGGCGCAACTGGCGCGACGGCGGTGGTTTCAGCGGTGTTGGTGGTGTTGGCGGCGTTCGCTTCAACGTCGGCGGGCACTTCGCTTTCTTCGTCGTTCACCACTTGCGCGGTGCTCTTGTCAGCGACCTCGGCGCATTTTTGTTGCGGCCAGGTGCGCTGAAGGTTGGCGCGGTAGAAGTCGAACCAACGACCTTGGTCGAAGTTGCGGCCTTTGGCGGCGCCGGTGTCGGCACGGCTGCTGCTGCCACCGTAATAAGCGGCCAGCGGATCGCCCTCTTTGGGCAGGTCGGTGAACATGTTTTCGCGACCTTCCACGTAGGTCGCGCTGTTGCCCGCGCTCACGGTATTTACGCCGAGGGAATAGAACGGATGACCTTCGGGCGTGACCATAAACCAGCGGCCGTCACGTTTTTCCGTGCGGAAGAAGCCCGACGCTTCAAAGGTCGGCCCGCCGAGCAAGCCGCCGTACTGGTCCGTTTCGCCGCGTTTTTCCAGCCAGCTTTTCAGCTGCACGGTTTCTTTGGCCGCAGCGGCTTTGAGCTGCTCGTCACTGCCAACTTTTTCTGGCCACTGACCACGGGTGTATTGGCCATAGGCGTCCACGATGCCGGTGTACAGCTGCTTGGCGGTTTCATCGCCTTCGCGCACGCCGAAGCGGCCGAGCAGAATGCTCTGCGGCACGTCCGGCCGGCTCATATAAATGCCAACGGCGGTGACCTTGCTCAGGTCCAGATCGCCTTCAACGGTATCGGCCAGAATCACCCGCTGGCCGTCCACGGTCCATGGCATTGCCGGCGCGGCGCGCATGCCTTGGCTGCGCGGCGAGGTCGCGTGCAATGGAATCAACAGGTTCTGCGCCGGGCCGGCCGGCAGGGCAACACGGCTGGTGAGCACCTTGCCGTCGCTGCTTTCCATGCGGATGTCGAGGGTCAGGGCCCAGTCCATGGCGTTCTGAATACGCAGGGTCATGACATTGGCTTTAGACCAATCCCACACGCCGCTTTGCGGGGTCAGGCGCAGGTTGGGGTTGTCGGCGGGGCTGAAGGTCACCCGCCGCATCGGCTCGCTCTCGGCGGCCAGTTCAGCCGTCAGCGAAGGCAAGTTGGCGTTCTGGGTCTGCACCTGCACCACATCGGCGGGGCTGACGAAGTTGAATAGCGTCTGTTGCTCGGCGGCCAGCGCCAACGGGGGCGCGGTAACCATCAAGGCGAAAATACCGGGCAGTGAACGGCGGATCATGTGACGGGCTCTCCTGAACAACCAGCCAATAGACAGCGGACTTTTGATTTGATGCTGTCTTATGAAATTTCTCGGCGAAACGGCGGCAAGGCGTTAAGAATCGCCTTGCCATAGCGTTGGGTTACAACGCGTCGATCCAAAAGCGTAATAGTGCCGCGATCCGCCTCGGTGCGCAGTAGACGACCGCACGCTTGCACCAAACGCAGTGAAGCATCGGGCACGGCAATTTCCATAAACGGGTTACCGCCGCGCGCTTCAATCCACTCGGCGAGCGCAGCTTCTACCGGGTCATCGGGCACGGCGAAGGGGATTTTGGCGATCACCACGTGCTCGCAATAGGCGCCGGGCAAATCCACCCCTTCAGCAAAACTGGCCAGCCCGAACAGCACGCTGGCTTCGCCGTCATCGACGCGCGCTTTGTGCTTGTTCAGGGTTTCCTGCTTGGACAGATTGCCTTGAATGAATACGCGCTTGCGCCACTCGCGGTCCAGGCCGTCGAACACGTCCTGCATCTGTTTGCGCGAAGAGAACAGCACCAGCGTGCCGCGCGAGCCTTCAACCAAACCCGGCAGCTCGCGAATGATCGCCGCCGTATGGGCAGCGGCATCGCGCGGATCGGCTTTCAAATCCGGCACGCGCAACACACCGGCGTCGGCGTGCTGGAACGGGCTCGGCACCACCGCCGTCACCGCCGCTTTCGGCAAGCCGGCGCGCATCCGGAAACGGTCGAAGGTGCCCAGCGCAGTCAGCGTCGCCGAGGTCACCAGCGCGCCGTAGGCGACGTTCCACAAATTGCGCCGCAGGGTTTCTGCGGCCAGGATGGGGCTTGCGTTTACTTCGATGTCGAACATGGCGCCGCCTTCGGCCAGGGTCAGCCAACGCGCCATGGGCGGGCTGCTCTCCGGGTCTTCGGCGGTAAAGGCCAGCCACAACTCCCAGTTGCCCTGGGCGCGAGCCAGCAGGCTGCCGAACAGCGGATACCACTCTTCGGCCTGATGACTGGCGATGCCGATGGACGCTTCGCCGTCCATGGATTTTTTCAGCAATTCGGTGAGGCCGGTGAACAGGTCGGTCAGGCGCGAAAAGCCTTTCTTCAGCTCCACGCCCATCTCGGTCAAATGCTCCGGCACCACGCCGCCTTCAAAGCGATGACGCGGGCGCTCGCGGCCTTCCATGTCTTCGCCGGCCTTGAAGTCGGCCAATTGTTCGCAGGCGTTGAACATGAATTGCTGCTGGGTGCGAATCTCGCGGGCCAGAATCGGCACCTGCTCGATCAGGCGGCCGAGATCACCCGGAAGCGGGTTTTGCGCCAGCAATTTGGTCAGATTCTTCGCCGTCAGCTCCAGCCAATCCGCCGTGGAACGCAGACGGGTGTAATGGGCAAAGTGGCCGATGGCTTTGTCGGGCAGGTGATGGCCTTCGTCGAAGACGTACAGCGTGTCGCGCGGATCGGGCAGCACGGCGCCGCCGCCGAGGGCCAGGTCGGCCAGGACCATGTCGTGATTGGTGACGATAACGTCGACCTTGCCCATGCCCTCGCGGGCCTTATAGAAGGCGCAGGTCTGAAAGTTCGGACAATGGCGGTTGGTGCACTGGCTGTGATCGGTGGTCAAGCGCGCCCAGTCGGCGTCTTCCAGCGCTTCGGACCAGCTGTCGCGGTCGCCGTCCCATTTGTTGCCGGCGAGCTTTTCGACCATTTGCGTGTAGAGCTTCTGGTTGCCCTGGTCGACCTCGATTTTGAAGCCTTCTTCGGCAAACAACGCGGCGGTGGCGTTTTGCGACTCGCCTTCCTGCATCAGAATGTCGAGCTTGGACAGACACAGGTAACGGCCTCGGCCCTTGGCCAAAGCAAAGGTGAAACTCAGGCCGCTGTTGCGCATCACCTCGGGCAGGTCCTTGAACACGATCTGCTCTTGCAAGGCGACGGTCGCGGTGGCGATAACCAGGCGTTTGCCGGCTGCTTTGGCCAGGGGAATGGTGGCCAGGCTGTACGCCACGGTTTTACCCGTACCGGTGCCCGCCTCGACCGCCACTACCGCGGCGTCGCTGCTGCGCCGGCCTTCGTCGTCAACCTTGATGGTGCCCAATACCTTGGCGATCTCGGCAATCATCAAACGCTGGCCGTAGCGAGGCTTGAGCCCTTTGGCTTCGAGAAAGCGGGAATAGGCGCCCTGGATCTGGGACTTGATTTCAGTACTGAGCAATGGCGGGTTCTGCGAGATAAGCGAGCTGGATAAATTTTCAGTGGTCAAACTGGCCGGCTATGATAGCGCGCGTTTTGCCAACCGCCGACCGGAGATTGTGAATGACTGTTTATGCCCTGCTCTACGCCCTGCATGTTCTGGCTGCCGTTGTTTGGGTAGGCGGCATGTTCTTCGCCTGGATGGTGCTGCGCCCGGCCGCCGTCAGCGCACTGGACGCCCCGGCGCGGCTGCGCTTGTGGAGCGCGGTGTTTCCCCGTTTCTTTCTATTCGTCTGGCTGTGCGTGTTGCTGTTGCCGATCAGCGGCGTGGGCATGCTACAGCTGCATTTTGGCGGTTTCGAGACGGCGCCTAAATACGTGCAGGTAATGATGGGCTTGTACCTGGCGATGCTGGCGTTGTTTATCCGCGTTCAGGCGCTGCAGCTTCCGGCGCTCAAGCGCGCGGTGGCAGCGCAAGACTGGCCGGCCGGTGGCGAGGTACTCGGCAAGATTCGCCGGCTGGTGGGGTTGAATTTGTTGATCGGGATTGTGGTGGTAACGGTGGCGGCTACGCGGGCGAGCTTTTAAAAGCATTGCGGCTAATCGGAATGCCGCCCAGCCGCTCCCACAGGATCTAAAACTGTGGGAGCGGCTTTAGCCGCGATGGGTTTTACTGGATACGAATCAGATTGAAACTACCCGCTGGCCCATCGCTGCCCGGCTTACCCGGCTGGCCTGGGCGACCCGGCTCTGCACCGTCGGCGCGATACACCAGGCAGCCTTTCGACGCCCCGCCCTTGCCGCCTTTGCCGGCTTCCCCAGCTGCGCCACCCAGGCCGCCGTCAACTTTCACGGTCACCACACTTTCCGCAAAGCTAGCCGGCACTTCCAAGCGCACCTGGCCGCCGGGCGCACCGGCCAGGCCATCGCCGCCGTTCTGGCCGTCGTAACCGCGCCCGGCCTGGCCCCACATGCAACCGCCCTGCTTGCCGTCGGCGCCTTCCAGGCCTTGATAACCGGGCCTGCCGATGCCGCCGCGTACGTCAATGGTCAGCGCGCCAATGGTGGCTTGTTCCAGGCGAATGGTCAGATTACGGCCCGGCGTGGCGGGTTTTTCAAAACTGCCGCTGGCGCCCCGGCCGTTGATGTGGCTGCCGGTTTCCAGCTCGGCATGACGCGCTTCCAGCCGAAACGGTTCGGCGCTAGGGGCAACCGAGATGTGCGCGTCACGTCCCATGTGCAGGTGGCCAACACGAATTTCGCTAACGGTGGGCGGCACGAACAAGGTGGCCGACTCGGCGATGTCGAGTCGGTCCAGCGACAAAATGCTGGTGGCGGTCGGCAAACGCAGCAGGGAGTGGGGCGCAACGTTTACTTCCACGTCGGCCTGGGCCAGGGCGCTGAGTAAAACCAGGGGCAGTACGCTGACGGCGAGAAGACGCTTATGCATGTTCCACCTCCGCTTTGCCCGGTTCTTCAACAGCCGGCACAGCGACCGACTCCGGTTGTTCGAGCACGGCGGCCGGTTCCGGATGAGCGACGCCGTAGAGGTGAAAAATGCCAAACAGCAGTACCTGGATACGGTGCGAGGTGAGGTTGTCGAGGCCACGCAAGCGGTTGCCGAAGATGGCCAGCTCTACTACGTGCGCCAGTAGCACCACTCCGCCGAGCACATTGAGCAAGACGTCCATGGGTTTGTTCAGCGGGCTCACAAGGTTGGCCAGCACCAGCAACCAAAACACCGCCACTGCGGTCTTGCCCACCTGCAAAAACACCTTCATTGCACCGTCCCCTTGTTATTTTTTCTCGTCGCGCACCTTAACCGCATGCAGGCGACTGACACTAGCGTACCGATGAAAAACCGGCGCAAAAAAACGGAGGCACCAGGCCTCCGTTTTTCACTTCTCGGTGCACGCAACGGCCTTAGCGGCTGACGTGCAACTCCACGCGGCGGTTCTGCGCGCGGCCTTCGTCACTTGCGTTATCGGCCACCGGCTGGCTTTCACCGTAGCCGACAATCGACAGTTTCTGCGCCGGTATACCTTGCGCCGTCAGGAAGTTGGCCACGCTTTGCGCGCGCCGTTCCGACAGGCTTTGGTTGTACGCATCGCTGCCTTTGCTGTCGGTATGGCCGGCCACCTGCACACTCACCAGGTTGGCACCCGTTAGGCGTTTGCTGATTTCCATCAGGGAGTGTTTCGCGCTTTCGCTCAACTCGGCAGAGTCGAAGGCAAACAGCACGTCACCCGCGTCGCTCAGTACGATGGTTTCGTTCTTGGCGGGCTCGGGGGCTGGTTCTGGGGGCGGTGCCGGGGTTGCCGCGGGGTATTGCGGCAGTGGGCAGCCACTGTTGTTTACCGGGGTGTTGGCGGGGGTGTCGGCGCAGACGTCGCGACGGTCATGTACGCCGTCTGAATCGTCGTCTCCATCCAAGGCATAGCAAATCAAACCAAACACGGTGCAAATGGGCCAATTTCCCTGGTTAAGCGGGGCGTCTCCGTTACTTGAAGTCGACGAGCAACCAGACAGAACACTGCTGACCAAGAGAAGAAGGGGTACCGTGACCCGAAAGGATAGGGTTGGCATTTTTTTTAGTCTCCTGAGTCGCCGGCGGGTGCCGGCTCCAGAAGTAAAGACCAGCCCCGCGCAATAGGGTTGGCATTATTTATTGCGCCATTGCCGTTTGGCCTGTTCTGACCTGAGCAATGCCTTGGATAAGATGAACGTCCGCCTACCGTGCCCTGCAGGGCAGGACACGGTAGCGACGGGTTTAGCGGTGAATCTTGATTTCCACGCGACGGTTCAACTGACGGCCTGCGTCGGTTTTGTTGTCCGCTACGGGCATGCTTTCACCGGCGCCTACTACGTCTACGACGTTGTTAGGCGACACGCCATTGGCCACCAGATAATCCGCCACCGATTGCGCGCGGCGCTCGGACAGCTTCTGGTTGTAAGCGTCCGAACCGACACTGTCGGTATGCCCGCTAACGGTCAGCTTGGCGTTCGGGGCTTCGCTCTTCAGGCGTGTGGCAATGGTGTCGAGTTTGGTTTTGTCGGTGGCGGTGAGCTTGGCCGAGTCGAACTCGAACAGCACATCACGCACCACGATCACTTCGTCCTCAACCACTACGACTTTCTCAACCACTTCTTCCACAACCGCTGGCGGTGGGCAGCCATTGGCATCCACTTGCGTGTTAGGCGGTGTGCCGGGGCACTTGTCGCGGCTGTCTGGGACGCCGTCGCCGTCTTCATCGCCGTCGCCATGGCTCCAGCAATAACCGGCGGCCAACGCGGCGCCGCCTAACGCGCCCCAGCCTGCCCAGGACGAACTTTCAATGGCGCCCAACGCGGCACCACCTACACCACCAACCGCTGCACAGGTTGGCCAATCGGTTTTCTGTAAACCGGCACAGCCGGTCAGCAACGTACTTAATAGAATCAGGGGTACTGCAGTCCGTTTGATGCTCATATGCACAGTCTCCTCATGGGATCGGCGTAAACCGACACTCAGGGAGTAAAGACGGCACTTTTAGAATTCGCCAGCACTAGGCCATATCGCTGCATCAAGCTAGGCTTGTCGCTCATGTTCGAGGATTTTCGATGACTGAAAGCTTTTCTGCGCGCACCCCTCAACAGGCTGTTGCCGCCCTGCTGGACCGCTACGCGCCAGCCCGTTTGCTGGTCGTCGGTGCCAACGATTTTCCCGCCGTGCAAGCGTTCCAACAGGCCCACCCTGACAGCGTGTGCGCCTTTGCCCCAGCGGGCCCGCTGCCTGCCGAGTTGGCCGCGCAACGCTTCGACCTGGCATTGATTGCCGACTGCCTGGAACACCTACCCAAACGCACCGGCCTGGAACTGCTGGGCGGCATTCGCAATCTCAATGCCAGTCGCCTGGCCGTTTTGGTCGACTTGCCCGCCTGCGGATTGCTCGACACCGACCTGTTCGCCCTGGCCCTGCAAGCCAGCGAACGCTTCCAGCGCGACGCCCAGGTTCTCACCCTGTTCACCTACGACTTGCGTGAGTACAAACAGGTGCCGGACTGGCTCAACGCGAAGTTCTGGGCCAATCCGGAAAATTTTGGAAAGTACTGGTGGTAGCGTTCATGCCTGCTTCGCCAACAACACAAGCCCCCGACACCGCCTGCCCCTGCGGCAGCGGCAATTTGCTCAGCGCCTGCTGCGGCCATTACCACGACGGCACGCCAGCACCGAGCGCCGAAACCCTGATGCGCTCGCGCTACAGCGCCTATGTGCTGGGCCGCATCGACTACCTCAAAAGCACCACCCTGCCCGCCCAACAGGCCGCGCTCGACACCGAAGCCATGCACGTGTGGAGCGCGCAAAGCACCTGGTTGGGCTTGGAAGTGGAAAGTGCCGAAGTGCACGGCGGCAAACCCGAGCACGCTTTTGTCACCTTTACCGCACGCTGGCACGACGGCACTGGCGAACACGCGCACCGGGAACGGTCGGGGTTTGTGCAAAACGACGGGCGTTGGTATTTCATCGACAGCACGGTGCCATTGAAGGCGACACGCAATGATCCGTGTCCGTGTGGCGGGGGTTTGAAATTCAAGAAGTGTTGCGCGGGTTTTGTTTAGCGAACGCGGATAACGATCAACATCATCGAGGCTGAAGCCTCTCCCACCAGGCAACGATTTAGCGTGGGAGAGGCTTCAGCCCCGATGCTTTTATTCCTGCAACTTCAAATGCGAAATATCTGGCGGCGGCCCGGCCGGGGCGGTTTTGGCCTGGCCCATATCGCTGCCCGCTGGCGCCAGGCTGAACTGGCTGAGGTCAACCTTTGGCGCGACCGGCTCTGGCTTCTGATCTTGTAAATCGACACCGACCGGCGCGATGCCGAAGTCGGGTGCTTCCACGTCGCTGAACGCGGCCATGTATTCGTCACGCGGGGCGACGACCAGGGGTTTGGGCGTACCAGCAGAAGCGGCGGACGCTACCGGAGCGGGCGCTGGTGGCTCGTAGGGTGGCGGCGGCGCCATTTCGACTTCTTCAATCTCGACGTCCATGTTGCAGACCTCGACCACCGCACCAGCGCGCTCGATGGTCGCCCGGTATTTTTCTGCGGCGGCTTCGTCGAGGTTGTTCTTGATCACCAGGCGGCGCCCGGAAAACAGCAAGGCAATGCGCTGGGCATCGGCCTGGAACAGCTTGGCCATGTTGGCTTTCACCAGATCCAACTGTGCGCCTGGCACCAGTTGTCCGGAGAAAGCAATCTCGTAACGGCTCATCGTCACACTCCTTTCCGAGGCGGCCTGTCCGAGGCGGGTCCGCGTTTCACACGCGATCAAGTATGGCGTAGATTTTTTTATATAAACAACACGTTGCCCGGAACCTGCGGCTTGCGACACACTCGGGCAACTAGGGAGTTCGCCATGCGGCAGCACGCCATGCGCAGCACACACATCGCCATCATTGTTTTGCTCAGCCTGGCCTCGGGCTTGAGTGGGTGCTCGTGGTTTGCCGGCGACCTGCAAGACCCCACGGTGCAGTTGCAAAAAGTCGATGTGATCAAAGCCAAACTGGTGGAGCAGGAATTTCTGCTGCACCTGCGCCTCGACAACCCCAACGACCGCGATCTGCCCATTCGAGGCATGACGTTCAGCCTGTACCTCAACGACATCAAACTGGCCGACGGCGAGTCTGACGTGTGGGCCACCGTGCCGGCCAACGGCCACCGGCGCATCAAGATTCCGCTGCGCACCAACCTCTGGCGCAACCTCAAGCCCATTGCAAAAATGCTGGAAAAACACGACCAGCCGATCCGCTACCGCTTCTACGGCGTGGCCGAAACCGGCGTGTTGTTTGGCGCGAGCGTGCACCTGGAACGAAATGGCGAGATAATTCCCGGCGATTTTATTCCGGAGTAAGTCTGCAATGAGCCAAGAACCCCACGTCCACGGTCCTGACTGCAACCACGACCATGATCACGACCATCACCACCACGACCACGGTCACGTGCATGGCCCGGACTGTAACCATGGGCACCAGGAGCCGGTGCGCAATGCGTTGAAGGATGTGGGTCGTAATGATCCGTGCCCGTGCGGGAGCACGAAAAAATTCAAAAAGTGCCACGGGGCGTAAGTAACCGATCGGCTGCGCGTCGGCCTGGCTGCGTTAAAAAAACGTTTTGAATGCTCATGGGCTCCAGCCCACTGCGCTTCAAAACGTTTTTTTGCCTTGCCAGACCTAGCTCGCTCGATCTTGAGCTTCGGTGCCTGTTGAAGATCAAGGGCATCGAGGCTGAAGCCTCTCCTACAGAGGTGATTTTGATGGTGTAGGAGCGGCTTCAGCCGCGAATCCCTGCAAACGCAAAACACAGCCGCTGCGCTGTGTGCTGAACCTTCCCCGCTTCCCTTCAGTCAGTTAACTACACGTCTTAACGGAGCTTTCCGATGATCGATCTGTATTACTGGACCACGCCCAACGGCCACAAGATTTCGCTGTTCTTGGAGGAAGCCGGGCTGCCTTATAAGGTGCATCCGATCAACATCGGAAAGAACGAGCAGTTCGCGCCGGACTTTTTGAAGATTTCCCCTAACAACCGCATTCCCGCCATCGTGGATGACGAACCCGCTGACGGCGCTGAGCCGCTGTCGGTTTTTGAGTCGGGGGCGATTTTGTTGTACCTGGCCGAGAAAACCGGCGCGTTTATTCCCGCCGATTTGCGCGGCCGTCAGGAATGCCTGCAGTGGGTGTTCTGGCAAATGGGTGGCCTGGGGCCGATGGCTGGGCAGAATCATCACTTCAATATGTTCGCGCCGGAAAAAATCCCCTACGCGATGAAGCGTTATGTGGATGAAACCGCGCGGCTGTATGGCGTGCTGAATAAGCAGCTGGAAGGCCGTACGTTCATCTGCGGCGATGAGTACACCATCGCCGACATGATCAGCTACCCATGGATCGTGCCCCACGAGCGCCAGCAGCAGAACCTCGACGACTTCCCCAATCTGCAACGCTGGTTCAACGCCATCAAGGCGCGGCCGGCGACAGTGCGTGCCTATGCATTGGCCGAACGGATCAATCCGCAGCCGAAAAAATAACGCCCGCCCAACGCCCGTGGTCGCTTGCGCGGCGGCGGGCGCCTCACTAACGTAGCGCCTGCCGTTTTTTATTGATTCTTGCAGGAGCTTCACACCATGGCGTCGCCATTCTTCACGCGTCTCACAGCTGCCGCCGCCCTGGTGGGCGCCGTGAGTCTCAGCGGGTGTCAGAGTTGGCTCGACAGCCACTACGCCGACAGCCTGCCGCCCACCACTGGCATTCAGCCGGTCAAGGGTCTGGCGCAAAGCGTGTCGATCCGGCGCAACGCCATGGGCATGCCGCTGATTGAAACCACCACCTTCCACGACGCCCTCTTCGCCCTCGGCTATGTGCATGCCGGCGATCGCCTGAGCCAGATGGTGGGCATGCGCCTGATGGCCGAAGGACGTTTGTCGGAAATGGTCGGGCCGGGCGCCCTGGAAATCGACCGCTTTATGCGCGCAGTAAACCTCAAGCAAAGCGCCGACGTGTTGTACAAAAATGCCTCGCCGCGCATGAAGAAGTTCTTCGAGGTGTATGCCCGCGGGGTCAACGCTTACCTGTACCGCTACCAGGACAAACTGCCGATGGACCTGGCCGAGTCCGGGGTGAAACCGGCGTATTGGAAACCGGAAGATTCGGCGCTGATTTTCTGCCTAATGAACTTCGGCTTGTCGGTAAACCTGCAGGAAGAAATCGCCTCACTGGCGCTGGCGCAAAAAGTCGGCAGCGACAAGCTCGCCTGGCTGACGCCCACCTACCCCGATGAACCTTTGCCGTTCGAGGAAGCCGACAAGCTCAAAGGCCTGGCGCTAAGCGGGCAAATTCAGGGCTTGGGCGCGCTCGGCAAGGTCACCGAACAAATTGCCGGGTTGGACATGCTCGGCGTTGCCGCGTCCAACAACTGGGCCATCGCGCCGCAGCGCAGCCGTGGCGGTAAAAGCTTGTTGGCCAACGACACGCACCTGCCGATTTCCATGCCCTCGGCGTGGAACTATGTGCAAATCCGCTCGCCGAAATTCCAGGCCGCTGGCGTCTCGATTGCCGGTGTACCCGCCGTGGTCGCTGGGTTCAACGGCAAGCTGGCGTGGGGCATGACCATGGTCATGGGCGACAACCAGGACCTGTTCCTGGAGAAGATCAAACGCCAGGGCAGCCAGGTGCTGTACGAGGCCGACGGCAAGTGGGTGGCCGCCAAGGTGCGCCAGGAAACCTTCTTTATCAAAGGCCAACGCCCGGTGCGCGAAGCCATTTATGAAACCCGCCACGGCCCGCTGCTCAACAGCGTGCTAGGCGAGCGCAAACATATGTTGCAGCCACTGCAAATCAGCAGCGGTTACGGCCTGGCGCTGCAAAGCGCGTCGCTCGATGGCGACAAAACCCTGGATGCGTTCTTCAAC
Organism: Pseudomonas sp. AC070; assembly: GCF_979258635.1. Taxonomy (NCBI): domain Bacteria; kingdom Pseudomonadati; phylum Pseudomonadota; class Gammaproteobacteria; order Pseudomonadales; family Pseudomonadaceae; genus Pseudomonas; species Pseudomonas sp. AC070. The sequence continues at coordinate 3,578,446 of NZ_OZ409871.1, forward strand.
CTGTCGCGTGCGCAGTCGGTAGACCAAGCCTTCGACGCCACGCGTGAGATTCGCGCCATCCCGCTGAACCTGGTGTTTGCCGACGCCCAGCATATTGGCTGGCAAGTGACCGGCCGTTACCCCAACCGCCGTGCCGGTGTGGGCCTGCTGCCATCGCCGGGCTGGAATGGTCAATACGACTGGGACGGTTATGCCGACCCGATGCTGCACCCCTACGATCAGGACCCTGCGCAAGGGTGGCTGGGCACCGCCAACCAACGCACCATTCCCCGTGGCTACGGCATGCAGTTGTCCAATTCTTGGTACTACCCGGAACGTGGCGAGCGCATCGCCCAGTTGGCGGGCGCCGGCAAGCACGACGCGAAAAGCATGATCGCCATGCAGTACGACCAAACCTCGCCGTTCGTGGCCAAGCTGCAAGGCATGCTCGAAGCGCCGGGCATGGCCCAGCCGCTGAAAAAAGCCATCGACGCCCTGCCCGCTGCCGACCGCGCCAAAGCCCGTGAAGCGTATAGCCGCCTGATGGCGTTCGACGGCAACCTGCGCGCCACGTCAGCCGACGCCGCGCTGTACGAAGCCTTCCTGCAAGAAAGCATGCGCCAGACCTTCCTCGACGAACTCGGCCCGGACACCAGCGCCGCGTGGAAAGCGCTGGCCGATACCACCGACCTCTCTTACTCGGCTCCGGCTGATCATTTGCTCGGCCGCGACGACAGCCCGTTCTGGGACGACGTAAAGACGCCGCAAAAAGAAGACAAGCCCGCGATTCTGGCGCGCAGCTTGGCGGCAGCGGTCGCCCTGTGTGAAAGCAAACTGGGCGCCGACCGCGCGGCCTGGCAGTGGGGCAAGCTGCACAGCTACACCTTCGCCACCGACTCCACGCAAATGGCCAAGTACATGAGCGGCAGCGACGCCACTGGTGTGAATGCCATCAAGGGTTATCTCGACCGCGGGCCGTACGCGGCTGGCGGCGACCACACCACCTTGAACGCGGCGGCGTACCACTGGGGCAAAGACTTCGATACCTGGCTGATTCCGGCCATGCGCATCGTCGTCGACTTCGCGCAACAGGAACCGATGATGGGCCTGAACAGCACCGGCCAATCCGGCAACCCGGCTAGCCCGCACTATGCCGACGGCATTGATGCCTGGTTGAAAGGCCAGTACATGACGTTCCCGTTCCAGTCGCAAAACCTGGACAAGGTGTACGGCACCAAACGGCTGATGCTTACGCCGGGCAAGTGAAGAACTTTCGTCGGGGCTGGCGGAACTATTCGTACAGCCGCTGACTCAGAGAAAGTGGACTTACTCCATAGATCTTTTTAGGGCACCTTCGGGTGCCCTTTCTTTTGGTTGGTAGAAAGTCGAAAACAGGTTTGGAGCCCACGCACGGTTGAACTTTGCTGGGCGGCGTTGTTCAGACCTTATGCATCGTTTGATTCTCCGGGCGCCATTTAAGGCGCCTATTTTTTTGCCTGCGATTTGGTGGTTTGCTTGGCGCGACCAGGTATTGCATCGCCCAAAAAGCATCGCGGCTAAAGCCGCTCCTACAGGTTGTATTAATTCCTGTAGGAGCGGCTTTAGCCGCGATTGGACCTGGCCTGAAAACTAATTAGCTACGATCAATCCGGGTCTTTATCCGGCATCCCGTCCACGACACCGGCGGTGTTGTCCAGCAGGCTCTTGGTGGCGGTTTGCAGGAAGGCTTCCAGCTGTTTTTTCAGCTCAGGATCGATGTCGCCCGGCACGCGGGTGGCGCTGGCTTTGGCGCCGAGCTGGTAGTCGTACAGGCGCGGTTCGAAGCCTTTGGGTTGGATCAGGATGCGCTCCGGCGTAACGATGGCCACGGTCTGCTCGCCGCCCGAGGGCTTGATCACACCGATGCCGTGGTCGCCTTCTGGCAAGGTCAGCAGGTCGCGGCCCCAGCATTGGTGGCGCACCTGGCCACCGAGGCGGCCCATGATGGTCGGCACGATGTCGATCTGGGTGCCAACGGTGTGGCGCAGCGGACCGAATTTTTCCTGAATGCCTGGGCCGATCAGCAGCAGCGGCACGTTGAAGCGGAACAGGTCCATCTCGGTTAGTTGCTCGTCACTGCCGAAACCGTGGTCGCCAACAATCACAAACAGCGTGTCTTTGAAGTACGGCGCTTTACGCGCTTTTTCAAAGAACTGGCCCAACGCCCAATCCGAATAACGCATGGCGGTGAGGTGCTCGTCCGAGCTGCTGCCGGTGTTCACCCGTTCAACCGGCAAGTTCGCCGGCAACGCGTACGGCGTGTGGTTGGACAAGGTTTGCAGCAGCGCATAGAACGGCTTCTGGCCGAAGTTGGTGGTCAGCTCTTTGGCGCCACGGTCGAACATGTCTTGGTCAGACACGCCCCAGGTCGGGTCCATAAACACCGGGTCGACGAAGTCTTCGCGACCAATGAAGTTGGTCATGCCCTGGTTGCTGAAGAATCCGGACTGGTTGTCCCACTGGAAGTTGCCGTTGTAGACGTATAGGTTGTCGAAGTCGCGGGCATCGAGCAGTTGCGGCAAGCCGGAGAATTTGTGGTTGCCCTCGGGCATGCGCATCAAATACTCGAAGCTCGGCAGGTTGGGGAAGCACGCCATGGTGGCGAACATGCCCTGGTGGGTATGGGTGCCGTTGGAGAAGAAACGGTCAAACAACACGCCCTCCTTGGCCAGCTTGTCGAATTCCGGGGTGATGTTCAGCGGGCTGCCGAGGGCGCCGACGAAGTGGCCGGCGAAGCTTTCCATCAGAATCACCACCACGTTTTTCACACCCGGCAAGGTGCCATCGGCCGGCGGCGTGAAGTCTCGACGGATCGCGGCCTTGTCGGCATCGACCAGCACGTCGTGGGGGGTGAGGATCATCTTGCGCACGATGTCCTGCGCATCGCCGTCCGCCATGGTGGATTTCCAGGCGTTCTGGCGATGGGACGAGAAACTGGCCGAGGCCGCAGACACCAGCGTCAACGTGCCGTTAAGGCCCAGTTGGTTAGCGAACATCGACTCGGTGGTATAGGCGTCGCCCCAGCGCAGCGGTGGGCCTTGCTGCAAGGTGCCACGGGCGGCCAATACGGCGAGCACCAGGCACAACACGAACGCTACGCCCCGCAGCGGCCATGAGGTGCGGCTTTGCGCGGTGGCATCCACCAACGCGGTTTTGCCACGACGGCTGAGCAGGTCCAGGCCTTTGAACAGCTTCCACAGCAGCCACGTCGCCACCGCCCACGCCAGCAAGTAACGACCCACCGGGAAACCGTTCCAAAGCATGCTCAGCACGGTTTTCGGGTCTTCCTGGAAGTATTGGAATACGAGGCTGTTCAGGCGCTGGTGAAACTCGCGGTAAAAGTCCAACTCGGTCAGGCCGAGGAACAGCGTGACGCTGGCGAAGAACGTCAGCCATACGCGCATCCAGCCTCGGCGGGCCATGGCGGCCGGAATCAGGATCGCGATCAGCAACGGCGCACAGGCGTAAACGATCACTCGCAGGTCAAAGCGCATGCCGTTGAAAAACGCTTCGGCGAAGGTGGCCACGGTGTCCTGACCGATCAGCTCGCGGTTGTACACCAGCAGCGCCACGCGCAGCAGCGTGTACATCACCAACAGCGCAAAGGCGCTGGAGAAGGTGAAAAGCAAATGGCTTTTCAGCGTAAAAGGGCCGCGCGTAGAAACGGAAGAACTGCTGAGAGCGTCCGATCGTGCCATGTGTCCGAAACTCACTGGTTAGACATGCGTGAAAAAAAGGGTGACGAAGAATACTCCGCCGCCCCGCCAGAAGCGAAGCCGCGAATAGTCGGCGAGCGAATGTGAAAATTTCGTTTAGAAACTGCCTGATGAGGTCCTGTTGGAGCGGCTTTAGCCGCGATGCTTTTTGGCCATCAACCGCATCGCGGCTAAAGCCGCTCCTACAGGGTTCAGCGGAAGATCAGGCGTTATCGGCTTTGCCGATGGCTTCCAGCACGTATTGCGGCAGGGCGAAGGCGCCCAGGTGCACGTCGGGGTTGTAATAGCGGGTCACAATTGCACTGGCGGCGAAGCGCTGGCGCAGGGTGTCCAGCGGCAGGTCGCGCAGGCCCGGTTGCGTTGCGCCCCAGGCGAAGGTCATGGCGCCGCCAATATAGGTGGGCACCGCTGCCGTGTAGAAATGCCAGTCGGCGAACAAACCGTTCATGCGCCCGGCTGTGTTTTGCACGCCATCAAGCTGCATAAAGGGTGTGCCGTTCTGGGTCACCAGAATGCCGCCCTCGTTCAGGCAGCGGCGGCAGGCTTGGTAGAAGTTTTCCGAGAACAGCACTTCGCCCGGGCCGATCGGGTCGGTGGAGTCGGAAATGATCACGTCGAATTTTTCCGTGGTGGTGGCAACGAAGCGCATGCCGTCGTCGATCACCAGGTTCAGGCGCGGGTCGTCGTAGGCGCCGTTGGAATGGCGCGGCAGAAACGCTTTGCACATGTCCACCACCGTGCCGTCGATCTCGACCATGGTGATGTGCTCGACACTGCGGTGTTTGCTCACTTCACGCAGCATGCCGCCGTCGCCACCCCCGATGATCAGCACCCGGCGCGCCGAGCCGTGGGCCAGAATGGGCACGTGGGTGAGCATCTCGTGGTAGATGAATTCGTCGGCTTCGGTGGTTTGAATCACGCCGTCCAGGGCCATGACGCGGCCCATGCGCGGATTCTCGAAAATCACCAGATGTTGGTGTTCGGTGCGCACTTCGTGCAGCAGTTTGTCCATGCGAAAACGTTGGCCGTAGCCTTCGTAGAGGGTTTCCTGATAGTCGCTCATGGCGTTGTTCCTCTGCGCCGCGCCGTGAACGGGCGCGGAAAAAATCGGGGCTGAAGCACGTCGGCTCCAGGCGAGCGGCGCATTCTACGTGGCCGGCCATGACAGGTCGAACCTCTCTCGCAGTCGCCCCTGCTACTAATTCAACAGCAAGAACGGGAGAGACAGGCGCGCGGCCGAGTCGCTATCGTTACGGCCATGAACACATCGTCCAGCCCTCTGCTTCTGCCCTACGTGCCGCCATGGAATTGGCAGCAGTTCCACGCCTACTTCGCCCTGCGCTGCCTGCCGGATATGGAGCGGGTGAGTGCCAATGGTTACGTGCGCACCGTTCGGATTGGCGAAACCACGGGCTGGTTCGCCCTGCGCCATATGCCCGAACACGGCGCGCTTGAGCTGACCGTAAGCCCATCCGCCACGCCCCTGACGCCCCTGCTCAGCGCGCGGGTGCAGCGCATGTTCGACCTAGACACCGACACCAGGTTAATCGCCCAGCACCTGAGCCAGGATGCCCAATTGGCAGCGCTGGTCGCCCGCTATCCCGGCCTGCGCATTCCCACCGCCTTCGATCCGTTCGAGCAAGCGGTGCGCGCCATCGTAGGCCAGCAGGTGACGGTGAAAGCTGCCGTGACCATCGTCGGCCGCCTGGTAAAACGCCTGGGTGATGAACTGATCGACGCACCAGTAGACGGCCCCAACCGTCTGTTCCCCACGCCACAGGCCATCGCCGAGGCGGACCTGGCGGGCATCGGCATGCCCGGCAAGCGGGTCGCCACCTTGCAAGGTTTCGCCCGTTCCGTGTGCGACGGGCGCCTGGCGCTGCATGCCGATGATGGCGTCGACGATTTGATCGAACGCTTGCGCGCCCTGCCCGGCATCGGCCCGTGGACCGCGCAGTACATCGCCTTGCGGGCTTTTGGCGTAGCGGATGCCTTTCCCGCCAGCGACCTGGGGCTACTGAAAGCCAAACTCTGGGGCAGCGCCGGCATCACCGCCCCGGCCCTCACCGCCCAGGCCGAAGCCTGGCGACCGTGGCGCGCCTATGCCGCCATGTACCTGTGGCAAAGCTACGCCGAACCCGAGGAATGACCGATGCACTACCGCTACCACGACAGCCCCATCGGTCCGCTGCTGATTGCCGGCGATGAGCAAGGCTTGCGCCTGCTGCATATGGACGGCGCACAGCCGTGGCAGCTGAACGAAAACTGGCAGGCTGCGGATGCAGAGTTGGATGAGGTGTGCCGGCAGTTGGACGACTATTTTGCCGGCCGGCGTCAGCGGTTCGAGCTGCGGGTGGCACCGCTCGGCACGCCGTTTCAGCAGGAAGTATGGAAGGCGTTGCAGGCGATTCCGTTTGGTCGCACCTGTAGTTATGCCGACCTGGCGCAGCGCATCGAGCGCCCGTCAGCGGTGCGTGCGGTGGGCGCCGCCAATGGCGCCAACCCGATTGCCGTGGTCATTCCCTGCCACCGCGTGATCGGCAGCAACGGCACCCTCACCGGCTATGCCGGCGGCCTGGAGCGCAAACAGTTGCTGCTGCAACTGGAGGGTGCCTGGTTGTTGTAGCGGGTGCAGCGTCAGATGCGCACGTTGCCGCGCGGCCCGGCAATGGCCCAGATAATCAGGCCCAGCACCGGCAGCAGCACAATCAACAGCACCCACAGCACTTTCATGCCGGTCTCGGCGCCGCTTTTCAGCACGTTGATGATTGCCCAGATATCCAGCGCCAGAATGATCAGGCCGATCAGGCCATTAAAACCAGAACCCATGGTGATACTCCTTAGTGGGATTGCTCTTCTAGGATAGTCGGCCGCAGGTTAGGTTCAGGATTTGTGCCATCACTGTGATTGCGCTCGCGCTTATGGCGGCGGCCTACGGTCGGCGCGCAACCCCAGCGCGCGGCCCCATCACATACCAGTTGAAAAACCCCAGCAGCGGAAACAGCACCAGCAGGCTGATCCACAGCACTTTCAGTTGCCGGGCCAACGGGCTTTTGACCACGTGGTAGCCGGCCCATAAGTGCAGCGCGACCAGCACCGCCAGGGCGGCGAAGAACCAGTAGCGGTAGGCGTAGTAGTCGAAGTCCAGAAACATGGCGTTTCCCGTCGCGACAGGTGTTCTCTAAAGAGCCTGGCGGGGGCGACGAGGTTCCGCCTTTGTCGCGGCGCCGCCGGTTAGTAGGCGTTTCAGTAGGCGTTGAGGTCGATCAACGCGAAGCTGGCCAGCGTCTGATGGCCGCGCAATTCGCCGCCTTCACGGGCCAGGCCGCAGGTTTGCAAACCGGCCGCCTGGGCGGCGTCCAGCTCTTCAACGATGTCAGACAGAAACAGCACTTCATGCGCTGGCACGCCAATGCTGGCGACGATGGTGCGGTACGACTGGGCCTCGCGCTTGGGCCCCGACGTGGTGTCGAAGTAGCCGGAAAACAGCGGCGACAAATCTCCCGCGACCGAACAGCCGAAAATCAACTGCTGCGCCTGAATCGAGCCGGATGAGTACACGTAAAGCGCGTAGCCCTCCTCCTTCCAGCGCTTCAAGGCTTCAACTGCATCGGGGTAAACGTGCCCTTTGAGCAGACCGGCCTTATAGCCTTCAGCCCAGACCATGCCTTGCAGCGCCTTGAGCGGCGTGGCTTTGCGGTCTTCGGCGATCCACTGCAAGAGAATGTCGATCACGCGGGCCACATCAGCCTGCGGCTCGCCGCTTTGCTCGCGCACCGCGTTTAGTTGCTCGGCCACTTGCGGTTGCTGGGCGTTGAGTAAAACGAACTCCGGCAAGTGCTCGGCGGCGAAGGGGAACAGCACATCAAAGACAAAACTCACCGCGCTGGTGGTGCCTTCGATGTCGGTGAGGATGGCTTTAATGGGCATGGGTGGTGTTCCTTTCGAATTCGAACAAACATCTACAACAAAACATACGTCATCCTCGCGCACGCGGGGATCCAGAATTTTCGCCATTACATATATTCTGGATTCCCGCTTTCGCGGGAATGACGGTGGGCGGGTTTGCGACGGGCGCGGGCGTTTCAGTCTTCCAACCGCGGAAACCGGCTCGCAATATCCTCGCCAGTAAACTTCGCCACCCAACCTTCAGGGTTGTTGAACAGGCGAATGGCGATAAAGTGCGGGTGCTCGCCCATATCAAACCAGTGCCGCGTGCCGGCCGGCACGGAGATGAGGTCGTTCTTTTCGCAAAGCACGGCGTACACGTAGTCGTCGATATGCAGGGTGAATAATCCGCGTCCGGCCACGAAAAAGCGCACTTCGTCTTCGGCGTGCTGGTGTTCATCGAGGAACTTGGCGCGCAGTTCGGCTTTTTGCGGGTGGTCGGCGTTGAGGCTGATGACGTCGACGGTGACGTAGCCGCGCTCGTTCATCAGCGCGTCGATTTGCGGCTTATAAGCGGCGATCACTTCATCCTGGCTGGCGCCCGGCTTGATCGGCGCCACGGCTTGCCAACGCTCGAAACGCACGCCCACCGCGGCCAGGGTGCTGGCGATGTCTTCGAGGTGGTTGAGCACTTTGTTGGGGATGTCCGGCGTGGCGACGGAAAACACACTGAGGCTGCTCATGGCGCGGTTCTCTCTGTAGACGTGAGGCCAAACGCGCGCATTTTCAGCTCGCACTCGAACAGGAATTCAAACGCTTCGATCTGGCGCAACGCGTCGTTCATGCGCGCGCCCCAGGTGTACAGGCCGTGGCCGCGAATCAGGTAGCCCACGCAATCGGGGTGCTGCTCGAGCCAGGGCTGAACCTTGGCGGCCAGGCGGGCGATGTCTTGGTCGTTGTCGAAAATCGGCACGCGCACTCGTGACTCGTGGGTGGCGATGCCGCTGAAGGCTTTTTGCAGTTCGTAGTCTTCGAACACCAGCTCGCTGGCCTCGGTGGCGCGTGATAGCACCGTGGCGTTAACCGAATGGGTGTGCAGCACCGCGCCAATATCGGCGCGCCATTGGTACAGCTGGGTGTGCAACAAGGTTTCAGCCGAGGGCTTTTTGCCGGGTTCCAGGGAGTTGCCGTGCAGGTCGGTGGCGAGCACATCCTCTGGGCCTAGCTGGCCTTTGTGCTTGCCGGAAACGGTGAGCAGCGCCTCAGTGGCCGAGAGCCGCGCCGAGTAGTTGCTGCTGGTGGCCGGCGACCAGCCGCGACCATAAAGAAAATGTCCTGCCGCGATAATCTCGTCGGCCAATTGTTGCCGGCTCATGCCCGCTCCTCTTCCAATGCGGTGGGTGGCTGTGCGCCGTCGCGGGCGTTGTCGCTTGGCAGACGCAGCGCAATGATAACGGCGGCCGCCGTGGCCGCAACACTGGCGAGGGCAAACGTCCAGGCCGGGCCCAGCGTGTTCCAGCTATACCCCGAATACAGCGCCCCGCACGCACCGCCGATTCCCGCCAGTGCGGCATAAAGCGCCTGGCCCTGGCCTTGTTGGTTGGCGCCGAAGCTGCGCTGCACGAAATGAATGGCCGCCGCATGAAAGCTGCCAAACGTGGCGGCGTGCAGCACCTGAGCCAGCACCAGCACGGGCAAGTGCTCCGCAAAATTGCCCAACAGCAGCCAGCGCAAGGCAGCCAACAGGAAGCTGGCCGTTAGTACCTGGCGCAAGCTGAAGCGCTGAAGAATGCGCACCATCACTAGAAACACCAGCACCTCGGCGACCACGCCCAAGGCCCACAGCTGGCCGATAAACCCACGGGCGTAACCCAGCGCCTCCAGGTGCAAGGTGAGAAAGGTGTAATACGGCCCATGGCTGAGTTGCATCAGACCGATGCACAGGTAAAACGCCAACACGCCCGGCTGGCGCAATTGGGCGAGGAAGCCCCCGACGTTGACGTGACTGTCGCGCGCATACGGCTGGGCGTTCGGCACCCAGTAACTGCTGACCACGATGCCGGCCATGATGGCCACCAGCGCCCAGGGATAAATGTCCAGGCTCAGCCATTCGAACAGCTTGCCCAGCGCCGCCACGCAGACGATAAAACCGATGCTGCCCCACAGGCGAATCTGGCTGTAACGCGCGGCTTGCTCGCGCAAATGGGCCAGGGTGATGACTTCGAATTGCGGCAACACGGCGTGCCAGAAGAACGCGTGCAGCGCCATGATCAGCGCCAGCCAGGCGTAGCTTTTGCTGATGAAGATCAGGCTGAAACACAGCAAGGTCGCGGCGGCGCCAAAGCGCACGATGGCCAGGCGTTTGCCGGTTCGGTCGCCGATCCAGCCCCATAAGTTGGGCGCCACGCAGCGCATCAGCATGGGAATGGCCACCAGCTCGCCAATGCGCGCCGGGGAGAACCCAAGGTGATGAAAGTACAGCGCCAGAAACGGCGCGGTGGCCCCAAGCAGGGCGAAGTAGCAGAAGTAGAAACTGGATAACCGCCAGTACGGCAGTGGGCTGGCCATCACGCCTACCCCGCCACGCCCAGTGCGCCCAGACCGGGCGCCAGGGCAACAGGCGAAATCACAGCTGGCCCAGCACCGGGGTGCTGACGTGTACGTCGGCGTTCTGCCCACGGTTACGCAGCAGGTGGTCGAGCAACACGATAGCCATCATCGCTTCAGCAATCGGCGTGGCACGAATGCCCACGCACGGGTCGTGACGGCCTTTGGTGATGACATCTTGCGGCTGGCCGGCGACGTCCACCGAGCGGCCCGGCGTGGTGATGCTGGAGGTGGGTTTCAGCGCCAGGTGCGCCACGATGGGCTGGCCCGACGAGATGCCGCCAAGAATGCCGCCGGCGTTATTGCTGAGGAAACCTTCTGGCGTCAACTCGTCGCGGTGCTCGGTGCCGCGCTGGGCAACGCAGGCGAAACCGGCGCCGATTTCCACACCTTTCACCGCGTTGATGCTCATCAGCGCATGGGCCAGGTCGGCGTCCAGGCGGTCGAAAATCGGCTCGCCCAAGCCAGGCATCACGCCAGCGGCCACCACGGTAATTTTCGCGCCGACCGAATCCTGATCGCGGCGCAGCTGGTCCATATAGGCTTCCAGCTCCGGCACTTTGCTGGGGTTGGGGCAAAAGAAGGCGTTGTCTTCGACGCTGTCCCAGGTTTGGAACGGAATCTCGATGGGGCCGAGTTGGCTCATGTAACCGCGCACCTGAATGCCAAAACCGGCCAGCACCTTCTTGGCGATGGCACCGGCTGCCACGCGCATGGCGGTTTCGCGTGCCGAGCTGCGGCCGCCGCCACGGTAGTCGCGTACGCCGTATTTGTGGTGGTAGGTGTAATCGGCGTGGGCCGGGCGGAACAGGTCTTTGATCGCCGAGTAGTCTTTGGACTTCTGGTCGGTGTTGCGAATCAGCAGGCCAATCGGCGTGCCGGTGGTTTTGCCCTCGAAGACGCCGGAGACGATTTCAACTTCATCGGCTTCCTGGCGCTGCGTGGTGTGGCGGCTGGTGCCGGGCTTGCGGCGGTCGAGGTCGATCTGCAGGTCTGCTTCGCTGAGCTCAAGGCCGGGTGGGCAGCCGTCAACGATGGCCACCAGGGCCGGGCCATGGCTTTCGCCAGCGGTGGTGACAGTGAACAGCTTGCCGTAGGTGTTGCCGGACATGCAGGGGCGCTCCGCGAAATCAGCCAAAATAAGCGCCGAGGAGTATACCCGCGCCACGGGGCCAGTTCATCCTCGAACCTTATTCCATCTGCCGCGTCCAAACGGCTACCTCCCGCTATGTAGCCTTCCTATGCCGCGCGCGTTTGCCTTGCTGCTGTTACTGCTGTTGCCTGCCGTGAGCCCGGCGCAATCGTTCACCGTACTGCAACGGCCGCTGACCTTGACCACAGCCGAAGGCCAACTGCACGGCACCCTGCTGCTGCCCAAAACCGAGGTGCCGGTGCCGGTGGTGCTGCTGATTGCCGGCTCCGGGCCCACTGACCGCAACGGCAACAACCCCGAGGGCGGCAATAACGACAGCCTCAAATTGCTGGCCCAGAACCTCGCGCAGAACGGCATCGCCAGCCTGCGCTACGACAAACGCGGCATCGCCGCCAGCCGCCCCGCCACGCCGGATGAGCGCGACCTGAGCGTCGACAAATATGTGCAAGACGCGGTGGGCTGGAGTAGCACGCTTCGCCAAGACAAACGGTTTTCTACCCTGACGCTGATCGGCCATAGCGAAGGCGCGCTGATCGCCAGCCTTGCCGCGCCTAAGGCCGGGGCCGATGCCGTGGTGTCGATTGCCGGCACCGGGCGGCCCATTGACCAAGTGATCAAAGAACAACTGCGCGAACGCCAGCCCGCCGCCTTGCTGCCGCAAAGCCTGTGGACCATCGACCAACTCAAAGCCGGCCAACCGGTGCCCCACGTGCCGGAGGCGTTGCAGGTGCTGTTCCGTCCCAGCGTGCAGCCCTACCTGATGTCCCTGTTCCAGCAGGACCCGGCCGGCGCCTTCGCGCGGCTGACCATGCCGGCGTTGATCGTGCAGGGCAGCCACGACATGCAGGTTGAAGTGAAGGATGCCAACGCATTGAAAGCCGCCAAGCCGGACGCGCAACTGGTGGTGATCGAGGGCATGAACCATGTGCTGCGCATCGTCGCCAACGAGCCGAAGGCGCAACTGGCGTCTTATAACGATCCAAAACTGCCGCTGGCCCGCGAGCTGACCCGCCGTTTGGTCGGCTTCGTGCTCGCCGTTCACTAGTAGCACTGCGCCAGCCTCAAGCGGCGCACGCCATAGCCGATAGAAACCCAGACGAGTACGCTTCTGCGTACCGCAACCACGGCTTTGGACCACGCGCATGGCAGACACCGACATCGAACAACCCGCGCCGCTTTCTGAGGAAACGCCCTCCGAAGAAACCGCCGTCAGCGAGGTCAATGCGGGGCTCCCGCACCCGTGGAACGCCCTGCCCGACGACCAACTGCGCCTGCTGCGCTTGGCGCCCCTGCCCGCCGACCGCTACACCGGCACCCGTCCCTTGCGTTTTGTGCAGCTGGGGCGCCTGGCCCGCCACAGTCCCGACCTGAGCTTTTTGCGCCTGACCATCAGCCTGCCCGGCATCATGACCCGCAAGGGCGACAACGTGCTGGAAGTGTGGATTGACCACCGGCTTAAAGAAGTGCGCTTCGGCCCGGACAAAGGCATGCGCCTGGAACCGATCAACCGAGGCCTTGGCCGGTTCCTGCTGGCCCAAGGCATCGCCTGGGCCCAACAGCGGTGCGCGCACTACACCGTGGAAGGCGGCGCGCTGGGGATAAAAGACGTGCTCAGCGAAGATGCCCGTTTACGCCGCGACCATTTCCTCAAAGCCCAGGGCTTCGACATTGACTACGCCGACGCTCAACAGGCCAAAGCCACCTACTCCGCGCCGCGCGTGAGCTCGCTGCGTGGCGACTGGAACAAGGAAAAGGTGCAAAGCATCGAACTGATGGACGCCGCCGCGATGCTCGAACACGCCGACCACAGCCTGCGCGAGCAGGACGTCAAATTGCTTAAACAGCAACAGCGCATCGACAGCCTGCGCCGCGAAGAAGGCACGCAACGGTTCACCATTGCGTGCCTGGTGGCGTTTTGTGTGTTTCAGGCGGGGTTGTTTATTTGGATGGCGTCGAGGTAACAAACTCAACAGCTTTGCACCCCTCGCCCGCTTGCGGGAGAGGGGCTGGGGGAGAGGGAAGCGGCGGACTCGGTCTCAGCTAAAAGCCCCTCTCCCGCCCTTCGGGCACCCTCTCCCGCAAGCGGGCGAGGGGACAAGTCCGAAACCGCGCAAGGCGTTAGAGGCGGACTTCAAACCCGCTCTGCAAACAACCCCTGATGCCGCCGGCACTGCTCCGCCGTCAACAGAAACACGCCATGCCCGCCGTTGGTGAACTCGGCCCAGGTGAAGTCCACTTCCGGGTACAGCGCTTCCACGTGCACCTGGCTGTTGCCGACTTCCACGACTAGTAAACCCTGCTCGGTCAAATGGTCAGCCGCTTCGGCGAGCATGCGGCGCACCAGGTCCAGGCCGTCGTCGCCGCAGGCCAGGCCAAGCTCCGGTTCGTGGTGGTATTCGGCGGGCATGTCGGCGAAGTCTTCGGCGTCGACATAGGGCGGGTTGGAAACAATCAGGTCGAAACGCTGCCCCGGCAAACCGGCAAAGCCATCGCCTTGCACGGTGAATACGCGCTCATCCAGGCCATGACGTTCGATATTCTGGTTTGCCACTTCTAGCGCTTCGAACGACAGATCCGCCAACACCACTTCAGCGCCAGCAAACTCATAGGCGCAGGCAATGCCGATGCAGCCTGAGCCGGTGCACAGGTCGAGAATGCGTGACGGGGTCGCGGCCAGCCACGGACTGAAGCGCTGTTGAATCAGCTCGGCAATCGGCGAGCGCGGAATCAACACGCGTTCATCAACCATAAATGGCAGGCCGCAGAACCAGGCTTCGCCCAGCAGATACGCAGTGGGAACGCGCTCTTCGATGCGTTGTTTGAGCAAGGTGTGCAGGTAGTCGCGCTCGTCGTCTTCGAGGCGGCAGTCGAGGTAGGCGTCGGCCACTTCCCATGGCAGGTGCACGGCGCCGAGCACCAGCTGCCGCGCGTCGTCCCAGGCGTTGTCGGTGCCATGACCGAAGAATAATTCTTCGGCGTGAAAGCGGCTGACAGCCCAACGAATGTGGTCACGCAGGGTACGCAAACGGGAGGTCGAAACGGTCACAGCGGCATCTCCAAAGTCGAGGCCGGCAGTTTAGCCGAAGGCGCTGGCGGCTCGGTCGCTTTCTTGCCATCGGCGCACGCGGCGCAAAATCGGCCCATAGCACAGACGTACAAGTAAATGGTTCACACGCACCGCCTGTGGGGTGACAATGACGCCCATTCGCGTCTGTCAGGAGCCACGACATGTCCCAACCGCAAACCTTACTCCAGCTCACCGGCCGCAGTTATCCGCCGGCCAGTTTGAGTAATGCCTGCCTGCTGATTATCGATGCGCAAGAGGAATACCGCAGCGGCGCCATGCCCCTGCCCGGCCTGGACGCGGCCATTGCGCAGATCGCCAGCCTGCTCGACACCGCCCGCGCCAACGGCACGCCTATCGTCCATGTAAAGCACCTCGGCGTGCCCGGCGGCTTCCTCGATCCACAAGGCCCACGCGGCCGGTTCATGCCTGAACTAGCACCGCTGCAAGGCGAGACCGTGGTGGAAAAACGCCTGCCGAACGCCTTCTCCGGCACCGACTTGCACGCTCGCCTGGAGGCCATCGGCCGTCTGGATCTGATCATTTGCGGCTTCATGACCCATTCCAGCATCAGCACCACTGTGCGCGCCTGCAAAGACTATGGTTACCGCTGCACCCTGGTCGACAGCGCTTGCGCCACGCGCGACCTGCCGTACGGCGAGGGCGTGATCAGTGCCGCCGAGGTGCACCGCACCGAAATGGCCATTCTGGCGGACAACTTTGCCGCGCTGGTCAGCCACGCCAAGGCTTTAATCTAAGCCTGTTTCACCACGCCGAACCGGGCGCGCGCTTATTCCAAGGGCCCGGTGAGTGAACCTCGACCCCGTGCACCGGTCATACCGCCGACACCCTGAAAGGAAAGCGGAATGAAATTGTCTGATGGTTTCGATGCCCGACGCCTTCGCCCACGCGGCCCCGGAAGCTGGCGCTGGCGCTTCGCGGCTGCCCTTTCGGCGCTGTTCGCCGTACTCGGAATTTTGCTGGCCATGGCCGGCGCCGCCACGCTGCTGGGTCGGCCACCGGCCCTTGGCGGCTTGAACGACACGCCCGGCAGCGCCACCGTCATCCTGGTCTTCGGCTTGGTGTTGCTCTGGCTCGGAATTGCCGCGTGGCGCCGCTGCCGCCGCCGTCTTCGTCGCCCAAGCGACCTGGCATTGGCTCCGCACTTGATGAAAAAACACGACTGATTCGCCGGGGGGTTGTTCGCCCCAAGTGGCGAACGGATGGGTAAACTAGGCCCATTCGCGGAGACCTCCCATGCAAGACGACGACTTTTCCCTCTTCAAAAACGAAACTCGCGGCATCAAACCTCTCCAGCACGACCGTGCAGAAACCGGTAAACCCAAAGCGGACCGCGCCCGTGTGCAGGCCCTGCGCCAGGCCGCGACCATTTCCGAAGGCGTCACTCGTGTTGATGGTTTGTCTGACCAGTTCGTTATCGACGTCGGCGCCGAAGACCCGCTGTACTGGGCACGCGACGGCGTGCAAGACGGCCAGATGCGCAAACTCAAGCTGGGCCAGATCAGCTTCGAAGGCAGCCTGGACCTGCACGGCATGAATGTCGAAAAGGCCCGCGACACGCTGTGGGAATTTCTCGCCGAAGCCAACAAGCTGGAAATCCGCTGCGTACGGGTCACTCACGGCAAAGCGGTGCGCATGGATGGCAAGCGGCCGATGATCAAGAGCCACGTCAACACCTGGCTGCGTCAGCACCAAGGCGTGCTCGGTTTTGCCTCGTGCCTGGCGAAACACGGCGGCACCGGCGCTATCTACGTGCTGCTCAAACGCACCATGATGGATGGCCGCGACGAGTAGGACGCTTCTCATGGAGTGCTTGCAAGCGGCAGTGCCGCGCCCTACCCTGCGTCTTCTGCTTACTGCCCCCATGCCTTACAGGTAGATCATGTCTCTGGAACAGAATTACACCGCGATCCTCAGCCAACTGGGTGAGGACGTTTCCCGCGAAGGCCTGCTCGACACGCCCAAGCGTGCCGCCAAAGCCATGCAGTATCTTTGCCGCGGTTATGAACAGACCCTGGAAGAAGTCACCAACGGTGCCCTGTTCAGCTCCGACAACAGCGAAATGGTGCTGGTGAAAAACATCGAGCTGTACTCGCTGTGCGAACACCACCTGCTGCCGTTCATTGGCAAAGCCCACGTGGCCTACATTCCCAGCGGCAAAGTGCTGGGCTTGTCGAAAGTGGCGCGCATCGTCGACATGTATGCCCGCCGCCTGCAAATTCAGGAAAACCTCAGCCGCCAGATTGCTGAAGCGGTGCAAACCGTCACTGGCGCCTTGGGCGTGGCCGTGGTGATCGAAGCGCAGCACATGTGCATGATGATGCGCGGTGTCGAAAAGCAGAATTCCTCGATGGTGACGTCGGTGATGCTCGGCGAGTTTCGCCAGAACGCCGCTACCCGTAGCGAGTTCATGGGCTTGATTCGCTAAGCCGCGCCCTACGAAAAAAACCGGCCACTGTGCCGGTTTTTTTGTGCCACGAATTCGCGTCGCGGCCATGTGGTACTTCGCAAATCTCTAGGAAACTTCCTACAAACGTAATCGGCTTTGATGTAAGTCAGGCCCGTTCCTAAAGCCGCTCACTAGCCTTGGCGCATCCGCTCGCACGCAGTCGGGCAGCACGCTAAGGACGCAATCGCATGGCTTATTTAGTCTGGCAGGAAGACCTCAACACCGGCATTCAGATCATCGACGACCAACACAAACGCATCGTCGCCATGATCAACCAACTGATTCACGCCGACGAAAACAATCACAGCCGCGAAGAAGTCGGCGAAGTGCTCAGCGAGTTGGTCGACTACACCCTCTCGCATTTCGCCTTTGAGGAGGCGCTGCTGGAAGAAGCCGGCTATGCCTTCACCCGCCCGCATAAACGTGTGCATGAAATTTTTACCGACCGGGTCAGCGAGTTCAACTTGCGCTTTCGCGCCGGCGAGGACGTGACGCAGGAGTTGATCAATCTGTTATCACGCTGGTTGTTCAACCACATCCGCAACGACGACAAGGCCTACGCCCAGACGGTGAAGAACAACATCAACGCCCTGGTGGACAACAAACACAGCGGCGGCTGGCTGTCGCGCTCGTTCAGACGCTTTTTCGGCGAAGCCCATGCCTGATCGGCGGCGCAGCTAAATGCCCTCGGGCTAAGGCCAGGGCGCACGCATTCAGGTAAGCTCCGCCCTCGAATTTTCAGCCCTGAGGGTGTTCTGGTGCTTATCAAAGCGTTACGGGTTGGCTTGGGCCAGCTCATCGTGTTCATCGACTTCATTACCCGCCCGCGCAAACAAAAGCGCACGCCCGAGGCGCAAGCCCAGGTAGCCCAGGCGACATCGGCGATGGCGTTGTATCAGTTCCAGGCGTGCCCGTTCTGCGTACGCACCCGCCGCACCATGCACCGCCTGAACTTGCCGGTTGAGTTGCGTGACGCCAAGAACAATGAACAGCACCGCCAAGCGCTGTTGGCCGGTGGCGGCGCGATCAAAGTGCCGTGCTTGCGTATCGATGAAAACGGCGGCACCACCTGGATGTATGAATCCAAGGCGATCATGCAGTACCTGGAAGATCGCTTCGCCACCGTATAAATA
Organism: Pseudomonas sp. AC070; assembly: GCF_979258635.1. Taxonomy (NCBI): domain Bacteria; kingdom Pseudomonadati; phylum Pseudomonadota; class Gammaproteobacteria; order Pseudomonadales; family Pseudomonadaceae; genus Pseudomonas; species Pseudomonas sp. AC070. Next base: position 3,596,495 of record NZ_OZ409871.1, read on the forward strand.
GAAGGCTTACTCGCCCTTTTGTTGCAGCTCGGCCAGGCGTTGCGCCAGGCTGTCGAGTTCTGGAATCGGTGCATCTGGCAAATCGCGCAATACCGCTCGGGTAAGGCGCATCTGCCGGATAAACCGACGGCAATTGGTACAACTGGCCAGGTGCAGGCGCACGGCAATGCGTGAGCGCAGGCGCAATTGCCCGTCGAGAAAATCACTCGAATGGGCGACCAGTTCTTTACACGTCAGCAATGCCCCGTCTCCTCGAAATGCTCCAGGGTGGCAAACACCTTTAGCCGTGCGCGATGCAACAGCACCCGTGCATTGGAGAGCGAGATGTCGAGAAGATTACAAATCTCCTCCAACTCCAGCCCCTGCCGTTCGCGCAGGTTGAGCACGCTGCCTTGCAAATCCGACAGGCTCGCCAGGGTTTTTTCCAGGCATTCGCGCAGCTCGTCTTCGGTTAGCAACGCCTCCGGCGAATCCTGATGCCAGTTGTGCGGTGCCAGCAGCCAGTGGCCGTCTTCGGCGAAACGACCGTCGTCGATGCTGCCATGTGGCGATGGAATATCGTCCAGCAGCACTTCGCGGCGGTTGTGTTTAAGGCGGGTTTTGGCCGTGTTGGCGGTGATGGTCAGCAGCCAGGTTTTCAGGCTGGAACGCCCTTGGAAACCAGCCAGGTTGCGAACCACCGCCAGCCAGGCGTCTTGCACCACTTCATCGGCATTACGGCTGCCGACAATGGCGTAGGCCACCGCGCGCATCGCGCTCTGATAGCTGGCGACCAACTCGCGAAAGGCCAGTTGGTCGCCGGCCAGCAGGCGCGGCAGTAATTGCGCGTCGGGCGGCGCGCTCATCAATGCTTACGCAGAATCACGCTGCCAATGGAGTAACCGGCGCCAAACGAGCTGAGCACACCGAGGGTGCCGCTTGGCAGGTCGTCCTGGTTTTTGTGGAAAGCGATTACCGAACCGGCCGAGCTGGTGTTGGCGTAGGTGTCGAGAATCACCGGCGCTTCGTCCGGCAAAGCGTCGCGGCCCAGCAGCTTCTTGGTAATCAGCAGGTTCATGCTCAGGTTGGCCTGGTGCAGCCAGAAGCGCTTCACGTCAGACACCTGAATGTCGTTGGCGGCCAGGTGCTCGCCCACCAACTCGGCCACCATCGGGCACACGTCACGGAATACCTTGCGGCCTTCCTGCACGAAGAGTTTGTCGCGCTGGCCAATGCCCTCTTCCGCAGCGCGGTTGAGGAAGCCGAAGTTGTTGCGGATGTTGTTGGAGAACTGAGTCAGCAGCTTTGTGCTGACGACGTCGAACTGGTAGGCCGAAGTAGCCAGATCGGCACGTTCCACCAGCACGGCGGTGGCGGCATCGCCAAAGATGAAGTGGCTGTCGCGGTCGCGGAAGTTCAAGTGGCCGGTGCAGATTTCCGGGCTTACGACGAGAATCGCGCGGGCTTGGCCCAGTTGAATGTTCTGTGTGGCGGCCTGAATGCCGAAGGTGGCAGACGAGCACGCCACGTTCATGTCATAGGCGAAGCCGGTGATGCCCAGCGCGGCTTGCACTTCGATGGCCACGGCCGGGTAGGCGCGCTCCAGGTTCGAGCAGGCAACGATCACACCGTCGACATCCGCCGCCGTTTTGCCGGCGCGTTGCAGCGCTTGTTCAGCCGCCGCTACACCCATCTGGCAGAGAATGCCCCACTCTTCATTGGAGCGTTCCGGCAGGCGCGGGGTCATGCGTTGCGGGTCGAGAATGCCTTCTTTGTTCATCACAAAGCGGCTTTTGATACCGGAGGCTTTTTCGATAAAGGCACTGCTGGACTCGCTCAGCGCCTCGACTTCGCCGCGTTCGATGGCGGCAGCGTTGTCGGCGTTGAATTGCCGCACGTACGTATTAAAGGACTCCACCAGCTCATCGTTCGAAATGCTGTTTTCCGGGGTATATAGGCCGGTACCGCTGATGACGACGTTATACACGGTCGATCCTCTTGCAACGTTATTGATCGGAATGGCGGCTATTGTGCCCGAAAAGGACTACAAATCCCCAGCGATACCGGCAGACGTTCGTCACCGGCGACAAGGCACACAACCGCGTCTGATACAGCAAGGGCCGTCTTCGGCAAACGCACCGGGAACGGCCGGAAGCGTCAGCTTAAATAGCGCTCAGCCCCTATGGTTGACTGGCTCCTTATTGCCGACGGAGCGCCTTACCCATGACTGCCAATGCCGATTACCCCGCCAGCTGGCGGGAAAAAATTCGAAATGAGCTGCGCTTTTCGGTGGCCAACGGTTTACCCGGCGCGGTGCTCGCCGCCCATTGCAAGGGCCGAGCGGTGCTGGTCGAGGCGTACGGTCAGCAGCGCCGCTACGACGAAACGACGCTGATGCCGACCCCCGAACCCATGCGCGACGACACCCTGTTCGACCTCGCCTCCCTGACCAAAATTTTCTCCACCACCCTGGCGCTGATGCGTCTGGTGGATTCAGGAGTTGTCAGCATCGACGCGCCGGTCTGCCATTACTTGCCAACCTTCAGCGGCGGCAACAAAGCACAGGTCACGGTGCGGCACTTGTTGCAGCACCGTTCGGGCCTGCCCTCGTCCTTCCACTTTTACGACCCCAAGCAGGTACCCGCCCCGTTTTATTCTCAGAGCCGTACGCAAACGTGCTGGCTGCTGCCACTGGTACCGCTGCTGCATGAGCCCGATAGCGTGACGCTTTACAGCGACGTCGGTTTTGCCGTGCTGGGTTTGATCATCGAAACAGTGACTGGCCTTCGCCAAGATACCTACGTCCACCAACACATCTATGCACCGCTGGGCCTGCAAGACACCGGCTACAAAATGCTCAAGCGCGGCGTCGATCAAAACCGCTTCGAAGCCACCGAACGCTGCGGCAATACCCGTGATGGACACGTCTGGTTTCCCAACATTCGCACCCACACGCTGCAAGGCGAGGTGCATGACGAAATGGCCTACTACGCCATGGGGCAAGTCTCAGGTCATGCTGGACTGTTTTCCACCGCAGCCGACCTCAGCGTATTGAGCCAACTGGTGCTCAACGGCGGCAGCCTGGGCGGTTACCGCCTGTGCTCGGCGCAAACGGTGCAGATGTTCACCCAAACGCTAAATGCCGACGCCGCATACGCACTGGGTTTCCAGGTGCCAACAGCCAGCACGCAGCTAACTTATGGCGTGCTGCTGCCGGCCGCTGGCAACGCCGTGGCGCACACCGGCTGGACCGGAAAGTGCGTGGTGATCGACTTCGCCCACCAATCGATCTTTCTTTTATTAACCAACAAAAAACACAGCCCCGTGCTGGTTTTGCCAAACGGCGACAGCAACCACTTCGCGGGCGACTTGCTGCCCAGCGCTTTGTACGGCGCAACCGTGCAGCTGTTTTACGCCGGGCTGCTGGCCGTTCAAGCGGCTCGCCTTGAAGCCGCGGACACAATGTCGGAATGCGTCTAGCACGCGGATTGTTACCCCAGCCGCAACAGATATTTACGCGGATAAAACCTGCAACAATTTGTAATGAACCGTAGTCTAAAAAACCGCGCGGACAAGACGACCGTGGATAACGCCTGCCGTTAATCCGCATCCGGGGCCGTAAACGGCCACCTTTCGCACCCTCGCTTCGCTCGCCAGACCTTGTGGTCCGGCTCGCAAAAAACCCGTGAACTGAAAACGGCAGGCCCGCCTCTACCAAGCTGTTACCCCAGCACCCGAGGCGCGCGCTGCGTCAGGAGCCCTGCATGACTGAGCAATCCAAAGGCTTCACCCGCCGGCAGTTGTTGAAAACTTCCGCCACCTCTCTGGCCATTGGCGCCGCCGCAACCGCCCAGGCGGCCACCGTGATTGGCACGCCCAAATGGCTGCCCTTCGACCACAACGGCCCGCTGCATTACGACAGTCCGGGTTGGCAATTTTTTACGCCAGAGGAAGTGGTTGAGCTCGAAGCAATTGTTGAGCAGCTAATTCCTGCCGACGAGTTGAGCGTCAGCGGCAAAGAGGCCGGCTGCGTGGTGTTTATGGACCGCCAGATGATGAGCGACTACGGAGACTTCGGCCGCCTCTACATGAAGGGCCCCTTCACCCCCGGCACGCCGGCGCAGGCCGATCAATCGCCGCTAGTACCGCGCGAGCGTTACCGCATCGGCCTGGCCGGGCTGAACAAATATTGCCAGGCCACCTTTCAGAAAAAATTCAGCGAGCTGCCACCGGAGCAGCGCGACAAGGTGCTGGTCGACTTGGAAAAAGGCGCCATCACGCTCGAAGGCATCGAAGCCAAAGCGTTCTTCCAGCAAGTGCTGGATAACACCATGGAAGGCTTTTTTGCCGACCCTATCTACGGCGGCAACCGCGACATGGTGGCCTGGAAAATGATCGGCTTCCCCGGCGCGCGCTACGACTACCGCGACTACGTGGGGCTGCATAACCAGAAGCTGAACCTCACGCCGCTCTCGATCATCGGCAGCTCCGCCTGGAATAAAAAGGGTTAACTCATCATGGCTAAAAAACTTCCTTCCACCGATGTGGTGGTCGTCGGCCTCGGCTGGGCGGGCTCGATTATCGCGAACGAACTGGCAGACACCGGGCTTAACGTCATCGGCTTTGAACGTGGCCCGTGGCGCGACACAGCCAGCGACTTCAACCTGGCCCACGCCACCGACGAATTGCGCTACAGCCGTCGCCAGGAACTGATGCTGCGCACCAAGCAAAATACTTGCACGATGCGCAATAAAGAATCGGAAACCGCGCTGCCCATGCGTGTGTGGGGCTCGTTCCACCCCGGCAACGGCACCGGCGGCGCCGGCAACCACTGGGCCGGCATCACCTTCCGCTTCCAGCCTGAAGAATTCCGCCTGGCCAGCCACTTGAAAGAACGCTACGGCAAGGAAGTTCCCGCAGAGCTGACCCTGCAAGACTGGGGCACCACGTGGGAAGAAATGGAACCGCACTACGACGCCTTCGAGCGGTTGGCAGGCGTGTCCGGCAAAGCCGGAAACCTCAACGGCACCCTGGTCGAAGGCGGCAACCCATTCGAGGGCGCCCGCTCCAAGGAATACCCGAACCCGCCGACCGCGCAAACCTACGCACCGACGCTATTCGCTGAAACCGCAAAAAACCTCGGTTACAAGCCCTTCCCGGTGCCTTCGGCACTGGCGTCGCAGGCTTACACCAACCAATTAGGCGTCACCATGGGGCCGTGCACCTTCTGCGGCTTCTGCACCAACTACGGCTGCGCCAACTATTCCAAGGCCAGCGCCATCGTCAACGTGCTGCCAGCGCTGATTCGCAAGCCCAACTTCACCGCCAAAACCAACTCCGAAGTGCTCAAGGTGGTGATGGACAGCACCGGCACCCGCGCCACTGGCATCATTTATGTCGACTCCAGTGGCGAAGAATGGGAACAGCCGGCCGAGATCGTGGTGATCGCCGCGTTCATCTTCGAGAACGTGCGGCTCATGCTGCTTTCCGGCATCGGCGAACCCTACAACCCCATCGCCAACACCGGCACCACCGGCCGTAACTTCGCCTACCAGACCGCCAACAGCGTGCGCATGTTCTTCAACGACAAGAACTTCAACCCGTTTATTGGCGGCGGCGCCATTGGCATGGGCATCGACGAATTCAACAACGACAACTTCGACCACTCCGGCCTTGGCTTCGTCGGTGGCGGCAGTACGCGCGTCACCCCGATTGGCGCCCCGCCCATCGACTCACGGCCGGTGCCGCCGGGCACGCCGAACTGGGGCGCGAAGTGGAAAAAAGCCACGGTGGAGAACTACCTGAGCACCATGTCCATCGGCTGCGAGGCCAGCAGTTACACCACGCGCAACAACTACCTGTCGCTGGACCCCAACTACACCGACCCGCACGGCCGACCGCTGCTGCGCATCACCTTCGACTTCCCGGAAAACGACCTGAAAATGGCGCAGTACTGCACCAACAAAGTCGTGGAAATTGCCAAGGCCATGAACCCGCGTGAATTCGTTCCGGCACCGAGGAAGGGGCCGTGGTCGAACACCTCGTACCAGTCCTCGCACATCGTCGGCGGCTTCATCATGGGCGCCGACCCGAAGAACAGCTCGGTCAACAAGCACCTGCAAGTGTGGGGCGTGCCCAACCTGTTTGTGGTCGGCTCGTCTGCCTTCCCACAGAACCCCGGCTACAACCCCACCGGCACCGTGGGCGCGCTGGCCTTCAAAGCGGCGGACGCCATTCGCCGCCTGTACCTGAAACGCCCTGGGGAGATGATCAGCGTATGAAAACTTTCATTTCCCTGAGCGCCTTTGCCCTTTTCGGCCTGAGCCTCAGCGTCCACGCTGCCTCTGGCGCCGACTCGTACAACATGGTGGAGAAAGGCCGCTACCTCGCCGTGCTCGGCGACTGCACCGCCTGCCACACCGTGCCGGGCAAACCGGCGTTTTCCGGTGGTGTGTCGATTGAAACGCCGTTCGGCAAACTGGTCGGTGCCAACATCACGCCCGACCCGGAAACCGGCCTGGGCCATTGGAATTTCGACGACTTCCAGGCCGTGATGTCCGAAGGCCACAGCCGCCGCGGCAAACGCCTGTACGGAGCCATGCCCTTCACCGCGTACACCAAGGTCACGCGCGAAGACAACCGCGCCCTATGGGCGTACCTACGGACCCTGGAGCCGGTGAACAACCCGGTTGAAACCAACCAACTGCCCTTCCCCTTCAACGTGCGCACCAGTCTCATTGGCTGGAACTGGCTGAACTTCACCGCCGGTGAGTTCGTGCCCAACGCTGAAAAAACGCCGCAGTGGAACCGAGGCGCGTATCTGGTGGAAGGTCTTGGTCACTGTGGCACCTGCCACACGCCAAAAAACATCATCGGCGGTGACGATAATGACCAGTTCCTCGCCGGTGGCGATTTGCAGGGCTGGATCGCGCCGGACATCACCTCCAACCCGCAAAGCGGTATTGGTAAGTGGAGCAACGAGGACATCGTCGAGTACCTGAAAACCGGCGCCAACCGCTTCGACATCGCCTCCGGACCGATGGCCGAGGCGGTGGAAAACTCGACCCAGCACTGGACCGATGAAGACCTGATGGCGGTAGCGGTGTACCTCAAAGATGGCAAGAAACCGTCGCCAGCGCCGCAGCCGATAGCGGCCGATGACCCGGCGATGGTAGCGGGTAAAGCGTTGTACGCCGACCGCTGCTCCGCCTGCCACGTGCCGAACGGAGAGGGCATTAAAACCCTTTTCCCAAAACTGGCCGCCGCGCCATTGGTTAACAGCACCGACCCGACCTCGCTGATTCGCGTGGTCCTGGCCGGCAGCCGTGCCGGTGGCACCGAAGCCGCACCGACCGGGCCCGCCATGCCGGCGTTCGCCTGGAACCTTACGGACGAAAACGTCGCCGACGTGCTGACTTACGTGCGCAACACCTGGGGCAACGCCGCGCCAGCGGTGACGGCGGGCGAAGTGAGTAATTTGCGAGAGAACTTGCAGTAACCGCATAACGAGACCCTGTGGGAGCGGCTTTAGCCGCGATGCTCTCGAAAAGCATCGCGGCTGATCGGACTGCCGCCCAGCCGCTCCCACAAGCACACGCACCCGTTATGCCCTGCATCACCCAACTGGATAGTCCTTGAGCCGCGGCCCCGCGCCGCGCCAACCTGCTGCCATCCCCAAGGAGACCAGCATGAGCGACTACCGCACCCTCACCCGCCACGATGCCAACGGCGTGGCCACCCTCGAATTTGATCACCCGCCCATCAACCTGATGGACCGCGACGTGATCATCGACCTGCTAAAACTGGCGAAAAGCCTGGAAGCCGATAAAGCCACCCGTGTGGTGCTGTTTCGCAGCGCCAACCCGGAATTCTTCATTGCGCACTTTGACCTCGGCAGCCAACTTAATCAGCCAGCGCCGCCGCTGCCCGAAGGCCAGGCCAGTTTGCTCAGCGCCCTGTTCACGCGCTTTAGCCGCCTGCCGCAAGTGACCATTGGCGAACTGCGCGGCCGTGCGCGCGGGGCCGGCAGTGAATTTTTGTTGGCGCTGGACATGCGCTTTGCCTCACGCGAACACGCCCTGCTGGGCCAGCCAGAAGTAGCCGTCGGCTTGTTGCCAGGGGCTGGCGGCACGGTGCGGTTAACGCAACTGGTCGGACGCGGCCGCGCTCTGGAAATTTGCCTGGGCGGCGCCGACTTCGACGCTGACACGGCCGAGCGCTACGGCTGGATCAACCGCGCCGTTCCCGACGCGGACCTCAGCGCCCACTGCGAAGCGCTGGCGCAACGCATCGCCAGTTTTCCTGCAGCGGGCATTGCCCATATCAAAGCGGTGGTCGAACAGGTGAGCGCTGCACCGGAGGCGGCGCTGGTAGAAGAATCGCAACGCTTCGGCGCCGACATGAACGCACCGGCCACGCTTGAGCGCGTGCAATGGATGATGGAAAACGGCGGGCAAACGGACAGTGAGATGGAGCGCGAACTGGGTGCCCATCTGGGGAAATTCGCCTGAGCCGGTAAAGCCGTTCCTACAGGACAGGATGTGGCCTGTAGAGGCGCGCCGGGTTTGCCATTCTGGATTCCGAAAAGGAACGCCAAGCTCGGCGCTTACGCTACACCTATAGGAGCGGCTGGGCGGCATTCCGATTAGCCGCGATTTGGCCTGACCTGACACCGCTATTTTCAGCCCCGGCCAAAAAACATCGCGGCTAAAGCCGCTCCTACAGAACGGGGTGTGGTCTATAGAGACGCGCCGGGTTTGCCATTCTGGATTCCGAGTCGTCGGACCGCCGCCTTCGCGGGAATGACGTCAGTCCTCCAACCCACCTCCGTCATCCCCGCGCAGGCGGGGATCCAGAACCGCGAAAGGGAACGCCAAACTCGGCGCTTATGCCGGTCGCAAGATGGCCACTGCCTGGTCGCCGTATTGCACGACATACCCGCCATGCGCGCGTTGCCAGTCGCGCGCTGAAGTCGGGTCCGGGAACCAGTGTTTTTCGTAGTCGCCGAAAGCGCCGGCATCCAGGCGATAGCGATCCAGGCAGGCCGCCTCGCGTGTGTCGATTTCAGCTTTACAGGCCGCCCAGTCGGCGTAGCCCAGCTCTACCGCTAACAGACGCAGCAGCGTTTTCAACTGCAGCGCGGCGCGGTTGGCCTGCAACGCGGACACGCTCAAACCACCGCTAAGCTTCGCCGCGTGCAGCCGGCGCAATACGGGCAGCGCCACGCTCAAGCTGTCCGAACGAGCGTGCCGCAACAGACGCCGCGCGTGGCTGCGCAGAAAGTCGCTGTTTCGATGGGTGGGGGACAACGGGTTGGATGTAGACCACATAAACCTTTCCTCTTCCAATGTGGCCGTTCTCGCTGCGGCGTGGAGATTCAGGTTGCGGTAAATCCGAAGAAAAAACCGAACGACAGGTGCGGCTGGCTTTTGCGAGAGCGGGCGCCCTGTCGCGCCCGGCGGCAAGTTTAGTAGGACGCGTGGTTCAGTGACAAGAGGGTCGCAGGCATCAGCCGTTAAGCCGCTTAACCAACCGTGCTTGTAACTGCTGCAACTGGGCCGCATCGGCCTTCTGGCTGGCGTGAACACCAAGGCCTTCGCCGGCGTAGCGCGGCACGATGTGCATATGGATGTGGAACACCGTCTGCCCGGCGGGTGCGCCATTGAATTGGGCGATCTGCACGCCGGCCGGCTCCAGTTCTTCGACGATGGCGCGCGTGAGCGTCTGCACGACGCCCATCACCTTGGCCAGCGCCTCGCTGTCGACGTCCAGAATATTGCGCGCCGCCGAGCGTTTGGGAATCACCAGGGTGTGGCCGAACGACTGAGGAAACACGTCGAGAAACGCCAGCACATCGTCGTCTTCGTAGAGCGTGTAGCAAGGGGCATCGCCGCGAATGATCTGGGCGAAAATGTTCTGGTTGTCGTAGTCGCCGTGCAAGCTCATCTGGGTTCTCCGTCCGTTGGGCTGAGGGCAAACCATACCGGCTCAGCCCCTCGTCTGAAAACCCCACTATTTTTCAGAATTGCGAGCGCCTCGGCATACCGCAGGTTGCGGCGCGCGGCGCTTTACGGAAGAATCCCCGCCCTTCGCAAACCTGGCGGTCCTACCCTGGCCCACCAGTCATGGCGGCCCTACCAATAATAAACAGCACGGCGCTCCGCGCTTGCCTTGAGCAAGCGACGGCACCTGTCGCCCATCGCTGACTACATCCGACACACGCATGCCCCGTTCAGGCCACAAGCCTGAGGCGGGTTCTTTGGCTTGGCAGAATTTAAGGAAAACCGATGTTCAAGTATCTGTCTCTGGCGCTCGCCGCCTTGCTGCTGACGATCAGCCCCTCCATGGCGACGGCTGAAGATGCAGCCCCGATCGTTATCAAGTTTTCCCACGTGTCGGCGGAAAGTACGCCCAAGGGCCAAGGCGCCTTGCTGTTCAAAAAATTGGTGGAAGAACGCCTGGCCGGCAAAGTGAAGGTTGAGGTGTACGCCAACTCCGCGCTGTTCGGCGACGGCGAAGAACTGGCCGCGCTGGCCGATGGCCGTGTGCAAATGCTGGCGCCGTCGCTGTCCAAATTCGACAAATACACCAAGCGCCTGCAAGTGTTCGACCTGCCGTTCCTGTTTACCGACCAGGCGGCGGTCGACCGTTTCCTCAAGCGTGAAAAGAGCCGCGAACTGCTGCGCTCGATGAACAGCAGCAACATCTACGGCCTGGGCTTCTGGACCAACGGCATGAAGCAGCTGTCGGCTAACAAAGCCCTTCACACCCCCGCCGATGCCAAAGGCCTGGCCTTCCGCATTCAAGCGTCGAGCGTGCTGGAAGCCCAATTCGCTGCACTGGGCGCCACCACCGTGAAGCTGCCGTTCGCCGAGACCTACAAGGCGTTGGAAAGCGGCACCGTACAGGGCACGGAAAACCCGTGGTCGAACTTTGTTTCGCAGAAGTTCGAGAAAGTGCAGCCGTACGTGACCATCACCAACCATGGCGTGCTGAGCTACATGGTGGTGACCAACAGTAAGTTCTGGACCAGCATTCCGTTCCAGATTCGCAGCGAGTTGGAGTCGATTCTGGACGAGGTGACGCTGTCGGTTAACCAGACCGCCGAAGCCAATAACCAGCGCGATTACGAGCAGTTGGTAGCGGGCGGCAAGGCCAAAATTATCACCCTGACGCCGGCCGAACAGGCAGCTTGGCGCGAGGCGATGCTGCCGGTGTGGAAGCAGTTTGAAGGTGAGATTGGTGCCGATGTGTTGCATGCGGCGCGGGCTGTGAATCGCAAATAAAAGCGTACCCTCTCCCCCAGCCCCTCTCCCGTAAACGGGCGAGGGGAGCCCATCGGCGTTTACCGCAAGAACACCGATCAGTCCCCTCGCCCCTCGGGGAGAGGGTTAGGGAGAGGGGGGAAGCCGCGACGCCGCTTTATGCCTCCACCGCCGCCCACTGCTTACCCAAGCGTTTATCCGATACCGCCAGCTTGGTGCCCAACTGCTGGGCAAACAACGACACCCTATATTCCTCAAGCATCCAGCGATACAGCACCAGCTGTGGATCACGCTTGCCTTCCTGCGCGTGCTTGTCAGCGCGGGCTTGGTATTGCGCCCACAACCCTGCCAGCTCGCCGCTCCACACGCGGTCTTTCTGCAATTGCGAGCCGAGTTTGTCGAAGCGCTGTTCGACGGCCTTCAGGTAGCGTGGCAGTTCTTTTAGCCATTCGGCCGGGGTTTCGCGCACGAAGCCTGGGTAGACCAAATGGCTTAGCTGCGCCTTGATGTCGTTGAGGGCGACGGCTTGAGCCAGGTCGATTTTCCCTTTGAAGCGCTTTTGCAAGCCGTGCCATAGCTTGAGAATTTCCAGGGTCAGGCGCGCCACGCGTTCGGCGTGCTCGGCCCAGGCGCTACGCTTTTTCTCGGCCAGCGCCAGTAGGCCGACACCGTCGCGGGGCAAGGGGCTTTCGCCGTCGAGGATGCAGGTGTCGAGGCTGGCCAGCAAAATGTCTTCCACCAACCCATCGACCCGGCCCAGGTCGCGGTACAACAAGCCCAAGTCCGTCAGGCCCGGCAATTTGCTGCGCAGAAACTTCGCCGGCTCACTGAGCTGTTGCAAGAGCAAGCGCTGCAAGGCGCGACGGTGTTGGAATTCGGCTTCGGCAGCCGTGGCAAAACGGCCTTCTTTGACCGTGCCGCCCTCCTCTACCAGCGCCGGGTAAACGGTCATCGACAGGCCGGCGATGTTTTGCTGCGTGGTCTGCGCCACCGGGGCGAACACTTTGGCTTCGACCGGTTTTTGCTGTTTGTCGGTTTTAACCATGGCCAAGGCGGCCTGGCTGGCTTCGGCGAAACGCGCTGTCAGTTCAGCCAGGTCACGGCCTTCTCCGAGCAACTTGCCCTGACCGTCGACCACCTCCATGTTCATTTTTAGGTGGTTTTCCACCTGCTGTTCAGCCTCGGCCCACGCCTCTTCCGTTACGCGCACACCGGTCATGCGCTGCAATTCGGTGCTCAAGGCCTGCACCAACGAGCCTTGCCCGAAGGCGATACGCGACAAGGCGGCTTTGACGAAATCCGGCACCGGCACAAAGTTTTTGCGCAAGGCTTTGGGCAGTTCACGCACTAGGGCGATGCACTTGGCTTCGAGCAAACCAGGCACCAGCCATTGCAGGCGCTCGGCGGGAATTTGCGGCAGCAGTGGTGCCGGCACGCGCAGCGTGACGCCGTCGCGCGGGTGGTTGGGCTCGAAGTGATAGGTCAGCGGCAGGCGCAAGTCGCCCAGTTGCAGGTGATCGGGGTACTGCGCGTCTGTCACTTCGCTGGCGTCGCGGGCGAGGATGTCTTCCTCGCGCATGATCAGCAGCTGCAGATTTTTCGCGCTTTCGGTTTTGTACCAACTGTCGAAGGTGGCGGTCTGGTAAATGTCGGCCGGCAGGCGCGCGTCGTAGAAGGCGAACAGGGTTTCTTCGTCGGCAAGAATGTCGCGACGGCGAGCCTTGGCTTCCAGTTCGTCGAACAGCTCCAGCAGTTCCTGGTTGGCTTTCAGGCACTTGGCGCGCGACTGAATTTCCCCGCGCACCAGCCCTTCGCGGATAAATAATTCACGCGCCACCGCCGGCTCAATCGGGCCAAAGTGCACCGGCCGGCGGCCGACCACGATCATGCCGTACAAGGTGATCTGTTCGAACGCCACCACTTGCCCGCGACGTTTTTCCCAGTGCGGTTCGAAGTGGTTTTTCTTGATCAGGTGGCCGGCCAATGGCTCGATCCAGTCCGGTTCGATTTTGGCCACCTGGCGGGCGAACAGCTTGGTGGTCTCCATCAGTTCAGCGGCCATGATCCATTGCGGTTTTTTGCGGCCGATGACGCTGGAGGGGTGAATCCAGAAACGCCGCTGACGGGCACCGAGGTAGTCGCCGTCTTCGGTTTTCTGCCCAATCTGGCTAAGCAGGCCGCACAGAATGGCTTTGTGCACGGCGGCGTAATCTTTGGCGCGCTGCGCCGCTTCCACAGCTTCAGCGGTTTTGACGGCGGGCGGATTGGCTTTGGTGCTGTTGGCGTTGGTCTTGAGATCGCTTTCGCGCGCGAGCTCGCTCCTGCGGGACGAATCGGCGGCGCGCTCGGGGGCGAGTTTGAGTTCGCGGGTGATCAGCACTAGTTGGCGGTGGGCGTCGCGCCATTCGCGCAGGCGCAGGTAGTTAAGGAAGTTTTTTCGGCACCAGTTACGCAGCGGGTTGGAGCCCAGTTCCTGGCGCTTTTCTTCGAAGCCGCGCCACAGGTTGATCAGGGCGGCGAAGTCGGAGTCGACGTCTTTCCACTGTGCATGGGCCTGGTCAGCGGCTTGCTGGCGGTCCATTGGCCGCTCGCGCGGGTCTTGCACCGACAGCGCGCTGGCGACAATCAGCAATTCATCGAGGCTGCCCAGCTTGGCGGCTTCCAGCACCATGCGGCCCAGGCGCGGATCGATGGGCAAGCGCGCCAATTGCCGGCCAATCGGCGTCAGCTGGCCTTCGCGATTTACCGCTGACAATTCTTGCAGCAGGTTGAAACCGTCACTGATGGCTTTGCCATCGGGCGGCTCGATAAAGGGGAACGCGTCGATCTCGCCCAGGCGCAGGTGCAGCATCTGCAAGATCACCGCCGCCAGGTTAGTGCGAAGAATCTCCGGGTCGGTAAAGGCCGGGCGCGCGAGAAAATCGTCTTCGCTGTACAAGCGCACGCAAATGCCCGGCTCCACCCGCCCGCATCGGCCTTTGCGCTGGTTGGCGCTGGCTTGCGATACCGCTTCGATGGGCAGGCGCTGCACCTTGGCGCGGTAGCTGTAACGGCTGATGCGCGCGGTGCCGCTGTCGATCACATAGCGGATGCCGGGCACGGTGAGCGAGGTTTCCGCCACGTTGGTGGCCAGCACAATTTTGCGTCCGGCCATGGGCGCGAAAATCTTCTGCTGCTCGGCCGGCGTCAGCCGCGCATACAGCGGCAGCACTTCAGTGAAACGCAAATTGGCTTTGCGCAGCATATCGGCGCAGTCGCGAATTTCGCGCTCTCCGGGCAGGAATACAAGCACATCGCCAGGGCGTTTGCCTTCGCTGCGCTCGAACGCGTCGATCTCATCCAGCGCGGCGAGAATGCCTTGGTCGACGCTCAGGTCATCCACCAGGCTTTCGCCCTCCTCGTCGACCTCTGCCACCAATGGCCGGTACCAGGTTTCAACCGGGAAGGTGCGGCCCGAGACCTCGACAATCGGCGCGTTGTCGAAGTGCTTGGAGAAGCGTTCGAGGTCGATGGTCGCCGAGGTGATGATGACTTTCAGATCCGGGCGACGCGGCAGCAAGGTTTTCAAGTAGCCGAGCAGGAAGTCGATGTTCAGGCTGCGTTCGTGGGCTTCGTCGACGATCAGCGTGTCGTACTTTTCCAGGTAGCGGTCGTGCTGGGTTTCGGCCAGCAAAATACCGTCGGTCATCAGCTTGATCAGTGAGCTGTCTTTGCTCTGGTCTTCAAACCGCACCTGGTAGCCGACCAGCTCACCGAGCGGAGTGCCGATTTCTTCGGCCACCCGCGTTGCGACACTGCGCGCCGCCAAGCGCCGTGGCTGGGTGTGGCCGATAAGGCCGTGCAATCCGCGACCGATTTCCAGGCAGATTTTCGGCAACTGCGTGGTTTTCCCCGAGCCGGTTTCGCCGGCAATGATCAGCACCTGATGCTTGGCCAACGCCGCTTTGATTTCATCGCGCTTGGCGGCGATGGGCAGGCTGTCGTCGTAGCGCATCACCGGCACACTCAGGCGCCGCGCCTCGACCTTGGCGCAGCTCTGCTGGAAGCGCTCCAGCCATTGCGCCAACTTGCCTTCGTCGGCGTGCCCGGCTTTGCGCAACTCGTGCAGTTGCCGGCGCAGACGATGGCGGTCAGCGACCAGGGCTTGATCGAGGTTTTTCAGCAGGGCGTCGAAGGGGGGCGTGGCATCGGTCATTGGCGGGTGGGCAACAGTCAAAAGGCGGGGGCAGATTGTCGCAGATTTTGCCGGTGGCCGGCGTTAGCGACATCTGCCCTGTCTATTGCCGACGGCGGATGAAAACAGGTCAGGCGCGTTGTTGGAGCGCCCACTCCGCCAACGCCACTGTTGCCGGCAGCCCCGTAACCTATTGCACATCAATTGTGATCGAAAATGGCACGACCAGTTCTTGCACCGCAGGTGTTTGACTCGTCGTCTGGTAGTACTTGAATCTAAAGGGTGCGGTTACCTTGCCGATGCCGGATCTGCCGTCAACCCAGTTCGGGCCATTCATATCGTCGCCGCAGTCAGCCTGGCAGAAGTGGCCGCTGACGGGCCCCGCTCCGCTGCCAACAGGTTTGGGAAAAGAGTCCATGGAGATATTAATGCCGAGCGCTGTACCGAGCGCCACAGGCTGATCATTTAAAAAGATCTGCACCCCCACATCGCTCGAAGCCGACGGCATGCCCACGCCGACGGCGCCGGTTAATGGATAGGTCGCTTCAAACGTGACCTCCGGCTTGGTCGAGAGCAGGCCCCAGCAGTAAAACGTCATTTCCTGCGTCGTCCCGCCCTCCTCTATCGCCCCAACCCCTTTGAACTTTTGCTGGCTAACGTCTAACAATTTCATAGTTGCCATACTTATATTCGCAGGAGTGAGGGGAAACGAGTTAAAGACGCATGCGGGCGCTCCGGCATAGGCTACCCAATTCGGTTGGAATGCCACCAGCTTCTGCTCAGGGAAGACAATTTTTTCTTCATAAGGGATGCGCGTCTTACCGTCTTCTGAGTAAAACGTAAAAGTGCCCAATTGCTCAGTCCCCAGTCGAATCGATCCGACCGCGTCCATTAGGCCTTGCGGGTTGGTTGGGGCGCTGGAAAACGGTCCCGTTTTTACCAGCGACAGCCTTAGCGTGAACGCCTCGAAACCATTCGCGAGGCCGAGGTTCGTTATCACCTTACCTGCGCTCAGCCCGAGGTCGATGCTGCCACGTTCAAAGGCCCTTTTTCCGATAAATTCGACGTCAAATGCGACCCCCTGACTCGTGGTCGGTATGCGAAACGCGTTCCCCGCGTTCCCAATCGGGGCCGCGGTACTGGGCGGAAAATAAACCAGTCTAAGGGCTTTACCTTTGAATTCAGAAGGAAAGGTACCGCGCCCACATGTGGCCAATCTCGAGGTCACGTTTTTGAGCATCATCAACGTTCCGGTCGGGTACGGGTTTTTTGCGTCCTCAAACCACATCTTTGTGTTGAGGAGCTGCGAGCTAGCCCACTGCAGTGTTAGCTCGCCAACTCCCGATTCATTACCCCCGCCGTAGAGACACTCAGCATTAGCATTGGAGCCCGCTGCGAGGCCAACCAGGGAAAACAGCAGCGCTGGCATGACTGGACGCCGTCCGTCCGGACGGGAGCGGGGCTTTTGTGTACGGCCGGCTACGTCTGTTCTCCCTGGTTTCACTGTAATTGCAATGCGGTGCCTTTGATTAAAAAGGCCCAGCCGGGAAAGTCCCCCTGCCACATCCTTGAACGAACGAAACGTTTTCATCGACAAACTCGCGAAAGATTCAAAGCCGCAAGCCTGAACTCGAAAGCGATTGACGGATGCCCGCTACGTCCGCAAGTGATCCACGACAAGCGAACATGGCAACAACTAAATTCCTACGCGAAGACACTATCGTAGGCAGGGGCTTGCTGAATTTACCTTCTACCCCAATGCACTTTCACCAGCCCGCCTTAGTTGGGAAGAACGCCACAAACAAAAACGCCACCTAGACGGTGGCGTTATTGTATTCACGGTGGACTCACTTTTTACCGAGCTTTTTCAACTCTTCATCGCGCAGTTCACGACGCAGGATTTTGCCGACGTTGGTGGTCGGCAGCACGTCCCGGAACTCAACGGCCTTGGGCACTTTGTAGCCCGTAACATTAGCGCGCATGTGCTCCATGACCTGCTCTTTGGTCACGCTGGCGCCCGGTTTCACGACCACGAAAATCTTGATCGCTTCGCCCGACTTCTCGTCCGGAATGCCAATGGCGGCGCACTGCATCACGCCCGGCAAGGTGGCGAGCACATCTTCCAATTCATTGGGGTACACGTTGAAGCCCGACACCAGAATCATGTCTTTCTTGCGGTCGACAATGCGCAGGTAGCCGTCTTCCTGGATCAGGCCGATGTCACCGGTTTTCAGCCAGCCTTCGCTGTCGAGAATTTCATCGGTGGCTTCCTGGCGCTGCCAGTAGCCTTTCATCACTTGCGGGCCTTTGACGCACAGCTCGCCGACCGCGCCGATTTCCAGCTCCTTGCCTTCATCGTCGATGACTTTGCATAAGGTGGAGGGCAAGGGAATGCCGATGGTGCCCAACTGAATGGCGTTGAACGGGTTCACGGTAGCAACCGGGCTAGTTTCGGTCATGCCGAAGCCTTCGCAGATGGCGCAACCGGTGACTTCCTTCCAACGCTCGGCCGCCGCTTGCTGCAGCGCCATGCCGCCGGAAACGGTGAGCTTCAGCGAGGAGAAGTTCAGGCGACGGAACCCTTCGTTGTGGCACAGGGCAACGAACAAGGTGTTGAGGCCTACGAAACCAGTGAACTTGAATTTCGACAGGTCGTTGACCATGGTCGGCAAGTCGCGCGGGTTGGTGATCAGCACGTTATGGCCGCCCAGCAGCATCATGGCCATGCAGTGAAAGGTGAACGCATAGATGTGGTAGAGCGGCAGCGGTGCAATGACGATCTCGCAACCTTCATTGAGGTTGGCGCCCATCAGTTGCTTGACTTGCAGCATGTTGGCGATGAGGTTGCGGTGCGTAAGCATCGCGCCCTTGGCCACGCCAGTGGTGCCACCGGTGTATTGCAGCACGGCGATGTCGCTGCTTTGCGGGTTTGCTTCGTTGACCTTCTGGCCACGGCCTTTGGCCAGGGCGTCGTTGAGTTTGACGGCGTTCGGCAGGTTGTAGGCCGGCACCATCTTCTTCACGTACTTGACCACGCTGTTGACCAGCAGGCGTTTGAGCGGCGAAAGCATGTCACCGACTTCCGTCACGATAACGTGCTTGACCCCGGTTTTTGGCAGCACGGTTTCCGCCAGGTGCGCCATGTTGGCCAGGCAGATCAGCGCTTTGGCGCCGGAGTCGTTGAATTGGTGTTCCATTTCCCGCGCGGTGTACAGCGGGTTGGTGTTGACCACCACCAGGCCGGCGCGAATGGCGCCGAATACCACCACGGGGTATTGCAAGACGTTGGGCAATTGCACGGCGATGCGGTCGCCTGGCTGCAGGTCGGTGTGTTGTTGCAGGTAAGCGGCGAAAGCACCCGACAACTCATACATCTCACCGTAGGTGAGTGACTTGCCCATGTTGCTGAAGGCCAGCTTGTTGGCGAAGCGTTCGCAAGACTGTTTCAGTACCGTTTGAATATTCGGGTACTGATCGGGGTTGATTTCGGCAGCAACCCCAACAGGGTACTTATCCTTCCAGAAGTTTTCGATCATGGAAGCCCACTCCTAAGCAACAGCTAATCTTCACCGCGCGATGACGGATGTTTTTGTGATTTTCGTACGATTTAGCCGTGCTGGCAGGCCAAAAAGCGCGCCGAGATTAGCAGCTTTAAAGGAAGGGGAACAGCACCAAACATGGCCTTACCGGTCAAAAAAATGACCGAAAGCCAGGCTTTCGGTCACATTTAAAACAAAACCCATCAAAGCCGGCTAGCGGCCTTAACGTCGGGCTTTCAGGCGATGTCGCGCAGTTCGCGACGCAGAATTTTGCCGACCGGGGTCATTGGCAGCGATTCTCTGAACACGATGTGCTTGGGAATTTTGTAGCCGGTGAAGTTCTCTTTGCAGTACGCCTTGAGTTCTTCGGCGGTCAAGCCGCCCTCACGCGCCACCACAAACAACTTCACCGCCTCGCCCGACTTCTCGTCCGGTACGCCAATGGCCGCGCAGCTCTGCACTTTCGGATGGGCCATGACCACGTCTTCGATCTCGTTGGGGTACACGTTAAAGCCCGAGACAATGATCAGGTCTTTCTTGCGGTCGACGATGCGGGTGAAGCCGTCCGGGTCGATTACGGCGATGTCGCCGGTTTTCAACCAGCCTTCGGCATCGAGCACTTCGGCGGTGGCTTCCGGGCGCTGCCAGTAGCCTTTCATCACTTGCGGGCCCTTGATGCACAGCTCGCCGCGTTCGCCCAACGGCACTTCTTCGCCGTTGTCATCCACCACTTTGAACGCCGTGCCTGGCACAGGAATGCCGACCGTGCCCAGGCGCGCTTTTTCGCCGTAGGGGTTGGTGCTGGCGACCGGTGAGGTTTCGGTCAGACCGTAGCCTTCGACCACGGTGCAACCGGTGACGGCATGCCAGCGCTCGGCAGTGGCTTTGACCAATGCGGTACCACCGGAATTGGTGACCTTGAGGTTGGAGAAGTCGACGTTCTTGAATTCCGGGTGATCCATCAGCGCCACGAACAAGGTGTTCAGCCCGAGCAGGGCCGAGAAGCGCCACTTTTGCAGTTCCTTAATAAAGGCACCGATGTCGCGCGGGTTGCTGATCAACACGTTGTGGTTGCCATTGACCATCATCGACATGCAGTTCGCGGTGAACGCATAGATGTGGTACAGCGGCAGCGGCGCGATCATTACTTCCTGGCCAGGCTGCATCAGCGGACGGCCGTCCGGGCCATGCTGGGCGAGGCAGGCATCCACTTGCTGCATGTTGGCGACCAGGTTGCCGTGGGTGAGCATCGCGCCCTTGGCCACACCGGTGGTGCCGCCGGTGTATTGCAACACGGCGATGTCTTCAAGACCGACCTTCACCGGTTTCAGCGGCTGGCCACGGCCTTGCTTGAGCACGTCTTTAAAGCCCACGGCTTGCGGCAGGTTGTACTCGGGCACCAGCTTCTTGACGCTCTTGACCACGGTGTTGACCAGCCAGCCTTTGAGGGCCGGCTGCAGGTCGCCCATCTTGGCTTCGATCAGGTATTCGATGTCGGTGTCGGGCAGCACTTCCTGCACCAGCCTGCCGAACATGTTCAGGAACACCAGCGCGCGAACGCCGGCATCTTTGAATTGGTGGCGCATTTCCCGCGCGGTGTACAGCGGGTTGGTGTTGACCACCACGAGGCCGGCGCGCATGGCACCAAACACGGCGATCGGGTAATGCAGCACGTTGGGCAATTGCACGGCGATGCGATCGCCAGGCTTGAGGTCGGTGTGCTTTTGCAGGTAGCCGGCGAACGCGGCGGACAAGCGATCCAGCTCGGCGTAGGTCAGCGTTACACCCATGTTGGAGAACGCCGGCCGGTCGGCGTATTTCTTACAGGAGCGCTCAAACACCTCGATGACCGACTTGTAGGCGCCGAGGTCAATCTCGTTCGGTACGCCGGCCGGGCGTTTGTCGCTCCAGAAATCAGGTTGCATTATTTTTATCCTCGTTACCTGAGAGTGTCTGGCCCGCGCATTCGGGGCTGACGGGAACTTAGCAGTTCTGGCATACAGCGCAAATACCAGAGGTAGCGTCATTTATTACGTGAATCTTGCTCAACTCGTGCTGACGGACTAAACGACGCCGGGCTGGGACAAGCCCTGACGCTGGCTCTACAATGCCCCACCGCCCGGCAACCGTATGTAGCGCTTTTGTCACCGCCGGCCGGATGCCCGTCAGGGTCAGACCAGGGACGCAGACAAGGAACGAGGACTGCCATGCTTCACGACGACTTCTGGCTCACCGCCAGCGATGCCGCCCCACTATTCGTCAACCGTTGGTACGCCGACCACACGCCTAAAGCGGTGGTGATGGTGTCGCACGGCATGGCCGAGCATGGCGGGCGCTATGCGAGGTTGGGTGAAGCATTGGTGGCCGCCGGCTACGAGTTGTACGCCCACGATCAACGGGGCCACGGCCGCACGGCCCAGCGCGGCGTGCTGGGCATGTACGCGGAAAGCAACGGCTGGCAGCGGGTGATTAACGACCTCGCCAACCTCAACCACCACATCCGCCAACAACACCCCAACGTGCCGATTTTTTTGCTCGGCCACAGCATGGGTAGCTACATCGGCCAGGCCTACCTCATGCACCACAGCTGCAGCCTGCAAGGCGCGGTGCTGTCGGGCTCCAACTATCAACCGGTTGGGCTGTACAAAGCGGCGGCGGCCATCGCCCGTTTCGAGCGCTGGCGCCAAGGCGCGACGGGGCGTAGCGCGCTGATGGATTTTCTATCGTTCGGCTCGTTCAACAAGGCGTTCAAACCCACCCGCACCTCATTCGATTGGCTGAGCCGCGACCCGCTGGAAGTGGACAAGTACGTCAACGATCCACTGTGCGGCTTTCGTTGCACCAACCAACTCTGGATCGACTTGCTCGAAGGCTTGCAGCAGATCACCCCGGTGACGCAGCTCAAGCAGATAGACGCCGATTTGCCGTTGCTGGTGATTGGCGGCAGCCGCGACCCGGTTAGTGAAGGCAAGCGCCTGGAACACCTGACCGCGGCACTACGCGAAGCCGGCCACAAGAACACCCTGCTAAAAATTTACCCGGACGCCCGCCACGAGTTGCTCAACGAGACCAACCGCGACGAGGTGACGACCGACCTGCTCGGCTGGCTGGATCAAACCCTGACCCATAGCCGCCGCAGCCAACCCGAAAGCCAGGAGCCTGCATGAGCCAGATGAGCAATACCCCCTACGAAGCCCTTGAAGTCGGCCAGACCGCCAGCTACAGCAAGACGGTTGAAGAGCGCGACATTCAGTTGTTCGCCGCGGTGTCTGGCGACCACAACCCGGTGCACCTGGACGCCGAATACGCGGCCGGCACCATGTTCAAAGAGCGCATCGCCCACGGCATGTTCAGCGGTGCGTTAATCAGCGCAGCGGTGGCCTGCGAGCTGCCTGGGCCGGGCACCATCTACCTGGGCCAGACCATGCGCTTTACCTTGCCGGTGAAGCTGGGCGACACCCTGACCGTGCGCCTGGAAATTCTGGAAAAGCTGCCGAAATTCCGCGTGCGTGTGGCGACTCGCGTGTTCAACCAGCGTGATGAATTGGTGGTGGATGGTGAAGCCGAAATTCTCGCGCCGCGTTCGCAGCAGACCGTGACGTTGACCGAATTGCCGCCGATTACCGTCGGGTAACGCGCCACCTTGTAGGAGAGGCTTTAGCCTCGAGCTTTTAAAAGCATCGAGGCTGAAGCCCCTCCTACAGGATTCAACGTACCTCCCCTTCCTCACTCACCCGCACACTCGCCGTCATTCCCGCGCTCAGCTGAACATCGGCAGGTAGCGGGTCGAGTTTGATGCGCACGGGAATCCGCTGCGCCAGCCGCACCCAGTTGAACGTGGGCTCCACATTGGCCAGCAGCTGCTGATCAGGAATGGCGTTGCGGTCGGTGATGCCGCGGCTGATGCTTTCAATCTGGCCGGTCAGTACTTGGCCCTCGCTCATCAACCACACCTTCACCGGCGCACCGACGCGAATGCGTGGCAGCTTGGTTTCTTCAAAATAGGCCTGAACATAAAACGACTGCTCATCGACCAGCGCCATCATCGCCTGCCCGGCGTTAACGTAGTTGCCCTGGGCCAGACGCAGGTTGGTGATTTGCCCGGTACGCGGGGCGCGCAATTCGCTGCGCGCCAGGTTGAGCTCGGCCAAGGCAACATCGGCCAGCGCTTCGCGGTACGAGCCACGGGCGATGTCGGCGGTGATCAGGGCGTTTTCCTTGAGTTCCGCGCTGATGGCTTGCGGGCCAAGCTGAGCGCGCCGCGCCGCCTCGTGCTCGCGTAAACGCAGTTGTTGCTGGCGGGTGTTGGCCACGGCTTGCGCTTTGTCGAGCGCGGCCTGGTAGCGCTGGCGGTCGAGGCTGAGCAGCACGTCGCCAGCTTTGACGGACTGGTTGTCGTGCACCTTGAGGTCGACCACCCAACCGGACACATCGGGAGCAATCACCACGACATCTGCACGAACGCGCGCGTCGCGAGTCCAGGGCGAGAGCATGTAGTAACGCCACAGGTCATAGCCGGCGAACACCGCCACTACCACCAGACACAGGGTAATCACCACCCGCAGGGTTGAACGCATACCGCCCTCCTCTTCACCAGCGCCCGGTTGCGGCAACCACGGCCGCCAGTACGCATACAAACAAGGCGGTGTCGAACAACGCCTCATGCCAAATCCAACGTGCCGCGCCAATAC
Source organism: Pseudomonas sp. AC070 (assembly GCF_979258635.1). NCBI lineage: Bacteria > Pseudomonadati > Pseudomonadota > Gammaproteobacteria > Pseudomonadales > Pseudomonadaceae > Pseudomonas > Pseudomonas sp. AC070. Next base: position 3,620,142 of record NZ_OZ409871.1, read on the forward strand.
GCTGCAAGCCAAAGCGCAACAGCCCGGTGCACAGCAGCGCCAGCAGCGCATACAACAAAAAAGGGCTGACCAATACGCCGCCCAACGCCCATTCACGCAAGCCCATGTTCACGCTCCTGTGGCGGCGTATAAGGGTTCAGTTCCGACTGTTCACACCACACGCGCCAGCTGTATTGCAGTTGCAATAACGCCGCCTGCGCCAGGCGCCGGTCGATGCTGGCGCCTGGCGCACGCAGCGCCGCTTGCAGCTCGGCGGCCGGTTCGTCCAGCGCCGTTACCGAATGGGCTTCGGGCCCCTCAAGCAGCACCGGTTCCAGGGCGCGCATAAACCGCCGCTCGGCCTTGCGCAGCTCCGGCGCGGCGGCCACTTCCAGGCAGCGACGCAGGTGTAGCAGCTCATCGCCTAAATCCAAGCCGCTGATTCCATCATCCCAACGGCTGCGCGACTGCGCCGGCAGCACTGGGTAATGCCGCGCCAACTGCAACAGACGGTCGGCCATGCGCCCGCCAAACCAGTTCTCGGCCCCGGCCAACGGGCGCTGCGGCAAACGGCTGAGGTCCACCAACATGGCGCGCAACAGCCGCTGCGCATGCCAGGCCGGATGGCGCAGGTCAATCACGCGGAAAATCTGCACAGCAAAGCCCACGCCCAGCACGATGGCCACGCCCTGATTGAGGAACGACGACACGTCAAAGCGCATCAGATTCTGTGGCCCGCACAGCACGATGAATTGCAGCGCAAACGAGGTGCACGTGCCCGCAATCGCGGGCTTGGTCATGCCCAGCAAGGCGAAAAACAGCGGCACGCCCATGACCAGGCACAGCAGCGGGAAACCGCTTAATTCCGGCAGGAGCAGTTGGCCAACAACGAAGGCGACGGGCAACGAATAGATCACGCCGCGCAGAAAGCCGAGGCCGATTTGGGTGGCGTTTTCGCGGTTAGCGAACAGGCTGCAGAGCACAGCGGTCATGGTCAGACCACCGGCGGCAGAGGTCCAGCCGGTGGCCAGCCAGAAAGCGGCGATGAGCAAAAACGCTAGGCCGCTGCGAAAGCCATACAACGACGCCATTTGAATATCGCGGTGCCAAGACAGCGCGCGCGGGGCGTCATCCGGCGCTACGCCCTGCTCAACCGCTTCCAGCGCCTGATGCGCGGCCAGCACCTGGCGCACCAGCAAGGCCAGGCGGCCGACGGAATATTGCTGAACGGTGGACAGCGAGGCGTCGTCCGCAGCGGCAATCAGGCGTTCGCGCAACTCAAGCAGTTGCGGTATTTGCGGATCGGCCAGCGCCGCTTGCACCTCATCTAACAGCGGCCGTAGCTGCTCGGTTTCTGCTGGCGACAGCTGCCGCCATTGCCGCGCCACGCCGCGCGCAAGGCGCAGTTGGGTGAGCAAGTCACGGCTGAGCACACGCAAGGCTACCGCCCGCTGGCGCCCGCGACTGCCCTCGAACCAGGCGTGCTCGCGCTGAGCGTCTACCGCAACGATACGCCCCAACGCGCCGAGTAAACCCTGGCGCTCCTGACGCTCGCCGCTGAGCGCCGCGCCTGAAGCCTGCAAGCCCGCGAGCCAGGCATCGCGCGCCTGCTTGGCTAACAGCTGCTCGACTCGCTGCGGCCACAGCAACGCGCTAAGTACCGTGGCACAGACAATACCCAGCGAGATTTCCGTACAGCGCGCCACGGCTTGGTCAAACACATTCAGCGGATTACCAATGGCTGGCAAGGCGATGATCACCACCGTGTAGCCGGCCAGCACAAACGCATACGCCCAGGCGCTGCGCAGCAAGGTAGATGCTGCGGTGCAGATGCCCAACCACGTTGCCAGCACCAGCAGAAACAGCCACGGCGTTTGCGCAAAAAGCGCCATTACCACCACCGACATCACCGTGCCCACCAACGTGCCGCACAACCGCGCCAACCCCTTCTGCACCACCATGCCCGACAGCGGCTGCGCAACGATCACTGCCGTCATCAAGGCCCACTGCGGCTGCTCCAAACCAAAACGCATCGCGCACCACAACGCCAGGCCGGCGCCCAGAAGCGTTTTGATCGCAAATTTAACCGCAGGGATTTCAGGCGCAATAAAGGCCTGCAATTGAGCGCGCACTAGGCGAAACCTTTTAAGAGATACGGTTCAACATAGCTGGGACTGGTGGAAAACGGGAATGGTGCGAGCGGGTTTTCAGGGCGGCCAAATCGCAGGCAAAAAAAAGGGCAACCTAAGTTGCCCAAATTGCCTTGCGTGCCCGTGAAACCGTAGTGACCGCTTACTGCTGTGCTTTGTGCTTGCGGATGTCACTGCGGATGAACCAACAAATCCCACCAAAAAACGCGAACATCAGCGCCACTGTGGCCAGACCTGCGAATACTGCTACGTCGAAAAACATGGAAGCCTCCAGGTATGTTCGTTTGAACATAGGTCTGCAAAGAATGGACACAGCATAGGGAGTCGATTCGGAAGCGAACTTGATCTGGGTCAACGGCAAATAACGTGGCGTGCTGGGAAAAATCGGTGGTTGCCGTCAGACGACAGCAACGCGGGGGCGGCAATCAGGGCTTTTTCGGTTTGTTCTTGGGCTTTTTCTTTTTCGCCTGGGTCAGCGGCAGCGCCTGTTCGAACGCCTGGCGCACTTCGTTCAAGCGCTTGTCGTTGAGGTCATGGATGCGTTTGTCGCGCTCGGCGGTGAAGTCGATCAGCTTGCTGTCAGTGCTCATGGCTGGGACCGAATAAGGCGAAAAGTGAGGTTAAGGCGCGGCGCGCAGGGTTTGCGCGTTTTGGCGACCTGATGCTGCCAATAATGCTGCGTCTGCCCCGCCATGACCAGTAGCGAACCGTGTTCAAGCATCAACGAATGCTCGATACGACTGCTGCCGACGCGGCGCAGATCAAAGCGTCGCGCGCCGCCGAGGTTGAGCGACACCACGGTCGGATTGAGCCCCAGCACCGCTTCGTTGTCGCTGTGCCAACCCATCGAATCCTGTCCGTCGCGGTAGTGATTGATCAGCAGCCCGTTAAAGCGCTCGCCCACTTCCGTTTGCACGCGCTGGCGAATGTCGGCGAGAAGCGACGTCCACGGCAAAGGCTCGTGGGTCATGCCGGAATAGCGGTAACAGGCATCGCTGTCACCATACCAAGCGAGCAAGCGCGGCACGGGAAAATGCTGACCGTGAATAAACACGCTCGGCTGCTCCCACGGCGTTGTCGCTAATAGCTCGGCAAGCCAGCGGTCGGCCGTGGCTGTATCGATCCACTGGGGCGTGTAGCGCAAATCGGCGTTGGCGAGGGCAATCGGCGCGGTATCAAAAAGGTCCAAAACCAGTCCTGCAACAGTTGGTGAGCGAGCGCAGCGGGCGCGCCGCTACACTTCCACATCCACCCACAGACCCTGACGCGGCAATTGTTCGATCAGGTCTTGGTCTTCCTCGGCCACCTCGCCTTCGGCCAGCTCGGCGGCGCTGTAGCCGCGACGCTGACGGCGCCGGCGCTGCTCTTCCCACAGCAACTCCTCGGCGTCTTGCGGGTGGCGTTTATCCAGCGCCACCGGGCTTTCTTCCGCGCTACTTTCTGTAGGCACCACAGCCGGCACCACGGGAACCGGCTTGACCGGGTCCTGCTGGGTGGTAACTGGAGCGAGGCTATGGGGAATCGGGGGCAGCATTGTTTAGCTATCCTCTGAATGACCGACGGTTTAGGCGCAAAAAAATCGGGGCCTTTACCAGGGGTTTCGGCCATCAAATCGACGACTTTAGCGGAGTATCGCTACACTTTAAGCATATGGATATGCCTTTATGCTCTTTTTGACGCTGTACCGCGCCTGATGTTCAAAGCGCCAGTAAGCAGTTGATGTTGATCGTCTTTGGCCAGAGCCGCCGGGTTCCGTTACCATAGCCGGCTTTTTCACCGCGGGAGACAGGCATGGCGCAGCAGTATGAACCGGGGCAACGCTGGATTAGTGACAGCGAAGCGGAGTTGGGCTTGGGCACGGTCCTGATGCAGGACGGCCGCATGCTCACCATGCTCTACCCGGCCACTGGTGAAACCCGCCAATACGCCACCCGTAACGCGCCGCTGACCCGCGTACGCTTTTCGCCTGGCGATGAAATCACCCATTTCGAAGGCTGGAAGCTCACGGTTCAGGAGGTCGACGACGTCGACGGCCTACTCGTCTATCACGGCCTCAATGCGCAGAATCAGTCGGTGACGCTGCCGGAAACGCAGCTCTCGAACTTCATCCAATTCCGTCTGGCCAGCGACCGCCTGTTTGCTGGCCAAATCGACCCCCTCGCCTGGTTCGCCCTGCGCTACCACACGCTCGAACACACCAGCCGCCAGCTGCAATCGTCGCTCTGGGGCCTGGGTGGCGTGCGCGCACAACCCATCGCGCATCAGTTGCATATCGCCCGTGAAGTGGCCGACCGCATCGCCCCGCGCGTATTGCTGGCCGACGAAGTGGGACTGGGCAAAACCATCGAAGCCGGCCTGGTTATTCACCGCCAGCTGTTGTCTGGCCGCGCCAACCGCGTGCTGATTCTGGTGCCGGAAAACCTTCAGCATCAGTGGCTGGTGGAAATGCGCCGCCGCTTCAACCTCGACGTCGCGCTGTTCGACGCCGAGCGCTTTATTGAAAGCGACGCCAGCAACCCGTTCGAAGATTGCCAGTTGGCGCTGGTCGCTCTGGAATGGCTGTGCGAAGACGACAAAGCGCAAGACGCCCTGTTCGCCGCCGGCTGGGATTTGCTCGTGGTCGACGAGGCGCACCACCTGGTTTGGCACCCGGAACAAGCGAGCCCGCAGTACCGGCTCGTTGAACAATTGGCCGAAGTGATTCCCGGCGTACTGCTGCTCACCGCCACGCCCGAACAGCTCGGCCAGGACAGCCACTTCGCCCGCCTGCGCCTGCTCGACCCGGCGCGCTTCCACGACCTGGAAGCCTTCCGCGCCGAAAGCGCCAATTACAAGCCCATTGCCGAAGCGGTGCAGGAGCTGCTCGACCAAGGGCGCCTGTCCGCCGCTGCGCACAAAACCATCCACGACTTCCTAGGTGCCGAAGGCGAAGCGTTGCTCGCGGCAGTCACCGATGGCGATATCGAAGCCTCCGCCCGCCTGGTGCGCGAACTGCTCGACCGCCATGGCACTGGCCGCTTGCTGTTTCGCAACACCCGCGCCGCCGTGCAGGGCTTCCCGGAGCGCGAACTGCATCCGTATCCGCTGCCGTGCCCGGATCTGTATCTGGAGTTGCCGGTGGGCGAACACGCCGACCTGTATCCAGAAGTCAGCTTCCAGGCCCAGCCTGAGGCGAGCGAGGAAGAGCGCTGGTGGAAATTCGACCCGCGCGTCGACTGGCTGATCGACACCTTGAAAATGCTCAAGCGCGTGAAGGTGCTGGTGATTTGCGCCCACGCCGAAACCGCCATGGACCTCGAAGACGCCCTGCGCGTGCGCTCGGGCATTCCGGCCACGGTGTTCCATGAAGGAATGAATATTCTGGAACGCGACCGGGCAGCGGCTTATTTCGCCGATGAAGAATTCGGCGCTCAGGTGCTGATCTGTTCGGAAATCGGCAGTGAAGGCCGCAACTTCCAGTTCTCCCACCACTTGGTACTGTTCGACCTGCCAGCGCACCCGGACCTGCTCGAGCAGCGCATCGGCCGCCTCGACCGCATCGGCCAGAAGCACACCATTCAACTGCACGTGCCGTATCTGGAAAACACGCCGCAAGAGCGTCTGTTCCAGTGGTACCACCAGGCGCTGAACGCCTTCCAGGCCACCTGCCCCACCGGCAACGCCCTGCAACATCAATTCGGGCCGCGCCTGCTGCCGATGCTGGAAAACGCTGACGACGGCGACTGGCAGGTGTTGGTCGACGAAGCCAAAGCCGAGCGCATTCGCCTTGAAAGCGAGCTGCACAGCGGCCGTGACCGCCTGCTGGAACTCAACTCCAGCGGCTCCGGCGAAGGCCAAGCACTGGTTGAAGCGATTCACGAACAAGACGACGAATTCGCCCTGCCCATTTATATGGAAGAGCTGTTCGACGCCTTTGGCATCGAGAGCGAAGACCACTCCGAGAACGCCTTGGTACTGCGCCCGAGCGAGAAAATGCTCGACGCCAGCTTCCCCCTGGGCGACGACGAAGGCGTGACCATCACCTACGACCGCAACCAGGCGTTGTCCCGCGAAGACATGCAGTTCCTCACTTGGGAACACCCGATGGTGCAAGGCGGCATGGACCTAGTGCGCAGCGGCTCGATGGGCAACACCGCCGTCGCGCTGATCAAAAACAAAGCGCTCAAGCCCGGCACCGTGTTGCTCGAATTGCTCTATGTGAGCGAAGTCGTGGCGCCGCGCGTGCTGCAACTTGGGCGTTACCTGCCACCGGCCGCTCTGCGCTGCCTGCTCGACGCCAGTGGCAACGACCTGGCCGCGAAGGTGTCGTTCGAAAAACTCAACGACCAGCTCGAAGCCGTGCCACGGGCCAGCGCCAACAAGTTTGTGCAGGCGCAGCGCGACAGCCTCAATCTGCAACTCAACTCGGCCGAAGGCAAAATCAGTCCACGCCACGTTGAGCGCGTTGAAGAAGCCAAGCGCCGTCTGGCCGCCGACACCCACGAAGAACTGGCGCGCCTCACCGCCTTGAAAGCGGTGAACCCCAACGTGCGTGACAGCGAGCTGGAAACCTTGCGTAGCCAGTGCGAGCAAGGCTTGGCCATGCTCGACAAAGCGGCCCTGCGCCTGGAAGCCATTCGCGTGCTGGTCGCCGGCTAATTACTGCGTCCAAAAAAAACGGCAGCCCTCGGGCTGCCGTTTTTGTTTACGCCGCTTACTGGCTAAACGCGTCGCTTACTTCGGGTATTTCTGGTGGAACAAAGCGATTTGTTTCTCAGGCTTTCTTTCTTCTTTCATCAGTCCGTAAACCACGCGCTCACCTTTAGGGCCGCCACCGATTTCGGTGTAGCTGAAGGTTGGCTCGCCAGTTTTGTACATGTCCATCATGTCGCCGTAACGGGCGAACACGTAGATGATGCCGTCCTTGCGAATTTCACCGTAGAACGGGTTGCCAGGCACCAGGCTTACGTCGAGAAAACGCGCAGCGGCCACGTCTTTGAGCGCCAGGTTCTGGTCTTCAGCTTTCAGGCCAAGAATGACCGAGCGGCCGAAGTTGTCTTTCTTGTCCAACGGCTTGAGCACCGGAGCCTGGCCGGTTTGCAAGAACTGGCTGAACACCGCGTAGTCGTCGAATACATAGACTTCGCTCTGGGTACGCACCTGATACCAATCGGTGTTGTTCAGCGCTACGTCCGGCGCTTTGCCGGCAGGCTTGGCAGGCGTCTGCGCCGTGCTTGCGCAGGCGCTGACGGCAGCGGCCAGCAAGGCAATGGCGACGGGTTTGATGTAACGCGACTGGATAAACAACATGGCAACTCCTCTGAGGTAAACGCAGGCTTGCAAACTGCCCGAGTTCCGTGACGGAGGAATTAATTTTTGATGTATGAATGATGACAGTGGCAAGCGGGAGCGTTTCCACCGCTCCTACGCTCCATATACCGTCAATGCCCGGCGCTGGCTTCTGGCCCGGCTTTGGCAGTGAACGGCGGCTTGGCCAGCCAGACAATCACGATCAGGCCCATGAACATCCAGCCCAGCAAGGTGAAGTAGTCGATGGTCGAGAGCATGTACGCCTGGCTTGTGACCATCTGATCCAGTTGCGCATAACTCTGGGCACTGGCGCCGCCGAGGTTGTGCAAGGCCTCACGCGTGGCGGGGTCGTACACGCTGATGCTTTCGGTCATGTAGGCGTGGTGCTGATCGGCGCGGCGGATCCAGATCCAGGTGGTGAGCGACGCCGCGAAGCTGCCGCCCAAGGTACGCAGAAAGGTGGCTAAACCGGAGCCATCGGCGATCTGATTCGGCGGCAGGTCCGACAGCAAAATCGTCAACGTCGGCATAAAGAACAGCGCCACACCGATGCCCATGAATAACTGCACCAGGGCGATGTGCTGAAAGTCCACCTCGGTGTTAAAGCCGGCGCGCATAAAGCAGCTCAAGCCCATGGCCAAAAATGCCAGGCCGGCCAGCAAGCGCATGTCGAATCGCGGTCCGTATTTGCCGATGAAGGGCGACAGCAACACCGGCAATATCCCCAACGGCGCGGCGGCAAATCCGGCCCACGTCGCGGTGTAGCCGAGCCGGGTTTGTAGCCACTGCGGCAAGATCAGGTTGATGCCGAAGAACGCGGCATAGCCCAGCACCAACACCAGCGTGCCGTAGCGAAAGTTGCGGTAGGCGAACAAACGCAGGTTGACCACCGGGTGGGCGTCGGTCATTTCCCAGATGACGAAGAAGGCCAGGGCCACCACCGAAATCGCCGTGCCGACAATGATGAAGGTCGATTCAAACCAGTCGGCGTCGTTGCCTTTGTCGAGCACGATTTGCAGGGCGCCGACGCCCACGATCAACGCCATCAAGCCCACGTAGTCCATGGGCTGGCGGCTGGTGACCACCGGCCGCGCAACCAGTTGCTGACGCACCACGAACGCGGCGAACAGACCAATCGGCACGTTTATAAAGAAAATCCACGGCCAGCTGTAGCTGTCGGTAATGGTGCCGCCCAGAATCGGCCCGGCAATCGGCGCCACCACCGTGACCATGGCTAGCAAGGCGATGGCCATGCCGCGTTTAGACGGCGGGTAGATGGCGATCAGCAGCGTCTGCGCCATCGGGTAAAGCGGCCCGGCGACGATGCCTTGCAGCACGCGAAAACCCACCAGCTCAGGCATCGAGCGGGAGATACCGCATAGAAACGAGGCCAGCACGAACAGCAGCGTGGCCCACAAAAACAACTTCACCTCGCCAAAACGCCGGCTCAGCCAGCCGGTGAGCGGCAGCGCGATTGCATTGCTCACCGCAAACGAGGTGATCACCCAGGTGCCCTGCTCCGCACTGACGCCTAGGTTGCCCGAGATGGTGGGCAAAGCCACGTTGGCGATGGTGGTGTCGAGCACCTGCATAAAGGTGGCGAGCGACAGGCCAATAGTGGCGAGCAGCAAGCTGGGCGGTGTGAATGACGCTTTGGTGTCCATGGCTTTTCCTGACGGGCGCAACGCCTGGCGATTAACGCTGAGCGGTTTTGGCCACGGCGCTGTTCTCTTGAATCAGCTGCTGAATCAACGCGTCGGCTTGCGACAGCTGCTGCTGGTACACGTCGGTTTCAAAGGCCGGCTGCTGCCGCGCTTTTTGCGCCAATACCGGGCCGCTTTGATCGTGCAGGTCAACATCCACTTGCGTCGACAAGCCAATACGCAACGGATGCTCACGCAGCTGCTCGGGGTTGAGCACCACACGAACCGGCACGCGCTGCACGATTTTGATCCAGTTGCCGGTGGCGTTTTGCGCCGGCAGCAAGGCGAACGCGCTGCCCGTGCCGGCGCCCAGGCTGTCGATGGTGCCGCTGAAGGTGACGTCGTCGCCGTAAAGGTCGGAGGTGATGTGCACGGCCTGGCCGATGCGCATCTCAGCCAATTGGGTCTCTTTGAAGTTGGCGTCGATCCACAACTGGTCGAGGGGAATCACAGCCATCAACGCGGTGCCCGGCTGCACGCGCTGGCCCAGCTGCACGGTGCGTTTGGCCACATAACCGGTGACCGGCGCGATCAGCGTGGTGCGCCCGTTTTCCAGGAACGCCTGGCGCAACTGCGCGGCGGCGGCCTGAACATCAGGGTGCGAGGCCACACTGGTGTCATCGACCAACGCGCTGCTGGTGTTCAGGCGCTGCTGGGCATCGCTCAGGGAGCCTTGTGCGGCGGTCAGGTCATCGCGGGCGTGGGACAGTTCTTCCTGGGAAATCGCCCCGCTCGCCGCCAGGGTTTTGCGGCGGTTGTAGTTTTCCTGCGCCTTTTGCACTGCTGCCTTTTGCGCCACTACCTGGGCTTTCAAGCCATCGACATTGCTGTACAAACCGCGCACTTGGCGCACGGTGCGGGCCAGGTTGGCTTCGGCACTTTGCAGGGCGACTTCGGCGTCGTTAGGGTCGAACTTGACCAGCACCTGGCCTTGTTGCACCAGGTCGCCATCGTCAGCACCGATGCTAATCACGGTGCCGGTGGCCAGCGGCGTAACGGATACCACGTTGCCGTTTACGTAGGCATCGTCGGTGTCGACGCTGAAACGGCCGTACAAGTGATACCAGGCCCACGTGCCGGCGCAGGCCGCCAGAACCACGACCAGCAAACCCAACAGCAGGGCTTTGCGTTTGCCTGGATTGGCGTTGGTTTGTTCCGAAGTTGCGGTAGGAGTAGCCATGGCAATTACCTTGTTTGTTCAGACTGAGGGGCGTTGCTCGCGGCGAGGTGCTCGCCTTGGTAACCGCCGCCGAGGGCCTGCATCAGTTGGATCGACAAATCGATTTGCTCGGCATTCAGGCTGGCGAGCTGGCGTTGCGACTGGAGCAATTGCTGCTCGATGGTCAAAACATCGAGGTAATTGCCGATGCCCGAGCCGAAGCGTTGCACCGCCGTGTCATACGACTGCTGCGACACATCGGTGGCGCGCTGCTGCGCAACGATCTGCCGGGCAATGGCCTGAAGCTGATTGATGGTGTCGCTGACGTCGTTGAGTGCGGCGATCAGGCTTTTGTTGTATTGCGCCACGGCCAGATCGTAGTCGGCGTCGCGTCCGTCCAGATCCGCGCGCAGACGGCCGCCGTCGAAAATCGGCAGGGACACGGCAGGGGCAATATTGAAAAACCGACTCGGTGCGCCAAACAGGGAATCGCCCAGCAACGATTGGGTTCCAGCAGCCGCGGTGAGGTTCAGATTCGGGTAGAACTGCGCCTTGCCGGCCTCAATGTTTTTGCTCGCCGCTTCAACCCGCCAGCGCGCGGCGACCAGGTCGGGGCGCCGTCCCAGCAACTCGGCAGGCAGCGATGACGGCAACGCCACCGCGCTGGGCTGCAATACCGCCGGACGGGCGATCTCGTTGCCCCGATCCGGCCCTTTACCCAACAAAACGGCCATGGCTACGCGTGCGCTTTGCAGGCGTTTTTCAGCGTCGATCAGCTGCTCTTGGGAGCTGGCAGCCAGGCTTTCGGTTTGCTGGTATTGGTATTCGCTGTCGATACCCGACTGCAAGCGGCGCTGGCCGAGGTCGAGCATCTCCTGCGTGCGCTTCACGTCTTCCTGGGCAAGGTCGCGAACGATATAGGCCTGCCCCAAGTCGCTGTAGGCGCGGGCGACGTTGGCGGCGAGCGTCAGCGACGCGGCCTGGCGATCCACTTCAGCAGCGCGGGCCTGGCCCAATGCCGACTCCCACGCGGCGCGCTCGCCGCCCCACAGGTCAAAGCTGTAGTCGAAGCCGAGCTGGGCGCTGCGCAAGGTGCTGTAGGCGCCGCCCTGCCCAAGCGGGTCTTGGTCGCGAGCCAGGCGTGAACGGCTGACGCTGGCCTGGGCGTTCACGTTAGGCATGCGCGCGGCATCTGCGCCCAACGCGGCGGCGCTGGCTTGGTGAGCGCGGGCGCTGGCGATTTGCATGTCGGGGCTGTCGCGCAGCGCCTCGTTGATCAGCGCATCGAGTTCGCTGTCGCCAAGACTCGTCCACCAATCGCGCTGCGGCCAGGCCGCCGGGGAGAGGGTGATGCCTCGTAGACTCTGCCCCGCTTTCAAGCTCTGCGCGTCCAGGCTTTCGCCTTCGGTGCTAAGGCCGCGATAGTTAGCGCAGCCGGCCAACAGCAGGGTGGCGAACGTCAGGCTGAAGCCGGTTTTCAGGGAGCGGTTCATGCGTCACCCCCGAAGCGTTCAATCACGATCGAGTCGCCCGCTGCCAGCAGCATCTTTTTCAGCAGCCCTTCGAGCGTTTCGAGTTCGGCAGCCGTCAGCGCGGCAGTGAAGTCGTTCATGGCAGCGGCGCCAATGGTCGGCAGCAGCGCATTGAGGGCACGGCCTTCATCGGTCAGCGACAGGCGCACCTGGCGACGGTCGCTTTCGCTGCGGGTGCGGCTGATCAGGTTTTTCTGCTCAAGGCGGTCAAGCATCCGTGTCATCGAGCCGCTGTCCAGGGACAAGTGGCGGCACAACTCAGCGGGGGTGTCGTAGCCCTGCAAGACGATCATCAGCACTTTGAACTGCGCGGCCGTCACGCCGTGAGGCACGAGGTAACTGTCGAGAATGCGGTCTTTGAGCAACGCAGCGCGCCCCACAAGCATGCCGATGCGCACGTATTCGAAAGTTTCGGGGGTGTAATGGGTCATTGGAATCACCGATAGCTGCCTAGGCAGGTAATGGCATCCAATTTACTGCCTAGGCAGTTAAAGTCAACGAAAATACTTAGGCCACTATCGGAATTACCTGATAGGAAACATCGAACCGCCCGATCGTTTTCGGGCGGCTTCGCCGTTACAGAGGGGAAAAGGTGGCGGTTATGCGGCGGCAGGAACGCCGCTGTGGAAGCGGAAGTCAGGATCCGGGCTTTCGATCAGCTCGCGTTCCTTCTCGGCGATCTCGACGATTTTGCCTTGAATGTCCGCTTCGTCGCCGTACTGGTAGGCGAGCTTGAGGTAGTCCTGAAAATGTCGCGCTTCGGACTTGAGCAAGCTGCTGTAGAACTTGCCTAACTCCTCGTCCAAGTGCGGCGCCAGGGCGGCGAAACGCTCGCAGGAGCGGGCCTCTACGATGGCGCCCACCAGCAGCGAGTCTGTCAGGCGATAGGGTTCGTGGTTGCGGATCAACTTGCGCAGGGCCCCGGCGTAACGCGCCGAGCCGACGTTGAACCACGGCATACCGCGCTTTTTCATCAAGCCCAGCACCTGCTCGAAATGACGCAGTTCCTCACGGGCCAGGCGGGACATCTTGTTTTGCAGATCCAGCTTGTTGCTGTACTGGAACATGAACTGAAACGCCGAGCCGGCGGCCTTCTTTTCGTTGTTGGCGTGGTCGATCAACAGGATATCGAGGTTGTTCATTGCCGCTTCCACCCAACTGGCGGGCGTAGGGCAAAGCAGGAAGGCGTCGATTTCAGGAAGAACAGGCATAAATCACGGCTGGGCTATGGGGCAGGCGGCGGATTATACGGCGGCGTTTGCTGTAAAGCGCGTGGGAAAGGGTTGATCTGCATCATCCAGCGCAGCGCTGAGCTAAACCTATAGTGCCGCCGCACGCCCATGCCGACAGACAGTGAGGACACGACCATGCAAGCCGTTCGCAGCATTCTGGTGATTATCGAACCCGACCATCCCGAAGGCCACGCGCTGACACGCGCGAAGCTGATTGCCGGCGTTACCCAGTCGCATCTGCACCTGTTGGTATGCGACAAGAAGCACGACCATTCCGGTTTGCTCGAGGTTCTGAGCAACGGCTTGCGCCAAGAGGGCTACAGCATCTCGAGCCAGCAAACCTGGCATGAAAACCTGCACCAAACCGTCATTCACGTTCAGCAAGCCGAAGGCTGCGGCTTGATCATCAAAGACCATCGCCCAGACAGCCCGCTGAAGAAAGCCATTCTCACGCCGGAAGACTGGAAGCTGCTGCGCTACTCGCCCTGCCCCGTGCTGATGGTGAAAACCGAACGGCCATGGTCGGAAGGCGTAATTCTGGCCGCAGTCGATGTCGGCAATTCCGACGGCGAACACAGAGCGCTGCACGCCAGCATCATTAACCACGCCTACGAAATTGCCGGATTGGCCAAAGGTATGCTGCATGTCATCAACGCTCACCCCTCGCCAATGCTGGCGTCGGCCGACCCGGTATTCCAACTGACAGAGACCATCGAAGCCCGCTACCGCGAGCGGTGCAAAACCTTCCAAGAGGAATTCGGCTTCGGCGACGAGCAGTTGCACATCATGGAAGGACCGGCCGATGTGATGATTCCGTTCACGGCGAAAAAGCTCGGCGCCGTGGTGACGGTAATGGGCACGGTGGCACGCACCGGCTTTTCCGGCGCACTGATTGGCAACACAGCCGAGGTGGTGCTGGATCAGCTGGAAAGCGATGTACTGGTACTCAAACCGGACACGGTGATCGCGCACTTGGAGGAGCTGGTGGCGCAACGTTAATCGTCGTTGTTATCGCGCCCCCTCATAAACCGCCTGCTCAAGGCGGTTTTTTTACGCCTTTACACGCGGCTTTCGACGCCTTCGCGCAAGAAGCGCGGGGCGATGTAGCGGTCGTAGTGGGCTTCGGACAGCAGGAAGAATTCGCGGTCGATGGCGTCGCGCAATTCAGGCAGCGACCAGTTGCGAAACTCTGGCAGCAGCACCATGCCGTAAGCCTCCAACTGGTTAATCACCCTCGCGCCGCGGGCGATGAGCTGGTAAGCCCAGCAGTATTCCGACTGCTCCGGCACAAACCGGATCTGCCGTTGTTCGAGCTGTTGACGCAAGCGCGCGGCGTCAAACACGTCGACCTTGGCGGCCATCACCTGAACCAGAAGAATTTCAAGGCGTAACCACACGGCGCGCTTTTCTTCGTCGGTATACAGGTTCCAATTCACCACCTCGTGGTGAAAACGCTTACAGCCACGACAGACCAGATCCCCATACACGGTGGAACACAGGCCGACGCAGGGCGTTTTTATGCGGTGATTGGACATAGGCAGACGGTGACAGAGAGGCAGGAACAGGCCGGCATCTTAGCCCTTTGTCTAGAGGGGGTCACCCCGGAGGTTGTAGGGGTTTGTCTTACCTTTACTGCGCTTTTCCAGTAGAATCGCCGGGCCATTCTTAGGCGTGATGTCCGTTAGAAGCTGTTTTCAAAGCGTCACGAGCACAGTTAATCCCGCAGGAACGCAGTTGGCTGGGTTACCACGATTCGCCGGTAGTCCAGCCAGCCCTCATCTAAACGTCCTGCAGGCGTAAAACTTTGAAAGCAGCTTCTGGATGCGTCCCGGACAACCCTATGGGACCACTGATGAGGGTAATAACTGTGCTTGAAGCCTATCGCAAACACGTTGCAGAGCGTGCAGCTCAGGGTATCGTGCCCCAGCCGCTAAACGCCGAACAAACTGCCGGCCTGGTTGATCTGCTGAAAAACCCGCCTGCAGGCGAGGAAGAATTCCTCGTTGACCTGATCACCAACCGCGTACCACCAGGCGTAGACGAAGCTGCCTACGTGAAGGCCGGTTTCCTCTCCGCTGTCGCCAAAGGCGAAGCCAACTCTCCGCTGATCAGCAAACAACGCGCCGTTGAACTGCTCGGCACCATGCAAGGCGGCTACAACATCGCCACCATGGTTGAGCTGCTCGATAACGCCGAGCTCGCCCCTACCGCTGCCGAGCAACTCAAGCACACCCTGCTGATGTTCGATGCGTTCCACGACGTGGCCGAAAAAGCCAAGAACGGCAACGCTCACGCTAAAGGCGTGCTGCAATCGTGGGCTGACGGCGAGTGGTTCCAGAAGCGTCCGACCCTGGCTGACAAAATCAGCCTGCGCGTGTTCAAGGTAACCGGCGAAACCAACACCGACGACCTGTCGCCTGCTCCTGATGCCTGGTCCCGTCCAGACATCCCGTTGCACGCCCTGGCCATGCTGAAAATGGCTCGCGACGGCATCGTGCCGGACGTTCAAGGCGCCATCGGCCCGATGAAGCAGATCGAAACCATGCGCGGCGAAGGCTTCCCAATTGCCTACGTCGGTGACGTAGTGGGTACCGGTTCTTCGCGTAAATCCGCCACCAACTCGGTGCTGTGGTTCTTTGGCGACGACATCCCGTACGTACCGAACAAACGTGCCGGTGGCTTCTGCTTCGGCTCGAAAATCGCTCCGATCTTCTACAACACCATGGAAGACGCCGGCGCACTGCCTATCGAGTTCGACGTATCGAACATGAACATGGGCGACGTCATCGACCTGTACCCGCACGCTGGCAAAGTGTGCAAGCACGGTACCGATGAAGTCCTCACCACATTTGAACTGAAAACGCCGGTTCTGCTGGATGAAGTACGCGCGGGAGGCCGTATTCCGCTGATCGTCGGCCGTGGCCTGACCGAGAAAGCACGCGCCGAGCTGGGCCTGGGCCCAACCGATCTGTTCAAGCTGCCAGAAGCCCCGGTCGACACCGGCAAGGGTTACACCCTGGCGCAGAAAATGGTCGGCAAGGCGTGCGGTCTGCCAGTTGGCAAGGGCATCCGTCCTGGCACCTACTGCGAACCGAAAATGACTACCGTCGGCTCTCAGGACACCACCGGTCCAATGACCCGTGACGAACTGAAAGATCTGGCCTGCCTGGGCTTCTCGGCCGACCTGGTAATGCAGTCTTTCTGCCACACCGCTGCTTACCCGAAACCCATCGACGTCACCACCCACCACACCCTGCCGGATTTCATCCGCACCCGTGGCGGCGTGTCGCTGCGTCCTGGCGACGGCATTATCCACAGCTGGCTGAACCGCATGCTGCTGCCGGACACCGTCGGCACCGGTGGTGACTCGCACACCCGTTTCCCGATCGGCATTTCGTTCCCGGCCGGTTCCGGTCTGGTCGCCTTCGCCGCAGCCACCGGCGTAATGCCGCTGGACATGCCAGAGTCGGTATTGGTTCGTTTCAAAGGCAAGCTGCAACCAGGCATCACCCTGCGTGACTTGGTACACGCGATTCCTTACTACGGCATCCAGAAAGGTCTGCTGACCGTCGAGAAGAAGGGCAAGATCAACGCCTTCTCCGGCCGCATCCTGGAAATCGAAGGTCTGGACGAGCTGACCGTTGAACAGGCTTTCGAGCTGTCCGACGCCTCGGCCGAGCGCTCCGCTGCTGGTTGCACCATCAAGCTGCCGGAAAAAGCTATTGCTGAGTACCTGAAGTCGAACATTACCCTGCTGCGCTGGATGATCAGCGAAGGCTACGGCGATGCCCGCACCATGGAACGTCGCGCTCAAGCGATGGAAGCCTGGCTGGCCAAACCGGATTTGCTGTCTGCCGACGCCGATGCCGAGTACGCCGAAATTATTGAAATCGACTTGGCCGATATCAAAGAGCCTGTGCTCTGCGCGCCGAACGACCCGGACGACGCCCGTCTGCTCTCGACCGTTCAGGGCGAGAAGATCGACGAAGTGTTCATCGGTTCGTGCATGACCAACATTGGCCACTTCCGCGCTGCCGGCAAGTTGCTCGACAAGGTCAAAGGTTCGATTCCTACTCGTCTGTGGCTGTCGCCGCCGACCAAGATGGACGCTCATCAGCTCACCGAAGAAGGCTACTACGGCATCTACGGCAAGGCTGGCGCGCGTATGGAAATGCCGGGTTGCTCGCTGTGCATGGGTAACCAGGCACGCGTTGCGGCGAACTCGACCGTTGTGTCGACCTCGACCCGTAACTTCCCGAACCGTCTGGGCGATGGCGCCAACGTCTACCTGGCATCCGCTGAACTGGCCGCTGTGGCGTCCATCCTCGGCAAGCTGCCAACCGTTGCTGAGTACATGGAATACGCCGCAAGCATCGACAGCATGGCTGCCGACGTTTACCGCTACCTGAGCTTCGACCAGATCGCGGAATTCCGCGACGCCGCGGCAAACGCTCAGATTCCGGTTGTTCAAGCGTAACGAGACGCCGCTTCAAAAAGAGCCCTGCCTAGTGCGGGGCTTTTTTATGCCTGCGCTGGCGCAGCGCTCGACTGCTGCTAGGGTAAAACCCGTGGCGCGGCCTTGTAGCGTGCCCTTATCTACTGACCGGGGAGTTCACCATGAAGCATTGGATTTTCGCCGCGTTTTGCCTGCTTAGCCTCGCGGGCTGCTCAAGCGAATACATCATCACTACCACCGACGGCCAGATGCTTACTAGCCACGGCAAACCGGACCTGGACGAAGACACCGGCATGCTGGAGTTCGAAGACAGCGAAGGACGCAAGCAACAGATTCCGCAGTCATCGGTGAAGCAGATGCTCGAACGCTGATCGTGCAGCGAGGCGAGCGAAGACTGTTGCGCCAGTACAGACAGTTGAAATTTCCGACACCCTCTCGACAAGCGTAACGGCGCCACTTATCTTCGCGACTGGCCAGCGCACTGGCCAACGTCGCTCGGACGGTTCCGGGCGCTTACGTCTTCGAGGAACACATGGCTGAACAAGCTTCGCGCCGTTTCGCGCGCATTGATCGTCTCCCCCCTTATGTTTTCAACATCACAGCTGAGCTGAAGATGGCGGCCCGTCGCCGCGGCGAAGACATCATCGACCTGAGCATGGGCAACCCGGATGGCGCCACCCCGCCCCATATCGTGGAAAAGCTCGTACAGGTTGCCCAGCGTGAAGACACCCACGGCTACTCGACTTCCCGCGGCATTCCGCGCCTGCGCCGGGCAATTTCGCGCTGGTACAAGGACCGCTACCAGGTCGACATCGACCCGGAAAACGAAGCCATCGTCACCATTGGTTCCAAAGAGGGTTTGGCGCACTTGATGCTGGCCACGCTGGACCAGGGCGATACGGTGTTGGTGCCTAACCCAAGTTATCCGATCCATATTTACGGTGCGGTCATCGCTGGCGCTCAGGTGCGCTCGGTACCGCTGGTGCCTGGCGTTGATTTCTTCGCCGAAGTAGAGCGCGCCATTCGGGAAAGTATTCCGAAACCAAAAATGCTGATCATCGGCTTCCCCTCGAACCCTACCGCGCAGTGCGTGGAGCTGGACTTCTTCGAACGCATCATCGCGCTGGCCAAGCAGTACAACGTGCTGGTGGTTCACGACCTGGCCTACGCCGACATCGTCTATGACGGCTGGAAAGTGCCATCGATCATGCAAGTGCCCGGCGCTAAGGATATCGCCGTGGAGTTTTTCACCCTGTCCAAAAGCTACAACATGGCCGGTTGGCGCATTGGCTTTATGGTCGGAAATCCTGAATTGGTGAACGCGCTAGCCCGCATCAAGAGCTACCACGACTACGGCACGTTCACGCCCCTGCAGGTGGCGGCGATCGCTGCGCTGGAGGGCGATCAGACATGCGTGCACGAAATAACCGCCAATTATCAGCAGCGTCGCGATGTATTGGTGCGCGGCCTTCATGAGGCGGGCTGGATGGTGGATAACCCTAAGGCGTCCATGTACGTGTGGGCAAAAATTCCAGAGCCCTACGCCAAACTCGGCTCGCTGGAGTTTGCGAAAAAGCTGTTGGCTGAGGCCAAGGTGTGTGTGTCGCCTGGGCTGGGTTTTGGAGATTACGGTGACGATCACGTGCGCTTCGCCCTGATCGAGAACCAGGACCGCATCCGCCAAGCTGTGCGGGGTATCAAAGCGATGTTCCGTGCTGATGGGCTGCTCGCCAAAGCGAAGGCCGACTCGTAGAGTCCATAGCGGCTACCGTCGAATAACCGTAGCCGCTCATCCTGCCGCGCTGAACTTGTCCTGAACCGGGTAACCCAAGGGGGGCTTTCCTCCCTTGCGTTAAGGACAGTTAATGATTGATCTGACCACCTGGAACCTCGCCGTACCCGCCACCGAATCTGCAACAGCCATCGACACCGCCCGCCTCAACAACGGTTACCAAAGCCAGTATTTTCGCCGCCACTCCGATGGCAGCGTCACCTTCTGGGTTCCGGTTTCCGGCGCCACCACCGAAGACGCCCACTACCCGCGCGCTGAACTGCGCGAAACCCAAACAGACGGGACGCTCAGCTATTGGCCGTACCAAACGGCGGATAACTATCTCAGTGCTGTTCTGACGGTTAACCAAGTGCCTAGCAAAGGCAAAATCGTCATTGGGCAGATTCACAGCGACGATCAGCCGGGCAGCCAGAATGATCCGCTGCTTAAACTGCAGTATCACTACTTGAGAGGCGTTGGTCGGCTTGAAGCGCTGCTGCGCAAGCGCCCCGGCGATCGCGCAGTGGAGAACATCCTTCTTGCCGAGAACGTGCAACTCAATGAGCGGTTTAGCTATAACCTGCGTCTGACGCCATCAGGAAAGCTCGGCATACGCGTCCAGAGCAAAGATGGCGATGCCGGCTCGTATTACCGCCAACTGAGTGGCTATTGGGGCAACCAGCGCTTTTACTTTAAAGCCGGCGCTTACATTCAGGACAACTACGGACCGCAGAATGAAGGGGGTCGGGTAACGTTTTATTGGCTTAACAGCGTCCATCAGTAGTCGCCGTGTCGCGGATGGGCTGCTA
The DNA here is from genome assembly GCF_979258635.1 of Pseudomonas sp. AC070. Classification (NCBI taxonomy): domain Bacteria; kingdom Pseudomonadati; phylum Pseudomonadota; class Gammaproteobacteria; order Pseudomonadales; family Pseudomonadaceae; genus Pseudomonas; species Pseudomonas sp. AC070. The sequence continues at coordinate 3,640,222 of NZ_OZ409871.1, forward strand.
TTGCCGGAGATGGAGCCGTAAAATGGCTCTACTTTCGAAAACGCTATAGAGACTGAAATGGCCCGTCTGCAACTCGTATTTCCTGAAGACCAGTTTTACTACAGCACGCACCTGACCGTGCGTGTCACCGATATCAATGCGGGAAACCATCTGGGTAACGACTCGATGATCTCGATGATTTCCGAGGCGCGAGCGCGGTTCCTGTTTGACTTCGGCATTCAAGAAACCAATGGCGCGGGACTTGGAATAATTGTTACCGATCTCGCGACAACCTATAAAGCCGAAGCACATGCTCGCGACCAACTGCTATTTGAAGTGGGCGTTATGGACTTCAACAAATACGGCGGCGATATCACGTTCCGTATCACGCGACCGGCCGATGGCAGCTTAATAGCGATGGCCAAGTCAGGGTTTGTATTTTTTGATTACAGCGTTTCGAAAGTCGTCTCAATGCCTGAAGACTTCTCGGGCAAGTTCAGCAAAGTTAACTGGCTGGACTAAGTCTGAGCTTCGCCCGGCCAGTTGCTCGTTAGAAACAGAACAACTGTCCAGGTGAAGTTTTAATTAGACGCAGCTAATACTCGCCCAACTTTTCTGCGCGCAAAAACAAACCCCCTACCCGTTTTCACGAGTAGGGGGTTTGGAATTTAAGCTTGACGATGACCTACTCTCACATGGGGAGACCCCACACTACCATCGGCGATGCGTCGTTTCACTACTGAGTTCGGGATGGGATCAGGTGGTTCCAACGCTCTATGGTCGTCAAGCAATTCGGGTGGAGCGTCGCGTTAGCGCAGCTCCAAATTGGGTATGTGATTGGGTGTTACAGGTATTTGTGTGTTTGCCGAATTTTCGGTTTGTATCGTCTTCACACCGTCAATTTGCGTTTTTAAGCAAATTGCTTGGGTGTTATATGGTCAAGCCTCACGGGCAATTAGTATGGGTTAGCTCAACGCCTCACAACGCTTACACACCCCACCTATCAACGTCGTAGTCTTCGACGGCCCTTTAGGGGATTCAAGATCCCAGTGAGATCTCATCTTGAGGCTAGTTTCCCGCTTAGATGCTTTCAGCGGTTATCTATTCCGAACATAGCTACCCGGCGATGCCACTGGCGTGACAACCGGAACACCAGAGGTTCGTCCACTCCGGTCCTCTCGTACTAGGAGCAGCCCCTCTCAAATCTCAAACGTCCACGGCAGATAGGGACCGAACTGTCTCACGACGTTCTAAACCCAGCTCGCGTACCACTTTAAATGGCGAACAGCCATACCCTTGGGACCGGCTTCAGCCCCAGGATGTGATGAGCCGACATCGAGGTGCCAAACACCGCCGTCGATATGAACTCTTGGGCGGTATCAGCCTGTTATCCCCGGAGTACCTTTTATCCGTTGAGCGATGGCCCTTCCATACAGAACCACCGGATCACTAAGACCTACTTTCGTACCTGCTCGACGTGTCTGTCTCGCAGTCAAGCGCGCTTTTGCCTTTATACTCTACGACCGATTTCCGACCGGTCTGAGCGCACCTTCGTACTCCTCCGTTACTCTTTAGGAGGAGACCGCCCCAGTCAAACTACCCACCATACACTGTCCTCGATCCGGATAACGGACCAGAGTTAGAACCTCAAAGTTGCCAGGGTGGTATTTCAAGATTGGCTCCACGCGAACTGGCGTCCACGCTTCAAAGCCTCCCACCTATCCTACACAAGCAAATTCAAAGTCCAGTGCAAAGCTATAGTAAAGGTTCACGGGGTCTTTCCGTCTAGCCGCGGATACACTGCATCTTCACAGCGATTTCAATTTCACTGAGTCTCGGGTGGAGACAGCGCCGCCATCGTTACGCCATTCGTGCAGGTCGGAACTTACCCGACAAGGAATTTCGCTACCTTAGGACCGTTATAGTTACGGCCGCCGTTTACCGGGGCTTCGATCAAGAGCTTCGCGTTAGCTAACCCCATCAATTAACCTTCCGGCACCGGGCAGGCGTCACACCCTATACGTCCACTTTCGTGTTTGCAGAGTGCTGTGTTTTTAATAAACAGTCGCAGCGGCCTGGTATCTTCGACCGGCATGAGCTTACGCAGTAAATGCTTCACCCTCACCGGCGCACCTTCTCCCGAAGTTACGGTGCCATTTTGCCTAGTTCCTTCACCCGAGTTCTCTCAAGCGCCTTGGTATTCTCTACCCAACCACCTGTGTCGGTTTGGGGTACGGTTCCTAGTTATCTGAAGCTTAGAGGCTTTTCTTGGAAGCATGGCATCAACCACTTCGCGCTCTAATGAGCACTCGTCATCAGTTCTCAGCCTTAACCGCCCGGATTTACCTAAGCAGTCAGCCTACAACCTTAAACTTGGACAACCAACGCCAAGCTGGCCTAGCCTTCTCCGTCCCCCCATCGCAATAACTAGAAGTACAGGAATATTAACCTGTTTTCCATCGACTACGCTTTTCAGCCTCGCCTTAGGGACCGACTAACCCTGCGTCGATTAACGTTGCGCAGGAAACCTTGGTCTTTCGGCGTGGGTGTTTTTCACACCCATTGTCGTTACTCATGTCAGCATTCGCACTTCTGATACCTCCAGCAAGCTTCTCAACTCACCTTCACAGGCTTACAGAACGCTCCTCTACCGCATCACCTAAGTGATACCCGTAGCTTCGGTGCATGGTTTGAGCCCCGTTACATCTTCCGCGCAGGCCGACTCGACTAGTGAGCTATTACGCTTTCTTTAAAGGGTGGCTGCTTCTAAGCCAACCTCCTAGCTGTCTAAGCCTTCCCACATCGTTTCCCACTTAACCATGACTTTGGGACCTTAGCTGACGGTCTGGGTTGTTTCCCTTTTCACGACGGACGTTAGCACCCGCCGTGTGTCTCCCGTGCTCGCACTTGCTGGTATTCGGAGTTTGCATCGGTTTGGTAAGTCGGGATGACCCCCTAGCCGAAACAGTGCTCTACCCCCAGCAGTGATACACGAGGCGCTACCTAAATAGCTTTCGAGGAGAACCAGCTATCTCCGAGCTTGATTAGCCTTTCACTCCGATCCACAGGTCATCCGCTAACTTTTCAACGGTAGTCGGTTCGGTCCTCCAGTTAGTGTTACCCAACCTTCAACCTGCCCATGGATAGATCGCCCGGTTTCGGGTCTATACCCAGCGACTAAACGCCCTATTAAGACTCGCTTTCGCTACGCCTCCCCTATTCGGTTAAGCTCGCCACTGAATATAAGTCGCTGACCCATTATACAAAAGGTACGCAGTCACCCAACAAAGTGGGCTCCCACTGCTTGTACGCATACGGTTTCAGGATCTATTTCACTCCCCTCTCCGGGGTTCTTTTCGCCTTTCCCTCACGGTACTAGTTCACTATCGGTCAGTCAGTAGTATTTAGCCTTGGAGGATGGTCCCCCCATATTCAGACAAAGTTTCTCGTGCTCCGTCCTACTCGATTTCATTGATAAGAGATTTTCGCGTACAGGGCTATCACCCACTATGGCCGCACTTTCCAGAGCGTTCCGCTAATCTCAAATCAACTTAAGGGCTAGTCCCCGTTCGCTCGCCACTACTAAGGGAATCTCGGTTGATTTCTTTTCCTCAGGGTACTTAGATGTTTCAGTTCCCCTGGTTCGCTTCTTACACCTATGTATTCAGTGCAAGATACTTAACTTATGTTAAGTGGGTTCCCCCATTCAGACATCTCCGGATCAAAGTCTGTTTGCCGACTCCCCGAAGCTTTTCGCAGGCTACCACGTCTTTCATCGCCTCTGACTGCCAAGGCATCCACCGTATGCGCTTCTTCACTTGACCATATAACCCCAAGCAATCTGGTTATACTATGAAGACGACATTCGCCGAAAATTCGAAATACTCTTGATCTCTCAAGAGAACTCACAAATTTTACCTTAGCCTGAATAAACACCAGTGAAAGTGCTATCCAGTCTATCTTTCTATCACATACCCAAATTTTTAAAGAACGATAATACTTTCTAGTCAAAGACCAGAATTCAATATTCAACCCTAAGGCGAATACTCAATTCTGAACTCTATCGTCGTCGTGGTGGAGCCAAACGGGATCGAACCGTTGACCTCCTGCGTGCAAGGCAGGCGCTCTCCCAGCTGAGCTATGGCCCCGTACTGAGGCTTCTTCCACAACAATTGGTGGGTCTGGGCAGATTCGAACTGCCGACCTCACCCTTATCAGGGGTGCGCTCTAACCAACTGAGCTACAGACCCAATTGTTCGGGCTACTAGGCTGACAACTCGTCACTGATCCTCCTAAAACCTCTAGGACGACCCTATCGTCTTTCGCAATGAATCAAGCAATTCGTGTGGGAGCTTATAAGGAAGCTGATGTCGTCGATTAAGGAGGTGATCCAGCCGCAGGTTCCCCTACGGCTACCTTGTTACGACTTCACCCCAGTCATGAATCACACCGTGGTAACCGTCCTCCCGAAGGTTAGACTAGCTACTTCTGGTGCAACCCACTCCCATGGTGTGACGGGCGGTGTGTACAAGGCCCGGGAACGTATTCACCGTGACGTTCTGATTCACGATTACTAGCGATTCCGACTTCACGCAGTCGAGTTGCAGACTGCGATCCGGACTACGATCGGTTTTATGGGATTAGCTCCACCTCGCGGCTTGGCAACCCTTTGTACCGACCATTGTAGCACGTGTGTAGCCCTGGCCGTAAGGGCCATGATGACTTGACGTCATCCCCACCTTCCTCCGGTTTGTCACCGGCAGTCTCCTTAGAGTGCCCACCATAACGTGCTGGTAACTAAGGACAAGGGTTGCGCTCGTTACGGGACTTAACCCAACATCTCACGACACGAGCTGACGACAGCCATGCAGCACCTGTGTCTGAGTTCCCGAAGGCACCAATCCATCTCTGGAAAGTTCTCAGCATGTCAAGGCCAGGTAAGGTTCTTCGCGTTGCTTCGAATTAAACCACATGCTCCACCGCTTGTGCGGGCCCCCGTCAATTCATTTGAGTTTTAACCTTGCGGCCGTACTCCCCAGGCGGTCGACTTAATGCGTTAGCTGCGCCACTAAAGTCTCAAGGACCCCAACGGCTAGTCGACATCGTTTACGGCGTGGACTACCAGGGTATCTAATCCTGTTTGCTCCCCACGCTTTCGCACCTCAGTGTCAGTATCAGTCCAGGTGGTCGCCTTCGCCACTGGTGTTCCTTCCTATATCTACGCATTTCACCGCTACACAGGAAATTCCACCACCCTCTACCATACTCTAGCTCGACAGTTTTGAATGCAGTTCCCAGGTTGAGCCCGGGGATTTCACATCCAACTTAACGAACCACCTACGCGCGCTTTACGCCCAGTAATTCCGATTAACGCTTGCACCCTCTGTATTACCGCGGCTGCTGGCACAGAGTTAGCCGGTGCTTATTCTGTCGGTAACGTCAAAATTGCAGAGTATTAATCTACAACCCTTCCTCCCAACTTAAAGTGCTTTACAATCCGAAGACCTTCTTCACACACGCGGCATGGCTGGATCAGGCTTTCGCCCATTGTCCAATATTCCCCACTGCTGCCTCCCGTAGGAGTCTGGACCGTGTCTCAGTTCCAGTGTGACTGATCATCCTCTCAGACCAGTTACGGATCGTCGCCTTGGTGAGCCATTACCTCACCAACTAGCTAATCCGACCTAGGCTCATCTATTAGCGCAAGGCCCGAAGGTCCCCTGCTTTCTCCCGTAGGACGTATGCGGTATTAGCGTTCCTTTCGAAACGTTGTCCCCCACTAATAGGCAGATTCCTAGGCATTACTCACCCGTCCGCCGCTGAATCAAGGAGCAAGCTCCTCTCATCCGCTCGACTTGCATGTGTTAGGCCTGCCGCCAGCGTTCAATCTGAGCCATGATCAAACTCTTCAGTTCAAACATATCTGGGTTTTGAGAAAACCCTAAACTTGGCTCAGCAATCGCAAAAAACTCTCAAATTAACGAGTGTTACTTGTGATGCTGATAATCTGGTGACTATCAGTCTTACCTCACAAGCACCCACACGAATTGCTTGATTCAGTTGTTAAAGAACAGTTGGTTAAGTCTTTCGTCTCAACCGAGGCGCGCATTCTACAGCAGCCTCTTATTCCGTCAAGCGATTTCGAAAATTTCTTTTCAAACTCAACCGCTTGCGCTTCAGATCAACTTCAGTCTCTCGTCAGCGGGAGGGGAATTCTACAGCGTTTCAAACCGCTGTCAACCACCTCTTCTACCGCCTTTCGATCCACTTACTCGATCGACCAACAAGACTAAAACCTCAACCCTGTCAGCCCGGCGCATTCTACGCAGATCGCTCTGCTTTGCAACCCTTTATTTAACCTAACCTATTGATTAGAAAGAACTTTTAGGCGCCTTCCGCGCCGGAAGTGGTGCGCATTATAAGCAGCCAGGAAAAGCCGTCAAGGCATTCCCAGTGGAATGTTTCAAAAACTTTTGCGCTGGTAACGCGCCGCAGCAGAAGTGACTGAATTAGCAGACCCGCTCACACACTATCTATAGGCTATGGTGTTCGGCGGAGCTTGCGCCGTGCGAACACACGAAACCTATATAAGGAAGGGATATGCAGGGGCTCAGCAGCAAGGCGATTGGAATAGCCGCAGTAGTGCTGGTTATGCTTGGGGTGTTTTTCAGTTCTTGGTACACAGTCGATGAGACTGAGAGAGGCGTCCTACTGCGAAATGGCGCCTTGGTGGGCATCGTAGAGCCCGGCCTGTCATTCAAGACGCCCTTCATCGAGACCGTTAAGTTCATTTCGGTGCAAAGCCAGGCGACTTCTTATAGAGAGTTGCAGGCCTACAGTAAGGACCAACAAACCGCGACCCTCCAGGTTTCTGTTTCCTGGCACGTGGTCCCCGGCGAAGTTTCTAAGGTCTACACGCAATACCAAGATCTTGAAGGGCTCGTCAGTCGTCTCATCAGCCGCCAAGTCCCTACGCAAGTGGAAAACGTGTTCGGCCAATACAACGCCGTGACGGCCGTCCAGCAGCGCGGCAAATTCGTCGCCGATGTTGGTCGGGCGATTAAAGAGTCAATCAACGGCCCAGTGGTGATTGATGGCGTCCAGGTCGAGAACATCGATTTCAGTGACGACTACGAGCGCTCTATCGCCCTGCGCATGAAAGCAGAAGTCGAGGTGAAGACTCGCGAACAGATGCTGGCGACCGAACAAGTTCAAGCCCAAATTCGCGTCACCCAAGCTCAGGCAGAAGCCGACTCCAAACTTGCTGAAGCCAAAGCGGATGCAGAAGCCACCCGACTGCGCGGCGAAGCGGAAGCCGACGCTATCAAGGCCAGAGCTCAAGCGCTCGCCAGCAACCAAAACCTGGTCGAGCTCACCAAAGCCGAACGCTGGGACGGCACACTGCCCACGACGATGCTGCCCAACAGCGCCCTCCCCTTCATCGACGCTACAAAACGAAGCGAAGAACGACAGTCGCAATGAGCAAAAAAGGCCAGCAATGCTGGCCTTTTTACAATTTGAGCCAGACCAGGCAAACAGTCAGTTAGAACTCCCGCAGGGCCACATGCTCCCCGCCTGCCAAGCAGAAGTACGCCCATGGACCCAAAGCGGGAACCAAGCTAACCCGCGCAAGCAACTGCTCAAATACCGCGTACATGTCCTCGGCAACTAGCGCCCGCTCCCTCTCTAACAGCCCGCGCACCGGAGCAAAGGCATCCTCGATTCCATCCCAAGAACGCATCCCACGTTCATGAATTTGTGCCTCTAGATTTTGCGCAAATTGCCCGCGGGCGCGGCCGGCATTTTGCAACTCTTCAGGCAACTGCAAAATTCCGCCAGTCAAAGAATCTACAGTTTCAACTCTGCAACAAAGCGCTCGTCGACCTGAATGCAAAGGGCTCGGCATGCATGGCTTGCCTGTTCCCTCCAACCCAGAGCAGCACCTCGTAGCCGCCGCTTCGGGCACGCTTAAGCATAAGGTGCTTAAAAAAAGTAACGTGAGCGGAAAATGGTCAAAGGCAATTGCCTGCTCATGACTAACCGCAAGCTCGAGTAGAAATTCGGCCTTGCGCCGCTCACGCCCCCACTCAAACGATCAAGCCTTGTCAGCATCATCTGGTAGATGCCTATCTCGACATCACCAGCGGCAATATGCGCGAGCGAATCGCTAAGCCAATCTGGGAACTCGATGCCCAGCTGAATACGCTCGCACCTGCGTATCGAAGATCTGCGGCTTCAGCGAGAAGCTCTGCTGCCAGCTTTCGCTGGGCTCAGAACTAAGTGATAGACGCAATTGCCCAGCGCTATCAGAGCGCTGATTGATCAGTTGAGTAATCTGATCGAGCCGTGACGATTAAGGCGTCGCCAACCTCGCAGAGGTCTTTAAACAACATATCGCGAACCCTACGCCCGCAACGTTGAGCGGCATGAGTGACTCCAACGGCAAGTCGCCATGCGGTACCGATTGCTCGTCGAACAGCGAACCCTGCACGAATCCCTACCCAAACCGAAACTGATAGGAGCGCCTAGCCGTCTAACCGGCGCATGCCTTTCTGCAAAACGCTACGCTCTACCGAGCCGCGTGCCGGCTCTCTGAAAATAATGTTTTTCGCAGACCGAAGTCGATTTGAAAAGGTGCGGCAAGTTGCAGCGATATGGAAAACCTTCGCCCATAAAAAAATCCAGCCACCGCGAAGTGACTGGATTTTTTTGAGATTAATGGTCGGGACGGAGTGATTCGAACACTCGACCCCTAGCACCCCATGCTAGTGCGCTACCGGACTGCGCTACGCCCCGACGATACAACTTTATTGCTTCCCAACCGCTCGAAAGCGGAAAGGACTATACACTAAGCTTTTGAAATGTGGAAGTTTTCTAGCAAAGTCGATTACTTGCGTAACACCAGTAAAACTTCTTCCAGTTCTACGATCATCTGGCGGATGAGCTGTTTGTACTGAGTGGTGTCGTCCTTAGCCTCATCTCCGGATAACCGCTGCCGCGCTCCTCCGATAGTGAAGCCTTGCTCGTACAAAAGCGCCCGTATCTGCCGAATCATCAGCACATCCTGACGCTGGTAGTACCGCCGGTTGCCGCGCCGCTTTATTGGGTTGAGCTGGGTGAATTCCTGCTCCCAATAACGCAACACATGCGGCTTCACCGCACACAGTTCGCTTACTTCGCCGATGGTGAAGTAACGCTTGCCGGGTATGGGCGGTAACTCGTCGTTATGACTTGGTTCCAGCATAAGCCTCAACTCTGGCTTTTAATTTTTGCCCGGGGCGGAATGTGACCACGCGTCTTGCCGTGATTGGGATTTCTTCCCCCGTTTTCGGGTTCCTGCCAGGTCGCTGACGCTTATCGCGCAAGTCAAAATTGCCGAAACCAGACAATTTCACTTGTTCATTAAGCTCTAGCGCCTGACGGATTTCCTCGAAAAACAGCTCCACCAATTCCTTGGCTTCCCGTTTATTCAGGCCTAGCTCTTCGTACAGACGTTCGGCCATTTCAGCTTTCGTCAGAGCCCCCATACGCTACTTCCTTAACGTGGCGTTGAACCTTTCTTCAAGCGAGGTAAGGATATTCTGAGTTGTAGTGCTCACCTCTTCATCATTAAGAGTGCGCGATGGATGTTGCCAGGTCAAGCCGACGGCCAAGCTTTTTCTATGCGGATCAATACCTTTACCGTGATACACATCAAATAGCTTGAGGTCCGTCAGATACTCGCCCGCTGCCTCGCGAATCGCGCCCAGCACGGCATCTGCGGCGATGCTTTGATCAACCAAAAGCGCCAGGTCGCGTCGTACTTCTGGGAAGCGCGAAAGCTCGTGGAATTTGGGCAGCAGGCCCAGAGCAACTTGTGCCAACACCAGCTCGAACAGGAAAAGCGGCTGATCGATGCCTAAGGTTTTAGCCAGTTCAGGGTGAAGAGCACCAACATATCCAACCAATTGGCCGTCGCGCTCCACTCGCGCGGTCTGCCCGGGATGCAGTGCCGGATGCTCACCTGCAACAAAGTTGAACGCTTTCTGCGCACCGGAGAAGCCAAGTAATGCCTCAACGTCGGCTTTCACATCATAGAAATCGACCGTGTCGCGACCGTGCGCCCAGCCTTCGGCCAGACGCGAACCGCAAATAACGCCAGACAGCATGGCCTCTTGCTTCAAGCCGTCAAGCTGCCCCACGAAACGCAAGCCGCTTTCGAACAAACGCACGCGCGTTTGCTGGCGATTCGCGTTGTGCTGAACGGCTTTGACCAAACCAGGCCACAACGAGGAACGCATCGCTGCCATATCCGAAGAGATGGGATTGGCCAACATCAGCGGCTCGACGCCTGGAGTGAATAGCGCGAACTGCTGAGGATCGATAAAGCTGTAGGTGATTGCTTCCTGATAACCACGAGCCACCAACAACCGGCGCAACGCTGGGAGATCGGCGCTAGCCTCGGCTTTAGGTTGTGGCGCCAGGCGCGCCTGGGGATAGCGAACCGGAAGACGGTTATAGCCGTACAGACGACCCAACTCTTCGATCAGGTCAACTTCCAGACTAATGTCGAAACGATGACTCGGAACCACAACGGACCACTGTCCCGCCGCTGAGCTGCTCACCTGCAAGCCCAAGGCCGTCAGCAAACGCTCAATCTCGCCGGCATCCATTTCCATGCCAAGCATCTGATTGACGCGCTCAGCGCGCAGAGTCACGTTCGCAATAACAGGTAGCTGATTTTGATCGACCACTTCAACGATCGGACCCGGTTCGCCGCCAACAACTTCCAACAACAGACCGGTAGCGCGCTCCATGGCCTCGCGGGCGAGATTCCAATCCACGCCGCGCTCGAAGCGGTGTGAGGCGTCGGTGTGTAATCCGTAGGACCGCGCCTTACCTGCAACAGCAATCGTGTCAAAGAAAGCACTTTCCAAGAAAAGATCGCGCGTACCGGCGGAAACACCGCTGTGCTCACCGCCCATCACGCCAGCAATCGCCAGCACACGTTGATGATCAGCGATAACCAAAGTGTCGGCTCGCAGCGCCACTTCCTGACCGTCCAGAAGAACCAGATTCTCGCCTTCTTCGGCCATACGTACGCGGATACCGCCATTGATCTCGCTCAGATCAAACGCGTGCATCGGCTGCCCAAGTTCCAGCATTACGTAGTTGGTAATGTCGACGGCAGCGTCGATGCTGCGCACATCGGAGCGGCGCAGGCGTTCGACCATCCAAAGCGGCGTTGGCTTGCTCAGGTCAACGTTTCGGATTACGCGCCCCAGATACCGAGGACAGGCTTTTGCAGCAGAAACCTCAACCGGCATCGTCTGCTCATGAACAGCCTGAACCGCCGCCACTACAGCACGACTGACCGGCGTGTCGTACAGTGCGCCGACTTCACGAGCCAAGCCAGCGAGCGACAGACAGTCGCCGCGATTGGGGGTGAGATCAACTTCGATGCTTGCGTCGTCGAGACCAAGGTACGCGCGCACATCCTGGCCAACCGGGGCGTCAGCCGCCAGCTCCATTAGACCGCTGCTCTCATCGCTTATTTGCAATTCGGAAGCCGAGCACAGCATGCCGTTGGACTCGAGGCCACGCAGCTTGGCTTTTTTGATTTTGAAATCGCCCGGCAGCTCGGCGCCGATCATGGCGAAAGGGACTTTCAGCCCGACTCGCACATTCGGCGCGCCGCACACGACTTGAAACGTCTCGGCGCCGTTGCTGACCTGGCAAACGCGGAGTTTGTCCGCATCCGGATGCTGTTCGGTACTAAGCACCTCACCGACCAACACACCACTGAATACGCCGGCGACCAACGAAACGCTGTCGACCTCAAGCCCGGCCATGGATAGACGCGCCACTAACTCATCACGGGAAACCGACGGATTTACCCAACTACGCAGCCACTGTTCGCTGAATTTCATTCTGTTCTTCTCCTAGAAAACGTTAACGGGCAAGCGACCTAGCGAAATTGCGCAAGGAATCGCAGGTCGTTGTCGAAGAACAGACGCAAGTCGTTAACGCCATAACGCAGCATGGCCAGACGCTCAACGCCCATACCGAAGGCGAAGCCTTGGTACTTTTCGGGATTGATGCCAGACATGCGCAATACATTCGGATGAACCATGCCGCAGCCCATCACCTCGAGCCAGCCGGTTTGCTTGCAGACACGGCAGCCTTTACCGCTGCACATCACACACTGCATGTCGACTTCAGCGGAAGGCTCGGTGAAGGGGAAGAAAGAAGGACGGAAACGCACGCCCAGGTCTTTCTCAAAGAAGACACGCAAGAACTCTTCGATCGTGCCTTTGAGGTCGGCAAAGCTGATGTCTTGGTCGACCAGCAACCCTTCAACCTGGTGGAACATCGGCGAGTGCGTGATATCGGAGTCGCAGCGATAAACGCGGCCTGGGCAGACGATGCGGATCGGTGGCTGCTGGGATTCCATGGTGCGCACCTGAACCGGAGAGGTGTGAGTGCGCAGCAACATGTTGGCGTTGAAATAGAAGGTGTCATGCATTGCCCGCGCCGGGTGGTGGCCGGGAATGTTGAGCGCCTCAAAGTTGTGATAGTCGTCTTCTACCTCAGGGCCCTCGGCAATGCCGTAACCAATATGGGTGAAGAACTGCTCGATACGCTCAAGCGTGCGCGTAACAGGATGCAGGCCTCCGGAGGACTGACCGCGACCTGGCAAAGTAACGTCGATGAACTCAGCGGCAAGCTTGGCGCTCAGCGCTGCTTGCTCAAGCAAATCCTTGCGGCTGTTGAGCGAGTCTTGAACACGGTCCTTGGCGGCATTGATCAGCGCACCAACTTTGGGACGATCTTCGACTGACATATTGCCCAGGCTCTTCATTACCTGAGTCAACTCGCCTTTCTTGCCGAGATACAGAACCCGGATTTGCTCCAGGGCATTGACGTCTTCTGCGCGCTGAACGGCCTCTAGTGCTTGAGAGACCAGCGCATCCAGGTTTTCCATTTACAGACTCCAGATACGAAATAGGGGAAGAGCTCGAAGGCTCTTCCCCTATTGGTGACGTTTTAGCACCGGGCGAGCCCGGTGATTGTCGGGGACTTAAGCCAGAACGGCTTTCGCTTTCTCGACAATCGCAGCAAACGCCGCTTTTTCGTTCACTGCCAGATCAGCCAGAACCTTACGGTCGATTTCGATAGCTGCCTTTTTCAAGCCAGCGATCAGTCGGCTGTAGGACAAACCGTTGATGCGGGCGCCAGCATTGATACGGGCGATCCACAGTGCACGGAACTGACGCTTTTTCTGACGACGGTCGCGGTAGGCGTATTGGCCTGCCTTGATTACCGCTTGCTTGGCAACGCGGAACACGCGTGAGCGCGCGCCATAGTAGCCTTTAGCGAGTTTCAGAATTTTTTTGTGACGACGGCGAGCAACAACGCCACGCTTAACACGAGCCATGAGTAACTTCCTCTAATCTTTGACCGAAATTAACGAACGCGCAGCATGCGCGCGACCTTTGCCACGTCAGACGGATGCACCATGGTGCTGCCGCGCAGATGACGCTTACGCTTGGTCGACATTTTGGTCAGGATGTGGCTCTTGAAAGCGTGCTTGTGCTTGAAACCGGTAGCGGTTTTCAAGAAACGTTTGGCTGCACCGCTTTTGGTTTTCATTTTTGGCATGTTCGGATACTCCGCATTCAGTTGATAAACATAACCGCAAGGCCTGCCGTGCCCTGGTGGTTATTTCTTCTTTTTGGGGGCGATGACCATGATAAGTTGGCGTCCTTCCATCTTCGGGTGCTGCTCAACGGTGCCGTATTCAGCAAGGTCACCTTCAACCCGCTTCAACAACTCCATGCCCAGCTCCTGATGCGCCATCTCACGGCCGCGGAATCTTAACGAAACCTTGGCCCTGTCCCCATCACTAAGGAAACGTACCAGGTTGCGTAGTTTTACCTGGTAATCCCCTTCTTCCGTCCCTGGACGAAACTTGATTTCTTTAACCTGAACCTGTTTCTGGTTCTTCTTCGCTGCGGCAATCTGCTTCTTCTTTTCGAAGATCGACTTGCCGTAATCCATTACGCGGCAGACCGGTGGAACCGCATCAGCGGAGATCTCTACCAGGTCCAGCTTGGATTCTTCAGCGATTCTAAGCGCTTCATCAATCGAGACGATGCCAATTTGCTCGCCGTCAGCGCCAATTAACCGAACCTCGCGTGCCGAGATATTCTCGTTGATCGGGGCTTTCGGTGCAGCTCGTTTATCTTGTCTCATTTCACGCTTAATAATAATTACTCCGAATCTTGGCGACCACGCCGGGAAACCGCTTGCGTAAGAAATGCTGCGAATTGGGCGACTGGCATGGAGCCCAGATCAGCGCCTTCTCGCGTACGCACAGCGACAGTTTGCGTTTCAACTTCCCGATCTCCGATAACGAGGAGATACGGAACCTTGAGCAAAGTATGCTCGCGGATTTTAAAGCCGATTTTTTCGTTTCTCAAGTCAGACTTGGCACGGAACCCGCTTTGATTGAGTGTTTTTTCAACTTCAAGCGCAAAATCGCCCTGCTTGTCGGTGATATTCAAAATTACAGCTTGAGTGGGCGCCAGCCAAGCCGGGAACGCACCTTCGTAGTGCTCGATTAACATCCCGATAAAGCGCTCAAACGAACCGAGAATCGCGCGGTGAAGCATAACCGGATGCTTGCGGCTATTGTCTTCGCTCACAAACTCCGCGCCCAGACGAACCGGCAAGTTGAAATCGAGCTGCAATGTGCCGCACTGCCAAACGCGGCCGAGGCAGTCCTTCAGCGAGAATTCAATTTTTGGTCCGTAGAATGCGCCTTCGCCTGGCTGCAAATCGTAGGGCAAACCGGCGCTTTCAAGTGCCGACGCCAACGCTGACTCCGCACGATCCCACAACTCATCCGACCCAACGCGTTTCTCAGGACGCGTCGACAGCTTGAGCTGGATATCGGTAAAACCGAAGTCCGCGTAAACGTCGAGAGTCAACTTGATGAACGCAGCGGACTCCGCCTGCATTTGCTCTTCAGTACAGAAGATGTGCGCGTCATCCTGGGTAAATGCCCGGACACGCATGATGCCGTGAAGCGCACCCGACGGTTCGTTGCGGTGGCAAGCGCCGAACTCAGCAAGGCGCATAGGCAGCTCGCGGTAGCTTTTCAGTCCCTGGTTAAACACTTGCACATGGCACGGGCAGTTCATTGGCTTGATGGCATAGTCACGACTTTCCGACTCGGTCGTGAACATGTTTTCCGCGTAGTTCGCCCAATGCCCGGACTTTTCCCACAGGCTGCGATCAACCACCTGCGGCGTCTTGATTTCGAGGTAGCCATTCTCGCGCTGAATCTGGCGCATGTACTGCTCAAGCACTTGGTAAAGCGTCCAGCCGTTAGGGTGCCAAAACACCATGCCCGGCGCTTCTTCCTGGGTGTGGAACAGGTTCAGGCGTTTACCGATTTTGCGGTGATCTCGCTTTTCAGCTTCTTCAATACGCTGAACATAGGCGGCCAACTGCTTCTTATCGGCCCACGCGGTGCCATATACACGCTGCAATTGCTCGTTCTTTGCGTCGCCGCGCCAGTAAGCGCCTGACAACTTGGTCAGCTTGAACGCTTTAAGGAAACGCGTGTTCGGCACGTGCGGACCGCGGCACATGTCGAGGTATTCCTGGTGATAGTAGAGGCCCATTTCCTGGGTATCAGGCATGTCCTCAACCAGACGCAATTTGTACTCTTCGCCGCGCGCGGTGAATTCAGCGATTACCTCTGCACGAGGGGTCATCTTCTTGACCACGTCGTATTCGGTATCGATCAGTTGATGCATGCGCGCTTCAATTGCCGAAAGATCGTCGAGTGTAAAAGGACGCTCATAGGCGATGTCGTAATAGAAGCCTTCGTCAATCACCGGACCGATCACCATGCGGGCAGTAGGGTACAACTGCTTAACGGCATGACCGACCAAATGCGCGCAAGAGTGGCGAATGATTTCGAGCCCCTCTTCATCTTTCGGCGTGATGATCTGCAGGGTGGCGTCGCTGCTGATGAGGTCGCAGGCGTCGACCAGCGTGCCGTTGACCTTGCCGGCTACGGTGGCTTTAGCCAAGCCGGCGCCAATGGATTGAGCAACCTCGGCTACGGAAACCGGGTGATCGAACGAACGCTGACTGCCGTCGGGAAGAGTAATAACAGGCATGGCGCTTCCTCTCCTAGTGGTGACCCCTACCAAAGGTCACATGGGTTGGGATGAGCCAGTACGCGATCCGGCGGTGTACCCGCCTCACAGTGGCAGGAGCCCAAAGGCCAACCTGACCGAACCGCAGTCACTGGAGATTTTGTGGACCTTGGATGCTTTCAGAAAGCCGCAGCCCTGACAAGCGCCCAATAAAAAAGGGTCACCTAAGTGACCCTTTATGTTTGGTAGGCACGATTGGACTCGAACCAACGACCCCCACCATGTCAAGGTGGTGCTCTAACCAACTGAGCTACGTGCCTGCAATGGAGGCGCATTCTACGGAGGCAGGTAGAAGAGTCAACTGTTTTCTCCCTAACTACCTGAAAAAGCGTATTTTTTACTGTTCAAGCCGGCGTTTTATATTTCGCACGGAGGCTAGCCGGGCATTTTTAACTCAGGTAGGATCGCCCGGTTCGTAAAAAATATAAAACAGAGGTTGCAAGATGGCACACACTCCTTATCCGCAGTCTTACTACGCCGCATCGGCAAATGCCGCTCCCGCCAGACCCGAATTGGTAGGCGACGTAGAAACCGATGTCTGTGTAGTGGGTGCAGGATACACCGGCCTTTCAACGGCCCTCTTCCTCTTGGAACATGGCTTCAAGGTCACAATCGTAGAAGCAGCCAAAGTCGGGTTTGGCGCATCGGGCCGTAACGGCGGCCAGATTGTTAACAGTTACAGCCGCGATATCGATGTCATCGAGCGCACTGTCGGCGCCAAGCAGGCCCTGCTCCTCGGACAAATGGCCTTTGAAGGCGGCCGCATCATTCGTGAGCGCATCGCGACTTACAACATCCAGTGCGACTTAAAAGACGGCGGTGTTTTCGCAGCCATCACGAAAAAGCAGATGGGCCATCTAGAGTCGCAGAAAAAACTTTGGGAACGCTACGGCCATACCCAGCTTGAGCTGATGGACGGCGCGCGCATTCGCGAAGTGGTGAATACCGAGAACTATATCGGCGGCATGCTCGACATGAGCGGCGGCCACATCCACCCGCTAAACCTGGCGCTCGGCGAAGCGGCTGCAGTCGAATCCCTGGGCGGCATCATTTATGAGCAAACGCCTGCCACACGCATCGAACGCGGCGCCAACCCAGTGGTGCACACACCGCAAGGCCGAGTGAAAGCTAAGTTCATTGTTGTTGCGGGCAACGCTTACCTGGGCAACCTGATTCCCGAGCTGTCGGCCAAGTCGATGCCATGCGGCACGCAGGTTCTCACCACAGAACCGCTCAGTGACGAAGTCGCCCGCAGCCTGCTACCCCAGGATTACTGCGTTGAAGACTGCAACTACCTGCTCGACTACTACCGCCTCAGTGGCGATAAACGCCTTATCTTCGGCGGCGGCGTGGTCTACGGCGCTCGCGACCCAGCCAACATCGAAGCCATCATTCGGCCGAAGCTGATCAAAACTTTCCCGCAGCTGAGGAACGTAAAGATCGACTACGCCTGGACCGGCAACTTCCTTCTGACCTTGTCGCGCCTTCCGCAAGTAGGCCGCCTGGGCGACAACATCTATTACTCCCAGGGTTGCAGCGGCCACGGCGTTACTTACACCCACCTGGCCGGCAAGATTTTGGCCGAGTCGCTACGTGGTCAGGCCGAACGCTTCGATGCGTTCGCAGGGCTTCCGCACTACCCGTTCCCAGGTGGCGAACTGATGCGCGTGCCGTTTACGGCGATGGGTGCGTGGTACTACAGCCTGCGCGACAAGCTGGGCTTCTAACTTCAGTCACAAACAACAACGGCGCCCATCGAGGCGCCGTTTTTTTTGCTTCGTTTTTTTAGTGCGCCGCGCTTTTCAACGCTTCATAGGCATTGCTGGCCGCCAGTTTCTGACCGACCTGTTCAAGTCGCGACGCGGCCGCCATCCAGCGCTGGTCATCAACATTAGCCGGCAATTGCGCCGGCGCCTGGACCAGCACTGCCCAATTGCCAACCTCCTTCCAGGCCGACTCGAAACTCTTAAAGCTCATCACCAGACGGCGGCTCATACCCGAGCGCAGCAGTAAACGCTGCTTGACCCGGTCATATCCCACCACCACGGCATAACGTGGCGACGAAACAAAGCTGCCATCGTCTATCCCAACCAACACAGGAAAGCCTGCAGAGACCTGCTCCAGCACATCGGCCAGTTGCGGAGACAATGGATACACTAGCAACCCATGCTCATTAACCACGCGCGCGAGATTTTTCTCGATCGCTGATTCCTGGCCGGGCAAGTGCATTTTCTTCGCGACCAATCCCGGCGTCGTCACCACGTTCTGCTGCGAGAGCATTTCTGCCACCGCGCCTGGCGCACCTTCAAATGCGGTTTCGGCGAAAAACGGTACAGCATTCAGCTCGACCCGCTCCGGCAAAGCGCGCACTTGCGGCGCTACCGTCACCCGCGAGGAACAGCTGGCTACCAGCAGCGACACGCAACCTATTAATAGTAAGAACCGCACTCTCGCCACTTGCACAGCTCCCAATTAATTAAAGAAAGGCCTAAATCATACCGCGCCGGCTACCAGCGCACTTAATCGCAGGCAAAGAAAAGCCCGGCCTAAGCCGGGCTTTTCTGAAACACCGCGCTAATTACTTAGCTTGGGCTTCTACTTCAGCTTCTACGCGACGGTTAACAGCGCGGCCAGCTTCGGTAGCGTTGTCAGCAACCGGCTTGGATTCACCGTAGCCAACAGCGTTAACACGCTCGCCACCTACACCGTACTGGTTAACCAGAACTTCACGAACGGCGTTAGCACGACGCTCGGACAGTTTTTGGTTGTAAGCGTCAGTACCAACGGAGTCGGTGTGACCTTCAACAGTGGTGGAAGTCGCTGGGTATTGCTTCATGAAGTCAGCCAGGTTCTTGATGTCGCCATAGCTTTCTTCTTTGACTTTCGACTTGTCGAAGTCGAATTTCACGTCCAGTTCAACGCGAACAACTTCAGCAACGGCTGGGCAGCCATCAGCGTCGACAGTTACGTTGGCAGCGGTGCCTGGGCACTTGTCGACGTTATCGCAAACGCCGTCGTTGTCGCTGTCTGAGCAAACTTCTGGAGCAGCAGCAGCGGCTACTGGCTCAGCTGCTTTTTTGCCGCCGCCGAAGTTAACGCCGATACCGACGCTTGGCGCCCACTCGGTGTCGCCTTGGTCGATGTTGTATTGAGCCTCAACGCCAGCACGGGCGTAGAAGTTCTCGGTGAAATACACCTTGGCACCGCCGCCGAGGTTGGCGAAGGTGGAGCCGTTACGACCGCCATTGCCGTTCTGGCCAATGCTCTGGTCGGAGAAGCCGGCCGAAACGTACGGACGCAGCATGTCGCCAGGAGCGTTGAAGTGGTACAGCGCGTCCAGAGCGGTGTTCGAGCCTTTGATGTTGCGGCCGTCGTCGCTGCGAGCGTTGTGAACTTCGTCGTAGCCCAGACGCAGTTCAACGTCGTCGGTCAGGAAATAACCAACGGAACCGCCGAAGAGGTTGCCGTTGTTTTTGAAGTCACGAGCGCTGTCGAACATTTCTTTTTTGGCGAAGCCTTCAACTTCTACTGCACCTTGGCCTTGGGCCAACGCCTGAAGAGAGGAAGCAGCGATCAGCGAGCCGATAACAACGCCTAAGGTGTTTTTAAATTTCATCCGTAAATCCCTATCTTGGTGGTCAGTAAGTTGTCTGACAAACGCAAGACAACTCAGGCGGCGATTCTAACAGCAATCGCCTGGTCGGTTAGAGGTATTTCACCTAACTAAGTTTCGGCAACGCCGGAAAATTTTTCCCGCAATCGGTCGAGCGCTCTTTTATAACGCATCTTGGTTGCGCTCAAGCCCATATGCATGATGTCGGCGATTTCCTGGAACTCCAATTCGGCAACAAATCGGAGCACCAGAATCTCCCGATCTATCGGGTTTACATGCACCAACCAGCGGTCCAGCCCGCCAGGCTCTTGGGCTATGGGCGCCTTTTCCTCGGAAGCTTCTTCCAAAGGATCCAAACTTAAGGCATCCAACAAACGCCTTTTTCGGCGCTCTTTGCGGTACTGGGTAATGCACTCGTTGTAGGTAATGCTGTAAAGCCAAGTCTTGAACTTTGACTTGCCTTCAAAATTCTTCAACCCATATAAAACTTTTAACATTACTTCTTGACAGACGTCGTCGGCATCCCGGTCGTTTCCCAGATAACGGGCACACACGTTAAATAGGGTTCGCTGGTAACGGCGCATCAGCTCTTCATATGCCCGCGTGATGTGGAACAACTCCACATGCGCACGCGCCACCAGCTCTTCGTCCGAGAGCTCGCGGGGGTCATAACGGGACGATAGCGATTGAGCTTTATTCAAAACGAGTCGGGCCGGCAGTCTGGTGGATAGCCGCCAGGGCCCTGAACCTCAGGCAGTTCAGGATGGCGGCATACATTAGCAGGGAATGGCGTGTTAGCGACTGCTCACCCGTTGTTCGAGAATCTCGCGATTGGACAGCGAAACCAGGTCGCCGTCATCGGTCAGCAGGGTGGTTTTCACCGTACCGATTTCCTCGATCTGCCCTTCCACTTCTCCCACTTTCAATTGCTGCCCAACTTCATAGAGTTCGCGCACGTAAATGCCAGCGAGAATCTGCGCAGCGATGTCCCGGCTGCCCAGGCCCAGCGCCAGCGCAACGGCAAGCCCTACCGAGATCAGCACGATGGCGATCACGTTGTTGAGCAAATCGGTTTTGACTTCAAGCTGGCCGATGGCCACGGAAATACTGAGGATGATGACCAAGCCCTGAGCAATGCGCGCCAGGCCGTTGGCGTAATCCAGGCCCACGCCATCCGCTGCACTGCGCACCAGACCACTGACCAGTTGCGCCAGCAAAATACCAATCACCAGCACCAGTGCCGCGCCAAAGACTTTTGGCAGGTACAGCGCCAGCACATCCAGGGTTGCCGATACACGCTGCAGCCCCAGCGATTCAGCGGCCGAGACCAGGAAAACGAGCAGCACAAACCAGTAAACGATCTTGCCG
The DNA here is from genome assembly GCF_979258635.1 of Pseudomonas sp. AC070. Taxonomy (NCBI): domain Bacteria; kingdom Pseudomonadati; phylum Pseudomonadota; class Gammaproteobacteria; order Pseudomonadales; family Pseudomonadaceae; genus Pseudomonas; species Pseudomonas sp. AC070. The sequence goes on from NZ_OZ409871.1 coordinate 3,661,396, forward strand.
ATCAGCGCCGACACTGGCACTTGAATGCCTGCACGGCCAATCAGCTTGGTCAGGCCGGTGCCTGCCATCAAGCGATCCAGGCCCACTTTGCCGAGCAGTTTCGACAGCAAGGTGTCGAGCAGCTTGGCGACCACAAACCCCAGCAACACGAGGATCAGCGCCACGAACAGGTTGGGAATGAACACTGCAACCTTGGTCCACAGCGCAGCCATTGCCTCTTTCAGGCTTTGGGTCCAGAGATCGAGTTCCATGTTCAGTCAGCCTTCTTGGTCATACGAGCGGAGGAAGTGCGGCGCGATACCGGCGCGACATGATCAGAGCCTTTGTTCACGGCGATCATCAGCGCTTCGAGGCAACGGCCCATGAGGCCGAACAGGTCGCCGGCACCCACTTGTCTATTGGCGGTTTTCAACACGCGGCCCAACGTTGCGTCATCGTCGTGGCTGGTGGCCGAGGACTTGAGCAAATCTCGCAGGGATTGTTCAAATGGATCGTGCATGCGCACCTCAGGATTTCTCAGGGCTAGACGCGGGCTATTTTTGCCGGGTCACATCAAACCCAACGTAATCGGCGAAAAAGCCACCATTGTCCCAGCGCGACCGATGCCATCAGCACACACGCCAGAAGAAAACCGTACGGGCTTTCGGAACCCGGAATGCCGCCGACGTTGATGCCAAGCAGCCCGGTCAGAAAACTCATCGGCAGGAAGATACCGGTGATGATGCCGAAGCGGTACATGGTGCGGTTCATCCGCTCGCTCATGCGCCGGCTCTCGGTTTCCAGCACCAGCCCTACCCGCTCGCGAATCAACTCGAGCTCTTCGAGGTAGCGAGTCAGAAGGTTGTTCAGCTCGTTCCAGTAATCGGCATCGTCGCTGCAGAACCAGGGCAGCTTATTGCGGGTGAGTTGCGCATAAATGTCACGCTGCGGCGCTAGGAACCGACGCAAGCCGGCAGCGCGACGGCGGATATGCAGCATCTGCCCATGCTCCGGCGTGAAACGCTCATCCGCATCGGCGCGCTCTTCCTGCGCATCGACCAGCTCGGACAAATCCATCACCAGCGCATCCACCTTGCCGGTCATGTGCTGCGCGATATACAGCATCAGTTCCGAGGCGCTTTTCGGTCCTTTTCCGGCATCAAGTTCGGCAATCAGATCTTCGGTCGCATGCAACGGCCGCAGTCGCAACGAGATAACGCGCTGGGCGGCAGCGAAAATTCGCACCGACACCATGTCTTCCGGCTCGGCGCCCGGGTTCAAATTGACGCCACGCAGAAACAGCAGCAGCTCATCGTTGGGCAAGGGAAGCAGGCGCGGACGCGTGTTCTCCTCCAGCAGCAAATCGCAGCTGAATTCGTTCAGGCCACTCTCGGTGCGAAGCCAGGCGTGGGTTTGCGGGTGACCGCGATCCCAATGCAGCCAAATACTTTCGGCCGGCTCTAGCTGAATGTTGTCCAGTTGCTGACGGGTGATGGTGCGCGCACCGCCCTCGCCGTCCAGCACAAACGCGTGCACCAGGCCCCATTGGGCGTTGTCTTCCTCGTGCATTCCCTCGGCATTCCTTCTTTATTACTGCGGCGCGAGCCTAAAAGAAAAAACCCGACTCGCGCCGGGTCTTCTGGCCTATCAGGACGGCATGCTGAGCGCCTGGGGCGAAACGATGATGCCGTTGTTGTCGGCATACACGTATTCACCCGGGCGGAAGGTGACGCCGCCGAAGGTCACCACCACGTTGAGGTCGCCAATGCCGCGCTTGTCGGTTTTCATTGGGTGAGTGGCCAGTGCCTGCACGCCCAGTTCGGTTTGGGCGATAACGTCGACATCACGGATGCAGCCGTAAATCACCAAACCTTCCCAGCCATTTTTAGCCGCCTTTTCCGCGAGCATGTCGCCCAGCAATGCACGGCGCAGCGAACCGCCACCGTCCACCACCAGCACTTTGCCCTTGCCGTTCAGGTCGACCTGATCTTTAACTAGCGAGTTGTCTTCGAAGCACTTGATGGTGACGATTTCACCGCCAAACGAGTCGCGGCCACCGAAATTGCTGAACATCGGCTCGACCACTTGCACCAACTCGGGGTACGCGTCGCACAAATCGGGAGTGACGTATTGCATGGGAAAACTCCTGGATAGGTTCTGGAAACCGCTCGCTCAAATCTGGATACGGCGACATCTTAGCCGGGTCATTGCAACGATGAAACGCTCGGCGCTGGCGCTTCTACAGGCTCCAACGCAGCCGGCAGGCGCAGGTGACGCAGCCAGTGCTCGGCCAACGGCCAGACTTCGCCCTGCGCGTGTTTGCTGACCAGCATTTCGACATGGCCGAAGTCATCGGTGAAACCTTGCCGTTTGCCCAGACAGACAAAGCGGCGCTGCTCGGAGCCGAACTGCTCCAGCAACTTACGGCAACCCCACGCGGGGTCTTGCTCGTCGCCGTCGGCGCTCACCGCCAACACCGGCACGTTGACGTCGGCCAACCCTTTCCACCAGTCGTTTTTCTTGCCTTCGCCAAAGCGGCCAAACAGGCGGTGCCAGCGCAGGCTCTCGCGTATCAAGCCAACCGGCTCATCTTCCGGGCCACGCTTAAGGCGCGAACCGGAAATCACCGAAACGCCCTTGAGCAACAAGCGCGCGCCCCACTCCACCGGCGGAATTTTCAGCGGCCAGTAAACGCGACTGACCTGGCTGCCGAATAACGCCACCGACGCCACGTCCTCTTCGCCCAGGTAATGCCCGCCCAGCGCGGCGGCCAAGGTAATGCCGCCCAGCGAATGGCCAATCCAATGCGGCGCCTGCCCGCTCTGCTCCCGCACGAAAGCGGCAATAGCCGGCAAGTCATGGCGGGCGTAATCGGCCACGGTGTTGTTGTTGTAGTCGAGGTTGCGTGGCGACAAGCCATGGCCACGCATTTCAGCGATCCACACATCGAAACCGGCGCGCGCCAGGTATGGCCCCAAGCCAATGCACTTGGGCGAATACCAGAAGCGACGGTTGGAAAAGCTGCCCGGAATCAGAATGACCGGCACGCCCCGGTCCTCACCGTGGTCGGCCATGCCCAAGCGGGTCAGGGCCAGTTCGACGCTGAAGTCTGGGCTGTTAGAGGGTTTGAGGCGATAAACATCCTCGCTGAGGTCGCCACGAAACTCGGCGCTCATCAAGGCTACGGGAAACAGTTCACTGCTACTTTGCATGCGGATCGACTGACAGGAAAACTTGCAGAAAAAAGGGCGGGAAATAGCCCCGCCCTTCTTTTATTTTTTGTGTTTCTGGTTGGGCTTCGCGGTGCTCAGCTGTGAGCATCGCGAAGCCCAACAGGACCTCAGGCCTGTTGACCTTCAGCCAGGAAGAACCAGGTTTCCAACACGGAGTCCGGGTTCAACGACACGCTTTCAATGCCTTGCTCCATCAGCCACTTGGCCAGGTCCGGGTGGTCCGATGGGCCCTGACCGCAAATGCCGATGTACTTGCCGGCTTTGTTGCAGGCCTGAATGGCGTTGGACAGCAGCTTTTTAACCGCCGGATTACGCTCGTCAAACAGGTGAGCAATGATGCCGGAGTCACGGTCCAGGCCCAGGGTCAGCTGAGTCAAGTCGTTGGAGCCGATGGAGAAGCCGTCGAAGAATTCCAGGAACTCGTCGGCCAGAATGGCGTTGGACGGCAGTTCGCACATCATGATGATGCGCAGGCCGTCTTTGCCACGGGACAACCCGTTGGCCGCCAGCAAGTCGATTACCTGACTCGCTTCGCCCAGGGTGCGTACGAACGGCACCATGATCTCGACGTTGGTCAGGCCCATCTCGTTGCGCACTTTCTTCAGCGCACGGCATTCCAGTTCGAAGCAGTCGCGGAACGATTCACTGATGTAACGCGAGGCACCACGGAAGCCCAGCATCGGGTTTTCTTCTTCCGGCTCGTAGAGCTTGCCGCCGATGAGGTTGGCGTATTCGTTGGACTTGAAGTCCGACAGCCGCACGATAACTTTCTTCGGCCAGAACGCGGCGGCCAGGGTGCTGATGCCCTCGACCAGCTTCTCGACATAGAAGCCAACCGGATCGTCGTAACCGGCGATGCGTTTGTCGACGCTGTCTTTGATGTCTGCTGGCAAGCCTTCGTAGTTCAGCAGCGCCTTGGGGTGCACGCCGATCATACGGTTGATGATGAATTCCAGACGCGCCAGGCCGACACCAGCGTTAGGCAACTGGGCAAAGTCAAACGCGCGGTCCGGGTTGCCGACGTTCATCATGATTTTGAACGGCAGATCAGGCATGGCATCGACGGAGTTGGTGCGAATGTCGAAACCCAGCTCGCCTTCGAAGATAAAACCGGTATCGCCTTCAGCACACGACACGGTCACGCCCTGGCCATCGACCAGCACTTGCGTGGCGTTACCGCAACCGACCACTGCCGGAATACCCAGCTCACGGGCGATAATCGCGGCGTGGCAGGTACGGCCGCCACGGTTGGTGACGATGGCGCTGGCGCGCTTCATGACCGGTTCCCAGTCCGGGTCGGTCATGTCGGAAACCAGTACGTCGCCCGGCTGAACCTTGTCCATCTCGGCGATATCGTTGATCACGCGCACTTTACCGGCGCCGATCTTCTGGCCAATGGCGCGACCTTCCACCAGCACTTTGCCGGTTTCTTTAAGCAGGTAGCGCTCCATCACGTTGGCCGTGGTGCGGCTTTTTACGGTTTCCGGACGGGCTTGGACGATGTACAGCTTGCCGTCGTCGCCGTCTTTGGCCCACTCGATGTCCATCGGGCGGCCGTAGTGTTTTTCGATGATGATCGCCTGCTTGGCCAGCTCGGTGACTTCGGCATCGCTCAGGCAGAAACGGGCGCGGTCAGCGCGGTCGACATCAACGGTTTTCACCGACTTGCCGGCCTTGGCTTCGTCGCCATAGATCATCTTGATGGCTTTGCTGCCCAGGTTGCGACGCAGGATCGCCGGACGGCCTTCTTCCAGGGTTTTCTTGTGAACGTAGAATTCGTCGGGGTTCACCGCGCCTTGCACCACGGTTTCGCCGAGGCCGTAGGCGCCGGTGATGAACACCACGTCACGGAAGCCCGATTCGGTATCCAGGGTGAACAACACGCCAGCGGTGCCGGTTTCCGAACGCACCATGCGCTGCACGCCAGCCGACAACGCCACCAGCTTGTGATCGAAGCCCTGGTGCACGCGGTAGGAAATAGCGCGGTCGTTGAACAGCGAGGCAAACACTTCCTTGGCGGCGCGGATGACGTTTTCCACGCCACGAATGTTCAGGAAGGTTTCTTGCTGGCCGGCGAACGAGGCGTCTGGCAAGTCTTCGGCAGTGGCCGACGAGCGCACGGCCACGGCCATGTTTTCGTTGCCGTTGGCCATGACCGCAAAGGCTTCGCGGATTTCGGTGTTCAAACGTTCAGGGAATTCGGCTTCCATGATCCATTGACGGATCTGCGCACCGGTTTTGGCCAGGGCATTGACGTCATCGACATCCAGCGCGTCGAGCGCGGCATGGATCTGGGCGTTGAGGCCGCTCAGTTCGAGGAAATCACGGTAGGCTTGGGCAGTGGTTGCGAAACCACCGGGGACCGAGACGCCAGCGCCTGCGAGGTTACTGATCATTTCGCCGAGGGATGCGTTCTTGCCCCCCACGTGCTCCACATCATGGACGCCGAGCTTATCGAGGGAAACTACGTATTCAGCCAAGGGATCTCTCCACTAACGGTGTTGGACTAGCTCAGACCCTATTTACTCTCACGCTTTGCTGCACCTTGGTGCCGCTCCCTGTGACGGTGGCCTGGCCCTGGAAAATAAGTAACAATGCCAACCGGCATGGCTTCGATCAAAGGGGCCCTATGATAGCCAAGAATCATCCTTAGCTTAAGGCCCTCGGTGCAAATGAAACGAACCGCTTTCTTCATCTCCGACGGCACCGGCATCACGGCCGAAACGCTTGGCCAAAGCCTGCTGGCGCAGTTCGAGAACATCACGTTCCACAAGCTCACGCGCCCCTACATCGACACCGTAGAAAAAGCGCGGGCGATGGTACAGCAAATCAATAATGCGGCTGAGAAAGACGGCGTTCGCCCGATCATTTTCGACACCATCGTCAACCAGGACATCCGCGATATTCTCGCCAAGTCCGATGGCTTCATGATCGACATCTTCTCGACCTTTCTCGCTCCCCTCGAACAGGAACTGACGTCGCACTCGTCCTATTCGGTGGGCAAGTCCCACTCCATCAGCCACAACTCCAACTACATGGAGCGTATCGAGGCGGTTAACTTCGCCCTCGACAACGACGATGGCGCCCGCACGCATTACTACGACAAGGCAGACCTAATTCTGGTCGGTGTCTCGCGCTGCGGTAAAACCCCAACCTGCCTATATATGGCACTGCAATATGGCATTCGTGCAGCTAACTACCCGCTGACCGAAGACGACATGGAGCGCCTGCAACTACCCAACGCGCTCAAGCAGTACAAAGACAAGCTGTTCGGCCTGACCATCGACCCCGACCGCTTGACCGCCATTCGCAACGAACGCAAGCCCAACAGCCGTTACGCCAGTTTTGCCCAGTGCGAGTTCGAAGTGCGTGAAGTCGAACAACTGCTGCGCCGGGAAAACATTCCGTACATCAATTCCACGCATTTTTCCGTGGAAGAAATCTCCGCCAAGATCCTGGTGGAAAAAGGCGTTGAACGGCGCTTGAAGTAGACGCCGCTGAAACAGACCCGCTACAGCGAAAAAGGTGCACATTCGATGACGCTATTGGACTGCTTGCTGTTTGCACCGATCGCCGTGGCGATTGCCCTGACACCTGGGCCCAACAATTTCTGTGCACTCAACAACGGTATTCGTTATGGCGTCGGCACTGCGGTGGCCGCCACCGTGGGCCGCAATGTGGCCTATGCCATCTTCCTAGCCATTTCCGCCGTTGGCCTTGGGGCCATGTTGCTGGCGTCGGAAACCGCGTTCACCGTGTTGAAGTGGCTGGGCGCGGCTTACCTGCTTTATCTCGGCATTCGCGCCTGGCGCAGCCGTGAATTCAGCGGCCTCGATCTGGCTGAAAGCAGCGTAGCAGAGGGCGCGGCTGGCGGCAGAAGTGTGACGCGCCTGATGCTTCAGGAGTTCCTCGTCGGCATCAGTAACCCCAAAGCCATTCTGCTGTTCGCCGCCATCTTCCCGCAGTTCATCAAACCCGATTTGCCCACCACCGAACAATTTGTGTACCTGGGCGGCACGTACCTGTTGGCCGAGTTCGTGGCCTCCATGGTGTACGGCCTGTTCGGGCGGCAGATTCGCCGGCTGATCAAGACTCCTACAGGGGCGCGGCGCCTGAACAAAACCACCGGGGCGTTTTTCATGGGCGCCAGTGGGGTGTTGTTGAGCACTACGCATCATTGATGGTTTGGCGTTAGTCCCGTTCGCCAGCAAGCTGGCTCCTACAAAGCCGGACGCGTTCCACCTGTAGGAGCCAGCTTGCTGGCGAAAAATGTTTAAAAACTCCCCGCCGGCACCCGCACCCAGCCTTCCATCAACACCCGCGCACTGCGGCTCATGATCGCTTTCTTCACCACCCACTCGCCGTTCACCTGCTGCGCCTCGGCGCCGACGCGCAACGTGCCCGACGGATGCCCAAAGCGCACCGCCGTGCGCTCACCGCCGCCTGCCGCCAGGTTCACCAACGTGCCGGGAATTGATGCAGCCGTGCCAATGGCCACCGCCGCCGTGCCCATCATGGCGTGGTGCAACTTGCCCATGGACAGCGCGCGCACCAGCAAATCGACCTCGCCCTTGGCCACGGTTTTGCCGCTCGAAGCGCGGTAGTCCTGCGCGTTGGCAACAAACGCCACCTTGGGCGTGTGCTGGCGGGTCAGTGCTTCTTCCGGGCTTTTTATCAGGCCCATGCGCAGCGCGCCGGCCACACGAATGGCTTCGAACCGCTCAAGCGCGGCGGGATTGGTGTTGATGTCTTCGCGAAGTTCGGTGCCGGTGTAGCCGATGTCCTCGGCATTCACAAACACCGTGGGAATACCGGCCGTAATCATCGTCGCCTTGAAGGTGCCGATACCCGGCACTTCCAAATCGTCGACCAGGTTGCCCGTGGGAAACATCGAGCCGCCCGCCTCGCCGTCATCCGACGGGTCGAGGAATTCCAGCACGATTTCCGCCGCTGGAAAGGTCACGCCATCCAGCTCGAAGTCGCCGCTCTCCTGAACCTGGCCGTTGCTGACCGGCACGTGGGCGATGATGGTTTTCTGGATATTGGCCTGCCAGATGCGCACCACGCACACGCCGTTTTCGGGAATGCGCGCAGGGTCGACCAAGCCCGCATGCAGCGCAAACGCGCCGGCGCCGGTGGAAAGGTTGCCGCAATTGCCGCTCCAGTCGACGAACGCTTTGTCGATGGAAACCTGGCCGTACAGGTAATCAACGTCGTGATCCGGCTGCGTGCTTTTCGACAAAATCACGCACTTGCTGGTACTCGACGTGGCGCCGCCCATGCCGTCGATTTGCGCGGCGTACGGGTCGGGGCTGCCGATCACACGCATAAACAGGCGGTCGCGGGCCGTGCCCGGCACCTGGCAGCTTTCCGGCAAGTCTTGCAGGCGAAAGAACACGCCTTTACTGGTGCCGCCACGCATATAGGTGGCGGGGATTTTGATTTGCGGTGCGTGGGGCATGGAATCGCGTCCTGATAAAGCCAATTCGGAAATCACTCGGACCCTGTAGGAGAGGCTTCAGCCTCGATGCTTTTAAAGTCAAAAGATTGAGGCTGAAGCCTCTCCCACATAAAGCCATCTCTTGCCGGAACAACGACGGTTAAACCGCCACCGTCGCTTCCAGGAAGTCCTTAGCAAAGCGCTGCAACACGCCGCCCGCTTCGTACACCGACACTTCTTCCGCCGTATCCAGGCGGCAGGTCATCGGCACTTCCAGGCGCTCGCCGTTCTTGCGGGTGATAACCAAGGTCAGCGTGGCGCGCGGGGTGCGCTCGCCGATCACGTCGTACACCTCGGTGCCGTCCAGGCCCAGAGTCAGGCGATTGGTGCCGGGTTTGAATTCCAGCGGCAACACGCCCATGCCCACCAGGTTGGTGCGGTGAATACGCTCGAAGCCTTCAGCGGCAATCGCTTCCACGCCAGCCAGGCGCACACCTTTGGCGGCCCAGTCACGCGACGAGCCCTGACCGTAGTCGGCGCCGGCCACGATAATCAGCGGCTGCTTGCGTTCCATGTAGGTTTCGATGGCTTCCCACATGCGGGTGACCTTGCCGTCCGGCTCAATTCGGGTCAGCGAGCCCTTCTTCACCTGCCCGTCGACCACGGCCATTTCGTTCACCAACTGTGGGTTGGCAAAGGTGGCGCGCTGGGCGGTCAAGTGGTCGCCGCGGTGCGTGGCGTAGGAGTTGAAGTCCTCTTCCGGCAAGCCCATTTTCGCCAGGTATTCGCCGGCGGCGCTGTCCAACAGAATGGCGTTGGAAGGCGACAGGTGATCGGTGGTGATGTTGTCCGGCAGCACCGCCAACGGGCGCATGCCGGTCAGGCTACGCTCGCCGGCCAGGGCACCTTCCCAATACGGCGGGCGACGAATGTAGGTCGACTGCGGGCGCCAGTCGTACAGCGGACTGGCCGCCTCCTCCACCGTGCCCAGGTCGAACATCGGAATGTAAATCTGCTTGAACTGCTCCGGCTTCACCGACGAGGCCACCAAGGCGTCGATTTCCTCGTCGCTTGGCCACAAGTCTTTAAGCGTGATGGCGTTGCCAGCAGCGTCATGGCCGAGCACGTCTTGCTCGATGTCGAAGCGCACGGTGCCGGCGATGGCGTACGCCACCACCAACGGCGGCGAGGCCAGAAACGCTTGTTTGGCGTACGGGTGAATGCGCCCGTCGAAGTTGCGGTTGCCCGACAACACGGCGGTGGCGTAAAGGTCGCGGTCGATGATTTCTTGCTGAATCACCGGGTCCAGCGCGCCAGACATGCCGTTACAGGTGGTGCACGCATAGGCCACGATGCCAAAGCCCAGTTGCTCAAGTTCGCTGAGCAAACCGGCTTCTTCCAGGTACAACTTGGCCACTTTCGAGCCCGGCGCGAACGAGGTTTTCACCCACGGTTTGCGTTGCAGACCCAAGGCGTTGGCTTTCTTCGCGACCAATCCGGCGGCAACAACGTTGCGCGGGTTCGAGGTGTTGGTGCAGCTGGTGATGGCAGCGATGATCACCGCGCCGTCCGGCAATTTGCCGTCGGCTTCTTCGCCCTTGGCTGCCGCTAGCATGGCGTCGCCGGCAATGCCGCGTTCCTGCAAGGCGCTGGTGGGCAGGCGTTTGTGCGGGTTGCTTGGGCCCGCCATGTTGCGCACCACACTGGACAAGTCAAAGCTCAGCACCCGCTCGTATTCGGCCGTTTCCAGCGCGTCGGCCCACAGGCCGGTGAGCTTGGCGTACTGCTCAACCAGCGCCACTTGCTGCGGCTCGCGGCCGGTCAGGTTCAGGTAGTCGATGGTTTGCTGGTCGATGTAGAACATCGAGGCGGTGGCGCCGTATTCGGGGCACATGTTCGAGATAGTCGCGCGGTCGCCGATGGACAGGCTGTTGGCGCCTGCGCCGAAGAACTCCACATAGGCGCCAACCACGCGCTCCTTACGCAGGAACTCGGTAATCGCCAGCACGATGTCCGTGGCGGTGATGCCGGGCTGACGCTTGCCAGTCAGCTCGACGCCGACGATATCGGGCAGGCGCATCATCGAGGCGCGGCCGAGCATCACGGTTTCCGCTTCCAGACCGCCAACGCCAATGGCGATCACGCCCAAGGCATCCACGTGTGGGGTGTGGCTGTCGGTGCCGACGCAGGTGTCGGGGTAGGCCACGCCGTCACGCGCCTGGATCACCGGGCTCATTTTCTCCAGGTTGATCTGGTGCATGATGCCGTTGCCGGCCGGGATCACGTCGACGTTCTTGAACGCGGTTTTGGTCCACTCAATAAAGTGGAAACGGTCCTCGTTGCGACGCTCTTCCACGGCGCGGTTTTTCTCGAATGCATCCGGGTCGAAGCCGGCGTATTCCACGGCCAACGAGTGGTCGACGATCAGTTGCGTCGGCACCACCGGATTGACCTTCGCCGGGTCGCCGCCCATGTCGGCGATTGCGTCACGCAGGCCAGCCAAATCGACCAGGGCGGTTTGGCCGAGAATGTCGTGGCACACCACGCGCGCCGGGTACCAAGGGAAGTCGAGGTCGCGCTTGCGTTCGATCAGTTGCTTGAGGGAATCGGTGAGCATGGCCGGGTCGCAGCGGCGCACCAATTGCTCGGCCAACACACGCGAGGTGTACGGCAGCTTGGCGTAAGCGCCCGGTTCAATGGCATCGACCGCTTCGCGCGTGTCGAAGTAATCCAGCACGGTGCCCGGCAGGTTCTTGCGGTATTGGGTGTTCATCGCAATGCTCATGGTTATGGGCGGTCCTTGAGCGGCACGAACTTCAGGTCTTCGGGACCTGTGTAGTTGGCGCTCGGGCGAATGATTTTGCCGTCGATACGCTGCTCGATAACGTGAGACGACCAGCCTGAGGTGCGGGCGATCACGAACAGCGGCGTGAACATGGCGGTGGGCACGCCCATCATGTGGTAGCTCACGGCGCTGAACCAATCGAGGTTGGGGAACATTTTCTTGATGTCCCACATGATGGTTTCCAGGCGCTCGGCAATGTCGAACATCTTGGTGTTGTTCTGCTCTGCCGACAGCTCGCGGGCCACTTCTTTAATCACTTTGTTGCGCGGGTCGGCCACGGTGTACACCGGGTGGCCGAAGCCGATCACCACTTCTTTTTTCTCAACGCGGGCGCGGATATCGGCCTCGGCTTCGTCCGGGTTGTCGTAGCGTTTCTGAATTTCGAAGGCCACTTCGTTGGCGCCGCCATGCTTGGGGCCACGCAACGCGCCAATGGCGCCGGCGATGCACGAGTGCATGTCCGAGCCGGTGCCGGCGATCACGCGCGAGGTAAAGGTCGAGGCGTTGAATTCATGCTCGGCGTACAGGTTCAGCGAGGTGTGCATGGCGCGCACCCACGACTCGCGCGGCTTTTCACCATGCAGCAAGTGCAGGAAATGACCGCCGATGGAGTCGTCGTCGGTTTCCACATCAATGCGCTTGCCGTTGTGGCTGAAGTGATACCAATACAACAAGGCCGAGCCCAGCGAGGCCATCAGCTTGTCGGCAATGTCGCGGGCGCCGGGGTGGTTGTGGTCGTCTTTTTCTGGCGACACGCAGCCCAGCACCGACACGGCGGTGCGCATCACATCCATCGGGTGCGCCGAGGGCGGCAGTTGTTCCAGCGAGGTTTTCAGCGCGGCCGGAATGCCACGCAGCGCTTTGAGCTTGGCCTTGTATGCGGCCAGTTCCGACACGTTCGGCAGCTTGCCGTGCACCAGCAGGTGGGCGATTTCTTCGAAGTCGCAGCGGTTGGCAAAATCCAGCACGTCGTAGCCACGGTAGTGCAGGTCGTTGCCGGTACGGCCGACGGTGCACAGCGCGGTATTGCCGGCGGCGGTGCCGCTCAGGGCAACTGATTTTTTGGGTTTGAAGCCCGGCGTGGTCGTCTCTGGGGTTGCGCTCATCGCGGCTATCTCCTCATCTGATCCGGTTGTAATTGTTGTTCTGACTCAGCACAGCGCTGGCCGGCCGCCGCTTCAGTCGAGCGGCCGGGTGGCAATCACTTCTTGGCGGCAAACAACGCGTCGAGCTTTTGCTCGAAGGCGTGGTAGTTGATGCGGTCATACAGTTCAGCACGGGTCTGCATCAATTCGATGACGTCCTTCTGGTGGCCGTTCTGGCGAATCGAGGTGTAAACACTTTCCGCCGCCTTGTTCGAAGCGCGGAATGCCGACAGCGGATAAAGCTGAATGGCAACGCCGACCGAGGCCAGCTCATCGCGGGTAAACAGCGGCGTGGCGCCGAACTCGGTGATGTTGGCCAACACCGGCACACCCAAGGCGTCGACAAAGCGCTTGTAGGTCGGCAGGTCGTAGGCGGCCTCGGCAAAGATGCCGTCGGCGCCAGCTTCCACATAGCGCAGGCAGCGTTCAATGGCAGCGTCCACGCCTTCGGCCTGAATGGCGTCGGTGCGGGCGATCAGGAAGAAATCGGCGTCGGTCTTGGCGTCGGCAGCGGCTTTGACGCGGTCGGCCATTTCTTCGGTGGAGACGATTTCCTTGCCCGGACGGTGACCACAACGCTTGGCGCCGACTTGGTCTTCGATATGAGCCGCCGCAGCGCCGGCCTTGATCAGGCTTTTAACTGTGCGCTCGATATTGAAGGCACTGGGGCCGAAGCCGGTGTCGATGTCGACCAGCAGCGGCAAGTCGCATACGTCAGTGATGCGGCGCACGTCGGTGAGCACGTCGTCTAGCGTATTGATGCCCAGATCCGGCAAGCCCAGGGAGCCGGCAGCCACCCCGCCACCGGACAAGTAAATGGCTTTATAACCGGCGCGCTTGGCCAGCAACGCATGGTTGGCGTTGATCGCGCCGATGACCTGCAACGGCGACTCGGCAGCAATGGCAGCGCGGAAACGTTGACCTGGGGTGTTGGAGCTCATGCTTCACCTCTCGTGGGGGATTTGGAAACCGCCTGCCCGGCCTGGCCGGTGTAGTGGCGTTCGATATTGCGTTTGGAGGCCGCGATATGGCGGCGCATCAGCAGCTCCGCCAGTTCGCCGTCGCGCTCGGAAATGGCGTCGAGAATGCGGTGGTGCTCAGCAAACGCGTGACGCGGGCGATTGGGCGTGGCGGAAAATTGCAGGCGATACATGCGCACCAGTTGGTACAGCTCGCCGCAGAGCATCTGCGCCAGGGTTTTGTTGCCGCTGCCTTGAATGATTCGGTAGTGGAAGTCGAAGTCGCCTTCTTGCTGGTAGTAACCAACACCGGCCTGGAACGCGGCGTCGCGCTCGTGCAAATCCAGCACGCTGCGCAGCTCATCAATTTCTGTCTGGCTCATGCGCTCGGCGGCCAGGCGACAGGCCATGCCTTCCAGGGACTCGCGAATTTCGTACAGCTCAATCAGCTCGGCATGGCTCAGCGATACAACGCGGGCGCCGACATGGGGCACGCGCACCAGCAGCTTCTGGCCTTCGAGCCGGTGAATCGCCTCACGCAACGGGCCACGGCTGATGCCGTAGGTGCGCGCCAGTTCGGGTTCGGAAATCTTGCTGCCGGGGGCGATGTCGCCCTGCACAATGGCCGCCTGAATGCGGCGGAATACGTGCTCGGAGAGGGTTTCGGAGTCGACGGGGGCGTCGACTACGGATTCGAGGGCGTCTTGCATATTGTCGACACACCGATGAATATTTCGGTGAAAACTACCCCTCGAACGCGCTTTAGTCAAACGATCAGAGTGGATTGTTGACAGTTTTTTAAGCGCGAGGTTTTCAGCGATCACGGCTAAAGCCGCCCTTAGAGGGTGGCGTTCGGTGTGGGAGCGGCTTTAGCCGCGATGTTTTTTTGCCACGCAACCGCCTGTCGCCGCAAAAAATCTGCATGTTAGAATGCGCCGCGCTTGAAGCCTGCCAGACTGCGCCGTGCGGGCTGCTAGACTCACTCGCCAAGCGCCAGGTGAACCTAAGCCCTTGCTGTTAACACTAAGTGACTTGATCCGGGACTGCTCCACACGGACCCCGCTGAAATTTCCACGATCCGTTTTAGGACTTATGACACTCAAGCCCTTAGCCCTCTTGTTATCGCTCGTTCTGTTGCCGGCCCTCAGCCAGGCGGCGGAAAAGGGTGTGTATGGCCTGAACGAATACGCGCAGCTCACCGACATTGACCTGCAAGTGGCGGCCAAACTCGACACCGGCGCCAAAACCGCTTCGCTCAGTGCTCGCGACATCAAACGCTTCAAGCGCGATGGCGAAACCTGGGTGCGCTTTTACCTGGCCATCGACGACGCCCACGCGCACCCCATCGAACGTCCATTGGCGCGTATCAGCAAAATCAAACGCCGCGCCGGTGACTACGATCCCGACGAAGAGAAAACCTACACAGCACGTCCGGTCATCGAACTTCAGGTATGCATGGGCAAAGCCCTGCGCACCATCGAGGTCAACCTCACCGACCGCAGCGCATTTCAGTACCCCTTATTGATTGGCTCCGAAGCCCTGAAACGCTTCGACGCCCTGGTCGACCCCAGCCTCAAATACGCCGCCGGCAAACCCGGTTGCGCGGTGGCAGAAGACAGCAGTGAGAAACAACCGGTGAGCTAAACGGCCTACCCGGCCGCGCACGCACCGAAACAGCGTCAAGAACGTGAGCTCCACCGCAATGCCATTACCTGCACCGCGCCCTGCCTGGGGTCTTGTGGTACAGCGACACTGACAAGATTGATTAATGGACAGGTTCCCTACATGCGCTCTCTTACCCTGCATCTGAAAGTCCTGATCGCCATTTTGGTGACACTGGGCGTTCTGATTACGGCCTACCAGATTTTCGTCGTTGGCATTCCGATTACCGAGGATGAAACCGACGATCTGTGGAACATCGATGCCAAGGTCGAATTCCAGGCCACACCGAAAAACCCGGTGAAGGTGCAGATGTTCGTGCCGCCGCTGAGCCAGGATTATGTAAGCCTCAACGAGAGCTTCATTTCCAATAACTACGGGGTGAGCATCAACCGCGTCGACGGCAACCGTAAGGTCACCTGGTCGGCCCGTCGTGTCAGTGGCAACCAAACGCTCTACTACCGCCTGGTGCTGACCAAACGCTACAGCGGTGAAAAACCTAAAGCCAAAGGCCCGATATTCCGCGACAGCATTGCCGTTGAAGGCGCTGAGAAAATCGCCGCCGAAGCCCTGATGGCGCCGATTCGCCAACACTCGGCCGACATCGAAACCTTCATCAGCGAAACCATCAAGCGGGTTAACAACCTCAACGACGACAACGTCAAACTGCTGCTGGCAGGCGACACGTCGACCCCGAACAAAGCCAAAACCATCGAACTGCTGCTCTCCATCGCCCACGTGCCGATGGAGCGCGTGCACACCATTCGCCTGGTGGCCGATCAACCGCAAACCCCGGAGCTGTGGCTGCGCAGCTTCAACGGTCAGGACTGGTTGTACTTCAGCCCGGAAACCGGCGAACAAGGCCTGCCGGCAGACCGCCTGGTGTGGTGGACCGGTGATGAAAACCTGGTGAGCATCGAGGGCGGGAAAAAGCTGCAGGTGCGCTTCAGCCTTAACAACAGCCAGATGAACGCCATTCGCCTGGCCAAGCTGACCGACGAAAACACCGACGCCGACTTCCTCGAATACTCGCTGTACGGCCTGCCGCTGCAAACCCAGCAAACCTTCATGATCATGGTGATGATCCCCATCGGCGTGCTGGTGATTCTGGTGCTGCGTAACCTGATCGGCCTGCAAACCCTGGGTACGTTCACCCCTGTACTGATCGCCCTCGCCTTCCGCGAAATGCAACTGGGCTACGGCATTGCGCTGTTCACCATCATTACCGCGCTGGGCCTGTCGTTACGCTCGTACCTGGAACACTTGAAACTGCAAATGCTGCCAAGGCTGTCGGTGGTGCTGACCTTTGTGGTGGTTCTGATCGCGACCATCAGCCTGCTGAGCCATAAATTGGGTCTGGAGCGCGGGTTGTCGGTGGCGCTGTTCCCGATGGTGATTCTGACCATGACCATCGAACGCCTGTCGATCACTTGGGAAGAACGTGGCGGCGGCCATGCCATGAAAGTCGCCATCGGCACGCTGTTCGCCGCCTCCCTGGCGCACCTGCTGATGACAGTGCCGGAGCTCAACTACTTCGTCTTCACCTTCCCGGCAGTGCTGCTGATTCTGGTGGGCTTCATGTTGGCCATGGGTCGTTATCGCGGCTATCGCCTGACCGAGCTGTTCCGCTTCAAAGCCTTTCTGAAGGACTGAGCCATGTTCGGCATGATCAAAACGTGGAAGGCCCTGGAAGCCAAAGGCATTATGGGCATCAACCGGCGCAACGCGGACTACGTGCTCAAGTACAACAAACGGCACCTGTACCCGATTGTGGATGACAAGATCATCACCAAAGAGCGGGCGATTCTGGCCGGCATTCATGTGCCGGAAATGTACGGCATCATCGAAACCGAGAAGCAGATCGACAAGCTGCCGGAAATCATCGGCGACCGTCCCGACTTCGTCATCAAGCCCGCCCAGGGCGCGGGCGGCGACGGCATTCTGGTGATCGCCGACCGCTTCGAAGACCGCTACCGCACGGTGTCCGGCAAGATCGTCAGCCATGAAGAGCTGGAGCATCAGATCTCCAGCATTCTCACCGGCCTCTACTCACTGGGCGGCCACCGCGACCGCGCGCTGATCGAATACCGGGTTACGCCGGACCAGATCTTCAAAAGCATCAGCTACGAAGGCGTGCCGGACATCCGCATTATTGTGCTGATGGGCTACCCGGTGATGGCCATGCTGCGTTTGCCCACCCGCCAGTCCGGTGGCAAAGCCAACCTGCACCAGGGCGCCATTGGCGTGGGTGTCGACCTGGCCACCGGCGTCACGCTGCGCGGCACCTGGCTGAACAACAAAATCAGCAAGCACCCCGACACCACCAATGCCGTCGATGGCGTGCAGCTACCCAACTGGGATGGCTTTATGAAACTGGCCGCCGGTTGCTACGAACTGTGCGGGCTGGGCTACATCGGTGTGGACATGGTGCTCGACCAGGAAAAAGGCCCGCTGATTCTGGAACTCAACGCGCGCCCCGGCTTGAACATCCAGATCGCCAACGACTGCGGCCTCACCCACCGCGCCCATGCCGTGGAAGCGCGCATTGAAGAACTGACCGCACAAGGCGTGGTGGAAACCGCCGAGGACCGCGTAAAGTTTTCCCAGAGCCTGTTTGGCAACGTGCATCGGCCTGAGATTTGATGGGTTCGTAGCGCAAGGAAAAGCCCGGCCAATGCCGGGCTTTTTTATTGACCAATCCACAGGGCCATCTCCACCAGACACAACGAGTTTTATCGCCAACCACCGACCTGTAGGAGCGGCTGGGCGGCATCCCGACTAGCCGCGATTGACCGGACCTGAAAATGCATTCCTTATCACCACCGCATCGCGGCTAAAGCCGCTCCCACAAGTAGCATTTCCACCAGACAAAAAAATGCCCAACAGAACAAGGGGAGCGTCTGTCGGGCGGATACACGCAGGAGCGGGCGTGTGAAGTAGGAGCACTTACCAACCGAGGCGCCGCTCCAGCCGAGCAGGCGCCTCGTCCATTCATCAAGCCACTTGCGCCAGCTGCGCCTTGGCTTGATTCAAACCTTTTTCCATAAACTCGCCACCCAGGTTCAAACCCTCAGCGTGAATGAAGCTCACGTCGTGAATGCCGACAAAGCCCAACGCCTGGCGCAGGTAGGGTTCCTGGTGATCAAGACTGCTGCCGGCATAAATGCCGCCACGGGAGGTCAGCACAAAGGCGCGTTTGCCGGTGAGCAGGCCTTGCGGGCCGGTTTCGGTGTATTTGAAGGTCACACCGGCACGCAGCACATGGTCGAGCCACGATTTCAGCGTGCTTGGAATGGTGAAGTTGTACATCGGCGCGGCCAGCACCAGCACGTCGGCGGCGAGCAATTCGTTAGTCAGGGTGTTGGAGCGCGCCAGGGCGACTTTTTCGGCGTCGCTCTGCTGGTCGGCGGGCGTCATCCAGCCGCCGAGCAGGTTCATGTCCAGGTGCGGCACTTGGTCAACAGCGAGGTCACGAACGGTGATGGTGTCGCCAGGGTGGGCGGCCTGCCATTGCGCAATGAACTGCGCGGTGAGTTCGCGGGAGATCGAACCCTGGGTGCGGGCGCTGCTTTCAATCACTAAAACCTGAGACATGGGACCTGCTCCATCTGCGTTGTGCTTGCGATGGAGCTAGACTAATGCCGCATAAATCGATAAAAAAGCGTAAAAAGCCGCTACAACCTATCTATTTATTTGATTTATCGCCTCGTTAACCCTAGGCTCAGCACTAGACAGGCTTACAGGTGACGCGGATGCGCATTTTGATCACCTGCGAGGTGAAGCGCCCAGTCAGCAACGCGTCTTTTCCCGGCTGCAGCGTAACTTTACGGCTGCGAGGCGCTTCAGGCCCATTGCGGAAAACGGCCGTGCATTCGGCGGCGGCCTGGCCATAGTTGTAGAGCTGCACGGCTCCCATGTTGAAGTCGACTTCTTGGGTCGATGCCGACACTTCGGCGCCATTGAGCTTTTTCTCAAGCTCGATGGGAAACGCGAAGGCGGACAACGGCAGTGCGCTCAGGGGCAGCGCAGCAAAGGCTAAACACAACAACTTATTCATCAGTTGGTCTCCGGCAGGGAGCACAGCTTAGGACAAGAGGATGCGAGGATGAAAGCGCCCCGGGTAACCCTGGATCAGTGGCGAACGTTGCAAGCGGTCGTCGACCATGGCGGTTTCGCCCAGGCAGCCGAAGCGTTGCACCGCTCGCAGTCGTCGGTGAGCTACACCGTGGCGCGTATGCAAGAGCAACTGGGCGTGCCGCTGCTGCGTATCGACGGTCGCAAAGCCGTGCTCACCGAGGCCGGCGATGTGCTCCTGCGCCGCTCACGGCAACTGGTGAAGAACGCCAGCCAGCTCGAAGACCTCGCCCACCACATGGAACAAGGTTGGGAAGCCGAAGTGCGCTTGGTGGTCGATGCCGCCTACCCCACCGCCCGCCTGGTTCGCGCTCTCACCGCGTTTATGCCGCAGAGCCGTGGCTGTCGCGTGCGGCTGCGTGAGGAAGTGTTGTCGGGGGTCGAGGAAGTGCTGAAAGACGGCGTCGCCGACCTGGCGATCTGCGGCTTCAACGTGCCCGGTTTTCTCGGTTCGGAAATGAACCCGGTGGAATTCGTCGCCGTCGCCCACCCCGAACATGCCCTGCACCGCTTGCAGCGGGAAATCACCTTTCAGGATCTGGAATCCCATATGCAGGTGGTGATCCGCGACTCGGGACGCCAACAGCCGAAAGACGTCGGCTGGCTTGGCGCCGAGCAGCGCTGGACCCTCGGTAGCCTGGCGACCGCCGCCACGTTCGTGGCCAGTGGGCTGGGCTTTGCCTGGTTGCCGCGCCACCTGATCGAGCGCGAATTGCGCGAAGGTGTGCTCAAGGAACTGCCGCTGGACCGAGGCGGCAGCCGCCACCCGACGTTCTTCCTCTATACCAACAAAGACAAACCCCTGGGCCCGGCCACGCAGATTCTTATCGAGCTGCTGCGCAACTTCGACGCCGCGCCGCTGGACGCCCCATTCGCCGCACCCGCCATGCACAACTGACCCCGCAGCCGAGCAAGCCAGGAGGCACACATGCCGTATTTCGATCACGACAATTGTCAGCTGCACTACGAGGAATACGGCGCCGGTGCGCCCTTGGTGCTGGTCCACGGCCTGGGCTCCAGCACGCTGGATTGGGAATACCAAACGCCTGTGCTGAGCCAGCAGTACCGCGTGATCAGTCTCGACGTGCGCGGCCATGGCCGCTCCGACAAACCGCACGAGGCCTACAGCATCGGCGGTTTCGCCGAAGACGTGGCAGCCCTGATCGACCACCTGAATTTGCCGCCCGTGCATTTGGTGGGCATTTCCATGGGCGGCATGATCGGCTTCCAAGTGGGCGTGGATTACCCGCACCTTTTGAAAAGTCTCACCATCGTGAACAGCGGTCCGGAAGTGAAGGTGAAAACGCCGAAAGACGCACTGATGGTGGCCCAACGCTGGACGTTATCGCGCCTACTCAGCCTGGAAGTGATCGGCAAAAAACTCGGCGGTTTGCTGTTTCCCAAACCGGAACAGGTTGAGCTGCGTCTGAAGATTGAACGGCGTTGGCCCATGAATGACAAACGCGCCTACCTCGCCAGTCTCGACGCCATTATCGGCTGGGGCGTGCGGGAACGACTGGCGCGCATAACCTGTCCTACGCTGGTGGTTACGGCCGACCATGACTACACGTCGGTGGCCAGCAAACAGGCTTATGTTGACGAGCTGCCCAACGCCCGGCTGCTGGTGGTGGAAGATTCCCGCCACGCCACGCCCATGGACCAACCCGAGTTCTTCAATGCCCAGTTGTTGGCATTTCTTGCCGAGGTAGACCGTTAAACTGCCCGGCTTACAGCTGTTCCTCCATGCCAACAACCGGTTTCTCCACACCAATAAATAGTCCAGACAAGGTCTTCGCCATGTTGAAAAAAGCCACCCTCCTCGCCTGCTCCGTGCTGTTCGCCAGCCACCTGTTCGCCGCCGACGCGCAAGCCGGCACGCACGTGCTGCTGACCACCAGCCTGGGCGACATCGAAATCGAACTGGAAGACCAGAAAGCGCCGATCAGCACCAAGAACTTCCTCGCCTATGTGGACAAGGGCTTCTACAGCAAAACCATTTTTCACCGCGTGATTCCGGGCTTTATGGTTCAGGGCGGCGGCTTCGACACCGACATGCGCCAGAAGAACACCGACTCGCCGATCAAGAACGAAGCCGACAACGGCCTGCACAACGTACGCGGCACGCTGGCCATGGCCCGCACCGGGGTTGTCGACTCGGCCACCAGCCAATTCTTCATCAACCAGAAAGACAATGCCTTCCTCGACCACGGCGGCCGCGACTTTGGTTATGCCGTGTTCGGCAAAGTGGTCAAGGGCATGGATATCGTCGACAAAATTGCCCAAGTGCCGACCGGCCGCTACGCCGGCATGAGCGATGTGCCCAACACGCCGGTGCTGATCTTGTCCGCCAAACGCCTGTAACTGGCGCGCGCGACGCGGCGGAACGAAAGCGTAGCGAGCGACACCGGGCAACACGAAAGCAGACGGAAAACGAGCGGTTGGCGTTTTCCGTTTGGTTTTTCAGCGCCGCGTAATCGCGCGCAACCGCTTTGCAACGAGGTCCATGATGTTTCGCCGTTTCGAGCAATTGATCGACATCTTCCGCGCCGCGCCCAGCGAGGCACCGCCCACGGACGTGTGGCGTTTCTACCTGTACTTCCTGCGCCAGGCCTGGCCCAGCTTTGTGGCGCTGATGATTGTTGGCCTGATCGTCGCGCTGATCGAAGTGGCGCTGTTCAGCTTTCTCGGCGACATCGTCGACTGGGCGCAAAGCACCCCACCCGCCCAATTTTTCGAGCAACACGGCACGGCACTGCTGTGGATGGCCGCCGTCACCTTGTTGCTGCGCCCACTGTTCAACGGCTTGCACGGCCTGCTGGTGCACCAGACCATCAGCCCGAGCCTGACCAACCTGATTCGCTGGCAAAACCACAGCTACGTGCTCAAGCAGAGCCTCGGGTTTTTCCAGAACGACTTCGCCGGGCGCATCGCCCAACGCATCATGCAAACCGGCAACTCCCTGCGCGACTCCGCCGTTCAAGCCGTCGACGCGCTGTGGCATGTGCTGATCTACGCCATCAGCAGCCTGGTGCTGTTTGCCGAAGCCGACTGGCGCCTGATGCTGCCGCTGCTGGCGTGGATCGTTTGCTATATCGGATCGCTGGTGTACTTCGTGCCACGGGTGAAGGCCCGCTCGGTCATCGCCTCGGAATCGCGTTCCAAACTCATGGGCCGCATTGTCGACGGCTACACCAACATCGCCACGCTCAAGCTTTTCGCCCACACCAACTCCGAGCAGAACTACGCCCGCGAAGCGCTGCACGAACAGAACGTGACTACGCAAATGGCTGGCCGCGTGGTCACGGTGATGGACGCGGTGATTACCGCCATGAACGGCGCATTGATCGTCGGCACCACGGGGCTGGCGTTGTGGCTGTGGAGCCAGGGGCTGATCACCGTGGGCGCCATCGCGCTGGCGACCGGCCTGGTGATTCGCCTGATCAATATGTCCGGCTGGATCATGTGGGTGGTCACCGGCATTTTCGAAAACATCGGCACCGTGCAAGACGGCATGCAGACCATCGCCCAGCCGCGCAAGGTGCTCGACCGTGCCGACGCGCCGCGCCTGCAAGTGCCCCAAGGCGCGGTGAGCATGCGCAACGTCAGCTTTCACTACGGCAAAGGCGCGGGTGTGATCGGCGGGCTCGACTTGGAGATTCGCGCCGGCGAGAAAATCGGGCTGATCGGGCCGTCCGGCGCAGGCAAATCGACGTTGGTGAATCTGCTGCTGCGCTTGTACGACCTGGAAGGCGGCGAGATTCTTATCGACGGTCAGAACATCGCCCACGTCGCCCAGGAAACCTTGCGCGAACGCATCGGCATGGTCACCCAGGACACCTCGCTGCTGCACCGCTCCATCCGCGACAATTTGCTGTACGGCAAACCCGACGCCACCGACGCCGAGCTGTGGGAGGCGGTGCGTAAAGCGCGGGCCAGCGAGTTTATTCCTGAACTCTCCGACGCCCAGGGTCGCTTCGGCTTTGACGCCCATGTCGGCGAGCGCGGCGTGAAGCTGTCCGGCGGCCAGCGCCAACGCATCGCCATCGCCCGCGTATTGCTCAAAGACGCGCCGATTCTGATCCTCGACGAAGCCACCTCGGCGCTGGACTCCGAAGTGGAAGCCGCCATTCAAGAAAGCCTCGACAGCCTGATGCAAGGCAAAACCGTCATCGCCATCGCCCACCGCCTCTCCACCATCGCACGCATGGACCGCCTGGTTGTGCTCGACAAAGGCCGCATCGCCGAAAGCGGCACCCATGCCGAGTTGCTGGCGCACAAAGGCTTGTATGCGCGGTTGTGGCATCACCAGACGGGCGGGTTTGTGGGGCTTGATTGATGGCGACGCTCTCGAGCCCGAACCGCGCCCCCTGTAGGAGAGGCTTTAGCCTCGATGTTCTCAAAGCCAGCAAAACCGTTAGCTAGCTTTCTAATATCAACGTCACCGATGCCGACTAACAAGATCATTGATTATTCAAACCGACCCTGCGGCTGTTTAGATAGGCCCGTCGCTACCTGCGACAGAAAGCCGCAATGCAAACCTTCTCTGCCGTTTACCGAAGATTTTCGTTGCTGCTTTTAATCGACCCCCACTGTTGAGGAAAGGCCATCATGAAAATAGCTTCACTGGTTACCGCCGTTCTCTCCGGCTTCGCTCCTGGCGTGTTTGCCGATGATCTCAACCCCGCCCCGGGCGCTGGCCTGCCGGCAGTGGATTACCACTACGGCATGAAGGTCGATGTAGCCAAAGTGCTGCACCGCACCGACAACTCCGGCAAAACCGGTGTCGTACCTGTGATCGTGGTGTACGAAGACAGCCTCGGCGAAGTGCACAAGCTGAAGTATCAAGAATGGGGCGGCCGCGCGCAGAACGGCTAACCCGCCGCCCGCCGGTCTTAGACCACCGCGCTAAGCCTGGCGAAACGGCAACAGCGTCTTCGCCTCTTCGGCGTAGGCGCGAATGCCGGCCCGTTCATCCTCAAGAAAATCCGCCACCGCATCGCGCAGTCCTGGGTGACACAAGTAGTGCCACGACTGCGTAATGACCGGCTCAAAGCCGCGAATCAACTTGTGCTCGCCCTGAGCGCCGGCGTCGAAACGCTGCAAGCCCTGACTGATCGCATAGTCCATGCCCTGATAAAAACAGGTCTCGAAGTGCAAGCGATCAAACTCCGCCAGGCATCCCCAATAGCGTCCATACAAACTGTCGCCAGCCACCAAGCTGAACGCCATGGCCACCGGCCGCGCGCCTTGAATGGCGAACACCACACGAATCGCCTCGGGCACGCGCTCGGCTAACAGGCTGAAGAACGTGCGCGTCAGATACGGCATCTGCCCGCGCACGGCGTAGGTGTTGGCGTAGCAGGCGTAGACGAAATCCCACTGCGCTTCGCTCAGCGCCTTGCCTTCGTACCATTCGAATTCGATGCCCTGCCCTGCCACTTGCTCGCGCTCTTTGCGCATTTGCTTGCGCTTGCGCGAGGCGAGCACGTCGAGGAAATCGGCGAAGTCGCGGTAGCCACGGTTCTGCCAATGGAACTGACAACCCAGGCGCTGCAGCCAGTTTTCGCGACCGTCGAGCAAGGCGCTGGCCAGCTCATCGGTGAAGTTGATATGCAGGCTGGAAAGCCCTTGTGCCGGTAGATCAGCCGTTAGCGCGTTCAGCAGTAGCGAGGCGCTGTCGGGCAAGCCGAGCAGGCGCGGCCCGGTCACGGGAGAGAACGGCACGGCGCCGAGTAGCTTGGGGTAATAAGGAATGCCCGCGCGCTGGCTGGCGTCCGCCCAGCCATGGTCAAACACGTACTCGCCGTAGGAATGGCTTTTCAAATACGCCGGCAGCGCCGCCTGCAATTCGCCTTGGTCGTTCACCCACACGCGGTGCGACGCCCGCCAACCACTGCGCCCGCCAATGCTGCCGCTGTCTTCCAGCGCCGATAGAAACGCATGGCGCAAAAACGGCTGCGACTCGGGCAGCAACGCATCCCAGGCTTGCGCGGGAATGGCGGACAGGGAGTCGAGAATGTGCACAGGCATGGGCGATTCCACAGCGAGTTAGACGGCCCGGTCATCATAACGGCAGCTAGGCGGATAAGGTCAAAAGCATCGCGGCTGAAGCCGCTCCTACAGGTGTGCGCGGCCGCGAGGCGCTTCTATTAATAGCCGCCCATAAAAAAGCCCCGCACTAGGCGGGGCTAAAGAAAGGAGCAGAACCTTTGTTGCGTGGAGCTACAGCTTAGAACGCGTATTGAGCGCGAACGATGAAACCGTCGCCATCGTCATCGCCAGTGCGCGAGGCAGCGGTGGTGCCGGTGGCGTTGGTCACGCCATCAACCGATGCCTTGACGTAGGTGGCGCTGATTTTCACGGCTTCGTTGGCGTACCAGTTCACACCCAGGTTGTGCACTTTGGCGTCACGGTCGCCGTCATCCAGCGTCACGCGCTGAGCAGCGGTACGGGTGCTGTCGTCATCAACCGAGATGCTGTCGAAGCGGTAGAACACTTCCCATGCACCGATCTGGTTGTTGGCAGGCTTGAGGGCGTCGAACTTGCCGAGTTTGTAGCCGCGGGCTTCACCGGTCAGGGTGTAGGCCACTTGTACGTAGCCGCCTTTGGCTTCCACGTCTTGGAAGGTCGGGTTATTGGTGTCGGCCTTCAGTTCACGGGTCATGTATTCACCCTGAACGGAGAACGGCCCCATTGCCCAGGCAGCCTCCAGACCCAGCGCGGTGTCTTTGTCATACAGGCCAGTGGTGGTGTTGCTCTGGCCAGCGAACACAACGCGGTTGCCGTTGGTACCGGCATCGTTACCACCGGTAGTGGCGACGCCACGCATGCCCAGACGGCTACGGAATTGTGCGTCAAGCGCCGAGTCGGAAACGTCGCGGCGAGCGGCGCTGAAGCCGAAGTGCAGCACGTTGCCAGCGTCGTGCAGCGGAGCGAACACACCACGCAGGTTGACTTGCTTGTTGCTGTCGCCGTCGGTGTCGTTGTTGTCTTTGGCAAATGCGCCAGCCGATACGTAGAACGAGTCGCTGAAGGTGCTGGAAACTTGTGCACCCATGCCGTTCTGGTGGCTGTTGGACCAGTCGATGATGTCGTAGAAGGCGTTACGCTCAGGAGCGGTTACCCACTTGGAGCTGGTGGCTTTTTCCAGGCCGAACTCTGGGTCGAAACGACCTACTTTGATTACAGCCGGATTGAAGCCGATGTAGCTGATGGAGGCTTCGTCGAAGTAGCCGTCATCTGCAGAACCGGAGTTGTGCGAGAAGTCGTAGTTGATGTTGTAGAGCCAGTCGCTGAACGCGATACCGGAGAACTCGAGGAACGCACGGCGGAAGTAAGCTGCGTCAGCGCTGTCACCGTTCTTGGTGTAGATGCCATCGAACTGGCTGTAGTCAGCTTGCAGACGGCCGCCGATTTTGAAACCGAACGACTTGTCAGTAGTAGCCACTTCAAGGCCACCTTTAGTTTTTACAACGATGTCAGCGCCGTCAGTAGTAACGGTACCGGCGAAAGCCTGGGCGGAAATGGCCAGGGCCAGGGCGCTGGCGGCAATACCGGCGAAGTGCTTACGGATCATCGAAGAATTCCCCTATTGGTCTTTGAAATACACCCGAGCGGCTGGCTCGTTTGTGCTGGGGGAATACTGGCGGGGGGTTATTTCAGCTCAGTTGCTTTTATATAAATGTTTTATGACAAAGGAACTTTTTTACTTCTAATAGGAATAACCATCCAGACGCTCTAGCACGCCGGTTTCAGCCGTTTTTCTGGCACCGTGCCAGCACCGGAGTGTTCCATTTCGCCTAAAACATGGCTGTCACAAAGCGGGAATGTGACAACCGCCCGTCTGCGTGGTCGAGGGTCATCTGCGAGGGCAAATGGCATCCCAGGCCCGCGAAAAACTGTCAAAACCGCAGCCATTAACGTATCGACATATTCGATTATTCAAGGGCGAAAATTGCGCTATTCAGCCGTACCAAACCGATAGATCATGGCACCCAACACCAGCGGCATCCCACCGTCTGACTCGCGCTTTGCAGCACAGACCAGACCCAACGAGCGCCACCTGGCTAACCAACGGAGGACATAAGTCATGATCGAACGTCGACCTTTTGAGCAGATGGGTGGTGCCAACCATGGCTGGCTGAACGCTCGCCATCACTTCTCGTTTGCCGAGTATTACGATCCGAGCCGGATGAACTGGGGCCAATTGCGCGTGTGGAACGACGACGAAATCGCTCCGCAAAGCGGCTTCCCCCGTCACCCGCACCGGGACATGGAAATCATCACCTACGTACGTGAAGGTGCCATTACTCACCAAGACAACCTGGGCAACAAAGGCCGCACCGAAGCCGGTGATGTGCAGGTAATGAGTGCGGGCACGGGCATCGCCCACAGCGAGTACAACCTGGAGGATGAAACCACCAAGATCTTCCAGATCTGGATTCAGCCCACCGAGTTCAACTCGCCACCGTCGTGGGGCGCCAAGCCGTTTCCTAAAGGCGAACGCGCCGGTGCATTCGTGACCCTGGCCAGCGGTGACAAAGACGACGGCGAAGCGCTGCACATCCGTGCCGACGCCCGCTTGAGTGCGGCGACACTGAAGGCCGGTCAGCAAACCGAATACCGTCTTGGCACCCATCGCAAGGCGTATCTGGTAGCGGCCAGCGGTGTGATCAGCGTCAACGGCGTGCAAGCCAACGCCCGCGACGGCGTGGCGGTCAGCGGTGAAGAGGTGTTGGTCTTCAATGCCGTGGAAGATGCCGAAATCATCCTGGTGGATGTGGCGTGATTCCCAGCCTCGCGCAGTAAAAGAAGCAGCCTTCGGGCTGCTTTTTTTTGTCCCCTCGCCAGGAGAGGCTTCAGCCTCGATGCCTGCAACAAACACTTCCCGTTGCGCTCAAGAGTGCAGCCGCGCCCATCTCACGCTAGGCTACGGCTCCATTTGCGCCGGAGCTGCCGCCATGAGCCAAGACAACGAAGCAAGCCAGGAAACGGTCAACCCCGCCCCCGCCTTAGAACCACTCACCGCCACCGAAGCCCGCGTGCTCGGTTGCCTGGTCGAGAAGCAAGCCACCACGCCCGAAACCTACCCGCTCACGCTCAACGCGGTGGTGCTGGCGTGCAACCAGAAGACCAGCCGCGAGCCGGTGATGAACCTGACCCAGGGCCAGGTCGCCCAAGCCTTGCGCGCGCTTGAAGGACGCGGCATGGCGCGGCTGGTGATGGGCAGCCGCGCGGATCGTTGGGAACACCGTGCCGACAAAGCACTGGAGCTGGTGCCGGCCCAGGTGATTTTGCTGAGTCTGTTACTGCTTCGCGGGCCGCAAACGCTGAATGAACTGCTGACCCGAAGCTCGCGCATGCACAACTTTGACGATGTGGAAGCGTTGCAGCACCAGCTGGAACGCCTGGCCAGCCGAGGCTTGGCGGTGCTGGTGCCGCGTCAGGCGGGGCAGCGGGAAGACCGGTATATGCATTTGCTCGCCAGCCCTGAGGAATTGGCGGCGGCGATTGCCAGCAGTGGGCGCAGTGAACGCAGCGAAGGGGCAGCGCCCTCGCAGTCGCGCATTGATGAGTTGGAAGAGCGGGTGGCACAGTTGGAGGCGCGGTTGGCGGCGTTGGAGCAGGCGAACGGGTGATCGCGCGTTTCTTGATGCGCCCGCGTTAAGGCCAGCCCTCTCCCCTAGCCCCTCTCCCGCAGGCGGGAGAGGGGAAACACAATTCGGTCGCGGCGACCGACGCGATCAGCCCCCTCGCCCGCTTGCGGGAGAGGGTTGGGGAGAGGGGTCTTTGACCTTCACCACCTAACAAAAAACCGGCACTAGGCCGGTTTTTTTATCTAGCAAACTTCAATCAATCCAACATCCCAACATGCTTCGGATGGCTCGCCACGCGCTCCAACCAGGCGCGCACCGCCGGGTACGGTTCCAGGTCGAAGCCGCCCTCATGGGCAACATGGGTGTAGGCATACAGCGCGATATCGGCGATGGAGTAATGATCGCCCACCAGATAATTGGTCAGCTTCAGCTGCTGCTCCATCACCTTCAACGCCTTGTATCCGCCCTTGCGGGTCGATTCATATTCGGCGCGGCGCTCTTCGGGCAATCCTTGGTACAGCTTGATAAAGCGCGCCACGGCAATGTACGGCTCATGGCTGTACTGCTCGAAAAACTGCCACTGCAACACCTGCGTGCGCAGGCGCGGTTCGGTGGGCAGGAATTCGCTGCCGTCGGCGAGGAAATTCAGAATCGCGTTGGACTCCCACAAGCACGTGCCGTCTTCAAATTGCAGCACGGGAATCTTGCCGTTGGGGTTCATGGCGAGAAATTCCGGGGTCTGGGTTTCGCCCTTGAGAATGTCCACCGGCACCCACTTCGACTCTTTGCCGAGCAGGTGCAGCATCAATTTGACCTTGTAGCAGTTGCCGGAGAGGTAATCGCCGTAAACCTTGTACATAGCAACCTCCTGTAGTGCCTGTTCGGTGAGGTGTTAAGCCGCTTGTTCCAACTGCGCCTGGCGGATGACGTTAGCCAAGCGCGACAGCCCTTCGCCCAACCGATCCGGCGAAATGTGGCTGAAATTCAAGCGCAAGTAACCGGGGTTGTCTTCCGGCTGGGCGAAGAAAGGTTCGCCCGGCATAAACGCCACGTTTTCTTTCAACGCCGCGTCGAGCAGCGTGCGGGTGTCCAGCGGTTGTTTGAGGGTCAGCCAGAAGAACAGGCCGCCTTGCGGCACGTTCCATTCGGCGAGGTCGGCAAAATGTTCTTCCAGCGCCACTTGCATGGCGTCGCGGCGCACGCGGTAGAAGTCGCGCAGCTCGGCCAGGTGCGACTTGTATTTCTCCGTGCCCAGCCATTGCAGCGCTTGCCATTGGCCGACGCGGTTGGTGTGCAGGTCAGCCGATTGCTTCAGGCGCAACAGGTGTGGAAACAGGTCCGGCGTGGCGATCAAAAAGCCAACACGCAGGCCCGGCAGCAGGGTTTTCGACACGGTGCCGGTGTAGATCCAACTGGCCTTTTTCAGGCGGCTGACAATCGGCGTGGCGCTGCCGGCGTCGAACACCAGCTCGCGGTAGGGTTCGTCTTCAATCAGGGTCACGCCGAACTCATCGAGCAGCGCGGCCACGGCGTCGCGCTTGGCTTCGCTGTAGCGCACGGCCGATGGGTTCTGGAAGGTCGGAATCAAATAGGCGAATGCCGGCGTGTGTTGTTCCAGGCGCTTGCGCAAGGCGTCGAGCTGCGGGCCGTCGGCTTCCTGGGGAACGCTCAGGCAGTCGGCGCCGAACAGTTGAAAAGATTGCAGCGCGGCGAGATACGTCGGCGCTTCGAGCAGAATTTCGGTGCCCGGGTCGATAAACAGTTTCGAGGCCAGGTCGAGGGTTTGTTGCGAGCCGCTGACGATCAGCACTTGGCTGGCGTCGCAGGCGATGCCCAGCGCCCGGGCATCAGCGGCGATGGCTTCACGCAGCGCCGGCTCGCCTTCGCTCATGCCGTACTGGCCCATGCTCAACGGCATGTCGGCCCATTCCACTTTCGGCAGCATGGGTTCGGCGGGCAAACCACCGGCGAAGGACATCACTTCCGGACGTTGCGCAGCCGCCAGAATTTCGCGGATCAAAGAGCTTTTAAGACGGCTGATACGTTCGGAGAAGGCCATACAAGTCACCGGTAGCAAAGGCAGGGAAAAATAAGTCAAACTGATTGACCGAAATCGGCTAAACCGAAACTACGACGATACGGATAACAACGTCAATATGCTTGACCTTAAAAACTCAACCACTCAGCAAAATGCCATGGAAGCGTTTTTTTTCGGCTACCAGGCATTCACCGCCAAGGCCGATGAAATGCTCGCGCGCCGAGGCTTGAGCCGCGTGCACCAGCGCATTCTGTTTTTCATTGCGCGCAGCCCCGGCATGAGCATGAAAGAGCTGCTGGCGGTGTTGGGTGTGAGCAAGCAAGCGCTGAATATTCCGCTGCGCCAGTTGCTGGAAATGGACCTGGTACACAGCGACGCCGCCACCGACGACAAACGCAAACGCCTGCT
This sequence comes from Pseudomonas sp. AC070, assembly GCF_979258635.1. Classification (NCBI taxonomy): domain Bacteria; kingdom Pseudomonadati; phylum Pseudomonadota; class Gammaproteobacteria; order Pseudomonadales; family Pseudomonadaceae; genus Pseudomonas; species Pseudomonas sp. AC070. The sequence goes on from NZ_OZ409871.1 coordinate 3,692,832, forward strand.
CTATCTCACACCCGAAGGCAGCAAGCTGGAAGGCGCCCTGCGCCGCGAACAAGTGAAGTTGCTGCGCCGCGCGTTTGATGAAACCGGCGAGGATGCGGTAAAGGGTTGGTTCGCCGTGAATCAGGCGCTGGCCCAGGGCGCTGCGGTCGAGCAATAAGGCCGTGGATCTGTACGGCCATTTGCGCCAATTGCTGTATCGGGACGGCAACCCCCGCCGCCCGTAGGCTGGACACTCGTTTTGGAGTGAAACGCCATGAGCCTCGAGCTGTTGATTGCCTTTGTCGCCTTCGCCTTTGTCACATCCGTGACGCCCGGGCCGAACAACACCATGCTGCTCGCCTCGGGGGTTAATTTCGGTATTCGTCGTACGGTGCCGCACATGCTGGGTATAAGTGTCGGCCTGATGTCGTTGGTGCTGGCGGTGGGCTTCGGCCTGAGCCAAGTGTTCGAGCAAGTGCCCATGCTGTATGTGATTCTGCGTTACGTCGGCGCGCTGTATCTGCTGTATCTGGCGTGGAAAATCACTCGCTCCGGCGCGCCGGAAGCCAACGGCGATGAGCGCGGCAAGCCGTTCAGTTTTGCCCAGGCGGTGGCGTTTCAGTGGATCAATCCCAAGGCCTGGATCATGGCCGTCGGCGCTATTACCACCTTTGTGCCGCAACAGAATTTCGTCGTTAACGTGCTGCTGATTGCAGCGGTATTCGCGCTAGTCAATTGCCCGACCATGAGCGTGTGGACCGCTGCCGGCAGCCTGCTGCGCAACTGGCTGCGCAACCCTGGCGCGCTACGCTTTTTCAATATCACCATGGCGCTGCTGCTGGTCGCCTCGCTCTATCCCATCTTCAAGGACGTGTGAATGGACGCCGCTTCCCCGCAACCGCTACGCCCGCTGGCCGACAGTTCGCCGTCCGCCGTGGTCGCTGGTTTTATCGCGATGATGACTGGCTACACCAGCTCACTGGTGTTGATGTTCCAGGCCGGTCAGGCAGCCGGACTGACCACGGCGCAGATCTCATCGTGGATCTGGGCGCTGTCCATTGGCATGGCGGTGTGCAGCATCGGGTTGTCGCTGCGCTATCGCACGCCGATCACCGTGGCCTGGTCGACGCCGGGTGCGGCGCTGCTGATCACCAGCCTCGGCCACGTGAGTTACGGCGAGGCCATCGGCGCCTATATCACCTGCGCGGTGCTGGTGATTATTTGCGGGCTCACCGGCAGCTTCGAACGGCTGGTGAAGCGCCTGCCTGGCTCCCTGGCGGCCGCGTTGCTGGCGGGCATTCTGTTCAAAATCGGCAGCGAAATTTTCGTCGCTGCCCAGCACCGTACCGGTTTGGTGCTGGCGATGCTGTTCACCTATCTGCTGGTTAAACGCGCCCAGCCGCGCTACGCCGTACTCGCCGCGTTGGTGGTCGGAACGGCGTTGGCAGGCGGCATGGGCTTGCTGGATTTCAGCGGCTTTCATTTGCAGGTGGCGGTGCCGGTGTGGACCACGCCGAGCTTTTCCCTGGCAGCCACCATCAGCATCGGCATTCCGCTGTTTGTGGTGGCCATGACCTCGCAGAACATGCCAGGCATCGCCGTGCTGCGCGCCGACGGTTACACCGTGCCGGCCTCACCGCTGATTAGCATCACCGGCATCGCCTCGCTATTGCTGGCGCCATTTGGTTCTCATGGCATCAACCTCGCCGCCATCAGCGCCGCTATCTGCACCGGCCCACACGCCCACGAAGACGCCACCAAACGCTACACGGCGGCCATGTGGTGCGGCGTGTTTTACGGGTTCGCCGGGATGTTCGGCGCCACGTTGGCGGCGCTGTTTGCCGCACTGCCCAAGGAGTTGGTGCTGTCGATTGCCGCACTCGCCTTGTTCGGCTCGATCATCAACGGCCTGACCAACGCCATGGCCGAGCCGAAAGAACGTGAGGCCGCGCTGATCACCTTTATGGTCACCGCCTCGGGCTTGAGCTTGTTCTCGATTGGGTCGGCGTTCTGGGGGATTGTGGCGGGGGTTTTGACCTTGCTGATTTTGAATTGGCGTAAGGATTGAAGGGGCAAAAGCATCGCGGCTAAAGCCGCTCCCACAGAAGGCATAACCCTGTAGGAGCGGCTGGGCGGCATTCCGATTAGCCGCGATGCTCTTCGATGGCAACGCTGTACTCACGCCAACCGGAAATGCTCCACCATCCCCTGCAATTCATTGCTCAAGCTGGCCAATTCAATACTCGACGCCGCCGTGCCTTCCATGGCCATGGACGACTGATCAGCGCTGCTGCGAATGTTAGTCACGCTGCGGTTGATCTCTTCGGCCACGGAGCTTTGCTGCTCGGCCGCCGCGGCAATCTGCTGGTTCATTTGGTGAATCACTGACACCGCCGCCGCGATGCTGCCCAGGGCGCTTTCGGTTTCCAGGGCGTCGCTGACGGTGAGCTGAACCAACGCCGTGCTGCTTTGAATCTGACTGACCGAACTCTGCGCGCCTTTCTGCAAGGCGCTGACCAGCCGTTCGATTTCTTCGGTGGACTGTTGCGTGCGTTTGGCCAAGGCGCGCACCTCATCGGCGACCACCGCAAACCCTCTGCCCTGCTCACCCGCGCGCGCCGCTTCGATGGCGGCGTTAAGCGCCAGCAAGTTGGTTTGCTCGGCCACGCTTTTGATCACGCTGAGTACCGAGACGATGTTTTGAATCTCGCTGCTCAAGCTTTGAATGCTGTCACTCGCCGAGCTGGACGACGCGGACAACTGCTCAATGCGCGCCATGGTCTGGCGCACCACGTTCTGCCCGTTAAGCACTTTCGAGTCGGCGGTTTCGGCGGCGCCGGCGGCCTCTTCGGCATTGCGGGCAACGTCGTGAACGGTGGCGGTCATCTGGTTCATGGCCGTGGCCACTTGTTCGGTTTCTTCTTTCTGGCTGGCCACTTCAGCGTTGGTCTGTTCGGTGACGGCCGACAGCGAGCGCGCCGAGGTGGCGATCTGGTTGATGCCGGCCTGCAAGCTGCCGACCATGCTGCTGAGGCTGGCCGACATCTGCTGCATGGCGCTCATTAATTGGCCGACCTCGTCGGTGCCGCGCACCTCAATCCTGGTGCTGAGGTCGCCGTCGGCAATGCGCGTAGCCACATGAATGACGCTTTGCAGCGGCTTGACGATGGCGCGGGTAATCAACAGCGAGGCGCACAAGCCGACCAGAATCGCCAACGCCGACGAGGCCAGAATCAGCACGGAATTGGCCTTGAGCTCAGCGCGCATCGCGGCGTCTTGCGCGGCGTAGGCCTGGTCCACTTCAGTCATTACCTGTTCGGCGCGCTCGCGCATTTGCGTGTACACCTGGCGCTCTTTGCCGAGCAGCTCGGTGTATTCGGCAAGCTTGCCGCTGAAGGTGGTGATGTTGGTGCTGACGTCGTTGAGCACCGTCAGGTAGCCGGAATCTTTCACGGTGCTTTTCAGGGTTTCAGCCAATTGCAGGGCTTCATCGGCCTGGGCGATTTTCGTCGCCTCCAGGGTTTCGCCCTCTGCCGCTTTACGGCTTTGCGCGAGCCGCAGGTGGGCTTCGTTCATGGCTTGCAGCATCAGGCGCGACACCTGGCTGACTTGCCCGGCCTGGACGATAAATTCCGCACCGTTCTGGCCTTGGGAATCTTTGAGTTCGTAGGCGCCGTCGTCGGCCAGCCCGGCTTGCAGCAAATCCAGATTATTGGCCACGCTGGTGACCGACCAACTGGCCATTTCCAGCGCCAGGTCTTTGGCCAGGGCCAACTCGACGAATTGATCGAACGAGGTGCGGTAGGTGCCCAATGCTTGCGCCACGGCGTCCATGGCGGCCGCGCTGGAGGGTGACTGTTCTTTGAGCGTGGCGGTAGCGGCGAGAATGTCGTCCACGCCTTTGCGCAGCGCATCGGCGGCCTTGGCATCGCCGCTGATGGAAAACGCTTGCTCGTTCAGGCGCACGCGCAGCACCGCGCTGTTAATGGCCGACATCTGCTTTTGCGCTTCGAAGCGCTGGCTGATGGCCTGCAACGCGGTCACGCCAATGGCCGCCACCACGGCGGTGAGCAGCAGCACCAGACCAAATCCGCTGCCCAGCTTCTTTGCCATGCCCAGGTTGGCAAAACTGCGTTGCAAGATCGAAATCATCGCGCCGGTCCTCTATCGAATGCTCAACGACAGGTCTGTGTATTCAAGATTCGTGCGAAGTTGCGACGCGCGAAGGCCCAGCACAAGCGGCTTTACCCTCAGATATGGCAAATAGCTATGCCGACGTCGTTTTCAGATCAAAAAACTGGCGTCAACGTCAGAGGCCGCTTCGCGCGTCGCCCCGACGGGTGGAAACCCTGCCCCATTACGTCGCATGCCCCGCGAGAACAGACATCACACAACAGGCCATCTGGCGGGGAGGCCACAAAGTGCACGGTGAGACCTCAGCGATGGATTGCGCCTCGCCCTCAAGAGCTGCGTGGTTGCTGAGCTAACGAATAAAAAGCTCTAGCACTTTCGTCTAACAGTGCGTTGACAAATCCGACAGCCTCTGTCGATAATCCCGACACAGTTGTACGACAACCTATAACAACAAAAACAATAATCGCAGGACCACGCCATGACGACTCGCCCTCTCGCCAGTCCCCTACCGCGCCAGCCTTCGGCCCGGTCGTTCATTCGCCTTCACGGGCCACCCCATCCTTTCGAATTCGCTGACGGCTAGTCCGCAGCAATAGGCCCGGCTGCGTTCAAGCCAGGCCCAACGCCTCGACACAGGGGCATCACCGGTTCCGCCTTTTGATGCAGGCCAGATTTGGCTCGCAGGGGAACGGCTTTTTCAAAAATGGGAGCACAACAACAATGAAGACCCGCACCACTCGATCGCTCGTCCTCTTGGGCGCCGGCAGCATGGCCATGGCACTGCCGCTGATTTCACAGGCTGAAGGTTTTATCGACGACACCAAGGCCACGCTGACGTTTCGCAACGCCTACTTCAACCGCAACTTCACCAACCCGGCTTACCCGAACGCGGCCAACCCGCAGAACAAAGCCGAGGAGTGGACGCAAAACTTCATTCTTGATGTGAAATCCGGCTACACCCCAGGCCCCGTTGGCTTTGGCGTGGACGTGCTGGGCCTGTACTCGCTGAAACTCGACGGCGGCAAAGGCACCGGCGGCTCGCAACTGCTGCCGATTCACCAGGACGGCCGCCCGGCTGACGACTTCGGTCGCCTGGGTGTCGCGGCGAAAGCCAAGTTCTCGAAAACCGAATTGAAGGTCGGCGAGTGGATGCCGGTGCTGCCGATTCTGCGCTCCGACGACGGCCGCTCCCTGCCGCAAACCTTCCGCGGCGGTCAGGTGACGTCCCAGGAAATCGACGGCCTGACCCTGTACGGCGGCCAGTTCCGTCAGAACAGCCCGCGTAACGATGCGAGCATGGAAGACATGTCCATGAACGGGCGCGGTGCCTTCCTGTCCGACCGCTTCAACTTCGGCGGCGGCGAATATAGCTTCAACGAAAAACGCACCACCGTGGGCGTGTGGTATGCCGAGCTGGAAGACATCTACCAGCAGCAATACTTCAACGTGCTGCACAGCCAGCCGGTCGGCGACGTCACCCTGGGCGCGAACCTCGGTTACTTCATTGGCAAGGAAGACGGCAGCCAACTGGCCGGCGACCTCGACAACAAAACCGGCTTCGCCATGCTCTCGGCCAAATACGGCGGCAGCACTTTCTACGTCGGCTTGCAGAAAGTCAGCGGCGACGATGGCTGGATGCGCGTCAACGGCACCAGCGGCGGCACCCTGGCGAACGACAGCTACAACTCCAGCTACGACAACGCCAAGGAAAAATCCTGGCAGCTGCGTCACGACTTCAACTTCACCGCCGTTGGCGTACCGGGCCTGACCCTGATGAACCGCTACATCAGCGGTGACAACGTGCACGTCGGCGCCGTGACGGACGGCAAAGAATGGGGCCGCGAATCCGAGCTGGCGTACACCGTACAAAGCGGCACCTTCAAAAACCTCAACTTCAAATGGCGCAACGCGAGTATCCGTCGCGACTACAGCGCCAACGAATTTGACGAGAATCGCCTGTTTATCAGCTACCCGCTTTCGCTGCTGTAACCCGTCGGGCTTCGCCTGGCATCGACTTACTCCTCGTGTGAAAACACGCTTTGGCCCGTCCTCGTGACGGGCTTTTTTATTGCCCACATTTTTTTGTAGGAGCGACTTCAGTCGCGATTCCTGGAAACGGTGCTTGCCGGTAAATCGCTATCGCGGCTAAAGCCGCTCCTACAGGAGGTTCGGACGGACGTAATACGCCGCTTTTTGTAGGAGCGACTTTAGTCGCGATTCCTGAAAACGGTGCTGGCCGGGAAATCGCCATCGCGGCTAAAGCCGCTCCTACAGGATGGCGGCGGCGAGACTTCGGGCAAAAAAAAGCCCCGACCAGGTCGGGGCTTTTCTTTTCGCTGTAGCGCAGCGGTAAAACAACTACCGCGCGCACATGCGCATTATCACGCTGGGAAAGAAGGCGGATTTACGTCGGCCATGTCTTCCATCACGCGCACTACCTGGCAGCTGTAACCGAATTCGTTGTCGTACCAAACGTACAGCACAACGCGGTTGTCGTTGCAGATGGTGGCTTCGGCATCGACCACACCGGCGAAACGCGAGCCCACGAAGTCGGTGGAGACCACTTCCAGCGAGTTAACGAAGTCGATCTGGCGATGCAGATCCGAGTGCAGCGCGACGTAGCGCAGGTACTCGTTCATTTCTTCGCGGGTGGAGGCCTTTTCCAGGTTCAGGTTGAGGATGGCCATCGACACGTTCGGTGTCGGTACGCGAATGGCGTTGCCAGTCAACTTGCCAGCCAGTTCCGGCAGGGCTTTGGCAGCGGCTGTGGCAGCACCGGTTTCGGTGATCACCATGTTCAACGGCGCGCTGCGACCACGACGGTCGCCCTTGTGGAAGTTGTCGATCAGGTTCTGGTCGTTGGTGTACGAGTGAACAGTTTCGACGTGGCCGTTAACGATGCCGAACTTGTCATTCACCGCTTTAAGCACCGGCACGATGGCGTTGGTGGTGCAGGAAGCGGCGGAGATGATTTTGTCGTCCGGGGTGATTTCACCGTGGTTGATGCCGTGCACGATGTTTTTCAGTTTGCCTTTGCCCGGCGCGGTCAGTACCACGCGGTCAACGCCTGGGCAGGCCAGGTGCTGGCCGAGGCCCTCGGCGTCACGCCATACACCGGTGTTGTCGACCAGCAGCGCATTGCTGATGCCGTACTGGGTGTAGTCGACTTCTTTCGGCTCTTTGGCGTAGATAATCTGGATCAGGTTGCCGTTGGCGGTGAGGGTGTTGTTTTCCTCGTCAACGGTGATGGTGCCGTTGAACGGACCGTGTACCGAGTCGCGACGCAGCAGGCTGGCGCGTTTGACCAAGTCGTTGCTGGCGCCTTTGCGCACAACGATAGCGCGCAGACGCAGACCGTCGCCGCCACCGGTTTTCTCGATCAGGATGCGTGCCAGCAGACGACCGATACGACCGAAGCCGTACAGCACAACGTCGGTGCCTTTACGCGGGGTGCCGTTTTGCTTGCCAACCACAGCGGCCAGTTCGTCACGCACGAACTGCTCGATGGCGCGGCCGTTGCCGTCAGCTTTGAATTTGACCACGAGCTTGCCGAGGTCGACCGAGGCGGCGCCCAGCTTCAAGCTGCTCATTTCTTTCAGGACGGCGAAGGTCTCGTGAACCGAGAGTTCGCTTTCGTCAGCCTGGCGGTGACGGGCAAAGCGGTGGGCTTTGAGAATCTGGATAACCGAGCGGTTAATCAGGCTGCGACCGTAAATTGAGGTCACCACGTTGTTGTTGCGGTAGAGCTGACCAATCAGCGGAATCATCGCCTCCGCGAGTGCTTCACGATCAATCCATTCACCAAGACACTGATCAGGCTTCTGAGTCACGGGCAATACCTTTAACAAGTATGTAGGGGCTGAAAAAACGGGCTACATTATGACGGGCTGTGCAACTGCCGGCAATCTGCAGCGGACGAAACACTGACAGCAGCGCGGCGGGATAGTTACAATCCTTCCGGTTAATCCTCAACCGGAGCCACGACCTCTCGTGTCCGTATTGCGCTTACCCAGCCTTCCTGCCGCCTCCGGCAAACAAACGTGGGGCAACCTGCCCGGCGCCGCCCTTAGCCTGGCCATCGCCGAAGCCGCCAACGCCGCCAAACGTTTCACCCTGCTGCTGACCGCCGACAGCCAGAGCGCCGAGCGCCTGGAGCAAGAGTTGCGGTTCTTCGCGCCCGAGCTTCCGGTGCTGCACTTTCCCGATTGGGAAACCCTGCCCTACGACTTGTTTTCGCCGCACCAGGACATCATTTCCCAGCGCATCGCCAGCCTCTACCGGCTGCCCGAGCTGAGCCACGGCATCCTCGTGGTGCCGATCACCACCGCCCTGCACCGCCTGGCGCCCAAGCGTTTTCTGCTGGGCAGCAGCCTGGTTCTGGACGTGGGCCAGAAGCTCGATGTGGAACAGATGCGCACGCGCCTGGAGGCCACGGGCTACCGCTACGTGGAAACGGTGTACGAGCACGGCGAGTTCACCGTACGCGGCGCCATCATCGACTTGTTCCCCATGGGCACCGCGCAGCCGTACCGCATCGATTTGTTCGATGACGAGATTGAAACGCTGCGCACCTTCGACCCAGAAACCCAGCGCTCCATCGACAAGGTGGACTCCATTCGCCTGCTGCCGGCCCGCGAGTTTCCGCTGAATAAAGAAGCCGTCACCGGTTTCCGCGCGCGTTTTCGCGACCGCTTCGACGTCGATTTCCGTCGCTGCACCATTTATCAAGACCTCAACAGCGGCATCACGCCAGCGGGCATCGAGTATTACCTGCCGCTGTTTTTCGACGAAACCGACACCCTGTTCGATTACCTGCCAAGCGACACGCAAGTGTTCTCGCTGCCGGGCATCGAGCAGGCCAGCGAGAATTTCTGGAACGACGTACGCAACCGCTATGAAGAACGGCGCGTGGACCCCGAGCGGCCGTTGGTGCCGCCGGCCGAGTTGTTTCTGCCGGTGGAAGATTGCTTTGCGCGCCTGAAAAACTGGCCGCGCGTGGTGGTCAGCCAGCAAGACGTCGACACCGGCGTCGGCCGCGAGCGCTTCGCCGCCCAGGCACTGCCGGACCTGGCCATTCAAGCCAAGGCCAGCCAGCCCATGGCTGCGCTGGAAACCTACCTGGCCGACTTCCCCGGCCGCGTGTTGTTTACCGCCGAATCCGCCGGGCGCCGCGAAGTGCTGTTGGAGCTGCTCGCGCGCTTGCGCCTCAAGCCAGTGGAAGTCGACAACTGGAGCGACTTTGTAAAAGGCAAAGAGCGCCTGGCGATCACCATTGCACCGCTGGACGACGGTTTGCAGCTGGACGACCCGGCCCTGGCGTTGATCGCCGAAAGCCCGCTGTTCGGCCAGCGCGTCATGCAGCGCCGACGCCGCGAGAAAACCCGTGGCGACCACGGCGACGCGGTGATCAAAAACCTCACCGAGCTGCGCGAGGGCGCGCCGGTGGTGCACATCGACCATGGCGTCGGCCGTTACCTGGGCCTGGCCACGCTGGAAGTGGACAACCAGACCGCCGAATTCCTCATGCTCGCTTACGCCGACGAGGCCAAGCTGTATGTGCCGGTGGCCAACCTGCACCTGATCGCCCGCTACACCGGCAGCGATGACGCACTGGCGCCGCTGCACCGTCTGGGCTCGGAAACCTGGCAGAAAGCCAAGCGCAAAGCCGCTGAGCAAGTGCGCGACGTGGCGGCCGAGTTGCTCGACATCTATGCGCGCCGAGCGGCCCGTGAAGGCTATGCCTTCGCCGATCCGAAACTGGATTACGAGACCTTCAGCGCCGGCTTCCCCTTTGAAGAAACGCCGGACCAGCAAACCACCATCGAAGCCGTTATGGCCGACATGCTGGCGCCCAAACCGATGGACCGCCTGGTGTGTGGCGACGTGGGCTTCGGCAAAACCGAAGTGGCCATGCGCGCCGCGTTTATTGCGGTACACAGCGGCAAGCAGGTGGCGATTCTGGTGCCGACCACCCTGCTCGCCCAACAGCACTACAACAGCTTCCGCGACCGCTTCGCCGATTGGCCGGTAACGGTCGAGGTGATGAGCCGATTCAAGTCCGACAAGGAAGTGAAAGCGGCGGTTGCGCAGTTGGCTGAAGGCAAGATCGACATCGTTATCGGCACCCACAAGCTGCTGCAGGACGATGTGAAAATCAAAAACCTCGGTCTGGTGATCATCGACGAGGAACACCGTTTCGGCGTGCGCCAGAAAGAGCAGCTCAAGGCGCTGCGCAGCGAAGTGGACATTCTCACCCTCACCGCCACGCCGATTCCGCGCACGCTGAACATGGCGGTGTCGGGCATGCGCGATCTGTCGATCATCGCCACGCCGCCGGCGCGCCGGTTGTCGGTACGCACCTTTGTGATGGAGCAGCAAAAGCCCGTCATTAAAGAAGCCTTGCTGCGCGAACTGCTACGCGGCGGTCAGGTGTACTACCTGCACAACGATGTGAAAACCATCGAGAAGTGCGCCGCTGACCTCGCCGAACTGGTGCCCGAAGCACGCATCGGCATCGGCCACGGGCAGATGCACGAGCGTGAGTTGGAACAGGTGATGAGCGACTTCTATCACAAGCGTTTCAACGTGCTGATCGCCTCGACCATCATCGAAACCGGCATCGACGTGCCCAGCGCCAACACCATCATCATCGAGCGCGCCGACAAATTCGGCCTGGCGCAATTGCACCAGCTGCGTGGCCGCGTGGGCCGCAGTCACCACCAGGCATACGCCTATTTGCTCACGCCGCCGCGCAAGCAAATGACCCCCGACGCCGAGAAGCGCCTGGAAGCCATCGCCAACACCCAAGACCTCGGCGCCGGCTTTGTGCTGGCCACCAACGACCTCGAAATTCGTGGCGCGGGCGAGCTGTTGGGCGATGGCCAGAGTGGGCAGATTCAGGCGGTAGGTTTCACGCTCTATATGGAAATGCTTGAGCGCGCGGTGAAAGCCATCCGCAAAGGCGAGCAGCCCAACCTTGAGCAGCCGCTGGGTGGCGGACCGGAAATCAACCTGCGCGTACCGGCGCTGATTCCTGACGCCTACCTGCCGGATGTGCACACGCGCTTGATCCTGTACAAACGCATTGCCTCGGCCGCCGACGAAGACGCGCTCAAAGAGCTGCAAGTGGAAATGATCGACCGCTTCGGCCTGCTGCCCGAGCCGACCAAGAACCTGATGCGCCTGACCTTGCTCAAACTGCAAGCCGAGCAACTAGGCATCAAGAAAGTCGATGCCGGCCCGCAAGGCGGCAAAATTGAATTTGCCGCCGATACCCAGGTCGATCCACTGGTGCTGATCAAGCTGATTCAAAGCCAGCCCAACCGCTACAAATTCGAAGGCGCTACGCAGTTCAAAATCCAGGTGCCGATGGAGCGTCCGGAAGAACGATTCAATACGCTAGAAGCGCTTTTCGAGCGCCTCACGCCTAAACAAGCTTGATTATTAAAGGACTACCGAATGCGTGCCCTCCGTTGTGTCGCCCTGTTGCTCAGCCTCGTTACGCCCATGGCGTTTGCCGATGGCCTGTATCAGGTTGAGCTGATTATTTTCCGCCAGGCCGGCGAGCCGATTCCCGCCAGCCAAACTGCTCCGGATGACTGGGCTGCCGGCGTGCAAGGCAGCGCTGCTGATAACGCACGGGGCACGGCGCTCAATGGCGAAGCTGCCAAGCTGAATCAGAACAACGGCTACACCGTGCTACTGCACCAGGCCTGGCAACAAAGCATGGGCGAGGCGCCGACCAAGATCGCCGTGAACACCGGCAACCAGCAGTTCGGCCACTACCCGGTGGAAGGCACGCTGACCCTCAAACAAGTGCGCTTTGTAGACCTGGACGCCGACTTCTGGATCAACCAGTTCGACGCCACCGGCATGCTCACCGGCAGCGAGCGCCTGAAGCGCACCGCGCGGTTGAAAGCGGGCGAATTGACGTATCTGGATCATTCGAATCTGGGCATGTTGATTCGTATCAGCCCGCTCTAATCCGCGAACACAATTCCCGCGTAGGAGCGGCTTTAGCCGCGATGCTTTGGACCTTTAAAAGCATCGCCGCTAAAGCCGCTCCTACAGGTAAAACGAAAAAGCCCGGCATTTGTGCCGGGCTTTTTAGTGGGCGACGGTTTTAGCTCGCGAACAAATACGCCTCAACATCCATTCCCGCATCGCGCATCTGCGCCAGCTTGTAACGCAAGGTGCGGGGGCTGATGCCTAAACGTTCGGCGGCTTCTTTGCGACGACCGCGTTCGGCGCGCAGGGTGTCGATGATCATTTGGAATTCATGCCGGCGCAGGTCATCGCCCAATGCGCTGCTGTCGCTGCTTTCGTCGTTGATCGGCAACACCGCGTTGCCGCTGCTGATGGGCGTGAGTGTCGGCGTTGGCAGTGGCGCCAGGCCGATGGGGCCGCTCAGGCACAGGTCTTGCGGCTGGATCATGCCGCCGTGCTGCAAGATCAGCGCGCGCTGAATGGCGTTGTCCAACTCACGCACGTTGCCCGGCCATGGGTAACCGGTCAGCGCGCGCTCGGCGTCAGCCGATAAGCGTGCCGGGGCATGGTTCATTTTCTTCGCGTGCTTGGCCAGCAGGCGTTCGGCGAGCGGCAGAATGTCGGCGGTACGCTCGCGCAGCGGACGCCAGCCCAGCGGGAATACCGACAGGCGATAGAACAAATCTTCACGGAACCGCCCCGCCGCCACTTCGCCCGCCAGGTCGCGGTTGCTGGTGGCGAGCACGCGGATGTCCAGCTCAATCGGCTTGCGCGCGCCCACGCGTTCCACTTCTCGCTCTTGCAACACGCGCAGCAGCTTGGCTTGCAGGCCCAAGGGCATCTCGGAAATTTCGTCGAGCAGAATGGTGCCGCCTTCGGCCATTTCGAACTTGCCCGGCTGCGAGGCGACAGCGCCGGTAAAGGCGCCCTTCTCATGACCGAACAGCGTGGCTTCGAGCATGTTGTCGGGAATGGCCGCGCAGTTGATGGCAATAAACGGTTTGCCCGCCCGTGGTGATTGCTGGTGAATGTAGCGCGCCAGCACTTCCTTGCCGGTGCCGGACTCGCCGGAAATCAGCACGGTGGAATCGCTTTGCGCGACGCGCTTGGCCAGTTCCAGCAACTGGCGGCTCGCTGGCTCCAACGCCACCGGACCGTCACCTTCATCTTTACCGACGCGGCCAAGCGCATGGCGCTCGACCAGTTCGAGCAGCGCTTTGGGCTCGAACGGTTTAACCAAATAATCCGCCGCGCCCCGGCGCATGGCATCGACCGCGCGCTCGACCGCGCCAAAGGCGGTCATCAGCAGCACCGGCAATTGCGGATAGCGGCTGCGGATCAGGCCCAGCAGTTGGTGGCCGTCCATGCCCGGCATGTTGACGTCGCTGATGACCATGCAAAACGACTCGCGGCCCAAGGCCGTCAGTCCCGCCTCGGCGCAGTCGACGGCGCAGAAGTCGTGGCCGCCGATCACCAGGGTGTCGGCCAGTGCTTCACGCAGGGCGCGGTCGTCTTCGACCAGTAGAACTTTGCTCGCCATGGGTGGTTACTCCTGAGAAACCAGTGGGGCCGCTGCGATCAGCGGCAATACCAGAATGGCGCAGGTGCCGCGGCCGGGGCGCGAGCGCAGCAGCAGTTCGCCCTGATGGGCGCGCGCCACGGCCTTGACGACCGCCAGGCCAAGGCCGGTGCCGGTGGTTTTAGTGGTGAAGAAGGGTTCACCCAAGCGCGCCATGGTGGTGGCGTCGATGCCGGGGCCGTTGTCGCTGATGCACAGGCGCAGGTTCTGACCACGCACATAGAAGTGAACCTTGAGACTCGCCTCGCGGCCGGCGGCCTGAATGGCGTTTTCCACCAGATTGAGCACGGTGCCGACCAAGGTGTCGCGGTTGCACAACAGCTCGCCGGTATGGGCGTCGCATTGCCAGCGCACGTTCATGCCTTGCACATGGGGCTCAGCGGCCGCACGCAGGGCTTCGTAGAGTTTTTTCGGCGCCAGGCGATCGGGCATCGGCAGTTCGCCACGGGCGAACACCAGCATGTCGCGCACTTGGTGTTCCAGTTCGTGCAGACGCTCTTTAAGGCGGCTGGCGAAACGCTGCTGCTGATCGACCGGCAGCACTTGCTCGGTCAAATGGCTGGCGTAGAGCAACGCGGCAGAAAGCGGGGTGCGAATTTGGTGAGCGAGTGAGGCGACCATACGGCCCAGCGCCGACAAGCGTTCGTGGCGGGCCAGTTGGTCTTGCAGCTGACGGGTTTCTGTCAGGTCGTTCAACAGCACCAGTTGGCCGGGTTCAGCGGAGAGCGAGCGGGTGGCGATAGAGAGGCGGCGACCGTTTTTCAGCGACACTTCGTGGCCATCGTCTTTGCGCGGGGCAAAGTTACGGGCAATCACTTCGCGCCAGAGCATGCCGACCAGCGGCTTACCGAGCAGCGCACAGGCCACCGGGTTGGCCTCGCGCACCACGCCTTGGCCGTCAATAACGATGACGCCGCCGGGCAGCACATCGAGCAGGCTTTGCAGCCGGTGCGCCAGGCGCTCCTTCTCGGCCAGTTCCTGCATGCGCTGCGCGCTGACCAGCGCCAGCTCGCCCTTGAGTTCGGTAACCCGCGCTTCCAACAGGTTGTAGGAGTCACTGAGCTGCGTCGACATTTGGCTGAACATGGCGAACGCCTTCTCAAGCCCTTGGCGGCTGGAGGCCTCGATGTCGTTAGCAGCAGTGCTGGACGTTGGGAGTGCGGTTTGCTTCATGGTTCTCTCTCACCCGGTGAGCCGTCATAAGACGGTCAGTCGAGAGAGAACTAGCAATAGCCGTGCCTAAAAAAATATCCTTATTTTTCAAGGCACTAGTTTGAAGAGAGGAAATTTCGCGTCAATCATCCGACTGTTCGTCATCATCCCGACGACTCATGCCGTACTTGCGCATCTTCTCGACCAGGGTGGTACGACGGATGCGCAAGCGCTCAGCAGCACGGGCCACCACGCCGCCGGCATCGTCCAGCGCTTGCTGGATGAGCCCCTGTTCCAGATTGCCGAGGTAATCCTTCAGGTCGAGACCTTCAGGCGGCAGCATGGCGGTGGTTTCCGGGCCGGACATGTTGCTGTTAAAGGAGAAACGCTCTTCCAGGTCGTCGCGTACGCTGGTGGCCTGTTGGTCGTGTTCGTCTTCAACCTGGCGGAATTTCTTCGGCAGCTCGAGTACGCCGATCACACCGTAGGGATGCATGATCGCCATGCGCTCCACCAGGTTCGCCAGCTCGCGCACGTTGCCAGCCCAGTCGTGGCGGCACAGAGACATGATGGCGGCGGAGTTGAAGCGGATCGAGCCGCGCTTCTCCACTTCCATGCGTGAGATCAGCTCGTTCATGAGCAATGGAATATCTTCCACGCGCTCACGCAACGGCGCCATTTCGATGGGGAACACGTTGAGGCGGTAATAGAGGTCTTCGCGGAAGGTGCCCGCTTCGATCATCGACTCAAGGTTCTTGTGCGTGGCGGCGATGATGCGCACGTCGGCGCTCTGGGTTTTGTTGCTGCCCACGCGCTCGAAGGTGCGTTCTTGCAGCACACGCAACAGCTTCACCTGCATCGGCAGCGGCATGTCGCCGATTTCGTCGAGGAACAAGGTGCCGCCGTTGGCCAGTTCGAAACGCCCTGCCCGGCTGGTGATCGCGCCGGTAAAGGCGCCTTTCTCGTGGCCGAACAGTTCGCTCTCCAGCAGTTCTGCCGGAATGGCGCCGCAGTTAACGGGAACGAATGGCGCATCGCGGCGTTTGGAGTGGTAATGCAGGTTGCGCGCGACCACTTCTTTGCCGGTGCCGGATTCGCCAAGAATCAACACGCTGGCTTCGGTGTCGGCCACTTGCGACATCATCTGCCGCACTTGCTGAATGGCGCGGCTGGTGCCGACCAGGCTGCGGAACAGGTTCGGCTCGCGGGCCCGGGCGCCGCGCGCCTGGTCGTACATTTCGCGGTACACCTGGGCACGGTGCAGGGAGTCGAGCAGTTTGTTGTAGCTGGGCGGCATTTCCAGCGCGCTCAGCACACGGCGGCGCACGTCTTCGGGCCAGTCCGCTGGCGCGGCATCGCCCACCAGCAAGATGGGCAGTTGCTCATCCCAGGCAGCAAGTTGTTTGAGTAATTCGAGGGAGCCACCTTTGCTGGTGACTTCGCCGAGCAGAACGCTCAGCACGTCGCGCGGGCTGTCGAGCTTGTCGACCGTCTCCCGCCAATTCTGGCTGGTGCAAGCCAGATGTTCTTCCCCGAGGAAATTTAGAATTACCGCCAAATCGCGGCGGCGTTCGCTGTTGTCATCGACCAGTAAAATTTTGGTTTCACGCCACATAGTGTCTGGTTCTGATCCGGGGTGTGAAGAAAGCGTCCATCGCAACCACGATAAAATGACGCCAGCAATTGGCCACTAGTAGAGTCAATTTTTTGTACGCAGTCAATTTTATGACGTGTTTTTCTCTACCCAGTTCAACCAGGTAGCACATTGTCTTGAGAATTAACGCAGAGGTTTGTAGCTAACTCCTCTAGACGAAAGGTTAGCTACAAAATTTTGACTAGCCAAACATCTGATAGATCTTGGCGCTTTGATTGGACTTGACCAGCACGGTCAGCTCTTCGCCAACCGCTTCACGCTTGCGTACACAGGCTGCTGTCAGGTGGCGATACACCTCGACCAACGCTTCCATTTGCACACGCAGGGCTTCTTCGATACCGGTGCTGTCGGCCATGGCGGCACTCACCTGCTCGCGGCACGAGGTGTCCAGCGCGCCGATACGCTCCCAATCTTCCTGTTGAAAAGCGTCGATCAGGGCCAGGCGGGTACTTTCGATTTGTTGCAGCATGGAATTCGCCATTTCGTTGTCCTCACCCACCTTACGGTGCAATTGCATCCCAGCCGGACTTCACTTCACGCAGCAGACCCGACACTTCAACCAGTGGCGCTGGGTCGTTGCTTTTGTTGGCTTCGAGCATGCGGGTGATCATGTATTCGTAAACGCGGTCGAGGTTTTGTGCGACTTCGCCGCCCTTGCCCATGTCCAGACCTTCACGCAGGCCGCCCACGATACCGATGGCTTTGCTGATCAGCTCGCCTTTCATCGAGGCCTGGCCGCGCGCCATGGCGCCTTGGGCTTGAGCCAGACGCTCAAGACCGCCCTCCATCAACATCTGGATCAAACGATGGGGAGTTGCTTCAAACACTTGAGACGACACGCTCACTTGCTTGTACTGATTCATCGCCGCCATCGCTCTCATTTTGCAAACCCTCGTGAACCGTTGTTTCGATATTCAAGCTATCGGCGGGTTTCGTGGGAGCTTTAAGCCCGTCCGTACTTTTTCTTCATCAAAAAAAGCTATCGGCCGGGCGAGAATTAGCGGGACTTAATTCTTCTTGACCAGGCCAGGCAAGTTGTCCAGCTGCGACATGAGGCCGGTGCTGGTATTGGTGAGCTGCGACACCAGGGCGTCCATGGCGTTGTACTGTTTGTACAAACGCGTCTGCAACGCGGTCATGCGCAGATCCAAGTCTTCCTGCTGCTTATCGAGACTGGTGATGGTATTGGAAAGTTGGTCGGTGCGCTGCTGCAGAATTCCGCCACCATCGGTGTACGGCTTGAGCTTAGACGTAAGCCGGCTCGCTAGCCCGTCGTCGCCGGTGAAATAAGCGGCGACGCCTTCGTAGTTTTCGCTGATCGCGGTGTCGAGCTTGGCGCTGTTGACCTCCAGCGTGCCGTCGGTCTTGGTGGTGATACCCAGATTGGCCAAGGCCGAAATGGCGCCGCCGTTATCCTGGTTCGATACCAACTCACTGCGGATCGAACTGACCAGCGAGCGCGCCGTGGAGTCGCCCGCGAGCCCAGCTACCACCGGATTGCTGTTAGCAACCGTGGTCACTTTGGTCAGCGAATTCACGGTGCTCATCATCTTGTTGTAAGCGGTGACGAAGTTCTGCACGTTGGCTTTCACGGCCGAGGTGTTATCGGCGACGTTCAACGTCAGCGGCTCGTCGGCTTTGGTAACGCCGGTCAGCTTGATGGTCACGCCATCAATGGCTTTGTCGACGGTGTTCGAGTCGCTCACCACTTCCAGCCCGTCGATCGTCAGCTTGGCGCTCGACGCAGCGGCCAGGGTTTTACCGCCCTTGGCTACGGCGGCGTCGTACTCGGCGGGCGTGGCAAACGTCGTAGGATCCAGCGTAGCGCCGGGGAAGGTCAGGTCTTCGAGCGAGGCATTGCCTGTACCGGTGCTGGTGCCGGTCATGGTGATGTCGTTGCCATCACCCATCTTGGTGCTGCTCAGAACCAGGCGCGAACCCTGACTGTCGGTAACGATGGTGGCGCTCACCCCGGCGGTTTTGCCTTGGGCATTGATGGCGTCACGCACACCGGCAAGGGTGTTGTTGGTGCTGTCGACATTGACGGTCAGCGCTGTGTTGCTGCCGACTTTGATTTCCAGCGAACCGGTGTTGAATTTGGCAGTGCTGCCGCCACTGATCGCCGCAGAAGCAATTTTGCTGCTGCTGGCCAGTTTCGACACTTCAATTTTATAGCTACCCGCGATCGCGCTGGCGCTGCCAGTGGCGCTGAGCGCGGTGGTGTTGGTGGACGTTGCCGATTTGGACAGGAAGCTGGTCGGGCTGTTGAGCAGCGACAGGGCGGTTTGGAACTCGCTCACTGCGCTCTTCAACGAACCGAGCGAGGTCAACTTGGTCGTTGTTTTGGATTCGAGCTTATCGATCTGGTTTTGCTTGGGCGCTTTCTCCGCCGCTACAGAAGCCTTCACGATGTCGTCAATATTTACGCCCGAACCAATGCCAGTTACACCAGCCATCTCGCACCTCCGTCAAAAAAACGTCCCGAATTCCCTATGGGAACGGGTATGGCGAGTTGTACTCAAGAACCGTACCAACTCACGCTTTAGCCTCGAACATGAGGCTGCGAATGTCCTCTAGGCGTTCAGCCAGCTTAAGCAATTCCTCCGAAGGAATCTGCCGCACCAACTTGCCTGAGTCCGTATCGATAACTTTGACAACAACTTCGCCGCTTGAGTCATCGACATTGAAATTCAAACCACGCTTAACCGTTTGCACGAAGGACTGAATGTCAGCAACCGCTGCATCAATACTTCCACTGTCGGCCTGAGCGTCGGAGCTGGTATCCGCACTTGCAGCGGACGCCGTCTGTTTTGCAGCCTGCTGAGCAGACCCTACCGGCACTTGCCCGTCACGAGCTTGTCTGGGCAGAGCGGCAACCGACGTGATATTGGAAACATCCATTTTAGACACCTCACAATGGCCAAATGGGAGGAAGGGTCATCCCCTTCCTCCCACCGATTTTGGCGTCTCTTTCTGCGTTATTGCAGCAGACTGAGAACCGACTGTGGCAGTTGGTTAGCTTGAGCCAGAATCGCGGTACCAGCTTGTTGCAGTACTTGGTTTTTCGACAGCTTTGCAGTTTCAGCAGCGAAGTCAGTGTCTTTGATCCGGCTACGAGCAGCGTCAGCGTTCTCAGAGATGTTCTGCAGGTTGCTGATGGTGTTGTCGAAGCGGTTCTGTACAGCACCGAGGTCCGCACGCTGAGCATCGATGTTTTGCAGTGCGTTGTCGATTACAGCGATTGCACGTTGAGCGCCGTCAGCGGTGGAGATATCCACATCCGAAACGGTGTTCAGGTCGGCAGCCTGGTCGCCAAACACTTCAGTCGAAGTACCGGTGAGGGCGTAGGAGTTCGGCGAGTTCAACTCGACGTACCCGATCGCTTTACCGCCTGCGGCACGAACATCGGTCTCGGCGCTGAAAGTACCGTCAGAACCTTGTGCAGCCAGGTTGATGGTACCGGTCGACGAAGCAGAGTCAGCACCGAAGACAATGTTTTCACCAGTGGCCGAAGTAATGGTCACTTTGTCAGTTTTCGAATCGTAGTTCGCAGTTACGTTCAGCTTACCGGCGTTCGAGTTGATCTGATCAGCCAAACCTTTGGAGTCAGTCACACCGACGATGGCAACCGACTGGCTACCCACGCTCAGCGAGAAGCTGGCAGCGCCGGAAGTGATGTTCACGTCAGCCTGTACAACGTTACGAGCCGAAGCGCTCAGGCCCGAGATGGCGCCGTCGAACTTGCCAGCAATCGATTTGGCGCTGTCGCCGGAGGTTACGGCTACGTCTTTGGTTTGACCGCCACCAACAACGGTGATGGTGTTAGCCGAGAAGCCAGCGCCGCTTGCTGCGATGCTTGCAGACACAGTGCCACCAGCAGCCGAAGCGCCGGCGCTGTCAGTGCTTGCGCCGCCACCGATCTGGTACGAACCCAGCGAGGTAGCAGAAGCATTTTTCAGCGAAACGTCGATGGTTTCGTAAGCGTTGGAACCCACTTGGAAGCTAGTGGTACCGAACGAACCGTCGAGCAGTTTGCGACCACCGAAGGTAGTGGTGTCGGCAATACGGCTCAATTCAGCTTGTTGGGCCGATACTTCTTTTTGCAGAGCGGCACGGTCGGTGTCGCTGTTCGAGCCGTTGGCTGCCTGGATGGACAGGTCACGGATACGCTGCAGAATGTTGGTCGACTGTTGCAGCGCGCCTTCAGCGGTTTGCGACAGAGAGATACCATCGTTGGCGTTACGGGTCGCTACGTTCAGGCCGCTGATCTGGTTGGTCAGACGGTTAGAGATCTGCAGACCGGCAGCGTCGTCTTTGGCGCTGTTGATGCGGTTACCGGTGGACAGACGTTGCAGCGAGGTATTCAGCGAGTTGGACGAAGCGTTCAAGTTACGCTGAGTGTTGAGCGATGCAATGTTCGTGTTAACTGTAAGTGCCATTTGGGCGTCTCCCGAGTACCTAGTATTTGCCTGAGCTTGCGACGTTCAGGGCCTGCAGCTCAGGCGCCCCTAGAATTCGCATTCGAAGTGTTTATCGGCGCTAGTTCTTGGAGCTTTAGCAAAATTTTCAAAAATTTTGCTGGCTGCTTGCTGAACCGGTGCAAACCGCTTCCACACTTTCTGTATCGGCACAGGCCGCAGAACTAAAGGGCTCGATCAAAATTTTTACACGTGGCCAAGCCATCTCCAACGCCTCGCTTACCCACCCAGCCGTTTAAGTGACGCCAATTTTCAAACAAAACCGGCACTTAACAGGGCTGGCTGCCGCATTCACCGTTTTCTGACGCGCATAAAAAAAGGGGCTATCACCGCTGTGAAGCCCCTTCCACGCATTGACGATGAGTCTAGTCGGGCATCCAGGCTTTCGCCCAATTGCTCACATTCTCGCCTTCGAGCATCCAGTCGCGACGAATAATGGTCTGCAAGTCATCGCCCATTTTCGCCGTTGCATCTAAGTCAGCCAGGTGCATGCGAATGGCGTCCATCCAGTCTTTGTAGCGGTTTTTCACCCGCGTCACGGGCAAATCGCCGCGATAGCACACAGCATCGGTACAGATCACCGGGAAACCGAGGAAGCCGTACTCCAGCAATCGCAGGTTGCTCTTGCAGTCGTTGAACTGGTTCTGCTCCAACGGCGCCAGGGCCAGGTCAAGGTTCAACGAGGCAAGAATCGTCGGGTACTTGTCGATGGTCACGCCTGGGTAGTACTCGGTCACGTAGGGCCGCAACTTGTCCGGGCACAGGCCAAAGAACACCCATTCCACTTCATCCGCCAGATGCCGCACTACATCGGCAATCAGTTCCAGATCGCCCGTATGCCCTACCCCACCGGCCCAGCCGACTCGCGGCTTGCGCCCAACGCGGCGCTCGCTGTTCAAACCGTTCCACCAGTTGGTCGGCAGCCGGTTCAGCACCACGCGAATATCGTCATGCATGCCGGCAAGTGCCTCGGCAAGCGGTTGGGTCGACACCACGAAGCGGTCGACCAGCGTCAGCGCTTTGCGCAACGAGCGCAGCACGTCTTTGGGCATATCGGCGCGGTGCACGCTTTTCAGCGGCAGGTTGGGCAGGTAGTCGTCCAGCTCGTACACACGGAACGCGTTCGACAGTTGCTTGATCTCGGCCATCGATTCCAGCTGCGCATCGGTGACCTGGCGCTGGAAGATGATCACATCGCTCTGGAACCGCTCCAACTCCACCGGATGCAGCAGGGTTTCGCTGATTACCCCGTCCGCCACGCCCTCGCGCTGCATGGCGGTGAACGGCTGACGCACCCGGTAATGCCCGCAACCGCCGCGATCGGCCGGGTGCACCAGAATGCGCGGCAGCGGCGCCCGCACAAAGGGTTGCCAGGTGGCGCCACGAATCGGATCCAGCTCGAAGCCTTTATTGGCCAGGGTCAGGTTCGGGTTGTAGGCCGGGTCGCGAGCCAGCAGCGGCAGCCATTTCTGGTACATCGCTGCCTGTTCGCTGCGGAAGCGCTTGAGTTTTTGTTCCTGCGCCAGGGTTTCAACGCCCGACTTCTGGCTGACGCTGCCCTCGTGCAACAGCACCGAGTAAGGCGTCCACACACTCAGGTAGCCGGCCTCGCGCACCTTCAGGCACAGGTCGACGTCGTTGTAGGAAACCTTGAACACCACCTCATCCAGCCCGCCAACCGCGTCGTACACCTCTTTGCGGATGATCAGGCAAGCCGCCGTTACCGCCGAATAGTTCTGGGCCACCAACAGGCGCTGCATGTAACCGGCGCTGTCACCGGCGTCGCCAAGGAACGGATGGTCCGCCGGCCCGCTAAGCCCCAGCACCACACCGGCGTGCTGAATATGGCCGCTGGGGAACAACAGCTTGGCGCCGACGATGCCCACTTCCGGGCGCCGCGCGTGGTTAAGCAATTCATCCAGCCAGTCTTCACGCAGAATCGCCGTGTCGTTGTTCAGCAGCACCAGATACTCGCCACGCGCGACAGCGGCCGCCGCGTTATTGATAGCCGAGAAGTTGAACGGCCCCGGATAACGCACCACGCGAATCTGCTCGCTGTTCAACTGCTCGATGCCCGCCAGCCAGGCTTTGGCTTCTTCGGTTTCGCTGGCGTTGTCGATAATCAGCAGCTCGTAATTCGAGTAAGCGGTTTTCTCCAACAAGGTTTCGACGCAGCGTTGCAGCAACGCCAATTGGTCTTTGGTGGGCACCAGAATGGAAACCAGCGGCCGCTCGGGGTAGTCGTAGCGAATGCGGTTGAAGCCCGGCAATACGCCTTCTTGCATGGTGTGCGGCACACCGAGACGGTCGAGGTGTTCGCTGACCACCGCTGCCGAATGCAGGCGCACCTCGTCACTGGCCAGCCAGCGCGCGAACGGCACCGCGCTGTGGCACAGCACCTCAGCGATATGGCCGACGCTGTCCAAGCCGAAAGACTCGGCGCAACGCAGCTGAAAGTCCTGCAAGGCCAGGCCGTCGAACTGGAACCGCAGCCCGCCCAATTGCTCCAGTGCCTCGCGGGCAATAAACAGCGAGCGCCCGGTGTACGGGTAACTGCGCAGCAAATCGAGGTTGAAGTCGGGTTTGAAAATCGGTGAATGCGCGCCCTGCTCGCCACTGGTGTCTTCGTCGCTGTAATAGCAGCCAGTCGGCGCGGCCACGGCACGGTCCAACAACAATGCCAGCGCGTGGGGTTCCAGCGTATCGCCGGCCGGCAGCACGTACAGCCAATCGGCCGTGCTGGCCACGGCGGCATCGTTAACCTGCTGCCAATCGCCATTCACCACGCGGTGCGGCGCGCCGTGCTGTTGCGTGTTCAGGCTGTCGACCGTCGCTTGCAGCGCCGTCGGTTCGGTGCCCGGCAATGCCAGCACCAGCACCTCAATGCTTGGCACATACGCGCCTTGCAAACGACGTTCGAAGGCAGCGAGCACCTGCGGCGACAGTGTGTGCAGGTAACCGAACGTGGGCTGGCCCACCGCCTTGTTGCTCATTTCATCGAGCAGGCTTTGCAGAAACTCACCGCGCGCTTGCTCCACCGGCGCCTCGACGCCCTGGCCATGGCGGCCGTACAAGCGCCGGAACAGCTCGGGGAAGTTCTTGCGCTCGCGCACGCTCATGCGCTGCTCGGGGCTTTCCTGGCGGATATGCACTTGCACGGTTTGCGCTTGCACGTGCTCCACCGGATAACGCGCCGACAACTTCAGCAGCATGTCCCAGTCTTCCAGCGCTGGCAGCTCAACGTCGAAGCCGCCCACTTCATCCAGCCACTGGCGCGGGTGCGACCAGGCGTTCACCGGAATGAAGTTCTGCACCAGCAAGTTGTCGCGCGAGAACGGGCCGTGCTGCGACGAAGATTGCCGCGAGATCTCCTGGCGCTTGCCGCCTTCCAGCGTTTCCAACACGTACAGCGTGTCGGTGTACACCAGGCGTGGGCCTTGCGCGTGAGCCTCGGCGTGGCGCTGCAAATGCTCTGGCAGCCACATGTCGTCGTCGTCGAGGTAGCACAAGTAGGCGCCTTGAGCCTGGCGAATGCCGCAGTTACGCGCGTTCGACAGCCCGCCGTTACGCCCCAGTGCCAAATAGGTGATAGGGAAGTCGTAACCTTGCAGCACCTGCTCAACCGGCACGCCGGCATCGTTGATCAGAATGACTTCGAAGTCTTTGAAGGTTTGCGCGCTCAGGCTGGCCAGGGCGTCAACCAGCAAATCGGCGCGGTTATAGGTGGTGAGAATGATGGAGAAGGTCGGCCCCTGCTCGCCGGCCTTGAGCGCCTTCGGCCCAAGCAGCGCCGCTTCAATCGCCTGACTGCGTGCGCTGAAGCGCGCTTGCACCTCGGCTGGCGCGCTCTGCATACGCTGGCGATACAGGGCCAGAATCGGCCCGGCCGCCGCGATCATGCGCGGGCGCACGGCGGGGTCGGCCAGGTTCAGTTCAAGAATCTCGGTGTGTTCGGCCAGCGGCTTGTCGCTGCCGTAGAAGCTGTTGGAAATCTGCCCGCCATGCACGCGGTAACCGACGCTGGGCTGACGCAGAAAAACAAAATCTGGTGCCAGCCGCGCCAGACGAATCCACAACTCCCAATCGCCGGCAAGCATGTCGCTGCGGTGAATGGTGCCGTCAGCCTGGGTGATTTGCGCCAATACGCTGCGGCGCAACATGACCGCCGAGGGCGTGATGTAGTTGTCGTAGCTGAGCAGGTCCACCACTTCATCGCGCCCGCCCGAATAGGACTGCGAACGGTGGCCGGGATGTTGCGCGTAGTGAGTAATCGCGCCTTGCTCGTCGATCCAGTTGCACTGCGTGTAACCGAGGCCAGCTTGCGGCGTGCGGTCCAGAGCGGCCACCAAGGAGGCCAGGTGGCCGGGGTACAAGACGTCGTCCGAACCCAGCACCACCACATAACGGCCGCTGCCAGCGGTGACGCATTTGTTGTAGTTGCCGGTCATGCCGAGGTTCTTGGCGTTGACCTCGTAATAAAAGCGCGGGTCCTGGGCGTAGCGCTGCAAGATCTCGACGCTGTTGTCTTTGGAGCAGTCATCGAACACCACCACCTCGAACGTCACGCCCTGCTGGGCGAGAATCGAGTCGATGGTCTGACCGACAAATGCACTGTTGTTGTACGACATGACGGCAACGGTTACATCCACGGCAGTCTGTTCCTCGGCAAACAACGCCTGCGCCCCATGCTGGGCCCGACGCTGGTGATTCAATTCGGCGAAAAATGCAGCGGCTTCGGCGTCCCGGTCGACCGGCACGTGTGCCAGGCGCGCCTGGCGTACCGGCGCATCGGCGGCTAACCAGGCCTGCAATTTTTCGATGGGGATTTCCACGTTCCAGTGGAATACCACTGAGTGGGTGCCGGGTTGACCAACCACCGGCAAATAAACCAAACGCACGCCAACAGCCGCCGCCAAGGCGTGGAAAAACCAGTACCACATCTGCGCGTTGTCTTGGATAAGCATCACCAACGTGCTGCCGCTGGGCATCCACAGCAGGTTGGCAGCCGCCGCGCCGGAGCCGAGCACCGCCAGCTCCATTGATGACAACAGCGCCACCTGCTCGGCGAACGTATGGGTTTCCGGCTGAATCAACGCAAAGCCGTCAGCGCGTAGCGCCTCGGTCAGCGCTTGCTGGTTGACGATGGTGCGGCCGTTTCCACCGGGCGGGCGAATCAGGTACGTCTTGCCGTTCTCGCGGTGCGCCCGTGGCACCCGCGCTTTGATGTAATTGGCCATCCAGGCGATGGCGCTGGGGAACACCTGATACTCGTCACCGGCATACACGTAACCGGCGCGTGGTTCCCAGATATCGGCACTGTCGGAGAAGTGATACAGCACGCCCACATCGCACGCCTGGCCGGCGGGCACGCAGACGGTTCGCTCGCGCGGCCAGAACAGTGCCAGCGAGTCCATGATCGAGGCAGGCAAACCCGCCTCCACCAACACCACGGTTTGCGCATCGAACGCGGCTTGGTTAATCCAGAAAAAACGCGCCAATTTCTCGCTCAGCCAGTGCGCGTAGTTGCCGTTTTCCCAGCCGAAAAATGAAATGGCATGGGCCACCTGCAACGGCTCGCCGGCGCCTGCATAAAAGGCGCAACGACCGTCGTCAGTCAGCTTCAATCCATGCTTTTCGTACCAGCCGACGTTGAGCCGCTCGCGGTTATCGAACGCCACGTCACAGACGTATTCGCCGTTATCCACATCGGCAATGCCGGCCATGCCGGCCACCAGCCGCACTTGATGAAACTCGGCGCTGTATTGGGCATAGGTGCGTTGCGGTGCGCGGCGAACATTGGCGGCAATGGCGAAGTCGACCATCTCCAGCGGCGCGGGCGCCCACGCCGTCGACGGCGCCAGTTCCAGCAAATGTTTGCGGCCCTTGGCGGCGCGTGCAGGAACCAACGCGGCGCTGGCAAATGCACCTTGCAGGTGACTCCACCTTGAAGGTGCAGTAGCAGACATGGATGAAGCTCCGAAATGTAAAACACGCCGCCCACGCTTGCGCAGGCGGCCCACGCATCAGCCTTTGGGCTTGGCGTTTACCGCCTGGGAGAACTGATCGTAGTCGCGGAAATAGTCGGCTTCGCTGAAGTGTTCCGAGGCCAGCACCATGCACACCGAGCCGCTGGAGAAGTTGTCTATCTCGCGCCAGATCATCGGCGGGATGTACAGGCCGTAATAGGAGCGGTTGAGGTGGTATTTGAATTTGGTGCGGCCGTCGTCGAGCAAGATGTCAAAGCTGCCCGACATGGCGATCAGCAATTGATGAAGCTCTTTATGGGCATGGCCGCCACGGTGCGAGCCGCCCGGTACGTCGTACAGGTAGTAAACACGCTTGATATCGAAGGGGATGTGTTGATTCCCCTCGATAAAGGTCAAGTTGCCGCGCCGGTCTTCAATGATCGGCAGATCGACAATTTTGCAGTGCTGTAGAGACATGAGCGCTCCGAATCCGTATGGAAACCATCAAACCAATTTCGACCACGCGTACCCGTCAAAAAATTAGCAGTGATAGCCGTTGCCAGCTGCAAAGCAAAACTTGCACCACTTTGCCGGCGCCCGCAGGCGCTTAGCCGCTGAAGCTGTTACACGCCTCGATAACCGCGTGCTGATGGGCTGCCGGTAGGCCGGGGTATAACGGCAGGCTCAACACCTGCGCCGCCAGCTCGTCGGAGATGGGAAAGCTCAGTTGGGCAAATTCGCTGTAGGCGGCCTGGCGGTGAATCGGCACGGGGTAGTGAATCAGGCTCGGCACGCCGCTGCGCTCCAGGTGCGCCTGCAACTGCTCACGCGCCTGGGTGCGAACCACGAACTGATGCCAGACATGGCTGCCGGCCACCGCTGGCGCTTGGGGCAGCACCAGCAGCGGGTTGCGAATGTGGCTCAGGTAATGCTTGGCGATGGCCTGACGCGCCTGCGCGTCGCTCTGTACGCTGGGCAATTTCACCCGCAGCAGGGCCGCTTGCAGTTCATCCAGGCGCGAGTTCACGCCTTGCACGTCGTGAACGTATTTGCGCGTAGAGCCATAGCTGCGCAGCTTGCGCACTTGCTCGGCCAAACGGTCGTCGCCGGTCGTCACGGCACCGGCGTCCCCGAGGGCACCGAGGTTTTTCACGGGAAAGAAACTGAAGCCCGCCGCATGACCAAACGCACCGGCTTGCCGACCCAGCGCGTCCACCGCGCCATGGGCTTGGGCGGAGTCTTCGATCAGCAGCAGGTCGTGCTCGCTAGCCAGGGTTTGCAAAGCGTCCATGTCCGCCAACTGACCGTATAAATGCACGGCAATGATGGCGGCGGTGCGCGGGCCAATGGCGGCTTTTACCGCCTGCGGATCAATGTTGAACGTCGCCGCATCGGGCTCCACCAGCACCGGCGTCAGGCCCGCTCCGCTCACCGCCAGGGCCGTGGCGATAAAGCTGTTGTTGGGCAGAATGACCTCGTCGCGGTCATCGAAACGGCCGAGGTTTTTATAGCCGCGCAATATCAGTGTCAGCGCGTCCAGACCGTTACCCACGCCAATGGCATGGGGCACGCCGCACGCTTGGGCGTATTCGGTTTCGAACGCTGCCACCTCGGCACCCAACACATACCAGCCCGAGCGCAGCACGCGTTGAAACGCGTCGGTCAGCGCCTGTTCGTCGCGCAGATTGAGCGCAGCTACATCAAGGAAAGGAAACATATCAATCGCCTAGATAACGCACCACGCGTGCGGGGTTGCCGACTACCAGCGCATGGTCTGGCACATCGTGGGTGACCACCGCACCGGCGCCCACCATGGCGCCGGCACCGATGGAGATACCGGGAAGAATAATGGCCCCGGCACCAATGGACGCGCCCTGATGCACATGGGTTTGCGGGAAGCTGTCGGGGTATTGTTTCGAGCGTGGCAGCAGGTCGTTGGTGAAGGTGGCGTTGGGGCCGATGAACACGTCGTCAGCGATGCGTAAACCGTCCCACAAATACACCCCGCATTTCACCGTTACCCGGTCGCCAACCACCACGTCGTTTTCGATCAGGCAGTGGGCGTTGATGTTGCAATCGCGGCCGATTTGGGCGCGCGGCAGAATCACTACGTACTGCCACACCGTGGTGCCATCGCCAATCTGCTGGCTGTGAACGTCTGCCAAAGGATGAATCGAAGCCATGCGCGCGGTGCCTTGCTGGAGGTGGGGTTGAGGTTAGCAAGCCGTCGCAGGCTCGTCACGGACGGCGCCTCGCCACGGCGCTTTTTTTCAGTAAGATGAGCCTCCGCACCCGCCCGGACTGGATGGCATGGCTAACGACCTCGACCGCATCGGTTTTCTGATTCACAACATCGAAATGTTCAACCACTACCGCGCGGTGTGGCAGCACCTTCCGGCCGGCAGTGTGGAAGTGGCGGTGACCGGACAGCTCAAAGACCATCAAACCATCATCGACACCTGCGAGCGCGAGCAATTGCCCTGGCGTGCAGCCAGCGAGCTGCTCGCGCAGAAACAGCGCTACGACATTCTGGTGTCCAGTTTTCCCCAGCATTACGAACGCGGTAGCGACTCGCCCTACCTCACCCAGTCCATCGGCCGGCACAACCTGCGCTTCATGTACGCCACCGGCAAAGCGGGCTGGAATTTCCAGCAGTGGAACGAGGTGTACGACGCCGTGCTGTGCTTCGGACCGTACCAGGCCGAGCAGCTGGCGTTCTGCAGCAACACGCTGAAAGTGCAGATGGGCTACCCGCGTTTCGACCGCTTTTTCAACCAGCCGCTGGACCGCGCCGCGCGGCTTACCGAGCTGGGCTGCGACCCCACCCGCAAAACCGTGGTGTGGCTGCCGACGTGGAAAACCTTGTGCTCGATCGATCTGTTCGTTAGCGCCATCGCCGCGCTGCAAGACCGCTATAACGTGATCGTTAAACCGCACCCCATCACCATTACCGACGAGCCCGCGCGCATGCGTCAGCTCGACGTGATCAACACCTGCATCCGCGAACACATCGACAACGTCGAGCTGTTTCAGCTCGCCGACTTTTTGCTGTGCGACTACGGCGGCTCCGCCTTCGGCGGCATCTATACCGACCGCAACGTGCTGCTGCTGGACATGCCCCACGCCGAAAGCGACCCGCTGGTGGGCAAAGACTCCTCAGATATCTGGCTGCGCAAAGTGATGCCGCACATCAGCGCCGAACAGGTCGAGCAATTACCCGACCTGCTGGCCGACGAGCACCTGTGGGCACAGCAACGCGGCGTACGCCAGCAGCTGAGCCAATACTTCTTCGCGCCCTTCCATGGCTTTGCCGCGAACGTGGCCGCCCTGGCTATCGCCAACAGCCCGAAAATGCTCAACAAAGGGCGCTAACAGCATGGTCATCTGGTTAATCGGTTTGTCTGGCTCGGGCAAAACTACCTTGGGCCGCGAGATCGCCCAACAGTGGAAGCAACAACAGCCCAACACCGTGCTGGTGGATGGCGATGAAGTGCGGCGCATCTTCCGCCAGGATCTCGCCGCCGCCGACTACAGCATGGCCGGGCGGCGGACCAACGCCGAGCGCATTTTCGAGTTGTGCGCCTGGCTCGACGCCCAACAGATCAACGTGGTGTGCAGCATCCTCTCGATTTTCCCCGACCTGCGGGCGAAAAACCGCGAACACTTCCAGCGCTACTTCGAGGTGTACCTCAACCCGCCGTTCGACACCTTGGTGCAGCGCGACACCAAAGGCCTGTACGCCAAGGCCCTGGCAGGCGAAATGAGCGACATGGTCGGCGTAGACATTCCCTTCCCGGCGCCCACCCACGCGGACCTGGAAATCGACACCAGCGCCACGGCCGACATCAGCGCCCTGGCCCGCGACATTCTCAAGCAGGCGCAGAGCATCCCATGAGCACCCCGCCCTACCCTTACAGCCAGGGCGAACGCCTGGAAGAGCGCAACACCTATTTCTACAGCGCCTACCACGGCCAACCGTTTTTTGCCGCGTGGCGCGCCAGCCGCGAACAGGCGTTGGCCAACTTGCCGCCGGCCCAGCCCTGGGCGCCGAAGGCCAGCGGCGTGACGCTCAATAGCGAGCACGGCTACGACACCCAAGCACTGCTAAACCTGCTGCTCACCAGCGACCTCAGCGCGCCGGCCCATCGCCGTTTCGCCGAACAGCTGCTGCAACGCTTCGAGGTCAGCAAACGCCTGTACCGTCACTACACGCCCGCATTCAAAGCGGTGCTCGACAGCGGTTACGACGACCTGTCGCTGTATGTGCAATTCGCCGCGCTGTGCCTGGCCATGCAGGCGCAACCGAACGCTTTGCCGTTTCTCAATGGCCTGCTGAAAAGCCTCGACACGCTGATTGCCGTCCACGCGAGCTGCCCGGCCGAACTCGGCGCCCACCTGGCGTGGTTGATTGCCGGCGAAGCGCGATGGGTCGAGGCGCTGGCCCAGCAAGTGAAGGTGCCATTGCACGCAGGAGATCAGCCGTGAGCCGACTGAACAACGTGGTCATGATCGCGGCCCACAGCGCCCGTTCGCAGGCGTACCTGCAAACCCTGTTGGCCAACAACCTGGCGCCGGCCCATGTGCTGCTGCTCGGCGAGGCCAACGCGCCCACCGCCACTGAGCCGACGCCCCAGCCGGCCGAGCATCTGCATGGCGTGTTGCTGCCCGATTTGAACATCTCGCTGGAAACCAGCCTGGCCGCTGCCGGCATTGCCTTCAGCCAGTTGGACACGCGCGACATCAATGCTCCCGCCGTGCGTGAACAGGTGCAGGCGTTGCAGCCCAGGGTGATTATTTTCTCGGGCTACGGCGGGCAACTGGTCGGTGCCGAGCTGATCGACTTGGGCATCCCGCTGCTGCATGTGCACAGCGGTTGGCTGCCGGACTATCGCGGCAGCACCACGGCCTATTACAGCCTGTTGGAAGAAGGTCGCTGCGCCGCCAGTGCGCTGATTCTCGACAAGCAGATCGACACCGGCCCGGTGCTGGCGCGCAAGCATTACCCGGCGCCGCCGATGGGCACCGACATCGACCGCCGCTACGACACGGCCATTCGCGCCGACCTGTTATTGCAGGTGCTCCGCGCCTACCAAGCCACCGGCGAGTTGGCCATAGAGATGCAACAAGAGGTGGAGCACGGCAACACCTACTACGTGATCCACCCGGTGCTCAAACACTTGGCCCTGCTGAGCTTACCGGCCGCCGAGCAGCCTTAGGCGAACGGCGTGCCGCTGAATTCGTAGCGCAGGCGCGCCTGGGCGAGGTTCATTTGCCGCGTCACTGCGGCAAGCACAGCCGGGCGCCGACGCAGCACCACGAACAGTTTGTCGATGTCTTGCGTGGGCACGAAGGCGCGGGTCATTTTGCTGTCGACCAGCTCGAAGTAGCGCTCCATCACCTCGAACTTGGCGTCCAGGTCGCCGTCATCGCCGGGTGCGCCAGCGCCCGGACCAAACACGTTGTGGCTCTCGAACAACAGCCAACCGTCATCGGCGGTGAGCTGCCACAGCTTGGCGACAAAGCTCTCAAACTCCACCGACAAATTGCCATCGATGGTGCAATGGTTGGCGAACGACAGCACCACGTCGTAACGCTGGCGTGGCTGCCAGGTGGTGAAGTCGGCCACCTCGTAGTGCACGTTGTGCTGGGCCACGGCAGCCGCCGTGGTGCGGCCGATTTCCACCAGGAATGGGTTGTACTCCACCGCATCGACATGGCCGGCATGACGCGCCAGTTCGATGGCCATAAAGCCGTTGTTGCAGCCGATCTCCAGCACGCTCATACCGGCGCGCAGCCACGGCATAAAACCGTAGCCGGCCAGGCGCTCCTGCGTGGGTTTCACCCCGGCCAGGCCGATGCGCTCGTAGCCCTGATACGCATAACCACTGCAATAAGGTTTGCCCCATTGCTGCACTTGCATATGCAGCAAGCCAAACAAGCGGTCGAGCAGGCCGATACGCTCAGGCGCGACTAACTGCGTGACCACCACGTCGCGCCAGGTGTAATAACGCGCCAGAAAGGCGAAGTTCTGGTCGGCCTCGACAGGGAACGTGCTCAGGTGCTGCAACAGATCGTGCATCAGCGTGCCCGGCACCTGCGCATCGCCCTGCTCCATCACCCACTGCGCGCTGGTGGTTTCCACCTCGGCTGCCAAGCCGGGCACCCACAGCTGAGTCAGAAGATTGCGGGTCAGGGCTTGCAGTTGCGGATGCTCGGCGCAGGTTTGCGGCCACAGAAAACCGAGGTACACCGGGTTTAGTAGCACGCGCAGGCACAGCCCTTCCCATAGCGCATCGGCGTCTTCCTGACTGAGGCTGGCCAGGCGTTGGCGCGCGTGCTGCTCAAGGGGGTCAAGCGGGCGCGGGATGCGGTCCAGAATCTGCGAAACGATGTGCAGCGGAAAGTGCAGTGCCATGAACAGCCTCGCCAGACGAAACAGTGAAGGGAACTAGCCGGCCAGCGCCGCCGCAGAAATGAGCTGGTGATACAAGGCCAGGTCGCCCGGCTCGTCCACCTCGCCCCACAGCCCTTGAACCGGCGACAGCGCAATCGCCACACCCGCGCCGAGCACGCGGCGCAGCAGGCTAGTCATGTCGAGCTTGTCGATGGCGGCTTCGTCCAGCGGCGCCAGTTGCTGTTTCACCTGTACCCAACCGGCCGGGGTGAATTTCAGCAGGCCCATGTATTGGCCCTGAATTTCCTCGGTGCTGGTGCAGCGCTCGCCGATGCTCGCCAGGTTGCCCTGGGCGTCGAGCACAAAACTCTCGGCGTCGGCCAGCGGTTCGGCAAAGCGCTTGGACCACAGCGCCAGCCAATCGGGATCGTAGGCAATCGCCAGGTCGCCTGCGGTGTCGGCAAGTGCCGTGACCGTGGCGGCGGTATAGACGATGTCGCTGTAACTAACGATGCACGGCGCGCTGCTCAGCCAGGCATCGGCGGCCAACAAGGTGCGCACCATATTGCTCTGCTGCCAGCGCGGGTTTTCGAAGTAGGTCACCGGCTCGTCGAAGCGCTCGCGCAGGTAGCCGCGCACGATGGCCAGCTCGCTGATGCCGGCGCCGCGCAAGGCCGCAAGCTGCCAGTCGAGCAGGCGCTGGCCGTGCAGCACGGCGAAGCATTTGGGTTGTTCGGCGGTCAGTGCGCCCATGCGGCTGCCGCGTCCGGCGGCGAGAATCAGTGCCCGTGTCATGGTTTAAGCAGTCGCTCCATCGGGGTTATGAGAGGCGTCGCCTACGCGTCGCCCGGCGAGACAGTGTTGCAGCAACGCGCGGTCGACCGGGTTGAATGCGGCTTCGCGCTCGGGGTGCCAGAGCACGCCGAGTATCGGCAGTTCAAGGTGCTCGAACGCCTCGACCACACCGTCGGCGCTACGGGCCAGCACTTGCAAAGGCGCTTTCACGGCGCGGGCGCCCCACTGGTGATAGCTGTTCACGTCATGGACATGGCCGTTGAGGTGCAGCACATGGCGGGTGCCGACGTGGCCGTCGACTTTTTCCAGCGCATTGCCGAATGCGTCCAGCAGCAATTGCGCGCCTCGGCACAAGGCAAACAGCGGCACGCCGTGGGTCATCGCCAGGCCGAGCAGCGCCTGTTCGGTGGCATCGCGTTCGGGGGCATTGCCGCCGTAACGGGCCAAATCATTGCCGCCCGAAAGCACCACGCCGACCGGGTTTGCCAGTTGCCAGTAACCCTCAACCAGCTCGGGGTTGTTGGGCACGGGAATGGCCAGGTAACCGCAGTCGGCCAACCAGGCCACCAGGCGTTGGTCCACCGCATCGCGCCGCTCGCCGCGCTCGCTCAAAACGTCCACGCGCTGGCTGAGCAGCACCGGCTTCACCGCACCACCTCGACCCGGCGATTGGCGCAGTCGATGCGCAGCATTTTTGCCGCCGCCCATTGCCGATAGAGCATTTCGCCCGCGCCGATCACGGCCGGCAAACCCAGCTCGTTGGCGCGGATGGCCATGTGCGAATTGGTGCCGCCGTAAGCGGTGATGAACCCGGCGATACGGTGGGAGAAAATCCAGTCGAAACCGGGATCAGCGCTGGGAATAACGACAATGGCGCCGTGCAGTTGATCGCGTTGCTGGAAGCTCACCACCGGCGCCATCACTTGCCGCTGGGTAATGAAATTCGGCTCGGCCTGCGGCATGTGGAAGTGCAGCGCGTCCTGGGCGTCGGTGATCAGCGGCGGCAGCACCAGCTGGCAGGTTTCGGCGTAACGGCGGCGGCCTTCTTCGATGCTTGAGGCAATCAACTCGGCAGGGTCGGCGCTGGCGGCGTGCAGTTCTTTGATCACTTGGATATTGGCGTACGACATGTCGTCAGCGCTAAAGCCCAGGTCTTGGCCGAACTGGCGGAACAGCGACAGCGCATCGGACAAGTTGCGGGTGAAGACAAACTTGGCGTACTCGCGCAGTTCGATCCCGGCCTGCAGAAAATCGAACAGGCCGACCACGTCGTGGGATAAACCGTGCTCAGCCAGCAGCCGGCTGATTTCGCGCATCTGCCCCAGTGACAAAGCAAAGCGCAGCTGGCCATGGGTCGGCTCGGCGGCGCTGTTGTTCCAGTCGAAATACATATCCGGCGCTTCGTCGTAGCGCGGCGACAGAATGTCGTAAGTGCCCGGCCGCAAATGACCATAGCGGGCCAGAAAGGTGGTGCGGTTGAGCTGCGCCAGGTCTTGGGTCATCTGGCCACTGACGGTGCTCAGTCCATTAAGGAAGGCATCGTATTCCTCGGCATTCAGCACGCCGACCGTCACCAGCGAACGCAGCAGTTGCACCGCAATGAACCCGGCGCGCGCCAGGCCGGCGAAAGGCAAGGTGCCGTAACGGCGACAGTCTTCGAGCAGCCAGTAAATGCGCGTGACGGGGTCGGTGTCGGCGCCAAGAATTTCGTCGCGCCGGGCCAGCAGCACATCGAGCTTTTGCCGGTCGGTGCGCCACAAGCCGGTTTCGTTGTGCACGATGCGGTTGGTGAGCTGGCGCAGGCTGTCGGCCAGGCGCTCGCATTCGGCGTCGGTGAAGCCCACTTCGCGCAACGCCTGCAAGCGCTGCGGCAGGTCGAGCGTGTAGCAGGAGAAGACGATTTCGAACTCAACTTTGTCGTGCAGATTGGGCGCGGCTAGCAGGCGTTCGATGTAGTAATTCACCAGCTTGTCGGCCAGCGCGCCGTCGATGTCGCGCGGAATAAACGAGTTGAAGCTGACGCGCACATCGATATACGGCAGGCCATGAAAATGCAGCATCAGCGGAAAACTGCGCAGGTTGCGGTAGCCGTAATTGTTGCGCTGATAAGCCCAGATCATGTCTGTGACCAGCTCACGGTACAGCGACAACGACAACGGCCGTGGCCGCACGCCGATGATTTCCGCCGGGTTCCAGTCAGGCATTACGCCGAATACGGTGCGCTCGCCATGCAGGAACGGCTGCGGGCGAATGCCCTGGGCGATGCGGTCGTGGATCAGCCGCACCATGCGCGTGTGAGCGCTGAGTTCAACGGCCGGCGCGGTGACTATCAGCGGCCGCACTTGCAGGAGGTACAGGGTGCCGACGCTGTCCGTGGCGAATTCAATGTCCAGCGCCGTGCGCTCGAACAGGCCCGCCAATTCGCGCAGTAGCTCGATCACACCGTGCAGCGGCGCCGGCACGTTGGCGCTGCTGTGGTGGGCGTAGAAGGTTTTCAGCTCGTTGGAGCGGCCGGACGTCACGCTGTCGGTGCTGCCGCTGTTGTCGTCGTAGTTGATGACGAAATACGGCGCTCTGTTGGTGGGGTCTACGCCAAAGCCAACGCCGGCCATGGCCACATCGCTGAGCATGGGCTGCACGAACACCTGGTCGTCGGCGTGCGCCGCGGCGCCGCCCATGGAGGCGATCACTTGGTCGATGGCTTGGGTTAAATCGGCTGGGGCCACGTTCAGGCAGGAGTCATATTCGCCGGCCGCCGAGCTTTGTTCGCCGTCTTCCTGGCAACTGCTGCTGCGCACCACCATCAGCGGCCAGGCGGCCTGCTGAATCTGGCCGAGCACGGCGCCGGCATCGGCGCGCCATTGGCTCACGCGAAACTGGCATTGAGGCAACACCACGGCGCTGTTCAGGCGCCCGAGCAGAAGCTGGAGATTGTCTGCCTTGCTGGCAAAGCGCAGCGGCTCTGTGGCCGGTAACTGATCGACGTCCGCTGGCGCTGCCTGCATACCCACTCCGAGGAAAGCTTTTTTGTTTTGACGTGCTGAAGACTAACGCATTGAACAGCGCGCCCGCTTTTTCGGCGGGCGATGCTCACCAAGCGGCGCGCTTAACTGATGTAGTTGAACAAACTCAGGTTGGCGATTTTCACGTAGCTCTGCTGCGCCGCCGAGAGGATGGTCGATTGCAGCGAAAGCCTGGAGATGGCGTCGGCGTAGTCGAGGTCTTCGAGGTCCGATTGCACGGACTTGTTGACCAGGGTGACGTCGGCAATGAAGTCGCCAGTGGAGTCCAGCGTGTTCAGGCGCGCGCCCACGGAGCCGCGAACGCCGTCGACCTTGGCGTACACCGCATCGAGGTTGGAAAGCGCGACGGCGGCGCTGTCGCGAATGACGCGGTTGTCTTCCTCGGTGTTACCGGAGCCTTGCAGGGCCTTGCGCAGGTCCGACACGGTGTTGAGCAGGCTGCGCTTTTCCTCGGTCGGTTTGCGGTTGATGGCGTAGTCATCACCGTTTTGCGGCACGCCGTCGATTTGCACGCGCACGCCGCCGTAACTGATGAAGTCGGACGTCGCCGGGTTGGTGTCGATGGCGCCTGTGGCCAACTGGCCAACGGGCGGCGTGGTCGGGTCGTAGGTGGTCCAGTCGTAACCGGCGGGCAACGTCGCCTGGTCGTAGACGACATAGTTGGTCGGGCTGAGGAAGTGAATGCCGACGCCGTCAGTGGCAGCCGGTGGGTTGCTTGAAGGGAACGTCGTGTCGTAGGCGGCTTTGTCGGTGACCAAGCCCAGGGAAACACGCCCGGTACTGACGGTGCCGTCGGTGCCCGTGCCGGTTACGGTTTTGTTGGTGCTGACGCGGTTGGCGTTGAACACGTTTTCGAACAGGTCTTTGCCGTCGTCGCCCAGCGCCACGAAGGTGCTACTGGCGATTTGCACGTTGCGTTCGGTTTCGTTGCCCTGGTAGCTGTAGGTGCCGTCGGGGTTGCGCACGAAGGGCTGTTGATCCGACTGCGAGCCGCCAAACAGGTAGTTGCCGCTGGCGTCTTTGCTGTTCATCAGGCTCAGCAGCTCGTCTTCACGCTGCTGCAACTCGGTGCCCAGCGACTCACGGTCGGTGGCGTCCAGGGTGCCGTTGCCCGCCTGCACGCCAATTTCACGGATGCGCTGCAGCACGGTGCCCACGGAGCTGAGAATGGCTTCTTCGGAGTTGAGGCTGTTCTGCGCGGCGGTGTTGTTGGAGGTGTACTGCTCGTTCAGCGCTTGTTCCTGGCTCAACTGCAGCAGGCGAACGGACGCTACCGGGTCATCGGCCGGGGTCAGAATGCGCTTGCCGGTGCTGATCTGTTCCTGGGTGCGGGAAACGTTGGCGTAGTTTTTCTGCATCCCGCTGACGGAACTGTTGAAGGCTTGGATAGTGGAAATTCGCATAACTAACTAGCCTCAGTTGAAGGCGCCTATAAGCGTATCGAACAGCGATTGCGCAACTTTAATCACCTGTGCCGATGCATTGTAGTACTGCTGGAACTGCACCAGGTTGGCGGCCTCTTCGTCCAGGCTGACGCCGGAGAGCGAGTCGCGGTTGTTTTGCGCTTGCGTCAGCACGGTTTCGGCCGCATCTGAATTGACCCGCACCTGCGCGGTCAACGAGCCAACCCGCTCAACCAGCCCGCTGTAGGCGTCGTTGTAGGTCGCCCCTGCCCCGGCGCCGCTGGTGCCGACGGTTTTCTGGGTTTGCAGGTCGATCAGTTTCAGCGCGTTGCGGTTGTCGGACGAGCCGGCGATGTTTTGCGACAACGTAAAGGTATCGCCCGATTGCGGCGTACCTGTAATGGTGAATTCGTAGGTGTAGCTGTTGTTGCTGACCGGGTCGGTATAAGCCAGGCGCAGGGTGTTGTTCTGGCCGGGCGTCAGTGCCGTGGTCGAGGGCGACACGTAGCTCAGCGTCGCGCCAGGCGGCAAGGTGCCGGTCAGGGTGTTGGTGGTCGAGTCGAACGTCAGCGGCACGCCGGTACCGAACAGGTTTTGCAGGTCGGTGGTGTTGATCGGCGTAGGGCCGGCGGTCAGGTTCGGCTGGCTGATCACCCCGGTGCCCCGGTTGTTGGTGGTGGCCTGGGCGCGGGCGGAACCGGCAAAGGCCAGTTGGTCGGGCGATTGCAGCTCGGTGCCAAAGTCGAACGCGCCGCGCCGGGTCGGTTGCAGGGTGAAACGGTCACCGGCGTTGGGCGTGCCGTTGATGGTTACGTCGAAACCCTGACTGGTCGGCGGCGTGGTGCCGGGGTCGGCCATGGAAATGGTGTAGGGCCCGGTGCCGGTCACGGTGACGTTCATGCTCGCGCCGTCGCTCAGGCGGCGGGCGGTG
Organism: Pseudomonas sp. AC070; assembly: GCF_979258635.1. Classification (NCBI taxonomy): domain Bacteria; kingdom Pseudomonadati; phylum Pseudomonadota; class Gammaproteobacteria; order Pseudomonadales; family Pseudomonadaceae; genus Pseudomonas; species Pseudomonas sp. AC070. The sequence goes on from NZ_OZ409871.1 coordinate 3,732,306, forward strand.
AAGTTGGTGCCGTCGTAGTCCAGGCGGTAATCGCTGGTGGTCAGCAGGTTGGCATTGGTGATGTTCAGCGAACCGGTGGCCGAGCCGGTGTTAGTCGCCTGCGCCAGCACCCGCAGCGAGGCGGCGGTCGGTTCGTTGATGTCGGTGAACAACTGGCTGCCGGGGCGACCGTTGAGGTCGAAGCCCTGGCCGAGCTGATCGTTGATGGTGTCGGTGAGCACAATCGCCATCTGCCCGAGGCTGTTGTAGCTCTTGTCCAAAGTCGTGTCGCGGTAGGCCAGCAGCCCACCCATTTCGCCACCAGAAATCTGCGACGAAATGGTCTGCGACACGCCGTTGATGCTCAGGTCGATCTGGTACTTCATCGGGTCGTCGATGCCAGGCTTGGCCGTCAACGTCGAGGCGGTGTTGCCCACCACCAGCGGCTGGCCGGTGCCGACAAAGAGGCTGACGCTGCCGTCGGTTTGCTCAACGCTCTGCACGCCGATGATTTCGGAAATCTGCCGGATGGTTTCTTCGCGGGCATCGAGCAGGTCGTTTGGCTCGGCACCGGCGCCTCGGGCGCGGGCAATGGCGTCGTTGTAGCTGGCGACGCTGGCGGCCATAGAGTTGACCTGCGTGGTCAGCGCGCTCATCTGCTGGTTGATCAGGCTGTTCTGTTTATCCAACTGGTCATACAGCGTGTTGAACGAGTCGGACAGTCCACCGGCCTGCGACAACACCGCCTCACGGGCGGCAACCGACGACGGATTCTGCGAGGCGGTTTGCAGGGAAGCGAAGAACTTCTGCAAGGCCGGGCTAATACCCGTGGTGCTGTTGGACAGCAGGGAGTCGAGCTGCTCGATCTGGCTTTTGAACGACTGCAGCTCACTGTTCGAGGCGGTGGCGGTACGCACCTGGTTGGTGAGGAAATCGCTGGCCAAACGGCGCACATCTACCACTTGGGCACCGGAGCCGATGTAACCGGCGCCGGTGAACTGGGCGATGTTGGTCTGCTGCACAGACTCTTGGCGCGAGTAACCGGGCGTATTGACGTTGGTGATGTTATGCCCGGTGACCGTCAGCGCGGTCTGCGCAGCGCGCAGTCCTGACAGCCCTACCGATAACAAGTCAGCCATGTCGATTCCTCACTAAAAAACTCATCCCTGCATCCTTACAAACGCGTGGCGGTGGATTCGCCCGCGGCGATGGTTTGGTACGTCTGCATCTGCTTGGCGATCTGCGCCACTTTATTGGCGTACTGCGGGTCGGTGGCGTAGCCGGCCTGTTGCAACTCACGCACAAACTGCTTGGGGTTGGCGGTGGCATCCAGCGCATCGTCATAACGGTCGTTGTTCTGCAGGAAGCTCACGTAGTCGTTAAAGCTGTCCTGGAAGCTGTCGTAAGAGCGGAACTTCGCCGCTTCTTTTACCGCCTGGCCGCCTTTGTATTCGGTGGTCAGCGCGCGCGCCGAGTCGCCTTGCCAGTTGCCTGCCGCCTTGATGCCGAACAGGTTGTGGCTGCTGGAGCCGTCGGAGTCGCGAATAATCGACTTGCCCCAACCGGTTTCCAACGCGGCCTGGGCCACGAGGTAGGAAGGGTCGACGCCAATCTTGGCGGCGGCTTCCTTGGCCATCGGCAACATGGTGGCGATGAACTCATCGGCCGACTTGAACGCTGCTTTGCCAGGTGCCAACGGTGGCTGGGCCAGACGGCGGCCGCTGCTGGCGTCGATGGCGTTCAGCTCGGCGTTCTTGCTAGTGGCGCCTTTGCCGATGGTGGCGGTGTTGCTGGTGGTGTTCGCGGCCAGCCAGTCGTTCTGCGCCAGCGGCTTGCCGTCGGCGGTCGCCCCGGCTGTTGTAGTTGGGACAATACCGGCTAATAAACGATCAGTAAGACTGCCAGGCAGTGACAGGCGGCGCTTGTTGAGCATTTTCGAATCGTCACGGGCGCTGTCCACGGCCGGCAATTCTTTAACCGCGCGGTTGGTCAGGGTTTTGTTCGCGCCGTCGGTGCCGGTGGTGGCGCTGGCGCCGCTCGCGGTGATGGCGTTGGCGTCAGCGGTTTGCCCGAACGGATTGGGCCGATGGGTGCCCTTGTTCATTTTCGACATTTGCCGCGCCAGCACATCGGCCAGGCCGATGCCGCCCTCTTTGGACATTTTTACCGCCAGCTCCTGGTCGTACATTTGCTGGTAGGTTTTGGCTTCGTTGCTGTTCATGAAGTTGCCTTCGGAGAACGCCTCGTTCGCCGAACGCTGGGCTTTGAGCATCTGGTTAAGAAACAGCGACTCAAATTCCTGCGCTACCTTCTTGATGTTCGACTCGCTGTCGCGGTCTTTGCCGACCTTAAGGTTAGCCAGGCGATTGATGTCGCTGTACGCGCCGCTGTCGAGCGTGGAGCCAACTCCGGATGTGAATTTCGCGTCCATGGCTGCCTCCTCAGATAACGATCAGATCAGCTTGCAAAGCGCCGGCTTGCTTGAGCGCTTCAAGAATGGCCATCAGGTCGGACGGCGAAGCGCCCACCTGGTTAACCGCCCGTACGATTTCATCCAGCGTGGTGCCCGGGCCGAATTTGAACATCGGCTTGGTTTCCTGCGCCGCATCCACTTTCGAGCGCGGTACCACGGCGGTCTGGCCGTTGGAGAAGGCGCCGGGCTGGCTGACGATCGGGTCTTCGGTGATGCTCACGGTCAGGCTGCCGTGGGTGACGGCGGCCGGCTGAACCTTGACGTTCTGGCCGATGACGATGGTGCCGGTGCGCGAGTTGATGATGACTTTCGCCACCGCCTGACCGGCGTCCACTTCGAGGTTTTCCAAAATCGACAGGTAGTCGACGCGCTGGTTGGGGTCTAACGGCGCGCTGACGCGGATCGAACCGCCGTCGATGGCCTGCGCCACGCCTGGGCCGAGCAGTTCGTTGATCTGGTCAACCATGTGCTTGGCGGTGGTGAAGTCGGGGCGATTGAGGTTCAGGGTCAGCGTGTTGCCCTGGTCGAAACCGCTCGGCACTGGACGCTCAACCGTGGCGCCGCTGGGAATGCGGCCGGCCGAGGGCACGTTAACGGTGATTTTCGAGCCGTCGCCGCCTTCGGCATCGAAGCCGCCGACGACCAGGTTGCCCTGGGCGATGGCGTACACGTTGCCGTCGATACCTTTGAGCGGCGTCATCAGCAAGCTGCCGCCGCGCAGGCTTTTGGCGTTACCAATGGAGGAGATGGTGACGTCGATGGTTTGCCCGGGCTTGGCGAACGCCGGCAGGTCGGCATGAATCGACACCGCCGCCACGTTTTTCAATTGCACGTTGCCGCCAGCCGGCACCTTGATGCCGAACTGCGCCAGCATGTTGTTAAAGGTTTGCACGGTGAACGGCGTTTGCGTGGTCTGGTCGCCGCTGCCGTTAAGGCCCACGACCAAACCGTAGCCAATCAGTTGGTTGGCACGCACGCCCTGGATGGTGACCAGGTCTTTGATCCGCTCAGCCTGCGCCGCCGAGGCGACGAGCAGGAAACAGCAGGCGGTTAGCAGTCGTTTCATCATGACCGGTACTCAGAAAGGAAACAGCGGGCTGATGAAGAAGCGGTCAAACCAACCGGGCTGGTTGGCGTCAGCAAATGCGCCAGTGCCCGAGTAAGTGATGCGGGCGTCGGCCACGCGGGCCGAGGACACGGTGTTGTCGGTGGCGATGTCATCAGCCCGTACCAGGCCGGCAATGCGCACCAGTTCGTCGCCGGTGTTGAGCGTCATCCACTTCTCGCCGCGCACCGACAAAATGCCGTTGGGCAGCACTTCGGCGATGGTTACGGTGACCGAACCGGTGAGGCTGTTGCTTTGCGCGGCGGTGCTTTTGCCGGAGGCATCACGCGAGCCGCCGTAGCTGGCGTCCAGGCTCAGGTTGCCGGCTTTGAGCGGGTTGAGGCTGGTGCTCGGGTTGTCGGTCGATACCGCGCCGCCGAACAAGGAGGTCAGGCCCAGCGAGGTGGCGCTGTCTTTGGCGATGTCCGAGTTGGCGTTCTTGCTGGCCGACATGCGCTCGTTAAGGGTGATGGTGATGATGTCGCCCACGCGATAGGCCTTGCGGTCGCCGTACAGGTTGTTTTCAAACCCGGTCTGGTAAATGGAGCCGTTGTTTTGCGCAGCCGGCAGCGGCGTGCGCGGTAGCACAGGCGCGTAGTACGGGTCGTTCGGCTTGGGTGGAGGCGCGACGCAACCGCTCAAAGCAGCCAGGCCAAGCAGGGGAAGAAGAACAAGCCGATTCATAACACGTACCTCACACATTCTTTGCGCAGTGCCAACACCAGACCGAACCACCGTGTGCCTACCAGCTCCTTATGGCGGGCCTAACGGGCTGCGGTTAAATCCGGTTAGCGATTAAAGATTCTGGGTAATAAACGACAGCATCTGGTCGGCCGTTGAAATCACTTTGGAGTTCATTTCGTAGGCGCGCTGGGTGGTGATCATGTTCACCATCTCTTCCACCACGCTGACGTTGGAGTTTTCCAAGGTGTTCTGTTCGATAGTGCCCAGGCCGGTAAGGCCAGGCGTACCCACTTGCGGCGCGCCGCTGGAGGCGGTTTCCAGGAACAGGTTGTTGCCGATGGCTTCCAGGCCGCCCGGGTTGATGAAGTCGGCGGTCTGGATGTTGCCAACGATTTGCGGCTGGGCGTTGCCGGCGGTGGTCACCGAGGCGGTGCCGTCTTCGCCGACGGTAAAGGTGCGCACTTCGTTGGGCAGCACGATGGCCGGCTCCAGCGGGAAGCCGTTGGAGGTTACGACCTGGCCGTCGGAGTTCAGGTGAAAGCTACCGTCGCGGGTGTAAGCGATGGTGCCGTCGGGCTGAAGAATCTGGAAGAAACCACGGCCGTTGACCGCCATGTCCAGCGGCTGCTCGGTGGTTTGCAGGCTTCCGGCGGTGAACATTTTCTGCGTGCCGACAATGCGCACACCGGTACCCAGTTGCAGGCCGGACGGCAGTTGGCTGTCCTGGGTGCTTTGGGCGCCGGGTTGACGGCGGATCTGGTAGAGCAAGTCCTGGAATTCAGCGCGGTCGCGCTTGAAGCCCGTGGTGGACACGTTCGCCAGGTTGTTGGAAATGGTCGTCAGGTTCATGTCCTGGGCGGACAAACCGGTTTTACTGACCCACAGAGCCGGAAGCATGTTGATTCTCCTCGGACGCCGGTTTCACGGCGCCGTGTACTGATGGTTAGCTAAGTTGCAAAACACGCGCCAGGGACGTGGCGTCGTCTTCGGCCGTTCGCATCATCTTCACTTGCAGTTCGAACTGGCGGGACAGCGAGAGGATCGAGGTCATCTCTTCCACCGCATTGACGTTGCTGGTCTCGACGAAACCGGACGTCAGCTTCACGGTGTTGTCGGCCAGCGGCGGCGTGGTGCCTTTGAAATGGATCATGCCGTCCGGGCCCTTTTCCATTTGCTTGAGGTCGGGGTTGACCAGCTTGATGCGGTCCACCTCGGCCAGCACATTCGGCGCCTCGCCAAGGGCGCGAATGGAAATGGTGCCGTCTTCGCCGATCTCCACTTTCTGTTCCGGTGGCACGGCAATCGGTCCGCCGTTGCCCAATACCGGCAAGCCGCTGCCGGTGCGCAGTTGGCCAAGGGCGTCGATTTTCAGGCTGGCGGTGCGCACGTAGGCTTCGCTGCCATCGGGCGCTTGCACGGCCACCCAACCCTGGCCGCTGACGGCGACATCCATCGGGTTGCCGGTGTCTTGCAAGGTGCCGGGCGTGAAGTCGGTGCCGGGGCGTTCGCTCATGGCGTACACGCGCGACGGAAAGCTGTCGCCGAACACCTGCATCGAGCGGGCTTGTTCGAAGTCGCGGCGGAAACCGTTGGTGGAGATGTTCGCCAGGTTGTTGGCATGGGCGCGCTGGGCCAGGGTGTTCTGGCTTGCCCCTGTCATGGCGACGTACAGCATTTTATCCATGGTGATTCTCCGAGATTGGGCCAGCCAAACGTTGACGGCCTGCGGCTCTATGCAAGCTGTAAAGCAGGCATCGTGCCAATCTCGAGAAAATTCTGTACACCGTTGATAAAAAAGGGATTTCTAAAATAACAAAGGGCTTCCAGAGAAGCCCTTTGCAGGTGTGCGGCGACGGTTTGCCGCCAGCGGCAACCGTGTTAACGCAAGTTGATGATGGTTTGCGTCACGGCGTTTTCGGTCTCGATGGTTTTGGCGTTGGCCTGGTAGTTACGCTGCGCCACGATCAGGTCGACCAACTCGGTGGAAATGTCGACGTTGGACGACTCCAACGCACCAGCAGTCAACGAACCCAACGTGCCGGCACGCGGCGTACCGACCACGGGCTCGCCCGAATCCGCCGACTGAACCCACTGGGTTTTGCCGACTGGGGTCAGGCCCTGCACGTTGGCGAAGTTGGCCAGAATCACTTGGCCTTGAATCTTCGACTGGCCGTTGGTGTAGCGAGCGAATACCTGGCCGGTGTCGTCAATTTCCAGGCCCGACAGTTGGCCGGTGGTGTAACCGTCCTGGGTGACTTTGTTAACGGCGAAGGTGCTGGATACCTGCGAGGAGCCGCGGATATCCAGGGTCACCGCTGTCGAGGCGGCGGCGCCATTGGCAGACCACACCGGTGGCGTGCCGCCGTCGGATTGCGCCGGCACCCAGTTGTTGATGCTGAGTTTGTTGTTGGCGTAGGTCAGGCCAGCGGTATTTGGCGTAACGGTTGCCAATTGGCCGGCGCCGTCGAAGGTCAACGTCGAGTTCAACGGCGTAGTGCTGGTCGGATCCTGCGGGTTACGGCCGTCGATCAGTACGTTCATGGTCCAGTTGTTCGCCACGGGCGGAGTTGCCGCTGGGTTGGCGTTGTTCAGGAAATACTGGGTCATGACGTGGGCGTTGCCCTGGGCGTCGTAAATGTTCACCGAGGTGGACGAGGTGTAGGTGGTGGGATCCGCCGGGTCGAACGGCGTGGTGGTCGGCGCCTTGCTCGAGGAGTTCAGGTTGAAGCTCTGGGTAATCGCGGTAGTGGCACGCGGCGCCTGGTTGGCGGTTTGAATGCTCAGGTTGCCGACGATGCCGTTTTGCAGCTGGCCGTTGCCGTCTACCGAATAGCCCTGCAGGTTGTAGCCGTTGTTATCGACGATAAAGCCTTCTTTATCAGTACCGAAGTAACCGGCACGGGTGTAGCTGATCGAACCGTTGTTGCTGGTCACGAAGAAGCCGTTGCCGTTGATACCCATGTCCAGGGCGTTTTCGGTGTAGTCGATAGTGCCCTGGTTGAACAGCTGCGCCACGTTGCCGAGCAACACGCCGCTGCCGATGGCGTTGCTGCTGGAGGCCAGCATGGACGAGGAATACAGGTCTTGGAATTCGGCACGGGACTGTTTAAAGCCCACGGTGCCGGCGTTGGCGATGTTGTTACCAGTGATATTCAGGTCACTGGAGGCGGCTTTGATACCGCTAAGTCCGATATTGAACGACATGGGATGCTCCTGAACGCCGGGTTGCCGGCAGTTATTGACCTATCACTTGAACTTTGGAAATGCCGATGCTGCCGAGCCCTGCGAGGTTGAGCAGCATTTCGCCGCCGTTGATCCCCAGGGTCACGCTGTCGACGTTGGCCGGCAGGCTGGTGCCCATCGCCACTTCTTTGCCTCCGACCGACGCCTTCGCTTCGAAACTGTATTTGCCAGGCGGCAAGACGTTGCCGCTGGAATCTTTGCCATCCCACATAAACGTGACCTGGCCGGTTTTCTGCTGCCCCAAGTTGACCCGCGCCACTTGCGAACCCTTGCTGTCGAGCACGTTGACGAACAGGTTGTCGGTGCCGCTGGTGAGGGCAATCGAGCCTTTGAACGTTTCCTTGGTGTCGACCATGGCGGTGTCGGTGGACAGAATCACTTTGCGGCCCACCAGCGACGAGGCTTGCAACGCCTGCGACGACTGGGTGCTGGAAAGGATGCTTTCCACGCTGGTGTTGAGGTTGTCCAGACTCTCCACCTGGGTGAACTGGGCCAATTGCGCCACGAATTCACTGTTGGTTTGCGGGTCCAGCGGGTTCTGGTTGTTCATTTGGGCTACCAGCAATTGCAGGAACTGATCCTTGCCGAGGGTCTTGTCCTGGGTACCAGTGTCCTTAATGGCGTACTGATCAAGGACTGATGACTGGTTGCTTACGCTATCGACGGCCATTTCTTACCCCTAAGTCCGGCTTACTGACCCAGGGTCAGCACCTTGGTCATCATTTGTTTGGCGGTATTCATCATTTCGGTATTGGTCTGGAACGCGCGGCTGGCGGAGATCATGTCGGCCATCTCTTCCACCACGTTGACGTTGGGGTAGTAGACGTAGCCGTCTTTATCCGCCGCCGGGTGATTGGGTTCGTAGCGCGGTGTCAGGCTGCTCTGGTCTTCCACCACACCCATGACCTGCACGCCACGACCGGAGTTGTCCTGGTCGGCGAACAGCGAACCACGGTCGCCGTTCTGCTGCGCTTGCTGGTCGGTGAACACGGTGGCGAACACCGGGTGACGGGCGCGGTAGGTTTTGTCGACGCTGGAGGACACGGTCTCGGCGTTGGCAATGTTGCTGGAGATGGTGTTCAGGCGGGTGGTCTGAGCACTCATGCCGGTACCGGCGATATTGAACACACTGGAAAGGGACATGGCAGTGGTCTCCGTTATTCGCCGCGAATCGCAGCAACAAGGCCTTTGAATTTGGCGTTCAGCAGGGTGAAGCTGGCTTGGAACTGCACAGCGTTTTCTGCGTAATTGGATTGTTCGATTTGCTCGTCGACCGTGTTCTGGTCAATCGAGGGCTGCGTCGGCACGCGGAATTTCAGGCCCGGATCGGCAATGGCCATGCCTTCAGCGGCAATGTGGCCGGTGTTGGTGGTGGCCAGAGAAACCGGCGAGCGCTGGGTCTTTTCAGCCTGGGCGGCGAGCACCGAGGCGAAGTTCAGGTCGCGGGCTTTAAAGTTGGGGGTGTCTGCGTTGGCCAGGTTGTTGGCCAGCACTTCAGCGCGCTGGGCGCGGAAGCCCAATGCCTTTTCGTGAATGCCGAGTGCTGAGTCGAAGCTGATGCTCATGTCTGCGAACCTTTGCCAATGGGCCAACGGGTTTTCTGTGCAAGACACTTAGCAAAGGCTATGCCAACTAATTTATCTCTTTAATTTCAAAGGCTTACTTGGAATAGCAGCCAATTTTCCAGCGCAACCGGCAAGGCTTTTCCGCTGCCCGGCAATGGCAACGACGGCAAGAGGATGCAAATTTGCCGCTTGGGGGCAAACGCCAGGCAATAAAAAAGGAGGCATGTGGCCTCCCTTTTTGGCATCGCTACGACGTTATTTAACCTTGTAGATGATGCCAGGACTGCATTGCACCATCTGATAGTGATCCGGCAGGCCGTTAAGCGCTTCGGATGCACCGAGGAACAAATAGCCGCCCGGTTTCAAGGTGGCGTGAATGCGCAGCAGGATGTCTTTCTTTACTTCGGCGGAGAAGTAGATCAACACGTTCCGGCAGAACACGATGTCGAACTTGCCAAGGCTGGCGTAGCTGTCGAGCAGGTTCAGTGCACGGAATTCGACACGGGTACGAATGGCCGGCTTGATCGCAAAGCGGCCGTTGCCTTTGGGATCGAAGTAGCGCTGCAAACGTTCTTGCGACAAACCCCGACCAATCGCCAGACTGTCGTACTCACCGGATTTACAGGCCTGCAGCATGGCGCTGGATAGATCGGTGGCGACAATCTGCACGCCGCCTTTGAGCTGGCCCAGGTTGCTGCGCTCGAACTCATCGGTAGCCATCGACAACGAATACGGTTCCTGCCCCGAGGAAGACGCCGCCGACCAGATGCGCAAGCGCGCGCTGGGGTTGGCTTTGAGCAACTCGGGATAGACGCGATTCTTTAATACTTCGAAGGGATAGGTGTCACGAAACCACAGGGTTTCGTTGGTGGTCATGGCATCAACCACCTGCTCGCGCAACCCGCCGCGCGGCGTGCTTTGCATGCGTTGCACCAGTTCACCGAGGGATTTGATGCTGTTCTGTTCCATCAGCTTGTTGAGCCGGCTGGAGACCAGGTATTGCTTGTTGGCCCCCAACACGATGCCACAGGCCTTTTCCAGGAAGATCCGGAACTGCTCAAAATCCACGTTACCTGAAGACACTAGCGCTGCCTCACCATACCTGTAGGTTTGCTAAAGGGCCGTGCGGCCCTCAGCTTCAATCTGAAACGTTAATGCGTTCAATCACGCGGTTGGCCAAATCGTCTGGCCGGAATTTGGCGAGGAAATCGTCGGCCCCCACCTTCTTCACCATAGCTTGGTTGAATACGCCCGACAGGGAAGTATGCAGGAGGATGTGCAGCTTCTGCATGCGCGAGTCCGCACGAATCTCCGCGGTCAGCGTGTAGCCATCCATTTCCGGCATTTCGATATCGGAAATCAGCATGATGAATTCGTCTTCCGGACGCTTGCCCTCGTCTGCCAACTTGCGCAGAAATTCCAGGGCCTGGCGGCCATCGTTGAGCGCTGTCACTTCAACGCCCACAGACTGCAGACAACGAGTGACCTGCTTTCGTGCCACCGACGAGTCGTCAACGATCAGCACGTGTTTGGTCACCGCCTTGCCTTGCGTCTCGACGTCGATCACCCCAGCGGTGATGGCTTCGGAAATAGGCGCCACCTCGGCGAGGATTTTCTCCACGTCGATGATTTCCACCAGTTGCTGGTCCAGGTGGGTCACTGCCGTGAGGTAGTGATCGCGCCCGGTGCCCTTGGGTGGCGGATGGATTTCTTCCCAGTTCATGTTGACGATGCGTTCAACCGAGCGCACCAGAAAGCCCTGAACCTTGGTGTTGTATTCGGTGATGATCACGAAGCTGCTGTCCAGATCCGCCAGGCCCGCACGGCCGGTGGCCATGGACAGGTCAAGAATCGGAATGGTGCCGCCGCGAATGTTGGCCACCCCACGAACCACCGGGCTGGATTTGGGCATGATCGTGAGCTTGGGGCACTGCAGCACCTCTTTCACCTTGAACACGTTGATGCCATACAACTGTTTGCTGTCCAGGCGGAATAACAACAGCTCCAGTCGGTTTTGCCCCACCAACTGCGTACGCTGGTTAACCGAGTCCATCACTCCGGCCATACCCTGCCCCTCATTAATATGTTGACCACCGTGCCCCCGCTTAGCCTAGCAGCCGGCACGGGCTTTGCTTTGTAGCTGAGCATGAAACTGAAAACGCCACTTTTTCGACGCTTATCGTTCCGACCACACCTGGCGGCCGGATCATGGCTGGCTTTGCTGGCGTTAGGCCACATTAACAGTGCGGCCGCTGAGCTGACATTACCTGAACAACTTATCGGCGCAAGCCAAGGCTTTCTTGAGGTCACGGTTCAGGACTATTTAGAGCGTAGCGAAATCCAGGCGCGGCAAGAGATTCAAATTAATCGACTCGACCCGCGGTTGCAGTTGCCCCTGTGCGATCAAGATTTGACCACCTCGCTGGAAAGCCCGGCGCAACCCGTTGGTCGGGTGACCGTGCGGGTGAGCTGCGAGGGTTCCACGCCCTGGACGGTCTTCGTGCCCGCCCAGGTAAAGCTGTACCGCAAGGTGGTCATCGCGATTCGGCCGCTCAAGCGCGGCGTGCAACTCAGCGAGGCCGACGTAGCGCTGGTGGAACGTGACGTTGGGTTGCTGACGCAGGGTTACATGACCGACATGGGCCAGGTGCTCGGCACCACCCTGACACGCGGCGTGATGACCGATCAGGTGCTGGCGCCTGTCACCATCGAACAGGCCAAAGCGGTGAGCAAAAGCGATCAAGTGGTCATCAGCGCCAAGAAAGGCGGCATCAATGTACGCATGCAAGGTGAAGCGCTGTCGGATGGCGTGCTGGGCGAGCAGATTCGGGTGCGCAACCTCAGCTCCAAGCGAGTAATCAGAGCGCGCGTGGTGGGACCAGGCCAAGTGGAAGTTGGCATGTAGCTGGATTTTTACGGGCAATTTGCTGTCCGTTTTCATACACTGGCGCCCAGCTGGACGCAGCGAAAAGGCCGGTGAAAAAAATCCTAAAGTTTTCTCACCCAACGCCGACAAGCTAGGCAAGCGTCCAAACACCGTAGAGGTTTTGCATCATGGTTATCGATATCAACCGGCTAAATAATGCCGCCGCGTCCACCAGCACTGGGCGTACCAACGCGTCCCAAACTGGCCGGAGCACTGATACCGCGAGCGCCACACAACCCGCCGCGCCAGCTAACGCTGCCGAACAAAGCACCGCTAAAACCGGTGAGTCGGTTCAGCTCAGCCAACAAGCTCAGCAGCTGCAAAAAGTTACCGACAAACTTAGTGATCAACCGATTGTCGACAAAGAACGTGTGGCTCGCCTGAAACAGGCTGTGGCCGACGGCAGCTACCAAGTCGACAGCAAACGCGTAGCCAGTAAACTGCTCGATTTCGAATCCCAGCGTTAACCCGTCAGCGGGCGACTCTGGGGGTGTTGTTGGACGCCTAACTCCGAGAGTTCGCCATGCACGATACGACCCTGCTGCACCTGTTCAACGAAGACATCGGCACCGCCTCGCAGTTACTTGAACTGATCGACGCCGAATTCCAAGCCCTCACCGACCGCGACCTGCCTCGTCTGGAAAGCATTCTGGCCGACAAGCAACCCCTGCTCGCGGTCCTCGGCCAACACGGTGCCGAACGCAACAAGCTCCTCACTTCCCTCTCGCTCAAAGCGGATCAAAGCGGCCTTAACGCCGTGGCCGAGCAATCGCCGGTGGGCGCTGAATTGCTCGCGCGCGGCGCCGAGCTGAGCGCCTTGCTGGAACGCTGCCAGGCTGCCAACACGCGCAACGGCCGCTTGATTCGAGTGAACCAGGCTTCAGTCGGCGGCATGCTCGGCATTCTGCGCGGTAATGCCGACACGCCAGGGCTCTATGACAGTCGCGGTGGTGCCGCTAGAATCGGCCAGCAGCGCCCGCTCAGTCAGGCCTGACGAACTAATAACAAGGCGCAAGGGACGTACCGGCAGAATGCCAGTATGCTAGAACCCAACTTGGGTCGTGCCACCGTATTTTGCTCGGAGAATTCTGGACCGTGTCCAACCCCTTCGCCGCGGGTGATGGCCCGCAACCACCGAAAGTCCTGAAAGCTCCGCTGGAAGTTTTCGCAGCACTGCGCCCATTGGAAGAACACCGCGACCCGCTGATCATCACCTTCCACGAGCGCTCGCAGCGCTTCCAGACGTTCATCATTCAGATCAACCGTGAACGCGGCCTCGTGGCGCTGGACGAAATGGTGCCCAACGATGGCGAACGTTTTCTGAAAGCCGGAGAAAGCTTTCGCATCGAAGGTTTCCACGAAGGCGTGCGCATCGCTTGGGAATACACCCAACAGATTCAAGTCGGGCAGTTCGAAGGCTCCAACTGCTATTGGTGCCCGATGCCGACCGAGGTGCTCTATCACCAACGTCGCAACGCCTACCGCGCCCCGCTCAAGCAAGCGCAAGCGGTGAAGATCGAACTGAGCGGCGAGCGCCTGAAAAGCCCCATCAAAGGTCATCTGCTCGACATCTCTGCCACCGGCTGCAAGTTGCGCTTTTCCGGCGACGCCAGCAAAGGCCTGCAGTCTGGCCAGGTGTACGAACGCCTGGTTGCGCAGCTGCCCTTCGGTGCGATGACCACGGCGGTGGAGCTGCGCCATCTGGTGTACGACGAAAAGCTCGACATGACCTTTGCCGGCATGCGCTTCCATCGCATGAACGGCCTGGAGCAACGTCAGATCGACCGTTTCGTGTACCAACTGCAACGCGAAGCCCGTCGCGACGACATGGACGACTGATAACTCGCGCCAACAAAAACGCCACCCGATGAGGTGGCGTTTTTGTTGGCGCGGCGAACGTCAGGTCGACTTGGTGTCCGCTGGGTGATCCACATCTGGCGGCGTCTGGGTTTGCATCTGGTCGTGAACGATCTGCTCGTCAACGCGCGGGTCCAGGGCCGCTACGAGTGGCGAGCTGGTCATGTTGTCCGGCATCGACATGTGGTGCAGCGGCGCATCGTCAACCTGATGCAGATTGGTAACGGCATCCGGGCGAATGCGCAGCACCAGCACCGCGGCGCAGAAGCACACGAAGGCGAACAGCATGTTCGGCCCGAATTGCCGCATCAGCCCGCCCGCCACCAACGGCCCAACGCAAGCGCCAATGCCGAAGGTCACCAGCAAAATCGCCGTCAGCGACACCCGCCGCTCTGCCTCGACATGGTCATTGGAAAACGCCACCGCCAGCGGATACAAACTGAACTGCAGCAGGCTCAAGGCGAAGCCAATCGGCAACAACAACTCCAGCGGCACACTGGGCATGACCGCCAACGGCAACGCCGCCAGCACCAGCAGCAATGCGCAACCGCGAATCAGCACCGCGCGGTTGTGGCGGTCCGACAGCCATCCCAGCGGCCACTGCACCACTAGCGCGGCAAACACGCAGCAACCCATAAACAAACCGACCTGCTCGTTGCTCAGCCCCTGCCGCGCGGCATACAGGGGCGCCAAGCCGTAGAACGAACCGATGATCAGCCCGGACACCAATGTGGTCTGCAACGACTGCGGCACCCGGTCGATAAAAAAGCGCGGCTCCAGCGGCGCCGGACGCATCGGCGCTGGGTGAATCTTGCGCGTAATGGCCACCGGCACCAGGCACAGCGAAAAACACAGCGCCACCAAAATCAACAGCTCCAGCCCCAGCGCCGGGTGGACGATCAACACCAACTGGCCAAGCACCAGGCCCAGGTACGAAGCGATCATGTAGCCGGAAAACACCAACCCGCGCTGACTGGCTTCAGCCTGCTCGTTGAGCCAGCTTTCGATGACCATGTACTGACACATCATGCCGACGCCGACGATGGCCCGCAGCACCGTCCAGGCCGGCAACCAATCGAGCAGACCATGGCCCAACACCGCCGCCGTCACGATGCCGGCGCACGACACATACGCGCGAATATGGCCGACGCGGGCGATAAGCCGGTGGCCGATTTTGCCGCCGAGCACCAGGCCGAAGTAATACGCCGCCATCAAGGCGCCGACCCACAGCGAGTCGACTTTATCGGCGGCCAGGCGCAGGCCCAGGTAGGTGCTCAACAAACCCGAGCCAATCAGCATGAGTAGGCTGGCGAAGTAAAGCGCTCGAAAAGACTTCCAAATTCGACGCATCGGCTTTCCGAACGGCTCCTTGAAATAGAGGCCGGACCCCAGTGGTCCGGCACGGTGACGCTTACGCTTGGGCCGCCAACACGCGGCGCTCCCACGGCGTTATTTCATCGTAGAAGCTGGTGAGCTCCAACGTCTTGGTAGCAATGTAGCCGTCAATGAACTCGTTGCCGAATAGCTCGCGCGCCAGCGTGCTGCGCTGCAAGCGGTCTATCGCAGCCTGCATCGTAGACGGCAACCGTAAGGCATCGGGCACCTCGAATTCGCCTTGAATCGCCTCGCTCGGTTGCAGTTCCCGCTCCATGCCGTATAAGCCCGCCGCCAAGCTTGCCGCCAAGGCCAGATACGGATTGGCATCAGCGCCCGGCAGACGATTCTCGACCCGCCGTGCCACCGGCGAACTAGCCGGAATACGCAAGCCGGCCGCGCGGTTGTCGTGCGACCAGCATGCGTTATTGGGCGACGCGTAGGGATGGAACAGGCGCTGGTAGGAATTCACGTTCGGCGCAAACAGCAGGGTGAAATCGGCCATGGCCGCTTGTTGGCCTGCGATAAAGTGCAAGAACGCCGGCGTCGCTTCGCCCTGCTCGTCACTGAAGATATTTCGTCCGCTGCCCTGCTCCACCACGCTTTGATGGATATGCATCGAACTGCCCGGCGTGTGGGCCAGCGGCTTAGCCATGCACACCACGATTACGCCGTGCTTGAGCGCGACTTCTTTGAGCAGGTGTTTGAACAAGAAGGTTTGGTCGGCCAGCAGCAGCGGATCGCCGTGCAGCAAATTGATCTCGAACTGGCTGACGCCCATCTCGTGCATAAAAGTGTCGCGCGGCAACCCCAGGGCCGCCATGCAGCGATACACCTCGTTAAAGAACGGCCGCAGCCCATTGTTCGACGACACGCCAAAGGCTGAGCAGCCATCTTCACGACGACCATCCAGCCCACGCGGCGGCTGGAACGGTTGCTGCGGATCGGCATTGGCCGCGAATACGAAAAACTCCAGTTCGGTGGCGACCACCGGCGAGAGACCGCGCGCGGCGTAATTGCTCAGCACACGCTTGAGCAGCCCGCGCGTCGAAAGGCCCGAGCTGCTGCCGTCCAACTCATCGGCATCACAAATGGCCAGCGCGCGGGGCACCTCGCTCCAAGGCAGACGGTGAATTTGCGTAGGGTCGGCGTTCAGCGCCAGGTCGCCGTCGTCGCCACCGTAAAACGGCGCGGGCGGATAGCCGCCCATGATGCATTGCAGCAACACCCCTCGCGCCAGTTGCAGCCGGCGCCCCTCCAGGAAGCCAGCAGCGGTCATCACTTTTCCGCGCGGCACGCCGTTGAGGTCAGGGGTTACGCATTCAATTTCGTCGATGCCGGCCAGGTGCGCGGCAAGTGAACTGGGGCCATCAGTACTCATAACGTCTTGTCCTTATTAGAGCCATCACGCATGGGAGCGCGGGCGCGTACAAAATACGCATCGGCTGTTCAGGATTTCAAGCAGCGAGCACAGATAAACCGCCACAGCGGTGGGTCGAACAGGAAGGGAAACGGGAAAATCAGATGGTGTCCCCTGCTGGAGTCGAACCAGCATCTAGCCCTTAGGAGGGGCTTATTCTATCCATTGAACTAAGGAGACAAACCGAGCCAGCCGGCAGAGTAGCCGACCGGCCGGCATGTTAACGGCGGGCAGGGGTTTTGTCATGTATTTGCCGGGCGCAAAAGCGCCGCTGCGTGATGTCTTACACGCAGCGGCGCGAAGGCCTATCAGGCCGCTGCCACGTAAAGCGGCGACGACTCGCTGCCCTCGTCGCGCAGTGAGCGGCGTAGCTCTTCAGCCTGCCGCGCCACAGCCAGCAGCGCTTGATCCTTCACGTGACCATAACCACGGATACGTTCCGGCACCCGCGCCAGCGCCAAGGCGCTATGGCGTTTTGCTTCGTTGATTCGCTCAAGAATCAGCGCAACATCCGCTTCGTAGTGGCCGATCAGCTCGCGCTCCGTGCGCCGTTCGTGGCTATAGGCAAACGGATCGAACCGCGTGCCGCGCAGGAATTTGAAGCGCGCCAATACAGCAAACGCCTGCAACATCCACGGCCCGAAACTACGCTTGCGCAGCTCGCCCGTGCGCCCATCTCGCTTGCTCAGCCACGAGGGCGCCAGATGGAACTGCAAGCGGTAATCGCCTTCGAACTGCGCTGCCAACTGACGAGAGAAGTCGCCATTGCTGTACAGGCGCGCCACTTCGTATTCGTCCTTGTAAGCCAGCAGTTTGAAATAGTTGAAGGCAACCGCCTCGGTCAGCGCCAAGGGCTGGCCGGGGAACAGGCGAGACTCGGTGTCGCGCACGTGGCGTAGCAACGTCAGGTAACGGTCGGCATAGGCGTCGTCCTGATACGCGCGCAAGTTCGCTGCATTGCGCTCAATGCGTTGGTCGAGGGTTTGCTCTTTTTCTGCCATCTGTGCAGCGGCATCGGGCTTGGCCAGTACCTTCACGGCATCCGGCGAATGCGCCGCACGCCGGCCCCAGAGAAACGCCTGCTGATTCAGCGACACGGCCACCGCATTGAGTTCGATAGCCTGATTAATCGCCTCCGCGCTCACCGGCACCCGCCCAAGTTGATAGGCGTAACCGAGCATAAACAGGTTGGTGGCAATGCTGTCACCGAGCAGGCCGGTGGCCAGTTCAGTGGCTTCGACAAAATGGGTTTTGCTCCCGCCCACCGCCTCGACAATCGCTTGCTGCATCGCCGCGCCGGGGAATTCTGCGTTGGGGTTGCGCGTGAACTCGGCAGTCGCTGCTTCGTGGCTATTCACCACCGCGTGAGCGATTTGCTCGTTCAGCTTGGCCAACGCTTCCTCACTGGCCGCCACCACCAAGTCGCAGCCCAGCAGCAGGTCGGTTTCGCCAGCGGCGATGCGCACGGCATAAATGTCATCTTGCTTGGCGGCAATGCGGATGTGGGTAATCACCGGCCCGAACTTCTGCGCCAATCCGGCCTGGTCCAGCACGCTGCAGCCCTTGCCTTCCAGGTGCGCGGCCATGCCCAGCAGGGCGCCGACCGTCGTGACGCCGCTGCCGCCAACGCCCGGCAGCAGGATGTTGTAAGGGCGTTCCAAAGTCGGCTGCACGGGCTCCGGCACCGCCGCGAAGTCGGCTCCGTGGCCCAAGGCTTCTGGCTTGCGCAATTGGCCGCCGTGTACGGTCACGAAACTCGGGCAGAAACCGTCGACGCAGGTGAAGTCCTTGTTGCACGAGTTCTGGTCGATCTCACGCTTGCGGCCTTGTGCGGTCTCCAGCGGCAGCACCGACAAGCAGTTCGACTTCACGCTGCAATCGCCACAGCCTTCGCACACAGCGGGGTTGATAAAGGCGCGCTTGGCGGGATCGACCAACTTGCCGCGTTTGCGCCGCCGACGTTTCTCGGTCGCGCAGGTTTGGTCATAGATAATCACCGAGGTGCCCTTGAACTCGCGAAGCTCACGCTGCACGGCGTCCAACTCGCGACGATGATGAAAGGTGACGATGGGCGCAAAGGTCGCGCGGGTTGGGTATTTGTCCGGCTCATCGGAAACCAGGGCGATGCGTTTTACGCCTTCGGAGAACAGTTGCTGGCTGAGCTGATCGACGCGCAATTCGCCGTCAATCGGCTGGCCGCCGGTCATGGCGACCGCGTCGTTGTACAGAATTTTGTAGGTGATGTTGACCCCGGCGGCGACCGCTGCCCGCACCGCCAGTTGGCCGGAGTGGAAGTAGGTGCCGTCGCCCAGGTTCTGGAAAATATGCGGCGTGTCGGTGAACGGCGCTTGGCCGATCCATGTCGCGCCCTCGCCGCCCATCTGCGTGAACGTGTCGGTGTTGCGGTCCATCCATTGCGTCATGTAGTGGCAACCGATGCCGCCTTGGGCGCGGCTGCCGTCCGGCACTTTCGTCGAGGTGTTGTGAGGGCAGCCGGAGCAGAAATGCGGGGTGCGAACGGTCTTGTGCTTCGGTGCGGCCAAGGCCTTTTCCTTGGCCGCCAGAAAGGCCAGGCGCGATTCGATTTGCTCGCTGGAATAGATCGGCGCCAGGCGTTTGGCAATAGCGCGGGCAATCATTGCCGGCGTCAGCTCGCTCAGGTTGGGCAACAGGGAAACGCCGTGCTCGTCGAACTCGCCCACCACGCGGGGACGTTTGTCGACCGGCCAGTTGTAGAGCTGCCCGGTGAGTTGATCCTCGATGATGCTGCGTTTCTCTTCGACCACCAGAATCTCATCCAGGCCTTGCGCAAACTCGTGCACCGATACCGGCTCAAGCGGCCAACTCATGCCGACTTTGAGCACGCGCAGGCCGACTTGCGCGCAGAGCTCATCGTCCAAACCGAGGTCGACTAATGCCTGGCGCACATCGAGGTACGACTTGCCGGTGGTGATGATCCCGAGGCGCGGATTTGGCGAATCGAGCTTCACCTGATTCAGATTGTTCGCGAGGGCAAAAGCGCGGGCGGCGTAAATTTTGTAGGTATTGAGGCGTTTTTCCTGCACCAGAGGCGGGTCTGGCCAGCGGATGTGCACGCCGTCTTCGGGCAGTTGGAAATCAGTCGGCAGCTGGATTTGCACGCGCAGCGGATCGACATCTACCACAGCGGAGGAATCGACGTTCTCGGCGATGGTTTTCAGCGCCACCCAGCAACCGCTGTAGCGCGATAGCTCCCAGCCGAGGATGCCGTAATCGAGAATCTCCTGAACGTTGGCCGGGTTGAGCACCGGAATGGACGCCGCGATAAAGGCGTGTTCGCTCTGGTTGGCGATGCTCGACGACTTGCAGCCATGGTCGTCGCCTGCCAACAACAGCACGCCGCCATGGGCCGAAACACCGGCGGAGTTACCGTGTTTGAACACATCCCCACAACGGTCCACGCCCGGCCCTTTGCCGTACCACATGGCGAAGACACCGTCGTAGCGCGCGCCGGGAAACAACGAGGTTTGCTGACTGCCCCACACCGCCGTCGCCGCCAGCTCTTCGTTGACGCCGGGCTGGAAGTGGATGTGGTTGTCTTGCAGAAAGGTTTTGGCTTCCCACAGGCTTTTATCGAGGTTGCCTAACGGCGAGCCGCGGTAACCGGAAATAAAGCAGGCGGTGTTCAGACCATGAGCGCTGTCGCGCTGTTTTTGCAGCATCGGCAGGCGGGTGAGCGCCTGGGTGCCGGTAAGGTAAAGATGACCGGTTGCGAGTCGGTACTTGTCATCCAGGCGGATCTCGGCCAGAGACATAGCGGGCGCTCCTGTTATTTTTATGGCGACCTGAGCGGCTACGGTAAAGCCACCCTACTGGGCTCACGGCAGGATTTCTGCCGAGGCACGTACCCAAGAATATGACCGGACGGTTCCGATTTTTTCTTTCTATTTTCGGGCCACCGCGCGACTCTTGCGCATGAGTTATCCAAGAAAAACAACAAAAGAGACTGACTTATGCAAAGCGCACTAAGCCCCATCGATCGGAAGATTCTGCGCTTGCTGCAGCACAACGCCGATTTGTCTGCAGCCGAGATCGCTGAAAAGGTCGAGTTGTCCCAGTCGCCGTGTTGGCGGCGGATTCACCGCATGCAGGAAGAAGGCTTGATCGAGCGAAAAGTCGCCCTGCTCAATCCCACGCTGCTGGGCTTCTCGATCACCGTGTTCGTCAACATCAAGTTGTCTGCCCACGGGCGCAACAACCTGACCGAGTTCGAAGAGGCCATCGTCGGTTATCCGCAGGTGCTGGAGTGCTTCACCATGGCCGGCGGCTCCGATTACCTGCTCAAAGTGGTAGCCAAAGACATCGCCAGCTACGAGCGTTTTCTACGCGACCAGCTGTTGCAGCGTCCGCATGTGTTGGAAGCACATTCGAATATCGCCATGAGCGAGGTGAAGCGCACCACCGAGCTGCCGCTGGACTTGGTTTAAACGCGCGGGCGCGCGATCAGTTGCAACAACGCGGACACGGTGGCCGCCAGGGCGCCGGAGTTGTCGAGCACAAGTAAGCCTTCCGCTTCTGCGGCGGGCTGAATGTCAGCGCTGCGGGCCAGGCGGGCCTCGATTTCGGCGAGGGTTTCACGCCCGCGGGCCTGCAAGCGTTGGCGCAGAATTGCCGGCTCGACTGTGAGCAGTACAGCGAGAAGGCCGGGATAGCGACGGCGGGCTTCCGGCAAATAAGCGCGCGAGCCGTTGACGAGCACGTTGTCGCCGTTGGCTAACCATGTGTCGATCTGGGCTGGAATGCCATAGGCGAGGCCGTTTGCGCGCCAACTCATCGCAAACGCACCTTCGGCTTCCAATTGTTCGAATCGTTCTGGCGTAACGGCTTCGGCATCTTCACCCACCGCTTCGGCCGAACGGGTGATAACCCGTCGCACCAGGCGGCAACCTTGCGCCTCAAGCTCGCCAGCAGCGGCTTGCAACAGGCTGTCTTTGCCCGAACCCGACGGCCCCATCAGGTATATCAACGCGCCCATCTACATCACCTCACTACAAATGCCTAGCGCTAATGCCGCTCTGATCCGACGGAGCCGCAATCTTGCCCGATCACGTCTCAGACTGGGCAAGCAAATCGTGAAACTCCTCACCAATGCCGACAAGTTGTATGACGACAGCGCAAACATGGGCTTAAATGCACAGTACTTCCGTGCCAGAAATACCCACTTTGACAAATGGCGCGCATTTTCGACAGTTGGTGCTGGCACAAAGCCGCTAGCGCGTTCAAACTGCGACACAGATTTGGCGTCAAATAACTGATGCAGCGACTCATGGGTCAACAGGGGATAATTGCCCTCCCGTTGAACGGCTAGTGCTAATGATGGTCAAACCGGTGACAATCATGCAGCCAAGTGCCAGCATCGCTTCCCTGAACTAACCGGTTTAAATGTATGCGCCCTATGAAACAGGCTATTTATTCCAGCCGTACGGCTGACAAGTTCGTCGTTCGTTTACCCGATGGCATGCGCGAGCGCATCGCGGATGTAGCGCGTAATCATCACCGCAGCATGAACTCCGAGATCATCGCTCGCCTGGAACAGAGCATGCTCCAGGAAGGCTCGCTGGACGAAGACCTGAGCATGCGCTTGGATAGACCGGAACTTTCCCTGCATGAGCGTGAGCTGCTGCAACGGTTTCGCCAACTGTCCCGTCGTCAGCAAAATGCCTTGGTCGCTTTGATCGCTCACGATGCCGAGATGAACGCTGAAGCAGAAGAAGCCTAAGTCGGCCGAACTGCTCAACGTAACAAGCCTCCATAAAAAAACCGCCACTGGCGGTTTTTTTATGTCTGTCGGATCTAGCGCGCTTACAGCAGAAAGAGCGTGGCGAGGCCCAGGAAGATAAAGAAGCCGCCGCTGTCGGTCACTGCTGTAATCATCACGCTGGAGCCTAACGCCGGGTCGCGACCCATGCGCGTCAAGGTCATGGGAATGAGGACCCCCATAAATGCGGCGAGCAACAGGTTGAGCGTCATCGCAGCCGTCATGACGATACCCAGCGACCAACTGCCGTAAAGCATGTACGCCACGCCGCCAATCACCCCGCCCCACACCACGCCGTTGAACAGCGATACCGCCAATTCCTTACGCATCAAACGCGAGGTATTGCCCGTACTCACCTGATCCAACGCCATCGCGCGAACGATCATGGTGATGGTTTGGTTGCCCGAGTTGCCGCCGATGCCTGCCACGATTGGCATCAACGCCGCCAGCGCCACCAGCTTTTCGATCGACCCTTCAAACAAGCCGATCACGCGCGAGGCGATAAAGGCAGTGATCAAGTTGATTGCCAGCCAAGCCCAGCGGTTACGCAGCGATTTCCACACCGAGGCGAAGATATCTTCTTCCTCACGCAGACCCGCCATGTTCAGCACTTCGGTTTCGCTTTCTTCGCGAATCAAGTCGACCATTTCGTCGATGGTCAAACGGCCAATCAGCTTGCCGTTTTTGTCCACCACCGGTGCGGAAATAAGATCGTAGCGCTCGAACGCTTGCGCAGCGTCATAGGCGTCCTCATCGGGATGGAAGCTCACCGGATCGTCGGCCATGACTTCGGCGACTTGCTTGTCTGGATCATTGACCAACAAGCGCTTAATCGGCAGCACGCCTTTGAGCACGCCGTCGTAATCGACCACGAACAATTTATCGGTATGGCCCGGCAGCTCCTTCAAGCGGCGCAGGTAACGAAGCACCACTTCCAGGCTGACGTCTTCGCGGATGGTGACCATCTCGAAGTCCATCAGTGCGCCGACCTGGTCTTCCTCATACGACAACGCCGACCGCACGCGTTCGCGTTGCTGGGCGTCAAGAGTTTCCATCAGTTCGTGCACAACGTCGCGCGGAAGCTCCGGCGCGAGGTCGGCCAGCTCGTCGGCGTCCATGTCTTTAGCGGCCGCGAGAATCTCGTGATCGTCCATGTCGGCGATCAGCGTTTCACGAACCGAATCGGATACTTCGAGGAGAATGTCGCCGTCGCGCTCGGCTTTGACCAACTGCCATACCGTCAGACGATCATCGAGCGGCAGCGCTTCGAGAATATGGGCAACGTCGGCGGAGTGCAGGTCGTCGAGCTTGCGTTGCAGCTCGGCGAGATTTTGCCGGTGAACCAGGCTCTCCACGCGCTCCTGATTCTGGCCTTCCTGACGGTGCGTCAGGTCTTCAACAAGCCGGTGTCGATGCAGCAGTTCAACGACTTGGGCAAGTCGGTCCTGCAGGCTTTCTTGCGGCTTTTTTGCTTCTACTTCTGTCATAGCACACTCCACCCCCAGCGGCAGAGCGCGCCAAAGGGATCAATCAGTCAATTCTTGATTGGTAAAGCGAGGTCTTGAGCTACTACTGGGTAAGTCCATGATGGCAATCCATAAGCCTCGGCGAGGCTGACCGGCAAATGATACCACTGTGCCTTGGCTTTGCATGCGACAAAATCTAGGCAAGAACAAGTGCTTGCGCCACAAAGCTAGGTTTCTTCTGAATCCTGTGTACGACGCATTGCAAGTGCCATGGGGCACTACAGACCGACGAATTTTTACGCGTTAGGGTTGCAACTTCTGTCACGGAGGACACCCCATGCATCTCATGCTTGCACTCATTACGCTTGCACTTCTTCTTTGCCCCGCCACTACTTCCTTTAGCGCTACGGTTCACCGCTGCCAAGACGAAAAAGGCCACGTCACCTTCACTCAACTTGGCTGCTCATCCGAGCATGGGCTGGCTAGTGAAATACTCGACATGCCGAGCACTGAATCTGAAAACGCAGGGGCTGCCCAACCCACAAAAAAGGTGAGCAAGACTGCGAGTGAAAAGCCGCCACGCGCGAACCGGCAGGGCTCTGCTGTCGCAGGTACAGGTGCACGGCAAGACGGTTGCGGCAATGTGCTTACGCCCGCAGCGCGGCGCAAGGCGATGATCAACAAGGAAGCCCGCGCAGGCATGACCCAGTCGGACGTCGAGAGCATGCTAGGCAAGCCCGACAGCATCAGCAGTCAAAACGGCAAGGTGCGCTTCAACTACGTCGACAAACACAGCGGCCGTAAGCGCAACATCAGTTTCGATGTCGATGGCTGCGTAAAATCCTAGGCAATAAAAAAGGGCCTGCATGTCTGCAGGCCCTTCAAATATGGTGCACTCAGGAGGATTCGAACCTCCGACCGCTCGGTTCGTAGCCGAGTACTCTATCCAGCTGAGCTATGAGTGCAAAGTAAAACTTTCAACAACATTCAGAGACTCTCAACTTACATCTCTGACTTAAATAACCGACTTGTTTTAGCAACAAGTCTGGCTGCTTAAATGGTGCACTCAGGAGGATTCGAACCTCCGACCGCTCGGTTCGTAGCCGAGTACTCTATCCAGCTGAGCTATGAGTGCATTTGCGGTGCAAATTATAAAGCTTAGAAATTGATTTTCAATAAATTTTTCCAGTAATTTTAACGACTTAACGCTAAACACCAGAACATCAATTTCGTTGAAATTAATGGCGGAGAAGGGGGGATTCGAACCCCCGACACCCTTTTGAGGTGTACTCCCTTAGCAGGGGAGCGCCTTCGGCCACTCGGCCACCTCTCCGCAACACGGGGCGCATGATATCCATGTTTTCCCCGTTTGCAAAGCCAAAAATTGATAAAAATTAGTGGCTTGGTTCTTGGTCCTTCTCTTTCTGGATGCGCTGGTAAATTTCCTCACGGTGCACAGCAACTTCCTTTGGCGCATTGACGCCGATTCGCACCTGATTACCTTTAACGCCCAACACGGTGACAGTGACATCGTCACCTACCATCAGGGTCTCTCCGACCCGGCGAGTCAGAATCAGCATTCCCTTTCTCCTTACGGATTACAGTTCAGGACAACTAGACAGTCTGCAAAATTAAAATGGCGACGGCAGCGGTGCATATCAAGCCACGCCGCTGCCGTCACCCAAGTATTGACTAGTGTAGGCAGAAAGAAAGTTCCACCTACCCTGCCAAAAAGACAAAAGGCGCGGAATCAACCGCGCCTTTCGAATAATCGCTTATTCGCCTTGTCGAGCCGGGGCGTCCAACTCGAACGCGGTGTGCAACGCTCGTACTGCCAATTCCAGGTATTTCTCTTCGATCACCACCGACACCTTGATTTCGGAGGTCGAGATCATCTGGATATTAATGCTCTCCTTAGCCAGCGCCTCGAACATACGGCTGGCCACGCCCGCGTGGGAGCGCATGCCAACGCCAACGATCGACACCTTGGCAATCTTCAGGTCGCCGCTGACTTCACGCGCATTGATCTCACGCGCCGTCTGCTCCAGCACTTGCTGGGCGTTCTGGTAGTCGTTGCGGTGGACGGTGAAGGTGAAATCGGTGGTGTTATCGTGCGCGACGTTCTGCACGATCATGTCCACTTCAATGTTCGCGGCACTGATAGGACCGAGAATCTTGAAGGCCACACCAGGGGTATCCGGCACGCCACGGATGGTCAGCTTGGCTTCGTCGCGATTGAAGGCGATGCCGGAGATGATCGGCTGTTCCATGGATTCCTCTTCATCAATAGTAATAAGGGTGCCCGGACCCTCTTGGAAGCTGTGCAGCACGCGCAGCGGGACGTTGTATTTGCCGGCGAATTCCACCGAGCGGATCTGCAACACCTTCGAGCCCAAGCTGGCCATTTCCAGCATTTCTTCGAAGGTGATCTTGTCCAGACGACGCGCCTGCGGCACGACGCGCGGGTCGGTGGTGTAAACGCCATCGACATCGGTGTAAATCTGGCATTCATCGGCCTTCAAGGCTGCGGCCAGTGCCACGCCCGTGGTATCCGAGCCGCCACGACCGAGCGTGGTGATATTGCCCTGCTCGTCTACGCCTTGGAAACCGGCCACCACGACAACGCGCCCAGCTTTGAGATCGGCGCGAATCTTCTGATCATCAATCTGCAGAATGCGCGCTTTGTTATGAGCGCTGTCGGTGAGAATGCGCACCTGGTTACCGGTGTACGACACCGCCGGCACGCCACGTTTAATCAGGGCCATGGCCAACAGGGCGATAGTCACCTGCTCACCGGTAGACACCATAACGTCCAGCTCACGGGGAACCGGTTGGTCGCTAATCTGCTTGGCCAAGTCGATCAGGCGGTTGGTTTCACCGCTCATGGCCGACAGCACGATCACCAGGTCTGTCCCGGCTTCGTGGAATTTCTTGACCTTCTCGGCCACCTGCTCGATACGCTCGACGGTGCCGACGGAGGTGCCCCCAAACTTCTGTACGATCAAAGCCATTTGCAGCTGCCTCAGCCCCTCATTAATCAGTCGCCTCACCCCAATGCCGGCGCCTGCCGGGCAGCAGGCGGCATTGTTGGGCGAGCGTTATAGACCCTGTTCGACGAAAGGCACGGTCAACGCCAGCGCGGCGTCCAGTGCACCGGCATCGACGCCGCCGCCCTGGGCCATGTCCGGGCGACCGCCGCCCTTGCCGCCGACCGCTTGAGCGGCCTGCTTCATCAAATCACCAGCCTTGAGCTGCGCGGTCAGGTCCTGGGTAACGCCTGCGACCAACACAACTTTGTCATCGCTCACCCCGCCAAGCAGGATCACTGCGCGGCCGAGCTTGTTCTTCAACTGGTCGACCAGCGCCAGCAGCGCTTTGCCGTCCAAGCCATCCAGACGATGGGCGAGTACCTTCACGCCTTTCACTTCTACGGCCGAGCCCGACAAATCGTCGCCGGCCGCGCTCGCAGCCTTGGCCTTGAGTTGCTCGAGTTCTTTTTCCAGCTGACGATTGCGCTCTACCAGACCGCTGAGCTTGTCGAGCAGGTTGTCGCGGTTGCCTTTAACCAGCACCGCCGCCTCTTTCAATTGCTCTTCGGCACTGTTCAGGTAGGCCAGCGCCGCGGCGCCAGTGACCGCTTCGATACGGCGTACGCCAGCAGCCACGCCGCCTTCGCTGGTGATTTTGAACAGGGCGATATCGCCGGTGCGCGAAGCATGAATACCGCCGCACAGCTCTACCGAGAAGCTGCCGCCCATGCTCAAGACGCGCACGTTGTCGCCGTACTTTTCGCCGAACAGCGCCATGGCGCCTTTGTTCTTGGCGGTTTCAATGTCGGTTTCTTCGGTTTCGACGGCAGTGTTCTTACGGATTTCAGCGTTGACGATTTCTTCCAGCGCTTTGATCTGCTCAGGCTTGATGGCTTCGAAGTGGCTGAAGTCGAAGCGTAGACGCTGACTGTCAACCAACGAGCCTTTCTGTTGAACATGGTCGCCCAGCACCTGACGCAATGCGGCGTGCAGCAAGTGCGTGGCCGAGTGGTTCAACGCGGTGGCTTGGCGCACGTCGGCTTCAACATGCGACTCGATGGCCGCGCCAACCTTCAGGCTGCCTTCGGTGACCACACCGTGGTGCAGGAACGCGCCGCCGGTTTTGGTGGTATCGCGCACATCGAAGCGCACGCCGGCCGCTTGCAGATAACCGCAATCGCCAATCTGGCCACCCGACTCAGCGTAGAACGGCGTCTGGTCCAGAACCACCACGCCCTCCTCGCCTGCACCCAACGCATCAACGGTCTGGCCGGCTTTGAACAGCGCCAGCACCTTGCCGGCGCCCGAGGTGGCTTTGTAGCCAAGGAACACGGTTTCGCTGTCGACTTTTACCAGGCTGTTGTAGTCCATGCCGAAGGAGCTGGCCGAACGTGCGCGCACGCGCTGCGCTTCCATCTCACGCTCGAAACCTGCTTCGTCGAGAGTCAGCTCGCGCTCACGGGCGATGTCGCCTGTCAGGTCCATCGGGAAACCGAAGGTGTCGTACAGCTTGAAAATCACTTCGCCTGGAATGACGGTGCCTTTGAGCTCTGCCAGATCCTGCTCGAGAATTTTCAGGCCCTGCTCGAGGGTTTTGGCGAATTGCTCTTCTTCGGTTTTCAGCACGCGCTCAATGTGCGCTTGCTGCTGCTTGAGTTCCGGGAAGGCGTCGCCCATTTCCGCGACCAGTGCGGCAACGATCTGATAGAAGAAGCTGCCTTTGGCGCCCAGCTTGTTGCCGTGACGGCAGGCGCGACGAATGATGCGGCGCAGCACATAGCCACGGCCTTCGTTCGACGGCGTCACGCCATCGGCAATCAGGAAACCGCAGGAGCGAATGTGGTCAGCCACCACTTTCAGCGACGGCTGATCGTCGTTGGCGCAACCAATGGCCTTGGCGCAGGCGGCCAGCAGGCTTTGGAACAGGTCGATTTCATAGTTCGAATGCACGTGCTGCAGCACGGCGCTGATGCGCTCCAGGCCCATGCCGGTGTCTACCGACGGCGCTGGCAGCGGATGCAGCACGCCGTCGGCAGTGCGGTTGAACTGCATGAAGACGTTGTTCCAGATTTCGATGTAACGGTCGCCGTCTTCTTCCTGCGAGCCCGGCGGGCCGCCCCAGATGTCAGCGCCGTGGTCGAAGAAAATCTCGGTGCAGGGTCCGCATGGGCCGGTGTCGCCCATGGTCCAGAAGTTGTCGGACGCATACGGCGCGCCTTTGTTATCGCCGATACGCACCATGCGTTCGGCCGGCACGCCCACTTCCTTGGTCCAGATGTCGTAGGCCTCGTCGTCGCTGGCGTACACCGTCACCCAGAGTTTTTCCTTGGGCAGGTTCAGCCATTTTTCCGAGGTCAGAAATTGCCAGGCGTAGTTGATCGCGTCGCGCTTGAAATAGTCGCCAAAGCTGAAGTTGCCGAGCATTTCGAAGAAGGTGTGGTGACGTGCGGTGTAACCGACATTTTCCAGGTCGTTGTGCTTGCCACCGGCGCGCACGCATTTCTGACTGCTCACGGCGCGGGTGTAGGCGCGTTTTTCCTGGCCGAGGAAGCAGTCTTTGAACTGGTTCATGCCGGCGTTGGTGAACAGCAGCGTTGGGTCGTTGCCCGGAATGAGCGAGCTGGAAGCAACACGGGTGTGACCCTGTTCTTCGAAGAAGCGGAGGAAGGCTTCGCGGATTTCTGCGCTTTTCATCAATTTTTTTCCACGGGAAAGGCGGCGATCTATTAGGTACAGCGCGCGATAGGGCTAAAAACTACCGCTTTTAGGCCGGCAAAGGGCCGCATTATATCGGCCTCGGCCCCAGGGTACAGTGCCTTTGTCGCTATGGGCTCTATGAAAACTAATGTGCGCAATGGGTACGCTCACCCACACGCCAAAAATCCCCTACCACCCGCTACCTATTTCAAGCGGGCTGGGTTTGCGCAAAAGCGGCAAACGCGTCGATCACCTGGCCAATATCATCGCGACTGACGTCGAGGTGAGTGACCAGACGCAAACGGTCGGCAGCGGAAATGGTGATGCCGCGTTCGGCCATAAATGCCTTCAAGGCGGCGGCACGCCCTGTCATCTGCACGTAGACCATATTCGTTTGCACCGGCTCGACGCTATACCCCAGCTCCACCAGTCCGGCCGCCAGGGCTGCTGCATTGGTGTGGTCATCAGCCAGACGCGCCACCTGATGTTCCAAGGCATACAGTCCTGCTGCTGCAAGGATACCGGCTTGGCGCATGCCGCCGCCGACCATCTTGCGCAGGCGCCGCGCTCTGTCGATGAGTTGATCGCTGCCCAGCAGCACCGAACCTATAGGCGCGCCGAGACCTTTGGATAAACACACGGAAACGGAGTCGAAATATTGGGTAATTTCCCGCGCATCAACCGCCTGTTTCACCGCCGCGTTGTACAGCCTGGCACCGTCCAGATGCAGCTGTAGCCCGCGCTCCTGAGTGAGCTTGCGCGCCGCCGCGAGGTACCTGAGCGGCAGCACTTTGCTCTGCATGGTGTTTTCCAGCGCCACTAGCTTGGTGCGGGCAAAGTGAAAATCGTCGGGCTTGATTGCTGCTGCCACACGCGCCAGGTCAAGGGAACCGTCAGCTTCTACCTGCAAGGGCTGCGGCTGGATCGAGCCCAATACCGCAGCCCCGCCCCCCTCGTATTTATAAGTGTGGGCTTCCTGGCCGACGATGTACTCATCGCCCCGTTCGCAGTGCGCCATCAAGCCAAGCAGATTGCTCATGGTGCCGCTGGGCACGAACAAGCCTTGGGCAAAGCCAAGCTTGTCGGCTAGGTAGTCTTGCAATCGGATAACGGTGGGGTCTTCGCCGTAAACGTCATCGCCGACCGGGGCCTGCAACATGGCCTCGCGCATACCGGCGGTGGGCTGGGTGACGGTGTCGCTACGCAAGTCGATAACGGGCATTTACAGCGCTCCTGTACGGCGGACTGTCGACCCTAATGCAGGCGCCCCGCAGCGACAAGAGGCTCTACGACTAAATGGCGACTACAACGCGTCAGCGCTGGTGGGCACCACAAGAATGCCGGCGCGCAGCCCGTTTGCGACCTTGGGATTGGGGAAAATAATGCGCGCGCCCTGCTCGTCCACGACCCAGCGCATGCCGGCGATGTCTTCGGCCAACACATAGCCCACGGGCAGCTCGCTGAAGTTTTCGATGTCGGCAGGCAGGTTGAGGCGGAACGCGTCGCTGTGTTTGATGATTTCCCGCGACACGGCGAACAGCTGCAGGCCATCGAGATCAGCGGCGTCCAGCGGCGGCTCGTTGTTCTCGATCAGCCGCTGCAAGCGTTCCTCAAGGGCATCGAGATTCACTGCCTCGTTCTGTCCAAAGGCGCGCGCCTTGCCCAATTCCAGGGTGAAGGCTTCGGCATTGAGCTGCGCGTAGGTGAACGCGCTGAACGTGATGGACGCTTTGCTTTGCAGCAGCACGGCTGCCACGCCCGCCGCCTTCAGACGTGCCAGTTCGCTCACGGAATGCTTGCAGCCCTCGCGCCAGGGATACAGCGCGAACTGCTCGATTTTCGAACCGCGAATGGCCGTGTGCAGGTCGTAATGCAAACGCTGGCGAGGCGAGTCGCTGGGCGCCTGGTTGAAGAACGTGGTGCTCAGGCGCTCCAACTCGCAGGCGCGCAGGGCCTCGAAACCGCTGCTCTGCGCGTGGCGGCCATTGAACAGACGGTTGATGTCTTGCTCGATGTAGCGCTCGCCCTTGCGCATGGCGTCGGGGTTGCCGAGCAGAAACAGAATGCGCGCGCGCGGTTTTAACTCGCCCCGGGCGATGCCGTGCAGCAGGCGATCGAGCAGTTCGATAGGCGCGGTTTCATTGCCGTGAATGCCGGCGGACAGCAGCAAGTCGAGGCCGCTGTCCTGGCCGGCAGGCGGCGTAATCTCCAATGCGCCCTCGGCCAACCAGCGCAACCGTGCGCCCTCCGGCGTCAGCTGAATCTTCGCGGCCGGCTCGCGGCCCACCAGGGTCAGTTCCAGCAGTTTGCCGAGGGCTAGCATGGGTAAGTTCCGTCTTGGTGTGGCGGTTTTAGTGGTTGCAGTCCGGGCCATGCACGTGACCGTCTTCGTCGTCGATCTGGCCGGCGGGCTCCATTTCCAGCTCCAGGCTCACCAGGTTGGTAGCCAGCGGGCGCAGCAACAGGTTGGCGTATTCCTCGTCGCCCTCCTCCACGTCCACGCCGATGATCAGTTGGCCGCGGCCGTCTTGCTGAATCCACACTTCCTTGCCCTGCCAGATAACGGCAAAGCGAGTGCAGGACGTCTCCAGCTGGGTGCCGTCGGTATCTTCGAGGATCAATTGCAGGCTATCGGACATGGTCAACACACTCTTAATTAAGCTGGAAGGGGTACACAGAGCCTAGTTTAAGGATCTGCGTGAGCTCATCCAATGCCGAACGGCATTCGACAAGCAACTGAGGATCGGCCAGGTCGCTCTCGGCCATGCGGTCGCGGTAGTGCTTGTCGACCCACACATTAAGCGTGTCGTACAGCGAGGGCGTCATGAGCACGCCGCTGTTTACCGCGTCCAGTTCCTGGTCTTTAAGCGCCACGCGCAGGCGCAAACACGCCGGGCCGCCGCCGTTTTGCATGCTTTGCTTGAGATCGAAAACCTGCACGTCTCGGATCGGTCCGTCTTCGGCGGTCAGGCGCGACAAGTAACGCCACACGCGTTCGTTGTTGCGGCACTCCTCCGGCACGATCAACAACATGCCGCCATCGGCCCGGGACAACAGCTGGCTGTTGAACAAGTACGAATGCACGGCGTCTTCAACGCTGACGGCGTCGCGCGGCACACACACGGCCTGCAACCGGCCGCCACGGCGGGCGAGTTTGTCGTGCAGCTCGGCCAGCACTTTGTCGGTCTCCAGGAATGCGTCCTGGTGATAGAACAGCACTTCGCCGTTCCCGACCGCGATCACGTCGTTATGGAACACGCCCTGATCAATCACGGCCGGATTTTGCTGGGCGTACACCACGCCGGCCTCGTCCAGGCCATGCAAGCGCACCACCGCCTGGCTGGCTTCCAGCGTTTGCCGCGCCGGGTAGCGTTGCGGGCCGGGGTAGCGGGCGTCGAAGGCGCTGCGGCCGAACACAAAAAATTCCACGCCGGCATCGCCGTAGTCTTTGCACAAGCGGGTGTGGTTCGCCGCGCCTTCGTCGCCAAACTGGGCAACGGCGGGCAAGGCGGCGTGATGGGCGAAGTGGCCTTCGTCGGCGAACATCGCGCCGAGAATGCGGCTGGTGGTCGGGTGTTCGAGGCTGCGGTGGAATTTGCAGTTGAGGTTGGCGGCGGTGAAATGCACCTTGCCGTCGCGCGTATCAGCGCTGGGGCTGACGGTGGCGGCGTTGGCGGTCCACATGCTTGAGGCCGAGCAACTGGCGACCAGCAGCGGCATCGCTTCTTTGGCGGCGCGCTGAATCACCTCGGCATCGCTGCCGGTAAAACCGATACGGCGCAACGCGGCGACATCCGGGCGTTCCTGCGGGGCCAACACGCCCTGCTTGAAGCCCATTTCCATCAGCGCTTTCATTTTCGCCAGGCCTTGCTTGGCCGCGACCTTCGGGTTGGACACCTGCTGGCTGTTGCCTTGCGACGCCACATTGCCGTACGACAAGCCGCCGTAGTTGTGGGTCGGGCCAACCAGGCCATCGAAGTTCACTTCATACGCAGTGTTTTTATTATTGGCGACAGTCACAGGCTGACTCCCGGGGTCAGGGTTGCAGGCAGGCTCACGCGTTCGCTTTCCAGTGAGGCGACTGGGTACGCGCAGTAGTCCGCCGCGTAATAGGCACTGGCGCGGTGGTTGCCCGAGGCGCCCACGCCGCCAAACGGCGCCGAACTCGCCGCCCCAGTCAGTTGTTTGTTCCAGTTAACGATGCCGGCGCGGCTTTCCAGCCAGAACTGCTGATAGCGCTCGGCCGAATCAGACAGCAAACCGGCGGCCAGGCCGTACTGGGTGTTGTTGGCTTCGGCGATGGCGCCAGCAAAATCGCTGTAACGGATCACTTGCAGCAGCGGGCCGAAAAACTCTTCGTCGGGGCGCTCGCTTACAGCCGTGACGTCGATGATGCCGGGGGTCAGCAAGGCGGCATTTTCCAGCGGCTGACTCATTGCCAGCAACGCGGTGGCGCCGCTGCTGAGCAGATGCGCCTGGGCTTTTAGCAACTGCCGAGCCGCTTCCAGGGAAATGACCGAGCCCATAAACGGGGCCGGCTGTGCGTCGAACGCGCCAACCTGAGCCGTCGCGGCCACCGCAACCAGGCGTGCCAACAGCGCATCGCCCCACGCGCCTTGCGGCACCAGCAGGCGGCGCGCGCAGGTGCAGCGCTGGCCAGCGGAAATAAACGCCGACTGGATAATGGTGTACACGGCAGCGTCGAGGTCGCTGACTTCATCGACTACCAGCGGGTTATTGCCGCCCATTTCCAGGGCCAGAATCTTGTCCGGGCGACCGGCAAACTGTTGATGCAGCAGATTCCCGGTGCGGCTGGAGCCGGTGAAAAACAATCCATCGATGCCGGCATGAGCCGCCAGGGCAACACCGGTATCGCGAGCGCCTTGCAGCAGATTCAGCACGCCCGCAGGCAGGCCAGCTTCAATCCAGCACTGCACTGTCAGCTCGGCCACTTTGGGCGTCAGCTCACTCGGCTTGAACACCACCGTATTGCCCGCCAGCAGCGCCGGCACGATATGGCCGTTGGGCAAGTGGCCGGGAAAGTTATAGGGGCCAAACACGGCGACCACGCCATGAGGCTTGTGGCGCAGCACAGCGGTGGCGTCCGCCAGCGGGCCGCTTTTCTCGCCGGTGCGCTCGCGGTAGCTCTGAACGGAAATGGCGACCTTGTTGACCATACTGGTCACCTCGGTGGCCGACTCCCACAACGGTTTGCCGGTTTCTTCACCAATGGTGCGCGCCAGTTCATCGCCCCGCGCTTTGAGGGTGGCGGCAAAGCGTTCGAGCACGGCAATGCGTTCGTCCAGAGTCAGCTTCGCCCACGCCGGAAACGCCGCTCGAGCCGCTTGCACCGCCACATCCACCTGCGCCGCCGTGGCCGCCTTGCCGGCCCACACCACGGCTTGTGTCACCGGGTTCAACGACTCCAGCGCCTCACCCGCGCCAGCCTGCCAGGCGCCTGCAATGTAATGGCTGCTCATCGGCTCAGCTCCTTGTTTTCCACCGCCAGCGGCACGGCACGCACCTGATCGCCGGCCTTGAGTTGCAAGCGTTTAGCCGTGGCCTGATCAACCACCAGCGTGCCTGCCGCCAAACGCGCCGGGACGGCAGTGATGCGGCACTCTTCGCGCTTGCGGTTGTGCATCAGGAAGGTGGTGGCGTCGTCGCCCGGCGTGCCGATGGCCAGCACCAGCGCCTGGCTGTCGCGCACCGCACGAATCTTGTTTGTTTCCGCCTCAATGGCTGGGCCGGCGTCGAAGATGTCGACGTAGCCCTGATAGCTGAAGCCTTCGGCCTTGAGCATGTTCAGCGCCGGCTCGGTATCGGGGTGCACGCGGCCGATAATGTCCCGTGCTTCTTCCGACAGGAAGCACGTGTACAGCGGAAACTTAGGCATCAGCTCGGCGATAAACGCCTTGTTGCCTACACCGGTGAGGTAGTCGGCGCGGGAGAACTCCATTTTGAAGAAGTGCCGCCCCAGGCTCTCCCAGAACGGCGAGCGCCCATGTTCATCCGACATGCCGCGCATTTCGGCGATCAGCTTGTTGCCGAACAGCTGCGGGAATTCGGCGATAAACAGGAAGCGTGCCTTGGACAGTAACCGACCATTGAGCCCGGTGCGGTGGTCCGCCTGCAAAAACAGCGAGCACAGTTCCGAATTGCCCGTCAGATCGTTGGCCAGGAACAGCGTCGGAATTTCGCGGTAGATATTCAGCTCTTGGGAAGCGCTCACCGTGAGGCCGACGCGGTAGTTGTACCAAGGCTCACGCAGGCCCACGGCACCGGCCACGGCAGAAATGCCGACCACTTTGCCGGCGTCGTCTTCCAGCACGAACAGGTAGTCGGCATCGGCGCGGGTCGCCTCGCCACGGAACGCCTTTTCGGCCCAGCCAACGCGGTGCGCCAGGCGCTCTTCGTTGGCTGGCAGGGTGGTCAAGCCAGCGCCGGTGCTGCGGGCCAGGTCTATCAAGGCAGGCAAGTCAGCACTGCGCACGGGACGAACGATCATGGCTATTCCTCTTAAACCGCAACCAGGCGCACGCTCGCGCCCTCACCGACGCCCAAGGCCTCAGCAACATCAGCACTCAGGTTCACCGGCTTGCCCGGCACCCAATCCAACTCCACCACCACCGCGCGAAAATCCTGCAGCTGGCCGTTGGCAACCAAATACAAGCGGCCTTTGCCAGGCTCGCCGACACGCGCCGGCACCACACGACTTTGTGCAATCGAGCGAATGCCCGAGGTGCGCGCATGCAGCGTCGGGCCGCCGTCGAAGATGTCGATGTAGTGGTCGGTTTCAAAGCCTTCGCGCATCAGAATGTCGAAGGTGATCTGCGCACGCGGATGCACTTGGCCCATGGCTTCCTGGGCTTCGTCGGGGAGCAATGGCACGTAAATCGGGTAATGCGGCATCAGCTCGGCCAGAAAGGTCCGGCTCTTCAGCCCGCACAGGCGCTCAGCTTCGGCGTAGTTGAGGTCGAAGAAGTTGCGACCCACGGCGTCCCAGAACGGCGAGTCGCCCTGCTCGTCGCTGTGGCCAACAATCTCCACCACCACCGCATCGGCAAAGCGCTCCGGGTGGCTGGCCACAAACAGCAGGCGACCACGGGAGTTCAGCTCGGCCCACGGCGAATCCACTAGCGGCTGCTCAACGTAGAAGCTGGTGAGCAGGCTGTTGCCGGTCAGGTCGTGGCACAGCGACAACACGTGAATCTTGTTGTGGATCGACAACGAGCGTGAAGCGTGTACGAAGGTTTCGTTGCGGAAGCTGTAGAACGGCTCGGAATAACCGGCCGAAGCGACAACGCCAGAGCAGCCGACCAGGCGGCCGGTCTCGGTGTCTTCCAGCACGAAGAAATAGCTCTCTTCGCCATTGAAACTGACCTCGGCGGCGAACGACGCTTCCGACGCGGCGATTTTAT
Source organism: Pseudomonas sp. AC070 (assembly GCF_979258635.1). Lineage (NCBI taxonomy): Bacteria > Pseudomonadati > Pseudomonadota > Gammaproteobacteria > Pseudomonadales > Pseudomonadaceae > Pseudomonas > Pseudomonas sp. AC070. Next base: position 3,769,342 of record NZ_OZ409871.1, read on the forward strand.
CGCCCAGCCGGCCGGCATCGTCCGGCAGCGAAGTAACACCAACCGGGCTGTCCGCGGCCAGACGTTGCACGTCAGCCAAGTCAGCCATTTGCGCAGGGCGCATCACCAGCATGGTGTTACTCCTTAAATTCTCTTGGTATTTGAAAAGCGGGAACGCTGAAGGCTCGAATTTTGTAGGAGCGGCCGGTTCGGGGCTCCGGTTAGCCGCGATGCTCTAGATGTGTCTTAAGGGCATCGCGGCTGAAGCCGCTCCTACAGGATCGGGAAAGCTTCAGCGTTCGCGTAAGCCGTCAGGCTTGGGTCAGCTTGGCCACGGCGCGCTCGAAGCGGTCCAGACCTTCGTCGATGTCGGCGTCCGGAATCACCAGGCTTGGCGCGAAACGCACCACGTCCGGACCGGCTTGCAGCACCATCACGCATTCTTTTTCAGCGGCGTTGAGCACGTCTTTGGCTTTGCCTTTCCAGGCATCGCTCAGCGCTGCGCCGATCAACAGGCCCAGACCGCGCACTTCGCTGAAGATGCCGTACTTGGCGGCCATGGCCTCCAGGCGCGCTCTGAAGCGCTCGTGCTTGGCTTTCACGCCGTTCAGTACTTCCGGGGTGTTGATCACATCCAGCACCGCGCCGGCGACGGCGCAGGCCAGCGGGTTGCCGCCGTAAGTAGTGCCGTGCACGCCAACCGCCAGGTGCGAGGCGATTTTAGTGGTGGTGAGCATGGCGCCAATCGGGAAACCGCCGCCCAGGCTCTTGGCGCTGGAGAGAATGTCTGGCGTGACGCCGTAGTTCATATAAGCAAACAGCTCGCCGCTGCGGCCCATGCCGCTTTGCACTTCATCGAACACCAGCAGCGCGTTATGGGCATCGCACAGTTCGCGCACGGCCTGCAGATAGGCTTTGTCGGCCGGCAAAATACCGCCCTCGCCTTGCACCGGCTCAAGCACCACGGCGCAGGTTTTATCCGAAATGGCGGCTTTGAGGGCAGCCAGGTCGTTGAATGGAACGTGGGTGATGCCTTCGATTTTCGGGCCAAAGCCATCGGAATACTTCGGCTGCCCGCCCACGGTTACGGTGAACAGCGTGCGGCCGTGGAAACTGTTGGTGGCGGCGATGATTTCGAATTTTTCCGGGCCATACACGTCGCTGGCATAACGGCGCGCCAGCTTGAAGGCGGCTTCGTTGGCTTCGGCGCCGGAGTTGGCGAGAAACACGCGTTCGGCAAAGGTGGCGTCGACCAACTTGTGCGCCAGGCGCAAGGCCGGCTCGTTGGTGAACACGTTGGACACATGCCAGATTTTGTTGGCTTGTTCAGTGAGTGCCTTGACCAGCGCCGGGTGCGCGTGGCCCAAGGAGTTCACGGCAATGCCGCCAGCAAAGTCGATCAGCTCTCGGCCGCTTTGATCCCAGACTCGGGAACCCTCACCACGCACCGGAATAAACGCGGCTGGGGCGTAGTTGGGCACCATCACCTGATCAAAATCGGCGCGCTGGACCTGCACTTGCTCAACGGACATCGAAGCTCTCCTGACAAGGACCGCCGACCCCACAGGCCGGCGTTGGAATGAATTGTAGGGACTGATTTGGGGAGGGCATTGTCGGCATGCGACAACTTCTTATAGCGCCAACCCCTGATTTTTCGCGGCTTTCATAAAGGCGACAGAAAGGGTCGCGAAGGCGCAGTTTAAACAGTGTTGGCGGCGGGACGGAAATATGATCGAAGCGGGGGTTATGGGATCTCGAGCGACGGCGCCTTCAAGTATCCGAGGTCAAGAGCATCGCGGCTAAAGCCGCTCCCACATGGAACGAGGCTTGAAGTGCGCCCCAAAAGTTGGACACCCATCCAACCTTTGGGGCTTCTTCCATGAGCAAGTACACAACGCATTTCAAGCTGTCTGTTATCACCGCCTTCCTTGAGCGAGGCCGAGGCTTTCGCTTTATTGCTGAGCAATTCCAGCTAGATCCCACCCTGCTTCGGCGTTGGGTAGAAGCCTACCGGTTGCATGGCGATGCCAGCCTGCGGGCCCGGCCAGTCAGCTATAGCGCAGAGTTCAAGCTCGCTGTTCTTCAGCAGATGTGGCGTGAAAATCTTTCTTTTCGTTGCGTGGCTGCGGCTTTCAATTTGGGTAATTCAACCCAAGTGGGCATATGGCAGCAGCAGTATTACAGTGGCGGCTTTGAAGCCCTGGAGTCAGCCAGGAAAGGACCGCCCGCCGTTATGACACTACCTCCCGCCAAGCCCTTTGCACCTGAAACCACAAGCGATGAAGATCTTTCGCATGCTGAGTTGCTGCTCAAGCTACGCAAGCTCCAAGTGGAGAACGCCTGGCTAAAAAAGCTCAAGGAGCACAGGGAGGAGAAGAAAAGGCAGGAGAAAGCAGCAAAGAAAAAACGAAGTTGATCACCGAGCTGCGTGATCATTTCTCGCTCGAAGAACTGCTTGAAGTCGCGCAGTTGGCGCGCAGCACGTATTACTACCAGCTCAATCTGATGAACACCGGAGATCGGTTCGCGCCTCTGAAAGCCTCTATCCAGAGCGTTCAGGAGGAGCATATGGGGCGCTATGGCTATCGCCGAATGACCGCTGCGCTGCGTAATGCTGGCCAGATGGTTAACAGCAAAACGGTGCGGCGCCTCATGGGCGATCTAAATCTCAAATGCACGGTGCGACCGAAAAAGTACCGCTCGTATCGGGGCTTGGTCGGCAAGGCTTCGCCTAATGTTTTGGCCCGTCAGTTTGAAGCGGACCAGCCAAACCAGAAGTGGGTCACGGACGTAACCGAGTTCAAAGTGGCCGGCGAAAAGCTTTACCTGTCCCCGGTGCTGGACCTGTTCAACGGCGAAATCGTTGCCTATCAAACCGACACCCGACCACGTTACGCCTTGGTAGGCCGCATGCTGGAGCAAGCGCTTGAAGGTCTGCCCGAGACGGCAAAACCGCTGCTGCACTCAGATCAGGGCTGGCACTACCAATATCCTGACTACCGGGAGCGCTTGGAAAAAGCAGGCCTGAAGCAAAGCATGTCACGCAAAGGCAACTGCCTGGACAACGCCACAATGGAGAGCTTTTTTGGCACGCTTAAGTCGGAGTACTTCTACCGCGAGCGTTTCGATAACGTCGCTCAGCTGCAAGCCGGGCTGGACGAATACATCCGTTACTACAACCATGATCGGATCAAGATGAAGCTAGGCGGCCTCAGCCCTGTTGCTTACAGAGCAAAGGCCGTCATGGCTTAACCAGTACGTGTCCAACTTTTGGGGCGCACTTCAAACCAGGGCTGTCTGTGGGAGCGGCTTTAGCCGCGATGCTATTAAATGTGCGGCAAATTAGCCGCGTTCGGACGGAATCGAGCTCAGTTCAAACGGGCTGCTGCTGCGCCGTTGGTTGCGGTCTTCGCGGGGGGTGGCGCCGAAGAAGTTGCGGTAGGCGCTGGAGAAGTGCGGGCCGGAGGAGAAGCCGCACGAAAGGCCGATCTGGATGATCGATTTGCTGGTTTGCATCAACAGTTGGCGCGCTTTGTTCAGGCGCAGTTCCAGGTAGTACTGGCTTGGAACGCGGTTGAGGTACTGCTTAAATATGCGTTCGAGCTGACGGCGCGACACGCAGACGTGCTGGGCAATTTCGTCGGTGGTCAGCGGCTCTTCGATATTGGCTTCCATCAACAACACGGCCTGGGTCAGCTTGGGATGACTGGAGCCGAGGCGGTTTTGCAGAGGAATGCGTTGGCGCTCGCCGCCTTCGCGAATGCGCTCGACCACCAGCTCTTCCGACACCGCACCCGCCAGCTCAGCGCCGTGGTCGCGGGCCAGCACGGCCAGCAGCAGGTCCAGCACGGCCAGGCCGCCACAGGCGGTGAGACGGTCGCGGTCCCAGTCGAATAAATGGCTGGTGGCGATCACTTTGGGGAAACGTTCAGTGAAGTCGTCTTGCCAGCGCCAGTGTACGGCGGCGCGATAGCCGTCGAGCAAACCGAGTTGCGCCAGCGGGTACACGCCTGCCGACAAGCCGCCAATCACGCAACCGGCGCGCACCATTTGTTTCAGTGCGCTGGACAGCGCCGGGGCCAGGTGCCCTGGCGGCTCGTCCGCTAACAGAAAGAGTTTCTGGCAGCCTTCGAGCTTGCCGGCCCAGGGCTCGCCGGGCAGACGCCAGGCGCCCTCGGTGGCCGGTTCGGCCTGGAGAAATACCAGTTCATAGGCCACTTCGGGGTGCACCCGCTGGGCGACACGCAAGGCTTCTTCGGCCAGAGCCAGGGTCATGGCCTTGGTGTTGGGCCAGAGGAGAAAACCGATTCGGTGGGCAGTCATGGCTGGCAGTCTAGGCTCTGTTGCCATGCATTCACATGGCCGGTTGTGCTGCTACGAAGCAGTCTTAGGTTAATAGCCGCGCTGAAGCTTACTTCAAGCTGCCGGAAAGAAATTGCTTGAGACGGTCGGACTGCGGATTGACCAACACTTCCTTCGGGCAACCGCGCTCTTCCACCACGCCTTTGTGCAGAAACACCAGTTGGTTGGAAACTTCGCGAGCAAAACCCATTTCGTGGGTGACCACAACCATGGTGCGCCCCTCTTGGGCCAGGTCCTGCATCACTTTCAGCACTTCGCCGACCAACTCGGGGTCAAGCGCCGAGGTGGGCTCGTCAAACAGCATCACTTCCGGTTCCATCGCCAGGGCGCGGGCGATGGCCACGCGCTGCTGCTCGCCGCCCGACATATGCGCCGGGTAGGCATCTTTACGATGGGCCACGCCGACTTTCGCCAGGTAATGCTCGGCCTTTTCGATGGCTTCTTTTTTCGGCACGCCGAGTACATGCACCGGCGCTTCGATGATGTTTTCCAGCGCAGTCATGTGCGCCCACAGGTTGAAGTGCTGAAACACCATCGACAGACGCGAGCGCATGCGTTGCAGCTGCTTGGGATCGGCGGCTTTCAGCGCGCCTTCCTTGTTGGCCACCAGCTTCAACTCTTCGCCATTGAGCAGAATCTTGCCGCCGTGGGGCTGCTCCAGCAGGTTGATGCAACGCAGAAAGGTACTTTTGCCCGAACCACTGGAGCCGATGATGCTGATCACATCGCCCGCCTTGGCTGCCAGCGACACGCCCTTGAGCACTTCATGGCTGCCGTAGCGTTTATGCAGGTCTTGGACTTCAAGTTTGTACATGGTTCAGGTTCTCGGCAGGCAAGGGTTCAGCCGTGGCTGGCGTTGCTAATTCGGAAATTTCTCAGGCCTTACGCGGCGCCAGGTAGGCCAGCCAGCGGCGCTCGGCCAGCTTGAACAGGCGCACCAGCACGAAGGTCAGGCACAGGTAAATGGCACCGGCAGTGATATAGGCCTCGAAGGCCAGGTAGAACTGCGAGTTGATGGTTTTCGCCGCACCGGTGATGTCCACCAGCGTGACGATCGACGCCAGGCTGGTGGTGTGCAGCATCATGATCACTTCGTTGCTGTACTGCGGCAGCGCCCGGCGCAGGGCCGAGGGCAGCAGAATGCGGCGGTACAGCTTGGCGCGCGACATGCCCATGGCCTTGGCCGCCTCGATTTCGCCATGGGGAATCGATTTCAAACTACCGGCAAGAATTTCCGCGCTGTACGCGCTGGTATTGATGGCAAACGCCAGGCAGGCGCAAAACGTGGCGTTGGACAGGTACGGCCACAGCACGCTTTCGCGCACACCGGCAAACTGCGCCAAGCCGTAGTAGATGAGGAACAGCTGCACCAGCATCGGCGTGCCACGAATCACGTAGGTGTACAGCCAGGCCGTGGCATTCACCAGCGGCTGCCGGGACACACGCATCAAACCCAAAGGCACGGCAGCCGCCAGACCAACCGTCAGGGAAATCAGCAACAGCTTAAGGGTGATCAGGATGCCACCCAGGTACAGGTGGATGTTTTCCCAAATGGGCGCGAAGTCGAAAATCATAATTCAGCCACCTTCATGCCGACCGAATAGCGTTTTTCCAACGCCCGCAACAGCAGCAACGACACACTGGTGATCGCCAAATACAACGCCGCCACCACCAGGTAGAAGGTGAACGGCTGATGCGTCGCGTCGGCGGCGTTCTTGGCTTTGAACATCATGTCTTGCAGGCTCACCGTCGAGACCAAGGCGGTGGCTTTGACCAACACCAGCCAGTTATTGGTAAAACCGGGAATGGCGAACCGGATCATCTGCGGCACCAGCACCCGGAAGAACACCTGCATACCGCTCATGCCGTAGGCGGCGCCCGCCTCGCTCTGCCCCTTGGGAATGGCCATGAAGGCGCCCCGGAAGGTTTCCGACAGGTACGCACCAAAGATAAAACCCATGGTGAACACGCCGGTGGCGAACGGGTCCAGGTCGATGTAGTCCTCAAAGCCCAGCAGCGGCGCCACGCGGTTCACCACGTCTTGGCCGCCGTAGAAAATCAGCAGAATCAGCACCAGGTCGGGAATACCGCGAATGACCGTGGCGTAGGTTTCGCCCAGCAATGCCAGCCACTTGATCGGCGATAAACGAAACGCAGCGCCGATCAGGCCGAGCACAATCGCCAGCGCCATCGAAGTCAGCGCCAAGGAAATGGTCAGCCATGCGCCGTCGAGAATGGTCGAGCCGTAGCCGTTGAGCATGATGAAGAGCCCGTGAGAATAAAGGTCGCTGAGGGAGAAGCCAGTCCGGCACTGCGGTTGGCCGCACTCGCTTTAAGCGATAACCGCATCGCAGCCAAAGCCGCTCCCACAGAGATCTGTGGCGCAAACAAAAAGTGGCACATCCCGTCAATCGAGCCTGTGCCACTGTCAGCGTGCTGGAGTTACTTGCCGTAAACGTCGAAGGCGAAGTACTTGTCTTGCACTTGCTTGTATTTGCCATTGGCGCGAATGGCCAGGATGGCCGCGCTGATCTTGTCGGCCAGGGCTTTGTCGCCCTTGCGCACAGCAATGCCTTGACCTTCACCGAAGTATTTCTCTTCGGTGAAGTCTGGGCCGGCGAAGGCGAAGCCTTCACCGGCGTCAGTTTTCAGGAAGCCGTCGTCGATATTCACCGAGTCCGCCAGGGTAGCGTCGAGGCGGCCCGAAGCCAGGTCGAGGAACACTTCGTTTTGCGAGCTGTAACGCACGATTTCGGCGCCGGCCGGGGCGAAGACTTCGGTGGCGTAACGGTCATAAACCGAGGAACGCTGCACGCCGACTTTCTTGCCTTTCAGGTCGGCCAGTGGGTCGTTGAGGGTGGTGCCGGCCTTCATCGCCAGCTTGGCTGGGGTGGAGTAGTACTTGCCGGTGAAATCGACTGACTTCTTACGGTCGTCGGTGATCGACATGGACGACAGAATCGCGTCGAACTTGCGAACTTTCAGCGCCGGGATCAGACCGTCGAACTCTTGCTCGATCCATTTGCACTCGACCTTCATCTCTTCGCACAGGGCCATGCCGATGTCGTAGTCGAAGCCGGTGATTTTGTCGTCAGGAGTCTTGAAGGCGAAGGGCGGGTAAGCCGCTTCAATACCGATACGCAGGGGCTTGGCATCATCGGCCATGGCCAGGGGCGACAGCAGCGACACCGCCAGGGCGCCGAGAAGGGCGAGCTTCTTCATCGTGGACTCCTTATTAGGTCGTGCGCTGGGTAACAGGCCGACCGTGAAATTATAGGAAGAGTCGCCATCTTTGCCGGGTGATAACCCGAAGGGACGAAGCTCATCGGCCGACGCGCGAGTAGCGGCGTCTGGGTGGCGGCATTCTAACGACAGCCCTAAAGCCGATATTTCTTCAATGCGACAAGTAATTACAAAACGGCTTTGGGAGGCGCTTGAGCTATTGACAGCAGCTGCGAAAAGCGGCAGCCGCGAGGACGCGGGTAAACGGGAAACTACAGCAGGATTTGGGCCAGGTTTTTATGGACCCTTGCGGGCATTGGGTTTTGCACGGCGAGTTGTTTTTTCCGCAAGCATAAATCGCCCGCAAAGTGGGCAGACTGTTTCCGATTGCCCCGTTGTGGGTCGGGGGTGATACCGGGTGGGTTAAAGGCGGATAAAAATCTTTTTAACAACACCCTTCATCCACGCGCAGGTGGCGGTTCGACGATTCGGGATCCAGAGTTTTGCATTGGCTCGAAGATCGAGCCAAATCCGAAACTCTGGATTCCCGCCTGCGCGGGAATGACGGGTGTTTTGTTTGGGGTTTTCGTACTCCTGCTTTGCGTCAGTCGACACACAGCCATCAGTAAAAACCCCCGTCATCCTCGCGAACGCGGGGATTCAGTATCTGACAGGGAAATCCAATTCTTTCGAAACTCTGGATTCCGAATCGTCGCACCGCCGCCTGCGCGGGAATGACGGGTGTTTTGTTTGGGGTTTTCGTACTCCTGCTTTGCATCAGTCGACACACAGCCATCAGTAAAAACCCCCGTCATCCTCGCGAACGCGGGGATCCAGTATCTGACAGGGAAATCCAATTCTTCGAAGCTCTGGACTCCGAATCGTCGCACCTCCACCTGCGCGGCAATGACGGTGTTAGGTGCAAGAGAGGCGCAAAACAAAACGCCCGCAACCAAGCGGGCGTTTTGCTACAGCGAAGCCGTTACGCCACCGCTTGCTGCATCGCCTTGTGCGTATCAATCAAATGCTGCACCACACCCGGATCGGCCAGGGTAGAGATGTCGCCCAGGCTGTCGTACTCCGCCGTGGCGATCTTGCGCAGGATGCGGCGCATGATTTTGCCCGAGCGGGTTTTCGGCAGGCCCGGCGCCCATTGAATGACGTCCGGCACGGCAATCGGGCCGATCTCTTTGCGCACCCATTGTTTGAGTTCCTGGCGCAGCGCTTCGCTCGGCTCCTCGCCGTTGTTGAGCGTGACATAGACGTAGATGCCCTGCCCTTTGATGTCGTGCGGCATGCCGACCACGGCGGCTTCGGCCACTTTCGGGTGGGCGACCATGGCGCTTTCGATTTCGGCGGTGCCCATGCGGTGGCCGGACACATTGAGCACGTCGTCGACGCGGCCGGTGATCCAGTAGTAACCGTCTTCATCACGGCGCGCGCCGTCGCCCGTGAAGTACATGCCACGGAAGGTTTTGAAGTAGGTGTCGACGAAGCGGTCGTGGTCGCGGTACAGCGTGCGCGCCTGACCTGGCCACGAGTCGAGGATCACCAGATTGCCCTCGGCCGCGCCTTCGATCAGGTTGCCCAGGTTATCCACCAGCGCCGGCACCACGCCGAAGAAAGGCCGGGTCGCCGAGCCAGGCTTCAACGCCGTGGCCCCTGGCAGTGGGCTGATCAGCACGCCGCCGGTTTCGGTCTGCCACCAGGTATCGACAATCGGGCAGCGCGACTGGCCAACGGTTTCGTAGTACCAGTTCCAGGCTTCCGGGTTAATCGGCTCGCCCACCGAACCCAGCAGACGCAGGCTTGAGCCGTCGGCGCCTTCGATGGCCGCCTTGCCCTGGGCCATCATGGCGCGGATCGCAGTCGGCGCGGTGTAGAGGATGTTGACCTTGTGCTTGTCGATGATCTTCGACACCCGGGTAATGTCCGGGTAGTTCGGAATGCCTTCGAACAGCAGCGTGGTCGCACCGTTGGCCAGCGGGCCGTACACGATATAGCTGTGGCCGGTAACCCAACCGACGTCGGCAGTGCACCAGTACACCTCCCCCGGCTTGTAGTCGAACACGCGCTCGTGGGTCAGGGCGGCGTAAAGCAAATAACCGGCGGTGGTGTGTTGCACGCCTTTGGGTTTGCCGGTGGAGCCGGAGGTGTAAAGGATGAATAGGGCCTCTTCAGCGCCCATTTCCTTCGGCGCGCAGACGCTGCCGGCCACCTTCATCAGGTCTTCGTACCAGATGTCGCGGTGCTGGTTCCACTTGATAGGCGAACCGGTGCGCTTGCACACGATCACTTTTTGAATCGAGCTGGTTTCCGGGTTGGTCAGGGCGTCGTCGACGTTGGCTTTAAGCGGGGTTTTCTTGCCGCCGCGCAGGCCTTCATCGGCGGTGATCACCACCTTGGAACGGCAGTCGATGATGCGCCCGGCCAGGGCTTCCGGCGAGAAGCCGCCGAACACCACCGAGTGAATGGCGCCGATGCGTGCACAGGCCAGCATGGCGACCACAGCTTCGGGAATCATCGGCATATAGATGGTCACCACGTCGCCGCGGTGCACGTCCTGGCCGCGCAGGGCGTTGGCGAATTTGCAGACTTCTTCGTGCAGCTCGCGGTAGGTGATGTTGCGGTGTTCGGAAGGATCGTCGCCTTCCCAGATGATCGCCAGTTGATCGCCACGCTCGGCCAGGTGGCGGTCCAGGCAGTTGGCAGACACGTTCAGGGTGCCGTCGGCGAACCATTTGATGTCCACGTGGTGATCGTCAAACGAGGTTTGTTTCACCACCGAGAACGGCTTGATCCAGTCCAGGCGCTGGGCCTGTTCACGCCAGAAGCCATCGGGATTGACCACCGACTGTTGGTACATGGACTTGTAGCTGGCCTCGTCGGTCAGCGTGTTAGCCGCGACCTCAGGACGTACGGGATACACAGCACTCATCGGGGATACCTCGGGCAACCGTTGTTTTTGTATGGCGCCTTTTGTAGCCCTCCCCTCCCCGCTGGGCCATTCGACCATGGTCTTACCGGGGCGCGTGAACCACAGGCGAGAACCCGCTCCCCTCACCCTAACCCTCTCCCCTCCGGGGCGAGGGGACTGAACGAGGTGGCATGACAAATTGCGGTAAGGCTCCCCTCTCCCGCTTGCGGGAGAGGGGCTGGGGGTGAGGGCCGATGTTTACTCCTTACCCAACCCATACTGCCGCAGCTTGTTGGCAATGGTGGTATGCGAAACCCCCAACCGTTTGCCCAACTGCCGACTACTCGGGTGCTCGTGATACAGCCGCTCCAGCACCGCCTGTTCAAAGCGCCCGAGAATCGCGTCCAGCCCGCCTTCCAGAGAAAAGTCGCCCAGCGGCTGCGGCGCGCCGTAGTCCGGCAGGCGGATATGCTCGGCCTTCACCAATGCGCCATCGCACAGCGACACCGCCTGAAACAGCACGTTTTCCAACTGCCGCACGTTGCCCGGCCAGTGGTAGTGGTTCAGCCGCTCGAAGGCCGGCGCCGCGAGCGTGGGCAGCGGGCAACCGATTTGCCGGCTGGCCTGGTCGAGGAAGTGTTCAACCAGCGGCATCAGCCCATCGAGACATTCGCGCAGGGGTGGAATGTGCAGGCTCAGCACGTTCAGACGGTGGTACAGGTCTTGGCGGAATTCGCCTTTGGCGCACAGTTCGGACAAGTCCACCTGAGTGGCACAAATCACCCGCACGTCGAGGTACACCTCTTCGTCGCTGCCAACGCGGCGAAAGCAGCCGTCTTGCAGAAAGCGCAGCAGTTTGGCTTGTAGGCGAGGGCTCATTTCGCCGACGCCGTCGAGAAACAGCGTGCCGCCCGCCGTCAGTTCCAGCAGGCCAAGCTTGCCTTCGGGGCGCGCCCCTTCGAACGCGCCGGGGCCGTAGCCGAACAGCTCGGTTTCGGCCATCGACTCGGGCAAGCCCGCGCAGTTGAGCGCCATAAACGATGACTGGCCGCGCGGGCTGGCCAGGTGGCAGGCGCGGGCCAGCAGTTCCTTGCCGGTGCCGGTTTCCCCTTCGATCAGCAATGGCGCATCCAGCGGCGCCATGCGCCGGGCTTCACGCACCACGGCGGCGAGCACCCGCGAACTCTGGAAAATGCTGTCGAAGCCGCGAAGTTCCTGCTTGCGCACGTGGTAGATGCGCTCGCCTACCCGGTCGGCGCGGTGCAGGGTCAGCACCGCGCCGGCCATGGCGTCGCTTTCTTCGTGCTCGGTTTGCAGCGGCGCGATGTCGGCGAGGAACACGTCGCCTTTGATCTTCACCCGCAGGCCGTTAATGCGCGATTTGTTGGCGCGCACCAGCTCCGGCAAGTCGAAGTCTTCGGCGTAACGCGACAGCGGCATGCCTGGCACTTCATCAACGCGCACGCCCAGCAACTGCGCCGCCGCCCGGTTTGCCGCGACGATGGAGCCAGCCATGTCGATGGACAGCACCGGAAACTCCAGCGCCCCCAGCAACGCATTCAATTCCAGGTGCCGCCGCTCGCTGGGCATCAGCCCCACGCGCTTAACGCCGAACACACCGCCAATCGCCTCGAACTTAGGTCGCAGCGATTGGAATTGCAGGTTGATCAGGTTCGGGCAATGCAGGTAGATGGCGTTGCCCTGCTCACCGCCGACCTCGCCGCGCGCGACGTTGATGCCGTACTCGACGAGCAGATTGAGGATGTCGCGAAGAATGCCAATCCGGTTCTGGCAATGGACTTTGATACGCATGGCGGGCTCATTGTTGTTGTTCTGATAGGCGCTGCTATCACCGTCGCTATCAGGAAAATCTGACGACGCGGCGGAATTTTCGTAAAGGATAGTTTACGAATGAGCGCGCCAGCAATACGACGCCTCGCTGCTTTCGCTCGCTTGTCATCATTTCTTTACGGTTTTGAACACCCGTCATCACGCCGTATTGCCGCGGCCCAGCTGAAATCAGGCCCGCCGCAGGTTATCTCTAGCTCCACAAGCGGTCGTCAATAACAACAACGAGAGAGGCAGCGATGAAGCAGTCGCACTACGTGGCACGCGAGCCGGACGGCAAGGGGTTTATCGACTACCCCGATGCCGAGCATGAAGTCTGGAACACCTTGATTACGCGGCAGCTGAAACTGGTCGAAGGCCGCGCCTGCCAGGAATACCTCGACGGCATCGAGCAATTGGCCCTGCCCCATGAGCGCATTCCGCAGCTGGGCGAAATCAACCGCGTGCTGGGCGCGACCACCGGCTGGCAGGTGGCGCGGGTACCGGCGCTAATTCCCTTCCAGACGTTCTTCGAATTACTCGCCAGCAAGCAATTCCCGGTCGCCACGTTTATCCGCACGCCCGAAGAACTCGACTACTTGCAAGAGCCGGACATTTTCCACGAGGTGTTCGGCCACTGCCCGCTGCTCACCAACCCCTGGTTCGCTGAATTCACCCACACCTACGGCAAGCTGGGCCTCAAGGCCAGCAAAGAGCAGCGCGTGTTTCTTGCCCGGCTGTACTGGATGACCATCGAGTTCGGCTTGGTCGACACGCCACACGGCCGCAGGATTTATGGCGGCGGCATTCTTTCCTCGCCGAAGGAAACCCTCTATAGCCTGTCCGATGCACCGGAGCATCAAGCCTTCGACCCGCTGGACGCGATGCGCACGCCCTACCGGATCGACATCTTGCAACCGTTGTATTTCGTGCTGCCCGACCTCAAGCGCTTGTTCGACCTCGCCCACGAAGACCTCATGGCGATGGTTGCCCAAGCTGCCCAACTGGGCCTGCACCCCGCAAAATTTCCGCCGAAAGCGGCCTGACTTTTCTGACTGGAGCCCCCGATGACTGCCCTGAACCAAGCCCACTGCGAAGCCTGCAAAGCCGATGCGCCGAAAGTGTCGGATGACGAACTGGCCGTGCTGATCAAGGAAATACCGGACTGGAACATCGAAGTGCGCGACGGCGTGCTGCAACTGGAAAAACGCTACGACTTCAAAAACTTCAAACATGCCCTGGCCTTCACCAATGCCGTCGGCGATATCGCCGAAGCCGAGGGTCATCACCCTGGCCTGCTCACCGAATGGGGCAAAGTCACCGTCACCTGGTGGAGCCATTCGATCAAAGGCCTGCACCGCAACGACTTCATCATGGCGGCACGCACCGATCAGGTGGCCAAGACCGCGGAAGGCGTGAAGTGAGCCATTTCGACACGGTGAAACGCGTGCCGGGCGACCCGATTCTCGGCTTGATCGACGCCTACCGCAGCGACAGCAATCCGCACAAAATCGACCTCGGTGTGGGCGTGTACAAAGATCCCCACGGCAACACGCCGATTCTGCCCTCGGTGAAAATTGCCGAGCGCCACCTGGTCGATAGCGAAACCACCAAGAGCTACATCGGCGGCCATGGCGACCCGCTGTTCACCCAGCACTTGGCGCGCCTTGTGCTGGGCGCCGACTCGGCGCTGCTGACCGGCAACCGCGCTGGCGCCACGCAAACTCCAGGCGGGACCGGCGCGTTGCGCCTGGCCGGCGACTTTATTCGCCATTGCCTGCCTGGGCGCGGCATCTGGCTGAGCGATCCAACGTGGCCGATTCACGAAACCCTGTTCGCGGCGGCCGGGCTGGCGGTGCATCACTACCCCTATGTCGACGCCGACAACCGCCTGGCCTTCGACGCCATGCTCGCCGCGCTGCAGCAAATTCCGCGCGGCGATGTGGTGTTGCTGCACGCCTGCTGCCACAACCCCAGCGGCTTCGACCTGGATCAGGCTCAATGGCGTCAGGTGCTGGACGTGGTGCGCACGCGCGAGCTGCTGCCGCTGATCGACTTCGCCTACCAGGGTTTCGCCGAAGGCCTGGAAGCGGACGCCTGGGCCGTGCGCCTGTTCGCGGCTGAATTGCCGGAAGTGCTGATCACCAGTTCGTGCTCGAAAAACTTCGGCCTCTACCGCGAACGCACCGGTGCGCTGGTGGTGGTGAGCGCCACCCCGGATTCACTCACCGACGTGCGCAGCCAACTGGCAGCCATCGCGCGCAACTTGTGGTCCACCCCGCCCGCCCATGGCGCGGCGGTGGTGGCGCAGATTCTGGCGGATGAGGGTTTGCGCCTGACCTGGCAGGCTGAAGTCGAGGCCATGCGCGTGCGCATTGCCCAGCTGCGTCAGGGTTTGCTGGCGGCCTTGCAGCCGTATGGTTTGACTGAGCGTTTCGCCCATATTGGCAGCCAGCGCGGGATGTTTTCGTATACCGGGTTGAGTGCCGAGCAGGTACAGCGACTGCGCGATGAGCACAGCGTGTACATGGTCAGCTCGGGGCGGGCGAATGTGGCGGGGATTGATGAACGGCGGCTGGATTATCTGGCGGCGGCGATTGCCAAGGTGGGTGGTTGATCGCGACATCCTGTGTTTGCAGGAATCGAGGCTGAAGCCTCTCCTACAGGTACTGCGCAATCTGTAGGAGAGGCTTTAGCCTCGAGCTTTTAAAGCGGACTTACCTCAAAACTCCACCTTCCCCCTCCCCGCCTTGATCGCCCCACGCTGACTCTTGCCCTCCAACCGCCGCTTCTTCGAGCCCAACGTCGGTTTGGTCGGCCGGCGTTTTTTCTCCACTTTGCTGGCGGCCAGAATCAGCTCTTTCAGGCGTTCAAGCGCATCGGCGCGGTTCTGTTCCTGGGTTCGGTATTGCTGCGCCTTGATCACCACCACGCCATCGCTGGTGATGCGGCTGTCGCGCCATTGCAGCAGCCGCTCTTTGTAGAACGGCGGCAGCGACGAGGCGTTGATGTCGAAGCGCAGGTGCATGGCGCTGGAGACTTTGTTCACGTTCTGCCCACCGGCGCCCTGAGCGCGAATGGCGCTCAGCTCAATCTCGGCGTCGGGTAGGTGCACGTTGTTGGAAATCTCCAGCATTGGACGTTCGCTCTTTTGCTTTTTGCAGGGGTCAGTCTGTGGCGACTTGCAACGCGGCGGTGCGTGCCCGCGACAGCTTCAATCGGTAGCACGCCCACATGATGACCAGCCACACCGGAATCGCGTACACCGACACCTGAATGCCCGGAATCAGCAGCATCACGCCGAGAATGAACAGCACGAAGGCCAGGCACAGGTAGTTGCCGTAGGGGAACAGCAAGGCGCGGAAGGCGGTGCGTACGCCGGTTTGTTCCATGCGCTGGCGGAATTTCAGGTGCGAGTAACTGATCATTGCCCAGTTGATCACCAACGCCGCCACTACTAGCGACATCAACAGTTCCAGCGCGTTTTGCGGCACCACGTAGTTCACCACCACAGCCAGCACCGTCACCAGCGCCGAGAGCAGCAAGGCGTTTACCGGTACGCCGCGTTTATCCACTTTGGCGAATACTTTGGGCGCGTCGCCCTGCTCCGCCAGGCCCAGCAACATGCGGCCGTTGCAGTAGGTGCCGCTGTTGTAAACGGACACCGCCGCCGTCAGCACCACAAAGTTGAGCAAGTGCGCGGCGGTGTTGCTGCCCAGCAGCGAGAACACCTGCACAAACGGGCTGCCGCTGTACGGGTCGCCGGCGCTGTTGATGTGTTCGAGCAACAGGTTCCAGGGCGTCAGCGACAACAGCACGACCAGGGCGCCGACGTAGAAAATCAGGATGCGGTAGATGACCTGGTTGATCGCTTTGGGAATCACGCTTTTTGGCTGATCCGCTTCGGCAGCGGTGAAGCCGAGCATTTCCAGGCCGCCAAAGGAAAACATGATAAAGGCCATGGCCATGACCAAGCCGCTGATGCCGTTGGGGAAGAATCCGCCGTGGGCCCACAGGTTGCTGACCATCGCCTGCTCACCGCCAGCGCCGCTGACCAGCAAGTAGCAGCCCAGGGCGATCATGCCGACGATGGCCACCACCTTGATCATGGCGAACCAGAATTCCGCCTCACCGAACAGTTTTACGTTGGCCAGGTTGATGGCATTCACCAGCACGAAGAACACAGCGGCCGACACCCAAGTCGGAATTTCCGGCCACCAGTAGTGAATGTATTTACCCACGGCGGTGAGCTCGGACATGCCCACCAGAATGTACAGAACCCAGCAATTCCAGCCGGACAAAAAGCCGGCGAAACCACCCCAGTATTTGTGTGCGAAGTGACTGAACGACCCGGCTACCGGCTCTTCGACGATCATTTCGCCGAGCTGGCGCATGATCAAAAAGGCGATAAAGCCGCAAATGGCATAGCCGAGAATCATCGACGGCCCGGCGCTTTTCAGTACCCCGGCCGAGCCCAGGAAAAGCCCGGTGCCGATGGCGCCGCCTAAGGCGATCAATTGGATGTGGCGATTTTTCAGGCCGCGTTTGAGCTGGCCGGAGGACTGACTGTCGTGCATGTAACGTCACCTACTTGTTTTTATCTGTGACGGGATCGGACCCGCCGCGCTTGTGGCGCGGCGGAATTCAGCAAGGCGGGCGCGCGGCCTTGGTGTGGTCGGCGCGCCCCTTTACACCTACATCAGCGGGGGAGCGTCGGGCTGCACCTCCGGTGTCGCATTGGCAAATGCTTCAAGGGAATTACAGCGCTCGACTACAGCGAGAATGCGTGGGTACGCATGGAGGTCACAGTTAAAACGGCGGGCATTGTACACCTGCGGCACCAGGCAAACCTCCAGCAAACCAGGCCGCTCGCCCATCGACAGTTCGCTCGGCATTCGCTGCAGGTTCTGTTCAACCGCCGCCAGCCCGCTATCGACCCAGTGCCGGTACCACGCGTCTTTGGCCGCCGTCTCTATGCCCAACGTTCCGCTTAAGTACTGCAACACGCGCAAGTTGTTCAACGGGTGAATATCACAGGCGATATGCAGCGCCACGCTGCGAATTTGCGCACGCAGGCTTGGGTCGCGGGGCAGCAGCGCCGGTTGCGGATAGCACTCTTCGAGGTATTCGAGAATGGCCATGGACTGCGCGATGCGAGTGTCGCCATCCACCAGCAGCGGCAACAACCCTTGGGGGTTCAGCGCCTTGTAGTCGGCGCTGTGCTGCTCACCACCGTCTCTGACCAAATGCACCGGCACCGACTGGTACGCCAGGCCTTTAAGGTTCAGCGCGATGCGCACCCGGTACGCCGCACTGGAGCGCCAGTAGTCATAGAGCGTCAGCATGGCTCAGCCTCGGTACGCAGTGACCACCTGATCGATGGCGCCGAAAATGCTCTGCCCCGCCGCGTCGAACATCTCGATGCGCACCCGGTCGCCAAAGCGCAGGAACGGCGTTTTTGCCTCGCCTTGCTCAACGATTTCCAACATGCGTTTTTCAGCCAGGCAACTGGAACCGGCGCTGCGGTCGTAGTTCGACACCGTGCCGGAACCAACAATGCTGCCGGCGCCCAGCGCCCGGGTTTTCGCCGCGTGAGCCAGCAGCGTCGGAAAGTTGAAGGTCATGTCGGTGCCGGCGTCGGGCTGGCCGAACAGCTCGCCGTTGATGTGCGAGGTCAGCGGGCGATGCACCTTGCCGTCACGCCAGCTTTCGCCAAGCTCGTCCGGGGTGATGGCCACCGGCGAAAAACTCGACGACGGTTTGCTTTGGTAAAAACCGAAACCCTTGGCCAGTTCGCCGGGAATCAGGTTACGCAGCGACACATCGTTAACCAGCATCAGCAATTGGATATGCCCGCCCGCCTCGGCCGCCGACACGCCCATGGGCACGTCGTCGGTGACCACGGCGATTTCCGCTTCGAGGTCGATGCCCCAGGCTTCGTCCGCCATCAGAATCGGGCTGTGGGGCGCGATAAATGTGTCGGCGCCACCTTGATACATCAGCGGATCGTGCCAGAAGCTTTCCGGCATCTCAGCGCCACGGGCTTTGCGCACCAGCTCCACGTGATTGACGTAGGCGCTGCCGTCGGCCCAGTGATACGCGCGCGGCAACGGGCTGGCGCAGGCGCTTTGGTCGAAGGCAAAGGCTTCGCCTTCTAGGCCGTCGTTAAGGCGTTGGTATACCGCTTCGAGTTTCGGGCGGACGGTGATCCAGTTGTCGAGGGCGGCTTGCAGGGTGAGTGCAATGCCCGGGACTTTGATGGCGCGGATCAGGTCGCGGGAAACGACGATGAGTTGGCCGTCACGGCCGGTGTTCAGGGATGCGAGTTTCATAGAATTCTGATCTTCGAGTGTGTTGAGGTTGTGTAGGGCGTGGGACCGCTGCCCTCTCCCCTAGCCCCTCTCCCGCGCGCGGGCGAGGGGAACTGAACGCGGTCGGCTGGTCTCCCCTCGCCCGCCTGCGGGAGAGGGGCCGGGGGAGAGGGCCGGGGCAAAAACCGGTCTAACCCTTCCCCGGCGCCCGCCACGAATCCACATACGCCGCCACATCCACCGCCGCCGCGGCTTCGCCAATTTCCAGGCCGCGCCGCGTGTCGATCATCACCGCTACTTCCTCGACAAAAGTCGCCGGGCTTTCCTGGCTCTTTTTCAGGGCTTTGGGGTGTGGGCCGTGGGGGAAGCCGCAGGGGTGCAGCGTGACCATGCCGGCCTCGATGTTGTCGCGGCTAAAGAAGTTGCCACGGTGGTAAAACAGCACTTCGTCGTAGTCGTCGTTGTTGTGATAGAACGGCACTTTCAGCGCGCCGGGGTCGCTTTCGACCGGGCGCGGCGTGAAGGTGCAGACCACAAATCCATTGGCCACAAACGTGGTGTGTGCCGATGGCGGCAGGTGGTAGCGGTGGCTCATGACCGGGCGGATGTCGCGCCAGTTCAGGCGCACCACGGTGTTGTCGCCGTGCCAGCCAACCACGTCGAGCGGGTTGTACGGGTAGGTCACGGTGCTGATCTGATTGCGCCGCTTAATGCGAATTTGCCAGGTGTTTTCGTCTTGCTGCGCTTTGAACGCGTCGTCCAGATGGGGATGGTCGAGCACGGCGGGGTCGAAAATCGCGTGCGGGCCTAACAGACCTTTGTCGGGTAGCTGGTAGGCGCCATCGGTGTTTTCGATCAGCAGCATAAACGTCGGCTCGCTGGCTTCGATGCGCCAGGCGGTGCCGCGTGGCACCACCAGGTAATCGCCGTCGCGGTACTGCAAGTGGCCGAAGTCGCAGTAGAAATGGCCGCTGCCTTCGTGCACGAACAACAGTTCATCGCCATCGCTGTTGCGCACCAAGTGACGCATGGCGCCGTTGCATTTCCACACCCGAATGCGCACGTCGCTGTTGTGCAGCGCCAGCGGCGCGGCGAGCGGGCAATCGCTTTCGCTCGGCACCCGATTCAGGTCGAACGCGTGCGGGCGCAGCGGGCCTTGCCAGTCCACCCAACCGGTTGGCGGATGCTTGTGGTGCAGGTGCGCGGCGGGCCCGAAAAAACCTTCGCGGCCCATCTCGCGTTCATAGGTGCCTTCGGGAAAGTCGCAGTGCGCTTGCCGTGAACACTCGCCTTCGCGCAGGGGGAACTGAATCCAGTTGCGGCTCATGGTGCAGCTCCTGTGCTTAGTCCGCCGCAATCACGCCACGGCGAACCTGGTCTTCCTCAATCGACTCGAACAGCGCCTTGAAATTGCCCTCGCCAAAGCCTTGGTTGCCTTTGCGCTGGATGATTTCAAAGAAGATCGGGCCGATCACCGTGTTGGTGAAAATCTGCAGCAGGATGCCGTCATCGCCCGGCGCGCCATCGATCAGCAGGTTCAGCTCTTGCAGCACGGCCGTCGGCTCGCCGTGCCCGGCCACGCGGGTGTCGACCTTGGCGTAATAGGTGTCGGGGGTGGTCATGAAGTCCACACCATTGGCGCGCAGCTGGCGCACGGTGGCGTAGATGTCGTCGCTGGCCAGGGCGATATGCTGGATGCCTTCGCCGTGGTACTCGCGAATGAACTCTTCGATTTGCGATTTATCGTCGGCCGACTCGTTGATCGGAATGCGGATCTTGCCGCACGGCGCTGTCATGGCGCGCGACAGCAGGCCGGTGAGTTTGCCTTCGATGTCGAAGTAGCGAATTTCACGGAAGTTGGCGATGCGCTCGTAGAAGCCGGACCACACATCCATTTGCCCACGGTTGACGTTGTGGGTCAGGTGATCGATTTCCCGCAAGCCCACGGCGTTGTCGTTCGGGGTGCGGCCTTCGATGTATTCGAAGTCGACGTCGTAAATGCTTTTGTCGCCGTAACGGTCAACCAAATACAACAGCGAGCCGCCGATGCCTTCAACGCAAGGAATATTCAGCTCGCCGAAATTGGCGTGGCTGCCCACCAGCTTGGCGCCCTGCGACTGCACATACGCGGCGGCTTGTGCGGCGTTCTGTACCCGGAAGGCCATGGCGCAGGCGCTGGGGCCATGCTTGAGGCCGAACTCGCGCACGTGACCGGTGGGGCTGCCGTTGAGCACGAAATTGATGTCGTTCTGCTGGAACAGAAACACTTCCTTGGAACGGTGCTTGGCGGTTTCGGTAAAGCCCATGGCCGTGAACAGCTCACGCAACTGCTGAATGCCTTCGGGGGTCGGCGCGGTGTATTCAACGAACTCGAAGCCGTCGGTGCCGATGGGGTTGTGGGTCTGGATTGGATCGGGTTTGAGAGCGTGCACGGCGTTCATTGCGCCTCCTGAATTGTTGTTATGGCTTGGGCCGGGTGGCCGGTGGGGTTCATAACAGCGCTTGCGGGGGGCGGGAACAAGATGGGGTGGATGGAGGTTTTGAGGGGGTTGTGGGGTGGGGTGGCAAGGATTTGTTACGGGGGGAATTGGCCGGGTTTGGTGAGGCGGTGCTTTGCTCCGCTTTGGGGGCTTTCGTTTGGCCGGGTGGTTTCGCTCCCCTCACTAGCCTGGATTCCCGCCTGCGCGGGAATGACGGGTGATAGAGCTTAAGACGATCGTCACCCAAACCTCCGTCATCCCCGCGCAGGCGGCGGTCCGACGATTCGGGATCCAGGCTTGCATGGCGAACCTAAACGTCCGCCCCGCCTAGGCCTTCAACCGCGGAGTACTTGACCGCTTTCACCCCGCCAAAAGCGTAAAGAAAACCTGCCACCCCGGCCTACTTTCGTTACGTTCACCACCACAGCGTTGGGCTTCGCTGCGCTCAACCCAACCTACATTGGTCACTCCAGCGCACCTGCGCATCAAACGGCAACGGCTTGGCAATCGCATACCCCTGCGCGTAATCCACGCCCACCTCCGCCAGCGCCTGCATGATTTCCGGCGTCTCGACGAATTCGGCGATGGTCAGTTTGCCCATGACATGCCCGATCTGGTTGATCGACTCGACCATGGCGCGGTCGATGGGGTCCTCGAGCATGTCTTTGACAAAGCTGCCGTCGATTTTCAGGTAGTCCACCGGCAGGTGTTTCAAGTAGCCAAACGACGACATGCCCGCGCCGAAATCGTCTAGAGAAAAGCGGCAGCCAAGGCTTTTTAGTTCGCGGATAAAGTGCATGGCGCTGCTCAGGTTGGCGATGGCGCTGGTTTCGGTAATTTCAAAACAGATTTGCTGCGGCGCGATGTTGAAGTGGCTGAGTTGCTCGCGCACAAAGCCGAGAAAAGCCTGATCGCCAAAGGTCGGCCCCGACAGGTTGATGGCGCAGGTGGCGATCGGGTCGCTGTCCGGGTTGGCCTGTCGTTGCGCCAACACGCCAAACGCATGGCTGACCACCCAGCGGTCAATCAGCGGCATCAGGCCGTAGCGTTCGGCGGCCGGAATAAAGCGAATCGGCGGCACCAACTGGCCGTCTTCGTCGCGCAGGCGCACGAGTAGTTCCAGGTGCGCGCCGCGGCCCTGCTCCGCCGCCACCGGCGCGATCAGTTGGTAGTACAGACAAAAGCGCTGCTCTTCCAACGCCGCATGAATGCGCTGCACCCAGGCCATTTCGCCGAAGCGGTTGGACATTTCCGAGTCGTCGCTCTCGTACAACTGCACGCGGTTACGGCCTTTTTCCTTGGCCATGTAGCAGGCCATGTCGGCCGAGCGCAGCGCCTCGGCGAGGGTGATGCGCGACTGCGCCAGCATCACCAGGCCGATGCTCACGCCAATGTTGAAGTTGCGCCCGTCCCAGACGAATTGCAGGTCGTGCACGGTCATGCGCAGCAGTTCGGCAATACGTGCCGCCGGCGCGGCCGGGCAGTTTTCCAGCAGAATGCCGAACTCATCGCCACCGAGCCGCGCCAGGGTGTCGCCTTCGCGCAGGTGTTCTTGCAGCAGCACGCACACTTGGCGCAACAGCTGGTCGCCCGCCGCATGGCCGCACGTGTCGTTGACCACTTTGAATTGGTCGAGGTCGAGAAACAGCAGCGCGTGCTGCCCCGCCTGGGTTTCCAGGCGCAGCAAGGCGCTTTCCAGGCGTTGTTCGAATTCGCGGCGGTTGGCCAGGCCGGTTAAGGCGTCGTGGGATGCCTGCCACGACAGGGTGTCGATGTACTGACGTTCGCGCGTCATGTCGTGCAGCACCAGCACGGCGCCAGCAATGCGCCCGGCGATGCGAATGGGCGCGCTGACCAAGGCCACCGCCACCTTGCTGCCGTCCAGGCGCACCACTTGCTGAGCATGGGCGCTGCCACCGATTTCGCCTGCCAAAATGCGCTCCACCAGTGGCGTGTCGGTTTGCTGGCAGTCGCTGTCTTGCAGCTGGAACAGCGTGCCCAGCGAGCGCCCGCGTGCGTGTTCGTTGCGGCACAGAATCAGGTCTTCGGCGGCCGGGTTCATGTATTCCAGGCAGCCGCGCTCATCGGTGCGAATCACCGCATCGCCAATCGAAGCCAGGGTGGTTTGCGCCCGCTCCTTTTCCGTTTGCAGGGCCAGTTCGAAGCTTTCGCGCTGTTGCACCAGCTTTAACGTGCGCAAGGTTGCCAGCGCGATCAACACGGCAGCGGCCAACACATTGGCGCCTAGCAGTAAGCGCTGAATAAAGCGTGAGCCCTCGCCCAGCGTGTCGGAAAAGGCTTTGGCCACCGGGGTGACTTGCTGGTTGATGGCGTAGATCTGCTCGTTCCAGGCCTCCACCTGTTCAGGCGTTGCGCTGCCGGTGCTGATGCTTTGGTGCATGCGCTCGCCGACGTCTTGCAGGGCGAGAATGAAACGGTCGCCGACCTGCCAATGGTCGATGGCGGTGCTCAGGTAACTAAAGTGGCGAAAGTCGCGGTACAGCCAGATAAGGCCGGGAATGTCTTGCGGGTGCGTGCCGCCGCGCAGAAACCCTTCGTGGGCGGCGCGGTAGTCGGGGGTTGGCAGGTCCATGGCCAAGCGCGCGGCATGGTCGCCCAAGGGAATGGCGATGGCCGCCTGGTAGGCGCGGTAGTCGGCTTCGTCGCGGGTGTCGGCGTACAAATGCAGGTAGGAAAATGCATCTTTCTGGCCCTTGGACCAGAGGCTTTCGCCGGTCACATAGGCGCGTACCGACGACATCACATCCAGGCTGATGCCTGCCAACGCGGCCTGCAGCACAACAATGGCGATAAAAGGCCACACCAACACGAACAGGCGACGTTTGTCCCGCATTCGAAGTGCCCCGCTCAATCCTTATGAAGCGAAAGGCCTCGGGGTCAGTGCCCGGTTCGCTCCCGCGTAATGTCCCCAATTGCTGCCCGCCTTGTGGGGGCGGCTTTTGCAGCATAGAAGCAAACCGCAGAAGCTGCGCAGGGCCCGGCATTCGGGCCCTGCGCGCACACGCCGGTGTTGTTCAAATACCGGCGATTTCCCGCAGCCGGTACCACGACATGCCCAGCGCCAAGAGCGGCGTGCGCAACAATTTGCCGCCCGGGAATTTCATGTGCGGCACTTGCGCGAACAGGTCGAAGCCGGTGCTGTCCTGACGACAGATGGCTTCAGCGAGCAGCCGACCGGCCAAGTGCGTGGTATTCACGCCATGCCCGGAATAGGCCTGGGCGAAGTACACGTTGGTTTCGCCGCGCAGCCGCCCAATCTGCGGCAAGCGATTGGCGCCGATGCCGATGGTGCCGCCCCAGGCGAAGTCGATGCGGGTGTCGGCCAGTTGCGGGAACACGCGCAGCATTTTCGGGCGCATATACGCGGCGATGTCGTGGGGGTCGCGGCCGGAGTAGTGGCAGGCGCCGCCGAACAACAGGCGACGGTCGGCAGACAAGCGGAAGTAGTCGAGCCCGACGCGCTGATCGCACAAGGCGCGGTTGCCCGGAATCAATAGCTCGGCCTGCGCTTCACTGAGTTGTTCGGTGCCGATGATGTAGCTGCCAGCGGGCAACACTTTGCCGCTGAGTTCCGGCACCAGCCCGGCCAGGTGAGCATTACCCGCCAGCACCAGCGAGCCGGCGCGCACCAGTCCGGAGGCGGTGTGCACTTTCACTTTGGCGCCGTATTCGATGCGCTGCGCGGCGCTGTTTTCGAAAATGCGCACGCCCAGTTTGTGCGCGACCGCCGCTTCGCCAAGTGCCAGGTTAAGCGGATGCAAATGGCCTGAGCCGCTGTCGATCATGCCGCCGACAAACACCTTGGAGCCGACCACGCGGTCCATTTGGTCGGGCTCGATCAGGGTCAGCTCATGGCTGTAGCCCATGCGCTCAAGCGCCTGTTTGTCTTCGATAAACCCTTGGTAGTGCTGCGGCGTGTTGGCCAGGTCGCAGTAGCCCCAGCGCAGGTCGCACTCGATGCTGTATTTGGCGACGCGCTGGCGAACGATTTCCACCGCTTCCAGCCCCAGGCGTTCGAGCGTGGCCACGCCATCGGTGCCGATCTGGCTGGCGAATTTCGACAAGTCGTGGCCGACGCCACGAATCAATTGCCCGCCGTTGCGACCGCTAGCGGCCCAGGCGATTTGCTTGGCTTCCAGCAGCACCACGGACAAGCCGCGTTCGGCCAATTCAATGGCCGTGTTCAGCCCACTGAAACCACCGCCGACAATGCACACATCGCAATCCAGCGCGCCAGTGAGCACCGGAAAGTCGATCTGTTTGTTGCGCGTGGCGTGGTAGTAGGAGGCGGTGTGGGCCGTGGGCGCGGCGCCAGGATTAGGGGAGTTCAGCGTCATACAAAGACCTAAAGCTTGGAGGTTTGCACCTCTGAAAAACAATGGGACGGAGCGGCGAAACCGACTCCTGTAGGAGCGGCTTCAGCCGCGATGCTTGTGATGTTCAAGAGCATCGCGGCTAAAGCCGCTCCCACAAGGGCAGGCGTGCAGTTCGAGCGACGAGCGCTATTTGCGGGCCGACTTGTAGTTGTTCCACGCGCGGGTGGTCCAGCGCATGACGGCCGGGGTCCACTCGGAGGACACGTAGAGTTTTTTCAACACATCGTCGGTGGGATAGATGGAGGGGTTGTTGCGAATCTCCGGGTCCATCACCGCGTCGGCCGCCTGGTTGGCGTTGGCGTAACCGACAAAGTCGCTGACCTTGCTGATGACGTCCGGCTTGAGCAGGTAATTGATGTAAGCGTGGGCCTCGGCGATGTTTTTCGCATCGGCCGGAATGGCCAACATGTCGAACCACAAGTTGGCGCCTTCTTTGGGCACCACGTAGGCGATGTCGATACCGTTGCCAGCTTCCTTGGCGCGGCTCATGGCCTGAAAGGCGTCGCCCGAATAGGCGAAGGCCACGCAGATATTGCCGTTGGCCAGGTCCGCTACGTATTTCGAGGAATGGAAATAGGTGATGTACGGGCGAATGGCGTCGAGCTTTTTCTGCGCTTCTTTATAGTCTTCGAGGTTTTTGCTACGCGGGTCTTTGCCCATGTAGTTGAGCACCGAGGGGTAGACCTCGTCCGGCGAGTCCATAAACGACACGCCGCACGCTTGCAGCTTTTTCAGGTTTTCCGGCTCGAACAACACGGCCCAGGAATCGATGGTGTCGACGCCCAGCGCTTCCTTGACCTTCTTCACGTTGAAGGCAATACCGTTGGTGCCCCACAGGTACGGCACCGCGTATTGATTGCCGGGGTCGTTTTCTTGCAGACGTTCGAGCAAGGCGGGGCTGAGGTTTTTCCAGTTCGGCAGCAGGCTTTTGTCCAGCGGCTGGAACACGCCGGCACGGATTTGGCGGCTGAGGAAGTGGTTGCTCGGCACGACAACGTCGTAACCAGTGCGACCGGCCAGCAGCTTGCCTTCCAGGGTTTCGTTGGAGTCGAACACGTCGTACACCGGGTTGATACCGGTTTCGGCCTTGAAGTCTTTCAAGGTGGTTTCGCCGATGTAGTCGGTCCAGTTGTAAACGTTCACCACGCCGCCGGCATACACGCCGCCGCTTAGCAGCAATACGCTGCTCGCCAACACTGTTTTGATCAGTGACTTGCTCATTCTGCGTCCCCTCGGGTTGCCCCGTTCAAGGTTGTTGTTGTTTTACACGCTCAGCAGCAAGAACTCGCGCTCCCACGAGCTGATGACACGTTTGTAGTTTTCGTGTTCAGCACGCTTCACCGCCACATAAGCAGCCGGGAAACGCTGGCCCAGGTACTCCTTGACCATGGTCGATTGCTCCATGCATTCCAGGGCTTGCTCAAGCGTCAGCGGCAAGCGCAGGTTGCGGCGCTCATAACCACGACCGACCACCGGCTCGCTCGGATTCAGGCCTTCCACCATGCCGACATACCCGCACAGCAAGCTGGCGGCCAGGGCCAGGTACGGGTTGGCATCGGCGCCGGGCAAACGGTTTTCCACGCGCATGTTTTGCGGGTCGGATTCGGGTACACGCAGGCCCACGGTGCGGTTGTCTGCGCCCCACTCCACGTTCACTGGCGCCGAGGTGTCGGGCAGGAAACGGCGGAACGAGTTCACGTTTGGCGCGAACAGCGGCAGGGTGTCGGGGATGTACTTTTGCAAGCCGCCGATGTGGCCCAGAAACAGCTCACTCATGCTGCCGTCTTCGTTGGCGAACACGCTTTTGCCAGTGGTGAGATCGACCACGCTCTGGTGCAAATGCATGGCGCTGCCCGGCTCGCCAGTCATGGGTTTGGCCATGAAGGTGGCGGCCACGTTATGGCGCAGCGCGGCTTCGCGCATGGTGCGTTTGAACACGAAAATCTGGTCGGCCAGTTGCAGCGCGTCACCGTGACGGAAGTTGATTTCCATCTGCGCGGTGCCTTCCTCGTGAATCAGGGTATCGAGGTCCAGGCCCTGGGCTTCGCACCAGTCGTACATGTCTTCGAACAGCGGATCGAACTCGTTGGTGGCTTCGATGGAATAGCTCTGGCGGCCGGTTTCCTGGCGACCGGAACGGCCTACTGGCGGCTTCAACGGATAGTCCGGATCGGGGCTGCGCTCGGTGAGGTAGAACTCCATTTCCGGGGCGACGATGGGCTTCCAATTTTTCGCGGTGTACAGCGCCAACACTTTCTTGAGGATGTTGCGCGGCGACAGGTCGATGGGGTTGCCCATCTTGTCGTAGGTGTCGTGAATCACCTGAGCGGTCGGCTCCAGCGCCCATGGCACCAAGAACACAGCGTTTTCGTCGGGGCGGCAATGCATGTCAATGTCGGCGGGGTCGAGCAGGTCGTAGTAGACGTCGTCGTCGACAAAGTCGCCGGTCACCGTCTGCAACAGCACACTCTCTGGCAGGCGCATGCCCTGCTCAGCGAGAAACTTGTTGGTGGGGGAAATCTTGCCGCGAGCGATGCCGGAGAGATCGGAAACCAGGCATTCGACTTCGGTGACTTTATTGTTATTCAGCCAAGTTTTCAGCTGTTGCAGATCGCCTTTCATAAACCCTCAGGGGAGTTGTGCTTGAGGGCGCCGATTCTGCGCGGGGCGCTCGCGGGGCATCTATCCAGTTTGCGCAACGGCGGCTGCCACTTTTTGGCGCATGTGACGTTTAGTCGCGAAACGGCGCACCTAAGCTCCGCGAACGGCTAAACCAACGCCTCGCCAAGCCCGGCCATAATCGGGCGCATAACAATCTGAAAACGTGATTCGCGATGGCGATCAAGGTCTTGCAAACTCTGGACGTCGACCAGCAAAGGACGGCCATCGACGGCTGGCAACAGCACTACGCGCAGATGTCCGCCGGGCGTTTCCACGGCAGCATCGTGCATGCCCAATGCAACGGCGTGGAAGCGTACGAAGAGCGCATGAACACCCGCGTCGAGCAGCATTTCCATGCGCCCGACAACGCCCTGGTGTTCAGCTTCGACATGGCCGACGGCGCCCTGTACCTGCTCAACAGCGAAAGCCAGAACACCTGGATCACTCCCGAGAACTACCGCGAAGTGGCGGTAGTGATCGACCTCGACCTGATGGGCCAACCGCCCTGCCCCAACAGCCTCGACGGCCTGCTGCTGACGCCACTGAAATCGCAGCAAAGCCAGGTGTTCAGTTCATGGCTGAGTTACGTGCTGAACAAACTCTCCGCCACGCCGGGCGCGAGTCTGGACACCAACTTGTCGCGGCAACTGGTAGACGACTGTTTATTTGTACTCGACTGCTCGTCGCGCTCGCTCGACCAATCGCGGCAACGGCGCCTGGCCGAAGACCGGCGCATCGTCAGCAAGGTATTTGAGTTGGCCAGCGCCTACCCCGAAGACAACTTCAACGTGCTGGAACTGGCGACCGCCGCCGGCGTGACGGTGCGCCAGTTGCAGCATTCATTTACCCAATTCACCGGCATCACCCCCAGCGCCTGGCTGCGCCTACGCCGACTGAACGCCGCCCACCGCGACCTGGCCCGCGCCGCACCGGAAGAAACCACCGTGGCAGAGGTAGCGATGCGTTGGTCGTTCTGGCATTTGGGGCGGTTTTCCGAAGCGTATCGGGGGTTGTTTAACGAGATGCCCCGGTGCACGTTGCAGCGGCGCTGGAGCTGAGCCCGCAGCGCTCACCCGTAGGAGCCAGCTTGCTCGCGAATGGATTGCTGCGCCGATGCCGGTGATCTGCTTTTGCTCTGGCCTTTGATCTACCCGCCCCGTTTATCGCAGGCCGAGTGGAGTCGACGTGGAGGGGGTTGAGCGGCCGGGTGCCGCGAAAGGAACATCGGGCCATGGATGGCCCGTTGTGACGTGCCCCCGGAACGGCGGCGGATCGAGGGAAGTCGGAGCGCAGCGGAGACCCAAGGTAGGGGCTAGCGTTTTTGGTTACTTTTGGGTGGTCCGGCATACCGGCAATGACAAAAGTGACTCGCGCGTAAGGCGCGAAACAAAACGTTCAGCACACACGACAAAACAGAACGCCGCGATAGCACACGCAGCCACAAATCCGAAAAAACAAAAAACCCGCCGAAGCGGGTTTTTCTCAGACCATCCCAACATCCTGTCGGCAGCCACCTTGGCAATGGTCGATCGTCCCTGATCCTGAAGCACTCCCTGCGCTTCAGTGACGGTTCTAGATTAAGAAATCTCCTACATACATAAAAGGCGATATCGGAGCCGCTTCTTGTAAGCCTTTCGCTATAGCGCGTTGGCCAATGGCTTACCCGCGACCGGGCTGGAATAAACCGAGCGCTCGCTCGGGCTAAAAGTGGGCGTGTGGTTGCACCCGGCGAATGCTCCGCAACGCCTTTAGAACGGCCCTTCCCTGTTGCTGAGCAAACAGCACTTCAGCAACCTGCGTCGAGCTGAGCACCTAATTCGGCGCAATCAACGTCTCGCTCGGCCGATATGCCGTCGAAAAACGTGCCAGCCGTCGCAAACCGTCCGTCTTGTCATCGTTTAGTAGCAGCCGACCCATTTACTGCACAGCAAGGGTGCAGGAATTCAAGCAGGGGCTGAGCCCGTGCGGCCTGGAGCAGTGACTTCGCCGTCACAAATCGACCGTTGATCGGACGACCGGCTGTCATATGCCGGGAACAAAGGCGAAAAAATCAATCCAACGAAAGTCGAGTCTAACGCTGACGCGGCACGGGCTCAGAGGGACATTTCCGACGCGGAAAATGGCGAATTCCGTGAGGTGTAAAGGACTTAAGACAGCGAGATGGCAGGTTGCTACCGTCGATACAGACGGCTTATGCTCCGCGCCCCGCTGACCGAGGGTAAATATTTTCTGAACTTTTGAGAGAAAATAAACCTAAGGAAATCAGCTAGAAATCTCCGCTAACCCGGAGCGCCATGAAAGCGACACATAGTGTCGATACCATGAGCGCAGTGTGATGGCATATTTCGTGCTTCGTGTGAATTAGGGCCTGGTTCGAGTGCGTGGTGATTCCACACACAACTCCAGTTTTATCAGCCAGCTTGATCTCGCGAAGTGGAGTGAACGGTCTATGGAAAGACTTAGCACCACCCAGCCGGCCTGGTACCTCTTGCAATGCAAGGCGCGCCAAGACAGTCGCGCTGAGGAGAATTTGCTTCGGCAGAATTATGTGACCTTCCGGCCGCAGTGGGTGACCCAACGCGTGCTGCGTGGCAAGCGCCAGGATGTGCTTGAGTCACTGTTCCCCGGCTACCTATTCATCCAGTTGAGCCATGAGGACAACTGGTCTGCGCTGCGCTCCACGCGCGGAGTCAGTCGCATCGTTAATTTCAACCACGGCCCCGCCTCGGTGACCGATCAGGTCATTGAGCATTTGCGTGCGCGCTGCTCGGGGGAAATGCCCAGCCAGCTGTTCCAGCCGGGCGACAAGTTGCAAATCATCCAAGGGCCATTGAGCACGCTGGAAGGAGTCTTCCTGGCGATGGATGGCACGGAACGCGTGATGATCCTGTTGCAGTTGTTGAGTCGTGAACAGCCCGTCCGCGTGCCCTTGAGTCATATCAAGAGCGCGTAGAGAGGCCGGCAATAACCGTCGTACTAAATGCTCCAGCTGAGCCGACCATCGATGTGGCCGGCCACCCGTAGTGCTCGAGCAGTTTTAACCACATCAGCTAGCCGCGTTATCAAGGACCATACGTGCAACCTTGGGGCGGTAGCGTGGAAAAACGATCACTTTTCATCCCGCTGGCGACCTTTGCCAGCCCGTTACAAAGGACTACTTCAATGCGTGCCATTTCTGCCTGTGCCCTTGTGTTGCTTGCCTTGACTGCGGGCGTTGCGAACGCCGCCGAAACTGTGCGTTCGTCCGCAGTTTTGATCGCCGCCGACGACACTACTTCCAGCACCAATGACGGCGCAACAGGCGCGCCAAGCGGTGGCAACGCAGGCACCGGCAGCACAGCGAAAACCGCAAGTCCAAGCTGAGCAAATGTTGATGAAACCATTTGCTATCGCCGCGCACTAAGCGAAGCGGCACAGCTCACCCGCTTACCCCTGACGCGCGCCCTGCCGCAGGCATGAACAAGCAAGGACTTCGCATGAAATCGATCCGTCGGCTCGCCATTACGCTTGCAGCCCCAACCGTAATTCCCGCCTCGGCTTGGGCATTGGAACCGCAGAGTGTCGACGTATTCGGCCTGCAGTTCACCCCGACCCTGACGATGAAAGAAAGCTACGACGACAACTTCCGC
Organism: Pseudomonas sp. AC070; assembly: GCF_979258635.1. Taxonomy (NCBI): domain Bacteria; kingdom Pseudomonadati; phylum Pseudomonadota; class Gammaproteobacteria; order Pseudomonadales; family Pseudomonadaceae; genus Pseudomonas; species Pseudomonas sp. AC070. Next base: position 3,801,127 of record NZ_OZ409871.1, read on the forward strand.
GAGCTCGAACATCACGAAGAATCGTCGTGGATCACCACTATCAAACCGGCTTTCGAGTTGCTGGCTGAAGACCGCAACAGCGCGTACCGCCTGACCTACGAAGCCGACAGCGACATTTACCACGACGCCTCCGATGCCAGTAACACCGACCACAAGGTGCTGCTCGAAAGCATCATGGAATTCACCTCCAGCCACCGCCTGAAGCTGGAAGCCGGTTACGACAAAATCGAGGAAACCGGTGACACCGCCGTCGCCGATGAAAACGACAAGTACCACTCCACGCACGTGGGCGGCCTGTACACCTTCGGTGCGAAAACCGCCGATAACCGCCTCGACTTCGGTGCCAACTACGAAGAGCTGCGTTACGACAACAGCGGCGACATCAACGCCGATGAAGAGCGCGACACCACAGCGTTCAACACCGTGTGGTACCACCGCCTCGGCGGCTCGACCAACTCGTTGGTTGAATATCGCCACTACGACTACGACTACGTACAAAAGAACAGCCCGCGCAACAGCACCAACGACGCCGTACTGGTTGGCGGCGTGTGGGAAGCCACGGCGAAAACCACCGGCAAGATGCGTGTGGGTTATGAGAAGAAAAACTTCGATGACAGCAGCCGCGACGACCTGACCAGCCCGATGTGGGAAATCGGCGTCGACTGGAGCCCACGCACCTACTCCACCTTCAGCCTGACCACTCGCCGCGCCTTCGACGAAGGTGACGACGGTTCCGACGCAATCAAGAACACCAGCACCTCGCTGGCTTGGGCGCATGGTTGGACCGAGCGCATCACCTCTACTGTGCAGTACGAGTTCGGCACCAAAGACTACGAAGGTCAGGACCGCTCCGATGACCTGCAAGTGATCGGTTTCAACCTCAACTACAAGATGCGCCGCTGGCTGGATATCGGCGTTGGCTATAGCCACCGCGACAATGATTCCGACGCGGCCGAACAAAGCTTTAAACGCAACGTGTACATGGTCAGCCTGACCGGCAGCCTTTGAGCCATACCACTTTGAGCCTATCTATGATTCGCAGACTTTTTCTCTCGCTGATTACCCTGGTCTTCTGCCAACTGGCCGTAGCCGAAACGAGCGGCGGGCAATACCAGCTCGCCTCGGGTGACGTTGTGCGCATTCAGGTTTACGGGGAGCCGGACCTGAGTTTTGAAGAGATCCGTCTGAACGACGCGGGCACGTTCACCTACCCGTTCGTGGGTCAGATCGATGCTCGCGGCAAGACGCCTAACCAGATCGAAGACCTGATCGCCAACAAACTCAAAGAAGGCTATCTGAAAGACCCACGGGTCACCGTCGCAGTCGTGACGTACCGTGAGTTTTACATCAGCGGCGAAGTGCAAAAGCCTGGCGGCTATCCGTATCAGCCGGGCCTCACCCTGCAACGTGCCATTGCCCTTGCCGGCGGCCTGACGGAGCGCGCTTCGACCAAGCGCGTGACCATCGTGCGCGGCACCGGTGAAACACGCCAGGGCGAAAAAGCCACCCTCGAAACCGCCATTCTTCCTGGCGACACCATCACCATCGAGCAAGGTTTTTTCTGATGAATGATCTGCAGCGCATCACCCCAGAGCGCGTCTTGCCGTTTCGTAATCACCACGAAGACGAAGATGTCATCGACCTGAAAAAACTCGGCGAAACCCTCTGGCAGGGCAAGTGGAACATCCTCGCCTTGATTGTCATCGTCACCATGTTGGCTGTGGTCGCGGTGCTCAACCTGACGCCTCAATACCGCGCCAACTCGATCCTGCTGATCGAGGACAAGCACGCGCCGGTGTTGTCGTTCCAGCAAATTCTCGATCCGTCCGACAGCGGCAGCGAATACCTGCAAACCCAATTGGCGCTGCTGCAATCGCGCGGCTTGGCCGAGCGTGTTGTGCGCAAGCTGAACCTGACTGACGAGCCGATGTTCGACCCACGTCAGCACGCCGAATCGGCCTTTGCCCCACGCGCCATTCTGGCCAAGCTGGGCGTCGGCGAACTGATTCCTGGCTTGCTGCCTGAAGAAGATCCGAATGCCGGCCCGACTGAAGAGCAAGTGTTCGATATCGTCACCCAGCGCCTGCGCGACGAAATCGAACCCGCCCTGCTCGGCAAGAGCAAGTTGATGGCCATTGGCGTTGAACTGCCAAACCCGGAGCTGGCGGCAAAAATTGCCAACGCCGTGGCCGAAGGTTTTATCGACAGCCAATTGGACGCCAGCCTGGAAACCTCGCTGGCCACCACCAACTGGATGAACTCGCGCCTGGAAGAACTGCGCAGCAAGTTGAAAACCGCAGAGGACAAACTGCAGGCGTACCGCGAGCAAGAAGGCCTGGTTGACGTAGACGGTGTGGCCACCATCAGCGCCAACGAGCTGTCGATGACCGGCAACCGCATGATCGACGCCCGCCGCGCTCGCGCCGAGGCCGAAAGCCAGTACCGTCAGGTGCAGAAAATGAGCACCACCGGCGACCTGGAACGTCTGGCCAGCGTGCCCGCCGTGCTCGGTCACCCGCTGATCCAACAGTTCAAGGCTGACGTAGCCCGCGCCCAAGCCAAGGTTGAGGAAATGTCGCGCCGTTATGGCGACAAGCACCCGGCCATGGTCGGTGCCCGTTCCGAATTGTCTGCCGCGACCGCCAGCCTGCAAGCGCAGGTGCAATTGGTGGTCGCTGGTATCGAGCGCAACTACCAACTGGCCCAGGCCAACGAGAATTCGCTGCGCTCCTCGTTCAACAACAACAAGGCACAGATTCAGGACATCTCCCGCAAGGAGTTCAAGCTGCGTGAACTGCAACGTGAAGTGGACACCAACCGTTCGCTGTACGAGACCTTCCTCACCCGTTTGAAAGAAACCGCTGCGACCTCGGACATGAACTCGGCCAACGCCCGTATCGTTGACCGCGCCATCGTGCCAACCAAGGCCAGCAAGCCACGCAAACCGCTGATCGTTTCGATCGCAGCGGTGTTGGCGGCGGTCCTGGGCATCGGTCTGACCTTGCTGTTCGAAGCCATGAACAACAGCTTCAAGAGCACCGAAGACGTCGAAAGCAAACTCAACGTGCCGGTTCTGGGTGTGGTGCCATTGGTGCCGAAGAAGAACCGTCATCAGGTCGCGCACCTGTTCGAGCAGAACGAGAACAAGGCCTTCAGCGAGTCAATACGAACGCTGCGTACCAGCCTGGTACTTACCGACCTCGACAGCCCGCGCAAAATCGTACTGGTCACCTCCTCCGTACCGGGCGAGGGCAAGAGCTCGATTGCCAGCAACCTCGCGTTCTCGGTTGCTCACATCGAAAAAGTGCTGCTGATCGACGCCGACTTGCGCCGCCCAACCATGGCCCGCAACTTCGACTTCCCGGTCGGCACGCCTGGCCTGGCCAACCTGATTGCCGGTACCGCCAAGCTCGATGAATGCATTCGCACCGTGGGCAACGTCGACATGATGCCAGCCGGCATGGTGCCGCCGAACCCGCAGGAATTGCTGTCTTCGGCGCGTCTGACCAACATTCTTGAACTGCTGAAAACCCGCTACCAGCGCATCATCATCGACTCGCCACCGACCATGGCGGTGAGTGACTCGAAGCTGTTGGCCACCACCTGCGACGCGCTGATCTATGTGGTTCGCGCCGAACACACCTCGATTCCGATGGTGCAAAAAGGCATGGGCCAGCTGCTGCAAAACAACGCGCCGGTGACCGGTGTGGTGCTGAACCAAGTGGACCTGAGCAAGACTTCGAAATACGGCTACAGCTATGCCAGCTATTACGAAAACTACGGCGAAACGCCGAAAGCCTAGCGCTACCCTGCAGCGCTCCTGCGGCTGTTTGAGTGGCGCCCTGTTGGCCACTCGTCATTAATCCGAACCGGCGCCCGACGCCGGTCATGGATTACCGTTCCACCCCTTTAAATCCGCCGTTCTCTGCCTGGTGGTGACCGTTGTAAATGGGGTCACGACCTGCGTGAGCTACGCCCGGAGGCAACATGATCGACCTGCACTCACATTTGTTACCTGGCATCGATGACGGTGCCGAAACCATGGACCAGGCATTGGAAATGGCTGCGCACGCGGTCGCCTGCGGAACCACCCACATGGTTTGCACGCCGCACCTGCATCCGGGCCGTTACCACAACACCAAAGCCAGCATTCGCGGCGCGGTGTCGCAGTTCGCCCAGGCGCTGGCCCGTGCCGGTATTCCTTTGCAAGTGAGTGCAGCGGCCGAGGCACGTTTTGATTCAGACCTGCTGACCCTGGCCATGAAGGGCCAACTGCCCTTCCTCGGCGAATGGAATGGGCGTCACGTGTTGTTGCTGGAATTCCCCCACAGCGAGATTCCGCGCCAGGCTGAAAAGCTCACCGGCTGGATGCTCAAAAACAATATTCAACCGCTGATTGCTCACCCCGAACGCAACAAAGAATTAATGGGTGCGGGTAATCACAAACGAATCGAACCCTTTCTGGCCCAAGGCTGTCTGTTGCAGGTCACCGCTGGGGCAGTCGCCGGTTACTTCGGTAGTCCGGCTCAGGAATTGGCCGAACGCTTCCTTCTGGAAGGCCAGGTCACCGTACTCGCCAGCGATGCGCACAACATGAAACACCGTCCGCCAGACCTGCGCCCCGGCCTTGAACACGCCGCTGAGTTAATCGGCGAATCAGCCGCGCGCCTGTTGGTAGACGACAACCCGTGGCGTATTGCCCGAAGCCATTTTGCCGCCGCGAGTGCCGCATGACCGATACACCGCTACAACAGCCATCGCCGCAACAGCCGCCGCGCACCGAGCGCCGTGGCAACCGCCAGCCGCCCAAGCCGCAGTCGCCGCTGTTCCGCGCACTGACCGGTGTGTGCCTGGTGGGTTCGTTGGCGGCCTTGGTGCCGGCGGCGCAAATGGCCGTTGCAGGCTTGGCCAGCTACCGCACCGAAACCACCTTGCTACGTTGGCAAGCCAGCGGCCAGGTACCCGCTGAAGCCAAGTGGCAGCAGACCCTGCGCGCCGCTCAATTGGCCAATGCTTGGTACCCGGTTGCAAGCGGCACGTACCTCGAACAACTGGGCCAGGTGTACAGCTGGCGCGCCTTCGATCAACCCGTTGGCGCCGACAGCGCTCACGAATCGCGCCTGTTGGCGGCTGCTGCCTATCGCCACTCGGCGCGGGCACGGCCGACCTGGCCGACCACCTGGGCGCACCTGGCCCAAAGCAAATACGCCCTGGGGGACGTCGACAACGAATTCGCCCAGGCACTCAAGCAAGCAAACGAGTGGGGCCCGTCTCGGCCCGATGTTCAGTTGGAACTTGCAAGCATTGGCCTACGCGCGTGGCCACTGCTGAATCACCAACAACGCGTCGATGCTGTCACTTCTGCACGCCAAGCCATGGATAGCACGAAACAAGCTGCGAACTCCCTGTTCGCCATCGCCCAGGCCAACGGCCTTGAACAAACGCTCTGCACGAGCGTTGGCGATAGCAACGGGGCCCGAAACTACTGCACGCGTGGAGGTAACCAATAAATGACTTCCCAACACAGCAACCTCATGGCGAATCGTCGTGGCCTGACCTTTTGGGGTCAATGGGTCACTGCCATGTTCCTTGCCAACCTGGTTCTCACCGCTTTGGTGGTGATGAAATTCGGCTCGATTCCGAGTGAATACCGGGTTCTCGGCATTCTCACCATTCTCGGCTCGGTGCCCTGCTATGCCGCTTTGCAGGTCTACCACAAACGCCATCGCCTGCTGTCGGGCATGGGCCGTTTGCTGGCCGGCTGGTGCTTGTTGCTGGGCGCGTTGATGACCATCGCGTTTGCTACTCAGACCACCGGCGTGTACTCGCGTGAAGTGGTATTTAGCTGGGCGATTCTTGGCTTCACTGTCCAGGTGCTCAGCTATATCCCACTGCGCATGATCACCCGTCTGCACTCGCGCAAACTGCGCAAGGATCGTCGCTCGGTAATCGTCGGCACCGGTACGCTGGCCAAAGACCTCGCCGAAAAACTCAGCCACCCAAGCCGCGTACCGTTGATTGGCATGATCGCAACGGAAAAGAGCAAGGCCGACGACAACTGCGACCTGCCGATTCTGGGCAACCTCAACGAACTGCGTGATGTGATCGAACGCGAGAACATCCGCCGCGTTTACATCGCCGTGCCGCTGGGCGAAGTGCAGCACATCGAGAACATTTACATCGACCTGCTCGACATGAGCGTGGACGTGGTGTGGATTCCCGACTTCGGCTCGATGCTGTTGCTTAACCAGTCGATCTCCGAAATCGAACACATGCCGGCCATCTACCTCAACGAAAGCCCGATCAGCTCGCATCCGGCGGCCCTGTTTGCCAAGGAAGCCATGGAGCGCACCCTGGCGGCCATCGCCCTGCTACTGCTGAGCCCGGTGTTGATTGGTATCGCCATTGCGGTGCGTCGCTCCTCCCCTGGTCCGATCCTGTTCAAGCAGGAACGCCACGGCTGGAACGGTGAAGTGATCAAGGTGTGGAAATTCCGCTCGATGCGGGTTCACGCACCCGAGACCGTAGTGAAACAAGCCACGCGCAACGACGACCGCATTACCCCGGTTGGCCGCTTCATTCGCCGTACCTCGCTGGACGAATTGCCGCAATTGTTCAACGTGGTGTTTGGTGAAATGGCGCTGGTGGGTCCACGTCCGCACGCCGTTACCCACAACATCTACTACACCGACAAGATTCGCGCGTACATGGCCCGTCACCGCATCAAACCGGGCATCACCGGTCTGGCGCAGATCACCGGTCACCGTGGCGAAACCGAGACCATCGACAAGATGCAGCAGCGGGTTAACCAAGACCTCAACTACATCAACCAATGGTCGCTGTGGTTGGACGTGAAAATCCTGATCAAAACGCCGTTCACCCTGTTGTCGAAAAACATTTACTAAGCCGATCAGCCCCGTGCTCGCCACGGGGCTTTTTTGGGCCGCTGCACTTTTTATTCGTCACCCTTTCACTTAACTGTCAGAGCACCGATCCGAACCATGGAAGCCATTCCAATCGCCTTATTCTGGGGTTTCGTACTCCTCAGCCTGTTCGGCAAGCCCCATGCTCTGCTGTACCTTTTTTTCGGCTCGTTCTCTTTCGGCGCCTTTGCCGTAATTCCCTCTGCCCTCACCGGCGGCCTGACCCTGACGCCAACGCCGATCGTGGTGTTGCTGATTGTGGCGCGCACCTTGTGCAGCCGTCCGGGCGTGGAATTTTTCGTCAGCGCGGCGTTGACGCCTAAACGCCTGTTGCTGCTGTTTCTGTATTGGGTGGTGGCGTTGTTCGTCACGGTGTTTATGCCGCGCCTGTTTATGAACGAAGTCACCATCATTCCGGTGCGCTTGGAGCTGTCGACCTTCGGCGAACCGCTGCGCCCGTCCACGCAAAACTTCTCGCAGATGGCCTACCTGACCATCTCGGTATTTGCGGTATTCGCCTTCACCCGCTTGATGCGCGACGCCAACATCCGCCAGCAAGCGCTCAAAGCCATTTGCCTGGGCGGTGCCCTGGCGCTGTTCACCGGCTTGCTCGACTTCGCCAGTCAGTTCGTGCCGCTCGACGCGGTGCTGGCGCCGTTTCGTACCGCTACCTATGCCCTGATGACCGAAGTGGAAATTCTCGGCGGCAAACGCGTGGTGGGGCTGATGCCTGAAGCGTCGGCGTATGGCTTCCTGTGCATCACCTTCCTGGGTCTGATCTATTTCTTCCGCCACGGTATTCGCGACCGCTGGCTGCGCGAGACCGGTGCGCCGATTTTGATCATCGGCCTGATCGGCATGATCTGGCTGTCGACCTCCTCGGCGGCGTATGTCGGCCTGGTGGTGTTCTTTCTCGCTGCCGCCCTGGAGTGGACGGTGCGCAAAAGCTCACGCAATCCGGGCAAAGGCTTGGGCGTGGAATTCTGGACGGTGTGGAGCGCGATCATTCTGGTGGGCCTGGTGGTGCTGTTCGCCCCTGCCCTGCTCGACCCGATCGTGGAAAAGGTCAACGAAATGGTCTTGAACAAATCCAAGACCAGCTCCTATGAAGAACGCAGCATGTGGACCGCCGTTGGCTGGCAAGCGCTGTGGGACACCTGGGGCGTCGGCGTAGGTATCGGCGCCACCCGTACCTCGAACTTCGCCGCGGCGGTGTTCAGCAACAGCGGCTTGATTGGCGGTTTCCTGTACTTCGCGTTCGTGTGGCAATCCATGCGCCGCAAGATTCCGGCCGGCCCCGAGGCGCTTAACAGCCAGTCGATTCTCAATGGTGTGCGCTACGCGTATATCCCGACGTTTATCGTGAGTTTGCTGATCGGCACCACGCCAGACTTCAACAACTACAACGCATTTCTGTATGCCACGGCCTTGGCAGTGGCACTCGGTTCGCGCAAACAACCCGTGCCGACCCCGGCATTTGGGCAAGGCCCGTGGCGGCCTTTGACCGGCAATCCTCAGGCGGGTGAGTTACCACGATGGTGAAGTCCAAGGACGCGAGCGCTAACAAGTCCCGCGCTGATTTTTTCTTTGTTTATTTGGCTTACACCCTGCGTTACCTCTACTTGCTGTTGCTGATCCCATTCTACGGTCGCGTGCTGGGCGTGGAAGGCTATGGCGTGGTGCTGGCGGCGATGTCGCTGATGACCATTGCCTGGCGTTTTGTCGAATGGGGTTTTGCCACCATCGGCATGCGCGAAATGGCCACGGCCACGCCCGACCGCTTCGGCGTGTTGATGGGCCATCACCTCAGCGCCCGTCTGCTGCTCACGGTGGCCGCGATACTCGGCGGCGCCGCCGCGATCATGCTTTCGCCGGTACTGGCAGCGCATCCGATTGCGGGTGCAGCAGCCGTCACCCTGGGCATCGTTTCGGCGTTCAACCTGGGTTGGTATTTCGTCGGCAGCCATCGCCCACGGGCGGCAGTGAAACTGGAAGTGCTCGGGTTCGCGGTCAGCCTGGTATTGATTTTCGCCTTGGTGCGCGACGAAGACGACAGCGGCCTGGTGCTGCTCTCGCTGCTCTGCTCTGGCGTTGTGGCCTCAGGCTTTGCCTACTGGCAAGTGCGCAAGGAAATGACCGGCGCCACCTTGGGGATCAAGCAAGGGGTGCAGCTGATTCGCCAGTCGAGCACGGTGTTCTTGTACACCGGCACCTCGGCGCTGCTGGTGGCCTCGTCCACCTACCTGCTGAGTATTTTGTCCACCTCGGCCGAGGTCGGCTCGTTCGGCGCGGCAGAGCGTCTGATTGCCGTGGGTTTGAGCGTGATGGGCCCGGCCGGGCAGATCTTCGTACCGAAGATCACCGCCCTGTTCGTCAAGGACGTCAACGGCGCCCACGCCCTGATTCGTAAAGCGTTTCTGCTGATTCTCGGCATCGGCATGGCCGGTCTGGGATGCAGCCTGGTATTGGGTCCGTGGGTGGTGCCAATCATCTTCGGTCCTGGTTTTGAAAACAGCGTGCCGGTGCTGCAACTGATGGCTGTGCTCTTCCCCATCAGTGGCTGCAATCTGGTACTCGCCAGCTATGTGCTGATCCCGCAGCACAAGGAAAGCGTGTTGGCAAAAGTGGTGCTGGCCGGTGCGGCGATCAGCCTGTTGATCGCGGTGCCGCTCGGTATGCATTTTGGGGGGATGGGCATGGCTGTGGCCCGTCTCGTAGGTGAGTCGATTGTGCTGATCAGCCTGACTTACTACTGCTGGAAAATGGGCATTCTGGCTCGTATCTTCAACGTTAAAAAATGATGGATTTTCCAATGAAGGCATTCGTCGTAATCGCCACGAAAGGGCGCGCCAAAGAGACTTACGTTCTGCTCGACTACCTCGAGCGTCAGACCGAGAAACCAGCGCATGTGGTGTTAGTGGGCAGTGAAGCTAAAGACGTTGAAGGATTGGAAGCTCATCCCTTGGTCACCAGCGGCCAAGGCAGCATTTTGCTGTCGCGCGCTGGCCTCACGATTCAACGCAACGCCGGGCTCGATGCACTCGCGCCCCTGGTAGCCGATCTACCCGGCAGTGAATGGTTCGTCACCTTCTACGACGACGACTTCCGCCCAGCGCCTAACTGGCTGGAAAGCGCTGGCAAGGCCATGCTGCTGGATCGCCAGATCATGGGCGTTACCGGCAACGTATTGGCCGACGGCGTGAACAGCGAATTCGGTGTTTCCGAAGCCGATGCCGCCGCCTATATCAGCGGCCAGAAGCCGGCTGAAAATCACTGGTCGAGTTCCTCGAAACAGAAAGACCTCAGCGGCCTTTACGGCTGCAACATGGCCTACCTCGGCACCGTGGCCACCACGCTGCGCTTCGACGAAAACCTGCCTATGTACGGCTGGCAGGAAGACTTCGATTACTCCAGCCGCACGCGCCAATACGGCCGTGTGGTGTTGGAACCGAGTTGCCGCGGCGTACACCTGGGCGTGAGCTCGGGCCGCACCAGCGGCGTGCGCTTTGGTTACTCGCAAATCGCCAACCCGATTTTCCTCGCCCGTAAGGGCACCATGACCTGGCGCACCGCCGCCAAACTCATGTCCAAGAACCTGCTCGCAAACATTGCGAAAACCCTGTTCATGGTTCGCATAAAAGACTTTCCGGGCCGTCTACGTGGGAACTTTCGCGCCTTCAGCGATCTGATCACCGGCAAGCTCAATCCTCTGCACGTTCTGGACTTAAAGCAGTAACCAGCGCGCGCGTATAACAACAAAAACCAACGCGTTAGCCCGTTGCGTATCGACATGCATCGGGGCCCCTTTGCGCTGCGTTTTTAGCTGGCGGTCTACGCAAGGCCTGCGTCACAAGCACGGGTCTTATTTTCGGTATCGGTAAGCAGTACTGGCCGGCATGTGATGTCGGTCGGTGTGTGGGAATACAAGGAGATTTACATGGCGACCGCAGCAGTGACGTACCTGCCACAACCTGCGAGCAAAATAGGGATAGACGGGGATGCGTTGCGCAAACCGCTGTCCGGTGTCGGTCAATATGTGTTCAATCTCTGCAAAGAGCTCGATCGCCTGCTGCCCAACGCGCTGTTTTTTGTGTACACCCGGCTTCCTGCGGACAAGGTGGCAGTGCCTTCTGAGCGCTGGGTGATTCGACAGGAAAGCCACCCGCTGGCACGCAAGCTTCCATCGTTTCTATGGTTGAAAACGCGCGGGGCGCAAATGGCCCGCCGCGACAACCTCGACGTGTTCTGGGCCGGGCGCACCATTCACCCAGGCACCCACGTGGCACGCCGTACGGTGGTGACCGTGCACGACCTCAACCACCGCCTGGTGCCCAAGACCATGGAGTGGGCCACGCGTCTGTCGCACATGCTCTGGTTCGACCGCGATGTGCGCAGCGCCGATGCGATTTTCACCAACTCGCAGGGCACTTCGGACCGGTTGTTGAAATGGGTAGGTCGCGCCGCTGACCTGGTGATTCACCCTGGCGTGCGCGCCGACTTCCACCCCATCAACGCCGCCGACCGCGAACACGCCCTCCCCGCGCTGCAAGCCTTGGGCATTGTTCCGCCGTACGTGCTGGCCGTCTCCACGCTTGAGCCGCGCAAGAACATCGGCATGTTGGTCGAAGCCTTCGTCAAGCTGAAACAGAGCGGCGCACTGGCCGAACACAAGTTGGTACTGGTCGGTGCCAAGGGCTGGCAGAACAAAGAACTCGCGCAAAAAATCGAAGACCACACCTCGCTTGGCATCGTACTCCCGGGCTACGTGCCGGACGAGCTGATGCCCGCTGTGTTTGCCCTGGCCGACGTGTTGGTCATGCCTTCGCTGTATGAAGGGTTCGGTATGCCGGTGCTGGAAGCCCGCGCCGTGGGTACGCCGGTCATCGTCTCGGATATTCCCGAACTGAAAGAGGCGGCCGACGGTCAAGGCGAAGTGGTGAATCCGGTGCTCGGCGAAATCGAAAAAGCGCTGCTGGAAATGCCCCACGTGTCGGTTGAAGAACGACAGAGCGCCAACGGTGAAATCTTCACCTGGGCCAATTCGGCGCAACGGATGAGTGACTTCCTCACGGAGAAGAAAAACTGAGCGGCGCAATCGCGTTATTCCTTTTTTATCGAGCCTCCAGTCACCTCCCTTTGCAGAGCGATACACGAATATGGTGATTATTTTTTCCGGTCATTTGATCAACCTCGGCGATGCGCTGATTGCCTTGCGCGAAGCCAAACATTTTCAAAGCAAGGGCCACAAGGTTGTGGTCTGCCCATGGGAAGAAGCGCACGTTGAGCTGCGCGACGACTTTGCCAAGCTGGGCATCGACATCGTGCCCATCCGCAACCAACCGATCAAAGCGCTGCTGCTGTGCATGCGTGCCCACCTGATCTTCGGCGGCGGGCACATGGTGCGCGAGCAGGTGTCGACGTTCTGGCTGGGCTTCACCACGCTGGCGTTCTTCTTCAGTCGCCTGTTTGGTCACCGCGTGGTGATCGCAGGCGTAGGCGTCAGCAAGGTGCAGCACTCGCTTCGCACCAAGCTCTACCGCGCCATGCTGCGCCTGGCCACGGTGGCCTATGTGCGTGACCCGGTGTCGGAGCAGGTGCTGCGTGAATTGGCCCCGGCCAGCACCGGCAAAATTCACCTGGGCGGCGACATGGCCTTTATCGGCGGCCCGATTGAAAGCCTGCCCTCTACCGGCGTTTGCCTGGTCGCGCCGGCCGTGGATAAAAGCGAAAACCGCAGCGTCGATCACGACGAAATTCTGCAGGTGCTCAACACCCTAAAGCACCAGGGCCTGAAGCGCGTGACATTGGTGCCCCACGACATTCGGGACGACTTTGACCAGCAGGCCTGCCGTGAAATCAAGGCGTATCTGGACGGCAAAATTGATGTTCCCATCGACATTCTGCCCATCAGCGACCTGAGCGACGGATTGCTGCCCGCCTACCGCGAAGCCTCGTGGGTCATTACCGCGCGGCTGCACGGTTTGATCCTAGCCTCGCTCAATGGCGCCACGGTTTACTACACCGAAGCCTCGAGCAAGAAGCTGCAGCATTTCGCTGAGTTTTTTGGCTACACCTCGGCGCGCAAGGAAAACCTCGCCGCGACCTCGCGCGACGGGCTGGCGCAAATCACCAGCAACCTGTCGAACCGCGCCGAAAATTCAGTCGCAACGCTATAAAAGACTGAACCAGTTATGGCCTTTTCGCTCTCACACAACCTCGACCTTTCGCGCATTAAATGGGGCGTTCCAGTTTGATCTACGTAAATGCGCGATTCCTCACGCAAGCCATGACCGGCGTGCAACGGTATTCCCTAGAAGTCAGCTTGCAATTGCGCGAGCAGATGCCGGAAATCCGCTTCGTTGCACCCCGCAATATCGTTCAACACGAAGCCGCTCAAGCACTGGGCGTCGAGTTGGTGGGCAACCGCACCGGGCACGCCTGGGAGCAGCTCGACCTGCCGAAGTTTCTGCGCAGCCAAGGCTCGCCATTGTTGGTCAACTTGGCCAATACCGCGCCGCTTTTGTACAGCAACAAACTTTCGACGTTGCATGACATCGCCTTCGAGCGCTTCCCGGAAAATTTCTCGTGGAAGTTCCGCACGGCGTATCAGCTGGCCACGCCACGGACCATCAGAACCTCGAAAAAGGTGCTGACGGTCAGCGAGTTTTCCAAGCAGGAAATCTGCGCGGTCTACAACATCGCGCCCGAACGCGTGGTGGTGGTGCCTAACGCTGTTTCCGGCGAATTCAGCCCGCAGCCGCACGACGTGGCCGAGCCGTATTTGCTGGCGGTGTCATCGCTCAATACGCAGAAGAATTTCCACGGCCTGGTCGATGCGTTCAGCGTGCTGAAACAGAGCAGCCATAAGCTCTACATCGTCGGCTCACTGAACAAGAATTTCGCTGACCCCGGGTTGGTGAAAAAGATCGAAACCGACAGCCGCATTAAGCTGCTCGGGCGCGTTACGGATGAGGAGCTGGTGCGCTTGTACAGCGGTGCAACTGCCTTTGTGTACCCCTCGTTCTATGAGGGCTTCGGCCTGCCACCGCTGGAAGCGCAAGCCTGCGACTGCCCAGTGATTGCGGCCAACGCCGCGAGCCTGCCGGAAGTGTGCGGCGACTCGGCGCTGTACTGCTCGCCTTATGACGTCAACGACATTGCCAAACAAATGGACGTGCTTATTTCCAGTCCGCAGCTGGCCCAGTCCCTTCGCGAGAAGGGCCGCGCCAATATCCAGCGCTACAGCTGGGCAGCCTCGGCCTCACGCCTTCTACAGGTGATACGGGAGTTCCAATGAAAGTCGCAATCATCCATTACTGGTGGCTCAGCAATCGTGGCGGCGAAGCCGTGTGTTCGGCGCTCGTGGAGTTGTTCCCGCACGCGGACCTGTTTATCCATGTGTGCAACGAAGACGTGGTGCGCAAAGCCTTGCCCAGCACGTTTACCGGCACCATCAACACCACGTTTATTTCGCGCCTGCCGGGTGCGAAGAAGCACTACCAGAAGTACCTGCCGTTTATGCCGATGGCGCTGGAGCAGCTCGATCTGTCGGCTTACGACCTGATTCTGAGCAGCGAATCCGGCCCGGCCAAAGGCGTGGTCACCCGCCCTGACGCGGTGCACATCTGCTACTGCCATTCGCCGATGCGCTATGTGTGGGACATGTACCACGAGTACCTGTCGGGCGCCGGCCGTTTGATTCGTACGCTGTTCCCGTTCGTGTCGCACTGGCTGCGTGTGTGGGATCGCTTGTCGGCGGACCGCGTCGACCAGTTCATCGCCAACTCCAACTTTGTGGCCCAGCGCATTCGCAAGTTTTACCGCCGCGATGCCGAGGTGATTTACCCGCCGGTAAACACCACTGAATTCAGCCCCAACGAAACCCGTGGCGACTTCTACCTGTGCCTCGGCCAACTGGTTGCTTACAAGCGTGCCGACCTGGCCGTGGAAGCGTTCAACCAGCTCGGACTGCCGTTGGTAGTGGTGGGCGAAGGTGAGCTGTTCGAGCGCCTGAAAACCATCGCCAAACCCAACGTGAAACTGATGGGCCGCCAGCCCTTCCCCGAAATCAAAGACCTGCTGCAACGCTGCCGCGGTCTGGTATTTCCGGGCATGGAAGACTTCGGCATTGTGCCGGTGGAAGCCATGGCAGCAGGCGCCCCGGTTATCGCCTACGGTAAAGGTGGCGCCCTGGAAACGGTTATCCACGGCAAGACCGGCATTCTGTTCCCGGAGCAGACCGTGGAGTCTCTGATTCAAGCGATTCAGCAGGTAGAAAGCGGCGCGGTCACCTTCGACCCGGCGACCCTGCATGAACACGCGGCCACCTTCGACAAGAGTATTTTCAAGCAACGCATCCAAGCGTTCGTCGATGACGCGTTGCTGGGCTCCGGCCCCGCCGTACAACGCACCCTTACCACCACTGCGCGTCCAGCCCTTACTGAATAAACGCAACAAGGAGGTCTACCATGCTTCTACCTATCATCATGGCTGGCGGTTCCGGCTCACGTCTGTGGCCACTGTCGCGCCAACTGAACCCCAAACAATTCCTGCAACTGGCCGACGCCCAGCTGTCGATGCTGCAAGCCACCATCTCGCGTCTCAAGGGTCTGGATATCGCCCTGCCCCGCTTGATCTGCAACGAGCAGCATCGCTTCCTCGCCGCTGAGCAACTGCGTCAGCTGGACATGGAAAAATCCAACATCCTGCTTGAACCGGTCGGCCGCAACACGGCGCCGGCCATCGCCCTCGCCGCCCTGCAAGCGGTGAGCGACGGTCAAGACCCGCTGCTGCTGGTACTGGCGGCTGATCACCTGATCAAAGACGTCGAGGCATTCCACGCCGCCGTGCGCACCGCCATGCCGCTGGCTGAAGCCGGCAAGCTGGTGACCTTCGGCATCGTGCCGGATCACCCGGAAACCGGTTACGGCTACATCGAGAAAGGCGCTGCCACCGGCGACGGCGGCTTTGCCGTCAGCCAGTTCGTGGAAAAACCGGATCTGGCCACCGCCACCGACTACCTCAAGAGCGGCGACTTCCTGTGGAACAGCGGCATGTTCCTGTTCCGCGCCAGCCGCTACCTGCAAGAGCTCGAGCGCTTCCAACCGGAAATCCTCGAAGCCTGCAAAAAATCCCTGGCCGGCGGCCAGCTGGACCTGCACTTCACCCGCGTCGACGCAGCCGAATTCGCCCTGTGCCCCGATGACTCCATCGACTACGCGGTCATGGAAAAAACCGCCGACGCCGTGGTCGTGCCGCTGGATGCAGGCTGGAGCGACATCGGCTCGTGGTCGGCGCTGTGGGACGTCAGCGAGAAAGATGCACACGGCAACGTGCTCAAAGGCGACGTGCTGCACCACAACAGCACCAACACCTATGTGCATGCCAGCAGCCGTCTGGTGACCCTGGTGGGCGTGGAAGACCTGGTGATCGTCGAAACCAAAGACGCGATCATGGTGGCGCACAAAAACAACGTGCAAGACGTGAAGAAAATCGTTGAGCAGCTCAAAGAATGCGGCCGCAACGAACACGTCAACCACCGCGAGGTGTATCGCCCATGGGGTGTTTACGACTCCATCGACGACGGCCATCGCTACCAGGTCAAACGCATCACGGTTAAGCCAGGCGCCAAGCTCTCGGTGCAGATGCACCACCACCGCGCCGAGCACTGGATTGTGGTGAGCGGCACCGCCAAAGTTACCAATGGCGACACCACCTTCCTGGTCACTGAAAACCAGTCGACCTACATTCCGATTGGCCAGGTTCACGCCCTGGAGAACCCCGGTGTAATTCCCCTTGAACTGATCGAAGTGCAGTCCGGTCCGTATCTGGGCGAAGACGACATCGTGCGGTTCGAAGACAAATACGGTCGCGCCTGATCCCTTCAGGTTGCCCGTAGCCACGCCGGTGCCCTGCACCGGCGATGCGCCTCCCGCACGTTGCTTCCCGCATACATGAATTGAAGGATGGAACAGATGAACTGCGCCGTGATTTTTGGTGGCTCGGGTTTTATTGGCGTGTTCTTCGCCAAACAACTGCTTGCCAAAGGTGGTTACGACAAGGTCTACCTGTTCGACAAAGAGCAGGTCACCCAGAAGCCATTCCCCTACCGTGCTCGCCTGGTGCATGAAAGCCCGGAGATCGTTGAGATCAATGGCGACGTACGCCAGCCCATCAGTTGGAAGCCGGAAGAAACCGTCGCCCTGATCGCCAACTTCGCCGCCGTGCACCGCGAGCCCGGCCACGAAGATTACGAGTACTACGAAACCAATCTGCTGGGCGCCGAAAACGTCACCGCCTGGGCCGAACAGGTCGGCTGCAACGACCTGATTTTCACCAGCTCGATTTCGCCCTACGGCCCAAGCGAAGATCAGAAAGACGAACGCACCCTGCCCGTTCCGGCCACTGCTTACGGCGGCTCGAAACTGGCCGCCGAAAAAATTCACCAGACCTGGCTGGCAGCCGACAAGGCCAACCGCCACCTGGTGATTGTGCGTCCGGGCGTGGTGTTTGGGCCGGGCGAAGGCGGCAACGTCTCGCGTCTGGTCAAGGCCGTGATCAAGCGTTACTTCTTCTACATGGGCAACCGCACCACGCGTAAAGCTGGCACCTATGTAAAAGAGCTGTGCGCCGCGATGCTTTGGGTACTGGAACGTCAGAAAGAACAAGGCGGGCATTTCTCGCTGTTCAACATGACCATGAACCCCGGCCCGTCGATTTCCGAATACGTGGAAACCGTTTGCAGCGTCGCCGCCATCGAACGCAAAGTGCCCGCCGTGCCTTACCCGCTGTTGCTCGGCGTGGCGTACAGCATTGACGCCATCGCGCGGCCGCTGGGCATCAAGCACCCGTTCAGCCCGGTACGCATCCGCAAGCTGGTGCGCTCCAACAACGTATTGCCGCATTTCCTTGTAGAAAACGGCTACCCCTACCAGTACAGCCTGGCCACCGCCTTCGCTGACTGGAAAACCAGCTGCCCGGATGAGTGGCGCTAACAACAGGCGGGATGCCCCATGAGCGAAACCATTCTGGTCACCGGCGGCGCCGGTTACATCGGCTCGCACACCACCTTGGCCCTGCTGGAAGCGGGGTATCAGGTGGTGGTGTTGGACAACCTGTGCAACAGCTCCCCGGAGTCGTTGCACCGGGTGGAGAAAATCTGCGGCAAGCAGGCTGAATTCATTCAAGGCGACATCCGCGATCGGGTGTTGCTGGATGAAGTGTTCGCCTCGCGCTCCATCAGCGCCGTGCTGCACTTCGCCGGCCTCAAAGCGGTCGGCGAAAGCGTGGCCAAGCCGTTGGACTACTACGAGAACAACGTCGCCGGCAGCGTAACCCTGTGTCAGGCCATGGCGGCGGCTGGCGTTTACCGGTTGGTGTTCAGCTCGTCCGCCACGGTGTACGGCGAACCGACGCAAATGCCGATTCGCGAAGACTTCCCCACCGGCATACCGACCAACCCTTACGGGCGCTCGAAGCTGATGGTCGAAGAGCTGCTGCAAGACCTGGCCCGCTCCGAACCGCGCTGGAGCATCGCCTTGCTGCGTTACTTCAACCCGGTGGGCGCTCACAGCAGCGGCCTGATCGGCGAAGACCCCAACGGCATTCCCAACAATTTGCTGCCGTACATCAGCCAAGTTGCCATCGGCAAACTCAAGCAGCTGTCGGTATTCGGCAACGATTACCCCACCGTCGACGGCACCGGCGTGCGTGATTACATCCACGTCGAAGACCTCGCCGACGGGCACCTGAAGGCCTTGCAAACCATCGCTGGCGACAGCGGCGTGAAGGTCTGGAACCTGGGCACGGGTCAGGGCTATAGCGTGCTTGAAATGCTCAAGGCATTTGAAGCGGCCAGTGGCCAGGCGGTGCCTTATCAAATCGTGCCGCGCCGCCCTGGCGACATCGCCGAATGCTGGGCCGACCCCGCCAAAGCGGCCAGCGAGCTGGGCTGGAAAGCCGAGCGCGGCCTCGACCAGATGATGAGCGACACCTGGCGTTGGCAGTCTGCCAACCCGCAGGGCTACGCCAAGTAATACGCCACACCGGACAATGTGGGGCGGCTTCAACCTCGGTGTTTTCCACAAAAAAGCATCGCGGCTGAAGCCGCTCCCACAAGGGTTTTGTGATCCTTCAGGAGCTTCTTATGATCCGTAAATGCCTCTTCCCCGCCGCCGGTTACGGCACCCGCTTTCTCCCGGCCACCAAGGCCATGCCCAAAGAAATGCTGCCCATCGTCAACAAGCCGCTGATTCAATACGGCGTTGAGGAAGCCCGCGATGCCGGCCTGCAACACATGGCCATCGTCACCGGTCGCGGCAAGCGCTCGCTGGAAGACCATTTCGACATCAGCTACGAGCTGGAACACCAGATTCGCGGCACCGACAAGGAACACTTCCTGGCCGGCACCCGCGAGCTGATCGATGGCTGCACCTTTTCCTATACCCGCCAAGTGGCCATGAATGGCCTGGGCCACGCAATTCTCTGTGGTCAGCCGCTGATTGGCGACGAGGCGTTTGCCGTGGTGCTGGCCGACGACCTGTGCATCAACCTCGACGGCGACGGCGTGCTCACGCAGATGATCAAGCTGTACAACCAGTTCCGCTGCTCCATCGTGGCGATCCAGGAAGTGCCGGCCGACCAGACCCACAAGTACGGCGTTATTGCCGGCGAGCTGATTCGCGACGACCTCTACCGCGTGCACAGCATGGTGGAAAAACCCAAGCCCGAAGACGCGCCATCGAACCTGGCGATCATCGGCCGCTACATTCTGACGCCGGACATTTTCGGCCTGATCGCCGACACCGAGCCGGGCAAGAACGGCGAAATCCAGATCACCGACGCCCTGCTGAAACAAGCCAAATCCGGCTGCGTGCTGGCGTACAAGTTCAAGGGCCAACGCTTCGACTGCGGCAGCGCCGAAGGCTACGTGGAAGCGACCAATTTCTGTTTTGAAGAGCTGTATCTCAAAGGCAAGTAGCACGAACAGGGCCGCGCCATAGGCGTGGCCCACAGCCTTTCGGGTGTCAGGTTTTAGGGACTCGCTCCCTTGCAGTTAACCGTCCCAACGCAGGCAAGCGCATGAGAAATTCCAATAATAAGTTCCGTAAGGACATAAACGGCCTGCGCGCATGGGCCGTTGTAGCGGTAGTTTTATTCCACTTCGGCGCGACCGGTTTTTCCGGCGGTTTCGTGGGCGTGGACGTGTTTTTCGTGATCTCCGGCTTCCTGATGACGGGCATCATTCTTCGTGGTCTGGAGGCCAATTCGGCGGCCGCAGCGAGCGGCGTCATTGACCCCCGACGCTTTTCCATCATCGCCTTCTACCTGTCACGGGCACGGCGCATTCTTCCCGCGCTGTTGGTGCTGTGTCTGGTGCTGATGGTGGTCGGCTGGTTCGTGCTGCCGGCGGTGGAATACAAGCAGTTGGGCAAACACGCCATCAGTGCGCTGGGCTTTTTGTCCAACGTCATGTTTTGGCGCGAAGACGGTTATTTTGATTCCGCCTCCCACGACAAGCTGCTGCTGCACACGTGGTCGTTGTCGGTTGAATGGCAGTTCTACTTGATGCTGCCAATTTTCATGGCCGTCATTTACAAACTTCGCCCGAGCCGACGCGCCCAAGCCATCGGTTTGTCCGCCGTGCTGCTGTTGTCGCTGCTGCTGTGCATCGCCGCCACCCCAATCAAAACCACCGCTGCCTTTTACCTGCTGCCGACCCGTGCCTGGGAAATGCTCGCGGGCGGGCTGGTGTATTTGCTGGCGCAACGCATCGTCTTATCAGCGGGTCAACAGCGCAGCGTGGAAATCGCCGGCTTCGCTCTGTTGATCGCGGCCATCGCCGTGTTCGACAGCAACAGCCAATGGCCGGGCTGGCGCGCCACCGTGCCGGTGTTCGCGACCATGCTGATTCTGTTCGCCGCTCGCCAGGATTCGCTTTTTACCGGCACGCGCATCGCGCAGTGGCTGGGCGACAGTTCCTATTCGCTGTACCTCTGGCACTGGCCGCTGGTGGTTGGGCTGGTATACCTGGAGTTGCAGGATTCGGTGCCGGCCATTGTCGTTGGCCTGTTACTGACGCTGGTGCTCGGCGGGTTGTCGTACCGCTTTATCGAGCGTCCGGCGCAGTTCAGCCTGAACCTGATGCGCCAGCGGCTAAGCGCCTTGGTGATCGTGGCCGTCACGCTGCTGGTGATGGTGCCAGGTGGCGTAATTTTGCTGCAGCACGGCATTCCGGGCCGGCTGCCGGCGCAGGTCGATGCGCTATTCGCCGAGTCGGACAACAAAAATCCGCGCCTGGGTGAGTGCATGCAAAACGAATTCAGCGCGGTGCCGGAATGCACCTATGGCGGGCCCAAGCTCGGGGCGATTGTGGTGGGTGACAGCCACGCCGGCGCCATGATCCGCGGCGTCGAGCGCGCGCTTCCCAGCCCTGACGAACACGTTCTCGACTGGACCATGAGCAACTGCCCGACCATCGCCAACATCAAGGCTGTCGGCCAGATCACCTACCGATGCGGCAGCTTCAACGCGCGCAAAAGTCAGGAAGTAAATGCAGCGCAAGCCCAAGTGCCGATGCTGATCATCAACCGCACCTCGTACTACCTGCTCGGCCCGAATGAGCCTGACCGCACCCGCGAAGTGCCGGTGCCGGAACTGTATTTCGACAAACCGTTCCCCTCGCGCAGCCCTGAATACCTGCAAGCCATGCGCGAGGGCATCATCGACACCGCCTGCGCGTTCGCCAAGCAACGGCCGGTGTACATGCTGCGACCGATTCCCGAGCTCAAGCGCGACGTGCCGAAAACCATGGGCCGCGCGGCCATGCGCGGCAAGCAGGAGCGGGTGTGGATTTCCATGGACGAATACCGCCAGCGCAACGCCTTCACCTGGGAAACCCAGGACCTGGCGGCGGCGCGTTGCGGCGTGAACATTCTCGATCCCCTGCCCTACCTGTGCCGCGACGGTAAGTGCTATGGCGATGCCGATGGGCACCCGCTGTATTTCGACGACGACCACCTCAGCGAGTACGGCAGCGACCGCTTGCGGCCATTGTTCCAACACATGTTTCTCACCACTGACGCCACGGCCCACAGCACGCCGCCCGTAGAGACCACACCATGATTTACTCCAGCCCCCGGCGCTTCTATTCCCTGGACTTCATTCGCGGCGTCGCAGCACTGGCCGTGGTGTTCTGGCACTGGCAGCACTTCTTCTTCCAGGGCAGCACCTTTGTGCCGTACGAGATGGAACAGCAACCGTTCTACAACGTGTTCTTCCTGTTCTACCAAACCGGCTGGCTGGCGGTGGACTTCTTCTTCTCGCTGTCGGGCTTCATTTTCTTTTGGCTGTATGCGCGGGAAATTGCCGAGCGAACGGTCGGCGGCTGGGAGTTTTTCGTGCTGCGGTTTTCGCGGCTTTATCCGCTGCACATCGCCACGTTCCTGTTTGTGCTGCTCGCCCAGCAGTGGGTGATGGCGCGCACCGGCGATTACTTTGTGGTGCCCTTCAACGACCTGTACCACGCCGTGCTGAACCTGTTTATGGCCTCCAGCTGGGGCCTGGAAAAAGGCCCGTCCTTCAACGGCCCGATCTGGTCGGTGTCGGTTGAAGTGCTGATGTACCTGGTGTTTTTCATCGTCTGCCTGATGTTCCGCCAACGCCTCTGGGCCCACGTAGCCATGCTGGCGCTGGGCGTGGTGGTGATGGTGGCCGAGCCCATTGTCGGGCGCGGTATTTTCTCGTTCTTCCTGGGCGGGCTAATTTTCCGGCTGTACCGCTACGTGTGCGAACGCGGTTGGCTGCTGCGTGTGCTGCCGTGGGCAGTGGGTGGCAGCGCCGTGCTGTGGTTGTTCACCGTGGTGGAGGTGTATCACCCGTGGTTCTGGCCGCTGGTGCAGAACATTGCGCAAAGCGTGTTGCCGGAAAAATTCGCGGGTCTGTTGGACAAAGCCGTACACGGCGCCACCCGCGCCATTGTCGTGGCCGTGCTGTTCCCGCTGAGCATCTTTACCTTGGCGCTGATGGAAACCAAACGTGGCTACCTTGGCAAACGCCTAGCCATGGTCGGCAACCTCACCTATTCCTCGTACCTGCTGCACTTCCCGTTGCAGTTGGTGTTCTTCACCGTACTGACACAGAACGGCGCCAGCCCGACGTTCTTCTACGGTGAAGTGTCGATGCTGGTGTTTTTTGCCGTGCTGATTCCGCTGTGCCTGCTCAGCTTCCGCTACTTTGAAACCCCCGCCCAACGCTTCCTGCGCAACGCCCTGCTGCGTTCTGCAGCGAAGACCGAGGCGAAAAAAGATAACAACAAAAACAACAACCTCGCCGTCGCGTCCAGCGCGAACAGCGAACAACCGAGCTAGGAATTCGTTATGGGCCGTGTCATCAGCATGATCATTTTCTTCGTCACCTTGGCGGTGATTCTCTACACCGGACTGCGCAGCGATCCGGTGCCGCAAGCCTTCGAGTATCAGGACTTGCTCCACCACCTCAGCGCCTTCGCTGTGCTGGTATGCAGCGCCCGCCTGGCCTTCCCCGCCACGCACGCCTTCTGGACCGTGCTGTATTGCCTGTTGTTCGCCCTGATGATCGAGCTAACCCAAGGCCTGCTGCCACTGCGCGACCCGTCGCTGGCCGACATGGCCTCCAACGTGGCGGGCGTTTTGATCGGCTTGGGCGTTGCTTTGCAGCTGAAGCGCCAGCGCGTACAGCGGCAAATTCGCACTAACGAATGATTGGTTTATAGCGTTCAGCTATTGATTGAGCACTATCGTCCCTGACAAACTCGCGCGCTGCGATCAACAGGGACGTTGCAATGAAGCGTTTTCAGGCTCTGGACAGCTTTCGCGGGCTGTTCGCTTTGGCCGTTGCCATTTATCACGCGCATGCGTTGCACACCTTTACCGAGCTGCGTTTTTTTCGAAACGCCGACTACTTCGTCAACTTCTTCTTCGTTCTCAGCGGCTTTGTGCTCTGCCACAGCTACGGCCGGCGGCTGAGCTCATGGAAGCAGATGGGCGACTTTGCCCTCACCCGCACTTTCAGGCTTTATCCCTTGCACCTGGCATTGCTCGCGTTTGCGCTGGCCATCGAATGCGTGAAGGTATGGGGCGAACACCGTGGCTTGTCGTTTGGCAGTCACAGCTTCAGCGGGCCTCGCTCGGTTAACGAAATTCTGCCCAACCTCTTACTCATACAGTCCTGGTGGCCAGGGTTCGAGCCGCTGTCGTTCAACTACCCAGCCTGGAGCATCAGCGTCGAGTACTACTTGTACATGCTGTTTGCGGTGATGACGGTGCTGCTGCGCCAGCACGTGCAAAGCGCGTTCGCGCTGGTGGCAGTGGCAGCCTGGGCGGCCATCGTATTCGCCAGCACCTGGCTGACCGAACAGGCGCTGCAAGGCCTGGGTTGTTTCTTTGGCGGCGCGGTCACCTATCGGCTCTACCGCGCCCTGCCCACGCACACCTTGAAACCCCGGCTTGGCAGCATGCTGGAGGCGACCGTACTCGGCGCGATCGTGCTGATTCTGGCCACCATCAACACGCCGCACAAAGTCTTTATGAGCGTGCTGTTTTGCATCGCCGTGCTGGTGTTTGCTTTTGGCTCTGGCGTGCTGTCGACACTGCTGTGCAAACGGTTTTTCGCCTGGTTGGGCACGCTCTCGTATTCGATCTACATGACCCATGCCACCCTGCTGGTGCTTTCGTACATCGTGCTAAAAGCCCTGGGCGGCATGATGGGACACCCGCTGCTGATTGATCTGCCGGAAACCGATTCGGGCACTATCAAGCGCTATGTCGACACCGGCAGCGTGCTGCTCAACAACGCCTTGGTGATCGGGCAGCTGGTCGGGGTGCTAGTGGTTTCAACCTTGACCTACCGGTACATCGAATTGCCCGGCATCGCGGCCGGCAAGAAGTGGTTCAAGCGCGAGCCGGCCCTGGTTGCTCAGCCGGCCCCGCTTTAGGCTTGATCAACCGCGATCCCGCGCGCGACGCTCGCGGTAGTGGTTGTTGGCGATCACGCCAATGGCGCAGATCACTACGTAGGTGGCGGCGTTGGCAGGAATTTGCAGGTTGAAGTCCACCAGCGAGTGAATCAGCAGCGCCACGATGCCCAGGCTGGCGCCAAAGCCCACCCCGGCCCGGTAGGTGGATTCGCCGCGCCACATGGCCCGTTGCGCGTGGTACAGGCCCAGCAGCACGAACACCAGCAACGGCAAGCTGCCGATCAGGCCGTACTCGATGATGAATTGCAGGTAGTCGTTGTGCGCGTGGTCGAAGTGCAGGGTAATTTCCGGCCCGGCATATTTGCCGAACAGCACTTCAAACGTGCCGGCGCCGTGGCCGGTCAGCCAGTGCTCTTTGGCCAGCGGCAGCGCTTGTTCGTAGACGGTGCCGCGCAGTTCGTTGGCAGCCTGAATGGTTTGCCCATCGACCACCACGGCTTGCAGTTGCGTGGAGGCGATGCGGTCCACAAGTTTGTCGAGGCCGAAGTATTGGCTGACGATCAGCACGTCGATCACCAGCAAACTCGCAAGAATGAGCCCGTTGCGCAGCCGATGGGTTTTGTCGGTCAGCAGGAATGTCCCGCCCACCAGCAGCAGACTGGTGAAAAACGCTCCGTTGCCCATGCGCGAATGGCTCATCACCAGCGCAATGGTCATCAGCACCAACGCCAAGCGCAGGCGCCCCTTGGGGCCCAGCAGCATCTCCAGCACATTGACCCAGCGAAACGGGCGCTCATCGCGCAGCGCCAGCAACAGGCCAATGCCCGCCGCCAGGGTTAACTCCAAATACCCGGCAAAATGGTTGCGGTTAACGAAGGTGCCGGTGGCGTCGCCCAGGTAATGGGTTTTCGCGCCGACGAGCAAATCTTCGACACCGGACAACGTCATTACCACCCCAAAAAACGCCTGAAACGTGCCGCTTATCACCAATACGGCGAGCAGCAGGCTTAGGCGTTTGCGCGTGCGGAACAGGTCGACCACCAGCAAGAACAGCAGGCTGTAAGCGATGCCAAGCATGAGGTATTGGAAGGTGGCAGCGCCGTCGACAGTCATGCCCGAAAGCCACTGCACCAGCACCCACACTTGGCTGAGCAGCAACAAGCCAAGCATCGGGAGCGCCGGGCGCAGCGTGGGGCCCATGTCGCGGTTGCGGCGCCAGGCGTTCAGCGCCCAGCCGGCACCTAGCGTGCAGCAGAAGAAAACCAACAGGCCCATGGACCAGTCGCGGTTGCTGCCAATCGGCAAGGGCAACCACAACAGCAGCAACAAGGCGCCGCTGATAAGCAGACGTTCCAGACGTTTAGAGGGAGCGGCCATGCCGGGCGTCCTTGCAAAAAATGAGTGAGTCGAAAAGCGCTCGTGGACCGCGACGGCACCGCAAACAGGGCCAAATGCTATCACCTCGACGGAGCGCGGCGAAACGCAAAATCCCGCGCCAGAGCCTCGCGCTGACGAATGACGGCTGCGGTTAAAACCCTGCTGGCCTGCTGTGGTCACAACAGCCCTACCCTCTTTTGCGAGCGACCCTCACACGTGACGATTGCCGGCCTTATTTTCGACTGCGATGGCACCTTGGTAGACAGCGAGCGCCTCGCCGCCCAGCTGCTGCATCAACTGCTCGCCGAACAACGCATCCACATGCCTGCCGAACAGGTGCTCACGCGCTTTCGCGGCATCCCCTTCGCCCAGTTCATCAGCGAACTGGTCGCCTTGTACCCCGCACTCAACGGCCACCACCTGGACCAGGAATTTCGTCGCCGCAGCTTGCCGCTGCTGCGCGACCACGTCGAAGAAATGCCCGGCGCCGTGGCGTTTGTGCGTGGCGCGACGCTGCCTATCTGCGTGGCCTCGAACGGGCCGCGCGCGAAGATCGAAACCAACTTGGCTGCCGTGGGTTTACTTGAAGTGTTCGGCGCCAGGATTGTTAGCGCTTATGAAGTAAATGCCTGGAAGCCTTCGCCACGGTTGATCGAGCATGCGGCGAACCTGATTGGCGTGCCGGTGGAGAAGTGTTTGTTGGTGGACGACAGCGTGCCAGGCGTGCAGGCCGGGATTAGCGCCGGGGCGCAGGTGGCAGGATATGGGGAGACGGATTTCAGCGAATTCGCCGGGGCGGCGAATTTTTATGGGGTGCAGGATTTTGTTGAGTTGGAGCGGTTGGTGAAGCGGTTGTCGTGATTGTGTGGGGGCGGCTAGGCGGTTTTCCGATTAGCCACCCCACCCGTTCAAGGCCGTTCCAGTGCCAGCGCTACGCCCTGCCCACCACCAATGCACAGCGTGGCCAAGCCTTTCTTGGCGTCACGTTTGATCATTTCGTGCAGCAAGGTCACCAGCACGCGGCAGCCTGAGGCGCCGATGGGGTGGCCGATGGCGATGGCGCCGCCGTTGACGTTGACCTTGCTCGCATCCCAGCCGAGTTCTTTGCCGACCGACAACGCCTGCGCGGCGAAGGCTTCGTTGGCTTCGATCAGGTCGAGTTGGTCGAGCGTCCAGCCGGCCTTTTCCAGGCAGCGTTTGGTGGCCGAAACCGGGGCGATGCCCATGATGGCGGGGTCGACGCCGGCATTGGCGTAGGCGGCGATTTTTGCCAGTACGGGCAGGCCCAACGCCTTGGCCTTGTCGGCGCTCATCAGGATTACGGCGGCGGCGCCGTCGTTAAGGCTGGAGGCATTGCCGGCGGTGACGGTGCCGTCCTTTTTGAAGGCCGGTTTGAGTTTGCCCAGCGCTTCGGCGGTGGTGCCGGCGCGGGGTTGTTCGTCGGTCGCGAACGCCACCGGGTCGCCTTTGCGCTGCGGGATCAGGATCGGCGTGATTTCGTCGTTGAAGCGCCCGCCTTCAATCGCGGCCACGGCTTTCTGCTGCGAGCCGGCGGCAAAGGCGTCTTGGGCTTCGCGGCTGATGGCGTATTTCTCCACCAGATTCTCGGCGGTGATGCCCATGTGGTAGTCGTTGAAGGCATCCCACAGGCCGTCGGTGATCATGCTGTCAATCACCTGCGCGTGGCCCATGCGCAAACCGGTACGAGCGCCCGGCATTACGTACGGGGCCAGGCTCATGTTTTCCTGGCCGCCGGCGATGATCACGTCGGCATCGCCGCAGCGGATGGCTTGGGCGCCGAGGTGCAGGGCTTTGAGGCCTGAGCCGCAGACTTTATTCAGGGTCAGCGCCGGAACCGCAACGGGCAGGCCGGCTTTGATCGCGGCTTGGCGCGCTGGGTTTTGTCCCGCGCCTGCGGTGAGCACCTGGCCGAGGATCACTTCATCCACTTCGGCGCCATCCAGGCCGGTTTTTTCCAGCAGCGCGCGGATTACGGCAGCGCCCAAATCAACGGCGGGAATGTTCGCCAACGAGCCTTGGAAACTGCCGACGGCGGTGCGGGTGGCGGCTACGATTACGACGTCTTGCATGGCATCACTCCTCAAAATTGCATTTCCGGCACGTGATCGGGAATCACCAGCTCACCTGCCGTTTTTGCTTTGATTTCTTCAACGCTCACGCCCGGCGCGCGCTCTTTGAGAATGAACGCGCCGTTGTCGATTTCCAGGTAGGCCAGGTCGGTAAGCACGCGCTTGATGCAACCCGCGCCGGTCAGCGGCAAGGTGCAGCGGGCCAGCAGTTTCGACTCGCCGTCTTTGGAGGCGTGGGTCATGGTGACGATGATGTTCTCTGCGCCGGCGACCAGATCCATCGCCCCGCCCATGCCTTTGACCAACTTGCCGGGCACCATCCACGAGGCGATGTTGCCTTGCACGTCCACTTCGAATGCGCCGAGCACGGTCAGGTCGATATGGCCGCCGCGAATCATGGCGAACGATTCAGCCGAGGAAAAAATCGACGCGCCGGTGCGGGCGGTCACGGTCTGTTTGCCGGCGTTGATCATGTCGGCGTCTATTTCGTCAGCAGTCGGAAAAGCGCCCATGCCGAGCAAGCCGTTCTCCGATTGCAGCATCACTTCCATGCCGTGCGGCACGTAGTTGGCGACGAGCGTGGGAATGCCGATGCCAAGGTTGACGTAGAAGCCGTCCTGCAATTCGCGGGCGACACGCTGGGCCATTTGTTCGCGGGTAAGCGCCATAGTTATTGTTCTCTGCAAAAAGGATGGGGACGGTTCAGGCACGCACGGTGCGTTGTTCAATGCGCTTCTCAAAGCGCCCGCAGATCAGGCGATCCACGTAAATACCGGGGGTGTGAATCTGCGTGGGGTCGAGTTCGCCCGGGGCGACGATTTCTTCCACTTCCACGACGGTGATCTTCCCGGCAGTGGCTGCCAGCGGGTTGAAGTTCTGCGCGGTGTGGCGGTACACGACATTGCCAAACCAGTCGGCTTTCCAGCCTTTGACGATGGCGAAATCGCCGGTGATTGCGGTTTCCATCAGATAGGCGCGGCCGTTGAAATCGCGGGTTTCCTTGCCTTCGGCAATTGGCGTACCGACACCTGTAGCGGTGAAGAACGCTGGAATGCCAGCGCCGCCCGCACGCATTTTCTCGGCCAGGGTGCCTTGTGGCGTCAGTTCAACTTCCAGCTCGCCGCTGAGCAATTGCTGCTCGAACAAAGCGTTTTCGCCCACGTAGGAGGCGATCATTTTGCGGATCTGCCGGTCTTCCAGCAGCACGCCCAAACCGAAACCATCGACGCCGCAGTTGTTGGACACCACGGTGAGGTCGCGCACGCCTTTGCGCTTGATCTCGGCAATCAGGTTCTCGGGAATGCCGCACAGGCCAAAGCCGCCTGCGAGCACAGTCATTCCGTCCTTCAGCCCAGCCAGGGCCTCTTCGTAAGAACCCACACGTTTATCGAAACCAGCCATGGGCGATGCCTCTCTTGTTGTTCGTGAAGGCCTCTGCCGGGCCGGAGGCATGAGTGTTGAGCGGACGGATATATTTGTTAAGTTGATTTTTAAAATGGATTGATTGATAAAACAGCATAATTTCACTGCCGTCTTTTTATCGAGCCCGCCATGACCGTCAAACAATTGCGCGCCTTTCTTGCAGTGGCTCAGAGCCTGAGTTTCGCCCAGGCCGGCGAGCGCCTTCATCTGTCGCAATCGGCCCTGAGCCTGACCATTAAGGGATTGGAAGAAGGGTTGGGCGGCAGGTTGTTTAGCCGCACCACTCGCAACGTCAGCCTGACGCCCGAAGGCGAAGCGCTGCTGCCGCTGGCGCGGCGTCTGCTGGCTGATTGGGAAAACGCCGAAGACCAATTGCGCCAACGATTTACCCTGCAACAAGGTCGCGTCACCTTGGCGGCCATGCCCTCGTTTGCAGGGAATTTGCTGCCGCCATTGCTGGTGGAGTTTCGCGCGCGGCACCCGAAGGTGAATGTGACGGTGAACGACGTTATCAATGAGCAAGTGATCGAGATGGTTCGCGACCGGCAGGTGGAATTGGGCATCGCCTTCGAGCCGCAGGCCGACGTCAGCTTGCACTTCACGCCGTTGTATCTGGACCGTTTCGTCGCCGTGGTGGCCGCCGATTCGCCGTTGGCCGAACGGCAGGAAGTTGAATGGACGACGCTGCTGGAATATCCCTTCGTGACGCTGCAACGCCCATCTACCGTGCGCTTTATGTTGGAAGATCATCTACGCCAACGTGGACTTAAATTGCCCGTGGCGTTTGAAAGCCACCAATTGGCGACGGTGGGCCGAATGGTTGCCAATGGCCTGGGCGTGAGTGCCGTGCCGGCGTTGTGTGTGGAGCAGATGCGTGAGCTGGGTGCGCGTTGTCTCACATTGCGTGAGCCAATTATCGAGCGAGCTATTGGGATTTTACGGAAGGAAGATCACGAATTATCGGTGGCCGCTCAGGCGTTATACGACACGTTATTGGCGGCCAAGCCGGAAGCTGCGGGGCATTAAGACACGGTCAGCAGGAAGTGCTCGAAGGACACAATCCAGTCGTATACGCGAACTGGAAATTCAGGTTGGGTGGCGGCCAGCGCCACAAGGGTGATAACAGCGAAGCCAATGCTTTGGGCGGCCCGTTGGAAAGGAGAGGAAGGGTTTACGTCGGATGGATGCATGATGAAAAACTCGCCAGGAAAAATGTCGGACGAGGATCACAGAGGGCTGGAAAACACTCTGTAGCAATGACATTCAAACGCTGTAGGAGGATTCCTAGGACTGTGGAATCGAGTGGCCTGTATCGCACAAAAGCTCACTGCTAAGCTCAGGGCTCGCTTTGCCAAAATAAGGTTGATAACAACAATGCAAACGACCGAAACGACTGCCGTCCCCACCGTAAAACTGTTGATTGGCGGTGAGCTGATCGACTCCACCAGCGCCCAGTGGCGCGACATCATCAACCCGGCCACGCAACAGGTGCTGGCGCGCGTGCCCTTCGCCACTCAGGCCGAGGTGGACGCCGCTATCAGCGCCGCCGCCGAGGCCTTCAAAACCTGGCGAAAAACGCCAATTGGCGCCCGCGCCCGGATATTTCTGAAATACCAGCACCTGATTCGCGAACACATGGTCGAGCTGGCGGCCATGCTCACCGCCGAGCAAGGCAAAACCCTGGCGGACGCAGAAGGTGATGTATTCCGTGGCTTGGAAGTGGTGGAGCACGCTGCCGGTATCGGCAACCTGCAATTGGGCGAGCTGGCCAACAATGTGGCCGGCGGCGTCGACACCTACACCCTGCTGCAACCTTTGGGTGTGTGCGCCGGCATTACCCCGTTCAACTTCCCGGCGATGATTCCGCTGTGGATGTTTCCCATGGCCATCGCCACCGGCAACACCTTCGTGCTCAAACCATCCGAGCAAGACCCGATGGTGACCATGCGCCTGGCCGAATTGGCGATGCAGGCCGGTGTGCCGCCCGGCGTGCTCAATGTGGTGCATGGCGGCGCCGACGTGGTGAACCGGCTGTGCGACCACCCGGACATCAAGGCCGTTTCGTTCGTCGGTTCCACCCAGGTCGGCACCCACGTGTACAACCGCGCCACGCAAAACGGCAAACGCGCGCAATGCATGATGGGCGCGAAAAACCACGCCATCGTCATGCCCGACGCCAACCGCCAGCAAACGCTGAACAACCTAGTGGGCGCGGCATTTGGCGCGGCCGGGCAACGCTGTATGGCGCTGTCGACGGTGATTTTGGTCGGCGAAGCGCAAACCTGGCTCCCCGAGCTGGTGGAGCGCAGCAAAACCCTGAAGCTCAACGCCGGTACCGAAGCCGGCGCTGACCTCGGCCCAGTGGTGTCGTGTACCGCGCTGGAACGTATTCATGGCCTGATTGCTGCGGGCGTTGAGGAAGGCGCGACGCTGGCCTTGGATGGTCGCAACCCCACGGTCGCGGGCTATGAGCGCGGCAATTTCGTCGCGCCGACCCTCTTCAGCGACGTAAAGCCGACCATGCGAATTTACCGTGAGGAAATTTTCGGCCCGGTGCTTTGCGTGATGAACGCCGCGACGCTCGACGAGGCCATCGCCCTGATCAATGCCAACCCCAATGGCAACGGCACGGCCATCTTCACCCGCTCCGGCGCGGCGGCTCGGCATTTCCAGGAGGAGATCGACGTTGGCCAGGTGGGCATCAATGTGCCGATTCCCGTGCCGGTGCCGATCTTCTCGTTCTCCGGTTCGCGCGCTTCCAAACTCGGCGACCTTGGCCCTTATGGCAAACAAGTCGTGCAGTTCTATACGCAGACCAAAACCGTGACCCAACGCTGGTTCGATGAAGAGGACGTGGGCGCGGTCAACACCACCATCACCTTGAAATAACCATGGCGTAGAGCCAGTCCTACAAATCCAATAAGAGGGACGTTTATGAATATCGGTTTTATTGGCCTGGGCAATATGGGCGGGCCCATGGCCTTGAACCTGCTCAAGGCTGGCCATTCGCTGCAGGTGTTCGATCTGGTGCCGGCCTCCGTCCAGCGCCTCACCGAGGCCGGTGCGCAAGCGCTGGGCTCGCCCGCTGAGATTGCCCGCAGCGAAGTCGAGCTGATCATCACCATGCTCCCCGCCGCCCGCCATGTGAAAGCCGTGTACCTGGGCGACGACGGATTGCTCGCCCATGTCGGCAACGGCGTTCGCCTGATCGACAGTTCCACCATCGACCCGATGACGGCCCGCGAGGTTGCCGCTGCAGCGGCCAAGCAAGGCAACCCGATGCTCGATGCACCGGTGTCTGGCGGCACGGGTGGCGCGGCGGCGGGCACGTTGACCTTTATGGTCGGCGGCAGCGCCAGCGATTTTGCCCAGGCGCAACCGGTGCTCGCGGCCATGGGCAAAAACATCGTGCACTGCGGCGCCGCGGGGAATGGCCAGGTGGCCAAAGTGGCGAACAACATGCTGCTGGGCATTTCCATGATTGGCGTCGCCGAGGCAATGAACCTCGGCGTAGCCCTGGGCATGGACGCCAAGGTGCTGGCCGGCGTGATCAATACATCCAGCGGCCGCTGCTGGAGTTCGGACACTTACAACCCCTTCCCCGGCGTGCTGGAAACCGCCCCGGCCGCGCGCGGTTACAGCGGGGGTTTCGGCACCGACCTGATGCTCAAAGACCTGGGCCTGGCCACCGAAGCGGCCAAGCAGGCGCAACAACCGGTGTTGCTCGGCGCCCTGGCGCAGCAGCTGTATCAAAGCTTCAGTGCCCAAGGCCATGGCGATCTGGATTTCTCCGCAATCATCAAGCTCTACAGCGGCAAAGCCTGATCCCTCACCTTTTTTTGACAGAGAACATTGCATGCACGACCTGGAACTGAGCGACGAACAACGCATGATCCGCGACATGGCGCGCGACTTCGCCCGCAGCGAAATCGCCCCACATTCCCAAGCCTGGGCCGAGGCCGGCTGGATTGACGACGCCGTGGTCGGGAAAATGGGCGAGCTGGGCTTGCTGGGCATGGTGGTGCCCGACACCTGGGGCGGCTCGTTTACCGACTACGTGGCGTACGCCCTGGCCGTCGAGGAAATTTCCGCCGCCGACGGCGCCACCGGCACGCTGATGAGCGTGCACAACTCCGTGGGCTGTGGCCCGGTGCTCAACTACGGCAGCGAGGCGCAAAAACAAGCCTGGCTGCCGGCCCTGGCGAGCGGCGAGGCGATTGGCTGCTTCTGCCTGACCGAGCCCCACGCCGGCTCCGAGGCCAACAACCTGCGCACCCGTGCCGAGCTGAAAGGTGACCATTGGGTGCTTAACGGCGCCAAGCAATTTGTTAGCAATGGCAAGCGCGCCAAGCTTGCCATTGTGTTCGCCGTAACCGATCCGGAGCTCGGCAAGAAGGGCCTTTCGGCCTTCTTGGTGCCCACCGAAAACCCGGGCTTTGTGGTGGATCGCAGCGAAAAGAAGATGGGTATCAAGGCCTCGGACACCTGCGCCGTCACCCTCAATAACTGCGTCATCCCGCAGGCCAACC
This sequence comes from Pseudomonas sp. AC070, assembly GCF_979258635.1. Lineage (NCBI taxonomy): Bacteria > Pseudomonadati > Pseudomonadota > Gammaproteobacteria > Pseudomonadales > Pseudomonadaceae > Pseudomonas > Pseudomonas sp. AC070. The sequence goes on from NZ_OZ409871.1 coordinate 3,835,421, forward strand.
TACTCGGCCTGCGCGGTAAAGGCCTGGCCATCGCGCTGTCCAATCTGGAGGGCGGCCGCATCGGCATCGCAGCTCAAGCGCTGGGCATCGCGCGTGCCGCCTTCGAGGCAGCGCTGGTTTACGCCCGTGAACGCGTGCAGTTTGGTCAGCCGATCATTGAGCACCAGAGCATCGCCAACAAACTGGCCGACATGCACACCCAGCTCAACGCCAGCCGCTTGCTGATTCTCCACGCGGCACGGCTGAAGACGGCCGGGCATCCGTGTTTGTCCGAAGCCTCGCAAGCGAAATTGTTTGCCTCGGAGATGGCCGAGCGGGTGTGCTCTGATGCCATTCAGATTCATGGTGGCTATGGCTATTTGGAGGATTATCCCGTCGAGCGCTACTACCGGGATGCGCGCATTACGCAGATTTACGAGGGGTCGAGCGAAATCCAGCGGCTGCTGATTGCCCGCGAATTGGCCCACTACGCCTTGTAAAGCAGAGCCAATTCGCAGGCAAAAAAAAGCCGCCCATTGCGCGGCGGCTTGAGTGAACGCTGAGCGTTCCATGGCATCCATGCTGACATTCCTTGTTACGCGTTGCGTAGGCTGAAGCTACGTAATGACTTAAAGACTACTTACTGACTACCGCTATCGTGACTTTACGTACTGCTTTGCAACTCACTGTGAACACAGGTTTGGCGAAGCGTGTCGCCGGAGGTAATTAGGCACCGCGCGCCCCTCACTAAAAAATCAGAAACGCCCTTGCAACCTGTAGGGAAACTCCACAAAAATGCTGTTTCCGCCGGTCTTGCAGGCGAACACCTACAGAACCTGGCGAGGTTCCTGCTGCCGATCCTGTTCCGCTCCACATCCCGCCTCAGCTTCCAGCCGTTAAGGGCCTGTTGTGACTGCCGCTTCTACTTCCGTTCCGCTCAGCCCGGCGCAACTGCGCAAAATTCTCTTGGGCCTGCTGCTTGGCATTTTTCTCTCAGCGCTGGACCAAACCATCGTTGCCGTGGCGTTGCCGGAAATCGGCTCGCAGTTGCCGGGCAGCGAAGTGCTGGCGTGGGTGGTGTCGGCCTACATGCTGGCCATGACCATTTCGACACCGTTCTTCGGCAAGCTCGGCGACCTGTTCGGCCGCCGCCGTTTGCTGCTGATTTCCATCAGCCTGTTTGTATTCGCCTCGGTGTTCTGCGCGCTGTCGCAAGACATGTGGCAACTGGTCGGCGCCCGGGCGCTGCAGGGTATTGGCGCCGGCGGCATGATCGCCACCATTCAGGCGCTGATTGGTGACCTCATCGCCCCGGCTGAACGCGGCCGCTACCAAGCGTGGTTCAGCGGCATGTTCGCCCTGGCCAGCCTGATCGGCCCGCCACTGGGCGGCCTGCTGAGCCAGCAACTGTCGTGGCGCTGGGTGTTTTGGGTGAATCTGCCGATTGGCTTGCTGGCGATCTGGCTGAGCCAAAAACGGCTGGCCGGCTTAGCGGAAAAACGCCGCAAGGCGCGGCTTGATTATCTCGGTGGCCTGCTGCTGCTCATCGGCTTGGGCAGCCTGTTGCTGTTGATCACTCGCCTGGGCCAGGAGCGCCAGTGGCTGACTCTGGAGAACGCGGCCGGCCTGGGGATCGCACTGGTTGGCTTGCTGCTGTTCGTGCTGCAAGAGCGGCGCGCCAGCGAGCCGGTCATTCCCATGGAATTGTTCCGTATCGGCCCCGTGCGCGCGGGCTGGTGTTTGCTGTTCTTCGCCAATTTTCAGGCCGTGGCGCTGGCCGTGCTGTTTCCCCTGCATGCCCACGCGCAGGGCGGGGCCAGCACCGGCGCCACGCAACTGATGGCCATCGCCATCGGCGCGCCGTTGGGGGCGTTTATTGGCGGACGAATGAGTTCGTTGCTCGGTCGCTATAAACCACTGATTCTCGCCGGCAACCTGCTATTGCCCGCCGCGCTGGTGGCCTTGGCGTTCCTGCCGCCCGAGCTGGGCGTGCTCAGCTTGCCGCTACTGATGTGCTGCGGCGTAGCGCTGGGCCTGCAATTTCCCACCTCGATGGTCGCCGTTCAAAGTGCGGCGCCGCTCAGCCATTTGGGCGTGGTGACGGCTGCGTGCGGGATGTTCCGGGGCCTGGGCGGCGCGCTGGGTGTCACGCTGCTGTCGAGCCTGCTGTGGCATTTGCTGCCCAGCGTCGACCCCGAGCACATCAGCGCCAGCCTCGGTCAGGTGGATAGCACGCTACTTCGCACTGCGTTCCGCGACTTGTTGCTGCTGGACGCTGCCATCGCCGCCATCCCCTTGCTGATCGCCCTGTGCATGGCCGACAACCCGTTGCGGCACAAAGTAGAAGCCGATACCTGACGGCGACATTCCGCCCGCCGCTGGCGGAATCCGGCCACATTCCATTCAGCCTTTTCCTCACGTTTGCGCCGAAAGCCCCGCCATGCGGCGCCCTGCCGCTCCTGGCCCCGGTCTTGCTGTATGCCGTCTGGATAGCAAACTGGAAATGGTCAAACTGATGAAAAAGCTGTTGTTAACCCTCGTCTGCCTGCTCGTTGTCGGCTGCGCAAAAACGCCCGAACCTGAGAAAACTGTCGATGTGCTGCTAATCGGCGGCGGCATCATGAGCGCCAGTCTGGGCACCTACCTGAACGAACTGGAGCCGGGCTGGAGCATCGACATTTACGAGCGCATGGGCCAGGTTGCCGAGGAAAGTTCGAACCCCTGGAACAACGCAGGCACCGGCCACTCGGCCTTCTGCGAACTGAACTACACGCCCGAAGTTGCCGACGGCAGCATCGACATCAGCAAAGCGGTGGCGATCAACGAATCTTTCGAAATTTCCAAGCAGTTCTGGGCGTATCAGGTTGAGCAAAAAGTGCTCAACAATCCCAAGACGTTTATCAATAACGTGCCGCACATGAGCTTCGTATGGGGTGATGAAAACGTCGCCTACCTGCATAAACGCCACGCGGCGTTGCAGCACAGCTCACTGTTTCGCGGCATGGAATATTCCGAAGACCCGGCGCAGATCAAACAGTGGATACCGCTGGTCATGGACGGCCGCGCTGAAGGCCAGAAGTTGGCGGCCACGCGCATGCCGATTGGCACCGACGTGAACTTCGGCGAAATCACCCGCCAGCTGTTCGGCTCGCTGACCACCCGGCCTGGCGTTGCGCTGCACCTGCAGCACGAAGTGCGCGACATGCTGCGCAACGACGACGGCACCTGGACCGTGGTGGTCGCCGACCTGGGCAACGCTGGAGAGTTGAAAAGCGTGAAAGCCAAGTTTGTGTTTATTGGTGCCGGTGGCGGCGCGCTGAAGCTGCTGCAGAAATCCGGTATCGCCGAGGCCGACGGTTACGCGGGCTTTCCGGTCGGCGGTGAATTCTTGGTGACCAAGAACCCGGAAATCGTCGCGCAGCACCAAGCCAAGGTGTACGGCAAAGCCTCAGTGGGCTCGCCGCCGATGTCCGTTCCGCATTTGGACACCCGCGTGATTGATGGTCAGAAAGCGCTGCTGTTCGGCCCCTTCGCCACCTTCTCGACCAAGTTCCTTATCAACGGCTCGCTGTGGGACATGTTCGGCGCCATGACCTGGCACAACCTGATGCCCATGGCCAATGCCGGGCTGGATAACACCTCGCTGACCACCTACTTGGTGGGCCAACTGATGCTCAGCCAGGACGACCGCATGGCCGCCCTGCGCGAGTATTTCCCCGAAGCCAAAGACGCCGACTGGGAGCTGGTGCACGCCGGCCAGCGCGTGCAAATCATCAAGAAAGACCCGCAGCTGGGAGGCGTGCTGCAGTTCGGCACCGAAGTGGTCAGCTCGGCAGACGGCAGCATCGCCGCGCTGCTCGGCGCCTCGCCTGGCGCCTCCACCGCCGCGCCGATCATGCTCTCGGTGCTGGAAAAAACCTTCAAAGACAAGGTCAAAACGCCCGAGTGGCAGGCCAAGCTGAAGGAAATCATTCCCTCGTACGGCAAAAAGCTGAACAACGACCTTGAGCTGACCAACGCCACTCGCGCCTGGAGCAGCGAGCGTCTGCAATTGCCCTTCGTGCAGGTACAGCCCGACAGCGACCCGATGGTCGACGCGCTCTAAGCGCACGCCCTGCCACGCGCCAGCCGCCTTGGCTGGCGCGTGGTCTCGCGGTGCAACGCTTGCGCTTGCGAGCCTACCGGTTGAACGGCACACTGCCCGCTCGCAGGCACATCGCCGCCCCTACTGGAGACACCCATGCCTGTAATGGATACCGACAAACGTATGGCCGCCCGCGCCTTCATTCTGGGCCACGCCGACGCGCTGAGCTGCACGGTGTACCGTCTCGACGAAAGCGACCCGGAAGCTGAAGAAGAAGATCTGGGCGACGGCAAAGTGCTGTTCGCCGGCCAATTCACGGCGCCGGCCGAGTGGGATGCGCAAGCCCATGAAGACTTCTTCGGCGATGCCGACCCTGGCCTGTTTTTCAACGCCTACATCGAAAGCGAAGCCAAGCCCGGCAGCAAAGCGCACTTCAGCGCCGAGATCGGCGACTACGTTGCGGCGCTGCCCGGCTTGGGCGAAGTGGTGATGTATTACGTGTACGACGCTGTGGAAGATGAAAGCGGCCGCCTGTGCGTGCTGATTCGCGACGAAGAACAGCCGGCGTAAGGCAGCGCCAAGGTTTGTTGGCGTCCTTCACGAAATCTTCACAATTTCTGCGCAATACTCCAGGCAGCTGAAGGATCAGCCCCTATCTGCAAACAGCCCGCTCCGTGCGGGCTTTTTGTTGTCTGCGATTTGCGAAGTCGTAAAAGTATCTCGGTCAAAACCGCCTGATCACTGGCGGTTTTGCGGCCACCGGAACGATTGCGTTCGGCACACGAAGTCCTTAGAACAGTGACAGCCCGCTGCTTACGCACTGCCATTAAAGGACGCCATTCATGTCTGTAGCCGACACCCTGAAAAAACGCATCTCGGTGCGCGCCTTTCTCGACACGCCGGTGGACGCCGCCACCGTCCACGCCCTGCTGGACGACGCACGCTGGTCGCCGTCGGGCGGCAATCTGCAACCGTGGAAAGTCATCGCCGTAGCAGGCGCGGAAAAAACCGCGCTGGAGCGTTTGGCCGTCGAAGCCATTATGAAAAACCCCAAGGGTGAAGTCGGCGAACACCCCATCTATCCCGACGGCCTTCAAGACCCCTACCGGGCGCGGCGCTACAAAATCGGCGAAGACATGTACGCGCTGCTGGGTATTCCCCGCGAAGACAAAGGCGCGCGGTTGAAGTGGATGTCGCGCAACTACCAATTCTTCGGCGCCCCGGTGGGCCTGTTCTTTGTCATCGACAAAGCCATGGGTAACGGGCAGTGGGCGCATGTCGGCATGTTTATGCAGTCGCTGGCCCTACTCGCCGAAGAACGCGGGCTGGGCACCTGCATGCAGGAAGCCTGGGCCATGGCGCGCGACAGCCTGCACCGGCATTTCGAACTCGCCGACAACGAAGTGGTGTATTGCGGCATGGCGTTGGGCTACCCGGACCGCGAGGCGACCATAAACCAGCTGCGCTCCGAGCGCGCGCCGGTTGAGGAATTCGCCCAGCTTCGCGGCTTCTGAATTCCAGCCAACAAAGCACCAATCAGCACTCGACATCTTAAAAACACGCGAACTAGAATACTGTATATCTAAACAGTAAAAGAGGTTTCGCAAGATGTCGAAAGCTGCCGTTCCTCGCCAGCCGAGCCAGTACGAACTACTCGCGACTCGCCTGCAACGCATCATCAACTCCCCCGCCGCGCAGAAATCGAAAACCGCCCTGCTCTACAAAGCGCCCGACGAATCCGATGACGACTGGGCACAGGTGCTGGCTGAAATTGGCGAAACCGACAACGTCACCATCGCCTACCGCGACGATGGTGGTGTGCACTTGTTCTGGGTGGTGCCGCAGGAAGACTGAACGAAGGCGCGGCGAAGCATTGTTGAAGCGATGGTGCCGTTGAGAGGAATCGAACTTTAATCTTTCAATTTCACCCACAGCACGCACTAACATCATGAATTTCATAATATTTCTAATGCACAGATGCCTCGCGCATTAGCCGCCCTCCACTCCACCGGGACTCCTTCCCTACCCAAGCGTCAGTCGACCTGGTCCTAACACTGAATCAGCACCCCATCGGAGGGATGCGCCGCTGGTTAATCCCCACCAGTTCAGACGGAAGAGCCTAGGAATTTAATCTTGAAAATGGCTTGAAGGAGCCACGATCAACAGATTTATAAATCATAACAATGACCACTTTAATTCCATGGAGAAATTAAAGAAAGGTCACACATTCTGCAATGTAAGCTACACAAACGAAAACGACAGAAAAAGTCCGACAATAGGGTAAACAGTCTTTATATTTCAACACTTTAAAACCAGTACTCAAATCGACAAAAAATAAACTCAAAACATCGCCACATATTAAACAACTAACCTTCTGCAAAAATACTCACTTGAATATGAGTTCAAAAAAAACTACATATTCCCAATGAAAAACAAACTCATAAATTTTGAACTACGACCTAAAGTCACACATGGAGTGACTTGCTTCGCGCTATTCTGGACAAAAGGAATCTTTAGCGGCGAAGAAAATAATGCTTTCCGAGTGTTCACAGATGCGCTATTAGTGGATACATTTTCATACAACACGATAAAGAACTATAGCTATGCCGCAGCACAAGCCTTAGATTACTTTGAAGTCGGATATGCGGTTTTAGGTGGGGTAACCACTGAAAATACCAATCTGCTAATAAGCGGATATTACGACTATCTAACCTGGGGAGACAGAAGCGATAGAGACTATTTAGAAAAAGTTCAGAAGTTAAAACCGAATAAACCAGTCAGTCCCAAATCCGCAGTCATTTACCACGCATCCGTAATAAAACTAATAAGAGCTGTAAATGAAAACATCACTAGCCTTGAAAGTCATAAAGTGTATGGCATAAATAATGAGCTTGACCATAGCCTAGCGGTATTCAAAACTTTTAGAAAAGCTGAGCAAAGTCTTAAATTTCATGAGAAGCGGAACTTAAGGAACAACTCTAGAGTAGGTTCTGTTATCAGTGGTGGACCAAGAAAAAAAATACCAAATCTTTTAGGGCATGTAAGCAGGCCATTTGGCGATGAAGAACAAGTTATAGATCCGAAGAAATTCTTCCCTTTGGAACACATTTGCTCACTGATAAACAACGCAGGCTCCTACCGCGATGCAGCTATCTGGGCCCTTATAGCGGCAACCAGTATTCGTCCTATAGAAGCGATTCAAATTCTGAAGGAAGACATTAACCTTCTAGAACGGAAAATCTATGCAATAGAACCCTTTACAAGACCAAACATTTCACATTCTTATACAGGCATTACACAAACCGAATTCAATAAACTTTCTTGGAAGGGACGAGCAACCAAACAAACCCTACTCCTTGAACCGTACGGAACATTATTCTTTTCCATGTTGGAGAAGTATTGGCTCTATGAGTACAAGCCAGATGTTGGACATAACTTCATTTTTCAAGCCTTGGATGGTTCACCACTATTTCTTCATGATTATGGATCGCAGGTTCTTAAAGGCTTTCGTATCGCAGCGGAAGCCACACTCAATGAAACAGATATTAACAACCGGAAAAGACTGGGACTTCACAGCCTAAGACACAGTTACTGCGTTTACTTTAAAAATTTCTTCGAACATACGCACGGCTGCGGTCTATCTAATGACGAGTTAATGATGCTCACTGGGCATCACTCCGCATCAGCCCTAGAGAAATACGCAGTCGTCGAATATGAATTATTACTAGAAAAGATCGCAAAGGGTAGAAATCACTTCACGCACGACACCCCTCGTGCGGAACAAGAAATGATGATCGGTTTTCACATGACGAGAATTGAAGAGTTACGTCAAGAACTCAAATATGAAACCAAGAAAAAATGATAAATACATCCAATTTCGTTCACTATACTGATACTGGTGAAAAGCTATATCTAGGGTTAATTAGCGCATTCAAGAATGTAGCTGAAATACATGGCAACCACCTTAAAAGCCTATCAGTAAAAAACCCCGACGCAGGTAACGCCGCGAAATACTTTGGCCGCTTCTTAGTAACCTCAAAAAATTATATTGATATAGCATTAGCGTTAGAAAATATAGCACCTAAAAAACATTTTCACGAAGCTACGGACGAAGTAGAAGTGCTATCGCGAGCAGCAGGTTTGAATATCTACAAAGGTAACTATCGAGGAGTTCGCCAAGGCGCAAGAGTAGCACTACTTTACTTACACAAATATCGGCTCGCGGTACTTCCAGTAACTTTCTCGCGACCAAATTTAATATGGCTGAAGGACTTGCCAGATGAGCTTGCATGTTATACCGAGCTAGAGTTGGCATTATTGAGGATACCGCTCCAGCCTGTCACTGGTCAAAGAGGCATTGATCGAGACACTAAACTCGAAAATTTGCGTTGGGCTGTTTGCGGCGGAATGAAGCTATGTTTAGCTTCATCTTGGTTTGAACCCGAGAACCTATCCATTTCGGATATGAGAGCTTGGAAGAATTATGTATATCATGGTGAAAAACGGAAAAATATCTCTATTACACCTGTAATGGAATTTTTTGCAAAAGAATTTAAAAACCGGGTGTTATTCTCAAGTATTGACTTGAACAACGAATGGCGACAGAAGACAAACATTTTCGCACCAAGCATGCCTGAGTATTTGAAATCAGTACTCCACAACTCCGTATCTGCCGACGAACTACTTATAACCCTGAAGAGAGACAAACTTTTTATATTTTCAACAATAGACCACCTTCGAATCAATGAATTCGGAGTACATGATTATCTTAAATCTGCATGTTTCAAACACCCCGAAACTGTGCACCACTGGTCCAACGCACAGAAAAGCTACTTAGATCAAAAAAATTACGAGAACCCAAAAAACAACATAAGAGCCTTAGGAATTCTAAACTCATATCTATTTATATATCTTCCAGCCTGGATGAAACAAAACCCCAACTCAAATTACATTTACCCAATCCACCCTTACGACTTTACCGCGTCCCATTATAAATACGATGGAGATGTTAAAGACCGCCCGCTATCATTCATTGAGTATCATGCCTCATGTAATTACGTTCAAAGCTATGCATCCATGCATATATACTTGAGCTTTTTTGAGCATGTTGTTTTTAACGCACCGGATGAAGCAGGAATTCTCAGCAACCCAGTAACTAAACTCCCGCGTTCGAAGCGGTATGTCACCGTCACGAAGAATATTTTCACATCCGATATATTCCCAATCTTAGTCGAGTTTTGCTGGGCATTAGAATCACTTTGCAGCCACCTTGAATATAATCCAGAGGCCGCACATACAATCTCAAAGGCTCCATTCAATAAAAATTCATTTCAAACCTCCGAGCTTGGATACACGCCTTTAGTGTCTTTAGATGGACACTACCATCCGATACTTTCAATTTCCTCAGGAATGATTAACACCATTCAACATAACGGAGCTGCATATTTTTATCCGGGATCAATTAGGCTTACGGTCGCACAACTGGAAACTGGAATCAGAACTCAAGGCCTTCAGTGGCTATGCGCTTTAAAATTTATGCAACATACAAAGAGGTCCACAGCAAACCCCTACATGATAAACAGGCTTCACATTAACACTGACAAAGTTAACCCCTACGGCCTGAACATATTTGTTTTAAATAAAGTTCTGCACCTTTTACAACGCCAAGATCACTGGCGCAGGCATATGGTGGAGGAGCAAGAATGCGAGGTATTTAGCGAAAAGGTAAACTATGAAAGAAAGAAAAAAACAAAATTCAAAGATATTCTATGCCTTTTTGCATATGACCCTATAGTTGGAGGGCCTTTCTCGGATGCCTTTTATGCTCTGCGCTGGAGCCACATATGTTTAACTTTCCAGACTTGGTATAACAGCTTCTCTGCTGAAAAAATTAGACTTGTGGCCTTGATTCCGGCAAAGCTGACAGGGTCCAAAGGCACTTTTTATAGCTGGGAGGATTGGGAATTATCTAAATACTCTGATGGTGTAAAGATCGATAAAGAAAACGGATGCCCATACTGCCCGGTAACGTTAAGAACACATGTAACTCCACACGGTATCAGAGCAACCTTCGTAACAGAGTACTCTCACGTTCTTGACCCAGTCACTATGGGAAATCTTACGGGTCAATCAGCCATCGTTGTAGGAAGCTACAACAAAGGCCACTCATATCTACATCGGAAATTAGAAGGTGCACTCAATCGACTTGAGCCAGCTTTCCAGCCCATCCAAAAAGTCAATGACCTGCTACTCACTCCGAGTGAAATATTAGATCGTGTCAATTTAGCGCGCCACAATGACACGCTCCCACAAATAATTATGGAACTAGGGTTAATTTCTCCACCCACACTCGGCGAACGCCAAGGCGAAGTAAATGGTCTTCAAATTATTGCAAAAGAGCGTTCGGCACATTTAGCAGAAGCGACAACTCATCTCTGCCCTTTCGGAATGATCTGCCCAAATCATATCAGGCAAGCGTTCAACGGGCTAAAGCGGTGCGCTCTATGCCCTTACGCAATTTTCTCCGTAAACAATATCATCAGAGTATCCGCGTACAAAAATAAAATCGCCGAGAATCTAGCAGATTGCAAAATTAAACTTTCGTCTGATCACGTTCACCTCAGCGATCTCGAAAAACACGAGGCTCAGCATCAGATTAATTCTTGCTGAAGATGTAGTTCACTGGCTCGTAATCGAGGAATCGCTTCATGCGGTCATCGAGGACCCGGATTTTATTAGCCAACATAAATATCTCACAGGCAACAGAGATTCCGTATTTGAGCAAATAGGAAGGTATGAGCTGCCTGGCGATTCTGAGACAGCCTTCATGCTCCGACTTGATCAAGTGGAAGTAATGCCTCATTACAACTCAGATTTTTTTTCTCAAAGGATGGAACGTGTACGTCGTGAAATCTTACTGCAAGACGGCAGATTTCTTGAAGCTGTAATGAACCCCAACCCTTCGCTACTAGCATTCGAGCTTTCAGGCATCATCCGCGACAAAGCGTCAGATCCTAACTTTGATCTACAGGAAATCTTTCGCCTAGTAAGTCTTCCACCAGAAGAATATCGAGCATCTCTCTCGAAAGTGTTCACACCCAGCCAACTTAAATTTCTTGAGTAAAATATGGGCGGACCAGAAAATCTGGCAAAGTGGCAAGCGAACCGGATCCCTCAGAGGATGCGAGTACTTGAAGCTTGTATTTCTGATGTTAAACGTCAAAACATTCAGTTTAAATGCATTTCACATCTTGCAAAATATTTGAGTGAGCAGGTTACAAAGACCGAGGAGCAAAACCTACGCACCCTATCCAACCAACGAAAGTGCCATTATACAGTTTTGCTTCGCGCCCCTTACAGAGAAAAATTAGACGAACTGATTCCATTAAAACAGAAAAACGAAGCACTTGATCGAGCCAGACGAGACCTACACAGAGCACAATCTGAAATCTTACAGATTTCTAATAAATTAACCGGCATACAGCAAATTAACGTAACTCTTCAAAGTGAGCTAGATAAGCTACGACATCCTAGCGATTATATTCTAGGGCAGAACAATCCGGATGCCGATGCTCCATACCTCATGATCAAGTCGCTACTTAGGGCATTTCAAGCATTTTGGATATTGGAAGACGGCAAGATTTTAGAAGCCACTGCGCTAAAAAAAGAAATAGTCTCCAGCAAACTTACCTCTAATTTTATACGTTGGGAGGACGAACACAAATGACTCACAAGAAAGACTTCCATACTTAGGCTCAAGCTTCCGTAGTCCAAAATCATTTGCGTTCATCAGTCCTGCTACTAACTTTATTGATATTTATTCCAATTATTTTATGTGAGGGCCATCTATGGACAGTCCTAAAACTCTTTTGGTCAACGGTACGTCTGCGTTCATCAGGCTATTGAAGACCTCCCAGAATCGTTCTGAAGTAGGTAAGACTTGTGGTCGCTTTCTGCTTGGTTTGCAGAAGGACACCTGGCTATTCGATCTAAATAGTCTTGCCTGCCTCGAAACCGCTCTGCATGCAGATGTTCTTTCGGTTCTAGCGCTGCGCCGAAATCATCCTGGCGAAGTCGATAGTTGGTTCGACGAGGGGGGAGACATCTGGAGGGTGTTAAAGATACGGTGGTCCACGCCTGATGAAGCTATGTCATTTCGGCTAGAGATGTTTGACCAGTGGCTTTACTACCATAGCCCAGAAAACAGACAACTGCTCATCATCCAGTATTATGAAAAACTCTTTAAACTTCCGGTCCAGCTCGATTGAAATGGCAGCCGTGTAGATTAACATCACCGGATAACTCTCGATCAATGAGCCACTATAGTAAGGATCCCTAATGTCTAAAATAGCAGAATTCAAAGCCTTAGAAGCCCAACTGGCCGAACAACTGAAACAGCTCGAATCGCTTCGTAACGATGACGGTCTGAAGAAAGAGATCGAGTTTGAAAACAAACTACGCGCGCTCATGGCCGAGTACGGAGTGAGCCTGCGTGAAGTCATCGCAATCGTTGAGCCGCAACGCTCTAAGGCTGCCGTTAAGCCCCAGGTAGCTGGTCTGCGTCGTGAGCGCACGCTGAAGGTTTACAAGAACCCGGAATCGGGTGAAGTTGTTGAAACCAAGGGCGGTAACCACAAGGTTCTGAAAGCATGGAAAGCGAAATTCGGTGCAGAGAAGGTAGATAGCTGGCTCCAATAGCCGAATTTGATCTACGCAGTGACCCCTTAAGGGCTAGCCGTTCAATCTGTCGAAACTCATCGCCCGATGACGTTCTCGTACAACCATCGGCCTTAGGCTGATCCAAGCAGCATGGCCAGGGTCATGTCCTCCCTGCTGCTTGGAAAAACTAGGCCGTCTTCCAAGCCACGTGCCCGACTCCTCACTCGCCTAATGCGCGTCCCCACTGCCAAAGGTTTAATGGACTCAATTGGGTGTAAATGGGTGTGTAATTGGGTATGGAGGCGTCCTTCCTCATTTAAAATTCGCATGCCCTAGGGAAGGTCCTTTTCTATGAATTTGGCTTTTCGCATAAATTTGCTGATTAGCAAATTTATCGATTTTAGCTAACGCTCCCGAATTTCGTTTTCAGCGACTTTGCAATTCACGCTGCAGATCAGGCTATCGATTGGTCTCGGGAAACCCTCGGTTTCGATATGCTCTCTCAAAGATTTAGCCAAGGCGGCAATCGGCCGCTCGAACCATTTGATATCCCGTCTGCCGGGGCGCAGCTAATGACCAACGACGAATTGCAATTCACTGATGACCGACCGATCACAACGCAGAAACAAGATCTTCTCGATCGTGCCGGCTTTGCTCAACGCCTCGCCCTGGCTATTAGCTCCTGGGAAAACCAAGAAAGCCTGGTGATAAGCCTCACAGGAGGCTGGGGTAGCGGGAAGACCTCGATCAAAAACATGACTCTGGATCACTTGGCGGCGATCCGAGGCTGCCAGGTTACTGAGTTCAACCCGTGGCAGTGGGCTGGGCAGGATAATTTGAGCAACGCTTTCTTTGCGGAAATCTCCCGAGTCATACAGTGCAAAGACTCTAGCGAAGACGATAAGAAACTGGCCAAGCTGCTCCGGTCGTATAGCCGTCGCCTCAATACCGGAGCCAGCTTGGCTGACGGCACGGCTAAGTTGTTGCCGATACTCCTTGCATCGACCGTGGCAACTAGCCTGCTTGGGACCTTTGCACAGGGCACGATTGCGCAAATCACATGGCTTGCAGTTGCAGGAGCCGGCGCTCTCGGCAGCGCTTCCCTGGTTTTGCAGCGAGGTGGTGCATGGCTTGCCAAATGGGCCAAGAGCTTAGATGAAGATGCCAAAGACTCGGCGCTAACACTCAGTCAGCTCAGGGAAAAACTCCAGAAATTGCTAAGCATCCGGGACAAGCCTTTGTTGGTAGTTTTGGATGACCTGGATCGGCTGTCACCGAAACAGATGAAGGGTATTTTTCAGCTGGTTAAAGCCCACATGGATTTCGCCAATGTGGTGTTCCTCTTACTGTTTCAACGGGACACGATCGAACAGGGCTTGCTCAAGGCAGGATTCAACGGAGCGGACTATCTAGAAAAAATCATTCAGGTCCCCTTCAGCGTGCCAGCGATCGCGTCAAGCCAGTTGGAGGCTTTGCTTTTCCAGAGGCTGGACGAAATTCTGGCCCGCGAGCCACAACTGCTGCAGCGCTTCGAGCAGGACTACTGGAACCAAGTCTTTCAGCGTGGAATGCGGCTGTTTTTTAGCAACCTACGTCACGTCTATCGATATTCCTCCACCTTGGCGTTTCACTGTCGGTTGCTTCGTGGCACAGAAGTCGCTGAGGTTAATGCGGTCGACCTGTTCGCTTTGGAATGCTTGCGTGTCTTCGCTCCAGAGACCTATGCGGAGCTACCGAAACAAAAGGCGTTGCTAACGGGGACCGATACATATTCCCGACAGGATGAGCAGCAGCGTGCACGCATCACCCAAGTGGTGGATCAACTAGTCAGTCTCGCTCCGGTGCCTCATCAGGCTGCCACCCGGCAGCTGCTACAGGTAATGTTTCCGACGCTGGATTGGGTGTTCCGCAACATGAGCTACGATCAGGGGATTCAGCTTCGCTGGCTAGCAAATTCGCGCGTGTGCTGCGATGAGGTTTTCGATCGCTACTTTCAGATGTCCATACCTGAGCAGGATGTTCCTAATTCGTTGCTCCATGAATTAGGCCGGCGAATCACTGAGCCCGAATCATTTACCACCCTGCTAATCAGCCAAGCGGAAGATCGCCAAGCGGAAATTCTCCAGCGTTTGCTCGGATTGGCGGAAGAGTTTCCTACTGATCAACCGGTTGAGGTGGTGCACGCGTTACTACACGCAGGTGAGCGGGTTGGTCGCAAAGGGTCATTCACCAACTGGTCCCCGCGACAGCAGGTCACTCGACTATTACGACTGTATCTCCAGCGCTTTGATCAGGAGGCTTACCGTAGCCAACTAGTCATTGAGGCTTTCGCGTTGAGCCCAGGACTTGTCGTAGTTGATCAATTGTTGGCAGCCGATTACGCACTCCGCAGGGATGGTGATGTAGGTTATTTTGATGACGATGGGCTAGAGCAGTTGAAAGACATCTACCTGCGGAAATTGCTTGAGAAGGCTGATAGCGACCCTGACGAGTTCCTGGAGGATGAGGATCACGCGTCATACCTCTATGACCTGAACCGTTACAGCGAGGGTGGTGACGCGGGTCGCCGCTGGGTCAAGGAGAATGCCACCTCTCCGACACGATTCCTCCAATTTGCACAAGGCCAGGTTAGCGTCCGGACTTCCCGCAGAGGCGGCACAACTACGCAGACCTCTTACATTCCAGTTAGCTCATTGACAGATTATTTGGAGTTAGAGCGCTGGACAGAATGGGTGGCACGGCTCGACTTACTCGAACTGACCGAAGATCAAAACCGAACGCTGGATTTGGTCAAGGCGGCGCTTGCTCAATCTGAGTTGGATGATGCCGAAGAGAGGAGCAGGTAACCGCGACAACGGCGCCTAATAGCACTCTTGTCGCCACCGCCGCTCACTGTAATGATGCGCACTTTTATGATTGGCGCAGCATGCGAAGTGGTAATCAAGGATGGCGATGCAAAAAGGTCGGATTAGGCTAGGAAAATGCAGGGTGGTGTTCTTCGATTTGGAGTTCTACGTTCCGGAGGAGAAACGCTCAGAGTCGGGCTTTTGCTACAACCCCTGGGACAAGGACTGTAAGTTCCTCGGTGGCTCGTTTCTGGTTGCGAATCCAGAGCGGGATTTCAATATCGCAAAATCTGAAGTCCACAAAAAGACCAAGTCGTTTTGGTTATGGGAGCATGCGTCAGAGAAAGAGATGCTTGAGAGCATCTATGCATTGCTCAAATCTGCATGTGACAAGGTGAAAGACGCCCATGATGGGGCAGTATCTGCAGTCTTGTGCGGAATCGGGATCATCTCTTCCGACGTTCCGATTCTTTTTGAGCTGTTTAAGCGCTTTCACATTCTTTCAAATCAAGATGCATTTGCTCTTCAAAATAGCTTTAGGATCGTCGACCTTTCACAGATCGCAATTGGCACTTTCAACAACCCTAGCAATCTCTTATATCCAAAATCGAAAAATCACATTCTTAACAAATACATGTACGGAGTTAAGTTCGAGTCGGGCAAAAGCGTTTGGCAGCTTTATGAAACAAAGAGCTACGCTGAAATTCAGAATCGAGTACTGGATGAGGTGTATTCGACTCATAAATGCTACGAGTTAATTCAGTCAGACTTTATTTCGTTCAAGAATCTTGAGTCTAGGAATAAAAGGCTTGAGAAGCTCCTTATCAAAGCAAAAGATGTAGCATCTGAGGTTCCATCTGAAGCTCAACTCTCAGAATAATGATTAATCGTTAGGTTTCAAAAGGTGATCCTATGCGAGATATTCGTTTCCTCCTCAAAACTCACTACGCAAACAGTCATGCATTAGTGATCGGCGTAAACAGATACGAACACGTTCCGCCTCTGGCCTACGCTGTCAATGACGCTACCGCCGTTCGCGATTTACTAATAGGTGAGTTTGGATTCCCCTCGGAAAATGTCATATGTCTTCTCGACGAGGATGCGACAAGAGATGCCATCTTCAAGGCGTACTGCAGCTTTATGCGAGAAGACGTAGGGCTTGATGATCGAGTGGTCGTTTTCTTCGCGGGACACGGTCACACCCTCACAGGAAATAGAGGAGAGGTTGGCTTCCTTGTTCCCCAAGATGCCGATCCAAGTGACTACAGCACACTTATTCGTTGGGATGATCTGACGAAGAACTCCGAACTGATTCGGGCAAAACATCTCATGTACATCATGGATGCGTGCTACGGCGGACTGGCTTTAACGAGAAGCACGCTGCCTGGGAGCGCACGCTTTTTAAAGGACATGCTGCTCAGGCACTCTCGGCAGGTTCTGACCGCAGGAAAAGCTGACGAAACTGTTTCAGATGCAGGGGGACCACTTCCAGGTCACTCAGTATTTACTGGCCATCTGATTGAAGGACTCCTAGGTAAAGCCGCTAGCGACGGAGGTGTCATTACCGCCAATAGCCTTATGTCATACGTTTACCAGCGAGTTTCAAGTGACAGGGATTCCAACCAAACCCCCCATTACGGACACCTCGACGGAGATGGCGACTTTGTGTTCAAGGCAGCCGGTCTAAGCGAGCTAGAGCGTATCAACGATAAGGATCTGGATAGACTCATCACTATCCCTCATGCAGAGAATCTGACAGCTACTTCGAACCTGGCTAAAAAATCCGAGAGAGTGAAGTCCTTACTTTCTAATGAAAGCAACTCCATAGAACTCCACGACTTTTTGGTGGGTGAAGTGAGGCGCTTCTTAGCAATGACTTCAGAAGATGACTTTCCGTTGTCGGGTGGATTCAACCAAGCAGACTTCAGTTTAAGGTTAGAGCGATACGAGAACGCATCACTAGACCTCTCCACCCTACTAGCCGCCGTGGCCTACTGGGCTAAGCCGGTGCATCTAGCCACTCTCCAGAAGTGTTTGGCTCGTTCGTGTGATCGGTTAGATGTACGCGGCGGGCAACAGATATGGTTGGAGCTGCGTTGGTACCCACTTATCTTGCAGACCTATAGGGTCGGTATCGCGGCAATAGACGCACAGCGGTACGAAAGCCTAGCGGCGCTTTTCTACACGTCTCTTCCCTCTATCGAGCAGCGAGACCAAAGCCCGCTTCTAGTCGAGGCCATTGGGAAATGCATACTCGAACTGAATCGAACTAATGTTTTGAAGTCCATTCCGGGGCACGAGAACAACTACACGCCTCTCAGCGAGTACCTATTCAAAATCCTTCAGCCCAGCTTGGATGATTTGCTTTTCTTTGGCAAAAGCTATGAACAAGCGTTCGATACATTCGAGGTGTTACTCGGTCTTGCCGTCGCAGACATGCGTATTCTGAGGGACGAAGGCGTCTGGGGTCCGTTTGGTCGCTTCGGCTGGAAGAGGCTTCCTTTTGAAAGGGTTGTGCAAGAAGCAAAAACACAGGGCCCAAGTTGGGCTCCCCTCAAGGCCGGCCTTTTTGGTGGAAGCTTTGAACGCTTCGAGATGGTAGCGAAGGAGTACGGTCAGTTAGTCTCTCGGCTTAATTGGTATTGAACCCGACCAATTCTTTTTAGGAGGCGGGCGCCGACCACGGCCTATTTTGGTCAAAGCATATGCTAGCTCTTTTTGCCCGCTTCTGGCCGTTTGCTGCGCTTCACGACAGGCAGAAAACAGCCAAAAGCGGACTGATATGTCCCGACTGTACAAACCGTACGATGAATTTCCGGACTTTCTAGGGAGGCTGGGCTATTCATCATCAGCAAGAAATCGCCAATACGGGAAGGATATGCAGCCGACCAAGGAGGTCGGCGCATTAACCCAGCTCATTCCAAGGTCATGGTTTCTTCCTTGCAGGATTTTTTCGCCTCCCCTTTAAGTGCTTTATGCACCTGAGCGCTGACGAGCATCTCTGCCGTCCCAGCCTTGCTCAGTTTCAAATAGCCATTTACATCGGCGGCGGTCATAGTGGGTTTATTGCCCGGTTTGTCGTTGATGACGCGTGCAATGGTTGAGTTGCTGAGGCCTGCCTCTGATAAATCGATAATTCGGTGCAGGTTCAGCTCGCGGAAGATCGGGGCTAGTATTGGCATTTTTTCTCCATACCTATTGAGTAACCGGACTGATCAGGATTTTTGACCGGCCGAATGAAACTACCCCGCCTCGGTTTTCGTGAAAATTCAACAGCGGTATTTATCTGCGTGGTCTTGACAATGCCAGCGAACGAGTATTCGGAGAGTGATCTTTTCAACAAGGATCATTTGGAAAAAGTCTTTTGGATCGAAATTGCCAAGCGAAAAGCATTCCGCTCAGGGCATGCTGCTTTCACCAGGCTTGAAGCGTTGGCCCAAGGAATCGATGAGTTTTGCATTACGGAGAGTGACGCAAACGGCCCCGTGGAAGACGGTGCCTGGCGGGTGTTGAAGGCTGTTGAGAACGAAGGAGTTTTTCGCTCTATTTGGTACACAGAGGAGGAAGAGTCGGTTTTACTCAGCGCTCTGGACACTTTCCAAGCCGAAGCTGTCGAGGTAGGCGAATTACTGAGGCCACACCTTGATGGATTCTGCCTTGCAGATTTTGCTATTCGAGCCGACATACGCCTCCTGCATCAATGGTGGGCCTACATCACTTCTGACAAAGGCAAAGAAGAGCTTGGCACTGTCGACAGTCATTACAGCTCTTTCGGAGAGTCGCGCAGAATTGATAGCGATGATGACGACCCGCCCTTTTCTGGCACTGGCCCTATAAGACGATTCTCAAGTTATCCCTGCCCTGTTTCCCCGCCAATGATTGTTCGCCGCGCCCAAGCTTGGGCGCTCGCCACGGATGAGGTCGACATTACCGTTAACGGCAATTGTCTGGAGGATAAGCTTGTCCTGGTGCTTGACCTAGCCAGGCCACTGCCGCCGATGGCGTTACTACAGGCCAAGCTGGAAATGGCCCAGGCTTCAGCAAGAGGACGCCACACACTCAAGGCTTTCGAGTCCGGCAAGTTCCCGGATGACAAGTTTGCCTCTGTCGTCGTGAGTGGAAGCTCAGGTCTGGTTACGCACTTGAAGGCTGAAGCAGATGAGCACGTAATCGTCAAATCAACAATGAATGTGAATACGATGATTTATGGGCTGTACGCTTGGGACTTGATTGAAGGGTTCAGACTCGACGATGAGCTGAGTGCACTTCGAAATGATGCACTGAAACCCGCACGCAAGACAGCTGCCATCAAGGGCAACGGCGAGCCCAGAGCCTTAGTACTGACTGAGGCGGAAGCCTATCGAATCACACTTAAAATGCTTGGCAGCGAAATGAGTGAACAAGAGCTTGTAGATGGAGTACGCAGCGTTCGACGTGCTTTGACCAAGATCGTACGACCAATGATTGAAAGGTATGAGCCTGCAGAGCTGCCTTGGGCTAACTCCTAGGTTGAATGGCTCTATTTTTTGGAATCGGTCCACTGCTTCTGACTGTTTGTACCTGTCGTGAAGGACAGCTTTCAGCCAATACCAGCCATTTAGCAGTCGTTTTCCCCAAGAGTGATCAACCCGCTGACGCCCGAGTATCAGCTCCTGTATCCCTGCCAGGCTTTATCTGGTTGCTGCTGTATTGAGCACCTGCTAAGGGGGCGGCTTTAGCCAGTCCCGGTGAGCGAAGCGAACGACTTGAGCCATTTGCTATGGGTCTACTGCCCCAGCCATGCGGGGAATAAAAACTGCGACCAACCGCCTGCGGGGGTGGCAGGTCGAGCTGGTCGCGCTGGTCTTGCAGGACGTGCCGGGCGAGCAGGCCTAGCTGATCGGGCTGATCGAGCCGGTCTGGGGGGACGTGCTGCCCCAGCTACACGCACTTGTGGGTTCCAAGCTACTGGGCAGCCACTTTGATCAAGACACAGTAGGCCGTGAACGGGGCCAAGCCAATCCCCTGAATCCGCAGACCACGCGTGATTGTTAGAAATATAAGCTACCCAATTCATTTCTGTATCAAAGATGTGCTGATTGAGTGAAATCCAGCCGGCAAGATCGCAGTCTTTATCAAACAATGGGAATAGCGTTGAACCCTCCTTGTATGGCATAACGTTTGGTTAAGGGGCCGACTTTAGCTCGCCCCCCGTGAGCGAAGCGAACGACTTGAACCATTTGTTAGCAGTCATGGCTTGCGGCCCCTAGACGTTCGTTTTCATCCATAATTGAAAAATACTCAGAGTACGATGTTATGTTTGTATATAACTCAAGCTCTTTTATTGTTCCTTCTGGGTGCTTCAAGCTTATATTTAGCCAGAAAAACATAATCAGAACCGCTCCAAATATAAGTGATAGTGCGGTGAGGAAAGCGCCTTTAATGGTTAATAGTAATGTGAAGAACGCAGAAAAGGACAAGTTGAAATCACCCTCAGGATTTGCGGGCATGAAACTTAATGGCCAAATTACCCCAATAAAAAATAACATTGTTACTAAGGCTAACGCGTAGGTGATTTGTGGTGATGACTCGGGATTGCCTCTTATGGAGTCGAGCATATTTGATGCTAAACGTATGTGGTGCCGAGCTTCTCTAATAACACTATCGATTGCTTCCCTTTCTTTTTGTAAATTATTAGCCAAATCCATGTTGAATGGAGAAAGGGCTGAAAATTTCACTGGTGCCGGTTCGATATATGCGAATCCGGGCCTCAGCTGTTGAAAGCGGGCCGCCCTTTGTCTAAGTTCCTCTCGTTCTTTCTTTTGCTCGATCTTATTTGCTTGTATAATTGATTCAATTTCTTGAAGGATTTCATTGCGTGGTGAAAAAGACGAAAAGTTTAGTTGATCATAGTATTGCTCAGGAGTGAGATATTCATCCCCCTCAAAAAGATTACTCAATTCATCGTACTGCTTTTTGTTTGTCTGTTTGTTATACCATGTGAAATACATGCCTCCGGCAGAGTCTACTACTCTTCTGCATTGAGTTAGCGTATCCCTGCCTTTGTTCACTTTCTCAGAGTAACTTGCTTGGTTGCTAAGTATTTTAGTTATTATGAATGCGCCAAATATACCAACAATTGCCGCAGATGATTGAGAAAGCGAGCTGAAAAACCAATTCCAATCCATGTAAAAGCTCCTGCTGACGGCTAAATATAAGTAGACGGCACATGTGGCGTGATATTTTCCACCGTTTGCGTCTGATAACGTTCCTTGTTCATGCGTAGCTCCTTGCTCGGTTTGAGTGTCGCGCGAGAAACGCGACTTGAGGCGAGGAGGAAAAGCGACATGACTTACGCGCACATTACTGACGGATCATCGGGGTGTCCATGGACTGCTGTTGGCCGATAGCCGCCAGTCGTGAAGGGCTATAATCGGCCAAGATGGTCCTCTCGCCGTTATGGCTCTCCTTCGGTTAGCAGCAAACACTCGCCGTAGGCTTGCCCCGTCCAAAGGAAATCCCTGACCTCTTAAGGTACGCCCCAAAGTCCATCCAGCCTCGTGGTATAGCTGGGACTCATCATTTCCCGTCTCATGCCCCACTCAGGATTCGTGGGAACCCTTCCAGGTCTTAGCGTCCCCCTGCCCCACTTCTCGTTAACCAGGTCCATGACGCCCATCAGCTTGCTGATAGATACCGGTTCGCTGCCTGAGAAAAGGGCGTAGACATCGAACAGCTGTTGGGGCAGTAGCCTCATACAGAAGCTCTGGCAACTTTCACTAGCGAACGCTAGGTCCGATTTCGAGATTTGTGAAAACTGGGCCGAACGTCCAATCTGCCAATCCTTCGCAGCCTTTCGTAAGGTAGTTAGCTGGGATAGGCTCGTCCGGATCAAGCATTAAACGAATTTTTCTAAGTACTGCCTGCTTCCCAGACTCAGGTAAACCGTCCCACCAAGAAATACGTATGGCGTGATTTTCACAGGTGAAGAGCGAGAATCTGAGCAGCAGATCCTCAAGACGATCTCCCCGAGTTACGCACTCAATGAGTGACTGAATGAATGGCATACATATTGAGTCACTTGAACCGTGCCAAGCGAATGTGAAGCTCCAGCCGGTATCCGTAGGGGCAGTAAAAGCTGTAAGCAGCTCAGGAGGGGATGACCGGTCACTGAGATCATTTAGTGGTCTTCCTAGATAGTCGAAATCAGGATAAAAAAGACCTGAAAGTTGTAGGGAGCAGCGCGACTCTGTAGCAAAACAAACATATCGGAACTCATCAAAACTCTTGTTCTGTAGGGCCTCGTCATAGCACCTTTTATGATACTCCAGTCCTTTGACACCAAAGGCTGTCCCGTAAAACACAGCCGCCATGAAATCTCGGCTAGTCTTATCCAGATCGGACGAATCGAGCGTCTCCCTCATTACCTGCAACGCATTTTCCTTGACGAAGCACTCTCGACAGAGCGAACGATATGCGTAGAGCGCTATCTGCTCAGCAGTAGGTCGGAGAGGAGCGTTATCAATGGGCTCGAATAGAGCATTGTCATGTGTTTTACAAAATCCTAAGAATGTTGATGCCTTACCTATGCCAATTCTCTTAGGCACTGGAATGCCATTTGTTTTGCGAAGAGTGGACATATCTCCATTCATTCGATAGACATGGCTATCCTCAGCGATGCGCTGCAACTGCCCCATGCGTTGTATCGAGTGGGCGGAGATAATTTCCTCGCACCTTCCGCCGGTATCAAAGTGAAGACAACGGCCCTTGGAATCTTGCCGCTTCATAGCCTCTAGATACTTTCCTAAGAAATTCTTGTCCATTTCCTTTCCCATCCACGCCCGGAAACACGAGTTTTGCATAGAACGCCATGAAGCTCGTTGGAGCGGGAGTGTCTACCCCACTCAGGATTCGCGGAAACCCTTCCAGGTCTTAGCGTCCCGTGCCCCACCTCTCGTTGACCTGGTCCATGACACCCATCAGTTTGCTGATAGATACCGGTTCGTTGCTTGAGAAAAGGTCATCAATGAACTCGCCGCGCTGGCTGAGTCCCAACAACATCACTTCGCCTTTGCTATAGGTGTATCCCGGCCGGCACAGTTTATCTAAGGTCGTCAAAGCGGTGTGAATCAGCAGCTGGGTGTCATCTGTTGGGTAATTACTCAGTACACTGGACCTGCGAAAAACATTATGGGTGAGCCATGCCAGTCGAAGGTCCTCTTCCTCAAACTGGGGAACAGCACGAAATCAACACAGACGCCGATCGCTGTTTTAGAGCGCGCACTCCACGCCATTGGAAAATCCATGGCCTGGATGGCACTGACGACTACGGCCTGGACTACCAAGTCCAAACGGCCCCAAACCAGGAAGTTAGAGACGTTTTCCGCGTTCAGTTGAAAGGGACTCGGTCACCCGAAATCTCGGCAGATCAGTCATTCATATCCATTCAACTAAAGGCTTCTACTATTCGTTACTACGATCGATTGGTAGAGCCGCTCCTGCTTGTTCTATGCGATCTACAGGTTGATCCCGAGCCACTCGACTGCCCCCTTTACTACGTGTGGTTGCGGGATGAACTTCATCGTATCCATGTGGATGCTCTCCCCGTGGATCAGCGATACGTAACTCTACGGGTACCTACAAAAAACCGGCTAACGGTGCGAACAGACCTCGACTCGGACATCAATCTGCAGAATGAGTTGTCCCGTGCCGGACACGCCCTAGACATACGTGTCGAGCAGACGCACCCGACGATGCAAGTGGAGGATCGGCTGGGTGTAATTCAAGGGGTGACACAGGGGCTATCGGTACGCAGTCCTGCTTTTATCGATGCCCTAGCTGCGCCAGCAGAGGAGCATTGGGTAGCCCCTCCCGCCGGCACACTTGCATGGCATCTGAATCAAGCGAAGATTATTTTACGTACCCACTCGATTGACCGAGCTGCAGCGGAACTAGGAGCTGCGGAAGCATTGCTGAGTGAATCTACGCCACTTGAGTTGGCTGAGTACTGGTATTTGAGAGGCCGATGGCACTGTGCATGCGGTCACGATCAGGATGCAAGTAACGCATTCAGGCGCGCGCACGGCGTATACCCTTTGCCGAAGCACCTTGCAGCATGGGCAGAAATGGAGCTTCGACTGCGCCTTGGGTCGGAGAAAGACTCTTATACCGACCTTCTTGAAGAGCTGGTTGGAGAAGATCCGCTAGTACTCTCTGCAAGAGCGAGAGTGCTTGCAGCGGAGGGCGCATTCGACGAAGCGATAGCCGTTGCTGATCGCATCAGCGGCGGTGAGAAGTATGCCGCCAGAGCGCTAATCCACACTATGTTCAGCAGGTCGGAAGAGGCTTTGGCCGACTGCAACATTGGTCTTGCATGCGCAGGTCTCGCCGATAATTGGCAGCAGGTGCTGCTTGTACTCAAATCACGTGCACAGTTCTACCTAGCTCTTGCCGGAAACTCGGTCTCTGGAGAGGTTCTACCACCGAGTGGGCTTGCGGGTACCGACCCTGAGCTGGTCAAGCAAGCATGGTCGGCGATTCAGGACGCAGTCGACAATTTACAAGAGGTGGGCTGGGGCTCAAACATTGAACATCTAGCTGATATCTGGGCAGCCACCGCCTCCATGCTAGGTAAGCAGAAAGAAATTCTGCCAGCGCTTGCCGATGCCGCTCGTGCACGCCCACACCTCGAAGGACTGCAAAACGCACTTGAGTCGGTCGCAGCCCAATGCGGGGAGTTCGCGATCGCACTGGAAGCGAATGATCGATTGCCCACAAGCCAATTAGGAATTCTGCGACGCATTTTGCTCCTACGCGAGAACCGTCAGCATCGTGCATGTTTCGAACTATTCGACCTGAATTTCCAAACCTTGGATAGGACACACGAGCTTTTCGGTGCCGCCGCTATTTCCGCGGCGCTATCCGCGCACAAGCTCGCGCAGCCCACCCTTGTCACCAAGTGGGCGACAGAGTTGGAGTCGAATGCGGCCCTTCGTGAAAGTTCTGTATTGCTGCAGTATTTCTTGATGCTTGAGATGAACAGGCTTGGAAAGACCGTAGCACTTCAGTTTCTCCTCGATCGCTACGAAGAACTTGATCGCCCATACATGTTATCTGTCGCGTTATTGGAGGAGCTTGACCCAACAGAACCGGCTTATGCGCCTATTTGTCTGGTGGTGGCCGGTCGTATTACAGAGAAGGTCCAACTCTCGCCTAGCATGGCTGCGCACGTGGGGCTGGCATTGGCCACAACCGAAGATTGGAAGTCTTTGCTAGAGCTATGCCGAGGAGTGAAAGTCCGGCTGGAACCTGGTCCGCGAATGCATGCTTTTGAGGCTCTGGCACTGGATCGCTTGGGAGAAACCCAAGAAGCTCGTCGAATTCTCGAAGTAATGCTGGAGGGTGGAGTCCGAGACAACCTGGCATTGAACACTTACATAACCATCATGGTGAGGTGTGGCTTTGTTCAGCAAGCCATAAAGGCAGCAGACATAATTCTTGAGGCCGCAACATCAAATCAGCAGCGGATGGAATGCATCAGATTGCTGTTCAATCTAATTCAACATTCTGAACCTGCGAGCGGTCGGCTCTTGGCACTCGCGGCTCAAATGGGAAGCTTGGTGGATTCCAACTCCGAGGTTCAGGAGGGTATCTACTTAACGATGCTTCTAATGGCCACGGCCACGGATGCTCGTGAGATTTCCCAACTGGAGGTTTCCGAGTTCAGGACGAGAGCCGATACCTTCTTCACGAAGTTTCCGAACTCCAAAATTATCAAGAAAGCAGAAATCCGGGATGACGCTCCGGCTGAAGAGATACTCGCGCAGATTAAGACGATTACCGGTATTACTGCTGATCAAGAGGTGGTGCAGCAGAGGCTGGAAAACCAGCTACAGCAGGGCCTGAGCCTATTTCCTTTTGCGTGGAGGCCAAAGTGGGTTCTGTCGTCAGTGCACGATGTTGTTCAACTTTGGGAGATCGCAAAGGTATGCAGTAGAGATGACAGGAAGTACCACCTCACGATGCTGGCGGATAATCGGTGGCAGCCGCCAAGCGCTGCCACACTGAGAGAGCGTATTCCACTTCTGGATTGGACGGCTTTGCTAGTCCTATTCGACTTGGGCTTGATTCAGCCGGTGATGCAGTTTTTCGAAAAGGTGGCAATTTCTCAAGGCACGCTTGAGACCTTGGCGAACCTAGTGAATCCGTTTTCCAGCAGCCCTATGCGAGGAAAATGTCTCGCGCTCCAAGATGCCCTGAAGCCACATCTCAGCCAGATCATACAGCCATCGCTACTGAGCGTGTCCGAGGACGATCAGGAAGATGATGACTCTACTAGGCATGAGCGCACGGAAATTGCGGATATCTGCCAAAGTGAAGCCAGTGTTTATCGCCTTTATTCAGACGATTTGGCTTTCCGCGTGTTCTGTGCGGGCGGAGGTGCCATAGACGGCATATGCACCCTAGATATGTTGGCGGCCCTAGAAGATGCTGATTTACTCACGCGAGGAGAGGTCGCTCAGAAAATCTCGCAGCTTTGTGCGTGGCGGGTCGGGCTTATAGTCCGCTACCAGGAATTGGTGTCCCTTTTACCGAGCGAGCTATCGACGGCTCGCTACTTAAAACAAGGTATGCAGATAATCGATGCGGATCCCACGTTCATGGCAGCCATCGATGCGCTTTGGGATTTCCGGGCGCCGTTCGACAAAACCCTGAGTCATGCTTCAGCGGTTTTGCGATCGCTGGCCGATACGACGTCTCTTCCTGTTCCAGCTCTCGCGTCACTGCTTGGCCAGTGGTTCGTGAAGGCAGGCCTGAAAAGCGATGCTCCCTTGACGGCACTTGGGATCCTGACAAAAGCAATTACACGAGCAGCGCTCCCTGAAAATCTCACAAAAAGCACCGCTCACAAGCTTATGGGTACGTACAGAGAGCTTGTCGAGTTTCACTTTGCTGAGCAGATGGACGAATCGAAAGAGCGAGAAGCTATTCTGTCTCTGGCAGCAGAGTGTGCACAGCTCCAAGCGACAGAGTTGGATGGCAGTGAGAGGGTTTACAGCGGGCTAAAACAAGCCCTCACGGAAGGAACTAGCGATGAGTCCGTTTTCTCATCGGGCTACACGAACGTAATGATTCGACTAAAGACTGACTCTAACTGCACCAAGGCCTAGGTTGCCTCGCACCGCGAAAGAAACAGGAGCTATTTCCTGTTTCTTTCGCGGTGCGAGCACTTAAATTGGTAGGCAAGTCACCTCAGCTAACCTTTCATCACAGATGGTTACCGCCCTATCAAAAACTGCTCTCTCTACGAAACCAAACTCAAGATCCGCACAGTTACCCATGATTGTTTATATTCATAAAACAAAAATTTCGGCTATTTTTTAGCGCAGCGAAAAATCACGCTTTCAGGATGTACTTATTATTCTCGCTACTGGCCATCAGGGCTATAGCTGATAACCAATGCTGAATGTGGAGCCCCCATATCACCGAATGCTTTTTCGTATCTGCCCTTCGGAAGCGGCGTTCCTTGAGTGCAATTGCACATAGCTTCAATCACATTACTTATTGATAAGAGACGCGTTTCCAACAGTGCTTTCAGTTCATCATCTGTCCAAGGTTCAATATTGCCAGGCCTTTTTGATGAAAAGCTATAAGCGTCGTCGTGCCACGCACAAGCGGATCCCTCGTCTGGCATGAACGATGGCTGGCTCCCAAATGGATACTCACAATAGAACATTTCCCAAATGGCGGCGTAATGCCTTTGTGCATGCTGCCTTTGAAGCTGTGAATGAAAATGGGACTCTCCAGAAGATTTTTGCTTCGAATCCCATGTATTTACATGAGTACTCAACCGAGGCCATTTCGCTTCAAAAATTCCGGCCTTAAATTCTCTGTCATTTTGTAAAATCACACATGCGTCAGCACCTAGATCTCGTTCAGCACTAGCATTTAATACTTGAATCTTTGCGGTCAGTCCGGGTATTGCTCTTGCGTGTACTTCCCGCCTAAATGCAGCAGTAAAGTTAGATGTATAGTCGTTTTCACTTACCACTATTCCTTCGATTAAGTCTGCACGGACGAGCCGATCGGCCCAATAGGCACAACTTACTATCTCCTTGATGATATTCTGCGGAAATAACACTTAACCCTCCCAAAACAAACAAAAAAATTGATAAAAACTGACGGATACAAAACCAGCGATCTGTTGGATAATGTTCTCTTTCTTGTGGTCGCGACTGCTCTAGAGTGAGTTTTCTGTACTGATACTGGCGCTGTGCACCACCTTTGAAAATTCCTTGTATTCGCATGTGTATTGGGTTGCACATTAGCTTTCAGGCAGGGGCTAGACAAGAGAACTGCTTCCGTGCAGGAATCACCAAAATGGCTGTCGATATCCAGTGGGTGGGAATTTTCCCAGCGTTCTCAGACATTCATCTACGGCTCCAATCGGCAAAGTGAATGCAGCCGACTAAAAACTATTGGTTCAAATGGAGTGCCGAGTTGATTTCAAGCATCGAAGTTTTCTAGCAGCGCGTTGCATTTGAACTGTTCGTTTTAGATAGGACGCGTTCTCTATGGACCATTGAGTGAACACTGCGAGCTACCGTAGACCCAGCGCACGCAGCCACGCATCGACTTGCCCGAATGCGTCTGTTTGCCACTGTTCTGGCGTGCGATCCCCAAGAACTTGCGTCTCTTGAACAAAACCCCGTACGCAGGTGGGACCAAATCCATCTACAGAATCGAATTTTTTGGCGATGAAAGCGTAGCCAGCTTGGCCGCTGGCTACTTCTAAAACTGGCCGGCATTCTTCAGCTAATGCCTCTGGCCCACCTGGAAAGTTCCGGACGCAGTAGTAGATGTCATAGGCGTCCTTTTGCTTATAGCGGCCTTCGATTGCATGGCCTTTCATTGCAAGCAATGCAGGAATTGAGCAAACAGCTATCTCAACTCGATTGGTGCCGCCGTTCGGCATGTTTCCAGAAATGGCGACCATTTGGTAAAAGCGAAGGGCCAAATCGGCACCATCAGCACGTTGCACCGCAAAGTCGCTGATGTGCGGCGGAACGTTCTTTACAACCTCAGCATCCCTTGGTCGTAGGAAGTCAATGACGATATCAATAGGAGGCCCGCCGTCTTCTGCACGGATCTGCCGGACTAACTGGAAGCTTCTGAGTTGGGGGCTTTGCGCATAGCCATGCCCCAACAGTTCCTTGACCAAATTGGCATACTCGCCATCCCCGAGCGCTTCAGCGTCGAGGCCAAGATCTACATCCAGTGTTCCCACATGCTGCATGTCTTCGGTTTCATTCAGCAGCAGCCAAGGTACGGCGCCACCGATGACGGCAAATTTCCCTTTGAAGCTGCCGAGGATCTGCCCAATCTCGATCAAAACGCTCTTAACAGCCGCAGTGGTGCGGTCGTCGTAATCACTAGCACGTTGCGGCTCATTCGGAGTCATTTCGCCCATCTCAATTTCTCCTGTCGAAGAAAATCAGCCGACTCGCGCCCACGCTCTCCGGCTATGAAAAGATCAAGGTAGGTCTGAACTGGGCTGGTGCAAATTACTCCAGGTACCGGCTCTACAACGTCAAGCAACAAGCCTGGGTCATTTAGGACGCTCACCATTACGTTCTCCCCTTTGGTGCTGGGGGAAAGTTTTAGAGTCGAGCGCAATCGCTCCAATCCCTGCTCATCGGCGTAGAAGTAATGGGTGCCAGTTCGTCCATATGGTGCAAGCCACTGTGCGGCGGAGAAAGACGCTAATGCTGCCAAAGGCTTTTCATCTGGAGCTGGGTGGAGCGTGCGGATAGCCTCATCTAATGAAGCGCCGTGTAGCGTCGTATAGAAGCCGATCCGTTTGTGGGATGGGGGTTCGTACTCCTCGCTCCAAGCGTCGAGTAGCGAGTCTGGATCCGAAAGGCGCATCCCATCCTCTGATCGTTCTGCCCACTCCCTATCCAGGAGTCCAGAGCGGACATTACTCACTAATCCGATACTAACGCCGGCAGCCTCAGCTAGCTCCGCAACCCGCCAGGGGCGCGAGGGGTCGCGGAGCATTTGCCGTAGTACCTGAGCCGACTTCGGCTTAAACAAAGAGCGCAGTTCCCTTCGTTCGACTTTGGGTTTACTGGTGACCTGGCGAGAGATAAAGAACGTGCTAAAGGCCAATCTGGCGTTGCCCTCCAAGTCGACATAGGCGACATCGTGGTCACGGCATAGATCTTGGGCTTCAGCGGACAGATACGGAGCGATGAAAATGGGGGTGACTGGCTCAGGTTGACGTCTAACGTAATCCTGAAGCTGCAGTAGAGCAGTTCGCACGTGACGGGGCTGTCCGCTGGATTTCACTTCCGCTACAAGCTTGTGCAGTTTTCCAAACACCTCGAACTGAATGATTAGATCGATCTGCTCGTTTTTCTTCGCGGGGGTGACTTCCAGTCGCTCGACAGCGGGGATCTCGGCCAAAATGCCCCTGAGCGCATCGGCGGATTCGTCTTCAATTTTCATTGAATCTGTGGATTTCATCATGTGTTGAAAGTAGGCCATCCATTGAAAATCGGCAAGAGATTTCACCGGAATAGGTGTTTTCAGCAAGTGTTGAAATAGAGTCAGCTAGTGAAATTATGCGGCAATGGCTAAATGGTGGCCATGCTGGTGGCGAGGAGTTGTATGCTTAGCGAAGAAGGCTGGAGCGGAGTTCAGAGTCTCCCCACCCCGCTGGCTAGATTCACGCAACTCGGTGGCATCCCGCTAATCAACGCGGTTTCACAGAGACAAAAAATCTAACTTAGCGTGATCACAAGATAGCCTCGGACCATTACCAGGGAGGGATGTATGGGATTGAGTAATATCGAGCGGTTCGACGAAATCACTGGTGAAGTCTTCGCCAAGCTGTACCTGAACTTTCCCGTACCCTGCTTGCTGCGTGTGGCCGAGTATGTGACCAACGCAACGATCTTCAATGAGCACATAGAAGCCGACGTACCCTCCCAAGACGCAGAGTTTTTCCTCTCATGCATCCGCTGGCTAGAGGGCGCGGGTTATATCAATACAAAAGCAGAAAATGGTCTCTACGTGGCCGAAGTCGTCCTTACCAGCAAAGGTCTAGAGGTACTACGGGCTATGCCATCCAGCCTCCAGGGGAAAGCGTCTATCGGAGAGCGCCTGGGAGAAACCGCAGCTAAGGGCGGGAAGGAAATTGCACGAATGCTGGTTTCAGAGGCTCTCGCCCTAGGAACCAGAATCGTCAGCCAGCAGGTTGGGCTAACTGTTTGAGTCCGGTACAGAAAAGCTAAATACAGCAGTAGTGGCACGGAAAAAAGAATTGGCATCATTCTAAAACAAGACTCTAGGGAGTCGGAATCGCAACGGAGCATGCATGTTTATATCAATTCCGCCTGTAGACATATACAACAAAAATATAAACCTACTTATAGGATCTGGCGCTTCAGCTGATCTGTTCCCTACTCTGGGTCTTGAAATAACTAACAGCCAGTCCGAGTGGGAAACCATCGAAACTTTAGCAACAGCATACGAAGGTGACGCCAAAAAGAAAACGGCCCTTTTCATGCATTACTACAATACCTGCATTAGTCCAGTGCAGCGTTATAACCCCGAGGGAATCAGCACCACTAAGAAAAAGGCGAACTCCAAAAACTATCAGGATCTAATAAAAACCATTATTGGATTACTTGATAAGCGCAAGGATCTTAGTCGCAAGGTAAATGTATTCACAACTAATTATGATGGTTGCTTGCCTTTCGCTGCCGATTCGGTTCTGAACGATGACACCCACCAGTTTACTGTGAATGACGGCACTGCGGGATTTCGAACCAAGCATCTCCATGTTAAAAACTTTCATCGTTTCCAATGTCAAGCAAGTGCTTTTGAACGGCACAACTACGGAATACCACAGATAAATCTAATCAACCTGCATGGCTCCGTTTATTGGTCCAAAGACTCGGACAAAATTAAAGTCGATTACGGCGTTCGCCCTGGAAATTTTCTAACCGAAAAAACCTTGGCCAAACTCGAACCATTTTCGGAATACCTCGTGACGGAAGGTGGTAAAACTGAAGAAATTCCTTTCTTCCAAATTGCCCAAGCGGAGATGAATGCTTTCTGGGACAACTATAATGCACTGCCCATCGTCAACCCGACCAAATGGAAATTTCACGAAACGGTGTTTGACGAACATTACTATCAAATGCTTCGCCTTCTGAGTTACGAGTTGGAAAAACCAAATTCGATCTTAATCACGTTTGGTTTTTCGTTCGCTGATGAACACATCTTGAAAATGGTACAGCGCTCGCTTACCAACCCAACCCTGAAAGCATACGTCTGTTGTTATAGCGCGTCAGGCGCCAAGAAATTAGCGAAGGAATTTAAAGCGTGGAACAACGTGGATATCATTGGTCCTCCAGACAATGAAGTCCTCGATTTTACAAATTTCAATAAATACATATTCTCACTGAAACCTGAAATATACAGTCCTCCTAATCCTGAGGACGACTTATGAGCTTGATTGTCGGTGAGGTAGTTGCGGTTT
The DNA here is from genome assembly GCF_979258635.1 of Pseudomonas sp. AC070. Lineage (NCBI taxonomy): Bacteria > Pseudomonadati > Pseudomonadota > Gammaproteobacteria > Pseudomonadales > Pseudomonadaceae > Pseudomonas > Pseudomonas sp. AC070. The sequence continues at coordinate 3,868,518 of NZ_OZ409871.1, forward strand.
CGGGTATCAAAATCTCGCTGAGAATATTTGAAGATTCCAATCAGGAGTCTATTTTCTACAACGGTGTTAAGTACCGAGGTATCTCTATTCGGGAGCACATTTCTATCCAGCGCGGTTTTATAGACATCGTTTGCTTGGTGGAGGGTGAATATTTAGATGAAAGAAATGTTGAGGCCGAGAGCGGGAAAGTAGCCTATACCAGAAAGGTCGATGTTCGACCGATTGGATTCATTGTTGATGGTGTGTTTCAAGAAGGCGTGAAATACATGCCAATGATCCGTGATGTAGCTTCTCTACTCAGTGAGCCTGCGGTAGCCAAAATATATGGAAAACAAGGGCGAGGAGAGTTCTCCATTGGCGCAATGTTAAAAGAAGATATTGCAGTCAATCTGCCTTGGGCTCGAATTTTCAACGGTCACTTAGGAATCTTCGGGAACACGGGCAGCGGGAAATCTAACACGCTAGCAAAATTGTACACTACGCTGTTTAAGCAAAAGCACGAGGTCCTCAAGGACAAAAGTAGCTTTATAATTATTGACTTCAATGGCGAATACACTGAAGACCAGATTCTCCCCTTCGATGAAAAAAGAGTAACGATTCTTAGCCAGAAAAAGCCTCGTGATCGGCTGAAGCTCGCTTCATCCCACTTCTGGGATGTCGAAACTCTTAGTTTGCTTTTCCAAGCGACAACAAACACGCAACAACCTTTTATTCGTAGAATTGTTAATGGTAGGGAGAGATTCAAATCAAATCCGGACTCCCTGAAAATTTTCTTTTTGAAAACCTTTGAGCGAGCGTTTAGTACCGGCGAAGCAAAACCGGATGCTCTAGAACTGAGCAGAGAAATCGCTAGGATTGTAGAATCGACTGCGCTGCAGAACCACTTAAAAGAAATTAAATACTTCTTCAACTCTCGTGCGTTCAAAAGCAATAACGGACCTTGGTATAACTCCGATGGGGCAGGCTTTGCCGAAGCATTATTACCTATATTGCAGAAGATTGACCTGGACTATCTGGACCAATTTGAAGAGTTCCTGTTAAGAGCGTATTTGCAGCTATGCTCTGACGTTGTGTTGGGCTATGCACAGTATGAGCATATTCAGCCAGTGCTCACTCGCGCTAAGGCTTCAGTTATAGAGCTGCGAAAAGTGGTCGAACTGATCGGCGCTCAGCCCTCCTCTGATCTATTGCATGTTATCTCGCTGAAGCGCTGTAAGAGCGATATGAAGAAAATTCTGCCGCTCTTGATCGCAAAAAGTATCTATGCCAAGCATAAGGACACCGTAAAAAGTCCTCCAAATAAGACGCTTCACCTGATTATTGATGAGGCGCACAATATACTTTCAGAACAGTCGGCAAGAGAAAGTGAAATTTGGAAGGATTACAGGCTTGAACTTTTCGAGGAAATTATCAAAGAAGGTCGTAAATACGGGGCATACCTGACGCTTGCCAGCCAAAGACCTGCTGACATATCACCCACAGTTGTATCGCAGGTTCATAACTTCCTTATACATCGGCTAGTAAATGATCGCGACCTTAAGTTGCTAGATAATACTATTAGTACTTTAGATGCATCGTCCAGGGCGCTTATTCCAACGCTTGCTAAAGGTTGCTGTGTCGTAACTGGCACGGCATTTGAACTGCCAATGATAATAAAAGTTGACCCACTACTTAAAGAGCATCGACCAAGCAGTGATGATGTGGATCTTGATGAGTTATGGGATGACACAGATGTGCTGATATAACGCCGATTTACTCTGTTTGGGATTTTTTCTTTTCTCATGGAGTTGTGAGATGCTGCAAGCTGCAACAGGGAAACTATTCACCTACGGAATTGATCGAACGAATACGCTTCGGGGCGTGCTCTATACAAATATTGACTTTATGGCGGAAAATCAGATTGATACGGCGATAGGCTCAATACAGAGCTTCTCGTCTAGAGGTTTTCCTAATGCATTGAGTTGCACAATAGCAGAAAATATTGAGCTGACTGCAAAAGGCCCTGGTGTTTTGGTCTCAAATTGCATTGAGGTTTATATTCAGGATTTTTCAGATGTAGTGTCTTTTGTCCTTGGTGTGACTTGCACCCCGGATGTAAAGATTGCTGAGAGGCTGTTGATAGAGAAAAGTAGATCCAGAAGAGACTCTGATAGCTCCATACTCAAACGATATTTCTCTCCGGAGATATTTGTAAAAAAAGAAGAGCTTGATAATCTAAAGTCAGTCACGAGCGATTTAGTCGCGTTGCGTCGCCGGCAATATTTAGCTGCCATTAAAGCCATCCGATCATATACGACAGCCGTGTATAGATCTAAAGATGATTTAGACTTGGCATATACCCTCATGATTATTTCTCTTGAATCGCTTGTTCAAAATTTCGACAATTTTCAAACCTCTTGGCCAGATCTGAGTGAGGTTAAAAGAATACCCATTGATCAAGCCTTGGCCGACCTTCCTTCGAGTACCGCTAACTCTATCAGGGAGGCTGTGCTGTCTGGTGAGCATGTCGCCCTTAGCAGAAGATTTAAGCAATTCGTACTTTCTCATATCCCAGACGACTACTTTGGTAAGATGGCGGACCCTGAGGAACGCCCGGTCGGTAAGAAAGACCTTGAGCAAGCATTGAGTGGTCTGTATCAGACTCGATCAAAATATGTTCATGAGTTGGTGGCTCTGCCGCGAAATATGCACCACGGTGCAAATTCGGAAACCACAGTCGTTGATGGAAAGATTCTATTTTCTTTTCAGGGGCTTCTGCGTTTGACGAAAGCTGTGATCCTTGAATTTATTCGTAGACAGGAAAAGATCGACAAAGAGCCTTGTGATTACACGGTTGATAATCCAAATATTTTTTTTGCAAAAATGTGCCCATCTACATGGGTCGGAAACGCTCAAGGGATTAGTGTTAAAAACTGCTGGGCGTATTTTGGTGGCTTTGTTGAGCTGCTCGCGCAGTTTTACGATACATATCCAAAAGGTACTATTTATGATGTTAGGGAGGTCGTTAAGGAGGGACTTAAGCTAAAAGGCTTAAAGCTCAGCCAGCGTAGAGCGCTGCTTGGAATTCACTTTTTATTTAATTATTTTATTCGGGGTGAGCAGCAGTCAATGGTTAAGATATCAGAGCACGATCTCAACTCCATTAACGCTCCATCTCTTGAGTCATTAATCACTCATGTGGTAATGGGGATAGATACTGAGTGGGAGTTTAAGGAGCACGAGAAATACTACAAGGCGTACTATAAGCAGCGACTAAATAAGACAGGAATTATGCTCTCGAATAAGATTGAAGCATGCTTGGGGTTATCGCTAGCTGAGCGGCTAAGGCTGCTTGACAGGCCGAAGGATTGCCTTGACCAGATACTCATAACAGCTGACGATTGTCCATCAATAAAGCAGATTCGCGAGCTGGCTGCGAATTTTGATCCAAAAGCCCCAATTGAGTGGATTCCTTTGGTTTTTCCCAACTGCGGAAAGCCAAGAGCAAGTCTGGAGTGCATCGGCCTTTAGGGCGGTCGTCCATCCCAGCACTTATCGATTCGCGTAGGCCGGCACCGATAAGAGAAACAGAGTTTCCGTAATAGCTGCCCAGTCCTCTGCCGAGAGCAGTACGGCACATCCGCTCTGACCACAAATGCTAATGGGCTGTTGTGACTGTGAGACCCAGTCAATAAGCCGGTTCAGCTCCAACCGGGCCTTTACGACGGTTACCGTTCGCATGGGATCTACCTTGAGGTACTGGCACTGCACCGCGTCTAAAGCATCACCGCTACATCTCATCGTGAGTTACTGAGGAATGCCATGCTCAAGCCGGCCAAGCACGTTCAAGACTTGTCGCTGGCCTTCCTGCGTTCCCGCCAATGCGAGAGGAACTGCATGCCCCAACGCGCGGACAGGCTGGGTCAACCATCTCGCAGTTGCATGCCCATCGTAGGAGAAAAACGCCAGGGCGGAACCAAGTAGCTCACCCATCACAGGGATGGTTTGAAGGTACTGCCTGCCGCTCGCTCCTAATGTGTCTTCGTAGGTAGTCGTTTCTTCGTGAATTGGGCAGCGAGTGTGCATCCAGCCAAAGAGGACTACCCCTTTGCCGAAGACACCACAGACTTCACATACATGCGATGCAAGTGATTCGGCCAAAGAAACCACTGAAGCCGCATAGTCGTCGCCTCCTCGGTAGTAAAAGCGCAATCCCCCGAACTTTTGTTTCACCTGAGACGCCACGAGTTGATTGCCGGTAGCTTGGATATCACCCTGAATGAGCGCACAAGCAGCGTTGATCAGCGGGTACCAGCCATCCCCGCACTCGAACCCGAATATCGCCTGATCCCTCTTGGCTCCGGGTAGGAAAATGTCTGGATACTTTGCGCACAACAGCTCATCGAGTTCTTGATGCATAGGATCGCTCCTGGGCATTGGGGATAGACATACAACGATGGATGATCGCCTCCGCCGTACAACGGCAGTAGCCGATTGAGTTACGTTTCAGGATCTTCGTTGCTGAAGGACAAGATCACGTACACGCTGTCGCTGTATGTGCGTATGCACCAGTACGGGCCGTCTTGGAACGCACTGACAATCGGCGACGTTCGAATACGATGGCCATCATGAAATTGCCCGCGAGCGTCAGCACGCACGTGGCGGTGGCATATACCAAGGCAGAAAGAACCGACGATTTGTGCGCTCGTAAGGAACGCGGTCACTGGCTCACTGAACGGGTAAGTCAGCGCCATTGCTAGAAGGTCTGGGTCCGAAGCTTGCTCTGTATTCGTCTTCATCTACTTAAACCCGATATACGAAGGATGTGATTTCGCACGCTGAGCCCTCTCGCCTAGACATAAAAAATCAGGACAACGCGACGTAATCACGAGCCTCGACCAGGCTTAAGTTTCCGCCTCGACTGATGTGTAGATTCGAGTACCGGGATTTCAAAAGGCGGATGAGGTTCTGACGGTTCGCTGAAAAATATCTCAACCTTGTCCGCGTCATCGTAATGAGCAATGCAGCGTGGCCAGTGGTAATGCATCCGCCTCGGAAGAACCTGGTTGCCGCAAACCTCGCAGAGATGCACAGAGAGACTGGTGGCCAGATCGATTGCTCCATGCACGTGATCGTCTCCCCCCTCGTACTCAATCTGGAGCATGCCCATGTGCTGCCAGATTCTGTGGATTGTCACCGGCGGACAAAGTCCGGCCTCGGAGCGTACGAACACAACCGCTAGCGTGTGATTTAGCAGGGAATGCCAACCATCCAAGATGTGAGTAAGGACAACCGCTTGGGGCAGCACCCAGCCGTAGTGATTTCGTAAGTGCCGTTCCAGTTCGGGGCTCATCCGCGTCCTCTCCGTAGCGGCCAACCGTCGAATGAGGCCGGATTTGATATTTTTTTGAATAATATTGAACAGTATACTGTTCATGCACACTATACCGTGTAGCTATATACTGTGCAATGGTGGCCTGATCCTTCCTTTCCTAGGGAGGACGGCATGAAGCTAGAAGAGGCATTCGGGGAGGCGCTGCGGCAGAGTCGCCTGGTGCGAGGGATTTCACAGGATGCGTTTGCGCCGGTTTCAGGGCGAACCTACATCAGTGAACTAGAACGTGGGCAATACTCCCCAACACTGAACAAAATTGATCAACTCTCGTCGATTTTGAAAATACACCCACTTACGCTATTAACTTACTGCTATATGCTTAAAGAAGAAAATCAAGATATCGACTCAATATTAAGCAAAATAAAAAATGAAATTAACAAACTAGCAATTCAAGACAAGCAGTAAATAAAACATATCAACCTAAAATCATTCTACAATTAGCGGTAAACTTCAGGAAGAAAATGCAAGAACTTTTAAAATCACTGAACCTCCTAGACACGAAAGATCTAATTTTGCTGGGACTAGGGGGAGTACTCGGATACTTGCTCAGTCTGATCGCAGCCAAGCAAACAGAGAAGAAGAAAGACTTAGCATTGGAAGTTTTGGGGCGCCAAATTGTTGCAGAGCCCACCCAACATTGTCCTTTTCGGATCGTCGATCTTGCTGGCGAGCCGCTGGACAACGTCTATTACATTGTTGTGCGAGTGTGGAACAAAGGTCGAGAAACCGTGCTAGGTGAGGATATTTCACCTACTGCACCTATCACGATTGACATGGGTAAGGAGATCAAAGTTATCGGTATACCCCATGTGACAAAACCGCATGAGGCTATGGAGTTCTCTATTAACCCAATAGCCGGCAATAAATACAAAATCATGTTTGACTGTTTGAACCATGACGAATGGGTTCAAATTGGGTTTTATACAACTGGAAACCCAAGAGCTGTCATTAAAGGGGCGGGCCGTGTGTTCGGGCAGCATTCAGACTTTGCTTTGACCACTGATGACTCGAAGGCTTCTCTTTATGAAAGAACTACATCTCTGATTGCTTTCTTGATCGTCATTAGCAGTCCGTTCTGCTTAGTTTTAGCATCATGCTGGATATATCAGGATTATGCCTTCTCAGACGTTTTTCTTAATGCAGAAAGACTACCGGATCATCTAAAAACAATGTTGGCCGTGGGTATGATTATTCCAGCCGCCTTTGGATTCTACTTCTTCTCTCTATGGCTAAAGCGTAAACGAAACCCTAAAGGCTATCCTATACGCGAAGACTTTGAGCCGACCCAACGCCAATCATTAAAAGCTTTCTATCTGACAGCGCTGCATGGAAAACGCTACGAAGTCTCTTCATCAGTACATGACTACGGTGAAATAACGGTGCGTTCCGCTCCGAGCAAGGAGCAGTAATTAATATAGTGTCTCGCCCCTCATTTAGATAGGATTCGTGCGAGGTCAGCAGTCTGCGTATGTATTGACCATGTGGCATGGTGGGTCGGCTCATCAGCCACATTCAATTCATCCAACTTTCGCAATACATTGGCCTTCAGAGTCAAATCGCATCACGGAGTGCAGCAAAATCGGCATTCATTGAGGCTCCCTCCGGATCACACCCTGCTACCTTCTCCACTAATCCAAACCATTGTTAAGACTAAGCACAACGAATGTAACTGCCTTCGCTGTCATGAGATTTCAATCGTCGCCCATATTCATTGATAGTACGACGAGCAAGCTCATCGATTTCCAACCCAGGAACTGTAGGCTCGTACTTTTCGTTCAAGAAGTAGTCCTGATTTTGAGCCCAAATCACCTCACCGTCCCACATGCCTTTGGTTACAACCATAGTCATATGTACTCGATAACCTGGAAGATCTTGGCGAGTGAAGATTTCGCACCCAAAAACCGCCGTTTCGCCTGGACGCTGATAATTAACATCTACGAATGAGGCCGCATGTGCCAAGAGCCCCTCATCTGCACCGCCCGAGCCATCAATCGCACACACCGAAACTTCTATATTCGCATGATCGAAATCACTAACCTCCCACATATACCACCTCTTAAATAATATACAGCCCGCCAATCAAGCCATAAAAACCAACCAACTCGAAGCTAACAAAAAACACTCAAACAAAAATTTTGAACAACGCGCCTAACACCCTACAGATATTATGACACGCCTGGACCCACAACTTAAAATAAAAAACAATATTAATTTAAAATAATTAATCACCACACGTTCAGGAATGCAAAGAGTACAACCTATGTGCATGCTCCTCTATGGACTCTACCATGACATGTCCATCTTCAATTAGCTCAAGGGCTTTAACGATTTCCTCTAGTGTGAGTTCGGTTTCGATTATGACCTCTACATCCGGAAACTTTGAATCAGGCGTTATTATAACTTTCCTAAGCGAAGTCGCTTCAGGCAGCGCAAGAAACTGCAGTACGTCGTGACGACATTCAGCGCGAAAACTGAATGTATTTATTTTGATTACGAATTTTCCAACCACTACTCCACCTTTTTATTTTCCAACTTAAATAATCAAGTCCATCAGTCGAACGAAGAATTACTATAACTATTAACTTATTTATAATTAGGCGCACACAAAAATGCTTCAGACACTAGGTGCCCATAGCCTCAAAGGCCTCACAAGGTGATGAGGGCGGATCGCTAACCTGACTCGATGCGCAGGCCTAAAGACTGCTTGGCGTACTACAGGATGGGGCTTTTAGGAGGTGTCTTACCTAGAGCCCTCGCTGTCAAATAACACCTTACTAAGGCTTTTAGAGGCAGATTACTAGCAAGCAGTGCCAGGATAGACTTGACACTGAATGACCACTGTCTGGAAGAAATCGGCCTCTTCTCATAATAAAATGATTAGCCTCATCTCAATCAAAAGGTGGAGGAGAATCACCACACCTACAGAAATGGTGCCGAGAACGTGGATCGAACACGTGGCCTGAGCTTTACGAGGGCTCCGCTCTACCAACTGAGCTATCTCGGCAGGAATCAAAGCTTGATGGGCCGATCCTTCTTTTTCTCCCTTTCGGCCTCATTAGCTAGATAAGCCTATGATTTATAGCTAATAAATACTTTTATTTCTTGAGGATTCTCATGGAGGGCCTTTGAGTTCGATCTCTCAAGATTTGTGCCCTTCTAATGTGCATAAGAAACATAGGAAATATAAGAACCCCCGACCTCCTGATTACGAATCAGATGCTCTACCGACTGAGCTACAACGGCGTACACGTGAGGAATTCTAGAACAGCCCCGAGAATCGGGGCGAGGCGTTATTTGGGCAGTTCGATGCGGTCGGCGTGAATGACCAACTCGCCCTGTTTGTACAACGCGCCGATGGCTTTTTTGAAGTTGCCTTTGCTGACGCCAAACAGCCCGGCGATGGTTTCTGGCGGGCTCTTGTCGCTTACTGCCAGCACGCCGCCACTTTCGCGCAGTTTGTTGAGGATTTGCTCATGCAGCCCAACCGCAGCTTCTTTGCCAACCGGTTGCAGGCTCAGGCTGATTTTACCGTCGGGGCGAATTTCTTTGATAAAGCCCTGTTCCTGCTTGCCAGCGCGCAAAAACTTGAACACTTCGTTCTTGTGAATCAGGCCCCAGTGCTGGTTGTTGATGATGGCTTTGAAGCCCATGTCGGTGGATTCAGCCACCAACAAATCAACGGCCTGGCCAACCTTGTATGCGGCGGGCGTGTTGTCGAGGTAACGGTCCAGGCGGGCGGTGGCGGTAATGCGGCGGGTGTGTTTGTCGAGGTAGACGTGCACCACGCAATAGTCGCCGGCTTGCAGTGTGCGTTTTTCTTCGGAGTACGGCAGCAGCAGGTCTTTGGATAAGCCCCAGTCGAGGAAGATGCCAATGCTGTTGACTTCCTTGACCTTCAAGCTGGCGAACTCGCCCACTTGCACCTTCGGCTTTTCGTTGGTGGCGATGAGTTTGTCGTCGCTGTCCAGATAGATGAAGACGTTCAGCCAGTCTTCCACTTCGGTCGGCGTGTCTTTGGGAATGTAGCGGTTGGGCAGCAGAATCTCGCCGTCGGCGCCGCCGTCCAGGTAAAGGCCGAAGTTGGTGTGTTTAACCACCTGCAAACTGTTGAAACGTCCGATCAAAGCCATGTGCACTGCCCTCGTTGCGTGGCCGGCATTCTACCCGAAGCACGCCGCCAACAGTGACGGCCAGGCGCCATTGCCGGATAATCCGCCGCCGATGCTCGCCCCTGGCCGGCGGCATTTTCCCTTTTGATAACGAGCGGCCCATGACCAGCGAAAAACAGCACAACGCGCTTCACGGCGTCACCCTGGAAGCCATCGTGACGGCGTTGGCGGCGCATTACGGATGGGAAAAGCTCGGCGAGCTGATCGCCATTCGCTGTTTTCAGAGCGAACCCAGCGTGAAGTCGAGTCTGAAATTTCTTCGTAAAACCCCATGGGCCCGCGAAAAAGTGGAAGCGCTGTACGTGCGCACGCGGCTGCACTGACCGACGGTGCTTCGCCGCAGCTGTCCCCGACCCCGCGCGTTTTGAAGGGTTTACAAGGGCTTAACCTATTTCAACGGTGTGCGAGAAAATCACCCGAGCGAGAATTGACCGCTATTTAGCCGGGCCAGGGCCGCTCATTTTGTGTACAATGCCTGGCCAAATTACTGTTGACAGGTTAAATGGCCGCCATGCGCGTTAAAGCATCCGAAATGAAGAAAAAAGCCCCTCCCGCCGTTGAAACGCACAGCTCGATTGACGATGCAGTGACGGCATTCCTGAAAGCTGGTGGCCAGATTCAGGAAATTCCAAAAGGTGTTAGCGGTCAGGTGTTCGCCCCGTCGCGCCACATCACCCTCGGTAAAAAGTAAGTCTTTCGCTATTGCTGCTGTTCCCAGCGCTTTGTTTGTCATTCTTGAATGAAAGCGCTCGAACAGCTGTAGTACCCGCCCCGCTTCTTCCCTCGTTCTCCGTCTGACCGTTCTCGATTCACGCCCCGTTACACCCCTGCTCACACATTCGGCTCGCCACGTGAAACAAGCTTCTGGCCTCGCGCACAGAGTTGTTTCAAAATCGTGACAACGCGGTCGCCGCTCTCGCTCTAGTTTCTTAGCTGCTTTGCCGACTGGCTTGGATTCTCTCTGCCTTATCTCAGGAGCTCCTGTGCGCATTTCCAGCCCCTGGCTGCAGCACCCCGCTTACACATTTCTCGCGCGCGGTTTCCTTCTGCTTGTTGTGCCACTGCTGGCGCGCTATTGCCTTGGCTGGTCCAACGGTTTCGGCTATTTGTCGGACCTGGCCATCGGCTCGCTGCTGATCGTGCTGCTGCACAACCGCTCAGTGTGGCTGGCGCTACCGGTGTTGCTGGTGTGGAGCGTGTTTACCCTGAGCACGGCTGAACTGGTAGGCGCCGTCGGCCGCATGCCAGAAGTCAGCGACCTGCAATACCTCACCGACCCCACATTCGTCGGCCACTCCACCCAAGGCGGCGGCCTCACCTATCCCTTGCTCGGCCTTGGCTTGGCGCTTGGCCTGTTGGCGAACCTGTGGGTGCGTTGGCAAAAAACCGCGCGGCGCTTGCCTTTCTATACCTATGCCCTGCCACTCGGCTTCGCGGCGCTGCACGCCAGCGGCCAGTACCTGGCGCCCAGTGAGGCAGTGCAGTGGAAGCAATTCAACTTGCCGCACAAGCTGCTGGCCGAAGCCTTTAACACCGGCCAGATGCGCCTGGAAGCCTGGCTGGATAACGACGACCCCGAAACCAAACCCGACATCGCGGGCCTCAGCCAGCTCGATCTCAACGGCACCAAGCTGTTCGCCGGTAAAGGCCAGGCGAAGAACGTGTTGATCGTGACGCTCGAAGGCATTCCCGGCGCGTACCTCGCCACCAATCGACAGGCGTTGCACAGCAGTTATCACGAGGATTTGATGCCGCGTCTGAGCCAATGGGCCGACCGCGCAATGAACACGCCCGACTATGTTCTACACAGCCACCAGACCATTCGCGGCCTGTACGCCATGTTGTGCGGCGACTACAGCAAGCTCGACAGCGGCACGCCCAAAGGCGTGGAACTGCTCAATAGCAGCACCCGTAACCTGCAATGCCTGCCTGCGCAGCTGCGCGACCAAGGCATGCGCACCACCTTTCTGCAAGGCGCCGGCCTGCGCTTTATGGCCAAAGACAAAATCATGCCGCACATGGGCTTCGAGCAAACCCGTGGCCGCAGTTGGTTTAAGAACAAGCCGTACCTGGAATTCCCCTGGGGCATGGACGACAAGGCGTATTTCGAAGGCGCGCTGAAACAGGTGGCCGAGCTTCGCCAATCGAAAAAACCATGGATGCTCACGCTGCTCACCGTTGGCACGCACCAGCCCTATTCGGCGCCGCAGGATTATCTGGACCGCTATCCCAGCGCCAAACAAGCCGCCATCGGCTACCTGGACGACGCCGTCGCCGACTTCCTTGCTGGCTTGGAGAAACAGGGCGTGCTGAAAGACACCTTGGTGATCGTTACCTCGGACGAATCGCACGGCATCGATGACGTCAGGCTCGCTTCGGCGTGGGGCTTCAACCTGATTCTGGCCCCCGAACAAAGCCAATTACCGAAGCTGAAACAAGGCGTGTACGGGCATGTCGACCTCACCGCCTCGGTGCTCGATTACTTCGACTTCCAGGTGCCGCCAAACCTCACCGGCCGCTCGCTGTTTCGCGACTACAGCACCGGGCGCGAGATCCTGTCGTACACCAACGGCTTGCTGCGCCAGCACGACGGCAAAGGCACGTTTACCGAATGCGACTTTCAGCAAATCTGTCGGCGCTACGCCAGTGAAGGCTTTATCGCTGACCAGGCCCGCTACCTGGGCCGTGTGGGCGGCAAACAGGCGCGACTGGTCAGCGAACGGGCGGCCCTGCTGGATCAGTCGCTGAGCAACGGCCAGATCGGCCAGCAATACCAGTTCGCCAATAACGAACGAATTCGCCTGAAGGCCGAGGCCAAGGATGACTGGGCCGACAACCTGATCGGCGCCCAGTATCTGGAACTGCCGCAAGGCACCCGCACGCGGGTGAACGTCACCATTCGCGCGGTGCGCATGGCCAAGCAAGGCGCCAAGCTGCTGCTCAAAACCAAGGAGTTCGATCGCGATGTGGCCGGGCTGATTCCCGAGCTGCCGGCGCTCAAGCCCGGGCAAACGCTAAACCTGAGTTTCGGCTTCGACAACCTCGAAACCCGCAAGGCCTTCTCCTTCCACCTGCTGGGCGAAGGCCAAGGCGCTATCGAAATTACCGACTTCAGCGTGGTGACCGAACCGTTGCTCGCCGCCGACATGCTCGATTTGGAGAAAACCGAGGAAAGCGCCCAAGCCGACAGCAGCGCGCCTGAAGAGGCGCTCGACGAGCCCGTCGACCTGTAACGTGGGTTACTCGCTCAGACCGATGCGCACCAAACTGCCAGCGTCCGCATCGGTCAGCACGTACAAGTAGCCATCCGGCCCCTGGCGCACATCGCGAATGCGCCCGAGTTTGTCTTTAAGCAAACGCTCCTCGTGCACCACGTCATTGCCCTTGAGCTCCAGGCGAATCAACGACTGATCGCTCAGCGCGCCGATAAACAGGTTGTGCTGCCAGCCGGCAAAACGCTCGGCGTTATAAAACGCCATGCCGCTGACGGCCGGCGACTTTTCCCAAACATGCTGCGGCGGTTCGGTGCCCGGTGCGGTTTTGCCCTTGGCTTCGCGAATCGGCAGCAGGGTGTAATCGATGCCGTGGGTTGCCAGCGGCCAGCCATAGTTTTTGCCAGGTTGGGGGATATTGATTTCATCGCCGCCGCGCGGGCCGTGTTCGTGCAGCCACAGCGCGTCGGTCCAGGGATTGAGCGCGGCGCCTTGGGCATTGCGGTGACCGTACGACCAAATTTCACCACGCGCACCGGGCTTGCCTACGAACGGGTTGTCGGCGGGAATGCTGCCATCGAGGTTCAGGCGCACGACTTTGCCTTGCAGTTTGTCGAGGTCCTGGGCGGCCGTGCGTTGATAGTTTTCGCCAAGGGTTACAAACAAATGGCCCTCGCCATCAAACACCAAGCGGGCGCCGTAGTGGCTGCCGGTAGACAGCTTCGGCGCCTGGCGAAAAATCACCTCAAAGCGCTCAAGGCTTTTATTGTCGGCAGCCAGTTTGCCGCGTCCCACGGCGGTGCCGCCCAGGTTGTCGTCGCCCTCTTCGGCGTAAGCCAGGTAAACCCAACGGTCGTCCTCGAAGCGGGGCGACAGGGCAACATCGAGCAAACCGCCCTGCCCACGGCTGTAAACCTCGGGCACACCGCCAACCTGCGCTGAGGTCGCGAAGTCGGCCGCCACCAACCGCAGTTGGCCGGCCCGTTCGGTGATCAGCACCTGGCCGTCAGGCAGAAACGCCATGCCCCACGGATGGCGCAAATCGTTCAGTAGGTATTGCACCTGCACGGTGCCGCGCTCGCTGCTTTGCTGAAAATCCTCCTCGGCTTGCGCTGCACCGCCCAGCACCGACAACCCCACCACCGCTAACGCTTTAAACAGCATCTTCCGTTCTCCAGGCCGAAATTCGAGTGGGCAAAAGACTGGCAAAAAAACGCTGGCACGGCTGATTGCAATTGCAACGGGAAACTACAACCGAGGCCAGTGGCAAGCATCAGTAGTCCGCGTACTTGCGCTCAATCTGCTCGTATTCACCCGTGCGGCGGATGGTGGCAAGGCCGTGATTGAACGCATTGCGCTGACGTTCCAGGCGAAAGCCTGCCTTATAGGCGGTGGGCGGGAACAACTCGTACCACGTCAGCGGTTGGCTGATATCCACCTGCCCGAGCACGTCGCGGTTGAAGTAACGAATCACCTTGAGGTCGCCAATAATCACGTCGATACGGCCGCTGTAGAGCAACCGGTTGCGGGTCACTTGCTGCGCTTCCTCGCGGTAATTGGGATGGTCCTTCATGGCGGCGGCGTACTCGGGGCCGAGCAAGAAGCGCGCGCGCTGGAAGGCGCTGACCGAGTATCCGCGCAAGTCGCCGATGCTGTGCAACTGCACCTTGCGCGTCGTCAGCGCCACGGCCGTGTTGTGGTAATAAATGTAGGTATCGGAGTAATACGCCGCCACGCCGCTCAGTTCATTGGTGGTGGTAATGCAGTCCAGCTCGCCGTGGGCGAGCATCAAATGCAGGCGTTCCATGGGCGCAAAGTAAGGCTGCATTTCATAGCCGGCGCGGCGCAACGCCGCTTCCACCACTTCATATTCCAGGCCTTTGCGTTCCACTTCGAACACATACGGCGGCTTGTTCAACCCAAAGCCAACACGCAGCGGCTCCGCGTGCGCGGCCACCGCCAACATCCCGAGCAACACCAAGGCCCACAGTCGGCAAAACATGCGACCTCCCGGGTTTGTCGGCGTGTTGCTCAAGCATAGCGCGCCCAGCCCGCGTTGCCTGGCATAACGTGGCCTGAACCAATGCTGCCAGGGCGACTCACAGCCCTACTTCGATCTGCCATGGAACCCTATCGATGCGCGCCCTTCACGTTGCTAGTTTGACCCTTACGCTGCTGGCCACCGCCCTGCCTACCCTGGCTGCTGAACCGCTGCGCCTGGTGCACCTGCAACGCTGCGGCGATGTGTTAAGTGAGGCGCAGCAGTTCTGCCTGAATGCCCAAGGCCTGCAAAACGACGCCGTGCGTGTTTTTCTCGGCGGCGAGCCGCTGCCCGACAGCGCATTGCAACGTGACGGCCAAAACCTGCAAGTGCAACTGAGCGGCGAACGCTACAAGAGCGCGCCGGTGTGGCTGGAGCAGCAGGGCCAAGCGAGTAATCCGGTGTGGCTGTCGCTGAACCGCAGCCACGTGGTCGCCGCGAAGAAAGACGAAGTGACCAAGAACATGGATGGCCTGACCACGTACATCAACCTGGTCAGCGTGATCATCGAGGAAGACACCGACGGCCTGAGCATGGCCCGGCAATTGGCGAAGAAATACGGCGCCGAAGTGGTCGGCGCCATCCCGCCGCTAAACACCTACCAACTGCGGCTGCCGGCGACAAACCTGATGGAACGCGATGCCTTGATTTTGCGTCTGGGCACGGAAGTGAGCGTCGACGCGGTGGTGATCGAGGAGTCCGCTGCCGAAGAAAGCGAAAACCTGGACGACGACCTCGCCGCCGGCAAACAAGCGCCTGAAGAAAAACCGAGCGGTGATGAGTGGGCCGCCAACCGTTTTCTAGACGCGGTGAATTACTACCAGCGGCGCATTCCATCCAAGAACAAACCGGTGCCGGTCACACCCATCCGCATCGGCATCATCGAACGCAATGTCGATTTCGATACGGCCGACTTCGAGGACTACCTCGGCGCTGCCACCCGTGAAGACAGCAAACCGCACACCCGCGTGTACGCCCGCGACGCCAGCAAACCCGACGGCCACGGCACCACCGTGACCGGCATTCTCGCTGCGCGCTGGGACAAGGGCGGCAACACCGGCTTTTTGCGCGGGCTCGACGGCGCCGGGCCGGGCTTTGAAGTGATTGTGGAGCGCAACTCCGACGCAGGCATTACCGCCAACATCGCCGCCTCGGTGAACCTGGTGGAAGACGGCGTGCGCGTGCTGAATTGGAGCTGGGGCATTCACCGCGTCGGCGCGAAAAACATCAAAGGCGACGAGGTGGACTCGTTGGTGCGTTCCGGCCTGGCCATGAATGGCTACGAAGAGTTGCTGGAAGAATTCTTTCTCTGGCTGCGGGCCAAACACCCGGATGTGATTGTGGTGAACTCGGCCGGCAACGGCTCGTCCTTTTCTGGTGCTGACGAGTACCGTCTGCCTTCTTCGTTTATTACCGATCAGTTGTTCGTCGTCGGCGGCCACCAGCGCAGCGAGCGCCAAGACGTAGCCGTGGACGATCCGGCCTACGTGGTTAAACGCAGTTCGTCCAACAGCGACATGCGCGTCGACATCACCGCCGCTGCCTGCGCCCACGCCTCCACAGTAGCCGCCGATGCGGCGGGCGACGCCCATTGCGGCACCTCGTATGCCACGCCGATGGTCACCGGCATCGTCGCCGCCGTGCTGTCGATCAACCCGCAGCTGCACCCCGAACAGGTGCGCATGCTGCTGCGTCGCAGCGCCATGACCATCGGCGAAGAATTCGACTTCGAGCCCGCCGATGCCGAAGACCTGACCGCCCCAATTCTGCCCTCCGAGCGCAACTACGACCTCAACAACAAAGACGTCGGCCGCTCGGCACGGCTAGACATGCAAAAGGCGCTAGACCTAGCCGTAAAAAGCCGTGATCGCGTGCGCTGAAGCAGCGAGGCTTCAAGGCAGCTAGACTGCTGCGTCCGTTTAACTGCCAGGAGATCGACATGCTCAAAGCTCAATACCAAACCCGCAGCAACGTGCCGCATGAGGTGATCGAAGCTGTTGAACTGCAACTGCCGGCGCCCGCTGCCGGGCAGGTGCGCATCAAGGTGCTGGCGGCGCCGATAAACCCCTCCGACGTGCTCACTCTCACCGGCGAATACGGCATGCTGCCGCCGTTGCCCGCCATTGGCGGCAACGAAGGCGTAGGCAAGGTCGAGGAATTGGGCGCCACCGTGAGCAACCTCAGCGTCGGCCAAATCGTCTTGCTGCCGGTTGGTAGCGGCACTTGGGTGACACACCTGAACGCCGACGCCAGCAAGCTGATTCCGCTGCCAGACGCCGACCCGCAACAACTGGCGATGCTCACCGTCAACCCGCCCACCGCCTCGTTGCTGCTGAGCCAGTTCGTAGATTTGCAGCCCGGCGAATGGCTGATTCAGAACGCCGCCAACTCTGGCGTTGGCAGCTACATCATGCAGTTGGCCAAATTGCGCGGCTTTAAAACCGTGAACGTGGTGCGCCGTGACTCAGCCGTCGCCGCCACCCAGCAAGACGGCGGCGACGTGGTACTGGTCGACGGCCCGGACCTGGCCAAGCGCGTCCGCGAAGCCACCGGCAGCGCCACTCTTCGTCTGGCCATCGACGCCGTGGGCGGCGCCGCCACCGACCACCTCGCCGCGTGCCTGGGCGAAGGTGGCGTGGTGGTGAACTACGGAATGATGAGCGGCGAACCGTGCCAGGTGTCGCCGTCGGCCATCGTTTTCCGCGACGTCAGCCTGCGCGGTTTCTGGCTGGCGAAATGGTTCCGCAGCGCCAGTCAGGCTGATCAGGGCAAGGTGTTCGCAGAGTTGGTGCAGTTGATCGCCAGCGGCAAATTGAAAACCCGCATTGCGGCGACGTATGACGTGAGTGAGATCAAGGACGCGGTGAAGGCGGCGGCGAGTGGCGAGCGCGAAGGGAAGATTTTGGTGGTGCCGAAGTAATTGCTTCGGGGAATTCGCGGCTGATTCGCGACCACGAATTCCTGAAACATTCTGGATTCCCGCGTAGGCGGCGGGCCGACGATTCGGGATCCAGAATCTCAAGGTGGAAACAGCATCGCGGCTAAAGCCGCTCCTACAGGAATTGCGGTGTGCAGCGATTACTCCGCCGCCGGCGCCTCTGGCTTTTTGCGCTTCAACGGCGCCATGCCATCGCCACTCACCAGTGAGCTCTTCGGCTTGTTGGCGGTTTTGCGTTTGCTCGGCGCTTTGGCCACCGCTTTCTTGTCGGTTTTCTTGTCGGTCTTTTTCTTCTTAACACCCACCGCTTTACCCGAAGCTTTGACCTTTTTCGGGCCGCCGTAGGTGCCTTTCAATTCCTTAACCACGCGGCGCTCGAAGCTCTGTTTCAGGTAGCGCTCGATGCTGGACATCAGGTTCCAGTCGCCGTGGCAGATCAGCGAAATCGCCAGGCCTTCATTGCCCGCACGGCCGGTGCGGCCGATGCGGTGAACATATTCGTCGCCACTGCGCGGCATGTCGTAGTTGATGACCAGGTCCAGACCGTCCACGTCCAGGCCACGGGCGGCGACGTCGGTGGCGACCAGAATTTTCACGCCGCCCTGCTTCAAGCGGTCGATGGCCAACTTGCGGTCTTTCTGGTCTTTCTCGCCGTGCAGCACGAACACCTTGTGCTCCGCTGCCACCAGCCGGCCGTAGAGGCGGTCTGCGGCGACGCGGGTGTTGGTGAAGATGATCGCTTTTTGGTACGTCTCGTTGGCCAGCAACCAGAACACCAATTGCTCTTTATGCTGGTTGTGGTCGGCGGTGATGATCTGTTGACGCACGCCGTCGCTCAGTTGGCTGACGGCGTTGAGTTGCAGGTGTTGCGGGTCTTTGAGTACCGAGGCGACCATCTCGCGCAAGCCGTTGCCGCCGCTGGTAGCGGAGAACAGCATGGTTTGGTGCGCGCCTTTGCACTCGCCTGCCAGGCGCTGCACGTCTTCGGCAAAGCCCATGTCGAGCATGCGGTCGGCTTCGTCCAGCACCAGCACTTCCACAGCCTTGAGGTCGAGGTTGCCGGCGTTCAGTTGTTCGAGCAGACGGCCCGGCGTGCCGATAAGGATGTCCGGCACCTTGCGCAGCATGGCGGCTTGCACTTTGAAGTCTTCACCGCCGGTGATCAGGCCAGACTTGATAAAGGTGAACTGCGAAAAGCGCTCCACTTCTTTGAGCGTCTGCTGTGCGAGTTCGCGGGTCGGCAGCAGGATGAGTGCGCGAATTACGACGCGGGGTTTGGCGTCGCCCATCAGGCGGTTGAGCATTGGCAGCACGAATGCAGCGGTTTTGCCGCTGCCGGTCTGCGCGGTAACCCGCAAGTCTTTCCCTTCCAGCGCCGGCGGAATGGCCGCGACTTGTACCGGGGTGGGCTCGACAAACTTCAGCTCGGCCACGGCTTTAAGCAGGCGTTCATGCAGGGCGAATTGGGAAAACACAGGGGCTACCTCGGCGAAGATCACTAAACAGCCGCATAGGTTACCGGTTGTTGCCCCGGAACGCCCGCAGTCTGTGCAGGCGGTCGACCGCAGGCGCGCCGTTTCGCCCCGGTTAAAGCGGCTGTCGGCCCTGCTTGCGCAGCACGTGAATGCTGTCCCAGGCGGTTAGCACGATGGCCAACCAAATGGGCAGATACGTCCACAACTGCGCCGGGTTGAAGGTCTCGCCAAGAAATAACAAGGTCACCGCAAACAGCAGCGCCGGCTCCAGGTAACTGAGAATGCCGAACACGCCCAGCGGCAAAAGCCGGCTGGAGGCCATCATCGCCGCAAACGCCAGCGTGCCCAGCAAGCCGATGCCGGGCAGCAGCCACCACATCTGCGGCGCCTGGGTGAACAAATGGTCAGGGCCGTAGGCGACGATCAGCCAAATCGCCACCGGCGCCAGCATGAGCATTTCCAGAATAAAACCGGACAGCGAGTCCAGACGCATCCAGCGGCGCAGCATGAAATACGGCGGGTAGCCCAGCGCAGTCACCAGCGTGGCCCAGGAAAACGCGCGGGTCAGCCACAGCTCGTGCAGCACGCCTAGCAGCGCCAGGCCGACGGCAATGCCTTGCAGCGGGCTTAATCGTTCGCGGTAAAACACGCGCCCCACCAGCACCATCGCCAACGGCAGCAGGAAGTAGCCGAGCGTCACTTCCAACATCATGCCTTGCAGCGGCGCCCAGAGAAAAAGCCCCCACTGGATGCCGATCAGTGCAGCCGCCACGGGCAAGGCCAGCACCAGCAGCGGCTCGCGGCGCAGACGTTGCAGCGCGCCGAGCAACAACCCCCATTGCCGCGACAGCGCCACCAACAACAGCACCATCGGAATGGACCACAGCACGCGTTGGGCGAAAATCTGAATACCATCGAGCGGCGCCAGCTGGTTCACGTAGCCGGGCATAAAGGCGAACAGCACCGATGCCATCACCGACAGCGCCACCCCGCGACCGGACAACCTCATGCCTTTCCCCACCCCCAATAAATAGCCGGCGACCATAGCGCGGTTGCCGGGTTGTGTCGTGAGGGTAGAGGAGAAAATTCAGCGTCAGCGCGACAGAAGCGCGGTTGAGTTGTGCGTGGGCGACAGCGGCGTCGCCCTGCCCGTTAAAGCTGGGCCAACCCCACCGGCTGGCGATGCTCAGCCAAGTACGGCAACACGGCGGCCAGCAGCGGCGCTTTGAAAGCTTCCTGGAAGCGATGGGCCAGCCCCGGAATCAGCTTCAACTGCGCGCCCTTGATGTGCGCGGCCACATGCACGCCATGCATCACCGGCAGCAGCGGGTCGGCCGTGCCGTGCACCACCAGGGTCGGCACCCGCAGGCGATCCAGCAACGCCACGCGGCTCGGCTCGGCGAGAATGGCGAGAATCTGCCGCTGCACGCCGGCCGGGTTGAATGCTCGGTCGTAGGCCACGGCAGCCTGCTCTTTAAGTAAGGCGCGGTCGTCATGCACCGTCGGGCTGCCCAGCGCGGCGAGCAAGTCGGCCTGCTGCTCGATGGCCACCTCCCGGTTCGGCGCTTCGCGGCGGGCCAACAACGCCAGCAACGCCGGCTTGGGCTCCGGCAAGCCCTGGGCGCCCGAACTGGTCATGATCAGCGTCAGACTGGCGACCCGATCAGGCGCCATGTCGGCCATGTGCTGAGCAATCATGCCGCCCATGCTCGCGCCCAGCACATGGAAACGGTTCACGTGCAGGCTGTTCATCAAGCCGAGTGCGTCTTGCGCCATATCGGTGAGGTGATACGGCGCGGTAACGGAAAAACCGAGCTTGTAGCGCAGCACTTCATAGGTGAGGTTGGCCGTTTCTGGCGCGTGGGCCCACGTCGACAAACCGACGTCGCGGTTGTCGTAACGAATCACCCGAAAGCCTTGCTGGCAGAGGGCGACCACCACTTCGTCCGGCCAGTGAATCAACTGTCCGCCCAGGCCCATGACCAGCAACAACGCCGGATCGGACTCGCGCCCGATGCTCTGGTAAGCAAGATTTACCTCGCCCAGATCTGCCCGTTGCGTGGGAACCGTGACATCACACCGTGAAGCCGCAAAAGACGGCAAGGCACACCACAAGGCGGCCCAGAAAAGAAACGCTCGCATAAGAAAAATACCAACACGCAAAACCCCAGTAAGGGCGGATTCTGCTGACATCTGTGCGAGCGCGCTGCCACATAACCGTGACAGTTTGATGAAGGGCGCTGAACGGTAGTGGGCTGGGGTGGGGAACGCAGGTGCAAACCAAAAACCTCCGCCTACGCGGGAAACCACGGTGTCGGGGCGGGGAACGCAGTTAGAAACCAAAACCTCCGTCATCCCCGCGCAGGCGGGGATCCAGAGTTTTGTGGCGGGCAAGCATCGAAGACCCATCCGAGATTCTGGATCCCCGCGTGCGCGAGGATGACGGTGTTGGGTCGGGGAACGCAGTTAGAAGCCAAAACCTCCGTCATCCTCGCGAACGCGGGGATCCAGAGTTTTGTGGCGAACATACATCGCGGCCCCATCCGAAATTCTGGATCCCCGCGTACGCGAGGATGACCGTGTTGGGGCGGGGAACTCAGTTGGAACCCTAAACCTCCGCCTACGCGGGAATGACCGTGTTGAGGTAGAGAAATCAGTCAGAACCCAATACCTCCATCATCCCCCCCGCCCGCATCTGCCGCGCCGCCGCGACCATATTCACCAGCGCCGCCTCCGTCTCAACCCACCCCCGCGTCTTCAGCCCACAGTCCGGATTCACCCACAGCCGCTCCAGCGGAATACGACTAGCCGCCTTGCTCAACAGCCCAACCATTGCCGCCGTGTCCGGCACCCGCGGCGAGTGGATGTCGTACACGCCCGGGCCAATATCGTTGGGATAATCAAACGCTTCGAACGCATCCAACAACTCCATGGCCGAGCGCGAGGTTTCGATGGTGATGACGTCGGCATCCATGGCCGCGATGGCTTCGATCACATCGTTGAATTCGCTGTAGCACATGTGCGTGTGAATCTGCGTGGCATCGCCAACGCCACTGGCGCACAGGCGAAACGCTTCCACCGCCCAGTCGAGATACGCCGCCCATTGGGCTTGGCGCAGCGGCAGCCCTTCACGGAAGGCGGCTTCGTCGATTTGCACAATCTTGATTCCGGCGCGCTCCAGGTCCACCACCTCATCGCGAATGGCCAACGCCAGTTGTCGCGCCTGTTGCTCGCGAGAAATGTCGTCGCGGGCGAAGGACCACATCAGCATGGTCACCGGGCCGGTGAGCATGCCTTTCATCACCTTGTCGGTCAGGCCTTGGGCGTAGGTGATCCAGTCCACGGTCATGGCCTGCGGGCGGCTGAGGTCGCCGACTATCACCGCCGGTTTTACGCAGCGCGAGCCGTAGCTCTGCACCCAGCCGAAACGGGTGAAGGCATAGCCGTCCAACTGCTCGGCAAAGTATTCGACCATGTCGTTGCGCTCCGCCTCGCCGTGCACCAGAACGTCCAGGCCAAGGCGCTCTTGCACCTGCACGGCGTGGCGAATTTCGCAGTGCATCGCCTCGGTGTATTCACCCACCGACAACTTGCCGCGCTTGTAGGCCTGACGTGCCAGGCGAATGGCCGACGTCTGCGGAAACGAGCCAATGGTGGTGGTCGGCAGCAGCGGCAAATTCAGGCGCGCCCGCTGCACGTCGATGCGCTGTTCGAAGGGCGACTGGCGTCTGCTGTCGGCCGGCTGGATGGCGGCGACGCGCCCCTGCACCTCAGGCTTGTGGACACGTGTGGAATGAGCCCGACTGGTTTGCACCGCAGTGCTGGCGGCCAGTGCGGCGACCACGTCAGGGTCTTGTGGCGTGTTCAATGCCTTGGCCAGCACGGCAATCTCAGCGCACTTCTGCACGGCAAACGCCAGCCAACTGCGAAGTTCTTCGTCCAGTTGGTCTTCGCGGTTCAGGTCGACCGGACTGTGCAGCAGCGAGCACGAACCGGCGACCCACAGGTTGTCGCCAAAACGCGCCTGCGCTTCCTGCAACTGCGCCAGCGCCTGCTGCAAATCGCAGCGCCAAACGTTGCGGCCGTTGACCACGCCCAGCGACAACACTTTGTACGTGGGCACGCGGTCGAGCACCGCCGCCAGTTGCTCCGGAGCGCGCACCAGGTCCACGTGCAAGCCTTGCACGGGCAGGCTGGCGGCCAGGCCGAGGTTGTCTTGCAGGTCGCCGAAATAGGTGGCGACGAGCTTTTGCGTGGGCGAGTACTGCAACAGGTTGTAGGCGCGCTCGAAGGCGTTCTTCCAGGCTTGCGGCAGGTCTAGCGCCAGAATCGGTTCGTCGATTTGCACCCACTGCACGCCCTGCGCCGCCAGGCGACCAAGAATCTCGCCATACAGCGGCAGCAGGCGGTCGAGCAGGTCGAGTTTGTCGAAGTCGCCATGGCGGGCTTTGCCCAGCCAAAGAAAGGTGAGCGGCCCGAGAATGACCGGCTTCACCTGATGGCCCAGCGCGTGCGCTTCAGCCACCTCTTCAAAGAGCTGTTCCCAGCTCAGGGTGAAGTGTTGGTCGTGACTGAATTCAGGCACCAGGTAGTGGTAGTTGCTATCAAACCACTTGGTCATTTCTTCGGCATGGGCGCCAGCGCAGCAACCTTCACCGTGGCCGCTGCTGCCGCGGGCCATGGCGAACAGGGTGTCGAGCGTGGGCAAGCTGTTGCCATGGCGGAAACGCTCGGGCACCACGCCGCACAGCAGCGAATGACTGAGCACATGGTCGTACCAGGCGAAGTCGCCGACGGGCAGCAGCTCAATGCCTGCGTCTTTCTGCAACTGCCAATGGGCGGCACGCAAGTTGCGGCCCACAGCGCGCAAGCCGGCTTCGTCGAGGTCGCCCTGCCAATACGCTTCAAGCGCTTTTTTCAGTTCACGGTCGCGACCGATGCGGGGAAAGCCCAGGTTGTGTGCCACTGCCATTGCGATGTGCTCCAGGTAATCGATGGCGCACATTGTCGGCAGCGGCAACACATGAAACAAACTCAACATTTTCCAGTTGAACCGTAAATCCATTCACGTTAGTTTCGCTCAAGTTCAGCCCGTCAGCCGCTTCGAGAGCCTCGCCCATGTTGGAATTGCGCCACCTGAAAACCCTGCACGCGCTGCGTGAAACCGACAGTTTGGTAGACGCCGCCGAGCGCCTGCACCTCACCCAGTCCGCGCTGTCCCACCAGTTCAAGGAACTGGAAGAACGCCTGGGCATGCCGCTGTTCGTGCGCAAAACCAAGCCCGTGCGCTTTACCAGCGCCGGCTTGCGCCTGCTGCAACTGGCCGATTCGCTGCTGCCGCAATTGCGCGCTGCCGAACGCGACATGGCGCGCTTGGTCGGCGGCACGGCGGGCCGGCTGCACATGGCCATCGAATGCCACAGCTGCTTCCAATGGCTGATGCCGACCATCGACCAATTCCGCGACGCCTGGCCCGAGGTCGAGCTGGACCTGGCCTCCGGCTTCTCCTTCGCCCCGCTGCCGGCGCTGGCCCGTGGCGACCTGGATTTGGTCGTAACTTCCGACCCCATCGAGCTGTCGGGCATCACTTACGTGCCGCTGTTCACCTACGAAGCGATGCTCGCCGTGGCTAACCAACATGGCCTGGCGAACAAGCCCTTTATCGTGCCCGGCGACCTGGCCAAGGAAACACTGATCACCTACCCGGTGGAACGCGATCGCCTGGACATCTTCACCCGCTTCCTGGAGCCGGCCGACATCGAACCGGCGCAAGTGCGGACCTCGGAACTGACGGTGATGATGATGCAGCTGGTAGCCAGCGGCCGTGGCGTGTGCGGCCTGCCCAACTGGGCGCTGCATGAATACAGCTCGCGCGGTTACGTGACGGCCAAGCGCCTGGGCGATAAAGGTTTGTTCGCCACGTTGTACGCCGGCATTCGCACCGACATGCTCGATGCGCCGTTTATGCGCGATTTTTTGCTGACAGCCAAAGACACCTCGTTCTCCACCCTGGAAGGCGTCAGCGCGGCGAAGGAAAAGTAGGCGCCTGCGCCTAACCATGAAGCGGGCTGCCTGCGCGGGAATCGACGCTCGACTCCCCTGCCCGGCCCGTCTACTCTCAGCCCTTGCCGCCTACGCCCCAAGGGATTTCGCATGAGCCTGTCGCTACTCAGCCGTTACGCGTTTTTTGTCGTCTGTCTCGTGTTTACCCTCGCCAGCCTGCCGTTTTATCACCACGAATGGCTGTGGCCGTTCACGCTGTTAACAGGCGTGCTGACGTTGGTGGGCGTTGGCGATTTGCTGCAGACGCGTCATGCGGTGCGGCGCAATTACCCGATTCTGGGCAACATCCGCTACTTGGTTGAAGGCATCCGCCCGGAGATCCGCCAATACCTGCTTGAGGCCGACGGCGACAAGCTGCCGTTTTCCCGCGCACAGCGCTCCTTGGTGTATGCGCGGGCCAAGAACGAAGGCGCCGACAAACCGTTCGGTACGTTGATAGACGTGTACCAGAACGGCTTTGAATTCATCGGCCACTCCATGCGCCCAGCGGCGCTGGCCGACCCCGACAGTTTCCGCGTCATGGTCGGCGGTCCAGCCTGCAAGCAGCCGTACTCGGCGTCGTTGTTCAACATCTCGGCCATGAGCTTTGGCTCGCTTAGCGCCAACGCCATTCGCGCGCTGAACAAAGGCGCCAAGCTTGGCAATTTCATTCACGACACCGGCGAGGGCAGCATCAGCCCTTACCATCGCGAGCACGGCGGCGACCTGACGTGGGAACTGGGCAGCGGCTATTTCGGCTGCCGCACCAGCACAGGATTATTCGACCCCGAGCGCTTTGCCAAGCAGGCGCAAAGCCCGCAGGTGCGGATGATTGAAATCAAGCTCAGCCAAGGCGCCAAGCCCGGCCACGGCGGCATTTTGCCCAAGCACAAGGTCACCAAGGAAATCTCCGAAACCCGGGGCGTACCGATGGGCGAAGACTGCGTGTCGCCGTCGCGCCACAGCGCGTTTTCCACGCCCACCGAACTGATGCAATTCGTTGCCCAGCTTCGGGAGCTGTCGGGCGGTAAGCCGGTGGGGTTCAAGTTTTGCCTCGGCCATCCATGGGAGTTCATGGGCATTGCCAAGGCCATGCTGGAAACCGGAATTTTGCCGGACTTTATTGTCGTCGACGGCAAGGAAGGCGGCACGGGCGCGGCGCCGGTTGAGTTCACCGATCACATTGGCGTGCCGCTGCGTGACGGCCTGCTGTTTGTGCACAACACCTTGGTGGGCCTGAACCTGCGCGAACACATCAAGCTGGGCGCCAGCGGCAAAATTGTCAGTGCCTTTGATATCGCCAGCGTGCTGGCCATCGGCGCCGATTGGGCCAACTCCGCGCGCGGCTTTATGTTCGCGATCGGCTGCATTCAAAGTCAGAGCTGCCACACCAACAAATGCCCCACCGGCGTCGCCACCCAAGACCCGCTGCGCCAACGCGCGCTGGTGGTAGAAGACAAAGCCGAGCGGGTGTTCAGCTTCCACCGCAACACCCTCAAAGCCCTGGCCGAAATGCTCGCGGCTGCGGGGCTGAGCCATCCTTCACAACTGGATGCACGCCACCTGGTGCGGCGCATTTCCAACACGGAAATCAAACTGTTTTCTCAAGAACACGTATTCCTCAAACCCGGCGCGCTGCTGAGCGGCCATGTGGGCGGCGAGTTCTACGACCGCATGTGGAAAATGGCCCGCGCCGACAGCTTCGACCCCGCGCCCCCTGAACCGGACCATCAACCGGTCGCACCGGTAAAACCGGATGCGGTGGAAAGCGTTTAGACCAACCCTTCACTCAACGGAACGTTATAGAAATCGTAACTTTCCGTTGAGTGATGGTCGCCTTCTGTGGCGCTAGTGGACTTCCTTGATGCGAAGTCTGCCCCCCAAACCGAGCCCAGCTTCGCTATGTAAAAGCACGCGGTAGCCCTGCTATTCTCGCCGCTCACTCGCGCGTTTCGGATCGCCTCCATGGCTTTGAATACCTGGCTCGTTTATTTGCTCGCCGTCGTCGGCCTGTCGCTCACGCCGGGACCGAATGCGTTGTTGGCGCTCAGCCATGGCGCGTTGTATGGGCAGCGCAAAACGCTGTTCACCATCGCAGGCGGCATGCTTGGTTTCACGCTGCTGATGGCGCTGTCGATGTTTGGCATTGGGGCGTTGTTGCAGGCCTCGGCCCATGCGTTAACGGTGTTGAAGTGGCTGGGTGGAGCATATCTGCTGTGGCTTGGATTTCAACTATGGCGCTCGCCGCCGATTACGCTGACGGATGAAACCGGACCAGACCGAGCCGGCCACGCCCTGTTTCGTCAGGGGCTGTTGTCGGCCGTTTCCAATCCCAAGGTGATTCTGTTCTTTGGCGCCTTCTTGCCGCAGTTTCTCGATCCAAGCCGCGCGTTGTGGCTTCAATTTGTGATTCTGGTGCTGACCTTTGTGTTGTTTGAAGCGGTGGTGGAGTTTCTGCTGGCGCGCATGGCGCATCGCATTCGGCCGTGGCTGGAACGCACGGGCAAAGGCTTCAACCGGGCCTGCGGCGGTATGTTCGCCCTGATGGGGGCGGCGTTGCCGACATTGCGTTAAACCATGGCTCGCGCTGCTCCTCCCGACCTTCATCGCCCTGGCGCCGCTTTACGAACGGTGGCGCGCAGCTATCCACGCGGTTTGTTTATCGAGCCCCACGCCCATGATTGGGGTCAGCTGCTGTATGCCATGAGCGGCATCATGTGGGTGGAAACGCCCGGCGAGGCGGTGTTGGTTCCGCCGTTGCGCGCGGTGTGGTTGCCGGCTCATGTGCCCCATGCGGTTCGGGTGGTTTCGGAGCTGGAGATGCGCAACATCTACCTGCGCCCGGACCAGCCGCATACCTTGCCGACCACCACGCAAGTGGTCGATGTGAAGCCGCTGCTGCGCGAGCTGATTCTCGGTTTGGTGGAGCAGCAAGGCGCCGAAGACAGCGAGTACTACCAACACCTGAGTGCCCTGGCCGTGCTGGAGTTGCAGCGCGCCCGCCATTCGTATTTGCGCGTACCGCTGCCGGATGCCAGTGACCGGCGCTTGCTGACCCTGTGCCAAGCGGTAATCGCCTCGCCCTCGCTGGCGTTTTCGTTCGAGCAGCACGCGGCAGCCGCCGGTGCCAGCGTGCGCACACTGGCGCGACTGTTCCAAGACAGCATGGGCATGGGCTTTGCCCACTGGCGCCGGCAGGTGCAGTTGGCGACGGCAGTGGCCGCGTTGATTGAAGGTGCGCCGGTTAGCCGTATTGCAGCGGACCTTGGCTACCGGCCCAGCAGCTTCAGCGACATGTTCCGGCGCGAACTCGGCATGGCGCCTTCCGAGTACGTGGCAAAGCAATAACCGCACAGGTTGGCCGATATACAGAAGCCTTTGACCTGAGCACCGTTTTCCCGTCCGTAGACTGAGCCCATTCCCACCTCACTTCCGGGAAAGGAGGCTCCCATGAACTACCTAATTTCTCTCGCCGCCGGGCTGCTGGTCGGCGTCATCTACAACGTACTGGATGTGCGCTCGCCCGCGCCGCCCGCCATCGCCCTGGTCGGTTTGCTCGGCATGTTGGCCGGTGAGCAATTGATTCCGGTCGGCCGCCAATTGATTGCCCACTGGTTGTCCTGATTTCCCTTTCAATCTGCCTCGCAAAAGGAGCGCATATGCACGCGTTGCAATTTACCCTCACGGGCGATCTGAACTCTCTTCAGCACGTTGAAGTGCCAACGCCTAACGTCGCCGAGGGCGAGGTACTGGTGGAAATTCGCGCGGCGGGTTTGAACCCCAGCGACATTAAAAACGTGCTCGGACGTTTCCCTTACACCACCGTGCCGCGTGTTCCGGGGCGTGACTTTGCCGGCGTGGTCGTCGAAGGGCCGAGCCACTTACTTGGCCAAGCAGTGTGGGGCACGGGCAAGGGCCTGGGTTTTACCCGTGATGGCAGCCACGCCAGCCATATCGCCTTGCCGGCGGCTGGCGTTGCGCTGAAGCCTCAGGCGTTGAGTTTTGCCCAGGCGGCCAGTTGCGGCGTGCCGTTCACGACCGCTTGGGATGCGCTGGAACGCAGCGGGGTCAAAGCCGGCGCCACGTTGTTGGTGATCGGCGCCAACGGTGCCGTAGGCGATGCGGCGGTGAACCTGGCCAAGGCCAGAGGCGCTCAAGTGCTCGCGGCGGTGCGCCGTCCGGAGGTGGTGGAAAACCTCAATCAACGCGGCATTACTGCCTTGCTGTTGGGCGATCCGTCGGCCCTGGCGGCTCAGGTTGAGGCGCACTTCCCTGGCGGTGCCGAGGTGATCTTCGATACCACCGGCTTCTGGCTTCCCGCCGCCGTGCCAGCATTGGCCACGTTTGGCCGCATCGCCATTATCGCCGCGCCAGTAGACGGCAACGTGCAGTTTCCGGCGCTGGCGCTGTATCGGCGCGGCGGCGTGCTGGTGGGCGTGAACTCATTGCTGTACAGCCCGCAAGAATGCGCAGCGATGCTCGACGGCTTTGGCAGTTTGTTCGATCAGGGCCTGTTGCCACTGCCCGATCAATTGCGCGAAGTGCCGTTGAGCGAGGGCGTGGCGAGTTATCACGCGGTGAATGGCGGCAGCGGCGACAAATTCATTTTGCTGCCCTGATCGCGGCGACACGGGCTTTGTGGTTAGATTTGACCGCCCTCGCCCGCTCGCGGCTCGCTTGTAGCCAGCGTCCGGGTGAATGACCCAACCCGGTATAGCCATGCGTTTTCTGCCTTTTGCCCTTCTGTTGCTTTGCGCCTGCAGCGCAGCAGAAGAGCGCCCGCTGCGTTTTTCGGTGATCGAAAGCTGGGCCATGCCGCTGATCAACGTGGAAAACGGCGAAGCCACCGGCGGCATCATTTATGACTTGCAGACGCGCCTGGCCGAAAAGGTCGGCCGGCGCGCTGAAATGCTCGTGCTGCCACGCAAGCGCGTGCAGGCCATGCTGGTTCGCGGCGAAATTGATGTGCGCTGCTATGTGAACCCGACCTGGATGACCGAGTCCCACCATCAGTACATTTGGAGCGTGCCGTTTATGAAACAGCGCGACATGCTGGTGGCCCGCAACACGCAAGACATGACGCTCGAACAGTTGCACGGCCAAACGGTCGGCACCGTGCTGGGCTACGTCTACCCGCAGCTACAAGGCAAATTCGACAGCCGCGACTTGCAGCGCGACGACGCCCGCACCCAGCAACTGGCCCTGCTCAAGCTCGACGCCGGCCGTAACGATTATGCGGTGAGCAGCGAGCTGACCCTGAACTGGTTCAACCGTACTCAGAAGCCCCAGCATAAGTTGCAGGCCTTGCAGGAACTGTCGTCAGACCTGGCCTCATGCATTGTTCGCGACGAACCGGACGTGCCCACCATGGCGTTGCTGCGCGCGCTGGTGCAAATGAGCAACGACGGCGAATTCGAAAAGATACTGGCCAGTTACCGCTAAACCTTCCCGCAAGAATTTGTTCTCACCTGCCCCACCGGTGAATCCGTTCACCCGTTCAAGCGACCTGATTCGAGGCTGTATCCATGTCTGATGTATTGCCCGCTGCGGCGCCCACTGCACCGATTGCCAAGCAGTTGTCGGCCCGCGCCATTTTGTTGATTGAACTGGCGCTGTCGCTCGGCGGTTTCGCCATTGGTACCGGTGAGTTTTCGATCATGGGGTTGATGCCCGACGTGGCTGCGGACTTGGGCATTACCGAGCCGCAGGTGGGCCATGTGATCAGCACCTACGCGCTAGGCGTTGTGGTCGGCGCGCCGCTGTTGGCGATATTGGGTTCGCGTCTGCCGCGCCGTAATTTGCTCCTGCTGCTGATGGCGATTTTTGCGGTCGGCAACTTCGCCACCGCACTGGCGCCCGACTACCACTCGATGATGCTGTTCCGCTTCTTCGCCGGCCTGCCCCATGGCGCCTACTTTGGCGTGGCCATGCTGGTCGCCGCCTCCATGGCGCCGCCGCACAAACGGGCCAAAGCCGTGAGCCGGGTAATGCTGGGCCTTACGGTGGCGATTCTGGTGGGCAACCCGCTGGCCACCTGGCTGGGGCAGCTGGCCAGTTGGCGTTATGCCTTTGCCCTGGTCGGCGTTATCGCCCTCAGCACGGTGGCCATGGTTGCCTGGTTTTTGCCGCTGGATAAAAACGAGCCACGCAGCTACCCGATGCGTGAGCTGCGCGCGTTTAACCGTGCGCAAGTGTGGCTGGCGCTGGCCATCAGCTCGGTCGGTTTTGCTGGGATGTTCTGCGTGTTCAGCTACATGGCGCCCACGTTATTGCAGGTGACCCACCTGTCAGCAGCCTGGATTCCCTTCGCCCTCGCCGCATTCGGGCTGGGCAGCATCGTCGGCAATATGGTCGGCGGCTGGCTGTTCGACAAACTGCAATTCAAGGCCGTGGCGTGGCTGTTGGTGTGGAGTGCGCTGGTACTGGCGATATTCCCGTTGGCAGCGCTCTCGCCTTGGAGCGTGTTGCCAGCGGTGTTCGCCGTCGGCTCCATGGTGTCGCTCGGCGCGCCGTTACAAACGCATTTGATGGACGTGGCCCAAGACGCACAAACCCTCGCCGCCGCCTCCAACCACGCCGCCTTCAACGTGGCCAACGCGCTCGGGCCGTGGCTCGGTGGCATGGCCATCAGCGCCGGCTTCGGCTGGACATCCACCGGCTACATCGGCGCGGCCACGGCGCTTGCCGGTCTGATGGTGTTTTTCGTGGCCTGGCGCTTTGAGCCCAAAGCAGCTACGCGCTGATTACTCGGCGCCGCCCAGCGGTTTAACCAACGGCGTCTTGCCGTCGGACAGCAACCATGCCACCAGCACAGCCGGCTCGCTCTGGCTGGCGTTGCGTGTAACGCGATGCTCCTGCCCTGGCGCCTCGTACCACGCATCGCCGGCTTTGTAGGTGTGCAGCGGGCCGTCGTCCAACGACGATTCAACCGCACCGCTGACCACCACCACAAACACCGGCCCGGGGTGCCGGTGCGGCTTGGACGTGGCGCCCGGGGCGAATTCCACACGCAATGCGGTGGCATCAGAGCTGGCAACAGCAGGCAAATTGGCATGGGCGACGGGCGCTACCGTTTCGTCGCCAGCGCCGCCGCCGTGGGCATGTGCCAGGGAAGTGAACAGCGTTAGCAGCAATGCCGAGGTGCGCAAGAGCGTGCCCATGGTCACACCCCCGGCTGCATGGCGAAGCCCACACCGAAACGGTTCCAGGCGTTGATGGTGGCAATGGCGAAGGTCAGGTCGGCGAGTTCGCGTTCGTTGAATTGCTTCGCCACTTCGCTGTAAACGGCGTCCGGCGCGCCGCGCTCTGCCAGCAAGGTCAGGGTTTCGGTCCAGAGCAGAGCGGCGCGTTCGCGATCGCTGAAAAACGGCGTTTCGTGCCAGGCCGACAGGGCAAAAATACGCCGCGGGGTTTCGCCTAATTTGATGGCGTCGGCCGTGTGCATATCGATGCAGTACGCGCAGCCGTTCAGCTGTGAGGCGCGAATTTTCACCAGCTCGTGCAGCGATTTTTCCAACGACGATTCGCCCATCGCTTTTTCCAGCCCCAGCAAAGCCTTGAAAGCGTGGGGAGCGACCTGAGCGTAGTTAACGCGCGAATTGTTCATGTCCGTGTCCTCAGTGGTGGCCGGCGGCTTGCCGGGGTGAAACCACTCTATTGCTCCGCTCTGCGCGGATAAATACACTGAAACCGGAAACATTAGACGGACTCTCGGACAATCATGGCGTTTGATCGAATCGATGCAATGCGCGCCTTCTGCCGCATCGTGGAGCTAGGCAGTTTCACTCGCGCCGCCGACGCCATGGGCGTGGCGAAAACCACGCTGTCGGGGCAGATTCAGGCGCTCGAAACCCAACTCGGGGTGAAATTGCTGCACCGCACCACACGCCGGGTGACGGCCACCACAGACGGCGCGGCTTACTACGAACGGGCCAGAACCGTGCTCGAAGATATCGACGAACTGGAAGCCAGCGTCTCGCAAACCCGCACCGTTGCGCGGGGCAAGGTGCGGGTGGAAATGCCTTCACCAGTCGGGCGTTTTCTGCTGATTCCCGCCCTGCCGGATTTCGTCGCTCAGTACCCGGACATCCAACTCGACGTCGGCTGTAGCGAACGCGTGGTCGACCTGGTGCAAGAAGGCGTGGACTGCGCCATTCGCGGCGGCACCGTCACCGACGCGGATTTGGTGTGCCGGGCCATTGGCCAAATGCGCTTCGTCCTGTGCGCGGCGCCCGGCTACTTGCACGGCAAACCGACAATCTGCACGCCCGCCGATCTACCGCAGCACCGCTTTTTGGCATTTGTGTTTCCCGTCACCGGGCGACAAAACCCGGTTCGGCTGAGCCGTGATGAACACAGCGTGGTGATTGAGCAAACACCAGCCATGCGCTTTAACACAGGCGGTGCGTACATCGCGGCAGCGCAGGCAGGGTTGGGATTTGTGTCGGTGCCGCTGTGCGAAGCGCAACCGCTGCTAGACAGCGGCGAGCTGGTGCAACTGCTGCCGGACTGGAGCCTACCGAGCATGCCTATCAGCGTGGTGTATCCCTATGCCAGGCGCCTTTCGGCAAGGGTTCGCGCCTTTACCACGTGGGCTGCGGCGATCATGGCTGACGACCCGCTGTGGCGTTTGGACGACTGAGCCGCTGAACGCGGCAATCGCGCCGCGCGCGCCCTGCTTTCTCCCACGCGGCTGTGCGTTACTTCCTCCAGACGCAACTGGCGCGGCGGCCTAGTGTCGTTGCAGTCATGGCAGCGGCCGTGGCGGCACTAACGGAGAGGGATTTCCAAATGAGTACACGCGCTGGGCTTTTATCACTTGCAAACCGTGATGCGATGCATCACACTTCTTTCCCATGATCCGCAGTTTCCAGCACAAGGGTTTACGCCAGTTTCATGAAAACGGCTGTACCCGGGGCATCCAAGCCGATCATGCCAAACGCCTCGCGCGACAGCTGCAGTTTATGGACCACGCTGTCGCACCGGCCGACCTCAACATCCCTGGCTGGCGGCTGCACCCGCTCAAGGGCGAGCTTGATCAATACTGGTCGCTCACGGTGAACGCTAATTGGCGAATGGTTTTTCGCTTCGTCGATTCCGATATCGAACTGGTCAACTACGTGGATTACGACTGAAAAGGAAAACCGCACCATGGGCATTTTCAATCCGCCACACCCTGGCGAAACACTGCGAGAAGACGTGCTGCCCGAACTGAACATCAGCGTCGCGGAACTGGCGCGCCGTTTGGGCTTTGCTCGCGAAACCCTGTCGCGCATCCTGCATGGCCATGCGCCCATCAGCCCGGACCTGGCGGTGCGTCTGGAGGCTGCCGGTATCGGCACGGCGCAAACGTGGATGAGCGTGCAGATCGATTACGACTTGTGGCAAGCGCGAAATCGACCCCAGCCTGCCATCGAGCGTTTCGCGGCATTGCCTTGATGCTCGACCCGGATCGCCAGGAGCAGCGCTTAATGTCGATCACCACCGCTCGCCTGCTGCTACGCCCTCCGGTGTTGGCAGACTTCCCACGCTTCTTTGCCATTCACTCTGACCCCGCGACCAACCAGTTCAACCCGGCGGGCCCGCTAGCCGATCGCGGCGAAGCCGAGGCGGTGTTCAACGCCTGGCTCGCCCATTGGCAACTGCATGGCTACGGCCAGTGGGCCGTCGCCAGCCGCACTGAACCGGAGGAAATTATCGGTTTCGGCGGTATCGCCCAACGCCTTTACGGTGAGGTGGAGCGCCTCAATTTGGGATACCGCTTTGCAGCGTCGGCGTGGGGCAACGGGTACGCCACCGAACTGGCCGTTGAGGCGCTTCGCTATGCCTTTGAAGACCTGCAACAACCCCGCGTGTTCGCCATCGTGCGGCCGGCGCACACGGCCTCGATTCGAGTACTTGAGAAGATCGGCATGCAGCGCATCGGCCTGCTCGACGATGTACCCGGCCAGCCGGCCAGTTTCATTTATGAAACGCAGGCCAAGCGCCACCTCATTCGCTCCGAATAATCGCGTTGGCGCACACGCCGCCGCTTTTGACGCCAATCCCATCACATTTTTCGCCTCAACCGCCCTAGAACGGGCTTTTGCGGGCGAAATGTGCGAGCTGTGTCCTATACAAATGGCGAATCTGGCTTAGGGTTAACCCAGCCATCCCGGATTTCCCCGTACCCGCTTTTCGGGTTCGCGGTTGGCCCTGTCGAGTTCGCCGCAACCAGGCAGAACTCAGCACCACTCGGTTCAAACGAAGGGAAGCGAATATGAACGTCAATGACGTCTACGAAAATGCCGCCTCCGGCGATTTGCAAGCGCTCGAACTGATCTCTATCGAAGGTGGAATTTACCTGCTGCAAGCCCATGTCGAAGGGCGTGTGCATTCCGTCAAAATGCCCGACGGTGCGATGCTGCGTTTACGCTCGGTGACCCATGCGCGCGAGTTGCTGCAGGGCTTGCCGATTACCGTGCCGTTTCACTTGGTGCATTGCGAAGTGCATACAGAAATGTGCGGGTTCAGCGAAGGTCCGCAAGAGCCACTGCGAGAGCGTATTTCTCTCGGTTCGGCGTGGTGAACGACGCACGAGCCACTGGCGCCGCGCCGGTCATCTAACCGTCACATTTTTTTCATACCGTTGCCGTCTTGTGATGCGCTCTCCACGTCAACGGTCTGCCCATGCTTTGTAGCGAACTGAAGTCTTTCCACATGGTGGCCCGCCTCGGCAGCATCACCCAGGCGGCGAAAAAGCTGGGCTTGAGCCAGCCCACGGTGACCACGCAAATACGCCAATTGGAAGGCCAGTACGGCGTGGAATTGTTTTATCGCGGCGGCCGTCGCCTGGTCTTGAGCGATGAAGGCGCCCGGCTGTTACCCATGGTGCAAACGCTGTTGCAACAGGAAGCCGATATCGAGTTTTTCCTGCGCAACAGTGGGCAGGTGCAAGGCGCGTTACGCATCGGCGCCACCGCGCCTTATTACGTCTTGGACCTAGTCCACAGCTTTCGCCAGCAATTCGCCCAGTGCGAAGTCACCCTCACCATCGGTAATTCCCAGGAAGTGCTGGAGGCGCTGGAAGACTATCGCGTCGACCTCGCCGCCTCGTCGCAGTTAGTCGAAGACGCACGGTTGACGCGCTTGCTCCTGGGCCACGATCCCTTGGTGCTGGCGGTTCATCGCAGTCATCCCCTGGCGATTCACAACTGCGTGCCCTTGAGCGCATTGGCCGGCCATTGCCTGCTCATGCGCGAGGTCGGTTCCACTACGCGGCAGCTGAGTGAAAAGCTGTTGAGCGAGGCTGGCGTGGCGCTGGGACCGCTGCTGGAAATCGGCAGCCGTGAATCCATTCGCGAAGCCGTGTTGCGCAATATCGGCATCAGCCTCATTGCCCGCCATGAAGTGCCAGATAACCCGCAGCTGAAAATCGTTGAGCTGGAAAACGCGCCCCTGATGGCCGAGTACCTGTACTGCTTGAAGGAACGCCGTCACGCCCGGTTGCCGGCTGCGTTTCTCAAAACGGCGCGCAGCAGCACCGAGGCGTAAGCCGTCCTACACAAGAATACCGATACCTCTATCGGTAACTTTTGCCTCCCTGCCATAAAGCCTTCGCATGCCCTCTCTAGCATGAGCCTGGTCTAGCCCAATGCTTCGAGGTTTCCAATGTCCATGCCCCACGCCGTGAGCATGAAAATACGCACCATCCATAAAGGCTTCGGCGCATTCAAAGCGCTGGATGGCATTTCCCTGGATATCGCCGCTGGCGAACTGGTGTGTCTGCTCGGCCCGTCCGGTTGTGGCAAAACCACGTTGCTGCGCTGCATTGCCGGCCTTGAGAAGCAGGACAGCGGCACCATTGTGATCGGCTCGCGTGATGTCTCTGACCTGCCGCCACAAGCCCGCGACTACGGCATTCTGTTTCAGTCCTACGCGCTATTTCCCAACCTCACCGTCGAACAAAACATCGGCTACGGCCTGAACGGCAACAGCCGCGCCACCATCAAGGCGCGGGTTACGGAAATGTTGGAACTGGTCGGTCTTACCGGCAGTGAAAAGAAGTACCCCGGCCAGCTCTCCGGCGGCCAGCAGCAACGCGTTGCCCTGGCACGCGCCTTGGCACCGGCGCCTTCGTTGTTGCTGCTCGATGAGCCCATGTCGGCATTGGACGCGCGAGTGCGTGAACACCTCTGCGGCGAGTTGCGCGAGCTGCAAAAACGCCTCGGCATCACCACGCTGATGGTCACCCACAATCAGGACGAAGCCATGCTCATGGCCGACCGTATCGCGGTGATCAACCACGGTCGCGTCGAGCAGTACGCAAGCGCCCAAGACATTTATCGCAACCCCGCCACGCCGTTCGTGGCCGAGTTTGTTGGCCAGGGCAACTGGCTGCCCTTCGAGCGCAGTCTGGACGGCCATGCCCAGGTCGGCGGCCTTCACCTGCGCCTGCCCGTTCGCTTGCCCGGTGATTCTCGCGGTCGGTTGTTCTGCCGGCCCGAGTCGGTGGTCGTCAACCCGCCGGTGCACGAAGACAACCTGTTCAGCGCGCACCTGCACGAGCTGACCTTTCTGGGCAATCGTTGTCGCCTGCGTTTTGAGCTCGATGCCCTGCCCGGCCACTCGTTGCTGGCCGAAGTGGAGCCCGACGCCATGCCCCGCCTCACTGGCGCAGACATGTGGGTAGCGCTCCCGCCGCGCAGCTTGCAGGTGTTTGTGTGATGGAGGCCGGCACACCCGTTTCGGCTCATGGTCAATCGCGGCTAAAGCCGCTCCTGCGGGGCGTGCTAGGCAGCAATGGTTTTATGGCTGACCGCCTGTTTATCAAAGGTGGTCAATGGTTGCTGTTGGCGCTGTTGCTGCTCACCGTGGTGTTTCCACTGGCCGCCATGCTGTGGCGTGGCATTGCCGGTGATGCCAGCCAGGGCGGTGGCATGCCGGCGGCCATGGCGTTATTGAGCAGCACCAACTTCCGTTGGTTGCTGGGCAACAGCTTGAAAGTCTCGCTCACCGTGGCGCTCATCGTGGTGCCGCTGGCGTACGCGTTCGCCTACGCCTTGCAGCGCACCTGCATTCGCGCCAAGCCGGTGTGGCGCGGTGTTTCGCTGCTGCCTTTGCTGGCGCCATCGATGCTGCCCGGCATTGCGCTGATCTACTTGTTCGGCAACCAAGGCGTGTTGCGTGGGCTGTTGAGCGACAACATTTATGGCTTCTGGGGCATCGTCATTGGCCAGGCCATTTACACCTTTCCCCACGCGCTGATGGTGTTGCTATCGGCCTTGGCGCTGGCCGACGCTCGCCTGTTCGACGCGGCCTCAAGCATGGGCGCCTCGCCGTGGCGGGCGTTTCGCAGCATTACCTGGTCGGGCAGCCGCCAAGGCGTATTCGCCGCGCTGTGCCTGGTGTTCACCTTGTGCATCACCGATTTCGGCGTGCCCGTGGTGGTAGGCGGCGACTATCAGGTGTTGGCGCTGGAGGCTTACAAGGCGGTCGTCGGCCAGCAGCAATTTGGACGCGGCGCGCTGATTGGCATGGTCTTGCTGCTGCCGGCGCTGTTGAGCTTTGCCGTTGATCTGTGGCTGCGCCGTCGTCAGCGCGACGCCATGGGCGGCCGGGCCCAGGTGTATCACCCACGGCCATCGCGCGGTCGCGACCTGGCGTTTCTCTGCGTCACGGTACTTATTTGCCTGGCCTTGCTCGGTGTATTCGGCATGGCCATTTATTCCTCGCTGGTGAAGTTTTGGCCGTACAACCTGTCGCTGTCGCTGGACCACTACGCCTTCTCCGAACTGCCCGGCGGCTGGCTGGCGTATCGCAACAGTCTGGTGCTGGCGGTGTGCAGCGCGCTGTTTGGCAGCCTGGTGATTTTCACCGGCGCGTACCTCATTGAAAAAACCCGGCAAACCGCGCTTACCCAATTGCTGCGTTTGCTCAGCTTTGTGCCCATGGCCGTGCCAGGCTTGGTGTTTGGCTTGGGCTACGTGTTTTTCTTCAACCACCCGCTCAACCCGTTAAGCGGCCTGTACGGCACCCTGACCCTGCTGGTGCTGTGCACCATTGCGCACTTTTTCACCACGGCGCAGATGACCGCTGCGGCTGCGCTGCGCCAACTCGACGGCGAATACGAAGCCGCCGCGCTGTCGCTGAAAGTGCCCCTGCTGCGTCATTTTTTCCGCGTGACGCTGCCCATCTGCTTGCCCGCCTTGCTTGACATCATTCGCTACCTGTTCGTGTCAGCGATGACCACCGTGTCGGCCGCCATTTTCCTTTACAGCCCCGACAGCGTGCTCGCCGCCGTGGCCGTATTGAACATGGACGACGCCGGCAACGTCGGCGGTGCGGCGGCCATGTCCACGCTAATTCTGCTCACCTCGGCCGGCGTATCGCTGCTGCTGGCCGGTGCTTCCCGTGGCCTGTTGCGCCGCTCCCAGGCCTGGCGTCAGCCGACGCCGGGCCTTTGAACAACCCCGTACAACCAACGCCAACCCAAGGAGCTTCACATGTTCAAACGCACCGCACTGGCCGCCGGCCTGCTCGCTGCCTGTGCATTTCACGCTCAAGCCAACACCGAGCTGACCGTGTACACCGCGCTCGAAGTGGAACAACTCAAGGCCTACAAAGAGGCCTTCGAAAAGCAGAACCCGGACATTGAAATCAAATGGGTGCGTGATTCCACCGGCATCGTCACCGCCAAACTACTGGCCGAGAAAGAGCGCCCGCAAGCCGACGCCGTATGGGGCCTGGCCGGCTCCAGCCTGGCGATTCTGAAACAGCAAGGCATGCTTGAAGCCTACGCACCGGCCAACCTCGACAAAATCGGCAGCAACTACCGCGACGCCGCCAACCCGCCGTCGTGGGTGGGCATGGACGTGTGGGCCGCTACCATTTGCTTCAACACCGTGGAAGCCGAAAAGCAGGGCCTGCCCAAGCCGACCAAATGGGAAGACCTGACCAACCCGGTCTACAAAGACAAAATCGTCATGCCCAACCCGGCCTCCTCCGGCACCGGCTACCTTGACGTCAGCGCCTGGCTGCAAACCTTCGGCGAAGCGCAGGGCTGGGCCTACATGGACAAACTGCACGCCAACATCGGCCAGTACACCCACTCCGGTTCCAAGCCGTGCAAGCTCGCCGCCGCCGGCGAATTCCCGATTGGCATCTCCTTCGAATACCCGGCCGTGCAGCTCAAGCGCAAAGGCGCGCCGCTGGACATCGTGCTGCCTAAAGAGGGTCTGGGCTGGGAAATTGAAGCCACCGGCATCATCAAAGGCACCGCCCACCTGGCGGCTGCCAAAAAGCTCGCCGACTTTTCCGCCAGCCGCGAAGCGATGGACTTGTACAAGGTCAACTTCGCTGTCCTGGCCCAGCCGGGCATTGCCGAACGCTTCCAGGAGTTACCGGCCGATTACGAGCAGCGCCTGATTAAAAACGACTTCAACTGGGCCTCGGAAAACCGCGACAAAGTGCTGGCCGAGTGGCGCAAACGCTACGACGGCAAATCCGAACCGCTGCCTCAATAACCTGCCGTTACCCCCGACCTGTAGGCGCGAGCTTGCTCACGCCTACAGGTCGGTGAAATACAGGAGTCAACATGTCTGAACACGACTGCGATCTGATGATCGTCGGCGCCGGCATTCTCGGCCTCGCCCACGCCTGGGCAGGCGCCAAACGCGGCC
Organism: Pseudomonas sp. AC070; assembly: GCF_979258635.1. NCBI lineage: Bacteria > Pseudomonadati > Pseudomonadota > Gammaproteobacteria > Pseudomonadales > Pseudomonadaceae > Pseudomonas > Pseudomonas sp. AC070. The sequence continues at coordinate 3,909,428 of NZ_OZ409871.1, forward strand.
TCAAGGTCAAGGTATTCGAACGCAGCCATACGCCGTTGGGCGCATCGATCCGCAACTTCGGCCAGGCGCTGGTGAGCGGTCAGCCGCCAGGCATCATGCTCAATCTGGCGCGACAGTCGCGCGGGCTGTGGGCAGAGTTGGGCCAGGCGGCCGGGCTGACGCTGCACCAGCAAGGCTCGTTGTGGTTTGCCCGCACCGAAGCCGAAGAAGCATTGCTGGACGCGTTCGTAAACGGGCGCGGTGAAGAACTGGGTTATCGCACCGAATTGCTACGCGGCGAGGCGCTGAACGCGCTGTATGACGGCAGCTTTAGTCATCACCGTGCGGCCTTGCATGGGCTCGATGATCAACAGCTTTATTCGCGTGAAGCGCTGCCGCAAATCGTCGATTACCTGCACCGTGAACTGGGCGTGACGTTCCACTTCTCAACGTTGGTGCGCAACGTTCAATCCGGCCACGCCGACACCACGGCCGGCCGTTTTACTGCGCGGCATATTCTGGTGTGCGCAGGCCACGACTACCAAACCCTGTTGGCCGAACACCTGGCGCGCCTGCAACCCAAGGTGTGCCGTTTGCAAATGCTCCGGGCGCGCCCGGCGAAACCCTTGGCGCTCAAACACGCGGTACTTACCGGGCTTAGTTGCGCTCATTACGGCGCGTTTTCAGACTTGCCTGAAGCCGATGCCATTCGCGCGCAAATCCGCCGCGAACAACCCGAACTGGAAACCCTGGGCATCCACCTGCTGATCAGCCCGACGCCTTACGGCGAGTTGATTATTGGCGACTCCCACGACTACGGCAGCGACGCCTCGCCGTTCAACGCCGAGGGCACCGATCGCATCATGCTCGAGTTGGCTGAACACACACTGGGCATGGGCGTTGAGGTGGTGGAACGCTGGCAAGGGGTATACGGCGCGCGCGGGCCCGGCCCCTTCAGCATTACCCGCGCGGCCGACGGCGTTACAGCGGTGCTGATGCACACCGGCGTGGGCATGAGCGTGGGGCTGGGCTTGGGCGAACGCACCCTCGCCGCCGTGCTGGGCGAAGGGGCGTGGCCAACGGCGTAGCGGTTTTTACAGCTTCAGCTGCTCGACCAGTTTCTGATTGAAGCCCACCGGGTCTTCCATTTGTGGCGCGTGGCCTTGGCCTGGGAACTCCACCAGCTTCGCGCCTGGAATCATCGCGGTTACTTGCTTACCCAGCACGCTGTAAAGGCCGAGCTTGGCTTTCAGTTCCGGGCTGGCGATGTCGCTGCCGATGGCGGTGGTGTCGGCATCACCAATCATCAGCACGGTCGGCACCTTTAGGTTGGGGAATTCGTAGAACACCGGCTGGGTGAAAATCATGTCGTAGATCAGCGCCGAGTTCCACGCCACGCGCTGTTTGCCCGGGCCGTTGCTCAGGCCCGCGAGCATGTCCACCCAACGGTCGTACTCGGGTTTCCAACGTCCGGCGTAATAGGTGTTTTGCTCGTACTTGCGAATGCCTTCGGCCGACACGTTCAACTCGCGTTCGTACCACTGATCAATGCTGCGCCATGGCACGCCCATGGCTTTCCAGTCCTCCAAACCGATGGGGTTAACCATCACCAATTTGTCCGTCTGTTGCGGATACAAAAGTGCGTAGCGCGTGGCCAACATACCGCCAGTCGAGTGGCCAATGATGCTGGCTTTGTTCACGCCCAGTTTGGTCAGCAGCGCATGAGTGTTGGCGGCCAACTGATGAAAGCTGTACTGATAGTTTTCCGGTTTGGTCGAGGTGCAGAAGCCGACCTGGTCCGGCACCACCACGCGATAACCCGCCGCGCTCAAGGCCTTGATGCTGTCTTGCCAAGTGGCGCCGCAAAAGTTCTTGCCGTGCATTAACACGGCGGTACGGCCGTTGGCTTTGCCGGTGGGCGCGACGTCCATGTAGCCCATGTCCAGCGCCTGGTGTTGCGACTCGAACGTGAAGCGCTGAACCGGGTAGGGGTACTCGAAACCTTCCAGTTGCTGACCGTATTCAGGGGCGGCGCTGGCCATCAGCGGCGCGGCGCACAGCAGCGCCAGGCATGAGCGTTTGAGCATGGGTTTTCCTCCAAAAGCTCAAAGCCTAGCCGCCGCCGGCCGCTCTGGCACAGCCCTTTCAGGAACGAATCTATACAGGATGTTATTAACCTTTAGCCGCCATCGACGCGGTACACGCCGATCAATACCTCGTCCTCGCTGACGTCATCGATGGTGCCGACAAACACGTAATCGCTCAGCCACGAATAGGCACCCGGCTGGGTTTTGAAGCTCGGAGTGGTGCGGCAGTAGTAATCGTTTTCGAGCAATTCCTGCCCCTTGGCCTGCTTGGCCAAACCCTCGGCGTTGGGCCGCCAGATGCCCGGGTTGTGAATGATGATGATCTGCCCGTCATCGGTTTTCAGGCGGTACAGCGCCTCGATAAGGGTCACGCCATCGGCGCGCTCCACTGACATATCGGCGCCGCCCGGCACCACGATGCCCTTCATGCCTTTGCCGACAAACGTGCCGCCGACAATGGGGTAGTTGATGCGATGGCCGTCTGCGTCTTTGCCCATGTCTTCCTCGGGGCCAAGCTTGACGTGAATTTGCATCACCAACTCGTTGGTCACGCGGTTGGCTTTGGGCTCTTTCAGCTCATCAGCCTGAACGCTGGATAAGCCCAGCAGTGAAGCGGCGAGCAATACGGTGCGAACTCTGTTCATGGCGGTTAATCCTCAGCGATGGGTGACTTGAGCGGGTCGGGACGGCATGGCTGCTTGAGCACGCTGTTGCAGGCCGGTTGCGGCACCGGCACCTTCACGCCTTGCAACTCGCCCAGCACCAGCTGCGAGGGGTGCTCGGCGTCATGCAGCAATTTGCTGCGCGCAGCCAGGGCGTAGGTGTCGAAGCCATAGCCGCCGGTGCGGCCCGGTGCGTCGATCCAGATGCGCAACCGTGAACCGGCGCGGAAGGTGTGGGAAAACGGCCGCAACTCCACCCGGCCCAACACCGGCTCATCGGGTTCCAGCGGCATCAGGCTGTCGGGGGTATCGAGCAACCACGGGCGCACGGCAGTGGACTTTTGCGGGTCCAGCGCGCGGGCCGACAAGCGCAGCCAGCCGCGCTGCACATACACTTCCTGGCCGTCGGGCAGCAGTTGCGTGAGCGTCACTTGCACGTCCATGTCCGGGCCCAATGGCGTGGCCAGCCACAGGTCGGCACTGCCTGGGCCGTAGGTCACCAGGTCGCGGTTCAGCGGGGCGCTGGTGTAGGCCAGGCTGCCGTCTTTCCAGCCGTGCTTGAGTTCGCCCCAGGCGTTATCAACCTCGTAGGTGTTTACGTCTGGCCCGGCGACCGGGTAGTTGTATTCATCGGGCTCGCCGCTGGCTTTGCCGCCTTCAACCAGCGTGCGGTTGGCGCCCAGGGCGAAGCTCAGCGGTTTAACAGCCACCGGGAAACGCTCGCGGGTGATGGTCCAGCCAGGCTTGGCCGGCTCGTTGAGGCCATGCAGGTCATTAACGGAGCCGGTACTGGTGGTTTCTTGCCAGATTTCCACGTGCGGCAGTTTGTCGAAGCCGTTATCCAGGCCCTTCACAAAGTGATCGAAAAACGCCTGCAGTTTCTTGCGGTAGTGGGTGGACTCGTACAAGTCATGCGGCCCGTTGCTTTGCACCAACCAAAGCTGCTCGGGCTTCAAGGTTTCCTGGTAATACCCTTCGCGGGCCATCACGGCTTCGTCCTGCCAGGCCTGCATCGACAGCACGGGCACCTGAATCTGCTGGGTGCGGTCGCGAATGCTGCGTTGCGCGGCCCAGGCGTCGCGCAGCGGATGGCGAATGATTTGGTAGGTCAGCGCGTGCTTTTTCACATCCACTTCATTTTGCGCCAGCTGCTTGAGGCAACGCTGGTCCTGCTCTGTTTGTGCGCTGGCTTTTACGGCAGCCCAGCGCTGGCTCAAATACCAATGCCAGCCGGTCACGAATTCCGGTGCCGGCACGCCGCCGGGCGCCCAACTGTCGCTGCGTGCGTCGCCCATGGCCATGCCGGGGGCGATGGCCTTGAGGCCGGCCGGACGCTCGGAGGCGGTCATCAGCTGGGACATGCCCGCCCACGACCAACCAAACATGCCGACATTGCCATTCGACCACCCTTGGCCAGCGGCAAATTCCACGGCCGCGCGACCGTCTTTGCCGTAATCCGGCCCGAGAAAATCGAAGGTGCCTTGCGAGCAGCCGGTGCCCCGCGCTTGCACGCCCATGATGGCGTAGCCCTGTTCGAGCAGCTGCTTGTCGAGGTCGACCGAAAAGGTTTCGTCGTCCGCCAGATAGGCCGAGCCGCCGATGCTGCCGCTGTCGTACCCGCTGTAACGCACCAGCACCGGAAACCTGCCCTCGCCCTTGGGCAGTAACACCGAATAGCGCAGCTCGGTGCCGTCGGGCGCGGCGAGGTAACCGGTAAGGCGTTTGCCCCAGAACGGCTGCCAGGTGCGCGTCGGCGCGCTGCTGACATCCTGCCCTGGCACATCCTGGGCCGCGTGGGCGCCAAGGGAAAATAACAACGCGCAGGCGGCGAGCGTGAAGTGTTTTGGGTTCATCGATTGATACCTGAGAAGGTCAGAAACGTTTCGCCACCTGGGCGACCACCGTGGCCGAGCACACATCGTCGAAGCCGTTTACCGAGGCACATTCGGCTTGCGACAAATCGGTGTCGATGTACGCCACACGCCAGTCAAAACCGAGCAGCGTTTTGCTCAGCCCCACTTCCCAGTCGTAGTAGCTATGGCGTGTGGAACCGTCGCTGGAAATCCACACCTCGTCTTTGGCATCGCTGTAGCCGTAGCGCAGATCCAGCGCGGCTTCGTACGGCAGGTCGACGGTGTAACCGAGCCACATCACGCTGCGGTCATCGTCGTAGGGTTTCACCTCGTTGGTGTACTTGATGCCGAAGGTGGCGCCGTACGCGCCGAAGGTGCCGATCCACTCGCCGTAGTTAAACTCGCTGTCCTTGGGGTAGTCGTACTCGACGTACATCAGGTTGACGTTGAGCTGTTCGCTGAAGTCGTGGGCGAAGCCGACGTAATAGTCGTACTCACGGCGGGTGTCGGTGCCAAAGTCGGCGTTGGAGGAAAACACGCCGGCATACGCGCCGCTGCTATGGGTCAGGGTGACATCCGTCCACAACGCCGGGTCGCCGGCGGTTTGCGAGATGCCGCCGGTGCGGTAGTCGCTCAGTGCGGTGAGCGTCAGGCTCAGGGAGAAATCGTCGTTGAGTTCAACGGCGTGTGCTGGCAGCGCAAGGCAGCAAAGCAGGCCGGCGGCGAGGCCCAAAGGTGTTCGGGTCATGCGGTTCCGCTCCATTTTTATGATTGTTGAATGGCAGAAGTGCAGGTGATTTCAGTTGTTATGTTTGCTATCTAGTTAGCCAACCAAACCCTAACAACGGATGCCATTGTTCAACCTACAACCCCCGTCAATCTATCCACTTTGCGTAAAAGCCAACGCACCGTCACGGTGCAACCAGTTATTATTCATAACTATATTTTCAGCAAACTGTTCTGCAAACAGTGAACGGCGGCGTGAGTACTGCTGCGCTGACGTTGTGGGCCGCTGTACGGCTGCCTCGCAGCGCCGTCGGTGAATACTTCGAGCACCGCGCCAGTGCCGCGCTCCACCGCTTGGAAGATGTATGAACGAAGTCGAACTGCTCGCCGACGCCGATGCGCGCGGCCTGAGTTACACCGCCAGCCTGGCCACGCGCCGGGTGTACCCGGATGCCGAAGCGCTGGCCGGGCTGGCTGCCTTTGACGAGCCGCTGCCGGCGCTCGGCCTGCCTGCCGAGCAAACGTTGCAGCTACTGGATGAACGCGGTACGGCAGCGACCGTGGTGTCCAACGGCCCGCGCTATTTCGGCTTTGTAATTGGTGCGTCATTGCCGGTGGCGGCTGCCGCTGAACGCCTGATGCTGGCCTGGGACCAATGCGCCTCGACCTTCGACAACGCCCCCGTGGCCGCCACGGTGGAAGCCACGGCCGCGCGCTGGGTGCTGGAGGCGCTGGATCTGCCCAAAGACAGCGCCGTGGGGTTCGGCACCAGCGCCACCGCCTGCACGCTCAGTTGCCTGGCCGCTGCACGTCGTTCGCTGTTGGCGCGCCAAGGCTGGGACTTCGACCGCGACGGCCTGATCGGCGCGCCGGAAATCAAAGTGGTGGCCTCTGAGCTCGCGCATATCACCGTGAAAAAAGCCCTGCGCGTGCTGGGCTTTGGCAGCGCGAAAATCATCTACGCGCCGGTTAACGCTCTCGGCCAGGTCGACCCGGAGCGCCTGCCTACGCTGGATGCGCACACCATTGTTTGTCTGCAAGCTGGCGAGGTGAACACCGGTGAGTTCGACCCGTTCGCGCAACTGATTCCCAAGGCACATGCGGCCGGCGCGTGGGTGCATGTCGATGGCGCCTTTGGCTTGTGGGCGCGCGCCTCGGCCTTGGCGCCGCTCACGGCTGGCATCGAACAGGCGGACAGCTGGACCACCGATGCGCACAAATGGCTGAACACCCCGTACGACTGCGCCATGGCCATCTGCCGCGACGCCGACGCGCTCGCCAGTGCGATGAACAGCGACGCCGCCTATTCCAGCGCCAGCGCCGACGCACAGAAAAACCTCACCCTGGAATTTTCCCGTCGGGCCCGCGGCATCCCGGTGTGGGCGGCGCTGCGTAGCCTGGGCAAACAGGGCGTGGCCCAGCAAGTGGAACGCCATTGTCGTCAGGCCCAGCGGGTGGCCGAGGGCTTGCGCGCGGGAGGCTTCGAGGTGCTCAACCGCGTGGTGCTCAATCAGGTGCTGTTTCGTGCCGACAGCGATGCGCAGACCATCGCCACGCGTGAGGCGGTGCAAGCGTCAGGGCAAGCGTGGTTCGGCGGCACCGTGTGGCAAGGCCGCCCGGCGTTGCGCATCAGTGTGTCGTCGTGGCGTACCGGCGATGACGATATCGAGGCGCTGATCAAGCTGGTGGTGCGCCTCAAAGCCTGATGCGCTATTCGCTGCGCCAGCGCTTGCGCGCATGCAGGTAGGCGCTGAGCTCGCTGTAGCCCAGTTGCGCGGCAATGTTGGCGCGGCTCTCGCCTTGCAGTTCGAGGGTTTGCTCAAGGTCGGCGCGCACCAGGTCGAGCAACTGGCGAAAGGTCATGCCTTCGTCGTCCAGGCGTCTGCGTAACGTGCGCGGGCTTTGGTGCAGCAAGTCAGCCTGGCTGTCGAGGCTCGGCGTTTGGCCCCGAGCAAAGCTGTGGCGAATGCTCTGCGCCACCTTCCCCGCCCAACCGCTGAGCTGTTGCTGGCGCGCCAGGCAGCGATCCAGCTCCGCACACAACACGGCGAGCATGCCGGGATGCCGGTTGCGCATCGGTAGCGCCAGGCTGGCGGCACTGAAGTACACGCGGTTATGGCCGCAGTCGAAGCTCACGTGTTCGCCAAACCAGGCCGCATATTCTGCGTGATAGGCCGGGCGCGGGTGCGCCAATTGCACTCGCGTCGGCAGCACGCGTTGCCCCGCGCCTTCACTGCATACCGTCAGCGCCATGACGAAATAGTGTTCAACCAGATAACGCGCCAGGTTGGCCGGCGCGTCGATGGTCACCTGCACTCCGATGCCGTTGGCGTCATCCACCGGCGTCAGGCGATCCATGTCCGAGGCCAAGCCGGCGTAGCGCACCCAGTTGTCAGTGGCCTGCGAAACGGTGTCGGCGTACTGCGCCATCAATGCAATCACGTGGCGGTCTTGCGAACTGAACAGACTGAACAGGTGCAAGCCAACTGCCGGGTCATGGCGCGCGGCTTCGTCCCATAACTGTTCCAGCGCCAAGGCGCTGTAGTCCGCTTTGGCGGGGCGCTTGCTGTTGAGAAAGCGTTCGAGCACGCCGCCTAACGGGCCACGGTGAAAGCGTTGGCCGGGGGCGTGCGGCGGATTGGCCAGTTCGGTCAGTTTTCTGTCCATTTCGCGCCTGTCGTCAGGTGAAGTCATGGTTTCTCATAGGGTCGCCCTGCCCCTTCCGGGCCAGACGAGATTGCCATGGATATAACAATGACCGCCAATAACCCTATCGCTGTCGTCGCTGCCATCTTCTTTGTGTTTATCGCGCTGGAGCTGGCCTTCGCCTGTTTTCGCCAACCCGCCGGTAGCCGCCGTGATGTGCTGATCGAGTGGATCGGTTCGAGCTTGCTGCTGGGCGTGACCTTTCCGCTGGTGATGTTCTTAAGCGCCACCCTGCTGACCCACACCGCGCCGCAGCTTAAAGACAGCCTGGCCAACCTGCCCTGGTGGGCCGGCTTCGGCTTGTTTTTGCTGTTCGACGACATGACCCAATACTGGTGGCATCGCCTCACCCACCGCGTGCCGTTTCTGTATGCACTGCACCGCGCCCACCATTCGGCGCCGTACATGAGCATTCGCATCGTGTACCGCAACAACAGTTTCTATTACCTGCTGATGCCCGGTTTGTGGTTATCGGGAATGCTCATCTACATGGGCCTGGCGCCGGTGTATTACCCGTACCTGGTGCTGAAGATGCTGGTTATTTTCGGCGCCCACAGCAGCGTGCTTTGGGATGCCAAGCTCTACGAAATAAAAGCGCTGCGCCCGCTAATGTGGCTGGTAGAGCGCACCATTTCCACGCCCTCCACCCACTCGGCCCATCACGGCCTGAACGCCACTGACGGCGTGACCCACTACAAGGGCAACTTTGGCAACTTGCTGTTCCTGTGGGACGTGCTGTTCGGCACCGCCAAGATCACCCGCCGCCGTCCAGAGGCCTACGGCATCGAAGACCTCAATCCGGTGTCGTGGCAGGAAGAACTGTTCTGGCCAGTGGTGCGCAAACCCCAGGCCAGTCCTCAGCAAACGCCCGACAACAAGCTGGCGCAATAAGCCGCCGTCGCCAGCCGTTCGCCGAGAACGTCAACGCGCTTAGCAGCCCTGCGGCGTCTCACCGTTGGCCAAGCGACGGTTGATATCGGCCACCACCTCCGGCAGCTCGGCGATGGTGTCGATGATGTAATGCGGACGGCTCGGCGCGAACAGCTCGCCGATGCGCTGGCGCTGGGCGTCCAGCTCGGCGGCAGGCAAGGCTTGGTACTGCGCATACGTCAGGCCCAGGGCGTTGCCGGAACAGCTGAGCGCCACGGTCCACATACCGGCACTGCGGCCTTCGAGAATGCCCGGCCAGGTGTCGTCCACTTTCACGCACGCGGCCACGTCATTGATGCCCAGGGCGATGACGTTGGCCAACGCCTGCGCCGGGTGCGGGCGGCCGTTGGGCACTTCATCGGTGGCCACCACGTGGTCGGGCACAAAGCCATTTTGGCGCGCCAGCTCCACCACTTTCGCCATCACCACGGCCGGGTAACCGGAGCACGAGCCAATGACCAGGCCCGCTTCGCGCAGGTGGGCGACGGTTTCCAGGGCGCCGGGAATCAAGGCCGAGTGCAGGGCGATTTTCTCGATTTGCAGCGGCATAAAGCGTTCGTAAATGGCCGTCACGTCGTCGTCGGTCGGGCGCTTGCCCAGAGCGCGAACAAACCGCTCGGCAATTGCCGGTTGGTCGCACAGCGTGCGGATGTGGTCCCACTTGCCCATGCCCATGGGGCCGCGCGCTTCCTCCAGCGACACCTGCACACCGAATTCGGCGAAGGCCTCAACGAAGATTTGCGTCGGCGCAAATGAGCCGAAGTCGACCACGGTGCCAGCCCAATCGAGGATCACGGCGGCGAGTTGGCGAGGCGCTTGGTAATGCATGGATTCATCTCCAGTATCGGGGAAACGGGGGTTAGCTCAGCGCAGCCGAGCCGATGAAGTTCTGCCCACGGGCGCCTTTGCTGGCAGCCTCCAGCAGGGTTTTCGCTTGTTCGTCGCTGACGCCGTAATCGGCAAAATCGGTTTTCACCGACAGGCTGTGCAAAAAGCCCCGCAAGCGCGCCTGGGCGCTGGCCAGGTCAGGGCCAAAAATGCGTTGCAAGGTGCGGTCGCGCTCGGCGTCTTGCCCCCAGGCCAAGCCCAGCACCAGCGGCAAAGTGAACGAGCAGGCGATGCCGTGTGGCAATCCGTGCTGCAGGGTCATTTCGTAAGAAATGGAATGGGCCAGCGCGGTCTTGGTGTTGGAAAACGCCATGCCGGCTTTAAGCGCCGCCAACGCCATGCGCGACCGCAGCTCGCAGTTGCCCAGGTCGTTTTGCAGCGGCGGCAGGCAGTCGAGAATGTCTTCAATTGCGGCGATGGCGAAGGTGTCGGAAAGCGGATTGGCGTTGCGATTCCAGATCGCTTCCAACGCATGGGACAGTGCGTCCAAGCCGGTGGAAACCGTCACGCTGGCCGGCACGCTGACCATCAACTGCGGGTCGATCAGCGCCACGCTGGGCCAGGTGCACGCCAGGTGCAGCGAATATTTCTTCTGCTCGGCGGCGTCCCAGATCGTCGCCCATGGCGTGACTTCGCTGCCGGTGCCGGCGGTGGTCGGCACGGCAATCAGGCGTTTACTGCGCGCCGGTTCGAACGGTTGACCGCTGGCCAACAGCGCCAGCAACTCATCAAAGCGCCCTTGCTCGGTGCCGACGATCAGCGCCTTGGCGGTGTCGATGGCGCTGCCACCGCCCACGGCAATCACCGTTTCGCAGTTACCCGCTTGTTGCCAGAAGCGCTCGTACACCTGACGCAGTTGCGCCACGTCCGGATTGGGCTGCACGTCTTCCACCACATACACCAGGCGCTCGCCCAGCAGCGCCTGAATACGGGCCAATACGCCCAGCTGGCGAGCCTCGGGAAAAATCACCAAGGCCACGGTCTGCCCTTCGGTAAGGCCGGCGAGCAGCTCGATACTGCCCCAGCCAAAGCGGGTGTCGACCGGGTTATGGAAGCGCGAAACCATACAAACTCCTGAAGGTGATGAAGTTGGCGGCAAAGCACCGCCCTGCCCGACCTGCGCCGGGCGAAAAAAAGTGGCAACGATTAGTGACTGGCGCCGCGTTGGATGGCGTTGCGCAAGCGGCTGGATAGGGTGTCAGCGGCAACCACCATGACGGTGATGACGATGATGCAGGTGGCCGTTTCCGGGTACTTGAACAACTTCAGGCTGCTGACCAATTCGAAGCCCAGACCGCCGGCGCCGACCATGCCCAGCACCGTGGCCGAACGCAGGTTCACCTCGAAGCGATACAGCACCACGGCGATCCAGGCGGTGACGACTTGTGGCAGCACACCAAAAACGATGATCTGCAACGGCCGCGCACCAGTGGCCTGCAACGCCTCGATCGGACCTTGGTCGATTTCCTCGATGCTTTCGGCGAAGAATTTGCCCAGCATGCCCACGCCATGCACCGCCAACGCCAGCACGCCGGGGAATGGCCCAAGGCCAACGGCGGAGACAAATATCAGCGCCAGGATCAGCTCGTTGATGCTGCGCGTAATGTTCAAAAACTGGCGAGTAAGGTGATACAGCACCGGGTTGCGACTGAGGTTGCGCGCGGCCAGAAACGAGATCGGCACCGCCAACACCACGCCCAGCAGCGTGCCCCACAATGCAATTTGTAGTGTTTCCAGGGCCGGCGCCCAAAGGCGCGGCAAAATGCTCAAGTCGGGCGGAAAGGTGCGGCCGAGAAAGTCGCCAATTTGCGGCAAGCCGGCGGCCAGTTCGGCCACGCTCAATTGCGCGCCTTCGGCACTCCAGTTCAGCACCAGCACGGCGACCAGCACCATCGCGGCGGTGACTAACCAGCCGCGCGCGTTCTGCAGCGTATCGACGGTCCACTGGTATTTACGCGCCTGCATGACGTCGCTCCGGTCAGTTGGTATACGGTTAGTTGGCATAGCGCACACGCAACGCCTGACCAGCCTCGTCGGCCGGTTGCTCGGGCTCCTGGCCCGGGTAGATGCGGTGCAGATCGGCGTCGGTCATGCCGTGCGGGCAACCGTCGTACACCATGCGGCCATGGGCCAGGCCGACGATGCGGTCGCCAAATTCACGGGCGTAATCCACCTGGTGCAGGTTGCACACCACGGTAATGCCCAGCTCGCGTGTCGCGTCGCGCAGGTATTGCAGCACCAAGCGCGCGGTTTTCGGGTCGAGGCTGGCCACCGGTTCGTCGGCCAGAATCACCTGCGGACGCTGAGCCAGGGCACGAGCGATACCAACGCGCTGCATTTGCCCACCCGACAATGCGTCGCAGCGCTGCTGCGCCTTGTGCGCCAACTCAACCCGGTGCAAACACTGCATGGCCAGGTCGATGTCTTCGCGGCGAAACAGTTGCAGCACCGAGGCGAGGGTGGAAACCGCACCCAGGCGCCCGGTCAGCACGTTTTTCAACACCGACAAACGCGGCACCACGTTGTGGTGTTGAAAAATCATCGCCACTTGCTGGCGCAGGGCGCGGGTGTCGCGACACGTCACAGCGTCCATACCGGCGACGCTGAGCTCGCCGGCATCGGCCTGAACCAGGCGATTCATGCAGCGCAGCAAGGTCGACTTGCCGGCGCCCGACTGGCCAAGAATCACCACGAATTCGCCAGCCTGAATCTCCAGGTCTATGCCACGCAGCACGGCATTGCTGCCGTACTGCTTGGTCAATTGGCGGGCGCGGATCATTTCATGCCCTTGAGGTCGAGGTTCAGCACCTTGGCGGTCTCGCGGACCACGTTGTAGGCGGCGTCGTCGGTTTTCTGGAAACCGTCCAATTGCCCCTGGTCGCCCCATGGCACGTCTTTCATCGACGCCAGCGCCGCCGCTACTTTTTGTTTGAGTTGGGGGTCCAGCGCCTTGCGCCAGACCATCGGCGATTCGGGAATCGGCTGCGATGTCCAGACCACCTGGAAGTCTTCGTTCTTGACGATGCCCTTGGCCACCGCGCCCGCGAGGATGCGGTCAGCGACGGCAGCGGCGTCGACCTTATTGTTGGCCACGGCCAGAATGCTGGCATCGTGGGAGCCGGAGAAAATCACCCGGGAGAACAGTTTCTGCGGGTCATACCCGGCTTTTTCCAAACCGGCCTTGGGAAACAAATGGCCCGAGGCTGAGCTTGGGTCGACGAAGGCAAACGTGTGGCCTTTGAGGTCGGCCAGGTCGTTAATGCCGCTGCCTTTGCGCGCCAGAATCAAACTCTTGTAGGCGCTCTGCCCGGTCTTTTTGGTGACCGCCACGGCGAAGGCTTCCACGTCGGCCACCGAGGCCGCCAGCACATACGAGAACGGACCGAGGTAGGCGACGTCCAGTTTGCCGGCGCGCAGGGCTTCGATAATGCCGTTGTAGTCGGTGGCCACGAACGGCTCGACCGGCATGCCCAGTTGTTTCTCCAGGCCCTCGAGCACTTGCTTGCTGCTCTCGATCATGGCTTGGGAGTCTTCGGACGGAATCAAGCCGATTCTGAGTTTTTCGGCGGCCTGGGCGTTTAAACAGAGCAACGGCAACAACGCAAATCCGGCAATACGCAACAGCGAAGCGATAGAAGTCATGGCATTTCCAGCACGTGTGGTTGGGAAGTGAGCACAGGCTAGAAGCGTCACGTGACAGTCATACGATCAATTCAATATGGGTTTTTCCCGTTAACTATTGATGGAGGCTATGGATGTCCACCGCTCGAATTCGCGCGTTTCTCGCTGTGGCGCGGCATGGCAGTTTCAGCGCTGGCGCCCGGGCGCTGGGGCTGAGCCAGCCGACGCTGACCACCCAGGTGCAACAACTGGAGCGCCAATACGACCTCGAGCTGTTTCACCGCAAAGGGCGACGCATTGAATTGTCCGATGTCGGCCAGCAATTGCTGCCCATCGCCCAGCGCATGGCGCTGTTGGAACTGGAAGCGAACAACCTGCTGCACGACTCCGGTCGCCTGGACAGCGGCCAACTGAAGTTGGGCGCCGTGGGCCCGTTTCATGTGATCGAAATGGTCGACCACTATCGCCAGCGCTACCCGCGTATCGACGTGTCGATTCGGGTGGGCAACTCGGCGCAGGTGCTGGCCGATCTGGAGCAATACGCCACCGACATTGCCGTGCTCGCCGGCCGGCATGACGACCCCAGCCTGAGCGCGGTGCATTACGCCCGCCACGCCATCATTCTGTTCGTGCACCACAACCACCCCTTCGCCCAGCGCGAAAGCGTGCCGCTGCACCTGCTCGAAGACCAGCCGCTGCTGCAACGCGAAACCGGCTCGACCACACGCCTGGCCCTGGAGCGCGCGCTGGCCGAGGCCGGCGTCACGCCGCGCAAAGCCATGGAAATTGGCAGCCGTGAAGCACTGCGCGAAGCCGTGGTGCGTGGCATCGGTATTGGCACGGTGTCTGAGGCGGAATTTATTCCCGACCCGCGCCTGCATGCGCTGCGTATCGAGGGCGATCCGGTATTTACCGAAACCTATGTGTATTGCCTGGCGGAACGGCGCAGCAGCCGCTTGATTTCATCGTTCTTCGACACAATTCAACGCGCGCCGGCATGAGGCACCCGCACCGGCTGATGCTGTTCACGCCACTGCGAAGGTGCGGTGCCGTGATGGGATTTGAAGGCGCGGGAGAACGCGGCCAAATCGTTGTAGCCCAGGGCATCGGCGAGCCGCGTGAGGTCCATGGACGAGGCGTGTAAATGCCAACTGGCCAGCTGCATTTTCACCGCCAGCACCAGTTGCTTGAAACTCAGCTGCTCGGCGCGCAAGCGACGCTGCAAGGTACGCGGATGCAGCCCGAGCATGGCGGCGATGTGTTCCAGGCTGTGCAGGTGCAGGCCGACGGTTTGGGTAATGAGCGTGCGAACCTGCATTTCCAGGTTGCTATCCAGATCGTTCACCAGCTCACGCAAGTAGGTGTCTATTCGCGCCTGTGCCTGGGTGGATAAGGGTTTTACCGGCAGGGCCATGATGCTTTCGGCGAACACCAGGCAATCGCGCTCCTGGTTGAACCGCACGTCACAGCCAAAGTGCTGGCGGTAGGTTTTTACAGCCGCCACCGGGCTGTGGCTGAACTCCACACGCAACGGCCGCACATCGCCGCCCGCACAGATTTCGCGTGCCAGGCGCGCGCACGCGGCGACCGCCATTTCCCGGTATTGCTGGGCGTGTTCGGCGCCATAGAAATGCTCGATGCGCTGCACATACACGCGCCCGCCGTGCTGCTGCAACCGCCAATGCTCGGCCTTGTTGTGCAGGGCGATATAACGCTGCGCGGCCGCAAAAGCCGCCTGCACATTGGGCTCGGCGCACAGCAAGGTGCCGAGCAAGCCCAACATGCTGATGCCTTGATGACTGGCGACGCGCAGGCCCAGATCCGGGCAGCCCAAGCGCTCGGCTGCCGTGGCCAATAAGTGAATGACCTGCTCGCTGCCGATCAGCCGATCGGCGTCGCGCAACTGCGTCACGCTGAGTCCAACGCCGGCCAGCAGCGACGGTAAATCGCCGCCCAACTCGGCCACTTCCTCTTCGAAGCCAAGCAGGCTGGCGCTGCGCAATTCGTAGCGGATGGTCATTGTCGGCTCCCGCGAAGGTGATACGACGATGCCGAAATTGTCGTGTTATGACAAGGAAAC
This sequence comes from Pseudomonas sp. AC070, assembly GCF_979258635.1. NCBI lineage: Bacteria > Pseudomonadati > Pseudomonadota > Gammaproteobacteria > Pseudomonadales > Pseudomonadaceae > Pseudomonas > Pseudomonas sp. AC070. The sequence goes on from NZ_OZ409871.1 coordinate 3,924,960, forward strand.
GCGCATTCAGCGCCCTACTCTCGCATCACCACTTCCCCCAAAAACTACAAAAACAAGCAACGAGGTGATCCATGGCTATGTACGACATCGTGATTCAAGGCGGCCGCTACTTCGACGGCACCGGCGCCCCCTCAGCCATCCGCAGCGTGGCCATCAAAGGCGGCAAAGTGGCGGCAGTCAGTGCCACGCCGTTTGACGAAAGCCTGGCTGAACGTGTGATCGCCGCCCACGGAAAATGGGTGACGCCGGGCTTTATCGACAGTCACACCCACTACGATGCCGAACTGATTGTGGCACCAAGTCTCAGCGAGTCGGTGCGCCACGGCGTGACCACTGTGCTGGTGGGCAGTTGCTCGCTGAGCATGGTCTGCTCGGCGCCAGAAGACGCTTCCGACATTTTCACCCGTGTAGAAACTGTGCCGCGCGACAAGGTGCTGCCGATTCTGCGCGCGCATAAAACCTGGACCACGCCGCGCCAATGGGTCGAGTTCATGGGCACCCTGCCGCTGGGGCCGAACGTGGTGAGTTTTCTCGGCCATAGCGACTTGCGCGTGGCGGTGATGGGCTTGCACCGCGCCACCGATCGCCAGGTGCGGCCGAGCGAAGTGGAAATGAAGGAAATGGAACGGGTGATGGAAGAGGCGCTGGATGTGGGCTTTCTCGGCCTGTCCACCATGAGCCTGAAGTGGGACAAAATTGACGGCGACCGCGAATGGTCGAAAAGCCTGCCCAGCACCTACGCGCACTGGAGCGAGGTCCGTCGCCTGAATAACCTGCTGCGCCAGCGCGGCCGCGTGCATCAGGGCGCGCCGAACGCGGCCAACCCGCTGCAAGTGTTGCAGTACCTCGGTCAAGCCATGGGTGTGCTGCGCAAACCGCTGAAGACCACGCTGATCTCCATGCTCGATCTCAAGGGCAACAAAACCATCGCGCCCATGGCACGGCTGTCAGCCTGGTTTACCAATTTAATGGGCGGTGATTTTCGTTGGCAGCTGTTGCCAACGCCTTTCAAAATTTACGCAGACGGCATCGACGTGGTGTTGTTCGAGGAATTCGGTGCCGGCGAAATGGCGCTGAATCTCAAAGACGCCGTAGCGCGCAACGCGCTGTTGGAAGATGAAAGTTATCGCCGCACCTTTCGCAAGTTCTACGCCGAGAAACTCTCGCCCCGTGTGTGGCAACGCGACTTCGGCGACGCGGTGATTCTCGGCTGCCCGGACGAAAAACTGATCGGCCGCAACTTCGCCGACGTCGCGGTGGAGCGCGGCCTGCATGTCGTCGACTTGTTCCTCGACATGGTGGTGGCGTACGGCACGCAACTACGCTGGTTTACCGTGATCGGTAATCACCGCAAAGACGTCCTGCGCAAGATGGTCTGCAACCCGAACACGCTGATCACCTTTTCCGACGCCGGCGCCCACTTGCGCAACATGGCGTTCTACAACCTGCCGCTGCGTTTGTTGAAATTGGTGCAGGAAAGTCACAACGAAGGCCGGCCGATAATGGCCGCCGAGCAGGCCATTCACCGGCTGACTGGCGAACAGGCGGACTGGTTAGGTATCGATGCCGGACGCATCCGCGAGGGTGATCGTGCCGATATCGTGGTGCTCGACCCACACGGTTTGCAGCAGGATCTGGAAAATGAAACCTGGGCTGATATGCAAGGCTTCGGGATTCAGCGCATGGTCTGCCGCAATCCGGGTTGCGTGTCCCATGTGCTCATAAATGGCCGGCTGGCGGTGGATGACGAAGCGGTGGTCGCGCAATTGGGAACTGCGCCGGGTTACGGGCAATTCCTGGGAGCGCGCTGAAAGTCAGCCAAACGACAGGTTGGACTCATCGGGTTGGTAGGCCTCGTTTTCCAAGTCGATGAAATTGCTCAGCCGCACCGCGCCTTCTGGGAAGCGCACTATCACTTGCAACTGGCCACCCATGGCCTCGATATGCTGGCGCAACGTAGCCAGGTAAATGTCGGTGTAACGCTCCATTTTGTTCACGGCCGCCGGGGGCAGCCCGAGGTTTTTCGTAAGTGACTGCTGCGACTGGCCAATGGCGAGCATCACTTTGGCCGTGGCCTCGGCGCGTGCCTGGGAGGGAGGCAGCAGCTTGGTTCTGCGGGTGGAATACTTGCTGGTCATGAAGCGGGCTCGAAGCGAAATGAATTGATCGGCGAGCCTAGCCCATCGCCCTAGGTCAACATGAGTGCACGCGGACGGTAGTGAGGTGGGAACACTGCCCCCGTCGTGTATGAACTGGCCTCATTCGTACGAGACGTCTCTGGGTTACGCCTGGTTAAGCGCTTCGTCATCGAGATCAGCGAAGTTGCTGATGCGCACGGCGCCTTCTGGAAATCGCGCAATCACTTCCAACTGTCCGCCCATGGCCTCGATGTGGTTGCGCAGGGTGGAAATGTACATGTCGGTGCGCCGCTCCATTTTCGCAATGGAGGGCTGCTGAACATTCAACAGCTCGGCGAGCGACTGTTGGGACAACCCACGCGCCTGGCGCAATTCGTGTAGCGGCATTTGCGCGAGCATTTCGCGCGTTTTCGCTTCGGCGCGCGCGCGCGCCTCGGGCGACATGTTTTTACGCAGTTCTGAGTATTTGTTAGCCATGTGTTGCGGTCTCCTTTTTCACCGTAAGCAGGTGCTTGTCATAGAGCCGATCCGCCAGCGGAATGTTCGTGGCGTACCAGCGATTAGCACCTGTTTTGTCACCGCCAACCAAGAGGATGACGCACCGCCTGGGATCAAATGCATACAAGCTGCGCAGTGGCCTGCCGCCTTGTTGGGTACGCAATTCGCGCATGTGTTTATGGCGCGAGCCCGACACGCCGCTGCTATGGGGGAAGCCCAGAAACGGCCCGCACTCAACCAGTAAACCGATCGAAGCGTCCAACGACTCCCGCTGCTTTTCCGACAACCCCTTCCACCACGCGCCGAACTCATCCGTGTATTCAACATCCCAAGCCATGGCGACTTTCCACCTTTATTAATATTCCGTCAATGGAATATTTTCTATTGAGTAAAACCCGGTAAAACCGTGCCATTGAGCCTGGACAACCGCAGCCAAAAAAACGAGCGCCTGGGGCGCGCAGTCAGGTGGGAAGACCGCCGCGCCATCGTCTGACGCAGCGCTAGAATTCAGCTATTCACGCGCAAAAAAACGCCCCCTTTGCCGCGAGAGCAAAGGGGGCGCCGGGTGGTGCGTGGGCTTGATCAGCTACGCAGGTCGAAGCGATCCAGGTTCATCACTTTCGTCCAGGCCGCGACGAAGTCCTTCACGAACTTGGCCTGGCCGTCGGCACTGGCGTACACCTCGGCAATCGCGCGCAACTGCGCGTGGGAGCCGAACACCAGATCAACGCGCGTACCGGTCCATTTCACTTGCCCTGTCTTGCGCTCGCGCGCTTCGAAGGTGGTGGCCGACGCCGGTTTCCATTCCACGCCCATGTCCAGCAGGTTGCTGAAGAAGTCATTGGTCAGTACGCCCGGACGCGTGGTGAGCACGCCATGCTGGGCGCCCTCGACGTTGGCCCCGAGTACCCGCAAACCGCCAACCAACACGGTCATTTCCGGCGCGGTGAGCGTCAGCAGCTGCGCTTTATCCACCAGCAGCGTTTCCGCCGAGACGGTGTACTTGCCTTTCAGGTAATTGCGGAAGCCATCGGCGATGGGCTCAAGGAAGCCGAACGATTCCACGTCGGTCTGCGCTTGCGAGGCGTCCATGCGCCCCGGTGCGAACGGCACGGCAACGGTCTGCCCGGCGGCCTTCGCTGCTTGCTCAACGCCTGCGTTACCGGCCAGTACGATCAGGTCCGCCAAGGAAATTCGTTTGCCGCCGACCTGGCCGCCGTTGAATTCGCCTTGAATGCGCTCCAGTGTGCCCAGCACCTGCGCCAACTGCGCCGGCTGGTTCACGGCCCAGGATTTCTGCGGTTCCAGACGCAGGCGTCCGCCGTTGGCGCCGCCGCGTTTGTCCGAGCCGCGGAAAGTAGAAGCAGCGGCCCAAGCGGTAGAAACCAGTTGTGCCACGCTCAGGCCCGAAGCCAACACTTTGTCTTTCAGCGCAGCCACGTCGCTGGCATCGACCAGCGGATGGTTCACCGCTGGAATCGGGTCTTGCCAAAGCAGTTCTTCGCGCGGTGTTTCCGGGCCCAGATAGCGGGCCAGCGGGCCCATGTCACGGTGGGTCAACTTGAACCAGGCGCGGGCGAACGCGTCGGCCAATTGCTGTGGGTTTTCCAGGAAACGGCGGGAGATTTTTTCGTACGCCGGGTCGAAGCGCAGCGCCAGGTCGGAGGTGAGCATGGACGGCGCGCGACGTTTGCTCGGGTCGTGGGCGTCTGGAATCTTGCCCGCGCCTGCGCCGCCTTTGGGTTGCCACTGATGGGCGCCGGCAGGACTCTTGGTCAGTTCCCACTCGAAGCCGAAAAGGTTTTCCAGGTACTCGTTGCTCCAGCGCGTCGGCGTGGAGGTCCAGGTCACTTCCAGGCCGCTGGTGATGGTGTCGCCGCCTTTACCGCTGCCAAAGGCGTTGCGCCAGCCCAGGCCTTGTTCTTCCAGGCCAGCCGCTTCCGGTTCCGGGCCCACGTTATCGGCGGGGCCGGCGCCGTGGGTTTTGCCGAAGGCGTGACCGCCCGCGATAAGCGCCACGGTTTCTTCGTCGTCCATGGCCATGCGGGCAAAGGTTTCGCGAATGTCGCGGGCCGAGGCGACCGGGTCGGGATTGCCTTCCGGCCCTTCCGGGTTCACATAAATCAAGCCCATCTGCACAGCGGCCAGCGGGTTTTCCAGATTGCGTTCCAGCTCACGGCCTTCCTGCTCCGGACGTTTTGCAGGTTCCGCCACCAAGTCGCCTTGGCCCGGTTCTTCAACTTCCTTGCTGGCTTTGCCGTAGCGCTTGTCGCCGCCCAGCCACACGGTTTCGGTACCCCAGTACACGTCTTCGTCCGGTTCCCAGACATCGGCACGGCCACCGGAAAAGCCGAAGGTTTTAAAGCCCATGGATTCCAGCGCCACGTTGCCGGTGAGCACGATCAGGTCGGCCCAGGAAATGGCGTTGCCGTACTTTTGCTTCACGGGCCAGATGAGGCGGCGTGCTTTGTCGAGGCTAACGTTATCTGGCCAGCTATTGAGCGGGGCGAAGCGTTGCTGCCCGGAACCGGCGCCGCCTCGACCATCGCCCGTGCGGTAGGTGCCGGCGCTGTGCCAGGCCATGCGCACGAACAGCGGGCCGTAATGGCCGAAGTCGGCCGGCCACCAGTCTTGAGAGTTGGTCATCACAGCTTCGAGGTCGCGTTTGACTGCGGCGAAGTCGAGGTTTTTGTAGGCGCTGGCGTAGTTGAAGTCCTCCCCCAGCGGATCGGATTTTGCCGAGTGTTGATGCAGCACTTTCAGGTTCAACTGATTGGGCCACCAATCACGGTTGGTGGTGCCGCCGCCAGCGGCGTGGTTGAACGGGCATTTTGATTCAGTCGACATGGTGTTCTTCCTTAATAAGGTCGAGTAATCCGGCTCCAGCCAATGTGGCTAGGAACGCTGATACACAGGTCAGTGTGATCGGGGCGGGCCTGGGGTCGTTACCGCTCTGCGCGGGTGAGGGCTCTGAGTCCCCTCATCAGTGAAACGGCGCCGCAACGAAACGGCGCAGTGCAAGACTAGCCGTCTATGGGAGGAGGTCTAATAGAGCGTATGTGCTGTGTTGATAGCGTGGCTCTGTCAGCGCACCTGCGCGCCGCTGACAAAGCCACCGTCGCCCGCCTTGCGCGGGCGATGTGCATCAGTTGAACAGTTTGGAGAAGAAGCCGGGCTTGTCGTCGCCCTCTTTGGCGGGTTTCTTCTCAGGCGCGGCTTGGGCCACCACCGGCTTGGTGGGGTCGACAAAAGTGCCGGCCAACAAGCTCTGCGCCTGACTGGCGGCGCGTTGGCCACTGCGCAGGGCGCCTTCCAGAGTGCCGGGGTACAAGGCATCGGTGTGCTCACCGGCAAACACCACGCGTTGCAGCGGTTGCTCCCACAGCCGCCAGTTGCGCGTCAGTTGGCCCGGGCCGTACGCCAGGTACGAACCACCAGTGGAGGGGTCGGTGCTGTAGCGCTTGATTTCATAGCCGGTGAAGGCGCCACGCGCTTTCGGGTAGAACGCGTGCAGGCGAATCAGCACCTGATCGACCATCTGTTTATCGCCAAATGCCTGCAGCACGCGGGCGTTGTCGCCTGACAGGTTGATCACCACATTGGCGCCGCCTTTTACCGCAGGCTCGATCCACAACATGCCCAGCCCCTGATCGGTGAAGATTTCACCGGACAGCCGCGCCTTGCTCTCCCACACCGGGGTTTTGAACTTGAGCATGATCTGGTCGCGCCAGCCGTAATTGGTGCCTTTGATGGCCCCAAGGTGCGCGGCGTCCAGCGCCGGGGTCAGCTGAATTTGTGCCAGGGCTTTGAGCGGCACGGCCAGCACCACGTAGTCGGCGCTGTAACCGACGCTGCCCACTTTCACGGTGGCGCCGTCTTTGTCCTGGCTGATGGCCGAGACCTTGGCGTTGGTTTTGATGGTTTTGATTTGCTTGAGAAACGCCGCCGCCAGCACCTGGCTGCCACCGGGCAAACGCGCGGCGCGCAGGTCGCGGTCGTCTACGCCGCGGTAAACGCGGGTTTGCTGGGCGAGGTATAGCAGCGACAGGCGCGACGGTTCGTCGTAGCGCGAGCGAATGCGTTGGTTCACCAGCAAGCGCGCGGTGGGCGGCAGCGCGAGTTTGTCGAGCCACTTGGCAACGGTGATCTGGTCGAGGGCGAACAGGGTGTTGTTGGCGGCCGGGTTCATCGGGTCGGTAATGGAGGCGGCCAAGTCGTCGAGGCTTTTGTCGAAACGCTTCAAGCCTTCGGCGGTTTCCGGCTGCTTGGTGGCCAGGTCGGCGGCGGTGAAGTAATCGCCATTAATCAGGTAACTGGGGTTACGCACGAACTCCGGCGCGGGCAGGGTCTGCAATTTGAAGGTGTCGAGATAACTGTTGAGCGTGGGTTGCACTTTCTTGCCGGCAATCCATTCGCTGGTAGCCAGGCCCGAGCGCCCGCCGATGCTCGGTTTGGCTTCCAGCAGCGTGACCTGCCAGCCCTTTTGTTGCAGCTCGTAGGCGGCGGTCAAACCGGCCAACCCGGCGCCCACCACAATGGCCGTGGGCTGCTTGGTGGCCGCTGGCTTGTCGGCGGCAGTGGCCGCCACGCTGAACACACCCATTGCCAGCAGCGCCAAGGCGCGCAAACCGGTTCGCAACATAAACGACTCCTTACATCCGTTCCGCAGGCAGCGGAACGCTCTTTTGATGGCGCGCAGAATACGCCGCGCCTGGCCCAGGAACCAGCCAAGCCCGTCGGCTTGGCTGGTTCCTGGGCCAGGCGCGGGCGGTTTGCGGTTGTTCACCGGCGCGCCATTGCATAGGCTGCTGTCCTGCTTTGCGTGCCCAGAGTTTGCCTGGCCGCGTCTGTACAGCTGTCTTGACTGCCTGGAGTTTCGAATGAGCCTGAATAATCAGTGGATGCAACGCGACCTGGCGGTGCTCTGGCACCCCTGCACGCAGATGAAGGACCACGAGCAATTGCCGCTGGTGCCGATCAAGCGTGGCGAGGGCGTGTGGCTCGAGGACTTCGATGGCAAGCGCTACCTGGACGCCGTCAGCTCCTGGTGGGTAAACGTGTTCGGCCATGCCAATCCGCGCATCAACCAGCGCATCAAAGACCAGGTTGACCAACTTGAGCACGTTATTCTCGCGGGCTTCAGCCATCAGCCGGTGATTGAATTATCCGAGCGCCTGGTCAAGCTCACGCCGGCGGGCCTGGACCGTGTGTTCTACGCCGACAACGGTTCATCCGGCATCGAAGTGGCGTTAAAAATGAGCTTCCACTTCTGGCGCAACAGCGGCCAGGAGCGCAAGAAACGCTTCGTCACCCTGACCAACAGCTACCACGGCGAAACCATCGCGGCGATGTCGGTGGGCGACGTGGCGCTGTTCACCGAAACCTACAAATCCCTGCTTATGGACACCATCAAGGTTCCCAGCCCCGACTGCTACCTGCGCCCGGAAGGCGTGAGTTGGGAAGAACATTCGCGGGTGATGTTTGGCCATATGGAACAGGCCTTGGCCGAGCATCATCAGGATGTGGCGGCGGTCATTATCGAGCCACTGATCCAGGGCGCTGGCGGCATGCGCATGTACCACCCGGTGTACCTCAAGCTGCTGCGCGAAGCCTGTGACCGCTACGGTGTGCACCTGATTCACGATGAAATTGCCGTGGGCTTTGGTCGCACCGGCACCATGTTCGCCTGTGAGCAGGCGGGCATCGCGCCGGACTTTCTGTGTTTGTCCAAAGCACTCACCGGCGGCTACTTGCCGATGGCCGCCGTGCTCACCAGCGAGGCGATTTACCAGGGGTTTTACGACGACTACCAAACCCTGCGCGCCTTCCTGCATTCCCACACCTACACCGGCAACCCGCTGGCGTGCGCGGCGGCATTGGCCACGCTGGATATCTTCGAGCAAGACAACGTGATCGAAGCCAACCGCGCTCTCAGCGCCCGCATGGCCAGCGCCACGGCGCACTTGGTGGACCATCCGCACGTGGCCGAAGTGCGCCAGACCGGCATGGTGCTGGCGATTGAAATGGTGCAAGACAAAGCCAGCAAAACGCCTTATCCGTGGCAGGAGCGTCGGGGTCTGAAAGTGTTCCAGCACGCGCTGGAACGCGGCGCGTTGCTGCGGCCTTTGGGCAGCGTGGTGTATTTCCTGCCGCCGTATGTGATTACCCCGGAGCAGATTGATTTCCTCGCCGAAGTCGCCAGCGAAGGCATCGATATCGCCACCGCAACGAAAACCTCCGTGCCCGTCAGCGGCCGCCACCCCAACTTCCGCGATCCGGGTTAAAACTCGAGTCTCTTTCCACCGTGAATCCGCCCCCTCTGCCCGCTAGCGGGGAGAGGGTTTTCGTTCACAAAGTGCGCACTCCGGTAACGCTGCGCTCCAAAACGTGACGACCGCCTTCACCTACCGCCCGCCCTCTCCCGCCTTTACTCCTTACTAATCAGCAAGATACGGAGAATACGCAGCCCTGGCGCGTATCCTGCATTCAATGGCTTTATGGATAATTGGATCCAAAAAACCATGCGAGCACCGCGATGCACATCGTCCCCTCCTACGCCGAACGCAAACCCATGACCGCCGAAGAAGAGGCTTACAGCTTTCTTCTCAACGCGATTTGCACCGGCCAGTACCGCACGGGCGACCGTCTGGTGTCGGAAGAAATTGCCAGTGAAATCGGCATGAGCCGCATGCCCGTGCGCGAAGCGTTTCGCCGCCTGGCGGCCGAGGGTTTGGTGACCATGCGCCCTAACCGCGGCGCCGTGGTCAGCGGCTTGAACCTGGACGAGATACACGAAGTGTTCGACATGCGCAGCGCCCTCGAAGGCTTAGCGCTGCGCGTGGCGGTGCCGAAGATTACCGAGCGCCATTTGAACCGGCTCGAACGCCTGCTCGATGAAATGGACGAGTGCCGCGACGACAGCGCCGAGTGGGTCGGCCGCCACCGCGTGTTCCACGAATACCTGTGCAGCCTCAGCGAGCGGCCCCGGCTGATGCGCCAGATCAGCGCGCTGTATTCGGTCATCGAACCGCCCATGCGCCTGTGGCTGCAACATGCACAAGCGCCCAGCGCCCGCGAAGAACACAGCGAAATACTCGACGCCATCCGCAGCGGCGACGCCGCACTGGCCGAGCGGGTATTGCGTGAACACATCGAAGGCACCGTGCCGGAACTGGCGCGGTTTCTGGAACAGATGAACCCAATGTAGGAGCGAGCTGGCTCGCGAAGCAGGCGCTGCGGTTTGTCGCTGAATCGCACAACTTCTTTCGCGAGCAAGTTCGCTCCTACGGCCCCCTTTTCTCCTCGTCGTAACAGAAGGAATTACCCGCATGAGCCTGCGCCTTTCCGTTTCACGCACACTGCTGGGCGCGTTCTGCGCCCTGGCGATTCTGCCGGCCACCCAGGCGGCGGAGCAGACTATTCGCTTCTACAACTGGTCCGATTACATGGGCCCGGACACCCTGAAGAACTTCGAGAAAGAAACCGGCGTGCCGGTGCAATACGACGTCTTCGACACCAATGAAATGCTCGAAGCCAAGCTGCTGTCCGGGCACTCCGGCTATGACCTGGTGGTGCCGTCCAGCCAGTTTCTGCCCAAGCAAATTCGCGCTGGCGCCTACCAGCCGTTGCAGCGTGAATTGCTGACCAACTGGAAGCACCTCGACCCGCGTTTGATGCAGCGTCTGGAAGAAGCCGACCCCGGCAACAAATACGCCGTGCCGTACATGTGGGGCACCTTGGGCATTGGCTACAACGTGGAGAAAGTGCGCGCCGCATTGGGCGCCGATGCGCCCGTCGACTCCTGGGCACTGGTATTTGACCCGGCCAACCTGGCCAAGCTGAAAAGCTGCGGCGTGGCCATGCTTGATGCGCCGGTAAAAATCATTCCGCAAGCCATGCACTACATGGGCATGAACCCCAACAGCACAAACCCGGACGACTACAAAAAAGCGTCGGCGCTGCTGCAAAAGCTGCGGCCGTCGGTGACCTACTTCAGCTCGTCGAAATACACCACGGACCTGGCCAACGGCGACATTTGCGTGGCCATTGGTTATTCCGGCGACGTGATGCAGGCGCAAACCCGGGCCAAGGATGCCGGCAAAAACGTCGACATCCGCTACGTGATTCCCAAGGAAGGCGCCAACCTGTGGTTCGACATGATCGCCATTCCGAAAGACTCGACCAACGCCAAGAACGCCCATGCGCTGATCAACTACTTGCTGCGCCCGGAAGTGATCGCGCCGGTTAGCGACTACGTCGGCTACGCCAACCCGAACAAGGACGCGACCGCCCTGCTCAGCCCTGCCGTGCGCGACAACCCCGGCATTTACCCAAGCGATGAAGTGATTGCCAAGCTGTTCGTGTCGGCGGATTTGCCGCCGGCGATTCAGCGCGTCATCACCCGCGAGTGGACACGAATCAAGTCCGGCAAATAAGCGGACGCCGTTTTTACCTTTTATGAGTTCTGCCCATGTTGAAATTTTCTGCCCATGAATACCCCTACGCCTCGCAACGCCAGAGCGTGTTTGCCAAGCGCGGCATGGTCGCCGCTTCGCAGCCACTGGCCGCCGAAGCGGGGATTGAAATGCTCCGTCGCGGCGGCAACGCCATCGATGCCGCCATCGCCACGGCGGCGGCGCTGACGGTGGTTGAGCCCACGGGCTGCGGCATCGGCGGCGACGCCTTTGCCCTGGTGTGGGTGAAGAACCAACTGCACGGCCTGGATGCCAGCGGCCATGCGCCGCAAGCGTTGAGCATTGAGGACATGCGGGCGGCGGGGCATGAAAAAATGCCGGTGTATGGCTGGGCGCCGGTGACGGTGCCGGGCTGTCCGGCGGCATGGGCAGAACTTTCCCGACGCTTTGGCCGGTTGCCGTTTGCAGACCTGCTGCAACCGGCCATCGAGTTGGCGCGCGACGGTTTTCCGGTGTCGCCGGTGGTCGCGCATCAGTGGCAAACCGCGCTGGACGAATACACCCCCGAGCGCCAGCCCGTGTTGGAAAGCTGGTTCTCGACCTTCTTGATCGACGGCCGCGCGCCCCAGGCGGGCGAGCTGTTTCGCAACCCGGCACAAGCCGAAACACTGGCCGAGCTGGCCGCCACAGGGTGCGAAAGCTTCTATCGCGGCAGCATTGCCCAGCGCCTGGCCGCGCATTCCGAAGCCACCGGCGGCTACCTGCGCGCTAGTGATCTAAGCGGTTACCAAGCCAAGTGGGTTGAGCCGATCAGCGTGAATTACCGGGGCGTGGATGTCTGGGAAATTCCCCCGAGCGGCCAAGGCCTGATCGCCCTGATGACGCTGAAAATCCTCGAAGGCTTTCAGTTCGACCAGCGCGACAGCCAGCGCACCTGGCACCGCCAATTGGAGGCCATGAAATTGGCCTACAGCGACGGCCTGCACCACATCACCGACGCCGAGCATATGCGCGTGGCGGTCGAGCAATTGCTGAGTCCCGGCTACATCGAGCGCCGTCGCGCACAAATCAGCGACCGTGCCCAACCGCCGCTGCATGGCGACCCGCACGCCAGCGGCACGGTGTACCTGGCCACGGCGGATGCCGAGGGCAACATGGTCTCGTTTATCCAGAGTTGTTATCACGGCTTCGGTTCTGGCGTGGTGCTGCCCGACAGCGGCATTTCTCTGCAAAATCGCGGCTCGGAATTTAGCCTCGACCCCGGCCACGCCAACAGCCTGGCGCCCGGCAAGAAAACCTTTCACACCATTATTCCCGGCTTCCTCAGCAAAGACGGCCAAGCCCTCGGGCCGTTCGGCGTAATGGGCGGCTATATGCAGCCGCAAGGCCACGTGCAAATGGTGATGAACTTGGTCGACTTCGGCCTTAACCCGCAAGCGGCGCTGGACGCCCCGCGCTGGCAATGGCTGGGCGAGATGAAAGTCGGCATCGAACAAGGCGCTTCTCGCGACCTGGCGTTTGCCTTGGCCCGGCGTGGGCATCAGGTGGAAATTGCCCATGACCTGACCGACTTTGGTCGCGGCCAGATCATCCTGCGCGACCCGGATACGGGCGTGCTGTGCGGTGGCACGGAGCCGCGGGCGGATTCGCATATTGCTGTGTATTGACCGCGATATTTTTGATCATCTGCAGCATTCCGATTGGCCGCGATTGGATTCGTGCACGGATCAACAGCATCGCGGCTAAAGCCGCTCCTACAGGGATGCCGCCCACAGAAGCTACTCCGCCCTCTGTGGGAGCGGCTTTAGCCGCGATGCTTTGATCTTCCGCCAAGGCCATCGCACGTAGAGCTCACGCACGATGCTGCACATTTTCCGCAGGTGCGTGCGGCTCAAAATTCTGGATCCCCGCGTGCGCGGGGATGACCGGCGTATTGGCAAACATGCCGCGACTTTTGAAAACGCAAAAACCAAAAAAAGCGGGCGCACGCCGAAACGTGAACCCGCCAAAGCACTGCTTACCTAGTCTATTGCGGCGCGGTTATTCCTGGATGTACACCACATGCGTGTGGGTGAATTCATACAGCCCGTGCTTGCCATCCGCGCCGCCGATGCCGGATTTACGCGTGCCGGCATGGAAGCCCTGCATGGCTTCGAAGTTCTCGCGGTTGATGTAGGTTTCGCCGAAGTCGATTTCGCGACTGGCTTTCATCGCGGCGCTGAGGTTGCGGGTGTAGAGCGAGGACGTCAGGCCGTATTCGCTGTCATTGGCCAGGGCGATGGCTTCGTCGAGGTCGTCGACAATCTGCACCGGCAGCACCGGGCCGAAAATTTCCTTGCGCATGATTTCCATGTCGGCGGTGCAGCCGGCCAGCACGGTCGGTTGGTAGTGGAAGCCTTTGCCCAGATCGGCCACCGCTCCGCCGGTGATGATCTGCGCGCCCTGCCCGCTCGCGGTTCTGACCATCTGCGCCACTTTGTCGAGGCCGATCTGGTTAACCAGCGGGCCCATGTCCAGGTCCGCCTCGGCGGACGGATCACCGTACCTGGTAGCGGCCATGGCGCTGGCGAGTTTGTCGATAAATTGATCGGCCACTTTGCGCTCCACGTACACCCGCTCGGCGCAGTTGCACACCTGCCCGGTGTTGATCACCCGCGAGGCGGTAATGGCGTTTACCGCCAGTTCCAGGTCGGCGTCGGCCAGCACAATAGCCGGGGCCTTGCCGCCCAGTTCCAGGTTGAGCTTGGTGATGTTCGGCGCGGCAGCGGCCATGATGCGCGAGCCGGTGGCGACGCTGCCGGTAAAGCTGATGAGGTCGATGCCGGCGTGGGTGGTCAGCGCATGGCCGACGCCAGCGCCGGTGCCGCTCACCACGTTGAACACGCCCGTGGGCAGGTCGGTCTCGGCCACCAGGCGGGCGAATTCAAAACAGTTGATCGGGGTTTCTTCACTGGGCTTGATGACGATGGTGTTGCCGGTAATCAGTGCCGGCGCCATCTTGCGAGCGATCAGAAAGAACGGGAAGTTCCACGGCAGAATGCCGGCCACCACGCCTAAGGGTTTGCGTTGCAAAAAGATGTGTTCACCGGCGCGGTCACTGGTCAGCACTTCGCCTTCCAACCGGCGCGCCCACTCGGCCATGTAGTCGAGGTAGTCGGCGGTGAAGTTCACTTCCACCATCGCCAGTCCGGGCACCTTGCCTTGCTCTTGGGTAATGATGCGCGCCAGGCGCTCGGCGTTGTCGCGCACTTTCTGGGCGATGCGGCGCAGGTAGCCGGCGCGCTCGATGGCCGGTTTCGCCGCCCAGCCCTTTTGCGCTTTGCGCGCGGCAGCGATGGCCCGTTCCACTTGTACATTAGTGGCTTGCGGCACGCGGGCCAGCAGCTCGGCGTTGGCCGGGTTGAATACTTCGATCAGTTCTTCGCTGCCGATAAAGGAATTATCGATGTAGTTCTCGTAGGTAACGATGCTGCTCATGCGTTCTCTCCTGTCCACGCATCGGCCCGCCGGGGCGAGCGTCTGCGTGGTGACGGGTTTACGGATTAGTTGCTGGCGGTTTTCTTCGCGGCGGCCTGCTGTTCTTGCAAGTCATAGGCGCGCTTGATCAGGTACTGGTGCACCGCTTCAGCCTGTTGAATATCGAGGTGGCCTTGGAACGAAGGCATGCCGTCCGGAATGCGCCCGCCGTAGACGATGCCGAGGAAACGCTCGTGGTTTTCCTTGCTCAGGGTGCGCAGGTCCGGCACTACGCCGCCGCTGATGGCGTTGATGCCGTGGCACTGCGAGCAACTGGCGTTGAACAGTTCGCGGCCCTGGTCGATCTGTGCGGTGGTACCGGTGAGCTCAGGTGGCTCGGGTTTGCGGTCGGCGAAGCGGTCGTTCAGCTCGGGCAACTTGGCGGTGCCGCCGAGTTTGTAGGTGAGCACTTGCGCGTTCGGTTTCACCCCGGCACGCAGCGACAACGCACCGGCAAAGGTCGAAAACGCGCCACCCCAGCCGGCCATAAAGGTTACGTACTGCTCGCCGTCCACTTCATAGGTCACCGGTGCGGCCATCACGCCGGTGTTGGCCGGTTGCTCCCACACTTTCTTGCCCTTGTCAGCGCTGTACGCCACCACGCGGCCATTGGCGGTGCCTTCGAATACCAGGTTGCCGGCCGTGCTCAGCGTGCCGCCGTTGAAGATGGTGGTGTACGGCACTTCCCACGCGGCCTCTTGCTTGACCGGGTCCCAGGCGATGAGTTTGCCGGTCCAGGTGTCAGCGATTTTGCGCAGGCCTTCGGGGTCCTCGGGCATCATGCCGGTGTTCACGTCGAGCTGATAAATGCTCTTGAACTTGGAGCGCGGCGGCGCGCCGTCAACGTCCTGGTACATGGCCGACATGATGTGCGCCGGAATGTACACAAGCCCGGTGGTGGGGTTGTACGACATAGGCTGCCAGTCGTGGGCGCCCCAGAAAGCGGGCTGAATCAGGCGCGCTTTTTTCTCGGGGTCTTTCCAGTATTCGGCGACTTTCTCGTTACGAATCGGCCGGCCGGTTTTCATGTCGATGCCGGTCGCCCAGTTGATTGGAATGAAATTTTTCGCCGACAGCAGCTCGCCGGTTTCGCGGTCGATCACGTAGAAGAAACCGTTCTTCGGCGCCTGCATCAGCACCTTGCGTTTTTTGCCGTTGAGTTCCAGGTCCACCAGCATGATGTGCTGCGTGGCGGTGTAGTCCCAGGCATCGCCAGGGGTGGTCTGGTAGTGCCAGACGTATTCGCCGTTGTCCGGGTTGATGGCCACGATGGAGGACAGGAACAGGTTGTCGCCCTTGCCTTCGCTGCGAATGCGCGGGTTCCACGACGAGCCGTTGCCGACGCCGATGTACAACAGGTTCAGCTCGGGGTCGTAAGACATCGAATCCCATACCGTACCGCCACCGCCCTGCTTGACGTAGTTGTCGCCAAACCAGGTTTTCGCGGCGATTTCCATGCCTTTGCCCTTGGGCATTTCTTTGGGGTCGCCGGGCACGGTGAAGAAGCGCCAGTCTTGCTTGCCGGTCTCAGCGTCGTAGGCGGTGATATAGCCGCGCACGCCAAACTCGGCGCCGCCGTTACCGATGATGACCTTGCCTTTGACGATGCGCGGTGCGCCGGTGATGGTGATGCTGCGGCTGGGGTCGGTGCGGGTGTCGACGCTCCAGACTTTTTGTCCGGTCTTGGCATCGATGGCCTCCAGACGGCCGTCGAGCACGCCGACATAGACTTTGCCATTCCACACCGCCACGCCCCGGTTCACGGCGTCGCAGCAGGCTTCACCCGCGCGGGAGCGGTCCGACTGCGGGTCGTATTTCCACAGCAAGTTGCCGTTACGAGCGTCCAGGGCGTAGACGATGGAGAACGGGCCGGTGGTGTACATCACGCCGTCGACGATGATCGGCGTGGCCTCCACGCCCCGGTCGATGTCCAGCTTGTAGCTCCAGGCGAGGCCGAGTTTGTCGACGTTGCCGTCGTTGATTTTCTTCAATGGGCTGTAGCGTTGTTCGTCGTAGGTGCGGCCGGTGGTCATCCAGTTACCGGGCTCGCTGTCGGCCGCGCTGATGCGCGCGCCATCGACGGCGGCGGGTTTGTCTGTCGCCAGGGCGTGGCCGCTAATAGCCGCACTCAGAAGCAGGGAAGCGAATAGGCACCGCTGCAGGCCAATCTGATTCATCGTGGAATCTCCAGTTCTTATTAGAAGCCGCAGCGTCGCGCTGCTGACGAAAGGGACTGGAGCAACGGCTGTGCCAGCGCTGCCATACCGGCGTGCAGCCCAAGCATGCTGCGGCTTGCAGCAAACTTACGTGGCTCGACTTGTGCGGGCAGGTGTCGCACCGGCGCAACAGGTGATGCGACAGGTGTCGCAGCGGATGAGGCGTTTTCCGGCGAGCCTTGCCCCGGGCAGCGGTAAAGCGCGACCGGAACAATTTGGCTCGGCCTCATGCCGGAGTTTTTTTTATCTTCTACGCTTCAGGAACATTCTGCCGTGCCGACCTAAAAGCAAATGGAATGCACATCTAACACGCGGGTAACACAGCATGTTCAATAAGCAGCTCAAAGAACGACTGGCCGAACTTGAAGAAGAAGTGGCCCGCACGCAGCAAATCAAACAATCGCTTAATGAGGAGATGCTCGTTCTCGAAGTTGATACGAGCGCCGTCATCACCTATGCCAACGAGAACTTCCTCAAGGAAATGCTTTATCGTCCCGAGCAGTTGATTGGCCGTCCATTGGATGAGTTCTTTCCGCACAGTTTTCGCAGCGAAGAAAACTACCGCCGCATCAAACACGCCCTGCAAACAGGCGATCATCTGGCCGGCGCTTACCGCCTGCTGCGCGGAAACGGCCATGAGGCCTGGTTGCGGCTGATTTTGCAGCCCAGCCGCAGCAGCCAGGCCAAATTGAAGAGTTTCACGGTCATTGCCAATGACCTGACTCGAACCATCGAAACCTCCAAGGAACACGAAGGCATTATCAACGCCTTGCTGCGCTCTACTGCCGTGATCGAGTTCAACCTCAAGGGCGAAGTCATCACCGCCAACCCCAACTTCCTCAACGCCATGGGCTACAGCCTTGAGCAGATCAAGGGCAAACACCACGCCATGTTCTGTGATCCGCAGGAAGTGAATAGCCCGGGCTACAAAGACTTTTGGGCCAAGCTCAATCGCGGCGAATACGTGGCCAGCCGATTCAAGCGCGTGGATGCCATGGGCCGTCCGGTGTGGCTGGAAGCGTCGTACAACCCGGTGCATGACGCCCATGACCATTTGTACAAAGTGGTGAAATTCGCCACGGTTATTTCCGATCAGGTTAACCAGGAAATTGCCGTCGCCGAGGCCGCCAACATTGCTTACAGCACCTCGCAGCAAACCGACTTGAGCGCGCAGAAAGGCGCCTCCGTGGTGCAGCAGACGGTGGACGTGATGCGCCAGATTACCCAGCAGGTTCAGGAAGCGGCCGAAGGCATCGAGGCCTTGGATAAACAGTCGCAGCTGATCAGTTCCATTATCAAAACCATCAGCGGTATCGCGGGCCAGACCAACCTGTTGGCGCTGAACGCAGCCATTGAAGCCGCGCGCGCCGGCGAGCAAGGCCGTGGCTTTGCCGTGGTGGCCGATGAAGTTCGCTTACTGGCCGGCCGCACCAGCCAGGCAGCGGAAGAAATTGTCGAGGTGGTGCAGAAAAACCAGCAATTGGCACAAACGGCAGTGGGCAGTATGGCCAGCAGCCGGCAACAAGCCGAACAAGGCTTGGGCCTGGCGAATGAAGCCGGCGCGGTTATTGTGGAGATTCAAGACGGCGCGCAGAAAGTGGTGGATGCCATTGGCCAATTCGCCAGCCAATTAAAGAACTGAAACCGTGACACCCGACGGCGCTAATAACGCAGCGTCAATCCGCTTCGTTTAAACGAGGCGCCGCCTTATTGGATTGACGCCGTTAGCGCCCGCCCCAACAACTCCACTAAGTTGCGCGTGCTATTTCCTAACTTAGGTGGGGAACTTGGCTAACATTCTGGTGAATGTCCCTTAATCATTTTTAGCGCATAGATTTTTAATTGCGCCTGACTATATCGTCCTCACGACGGAATACCGTCGCCCCTCTGGCCAGCCCAGCCAGCCATTCCAACTTATTGTTTTGGCTGAATTTTTTGAAAATAAGTTGATAAAACCAAGCGCAGCCTTGCGCTCCCTGGTGCCAGCCGCTCCTGCAGCGAATGCCTGCACGCATGCGGCGTGGCCCTAACCATGAGCAGAGACACGACGTGACCAAAGACGAACTGCGCGCCGAACTTGAGCGCCAGGCGCAGCGTTATACGGAAGTTTATGGCGGAGAAGTTGTGACCTATGCCGCCCAGCCCGAACCTGAACGCAAGCCATGGCGCAAACGCTCCAATGTTCTCGATCAAGCGTTTGAGCGAGAAATGGAAAAGATTGAAAAAGAACATCAAGCCCGTCTGGAGTCGGCTAAAGACACCGACGTTTAACGGCGCACCTTTATAAAGTGCGCCGATAAACAAGTGCTTCAGCGGCGTTTCTTTCCAAGTAACGAACCCAACAAGCCACGCACCAATTCGCGACCAATTTGATTGGCCGCTTGCCGTGCTGCGCTTTTCAACGCCTGACCGGCGACACCGCCGAGCAACTCGCCCGCCATGTCGGCGAAGCTGCCACCGCTCTTGCCTGCATCCACAGGCGGCGCGTTTTGCGCTTCGCTACTGGCGGCGGCGCGCGTGGTGAGACGCTCGTAAGCCGATTCACGGTCGATGGGCTTGTCGTAGCGCCCGGCTTGCGGCGACTGACGAATCAACCCGGCGCGCTCAGCTTCGGTAAGCGGCCCGATACGCGACTGCGGCGGCGCAATGGCCACGCGCTGCACCATGGCCGGCGTGCCCTTTTCCTCCAGCGTACTGACCAACGCTTCACCAATGCCCAGCTCGGTGAGCACGCTCAAGGTGTCGAACGACGGGTTGCTGCGGAACCCATCGGCGACGGCGCGCAAGGATTTCTGCTCTTTGGCGGTGAAAGCGCGCAGGCCGTGCTGAATGCGCAGCCCCAACTGCGCGAGTACGTCATCGGGCAGGTCGCTAGGCGATTGGGTGACGAAATACACGCCCACGCCTTTCGAGCGAATCAGCCGCACCACCTGCTCCAATCGTTCCTGCAGCGCCTTGGGCGTGTTGGCAAATAGCAGGTGAGCCTCGTCGAAGAACAGCGCCAGCAGCGGTTTATCAGCATCGCCACGCTCGGGCAGTTGCTCGAACAACTCGGCCAGCAGCCACAGCAGAAAGGTGGCGTATACCTTGGGTGCTTCGTGCACCAGCCGGCTGGCGTCGAGCAGATGAATGCGGCCACGGCCGTCGGCGTCGGGGTGAAGGATGTCTTCCAGTTGCAGCGCCGGCTCGCCAAACAAGGCATCGGCGCCCTGCTGTTCCAGTACCGCCAAGCGGCGCAACAGCGCCTGACTGGAGCCGCTGGTAAACAACGCGCTGTCATCGCCGAGCAGTTGCGGGTGCTCTTTGAGGTGATTGAGCATGGCTTTGAGGTCTTTCAAATCCAGCAGCAACAAGCCTTCACGGTCGGCCACTTGAAAGGTGGCGTAGAGCGCGGCTTGCTGGCTGTCGCTCAGCTCAAGCAGATTACTCAGCAGCAGCGGCCCCATCTCGCTCAACGTGGTGCGCAGCGGATGGCCGCTGCTGCCGTGCACATCCCACAAGGTAACGGGGTAGGCCTGCGGCGTGTGGTTGAGCCAGGGCATGCTGGCGATGCGCTCGGCCACCTTGCCCTGCGGCGCGCCGGCTGCACCGATGCCGCATAAGTCGCCCTTGATGTCAGCGGCAAATACCGCCACGCCAGCGTCGCTGAACGCTTCCATCAAATGCTGCAAGGTCACGGTTTTGCCGGTGCCGGTCGCACCGGCGATGAGGCCGTGACGGTTGGCCAAACGCATCGCCTGCGCCACCGGTTGCCCGGCCGGATCGGCGCCGAGAAAGAATTCGTTATGCCCTGGCATTTCGCTCTCCTGATTTAAAGCTTTAATGCAGTGTGGCCGACATAAAAAAAGACACGGAGCCGAGTCGATCGACACACGCCTGCTAGCCAGCCAAGACTGGCGCCAGCGCCAACCGGACGCAACAAGCCATGACCAAAAACCTGAAGTTCAGCCACAAGATTCTGCTTGCGGCCTCGTTAGTGGTGATCGCCGCATTCGCGCTATTCACGCTGTACAACGATTACCTGCAACGCAATGCCATCCGGGACGACTTAAACAACTATTTGCAAGAAATGGGTGAGGTGACGGCCAGCAACATCCAGAACTGGCTGGCGGGGCGCATCGTGTTGGTGGAGAGCACGGCGCAAACCATTGCCGCCAACAGCGAGCCCGATGCCGTGGCCAAACTGTTGGAGCAGAAGGCGCAAAAATCCACCTTCGACTTCACCTACCTGGGCAGCGCCGATGGTTCATTCATCATGCGCCCCACCAGCGAAATGCCCGCCGGCTACGATCCGCGCACGCGCCCTTGGTACAAAGACGCCATGGCCGCCGGCACCACCACGCTGACCGAACCCTATGTGGATGCCGCCACCGGCGCGCTGATCATTACCATCGCCACGCCCGCGCAAACGGCCGGTGTGGTCGGTGGCGACCTGAGCCTTAATGCCTTGGTGAAAATCATCAACTCCCTGGACTTCGGCGGCATGGGCTACGCCTTTCTGGTCAGCGCCGACGGCAAGATCCTGGTGCACCCAGACAAAAATCTGGTGATGAAAAACCTCAAAGACCTCTACCCCACCAACACGCCGAGCATCAGCAGCGCCATCAGCGAAGCCGAGGCCAATGGCGAAGCGCGCATTCTCACCTTTGCCCCGGTGAACGGCCTGCCGTCGGTGAAGTGGTACCTGGGGCTGTCGGTCGACAAAGCCAAAGCGTATTCAATGCTCACCGAATTTCGCGCCTCGGCCATCATCATGACCATCGTCGCCGTGGTCGGAATTCTGTTCCTATTGGGCATGCTGATTCGCGTGCTGATGCAACCGCTGCACGTGATGGCTGGCGCCATGCGTAACATCGCTCAAGGCGAAGGCGATCTGACCAAGCGCCTGGCTGTGCAGTCCAATGACGAGTTCGGCGATCTGGCCTCTTCGTTCAACCAGTTCGTCGAGCGGATTCACAGCTCGATTCGGGAAGTGTCCTCGGCCACGGCGCAGGTCAATGAAGTGGCGAAGCTGGTGGTCAATGCCTCCAACTCCTCGATGGTGAACTCCGACGAGCAAGCCAACCGCACCAACAGCGTCGCGGCGGCGATTAACCAGCTCGGTGCAGCGGCGCAGGAAATCGCCCGCAACGCCGCCGACGCCTCCACGCAAGCGTCGGACGCCAAAGTGCTGGCCGAAGACGGGCGTCAGGTGGTGGAGAAAACCATTCTGGCGATGAACGAGCTGTCCGACAAAATCCGCACCTCGTGCGGCAACATCGAAACGCTCAACGGCAAAACCGTCGACATCGGTCAGATTCTAGAAGTGATCAAGAGCATCTCCCAGCAAACCAACCTTCTGGCGCTCAACGCCGCCATCGAGGCCGCGCGGGCCGGTGAAGCCGGGCGCGGGTTTGCGGTGGTGGCCGATGAAGTGCGCAACCTGGCGCACCGCACCCAGGAATCGGCGCAGGAAATTCAAAAGATGATCGAAGAGCTGCAAGTGGGCTCGCGTGAGTCGGTGACCACCATGACCGAGAGCCAGCGCTACAGCGAAGAAAGCGTGGAAATCGCCAACCGCGCCGGCGAGCGCCTGGGCAGCGTGACCCAGCGCATTGGCGAAATCGACGGCATGAACCAATCGGTCGCTACTGCTACCGAGGAGCAAACCTCGGTGGTGGAATCGCTGAACATGGACATCAGCGAGATCAACATGCTCAACCAGGAAGGTGTCGAGAACCTGCACGCCACCTTGCGTGCGTGTGGTGACCTGGAACAGCAGGCCACGCGGCTCAAACAGTTGGTGGATAGTTTCAGGATTTAACGCGTTCTCGCCGTTGGGCGTCGCTGCGCAGCGACGCCCAACTCAGCCCCCCTCAAGCGTCAGGCTTTTTATCCGACTCTGGATGCAGTTGCTCCCACAGCCTGGCCGCCTCTTCAAACTCGGTGCCGGTTTCTTCGTCCATCGCTTCCGGGTCGTAGCGACTCAGGCAGCCCTCGCCCAACGTGGCGGGCGCGGTGGAAGTGGCGCGGTCGAGGGGATCACTCATGGGCTGCCTCGCAAGGGTTAATCGAACACCACGGTTTTGTTGTTGTGCACCAGCACGCGATCTTCCAAGTGATAGCGCAAGCCACGGGCGAGCACCATTTTTTCCACGTCTTTACCCAGGCGCACCAGCTCTTCAATGCTGTCGCGGTGGCTGATGCGCACTACGTCTTGCTCGATGATCGGGCCGGCATCCAGCTCTTCGGTGACGTAATGCGAGGTCGCGCCAATCAGCTTCACGCCGCGCAGCGAGGCCTGGTGATACGGCTTGGCGCCGATAAACGACGGCAGGAAGCTGTGGTGAATGTTGATCACGCGTTGGGCAAATTCTTGGCACAACTCCGGCGGCAGAATCTGCATGTAACGGGCAAGCACCACCACGTCGGCGCCCACTTCCCGCACCAGGCGGGTCACCTCGGCGAACGCAGGCTCTTTATCCAGCGGATTGACCGGCACGTGATGGAAGGGGATGCCATGCCACTCGACCATGCTGCGCAGGTCGTTGTGGTTGGAGATCACGCACGGAATGTCGCAGTCCAACTCATCGCTGTGCCAGCGGTGTAGCAAATCGGCCAGGCAGTGAGACTCGCGGCTGGCCATCAGCACCACGCGTTTCTTTTCCTCGGAATCGGTAATGCGCCATTCCATCGAGAACTGTTTGGCGATGGGCGCGAAGGCCTGGCGGAAACCTTCGAGATCGAAGGGCAGCGAGTCGGCGCGAATTTCGTGGCGCATAAAGAACCAGCCACTTTGGTTATCCGAATGATGACTCGCTTCGGTGATCCAACCGTTATAGGTCGCCAGAAAGTTACTGACCTTGGCAACGATACCGACGCCGTCGGGGCAGGCGATTACCAAGCGAAAAGTGCGCATGCGGGAACTCCAGAAACTCACAAAGGCCGCCATTCTAGCGACAGCGCGGGAAAACTTCAGCAGTGGCGCACGCACCTTGGCGCGGCGTGCATATGGCCCTGCACAGTGCAGGGATTTAAACCCGAGTAACGCGAACGCACATTAACTATTTAGCGTGCGGTTGGTCTTACACAACGAACGCAATAGACTTGAAACTAATTCAGGCAAAACTTTTCAAACATGTTTACTTGTATTAAGTGCGTGACTATTATCACCAACACTAACCCCCCGACCTCCGATTCAAGGTATCGCCCATGTCTCTGATCAATGAATACCGCGCAACAGAAGAAGCCATCAAAGAACTGCAAGAGCGCCTGAAAAACCTCTCGCAGGATGACAAGCTGAAAAAAGAACTGGAATTCGAAGGCAAACTGCGCACGCTGATGGGCGAATACCAGAAATCGCTGCGTGACATCGTTGCCATGCTCGATCCAGATGCTAAATCCAGCAAAGCACCACGTGCCGCTAAAGCCACTGGCAGCAAGCGTGCTCGTAAAGTTAAGCAATATAAAAACCCGAACACCGGTGAAGTCATCGAAACCAAAGGTGGCAACCACAAAACCTTGAAAGAGTGGAAAGCCAAGTGGGGCGCTGCAGCCGTTGAAGGCTGGGCAACTCTGCTCGACTAATGCAGCTTGGCCAATCTGCAATCCACGCGAGTGCGTTTCAGATTGCTCAGCGAGACATGAAAAAAACGCCGGCTTATGCCGGCGTTTTTTATTGTCTGATTTTTCTTATGCCTAGAGCAGCTCATAACGCTGGCGCAAGCCCAGCGCATAGTTCTGCCACTGTTGCAGCACTGCCTGTTGCGCGGCGTCGGCCGTGCCCCAAGCTTGCTGCAAAGCGCTGTCGAACGCCGCCAGGGTATTGGGCGCGCCCCATTGTGGCGCGCTTAAACGCTGCTGGCAGAATAAGCGCCATTGCTCTTGTTCGGCGGGCGTAAGGGTGTGAGGAAAGTTCCGCGCGCGGTAGCGAAATAATAGTTCCGGCAGTCGCGCATCATCGAACGGCCATTGTTCCTGGCCTAATCGTTGCGGTTCAGCAGTGCGCACTTGTTCACACAAGCGCCGATCACGGTCGCCTATAAAACCGTCATATAACTGTTGTTCCGGATCTTCGCTGGGGGTGAATTCGTCAGCGGCATAAACCGTTTGCAATTTTTCCTGCCAAGTTGCCTGGCTGGCGCGTAATTGCTCAGCCCGCTGTTCGATTGTTGCCATATCCAGCTGCAGGCGCTGTTTATCTTCTTCACGCAGCACGCCCATGGGCGCTACCACGGGGCAACGATTGATATGCACAAGTTTCAGCGGCACCGGCAATTGCCCCTCAGCCAATTGCTCGCGGCGGGTGTAAAGCAACCGGCGCAAGTTTTCGCCGTCAAGCTCCAACAATGGCGAGGGGTCACTCTGCAAATCGCAAACAATCAGGGCATTGCGATTGCGCGGGTGCCAGGCCAGCGGCATTACCACCGCCAAGTAATTACGCGCCGCAGAGAAACGGCCAGATATATGCACCATCGGTTGCAAAAGACGAACTTGGTCGAGCACCTTCTGTTTGCTACGCAGTTGATAGAGGTAGTCGTACAGTTTTGGTTGTGCGCTGCGCACCAACTTGGCCAGGCCGATGGTGGCGCGCACATCCGACAACGCATCGTGCGCTTGGCCGTGGTCAATGCCGTTGGCAGCGGTTAATCGCTCCAACTTGAGGCTGACGCGTTGTTCTTCTTGCGGCCAATTAATGCCCTCGGGCCGCAACGCATAGGCGGTGCGCACCACGTCGATCAAATCCCAGCGGCTATTGCCGCCTTGCCATTCACGGGCGTAAGGGTCGAAGAAGTTGCGGTACAGGCTGTAGCGGGTGACCTCATCGTCGAAGCGCAAGCTGTTGTAGCCGGCACTGCACGTGGCGGGCGCGGCCATTTCAGCGTGCACGCGGGTCATGAAATCGGCTTCATCCAGGCCCTTGCTGGCTAGTGTTTGCGGGGTAATACCGGTGATAAGGCAGGCCATGGGGTGCGGCAGGATGTCGTCGCTGGGCCGGCAATACAGGTTCACCGGCTCGCCAATCTCGTTCAGCGCTTCATCGGTTCGAATGCCGGCAACTTGCAGCGGTCGGTCACTGCGCGGGTCGATGCCAGTCGTTTCGTAGTCGTACCAGAAGATGCTTGCGCTCACGGTGAATCCTTATGCGGGCCTGCGGGGCGAAAATGGCGAAAGGGAAGCGGCGGCAGTCTAGCACCGCGCAAAACCACGACGCAGACGCTCAGTCACCCGAAAGCTACTGCTTACGCGGCATCGCTAAGTATGAAGCGCCGCACACGCCGCGTGCGCGGGGCTTGTCGCCGAGATGGCCGACGGCTAGCATGCGGCCACTCGGAGAACCTACCCACAAGGAAGTAAGCATGACCGAATCCATTGCTCCAAATCCCTTCGCCGCACCCGCCAGCAACCTGCAAGCCGTTGCAGATACCGGCAGCGTTCCCACTATTGAAGAAGCGTTGAGCCGCCGTTACGACTTCGGCGTCAGCGACCTGCTGGGCGAAGCCTGGCGCCTGACCAAGGGCACCAAAGGCATCATCATCGGCGGCTTCGTGGTGTTCTACGCCGCGCTGTTCGCAGTTATGAACATCCTCACCATCGTGCTCACCATCTTCGGTGTGGCCGGCGTAGCGGGCCTGGGTCTGATGAGCGGCGACGACGGCTCCATGGCCGTGGGCGCAATGTTCGCCTTCATGATTGGCTCCATGCTCCTTGGCTTCCTGGCCACCGCCATGGTTTACCCGTTCCTGGCGGGCATCAACATGGTCGGTATCCGTGCTGCTGCCGGCCAGCCGGTGCGTTTCGGTGAAATGTTCAGCCACTTCGGTCGCTCGGTGCCGGTGGTCATTACCGCGCTGCTGATGAGCGTGCTGATCATGGTCGGCTACTTCCTGTTCGTGATTCCTGGCATCTACCTGAGCGTTGCCTACATGCTCGCCATCCCGCTCGTAGTAGAGCGCGGCCTGTCGCCGTGGCAAGCACTGGAAACCTCGCGCAAAGCCATCGGCCAACACTGGTTCAAAGTATTCGGCCTGCTGATGATCTTCGGTGTGTTGATGGCCCTCAGCGGTTTGACCCTGTTCATCGGCCTGCTGTGGCTGATTCCGTTGATGGTTGTGGCCATTGGCGTGCTGTACCGCACCATCTTCGGTGTGCGGCCGGTGCCGACTAACTAAGTCGACCCGATGCGACCGGGCTTGCTGCATAGCCCGGTTGCTTCCCCGCCTGCTGCTCGCTAGCATCGGGCTTTCCTCGACGCCGTGCCCCGATGCCTCACTCCCCTTCCCCCGCTGTTCCCTCCGCGCCTGGCACCTTGCTGGATACGCGCTTTCACGTGGAAACGCCGGAAGGCATCGACCTGGCCTTGCGCCCCGCTGGCCTGCTGGTACGCGCCCTCGCCTTCGCCATCGACCTGGGCCTTCGCGGCCTTATTCTGGGCTTCGCCGCCATTGTGTTAGCCCTGCTGGGCCAACTGGGCATGGGTCTGGGCGCAATTTTGTATTTCCTGGTGAACTGGTGGTACATGGTGCTGTTCGAGGTGCTTAACCAAGGGCAGTCTCCGGGCAAGCAGTTCATGGGCCTGCGCGTGGTGCACGACGACGGCACGCCGATTGGCTGGGCCGCCTCGCTGACACGCAACCTGCTGCGCTTTGTGGATGTGCTGCCCTTCTCTTATGCCTTCGGCATCGTCAGCTGCCTGAACAGCCGAACCTTCAAGCGCCTCGGCGACCTGGCTGCCGGCAGCGTGGTGGTGTACCGCGACGTCGCGCTGAAGCGCCCGCCGCTCGCTAATGCCGAACCGCTGCGGGCGCCGTTCCCGCTGAGCCTGAATGAGCAGCGCGCAGTCATGGCCTTCAGTGAACGTCAGGGCGAACTCTCCGCCGCGCGCCGTCAGGAGTTGGCCGCCATTCTTGCCGAGCCCTTGCAAGTGCCTGCCGAGCAGGCCGAACAGCAGCTCAACCGCATCGCCAGCGGCTTGCTGGGGCCAACATGAAACAGACCGTATTCGAGAGCCGTCATCAGGCTGAGTGGCAACGCTTCACCGCGTTGCTCGAAAGCCTTGAGCGTGGCAAAGCCTCTGCCGAAGCCAGCCAAGCCTTCGCCGCTGACTACCGGCGCCTGTGTCATCAACTGGCGCTGGCGCAGGAACGTGGTTACAGCAGTTACCTGATCGATCAGTTGCAACTGCTGGCCATGCGCGGGCACCAGCAGTTCTACCGTCACCGCAGCCACCTGGGCGCCCAGATCATTCAGTTTGTGCTCGGTGGTTTTGCCCGCCTGGTTCGCGAGGAATGGCGCAGCGTGCTGATCGCCACGCTGGTGTTCTTCGGCACGCTGATTCTGATGGGCGTGCTGGTGTATGCCTTCCCCGACCTGATCTACAGCGTGATGGCGCCCGATCAGGTCGCAGACATGGAACAGATGTACGACCCAGACGCCCGCCGTATCGGCCGCAATGAACGCGACGCCGGTGACGACTGGATGATGTTCGGCTACTACATCATGAACAACATCGGCATCTCCTTTCAGACCTTCGCCAGCGGCTTGCTGTTTGGCCTGGGCAGTCTGTTTTTCCTGCTATTCAACGGCTTGACCATTGGCGCCGTGGCCGGTCATTTAACCCAGGTGGGCTACACCGAAACCTTCTGGTCGTTCGTGATCGGCCATGGCGCGTTTGAGCTGACCGGCATCGTGTTCTCCGGCGCGGCCGGCTTGAAGATGGGCTGGGCGCTGCTCGCGCCGGGGCGGTTTACCCGCGCGGAAGCGTTGCGCCTGGCAGCCGGGCGCGCCGTGCAACTGGTAGCCGGCGTCATTCTGTTCTTACTGATCGCCGCGTTTATCGAGGCCTATTGGTCGTCGATGACCTTTACCACGCCGATGGTGAAATACATCGTCGGCGCCGGGTTGTGGACGCTGGTGCTGAGCTATTTCGCGTTTGCCGGTCGGGGTGTGCATGCGCCTGACTGACGCCAGCGTGGCCATTCGCCCGCGCAGCAACTGGGAAGCCATCGACCTCGGCGTGCTGCTGGCGCGGCAACATCTGCGCGTGCTGTTCAGCAGTTTTTTCCTCATCAGCTTTCCGGTGTTCGCGCTGATCACTGCGGTGCTGTGGAACTACCCCAGCGTCACTATGTTCCTGTTCTGGTTGCTCAAGCCGGCGTTCGACCGCTTGCCGCTGCATATCTTGTCGCAAGCACTGTTCGGCAATACGCCGACCATCAAGCAGGCCGTCAAAGCCTGGCCGCGCCTGCTTAAGCCGCAACTGCTGGCGAGCCTGACCTGGCGACGCCTGAGCTTCACTCGCAGCTTCGATTTGCCCGTCATGCAACTGGAAGGGCTGAGCGGCGAAGCTCGCAGCAAACGCCTGGTCGTGCTCGGCCAACGCAGCACTGGCGCCGCCACCTGGCTCACGGTGATTGGCGTGCACGTTGAAACCGCGCTGCTGTTCGGCCTTACCGCACTGTTCTACCTGATGCTGCCGCAGCAGATGAAAACCGATTGGGACTGGCAAAACCTGATCAATCCGCAAGCCGGCGAATGGCTGTGGCTGGAGCACTTGTACAACTCTCTGTACGTGTTGGTGCTGTGTGTGTGGGAGCCGGTGTACGTCGCGTGCGGCTTCACCCTGTACTTGAACCGCCGAACCACCCTGGAAGGTTGGGACATCGAGCTGACGTTCCGCCGCCTGCGCCAACGCCTGACCGGCATTGCCTACGTGTTGGTACTCGGCTTCAGCGCATTGCTGCTGAGCACACCGGGCAGCGCCTGGGCCGACGATGAACCGGCTGTGGTTGGCAGTTGCCCGATTCCGTTCGACGACCCGCTCGGCCCCGACAAAGACCGGCTCGCCAACCAGACCCTGACCAGCAAAGCCGCGCAAGCCAGCATCAGCACAATTCTCGACGCGCCGCCGTTCGAGAACCGCGAAACCGTTACCCGTTGGCGCTTCGGCGACGACGCCAAGAAAGAACCTAAAAAAGCCAAAGACGGCAAAGAAGACGACCCCTCCACGCTGCTCGAAGGCATAAAGCACCTGCTCGAAGCGTGGCAAGGCATGAAGTGGCTGGCCAATGCGGTCGAAGTGTTGCTGTGGGGCGCGGTCATTGCGCTGGTGGTGCTGATTATCTGGCGTTACCGCGAATGGCTGAGCACCTTTACCGGTCGCCTGTCCCTGCCCAAACGGCAAAAGCGCGACGTGCCGAGCATGCTGTTCGGCCTCGACGTGGCGCCGGAAAGCTTGCCAGACGATGTCGCCAGCACCGTCGAACGCCTGTGGAACGAACAGCCGCGCGAAGCCTTGGGCTTGCTCTACCGGGCCTTGCTCAGCCGTTTGCTGCATGACTACCACCTGCCGCTCAAAGGCTCGCACACCGAGGGCGAAGTGCAGCAGTTGGTACAAAACCTTGAGCTCGGCGACCTCACCCGCTTCACCCAAGTACTTACGCGCCATTGGCAAAACCTCGCGTACGGGCACCAAAACCCGCCCGACAACCTCAAACGCGGCCTTTGCGAAGGCTGGCGTCGCCTGTTCCAAACGGGGGCGCAGGCATGAACCGGCGCGTCACGTTTGCCCTCGCGGCGGTGATCTTTTTCCTCCTCGGCTTGGCCGCTATCTATGTGATGAGCCTGGCTACGCCGTATCAAAAAGAAATCAAACACGGCCCCTCGCCGGAGGTGGGCGCCAACCCTTACCTGGCAGCCGAAGCGTTCTTGAAAGCCCGGCAGATCAGCGTCACCCGCGCCGACGGCCTGGAGGTTTTGAGCACCCTGCCGAGCCAAGGCAATACGCTGCTGCTATTGGGCACGCGCGAAAAAATGACCCCACGGCAAACCGAGCGCGTGCTGGCATGGGCCGCCAAAGGCGGGCACCTGCTGGTGGTGGCCGAGTCGCTGTGGGATGAGGAAGAAGGCAAGAGTGACGACCTGCTGCTCGACAAACTGGGCATCCACCAACTGCTGACCGACGACCTCGACCAAGACACCGAAGTCCAAGACAGCGAAGACTCAGAACAAGCCACTGCCGAAGACAGCAGCGAACAAGAACAAAAGCGCGACGATTCAGACGAGCCGCAAGAACCCGGCCCCGGCGACGAGGCGGACGCGGACGCAGACCTTTACCCCGAGTTGACCAAGCTGTACCTGGAAAACGAAGAAGCGCCGGCCTATATCACCTTCGATACCGACTACCACCTGTTCGACGCCAAGAACCAGGCCCAAGCCTGGGCCAACAGCGCCGACTCCACGCATATGCTGCAGCTCAACCACGGCGAAGGCCTGGTCACGGTGCTGACCGACAGCTGGGTGTGGCAGAACGAAAACATCGCCGACTACGACAACGCCTGGCTGCTCTGGTACCTCACGCAAGACAGCAAGGTCACGCTGCTGTATCGCGCTGACCGCGACGACCTGCTCACGCTGCTTTGGCGCAACTTCCCCGAAGCGCTGGTGGCCTTGGCACTGCTGATCGCCCTGGTACTGTGGGCCAACGGCCGCCGTCAGGGTCCGCTGCTCGCGCCGGCCAGCCTGGCCCGCCGCCAGTTACAGGAACACCTGCGCGGTAGCGCCGACTTCCTGCGCCGCAACAGCGGCGCGCAAAGCCTGCTGCAAGGGCTGCAGCGCGATATCCAGCGCCAGGCCCGTCGTCGTCACCCAGGTTTTGAACGCCTCGACATTGCCACCCAATGGCAAGTGCTTGGCCGCCTCAGTCGCTTACCCAGCAGTGCCATTAGCCAAGCCATGCGTCCGCTGCCGAAACAGCGGATATCCGCCACCGAATTCACCCGCCAGGTCGCCCACCTGCAAACCCTCAGGAATGCCCTATGAGCGAACAGACGCCCGACCAGCCCGGCCGCCCAGTCAACGAAAACGCCACCGAACTTGAGCTGGATCCGCAAGCCCTGGAACCCACCCCGGCGCCAGCACCCGCTGCCATTGTTGGCGCGCTGACGCCACCGCCCGCCCCGGCCCCCGCCGCGCCGCCGGCGAACGCCCAGCGCCAACGTGCCACCCAGTTGGCCCAAGCGCTGCGCCAGGAATTGCAGAAGGCGCTGATCGGCCAGACCGCCGTGATCGACGACGTGCTCACGGCGCTGTTGGCCGGCGGACACGTGTTGCTAGAAGGCGTGCCGGGCTTGGGTAAAACCCTCTTGGTACGTGCGCTGGCTCGCTGCTTTGGCGGCGAATTCGCGCGCATCCAATTCACCCCCGACCTGATGCCGAGCGACGTCACCGGCCACGCCGTGTACGACCTGCAATCGGAGCAGTTCAAACTGCGCAAAGGCCCGGTATTCACCAACTTGCTGCTGGCGGACGAAATCAACCGCGCCCCGGCGAAAACCCAGGCGGCGCTGCTGGAAGTGATGCAAGAACGTCAGGTCACGCTCGAAGGTCGCGCGCTGGCCGTGGCTCAGCCGTTTATGGTGCTGGCCACGCAGAACCCGATCGAGCAGGAAGGCACCTACCCGCTGCCCGAAGCCGAGCTCGACCGCTTTATGCTCAAGCTGCGCATGGATTACCCGCAGCTCGACGAAGAGCTGACCATGGTCCGCCAGGTCAGTCGTTCATCGCGCGCCGACATGCTCGATGTGGTGCCGCTGCGCCCGCTGCTGCAAGCCAAAGACGTACTGGCGCTACAGAAAATCGCCAGCGATCTGGCCCTTGATGAACAAGTGCTCGACTACGCCGTGCGCCTGTCGCGCGCCACCCGCAGCTGGCCGGGCCTGGCCATCGGCGCCGGCCCGCGTGCCTCCATCGCCCTGGTGCGCGGCGGGCGTGCGCGTGCGCTGCTGCGTGGCGGCGACTTCGTGACCCCCGACGACATAAAAGGCTGCGCCTTGGCGGTGCTGCGCCACCGCGTGCGCTTGTCGCCGGAACTGGATATCGAAGGGTTGTCGGTGGATCAGGTGCTGCAACAGTTACTCGACCAGGTGGCAGCGCCGCGTCTATGAGCCACTTCGCCATGTCCGCTGTTGCAGGGCCGCAATGAAACCGTCGCGCCTGCTGTTGCTGCTGCTCGGCGGCTTGCTGAGCCTGGCCATTGTGCTGGGCATCTTGCAGGCCGTAGACGTGCACGTGCCGCCGACCTTGCACACGCTGTGGTGGGCGGCGCTGCTTGCACTGGCGCTGGTCAGCGGCCTGGACGTGCTGTGGCTGCGGCAACTGCCCTCGCCACAGCTGACGCGCACCGTGCCGGGCAATTTGTCGCTCGGCCGCTGGGGTGAGGTGCAACTGGTCGCGCAACACGGCTTGCGTCATCGCCAGCAACTTGAGGTGTTCGACCACGTGCCCGCCGGCATGGACGTCGACTACCTGCCGCAACGCATCGAACTGCGCCCAGGCGAGCAAACGCAATTCAGCTACCGCGTGCGGCCATTGGTGCGTGGGCACTTCGCGTTCGAACGCTGTGAGTTGGGCATCCCCAGCCCGCTGAAGCTGTGGCAAGGCCGCCGCTACGTGGAACTGCCAGGCGCCACGCGCGTTTACCCGGACTTCGCAAGGCTCTACGACGCCAGCCTCAAAGGCGTGGACGACTGGCTCGGGCAACTGGGCGTGCGCCAGCAACAGCGCCGTGGCTTGGGTCAGGAGTTTCAGCAGCTACGCGAATTCCGTGACGGCGACACCTTGCGGCAAATCGACTGGAAAGCCACCGCACGCAAACGCACGCCGATTGCCCGCGAATACCAGGACGAGCGCGACCAACAGATTATTTTCCTGCTCGACTGCGGCCGCCGTATGCGCAGCCAGGACGGCGACCTGTCCCACTTCGACCACGCGCTCAACGCCTGCCTGTTGCTCAGCTATGTGGCCTTGCGCCAGGGCGACGCCGTGGGCATGGCGACGTTTGCCGGCGACCAGCCGCGCTTTCTGGCACCGGTCAAAGGCCAGGCGCATTTGAACGTGCTGCTTAACGCGGTGTACGACCTGCAAAGCACGCAACGTCCCGCCGATTACGCCGCAGCCATCGACGCCCTGCTCGCCCGCCAACGCCGCCGCGCGCTGGTGGTGATCGTCAGCAACCTGCGCGACGAAGACGACGAAGAACTGCTGGCCGCCGCCAAACGCCTCGGCCGCCAACACCGCGTATTGATCACCAGCTTGCGCGAAGAAGTACTCGACAGCCTGCGCCACAACCCCGTGCACAATTACGAAGAGGCGCTGGCCTACTGCGGCACGGTGGATTATTTGAACGCGCGGGCCGGGCTGCACGAACGGTTGATTGCCCATGGCGTGCCGGTGCTGGATGCAAGGCCGAGCCAGTTGGGGCCGGAGCTCGTCGAGCGGTATCTGGCCTGGAAAAAAGCCGGCGTGTTTTGATTCTTTCTGGACGATCGCCGGGTCGTCGGCCTGGCGGCGTTGCGTCCTCGCTTTAAATGCTCACGTACAAAAGTACGCTGCGCTTTAAAGCTGCGGGGCGCCTTGCCAAACCTTAGCCCCGACGATCTCGATTTGGTTGAAATATTCCTGGACGATCACCGG
Source organism: Pseudomonas sp. AC070 (assembly GCF_979258635.1). Classification (NCBI taxonomy): domain Bacteria; kingdom Pseudomonadati; phylum Pseudomonadota; class Gammaproteobacteria; order Pseudomonadales; family Pseudomonadaceae; genus Pseudomonas; species Pseudomonas sp. AC070. The sequence continues at coordinate 3,959,193 of NZ_OZ409871.1, forward strand.
GGCGTCGGCCTGGCGGCGTTGCGTCCTCGCTTTAAATGCTCACGTACAAAAGTACGCTGCGCTTTAAAGCTGCGGGGCGCCTTGCCAAGCCTTAGCCCCGACGATCTCGATTTGGTTGGAATGTTCCTGGACGATCGCCGGGTCGTCGGCCTGGCGGCGTTGCGTCCTCGCTTTAAATGCTCATGTACAAAAGTACGCTGCGCTTTAAAGCTGCGGGGCGCCTTGCCAGGCCTTAGCCCCGGCGATCTCGATTTGGTTGGAATGTTCCTGGACGATCGCCGGGTCGTCGGCCTGGCGGCGTTGCGTCCTCGCTTTAAATGCTCACGTACAAAAGTACGCTGCGCTTTAAAGCTGCGGGGCGCCTTGCCAAGCCTTAGCCCCGACGATCTCGATTTGGTTGAAATATTCCTGGACGATCGCCGGGGCGTCGGCCTGGCGGCGTTGCGTCCTCGCTTTAAATGCTCACGTACAAAAGTACGCTGCGCTTTAAAGCTGCGGGGCGCCTTGCCAGGCCTTAGCCCCGACGATCTGCATTGGGGTGACTAAAAGGCGGGCGGCGTTCTCGCCAAACCTCGCTCCTGTGGGAGCGGCTGGGCGGCATTCCGATTAGCCGCGAGCTTTTCGATCAAAAACTCGCGGCTAAAGCCGCTCCTACAGAGAGCCCAGCGGCGGACTCGGATCTGCGCTGCGCCCCTCCCTCTCCCCTAACCCCTCTCCCGCAAGCGGGCGAGGGGAATCAATTCGCGCACGACTTCGACCCCTCTGCCCGTTTACGGGAGAGGGCTGGGGAGAGGGTTTTGATTGCAGAGCGAAAAAGCAGCTAAACCGGCGTAGCCAAGGTTTGAAACGTGAAGTACTGACGCAATGCGTCAACCATTTCCACGTAATCCGGCGGCGGTGCCACCAGCGAGAAGCCGGAGTCCCAGCCACCAGGAGTGACATCCTCGCGGCACCATTGGCAGGTGGCGGAGAAGTTAATGATGCGCTGGCCAGTCGGCCCCGGAATTTTCAAACACATTTCAAACCGCGCGCCAACGAGCATGGGCAGCTCGCTGATCAGCATCAAGCCATCTAGCGACACGTTGCCGATATGGCCCATGGGTTTGTCGGTGATGCGGTTGAAGACATTCAGGTAAGACGGCAGCTGATGTCGATCGATTCGGCGTTCACTTCGCATGATGGCAAATCGCTATGGACGGCCCCTGAGTATGGCCGCTGCTTATAGGGAGGGCCAGCCTCAGTCGCAGTCGCGAGCAATTTGTTGGCTGATTTGGCGACGAGCGGTGTCCAGTTGCTGGTCGCTGTAATACTCGCGGTCGCCCTTGTCATTGACCGAGTAGTACGAGCTACCAGGGGGAATCTGCGCCAGTTTGTTGCGCAGGGTCGCACAGTAGTGGTTGACCTCGGCCTGCCGTTTGCCCGCGCGCTGTTCGGCTTGCGCTTGCTCTTCACGGCGAGCGTTGTAGAAGTTGTCGGTGCGTTCCTGACGCTGGCGGGTGGCTTCATCGCGCTCGATAACCTGCGGCTTAACCGCCACTGGCGCCGAGCCTGAGACTTGGCGCTGATCGAAATGCACCGTGCCGTTGGCGTCCGTCCATTTATAGATCTCTGCCGCTGCCAGACCGGGCAGCAGCGCAACGCATAACAACCACATGCGCACAGCCTTCCTCCTTGAATGATCGCCACGTTCAGCGCCTGGCTATCTTCGCTAAGCGCCGTGGGCTTGCCAATAGCGCAACGCCGGCGCTGACAAATTTACAGCGGTGCAGCGGACGTTTTGGCCGCTTCGCTCGGCCGGTGGCCCAGCTGCTGCAAAGTGTCCAAGCGCGCACGGGCGCGGTAGGCGTACTCGCTCGATGGGTAGCGCGCGATGATGAACTGGTAGGTTTGCGCCGCGTCCACGAAGAGGTTTTCACGTTCCAGGCACTGGCCGCGCAACAGCGAGATTTCCGGTTGTACATAACTGCGCGAACGGCTTTTGCGCTCGGCCTGCGACAGCTCCAGCATGGCCTTGTCGCAATTGCCGGCGTTGTATTCCTGGTAAGCCTGATCCAGGTGGTAATCCATGGTCATGCTGTTGCAGCCTGCGGCGCCGAGCACCACCGCACCAATAAGTAAAAATCGCATGGGCAAATCCTCCGATGTGGAGTGTATCGACAGCCTTGAGAAAAACTGCAGAGCAGGCTGAGCATATCCTCCGATTGGAGATGCGTCAGCGCCCTTGGTCCATCTGCACCGCCTGACTAGACTGGCCTAACCGGGCCGCAGCGCACCGCCCGGCACTTCTATAAAAGCCAAGGAACGCCCATGCCCGCCCGCCGCTTTGTGCCGCTGTTGTATTGCCTACTTGTGCCCGGCTGCGCACCTACCACGCCGCTGTTCATCGCCCAGGTCACCACCCAGGAAGTGGCCGAATCCAAGGAAAGCAAAAACAACCGCATGCTCGGCGCCATCGAAGACGAAGGCGACCTGCTTACCTACAGCGCCATGGCCATTCGCGACGGCACCAGCGCTAAGGCTGAAACCACGTACTTGCAGGGCTATCAGGACGACAAGCTGAGCGACGAGGTGCGGGCCATTTCCCTGTACCAGATCGGCCTCATTTATATGAGTCGCTTCAATGACCAACGCGACGACACCAAAGCCCTCAACACCTTTTATAAAGTGCGCAATGAGTTCGGCCAAACCCGGGCCGCAGCGCGCAGTGAACAGCGCATTGCGCTGATCAATCAGCGCGCCAACGAGCCCCTGCAACAGAACGCCCGCGAACTGCTCGCCAACTGGAAACCCAGCCAGAACCTCAACCTCGACCAACCTAGCCTCGACCCGGACATGACCCTGCTTTCGCGCCGCGCGGTGCTCAAAGACCGCGTCGCCGAGGCAGAAGAGCTGTACCGCGTGGCGCTCAAAGACCCCGCAGTCGAACCGTCAATCAAAGAAGAAGCGCTGTATCAGGTGGCGCTTATGTACCTGGCGCCAGACAACCCGCACCCCAGCCGCGACAAGGCCATTGAGTACCTGCGCCAGTTGCTGGCGCAGTACCCCAACAGTGAATTGCGTGACAAAGCCGAGCGCCATCTGGACACCGCACTGAACACCATCACACCTTGAGCAGCGCGCCATATAACCCGCAGCAAGGTAGTGCAAGCGAACAATGACTACAGCGGCGCAGCATAGTAGCCTCGGCTTCTGCTCGCCCTTCGGAGTCTTTCGCATGACCTTTCGCCGCACCAAAATCGTCGCCACCCTCGGTCCCGCCAGCAATTCCCCGGAAGTGTTGGAACAATTGATTCTCGCGGGCGTCGACGTCTGTCGCCTGAACTTCTCCCACGGCACCCCCGACGAACACAAAGCGCGCGCCCTCCTGGTTCGTGAAATCGCCGCCAAGCACGGGCGTTTCGTCGCGCTGCTCGGCGACCTGCAAGGCCCGAAAATCCGCATCGCCAAATTCGCTGACAAGCGCATCGAACTCAAAGAAGGCGACAGCTTCCGCTTCTCCGTCACCCACCCGCGCGATGCCGGCACGCAAGAAGTGGTCGGTATCGACTACCCAGACCTGATCAAAGACTGCAAAACCGGCGACGAGCTGCTGCTCGACGACGGTCGTGTGGTGATGCTGGTGGAATCGACCACCGCTGACGAATTGCACTGCCGCGTACTGATTGGCGGTCCGCTGTCGGACCACAAAGGCATCAACCGTCGTGGCGGTGGCCTCACCGCGCCAGCCCTGACCGCCAAGGACAAAGCCGACATCAAGCTGGCTGCCGAAATGGAGCTGGACTACCTTGCCGTCTCCTTCCCGCGCGATGCGGCCGATATGGAACTGGCCCGTCGCCTGCGTGACGAAGCCGGCGGCACCGCCTGGCTGGTGGCGAAAATCGAACGCGCCGAAGCGGTGGCCGACGACGAAACCCTGGATGGCCTGATTCGCGCCAGTGACGCCGTGATGGTGGCCCGTGGCGACCTGGGCGTAGAAATCGGTGATGCCGAGCTGGTCGGCATTCAGAAGAAAATCATTCTGCACGCGCGTCGCCTGAACAAAGCGGTGATCACCGCCACGCAAATGATGGAATCGATGATCAGCAGCCCGATGCCGACGCGCGCCGAAGTATCGGACGTGGCCAACGCCGCGCTGGACTTCACCGACGCCGTGATGCTCTCGGCCGAAAGCGCTGCCGGTATGTACCCGATCGAAGCCGTCAAGGCCATGGCCCGCGTGTGTCTGGGCGCTGAAAAGCACCCGACCAACAAGCGCTCCAGCCACCGCTTGGGCCACACCTTCGAGCGTTGCGATGAAAGCGTCGCGCTGGCTGCCATGTACACCGCCAACCATTTCCCGGGCGTGAAAGCGATCATCGCGCTGACCGAAAGCGGCTACAGCCCGCTGATCATGTCGCGCCTGCGTTCCCAGGTGCCGATTTTCGCCTTTACCCCACACCGCGAAACCCAAGCCCGCGTGGCCATGTTTCGCGGCGTGTACACCGTACCGTTCGATCCGGCAGCGCTGCCGGCGAACAAGATCAGTGAAGCGGCGATTGAAGAGTTAGTGAAACGCGGCGTGGTACAGCCGGGGGATTGGGTAATTTTGACCAAGGGCGACAGCTACCACACCACCGGTGGCACGAACTCGATGAAGATTCTTCACGTGGGCGAACCGCAGGTCTGAGATTCCCTGGAGGATCTCCGGGTCGTCGGCCAGGCGGCGTTGCGTCCTCGCTTTCAATGCTCACGTACTGCAGTACGCTGCGCTTAAAAGCTGCGGGGCGCCTTGCCTGGCCTTAGCCCCGTAGATCTCGACTGCTAAAGGCACGATGCAACCCTGTGGGAGCGGCTTTAGCCGCGATGTTTTTGATCTTTAAAAGCATCGCGCCTGAAGCCGCTCCTACAAATAGGCCCCGATCATGACTTGCTGACGAACATACCAGGCGACGCCGATGAGCGTCGTTTGCAGGGTTCGCCAGCAAGCTGGCTCCTACGGGTTCAGATGGTGTAACGGCTTCACGCGAACTTGGAAAAATCCGGTTTGCGCCGCTGCATAAATGCGGACAACGCTTCAATCGCTTCCGGTGACCGCAGGCGTTGGTTGAATAAAGCGCCCTCCTCCTCGATCACCTTTCTCAGCTGTTCCCTTCCCGGTTTGCGCATCAGGCCTTTGCTGTCTTCCACCGCTTTGGGCGGCAGTTGCAGGAAGCGCTTGGCCATTTCTTTAGCGCGGGCCAACGTCGCCGCGCCATCTTTCAACGCTTCGTTGGCAATGCCCCACGCGGCAGCTTGTGCGCCACTGAAGGACTGGCCCAGCAGCAACAATTCGGCAGCTTTGGCGTGGCCGAGCATTTGCGGCAGGATCAGGCTGGAGCCGTATTCAGGGCACAAGCCCAACGCCACAAACGGCATTTTCAATACGGCGTCCTGGCTGACGTACACCAGGTCGCAGTGCAGCAGCAAGGTGGTGCCGATGCCCACGGCCGGGCCGGCCACGGCGGCGACCACGGGCTTTTTCATTTCAAACAAGGCGCGCATAAAAAAGAACACCGGGCTGTCCATGCCGGTGGGTGGCTCTTGCAGAAAGTCGGCGATGTCGTTGCCGCTGGTGAAGCAATCTTCGCCGCCGCAGATCAGCACGGCACGAATGCTCGAATCGGCGTCGGCTTCTTCCAGAGCCTGGGCCATGCGGCTGTACATGGCGCGGGTGAGCGCGTTCTTTTTATCCAGACGGTGCAAGCGCAGGGTCAGCAGACCCTCTTCGCGCTGGACCAGTACATGTTCGCTCATAACCATCCTCACGCATGGGGCAAGAACAGGTCCGCAAACAGTTGATTGCGTGGCAGACCTGCCAGGTAGAGCCGGCGCGAGAAGGTGTCGACACTGGCCGGCTGGCCGCAGAGTAAGGCGACGGTTTGCCGTGAAACAAGGCGTAGTTCGGCCAAAGCGGCTGGCAACTCGGCCGCATTCACCAGCTGAATTTCGAGCTGCGGATGGGCATTAGCGAGGGCGTTCAATTCACCGGCCAGATAATGCGCCTCGGCGTTCGCGGCCACATGCATAAGCCCAATCGCGCCCTCATGGCCCTGGCGCAACGCCTCACGCAGCACCCCGTACAGCGGCGCCAAGCCGGTGCCCGCCGCCATTAGCAACAACGGGCGTTGCTGCCAGTCCGGGTCGTAGTGCAAGGCGCCGCCGCGAAGTTCGCCCAAACGCAACATGTCGCCCGCCTGCAACTGCCGCGCCGCGTCGCTAAACGCGCCGTGCTGACGACAGTCGATGTGAAACTCCAGCCAGGGATCTTCACCCGCCACGCTCGCCAGCGAATACGGCCGGGCAATGCCCGACGCCGTCCACAGCAGCACATGTTGCCCCGCCCGATAGCGCAGCGGGCGCTCCGGCACCAGCCGCAGACGCAGCACCGTGGCGCTGGGCCAATCGAGCTGCGCCACGGTGGCGGGCAGACCGTCGCGCAGCGGGTCGTATACCTCAACGCTGAGGTCGTCCACTACCCGGCACTGGCAGGCCAGCCGCCAGCCCTGCTCACGCTGGGCGGCGGTCAATGCTTCGGGTTTGGCATCCAGCGGTTCGCCGCCAACGCAGCGCACCATGCACGCATGGCAACTGCCGGCGCGGCAGCTGTAAGGCACGGCAATGCCGGCTGCGAGCAAGGCATCCAACAGGTTACTGCCAGCGGTTAACGGGTACGCCTGCCCGCCCACCTTGAGTTCAGGCACCACTGTTCTCCCACGCCGCGTGGCAGCAATTGCGGCCGCTGTGCTTGGCGCGGTACAGCGCCTGATCGGCGCGGTGCAGGGCTTCGTCGAGGTCGTCGCCGGCTTCAAGCAAGGTCATGCCGGCGGACAAGCTGATGCTCTTCACTTTCAAGCCCACCGGTTCCGCGTTGGCAAATGCCTCACGCAGGCGCTCGCAGCACGCGGTGAGTTGGTCGGCGTCGGTGCACGGCAACAACAGCACAAACTCTTCGCCGCCGTAGCGCGCCAGCACATCGCCGTCGCGCAGGCAGGCTTGTGCCACCGTGGCGAAGGTTTGCAGCACGCGGTCGCCGCTGGCGTGGCCGTGTTGGTCGTTGATGCGTTTGAAGTGGTCGAGGTCGATCAGTGCCAGGCCGTGTTGCATGCCAGGGCTGAGGCTGGCCAATTCACGGGCTGCCAGGCGCAGGAAATGACGTCGGTTGAACAGGCCGGTGAGTTCGTCGGTGGCCACCAGGTCTTCGAGCTGACGCATCATGCCGCGCAAGGTGTCTTGGTGGGCCTGCAAGGCGAAGCGGCGCTGGCGCATGCGTTGGCGCAGCGCCTGCACATAGCCTGCGAACAGGCTGAACCAGACCAGCGTCACCAGCAGCACGCCCACTTGCAGCAAGGCGAGTTTCGGGTCCGGAAGGCGCATCTGGTAGGCGTCCCACAAATTGACACTGGCGAAACCAAAAAACGCGAACGCGGCGCAGCGCGCAAACACCCGGGGCGCTAGTTGGAAAACGCCGAACATCAGAATCAATAGATAGAACACCAGCATCGTGCCGCGCGCGGTGTGCAGGTTGTACATCAAATAGGTGTGCATGCTCAGGGCGATAAGCACCTGAGGCGCGGTGAGGCTGGGGTCGTTAAAGCGAAGGTTGATGCCGCTGAGGAAGATGGCGAAGAAAACCAGTTGGCTGACAATCACCATGCCTGCGCACGTAAGCGCAGCGCCAGGTTCGGCAGAGTATTGGCCGCCCGCTACCAGCAGGCCGAACAACAGCAGTGCCAATCCATAAGTAGCCGCCGCCATGCCAAACCGCTTCAGTAGCAGGCTCTGCAGGGCTTTCTGTGTCCCCTTTTTAGTGGCGCTGCTCATGGGCTCCGTCCCGTACTGGCATCGTGCCGTCACTGTACCTAGCTGAAGGCAAAAAACCTAGTACACCAACACGTGCGTTAATCGACCAAGGTCTATCGTCAGCGGGTGCGCCAACAACGCCCTGCGCGTTATACTGCCGCGCCTTTTTTGCCTTACCGAGCCTGCCGGGCCTAGCCCTGCGCGCTTAGATGTTCCCGTGTTTAGAGAGGAGCGCGCTGCATGACCGTGATCAAGCAAGACGACCTGATTCAGAGCGTCGCCGACGCTTTACAGTTCATTTCTTATTACCACCCCGTGGACTTCATCCAAGCGATGCACGAAGCCTACCTGCGCGAAGAATCGCCAGCGGCCCGTGATTCCATGGCGCAAATTCTGATCAACTCGCGCATGTGCGCCACCGGCCATCGACCGATCTGCCAGGACACCGGCATCGTCACCGTATTCGTACGTGTGGGCATGGACGTGCGCTGGGACGGCGCCACCATGGGCCTGGACGACATGATCAACGAGGGCGTGCGTCGCGCCTACAACCTGCCGGAAAACGTGCTGCGTGCATCCATCCTCGCCGACCCGGCAGGCGCGCGTAAAAACACCAAAGACAACACCCCGGCGGTCATCCACTACTCCATCGTTCCCGGCAATACCGTGGAAGTGGACGTCGCGGCCAAAGGCGGCGGCTCCGAAAACAAATCGAAGATGGCCATGCTCAACCCGTCCGACTCCATCGTCGACTGGGTACTGAAAACCGTGCCCACCATGGGCGCTGGTTGGTGCCCACCGGGCATGCTCGGCATCGGCATCGGCGGCACCGCCGAGAAAGCGGCCGTGATGGCCAAAGAAGTGTTGATGGAGTCCATCGACATTCACGAGCTCAAAGCACGTGGCCCGCAGAACAAGCTGGAAGAAATGCGCCTCGAGCTGTTCGAGAAGGTCAACCAGCTCGGCATCGGCGCTCAAGGCCTGGGCGGCCTGACCACCGTGCTCGACGTGAAGATCATGGACTACCCCACCCACGCCGCTTCGCTGCCGGTGTGCATGATCCCCAACTGCGCCGCCACCCGTCACGCGCACTTTGTGCTCGACGGCTCCGGCCCGGCGTCGCTGGAAGCGCCACCGCTGGACGCCTACCCGGAAATTGTCTGGGAAGCCGGCCCATCGGCCCGCCGCGTCGACCTCGACACCCTGACACCCGAAGACGTACAGAGCTGGAAGCCGGGCGAAACCGTGTTGCTCAACGGCAAAATGCTCACCGGCCGCGACGCCGCGCACAAGCGCATGGTGGAAATGCTCAACAAAGGCGAAAGCCTGCCGGTGGACCTCAAAGGTCGCTTCATCTATTACGTTGGCCCGGTTGATCCGGTTGGCGACGAAGTAGTGGGCCCAGCCGGTCCAACCACGGCAACCCGGATGGACAAATTCACCCGTCAGATTCTCGAACAAACCGGCCTGCTGGGCATGATCGGTAAGTCCGAGCGCGGCCCGATTGCCATTGAAGCCATTAAAGACAACAAAGCCGTGTACCTGATGGCCGTTGGCGGCGCCGCTTACCTGGTGGCGCAGGCGATCAAGAAGTCCAAAGTACTGGCGTTCGCCGAACTGGGCATGGAAGCGATTTATGAGTTCGAGGTGAAAGACATGCCGGTAACAGTGGCGGTCGACACGAACGGCGAGTCGGTGCACATCACAGGACCGGCTATCTGGCAGAAGAAGATAAGTGACAGCCTGGCGGTCGAAATTTAGCCGCTGCTGAATCGTTAAAGGAAGGAAAAATACCCGGCCAGGCGCCGGGTATTTTTTTGGCGCCAAAAAAGTGTGAGAAAAGCGACATAGGTGATGTCGTACGCGACACTATGGCGAATGTCTTACAGACGGTAGTGGCAGGCTGACATCGCTGTAGGTAGGATCGCCTCCCAAGGAAATGACGGAATATGCGCGCATCGCCGGGTTTAGGAACCGGCTCGCTACGGATGGTTGTAAACGCTTTGCTGCCTGAGTGCAGTCAACCCGAACCATCACATTGAGCGAACAGTATGAACCGCACCCGTCGTTTTGCTTCCCTCGTTACCGCTGCCGCACTGCTGTTCATGGGCGCTCAAGCCCAGGCAGGCCAGGCCTCGGGCAATCTGGCGGTCGGCATCACCATCACCTCCAGCTGCGCGCTCAGCAGCAACGCCAACGGCCAGTCCCTGCGTGTTGAAAACCAGAACTGCGACGGCATCAACAGCTTCCGTGTTGACCGTGAAAGCAACGGCGTGCGTTCTGAAGCCCCGCTTTCCAGCAACGCTGTCAGCGAAGTGAAAGGCACCCAAGCGGCTCCGACCGTGGTCACCCTGTACTGGTGATTGTCCTACAAAAGTAAGTCATCAGCGGGTTCTTGTAAGTGATGACTTACATCGGCTAGGTTTCAGGCTCACCTAACTATTGATTCACCGGCTGCTCACGACCGACTCGCCACCAACGCCAACGGCGCCCGCTTCTCCTGCGGCTGCGCCAGATAGCGACAGCAACTCACCCGCAGAAACGACGCGAAGTTCACCACCTCGCCACGGTAGTCCATCACCTCTTCATACAACTTGCTGATCAGCTGGTTGGTGGTCATGCCATCGACCGCCGCGATTTCCGAAAGGATGTCCCAGAACTGGTTCTCCAGCCTCAACGTGGTCACCACGCCGCAGATGCGCAGCGAGCGTGAGCGGGATTCGTAAAGGATGGGATCGGCTTTGACGTAGAGCTCGCACATGCGCCCTGCTCCTGAAGTGGCGAGGCCCGACGGCAGCCGCCGAGCCTGAAAAGACGTGAGCTTACAGCGTGATGGTGGTGCCCAATAGCAGCAGAAAGCCCGCCAGCCAGTTCGGGTGCGCCGGCCACGCAGGCGCAGTCACCAGGTTGCCTTCGATGTGCGCATGGTCCACGGCAATCTCCACATAGGTGCCACCGGCCAGCTTCACTTCCGGCGCGCAGGCCGGGTAAGCGCTGCATTCGCGGCCTTTAAGAATGCCAGCCGCCGCTAGCAACTGCGCACCATGGCACACGGCGGCAATCGGCTTGCCGGCTTTATCGAAGGCTTTCACCAGATCCAGCACCTTCTTGTTTAGCCGCAGGTATTCCGGCGAACGCCCGCCCGGCACCACCAGGGCGTCGTAGTCTTTGGCCTTGACCTTGGCGAAGTCGAAATTCAGGCCAAAGTTGTGGCCCGGCTTTTCGCTGTAGGTCTGATCCCCTTCGAAGTCGTGAATGGCGGTGCGCACGCTTTGCCCGGCGGTTTTGTCTGGGCATACGGCGTGCACGGTGTGCCCCACCATCTGCAGCGCCTGAAACGGCACCATCACTTCGTAGTCTTCGACGTAATCGCCAACCAGCATGAGAATTTTCTTCGCGGCCATCGGGGTATCTCCAGCAGAGGAAAGGGCAGATGCATGCCAACCCAGCCAGTATTGCCGCGCCGTGTGGCGAACAGGTAATAAGCGACTACTACCGAATCACTGCTCGCCGAAACCCAACGCCCCCCAGAAACCCGGCGATGGCTCCATGGCAAAGCGCTGCGGCGGCTGGAACTCATGGGTGGCCATGATCTCTTTTTCCGCCAGGCTTGCCGGCACCAGTTGCAACGGCCCGTCCCCCAGCGTGGCCACGCCTTCGCCGAGTGGCGGCGGATTGAGCTCGTCATAGCGCAGGTAGTAGGTGCCGCCCGCGCCTACATCCAGATTGAAACCGGCGATGCGATTGAAATCGAGCATGCCGTCGGCCAGCGCCGTCCAGAACGAACCGAACAATGGCCGGCGCATTTCCACGGGATAACTGGCCACGTCCAGTTCCAGCACCAGGTAGCTATTGCTCGGCAGGCTGCCGATCAGGCGTTTGTTCAGAAACAGGCCGGGCGCTTCCAGCTCCTGATCCGCCCAATCGCTTTGCGGGCGATAGAGGTACACCAGCGCATGGTCTTCATCGCTGGCATGGGGCGTGAACAACGGGCCGTCATTGGTATTCAGGAAGGCGCCGGGCGAGGAGCAACCGGCGAGGCACAGCAGCAGCAAAACAAGCAGCGGGTGATGTCGGCTCAAGCGCGCATTCCTCTTATGGTTATGGCGCTGAGACTAGCGAGCGGCCCCGCTGATGACACCCGACAAAAGGCTGGGATCCACTGTTTGCAGCTTCGAGGCTAAAAATAAACACCTATCTGTAGGAGAGGCTTGAGCCTCGACTGGCCCACTGCTACTTGCGCCGATCCAGCACGTTAACCACCAACCTATCCAACCACCCCCACAACCGCTGCTGCATGCGCTTCCACAACGGCCGCGACTTCCACAGGTCCATGGTTATCTCGCGACTCTGGCCAAAGTCGTTGAGAAAACTCTGCACCACCGCCTCGGTCAGCGGCGGCTCAACGGCCTCCAGGTTCGCTTCCAGATTGAAGCGCAGGTTCCAGTGATCGAAGTTGCACGAGCCAATGCTGGTCCAGTCATCCACCAGCACCATTTTCAGGTGCAGGAAGCACGGCTGGTATTCAAAGATTTTCACCCCGGCACGCAACAACTTCGGGTAGTAGCGCTGACCGGCGAAGCGCACCGGCGGGTTATCCGTTTGCCGGCCGGTGAGCAGCAACTGCACGTCGACGCCGCGCTGCGCCGCCTTGCGCAGCGAACGGCGGACTTTCCAGCTCGGCAGAAAATACGGCGTGGCCAGCCAAATGCGCCGCTGCGCACTGTTCAAGGCGCGCACCAAGGACTGCACGATGTCGCTGTGCTGCATGGCGTTGGCATACGCCACGCGGCCCAGCCCGGCGCCGCCGACCGGCAACACCGGCAAACGCGGACGCGGCCCCGGGGAAAATGGCAGCCAGGCGCGGTTTTGCGGATTGGCTGCCCATTGCTGTTCGAACAGCGCTTGCCAGTCCTGCACCAGCGGCCCGGTGATTTCCACCATCACTTCGTGCCAGGCACTGGTCGGCTCGCCGGGCGTCCAGAAAGCGTCGGTCACGCCCGTGCCGCCCACAAACGCAACGGCACCGTCCACCAGCAACAGCTTGCGGTGGTCGCGGTACAAATTGCGTTGCCAGCGCCAGATTTTGATCGGGTTGTAAAAGCGCAGCTCAATGCCGGCTTGCACCAGGCGCTCGCGGTCGACTGCCGAAAACGCCGAGCTGCCGAAGCCGTCGAACAAGCAGCGCACTTGAACGCCACGCGCCGCAGCGGCACATAGCGTTTGCACCATCTGGTCGACGCAGGCGCCCGATTCGACCAGATAAAGCTCAAGCTCCACCTGGCGTTGAGCGCGGTCGATGCACGCGAACATGCGCGGGAAAAATTGTGGCCCGTCCACCAACAACTCGAAGCCGTTGTCGGTGCGCCAAGGATAAATACGCCCCGGCATCAGCTCTGCATCCTTTGCGCTCGCACCACGCTCAACTCCTGATTCAAAAAGGAAAACGCCTTAACGCGCGGTGAAGATCAGCACAGCGCCCACCGGCACCGACCAACTGATGGCGGAAACGCCAGCCGCTTTGCGCAGCCCTTCGAGCCCGTCGGCGAGGCCGAAGTCTTCAACCTGCAGCACCAGCGGCGCCAGGGTAACGACTTGGAAACGCTGTTCATCCAGGCGCGTCGCCAGCAGCTCGGCGCTATAGGCTTGCGTCTGGCCATGCAGTTCGACCGTTAACGGCAAGCGCAATTCCAACTGCGCACCGGGGGCCAGGTTGGCGATGGGCGCCAGGTCGAGTTGAGCGTTTATCAGGGCTTGCGGGAAGCGCTGAGTGTCGAACAACAACGTGCGCAAGCGCTCGTCGCGCAGCGGAATGCCCGTGCTGGCCGAATCCAGTTCCACCCGCAAGTTGGCCTTGCCGGCTTCATCGATTTGCCCGTGCAGCGTCAGAAAGCGATGCACCTCCGACAGCTTGCCGTTCTTGGTGGAAATAAACGACAGCCGCGAGGACTCGTTATCCAAATACCAATCGGCCTGGGCCGGCGTCAGCGCGGTGAGGACAAAGGCAGCAAGTGCACCGGTAAACAGCGAACGCATTAGAGCTCCAGGTAAGAATATGAGGCGGCACCTTAACCGCCTCACACTGACCTGCAAACCCCGTTTCGGTTCAGGATTGCGGCAGAGAATCAGCCTTGGGCAACAGCTGGCAGCCCTGGCGTTGCCCTTGCCAGGCGGCGGTTTGCGTGCTGCCCAGGCCGCGTGCGGTTACCCGCTTGTTGGCTTCATCGTCGAAGAAACCGCTGATGGGAATGTACTGCTTCACATAAGCCAGGCAGTACGGCGCCGGGTTATCCATCACATAGCGGCACGAGCAATATTCCTTGGCCGACAGCGCGCCGATGATGCCGGGAAACGCTGCCAGGTGAACGCGGTTCTGCCAGGCCAACGCGGCCAGTGCCAGCACAATCAGCAACAGCACGCTGCTGAACGGGCGACGCTTGATAAAGCTGCTCATCACTTGGCCTCCGCAGCGGCTTGAGCGGTCGGCGCGAAGGCCGCTTCAACCCGTTTCAGCAGTTCGTTATGGGAATAGGTTTTGTCGCGATCATCGGCATAACGCACCACCACCAGCTTTTGCGCCGGCAGTACATACAGCGCCTGGCCCCAATGGCCGAGCGCGGCGAAGGTGTCATCCGGCGCATCCGGCCAGGGCTTGGCGGCGCCAGGCACAGCGACGTTCAGCCACCACTGCCCGCCGGGCACCGCATCGCCTTCAGTTTCCTTGGACGGCTGGTAGTTGGCGAATGGCGTGCGGTTGAAGTCCACCCAGGCTTTGGGCAGCACTTGTTGATCAGCCCAACGGCCGTCGCGCTGCATCAGCAGGCCGATGCGCGCCAGGTCGCGGGCAGTGAGGTAGGCGTAAGAGGAACCCACAAACGTGCCGCTGGCGTCGGTTTCCCACACGGCGCTGGTGATGCCCAGCGGCTCAAACAACGCGGTCCACGGATAATTCTTGTACGCCTCATCCCCGACCATGCCGCGCAACGCGGCGGCGAGCAGATTGGCGTCGCCGCTGGAATAGACGAAGCGCGTGCCGGGCTTTGCAGCCTGCTCAAAACTGGCGGCGAACCCGGCCATGTCGCTGCGGCCGTGGGTATAAAGCATCGCCACCACGCTGGAGCGCACCGGCGCGTACTCATAGCCTTCTTGCCAACCCAGGCCCGAGGCCCAGTTCAGCAGGTGGCCAATTTTCACTTCCGGGTGAGCGTTCATGGGCGCGTAGAACTTGGCGGCTGGGTCATCCAGCTTGAACAAGCCCTTGCCATACGCCACGCCCAGGGTCGTGGCCAGGATGCTCTTGCTCACCGACCACGCCAGGTGCGGCGTGCTGGCCTTGGTCGGCCCGGCGTAGCGTTCGTAAATAACCTGACCATCGCGAATCACCAGCAGCGCGTCGGTGCGAATGCCCTTGCGGCTGTCATCGTCGCGGGTGGGAAAGGCGTAGGTTTCGAGCGATTCGATGGCTGGGCTGGCGGCGGCTGGCGTCACCGCCCAGTCGGCAGTCGGCCAGGTTTCGGCGAAGGCGTGAGGGATCGAGCACAGCAAGCCGAGCGCAAGGCTTAAACGGCGTAAGGCGGGAGCGGGCATTGGACGGCCTCTTGTTGGCAAAGGCGCCAACCCTAGCACGCGGCCGATGAACGCAAATAGCGCCGAACGTGCCGCAGATGGCGGCGGTTCGGCGCGTTACGTCAGGCCGGCGTGGCCAAGCTGGACAGCGCATTACTCAGACGCTTCTCACGGGCAGTGCGGGCGATTTCCAACAAGCCGGCGTCGCGCTTCCACAGGTTCTGCCAATGCGGATCGCCACCGGCCATGGCGGCGTCGATGTCGCCGCGCAGGCTGTTGAACTGCTCGAACAATCCGGCCAGCAGCAGATGCGTAGCGGGCTCGTTCATGCCTTGGCGCGACACTTCAGCGCTACTACTCAGCAGCGCCAACAAGCGCAGCTTGAGCGCTTGCGGCCAGGCATTGTCGCCGCCAAGGCCATACAGCCAGGCGGCCAGGGCGGTCAGCACATGTAAATCTTCCAGGGAGCGGAAGGGTTTGGCGTAAGCGTCCCAGCCATCGCCCGGCAAGCGCTCGCACTGCGCGCCTTCAAGGTGCAGGCGACCATGGCTGACGTCCGGCATCAGCGACAACGGCGGCAGCACTTCCACACGCACGCCCGGCGCGCCGTTGTAGGCCACGCACACGGCCACATGCGGCGTGTTGCCGGGCAAGTCGCTGCGGGCGGCGACCAACAGCCAGTCGGCGGCATCGGCGGCGGTCACGAAATCTTTGCGACCCGTGAGGCTCAGGCCGTCCAGGCGCACCTGCATATCGGCGGGGCGCACGCTGCGGTTTTCGGTCACGCATAACGCGCCCAGCGTCCACGGCGCCGAGGGCCATAGCGCGCGCAACGCACCTTGATAACCGGCCAGAAACGCCAGGCCCGGCGTGGCAGCCAGGCGCCCGCCCAGCAGCGCCAGTTCGAACGGCGACACGCCCTCGCCCACCTGCGCCAACAAGGCGGCGTACCACTCTTCCAAACCAGCCGTTGCCGGCAGGCGTTCGGAGCAGCCGAGCAGTCGTTGCCAGTACATAAGCGCGTCCTCGTTCATTGTCATGCAAGCATCACCAAACATTCATGGTGATGACACCGGGTGTTCCTAGCCTGAGCTTGCCCAACAAGGTCGACCGGCTGCAACCCAATCAAGCCGGCTTATGGAGGCTACTCGATGTCTACAATCGCCCGCACTCGTGACACCACTGCCGAACGCCGCCTACAGGCCGAGCGCCTGGTCGGCCCACGCGCCCTGCGTGAAGCCCAAGCCTTGCGCTTTAGCGTATTCAGCAAAGAGTTCGACGCCAAGCTCAAAGGCGCCGAACTGGGTCTGGACATGGACGATTACGATGGCCACTGCGCCCACATTGGCGTGCGTGACCTGAACACCGGCAAGCTGGTGGCGACCACCCGGTTGCTCGACCACAACGCCGCCCGCAGCCTGGGGCGTTTCTACAGTGAAGAAGAATTCAGCCTGCACGGCCTGGCGCATCTGCAAGGCCCGGTGCTGGAAATTGGTCGCACCTGCGTAGACCCGGCTTACCGCAACGGCGGCACCATCGCCGTGCTGTGGAGCGAGCTGGCCGAAGTGCTTAACGAAGGCGGCTATAGCTACCTGATGGGCTGCGCCAGCATTCCCATGCAAGACGGCGGCATTCAGGCCCAGGCCATCATGCAGCGCCTGCGCGAACGCTACCTGTGCAACGAACACCTGCGCGCCGAACCGAAAACCCCGCTGCCGAGCCTGGAAGTGCCGAGCAACGTCATCGCCGAAATGCCGCCGCTGCTCAAAGCCTATATGCGTCTGGGCGCAAAAATTTGCGGCGAGCCGTGCTGGGATCAGGATTTCCAAGTGGCCGACGTTTTCATCCTGCTCAAACGCGACGAGCTCTGCCCGCGCTACGCCCGCCACTTCAAGGCGGCGGTCTGATGAGCAAACTGCGCCTGTACGGGCGCCTCGCCAGGTTGCTGGCCACGGTGGGCCTCGGCATGCTGGTGGCGACCACCATGACCGTGGTGGAGCGCCTGCACCTGCGCAACGAAAGTGCTATTCGCCAACGCTTGACTCGCTGGTTTCTGGCGCGTCTGAGCGGCGCATTGCCGTTTCAGATAGAAGTGCTCGGCAGCCTGCCGCAACGGCCGATGCTGTGGATCAGCAACCACATTTCCTGGACCGACATTCCGCTGCTGGGCATGTTGGCGCCGCTGTCGTTTTTGTCCAAAGCGGAAGTGCGCACCTGGCCGGTAGCGGGCTGGCTAGCGAAAAAAGCCGGCACGCTGTTTATACGTCGCGGCTCAGGCGACAGCGCCCTGCTGGGTCAGCAACTACGTGAGCACTTGGAACAGCAACGCTCGCTGCTGATATTTCCCGAAGGCACCACCACCGATGGCCGCCAGTTGCGCACCTTTCACGGACGCCTGCTGAGCAGCGCCATCGAAACCGGCACGCCGTTGCAACCGGTGGCCATTCGGTATGTGCGCGAGAACCAGGTAGACGTTGAAATTGCGCCGTTCATTGGCGACGACGATTTGGTGTCGCACCTGCTGCGCCTGCTTTCCAGCGATGTGGCGAGCGTGCGTATTCACTTGTTGGAACCGATTGAAACGCTTGGCGCCTCACGCAACGTGGTGGCCAAGCAGGCGCATCGGACGATTGGCCTGGCGCTGTTTGGCGAGGCTGAGGTTGTGGATGTTGAAGACACGGAGCTCGCCGCCTGACACAAGGCCCGTAGGAGCTAGCTTGCTAGCGAACCCTGCAAACACAGTTCGAGAATTCCTTTTTCAGGGTTCGCCACCAAGGTGGCTCCTACAATAAATGCCGCGCAAACACCTGCAATTCGGGATAGAACGCGTGAAAATCCTCGGTCAGCGGCTCATACAACCCGCGCAATTCTTCCATCGCCCCGTCCAGCATCTGGGGCCGTGACAAACGTCGGCTCATGCCGAACACCACCTGCTGCAACACCTCGAACTCTTCATAACTGCCCAGCCAATCCTGCGCGGCCATGCGTGGCGCCACATAGGCCAAACGCTCAGGCAATGCCGGCTCGTTGCTGAGCACCTGGTACACGCGAGCGGTGAACTGGGCCAGCGGCTCGTCGGCGTAACGCGGCCAGTGGCGCGCCAGGCAGTGGTCGAAAAACACGTCAATCAAAATACCCGCCGTGCGCCGCCGCGCTTGGGGGAAGCGGGCTTTGGCTTGCAGCACCAATGGGTGGCTGTCGGTGAAGGCGTCGATTCGCCGATGCACGGCAATCGCCTGTTCGATGGACGCGGGAAAGCGGCCGGCCAGCGGGCCTTTTACGAAGTCGCCGTACAGGCTGCCGAGCAGTTGTTCCGGCTTGTCGCCGCCTAAGTGCAAGTGCGCGAGGTAATTCATAGGGCGAGTGTAGAGGCAGAACGGGGGTCAATCCCAGTCGCGCCGATTACTCGGGCTGATGACTACTATCGCCACGATCAATCTGTATATCGGCGAACACCGATATAAAGTTCGCCCCACGCCGATACACGCCGGCAACCTTTAGCGAACGGACGGTTACGACCATGCCAATCGACCTCGATGAAATCTTCAAAGCCCTCGCCCATCCGGTGCGTCGCCAGATGCTGGTGTGGCTGAAAGACCCGCACACCCATTTCGTTGAGCAAGAACACCACCCGTTCGAGATCGGTGTGTGCGCCGGCAAGTTCGATGTCAAAACCGGCCTTTCGCAATCCACCGTATCTGGCCATCTCGCCGGCCTGGAACGCGCCCGCTTGGTCACGCGCCAGAAAGTTGGGCAGTGGAACTTCTTCAAACGTAATGAAGAAGTGATCCAGGCCTTCATCAGCCATTTGCACGACGCGCTGTAAGCACAGCCGCCCTCGCCTTTTCTGGAGCACCTGACATGCCCCTCGCACTTATCGTTCTGGCGTTATCCGCCTTCGCCATCGGCACCACCGAGTTCGTGATCATGGGGCTTTTGCCCGACGTGGCCGCCGACCTCGGTGTGTCGATCCCCGGCGCTGGCTGGCTCGTCACCGGTTACGCCCTGGGCGTGGCCATCGGCGCGCCGTTCATGGCCATGGTGACCGCCAGTTGGCCACGCAAGGCCGCCTTGCTGGCGCTGATGGGCATTTTTATCGCCGGCAACCTGTTTTGTGCGCTGGCCGCTGACTACCAGATGCTGATGATCGCCCGCATCATCACCGCCCTCTGCCACGGCGCGTTCTTTGGTATCGGTTCGGTCGTGGCCGCCAGCCTGGTACCGGCTAACCGCCGCGCCTCGGCCGTGGCGCTGATGTTTACCGGTCTGACCCTCGCCAACGTGCTCGGCGTGCCATTGGGCACCGCCCTTGGCCAGGCCGCCGGCTGGCGCTCAACCTTCTGGGCCGTCACCGTCATTGGCATAGTTGCTCTTATCGGCCTGTGGCGCGCCCTGCCCCACCAGCACGATCAGGAAAAAGCCGACCTGCGCAGCGAACTGCGCGCCATGCGCGGCGCCGGCGTCTGGCTGGCCCTGAGCACCACGGTATTTTTCTCGGCCTCGGTGTTCGCGCTGTTCACCTATATCGCGCCGATGCTGGGCGAAGTGACCGGCGTTTCGCCCACCGGCGTGACCTGGACCCTGCTGCTCATCGGCCTCGGCCTGACCATCGGCAACATCGTCGGCGGCAAGCTGGCCGACTGGCGTCTGGGCACAACGCTGACTGGCGTATTCATCAGCCTGGCGGTGTTGGCCAGCCTGTTCAGCTTTACCGCTGGAGCGCTGATTCCCGCCGAGATCACCTTGTTTCTCTGGGCCATGGCGGCGTTCGCCGCTGTGCCCGCGCTGCAAATCAACGTCATGGCCTTTGGCAAAGACGCGCCGAACCTGATCAGCACCCTGAACATCGGCGCCTTCAACCTGGGCAATGCACTGGGCGCCTGGGTGGGCGGCGTGGTCATCAGCCGCGGCATGGGCCTGACCGACGTGCCACTGGCCGCCGCCGCGCTGGCGGTCGTCGCCCTGATCGCCACACAACTTACCAACAACGCCCGTAACGAATTGCAGCCGGTGCTCGACTGAGCCCGGTTGTTCGAACCAAGCCCTACCCCTTACTGACTCATTACTTACGACCCACTGGAGACTGTATTCATGGCGACTCTTTTTGACCCGATTACCATTGGCGACCTGCAATTGAAAAACCGCATCGTCATGGCCCCGCTGACCCGCTGCCGCGCCGACGAAGGCCGCGTGCCCAACGCGATGATGGCCGAGTACTACGCCCAGCGCTCCTCCGCTGGCCTGATTCTCAGCGAAGCCACTTCGGTTACGCCGATGGGCGTGGGCTACCCCAACACCCCCGGCATCTGGTCCGACGCGCAAGTGCGCGGCTGGAGCAACATCACCAAGGCGGTGCACGCCAACGGCGGCAAGATTTTCCTGCAACTGTGGCACGTGGGCCGTGTTTCCGACCCCAGCTACCTGGACGGCGAACTGCCGGTAGCACCGAGCGCCATCGCCCCTAAAGGCCACGTCAGCCTGGTGCGTCCGCTGAAAGACTTCGTCACCCCGCGCGCCCTGGCCACCGAAGAAATCGCCGACATCGTCGAGGCCTACCGCAACGGCGCCGAGAACGCCAAAGCTGCCGGTTTTGACGGCGTGGAAATCCACGGTGCCAACGGCTACCTGCTCGACCAGTTCCTGCAAGACAGCACCAACCAGCGCACCGACCAATACGGCGGCTCCCTGGAAAACCGTGCCCGTCTGATGCTCGAAGTGACCGACGCCGTATTGTCGGTATGGGAACCGGGCCGCGTAGGCATGCACCTGGCGCCACGCGCCGACAGTCACGACATGGGCGACTCCAACCGCTCCGCTACCTTTACCTACGTGGCGAGCGAGCTGGGCAAACGCGGCATCGCGTTTATCTGCACCCGTGAAAAACAAGGCGAAGACAGCATCAGCGCCGAACTGAAAGCAGCCTTCGGCGGCGTGTTTATTGCCAACGAACGCTTCACCAAAGAAAGCGCCAACGCCCTGCTCGCCAGCGGCGGCGCCGACGCGGTGGCGTTTGGTATTCCCTTCATCGCCAACCCGGATCTGCCAGCGCGTTTGGAAAAAGACGCACCGCTGAACGAACCGCACCCGGAAACCTTCTACGGCAGCGGCCCGGTGGGTTACATCGACTATCCGCGTCTGTAAGGCTCGCGGTTACTGTCCTGCCAATAAGGCGACCTTCGGGTCGCCTTTTTTGTGCGCGCCGAATCGTCCTAGCAAGGCCGCAGAAAGATCATGACGACGTCGCTGCGCTGTGCGGCCCCAGCCGGAGCCATCCTGCAACACCCCAGTTGAGCCTCCTTTAGTGTTCCGCAAACTCAACTTCTTCACGGACCGGCCATGAACAAGCACTGCTTTCGCCTTATCTTCAGCAAGCCGCTTGGCTTCTTGATTCCCGTCGCCGAAATCGCGACGGCCCAACGCAAACCGGGCCAGCAGCAAGCTGCTTCTTCCGTTGCTCTTGCTTCCAAACCGCCTGCCTCACCGCTGACGCGCCTCGTGCTATCTCTGCTATTGACCGGCGTCCCTAGCTGGGCAGCAGCGGAAATTTTGTTGGATAGAAACACGGCAGGCACCCACGTCATCAGCTCAGCCAATGGCGTTCCGGTGATTGAGATTGCCAACCCCAATGGCAATGGCCTTTCCCACAACCGCTTTGGCCAATTCGACGTGTCGCAACCGGGCGTTATTTTCAACAACAGCATGGTCAACGGCACAAGCCAGATCGGCGGGGCGGTGCTGCTTAACCCGAATTTGAAACGCACGGCCAAGGCGATTCTCACCGAGGTGACCGGCAATGAGCCCAGCTCGATTCGCGGCACATTGGAAGTGTTTGGCGATGCAGCGGATTTGCTGATCGCCAACCCTAACGGCCTAACCTTGAACGGCGTGACGACGCTTAACAGCTCGCGGTTAACGCTGAGCACGGGGCGTGTTTTGGATGCTGTGGGCGACCTGCAGTTGCTGATCGATGAAGACAGCGGTGAGGTTGTGATTGGCGCCGATGGCTTGAACACGTCGGGCTTGAGCTACTTCGACATCATTGCTCGCTCGGTGGCTTTGCAGGGCGCAGTGGGCTCCGCAGACCTGCAAACAGACATGCAGGTTGTGGCTGGCCAAGGTTCTTATGACGTGGATTCTCACGCCTTTACCGCGACGGCTGGAGCGCAGAGTTCTGGCCTCGCTATCGCCGGCTCGGCAGCGGGTGCGATGCATGGGCGTTTTATCAAACTGATCAGCAGCGACAGTGGCGCTGGCGTGCGGCATGACGGCCTGATTCTGGCGGCGCGGGATATTCAAATCAGTGCGGATGGTGATGTCAGTCTCAAAGACACTGGCGCCGGTGGCTCGATTGATATCGCTTCGACTGGCCGACTGACCAACAGCGGCACGCTAAGTGCGGATGTTGATCTGCGCATTGCGGCACGCGATGTGGCTAACGAAAGAGACGGCTATTTGGCAGCGGCCGATCAGGTCCGAATTGACGCAACCAGACGGTTTTCCAATGATGGCGTGATTCGCGGTAACGACATTGCCGTATCGGCAACCATGTTGAGCAACAGCGGCATATTCCTCGCCGCTGACAAGGCCGGGTTCAACGTCACCGAGCAACTTCGAAATCACGACGGCGGCAGTATTTATGCTCAGGCGTTAACGCTGGATGTCGGCAGTTTGCTCAACGACGCCGCGACACTAGCGGGCGTTAAAACAGTCTCCATTCAAGCTGGTAAATCGGTCGATAACACCAAAGGCGGCATGATTACCGGTGAAACGGTAAGCGTAAAAGCCAGCGACGTTCGCAACAGCGACAAGGCGCAAATCCAGGGCAAGGATATCGCCCTGACGGCAGAGAAAAGCTTCACTAGCAAAACCCTGGGCTCCATTCAGGCGACGCGAAATCTGTCTTTCGATGCCGCACTTTTCACCGCCTCGAGCAGCGAATTACTCGCCGGCAATGACCTCTCGTTAAACGTCGGTGATTATCAAAATAGCGCCACCATCACCTCCTTCAATACCGCCAGCCTCTCGCTAAAAAACAACGCCAATCTGTTCATTGATGCAGCGTTCAAAGCCCCACAAGCCGCCAATCTATTCACCTTGTCGGCCCATAACATCACCATCACCGACGAGCTCAACGCCGCCGGCTCGGTGCTAGTCAATTCCTCCGGCGACGTGCGAAACCAAGGCGCGGTCATCGTCGGCAAGACCTTACTAATTTCCGCCAAAGGCCTGATCGAAAACGCCCCCGGCAAGCTGATGTGGGCCGGTGAAAACCTGAGCCTGCAAGCCGGCACGCAACTGCTCAATGGCATCAGAAGCCAATTGCTGGCCATGGGCGACATGAGCCTGAGCGCGGGCGAAAAAGTGCAAAACCATGTGGGCCGCATCGAAGCCCAGGGCAATTTATGGATCGATACGCCGTTGCTGGAAAACCTCAGCCAAAGCACGGGCGGGGTCGTCAAAGTGGGCGTGGACGAAGAGGACGTGTGGCTTTCCAAAGCCAGCAGTCTGATTGAGCGCGATTACTGGAACATTAAAATCGACCTGCCGATTTACGCCTCAAACCTGACGGTCGAGCAGGCGGTGATCAAAGCGGGCAAAGACTTGCTGCTCAATCAGGGCCAAGCCAATGACAAGGGCGCCACGGTTCATAATCTGGGCGGGTTGATGGCGGCGACGGGCAATGTGCTGGTTGATGGCCATCTGAATAACGAAGGCATGTTCGCGTCGAAAACTTTAGTGGACATCCTTAAATCCTCGCCGACGCAGTACTACTGGAGTAATTCGCTGGCCGGCAGTCCTACCGGTAACAAACATTACGCCGATGGTCTGTACGGCTTGCTGAATGACTTTTTCAGCCCCAACGGCGGCAGTAGCAACTGGGTCGAAACGCTCAAGTTAGTGGAAGAGCCTGGGGTCAACCAAGTGCTCAGCGCCGTGTTAGGTGCCGACTGGAAGGCCCGTAGCCATAGCGACCTGCGCGGGCGCTGGGCGGCGTTCAAAACGAACGCTGCCGATAAAACCCAGAACTACTACGCCGACACCCAGGCCGAAATTTCCGCAGGCAAATTGTTGCTGCAAGGCGGCGGTTCGTTCACCAACGGCGACGGTGCGGACGTCAGCCAACAAAAGCCGATCACCGTTCAGGTTGGCAGCGAAAGCGTAGAAACCCTCGACGGTGAACTGGACGCCCAGTTCAACCGCGACCACGCCGAAAAAGCGCTGAGCCAGCATCTGCAAAATCCACTGTTCCGCCCAAGCCAACCAGCGGCTGATGGCGATGCCTTTGCGCGAATCAGACCGCTGTACGAAACGCGCGTGAGCTACATCGACCAGAGCCAATTTATGGGTTCTGAGTACTTCCTCAACAAGATCGGCTACGACGCCCTCAAAAGCGTCACGGTGTTGGGCGATGCGTATTTTGATCATCAGCTGATCTTGCAAAGCGTCGAGCAACGGCTGGGGAATTTCTTTGAGCAAACTCAGCGGCTGGGCGGTACGGAGCTAGTCGGGCATCTATTGGATAACGGCGCAGAACTCATACGAACAAGTGGTTTCAGCTTCGGCCAGCCGCTCACCGCCGAGCAGATCGCCGGGCTTAAAGACGATGTGGTTTGGTACGAAAACCAACTCGTAGATGGCCAGATGGTATTGGCGCCGCGCCTGTATTTGAGCCAACAAACTCTCGCGGTCCGCGATCAAGACGCCAAGAGTTCTGCCCTGGTCGGCGGCGACACAATCCTGATCGACGCCGAATCGGTGGCCAACGTAAACGGCACCATTCGCGGCAACACGGACACGTTTATCTACTCAAAAACCGACATCAACAACGTCTCGCTCGGCGGCGCGCAGGCGGGCATTTTCGCTGGTCAAGGCGGTGAGAACGAACCGTCTGGGCAATTGGTGATTGCTGCGCAAGGCAAGGTGCTGAACCAGGGCGGCGTGCTGAGCGGCTACCAGCAAACCGTGGTCGGAGGCGACGGCGTGACCAGTTCGGCCACCACCGGCTACGACAAAAACGGCTACCTGTATGTGCGTGATAACGGCGTGATGGGTACGGCGTTGAGTGCGGATAAAACCCAGGACGAAAGTCCAGCCGCTGAGCCAGAAAAACCCCAGCCTGACGTAGCCGACGCGACGGACAAGCCAGAAAAAAAACCTATCGTTGTAGCTCACCCTGACGTGCGCGCCATCTTCGAAGAACGCCTCGCTTCCGGCCCTGTCGATACTGAGCAAGGCTCGTCACTCAGCGTCATTTCCGGCGGCGACATCGACCTCATCGGCGCCATCACCCAGTCCGACAACGTCCTGCTGCAAACCAGCGGCAACCTCAATATGAAGGATCTGCACGAAGCGCGTTCCGCCTTCGATGCGGTGGGCGCCACAGGCTTCTTCTCGCAAGTGGACGTCACCGAAATGGCCGCCTCAGCCAACTCGGTCGGCAATACGCTCAACACTAAAAACCTCACCGTTCAGGCGCAAGGCGACTGGAATATTACGGGCGGTGAAATCAATGCCGAGACCAGCGCCGTGCAAGTCGGCGGCGATATGAACGTGGCGGCTGGCAAAGACCTGGCCTATCACCAGAAAACCGTAAAAACCACGCAGCTGGTCATTAGTGCCGGCGTCGGTGCAGGGGGTTATGAAGCCAATGGCATGTGGGGCTCGGCGGCTGCGATCGACACCCATTTGGCCTCGCCATTCGACGGACTTGGGGACGACACCCAGGTTTCGCCAAGCCTGAGAGGTGAGGCGAGCGCCGGCCGCTCAGCTGCTTCGCAGGCTTTGGCCAGCCAAGGCACTGGAGGCCGCACAGGCGCGAACAAAGGCCGAGGCGGTACCAGCGGGGCCAACTTGAAGGTCGGCATTGAAACCGTAACCACCACCGACACCAGCGAATCCACCACCTTGCGCAATGCCCAATTGAACCTGGGCAGCGGCAGCGTGGATGTGGGCGGCACCTTGGACATAGGAGGCGCAGACATCAACGCCGACTATCAACTAAGCCCTGAAGAGCGGGCGAAGATGACCGCCGAACAACGGCTCGCGGCCACCGAAGCGATGCCCACGCTGGACATCACCGCAGGCGACATCCAAACCACGAAATACGAAAACACCGAGAAAACTACCCACACGCGCGAAGAGTTGTTTTTGGGCGTCACGGCCGAAGGGCATTCCTCGTTATTGGACGTCGCGACGCAAGCCGCCCAAACGGCGCATAAAGCCTTGGGCACCGATGCGGTGAACGATCCCAACGCGCCGCCAGCCTCATCAAAAACCTTGGCCACCCAAGAAGGGCCCATGGAAATCGACCCGACCCTGACCGCCATCGCGGCAGCGGGTTTGGCCACGCAGGTAGCGTTTAGTGAAACCGTTGGTGGCTCTGTGACGGTGGGCATGCAGCACACTACCGAGACCCGCGAGAGCGAAAACCGCGCGGAAAACATCAACCAAATCGGCGGCAACATCAGCCTCACCAGCACCAAGGGCGACATCGCCCTCAACGGCGTGAATCTGCAAGGCGGGAAGGTCTCGATAAAGTCCGCTGGCGGCTTAACCCAAACAGCGGCAAAGAGCTCGAGCTCCAGTAGCGAATCCACCACCACTCACACCGCAGGCCTCACCGCCAGTGTCGGCGCAGCACCGACGGGCGTCGGCATGGGCCTATCGGCAGGTGCCAGCGGCAGCTACGACGAAACCACGCGCAGCACCACCAGCTACAACAACGGCCTAATCAGCGGCACCGAAATCAGCATCGAAACTGCCGGTGACCACAACCTGATTGGCTCCAACATCAAAGGCAACCAAGTCAGCGCCAAGATCGGTGGCAACCAAACGATCACCAGCGTGCAAGACACGTCGGACATGGACCACACCCGAGACAACTGGAGCGCCAGTGTCGGTGTAGCCATCACCACCGATGGCATCGTGCAAGGCACCGCCAGCGCTAGCGCCTCCGGTGGCAAAGATATCGACAACAGCAAGCTAACGGCCGAACAAGCCGGCATCAGCGCCGACAGCCTGGGCCTGAACGTCGCCGGCAACCTGAATATGACCGGCTCGCACATCACCTCGAAACCGGGGCAGGGCAGTGTCAACGTCGGTGGGAGCATCACCGCAGAAACTCTGCAAGACGGCCGCAACAAAGATGGCGGCTATGCCGGAGGTGGTGGCGGTGTCAGCAAAAACGGGATTCCGACGGTAACGCTGGAATTCGGCCGCGTAGACCAAGTGCATTACATCGCGGACAACCAAGCCACCATCGATGTGGGCGAGCCAAACAAAGTTAGCGCTGCCGGCGGCATCAACGGCAGCCTCAACACCGATGCCGACAAACAGCTCAACGTGCTGCAAAACAAACGTGTTGCCGGTACCGACGTGAAGATTGAAATCTCCGTCAGCGATGCCCAGGAAATCAAAGCCGGCATTAAAAAACTCTTCTCGCCCAAAGCGGGTAGCAGCCGCCATATCGTCGATGCGCCGAACGTGCGTGCATACGGCAGCGATGCTGATACCCATCAAGTCACCCAGCAAATCGACGCCCCCAAACCTTCAACGCACAGCTACGCCGACATCGACGTGCCAAACGCGAAACAGAACTTCGACCAACGCGTGATCCTCAACACCGACGTCAACGACCCGGTAGTCAGCAAGGCCGCGCAAAACCTGGCGAACAAGCACCCCGACAACAGCGTGATCATCGACGGCAATTACAAAGTGCTAAGCGGCACGCTGGCCGAAGGCGGCAGCAAAAAAGTGGAAGTTGTTGGCCACAGCGACGGCCTGAAGATCGGCGGCTTGGACGGCAACCAAATCATCGATGTGGTGCAACAGCTCAGCAATAACGACAAAAGCA
The DNA here is from genome assembly GCF_979258635.1 of Pseudomonas sp. AC070. NCBI lineage: Bacteria > Pseudomonadati > Pseudomonadota > Gammaproteobacteria > Pseudomonadales > Pseudomonadaceae > Pseudomonas > Pseudomonas sp. AC070. Next base: position 3,987,430 of record NZ_OZ409871.1, read on the forward strand.
ACGTCGACAAGCTGACTCTGGTGGGTTGCGGTACGGCGTGCGCTAAAGAGGGCGCCAGTTTAGCTAGCGGTGTGAGTGGGTTGCTGCAACAGCAGGGTCTAACAACGAAAGTGAAAGGCTATGACACGCCGGTACTCATTGATAACCAAGGACATAAAACAGTCGTCGCAGAAGGTACGTCTGGCGCTTTGGGTAACGATGATCCATTGCCGATACCCCAACCTAAGAAAAACACACAACATCAATCAGATAAAACCGAACTTGCCGCAACAGAACAAAAAAAACCTGTCGAAAGTGTGATATGGAAAGCCGAACGCGACGGATTCATTCAACATGACACGGCGAGTTACCTTGACGCTTTACACAGTAGGATCTCTGAAAAGCTTAATGATGGTCCGGCTTTGCTCGGCGAACATCATGACAGTCCGAACTCTATCATCTTAATAAAACAGCTGATCGCGGAAAAGAAAGTTGATCGTATCTTGTTCGAGCTGCCTCCTCTGGAAACCCTCTCCAGCTTCGCACAATTAGACACAACGAAAAGCGCGTTGAATGAAAAAGGCTTCAAATCGCTCGACGAATATTTCAGCGACACATCTGACGCAGAGAGAAATACAGATTTTTACAAACAGGCGCAGCAAAATGTCCTGAAAAATCTGCGCGATACTTCTGGCGAATCACTCTACCCCGCCGTGTCGAATGCTATGAAAGCGGGTGTTAAAGTGGACTTCATCGACGGCGCCGGAGATATGGACAGCGACAACTTTTCCAACATTAGCGAATTGTCGGCCAAGAACACCTATATAACCAACAAACTCAGCATCGACGCGAAGTATACCGAACCCCGGGTATTAGCTTTGCTGGGCGCTGACCACCTGAGAACCTATGTGGGTATCGACGGAACTGTAAAACCCGCTGTACAACAAACTCTCAACATCCCCCAGGATCGGGTATATCAGACAGCCCCTTTATTCCACGACCACCTCACCGGCGAGCGTTTTTTCCCTTGGTCTGACCTCGGTACGAACAAGAGCAATACCGCCGAAATGTCCACCTACTTCCCGTACAAACAAACATCAGCAGATCAACCTTATGAAGCCCGAACAAACAAAAGTCATATAATCATTGACGCCTCTGGTGGAACTGCAGAAACTCAGATCAAGGACCTCACCAACCAACGCCCATCATCTACCATACTATTCAAACCCTCCGAAAACGGAAGCATCCAGTACATATCGGGCCAAAGGCTCGACATTGACGACCTACCCACCAAAGCCTATTTATTTGGAAAAGAAAGTAGCGACAGTACCAAACTAGATCGCTTACTTATGTTTGCAAGTTTCACGGCAGGTGCAGATCTAGCTGACTTCACGGTTAAAAAGATTTACACCCAAGACACGCAGACGCCTGTAGCGAGCAAAGCAGATATGAAAGAAAAGGCAATCGTCGCCAGCAAAAGCACCGACTCAGCCGCCGAGCGCCTCAATGGCGAGGCTGCTAAAAAGCCGGACTCCGCAGACCACACGATTCCCTCCGGCGAAGGCAAGGCGACGATGGCTGACCCGGCGTCCGCAGGTGCCACTGGCGCCGCTCAACGCGCCGGCCAGGAGTCCACGCTGGAACATAAACAGGCTAAGGACCTTGCCGCTCTGCCTCTTATTGACTATATCGCCGATGCCATGGAGAAAGGGGCTATCAGCTCGAAAACGCAAGCTTACCTTGACAAGGTCAAACTTATAATCTCGGAACAACTCACCTCCGGCCCCGTATTCTTAGGGGAAAATCACGGATATCCAGATGCGCCATTATTAGTACATCAACTTGTTGCCGAGAATAAAATAAAACGACTTGTATTGGAAACTCCCTCACTCGGCAAATTGCTAGACAACCAAAGGGCTTTGGAAATTAGCAGTTTTATGAGCGCGAATAACATCGCTTCTCAGGACGAGCTCCTTGCCAAGCACCCAGAGTTAGTTCAAGACCCTCAACACTTCAAAGAAATAATGCGTTGGAATGACATGGTAAAACCTATTGCCGTAGAGCTAAAGGGTGCCGGATGGGCGTCATTGGAAAATTATCTGGCCACCTATAAGCCGACCGATACACAAACAGAACTTCATCGCCAGGCGCAGCAGTTATTCAACGAAGCGACCCACGTGGTTGGAAACGCGCAACAAAACTTTCTGGCTTCTCACGCCCTTAGCGTTGGCGCTCAAATAGCATTAATTGATGACGGCCGGACCAAACTCAAACAGACAAAAACTGGCACTGTAGCTGACGACGACGGCGACTCGTTTCACCAAAGAAATGTTCACATGGCCGACACACTTAAGCGCTATCAGGTTCAGGACACCGCCGGCACACTTGGGCTTTTTGGACTGGACCATCTTAAAACATTCCTCTCCAACAACGGCACCCTAAAACCGGCTTTACAGGAGTTACTCCATATACCCGAGGCTCGGATTCACCAGATCATGCCAATGTTCGAAGATCACCTAATGGGATTGGATTACTACCCGTCACTGACCCAGCCTACAGCGACGAGTGCGGGTGCATCACTCACTCGTCCTTACAAGTTAAAGCCCGGCCTAAGCCAACAAGACATCACAAGCGGCGAAGGAATTTATCAGGAGCGAAAAAACAGAAGCCACGTCATTATCAATCTGGCCGGAGACAAAGCGAAACCTGAAGTAGCCGACATTCAGGTAAAGCATCCCTCAAGCCATATTACTTTCCAAAAAAGTCCCACTGGATTGCAATACGACTCCGGCCTGGCGGTTGACTTCATACCTAGCCTACCAACTAAAGTCTTTATCTTGCGTGATCCAGCCATGCCAAGTCGTTCTACACGCGCTGTTTTAGATTTGGTGGCGCGGATGCTGGGCAGGAACAAAGAAGTCTTAACAGTAAAGGAGCGGTACATCACCAGCGAAACTAATGTAAACATCGCCAAGGACGCGCCGCCTAAATAATGAGCGGAACCAAATTTCGGCGGTTTTAAGATGGAGCAAGACGCGTCGAGCGAACCGCCGAAAATGCCAATCTGAATGCGGCTGTCTGGTAAAGACATACCAGGCTGACCAGGCACCCTAAGACGCAGTGCCAGCCGCAGCCCAAAGCTTTCACCCGAGCGACAGCAGCGCCGGGTATGGCATGCCATTTCCAACCGCCGCTGCAAGAATCGCAGCCGCCACCGTCGAGCGTAGACGGCGGGGCTGCAGCATGACTGCTCTGGATTGTTTCCCTACTGCGCCTCTGCCTGCCGCCCCCCCTCCTCACGCATTCCCCAAGGCACCCCGCCTTGATATTGCTAGAATGCCCACCCTCAATTTGTACGCCGCCGTTGGAGCTGCTTCATGACCGTCGTTTCGTCCCCGCTTTCGCCCACGTTGCAATTGGCTTGCGATCTGATCCGCCGTCCTTCGGTGACCCCAGTGGATGCCGATTGCCAGGCGGTGATGATCGAGCGGTTGCGGGCGCTGGGTTTTGCCATTGAGCCGATGCGCATCGAAGACGTCGACAACTTCTGGGCCACCCATGGCGGCGAAGGTCCAGTGCTGTGTTTCGCCGGCCACACCGACGTGGTGCCAACCGGCCCCTTGCAGGCGTGGCAGCACGCGCCGTTCGATGCCAAGGTCGATGAAGACGGCATGCTCTGCGGCCGTGGCGCGGCAGATATGAAAGGCAGCCTGGCGTCGATGATCATCGCCGTGGAGCGCTTTGTGGCGGACCACCCCAACCACAATGGCCGCATCGCCTTTCTGATTACCAGCGACGAAGAAGGCCCGGCGCACCACGGCACCAAAGCCGTTGTCGAGCGTTTGGCGGCACGTAACGAGCGCCTGGACTGGTGCATTGTTGGCGAACCGTCGAGCACCACCCTGGTGGGCGATGTGGTCAAGAACGGCCGCCGCGGCTCGCTCGGCGCCAAGCTCACCGTGCGCGGCGTGCAAGGCCATGTGGCTTATCCGCATTTGGCGAAAAATCCGATTCACCTGGCCGCGCCGGCCCTAAGCGAATTGGCCGCCGAGCATTGGGACGATGGCAATACATTCTTCCCGCCGACCAGCTTCCAAATATCCAACCTCAACGCCGGCACTGGCGCCACCAACGTGATTCCGGGCGAGCTGGAGGCGGTGTTCAATTTCCGTTTCTCCACCGAATCCACCGTTGAAGGGCTGCAGCAACGCGTGGCGGTGATTCTCGATAAACACGGCCTGGACTGGCATGTGGAGTGGTCGCTGTCGGGCTTGCCGTTTCTCACCGAGCCGGGCGACTTGCTCGATGGCGTGGCGGCGGCGATCAAGTCGGTTACCGGCCGCGACACCAAGCCGTCCACCAGCGGCGGCACGTCCGATGGGCGCTTTATCGCCACCCTCGGCACCCAAGTAGTGGAGCTCGGCCCGGTCAACGCCACCATTCACCAGATCAACGAACGGGTTCTGGCCAGCGATCTCGACACCCTCACCGAGATCTACTACCAAACTCTCGTCAACCTGCTCGCCTGATGCTCGCCTGCCCCATTTGCAGCGCGCCGCTGCACGCGGTCGACAACGGTGTCGCCTGCCCAGCCAACCACCGTTTCGACCGTGCGCGCCAGGGTTACCTGAACCTGTTGCCGGTGCAGCACAAAAACAGCCGCGACCCTGGCGACAATCAGGCCATGGTCGAAGCGCGCCGGCGTTTTCTCGAAGGCGGGCATTACGCACCGGTGGCCAAGCGCCTGGCTGAGCTGGTGGCCGAACGCGCCCCCGCCCATTGGCTGGATATCGGCTGCGGTGAAGGCTATTACACCGCGCAGGTGGCCGACGCCGTGCCGACTGCCGAGGGCTACGCGCTGGATATCTCCCGCGAGGCGGTGAAGCGCGCGTGCAAACGCAGCACCCAGCTCACCTGGCTGGTGGCGAGCATGGCGCGTATTCCCTTGAGCGATGGCAGCTGCCAGGCACTGATTAGCGTCTTCAGCCCGCTGGACTGGCAAGAAGCCAAACGCGTGCTCAGCCCCGGCGGCGGCTTGCTGCGCATCGGCCCGACCAACGAGCACCTGATGGAATTGCGCGAAAAGCTCTACGACCAGGTGCGCGACTACAGCGATGAAAAACACCTGGCCCTTGTGCCCGACGGCATGCGCCACGCCCACAGCGAAACGCTGCAATTCACCTTGAGCGTGGACAGCGAACAAGCCCGCGCCGACCTGCTGGCCATGACGCCTCACGGCTGGCGCGCCAGTGCCGAGCGGCGCGAAGCGGTAATCGCCGCCGCGCTGAAGGTCACCGTTTCCATGCGCTACGATTGGTTTGAACGAGTTTGAAAGATCCTGCGCATCGGCCATGCGTCGTTAAAAACAAGCTCGGGTTGCTCATTGGCTACAGCCAACTCCGCACCCTCGTTTGTTTTTGCCTAGCCTGACCTTCGCTCGGAGACTTTCCTCCATCACTGTAAGGCCCCGAACAAAGAGAACCCCATGCGCCAACCCGACATCGAAATCTACGTAAAAGACGCCGACCACAACGCCATCACCGACTGGCTGAGCAAGGCGCTGGGCCCGTGCTCGGCGTGGCGTCAGCAAGGGCAAACGTATAAATGCAGCATCGCCAGCAGCGAAGGCCCGATCCCCGTGACCTGGCTGCCCAAAGCCGTGGGCAAGTGGAACAGCCTGTTTCTGGAAAGCGACATCACCCCGTGGGACGACGACCTCGCCTGCGCCCGTGCCGCCTTCGCTGCGCTGAACGTGGAAGTGCGCTGCGCACCGGGTGGCTGGAGTGAGGAAGAAGCCGAAGAACAGGCTGATCGCTGGATTCGCATCAGCGCCGATGGGGAAGAAGAGATTACCTGGCATACCAGTTGAAGCGGATTCCCACGACTGTCGTTTGCAGGGATCGTGGCTAAAGCCGCTCCTACAGATGACGCAGAACCTGTGGGAGCGGCTGGGCGGCATTCCGATTAGCCGCGATGCTGTTGACTGTTGAAGGCAAAAAGCCCCGCACGAGCGGGGCTTTTTGTTGGGTAACCGGAGCATTCAGCCTTTGGTTACGTCCTCGGCCTGCGGGCCCTTTTGACCATCGATTACAGCAAACTCAACGCGATCGCCTTCATTCAGGGACCGGTGGCCTTCGCCGCGAATCGCGCGGTAGTGAACAAACACATCGGCGCCACTTTCACGCTGAATGAAGCCATAGCCTTTGGAATCATTGAACCACTTAACGGTTCCTGTCTCGCGTTCAGCCATTACTACTTTCTCCAACTCGCATTTTTTATGTCCTCTCAAGGAGGAGTCGACGGATCAGCGGCGGCACGCCTCAAGCGAAGCGGCGCCGGCTGATTGCGTAAGCACAAAGCCTGCCAAGCAATTTCCGCCAAAGCGCCACACATCCCGTGATAGAGCGCTCCAGCCGCTTTTTAAGTCAGGTACGCACGTACGAAAAAGAGGTTCAGCCCAGCCTCGTCTGTGGGCATCGGTAACATTTCGGTGCGCGTTCGAAGGATCAGCCCCCGCTTGCGGCATGCGGCGTAACCCCGCCTCTGTGGCGCGCCCAAACGACGGTGGCTCGCCTGCCAGATGCCTTTTGCCGCCGGCCCCTTCATACGGCAAACTAGCGTCCCCGAGCCGAGGCTCGATTTCGACAGACTTTGTATGACCCGCTCCCCGTTTCGCCGTCTTGTCTTCGGTACCTTGCGCCGCCTGCTGTATCTCTGGGTGCGCTCGGAAACCATCAACCAGTCCGCCTTCACCCTTAAGCTCGACCGCAGCAAGCCGGTGCTCTATGTGCTGCAACAGCCGTCGCTGAGTGACTTGGCGGTGCTCGACAGAGAGTGCACCAAGGCCGGCCTGCCGCGCCCGGTGGTGCCGGTGGCCGTTGGCGATCTGATTGAGCCGGCTGCATTCTTCTACCTCAACCCCGAGCCGGGTTGGCTGGGCACGCCGAGCAAGCCCGGCACCTCGCCGACGTTGGTACGCCTGGTCGGCGCGCTGAATCAGCATGCCGTGGAAGACGCGCAAATCGTGCCGGTGAGTGTGTTTTGGGGGCAGTCGCCCGACCGCGAAACCAGCCCGTGGAAGCTGCTGTTTGCCGACAGCTGGGCCGTGACCGGGCGCCTTCGCCGCCTGGTGAGCATCCTGATTCTGGGGCGCAAAACCCGCGTGCAGTTCTCGGCGCCTATTCACCTGCGCGAGATCGTGGCGCAAGACAAAGGCCACGAGCGCACCCTGCGCATGGTGCAGCGCATCTTGCGGGTGCACTTCCGTAACCAGCGCGCGGCCGTCATCGGGCCAGACGTCTCGCACCGTCGCAATTTGGTGAAAGGTCTGGTGCACGGTCCGTTGGTGCGCCAAGCCATTGCCGAGGAAGTGGAGCGCGAGAAAATCTCGCCGGCTAAAGCTGAAGCTCTGGCGCTGCGCTATGGCAATGAAATCGCCTCGGACTACACCTATACCGCCATCCGTTTCCTGGAGCTGGTGCTGAGCTGGTTCTGGAACAAGATTTACGACGGCATCAAGGTCAACCACATCGAGGGCGTGCAAGACGTAGCGCAGGGGCACGAGGTGATTTACGTGCCGTGCCATCGCAGCCATATCGACTACTTGCTGCTCTCCTACCTGCTGTTCCGCAACGGCCTGACGCCGCCGCACATTGCGGCCGGCATCAACCTGAACATGCCGGTCATCGGTAGCCTGCTGCGTCGTGGCGGCGCCTTCTTTATGCGCCGCACATTCAAGGGCAATCCGCTGTACACGGCGGTGTTCAACGAATACCTGCACACCTTGTTCAGCAAGGGCTTCCCGGTTGAGTACTTCGTCGAAGGCGGTCGCTCGCGCACCGGGCGCATGTTGCAGCCCAAGACCGGCATGCTGGCGATCACCTTGCGGAGCTTCCTGCGCTCCAATCGCCTGCCGGTGGTGTTTGTGCCGGTGTACATCGGCTACGAGCGTGTGCTGGAAGGCCGCACGTATTTGGGCGAGCTGCGCGGTGCGAGCAAGAAGAAAGAGTCGATCTTCGATATTTTCAAAGTCATCGGCGCGCTCAAGCAGCGCTTTGGCAGCGTGTGGGTGAACTTCGGCGAGCCAATCAAGCTGGCCGAATTCCTCGATGCCGACCAGCCTGGCTGGCGCGAACAGGAACTGGGGCCGCAATACCGCCCCGAGTGGTTGAGCGACAGCACCCATCGGTTGTCCGAGCGCGTGGCGCAGCACCTCAACGAAGCGGCGGCGGTGAACCCGGTGAACCTGGTGGCGCTGGCGTTGCTGTCTACCAGCAAGTTGGCCCTCGACGACCGCGCCCTCACCCGCGTGCTCGACCTGTACCTGACGCTGCTGCGCGCTGTGCCGTATTCGCCGCACACCACGCTGCCCGAGGGCGACGGCCAGGCGCTGATTCAGTACGTGCAAGGCATGAAGCTACTCGCCGAGCAGAAAGATTCGCTGGGCAAGATTCTGTATCTGGATGAGCAGAACGCCATCCTGATGACGTACTACCGCAACAACGTGCTGCACATTTTCGCCCTGCCGGCGTTGCTCGCCAGCTTCTTCCAGAGCAGCGCGCGCATGAGCCGCGAGCAGATTCTGCGCTACACCCGCGCGCTGTATCCGTACTTGCAGTCGGAGCTTTTTATCCGCTGGAGCGTGGATGAGCTGGAGCCGGTGGTGGATCAATGGCTGGCAGCGTTTGTGGAGCAAGGGCTGCTGAAGTTCGAAAACGACGCCTACGTGCGCCCGGCGCCGAGCTCGCGCAATTTTGTGCTGCTGACGTTGCTGTCGCGCGCCATTGCGCAAACCTTGCAGCGTTTCTACATGGCCACGGCGCTGCTGCTTAATGCTGGACAGAACACCATCAGCGCCGAGGAGCTGGAAGACCTGTGCACGGTAATGGCGCAGCGCTTGTCGATTCTCCATGGCCTGAATGCCCCGGAGTTTTTCGATAAGAGTCTGTTCCGCCACTTCATCCAGACCCTGCTTGATCAAGGCGTATTGCGTCAGGACCAGGCCGGCAAGCTCAGCCACCATCCGCTGCTTAACGAGCTGGCTGAAGGCGCCGCCAAGCGCGTGTTGCCGGCAGAGATTCGGCTGTCCATTCGCCAGGTGGCGATGGATCGCAGCGAAGATTTGGTGGACGGGTTGTAAGGGTTTGGCAGAAATGAAAAAGGGAGCGCGGGGCGCTCCCTTTTTTTGCCTGTAGTTCACCTTGTGCAGGGATCGCGGCTGAAGCCGCTCCTACAGAAATCGGGGTGTCTGTGGAAGAGGCTTTAGCCGCGATTCCTGCAAACGCCCCGCTTGGCGATCAACGCGGCAAACGCTGATTGCGGCGCAGGTCGATCATGTCCTGATGCGTACAGGTCAGCGGCGAAGCGCCGGTCAGGTCGTAGCAGGTCTGGCCGAATTTCATTGGCCAATAAATGATCGCGAACGGTGGCCAGAAAATCGAGCCGACCCGGAAGCGCGAACGCAGTTTGCCTTCTTGCAATAGGGTGCCGTTGTCGTCGGTGATTTTGTACGGAATACCACCCGCAGCACTCCAGGCGAACGGACGGGTTTTGATCAGCCCTTGGTTGTACTGGGTGTCGCGTTTGTAGATTTCGACTTTGCTGTGCTCAGGCAGCTTGAAATAGGCAGCGGTGGAGCAACCACTCACCAGAGCGGCCAGCGCCAGCGCGCCGGCAATACGGGAGAATTTCATTGCGCGGAATGTCCTTATAGTCGCCGCCTGGAACGTTGGCGGGCGCGCATAGTGCCAACCTGCCACCTGTATTGCCAGCCCTCCCGTCTCCTGGCACTTACGTGCTGCGCGGTCAGGCCTTGAACACGCTCGCCAAGTGCTGCTCGTAACGAGCGATATCACCTTCCACGTTCGGACGCTTCATCACATCCACGCTGAGAAAAGTCGGCAAGCCGGTCATGCCGAGGAACTCATTGGCTTTGTGAAACGGGAAATACACCGCGTCCACGCCTTTGCCTTCGAAGAAATCGGAGGGGTCGTCGAAGGCTTGCTGCGGGGCGTTCCAGGTGGCGGAAATCATGTACTGCTTACCGTGCAGCAAGCCGCCGCTGCCGTATTTTTGCGACGCATCGGAACGGGTGCGGCCGTCATTGGCGTAAAGGCTGCCATGGCCTTCGGTGAACACTTCGTCGATGTACTTCTTCACCGTCCACGGCGCGCCCATCCACCAGCCCGGCATTTGATAAATGATCACGTCGGCCCAGAGAAACTTTTGCACTTCGTCGGCCACGTCGTAGCCGCCATCGATGAAGGTTTCGCCAACATCAAAACCGGAGCGATCGAGAAAGCTCAGCGCGGCGTCGTGCAGGGTCTGGTTGTAGCGGCCATCAGAGTGGGCGAATTGCTTGCCGCCGTTAAGCAGAAGGATATTTTTCACGGGGAGAACCTCGGTGAGTGAGTCGATGGCCGGCAGACTACCGGCCTCACGCGAGGAGAAAAACCGCCCGGAACGCAATTGATATTTGCTCAAGAAGCATGAATCGGTGATCGACTCCCCATTTAAACTGCAGCAATCCACACCACTTCGGAGCGACTCACATGAGCGACCAACCCTACGGTTTTATCCTGCACGCTTACACAAAACCGGAAATGTCAGATGCCTTCGAAGCGCTGTTTAGCGCCTACGTTGAACCCAGCCGCGCGGAACCGGGCTGCATCGAATATCACATGCTGCGCGACGCCCAAGACCCCACGCTGTTCATTTTCTATGAGATCTGGCAAAGCAAAGCGCACCTCGACGTGCACTCGGCGCTGCCGCATATGCAGCGTTTCACTGAGACGCGCATGGACTATCTGACGCGCGATTTCGACATTCGCCCCGTGGTCATGCTCAGCCCATCGTCTGCCAACCGTTGAGCCCGAAGCGGCAAAAACTCTTGAAACCCTCAGCGCAGGTCGCGTCTAAACCTGTAACCGGTCGGCATCCATCGATACGTCGCACCGATCTGCGCGAGGACCCGAATGATGAGTACGCACCTGATCAAACTCTTCACCCAGCCGGACCGCGTCTGGACTGAAATCCGCAAGGAAGAAGAGCAGAAACCCCGTAACTACTGGCCCCATCTGATTTTTCTTGGGCTGATTCCGCCCTTCGCCCTGTTCATCGGCACCACCCGTGTGGGCTGGAGCCTGGCGGAGAACGAGACCGTTCGCCTGACCGCCGACAGCGCCCTGGCGCTGAGCGCCATCATCTATGCCGCTACCCTGGTCGGCACCGCGCTGATGGGCTTTTTCATTCGCTGGATGTCACGCACGTTTGCGACGCGTCCGACGTTAAACCAATGCATCGGCTTCGCCGCGTACACGGCCTCGCCGTTGTTTGTGTCCGGTCTGGCGGGCTTGTACCCGAGCCGATGGCTGGCGGTATTCGTGCTGTTATCCGCCTGCGCGTACTCGACGTTCCTGCTGTACGTGGGTCTGCCGACCTTTATGCGCAATAACCAGAAGCAAGGCTTCCTGTTCGCGTCCAGCGTGTGGGGTGTTTCCGTTTTGACGTTGGTGACCGTGCTGGTGTCGGCGATTCTCTATTGGTACTTCTACCTGCCGCCCGAATACCTGCGCGGCCCGATGGGGCAATAACCGTCGTCAACACACCGCCCGGGTTTGCCTGGGCGGTGCGCTCAGCTAAGCTCCGGCCATTCACCACAATAGGAATGCGCCCATGCTTCGCTCCACTGCCACCTTCACCACCCTGCTCGCCGGCATTGCGCTTTCTGCGCAGGCGTTCGCGTTGTCCATTAGCGACCTCTCGCAAACCGACGCCAGTAGCGGCCTTAAAGATGCTCTGACCCAAGGTGCGCAAATTGCCGTGAAAGAACTCGGCAAGCCGGGCGGCTTCAGCAACAACGACGAAGTGCGCATCGAGTTGCCCGGCAATCTGGGCAAGGCTGCCAAGGCCATGAAAATGATGGGTATGGGCGCGCAGGTCGACCAACTTGAAACCAGCATGAACAAAGCCGCCGAAGCCGCGGTGCCGCAAGCTCAGGCGCTGCTGGTGGATGCGGTGAAGAAAATGACCGTGGCCGATGCCAAAGGCATTCTGGCCGGCAAGGATGACGCCGCCACTCAGTACTTGAACAAAAGCAGCCGCGAGCAGATTCGCGCCAAGTTCCTGCCCATCGTCAAGCAAGCCACCGATCAGGTGGGTCTGGCCAAGCAGTACAACGCCTTCGCCAGCCAGGCCGCCAGCCTCGGCGCTGTGGACGCGAAAAGCGCCAATATCGAAAACTACGTCACTGAGAAAGCGCTTGATGGCCTGTTCGAAATGATCGCCAAACAGGAAGCCACCATCCGCGAAAACCCGGCGGCAGCGGCAACCAGCCTGGCCAAGAAAGTGTTCGGCGCGCTGTAAGCCGCGCCCACGACAGCCAGAAAAAAGCCCGGCCAATTGGCCGGGCTTTTTTGTTTCTACTCGGCGACCTTCTCTTCCGGTCGCACCTTGAACCACGCGGCATACAAAGCCGGAAGGAACAACAAGGTCAGCGCCGTCGCCACAATCAGCCCCCCCATGATCGCCACCGCCATCGGCCCGAAGAAGGTACTGCGCGACAGCGGAATCATCGCCAGCACCGCCGCCAGTGCGGTGAGCACTATGGGACGGAAGCGCCGCACCGTGGCGTCGATAATGGCGTGCCAGCGGTCATGGCCGGCGTTGATGTCTTGCTCGATCTGGTCCACCAGAATCACCGAGTTACGCATGATCATGCCGGACAAAGCGATGGTGCCGAGCATGGCCACAAACCCGAACGGCTGGTTGAACACCAGCAGGAACAGGGTCACGCCGATCAGGCCCAGCGGCGCGGTGAGAAACACCATGGCCGAGCGCGAGAAGCTTTTCAGCTGCAACATCAACAACCCCAACACCACCACGATAAACAGCGGAATACCGGCGTTCACCGAGTTTTGGCCACGGGCGGAATCTTCCACGGTGCCGCCCACGTCGAGCAGGTAACCGTCGGGTAGTTTGGCGCGCACGTCGCTGAGGGTCGGCAGGATCTGTTTGACGATGCTGGCCGGCTGTTCCTTGCCGTACACATCGGCGCGCACCGTCACCGTCGGCAGACGATCGCGGTGCCAGATAATGCCTTCTTCAAAGCCGTATTTGAGCGTGGCAATTTGCGACAGCGCCACGCTCTGGCCCGTGTCGGTTGGCACCGACAGGCTTGGCAGCAACGCCAGTTGTTGGCGCTCACGCACGGTGCCGCGCAGCAGAATTTCGATCAACTCGTTGTCTTCTCGGTACTGGCTGACGCTGTTGCCCGACAGTGCGCTTTGCAGGAAGGTCGACAGGCTGGCACTGCTCACGCCCAGGGCGCGAGCGCGCTCCTGATCAATGCTCAGGTACACGACTTTGCTCGGCTCTTCCCAGTCCAGATGCACGTTGGTGACGTGTGAATTTTCGCGCACACGGTCCGCCACTTCACGCGCCAGGGTGCGCACTTCATCAATGTGCTCACCCGACACCCGGAACTGCACCGGATAGCCCACAGGCGGGCCGTTTTCCAGGCGCGTGATGCGGGTGCGCAAGGTCGGGAATTCGTTGGCCAGGGTTTCGATCAGCCATTTGCGCACGGCTTCGCGGTCTTCGATGGTCTTATTCAGCACCACGAATTGCGCGAAGCTGGCGGCCGGCAGTTGTTGGTCCAGCGGCAGGTAGAAACGCGGCGAACCGGTGCCGACGTAGGCCACATAGTTGTCGATGCCGGGGTGATCTTTAAGCAGGCTTTCCAGATGACGAACCTGCTCCTCAGTGGCCTTCAACGACGCGCCTTCGCTGAGTTTCAAATCGACCATCAGCTCCAGTCGCCCCGAAGACGGGAAGAACTGCTGGGGCACGAACTTGAACATAAAGATCGAGCCGGCAAACAACGCCAGGGTCAACACGATTACGGTTTTGCGATGCCCCACGCACCATTCGACAACCCCGCGCACACGGCGGTAGAACGGCGTCGAGTACGGGTCGTGGCCGGCGTCGCTGCCGCCGTGTTTGGCGGCGTGCAGCTTGGCCAGATCGGGCAGTAATTTTTCGCCGATATAGGGCACGAAAATCACCGCGGCAATCCACGACACCAGCAGCGCGATGGCCACCACCTGGAAGATCGAGCGGGTGTATTCGCCGGTGCCCGATTGCGCGGTGGCGATTGGCAGGAAGCCGGCCGCCGTAATCAACGTGCCGGTCAGCATCGGGAAGGCGGTGCTGGTCCAGGCGAAACTCGCGGCTTTAAAGCGCGAGTACCCCTGCTCCATTTTGATCGCCATCATCTCAACGGCGATGATCGCATCGTCCACCAACAACCCCAGCGCCAGCACCAGCGCGCCAAGGGAAATTTTGTGCAGGCCGATGCCCAGGTAGTACATGGCCGTGAACGTCATGGCCAACACCAGTGGAATCACCAGCGCCACCACCAGACCGATGCGCAAACCCAGGGAGAAGAAGCACACCAACATCACAATGGCCAGGGCTTCGACCAGCACCTGAACGAACTCGCCGACGCCGGTTTTCACCGCCGCGGGTTGGTCCGAGACCTTGCTCAGCTGCATACCGGCCGGCAGCGTTTGCTGCATACGGGCGAATTCTTTTTCCAGGGCGCTGCCCAGCACCAGAATGTCGCCGCCGGGTTTCATCGACACGGTCAAGCCAATGGCGTCCTGGGCCATGAAACGCATGCGCGGCGCGGGCGGATCGCTGAAGCCACGGTGCACTTCGGCGACATCGGAAATACGGAATGTGCGGTCGCCGATCCGGATCGGAAAGGCTTTGATCTCATCCACCGACTCGAAGCGCCCGGTCACGCGCAACTGAATACGGTCTGACGGCGTTTCGAAAAAGCCCGACGAGGCCACGGTGTTCTGTTCTTCCAGCGCTTTTTGCACGGCCGCCATCGGCAAACCGAGGGTCGCGGCTTTGACGTTGGAAAGCTCGATCCAGATTTTCTCGTCTTGCAGTCCGAGCAGGTCGACCTTGCCCACGTCCTTAACGCGCTGCAGTTGCAGCTGAATGCGGTCGGCGTAGTCCTTGAGCACGGCGTAGTCGAAACCCTCGCCGGTCAGTGCATAGATGTTGCCGTAGGTGGTGCCGAATTCGTCGTTAAAGAACGGCCCCTGAATGCCTTGCGGCAAGGTGTAGCGGATGTCGCTGACCTTCTTGCGAATCTGGTACCAGAGCTCGGGAATGTCGCGGGAATTCATGGAATCGCGGGCCATAAAAGTGACCTGCGATTCACCCGGGCGCGAGAACGAGACAATCTTCTCGAACTCGCCGGTTTCCATCAGCTTCTTCTCGATGCGCTCGGTCACCTGCCGCGACACTTCTTCAGCGCTGGCGCCCGGCCAAAGCGTGCGCACCACCATGGCCTTGAAGGTGAAGGGCGGGTCTTCGCTCTGCCCCAGTTTGGTGTACGACATGCCGCCGACAAGGGCCAGCAGCAACATCAGGAACAGCACGATCTGCCGATTGCGCAGCGCCCATTCGGATAGGTTGAAGCTCATCCGTGTTTACTCCTGCGCTGCCAGTTTGACCGAGCGATTGGCGTGGTCCACCGGCCGGACTTCCTGGCCTTCACGCAGTACTTGAACACCGGCGGCGACTACCCAGTCGGTGGCTTGCAACCCTTCGAGCACCGGCACCTGGTCTTCGCCATACGGGCCGACCTTGACGCTGCGGCGAGTGAGTTTCGCGGTTTTCGGTTCCACCACCCATACGAAGGGTTTGCCGCCTTCGGCACTCAGCGCCGAGAGCGGAATGGCCAGCGGCACCTCCCCGGCCACCGGCACGAATACGCGCGCGCTCTGGCCGAGGTCTGCCAGCACTTTGTCGGCGGTAAAGGAAACGCGGGCGGCGTAGGTGCGCGATTGCGGATCGGCCGCTGGCGACAGTTCGCGAATGCGTGCGGGGTAACGGGTATCGGGGCGCGACCAGAGTTCGACGAACACCTCTTGGCCAATGCTGAAGCGCTCGATGCTGTGCTCCGGCAGGCTGATCAGCACCTCACGTTCGCCATCGGCGGCCACGGTGTAAACCGTTTGCCCGGCGGCGACCACGTTACCCACTTCAACCAGACGCCGCGCCACCACGCCCGATTGCGTCGCGCGCAGCACCGAGTAGCCGGCCTGGTTGTTGGAGACATCAAATTCAGCCTTGGCCTGCTTCACCCGCGCTTCGCCGGCGCGGTAGAGGTTTTCGGCGTTGTCGTACTGCGAGCGGCTGGCCATCTGCCGATCAAACAAGGTTTTGTACCGGTCACGTTCGCTGCGCACCAACTGCAGGTTGGCGGTCGCGGCGGCCACTTGTGCGCGCTGAGCTTCCAGTTGCAGTTGCACGTCTTGCGGATCCAGCTCGGCCAGCGGCTGGTCCTTCTTCACTCGCGCGCCTACATCAACCAGTCGTTTGGTCACTTTGCCGCCGATGCGGAAGGCCAAATCCTGCTCCAGTCGGGCCCGCACTTCGCCAGGAAAGGTGTCGGCGGTTTCGCCGGCAGGCTGGGGCTGAACCACCAGGGCCGGACGCGGAGGAGTCTTCACTTCCTCAGCGGAGCCACAAGCAGCGAGCAAAACAACAAGCGAAACGGGCAAGGCGAGTGGCAGGACATGGCGGAACATGATGTAAGACCTTTCGCGAATTAAGGCTTTGAATAATTGTACTGGGCGGTATAGTAAAAATAGCAAACTCGCCAGTCCAGTAATAAAACGCGAAATGTCAGACAATCTATTACCGCCAAGCGGACCCGGTCGTCCGAAAGACCTTACAAAGCGCGCCGCCATTCTTGATGCCGCCAAGAACCTGTTCCTGCGTCTGGGTTACGACGGTTGCAGCATGGATGCCATTGCCGCCGAGGCCGGCGTTTCCAAGCTCACGGTGTACAGCCACTTCACCGACAAAGAGACGCTGTTCTCCATGGCGGTGCGCGCCAAGTGCGAAGAACAGATGCCGTTGGTGATTTTCGAGCTGCTGGAAACCGCGCCTATCGAAACCGTGCTGCTGAATGTTGCCCAGGCCTTTCATTGCTTGGTCAGCAGCCGCGAGTCCATCGAACTGCACCGCGTGATGATTTCCCTAGGCAGCCAGGACCCGAAGCTGGCGAAGATGTTTTACGAGTCCGGTCCGAAGGTCGTGCACGACGAAATGGCCGGGTTGCTGAGCAAGGCCGATCAGTTAGGGAAATTACGCATCGAGAATCCGGAGCTGGCCGCCGAGCATTTTCTTTGTCTGCTCAAGGGTGGCATCAACTTCCGACTGCTGATTGGCTGCAATGCCGAAGACGAGCTGTGCTCCACCGAGGAGCAGATTGCCGACGCGGTGGCGATGTTTGTGCGGGCTTATTTGCCGCGTTGAATTAAAGAATTAAAAGCTCGCGGCTGAAGCCGCTCCTACAGGAGTGTGAAGTGCGCCCCAAAAGTTGGACACGTACTGGTTAAGCCATGACGGCCTTTGCTCTGTAAGCAACAGGGCTGAGGCCGCCTAGCTTCATCTTGATCCGATCATGGTTGTAGTAACGGATGTATTCGTCCAGCCCGGCTTGCAGCTGAGCGACGTTATCGAAACGCTCGCGGTAGAAGTACTCCGACTTAAGCG
This sequence comes from Pseudomonas sp. AC070, assembly GCF_979258635.1. NCBI lineage: Bacteria > Pseudomonadati > Pseudomonadota > Gammaproteobacteria > Pseudomonadales > Pseudomonadaceae > Pseudomonas > Pseudomonas sp. AC070. Next base: position 4,004,992 of record NZ_OZ409871.1, read on the forward strand.
TGCCAAAAAAGCTCTCCATTGTGGCGTTGTCCAGGCAGTTGCCTTTGCGTGACATGCTTTGCTTCAGGCCTGCTTTTTCCAAGCGCTCCCGGTAGTCAGGATATTGGTAGTGCCAGCCCTGATCTGAGTGCAGCAGCGGTTTTGCCGTCTCGGGCAGACCTTCAAGCGCTTGCTCCAGCATGCGGCCTACCAAGGCGTAACGTGGTCGGGTGTCGGTTTGATAGGCAACGATTTCGCCGTTGAACAGGTCCAGCACCGGGGACAGGTAAAGCTTTTCGCCGGCCACTTTGAACTCGGTTACGTCCGTGACCCACTTCTGGTTTGGCTGGTCCGCTTCAAACTGACGGGCCAAAACATTAGGCGAAGCCTTGCCGACCAAGCCCCGATACGAGCGGTACTTTTTCGGTCGCACCGTGCACTTAAGATTTAGATCGCCCATGAGGCGCCGCACCGTTTTGCTGTTAACCATCTGGCCAGCATTACGCAACGCAGCGGTCATTCGGCGATAGCCATAGCGCCCCATATGCTCCTCCTGAACGCTCTGGATAGAGGCTTTCAGAGGCGCGAACCGATCTCCGGTGTTCATCAGATTGAGCTGGTAGTAATACGTGCTGCGCGCCAACTGCGCGACTTCAAGCAGTTCTTCGAGCGAGAAATGATCACGCAGCTCGGTGATCAACTTCGTTTTTTCTTTGCTGCTTTCTCCTGCCTTTTCTTCTCCTCCCTGTGCTCCTTGAGCTTTTTTAGCCAGGCGTTCTCCACTTGGAGCTTGCGTAGCTTGAGCAGCAACTCAGCATGCGAAAGATCTTCATCGCTTGTGGTTTCAGGTGCAGAGGGCTTGGCGGGAGGTAGTGTCATAACGGCGGGCGGTCCTTTCCTGGCTGACTCCAGGGCTTCAAAGCCGCCACTGTAATACTGCTGCTGCCATATGCCCACTTGGGTTGAATTACCCAAATTGAAAGCCGCGGCCACGCAACGAAAAGAAAGATTTTCACGCCACATCTGCTGAAGAACAGCGAGCTTGAACTCTGCGCTATAGCTGACTGGCCGGGCCCGCAGGCTGGCATCGCCATGCAACCGGTAGGCTTCTACCCAACGCCGAAGCAGGGTGGGATCTAGCTGGAATTGCTCAGCAATAAAGCGAAAGCCTCGGCCTCGCTCAAGGAAGGCGGTGATAACAGACAGCTTGAAATGCGTTGTGTACTTGCTCATGGAAGAAGCCCCAAAGGTTGGATGGGTGTCCAACTTTTGGGGCGCACTTCAGTGTGCTGGCCGTAGGAGAGGCTTTAGCCTCGATTCCTGGAAACGCCATCACCTCAAGGCTTGAGCGCTTTTTTCGGGTAGATGTCGTAGCGGCTCGATTTGCCGTCCAGCGCATAGCTGGGCTTGGTGCCAGCGATGATCGGCGCCTTGCGCGGGCGTTTGACCACCACGCGGTGAGTGGCCAGCGCCAGCGCCGCTTCGAGTAGCGCCGGGGCATCGAGGTCGTCGCCCACCAGCGGGCGGAACAGGCGCATTTCCTTTTTCACCAGCGCGCTTTTGTCGCGATGGGGAAACATCGGGTCGAGGTAAATCACCTGCGGCGCCTCCCCTTCCCAGGTTTGCATCACCTCAATGGCGTTGCCGACCAGCAAGCGCATCTGCGCCACAATCGGGCCGACCTCTTCATCGCCTTTGGCTCGCGCCAGGCCGTCTTCAAGCAACGCAGCAATCAGCGGCTGACGCTCGATCATCGCCGTCTGGCAACCCAGGCTCGCCAGCACAAACGCATCACGCCCCAGACCCGCCGTGGCGTCCAGTACCGACGGCCGCACGCCCGGTTGCACGCCCACCGCCTTGGCGATCATTTGCCCCGTGCCGCCGCCAAACAAGCGTCGATGCGCCACCGCGCCTTCGACGAAATCGACCCGCACCGGCCCAGGCGCCTGCGGCCCGAGATCGGCCAACTGCAAACCGCTTTCGCCCAGTTGCAAGGCAAAGTCAGCCTCACCTTCCAGGGGCAAACCCAGGCGCACGGCCCACTGCGCAGCGGCCTCGGTAAAGGCCGGCGCCAAAGCTTGGGCACGCACTACAACGCTGGGAATGTGATCGCTCATGGACAGGCGGCTCGTAATTAAGGGGCGCGGCATTCTGCCAGAGCCTAGCGACAGAGGCGAAACGTGCCCATGTCGAGGTGGAAATGGTCGTGATGCGCGGCGTTGTAATCCGGGCTCAGGGTGACGTTGAACGCTTTGCAGCCGGCGTCGCGGGCCAGGCGCAGAAAGCGCGCCTCGTCATCGTCGCCGTTCCAGTCCCGCGCAACGGTAATGCGGCGGCCGTCGGCCAGACGGAAACCGGCGATGTCCAGGGCATTGGCGCTGGCGTGCTGGCTGCGCCGTGAGCTGTTGCCGATGTTGCGGCAGGCGAAGCTGCCGAGATGGTCGATGCGCGTCACCGCCTGGCCGTACACCGCTTGCGCGGCTGGTTGCAGACCGTGGCGTTCGTACATTGCCAAGGCCACGGCCAGCGGGCAGGTGGCGATAAAGTTGCTGCTGAAGGCCAGTTGCGAGCCTTGCACGCGGACCACGTTACTCAACGGACAATTGGCCGTGGCGGCATTGTCGGCCAAGGGTAAAAACCGCACCGGCGAGGTGGCCAAGGCTTGGGCGCAGAGCTCACGGTCCTGGCCCAGACGCATCATCTTCCACGGCGTCAGCCAGTTCGGCGCCAGACGCACGTCCAGCGGCGCCCATGGGTTCCACTGTGGCGGCACTTGCCACCAGCCGCGCCACACCGCGAACGGCGCGGCGCCCAGAACCACGATGACGATTAACAATTTGAGCAGCCCGCGCACCGTCAGCCCTTGAACAGATTGTTCAGCTGTTGAAACGGCATCGCCTGCTCGGCGAACGTGAAGCGGCCGTCTTGCTGGATGGCCTGGGCGGCGCGGAAGAATTCACCGTAGGCCGCGCGGGCCAAGGACGAGCCGACGCTGATGCGCTTCACACCCAAATCCTGAAGCTGCGCCACGGTGAGCGTCACGCCCGACAAGCCCATCAACACATTGACCGGCTTGGGCGCCAGGGCGCGCACCACCGTTTCAATTTCCTGCACCGAACGCAGGCCCGGCGCAAACAGCACGTCGGCACCCGCTTCGGCGAACGCTTGCAGACGGCGGATGGTGTCGGCCAGGTCGTCGCGGCCATTCAACAGATTCTCGGCCCGCGCCGTGAGGGTGAAGGGAAACGCCAGGCTGCGCGCGGCGGCGACGGCGGCCTGAACGCGCTCGACGGCCAGTTGGAAATCGTAGATCGGCGCCTCAGCGCGGCCGCTAGCGTCTTCGATGGAACCGCCGACCAAACCGACTTCGGCCGCACGCTTAATGCAAATGGCGCAGCCTTCGGGATCATCGGCGAAACCGTTTTCCAGATCGCCCGCCACGGGCAAAGCGGTGGCAGCGACGATGGACTGCGCGTTGGCGAGGTTTTCCTCCAGCGACAGCGCGCCTTCGGCATCTGGCCGCCCCAAGGAAAATGCCAGGCCAGCGCTGGTGGTGGCCAAGGCTTTGTAGCCGAGGCTGGCGAGCATTTTCGCCGAGCCGGCGTCCCACGGGTTGGGGATCACAAACGCGCCGTCGGCGGCATGGAGTTGCTGAAAGGCGTGGGCGCGTTCGAGTTGCGAGGGCATGGGGGTGCGTCCTGCGTTCTGTTGGGCTTGATGGGTGGGGCTGGCGTCTGCATCAACCTTAAAGCAGACCCAACTGCGCCGCCGCCGGTTCGACCTCTAATTCCGACAACGTCGGCAAACCGGGCAGCAACTGGCGCAACTGCTGGTGAAACCGTCGCGCCAGTTGCGCGGCCAATACGTTGTCGGGCGTGTGCAGAAAGACATAGGGCGTACGCCCCTCTTCAATCCAGCCGGCGACCTTGCTCAGCCACGGCTGCATAAAAGCGTCGTTGGCTGCCAGGGCGGGATGACCGATAAAACGAAGCTGCGGAAACGGCGTGAATGCCGCCGGCCGAGTGGGCAAGCGCGGCTTTTTCGCCTGCGCGTGGGCCACCGCGGGGTCGTTGGACGTGCAACTGAACAATGCCCGCGAATCCAGACACACGCGCTCGACGCCCTGACCGAGCAGCATCCGATTCAGCGCTCGCTCGTCTTCACCTTTGGCAAAGAACGCCGGATGGCGAACCTCCACCGCCAACGGCACAGCCAGCTCAGCGATAAACGCTTGCAACTCGGCCAGGCGCTGCGGGCCGAACTTGGCGGGCAACTGCAGCCAATACGGCGCCACGCGTGGACCCAACGGTTTTAACAGGCGGACAAAGGCGTGCGCGGCGTCGAACTGCGCGAACAGATCGCTGCTGTGACTGATGTCGCGGGGCAATTTGGCGCAGAAGCGAAAGTGTTCCGGCATCTGCTCGGCCCAGCGTTGCACGGTGGCTTCCGAGGGCTGGGCGTAGAAGGTGGTGTTGCCTTCAACGGTGTTGAAGACTTGAGCGTAGAGGCCGAGAAAGTCGGCGCTGCGGGCGGAATCAGGATACAGATCACCGCGCCAGGCAGGTTCACTCCAGGAAGGACAACCGAGGAAATAGGGAAGCATCAAGGCTTCAGGCGTACGTATCGAGGCCGAGAATTTCCGTGGCGTCGGATTCGTTCGAGTAGCTAGCGGTGCTGGCGTAGCTGGCCAGTGCCTGCTGAGCGCGGGCGCTTACGCCGCTGCGCTGGGTATACACGTCTTGCGAGCGGGCCGGCAGGCTGTCGCTGCTGGCGTTGCTGGCTTGCACCCGACGTTGCTGAGGCGTGCTTTCGATACCTTGCGTGGTCGACGGCGTAGCCGGCACCTCACGACGGGCCTCTTGTTCGCGCTGAATCTCGCGAAAAGGCGTGACCGCGCTTCCCGGACGAGGGGTGCGATCCAACGTGTAAGAGGAGGTAAAACCGTCGATGCGCATTACTGCTCGTACTTCTCTAGCAAAAGTATCGGAAATGGCTGACAGACAATGGCCAAACGCAACTACGGCCAATCTATGTGTCGGGTATGCAACCAGAGTCGATTTATAAGCGCAATCCGGGCTTACACAGCTAGTCGGAAATTACTTACAAGCGGGACGTTTTAGCGCCGGACGGTCAAGGCGCCGCTTTGGGCGTGGCCACGTTGTCACGCAGGTATACCGGCTGCGCCTGATCCGCCGGCAGCGCTTCGCCACGGGCCCAGGCGCTTTGTGCCAGGGTGAGCAAGTCCAGCGCGTGAGGCAGCATGGCCGGTTCCTGGCCAACGACAGCCACCGGAATGCGCGCCGCGAAAGTGCCCCAGCCGGTGCCTGCGCCGAACCACTCGCCGCTGGCGTCGCGCGGCAGGTTCGCTTGCTCGGGCGCGAGTACCGCTTCAACGCCGGCCAATCGCATTTCGCCCTGCTCGGCGCGGTAACAACCCCAATACACTTCGTCCATGCGCGCATCGATGGCGCTCGCCACTTGCTGCGCGCCGTGCTCGCGCAACGCGCGCTGGGCCAGAACGGCCAGGTTCGACACCGGCAGCACCGGGCGGTCCAGCGCAAATGCCAAGCCTTGAACCACGCCGATGGCAATACGCACGCCGGTAAACGCGCCAGGACCACGGCCGAAGGCAATCGCATCGACTGCCGACAGGCTGATGCCGCCTTCGGCCAGCAGGTCTTTGATCATCGGCAGCAGGCGCTGAGCGTGCAGGCGCGGAATCACTTCGTAGTGGCTCAGCACTTTGCCGTCATGCAGCAAGGCAACGGAGCAAGCTTCGGTTGCGGTATCCAGGGCCAGCAGAGTGCTCATTCGGGGTATCCAGGGCTTTGGTCGAAAAAAACGCTGCGCAGTATAAACGCCAACGGCCCGCAAGCGGGCCGTTGGTTTGAAGCGGGTCGGTTCGCTTAGCTCAGGGCCGCGAGAACCTTGGCGGTGATGTCTTCCACCGAGCCAACGCCTTCGATGTAGCTGTACTTGGGCGTGCCTTCAGCGGCGGACAGCTGCTGGTAGAAGTTCACCAGCGGCTTGGTTTGATCGTGGTAAACCCGCAGGCGGTTGCGCACGGTGGCTTCGGTGTCGTCAACGCGCTGCACCAGGTCTTCGCCGGTGACGTCGTCTTTGCCTTCCACTTTGGGCGGGCTGTAGATCAGGTGGTAAACGCGGCCGGAATCAGCGTGAACGCGGCGACCGGAAATGCGCTGAACGATTTCTTCGTCGTCTACCGAGATTTCCACTACGTGGTCCAACTTCACGCCGGCGTCTTTCAAGGCTTCGGCCTGAGGAATGGTGCGCGGGAAGCCGTCGAACAAGAAGCCGTTGGCGCAATCTGCTTGAGCGATGCGCTCTTTGATCAGGCCGATGATCAGGTCATCGGAAACCAGACCGCCGCTGTCCATCACGCCCTTCACCTGCAGACCCAGCTCGGTACCCGCTTTGACGGCTGCGCGCAGCATGTCGCCGGTCGAGATCTGTGGAATGTTGAATTTCTCGGTGATGAAGCGAGCCTGGGTACCTTTGCCGGCACCGGGCGCTCCCAACAGAATCACGCGCATCTCTGTGCTCCTCAAGATTGAATAGAACTCGTCGGATTCGCCTCGTTGGGCCAATCTCGGTATAGGTCCCGGCAGCACGGAGCGGCCAAAAGGTTGATCAAGATACACAGCGCACCGGCACCGCACAAGCCACCGAAAGTATGAGCAAACCGGGCCTTTCAAGGCATCTGGAATGCCCTTTCCAGGCCCGTCGCCAATGCCTTAACCGGTGTTGCGCAACCCCGCTGCAATACCTGCCACGCTGACCAGCAGCGCTTGCTCCAACGGGCTGTCTGCCTGGCGCTCGGACTGTCTAGAACGGGCAAGCAGCTCAGCCTGCAGAAGATGCAGCGGGTCGAGGTAAGTGTTCCTTACAGTGAAGGCCGACAACGTCTGAGGACTGTGCGCCAACAGCTGCGACTGACCAGTCAGGGTCAGCACACACGACCCCGCCTGCGACAATAGGTCGCGTAAATGCGCACCCAGCGGTCGCAGCTCGTCTGACACCAGACGTTCGTCGTACAAACCGGCAATGGCGGCGTCTGCTTTGGCCAGCACCATCTCCAGCATGTCGATGCGCGTGCGGAAGAACGGCCAGCGTTCGCGCATCTCGGCCAGCAACTCGCCCTCGCCCCGCTCCAACGCATTGCCCAGCGCCGCTTCCCAGCCCAGCCAGGCCGGCAGCATCAGGCGCGTTTGCGTCCAGGCGAATATCCACGGAATGGCGCGCAGGCTTTCCACCCCGCCTTCGCGCCGTTTCGCCGGCCGGCTGCCCAGCGGCAAACGGCCCAGCTCCTGCTCTGGCGTGGCTTGGCGGAAGTACTCAACGAATTGCGGGTGCTCGCGCACCACGGCGCGGTAACCCGCAACGCCGTCCTCGGCCAACTTGCTCATCAAGTCACGCCACGCGGGTTCCGGCACGGGTGGCGGTTGCACCGTGGCTTCCAGCACGGCGGCCAGGTACAGGTTGAGGTTTTGCTCGGCAATGTCGGGCAGACCGAACTTGAAGCGGATCATCTCGCCCTGCTCCGTGGTGCGGAACCGCCCCGCCACCGAACCCGGCGGCTGCGACAGAATCGCCGCGTGGGCGGGACCGCCACCGCGCCCAACCGTGCCACCACGACCGTGAAACAGCAGCAGCTCCACTTGATGCTCGCGGCACACGTTCACCAACGCTTCCTGCGCGCGGTACTGCGCCCAGGCGGCTGCGGTGGTGCCGGCGTCTTTGGCCGAGTCGGAATAGCCGATCATCACTTCCTGCGGGCCGTGCAAGCGTGATCGATAACCCGGCAGGCCAAGCAGGCGATCGATGGCCGGGCCGGCGTTTTCCAGATCGGCCAGGGTTTCAAACAGTGGCACCACGCGAATCGGGCGTTGCAACCCGGCTTCTTTTAATAGCAGTTGCACCGCCAGCACATCCGAAGGCGCACCGGCCATGGAAATGACATACGAACCGAGCGAAGCCTGCGGCGCCTGCGCGACTACTTTGCAGGTGGCGAGCACCTCGGCGGTGTCGGCCGAGGCTTGGTAATGGGCGGGCAACAAGGGCCGACGGTTATTGAGTTCACGCAGCAAAAAGGCCACGCGGGTTTCCTCGTCCCAGTCCTGATAGCGGCCCAGGCCGAGGAAATCGGTGATCTCACTCATCGCCGAGGCGTGGCGCGTTGAGTCCTGGCGCACGTCCAAACGCACCAGAAACAAGCCAAACGTGGCGGCGTTGCGCAGGCAATCGAGCAGCGGGCCGTTGGCGATCACGCCCATGCCGCATTCATGCAGCGAGTGGTAACAACGCTCCAGCGACTCCAGCAATTCGTTGTTGCTGTGCAGCACCGCTGCCGACGGCGCGAGGTCGCCATGCAGCGCCGCTTCGGCCCAGGCGCGCGTGGCTTTGAGGCGTTCACGCAGTTGTTTAAGCAGCGCGCGATACGGCTCCGGGCTGTCGCCCACCAGCTCGCGCACGGCGGCGTTGCACTGCTGCATCGACAGCTCGCCGGCCAGGTTATCCACATCGCGCAGGTACAAATCCGCCGCCATCCAGCGCGCCAGCAACAGCACTTCGCGGGTAATGGGCGCGGTGACATTAGGGTTGCCGTCACGGTCGCCGCCCATCCAGGAAGCGAAGCGAATCGGCGCCGCCGTCAGCGGCAAGCGCAGGCCGGTGGCGGCATACAGCGCGTCATCGGCGCCACGCAGGTACTTGGGCACCGCTTTCCACAGCGAATGCTCGATTACCGCGAAGCCCCACTTGGCTTCGTCGACCGGACTCGGCCGCGTACGGCGAATTTCTTCGGTGTGCCACGCCTCGGCGATCAGGCGGTGCAACCGCTGTTTGATCTGGTTGCGCTCGAGGGGCGAGAGGTCGCTGTGATCCTGCGCGGCCAGTTGCGCGGCGATGGCGTCGTACTTCTGGATCAGCGTGCGGCGCGACACTTCGGTCGGGTGCGCCGTCAGTACCAGCTCGATTTCCAGACGGCTCAGGTGGCGGGCCAGCACTTCGGCGCTGTTGCCGTCCTGCTTCAAGCGCTCCAGCAATTGCGGCAGCACCTCGGCTTCGAAGCGCGGCGGTTCTTCCGGCCCCAAGCGGCGGACTTGGTGATATTGCTCAGCAATGTTGGCCAGGTTGAGGAACTGGTTAAACGCCCGCGCCACGGGCAACAGCTCGTCTTCTTTCAAACTGTCGAGGGTGCTGGTCAGTTGCGCCGCGCCTTTCTCTGAGCCCTGGCGGGCCGCTTTCGCGCCTTTACGAATGCGCTCGATCTTGTCGACAAAGCCCTCGCCCCGCTGGGCGCCAATGGTTTCGCCAAGCAACTCTCCGAGCAGGTGGACGTCCTCACGCAACCGCGCGTCGATTTCAGCCATTCGCACTTCTCCGCTGCCAATTCATTGTTGTTGATGCACGCATGCGCTTGAGCTTAACCCGCGTTGGCCACTTCGCGAGCAGCGTCGTGAATGCGCCATCGTCTTGCAAGGGTGCGACGAACGGTGCCGCTCGAATGCGCAGCGGTCTAGTCTCAACCCTGTAAGCCCGGCGCCAACTGCTCGGCGCCGGGCGCTCACTTTCGTCATACACCTGAGGACGCTATGAAGATTCGCGAACTGGTTCGCCAATGGGAAAACGACGCCACCGGCCGCCTGACCCGCAGCCCCTACGAAGTACACCTCGACCTGGAAGCCGCCGCGCGCCTGGCCGCGCTGGCCGAGATGTATCCCAAACGCCACCCGCAAGAACTGCTGGGCGAGCTGATCGGCGCCGCGCTTGAAGAACTCGAAGCGGGCTTGCCGTATGTGAAAGGCACCCATGTGGTCGCCACGGACGAACAAGGCGACCCGCTGTATGAAGACGTCGGACTCACGCCGCGCTTTTTAGAACTGTCGAAAAAACACCTGCACCTGCTGAGCGAGCAACTCGACAGCACCAATCACTAAACACATTCGCCTGTACCAAACGCCCGCCGCAGCGATTTTCAGCGCCATGCCATTAAATTAATTGCATCGCTGCAAGCCCGCTGCGGCGGGCGTTTGCGCGTTTCGCTCGGACAAATAAGCGCCGCTTATCGTCAATTATGTTGAACATTTTTCGCCGCCCTCCAGTCGTAACGAGTAAGCCAGCGCATCAGCCACTAGCCGCAAACTAGTCGCCATCGTCGGCTAACTAGCGCTACTAAGCGTGCATCTGGAAGGCAAGTTGTCTTGAGTGAAGACATCTGTGGAGAAATACCAATGGAGCGGAATATCATGAAGACAAATCCTGCTGTCACCTCGAAATCTACTCTGCTGGCGGCCCTCGCTCTGGGCGGCAGCCTGCTGTTGACCGGCTGTGCCGGCAACCCACCGACCGAGCAGTTCGCCGTCACCAATACCGTGGTGAAAAGTGCGGCCGCAGCCGGCGGCGCCGAGTACGCACCGGTTCAAATGAAAGCCGCACAAGACAAGCTCACCCAAGCTGAGCAACTGCTGCGCGAAGACGAATACGAGCAAGCCCGCGTACTGGCTGAGCAAGCCGAGTGGGACGCCCGCGTAGCCGAACGCACTGCCCTGGCGACCAAAGCGCAGAAAATGCTGCAGGACTCGCAACAAGGCGTTCAGCAAATCCGTGAAGAAGGCGCCCGTACGCCGATCATCGTGCAGTAACGGCTCAGCCTCTCGCATAGATCGCGCCCTCGCTTAGATAAGGACAATCCCCTATGAACAAGTTGATTTCTGTTTCTGCCCTGTCGGTTCTGAGCCTGGCATTGGTGGCCTGCGCCTCCAAGCCCAACCCGAACCTGGACCAAGCGCACAGCAACTACTCGGCCCTGACCGCCCAGCCGCAAGCGCAAACCCTCGCCGCGCTGGAAACTAAAGAAGCCGCCGACATGCTGGCCCGCGCCGACATCGCCTACGCCGATGGCAAGCCGCAAGCTCAGGTCGATCAGCTCGCTTACATCAGCAACCAGCGTGTAGAAGTCGCGCGCCAAACCCTGCTGCAAAAGCAAGCCGAGCAACAACTGGCCAACGCCCCGGCCCAGCGCACTCAGGCACAGCTGGATGCGCGTAACAAACAAGTCGACACCCTGCTGCAACAGCTGCAATCCAAGCAGACCCCTCGCGGCACCGTGGTCACCCTGGGCGACGTACTGTTCCAGATCGACCGCGCCGAGCTGACCCCGAACGGTCTGCGCAACGTGCAGCAACTGGGCACTTATTTGCAGCAGAACCCCAACAGCCAGGTTGTAGTGGAAGGTTTCACTGACAACACCGGCACCACCGACCACAACCTGCGCCTGTCGCAAGCGCGTGCCGACTCGGTGCGCAGCGCACTGGTGGCCATGGGCGTGTCGCCGACTCGCATTACCACCCACGGCTTCGGCAAGGATTACCCGGTAGCCAGCAACGCCACCCCGGATTCGCGCACGCTGAACCGTCGCGTTGAAGTGACCATTGCCGATGGCAATGCTCCGGTGGCGCCGCGGGTTTTGTAAGGTAGCTCGCGATATGAAAACGCCCGCAGATGCGGGCGTTTTTTTTGCAGATCAAAGAGCATCGCGGCTGAAGCCGCTCCCACAGATTTCACCGTCCTGTGGGAGCGACAGGGCGGCATTCCGATTAGCCGCGATGCTCTTGGGCAAACCGCTCAATGCCGCTTGTGCACCCCCGGCACATGCAGATGCCCCGCCTCAATACACGCCTCGCTCGCCACCGCAGGCGGCGCCGGCTGTTCCAGCTCACGCAGAATGCCGCACGCCTCGCTATTGCCCGCCACCTGACAATGCGCGCGCAAATCCCGTAGCTGGTCCTGCAAAGCGCGCAGTTCGTTAATCCGTACTTCAACGTGGTGAATGTGTTCGTCGATCAAGCGATTGGCCGCCGCGCAATCCGCTTCGGGCGCGTCGCGCAACGCCAGCAGTTCACGGATTTCCTGCTGGGTCATGTCCAGCGAGCGGCAGTGACGAATAAATGCCAGGCGCTCGACGTGCACTTGCGTGTACTGCCGGTAGTTGCCTTCCGAGCGCGCCGGTTCAGGCAGCAGGCCTTCGCGTTCGTAGTAGCGGATGGTCTCCACGGGGCAGTCGGTCAGTCGTGCCAGTTCGCCAATTTTCATCGTGTGCCTTCTCGCCTGTTGACTCTGTAGTAGCTACAGGGTGTGCAATCGCTTCCATAGCGTCAACTCGAGACGCGCCAACGGAGCGGACCATGAGCCACGATCACCACCACTGTTGCGACCATCATCACGAGCCGGCGCCGACGCCGGCCGTGCCGGTCAGCGGCGCGACCGGTGAATTGCGCTGGAGCAGCCTGCGCATCGACGCGATGGATTGCCCCACCGAAGAACGCCTGCTTCGCGATGCGCTGGGCAAAGTTAAAGAAGTAGAGGCGCTGGAATTCAATCTGATGCAGCGCGTGCTGCGCGTGCAGCACCGCTTTGCCGAGTTGCAACCGCTGCAGCAAATCATCGCCAGCCTCGGCATGACCGGCGAGCCGGTGGACAGCGCCACGCCTGCACCCGCTGCCGCACAGAAACCCTGGTGGCCCCTGGCGGCAGCCGGCGTGGCGGCGTTGGTGTCGGAGGTGCTGGAGTGGACCGGCGCCGGCCCCAGCTGGCTAATCGCCGCCTTCGCCCTGGCCGCCATTGCCGGCGCTGGGTTGCCGACCTACCGCAAGGGCCTGATCGCCCTGAAAAACCGCAACCTCAATATCAACGCCCTGATGAGCATCGCTGTCACCGGCGCGTTGCTGATCGGCCAGTGGCCAGAAGCGGCGATGGTCAGCGTGTTGTTTGCCATTGCCGAGCTGATCGAGGCCAAGTCGCTCGACCGCGCGCGCCGCGCGATCCGTGGGCTGCTCGACTTAACCCCAGCGCAGGCCACCGTGAAGGTCGACGGCCAATGGCGAGAGGTGCCAGTCGCTGAGGTCGAGCTGGGCAGCCAGGTGCGCGTGCGCCCAGGCGAACGCATTGCCTTGGACGGTGAGGTGCTGGCCGGACGTTCCAGCGTCAACCAGGCGCCGATCACCGGTGAAAGCATGCCCGTGGAGAAAGCACCGGACGACGTACTGTTCGCCGGCAGCATTAACGGTGAAGGCGAGCTGGAATACCGCACCACCCGCGCCGCCGACGACAGCACCCTGGCGCGCATCATTCACGCCGTTGAGGAAGCGCAAAGCTCGAAGGCGCCGACGCAGCGCTTCGTCGATCGTTTCTCGCGCATCTACACGCCCACCGTGTTCGCCATTGCCCTGCTCACCGCCGTGGTGCCGCCGCTGGTGCTGGGCGGCGGCTGGCTCGACTGGATCTACAAAGCGCTGGTGCTGCTGGTAATCGCCTGCCCCTGTGCGCTGGTGATTTCCACGCCGGTGACGCTGGTCAGCGGTCTGGCCGCAGCGGCGCGCTCGGGCATTCTGGTCAAGGGCGGCGTATTCCTGGAAATGGGCCGGCAACTGGCCTGGGTGGCGCTGGATAAAACCGGCACGCTGACCCACGGTCGTCCGCAGCAAACCGATGTGGTGCTGTTGGGCGATCAACCTCACGCCCGGGCGATTGCCGCCAGCCTGGCCGCGCGGTCGGACCACCCGGTGTCGCAAGCAGTGGCTCGCGCGGCTGAGGCTGAGCAGGTTGAATTGCTCGCGGTTCAGGACGTGGTCGCCCTGCCCGGTCGCGGCGTGAAAGCAACGGTCGAGGGCACGCTGTATCACCTGGGCAACCACCGTTTGGTGGAAGAGCTGGGCCTGTGCTCAACCGAACTGGAAGCCCAGCTCGACACCCTGGAGCGCCAAGGCAAAACCGCCATTGTGCTGCTCGACAGCAACGGTCCGCTGGCGCTGTTTGCGGTGGCCGATGCGGTGCGCGAAACCAGTCGCGAAGCCGTTAGCGAGTTGCACAAGCTGGGCGTTAAAACCCTGATGCTCACCGGCGACAACCCCCATACGGCTGCTGCCATTGCCGCGCAAGTGGGTATCGATGAGGCGCAAGGCAACCTGTTGCCGGAAGAGAAATTGGCGCATATCCGCCAACGCCAAGAGAGCGGTCAGCGCGTGGGCATGGTCGGCGACGGCATCAACGACGCACCGGCCCTGGCCCGCGCCGACATCGGCTTCGCCATGGGCGCAGCGGGCACCGACACCGCCATCGAAACCGCTGGCGTGGCGCTGATGGACGACGACTTGCGCAAGCTGCCCGTGTTCATCCGCCTGTCACGCCGCACCCATGCGGTGCTAATGCAGAACATTGGGTTGGCGTTGGGGATAAAGGTGGTGTTTCTCGGCCTGACGTTGGCGGGGATGGGCAGTCTGTGGATGGCGGTGTTTGCGGATATGGGCGCGAGTTTGCTGGTGGTGTTTAACGGGTTGCGGTTGTTGCGTGCGGGAACGGTGTGAGGGCTGGCCCTCTCCCCTAGCCCCTCTCCCGCAAGCGGGCGAGGGGAACTAATCGCGGTTTGCATAGAGGCTTTGGCCCCCTCTCCCGCTTGCGGGAGAGGGTTGGGGAGAGGGGCTTTTAATGCCTTTACTCAACCTTCTGCGGCGTCTCCTGCCCAATACACCGCACGGCCTTCTTACGGTTATCCACCAACACGCCAGTCAAACCCTTCTGTTCGGTATCAAATAACACCACCACCCCATCCACGCACTGCGCCACCTGCGCCGCCGGTTCCAGGGAGACTTTGTAGTCCTCGCCCGGCACAGTCTTGAGCATGGTGAATTCCGACAGGAGCAGGGCGTCTTCGGGTTTGGCAATGTGCAGGTAGCCGTAGTACCAGAGCGCGGCAACGGTGCCGATGATGCTGCACACGCCGGTGATGATCAGGGGAATTGCATCGCGTTGTTCGCTCATTGCACTGTCTCTGCTTTTGAATCGGAAGTCGGGGTGTTAGGCACTTCAGCCAGGCGCCGCAGGCCGGTAAAACCGGTGGGGTCGCTCAGGAACATGAGCATCACTTGGCGCCACACGGGGTCGGCGAAGGTTTGCACATGGCCGCCGCGAGTGGGCTGGAACACCCGTGGCGGGCGCGCAGCTTGATACAAGCTCACGCCATTGGAAAGGGGCACGACCGTATCGTCGATGCTCTGGTAGATCAACAGGGGCAGCTGCGGCAAATTGCCAATGGCGGCGAGCGCGCTGTCGCCGTCGGGCACCAGCCACGACAGCGGCACCTGCAGCGGCCAGGTCAGCCACGAGTTACTCAGGGTCAGTTGAGCAATGTCGCGGTAGCTGGCTGGCACGCCATCCAGCACCAGGGCGCTCAGGCGTTTGGCCTGCTCCGGGTGTTCGCTGAGGTAGTGCACCGCCAGGGCGCCGCCGAGGCTTTGCCCGAGTACGTACAGCGGCTGGCGTTGGGTTTCGGGGGCGGCGTTCAGCCAGGCGAAGGCGGCGTCGACGTCTTGGTAAACGCTGGGAAGATCCGGCTTGCCTTCGGAGTTGCCGTAGCCCCGGTAATCGAGCAGCAGCACGTTGTAGCCCTGCTCCGGCAACCAGTAGCTGCCGCCCAAATGAGTGGCCACGTTGCCGCCATTGCCGTGCAGGTGCAGCACCGTGCCTTTAAGCGCCACGCCCGGCTTCACCGGCAGCCACCAGGCATGCAGGCGCGTGCCGTCTGCGGCGGTGAGGGTGAGGTCGCGGTAGTCGAGCTTGGCCACCGCAGGGGTAAACGGCAGACCTTTTTGCGGAAAGAACAGCAGGTTGCTGCATCCGCACAGGCTGGTCAGCAACAGGCCGAGCACCAGTAATCGCCGCATCAATCGCCTCCCCGTAGTTGCACTGAACGGCCTAAAGAATATTGGCGTAGTCGGCCTCGATGCGGTCCAGGCTCAGGTGGTTGAGAAAGTTGGAGAAACACATCCAGGCCGACAACGCATTGAGGTCGCGAAATTGCGGAGGCAGGTATTTGGGCGGCACCACCAGGCCTTCGTCGACCAACTGGCGCAAGGTGCGCATGTCTTCCAGCGTGGCCTTGCCGCAGAACAGCAGCGGAATGGCTTCGAGCTTGCCTTTGCGCACGGCCAGCTGGATGTAGTTGTAGATCAGGATAAAACCCTTGAGGTACGACAAATCTTTGGTGAACGGCAGCCCGTCCGGCGTCGAGCCCCGGAAGCTGCGGCTGGCGTTGGCGTAGCTCTGCTCCATGTCGAAGCCTTGGGCGCGGAAGAAATCGAACACCTGGAGAAAGTCAGCGCCCTCCTCGGCCATGTGGATGGCGCGCGTGCGGTTGGTCAGCTTGCGCAAGCGGCTCGGGTACGAGGCGAACGCGATCACTTCCATGAGAATGGCCAGGCCTTCCTGGGTCACCGTCGAGGAAGGCGGGCCTTTGGCGAGGAAGGTGCAGATCGGCTGGTTCAAGCCGTTCAGCGTGGTGCCCACATGCACCAGCCCTTCGTGCACTTCCAGGGCGCGCACGTCGCGTTCGTTGAACATGGCGTCGGCGCGGATCTTGATGTAATCGGCACCGGCAGCGGCATCCGCCAGAATGCCGTCCGACTCGAAGACACGAATGGTGCTCTGCTCTTCACCAAACACAGTGTTCAACCGGCCTTGCAGCAACTGCACGGCGTCTTTGGCGGTGAGGGTTTTCGGCTCGTCTTTGAGGTCGCCGCGGTCGTCGATTTTGTTCAGGTAATCGGAAAACATCAGGCCGAGGTCGGCCAGGGTCGGGTCGCCGGCGTGAAAGGCGTCGGAGGCGGAGCCGTAGAGTTCTTGCGAGATCAGGCCGAAATCCGGGGTGCCGCGCGCTTCGAGCATGCGGATCACCATGCGGTATTCCTTGCACATGCGCCGCATGATCTGGCCCACCGGGTTGAACTGGCCAAGCTGGCGGGTGATGTCGCGCTCGATGTTCTGGAATTCCAGCTTCTTGGCGCCCGAATCAAAACCCAGCGGGCGGCCGGCGTAGTAGTCGCGGCCTACCTGCGGCATTTCCTTGCCTTTGCCCTTGAGGAAGGACTGGCGCACATTGTCGTCCCACTTGACGGCGTCCAGCACGCGGATCGGCGTTTGCGCTTCTACCAGCCGGTCAGAGAGCGCGCGAATGACCAATTGGTAGTTATCGAGTGGGGTTTGGCTGTTCATCGGTCCCTCGCCTCAGAATCAAGAGCATCGCGGCTGAAGCCGCTCCTACAAAAGCAGCGTATTACTCGCCGGTGCGTTGGTAGCGCGCCACTTCGACGAACACGTCCGAGTTGGCCTGATCGTCGAGGTACGCAAAGACTTTTTCCAGCGGGCTGGTGATCAGCACGCCGTCGCCTTCCGGGGTTTCTATCACATCGCCCTGCAATCCACCGACTTGCAGCTCTTGACTGACCCGGTCGATGTCGAGGTTATAGAGCAGCAGCTCGTTGTCTTTGGTCAGCTCAAAGCCGCCAATGGCGAAGTTGGCGCCCAAGGTTTTCGGCAAGCCCGCCGACAAGTACCAGCGACTGCCGTGGTGCGACACGGTGAAGCTGTATTCCTCGACGCTCTTGGCGTTGTCGGGGCTGTTGATATAGGTGCGGGCTTTGTAGACGTTCGAGCCGGAGCGGCTGATGTCCAGGTAGAGGGTGTCGCCGAACTCGTTTTTGCGTGTCCACTCGCCCAACAGCGGCATGGGCGCCGGCTCGTTCGCGGGAATGGGATCTTTAAACGTCACCAGGCAGCCGCTGAGCAACAGGAACGACGCTGCAATCAGCACACGCCAGACGTTTATCGATTTTTCCATCCGCAGCCCACTCCTTCTTTCAATTGCCATTACCACTGCCACTCCCTGATCACAAAACGGCGCACCCTACTGCAGAAATGTGACAAGTGATGCGGACCCGGATTCAGCAGGTCTACAAACCGAGGACCAAATAAATGTAGCGTTTGAGCAGCGCCAGCATCTCGGCGTTGTTCATGTTTGCCGCGCCATCGATCAAACCCTGGTATTCCATGCGCTCGACGATGCCGGTAAGCACCTTGGCGTCTTCGGTTGGGTGCTGCGAACCGAGCACTTCAAAAAAGTGCGTCACGCCCTGCTGCAGAATTTGCCGGTGCGAGCGCACCAGGTCGTGCAAGCGCGGGTTGAGCAAGGCTTCCTGCTGAAACGCGCGCTCGGCCAGCAGATGCGCGGGGCGGTCCATTACCTGGCGGTGCACGTAGTCCACGGCCATGGCGGCGATGTAGTCCGCCAATTCACGGCGCGACTCGGGGCCGCCGTGCAACTTCTCCACGCGCGTGCGCAACAGCCCTTCGGCCCCTTCCCAAAACGCAGCCATGTCGGCAGCGCTGCGTTCTACGAACAAGGCGAAGGTGTCGGTGATGAGATCGTTGATGTCTTTGAAGTAGTAGGTGGTGGCAGACAACGGTACGTCGGCCTCGGCGGCCACGGCGCGGTGCCGGACTGCCCGTACGCCTTCGCGCACGATGATGCGCATGGCGGCATCGAGAATGGCTTGACGGCGTTGTTCACTGCCCTGGCGGCTGGCCTTGCGGCCTTGGTATTGCACGCTTTCGGCAACGGCGCTGGCGACGTCGGCGGCACTGTCTCGGGAAGGTTGGGTCACGACTGGGCTTACCTCTCGCATTGGTGAAATGCTCGCAATGGTGAAACTCTCGCCTTGGAGCACGCCTAGGCAGAATAAATCCCTTCCCCACTAAACCTTTCTAGCCGCTACCGCAGCAGGCCGAACGCACGGGCGTGCGCTCGGCCTGCATTGCTTACGCCTGAGGGCGCATGTGGGGGAACAGGATCACGTCGCGAATAGACGGCGCATCCGTCAACAACATCACCAAACGGTCGATACCAATGCCCTCGCCCGCTGTCGGCGGCATGCCGTATTCCAGCGCGCGCACGAAATCGGCGTCGTAATGCATGGCTTCGTCGTCGCCGGCGTCCTTGTCGGCCACTTGCGCCTGGAAGCGCTCGGCCTGGTCTTCGGCGTCGTTCAACTCCGAATAGGCGTTGGCGATTTCGCGGCCACCAATAAACAGCTCGAAGCGGTCGGTCACGCTAGGGTCCTGGTCATTGCGACGGGCCAGCGGCGACACTTCGAACGGGTACTGGGTAATGAAGTGCGGTTGTTCGAGTTTGTGCTCGACCAGCTCTTCAAAAATCATCACCTGCAATTTGCCCAGACCTTCGAAGCCCAGCACCTTGGCGCCGGCCTTCTTGGCGATTTCACGCGCTTTGTCGATGTCGGTGAGATCGGCAGCAGTGAGTTCCGGGTTGTACTTGAGGATCGAGTCGAACACCGACAAACGCACAAACGGCTCGCCGAAGTGGAACACCTTGCCCTGGTACGGCACGTCGGTGCTGCCCAGTACCAGCTGCGCCAGTTCGCGGAACAGCTCCTCGGTAAGGTCCATGTTGTCTTCGTAGTCGGCGTAGGCCTGGTAGAACTCGAGCATGGTGAACTCGGGGTTGTGCCGGGTCGAAACGCCTTCGTTCCGGAAGTTGCGGTTGATCTCGAACACGCGCTCAAAGCCGCCCACTACCAGACGCTTGAGGTACAGCTCCGGCGCAATGCGCAGGTACATGCCCATGTCCAATGCGTTGTGATGGGTTTCAAACGGCTTGGCCGCGGCGCCGCCCGGAATGGTCTGCAGCATCGGCGTTTCCACTTCGAGGAAGTCGCGCTTCATCAAAAAGCTGCGGATGTGAGCGATGACTTGCGAACGAACGCGGAAGGTCTGGCGCGTTTCTTCGTTAACGATCAGGTCAACGTAGCGCTGGCGATAGCGGGTTTCGGTGTCGGTCAGGCCGTGGTGTTTGTCCGGCAGCGGGCGCAGCGACTTGGTCAGCAGGCGCACGTGGGTCATTTCCACGTAGAGGTCACCTTTGCCGGAACGGGCCAGGGTGCCTTCGGCGGCGATGATGTCGCCAAGGTCCCAGGTTTTCACCTCGGCCAGGGTTTCTTCCGACAGGGTTTTACGGTTCACGTACACCTGAATGCGGCCGGTCATGTCCTGGATAACCATGAACGCGCCACGGTTGAGCATGATGCGACCGGCAACCTTCACCGGAATAGCCGCTGCTTCCAGTTCTTCCTTGGTCTTGTCGGCGTACTGCTTTTGCAGGTCGTTGCAGTAGTTGTCGCGACGGAAGTCGTTGGGGAAGGCCTGACCCTTGCTGCGCGCGGCGGCGAGCTTTTCTTTGCGCAGGGCAATCAGGGAGTTTTCTTCCTGTTGCAGCGCTTGCAGGTCGGGTTGCGGTTCGGCTTTGTGGTCGCTCATGTTTTTTCGGTATCCAATACAGGGTGCGGTACGCGTAGGTGTGGGGCGCTTGAGCAGCTATGTGCGGTTTGGCCAGCGCTCCCACACTGCGTCCGATTCAGTTACTCGGCGGTTTTAAAGCCCTTGTTTGAGGCTTGCGATCAGGTACTCGTCCAGATCGCCGTCCAGCACTTTGTCACAGTCGCTGCGTTCGATGCTGGTGCGCAGGTCTTTGATGCGCGAGGCGTCGAGCACATAAGAGCGAATCTGGTGACCCCAGCCGATATCCGACTTGGTGTCTTCCAGCGCCTGGGACGCCGCGTTGCGCTTCTGCACTTCCTGCTCATACAAACGAGCGCGGAGCATCTTCATCGCGGTGTCTTTGTTGGCGTGTTGCGAGCGCTCGTTCTGGCAACTGACCACGGTGTTGGTCGGCACGTGGGTAATACGCACGGCCGAGTCGGTGGTGTTTACGTGCTGACCACCGGCACCGGATGAACGATAGGTGTCAATTCGCAGGTCTGCCGGGTTGATCTCGATTTCGATGTTGTCGTCAATTTCTGGCGACACAAACACCGCCGAAAACGAGGTATGGCGACGGTTACCGGAGTCGAATGGGCTTTTTCGTACGAGACGGTGGACGCCAATCTCGGTGCGCAACCAACCAAACGCGTATTCGCCTTTGATGTGCACGGTGGCGCCTTTGATGCCCGCCACTTCACCGGCCGACAATTCCATGATGGTGGCGTCGAAGCCGCGCTTGTCGGCCCAGCGCAGGTACATGCGCAGCAAAATGTTGGCCCAGTCTTGGGCTTCGGTGCCGCCGGAACCGGCCTGGATATCGAGGTAGGCGTTGTTGGCGTCCATTTCACCGCTGAACATGCGGCGGAATTCGAGCTTCTCCAGCGCTTCGCGCAGACGCTCGACCTCGGCGGCCACGTCGTCGACGGCACCTTGGTCTTCTTCCTCTGCCGCCATTTGTAGCAGGTCGCGGGCGTCGCTGAGGCCGCTGCTCATTTCGTCGAGGGTTTCGACGATTTGCGCTAACTGAGCGCGTTCACGGCCCAGGTTCTGCGCATATTCAGGGTTGTTCCACACGGCCGGGTCTTCCAGCTCGCGGTTGACTTCCGTCAGACGATCACTCTTGTGATCGTAGTCAAAGATACCCCCGAATCGTTTCGGAACGTTCGGAGAGGTCCTTGATGCTGTTAAGGATCGGGTTGATTTCCATGGTGGGCAGCACTCGCAGGCGTTACTTTCGAAAAGCCGGCGAGTATACCCGAGTAGATATGCGGGTTGCAGCGGGAAATCGGGGGGATTGGGCGAAGATCGCGGTTCGCCGCCGCCCTCTCCCCTCGCCCCTCTCCCGCGAGCGGGAGAGGGGAATTCAATCGCGCCACGGCCGCCAGCCCCTACTCGGTCCGCCCCCTCGCCCGCTTGCGGGAGAGGGCTGGGGAGAGGGGCTCTTGGCTGTCAAACCGCCTGACGCACCTGACTCTCCAACTCCAGCTTCAACGACGGCTCAAGCTTCAACTGCTTGGCCAACTCGTCGAGGTAGGCGCGCTCCATAAAGTGCTCTTCATCGACCATCAACACGCTCGCCACATACATTTCCGCCGCCATTTCCGGCGTAGTGGCGACGCGGGCGACGTCGGCTGGGTCGAGCGGTTTGTTCAGTTCGCGGTCGAGCCAGGTTTTCAGCTCGGGGTCGTTGGTCAGCTTGACGAATTCGCCTTCAATCAACTGCCGCTCGCGGCCATCAACATGGCCATCGGCTTTGGCTGCCGCCACCAGTGCTTTGAGAATGGCCTGGCTGTGCAGCTCGGCTTGGGGCTCGGGCAGACGGTCGAGGGTTTGTGGTTCGGTAACGGCACCGTTGGCCTGGTTGGCCTGCCAGTTGCCGTAGGCCTTGTAGGCGATCACGCCCAGCGCGGCGAGGCCGCCGTAGGTCAGGGCTTTGCCGCCCAGCTTGCGCGCGCTCTTGTTGCCCAGCAGCAGGCCCATGGCCCCGGCTGCCAGCGCGCCGCCACCGGCACCGCCGAGCAAACTGCCGAGATTGGTACTGTCCAGCAGCCCGCCCGCTTTACCGCCACCGTTGCCGGGCTTGGCACCGCCGGTTTTGCTTTGCAGCAGATCCTGGCCGGACTTGAGCAACTGATCGAGTAAGCCACGGGTGTTCATAACGCCTCCAGTCATTGAATAAACCGACCGGCAGACTAGAACCAAACGCGGGAAAAGCCCTACACGAGAGTGTTTGCGGATGTTGCTTTTGCTGGAGCCGAGATTTCCAGGAATCGAGGCTGAAGCCTCTCCCACAGGAATTTGAAGTGCGCCCCAAAAGTTGGACACGTACTGGTTAAGCCATGACGGCCTTTGCTCTGTAAGCAACAGGGCTGAGGCCGCCTAGCTTCATCTTGATCCGATCATGGTTGTAGTAACGGATGTATTCGTCCAGCCCGGCTTGCAGCTGAGCGACGTTATCGAAACGCTCGCGGTAGAAGTACTCCGACTTAAGCGTGCCAAAAAAGCTCTCCATTGTGGCGTTGTCCAGGCAGTTGCCTTTGCGTGACATGCTTTGCTTCAGGCCTGCTTTTTCCAAGCGCTCCCGGTAGTCAGGATATTGGTAGTGCCAGCCCTGATCTGAGTGCAGCAGCGGTTTTGCCGTCTCGGGCAGACCTTCAAGCGCTTGCTCCAGCATGCGGCCTACCAAGGCGTAACGTGGTCGGGTGTCGGTTTGATAGGCAACGATTTCGCCGTTGAACAGGTCCAGCACCGGGGACAGGTAAAGCTTTTCGCCGGCCACTTTGAACTCGGTTACGTCCGTGACCCACTTCTGGTTTGGCTGGTCCGCTTCAAACTGACGGGCCAAAACATTAGGCGAAGCCTTGCCGACCAAGCCCCGATACGAGCGGTACTTTTTCGGTCGCACCGTGCATTTGAGATTTAGATCGCCCATGAGGCGCCGCACCGTTTTGCTGTTAACCATCTGGCCAGCATTACGCAGCGCAGCGGTCATTCGGCGATAGCCATAGCGCCCCATATGCTCCTCCTGAACGCTCTGGATAGAGGCTTTCAGAGGCGCGAACCGATCTCCGGTGTTCATCAGATTGAGCTGGTAGTAATACGTGCTGCGCGCCAACTGCGCGACTTCAAGCAGTTCTTCGAGCGAGAAATGATCACGCAGCTCGGTGATCAACTTCGTTTTTTCTTTGCTGCTTTCTCCTGCCTTTTCTTCTCCTCCCTGTGCTCCTTGAGCTTTTTTAGCCAGGCGTTCTCCACTTGGAGCTTGCGTAGCTTGAGCAGCAACTCAGCATGCGAAAGATCTTCATCGCTTGTGGTTTCAGGTGCAGAGGGCTTGGCGGGAGGTAGTGTCATAACGGCGGGCGGTCCTTTCCTGGCTGACTCCAGGGCTTCAAAGCCGCCACTGTAATACTGCTGCTGCCATATGCCCACTTGGGTTGAATTACCCAAATTGAAAGCCGCGGCCACGCAACGAAAAGAAAGATTTTCACGCCACATCTGCTGAAGAACAGCGAGCTTGAACTCTGCGCTATAGCTGACTGGCCGGGCCCGCAGGCTGGCATCGCCATGCAACCGGTAGGCTTCTACCCAACGCCGAAGCAGGGTGGGATCTAGCTGGAATTGCTCAGCAATAAAGCGAAAGCCTCGGCCTCGCTCAAGAAAGGCGGTGATAACAGACAGCTTGAACTGCGTTGTGTACTTGCTCATGGAAGAAGCCCCAAAGGTTGGATGGGTGTCCAACTTTTGGGGCGCACTTCAATTCTCGTTCCACTGTGGGAGAGGCTTCAGCCTCGATTGGCCCTCAAGACGATCACAACATCCCCACCTGATTACGCCCCGCATTCTTGGCCTGGTACAGCGCCCGATCCGCGCTTTGTATCAGCAGCCGGTGCTCTTCGCCCTGCTGCGGCAGCATGGTGGCCAGGCCGATGCTCACGGTCAGCACCGAGCCGTCTTTGGGCGAGGTATGGGCGATGTTCAGCCCTTCCACCGCGCGGCGAATTTTCTCGGCGACCAAGCGCGCGCCACCTGACGATGTACTCGGCAGCACCATGGCAAACTCTTCGCCGCCGTAACGGGCCGGCAGGTCGGAGGGCCTGCTGCAGCCGCCGCGAATGGCGTCGGCGACTTGGTGCAGCGCTTCGTCGCCTTTGAGGTGACCGAAGCCGTCGTTGAAGGCTTTGAAGTAGTCGACGTCGATCATCAGCAGCGACAGTTGGCTCTGTTCGCGCATGGCGCGGCGCCATTCCATTTCCAGGTATTCGTCGAAGTGGCGACGGTTCGACAGGCCGGTCAGGCCGTCGGAGTTCATCAGCCGTTGCAGCACCAGGTTGGTTTCCATCAGTTGCTGCTGGCTTTCGCGCAGGGCGCGGTGGGCGTCGTCGCGTTGCAGTTGCATTTGGTAGGAGCGCGAGTGGTAGCGGATGCGGGCGATCAGCTCGATGGAGTCGGGCAGCTTCACCAGGTAATCGTTGGCGCCCGCGCCAAAGGCCGAGCTTTTCACCAGGCCGTCGTCTTTAGTCGACAACACGATAATCGGGATGTCGGCCGTTACCGGGTTGGCGCGGTAGGCGCGCACCAGCGACAGGCCATCCACGCCTGGCATGACCAGATCCTGGATGATGACGGTGGGTTTTATCTGAATGGCCTGCGCCACGGCCTGGTGAGGGTCCGAGCAGAAGTGAAAGCCGATGTTCGGCTCGTTCGCCAGGGCACGGCGGATGGCCTCGCCGATCATGGCTTGGTCATCTACCAGCAACACCATTACGGCGTTTTCGTCGTTAATCACTTCGGTACTACCCTCGATCAATCATTGTTGTTGTTACACGAGAACCGGGTAACGCCTATGTCCACAGCCGACATAACGTCGGCGCGATGGCGTCGAGTGAACAAATTTCCACCGCCGCATCAATGGCGGCGGCCGCCTTGGGCATGCCGTACACCGCCGAGCTTTGTTGGTCTTGCGCAATGGTATGGAACCCGCGCTCCCGCAGGAGTTTCAGGCCATTGGCGCCGTCGCGCCCCATGCCGGTGAGCAGCACACCAATTGCCTCGCCTTGCCAATACTGCGCGACGCTTTCGAAAAACACATCTATGGACGGCCGGTAAATGTGCTCGCTCGGCTCGACCGTGTAGCTCAATGTGCCGTCCTTGAGCAGCCGCAGGTGATTATTGGTGCCCGCCAGCAACACCGTGCCCACCTGCGGTTGTTCCCCCGCCACGGCCAGGCGCACCGGCATAGTGGCGGCGCTGCACAGCCAATCCGCCATGCCGGCGGCAAACACTTCGTCCACATGCTGAACCAGCACCACGGCGGCGGGAAAATCCGCCGGCAGCGCTTTCAGCAGAATTTCCAGCGCAGCCGGCCCGCCTGCCGAGGCGCCGATGGCCAGCAGCGCTTTGCGCTGTCGGTTCGGCGCCACGGCCGGGGCTTTGTCCGCAGGCTTCTTTTCGCGTTCGCCCAACAGCCAGCCGATGTTCTGAATCTTGCGCAGCAGCGGCGCGGCGGCCTCGCGTAAATCACCGACACCCAGGGCCGGCGTGTCCACCACGTCCACCGCGCCGTGGCCCATGGCTTCGAACACGCGGTTCATGCTCTGCTGCGAATTCACCGTGACCACCACCACGGCGCACGGCGTGTTGGCCATGATCTGCCGGGTGGCTTCCACGCCGTCCATCACCGGCATGATCAAATCCATCAGCACCACGTCGGGACGCTGCTCGGCGCATTTGGCCACGGCTTCGGCGCCGTCGCCCGCCACCCAAATCACCTGATGCGCCGGCTCCAGCGCCAGTGCTCGGCGCAGGGCCTCCACGGCCAGCGGCATGTCGTTGACAATCCCTATCTTCACCTACGGCTCCCCAATCAAATCGACGACGGCATCCAGCAGCGCTTCGTCATGGAAACTGGCTTTGGCCAGGTAGTAATCGGCGCCGGCATCCAGGCCACGGCGACGGTCTTCTTCACGGTCTTTGTACGAGACCACCATCACCGGCAACGATTGCAAACGGTTGTCGCGGCGAATCAGGGTGACCAGCTCGATGCCGTCCATACGCGGCATGTCGATGTCGCTCACCAGTAAATCGAAATGCTCGGAGCGCAAGGCGTTCCAACCGTCCATGCCATCCACGGCCACGGCCACGTCGTAGCCGCGTTGCAGCAGCAATTTGCGCTCCAGCTCGCGCACGGTGAGCGAATCGTCGACCACCAGAATGCGTTTGCGCGCCACCGCACCGGCTTGCCGCGCGCCCCGGTCGATACGTTCCAAACGCCCGGTGCTGAGCAGTTTTTCCACCGAGCGCAGCATGTCTTCCACGTCGAGAATCAGCACCGGCGTGCCGTCGTCGAGCAAGGCGCCGGCGGAGATGTCTTGCACCTTGCCCAGCCGCGCATCAATGGGCAGCACCACCAGCGTGCGTTCGCCGACAAAACGCTCCACCGCCACGCCGTACGCGGCATCGCGCTCCCGAATCACCACCACGCGAATATCACCGGCCGACGCGTCGCCTTCCGGGCGCTGCAACAGTTGATGCGCGGCCACCAGGCCGACATGCCGGCCTTCGTGCCAAAAATGCTGACGGCCTTCCAATTGCACAATGTCGGCCGGCGCCAGCTCCAGCATGCGGTCGATCTGCGCCAGCGGAAACGCATAGGCCTCGCCGCCAATCATCACCACCAGGCTGCGCACCACCGACAGCGTCAGCGGCACTTCCAGGTGGAACGTCGCGCCCTGCCCCGGCACCTGGCGCAGCTCAATGGCGCCGCGCAGCTGGCGCACCATGTGCTGCACCACATCCAGCCCCACGCCACGGCCAGACACCTCGGTCACCGTGTCGCGCATGCTGAAGCCGGGCAAAAACAGGAAGCTCAGCAGCTCGTCTTCGCTCATCTGCGCGATGGTGTCGGCGGTGGACAGCTGACGTTGGGCGATGGCACGGCGCAGGCGATCCAGATCAATACCGGCGCCGTCGTCGCTCAGTTCCAGGACCAGCAAGCCCGCTTGGTGGCTGGCGGTAATGCTGATCACCCCTTCGCTTGGCTTGCCGGCAAGCGCCCGCGCCTCGGGGCTTTCGATGCCATGGTCGACGGCGTTGCGCAGCAGGTGCACCAAGGGCGCTTCGAGCTTTTCCAGCACTTCACGGTCGACCTGGGTTTTCTTACCCTTCACGTCCAGGCGCACCTGCTTGCCGAGCGAGCGGCCGAGGTCGCGAATCATCCGTTCCTGGCCGCGCAGCACGTCGTTGAACGGCCGCAGGCGGCAGGCCAACGCTGTGTCGTACAGCAGTTGCGCGCGCTGTTCGGACTGCCAGCTGAATTCGTCGAGGTCGCTGGCTTGCTGGGTGAGCAATTGCTGGCATTCGTCCACCAGGCGCCGGGCGTCGGCCAGCAGTGCCAGGGTTTGGGGGTCGGTATCGGCCTCGTTCAGCCCGTCGTGCACGCCGTTGAGGGTGCGGCTGGCGTTGGTTTGCAGGCGCTTCATGCGCTGCATAGAAGTGAGAAACGGCTTGAGCCGCTGCGACTCCACCAGCGATTTGCTGGATAAATCCAGCAGCCGATTCAGGCGCTCGGCGGTTACGCGCAATACGCGCTCGCCGCCGGCATCGGCCACCGGCGCGTCGTCGACGATGGGCTCAGGCGGCGCTGGCGGGGCCGGCACTTGCGCCGCTGGCGCCGAGGTTTCAACAACCGCCGGGTGCGGCGCAGCCAGACGGGTTTCCTGCATGGCGATAAAACCGCCACGGCTCATGATGTCCATCTGGTCGACGAAGTGCGCCACCTCGTCCGGCGTTACGCCCGAGTCCGGTTTGGCTACGCGCAGCAGCAAATCAGTGCCTTTGAGCAGCGCATCAATGTGCTCGGGCGTCAGGCGCAGTTGGCCGTTTTGCGCGCTCACCAGGCAGTCTTCCATCACATGGGCAATACCCACGCCGGCATCGACGCCGACAATGCGCGCCGCCCCTTTCAGCGAATGTGCCGCGCGCATGCAGGCTTCCAATTGCTCGGCCTGCGTGGGGTTGCGCTCCAGCGCCAGCAAGCCGGCGTTGAGCACCTGGGCCTGAGCTTCGGCTTCGAGCTGGAACAGCTCCAGCATGGAGGCATCGCGCATTTGATCCGGGGTCATGTCAGGCTCCGCATCACGGCGTGCAATAAAAGGTCTTCGTCGAGCAGGCGCACGCTGCGTTGCTGCCACAGCAAGACGCCACGGGTGAACTTCGCTGCGGCCACGCCGGCGCCAGTCTGGCCGGCGCTGGCTTGCTCCAACTGCTGCTGCGGGAAGGCGTGAATGCCCAGCACTTCATCCACCGGCGCCACCACGTTGCCGCCCTGCCCGGCCAGAATCAGCAAGCGCGGCACCACGCGGCCAGCCGCTTTGGCGGTGGCGGCGTCCAGCCCCAGCAGTTCGCTCAGCGACACACACGGCACCAGCGCGCCGCGCACATTGGCCACGCCCAACAGCGCACGCGAGCGTTGATGGGGCAACGAATGAATCGGCGCCAGCGGCGACACTTCCACCAGCGTACGGGTGGCCAGGGCCAGCCACTCTTCGCCCAGCCGGAAGACAATCATCGAGCGCGTGACTTGCTCGCTGAGGTCGTCGGTGTGGTCGTACAGCGCTACGTGTTCCTGGCTCAGACTGTAGCGATCGAGCAGGCGCGTGGCGGCGGCACCGTAGACTTCACAGTTGCGGCAGTGCACATGCTCGATCAGTTTCGGGCAGCTTTTATCGCCGCGAATGCCAATGCGGTTCCAGCAGTCGTCCACGGCGTGCTCGCTGCCGTGCTGGCTCAGGGTTATTTCATTCATTGCAGCTACTCATGACGGCCGGCTCCGCGTTGCGCCCGCGCCTGCAAGCGTTGCGCGCCGGCCGCATCGCCCTGGGCTGCGAGCAACGCCGCCAACTGCGCCAAGGTGGCCGGGTGCTGTGGTTCCAGGTACAACGCTTTGCGGTAAAAACCCTGGGCGCCCGGCGCGTCGTGCTCGACTTCGCAGAGCAAACCCAGCCAATAAAACACCTCGGCACTCGGCCCGTGGCTGGCCAGAAACGCCTCGCCCTGGCGCCGCGCCTCGGCCGTGCGGCCCTGATTGGCAAGGGCTGCAAGCTGCGCCAACTGCTCGGCAGCATTCGCCGCAGCCACCGGGGCCTTGTGTGCAACGGGCTTGACTGGCACCACGGCCGCCGGACGCGGCACCGCTGGCGACGGCCGACGGGGCGCAGGCACAGGCGCCGCTAGGCGCGGCGCGTCAGCGGCCGGCAATGCCCGACGATGAAACGCGAAAGACAACGGGATGCCCAGCGACTGCATGCCCTCGCGGGTAAACAAACCGGCCTCAGCCGGGCCGATAAACAGCACGCCGTCGTCGCGCGTCAGGCGCTTGAGCACGGCGAGCACCTGCTCCTGGGTGGCCACGTCGAAATAAATCAGCAGGTTGCGGCAAAACACCATGTCGTACGGCGCCTCGCCAGCCAGCAGCCCCGGCTCCAGCAGGTTGCCGGCGCGAAAACGCACCTGCTCGCGCACCCGCGGGTTGATCACATAGCCGTTGCCCTCGGCGGTGAAGTAGCGGTTGCGAAACCCCAGCGTGTCGCCGCGAAACGAGTTACGCCCATAGCGCCCTTCAATTGCGCGTTCGATGGACAACGGGCTGATATCCAACGCATCCACCGTGAACGAGGCGGCGGGCAGGTTGGCGTCGAGCAAACACATGGCGATGGAATACGGCTCTTCGCCGGTCGAGCACGGCAGGCTCAACAGGCGCAGCGGCCGGGCGCCGGCCAGCTCGGCCACGCGGCGCGCGGCCAAACGGGCCAGCGTGGCGAAGGATTCGGGGTAACGAAAAAACCACGTCTCGGGAACGATCACCGCTTCAATCAGCGCCTGCAATTCGGCTTCTGACTGGTTAAGGGCCTGCCAAAACGCCTCTTCATTGCGCCCCGGCACCGCCGCCATGCAGCGGCGCACCGCACGCTCAACCACCGACTCGCCCACTGTGATGGCGTCCAGGCCCATGCGTTCTTTCAGCAACTGCTCGAAGCGCGGGTCGATGCTCATGGCGCGCTTGCTTCCAGGCTTAAGCCCGCCGGCGGAAACAACAGCGCCTGCACCGCGTCGGGCAGTAATTGGTCGACCTGAATGCGCTGCACCAGGCCGTCGCGAGTCTCCAGCACCGGGCCCAGGTAAGGCGAGTCGGGGTTGAGCAAACCGTAATCGCGAAACGCCTCGGGGTCGCAGCGCAGGGTGTCGCTGGCCTGCTCCAACACCAGCCCGAGCGGGCATTGACGGCCATCGCCGGTGCGGTAATCGACCAGCACCGTGCGCGTGCTGGTGCGCGCCGGGGCGGGTGTGCCGAGGCTCAGGTGGCAGAGGTCGAGCACCGGCACCAGCGCGCCGCGAAAGGCAAACAGGCCAGCCACCCAGGCGGGCGCACCAGGAATGCTTTTCACCGGCACACGCGGCAACACCGCCACCACCTCGCGCGCCGCCAGCGCATAGCGTTCGTCGCCCAGGGAAAACAACAGGTACAGCGGCGCCTTCTGACCCGACGCCGGCTGCGCGTGGCTGCTCATGGCGGCCTTAAACCTTGAAGCTCGACACGCCGCTACGCAGGCTGCCGGCCACCTGATTCAGCTCCTCAATGGCAAAGCTGGCCTGGCGCAGCGACTCCACGGTTTGCCCTGTCGCCTCGCCCAGTTGCGTGAGCGCCTGGGTAATCTGTTCGGCGCCGGTGGCCTGGGCCTGCATGCCCTCGTTGAGCACCACCACACGCGGGGCCAGCGCTTGAACCTGGTCGATGGTTTGCGACAACTGCTCGCCCACCTCCTGCACCTCGCTCATGCCACGGCGCACCTGCTCGGAAAACTTGTCCATGCCCATCACGCCCGCCGACACGGCCGACTGAATCTCACGCACCATCTGCTCGATGTCGTACGTGGCCACGGCCGTTTGGTCGGCCAGGCGCCGCACTTCGGTTGCCACTACGGAGAAGCCGCGCCCGTACTCACCCGCTTTTTCCGCCTCGATGGCGGCGTTGAGCGACAGCAGGTTGGTTTGGTCGGCTACTTTGACGATGGTGGTCACCACCTGATTAATGTTGCTGGCCTTTTCGTTAAGAATGCCCAGCTTGGCGTTCACCAACTCGGCCGCGCCCATCACCTGGCGCATGGTGTCTTCCATGCGCTGCAAGCCAATCTGCCCAGCGCCGGCCAGCGCCGAGGCCTGCTCAGCGGAATACGACACCTCGCCCATGGTGCGCACCAAGTCGCGCGAAGTGGCGGCAATTTCCCGCGACGTGGCGCCAATTTGCGTAGTGGTGGCGGCGGTTTCGGTAGCCGTGGCCTGTTGCTGTTTAGAGGTGGCGGCAATTTCCGTGACCGATGTGGTCACCTGCACCGCCGAACGCTGCGCCTGGGAGACCAGCGTGGTGATGTCATCGACCATGGCATTGAAGCCACCTTGCACCGCGCCGAACTCGTCGGCGCGCACGTCGTTGAATCGCGTGGTGAGGTTGCCGGTGCGCATCACCGTGAGAATCTGCGCCAAGTTATTCAGCGGGCCCATGATGGCGCGCATCAAAACGAAACCGCTGATCAACGCCACTCCAATCACCAGCAGCAGCGACAACACCAGGCTGATCTTCGCGCCGGCGGCCTGGGCGGTGATGGACGTGGTGGCCACGTCGGCGCGGTCTTTATTGAACTGCACCATTTGCAGCAATTGCTCGCGGCCTTCAGCCCAGACCGGGCGCAGGCGCTCGTTGAGAATTTTGCGTGCTTGCAGCGGCTGGCCTTGCTGGAAAGTGCCAAGTACCTCGGCGAGCGCCTTATTGAATTCGTCGCGGTTTTTCAGGAAGGAATCGAGGTGTGCTTTGTCTTCAACCTCAACGATGGACCGGCGGTATTCGGCCACGCGGGCCATGAGTTTTTCGTCGTTGCTGGTGAACTCGGCCAGCACGACTGGGCTGATCACCTGCTCATCGGACAAACCCACCACTTGTTGCGCCAACAGGAAACTGTCGACCCAGGAGCTGCGAATGTAGGAGCTGAAATACACGCCGGGCATGGAATCTTCGGCCACGCTTTTGGCGCTGGTTTCGATGGTAACCAGCCGCGAATAGGCCACCACGACCATCAGAATAAT
Source organism: Pseudomonas sp. AC070 (assembly GCF_979258635.1). Taxonomy (NCBI): domain Bacteria; kingdom Pseudomonadati; phylum Pseudomonadota; class Gammaproteobacteria; order Pseudomonadales; family Pseudomonadaceae; genus Pseudomonas; species Pseudomonas sp. AC070. Next base: position 4,037,293 of record NZ_OZ409871.1, read on the forward strand.
GATCGCGATGATCACCGCGAAACTCGCCAGAATGCGCTGACGTAGGGTCCAGTTCTTCACTCGTAACTCCCCAAATGAACGGTGCCCGCGCACGGCTCAAGCTGACGGCGGCAGGTGGCGCGCCAATGCCAGCGACTGTAAGACGCGTCCTACATAGGCGCAAGCTGAAAGCGTAGCAGCGAGTAGGCAGATCAACGACTTATGGGGGGAAGTTACGGTGGGGTTTTAGGCTTTGCAGGGATCGCGGCTGAAGGCGCTCCTACGGGAATGTGCGGCCCGTGGGAACGGCTCCAGCGGCGATGCTTTTACTCACACCGCCTTTGCGCTTCCCACAGCCCACTGATGCTGACTTCCACCAGCACGCCGGCTTAGCGGGGAAGGCCGCCTTGCCTTAGGTCACGCAGGAGGATTGTTCTTCTCCATCGATCAGCGTCTTCGCCGAGAGGCCGAATCAAGATTTTCCTACAAAACCGGCAGTGGATCCCCGATCAGAGCGAAGCAGTCGATGACAGCCTGCATGGCGATCCTTGTATCAAAGTTGCCGCTTCGTTTTTTCCGTAGGTACGTCGACGTGGAACAACCACCCTTTGCACCGCGCTCGCCGAGCAGCGCGCTCACGCCTTGGCATTTCTTCTGCGCTTGCGCACTCATCGCACTGGCTGTTATTGGCGACCTCGCTCCCCAGGTCGAACCCGTTTCGCAGGCGTCCAGGAACACGACAATTGTCGAAAAGGAGCAAGCAGATCACCCCATCCAGCGTGATCAGCTCCGTTTACAACCTAACGACTAGCTTTCTAAATAAACGATATTTCGCATTCCATAACGTTAAAACTCATGGCAAGGTCGCTACACCGACCGTGCCATGAGCCGCCTTCCATGATGACCCTGCGCCAGATCCGCCATTTCATTGCAGTGGCTGAAACCGGCTCCATCTCCTCCGCCGCCCAGGCAGTGTTTATCTCTCAATCGACGCTAACGCTGGCCATTCAGCAACTGGAGCAGGAAATCGGCGTCAGCCTGTTCAATCGCCACGCCAAGGGCATGACCCTCACCCACCAAGGCCATCAGTTTCTGCGCCAAGCGCATTTGATTCTGGCGACCGTGGACAACGCCAAACGCAGCCTGCAGCAGAGCACCGATCAGGTCGCCGGCCAGCTCACCATCGGCGTTACCGGCTTGGTGGCCGGTTACTACTTGGCCGATTTGATCACCCGCTTTCAACGCGCCTACCCCAACGTGGAAATCCGCGTGATGGAGGATGAGCGCCCGTATATCGAGCACTTGCTGGTAAGCGGTGAAATCGACGTGGGCGTTTTGATTCTGTCGAACCTAGAAGACCGTCACGCCCTGCAAACCGAGGTGCTTACCCATTCGCCGCTGCGCCTGTGGTTGCCGCCGCAGCACCCGCTGCTGGAGCACGACAGCATCAGCCTGGCCGATGTGGCGAAGGAGCCGATGATTCAGCTGAACGTCGATGAAATGGGGTTGAACGCCCAACGCATCTGGTCGCGCGCTGGTCTGCAGCCCAATGTGACGCTGCGCACCGGCTCTACCGAAGCGGTGCGAAGTCTGGTGGCGGCGGGCTTGGGGCTGTCTATTCAGCCGGATATGACGTACCGGCCATGGTCGCTGGAAGGCGACATCATCGAAGCGCGCGCGGTGGTGGATTTAACCCAGACGCTGGATGTCGGCCTGGCCTGGCGCCGAGGCACGGCGCGGCCTGCACTGGTTGACCCGTTCCTGACGGTGGCCCGCGAGCAGCTGAATAACCGCAGGCCATCTATTTAATCGAACGCGGCGTTCGGTATTTAGAATTTGTCGCCTACACAAGCGCCCACTAGTCTCTGTTGCCATTCGTATCAAAGCGTTTCAGCTCTCTCGAAAGCGGCTGGCGCTATAGAAAACAACAACAGTGAGCGAACTTGATGGCCGGTGCCGCCCCCTCCGCGACTTTTTGCAGCGCCCTGCTGATCGACGGCCAGCTCGTCACTGGCGAAGGCTTTGTCGAGCCGATTCTGAATCCCGCCACCGGCGACACCCTTATTCGTATTGCCGAGGCTTCAACCGATCAGGTCGAAGCCGCCATTCATGCCGCCCACCGCGCCTCCACTGGCTGGGCCCGCACCACGCCGCAACAACGCTCCGTCATCTTGCTGAAGATTGCCGATGCCATTGAGCAGCGCGCTGACAAATTGGCGCAGCTGGAGGCGTTGAACTGCGGCAAGCCGCAGCATCTGGCGCGCCAGGACGACCTGACCGCTGCCGTCGATGTCTTCCGATTCTTTGCCGGCGCGGTGCGCTGCCAGACCGGGCAACTGGCCGGTGAATACCTGCCGGGTTACACCAGCATGGTGCGACGCGACCCCATCGGCGTGGTCGCCTCGATTGCGCCGTGGAACTATCCGCTGATGATGGCCGCCTGGAAAATCGCCCCGGCGCTGGCCGCTGGCAATACCCTGGTGTTCAAACCTTCCGAGCACACGCCGCTGTCGATTCTGGCGCTGGCGCCGGTGCTCGCCGAGCTGCTGCCGCCTGGGGTGATCAACATTATTTGTGGCGGCGGCGAGAGCGTCGGCAGTCATCTGGTCAGTCACCCAAAGGTGCGCATGGTGTCGCTCACGGGCGATATCGTCACCGGCCAGAAAATTCTTCAAGCCGCCGCCAAAACCCTGAAACGCACCCACCTGGAATTGGGCGGCAAGGCGCCGGTCATCGTCTGCAACGATGCTGACCTCAACGCTGTGGTCGAGGGCGTGCGCGCCTACGGCTACTACAACGCCGGCCAGGACTGCACCGCCGCCTGCCGCATCTATGCTCAAGCGGGCATTCACGACCGTCTGGTAGCCGAACTGGGCGACGCCGTCAGCAGCCTGCGCTTTGCCAGAAAGCGTGACGCCGACAACGAGATCGGCCCACTGATCAGCGCCCGCCAGCGCGACCGCGTGGCCAGCTTTGTGGAGCGCGCCCTCGGCCAACCGCACATCGAGCGCGTAACCGGTGCCGCCGTGCATTCGGGCCCCGGCTTCTACTACCAGCCGACGTTGCTGGCCGGCTGCAAACAGAGCGACGAAATTGTGCAGCGCGAGGTGTTTGGCCCGGTGGTCACCGTGACCCGCTTCGACGAACTGAGCCAGGCGGTGGATTGGGCCAACGACTCGGAATATGGCCTGGCCTCGTCGGTATGGACGCAGAACCTCGACAAAGCCATGCAGGTAGCCGCCCGTTTGCAATACGGCTGCACCTGGATCAACAGCCACTTTCAACTGGTGAGCGAAATGCCCCACGGCGGCCTGAAACGCTCGGGTTATGGCAAAGATTTGTCCAGCGACTCGCTGGAGGATTACACCGTGGTGCGTCACATCATGGCGCGCCACGGCCAGCTGACCGATTGACGATTTACGCAAGCCCTTCCAGCCCGGCCTAGACCGTGCGGTTACATAACAAGAAGTCCCGTTACACGACGTTCAACTGCCCCAATAAAACAGAAAAGAGGGATACCTAAATGTTCGTGAAAAGAACCGCTCTATTAAGTGCGCTCACCACCGCACTGCTGGCCAGCGCCAGCTTGCAAGCCGCCGAAACGCTGAAGGCCGTCGGTGCCGGCGAAGGCGCGCTGGATATCATCGCCTGGCCGGGTTACATCGAACGCGGCGAGACCGATAAGAATTACGACTGGGTAACCCAGTTCGAGAAAGACAGCGGCTGCAAGGTGAACGTGAAAACCGCCGCCACCTCGGACGAAATGGTCAGCCTTATGACCAAAGGCGGCTACGACCTGGTCACTGCCTCGGGCGACGCCTCGCTGCGCCTGATCTACGGCAAGCGCGTGCAGCCGATCAACCCGGAATTGGTGCCCAACTGGAAAACCATCGACGGCCGTCTGAAAGACGCGCCGTGGTACGTGGTCGACGGCAAAACCTACGGCGCGCCCTACCAATGGGGCCCGAACGTGCTGATGTACAACACCAACGTGTTCAAGAAAGCGCCCGACAGCTGGAGCGTATTGTTCGAGGCCCAAGACCTGCCCGACGGCAAGCCGAACAAAGGTCGCGTGCAGGCCTACGACGGCCCGATCTACATTGCCGACGCCGCGCTGTACCTGAAGAACGCCAAGCCTGAACTGAAGATCAACGACCCCTACGAGCTCAACGAAACCCAGTACAAGGCCGTTCTCGACGTGTTGCGCAAACAGCACGAGCTGATCCACCGCTACTGGCACGACACCACCGTACAAATGAGCGACTTCAAAAACGAAGGCGTGGTGGCCTCCAGCGCCTGGCCATACCAGGCCAACGCCCTGAAAGGCGAAGGTCAGCCAATTGCCACCGTGTTTCCGAAAGAAGGCGTGACCGGCTGGGCCGACACCACCATGTTGCACGCCGAAGCCAAGCACCCGAACTGCGCGTACAAATGGATCAACTGGTCGCTGGAACCGAAAGTACAAGGCGACCTGGCCGCCTGGTTCGGCTCGGTGCCAGCGGTGCCGGTGGCGTGCAAATCCAGCGAGTTGCTCGGTGCTGAAGGCTGTGCGGTGAACGGGTACGACCAGTTCGACAAGATCGCCTTCTGGAAGACCCCGCAGGCCAAGTGCAAGACGCAGGATTCGTGTGTCCCGTATTCCAAATGGACGCAGGATTTCATCTCGATCATGGGCGGTCGGTAATCCTCCTGGCCGGCTACTGCGCGAACCGCAGTCGCGCCCGGGCATTGCTCGGAATCCTCACGTACTTGAGTACGCTGCGGTTCCTGCGCGCTGGCCGGACACGACTGCGGTCCGCTCGCTACGCCTCTGACTGAGAATCCAAAGCACACGAACGTCTGTGGGAGCGGCTTTAGCCGCGATGCTGTTGATCGTTTAAAAGCATCGCGGCTAAAGCCACTCCTACAAATGGCCGTTTACCTGATCAATCTGCGTTGTGTTCCGCACCGGCCCTGCGTGGCAGGTGGCTTTTACCTTGGAGTTCCCCGCTATGACCCCTGCTGTGCAATTCACCGATGTGTCCCGCGTGTTCGGCGACGTCAAGGCTGTGGACCGTGTGTCCATCGACATTCAGGACGGTGAGTTTTTTTCCATGCTCGGCCCTTCCGGCTCGGGCAAAACCACCTGCTTGCGGCTGATTGCCGGTTTCGAGCAGCCGAGCGCAGGCTCCATTCGTATTCATGGCGTCGAGGCCGTTGGCCTGGCGCCCTATCAGCGCGATGTGAATACGGTGTTTCAGGATTACGCCCTGTTTCCCCATATGAACGTGCGCGACAACGTGGCCTACGGCTTGAAGGTGAAAGGCGTGGGCAAGAGCGAGCGGCTGAACCGTGCCGAGGAAGCCTTGGGCATGGTGGCGCTGGCCGGTTATGGCGAGCGCAAGCCGGTGCAGTTGTCGGGCGGCCAGCGCCAGCGTGTGGCCCTGGCCCGCGCGTTGGTCAATCGGCCGCGCGTATTGCTGCTCGACGAACCCCTCGGCGCGCTGGATTTGAAGCTGCGCGAGCAGATGCAAAGCGAGCTGAAGAAGCTGCAGCGCCAGCTCGGCATCACCTTTATTTTCGTCACCCACGACCAGACCGAAGCGCTGTCGATGTCCGACCGCGTGGCGGTGTTCAACAAGGGCCGGATCGAGCAGGTCGACACCCCGCGCAATCTCTATATGAAACCGGCCACGCCCTTTGTGGCCGAGTTCGTCGGCACCTCGAATGTGCTGCGCGGCGAGTTGGCGCAATTGCTGACGGGCAGCGCCGCGCCCTTCTCGATTCGCCCGGAACACATCTTCCTGCAAGAGGCGGCTGGCAGTGATGCCAACGCCACCGAAGTGCTGGTCACCGGCCTGCTCCACGACGTGCAGTACCAAGGCGCCGCCACGCGCTTTGAAGTACGCCTGGAAAACGGCCAGAACCTCAGCGTGACCCAAGCCAATAATCAGTGGCAACACAGCGCCCCGGCATTCCAGGTGGGCCAGCAAGTGAGCGTGCGCTGGGCTCGCGAGGCCATGGTGGCGCTGGTTGATGGGGAGACTCACTGATATGAGCGCCCTTTCCACGCCGTTGGCCACGGGCCGCTCGGGCGGGTTGATGCACGGGCTGTCGAACCTGCTGTACCGCAAGCCCAATCTGTATTTGGCGATGCTATTGGTGCCGCCGCTGCTGTGGTTCGGCGTGATCTATTTCGCCCCGCTGCTGACCTTTCTTTGGCAGGGCGTGTACACCTACGACGAAATGGCCATGGCCGCCACGCCGGACCTGACCTGGGCCAACCTGGCCGCGCTGTTCGAGCCGGCCAACTACGACATCATTCTGCGCACCGTGACTATGGCCATTGCCGTGTCGCTGGCCAGCGCTGCGCTGGCCTTTCCCATCGCCTATTACATGGCGCGCTGCACCACGGGCAAAACCAAGGCGTTTTTTTACATCGCGGTGATGCTGCCGATGTGGGCCAGTTACATCGTCAAGGCCTACGCCTGGACGCTGCTGTTGGCCAAGGGCGGCGTGGCGCAATGGTTCGTGGAGCAGCTGCATTTGGGGCCGGTGCTGCAATTCATTCTGGGCATTCCGGGCATTGGCGGCAGCACCTTGTCGACCTCGCAGCTGGGCCGCTTTCTGGTGTTTGTGTACATCTGGCTGCCGTTCATGATTTTGCCGATTCAAGCCTCGCTGGAGCGCTTGCCGCCGTCGCTGTTGCAGGCTTCGGCCGACCTCGGCGCGCGCCCGTCGCAAACCTTTATGCAGGTGATTCTGCCGCTGTCGGTGCCGGGCATTGCTGCCGGCTCGATCTTCACCTTCAGCCTCACCCTGGGCGATTTCATCGTGCCGCAGCTGGTGGGCCCGCCCGGGTTGTTTATCGGCAACATGGTTTATACCCAGCAAGGTTCGATCGGCAACATGCCGATGGCCGCCGCGTTCACCTTGGTGCCGATCGTGTTGATCGCCGTGTACCTGTCCATCGTTAAACGATTGGGGGCTTTCGATGCGCTCTGACGCTTCAGCTTCGCTGCCGCTGAAAATGGCGGCCTGGGGCGGGTTGGTGTTTTTGCACTTCCCGATCCTGATCATCTTTATGTACGCCTTCAACACCGAGCAGTCGGCGTTCAGCTTTCCGCCGCAGGGCTTCACGCTGCACTGGTTCAGCGTCGCCTTCGCGCGGCCGGATGTGCTGGAGGCGATCAAGCTGAGCGCGCAGATTGCCTGCCTGGCCACACTGATTGCCATGGTGCTTGGCACCCTGGCTGCGGCGGCGCTGTACCGGCGCGATTTCTTCGGCAAGGAAGGCGTGTCGCTGATGCTGATTCTGCCCATCGCCCTGCCCGGCATCGTGACCGGCTTGGCGCTGCTGACAGCGTTCAAAGCCTTCGGCATCGAGCCGGGCATTTTCACCATCGTGGTGGGCCACGCCACGTTCTGCGTGGTGATTGTTTACAACAACGTGATCGCCCGTTTTCGCCGAACTTCCCACAGCCTGATCGAAGCCTCGATGGACCTGGGCGCCGACGGCTGGCAGACGTTCCGCTACATCATTTTGCCCAACCTCGGCTCGGCGCTGCTGGCCGGCGGCATGTTGGCGTTTGCGCTGTCGTTCGACGAAATCATTGTGACCACCTTTACCGCTGGCCACGAACGCACCTTGCCGCTGTGGCTGCTCAACCAACTCAGCCGCCCGCGCGACGTGCCGGTGACCAACGTGGTCGCCATGCTCGTGATGCTGGTGACCATGCTGCCGATTCTGGGCGCGTATTACCTCACCAAGGGTGGGGAAAGCGTGGCCGGTAGCGGCGGAAAATAAAAGCGAACGTGGGGGCTGTAGGTCCTTACACAGACCTGAAAAAGGGGAATGAGCCATGCAAACCAAACTGCTGATCAACGGCCAACTGGTCGCCGGTGAAGGCGCCGCGCAAGCGGTTTTAAATCCTTCGCTGGGCACCGAGTTGGTGAGTATCAACGAGGCCAGCGAAGCCCAGGTGGATGCCGCTGTACGCGCCGCCGACGCCGCGTTTGACAGCTGGTCGCAAACCGCGCCGAAAGACCGTTCGCTGCTGCTGCTCAAACTCGCCGATGTGATCGACGCCAACGCCGAAGAACTGGCACGCCTCGAATCACAAAACTGCGGCAAACCGTACAACGCCGCGCTCAATGACGAACTGCCGGCGATTGCCGATGTGTTCCGTTTTTTCGCCGGCGCCAGCCGCGTAATGGGCGGTTCGGCAGCGGGTGAATACCTGCCCGGCCATACCTCGATGATTCGCCGCGACCCGGTCGGTGTGGTGGCTTCCATCGCGCCGTGGAACTACCCGTTGATGATGGCCGCCTGGAAGCTCGGCCCAGCCTTGGCAGCGGGCAATACCGTGGTGCTCAAGCCGTCTGAACAAACGCCGCTGACCGCCTTGCGCCTGGCCGAACTGGCGGCCGACATCTTCCCCGCTGGCGTGCTTAACGTGGTGTTCGGCCGTGGCCCGAGCGTGGGCGCGCCGCTGACCGGCCACCCGAAAGTACGCATGGTGTCGCTGACCGGTTCGGTGGCCACGGGCAGCAACATCATCGCCAGCACCGCCGACACCGTGAAGCGCATGCACATGGAATTGGGCGGCAAAGCGCCGGTGGTGGTTTTCGACGACGCTGACATCGACGCCGCCGTGGAAGGCATTCGCACCTTCGGCTTCTACAACGCCGGCCAAGACTGCACCGCCGCCTGCCGCATCTACGCGCAAAAAGGCATCTACGAAAAATTCGTCAGCAAACTGGCCGAAGCCGTGAGCACCATCAAATACGGCGTGCAGGATGACGACAGCACCGAACTGGGTCCGTTGATCACGCAACAGCACCTGGACCGCGTGGCCGGTTTCGTCGAGCGCGCCCGCGCCATTCCCCATATCAAGGTGCTCACCGGCGGCAAGAAAGTTGACGGCCCTGGCTTTTTCTTCGAGCCGACCGTACTGGCTGGCGCGCTGCAAGACGACGAAGTGGTGCGCCGCGAGATTTTCGGCCCGGTGGTGTCGGTCACCGAGTTCAGCGACGAAGCCCAAGCCCTGGCCTGGGCCAACGATTCGGACTACGGCCTGGCCTCCTCCGTGTGGACCCAGGACGTCGGCCGCGCCCACCGCTTCGCTGCTCGCCTGCAATACGGCTGCACTTGGGTGAACACCCACTTCATGCTCGTGAGCGAAATGCCCCACGGCGGCCAGAAGCTGTCGGGCTACGGCAAAGACATGTCCATGTACGGCCTGGAGGACTACACCACCGTGCGGCATGTGATGTTCAAACATTAAGGAAAGCCTGTAGGAGAGGCTTCAGCCTCGATTAGGCCGACATAACGCGGCCAAGCGCATCGAGGCTAAAGCCTCTCCTACATAAGGTCTTTGCAAGGTTTTATCCCCACTTTTCACCGTCCCGGCCGTTGCTGGCGTGCGCAGCAGCGGTGGTGAGCCGTGGCCGTTTGCGGGTGCGCAATGCCAATAACGACAGCCCAACCGGGCACATAAATAAATAGCTGCCATCACCTCGAGGAGCACTAAAAATGAGCGATCAATTCGCCGACAGCGACGCGGAGCAATTACGCGCGCTGGGCTATACGTCCAACTTCAAACGCAGCATGAGCGTGACCGAAAACTTCGCGCTGGGCTTTACCTACCTGTCGCCGGTGGTGGGCGTGTACACCTTGTTCGGCCTGTGCCTGGCAGCCGGCGGCCCGCCGATGTTCTGGGCCTATTTGCTGGTCGGCCTGGGGCAAATGCTGGTGTGCCTGGTGTTTGGTGAAGTGGTGTCGCAGTTTCCGATTTCCGGCGGCGTCTATCCATGGGCACGCCGCTTGGTGGGCAAGCGCTGGGCGTGGATGGTCGGCTGGGTGTACGCCTGGGCCTTGGTCGTGACGATTGCCGCCGTGGCAGTGGGCGCCGGGCCGTATATGGCGGCCATGCTAGGTTTCGAGCCGAGCAATAACACCAACATCGGTATCGCCCTGGTGCTGACGGTGATCGCCACCGTGGTCAACCTCAGCGGCACCAAAGTGCTGGCACGCATCGCCATGTTCGGCTTTATCTGCGAACTGCTGGGCGCGTTGGTGGTGGGCATCTACTTGCTGATTTTCGAACGTCATCAGCCGTTCAGCGTGCTGTTCAACACGTTCGATATCAGCATCGACGGCTCGTACCTGCCGGCCTTCCTCACCGCGTCGTTGGCGGGCATGTTTTTGTATTACGGCTTCGAGGCGTGCGGCGATGTGGCCGAAGAAACGCCGAACCCGAGCAAGAGCATTCCCAAGGCCATGCGCATGACCATTTACGTCGGCGGTATCGCGGCAATGTTCGCCTGCCTGGCGCTGATTCTCGCGGTGCCAGACATGGCCGCCGTGATCAACGGCACCGACGCCGACCCGGTCACCACCATTCTCAACAACGCCTTCGGCGCCACGGGCTCGAAAGTGGTGATGGCAGTGGTCATGGTGTCGTTCATCTCCTGTGTGCTGAGCCTGCAAGCGGCGGCCAGTCGCCTGCTGTATTCGTACGCCCGCGACGAGATGATTGTCGGCAGCAGCTTGCTGAAAAAACTCTCGCCCACCACCCACGTACCGACCACGGCCTTGCTGGTGTGCGGCGTGTTGCCGGCGATCGTTATCTGCCTGGGTTTTGTGCTGCAAGACGCCATCGCCACCATCGTCAGCTTTGCTGCCATCGGCATTTACCTGGCGTTCCAGATGATCGTCAGCGGCGCGCTGTTTGCCCGTCTGCGCGGCTGGAAACCCAGCGGTGCATTCACCCTGGGCGGCTGGGGCATGTTGGTGAATATCGGCGCGCTGGTGTACGGCGTGCTGGCAATCATCAACATGGCCTGGCCGCGCTCGCCGGATGCGGCCTGGTACGTGAACTACGGCATGCCGTTGTCCACCGCCATCGTGATTGGCCTGGGCGTGATTTACATGGTGCTGCGCAAGCCCTATGAACACGGCACCGCGCCGGCTGGCGATGCCTGGAAACTGAACAAGTAAAACCGCTAATGCCCGGTTCACGCCGGGCCCAGCGTGGCAGGATGTTTGTGCTTACGAGGTGCGCGCGATTGCGCGCCTCGTAATACAAGAGGCATGATGCGGCGAAGGCACCCACCGTCAGCTCGGAGCAGCCGGCAGTGACCGCTGCTCATGGAAGATGCCATGCCACACTCGATGTCGCGCCAAGGTCGGCCAATCCCCTCTCAGCGTTCAACGCGGCACCTGTTCTGGCTGCTCGTGGTGCTATTGCTCGGCACCCAATCAAGCCACGCGGCTGTGCTGCCACCTCCTGCACATTTGCAAACCATCGACTTCCAGCTGCGCTGGAAACACCAATTCCAATTTGCCGGTTACTACGCCGCCATCGCCCAGGGTTACTACCGCGACGAAGGCTACGAGGTGCGCTTGCACGAAGGCGCGCCGGGCAAAACGCCGGTGGAAGAAGTGCTGGCCGGGCGCGCGCTGTATGGCGAGTCCAATAGCGAACTGCTGTTTGAGCGCCTGAACGGCAAACCCTTGGTGGCCCTGGCGGCGATTTTTCAGCATTCGCCTTCGGTGCTGCTGGCCCGCACCGATGCCGGCATTCAGACCGTGCACGACCTGGTAGGCAAGCGCGTGATGCTGATGAACGCGCAAACCGACGCCGATTTCCTGACCATGATCAGCCGTGAAGGCATCAACCCCGCCACTCTCGATATTCAACCGAGCAGTTACGAGGTCGACGACCTGGTCAGCGGCAAGGTGCAGGCGTTCAATTCCTACCTCACCAACGAGCCGTTTTACCTGCAGCAAAAAGGCGTGGAATACAGCGTGCTGTCGCCGGCCACGTACGGCATCGATTTTTACAGCGACATTCTGTTCACCACCGAAGCCGAAGCCACCGAAAATCCCATGCGCGTGGCGGCCATTCGCCGGGCCACCCTGCGCGGCTGGCGCTACGCCATGGACCACCAGGAGGAAATCATCGACCTGCTGCTGACCAAGTACCAAGTGAAAAAAAGCCGTGAACACCTGGAGTTCGAAGCCCAGGCCATGCGCGGTTTGGTGCTTCCAGACCTGGTCGACATCGGCCACATGAACCCCGGCCGCTGGCTGCGCATGGCCGAGGCGTTCAAAGAGCAAGGCATGGTGCCGAGCATGAGCCGCCTCGACGGCTTCCTCTACGACCCCAACCCACCGCAACTGGTGGAGCGGCTGCGCACCATCATCATGCTCATCAGCATTGGCTGCGCCGCGATTCTGGTGGTGGTGCTGATTCTGCTAAGCAGCCAGCGTCGACTGCAGCGCGAGATTGCGCGGCGCATCGTGGCCGAGGAAGAAGTGCGCGCCCTGGCCTTTCATGACTCGCTCACGGGGCTGCCGAACCGCAACAGCTTTATTCCGTATGCCACACAGAAGCTGCTGACCGCCAAGCGCAACGACGAGCGTTTGGCCCTGTGTTACCTGGACCTGAACAAATTCAAAGAAATTAACGACTCCTACGGTCATCAGGCCGGCGACGCGATTCTGGTGCACGCGGCGCAAGCCATCAGCGCCAACATTCGCGAAGCCGACATGGCCGCGCGCATGGGCGGCGACGAGTTTGTGGTGCTGCTCGACGGCGTGCACGACGCCGATGACATCTACCGCCTCACCGAGCAGATTTCCCACGCCATCGCCCAGCCCATGCTTTGGCAGGGCCGCGAACTGAGTGTGTCGTGCAGCCTGGGCGTGGCGATTTACCCGCAAGCCGGCGAGCAGTTGGACGAGCTGATGTCCAAAGCCGACTCGGCCATGTTCTATAAAAAAGCCGCCATGCTGGCCTTGCGCTAGGGCCGCTGCCAGTCAACTAGCCTGAACCATCTGCCGCCGACGCCGGTCCACCCTTTCAGTTACCTCTGATTGAAGGAACGGCTATGAGCACGCAAAAACGCTATGTCCCGCAGGAAATCGACGACATCGAGGACCGTATGGGTTCCATCGAGCAGCTGGATTTCAACGACCGCAACGATGAGCGCAGCGGCCAGGTAGGCGACCTTAAATCCGAAGAAGAAATCGCCCGCGAGCAGCCGGCCAAGCGTGTGCGCGAAGCCGGCCAGAGCGGCGGCGAAACCCTCGGCATTGGTGAAAACGAAGACGGCGTCAGCATGGACGACCTGAGCCCGGAAACCCTCATCGACGAAACGGGCGCCCGCTCACCTAACGAGCCGGGCGGCACCGTGGCGGCAGATTGGGATTTAAGCATTGTCGATGAAGCGGACATCGGCGAGGGGTATGGGCTGGATGAGGAAGAGTTGGCGCATGTGAAGCCGTTGGATGGGAAGCCGGAGTAGATAGGTTTTGTAATCCGTCTCTGCTTTCGCGTGGGGCTAAGTGGCTGTGCACGTCGCGCCATTCTGGATTTCGAGTCGTCGAACCGCCGCTTTCGCGGGAATGACGGTGTTTATTACCCAAACCCCCGTCATCCTCGCGAAAGCGGGGATCTAGAATCGATCAGGCGAACGGTGATTGCCGACAAAGCCTCAAGTGCCCCCCCTACCGCGCAGCAATATGCGCAATCATCAACTGCACCGTCTCCTGCCCGCGATATTCGTTAACGTCCAGCTTGTAAGCCAACTCCACCCAGCGCACGGTGGGGTTTGGCCACACCTCGCGGTCCACGCCAAACGCGATGCCGTCCAGCTGCACAGAGCCGCACTCGCTTTTGAGCACCACTTTCAAATGCCGCTCGCCAACCACCCGTTGCTGCACCACTTGAAACACGCCATGGAACAACGGCTCGGGGAAGTGCTGCCCCCACGGCCCGGCGTTGCGCAGGGCGCGGGCCAGGTCCAGGTGAAACTCTTCCACGGCCAGCGCGCCGTCTGACAGCAGCCGGCCGGTGAGGTCGTCTTCTTGCAGGTGGCGGCGTACTTCGGTGTCGAAGGCGGCGGCAAACGCGGGGAAATTTTCCTGAGGTAGCGACAGCCCGGCGGCCATGGCGTGACCGCCGAACTTGCTGATCAGGCCAGGGTTTTTGGCGGCCACGGCATCCAGTGCATCGCGAATGTGAAAACCCGGCACCGAACGCGCCGAGCCTTTGAGCACGCCATCGCCGGCATCGGCAAAGGCGATGGTCGGCCGGTGGTAACGCTCTTTCAGGCGCGAGGCGAGGATGCCGATCACGCCTTGGTGCCAGTCCGCTTCGAACAGGCACAGGCCAAACGGCAGCGTGTCCAGCGGCAGGTCTTTAAGCTGGGCCAACGCTTCGCGCTGCATGCCTTGTTCGATGGCTTTGCGGTCTTGGTTGAGTTGGTCGAGTTGCACGGCCATGTCTCGCGCCAGGGCTTCGTCTTCGCACAGCAGGCATTCGATGCCCAGGCTCATGTCGTCCAAGCGGCCGGCAGCGTTCAGACGTGGCCCGAGGATAAAACCGAGGTCGGTGGAGGTAATGCGCTCGGCCGGTCGCCCGGCCACTTCCAGCACTGCACGCAACCCAGGGCGCGCCCGGCCTGCGCGAATACGGGCGAGGCCTTGGTGCACAAGAATGCGGTTGTTGGCATCCAGGGGCACCACGTCGGCCACGCTGCCCAGGGCGACCAGGTCAAGCAACTCGGCCAGGTTCGGCTCTTTGATGCCGGCGCGGGTAAACCAGTCCAACTCCCGCAGCTTGGCGCGCAGGGCCAGCAGCACGTAGAAAATCACGCCAACGCCGGCCAACGCTTTGCTCGGGAAGGTGCAGCCGTGCTGGTTGGGATTGACGATGGCATCGGCCGCTGGCAGTTCGGGGCCGGGCAAGTGGTGGTCGGTGACCAGCACGTTCAGCCCAGCCGCCTTGGCGGCCGCCACGCCTTCGACGCTGGAAATGCCGTTGTCCACCGTCAGCAACAACTGCGGCTCGCGCTCCAACGCGACGGCGACAATTTCCGGCGTCAGGCCGTAGCCGTATTCAAAGCGATTTGGCACCAGGTAATCGACGTGGGCCGCGCCCAGCGCCCGCAAGCCGAGCACGCCGACGGTGCTGGCGGTAGCGCCGTCGGCGTCGAAGTCGCCGACGATCAAAATGCGCTGACGCTGCTCCAGCGCCTGCACCAGCAACGCCACAGCGGCGTCGATGCCCATCAATTGCTGGTAGGGAATCAGCTTGGCCAAGCCTTTATCCAATTCCATGGCGGACTGCACGCCACGGGCGGCATACAAACGGGTCAGCAGGGGCGGCAGGTCGCCGAGGTTGGGCAAGGTGGCAGGTAACGGGCGGGCTTCGATGCGCATGGGCTTTAGCAGGTTCTACACAGATTAAAAAAGGCATTCAACGGGGCGACTTCACCACACAGGTGGGTCGGCGCGGGCGCGCATCAGGCGTTTGGTCGGCGGGCACCTTCAATGTTCCAGTGCGGCTCAATTTCGCTGAGGCGCAGTCTAAACCGTTCCACCTGTTCGGAGAAACGCATGGCCAGCCAATGCAGGCCCTGCAGGGTGCTGTCCTGACCAAGGGGCATGGGCTCAACCGCAGCCAGACTCCTAGAGGCCTCGTTGCGCTGAAGCAGCAGGCCAACCCGGCCAAAACGCAGGGCACGCGCGGTGCGCAATAACTGGCGACGCACCGCGATTTCGCGCGGCGTGCAGGCCAGCTCGAAGCCGGACGCGGGCTGCGAGTTGATCAACATTTCCAGCGTTTCAAGAATCGAGCGGTGCAGACGTTGCAGTTCTTCCAGCCGAGCGAGCGGCACGCGGGTTTCCTTGGCCACCGACTCCATAAGCCCGCGCGCCTGCACCAGCCGTTGGCTCATGACCACAAAGCGCTGGCCCGTTTGTTCGCCGGACTGTGGCTTGCCGTCGAGTAGCGCGCCGTACAGACGCGCGCAGTCGCGAAGGTTGTCGCCCAGGCGGTAACGCCACGCGTACACCGCGTATTGCGGCAGCACAAACGAGAAGGCCACGGCAATCGAGATACCGATCAGCACGTTGGCGGTGCGCCACAAACCGGTACTGAAATCCGGATCGCCGTGCCCGGCGACGATCACCATGGTGATGGCCGTCAGCAGTGCGACGTAACCGGGCCGGCCGATGGCGTAATAGGCGCAGGCGCCAGCGGTGATCGACATGAGCGTGAAGAACAGCAGCAGCGAGCCGGATACGTTCATCAGCACAATCAACGCCAGCCCGATAACGGCGCCGAGCATGGTGCCCACGGCGCGCTCCATGGCTTTCTTGCGCACATTGCCGTAGTGCTGCAACCCGCCGACCACCACCAGCAGCGACACCGATGCCCACACGCCGTGGGGCAGGTTCATGCCAGTGGTTAAAACAACCGTGGCCGCCATGGCCAGCCCCACGCGCACGGCGTGGATGATATTGGCGTGTTTGTAGCGAACGTAGGGCGAGGTGACCGCCTGGATCAGCCGCGCCAGGCGGCCGCGTCGTTGCCCTGTCGCGGTAGGTGAAGTCTTAGAACCCATGGTGCCGTGACCTCGGTTAACCCTGCGCGGCGTTTATTCGCCGCGATCCCCCATCAACCATTCCAGCTGCACTTCGTGCTGACCACGCTCATCGGTGACGTAGATGGTGCCTTCGCTGATCATCACGGCCCAGTTGATCGCGCGCGGCATGTCTTTGGCCAGGTTCTCCAGCGCCTCTTGCGGCACGGCGGCGATGTTGACGTTTTTCAGCATTTTCGCCGCGTCCACCACCTTGCTCTGCCACACGCGCAGGCTGCCGTAGGCCAACAGGCTGGTGCGTTCGGTGCGGCGCGAACACCAGGTCAGGCGATCGGCATCCGGCAAGCCAACTTCGATCCAGTGCAGCACGCGGCCATCCAGGCTCTTCTCCCACAGCGCCGGTTCATCGACATCCGACAAGCCACGGCCAAAGCTCAATTCTTCGCTGTACCACAGGGCGTAGGCCAGCAGCCGCACGGTCATGCGCTCTTCGGTTTCCGAAGGATGGCGGGCGATGGTCAGGCGCGATGTGGCGTACACGCCCCGGTCGAGGTCGGTGAGGTTGAGGTCGACTTTGTAGGTCGTGGAAGGCTGGGCCATGGTCGGGTGTCTGGGCAGGGGAAAGGTCGGCAAGTCTACCGCAAGCGACCGCTGCGGGTTAGAGTCGCGGCCATTGTCTGCCGCCGGATTGCGCCATGAACCTCGCCAACAAACCCCTCGCCGGAGTGAAAGTCATCGAGCTCGGCACCCTCATTGCCGGGCCCTTCGCCTCGCGCATTTGCGCCGAATTTGGCGCCGAGGTGGTGAAGGTGGAGTCGCCCGATGGCGGCGACCCGCTGCGCAAGTGGCGCAAGTTATATGAAGGCACCTCGCTGTGGTGGTTCGTGCAGGCGCGTAATAAACAGTCGCTGACGCTTAACCTCAAACACCCTGATGGCCGTGAGGTGCTTCGCAAGTTGCTGAGTGAAGCGGACATCCTGATCGAAAACTTCCGCCCCGGCGTGCTGGAAAAGCTCGGCTTCGGCTGGGACGTTTTGCACGCACTGAACCCGAATCTGGTGATGGTGCGGCTCTCCGGTTTTGGCCAAACCGGCCCGATGAAAGACCAGCCAGGGTTTGGCGCGGTGGGCGAGTCCATGGGTGGGCTGCGTTATATCACCGGCTTCGAAGACCGCCCGCCGGTACGCACCGGCATTTCCATCGGCGACTCGATTGCCGCGCTGTGGGGCGTGATCGGCGCGTTGATGGCGCTGCGGCACCGCGAGGTCAACGGCGGCAAGGGCCAAGTGGTGGACGTGGCGTTGTACGAGGCAATTTTCGCCATGATGGAAAGCATGGTGCCGGAGTTCGATGTGTTCGGGTTTATTCGCGAGCGCACCGGCAACATCATGCCGGGCATCACACCCTCCTCCATTCACACCAGCGCTGACGGCAAGCACATTCAAATCGGCGCCAACGGTGATGCGATCTTCAAGCGCTTTATGCTCGCCATCGGCCGCGCCGACCTGGCGGACGATGCCTCGCTGGCCAGCAACGATGGCCGTGACCTGCGCCGCGATGAGTTGTACGGCGTGATCGACCGCTGGGTTGGCTCGTTGCCGCTGGACGCCGTGTTGGCCGCACTGAACGCCGCCGAGGTCCCGGCCAGCCGCATTTTCTCCGCAGAAGACATGTTCGCCGACCCGCAATACCTGGCCCGGGAAATGTTCCTCAGCGCCAAGCTGCCGGACGGCAAAGCCTTCAAGATGCCGGGCATCGTGCCCAAGCTTTCAGAAACCCCCGGCAGCGCCGAGTGGGTCGGGCCGCAATTGGGCGAGCACAACCACAGCGTGCTGGCGAGCTTGGGTTACAGCGCCGAGCAGATTGCTGCGTTGAAAGCCGGCGGTGCCATCTAGCTCCGATCGATCGTGCACGCCGGTGCTATCTGTGAATGGGTTCTGGACTCCGCCAGGCGCGGCCTTTATCGTTCGCCGACTGAGTAAAGGCGCGTTAGACGCTGACACTTTCCACGCTGTACTCCTGGTGCCCCCGGAGTGTTGTTCTGATGCCTTCACTGCCCTTTTTCCAACGCTTGCTGGTGCTCGCGCTATGCGCCGTCGCTGCGCTCCCCGCGTGGGCGCAGGACAAGCCGCGCCTGATCTGGACGATGCGCGACATGCCGCCGTTCACCATTCTCGAAGGCCCGCTCAAAGGCCAGGGCATCGCCGACCGCATGATGAAACGGCTCGTCGCCGACTTGCCGCAGTATGAGCACGTATTCAGCCTGGCCAACCGCGCCCGCGCGATGCAGATACTCAACAGCGGCGTGCTGACCTGCGATTCCGGTTTGCTGTGGAGCAAAGAGCGCGAGCAGGTGATGCATTTCTCGATTCCCACCTTGGGCATTCTTACCAACGGCATTGTGGTGCGCAAAAGCGATGAGCCGGAGCTGGCCGCTTTTATCCAGGGCGGTGCGTTCGACCTCGAAGCGTTTCTGGCCGACGGCCGCTATAACGTCGGCACGCTGGTGGAGCGCAGTTACGGCAAGGTGATCGATGCCGAACTGCAACAGGCCAAGCCAGAGCGAATCGTGGTGCACCACGGCATCGATGCCACCTTGAGTTTGCTGCGCATGCAACAACACCGGCGCCTGACGGCGGTGCTCGGCTACTGGCCGGAAATGCGCTATCAGGGTGAGAACGCCGGCGTGCCGTTGGACGCGCTGAGCTTTTACCCGGTCAAGGGCGTACCGGTTTACCAGCTCGCGTACGTGACCTGTTCGAAAACGCCGGAAGGCCTGGAGGCGATTAAAGCCATCAATGCGTCCGTGCGCCGGTTGCGTGAGGGCGAGGTGATTGAGCTGTACGCGCAGTGGTTGAATGGGGCGACGCGGGATGCGTATTTGAAGGCGGCGAAGGGGTTTTTTAAGGAGTGAACGTCCGGGGCTGAAAACCCTCTCCCCCCGCCCCTCTCCCGCGAGCGGGCAGAGGGGAGAAGAGCGCGTTAGCCCCCTCGCCCGCTTGCGGGAGAGGGTTGGGGTGAGGGCAAGGTACAACACAAAACCCCAGCCAGAAAAAAGGCCGGCACCACAGAAGTGGGCCGGCCTTTTTCGTTGCCGCTAACGCTTACAACGGCTTACCGCGATTGCCGTGTTCACTCACAAAGCTCTGCATGGCTTTGATGTCGTTCGGCAGCACGGTGCAGCGCTCGTCACGATCAAACAGATCTTGCAGATGCGGCGGCAAGATCGGGCCTTTGCCGACGCCGGCTTTTTCCACCGCTTCGGGGAATTTCACCGGATGGGCGGTGCCCAGCACCACCATCGGCGTGCTCAGGCTACGGCGGCACTCGCGCGCGGCTTTCACGCCAATGGCGGTGTGCGGGTCGAGCAGCTCACCGCTTTCAGCGTACACCTGGGCGATGGTTTCGCAGGTTTCTTCGTCGCTGACGGCCAGCGAGTCGAACAGCTTGCGTGCTTCGGTCCAGCGGTCTTGGTCAACGCTGAAACCACCGCCTTTCTTGAAGGTGGCCATCAGGTCGAAGATCGCGGCGCCGTTGCGGCCGTGCAGGTCGAACAGCAGGCGTTCGAAGTTCGACGACACCATGATGTCCATCGACGGCGATAGCGTGGGGTGCAGCGTGTCTTTCACATACTGATTGCCGCTCATGAAGCGGTGCAGGATGTCGTTGCGGTTGGTGGCGACGATCAATTGGCTGATCGGCAAGCCCATGTTGCGCGCCAGATAGCCGGCGAAAATATCGCCGAAGTTGCCAGTCGGCACCGAGAACGCCACCGAACGCGCCGGGCCACCCAACTGCAAGGCGGCGTGAAAGTAGTAAACGATCTGGGCCATGATCCGCGCCCAGTTGATCGAGTTCACCGCCACCAGACGGGTGCCTTTAAGGAAGCTCTGGTCGGCAAAGCTGTCTTTGACCATTTCCTGGCAGTCGTCGAAGTTACCTTCCACGGCGATGTTGTGGATGTTGTCGCCGAGGATGGTGGTCATCTGCCGGCGCTGCACTTCCGAGACGCGGTTGTGCGGGTGCAGGATGAAAATGTCGACGTTCTCGCACGCCTTGCAGCCTTCGATGGCGGCCGAACCGGTGTCGCCGGACGTGGCGCCGATGATCACCACGCGCTCGTTGCGCTTGGCCAACACGTAGTCGAGCAGACGCCCGAGCAATTGCAGGGCGAAGTCTTTGAACGCCAGGGTCGGGCCGTGGAACAGTTCCAGCACCCACTCGTTGCCGTTCAGCTGACGCAGCGGGGCGATGGCGTTATGGGCGAACACGCCGTAGGTTTCTTCGAGAATCTTTTTGAAGTCGGCATCCGGAATGCTGCCGGTCACGAACGGGCGCATCACGCGGAAGGCCAGCTCGTGGTAAGGCAGGCCAGCCCACGAGGCGATTTCTTCCTGGGTGAAACGCGGCAGGTTTTCCGGCACATACAAGCCGCCGTCGCTGGCCAAGCCAGTGAGCAGCACGTCTTCGAAATTCAGCGCAGGCGCTTGGCCGCGGGTACTGATGTAACGCATGGAGAAATCCTCAGCTCAGTTGCTCAACGCGAATACGCACAACGCTGCCAACCACATCGCTCAGGGCCTCGAGGGCGGCGATGGCGTCGTTCATGCGTTGTTCTACTACGCGGTGAGTGACCAGAATCATGGGCACCAGGCCGTCTTGTTCTTCGACTTCCTGCTGCATGATCGATTCGATATTGATGCCGCGCTCCGACAGGATGGTCGCCACCTGGGCGAGCACGCCGGGGTGATCTTTGGCCTGAATGCGCAGGTAGTAAGCGCTCTCGCACGCTTCGATCGGCAGAATCGGGTGGGTAGACAGCGCGTCCGGCTGGAAGGCCAGGTGCGGCACGCGGTTTTCCGGGTCGGTAGTCAGGGCGCGAACCACGTCGACCAGGTCGGCGATCACCGACGATGCGGTGGGCTCCATGCCGGCGCCAGCGCCGTAGAACAGCGTGCTGCCAGCGGCGTCGCCGTTAACCATTACCGCGTTCATCACGCCATTGACGTTGGCGATCAGGCGGTCGGCCGGAATCAGCGTCGGGTGCACGCGCAGCTCGATGCCAGCGGCCGTGCTGCGGGCCACGCCCAGGTGCTTGATGCGGTAGCCCAGCGCCTCGGCGTAGTTGACGTCGGCGGTGGTCAGTTTGGTGATGCCTTCGGTGTAGGCCTTGTCGAACTGCAGCGGAATACCAAAGGCGATGGAGGCCAGGATGGTCAGCTTGTGGGCAGCGTCGATGCCTTCAACGTCGAACGTTGGATCGGCTTCGGCATAACCCAGCGCCTGGGCTTCGGCCAGCACGTCGGGGAAGGTGCGGCCTTTTTCACGCATTTCGCTGAGGATAAAGTTGCCGGTGCCGTTGATGATGCCGGCCAGCCAGTTGATGCGGTTGGCAGACAAACCTTCACGGATGGCTTTGATCACCGGAATGCCACCGGCAACCGCCGCTTCGAACGCGACGATCACGCCCTTCTCACGCGCTTTGGCGAAAATTTCGTTGCCGTGCACGGCGATCAGCGCCTTGTTGGCGGTGACCACGTGCTTGCCGTTTTCGATGGCTTTGAGCACCAGTTCATGGGCGACGGTGTAGCCGCCGATCAGCTCGATGACGATGTCGATTTCAGGATTGGTGGCCACCGCGAACACGTCGTTGGTGGTGGCAATACCGGTAATGTCGCACTGAGGGTTCTGCGAGCGCAGCGCAATCTGCGCCACTTCGATGTCGCGCCCTGCGCGCCGGGCAATTTCCTCGGCGTTGCGCTTGAGCACATTGAACGTACCGCCACCGACGGTACCCAGCCCACAGATGCCTACTTTGACCGGTTTCACCCTGAACTCCCCAGAACTTACTGCGTGAAACGGCCCGGTATTAGCGGGCCGTAAAGATAAAAGAGCCGCACCTTACGAAGCGGCCCGGGTTTAGTCAATCAAGCTACGAGTGCCGCGTTGCAACGAGCGCAGCGGTTTTCACTTGGCCTTCAAAGCCAGAGCGGCAACCTGCGGCGCCGGCTGGTAACCGGGAATCAACTTGCCGTCTGCCAGCACGATGGCCGGCGTGCCGTTGACGCCGATGGACTGGCCGAGGGCGAACTGTTTGTGCACCGGGTTTTCGCATTTGCTGGCTTTGATGTCTTTGCCGTCGACCATTTGGTCCATGGCTTTGCGACGGTCGCTGGAACACCACACGGCCTGCAATTGCTGATCACCTTCGGAACCCGGGCCCTGACGCGGGAAGGCCAGGTAACGCACTTCCACACCGCGACGGTTCAGCTCGGCGATTTCGCCGTGCAGTTTGTGGCAGTACGGGCAGGTGGTATCGGTGAAAACCGTGATGTGGGTTTTGGCTTCGCCAACGGCCGGGTAGATGACCATTTCGGCTGTGGGGATGGCATTGATGGTTTTGGCGATGCCTTCGCTTTCGGCTTTTTCGGTCAGGTTCACCGGCTTGCCGTCGTTGACTTCAAACAGGTAGCCCTGCATCACGTATTTGCCGTCGGCGCTGGCGTACAACACGCGACCGCCTTGCATGCGCACTTCATACAACCCATTGAGCGGGCTGGCAGCGATGCTTTCGATGGGAACATCCATTTGCAGGTTTTCGAGGGTTTTGCGGATGGCCTGGTTGGCATCATCGGCCCACGCAACGCAGCTGCTCACGGCGATAAGGGCAGCAGCAATAATTCGGGTGACGCGCATTGGATACTCCTGGAAAACGCGGCGAAACAGCGAGGGCGAAGCCTACCATACAAGCCCGGCAAAGGCCGACCGCAGCGGGTCGGAAGGTGCAACCGCCTGTGAATGAATGCTCAACCGCGCGGGTGATGGCGTGCGTGCAGTTCCTGCAAGCGGGCACGGGCAATGTGGGTGTAAATCTGGGTGGTCGACAGGTCGCTGTGTCCCAACAGCATCTGCACCACGCGAAGGTCCGCACCATGGTTGAGCAAATGCGTGGCAAAGGCGTGACGCAAGGTGTGCGGCGACAGCGCCTTGCCAATGCCGGCGACCTTGGCGTGGTGCTTGATGCGGTACCAGAACGTCTGCCGGGTCATTTGCTCACCGCGATTGCTGGGGAACAGCACGTCGCTGGGCCGCCCTTCGAGCAGTTGCGGCCGGGCTTCGCGCACGTAGCGCTCAATCCACACAATCGCCTCTTCACCCAACGGCACAAGACGCTCTTTGCTGCCTTTGCCGAATACCCGCAACACGCCCTGGCGCAGGTTCACTTGCTCCAGCGTCAGGCTGATTAGCTCGGTCACCCGCAGGCCGCAGGCGTACAGCACTTCGAGCATAGCGCGGTCGCGCAGGCCAATGGGGTCGGTGGTTTCCGGGGCGGCCAGCAGTGCGTCGACGTCAGCCTCAGACAAACTTTTAGGAAGCGGGCGGCCCAGCTGCGGCATGTCGACTTGCAAGGTGGGGTCAACAGCAATCAGATTTTCGCGCAGCAAGTACCGGTAGAAACCACGCACAGCGGAGAGAAACCGCGCAGTCGAGCGCGCCACGTATTTCTGGTCCAGGCGCCAGGCCAGGTGGTCGAGCAACACGTCGCGGCCGATGTCCGGCAGGTTCAAACCGCGCTCCTGCAACCAGCCGTTGAAATGGGCAAGGTCGCTGCGATAGGCCGAACGGGAATGTTCGGACAGGCCTTTTTCCATCCACAGCGCATCGAGAAATTGGTCGATAAGAGGGTGATCGAACGCCGGCATAAATAGTCTGTATGTGCCCAGGGAGAGCGCGCTAGTCTTTCACAGCCGCGCCTCGCGTCACAGGCTCAACGCCAAGGAAACCCCATGACTGAACAACATATTCTGCTGGCCCTCGGTGGCATCGGCGCCGCCGCCCTGCTCTGCCAATGGTTGGCGTGGCGCTTGCGGTTGCCAGCCATTCTGTTTTTGCTGCTGGCCGGCATCAGCGCCGGGCCGGTGCTGGGTTGGCTCGACCCTCAGCTGTTGTTCGGGCCGGTGCTAATGCCACTGGTGTCGCTGTCGGTGTCGCTGATTCTGTTCGAGGGCAGCCTGACCCTGCGCTTCAGCGAGTGGAAAGAAATCGGCACGGTGGTGCGCCGCCTGGTAACTGTCGGCGCGCTGTCGACCTGGGCGGTGATCGCCGTCACCAGCCATTACCTGCTGGGTCTGGGGTGGAACCTGGCGGTACTGTTCGGCACGCTGACGCTGGTGACCGGCCCTACGGTGATCGTGCCGATGCTGCGTGTGGTGCGACCCAAAGCCTCTATTGCCAACATCCTGCGCTGGGAAGGCATCGTCATCGACCCCATTGGCGCGCTGCTGGCGGTGGTGGTGTTCAGCTACATCATCAGCAGCGACGGCAACGGCATTCTCAGTGGCTCAGGCACCTTCGCCGGCGTGATTGCCAGCGGTCTGGTGTTTGGCCTCGCCGGCGGTTGGCTGTTCGGCCAGGTGCTGCGTCGGCACTGGCTGCCGGAATACCTGCAGAACTTCGCCTCGCTGGCGGCGGTGCTCGGTGTGTTTATTGCCGCCAATCAGGTGATGCATGAGTCCGGGCTGTTGGCGGTTACGGTGATGGGCGTGCTGCTGGCGAACATGAAGGGCGTGGATGTGAAGGAGATCCTGCACTTCAAAGAAAACCTCAGCGTGCTGCTGATTTCCGGCCTGTTTATTTTGCTGGCCGCGCGATTGGACTTGCATGCACTTATCGCCTTTGGCCCGGCGGTGATTGTGTTGCTGCTGGTGATTCAGTTCATCGCACGCCCGCTAAACGTGGCCATTTCCACTTTCCGCTCGAATCTTGACTGGCGCGAACGCGCGCTGCTGGCCTGGATCGCACCACGCGGGATTGTGGCGGCGGCAGTGTCGGCGATTTTCGCCATTCGGTTGAGCGAGGCCGGCCATCAAGGCGCCGAGCTGCTGGTGCCGCTGACGTTCGCGGTGATCATCGGCACGGTGGTGTTGCAGAGCGCCACCGCGCGGCCGCTGGCTCGCTTGTTGAAAGTGGCCGAGCCGGCGCCCAATGGCTTTCTGATTGTGGGCGCCCATCCGCCCGCGCGCGCCATCGGCAAGGCGCTGCAACAGCTCGGCAGCCGCGTACTGCTGGCGGACTCCAGTTGGGAAAACGTCAGCGCCGCGCGCATGGACAACCTGCCGACCTATTTCGGCAACCCGGCTTCGCAACACGCTGAAGCGCACCTGGACCAAGTAGGCTTGGGCTTTCTATTGGCGCTCTCCCCGGCTGGCGAATTGAACACGCTGGCCTGCATGCGCTTTCGCCATGAGTTCCACCGACGCAATTTATACGCGCTGGCCAGCGGCCTGGAGAACAAACGCAGCGACAAGCACCGCGCCAGCGATGAGCACCGTGGCAATGTATTTGCCAGCGCCGACCTCACCTACGGCAAGCTGGCGAACCGGCTGAACCAGGGCGCGCAGATGTACCAAACCACGCTCACCAGCGGCTTCACCTGGGCCGATTACCAAGCCCTGCACGGCGACCGCGCCCTGCTGCTGTTTGCGCGTGATAACCAGGGCCACGTACACGTCGCCACCCCGGCGCAAAGCCTGCAACCGCAGGCAGGCTGGGTGTTGGTGGCCATGATCGACCCGCAGCCGGAATAGGCGTCCGACGGCTGGTCCGCGAATGCTCGAGTCACCCTATCTTTGGGTGGGTGACAGTCGGGGTGTGCACGGCGATGATTCCATCACGCCACTACTGCCCCGGACGTCTTCATGGCCACTCAACAGAACTCCCGCCTCGGTCAGATACTGCTGAACAAAGGACTGATCAGCGCCGACCAACTTGCCCAAGCCATCCAACTACAAACCAGCAGCCGCAAGCGCTTGGGGGAAATCCTCATCGAGCAGGGGCTGGTCAGCGACCGTCAATTGAGCAAAGCGCTGAAGAAGCAGAGCAACCTGCGGGTGGCGGCGACCTTGGTGGCGGCATTGCTCAGCCCGTTCCAGATGGCCAGCGCCGACTTGCACCGCCCGGCGCCGAGCAGCCTCAGCCGCACGCTGCAACCGCTTGATGATGCTGAAATGAGCAACGTCAGTGCTCAGGGCCTGGACGATGTGCTTCAGGGTTTGTTTCTGCAGGCCGAGAGCGGCGACGGCGTAGGCACTGCGGCCAAACTGGCGAAGCTGGTGATGCCGGTGCTTAACAGTTTGGATGCGCAAACGTCGATGAAAGACGTGCGTTACGACACCAGCAAGCTGACGTCGGTGCGCAATGCCGATGGCAGTGTGAACGTGCGTTTGCCGAGTTCGATTGGTGAGCTGCGTTTCGACAATGTGCGTGTGGCGGGGGCGAGCACGAGCCAGAGCATGGGCAGCGTGACGCTTCAGGATATCGATCTGTCGCAGGCATCCTTGCGCATCAGCCTAAGACCATAAATCTCTGTAGGAGCGGCTTCAGCCGCGATGCTGCCAACAGAGCATCGCGGCTGAAGCCGCTCCTACAGCTGGTCGGCACATTCAGAACCCCGGCAAAACCGGCACCGGCTGTTTGTTGTCATCAATGGCCACGAAGCTGAACACGCCGGTAATCGCGCGCTCGCGTCCGTCGGTGTACATGCTTTCGACAAACACCTCGACCTCCACCTTGAGGCTGGTGTTGCCGACCTTCACCACGCGCCCAACCAACTCAACGATCGAGCCAGCCGGAATCGGGTGTTTGAAGTCGATGCGGTCGGACGACACGGTCACCAGCGGCAACCGGCAAAAACGGGTAGCGGCGATAAATGACACTTCATCCATCCACGCCAACGCGGTGCCGCCGAACAGGGTGTTGTGGTGGTTGGTAGTCGGCGGGAACACGGCTTTGGTCACGCGGGTTTCCGAGCGCTCGGTGCGTAGCTGAATTTCTTGCTCTCTGGGGGTCATGGCTTGGGGTCCTGCGTAAACGGTGGGTCAAATCACGGGCAATAAAAAAGCAGCCCGTAGGCTGCTTTTTTTGACAAGGAAGACTGGGATTAAACCAGTTTTTCCTTGATGCGAGCTGCTTTACCAGACAGGTCACGGAGGTAGTAAAGCTTGGCTTTACGTACGTCACCGCGACGCTTGACGGCCAGGCTGTCAACCAGCGGGCTGTAGGTCTGGAAGGTACGCTCAACGCCAACACCGTTGGAGATTTTACGTACGGTGAATGCACTGTTTACGCCGCGGTTACGCTTGGCGATTACAACGCCTTCGAACGCTTGCAGACGCGAACGGTCGCCTTCTTTCACTTTAACCTGAACGATCACGGTGTCGCCTGGAGCGAAAGTCGGGATCTCTTTGCTCATCTGCTCGGCTTCGAGGGCCAAGATAATTTTGTTAGTCATGCTGTGCTCCTAAGACAAACCAACCGGTTTGCCATCGATACGTTAACTATCGTCCCGTTGCCGGATGTATTCCGCCAACAGCTTTTTCTCTTCTCCAGAAAGCGAGCGGCTTTCCAGAAGATCAGCGCGTCGTTCGCTGGTCCGACCAAGGGACTGTTGCAAACGCCAGCGCCGGATGTGTGCGTGATTGCCGCTAAGCAACACGTCGGGAACACGCTTATCCGCATACACCTCCGGTCGGGTGTAGTGCGGGCAGTCGAGCAAGCCATCCGTAAAGGAGTCTTCCTCGGCCGAATCTGCATGACCCAATGCACCGGGCAGCAGACGCGTTACCGCATCGATCAGAACCATTGCCGGCAGCTCACCGCCGGAAAGGACGTAATCCCCGATCGACCACTCTTCATCAACATGCGTTTCTATAAACCGCTCATCGATGCCTTCATATCGTCCGGCAATGAGGATCAAGGTCTCCTCTTTTGCCAGTTCTCGCACAGCTGACTGAGTCAACTGGCGGCCTTGCGGCGACAGGTAAATCACCTTCGCCTGCGCTCCGGCGGCCTGCTTGGCATCAGCCAAGGCGCCTTCCAGAGGCTTGATCTTCATCACCATGCCGGGGCCACCGCCGAAAGGCCGATCATCCACGGTTTGGTGGCGATCTTCGGTGTAGCTTCGTGGGTTCCAACAGGTGAGCTGTAAAAGCCCCTGTTTCACCGCTCGGCTGGTAATGCCGTATTCGCTGATGGCAGCAAACATTTCAGGGAACAAACTGATGACTTCAACACGCAGGCTAGCCATATCTCTACTAACCGTTGCTTAGAAGTCCGCATCCCAGTCAACCCGCATTTCACCGGCTGCCAAGTCGACCGAGAGAACGCAATGCGCCGTGTAAGGCAGCAAACGCTCGCGATCATCCAGGCTGCCCGCGCAGGGCTTGACCACCATCACATCGTTAGCACCGGTCTCAAGCAGGTGGTCGATAACACCGAGCAGTTGCCCGAGTTGGTCGATCACGTTCAAACCTTTGAGCTGGTACCAGTAGTACTCGCCATCGGTCAGATCTGGGAGCAGGCTGCGGGCAACACAAATGTCGAAACCCGCGAGAAGGCGAGCTTCTTCACGGTCGTCGAGACCCTTCAGCTTTGCTACGAGGACCTTGTTTTGCATGCGGCCCTGGGCTAACTCAACCTGTCGTACATCACCGTCGCGTTTGAGCGTCCAGTGTTTGTAGTCCAGCAGGTTGTCAATCGGATCGGTAAAGGAGAAGACCTTCACCTCGCCGCGAACACCATGCACCGAAACAATCTTACCAATGACGATCAGGTCATCAGCAGGAGCGGGCGTCGCGTTCATGCGGCTTAGGCTGCTGCCTTAGCGGCATCCTTGAGCAGCTGAGCAACGCGCTCAGACGGCTGTGCACCCTGGCCAAGCCAGTAAGTAGCACGCTCTTGGTCTACGGACAGACGAATCTCTGCACCGGAAGCGATTGGGTTGAAGAAACCAATACGCTCAACAAAACGACCGTCGCGCGCATTGCGGCTGTCGGTCACGGTGAGGTGGTAAAACGGGCGCTTCTTGGAGCCGCCACGGGCAAGACGGATGGTTACCATGTGAACATCGTTCCTGTAGTCGGTGCTGCAAAACTAAAATTACATGCCAGGCACTAGGCCCGAAAGGCCGCATATTCTAAGGATTATCGGGATTTTTGCAAATCTCTTTTTGCCCTGCCCCGATCACAACCGCTACGCCCCCCGCCCAATGTCGCTTTAGAGCGTAGCGAGCGAAGGACTGGCAAGGCAAAAACACGCGAAAAAGCGGAGTTGGCTTAAGGCCAATGAGCATTTTGAGCGTGTTTTTAAAGCCGCAAGACCGAGCGCAGTAGCTATAAAGCTACATCTTCGGCATACCACCGCCGCCGGGGAACATGCCGCCCATGCCGCGCATCATCTTCGCCATACCGCCTTTTGCAGTGACTTTTTTCATCATCTTCTGCATTTGCTTGTGCTGTTTGATCAGCCGGCCGATGTCTTGCACCTGAGTGCCGGAGCCCATGGCGATGCGACGTTTGCGCGAACCGCTGATTACGTCCGGGTCGCGGCGCTCTTGAGGCGTCATGGAATTGATGATCGCCTCCATCTGCTTGAACTGCTTCTCGGCCGCGCCCTGGGCGTTGCCCATCTGCGACAGGTTCATGCCGCCAATGTTGGGCAGTTTGTCCATCAAGCCGCCAAGGCCGCCCATGTTCTTCATCTGTTGCAGCTGATCTCGGAAGTCTTCGAGGTCGAAGCCCTTACCCTTTTTCAGCTTTTTCGCGAGCTTGTCGGCCTTGTCGCGGTCGAGGGTTTGCTCGGCCTGTTCGATCAGGCTGAGCACGTCGCCCATGCCCAGAATGCGCGAGGCGATGCGGTCCGGGTGGAACGGTTCGAGCGCTTCGCTCTTCTCGCCCATACCGATGAATTTGATCGGCTTGCCGGTAATGGCGCGCACCGACAGCGCCGCACCGCCACGAGCATCACCGTCAACTTTGGTCAACACAACGCCGGTAAGCGGCAGCGCATCGCCGAACGCTTTGGCGGTGTTGGCGGCGTCCTGACCGGTCATGGCGTCAACCACGAACAGCGTTTCCACCGGGTTGATAGCGGCGTGAACGGCCTTGATCTCGGCCATCATTTCTTCGTCGATGTGCAAACGACCGGCGGTGTCGACGATCACTACATCGATGAATTTGATCTTGGCTTCGCGGATAGCTGCGGTGGCGATATCCACCGGTTTTTGGCTGATATCCGATGGAAAGAACGTCACGCCAATGTCATTGGCCAACGTTTCCAACTGCTTGATTGCCGCCGGACGATAAACGTCGGCCGACACCACCATCACGGTTTTCTTTTTGCGTTCTTTCAGGAAGCGCGCCAGCTTGCCGGCCGTGGTGGTTTTACCCGCGCCCTGCAAGCCTGCCATCAGCACTACGGCCGGTGGTGTGGCGTTCAAGGCCAGGTCTTCGTTGGCGGCGCCCATCAACTCTTCGAGTTCGAGACGCACGATTTTCACGAACGCCTGACCCGGCGTCAGGCTTTTGGAAACCTCGGTGCCGACGGCGCGTTCTTTGACTTTATTGACAAAGTCTTTCACCACCGGCAGCGCGACGTCGGCTTCCAGCAAGGCCATGCGTACTTCGCGCAGGGTGTCCTTGATGTTGTCCTCGGTCAGCTTGGCCTTGCCGGTGACGTGGCGCAGGGTCTGCGAGAGGCGGTCGGTTAGATTTTCGAACATGCGCGTTCCTTTCAGGCGATCTGGCGCCGGGTTGAGCTTGCGGCAAGGGCGCGATTATAACCAAGACGCCTGGATGCCGACACCGCTGCCGGTCTTTCGTGAAACGCGCGTTTTATGCCACACTCTCGCCCTTTCGGGCTCGCCTTACACGGACTTATGCACCCTCTGCTGCCAAGCCTCGCCGCTGCCTTTCTTTATATAGGCGCTACTGCTTACCAAGGCCTGCGCCTTTCCCAGCGCGCACTGCCTTCCAAACGCGTGCTCGCCCCGCTGGTGTTGCTGGCGTTGTTCTTCCACGGCGGTACGCTGTTCGCGCAGCTGAATGCCGAAGCCGGCCTGGCGCTAGACTTCTTCAATGCCGCCAGCCTGATTGCCTACGCCGCCATCTTGCTGACCATCGTCGCCAGCGCGCGCATTCCGGTGCTCAACCTGCTGCTGCTGTTTTTGCCCCTGGGTTGCTTAACGGTGCTGCTCGCGCAATTCGTGCCCGCTGGCACCGTGCCGGTGATCAACGAAAAACCGGGCATTCTGGCGCACATTCTGTTGTCGATTCTGGCCTACGGCATGCTCACCATCGCCGCGTTCCAAGCGCTGCTGCTGTTGGTGCAAGACCACCAACTCAAGCACAAGCACCCGTCCGGTCTGATCAAGAATTTCCCGCCGCTGCAAACCATGGAAAGCCTGTTGTTCGGTTTTCTCTGGGCTGGCTGGGCGCTGTTAAGCCTGTCGTTGATTTCCGGCTGGCTGTTTCTCGACAACCTGTTCGCCCAACACCTGGTGCACAAAACCTTCCTGGCCTGCGTGGCCTGGCTGATTTTCGCCGTGCTGCTGTGGGGCCGCCATCAGCGTGGCTGGCGCGGACACAAGGCCATTCGCTGGACCCTGGCCGGCTTCTGCCTGCTGATGCTGGCGTACTTCGGCAGCAAACTGGTACGTGAATTCATCCTGCATATCTAGGCCGCGCCGTGTCTGAGTTGAATCCGCAGTACCTGCTGGGCTTGCTGGCGTTGCTGGTCGTTTTATCGGCGTTTTTTGCCAGCGCCGAAACCAGCCTGCTAAGCCTCAATCGCTACCGCCTGCGCTATTTGGCCAAACAAGGCCGCCGTGGCGCCAAGCGCGCCAGCACCCTGCTCAACCGCCCCCAGCTGCTGCTTGGCGTGCTGCACTTCTGCAACACGCTGGTGACGGTGCTCGCCGCCACCGTCGCCGCCCTGCTGGCCACGTCGTTGTGGGGCGATCTGGGCCTGATTCTCTCCACCCTCGGCCTCACCCTCGCGCTGCTGTTATTCGCCGACATCACGCCAAGAACCCTCGCCGTGCTGCGCCCCGAAGGCTTCGCGTTTCCCTTCAGCGCGCCGCTGCGTTTGTTGGTCGAACTGCTGGAGCCTCTGGTGTGGCTGCTTAATGCGGTAAGCAATGGCCTGCTGCGCCTGTGCGGCATCGACCCCACGCGCAAACGCAAAGACGGCCTGAGCCCGGAAGAATTGCGCAACGTGGTGCGCGAAGCGACGCACGAGCTGCCAGAGAATCGCCAGAGCATGCTGCTGAGCATTCTCGACCTGGAAACCGTGACCGTTAACGACATCATGATTCCGCGCAATGAGGTCACGGGCATCAACCTCGACGACCCGCTGGAAGACATCATTACCCAGCTGCGCACCACCTCGCACACGCGCCTGCCGGTGTTTCGTAGCGACCTCAATCAGGTTGAAGGCGTGGTGCATATGCGCCAGATCGCTCGTTTGCTGAGCCACGATCAACTGACCATCGAGGCACTCAGCGCAGCGGCGCACGAGCCTTACTTCGTGCCAGAAAGCACGCCACTGTCGACCCAGTTGCTGAACTTCCAGAAGCAGAAACGCCGCATCGGCATCGTCGTCGACGAGTACGGCGATGTGCAGGGCATCGTCACGTTGGAAGACATTCTTGAGGAAATCGTCGGCGACTTCAGTAATCAGGACGCCCTGCGCAGCCCCGACATTCACCCGCAGGAAGACGGCACCCAGGTGATCGACGGCGCCGCGTATATCCGCGAAGTGAACAAGGCGCTGGGCTGGAGCCTGCCGTGCGACGGACCGAAAACCCTCAACGGACTCATCACCGAAGCGCTGGAGAATATTCCCGACAGTGCCGTATGCCTGAAGATCGGCCCGTATCGCCTGGAAATTCTGCAATCCACCGATAACCGTGTGAAAAGCGTGCGCGTCTGGCGCCCTGCCCCGCGCGTGGCGCCGAGCGAAAACGCCCAATAGGCGCGCCACTGGCGAAAAGTGTAATTGTCAGCGCCTGCACCGCGCTTTTATAGTCGTCGTACCTCTCGCCCGCCTGCCATCCGCAGACCGGCCCGTGCCGCACCGAAGGCCCCACAAAGTCCCCTTCCCAAGCCGCACACCGCCAGCGTTTTACCCCCATGCGCTACCACAATAATTCGCTTCGGCCATGGCCTCGCCCATGGAACCGAGCCCTGCCCCGTGAAGGCTCAGCATGACCAGCGCTCTCGCAACTCCCGCCCGCGACGACAGCAAGCCGGTGAACTCCACCACGCGCGTCGCCACCGCCAGTTTTATTGGCACCGCCATCGAGTTTTATGATTTCTACGTGTACGCCACCGCCGCCGCGCTGGTGATCGGCCCGGTGTTTTTTCCTGCCGAATCGACCACGGCGCAAACCCTGGCGGCGTTTCTGAGTTTTGGCATCGCCTTCCTCGCCCGCCCACTCGGCTCGGCGCTGTTCGGCCATTTCGGCGACCGCGTCGGCCGCAAGTCCACACTGGTTGCCTCACTGTTGCTGATGGGCGTGTGCACCACGCTAATCGGCGTGCTGCCCGGCTACAGCAGCATCGGCGCCTGGGCGCCCATTCTGTTGTGCCTGCTGCGCTTTGGTCAGGGCTTAGGCCTTGGCGGCGAATGGGGTGGCGCCGCCTTGCTCGCCACCGAAAACGCACCGGCGGGCAAACGCGGCTGGTTTGGCATGTTCCCGCAGCTTGGCCCGTCGATCGGCTTCCTGGCCGCCAACGGATTGTTCCTCAGCCTCGCCATGACCTTGACCGACGAACAGTTCCGCGAATGGGGCTGGCGCATTCCGTTCCTGCTCAGCGCCGTGCTGGTGATGGTCGGCCTGTACGTTCGCCTGAAGCTGGAAGAAACCCCGGTATTCGCCAACGCCGTGGCCCGGCATGAACGGGTGAAAGTGCCGCTGTTCGAGCTCTTTGGCCAGTACTGGGCGCCGATGCTGCTGGGCGCTGGCGCGATGGTGGTGTGCTACGCGCTCTTCTACATCTCCACGGTGTTTTCTCTGAGCTATGGCGTGGCCAGCCTGGGTTACACGCGGGAAACCTTCCTCGGCCTGCTGTGTTTTGCCGTGGTGTTTATGGCATTGGCCACGCCGCTGTCGGCCTGGGCGAGCGACCGTTACGGGCGCAAACCGGTGCTGATCGTGGGTGGCGTGCTGGCCATTGTGTCGGGCTTCTTGATGGAACCGCTGCTCACCCATGGCTCAACCTGGGCGGTGGCGCTGTTCTTGAGCATCGAGCTGTTTCTGATGGGCGTGACCTTCGCCCCCATGGGCGCCCTGCTGCCGGAACTGTTCCCCACACGTGTGCGCTACACCGGCGCGTCGGCGGCCTACAACCTGGGCGGCATCGTCGGCGCCTCAGCGGCTCCGTTCTTCGCGCAGAAGTTAGTGGCGTTGGGCGGATTGAGCTGGGTGGGCGGGTATGTGTCGGCGGCAGCGTTGCTGAGCTTGCTGGCGGTGCTGTGCCTGAAAGAGACCAGTAAGGCGGACCTGCAGAAAATTGCGTAACGGTCTGCTGCGCGTCGGCCAGGCTGCGTTGAATCAGATGCCCGGAATGCTCATTGACTACAGTCAACTCCGCTTCCGGTCACCTGATTCGCCTGGCCTGGCTCTAGCTCGCGAGACCGCTTAGATACGTCCCTGTGGGAGCGAGCTTGCCCGCGAAAGCTCTTTAATCAAAAGCTTCGCGAGCAAGCTCGCTCCTACGGGTCACGCGTTAGAGCTCGACCACAACGGCCTGCGCTGCACGGGTGGCTTTAGCGCGGGCGGCATCGGTGGACTCATCACGCGCCAGGGCAACGCCCATGCGGCGTTGGCCGTTAACTTCCGGCTTGCCGAACAGACGCAGCGCGGTATCCGGCTCGCTCAAGGCGGCGCCCAGATTGCTGAATGCGGTTTGCGTGGAGCTGCCTTCTACCAGCACCACCGCCGAGGCCGATGGGCCGAGTTGGCGAATGGCCGGAATTGGCAGGCCGAGAATGGCGCGCGCATGCAGGGCGAATTCCGACAGGTCTTGGGAAATCAGGGTGACCAGACCGGTGTCATGCGGGCGCGGCGAAATTTCGCAGAACCACACCTGATCGCCCTTCACGAACAATTCCACGCCAAACAGACCACGACCACCCAGCGAACCGGTAACGGCCAGGGCGATGCGCTCGGCTTCGGCGCGGGCTTTGTCGCTCATCACCTGCGGCTGCCACGATTCCTGGTAATCGCCTTTGACCTGACGATGGCCGACCGGCTGGCAGAACGTGGTGCCGCCGACATGGCGCACGGTCAGCAGGGCGATTTCGTAGTCGAAGTCGATAAACCCTTCAACAATCACACGACCTTTGCCGGCACGGCCACCGGCTTGGGCGTAGTCCCAGGCGGTTTGCAGGTCGGCCGCGCTTTTCAGCACGGACTGGCCTTTGCCCGACGAACTCATGATCGGTTTGATCAGGCACGGAAAGCCCACGGCTTCGGTCGCCGCCTTGGCTTCTTCGAAGGTGTCGGCGAAGCGGTACGGCGAGGTTGGCAAGCCCAGCTCTTCGGCAGCCAGGCGGCGGATGCCTTCGCGGTTCATGGTCAATTGCGCCGCACGCGCAGTCGGAATCACGGTGAAGCCTTCGTTCTCCAGCTCGGCCAGGGTGGCGGTGGCGATGGCTTCGATTTCCGGCACGATGTAGTGCGGCTTTTCCAGTTCGATGACGGCGCGCAGGGCGGCGCCGTCAAGCATGTCAACCACGTGGCTGCGGTGCGCCACTTGCATCGCCGGGGCATTCGGGTAGCGGTCTACGGCAATCACTTCAACGCCCAGGCGCTGCAGTTCGATAACCACTTCTTTGCCCAACTCACCCGAGCCGCACAGCAAGACGCGCGTCGCGCTGGGCGACAAGGGGGTTCCGATACGAGGCATGAGGCTTTCCTTCACGTTGCAGTTTGAAAATAGAGGGTGATTAAACAGGTTTGCTGGTTTCAGTCAGCAGGCCGCTGGCGCGCGCGCGTTGCAGGCAATAACCGAGCACCAGGCGGCGCTCGGCATTGTCCATTCGGCCCCAGCGGGTAATTTCGTCGGCGGTGCGCTGACAGCCAGTGCAGACGTCATCGTCATCCAGCGCGCACACGCTCACACAGGGGGAGCGCACCGGGCGTTCGGCGTCCATCAGTCGTCCTGCTCCGCCAGGTCGCGGGCGTAGCGCTGCGAATTATGAACGTAGTGGGCGGCGCTGGCTTCGAGCATTTTCTTCTGCGCGTCGTTGAGTTCGCGCACCACTTTGCCGGGCGAGCCCATGACCAGCGAGCCATCGGGAATTTCCTTGCCTTCGCCAATCAGCGAGTTGGCGCCGATGATGCAGTACTTGCCGATTTTGGCGCCGTTGAGAATCACCGCGTTAATGCCGATCAGGCTGTAATCGCCCACGGTGCAGCCGTGCAACATGGCGTTGTGGCCGATGGTGACGCCGGTGCCGATGTTCAGCGGAAAACCCATATCGGTGTGCATCACGGTGCCGTCTTGCACGTTGCTGTTCTGGCCGATGTGAATCAACTCGTTGTCGCCGCGCAGCACGGCGTTGAACCACACGCTGGCGCCGGGCTCCAGTTTTACCTTGCCCACCAACGTTGCGTTGGGCGCAACCCAGCTTTCGGGGTGGGTTTCGACACTCGACTGTCCCAAGCGGTATTTCATAAACGGTTCCTCACGGCGGCTTGTATAACGAGCGGCTCAGCTCAGGCTGATGTAATGCTCTGGCGGTTGGTGCAGGGAAATATCGGCGTCGTACAGCAGGTTGACCAGCTCGACCACCATGATCGCCGTCAGCCCCCAGATTTTGTATTCGCCGTAGCGGTAGCTCGGCACGTACCAGTCCCGGCCGCGGTAGTCGATGCGGTGGGTGACTTCACGGGGATCGCTGCGGAAAAACTCCAACGGCACGCTAAACACCGAGGCGATTTCGCCATCGTTGGCCTGGTACTCGACGAAGTCCGGCACCACGCCCACATACGGCGTGACCTGAATGCCGTGGCGCGAAACCAGGCTACTCAGGGGGCCGATAATTTCGACCAGACCCGGCGGCAGGCCGATTTCCTCTTGCGCTTCGCGCAGGGCGGTGGCGACCAGGTCGGCGTCTTCAGGATCACGACGGCCGCCCGGAAAGGCCACTTCGCCGCCGTGGGTCGACAGCCCACTGGCGCGCAGGGTGAGCACCAATTCGGGGGCATCGCTGCGGGTGATCGGCACCAGAACGGCGGCTTCAGGAAAGCTTCGGTCGGTGCCCAGAACGACTGGCTGGTAGTCGCGAACGCGCTGGAGCAACTCATCGAGCATGGGGAATTCTCGGTCTTTTGTTCTGCGGGGCATGATGGCATGAAAGCGTAAAGCTGCCCAAGCCCCGCACCGCCGACTGCTTGGCTTTGGCGGCCATGCCTTGCTCCTGACTGCCGGGCACGCGAAGATGCGCGACACCGCCGCAACCACGCCCAGGAGCCGGGATGAAATTTTGCAGCCAGTGCGGCAACAGCGTGTCGCAACGAATTCCAGAGGGTGACGGCCGCATGCGTTACGTGTGCGACACCTGCAACACCATCCATTACCAAAACCCGCGCATCGTCGCCGGCTGCGTGCCGG
Organism: Pseudomonas sp. AC070; assembly: GCF_979258635.1. NCBI lineage: Bacteria > Pseudomonadati > Pseudomonadota > Gammaproteobacteria > Pseudomonadales > Pseudomonadaceae > Pseudomonas > Pseudomonas sp. AC070. The sequence goes on from NZ_OZ409871.1 coordinate 4,075,107, forward strand.
TGTGGGGCGATCAGGTGTTGCTGTGCCGCCGCGCCATTGAGCCGCGCCGTGGCTTCTGGACGCTACCGGCCGGCTTTATGGAAAACAGCGAAACCATGGCCGAAGCCGCCATGCGCGAAACTGAAGAAGAAGCCTGCGCCCGCGTGCGCGACCTGCATTTGTATGCGCTGTACGACCTGCCGCACATCAGCCAGGTGTACGTTTTTTTCCGTGCCGAACTGGCCGATCTGGACTTCGCCGTGGGCGAGGAAAGCCTCGAAGTAAAACTGTTTGATGAGGCTGACATCCCTTGGTCCGAGCTGGCTTTCCCGACCGTAGGCCGTACCTTAGAATGCTTTTTCGCCGACCGGGTCGCCCAACACTTCCCGGTGCGCAATGAGCCACTAGAAGCTCTGCGCCCACACTTCGTCTCTGGTAAACAGAGCAGCGTCTGAACACACAACATCCGAGCCGCGCCACGCGGTTCAACACCTGGAAACTGCACCAATGCGCTGGTTGTTAGCTGCCGTCTGCCTGTCGTTTGCGATGCTCTCGCATGCCTCCACCACCGTAACCCTCGACGGTAAAACCGTGGACAAGGTGCTGGTGATGAAAGCCGAACACAAACTTGTATTGATGAACCGCGGCGAAACGCTGAAGAGCTACCGCATCTCGCTGGGGAAAGCGCCCAAAGGTGCGAAGCAACGCGAAGGCGACCACAAAACCCCCGAAGGCTATTACTGGATCGACTGGCGCAAGCCCAGCGACAAGTACAACCTCTCCATGCACATTTCCTACCCCAACATCAAAGACCAGGCCAACGCCCGGCAGGCAGGCGTAGCTCCTGGCGGCATGATCATGATTCATGGCACGCCCATCGATGACGAGTTTCCGGAGTGGTATTTCCATACCCTCGACTGGACCGAGGGCTGCATCGCCATGAAGAACGATGACATGCGTGAGGTGTGGAATCTGGTGAAAGACGGGACGTTAATCGAGATTCGACCCTAATTCGCTGTACTGCTTCCTGTAGGAGCGGCTTTAGCCGCGATGCTTGGGGGGATAAAAGCATCGCGGCTAGAGCCGCTCCTACAGGGTTAGGCCCCACACCAAGAACAAAAAGGCGCCCGAGGGCGCCTTTTTGTAGTTAGAAAACCAGGTCTGACAATCGCCACACCTCGAACGCCGGCGTCTCGTACGGATGCGCTTGGCGCAGTGCTTTCACCGCGTCGTGTATCAGCTCATCCGCCACCACCATCTCCACCTTCCATTCGGCCACGTGCTCCAGCACGCCGGTTTGCCCGATAAAGGCATTGCTGCCGGGCAGCGGGCGGAACTGTCCTTGGCCCAGGCCCTGCCAGCAGCAACTGTCGTAATTCCCTATGCGTCCTGCACCCGCTCCAAACACAGCATTCTTGACGACGTCCAGATGGCTTTCCGGAACGTAAAAACACAGCTTGTACATCGAGGTCTCCACGGAGCATTTACATGCTTTACCAATGCAGGAACCTGGCGCCAATTTCTCAACGCACAGTGATGGCATATTGCCTTATTCCCGCGTAAAGGTGCAATTTCGCAATGCTTGTTGGAGTGCCCAGAAGCGCCAAGTGTTCAGGCGGCGTGAGCCAACTCGTTCATAAACCCGACCAGAAGCGCCGCCATTTCGCTCGCCACGACGGCGCCGGCGGCGCATGACTGCCATCGCAAAACGGCAATTGACGGGACCGCCCGCAGCGGCAAAGCAGCAAGCGTTGCTCACGCTTGGCAGTGAAGACCAGCGCGCGTTCGCACGTGGAGGAGCACTCAGGAAGCTGGGCTGATTGGCCACAGGTGCACAACCGCAAGGTGGCGCCGGCCTGAACCAGGCGCACCTCGGGAAGGGACGGGGATTTTTCGTTAGTGCCGGAAGCAGGATTGCCCTGCTCCCGTTGTTCGCTCACGGCGGCGAACCTATCAGTTCACCCAGACGCGGGCGTTGCGGAACATGCGCATCCAGGCGCCGTCTTCGTCCCACTCTTCGGGCTTCCACGAGTTCTGCACCGCGCGGAACACGCGCTCCGGGTGCGGCATCATGATGGTCACGCGGCCGTCGCGGCTGGTGAGGCCGGTGATGCCACGCGGCGAACCGTTGGGGTTGGCCGGGTAGCTTTCGGTGACCTTGCCGTGGTTGTCGATAAAGCGCAGCGACACGCAGCCCGACAGATCCGATTCCAGCAACGCCTCTTCGCTTTCGAATTCGGCATGGCCTTCACCGTGGGCGATGGCGATTGGCATACGCGAACCGGCCATGTCACGCAGGAAGATGGAGGCCGAATCCTGCACCTGCACCATCGCCACGCGCGCTTCGAATTGCTCCGAGCGGTTGCGCACGAAGTGCGGCCAGAACTCGCTGCCGGGCACCAGTTCGCGCAGGTTGGACATCATCTGGCAACCGTTGCACACGCCGAGGGTGAAGCTGTCTTTGCGCTCGAAGAAGGCGCTGAAGGCATCACGGGCGCGGTTGTTGAACAGCACCGATTTGGCCCAGCCTTCGCCAGCACCCAGCACGTCGCCATAGGAGAAACCGCCGCAGGCCACCAGGCCTTTGAACTCTTCCAAGCTGACGCGACCGGCGAGAATATCGCTCATGTGTACGTCAATGGCATTGAAGCCGGCGCGGTCGAAGGCAGCCGCCATTTCAACCTGACCGTTAACGCCCTGCTCGCGCAGCACCGCCACTTGCGGACGCACATTCTTTTTGATGTACGGCGCGGCGATGTCCTGGTTCACGTCGAAGCCCAGCTTCACGCTCAGGCCCGGGTTGGCTTCGTCCAGCAGCACGTCGTATTCCTGCTCGGCGCATTCGACGTTGTCGCGCAGGCGCTGCACCTGATAACTGGTCGCTGCCCACTCACGCTGCAACATGCGGCGCTCGCCGGTGAACACCGACTCACCGTTAAAGCTGATGTTCACTTCGGCATTGTTCAACGGCTGACCGACCACGGCCACGCAGTCGCCCAAACCGGCAGCGCTGAATTGCGCCAGCACTTCCGGGGTGGCGTCCTGGCGAACCTGAATCACCGCACCCAGTTCTTCGTTGAACAGCACGGCGGCGAGTTCTTCGCGGTTGTGCGCCACGGTGTCGAGCACGATGTTCAAGCCGCAGTGCCCGGCGAAGGCCATTTCCAGCACGCTCACCAACAGACCACCGTCGGAACGGTCGTGGTAGGCGAGCAAGCTGCCGTCGGCGTTCAGGCCCTGGATCACGGCGAAGAAGGCTTTGAGGTCTTCGGCGTCATCCACATCCGGCGCCTGACGCGCCAATTGGCCGTATACCTGGGCAAGAATCGAGGCGCCCATGCGGTTCTGGCCGCGACCGAGGTCGATCAGAATCAGGTCGGTTTCGCCCTTGTCCATGCGCAGCTGCGGGGTCAGGGTTTTGCGAATATCCAGCACCGGCGCGAAGCCCGACACGATCAGCGACAGCGGCGAGGTCACGCTCTTGTCGGCGCCCTCTTCGCTCCAGCGGGTTTTCATCGACATCGAGTCTTTGCCCACCGGAATGGTGATGCCCAGCTCCGGGCACAACTCCATGCCGACCGCTTTCACGGTGTCGTACAGACGGGCGTCTTCGCCGGGGTGGCCGGCAGCGGACATCCAGTTGGCCGACAGTTTGATGTCGGACAGCTTACCGATGCGCGCGGCCGCCAGGTTGGTCAGGGTTTCACCAATGGCCATGCGGCCCGAGGCCGGCGCGTTGAGCAGGGCCAGCGGCGTGCGCTCGCCCATGGCCATGGCTTCACCGCTGTACACGTCGAAGCTAGTGGCGGTAACGGCGCAGTCGGCCACCGGCACTTGCCACGGGCCGACCATCTGGTCGCGGGCAACCAGACCGGTAATGGTGCGGTCGCCGATGGTGATCAGGAAGCTTTTGCTGGCAACGGCCGGGTGATGCAGCACGCGCTCCACGGCTTCGCTGAGCTTGAGGCGGGCGGCGTTGAAATCGTCGCCCAGCTCGGCTTCACGGGTGGCCGAACGGTGCATACGCGGGGCTTTGCCCAGCAGCACTTCGAGTGGCATGTCGACGGCGTTGTTGCCGAAGTGGCTGTCGGCAACGGTCAGTTGCGGTTCGGCCAGGGCCTCGCCGACTACGGCAAACGGGCAGCGCTCGCGCTCGCAGATGGCTTTGAAAGTTTCAAAGTCGGCGGCGTCAACGGCCAGCACGTAGCGTTCTTGCGATTCGTTGCACCAGATCTCGTGCGGGGCCATGCCCGGCTCGTCGTTCGGTACGGCGCGCAATTCGAATCGACCACCACGGCCGCCATCGTTCACCAGCTCGGGGAAGGCGTTGGACAAACCGCCCGCGCCCACGTCGTGAATAAAGCTGATGGGGTTCTTGTCGCCCAACTGCCAGCAGCGGTCGATCACTTCCTGGCAACGGCGCTCCATTTCCGGGTTTTCCCGTTGCACGGAGGCGAAGTCCAGGTCCGCCGAACTGGCGCCAGTGGCCATCGACGAAGCCGCGCCGCCGCCCAGACCGATCAGCATGGCGGGGCCGCCGAGCACGATCAGTTTCGAGCCAACGGTAATTTCAGCTTTCTGTACGTGTTCAGCACGGATATTGCCCATGCCGCCGGCAAGCATGATCGGCTTGTGATAGCCGCGCACTTCTTCGCCGCGTGGCGTGGTGATGCTTTGTTCGAAGGTACGGAAATAACCGGTGAGTGCCGGACGACCGAATTCGTTGTTGAATGCAGCGCCGCCCAGCGGGCCTTCGATCATGATGTCCAGCGCGGTAACGATGCGCTCAGGCTTGCCGTATGGGGCTTCCCACGGCTGCTCGAAACCTGGAATTTGCAGGTTGGACACGGTGAAACCGGTGAGGCCCGCTTTCGGTTTGGCGCCACGGCCGGTGGCGCCTTCGTCGCGAATTTCACCGCCCGAGCCGGTAGAGGCACCCGGGAACGGCGCGATGGCGGTCGGGTGGTTGTGGGTTTCCACCTTCATCAGAATATGCACCGGCTCCTGCACCGCGCCGTATTGGCGGGTTTCAGGATTCGGGAAGAAACGCCCGGCTACCGAGCCTTCGATAACGGCGGCGTTGTCTTTATAAGCAGAAAGAACGCCTTCGCCGTGCATCTGGAAGGTGTTTTTGATCATGCCGAACAGGCTTTTTTCCTGGCTTTCGCCGTCGATATCCCAACTGGCGTTGAAGATTTTGTGACGGCAATGTTCGGAGTTGGCCTGGGCAAACATCATCAGTTCGATGTCGTGCGGGTTGCGACCCAGCTTTACAAACGCGTCGACTAGATAGTCGATTTCGTCGTCGGCCAGGGCCAAACCGAGGTCACTGTTGGCTTTTTCCAGCGCGGCGCGGCCACCGTTCAAGATGTCGACGGCGGTGAGCGGCTTGGGCTCGGCGTGGCTGAACAGACCGGCGGCCTGTTCCAGATTGCCGAGTACCAGTTGGGTCATGCGGTCGTGCAAGGACGCGGCGATCAGCTCGGCTTCGGCGTCGCTGAATTGGCCGGCTACGTAGTAGGCGATGCCGCGTTCCAGGCGCTGGATTTTCGCCAGGCCGCAGTTGCGTGCGATGTCGCTGGCTTTACTGGACCACGGGGAAATGGTGCCGAAACGCGGCAGCACCAGGAACAGACGGCCGCTTGGCTCTTGCACCGGCACACTGGGTCCGTACTTGAGCAAGCGGGCGAGCACTTTCTCTTCGTCGCCGGTCAGCAGACCGGTCACCTCGGCAAAGTGGGCAAACTCGGCGTACACCGCAGTAACAGCGGGGACTTTGGCAGTCAGTTGGTCGAGTAACTTGCCGTGGCGGAAGGCAGAAAGGGCTGGAGCGCCGCGCAGGATCAACATCTCGGGGAAAGCCTCGGGAAGGGGGATGCTTTGAGGCCGTGCATTCTAACGCAAACCTCCCGCCAAGGCACTCGCGACGGGGACCCAGTCGACAGTTTTGCGCTAGCAGAAGAGCGGCCCGGCTGTCGAGATATGGCGTCTTCAGCGCTTTGCGTATACTCCGCCGATGCCTGCACACACCCCGCTGCACAAACGCCCCCATAAATGGTTGGCGGCAGCCACACTCCTGCTGTTGCTCTGCGGCTGCAGTGAGCCTCAGCCGACAGCCCTCGAGCGCATCCAAAAGGATGGCGTGCTGCGTGTGCTCACCCGTAACAGCCCCGCGACTTACTTTCAGGACCGCAACGGCGAGACCGGTTTCGAGTACGAACTGGTCAAGCGTTTCGCCGACGATCTGGGCGTTGAACTGAAGATCGAGACCGCCGACAACCTCGATGAAATCTTCACCCGCCTCAACCAGGAAAACGGTCCAGCACTGGCGGCGGCCGGTTTGGTCAGCAGCAAGGGCCGGATGAATCAGGCGCGCTTTTCTCAGTCGTACCTCGAAGTCACCCCGCAGATCATCTACCGCAACGGCGAGAACCGGCCGACCCGCCCGGAAGATTTACTCAACAAACGCATCATGGTGCTTAAAGGCAGCAGCCACGCCGAGCAGCTCGCCATCCTCAAAGGCCAGTACCCCGACCTGAACTACGAAGAGTCGGACGCCGTGGAAATTGTCGACCTGCTGCGCATGGTCGACGAAGGCCAAATCGACCTGACGCTGGTGGACTCCAACGAGCTGGCGATGAACCAGGTTTACTTCCCCAACGTGCGCGTGGCCTTCGATTTCGGCGATGCCAACACGTTGGGCTGGGCGTTACCGCCCGGCACCGACGACAGCTTGCTCAAGGAAGTGAATGCCTTTCTTGAACGGGTAAAAATCAACGGCGTGCTGCAGCGTTTGAAAGACCGCTACTACGGGCACGTGGATGTGCTGGGCTACGTCGGCGCCTATACCTTCGCCAAGCACCTGCAACAACGGTTACCGCGCTACGAGCAGCACTTCCGCCAGAACGGCAAAACTTATGAACTGGACTGGCGCTTGCTCGCCGCCATCGGCTATCAGGAATCGTTGTGGCAACCCAACGCGACCTCGAAAACCGGCGTGCGTGGCCTGATGATGCTGACGCAAAACACCGCCGAGGCCATGGGCGTGTCCAACCGCCTGGACCCGAAACAGAGCATCAACGGCGGCAGCAAATATTTTGCCTCGATTCTGGAAAACCTGGCGCCCGAACTGACCGAGCCGGACCGCACCTGGTTTGCCCTGGCGGCCTATAACATCGGCATTGCCCACCTCGGCGACGCGCGCAAGCTGGCCGAAGCCGAGGGGCTGGACCCGAATAAGTGGCTGAACGTGAAAACCATGCTGCCGCGTTTGTCGCAAAAGCAGTGGTACAGCAAAACCAAATACGGCTATGCCCGTGGCGGTGAGACGGTGCACTTCGTGCAGAACATTCGCCGCTACTACGACATCCTCACCTGGGTGACCCAACCGCAACTGGAAGGCGGGCAGATGGCCGAAGGCAATCTGCATATTCCCAGCATTGAAAAGCCCAAGCAGGACGGTAACGGGCCGGCGGCGCTATAAACATTGTGCTTCGGGAATGCCGTCATCCTCGCGAACGCGGGGATCCAGACTTTTCGTTATGACTCACATTCTGGATCCCCGCGTTCGCGAGGATGACGGACGACGGATGGTTGTTTTAAAGAGTTATTCGGCCTTCGCCCGCCGCTGTTTGAAAAACTCACTCAACACCGCACTGCACTCCTCCGCCAACACCCCGCCCTCCACCATCACCCGATGGTTCAGAAAGATCTGGTCGAAGAATTTGCCCCGGCTCTGCACGGCGCCGGCTTTCGGTTCGGTGGCGCCGAACACCACGCGGTGGATGCGCGCGTGCACCAGCAAACCCGCACACATGCTGCACGGCTCAAGGGTCACGTACAGCGTGCTGCCCGGCAGCCGGTAGTTTTCCACGGCGGCCGAGGCAGCGCGAATGGCGACCATTTCGGCATGGGCGCTGGGGTCATGGGTGGTGATCGGGCAGTTGAAGCCGCGCCCGATCACTTCACCGTCCTGCACCAGCACCGCGCCCACCGGCACCTCGCGAAGGCTCGCGCCCTGCGCGGCGAGCGCCAGGGCCTCGCGCATAAAATGCGTGTCCTGGCTGCGGTCGATGATTTGCACTTTTCTCATGCCGTACCTGATCCGTTTACTCGACGAGGATGGAAGCCATCAACCCGGTTTCCATATGGTCGATCACGTGACAGTGGAACATCCACACGCCTGGATTATCGGCGACCAACGCCACCCGCGCATTTTCGTTCTTGCCGAGCAGATAGGTGTCGGTGAAGTACGGGATAATTTTCTTGCGGTCCGAACTCAACACTTTGAAGCTCATGCCGTGCAGGTGAATCGGGTGCTGGTACTGGGCCATGTTGCGAAATTCGAGGATGTACGTCTGCCCCAGCTTCATTTTGGCGATGGGCCGGTCGGCGCAGGTTTTGTCGTTGATGTCCCAGGCCTTGCCGTTGATTTGCCAGAACGCCGGCGCGCGGCCGTTGGTGGTGACCGACACGGCGCCCACCCACTCGAACTTGAAGTCGAGCACTTCAGCGTTGTGCAAATCCGGTTCCGGAATCGGGTTGGCCGGCAGTTGCGGCGGCCAGTCGCCAGCCACTTCGTCGCTCGGCACCGAGCGGAACGTGGCCAGGCGCACCGGGCCGTTGCGCAGCGGCAACTCAACGCCCGCCTCGGGCACTTTCAACGCCAGGCATACGCGCATACCTGGGCCGATCCAGTATTCCTTGCCGAACGGGCGCGGCTCGATCGGGTTGCCGTCCAACGCATACAAACGTGCGTCGGCGCCTGGCAAGTTGAGGCGGTAGGTCACGGTGTTGTCGAGATTGAAAATGCGCAACCGCACGATCTGCCCAGCCGGCAAATCGATAGTCGGCAAGTGCTCGGCATTGATCGTCGAGTAGCTGCCCGCCGTACCGCCGCGCGCTGCTTCGCGGGGAATGCTGAACGGGGTGAACGCGCCTTCGGCATCGATGTGCCAGGTTTTCAGACTGAGCGAGCGTTCGTGCTTGAAGCCCGTCGGCTCGCGCTCTTCCACCACCAGCGGCCCGACCAGGCCGTGGCCCAATTGTTGGCTGCTTAGCACGTGGGGGTGGTACCAGAAATTGCCGGCGTCCTGGGTGCGGAATTGGTAGTCGAAGTACTCGCCCGGCAACACCGGCAATTGCGACACATAGGGCACGCCGTCCATTTCCAACGGCAAGCGGATGCCATGCCAGTGGATGGTGGTGGGTTCGCTGAGTTTGTTGATAAAGCGCACGCGCAACCAATCGCCCTGACGGCTGCGCAGCTCAACCCCAGGCGCCGAACCGTTATAGGCCCAAGCCGGGGTTTTGTGACCGGCCACCAGTTCCAGATCCATGGGCGCGGCGATCAATTCGTAATCATGGGTAGTGCTGCCCAGCGGCCGTCCAAGCCAATAACGAACTCCTCCGGCACCAAGGCCAACGGCGGTCAAACCGAGCAGGCCACCGAGAATTTGTCGACGTGTAAAAGACATGGGTACAGACACCTTTTGACGATAAGGGACTTCGCTGGCCCATCAGGAATTCAGGTAGTGGCCGGTCTCTGGTGGACCGGCTTCGAGAAGCGGATTGGCACGTAAGGCCGCCGCGCATTATGACGAACAGCCGTCCATCTTGCATGCCTGCGGTCAACCCGCAGCGGCCACGAGCGGCCGTTCAAAGATACGGCGGGCCAGCGAAGGCGCGCCGTACGTGAGGCGTGCCGGCAGCGACGCTGCCGACGAGGGCTTACCAGTTGTAGCTGAGCTTGGCCGTGATTTCGCGGCCTGGGTTGTAGTAGTTGGCGGTGCCGGAGCCGACGACGTGCTGCTCGTCTAGCAGGTTGCTTACGTTAAGCGCCAGGTCGGTGCCTTTGTAGAGTTTGTAGTTGAGGGCGGCGTCGAAGAGGGTTTCGCCGTCGCTTTTGCCGGTGTTGGCGGCATCGTAGTAGTACGAACCTACGTAACGCGCACCCAAGCCGACGCTTACGTCCGTCGCCGGAATGTCGTAGTAAGTCCATAGCGAAGCCGAGTGCTTGGGCGTGGCGACGAACTGGTTGCCCTTGATCGAGCTGCCGTCGTAGGAGGTGCCGCGAACCACTTCCGAATCTGTGTAGGAATAGCCGCCAAGCACGCTGACGTTTTCAGTGATTTCGGCTTTTGCTTCCAGGTCAACGCCGCGAGCGCGTGACTCCCCAATAACTCGTTGCTGAATACCCGCGCCCGGCACCACCACGGAGATGGTGACGTTTTCCTGGGTCAGGTCATAAACGGCTGCCGAGAAGATTGCGTTCATGCCCATCGGCGCGTACTTGGCGCCTACTTCGTACTGGTTACCGGTCTTCGGTGTAACGCCCACTTCAGGCGGCGCGACCGATTCCACATAGCTGATGTAGGTTGAAATTTCGTCCGTGACGATAAAAGTCAGCGCCCCGCGATACGACGTCTCAGCGAAGTTATCCGATTCTTTTGCATCGCTGATATCGGTCACCGACAAATCCATAAAGTCGCGACGGGCGCCGGCGGTGAGGATGACGCGCTCGTAAAACGACAGGTTCTGCTGAGCGAACAGCGACTTGTTTTTTGCGTCGGTCTTGTCGTCGGCATACGGGGCAACGCCCCGAGCCACGCCGGTGTAGACCGGACGGGAAAGATCAATCGGCGAGGCACCGGTGTACACCGACTTCTCCGTTTTCGAAGAGTCGAGGTACTCGATTCCGGCCACCGAGCTGCTGTCGATATTCTCGAAGCGGTGATCGTATTGCAGCATCACGTTGCCGTTGAACTGATGAGCCTCGGTGTCCGTGCCGAATTGATCGCGCGCCACAACGGAGCCGGTACGTGTGGACGAGTCGTTGACGTACACGTAGCCGAAGTCATCGTTCACTTCGCTGTAACGCAGATTGCTGCGCAGCGTGAAGCCGTTATCGAAGTCATGGGACACATTGCCGCTGAGACTGGTGCGCTCAACGTGGTGGAAGTTGTAGCTGGGCTCACCGTAAAAGTCGTCGCGGTCGTATTCCTTGTCCAACGGATAGCCGCCGCTGTTGGGCGTGCTGTCAGTTTTCAGGTAATCGAGAACCACGGTGGCTTTGGTGAAATCCGTGGGTGCCCAGGTCAAACCGCCCATGGCAAACCGGTTGTCGTCCTGCGAGTGGTCGTATTCGCGATCACTGTTTTGCATCTTGGCCGTAAAGCGGCCGGCGACGGTCTTTTGATCGTTCAACGCGTCGCCCACGTCAATGCCGGTTTCCTTATGGTTGTAAGAACCGTAGGTCACATAGCCTTGGCCGAAGCTGTTGAAGCGCGGCTGCTTGGTGACGAAGTTGACCGAACCACCTGGATCGGCCGGCCCAAACAGCGTGGAGTTGGCGCCACGCAGGATTTCGATACGCTCGTAGGCGAATGGTTCTTCACGAACGCCGCGCATGGAGCTCAGCGTCAAACCGTCCCGGTACGTGGTGGCCTGAAAGCCGCGAATCTGGAAGTAATCGTTACGGTCATCGGAGCCGTAATAGTCGGTAATCACACCCGGCGTGTACTGCAGCGCCTCTTCGGTGGTACTAACGCTGCGCTGTTCCATTTCCTTCTGCGTAACCACAGAAACAGAAGCCGGCGTGTTGAGGATACTGGTCGCAACTTTGCCCCCTACCCACAACTCTTGCGCCACCACGGTTTGGGAGTCGTCACCGCTGTCGGCACTGGCATCGACAATAATCGGCGCAAGACGGTAAGCGCCGTCTTCGGTCGCCGCCGCCTCTTCGGCTTTCACACCGATAGGCGCTCCGGCCAATGGCACACAGAGCATCACGGCAGCCGCCGTGCGCTGCTTGGCCGAACGGCCGTTAACAAACCCGGTTTTGTTTTTGCGCATGCTTGCGATCCTTGATCTTCAACAACGTCAGCCGTAGGAACCCACTGCACCGCCAGCGATGCGATGCCATCCCATTTCGGAAAAGATTGTATTCGAAAATAAGTCGCAATTGATAAAGCTACGCAAACACAAACGAGAAAATATTTTCGCCCGCGAATACCCGTTTCGCGCCCAAAAAAAAGCCCGCAGTTACGCGGGCCTTTCGCCGACCGTCCTTGGTCGGCACATAACCGAGGGAACCGTTATTCCCACTCAATCGTCGCAGGCGGCTTGCTCGACACGTCGTAGGTAACGCGCGAAATGCCTTCGATCTCGTTGATGATCCGGCCGCTCACCGTTTCAAGCAGTTCGTAGGGCAGGTGCGCCCAGCGGGCGGTCATGAAGTCGATGGTTTCCACAGCGCGCAACGCCACAACCCAGGCGTAACGGCGACCATCACCGACCACGCCGACCGATTTCACCGGCTGGAATACAACGAAGGCTTGGCTGACTTTGTGGTACCAGTCGGCTTTGCGCAGTTCTTCGATAAAGATGTGGTCGGCGCGGCGCAGCAGGTCGGCGTATTCCTTTTTCACTTCGCCGAGAATGCGCACGCCCAAACCCGGGCCAGGGAATGGGTGGCGGTAGACCATGTCGTAGGGCAGGCCGAGTTCCAGGCCCAGGCGACGCACTTCGTCTTTGAACAGCTCGCGCAGCGGCTCGACCAGTTTCAGGTTCATTTCTTCCGGCAGGCCGCCCACGTTGTGGTGCGACTTGATCACGTGGGCCTTGCCGCTTTTGGCGCCAGCCGATTCGATCACGTCCGGGTAAATGGTGCCCTGGGCGAGGTACTTGATGTTATCGAGCTTGTTGGACTCGGCATCGAATACGTCGATAAAGGTGCGGCCGATGATTTTGCGTTTTTTCTCGGGGTCCGCTTCGCCGGCCAGGTTGTTGAGGAACTGCTCTTCGGCGTTGGCGCGAATCACTTTGACGCCCATGTTTTCAGCAAACATGGCCATCACTTGCTCGCCTTCATGCAGACGCAGCAGACCGTTGTCGACAAATACGCACGTCAGCTGGTCGCCAATGGCTTTGTGCAGCAGGGCAGCTACAACCGACGAATCCACACCGCCAGACAAGCCGAGCAGCACGTTGTCGGTGCCGACCTGAGCACGAACCTGAGCGATGGCGTCTTCAGCGATTTTCGACGGCGTCCACAGCGCTTCGCACTCGCAGATGTCAAGGATAAAGCGCGACAGAATGCGGCCGCCTTGCTTGGTGTGGGTCACTTCCGGGTGGAACTGCACGCCGTAGTAACGGCGCTCGTCGCTGAACATGCCGGCAATCGGGCAGCTCGGGGTGCTGGCCAGGACGTGGAAGTCTTCGGGCATCTTGGTGACTTTGTCACCGTGGCTCATCCACACATCGAGACCGAACACGCCGTCGGCGTCCACATGGTCTTCGATTCCATCGAGCAGGCGGCTTTTGCCGACCACGTCGACACGGGCGTAACCGAATTCACGTAGCTCGGAACCTTCAACCTTGCCGCCCAACTGCTCGGCCATGGTTTGCATGCCGTAGCAAATACCGAAAACCGGCACGCCAAGATCGAACACCGCTTGCGGGCAACGTGGGCTGTTGGCGACGTGCACCGACTCCGGGCCGCCCGCGAGAATCACGCCCTTGGGCGCGAATTCGCGGATCGCGTCTTCGTCCATATCGAACGGGTGCAATTCGCAGTACACGCCAATCTCGCGCACACGGCGGGCGATCAGTTGGGTGTACTGAGAGCCGAAATCGAGGATCAGGATGCGGTGGGCGTGAATATCGAGGGCCATGATTCAGTCTCGTCTAATCAATCGGTAACAGTCGTGGTTCAGAAACAACTCGGGGCTGAATAGAACAGCCCCGGTTGCTTAACGATTTGCTTGAAGGCTCAACCTACGCGGTAGTTCGGCGCCTCTTTCGTGATCTGCACATCGTGCACGTGCGACTCGGCCATGCCCGCGCCGGTGATGCGCACAAACTCAGGCTCAGTACGCATCTGCTCGATGGTGGCGCAACCGGTGTAGCCCATGGAGGCGCGCAGCCCACCCATCAGTTGATGGATGATGGCGGCCAGCGGGCCTTTGTAAGGCACGCGGCCTTCGATGCCTTCAGGCACCAGCTTTTCAGCACCGGCAGCGGAGTCCTGGAAGTAGCGGTCAGACGAGCCCTGGGTCTGCGCCATGGCGCCCAACGAGCCCATGCCACGGTAGGCCTTGTAGGAACGACCCTGGAACAGTTCGACTTCGCCCGGCGCTTCTTCAGTACCGGCGAACATCGAGCCCATCATTACGCAGGAGGCACCAGCAACGATGGCCTTGGACAAGTCACCGGAGAAGCGGATGCCACCGTCGGCAATCAACGGCACGCCGGTGCCTTCAAGGGCAGCAGCAACGTTGGAGACGGCGGAAATTTGCGGAACGCCAACACCGGCGACGATGCGGGTGGTGCAGATCGAGCCTGGGCCAATACCGACTTTCACCGCATCAGCGCCGGCTTCAGCCAGGGCCTTGGCGGCGGCGCCGGTGGCGATGTTGCCGCCAATAACCTGCACGTCCGGGAAGTTCTGTTTAACCCAGCGCACGCGGTCGATCACACCTTTGGAGTGACCGTGGGCGGTGTCGACCACCACCACGTCAACACCGGCAGCGACCAGCGCGGTCACGCGGTCAGCGGTGTCGGCGCCAGTGCCGACCGCCGCGCCAACGCGCAGACGACCTTGGTCATCTTTGCTGGCGAAGGGGTAAGCCTTGGCTTTTTCGATGTCGTTGACGGTCATCATGCCTTTGAGGTTGAAGGCTTCGTCGACGATCAGAACGCGTTCGATGCGGTGCTTGTGCAGCAGCTCGCGCGCTTCCTGTTTGTCGGCGCCTTCACGCACGGTGACCAAACGCTCTTTGGGCGTCATCACGTCGCGGACCTTGGCGTCCAGACGGCTTTCGAAGCGCACGTCACGGGAGGTGACGATGCCGACCAAGTCGCCGTTGTGCAGCACGGGCACACCGGAGATGTTGTTCTGGCGGGTGAGGTCGAACAGATCACGCACGGTGGCGTCGGCTTCAATGGTGATTGGATCTTTCACCACGCCGCTTTCGAAGCGCTTCACTTTGCGCACTTCGGCAGCTTGCTGCTCGATGGTCATGTTCTTGTGGATGATGCCGATGCCGCCTTCCTGCGCCATGGCAATGGCCAGACGGGACTCGGTAACGGTATCCATCGCTGCGGAAATCAGCGGAATGTTCAGTTCAATACCACGGGTCAGTCGAGTTTTGAGGCTGACGTCTTTAGGCAGAACTTCGGAATAACCTGGAATAAGAAGGACGTCGTCGAAGGTTAGAGCTTCTTGACTGATACGCAGCATGGCGGGGGCTCCCGGACGGGAAAATGGAAGCGCGCCATTATACCCACGCGGGTAGCTTGGCTCAATGCAAAAGGTGAATTAGATGAAGTGGGCTTTTCCAAAACAAACTCAACTGCTCTGCTCCCCTCTCCCGCGTGCGGGAGAGGGGCCGGGGGTGAGGGCCAGCCGTCACGCAGATCAAAAACAAAAGCCCCTCACCCTCGCCCTCTCCCTAAGGGAGAGGGGACTGACCGAGTAAGCCTCGCTTACTCCCAATCAACCACCACTTCCCGCACCCCAAACCGCAACCGCTCGCCAAACTCTTCTATAAAGGAAGGCTTGAACCCCGCCTCGCCCCAGTTATTGAAAATAAACCCCAGGTTGGAAAACCCGCACGGCTGCAAAAACAAAAACCCATTGATGTCATCTTCGAACCCGCACAGCGGGCAGGTGAAGTTGTCGCTCAGCTTGGGCATCCACTCATCCAGGCTGTCGAACAGCGCTTCGCCCACTTCCTTGCGGCACTGCGGGCAGCCGGCCTCTTCGAGGAAATTCTTCGTCGGCGTATAGATGCAGCGCTTGGTCACCACCTCCAAGCCATTCACCGGCTGGCCAAACGGCAATCGCTCGGGATGCAAAACAATGCGCTTGGCGCCCGGGGCAATGGCATGGGCCATGCGATTGCCGCTGCGCCCGCAGGTGCTCAGTTCGGGCTCGACAATGTTGCGCTGCACCAGCCAACGCAGCATCAGCCGCGCCCGCGCCTCGTGGTTGGGAAAGGTGGAAATCTGTGGCACCAGAATGCGTTGTTGCTCAGCCATGCTCGGCCCCGAAATCAAAACAGCGCGCAGTTTAACAGCCCGCGCCTTTGGCTCACGGCGCGTAAGCCTCTATCATGCCCGCCATGATTAAAGACCCGTTCCAACGCCTCGGCCTTGACCGCGAAGTGCTCACCGTCAGCCAACTCAACGGCCGCGCCCGCGTGTTGCTGGAAGACGTGTTCAGCAATATCTGGGTTGAAGGTGAAATATCCAACCTGGCCAAGCCCGCCTCCGGCCATGTGTATTTCACCCTTAAAGACAGCAACGCCCAGGTGCGTTGCGCGCTGTTCCGGCAGAATGCCGCCCGCGTACGCCAGGCCTTACGCGACGGCTTGGCCGTCAAGGTACGCGGCAAGGTTTCGCTGTTCGAAGGCCGCGGTGATTACCAACTGATTCTCGACAGCGTAGAGCCGGCCGGCGACGGCGCGCTGCGTCTGGCCTTTGAGGCATTGAAAGAAAAGCTCAGCAGCGAAGGCCTGTTCTCCGCCGAGAACAAAGTGCCCCTGCCCGCTCACCCGCAACGCATCGGCATCGTCAGTTCGCCGACCGGCGCGGTTATCCGCGACATCATCAGCGTGTTCAGCCGCCGCGCGCCGCACATTCAACTGACGCTGATCCCCACCGCCGTGCAGGGCCGCGAAGCCACCGGGCAAATTGTTCGTGCCTTGCAGCTCGCCGACCGGCGCGGCTTCGACGCTTTGATCCTGGCCCGAGGCGGCGGCTCGCTCGAAGACCTCTGGTGCTTCAACGAAGAAGTGGTAGCCCGCGCCATTGCCGCCTGCGAAACGCCGATCATCAGCGCCGTTGGCCATGAAACGGATGTATCGATCAGCGACTTCGTCGCCGACGTTCGCGCGCCCACGCCATCGGCCGCTGCGGAATTGCTGGCGCCCGACGCCAACGAGTTGGTGCAACGGCTGACCAGCCTGCACCGCCGCCTGGTGATGCGCATGCACAACCGCATCGAGCGCGAACGCCTGCGCCTGGACGGCATCAGCCGCCGCCTGCGCCACCCCGGCGAGCGCCTGCGCCAGCAAGCACAACGGCTGGACGACCTGGACATGCGCCTGCGCCGAGCCTTCGTCACCCATCGGCAAAATTGCCAGGACCGCCTAATCCGCCTCGACATGCGCCTGGCCGCGCAGCACCCCGGCCGCGCCCTGGCCTTATTGCGCCAACGCCTCGACGGCCTCAACGAACGGTTGCCACGCGCCATGCGTGAGGCGCTGAAAGACCGGCGCCAGCAGTTGCGCAGCCAAGCGCAAACACTCAACGCCATCAGCCCGCTGGCAACACTCGGCCGTGGCTACAGCATTTTGCTCGACGACAAAGGCCACGCCATTCGCAACGCCGCACAAACCAAACCCGGCCAGCGCCTCAAGGCACGCCTGGGCGAAGGCGAACTGGACGTGCGCGTCGAAGACAACCATCTGACCCCGGTGACCCTGTCACTGCTGGACTGACTTCCCACTCTTTATTCAGGCTTGCCCATGCGCGCTGTGCTGTTCTGCTTGTTTTGCCTTGCCCTCCCCGCCCACGCCGACAGCTACATCACACGCCTGCTGAACAAGCCGGTGCCCGGCGGCGTGGCGGTTGTCGACCTGGGCGCTGGCAACGGCACGCGAAGCGCTACTTACCAAGGCAAGCCGGTGCTGGTGGTGAATGAACAAGGGCAGCGCTGGCTGGCCATTGTGGGCGTGCCGCTGACCAGCAAAGCCGGCGCGCAGAATGTGGTCGTCAAAGATGCCAGCGGCAGCCGCACGCTGAGTTTCAGCGTTGGCAGCAAGCGCTACGCCGAACAACGCATCACCTTGAAGAACCAGCGCCAGGTCAACCCGAACCCGGCGGACCTCAAGCGCATCGAGCTTGAACTGGCCGAACAAACCCGCGCCTACCAGACCTTCAGCCCCGGCACGCCCAGCAACCTGCTGCTCGACAAACCGGTCAATGGCCCGCTCTCGAGCCGCTTTGGCGTGCGGCGTTTCTTCAATGGCGAAGAACGCAACCCGCACTCCGGCCTCGACTTCGCGGTGGGCGCCGGCACGCCGATCAAAACCCCGGCGGCGGGCAAGGTCATTCTCATCGGCAACTATTTCTTTAACGGCAATACGGTATTTGTCGACCACGGCCAGGGCTTTATCAGCATGTTCTGCCATATGTCGAAAATCGACGTGAAGCTCGGCCAGGTGCTGGCGCGCGGCGGCGTGGTGGGCAAGGTCGGCGCCACCGGCCGGGCAACCGGGCCGCATATGCACTGGAATGTCAGCTTGAATGATGTACGCGTCGACCCCGCCATTTTCATCGGCAAGTTCGAGCCGTAAGCCCAACCCAACGCCTGCACAGGACGATGCACATGCAACAGCACTACGAAAACGCCGTGCAGTGGCTGGAACGCTTTCCCTATCTGTACAACCTGCTGGCCTTGGTGCTGCTGTTGTTTGCCGCCTGGTTCGCGAACTGGCTAATCAAACGCGTACTGGTGCGCGGCTTTTATCGAATGCTGCGCGCCACCCATTTGGGACAAGACAAAGCCCTGGCGCGCTCGCACATCATTTCCCGTCTGGCCAACGTGGTGCCGGCGCTGATTCTGGCCAGCGGCATTGAGCTGATTCCCGACTTGCCCAAAGGCGTCATCACCGTTACCCGCAACGTGTGCGGCGCTTTTATTGTGCTGACCCTGGCGCTGGCCGTGAGCGGCGCGCTGACGCTGGCCAACTCGTTTTACGAGCGCCGCCCGGACGCGCATTTGCGGCCGATCAAGGGTTACTTCCAGATCGTCAAAATCGCCATCTACGTGATCGCCACCGTGCTGATGATCGCCACGCTGGTCGACCGCTCGCCGCTGATTCTGCTCTCCGGCCTGGGCGCCATGGCCGCCGTGCTGATTCTGATATTCCAGGACACCCTGCTCTCGCTGGTGGCCAGCGTGCAGATTTCCTCGAACGACATCGTGCGCGTCGGCGACTGGATCGAGATGCCGCAACTGAACGCCGACGGCGACGTGATCGATATCGCCCTGCACACCATCAAGGTGCAGAACTGGGATAAAACCATCACCACGATTCCCACCAAACGCTTTATCACCGACTCGTTCAAAAACTGGCGCGGCATGCAGGAAGCCGGCGGCCGGCGGATTAAACGCAGCCTGCACTTGGACCAGAACAGCGTGCACTTCCTCAGCCCCGAGGAAATCGCCCATCTGCGTCAGTTCAAACTGCTCGCGCCGTACCTGAAGAGCAAAGAAAGCGAGCTGATGAGCTGGAACAGTCAGCTGGAGGAACCGCTGCGCGTGGCGGTGAACACCCGGCGCGTGACCAACATCGGCACCTTCCGTGCCTATGTGGAAAATTACCTGCGCCAGCACCAAGGCATCCGCCAGGACATGACCCTGTTGGTGCGTCAAATGGCTCCACTCGCCGACGGCCTGCCGCTGGAGCTTTATTGCTTCACCAACACGACCGCCTGGGTGGCGTACGAGGCGATTCAATCGGACATCTTCGACCACATGCTGGCGATCCTTCCGGAGTTTGGCTTACGCGTGTTCCAGCACCCGAGCGGCGCGGATATGCGCGCGTACCAGGCCACCATTAGCGAGCGGCCTGCGTCGTTGTAGCTGCCCTGGCCCGCGACCGTTAAGCCCCAGGCGAACGCGGCGATGTACTCGCGCAATATTTGCCAAACAAGGGTTCGTGTCGCACAACTTTATTTCGCCAATTGGCGCGCTGCGCTACAAATCACCAAATTTTTCGCACCGGTTGCCATATTCAACCTAAGTGAATAGGGTTAACGGCATGAAAACGCCCCATACCCTTATTCTGCTGCGCCAACACGCCTGCCTGTGCCTGGTCAGTCCGCGACTGCAAAGCTGACTGCTCGCCTCGCCGCGCTACGCTGTTATAGAAATCAACTATCCCGGTCGGCCACCTTCATCTGGCCACGCTTCATAAAGGAATTCGCCATGAGCATGCTCAAAGACCCGTCGCATAAATACCGTGCCTTCACACCGATCAACATTCCCGACCGTACCTGGCCGAGCAAAGTGATCGACAAGGCGCCGATCTGGCTGAGCACCGACCTGCGTGATGGCAACCAGTCGCTTATCGAGCCGATGGATGCCGACAAGAAAATGCGCTTCTTCAAAACCCTGCTGGCGGTGGGCTTGAAGGAGATTGAAGTGGGCTTTCCGTCCGCTTCGCAAACCGATTTCGACTTCGTGCGTGAGTTGATCGAAGGCGGCCACATTCCGGACGACGTGACCATTCAGGTACTGACCCAGGCCCGCGAAGACCTGATCGAACGCACCTTCGAATCGCTCAAAGGCGCCAAGAAAGCCATCGTTCACTACTACAACGCTTGCGCGCCGAGCTTTCGCCGCATCGTTTTCAACCAGGACAAGAACGGCGTAAAAGAAATTGCCGTGAACGCCGGCCAGATCATCAAGCGCCTGGCCGACGCAGCGCCTAAGACCCAGTGGGGTTTTGAGTACTCGCCGGAAGTGTTCAGCTCTACTGAAATCGATTTCTCGGTCGAGGTGTGCAACGCGGTAATCGCCGTGTTCCAGCCAACCCCGGCCAAGCCGCTGATTCTCAACCTGCCGGCAACCATCGAAAACGCCACGCCGAACAACTACGCCGACCAGATTGAATGGTTCTGCCGCCATGTGGATCGCCGCGACAGCGTGTTGATCAGCCTGCACACCCACAACGACCGTGGCACCGGCGTGGCCGCCACCGAGTTGGGCTTGATGGCTGGCGCCGACCGCGTGGAAGGCTGCCTGTTTGGCAACGGCGAGCGCACCGGCAACGTGTGCCTGGTGACTGTGGCGCTGAACCTCTACACCCAGGGCATCGATCCGCAGCTGGACTTCTCCGACATCGACACCGTGCGCAAGGTGGTTGAAGACTGCAACCAACTGCCCGTGCACCCGCGCCATCCGTACGTGGGCGACCTCGTGCACACTGCGTTCTCGGGCTCGCACCAGGACGCCATTCGTAAAGGTTTCGCCCAGCAGAAAGAAGACGGCGTGTGGGAAGTGCCGTACTTGCCAATCGACCCGGCCGACATCGGTCGCAGCTACGAAGCGGTGATTCGCGTCAACAGCCAGTCGGGCAAAGGCGGCATCACCTTCCTGCTCGAACAGGAATACGGCATCAGCTTGCCGCGCCGTATGCAGATTGAATTCAGCCAGGTTGTGCAGAAAGAAACCGACCGCCTCGGCCTGGAAATGACGGCCGAGCAGATTTACAGCCTGTTGCAGAACGAATACCTGCAAGCCGCCAGCCCGTACGCCCTGAAAAGCCATCGTTTGCAGGAAGAAAACGGCATCTGCAACGTCGATGTTGACGTCAGTGTCAGCGGCGAACTGCGCCGCAAACACGGCACCGGCAAAGGGCCGCTGGAAGCACTGGTCGCTGCCTTGCCGCAGAACCTGGAAATCATCGACTACCACGAACACGCCATCGGCGCGGGCGCCAACGCCAAAGCGGCGGCGTATATCGAAGTGCGACTGAACGGCGGGCGCCCGGTGTTTGGGGTTGGTATTGATGAGAACATCACCACGGCCAGTTTTCGGGCCTTATTTAGCGCGCTGAATCGGGCGTTGAAGCAGGCCGAGGAAAGTACGCAGGCGGCGTGAGTGGGTTGCGGTAGTAGGGAAAGGGGCGCCTGGTGGGCGCCCTTTTTTATGGCTGCAAGGAACCGCGGAAGTTTGGTTGGCGAAGGTGCTCCGCCCCACCACCGTCACCCCCGCGAAGGCGGCGGTCCGACGATTCGGGGTCCAGTATCGGTCAGGAGACCGGCGATCCATCCGAGAAACTGGATCCCCGCGTGCGCGAGGATGACGGTGGGTGCAGCCGGGAGGTGCGTCCCTGACTTGAGGAGCTCCTCGCCCACACCACCGTCACCCTCGCGAAAGCCGGGGTCCAGTATCGTTCAGGCGAACGGTGATCGATCCGAAAGCCTGGATCCCGAATCGTCGGACCGCCGCGTGCGCGAGGATGACGGTGGTTTGAGCCAGGTCTATCGCCAGCCAACAAAAAGCCCCGCATTCAGCGGGGCTCGTCTGATCCAGCAAAACGCCCTTACTGCCGCGCATTCAACTGCTGTTGCAGATTCTGCACCTGCGCCTGCAGCGTGCTGATGTTGCGGGTCATCTGCGCACGGAAGGCGTCGAACTCGCTGGTGTTGGCACTCGCCGCAGCCGGGCGGTTTTCCTGTTCACTTTTTAGCACCAGCAAATCCTGCTCAAGCCGGCCAATCGCGACATTCGGGTTGCCCTGTTTTTTCAACGCGTCGATGTCAGCGCCAAGGCTCTTAAGCTGGGCGTCGATCTTGCTGGTGTCGCCCTGCGCCGCTTTCAGCGCGGCCTGATCACTGGCCACGGTTTTCAGTTTGCTGTCGAACTGCGCGCTGGCGTCTTGTTGGGTTTTCAGGTCGGCGGCTACTTGCTCCACCCGTTTGCTCTGGTCGCCCTGCTTGCTGTTCAAAGTTTGCAGTTGTTTGGTCAGGTCGGCGACTTTGCTTTCCAGTCCTTTCACCTGCAAGCGCAAGGCTTCGCTGCCGCTGGTGACGTTGGATTCAGTGGCCACCACCTTGCCGGAAATATCCTGAATACGCCCGGCGGCATCTTCGCTGATGCGAGCGAAGCTTTCTTGCGTGGCAACCAGTTGCTGGCTCATCAGCTCGATTTGCTGATGACTCCACCAGCCCAAACCGCCAAACGCGATCATCAGGGCGGCGACCAATGTCCACAGCGGCGCCGTGCTAGGGCCTTTGGTTTTGGCGGGCGGGCTTACATAACCACGGTCCAGCGGCGCGTGGCGGGCGTGGTCGTGGTGGTCGGTGGCAAAGTCGTGGTCGCGTGCGTCAGTGGTCAGGCTGGGAACGTTGTCCAGTTCATCGAGAGCGTCGTTACGCATGGGTCAACCTTTTGGGCACGCAGTGAATAATTGGAGCGACAGGGCGCGCAGTATACCGAGCGCAGCGGTGGTGCCCAATGGGGCATAACGCACCGCCGCCGCGCATGTAAAGCGCCTGAGACACCCATCGACCGCCTGCGGAGCACGCAGTTCCTGGTTCTGTGAACTGGTACAGCATTTGCTATGACCCTAATGCTCGCCAACGAGCGGCGAACAACCACGCGCCAGATCGGCCCAAGCCGGCAAAAGTGCGGGTTATTCAGTCCGGAAAACACTGCCCGACCAGCACACGTTTTCACACCCAGGCTCCGCTTCGGCCTTGGGTTAACGGGGGAGAAATCGAATGGAACTGACCAAATCTGTACTCGATTGCATGCAAACACTGCGGCGCCGACTGCGTCAGGAACAACAGGTGGACGTCCGCCTCAGCCAGCCCGACGCCATCATGTGCATGCTGGTGGCCTGCGCGGCGTCCGATAACGAACAAACCCGCGAGATGGGCCACACGCTCAGTGAACTGACTGACATTCGTCTGGCGCCGCCGGCACTCAGCGAAGCCGAATTAATCGCCAAGTACACGCGCTACGCCGGCCCGCTACGGGGCTAACGGGCAGGCTCAGCGGGCGCCTTCGCCGACCACTTTCCACCACGTGCAGAACTCGTCCAGCGCGGTCCACACCGACGTTTGCGGCGCGTAGTCGAGTTCGCGCTGGGCGCGGCTGATGTCCAGGGAAAAGTCTTTCGACATCACCGCCACGCCCAGGCGAAACAGGTTCGGCTGCGGCCGACCGGGCAGCAGTTTGCACACGGTTTCATTCAACGTAGCGGCGGCGTAGGCCAGGCCAACGGGCACGTGTTTGGTCACCGGCGGCAGGTCGAGTTGGCGCAGCACGTAATTGACCACATCCCACAGCGGCACCGGCGCGCCGTTGCTGATGTTGTACACCTTACCCAACGCCGGCCCGCCGGCCAGCAAGCTGCTGAACAGGGCGTCGTTGAGGTTTTGCATGCTGGTGAAGTCGACGCGGTTGAGGCCGTTGCCGATGATCGCCAGGCGGCCCTTGCGCTGCATCTCGATTAAGCGGGGAAAGATGCTGGTGTCGCCCGCGCCGGTGACGAAGCGTGGACGCAGGGCGATCACTTCCAGACCGAATTCCTGCGCCGCCATCACTTCTTGCTCGGCGATGAATTTGGTCTCCCCGTAATGGTCGACGAACTTCTTCGGCACCTGCTCTTCGGTCAGGCCGACATGGGCCTTGCCGTCGAAGTACACCGAGGGTGAAGACAGATGCACCAGGCGCCGCACCTTCTGGCCGAGGCAGGCTTCGATCACGTTCTGGGTCAGCACCACGTTGCCGTTATAAAAATGCTCGCGCTTGCCCCAGGTGCCGACGGCGCCGGCGCAATGCACCACCATTTCCACGTCATGGCAGAGGGTGCGGGCGAGGCTCGAATCGCCGAGGTCGCCCTGAACGAATTCGGCGCCGCGCTTGATCAGATGCTCTACCGCTTCGGGGCGTCGGCCGTTGATACGCACCGCCAGGCCCTGTTCCAGCGCAAAGCGGGCAAACCGTCCGCCAATAAACCCGCTTGCCCCGGTCACCAGAATCTTCATCGCCCACCGCCCTGTTTTTTGTAATGGCCGTGACTGTAGCAAGCCGAGTGCGCCGGCGCTGTGACGCGCTGAGCCAAGATTCTGACCTGACGCCCGGGCAGCGCACCTGCTCGCACTGGCGCTGCGGATACCGATGCACTCCATCGCCCCTGAGTCGTGACGAAAGAGGCAGCGTTCCAATTGCTCTAGCGGAACGCTCAGACGCTGCAAACCGACTCGGGCGATAGAAGCGGCAGCCCCTCTACGGCCATTGTTTGCGCTGCGGTAAACCACTTAATCAAGGAAAGGACAGGAACTATGAATCAGATCACCACCCCCATCGTCGATGAAAAAGTGATGACTCGAGGCACCACCGGCAAGGCCATTTATGGTGAGCTTCTGCAATTTATCAGCGCCCCGGCAGTGCTGACTTTCGATGGCAAACCGTATGACAACAGCCAGGCCGAGGTTGAATATTCATTCATCGTTGTAGACGGCCGGGTCTGGGGGCTTATGGAGGAGCCCACCTCAGGTTTCAACACAACCTGGTTCCTACCCGATGACGACAGCCCCGTTTTTTCGAGCGACATCATTGCGCAAGCCAAAAATATTAACGTCACCAGCATGACCGACTGACCCCCCGCTCCAGACCGGCCCAAGTGGGCCGGTTACACGGAACTACCGGGTAGGCGCGCAAAACGCTTGCCCGTTCAGCGCGTTCTAAATCTGAACCAGAATCTTGGCAGTGGCTTTGTGCAAATGCCGAGTCAACTCGCCGAGCAATTCACCGCCGTTGCGCCAGTGATGCCAATACAGCGGTACATCAATGGCCCTTTCTGGCTGCAGCTCCCGCAACGCCCCGCGCGCCAGCAATTCACCCACTTGCAACTCCGGCACCAGGCCCCACCCCAGGCCTGCTTCGGTCAGGCGAATAAACCCCTCCGATGAGGGGCATAGGTGATAGGCAAACGCGCCCTCCACGCCCAGGCTCGCCAGGTAACGATGCTGCAGAAAATCGTCTGGCCCGAACACAATGGCCGGCGCCCGCGCCAGGCTTTGCGCCGTGACCCCGCCGCCGAAATGCCGGGCGATGAATGCGGGGCTGGCCAAGGCGCGATAACGCATGGCGCCGAGAGCCACGCTGCGCGCGCCAGCAACCGGTTTGTCGGTCGCGCACACGCACGCCGCCACATCGCCGCCACGCATGCGTTTAAGGCCAACTTCCTGGTCTTCCACCACCAGCTCCAGCAGCACCCGGTACTCGGCACAGAAAGCCGCTACCGCTTGCGCCCACCAGGTAGCGAGGCTGTCAGCGTTAATGGCAATGCGCAGCCGCTCGGGCGCGGCGCCTTCGTCCAGCGCCGGCACCTGGCCGGACAGGTCGCGCTCGAGCAAGCGCACCTGCTGCACATGGTTGAGCAGGCGGCGGCCGATGTCGGTCGGCGCGGGCGGCGTGCCGCGCACCAGCACCGGTTGCCCGACGCGCGCTTCCAGCAGTTTGATGCGCTGCGAGACCGCCGACTGCGACAACCCCAACACCTGCGCGGCGCGCTCAAAGCCGGCTTGCTCGACCACGGCGGCCAAGGCGGCAAGAAGCTTGTAATCGAACATATCGATTTCCCTAATAGGCGATCAGCAGGATTCGTTTCTCTTATACCGCCTTGCCCCCCAGACTCGCCACACGATTCAGCATCAGGACTTCTCGTTATGTGGCAGAGCTATCTCAACGGCCTTCTTGTGGCCGCCGGTTTGATCGTGGCGCTGGGTGCGCAGAACGCCTTCGTTCTGGCCCAAAGCCTGCGCCGCGAACACCACTTGCCGGTCGCCGCGCTGTGCGTGTTGTGTGATGCGGTGCTGGTGGTGGCGGGCGTGTTCGGCTTGGCCACGCTGCTGGCGCAGAGCCCGGTGCTGCTGGCTGTGGCGCGCTGGGGTGGCGCGGCGTTTCTACTGTGGTACGGCGTGAAAGCACTGCGCCGCGCCTGCCAACCGCAAGCGTTGAATGAGGCGGCCAATGCCGGACCGCGCTCGCGCAAGGCGGTGCTGATGACGGCGCTGGCGGTGACGCTGCTCAATCCGCATGTGTACTTGGACACCGTGTTGCTGATCGGCTCGCTCGGCGCCCAGCAGGCAGCGCCCGGCGCTTATGCAGCGGGCGCGGCGAGTGCATCGTTGTTGTGGTTTTTCACCTTGGCGTTGGGGGCGGCGTGGCTGGCACCTTGGTTGGCGCGGCCGACAACATGGCGGGTGCTGGATGTATTGGTGGCGATGATGATGTTCGTCGTAGCAGGGCAACTAATAGCCGGTGCGTGAGTCCACCTACAGCGACACCCGCTTGCGCAACTGACGCAGCCGTCTGCAACACAGCTCTGGGCCGGGCTTAACCACACAGTTGCTGCGTGGTTATGCCACAGGCCCGGTGCTATGATCCGACCCCTGCGGCGCAAAGAGTACAAACTCCCCGTCGCATGTTTGGCCGCCCGTGATCGGCCTTGCGCCTATACCGCAACTGACCCTGATTAGGAGAATCACCCATGGCTTTCGAATTGCCTCCGCTGCCGTATGCCCACGACGCATTGCAGCCGCACATCTCCAAGGAAACCTTGGAATACCACCACGACAAACACCACAACACCTATGTCGTGAACCTGAACAACCTGGTGCCAGGCACCGAGTTCGAAGGCAAAACCCTGGAAGAAATCGTCAAGACCTCGTCGGGCGGCATCTTCAACAACGCAGCCCAAGTCTGGAACCACACCTTCTACTGGAACTGCCTGGCACCTAACGCTGGCGGCCAACCGACTGGCGCTCTGGCCGATGCCATCAACGCAGCCTTCGGCTCGTTCGACAAATTCAAAGAAGAATTCAGCAAAACTTCGATCGGCACCTTCGGTTCCGGCTGGGGCTGGCTGGTGAAGAAGCCTGACGGTTCCCTGGCTCTGGCCAGCACCATCGGCGCCGGCTGCCCGATCACCAGCGGCGACACCCCGCTGCTGACCTGCGATGTGTGGGAACACGCTTACTACATCGACTACCGCAACCTGCGTCCAAAATACGTAGAAGCGTTCTGGAACCTGGTTAACTGGGACTTCGTTGCGAAAAACTTCGCCGCCTAAGCCCAGTCCCGTTCTGAAAAAACCCGGCATTTGCCGGGTTTTTTTATTCGTGCTTCACAGCCTGCTTTGGTAGCGGTTTACGAGCGCGGGCCATTTATCGCAATCTCCACCCCTGACGGCGAGAAAAATGCTCAGCGGTCTAAAGTTGTGAAGAGCCCCGACCGACACAGTTCGAGCGCAACCGTGGCAGTTCAGCACCTGGTTTGAAAAAGCGCTGGCCGCGCGACGCGCCTTCTTGATAATTTTTTCACTGTGATGGCCCTTTGACTGCTTCCTCACGATTGCTAATACTCCGTCGGTATGACGCCTGTGGTCTCGAACAAGGAATGGTCATTTGAAGCTGGAACTCAAACACAGCCTGTCGCTGAAACTGCTCCGCGTGGTGCTGTTATCGGCGCTAGTGGTCGGGGTGCTGTTGAGCTGCGCGCAAATCATGTTCGACGTCTACAAGACGCGACAGGCGATCGCCGATGACGCGCACCGCATCCTTGATATGTTTCGCGACCCCTCCACTCAGGCCGTCTACAGCCTGGACCGTGAGATGGGCATGCAGGTCATCGAGGGCCTGTTTCAAAACGAATCCGTACGAGTGGCCTCCATCGGCCATCCCAACGAGCCGATGCTCGCGGAAAAATCGCGCGAGCCAATGGTGCGCTCCACCCGCTGGCTGACCGACCCTATTCTGGGCGACGAAGCCACCTTCACCACTCAATTGGTTGGCCGCGGCCCTTACAGCGAATACTACGGCGACCTCGCCATCACCCTCGACACCGCCCGTTACGGCCAGGATTTCATCACCAGCTCGGTGATCATTTTCGTCTCCGGCGTGCTGCGCGCGCTGGCCATGGGCTTGGTGTTGTACCTGGTCTATCACTGGCTGCTGACCAAGCCGCTGTCAAAAATCATCGAGCACCTCACCAACATCAACCCCGACCGCCCCAGCGAGCACAAGCTGCCGATGCTGCCGGGCAATGAAAAAAACGAGCTGGGGCTGTGGATCAACACGGCCAATCAGTTGCTGTCCTCCATCGAACGCAACACCCATTTACGCCGCGAAGCCGAAGACAGTCTGCTGCGTATGGCGCAATACGACTTCCTCACTGGCCTGCCCAACCGCCAGCAATTGCAAACCCAGCTTGACCAGATTCTCGGCGATGCCGGGCGCCTTCAGCGTCGGGTCGCGGTGTTGTGCGTGGGCCTGGATGATTTCAAAGGCATCAACGAGCAATTCAGCTATCAGACCGGCGACCAATTGCTGCTCGCTTTGTCCGATCGCCTGCGCAGCCACAGCGGCCGCCTTGGCGCCCTCGCCCGCTTAGGCGGCGATCAGTTCGCCCTGGTACAAGCCGACATCGAACAGCCTTACGAAGCCGCCGAACTGGCGCAAAGTGTGCTGGATGACTTGGAAGCGCCGTTCCTGCTCGACCAACAGGAAGTGATGCTGCGCGCCACCATCGGCATCACCCTGTTCCCGGAAGACGGCGACAGCACCGAGAAGCTGCTGCAAAAAGCCGAACAGACCATGACCCTGGCCAAGAGCCGCTCGCGCAACCGCTACCAGTTCTATATCGCCAGCGTCGACAGCGAAATGCGCCGCCGCCGCGAACTGGAAAAGGACCTGCGCGAAGCGCTGACCCAAGGCCAACTGCACCTGGTTTATCAACCGCAAGTGGACTACCGCGACCACCGCATCGTCGGCGTCGAGGCGCTGCTGCGCTGGCAGCACCCGCAGCATGGTTTGGTGCCGCCAGACACGTTCATTCCGCTGGCCGAACAGAACGGCAGCATCATTCCGATTGGCGAATGGATTCTCGACCAAACGTGCCGCCAACTGCGCGAATGGCACGACCAAGGCTTCACCGACTTGCGCATGGCCATCAACCTGTCGACCGTGCAGTTGCACCACGCCGAGTTGCCGCGCGTGGTCAACAACCTGATGCAGATGTACCGCCTGCCGCCGCGCAGTCTGGAATTGGAAGTGACGGAAACCGGCCTGATGGAAGACATCACCACCGCCGCCCAGCACCTGCTCAGCCTGCGCCGCTCCGGCGCGCTGATCGCCATCGACGACTTCGGCACCGGCTATTCCTCGCTGAGCTACTTAAAAAGTCTGCCGCTGGACAAGATCAAAATCGACAAGAGCTTCGTGCAAGACCTGCTCGACGACGAAGACGACGCCACCATCGTGCGCGCCATCATTCAGCTGGGGAAAAGTCTCGGCATGCAGGTGATCGCCGAGGGCGTGGAGACGCTGGAACAAGAGGCGTACATCATTGCCCAGGGCTGCCACGAAGGTCAGGGCTACCTCTACAGCAAACCGCTGCCGGCGCGTGAGTTGACGCTGTTCCTCAAGCAGTCGCGCAGGATTAGTGACGCCAGCATTACGCTTTGATGCGTAGTTGTTTTTTGTTGGGGCCCATCGGCGGATGAATGAATCTCGCAGTCTTCACTCCGTCATTCCCGCGTAGGCGGTGGTCCGACAATTCGGAATCCAGAGTTGTCCGGCGGACGCAGTCACCTGCCAAATTCTGGATCCCCGCCTTCGCGGGGATGACGGGATGACGGGATGACGGGGATTGGCCGTCAGCCCTGATAATTCTGCAACAACCAATTAATCGCCAACGCCCCCGCCAAACACACCACCGCGCCCACTCCCGCCTGCCAATAAAACGTGCGGGCCAATTCATCTTCCCCGGCATTGGAAAGAATGAACGGCTGCGACGTCTCGGGCTGGCCCATGAAATTGGTCGCTGGCCTCGAGCTGGTTTGCCGGTGCCGGTCTTCGGCTTCCAGCTGCGCAGCCAGGCGCACACGGTTCCATTCCTGGTCGTCGAGCTGGCCGTCGGCGTTGCTGTCGAAGCGTTGCAACAGGCCGTTGAAATCTCCTTTCCACTCCCGAATCACCTCGCCCTGCGCGGCGTTCAAGTCCAGGCCCTGGCGTCCGCCACCGGTGGTTTTGAAATCACCGATGGCGTACAGCGGCTGGCCAACGTGCAGGCGTTCCTCGGTGTAGCGGTATTGGTCGCTGTGGCTGAAGAAGGCGAAGAAACCGGCCTTCGCCGGCCCCATCGGATGGCGAGTGCTGCCATACCAGACCTTGCGGGTTGAAGGCCGAACCTGGGCGCCGCTGGGGTCGATCAGGCATTCGCCGGTGCTGTCTGACAGTTGCAGCCAGCCTTCACTGGTGCGGCTGTCGACCACGCTCCAGGAGCGGCTTTTGCCGTTGCTGCGCGACTCTTCCACCTTGATCCGCCACCACAAACACGGCGTGCCGCTGAGTGGCGCAATGGTTTGCGCCATGCCCGGCACCTCCTGCAGCAGGCCATAAAATTCGACATAGCCCTGGGCGGCGGAACGGATTTTCGAGGTTGGTGTGTCGAGCATGTGCCGCGCGGCGCTGAAGCGGCTCATGCACCACCAGGCGCCACCGCCGCACATGGCCACGGCGAAGCACATCAGAAAGCTGAACTGCTGGATGTCCACGATTCAGCGCTTAACCGAACAGCGCTTTGACGTTGACGTCGGCCTTTTCCGCATCGCTGAACACCAGCAAGTCGGCGGGCTTGAAGTTGAAGGCGCGAGCGATGATCACATCGGGAAATTGCTCGACGCGCACGTTGTTGATATTCACCGCCTCGTTGTACAGCTCGCGGCGATCGGCAATGCCGTTTTCCAGGCCGCTGATGCGCTGCTGCAAGAACTGAAAGCTCTCGTTGGCTTTGAGCTGCGGGTAGTTTTCCGCCAGGGCGAACAACTGGCCGAGGCCGGCGCGCAAGCCACTTTCGGCTTGGCCAACGGCGCTCACATCGCCACGCTCACGGGCCGTGCCCACGGCGTTGCGCGCGGTAATCACCTGCTCAAGCGTGGTGCGTTCGTGTTGCATGTATTGCTTGCAGGTTTCCACCAGCTTGGGCAACTCGTCGTGGCGCTGTTTGAGCAACACGTCGATGTTGGACCACGCCTTGGTCACCCCGTGCTTGACCCGCACCAGCGCGTTGTAAATCGATACCGCGTACACCGCGATAAAAAACAGCACCACCAAGGTCACAACGGCCGTCACGCTCATAGCAGGATCTCCCATCCAAGCAGCATTCACGATGCTGGCATTCTAGCTACGAAGCCACCAACAAAGCAGAACTGGCGCACGCGTAAAAACAATAAATCGCGGCACAAGGCTTTGCACAAAATGAAAATCTTTCGCATTATGTGCGCGTTTTGCAGCCCAGACGCGCTGCGCAGTCTCCCACCTCACGATGCAAAGGACCTCGCCATGATTCGTATGCCTCTGGCTACCGCCAGTCTGCTGGCCATCGCTATTTCTCTCGCCGGCTGCGGCGACGACAAGAAAGAGCAAGCCACTCAAGCAGCCGCTCCTGCTGCCAGCACCGCCACCGCTCCTGCTGCCGCCGCTACTGGCAAAGTCGATGAGGCTGCGGCCAAAGCCGTCGTCAACCATTACGCTGACCTGGCATTCGCTGTATTCAGCGACGCTGCCACCACGGGCCACGCGCTGCAAAAAGCCGTAGACGCGTTTATCGCCGCGCCGTCCGCCGCCACCCAGAAAGCTGCTCAAGACGCTTGGCTGGCCGCACGCGTTCCGTACATGCAGAGCGAAGTGTTCCGTTTCGGTAACGCCGTGGTCGATGACTGGGAAGGTCAACTGAACGCCTGGCCGCTGGACGAAGGTCTGATCGACTACGTCGCCGCTGACACCCCGGCCGCTCAAGGCAACCCGGCCGCCACCGCCAACATCATCGCTAACAAGAGCATTCAGGTTGGCGACGACAAAATCGACGTCACCGAAATCACCGGCGAAAAACTGGCCAGCCTGAACGAGCTGGGCGGTTCCGAAGCCAACGTGGCTACCGGCTACCACGCCATCGAATTCCTGCTGTGGGGCCAAGACCTGCACGGCACCGGCCCAGGTGCTGGCGAGCGTCCGGCTACCGACTACGCCACCGGCAAAGATTGCACCCACGGCAACTGCGACCGTCGCGCCGAGTACCTGAAAGCCGCTACCGCGCTGCTGGTTAAAGACCTCGACAGCATGGTTGAGCAGTGGAAAGCCGGCGTTGCCGACAACTACCGCGCCACGCTGGTGGCTGACGCCCCGGAAAACGGCCTGCGCAAAATGCTCTTCGGCATGGGCAGCCTGTCGCTCGGCGAACTGGCTGGCGAGCGTATGAAAGTGGCGCTGGAAGCCAACTCCACCGAAGACGAACACGACTGCTTCAGCGACAACACCCACAACTCGCACTTCTACAACGGCAAAGGCATTCGCAACGTCTACCTGGGCGAGTACAAGAAAGTCGACGGCACCACGCTGACCGGCCCAAGCCTGTCCTCGCTCGTGGCGAAAATCGACGCCGCCACCGACACCACCGCCAAAGACGACCTGGCCGCCACCGAAGCCAAGCTGCAAGTGATGGTCGACAGCGCCAACAAAGGCGTGCACTTCGACCAACTGATCGCCGCCGACAACGCTGCTGGCAACCAGATCGTGCGTGACGCGATTGCTGCTCTGGTGAAACAGACCGGCGCCATCGAGCAAGCGGCTGCCAAGCTGGGCATCAACGACCTCAAGCCTGACACCGCTGATCACACGTTCTAACCGCCACCGATCTGGCGCCTGAACGTCAAACGGATGCGCCCACAAAGCGCATCCGTTTTTTTATGCCTGTCGTTTAACCCCGTGTAATGGCTGGGCGGCACGCTATTTTCGGCATCGGCCAAAAAGCATCGCGGCTAAAGCCGCTCCTACAGAACGCAACACCTGTAGGAGCGGCTTTAGCCGCGATCCCTGCAAACGAAAACGTCCGCAGGTCTTCACATCTTTTTGACGCTGTGACAATTAACCTCCTCGGCAAACGCAAATCCCTCTTATTTGAAGGCGCCCTAGCTGCTAAGCTTGCGCGCTTGTTTTCGTGGTCTGGAACACCCTTTGATGCCTCGCGCGCGCCCTTCCCTGCTGCTTGCCCTGAGCGTGGTCACCTTTTGTGTGGCTGGCCTGAACGCCTGCGATAAGTCGCCGCGCTTTACCCAGGCCGAGCCCGGCGAAGCGCTGTCTGGCGGACAAGCCACGGTCGGCAAGCACAACCGCGATGCCTTTTCCCAGCCCTCCAGCAACCTCACGCCCACCCGGCGTCTGGACTTCGCGGTGGGCAACAGTTTCTTCCGCAACCCGTGGGTGATCGCGCCGTCCACCACCATCGCCCGCGACGGCCTCGGCCCGCTGATGAACACCAACGCCTGTCAGAACTGCCACATCAAAGATGGCCGCGGCCATCCGCCGGTGGGCGACGACGTTAACGCCGTGTCGATGCTGGTGCGCGTGTCGCTGCCACCGAGCGCCGAGCAAGCGGCGCTGATTGAAAAAGTCGGCGTGGTGCCGGAGCCGGTGTACGGCACGCAGCTGCAAGACATGTCGATTCCCGGCGTGGAGCCGGAAGCGCGCATTCGTGTCGACTATCAGACCCACCAGGTCGCGTTCAAAGACGGCACGCAAATCGAGCTGCGCCAACCGCAGCTGCAAATCAGCAACTGGGGCTACGGCCCGATCAGCCCCAACGCGCAGTTTTCCGCGCGCATCGCCCCGCCGATGATTGGCCTGGGCTTGCTCGAAGCGATTCCCGACGACGCCATTCTCGCCGGCGCTGCCGCGCAAAAAACCACGAACAACGGCATCACTGGCACGCCCAACCAAGTGTGGGACGACGTGCAACAGAAAACCGTGCTCGGCCGCTTTGGCTGGAAAGCCGGCCAGCCCACGCTCAACCAACAGAACGTGCATGCGTTCTCCGCCGACATGGGCCTGACCACCACACTGCGCCCGTTCGACGAATGCACGCCGACGCAAACGGCCTGTAAAAAAGCCCCTGATGGCGGCATGCCGGAAGTCAGCGATCATCTGCTCAGTCAGGTGCTGTTCTACACACGCAACCTCGGCGTGCCGGCGCGGCGCCAGGTCAACGACCCGCAGGTGCTGGCCGGCAAAAGCCTGTTCCACCAAGCCGGTTGCCAGCAATGCCACACGCCGCAATTCACCACGCGCAGCGACGCGGCTGAACCGGAGCTGGCCAATCAGGTGATTCGCCCCTACACCGATCTGTTGCTGCATGACATGGGCGCCGGGCTCGCCGACAATCGCCCCGAATTCAACGCCAGCGGCAGCCAGTGGCGCACGCCGCCGCTGTGGGGCATCGGCCTCACGCAAACGGTCAATGGCCACACCCAATTTCTGCACGACGGTCGCGCGCGCAACCTGCTGGAAGCCATTGTCTGGCACGGCGGCGAAGCGCAGGCCGCGCAACAGCAAGTTCTCGCCTACGATGCCGAACAGCGCGCTGCGCTGTTGGCGTTCCTGAATTCTCTGTAAGGAGCTTTTAGCCTCATGTTTGGGAAGAAGACGTTCCGCACTAAATTACTTTTCAGCAGCATTGCCGCCCTCGCCTTGGGCGCCTGCTCGCCGGCCGACCAGCAAGCGCAGATTTCCACCGCGCTGGCCAAGCAAGTAATTCTGCCGACCTACAGCCGCTGGGTTGAAGCCGACCGCGCCCTGGCCGCCAGCGCCCTGGCCTTCTGCTCCGGCAAAGCCGATGTAGAAAAAGCCCGCGCCGATTTTCTTGCTGCGCAAAAAGCCTGGGCTGAATTGCAGCCGCTGATGATCGGCCCGCTGGCCGAAGGCAACCGCGCCTGGCAGGTGCAGTTCTGGCCCGACAAGAAAGACCTGGTCGGCCGTCAGGTTGAGCAGTTGGTCAAAGCCACGCCGAATATCGACGCCGCTGCCCTGGCCAAGTCCAGCGTGGTGGTGCAAGGCCTGTCGGCGTACGAATATATTCTTTACGACAGCAAGCTGGACCTCGCCGACGCCGAAACCAAAGCCCGTTATTGCCCGCTGCTCGAAGCCATCGGCCAACGCCAGCAAACCCTGGCCGAAGAAATTCTCGGCCGTTGGGACAGCAAAGACGGCATGGTCGAGCAACTGAGCAAATTCCCCAACCAGCGCTACGCCGACTCTCACGAAGCCATCGCCGAATTGCTGCGGGTGCAGGTCACCGGCCTCGACATGCTGAAGAAAAAACTCGGCGCGCCGCTGGGCCGGCAGACCAAAAACCTGCCGCAGCCGTTCCAGGCTGAAGGCTGGCGCAGCAATACCTCGCTGAAAAGCATCGCCGCCAGCCTGGCCAGCGCCGAGAACCTCTGGAAAGGCGTCGACAACCACGGCATCCGTGGTCTGCTGCCGGATGAGCAAAAGCCCTTGGCCGAAAAAATCGACGCGGCTTATATAGAAGCGCGCCGCCAACTCGACGCCATGGACCGCCCGCTCACCGAACTGCTCGCCGACGAAGCCGGGCGCAAAGCCCTGAATGACTTCTACGACAGCCTCAACGTGGTTCACCGCCTGCACGAAAGCGAGCTGGCGAAAGCCCTCAACGTTCAACTCGGCTTCAACGCCAACGATGGTGACTAATATGCTCCGCCGCCACGTCCTGGGCCTCGGCAGCCTGCTGCTCGGTGCACTGACACTGGGCGGCTGGACCGTCAGCCGCAAAGGCCAAAACCCGCTGGTGCTGTCGGCGCGCGACGACAGCCACGGCAAGCACTACGCCGTCGGCTATCGCCTCGACGGCACCCAGGTGTTCGCCACCGAAGTGGCGCAGCGCTGTCACGATGTGGTCGAGCACCCAAGCCAGCCGGTCGCCCTGTTCGTGGCGCGCCGGCCGGGCACCGAAAGCTACCTCATCGACCTGCGCGATGGCCGCCTGCTGCAAACCGTGCGCTCGCAACCGGACCGCCATTTCTACGGCCACGGCGTGTTCCATAAAAGTGGCGAGTGGCTGTACACCACCGACAACGACACCACCGATCCGGGTCGCGGCCTGCTCACCGTGTACCGCTACGACAACGGTCAGCTCCACCACAGCGGTGAGCTGAGCACCCACGGCCTGGGGCCGCATCAAGTGTCGTGGATGCCCGACGGTGAAACCTTCGTGATCGCCAACGGTGGCATCCGCACCGAAGCCGAAAGCCGCAAGGAAATGAACCTGCACGCCATGGAGCCCAGCCTGGTTCTGCTCCAGCGCGACGGCACGCTGATTTCCAAAGAAACCCTGAGCCAACAAATGAACAGCGTGCGCCACCTGGCCATTGCCAGCGACGGCACCATCCTGGCCGGCCAGCAATTTATGGGCGATGCCCATGAGCCGGCCGAGCTGCTGGCGATCAAGCGTCCGGGCCAACCGTTCCAGGCCTTTCCCATCGAAGCCGAACAACGCGACGCCATGGCCCAGTACACCGCCAGCGTGGCCGTGCACAGCGACCTGCGCCTGGTGGCACTCACCGCACCGCGCGGCAATCGCTTCTTTATATGGCACCTGGACAGCGGCGCCGTGCGCCTGGATGCGCCCTTGCCCGATTGCGCCGGCGTGGGCGCGGTGCAAGACGGCTTCGTCGTCACCTCCGGTCAGGGCCGCTGCCGCTTCTACGACTGCCGCAGCG
The DNA here is from genome assembly GCF_979258635.1 of Pseudomonas sp. AC070. Classification (NCBI taxonomy): domain Bacteria; kingdom Pseudomonadati; phylum Pseudomonadota; class Gammaproteobacteria; order Pseudomonadales; family Pseudomonadaceae; genus Pseudomonas; species Pseudomonas sp. AC070. The sequence continues at coordinate 4,112,249 of NZ_OZ409871.1, forward strand.
CCAGCATCAGCCCGCAAGCGCTGGATTTGCCGGCGGGGCTTTGGGACAACCATCTGCACCTGAAGACGGCCTGATCCTCTTTCGTTTCCAAGAATCGAGGCTAAAGCCTCTCCCACAGATAAAAACCGCTTTCTGTAGGAGAGGCTTTAGCCTCGAGCTTTTAACTGGCAGCCCCGACCGCCCGTCATGGCCATCTGCCAGAATCTTCCTACAGACTTAAGTCCAAACGTCTACAGCCGACTATATTCAAACAACACCTGTGCGCTCTGGGCCACTTAGCTCGGCGGACAGTTTTGGCGTGTCTGTCGTCATGAGCTACAGGGAAGTAAGACGCCTCGCACCTTGAGCGAACCGGTGTATAGCCACCACTTTCCCGAGAGGCGTTTCCGTATGTTTTTACAAAACTCCCTGCGCGCGCAGATTCTTGCCCTATTGGGTGGGAGCCTGCTGCTCACCGTGATCATTGCCCTGGCCTGCTTCAGCTTTCTGTCCGGCGGCATTCAGAACTATCGCGGGCTGCTCGACGGTCCGCTGCAAGAGTCGCAATTGGTCGATCAGGCCAACCTCGAATTCAAATCCCAGGTTCAAGAGTGGAAGAACGTGCTGCTGCGCGGCAAAGACCCAGCCGCACAAGACAAGTACTGGGGCCAGTTCGAGGAGCAGGAACGCAAGGTTCAAAAAATTCTCGGCGACCTGATTGCTGAGGCAGGCGACGACGTTGCGCTAAAAAGCCAAGTCGAAAAACTGCGCAGCGAACACCAGGCTCTCGGTGCCTCGTACCGCAAAGGCAAAGCCGCGTTTGTTGCAGCCGACGCTGACCCGACCGCAGGCGACAAAGCCGTGCAGGGCATCGACCGCGCCACCAGCGATCAAATGGGCGCGCTGGTTACCCAACTGCACCAGCGCAGCGAAGAGCAGGCCGCCGCCATCAGCGCCAGCGCCGAACGCACCGTGTGGCTCGGCACTGCCGTGCTGCTGGGCGCCAGCGTGCTGATCGCCCTGCTCAGCCTGTGGCTGGTCAACCGCAACCTGATCACGCCGATCAAAAGCCTGATCGAACACATCGGCCGGCTCAGCCAAGGCAATTTTGGCCAGCGTGTGGACACCAGTCGCCGCGACGAGCTGGGCAATCTGGCCGTGGCCGCCAACACCCTGCGCGATTTTCTGGCCGACACCTTCACCCGCCTGCAACGCAGCACCAGCGAACTGGACAGCGCCAGCGGCGAGTTGAACGCCATCGCCACGCTCATGGCACAAGGCACCGCCGAACAGTTCTCGCGTACCGATCAGGTGGCCACCGCCATGCACGAGATGTCTGCCACCGCGCAGGAAGTGGCGCGTCACGCCGCCGAAGCCGCAGGCGCGGCCGACGATGCCGATCACTCGGCGCAGCAAGGCAGCACGGTGATGCAATCGACCATTCAGACCATCACCGCCATGAGCGGCGAAATCGCTAATACCGCCGAGGTCATTCGCCGTCTGGAAACCGACAGTGGCCGCATCGGCAAAGTGCTGGAGGTGATTCGGGGCATTGCCGACCAAACCAACCTACTGGCCTTGAACGCCGCTATCGAAGCGGCACGCGCCGGTGAGGCGGGCCGTGGTTTTGCTGTGGTAGCCGACGAGGTACGCACCCTGGCGCAACGCACCGCGCAGTCCACTGCGGAAATTCACCAGATCATCGACACCGTGCAAACCGGCGCGCTGAACGCGGTGAAGGCCATCGAAAACGGCCAGAGCCGCAGTGAAGCCGGCGTGCAGCAAGTGACCGAGGCCGGGCAAATGCTCGACCGCATCACCCAGGCCGTCGAAGCCATTCGCGACATGAACCGCCAGATCGCCACAGCGGCGGAAGAACAGACGTCGGTGGCCGAAGATATCTCGCGCAACCTCACCGAAATCACCGCGATTGCCACCACCAACCAAGAAAACGTCGTGCGCACGGAAGCGGCGAGCGTGAACCTGCGCGGGTTATCGGGGCAGTTGAGTGACGTGACGCAGCGGTTGAGTGCCTGACCAATCGAGGCTAACGCCGCTCGCTTTTGATGGTTGTGGGAGCGGCTTTAGCCGCGATGCTTTTGACCGTAAAGAGCATCGCGGCTAAAGCCGCTCCTACAAAATGTATGTTGCTCCATCCCCCGCAATCATTTGCAAATGCCGGGTTTTGACTTGCCAGCAGCAGTGGGTCTAAGGTACGCGCCTTGCCTATTCCACAGGCCCATTTTCCCTGCCAAGGAACCGGAATATGTTGCTCCGCCGCTTTCTCATCACCCTCGTGGTGATGGCACTGGTTATCGCCGCGCTCGGCTATGGCTGGTGGACTCACCTGCAAACCCAAATCGCCCAATTCACCGCACCCAAACCCGCCATCAGCATCTCCGCCGCTCGCAGCGGTGAGCTGCAATGGCAAAGCCGTCTGCCGGCCATCGGCACGCTCACGGCGCTGCAAGGCGTTGACCTGACGGTCGAGTCCAGCGGCACCGTGCGCGACGTGCTGTTCAAGTCCGGGCAGAAGGTCGAGCTGCACCAGCCCATTATTCAACTCGACAGTGAAGTGGAAACCGCCACGCTCGCTACGTCCGAAGCCGAGCGCGGCCTGGCCCAGGTTGAATTCGAGCGCGCGCGCAGCCTCGTCAGCCGGCAGGCGCTGTCAAAAAGCGAGTACGACCGCCTGGCGGCCGAACTGCAAAAGTCCAACACCCGCGTCGCGCAGCTCAAGGCCATTCTGGCGAAGAAACGCATCGTCGCGCCGTTCGCCGGCACCATCGGTATTCGTCAGGTAGACGTCGGCGACTTCGTCTCCAGCGGCACCATCATTGCCACCCTGCAAGACGTCAGCAGCCTGTATGTCGACTTCTTCCTGCCGGAGCAGTCCATCCCTCAGCTCAAGCTCGGCCAGCGCGTGCGTTTCGTGGTGGCGGCTTACCCGAAGGAAAGCTTCGAAGGCGAAATCAACGCCATCAACCCCAAGGTGGATAACCGCACCCGTAACGTGCAAATCCGCGCGGTGTTGAGCAACCCGGACAGCAAACTGTTGCCCGGCATGTTCGCCAACCTTGAAGTGCTTCTGCCCCAACAGGCCCTGCGCGTAGTGGTGCCGGAAACGGCCATCACTTACACGTTGTATGGCAACTCGGTGTACGTGGTGAATGTGAAGAAGGATGAGCAAGGCCAGGACGTGAAAGACGACAAAGGCCAGCCGTTCCTGCAAGTCGAGCGCCGTTTCGTGGAAACCGGCGAGCGCCGCGATGGCCAGGTGGTGATTCTCAAGGGCCTGCAAAAGGACGAGCAAGTGGTCACCGCCGGCCAGCTCAAGCTGGATAACGGCGCCCACGTGACCATCGTTGACGACCAGGCACTCCTGAACAGCTCAGCCAGCCGCTAAAGCGCCGCTGGTTAAAGGAAGCACTTCATGGCTTTTACCGATCCCTTTATCCGTCGCCCGGTGCTGGCCACCGTGGTGAGTCTGCTGATCATCCTGCTTGGCTTCCAGGCATTCAGCAAACTGACCATCCGCCAGTACCCGAAAATGGAAAACGCCCTGATCCAGGTGACCACCGCCTACCCCGGCGCCAACGCCGAGACGATTCAGGGCTATATCACCCAGCCGTTGCAACAAGCCTTGGCCAGTGCCGAGGGCATCGACTACATGACCTCGGTGAGCCGCCAGAACGTTTCGGTGATCTCGATTTACGCGCGCATCGGCTCCGACAGCGACCGCCTGTTTACCGAGCTGCTGGCCAAAGCCAACGAGGTGAAAAACCAGCTGCCGCAAAATGCCGAAGACCCGGTGTTGAGCAAGGAAGCGGCTGACGCCTCGGCGCTGATGTACGTGAGTTTCTACAGCGATGAGCTGAGCAACCCGCAGATCACCGACTATTTGTCGCGAGTGATTCAGCCCAAGCTCGCCACGTTGCCGGGCATGGCCGAAGCGGAAATTCTCGGCAACCAGGTGTTCGCCATGCGCATCTGGCTGGACCCCGTCCGGCTCGCCGCCTACGGCATCACCACCCAGGAAGTGAACGACGCGGTCCGCAAGAACAACTTCCTTTCCGCCGCCGGTGAAACCAAAGGCGAGTACGTGGTCACCAGCGTTAACGCCACCACCGACCTGAAATCCACCGAGGCCTTCGCCGCCATTCCGGTGAAAACCGTGGGCGACAGCCGCGTGCTGTTGAAAGACATCGCCCGGGTGGAAATGGGCGCGGAAAACTACGACTCCATCAGCTCGTTCGATGGCACGCCGTCGGTGTATATCGGCATCAAGGCCACCCCCAGCGCCAACCCGCTGGAGGTGATCAAGCACGTGCGCGCGGCCATGCCGGAGCTGGAAGCGCAGCTGCCGCCGAACCTGAAAGTGTCTATCGCCTACGACGCCACGCTGTTTATTCAGGCCTCCATCGACGAGGTGGTGAAAACCCTGTTCGAAGCGGTGCTGATCGTGATCGTGGTGGTGTTCCTATTCCTCGGTGCGTTCCGCTCGGTGCTCATTCCGGTGATCACCATCCCGCTGTCGATGATCGGCGTGATGTTCTTTATGCAGCTGATGGGCTACTCCATCAACTTGCTGACCTTGCTGGCGATGGTGCTCGCCATCGGCCTGGTGGTGGACGATGCCATCGTGGTGGTGGAGAACATTCACCGGCATATCGAAGAAGGCAAAACGCCGTACAACGCGGCCATCGATGGCGCCCGTGAAATTGCCGTGCCGGTGATTTCCATGACCATCACCCTGGCTGCCGTGTACGCCCCCATCGGCTTCCTCGATGGCCTGACGGGCGCCCTGTTCAAAGAGTTCGCCCTGACCCTGGCCGGCGCGGTGATTATCTCCGGCATCGTGGCCCTCACCTTGTCGCCGATGATGTGCTCCAAGCTGCTGCGCCACGAAGAAAACCCAAGCGGCCTGGCGCACAAACTCGACAGCATTTTCGACGGCTTGAAAGTGCGCTATCAGCGCGTGCTGCACGGCACGTTGAACACCCGCCCGGTGGTGATTTTTGTTGCCATCGTGGTGCTGTGCCTGATTCCGATCATGCTGAAAATGATCAAGAGCGAACTGGCGCCGGACGAAGACCAAGGCATCGTGTTCATGATGGCCACGGCGCCGCAGCCGACCAACCTCAACTACCTCAACGCCTACACCCAGCAGTTCCCGAAAATCTTCAAGGAGTTCCCCGAGTACTACTCCTCGTTCCAGATCAACGGGATTAATGGCGTGCAAAGCGGCATCGGCGGCTTCCTGCTCAAGCCGTGGAGCGAGCGCTCGCGCACGCAGATGGAGTTGCTGCAAGACGTGCAAGGCAAGCTTGGCGAAATTCCCGGCCTGCAGATTTTCGGTTTCAACCTGCCCTCGTTGCCGGGCACCGGTGAAGGCTTGCCGTTCCAGTTTGTGGTGAACACGCCCAACGACTACGAGTCGCTGTTGCAGGTGACGGAGAAGATCAAAGCGCGCGTGCAGGCATCCGGCAAGTTTGCTTTCCTCGACGTCGACCTGGCCTTCGACAAACCGGAAATCGTGGTGGATATCGACCGCGCCAAGGCGGCGCTGATGGGTGTCGACATGGAAGACCTGGGCGGCACGTTGTCCACCTTGCTCGGCGAAGGCGAAATCAACCGCTTCACCATCGACGGTCGCAGCTACAAGGTGATCGCCCAAGTGGAACGGGCCTACCGCGACAATCCGGGCTGGCTGAACAGCTACTACGTGAAGAATGGCAGCGGCCAGATGGTGCCATTGTCGACCCTGATCACCGTGCACGACCGCGCCCGCCCTACCCAGCTGAACCAGTTCCAGCAGTTGAACTCCGCGATTATTCAGGGCTTTCCAATCGTCAGCATGGGCGAGGCCATCGACACCGTGCGCCAGATTGCCCAAGAAGAAGCGCCACGCGGGTTCGCCTTCGACTTCGCCGGCGCCTCACGGCAATACGTGCAAGAAGGCAGCGCCTTGTACGTAACCTTCGCCCTGGCGTTGGCGCTGATTTTCCTGGTGCTCGCCGCGCAGTTCGAAAGCTTCCGCGACCCGCTGGTGATTATGGTGACGGTGCCGCTGTCGATTTGCGGGGCGTTGATTCCGCTGTTCCTCGGTTACTCAAGCATGAACATCTACACCCAAGTGGGCTTGGTGACGTTGATTGGCCTGATCACCAAACACGGCATCCTGATCGTTGAATTCGCCAATCAACTGCGTCGCGAACAGGGCTTGTCCCGCCGCGCCGCCATTGAGGAAGCGGCGGCGATTCGCTTGCGTCCGGTACTGATGACTACGGCGGCTATGGTGTTCGGCATGGTGCCGCTGATTCTCGCCACCGGCGCCGGCGCGGTCAGCCGCTTCGACATCGGTTTGGTGATCGCCACAGGCATGTCGGTGGGCACGCTGTTTACGCTGTTCGTGTTGCCGTGCGTGTACAGCTTGCTGGCCAAGCCGGATGCCGAGCCGGTGGAAATTGAAGATAGCCGGCCAACCCACCCGGTTATTTCTTAACGTTTTTAAGCCCCGCACCCGCGGGGCTTTTTTTTGGCCGTGTTTACTGCCGCACGCGCGGCGATTTGAACCACCGTCATTCCCCCGAAGGCGGCGGTCCGACGACTCGGAATTCAGAGTTTTTCAAGTTACGGTGTTCGACATGCGAGCCTGGATCCCCGCGTTCGCGAGGATGACGGAGGATTTGGTTTAGCCCACCGTCATTCCCGCGAAGGCGACGGTCCGACGACTCGGAATCCAGAGTTTTTCAAGTTACGGTGCTCGTCATTCTTCCCTGCGTTCTGCGGTTGGGCCACTATCGCCTTCGCGAGCGAGCTCGCTCCTACAGACCAAGAACAACAAAGGAAGCCCCCATGTCCAAAACCGTTTTGATCACCGGCTGCTCCAGCGGCATTGGCCGCGCCCTGGCAGATGCTTTCAAGGCAGCCGGCTTTCGCGTGTGGGCCACGGCGCGCAAGGCAAGCGATCTGGCGGCGTTGAACGCCGCCGGCTTCGATGCGGTGGAATTGGACGTCAACGACAGCGGCGCCGTTGCGCAATTGGCGGCGCGGCTTAGCGATGAGATCGGTGGGCTGGATGTGCTGATCAATAACGCCGGTTATGGCGCCATGGGGCCTCTGCTCGATGGCGGGCGCGATGCCCTGCAACGTCAATTCGATACCAACGTGTTTGCCCTCATCGACGTGACCCGCGCGCTGTTTCCGCTGCTGCGCCGCAGCCGTGGCGTGGTGGTGAACATCAGCAGCGTGTCAGGCGTTCTGGTCACCCCGTTCGCGGCAGCGTACTGCGCCTCGAAGGCGGCGGTGCATGCGTTGAGCAAAGGCTTGCGCATGGAGCTGGCGCCCTTTGGTGTACGGGTGCTGGAGGTGCAGCCGGGCGCCATTGCGTCGAGCTTTGGCGCCAATGCCAGTCGCGAAGCAGAACAGCTGATTGCCGAGGGATCGCCGTGGTGGCCGATTCGCGAGGGCATTCGCGCCCGGGCGCGCGCGTCACAAGACAACCCGACGCCGGCCAGCCACTTTGCCCGCGACGTATTGAGCGCCGTACAGCGCGCGGAACCGCCGCGTTTGTTGCGTTTGGGCAATGGCAGCCGGGCGCTGCCGTTGTTGGCGCTGCTGTTGCCGCAGGGCGTGTTGGAGTGGGTGTTAAAGCGCAAGTTTGGGTTGGCGGGGAAGTTGTAGTTCTGTTGGGCTTCGCTTGCTCAACACCAATTTACGGAGCGACTGGGGCCGTTGCGCCTTGGTACAACTTCACCTGATTGCGCCCGCTGTCCTTGGCCGTGTACATCGCCGCGTCGGCATTTTTGGTGAGCTGCACCTCGTCTTCGCCATGCTCGGGAAACAAAGCAATGCCAGTGCTTGATGACAGGCTCAACGGCTGCCCGCAGCCCAGGTCGAACGGCTGATTCAGCGCTTCGCGAATTTTCTCGGCGACCACTAACGCATCGTTGTCGCCGTCGATCACCGGCAGCAGCACGACGAATTCGTCGCCGCCCATGCGCCCGACAATGTCCGACTCGCGCACGCACTGTTGCAGACGCAGCGCCACCACTTGCAACAGGGCATCGCCAACGTGGTGGCCCAGGGTGTCGTTGATGGGTTTGAAGCGGTCCAGGTCAATAAACATCAGCGCCAGCCGCGTGCGGTTGCGCCGAGCCTGGGCCAAGGCGTGGGTCAGGTGGTCGCTAAACAGCGCGCGGTTGGGCAGGCCGGTTAACGCATCGTGCTCGGCCTGGTGGCGCAGGCGGGTTTCGCTGGCGCGCAGCTCGCGGGTCATTTCCCGCGCCAGGGTCTGCGCGCGGGAATGGCCGGTGGTCAACATCCACGTCAGCACGGTTAGCAGCAGGCTCAGGGCCAGGCCGGCGCCGGCGATCAGCCCGGAGTTGTCTTTGCTGATGGGCCGGTCGCGTTGCTGCTCGCTGAGCATTTCAAGGGTCCAGGTTCGCCCGGCCACTTCCAGATATTCCACCGCATCGCTGGGGCTGCTGGAGCGGCGGGCACTGCCTTCGCTGGAGTCGAACAACAGCGAAGACGGGGTGCGCTTCACGCCCTCGTGAATTTTGATTGCCATGGCGCTGGACTGCGGCCCGTACAAGCTGGCCATCAGCTTGTTGATGCGCAGCGGTGCCACCACCCAGCCGATCAGCGCAGCGCGGCGTTGTGCCTGATTAATGTGGGGTTTGCCTTTGGCGTAGACCGGCAGGAACATCAGAAAGCCGGCCTTGCTCTGTGCATCCGCTCCACCGGGAATCACCAGCTCGACCTTGCCGGTGATTTTTGCGTCGCCTGAATCGCGCGCCTGCTCCATGGCCATACGGCGTTCGGGGTCGGCAAACGGGTCGAGACCCAGCACCAGATGGCTGTTGCCGGTCAGCATTTCCATCTGCACCACCGGCGCGTAGAACTCACGTTCTCCTTCTGGGCGCACCTGAAAGTCCGGCACGCCGCTGGCCCGCTGTTCGGCAATCAGCGCCGGCAAGGCCTCGCGGCTGCTCCATTGCACGAACCCGATGCCCTCCAGGCCGGCGTAGTCAGCGCCCAGCTGCAGCGAGTCGAGGTAGGTTTTGAATTCTTCGCGGCGCACCAGATCCGAGGCGGCGAACAGGCCTTGCACGCCGCGTAACACTTGTTCGTAGGCGGCGATGCGTTGGTCGATGCTGCTGGTGGCTTCGCGCAGGTTGTAATCGGCGGTTTCCAGGCGGTCGAGCTGAGCGTTGCGTAGCTCGTGGTGCCAGAGCCAATAGGTGACGCCCAACGACACCAGCAGAATCAGCGGCGCCAACAATTTATAACGAAGCCCAAGCCGCGACATGCTCAAAAATCAACCAGCGTGTGGGCCAGTTCAGCGGGCAAGTATTTGGCAAAGATGCGCTCCACCGTGCCGTCGGCGCGCATGCCATCGACCAGTGCGCGCCACTGAGCCTGTTCCTCTGGCGACAGCGACTTCTTCGCCATGATTAAGCCGTGGGGCGTGGGTGCGTCGCCGGTTTCCACCACGCGGGTTTGCTGACGGATGTCGTCGTTTTGCACCTGCGGATAGTCGAACGGCTCGATGATCATGCCTTGGATCTGATTAGCCATCAGCACCTCATACAGCGGCTCCAGGCGACTGGCGTGGCGGACGCGGCGCTGTGTGGTGAGCTGGTCAACCAGATGATTGGCCTTGGGGCTGTAGCGAAAACTGCGAATGATGCCGAGCTGCAGAGCGGGGTTGGCAGCGAAATCCGCCAGGGTTTGCACGCCGGCGTCCTGGCGAACCAGCAGGTAAAACTGGTCGGAGAAATACCAAGCGAAACTGGCGAAACGGTTTCGCTCCTCGTTGGCGATGCCCGACAGGCTGAAATCCAGCGCGCCTTGCTCGATCAACTGCCAGATGCGCGCGCGCGGCAGCAGCGACACGGTGACGTTGCAGCCGCTGCGTTTTATCAACTCGTCGGCGAAGTCTTTATCGATGCCCGCATCGGTGTCGGCTGAATACAGCAAGCCATGGTCATGCAGCGCCAGCGTCATGGTACGGGTGCAAGCGATCCCTGGCGCAGCCTGCGCCAGCGTCGAAGCCCCGAAAATGAGTGCACTCAGCACACTAATAAGAAACGGCCGCATCACACCCATAACCCCAGAAAACGGACGACACCATGCGTAAGTTTTTTCCTACTTATACGCCTGCCCGACCAAAAGAATAGGTCAGCCCGGCGTAACGCGTATGGCACGCCGCTGATCGCTGTCCGAAAACGTCGCGAATAGACACGACAACGCCCCGAAATCGGGGCGCTGAATGGCGCGTGGCGCCGTTATTGCTGTGCGGTCTCAAGCTCTTTTGGCGGCTGTTTGGGCTTGATCAGGCTGAAGTCGATCAGCGATTTCTTGCTGCCATACGGGTCGCCAATCATGCGCGGGCGTTCTTTGAACTGCGCGCTGACCAGGCTTTTGCTGGCGTCGAACTCATCAAAACTGAGGCCGGCCAGGTCCGCCCAGGTGTGAATCAGCTGCGAGCTGCTGTAAGGCCGCTTGGTGTCGGCGATAAAGCTCCACTCATGCCCTTCGCGCCATTTTGGCGAGGCCCAGACCATAAAGGGAATGGTGTACATCGGCGCGGTCGGCTTCGCCTCGTTACGCCCCAGCACGTTGCCGGTGGGCGAGTCGAACACGTCTTCACCGTGGTCGGAGAGGTACAGCAGGAAGCCGTTGTCGTTTTTCTTGGCGTACTCACCGATCAGGCTCGACACCACGAAATCGTTGTACAGCACGGCATTGTCGTAACTGTTGTAGGTCGGCAGTTGGTCGTCACGCAGGCTGGCTGGCGCGCCCGAGCGGTCGGTGAATTTCTCGAACTCCGGCGGATAGCGGTACTGGTAACTCATGTGCGTGCCCAACAAGTGCACGACGATGAATTTCTTCGGCGCGTCTTCCTGCAACACCTTGGCAAACGGTGCCAACACGTCGCCGTCGTACTGGCGCGCGTTCTGGTTGCGGTTGTTGTTCAGGTACACCTGCTCGTCGGCCTGCTCGGAAAACGTGGTGAGCATGGTGTTGCGCTTGGTCATGGTCTGCTGGTTGGTAATCCAATAGGTCTTGAACCCGGCCTGCTTCATGACGCTGACAATGGAAGGCGTTTTCAGGTACAGGTCCGGGCTTTCTTCATCAGCAAAGGTCAGCACCTGTTGCAAGGCTTCGATGGTGTAGGGACGCGGGGTGACCACGTCGTCGAACACCAGCATGTCGTTGCGCAATTTATCGAGATTGGGCGTGGTGTTGCGCGGGTATCCGTACAGGCTCATGCGCTGGCGGTTGGTCGATTCGCCGATCACCAACACCAAGGTCGCCGGCTCATTGCCTAGGCTGCTCTTGAGGTGTTTGAGCGGCGGAATTTTTGCCACGTCATTGAGCATGCCCTGCATGTTGCCCAACTGCTCACGGTATTGCCGATAGCCCAACACCAGTTGCCACGGCACTGCCGGTTCCAGCTTGGCTTCGACTTTGAGCAAGGCATCGCCCAGGGTTTTCTCGCGCAGGCTTTGGCTGATCAGCGGATAACCAAGCGAGCACAACAACATAAACGCCGCCGCCGCAAAAGCCGGCTGACCGGTCATCTCAATCGGTCGCACCCGGCGCCACAACAGGTAAGCCACAGCCGTGTGCAAAGCGAAGGCTGGCACCATCCACCAGGCGAAGTATTGCGTCAGGTATTCACTGCTCTCGGCCAGGTTCGACTCGAACATGATGAAAATCACGCTCTGCGAAAACTCCTGCCCGTAAATGAAAAAGTACCCCAGGCTGGCCAGCGACCCGGCCCACAGCACCACGCCGATCACACCGGCGATAACCCGCGTTTTCGCCGGGAACAGCAACACCGGCACCAACCACAGCGCGCTCATCAAAAACGCCTGACGGAACCCGGTGAAGCCGGACGTGCCGGTAATTTGAATGAGTAACTGCGGAACGCAGGAGAAATACCAAAAAAATAGAAACAACCAGCCTATACCGGCCCAGTCGATGCCCCACCCTTTGCCGCTTCGAACTTGCATATACCGCTGCTCCGCCAAAAACCCGGAAATCCGCTGGAAAGAAACAATGCGTAGCGGAACGTTGGACGAGCACCCTACGGCAGGGGGTGTGAAAAATATGTAAGCGTGGAGAAGCCCGCGTGGCGAGGTTTGCAGGAATCGCGGCTAAAGCCGCTCCTACAGGTTTTCACGTTCTGTGGGAGCGGCTGGGCGGCATTCCGATTAGCCGCGATGGTTTTGATCTGGTCGGGAATCAGGAGCGGAGTTGTTTACACCAGCCAGCCCAGCGCCTTAGCCCGGGCCACCGCTTGCGTGCGCCGCTCGACGCCCAGTTTGACGTTGATGCGCCGCGCGTGGGTTTTCACGGTGTGCAGCGAAATATGCAGCCGATCGGCGATCTGCAGGTTGGAATAGCCTTGGGCAATCTGCTCCAACACCATTTTTTCGCGCGCGCTCAGCGGCGATGTTTCCGCCGCCGCCTCGGCGCCCGCCCCCGCCTGACTCAGCAACAGCCGCAGTTCCAATGGCTCCGCCAACTGCGGCAGCACGTTTTCCAGCCACGGACCAAATTGCGCGTGCAGCGCCTGCAGGTCCGGAGTCACGCCCTGCTGCTGCGCCGTTTCCAGGGCCAGCCGCAACATGGCCTCGGCGGGTTTTTCCAGGCCATTCGCCATCAGCGCCTGCACCAGGCTGAATCGGCAGCGGTTGAGCAAGCTGCGGTAACCGCCGCGCTCGCAGTCATCGCTAAGGGTTTGCAGCGCGTCCAATGCTGAACGCACCTCGCCCAATTGCAGATCGGCCAAGGCCAATTGATAGCGCAAACGTGGAAGCAGGTCGTAGAAGCCAGAAGGTGCCAGCAGGTCGCGTTCGAGGTAGCCGTCGAGCGTGGTTTGCAGCACGGCGCGCGCCCGCTGTGCTTCGCCTTGGCGCAACCACAGCGCGCCTTGCGCCAGTTGCAGCACGCCGCGATAGCGCACTTCCGGCACGTGCTGCCATTGCATCAGCCGCTCGGCCTTGCGCAGCAGTTGGAAGGCCAGCGTGAAGTCGTTAGCTTGGGCGGCCAGTTCGGCCAGGCCCTGGTAGCCAAAAATAACGTAGGCGTCTTCGCAGGCTTCAGCGGCTTGCAGGCCCGCGTTATAGGCGGCATGAGCGGCCTCGATTTGGCCCTGGCTGGCGAACAGGCTGCCGCGTAACAGCAGCAACCGCCCCATCACCGGACCCTGACGCCCCGCCGCTTGCAGATGTTGCAGGCACAGGTCGGCCAGTTCCAGCGCCGCCTGGGTGTCACCCATGACGGTGAGTTGGTGCACGCGGTCGACGCTCAGCAGCGCTTCGAACAACACGCTGCCGTTCAGGCGCGCCAGCTTCAATCCTTCCTGAATGTAGTCGTAGGCCTCGTCGAGCAGGTGCTCGGCGAATGCCTGCTGGGCGAGTGCCTGATAGCACAGCGCGCGCTGCGACCAGGCTTCGTCCGCCAACACCTCCAGCGCCTGCAACGAATGCTCGCGGGCGCTGCGTTGGCCGCGCTGGCGTTGCAGCACGCCTTGAATGGCTTGGTAATGCGCAAACAGTTGTTGCTGCTGCCGCGCCGTGGGCTGGGGGAAGAAGCGGCCGAGGTCTTTGAGGCAATCGTCCACTTCATCCAGGCGCGCGCAAATCAGCAGCGCCCAGGCTTGCAGGGTGATCAGGCGCGGCGTGCTGGAGTACAAACTGGCGGGCAGTTCGTGTCGCCATTGCAGAAATTGCGCAACGCTCTGGCCCACCAGCAACTGTTCTTGGCCGAAGCGCTGCAAGTAATTGGCCGCCACGTCGGGCTGATTGGCAAACAGCGCATGTTCCACGGCCGCGCGCACGTCGCCGTGGCTAGCAAACCATTGGCAGGCGCGCACGTGCGCCTGCGTCGGTGCGGGCGCTGAGCTTTGGCGTTTGAGCACGGCCGCCAGTGGCCGCGACAGGCGGAACCATTCGCCGCAGCTGTCCATGCCGAGAAAAAACATCTGCCGTGCATGCAGTTCTTCAAACAGCTGCGCGCCGCTTTCATCCAACACGTGCTCGCACAGCGCGGCGGAAAAACGCGGCATGTGGGCAAGCACCGACAGCGCCCGCAGCAAGGTTGGCGACAAGCCGGAGAGCACTTCTCGCACGATGTATTCGTGCAGCAACGGCGTGCCGGAGGCCAGGCGTTCGGGCAGGTTCTCGGCGGTGCCTTTGATCAGCAACAGGCAGGCGCCGGCCACCCAGCCTTCGCTGTTGTGCAGCAATTGCGCGCGCAGTTCGGCGGGCAGGTCGAGATGGTGTTGTTGCAGCAAGCCGTCGAGCTCGTGTTCTTCCAGGGCCAGCGCCGAGGCGTCCAGCTCCAGCAGATCACCTTGCAACATCAGGCGCGGCAGGTTCCAGGCCGGGCGCCGACGCCCGCCGATCCACCAACGCAGGGTGTGCGGTGCCTGTTCAAGCAGACGGTCGAGGCAGTCGTCGAGCTCGGCGCAGGCGTCGCGCGGGTAGTCGTCGAGCACAATCCAAAGGGGTTGCTCGATGCGGCTGAGTAGGCTGCACAGCTCATCGTAGGTGTCGCCCTCCTCCACCGCGCGGCCGAGCGCTTTGGCCAGGCGAGCAAGCAGTTCGATGGGCGTGAGGGCGCGGCCGAGCAGGTCGAGCCACACCACTTGGGTGCCGACCGGCGCTTGGCGCACGCATTCGTTGAGCAACACGCTTTTACCAAAACCGGCCGGTGCACAAATCAGCGCCAGGCGGCTGTCGCCAGCCAGCAGCGCTTGCACCAGACGCGGACGGGGAAAATGGGCCGCCGGCAAACGCGGCAGCGGACTGTCTGATAAACGCAGGGGGCGCGGTCCAATCGGGTGGACGTTATGCATGGTCGATGCCTCTGCTTTTTTTGTTTTTATTCAAGGTGAAACAAGGCCCGATCTTAACCACGCTTAGCTCGTAACGGGCGGCCAAATAAGAAAAAGGCGACCCGCGGGCCGCCTTATTCATACACCTGAGCAGTGCTCATTAAGCTGTGTGATGGACGCTCGTTGGGCTTCGCGGCGCTAGGCCTAACCTACGTCCAAATTGTTTCGAAGCTTAACGAACGCCAGCGTTACGCAGGGCTGCCGGGGTGTAGTCGGTGGCCGAGGTTTTGATGCCGTATTCAACCGAGTGTTTCTCTTCGTTCATCATGCCAATGGCCAGGTAACGGCCAGCGATGATGTCGTAGAGCGCTTCGAAGGCATAACCCGGGGCCTGCGCCACGAACTGCTGGTACAGGAACGCTTCGCCTACACGCCACAGTTGACCACGGCCGTCATACATTTCCGAAGCGGCGATCTGCCAGGAGTCTTCGTCGACGTAGAACTTACGTTTGCCATAGATATTGCGCTCGCCGCTTTTCAGGGTCGCTTCCACTTCCCATACGCGGTGCAACTCGTAGCGGGCCAGGTCGGAATTGGTGTGGCCAGCTTTGAGGATGTCGGCGTATTTCACGTCCGGCGATTGCAGCTTGAAGTTGTTGTACGGGATGTACATTTCTTTCTTGCCGATCAACTTCCAGTCGTAACGGTCAGGTGCACCGTTGAACATGTCGAAGTTGTCCGAGGTACGCAGACCGTCCGAGGCGGTGCCTGGGCCGTCATACGAAACCTGCGGCGCACGACGCACGCGACGCTGACCGGCGTTGTAGATCCACGCCATGCGCGGCTCGGCTACTTGGTCGAGCGAATCGTGTACCAGCAGCACGTTACCGGCTAGACGCGCGGGTTCGGTTACTTGCTGCTTGAAGAACAACAGGGCGTTTTCGGCTTTGGCCGGGTCCAGACCTGGCATACCCGCCGGGAACGACACCTCGTCGGTGAAGTGCACCAGGGTGTAGCTGCCGTTCGTTTGCGGCGTGGCCTGCACGATGTTGCGGCGCAGGTTGCCACCGCGATAACGGGTGATGTGGTTCCAGACCACTTCCAGGCCGTTCTGCGGAATCGGGAAGGCGTAGTAGCGGCTGTCGGTGAAGTTTTTCAGGCCGTTACCGCCTTCGAGCAGCACGGTTTTTTCGGCGCTGATCTTGGCTGCTTTGTTGATTTCTTCCGGCACGGCGGTGGTGCGGTGAGTCGGGTAAACCGGCATTTTGTAAGTGTCGGGATAGCGCTTGAACATCGCCAGTTGGCCAGCCGAGAGCTTGGCTTTGTACTGGTCGGCGTTGGCGGCGGTAATCACGAACAAGGGCTTTTCGCCGGCAAACGGATCGCTGACGAAACCACCGCTGTTTACCGACGCGGCGTTCTTCGCCAGACCGCCGTTCCACTCCGGAATACTGCCATCGGCATTACCCGCTTTCTCACCGCCCAGTGGCGTGAGCGTGGTGCCGAGCTTGGCCACTTCGGCGGCCGGCACGGCAGCCAATACGCTGCTGGCAAGCAGCGAAAGAGCCAGGGCACCCAACAGATTTTTCGTTGTTTTCATTGTTCTTGTAGTCCTCTGTTATTTCCGCAAGCAATTCTTAGAAGTTCACGCCAACGCTGAGGGCCAGGAAGTCACGGTCGGTGAGTACGTTGTAATCGCCGCCGAAGAAGTTGGTGTACGAAATACCCGCGGTGTAGGTGTTGCGGTATTCGGCATCCAGACCAATGCTCGCGGCCTTGGCGCCTTCGTTGAAGTTCGGGCCATAACCATCGACATCGTGCGACCACGACAGGTTCGGCTTGAGGTTCACACCGGCGAACACGTCGCTGTAATCCCAGATGGCACGAGCGCGGTAGCCCCAGGATGTGTTGGTGTAGTAGCCGTGAGGACCGCCTTGGGCGACGTTACCGAAGGTTGAGTCGCGGCCATAACGCAGCTCACTGCTGTGTTCCAGACCACCGATGGAGTTGGCGCCGATTTCACCCACTACCGTTACCCGATCTGCGCCCATGACCTGGTCGAAGAAGTGGGTGAAGGTGGTTTGGATCTGGGTGACTTCTTTGCGGTTGTAACCACGGTGATCGCGGTTGGCCGTTGCGCGCGCGGCAACCACGCCAGCCAGACCGCCACCTGCACCCGTGAAGGCACCGGCAGGGTCAGTCGCAGCCAACGGCGTCATATCGTTGGTGTTGATCTGCAGCGGCATATTTGGCCGGTAGCTGATTTCACCGGACCAGGCTGTGCCGGTGGGGAGCGTGGTGGAGAAGCTCAGGCCATACAGACGGATATCTTCCGGATATTCGAAGTAGTACTTGCCGGTGCCGAGCAGGATTGGCTGAGCCAAGGCACCGCCCAAGGTGGTGAACGCGCTCTGAATTTCGTTCGCGGTGGCGTTTTGAATGCCCAGGAACGGCGTACGAGCGTGGTAGTTCATGAAGTACGCGCCGTATTCGGTCTCATCGCCCTGCCAGCGCAATGCTGCGCCCCACTGGCCCGAGTCGCTTGGGTCACGGTCACCAATGCGGCGAACGGCTACACCCTGCGAATTCAGGTCTACGCCAGCGCCGGCCAATGCATTTCGCAGCACCGGGTTGTTGTTCAGGTTGGCAACCGTAGCGCCATCCAGAATGCGGTAGTTGTTATCGCAGCCTTCCTGCAACACGTCCGTGCTGGAGAAGAAGGTGCCGCAATTATCCACAACGGTCTGGTCCCACTCGATCTGGTAGAACGCATCGGCGGATAGATTCTCGGTAATGCTCTGCGAGAGGTAGAACATATTGACCGGAATCAGACCCTCCTTCACTTCGGCGCCTGGACGGCGGAAGGCGGAAACGTCGACCGGGTTGATCGAGTTGATGCCGTTCTGGATGAACGTACTTTCACCCCAGCTCACCACCTGCTTACCCAAACGCGCACTGCCTGGCTGATCGGCGATGGCGTAGTTGTGGTAGACGAAGGCATCCAGCAGTTGGTAGCCCGAGGACTTCGCGCCCATCTTGGCGTGGTCATCATCGATGTCCATCAGCTCGCGATGCTCATCTTTGAGTTCGAAGTCGTACCAGTATTTGCCGCGCAGGAAGACACCGGTGTCGCCGTACTTCAGTTCAAGGTCGTGGATGCCTTTGAAGATTTTCGAGAAGGTTTTGTCGCGTCTGAAATTCAGTCGGCCATCGTCGTTGGTTTGAGTGAAAGCGTTGCCGCCGTTAGCGCTACCGATGTAGTCCTGATCGGCCTTAGCAGTAGACCAGCTAGCACCAAGCGACAGCGAAGAGTCGAACTGCCCCTCGATCTCCCCGATATTGAAATTCACCGCGTGAGCCTGGGCGCAGGTGCCCAATGCGATCGCGATTGCCAGAGTCTTTGGCTGGAACAGTCCGGGCCTTTTTGTTGTTGTCATGCGGCTCTCCTAGTTGGTGAAACTGTGGTGCACCGTACTCAGCGGATGACACGCGGATAAGCGCACGAAGGTTTGATTCTTCGTGTCGCCCAAAAGGATGAAAGCCCGCACCATGCGGTCATCACAGGGCACCAACACTGGAATGAATGGAGGGGCATTCGGCGGGGCGGGAACTTTTGCAGTTTGTAAGAAAACCAGCGCAAAACTTCGCCTTCGCCACAGACCCTGTAGGAGCGGCTTTAGCCGCGATGCTTTTCGCTTAAGAGCATCGCGGCTAAAGCCGCTCCTACAGGTAAGAAATTTGGGCGAAAAAAAACCGGCCACTTGGGCCGGTTCCTCTTGGAGAGCAGTGATTACTTGCCCGCGTACTTCTGCAAATTCGCCATCATTGCTTGCAAGGCTTGCAGGCTGTCTTCGGGATGGCTGGCGCCTTCGAAGTCGCCGATTTCTCGCCAGTGGGCGGCCACGTCTTCAGCGGTGAAGCCGACTTTCGGATCAAAGCCCGCGCCGTTGCTGCGCTCCCACCGCACTTTGCCAATCCAGCCGCCGCCTACTTCGTAGAGGCCGGCGGTGTCTTGGCAGTTTTCGCTGCCCAGGTACACCACCAACGGGCTTACCAGTTCAGGCTTCAGTTGCTCGAACACTTGCTGGGGAATCAGCCCTTCGGTCATGCGCGTGCCGCCGGTAGGGGCGATGGCGTTGACGAAGATGTTGTTTTTGCGGCCTTCGATGGCCAGGGTGCGGGTCAGGCCGTACAGGCCGAGCTTGGCCATGCCGTAGTTGGACTGGCCGAAGTTGCCGTAAATGCCCGACGTGGACGAGGTGAAAATCACGCGGCCGTAGTTCTGCTCACGCATGTGCGGCCAGGCGGCGCGAGTGACCTTATAGGCGCCGGCCACGTGCACTTGGTAAACCAGGTCCCAATCGGCGTCTTCCATTTTGTGGAAGGTTTTGTCCCGCAGGATGCCGGCGTTGTTGACCACAACGTCGATGCGGCCAAATGCGTCGAGGGCGTTCTGCACGATCTTCTCGCCGTCGGTTACAGAGTCGTGGTTGGCCACGGCGGTGCCGCCGGCCTCAACAATTTCAGCCACTACGCGGTCTGCCGCCGAAGCGTTGGCGCCTTCACCGTGGGTGCTGCCGCCCAAGTCGTTGACCACCACCTTGGCGCCGGCTTTGGCAAATGCCAGGGCGTGGGCGCGGCCAATACCACCGCCAGCGCCAGTGACGATTACAACCTTGTCTTCAAAACGAACGGACTCGCTCATATCAAACTCCTGTGGCAGATAGCAGAACATGCGATGGCGCCGAGTGTCGCGGAGCGCGGCGGTGGCCACAAGAAAAGCGGCCGGGGCTGAATGGCGCGCAATAACGGTAGGGCATGATTCGCGCCGCTCACTGCCGACCTGGCGCGGGGGCCGGACAGGTTGGCGAGACGACGGCGGGCGGCTCAACGCGGGTGTAGCGATAGGTGACATCGCGGTCTGGCGCGCCGCCGGCAATGATCAGGAACATGCCGAAACTGCTGGTGTGCACCGTAGCGGCCAGTTGCTCGGGGGCGCTCAGTGCGAGCGTTACGTCACGCGCGTTGTGGCCCCAGGCGATAACCGGAATGCCGTTGAAGTCGCTGTCGGAAAATTGGTACTGGGTGCCGTCGAGATGACCGGCAATGCTCAGTTGCCCGACGCAGCGGCCTTCACGATGCAGGCGTGCGGTGAGCTGTTGGTCGGCGTCTATGTGCAGCTGAACCAGGCCAGCGGTGGCCGGCGCGTCGTTTACTGGAAAATTGGCGCGACTGGCCAGCAACGGCCAGAGCCCCGGCGCGAACTGCGGATTACCCAGCGGCTGTTGGGCATACCAGCCTTCAAATAGCGGCGCCTGCTCAGTGGGCGCGCTGCCTGCGCAGCCGCCCAATAAAAGCATCACCGTGAACATCGCTGCCTTGCGCATAGTGCCTCCCGCTAAACGTCAGCGGCTAGGCTACAGCAGCTCCAGCGAGGGCGGCGCGAAAAGCTTGGTAATGCTGCAACACCTGCGCCGGCGCCTCGGTTTGCGGGTAATGGCCAATGCCTTCGAGCAGCACGGTGTCCGGTTGCGGAATCAGCTCGCGGTAGCGCGCCACCATATGAGCGCCGGAAATCGGGTCCACCGCGCCATCAATCACCCGCAGCGGCAAACCGCCTTTCTGCATCGCTGTCACCCAACGGTCGCGCTGTTGCCGGCGCTCGGGAATGTAGTGAATCAAACGGTGCATCACCGCCGGGCCGTTGTTGTGGGCGATCAGGCTGTAGAAGTCGTCCAGTTCCTGCTCGCTAGGCTGGGTGTTGGGCCCGAAAACCTTGGCGAAACTTTCCGCCAACTTCTGCCGACCAAACATCCGGCCGATCAGCGGCCCGAGCGGACTCAACAGCAGTTTTTGCACCAGCACCGGGCGATGGGTTTCCGGGAACAAGCCGCCGTTGAGGAACACGCACGAGGCCAGGCGAATTCGCCCTTCGTGGTGCCGGGCTACTAATTCCTGCGCCACGCTGTCGCCGTAGTCATGGGCCAGCACATGCACCGCCGCGTCGATGTTCAACTGGCGCAGTAGCGCCTGTTGGATATCGGCCTGTTGCACCAATCGGTAATCGTGGCCTCGGGGTTTGGCCGAATCGCCAAAGCCGAGCATGTCGCAGGCGATCACCTGGTACTGCTGCGCGAGGGTGTTCCACAGGTAATGCCAGTCCCAGCTCGCGGTGGGAAAGCCGTGGATCAGCAGCAACGGCTCGCCGCGCCCCGCCGTCCAATAGGCAATTTTGTGGCCTTCAAACGTCAGGCTCTTCGCCTGCGCGCGCCAGTCGCGCAGGGGAATGCCGGCGAGAGCCGGCGTCATCACGCGCCGTAGCCCGGATTTTGTTGATCCAGTTTGCGCAACAGCGCCGGCCACGCCAGCGAGCCGCCCATGCCTTGGGAGGTTTTCATCACGCCCTGCACCATGGCTTTGGCGCCGTCGAGAATTTGCTGCGGAATGTGGATCAACTCGGCGCCGCCGCTTTGCGCCATCACTTGCACTTCGCAGGCGCGCTGCAAGGTGAACATCATCAGGAAGGCGTCAGCGATGCTGGACGAGCAAGTCATCAGGCCGTGGTTAGGCAGAATCATGAAATTGCTTTCGCCAAGATCGGCTTGCAGGCGTGCTTTCTCTTCATGGTTCAGCGCTACGCCTTCGTAGCCGTGATACGACAGGCTCGACAGCACGAACAGCGACTGCTGCGACAGCGGCAACAACCCTTGCTTCTGCGCCGACACGGCGATACCAGCTGCGGTGTGGGTGTGGATCACGCAACCGACGTCGTGACGCACTTCGTGCACGGCGCTGTGGATGGTGTAGCCGGCCGGGTTGATTTCGTAGGGGCTGTCCATCTTCTTCACGCCGTCGAGGTCAACCTTTACCAGGCTGGAGGCGGTGATCTCATGGAACATCAAGCCAAACGGGTTGATGAGGAATTCTTCGGTGCCCGGCACCTTGGCCGAGATGTGGGTGAAGATAAGGTCGTCCCAGCCGTGCAGCGCAATAAGGCGGTAGCAGGCCGCGAGGTCGACACGGGCCTGCCATTCGGCGGCGGACACCTGATCTTTGACGTTCGGTACGGATTTGATTTGCGCAGCGGTCACGGCGGTCACCTCGGTTGTTTTTGTTTTCAGTGCCGGTGAGTCTAGCGAGGGATGGCGGGGGCGATAGTCGCTCTGGCAGCCAGCTTAGTGGCCTTGTGGGTCAGGCGTGAATGAGGAACAGCAGGCCCTCTCCCCCAGCCCCTCTCCCGCGAGCGGGCAGAGGGGGGTTAATCAAGGTTTAGGCAAATAGCTCGGTCTGCCCCCTCTGCCCGCTTGCGGGAGAGGGCTGGGGAGAGGGTTTTTAGCTTTTTAGCGCCTCAACAAACCCCGCCAACCACGGCTCGGCATCCGTCTCCGGCGTCACGCTCTCGCTGGCATCCAGGCGCAGCATTGGTTGCACTTCGCGAAGGCCCAACTCGGCAAACAATTCCCGCATTTGCTCACCGCCGCCACAGAACGTGTCGCCATAGCTGGCGTCGCCCAGGGCAATCACAGCGCCCGGTAGGCCGCGCCAGTTCGGCAGTTCGTCGCGAATGGCGTAGTACAGCGGTTGCAGGTTGTCGGGCAGCTCGCCCATACCGGTGGTGGACGTCACGCCCAGAAAGGCATCGGGGGCAAAGGCTTTGAGGTCATCCAGCGTGGCGCGCGGGTTATGCCAGGTTTCGAAGCCAGCGGCCTTGAGCAACGTTTCAGCGTGGCGGGCCACTTCTTCAGCGGTGCCAAACACCGAGCCGGACAAGATCGCAACTTTCATTTATTCGCTCCGTTAGCAGGCTGAAAAAAACGCCGGCTATTATGCCTGAGCCTTGCAGCGATCGGATTCGAACGTCGGTAAAAGGCTCAATAACCGACGCTCTGCTGCCGCTTGTCGGAAAATGCCACGGTTTCACTAATAAAGCCTATATGGCGTTGTCCCACCACCGACGCACCTGGCCCTCCTAGTTGCCCGTTAGCAGTACTGGAGCATCTACCATGCAAGACCCCCGAATTCTGACGAGCGAGGAATTGGAGTTTCTCCAGGACCTGCAAGCGCCTGCGCGGCCGCCGGGTCCTGTGCAAACCCCGAGTTTGCGTGTGGACGGTGGCACGCAAACCAAAGCCTTGCTTACGCGCCTGGCGGCCAGCGATCAATTGACCATCGAAGCCCACTTCAACGGCGAGCGCGTGACGTTCCCGCTGCAATTGGTGGAAGACGAATTTCACAGCATGAGCCTGGAAATCGGCGAGCCGCAGGTGATCGAGCAAGGCCCTTCCGAACGGCCATGGCGCTTGAACCTTGAGCCGGCCGTGGAATTGGTGGACGAACACGGCAACCCCAGCGGCATGTGGCTGCACAGTGTTTCCACCACCGGTTTGCTGGTGGAAGTGCGCCATCAGGTGGTGCCGAACAGTTTTACGATGTGGCTGCCGCAATCGGGCGCCGAGCCACTTCGCCTGCAAGGCATCCTTGCTCGCCGTACCGATCAACGCTTGGTGGCGTACCGCCTGAGCGGACGCAAAACCGAGCACAGCGAGCGGCTGCGCCAGTACATCTATCAGCAGCATCGCCTGCTCAACCCGGTCGCCAAGGCGCCGGCGATCTGACGAGCTGCCCGCTCTAGTCCGCATCTTTGCTGGCAAATCACCCGGCAAACCCACTATTCTTCGCGCCATAACGCCCCGCCACCCTGGGGCGCTTTTTTGCCAAGGCTTTACCCAAGCGGCGGCACGGTTTTGAGGAGATACATAATGTCTGCTTCCCCCGTCACCCTGATGGTGGCCCGCCGCGTGCCGCGCGAGCGCTATCAAGACTTCATGCTGTGGCTGCGTGAAGGTGAGCAACTGGCCACCGACTTCCCCGGTTATCTCGGCTCTGGCGTGCTGGCCCCGCCGCCCGACGATGACGAATTCCAAATCGTATTCCGCTTCGCCGATGCCGACCTGCTCGCCAGTTGGGAACACTCCGCCTCACGCCGCGCCTGGCTGCAACGCGGTCAAGGGCTGTTCGCACAGCCGTTGGAGCACCGCGTTCAGGGCATCGACGCCTGGTTTGGCAGCGCCAGTCGAAACGTGCCCCGGTGGAAGCAAAGCGTGGCGATCTGGCTGGCGTTTTTTCCGGTGTCGCTGGCGTTTAATCTGATTTTTGGCGGGCTTCTGAGTGAGCTGCCGCTGGCCGTGCGCATTCTGCTCAGCACCCTGGCGCTTACGCCGCTGATGACCTACTGGTTCATTCCCCTCTCCACTCGCCTGCTAGCGCCGTGGCTGCATAAACGCAAGGCGCTGCCGGCCGTTAGCGAACCGGGCTTGGCCAGCGGCGCGAAGTAAGCACCGCGCCGCGTTTTGTGCCGGGAGGCAGACTGGGTTAACGTTGCCGGGCCTGTCTGCCAACGAGCTGCCCATGCCTGTTTCTGCCCCCATTCTGCTGACCGGTGCCGGCCAACGCGTCGGCCTGTATTGCGCCGAACGCCTACTGGATGACGGCCATCCACTGATCATCACCTACCGCCAGGAACGCCCCAGCGTGCAGCGTTTGCGCGCGCGCGGGGCGGTTGCCATTGAGGCGGATTTCTCCAGCGAAGCCAACATTCTGGCCTTTGTCGCCGAGCTGAAAAAACACACCTCGAGCCTGCGTGCCATCGTGCACAACGCTTCGCAATGGCTGGCGGAAACGCCGGGCGATGAGGCAGCGATTTTCCAGCAGATGTTCAGCGTGCATATGCTCGCGCCTTACCTGATCAACCTGCATTGCGCCGACTTGCTGCGCCAGGCGAGCCCGGCGGACATCGTGCACATCAGCGACGATGTCACGCACAAAGGCAGCGCCAAACACCTGGCCTACTGCGCCAGCAAGGCGGGGCTGGAAAGCCTGACGTTGTCGTTCGCCGCCAAGTACGCGCCGGCGATCAAGGTCAACGGCATCGCCCCGGCACTGATTCTGTTCAACGAGGGCGACGACGCCGAGTACCGCGCCAAATCCCTGGCCAAATCGGCGCTGGGTATCGAACCCGGCGCTCAGGTCATCTATCAAAGCCTGCGTTATCTGCTCTACAACCCCTACGTCACCGGCACCACCCTGAGCGTCAACGGCGGCCGGCACTTGAAGTAAACCGATTCGATGGAGTACACCGCTATGCCGCGACTGGAGCCTGGAATGGCGCGCATCAAGGTCAAAGACCTGCGCCTTCGCACCTACATTGGGATCAAGCAGGAAGAAATCGATAACAAGCAGGACGTGTTGATCAACCTGACCATCCTTTACCCGGCGGTAGACGCGGTGCAGGTCAACGACATCGAACACGCGCTGAACTACCGCACCATCACCAAAGCGATCATTGCCCACGTCGAGAACAATCGCTTCGCCCTGCTCGAGCGCCTGACTCAGGAACTGCTCGACTTGGTGATGGCCCACCCAGCCGTGCGCTATGCCGAAGTGGAAGTCGACAAGCTGCATGCCCTGCGTTTTGCCGAATCGGTGTCGATCACCCTCGCCGGTCACCGTTAACCCGCGCGCTGTTTATCCGGATGGCCTCGCGCCCGCATTGAAGTGCGGGCGTGGCGCTTCTATCATCGCGCCGTTCCGCCCTTCACCCTTTCGCACGTTCTCGGAGTACGTTGCCATGACCGAGCAAGAACAGATCGAACTCGAAGCCGCCGCCTTTCGCCAATTGGTTCAGCACCTGCGCGACCGCACCGATGTACAAAACATCGAGCTGATGAACCTGGCCGGGTTCTGCCGCAACTGCCTGTCGAAGTGGTACAAGGCCGCCGCCGACGACGTGGGTCTGCCGGTGACCATCGATCAGGCGCGCGAAGAGGTGTACGGCATGCCGTACAGCGAGTGGAAAAGCAAATACCAGAAAGAAGCCAGCGGCGATCAGCAAGCGGCGTTCAACAAGGGTCACAAGTAATGTCACTGTCTGATTTTCGCGCCGCCTTGCGCAGCGACCAGCACCTGTTCGCCAGCACCCTGGCGTTCATCGCCGAGCATTACGACTACCAGCCCAGCGCGTTCGTGAACGGCAACCAGAACAACGCCAGCGGGCAGAACGAAGGCTCGTGCAAAACCCTAGGATTGGCACTGCTCGAAGGGCTGAATCTGGAAGAAACCTTGCGCGCGTTTGGTGAGCATTACCGCAGCGTGTTGGCCACGCCAACCGGCAGTGACCACGGCAACATTCGCGCGTTGATGGACACTGGCCTCGGCGGCGTGAATTTCGAGCAGCAACCGCTCAAGCGCAAGGCCTAGCGCGTCGCAGAAAATTCAATTGATGTAGCAAAACTCTTACATACATCACAGAAACATCCGTCTATTCTGCTCGCCGGTTCACCATGGACGGTGCCCTGCGGCAGCACGCCAGCGCCCCACCGTTCATTTCTGGATATGCACGGATGCAGCCTACCTCGATGCAACAAACCCTCGTGTGGAAACCCTGGCTCAACCCCGGCGTGGAAAACCTGCGCCTGCGTCAGGACGAAAACGGCATTCATGCCAGCAGCCACCTGATTCAGAGCGTACGTGGCAACAGCATCGCCGCCACGTATGTGCTGGCCTTCGACCCAGCTTGGCGCTTTCGCCGGCTATGGCTGAAGGTCGACAACCTCGGGCAGCGCACCCTGACTCTTGAGCACGACGTTCACGGCGGCTGGACGCTCAACGGCGAACCGCGCAACGACCTCAACGAGTGCCAGCACGTGATGCTGTCCACCACGCCCTTTACCCACACGCCGATCCTGCAGCGCTGCCCTTTGGAAGTTGGCCAGAGCGCAGAGGTGCGGGTGGCGTTTGTCGACATGCTCACCTTCACCGTACAACCGCGAACCCAGCGTTATCAGTGCCTGCATCGGCAAGACGAGCAAACGCTCTACCGCTACGAAACAGCCGGCAAACAGAGCCGTGAATTGACCATGGACGGCCAGGTGTTTCTTAACAAAGCCAGCGAGCAATACCTGCGGCTGACTTCGAAGCTGGCGTTGGAATTGAATACCTGGGTTTGACGCGCAAAAAGCATCGCGGCTAAAGCCGCTCCTACAGGATTTGTGCGATCCGTAGGAGCGGCCGCGCGGCGATCCGCTTTAGCCGCGATGGGCCCAGCAAGCAATCAAGCCTTGGCCGGAACCCCAACCACGTCCACCGACGACTCTGCCGACCAGCCTTTCAAGCGCTCAACACTCGCCCGATACGGCTTCAACCCTTTGGCCAGCAACGCCACCGAGAACAGCACCGCCACGGTGGTGACGATCAGCAGCGAGTATTTGAGGTCGTTGTCGTTGGCGAACGCGTAGTCGGTCACCAAGGCCACCGCTGTTGGCCCCACGCCCAGGCCGATCAAGGTGATGACGAACAGGTAAATCGCCGACGCCTGTCCGCGCATGGAGTTGGGCATGATGTCTTGAATCGCGGCCGGGGCGACGCCGAAGGGCATGCTGAGGAAGAACACCGCAGGCGCCATCATCACCGAGGCGATATTGCCGGTGCTGGCCAGCGGGAACGCCAGCACGCAGGGCAATGCGCCGAGTGCGGCAATAAGGCCGACGCGCATGTTGCTGTCGGTACGGCCGCGCTTGCTCATCCAATCCGCCAGGCGCCCGCCGAACACGATGCCCAGGCAGCCGAACACCGCCACGATGCTGCCGTACACCACGCCCACATGGCCGGCGTCCCAGCCGTAGGTGCGGATGTAGAACGTCGGAATCCACGCGGCGCTGCCGTAGCCGGCGAAGGCCAGACCGGCAAAACCGAAGTTGTGGCAGATCACGGTGGTGCGGTTGGCACGGATGTAGCGCCCCACCTCGGCCAGCGGCACGGCCACACCGGCGCCTACACCACGACGAGCCGGCTCACGCACGGCGAGCATCAACAAGGTAAACACCACGCCGGCCGCGCCCAGCAGCAGGAAGATCAGCTGCCACGGCCGCACTTCGCCGATCACCGGCAACACCACATCGCCTTGCGCCGACGCGAATTTGATGACCAAGCCGCCGAGCAGAAACGCCAGGCCAGAGCCCAGATAAACGCCCATCGAATACACGCTGATGGCGGTGGCGCGACGGTCGCTGGGGAAGCTGTCGGCAATCAGCGAATACGCCGCCGGCGACAACGCGGCCTCGCCTACGCCCACGCCGATGCGGCACAGCAGGAACTGCCAATACAGACGCGCCATGCCGCAGGCGGCGGTCATCGCGCTCCAGAACAACACGCCGACGGCGATCAGGCCGCGACGGCTTTTGGTGTCGGCCAGGCGTCCCAGGGGAATGCCGCAGATGGTGTAGAACAGCGCAAACGACAAGCCCATCAGCAGGCTCATTTGCGTGTCACTGATTTCCAGATCGCGGCGGATCGGGCCCACCAGCAGGTTAAGAATCTGCCGGTCGATAAACGACAGAACGTACGCCACCATCAGAATCGTGACGGTGCCCCAAGCGCGGAGGCTGGAGGGATAGCCGGCATTATTGTTGTTATGCACCATGGTCTCCTTCGGCGCTGCCAGTGCAACGCGCGGCCGTTGAAAGTGCTCGCAGAGTAGCCGCAACAGGGGGTGGTTTTGGTCGTTATCAGCCTAGCGAATGCAGCGTAAAGGCGTTGGCGAATGACCTGCCAGTCAGGCCGTCTGGCATTGGTACTTTGGGGTGATTGACCGGGCAAAACGGCCGGCAAAACTCATACTTTTGGGTGCTTTGGAAACGGCTTTTGTTGATGCAGTTCGATGTGGCTGCAATCAGGTTTGCGACGATGATTCCGAATGACCCACCGCGTTTACGGAATGTTCTTCGAGCCCGCATAAAAAAGCCCCGCAAAGGCGGGGCTTGGGGCAAAGCGGTAAAGCGCTGTTACGATTTCAACGGGTTTCCCAGGCCTGCGGGCGCGTTTTCACACAAGGTGTTCAGCGCTTCAACCCATTGCGGGTGATCGTTGACGCACGGCACCAGCACCAATTCTTCGCCGCCGGCTTCCTTGAATTGCTCTTCGCCACGAATGCCGATTTCTTCGAGGGTTTCGATGCAGTCGGAAACAAAGGCCGGGCACATCACCAGCAGTTTTTTCACGCCCTGCTTGCCCAGTTCATCGAGGCGCGCTTCGGTGTACGGTTCGATCCACTTATTGGCGCCCAGGCGCGACTGAAACGACACCGACCACTGCCCCGGCTTTAAGCCCATCCGCTCGGCGAACGCCTCGGCGCTGCGCTGGCATTGGCTGCGGTAACAGAACGCCATGATCTCGTCGCTCACGCCCTTGCTGTCCGGCGCACGTAGATCGTGTTTGGGATTGCGTACCAGCTTGCGGATATGGCTTTCCGGCAAGCCGTGGAAGCTCAGCAGCAAATGGTCGAAACCTTGCTCCAGATAAGGCTTGGCGCTGGCCACCAGCGCGTCGATATAAATCGGTTCGGCATAGAACGGTCGCAGCGTGGCGAATTCCAACGTCAGCTTGTGCTCACTGACCACGCGCTTAGCCTCTTCGATCACGGTGGTCACGGTGCTGTCGGCGAACTGCGGGTACAGCGGCGCCAGGGTGACTTTCTTGATGCCCTGTTTAGCCAGGCGCGTTAGAACGTTTTCCAGCGACGGCTCGCCATAGCGCATGGCGAGTTCGACCGGGCCGTGTTTCCAGGTGTTTTTCATCGCTGCTTGCAGACGTTGGCTCAGCACAATGAGCGGCGAGCCGCCTTCCCACCAGATCGAGCCGTAGGCTTCAGCGGAAGCCTCAGGACGCTTGATCAGAATGAGCGACACCAGCAGTCGACGAATCGGCCATGGCAGGTCGATTACGTACGGGTCCATCAGAAATTGATTGAGGTAGCTGCGTACATCGGCCACCTGCGGCGAGGCCGGTGAGCCAAGGTTGACCAGAAGCAAGGCGTGATCGGTCATGCATATTCCTTAGCAAAGCGGAGCGGTTATGAACAAACGGCGCACAGCATCGCGCAAACACATGAAATTGCAAAATCGGTCATGGCTATTGCACTGATTAATAGCGAATCTGTCGTTCGCCAAGCGACAAACAGAGCAGGCGTCTGCTGTTTAAGCGTTCTATACCTAACACAAGCACACAGGCCTTTCGAACCTGTGGCCAATCCGCGAATCAGAGCGAGGAGAAGTCCCCGCAAAAGCACACCCGATGACCGTTGCGCTGCCCCATGCCCGGTCATCGCCTGATGCTTGTTCACGCCAATGGCCAAACCAGGAGAGCGTTAGCCCAGTTTGCGAATTTAGAGGTCAGACATGAGTTTCCCCATTGCCATTATTGGCACCGGCATTGCCGGTCTTTCTGCCGCACAAACCCTGCACGAGGCAGGTCTTAGCGTTCAACTGTTCGATAAAAGCCGGGGCAGCGGCGGCCGCATGGCCAGCAAGCGCAGCGATGCCGGCGCGCTGGACATGGGCGCGCAATATTTCACTGCCCGCGACCGCCGCTTCATCGACGCCGTACACCAATGGCAGGCCCGTGGTTGGGTGGCCGAGTGGACGCCCAGCTTGTACACCTTCAGCAACGGCGTGTTGGGTGCCTCGCCGGATGAGCAAGTTCGCTGGGTCGGCACGCCGCGCATGAGCGCCATTACCCGCGCGATGCTTGGCGCCCTGCCGGTGAAATTTTCCTGCCGCATTACCGAAGTGTTCCGTGGCCCCGAGCACTGGAGCCTGCAAGATGCCGAAGGCCAAGTGCATGGCCCGTTCAGCCAGGTGATCATCGCCACCCCTGCTTCCCAAGCCAGTGGCTTACTCGCCTCCGCCCCGAAACTGGCCGGCGCTGCTGCCAGCGTCGCCATGGACCCCACCTGGGCGGTTTCCCTCGCGTTCTCCGAACCGCTGGATACCCCGGTCGAAGGCTGCTTCGTGCGCGAAGGCCCGCTCGACTGGCTGGCCCGCAACCGCAGCAAACCCGGCCGCGAAACCGTGATGGATACTTGGGTGCTGCATGCCAGCAGTGCGTGGAGCCGACAGCACCTGGATCTCACCAAGGAAGAAGCCATCGAACACCTGCACGGCGCCTTTGCCGAGTTGATCGGCTGCGCCGTACCGGCACCGGCATTCACCCTCGCCCACCGCTGGCTGTACGCACGACCGGCCAGCAGCCATGAATGGGGCTCGCTGGTGGACGCAGACCTGGGCTTGTACGTGTGCGGCGACTGGTGCTTGTCCGGGCGCGTTGAAGGCGCTTGGTTGAGCGGCCAACAGGCGGCGCTGCGGTTGCTGGATCATTTGCAATAAGGCGCAGCCGACGCCGCCCAGGACGATTCAACGCCCACAAAAAAAGGAGCCTCACGGCTCCTTTTTCTGACCCATCCCCTACTAGTGCAGGATCTGGCTCAGGAACAGCTTGGTACGGTCGCTTTGCGGGTTGTCGAAGAAGTCGTTAGGCGCGGCTTGTTCAACGATCTCGCCTTTGTCCATGAAGATCACGCGGTTGGCCACGGTGCGGGCAAAGCCCATTTCGTGGGTTACGCAGAGCATGGTCATGCCGTCTTCAGCCAGGCCGATCATGGTGTCGAGCACCTCTTTCACCATCTCGGGGTCGAGGGCGGAAGTGGGTTCGTCGAACAACATGATTTTCGGTTTCATGCACAGGGCACGGGCGATGGCGACGCGCTGTTGCTGACCACCCGAGAGCTGGCCCGGGTATTTATGCGCCTGCTCCGGAATGCGTACGCGCTCCAGGTAGTGCATGGCGATTTCTTCGGCCTGGCGCTTGGGCATTTTGCGGACCCACATCGGCGCCAGGGTGCAGTTCTGCAGAATGGTCAGGTGCGGGAACAGGTTGAAGTGCTGGAACACCATGCCGACTTCACGACGGATCGCTTCGATCTGCTTGAGGTCGTTGGTCAGTTCCACGCCGTCGACGACGATGCGGCCCTGTTGGTGTTCTTCCAGACGGTTGAGGCAACGAATGGTGGTCGACTTGCCCGAGCCTGACGGCCCGCACAGCACGATACGCTCGCCCTGTTGCACGTTCAGGTTGATGTCTTTGAGTACGTGAAACTGGCCGTACCATTTGTTCACGCCCTGCATTTGGATAATGCCTTCAGGGCTCACAGGCTGTTTGATCGCTTCGCTCATTTAATCGACTCCTAACGCTTGTGGCCTGTGTCCAGCTTGCGCTCCAGGTGCATGGAGTAGCGGGACATACCGAAACAGAAAATCCAGAACACCAAGGCCGCAAACACGTAGCCCTCGGTGGCCATGCCCAACCAAGTGGGGTCGGCGGCCGCTTGTTTGACACTGTTGAGCAGGTCGAACAGGCCGATGATGATCACCAGGCTTGTGTCTTTGAACAGCGCGATGAAGGTGTTCACGATGCCGGGAATCACCATCTTCAGGGCTTGCGGCAGAATCACCAGGCCCATGCTGCGCCAGTAGCCAAGGCCCATGGCGGCAGCCGCCTCGTACTGACCTTTGGGAATGGCTTGCAGACCACCGCGCACCACTTCCGCCACATAAGCAGACTGGAACAGGATCACGCCGATCAGCGCCCGCAGCAGCTTGTCGAAGCTCATGCCTTCTGGCAGGAACAACGGCAGCATCACCGAGGACATAAACAGCACCGTGATCAATGGCACGCCGCGCCAGAATTCGATGAAGGTCACGCTGACCACTCGAATCGCCGGCAGGTTAGAACGCCGTCCCAGCGCCAGCAGAATGCCCAGCGGCAACGCACCGGCAATACCGACCGTGGCGATAACCAGGGTCAGCATCAGGCCACCCCATTTGCTGGTGGCGACGTTTTCCAGGCCGAAGTAACCGCCGTGCAACAGCCAGTAGGCCACCAGCGGGTAAACGATCAGGAAGCCGATGCCGTAGGCAGCTTTGCGTGGGAATTTATTGATGAACAACGGCGCCACGCCAATGATCGCCAGCCATACGGTGGCGTCTACACGCCAGCGCAATTCGGTGGGGTAGAAGCCGTACATGAACTGACCGAAACGCTGTTGGATAAACACCCAGCACGCGCCTTCCTTGGTGCAGTCAGCGCGGGTGGTGCCAATCCAGTTGGCGTCGAAAATCGTCCAGCTCAGCAGCGGCGGCACGATCAACCAGATCAGGTACACGGCGAACAGCGTCAGCAGTGTATTGAGCCAGTTGGAGAACAGATTGCTCCGCATCCACGCCACTACGCCGACGCTTTTGCGCGGCGGTGGCATGTCGGGTTTGAAAGTATGAGTCGTCATGCGCCTTTCCTCACCGTTCGATCAACGCAATGCGCTTGTTGTACCAGTTCATCAGCAGGGAAATGCTGATGCTGATGGCCAAGTACACGCTCATGGTGATGGCAATTACTTCGATGGCCTGTCCGGTCTGGTTGAGCACCGTGCCGGCAAACAGCGAAACCATGTCGGGGTAGCCGATACCGGCCGCCAACGAGGAGTTTTTCGCCAGGTTCAGGTATTGGCTGGTCAGCGGCGGAATGATCACGCGCAGGGCTTGCGGGATGATCACCTTGCGCAGCGTCGGACCGTTGCGCAGGCCCAGGGAATGAGCCGCCTCGGTCTGGCCGTGGCTTACCGACTTGATGCCCGAACGCACAATTTCCGCGATAAACGCGGCGGTATAAGCGGTCAGGGCGATGGTCAGCGCCAGCAGCTCGGGGATCATTACCCAGCCACCCACGAAGTTGAAGCCTTTGAGTGCCGGTGCAACCCAGTGCACAGGAGCGCCGAAAATCACCACGCTCAAGGCGGGAATCACCAGCATGATCGCCAGGCCAGCCCAGAACTTGTGAAACGGCACGCCTGTGGCTTCGAAACGCTTGTTGGCCCAACGCACCATCAGCGCGGTGCCGACGATGGCCAGTAACAGCGCCACGGCAAAGGCCCAGAAGCCGTCGGCCATGGTGCCCTCGGGCATGTACAAGCCACGGTTACTGAGGAAGAAACTGTCGGCGATATTCAGGCTGTTGCGTGGCCCCGGCAAAGGCAGCAACACCGCGAAGTACCAGAACAGAATCTGCAGCAGCGGCGGAATATTACGGAAGGTCTCGATATAAACAGTGGCCAGCTTGCTGACCATCCAGTTCGACGACAGCCGCGCCACACCGAGGATAAAGCCCAGAATCGTGGCGAACACGATACCGATGGCCGATACCAGCAAGGTGTTGAGCAGACCGATCACAAACACCCGTGCGTAGGTGTCCGACTCGGTGTAGCTGATCAGGTGCTGGGCAATACCGAAGCCGGCACTGTTTTCCAGGAAGCCAAAACCCGAGGTAATGCCCCGGTGTTGCAGGTTGGTTTGCGTGTTATCGAACAGAAACCAGCCCATTGAGACCACCGCCACAATGGTGATGATCTGAAATAGCCAGGCACGGAACCGTGGGTCGCTTAGCGAAAAGCCCCGCGAAGTGCCGATTTGTTTTTGCATGGAGTGAGTGCCCCAGGAACGTTGAAACGGAAAAGCCCAGTGACCGCAAAGCAATCACTGGGCCGTCCACCTGACCGAGCGCACCCGGTCAGACGGCTGACAGCCTGTTAACGAACCGGAGGTGCGTACTGCAGGCCGCCTTTGTTCCACAACGCGTTCAGGCCGCGTTCGATTTTCAGCTCGCTGCCCGCGCCGACGTTGCGGTCGAACACTTCGCCGTAGTTACCCACTTGCTTGATGATCTGTACTGCCCAGTCTTTCGGCAGTTTCAGGTCTTTGCCGTATTCGCCGTCAGCACCCAGAAGACGCAGAACGTCCGGGTTCTTGCTGCCTTTGGCTTCGGCTTCAACGTTCTTCGAGGTCACGCCTGCTTCTTCAGCGTTGAGCATGGCGAACAGGGTCCACTTAACGATGCTGAACCACTCTTCGTCGCCTTTACGCACGACTGGGCCCAAAGGCTCTTTGGAAATCACTTCCGGCAGAACCACGTAGTCGTTTGGTTGGGCCAGCTTGATGCGCTGAGCATAGAGCTGCGATTGGTCGGAGGTCAGCACGTCGCAACGGCTGGCTTCCAGCGACTTGGCGCTTTCGTCAGAGGTGTCGAAGGTGATGGGGGTGTATTTCAGACCGTTCGAGCGGAAGTAGTCGGACACGTTCAGTTCGGTAGTGGTACCGGCCTGGATGCAGATGGTCGCGCCGTCGAGTTCCTTGGCGCTGGAAACGCCGAGCTTCTTGTTAACCAGGAAGCCGATACCGTCGTAGTAAGTTACGCCGGTGAATACCAGGCCCATGCCCGCGTCGCGGGAGCTGGTCCAGGTGGTGTTACGCGACAGCATGTCAACTTCGCCTGACTGGATCGCGGTGAAGCGTTCCTTGGCGGTCAGCGGGCTGTATTTCACTTTCGATGCATCGCCCAACACGGCAGCAGCAACACCGCGGCAGATATCAACGTCGATACCTTGATAGTTACCCTTGGCATCTGGAACCGAGAAGCCCGGCAGACCGTCACTTACACCGCACTGAACGAAGCCTTGTTTCTTGACCTTATCCAGAGTCGCGCCCGCTTGAGCGAAGCCGCTGGCGCCAAGAATGGTCGCTGCGGTCAGGATAGCCAGGGTGGATTTCACCATCTTCATTAAAACCTCCAGTTGCTGTTGTTGTGTTTGGAGTCTTGGCCCCACCGCCGTACCCTTTTGAGGCACGCTCGTCCATCGGATGACGGTTGAAACGGGGTGCAGACCTGGGAGCGAGTCTAGTTGGCGATGCCCCCATCGGCCAAAACTCACCCCCCGCTTACTCTTCGCATGGGTTTGCTGAAATAAGCGGGTTGGGGATTTTCCCGTTCGCTTAGTCACTTTTTCCGAAGTGACCCGCGGCGAATCTATTGAGAATTTCCCGTGGCTTTTTTTTAGTTTGTTCCTGCGTAACGCGATTGCCCGTTTACCGTGCCGCTCTACTTTGCATGAGCTGGCCCACGCAAACGGTGGAGTGTTACCCAAATTGGGGCATGCAACCGGTTAATCCGTCTATAGCAAAGCCCGTGCCACACGCCCTTGAAAAGGCCGAATTAGGCAGGTCAAGAGCAAAACTTGTAGCCTTGCGACATGTTCGTAACGGATACACCAACCCCTCATTCAAGCGGCGCCCCGAAGCGGGGCATGCGCACCGAACTGGAGCCTAGCATGCACGAAAATCTGATACTCGAACCCACACTTTCTGCAGACGCGTGCGTTATTTGGCTGCACGGCCTGGGCGCTGATCGCTTCGACTTCCTGCCGGTAGCCGAAGCCTTGCAGCAACAACTGACCAGCACGCGCTTTGTCTTGCCGCAAGCGCCTACCCAGGCGGTGACTATTAATGGTGGCTATGCGATGCCGAGCTGGTACGACATTCTGGCCATGAGTCCGGCGCGGGCGATCAACAACGAACAGCTCGAAGCCTCGGCGCAACGGGTGATTGAGCTGATCGAAACGCAGCGCGACGGCGGCATCGACCCTTCGCGCATTTTCCTTGCCGGGTTTTCTCAGGGCGGCGCGGTGGTCTATCACGCCGCGTTCCTGCGCTGGCAAGGGCCGCTCGGAGGCGTGCTGGCGTTGTCCACCTATTCGCCAACCTTGAGCCCCGACGTGGTGCTGGCGGATACAAAAAAACAACTGCCGGTTTACTGTTTGCATGGCACGTTTGACGACATCGTGCAGCGGGCCATGGGCCGCGCTGCGCATGACTGCCTCGAGGCGCAGGGCGTGCCCGTGACCTGGCAGGAATACCCCATGAGCCATGAAGTGTTGCCGCAGCAAGTGCGCGATATCGGCACTTGGCTGGCAGCGCGATTGGGCTGAAACCCGCACAGCAGAAAAGGTCCGCACATGAACCAAGCCGTTGTTCATCAACCCGCGCAAGTTCCCGCTATCGCTTCGTTGCGCGACACCCTGGCGATCGAGCAAATCGCGCTGCAAGACCGCGACATGGCGCCCAGCACCTACGCCGTGTTGCAACGCAGTGCAGCGCGCAACCCGAACGCCACGGCACTGACCTTTTTGTTGCAGGGCAACAGTGAAGAACAGCCGTATCGGCTCAGTTATGGCGAGTTGTTCGCGAAGGTCACGCAAACCGCTAACGCCCTGCACCGCCTGGGCGTGCGGGCCGGCAAGGCGGTGTCGTTCTTGCTGCCGAACCTGCCCCATACGCATTTCACCTTGTGGGGCGGTGAAGCGGCGGGCGTGGTCAACGCGATCAACCCGTTGCTCGACAGCGAGCACATCGCCGAGCTGATTCGCGCTTCAGACTCCGAGGTGCTGGTGACACTGGCGCCCTTCCCCGGCACCGACCTGTGGGACAAAGTCGCCGGCCTGCGCGAGCAGTTGCCGGAGCTCAAGCACATCGTCACCGTGGACATGGCCAATTACCTTCCCGAGCCCCAGCGCAGCGGCATCAAAGCCCAGCGCGGCGGCTTGCCGGCGGGCGTGCTCGACTTTGACGAGCTGATCGCCGACTGCCCTGACGATCACCTGGAAAGCGGCCGCATCATTAGCCCGGACGACATCGCCTCGTACTTCCACACCGGCGGCACCACCGGCACGCCAAAGCTGGCGCCGCACACGCACCGCAACGAAGTGGCCATGGCGATGATTCTCGCCTTTGCCATCGACTTGCATGCCAGCGACGTCACGCTGTGCGGCTTGCCGCTGTTCCATGTGAACGGCGTGATGGTCACCGGCCTGGCGCCGTTTTATGTCGGCGCCGAAGTGCTGCTGGCCACGCCGCAGGGCTATCGCAACGCGAGCCTGATTCAGAACTTCTGGAAAATCATCGAGCGATACCGCGTCAGCTTCTTCAGTGGCGTGCCGACTATTTACGCTGGCCTGTTGCAGGTGCCGAGCGCCGGCCATGACTTGTCGAGCTTGCGTTACGCCTTGTGCGGCGCGGCGCCGATGCCGGTGGAGTTGATCCGCCAGTTCGAAAGCAAAACCGGCTTGAAGCTGATCGAGGGTTACGGCCTCACCGAAGGCACCTGCGGCACCTGCGGCAACCCGCCAGCGGGGGAAAGTCGCCCGGGGTCCATTGGCATTCGCATGCCGTATTGCGAAGTGAAAATCGCCGTGCTCGACGAGCAAGGCAACTACCTGCGCGACGCCGCCGAGAATGAAATCGGCAATCTGGTGCTGCGCGGCATCACCGTCTTCAAGGGCTACCTGCAGGCCGACAAGAATTCGGGCATTTGGGTGGATGGCGACTGGTTCAACACAGGCGATCTGGGCCGCATCGACGGGGACGGGTATATCTGGCTGACCGGGCGCAGCAAAGATTTGATCATCCGCGGCGGCCATAACATCGACCCGCAAATGATCGAAGAAGCCTTGCACAAGCACCCTGCCGTGGCGCTGGCCGCGGCCGTCGGCAAGCCGTGCGCGAAAGCGGGTGAGCTGCCGGTTGTGTACGTGCAGTTAGTTCCAGGCGCGACGGTGAGCGCTGAAGAACTGATGAACCACGCCGCTGCGCATATTCCGGAACGGGCCGCCGTGCCCAAAGATGTGTGGATCATCGACGCCATCCCGCTCACTGCCGTGGGCAAAACCTTTAAACCGACGCTGCGTTATGACGCCATCCGTCGGGTATTTGAAGCCGACCTACGGTCTATCGACCCTCAAGTGCGGGTCGAGGTGAGCGCCCACGACAGTTACGGTCAATTGGCACGTGTGTACCTGCAAGAACCAGACGCGGCGCGCCGTGCAGCCGTGGACGATTGCCTGGCCGGCTACTCGATTCGCTACGAGGTAGTGGCCGGCGCCTGAGGCTACCCAAATAAACAGTGAACGGAAAAATCGGTAGCAGACTCAGAATTATTGTCGGGCTGTGAACCGCTGAGCAGCACGGCGCCGCCATGCCAGCTATGGTTCACCTGGGTCTTCACCAACCCGTTGAAACGGCGAAACGCCAGCCGCTGGCGCAGCGAACATGATGATCGCCTGCGCCTACCGGGGCCTCGTCAGGCAGTTCAGCAAATCGGGTTTTCGCACTTACGAAAGGACGCGTCGCGATGCCATTCCCTATTGTTCACACACACGGAACGCTTCAATTGCGATGAAAAACGCGCAGTGGCAGGCCGACCTGCATTCCATCCATGACATGCGTCTGTTCCAGAACGTCGCGGCCCATAACTTGGGGCGCCTGCTGGAAAAGTTTCATGCCTTCGAACTGGACGCTGAGGAAGTGCTCCTCTCCCCGTTCGACCGTAACCAGCACCTGTACGTGTTGCTGGAAGGCGAACTGAAAGTATTCCTCGGCTCACTGGACAACCCCGCCGTCAGCACCCTGCAGCCCGGCGAGTGCGTGGGCGAAATCAGCTTTATCGACAACGATCACCCGTCCGCTTATGTGGTCGCGGCCGAGCGTTGCCTGGTGCTGCGGTTGCACCGCGAGTCACTGTTCAGCCTGTTCGCGCAATCGCCGGAGCTGATGCAAAACCTGCTGCAACTGCTGTGCGAGCGCGTGCGCCAAGGCAACCAGATCATTATCGACAGCGAGCAAAACGCCAACGTCGACACCCTCACCGGCGCCTTCAACCGGCGCTGGCTGGAACACATCTTCGAACGGGAAAACACCCGCTGCGCCTTTAACGGGCAGCCGATGTGCCTGTTGATGCTCGATGTCGATCACTTCAAGGCCTACAACGACAAGCACGGTCACCTGGCCGGCGACTACGCGTTGTGCCTGGTGGCGCATACCCTGCGCAACCAGTTGCGGCCCAAAGACAGCCTGACCCGTTATGGCGGCGAGGAATTCGTGATTTTGCTGCCGGAAATGAACGCCGACGAAGCCCGCGCCATTGGCGAACGGCTGCGCGCGGCGCTAGAACAGGTGAGTTCGTTCTACTCGCCCGTGGGCGTGCTGCCGGGCGTGACGATTTCCATCGGTTTGGCCGAGATTCGCGCCAACGACAGCTTGCAGAGTTTGATTGCACGGGCCGACAGCGCGCTGTACCAGGCCAAGCAGCAGGGGCGTAATTGTTTGTGTGGGTGAGGTGAGGTCGCGATAGCGCTTCAAGAGCATCGCGGCTAAAGCCGCTCCCACAGAGCGCGCGTTGCGCGCATAAAAAAGCCCGGCTAATCAGCCGGGCTTTTTCGTTTCAACGCCACGCTTACTGAGATAGTACCTGGCCGATGGTGGGATCTTTGAAGGAGCGCGTCAGGGCATCGCTCAACACGTCGCTGACCAGCTTGGTGTTGGTGTCCTGGTTTGGCGCCATGCCGAATTTCTGGTCAAGGGTGGCGCCGTAGCGGCCGCTGTAACGGCGGGTGGCGTTTTGTACGTCGACACGGAAGGTCGCGCCGATGCTGGCTTCGGTAACGTACATACCTTCTTTAGGCGATTGGTATTTCAGGTCGGCCAAGGTGAGGGTAATTTGCGGCGCGTTCATTGCACCTGGCGACGGGGTGAAACCCAGCAGGCGAACAGCGGCCTCGGCTTGTTGTTGCAGCTTGGGCACGATATCGGCGCCGGCAACGCTGATGGCGCTGGTTTCCGGGTACAGACCGCCACGGGTGCCGAGAATCGGCGAAGGACGACCGTCAACCACACGCACAATAACTGGCTGGCCTTGGCCGACCGGCGTGAGGTTGCCGTTGAGTTTGGGGGTGGGGCTCAGTTGTTGCGGGCTGTGGGCACAGCCAACCAGCGCCAGGCTGGCTACAGCGATCAGACCTAACAGCAGACGGTGCAGCATGCTCATCTCTCCACAAGGGTTGAAACGCCCGGTTGGGCCGCTTGAAGTGGCCGCAGTATACCCAGCGCAGCGGCGGCCTGACAGCGCTGAAGGTTGAGACAAAACCGGCTTTGCGAGGTTCCAGCAATGCAGGATTTAGGGCAGTTCAGCGGCCAATCGCTACCGGTCGGCCCGCGTGCAAACCGCACGCAAGCGTTGGTGGGCTGACCGGTGGGTGAATAAAAGTCACGCTAAAAAACCAACTTTTGTCATTTCACCGTTATAATCGCGCCCCGATTATAAGGACGTCTCCTGCTCGGGCCTCGCAGCTACCCTGATGTACTCAGCATCAGCAAGCACCGCCCCAGAGAGTCGCCCACTTCGCGTGACCTTTGCACGTTCTCTGCCTTGCTCCAGCACCTTATCTGCACGGGTGTAAAAGCGCGCAGATCGTAGCCATAAGGCACCTGAACTTTTGAGGTTCACGTTTCCAAAAGAACGTGAAAAAACGGTTTCACAACTTCACAAGAGTGTGGCGAGCAAATGGCGCAAAACGATTACGAGGCTGTCGATGTGCTGCTGGTAGGTGCCGGCATCATGAGCGCGACATTGGCCGTGCTGTTGAAAGAGCTCGACCCCGGCATCAAGCTGGAAGTCGCTGAAATGCAGGCGTCAGGGGCCATCGAAAGCTCTAACCCCTGGAACAACGCCGGTACCGGTCACGCCGGTCTGTGTGAATTGAACTACACCCCCGAAGCCGCCGACGGTTCGGTGGACATCAAAAAAGCCGTGAACATCAACACCCAATTCGAGGTGTCGAAACAGTTCTGGGCTCACCTGATGCAGCAAGGCAACTTCGGTTCGCCGAAAGCCTTCATCAACCCGATTCCGCACCTGAGCTTCGTACAGGGCGACAAGGGCATCCAATTTCTCAAAACCCGCCACGCTGCCATGGTTAAACACCATGCCTTCGATGACATGCAGTACACCGAAGACAAAGGCGTAATGGCCGAGTGGATGCCGCTGATGATGCCCGGCCGTGCCGCCGACGAAGCCGTCGCCGCCACCCGCGTGGAGTCCGGCACCGACGTCAACTTCGGCGCGCTGACCACGCAACTGCTGAAATTTCTCGGCGAGCAAAGCGATTGCCGCGTGAGCTACAACCAAAAGGTTGTCGGCCTCAAGCGCACCGATAAAGGCTGGCGCGTCAGCATCAAGAACACCCAGTCGGGCGCCACTCGCGAAGTGGACACCCGCTTCGTGTTCCTCGGCGCCGGCGGCGCTGCCCTGCCGTTGCTGCAGATGTCCGGCATTCCGGAAGGCAAAGGTTTCGGCGGCTTCCCGGTCAGCGGCCAATGGCTGCGTTGCGACGACCCGGAAATCGTTAAACAGCACGAAGCCAAGGTGTACAGCCAGGCAGCGGTCGGTTCGCCGCCGATGTCGGTTCCGCACCTGGACACCCGCGTGGTCGACGGCAAGAAATCGCTGTTGTTCGGGCCCTATGCCGGCTTTAGCACCAAGTTCCTCAAGCACGGCTCGTTCCTTGACCTGCCCCTCTCGGTTCGCCCGAGCAACCTCGGCCCAATGCTGGCCGTGGCACGCGACAACTTCGACCTGACCAAGTACCTGATCAGCGAAGTGCTGCAATCGAGCGAGCAACGCATGGAGTCGCTCAAGCGTTTCTTCCCGCTGGCCAAGGCCTCGGATTGGCGTTTGGAGATTGCCGGTCAGCGCGTGCAGATCATCAAGAAAGACCCGAAAAAAGGCGGCATCTTGCAGTTCGGTACCGAACTGGTCGCGGCCAAAGACGGCACCATCGCCGCCCTGCTGGGCGCTTCGCCTGGCGCTTCGGTCACCGTGTCGATCATGCTGGAACTGATTGAGCGCTGCTTCCCTGAGCAAGTGAACGCTGCGTGGGCTGAGAAGCTGAAAGCGATTTTCCCGGCTCGGGAAAAAGCGCTGGAAACCGACGCCACGCTGTACCGCGAAGTGAACGCCCGCAGCAATGAGTTGCTGGGGTTGACGCCGCGTAAGGTGGAGTCTGCGGCGACGGTTTGATCACTGTTCCGAACGGAAAAAACGGCGCCTGATGTGGCGCCGTTTTTTTTAGAGCTTCGCGAGCAAGCTCGCTCCTACAAGTTGTGCAGCCTGTAGGAGCGAGCTTGCTCGCGAACCCTGAAAACGAAG
Organism: Pseudomonas sp. AC070; assembly: GCF_979258635.1. Classification (NCBI taxonomy): domain Bacteria; kingdom Pseudomonadati; phylum Pseudomonadota; class Gammaproteobacteria; order Pseudomonadales; family Pseudomonadaceae; genus Pseudomonas; species Pseudomonas sp. AC070. The sequence continues at coordinate 4,154,838 of NZ_OZ409871.1, forward strand.
CCCTCAAAACAAAAAAAAGCCCCGCCAAAAGCGGGGCCTGAAGTGCGGCGCCATCAAGGCACCGCAAAGGGAAACATCACACCAGGCTGGTCAACGCATCACGGCTGAACGGAAGAATTTCGTCTTCACGGCCGTCGCGTACTTTTACCGCCCAATCCGGGTCAACCAACAGCGCACGACCGACCGCTACCAGGTCGAACTCCTGCTTGTTCAAACGCTCAAGCAACGCGTCGAGCTTCTCAGGCTGGGCGACCTTGTCGGTCTTGACCATGAACTGCATAAATTCGCCATCCAGGCCCACGCTGCCGACGGTGATGGTCGGTTTTCCGGTGAGCTTGCGGGTCCAGCCGGCCAGGTTGAGGTCGGAACCTTCGAACTCGGGCTCCCAGAAACGGCGGGTGGAGCAGTGGAAAATATCCACGCCGGCATCCGACAACGGCTGCAAAAATTCGCCGAGCGCTTCAGGTGTGGTGACCAAGCGTGCGGTGTAGTCCTGCTGCTTCCATTGCGAGAAACGGAAGATGATCGGGAACGTCGGGCTGGTGGCAGCGCGTACGGCCTTGATCAGCTCGATGGCGAAACGCGAACGGTTGGCCAAGCTGCCGCCGTATTCGTCGTCACGTTGGTTCGAACCTTCCCAGAAGAACTGGTCGATCAGGTAGCCGTGGGCGCCGTGGATTTCCACGCCGTCCATGCCGATGGCCTGGGCGTCTTTGGCGGCCTGGGCGAAGGCGGCAATGACATCAGCGATGTCTTGCTTGGTCATGCCGTGCACAACCTCAACGCCGTCTTTGACTTTGCCGGTTGGGCCGTAGCCCGGAACGCTGGCGTCCGGCTCGGTGCCAATGCGGCGAACGCTGCCCACGTGCCAGAGTTGCGGAACAATCTTGCCGCCTTCAGCGTGGACGGCAGCAACCACTTTTTTCCAGCCAGCCAGGGCGTCTTCCCCGAAGAAACGCGGCACATGCGGGTAACCGTTCGAGGCTTGGTGGCCGACGGTGGTGCCCTCGGTAACGATCAGCCCCACACCGCCGGCAGCGCGGCGACGGTAGTACTCGATGACGCCCTCGTTAGGTACACCGCCGGGTGAAAACGAACGGGTCATTGGCGCCATGACTACACGAGTCGGCAATTCCAGGTCGCCAAGGCGGAACGGTTCGAACAGGGCTTTCACAAGAGCGGTCATGCGGTTCTCCTAACGGTATCCGGGTTACGCCGCCGTGGCAGCGCAGTGGTTTTGGATGAATCAAACGGGCGTCAGCAGACGCTCCAGTTGGTGCAGAAAAACGGACAGCGGCGCGGCGTTGGCGCCGGCTTTCATGCGCATCAACGTGCCTTCCCAGGCGTTGGCGATAAATTCCGCCAGCTCCACGCAATCGGTACTGGCGCTCAGCTCACCGGCCTCGCGCGCTTCCAGTAAGCACCCGGCGAGGATGTCCACCGAGCGCTGCAGAATGCTCTCCACCTGCAAACCAATGGGCTGCGACGGCTCGGCCATTTCAAAACTCAGGCTGCCAATAAAGCAGTGGTACTGCGGTTTTTCCTGGCGGCGGAAGTGGTTCAGCAGCTCGCCGTAGAAACTCAGAATGCGTGCGCGCGGGCTTAGCGCCGGGTTGCTCAACGCCGTGGCGTAGCGCTGCAAACGCGGCGCGTACAAATGCTCCAGCGCGTGCACAGCGAAGTCTTCTTTGCTGGCGAAGTAGTGATAGAACGAGCCCTTGGGAATACCGGCGGCCTGCACAATCTCTTGTACGCCGGTGCCGTGGTAGCCGCGACGCAGCATCACTTCCGAGCCCTTGGTGAGGATCAGATCGCGCTTGTCGAGACGGATAGTCGAGGTGGCGTTATTCATGGCGCCGATCATATGACCGGTCGTCTCGTCCCGCACAGCATCATTGATGTGGGTGATAAAGCCCTACAAATGCTTCGGAAAATCCCGATATACATCGCTACTCGTAACGGGGCGGTTTCGTCGATACCAGCTATTGAACGGGTCGATTTCAACAAAAGCGGAGCGAGTAATAGTCTGAGCCCACTCTCACTCACCGGGCCGATAGGAGGCTCCAATGAACCGCTTAATGACTATCGCCCTGCTATTAACCGCCATCGTACTCACCGGCTGTGCTGGCCAAGGCCACTCCATGCTGGAGCTGAAACCTTACACCGCACTGGAACTGCACCAGAAAGCGCTGGAAGACTTGAGTCGTCAGGGTTTGTCGTTCGACGAATACCAGCTCAAACGCGCCCAATTGCAGGGCCAGCCAGTCCGTGATTTCGACTTTGATGGAATGGACGAACTGAACGCCGCCCGTGGCAATGGCAACCGCGAAGCACATCAGGGGTAACAAAGGCTCTTAGGCTTCTTCCGAGCTTCTGCGCTCGAGCCAGGCAAGGCGCCCCGCAGCTTTAAGCGCAGCGTACTCAAGTACGTGAGCATTAAAAGCGAGGACGCAACGCAGCCTGGCCGACGCGCAGGAGGTCGTAATTAAGCCAGGGCTTTTTCGATGGCTTGAACGATTGCCGGATCATCCGGCGGCGTACGCGGCGAGAAACGCGCCAGCACGCGCCCATCCTGCCCCACCAGAAACTTCTCGAAATTCCAGGTGATGTCGCCAGGAAACTCTGCGCCCTCGCCCGCCAACAAGCGGTACAGCGGGTGGCGGCCAGGGCCGTTCACCTCGAGCTTGCTGCTCAGGGGAAAGCTGACGCCGTAGTTGAGGCTGCAGAATTCTTTAATCTCGTCTTCGCTGCCAGGTTCCTGGCCGGCGAACTGATTGCACGGCAGCCCCAGCACACTGAAGCCTTGATCTTTGTAGTGCTGATACAAGCTCTCAAGCCCTGCGTATTGAGGGGTGAGCCCGCACTTCGAGGCGACATTGACCACCAGCACAACCTTGCCTTTGAGGGGCGCGAGCGGCAATTCCTGGCCATCCAAGGCACGTAAATTGATGTCGTGAAAAGCACTCATGACGAACTCCCAATCTGTCATCAAACAATGTCCTTACGGACAAAAAAGGCGCCCTACGAGCGCCTTTTTGGTCATCCAGTTAGCCGCTCAAGCAGCTTAGCTGAATCAGTGGTGGTGACCACCTTCGCCATGGATATGACCATGGGCGATTTCTTCTTCGCTGGCTGCACGTACGGCAACCACTTTGATCTGGAAGTTCAACCGTTGGCCGGCCAGCGGGTGGTTGCCGTCGACGGTGACGTCGTCGCCGTCCAGATCGCGGATGGTCACGATCTGCATGCTGCCATCCGGCGCCGACGCGTGGAACTGCATGCCGACTTCGAGCTCATCAACGCCTTCGAACATGCTGCGGCTCAAGGTGCTGACCAGTTCAGCGCTGTATTCGCCGTAGGCTTCTTCAGGCTCGACAGCCACGTTCAGTTCATCGCCAGCCTGCTTGCCAACCAGGGCTTTTTCCAGACCGACGATAATGTTGCCTGCGCCTTGCAGGTACACCAGCGGAGCGCCGCCGGCAGAGCTGTCGATCACCTCACCAGCATCGTTGGTCAGGGTATAGTCGATGGAGACAGCCGTATTGGCAGCGATCAGCATGGGGCAGAACCTTTGCGAAAGAGTGGAGAACGGGCAAGTTTAACCAAGGGATCGGCCGAAAGCGAACCGAGCGCAGACGGACGGCCCCACGCCCCGGCGCGCGGCGCAGCGCGCATTACAGGCTTTCGCCAAGACGAAGAAGGGCATTGGGTGGCGGTGCTTTCCTGCGGCCATACGCAACACCTGCGCCATCAACCGCCCTGGCAAAACCGCGACTGGGTGCAAGACCCCATGCAACGCGCGGAAAAAATCGGTCAGCCCTTCCCCTGCGGTTGGTGCGCGCAAGGGCTGGAACCGTTGAATGGAGCAGCACAGCAAGACGAGGAGCAGTGATGCAAGCACGGCATATTCTGGTGATCAATTGCGGCAGTTCATCCATCAAATTCGCCTTGATTCACGAGGCTCACTCACAAACATTTTTAAGCGGTGAAGCGCAAAACCTGGGCACCTACGACGCCGAATTACATTGGCGCCGGGGCGCCGAGTTCGACAGCCTGATGATTCCCAACGCCGACCACCGCGCCGCGCTCTCGCAGCTGCTGCCGGTGGTGCAAAGCGCCTGCGGCGGCAAACTGCACGGCATCGGTCACCGCGTGGTGCATGGCGGCGAACGCTTCAGCGAAGCGCGCCGTATCGACGCCCGCGTGCTGGCCGAGATCAACGCCACGGCCCACCTCGCGCCGCTGCACAACCCGGCCAACCTGCTGGGTATCGAAGCCACCCTCAAACTGTTTCCCAACCTGCCGCAAGTGGCCGTGTTCGACACCGCGTTCCACCACAGCTTGCCCGACTACGCGTACCGCTACGCGCTGCCGGAAAACCTCTACCGCGACCACGGCATTCGCCGTTACGGCTTCCATGGCAGCAGCCACCGCTACGTCACCGGCCGCGCCGCCGAAATGACCCACCTGCCGGTAGAAGACAGTTGCTGGCTGTCGGCCCACCTGGGCAATGGCTGTTCAACCTGCGCGGTGGTCAACGGCCAAAGTCGCGACACCAGCATGGGCCTGACCCCGCTTGAAGGCGTGGTGATGGGCACACGCAGCGGCGATGTCGACCCCAATCTGCATAGCCATCTGGCCCTGAGCCTGGGCTGGGACATCGAGAAAATCGACTACATGCTCAACCACGACGCCGGGCTGCTGGGCTTGTCCGGTTTGTCCAACGACATGCGCACCCTGGAGCAAGCGCACCGCGACGGTCATGAAGGTGCGACGCTGGCCATCGAGGTGTTTTGCTACCGCCTGGCCAAGTCGCTGGCGGCCATGAGCTGCGCGTTGCCGCGTCTGGACGGGCTGATTTTTACCGGCGGCATCGGCGAGAATTCCCCGCTCATTCGCAGCAAAACCGTGAGCCATTTGCGCCTGCTGAACGTGCAGCTCGACGACGAAGCGAACGAGCGTTATATCCGCGGCCTTTCCGGTACGATCCACGCCTACGGCCACCCGCGCGTCCTGGTGATTGCAACCAACGAAGAGCGGCAGATCGCCCTCGATACCTTGCAGCTACTGCACTAACAGCGCTGTCGAACAACGGGCCCTGCCCACCAGGCAGGGCTGTATAAAAAAGCGCGAGCCACGCGCGGTTCAGGAACTTGCATGCAGACTTATTTTCTTGCCCCCAGCGGTTTCGGCGTCGGCCTGACCTCCATCAGCCTTGGCATGGTCGGCGCGCTCGAACGTGTCGGTCTGCGCGTCGGCTTTTTCAAACCGGTGGCGCAACCGCAGCCGGGCGACCAGGGCCCCGAACGCTCCAGCGAACTGGTGGCGCGCACCCATGGTTTGCAGTCGCCCGCTCCGGTCAGCCTCGCCCATGTCGAACGCATGCTCGGCGAAGGCCAACTCAACGACCTGCTGGAAGAATTCATCCGCCTGTACCAGGACGCCGCCCGCGACAAAGACGTGGTGATCGTCGAAGGTATGGTGCCCACCGCGCACACCAGCTACGCGGCGCGCATCAACCTGCACCTGGCCAAGAGCCTGGACGCTGAAGTCATCCTGGTCACCGCTCCGGATGGCGACAGCGTGAGCGAGCTGTCAGACCGCCTGGAAATTCAGACACAAATGTTTGGCGGCCCACAGGACAGCTCGGTGCTCGGCGTCATCCTTAACAAAGTGCGTGACGAAGAAAACGCCAGCGCCTTTGCTGCCCGCCTGCAAGACCATTCGCCGCTGCTGCGCCGTCACGATTTCCGCTTGCTCGGCTGCATTCCCTGGCTCGACCAATTGAACGCCCCGCGCACCCGCGACATCGCCGACATGCTCGGCGCCCGCGTAATCAACGCCGGCGAATACGAGCAGCGGCGCATGCAGCGCATCGTCTTGTGCGCCCGCGCCGTAGCCAACACCGTGCAGTTGCTCAAGCCAGGCGTACTGGTCGTTACCCCGGGCGATCGCGACGACATTATTCTCGCCACCTGCCTGGCCGCCACCAATGGCATGCCGCTGGCGGGCTTGCTGCTGTGCAGCGATTTTCCGCCGGACCCACGCATCATGGAACTGTGCCGTGGCGCGCTGCAAAGCGGCTTGCCGGTGCTGTCGGTGACCACCAGTTCCTACGACACCGCCAACAACCTCAATCAGCTAAATAAAGAAATCCCCATCGACGACCGCGAGCGCGCCGAGCGGGTAACGGACTTTGTTGCCAGCCATATCGACCACCGCTTTCTCAGCCAGCGCTGCGGCGAACCCCACGAGCACCGCATGTCGCCGCCGGCCTTTCGCTTCCAACTGGTGCAACGGGCGCAGGCGGCGAACAAACGCATCGTGCTGCCCGAAGGCAGCGAGCCGCGCACCGTGCAAGCGGCCGCCATTTGCCAGGCGCGCGGCATTGCCCATTGCGTGCTGCTGGCCAAGCCTGAAGAAGTGCAGCTGGTGGCCCAGGCCCACGGCATTGAACTGCCGCCGGGCCTGGAAATACTCGACCCGGATTTGATTCGCAGCCGTTACGTGGCGCCCATGGTGGAACTGCGCAAAGGCAAAGGCCTGAACGCGCCGATGGCCACGCAGCAGCTCGAAGACCCGGTGATGCTTGGCACCATGATGCTGGCGTTGGATGAAGTGGACGGCCTGGTGTCCGGTGCGATTCACACCACCGCCAACACCATCCGCCCGGCCCTGCAGCTGATCAAAACCGCGCCGGGCTACAAGCTGGTGTCGTCGGTGTTTTTTATGCTGCTGCCCGATCAGGTGGTGGTGTACGGCGACTGCGCCGTTAACCCGGACCCAACGGCCACGGAGCTGGCAGAAATTGCTGTGCAGAGCGCCGAGTCGGCCGTCGCGTTTGGTATCGAGCCACGGGTGGCGATGATCAGTTACTCCACCGGCGAGTCCGGCACCGGCGTGGATGTCGACAAAGTGCGCGAAGCCACGCGCCTGGCCAAACAGGCGCGACCTGACCTGCCGCTCGACGGCCCACTGCAATACGACGCCGCCGCCATCGAAAGCGTGGCCCTGCAAAAAGCGCCGAACAGCGCCGTGGCCGGGCATGCCACCGTGTTCGTATTCCCCGACCTCAACACCGGCAACACCACCTACAAAGCGGTGCAACGCAGCGCCAATTGCGTGAGCGTGGGCCCGATGCTGCAAGGTTTGCGCAAACCGGTAAACGACCTGTCACGCGGCGCGCTGGTGGACGACATCATCTACACCATCGCCCTGACCGCGATTCAGGCAGCGAATCTTCCGTAGCGCCCCGCCGCTTCTTTGTGGCAGCGGCTTCGCTTGAGGCTGCTCGCGAAGAAGCAGAGACGCTTGCAGTTCCCCCGGCAATGGTTAATCTCTGCGCCTAACAACCGCCATCTTCTGCAAAAGAGCGGGAACCACAATTTCTTCACGAGGCATCTGCCCCATGCTGTCTTTCCTGCCTGCGCCGCTTCGCGGTGTGCTCGCCACGATTCTGCTGTTCGCCAACACCCTGATCTGGTGCTGGTTTCTGTTTATTGCCGCGTTGGTGAAATTGTTGCTGCCGTTCAAGCCGGTGCGCACCGTGTGCAACTGGGTGCTGAACTGGGCGGCCGAAGCCTGGATTGCCTGCAACAGCGGCTGGATGTGGCTGGTGCAAAAAACCGAGTGGAACCTCAAAGGCCGCGAACAGTTCAAGTACGACGGTTGGTACCTTGTCACCAGCAACCACCAGAGCTGGGTCGATATTCTGGTGCTGCAACACACGCTTAACCGCCGCCTGCCGTTCTTCAAATTCTTCCTCAAGCAGGAGCTGATCTGGGTGCCGGTGATTGGCCTGTGTTGGTGGGCGTTGGACTTCCCGTTTATGAAGCGCTACACCAAGGCCTACCTGGAAAAGCACCCGGAAAAGAAAGGCCAGGACACCGCCGCCACCCGCCGCGCCTGCGAAAAATTCCAGCATGTGCCGGTCGCAGTTTTCAACTTCCTGGAAGGCACGCGCTTTACCCAAGCCAAGCACGACCAGCAAGCCTCACCGTTCCGCTACCTGCTCAAACCCAAAGCCGGCGGCATCGCGTTTGTGCTTGATGCCATGGGCAAGCAGCTGAAATCGATGGTCAACATCACCATCCACTACCCCGAAGGCAACCCGAGCTTCTGGTCTTTCCTGTGCGGCGAAGTGCCGAAAGTAGTGGTGCGGTATCACACGCTGGAGATTCCGAAGGAGTTTCTCGGCAAGGATTACAACAGCGACGAAACCTACCGCCTCGGGTTTCAGCAGTGGGTGAATAAGTTGTGGGAAGAGAAGGATGCGGAGTTGGGGCGGCTGCATGAAGAGTTTCCGCCCTCGCGCCAGCCATAAGCGATGGTCTCCCCTCGCCCGCTTGCGGGAGAGGGGCCGGCGGAGAGGGCCGGCATCGGCGACACATTCCAGGTCGCCCTCTCCCTAACCCTCTCCCGCAACGGGAGAGGGGACCGACCGAGTTATCTCTACTTCTTGCGATAAACATCCCAATCAATCTGCGCCGGGAAGTGCTCGGTCTCCGAGACCGGCAACCCCTTGGCAACCAGAAAGCCCTGCATGATGTGGCAGCGGTGTTCCAGCAGCCAGTCGCGCTGTTCGATGGTTTCCACCCCTTCGGCGATCACTTCCAGGCCCAGGTGATGCCCCAAGTCGATGATGGTGCTGACCACCGCCGCGTCTTTGGGCGAGCTGAGCATGTTGGAAATAAACAGCCTATCGATCTTCAGCGTATCCAGCTCGAAGTGGCGCAAATAGGCGAGCGATGAGTAACCGGTGCCAAAGTCGTCGATGGCGATTTTCACGCCCAGCGCACGCAGCTGGCTGAGCTGTTCGCGGGTGGTGTCGAGGTCTTGCATGAGTGCGCTTTCGGTCACTTCCACTTCCAGCTGCGCCGGACACAAGCCCAGCTCGGCCAGCACACGGCGCAAGTCATCCACCAGTTGCGGCATACCGAACTGCACCGGACTGACGTTGAGACTGACCACAACGTTCTCGCCAAACGTCGGCCGCCAATCGCAACACTGCTGCACGCCTCGCCGAAAAATCCAGTCGCCGAGGCGGTTGATCAAACGGGTCTCTTCCAGCAGCGGAATAAACACATTCGGCGCAATGGTGCCCGACACCGGGTGCTCCCACCGCAACAGCGCTTCGAAGCCGCGTAGCTTGCCGGTCTCCAGATAGATTTGTGGCTGATACACCAACACAAAATCGTTCTGTTCAATGGCGTTGCGCAGGCTCTCTTCGAGCATCAAGCGTGAACGTGCGCGGCCGTTCATTTCCGGGGAAAAGAAGCGGTATTGCTGACGGCCGGCGCGCTTGGCTTCGTACATCGCCATGTCGGCGGCGCGCATCAGACCATCCACGCTGCGCCCACATTCAGGGAAACTGGCGATGCCGATGCTGGCGCCGAGTGTTACGTCCATGCCGTCGACACGGTGGCGCACCGAGACCAGTTCGATCAGTTTCTCGGCGATACGCGCGGCATCTTCCGGGTGTTCCAAACCGTCGAGCAAGGCGGTGAATTCGTCGCCGCCCATGCGCGCCAGCACGTCGTAAGGCCGCAGGCTGGAGCGCAGCAAATCGCCAACCTGGCGAAGCACTTGGTCCCCGGCCGCGTGGCCGAGGGAGTCGTTGATGCGTTTGAAACCGTCGAGGTCCAGATACAAAATCGCCATGCGTTTGCCGCTGCGGTCCAGGCGCGCCAGGCTCGATTCCAGAGCCTGGTGAAAACCGCGACGGTTGAGCAAACCGGTCAGCGCATCGGTGGCCGCCTGCGATTCCAGTTGCGCATAAAGGTTGCGCACCACGGACATATCCAACGCCAGAATCACCATCGAGCGCTGCAAGCGCGGCAGCGGTGAACTCGACAGCGCCACCGGCAACATCTGCCCGCTCACGGCGCGCAAGCTGGCGTCGTGCAGGCGATACGCTTCGCCGCGTAACCAATGTTTGTAGAACTCCGAATCTTTCCAGGCGGTGGGAAGGCCGGAGGTCACCAGGTAATCGAGCAGCGGCGTCCCTTCAATTCCCGCCACCGTGCCGTTGAGCATGCGGGCCATGGCCGGATTGACGAAGTTGATGTTGCCCTCTTCGTTAACCACCACGATGCCTTCGGCGGCGTTTTCCAGCACCGACGCATTGAATGCGCGAGCACTGTCGAGCTGCTTGGACAGCACCTGCAATTCGTGGCGGTTGCGCTCGTGTTCGAGCAGCACATTGATTTTGTGCCGCAGCACTTGCGGGTCGAAGGGTTTGAGAATGAAGTCCACCGCGCCGGTGGCATAGCCACGCAACACCGAGTCTTCGGTGTGGGCAATGGCGGAGAGAAAGATGATCGGGGTGTAGCGCGTACTCGGGTTGCCGCGCATCAAGCGCGCCACTTCAAAGCCATCCATGTGCGGCATCTGTACGTCCAACAGTACAAGGCCGACGTCGTTGTCGAGCAGGCACTGCAAAGCGGCCTCGCCCGAATTCACCGTGCGAACTTCCCACGGGCTATCGCCCAGCAAGGCTTCCATGGCCACCAGGTTTTCCTCGCGGTCATCGACCACCAGCAAGATCTGCTCGCTGGACTGCGGTTTAAGCTGCGCCTGAGCCATTACGTCCCTCCGATTTCGCCAACCAGCGTTGCAGCAGGGCTATGAGGTCCTGGCGTGCCACTGGTTTGGCTAGGTAGTCATCCGTGCCCGCGGCTAAACATTTTTCGCGGTCGCCCTTCATCGCATGGGCCGTCAGGGCAATGATCGGCACCGTGCAGCCTTTCTCCTGTTTCAGCAGACGAGTGGCGGTGTAGCCATCCATGTTGGGCATCGCCATGTCCATCAGAATCAGGTCAAACGCCTGTTCCGCAAAGGCGGCGAGCGCCTCGAAGCCGTCTCGGGCCGTACTGACTTCCAACCCCAGCTCATCCAGCAACGCGCTCATCGCATAAATGTTGCGTACATCATCGTCCACCAACAGCACCCGTTGCCCGTGCAGCGGGTTGATTTCCGGCACCACAACTTCGGGCTGCGGCTCACGCACACTGGACAAAAATCCTTGCACGGCCTGGCTCAGCGCTTGCAGATCCTGGCCATTTTTTTGCACCACCACGGCCGAATAACGACGCAGGCGTTGCAGGCTTTGCTGGGTTACATCCACACCGGTGTTCACGACCACCCGTGTATTGCTGAGAGGACGCTGTTGCGACATGAGTTCAATCAAATCAAAGCCGTCCTGGTCGGGTAGATCGAGGTCAACCACCACCGCCGCAAACTCGTCTTCCTGATAGGCGTCACGCGCTTGGGCCGCAGTCGCCACTGCCGTCACTGAGAAACCCAGGTGGCTGAGGTGCTCGCGGTAGTACTCGCGTTCCGGCGCGATGTCTTCTACCAACAATAGGCGGTTCTGTTCGTCGTGCTCATGGCGAGCCAGATCGGTGAACACTTTTTCCAGATCGGCCCGGGCAATCGGCTTGACCAGATAACGCGTGCCGGTGTCATGCCAGTCGTCCGGCTGCGGCACGCAGGAGATGATGTGCACCGGCATACCGCGATGCTGCGGATGCCCGCGCAGGCTGCGGTAAATCTGCCAACCGCTGACGTCGGGCAACAGGATGTCGAGAATCACCGCGGCAAACTGCTCACGCTCCAGCAGGCCGAGCGCCTGGGCACCGCTGCGGCAATGCACGCAGGCGAACCCATGGGCCTGCGCTTCGTCGGCAATCAGGTTGGCGAAGTCTTGATCATCTTCAACCACCAGCAACGCCGGGCCTTGCCCCACCCGCGTAGGCGCGACGGCGCTGACTTGCGGCAGCCCCACCGTGCCTTGCACCACGGTGACCGGCAGTTGCACGGTGAACACAGAGCCTTGGCCCGGTGCGCTGTCCAACTGCACCGTGCCTTCGAGCACCTCGACCAGTTGCCGGGTAATCGCCAGGCCCAACCCGGTGCCGCCGAACGCGCGGCTGGTTGAACCATCGATTTGTTGGAAGGCTTGAAACACGCGCTGGTGCTGGTCAGCGGCAATGCCAATGCCGGTATCGCGCACCACGATCTTAAGCATCTCGCGGCCGTCTTCCGCCGGGGCGCAACTCACGGTCACTTGCACCTCGCCCCGCTCGGTGAATTTCAGGGCGTTGGAAAGCAGGTTGCGCAAAATCTGTTGCAGGCGGCCCCGGTCGCTGTAGACCACGCGCGGCACCTGTGGGTCGACGCTGGTAATCAAGCGCAACCCCTTGAGTTCGGCCATGGGCCGAAGGCTGGCGTCCAGTTCCTGCATCAGGTCGTGGACGTTCATGTTCTCCATTTTCAACTGCACGCGGCCGGCTTCGATGCGGGCCAGGTCGAGCACGTCGTTGATCAGCTGTAAAAGGTCGCGGCCGGCGCGGTGAATGATGTCGGAGTGCTTGACCTGTTTGTCGTTGAGATTGCCGCCGCCGTTTTGCTTGAGCTGTTCGCTGAGGATCAGGATGCTGTTGAGCGGCGTACGCAGCTCGTGGGACATGTTGGCCAGAAATTCGGATTTATAGCGGTTGGCCAAGGCCAATTGTTCGGCCTGTTCACGCAAGCGTGCCTCAGCGGCCTTGCGTTCGCTGATGTCGATGATCACCGCCTGCACCAGCACGTCTTCGCCGCTGCGCAATGGCGACAGACCGACTTCCAGCGGAATCAACTCGCCATCCCGATGCCGGCCGAACAGCTCGCGGTTGTTGCCCATTTGCCGAGGCTCGGGCGAATTCAGGTAGCTCTGTCGCAAGCTCACGTGCAGCTCTTGCAACGACTCAGGCAGCAATTTTTCCACCGGCTGGCTCAGCAATTCAGTGCGTGGGTAGCCGAACAATTGCTCGGTTTGCCGGTTTGCCATGGCGATTCGCCCTTGGCTGTCGACCAACACAATGGCGTTGGGCGAGGCCTCGACCACCAAACGGAAACGTTCCTCGGCGGCCTTGCGCGCGCTGATGTCGATGATCACTGCCTGCACCAGCACATCGGCACCGCTACGCAGGGGCGAGAGGCCCACTTCTACGGGAATGGAATGGCCATCTTTGTGCTGACCAAACAGGTCGCGGTTGCCGCCCATTTGCCGAGGTTCCGGAGCCTTTTGAAATTCCCGGCGCATACCGACGTGGGCATGGCGTAGCGACTCGGGCAGCAGTTTTTCCACCGCTGCGCCGACCAGTTCGTCGCGCGGATAGCCGAACATCAGCTCGGCCTGTTGGTTGACCATGGCAATGCGGCCGTTGCTGTCGACCAACACAATGGCGTTGGGCGAGGCCTCGACCACCAGGCGAAAGCGCTCTTCGCGCTCACGCAGCCCGGCACTCATGATTTCGCTGTTGGCCAGCGCGCGTTCGCGCAGCAATAAATAGCCGCCCACCATCAACCCAAGCAGCACCGACGACAGCAGCCCAACCCACAGATTGAATTGCAACCGTGGGTTTTCCATCCGTCGCTCGTATTCAGCCGTGCTACTGACCGTAACCTGCCATTCGCGCCCAAACACGCCTAGGCTGCGCGTGAGCTGATACGCCGAGTTGCCTAGGTAACCGCCCTGGAGCAGCGCGCCGCCATCATCGGCGTTATCGACCAGCTCAATCTGAAAAAGCTCGGCGCGACTGCCCAAAATTCCCTCAAGCAAGTCATGCATCCGGAACGAGCCGGTGACCGCCCCCAGGAAAGCTTGCTGACGCTCTTCGGGGCTGGTGACCGGCGCGGTATTGGCGTAGACGGGCATGTACAACACGGCGCCAATTTGCGGATCCTGGTCGGTTTCAGACTTCAGCCTGAGCGGCGCCGAGAGCACCGCTTCGCCCGTGCGGCGTGCCTGATAAACCGCCTTGCGGCGCACGTCCTCAGATAGCACGTCGAAGCCCAGGCCACGGCGGTTACGCCAATCGAGCGGGCTGATGTAGTCAGCAATCAGGTATTCATCGCGCTCGCCGGAAGGATAAATACGGAAGTCTTTTCGTCCATCGCGCCGCTCGCCTTCGATAAACGCAGGCAGTTCGGCAGCGGGCACATAGCGCGCCCAGGCGACCGCCTGAATACCGGGATAACGGTCTTGGAGTTGTAGCTGATCGGTAGCCCGCATCCATTCTTCGGCGCTAACCGCATCGCTGCCAGCCAGTAATCCGGCCATGCCGCGCAGCACCATTTCATAGGCGTGCATACGTTCAAGAATGCTTTGCTGCACATCGTCCACAGCAATGCTGAAGCGTTGCTCCTGCTCGCGCCGATTGTTGGCTTGCAGCTCCTGCCACTGCCACACCACCAGTGCGCCCAGCCCAGCCATCAGTCCCAGCGCTACCAGAAAAGGCAGCCAGGGGCGGCGCGAGTGAAACCCAGGGTTTTCGTCCATGTAAGCTCCTGATCCTTCGCCAGCGTCCCTACCCCTTGGTAAAGCGACCTGGCAACCAATGGTCCAATCGGGCCATTGGGCTGAAGTCTAGTCAGGAATTTCGAGCGCGGCGCTTTGCCACCAAAAGATCAGCGAGCGGATACGAGGCAATCGCAATGGACGGTTGCAAACTCATGAGCTTCCGCGCGCTGCGTCTTCCCATGGCAGATTCGAACCCGCAAAAAAAGGCCTCCACTTGGGAGGCCTGGTTCAACGTTTAGCGCTTACTGCGGATATTGCTGATACTGCTGAGGCTGTTGATAGGGCTGCTGCTGATATTGCTGCGGCTGCTGCACGGCTTGCGGCAGCGGTTTCAGGTTGACCTCCACACGGCGGTTCTGGGCGCGGCCGTCGGGGGTGTCGTTGGTGGCAATAGGCTGATCGGGGCCGTTACCCCGGGTGGACAACCGCGAGCCGTCGACGCCTTGCGAGGTCAGGTAATTGGCCACGCTGGCGGCCCGGCGCTGCGACAAGTCCATGTTGTGCTGGCGGCTGCCGGTGCTGTCGGTATAGCCGACGATTTCAATGGTGTTCTGGTTGTACTGCTTGAACGAGTTGGCGAGGTTATTTAGCGGCGTATAGAAGTTGCCGGCGATATCCGACGAGTCGGTAGCGAAGGTGATGTTGCCAGGCATGATCAGCTTGATCTGGTCGCCCTCACGCTGCACCTGCACGCCGGTGCCTTGCATGCTGCGGCGCAGCTCGGCTTCCTGCTTGTCGGCGTAATAGCCATAACCCGCGCCCGCCGCACCGGCGACGGCGGCGCCAATCAGCGCGCCTTTGCCACGGTTATCGTGATTGATCAACGCGCCCGCAGCGGCGCCCGCGAGCGCGCCGATACCGCCATATTTCGCGGTGTTATTGGAACTCGGTGGCTGGTTGTCATAAGGATTTTGCGAGGCACAGCCAGCCAACAGCGCGACGGCAGTAGCGGCAATGATCAGGCGACTGAAGGTAAACATGGGGGGCGTACTCCTAAAACGCGGTCCACCCCGCTGGGCGGACCACCGTTGGAGCATAAAGTTAGCTGAAAATTCCGTGGCGCCGAGGGCCTAAGCGAAGCGGCGTCAGGCGCGAATGTACGGGTTCTCGCGCATCTCATCACCGAGCCGTGTATCAGGCCCGTGACCGGTCACCACCGTAGCATCTTCATCCAGCGTATACAGCCGCTGCTTGATCGAGCGCTCAATCGTCGAATAGTCGCCGCCCCACAAATCGGTGCGGCCAATGCCCCGGCGAAACAGCGTATCGCCGGCAATCAGCAGCTTGGCCTCAGGAAACCAGAAACTCATCGACCCCGGCGTATGGCCTGGTGTATGCAGCGCCACGCCGCAACCACACGCCAGCTCCTCATCGTCACGCAGCCACTGATCCGGCGCCGGCACCGGCGTATACGGCACGCCAAACATGCGGCACTGCATCTCCAGGTTGTCCCACAGAAAACCGTCCTCCTCGTGCAAGTGCAGCGTGGCGCCGGTTTTCTCCTTCATCTGGCCCGAGGCCAGAAAATGATCGAGATGGGCGTGGGTATGGATGATGCTCACCACCTTCAAACCATGGGCCTCCAACCGCGCCATGATCAGATCCGGATTGCCACCCGGGTCGACCACGATGGCTTTCTTGGTAACCGGGTCGCCAATGATTGTGCAGTTGCACTGCAACGGGCCGACAGGGAAGGTTTCGCGGATCAGGGTGGGGGTCATGACAGCTCCTCGAATAATCGGTGCCATTCTCGGTTTCGGTTCCGCGCGCTTCAAGGGCTAGTTGAACAACCGACACCCCTCGCCCGCTCATGGCCACGAAGCGCCCAATGAAGGATGAATGTACCAATACCTGCCTTTAACTCCCGGTTTAGAGCGTTCGCGAAATTTCCTTCAAACAACTCGGTTCCTTCTCGATTCCCCTTTTGGCCCGTTCACGCGCTACTGGCTCGCGGCTTTAAAGGCCTCGGCGACACAGAAACGAGTAGGCGACGGATTATTAACCTACTTGCCAAATAAAACCAAGAAGGTTAATTTGAAATGGAGAAACGGACTCCCCATTCTTCCCTCGCTCAGGTGAAGTTGTTGGTCTCGCAAGGCAAGGTTCGCACGACTCAGTCGGCTCGAATTGGCGCCAGCGAATTAGGTTTGGAATTGAGTGATGTGCTGGCTGTGGTGATGGCGTTGAAGACCAATGAATTTCGAAAAAGCATGACGACGCACGCGGACCACCGCATCTGGCAAGACGTTTACTGCCCGAGCACCTGCATGGGTGCTGTGTATTTGAAGCTGACGATTTCCGATGATCTTCTGATTGTCTCGTTCAAGGAGTTATGAACATGAAATGTCCCGTTTGCGGTGCTGCGCAGTTGGTTCACGACACGCGTGACCTGCCGTATACCTACAAAGGCGAAACCACTGTCATCCCCGGCGTCACCGGCGATTTCTGCCCGGCGTGCCATGAGTCGGTGCTCGATATAAGCGAGTCGGAGCGCGTGATGAGTGCGATGCGTACATTCTCGAAGCAAATTAACGCGACCATTGTCGACCCCACCTTCATCGCCCAGGTGCGGAAAAAACTTGCGCTTGACCAACGCGAAGCTGCAGAAATTTTCGGCGGCGGCGTGAATGCGTTTTCCCGCTACGAAACCGGTAAAACCAAACCGCCGCTGGCGCTGGTGAAGCTGTTCAAGCTGCTGGATTTGCACCCTGAACTGCTCAACGAAATTCGAACGGCTTAGCCCTCCCCCCGATAATCACTCGGCAATTTCCCCGTCCACTTCTTAAACGCCCGACGAAAATTCGACGCATCGCTAAACCCCAGCAAGTACGCAATCTCATACAGCGGCAATTGCGTGGTGCTGAGGTATTGCAGGGCCAGGCGTTTGCGGACGTCGTCGAGCACTTGCTGATAGCTCGTGCCCATCGCGGACAAATGCCGGCGCAAGCTGCGGCCGCTGGTGTGCAGGGCTTTGGCGGCGCTGCCAAGGTCGGGAAAGTCGCCGGGGCGTGCGAGCAGCAAGCGCCGTACGCGGGTGAGCAAGGCGTCTTGAACATCCAGCGTGGCGAGCAGCGCTTCGCATTGTTGCTCGCACATGTGCACGGTTGCTGGGTTGGCCAGGGCCATGGGGCGTTGCAGGTAGTGTTGCGGAATGCTGATGCGGTGGTAGGCCTGGTCAAACTGCACGCGCACCCCGAATACCTCCGCGTAACGCGCCGCGTGTCGCGGCGCTGGGTAGGCGAAACCTACCTCGATGCCGTGCATTTTTTCCCCGAGCAAGAACTGCGCGATGCTGTGCAAGCTGCACAGCAAGCCTTCGGCGGCAAAGTGACTCAACGCACCCAGCGGCATGGCTTCGCTGGCGCGCAATTCCACCCGTTCAAACGCTTCTACCCTTTCCAGTTCATAAGCCAGCCCCAGTACGCGGTAGTACTTGAGGGCGAATTGAATGGCTTTATCGAGCGTGGCGCTGGAGAGCACGGCGTAGCCGAGAATTCCGTGGGTGGATACGTTCAGGCGCTGACCCAGCAGCAAGCCCAACGCCGGTTCTTTGCATAGCGTGAGCGCAGCGCTGGCGAGCAGGTTGAAGTCGATAAACGATAGGCGCCCGTTGGGCGATTCAAGCAGCTGCGGTTTGACCCGGGCAGCTTGCAACAGCTCGTCACGTGGCACGCCGAGTTCGGTCGTGAGGTCGATCAACGCACTGGCGTAAGCGATGGGCACCAGCTCGGCAGCAAAATTCATGGACTGCTTCATCGTGGCTAAACTTCTTCCTTATTGTTCTTTTTTAGCGCCGGGCCGGTGGCCAGAAATGACGCGCAACGCAGGAATACTCAGGCGTACTTATGTGTCACACCACTCCTAAAGGATTGGAAATTGGCTCCAGCGAGCAAATGCCTAAGTGCCTTTGCTGTTACCCCAGTTACCTCAAGGTGACACGCCAACTGGCCATATATGACCGCCACATTGGCAGCTATCAACCTTTGCGAGGTTGTAAGCCGCGGCCATAGTGCCAACCATGGTTAAGCAACGACTCAGGGAGTCAGCAATGGTCAGCACCACGCCCGAAGGCTTGCAAATTCGCCCCCGCCACTTGGATTTCGACCTGCCGAATCCACTGCCTCGGCATTGGCACAGCGGCGATGCATTCAAGACCCACTTGTTCGACGCCATGTCGGTGTTGTTCCCCGACGGCGAGCGCTTCTTTATCGACTCGGTGCGCCACTACCGCGAGCAGATCACCGACCCGGTGTTGAAAGAGCAGATTCGGGGCTTTATCGGCCAGGAAGGTCACCACAGCCGCGAGCACTTGGAATACAGCAACCGCCTGCGCGATCTGGGCTACAACATCACCCGAATCGAGAAACACGCCCAGGCTCGAATCCGCTATACGCAGAAGAAGTTTTCACCACAGCGCCAGCTCGCCGCCACCGCTGCCTTGGAGCACATCACGGCAATCATGGCCGACGGTTTGCTGCGTGAGCCGCGCCATCTGCAAGGCGCACACCCTGAGTTAATTCGTCTGTGGCGCTGGCATGCCTTGGAAGAAACCGAACACAAAGCGGTCGCCTTCGACGTGTACAACCAAGTGTGCGGCAGCCGCAAGTTGCTGCGTCGGGCGATGATGATGGGCACGTTCTTTTTCGTGTTCGACACCTTCCGTGGCATGACGCACATGCTCAAACAGGACGGCCTGCTGTGGAACTGGCGCGTGTGGCGCGACGGCATTCAGTGGATGTGGGGCAAGAACGGCGTGTTCCGCCCGCTGATCAAAACGTATCTCGACTTCTTCAAAGACGGCTTCCATCCGTGGCAGCACAACAACATCGATCTGCTGCACAGCACGCGCGATGAGTTTGACGTGCCGGTGGCGCAGACGGCTTGAGCATCAATACTGGAAGAAAAAATGGCTCTCCTAAGAGCCATTTTTTTCGTCTTTTGATCGTGTAGGAGCGAGCTTCTCGCGAACCCTGCAAACGAAGGGCTTCGCGAGCAAGCTCGCTCCTACAGGCGGATTTAACCCTGCAAAAACCGCAGCGCATCCGCCGCGCTCTGCTCTGGAATTTCTTCCATCGGAATATGCCCCACGCCCGGATAAGTTTTCACCTGAATACCCGGCAAATCGCGCTGCCACAGCGGTACGTGTTTCGGCGAAATCCAGCGGTCGCGGTCGCCCCACATCAGCAGCGTCGGGGTAGTGATCTGGGCCACGCGCGCTGGGGTGCCGTGCAGTTCTTCGCGGTTCACTTTCAGCAGCACGCGGAAGATATCCATCATCGCCCGACGGTTGCCAGGACGCCGGCTCAGGTCGTAGTAGCGGTCCACCACGCCAGATTTGATACGCCCCGGTTCGCCATACACTTCTTTAATACCCTGGGCGATCAGCGCGCGCGGCATCCACATCGGCATGGCCCACGTGGCGCCAGGTAGCGCGGCGGCGGCGATCATCAGCGGCACCTTGCGCATGTGGTAGCCGGCCGGGTCGATCAGTATCAATTTTTCAACCCTTTGCGGCTGGGCCAGGGCGAAGTTCCAGGCGATGTAGCCGCCCAGTGAGTTGCCAGCGATCACCGCTTTGTTAACGCCCAAGTGGTCGAGCAGCAAGCCGAACACCTTCACCATGCGCTCGGCGTTGTACTGGCCGTCACGCGCGGGGCCGGTGAGCCCGAAGCCGGGCACGTCAAACCGAATGATGCGGTACTGGTCGGCGAAGGCGCTGATCCAGCCGTCCCAGGTATGCAACGAAGCGACCACGCCATGAATCAGCACCAGCGCCGGTTTATCGCGCGTGCCTTCGTCGCGGTAGTGGACATTGAAGCCGTCCAGCTCGACGAATCTGGAGCCGCTGTCGGCATTGGCGTAACGCGCTTTCAAACGGTCCAGCGGCAAGGCGCCAAAGCCCAAACGGGCGAAACCCACCGCCAGCGGCGGCGAAAGAGTCAGGCTGGAAGCAGACATGCGAAAACCTCGACAATCTTGTTATAGGTCGTCGCATCAAAGCATGGCCGGTTTCGCCTGGCGCCCAACCTAGGTTGTGACGGGGCACAACGCGGCGATCAGCAAGTCGCCCAATACGGCTTTGGCATGTTCGATTTCTACCCGCGTGGCCGAGCGGCCGAGTAATTCCAAAGAGCTGGTTTCCAGCGCCCAGATCAGCGCACGGTAGGTCAGCGGGTCGCGACGATTGCCGTCGTGCTCCAGGCGCTCGACCAACAACGCGGTCATTTCCACATGGGCACGCTGGCGATGGCGGGCCAGCGGCGAGTCAGCTCGCAGCGCCTCTTCCTGCATCAGGCGAATGATCGGTCCGACTGCCGAGTGGTAATCAAAGAAGCAACCGACCATATTGCGCAGCCATTCCTGTGGGCTGCCGGCGCCTTGTTGCATGTCGCGAAAGCGCGCCAATAGCAGCACCACGGCGGTTTGATAGATGCCTTCAAGCACATCCATTTTGTTATCGAAGTATTTGTAGAAGGTCCGGCGCGACACGTTCGCCGCTGCGAGCAGGTCGTTCACGGTGGTTTCGCTCAAGCCTTTACGCGCGAATACCGGAATGGCCGTGAGTTGGATGTTGATGCGCTGCAAGTGCCCAACCAGCGGCCCGTCTGCCACTTCACCTTGTTGGCGTGCCACAGCGCCGTAGCCGCCGAGGTCTTCGAATACCGCCAACACAGCGCCTTGCACGGCCTTTTCCGCTTCCATTGCACGTTCTCCTAAAACCAACCCTCAGCCCGGTGACGGCGCCAGGCGGGCTGGGTACTCTTGCACCCATTCTTATAAGAACCGCTGCCGGAACGTCTCTGCCCATGAAGCTATCACGCCGCCTGTTCTGGCCGCTGGCCATCCTTTTGCTGGTTATCGCGCGCGCGGTGCCGGCTGCCGAGCTGTTTTATCTGGGCGAGAAAATTCCCGACATTCAGAAACCCTGGACCAGCCGCGACTATCACCAGCTCGTCGAAGCCCTGCAAAAACTCGACAGCAGCCAAGCGAACGCCCTGCCCCGGCGCAGCGGCGAGTTCACCGGGCCGATCTACCAGCGCATGGTCAGTGAAGAAAACTTCCGCTCACAGCTGAACATTTACGCGCCGCTGGAACTGCGTCAGAACGAGGCGCGCGAGCTGCTGTTCCAGCTCAAAGAGCTGATGCGGCTGTACTTTGATTTCCACGCTGTGCAGCAGCCCTACGGCGCAGAGGCGCTGGGCCTGATGACCTACTCGCTGCGCCAGCAAGCGGTGCTGTTCACCCTGACCACTGAGTTCTGGATGACCCTCTCGCAACCCGAGCAAAGCAACCCGGTGCGCCTGCAAGGCCTGCAAGACACCAAGGAAGCGGCTGCCATGCTCACCTCCAGCGCCCTCGATTATCTGGCCCTGACCAAACAGTTCGGTCGCGAAGATTTGGCCTTGTATGCCGCCGAAATCAGTAAACAGCTGCCCGAGCTGTTCGTGCACCTCAACGCTCAGGTGCGGCCGCAACTGCTGGCGCGCATCGATGAGCTGGCGCAAAAGCATCCTTAC
Source organism: Pseudomonas sp. AC070 (assembly GCF_979258635.1). Taxonomy (NCBI): domain Bacteria; kingdom Pseudomonadati; phylum Pseudomonadota; class Gammaproteobacteria; order Pseudomonadales; family Pseudomonadaceae; genus Pseudomonas; species Pseudomonas sp. AC070. The sequence goes on from NZ_OZ409871.1 coordinate 4,176,699, forward strand.
GGCGAAGTGCGCAGCAGCATGAACGACCTGCTGCCGGTGCTGGTGGCGATTCAAACGGATGTGGAAAATCAGCTGGCGATGCCGGCGCCGCACAAGCCTGCGGCGAAGAAGCTTGACCTGACGGCGCCCTGATCGTTGCCCTGTAGGAGCGACCTTGGTCGCGAACCCTGGAAACGAAGTTTGAGAATTTCGTTTGCAGGGTTCGCTAGCAAGCTAGCTCCTACAAACAAGAGCCAACGAACAAAGCACTTAGCGCAACACGCCAATCGCCTTGGCCCGCGCCACCGCTTGCGTGCGCCGCTCAACCCCGAGTTTGCTGTTGATATGCCGTGCGTGGGTTTTCACGGTGTGCAGGGAAATAAATAGCTGCTCGCTGATTTCCTGATTCGAGCAGCCTTTGGCGATCAGCTTGAGCACCGACAGCTCGCGACTGCTCAGCGCTTCGGTCTGCACGCTGTTATCGATGGCTTCAAACACCTCGCCCTCTTCCAGCGCCGGCAACAAACCAAGCAGCCGCTCGCGCAGCGGGCAACCGGGACGGGGCAGCAGCTGTTCGCGCAGCCACTGGGGGTGTTTGCTAAGCAGTTCGTTGAACGGCAGCAGCCCGCCGCCAATGGCCGACTCCATGCTACTGAACAGTTGCTGTTGGGCCTCGCGCTCGCGCCCTTGGTCAAGCAACAGCAGCGTCAGTTGCACTTGCGCGAAGCCACCCATGAGCTGGCCGCCGACGCCTTGCGCACGCGCAATCAACGAGCGCAGCCGCCGCTCGGCATCGGCCGTGCGTCCTTGCAAGCGTTCCAATACCGCCTGCTGCATTTCGATGTGCAGCGGCAGTTGCGGGTTGTATTCCGGCGCGGCGGCGGCCTGTTCGCCGCTGTAGGTGGTGGCCAGGCGATACAGCCAGTCGCTGGCCAATTCAGTCTGGCCGCGCATCAGCCACAACTCGCACTTCACCACGGTAATCATGGCCAGGTAGTAGATCGCCGGCACGTCCCAGATATGCATCAGCCGCTCGGCTTCGGCCAGTTGGGCGAAGGCTTCGTTCAAGCGCCCGCTCCGGCCCTCGATGGTGGCCAGCACGCAATGACCGATCAGCACGCTGGTGTCGCGGCAGGCGCGCGCCTCGCTGATGCCGGCCAACAAAAGCGCTCGCCCGGCTTCAGGCTCCAGGCGCAAGGTGAGCAAATACCCTTCATACAACGTCAGGCGCGCACGCACCGCGTACAAGCGTTGCGACGACAACCCGCGCAAGCAATCCAGGCCGTGGCGCACTTCTTCCTGGGCGCGCAACACTTCGCCACGGGCTTGCAGCACACGGGCGCGGTCGTAATACGCCAGCGCTTCAAACAGCGGATTGCCGTAGCGCTGCGCCAGCTCCAACGCATCGCGGTTCAAGCCACGGGCGCGCCACAGATCGTTGCGGGTGATGGCCAGGTTGGCCAGGGTTGAAAGGCACATCAGGCGTTGACCGCAACGCTCTTGCGGCAGCGCCGACAAGGCTTCGCTGCAATAGGTTTCGGCCAGTGCGCTGTCGCCGCGTCCACGGGCAATCACGCCGCTGAGCGCTAGCCACTGGCCGATCATGGAACGTTGCGCACGGGCATTAGCCGCCGGCAAGAAGCGCGACAATTGGCTGGCCAAGTCTTCAGCCGCATCGAGCTGACAAGCCAAGGCCAGGGCCCAGGCGTACAACACAATCAGCCGCGGCGAACTGCCGAGCAGGCTTTCCGGCAAGTCCATTTTCCAGCGCAGCAACATCGCCACGTTCTGTTCACCGAGCAGTTGTTCCTCGGACAAATTCTGCACCAGGCTCGCCGCCACATCCGGCTGCCCGGCCCGCAGCGCCTGCTCGATGGCTTCGTCCAGTAAGCCTTGGCCGCTGAACCAGCGGCACGCGCGCAAGTGCAGCTTCGCTGCTGGCTGGCTCATGGAAACCGGCAAGCGCGCGCGCAGCAGATCGGAAAATAAATGGTGATAGCGAAACCAGCGCCCGTGCTCGTCCAGCGGCACCAGGAACACCTGATGCGCTTGCAGGTGTTGAAGAATGGTCGCGCTGTCATGGCCATCGCGCACCGCGTCGCACAGCTCGACGCAAAAGCGTTCCAGGAATGCAGTTTCGTAGAGAAACTCCTGCACGTCGGCGCTCTGACTTTCGATTACTTCTTCAAGCAAGTAGTCGCGAATCAGGCCATCGGCGCCGTCCAGCGAATGACCCCAATTCTGCGTATCACCGCCTTCGCTGGCGGCCAGCATCCACAAACGCAGCCCCGCCACCCAGCCTTCGCTGCGCTGCAACAGGTTATCCAGCGCCTCGCCTTGCAGGTTCACGCCCTGGCTTTCCAGCAGTTGGCTGGACTCGCCAAGCGTCAGGCGCAGGTCCTGCTCTTGCAGTTCCAGCAATTGGCGCGACAAGCGCAAGCGGGCCAGATGCCAATTCGGACGCTGGCGGCTGGTGACCAACAGCAGCAGCCCGGCAGGCAAATGGTTGAGGAAAAATTGCAGGCAACGGTCCAGCACCGGGCCTTGGGCCAGGTGGTAATCGTCGAGTACCAATAACAGCGGGTTGGCTGGGTCGAGGCGCTTGGTCAGATCGTCGAGCAGGCCGTCGAGCCACTCTTCAAAAGCAAACGGCTGATGGCGCTGGCGCAACTTGAGCAGCCCCAACGCTTCCTCGCCCAAACCGGGAAAGCAGCGCTGCAGCCCAAGCACCAAGCGCTCCAGAAAGCGGCCGGGGTCGCTGTCCATCTGGCTGAGGCTCAGCCACAAGGTTTGCCATCGGCTGGGCAGACGCTCACAGAACTCAATCGCCAACGAGCTTTTGCCAAACCCCGCCGGCGCCGTAAGCAACAGCAAACGGCCCGACAAACCATTTATCAGGCGTTCACACAAACGGGGACGGGTGATATAGCCAGCCGGCAGCGGCGGACGGAAGAACCGCCCTTCTCCACCAGCGATGGTAGGAAAAGCCAAACCTTGAGAACTGGAAAGATCGGTCATCGGCGGTTTCTTGTTATGGGGCCTGTAGACGTCATGGCGGGTAATGCATCGGCGCTTTGCAGCCTAGCCCCTTGAGGCGGGCTTTTGAAGTATTTGCCGGTGAACTTGCACGAAAATGCTGAAAAAGCTGTAGATCAAACGCATCGAGGCTAAAGCCTCTCCTACAAAAACTCGGTCCCTGTGGGAGAGGCTTTAGCCTCGATGCTTTTGCTTTTCAACCGCGACGAAGATCGAGATCGAGCGAGCTATGGCGAGGCAAGGCGCCCCGCAGCTTTAGAGCGGAGCGTACTGCAGTACGTGAGCATCTAAAGCGAGGACGCAACGCCGCATCGCCGACGCGCCAAATCCAAAGCATCGCGGCTAAAGCCGCTCCTACAAAAACGCAGCCTCTGTAGGAGCGGCTTTAGCCGCGATGTTTTTCGCTTTTCGATTCTGACAAAGATCGAGATCGAGCGAGCTAAGGCGAGGCAAGGCGCCCCGCAGCTTTAGAGCGGAGCGTACTGCAGTACGTGAGCATCTAAAGCGAGGACGCAACGCAGCATCGCCAACGCGCAGCCGATCGTTCAGCCATAAAAAAACCGGCCAGGAGGCCGGTTCTTTTATGGCGCTACGCTTACCGAACGCCGGACTGGCGCAAGGCTGCTGGCGTGTAATCCGACTCGGAGGCTTTGAAGTCGAAGTCGTACGCTTGTTTCTCTTCGTTCTTCATACCCAGAGCGATGTAACGGCCAGACAACAGGTCGTACAGGGTTTCCAGGGTGTACCACGGCACTTGCTTGTCGTAGTAGTACTCGGCATGTGCTTCGGCTACGCGCCACAGGGTGCCACGGCCGTCGTAGTGGTCGCCTTCGGATACCTGCCAGGTATCTTCGTCGAGGTAGAAGTCACGTTTGGCGTAGATGTGGCGCTCGCCTTCTTTCAGGGTGCCCACTACGTGCCATACGCGGTGCAGCTCGTAACGGGTCAGGTCCTGATTGATGTGACCGGCCTTGATGATGTCGGCGTACTTGAGGTTCGGCGAATCGAGGCGGTAGTTGTTGTACGGAATGTAGATCTCTTTCTTGCCTTCCAGCTTCCAGTCGTAACGGTCTGGCGCGCCGTTGTACATGTCGAAGTTGTCCGAGGTACGCAGGCCGTCGGCGGCGGTACCTGGACCGTCGTACGACACTTGCGGAGCGCGACGAACACGACGCTGACCAGCGTTGTAGATCCACGCCAGGCGAGGCTCTTTAACCTGGTCGAGGGTTTCGTGCACCAGCAATACGTTACCGGCCAGACGCGACGGCGCCGTTACCTGCTGCTTGAAGTAGAACAGGATGTTGCTTGGCTTGCTGGCGTCGTAGTCAGTCAGGTTGCTGCGGAACGTGAACTGGTCCTGGAAGTACACCAGCGAGTAGGAACCGTTGGCTTGAGGCGTGGCCTGGGTTACCAGACGACGCAGGCTACCGCCGCGATAACGGGTGATCTGGTTCCAGATCGCTTCGGCACCGTCCTTCGGAATCGGGAACGGGTACGCGGTGCTGAAGTTCTCCAGGCCGTTGCCGCCTTGAACCAGCTTGGTATTAACGGCGTTTTTCTTCGCCGCTTCTTGCACGTCAGCCGGAACGGTCGCGGTACGGTGAGTGGTGTACACCGGAATTTTGTAGGTTTCCGGGTAGCGTTTGAACATCGCGTACTGGCCAGGGGTGAGCTTGGCTTTGTACTGCTCAACGTTTTGCGCGGTGATGGTGAACAGCGGCTTTTCACTGGCGAACGGATCGCTGATGAAACCTTTGGCATCGACGGTGCCGGCGTTTTTCGGCAGGCCACCGGTCCAGGCCGGAATGCTGCCATCAGCGTTGCCGGCCATTTCCGCGCCCAGCGGCGTCAGGGTAGTACCGAGCTTGGCAGCTTCCTCGGCCGAAACCGCGGCCATTACGCTTGTAGCCAACATCGACAGCGCCAGTGCAGCGCCGGTGTTGAGCAGACTCTTTGTTATTTTCATAGTCATCGTCTTCCTCAAAGTTCTTTGTCTGCTTAGAAGTTCACGCCGAAGCTGAGCGCGGCGAAGTCGCGGTCTACCAGGGTGTTGTAGTCGCCACCGAAGAAGTTGGTGTAAGCGAGGCTGGCGGTGTAGGTGTTTTGGTATTCAGCATCCAGGCCAACGCTGATGGCTTTAGCGCCTTCGTTGAACACGCCGTTTGCGCCATAACCGTTGACGTCATGGGACCAGGCAACGTTAGGTTTGAGGTTTACGCCAGCGAACACGCTGTTGTAATCCCAGATGGCCCGTGCGCGATAACCCCACGACGTGGCTGTGGCGAAGCCGTCGTTGTTGCAGTTTTCACTGACGTTCTTAGCGGTAGGGCTACCCAGGGTGCTGGTGTTAAGCAAACGGCACGCGTTGTTTGGCAGAGCACCTGGGCCGTAGCTTGGGTCACGGCCGTAACGGACTTTGGACGTACTTTCCAGGCCGCCAATGTGGCTTACGCCGACTTCGCCCACCAGGGTCAGACGTTCAGCGCCCATCACCTGATCAAAGAACTGGGTGAAAGTTGTCTGGAACTGCGTGATCTCTTTACGGTTGTAACCGTGCAGATCCTGGCCCGGCGTGCCTTTAAGGATGGAGGCACTGTTGAACAACTGGAAGCCAGCAGCAGCAGGGTTATACGCAGCGTTGCCCAGTGGAGTCAGACCGCCGTAAAGGATATCGGTGGTATTGATCTGCACCGGAGCGTTCGGGCGATAGCTCAGCTCGCCGCTCCACGCGGTCCCTGTAGGAAGCGTGGTGGAAAAGCTCAAGCCATACAGACGGATGTCTTCCGGATACTCCATGAAGTACTGGGAGTTACCCGCCACACGCAACGGCGCCAAAGCAGCCAGTGGCCCCAAGGTGTTAGCACGATACGCGGCAGCAGGAGCGCCATGGCCGCTAAAGACCGGTGCGCGGCTGTGGTAATTCATGAAGTAGGCGCCGAACTCAGTGTCCAGAGCGTCGGAGAAGTAACGGAATGCAGTACCCCACTGACCGCTGTCGCGTGCATCACGGTCGCCGCCACGGGGAACGATGACGCCTTCATCCGGGTTACCCCACGTTACGCCCTGTGCAGCAAGTGCAGCCACGCCGGCAGGACCAGCCGCAGCCAGGGTTGCTTGACGGGTGCGCAGTACCGCCAGGTTGCCGTCACAACCATCGGCCACTACGTCAGCTTGTGCGAAAAAAGAACCACAGTTGTCTGCGACGGTTTGATCCCATTCCAGCTGATAAAACGCTTCGGCCGACAGGTTCTCGGTCAAACTCTGCTGCACGAAGAACATATTTACCGGAATCAGACCTTCTTTGATTTCGGCGCCTGGACGGCGGAATGCAGAAACGTCGATGGGGTTGATCGAGTTGATACCGTTCTGGATGAATGTACTTTCACCCCAACTCACAACTTGCTTACCCAAGCGAACCGAACCTGGCTGATCGGCAACTTGGTAGTTGTGATAGACAAATGCGTCGAGCACTTGCGCACCGGAAGCCTGAGCGCCTTCTTTACGGTTGTGATCGTCAATCTGTTTGAATTCGCGATCTTCGTCTTTTTGCTCGAAGTCGTACCAGTATTTACCGCGAACAAATACGCCGGTATCGCCGTACTTCAGTTCAAGGTCGTGAATACCTTTGAAGATTTTTGAAAAGGTATGGCCGCTTTTGTAGTTGAGGTGAGCATCGTCAGAGGTTTGCGACAGGCTATCGCCGCCGTTGTTAACACCGATCAGATCTTTGTCCGCACCCGTAGTGGACCAGCTCGCCCCCACCGACAGCGACGAGTCGAACGAACCCTCGATTTCGCCAACGTTAAAGGTCACAGCAAAAGCAGGTGTGGCGAGGGTGGTGGCGAGGCTGACGGCCAGTGGCAGTTTTGCCCGGCGCCAGAACGTTCTTGTTGTTGTCATCGACGCTACTCCATGTTTGTTTTTTTGTTATGGATGGCAGCGACTATAGCCACAAGGTCGTACGCAATGATCCATCTAAAGTGTGATTTGAACGCGCCAAGCACTCTGGAATGCAGGTTTCGGCGGTCTGAGGGGTGTGACTGAGGGCGGGATGTGGCGCAAAGCCAGCGCCTGAGGGGCCAAGCGCTTGCTCGGGAGGCGGGCCGCACGCTGTGTGTGCGGCCCGATACAGTCAAACGGTGGACAAAAATGCGCTGCCGGCTTCCTGCCATTGGGCGATATCCAGACGGATGCGTTTCTTGTCCAGCTTGCCGACGCTGGTTTTGGGAATTTCGGTAACAAGGGCGATTTGCGACGGAATCGCCCACTTGCTCAGCAGCCCTTGTTCCACAAATGGCTTGAGGTGTTCCTTCAGGCTTTTCGCGTCCAGCGCATGACCGTCGCGCGCAACCAACAGGGCAAACGGGCGCTCGCCCCACTGCGGGTCGGGAATTCCCACCACCGCTACTTCGCGTACGCCGGGGTGACGGCTGACGAGGTCTTCCAGCTCCAGCGAGGAAATCCATTCGCCGCCGGTTTTGATCACATCTTTGATACGGTCGCGAATGTCGATAAAGCCCATGTTGTCGAGCGTGGCGACGTCACCGGTGTGCAACCAACCGCCTTCCCACAACTCTTCGCTTTTCTGTGGTTCCAGGTAATAACCCTGGGTTAGCCATGGCGCGCGCAGCACCAGCTCGCCTTGCGACTCGCCGTCGGCGGGCAAGAAGTTGCCGTCGGCGTCGATGACGGCCGCTTCCACCAACGGCACCGGCACGCCGGCTTTGATTTTGTAGGTGGTGCGTTCGTCTTCGCTGCCGGCCAGCAGCTCGTCGTTCATGTGGGCGCAGGAAATCATCGGACAGGTTTCGGACATGCCGTAAGCAGCGGTCAGGTGAATGCCCCGCGCCTTCGCAGCTTCATACAGAGAGCGGTTCAGCGAGCTGCCGCCGATGATGATTTTCCAGCCTTTGAAGTCCACGTCTTGCGCCGCTTTGGCGTTCATCACCATTTGCAGAATGGTCGGTACGCAGTGAGAAAAGGTGACCTTCTCTTTCTTCCACAACCCCACCAACAGTTCGGGATCGTAACGGCCCGGATACACCTGTTTGATGCCGAGCATGGTCGCTACATACGGCACGCCCCAGGCGTGAACGTGGAACATTGGGGTGATGGGCATGTACACGTCATCGTTGGCCATCAGCCGTGGCGTATGCACGGCACCCATCATGCTGGCCATGCCCATGGTATGTAGCACCAACTGGCGGTGGGTGAAGTACACGCCCTTCGGGTTGCCGGTGGTGCCGGTGGTATAGAAGGTGGTGGCGACGGAATTTTCGTCGAAGTCGGGGAAGTCGTATTGCGGGCTGGCGGCTTGCAGCAGCGCTTCGTACTCGCCGACCAGACCGGGCAGATCGGCCGTTTTGTCAGCGCCGTCGGTGAGCAGGATGGTTTTTTCAACCGTGGTGAGAGCGCCAGAGATACCTTGGTAGATTGGCAGGAACTCGCTGTTGACCAGCACAAAGCGGTCGTCGGCGTGGTTCATGGTGTAGAGAATCTGCTCGGGAGACAGGCGGATATTGATGGTGTGCAGTACGGCGCCGATCATCGGTACCGCGAACATGCATTCGAGGTAGCGGTGGCTGTCCCAATCCATCACGGCCACGGTGTCACCGGCTTTCACGCCGGCGTTGGTAAGCACGTTGGCCAGACGGGCGACGCGCTCGTTGAAGGTGAGGTAGCTGTAACGCACCAGGTCGCGGTAAACGATTTCCCGGGTTTTCTCGTAGCGACTGCCCGACAGCAGCAAGCGTTTAATCAGCAGCGGCGCTTGGTACGCGTTGTCGGCGGGTTGGATTACGCGGGTTTGCAGCATGGAAAACACCTATGCACACGGCCTAATGGAGTGAAACACCTGCGCCGGACCTGGCGATATCGCCCCTGGTCTTGGGGCCAGCGGGCACGGTCGCGACGTTTCACGTTTTCTTGTATGGCGCACTCTAGAGCCGCTGCGCTAGGCATAAATCAGTCAAAAGAATGATTTCCACGTGACTCTTTGGCCACTTTTAGTCACGAGGTAGAATCGGCTCCATCGGCCAGTCTCCGACGGCCACACCAGACGTTTCACTAGAACAAGAGAAAGAGAGAGCAGCTCACATGTCAGACATCGTTATCGTTAGTGGCGCCCGCACGCCAATGGGTGGTTTCCAGGGCAGCCTGTCCAGCGTTCCGGCCGTCGACCTCGGCGCCCTGGCCATTCGTGAAGCGGTACAACGCGCCGGCATCGAAGCCGCCGATGTACAAGAAGCGATCATGGGCTGCGTATTGCCCGCCGGCCTCAAGCAAGGCCCGGCGCGCCAAGCCTCGCTGAATGCCGGCCTGCCCGCCGCCACCGGTTGCACCACCATCAATAAGCTCTGTGGCTCCGGCATGAAAGCCGTGATGCTCGCTCATGACCTGCTCAAAGCCGGCACCAACACCGTGATGGTGGCGGGCGGCATGGAAAGCATGTCGAACGCGCCCTACATCTTGCAAAAAGCCCGCTCCGGCCTGCGCATGGGCCATGGTGAGGTAAAAGACCACATGTTCCTCGACGGCCTGGAAGACGCCCGCACTGGTCGTTTGATGGGTTCGTTCGCTCAGGAAACCGCCGACAAATACGGCATCGGCCGCGAAGAGATGGACGCCTACGCCATCGAGTCGCTCAAGCGCGCGCAGAAAGCCATTGCCGACGGCTCGCTGGCCGCTGAAATCGTGCCGGTCACTGTCACCAGCCGCAAAGGCGAGGTCGTGGTGAAAGACGACGAGCAGCCGCTGAATGCCAATCTGGAAAAAATTCCCGGCCTGAAACCGGCGTTCCGCAAAGACGGCACCATCACCGCCGCCAACGCCAGCTCGATTTCCGACGGTGCCAGCGCGCTGGTGCTGATGACTGCCGAAGAAGCGGCGCGCCGTGGTTTGAAGCCGCTGGCAAAAATCGTAGGTCACGCCACCCAGAGCCAAGACCCTAGCGAATTCACCATCGCGCCCATCGGCGCCATGAGCAATCTGTTCGCCAAAACTGGCTGGAACAAGGACGACGTCGACCTGTTTGAAATCAACGAGGCCTTCGCCATGGTCACCATGCTCGCCATGCGTGAACACGGGTTGGACCATGCCAAGGTCAACGTGTACGGCGGCGCCTGCGCCCAGGGCCACCCGGTGGGTTCGACGGGCTCGCGCATCATCCTCACGCTGATTAACGCGCTGAAAAACACCGGCGGCAAACGCGGTGTAGCGTCGTTGTGCATTGGCGGTGGGGAGGCGACTGCGGTGGCGGTTGAGCTGTTGTAAATCTTCGCCCGAAATGAAAAAGCCCGGCTCTGATGCCGGGCTTTTTTACGCATAACTATTGTGGGAGCGGCTTTAGCCGCGATGCTTTTCAGGTCTAGGGCATCGCGGCTAATCGGAATGGCGCCCAGCCGCTCCTACAGGGTTTTTGATCATTACGGCATCCGCGCCAGCGCCACCTTTACCCCCAACCCCACCAACACCACACCCATCGCCCGATCAAACCAATGTCCCATGCGCGAAAAACCAGCGCGCACACGCTCCTGGCTAAACAACCACGCCACCATGCAAAACCACGTAGCCGTCGCGGCGGCCAGGTAAACGCCGTAGCCCGCCTGCACCAGCAACGGCGTGTGCGGGTTAATGACCACGGTGAACAGTGAGAGGAAAAACAGCGTGGCTTTGGGGTTCAAACCATTGGTGACAAAGCCGCTGACAAACGCACTGCGGGCGCTGCGCTGGACTGGTTCAACGGCTTGCTGTTGCGCATCGTCAGGCTTCGCCGGTTGAGCACGAAGCGCCTTGATGCCGATGTAAATCAGGTACGCCGCCGCCAGCCATTTCAGCGCACTGAACAGCACAATCGACTGCGACACGATCAAGCCGATACCCAGCAGCGAATACGTAACGTGCAGGAAAATGGCGCAGCCCACACCGAGTGCCGTCCAGGTGCCGGCGCGACGGCCGTTGGCCACGCTTTCACGCACCACCACGGCGAAATCCGGACCGGGGCTGGCCACTGCCAGCAGGTGAATCAGGGCAACGGTTAGAAACTCCGTCCAGTACATAAGTGGCGCTCCGCAGTCTGTTAGGCTGGCCACGATACGCCCTCCCCCGACCGCAAAAAAGGTACAGCTGATGACCAGCCGCAGCCGCGCCGTGTTTCTCGATCACGACTCCCTCGACCTCGGCGACCTCGACTTCGCTCCCCTGCGCGCCGCCTTTGGCGAGCTGACGCTGCATGCCAGCAGCACGCCTGAGCAAGTGGTCGAACGCGTGCAAAACGCCGAGGTGGTAATCACCAACAAAGTTCCTCTTACCGCTGAAACGTTCGCCGCTTGCCCGGCGCTGAAACTGGTGTTGGTGGCTGCCACCGGCACCAACAATGTCGACCTCGCCGCAGCCCGCGAACACGGGGTGGCGGTGTGCAACTGCCAGGGTTACGGCACGCCTTCGGTGGCCCAACACACCTTGATGTTGCTGCTGGCTTTGGCGACGCGTTTACCCGATTACCAACAGGCCATTCGCGACGGCAGATGGCAGCAAGCCAAGCAGTTCTGCCTGCTGGATTTCCCCATCGTGGAACTGGAAGGCAAAACCCTCGGCCTGCTCGGCCACGGCGAATTGGGCAGCGCAGTAGCGAAGCTGGCCGAGGCGTTCGGCATGCGCGTGTTGCTGGGGCAATTGCCGGGACGACCGGCCCGACACGATCGCCTGCCGCTGGAACACTTGCTGGCGCAAGTCGACGCGCTGACCCTGCACTGCCCGCTTAACGAACACACCCGCAACCTGATCGACGCGCCTCAATTGGCGCTCATGAAACCCAGCGCATTTTTGCTGAACACCGCCCGTGGTGGCTTGGTCAATGAACAAGCACTGGCTGATGCATTGCGCCGGGGTCATCTCGGCGGCGCGGCCACGGATGTACTGAGCCAAGAGCCGCCGAGCGCTGGCAATCCGTTGCTGGCGAACGACATTCCCCGGCTGATCGTCACGCCCCACAGCGCATGGGGAAGCCGCGAAGCGCGCCAGCGCATCGTTGGCCAACTGAGCGAAAACGCCGAGGCGTTTTTCCTCGGTGCGCCGAAACGACAGGTCGGCTAAGCTGCCCGGCTTTTTGCCGACCCCATTCAAGGAGACGCCCATGGACCCGCGAAGCGAAGTGCTGCTGCGTCAGCCCGAATTGTTCACCGGCAACGTGCTGTTGGCGGGTCTGCCGGCTGACGGTTTGCTCGGCGAACTGTCCGATGCACACGGCTGGAGCTGGCATGCCGGCGACCACAACAACCTGAGCGAGCGCTTCGCCCAGCGCTGCCATTTCGGCGTGGAACCGGGTGAGCGTAAGTTCGATGCCGCCGTGGTGTTTTTGCCCAAGTCGCGTGAATTGACCGACTACCTGCTGACTGCGTTGGCATCGCGTCTGGCCGGTCGCGAGCTTTTTCTGGTGGGTGAAAAACGCGCCGGCATCGAGCGTGCTGCCAAGCAACTGCAACCCTTCGGCAGCCCACGCAAACTCGACAGCGCGCGGCATTGTCAGCTGTGGCAAGTGACGGTGGAAAACGCACCGGCCGCACCGGATTTGAACGCCCTGGCGCAGCGCTACGAGCTGGAACTGGATGACGGCCCGCTGACCATCCTCAGCTTGCCGGGCGTGTTCAGTCACGGTCGCCTAGATCGCGGCACCGCCCTGTTCCTTCAACACCTGGACAAGCTGCCGAACGGGCACATGCTCGATTTCGGTTGCGGCGCTGGCGTGGTGGGCGCGGTGCTGAAGCGGCGTTATCCCGAGAGTTCGGTCACGCTGCTGGATGTCGATGCGTTCGCGGCGGCCAGCAGTCGCTTAACGCTGGCGGCCAATGGCCTTGAGGCGGATGTGATCACCGGCGATGGCATCGATGCCGCGCCGAAAAACCTGATGGCCATTCTTACCAACCCCCCTTTCCACGAAGGCGTGCACACCCATTACCGCGCCACGGAAGAGCTGTTGCGCAAGGCGGTAAAACACCTGGAGCACAAAGGTGAATTGCGTTTGGTGGCCAACAGTTTTCTGAAATATCCGCCGCTCATCGAACAGCATCTGGGGCCGTGCGCCACGCTGGGCGAAGGTCAGGGGTTTCGCGTTTACCGAGCCAAACGGCACTAACTTTGGCTTGCCGCTTACAGCGTCCTCGGGCAGAATCCGCTCCGTCCTAGGGGAGTAGTCTCCCGCAAGCACTGCAATTGCCAGCGCTTCGCCCGGCACGCGTCAACATACTTGCTCCTCAGAGCATGGCGCGTGCGACCCAAGGTCCGCCTAGACGGACCCAGGGGTTTGACAAGACCTATGACACGTAACTCCTTACCCGGGGCGGGAAGAAGTACGTGTCATAGCCGTGTCTACCCGCCCCTGAGGAAGCCTGATGCTTGATTCCCTTCTCGTTCCAACCGGTATTGTCGCCTTGGCTGAAATTGGCGACAAAACCCAGCTGCTCGCCCTGATTCTGGCGGCGCGGTTTCGTAAACCCTGGCCGATCATTGCCGGCATTGTTGTGGCTACCCTCGCCAATCATGCGGCGGCCGGCGCGGTGGGCGCTTGGGTCAGCGGATTTTTCTCTGATGTGGTGTTGCACTGGATTCTGGCGGTGAGCTTTGCCGCCACCGCGTTGTGGACCTTGGTGCCGGACAAAATCGATGACGACGAAACCACTACGGCCCGTAGCTTTGGCCCATTCCTCACGACCCTGATTGCGTTCTTTCTCGCTGAGATCGGCGATAAGACGCAGATCGCCACCGTTATGCTTGCCGCGCAATATCCCGAGCTGTGGTTGGTGATCATCGGCACCACCGTGGGCATGTTGCTGGCCAACGTGCCGGTGGTATTGGCCGGTAATTTTGCTGCCGACAAACTGCCGCTCACCCTGATTCGCCGTCTGGCAGCCGGTGCGTTCTTCATCCTCGCAGGCATCGCGATTTACCGAGCACTGCAAGCGAGCGGCATGGTTTAGTCCGCACCACTTATCTGACGCCAGGTTACTGGCGTTTCGGCCAATGCCGATTCACAGCGGCGCCAGGCAGAGTCCGCTAGGCTTGCTTCTCGTTAAAGGAAGCCCTTCTAGCCCAACTCTGCCGAGCGCCGCTATGTCATTGGATGATATGAAAAGGCTGGTCCGCCACCACATCGACCTGTCATGGAATAAAGGTCGAATCGCCCTCGCTGAACAACTGCACAGCAAAAGCTTTATCTACAAAAGTTCGTTCGTTGGGCGCCCGCTCGACAGCGAAGCCTTTGGGCAGATGGTCGTCGACATCCGCAGCGCCATGCCCGATTTGGTTGTAGTGGTCGAAGAAATGCTGGCCGAAGGCAACAAGGTGTTCACGTGGAGCACCCTGATCGGCACCCTGGAAAAACCTACCCTGGGCTATCCCGCCAGCGACAAGGTGCTGAGCATTTCGGCCATGGCCTGTTGGACGCTGACCTGCGGCGGTGAAATCGAAGAGCTGTGCACCATCTTCGATATGGAAAGCTTCCGCTCACAGCTGGGCCTGGTAACCCGGCCGTTCGCCGAAGTAGCGTTGCCCTAAACCAATACAAAAAACCTGTGGGAGCGGCTTTAGCCGCGATAGGCCAGTCGCCGTTTCTAAGCCTGACCAAGCGCGGCTAACCAATATCGCCAGCCGCTCCCAAAGATTTTATTACTTCGGTTTGGCCTGCTGATACAACGGCTCAACTTTCGGAATCGCCGCCTGCAACGAGGCGATGCGGCTGCTGCTGGCCGGGTGCGTGCTCATGAACTCAGGCGGCGAACCTTCGCTGGCCTGGCTCATTTTCTGCCACAGGGTTACCGCTGCATTGGGGTTGTAACCGGCGCGGGCGGACAGTTCGAGGCCGATCAGGTCAGCTTCGTTTTCGTTCTCGCGGCTGTTGGGCAGCGTCAGGCTGTATTCCACCACCGTGTCGGCCAAGGCCATCGAATCTTCGCCCAGGCCCAGCAATGCGCCGGCCCCTTGCTTGGCGATTTCCATGCCGTACGCCTTGGACATGGCCTCGCGACCGTGCTCGCGCAGGGCGTGGGCAATTTCGTGGCCCATGACGGCGGCCAGCTCGTCATCGGTGAGTTTCAGTTGGTCGATCAGGCCGCTGTACACAATGATCTTGCCGCCAGGGCCGCAGTTGGCGTTGAGCTCTTCGCTGTCGACCAGGTTCACTTCCCACGCCCATTGCGCCGAATCGGGGCGCAATATTGGCGCTTGGGCAATCAGCCGTTTGGCCACGGCATCAACGCGCTTGGCGTTGGCGCTGGTTTTGTCCAACTGGCCTTTGCCTTTGGCCTCGCTAAGGGTTTGCTGATACGACTGCGCATACATCTGGTTGACCTCTTGGGTCGACAGCATGCTGAACATGTACTGCTTGCGTCCCACTCCAACAGAGTCGCCGCTGGTGGTATTGACCGCCTGGCAGGCGCTTAGTAGCAGGCCTGCGGCCACTACCGTCAAACGAAAAGAGTGCTTCATACCGGTCCTCCATAAACGGGTTCGTATGCTAGTGCGCCCACCTTTGCAGAACAACCACACTTGCGCTCTGGCAATCGGCCATCTTTGCTACACATGTCCGCCGCTCATGCTTTCGCCGCAGGCGGCCGATACGCCAGGGACAGGTTGCCAACAAAGTCCGATGTGGGGGTGTTCATGCGTTTGAAATCCATCCAGTTCTCCGTGGCCCTGTTGGCCGGTGCCAGCGTGCTGGCTGTTGTGGCCGCGCTGGTGCTGTATTCGCTTTTCGCCGGTGCGCGCACCCAGGACATGGTGAAAACCAGCACCCAGTCGCTGCTTGAAGAAATGATTCACCAGCGTCTGACCACACTGGCCCAGGCGCAGGTCAGTCAAATTTTGCGTGAGCTGGAATATCCCTTGGTCATCGCCGCCGGCGTCGCGCAAACCAATGCTCTGGTTGGCGAAACCGACAGCAGCGGCGCGCCGGCGGTGAGCCTGTCGCGGGAAGAATTACTCAACCTGCTGCACGACGCCCTGCAAAAGAATCCGAAACTGGTCGATGCCTATATCGGCTGGGAGCCTGGCGCGTTTGACGGCAATGACGCCGCCTACGCCGGGCAGACCGCCAAGGGCGCCAGCGACATCGGGCGTTTTATTCCGTGGTGGTACCGCAAAGAGGACGGCAGCCTGACCCTCGATACCCTCGGCCCGGATATCGAAAGCAGCAAGCTGCTGCCCACCGGCGTGCGTGCCGGCGAGTATTACCTCTGCCCGCGCGAAACCAAGCGCACCTGCCTGATCGATCCGGCGCCCTACGAAATGGGCGGCAAGATGGTCATGCTCGCCTCGTTCAACGTGCCGATTCTGGCCAAGGGCGAATTCAAAGGCATCGTCGGTGCCGACCTCACCGTCGACTTCATTCAGGAACTGCTTAAAACCGAAGACGCCAAGCTTTACGACGGTGCCGGGGAGCTGGGCCTGATTTCCAACAACGGCCGCATCGTTGCCTACACCAAAGACCCCAGCAAACTCGGCGCGCCAAGCACCGAAGTGCTGCCGGGTATTGGCGATGTGAAATCGCTGCCGCTGGGCCAGGCGACCTTCAGCACCAACAAAGACACCGGCGAACTGCAATTGCTGATGCCATTCAACATCGCCGAAACCGGCAGCCGGTGGACCCTCGTGCTGCAAGTACCGGAAAAAGCCGTGTATGCCGAACTCAACGCCCTGCACCAGAAACTCAACGACCAACGCCAAACCGACACCCTCGGCATGACCCTCGTGGGCCTGGTGATTGCCGGCATCGGCCTGTTGGTGATCTGGTTCGTCGGCTACGGCATTGCCCGTCCGCTGAAACAGATGGTGGTGATGCTGGATGACATCGCCAAAGGCGACGGCGACCTGACCAAGCGCCTCCAAGTGGATCGCGCCGACGAGTTGGGCCAAATCGCCAACGGCTTCAACACGTTCCTCAACAAGCTGCAAAACATGATTCGCGATGTGGTGGGCTCGGTGCAGAAAGTCAGCGATTCCTCGGAGAACACCGCCGACATCGCCATCCGCACCAACCAGGGCGTGCAGCGACAAATGACCGAGATCGACCAAGTGGCCACCGCCGTGCACGAGATGACCGCCACTGCCCAGGACGTCGCGCGTAACGCCACCCTGGCGGCCGAGTCTGCCAACGCCGCCGACCGCTCGGCCAATGAAGGCAAACGCATCGTCAACAACACCTCGCAGGCCATCGCCTCGCTCGCCACCGAAATCGGTCGCGCCGTGTCGGTGGTTCAGAACCTGGCCAAAGACAGCGAAAACATCAACGCCATCCTCACCGCCATTCGCGGCATTGCCGAGCAGACCAACCTGCTCGCCTTGAACGCGGCCATCGAAGCAGCGCGGGCCGGCGAACAGGGCCGCGGTTTCGCCGTAGTAGCGGACGAAGTGCGCAACCTGGCGCAGAAAACCCAGCAGGCCACCGAAGAAATTCAGGCCATGATCCAGCAACTGCAGCACGGCACCCGTGAAGTGGTGAAGGTCATGGAAGACAGCCAGGGCAAAACCGACGAGAGCGTCAAGCACGCCGCCCAAGCCGCCGGCGCGCTGGATGCGATCACCGAAGCGGTGTCGGTGATCAACGACATGAACACCCAGATCGCCAGCGCCGCCGAAGAACAAAGCGCAGTGGCCGAAGACATCAACCGCAACGTCACCAACATCGGCCAGGTGGCTGCCGAGGTGGCCGGTGGCGCGGATGAGGCCAGCAAGGCGAGCGCGGAATTGACCAAATTGGCCGAGCAGCAGCGGCGGCTGATTAATCAATTTCGGGTGTAGGCGAAACCGAGCTTGAAGCGTTAATCGCAGCCCTCTCCCCAGCCCTCTCCCGCTCGCGGGAGAGGGGGCCGATCGCAGACAATCCGGAAAACGTCACCCCTCGCCCGCTTGCGGGAGAGGGGCCGGGGGAGAGGGCGGGCCCCAACACCCGATCCCGTTTAATCCCACACAACAAAAAGCCCGGCATCCGCCGGGCTTTGTTTTTTACTGCGTCAGTTATTAGCTGATACGACCAGCACCTACACGGTCAGCGCCGCCCTCAGCCACGCGGTTTGTGCCAGTACGATCAGCGCCACCTTCAGCTACACGGTTTGTGCCGGTACGGTCAGCACCGCCTTCGGCTACACGGTTGGCGCCGGTACGGTCGGAACCACCTTCAGCTACACGGTTCGCGCCAGTGCGGTCGGCACCACCCTCAGCTACCCGGTTAGCGCCAGTGCGGTCAGCGCCACCTTCAGCTACACGGTTGGCGCCGGTACGGTCAGCACCGCCTTCAGCTACCCGGTTAGCGCCAGTGCGGTCGGCACCACCTTCGGCTACACGGTTGGCGCCGGTACGGTCGGAACCACCTTCAGCTACACGGTTAGCGCCAGTGCGGTCGGCACCACCTTCGGCTACGCGGCTAGCGCCGGTACGGTCAGCACCGCTTTCAGCGACTACTTGGGAATTCAGTTGTTGGTACAGGTCGGTGGCGTGAACAGTCACAGCGCTGGCGGCCAGTACGGAGAGGGTCAAGCTGAGGATCAATTTGTTGGTTTTCATGATGTTCGCTCCAGAAGTTTTGTTTGCTTGGGTGTGAATTAAGTATTAATCGATTTATTGCCTGATAACAGCGCAAATATCCGCCTAAACACATCAACTTATTAGATATAAAGACCGTACACGCCCTCACGCACGGCGTAAGTTGGGATTCGCACCAGTTCGGATCTCCCGTTACGCCGGGGCGAGAACGATGACGCGAATGTTGCCGCCCACTCCTTGTTTGGTCTTATCGAGGCAGATTGCGTTGTCTCGATGGGGTCATTGAATGCCGGTGAGGTATCTGGCCTGTGTCGAGAATCCCTCCATTGAATTCGCTAGGTGTCAGAGGTGGGTGTAGATACACAGCGACACAATCGCCCCGTTTTTTTTAAAACAGGTTCGGCTTGGAAGACTTAGTAGGGGCTTGCTGTCGGCCGAACGATCAGCTCGCTGACGTCGACATCTGCTGGTTGCTCAACGGCGTAGGCGATGGCGCGAGCGATGGCCGATGCCGGAATCGCAATCTTGCGGAACTCACGCATCTCGGCACGCCCGCCTTCGTCGGAAATGCTTTCGGCCAATTCGGATTCCGTCACACCCGGCGCAATAACGGTGACGCGAATGTCGCCGCCCACTTCCTGACGCAGCCCTTCGGAAATCGCCCGCACCGCGTATTTGGTGGCGCAATACACTGCGGCAGTCGGGCTGACGGCGTAGGCGCCGATCGAGGCGATGTTGATGATTTGCCCGGCACGTTGTTTCTGCATCAACGGCAACGTGGCGGCGATTCCGTGCAGCACGCCGCGAATGTTCACGTCGATCATCTGATTCCACTCGTTAATCTTCAGCGCTTCGAGTTTGGAAAGCGGCATGACACCGGCATTGTTGACCAGCACATCAACGCGACCATGCAGCTCGACCGCAAAGTCGATAAACGCCTGCACGTCTTGCATGTTGGTAACGTCCAGCGCGCGGACATCGGCGATGCCACCGGCTTCGCGAATTTCGGCGGCCAGCGTTTCCAGGCGATCGGTACGGCGGGCGCCGAGCACCACGCGTGCGCCCTGACTGGCGAGAAGGCGCGCGGTCGCTTCGCCAATGCCGCTGCTGGCGCCCGTGATGGCGATGACTTTCTGAACTGTTTGCATGACGTATCTCCTGATCCGTTTTTTTAGAGGTCCTGCCTGAGCAGGTCTGGGATCAAGAATAAGAACGCTGGGCAAGCGAGGGCTATTCGATTACTGCGGCGTGTTTGCACATTCCTGCAAGCGTGAATTGGCAGCGACAAAGCCATCGCCACCACGCGCCCAATCGCCTAGGGTGTGATCATCGCTATCCCATGTCAGGAGAAACCATGGACGCCTTTATGCAAGCGGCAATCGAAGAAGCACAGTTGGGACTGGCCGAAGGCGGCATTCCGATTGGCTCGGTGTTAGTGCATGACGGTCGCATCATCGGGCGCGGCCATAACCGTCGTGTGCAAGAGGGCAGCGTGATCAAACACGGTGAAATGGATGCGTTGGAAAACGCCGGCCGCCAACCCGCCAGCCTGTACCGCGACGCGGTGCTCTACACCACGTTGTCGCCCTGCCCCATGTGCAGTGGCGCAATTTTGCTCTACGGCATTCGCCGGGTAATCGTCGGTGAAAACCAGACCTTTATGGGCGACGAAGAGCTGCTGCGCAGCCGCGGCGTGCAGGTTGATGTGCTGCAAAACCACACCTGCGTGTCGCTGATGGAACAGTTCATTGCCGAGCAGCCGCAGTTGTGGAATGAAGACATCGGCGAGTAAACCCTCGCCAACCCGCGCACTATCGGACGGGGCAGCCGCCCCGTTCTCCCCGCCTGACTTCCGCACTTTTCCGTGCGTGCACGCGCGAAAGACTTCCCGCACCGCCAGCCCCTAGATTCGAGCCCCTGCCCGCTTTACGTATTTGCGCGCCGGCCACGCCCGTGGTTTGGCGAACCCACAACGAATCGATGCAAGGCACAACTCTAATTACCTGCTCGGTTCTTCGGAGTAAGCATGATGAAAGGCTCGTTCGGCAAAACTACCCTGGGCTGCGCCATGGGGTTGGTCATGGGATTGTCACTGCACGCCAGTGCCGCCCAGCAGGAAATTCACTTCGCCAACTGGGGCGATTACGTCGGCCCCACCACCTTCGCCGACTTTGAAAAGGAAACCGGCATCAAGGTTGTGCTGGAGCCTTACGACTCCAACGAAATTCTCGAGACCAAACTGCTCACCGGTAACTCCGGATACGACGTGGTGGTCACCTCGGCAGAATTTTTGGCTCGCCAAATCAAGGCCGGCATCTACAGCCCACTCGACCGCGCCCAGTTGCCCAACGCCAAAAACCTTAACCCCGAGCTGATGAAAAGCCTCGAGGCGTCGGATCCCGGCAATACCTTCTCCGTGCCGTATCTGTGGGGCACCATCGGCATTGGCTATAACACCGCCAAAATCAAAGCCGCCCTGGGCGATAACGCGCCCGTGAACAGCTGGGATTTGGTGTTCAAGCCCGAGAACCTGGCCAAGCTGAAAGGCTGCGGCGTGGCCATGCTCGACGCGCCAACCAAAATTATTCCGCTGGCGCTGTTCTACCTGGGCAAAGACCCCAACAGCGAGAACCCCGAGGAAATCGCCGCCGCCACCAAACTGCTGCAAACGCTCAAGCCATCGATCACATACTTCAGCTCCACCAAATACATCGCCGACCTCGCCAATGGCGACATTTGCGTGGCCGTCGGCTTTTCCGGCGACGTGCTGCAAGCGCGGCAAAGCGCCATCGACGCGGGGAAGAAAACTGACGTGGCCTATAGCGTGCCGGATCAAGGCAGCAACATCTGGTTCGACAACCTGGCGATTCCGAAAACAGCCAAGAATGCCGCCGGCGCCCATGCGTTTATCAACTACCTGATGCGCCCGGAGGTTATCGCCGGCATCAGCAACTACTTGCGTTACGCCAACCCCAACACCGCCTCGCAGCCCTTGCAGGAAAAAGCCGTGCGGGAAAACCCGGCGATATATCCAGATGAAAAACTGATCGCAAAAATGTTCGTCAGCCTGCCGCCTTCGCAAACGGCACTGCGGGTGATTACGCGGAGTTGGAGCACGATCAAGTCGGGCATTTGACCCGCAGCGCGTCAAAAAAAAGCGCCCGGTGTATGCCGGGCGTTTTTCTTTAATCTTGCAGAGCTTCGAGGCTAAAGCCTCTCCCACAGGGATCGCATTTCTGAAGTGCGCCCCAAAAGTTGGACACGTACTGGTTAAGCCATGACGGCCTTTGCTCTGTAAGCAACAGGGCTGAGGCCGCCTAGCTTCATCTTGATCCGATCATGGTTGTAGTAACGGATGTATTCGTCCAGCCCGGCTTGCAGCTGAGCGACGTTATCGAAACGCTCGCGGTAGAAGTACTCCGACTTAAGCGTGCCAAAAAAGCTCTCCATTGTGGCGTTGTCCAGGCAGTTGCCTTTGCGTGACATGCTTTGCTTCAGGCCTGCTTTTTCCAAGCGCTCCCGGTAGTCAGGATATTGGTAGTGCCAGCCCTGATCTGAGTGCAGCAGCGGTTTTGCCGTCTCGGGCAGACCTTCAAGCGCTTGCTCCAGCATGCGGCCTACCAAGGCGTAACGTGGTCGGGTGTCGGTTTGATAGGCAACGATTTCGCCGTTGAACAGGTCCAGCACCGGGGACAGGTAAAGCTTTTCGCCGGCCACTTTGAACTCGGTTACGTCCGTGACCCACTTCTGGTTTGGCTGGTCCGCTTCAAACTGACGGGCCAGAACATTAGGCGAAGCCTTGCCGACCAAGCCCCGATACGAGCGGTACTTTTTCGGTCGCACCGTGCACTTAAGATTTAGATCGCCCATGAGGCGCCGCACCGTTTTGCTGTTAACCATCTGGCCAGCATTACGCAACGCAGCGGTCATTCGGCGATAGCCATAGCGCCCCATATGCTCCTCCTGAACGCTCTGGATAGAGGCTTTCAGAGGCGCGAACCGATCTCCGGTGTTCATCAGATTGAGCTGGTAGTAATACGTGCTGCGCGCCAACTGCGCGACTTCAAGCAGTTCTTCGAGCGAGAAATGATCACGCAGCTCGGTGATCAACTTCGTTTTTTCTTTGCTGCTTTCTCCTGCCTTTTCTTCTCCTCCCTGTGCTCCTTGAGCTTTTTTAGCCAGGCGTTCTCCACTTGGAGCTTGCGTAGCTTGAGCAGCAACTCAGCATGCGAAAGATCTTCATCGCTTGTGGTTTCAGGTGCAGAGGGCTTGGCGGGAGGTAGTGTCATAACGGCGGGCGGTCCTTTCCTGGCTGACTCCAGGGCTTCAAAGCCGCCACTGTAATACTGCTGCTGCCATATGCCCACTTGGGTTGAATTACCCAAATTGAAAGCCGCGGCCACGCAACGAAAAGAAAGATTTTCACGCCACATCTGCTGAAGAACAGCGAGCTTGAACTCTGCGCTATAGCTGACTGGCCGGGCCCGCAGGCTGGCATCGCCATGCAACCGGTAGGCTTCTACCCAACGCCGAAGCAGGGTGGGATCTAGCTGGAATTGCTCAGCAATAAAGCGAAAGCCTCGGCCTCGCTCAAGGAAGGCGGTGATAACAGACAGCTTGAACTGCGTTGTGTACTTGCTCATGGAAGAAGCCCCAAAGGTTGGATGGGTGTCCAACTTTTGGGGCGCACTTCATTTCTGATGTAGGAGAGGCTTCAGCCTCGATTGCTGCAACAGGCGATTCGGCAGTAATCACTGCGCTTCAATCTTGAAACCAAACCGCGGGAAGTGCACATGCACCACCCCACCGCGCGGGTCTTCACGACGCAAAATCAACTCTTCCCGCCCAGCGAACAACAGCTCACCCGCCACCGGATCGACGCCGTAGTCCGTCGCAGCGATGGTCACCTGTTGTCCCGCCTTGAAACCGTTCGGGTCTTCGAATGCCTCATCCGGCAACGGCGCGGGCGTGGCGGAACGAGCGACTTCCAGCGCCTCTTCGGCCGTCATCGGCGTGGAGGAGCCGTGACCAAAACCCAGCACGCGCCCAAGCCAGGCAGACACCAACGGATAGTCATCCACCAGCGGCGCTGTCACCGGCGTGGCCTTGAGGAACCACAGTTGGTGGGCCAGGGCGAAGTCGGCGTGGCTGGCATCGCCGAACAGGAAGTCGCTGCTGCTGGCCGCGAGCTGTTGCTCCAGACGGGCCATGAATTGCGGCCAATGGTGTTGCGCTTGCGCCAACGGCACACGGCTGGCGCTGCCCCCGCTGAATAAACCGGCGCGGTCAGCGATAAATGCCTTCACCGCTTCGGGCGGCAATTTGCCAAAGCGCACGGCAACGGAATCCGGCTGAAACACCAACGACACCGCGTGTTGGAAGAGCACGGAGTCGATCCAGTTGGTAAAGCCGGTGATGGCGAACAGTTGCTCGGCCGGGAACAGCGCGGGCGTGGCTTTTTCTGCTTCCAGGCGGCGCGCAATCAAGGCGGTGTCACAGTAAATATCGGCGCCCACTTGCAGCACCGGGGTCTTGCGATAGCCGCCGGTCAAGGCCACCAGATCGGGTTTGGGCATTACCGGCGAGATCATGACCGAGCGCCAAGACAACTGCTTGAACCCCAGCATCAACCGTGTTTTTTCAGCAAAGGGCGACGTGGGGTAATGGTGCAGAATCAACTCAGACATAACGGCTCCGGGGCGCTAGATGAACGCTGAAGCTTACGCGGCAAAGTGGCCCCGGCCCACCCAATCAAGCTGATGGCGCGTTATCACCCGATTGAATCACCGTGCCGTTTGCCGCAAGCACTTCTTTGGCTTTCTTGCTCAGCCGTTTGATCGCGCGTTCACGTCGCAACGCATCGCCCTTGTTTTCACAACGCTCTACATACACCAGCGCCACCGCCGGGCTGGAATAAAAGAAGCGCGCGCCTTTGCCGCTCTGATGTACCGCGAAGCGCCGATGCGCGTCATCGCTAATTCCGCAATACAAGGCGCCATTGGCCGCGCGGACCAAGTAGACGAACCAGGGCTTGCCGCTCGGCTTGCACATGGAGGGGGATTCGCCATCACTGGGGGAAGCGGACAACTGCAACCTGAGTACCTTGTAGAAATCACTGCTGCGCGGGGTTGGGCATGGTAACCGAGGCACGGCTGCACACAGATGGGCTATTCACAGCATTTTTCCTAGCGCATCGCCAGACGCCCCAGGCGTCGCTCAAGGATCCTTCGAGCTGTCGCTACCGGGCAAGTTGAATACAGTGAGGCCTTCCGTATACTGGAGCGACACTATGTTCAGGCTGTATACAAATGAGGTCCCTGTGATGGCATCGCCTGTCTTGTCATTTCGCGTTGAAGACGATCTGGTTGAACGCTTGGATGAGCTCGCCCAAGCGACAGATCGTGATCGCCAATATCACCTCAAGCGCGCACTGGCGCGTTATGTGGATGCCGAGTCTTGGCAGCTTCAAGCCACCATCCAAGGAATTGAGGATGCCGACGCGGGCAACCTCACGGATATAGACGCAGTGAAAGCGAAGTGGGTGAACCGTGCGAAAACTCGTACTGACCAATAAAGCCGAAAGCGATCTGCAAGCGATCCACGATCACTATGAACCCTTAGTGGGGGCGGCCCATGCGGACGCCCTCGTGGTGCGCCTACTCGACTCACTGCACTGTTTGCAGCGGTTCACCGGGCTGGGCCGGCCTTCACAGGTTCCCGGCATCCGAGAGCTAGTGTTAAGCGAGTTGCCCTTTATCGCGCCCTATCGATTCGTCGCGAACGAGGTGCAGGTGTTGCGGCTTTTGCACCAACGCGCCGAGCGGCCGGAAAGCGGGTAACGGGCCGCCTCACCGCCCAGCACGAAACGCCGCCAAGCCCTTGCTCGCTTGCTTACGAATTGCGCCCTGCACCAACGGCGTCCAGCCCAGCAACGTGCCTTTGGTTCCGAGCGCCTGTGCGGACCATTTCCACAAGTCAAAACGATCGCGGTGCTCAACGATCTTGCCGTCGCGAAAAACGAAGCTCGCCTGAATGCGATTAACCACCGTGCGCCCGGTGCCGCTGAATAAATAAGTAGCGACCCAGTGTGCACTGCCACTTTGCTCATCGGCTTGCACGTTTGAGTAATCGAGGGAGAAGTTCTGCGCACGGCTGGTGAGCATGCGCCACATATCAGCGGCTTCGCCGCCCTTGAGAGCGGGGAACACCGGATCACTGAAGGTCACGTCATCGGCATAGCATGCGGCCATGGCTTCAGCGTCTTGGCGCTGGAAGGCTTGGTAGAAACGGGTAATCAGTTCGGCGTTGGGGTGGCTCATGACGGCTCCGGCTGGCGGTGGAAGTGGCGGCATTATCGAGCCACGGACAAAAATCCACGATTGGCTAAATCGACAAGTTTGTGTTCAAAATAGCCACCCTCTCGGTTTCTTGGTTGGCGCTTCATGCTGCGCGTTGCCCTTTATATTTGCCCGCAAACGGTGTGCTCGAGCCTAAGCATGGCGATGGACGCATTTCAGTTGGCGAACCAACTGGCGGGGGAGCGCGTGTTCAACTTGCAGCGCTTCAGTCTGGACGGCCGCGCCGTGCAACTGCAGTTCGCGAGCATCAGCGTAGACGCAGATTTGAGCCTGGCCGAGAGCGCCGACTTGATCCTGCTGCCGGCAACCGGCAGCGCCATCGACACCACCTTGAGCGTGAACGCAGCTTTGTTGCCCTGGCTCGCGAAACAGGCGCCCCAGCGCTTGCTCGCCAGTTTGTGCAGCAGCGCCTTTCTGCTGGGCGCCGCCGGGGTTCTTGATGGCCGGACTGCCACAACCCACTGGAGCCTCGCATCGCAGTTTCGCCAGCGTTTTCCACGCGTGAACCTGCAAGCTGAACTCCTGATCACCCACGATGACCGCTTGTTCTGCTCCGGCGGTGCGCACGCCGGATTAGACCTATGCCTGTACCTGATCGGCTGGCATGCCGGTGCCGACCTCGCGCAGAAAGTGGCCGCCGCGCTGGTGTTCGACCAGGGCCGTGGCGAGCAAACCCGCTTTGCGCCGCTGGTACCGGACACCCCGCGCACTGACCCGCTGCATCCGCTGCTGACGTGGATGCGCAAACACCACGCCGAGCCGCTGGACCTGCCACGCCTGGCCCAGCAGGCCAATTGCTCACCGCGCACGTTGCTGCGCCGGTTTCGCGCCAGCACTGGCGTTACCCCGAACGAATATTTACAGCGGCTGCGCATTAGCGCTGCCCAGGCGGCGTTGCGTCAGCCGGCGCGCTCGTTGGAGCAGGTGGCCGCCGACGTTGGCTTCGGCGACCGCGCAGCTTTTGCCAAACTGTTCAAGCATTTATGCGGCGAAACGCCGGGCGCCTTTCGCCAGCGCCTACGCAGTTAACAGCCGCCAGACAAAACGCCCGTCACCGCATAGAATCGCCGCAGCCTTTAGGAGACGCCTGCCATGCTGATGGTGATTTCACCCGCCAAAACCCTCGACTACGACACCCCGCCTGTTACCAGCCGCCATACCCAACCGCAACACATCGACCATGCCCAGGAACTGATCGCCCAACTGCGCGACTTCACCCCGGCGCAAGTGGCCGAGTTGATGCATCTGTCAGACAAGCTCGCTGCCTTGAACGTGGCGCGCTTCGGTAGCTGGTCGCCGAAATTCACCAAAAAGAACGCCAAGCAAGCACTGCTAGCGTTTAAAGGTGACGTGTACACCGGCATGCATGCCGACGACTTCAGCGAAGACGATTTCGACTTCGCGCAAAAACACCTGCGCATGCTATCCGGCCTCTACGGCGTACTGCGCCCGCTGGACCTGATGCAACCTTACCGCCTGGAAATGGGCACCAAACTTGCCAATGCGCGGGGCAAAGATTTGTACGCATTCTGGGGCGACAACATCAGCGGCTGGCTGAACCAGGCGCTCAAAGCGCAAGGCGATGACGTGCTGCTGAACCTGGCCTCCAACGAATACTTTGGCGCGGTGAAACGTCAGGCCTTGAAAGCGCGAATCATCAACACCGACTTCAAAGACCTGAAAAACGGCCAGTACAAAATCATCAGCTTCTATGCCAAAAAAGCGCGGGGAATGATGGCGCGGTACGTCATCAAAGAACGCCTCACCGACCCTGCCGGCTTGAAGGACTTCAACTACCAGGGTTACCGGTTCGACGCGGCGCAGTCCAAGCCCGACCACCTGGTTTTCCTGCGCGACGCTGCAGAGGAATAACGGCATCGCGGCTAAAGCGGATCGCCGCCCGGCCGCTCCTACAGAACTGTTCAGCCGTTGCCACAGAACTTCGCGCCCCTGTGGGAGCGGCTTTAGCCGCGAGGCTTTTGGGCCAAACGATCTTCGTAATCCTGACAAACCCAATCGCGGCTAAAGCCGCTCCCACAGGCACCCGCGTTTCTCGTTAACCCTACGTTTATATCTGCGCAACGGCGCCGCAAACACCTGCTGCCATTCAAAGTTCCCCACCTATACCCAAACTTTAAGCGGGCATTTACAACACTATCGTCCTAACTCTAAGTGGTGGCACTTTAACCAACCTTAAGTAGTGGCCAAAAGTTATTGAACTGCACCACGCCCTATACCCGGCGGCATACAGCGTCATTGCCACTATATTGAAATCACGTTAAACAGACTTCGTATTGCGAAGTATTGCGAAACCCTGACGAACGGTAGGAACTATCATTTCTCCAGCGGGCTCATAACCCCCGTAACGACTTTTTACAGGTCGACTTTCTTAGTGCTGCCCGCACTAGCCGACCCAACTTGCGCAATAAGCCGTGGTTGTTTATTCGCTATAAGTCGCTACAAGCAAAGCGCTACAGAACCGATGTAAACGAAGCAGCGAACGATGGAGAAGCAGTACCTAAAAGACCTACTGCACAGCCTCACCAAAGGCTCTACGACCAGTGTTGGAGCGTAGGCCTGATAGCCGGGCGCATCCCTCTTACAACATGCCCAAACACGCATTCACGCAGTTGAATGTGACGAACTTTTTATGCCTGCGCTTTTGCGAATTATATAAGCGAAGCGCTTTACATGGGCGGTGGTTAGTTAATCACCCACGGTTTAACGGCGTAACTCAAGGTAATAGGTGAATACAATGCGTATTAGCATTTTTGGTTTAGGTTATGTCGGCGCAGTATGTGCCGGCTGCCTGTCTGCACGTGGTCACGAAGTTGTAGGTGTGGATATATCCGAAGACAAGATCAACTTGATCAACAGCGGTAAATCGCCAATTGTCGAACCCGGCCTCGAAGCCTTGTTACAGCAGGGTATTGAGACCGGCCGCCTGCGAGGCACCACCGATGTTGCCGCTGCAATACGCGACACCGAACTTTCGATGCTGTGCGTCGGCACCCCGAGCAAGAAAAACGGCGACCTGGAGCTCGATTACATCGAGTCAGTGTGCCGCGAAATCGGTTTTGTACTGCGTGATAAAACGACCCGCCACACCGTGGTAGTGCGCAGTACCGTGCTGCCCGGCACGGTGAAAAATGTGGTGATTCCCCTACTCGAAGACTGCTCAGGCAAAAAGGCCGGGGTGGATTTTGGCGTAGCGGTGAACCCGGAATTTCTGCGTGAAAGCACGGCGATCAAAGACTACGACCAGCCGCCGATGACCGTCATCGGCGAGTTGGACAAACAATCGGGCGATGCCTTGGAATCGCTGTACAGCGAGCTGGACGCGCCGATCATCCGCAAAGACATCGAAGTCGCCGAGATGATCAAGTACACCTGCAATGTCTGGCACGCGGCCAAGGTCACGTTCGCCAATGAAATCGGCAACATCGCCAAGGCCGTCGGCGTCGATGGTCGCGAGGTGATGGACGTGGTCTGCCAGGACAAAACCCTTAACCTCTCGCAGTACTACATGCGCCCCGGCTTTGCCTTTGGCGGTTCGTGCCTGCCCAAAGACGTACGCGCCCTCACCTACCGCGCCAGCCAGCTGGACGTCGAACACCCAATGCTGGGCGCCATCATGCGCAGCAACGTGGCCCAGGTGCAGAACGCCTTCGACATCATTGCCAGCCACGACAAACGCAAGGTCGCCTTGCTCGGCCTGAGCTTCAAAGCCGGCACCGACGACCTGCGCGAAAGCCCGCTGGTGGAGCTGGCCGAGATGCTGATCGGTAAAGGCTTCGACCTGAGCATCTACGACAGCAACGTCGAATATGCACGGGTGCACGGGGCGAACAAGGATTACATCGAGTCGAAAATTCCTCACGTTTCATCCTTGCTCAACAGCGACTTCAACGAGGTGGTGGATAACTCCGACATCATCGTTCTGGGCAACCGCGACGAGCGTTTCCGGCCACTGGCGCAGCATGCCCCCGAGGGCAAGCAAGTGGTTGATCTGGTGGGCTTTATGAAGCACACCAGCAACGGCACTACCGAAGGCATCTGCTGGTAGCCGTAAGTCCGGGGCGCGCGATGTTTGGCTGAAGTGCCGCCCCGACTTTTACCCCCTGCCTTACACGCAACACGGTCGCGCGCGCAGTGCGCTGCGCCTTGGCCGAAGGCATGTTTTTGAGAGACGGACAGGACACCTAAATGGATAGGCTCAAGCAGGGTTTAACAGAAGGCGCGGGGTGGCTGCTCTACCTCAGCCTTTTGTGCGCACTCGCCCTCGCGCTACCCCGATCAGTGTTCGACCCCGAGTCCAAACACTTCATTTTGCTCATCGGTGTGGTGGGCATCTGGCGCTACTCCATGGGCGCGCTGCATTTTTTACGCGGCGTGCTGTTTCTGTACGTGGTGTTCCCCTATTACCGGCGCAAGGCGCAGAAGCTTGGCGAGGCGGCAGACCCGTCCCACGTGTTTTTGATGGTCACCAGTTTTCGCATCGATGCGCTGACCACGGCGCAGGTGTACCAGTCGGTGATTCGCGAGGCGATTGAGTGCGGCTACCCCACCACCGTGGTGTGCTCGATCGTCGAACTTTCCGATGAATTTCTGGTGAAGAGCCTGTGGGAGAAATACAACCCGCCGGAGCGCGTCACCCTCGACTTCGTGCGTATCGCCGGAACCGGTAAACGCGATGGTTTGGCCCACGGCTTCCGCGCCATTTCCCGGCACTTGCCTGACCGCGATGCCGTGGTGGCGGTGATCGATGGCGACAGCGTGCTCGAGCCTGGCGTGGTGCGCCGCACCGTGCCGTATTTCAAGCTGTTCCCCAATGTCGGCGGCCTCACCACCAACGAATTCTGCGAGGTGCGCGGCAGCTACATCATGAGCGAGTGGCACAAGCTGCGCTTCGCTCAGCGGCACATCAACATGTGCTCGATGGGCCTGTCCAAGCGCGTGCTGACGCTAACCGGGCGGATGTCGATGTTCCGCGCGCCGGTTATCAGCAATCCTGAATTTATCGCCGACGTGGAAAGCGACTCGCTCGACCACTGGCGCCTGGGCCGCTTCAGATTTCTGACCGGCGACGACAAGTCCAGCTGGTACAGCCTGATGCGCCTGGGCTACGACACGTTCTACGTGCCCGATGCAGCGATCAACACTGTCGAGCACCCGCCGGAAAAGAGCTTTATCAAGGCCAGCCGCAAGCTGATGTTTCGCTGGTACGGCAACAACCTGCGGCAGAACTCGCGGGCCATGAAACTGGGCGTCAAACGCCTGGGCCTGTTCACCAGCGTGGTGCTGTTCGACCAGCGCGTGTCGATGTGGACCTGCCTGCTGGGCCTCACCGTGGCGATCATCGCCAGCCTCAAATACAGCATCGCGTTCTTTCTCGTGTACCTGCTGTGGATCGGCTTTACCCGCCTGGTGCTCACCCTGTTGCTGTCGATCAGCGGCCACCACATTGGCCCCGCTTACCCGGTGATTCTTTATTACAACCAGATCGTCGGCGCGATGGTGAAGATCTACGTGTTCTTCCGCCTTGACCAGCAATCCTGGACCCGCCAGCCGACCAAGCTCAACCGCGACCTCGCCAGCTTTCAGCAGTGGTTCAACACCTGGTCGTCGCGAACCATGACCTTCTCTGCCACCAGTGTGTTTGTCGCCACGCTGCTGCTGGTGGTGTGAGCGCGACCCCAATGGATCAACGACTCTCGAGTAGGAACAAGCCCATGAATACAGCCGTCAACGTCAATGTGGTGCACGAATCCGAAGCCCAGCGTCAGTTCGCCCGAGTGCGCCTGCCGGCCAAAATCCGCTTCAGCGGCAAGAACCGCGAGGTGGTCGAACAGACCGTTACCGACATGTCTGCCGGCGGCTTCAGCTACGCGGCGGCCACTAGCAACGTGCAGGTGGGCGACTTTCACAAAGGCAAAATGCTCTTTGTGATCGACAACATCACCCTGGCCATCGACACCGAATTTCAGGTGCGCTCGGTGGATGCCGACACCCAGCGCGTCGGCTGCCAATTCAGCAACATGCGCCCCCGGGAAATCGCCACGCTGCGCCATTTGATTACCGCCCACTTGAGCGGCGAATTGGTCAGCGTCGGTGAACTGCTCACCACCTTGCAGCGCGAAAACTTCACCAAAGCGCGCAAGCAAAAAAGCGGCGCCGGCATGAGCGCGTTTGCCCGCATGCGCGCGGTCACCTTTAGTGTCGGTGTGTTCCTGGTCGGCCTGCTGGCGTTTGGTTTTCTGTTCAAGTCCATCTACAGCCTGTACTTCGTCACCCACGCGCAATCGGCACTGGTCAACGTGCCGGGTATGCAAGTGACGATGCCGCGCGAAGGCACGGTGCAAAGCCTGATCGGCGCCGATGGCTTGGTTAAAAAAGGCGCGCCCATCGCCACTTTCAGCGCCTCGATGCTGGAAATGCTCAAGGGCCATCTGGACGACAAACAGCTGAGCCCATCCAACGTCGCCACCCTGTTCAGCAAGCAAATGAAAGGCACTCTGACCAGCCCGTGCGACTGCGTGCTGGCCAAGCAATACGTGGCCGACGGCCAATACGCGAGCAAGGGCGATGTGATTTTCGACTTGGTTTCTCGCGAGGCCAAAGCGCAAATCGAAGCGCGTTTCCCCTACAGCAAATTCAACGAAATCAAGCCCGGCGCCCGAGTGAATTTCCAGGTCGCTGGCGTGGATGACGTGCGCAGCGGCAAGGTGCTCAGCAGCAGCCTGAATGACACCGGCAACTTGTCGTCGGACATTCGCGTGGTGATCCAGCCCGACGAGCCGCTGGACAACGCCCTGGCTGGTCGTCCGGTGGAAGTGAGCAGCGACAACGGTCCGTCTTTTGGCTGGTTTGCCGACAAGGCCTTGGCGGCAGGGCTCTGACCTATGGCCATTTCTTCTTTGCACGCGTTTGCGCGCTCGCCGTGGCTGGCCGTCACGCCGCTGGTGATGGCCCTGGCCATGGCAGGCTGCGCGGGCCTGCCTGATCAACGCCTGGCCAACGAGGCGCTGAAAAACGGCGACACCGCCACGGCCCAGGCCAACTACAAAGCCTTGGCCGACATGGGCTACGCCGACGCCTCGGTGGGGCTTGCCGATATCCAGCTGCAAAGCGGCGACCCGGCGCAACTGGCTGCCGCCGAGAACACGTTCCGGCAAGCCGCAGACAATTCGCCGCGTGCGGCGTCGCGTCTGGGCCGGCTGCTGGCAACCAAACCCAACGCCACCGAGGCCGAGCACAAGGAAGCCGAGCAGCGCCTTAAGCAAGCGTTCGCCAATGGCGAAGAAGGCGCTGTGCTGCCCCTGGCGATGCTCTACCTGCAATACCCGCACACCTTTCCCGAAGTGAATGCGCAGGAAAAAATCAGCCAGTGGCGCGAACAGGGCCACCCGCAAGCGGAACTCGCGCAGGTGCTGCTGTACCGCACGCAAGGCACGTATGACGCGCATCTGGCTGACGTGGAAAAAATCTGCCAACAGGCCCTGGCAGCCGCCGACGTCTGCTACGTCGAACTCGCCACCGTGTATCAGAAACGCGGCGATGCAGATAAGCAGAAAGCCCTGGTCGAGCAACTGCGCAGCGCCTATGGCCGTGGCGTGGTGCCGGCCGCGCGGATGGAAGGTGTGGCCCTGGTGCTGGCCGACCAGGAGCTGGTGGCCGCCTCGGCTGACAGCGAAAACGGCGGCAAAACCGACCCGGCCACGGCGCAGGAACTGCTCGAGCAGATTGCCCCCACCTACCCCGCCGCGTGGGTCAGCCTGGCGCAACTGCTGTACGACTACCCGGAACAAGGCGACATCGACAAGATGCTCGGCTACCTGAAAAACGGCCGCGACGCCGCGCAACCGCGCGCCGAACTCCTGCTGGGAAAACTCTATTACGAAGGCAAGCTGCTGCCGGCCGACCCGCAGAAAGCCGAACAACACCTGCTAAAAGCGGCGCCGACCGAAACCAGCGCCAATTACTACTTGGGCCAGATGTACCGCCGGGGCTACCTCGGCAAGGTGCAGCCGCAACAGGCGCTGGACCACCTGCTGGCCGCCGCCCGCGCCGGGCAGAACAGCGCCGACTTCGCCCTGGCGCAGATGTTCTCCCAGGGCCGCGGCATTCAGCCTGACCCGGTGAACGCCTTCGTGTTCAGCCAGATCGCCGTGCAAAAAGGCACCCCGCAAGCGCCCGAGCTGGCGGCGCAAATCGAACAGCAACTGCCCCCCGGTTCCCGTGCGCAAGCCGAGCGCCTGCTGCAACAGGAACAAGCCTTGCGCGGCGCCGTTCTACAACAGACGACACAGATGCAAGCCATGCAACCTCAGGACGGGCAGGAGCCGCTATGAGCCACGCAAAACGCAAAACCACCAAAGCATGGATGAGCGCCGGTTTCGGCCTAAGCGCTACGTTGATCACCGCCCACTCCGCCTGGGCGGTGCAAATGACCGACAGCAGCAGCTGGGGCCTGGACGTGAAGATTACCGCCCAGTCCGAAGACGACCGCGACCTCGGCACCCGCAGCGGCGGCGACGTCAGCGGTGTGGGTATCGACCTGCGCCCCTGGGTGTACGGCAAGCGCGGCAACTGGAGCGGCTACGCCATGGGCCAGGCGGTGAGCGCTACAGACATCATCGAAACCGACACCCTGCAGCAACCTGAAGACGGCGAAAACGCCGAGAGCAGCAACAGCAGCGACGACAGCCGCCAGCCCGACAAAAGCTACCTGGCGCTGCGCGAATTCTGGGTCGGCTACTCCGGCCTTACGCCCTACCCCGGCGAAGAACTGCGCCTGGGCCGCCAGCGCCTGCGCAACGACGACGGCATGTGGCGCGACACCAACATCGAAGCGCTGAACTGGACCTTCGATACCACCTTGCTGCGCGCCCACCTGGGTGCAGCCGAACGCTTCAGCGAATACCGCACCGACCTCGACGAACTGGCGCCGAAAGACAAAGACCGTCTGCACCTCTACGGCGACGTGGAAACACAGTGGACGCCTGGCCAGTGGGTCGGCCTGAACGTGCAACACGCCCGCGACGATGGCGACCTTAATCGCCCCGGCGAAACGGTCGATGAACTGGATAAAACCAGTACCGGCGACCTCACCTGGCTTGGCATTCAGGCCAACAGCGACGCCTACAACCATCGCAACGAAAACCGCCTCAACTACTGGGCCAGCGCTACCTGGCTGACCGGCGACCGCGACCGCTTGAACACCTCCACGGTGGGCGGCGAGCAAGTCGCCACCGGCAAGCAAAGCGGCGACGTCAACGCCTGGGGCACCGACCTGGGCCTGCGTTTCAACCTGGATGAAAACTGGAAAGTCGGCGCCGCCTATGCCCGTGGCAGCGGCGGCGGTGGCGACAGCGGCGAAGACAACTTCGAGCAGACCGGCCTGCAAAGCAACCGCTCCACCTACACCGGCACGCGCTCGCGGGTGCACCGCTTCGGCGAGGCGTTTCGTGGCGAGTTGAGCAACCTGCAAGCGGCCACGCTGTTCGGTTCCTGGCAACTGCGCGAGGACTACGACGCGAGCCTGGTGTACCACAAGTTCTGGCGCGTCGATGACGAGCAACCGATCGGCACCAGCGGCATTAACGCCGCCATGCAAGACGGTGAAAAAGACATCGGCCAGGAGGTCGACGTGGTGCTCACCAAGTACTTCAAACAGGGCCTGCTGCCCGCTGCCGTCAGCGAAAGCATCGACGAGCCATCCGCGTTGGTGCGCTTTCGCGGTGGCGTGTTTAAGCCCGGCGACGCTTATGGCCCGGATGCCGACTCGTACATGCACCGCGCGTTTGTTGACGTGATCTGGCGCTACTGATGACCGGCCACGGGAGAGCCCTTGTGATGACTGCACACACCCCGCCGCTCCATCCGCTGCTGTTGGCCGGCGTGCTGCTGTTCACCGGTGCGTTCGGCCCTGCGGCACTGGCTGTGGAGGTGCCGCCAGCGTCCGACAGCCAGCAAAACGTGGCACGCGCCAGCGACGCGCCATTGCCCGGCACCGACGGCAAGCCGCAAGCGACCAAAGAATTGCGCCAGGCCAAAAGCTACACCGTGACCACCGCGCCGACCGACGCGCTGGAATTGGCCGCACCGAAATTGCCCGACCTCAGCGGCTACACCGCCGAGGCGGTAACCGCCAAGATCGACCGCCGTAAAAAAGGCAGCGTCACCGTGCGGCGCATGGTGCAGCAAGATGCCCTGAAAGAATTTATCGGCGGCAACAACCGCATGGCCGAATGGGTGACGCGTCAACGCGGCATGCCACAGGCGATCTTTATCGAAGGCGGTTACGTCAGCCTTGGCGAGGTGGCGAAAAAGCTGCCCAAGCAGTACTTCACCGCCGATGCCAATGGCGTGTTCACCCTGCGCCTGCCGCTGGTGGTGGCCAAAGACGCGACGTTGCAGATTGGTAAAGACGTCAAGGAACTGCGCCTCTCGCAAGACCGCGGCGCGTTTATCGTCAACGACGGCAAGCTGTTTATCACCGACACCCAACTCACCGGTTGGAACGAGGCGAAGAAAGCCCCGGCCACCTTTAAAAAACCGGAAGAGTTTCGCCCGTTCCTGCTCTCTTGGGGCGGCACCGAGACGTACATCGTCAACAGCAAAATCGCCAGCTTCGGTTACAGCACCAGCAAGTCCTACGGCGTGAGCATTTCCCAATACACGCCCAACATGAGCAAGCAAATGGGCCGCGCCATGCCCACCGGCTGGATCATCGGCTCCGAATTCTCGGACATGTGGTACGGCTTCTATTGCTACGAAACCCAGGACTTCGTCATCAAAGACAACGTCTACCGCGACAACATCATCTACGGCATCGACCCCCACGACCGCTCGCGCCGCCTGGTGATCGCCGGCAACACCGTGTACGGCACGCACAAGAAGCACGGCATCATCATTTCCCGCGAGGTGGATGACAGCTGGATCATCAACAACAAGGTCTACGACAACGCGCTGTCCGGCATCGTTATCGACCGTAACAGCGTGAACAACCTCGTCGCCTACAACGAGGTTTACCGCAACAACTCCGACGGCATCACCCTGTACGAAAGCTCCAACAACCTGATTTGGGGCAACCAGGTAATGAGCAACGCGCGCCACGGCATTCGCCTGCGCAACAGCGTGAACATTCGCCTCTACGAGAACCTGGCCGCCGACAACCACCTGGTCGGCGTGTACGGCCACATCAAAGACCTGAGCGACACCGACCGCGACATCGACCTGGACCCGTTCGACACCAAGGTGTCGATGATCGTGGTGGGCGGCGAGCTGATCAGCAACGGCTCGGGACCGCTGTCCATCGACTCGCCGCTGAGTGTGGAGCTGTACCGAGTGGCCATGCTGGCGCCGACCAAATCGTCGGGCATCAGCTTCTCCGGAATTCTCGGCGACAAGCAAAACGAAATTCTGGACCTGATGGTTCGCCAGGATAAGGCAGTGCTGATCGACCCCGTTGAAAGCCAGGCCGAACTTCAGGACTGAGGAGCATGCATTTCATGTACGTAGACAAGCCCCTGCACACCGCCAAGCGCTCAGCCAAAAGGCTCGCCCCGTCTGCACTGGCGCTCGCCTTGCTCACCGCCGCCGCCGCCCCTATGACCGAGGGCGCCGAAGCCGGCGCGCCGCAGTACAGCGTTCACGGTAATCCGCCGCTGTGCCCGGCGGCAGCGAACAACAATTTGTACAACACCAAATACCTGGGTTTCTTTACCCACTTGGTGCAGGCCCAGGACGACTGGCTGTTTCGTACCACCTACGACCTGCGCACCGACTTCGGCACCACGCCTGAGGGCTACGCCAAACTCAAAGCGTTGCGCGATGCCCTGAAGAAAAAAGGCATCGAACTGGTGGTGGTGTACCAACCGACACGCGGCCTGATCAACCGGGAGAAACTCACCAGCGAGGAGCGCAAAGCGTTCAACTACGACCTGGCGAAAAAGAACTACCTCGCCACCGTGGAAAAGCTGCGCCAGACCGGCATGTGGGTGCCGGATTTCAGTCCGTTGTTCGATGAAAACGAACAGCACGCCTACTACTTCAAAGGCGACCACCACTGGACGCCTTACGGTGCCGAGCGCACCGCGAAAATCACCGCCGCCACGCTGAAAGAAATTCCCGGCTTCGACGACATTCCCAAGCAGCAGTACGAGAGCAAACGCGTGGGCCTGTTGTCGAAACTCGGCACCTTTCACAAAGCCGCCGCGCAGCTGTGCGGCAACAGCTACGCCACTCAGTACGTCGACCGTTTCGAAACCGCCGTGGCCGACAGCGGCGGCGGTGAAGACGGCGGTGGCGATGACTTGTTCGGCGACGAATCGCAGCCGCAAGTGGCGCTGGTGGGCACCAGTAACAGTGGGCCGGCGTACAACTTCGCCGGTTTCCTGGAGCAATACAGCGGCGCGGAAATCCTCAACAACGCCATCTCCGGCGGCGGCTTCGACAGCTCGCTGCTGCAATACCTGAGCAGCCAGGAATTCCACGAACACCCGCCGAAAATCATCGTCTGGGAATTCGCCACGCACTACGACATGGCGCAGAAAAGCTTCTACCGCCAGGCCATGCCGCTGGTAAACAACGGCTGTGAAGGGCAAAAGGCACTGCTGAAAAACGACGTGAAACTGCACAACGGCAGCACCGAGATTCTGGTCAACGGCAAGAACCAATTGCTCGACCTGCAAGGCGGTCAACACCAGATCGACCTGACGTTCAGCGACCCTTCAGTGAAAACCCTGCAGGCGACCATCTGGTACCTCAACGGCCGCCGCGAGAACCTCAAACTGGAACAAAGCGCCGCCGCCGATACCGGTGGCCGCTATGTGTTCCAACTGCGTAACGACCCTGGCTGGGCAGAGCTGAACATGCTCGCCTTGGAAATTCACAGCCCCGAGCAAATGCCCGACGGCCTTAGCGTAAAAGCCACGCTGTGTAAACGACCGGCAGGCGGGGCCGGCACCCTAACGGCAAAAGCCGCAGGAGGCACGAACCTATGAACATCCCTCACACCTTGCTGCGCAGCGCAGCGTTGAGCACCTTGTTGGTTGCCGGTAGCGCCAGTGCCGCCCTGGTTCCACCCCAGGGCTACTACGCGCCGATTGAAAGCAAGAAAAGCAAACCGCCGGAAGAACAATGCGGCGCGCCGCCCACGCCTTACACCGACAAGCTGGTGTTTCGCAGCAAATACGAAGGCTCGGACAAAGCCCGGGCCACACTGAACAAGGAATCGGAAAAAGCCTTCCGCGACTCCACCGCCAGCATCACCACCCTGGAACGCGGCGTGAGCAAGCAGGTAATGGGCTACATGCGTGACGGTCGCCAGGAGCAGCTCGACTGCACGCTGAGCTGGCTGACCACCTGGGCCCAGGCCGATGCGTTGCTGAGCACCGACTTCAACCACACCGGCAAGTCGATGCGCAAATGGGCGCTGGGCAGTGTGGCGTCGGCGTATCTGCGCTTGAAGTTTTCCGAATCGAAACCGCTGGCGGCCTACCCGCAACAGTCGCAACTGATCGAGCGCTGGTTCAGCAAGTTGGGCGATCAGGTGGTGAAAGACTGGAGCTACCTGCCACTTAAACAGGTGAACAACCACTCGTACTGGGCGGCGTGGTCGGTGATGGCCACGGCGGTGGCGACCGACCGGCAAGACTTGTTCGACTGGGCGATTGAGCAATACCGCGTCGGCGCCAATCAAGTGGACGACGAAGGCTTTTTGCCCAACGAACTGAAACGCAAACAGCGCGCCCTCGCCTACCACAACTACGCCCTGCCGCCGCTGGCCATGATCGCTAGCTTCGCCGAAGCCAATCACGTTGACTTGCGCACGGAAAACCGCGACGCCCTCAGCCGCTTGGCCAAGCGGGTAATGGAAGGCGTGAACAACCCCGACGAATTCGCCAGCAAGGCCGGCGAAAAACAGGACATGGATGACCTGAAAATCGACAGCAAATTTGCCTGGCTGGAACCGTACTGCCAACTCTACCAATGCGCCGGCGACACGTTGAAGTGGAAGCAGTCGATGCAGCCGTTCAAGACCTTTCGCCTGGGTGGCGATTTGACCCGCGTGTTTGATCCGCAGGCGGAGAAGGGCAAGAAGGATTCCTGAGTTTCGCACTAACTCTTGTAGGAGCGGCTTTAGCCGCGATGCTCGAGATAGCTAAAAGCATCGCGGCTAAAGCCGCTCCTACAGGACAGCCGAAGACCAAGTGACAACGTAATCCTTGCCGGAAATTCCGGGGGGGTTTGGGGGGGATGTGGCGCTAGCCACGTCCTCTGAACCGAAGGTGACGATGGAGAGAGTCGGATGGTTTTTTCATCCAATGTGTTCCTGTTCTTGTTCCTGCCGATATTCCTCGGCTTGTATTACTTGAGCGGGCAACGCTATCGCAATCTGCTGCTGCTGATTGCCAGCTACGTGTTCTACGCCTGGTGGCGGGTGGACTTTCTTGCGCTGTTTGCCGGCGTCACGCTGTGGAATTACTGGATCGGCCTTAAGGTCGGCGCCGCCGGGGTGCGGACCAAGCCGGCGCAGCGCTGGTTGCTGCTCGGTGTGGGGGTAGACCTGTGCATTCTCGGCTATTTCAAATACGCCAATTTTGGCGTCGACAGCCTTAACGCCATCATCACCTCGTTCGGCCTGGAGCCGTTCATCCTCACCCACGTGTTGCTGCCCATCGGCATCTCGTTCTACATCTTCGAGTCGATCAGCTACATCATTGACGTGTACCGAGGCGACACCCCGGCCACGCGCAATCTCATCGACTTCGCCGCGTTCGTGGCGATCTTCCCGCACCTGATCGCCGGCCCCGTATTGCGCTTTCGCGACCTGGCCGATCAGTTCAACAACCGCACCCACACCCTGGATAAATTCTCCGAAGGCGCCACGCGCTTTATGCAGGGGTTTATCAAAAAGGTGTTTATTGCGGACACCCTGGCGATTGTCGCGGACCATTGCTTCGCTCTGGAAAATCCCACCACTGGCGATGCCTGGCTCGGTGCGCTGGCCTACACGGCGCAGCTGTATTTCGACTTCTCTGGCTACAGCGACATGGCCATCGGCCTGGGCCTGATGATGGGCTTTCGCTTTATGGAGAACTTCAAGCAGCCGTATATCAGCCAATCGATCACCGAGTTCTGGCGGCGTTGGCATATCAGCCTGTCCACCTGGCTGCGTGATTATCTGTACATCACCCTGGGCGGCAATCGCGGCGGCAAAGTGGCCACGTACCGCAACCTGTTTCTGACCATGCTGCTGGGGGGCCTCTGGCACGGCGCCAATATCACCTACATCGTTTGGGGCGCCTGGCATGGCGTGTGGCTGGCGATTGAAAAAGCCATTGGCATCAACACCGCACCGCGCAGTTTCAACGTGCTGCGCTGGGCCTTCACCTTCTTGCTGGTGATCATGGGCTGGGTGATTTTCCGCGCGGAAAACCTGCACGTGGCCGGCCGCATGTACGGCGCCATGTTTGGCTTTGGCGACTGGAACCTGTCGGAACTCAACCGCGCCAAC
Source organism: Pseudomonas sp. AC070 (assembly GCF_979258635.1). Taxonomy (NCBI): domain Bacteria; kingdom Pseudomonadati; phylum Pseudomonadota; class Gammaproteobacteria; order Pseudomonadales; family Pseudomonadaceae; genus Pseudomonas; species Pseudomonas sp. AC070. The sequence goes on from NZ_OZ409871.1 coordinate 4,218,126, forward strand.
CTCACCGGCCTGCAAGTGGCAACACTGGTGGTGGCCTACGCCACCCTCGCCTTCTTCGGGCTGCGTGATTTCTACGCCAACCCGCCCATCGACACACGCAAAACCGCCGAGGCCGACGGCCCTGCCACTGCGCAACCGGGCACCGTTAAAGCGGTGCCGGGCGAGCAGCCGAACATTCATGTGCCCGGCTTCACCGTCGGCGCCGAGGCGCAGGTGCAAGCGGCCTACTGGACCGCCGACTGGCCGCGCTACGCCATGCGAACGCTGGTGTTGCTGCTGTTCATGGCCTCGATTCTCAAGCTCTCGGCGCAGAGCTACTCGCCCTTCCTTTACTTCCAGTTCTGAGCGAGCCCAGCCATGACCCGATCATTACGCATTCTGTATATCGCCGTGTTCCTCGGCCTGCTGCTGGGCCTGGGCCTGTGGTCGCTGCGCGCCTTTACGGGCTTTAGCACCACGCCAACCGACACCGTGCTCAACGGCAAATGGGCCAAGGCCGCCGAAACCCAGTACGACAAGGAATTCCCGCTAAAACGCCTGGGCACGAACTTGTGGGCCGCGCTGGATTACACGCTGTTCAACGAAGGCCGCCCCGGCGTGGTGCTGGGCCGTGACCAATGGCTGTTCAGCGATGAGGAATTCAAGCCCATCGCCAACGGCCAGGATTACCAGCAAGAGAATCTGGCGTTGATTCAAGGCGCGCGCGAGCAGTTGGAGAAACGAGGCGTGAAATTGGTGCTGGCCATTCTGCCGGCCAAGGCGCGGTTGTATCCCGAGCACCTGGGCGATGAAGCCCCGGCCTCGCTGCACAGCGACTTGTACCAACGCTTCCACGCCAGTGCCGAACAGGCTGGCATTGTCGCCCCGGACCTGCTCATGCCGCTGCAACACGCCAAGCTGCAAGGCCAAGTGTTCCTGCGCACCGACACGCACTGGACGCCCATGGGCGCCGACGTAGTGGCGCAGAACCTCAGCGCCACGGTGGCCAACCAGGCGCCGATCAATGCCGCGCCGCAGCAATTCATCACCGAATCGAAACCGCCCGAGCCGTACAAGGGCGACCTCACCTCGTTCCTGCCGCTAGACCCGCTATTCAGCGACTTGCTGCCCAAGCCAGACCAGTTGCAACAGCGCACCACGCGGGCCGCTGATGGGCCTGCGGGAAACGGCGACGATGCATTGTTTGCCGACGCCCAGGTGCCCGTTGCCTTGGTGGGCACCAGCTACAGCGCCAACCCCAACTGGAACTTCGTCGGCGCGTTGCAACAAGCGCTGAAGAGCGATGTGGTCAGCTACGCCGAACAGGGCCACGGGCCCATCGAACCAATGCTCAAGTATTTGCAAAGCGATGAGTTCAAAAACGCGCCACCACAGCTGGTGATCTGGGAATTCCCCGAGCGCTATTTGCCGATGAAAACCAACCTGAGCGACTTCGACCCCAACTGGGTCGCTCAACTCAAGGCCGCCGGTGCGGCTACTGACGTGGCCGCATCCGGCCGCCAATCCTCCTTGCCAATCCAGGCAAACCGCTAGACCGATGCCCTGCTCGCGCCTTTCAGGGCGGGCATCACCTCATCATGGAGAACGACACAATGAAGCCATCCATCACCCATGCAATCGTTAACAACCGCCTCGGTAAAGCCTGCGCGTTCGTGGTAGTTGGCCTGCTCGCCGCCCAGGTACACGCCGACGAAGCCGCCCTTTACGGCCCCACCGCGCCGAAGGGTTCGGCATTCGTGCGGGTGTACAACGCCGGCAGTCAGGAAATCAACGCCACGGTCGGCAGCGCCAAGCTCAGTGACGTCGGCCCACTGGGCAGCAGCGACTTCGGCTTTCTGCCGGGCGGCGACTACAGCGCTCAGGTCGGCTCGCAAACCGTGCCGGTCAAGCTGGCCGCCGATAAGTACTACACCATCGTCGCCCTGCCCGGCGGCCAACCGAAACTGGTGGAAGAACCGCCATTCAAAAACAAACAGAAAGCCCTGGTGCGCGTGCAAAACCTCAGCGACACCAAGGTCACCCTGAAAACCGCCGACGGTAAAACCGCCGTCGTCGAAGACGTCGCCCCCGCCGCCCGAGGCGACCGCGAAATCAACCCGGTGAACGTCAAGCTCGCGCTGTTCAACGGCTCGCAAAAAATCAGCGACCTGAAGCCGGTCTCGCTTGCTCGCGGTGAAGCGGTTGCGCTGTACGTCACCGGCTCTGGCAGCAAGCTTTCGCCAGTTTGGGTCAAGCGCCCGACTGCTACTGAATAAACCAGCTTTTGGCTTTTCGCTTCGTGAATATCGATCTCGCGAGCTAGAGCGTGCCAAGGCAAAACCAGACCAGGAAGCGCAGTTGGCTGTAGCCAATGAGCAGTCCTGGGCTGGTTTTAACGCAGGCAGGCCGACGCGCAGTAGATCGCACGGACTCACATGTAAAGGAGATTCCCATGATTCCAATTATTCTTTCGGGCGGCAGCGGTTCGCGGCTGTGGCCGCTATCGCGCAAACAGTTTCCCAAACAATTCCTCGCCCTCACCGGCGAGCACACCATGTTCCAGCAAACCCTCGAGCGCCTGGTGTTCGAAGGCATGCAGCCGCCGGTAATCGTGTGCAACAAAGACCATCGTTTTATCGTGCAGGAGCAGCTCTCGGCGCTGAACCTGGCGAGCCAGGCCGTACTGATGGAACCCTTCGGCCGCAACACCGCGCCGGCCGTGGCGATTGCCGCCATGAAGCTGCTTAACGAAGGCCGCGACGAGTTGCTGCTGGTGATGCCGGCGGACCACGTCATCGATGACCAGAAAGCCTTCCAACGCGCCCTGGCCATCGCCACCATCGCCGCCGAAGCGGGTGATTTGGTGCTGTTTGGCGTACCGGCAACCAAACCGGAAACTGGCTATGGCTATATCAAAGCCAGCCTGGACGGTGCCCTGCCGGAAGGCGTCAGCCGCGTCGAGCAGTTCGTGGAAAAACCCGATGCCCAGCGCGCTGCCGAGTTTGTTAAATCCGGCAGCTATTTCTGGAACAGCGGCATGTTCCTGTTCCGCGCCAGCCGTTTCCTCGACGAACTGAAACGCCACGACCCGGACATCTACGACACCTGCCTGCTGGCGCTGGAACGCAGCGCATTCGATGGCGAAAACATCGACATCGACGCCGCCACGTTCGAGTGCTGCCCAGACAACTCCATCGACTACGCCGTGATGGAAAAAACCGACCGCGCCTGTGTCGTGCCGCTGACCGCTGGCTGGAGCGACGTGGGTTGCTGGAGTTCGTTGTGGGATGTGCATGAAAAAGACGACGCCGGCAACGTCACCAAAGGCGACGTGGTGGTGCGCGACAGCCACAACTGCCTGGTGCACGGCAACGGCAAGCTGGTGTCGGTGATCGGCCTGGAAAACATCGTGGTGGTGGAAACCAAGGACGCCATGATGATTGCCAGCAAAGACCGCGTGCAGGAGGTCAAGCAGCTGGTCAACACGCTGAAAGAGGCGGGCCGCAGCGAAACCGAAAACCACTGCGAGGTGTATCGCCCGTGGGGCTCGTACGACTCGGTGGATATGGGCGGGCGCTTTCAGGTTAAGCACATCACCGTGAAGCCAGGCGCGCAGTTGTCCCTGCAAATGCACCACCACCGGGCCGAGCACTGGATTGTGGTGTCGGGCACCGCCGAGGTGACGTGCGATGAAAACGTGTTTCTGCTGACGGAGAACCAGTCGACCTATATTCCGATTGCCTCGGTTCACCGGCTGGCCAACCCGGGAAAAATTCCGCTGGAGATTATCGAGGTGCAGTCGGGCAGTTATCTGGGGGAGGACGACATTGAGCGGTATGAGGATATTTATGGGCGCGATGAGGGCAGTGGGGTGCAGGTGAAGACGGTGGTGCGCTAGAGCCAAACGGCCCCTCTCCCCCGGCCCCTCTCCCGCAAGCGGGCGAGGGGTGACGTCTTCAACCAAACGGTGATCGGCCCCCTCGCCCGCTTGCGGGAGAGGGCTGGGGAGAGGGGCTCTTCATCTATGACCGGCCAAAAAAAAACCGGACCCCAAGGCCCGGTTTTTTCCCTCCTATCCACCCCTCACATATTCGCTTCCGCGTACTCGGCCAGCACCGACCGTGGCACGCCTTGCAAGGTGATATGCACCCCGTGTGGAAAATCTTTGAAGCGCTCCGTCAGGTAGGTCAGCCCCGAGCTGGGTGCTGACAGATACGGCGTGTCGATCTGCGCCAGGTTACCCAGGCACACCACTTTCGAACCGGTACCGGCACGCGTGATGATGGTTTTCATCTGGTGCGGCGTCAGGTTCTGGCATTCGTCGATCAGAATCAGGCTTTGCTGGAAGCTACGACCGCGAATGTAGTTCAGCGATTTGAATTGCAGCGGCACTTTGCCAAGGATGTAGTCGACGCTGCCGTGGGTGTTCTCGTCGTCCATGTGCAGGGCTTCGAGGTTGTCGGTGATGGCGCCCAACCACGGCTCCATTTTTTCCGCTTCGGTGCCGGGCAGGAAACCGATTTCCTGATCCAGACCTTGCACGCTACGGGTGGCAATAATGCGGCGGTAACGCTTGGTGACCATGGTCTGTTCAATGGCGGCCGCCAGGGCCAGGATGGTTTTGCCCGAGCCGGCCGCGCCGGACAGGTTGACCAGGTGAATATCCGGATCAAGCAAGGCGAATAGCGCCAGGCTCTGGTAAATGTCGCGAGGGCGCAGGCCCCACGCTTCCTGATGCAGCAAGGGTTCCTGATGCAGGTCGAGCAGCAGCAGCTCATCGGCTTTGATGCCTTTGACCCAGCCGACAAAGCCCTGCTCGTCGATGATGAATTCGTTGATGTGTACGGCCGGCAAGTTGTCGGTCATCTGCACGCGGTGCCAGGTACGGCCGTGGTCCTGGCGGGTGTCGACCTTGTTGACGCGATCCCAGAACGAGCCGCTCAGGGTGTGATACCCGCGCGGCAACAGCGAGATGTCGTCGACCAGTTGGTCGGTGTGGTAGTCCTCGGATTCAATGCCACAGGCGCGCGCCTTGAGGCGCATGTTGATGTCTTTGGTAACCAGCACCACAGAGAGGCCCGGCTTGCGTGATTGCAAGTCGACCAGCTGGTTGATGATTTTGTTGTCGTTGAGGTCTTCGGGCAGCCAGGTGATGGGCTCGGCGCGACGACTCATGAGGATGGAGAGATAACCGCAGGGACCGCTTTTATCGCGTTGAATCGGTACACCGTGTTCGACTTCTTCGGGAGAGGCACCGCCGAGAATCTTGTCGATCAGGCGGATGGCTTGCCTGCATTCTGCTGCGACGCCTTGCTTGCCAGTTTTGAGTTTGTCCAGCTCCTCGAGCACGGTCATGGGGATGGCGACGTGGTGTTCCTGGAAATTCAGGAGGGCGTTGGGGTCGTGGATCAGAACGTTTGTATCGAGGGCGTAGAGGATTGGAGCAGTAGGGCTGGAGCGTCCGTGGTCATCCATACTCGGTCACCTTCTTATAGGAGCCAAGCGACGGAATGCCAGGTCAGCGCTCCGCCGCACCAGACCGCCGTTTCATTCCCTGGCCGCAGCGGGGGAATTGCACCAGCAGAGAAGAGGCTGCTGCGTGCCAGTTACGACGGTCTGCCTTTTAGATACTCCAAAAAACGTGACAGGAAAAAGTAATTTTTGCGTTTGCCAGGTTTATTTTTCGGTGCGACGAAAAGCCCTTGGCGTCCCTGCAGCACCTCGTTAAAGTCGGAAGTCCTACCAGCGCTTAACAGCCTTTTCCTACATACATTGTGCGTATGCAGGATCGTTCGCCCCGCCCTCCTCCTGTTCTCTTTTTTCCATCACCGTTTGCTGCCGTACCGGCCTGCGCCCGATGCAAGGCACAAGTGCGCGCGTGCGAACTGGTATGATGCGCCGCTTTTTTCGCCGCACCCGACTCCTCGGAACCGAGCCACAGAGCGCCAGCCAGGCGTCTGTGCTTTGCTTCGATGAGCAACAAGACGGCCACTGATCACATCCGCGGAGCCCGCCCATGCTGGAAAGACTGTTCCAACTCACTGCACACAACACCACGGTGCGCACCGAGGTCCTTGCCGGGATCACGACTTTCCTGACCATGGCTTACATCCTGTTCGTTAACCCGAGCATCCTCGGCGAGACCGGCATGGATAAAGGCGCCGTGTTCGTGGCGACCTGCCTGGCCGCCGCCATCGGTTCGGCGATCATGGGCTTTATCGCCAACTACCCCATCGCCCTCGCGCCGGGCATGGGCTTGAACGCGTTCTTCACCTACACCGTCGTGTTGCACATGGGCCACACCTGGCAAGTGGCGCTGGGTGCAGTGTTCCTGTCGGCGTGTATGTTTTTTGTGCTGTCGATCTTTCGCATCCGTGAATGGATCATCAACAGCATTCCTCTGGAGCTGCGCTCGGCCATTGCCGCCGGCATCGGTTTGTTCCTGGCCCTGATCGCGCTGAAAGAAGCGGGCATCGTTGTTGCCAACCCGGCCACGTTGGTGGGCATGGGCGACCTCAGCCAACCGGCACCGCTGCTGGCGATTCTCGGCTTCTTTATCATCGTTGCGCTGGAAGCTCGCAAAATCACCGGCGCCGTGCTGATCGGCATTCTGGTAACCACCGCAGCGGGCATCGCCTTGGGCGTTTCGCAGTTTGGCGGCGTGTTCTCGATGCCGCCGTCCCTGGCGCCGACCTTTATGCAGTTGGACATTAAAGGCGCGCTGAACATCGGCCTGGTGACCGTGGTGTTTGCCTTCCTGTTTGTGGATATTTTCGACAACTCCGGCACGCTCATCGCCGTGGCCAAGAAAGCCGGTCTGATGCGCGCTGACGGCGATATGCCGAAGATGGGCCGCGCCCTGATCGCCGATAGCAGCGCGGCCATGGTCGGTTCGGTGCTCGGCACCTCGACCACCACCAGCTATATCGAATCGGCAGCGGGCGTCAGCGCCGGCGGCCGCACCGGGCTGACCGCCGTGGTGGTGGCTATTCTGTTTCTGCTGTCGCTGTTCCTCGCGCCACTGGCGGGCAGCGTGCCGGCTTTCGCCACCGCGCCAGCGTTGCTGTTCGTGGCCGTGCTGATGACCGCTGGCCTGGCAGAAATTGACTGGAGCGACATCACCGTCGCCGCCCCGGTGGTGATTACCGCCCTGGCAATGCCACTGACTTTCTCGATTGCCAACGGCATTGCCTTTGGCTTCATCGCCTGGGCCGTGATCAAGCTGCTCGCCGGCCGCTGGCGCGAACTGAACCCGGCCATCGTGATTCTGGCCGTGCTGTTTGTGGTGAAACTCGGGTGGTTCAACGCATGAGCGCGCCCCAATTCGACCCCAGCACCTACGACGCCCAACTGGCGGAAAAGAAGCAGCGCCTGCAGAATTTGCTCGCGCCGTTTGATGCACCCGCACCGCAAGTATTCGAGTCGCCGCGCGAGTTTTATCGCCTGCGTGCCGAGTTCCGCTTGTGGCGCGAAGGCGAAGAACGCTTCTACGCCATGTTCGCCGCCGGCGATAAACACACGCCGATTCTGCTCGAAGACTTCCCCATTGCCAGCCAACGCATTAACGCGCTGATGCCGCTGCTAAAAGCCGCCTGGCAAGGCAGCAAGGCGCTGGGCTTCAAGCTGTTTCAGGTGGAATTTCTGACCACACTGGCCGGCGACGGGCTGATTACCCTGTGCTACCACCGCCCGTTAAATGAGGAATGGCAAGCTGCCGCCGAGCAGTTGGCGGCGGACCTGGGCGTGAGCATTGTCGGCCGCTCCCGTGGGCAACGGCTGGTAGTGGGTCGCGATTACGTTGTGGAAAAACTCGATGTTGCCGGCCGCACCTTCAGCTACCGGCAACCCGAAGGCGCCTTCACCCAACCCAACGGCACCGTGAACCAGCACATGCTCAATTGGGCGTACGAGGCGCTCGGTCAACGCAGCGACGATTTGCTCGAGCTGTATTGCGGCAACGGCAATTTCACCCTGCCGCTGGCCACCCGCGTGCGCAACGTGCTGGCCACGGAAATCAGCAAAACCTCAGTAAACGCCGCGCTCGCCAACCTTGATGACAACGGCGTAAACAACGTAACGCTGGTGCGTTTGTCCGCCGAAGAACTGACCGAAGCGCTCAACGACGTGCGGCCGTTCCGTCGCCTGCAAGGCATCGACCTCAAAGCTTACGAGTTCGGCAGCGTATTCGTCGACCCGCCGCGCGCCGGCATGGACCCCGATACCTGCGAGCTGACGCGGCGCTTCGACAACATCCTGTACATCTCCTGCAACCCGGAAACCCTCGCGGCGAACATCGCCCAGTTGAACGACACGCACCGCATCGAGCGCTGCGCGCTGTTTGACCAGTTCCCGTACACCCATCACATGGAATCGGGCGTTCTGCTGACGCGCCGTTAATCGCCGCGCCTCCTCCCCAGCGGAAATACTTGTACAAGGCGCTTGCACTTGTACAAGTACATCACTAGTCTCTCGCCTAAAGCTGTACAAGATCCTTCGCTTGTACAAGTAAGCCGCAGGGGCAGTCATGGGTCAGAGCAAACCGAAAATAGCCGTCAGCGCCTGCTTAATGGGCGATGAGGTGCGCTACAACGGCGGGCACAAGCGTTCAACGTTGTGCACCGAGCAACTGACTGAGCACGTAGACCTGGTGGGTGTCTGCCCGGAAGTGGCGATTGGCATGGGCACGCCGCGCGAGCCAATCCGCCTGGTGGGCGATATCGCCGCACCGCGTGCGGTGGGCACCGTGAGCCCGGAACTGGAAGTGACCGACGCACTCACCGCCTACGGCGAGAAGATGGCCACGCAGCTCCCCGGCATCAGCGGCTACATCTTTATGCAGAAGTCGCCCTCGTGCGGGCTGTATCGGGTCAAGGTGTATCAGGCCAATGGCTTGCCGGCGCCGGGCGGTGGTCGTGGCCTGTACGCCGCTGCATTTTGTGCGGCGCTGCCGGATTTGCCGGTGGAGGAAGAAGGCCGGCTGAATGACCCGGTGCTGCGGGAAAATTTCCTCACCCGCGTTTACGCCTATGCCGACTGGCAAGAGCTGCTGCAAACCGGTCTGACCCGCCAGCGCCTCACGCACTTTCATGCCCGCTACAAATACCTGTTGCTGGCGACCAACCCTGAGCAGTACCGCGCCCTGGGCCAATTGCTCGGCGACATGGTGCTGCACGATCTGAAAGACCTCGCCCCACGCTACTTCAGTGCCTTGATGGAAGCGCTGCGCAAATGCGCCACGCGCGGCACCCATAGCAACGTGTTGCAGCACCTCAGCGGCCACTTGAAGCAAACGCTGAGCACCCAAGAAAAAGCCGAAATGCAGCAGCTGATCGAGCAATATCGCCGCGGTTACGTACCGTTGGTGGTGCCGCTCACGCTGCTTAAACACCATTTCCTCTTGCACCCTGATCACTACGTTGCGCAACAGGTTTATCTGCAGCCGCACCCGGCCACGCTGAGCCTGCGCAACGCGCTTTGAATTGGAACAGATAAATGAATAAACACGCCCCCCAGCACGATGAACCCGAAGACAGCACCGATGCCGAGATGCAAGCGGCGCTGGCCAATAACTTGTTGCCGATCCGCGACGTGTCGCGCATTACCGGCGTCAACCCGGTCACCCTGCGCGCCTGGGAGCGTCGCTACGGGCTGATCGTGCCGCAGCGCACGGCCAAAGGGCATCGCCTGTACACGCAAGACCACATCGCCCGTATTCAGGCGATTCTCACCTGGCTCAATCGCGGCGTAGCGGTCAGCCAGGTCAAGGCGCTGCTGAAAACCGCCGCGCTGCCCAATGCCCATGTCGACAGCAATGGCTGGGAAGAAGCCCGCGTGGCGCTGCTCAATGCCATCAGCGAACAAGCCGAGCGCCGGCTGGACGATGCCTTCAAACGCGTCGAGCTGCTGTACCCGCCAAAGCTGTTGTGCGAACAACTGCTGCTGCCGCTGCTTGCCGAGCTGGAACAGCGTTGGCAAGGCCAGTTCGGCGCGCAGTTGGAGAAGGTGTTTTTCTTCTCCTGGCTGCGCAGCAAATTGGGTTCGCGGATTTATCAGAACAACCGTCAACAGAGCGGCGCTCCGTTGCTGCTGGTGAATCTGTCGGACCTGCCGATGGAGCCGGCATTGTGGCTGTCGGCCTGGCTGCTGAGCAGCGCCGATTGTGCCGTCGAGGTGTTCGACTGGCCGTTGCCGCCGCTGGAGTTGGCGCTGGCCATCGAGCACATCAAGCCGCGCGCCACGCTGTTGTATTCCGGCCAGGCGCTGGTCAGCGCGCAGTTGCCCAAGCTGCTCGCCGACAGCAGTTGCCCGCGCTTGCTGGTGGGCCCGACCGTGCGCATTCACCACGCCGATTTGCTCGCACTGCAAACCCAGCTCAACGGTCTGCACCTGGCCGATGATCCCTTGCTGGCCCTGGAAACCTTGCAGCAGCTCGACATGCTCGGCGCCAAAAAGGCCAACGCGTGATGCGCCAGCTGATGTGGTTTCGCACCGACCTGCGCGTGCAGGACAACAGCGCCCTAACCGCCGCCATGCAGGCGGGGCCGACGCTCGCGGTGTTTCTACTCAGCCCCTCGCAATGGCAACAACACGACGACGCCCCGTGCAAAGTCGACTTCTGGCTGCGCAACCTCGCGCCCTTGCGCGACGCGCTGGGAAAGCTGGGCGTGCCGCTGCTGATCCGCAAGGCCGACACCTGGGCCGACGCGCCGCAGGTGATTGCCGAGCTGTGCAACGAGCATGAAATTGGCTGCGTGCAGGTTAATGAAGAGTACGGAATCAACGAAACCAAGCGCGACCATGCGGTGGCCGATCGCTTGGGCGAGCAAGGCGTGCTGTGGCACAGCCACCTCGATCAGCTGCTGTTCCAGCCGGGCAGCATTCTGACCAAAGCGGGCAATTACTTTCAGGTGTTCAGCCAGTTCCGCAAGGTTTGCTACAGCCGCCTGCACACCGCGTTGCCGCCGCTCGTGCCGCTGCCGAAAAAGCAGGCTGCGCTGGGCATTGCCAGCGATGCTCTGCCCTCCTCAGTGCCCGGTTTCGCCACGCCACCTGCCAGCCTGCAAGCGCTGTGGCCGGCGGGCGAGGTTGAGGCCCATGAGCGCCTGGACACCTTCGCTGACGAGCGCATCGGCGACTACCACGACAGCCGCGACCTGCCGGCCAAACCGGGCACCAGCCAACTGTCGACGTACTTGGCGGCGGGTGTGGTGTCGCCGCGCCAATGCCTGCACCGCGCGCTGATGAGCAACCACGGTGAGTTCGAAAGCGGCAACACCGGCATCATCACCTGGATCAACGAGCTGCTCTGGCGCGAGTTCTACAAGCACATTCTGGCCGGTTATCCGCGTGTGTCGCGGCACCGCGCGTTTCGCCAGGAAACCGAGGCGCTGGCCTGGCGCGACGCGCCCAAAGACCTCGCTGCCTGGCAGGAAGGTCGCACCGGTATTCCGTTGATCGACGCGGCCATGGCGCAGCTGCTGGCCACCGGCTGGATGCACAACCGCCTGCGCATGGTGGTGGCGATGTTTCTGACCAAAAACCTGCTGATCGACTGGCGTGAAGGCGAGCGCTTTTTTATGCGCCACCTGATCGATGGCGACCTCGCCGCCAACAACGGCGGCTGGCAGTGGAGCGCGTCCACCGGCACCGACTCAGTGCCCTACTTCCGCATTTTCAACCCAGTCAGCCAGTCGCAGCGCTTCGACACCCAAGGCCGTTTTATTCGCCACTGGCTGCCGCAGTTGAATGCGCTCAGCGACAAAGACGTGCACAACCCGCACGTGCGCAAAGGCGCCGACCTGTTTGGCGGCGTGGACTACCCCGCGCCGATTGTTGATTTAAGCAGTAGCCGTGCCCGCGCCATCAGCGCGTTCAAGAGCCTGGGCGATGCCCAACTTCCGCCGCTGTTTGGCGACGACAGCGATGTGCCCTGGAGAAACTGAGCCATGCCCCTTGAACCAGCAGCAGCGCCCGGCGACGAGCCGCAGCGTGACGGTGAACCGCGCGACTTCCTCCGGCGCTTCGCTAACGGCTTTGCCGCGTTGAACGCAGACAATCTGGACACACTCGGCCAGCTCTACAGCGACGGCGTGCGCTTCCAGGATCCACTGCATGAGATTCACGGCCTGCCGGCCATGCGTGCCTATTTCGAGCAGCTGTACGCCAACGTTCAAGACCTGCACTTTCAATTCCACGGCTTCGATGAACTGGCACCCGGCGCCGGTTATCTGCGCTGGACCATGACGTACCGCCACCCGCGTTTGAATGGCGGCAACGCCATCGCGGTACAAGGCTGTTCGCACCTGCTGTGGCGCGACAAGGTGTACGCGCACCACGACTACTTCGATGCCGGCGCCCTGCTGTACGAACACCTGCCCGTGATGGGCCGGGTTATTCACTGGCTGAAGGGGCGCCTGGCATGAGCAGCGGCAGACGGATCTGGCTGACCGGCGCCAGCAGCGGCATTGGCGCGGCCCTGGCCGAACAGTTGTTGGCGCAAGGCAACCGCCTCGCCCTCAGTGCGCGCCGTGTGGAACCGTTGCAAGCCCTGGCTGAGCGGTTTCCGGGACGCGTTCTGGTAGTGCCCGGTGACTTGGGCGAAGCCGAACAAGTGCGCGCAATTGGCGAGCAGATCGCGCAGCAATGGGGCGGGCTGGACGGCGCGATTCTAAATGCCGGCACCTGCGAATACATCGACGCTCAGCACTTCGAAGCGGCCATGGTCGAACGCGTCATGCGCGCCAACCTGCTGTCGGCCAGTTACTGCATCGAGGCGGCATTGCCGCTGTTGCGTGCGGGCCGTGAACCGCACCTGGTCGCGGTTGCCAGCTCAGTCACCTATTTGCCGTTGCCTCGCGCCGAAGCCTACGGTGCCTCGAAGGCGGCGCTGCGTTATCTGATGCAGGCGCTGCGCATTGACCTCGCCGCCGAAGGCATCGACGTCACGTTGGTGAGCCCGGGCTTTGTCGACACACCGCTGACTGCGCGCAATGACTTCGCCATGCCGATGACCTGGACCGCTGAAAAAGCCGCCAAACATATCGCCAGGCGCCTGCCAAAACGCCCCCATGAAATCGCCTTCCCGGGCCCCTTTATCGCCGTGCTCAAGCTGCTCGCCAGCCTGCCTTCCACGGTGCAATTGGCCATGGGTAAACGCATGGCCCGCAGCGCCGAACCTGTTTCGCATTCCGCCAAGGACGACGTATGAAAATTGCCATTATCGGCAGCGGTATTTCAGGGCTGACCAGCGCCTATCTGCTCAACCGCCAGCACGATATTCAGGTGTTCGAAACCAGCGAATGGATCGGCGGCCATACCCATACCGTGGACGTGCAGGTCGATGGCCGCGACTACGCGGTAGACACCGGTTTTATCGTGTTCAACGACTGGACCTACCCGAACTTCATCCGCTTGCTCGACAAACTGAAGGTGGCCTACCAGCCCACCGAAATGAGCTTCTCGGTGCACGACCTGCAGAGCGGCGTGGAGTACAACGGCAACACGCTGAACAGCCTGTTCGCCCAGCGCCGCAACCTGCTGTCACCGACGTTCTGGGGCATGTTGCGCGACATTCTTCGCTTCAACCGCGAAGCGCTGGCCGAGCTGGAAAACCAGCAAATCAACTCCGGCATGACGCTGGGGACTTATTTGCAAACGCGCGGCTATCGTCAGCGCTTTATCGACCACTACATCGTGCCGATGGGCGCGGCGATCTGGTCGATGTCGCTGGGCGAAATGCTCAATTTTCCGCTGCGTTTCTTTGTGCAGTTTTTCAAGAATCACGGCCTGCTGTCGGTGAACAACCGGCCGCAATGGCACGTGATCAGCGGCGGCTCCCGCGCTTACGTGGAGCCGCTGGTGGCCTCCTTCCGCCAGCACATCCGGCTCAATTGCCCGGTGCTGAAAGTGGAGCGCGATGAGCTTGGGGTGACCGTGCACAGCGCCCAGGGCATCGAGCATTTCGACAAGGTGATTTTCGCCTGCCACAGCGACCAGGCGCTGCGTCTGCTTGACCAGCCGACTGCCGCCGAACAAAGCATTCTCGGCGCCCTGCCGTATGCCGAAAACGATGTGGTGCTGCACACCGACACCCGCCTGCTGCCCAAGCGTCGCCTGGCCTGGGCCAGCTGGAACTACCGCCTCGACGGCAACCGCGAGCGCGCGGCGGCGGTGACGTACGACATGAACATTCTGCAAGGCATTCAGAGCGACACCACGTTTTGCGTGAGCCTGAATCAGAACGAGGTGATCGACCCGGCGAAGGTGCTGTCGCGCCACACCTATGCGCATCCGCAATACAGCCTGGCCGGCGTCGAAGCACAAGGGCGCTGGCACGAACTGCTCGGCGTGAACCATACGTACTACTGCGGCGCCTACTGGGCCAACGGTTTTCATGAAGATGGCGTCGTCAGCGCCCTGCGCGTTGGGCAGGCGTTTGGCGAGGCGCTGCAATGAACAGCGCCTTATACAGCGGCTGGGTGCAGCACCGGCGCTTCAGCCCGCGCGCCCACGATTTCCGTTATCGCATGGGCTTTCTGTTTCTTGATCTGGATGAACAGGAACAGGTGCTGGCGTTATCGCCATTGGCGGGGCGCAGTCGCTGGGCGCCTTTTGCGTTTCGCGAAACCGACTTTCTGCCGACCTTCACCGGCGCCGGCATTCGCCTGAGCGATGCCGTGCGCGGCGTGGTCAGCGAGGCCTTGGGCACGCCGCTGCTGGGCAGAATCTGCCTGCTGGCACAGCCGCGCAGCTGGGGCGTGGCGTTTAATCCGGCGAGTTTCTTCTACTGCTACGACAGCGTCGGGCAGTTGCAGGCGGTGCTCTGCGAAGTGAGCAATACGCCGTGGCGCGAGCGTTATCACTACGTGCTGCCGTGCGAAGACGGCCACTCCGGCCCGCACCATGTGCGGGTGGACAAGTCTTTTCACGTGTCGCCGTTTCTGCCGCGCGATGTGCAGTACCGCATGACCTTCAGCCAGCCCACTGCGCGTTTGGGCGTGTTTATGGCCGACTGGCAAGGCGAGCACAAACTGTTCGACGCCAGCCTGAGCCTGACGCGCCGCCCGTTAACGCGCGCGAGCCTGCACGGGCACTTGCTGAGTTTTCCCTGGATGACCGCCAAAACCGTATTGGCCATCTACTGGCAGGCCCTGCGCCTGCTGCTTAAACGCACGCCCCTTTTCTCCCACCAGCCGGCGCAGGGTTCTGTGCGCGTGGCTTCGCCGGAAAGCCACCATGAAAAGCCCTAGCCTTAGCAGTAAAACCTTTTCCCGCACTGGTAATGGCATCGGCGCCGGCCTGCTGCGCCGCGCCGTGTTGCGCCTGCTCGGGCAGATGCGCCACGGCCAACTGAGCATCGTCGAGAACGGCGAGCGCCTGGTGTTCGGCCAGCCTGGCGCCGAGCTACAGGCAGAAATTCACGTGCTCGACCCGGCCGTGTGGTCGTTGGTCGCCAGCAATGGCTCGATTGGTTCCGGCGAGGCGTATATCCACGGCTACTGGAGTTCGCCCGATCTCACCGCCGTGGTGCGCGTGTTTGTGTGCAACCTCGACCTGCTCGATTCCATGGAGCGTGGCCTGGCACAACTGGGGCGCCCGCTGGTGGCCGGCCTGCATTGGCTGAACCGCAACACGCGCAAGGGTTCGCAGAAAAACATCGCGGCGCATTACGACTTGGGTAACGAGCTGTTCGAGCAATTCCTCGACCCGACCATGATGTATTCCGCTGCCATGTTCCAAAACGCGGACGACACCCTGGAGCAGGCGCAGCTGAATAAGCTGGAACGCATCTGCCAGAAGCTCGCGCTAAAGCCGACTGACCACTTGCTGGAGATCGGCACCGGCTGGGGCAGCATGGCGATTTATGCGGCGGTGAATTACGGCTGCCAGGTGACCACTACCACGCTGTCGCGCGAGCAATACGCCTACACCCGCCAGCGTATTGAAGCGCAGGGGCTGCAAGATCGCGTGACGTTGCTGTTGCAGGACTACCGCGACCTGGTTGGCCAGTACGACAAATTGGTCTCCATCGAAATGATCGAGGCGGTAGGCCACAGCTTTCTGCCTACCTACTTCAAGCAATGCGCGCACCTGCTTAAAGACGACGGTTTGATGCTGCTGCAAGCCATCACCATCCGCGACCAGCGCTATGAGCAAGCCAAACGCAGCGTCGACTTCATTCAGCGCTACATCTTCCCCGGCGGCGCCCTGCCCTCGCTGACCACCATGCTCACGGTGGTGACTGAAGAAACCGATATGAACCTGCTGCATATGGAAGACTTCGGCCTGCACTACGCTCGCACCTTGCGCCTGTGGCACGACAACCTGCGTAACGCTCGCCACACCCTGCACGAGAAGGGTTACGACGATTACTTCTTCCGGCTGTGGGAGTTTTACCTGTGCTACTGCGAGGGTGGTTTTATCGAGCGCACCATCGGCACCGCGCAACTGCTATTGGCCAAACCGGCGGCGCAACCTGCGCCTTTGTTGGGCCGCTTTGACGCTTAAAACCGTGGCGAACGCCGTGCTGTTTCAGCTCGGATGGTTCGCGGGGGTTTACAGCCCGCAGTACCCGGCATTGCTGGGGGTCATCGCACTGGTGGTGGTTATTCACCTGGCGTGCCTCGGTCGCGGCGAGTGGCGTTTGCTGCTGGCTGTAACGCTGCTGGGCACCGCCATCGACAGCGCCCTGATGCACGGCGGGCTGTTCGTGTTTGCCGAGGGGCAAGCGCTACTGGGCGGCTGGCTGATTCCCGCCTGGCTGATACTGATGTGGACGCTGCTGGCCACCACCTTGCGCCATTGTCTGGCCTGGACAGCACGGCCGCTGGGGCTGGCCTGCGTGTTGGGCGCGGTGAGTGCGCCGTTGTCGTACTACGCCGGCGCTCGGCTGACCGGGGTGCAATTGCCCTTCGGGCTGGCGGCAAGTCTGCTGACCCTGGCGATGCTGTGGGCCGTGCTGTTTCCGTTGCTGCACGCCCTGGCGCGGCGCCTGCACCCGGACGAATAGCAGCCAGCACCTTTCGGCAATCTGTACACTGTCGCCCCCATGAGCGACCTTCCTGCCATTCCCCTCGTCACCCTCGAGCCCACGCCTGCCGTGGCCTGCTCCAACTGCGCGGCGTGCTGCTGCCAGTTGGAGGTGATGCTGCTCACCGACACGGGCGTACCCGAGCGCTATATCGACACCGATGAGTGGGGCGGCGAGGTGATGGCGCGTCTCGACGACGGCTGGTGCATTGCGCTGGACCGCGACACGATGCGCTGCACCATCTACGAAAACCGGCCCTGGGTGTGCCGGATTTTTGAGACCGGCTCAGCGGAATGCCTGGAAGAGCGCCAACAGTTGTCGACCATTTACCGCTAATTCCCACAACAGCATCGGTATAGTCGCACCTTAGACGTAACGGACAGGGACGCCCCACGTGCACAGCATCGAACGCATTTACCCCAAAGACCTCAACCCGCAAAACCCCGACGACCACGCGACGCTGGCCATTCATATGCAGCGCTACGAATTCGCCTCGGGTTTGCTCAGTGGCTCGCGCGTTCTGGACATGGCCTGCGGCTGCGGTTACGGCACAGCGCTGTTAGCCGAGCAGAACCCGGACAAAACCGTGATCGGTGTAGACATCGACCCCGACGCCATCGCCTACGCCCAGCAGCACTATCGGCTGAGCAACCTCAGCTACGTGTGCGCCAATGCCGAAACCTTCGCGGGCGAGCAGGCGTTCGACACCATCGTCAGCCTGGAAACCATCGAACATTTGCCCAGCCCTGCCCGCCTGGTCGCCAACTACAGTCGTCTGCTGGCGAGCGGCGGTCAGGTGATTGCCTCGGTGCCAATCACGCCGACCCTGGACGGCAATCCCCATCACCTGCACGACTTCAGCAAAGGTTCGTTCGCGCGCCTGTTCCGCAGCCAAGGCCTGCGCTCGGTGAAGGAGTTCGAGCAAGTTCAGTGGTGGCAATTCAAGGGGCTGTTTAGCAAGAAAGCCGATCACCAGAAACAGCATCGCTCTGAAGGCGTGGGCAACGCCGTGTTGCAGTACTACCGGCGCCACCCGTTCTATCTGCTGGCGCGCCTGGGTTCGATGCTTCGTTATGGCTTTAGCAATCGCTACCTGACGTGCCAGTTCAAGGCGCAGTGATCGCGTTCTGAATTCAGTCAGCCGCGACGGCGGCGAACCCCGCGCGAATCTCTTCTTCGGGTAACTGGTCACCGATAAACACGATCACGCTTTCACGCGCATCGTCGGCCAGCCATTCGCGGTCCCAGTCAAAGCCGTACAGGCGCAGCACGCCCTGAAACACCATGCGCCGGTCTTCGCCGGCAATATTCAGCACGCCCTTGTAGCGCAGCAGCGAATTACCGTGGGTTTCCAGCAGGTTTTCCATAAAGGCGCTGAGCTTGTCGATATCCAACGGCTGCTCGCTTTTCAGCACCAGGGTGCCGATGCGGTCCGGGCTGGCGGCAGGGGTTAGCGGGCGCAGGCTGATGGTGGCAGGAAGGTCGGCATTGAGGTTGAAGCCGCGAACATCCAGTAACTCGGCTAAATCGATCTGACCATGTTCAACCACACGAATCGGCGCGCGGCGGTTGATGCGGCCGAGGCGTTGTACCAGCGCGTCGTAGTGTTCGTCCGTTACCAGGTCGCGCTTGCTCACCAGAACGCGATCTGCGAACCCAACCTGGGCCTGGGCGATGGGCTCGGCCAGGTGGCGGTCGGCGTTGGCGGCGTCGACCACGGTGATGATGCCGTCGAGCACGTAGCGCTCACACAGTTCTTCTTCTGCGAAAAAGGTTTGCGCGACTGGCGCCGGGTCGGCCAGGCCGGTGCACTCGATCACCAGGCGATCGAACGCCAGCTCGCCGCTGTCCAGACGGTCGAGCAGCAGGTAGAGGGCTTTCTCCAGCTCGACGTGAATGGAGCAGCACACGCAGCCGTTGGCGAGGGTCATCACCTGCACCGGCTCGGTGCCGAGCAGTTCGCTGTCGATGGGGGTTTCGCTGAATTCGTTTTCGATAACGGCAATTTTCAGCCCATGTTCGGCCTTGAGAATATGCCGCAGCAAGGTGGTTTTGCCGGCACCGAGAAACCCGCTGAGAACGGTGACGGGAATGGGAGCGTGACTCATGGTTACGTCCTGAACAGTGACGCCGTGGGGCGCCTAAATAGAAAACGCCACGACAAGCGTGGCGCCAGAAATTTCAACAGAAGAAAAGTGCGGTCGATTCAGCAGCAGCGAATGGGCCGCCCCTTTCCGCCGCCATAACGGGCTTCCTGACGTTCACGAAAGAACTCTTCGTACGTCATTACCGGTTTGTCCGGATGCTTGTTCGCCATGTGCTCGACGTAATTGTCGTAATCGGGCATGCCCACCAGCATGCGCGCGGCCTGCCCCAGGTATTTGCCCATGCGACTCAGGTCATTGAACATGGTCTGTCCTCAATAAAGCGGGCCGGCGCGGTGCCGGCCCGTGTCCACACAACGAATTGCTTAGATGTGCGGAATGGGTTCAAACGGGGTTTCTTTGTCGCTGCGCTCCGGGCGAACCCAGGCCGCGCGGCCGACTTTGATGGCGTAGAACAGCACGCTGAACACGACGAACAGGAACAGCACCGTGAGGGTGGCGTTGGTGTACGCGTTGAAGATCACGTGCTGCATTTGCTCCGCATCTTTAGCCGGGGCAATCACCTGGCCGGCGGCCAAGGCATCGCTGTACTTGCGGCCCAGCGCGACGAAACCGACCGCCGGGTTGCTGTCGAACAGCTTGATCAGGCCCGCAGTCGTGGTGCAAATCAGCAGCCAGGCAGCCGGCAGCATGGTTACCCACGCGTATTGCTGACGCTTCATTTTGATCAGCACCACGGTGCCGAGCATCAGCGCGATACCGGCCAGCATTTGGTTGGAAATGCCGAACAGCGGCCACAAGGTATTGATGCCGCCTAACGGATCGACCACGCCTTGGTACAGCAGCCAGCCCCACATCGCCACGCAACCGCCTGTGGCAATGATGTTGGCCACCCAAGAATCGGTTTTGCGCAGCGCCGGCACGAAGTTGCCGAGCAGGTCTTGCAGCATGAAGCGTCCCGCTCGCGTACCGGCATCAACCGCCGTGAGGATAAACAGCGCCTCAAACAGAATCGCGAAGTGGTACCAGAAGGCCATGGTGTTTTCACCCGGCAGCACGTGGTGCAGGATTTGCGCGATGCCCACCGCCAAGGTCGGCGCGCCGCCGGCACGGGCCAGAATGGTGGTTTCACCAATGTCACGCGCCGTGGCTTCCAGCACCTCAGGCGTAATCATGAAACCCCAACTGCTCACGGTTGCCGCGACCGAAGCCACGTCGGCACCCACTACAGCGGGTGGGCTGTTCATGGCGAAGTACACACCCGGTTCAATCACCGAGGCAGCGACCATGGCCATGATTGCCACGAACGACTCCATCAACATGCCGCCGTAACCGATGTAGCGCGCATGGGCTTCGCTCGCCAGCAGCTTCGGCGTGGTGCCGGAAGAAATCAGCGCGTGGAAACCCGACACTGCACCGCAGGCAATGGTGATGAACAGGAACGGGAACAGACCGCCCTTCCACACCGGGCCGGTGCCGTCGACAAACTGAGTGAGCGCCGGCATTTTCAGCTCTGGCATGGTGATCAGAATGCCCAGCGCCAGCGCGATGATGGTGCCGATTTTCAGGAAGGTAGACAGGTAATCACGCGGGGCCAGCAGCAACCACACCGGCAACACCGACGCCACGGCGCCGTAGCCGATCAGCATCCAGGTAATTTCAATGCCGGTGAAGGTGAACATCGGCGCCCATTCCGGGCTGGCAGCGACCTGGCCTCCAAGCCAGATGGAACCGAGCAACAGCAGCAGGCCCACCACCGAAATTTCACCAATGCGGCCCGGGCGGATATAGCGCATATACACGCCCATCAGCATCGCGATCGGGATGGTCGCCATCACGGTGAACATACCCCACGGGCTCGACGCCAGGGCTTTCACCACGATCAGCGCCAGCACCGCGAGGATGATGATCATGATCAGGAACGCGCCAAACAGCGCAATGGTGCCGGGCACCTGGCCCATTTCTTCGCGCACCAGCTCACCCAGCGAGCGGCCGTTACGGCGCGTGGAAATGAACAGCACCATGAAGTCTTGCACCGCACCGGCGAGAATCACCCCCGCAATCAGCCAGAGCGTACCGGGCAGGTAACCCATTTGCGCAGCAAGCACCGGGCCCACTAACGGACCTGCGCCTGCAATAGCCGCAAAGTGGTGACCGAACAGGATGTGCTTGTTGGTCGGCACGTAGTCCAGACCATCGTTATTCAACACAGCGGGAGTGGCGCGGTTGGGGTCCAGCTGCATCACCTTATTGGCGATAAACAAACTGTAGTAACGGTAGGCAACTAGATAGAGGGCCACGGCGGCCACCACTATCCATAACGCGTTGATGGCTTCACCGCGGCGCAAGGCCACGACACCCAAGGCACCGGCGCCCACTACGGCCAACACTGCCCAAGGCAGATGGCGTAGGACGCTATTGTTATTGTTCATGGAAAACTCCGAATGGATGGACGTACAAGCGGCCTTTCGAGTTTAGACGTTTCCGTGCCGCAAGGTATCCGACGTTGGTCTAGGCGCACTGCATAGACCCCCAGCGGCCAGGAAAATCTGTGTACGTAGTGCCACGACCTCAGGCTGATTTAGTCGAGTCAAAGCGTCGTGTGGGGATTGGAAACGGCACTACCAAGTCACACGAACAAAATTATTGAGTGACGCGAAAAAACCTGCAACTTCCACAAGTCCTACATCAATAAGGCCAACTTCACACATTTTATATCCCCCCTACAACCATGTAGGCAGCAACTGACATTCGCAGGCGAACCACATTCTACTCGGTAGCTCTAGGCGCATTAAGAATGCATCTCCCCATAGATGCATAGATTACCGACCATGAACCCATCTACCGTTTCACAAGCCGGCGACACCAAACCGCTATCTTCACGACGCCACTTCTGCTCGCTCTCCGACGCGATAGTTAAAGCCGCACTAATCGGTGTTTTCGCGACCGCCGTTTCACCGTTGGTGCAAGCGGCGGATCCAACTCCGCGGATTAGCCCTATTGACCGCGAACAAGACTTGCAAAACAAACAGCGGCAACAGGAGGAAATAAACCGCCAACTCGAAAAAAACCAACGGGATTCCCAGGCCCCTCAACTGCAACTGTCCGAGCCACCCGAGCCAACTGACAATGGGCCTAAGTTCCTGATCACTACGATCACCATCAATAGTGGCGATCAAAGCAATAGCACTGTCAATGTTGATGAAGTGCTCGCTAAATATAAAAACCGCGAACTCGGCAGCAGCGATCTGTTCGGCTTGATTCGAGACGTCAGTAATCGATATGCCGATGAAGGTTTCTCTACTACGACCGTAAGCCTTGTGCCCAAAAACATGAAGCAAGGCGAAGTAGAGCTGAAGATAAATTGGGGCTACGTCGAGGGTTGGTTAATTAACGGAAAACCGCCCAGCGGTCCGTACCAAAAACTCTTAACCGCATCGGCCATGCCCGCACTTTCAGGGAAGCCATTAAACATTCGGCAAGTTGACCAAATGGTAGAAAACCTGAATAACGCAGCGAAAACCGCGCGCGTTGATATTCAACCTTCTGAGCGTCATGGTTATTCATATTTGAACTTGGTTATTGAGGACAAAGGGCTGCCGAGCGTCACGGTCAAGGTTGATAATTCTGGAATGGACAGCCCGAGCAAAGGCCGTTACCGCTTCAGCGCATCGACCAGCATTAGTGATCTGTTACTGGGCAACGATACCGTCGGCCTTAACCTGAGTACCCGGCGCTATGAACTCAGTGAAAGCAATTCAGAGTACAACGCCGGCGTTACATACTCGGTTCCGTTCGGATTTTCTAAAGTTGATCTTCGATTCAACCATTCGCAGTACGAGCGACTAACGCCTGGCGGTAACTACGGCACCTATAACACCAGCGGTGACTCGCAAACCTACGCCGCCAAGTTCAGCCATGTACTCAGCCGCGGAAAAACGGACAAATTAACAGCATCAGCTGAAATAGAACATAAAGAAAGCGCCAACTATCTAGAAGATGCTTTTCTGGGTACAAACAGCATGCCTTATTCCAACGTCAAGTTCGGCCTGGAACATATCACGCAGCTCGCCGGTGGTTCTTTATATTCCGACGCCACGTTTAGCCAAGGCATCTCCTCCTGGGGTTCCAAACAAGCCGCTTACGATGATCATCACCAGCCCAAGCACTTTCAAAAGCTTGGATTCAATACTGCCTGGTCCCGTCCATTCAAATGGCAAGACAGGGACTTTAGCTTTTCGTCCCGGATTGGCGGTCAGTACTCAAAAGATAACTTGCTAGTCGCCGAAAAAATGGGACTTGGCGATGAGTTCACCGTTAGAGGATTCAGGGGCCCGCCTCTATGGGGCGACCAAGGGATCTATATGTCAAACACCCTAACGCGCTCACTGCAACTATTAGGCGGATCTATTTCTCCATTGATCGGCCTCGACTCCGGCTATGCGCGAGACGTAACTAAAGAGAGCAACGGTGGCGCGATTGCTGGGTTAGCCATAGGAGGCAGCGGAAATTGGCGCTATGGCGGCGCCTCAATAACGCTAGGCCTTCCGTTGTATATGCAAGACGAATTAAAGGACAGCAACGACAGTGCCGTCCTTTATATGAGCACCTACGTCAACTTTTAAACTACTTATATTCAACAGGATGCACTTTCATGAACAAAAATTGTTTTCGACTGATATTGAGCAAAACCATTGGCTGCTTGATCCCCGTCGCAGAAATCTGCACAGCACAACGCAAACCTGGGCAAACGCGGGGCGCATCCGCTACCGGTACACATCGCTGGGCTCTGAAAGCGCTGCCTCTCGCGCTGCTTGGAATCTTGCCCCAGGCATTCGCACAAATTGTGATAACGCCAAACCAACAACCAAATATGACCCAATCCGCCAACAACGTACCGGTGATGGAAATCGCCGACCCTAATGGCAAAGGCCTTTCTCATAACCGTGTCAACGATTTTAACGTGACGAAGCCAGGGCTCATTTTCAACAACAGCATGCACGATGGTGACAGCCAGATGGGTGGCTATGTTATCCATAACCCGAACCTGAGAAACGAAGCCACCGCGATCCTTACGGAAGTAACAGGCAATGGCGTCAGCAGCCTGTCCGGTACACTTGAAGTCTTCGGCGGGCGAGCGGACTTGTTCATCGTAAACCCCAACGGCCTGTACCTGAACGGCGTCATGACGCTGAACAGCGGCGGCCTTATAACCAGCACGGGCCGCTTCGGAACTAGCGCCGATCCGTGGGGCCTTACCGTAGGCGAATCCAGCGGGCGCATAATCATCGGCGCCGAAGGGGTGAATACCGACGGTCTGAGTTATTTCGAGGTCGTTGCACGCGGCATCGATATCAATGGCGAAGTCGGCTCTGCCTCTGCGCAGACGGATATCGGTCTCATCGCGGGTCTTAATACCTACAACCTCGAAAATCGCCGTCACTACGTCCAGGCCACCAGCGCAGCGAATACGCCGCAAGTGGCAATCAGCGGTTCCGCAGCGGGTGCCATGCACGGCCGGTTTATTACCCTGCGAAGCACTGAGTCCGGCGCGGGCGTCCGCCATGACGGCCAGATTCATTCGGCTAAAGACATTCTCATCTCCTCGAATGGCGATGTCGTTCTGGACGAAATGCATAGCAGCTTTGACGTAACCCTAGAAGCCGCTGACATTTCAATCAAAAGCGTCGAAGCAGGCAACGACGCGATGCTGAAAAGCAGTTCGAACATAGCGGTGAATCGCCTCACCACCGGCCGCAACGGCATTCTGCTTAGTAAAGATTCCATCACCCTAGGGGCCAGCGATCCGGGCGACGGCGCGCGAATCGCTGGCTCCCTAGATCTTCATGCAGATAAGAATGTTCGCGTTAATAACGACATTCAAACCGACATGCTCAATGTCAAAGCGCAAGGTTTGCTCATTGACAACGCGGTTGTGCATGCCACTGGTAAACAAGCCACCAGCGTTACGAAAGCGGTAATCATCGACGTTGATGATTTTACGTTGGCTGGCGAAATGGAACTCTTCGATAAAGATGGAATGAATCTGCTTCCGATTGAGAACGGTTTAATCGGATCAATAGGTTCCCCCTCGATAGCGGACGGCGTAGGCGTTTCAGCCGCCGAATTCGTACTGAAACAAACAGCCGCGTTGTTATCTGATGGTGGCATTGATATCAGCGCCAACCGCTTCGACAACAAAGAAGGGTTAATAAAAGACACCAGTACACTGGGTATTAACATCAGTGCAGAGAAGCTAACTAACCAAGGCATCGTGCAAACAGCCGGCGACATTGCATTAACAGCAGATGTGTTAGCCAACCTGTGTTTTAGCGGTGCGCAGGTTGCCGGCGGCGAACAACTATTATGCGGCGGTCTGAGCGCGGGCGGCGACGCAACTATTAAAGCCGGACTATTACGTAACGAAGGTGGCCTCGGTGCCCAGGGCTCGCTCGCCCTCGAACTGGGTGCAGGTGAACATACTAACGGCACGCGTGCAGGGATCGTCGGTAAGGAAAGCTTGCGCATAACCAGCATGGGCGGCCAGGAAAGTAGCCTGACCAGCGAGGGCACCATAAAGTCGGAGAAAGATCTGCACATTACCCTCGACGCGCTAACCTCAACTGGCGACGGAGAGATAATAGTGAGCGACGGTGCCATGTCGCTTGATTTGCAAAAAACTTTCGACAACGCAGGATTAATCCAGGCTGGCACCTTAACTGCTTATGCGAAAGATATCTTTAACCGAGACGGTGCAAAAATAGAGACTACAGGCGACACAAAACTCTCCGCGAAGAACAGCATCCATAACGAATTCAATACCTACATCGTTTCATCGGGCGATCTTGAATTTACCGCCGGTAAGGATATTTGGACGGCTGCGGATATCTCCGCATTAGGGGACAATACAATTTTCCAAGCGGGCGGCAATTTAACGAACGCAGAAGGTAGCGTGTATGCGGGCCAAAACCTCACATTGATCAGCGGCGAAACGCTGACAAACGAAAACGGTGCCAACATTTTCGTCGAAGACACACTAACGATGACGAGTGCCGAAGATATTAACAACCTCACCGGCTCGATGATCGCTTCCAACAACCGCTTTATTATTTCAGCCGGGGGCACATTAACAAACTCTGACGAGTCGATGATCTTTGCCAAAGACGTAACTATAACCGCGGCAAAAGTAGTTAACTCAGGCGAATCGACGATCTCGGCCGAAAAATCGCTGAACGTCACCGTGAGCGGCGACATTCAAAACGAGTCGGGCTCTTTAATCGAAAGCGGCGTCGTGAATCTCAGTGCTAAAGGTGGGATTGTAAACGACAACGCTATCATTACCGGCGACACGCTGGATATCGCAGGCGGCACTGTAACTAATAGCAACAAAGCCGAAATAGATGGAACAAACGTTAATATCACTGCGGACGGCAAGTTCCTGAGCGAAGGCGGTGCTACGACAAAAGGGGATTTGGTCACCATCGATGCCAAGCAATTCGATGCCCAAAACAGTTTTGTTCTAGCGTCTGAACATTTGGATATCAGCACCGAAGAGATAAAAAACACCGCGACCGTTCACTCTAAAAAAACCACTACCGTCAATATGAAAAACGGCGCGAGCATGGTGATCGGCGTAGGCGATAAAGGCCCCACCGCTGACGTTTTGCTCACCCTTAACACGCACGACTTGCAGGTGAATGGATCACTCAGCAACCCCGGTAGCGTTCAGATCAACGCAGCTGGCAACGTGCGTAACGACGGGGATATTTTTAGTGGCGGATGGCTCAATATCGACGCGAAAGGCAGCATAGACAATCTCGCCAAGCGCCTTATTTGGGCTAAAAATGCCATTGTTCTTAAGGCAGGTACGACCATCACCAACTGGCGCGACGGGATGTTTCGCACCTCCGAGAACCTGACACTTGCAGCGAATGCAGTCATCAACGATGTAGGTCGAATTGAAAGCGGCGGCGATATCAAAATTGATGCAGCCCTGTTGGAAAACCGCAGCGAACTGACTGGCGATATCACGCTGAAAGAAATCGGCGGTGATAAGGGCATTGTGCATACAGATAATTGGTATTCGGAAGACTACGGGTTGATCGAGACAGAATACTTTCATACCGAGTTCTGGACGCCACGCTACTCTGCGGACGAGTTAGTGGTCAAACAAGGGATAATCAAAGCAAGCGGCAATTTATTTATCAACCAAGGGTCCGGTAAAGTTGGAAATCCATTAGTTCGCAACCTTGGAGGCCAGATTCTAGCCGGCAAAAACATGTCAATTTTCGGAGACCTGGAAAACTTCGGCGCCGCAAAACATATTTCGCTGATCGACATGCTGAAAAACGCAGGCGCTTACGCGCGGTGGAGCGTAACTAGCGGTGTTGTGCATGATGGCCCGGAGCTCCATACAAACCTATTTGACTTGTTCGACAAGAATCTTTTAGCAGAAGACTCATCTGCAATAGTGATTCAGGGTTTTGACAAATGGATGTATTCCCTGCGCAAAACCTCAACACCTGAAGGTAATACGTTGTTAAGCGCCATCTTCGGCGCGGACTGGAAGAACCTGAACCACGCCACGATGCGTAAACGCTGGGTTGCCTTTAAATCCGCACCCGACCAAACAATGGACTTTTACGCTGACAAACAGGCCGAGATCTCGGCTGGCGGCACTCTTCTTCACACCGGCGGGTCGCTTAAAAACGGCATCGGCGTAGAGTGGGGAGAAAACCGCACCATTGATGTACAAATTGGCGACGAGCAGTTAACTACCGTAGCCGGCGAATTGGACGCCCTGTTCAATCGCGACAGCGCTTTCGACTTCAACGGCGATTATCTGGAAGACCTACGCAACGCCCTTAACTCACTGGACACGTTAGAAGAATTAATTAAGGACAATCCATTATTTACAGCTAACCCGCTGCCTGACTTTAGCCTGGTTAACACTTCCGTTACGATTGATCCAGTCACGGGCCAAGCGCGTCCTGCGTACCAAGGTATCTATCCGTTGTACACAACTCGCGTGTCGTACGACACAGACGCGTTCTACGGGTCGGAATATCTGTTCGGAAAAATCGGCTATGACCCAAGTTTGACCGTTACTGTGCTCGGCGACGCATACTTTGATAACGAGCTTATCGTTCGTTCAATTGACCAAACCGTCGGTAACTTCTTCGCCGTGAATAAAGGGCTGAGCGGTCCTAAATTGGTGCAACAACTTCTGGACAACGCGGCCGTAGAAGCGGCCAAGCAGGGTTTCGTACTGGGGCAACCGCTCACGCAAGAGCAATACGAGAACCTGGAGAGCGACATTGTCTGGTACGAGCCGCAAATAGTGGATGGCCAGACTGTTCTTGCGCCCAAGTTGTACGTGAGCAAGAGCACACTTGAAGCGCGCAAGCAAGATCAAAACAGCGGCGGCATGATTACCGCGGAAAACATATACGTTGATGCAACGTCGGTAGATAACATCAACGGTGTGATGCGCAGTAAGAATGACACCGTGATCTATTCAGAAACCGACGTTAATAACGTTTCCCAAGGCGGGACCGACACCGGCATCTACAGCGGCGACCGAGGCCGCCTCACCGTAGCCGCTGAAGGTAACGTGCTAAATCAAGGGGGCAACCTCCAAGGCTTCGAACAAAATGTTGTGGGCGGCACGGGCGTGACCAGCACGGCCACCACTGGCTTCAACGAGAAGGGAAACCTGGAAGTGCGCAACAACGGCTTCCTTGGCGGCGGCCAGACCGCTGCGGGTATCGAACAGAAACTCGACGCCTTGGAAAAAGAACAACAAGCACAAGCAGCCGCTCGTGCGGCCGCAGCAGCTGCGGCCGCTGCGCTAGCGGCGGCCGAGAATGGGCCGTCGGACCCAGCGGGTGCTGCTGCACCGCATGTAGCAGCTGCGGCCAAGCCCAAGTTGGAAGTTCCCAAACCGGACGTTCGAGCAATATTCGAAGAGGTCATGCAGCAGTCGCAAGCAGGAAAAGTTGCTGACGACGCGGTTTCTTCTTTGAAAGTCGCTTCCGGTGGGAACATTAACCTGATCGGCGCCCAAACAGCGGCAGATCGCGTGGAGTTACAAGCTGTTGGCGATGTGAACATGGAAGACATTATGGAGGTCAGTTCCGACTTCACATCGAGTACCGAGCATGGCTTCCTTTCTGTCCAAACTACGAGAGAGACCTTCGGGAACGCTTCTTCCCATGGCAACCAACTCAATGCTAACGAACTGACCATCACCGCCGGCGGCAATTGGAACGTAACGGGTAGCGACGTTAATGCCTTAAGCAGCGAGGTGGACATTGGCGGAGATGTGACGGTTGCAGCCGGCAAAGAACTCGCTAACTACGAGAAAGTCCAGAAAACGATGCAAATTGTTGCTGACGTTACTGCAGGGGCAGTGGGCCATGAAGCGAAGGCTGGTTTTAATAATTTTGATACTCAACAGGGGCCTACTGGCGGCAAAAATCCGTCCTTCTCTGATAAAGACCTTAATGAAAACGGCGGCGACGTTTCCGGAGCTAACAAGAATCGCGGAGATACAAACGGCGTGCGGGCCAGAGTTGGGCTGGAAATCGTTGAGACCAAGGAGGTCATTCAGGACAAGGTTTATACGAACTCGCAGCTGAACCTTGGCAGCGGCTCAATGAACGTAAGAGGCACGCTCGACATCGGTGGCGCTGATATCAACGCCTACGCGCAGCTAACCGCTGAACAGCGCGAAACCATGAGCGCTCAGGAAATCGAAGACATGCGCAACTCAATGCCTACGCTTGACATTGTCGCGGATGAGATTAAAACCACGAAGTTTGAGGACACCCACAAACATACATTTGAACGGGAAGAGACATTCATCGGAGCGACCGCGGAAGCTCACTCTTCGCTGCTGGATGTTTCGGCGAATATTCAAAAAACCATCGAAAAGGCTAACGATGGTATGGAGATTGATCCAGCGCTTACCGCAGCCGCTCAAGCTGGCAACGTTACGCAGGCTGTCTTCGGCGACACACTTGGCGCGTCTCGGAGTGTGGGTGTCAAGAACACTAAGACCACCACTGAGACAGAAAGCAAATCCGAAAACATCAATCAAATCGGTGGGAACATCAGTCTGACAACCACCAGGGGCAACATTGATCTAAACGGAGTGAATATCGCCGGAGGTAGCGTAGCCCTCGATTCTGCGGGAGATATCAATCAGCGCGCAGCTCAAAGCAGTAGCACCAGCAAATCGGAAACCATGATCCATAACGTTGGCCTCACAGATTCCGTCAGCGTAGGCCCAATGGGAGCCGGGGCTGGAGTGTCGATAGGCGCGGACGGTAACTACGACAAAACCAAGGAAAACTCGCAGACCTTCACTAACGGGATGATTAGCGGCACCGACGTCAGCATCAAGGCCAAAGGTGACCACAATATGGAAGGCGCCAACATCGAAGCCGGCCATTTGGATTACCACATTGACGGCAACCAGAACATCACGAGCAAACAGGATGTTCATAACATGGAGCATGAGCGTGGCAGTTGGAGCGCTTCTGTAGGGGTCGCAGTCACTACCAATGGAATTATCCAGCCAACCGGTAGCTTCTCGGGTTCTGGCGGCAAGGACTATGACAATAGCCGCCTGACCGCTGAGCAATCGGGTATCAGCTCCGGTTCCATGGACTTCTACGTAGGGGGCAACCAAACGCTTACCGGCGCCCACATTCTTAACTCTTCGGGTCAAGGCTCATATCGAGTAGAGGGCACCACTACGGCTGCTGCTCTGGAAGACTTCCGTAACAAAGATGGTGGCTACGGTGGCGGAGGCGCTGGCGTGAGCAAGACGGGCGTGCCGTCGGTGACCATTCAGGCCGGTCGCGTTGATCAGGTTAAATACAACGCCACGCAAAACAGTACCGTCGACTTGGGTGGTATGGAGATGAGTGTGGGCGGCGGCGTGGTAGGGCAACTCAACCGCGACGGCAATAAGCTGACTAACGTAACGCAGAATCGGAAGATCGCGGGTACCGACATTAAAATCGAGCTTAGCTTGCCGACCTATAGCAAGCAGAAGAAGAAAAACAAAGTTGAGCCTCAGCGAAAGCTTGCTGACACCGGCTCGGCCAATCCTCCTTCTGCTGCCCGGCCATCTACCAGCTCTGTTGATCTGCCAAACGCTCCGTCTCGACCAACCAGCGCGGCGAGCGCAAACGTAGATGTGCCTAACGCTCCATCGCGACCAACCAGCGTGGCGAGCGCAGACGTGGATGTGCC
Organism: Pseudomonas sp. AC070; assembly: GCF_979258635.1. Lineage (NCBI taxonomy): Bacteria > Pseudomonadati > Pseudomonadota > Gammaproteobacteria > Pseudomonadales > Pseudomonadaceae > Pseudomonas > Pseudomonas sp. AC070. The sequence goes on from NZ_OZ409871.1 coordinate 4,249,503, forward strand.
TAACGCCCCATCGCAACCAACCAGCGCGGCGAGCGCAAACGTAGGTCTTCAAAACGCTCCATCGCGACCAACCAGCGCGGCGAGCGCAAACGTAGATGTGCCTAACGCTCCATCGCGACCAACCAGCGTGGCGAGCGCTGACGTGGATGTGCCTAACGCTCCATCGCGACCAACCAGCGTGGCGAGCGCAGACGTAGATGTGCCTACCGCTCCATCGCGACCAACCAGCGTGGCGAGCGCAGACGTGGATGTGCCTAACGCGCCATCGCGACCAACCAGCGTGGCAAGCGCAGACGTAGATTTGCCGAGCGCTCCATCGCGACCAACCAGCGTGGCGAGCGCAGACGTGGATGTGCCTAACGCTCCGTCTCGACCAACCAGCGTGGCGAGCGCAGACGTAGATGTGCCTAGCGCGCCATCGCGACCAACCAGCGTGGCAAGCGCAGACGTGGATGTGCCTAACGCTCCGTCTCGACCAACCAGCGTGGCAAGCGCAGACGTAGATTTGCCGAGCGCTCCATCGCGACCAACCAGCGTGGCGAGCGCAGACGTGGATGTGCCTAACGCTCCATCGCGACCAACCAGCGTGGCGAGCGCAGACGTGGATGTGCCTAACGCTCCGTCTCGACCAACCAGCGTGGCAAGCGCAGACGTAGATTTGCCGAGCGCGCCGTCGCGGCCGACCAATGTGGCGAGCGCAGACGTGGATGCTCCCGATTCATCATCCAAGCAGCCCGTCAGTACAGCGAGCGCGGACGTTGCGATTAAGGTTCCAGCACGCAAGCGTACCAGCGGTAATAACGACTTAGCTCGCCACATAACGTCGCAACAGGTCGGCACGCAGCTAAAGAATGCCTTGGCGAAACTCAACGCGCCTGACAACGCCACGGTGAACTCGCTGAAAACCGCGCCGGTGACCGTTAAGGTTGTAGGCCCTAATGGCAAGCCCGTTAACATAAAAATCACCGACGCTTCGTCGCTAAAAAAGCTTCACGGCATGCGTATCGTGACGGGCGAGCAGGCAGTCGGGATCAAGCCGGTGGGGAGTAAATACGGTAAGAGTTCGGAGACGTACATCACTATCAAGGAAGTATCGCAAGGACGATTCATCTACAACTTTACGTCGAGGAAACCAGCAGCTTTAAAAATGTAAACCTCGTAAATGCCATAGCGGTGGGTGCTCACTAACCCACCAACCTCAATAAAAAAGGGCTGGTTTCTAACCAGCCCTTTTTTTGTGCCTGCAATTTAGCGTCCGACGTTAAGCCGGTTGCTTGGCATACCGTGCCAGTTGGGCGTCTTTGCTCATCACATCCAGCGTATTGGCCAGCACTTGCTCGCTGGTCACGTCCGCCTTGGAGAAAATGTTGCCGAAGTTTTGATGGGTCACCTGGGCGAAGTGCGCGCGGTCGCCTTTTTCAACGCCGAGCAACGTGGCGTAGGCGTCTAACGCTTCCCCCTGACCTTGGGCCATGTCTTCGGCAATGGAGTCGAGCATGCCGTTCATGGCCAGCATGGAGCGGCCGCCGTACCCGAGTTTGACGTGCGAGTCGCAGCCGTTGGTGCCAGAGGTGAGGCCAAACGTGGCGTTCCCGGACGTGCCGTTGGTGGTAGTCGCGAGCAAGTGTGGCGCTAGGCCGCGCTGCCCTTCAAACAGCATGTTGCCCCATCCGCAGCCACCGCCGCCGGCCTGATCGGCCTGGGCCGCAAAGCTGGCCGCGCTGAGTACCGCCACTATCAAACCTTTGCCAAGCAATCGCTTATCCATGTCTGCGCTCCGCAGTGATTGTTTTTTAAACGCTCTTGCAGCTTTGGTGACACATACCCCGCTGTCAAACCGACGCCGGACGACCGGTAGGCTTGGCACGCCTTCAGCGCTCATGCACCATGGCGCGCCGCCTCCCTTGAGCCCTGCTGCACGTGCCCGTTTCACTGCCTTTGTGGCGAACCCTTTGCGTTGTTTTTTTGGCCGTCATCACCCTGGCCGGCTGCGAGCGGCCGCCCGCGATTGCGCTGGATCAGCAGGTGTATATCTGGCAGCGGCAGTGGCGCGCGAGCCATGCCCAAGCGCTTGCCCAAAGCCGTGCCGACTTTTCCACGCTGCGCGTATTGGCCGCGCAACTGCATCCACGTGAAGGATGGATCCAGGCGCGCATCGACCCGCAGTTGCTCAAGCAAGATGGCCGGCCGCTGGTGGCGGTCATCCGCCTCGATGGTCAACTGCCCCGCCTCGACAGCGCCGCTATCGCCGTACAGATGAAGACTTTGATCAGCACCTGGCAGGCAATGGGCTTGAACCTGCGTGGCGTGGAAATTGACCACGACTGTGCGAGCAATCGGCTAAGCGAGTACGCCGCCTTTCTTCATACCCTGCGCAGCCAAATCCCACTTAACCTCGCCCTGAGCATCACCGCCCTGCCCGCCTGGCTGAGCAGTCCGACGCTGACCGCTGTGCTTGCCGAGGTCGACAGTTCGGTGCTGCAAGTGCACGCCGTTCGCCGCCCTTCGCTTGGCTTGTTCGAGCCAGAGCAGGCGCTGCGTTGGGCCGTTGCCTACGGCGCGCTTAGCCCGAAACCGTTTTTGCTCGCCCTGCCCGCCTATGGCGTGGCGCTGGCTGACAACGGCGAGGTGGAAAGCGAAGCGCCGCCGATGCAAGGCGGCACGCGCCGCGAGCTGCAAGCCGATCCACAGCAAGTGGCCGCATTGCTCAAACAATTGCAAAGCACGCCCATCAATCACCTGACCGGGCTGATATGGTTTCGCCTGCCGCTGGCCGAGGACCGCCGTGCCTGGCCGCTGGCGACGCTGCAAGCGGTGCTGCACCAGCAGCCGTTGCGCGGCGATGTGCAGGTCGTCGTGCTTGAGCACGGTTCGCTGTATGAAGTGAGCGTGACCAACCAGGGCAACGCGTCCGCCCCGTTGCCCGCGGAACTGACGACGCCAGCCAAAGGCTGCGAGGCCGGCGACGGCGCGCGCGATTACCGCCTGCAAGGTCCGCTCGACAACCCACGCTTCGTGCGCCAACAGCCCGCCCAACTCGCCGCCGGCCAGACCCGCGTACTCGGCTGGGTACGCTGCCATCATCTCGATCAAGGAGGATTTCGTGTCACACCTTAAGTTGCGTCGTCACGTGCTTGCCGTCGCCGTCAGTGCGGTTCTGGCGAGTGCCGCCGCCGAGGCCTGCGGCCCGGATTACCCGTTGCGATTGCTGGGCGACCGCGCCAACAGTCTGGCCGAGTTGCCTGAAAGCAACTTCACCTTCGAGGCCGGACGTCTCGCCGTCTCGGTGCCAGCCCTGAAACCCGCAGCGCCAGCAGACACCGAAAGCCGCTGGGATGAAGCGCAAAACCGCTACCTCGACGAGCGGGAAGTGGCCGAGCCCAAAGGTTTAAGCCCTGACCAAATGGCGAAGATCCTCGAACTGCGCCAGCTCACCGACGCCGCTCAGGCCGAAGCAGCGGGCGCAAGCTTGCCCGCCGAGCTGCGCCTTTACACCGCCGGCGCAGTGGCGTTCATGCAGGCGGACGATGCCACGGCGCAGGCGTATTTCCGTCAGGTGCTGGCGCTGCCGGCCGGCGAACGTCAGCTGCGCGGCGCCTGGGCGGCCTATTCCCTGGGACGCAGCCTGGCCCGTTCCGCCGACGCGGCGCGCGCCGCAGACCTCACCGATGAACAACTCAGCCACGCGCGCCAGGCAGATGTCGACGGCGCCAAACAAGCCTTCCAGCAAACCCGCCAACTGGTGCTCGACGGCGCCAGCGATGCCATGGAACTGGGCATCGCCAGCCTCGGCGAAGAGGCGCGCCTGGAACTGGATGAAGGGGATTGGTCGGCTGCTATCGGGCTGTACGCCAGCCAGCTGAAACTCGGCTCTACCACCGGCTACAGCTCCATGAAGGCGCTTGCCGTCGACCTCAGCCAGATGCCGGAAGAGCAACTGGCGCCGCTGCTTCAGCAAGTGCCGGTGCAGCGCCTGCTGACGGCCTACCTCATTAGCCATGCCGGCTGGTCGTATGGCGAGCAACCAGCGGGCGAGCAAACCTTGGTGAAACTGCTGCAACGGGGCGACATTGCCAATATGGCCAACGCCGACCGCCTCGCCGCGCTGAGTTATCAAGTGGGCGACTACGCCGCCACCGCCGCCCTGCTCGAACATGCGCCCGACAATGGCCTGACGTGGTGGCTGCGAGCAAAAATCGCCTTGCGCAACGGCGATCAGAGCAGCGCCCAGGCCGCCTATGCCAAAGCCGCCCAGGCCTTTCCTGAAGACGAGTCCTGGGGCTGGCGCCGCGACGCTGACTGGAACAGCGAAACCCTGCAGCCGCACTGCCGCGTCGAGGGCGAAGGCGCCATTCTGGCGCTGCAACGCGGTGACTACCTCGAAGCCTTCGAAGCCTTGTACCGCAGCGGTTATATCTACTGGGGCGACACAGCCGAAGTCGCCGAACGGGTGCTGACCACCGACGAGCTGAAAGCCTTCGTCGACGCCAACGTGCCGGCCCCGCCCTCGATTGCCACCCCGCCCGAACCGTACGTTTACCAACCGCGCTCAGTCGCCGCCCAACTGCGGCAACTGCTGGCACGCCGCCTGTTGCGCGACGGGCGCTATGACGAGGCGCCGGGCTATTTCTATGAAGTCAGCCTGCAAACTGCTGCTCGCGAGTACGGCCAAGCCCGGCAAGCGGCGCAGTCGCGCTGGACCGACACGGGTAAAGCCGAGGCGCTTTATCAGGCCGGCAAGCTGGCGCGCAGGCAAGGCATGGAGTTGCTCGGGTATGAAATGTCGCCCGACTTCGCCTGGTTCGACGGCATGTATTCCCTGGACCGGGTGCAGGTTCAGACGCCAGGTGGACTGTTGAGCCAAGCTGAAACCGAGCGGCAAAACGCCAACCTGGCGCAGCCCAACAACCGCTACCACTACCGCTGGGTCGCGGCCGAACTGGCTAACCAAGCCGCCGACTTGCTGCCGACCACCAGCCAGGCCTACGCCGCCACGCTGTGCCGCGCCACCGGCTGGATTATCTACAGCGACCTGCCGCTGGCGCAGCGCTATTACCAGCGTTACGTGGACAACGGACCGGTGGTGCCCTGGTCCGGAAATTTCGGCCAGAACTGCGAGGAGCCGGATTTCGAGCACGTTACCCAGCGCCTGTGGCAGTACCGCCTCGACACCACCTGGAAAGCCCTGCGCCCGCATAAATTCTGGCTGTTCGGCCTGGCGCTGGTCGCCGGCCTGGCAGTGGTGGGCTACCGGCGAAAAAAGCGCGCCGTCACACTTCAGCCAACGCAGCCATAGCCGGTGCCGCAGCCTTGGCTATAGTGATGGAACCGAAATGCCCCGATGAAATCGGATAGACACTGCCTACTGGAGCAAACCCCATGAGTGAGTCAACCAACGAGCGTCGGCGCTTCCAGCGCATTGCCTTCGACGCCAGCACCGAAATCGCCCAAGGCGATCAGCGCTGGACGGTTGAACTGCACGACCTTTCGCTAAAAGGCCTGCTGGTACAGCGTCCGGAAAACTGGAATGGTGATGTCAGCCAGCCGTTCGACGCCCATGTGCACCTGAGCCCCGACGTGCATGTGCGCATGGAAGCCACCCTGGCCCGCGACGAAGGCGGTTTGCTGGGCTTCGAATGCCGGCACATCGACCTCGACTCGGTCAGTCATCTGCGTCGGCTGGTGGAGCTGAATCTGGGTGATGAGGATTTGCTTGAGCGAGAACTGACCTCGCTCGGCGAGGCCTGAGGGAAACGACGTTCTATCCCCCCACCGTCATCCCCGCGCAGGCGGCGGTCCGACGGTTCGGGATCCAGAATATTTCGACGAACGCCTATTCAGCCCCAACCAAGACTGCGCGTCGTGAACAGCGCTGGCTTCACCGCCCCTACTCAAACAACGCATCCAACGCCTGCTCCAACCGCGTCACCGCAATAATCTGCAGCCCTGGCGGCGACTCTTTCGGCGCGTTGCCTTTGGGCACAATGGCGCGTTTGAAGCCATGTTTAGCCGCCTCTTTCAAACGCTCCTGCCCACTGGGCACCGGTCGCACTTCACCCGACAACCCCACCTCGCCGAAGACCAGCAAGTCGTGGGGCAGCGGCCGGTTGCGCAGGCTCGACATCACGGCGGCCATCAGCGCCAGATCGGACGCGGTTTCCATCACTTTCACGCCACCGACCACGTTTAAAAACACGTCCTGGTCGTGGGTCGGAATACCGCCATGGCGGTGCAGCACGGCGAGCAGCATCGCCAGCCGGTTCTGGTCCAGGCCCAGGGTCACGCGCCTCGGGTTGGCCAGGTGGCTGGTATCGACCAATGCCTGCACCTCGATCAACATCGGCCGTGTGCCTTCCCACGTCGCCATCACCACGCTGCCCGGCACTTCTTCCTGAGCGCGGGTGAGGAAAATGGCCGAAGGGTTCGACACTTCCTTTAAGCCACGGTCTGTCATCGCGAACACGCCCAGCTCGTTCACCGCGCCAAAGCGATTTTTCACCGCCCGCAGTAAGCGCAGGCGACCGTCGGACTCGCCTTCGAAATACAGCACGGTATCGACCATATGTTCGAGTACGCGCGGCCCCGCTAGCGCGCCTTCTTTGGTCACGTGGCCGACCAGAAAAATCGCCGTGCCGCTCTGTTTGGCATAGCGCACCAACAGCGCCGCGCTCTCACGTACCTGCGCCACGCCGCCGGGGGCCGATTGCAGTTGTTCAGTAAATATCGTCTGGATGGAGTCGATCACCATGACCTTGGGCTTTTCTACCCGCGCCGTGGCGATGATCGATTCGATGCAGGTTTCGGTCATCACCTTGAGCTTGTCTTCCGGCAAACCGAGACGGCGGGCGCGCATGGCCACTTGTTGCTGCGATTCCTCGCCGGTGACGTACAGCGCCGGCAGGCGCGTGGCGATGTTGCATAGGGTTTGCAGCAGGATGGTGGATTTGCCGATGCCGGGGTCGCCGCCGATCAGCACCACCGAGCCGTCGACCAGACCGCCGCCGAGCACGCGGTCCAGCTCCACCGAGGCGGTGGAAAAGCGCGGCATTTCTTCAACGCTGACTTCGGCCAGGGTTTTGAGCTGCGCCTGTTGCCCAGCCCAACCGGCACGTCCGCTGGCCGCCGTTTCGCTGCCGACCTCGATCATGCTTTCGACCAAGGTGTTCCAGGCGCCGCATTCGCCGCACTGGCCGGCCCATTTGGGGAAGGTCGCACCGCACTCGGTGCAGCCATACATACGCTTGGCCTTGGCCATCTCAACCCCCTCGCCGAAAAGCGCCGATGATAACGCAGCTACCCCGTTTCAACGCGGCGCGGGCGTGCGAATTTCACCGGTGGCCAGCCGAGCGGCGCTGTTGCCCAGGCCATCTTCGGCGTTCAAATCCGCACCTTTGGCGGCCAGGGCATCGAGCAGTTCCGCGCGGTTGAACAGGCCGGCGTACATGGCGGCGGTTTGGCCGGCGCCGTTGCGTTGGTCCGGGTTGCAATCGGTTGCCAGCAGGCGCCGGGCAATGCTCACCTCGCCCTTGAAAATGGCGCCCATCAAGGCAGTGTTGCCGCGCTGGTCTTGCTGACAGGCGTCGGCACCGGCCTGCAACAGCAGCTCCACGGCCGCTTGCTGGCCGTGGTAGGCCGCCAGAATCAATGCGGTGTAGCCCTTCTCATCCTGGCTATCGAGCGGGTAATGGGCGTCGATAAAGGTTTGCAGCACCGGTACATCGCCTGCCCGTGCTGCCTCAAAAAAGTAGCTGCGCAGTTGCGCCTGTACATCGGCGGGCTCGCTCGGAGTAGCCGCCGAAACCAGCGCGCTGAATGCCAATGCGCCGAGCAGTACAACGGTTCGAATAATCATCACAGCGCTCCTGAAAAAACGGCGGCCCTCAGCAGAAGGCCGCCGCTATTACCCTTAGTCCGACAGCTTGGCGGCCAAGGCTTTCACTCGCTCCAAGTCGCCCTTGGCGACCTTCGCGACACCCGTGCCGTATTCAGGGTCGGCCTTGTACAAGAACGACAGGATGATGTGCTTGCTCTGCTCATCGGTGGTAGCCAACGAACCGCCGAAGCTTGCGATCAGATCGTCGCGCTCTTTCTTGCTGTAAGAGCGGTACAGATCACCGGCCTGTTTGAAGTTTTGCTCGCGCTGAATCTTCTTCTGCTCAGTGCTGCCCGACAGCGGCAAGCTGCTGTAGCGCGCGCTGGCAACTTCTTCACGCGGCTCCAGGCGGCTGGGCTGATAGTTGACCCCCGAGGTGGTTTTGCCGCTGTTCATGGCGCCGTCCTGATTGCCGTTGTTCACCTTCACCCGCGGCTGGTTGATGGGCAACTGCAAGGCATTCGCGCCCAGGCGATAGAGCTGGGTATCGGCGTAGGAAAACACGCGACCCTGCAGCAAACGGTCTTCGGAAGGTTCGATGCCAGGCACCAGATTGGCGGGCGCCATGGCCACCTGTTCGGTCTCCTGGAACACGTTGTCGGTATTGCGGTTAAGCACCATCTGCCCCACTTTGCGCTCGGGCACATCCGGCCAGATTTTAGTGGCGTCCAGCGGGTCGAACGCGAACGAGCTCAGCTGTTCAGGCTTGAGCACTTGCACGTACAGATCCCATTTGGGGAAGTCGCCTTTTTTAATGTGCGCGATCAGATCATTGCCCAAGTGGCTGTAGTCCTTGCCCTGCACTTGCTCGACTTGTTTGGGGTCCAGATTATTAATGCCTTGCAAGGTTTTCCAGTGAAACTTCACATAACGGATTTCACCGTTGGCATTAACCAACTTGTACGCGTGCACACCATTACCGTCCATTTGCCGATAGCTGGCCGGGGTGCCGTAGTTGGAATACAGCTCGGTTAACGTACGGGTCGATTCAGGCACATGGGAGAAAAAATCAAACCGGCGCGAATCATCATCCAAGTTGGTACGCGGGTCCGGCTTAAAGGCGTGCACCATATCGGGAAACTTGATGGCATCGCGAATAAAGAAAGTTGGGAAGTTATTACCTACTAAGTCCCAGTTACCGTCGGCGGTGTAGAACTTGGTGGCAAAACCACGGGGGTCGCGCAGGGTTTCGGGGGAGTGGTTGCCGTGTACTACGGCGGAGAAGCGCACGAACACCGGCGTGACTTCGCCGGCGGCAAACACCTTGGCTTTGCTCAGGTCGCTGAGGTCGTTGGTCACCGTGAACGTGCCATGGGCCCCGGTGCCACGGGCGTGTACGACACGCTCAGGAATGCGCTCGCGGTCAAACCGTTGCAGCTTTTGCAGCAGTTGTACGTCTTGCAGCAGCACCGGGCCCGTGGCACCGGCCGTTTGCGAGTTCTGGTTGTCGCCTACCGCTGCGCCGTTATCGCGCGTGAGCGTGGCGGCCTGGACGGAGAGGGAAAGAAACCCCACACAAAACAGTGAGGTGGCAGGAACAAAGGTTTTTCTACTCATGATCGTCTCCCTATTATTCTTCAGCGCATCGATTGCGCTTTAGGAGACTAGAGCGGCAGTGCCGAGTTTCTAAATAGAAACTTCCAACCGAACCGATAAAGAGAAACTGCTAGTTGATGGAACAATGCAGGCGTATTCGCGCGAATAACTTACTACCCACATAAGTAACTGACCGATATCAATTCGAAATAAATACCAAACCTGCCGCGAGCATAAACCAGAAATAACCGAAACGTTAATTACATTATTCCGTCTATATAAAGACGGTTTAGGCGGACCAACCCGCTCCCTGGGCGAGCGGCTTGGCCCGCGTGGGCGAACTAACCGTCTTTGGCTGCCTTTTCCAGCCGTTGCGCAATGTCGAGGCTGAGTCTCACCCGCTCGTTTTTCAGCGCCTTGAGCGCCATGTCATCCATGGCCTGACGCCCGTCCTCCACCTGGAAAATCTGCTTATCCAGCGCCGCGTATTCGGCGGCGAGTTTGCTGAAGTGCGCGTCCTGGCCCAGCAGCCGTTGCAGCTCGCCCTGATATTCGGGGTATTCCACATGCAGCGGATGATGTTCGAGGGTCATAGGCCGTCTCCTGTCGCAATGGGTGGGTTGACTCTCTGACAGCCTAGACCAGAGGCAAAAACGGGGAACGCCCGGCGCCAGGGCCGGTCACTTGAAGCTGGGAGCGGCGAAACGGGTGCTCTACACTGCCCCCCAACCATCATTAGCAACAGGGAGTCGATCTATGAGCATACTCAGCGAGTTCAAAGCGTTTGCAGTCAAAGGCAATGTCGTCGACATGGCGGTCGGTATCATCATCGGCGCCGCGTTTGGCAAGATCGTGTCGTCGTTTGTGGGCGATGTGATCATGCCGCCTCTGGGTCTGTTGATTGGCGGCGTCGACTTTTCTGATCTCGCCATCACCCTCAAAGCCGCCCAGGGTGACGCCCCGGCCGTGCTGCTGGCCTACGGCAAATTCCTGCAAACCTGCCTGGACTTCGTGATCGTGGCCTTCGCCATTTTCATGGGCGTGAAGGTCATCAACAAACTGCACAAAGAGCACGCCAAAGCGCCTGCTGCGCCAACTGCCGAAGTGGTGTTGCTGACTGAAATTCGCGACCTACTGAAAACCGAGCAAGCGCCTGTGCCGCCCACCGTAGACAGGCAACAACCGCTCTGACCCTTGCCGTTCGGGGAGCGGCTTGAGCCGCTTCTAGAACAGGCTTTTGGCCAGGGTCGCCGCTGACATCAGCACCAGCACGCCACCGATCAGCCCATGCAATGCCATCGGCTTGCGCCGAAACAACACCTGCCCCGCCACATTCCCCAGCAGCGCCGGCACCAGCAGGCTGGCGGCCAGGCTCAGGTGTTCATGGCCGAGCACGTTCAGCCAGCACAAACTTCCCAGCGCCAGCACATCGCTCACGGCGAAAAACACAATGGCGGTGGCCCGCACACTCGCCGCTGAAAGCCCGCTGCGCAGCAAGTACACCACCACCGGCGGCCCGCCTGCCGACGCCATGGCCGTGACCAGCCCGGACACAAACCCCGCCGACACCGCCCAGCCAGTCTTCACCTCACTGACCGCCGCCGGCTTGCGCCACAGCACCAGCACCCCGCCCACCAGGCAGAGCAGCGCGACAACCGGCGCCATCCACTGTTCGGGCACGCGCGCCAACGCCAATGCCCCCACCGGCACCGCCAGCACCATGCCGAGCACCAGGCGAATGCCCACGCCCCGGTGAAACTGCCGGACCGCGCCCGACCACAGGCTTGCGCTGCACAGCAGGTCGAGCAGCAGCACCACAGGAATTGCCAATGCTGGCGGGCACACGGTGAGCAAGCCCAGCGCCAGCACCATGGCAAAACCGAAGCCGCTGTAGCCGCGCAACAGCCCGGCGACGAACGCGAGTATCAACAGCATGTCAGGCACCCCTGGTGGTGGAGGCGCAAGTGTAAGGAGGCGGCTCACCTTGCTGCGAGGGCCAGATCCGCCAAGTCGCCGAGCCACCTGGCGCGTATTGCACCGTTTTCGCTCCACGCACCGAGCGCGCACCAAAATGGCGCACCAAATCGGCCGCAGCCGCTACCATGCCGTCGATAAAAGCTGATCAACAGGCCAACAAAACCGCCGTCTTTGGCAGCGTTGCCCTGCCGAGCGCACCGCTTCAGCGCAAGAGGCACGGCTATTGCTCTAACCCGTCACAGTCCGAATTCAATTAAGCCTTTGATGAACGCACCGCTCACCCCAGCCCTGTTCACGCCCAACTGGTACGCCGAGTTGGAGCTGGCCTATGCCCGCCAGGGCGAGAGCACGCGCCCGGTCATGCGCCGGCATCAAGGCCCGCTGCGGGTGCAGAAGCATTTGTATGCCGAGGGGCCTGAGGTGTGTCAGCACATCATCGTGCACCCACCGGGCGGCATTGCCGGTGGCGACCGTTTGAACATCAGCGTGCAGGTGCAGGAGCAGGCCTGGGCGCAGCTCACCAGCCCCGGCGCGGCCAAGTGGTACCGCGCGGCGGGACCGGCGTATCAGCAGCTGAACATCAGCGTCGCCGCCGGCGCCACGCTGGAATGGCTGCCGCAGGAAACCATCGTCTACTCCGCCGCCCAGGCCGAGCTCACCACGTGCATCGAGCTACACGGCGATGCGCGTTTGCTCTATTGGGACATGGTCGCGTTAGGCCGCCCGGCCGCTGGCGAGCGCTTCGACAAGGGCCACTTTCAAGCCCACCTGGATATTCGCCGCGACGGCACATTGCTCTGGCATGAACGCCAACGGGTAATCGGCGGCGATGGCCTGCTCGACTCGCCCATCGGCCTCGACGGCCACCCTGTATTTGCCACGCTGCTCATCACCGGCGAGCTGGACGCTGACTTACTGGAACAGTGCCGCGAACTCTGCGCCGGGCCCCATGCCCGCGTGCGCGGCGACCTTAGCCAATTGCCCGGCCTGCTGGTTGCACGCTGCCTCGCTGTCGAGGCGCTGCACGCGCGAGCCTGGCTGATCGATCTTTGGCGTGTGCTGCGCCCGGCCCTGCTGGGTCGCGCTGCCGTCGCGCCGCGAATCTGGAGTACCTGACCGATGGACCTGAGCCCACGCGAAAAAGACAAGCTGCTGATATTCACCGCCGGCCTGGTGGCCGAACGGCGCCTAGCGCGGGGCGTGAAGCTCAACTACCCGGAAGCCATGGCGTATATTTCCGCCGCCCTGCTCGAAGGCGCGCGCGACGGTCGCACCGTGGCCGAGCTGATGCATTTGGGCACCACGTTGCTCAGCCGCGAGCAGGTGATGGAAGGCATCCCCGAGATGATCGCGGAAATTCAGGTTGAAGCCACCTTTCCCGATGGTACAAAGCTGGTCACTGTTCACCAGCCCATCGCGTGAGAACAACCAGATGATTATTCGTGACGCCCTTGCCGCCGACCTGCCCGCCATCCGCGACATCTTCAACGACGCCGTGCTCAACACCACGGCCATCTGGATGGACAGCACGGTCGATCTCGCCAACCGCGAAGCCTGGTTCGCCGCCCGTGCGCAGCAGGGTTACCCGATTCTGGTGGTGCTCGACGACAGCAGCGAGGTGGTCGGCTACGCCTCGTTTGGCGACTGGCGCCCCTTCGACGGCTTCTGCAACACCGTCGAGCACTCGGTGTACGTGCGCGCCGACCAACGCGGCAAAGGCCTTGGCCCGTTGCTCATGCAAGCGCTGATCGGGCGCGCCAAAGGCTGCGGCAAACACGTGCTGGTGGCGGCGATTGAAAGCGGCAACGCCGCCTCGATTCGTCTGCACGAGCGCCTCGGTTTCAGCATCACCGGACAGATGCCACAAGTGGGTCGCAAATTCGGCCGCTGGCTCGACCTGACCTTTATGCAACTGATCGTCACCCCCGAAAGGAGCGCGCCATGATTCCTGGGCAATACCAGATTCAAGACGGCGAAATCGAACTCAACGTCGGCCGCCGCACCGCCACGGTGAACGTCGCCAACAGCGGCGACCGGCCGATTCAGGTGGGCTCGCATTTCCATTTTTTCGAAACTAACGACGCCCTCACCTTCGACCGCGCCGCCGCGCGCGGCATGCGCCTGAACATTCCCGCTGGCACCGCCGTGCGCTTTGAGCCGGGGCAGTCGCGGGATGTGGAACTGGTGGAACTAGCCGGCTTGCGCCGCGTGTTCGGCTTTGCCGGGCGGGTGATGGGCGAGCTTTAAAAGCCCCTCACCCCGGCCCTCTCCCGCAAGCGGGAGAGGGGGCGTTGGCTTGGCTCCCCTCGCCCATTTATGGGAGAGGGGCTGGGGCTGAGGGCAAGGGCACACACAGAAGCACTTCTGGAAACCGACTATGAAAATCAGCAGACAAGCCTACGCCGACATGTTCGGCCCCACCGTCGGCGACAAAGTGCGCCTGGCGGACACCGAGTTGTGGATCGAGGTGGAGAAAGACTTCACCAGCTACGGCGACGAAGTGAAGTTCGGCGGCGGCAAGGTGATTCGCGATGGCATGGGCCAAAGCCAACTGTGCGCCGCCGACGTGGTGGACACCGTGATCACCAACGCGCTGATCATCGACCACTGGGGCATCGTCAAAGCCGACGTCGGCCTCAAGGGCGGGCGCATCGCCGCCATCGGTAAAGCCGGCAACCCGGACATTCAACCTGAGGTCACCATCGCCATCGGCGGTGCCACCGAAGTGATCGCCGGCGAAGGCATGATCCTCACCGCTGGCGGCATCGACACGCACATTCATTTCATCTGCCCGCAGCAGATCGAAGAAGCCTTGATGAGCGGCACCACCACCATGATTGGCGGCGGCACCGGCCCGGCCACCGGCACCTACGCCACCACCGTCACGCCCGGCCCATGGCACATGGCGCGCATGCTTCAGGCTGCGGATGCGTTCCCGATGAACATCGGCTTTACCGGCAAGGGCAACGTCAGCCTGCCGGAGCCGTTGATTGAACAAGTGAAAGCCGGCGCCATCGGCCTGAAGCTGCACGAAGACTGGGGCACCACGCCCGCCGCCATCGACAACTGCCTGAGCGTGGCCGACCAATACGACGTGCAGGTGGCGATTCACACCGACACCCTGAACGAGTCGGGCTTTGTCGAAACCACCCTCGGCGCGTTCAAAGGCCGCACCATTCACACCTACCACACCGAAGGTGCCGGTGGCGGTCATGCGCCGGACATCATTAAAGCGTGCAGCCTGCCCAACGTGTTGCCCAGCTCGACCAACCCGACCCGCCCGTTCACCCGCAACACCATCGACGAACACCTCGACATGCTCATGGTCTGCCACCACTTGGACCCGAGCATTGCCGAGGACGTGGCCTTCGCCGAAAGCCGCATCCGCCGCGAAACCATCGCCGCCGAAGACATTCTTCACGACCTGGGCGCCTTCTCCATGATCAGCTCCGACAGCCAGGCTATGGGCCGTGTCGGCGAGGTGATCACGCGCTGCTGGCAGACCGCTGACAAAATGAAAAAACAGCGCGGCGCCCTGCCCCAGGACGGCGCGGGCAACGACAACTTCCGGGTTAAACGCTACATCGCCAAATACACCATCAACCCGGCCATCACCCACGGCATCAGCCATGAAGTGGGCTCGATCGAAGTGGGCAAATTCGCCGACCTGGTGCTCTGGCGCCCGGCGTTTTTCGGCGTGAAACCCACGCTTATTCTCAAAGGCGGCGCTATTGCCGCCAGCCTGATGGGCGACGCCAACGCCTCGATCCCCACGCCCCAACCGGTGCACTACCGCCCCATGTTTGGCAGCTACGGCAGCATGCTGCATGCCACCAGCCTGACCTTCATCAGTCAGGCGGCCATGGACCTTGACGTGCCGGAGCAGTTGGGACTGAAGAAACTGATTGGCGTGGTGAAAGGCTGTCGCAGCGTGCAGAAGAGCGACCTGATTCATAACGACTACACGCCACAGATTGACGTGGATCCGCAGACGTATCAGGTGAAGGCGGATGGGCAGTTGTTGTGGTGCGAGCCGGCGGATGTGCTGCCGATGGCGCAGCGGTACTTTTTGTTTTAGGGGATGGTTTCGGGGGGATGGTTTTGTGGTCCCCGGTGAAGGTGGGGTTTGTGGCCGTTACGGTGTCCCCTTCACGAGCCTGGATCCCCGCGTGCGCGAGGATGACGGAAGTTTTTGTCAGGTCATCCGTCATCCTCGCGAACGCGGGGATCCAGAATTTCGGACCGTACGCGGGTCGGACAACCCAACCCATTCAAGACTCTGGTTTCCGAATCGTCGGACCGCCGCCTTCGCGGGAATGACGGATGACTATGCAAAAACCTCCGTCATCCTCGCGCACGCGGGGATCCAGAATTTCGAACTAAACGAAAATCCAAAATCACCGACTCAACCCCAACAACCCCCAACAATCCTGCGAATACCAATCCGCCAATTCCGGCCACAGATTCTCCGGCACATTCACCAGCACCGTCTGGGTCCCAGCTGCCCGCCCGCTGTCGAGGTCGAAGCGGTAATCGCCGACCATCACCATCTCACCCGGCGACACCTGCCACTGCTCGGCCAAGTGCAACAACCCACCGGGATGCGGTTTGGGCGGCGCTTCATCGCGCCCGAGCACATCGTCATTCGCGAAGCAGTCAGCCAAGCCAATCGCCTCAAGCGTCAGCAGCGCCAGCGAGTGTGCGTTGCGGGTCAGAATGCCGAGCTGATGCCCGCGCCCGTGCAGCTCGCGCACCAGCTCGACCGCCCCCGGCGCCGGTTGTGAATTTAGCGCCAGCTCGCGCTCGTGCTCCAGCAGCCACGCATGTTTGGCCGCCGCCACATCGGCCGGCAGTGCGGCAAGGTGGTGAAGAATGTCGTCTTCTGGGGGAATGTCCAGATGCCGGCGGATGGCAGCAAAGTCATGCACGGCAATGGTCAGCGTGCCGTCCATATCGAACACCCAATGGCGAATAGCAGCCAGGCTCATCAGTTCACTCCAGTGCGAAATAGCGCTGAAGTATACGGAGCATCGAGGCTAAAGCCTCTCCTACAGGCGATCACAAACCTGTAGGAGAGGCTTCAGCCTCGAGCTTTTTCTAACCGGCCACTCAGTAATTCAACGTCATGATGATGCTGTCTTGATAATTCCCTGCCGGCACGTTTTGTTGCGTCGCGTCAATCAGCGCATCAAAGGTGAAGTTCTGCGCCAAGCCGGTGCCCAGAAACGCCATCGGCTGGGCGGCGTTCCAGATCACCGTGGTGTCCGGCTGGTACAGGTTGTAGTTCATCCGATTCGCGCCGCTGGCCATGCGCCGCCAAGGGGCGAGGTAGTTGGCGCCGTTGTCGAAGCTGACGCTGTAGCCTTCGTTGTTGGTGCAGGTAACGTTGACGGTCTGGGTCACTTTGGCGAACTGGTTGACCAAGGCTTTGCTGCCGAAGTCGACGTCCAGAGTGGCGGTATTGATGAGGCACGATTTGGTTACCACCAGCGTCAAGGTCGCACTGGTCAACACGCCCGTGCCCCAGTTGGTTGGGTCGGTGCAAAACACAATGCCCAGCACCGGCGCGCAGGCTTGTACCAAGCCAGGCGAACGATCCCAGGCGCAGGCGCCGAGCAGACCGCTGTCGCAGATGGCGTAGTACCAGCGAAAACTCACGGTGCCGGTGTAGGTGCCGGCTTGTACGTTTGGCCCCAACGGCACAGTGAAGTACAGGGCAATGCCGTTGCTGCCACCGCCCAGCGACAACACGGTAAGCCCGGTGGCGGTGCCGGTGACGCCGTTTTGCAGCGGCGCGCCGCCCTGGGTCGTGCTCACGGTGTAGGGAATGCTGTAGCCGCCGTTGGTGAGGTTAAGGCTGGCGGTGTCGAGCATCAGGCGAATATATGAGCCGGACAATAACGACAGGCCGCCCGTGCAACTGATGCCCGCTGCGCCGTAGTTGCCGACGGTGGTGGTTTTCAAGGCCAGCGAGCTGATGGTGCCGAGGCTGACGTTAGTGGCGCCGGTGGTACACACCGCGCTCGCCAGCCCACTGACACTCAACAGCAGCGCGCCCAGCAGCCAACGGCGCAAGTAACGGAGCAGGCCCGGCGGGCTGCCAATGTTCGACATGGGGCGCATGTGCCCTCCTCTATTGAGCGGCTCACCGGCAGGTCAACGGACCCACCAAGGTGACTTCTTCATCCGTGTCGGCCAGGGCGAATGCGGTTTTGCACACCTGACCATCAGGGCGCGTGACAAGCAGCGCGTTCTGCGCACTCAGGCCTTCGAAATAAACCAACCCGTCCCAGCCCACGAAGGCCCGCAGCGTGGTGCCTTCCACCTTCACTTCGCTGCCACGGGGAATGACTTCGCCGCGGCTGTCGATCAGCACAATGCTGGCGGCGACCACGCGGTGCAGGTCGAAGGTGAGCAGCGCGCCGCTGCCCTGGTGCACGGCGATTTTGTTTTCCACCTGCGGCACGCGAAAGTTGGCGGGCAGGCCGAGGGGGTCGATTTCGTATTGGCCGCCGTAGTACGACGGCACCGAGGGCACCAGCAGATGGCCGCTCTTGTTGGTATTGCCCATCAGCTGATGCTCGAAGCTCACGGGCACATCGCTGACGCCATTGGTGCTGATCAACACAAAGGCATCGTCCACTCGATTGCCGGGGAACACCTCGCCGTCCATGGCGATAAACGAGCCGGTGACGTCGCCCCATTGCGTCAGGCGCCCGTCGTCGCGGTACACGCCGCCTTGCAGCTGCGCATAGGGCGTGCGCCAGGTGACGTCGGCCTGTTCGTAGGTGCCGCCGCCGGTGGCGTACCCGAGGTTGTAACCCACGCCGCCACTGGGCGGCGGCGTGCGGCCGAAGTTGACGCGCTCGCGCAACTGGCCCTGGGTGTCGCGCTCGACGCTGGCGCTGAAGGTGGAGCGCAGGTCGAACGGAATGATCAGCTGCATCACCGCCGAGTATCCCTCGCCGTCGAGGTCGCGGTTCATCGCCACGTACATGCTGCTGTTGCCCCACAGGCTGCGCGACCACGACAGGTTGACCAACCGCGTGCGCTGGCCGTCCATGGTTTCGCTGGCGAAGTAGCCGACGCCGACATTGCCGAGGTTGCCGGGGCTGAAGGAAAAGGTGATCTGGTCACTGGATTTGGCCAGCGTCAGCTCATCGCGCCCAATCTCCAGTGCGCTGAGCATGCTCACGTCGACAAAGCCTTTGCTGCGCTCGACATGCTGGGCGCCGAAGCCGAAGCGGTTGGAGTAATAGCTGTAACCAACGTTGGCCTGCTGGCCTGTGCTGCCTTCGTACTGACTCTGGGCGAACGAGCTGCTGAGCGTGCCGAAATTGCCCAGGCCGATAGTGGCGCCCAGGCCGCCCAGGCGCAGTGCTTCGCCGACTTCGGCGTGGGTTTCGGCGGTGAAAAAATCGGTCACGCCGTAGCGGAACGTGCCGCTGCCGACCGAGGCGCCGTAGGAGAAGTTCTTTAGCCCATAGTCGTCGCGCAATTTGCCGGCCGACACCGAGTAGTCGTAGAGGTCTTCCTGCAACAGGGAGTTGGTGACGTAGAACGGCACGTCGGTCGCCACCTGCCGGCCGAGCGCGTCGGTGGTGACGACGGTGGCGTTACCGGCGCCGCTGATATACGGCACGTTGCTGACGGTATAGGGGCCGGGGTTGAGCTGGTCGCTGCTGACCTTGGCGTTGTTGATAAACAGATCGACGGAGGTCGGCACGCTGGCTTCGCCGGTAAAGCGCGGCAGCGGGTAGGTGATCAGGTCAGGGCGCAGGGCGAAGTTGCGTGACACCTGCACGCCACCGATACGCACGGCGCTGTTCCAGGTGAGCGCGCCGGTGATCAGGTCGCCGGCGATGTAGCGCGTCATGGTTTCCTGATTGTTGTAGCGCCAGTAGGTGTCGTAGCGCATGTAGCCGTCCTGGTCGGCGCCCAGTTCGTTGAAGCTGTGGCGGTACACGCCGGTATTGCCCACCACACCTGCGCTGCCAAATACGCGCTGCTCCAAAAAGCCGCTGAGGTAATGGCTGCCGTCTTCGGTGTCGTTGTAATAGGCGTCGTAGTTGAACAGCACACCCAACGAGCTTTGCGCCGGCACCGAGGCGTACACCGAGCGCTCGCCCACCTGCTGCTCGGGCAGCCAGTCGCTGGGCAGCACAAGCTTTAAACGCTGTAATTCCTGGTCATAACTGAATTGCAAACCGCTGACGGTATCCAGTGCCTGCTCGCCGCTGGCTCCTTCTGCCAGGCGCACGCCCACGGCGCGTAACTCTTCGCTGTCGACGAAATAACGCTCACCGCGAACGGTCACCTGCACCACGCGATCACTGGGCAATTCATTCACCACCAATTCCAGAAACAAGGTGTATTCGCCGGCTGCGGCGTCCGCTGCCGCCGGTACGTCGGGCGTTGCCTCGGGCACTGCGCTGGGGCGCATTCGTGCGGCCGGCAAGCCGTCCAGCTGCGGCGCAGGTGCCGGCAACTGCGGCGCCCCGGCGGTTGCTGAAGGCGGCGTGGCGGCCACGGCGTCACGCAAGGGCATGGGCTCGTTTGCCGCGACCACCACTGTCGGCCCCGCCGTCGTTTGCTGAGGCGCGGCGGCCACCGGCACGGCAGGCGCGGCGGCCAAGGCGTCGCGCAAGGGCCAGGGCATGGAGCTGGTCGCCTGCGCGCTGGGCAACCACACCGCCAGGCAGGTGAACAGCACATACGCGCCACCGGCGCCGCCCTTAAAAGGCGACGGCGTCGGCGCTTCCCTGACGCTCAGCATCCGCTTTGCTGACTATCGTTGCGGCGAAATCGGCTGGAGATCAGCCAGTTCGTTTATTCGAGCCTCCAACGCAAACGAGTCGCCCGCTACGGCAGCTGGCAACTCCCAGCGCATTCGCGCACCGGGCAATACGTAACCGAGCAAGCCTTCGGCGATTACCGTGCGTTTTTCGCCCTGTTTTACCGACACGCTCGCCAATCGCGCGTGGGCCGGTCCCTGATTGTTGAGTAGCAGGAAGCGCTTGCCGCCCTCGTTCTGCACCTGGAAACGCAGGTCGGGTTTGAGCAATTGAATGCCCGGTTCCGGTTTGCTGGTAGCGCTGGCCAGGCTTACGCCATCGCCGAACACGAACAGCGGCACGGAATAGCGCATCTGGAATTTCACGCCGAGGGCAGCATCGGTTTTGGCGTCGGGCGGCAACAGTTCGTCCACCAGCACGCGGAAGGTTTGCTCGGTGGCGGCCGGCACGGCCTGCATCTTCATCAGGCGGATCATCTGCCGCTTGCCCGGCTCGATGGTGGCCACGGGCGGACTGGCGACCACGGTGCGCTGCGCGCTGAGTTGGTCGCCATAGTCGGCCTGGCCCCAGGCCAACACCCGGATCTGCAAGCTGATGGGCGCCTGCCCGCGATTTTCCAGCCACAACGCAGCGGCCTTTTGCGAGCCCTCGATTTGCGGATTGATGGGCCAGATCAGCACTGAACTGGCGGCCTCAGCCAGCCCACTGGCCAGCGCAAGCAGCAACGCTGCAACGGGCAGAATCCGGTAACGGCTCCATTCAGGCATTGGAAGCTCCTTTTAGGTTGGTGTCCGCGCTCGCCCAGCTCAGTAGGTGATGGTCACCGTCACCGTGTCGCTGTAGATCCCGGCAGATGGCATAGGCGTGACAGCGAACAACCGCGCGAATACCGGGTACGCCACGGTTGCACTGCCGGCGGGGAAGGTAAGACTTTTCACCGTGCCGCCATTGCTACCGTTGCCCCAAAGGGTAGTACCGGTGTCTTGGTACAGCTGGTAGCGCAGGGTTTCGGCGCCTTTATTCAGGAAACGGCCGCTGGCGATGTTGCTGGTATTGAGGCCGGCGCTGATGCCGATGGTGAGGCTGGTGCCCGGCGTGCACTGCAGCAGAATCGAGCCGGCGCCCGTGGTGCTGGTGACGTCGACGTTGCCGGGCAACAAGCTGACCTGGCCAAAATTGATGCTGCCAAAGGTGGTCACATCCGCGCCGCCGCTGCCCAGGATGCAGCCGTTGACGATGGCCGCCTTGACCAAAAAGTTCTTCTGAATGGGGATGTCGTTGACGTTGGTATCCGCACGGCTGAAGGCGCTGACCATCAGCAGCAGCCCGCCTAGCAGACGGGCAAGCCTTGGCACAGTGAACCGGCCCACCCTCATTACCAACTCACAGTAACGGTGACGGTATCGGTGTAGGTGCCGGGGGTGGGCGCCGCTTGTTTGGGCACGCGGCCGAACACTTGCAGGTATTGGTCGGCGCCGTTGCCTGTGCCGGTGACGCCGGTGGTGTTGTCCCACACCGTGGAATACGCCGCCGAGGTGTAGAGGTTGTAGCTGATTTGCGCTGACGCCGGCCCCGTCATGCGTCTCGCCGCCACGTTGCCGCTGCCGCCCGCACTGAGCAGCACGCGGTACGGCGTATTGAGCAAGCAGTTCACCCGCAGCGAGCCATTGCCCACGCTGCTGCTGGTCGATACCAAGGTGTTCAGGGAAAAGTAGGTGCCGAAATTCAGCGTACCGAATTGGCCCAGCGTGGTAGGCGCCGTGCTTCCGGCACTGCACGCTGGAAGCACCTCGGCGGTAAGGCCGATGGTGGCGGACTTGGTGACAGCCAGAGCGTCAGTGCTTCCCAGCATTACGCTAAACAGCACTAGCCATCGGCAAGACGTATCACGTAGGCAACGCATGGCGGTTCCTGGCGTCGGGAAGCGTGGCAGTGGCGAACATCCCTGTTGCGTCTGAATGAAGCCCTCGGGAGGGCGGCGAATTCAACCCACTGCACCCGAACGTTTTGCGTCACCAGGTGATGGTCACTTGCACGGTGTCGGTGTAGGTACCGGTAGCGGGTGTGGTCTGGTTCGGCACGCGGCCATACACGACCATGTCCTGATTGGCGCCATTGCCAATCCCGGCCAATGCGGTGCCGCCGTTGGTGCCATTGCCCCACGGCGTGGAACGCGCAGCGTCCTGGTAGAGGTTGTAGAGCACGTAATTACCGCCGCTGGCCATGCGCCGCTGAGTACCGGTGCTGTTGAGCCCCGAGTTCAGCGCCACGCTGTAGTTGGTGGCGTTGGCGCATTCGATGCCAAACGAACTGCCGGCACTGGCGCCGACCGATTGGGCATCGATGTTGTTGGCCAAACTCGGGTAGGAGCCGAACGTGATGCTGCCGAAGTTGTTGGTGGTGGCGTTACTGGTGCCGTTATTCACGGTGCAGCCGGCGCCAATAATGATCTGGATGCCCAGTTGACCCTGCACGGTTCCTGCTGCATCCACCGTCAACGAGTACGGCACCAACAACAGGACAGGGAACAGCAGAAAGCGGCGTTTCATCTCTAAGAACTCCTACGAAATAGTCGCGTTTTCACGCTTAGTTGCAACGTAGTAGAAATTCGGCCGCATTCAAAACAACTTTATGGCGTCAACTAACAAGCAAAACCGTGTCGGTAAAATCTGTAGGAGCAGTAAGTAATTGTTCTTTGGAACAGGTCGTTAGTTTTGTAAGTGAAAGTAGTCGGTTGCTGTAGCCAATCACTTACAAAACAAACCGCGATTAAACCCCGAACAAAACCTGGCATGCGTTGTATTTCGAGGCTTAGAGAGGGGCTAACGGCAAATTGATATGTCAGATAAGCGCTTGTTGTCTCAACTGTTTTACAACAGCGCCGTAGACGAGGCGGCGGCATTCCTATAGGCCGCCATATAGCGATTGGCGCTAACTTTTATTTCAACTTGGTTTTAAACCGAGCGAATTAGCGCCAGTCTTCGCGCACTCTTGTCAGTCCTTCTTGCGCAACAGAAGCCACTAATTGGCCCGCCCGATTAAAGATACTGCCGCGCGCAAAACCACGGCCATTGCCCGACCACGGACTGTCCATTGCGTATAGCAGCCAGTCATCCATGCGCAGGTCGGCGTGAAACCACAGCGAATGGTCGAGGCTGGCCACCTGCATGAACTTCTGAAACACCGACACCCCGTGAGGCAGCATCGAGGTGGTGAGCAAGTTGAAGTCCGAGGCGTACCCGAGCAGGTATTTATGCAGCTGGCGTTCGTCCGGCAGGGTGCCGTCGGCGCGGAACCACACGTACTTGATCGGCTCGCGCACCACTGGCTCGAACGGATTGGCGATGGTCACCGGACGAATTTCGATGGGCTTGGGGCTGGTGGCGCGTTCGAGCATGCGCGGCGGAATGAACTCGGCGGCCAGGGCGGCCAGCTCGGTTTCCGATTTGAGATCTTCCGGGCCGGGTACGTCGGGCATTTGCAGCTGATGGCTGAAGCCTTCTTCATCGGTTTGAAACGAGGCGCTGCAGGTGAAAATCGGCGCGCCTTTTTGAATCGCGGTGACGCGGCGGGTGCTGAAACTGCCGCCATCGCGCACGCGGTCCACCAAATACACCACCGGCAAACTGGCGTCGCCCGGGCGCAGAAAATAACCGTGCAAGGAATGCACATGGCGCTCGGCGTCCACGGTCTGGCTGGCGGCCGACACACATTGGCCCAGCACCTGGCCGCCATAGAGTTGCCGAAAACCAAGGTCCTGGCTGACGCCACGGAACATATTTTCCTCGATCTGCTCCAGGCTCAGCAGGGCCACCAGATCATCGAGTAATTGGCTCATCGGTCATTCCTCATCACGCATTATTCAGGCGGAGGGAATGGTAAAGGCTTTGCCGGCGGATGTCGGCTCCTGGAGCAAAAAAGCCCGGTGGCCATTGGTCCAACCTCGGCGGCTATTGCGCCAACCAGGTTTGGCGAGCAATGCGATACAGCACATGCGCACGCAACGGGTGTTGCGCCGGCAGGTTCGGGTGCTGAAAGTCGTCCGCCGGATCACGCCGCATGCCGATGCGCTCCATCACCCCGCGCGAGGCGACGTTCGACGGCACGGTAAAGGCCACCACTTCCGGCACCTGCAAGCGCTCGAACGCACAGGCCAGCGCCGCCTCGGCTGCCTCACTGGCAAAGCCCTGCCGCCAACTGTTTCGCGCCAGGCGCCAGCCGATCTCGATAGTCGGCCCATCCGTGCGACAGAACGGCGCCTCGAAACCCACCAGGCCCAAGCCGGTAAAGCCGATAAACGCCCCGTTGTCTTTGCGCTCCAGCGCCCACAAGCCAAAGCCGTGTTCGGCAAAGTGCGCCCTCACCCGCGCCATTAACGCGGCGGCTTCGGCGGTGCTTTGCGTGGCGGGGAAAAACCGCATCACCTCGGGGTCGGCAACCATTTCGGCGAAAGGCCGCAAGTCGTCGTCACGCCAGGTTCGCAGCAGCAAACGCTCGGTGTGCAGTTCAATCGGTGCGCTCATGCAAGGTTCCTTCACAGTGCTCGGCTTGAGGTCACCCGGTGGGGCGGGGATACTGGCGACCTCTTCTTATCGGTTCAACGTATGCGTGTGCCCCTGGTCTATCACGACGACTACAGCCCGCCCTTCCCGGCCAACCATCGTTTTCCGATGGAGAAATTTCGTCTGTTGCGTGACCACTTGATAGACAGCGGCTTGACCACAGACGCGCAACTTTTTCGCCCCGACATCTGCCCTGCCGACATTCTCGCCCTGGCCCACGAGCCGAGTTACATCGAACGTTTTCTCAGCGGCAACCTCAGCCACGACGAACAACGCCGCCTCGGCCTGCCCTGGAGCGAGGCGATTGCGCGGCGCACCGTGCGGGCGGTCGGCGGCTCACTACTGACCGCCGAACTGGCCCTGCAACACGGCCTGGCCTGTCATTTGGCTGGCGGCACGCACCACGCCCATTACGACCACGCCGCCGGTTTTTGCATTTTCAACGACCTGGCCATTATCAGCCGCTACCTGCTCGAAGCCGGGCGGGTGAACTGCGTGCTGATTTTCGACTGCGACGTGCACCAAGGCGACGGCACCGCACGCATTCTTGCCGACACGCCTGAAGCCGTGACGGTGTCGCTGCACTGCGAAAAGAACTTTCCCGCCCGAAAAGCTCAAAGCGATTGGGACATTCCATTGCCCATGGGCATGGGCGACGACGATTACCTGCAAGTAATCGACGACACGCTCAATTATCTGCTGCCGCTGTACCAGCCCGATCTGGTGCTGTACGACGCCGGGGTCGACGTGCACAAAGACGACGCCCTCGGTTATTTGCAGCTCACCGACCAGGGCGTAGCCGCGCGTGACGAGCGCGTGATTCGTCACTGCCTGAGCCGGAACATTCCGGTGATGGGCGTGATCGGCGGCGGCTACGACAAAGACCGTGTGGCGCTTGCACAGCGCCATGGAATTCTTCACCACAGCGCGCAACGGGTCTGGCAAAGCCAAACCTGATCGCGCCTCGAGGCACCTTTAACACCATGTACTACGGAGAAAAATTCAACGCCTGGACCCACCTGGTCGGCGCTGTACTGGCCGCTATTGGCGCGGTGTGGCTGTTGGTATTGGCAGGCTTCACGGGCGATGTGTGGAAAATCGTCGGCGTCGCCATTTACGGCGTCACCCTGGTGCTGCTTTACAGCATTTCGACCCTCTACCACAGCGTGCGCGGCCCGGCGAAACGGCTGCTGCAAAAGCTCGATCACCTGTCTATCTACCTGCTGATTGCCGGCAGCTACACGCCGTTCTGCCTGATCACCTTGCGCGGGCCATGGGGCTGGACGCTGTTCGGCATCGTCTGGGGCCTGGCGGTGATCGGCATGGTGCAGGAAATCAAACCGCGCTCGGAGGCGCGCGTGTTGTCGTTGATCATCTACGCCGTCATGGGCTGGATTGTGCTTATCGCCGTCAAGCCGCTGATTGCTGCGCTGGGCCTCACCGGTTTCAAATGGCTGGCTGCGGGCGGCGTGCTGTACACGGTGGGCATCATCTTCTTCGCCTTTGATAGCCGCTTCCGCCACTGGCACGGCATATGGCACTTGTTCGTGATCGCCGGGAGCTTGCTGCATTTCGTGGCGATATTTTTCTACGTGCTGTGAGGTCAGCAATTTTCGCTACTGGCTTGAAAGTGGTTCAACGCCGCCGCGCTTCTTCAACCTGACCGCACGGGGCAAGCTGCCCCGCACTGCCGCCGTGCAGCCCCTTGGTTGAACAGGAAGCCCTGCCATGAAACATCGTCCCCACTTACTTCGCACCAGCGCCAAGGCGGCCTTGTTGGCCGTCAGTATCAGCGTATTCACCAGCGCCATCGCCGCGCCCAAAGTCGGCGATCTGGAAGTAGTCGCCGAACTGCCGATGCGCCCCGGCAACGTCACACCGGCGCCCGGTAACCGCGTCTTCGCCACAATCCATCCACTCGACGCGCCAAACGCCGCGCAACTGATCGAAATCACCGACCGCACCCATTTCAAGGCCTGGCCCAACAGCGACGTGCAGCGCGGCACCGCTGCGGCCAGCGACGAAAAAATCGACAGCCCGCTGGGCATCTTCGTCGATGGTAAAAACCGTCTGTGGATAACCGACATGGGCCTGAACCTCGGCAAAACCCGCCTGTGGGCTTTCGATATCGCCACCGGCAAGCAGCTGTACCGAATTCAATTGCCGCAGGCCATCGCCCCCAAAGGCAGCTTCATTCAAGACCTGACCGTCGACGACGTAGCGGGCTGGGTATACCTCGCCGACATCGCCGACCCGGGCCTTATCGCCGTGGAAATCGCCACTGGCAAAACCCGACGCTTCGGCGGCCATCCAGCCCTGCAAGCCGAGGCAGACGCGAAGATGGTCATCGGCGGCAAAGCCATTCAATTCCAGGGCAAACCCGCCAGCGTGGCAGTCAATCCGCTGACCCTTTCAGCCGACCGCAGCACCCTGTTCTTCGGCGCCATGAATGGCAAAACCTGGTACTCCGTGCCGAGCAAGTTGCTGCGCGACGGTGCCAGCGACGAGCAGATCGGCGCGGCCATCAAAGCGGTCGGCGCCAAGCCGATCTCCGACGGTGCCGCCACAGATGCGAACGGCCGGCACTTCTTCACCAACGTCAACGACGGCGGCATCGACGTGCTCAACACCGACGGCACGTTGCAACCGCTGGTGCGTGACGCCCGTCTCGACTGGCCAGACAGCGTGCACACCAGCGACAACGGCTGGCTGTACATGTCCGTCAACCAGCTCTACAAAGCGCCCGCCTTCAGTGGCGCAGAAGACAGCGGCAAAGCGCCTTATCTGGTGATGCGCGTGTGGCCGGGAAAATAACACCCGCCGTTGGCGACATTCGCGCCTGAAACCGCGGCGATAGATGCGTATGGTTAGCGCTGGCTAACCCTACGCACGGAGCCCCGCAGCCATGCTTCAGCCGCGAGTTTTCAAGATCTACCCCAACTCCACCAACCCGGTCGAAAACGCCCACACCGCCACCCCTGCCACCAGCACCAACGCCCCGGCACCCACCGCCTCCGCCCGCGAAAAAACCGCCGACTTGCGTCCACTCTCCCGATGCGCAAACCAGAACACCGGCAGGCCCAGCACAAACAACAAACTCGACATCAGCACAAACTGCGGCCCCGCCGCATACAACAACCACACCGCATACACGCTGCCCAACACCCCGCTGCGCAGCGCCCGGCCTCGCTCGGCCATGTGCCCATGCTGCAACGCAAACCGCCACAGGTAGGCGGTGCTCGCCAAGTAGGCCGGCAGAATCATCACCCCCGTCACGCTGATCAGCCAGATCCAGGCGTTCTCGGCGAACAGCACCACGAACACAATCACCTGCATCACCGCGCTGGATAACCACAGCGACGGCGCGGGTGAGTGAAAGCGGTTTTCGCGGGCGAGAAAACGCGGAAACACGCCATCTTTCGCCCCCGCAAATGGCAACTCGGCGACCAGAATGGTCCAGGCCAGCCAGCAACTGAGCAGGGAAATCAGCAGGGACACGATCACGAACACCGCGCCCCAACGGCCCACCAGCCGCTCAAGAATGTACGCCGCTGCAGGCTCATCCAGCGCAGCCAGTTCCGGCTGGGTCATAAAGCCGAACGGCAGGGCCGACAGGAGGAAGTACAACAGCGTGCACACGACCAGTCCGATGTATGTGGCTTGTCCGACTTGCTGCGGCTTGCGCGCGCGGGCAGACATCACCACCGCGCCTTCGATACCGATAAATACCCACAAGGTGACGAGCATGGTGCTTTGCACCTGACTGGTGACGCTGCCCAATTGCTGGCCCATGCCCCAGACATCGAGGCGAAACATGTCGGCTTTGACCATCACTGCCATGATCGCGATGGTTGCCAACAAGCTGCCGACGTTCAGCACGCTGGCCACCGAGCCCAGCACCGCCGCGCGGCGCACGCCGAACAACACGGTGAAGTGCATCACCCAGATCAGCAGCGACGCGCCGCCGATGGACAGCCAGTTCTTGCCGTCGCCAAACGCTGGAAACAAATAGCCCAGCGATTTCATGATCAGCACCGCAAACGCGACGTTGCCAAACGCCGCGCTCAGCCAGTAACCCCACGCCACCTGAAAGCCGGCCAGGTTGCCGAAGCCTTCGCGGGCGTACGCGTAAACGCCGGCAGTGAGGTCGGGGCGTTGCGTCGAGAGCAGGCGAAAGCAGTTGGCGAGAAAGAACATGCCGACCAACGTCAGCAGCCAGGCGATGGCGATCGCGCCGAGGCTGGCGTGGGCCGACATGTTTTGCGGCAGGTTGAAACCGCCGCCGCCAATCATGGAGCCGATCACCACACCGCTGAGTAGAAACAGCCCAAGCTTGGCTGGTGCTGCGCTGCTGTCATCGTTTGCCATCGCTCAATCCTTAGCCTTGCGTGCCCGCAGCTGAGTGTAGCGGCCGTTTTTGCCGGCCTCGGTTAGAATGCCCCACCTCCCAGCCGTAGCCCGTCGCCATGCCCGCATCCCACGCCACTGCCTCCCTGCCCGTCGTCGTCATCGGTGGCGGCCCTGCTGGTCTGATGGCCGCCGAAGTGCTTGCGCTGGCCGGCATCCAGGTCGAACTGTTTGACGCCATGCCCTCGGTCGGCCGCAAATTTCTGCTGGCCGGCGTTGGCGGCATGAATATCACCCATGCTGAAGCCAAACCGGCGTTTATCGACCGCTACGGCAAACGGGCCGGCGAGATTGGCTCGCTGTTGCACGGTTTCGATGCCGAGCACTTGCGCGCCTGGATTCACGGGCTGGGCATCGACACCTTCGTCGGCACCTCGGGCCGCGTATTCCCCACCGACATGAAAGCCGCGCCCCTGCTGCGCGCCTGGCTCAAACGCCTGCGCGAACACGGCGTGGCGATTCATACGCGCCAGCGCTGGTTAGGCTGGAGTACCGATGGGCGTCTGCGCCTGGCGGGCGTCGACGGCGAGCAGCTCATCGAAGCCCGCGCTGTGGTGCTGGCGCTAGGCGGCGGCAGTTGGGCGCGCCTGGGTTCCGATGGCGCCTGGCAGGCGCTGCTGGCCGAGCGCGGCGTGCCGTTGCAGCCTCTGCAACCGAGCAACTGCGGCTTCGAAGTGGCAGGCTGGAGCGCCGTGTTCGCCGAGAAATTTGCCGGCGCGCCGGTCAAATCCTGCGCCCTCGCGCTGCCCGGCCAGGCGCCGCGCCTGGGCGAATTCGTGGTGACCGCGCACGGCGTGGAAGGCAGTTTGGTCTACGCCCTGTCGGCGCCGATTCGCGACACCCTCACCGAGCACGGCAGCGCCACCGTGTACCTCGACCTGCTGCCGCATAAAAGCCCCGAGCAGGTATTGGCCCTGCTGAAAAAACCTCGGGGCAGCAAATCCATCAGCAACCATTTGCGCAGTGCCCTCGGCCTGGAGGGCGTGCGCGCCGGCCTGTTGCGCGAATTAACCGACGCTGCGACCTTCGCCGATCCGGCAAAGCTGGCTGCAGCCATCAAGGCGCTGCCGCTGACCGTGGTGCGCACCCGGCCCCTCGACGAAGCCATCAGCAGCGCCGGCGGCGTGCCGTTCGAAGCGCTTGACGCCCGCCTGATGCTCACCACCCTTCCCGGCGTGTTTTGCGCCGGCGAAATGCTCGACTGGGAAGCGCCCACCGGTGGCTACTTATTGACTGCCTGCTTTGCCAGCGGACGCCAGGCGGGATTCGGCGTTCTCGATTGGCTGCGCTAAAACCGTCAGCCATCTCGACTATTGGAACCATCGTGCTAGATTTCCGGTTTACGCTGCACCACCCGTAATCGCCCGCACGAGGCCGCCATGTCCGTCACCTTTCGCCCAGCCCGCCCCGATGATGCCCCCGCCGCCGTTCCACTGATTTACAGCTCCGGCCCCGCGGCCTTCGATTACGTGTTTGGCGCGGAGCAGGTGCTGGGGTTTTTGCACCGGGCGTTTGTCGGTGAGCGCGGACAGTTCAGCCATCGGCAGCATTGGGTGGGTGAATGGCGGGGGCGCGTGGTCGTTGCCGGCACCTTGGTCCGCAGCGAAGACAATCTGCGCCATATGCTGGCGGCCACGCAGCAGATTCTCGGCTTCTATGGGCTGTGGGCAGGCGCCGGGGTTATGCGCAGAGGTTTGCAGGTGGAACACCTGATCAAGCCGCCCAAGAAAGGCTGCAATTACCTCGCCCATTTAGGCGTGCAAGCGGGCCTGACGGGTCAGGGCATTGGCAGTCAGCTGATCGAGCACTTGCTGAAACTGGGCAGCGCCCGTGGTTTGCCGAAGGCGGCGTTGGATGTGTCCGCGCAGAACCCGCTGGCGCAGGCGCTGTATGAGCGCTGGGGGTTTCAGGTGATGGCCCGGCGCGTGTCCACCTTGCCGGGGGTGCCGGACCATCACTATATGGAGCGCGTTCAGACGCCGTGAATGCAACGCCGCCTGTACGGGTTTACTTCAGGTACCACCCCCACGGATCGGTGCCGATGTATTCGGTGACCTGTTTCACCTCCAGATAATTGTCCAGGCCCCAGCGACCCAACTCGCGGCCAATGCCACTTTGTTTCATGCCGCCCCATGGCGCCTGGTTGAAGGTGGGTTGCGAGCAATTCACCCACACGATGCCGGCGCGCAGACCATTAGCCACGCGCGTGGCGCGTTGCGGGTCGGCGCTCATCACGGCGCCGGCCAGGCCAAAGCGGCTGGCGTTGGCCATGCGAATGGCATCGGCTTCGGTGGCAAAGCGCTTCACGCACAGCAACGGCCCAAACACCTCTTCACGCCAGATGATGCTGTTCTCGGCCGGCTCATCAAAAATGGTCGGTTCAATGAAATAACCGCGCTCCAAATGCGCTGGGCGTTTTCCGCCGGTGAGCAATTTCGCGCCGCTGAGCTTGGCTTGTTCCACAAAGCCGATCACCTTTTCCAACTGCCCTTGGCTTACCAACGGGCCGAGCAATACGCCCGGCTCCATGCCGTTGCCAATGGTGATGGCGCGCGCTGCTTCCACCAGACGTTCGAGCAACTTGCTGGCGATGCCTTGCTGCACCAGCAGGCGCGACGTGGCGCTGCACACCTGGCCTTGGTTCCAGAAAATACCGAACAGAATCCACTCCACCGCTGCCTCGACATCGGCGTCGTCGAAAACGATAAAGGCTGACTTGCCCCCCAGTTCGAGGCTGATGTTTTTGATGTCGGCAGCGGCGGCCGACATGATTTTCGCCCCGGTCGGCACGCTTCCGGTGAAGGCCAGTTTGTCCACTTGCGGGTGCTGGCTGAGCGGACTGCCCGCCTCCGCGCCCAGCCCGGTGACGATGTTCAGCACACCCGCCGGCAAGCCGATGCGGTCCGCCGCAGCGGCCAGTTCCAGCGCAGTAAGCGGCGTCAGTTCAGAGGGTTTGAGCACCACCGTGGCGCCCGCCGCCAATGCCGGGGCGACTTTCCACGAGGCCATCAGCAGCGGGTAGTTCCACGGAATAATCTGCCCGGCCACGCCAATCGGTTCGCGACGAATGTGGCAGCGAAAGCGCTCATCGGGCAATGCCAACGGTTCGTTCTGCTGGCCATCCAGCTCGCGCGCCATGTCGGCGTAGTAGCGAAAGCAACCAATGGCGTCGCCGATGTCCCACTGCGCCTCGGGCAGCGGTTTGCCGTTGTCGCGCACTTCCAATTGCGCCAGGTCGTCCTGGCTGCTTTCCAGTTCGCAGGCCAGCGCGTCCAGCCATTGGGCGCGCTCGGCGCCAGTGGTTTGCCCCCAGCCATTGTCGAAGGCGCGACGTGCAGCGCGCACGGCGTGGTCGATGTCTTCCTCGGTGCCCGCCGGTACACGTTGAATGACCGTTTCGGTGGCCGGGTCCAGGGTTTCGAAATGGCCGCCCAGATCGGGGCTCACCCATTGCCCGTTGATATACAGCTGATCGCGCATGACGCTCTCCTTACGCCGACACGCCGGAACGGCGGTTTTGCAAATAACGGGAGGTGAACAACAGCGCCAGCGAGGCGAGGATGATCACCGTGGATATGGCATTGATCTCCGGAGTAACGCCCCGGCGGATCGAGGAAAAAATGTAAATCGGCAAGGTGGTTTCCGAGCCCGCGACGAAAAACGCGATGATGAAATCGTCAAAGCTGAAGGTGAACGCCAGCAGAAAGCCGGCCATGATCGCCGGCGCAATCTGCGGCAGAATCACCCGCCAGAAGGTTTCCAGCGGCGGCGCGTAGAGGTCGGCCGAGGCTTCGAGCAGCGATTTATCCAGCGCATCGACCCGCGTGCGCACAATCACCATCACCAGCGCCATGGTGAACAGCGAGTGCGCCGCCACCACGGTGAAAAAGCCCATGCGCAGTTTCGGAATGCCTATGTCGAGCGCCGCCAGTAGCGGGTTGAACAGGTCGAACAAGGTGATAAACGCAATCAGCGTGGCGATGCCAATGACGATGCCGGGCACGATGATTGCGCAGTACGTCAGCGCATCGAACAGCATCCGCACGCGGCCGCTGACGCGCTGCAAGCCGAACACCGCCAAGGTCCCAAACAGCGTCGCCAGCGTGGCCGAGCACAGGGCGATCAGCGCGCTGTTGCCCAGCGCTTCCATGATGAACGGGTTTTCAAACGCCCGGCCAAACCACTGCGTGGAACAGCATTCGAATGACAGGCCGCTGCGCCCGGCGTTGAAGCTAAACAGCATGATCAGGGCGATGGGCGCATACAGAAACAGGTACACCGACGTGGAATAGCCACGCAGCCATAACGCTTTGTCGTTCATGTCAGAGCATCCCGTCTTGCTGGCGGCCGCCATAGCGCGCCACCAGTTTCAGATACACCGCGATAATCGCCAGCATCATCGCCACCAGGGTCATAGCCACCGCGCTGCCGAACGGCCAGTTGCGCGATTGCAGGAACAGGTCGACCAGCGCGTTGCCGACGAAGAACACCTTGCCGCCCCCCAGAATCGCTGGAATCAGGAACTCGCCCATCAGCAAGATGAACACCAGCATCACGCCGGTAATCACGCCCGGGGCGGACAACGGCAGGCTCACGCGGCGGAAGGTTTCCAGCGCGCCGGCGCCTAGGTCATGGGAGGCTTCGAGCAGGCGTTTATCGAGTTTTTCCAGGCTCACGAAAATCGGAAACACCATCAGCGGCAGGTAGCCGTAAACGATGCCAATGAGCACCGCCGTCGGCGTGTTGATCAGGCGCACGTCGTCCAGACCCAGGCTGGCCAGCAGCGCGGGAATGCCCTTGCCGCTGAGGATAAAAATCCACGCATAGGTGCGGATCAGAAAGCTGGTCCAGAACGGCACGATGACCAGCGTCAGCAGCAACGAGCGGTTGCGCCGCACCTTCACCGCCAGGAAATACGCCAGCGGATAGGCCGCCAGCAGACACACCAGCGTGCCCAACGGCGCGAGAATCAGCGTGTTGCTGAACGCCGCCGCGCGGGAGGCCAGATTCAGGTAATTGGCAAAGGTAAACGCCGGGCTGTAGCCGCCGACGGCGCTGCGCTCGCCAACGCTGAACAGCAGAATGACCACCAGTGGCATCAACAGCAGCAGCACGAACCACAGCGTCGAGGGCAACAACAGCAGCCAGGTGATACGCCGACCGAGGCTGGCCGGTTGCGCCGGGGCAGGCGCGGCCGCCACAGGGAGCGGCGCGCTAACGGCAATGTTCATGGGGGAGTCCTTGGGCATATGTCAGTCTCACTCGGTCAGCCCCCTCTCCCTCTGGGAGAGGGTTGGGGTGAGGGTGCTTTCCAGCAAAACCCTCTCCCTAACCCTCTCCCGCAAGCGGGCAGAGGGGACAGACCGTGGTGGCGTTACGCGGCCTTGAAACGCGCCATCAATTCCGCCCGCACCGGGCTGGTAAGCGTGGCCGCGGCGCCAAATTCCAGGGCGCTGAGCAGTTCAGCGGCCGGGTACATGATCGGGTCGCTGAGCATTTCTTTGGGCAGCAAGGCGTCTACGCGTTTATCGCCGCTCGGGTAGCCGTGGGCTTCGACTTCCAGCTTGTTCACCTGCGGGTTGAGCAAGAAGTTGATAAAGGCGTAGGCCGCGTCGCGGTGTTCGGCATCTTTGGGAATGGCGAAGAAGTCGCTCCACAACTCGCCGCCTTCCTTGCCCAGGGTGAACTGCAAGTTCGGTAGGTCGCGGTGCAGTTGTGAGCCGTCGCCGGTCCAGCACATGGACATCCACGCATCGCCGCTGCGCATGCTCGGCTGGTAGTCGGAGTTGATGGCGAACAGGTGAGGCTTGACCTCAATCAGCAGTTTTTCCGCGTCGGCCAGCTCTTTCTCGTCCAGCGAGTTGAAGCTGTAGCCGAACGATTTCAGGGCGTTGCCAATCGCTGTCAGTTGGTAGTCGTGCACCATCACACGGCCGGTGGCCGGGCCTTTGGCCAGGTCCCAGAATTCTTTCCAGGAGGCGGGTTTGCCTTTGATTTTCTGGTCGTCGTATACAAAGCCCGTGGTGCCCCAGTTTTTCGGCACGGCGTATACCTTGCCGTTGACGATGCCCTGTTCCATAAAGCGTTTTTCGTAGGCGTTGGGGTCGAAGTTGCTCAGGCGCGTGAGATCCAACGGCTCGATCAGCCCCAGTTCGACGTAGGTGCTGATGGTGTAGTTGGTGGGCACGAACACGTCCCAGCCGCTGCCACCGGCTTGCAGTTTGGCGAGCATTTCTTCATTGGAACCGAACACACTCATTTGCACCTTGGCGCCGGTCTGGCTGGCGAAGGCTTCGAGGTTTTTCGCGTTGTGGTAGTTGGGCCAGGTGGCGATGGCGACGCGGTCGCCGATGGCGCCTTTTTCGGCAGCGAAGGCGTTGCTGGTCAGCACGCCGGGCATGTTGGTGGCGACCACTGCGGCGGCCACGCCCAGACCGGTGCGGCCGAGGAAGTCGCGACGGGTGATTGAGCCGTTCTGCCAGCTACGCATGGTCTTTATAAAATCTTTACTGTCCATTTTCGTTAATCCCCTTCGGTGATTGCTCCGGCTTTCTGGTCGTCGGCCATGCTGCGTTGAAAGCGCGGCTCAGATGCTCACGTACAAAAGTACGCTGCGCTCTTCGCCACACTTTCGCCTTGCCTGGCTCTAGCCCGGAAACCCTCTTATGGTTTTAAAAACATAAACAGCAGCAAAACAGGAGTACATAAACTGGCTACAAGCCCATCGCCAAGCCATTGGCCTGGTCCCATCCAATCTGCACGGCGGCGCCGTGTTCGAAACTTGCCTGGTTGTGTTCGCGCACTCGCGGAACGCGCACGCAGACGATGCCGAAGGGATCGGTGCGCACGCGGTATTCAGTGAGGTTGCCCAGATAAATGCGGTCTTCCACGCGCCCGTTCAGGGTCACTTCGCGGCCCAGCGGCGTGTTCGCCGCGCCGATGCTGATCAGCTCCGGGCGCACGGCAATGCAGCCTTCCACTTGCGGGCTCAAGGCCACGCCACTCGGGCTGCGCGGGCTACTCAGTTGCAGGCCTTGGGCGGTTTCAAGTACCACGCTGTCGCCGTCGATGCGGCGCACGGTGCCGCTGAACAGGTTGGATTCACCGATAAAGTCGGCGACGTAACGGCTGGCTGGGGTTTCGTAGAGCTGCTCGGGGCTGGCGGTCTGCACGATGAGGCCGTCCTGCATCACGCTGATGCTGTCGCTCATGGACAGCGCCTCTTCCTGGTCGTGGGTCACCAGCACAAAGGTGATGCCCACTTCGCGCTGCAAACGCAGCAATTCAGACTGCATTTCCTTGCGCAACTTGCGGTCCAGCGCGGCGAGGGGTTCGTCGAGCAGCAATACGGTTGGCTTGTTCACCAGCGCGCGGGCCAGGGCCACGCGTTGTTGTTGCCCGCCCGATAGCTCGCTCGGTTTGCGTTGCCCGTAGCCGCTGAGGCGAACCATTTCCAGGGCTTCGTCGGCCAGGCGCCGCTGTTGTTTTTTGTCTGGGCGCGGCGTTTGGTAGCGCAGGCCATAGGCGATGTTCTCGGCCACGCTCAGGTGGGGGAACAGCGCGTAGCTCTGGAACACCATGTTCACCGGCCGCTGGAACGCCGGCACGCCCGCCACTGAACGACCGGCGAGCAACACCTCGCCTTCGCACGGCTGCTCGAAGCCGGCAATCATGCGCAAGGTGGTGGTTTTGCCGCAGCCTGAGCTGCCGAGAAACGAATGAAAGGCGCCGCGCCGCACCTGAAAGCTCACGCCGTTGACCGCCGGCGTGGCGCCGTAGCGCTTCACCACCTGACGGAATTCGATATCGAATGCTTGGCTGGAATCGCTCACCGCTCGCCCCTTTCTGGTTCTTATGTGCGTTGGGGAGAAACTAGCAACGGGGGTTTGCGGGCGTATATATCCCTTGGGGGATAGAGAGCGAATGAAAGTAAAAGCTCGAGGCTGAAGCCTCTCCTACGGAGTCGCGGGGAACGTGGGACCGCGTAGGTTGGGCTGAGTCAAGAAGCGTGACGCAAGGCGAACTCTTCGCCGCCCTCGGACCCTGCCAGCTCGCGAATAAACAGGCCCAACAATTCGGCCTGGCTGCCAATGCCTAGCTTGGCGTAGATGTTCTTGCGGTGAATTTTCACCGTGCCGGGGCTGATTTCCAGCTGCTCGGCCACCGAGGCGCTGGAGTGGCCGCGCAGCAGTAGCTGCACAATTTCCTGCTCACGCGCCGTCAGGCTGTGGGCGCCGAACTGGTCGAAGGCCGCGCGAATTTTGTGGTCGAGGTCTTGTGCCGGGCGTTGCACCCGGCACTCTTGCCACGCCTCACGCACCACCTCGGCCACCACCGCTTCGGCGCACTCCAGCAACTGCACCTCGTCGCGGCTGAACGCTGGGCTGGTGGTGCTGCGCATCAGCGACAGCACCGCCTTGGCGCCGTCGGCGAGGTCGACAAAAAACGCCACTTCTTCGGCCAGGCCGGTCAGTTGGTAATAGTTGAGGTAGTACTCGCCGAGGTAGAAATGGTCCGGGGCAAATTGGCGCAAACGCCACAGGCCGGGCGCCTGGTTGCGGGTGCAGGCGAGGTAGAACGGGTCGAGCAGATAGGGACCAACCTGGTAATCGTCGACGTAGATTTTGCGTTTGTCCGCCGCAAAGGTGTCAAACAGCGCCAGCGGGCGGTGGTTGCCTTCGTAGATGAAGAGAACGAAATGGTCGACCGGGCAAATTTGCTTCAACCATTGGCTCAAGCCCTGCAAGCGCGGCCGGCCGCTCGGCAGGGTGAGTAAATGGGCGAATCCAGTGGTCCAGTGTTTCAGGTCCTTGTGGCGCATAGCGGTGCTGCTTCAGCCAAATGTTCAGAATAGCGAACGAGAATGCAGGTTTTGCGCCATTATCCTGAAACCCCCAGCCTGGCGCCCGATGGCGCTTTTAACCGGCTCGGTGATGCACCAGCATGGGCCGATAAGCACCAGTAAACGTCACTGCAGGTAACGTCTGTTCCACTGAGCGGCAACCAGCACTGACGACTATGCTTGCTTTCATTCGGTCAGCGGCTGGCCGCATTTCTTCTTGCTCATGGTGGTAACGCGATAGTGATTCCTCTGTTGGTCTGCGACGACTCCATGATGGCCCGCAAGCAGTTGATCCGCTCACTCCCAGCGGATTGGCCGGTGTCTATCACCCAAGCCGCCCATGGCCAGGAAGCCATGCAGGCGATTCGCCAAGGCCTCGGCCAGGTGGTGCTGCTCGACCTGACGATGCCGGTGATGGACGGCTACGAAGTGCTTGCCGCCCTGCGCGCTGAAGGCTTGGCGGCGAAAGTGGTGGTGGTCTCCGGCGACGTGCAAGAAGAGGCCATGCGCCGCGTGATGGAACTGGGCGCGCTGGCCTTTATCAAGAAGCCGGCTGAACCCGAAAAGCTGCGCGAAACCCTCGAACGCCTGAACTTGCTGGGCCAGCCTGCCCCGCCGGCTGAGGTGCCGGAGCGTCCGGCGTTTGAGCTGAAAGTGAATTTCCGCGACGCCCTGCGTGAAATCACCAACGTGGCCATGGGCCGCGCCGCCGCGTTGCTGGCCAAGGTGCTGGGGGTGTTTGTCGAGCTGCCGGTGCCCACCGTCAACATCTTCGAAGTCAGCGAATTGCACATGACCCTGGCCGATGC
Organism: Pseudomonas sp. AC070; assembly: GCF_979258635.1. Classification (NCBI taxonomy): domain Bacteria; kingdom Pseudomonadati; phylum Pseudomonadota; class Gammaproteobacteria; order Pseudomonadales; family Pseudomonadaceae; genus Pseudomonas; species Pseudomonas sp. AC070. Next base: position 4,288,304 of record NZ_OZ409871.1, read on the forward strand.
CCAACGCGGCGAGCGCTACAGCGCGTTGTGCCAGGGCTTCATCGGTGACGGCATCGCTGGCGAGGCGCTGCTGCTGTTTCACGATTCGGAAATTGCCGATATCGGCCGCCTGTTCAAGTGGCAGCCCAAGGACGAACACGATGTGTCGGAAATGCTCCTGGACCTGGCGAGCATTCTGATCGGCGCGTGCCTGAGCGGCATTTCCGAGCAGATCGACGTGCGCTTTTCCCAAGGCCACCCGCAACTGCTCGGCCTGCACAGCTCGATTGAAAGCTTGATCACGGTGAACAAACAGCGCTGGCGCAAAACCCTGGCGGTGGAGATCAGCTACAGCCTGGAGGGCCATAACGTGCACTTCGATTTGCTGCTGCTGTTTACCGAAGACTCAATTCAGCGCCTGACGTACAAAATCAATTACCTGATGAACTGAGACCCGGCCCATGCCTGCGCAGATCGACATCAAAGAAGTTCACTGGCTGCTGGACATCGTGCAATGCATCGATGTGGGCGTGATCGTGCTCGACCGCCAATACCGGGTGGAAGTGTTTAACAGCTTTATGGAAAACCACTCCGGCCTGGGCCCGGATGAGGTGCACGGCAAGTCGTTATTCGACTTGTTTAAGGAGATTGACGAAGACTGGTTTCGGCGCAAGGTCGACACCGTGGTCACCCTCGGCACGCGGGCGTTCAGCCTGTGGGAACAGCGGCCGTATCTGGTGCACTTCAAAAACTACCAACCCATCACCGGCCGCGCCGACTTTATGTACCAGAACGTCACCCTGCTGCCGCTGGCCTCTAGCGGCGGGCAGGTGGAGCACATTTGCGTGGTGATCTACGACGCGACCGAGGCGGCGGTGCATAAGCGGGTGTCGTGAGAGCCCGCCAATTCCAATTTATGTAGGAGCCAGCTTGCTGGCGAACCCTGGAAACGCCGATTTCCGATGTTTGCAGGGTTCGCCAGCAAGCTGGCTCCTACAAAAAGGCAGCGTTATTTCTTCTTGCGCGGCCCGGTATTAAAGCTGGGCACCTTGCGAATGGCTTTCACCGGTGCGTCCAGCGGTTCGGCGCTTTCGGTCCATTTGCCGAGGGTTTTCTTGCCGCCGCCGCCGCCGGTTTTTGGTTTTTTCGGTTTCTTCGGCTTTTTCAGTACCTGGCCGGTGGGGTCGGTCATCGGTACGCGGTGCTCGGGTTCGAAGTCTTGTTCTTCGCTGCGTTGCAGGGTCTGGCGGGTGAGCACTTCGATGGCCGATAGCAGTTGCACTTCATCGGCACAGACCAGGGAAATCGCCTGGCCGCTGTTGCCCGCGCGGCCGGTTCGGCCGATGCGGTGCACGTAGTCTTCGGCGACGATAGGCAGGTCGAAGTTGACCACCAGCGGCAGGTCGTCGATGTCCAGCCCGCGTGCCGCTACGTCGGTGGCGACCAGTATTTGAACCTCACGTGTTTTGAAACGGTCGAGGGCGCGCTGGCGGGTGGCTTGCGGTTTGTCGCCGTGAATGCCCTCGGCGTTGACGCCTTGCTGCTGGAGCATTTCGCAGAGCTGATCGACGCCGTTGCGGGTTTTGACGAATACCAGCACCTGGCCCCAGCGGTGCTTTTTCAGCAGGTGGGAAAACAGCTCCGGCTTGCGTTTTTTATCCACCGGAATAACCCACTGCTTCACGCTGCTGGCCGCCACGTTGCGTGGGCTCACTTCGACGCTCAGCGGGTCGTTCAGGGTGTTGCCGGCCAGCGCGCGGATGGCGTCCGAGAAGGTGGCGGAGAACAGCAGGGTCTGGCGCTTTTTCGGCAGCGCCGCGTAAATATCGCGCAGTTCTTCGGAGAAGCCCAGGTCGAGCATGCGGTCGGCTTCGTCGAGGATCAGGGTTTGCAACTGGCCGAACTTGATGGCGTTCTGGCGGAACAGGTCAAGCAATCGGCCGGGCGTGGCAACGAGGATGTCTACGCCTTTGCGCAGCTTCATCATCTGCGGATTGATGCTCACGCCGCCGTACACCGCATAGGTGGTCAACGGCAGATTCTGCCCATACACACGAATGCTTTCGTGCACCTGCTCGGCCAGCTCGCGGGTCGGACACAGCACCAGCGCGCGCACCGAGTTGCTGGCAACGGTCGGGCCTTCGAGGGTCAAGCGCTGCAGCAGCGGCAAGGCGAAACCGGCGGTTTTGCCAGTGCCGGTCTGGGCGGCGGCCATCAGGTCGCGACCGGCCAGCACGGCCGGAATGGCCTGGGCCTGAATCGGCGACGGGGTTTTGTAGTCGAGCGCTTCGAGCGCGCGCAGCAGGGGTTCGATCAGACCAAGGGCGGCGAAAGTCATAAGGGTAACCAGGGGGCGTTGCCAGGAAAGCGCGCAGTTTACCCTGTCCGCTTCTTCAGGCGTTACGCGCCAGTTTCAGCGCTTCGCCAATTTTCGCGGCCGGCACTTTTTGCAGGCGGCACAGCAGGTTGTGGGAGATGGCTTGAATGCCGTGCTCGTCGCGCAATTGGCCGGTCATAAACAGGGTGAGGTTGGCCGCCATTTCGGCGTCGGCCATGGCCCGGTGAGCCTTGCCGGTGACGGGCAAGCGCGCCCAGCTGTTGAGCGTGCCGAGCTTATGGTTCGGCGCCTGCGGCAACAACCGACGCGCCAGCAGCATGGAGCAGGCAAAGGTTTGCCGGCGCTGACGGCGGATCAGCGCGAGCTCGGCGTCCCAAAATTTTTGGTCGAACGAGGCGTTGTGCGCCACCAGCGGAATATCGCCAACAAACTCGGCCACCGCCTCCATCACCTCATCGGCCGGCGGCGCGGCGCGCAACATGGCGTTGCTGATGCCGGTGAGGTTCTCGATGAAGGGCGGCACCCAGACGCCGGTTTTCATCAGGCTTTGAAAGCGCCCGACGATGCGCCCGTCTTCGACGATCACCGCCGCAATTTCAGTGGCGCGGCAACTCTGGCCAGGGGAAATGCCGGTGGTTTCAAAGTCGATTACAGCGATGGGTTCCACGGTCGGTCTCGGCGGTTTCAACGGCCGCGTAGGTTAACAGCGTTTTCGCCTTCTAACGCCGCTCAAGGCCGAGCGAGCTAGAGCTGCGCAAGGCAAAAATGGTTTTTGAAGCGCAGTTGGCTGTAGCCAATGAGCATTCAAAAAGCATTTTTAACGCCGCGCAGCCGACGCGCAACCGGCCGGTAGTTACCGCAGCAGTAGCGCGCCTTCGATGGGTACGTAACGTGTGGCCGCCCGCACCAATGATTGCGCCGTCAGCCCCGGCACGCCGTAGGCCACGGCTTCAGTACCGTAGCTGCGAACCTTGTCGAGCAGCATGTCGAAGTCGCCATCGCCCGAGGCCAGCACCACGCAATCGACGCGTTGGGCGGCGTCCATGATGTCGATGGTAATGCCCACGTCCCAGTCGCCTTTGGCCGAGCCGTCGCTGCGTTGGATGTAGGGTTTGAGCCGCACGGTAAAACCGAGGTTGCGCAGAATCTGCTGGAATTGCTGCTGCTTGGGATCGCCACGGTCGATGGCGTAGGCGTAGGCCTCGACGATTTCGCCGTGCTGGGCAATGTCTGCCCACAGCGCCGAGTAATTGAAGTGGCAGCCATGGGCCTGACGTACGGTGTAGTAAAGGTTCTGCACATCGGCGAACACGGCAATTCTTTTCACCAGCCTGACTCCTGGGCGGCCAAAGTGGGGGCAGTATGCCATCACTGCGTAAGAAATAGCCGAAGCATTCTGCCAACCGGTCGCCACAATTGGCCCGTTGGAGCACCGCCGCCCTTCGGCTACAGTGGCGACCTTGCTCCTGCTGGCGTGACCGTTTCGATGAATCCTTTGCCCGTTATCCGCGATGCCTGGTTCTTTTTCAGCCGTAATCTGCTGAGCATCGCCCTGCTCTGCCTGCCTCTGATCATGCTGGAGTGCCTGGCTCAATACGCCTTGGCCAGTGCCAGCGGGCCGGACACCTCGCCGGCGTACAGCGTGGTGATCGGCTTGTTTTTCTACCCGCTGTACACCGGCTCGCTGATTATTTTTCTGGCGGCGCGCAGCAGTGGTGAACAGCCCGCGCTGAGTAACGTGTGGGCGTTGGCCCTGAGCCTGTGGCCGCGCTTTGCGGTGCTGGCGGCGCTCAGCACGTTGTTGATCATGGTGGGCATCAGCTTGGTGGTGATCCCCGGCTTGTACGTGATCGTCAAGCTGGCCTTTTCCGAATACCTGTTGGTGCTGCGCGGCGTCAGTCCGCTGGCAGCGATGCGCGACAGCTTCAGCCAAACCAACGGCCATTTCGCCCGGATTCTGCTCTGTGTGCTGAGCGTGATGGTGCCGCTCTGGGCGCTTGATTTGCTGAGCTTCAACCTCGCTGGCAAAGACAACGAGCTGATGCTGTTCGCGCTGGATTGCGCCAACGGTTTCCTGCAACTGTTCGCCAGCGTGGTGACGTTCCGGCTGTTTATGCTGATCAGCAGCGAAACGGCGCGCGGCTGATTTCCAGCTAGGCTTGAGGAGTGCCGTTTCCGGAGCCCAGGCCATGCCCGAGAGCAATCCCAGCGTTCTTTCCCACGTGTCTGTTGGTACCAATCACTTCGAACGCGCGGTGGCGTTTTACGACCGGGTGCTGGCGACCCTGGGTTGCCAGCGGCTGTTGGAGCATCCCGGCGCCGTGGCGTACGGCCGTATGTACCCCGAGTTCTGGCTGCAAACCCCCTTCGACGAGCAACCCGCCACCGTCGGCAACGGCACGCACATTGGTTTTGTTGCCCAGGACAAAGCCTCGGTGGACGCCTTCTACGCCGCCGCCCTTAACGCCGGCGCCAGCGGTGACGGCCCGCCCGGCCCGCGTCCGCATTATGGCGAGCAGTATTACGGCTGCTTCGTTCGCGACCTGGACGGCCACAAAATCGAGGCCACCTATTGGGAAGCGACCTCGCTGTACGAAATTTATGTAGAGCCCCCGGCCAGCTGAGGTCGGTTAGCGCTGCGCCTGATAGCGCTTGGCCTGACGCTTGATCCAGCCTTCGGCCAGCATGTTTTTCAGCGCCGTGCTCATCAGCGCTTGCTCGGCGGATTGCTCCAGCACACGGGAAAAGCCAACAAACAGTTCTGTTTTTGCCAACGGCTGGTAACGCGCCTTGACGATGGTGTCGGCGTATTGCGGCTGCAGCAGCTGATAATCGACCTGGCAGTCGGTGCCGATAAAGGCGGCCAGCCTTCCGCGCAGCAACATTTGTAGCAATTGCTGCTCGTTGTTGACGCCGTGTTTGACCAAGGCGGTGTCGGAGTCGAACGGCTCGAAATAAACCGACTCATGGACGAAGCCGATCACTTTGCCTTGCAGGTCGGCATAGCGCTGCACCTGCCCGGCCGCCCCGCTGGCGGTGTAGAAGCGCGGTGCGCAGGCGTAATACGGGGTGGGCAAATACTGCACGTACTGTTCACGGTCGGCAGTTTTCGCCAGGCCGATCATCAGGTCGGCGCGGCCTTGTTGCAGGTCCGCCAGGCCTCGCGCCCACGGCGCCCGCTGGATGTCGAAACGCAGCCCGCTGCGGCGCCCGATTTCGTTCAGCACGTCGATGTCTAGCCCCACCAGCTTGCCCTGCGCATCGAGCATGCGAAACGGCGGCCAGAGATCGGTCATCACCCGCAACGGCGCGCGCTCGGCAGCAACCACGAGCTGGCAGAGCACGGTGAGCAGCAACAATGCCCAGCGCATTTATCATCCTTAATAAGAGGCCCGTACCCTTGGCTCGGGCGGGATTGTCGAGAGATCGTACAACCGCGGCGTAATCTACAGTGCTGCCTATGACATTCGCCAGCCGCCCAGCCCATTTGGGCTAAGACGTTGCGCTCGGTTATGCTCCGGTTCGCATCTTTCTCGCCAATTGGCCACTGCCCATGCCTGTGTTACGCCCGTTTTCGCTACGAAAAGTCCTGCTGATCCTCGTGCTGCTGGCCCTTGCCCTAAGCGTGCTGGTGTACAGCATCACCTGGCACCCGGCCGACCGCGAACCCGCGGCGCTGAGTTGCGATGTGAACACCGCCACCTTGCAGCCCGGCCAGGCCCTCAAGGTGATGACCTGGAACGTGCAATACCTGGCCGGCAAACGCTACGTGTTTTGGTACGACCTGGCCGACGGCAGCGGCCCCGATACCCGCCCCACCGCCGCCGACCTGGCCTACAGCCTGGACGAAGTGGTGCGCATCCTGCGCGACGAACAAGCCGACATCGTGCTGCTGCAAGAGCTGCACGAGAACACCAAGGCCACCGACTACCAAGACCAGATGGCACTGCTGCACGAGCGGCTGGCCGATCTTTATCCGTGCAGCAGCCAGGCATTTTACTGGAAAGCCTCGTTTGTGCCGCACCCGAAAATTCGCGGCAGCGTGGGCATGAAACTCGGCACCCTGAGCCGCTACCGCATCAGCGAGGCCGAGCGTTTGCAATTGCCCACGCCGCCGGCGGATTTGCTCACCCGTCAGTTCAACCTCAAGCGCGCCTTGTTGGTCAGCTACTTGCCGATCCGCGACGGTGGCCAAATGGCGGTGATCAACACCCACCTGGATGCCTTCGCCCAGGGCGACGACACCATGCAGCGGCAAGTGGCAATGATTGACGAGCAACTGCACGCCTTGAACGTCGCTAATACGCCGTGGTTGATCGGTGGAGATTTCAACCTGTTGCCGCCAGGGCAGTACGAACGCCTGTCCGAACGCCAGCGCAGTTGGTATGCGCCGCAAAGCGAGCTGCAGGTGTTGGCCGGCAAATACCCGATGATTCCAAGCATCGAAGAAACCGGCGGCGCGAATCAGGCGGCGTGGTATACCCACTTCCCCAACGACCCACAAGCCAGCGGCCCGGACCGCACCCTCGACTACCTGTTCCATAGCCCAATGCTGGCGCGGGTAGCGGCGAATGTGCGGCAGGTGGATACCTTGCGTATCTCGGATCACCTGCCGCTGATCGCGCGGTTTTTGTTGCCGGAAAAGGCGCAGCCGTAATGCAAAAGCATCGCGGCTAGTCGGAATGCCGCCCAGCCGCTCCTACAGGTGTTGAGATGCCTGAAGTGCGCCCCAAAAGTTGGACACGTACTGGTTAAGCCATGACGGCCTTTGCTCTGTAAGCAACAGGGCTGAGGCCGCCTAGCTTCATCTTGATCCGATCATGGTTGTAGTAACGGATGTATTCGTCCAGCCCGGCTTGCAGCTGAGCGACGTTATCGAAACGCTCGCGGTAGAAGTACTCCGACTTAAGCGTGCCAAAAAAGCTCTCCATTGTGGCGTTGTCCAGGCAGTTGCCTTTGCGTGACATGCTTTGCTTCAGGCCTGCTTTTTCCAAGCGCTCCCGGTAGTCAGGATATTGGTAGTGCCAGCCCTGATCTGAGTGCAGCAGCGGTTTTGCCGTCTCGGGCAGACCTTCAAGCGCTTGCTCCAGCATGCGGCCTACCAAGGCGTAACGTGGTCGGGTGTCGGTTTGATAGGCAACGATTTCGCCGTTGAACAGGTCCAGCACCGGGGACAGGTAAAGCTTTTCGCCGGCCACTTTGAACTCGGTTACGTCCGTGACCCACTTCTGGTTTGGCTGGTCCGCTTCAAACTGACGGGCCAGAACATTAGGCGAAGCCTTGCCGACCAAGCCCCGATACGAGCGGTACTTTTTCGGTCGCACCGTGCACTTAAGATTTAGATCGCCCATGAGGCGCCGCACCGTTTTGCTGTTAACCATCTGGCCAGCATTACGCAACGCAGCGGTCATTCGGCGATAGCCATAGCGCCCCATATGCTCCTCCTGAACGCTCTGGATAGAGGCTTTCAGAGGCGCGAACCGATCTCCGGTGTTCATCAGATTGAGCTGGTAGTAATACGTGCTGCGCGCCAACTGCGCGACTTCAAGCAGTTCTTCGAGCGAGAAATGATCACGCAGCTCGGTGATCAACTTCGTTTTTTCTTTGCTGCTTTCTCCTGCCTTTTCTTCTCCTCCCTGTGCTCCTTGAGCTTTTTTAGCCAGGCGTTCTCCACTTGGAGCTTGCGTAGCTTGAGCAGCAACTCAGCATGCGAAAGATCTTCATCGCTTGTGGTTTCAGGTGCAGAGGGCTTGGCGGGAGGTAGTGTCATAACGGCGGGCGGTCCTTTCCTGGCTGACTCCAGGGCTTCAAAGCCGCCACTGTAATACTGCTGCTGCCATATGCCCACTTGGGTTGAATTACCCAAATTGAAAGCCGCGGCCACGCAACGAAAAGAAAGATTTTCACGCCACATCTGCTGAAGAACAGCGAGCTTGAACTCTGCGCTATAGCTGACTGGCCGGGCCCGCAGGCTGGCATCGCCATGCAACCGGTAGGCTTCTACCCAACGCCGAAGCAGGGTGGGATCTAGCTGGAATTGCTCAGCAATAAAGCGAAAGCCTCGGCCTCGCTCAAGAAAGGCGGTGATAACAGACAGCTTGAACTGCGTTGTGTACTTGCTCATGGAAGAAGCCCCAAAGGTTGGATGGGTGTCCAACTTTTGGGGCGCACTTCAGCCTTTTGTAGGAGCGGCTTCAGCCGCGATTTCCTGCAAACGCTGAAATCAAAAGCTCGCGGCTAATCGGAATGCCGCCCAGCCGCTCCTACAGGTGTTGAGATGCCTTTTGTAGGAGCGGCTTCAGCCGCGATTTCCTGCAAACGCTGCAATCCAAGCCGCCCCCCCAATAGCCGCGCTCGCTTTGTTTAAATCCTGAAACTACGTACCAGCTGGCTCAGCTGCGCCGCCTGCTGTTCCAGTTCTTTGCAGGCCTGCAAGGTGGTGCGCAGGTTTTCGACGCCGTCCTGGTTGAGGGTGTTGATTTCGGTGATGTCCATGTTGATGGTTTCAACCACGGCGGTTTGTTCTTCGGTGGCGGTGGCGACCGACTGGTTCATGCCGTCGATTTCGTCGATGCGGCTGGTCACACTGCCCAACCGCTCGCCCGCCAGATTGGCGACCTGCACGGTTTTGTCGCTCTGTTTCTGACTTTCTTCCATGGTGCTCACGGCGCTGCGGGCGCCGGTTTGCAATTCGTCGATCATCTGCTGAACCTGCTGCGCAGACTCTTGCGTGCGGTGCGCCAGGTTGCGCACTTCATCGGCCACCACGGCAAAGCCGCGCCCCGCTTCACCGGCACGCGCGGCCTCGATGGCGGCGTTCAAGGCCAGCAGGTTGGTCTGCTGGGAAATGCCGGTGATCACTTCGAGAATCTGGCCAATGTTGGCCGTCTTGGCGTTCAGCGTTTCGATGGTGCCGCACGACTCGCTGATTTTTTGCGACAGCTCGCGCATGGAGCTGATCGACTGACCCAGCACCTGCTGCCCTTCGGCGGACAAGGCGCTGGCGTCGGCCGAGCTTTCCGAAGCAACAGCCGCATTGCGGGCAATTTCATGGGCGGCAGCGCCTAACTCGTTGATGGCCGCCGCCACGCTGGTGGTGCGCGAGGCCTGCTGGTCGGAGTTCTGCAACGAGGCATTGGAGGCGGCCAACACGCGGGACACCACTTCGTTTACGTGATGGGTAGCGGAAGAAACCTCTTTAATCGACTGGTGAATACGCTCGACAAACCGGTTGAATGACGTACCCATCTGGCCAAACTCGTCCTGGCGCAACACCACCAGCCGCCGGGTCAGGTCGCCCTCGCCTTCGGCGATGTCCTGCATGGCCTTGCCCATGACAAACAACGGCTGCATCAGCGCGCGGATCAGGATGCTGAGCAAGGTGATGATGGCGATTACGGCAATCACGGTGGCCAAGGTGGCGGTTACGCGGAATTCTTTGAGCATCGAGAAGGCGAAGGACTGCTCCAGTGCCAAGCCCAGCTGCCAATTTGCCGACGCAATGCCTTGCATTGGCGTGAACTGCACCAGCATGTCCTCGCCGTTTACCGTCACGTCGCTGAGCCCGCTTTTGGCCACCAGACCACTGCCCGGAAAAGCTTCGCCGAGGGTTTTGAGGATCAGGTCTTTGTTGGGGTGAATCAGAATTTTGCCGTCGCTGCTGACGATAAACGCATGGCCGTGGCCGTCGAAGTCCAGCGAGTTGATGGTAGCGCTGACGCTCCCCAGATCGATGTCGGCGCCGGCCACGCCGATCACTTGCCCGCCTTGTTTAACGGGCGTGGCAACGGTGATCACCAGCTTGCCCGACGAGGCGGCGATATAGGGTTCGGTGACCACGGTTTGCCCGGCGGCCATGGCGGCTTTGTACCAGCCACGCGCGCGGGGGTCATAGTCTGCGGCGCGTGAGCCGGCCGGCACCGAGAACATCAGGCCGTCGGCGCCGCCGAAGTAGCTGAGCTGAAACGCCGCGCCATACACAGGCAGGCCGACGATTTGCTTGAGCGTGTCTGGCGCTGCGCCTTGTGCGCTGATTTGCTGCGCCATGGAATCAACCAGCGCCATGTTGCCGCGCAGCCAGGTCTGAATATTGGAGGTGGTCAGCGCGCCCAATTCGCCCATGGAGCGCTCGGCATCGACGCGCAGGGTTTGCCGTTGTCGGTAGTCGTTGAACAGCACAAACACGGTGAAGGCAAATACCACGGTTAAACCTGCCGCCAACAAAATCTTGTGGCGAAACTTCAGATTGAGCGCCATACCATCATTCTCCAGGGTGTTCGGCGAAACAGTTGAAGGGCAGCTATCGGCCGCCCTGGGCATTGCATGAGTGCCACTTAGCGGCGAGGTTTGGCGCGGGCGGTGGGCTCGGCGATCAACGGGTCGTCAGGCCAGTAGTGTTTCGGGTAACGCCCTTTCAACTCCTTTTTCACTTCGGCGTAGGTGCTGCGCCAGAAGTTGGCCAGGTCTTGCGTGACTTGCACCGGTTTGCGCCCTGGTGAGAGTAGATGCAGTTTCACCACCTGGCGGCCCCCGGCAATGCGCGGCGTGTCGGCCAGGCCGAACAGTTCCTGCATGCGCACGGCGAGTACGGGCGGTTCATCGTTGTAGTCAATGCCGATACGCGAGCCGGACGGCACTGTAATGGCTTTGGGCGCCAGTTCTTCCAGGCGCTGCGGCAGCGGCCAGGGCAGCAGGGTTTGCAGTATGTTGTGCACATCCAGCGTGCCGAAGTGGCTCAAGCGCGTGACCTTACCGAGATAAGGTTGCAGCCAGGTTTCCAGGCTCGCCAGCAGGGCCGCGTCGCTGACGTCGGGCCATTCGCTGCTGGCGTTCTGGGCCAGGTCGAGGCGGCGCAACAAGGCAATGCGCGCTTGCCACTGGCGCAGCTCGGGCGTCCAGGGCAACAGCTCCAGGCCTTTGCGGCGGACCAGGCCGAGCAAGGCGCGGCTGCGGGTGGCTTCGTCGAGGTCGGTCAGCGGCTCGCGGTTGAGCACCAGCTCGCCGACGCGCCATTGCCGTTCGGCTTTCAGCGCGCCCTGGCGCTCGTCCCATTCCAGCTCCTCGCGCACCGTCACTTGCTCGCGCAATACGCTGTCGAACAGCGCCGGCTCGAGTTCGGCGGCCAGGTAGATGCGCTCTTCGCGCTGGCCCTGACGGCTGCCCAATTCGGCGACCACCAGCCAGGGCTGTTTCATCAGCGCATCCGGCTCACCGAACTGCGCCGCGCGGCCGTTGGCCAAGCGGTACTCGCCGCCGCCCGCACGGCGCTGCTGGGCGACACGGTCTGGGTAAGCAAACGCCAGCAAGGCGCCAACCCACCGCGGGTGATCGGGGTCGCTGACGGGCTCGGTGGGTTTGCCGCGCAGGTACGAACGAAATTGTTTAGCCAGTTGCCTGGCCCGCTGCACGCTGCCCTGCCCGCCTCGCTGGCCGCGTTCTTCGCCGCTGAGCAGGGCCAGGCGACTGTGCAAGTCCGCCCCGCCGCCGCGTTGAATGTCGCGCTCGCCGAGCAATGCGGCGATGTCGCAGGCCAGGTCGCCCAGCCCCAATGCCTGCCCACGAAGCAGCAAATGAGCGATGCGCGGATGAGCCGGCAGCTCGGCCATGGCCTGGCCGTGGGCCGTGAGTCGACCGTTTTCCTGCAACGCGCCGAGGCGCATCAGCAGGTCTTGCGCCTGGGCGTAGGAGGCGCTGGGCGGCGCGTCGAGCCAGGCCAGTTCCTTGGGCGTAACGCCCCAGCGCGCCAGTTGCAAGGCGAGGCCGGCGAGATCGGCTTGCAGAATTTCCGCGCTGCCGTAGGCGGCCATTTGTTCGTGCTGGGCCTGGGACCACAGGCGATAACACACGCCCGGTTGCAAACGACCGGCTCGGCCGGCGCGCTGGGTGGCGCTGGCGCGGGAGATGCGTTGGGTGTCGAGGCGGGTCATGCCGCTACCCGGATCGAAACGCGGCACGCGGGCGAAACCGGCGTCCACGACTACGCGCACGCCATCGATGGTCAGGCTGGTTTCGGCAATGTTGGTGGCGAGCACCACTTTGCGTTTGCCCTCGGGCGCAGGCTCGATAGCGGCGCGTTGGGCGCGCAGGTCCAGATCGCCATGCAATGGGCACAACAGAATGTCGCTGCGGCCTTGCAGCGCTTCGGCCAGTTGATCGTTAACCCGACGGATCTCGCCCTGGCCGGGCAAGAACACCAACACGCTGCCGGGTTCGTCGTTCAACGCTTGCAACACGGTTTGCACCGTGCGCGGTTCAATGCCTTCTTTGGCATACGGGCCCGCTGGCTGGAAGGGGCGGCCCCACTGGGTTTCCACCGGAAACATGCGCCCTTCACTGCGCACTACCGGCGCGTTGTCCAACATCGCCGACAAGCGCTCGCCTTCCAGCGTGGCCGACATCAGCAGCACTTTCAGCGGCGGGTAATCGCGCAATAACGCGCGGCCGTTAAGGGTGAGGGCCAGGGCCAGATCGGCGTCGAGGCTGCGCTCGTGGTATTCGTCAAAGATGACCAAGCCCACGCCTTCCAGCGCCGGGTCGTCTTGCAGGCGACGGGCGAGAATGCCCTCGGTCACCACTTCAATGCGGGTGGCCGCGCTCACTTTGCTTTCCAGACGAATGCGGTAGCCGACGGTTGCGCCCACCGCTTCGCCCAATTCGCTGGCCAGCCGTTCCGCCGCAGCGCGCGCGGCGAGACGGCGCGGTTCGAGCATGATGATCGACTGCCCGGCCAACCAGCTTTCGTTGAGCAACGCCAAGGGCACGCGCGTGGTTTTACCGGCACCGGGCGGCGCTTCAAGCACGGCTTCGTGGCGCTCGGTTAGGGCCGCGCGCAGGGCAGGCAAAACAGCGTCGATGGGCAGCGGAATCATGGACATGGAAAGGTCATTGGCGGCGTTCACAGTGGGGCGGCGAGTATACCGGCGAACGGCCAGTCGCTACCTGTGGTCTTAGCTGGGCAGCGCTTGCTGCGGCGAGCGTGCATGGCTTGTATAGTTGCCCACTTTCCAGATTCAGCGAGCGAAGGTCGGCGGTGAAACCGCCCCAACGCCGCGCACAATTTTTATCTCAAAGGAGTGTTTGCGATGCCCGTAAAGTCTCGTGTTATTGGTGGTGCATTGATCGTTGCCCTGCTCACTCAATTGAGCGCGTGCGGCAGCATTTTCTTCCCGGATCGTCGTGGCCAGATTGAAGGCAAAATCGACCCGGTGGTCGCCGGTCTCGACGCCATCGGCCTGCTGTTCTATGTGATTCCCGGCCTGATCGCGTTCGGCATCGACTTCGCCACCGGCGCCATCTATTTCCCCGAAGGCCAGAGCGCGCAGATCGATCCACAAAAACTGCAAGACACCCTCGGCGCCGACGGCAAGGCCGACCCGGTTCGCCTCAAAGCCCTCATTCAACAGGAAACCGGCCGCACCCTGCCGCTGGATGACCCGCGCCTGATTCAGCACACCGGCAGCCTGCAACAGCTGGCCGCTTTTGGTCTGCGTCCCGCCGCATGAAATTGAGCGCAGCGCACGAGCGCCTGCTGCGCCAAGCCACCTTCGCCTCGCTGGCGGTGGCGATCACCCTGATCGTGGCCAAAGGCGTGGCGTGGTGGTTAAGCGGCTCGGTGAGTTTGCTGGCCGGCCTGACCGACTCGCTGCTCGATGGCGCCGCCTCGCTGCTTAACTTGCTGGCGGTGCACTACTCGCTGCGCCCCGCCGACGATGACCACCGCTACGGCCACGGCAAAGCCGAAGCCTTGTCGGCAATTGCCCAGGCGTTGTTTATTGCGGTGAGTGCGGTGTTGGTGGCGGTGCAAGCCATTGAGCATTTGCGTCACCCAGAACCGCTCGGTTCGCCCGAGCTCGGCATTGCGGTGATACTGCTGTCGCTGGCGCTGACGGTGGCGCTACTGGCTTTCCAATACCGCGTCATCCGCATCACCGGCTCCACGGCCATTCGCGCCGACTCCCTGCACTACCGCTCCGACTTGCTGCTCAACAGCAGCATTCTTTTGGCATTGGTGTTGGCCTGGTTTGGTTGGCAACAGTTGGACGCGCTGTTCGGGCTGGGCATTGCCGCTTACATCCTCTGGAGCGCGGTGCAGATTGCCCGTGAGTCGGTGGCGGTATTGATGGATGAAGAGCTGCCGACCGACGTCAGCGCCAAGATGCTGGAGCTGGCCTGCCAGGTGCCCGGTGTGCTGGGTGCCCATGACTTGCGCACGCGCATCTCTGGCACGCATTGGTTTGTGCAGTTGCATTTGGAGTTGCCAGGAGAGCTGAGCCTGACGGTGGCTCATGAACTGTGCGAGCAGGTGGAGAAGGCGATTATTGCGGCTTATCCACGGGCTGAAGTGTTGGTGCATGCCGATCCGCAGGAAGTGGTTCGGCAGCGGGGATGAGTAGGAGATCAAGGTAACTGTAACGGTTTCAAAACCGCGTCATTCCCGCGAAAGCGGCGAGCCTACGACTCGGAATCCAGGTTGGCGCAGGCAAATGCGCTCGTCATGCAAGCCTGGATTCCGGCCTGCGCGGGAATGACTGTGGACGTAAGCTGGGACACACCCCAACTTATCGCAGGGGTGAAGCCCAGCAGTGACGATCACGCAAACGTAATCTCGTCACCATCGACCACACCGGTCACGGTCGACCCCGGTGCGAACTTGCCGCTCAGGATCAGTTGCGCCAGCGGGTTTTCGATCCAGCGTTGAACGGCTCGTTTCAGCGGCCGAGCGCCGTAGACCGGGTCGTAACCCACGGCGATCAGCTTGTCCAACGCCTCATCGCTCAAGTCCAGGTTCAGCTCGCGCTCAGCCAGACGTTTGCGCAGGCGGCCCAATTGAATCTGGGCGATGCCGGCAATCTGGTCGCGGGCCAAGGGCTCGAAAATCACCACTTCGTCGATACGGTTAATGAACTCCGGCCGGAAGTGGTTGCTCACTGCGTCCATCACCGCCGCTCGCTGGGCTTCCTGGTCGCCGACCAATTCCTGAATCTGAGCGGAACCGAGGTTCGAAGTCATCACGATCACGGTGTTGCGAAAATCCACGGTGCGGCCGTGGCTGTCGGTTAGGCGGCCGTCTTCCAGCACTTGCAGCAGCACGTTGAACACATCCGGGTGCGCCTTTTCCACTTCGTCGAGCAGCACCACTGAGTACGGTTTACGCCGCACGGCTTCGGTGAGGTAACCGCCCTCTTCGTAGCCGACGTAACCTGGCGGCGCGCCGATCAGACGAGCAACCGAGTGCTTCTCCATAAACTCCGACATGTCGATGCGCACCAGCGCCTCTTCGGTGTCGAACAGGAATTCGGCCAAGGCTTTGCACAGCTCGGTTTTACCCACGCCGGTCGGGCCGAGGAACAGGAACGAACCGCTCGGCCGATCCGGGTCTGACAAACCGGCACGGGAACGGCGCACGGCGCTGGCCACTGCGGTCACGGCTTCGTTCTGGCCAATTACACGTTGGTGCAGCAGGCTTTCCATTTTCAGCAGTTTTTCCCGCTCGCCTTCGAGCATTTTCGCCACAGGAATACCGGTCCATTTCGAGACGACTTCGGCAATTTCCTCTTCGGTCACGCGGCTGCGCAGCAATTGGTTTTCGGTTTTGCCGTGCTGGTCGACCATCTGCAGGCTGCGTTCAAGATCAGGAATGATGCTGTATTGCAGCTTGGCCATTTGCTCCAGATCGCTGCGACGGCGC
Organism: Pseudomonas sp. AC070; assembly: GCF_979258635.1. NCBI lineage: Bacteria > Pseudomonadati > Pseudomonadota > Gammaproteobacteria > Pseudomonadales > Pseudomonadaceae > Pseudomonas > Pseudomonas sp. AC070. The sequence continues at coordinate 4,304,308 of NZ_OZ409871.1, forward strand.
GCGGTTTCCAGCTCTTGCCGGGCTTGCTCGATCTTTTGCTGAATCTGCGCGGAGCCCTGCACTTCGGCTTTTTCCGACTTCCAGATTTCCTCCAGATCGGCGTATTCGCGCTCGAATTTGGCGATGTCTTCCTGCAATTTGTCGAGGCGTTTTAGCGCCGCGTCGTCGCTCTCTTTTTTCAGCGCTTCACGCTCAACTTTCAGCTGAATCAAGCGACGCTCCAGGCGGTCCAGCACTTCCGGCTTGGAGTCGATTTCCATACGGATGCGGCTGGCGGCCTCGTCCATCAGGTCGATGGCTTTGTCGGGCAGCTGGCGATCGGTGATGTAGCGGTGGCTGAGTTTTACTGCGGCAATGATGGCGCCGTCGGTGATCGCCACTTTGTGGTGAACCTCGTAGCGCTCTTTCAGGCCACGCAGGATGGCGATGGTGTCTTCCTCAGTCGGCTCATCCACCAGCACTTTCTGGAAACGACGTTCCAGCGCCGCGTCTTTTTCAATGAACTGGCGGTACTCGTTCAAGGTGGTGGCGCCCACGCAATGCAGCTCGCCACGGGCCAGCGACGGCTTGAGCATGTTGCCGGCGTCCATGGCGCCCTCGGCTTTACCGGCACCGACCATGGTGTGCAACTCGTCAATAAAGAGGATGACGCGGCCTTCCTGTTTAGACAGTTCGTTGAGCACCGCTTTCAGACGCTCTTCGAACTCGCCACGGAACTTGGCGCCGGCGATCAAGGCGCCCATGTCCAGCGACAGCAGGCGTTTGTCTTTGAGGCCGTCGGGCACTTCGCCGTTGACGATACGTTGCGCCAAGCCTTCGGCGATGGCGGTTTTACCCACGCCGGGTTCGCCGATCAGCACGGGGTTGTTTTTGGTGCGGCGCTGCAACACTTGAATGGTGCGGCGAATTTCGTCGTCACGGCCGATCACCGGATCGAGCTTGCCTTCTTCGGCGCGCTTGGTGAGGTCGACGGTGTATTTGTCCAGTGCCTGACGCGACTCTTCCACGTTCGGGTCATTGACCGCATCGCCACCGCGCAGGTTATTCACGGCGTTCTCGAGCGCCTTTTTGCTCACGCCCTGACCGAGCAGCAGCTTGCCGAGCTTTGTGTTTTCGTCCAACGCCGCGAGCAGCACCAGTTCGCTGGAAATAAATTGATCGCCCTTCTGCTGCGACAGCCGATCGGCCTGGTTGAGCAGGCGCGCGAGGTCTTGGGACAGATTGACGTCGCCCGTTGGGTTTTGAATTTTGCCCAGTTGGTCGAGCTCTTTGGTCAGCGCCTGACGTAGGACATTGACGTCAAAACCGGTCTGCATCAGCAGCGATTTGATCGAGCCGCCTTGTTGTTCAAGCAAGGCCTGCATCAGATGCAATGGCTCGATGGCAGCGTGGTCCATGCCCACGGCCAGAGACTGGGCGTCGGATAACGCCAATTGCAATTTGCTGGTTAAACGATCGATACGCATAGGTTTACCTTCCTTTAGAGGGCAGCCGGCGCAATGAACGCACCTGATAAAAAATGTCTGCCGAGATGCTCAAGTAAGTGAGGCCGATTGTTCGGGATTCAAGGTGCGTTGCCGGCGAACGCGAGCGAACGGGCCGACCACGCGGCCGACCGGCGCGTTAACTGACTGTAGATGACGAACGAGGCGGCGCCGGGTTCAACTCAGGGAGCGAGCCATACCAGAGAGGCGAAACGGCCGGTGCGGGCGGCGCGGCGGTAGGAGAAAAAACGGGGGTCGCTGACGGTGCATAAGCCGCCACCGTAAACGGCCGTTACGCCGCGAGCGGCCAGGCGCAGGCGGGCAAGCTGATAAATGTCGGCGAGGTATTTTCCAGCATTGGCGCTAGGGATGAACGCTTGCTCGGCCTGTGGTTGAACGGCCATGAACGCCTCGCGTACCTCGGCGCCCACTTCAAAGGCTTGCGGGCCAATGGCCGGCCCCAGCCAGACCAGCACTTCGCTTGGCGGTACGGCGAGTGAGTCAAGCGTGGCTTCCAGCACGCCGTTGACCAGCCCGCGCCAGCCTGCGTGTGCTGCCGCCACGCGCGTGCCGGCGCGGTCGCAAAACAGCGCGGGCAAGCAGTCGGCGGTCATCACCGTGCAGGCGATGCCGGGCGTGGCGGTCCAGCTGGCATCGGCTTCGGCAACAAGTGTGGGGTCGGCAGCGGCGACGGCAACGCCGTGCACTTGTTTCAGCCAGGCGGGCTGGCAGTGCAGCTGAGTGATGAGGGAATGGCGGTTGGCGGCGACGGCGCTAGCGTCATCACCGACATGGTCACCGAGATTGAAGCCATCGAACGGGGCTTGGCTGACACCGCCGGCGCGGGTGGTAACGCAGGCTTTGACCTGCGCTGGCGCAGGCCAATCCGGCGTTAGCCAGAGGGACGCTTGTTCGACCGACACGTGCTCAGCCGACAAAGGCTTCGCGGTCCTGGCGCAGCAGCGACAGCAGCCAGACGAAGTCTTCCGGCAGTGGCGACTCCCACTTCATGCGCTGGCCCGTCACCGGGTGCGTCAGCTCAAGAAAGCGCGCGTGCAGCGCTTGGCGCGGGAATTCTTTCAACGCGAGCAACATGGTCGGGTTGGCGGCTGGCGGAATGCGGAAGCGGCCGCCGTATGCCGGGTCGCCCACCAACGGGAAGTTGATGTGCGCCATGTGTACACGAATTTGGTGGGTGCGGCCGGTTTCGAGCTTGACCCGCGCGTGGGTGTGCGAGCGGAAGCGCTCCAGCACGCGGTAATGGCTGATGGCTTGTTTGCCGCCTTCCATTACAGCCATGCGCTGACGTTGCTGACCGTGGCGACCGATCGGCGCGTCAATCTTGCCACCGGCGGTAATCACGCCAATGACGATGCATTCATAAATGCGGCTGACCGAACGTTTTTGCAGCTGGTCGACGAGTTGCGTCTGCGCCTGAATATTTTTGGCCACGACCATTAAACCGGTGGTGTCTTTGTCCAGACGATGGACGATCCCGGCGCGCGGCACATTAATAATGTCGGGCACGTGATGCAGCAGCGCATTGAGCAAGGTGCCGCTTTGGTGGCCCACCGCCGGGTGCACAACCAGACCCGCCGGCTTGTTGATGACCAGGATGTCGTCATCTTCGTAGACGATGTCCAACTCGATGTCTTCGGCCACCCATTCGCCTTGTGCTTCCTGCTCGGCGTTGAGCTCCAGCACGCTGGCGCCATGCACGATGTCACGGGGGCGCACCACCTCGCCGTCCACCGTCAACAGACCTTCTTTGATCCAGGCGGTAAGGCGCGAACGCGAGTGTTCACTGAAGAGTTGAGCGGCGACTTGGTCGAGGCGCTGGCCGCCCAATTCGGACGGAACCTCGGCGCGCATCTGGATGGCTAACTTATTAATTGGAGGAATGCTCGGTAACGGCGCGGCGTAGGCTTTGGTTTCGGCTACGCGCTTGTGGTTAAATACGGCGTCTTTGTCCCGGGGTAACCGGGGCGCTCATCATAACAGGACGGCTCTGCTCAAGACAGCCAGCCGTCACAGGGACGCAAGCCGCCATGCAAGTGAAACACCTGCTGCTGATCGCCATCCTCGCTCTCAACGTTGCTTGTTCTTCTAATGAAGTTGTAGACGAAAACCTGAGTGAGTCCGAGCTGTACCAGCAGGCACAGACCGATCTGGACAACAAGAGCTACACCAGCGCCGTCACAAAGCTGAAGGCATTGGAGTCCCGTTATCCGTTTGGCCGCTATGCCGAACAGGCGCAGTTGGAACTGATTTACGCCAACTACAAAAACGTTGAGCCGGAAGCTGCCAAGTCCGCCGCGGAACGTTTTATCCGCCTGCACCCCCAACACCCGAACGTTGACTACGCCTATTACTTGAAAGGCCTGGCCTCGTTCGACCAGGACGTGGGCCTGCTGGCGCGCTTCCTGCCGCTGGACATGACCAAGCGCGACCCAGGCGCCGCGCGCGACTCCTTTAACGAGTTCGCCCAGCTGACCAGCCGCTTCCCCAACAGCCGTTACGCCCCCGACGCCAAGCAGCGCATGATTTACCTGCGCAACCTGCTGGCGGCCTATGAAGTACACGTGGGCCACTACTACCTAACGCGCCAGGCTTACGTAGCCGCCGCCAACCGCGGTCGTTATGTAGTTGAAAACTTCCAGGAAACCCCAGCCGTCGGCGATGGCCTGGCGATCATGACCGAGGCCTACCAGCGCCTGGCCCTGAACGACCTGGCTGACACCAGCCTGCAAACCCTGAAGCTGAACTACCCCGACCACCCAAGCCTGGTCGACGGCAAGTTCGTGCCCCAGGAAGACGAAGCCGACAACCGCAGCTGGCTGAGCAAAGCCACCCTGGGCCTGATCGAAAGCGACGCGCCGCTGCCACCGGGCGAAACCCGCGCCAGCCAGGATGTGATCAAGCAGTACCAGGATGCCGAGCAGGAAATTCCGGAAGACTTGCTGCCGCCTGAAGACGAAAACAGCGAAGCCGAGGAAGAACATGAAGCGGAAGGCAACAACACCGACCGTTCTTGGTTCAGCTACATGACCTTTGGCGTGTTCGACTGAATACGTAACGGGTAAATAAAGAGGAGGCTTCGGCCTCCTTTTTTATTGCGCGGAGTTATTGCTGGCGGAATCAACGCACAGCTAATCATTTGGCCGCTGTCCGGGCGCCATCACCTTGGCTAAACTGCCAGCCTCACGAAATGAAGAGTCGACTATGGGACGCTTGTTAATCTGGATCGGTTTGATCTGTGCCGTGTACTGGCTGTGGCGTCGTGCAACGCGCCCTGCCCCGGCCAAACCGGGCATTGAAGAAGCCGCGCCGATGGTGCGCTGCGCCCATTGCGGCGTGCACACGCCTCGCGTGAGTGCCGTCAACCAAGGCTCGCAGTGGTTCTGCAGCCAGGTTCACCTCGAGCAGGGCGCTACCCGCAGTGACCGGTGAAGCCCTGACGCTCAGCAGCCTGCAAGGGCAGCGAATTCTCAAGATCTACCACCTGTACCGCGTCGTAATCGGCGTGATGCTCGTGGTGCTGATATCCAGCGAGCTGGATAGCCAGCTGCTGCAAATGGCCAACGACGCGCTATTTAAATATGGCAGTTGGCTGTACCTCATCCTCAACGCCTTCATTGCCGTGGTGGTGCGCCGTCCGCAGCACCTGGCGCAAGTGTTCAGCCTCAGCATGGTCGATGTGATCCTGCTGTCCGGCCTGTTCTACGCGGCGGGCGGCACACCCAGCGGTATCGGCAACTTGCTGATCGTTGCGGTAGCGATTGCCAATATTCTGCTGCGCGGTCGCATCGGCCTGCTAATCGCCGCCGTGGCCGCCATAGGTCTGATCTACCTGACCTTCTACCTGAGCCTGAGTAATCCGGCCGCGTCGGCCCAATACGTGCAAGCCGGCGCACTCGGCGCGCTGTGCTTCGCCGCTGCATGGTTTGTGCAAGGCGTAACCCGCCGCCTGCAAGTCAGCGAAACCCTGGCAGAAAAGCGCGCAGCCGACGTTGCTAACCTCGAAGCCCTCAACGCCCTGATTCTGCAGCGCATGCGCACCGGCATTCTGGTGCTCGACGGTCAGCACCGCGTGCTCTTGGCAAACCAGGGCGCGCTGAGCCTGCTTGGCCGCGACGAGCTGGCCGGAAAAATCCTCGACCCGCACAGTCCCGAATTGGTTAAGCGCCTTCAGCACTGGCAGCGCAACCCCACGCTTCGCCCCTCAAGCATGCAAGCAGTGAACGACGGCCCCGTGCTGCAGCCCAGCTTCGTCACCCTGCAGCGCGGCGAGAAACAAGACACGCTGGTGTTCCTCGACGACATCTCTCAAATCGCCCAACAGGCACAGCAACTCAAGCTCGCCTCCCTTGGCCGCCTCACCGCCGGCATTGCCCATGAAATTCGTAACCCGCTGGGCGCCATCAGCCATGCGGCGCAACTGCTGCAAGAATCCGAAGACCTCGATGGTCCAGACCTGCGCCTGGCGCAGATCATTCAGGACCACTCGCGGCGCATGAACCTGGTCATCGAAAACGTGCTGCAGCTGTCACGCCGTCGCCAGGCCGAGCCGCAGTTGCTCGACCTCAAATACTGGCTGCACCGCTTCGCCAGCGAGTTCCGCACCACCACCAGCGAAAGCCAACTGCTGCATCTGGAAACCGCCGGCAGCACCATCCAGACGCGCATGGACCCCAACCAGCTCACTCAAGTGCTGACGAATCTGGTAGAAAACGGCTTGCGCCACAGCGCGATCAAAAACAAGCAAGGCCAGGTCTGGCTGAAGCTGTTCCGCGATCCCGACAGCGACCTGCCGATTCTCGAAGTATTGGACGACGGTGCCGGCGTGCCAGCCGAACACCGGCAGAATATTTTCGAGCCCTTCTACACTACTGAAAACAAAGGCACGGGCCTCGGCCTGTACATTTCCCGCGAACTCTGTGAAAGCAACCAGGCCCGTCTGGATTACAAAACCCGCGATGTCGGCGGTGGCTGCTTCCGCATAACCTTCGCCCACCCGCGCAAATTGAGCTGACCATGACCGCCCGGCAAAAAGCCCTGATCGTCGACGACGAGCCCGATATCCGCGAGCTGCTGGAAATTACCCTCGGCCGCATGAAACTGGACACGCGCAGCGCGCGCAACGTCAAAGAAGCCCGCGAATGGCTAGCCCGCGAGCCGTTCGACCTGTGCCTCACCGACATGCGCCTGCCTGACGGCACGGGGCTGGAACTGGTGCAGCACATTCTCCAGCGTCACCCGCAAGTGCCGGTGGCGATGATCACCGCTTACGGCAGCCTCGACACGGCGATCAACGCCCTGAAAGCCGGCGCCTTCGACTTTCTGACCAAACCCGTCGACCTTGGCCGCTTGCGTGAACTGGTTGCCACGGCTCTGCGCATTCGCAGCAACGACGGCGAGGAAGTGACCGTCGACAACCGCCTGCTCGGCGACTCGCCGCCCATGCGCGCGCTGCGCAAACAAATCTTCAAGCTGGCGCGCAGCCAGGCGCCGGTTTACATCAGCGGCGAATCAGGCAGCGGTAAGGAACTCGTCGCGCGCCTGATTCACGAACAAGGCCCGCGCACCGAATTGCCCTTCGTGCCCGTGAACTGCGGCGCGATTCCGTCCGAGCTGATGGAAAGCGAATTCTTCGGCCATAAAAAAGGCAGCTTCACCGGCGCCATCGAAGACAAACAAGGTCTGTTCCAAGCGGCCAACGGCGGCACCCTGTTTCTCGACGAAGTGGCCGACCTGCCGCTGGCCATGCAGGTGAAACTGCTGCGCGCTATTCAGGAAAAAGCCGTCCGCACCGTCGGCGGCCAGCAAGAAGTGGTGGTGGACGTGCGCATTCTCAGCGCCACCCACAAAGACCTCGCCGCCGAAGTGGCCGCCGGTCGTTTCCGCCAGGATTTGTACTACCGCCTGAACGTGATCGAGCTGCGGGTGCCGGCCCTGCGCGAGCGCCGCGAAGACATCGCGCAACTGTGCGACGTGATGCTCAAGCGCCTGGCCGAGGGCACAGGCCTAGCCGCCGCCAGCCTCGACCCCGACGCCCTGGAAAAGCTGAAAAACTACCGTTTCCCCGGCAACGTGCGCGAACTGGAAAACATGCTCGAACGCGCGTACACCCTGTGCGAAGACGACCGCATTCAAGCCAGTGACCTGCGCTTGGCCGACGCCAGTGGCTCGGGCGAAAACGGCGAGGCGAGCCTGGCGCAAATCGACAATATTGAGGACTACCTCGAAAACATCGAACGCAACCTGATCATGCAAGCGCTCGAAGAAACCCGCTGGAACCGCACCGCCGCGGCCCAGCGTCTGGGGCTGACCTTCCGCTCCCTGCGCTACCGCCTGAAAAAGCTCGGCATCGATTGATCAGAGCGCCCCGAGTCGACCCTGCGGTGCGTAAGGCGTGGGGTCGATGATCGGCGGGTTGCCCAGCATCAAGTCCGTCAGCAACTGACAGGACGCCGGCGCCAGCACCAGCCCGTTACGGTAATGGCCGCAGTTCAACCACAACCCCTCGAACCCCGGCACCGGCCCAATAAACGGAACGCCCTCCGGCGACCCCGGCCGCAACCCCGCCCAATGCCCAACCACCTCGGCATCTGCCAAGGCCGGCAGCAATTCGAAGGCCGACGCTTTCAAGCTGGCGAGTGCCTCATCGGTAGGCGTCTTGTCGAACCCGCAATGCTCCAGCGTGCTGCCGACCAGAATGTGGCCGTCCTTGCGCGGGATCGCATAACGACCTTTCGCCAATACCATGCTCGGCAAAAAGTCGGCGGCGCATTTGAACAGAATCATTTGGCCTTTCACCGGCACCACGGGCAAGTCGAGCCCCAGCGTGGCGAGCAATTCGCCACTCCAGGCGCCAGCCGCAAGAACCACGCGTTCAGCGCGGATTTCGCCTTCGGCGGTGTGCACGCCAACAACCTTGTCGCCCTCGCGAATAAACCCCGTAACCGACGTTTGCTCACGCAGCGTGACGTTGGGCATCTGCATCAGCGCGGCGCGCAGCGCTTTGACCAGGCGAGGATTCCTGACGTTGGCAACGCCACTCATGTGGACGGCGCGCTCGTAGCCTGAACCCAGAACCGGGACTGCGTCATACACCGCGCTCATGGGCACCGCAGCCAGCGGTCGGTGTTGGGCCTGCGCCCACGACAAGGCTGCGGCTTCGTCATCAAGATCCAGCCAGTACAGGCCGGTCACGAAGACTTCCGGGTCGATGCCGGTTTGCTCAAGCAACTGTTTGCCCAGACCGGGATAGAAATCCTGAGACCAATGGGCGAGTGCGGTGACGGCTGAGGTGTAGCGCCAGGGATAAAGAGGGGAAACGATGCCGCCGCCTGCCCAGGAAGACTCGGTGCCGGCGGTGGTGCGGTCAAGTAAAACCACGGGTTGGCCTTGCTTTGCTAGATTGAAGGCAGACATCAAACCGATTGCTCCGCCGCCCACGACCAACACCTTGGTATTCACCCTCGCCTCCAATCAGCGCCCGAAAATATAGCCGCCGGAGGTTAGCAAAAAAGCTGACCGCGCGCTCCATTTCGGCCTCCTTTACCCGAAGCCATTAACCTCGCTGGACTTAATAAGTACGCACTGAACTGGTCGTGCTTCTCGCAAAATGCCAACCAATCGACACTCACCGAACCACTGGCGGCGGGGCATACGCAACTCGTCGCGCAATCTGCTCGCTCATCCTTCGCAGGACGCTGTAGGAATTTTCTTAGGTTAGATTCCATCCGTGCATAAAGGAATTCCAAATATGGTCTCGTCCAAAGGTTTCACGCTCGTCGAGCTGATGGTGGTCATTGGCATAATCGCCATGATCACCGCGTTCGGCGTACCCGGCTTTCGTACTCTTATTGCGGACAATCGGCTCACCAGCACCTCGAATAACATCATGGGCGCATTGCAGATTGCGCGTAGCGAAGCGGTCACTCAACGCACGGTGATCAAGGTCTGCGTGTCGAATGCAGACAATACCGCTTGTGGCAACAGCACAGACTGGAGCGCCGGGCTGTTGATATTGCGCGCTACCACCGTCCTTAAAGTGGTGCCCTCAAACAATACTGGCGTGACCGTCACTGCCTCGCGCAATGAAATCCAGTACGCCGGTAACGGCACTACCACCGCTGCCACCATTTCAGTCAGCGACTCTCGTAGCGGCTCTTCTCGCTCAATCAAAGTCAACGCCATCGGCCAAGCGTGCGCGGGGAGCACCTGTTCATGAGCAAGCGTAATAGAGGCTTTACCCTGGTGGAGGTGCTGGTCGCCCTGGTGGTACTGGCGATCGGTCTGCTCGGCATGTCCAGCCTGATGATGACCAGCATGCAGTCCAACCAAAGCGCCTACCTGCGCAGTCAAGCCAGTGTGCTGGCTTACGACCTCATTGAACGCATGCGCGCCAACAAGAACCGAGCGATCACTACCGACGACTATACGATGGCAGTCACGGTTACCGACCCACCTGCAGATCCCAGTTGCCCGAGCAGCGGCTGTAGTCCGGCGCAACAAGCGCAATTGGATCAACGTCAATGGATCACAACCCGCAAATTGAGCATCCCTGGCTCAACGCAGGTCGTTACTCGCAGCAACAATAACGAGTACGTGATCACCATTTCTTGGGAAGACTCCTCGGCCCTACAGCGCAGCACCTCGACTTCCAGCTTTGTCGTAAGGGTCAACCTATGAACAAGCAGTACGGCCTTTCTCTAATCGAATTGATGATTGCGGTATTGATCAGCTGCTTGTTGATTCTTGGCGTCACACAAATGTTCGGCAACACCAGTCAAACCGATCGCACCAGTAGCGCCATCGCTCGCGTACAAGAAAGCGGGCGCGTAGCTCTCGAACTTATCGGAGACGACGCCCGCCGGGCCGGTTACCAGGGCTGCAGCTCATCGGCCAACACAACGGTGGTTGGCAGTGTGACGTTTCCCACCCAAGCCATTGTTGCTGCAGAGAAAAGCGTGACGTTCCGGTTCGCTACCTTGGAAAACACGGGCACTCTTTTTTCCGCCAATAAGGCATGTGACGGTACTGCGCTGTATTTGAAGACCGTGGTGTATGACCAGTGCAGCAATGGCACGAGCCTGTGCATGAACGGGACGGCCATTTTGGACAATGCATTGATTACAGGGATCAGCTTTGGCGTGCTATCGGGAGCCAATACCAAGTGGATTGAAAGCTCTGCCGTCACCCCTGCGCAACTGGCTGATGCCCACTCGGTGCGAGTCACGTTAGATATCACCGACACGCTAAACAAGATTACCCGCACTTACTCCAACACCTACGAACTCAGGAACCGCCTGTGATGAATTCCCGAGCCAAGCAGTCCGGAATGGCGTTGTTGGTCAGCCTGATCATGCTGCTGTTGCTGACCATCATTGCCATTACTGCCGCCCGCCAATCAACACTGCAAGCGCGTATGTCCGCCAACAGTCAGCAGCAGAACATTGCATTCCAGTCATCCGAAAGTGCGATTCAGGCTTGGGTAGCCGATTACACGGCCAACCCTCGTATCGCCACTATTACGGTGAACAAGAATTTGACTACGACGGTGCTTGCTACTGCCACCGCCGCGCTTCCCAGCAACTGCGCCACAGTGATTCCGGCTTACTCGCTTAACGCCTCTGGCGATACGTTCCAGTACGCCTGTTTTGACATTCAGAGCAATGCGAAAGCCTGCGTGGATACCGCCTGCGCGGACGCCACCAACCCAGCGCGGGCCCGTCACTTCCAGGGCCATCTGGTTCGCTATTAAGAGGCAAGGAGAAATTCCATGAACACTAGGTTCAATCTACGCAGTCTCCTTGTCTCGGCAGTCGCCTCGACGTTGGTGCTGCAAGCCAGCGTCAGTTTCGCTGATGACACTGAGATCTTCTTCGGCGGCTCAGCTGTTGCCACAGGCATTCAGCCAAACGTGCTGTTTGTGATGGATAACTCGGGTTCTATGAGCGGCGCCCGAATGACCCAGTTAAAGGCTGCGTTCAAAACCATTATTTCTGGCGCAGGCAACATCAACGTCGGTGTGATGTCGATGAACACGACCCCGCGCCTGCTATCTCCTGTGCAAGACATCAACCAGCCGATGAACTTCAAACTGGCTTCACCGGAAATGCTGGTTAGTGGAGATGACGCCACGTACAGAACCGGCACCACTGTTCCTGTGACCACCGCCAGCACCACCATCAGCGATCCAAACCTGATCATGGGTTACGTAAAAAATGCCGACGCCGCTGGCGCCGTGATCAATACCATCACTCGCTCGCTGGGCACCGCCTCGACCTACGACACCGATAACGCCTCCTACTATGTGATGACATCCAACGGTTCAGACTATGTCTGCTCGGCAAAAATCGTCGATGCCGCTAGCGTGTGCACCGGTGCGAAAACTCAAATTAACGCGACGAGCGCTGCCAGCGGTAACGATGGCGTAATGCTGTTCCGCGCACTCAACATTCCTGCCAGCTCGACTATCACTAGCGCCAAGTTGTATCTCACGCCGGCTAACGCAACGGCGCAGCCAGCCTTCTCGGTAAAAATCGAGAACACCAAAACAGCGGCCGCTTTCAACAGCGATACCACCTTTACCGACCACAACTTTGGAGTAAGCAATCTGCAGACCTCCGTTGCCGGTGCCGCGCTAGTAGGCGGGGAAGTTGTGTTGGACGTCACCACTGCGTTCACTAACCTTAAGGCTGTCGCGCCGGCGTTAAACCCGATTGCAGATATTGCGATGCGAGTTCGCGGCACAACCGCCACCGATTACCCTTACTACATCGGCACAGGTGCAGCTAATGCTCCGCGCCTCGTCGTGACTTGGACTAACAGTGAAGACGTAACTCGCACCACCGGCATTCGCTTCCAGAACGTGGCCATCCCCAAGGGCGCAACCATCACATCTGCACGTATTGATTTCGTGCCAGCCGCTTCTGATGATCGCCCGGTTACCTATACGGTATCGGCGCAAAACGTCGGCAACGCTCCCGTATTCACAGCAAGCGAAAACTTCACGGCACGAACCAAGACGTCGAATACAGCCACCTGGACGCCTTCGGAATGGCGCACTCAAGCGCCGCAAGTGTATGTGGAAGGTCCGATCGTTACGGGTTTGGTGCAAAGCGTCATCGACAATAACTCCGACTGGTGCGGCAACAACTCAATGGCGTTTTTTGTAACGCCAACAGCCGGCAGCGGCAGCCGCACCGCGTTCAGCGTAGATGCCGGACAAGACTTACAACCCGTGCTGAACGTGAATTTTACGGGCGGCGACACAGGCTGTCTGAACCCAGTTATCAAGATGGCGGTTTACGACCCTAAAGACGATGCCGCCCAATCTGCGGTAGGCAAGAGCCCGAACCTAACCGCAACTTCCAATGCCTTTACAAACCTGGTCCTTGGCAGCCGCTACATCAACGTGCCCGTGGTTAAGAACGCTACCGTTCTCGACGCTCAGTTGATCGTTACCCCGAACAACACTACGGCCGGTACCGCTAATGTTTATTTTGAAAACGTGGGCAACTCGTTGGCTTACGCCGCTACGAACAACAACCTGAGCGCCCGCGCAGTAGGCACCGCGACGACTTGCAGCTTCAGCCCAACCGCTGCGGGGGTTCCTCTGACCTGCGCTGACCCCGGCTTAGCCACGCAGCTGCAAGCTGTTTTTGCACGCGCCGACTGGGCGGATGGCAACGCGTTGTCCGTGCTGCTGAAACCAACAAGCAGCGGTACTGCGTTTGCGGCAAGAACTCGTGAAGTAAGCCCTGAGTCCGGTATGCAGTTGCGTATCAAGCTTGCCGACGGTGGACTCGGCAAAAAAGGTTACACCGTGCGCGAATACACCGATGGCATCGTGCAAGCTCTGGTAGCGAATGGGGGCACCCCAATCGTCCCTACGCTGTGGGATGCGGCAAAATATTTTGTGCAGACGCCAAGCAAACATGTGGGCGCAGATCCAAGCCCAATCACGAGCTCGTGCCAGGCAAACTATCTGGTATTCCTCACTGACGGTGAGGCTAACGGCACTACCAATGAAGCGAAGGCCGGGGTGAATACTCTTACAGGAAGCCCTACGAACTGCACCGTCGACAGCACGAACGACAGCGAAAGATGCGCCCGCACTCTGGTTGGTTGGATGAACAAATCTGACATGGCCCAATACGACGGCACCAACACCATTCAAACCAGCACGATTGGCTTCAACACCAGCGGCAACGTGCAAGCGACCAATCTGCTGAACAAACTGGCAGAGTTAGGCGGTGGCAAAGCGTACCAAGCTGAGAACGCCAGCGACCTTACGAAAGCCTTTGACGATATCGTGCAGGCGGCTCTGGCTACCAACACAACCTTCGTGAACACCAGCGCACCAGTGAACAGTTTCAACCGCGCGGACAACCTCGATCAACTTTACTTCGCGTTGTTTAAGCCGTCGGAATTCGACCGCTGGGCGGGGAACTTGAAACGCTACCGCCTGAAAACTGAGGGCACGGTGGCAACAATCGTTGACGCGGATGATGCCGCTGCCATTGATGCCAATACCGGTTTTTTCAAATCGACAGCGCGTAGTTTCTGGAACAGCACACAAGATGGTGCGGACATCACCAAAGGCGGTGCCGCGGTGAAACTACCGAATCCGGACGACCGTAAACTCTATACCTTCACCGGCGCCAACCCTGCCGGATCCGCAACGGCCCTGGAGGTGTTGAAGTCGACCAACGCCAATATCACCAAGGCGAAGCTGGGTGATTCGAGTATGGACAACACGGCGCGGGTCAACCTGATTAGCTACATTCGTGGCGGCCCCGATGCCACCGGCACAGCCAGCCGCTTTGCCTTGGGTGACCCAATTCACTCCTCTCCTCGGCTAGTCACTTACGGCTGCACCGCGTACAGCGGAAGCACCTGTACCGCGCCCGACCTCACCGCTGTGATGGGTAGCAACGAAGGGTACATACACGGTTTTGACACTGATACCGGAGTCGAACAGTTCGCCTATATGCCCCAGGAACTGCTGCCGAACATCAAGCAACTGCGCGACAACGCAAAATCCAGCTCCGTTAAGCCACGTCTGTACGGCATGGATAACACCGTTACGCTTTGGGTTAACGACGTCAACGGCAACGGCGTGATTTATGGTGATCCTGCTACCGGCGCCACCACAGGCTTGAATACTGACGAGTTCGTTTACGCCTATGCCACCATGGGACGCGGCGGCCGAAACATCTACGCACTGGATATTACCGACCGTGACAACCCGAAAATTCTCTGGCAGATCCTCGGTGGAACCACGACAGGCTTTGAAAACTTGGGCCAGACGTGGTCGACGCCAGTCAGAACGAAAATAAAGATCGGAACGACCAATACTGACGTGCTGATCTTCGGCGGCGGCTACGACACCAACCAAGATGCCCTGAACAGTTCCACCAGCGTGTACTCCGACGACTCCATGGGTAACTCCGTCTATATCGTCAACGCTAAAACAGGTGCGCTCATATGGTCAGCGGGCAAGGCCGTCAGCGGCTTTACCCAGTCGCTGCCGAAGATGAAATACAGCATCCCTAGCGGCGTGCGAGTAATTGACCTTCAGCAGAACACTAATGGGGTCCTGGTGGCCGATGCCGATAGGCTCGCCGATCAGTTTTTCGTTGGGGACATGGGTGGGCAGGTATGGCGGTTCTACATCAATAACGGCGCGGCAGCTGGTGCGACCTTAGTTACCCCGGCAGGCACTAGCCAGGACGGCGTGTTCGCCAGCGTTGGTGGAACTACAACAGCGTCGGCCCGACGCTTTTACAACGAACCGGACGTGTCGCTGCTTAACGTCAATGGCAGTCGTTCCCTCGCTGTGAGTATTGGCAGCGGCTACCGTGGCCATCCACTTAACGAGTACATCCAGGACCGTTTTTACTCGTTCCGTACGGCCACACTGTTTAAGACCACGAGTGAGGCTACCCTCACAGAAAACAGTTTGTACGATGCGACGGCCAACCTTGTACAAGGCGGCAGCGACGCGCAAAAAACCGCAGCGGCGACAGCATTTGCACGTACAACGGGAGGGTGGTACATCACCCTGACCAACACCGGCGAGAAAGTATTGTCGCGGGCGCTTACAAGCGGCGGCGTCGTGTACTTCAACACCTATGAACCGACTACGGCCAGCGCGGCCTGTAGCGCAGCAGTAGGTGTAAACCGTTCGTACTCGGCGCGACTGATGGATGCGACGCCAGCCTCGGTCCCCATCAACGGTGTCGGCAAACCGGCGGATCGATCGCAAAGCAGCAACAGCGGTGGGATTTCGGGTGACCCGCAATTGTTCTGCAGCGGCAACAACTGCTGGGTACTGCCGGACCCAGCCGTGCCTCCGGTCCTGACCGAGACGCCTCCGCTGGGTAAAACATACTGGATTGACCAGTCTGATCTGGACTAGCGTTTATTGACTACAAGCAGACGGGCCAAGCGGCCCGTCTGCTGCATTTATAAAGGGCTGTGCAGTATGAAAAAGCAGAATGGCTTTACCCTGATAGAACTGATGATTGCGGTATTGGTGCTGGGCGTCTTGACGGCTATTGCCATTCCCTCTTACCAGGGATACGTGCGCCGGACCGCATGTGAAGATGCCAAAGCAACCCTGATGGGCGCGGCAAATTTGCTCGAGCGCTTCCGAGCACAAAACAATACGTATACCGGCGCTGCTCTAGGCAGCTACGTCCAAGCCCCAGTGGACGGAAAGAAACAGTTCACTATCTCTATCGATTCGTCTTCCACTGCAACCACATTCGGCCTAACCGCCACCCCAACTGGTTTACTTTCCGGCAAAGGCACCCTAACGCTGGCATCGACAGGTGCCCGTGGCGCAACAGGCACCTTTAGTACCATCAACGCGTGGCAAAGCTGCCAAGGCATCTGAACATCGCGTCAAATAAAAGGGCTGCAAATGCAGCCCTTTTTGTTTGACGCGTGTCGACTCAGACAGCCTTCAACCGCAACTCCTTCGGCATCGAAAAGGTCACATTCTCCGGCCGCCCTTCCAGTTCCTCAGCGCCGGTAGCGCCCCACTCTCTTAACTTCTGCACCACACCCAGCACCAGCACCTCAGGCGCCGAAGCACCGGCGGTAATGCCGATGCGCGCTTTGCCTTCAAACCAGCCTTGCTGCAAATCTTCGGCGCCATCAATTAGGTATGCCGGGGTGCCCAGGCGCTCGGAAAGTTCGCGCAGGCGGTTGGAGTTGGAGCTGTTGGGGCTGCCGACGACAAGCACCACGTCACACTCGCTGGCGAGCTGTTTGACGGCGTCCTGGCGGTTTTGCGTGGCGTAGCAGATGTCGTCTTTGCGCGGGCCACCGATGCTGGGGAAGCGGCTGCGCAGGGCGTCGATGACGCGGCTGGTGTCGTCCATCGACAGCGTGGTTTGGGTGACGAAGGCCAGGGTTTCGGGGTTGCGCACTTGCAGGTTGGCGACGTCGGTTTCGTCTTCGACCAGGTAAATAGCGCCGCCATTGCTGGCGTCGTATTGGCCCATGGTGCCTTCCACTTCCGGGTGGCCGGCGTGGCCGATGAGGATGCATTCGCGGCCGTCGCGGCTGTAGCGGGCGACTTCAATGTGCACCTTGGTCACCAGCGGGCACGTGGCGTCGAAAACTTTCAGGCCGCGCGATTCGGCTTCTTTGCGTACGGCTTGGGAAACGCCGTGGGCGCTAAAGATGACGATGACGTTGTCGGGCACCTGGTCCAGTTCTTCGACGAAGATGGCGCCGCGGGCGCGCAGGTCTTCGACGACGAATTTGTTGTGGACCACTTCGTGGCGAACGTAGATCGGCGGGCCGAATACTTCCAAAGCGCGGTTGACGATTTCAATCGCGCGGTCAACGCCGGCGCAGAAGCCGCGCGGGTTGGCGAGTTTGATTTGCATGGCCAGTTCTTGCATGGGGCTTCTCTCTTCCGCCCCGAGGGCAGGTGCCAGGTTACCGGCGGGTCAGGCCGGTTTGACGTCGATGATTTCGACCTGAAAACTCAGGGTCTTGCCGGCCAGCGGGTGGTTGAAGTCGATGGTGACGTGGGTGTCATCAAACGCTTTGACCACGCCGGGCAGCTCGGTGTTGGCGGCGTCGTTGAAGATCACCAGCAGACCATCCGACAGCTCCATGCCTTCGAATTGCGAACGCGGCATCACTTGCACATTTTGCGGGTTGGGCTGGCCGAAGCCGTGTTCCGGTTCCACTTGCAAGGTGCGTTTGTCGCCGGCCTTGAGGCCGAACAAGGCGGCTTCGAAGCCGGGCAACAAGTTGCCGTCGCCAACTTTAAAAGTGGCGGGTTTCTTGTCGAAGGTGCTATCCACCACGTCGCCGTTTTCCAGGTTCAGGGCGAAGTGCAGGGTGACTTGTTTGTCCGGGCCGATACGCAGGGCGTCGTCAGTCATGGGCGGGCTCTCCGGCTTTTTTGCTTTTGAACATGTCCAGGGCCAGCAACACGGCGCCGACGGAGATGGCGCTGTCGGCGATGTTGAAGGCTGGGAAATACCAGCGGTTCTGCCAGTGCACGAGGATAAAGTCGATGACGTGGCCGAGCACGATTCGGTCGTACAGGTTGCCCAGCGCGCCGCCGAGCACCAGCGACAGGGCCACGGCGAGCAGGGTTTCTTCAGGTTTGAGGCGCTTGAGCCAGACCACCAGCGTGGCACTAACGGCCACGGCAATCAGGGCAAACAGCCAGCGCTGCCAGCCAGAGCTGTCGGCCAGGAAACTGAAGGCAGCGCCAGTGTTGTAGGCCAGCGTCCAGCTGAACAGGTCGGGGATGATCACGATCTGCTGGTACAGGGTCAGGCTGTTTTCAAAGTAGAGCTTGGTGGCCTGATCGAGGATCAGCACCACCAGGCTCAGCCACAGCCACGACAAACGACCGAGACGGCTGGTGTTAGGCATAGTGACGAACCTCGCCAGCGCCGCTGATGTTGTCGACGCAGCGACCGCAGATCTCCGGGTGCTCCGGGTTCACGCCGACGTCTTCACGACAGTGCCAGCAGCGCGCGCACTTGGCGTGAGCTGATTTCACCACTTTGAGTTTCAGACCGGCGACTTCGGTTACCACGGCGTCAGCTGGCGCGCTGGCCAATGGCGCTACGGCAGCGGTCGAGGTGATCAGCACGAAGCGCAGCTCATTGCTGAGTTTGCTCAGGTCGCTGACCAGCGCGTCTTCGGCGTACAGGGTCACTTCGGCTTGCAGGTTGCCGCCGATAGCTTTGGCGGCGCGCTGGTTTTCCATTTCCTTGTTCACGGCGACTTTCACAGCCATGACGCGTTCCCAGTAGGCGCGGTCCAACTCGAAGCCTTCGGGCAGCGCGGTGAGCCCTTCGTACCAGGTGTTGAGCATCACCGATTCGTTGCGCTCGCCCGGCAGGTATTCCCACAGCTCGTCGGCGGTGAACGCCAGGATCGGCGCGATCCAGCGCACCAGCGCTTCGGCGATGTGGAACAGCGCGGTCTGGCACGAACGGCGCGCCTGGCTGTCGCTGGCGGTGGTGTATTGGCGATCCTTGATGATATCCAGGTAAAAGCCGCCCAGCTCCTGCACGCAGAAGTTGTGCACCTTGGAGTACACGTTCCAGAAACGGTATTCGCCGTAGTGTTCCTGCAGCTCGTTTTGCAGCAGCAGGGCACGGTCGACGGCCCAACGGTCCAGCGCCAGCATGTCTTCGGCCGGCAGCAGATCGGTAGCCGGATTGAAGCCGCTGAGGTTGGAAAGCAGGAAGCGCGCGGTGTTGCGGATGCGGCGATAGGCATCGGCGCTGCGTTGCAGAATCTGATCGGAAACGGCCATTTCACCGGAGTAATCGGTGGCCGAGACCCACAGACGCATGATGTCGGCGCCCAGGGTGTCGTTGACTTTTTGCGGAGCGACGACGTTGCCCAGCGACTTGGACATTTTGCGACCGTTTTCGTCGACGGTGAAACCGTGGGTCAGCAGTTCGCGGTACGGGGCGTGGTCGTCCAGCATGCAGCCGGTCAGTAAAGAGGAGTGGAACCAGCCGCGGTGCTGGTCGGAACCTTCCAGGTACAGGTCGGCGCGCGGGCCGGACGCGTGGCCCATCGGGTGCGAGCCACGCAGCACGTGCCAGTGAGTGGTGCCGGAGTCGAACCAGACGTCGAGGGTGTCGCTGATTTTGTCGTAGTTGCCCGCTTCCTCGCCCAGCAGTTCAGTCGGGTCGAGTTTGAACCAGGCTTCGATGCCTTCGTGCTCAACGCGCTTGGCCACTTCTTCCATCAGCTCGACGGTGCGCGGGTGCAGCTCACCGGTGGCTTTGTCGAGGAAGAACGGGATCGGCACGCCCCAGTTGCGCTGACGCGAGATGCACCAGTCCGGGCGGTTGGCGATCATCGAATGCAGGCGCGCCTGGCCCCAGGCCGGTACGAACTGGGTGTCTTCGATGGCTTTCACTGCGCGCTGACGCAGGGTGTTGCCGGTGTTGGGCTGTTTATCCATGCCGACGAACCACTGCGCGGTGGCGCGGTAGATCAGCGGGGACTTGTGACGCCAGCAGTGCATGTAGCTGTGGCTGATGGTTTCGGTGTGCATCAGCGCGCCCACTTCGCTGAGTTTCTCAACGATGGCGGGGTTGGCTTTCCAGATGAACTGGCCACCGAAGTGCGGCAGCGACTCAACGTACACGCCGTTGCTCTGCACGGGCGTGAGGATGTCGTCGTTGACCATGCCGTAGCGCTTGCAGGTCACGAAGTCGTCTTCGCCGTAGGCCGGGGCGGAGTGAACCACGCCGGTGCCAGCGCCCAACTCGACGTATTCGGCCAGGTATACCGGCGAGAGACGGTCGTAGAACGGGTGACGGAAGTCGATCAGTTCCAGGGCTGCGCCGGGCGCCGTGGCAACCACCGTGCCTTCGAGGCCGTAACGGGTCAGGCAGGCTTGCACCAGTTCTTCAGCCAGGATCAGCAGCTTGTCGCCAACATCGACCAGGGCGTAGATGAATTCGGGGTGGACGTTGAGCGCCTGGTTGGCCGGGATGGTCCACGGGGTGGTGGTCCAGATTACAATGGCGGCGGGCTTGCTCAGCGCTGGCAGACCGAATGCAGCGGCCAGTTTGGCGTCGTCGGCAATCGGAAACGCGACGTCGATGGTCGAGGATTTTTTGTCCTGGTATTCCACTTCGGCTTCAGCCAGGGCCGAGCCGCAATCGAAGCACCAGTTAACCGGTTTCAGACCTTTGAAGACGAAACCGCCTTTGACCATTTCGGCCAGGGCGCGAATTTCGCCGGCTTCGTTGGCGAAATCCATGGTTTTGTACGGGTTGGCCCAATCGCCCAAAACGCCCAGGCGAATAAATTCCGCCTTCTGCCCTTCTACCTGCTCGGCGGCATAGGCGCGGCACAGTTCGCGGGTTTTGTCGGCGGGCAGGTTTTTGCCGTGGGTGACTTCCACTTTGTGCTCGATGGGCAGGCCGTGGCAGTCCCAGCCGGGCACGTATGGCGCGTCGAACCCGGACAGGGTTTTCGAGCGCACGATCATGTCTTTGAGAATCTTGTTAACCGCGTGACCGATATGAATGGTGCCGTTGGCATAGGGCGGGCCATCGTGCAGCACGAACTTGGGCCGATCTTTACCAATCTCACGCAGCTTCTGGTACAGGCCAATGCTGTCCCAGCGCTGCAGAATCTGCGGTTCGCGCTGTGGCAGGCCGGCCTTCATTGGGAAGGCGGTATCCGGAAGGTTTAGCGTGGCTTTGTAGTCGGTCATTTCAGGCTCTTCACTTAAGCGGTTGACCCTGCCAAAGGGCACGGGCGGCGGCGACATCCGCGTGTATCGCCGTCTTCAGCGCCTCCAGGGAGGCGAAACGCTGCTCATCGCGCAGCTTGTGGTGGAACGCCACCGTCAAACGTCGGCCATAGAGATCGCCGACAAAATCCAAAAGATGCACTTCCAGGTGCGCACTGCCATCGCCCTGCACTGTCGGTCGTACGCCAATATTGGCGACGCCGGGCCAGGGTTTGCCGTCGAGCTCGACGGTTACCAGGTACACGCCAGTCAACGGCACACGACGCCGCTTGAGTTGTACGTTCGCCGTCGGCGTGCCGAATTGGCGCGCCAATTTCTGACCGTGCAGCACGCGCCCGGAGATTTGAAACGGACGCCCGAGCAGGCGTTCAGCCAGGGCAAAATCAGCGGCAGCCAACGACTCGCGAACTCGCGTGCTGCTGATGCGCAGCCCGTCGATTTCAACGGTGCTGGCGGCTTCCAGGGTGAAACCTTCCACCTGCGCGGCGGTTTGCAAAAAGGCGAAATCACCCGCGCGATCACAGCCAAAGCGGAAGTCGTCACCCACTTCCAGATGCTGCACACCCAAACCTTCCAGCAACACGGTTTGCACAAACTCCGCGGCGCTGAGTTCACGCAAGCGGCGATTGAAAGACAGGCACAAGACGCGATCAACGCCTGCTTCGGCGAACAAGACGAGCTTGTCCCGCAAACGCGTCAGGCGCGGTGGCGCGGTGTCGGGGCCGAAAAATTCGCGGGGCTGCGGTTCGAAAATCACCACGCAACTGGGCACGCCCAATTCGTCCGCACGCTCGCGCAGCCGCGCCAGGATGGCCTGGTGGCCACGGTGCACGCCGTCGAAATTGCCGATAGTGGCAACACAGCCTCGGTGTTGAGGCTGCAAGTTTTGAAGCCCTCGAACCAGCTGCATAGGACGCTTCTTGCTCACAAAGTGGGCGATTATACGCACACCCGACGCTGTGCAACAGGCGACAGCGGATGTGGATGTACAGGCGAATAAATCTGCGTTTTACGTAGGGATTACGCCAGCGTACGGCGGGCGAAATCACGCAAACGGAAGCCCAACAACAGCAGCACGCCGAAATAGGCGGCAATACCACTGGCTACCAATGCGCCCAGACGAAGCAGGCGAATCAGCATGTCGCCCTGATCCCACGCGGGCATCCAGTGCATCACGGCAATCAGCACCGCAGCCATCACCACCACGGCGACAACGAGCCGGATGAGAAACAGCGCCCAACCCGGCTGCGGCGTGAACAACTGCTGCTTGCGCAACTGCCAGAACAACAGGCCCGCATTCAGACAGGCCGCCAAGCCAATCGACAGCGCCAATCCGGCGTGCGGGTACGGCAAGGTAAAGAAGAACACCAAGTTCATCGCCTGCGTAGCCGCCAAGGTCACCAGCGCGATACGCACCGGCGTGGCGATGTTCTGCCGCGCATAGAAACCAGGCGCCAACACTTTCACCAGAATGATGCCGAGCAGGCCCATCGAATAGGCGATAAGGGCGAATTGGGTCATTTGCGCATCGTGCGCGCTGAACTTTCCGTACTGAAACAGCGAAACGGTCAATGGCTCCGAAATAATGGCCAACGCCAGGGCGCACGGCAGCGCCAGCAAGAAACACAGGCGCAACCCCCAGTCGAGCAAGCGCGAGTATTCCTCGGTGTTTTTGCTGGAGAAGCTGCGTGATAACGCCGGCAGCAAAATGGTGCCAAGCGCCACACCCAATACGCCGGACGGCAGTTCCATCAAGCGGTCGGCGTAGTACATCCACGACACGGAACCGGCCACCAGAAAGGAGGCGAAGATGGTGTTGATGATTAGCGAAATCTGGCTGACCGATACGCCGAGGATTGCCGGCCCCATTTGCTTCATCACGCGCCACACACCGGCATCGCGCAGGTTGAGGCGTGGCAGAACCAGCATGCCGATCTTTTTCAAATGCGGTAGCTGATAGAGAAACTGAAGCAGACCGCCAACCAGTACCGCCCAACCGAGCGCCATGACCGGCGGATCGAAATACGGAGTCAGGAACAGCGCGAACACGATCATGCTGATATTGAGCAAGGTCGGCACGAAGGCCGGCACGGAGAAGCGGTTCCAGGTGTTGAGAATCGCGCCGGCCAGGGAAGCTAGCGAGATGAGCAATATATAAGGAAAGGTCACCCGCAGAAGTGATGAGGTCAGCTCGAACTTTTCCGGCGAGTCGACAAAGCCTGGCGCCGTCACCCAAATCACCCACGGCGCGGCGATCATGCCCAGAGCTGTGACCACGGCCAATACCAGCGTCAGCAACCCGGACACATAGGCAATAAAGGTGCGCGTGGCCTCCTCGCCTTGCTGGGTTTTGTATTCCGCCAGAATCGGCACGAAGGCCTGGGAGAACGCGCCTTCGGCAAAAATGCGGCGCAGCAGGTTGGGCAGTTTGAAAGCAACAAAAAAGGCGTCGGTGGCCATGCCCGCGCCGAAAATGCGCGCCACGATTGTGTCGCGAACAAAGCCCAGCACCCGGGACAACATGGTCATCGAGCTGACCGCAGCCAGCGACTTGAGTAAATTCATAACGCTCGTTCTACCGCATCAAGTAAGCTGCGCCACCGCAAATATCGGCGCCGCACCAAGGGCCGCAAGGCAAAGGCGGCGAGTGTAGAACCGGCCGGCGAATAAATCACCCATGCAGGGTGAGCACGCCCGTCGGACGGTGGGTCGATCCTTAACCCGCAACACTGAACCGCGCTTGACAAGCCTTCGACACATCGGCATGATTCGCGGCCTTATTTGTTTAGTCATTTCCCCAAAGTTTCAAGGAGCTCGACGGTGGCCAATACACCTTCTGCCAAAAAACGCGCTAAACAGGCTGAGAAGCGTCGTAGCCATAACGCCAGCCTGCGCTCCATGGTTCGTACCTACATCAAGAACGTGGTCAAGGCTATCGACGCCAAAGACCTCGAACTTGCACAAAAGGCTTACACCCTGGCTGTGCCTGTAATCGACCGCATGGCCGACAAAGGCATCATCCACAAGAACAAAGCAGCTCGTCATAAGAGCCGCCTGAACGGTCACATCAAGGATCTCAGCCAAGCCGCTGCTGCCTAAGTGTGATGCGTTGAAAAGACCGGCCTCAGGGCCGGTTTTTTATTGCCTGGAGAAAACTCGGGGCGATAGAAAAGGCGAGCCTTGCGGTTCGCCTTTTCAGTTAGGGCTGCTGCACCCAGGGCAGAATCGGGATGGCGGTGACCGCGTTTTGCGGGCTGCCTTCGATTACGCGGTCGCTGTAAACGAGGTAGACCAGCGTGTTGCGCTTCTTGTCGAAGAACCGCACCACTTGCATGGTCTTGAACACCAGCGAAGTGCGCTCTTTAAACACCTCTTCGCCGTCTTTCAAATTGTCCGGCACGTGAATCGGCCCAACCTGACGACAGGCAATCGACGCCTCGGCGCGGTCTTCCGCCAACCCCAACCCACCTTTGACGCCGCCGGTTTTGGCCCGCGACAAGTAGCAAGTCACGCCTTCAACTTTTGGGTCATCGAACGCCTCGACGACGATTTTGTCGTTCGGCCCAACCCATTTGAATACAGTCGACACCTGGCCGATTTCTTCCGCCGATGCCGCAAACGCCAAAGGCAGCAGTAACGCGCCCAACCATCCATTGATCATTCGCACTGCTCTCTCCCTCTCAGCCAAAGGCGCAGCCGCCCAAACGGCGCGCTTACACCAGAATCAAGTTGTCGCGATGGACCAGCTCAGGTTCGTCGACATAACCCAGCAGACGCTCAATCGCATCGGAGGGCTGGCCGACAATTTTCTGCGCCTCGGCCGCGCTGTAGTTCGCCAGACCGCGAGCGATTTCGCGCCCTTGCGGATCGACACATACCACCATTTCGCCCCGACGGAAGTTACCCTGCACGCTTTTCACGCCCACCGGCAACAAGCTCTTGTGGCTTTCCAGCAGCGCTTTCACGGCGCCAGCATCGAGCTCCAGCGTACCGCGGGTTTGCAGATGCCCGGCGAGCCATTGCTTGCGTGCAGCGAGCAAACCGCGCTCAGGCGCCAGCAACGTACCGAGCCGCTCGCCCGCCTTCAGCCGCGCCAATACTTGCTCGATGGCGCCGCCAACAATAATGGTGTGCGCACCCGAGCGCGCCGCCAGCCGTGCGGCGCGAAGCTTGGTCTGCATGCCGCCACGACCCAGCGCACCACCGACACCGCCGGCCACTGCATCCAATGCAGGATCATCGGCACGCGCTTCGAAAATCAGCTGAGCATCAGGATTATGGCGCGGGTCGGCGTCGAACATGCCGTCGCGGTCCGTGAGAATCACCAGCAGATCCGCTTCCACAAGGTTGGCGACCAGCGCCGCCAGGGTGTCGTTATCGCCGAAGCGGATTTCGTCGGTGACCACGGTGTCGTTTTCGTTGATGACCGGAATGGCCCCCAGATCAACCAGGGTACGCAGCGTGCTGCGCGCGTTCAGGTAACGCTTGCGGTCAGACAGGTCGTCATGGGTCAGCAAGATTTGCGCGGTATGCCGGCCATGTTGCGCAAAGCTCGATTCCCAAGCCTGCACCAAACCCATCTGCCCCACCGCCGCAGCCGCTTGCAGCTCATGAATAGCGCTCGGTCGCGACGCCCAGCCCAACCGGCTCATGCCGGCCGCCACCGCACCCGACGACACCAGCACCAGCTCAACGCCAGCCTCACGCAAGGCCACCATCTGCTCGACCCACACGGCCATCGCACCGCGATCCAGGCCGCGCCCGTCAGCGGTCAACAGCGCACTACCGATCTTCACCACCCAGCGCTGAGCGCCAGTCACCTTGTCCCGCATGGTCATCCAACCTTGGCCAGAAGAGCGGCGCCGCGCCACTCGTGCGAATTAGTCAGCACAACGCCGCTAATTAGCGGCGTTGTGGTTTTACTCAGTCTCGGACGTAGATGATCTCTGGACCATCATCGTCATCTTCCTCATCCCAGAAGCCGTCGTCGTTGTCGTCCGTACCGGCCACCTTGACGCCAGCGCGACGCAGGGCGCGCTTGTCATCCAGCGCCTGCAGCTGCGCGCGGGCTTCATCTTCGATGCGCTGATCGAGTTGCGCCAGCTCGGCTGCGTACTGCGGCTCTTCGGCGATACGCACGGAACGCTCTTCGAGGTAACGCATGATATCGAAGCAGAGCTTTTCTGTGCCTTCTTTACCAATCGCCGAAATCACATAAACCGGGCCAGTCCACTGAAGACGATCAGTGATCTCCTTGATGCGAGCCTCTTGCTCTTCCTCAAGAATCTGGTCGGACTTGTTCAGCACCAACCAACGATCACGCTCAGCCAGCGACGGACTGAATTTGCCCAGCTCAGACACGATTGTTTCGGCGGCTTCGGCCGGATCGGAAAGGTCCAGCGGCGCCATGTCGACGAGGTGCAGCAACAAACGAGTGCGCGCCAAGTGCTTGAGGAAGCGAATGCCCAGGCCGGCGCCATCGGAAGCGCCTTCGATCAAGCCGGGAATGTCGGCGACCACGAAGCTCTTGTAGCGATCGACGCTGACCACACCCAGGTTTGGCACCAGCGTGGTGAACGGGTAATCCGCCACTTTTGGCTTGGCGGCCGAAACCGAGCGAATAAAGGTGCTTTTGCCGGCGTTCGGCAAGCCAAGCAGACCCACGTCTGCCAGCACTTTCAATTCCAGCTTGAGGTCGCGAGACTCGCCCGGCTTACCCAGCGTGGTCTGACGCGGCGCACGGTTGGTACTGGATTTGAAACGGGTGTTGCCAAGACCATGCCAGCCGCCGTGGGCGACCATGATGCGCTGACCGTCTTTGGTCAGGTCACCGATGATTTCCTGGGTAGCGGCATCAATGATGGTGGTGCCAACCGGCACGCGCAGCACGGTGTCTTCACCCTTGCGCCCGGTGCAGTCGGCGCTGCCGCCATTGGAGCCGCGCTCGGCGTCAAAGCGACGCGTGTAGCGGTAATCAACCAGGGTGTTGAGGTTTTCATCCGCGACCATGTACACGGAACCACCGTCGCCGCCATCGCCGCCGTTCGGCCCACCGTTCTCGATGAACTTCTCACGACGGAAGCTCATGCAACCGTTACCACCATCACCTGCTTTTACAAAAATCGATACTTCATCGACGAATTTCATCGGCACGCCTCCCGCCGCAATAGCGGGCTAGATAACACAAGGAACATAAGACTTTTGCAAAACCCAGCGAAACAGCTCCCGGTTGATTTTGCAAAAGCCTCAAGCTTTCAGAAACAAAAAAGCCCCGTCGCGAGACAGGGCTTTTCCAGCAACATCGCGATTAAGCCGCGATGACGCTCACGTAGCGACGACCGAAGGCGCCTTTAACTTCGAACTTGATCACGCCTTCGACTTTAGCGAACAGAGTGTGATCTTTACCCATGCCAACGCCGTAGCCAGCGTGGAATTGGGTACCGCGCTGACGCACGATGATGTTGCCTGCTTTGATAGCCTGGCCGCCGTACATCTTCACGCCAAGGCGTTTAGATTCTGAGTCGCGACCGTTGCGGGTACTACCGCCAGCTTTTTTGTGTGCCATGAGTCAATACTCCTAATAAGGATTTGGGCCGAAAGAATTAGGCCGAAATACCAGTGATTTTGATCTCAGTGAACCACTGACGGTGGCCCTGACGCTTCATGTGGTGCTTGCGACGGCGGAACTTGATGATGGTCACTTTATCGTGGCGGCCTTGTGCAATCACTTCGGCTACTACTTTGGCGCCTTCAACAACTGGTGCGCCGATAGTCACGTCGTCACCATTGCCGATCAGCAGAACGCGATCGAACGTTACGGCTTCGCCAGTGGCGATTTCGAGCTTTTCGATCTTGAGGTATTCACCTTCGGCGACTTTGTATTGCTTGCCACCGGTAACAATTACTGCGTACATAATTTTGCTCCGTTAATCCTGCTCACCCAGCGCTTTATAGGAATAGTCGTCGGCTGGCATGGCTGCTTGGGGCCGGAAGGACGCCCTTGCAATTGCGTAAGGCAGGTGCTGCCCAGGGAAGTTCAGGGGCCGCGATTGTACGCAAGGCTTTGCCCCCGCGCAAGCACCCGCAGCACTTGCCTTGACAGCCTTACACCTGCCCCCTAGCATGCCGCGCAACCTTCGAGGAGCACGTGTCACTGATGCAACCACAGGCCTTCTATAACGTGGTGGCGGACGATTTTACCGCCGTCGATGGCATTATCAGACGACAACTGGTCTCCCGCGTTCCTCTGGTAGAGAAAATAGGCGACTACATTATTTCCGCCGGCGGCAAGCGTTTGCGCCCGCTGCTGGTTCTGCTCTGCGGTAAAGCGCTGGGCGGCCAAGGTGATGATTTGCGTCTGTTGGCTGCCACCATCGAATTCCTTCATACCGCGACCCTGCTGCATGACGACGTTGTCGACATGTCCGGCATGCGCCGTGGCCGTTCGACCGCCAACGCGCTGTGGGGCAATGCGCCCAGCGTACTGGTCGGCGACTTCCTTTATTCACGCTCGTTCGAAATGATGGTTGAGCTTGGCTCGCTGCCGGTGATGCAAATTCTTTCGCGCGCCACCCGCGTGATTGCCGAAGGCGAAGTGCTGCAGCTTTCCAAAGTGCGCGACGCCAGCACCACTGAAGAAACCTATATGGAAGTCATCCGCGGCAAAACCGCGATGCTCTTCGAGGCTTCGACCCACAGCGCCGCTGCCTTAATTGGCGCGACCGCTGAACAGTCGACAGCGCTGCAAGCGTTTGGCGACAACCTTGGCGTGGCATTCCAGTTGGTGGACGACCTGCTTGACTACCGCGGCGACGCCGAAACCCTCGGCAAAAACGTGGGCGATGATCTGGCCGAGGGTAAACCGACCCTGCCATTGATCTACACCATGCGCGAAGGCACCGCTGAGCAAGCCAGCCTAGTCCGCACGGCTATTCAGAAAGGTGGCCTGGAAGACCTGGAAAGTATCCGCGCGGCTGTCGAGGCATCCGGTTCGCTGGATTACACCGCCAACCAGGCTCGTGACTACGCCGCTCGCGCCATCGCCTGCCTGGACGTACTGCCAGCCAGCGAATACAAAGACGCGCTGGTCGAACTCAGCGAATTCGCTGTCGCCCGCACTCATTAAGTCTCGCGTCACCAAAAAAAGCCCGGCCCCGCGCCGGGCTTTTTTATGGGCGCGAATCAGGTACTACAGAGCCGTACAAATTAGCCCTTGCTATTATATCAATAGGAATTATTCTCATCCAACCAAGAGAAGGAGATGAGCCATGACCTATTTGATTGATGCTTGGCTAGACCGTCCGCACCCGTACCTGCGGATTCTGCATCGCGACACCGGCAAGGTATGTGCCGTGCTTGAGGAAGAAGCGCTGGACGAATTGCGCGAGCAGGGTGATCTGGATCTGTCCGGCCTGAGCTCCAGCGAGCCGACAGTACTCAAGGAGTTGGTCCGCAACCTGTTCCTGTTCTGTTATTCCCGCGCGCTGCGCCCTTCTTCCGACCTGCACTGACCGGGAGCCCAACCGTTGACGCACCTGCCCCGAAAACAAAAAGGCCGAGAGCAATCACTCTCGGCCTTTTGCGTTCTGGGCTACCTGCTCGCTTATCGCAAGCCGCTCTGAAACCGAGCGCAGTAGGTTTTTTACAGAATTTCCAGCAGCTCTACGTCGAACACCAGCACGCTGTGCGGCGGGATGCTGCCAACCGCCTGGCCGCCATAGGCCAGTTCGCTTGGTACGTACAGGCGCCATTTGCTGCCAGTGCCCATCAGTTGCAGCGCTTCGGTCCAACCAGCAATCACACCACCCACCGGAAATTCTGCCGGTTGGCCACGATCGTACGAGCTGTCGAACACCGAACCGTCGGTCAGGGTGCCGTGGTAGTGAGTACGTACGGTGCTGTCGCGGGTCGGCTTGGCGCCGTCGCCAGCGGTCAGCACTTCGTATTGCAGGCCGGATTCCAGAGTCACGATGCCAGCGCGCTTGGCGTTTTCAGCAAGGAACGCACGGCCTTCGCCAGCAGCGGCTTCAGCTTTGGCAGCTTGCTCGGCCTGCATGATTTCGCGGATGACTTTGAAGCTGGCCGACATGTCTTCCTGGCTCACACGGCTGGCGTGGCCACGGAATGCGTCGGTCAGGCCGACCAGAATGGCGTCGAGGCTAACGCCCGGTGGCGGGTTGTCGCGCAGCTGGTCGCCCAGTTGGCGGCCGATGCCATAGCTGACGCGGCTCTCATCGGTGGTAAAGGTGTCGATATTCTGTTCAGACATGGCGCTACTCCGCTGAGGCCAAAAAAGGGCGGCCAGCCTAGCACAGATGCGCCGGCTGGCATGCGGCGAGCCGCTTAGTGATCGTGCTTGGTGAGCTTGTCGAGATAGCCCATGGCGAACGCCGACACCACGAAGGTCATGTGGATGATCACGTACCACTTCAGGTATTCGGGCTGAATGTTTTTGGCATCCATAAACACCCGCAACAGGTGAATGGACGAGATCGCCACGATGGACGCCGCCACCTTCATTTTCAGCGAACTGGAGTCCATTTTGCCCAGCCAGTTGAGGCGCTCTTTGCCTTCTTCGATGTCCAGCTGCGACACGAAGTTTTCGTAGCCCGAAATCATCACCATCACCAGCAAGCCGCCCACCAGCGCCATGTCGATGAGCGACAGCAGCACCAGAATCAGCTCGGATTCAAGCAGCGTGAAGATGTTCGGCAGGATGTGAAAAATTTCCTGGAAAAACTTCAGCGCCAACGCCAGCAACCCCAGCGACAAGCCGAAGTAGATCGGCGCCAGCAGCCAACGGGAGGCGTACATCGCGTTTTCAATAATGCGTTCCATGGTCGCTCACAGCAGGTAAAAAGTGAGCGCGAGTATACCCAGCGCACTTGACGAGACAAGGTGGGCAGCGAGCGGAAAAGGTAACTGAATTGAATGGCCAGATCTTATCTACACGTTCTGTGGATAACGTTGTGGACGGCCTTCAGATAGACGGCTCCAGCAAGCGCCACGCCGGGCTTGCACGGCGACGCTCAAAAGCTGCGCAAAACAGACTGCTAAGTTTCCGGCCCGACTTGGTAATCGCCTAAATGGCGGCCACGGTCAGCATTCACACGGCGCAATTCGGCTTGTAAATGCAGGCACCAGATAGCCGGTTCATCGCTCTCGCTGTAACCAAGCTCGGCGAGGTTCGCGGCGATTGCTGCGAGCACCTCTTCAGCCACGTAGGGCCCGTGGAATGGGCCTTGCGTTTTAATTGCAGAAGGTTGGGAGGCGGCCATTCCAGCGCCGCAAATGAGAACCCACAGCCCGTTTTCGCCTGCCAGCGGGCGGATCACGCATTCGATACGGGTGATCAGGCCAAGGCAATGACGGGTAAGGCAGAGGCGGCGCGGCATCACGGCGGCCCTCTTGTGGTGTGGGGTCAGACTACACCTGGCCCGACGGTTCAGGGAAGCCTGCAGGTTATCCCCGCCACCTGTGGATAACTCTGTGGATGGACCGTGGGAAAGCCGGCCCAGCCACCATCCGCTGTGGCCGGGCTTGAACTGCTCAATGACTGACCAGCCATCGGGCGATCATTCGATCATTTGACGTCGGCTTTTGACCCCGCTTTGCCGGTCAACACGGCGGCGGCTTCCGCTTCGACGCTTTTCTCTTCCTCTTCTTCGAGGCCCATTTCTGCAATTTCACGCAAGCGCTCCACGACCCGCGCGTTCACGGTGCCTTCGGGGAACTCACCGTTCTCGTCCGCCGTGCCGACTGCCTCGCCAACCAACAGCCCTAACGCCTCGTCCACCTGCCGCACGGCGTAGACGTTAAACAACCCGGCGCGGACCGCTTGCAGCACGCGCTCGTCGAGCATCAAGGTCGCCACGTTGGCGTACGGAATGATCGCGCCCTGCTCGCCCGTTAAACCGCGTGCTTCACACAGCCGGAAGAAGCCTTCGATTTTCTCGTTAACCCCGCCCACCGCCTGCACTTCACCGAACTGGTTGATGGAGCCGGTGATCGCAAAGCACTGCTTGAGCGGCGTGCGCGACAACGCGGAAATCAGCGTGCACACCTCGCCCAGCGAGGCGCTGTCGCCGTCCACGTAACCGTACGACTGCTCCAGGGCAATGCTCGCGGAAATCGCCAGGGGGAATTCCTGGGCGTAACGGCTGCCGAGGTAGCCGGTCAGAATCATCACGCCTTTGGAGTGAATCGGCTGACCGAGATTGACCTCGCGCTCGATGTCGACAATGCCGCTGTTGCCTGGGTACACCGTGGCCGAAATACGCGCCGGCACACCAAAGGCCGAGTCGCCCACTTCCAGCACCGTCAGGCCGTTGCACTTACCAACGGCCGCGCCCGCGGTGTCGATCAGAATGATGCCCGCCAACATGTCATCGAGAATCCGCGCCGAGACGCGCCCGGTGCGCGTGGCCTTGGCTTTCAACGCGCGCTCGATATGCCCGGCGTCAGTGACCGTGTCGTTGGCTAGCTGGCGGATAAAGTCTGCCTCGCTGACCAACTGGAACAAGTCGCCAATGCGCGCCGACAACCGCCCCTGATGCTCGGCCAGGCGCGCGCTATAGGTCGCCAAGCGCGCCACCGCATCGGCGGTCAGCGGCGCCATGCCCTCTTCCGAGGTACGGGTTTTCAACAGCTGGGCAAACTGCTCGAGGCTGTCGTCGTGCAGGGGAATGTCTTCATCGAAATCGACCAGTACGCGAAACATCTCCTGGAAGTCCGGGTCGTGGTCTTGCAGCGCGTAATACAGCTGACGGGAGCCGATGATCACCACTTTGATGTGCAGCGGAATCACTTGCGGCGTCAGCGTCACGGTGGCCAGGCGGCCCAGCTCACCGAGCGGCGATTCCATCTTCAGTTTGCGTGCATGAAGGGCGCGCTTGAGCGCGTCCCACACAAACGGCTCACCGAGCATTTTCTCCGCTTCCAGTACCAGAAAGCCGCCGTTGGCCCGATGCAAAGCGCCTGGGCGCAACTGGCGATAGCTGGTGTAGAGCGCACCTTGGTCGGTGCTGTATTCGATGCGGCCAAACAGGTTGTCGTAGGTGGGGTGCGACTCGAACACCACCGGCGCGCCGCCGCTGGCGTGGTGACCGACCACCAGGCTCGGGCAGTACTGCTCTTGCAGAAACTTGCGCGCCTCGGCGTCGACTTTATCCACATCCACCAACTGCTCGACCACGGTCTTCAGCAGGTTGACTTGCACCGCTTGCAAATAGGCGCAGACACCGGCGTTTTCCGCGTACTTTTCCGACAGCGGCCCCAGCAACGGCTGCAGGCCCAAGGTAATGGTTTCTTCATTGAGCTGGCGCAGTTGGTTGCTCGACTCACGCTTCCACTGCGGAAGGCTGGCCAGCTCTTCGTTCAGACGCTCTTCCAACGCCGAAATGTCGGCGTGATAACGCTCGCGTTCGGCTTCAGGCAATTGCGCAAATTCGGCCTCGTCCAGCGCCTTGCCTTCCTTCATTGGGGTGAAGGCGATATTGGTGCTGTCGCGGTACAGGGCGATTTCTTTTTCCAGCGACAGGCGCTCGATCACATCCAGCGCACGGTCGTAACGCTGATTGAAGGCGCGGTCGATGGCGCTCTTTTTTTGCTGGTAGGCCGGGTGCTCAAACACGGCCGGAAAGGTGGCCATCAGGTTGTCGATCAGGCCTTCGATATCGGCGATGAACGCCGTGGCGGTGCCAGGCGGCAATTCCAGCGCGCGGGGCTCGCGGGTTTCATCGAAGTGGTTGACGTACACCCAGTCCGACGGCGTTTCCAGACGCTTGCCTTCAGCCTTGAGGTAACGCTTAACAAAGGAGAAGCGGCCGGTGCCCGGCTCGCCCATAACAAATACGTTGTAACCGGGGCGCGGCATGGCCACACCAAACTGCAGCGCCTCTACCGCGCGCTCCTGGCCGAGTACGCCGCGGAACGGTTCCAGATCGTCGGTGATGGTGAATTTGAACTGACTAGCATCGAAGGGACGGGTTAGCGCGTCGGGCGCCAAGCGCAAGCCATTGGCAACGGGATCAGGCATCGAAAATCCTTAGTTCAGATGGGCAGTCATCGTTCGCGGCCATTCTGGCGCTGCCCGATTCTGTCTGGCAAGGCGTTCTTCCTTGACACCAACGCCCCGCCCTACAAAGCTCCGTGCACCGCGTTAGAAGAAGAACAACCACCTTGAAACGGACTTTATTCGCTCTGGCGTTAAGCGTCGCAGGCCTGGCCCAGGCCGCCCCGACGCTGACACAACAGCGCCTGCAAACGCTGGCGAACGATCCGTACTGGATTGCGCTGAACCACTATGAAACCGGCAAGTTCGGCGGCTGGCGCAGCTATGTGGATGACCCGCATTTCTTCCTCGCGCCCAACGGCGAAAGCCACCCGGACGCCGAGCTGGCCGCCACCTTGGCGGCTATGTACGCCGCGCCCGACAGCGGCGATAAACATGCGCAATGCGTTTACCCGGCACGCACCCGCTGGCTGCGCGAACAGCTGCAGCTCAGCGATTTGCCAACACCCGAGTGCAGCGAATTCAACGCCTGGTTCAACGACATCGCCCCGCACAGTGCGGTGCTGATTTTTCCTGCGGCTTACCTCAACAGTCCGTCGTCCATGTTCGGCCACACCTTGCTGCGGATCGACCAGGCCGACATCGACAGCGACAACACTGCCCTGCTCAGTTACGCCCTGAACTTCGGCGCGTTTATCGAGGGCATGGACAACAGCATTCTCTATGCCTGGAAGGGCCTGATGGGCGGCTACCCCGGCCTGTTCGCGCTGGTGCCCTACCGGGAGAAACTCGCCGAATACCGCAGCCTGGAAAACCGTGATTTATGGGAATACCGGCTGAACCTGACGCCCACCGAAACCGCGCGCATGGTCGAACATGTGTGGGAGCTCAAACAGATCCGCTTCGACTATTTTTTCTTCGACGAAAACTGCTCCTTCCGCTTGCTCGAACTGCTGGAAATCGCCCGGCCTGGCCTGGAGCTGACCGAGCAATTCCCGATCACCGCCATTCCGACCGACACCGTGCGAGCGGTGAAAAACGCCGGCCTGGTTAACAGCATCGACTATCGCCCTTCGCGTGAGCGTGAATTGCTGGAGCGCGCCAGGCCGCTGAGCAGCGACGAACAACACTGGGCCCTGAAAGTGGCCGATGACCCGACGCAGCTGCAAAGCCCGGCTTTCATGCAACTGGCCACTGATCGCCAGGCCTTGATTCAGGACGCCGCCTTTCGCCTGCAACGCTACCGCAGCGCCAGCGGCGAGCGAGACAGCGGCAGCGCCCAACGCAGCTATGCCTTGTTGAAAAGCATCAACCGTAACCCACCGCCGCCGCTGAAGGTGGAACGTCCTGGCTTGCCCGAGCAGGGCCACGAGTCGCGCACCTGGCAACTGGGCGCCGGCAGCCGCGACGACCGCGCGTTCGCCGAGTACGGCCTACGCATGGCCTACCACGACCTCAACGACAACCTTTACGGCTTCCCGCTCGGCGCGCAAATCGAAATCCTGCAACTCAAACTGCGCCAATACGAAGGCAACCATTGGCAGCTGCAACGGCTCGACTTGGCGAACATCCGCTCGTTGACGCCGCGCAACGAGCTGTTGCAGCCGTGGTCCTGGCAAGTGGCGAGCGGGCTGGAGCGCGTGCTTGGCGAGGATGGCGACGAGCGTCTGGTTAGCCACCTCAATGGTGGCGTCGGCGGCACGTGGGCGTTGACGGAAAACACCCTCGGGTTCGCCCTCGGCACGGTGCGCATCGAGCACAACAGCGATTTTGCTGCGTTCGTGTCACCGGCCGCCGGCTTTAATACCGGGCTGCTGTGGAACAACCCGGTGGGCAACCTGAGCGTGGAAGCGCGCGGGGACTACTTCGCCAATGGCGAGGTGCGGCGCAGCCTGAGCCTTAATCAGCAATGGGAAATTTCGACGAATTTGGGTCTGCGCTTATCGGCCAAACGCGAATTCAGCCAGCTCGCATCGCCTGAGAACGAAGTGAGCCTGGAATTGAAGTGGTACCACTATTGAGCGTGGCGGCTGACGCTTGTTGGGCTTCGCTTCGCTCAACCCACATGGTTGATCCCTAGGTATGGTTGAGCCCAGCGCCCTCTCCCCTTCCACACAAGCTTTACGCCGTTTTGACGTTTTTCTCACAGATTCCCGTGCACAGTGGCGCTACCCGCTGAGGAGAGTTCACGTGCGCCCGTTCCTGTTGTTAATCCCCATCCTGGCGCTGCTCGGCGCCTGCCAAAGCAGCTACGACTATTTAGTCGGCCAGGGCTACCCGGAGCCGTTCGCCGCAGGCTACAGCGACGGCTGCGGCAGCGGGCGTCAAGCGGCGGGCGCAATAAGTGGCGGCTTCAAAAAAGACGTGCCGCGGTATTTGAAAAGCGCGCAGTACGCCGAAGGCTGGACCGATGGTTTCCGCCAGTGCCAGGCCGAAGCCGAAAGCGCGCAGTTACGCGCCTATGAAGACCATCGCAACAGCGACCGGGATGAAAAATGGGAGCATGACACCGACCAGGCCATGGCTAAGGCGATGCGCTCCCGTTAACGCAGTTGTTACAGGCGCATACCGATGTCGATGGCGCGGCGAGCCAGGTTGAGCACGGTGGTGCTCAGCAGCTCCAGCACCCAACGCAAAAACGCCACGGTCAGGTTGGCAGCAGACGGCAATGGTCGGCCGAGAAAGCGGAATATCTGCACGATCAGGCTGTTCAGCGAATCACCGATGGCCGCGCACGCATTGGCGCCCGTGACCAATAGCCCAGCAATCTGGTCGAGCACTGTCATGGTCCCGGTAATCGCCGTGCCGGCGACCACACCCAGGGCCTTGCCGATCACATACTGCATGGCCTGGGAAATCATCATCAGCGAGGTCGCCGACAGCATCAGCACGCTGCCGTTGGCGTTTTTCAGCCACGCCTGCACATCGCGCTCGAGCGTGGTTTGCTGCACGCGGCGCAGCCCGCTCCAGGTCGCATCGCCAATGGTGGTTCGGTAGTTGCCCATTTTGTGCGCGTCGAACGAAAACGAACTGCCCCACGGAAGCTGACACACGGGACCGTCATCGGGCGCGTGGGCGAAGGGGAAGATGGGAATCATGCTGACCGGATCGGCCAAGTGATACACGCGGTGGATATTTTCCGAGCCCAGCTTGCTCGTCAGGTTGCGGGCGAAACCCGCCACCCCGACGCGTGGCGCGCCGAAGGTGTACAGCTTGACGTTGCCAATGCCGGCCTGACTGAGATGGTCTGCCGCCAATGAGGCGAGCGCGCCGCCCAGGCTGTGCCCTACGCAGTGAATGGTGCTTGGCTTGCGCCCGCGCATAAAGCGGTCGAGGTCATCGCGAAACGATTTGAAGGTTTCGTTGAAACCGGCGTGCACCGGCCAGGCGCTTGGGCCCTGTTGCAGGCCGCAGTTGGCATCGGTGAGCCAGTCCTGAGTGATGTCGGTACCGCGAAAGCCCAGCAGCACTTCGCCTTGTCGTGTGCCCAAGCCTTCGACGCCATAGGTGAAACCGGTGGTCTTGCGAATGATCGCGCCACTGGTGCCGGCAGACTGCTGCGCATTCTTGAAATCGAACAGGCCGCCCAAGCCTTCGGCGGAGGCGTAATCCTGCAGGGTTTCCGTCGAGCCCATGCCTTTGGCGTAATACACGTGGAAGGCGACGCTGGCTGCTTGTTTAGGAGATAAAGAACTCAAACCTGATTCCCTTCTGGCTCTGAAACAATGAAGTCACTAATAGCCGAGCTATTAATGCCGTGATTATTTTTGCGGCACGCAAATACCGAAACTGCGAATTTCCGGATGGCCCGCTGGCTCATCATTGAGGTCGCACACCAGATTTAGTGGCTGCCCTTTCAGTTCGCCGTTTTCGTCGTAGTTGTCTTTACCGTGCAACCAGCCTTTGTAGTCCTTGCCCTGGTAAGACAGGCGCAGCTTCTGCTCGATGACAGGCTGATGCGGCAAGCCTGCGGTTAGCGATTTGCCGGTGATGACCGGAAAGTGGAAACGCCCTTCGGCGTCGGTGACGGCGACCTTGCTGCCTTTTTCGTCCTTCCAGTGCCAGTCGTACTCCTGCGTCACTTCAACCCCTTGCACGGGTTTGCCATCAAGCAGAACGATGCCGTTGACCTCGGAAAACAAATACAGCGTCTTGGAAAATGCCATTGCGTGTCCCTGTACCAATAGTCCCAATAGAAGCATTGCCATAGAGGCTGCGATGCGACTCATGTGTAGATCCCTCTGTATCGCGCCAGGCGGCACGTAACCGCTTCTGACAGCAACCGCGCACAATCGATCCGGCCGCTTAGATAAGTGCGAAGTATATCCAAGGCCCGAAGCTGTTTGCGGCAGACCGATGAGCAGATCACCAGAGTTGGATGTGCGTCATGGTTTTGCGACCTGGCGCTGTATTGCCGTTTCCAGGGTTCGCGACCAAGGTCGCTCCTACAAAAAAAACGGAGCCCTTGCGGCTCCGTTTTTTTTCAACCCAACGCTTACTGCGCCAGCTTCTTGTGCCGTACCCGATGAGGCTGGGCGGCTGCGTCGCCGAGGCGTTTTTTGCGGTCGGCTTCGTATTCGGTGTAGTTGCCTTCGAAGAAGACGGCTTGCGAGTCGTCTTCGTACGCGAGGATGTGAGTGGCCACGCGGTCCAGGAACCACCGATCGTGGGAGATCACAATGGCGGCGCCAGGGAAGTCGAGCAGCGCTTCTTCCAGCGAACGCAGGGTTTCTACGTCGAGGTCGTTGGACGGTTCGTCGAGCAGCAGCACGTTGGCGCCCTCTTTGAGCGTCAACGCCAGGTGCAAGCGACCACGCTCACCACCCGAGAGGTCTTTGACGAACTTCTGCTGGTCGCCGCCTTTGAAGTTGAAGCGGCCTACGTATGTGCGCGATGGCACCTCGTAGTTGCCGATCTTGATCATGTCGGAACCGTCGGAAACCATTTCCCACACGGTTTTGTTGCCATCGAGATCGTCGCGGCTCTGGTCGACGCAGGCCAGTTTCACGGTTTCGCCCACTTCGATGCTGCCCGAATCCGGCGTTTCCTTGCCCATGAGCATGCGGAACAGGGTCGACTTACCGGCACCGTTACCACCGATCACGCCGACGATGGCGCCTTTGGGCATGCTGAACGACAGGTTGTCGATCAGCGCGCGGTCGCCGTAGCCTTTGCTGACGTTGACGAAGTCGATGACTTTGTCGCCCAGGCGCGGGCCGGCAGGAATGTAGATTTCGTTGGTTTCGCTGCGCTTCTGGAATTCCTGCGATTGCATTTCTTCGAAACGCTGCAGACGGGCCTTGGATTTCGACTGGCGGGCTTTGGCGCCTTTGCGCACCCACTCCAGTTCTTCTTTCATGGCCTTTTCATGAGCCGACTGCTGCTTGGACTCTTGCGCCAAGCGGTCAGACTTAGCCTCCAGCCAGCCTGAATAGTTGCCTTCGTACGGAATGCCGGCGCCGCGGTCGAGTTCCAGAATCCAGCCGGCGACGTTGTCGAGGAAGTAACGGTCGTGCGTGATCGCAACCACGGTGCCGGGGAAATCGTGAAGGAAATGCTCCAGCCAGGCCACCGAGTCGGCGTCCAAGTGGTTGGTCGGTTCATCGAGCAGCAGCATGTCCGGCGCGGACAGCAGCAAGCGGCACAGGGCGACGCGACGTTTCTCACCACCGGAGAGGTGAACGACTTTTGCGTCCCAGGCCGGCAGACGCAAGGCGTCGGCAGCCACTTCCAGCTGACGCTCGAGGTTGTGGCCGTCGGAGGCTTGCAGAATGGCTTCCAGCTTGCCTTGCTCGGCGGCGAGGGCGTCGAAGTCGGCGTCGGGTTCGGCGTAGGCCGCGTACACCTCGTCGAGGCGCGCTTGGGCGTTTTTGATCACGCTAACGGCTTCTTCGACAACTTCACGAACGGTTTTTTCCGGGTCCAGCTGCGGCTCTTGCGGCAGGTAGCCGATGTTCAGATCCGGCATCGCGCGGGCTTCGCCGTTAAATTCGGTGTCGACGCCGGCCATGATTTTCAGCAGCGTGGATTTGCCCGAACCGTTGAGGCCGAGCACGCCAATTTTGGCGCCAGGGAAAAAGGACAGAGAAATATTTTTCAGAATTTCCCGCTTCGGCGGCACTACTTTGCCCAGCCGATGCATGGTGTAGACGTATTGAGCCAAAATTAAGCCCTCAATGGCGAGAGTAAAGAAAACCCAAGTATATGATATTTGAAGAAATATCGAGGCGCCTGGGCAATGGCCGAAAAGCCACTGAGCAAACAAGAGCACTTGGGTATAGCCGAACAGGGCAGCACTTTACTATGGCCATCGGTAAGGCAGTGCGTTTGCAGCGCAAAGATGGCGGCGCTTAAAACGCTAAGGCGGCCACTACCATTTATATGACAGGCTGAGTTGACCGGTGAGGCCTCGGTAGTTGGCGAGCGGAGTGTCATACCAGGCACGTTCGATGGATGCCGCGAGCGAAACCTTCTGGCCGAGCGGCTGAATTCTACGCACCGCCGCCGACTTGAAATGACCCGACATCGTTTCCGGCAGCCATACGTATTCCTGTATTGAAGTGCCGTTGCCCAACCATAGCTGGGTCGCACCTTTACCTGCGGCGTCGTGAAGCTGCAGCATCAGCGAGGCACCAAAGCTGCTGCCCACTCCAGCCAGTGCGTAATGCGTGTAGCGAGCACGCGCGGTGACCCGCTCCATGTAATAGGCACCCGACACATACAAGTTATTGGAATGCACGCCGCCGTAATACTCCGAATGTTTGGCGCCCAAGGTCAGCGTGGTTTGGGGAATGCCTTTATAGGTCACGTCCTGGTCGAACACTCGCCGTACGAATACCGGACTGTTGGTCGAGGCCGTCACGCTGGAACGCGTCAGGAACAATGGGTTCCAATGCCTATAAAAGGTGCCAGACACGCTGCGGTCATTGAATGAGCTGTTCGCCACATCATCGAAGTCGCGCTCTCCATGGGCGAGGTTGACGACATACGTATTGGCGCCGAGCACGCTGGCGTATTCGGCATTAATGATTTCTCGCGAACCGTAATCGCCGGTGTACTGAGTATGAAGCGCGCCCACGGTCAACTTTTGGTGGTCAGCTGCCTGCGCGGCAACGGCAAAAAATCCAAGCGAGACGAGCACGTAACGAAGCACGTGTTCCATGCGTATAACCCTTAATAACTTAAAAAGACTCAAGCGTTTGCTTGATGCGATAGCGCCCGGTGGGCAGGTTCTTGGCCACGGTGATTCGAGGCGCGAACAGCGAGTCGGGCGGCACGATACGGCCGGGCAGAATGACCACCTGAATGCCCAGCGCCGTGCCGCGACCGATTAGGCAGCCGAGCTTTTCCAAGCCCGTATCAACGCTGTGGCCATCCAGCAGAACGCTGACGGTGTGGCGGTCGAGGCGGTGATTGCTGGTGCGAACCTGAGCGCCGAGGTAGGCCTCATCTTCGACCTGGCTGTCGGCCACAAAACACTGCGGGCCGATGGCAACGTTTTGCCCAATTAAGACGTTCTTCAGCTCACTGGCAAAACCAATACGGGTGCCATCGCCGATACTTGCTGGCCCTCGAATCACGCAGTTATTTCCGATCAGGCAGTTTTCCCCGATGACCACCGGTCCCTGAATAAACGCGCCATGACAAATTCGCGTGCCCGCCCCAATCACCACCGCTCCCCTGATCACCGCCCCGGGGTCGATATCAGCGTCGCGGTGAATAAACGTGGCTAAGCCATCGAGTTGCTCCGCCTGGCGCTGCAGTTCAATCCACCACATAGGCGTACCTCGTGGGTTTGTCTCGAAGCGGCTCACGGCCGGTGAAAAAACCTTTCAGGCCGTGCACCAGCCAAATGGCATAGGCCAGCAACACATAGAGCACGGCGAGCGAGGCGAGCGGGATCAGCCAGTATTTCTCATGGTGAATCGCGCTGATGGTGCCCAGCACGCTGACGGCCAAAAGCCACAAGACTGGAAAAATGGCGTAGATGAGTCCTTGAGGAAAACCGAAGTGTTCGATGGTGACAGGCCAGAGAACTGCATAACTCAGGCAGCCAAACAACACGGTGACCACCATCGGCAGCATGGAGAACAGGCCGAAGCGGGTGAGCAATAGATGACGGTGCAAGCGCATGCACACGGCGTAACCCACAATCCAGCGACGCCAGCGCTTCCACTCTTCAATCAGCGTGTTGCACTCCTGCGGGTAAACAATGCAGCGATTCGCTTGGCGGATCTTGTAGCCGTGGTGCACCAGGGTCCAGGACAGGTCCAGGTCTTCCACTTTGGTACGGTC
This sequence comes from Pseudomonas sp. AC070, assembly GCF_979258635.1. Classification (NCBI taxonomy): domain Bacteria; kingdom Pseudomonadati; phylum Pseudomonadota; class Gammaproteobacteria; order Pseudomonadales; family Pseudomonadaceae; genus Pseudomonas; species Pseudomonas sp. AC070. The sequence goes on from NZ_OZ409871.1 coordinate 4,346,888, forward strand.
GGAAAACCCGTGTTTGCGCAGAAGGTCCGTTTTGAACATCCCGCACGCGCCAGAAATAATGAATGGCGCGCCGCCCACAATTTGCTGGAACGTCCGTTTGATGGTGATCATCGGCAGCTTTACCGAAGCACGGATATACGGAAGTAGCCCTGCACCCTCCAGATTCGACGAGGGAATCCCGCCCACCGCATCCGCGCCATCTTCGATTTCCGCCAGCATGTAACCTAAGCCGTGCTTGTCGTGAGGTACGTAAGTGTCCGCGTCAGTCAAAAAAACCTGCGCCGCCGTCACGTGCCGCAGGCCATTCATCAACGCCCCGCCTTTGCCGGTATTTTGTTGGTTCACCACCACCAACCGCTCACCACAGCGCTGCGCCAAACGCGCAAGTACCTGGGCGGTTCCATCGCTGGAGCCGTCGTTCACACACACCACGCGGTTGATATACGGGTTACGCAAAAGATTAAGCAGCGACTGCTCAATACAAGGTTCTTCATTAAAAGCCGGAATAATGGCATCTACACAACGGAGCGCCTGACTGGGACCGCGCCGCGATCGTTTATAGGTGTAGGCAAGCGCCGCGCAACACATCACTAAAAATAAAATCTCCATACACACTCACATCACTAACTTATAAGGAATATAACCTTCACTTGGACCCAACCCAACTTGATGACCACGAAACTGCGCACTGCAAATAATTTGGTCCGCCTGCATGTACGTTCGATTTCGTTGACTCACATGAAACTCCAGCGATGCCACTTTGTCCGGAATAAACGCTTCCACACACTCGAATACGACCGGCATAAAGTTCGGCCAGGAACTGGGCGTTTCATAACTGAGAATTTGCTTGACGGACCTGCAGGCAATAATGCTCGCTTCATAAACAGCCCGATGATCTTGATGGCGATCATCTTTGAACATCGTGTAAACCCGGTCTGGCTGAAGCGCTTTGCAATGCGTTTCGATGAGACTTACCAATTCCGCGCCCATGGTGTGCAGCTTGGTATCCGGCAGGCTGGCCTGCACGATGTCCTCGACGCCTAGCCTGCGCAGTGCGCGATACGTTTCCAGACTCCGATCATAATTGCCTTGCAAACCGCACAGCCCTTCGGACAACACCAATACCCGTACGTGAACGCCCGACGCAACAAGTTTGGCCAGCGTTGCTCCACAACCAAGCTCAACATCGTCAGGATGGGCGCCGACGGCTAATACGGTTTTAACAGACAAAACTTCCCCCTCTTCGCAATAGACGAATTAAAAATAACAAGTTGATAATTAGAAACCGCTAAATAACTAAAAGTGCATGACAAGTAAAAACGCGATTCGAACATAGTGGGGCAGTTAACTTCCCGATGACAATAGAGAAAATAGCCGCAGGAATTAACAAGCCAAAACGGCGAATTCAGAAGCGCATCAACTGACTGATTCGCGTTGACTACGAGAACCTCCCTTACAAGCCCGCTGGCACCGACCGGAAAGGAGCTGCAAAACTAATTGAAACCAACTAAAAAGTTTTCCTTCCAAACTTCTTGCGGGCAAAGGGAAAGGAACTCAAAGTCCATGGGCATTGTCTGGAGAAAGAGCAGGCTCTTCTGATGGGTTCACTCGGTCATGTGCTCATCTGCCGCTCACCGAAGCGCTCGTCGGCATAGCTGGCACTTTGCCACACATGTAGGCATTCTTAGCCGTTTTGGACGACCTGCCGCCGTTGGCAGCCGTTAACCTGCTACATCTGTAGTAGCCGTCAGCGCAGGATTTTCGCCAGTGCCTCGATCTCTCACCCATAAGCGCGTCCCCGGCGATCCACTCGCCGCTTCCTTGCCGAATTCGGTAAAGGGCGCATTGGTGGCGCTCGTTGTATTGATGCTGGGTCTGCTGTTCTGGCAGCTGTATCACGAGGTGCAACAGAGCACCGACAACCGTGAAAAGCGTGAGCATGAGTACAGCCAGCAGTTGGCTGAGCACATTGGGCTGAACATTAAACTGCGCGCCGACGCAGCCCTCGCGTTGCTGAGCCAAACCGCCGACCAGCCGCCTGCCCCCGAGCAAACCGGTGAGTTGCTGGACAACCTGCGGGCCATATTTCCGTCGTTACAGAGCATCGTCTGGTTGGACGCCGACGGGCGTTCGCTGACTGATACCCAGCCCAATGCCACCGACGCGGCGTTCATTGCCGCTCTGCACCAGCGCAATCAGGGCCAGTCCTATCAATACGTGTTCAGCCCGGTTGGCGAGGGCATGATCTACGCCTATTTGCACAAGGCTGACGACTCCGGCGACTGGGTGGTTCGTATTGGCTTGGAGCAAGTACGCCGTACGTTGGGCGAGCTGTACACCGGCGAGCACCGCTGGCAACTGATTGACCATCAAAGCCACCGCGTCGTGGCGGAACACCCTATCCCCAGCGGCGGCGGTACTCAGCTGACTAGCCCGCTGCAAATAGCCGATTCCGTGCATCTGGTTCCCTTGCCTGGCACCGACTTGATGGTGCGCAGCCTGTTCGACCGCCAGCTCGGCTGGACCGAGCAACTGTCGGCCATCACCGGCAAGTTCCTGCTGTTTATGGCCTGCGCGTTCCTGGCTTTGCTGGCCCTAGTGCGGCTACTGCGCGAACAGCGACGCCTGCGGGAAATGACCACGGCCTCGCGGCGTGAGCTGCGCGACGCCGCCACTGCGCTGGGCGCTATCGAAGAGCGCGTGGTGGTGACGGACGTGACCGGCCATGTGCGCTACCTGAACCCACAAGCGGCCGTGCTGTTTGGCATGCAGACCTATGAAGCACGCGGCCGGCATTTGCTCGATTTGCTGCCTGGGCTGGACCCGGCGTTATTGACCGACGCTGAGCAGTTCGAGGACGGCAACCCCGAGTGGATCGAGCTGGAGCAGCACGACCAAGTGCGCGTGTTCAGTATCACCCGCAGCCTGTTTCAAGACGGCGAAGAACACAGCCAGCCAGGGCACGTTTGGGTGCTGCGCGATGCCACCGAGCAGCAGATGGCGCTGCATATTCTTGAAGACACGCGCCGCCGCTATCAGGACATTTTTGAAGGCAGCGGCGTGGCCCACTGCGTACTCGACCTGGCTGATCTGCGCACCTATCTGCACATTCACAACATCAACAGCCTGAGCGAGTTCGATCACTGGCTGCAGACCTACCCTCACCTGCACGAAGAGCTGATTCAGCACCTGCATATCACCGAGCTGAATCAGGTGGCGCAGCAACTGCTGGGCGTGGAGTCCACGCGCGAGCTGTGGGATCACTTGGTTGATGTCGGCCCCATCGTGCCGGAAAACGTGCGTTACCAATTGATTGGCGCAGTGCTGAGCAAGCAGCGGCAAATCGAGATGGAAAGCCAGATCCTCACACCGCAGGGCCACGAACGTCATCTGTGGCTGGTGCTGCGTCTGCCCGAGCAGAACGATGATTTCCATGCGGTGACGGTGAGCATGAGCGACATCACCGCGCGCAAACGCATCGAGCTGTCGCTCATCGAGCGCGAGCGTTTTTGGTCGGATGTGGCCCGCGCCGTACCCGACACGCTGTATGTGCACGACATGACCGACCGCCGCGTGCTGTTTAGCAATAACCGCCTCGGCCAGCAGTTGGGCTACAGCGGCAAAGAGCTGCGCGACATGCCCGGCCATTTCTGGGAAGTGGTGTTGCACCCTGACGACGCTGAGCAATACGCGCGCATGCGCAGCCTGCAACAGGTGGTGAGCGACGGTCACTTGCTGCAATGCCACCTGCGCTGGCGCCACCGCGACGGCAGTTGGCACTGGTTCGATATTCGCGAACAAGCCCTGAGCCGCACACCCGAGGGTCGCGTGCATCGCCTGATCGGCGTGGCCAAAGACGTGACTGACCAGATTGAAGCCAGCGAGCTGATGCGCAATAACGAGCGCCGTTATCGCTTGCTGGCCGAGAACATCAGCGACGTTATTTTCACCACCGACAGCACGCTGCAGCTCGATTACGTCAGCCCATCGGCGCTGGCCATGTTCGGCTATACGCCGGAATGGATTATCAGCAACGGCTTCCACCCGCTGGCGGCCAACCCGCGCCAGCTGGCCGATGTCGACCAGTTGCTGCTGCGCGTGCGCGCCGCATTGAGTGACCCGCAACGCCTGCGCGACCTGCGCCAGCAATTGGCGACGCGCTTGTTTATGGTCGATTGCGTGCGCGCCGACGGCCACAAACTGCCGACCGAAGTGCGCCTGACCTTGATGTGGGACCAGGACGGCCGCTTTGAAGGCATGCTCGGCGTGGGTCGCAACATCAGTCAGCAGCGCCGCGCGGAGAAAGATTTGCGCATGGCCGCTACCGTATTCGAACACTCGACGGCGGCCATTTTGGTGACCGACCCGGCCGGCTATATCGTGCAGGTCAACGAAGCGTTTTGCCGGGTCAGCGGCTACACCAGCGCTCAGGTGCTCGACCAGCAGCCGGGCATGTTGATGGCGGACGGGCAACAGACCAGCCACCAGGCGTACATCCTCAGTCAGCTGGGGCAGAACGGCAGTTGGGAAGGCGAGGTGTGGCTCAAACGTCGCAACCAGGAAAACTTCCCGGCCTGGGTGGGCATTACGGCGGTGCACGACGATGAAGGCGACCTGGTCAGCTACGTCAGCTTCTTCAGCGATATCAGCGAACGTAAAGCCAGCGAGCAACGCATTCACCGCCTGGCGTATTACGACGCGCTGACCAACCTGCCCAACCGCACGCTGTTCCAGGACCGTTTGCACACTGCCTTGCAGCATGCCGAGCGGCATCTGGAGTGGGTGGTGCTGATGTTCCTCGACCTCGACCGCTTCAAACCCATCAACGACTCGCTCGGCCACGCCGCCGGCGACCGCATGCTCAAAGACGTGGCGCAGCGGCTGGCCGCCTGCGTGGAGGTCGAAGACACCGTCGCGCGTATGGGCGGCGATGAATTCACCTTACTGCTGCGCGCACGCGACACCCGCGCCGGCGCCCTCACCCGCGCCATTCATGTGGCCGAACAGATTCTGGCCAGCCTGTCGCAGCCGTTCATTCTTGAAGGGCGTGAGTTTTTCGTCACCGCCAGTATCGGCATTGCACTCAGCCCGCAAGACGGCGACGAGCTGAGCCAATTGATGAAGAACGCCGACACCGCCATGTACCACGCCAAAGAGCGCGGCAAAAACAACTTCCAGTTTTATCAGGCCGCCATGAACGCCACAGCGCTTGAGCGCCTGGAGCTGGAAAGCGACCTGCGCCACGCCCTCGATCAGAAGCAGTTCGTGCTCTATTACCAGCCGCAATTCAGCGCCAACGGCCAGCGGCTGATCGGTGCCGAAGCATTGTTGCGCTGGCAACACCCGCACCGGGGTCTGGTGGCGCCGAATGAATTTATTCCGGTGCTCGAAGAGCTGGGCCTGGTGGTGGATGTGGGCGACTGGGTGTTGGTGGAAGCCTGCCGACAAATGAACGCCTGGCATGCGCAGGGCGTGAAGGTGCCGAAAGTCTCGGTCAACCTGTCGGCCCGGCAGTTTGCCGAAGGCCAGTTGGGCCAGCGCATCGCACACATTCTTAAAACCAGTGGCTTGAGCCCGAGCTGCCTGGAGTTGGAGCTGACCGAAAGCATTCTGATGCGCGACGTGGAAGAAACCATGCAGGTGCTGGTGGGCTTCAAGCAGTTGGGGCTGAGCATTGCCGTGGACGACTTCGGCACCGGTTATTCCTCGCTCAATTACCTCAAGCAATTCCCCATCGACGTGCTGAAAATCGACCGCAGTTTTGTCGATGGCCTGCCCAGCGGCGAGCAGGACGCGCAGATCGCCCGCGCCATTATCGCCATGGCCCACAGCCTCAACCTGGCGGTGATCGCCGAAGGCGTCGAAACTCAGGAACAGCTCGACTTCCTGCGCGAGCATGGCTGCGACGAAGTGCAGGGCTATCTGCTCGGCAAGCCCATGACGGCCCGCCAACTGGCGGCACAGTTCAGTGGCAACGCGCTGTTTATGCTGAGCTAAAGGTCTGCTGCGGGCCTGCCTGGAAATTTGAAAGCACAATGAGCCGCACTTGTCAGGCACATGACCGACCGTCATGTGCCTGTTTCCGACGTTTCCGGTAGAATCGCCCGCTTCCAATCTTCGGGCCAGCACAACCGCTGCTGGGCTAAGGTCAGGCAGTTTGGCCGACGACCGGAAGATCGTTAATGACCTTTACAGGAGTCCGCCATGTTTAGCCGTTCCACGACTATCGCCACCTACGACGCCGAACTTTTTGCCGCCATGGAGCAAGAAGCTCAGCGCCAGGAAGAGCACATCGAGCTGATCGCCTCGGAGAACTACACCAGCCCGGCGGTGATGGAAGCGCAAGGTTCGGTGCTGACCAACAAGTACGCCGAAGGCTATCCGGGCAAGCGTTACTACGGTGGCTGCGAGTACGTGGATATTGTTGAGCAACTGGCCATCGACCGCGCCAAGGAGCTGTTCGGCGCCGACTACGCCAACGTGCAACCGCACGCCGGCTCGCAAGCCAACAGCGCTGTGTACCTGGCCCTGCTCAATGCAGGCGACACCATTCTGGGCATGAGCCTGGCCCACGGCGGCCACCTGACCCACGGTGCGTCGGTTAGCTCGTCGGGCAAGCTCTACAACGCCGTGCAGTACGGCATCGACGGCAACGGCCTGATCGACTACGACGAAGTCGAGCGCCTGGCCGTTGAGCACAAGCCAAAAATGATCGTGGCTGGCTTCTCGGCTTACTCGCAAATTCTCGACTTCGCCCGTTTCCGCGCCATCGCGGATAAAGTTGGCGCCTACCTGTTCGTCGACATGGCCCACGTGGCCGGCCTGGTTGCCGCTGGCGTGTACCCCAATCCGGTGCCGTTCGCCGACGTGGTCACCACCACCACCCACAAAACCCTGCGCGGTCCACGTGGCGGCCTGATCCTGGCCAAGGCCAACGCCGAAATCGAGAAGAAGCTGAACTCCGCCGTATTCCCGGGTGGCCAGGGCGGCCCGCTGGAGCACGTGATCGCCGCCAAAGCGATCTGCTTCAAAGAAGCGCTGCAACCTGAGTTCAAAACCTACCAGCAGCAAGTGGTGAAAAACGCCAAGGCCATGGCCGGCGTGTTCATCGAACGCGGTTTTGACGTGGTGTCTGGCGGCACTGAAAACCACCTGTTCTTGCTCTCGCTGATCAAGCAGGACATTTCCGGTAAAGACGCCGATGCCGCCTTGGGCAAAGCCTTTATCACCGTGAACAAGAACTCGGTGCCTAACGACCCACGCTCGCCGTTCGTGACCTCCGGTCTGCGCTTCGGGACCCCGGCCGTCACCACCCGTGGCTTCAAGGAAGCAGAATGCCGCGAGTTGGCCGGCTGGATCTGCGACATCCTGGCGGACCTGAACAACGAAGCGGTGATCGACGCCGTGCGTGAGAAGGTCAAAGCCATCTGCGCCAAGCTGCCGGTTTACGGCAAATAAGCTCAAGCGCCGCCTTTGCTCACGAAGGCGCAGAAACGAAAAAGCCCGGCCAAGAGCCGGGCTTTTTTATGCCTGCAGCGTGGCTTTAAAAGGCGACGCGGTAGTGCACGGTGTAAGCCTCTACACCATCGTTCGGCTGGCTGATGCCGGCGTTGGAATAGTGAATGGCGCGCAGGCCCACTTCCTGGCCGGCGAAGCGCAGGCCCAGGCCCAAGCGGTCTTCGAATTGGAAAGAGGAACCGAGATCGTTGGTTTCAAGTTCGGTGTTGGCGAACAGCGCCACGCCAATACCGGCTTCTACATAAGGACGAACGTTTTCGCCGGCGAACTCGTAAACGAACACCGGGGCGAACGACACGCTGTGGTTGCTGGAGGTTTTATCACCGTCCCAGTACGTGTAGCCCGCATCCCAGTAGCCGGTCAGACGACCAACGTCGCTCTGCCACCAACTGGTGCCGAAATCGAACTGGGTACCCAAGCGGTACACCATCGTCGAATCACCCGTTTGGCCAATGGCCACGGTGACATCGGCGGCGTGCGCGGAAAGGGACAAACCAAGGGAAAGGGCTGCAGACGCAACCAAGGAAATCAACTTCATCGCAACGTCCTTTGTATCAGGTTGATCACAGATATCTGCGTAACGGCTGAATTATAGAAATTTTGGCTATAAGCGAAAGGTACAGCTCGCATGAAATAGCGTTGATTACTCGGCCTTTTTACGGGATTTGCTCTCAATTGCTGATAACACTACCGCCCTAGCGGCGCGACGCTGACCCCTCTGCCAACTAGGAGCGGCAGTACCTGAATTAGGTTCGATAAATTTCCACTCGACCATAAACGGGTCGCGGAACCGGGCTGATCGGCGAGCAGATTCTGCTCACTGAGCAGCCGTTGCAGCTGCCGAGCGACCGCCATGCCGGTGTCAATGAGCGTCACCGAGGGCGGTACCAATTCCCGCAATAAGGGTTTGATAAATGGGTAATGGGTGCAGCCCAGAATCAAGGTGTCGCAGCCTTCGGCGAGCAGCGGCTCGACGTACCCGCGCAACAGTTCGCGGGTGACCTCGCTGTGCAGCTCGCCCGCCTCAATCAGCTCGACCAGCCCTGGGCACGGCCGCGTGATAACCCGCACATCGCTGGCGAAACGGTCGAGCAAGGCGGCGAACTTGGCGCTCTGCAAGGTGCCGGTTGTGGCCAGCACCCCGACCACTCCGCTTCGTGTTGCCGCCGCCGCCGGCTTTACCGCCGGCTCCATACCGATAATGGGCAACTGAGGATATTGCTCGCGCAGCTCGTTGATGCCCGCAGCGGTGGCCGTATTGCAGGCCACCACAAGCGCCTTGGCGCCCTGTTCCATCAAAAAATCGGTGATGACGGCGCTGCGCTTACGAATGAACTCGGGCGTTTTCTCGCCGTAGGGGACGTGGCCGCTGTCGGCGACATACAGCAAGGTTTCGTTGGGCAACAGGCGCTGAATTTCGCCCAGCACGGAGAGCCCGCCAACGCCCGAATCGAACACGCCGACCGGCGCCGACTTACTCATGGGCGCGACCCGCACACAGCGCAGGCCGGGTCACGTTTGACCCGCAGCTCGCGAAAGCGCGAGCCCAGCGCGTCGATCAGCAACAGTCGGCCCACCAGCGGCTCACCAAAACCGGCGAGTAGCTTCAGCGCTTCGAGCGCTTGCAATGAGCCGACCAGACCAACGAGCGGGCCGACCACGCCGGCTTCACTGCAGGTCAGCTCAGCCTCGCTGCCATGCCCGTACAGACAGTGGTAGCAAGGACTGTTGGCTTGGCGCGGATCGAACACCGACAACTGGCCTTCTAGGCGAATTGCCGCGCCACTCACCAGCGGCTTCCCGGCCGCGACGCAGGCGGCGTTCACCGCTTCGCGCGTGCCGAAATTGTCGGAGCAGTCCAACACCAAATCCACCGCCTCAACCGCCGCGTTCATGCTGTCGGCCTCCAGGGCACTGCGGTGGGCGTGCAGGCTCACGAGCGGATTGATCGCCCGCAATCGGGTTTGCATGGAGTCGACTTTGCTCTGGCCGACACTGGCTGTGTCGTGGGCAATCTGGCGTTGCAGGTTGGTGACGTCGACGGTATCGAAGTCTGCCAAATGCAGCTCCCCGACGCCCGCTGCCGCCAGGTAAAGCGCCACCGGCGAACCGAGGCCACCCAGCCCTACGATCAGCGCGCGGCTGTTTTTCAGGCGCAACTGGCCGTCGATGTCGATCTGGGTGAGCAGAATCTGCCGACTGTAGCGCAGCAGTTCTTCATCCGTAAGCGAGTCATGCATTGTCGTAACGCCCCAGGCTGATTCGTTCATGGCCGCCCAAATCGCGACGGCTTTCAATGGCATTAAAGCCTTGTGCTGCCAGCAGCTCACGGACGGCGGCAGCCTGGTCAAAACCGTGTTCCAACAACAGCCAGCCGCCGGCAACCAGGTGCGCGGGGGCGTGCTGAATAATCAATCGAATATCGTCCAGCCCATCCGGGCCCGACACCAGTGCACTGGCCGGCTCGAAGCGCACGTCGCCCTCGTCCAAGTGGTGATCGTCGGCGCGTATATAAGGAGGGTTGCTGACGATCAGGGCGAAGCGCTGAGCAGCGACCGCGCTAAACCAGTGACTGTGGCGAAAACCGGCATTGGCCAGGTTGAGGCGCAGCCGATTGCGCTCAGCCAGTGCTACCGCTTCGGGCACACGGTCCACGCCGAGAACCGTCCAGCCCGGGCGTTCGCTGGCCAGAGCCAAGGCAATAGCGCCCGTGCCGGTGCCGAGATCGAGCGCAGCAATGGGGTTATGCGGCAACAGCTCGAGCGCGGTTTCGACCAGCAACTCGGTGTCGGGACGGGGAATTAACGTGTGCGGCGCTACTTCGAGGTCCAGGCTCCAGAAGCCTTGTTGGCCGAGAATATAAGCGACGGGCTCGCCTCCCTGGCGGCGGGCAATGGAGGCGTGAAAGCGCTGCAATTGCTCAGCATCGAGCTCGCGCTCCGGCCAGGTGCGCAAGTAGCTGCGCGGCTTGCCCAGCGCCGCCGCGAGCAACAGCTCGATGTCCAACTGCGCGGTGTCCGAGCCAGGCAAGGTGACGCTGGCCAGCAGGTACTGAATGCTCGATGCGCCGCCTTGGCCAGTCAACGATCAGTCTCCCAGCGCGGCCAATTGGTCGGCCTGGTATTCGCTGAGCAGCGGTTCGATCACAGCGTCAACGCCACCGGCCAACACGTCGTCCAGGTTATAGAGCGTCAGGTTGATGCGGTGATCTGTGACGCGGCCCTGGGGAAAGTTGTACGTGCGAATGCGCTCGGAGCGATCACCCGAGCCAACGAGCAAGCGACGCGTGTCCGAGATCTCTTTGTGCGCCGCGGCTTCCTGTTGATCGTTGAGCTTGGCCGACAACCAGGCCATGGCCTTGGCGCGGTTCTTGTGCTGCGACCGTTCTTCCTGGCATTCGACAACGATGCCGGACGGAAGGTGGGTGATGCGGATCGCCGAATCGGTTTTGTTCACGTGTTGACCACCGGCCCCCGAGGAGCGGTAGGTGTCAACTCGCAGGTCCGCCGGGTTGATTTCGATGGCTTGCTGCTCATCCGGCTCCGGCAACACCGCGACGGTGCAAGCGGACGTATGAATGCGCCCCTGCGACTCGGTTTCCGGCACGCGCTGCACGCGATGCGCGCCCGACTCGAACTTGAGTTTGGCGTACACGTTGTCGCCTTCCACGCGAGCGATCACTTCTTTATAGCCGCCGTGCTCGCCGATGTTTTCCGAGAGAATTTCGACGCGCCAGCCGCGTTTTTCGGCGTAGCGCGAGTACATGCGAAACAGGTCGCCAGAAAAAATCGCCGCCTCGTCGCCACCAGTGCCGGCGCGCACTTCGAGGAACACGTTGCGGCCGTCGTTAGGGTCTTTGGGCAACAGCATGCGTTGCAGGCGGGCTTCCAGATCGGCGAGCAATTCTTTGCTGTCGGCCACTTCTTGCTCGGCCATTTCGCGCATGTCCGGGTCGCTGTCTTTGAGCAGCGCCTGGGCGCCCTGCATGTCGGCAGTGACTTTGCGGAATTCCTGCAACAGCTGCACCACCGGCTCGACCTCGGCGTACTCCTTGGAATACGCGCGGAACTTGCTCTGATCGCTGATCACCTCGGCGTCGCCCAGCAGCGCCGTCAGTTCCTCGAAGCGGTCGTGGATCATGTCCAGTTTATTCAGCAGTGACGCTTTCATTGCGGGGTTTTATCCGTGGTGCTCTCGTCGAGCGCGAAGAGTTCCTGGGCGACGGTCAACGCATCGATGCGCCCGTCAGCCGAGAGTTTTTTCAACTGCACGCTCGGCGCGTGCAGCAGTTTGTTGGTCAGGCCACGGGCCAGTTGGGCCAGCGCTTCTTCGGCCGAGGTGCCGTTGGCGAGCAAGCGCTGCGCCTTGGCCAGCTCGTCATCGCGCAGCCGTTCGGCTTGCTGGCGGTACGCCTTGAGCACATCCACCGCCGCCAACTCACGCAGACGCGACATGAAGTCGCTGGTGCCGACGGCGACCAATTCTTCAGCGGCCTGGGCAGCGCCTTGGCGGCTTTTGAGGTTTTCGGCGATTACATCGTGGAGGTCGTCGACGGTATAGAGGTACACATCGTCCAGCTCGCCGACTTCGGGCTCGATGTCGCGCGGCACGGCGATGTCGACCATAAAGATCGGCTTGTGCTTGCGCTGCTTCAGCGCACTTTCTACCGCGCCTTTGCCGAGGATTGGCAACTGGCTGGCGGTGGAGCTGATGACGATATCGCTGCTGATCAGCTCTTGAGGAATTTCCGACAGCAGCACCGCGTGGGCCCCGAACTGTTCGGCCAGCTGGCTGGCGCGCTCAAGGGTGCGGTTGGCCACCACAATGCGTTTCACGCCCTGCTCGTAGAGATGCCGGGCAACCAGGGTGATGGTTTCGCCGGCGCCGATCAGCAGGGCCTGACTGTTATTCAGGTTGCTGAAAATCTGCTTGGCCAGGCTGACGGCGGCGAAGGCCACGGACACCGGGTTCTCGCCAATGGCGGTGTCGGTGCGCACTTGTTTGGCGGTGCTAAAGGTGGCTTGAAACAGGCGCCCAAGCAGCGGGCCGACCGTGCCGGCTTCGCGGGCCACGGCGTAGGCAGATTTCATCTGACCAAGAATTTGTGGCTCGCCGAGTACCATGGAATCGAGGCCCGAGGCCACGCGCATCATGTGGCGCACGGCAGAGTCGTCCTGGTGCACATAGGCGCAAGCGCGCAGTTCGTCGAGGCTGAGGTTGTGGTAATCGGCCAGCCAGGCCAACACGCTGTCGGCGGTCAGGCTGTCCTGCTCGATGTACAACTCGCTGCGGTTACAGGTCGACAGAATGGCCGCCTCGCGGCTCGCGGTGCGCGCACATAGTTGCTGCAATGCCTCAACCAACTGCTCCGGGGTGAACGCCACACGTTCGCGGACGTCCACCGAGGCGGTCTTGTGGTTGATACCGAGGGCGAGAAAGGTCATGCAGGGTCGCTGGCAGAAACGGGAAGCCGCTAATTGTCCTACTTCACCAGAGTGAGAACAACCACCGCTCACTATTGTCCTAATAGCCGGTAGCCTGTCTCGCACAGCCAACCATAGATAGGCGCTTGCCCCATGGGTTTTGCCCCACGGCTTGTGTCATGATGCCCGCACCGCAGGTAAGTCGCCCTTTCCTATATATGAATAAATCGTTGCCATTGTTCGCCGCCGTCTTGTTTCTCGGGGGCTGCGCCAGCCTGAGCCCATCCAAGCAGGACGGCGTACCGCCGGTGGAAGACACCGCGCCGGTCGCCGTTGCCAAGCCTCAGGTGTACGGTTCGTTTAGCGAAGAAACGCTGCTTTCCTTGCTCACCGCCGAGCTTGCCGGGCAACGTAATCGCTTCGACATCGCCCTGGAAAACTACATTCAGCAAGCCAACGAAACCCAGGACGCCGGCGTTGCCGAGCGCGGATTTCGCATCGCTGAATACCTGGGCGCCGACGAACCTGCGCTGGAAATGTCGCTGATCTGGGCCAAGAACGCGCCAGACAACCTTGAAGCGCAACGCGCCGCCGCGATTCAGTTGGCCCGCGCCGGCCGCTACGACGAATCCATGGTGTACATGGAAAAAGTGCTGCAAGGCCAAGGCGACACCCACTTCGACTTCCTCGCCCTCTCCGCTGCCGAAACCGATCCCGACACCCGCGCCGGCTTGCAACAGAGCTTCGACCGTCTGCTGGTGAAATACCCGGATAACGGTCAACTGCTGTTCGGCAAAGCGCTGTTACTGCAGCAAGACGGACACCCCGACACCGCCCTGCAATTGCTAGAAGATCAGAAAGCCGCGACCCATGACGTCGCCCCGCTGCTGCTGCGCGCCCGTCTTCTGCAAAGCATGAAGCGCGGCGACGAAGCCATTCCTCTGTTGGAAAAAGGCATCAAACAGCATCCGGATGACAAGCGTCTGCGCCTGGCTTATGCACGCCTTCTGGTCGAGCAGAACCGCCTCGATGACGCCAAGGTCGAGTTCGCTTCCCTGGTTCAGCAATTCCCCGATGACGATGACCTGCGATTTTCGTTAGCGCTGGTGTGTCTGGAAGCCGGGGCTTGGCAGGAAGCGATCGGCTATCTGCAGGACCTGGTTGAACGCGAGAGCCACGTCGATGCCGCGCACTTCAATCTCGGCCGCGCCTATGAAGAATTGAAAGACCCGAACAATGCCGTTCAGGAGTTCAGCCAAGTCGGCCCAGGTAACGATTACCTGCCGGCGCAGCTGCGTCAGGCCAACATTCTGTTCGACACCGGTCGCAGCAGCGAAGCCTCGAAGGTGCTCGCCGAAGCCCGCGAAACCCAGCCGGATTACGCCATTCAGCTGTACTTGATCGAAGCCGAAGCGCAGTCCAGCCGGCAGCATTACGACCAAGCGTGGGCGGTGATTCAGCGCGCGCTGAAGCAGTACCCGGACGACCTGAACCTGCTTTACACCCGCTCGATGCTCGCCGAAAAACGCAACGACCTGAAGCAACTCGAAGCGGACCTGCGCACCATCCTCAGCCGCGAGCCGGACAACTCCATGGCGCTTAACGCCCTGGGCTACACGCTGGTCGACCGCACCACGCGCTATGCCGAAGGCCGTGACCTGATTCAAAAAGCCCACAAGCTGAGCCCCGACGATCCGGCGATTCTCGACAGCCTCGGCTGGGCCAACTACCGCACCGGCAATCTCGACGAAGCTGAGCGCCTATTGCGTCAGGCCCTGGAGCGCTTCCCAGACGCCGAAGTAGCAGCGCATTTGGGCGAAGTGCTTTGGGCCAACGGCAAACAGTCGGAAGCCAAAAAGGTGTGGGCAGCGGCTCAAAAAGAACAGCCCGACAATTCAATCCTGCGCGAAACCCTGTTGCGCCTGACCGGTTCCGAGAAGCTTTAAATGCGTTTGCGCCACCTCATTGTTATCGGCCTGCTCGCTGTACTCAGCGGCTGCGCCGGCCTCACCTCCCATGAATCGTTGGACGGCCAGGGTGACCCGGCTAAATGGCAGGCGCACAAAACGCGCACCGTTGCCCTGAACGGCTGGCAGATCAGCGGCAAAGTCGGCATTCGCGCTCCGAGAGATTCCGGCAGCGGCACGCTGTTCTGGCTGCAACGCCAAGACTATTTCGACATTCGTCTTTCCGGTCCACTGGGTCGCGGCGCTGCCCGACTGACCGGCCATGCCGGCGACGTCACGCTGGAAGTCGCCAATCAGGGTCGCTACCAAGCAGAAACTCCTGAGGCGCTGCTCGAAGAGCAACTGGGCTGGAAGCTGCCGATTTCACACCTGACCTGGTGGGTTCGCGGCCTGCCCGCGCCCGACAGCAAAAGCGGCCTGACACTCGACAGTGAGAGCCACTTGCAGCGCTTGAGTCAGGACGGCTGGCAAGTTGAATACCTCAGCTATGCCGAGCAAAACGGCTACTGGCTGCCAGAACGGATGAAGCTGCACGGTCGCGACCTCGACGTCACGTTGGTGATCAAGGACTGGCAGCCGCGCCAGCTGGGCCAGTGATGTCGGCTGCTCGCTTGACCTTGCCGGCCCCGGCAAAACTGAATCTTATGCTGCACATCCTCGGCCGCCGCGCCGACGGCTACCACCAACTGCAAACCTTGTTTCAGTTTCTCGACTACAGCGATGAGCTGACCTTCGCCTTGCGCGATGACGGCGAGATCCGTCTGCACACCGACATCGACGGCGTGCCCCACGAAAGCAACCTGATCGTAAAAGCCGCGCGGCAATTGCAACGCAACAGCGGCTGCTCGCTCGGGGCAGATATCTGGCTGGAAAAACGTCTGCCCATGGGCGGCGGTATTGGCGGCGGTAGCTCGGATGCCGCTACCACATTGCTGGGGCTCAACCACATTTGGCAGCTGGGTTGGAGCCTCGACCAACTGGCCGAACTGGGCGTGAACCTGGGCGCCGATGTGCCGGTGTTTGTGAAGGGCCATGCGGCATTTGCAGAGGGCGTTGGCGAGGTGCTGACCCCGGTGGAATTGGACGAACCGTGGTTTCTTGTGGCGATACCGCAAGTATCTGTCAGCACAGCAGAAATTTTCTCCGACGCGGAGTTGACACGCGATACTCCCCCGATTACATTGTCGGCCGTTCTCGAGCGGGGCGGTCGTAATGACTGTCAGTCGGTGGTCGAGAGGCGTTACCCAGATGTTCGTAACGCTTTGATCTTGCTAAACAAATTTGTTTCAGTTAGATTAACCGGCACTGGTTGTTGTGTTTTTGGGAGCTTCCCTAACAAAGCCGAAGCTGATAAAGTCGCGGCCCAACTTCCAGCCTCCCTGCCAGGGTTTGTTGCTAAAGGTTGTAACGTTTCGATGTTGCACCAGCGGTTACAAACACTGTCCTGAGAAGCGGATGCTAAGCATCCAGTTGCACATTACAGGGGCGTCGCCAAGCGGTAAGGCAGCAGGTTTTGATCCTGCCATGCGTTGGTTCGAATCCAGCCGCCCCTGCCATTTTCTATACTCATCCAGGTATACCCTCAGCCGGCAGGTACTGCGCGTGTCCAAGATGATGGTCTTTACGGGGAATGCTAACCCCGATCTGGCGCGACGTATCGTACGTCAGCTGCATATCCCACTCGGCGATGCCTCCGTTGGAAAATTTTCCGATGGCGAAATCAGCATTGAAATCAACGAAAACGTTCGCGGTAAAGACGTCTTCCTGATCCAGCCGACATGCGCGCCAACCAACGATAACCTGATGGAACTGGTGGTAATGGCCGACGCCTTCCGCCGCTCCTCGGCTACTCGAATCACAGCCGTGATCCCCTACTTCGGTTACGCCCGCCAGGATCGCCGTCCGCGTTCCGCTCGGGTGGCAATCAGCGCCAAAGTGGTGGCTGACATGCTGACCGTCGTCGGTATCGACCGCGTTCTGACTGTTGATTTGCACGCCGACCAGATTCAGGGCTTCTTCGATATTCCGGTAGATAACATCTACGGTTCGCCAGTTCTGGTGGACGACATCGAAGACCAACGTTTCGAAAACCTGATGATCGTGTCTCCGGACATTGGCGGTGTAGTGCGTGCTCGCGCTGTCGCCAAATCCTTGGGCGTGGATCTGGCCATCATCGACAAACGTCGCGAGAAGGCCAACCACTCCGAAGTGATGCACATCATTGGTGATGTTGAAGGCCGTACCTGCATCCTCGTGGATGACATGGTCGACACCGCCGGCACACTCTGCCACGCGGCCAAGGCTCTGAAGGAACACGGCGCTGCCAAGGTATTTGCCTACGCAACGCACGCCGTTCTCTCCGGTCGCGCCATCGAGAACATCGAAAATTCCATGCTCGACGAACTGGTGGTAACAAACACCATCCCGTTGTCGGCAGCTGCTCAAGCCTGCAAACGTATCCGCCAATTGGATATCGCGCCGGTAGTCGCTGAGGCGGTCCGCCGCATCAGCAATGAAGAATCGATCAGCGCGATGTTCCGCTAAGGGCTAAACCCCTGGCTGCATGACGCAGAACGAAAGTGCCCCGCCTCGTGCGGGGCTTTTTGCCTCACCGCCTTCCATTGCCGGTCGCAAGCAATGAAGGCGGCGATGTTTATTTTGGAGATTCACCATGACTGATTTTGCCCTGAATGCTGAAGTGCGTTCCGACCTGGGGAAAGGTGCGAGCCGCCGCCTGCGTCGTCTCGCCGCCCAAGTTCCTGCCGTAGTTTACGGTGGCGACAAAGCGCCTGTTTCCATCACCCTGCTGGCCAAAGAAATTGCCAAGCTGCTGGAAAACGAAGCTGCCTACAGCCACGTCATCACCCTGACCGTTGGCGGCGCTGCTGAAACTGTAGTGATCAAAGCCCTGCAACGTCACCCGGCCAAGGGTCACGTTCTGCACGCTGACTTCGTCCGCGTTATTGCTGGCCAGAAACTGACCGTCCTCGTTCCATTGCACTTCATCAACCAGGAAACTGCAGTTGGCGTGAAGCAGCAAGGTGGCGAAGTTTCCCACACCGCCGCTGAAGTTGAAGTGTCCTGCGAGGCTAAAGACCTGCCGGAATTCATCAACGTCGACATGGCTAAAGTAGAAATTGGTCAGATCGTTCACCTGTCGGACCTGACTCTGCCAGCTGGCGTTGAACTGGTTGCTCTGGCACACGGCAAAGACTTGCCAGTTGCCAACATCCACGCTTCGCGCGTACCGAAAGAAGATGAAGCAGAAGGCGCAGCCGAGTAATTCTCGCCTCGTCTAAGGAAGGGCTCCTGTCGTGACTGCCGTACAACTGATCGTCGGCCTGGGTAATCCAGGCGCTGAATACGAACAGACCCGGCATAACGCAGGAGCCCTTTTTGTTGAGCGTCTCGCTGCGGCCCAACGGGTCAATCTGGTAGCAGAGCGCAAATTTTTCGGCCTGACGGCGCGTTTCAGCCATCAAGGTCTCGATATTCGTCTGTTGATTCCCACTACCTACATGAACCGCAGCGGCCAGGCTGTTGCCGCCATGGCTGGTTTCTACCGCATTCCGGTAGACGCCATTCTGGTAGCCCACGACGAACTCGACATGCCTCCCGGCGTCGCCAAATTCAAACAAGGCGGCGGGCACGGTGGGCATAACGGCTTGCGCGACATCATTGCGCAACTCGGCAATCAAAATACCTTTCACCGTCTGCGCCTTGGCATTGGCCACCCCGGTGAAGCCAGCAAGGTATCCGGCTTTGTACTGGGTCGCGCGCCCCGCGCCGAGCAGGACAAACTGGACGCCAGCATCGATTTTGCCCTTGGCGTGATGCCAGAGGTTTACGCCGGGGAATGGAATCGGGCGATGAAGCTCCTGCACAGCCAGAAGGCCTGACCCTTCTTTTTAGCGAATTCACTTCCGCGAGGATTACACCATGGGATTTAACTGCGGCATCGTCGGCCTGCCCAACGTCGGCAAGTCCACCCTGTTCAACGCCCTGACCAAATCCGGCATCGCGGCGGAGAACTTCCCGTTCTGCACCATCGAGCCCAACAGCGGCATCGTGCCCATGCCGGACCCGCGTCTTGATGCGCTGGCAGCCATTGTTAATCCGAAGCGCATCCTGCCGACCACTATGGAATTCGTCGACATCGCCGGCCTGGTGGCCGGTGCATCCAAAGGCGAGGGCCTGGGCAACAAATTCCTCGCCAACATTCGTGAGACCGACGCCATCGCCCATGTGGTGCGCTGCTTTGAAGACGACAACGTCATCCACGTTTCCAACAGCGTCGACCCCAAGCGCGACATCGAGATCATCGACCTCGAACTGATCTTCGCCGACCTCGACAGCTGCGAAAAACAGCTGCAGAAAGTCACGCGTAACGCCAAGGGCGGCGACAAAGACGCCGTTGCGCAGAAAGCTTTGCTGGAACAACTGATCAACCACTTCACCGAAGGCAAGCCCGCGCGCAGCCTCATGAAGAACATGAGCAGCGAAGAAAAGCTGATCATCCGTGGCTTCCACCTGCTGACCACCAAGCCTGTGATGTACATCGCCAACGTGGCCGAAGACGGCTTCGAGAACAACCCGTTGCTCGACGTGGTGCAAGCCATCGCCAATGAAGAAGGCGCGATCGTGGTGCCCGTCTGCAACAAGATCGAAGCGGAAATCGCCGAGCTCGATGATGGCGAAGAAAAAGACATGTTCCTCGAAGCCCTTGGCCTCGAAGAACCTGGCTTGAACCGCGTCATCCGCGCCGGGTATGAGATGCTTCACCTGCAAACCTACTTCACCGCCGGCGTTGAAGAAGTTCGCGCCTGGACCGTTCGCGTCGGCGCCACCGCACCGCAAGCCGCTGGCGTGATTCACACCGACTTCGAAAAAGGCTTTATCCGCGCCGAAGTCATCGCCTACGACGACTTCATCCAGTTCAAAGGCGAAGCCGGCGCGAAAGAAGCCGGTAAATGGCGTTTGGAAGGCAAGGAATACATCGTCAAAGACGGTGACGTGATGCACTTCCGCTTCAACGTCTAAGGCTACGCGACAGACAAAAGCCCTCCACGTGAGGGCTTTTTTTCGAGCCAAAAATCTCATGCCGCTGGAGCGTTTCCAAGCACAACACACGCCTCAAACCGCAACAAACATCGCTTTGGCCATAAACACGATCCCCAGCATTTGAACCAGTACGCTGCCATGGATAAACCGCGAGCGCCCAGCCGTCATCCGGCCCGTTCGCAGCCAAAATACCCCCACCAAAAAGTGTCCAAGAATACTCAGGGCCAAGGCTATTTTCAGTGTCAGCAGTGCATTGAAATGCGAAGCGAAAGGCTCAGCCAACGCCGCGCGATATCGCCAGGCAAGGCTTGCGCCGGCGCCATACAACGCCAGTACGACCCAATGCATTACCACGCGCGCACGCTGCCCCACCGATCGGGAAAGCTGCTCGCGCGCACCGCGATGAAGAACCCCAGCAGCGCGGCTTAAAATCATCGTCTCGAAAAACACACCGCCGATAAAAAAGGCAGCCGCCAGAAAATGCACGAATTTAATCAGCAGGTAAGACATATCCCCTCCCCTTAGCCAGGCTGTCCGTCAGCTCGCCCGCGGCACAACATCGGTGCATAGCGAAACAGAAACAGCGCGAACGCCACGCTCCAACTCAGCCCAGCCAGCCAAAGCGACGGCCAATACCAAACCTGAACACCCACCACGCGAAACAGCCCGCCGACGTTGAGCAACAAAAACGCCACGCTCATGCCGCGAGGCAGCGTTAGCGCCCGCCCGGTATGCCCCAGCGAAACCCGCGCAAGCATCGCCAAAATCAGGCCGCCCATGGCCCCAATTGTCATCGCGTGCAACGCTTGGCTCGCCGAAACCGGAAGGCCGAAATGCCAGAGCGCCATGCCCGCACAGGCCAGCGCCAACCAGGCGTAAGCCAAGTGCAAGGACCACAATAGAGGCACCCGCAAAAGGCCCCTGTCGAACCAGCGAAACAAGCGAATGGCGTGCCCTAGGGCAAGCGCTGCGTACATCAGCCCTACGTCGAAACGCGGTTGCAACGCCGGGCCGGCGGCAAGCATCAATGCGAGACTGACAGTGACCAGCAGCAGCGCCCAGTCCAACCACGGCCACGGCTGCACGGCGTCTCTGCGGTTCAACCCGCGCTGAGTAAAAAAAGGAATCACCCGGCCACCGATCAATCCCATCATCGCCGCCACCAACCAGACCGCCGCCCAAATTCCCTGGCGCTGCCACACCTCATCGCCGCGCATCACACCCACCAGCGTTAACAGGTCAGCCGCCGCCAACAGCAGCAAAATGAACACGACCGGATAGTTTCGCCGCTGACGCGCAGCCCCTAGCAACCGCGCCATCAGAAACGCGGCGGCCAACAAAAACACCACGTTGCAGGTCAGCAACACCGCCGGTATCGGCTGCCACCACGCCAGCCGAGCGATGAGCCACACCAGCACCAACAGCATTAACGGCGGGCCCGACATACTCGGGCGTCCGGTCCAGGTCTGCACCGCTGTTAGCAGAAAGCCGACGATAATCGCCCCGCCAAAGCCAAACACCAGTTCATGCCGATGCCACGCCAACCACCCACCGGTGGGGCTGGCCAGTAGCGGCCTTGCGCTCCATGCCGGCAACCAAAGCGCCATCGCCACACACGCGAACAGGCAGCCGAACAGAAAGAACGGACGAAACCCCAGCCGCCACAACGCCGTACCGTTCAGCGCCTCACGTCGGTCAGTAATGTGCATAGCCTCTCCCCGGCCGTCAGCGGCCCGGCCGAATCCTGACGCCGCGCACTGCCCCATGGCCAGGCGGCCAGACGTCGCAGGGCGTGCGCTGGAGTCGTCCAAGCCTCGGACACAGAGCACTTCGGAAAAAGCGCAAGCCAACGGCGGCAGATTCGCCAGCGCTTACAGAGCTGACCGCCACCCTCGACAATCGCGGCCTAGGGCTGCGCCCGACTAATCGCCTCGCTAAAGCAATTCTTCGGCGCGGCTTGCAGCGCTTACGTGTAGGCCCGAAGATGAAGCCCGTCAGCACCTGGCTTGGAGCGCCAATGAACTCGTCCACCCTGCCCCATGGGTCGCCACACGCCGCAGCGTTTGCCAGCGCTATCAGCGCCTTGCTCACCGCAGCCAGCCACTGGTCACAAACGCGCGCCTGGGCCTGGTATCGGGTCAACGATCATTTGCACCTTAGCGGCCAGGGCGAAGCGGGTTCGTCGTGGCCGGCGAGTCTTTCGACCGCACAGCTCGACACGTTTTGCGCAACCCATCATCTCCAGCGCTGGGCCACCGGCAGCGGTGAAAACGTGTTGGGCTGGCTACTCGCCCCGCAGGATTGCAGCACCGAAGACGCAACCGTTCTGGCCGAGCTGGCGCAGCAATTGGCCTTGCAAACCCAAGCCATCACCCTGGCTCGTGCGCAGCTAACCCAACGCGTGCTGTATGAAATTACTTACCTGGCCACCTCCACCCGTGAGCGCTCCGAGTTTTTGATGGGTGTGCACAAACAACTGGCCAGCCTGATCGACGCGGAAAACTTCTACCTGGCGCTGTACGACAGCGATACGCGCAAGATCACCTATCCCTACTACGTCGACATCATTGACACCGAGGCCTTGGAGTCCGAGACGTACGAGTACCTGAACCCGGATCAACTGTCGCTCACCGGCACGGTGCTCACCAGCGGCCAGCCCTTGCTGATCGATTCAGCAGGCATCTACGCCGCCGAAGTCGAAGGCCGCTTTTTCTGCGTAGGACACAAGCCGGAATTCTGGATGGGCGCTCCGCTGAAGAACGCCTCCGACGAAGTGTTCGGCATGCTCGCCATGCAGGTGTACGAGAAGTCGCGCGTCTATAACTCCGAAGACCGCGCGTTATTTCTCGTGGTCGTACGCCACGTCGCCATGGCACTGGACCGCATTCTTCACCGCGCCGATCTGGAAGAGACCGTCTCACGGCGAACCCTGCAGTTATCCGAGCTCAATCACACGCTGCGCCAGGAAGTGGCCGACCGCGAGCGCGCCGAACATCTTCAGAGCGCGCTGTTCCAGATCACCGAATTGTCCAGCCAACCGGGGGAAATGGTTGACCTGTTTCGCGGCCTGCACAGCATCGTTGGCGAGCTGTTGTTTGCCCTCAACTTCTATATCGCCCAGTTCGACCGGCAGACCGACGAAGTCAGTTTTCCCTACTTCGTCGACGAACAACGCAGCGATCCACCACCGTCGCGCCGGGGCCAACGAGGCCTGACCGAATACGTAATTCGCCAGCGCCGGCCGTGCCTGATCGACTACGACGAAGCCTCACGGTTAATGGACGTTGGCGAAATCGAGCGCAGCAAAGAACCGGTGCGCTCACAGTCCTGGCTAGGCATTCCGCTGTTCGCCGACAACGACGTACGCGGCGTGCTGGTGGTGCAGAGCTATGAGCCCAACGTGCGCTATAGCCTGCGCGATCAGGAACTGCTCACCTTCGTATCGCGGCACATCGACACCGCCTTCTCCCGCCGCAACGCCGCCGAAGCGGTGCAGGCCGCCAACCTGCAACTGGAAGAACGGGTGCAAAGCCGCACCCGCGAACTGGACTACGCCAACGCCAAGCTGCAACACGAAAACACCCACGACTCACTGACCGGCCTGCCCAACCGCAGCCACCTGCAGCATCGCCTGAACCTGGCCTGGAATAACTTCCGCGACCACGGCAAGCAGTTGGTGGTGATGTTCATCGACCTGGACCGTTTCAAACTGATCAACGACAGCCTCGGCCACCACTTCGGCGACCTGCTGCTCACCGAAGCCGCCGCCCGCCTGCGCGCCTGCTTGCGTGGCAGCGACCTGCTCGCGCGCCTCGGCGGCGACGAATTTGCCGTACTCGCACCTGGCGCACCGCTCGACGTCGCCATTGGCATTGCCGAACGCATCCTCACCGAATTCGATCTGCCGTTCGCCATCGACGGCCACACCTTGTTCTCCTCGTGCAGCATCGGCATCGTCAGCGCCGACCAGCAATTCCATCAGGAACCCGCCGACCTGCTACGCGACGCAGACACCGCCATGTACCGGGTGAAAAATGGCGGCCGCGACAGCTACGCCGTGTTCAACCAGGAGCTGCGGCGCGAAGTGTCCGACCAAATGGAACGCGAAGGTGCGCTGCGAAACGCGCTAAAACGCAGCGACGAACTGGTGCCGTACTTTCAACCCATCGTGAACGTGCGCACCGGTGAACTGGTGTCGCTGGAAGCCCTAATTCGCTGGCATCAACCCGACGGCTCCGTAATCGCGCCCGGCTACTTCCTACCCGCTCTGGAAGGCCTACGCCTGATCGGTCGGCTGGACCTGTACATGCTCAACTGCGTGGCCGAAATTCTCGCCCAACCGCAGCACGCCAACTGGCCGACCGTGCACGTCAACTGCTCGAGCTATAGCATTACCCGCACCGAATTCGCCGATGAAGTACTGAGCGTACTCGCGCGCCACAACATCGCCCCGGCCCGCATCTGCCTGGAACTCACCGAAGGCGCACTGGTGGCCGAGCCGGCGCAAGCGCAACTGACCATGCAGCAATTGTCCGACCAAGGCATGAGCGTGGTACTCGACGATTTCGGCTCAGGTTTTTCATCCCTGAGCTACGTGCATCAGTACCAATTCAGCGGCTTGAAGATCGACAAATCCTTCATCTTCGAACTCACCACCAGCTCACGCAGCCGCGCCATCGTGCGCGCCATCGTGCGTATGGCCGAATCGCTGGGGTTATCGGTGGTGGCGGAAGGGGTAGAAGACGAAGCGACGTTGCAGCTATTACGCGAGATCGGCGCAGGGCAAGCGCAAGGCTACTTCTTCGCCAAACCCTTGGCTCTGGAACAGCTCACGCAAAACCCGCTCATGCAACCCAGCAGCATCGCCCAAAGCGACACCCACTAACTCTGTAAGCGCTTGATCATGCGTGCAAATTTACGGAAATTTCAGCTTGACAGCTAAGCCCCAGCCAAGAATAATGCGCGCCACTTGGCTACATAGCTCAGTTGGTTAGAGCATAGCATTCATAATGCTGGGGTCCGGGGTTCAAGTCCCTGTGTAGCCACCAAACAAAACAAGGGTTTAGCGAAAGCTAAGCCCTTTTTTGTTTGTGCGGTGACTACAGAAGTGACTACAAGCGGACTACAGCATTAGTCATTTCTCGTAAGCGCGCCCCACCTCAAGCAGCCCTATCAGCTCATCCATCCAACGCATGAACTCTGCTCGCGTAGCAGCGTTGAATTTCAGAGCAGTACGACCATCTCCCATCACTACCGATTGCAGCATCAGCGCAAGCTCTGCTGCCTTACGGTGCTGCTCACTGGTCAACATTAAACCTACATTAGACATACATTACTCCTACGTTATCGATTCGAGTTTCAGGCGGCTGCACAACCCTTAGAAACTGAACAGAATCTAAATAGAGCTCGTACTGGAAACCGTCGTTTGCCAATGACTCATTCCAACTATGCATCAGAAGGCAAGCGCGAACGGCCATCCCAGGGGCAGGCAACACAATGCCGACCACCTGAGCAGGCTCAGTGTCATGAGTCCCCTCATCACCCCAGTCAATACGGCATACAACCCATTTACCTAGCAAATCGACCGCGTGCGAAGCTCCAGGACGCAGAATTACCACTGGCTCTACGGTGCTCATAAGCGGTACGCCTTCAAGTAGGCTCTAATTGCCTGGCGAATATGGTGTGAGACCGACGAACCATCACGAGCAGCTATCACCTTCAAAGCATCCAATTGCTGAGGAAGCATCAGTAGCGTGTATGGAGTCTTTTTCGGCTTCTCCCCTACATCGGACAGGGCTGCGAGATTCAAGCCCACAGGAGGAGCGGAGAACGCTTGTTGAGCATCTTGCTTAACCTTTATCCGGTAGCCATCCAAAGCCCTTTTCAAGCTAACCTCAGTGGATGTCTTCACATCAGCAATCGCCGCTGCCTTGGATAGCCCCTCGTAACGCTGGATATAGCCAATCAGCTCCCGTCTCTCATCCGCTTTCATCAGACCACCTCAAATCACAATAGAACATACATATGTTTATAATGTTTTTTATGTATTTAACTCGAAATCAAGCCCCCGTCAAGACCAGTAGAATCGGGCCTTTCGAGATAAATCATGTTCAATGAGGTTATTTAGTTCGGTTTATATGACGTGTTACAGGGACGTCACTCGGCCGCTCGCTTGCTCTGTACCGAGCCGCGCGCTCGCGGCCCAGTGACCCCGTGCAGTTACCTAGACGGCATCCATGCCTGCGCTGGTGCCCACACCCTGGATATGAAGCCATCCAGGGTGTGGCTCGGCATCCATGCCTCACCAGCTCAAATTAGGTGACTACATTCAGCAGTTTTAAAGCAGCAGAATGGATAGCTGAGGATCAAGACAGGCCGGACACCCCGGAATATGTAGCCCTGAGGTTTAGCAAGGACGAACTACGAGGATTCATAATGCTGGGGTCCGGGGTTCAAGTCCCTGTGTAGCCACCAAACAAAACAAGGGTTTAGCGAAAGCTAAGCCCTTTTTTGTTTGTGCGGTGACTACAGAAGTGACTACAAGCGGACTACAGCATTAGTCATTTCTCGTAAGCGCGCCCCACCTCAAGCAGCCCTATCAGCTCATCCATCCAACGCATGAACTCTGCTCGCGTAGCAGCGTTGAATTTCAGAGCAGTACGACCATCTCCCATCACTACCGATTGCAGCATCAGCGCAAGCTCTGCTGCCTTACGGTGCTGCTCACTGGTCAACATTAAACCTACATTAGACATACATTACTCCTACGTTATCGATTCGAGTTTCAGGCGGCTGCACAACCCTTAGAAACTGAACAGAATCTAAATAGAGCTCGTACTGGAAACCGTCGTTTGCCAATGACTCATTCCAACTATGCATCAGAAGGCAAGCGCGAACGGCCATCCCAGGGGCAGGCAACACAATGCCGACCACCTGAGCAGGCTCAGTGTCATGAGTCCCCTCATCACCCCAGTCAATACGGCATACAACCCATTTACCTAGCAAATCGACCGCGTGCGAAGCTCCAGGACGCAGAATTACCACTGGCTCTACGGTGCTCATAAGCGGTACGCCTTCAAGTAGGCTCTAATTGCCTGGCGAATATGGTGTGAGACCGACGAACCATCACGAGCAGCTATCACCTTCAAAGCATCCAATTGCTGAGGAAGCATCAGTAGCGTGTATGGAGTCTTTTTCGGCTTCTCCCCTACATCGGACAGGGCTGCGAGATTCAAGCCCACAGGAGGAGCGGAGAACGCTTGTTGAGCATCTTGCTTAACCTTTATCCGGTAGCCATCCAAAGCCCTTTTCAAGCTAACCTCAGTGGATGTCTTCACATCAGCAATCGCCGCTGCCTTGGATAGCCCCTCGTAACGCTGGATATAGCCAATCAGCTCCCGTCTCTCATCCGCTTTCATCAGACCACCTCAAATCACAATAGAACATACATATGTTTATAATGTTTTTTATGTATTTAACTCGAAATCAAGCCCCCGTCAAGACCAGTAGAATCGGGCCTTTCGAGATAAATCATGTTCAATGAGGTTATTTAGTTCGGTTTATATGACGTGTTACAGGGACGTCACTCGGCCGCTCGCTTGCTCTGTACCGAGCCGCGCGCTCGCGGCCCAGTGACCCCGTGCAGTTACCTAGACGGCATCCATGCCTGCGCTGGTGCCCACACCCTGGATATGAAGCCATCCAGGGTGTGGCTCGGCATCCATGCCTCACCAGCTCAAATTAGGTGACTACATTCAGCAGTTTTAAAGCAGCAGAATGGATAGCTGAGGATCAAGACAGGCCGGACACCCCGGAATATGTAGCCCTGAGGTTTAGCAAGGACGAACTACGAGGATTCATAATGCTGGGGTCCGGGGTTCAAGTCCCTGTGTAGCCACCAAACAAAACAAAGGCTTACCTTCGGGTAGGCCTTTGTTGTTTCTGGACTTCCCCCGCGCTGCTCTAGCGTGCTCATCCCATCAAAGCCGCTCGCGAATGCAACGCTCAAATATCTCAGTGATCGGACCAGGATCACCAAACACCGCAGCGATGTTGGCTGGAACCCCATTCCGGCGTTTCAACCTACCACCAATCGTTTTGAAATCCGGCATTGATGATGATGTGTCCAAACAGAACACGTTGAGCCGTCCGTTGCCCTCGCGGAAGGGGTGAATCATGTTTACTTCGCCGTAAAAATCTGCGGCTGAAGCAACAAGTTTCTCCCGGCTTAATCCTTCAAACCAGTTTGCCGCTGCCAAGTCTCGGAACAACCTG
Organism: Pseudomonas sp. AC070; assembly: GCF_979258635.1. Classification (NCBI taxonomy): domain Bacteria; kingdom Pseudomonadati; phylum Pseudomonadota; class Gammaproteobacteria; order Pseudomonadales; family Pseudomonadaceae; genus Pseudomonas; species Pseudomonas sp. AC070. Next base: position 4,375,131 of record NZ_OZ409871.1, read on the forward strand.
GCTGACTGGGGCTCAATACGATCAACGTTACAGAACCGAGTTTGCTGCTTTGCAATATCGATCGTTCTAATTTTGCCCGCCAATTCCTAAACGCCACCAAAAAGCGTGCGGTGAATTGCGCAGAGGTAGCGAAGATCGTAGGGCGGAAGCTCAAACTCGATTTGGTTGAGCGCGGCTATAGAAATATCGCGCTCGGCTTCGCTGAGCGCATCCTCGTCGTTGAGGTACAAAATATTGCGAAGGACTGTGGTTCCTGGATAACAGTACGGATCAGATGCCGTGCCGTATTTATCACGCATTCGGCTTGTTCGCGCGTGATGGAGAAGCCCCTGACGAACAAGAAGGTTTGCCTGTCTCTGGCTTCGCCACATCGAAAACCTCCAAGCGAAGGCTGGCCGAATAATTCGACTGACGGGTCTGCGCAAAATAGGCTTTTTTCACCGCAAGTGAAGGCTTAGACATGCGGTCCCCCATTTCAAAGATGGCGATTATCCCACCGTGCGGGATACCTGGCGGTAATGCTTGTTTTTTAGACACTTCGACTCTACAAAGCAAGCTACGAAGAGAAGGATCCAAGAAGTCGTAAATGCCGCCCTGCTTCCCCGCGGCAACCTCCGTTAGTCGATACCAGACTCAGATCGTTCTCCGGACACAACGCCCCACATCGCGCAAAAAGGATTTCGCCGTGCTCTCCCGTTTCGCTCTGCCCGCCCTCCTCTTGCTGCTCCTCAGCGTCGCCCAACCCAGCTTCGCCAACACACCCTGTTCCGGCGCCAAAGGCGGCATCGCCCGTTGCGATGGTGAGCTGTTTATTTGTCGTGATGGTTCGATCAGTGGGTCGAAGAAGAACTGTGCGGCGATCCATGGCGGGAGCCCTGCGCCGTTGAAGGCGGTGGGTGGGAACGCGGGTGGGGATTGTCCGTGTGGTGGCGGGACGTTGTGTGTCGGGCCGCGGGGTGGGGAGTTTTGCGTGACGCCGTCGGGGAAGAAGAGTTATCGGCGTAAGTAGTCAGGCGACCAATCTTTCGCTTCCGACCGGTTCAGGCAATTGCTCCTATAATCGCGCGCGCTGGAAGCGGGCAAGCCTATTGCTGAATCCTTGCGCAGGCGTTTCCCGAGTACGCGTTGTGGCTGATATCGGAACGAACCAGGCCAGCAAATGGGCATCAAAGTCCAGACGGCATTTGAGCCAGACTAATTTCGTTAAAGCGCGCCCTGGGCGAGCGGAGAAAACATGAGAGACGATTTCGACGACATCCGCGCCGAGCGCGACCGCCCTGTCCGCTCCGGTAGCGCGACTCATAGCAATCCTCATGCAGGGCTGTGGAAGCAGATCGCGCTGGGGCTTGTCGTGGGGTGGGTGGTAATTGCGGTTTTAAGCGTGTTGGGTTGGACAGTGTTTGGACATCTAGCGTTGGGTACGTTGAAGTTTGGGGCGCCGTAGTCGAGGTGGTTGATGGGCGGCTCAGGGGTTGAGCGAGGACGACGGCGTTAGCGCTAGATTGAGGATTTAAGAGCTCGAGGCTGAAGCCTCTCCTACAGGATCGGGTCCGGTGGGAGGGGCTTTTGGCTCGGGCTTCTTTGTTTTAGGGGGTTCGGCCGCCGTCGCTGCCGATGAAGCGGGCGATCTCTTCCAGGGCGGGCGCTTTGTAGCGCAGGGGGCGCGACAGGGCGGCGATGAGGCTGATGTGGCTGACGTTGTCGTAGTAGTGCTCGCTCACGGGCACGCCCACGTCGCGCAGGCGGTTCGCCAGGCCGCCGGTGTTGCGCTTCGGGTTAACGAGGTCGTCTTCTTGCGCGGCGATCAACAGGGCTGGCGGCGCGCTGGCGGTGACGTGGTTGATGGGTTGCGAGTCTGGTGGGCTGTTGGGGTGGAAGAACACGGGGCGCACGTTTGGGTTTTCGATGGGGAGAAAATCGTACGGGCCGGCCAGACCGATCCAGCCGCGAATGGCGCTGGCGTTTAGGTTGACCTCAGCCAGCAGGCGCGTGTCGAGGGCGAGCATGGCGGCGTTGTAGGCGCCGGCACTGTGGCCCATGAGAAACAGGTGCGCGGGGTCGCCGCCGTACACGCTGATGTTTTGGTAAACCCAGGCGAACGCTTGCGCGCTGTCTTTGAGGAAGTCGGGGTAGCGCACCTGCGGGTACAGGCGGTAGTCGGCGATGACGGCGACGTAGCCTTTGCTGGCCAGTGCCTCGCCAACGAAGCGGTAGTCGTTGCGCTCGCCGCTGTTCCAGCTGCCGCCGTAGAAGAACAGCACGACCGGCGTGGGGCCGGGTTTCTTTACGGTGGGCACGTAGATGTCCAACTGCTGACGCGGGTCACTGCCGTAGGCGATGGCGCTGGTTTTGCGGTAGGTGTCGGTGGGGGTGATGGCGTTGAGCAGGCCTACAGGGGAGCAGGCGCTGAGGAAGGTGCTGAGGGCGAGGAAAAGCGGGGTGAGCAGTCGGCGCATAGAGGAAGTTGCTCTTGAGTTGGACTGCAGCAGGAGTGAACGCCTTGCCCTCTCCCCTAGCCCCTCTCCCGCAGGCGGGAGAGGGGAAACAAGCAATGGTTACGAAGACAAGTACGAAGACCGTGTCAGCCCTAAACGCAATGCGTCGAGGAAGTGGGTGCGTTCCCGTGGGCTGATCTTGGCGCTGGCCACTTTGTCGCGGTAGTGGGTCATCAGCTCCTCGGGAGACAGGTGCACGTAACGCAGCATGTCTTCGATGGTGTCGTGGGTTTCGATACCGGCGTGGTACGCGGTGCCGTCCGGGTTCTGGTAGATGTTCACCGAGTCGGTGTCGCCGAACAGGTTGTGCATGTCGCCGAGAATTTCCTGGTAGGCGCCGACCAGGAAGATGCCGAGCAAGTAGTCTTCACCTTCGCGAACTTCGTGCACCGGCAGGCTGGTTTCGATGCTCTGCTCGTCGACGTATTGCTTGATTTTGCCGTCGGAGTCGCAGGTTAAGTCCTGCAGCACGGCGCGACGCAGCGGTTCTTCGCCGAGACGGTGAAGCGGCAGAATCGGCAGCACCTGACCGATGGCCCAGGTGTCCGGCAGGCTCTGGAATACCGAGAAATTGCAGATGTATTTGTCGGCGAGTTTGTCGTTGAGCTCGTCGAGCACTTGGCGGTGCGAGCGCTGGCGGGCTTTTAGCGAGTTGTGCAGGCGGCGGCACACGGCGAAGTAGCACTGCTCGGCCAGGGCCTTTTGAGTGAGGCTGATTTTGCCGTCGGCGTATTGGCTGGCCACGTCGCTCATGTAGTGGGTGGCGCGCCAGTAGGTTTCGGTGACCATTTCCAGGTCCGTCGGGCCCAGCAGGTCGACCAGCCATTGTACGGTTTCGGGCAAGGTTTCCTTGTCGTCAATGGCCGGCACTTCGTCGTTGTGCTTTTCCACGTCGGTCACTTGCACCACCAGCATGGCGTGGTGCGCGGTGAGCGAGCGGCCGCTTTCCGAGAAGATGTGCGGGTGCGGCAGTTCCTGCGCGTCGCAGAATTCTTTAAGCATGCCGACCACGACACCGGCGTAGTCGTCCATGTCGTAGTTGATGGAGCTGGCGTTGCGCGAGTGGGTGCCGTCGTAGTCCACGCCCAGGCCGCCGCCGACGTCGATGTGGTCCACCGGCAGGCCGAGGCCGCGCAGTTCGCCGTAGTAGCGGATGGCTTCTTTGAAACCGTGTTGGTAGTCGGCCAGGTTGGCGATTTGCGAGCCCATGTGGAAGTGCAGCAGGCGAATGCCTTGGTCCAGCTTGGCGGCGCGGAAGCGCTCGACCACGGACAACAGCTGCGCGGCCGACAAGCCAAATTTGGATTTCTCACCGCCGGTGTCGGCCCACTTGCTCGAGGCCAGTGACGACAAGCGCACGCGCAAGCCCACTTGCGGCGCGACTTTAAGGTCGGCCGCTTCTTCGATCACCAGCTGAACTTCGGATTCTTTTTCGATGACGATAAAGACGTTGTGGCCGAGCTTCTGGCCAATCAGCGCCAGGCGAATGAATTCGCGGTCTTTGTAGCCGTTGCAGACGATGGTGCCGCCCTTCGGCGCCAGCGCCAGCACGGCCAACAGCTCGGGTTTGGAACCGGCTTCGAGGCCGATGGAAACGTTCTGGGTGGCGATGATGTTTTCCACCACCGCTTCCTGCTGGTTGACCTTGATCGGGTACAGCGCGGTGTACTGGCTTTGGTATTCCAGGCGCGCGATGTTGGCGTCAAAGGCGCCGGTCAGCTGGCGTACGCGGTCTTGCAGAATGTCGGGGAAACGCACCAGCAGGGGCAGCGACAGCCCGCTCTGACGCAGTTCTTCAACCTGTTCGAACAGGTCAATCGGCGCGCTGTTCGGGCCGCTGGGGCGCACTTCGACGCGGCCCGCTTCGTTGATGGCGAAATAGCCAGCGCCCCAATGGCGAATGCCGTAAACGCTGCGGCTGTCCGCAACGGTCCATTGGCTGCCGTCATCTTTACGTGTGCGTCGTACGGACATTCAGGTTCCCTTTTTGGAAGAATTCAAAAGCGCCGGGCAGCCCCGACTCGAGCAAGGTAAGCAGTGGACATGACGTTTTCTGAGGTGTTCAGCCGCATCGATGGCGGACAAAGCTCGCGAAAGTTTAGGAGGCGACGGGTCAGCCGCCAGATTTCTTCGCGTTGAAGCCTTGCTTGATCAATTCATCGAGCAGCAGCTGCACATGGTCGCCCTGGATTTCGATGATGCCGTCTTTGAGCGAACCACCGCAGCCGCAGCGCCGTTTAAGTTGGCTTGCCAATTCTTTAAGCGGCTCCTCGGCCAGGGGCACGCCGGTAATGGTGGTCACCGTTTTGCCGCCGCGACCTTTGGTTTCACGGCGCACGCGGGCGATGCCATCCCCGTCGGGAATAGCGGTCTGTTTGCAGATGCAGGCGTCCACCGGTTTGCTGCAGTCGGGGCAATGCCGGCCTGCATCGGTGGAAAACACCAAACCGCCGAGGGCGGAAAAGGACGAAGCTTTCTTGACCACCGGGTTGTCCTCGGTCAGGAAGGTCCAGCGCAGCGTTAGTAGGTGGACCTGAAAGCGACTGGCTGACGAGGTGTCAGCCGCGAAGCCCCACTCTGGCAGGGGCAGCGCACCTGGGCCGGGAGGCTCAGGCTTGAAAGGCGGCGCAGTGTACCGATAATTTTCGCTGTTGCTAATAGCCAATTTGCGCCATTAAACGCTGAATTCGCGACCTGCGGCGCCGCTGCGTAAATAACGTTTGAAGGCTTCGAGGGAATCGGGGCAGAACGGCAGGTTTTGCGTGGCGGCTAGCGCGGCTTCGATGGTGACAAAACGGGCTTCGAGCACCTCCTCTGGTTGCAGGCGCAACGGCGCGTCGGATACGGCGGAAAACACCGCGCCCCAGAGGCGATTGTCCGGTTGATCGAAGAAGAATCGACCGTGCTCGTGAAGGGTAACGCCGCCGATGCCCAGCTCCTCTTCCAGCTCGCGGGCGGCCGACTCGGCGTAGCTTTCGCCCTGCTGCACCATGCCGCCTGCAGCGACGTCCCAGTAACCGGGGCACACCGCTTTGCTCAGGGTGCGACGGTGAATGCACAGTTCGCCGGCCGAGTTGAACAGCAATATAAAGGTGCCGCGCCCGATCAGCCCACGCTCGCGCAGTTCAGCGCGCGGCAGGCTGCCCAGTTCTTTGTCGGCTTCATCAACCCACGCGATGTGCTCGGCGTCGGAGGCGGCCCGATGGGCCACCTCGTTGGCAGACAGCTCGGCCATCAACCTTGGCTCAGCAATTGGCGCAGGTCGATGATGGCGGCGTTGGCGCGGGAGATGTAGTTGGCCATCACCAGCGAGTGGTTGGCGAGAATGCCGTAGCCGCTGCCGTTGAGCACCATGGGGCTCCACAGCGGTTCCTGACAGGCTTCCAGTTCGCGAATGATCTGACGCACGCTGACGGTGGCGTTCTTTTTCGCCAGCACGTCGGCGAAGTCCACTTCAATGGCCCGCAAGATGTGCGACAGCGCCCAGGCCTGGCCACGAGCTTCGTAGAACACGTTGTCGATCTGCATCCACGGCGTTTCGTACACTTCCTCGCGCACGGCCGGCACGTCGCCAGCGGTCACGGTTTGCACCGGTTCCTTGGTGCCGCTGTTCAGGCGAACCTGACCGACGCTGGCAGACAAGCGTTGCGACAGCGAACCCAGGCGCGTGGCGGTGTCGCCCAGCCAGTTATTGAGGTTGTCGGCGCGGGTATAGAACTGCGCGCTCGGCTGGTTTGGATCGGCCAGACGCGCCAGGTAACGGTCGAGTGATTTGATGCCCTCGCGGTATTCGGCTTCGGAGGCCGGCAGCGCCCAGCTTTTGTTGTCGAAGTTGAAACGCGGCTCGGCCTTGGCCAGATCCGGGTCTTCGGTGGACTGGGTTTGCGAGCGGGCGAAGTCTTTACGCAGCGCGCGGGAAAGGTCACGCACCTGCACCAGCGCGCCGTATTCGAAGCTCGGCATGTTGTCGAGCCACAGGCCGGGCGGTGCGAGGTCGTTTGAAAGGTAGCCGCCCGGTTTATCGAGCAAGGTCGACACCACTTTCTTCAGGGTTTCGACCGTGGTGTAACCGCTGACCAGTTGGCGATTGGCTTGCTGGGCCGCCTGTTGAGCGTTTTGCTGAACCTGAAACAAACCGGGTTCTTGGCTCCACCACCAGCCGATAAGGCCTGCCACTATTAAATACAGCGCCAGCAAGGTGCCCAGTGCGCGACTCACCCAAAGGCCGCCGAAATAGCTGCGAGCGCCGTCTACCGAGTTACCGACGCCGTCGCGCACGGTGCTTGCGCGGTTCTTCCAATTCAACATGGCTTTGTCCTTTCAATCGAAGTCAGCAGTTCGACCACAGCCTCTACAGAGGGTGCCGCCTGATTGGCGCCTCTTTCTCGGAGTGCGCGGCGGGGCACTGTTCTATTGCGGTCCGCCGGGCACTATAAGGGAACCGCTTGCGGATGCGCAGGGCGCCGACGCAAACTTAGCGCCGGTTGTGTAACAGGTTTGTCACCGATCAGACGTTTCTGCCGCCCGTCAAAGAATCGATGTACGACTGGCGTCAAATGATCGACGGTACTAGCCTGTAAGAGTGCCACTGGTAGCATAGCGCCACCATTCGAGCCGCCCCCGCGGCACCGCCGTATCACAGAAGACGTCCGGCCATGTCCGAGCAAGAAGATCTCAGCAGTGACCGCCTCAAGCATCACTTTGCCCAGCGCGTAATTCACCAGGCGCGGCAAGTGCTGGAAGTGTGGCAGCGACTGCAAGAGCGCGAATGGAACGACACGGAACTGGCCGAAGCCAACCTGCGCTTGCTGCGTTATGCCGAGCGTTTTGGGCAAGAAGACCATGCGCAACTGGCCCGCAGCATAGGCCAATGCCTGGAAGCCAGCGGCGCCAACAAAGGCCGCCTGAATAGCGCGCTGATCACCGAACTCAATCAATTGATGCAGCGCTTGTCGCGCACCGGGCTGCGCCATGGCGATCAATACGAACAAACTTTCCTGCCGCCGCTGCGCAAACCCGTTTATGTCGGTTTGCAGGATCGCGAGCGCGCCGAGCGCTTGGCTCAGCAGCTGGAATTCTTTGGCCTGAGCGCGCAATCGTTCGGCAGCGTCAGCGCCTTCCGCGCGGCCATGCGCGAACGCCACCCGGCCGCCATTCTTATGGAAGTCGACTTCGCCGGCCCCGGCCAGGGCTTGGAGTTGGCCAACGAAATTCAGCAAGACCTCGAGCAAAAACTGCCGCTGCTTTTTTATAGCGAAGAAGAAACCGACACCCCTACCCGCCTCGCCGCCGTGCGTGCCGGCGGGCAAGAATTCTTCACCGGCAGCCTGGATGCCTCCACCTTGCTGGAGCGCATTGAAGTGCTCACCCATGTGAGCCAATACGAGCCCTTCCGCGTGCTGGTCATCGACGACTCCCGCGCCCAAGCCACGCACACCGAACGCGTGCTCAACAGCGCCGGCATCATCACCCACACGCTGACCGATCCGATCAAAACCATGAGCGTGCTGGCCGAGTTCCAGCCGGACCTGATCATCCTCGACATGTACATGCCCGAGTGCAACGGCACCGAGCTGGCGCAGGTGATTCGCCACAACGACCGTTACGTCAGCGTGCCAATTATCTATTTGTCCGCCGAAGACGACCTGGACAAACAGCTCGATGCGATGAGCGAAGGCGGCGACGATTTCCTCACCAAGCCGATCAAGCCGCGACACCTGATTGCCACCGTGCGCAACCGCGCTGAACGAGCGCGCAACCTGAAATCGCGCATGGTCCGCGACAGCCTCACCGGCCTATACAACCACACCCATATTTTGCAGTTGCTAGACGACACCCGCATTCGCGCGCGCCGCGACAACCAGCCGGTGACGTTTGCCATGCTCGACATCGATCACTTCAAAAAAGTGAACGACGTATACGGCCACCCCATGGGCGACCGCGTGATCAAAAGCCTGGCCCTGTTCCTCAAACAGCGTCTGCGCAAAACCGATCATATCGGCCGTTATGGCGGCGAAGAATTCGCCGTGGTGCTGCCCAATACCGACGCCGAGACTGCCGCGAAAGTGCTCGACGGCATTCGTCAGCGCTTCGCGGAAATTCACTACCCCGCCTCGCCGCAGGATTTGTCCTGCACCTTCAGTTGCGGCATCGCTCAACTGATCGACGATGTGGACAGCAACGAGCTGTCCAAACGTGCCGACCAAGCGCTGTATGCGGCCAAGCACGGCGGCCGCAATCGAGTCGACATTTTCAAAAGCTGACAACCGGCTCAGGAAAAAGCGTGACGCCCGTCACGCTGTCATCAACTTGCAATGAAAGAGCAATAAATTCAGGACTTTACAGCCAGTCATGGCGTTTTGACGCCATGGGTTATCGGTCGAGTCCTCCCTATGCGCCTGAAGCAACTAACCAACCTCAACACCGCCCTGCTCGTTGCCGTTTGCCTGGCGCTGGGCGCCACGCTGTGGTGGTCGCAGCGCGCGCTGGAACGGCCCTATCAGTTAATGGAGCAGTACCTGAGTTTGTCGCAGCGCTTCCAAACTGAAGTGGCGACCAATATTCAGGACTACCTCGGCAGCGGCGATGCCCTGCGCCACAGCAGCGCCAGCCAGGCCATCGACGCCCTGCAACAAGCCACCGACGCGCTGCCAGACGAACTGGCAGCCAATCTGCGTCCCAGCCTCAGTGATTTGCAGCGCTTCACTGGCACCGAACTGCTGGCGGCGGGCAAACTGGCCGGCGACCCGCAAGGGCTGTTGCTGCAAGCCGAGCGGGAAATTTCCGGCGCGTTGGAACAACTCAGTGCCTATGCCGACAGCGCACCGGCCGACGCTAGCGCTGCCTACCGCGCGCCGCTGTTCAACGCCGCCGTGCACCTCACGCGCCTGAGCCACGCGCGCGGCAAGCTGGTGAGCAGCGGCCGCGACGAACTGGCCGGCGACGTAGAGCGCGAAGTGACAGTGCTCAGCCAGCAAGCCGACGCCCTGCAAGCGCTGCCGCTGTTGGGCGTGGCCGATGCCAGCAACTCCGCTGCCGATGACTTCGCAGCGATGATGGGCATTGCCTCGGACATCAGCGCCACTCAAGCCGAGGACCGCGGCATTGCCCTCAAGCGCGACCTGGTCAGCCTGATCAAACGCTACCCGGCCGAATTGGCGCGCACCCGTGAGCTGATCAAAAACCGTGGCGCGCTGATGAGCAAAACCCGCGACACGCTCGCCGCCACCCAGCAAGCGCTGGACGCCGTGGCGCCTGCGGTGCGCGCGGAATACGGCCGCATCCAGCTGCAAGTGCGCGTGCTGCAGGGGGCCATGATCGGTTTGATTCTGCTGATTGCGCTGGTCATAGACCGTATCCAGCGGCGCCTCAGCACCGTATTGAGCCGCCTGGCGCCGTCGCTGTCGGCCTGGGCCCAAGGCAACTTTGCTGACGGCATTGTGCTGGACTCGAAAACACGCGAGCTGCGCGACATTGAAGAGTCGCTCAATCGCCTTCGCGCTTATTTGGTCGATTTGGTAGGCACCATTCGCCAGCACGCCGAACAAGTGGCCGGCAGCAGTCGGGCGCTGGCCGAACTGAGCAATGGTTTGCACAGCGGCGCCGAACGCCAGGCCGGTGATACCGAGCAGATTCGCGATGCGCTGGGTGATTTGGAGTCGACCATTCAGCAAGTCGCCGGCGATGCCAGCCAGGCCGCAGACGCCAGTCGCGAAGCCGGCCGGGCGCTGGAGCAAGGGCAAACCGTAATCGGCCAGAGCCTGACCGGCATGCACATGCTGGTCACCGAGGTGCAAGGCAACGCCCAGGCAATTGAACGGCTCGCCGAAGAAACCGCCACCATTGGCAGCGTATTGACGGTGATTCGCTCGATTGCCGAGCAAACCAACTTGCTGGCGTTGAACGCCGCAATCGAAGCCGCGCGGGCCGGCGAAAGCGGGCGCGGGTTTGCCGTGGTGGCCGAAGAAGTGCGCTCGCTGGCCCAGCGCACGGCCGGCGCCACGGGGGAAATTCAGCAACTGATCGGCCGCTTGCAGCAGGCCGCCGGGCACTCGCTGGAAGCGATGCGTGCGCAAGTGGGGCATGCCGAAGCCACCGCCAGCCAGGCCGAAGCGGCGGACGGCGCGCTGGATGAAATCGTCACCGCCATCCGCACCATCGCCACCATGGCCGAACGCATCGCCGACGCCACCGCGCAACAGAGCGGCGCGGTGAGCGAGATTCGTGGGCATAGCGAGCGAATTCATCAATTGGGTGGCAGTAACCTTGAGCGCATTGGGCATGGGCGTAATCAGGGGGAGCAGTTGCAGGCGTTGGGTGGGCAGTTGCATACGGCGGTGCAGCGGTTTCGGGTTTAGGTGAGCGTCGCGTACGCAATTCTGGATCGTCGGACCGCCGGCTACGTGGGGATGACGGAGTGTTTTGACCAGACCACCGTCGTCCTCGCGCAGGCGGGGATCCAGCGTGTCGGATTTGACTATGCTTGCGGAGTTAATGCCGGCTAGTACGGATGGCAGTGCAGTCGACCCACCCAGTAATTCCCCGTGTCGATTCACCCAAGGCCACGCGCCAACGCTTTCCGCTATGATTGCGCGCACTTTCTTTGCAGTGAGATTTCCATGCGCCGCCTGCTCAGCCTGTTTTTGCTGTTGCTCGCCCTGCCGGTCAGCGCCAGTCTTCTGGACAACCGCCCCAGCGCTACCCTCGGCGCGCCGCTGAATAACAGCGCTGATTTCCTGCCGGTGCGCGAGGCGTTCAAGCTGAGTGTGGTGCAGAACACGGCGGACAAAGTCACGCTGCGCTTCGTCGCCACTGACGGCTACTACCTGTACCGCCACCGTTTCCAATTTCGAATCGAGCCGGCCGACGTCGGCAACGGCCCCGCGCAGCTGCCGCCCGGCGAGAAAAAGCACGACGAGTATTTCGGCGACGTTGAGGTGTACCACGGCATTCTCGATGTCGATCTGCCGCTGAAGAACAGCTACAACCTGCCTTACACCTTGTTCGTGACCTACCAAGGCTGCGCGGATAAAGGCCTTTGCTATCCGCCGGAAACCGAACGGTTGGAGCTGGATGGCGAGGCCGCACCGCTAAACGCAGCCGCACCAGGCAGCGCCGCGGCAACCGTGCCAACACCCGGCTGGAGCTGGCATGAGCTGCTGCTGTTTTTCGTCGCAGGCCTGGGCCTGACCTTTACCCCGTGCGTGCTGCCGATGCTGCCGATTCTCTCGGGGGTGGTGCTGCGCGGACAGATTGGCGGCCTGCGCGGCTTGAGCTTGTCGCTGGCCTACGTGCTGCCCATGGCCGCCTGTTTCGCCGTGCTGGGCGCGCTGATGGGCGTGTTCGGCGCCGAGCTGAATTTGCAGGCGCGGTTGCAATCTGCCTGGGTGCTGGTGCCCTTTGCGTTGTTCTTCGGCGTGTTCGCCCTGGCCATGTTTGGCGTATTCGAGTTGCGCCTCCCGCGCTTTATCAGCGAGCCGCTGGACCGCATGGCCGGCAATGCCAAAGGCGGGTCGTTATGGGGCGCCGCGCTGCTGGGGGTGGTGTCGAGCTTGTTGGTGTCGCCGTGTGTATCGGCGCCGCTCGCAGGCGCGCTTCTTTATATAAGCGCCAGTGGCGATGCGCTGGGCGGCGGCTTGAAACTGTTCGCCTTGGGCCTCGGCATGGGCGCGCCGCTGGTGCTGTTTGCGGTCGGCGGCGGCACCTTGCTGCCCAAAGGCGGCAACTGGATGGTGACGGTGCGCAACGCCTTCGGCGTGTTGCTGCTCGCGGTGTCGGTGTGGATGCTCGAACGCGTGCTGCCGCCAAGCCTGGCGCTGGCGTTGTGGGGGCTGTTGGCCGTTGGCGTGGCGCTGTTCCTCGGCGCGCTGGAGTTCACCTACAAAGCGCCGCGCGCTCGGCTGGCGCAACTGCTCGGCCTGGTGTTGTTGGTGTATGGCGTGAGCGCGTGGATCGGTGCGATGCAGGGCGAAAGCGATCCGCTGCGCCCGTTGGGCAGAGCCTCGCAAACGGTCGCCACTACCGGCGCTGCACCCGTTGTCACAACCTGGCAGACGGTGAAAACGCCTTCCGAGCTGGACGCTGCACTCGCTGCGGCCAAAGCGGCGAATCAACCCTTGCTGCTCGATTGGTATGCCGATTGGTGCATCAGCTGCAAAGTGATCGAACGCGAAGTGCTGCACGCGCCGGAAGTGACCAGCCAGTTGGGGCGCTATCGTCTTGTTCGTTTCGATATCACCGACAGCACCGAAGAACAACGCACCCTACTCAACCGCTACAAGCTGTTCGGCCCGCCCGCCATTTTGTTTTTCGCACCTAACGGTGACGAATGGGCTGATATCCGTGTCGTAGGCGAGATTGATGCGGCGCAATTCGCCGAACGCCTGCGCACTGCCGCCGCGCGCTGACGAGCTGCATATATTTGCAGCAATCTGCTGCTATCGTGCTTGGTACTGCGTAGAACTGGACATGCCCAATCCGCCTGCGGCATAGTCCGGCGCAGCGTTGAATGGCAAAACAATAAGGAAAACTCCACATGGCCACCTTGCTGGTGCTGCATGGCCCCAATCTGAATTTGTTGGGCACACGCGAACCAGGCGTCTATGGCGCCACCACGCTGGAACAGATCAACCTCGACCTTGAGCGCCGCGCCCGCGACGCCGGTCACCACCTGATGTACTTGCAGAGCAATGCCGAGTACGAGCTGATCGAGCGTATTCACGCGGCTCGCAACGAGGCGGTGGACTTCATTCTTATCAATCCCGCAGCTTTTACGCACACAAGTGTCGCATTACGTGACGCGTTGCTAGCGGTGAGCATCCCATTCATCGAAGTGCACCTGTCAAACGTGCACAAGCGCGAACCTTTCCGCCATCACTCCTACTTTTCGGATGTTGCTGTAGGTGTGATCTGCGGCCTTGGCGCCAGCGGTTACCGGCTGGCCCTGGAGGCTGCCCTGGAACAACTTGAACGCCCCTGACCTTTTCCTTGGGAGTTGCTTTTTATGGATATTCGTAAAGTTAAGAAATTGATCGAGCTGCTGGAAGAATCCGGCATCGATGAGCTGGAGATTCGTGAGGGCGAAGAGTCCGTACGCATCAGCCGTCATGGCAAACAGCCGCAATACGCCCCCGCCCCACAAATGTTCGCCGCCCCCGCTCCAGCTGCTGCACCCGTTGCCCCTGCCGCTGCAGTGGCAGACGCCGCACCGGTTGCCGCCAAGCTCAATGGCAACGTGGTTCGCTCGCCAATGGTCGGCACCTTCTACCGCACCCCGGCGCCAACCTCGCCAGCCTTCGTTGAAGTGGGCCAGAGCGTGAAGAAAGGCGACATTCTGTGCATCGTCGAAGCCATGAAAATGATGAACCACATCGAAGCTGAAACCAGCGGCGTCATCGAATCCATCTTGGTGGAAAACGGCCAGCCGGTTGAGTACGACCAACCGCTGTTCACCATCGTTTGAACCGCGGAGAGCCTGCGATGTTGGAAAAAGTGCTGATCGCCAACCGCGGCGAAATTGCCTTGCGCATCCTGCGCGCTTGCAAGGAACTGGGCATCAAGACCGTCGCGGTGTACTCCACCGCCGACCGTGAATTGATGCACCTGGGCCTGGCAGACGAGACGGTGTGCATCGGTCCTGGCCCCGCTAACAAATCCTACCTGCATATTCCGGCGATCATCGCCGCCGCCGAAGTGACCGGCGCTACCGCCATTCACCCCGGCTACGGCTTCCTCGCGGAAAACGCCGATTTTGCCGAGCAGGTCGAGAAATCCGGTTTTGCCTTCATCGGCCCGAAAGCCGACACCATTCGCCTGATGGGCGACAAGGTTTCGGCCAAGCACGCGATGATCGCCGCTGGCGTTCCGACCGTTCCGGGCTCCGACGGCCCGCTGCCGGAAGACGAAGAAACTGCACTGCGTATCGGCCGTGAAGTCGGCTATCCCGTGATCATCAAAGCCGCTGGCGGCGGTGGTGGTCGTGGTATGCGCGTGGTTCACGACGAAGACGACCTGATCAAATCGGCCAAGCTGACCCGCACTGAAGCCGGTGCAGCGTTCGGCAACCCGATGGTCTATCTGGAAAAATTCCTCACCAACCCACGTCACGTGGAAGTGCAGGTGCTCTCCGACGGCCAGGGCAACGCCATTCACCTGGGTGACCGCGACTGCTCCCTGCAGCGCCGCCACCAGAAGGTATTGGAAGAAGCGCCGGCTCCGGGCATCGACGAAACCGCTCGCCAGGAAGTGTTCGCCCGTTGCGTTAAAGCCTGTATCGACATTGGCTACCGTGGCGCCGGCACCTTCGAGTTCCTGTACGAAAATGGCCGTTTCTACTTTATCGAGATGAACACCCGCGTTCAGGTGGAGCATCCGGTATCGGAAATGGTCACCGGCATCGACATCGTCAAGGAGATGCTCAGCATCGCCGCTGGCAACAAGTTGACGATCAAGCAGGAAGATGTGGTCATCCGTGGGCACGCCCTGGAATGCCGCATCAACGCCGAAGACCCGTCGACCTTTATGCCGAGCCCCGGCAAGGTTAAGCACTTCCATGCCCCTGGCGGCAATGGCGTGCGCGTGGATTCGCACCTGTACAGCGGCTACAGCGTTCCGCCGAACTATGACTCGTTGATCGGCAAGCTGATCACCTACGGGGCGACCCGTGACGAAGCCATGGCGCGCATGCGCAATGCGCTGGACGAGATTGTGGTCGATGGGATCAAGACCAATATCCCGCTGCACCGTGATTTGGTCCGGGATAAGGGTTTCTGCAAAGGTGGCGTAAACATTCACTACCTTGAGAAGAAACTCGGTATTCATTAAACCGCGTTCCAGATGCATCTCTAGAGAAAGGCCGCTTCCCGCGGCCTTTTCTCGTTTCATAAGGACATGATTCATGGGCCTCAAAGCCGCCGCCGACAACACCCTCGCCGCCTTTGCCGAAGCGTTTAAGTGCCTGGGCCTCGCCCTTCGCGACAGCCTGCGCCCTGGCATTCTGTTGCGCTCGGCGGGCCTGTGCGCCCTGGCGTTCGGGCTGTGGACGTGGGTGTTTTTCGAGTACTACGAGCAGATCGGCATGGCCTGTGGTGCCCTGTCCTTGTTCATCATTTACGGCGGCGTTGTGCTGGGCTTTTTGCCGAGTTTGAGTGGCGGCGGCGGTGGCAGTATGGGCGGCATGGCCGGGCCGCTGGCGATGCTGGTGATGTATGTCGCGGCGTTGGCGCTGATCTTGTTCGTGCTGCTGTATACCGTGGCCATCGTCGCGACCATTCGCCTTGCGCTGCGCTGGGTGCTGATGGGCAAGGTGCGCGAGCGCTGTATTCGTCATTATCCGCAGTTGCAACAGCGCGCCGAGCGCGACAGCAACTTGCTGCACGGCGTGCGTTATGTGCTCGGCCCGTGGCTTGGCATTACGCTGGGCACGCTGGTTTGTCTGCTGATTCCCCTGCTCAATGGCGTATTGCTGGTGGGGCTGCTGGCGTACTTGAACGTGCGTTTTCTAATTCCGGCGGCATTTTCCAGTCTGGCGACGTCGAACGAACAGTTGGGCGCGCTCGCCGATCGACGCGGCGCAATTCTGGCGTACGGCTTGCTGATTTTTCTGATCGCGCTGGTGCCGGTGCTCAATCTGTTGTTGCCGGCACTGCTCGCGGGCGGTGCTTGCCACCTGGGCTACCGTGGGCTACATCGCACGCAAAGCCCGGCTGGTGCGGCGTCGGCACGTCAAGTAAGCTTGCCGCCCTGTTAAACGCCCGTCGTCTAAAGTCCAGTCTTCTTACGTATCGCTTCGAGGTTGTTGTTATGCCGTGGTTACAAGTCCGTCTCTCCATCAGCCCGGAACAGGCAGAAACCTACGAAGACGCGCTGCTCTCGGTCGGCGCCGTGTCGGTGACCTTTATGGACGCCGAAGACCAGCCGATTTACGAGCCGGACCTGGGTACCACCCCGCTGTGGTCGCGCACGCACTTGCTGGCGTTGTTCGAGGCGGACGTCGACGAAGCCAACCTGCTCGCGCACCTGACCCTGCTCACCGGCGGCACGCTGCCGGACCATCAGGTCGAGCGCATTGAAGACCAGGATTGGGAACGCAGCTGGATGGATAACTTCCAGCCGATGCGTTTCGGCCAGCGCCTGTGGATTGTGCCGAGCTGGCACGCCGCGCCAGAGCCGGACGCCGTAAACCTGCTGCTTGATCCGGGCCTGGCCTTTGGCACGGGCACTCACCCGACCACGGCGCTGTGCCTGGAATGGCTGGATGGCCAGGATATGCAAGGCGTTGAGGTGCTGGATTTCGGCTGCGGCTCGGGCATTCTCGCCATCGCCGCCCTGCTGCTGGGCGCCAAGCATGCCGTAGGCACCGACATCGACCCGCAAGCGCTCGAGGCCTCGCGCGACAACGCCGGGCGCAACGGCATTGACCCGGCGCTGTTCCCGCTCTACCTGCCGGAGGACTTGCCGCGCAAGCCAGCCGAAGTGGTAGTGGCGAACATTCTGGCCGGTCCACTGGTCCAACTCGCGGGGCAGATTACCGCCCTCGTGCAGCCAGGTGGCCGTCTGGCCCTGTCGGGCATTCTCGCGGAACAAGCCGAGGAAGTTCGCGCCGCCTACGCCGATGCGTTCGAGCTCGACCCCACGGCCGAGAAAGATGGTTGGGTGCGCATCAGTGGCCGCCGCCGCTGAGGCTCGCCTGCTGCGAACCTTGAGTTAAACTAGCCCCCGTTTTGTTTTGCGCACCCTCGGAATACTGCATGACCGCCAGCTTCGTCACCCAATGCCCACATTGCCGCACCAGCTTTCGCGTTAGCAGCGCGCAGCTGGGTGCCGCGCATGGCGCTGTGCGTTGCGGGGCGTGTTTGCATGTATTCAATGCCGCGCAGCAGATTCTCGACGACAACCCGCTACAGCCAAAAGCGCCGGCGCCTGTCGCTGTGCAGCCGGTTAAAACTGCGGCCGCGCCAGCTCCGGCTCCGGCTCCCGTGCAGCCGGCGGCTGCTATTCCAACGGCCGGCAAAGCCACCAGCGAAACGTTGTGGATTCACGACGACCTCGACCTGGACAGCCTCGACGAAGAGCTGGCCAAGCTGGAGCAGCAGGAATTTCAGCTGTCCCAAGAGTTTTTGTCGCTGGCACCTGCCGCCGCCAATAAGCCGAAAGACGATTTCCTCAAAGCGCCGGATCGCATCCACGACCAGCACGATGAAGGCTGGGCCGAAGCCCTGCTGCGCAAAGAAACCGCACCGCGCCCGGCTAACGACGGCATCGAGCCGCCTGCGCCAAGCCTGGCGCCGCCGCCTCCGGTGTTCCGTGCCAAGCCGGTAGCGCCCGCTGCGCCGGTTGTGGCGCCAGAGCCAATCGAAGACGAACCGGCGCTCGGCAACGGTCGTATCGACGATGAAGACGACGACCTCGACCCGGCCTTCCGCCTCACGGCTGATCGTGAGCTGGACCGCGCCGTCGATGAAGACGAAGACCGCGAGCACGAGCACGAGCGCGATAACTTTGCGGCCGTTAAAAACCTCAACAAGCCCAGCCGCGCCGAACCTGCGTTGCGCGACGAGAGCCTGTTCCACCTGGCCGACGACCCGCTGCAACTGGACTGGCAAGAACAGCGCAAACCATGGGGCCGCTGGATCGGCTGGGGCTTGCTCAACCTGATCGGCGCCGCTGCTCTGACCACCCAATATGTGGCCTACCACTTCGACGAATTGGCCCGTCAGGACCAGTACCGCCCGTGGTTCGAAGCCATGTGTCCGAACATCGGTTGCACCCTGCCGTCGAAGGTTGAAATCAGCCTGATCAAGAGCAGCAACCTGGTGGTACGCAGCCACCCGGACTTCAACGGTGCACTGGTGGTGGACGCGATTATCTACAACCGCGCCGCGTTCGCTCAGCCGTTCCCGCTGCTGGAAATTCGCTTCGCCGACCTTAACGGTCAACTGCTTGCCAGTCGTCGCTTCAAACCCAGCGAATACCTCGCGGGCGAGTTGGCGGGCCAGGCCGAAATGCCACCGCAAACGCCGATTCACATCTCTCTGGATATTCTCGATCCAGGCAATAAAGCCGTGAATTACAGCTTGAGTTTTCACTCACCCGAGTAGTTTTCCACACGACATTTTTGCCATTTTGGCGTTCGCTGCGCGACTTTTTGACCGGCCAAAACTGTTCATAATTTATCCAAAACAGCCTTTATCCAGTCATCGAGAGCGGGTATCATGCCCACCCTTTTTCGTAGTCTCAGATCCGCCTTTCTCAGCAGGGAAGCCCCATGTCGGCGGTACGCATCGGCCCATACACATTGCCCAATCAGTTGATCCTCGCCCCGATGGCGGGCGTCACTGATCGCCCGTTTCGCCAGCTGTGCAGGCGCCTCGGAGCTGGCATGGTGGTATCGGAGATGGTGACCAGCGACATGAGCCTGTGGAACACGCGCAAATCCAGTTTGCGCTTGATTCACGCCGACGACCCCGAGCCGCGCTCGGTGCAGATCGCCGGTGGCGACCCGCAAATGCTGGCTGATGCCGCACGGGCGAACGTGGAGCTGGGCGCGCAAATTATCGACATCAATATGGGTTGCCCAGCCAAGAAGGTGTGCAACAAGGCAGCGGGGTCGGCGCTGCTAAAAGACGAAGCGTTGGTGAGTGCGATTTTGCAGGCAGTGGTTGCCGCGGTAGACGTACCGGTAACCCTGAAAATTCGCACCGGTTGGGACCGCGACAACAAAAATGGCATCACCGTTGCGCGCATTGCCGAAGCATCCGGCATCACCGCCCTGGCCGTTCATGGTCGCACCCGCGCCGATCTGTACACCGGTGAGGCCGAGTACGAGACCATCGCCGCGATCAAACAGGCGGTCTCGATTCCGGTGTTCGCCAATGGCGATATCACCTCGCCAGAAAAGGCCCGTGAGGTGCTCGACAGCACCGGCGCCGATGGTTTGTTGATTGGTCGCGCTGCTCAGGGCCGGCCATGGATCTTTCGCGAGATCGAGCATTACCTGCGCACAGGCACTCACCTGCCGGCGCCAACGTTGTACGAGGTGGAACGCATTCTGCTAGAGCATCTGGCCGAACTGCACAGTTTCTATGGTGACGTGATGGGCCCGCGAATCGCGCGCAAGCACGTCGGCTGGTACCTCTCCACCCTGCCGGGCGCCAGGGAGTTTCGCGCCCAATTCAATCGTCTGGAAAACACGGACGTGCAATGCGCCAGCGTTCGGCAGTTCTTCGCCGAGCGTCACAACGATGGAGAAGAGGTGGCCGCATGACGATGATGACTGAGACTTTAGTGAGTGGAATTGCACCCGTGACCGATAACGTCAATTTGAAACAGCACCTCAACACACCCAGCGACGAAGGCCAGACCTTGCGCGGCAATGTGGAAAAGGCGCTGCACAACTACTTCGCCCACCTCGATGGGCAAGATGTGTGTGATGTCTACAACCTGGTGCTTTCCGAAGTCGAAGCACCGCTGCTGGAAACCGTGATGAATTACGTCAAGGGCAACCAGACCAAGGCTTCCGAACTGCTGGGGCTGAACCGCGGAACATTGCGTAAAAAGCTCAAGCAGTACGACCTGCTGTAAGCATGCATTCATACGAAAAAGGGCGGACTGATCAAACAGCCGCCCTTTTTTGCTGATTTCTTCGCTTTAGATGGAAACTGAGATGACCGACCAAACCACCCGCCTACCCGTTCGCCGTGCCTTGATCAGCGTTTCCGACAAGACCGGCATCCTCGAGTTTGCCCGGGAGCTGTCCGCCCTTGGCGTGGAAATTCTGTCCACCGGCGGCACCTTCAAACTGCTCAAGGACAACGGCGTAGCTGCTGTCGAAGTCGCCGACTACACCGGCTTCGCGGAAATGATGGATGGCCGGGTTAAAACCCTGCACCCGAAAATCCACGGTGGCATCCTGGGCCGTCGCGGCACCGACGATGCCGTCATGGCCGAGCACGGCATCAAGCCGATCGACCTGGTGGCGGTCAATCTCTACCCCTTCGAAGCGACCATTTCCCAGCCCGGCTGCGACCTGCCGACCGCCATCGAGAACATCGACATCGGCGGCCCGACCATGGTCCGCTCGGCGGCGAAAAACCATAAAGACGTGGCCATCGTGGTGAATGCCAGCGACTACGCCAACGTTCTGGAAAACCTCAAAGCCGGCGGCCTGACCTACGCACAGCGCTTCGACCTGATGCTCAAAGCCTTCGAGCACACTGCTGCCTATGACGGCATGATTGCCAACTACATGGGCACCGTTAACCAGGCCGCTGAAACCCTGTCGACCTCCGACCGCAGCGAATTTCCGCGCACTTTCAACAGCCAGTTCATCAAGGCTCAGGAAATGCGCTACGGCGAGAACCCGCACCAAAGCGCGGCGTTCTACGTGGAAGCCAAGCCAGCCGAAGTCAGCGTGGCCACCGCCACCCAACTGCAAGGCAAAGAGCTGTCGTTCAACAACGTGGCCGATACCGACGCCGCGCTGGAATGCGTGAAGAGCTTCGTGAAACCGGCCTGCGTAATCGTCAAACACGCCAACCCATGCGGCGTGGCCGTGGCGCTGGACAGCGAAGGCGGCATTCGCCAGGCCTACGAACTGGCCTACGCCACCGACACAGAATCGGCCTTCGGCGGCATCATCGCCTTCAACCGTGAGCTGGACGCAGCGACCGCCAAAGCCATCGTCGACCGCCAGTTCGTGGAAGTGATCATTGCCCCAAGCGTAAGCGCCGAGGCCCGTGAAGTGGTCGCCGCCAAAGCCAACGTGCGCCTGCTGGCCTGCGGTCAGTGGGACGCCGAGCGCGCCGCTGCCTGGGACTACAAACGTGTTAACGGTGGCCTGCTGGTACAGAGCCGCGACATCGGCATGATCACCGCCGACGACCTGAAAGTGGTTACCCAGCGCGCCCCGACCGAGCAGGAAATTCACGACCTGATCTTCGCCTGGAAAGTGGCCAAGTACGTGAAATCCAACGCCATCATCTACGCCAAGAACCGCCAGACCATCGGTGTCGGCGCCGGCCAGATGAGCCGCGTTAACTCCGCCCGTATTGCTGCCATCAAAGCCGAACACGCTGGCTTGCAAGTGCAGGGTGCGGTGATGGCCTCCGACGCGTTTTTCCCGTTCCGCGATGGCATTGATAACGCGGCGAAAAACGGTATCACCGCCGTTATCCAGCCAGGCGGTTCGATGCGCGATAACGAAGTGATTGCAGCGGCCGATGAAGCCGGCATCGCCATGGTGTTCACCGGCATGCGCCACTTTAGACATTAAGACGGCTGCGCTGACGCAGGCATCTGCTGCGTTGGACTGGACTTTTGCGATGCTCATTGCCAGGCGGCAACTCCGCTCGCAAAAGCCCAATCCGCCTTGCATCTACCTACGCCATCACACCCTCGATAGGCGTCGCTGATTTTTTAGCCCGGCGCTTCGGCGCCCCACAGAGGCTTGCACCATGAATGTTTTGATCATTGGCAGTGGCGGTCGTGAACACGCCCTGGCGTGGAAAGTCGCACAAGATCCGCGTGTGGAAAAAGTATTCGTTGCCCCCGGCAACGCAGGCACTGCCACCGAAGCCAAGTGCGAAAACGTGGCCATCGACGTATTGGCGCTGGAGCAATTGGCGGATTTCGCTGAGAAGAATGTCAGCCTGACCATCGTTGGCCCGGAAGCGCCGCTGGTGAAGGGCGTGGTCGATCTGTTCCGCAGCCGCAACCTGCGCTGCTTCGGCCCGACCGCTGGCGCGGCGCAGTTGGAAGGTTCGAAAGCGTTCACCAAAGACTTCCTCGCCCGTCACAACATTCCGACTGCCGAGTACCAGAACTTCACCGAAGTAGAGCCAGCCCTGGCTTACCTGCGTGAAAAAGGCGCGCCGATCGTGATCAAGGCCGACGGCCTGGCCGCCGGCAAAGGCGTGATCGTGGCCATGACGCTGGAAGAAGCCGAAGACGCCGTACGCGACATGCTCGCCGGCAACGCCTTTGGCGACGCCGGTTCGCGTGTAGTGATCGAAGAATTCCTGGAAGGCGAAGAAGCCAGCTTTATCGTCATGGTCGACGGCAAGAACGTGCTGCCAATGGCCACCAGCCAGGACCACAAACGCGTAGGCGATGCCGACACCGGCCCGAACACCGGCGGCATGGGCGCTTACTCGCCGGCGCCAGTGGTCACCGCCGAGGTGCATCAGCGCGCCATGGACGAAGTGATCTGGCCCACCGTGCGTGGCATGGCTGCCGAAGGCAACGTGTACACCGGCTTCCTGTACGCCGGTTTGATGATCGACAAGGCCGGCAAGCCGAAAGTCATCGAATTCAACTGCCGCTTCGGCGACCCGGAAACCCAGCCGATCATGCTGCGTTTGCAGTCGAGCCTGGTGCTGCTGATTGAAGGCGCACTGGCCGAAGCGCTGGATAAGATCGAAGCGCAATGGGACCCGCGTCCGAGCCTGGGCGTGGTACTGGCCGCTGGCGGTTATCCGGGCGACTACGCCAAAGGCGTGGCCATCAATGGCTTGGCCGACGCGGTGTCGGAGCAAGGCAAGGTGTTCCATGCCGGCACGACGCTCGAAGACGGCAAGGTGGTGACCGCAGGGGGCCGCGTGTTGTGCGCAACCGCGCTCGGCGAAAGCGTTGGCGCTGCGCAGGCACATGCCTACGAGCTGGCGAAAAAAATCGACTGGGACGGCTGTTTCTACCGCACCGACATCGGTTATCGCGCCATCGCTCGTGAACGCGGTGAAGATTGACGAATTAATTACCCAATTAGTCGGCAATTACGCACGAAAGGCAGCTCATTGAGCTGCCTTTTGCGTATTACCGGCCAAGCCAGGTTGGCTATAATCCGACCACTTAAAGCTGAAGGGATTTCATTGTGCGCGGGCTCAGGATTGCCATAGGACTTGTTGCCAGCCTGCTACTGGCTGCGCTTTCACCACTGCCGGCGCTGGCAGCGGAGCAAGGCCAATGGTCTGCGCTGCTGGACAGCGACGCTAGCCTGCAACTCAACGACATCCGCGCCAATAGCAGCGCCAGCCGTTTTTCCCCCATCGACATCCAGCAACTGGTCACCCCTGGCGGCAATGTCGCGCAGTGGCTGCACACGCGCTTGCCCGGCAAAGACCGCGAACGCCTGCTGCGGGTATTCGCCCCTTACCTCGGCCACCTTGATCTCTACGTGCTGCGCGGCGACGAAGTGCTTGCCAGCACGCGCACCGGCAGCCAGACGCCGCTGGCCGAACGCCCCCTGCCAAGCCGCGACTTTCTATTACCCCTGCCGGTGAGCAACGACACCCTCGACATTTACCTGCGCCTGTCCAGCAGCCACGCGCTGCGCCCGGCCATCAGCATTGACGACACCAGCGCCTTCGCCGCCGATGACAGCCGCGCGCTGTTTTACGGCATGTTGCTCGCCGCGTTTGGCTTGCTGCTGCTTTACAACCTGGTGCGCTTTGCCTACACGCGCATTCGCAGCAGTTTGTGGCTGGCATTGGCGCAACTGAGCCTGCTGGGCACCACCAGTACGCTGCTCGGCATCAACGCCTCGTGGCTGGTGGGCTGGCCAGGCTTGCAGGTGCAGGCGGGGAATATCTCGATTCTGCTGGCGATTCTTTGCAGCCTGGCGTTCACCCTCAACTTCTTCCAGCGCGTGCAGCCCGTTGCGGTTTGGCGACGCTTGCTGCTGGCCGAGTGCGCGGCCATCGGTCTGCTCATTCTGCTGTTGCTGGCCGCCAGCCACGTGCAGTTCAACCGTGTGGTGTATCTGTTCGCCGCCATCAGCAGCCTGAGCGTAATGGCCGTAGCGGCGTATCACTGGATGCACGGCTACAAACCGGCGCGCCTGTTCACCCTGGCGCAGTTGATCTTCAACCTGGCGTTTGTCGGCGCCCTGCCCTCGCTGTTCGGTTATTGGTCATACGACTCCGACTGGCTCGCCTTCAACCTGCTGTGTTTCGCCGCGGTCAGCGGTTTTCTGCAGAGCCTGGCCCTGGCCGAACGGCAGCTGCGCTTGCAGCAGGAACACTTCACCTACAGCCGCGAACAAGCAGCGAGTTCGGCCGAGCTGCGCGCAAAGGCCGAGTTTTTGGCCAAGATCAGCCACGAAATTCGCACGCCCATGAATGGCGTGTTGGGCATGACCGAGTTGCTGCTCGGCACCCAGCTGTCGACCAAACAGCGCGACTACGTGCAAACCATCCACAGCTCGGGCAATGAACTGCTCACGCTGATCAACGAGATTCTCGACATATCCAAGCTGGAGTCCGGGCAGATCGAGCTGGACGATGTGCAGTTCGACCTCAACGCCCTGATCGACGACTGCCTCGACATCTTCCGCGCCAAAGCCGAACAGCAAAAGGTCGAGCTCATCAGCTTTATGCAGCCGCAAGTGCCGCGTGTGGTCAGCGGCGATCCAACGCGCCTGCGCCAAACCCTGCTGAGCCTGCTGGACAACGCCTTTAAACAAACCGACGAAGGCGAAATTCTGTTGGTGGTGGCCGTGGACAGCAGCGCCGACGAACCGCGCCTACGCATCGCCGTGCAAGATAGCGGCCGCTCGCTGGAAAGCGACGAGCGCGACGCCCTGCTCAACGCCGAGCTGCACAGCAAAGACTTCCTCGCCGCCACCGGCGTTGGCGCCCGCCTGGGCCTGATCATCGCCCGCCAATTGGTGCGGTTGATGAACGGCACCTTTGGCATCCAAAGCGGCGGCAACCAGGGCAACACCTTGTGGCTAACCCTGCCCCTGGACGCCGAGCGCCTGGAAAACCCCACCGCCGACCTCGACGGCCCGCTGCAAGGCGCGCGCTTGCTGGTGGTGGACGACAACGAAACCTGCCGCAAAGTGCTGCTGCAACAGTGCAGCGCCTGGGGCCTGACCGTGAGCGCCGTGCCGTCTGGCAAGGAAGCGCTGGCGTTGCTGCGCACCAAAGCCAACATCCGTGAGTACTTCGACGTGGTGCTGCTCGACCAGGAAATGCCCGGCATGACCGGCATGCAGCTGGCAGCCAAAATCAAAGAAGACCCGAGCCTAAACCACGACGTGCTGCTGATCATGCTCACCGGAATCAGCAACGCGCCGAGCAAAATCATCGCACGCAACGCTGGCATCAAACGCATCCTGGCCAAACCGGTGGCCGGCTACACCCTGAAAACGACCCTGGCCGACGAACTGGCCCAGCGCAAACCGGGCCTGGAACCGCGCAGCTACGCGCCGATGCCCGCGCCGCAGGAATTCCCCGAGGACTTCCGCATTCTGGTGGCCGAAGACAACACCATCTCCACCAAAGTAATCCGCGGCATGTTGGGCAAACTCAACCTGCAACCGGACACGGCCAGCAACGGCGAAGAAGCTCTCAGCGCCATGAAAGCGCAGCAATACGACCTGGTGCTGATGGATTGCGAAATGCCGGTGATGGACGGCTTTTCTGCCACCGAACAACTGCGTGCCTGGGAAGCCCGGGAGCAACGCCAGCGCACCCCGGTGGTGGCGCTGACGGCGCATATTTTGTCTGAACACAAAGAGCGTGCGCGGCAGGTCGGCATGGACGGCCACATGGCCAAACCGGTAGAGCTGTCGAACCTGCGTGAGCTGGTGGAGCACTGGGTAGCCGAACGCGACGCCCGCCGTCAGAACGAATCCGACCCGGCGTTGCCCCACTAACGTTTCTCT
This sequence comes from Pseudomonas sp. AC070, assembly GCF_979258635.1. Taxonomy (NCBI): domain Bacteria; kingdom Pseudomonadati; phylum Pseudomonadota; class Gammaproteobacteria; order Pseudomonadales; family Pseudomonadaceae; genus Pseudomonas; species Pseudomonas sp. AC070. The sequence continues at coordinate 4,401,288 of NZ_OZ409871.1, forward strand.
CCCTTTGCCTGCGAGCCTGCCGATGTTGTCCACCTTGTTCAGCCTGTATCTGAAGATGCTGGTGCTCTACAGCCCGTTCTTCGTGCTGTCGGTTTTTATCGGCATGACCCGTGGTTACACGGTGAAAGAACGCAAGCGCCTGGCTTGGAAAGTGGCCACCGGCGTGGTGGTGGCGAGCAGCGTGTTGTACCTGTTCGGGCAAAGTATTTTTACCGTGTTCGGCATCACCATCGACGCCTTCCGCATCGGCGCCGGCAGCGTGCTGTTTATCTCTGCGTTGGGCATGGCCCAAGGTCGCCCGGTGATACAGAGCGACAACCAGCAGCAAGACGTGACCATCGTGCCGCTCACCATTCCCCTCACCGTCGGCCCCGGCACCATCGGTGCGATGCTGGTGATGGGCGCGGGCCAGCCGCACTGGGACAGCAAACTGGTGGCGCTGGTAGCGATTTTTCTCGCCAGCGTGACTGTGGGGTTGGTGCTGTACCTCAGCGATAAATTCGAACGGATTCTGGGCGATCAGGGGCTGGAGATTATTGGCCGGCTGATGGGCCTGTTCGTGTGTGCGCTGGCCGCGCAAATTATTTTTACCGGAATTAAGGGTTACCTGATCACCCCGTAACGGGTTTGTCTCCCCTCTCCCTCTGGGAGAGGGGCGGGGGAGAGGGTGACTGCTCGCACGATCGCCGGCAGACAACTCCACCGCGCGTTAACACCGCGCCTACTCAGGCAAACGCAGGACCGCTGCCCTCTCCCCCGGCCCCTCTCCCGTAAACGGGCGAGGGGAGACAAGCGGCAGAACCCTTTCATCGTTTGCCGCGCATCCCCCCACACCTTCGCGTAAACTGCGCGGCCGTTTTTGCACCCGGAACCGACCATGACCAACACGCAACCTGCTCGTGCCTGTGGCATCGATTTCGGCACGTCCAACTCCACCGTCGGCTGGCTGCGCCCCGGCGAGGAATCGTTGATTGTGCTGGAAGACGGAAAAATCACCCTGCCGTCGGTGGTGTTTTTCAACTTCGAGGAACGTCGCCCTGTGTATGGCCGCCAGGCGCTGCACGAGTATCTGGAAGGCTACGAAGGCCGCCTGATGCGCTCGCTGAAAAGCCTGCTGGGTTCCAAATTGCTGAAAAGCGAAACCGCCGTGCTGGGCAGCAGCCTGCCGTTCAAGGACATCCTCGGCTATTTCATCGGCGAGCTGAAAACCCGCGCCGAAGCGGTGGCGGGTCGGCCGTTTGAGCAGGTGGTGCTGGGCCGTCCAGTGTTCTTCGTTGACGACGACGAAAAAGCCGACAAAGAAGCCGAAGACACCTTGGTCGCCGTGGCGAAAAAGCTCGGTTTCAGCGACGTGTCGTTCCAGTTCGAACCCATTGCCGCTGCCTTCGATTACGAAAGCACGCTGAGCCGCGAAGAGCTGGTGCTGATCGTCGACATCGGCGGCGGTACGTCGGACTTCTCCCTCATTCGTCTGGCGCCGGAACGGCACATGGTGGCCGAACGGCAAAGCGACATCCTAGCTACCGGCGGTGTGCACATCGGCGGTACCGACTTCGACAAACAGCTGAGCCTGGCCGGCGTAATGCCGCTGTTCGGCTACGGCAGCCGCATGAAAAACCAGGCGTATATGCCCACCAGTCACCACCTGAACATGGTGACCTGGCACACCATCAACGCCGTGTATTCCCAGCAAGCGCAAAACGCGTTGAAGAACATGCGCTACGACGCGCTGGACACCGACGGCCTGGACCGCTTCTTCAAACTCATCGAACAGCGCGCCGGGCATTGGCTGGCGATGCAAGTTGAGCAAAGCAAAATCGAACTGACCGAAATGGACAGCCGCAATATTTCCCTGGAACGCATCGAGCCTGGGTTGGTGGCAGAGCTGAATCGCGAGCTGTTCGACGAGTCCATCGACGTGCTGCTGGGCAAAGTGAATGGCAGCGTGTTGCAGCTGTTGGCTGATGCGGGCGTGAGCACCGAAGACATCGACACGGTGTTTTTCACCGGCGGCTCCAGCGGCATTCCGGCGCTGCGGGGAAATATTCAGCGGTTGTTGCCGAATGCTCGGCATGCCGAAGGGGATACGTTCGGAAGCATCGGCAGCGGCCTGGCAATCGAAGCCAAAAAACGCTACGGCTAAGCGCTTTTGATTCTCGTAGGAGAGGCTTCAGCCTCGATTGGCCGGGCCTGCAAACGAGGTTTCCAGGAATCGCGGCTAAAGCCGCTCCCACAGATCAGATTCCACCTGCACCCCTTCGGCTAAGCGTTTTTGATCTCTGTAGGAGAGGCTTCAGCCTCGATTGGTCAGGCCTGCAAACGAGGTTTCCAGGAATCGCGGCTAAAGCCGCTCCCACAGAATAGAGTCCACCTGTAACCCTTCGACTAAGCGCTTTTGATTCTTGTAGGAGAGGCTTCAGCCTCGATTGGCCGGGCCTGCAAACGAGGTTTCCAGGAATCGCGGCTAAAGCCGCTCCTACAAAATCGCGGTTCAGCTGACGTCCACAATCTCCGACTCCTGCCCATTCACCACAACCACCTCCCCCGCCACCTTGCCGAGCAGGCTTTTGCCCATGGGTGATTGGGGGGTGATGCTCATTACTTCGCCTTCATCCGTCTGCACTTTCAGCCCGGCGCCATCAGGCACCAGGTACAGGCGGCGCTGCTGGCCAGCGTCAGTTTCGAGGAGCACCAGCGCGCTGAGTTGAATGCCGCTTTCGGCGTTGAATTCGCGCAGCGGCAGGGCGCGGAAGGCGATTAATGCTTGTTCGATTTCCGCCACCCGCCGCGCCTGACCGTGGGCCAGGTAGCCCGCTTCCAACCCGAGCGTGTCGTATTTGTTTTCGGCGACGTTTTCTTCGTGGGTGGCCGCTTCGTGGGCGGTTTGCAACGCTAACTGCGCATTGTGCAGATCGGCCAAAAGCCGCTCGATGAACAGGCGGTGCAGGTCGGTTTTGGTCATGGAAAAAGCAACTTGTGTGGGATCAGCCGGCCGCCATTGTGTCGTCCCGCGCAGTGTTTATAAACGCCTTTTGCTAGAGTCCACCCACCGGCTTCGGCCCACCTCGTTGGAGTGCAGCATGTCCCTTTTCAAAGCGTCGGCCGTCATCGTGTGCGCCACCCTGCTCAGTGCCTGCGGCCTCGGCGAAACCGCCGCCACGGCCGAACTGCAAGCCAAACAGGCGCAGCAGGCCCAACAGCAGATGAAAGACATGCAAAAACAGATCGATGCCGCCAACGCCGTCAATAACGAACGGCTGAAGCAAGCGACCGAGCAGTAATCAGCGGCTTATTTTTTCTTCAAGCACTCGCTCATAAAGGCTTTGCGCTCGTCGCCTTTCAGCGTTTTGGTGGTGGCGTCGGCGTTGCAGGTTTTCATCCGTTCCTGCGGCGTGGTGGGCTTGGCCTCGGCTTTGAGGCAGGTGCTCATAAAGGCTTTGCGTTCATCACCTTTAAGCGCTTTGGTGGTGGCGTCGGCGTTGCAGGTTTTCATCCGCTCTTGCGGGGTGGTGGCGAAGGCCGACGCATTCAGGGCAGACAACAGCAACAAGGCAGTGGCGAGACGGTGCATGGCAGTTCTCCTGGGTTGGAAGCACGCTGCGCTTGAGCGTAGCCACTGCCGGGCACTTTGCTCAGTTGGCGGGCACCAGGGTCATTTCCACCGGCTCGCCGGGGTTGAATTGACGCAATTGCAGGATGTCTTTGGTGGCCATCAGCACTTCGGTTTTATAGCGCTGCCCTTCTTCGATCATCACCAAGTCGGTGCCGTCTTGCTGCCATTGGCCAAACGCCGGCTTGTTCCCCGCCGAGGCCAGCACCAGAGTGCCGTCGGATAGAAACACGTAAAGCATGCCTTTGCTCACGGTGGTCGATTCGCTGACGCTCCACACCCGGTTGACGAAGCTGGCAGGCTCCGGCGTTTCGGAGCAGGCGTTGAGCAACAGGGCGCCCAGCAGGGGCAACAGAAAACGTAAGCGGTTGGCGCGCATGGGAAGTCCTTGGTTCTTGTTATGGAATAGCTAAGGGGCAAAAAACTCGAACTTAGTTCCAGCGAGGCGGCTCAAAAAGTTGCAAGCCGACAACGGCTCCTCACAAGGAAAGACACCATGTCCAAGACCAAACTCCTCGCGGCTGCCTGTGCACTGGCGGCGGTTACAGGTTGCGCCAGTAAAGTGGAAAACCCGGTCGACTACGTCACCTACCGCAACGAGCCCCTGGCCAAGCAGGTAGATGTAGGCATGACCAAGTCGGAAGTGCTCACCGTTGGCGGCCCACCCTCCACCGAACTGAACCGCACCGTGCGCCCGGGTACCTGCAATAACTACGTGATGGAAAAAGACGGCGCCAAGCAGGTTTATTACGTGAGTTTTGATGCCAATGATCGCGTTGATGGCAAGGGATTTATGACCTGCGAGCAAATGGAACATAACGAGCGGGTTCAGTAGGACTTCGATCGGCTGCGCGTCGGCATCGCTGCGTTGAAATGTGTTTTTGAATGCTCATTGGCTACAGGCCAACTGCGCTTCAAAAACACATTTCGCCTTGCACTGCTCTAGCTCGCTCGATCTGGATTTTCGGCGCGGCTGATATTTTTTGGATCAAGGGCTTCGCGAGCAAGCTCGCTCCTACGGATGCTTCGGCTTTTGTAGGAGCGAGCTTGCTCGCGAAGCTTTGTTGTTTGGATGGGATTTTGAGATCAAAAGCTCGCGGCTGAAGCCGCTCCTACAGGGGTGCGGTTTGTAGGAACGATGCGCTTGATCTCGGCGATTCCCACAATCGGCATTCCCCTTCACGATTCTGGATCCCCGCGTGCGCGAGGATGACGGGTGTGGCCCGCAAATTCCTCGTCATTCCCGCGGAGGCGGGAATCCAGAATCGCAACTCCAGCGCGTCGCGACAGGCCACTTTCCATTCCTGTGGACTGTAGCCGCGATGCTTTTGGCTCAGCTTTCGCCCAGCGGGCGCAGGCGGTATTGGGGGGGAAGTTGTTCCATGCCGCTGACGGTGACGTTGAGGTTTTTCCAGCGGCCGTCTTTGATCCCGTAGATGCAGCCGTGTACCGACAGGCTTTGGCCGCGGTGCCAGGCGTTTTGAACAATCGTGGTGTGGCTGACGTTGGCCACTTGCTGGATAACGTTCAGTTCACACAAGCGGTCGACCCGCTCTTCTTCGGTGGGCAGCAGGGCCAGGTGATCGCGCTGTTCGTAGTAGAGGTCGCGGATGGTGCGGATCCAGCCGTCGATCAGGCCCAGCTGTGCATCGTTCATCGAGGCGCGAACGCCGCCGCAGCCGTAGTGGCCCGTGACGAGGATGTGTTTGACCTTGAGCACGTCGACGGCGTACTGGATGACCGACATGCAGTTGAGGTCAGTGTGCAGCACCACGTTGGCGACGTTGCGGTGCACGAACAGATCGCCGGGCAACATGCCGACGATTTCGTTGGCCGGCACGCGGGCGTCGGAGCAACCGATCCAGAGGTATTCCGGCACTTGCTGGCGCGCCAGCTTTTCGAAGAACTCAGGGTCTTCCTGCTTGATGGATTCGGCCCACCGCTCGTTGTTGTCAAACAGCTGCTGCAGATCGCTCATGTCAGTTCTCCCAGAAAGTCCGATGGGCACCCTACGGGGTGCCTGGTGCCTTTGACAAGCGCGCGGTGAGCCGGGTCACAGCGTTAAGCGCGACGCGGCCTGCGGCGAAACGCTTGGCGCAGTAGCCATAGAATCAGCAGCACGCCCAGCACAATCACCACGCTCACGCCCCATTGCAGCGGACCGGCGTAGCGGAACATTGCCGCCGGGGCAAAGCTTGGCGCGCGCAGCATGCGTGGCTCGGCCGCCGGGCCGCTGGTGGGAATGTCGGCCAGGCCATCGCCGTTAAGGTCGGGCAGACGGCGGATGTGGTCGAGCAAGCCTTGCCATTCTTTGTATTCCTGCACGCCGGGGGTGTTGGGGTCGGCGTCGATGATGGCGTCGTTGAGCTCGGCCAGCGGCTGGCCGTTGGCGTCTTTGGGCACCACGGTCATCAGGCCTTTGCTGAGGTCGGAAATCAGCCAGGTAAAACCGCCGACATAACTGCTGGCACCAATGCTGTAGAGCCGTGGATCGTCGAGATCGAGGTCACGGTAGCCGCGCACGGCGTCGCCCAGCTCAACTGTGCTCACCCGGTCGAACGGCACGCGGTAGGGGTTGTAGCTGAAGCGCAGGCCGGCCACGCGGGGAAAGTAGCTGTCGCTGTCGCGCATCTGGTAGGCCAGCAGCAGCACTTCCAGAATGTCTTTCAGTTCTTTGCCGGTGACGTACACCTTGACCAGCGGATAGCCCGGCGCGTCGTCCAGTTGGCCGATGCCCAGCGGCGCGATACGGAACAGGTCGGACACCGCCTGAATGCCGGTGCGGCCTTTGATCATGTCGTCGCGGATGGTGCCGTTGCCGGTAAAAGCAATGTCGCTGCCCGTGGCGTCGCGCAGGGCGTCGGTCACCAGGTTGGCGAGAATCGGGTCGTCGTGCTCGCGGGTCAGGGTTTTATCCACGCTTGCCAGCGGCTGGTCGAAGCGGTAGCCCTTGGGTTCGAGCATCTGCTGGCTGACGTGCTGTTTGAAGTCGTCGACCAGGGTGGTGATGACGCCGTCGCCTGCGGTCTGGTCGTTAATCGGGTGCAGGCTGTAGTCGCGCACCTGGGTTTTGCCGTCATCGCCCAAGCGCATGTGCAGCTCGCCCAGGTATTGAATTTCCGAACCGGCCTGCACCACCGGCGTGTGGCCGTTGACCAGCACCGGCTGCGGCAAGGCGACGTGGGAATGGCCGCCCACCACGATGTCTATGCCCGGCACCTGCTCGACCATTTCCACCTCTTCGCCGCGCCAGCTGCCGTCGTCTTGCTGGGCCACACCCATGTGTGAAAGCAGGATGACCACGTCGACCTTGTCGTCCTCGCGCAGTTTCTTGACCATGGTTTTTGCGGTTTCGATGGGGTCGGCGAAGGTCACCGGTTTGGTCATCGGCGACACGGCAATGGCGTTGTAACCAAGCAGGCCGAACAGACCAAAGCGAATGCCGCCTTTCTCAACGATTTTGTACGGCACGATGCGGCCGGCGTCTTGCTGGGCTTTGAGGCTGTCGTCGGCGGGGTTGTTGGCGTCGAACTGAATGTTGCTGGCAATCACCGGCACCAGCGCATCGCCTTCGGCCTTGGCGGCCGCATTGAGCATGGCGGCCAGGCCCATGGGGCGGAAGTCGAATTCGTGGTTGCCGAGGGTGGTGGCGTCGTAGCCAATCTGGCTCATCAAACGCAGCTCGCTGCCGGCTTCGCGGGTGATGGTGTGAAACAGCGTGCCCATGGTGAAGTCGCCCGCATCGAGCAGCAGCAAGGGCTGTTCGCCGGCCGCCTCGCGACGGGCTTTGACCAGCGTGGCCAGCCGCGCCACGCCGCCCACCGTGCCGTCGTCGTTGACGGTGGCCGGGGTGTATTCGTTGTTTGGCCCAAACCCGAGCAGGCGCGACTGCCAGTCGTTGGTGTGCAGAATGGTGAAATCGCGCGGCGCAGCGTGGGCGCCGCTGGCGGTGAGCATTAGGCCCAGAAGCGAGGCCAGTGAAAGCAGGCGAACGAGCATGAACGAGTCCTTATTCATGGGCCCAACCGTCGGCCCGAAAACGTGGCCGGCAGTATGGGCGAGCGCCAAGCCCGTCACAGCGACCGAACGCGCCGGGCGCTGTAGCCAATCAAGTCAGGACCGTGGCGCTCAGTCGAACAAGGTGCAGGCCATGACCAACGCGTCTTCGCGGCCACCCGGCGCCGGGTAGTAGTCGCGGCGCCGGCCGATTTCGTTGAAGCCGTAGCGCTCGTACAAGCGATACGCCGCCAGATTGCTGGCGCGCACTTCCAGAAAGCATTCGCCGGCTTTCAGTTCGAGCGCGCGCTGCATCAGGCGCTCCAGCAGCAGCAGCCCCAAACCCCGGCCCTGGCAGTGCGGGGCCACGGTGATGTTGAGCAGATGGGCTTCGTCGATGATCACGCTCAGCACGGCGTGGCCGACCTGACGCTCGCCTTCAAACATCACCCAGCAGTCGTAGCTGCTGAGGCCGTCGCTGAATAGCTTGCGCGACCACGGGTGGCTGAAGGCGGCGCATTCGATTTGCACCACTTCGTCGAGATCCGCCTCGGTCATGGGACGGATGATTACGGTGTCATTCATGCAGCGACTCGGCCCCTTGCGTGTGCCAGCGCCGCATCACGCGCTGCATGGCTTGCCACAGCGGCGCCTTGCGCGCCGGCTCGTCCATCAGCAGTTCCAGGCTCGGCAACGCCCAGGCCGCGCCAAGGCCTTCAACCTGAAGTTCGCGGTTGTACACCTGCTCATCCGCCTCGCCGGCAAACCGAATGGCCGGCAACCCGACCAACCACAGGCATTTGCAGTCGGGCTCTTCTTCCAGGCGGGCCATCAGGAAACCTTGCACATATTCCAACGCGGCTTGCGGGCCCTGGTCGAGGTTGCCGCGCGCCAGCAGCGGCCAGCGCACCGGCTCGCCGATGATTTGCGGGCTGTCGGGCAGGCCGGCGGCGCGCAGCAGGTCTTTGAGCAGTAGATAAGCAGGGTCGCGGGCGGCAAACGGTTCGCCGGTCGACAGCTCGGCGAGAATCACGCACGAGCCGGCACGCAGCAGTTGCAGGCTGAAGCGCGGCGGCGCAACGGGGGCGACTTTGGCTGGCGCAACCGCCGCCTTTTCCTCAGCGGCGACCGGCTCGGGTTTGGCTTCGACGCGGGCGCTGGGGCGCGGTACTTCAATTTTCGGCCGTTCACTGACCACCGGCGCAGCGGGCACGGCGACCGGTTCAGGCGCGCGCTCAACCGGTACTTCGGCAACGGCAATCACAGGCTCGTCGGCCAGCGGTTCGAGCAGTTCCGGGCGCGAAGGCGCGGCGAACGGCAGGGCCACGCGCGGCAACCAGTTGGCGACCTGCATGGCATTTAAATAGGCGCGGCGGCGCAACTCAGTGATCACAGCAGCGCCTCGGGCAAGCAAGCATTCATGTCAACTCCACACACCTGCGCAAGGGCCGGTGTGACTGTCGCGAGGAAACGCGATTGTCGCCGGAATTGCCGGTGGCGGGAAGGCGCGACGTTACTGACCCATGGACTTGCGCAGCTCGGCGCAGTGGTCGATGTCGGCAACTGCCGGGGTGTACCAGACGTAATCGGCTGAGCTTGCCGGCACGGTCTTGCCCACTTCTGCCAGTACCAGCGTGACGCTGCCCTGCCCTGCGCCCAGGTCCGTCAGGTGCAGCGGCACGCCCACGTCACGGCGCACATGAAACGCGCCGGCAAACAACAGCGCCGGTTGCGCGGCGGCTGATAATTGCTGGGCCATGCGCCGGTCGCGTTGTTGCTGCACCGCCAGCATGGCGGGCAATTGCGACTCGGGCAGCAAGCCGCAATGGGACTCGCGAATTTGTTCCAGCAACGGCGCTTGTACGCTCGGCGCGGTCGAGGCCGTTCCGCTCAATACCGGCTTGGTTTTGTAAATGCCCATGATTTCGCTGCGGTCCAGATTGGCCGCCAGCAAGGGATACGGCTGAGCCAGCGCGTGGCGGACGAGGGGGCCGTACATCGCCCAGTCCCAGTTTTGCTGCCAGGCCAGCGCGGTGGGTAAATCGGTCGGCGCCTGGCCATGCGCCGCATCGACCTTGGCTTGTTGGTCCGGGTTGAGCATTTCCATCAGCACGCTGCCTTGCGGGCGTTTCTGCTCCAGCGCTTGCAGCAGCCAAAGTTCCAGGGCGTGGTGGTCGGGGTTGTCGTGTTGCTCGCCAACCAGCACACGCGGCGCCGGGGCCAGACGCTGCACGAGCTGTTCAGGGCTCAGTGATTCGCCGGTACGCAGATCGCGAATAACGCCGACGTCGGCGTGGTCGCGATCTTTTGGCGCCTGCCAGTCCGGCAACGGCGGCAGGGCCTGGCAGCCCGTCAGAAACACACACAGCAGTAAAACGAAACGCATGGTCGCTCCTTGATAGCGGGGCTTAACGGGCAATGATCAGCGGATGGCCGCGCTCGGGGTGGCGCTGCACCAGCACTTCCAGATCAAACACGGCGCGCAGCGGTTCGGCTTGCAGCACCTCATCAGGCGTACCCAGCGCGTGGGCGCCGCCGTTGTGCAGCAGTAACAGGCGGTCGCAGTAGCGGGCGGCCAGGTTCAGGTCGTGCAGAATCACCAGCACCGCTACGCCGTTGGCGGCGATGTTCCGCGCGGCCTGCAGGGTGATGTGTTGGTGCAGCGGGTCGAGCATGGAGGTCGGCTCATCCAGCAGCAGGGTTTGCCCGCTGGCGCCCGGCCATAGCTGTGCCAGCACCCGCGCCAGGTGCACGCGCTGACGCTCGCCGCCGGACAACTCCAGGTAATTGCGGCCGGCCAAATGACCGGCATCGGCGGCGCCCAGCGCCTCGGCAATGATTTGCTCATCACGCAGGCGGCCGGTGGCGTGGGGCAGGCGGCCCATGCCGACCACGTCTTCGACGCGGAAGGCGAAATTCAGGGTCGAGGTTTGCGGCAGTATCGCCAACCGTTGCGCGCGCTCAGGGCCGGTCCACTCGTTGAGCGCACGGCCGTCCAGGCTGATGCGCCCTTCGCTGGGTTTCAGCTCACCGCTCAGGGCATCCAGCAAGGTGCTTTTGCCGGCGCCGTTGGGGCCGAGCACGCCGAGCATTTCGCCGGGCTGCAGGGCCAGATTAATGCCGGTCAGCACGCGTTTACTGCCGCGTTGAATGGTCAGGTTTTCGGCGCACAGCATCAGGCGCGTCCTCGCAGCAGCAGATAAAGAAAGAACGGCGCGCCAATCAGGGCAGTCACGATGCCAATCGGCAATTCAGCCGGCGCCAGCACCAGCCGCGCCACCACATCGGCAAACAGCAGCAACGCCGCACCGGCCAGGGCTGAAGCCGGCAGCAGCACGCGGTGATCCGGCCCCACCAGCAAGCGCACCAGGTGCGGCACCACCAGACCGATAAAGCCGATCATGCCGGCCGCCGCCACCGCAGCGCCGACGCCGAGCGCGGTGCAGAACACCAGCTCGCGTTTGACCCGCTCGATATCAAAACCCAGGTGCCGCGCTTCCGATTCACCGAGCAGCAACGCATTCAACGCCTTCGCGCGTTTGGGCAGCCACAGGCCGACCGCCAGCGTAACCACCAGCAACGGCCAGAGCCGCGAATAGCTGGCGCCGTTGAGGCTACCCAGGTTCCAGAATGTGAGGGTGCGCAGCGTGGCGTCGTCCGCCAGGTAGGTGAACAGGCCGATAACCGCGCCGGCCAACGCGGTGAGTGCGATGCCGGCGAGCAGCATGGTCGACACGCTGGTCTGACCGTTGCGGCTGCCGAGGCGGTAGACCAGCGCGGTCACTACCAGGCCACCGGCAAAGGCGCTGGCCGACAACAGGTACGGCGCGAACGCTTCCGGCACACCGCCCAACGAGGCGCCGCCGACAATCGCAATCGCCGCCCCCAACGCCGCGCCGCTAGAAACGCCGACCAGGCCGGGGTCGGCCAACGGGTTGCGAAACAATCCCTGCATCGCCACGCCGGCCAGCGCCAGCACCGCGCCCACCGCCAGGCCGAGCAAGGTTCTCGGCATGCGAATCTGGCCGATGATCAGCTCGGCCTGGGCAAGCTCGGCGCCGCCTACCGGAATACCGAACACACGCAGCGCGGCATTGAGTGTGTCCATCAGCGGCAAGCTCACCGGCCCGAGCGCCAACGACAGCAGCAAGGCGAGCGCGAGCAACAGGCCCAGTGCAATAAACAGTGAGCGCGGCAGTACAACTGGATTCATGGTTGCGGCTTAGCGTCGGCAGTCAGGGGTTGCGCGGCAGGATAGAAGCCTGCGCTGAGGGTTGCCAGCGCGTCGGGAACGCGCGGGCCCAAACCGCCCACCAGCAGCGTTGGGTCGATGGCCAGCAGGCGATCATTTTTTGCCGCGCGGGTGGCGGCCAGTGCCGGGTTCTGTTTAAGCAACGCCGCTTTCGCCTCGGCGCCGGCAATGCTGCGGTCGGCGAAAATAATCACCTCCGGGTCCAGCGCCAGCAACGCTTCGGTCGACAGCGCTTTGTAGCTGGAATGGGTGGTGACGCTGTGCCCGCCGGCCTGTTCGATCAGCCAGGCGCCGAGGGTGTCTTGCCCAGCGGCCATGGGGCTGCTGCCGGCGTGGGATAACAACAGCAGCACACTCGGGGCGGCCGTGCTGGCTTGCGCGGCGCTCACCCAGTCGGCCTGTTTTTTCAGGCGCTGTTGGTAGGCAGCGAACGCGCTGGAGGCGCGCGGTTGATCGCCCAGCAGCGTGCCGATGCGCTGGAGGCTGTGTTCCAAGGTCGGCAGATCGGCTTTGGTCGATAGCGATTCCACCGTTACGCCGGCATTTTTAACCTGTGCCAATACGGGCGGCGGGCCCATTTCTTCGCTGCCCACGAGCAGGTCCGGCTTAAGGCTCAAAATACCTTCGGCGGCCAGCTGACGTTGGTAGCCAATGCTCGGCAGCTGCTTCAGTTCAGGCGGGTTAAGGCTGGTGGTGTCGACACCCACCAGTTTGCCTTGGCCGCCGAGCGTGACCACCCACTCGGTGATCGAGCCGCCCGCACTGACCCAGCGCTGCGGCAGGGTGTCGGCGGCGAGCACCGTTTGGCTCAGAACAATGGCGCAGCACAGGCTGGCGAGACGGACAGACACACGCATAAAAAACTCCAGGAAGTCGGCTCACTGCTTTGCACGAACGGCATAAAAAACCAGCCTGTACCTATATAGAAGGTACAGGCTGGTTGTGTAGCGCTGCGGCGCCGGGATTAAACCGCGAGCACCGGCGGCGCCTCGGCCAGGGCGCGCCATTCGCTGAGTTCCGGCACGCCGGGTTTGCGCGCGCCGAACAGCTGCACGATCAGCTCGCCGTCCGCGTCGAAGGCTTCCCAGCTGGTGATCACGCCATCGCTGCTAGGCTTGCGCACACGCCACAGCTCGGCCACGGCGGGGGTTTTCAGGTGCAGGTTGAAGGCCGGGTCGAGCACGTTGAACCAGGTGTCCATCCAGCGCAGGTTTTTCACCGGGCCGCTGTGAATCTGAATGCAGTGGCGGTTGCCGACAAACACCATCAGCGGCACATCGGTGGCGCCCGCTGCTTCCATCAGCGTCGGCAATTCGGAGGGTGCCAACGGCTCAGCCCACTCGTGCCCGGCCAAACGCAGCGCTTGGGTGCGGGTGGTGTCGTGCTTTTTCAGCAGGGCAAAGAAGTGGTGGGTGTCTTTTAGGGTGGACCAGCCGGCGCGCAGGGAGTCGACGTCGATGTCGGCGTCTGGCTTGGCCACCACCGGTTCCGGCATCGGCTTCAGTTCCAGCGTGGCGCTTTGTTCCTCGGCGCGGAAACGCTCGATCAGCGGCGCCCAGGCGGCTTCGTCACTGTCTTCGGTGAAGAATACTTTATGCACGGCCATGCCTTGATGGTCGAACACCTGGATGCTGCGTTGCGTGCCGTTGCCGGTTTCTTCGGCGACGGCGAACACGCTGGCCCAGCCGCCGAGGAACAGGCGCAGGTCGATGTCAGGGGAAACCACCAGGCCCATCTGCCCGTTCGCCATCACGGTGACGTCGCGGTAATAACCTTTGCGCTCGTGCACGCAGTGTTCATTGCGGGTCAGCGCCATCACGTAACCCAACTCGCCGAGCGCCGGTAACAACGTGGCCCACGCCGGGTTCAGGCGCACGGTATCGACGCCCAAGCGGCTGGCGACCAGCTCGCCTTCGCTGACCGCCAAATGCGCGGCAGCATCGCGGGCGCGCAGTTTCGGCTGTTCGCCGCGCAGGGTTTGCCAGGCCAGGTACAGCTCGTTGGCAGCGGCGGTTGGGTGTGCAGCCTGAATGGCGCTCGTCATGGACAACTCCTCGATCAATCAACGGCTCACCGTGAGGGCGAACTCAATAGGTATTTGTACGCGGCTCGGCACAGCGCGGCCGTCCACGGTTTCGGGGCGGAACTGCCAGTCGGCCACCGCCTCCAGCGCGGCTTCATCCAGGCTGTCGATGCCGGACGAACGCACAATTTGCAGCGCGCGCTGCTGGCCGCGCTCATCCAGCCGCACTTCCAGCACCACAACGCCTTGCTGATTTCGACGCTTGGCCAGGTTCGGGTACCGCGGCTGTTTGGGCGCCTGTAAATAACTAGGGCGACGGCTGAGCACTTCGCTCACCACCGGTTTCGGCGTAGGGGAAACGGGGCCAGCGGCGGTGGCGGCAGTCGGCAATGCAACCTCGGCTGTTTCAGTTATTTCTGGTTTAGGCGGCGCCGGTTTGGTCACCGGTTTGCTCGGCTTGACCACGTGCTTGGCCATGGCGCGCGGCTCGACTTTGCGCTCCACCATCGCCGCTTTCGCCACGGGCGGAATCGGTGTTGCGGCGGGTTCGGGCACCGGTTCCCGGACGGCCGGCTGCGCCATGACAACCGCCGCCGGCGCCGGGGCTGGCGGCAGTTGAATGAGCATGGCCGCCGGCTCGTTTGAAGCCAGATCGCGAGCGCGGCCAGGCTCTACGACCGGCTCGCGCAGCAGCAAACTCGCCGCCGCATGCAGCGCGAGCGAAAGCAGGAAATACACCGAGAAGCGTCGCATCGGATGCCACGATTACCAAGATTTAATCTATTTGATAATTGTTTGCATCTGCATGTCAATATCGTTAACGTGCGGCCCGATATCAAACCGGTGGCCAAAGTAGCCGCCCGACGTTAACGATCTAGGAGTAGATCCATGTCCCTTCGTCCGCCCTTCGCCCGCAAGCCCTGGCTGGTGTTGCTGCTGCTTTCGCCCTCGCTGGCCGCCGCCGCCGACAAAACCCCGACCCAGTTCGACACGGTTACCGTCACTGCCACCCGCACCGAGCAGAAGCTTGATGAAGTGCCGAGCACCGTGTCGGTGATGACCGAGCGCGATATCGACCAGAACAACGTCAAAGACATCAAGGATTTGGTGCGTTACGAACCGGGCGTTTCGGTGGGTGGTTCCGGCAGCCGGTTCGGCTTGTCGGGCTTTACCATTCGCGGCATCGGCGGCAATCGGGTATTGACCCAAGTAGACGGCGTGGCCGTGCCGGACGCCTTTACGTTCGGGCCGTTTATGGAAGCGCGCCGCGACTACATCGACCCCGACACCATGAAGCAGGTCGAAATCATCCGTGGCCCCGCTTCGTCCCTGTACGGCAGCGACGCCATCGGCGGTGCGGTGAGCTTTCTCACCAAAGACGCGGCGGATTATCTGGAAGACGGCGACGACGCGTACGCCCGCCTGAAAACCGGCTTCGACACCTCCGACGACAGCTGGATGCGCAGCGCCACCGTTGCCGGCCGCCTGGGCAGCGTCGACGGCGTGGTGCACATCGGCCACCGCAATGGCCAGGAAGTGGATTCGTTTGGCGGGCGCGACGGCATTGGCGCCAGCCGTGGCGAAGCCAACCCGCAGGACTACAGCGCCGAAAACCTGCTGGTCAAAGGCGGCTGGAATTACTACGGCAACGACCGCCTGCAACTGACCTACGAGCGCTATTCCGTCGACACCGACACCCAGGTGCTCAGCGAATACAGCAACACCGCGACCATCCGCACCTCGGACGCCATCGACAGCACCGACCGCGAGCGCTACAGCCTTCAGCACCAGTTCGAGCTGAACACCTTGTTGGTGGACAAAGTCGACTGGCATCTGGATTACCAGGAAAGCCAGATGCGCCAGCGTACCGAGCAGGAGCGTTTCGTTGCGTCCGCACTGCGCGACCGTTACCGCGATTCCAGCTACGAAGAAAAACTGTGGGTGCTTAACGCCAAGTTCGACAAAGCGTTCGCCACCGGCCTGGTTAACCATCAGCTGATTTATGGCTTCGACGTGAAGCGTTTGGAGAACAGCGATCTGCGTCGTGGCGCGGAAACCGTGCGTGCTACCGGGGCGGCAGTGCCTGTCGCGCCAGGTGGAGACGCCTTCCCGATCAGCGACTTCCCGGACCCAACCACCAAGGAATACGCACTGTTCGCCCAGAACGAAATGACCATCGGCGCGTGGACCATCCTGCCGGGCGTGCGCTATGACCGTTTCGAAATGAAGCCCCACGTCACCGACGAATACCTCAACAGCGGCGCCACCGATGCCAGCCCTGACGACACCAAAGACGAGCACATTTCGCCGAAGCTGGGCGTGACCTTCCAGGTCGACGACGCCCACAGCGTGTACGGCCAGTACGCAGCGGGCTTCCGCGCTCCGCAGGCGGTGGAAATGTTCGGCGAGTTCGTCAACAGCACCGCGCGCTACCGCACCATTGCCAACACCAGCCTGAAAGCGGAAACCAGCGATAGCTATGAGATTGGTTTGCGCGGCCAGTACCGCGTGGGCAGCTTCGGCGCCGCGCTGTTTTACAACCGTTACAAAGACTTTATCGAACAGCAGAGCCGCACCTCTGCGCTGCCACCGCTCACTACCGACTTTCAGTACATCAACATGGACCGCGTCACCATTCGCGGCGCTGAAGCCAAAGGTGAGTTGTTCCTCGACCAGCTTGGCGTAATGCCAGCGGGCTGGAAGGCCATCGGCACCGTGGCGTATGCACGCGGGGAAGACGAAGGAACGGGCGAGCCTATTAATAGTGTCGACCCGCTCAAAGGCGTGTTCGGCCTGGGCTACGCCGCGCCAACCGGCAAGTTCGGCGGCAGCCTGAACTGGACACTCGTAGCGGCCAAGGAGCGGGTCAACAACAGCCCAACCAATGAAGGCGGCACGCCCAGCCAATACGAGCCCTCCGGCTATGGTGTGCTGGACTTGAACGGGTGGTGGCAGATTAGCGACGAATTCTCGGTAAACGCCGGCCTCTACAACTTGGGCGACAAAGAGTACTGGCAATGGGGTGATGTTCGCGGCCTGACCTCCCTCAACACCGGCCTGGACCGCTACTCCCAGCCCGGCCGCCACGCCGCCGTTAACTTCATCTGGGAAATCTGACTACCGTCCACCCCGGGTGCACGGGATAATCCCCGTTCACCTGGAGGCGTCTATGCAGTTTCTCTGCGCCCCGGAATCTTTGGCTGAAGGCCAGAGCCGGGGCTTTTTCTTGGGCGGGATAAAGCTGGTGGCCGTGCGCAAGCAAGGCCAGGTGTACGCCTATATCAACCGCTGCCCGCACAAAGGCGTGACGCTGGAATGGCAGGCGGATGAGTTTCTCGACAGCAGCCAGAGCCTGATTCAGTGCGCGCGCCATGGCGCCTTGTTTTTGATCGAGTCGGGCGAATGCATTACCGGCCCGTGTGAGGGCGAAGCGCTGACCGCCCTCGGCTGCCGCGAAGACGCCAGCGGCATTTGGGTCGACGTGCCGACTTGATGGTTATAGCTGCACGTCGAGGCGGCGCGTCAGCCTGATTTCCGTCGGCGTCAGCACCGCGCCGTAAGCCAGCACTTCGACGCCAGCCGCTTTGGCTTCTTTCAGCGCCTCGGCATAGGCCGCGTCAATTTCCCCGGCCGGGCGAACCGCGTCGATATCCGACAGGTTCACGCAATACAACTGCACCGCACGAATGCCCTGGCGCGCCAGGTTGGCCAGCTCGCGCAAATGCTTGGCGCCGCGCTGGGTTTTGGCGTCGGGAAACGCCGCCACGCGGGTGCCTTCAAAGCCCAGGGTCACGCTTTTCACTTCCACGTACGCCATGCCGGTTGGGTATTCCAAAACGAAGTCGATGCGGCTGCTTTCCTCGCCGTAGGGCACTTCACGTTTAAGCGTGGTAAAGCCGGCTAGCTCGCTGATCACGCCTTCGCGCAGCGCTTCCTCCACCAGCGGATTGGCCCGCGCCGTGTTCACACAGGCCCAGCGGCCTTGCGGGGTTTCGGCCAGTTCCCAGGTGCCGGGCAACTTGCGCTTCGGGTCGTTGGAACGGCTGAACCACACGGCGCCGCCCTCGACCATGCAATTGGACATAGAGCCGGTGTTGGGGCAGTGAATGGTCAGCGGCTCGCCGTGAAGCGTTTCGATGTCGGCGAGGAAGCGTTTGTAGCGGCGGATCAGGCGGCCTTCTTCTAATAGCGGTGAAAACAGCATCAAGGCCGCCAGGTTTTCAGGCCGCGAGCGATACGCTCGACCGCTTCCTGCAGGCGCGGCAGGCTTTGCGTGTAGGCAAAACGCACGTGATGGCCGGCTTGATAGCGGCCGAAATCCAGGCCCGGGGTGAACGCGACATGCTCGGTTTCCAGGAAGTGCTGGCAGAAGGCAAAGGCGTCGCCGCCAAAGGCGCTGATGTCTGCATATAAATAGAAGGCGCCTTCCGGTTCCACGGCAATGCCGAAACCCAATTCGCGCAGTGCGGGCAACAGGAAGTCGCGACGGCGGGCAAATTCGCCACGGCGCTGTTCGAGAATCTCCAGCGTGGCGGGTTCAAAGCACGCCAACGCGGCGTGCTGGGCCATGCTTGGCGCGCTGATATAGAGGTTCTGCGCCAGTTTCTCTAGTTCACCCACCGCTTGCGGCGGCGCCACCAGCCAGCCCAAACGCCAGCCGGTCATGCCGAAGTATTTGGAGAAGCTATTGAGCACGAAGGCGTCGTTGTCGACTTCCAACACGCTGGCGGCATCCACACCGTAAGTCAGGCCGTGGTAGATCTCGTCCACCACCAAGTGGCCGCCGTGCCCCTTGATGGCTTTGGACAAACCGCCCAATTCTTCACGCGACAACAAGGTGCCGGTCGGGTTGGCCGGCGAGGCCACCAGCGCGCCGACGCTGTCGCGGTCCCAGTGGCGGTCGACCAGTTCAGGCGTCAGTTGGTAGCGCACGTCCGGACCGACCGGTACCAGCTGCGCAGCGCCTTCCACCAGCCGTAGGAAATGACGGTTGCACGGGTAGCCTGGGTCGGCGAGCAGCCAGTGTTTGCCGGGGTCGACCAGCAAGGCGCTGGCCAGCAGCAACGCACCCGAACCGCCGGGCGTAATCAGGATGCGTTCGGGGTCTATGCTCAATCGATAACGTTGCGCGTAGAAATTGGATATGGCCTCGCGCAGGGCCGGCAAGCCGCGGGCGGCGGTGTAGCGGGTATGGCCATCGGCCAAGGCGGCCTGGCCGGCAGCGACGATGGGCGCGGCGGTGGTGAAGTCCGGCTCGCCGATTTCCAGGTGGATTACATCATGGCCGTCGGCCTGCAATTGATTGGCCCGCGCCAGCAGCGCCATCACGTGAAACGGCTCAATCGCGCGGCTGCGAGCACTGTAGGGCGAAGTCATCGGCCTTCCTTATATAAGTTCAGGCGGCGATTCTACCCAACCAGTTGGCTAAACAGCAGCACGATGACAACCGGGAGTGGCATAGGCGAAGGCGATCTGGTAAGTTCGCCCGCTTGCAGCCGCAGGGCCGGCAATAAATGACGGCAATGGACAGTAATCCTGCGCAGTGGATTAGAGAGTTTTCAAGAGGCGGTCATCCATGCCCACCAAAGCAAAAGCAAAGAACGACCCGCTCAACCGTGGTTTCGAACCGTATAAAGAAACCAAGGGTGAGGAGTACATGAGTGAGCCAATGCGTGCGCACTTCACCAATATTCTGGGCAAGTGGAAGCTTGAGCTGATGCAGGAAGTCGATCGGACTGTGCATCACATGCAGGACGAAGCGGCCAACTTCCCTGACCCGGCCGACCGTGCCAGCCAGGAAGAAGAATTCAGCCTGGAACTGCGTGCCCGTGATCGTGAGCGCAAGCTGATCAAGAAAATCGATCAGACGCTTCAACTCATCGAAGACAACGATTACGGCTGGTGCGATTCCTGCGGCGTTGAGATCGGCATCCGCCGCCTCGAAGCCCGCCCTACCGCCACCCTTTGCATCGATTGCAAAACCCTGGCGGAAATCAAAGAAAAGCAGATCGGTTCCTGATCTGAGAACGGGGCGCTTAGGCGCCCCGCTTCATTTCTGTCATGACCTTTTCTCGCGTATGACCACTCCAGCCTACATCGGGCGCTTCGCCCCTACGCCCAGCGGCTACCTGCACTTCGGCTCGCTGGTGGCGGCCCTCGCTTCCTATCTCGACGCCAAAGCCTGCGGCGGCACCTGGTTGCTGCGCATGGAAGACATCGACCCTCCCCGCGAAGTACCCGGCGCCCAATCGGCCATTTTGCAGACGCTGGAAAGCTACGGCTTCGAATGGGACGGCGAACTGGTGCGCCAGAGCGAGCGCCACGCAGTGTATGAAAGCGTGGTGCAGCGCCTGTTCAGCCAGGGCCTGGCGTACGCCTGCACCTGTTCGCGCAAGCAACTGGAGAATTACCAAGGCGTTTATCCGGGCTTCTGCCGTAACGCGGGCCATGAGCAGGAAGGCGCCGCCATTCGCCTGCGGGTGCCGGAACTTGAGTACCACTTTGTCGACCGCGTGCAAGGCGAGTACCGCCAGCATTTGGGCCGCGACGTGGGCGATTTTGTGATTCGCCGCCGCGATGGTTTGTACGCCTATCAACTGGCCGTGGTGCTGGATGACGCCTGGCAAGGCGTGACCGACATCGTTCGCGGCGCCGACCTGCTGGATTCCACGCCGCGCCAGTTGTACCTACAAGAACTGCTCGGGCTGTCGCACCCGCGTTACTTGCATGTGCCGCTGATTATTCAGCCCGATGGCCACAAACTGGGAAAATCCTACCGCTCGCCCCCGCTGGAAACCCACGAAGCCGCCCGCTTGCTACTGCGCGCCTTGCGCGCGCTGGGGCAAGCGGTGGTGCCGGAACTGGACGACGCCAAGCCAGCAGAATTGTTGGCCTGGGGCGTTCGTCATTGGGAAGTCGCGCGCATTCCACGCACGCTGACGTTGGCGGAATCGCAGCTGCGCTGACGCAACCCTCTCCCCCGCCCCTCTCCCCCAAGCGGGCGAGGGTAGACCGGCGAACCGCGTTTTGTTCCCCTCGCCCGTTTACGGGAGAGGGGCTAGGGGAGAGGGCAACCTGGAAACGCACCTTCCAGCCCTCACCTTCCATCCGTTACCATCGCCGCTCGCCAACCACGAGAAACGGCATGTACATCTACCGATTGGTCTTACTTCTGGTGGTGGGGATTTACCTCTTCTCCCCCGCCATCATGGACTGGTGGATCGACCCGACCGGCGCCTGGTATCGCCCGTATTTGCTGTGGCTGATCCTTATCGTGGTGACCTTTATCTTGCAGAGCGGACGTGATGCTGACGAGCTTTAGCCTGAGTCAGCTGATTCTGATCAGCGCTGCCTACCTCCTTGTTTTGTTCGGCGTGGCCTGGATCAGCGAGCGCGGCATCATCCCGCGCTGGATCGTCTCGCACCCGTTGACGTACACCTTGTCGCTGGGCGTGTATGCCAGTGCCTGGGCGTTCTACGGCACGGTGGGGCTGGCCTATCAATACGGCTTCGGTTTTCTGGCCAGCTATTTAGGCGTCTCGGGCGCGTTCTTGTTGGCGCCGGTGTTGCTGTATCCGATTCTGCGCATCACCCGCACGTATCAGTTGTCGTCGCTGGCCGACCTGTTTGCCTTCCGCTTTCGCAGCACCTGGGCCGGTGCGCTGACCACGCTGTTTATGCTGATCGGCGTGTTACCGCTGCTGGCCCTGCAGTTTCAGGCGGTGGCCGATTCCATTGGCATTCTCACCCGCGAGCCAGTGCACGAGCGGGTGGCGCTGAGTTACTGCGCGCTGATCACCCTGTTCACCATTTTGTTCGGCGCCCGCCACATCGCCACGCGCGGCAAGAATGAAGGCCTGGTGTTTGCCATCGCGTTTGAGTCCATCGTGAAAATGGTCGCCCTGGGCGGCATCGCGCTGTATGCCTTGTATGGCGTGTTCGGCGGCCCCCACGAATTGGAACTGTGGCTGCTGCAAAACCAGGCGACGCTCGCTGCGCTGCACACGCCGTTGCAGGAAGGCCCGTGGCGCACGCTGCTGCTGATTTTCTTCGCCTCGGCCATCGTGATGCCGCACATGTATCACATGACCTTCACGGAAAACCTCAACCCGCGCGCGATGGTCAGCGCCAGTTGGGGTCTGCCGTTGTTCCTGCTGCTGCTGAGTTTGACCGTGCCGCTGATTCTCTGGGCCGGACTGAAACTGGGCGCCACTACCAACCCGGAATATTTCACCCTCGGCATCGGCATTGCGGTGAACAACGACACCCTGGCCCTGCTGGCGTATGTGGGCGGGTTGTCGGCCTCCAGCGGTTTGATCATCGTCACCACGTTGGCGCTGTCGGGCATGGCACTGAATCACCTGGTGTTACCGCTGTATCAGCCGCCGGCGCAGGGCAATATTTACCGCTGGCTGAAGTGGACGCGCCGCGCCCTGATCATCGCCATCATTGCCGCCGGTTACGGCTTCTATCTATTACTGGGCGCCGAACAAGACCTGGCCAACCTGGGCATCGTCGCGTTTGTGGCCACCCTGCAATTTCTGCCCGGCGTGCTGTCGGTGCTGTATTGGCCGACCGCCAACCGCAAAGGTTTTATCGCCGGCCTGCTGGTGGGCATTTCGGTGTGGACCGCGAGCATGCTGTTACCGCTGATTGGTAACGTGCAGGGCATTTATATTCCGCTGTTCAACTTCGTCTACGTGCTGGACGACACCAGTTGGCACCTGGCGGCCATCGCCTCGCTGGCGGCCAACGTGCTGGTATTCACGCTGGTGTCGCTGTTCACCGAGTCTAGCGCCGAAGAAGAAAGCGCCGCCGAAGCCTGTGCTGTGGATAACGTGCGGCGCCCACAGCGGCGCGAGCTGCTGGCCACGTCGCCGCAGGAATTTGCCACGCAACTGGCCAAACCGTTGGGCGCGAAAACAGCGCAGCGGGAAGTAGAACAGGCGTTGCGCGATTTGCACCTGCCGTTCGACGAAAACCGCCCCTACGCCCTGCGCCGCCTGCGCGACCGCATTGAAGCCAACCTCTCCGGCCTGATGGGCCCAAGCGTGGCGCAGGACATTGTCGAGACGTTCCTTCCTTATAAGTCCGGCAGCGAAAGCTACGTGACCGAAGACATTCACTTCATCGAAAACCGCCTGGAAGACTACCACTCGCGCCTCACCGGCCTGGCCGCCGAGCTTGATGCCTTGCGCCGTTACCACCGTCAGACCTTGCAAGAGCTGCCCATGGGCGTGTGCTCGCTGGCCAAAGACCAGGAAATTCTGATGTGGAACCGGGCCATGGAAGACCTCACCGGCATCGTCGCTCACCGCGTGGTCGGCTCGCGGCTGTCGACCATTGGCGAGCCGTGGAAGGCGCTGCTTGAAGGCTTTATCAACCTGCCCGACGAGCACCTGCACAAACAACGCCTGGCCCTGGACGGTCAAATTCGCTGGCTGAACCTGCACAAAGCGGCGATCGACGAGCCCTTGGCGCCCGGTAACACGGGTTTGGTGTTACTGGTCGAAGACCTCACCGAAACGCAGATGCTCGAAGACAAACTGGTGCACTCCGAACGCCTGGCGAGCATTGGCCGCCTGGCTGCGGGCGTGGCCCATGAAATCGGCAACCCCATTACCGGCATCGCCTGCCTGGCGCAAAACCTGCGCGAAGAACGCGAAACCGATCCGGAACTGGCGGAAATCAGCAGCCAGATCATCGAGCAGACCAAGCGGGTGTCGCGCATCGTGCAGTCGTTGATGAGCTTTGCCCACGCGGGCGGGCGTCAGCAGCCGGAAGAGCCGGTGTGCCTGGCGGAAGTGGCGCAGGACGCTATCGGTTTACTGGCCCTGAACCGGCGCAGCATCGAAGTGCAATTCTTTAATTTGTGCGACCCGGACCACTGGGCCGTAGGCGATCCGCAGCGTTTGGCGCAGGTGCTGATCAACTTGTTGTCCAACGCCCGCGACGCCTCGCCACCGCGCGGCGCGATTCGCGTGAAGAGCGAAGCCAGCGAACAGACCGTCGATTTAATCGTCGAAGATGAAGGCACCGGCATTCCCAAGGCGATCATGGATCGCCTGTTCGAACCGTTCTTTACCACCAAAGATCCCGGTGAAGGAACCGGCCTGGGCCTCGCTCTGGTCTATTCCATCGTTGAAGAGCATTATGGGCAAATTACAATCGACAGCCCGGCAGACCCGGAGCTACAACGCGGAACCCGTATTCGGGTAACGTTACCGCGACATGTCGAAGCGACGTCCGTAGTGACCAGAGATCGTCGAGAGAGCTGAATTCATGCCACATATTCTGATCGTCGAAGACGAGACCATTATCCGTTCCGCCCTGCGCCGCTTGTTGGAGCGCAACCAGTACGAAGTCAGCGAAGCCGGCTCCGTGCAGGAAGCCCAGGAACGGTTCAACATCCCCAGCTTTGACCTGATCGTCAGCGATTTGCGTCTACCCGGCGCGCCCGGCACCGAGCTGATCAAGCTCGGCCAAGGCATTCCGGTGCTGATCATGACCAGCTACGCCAGCCTGCGTTCAGCGGTCGACTCCATGAAAATGGGCGCGGTGGATTACATCGCCAAACCCTTCGACCACGACGAAATGCTCCAGGCCGTGGCGCGCATCCTTCGCGACCGCCAAGACAACAAACCGGCCCTCGCCGTCAGCACCAGCAATGGCAACCGCGCCGGTGACAAAGCCGTAGCCGGTAACACCAACGGCGAAATCGGCATCATCGGCTCCAGCCCGTCGATGCAAGAGCTGTACAGCAAAATCCGCAAAGTCGCCCCCACCGATTCCACCGTGCTGGTTCAAGGCGAATCCGGCACCGGTAAAGAGTTGGTGGCGCGTGCGCTGCACAACCTGTCCAAACGCGCCAAGGCGCCGATGATTTCGGTGAACTGCGCGGCCATTCCTGAAACCCTGATCGAGTCCGAACTGTTCGGCCATGAGAAAGGCGCGTTCACGGGCGCCAGCGCCGGCCGCGCGGGCTTGGTGGAAGCGGCCGACGGCGGCACGCTGTTCCTCGACGAAATTGGTGAGCTGCCGCTAGAAGCACAAGCGCGCCTGCTGCGCGTGCTGCAAGAAGGGGAGATTCGCCGCGTGGGTTCGGTGCAGTCGCAAAAGGTGGATGTGCGCTTGATCGCCGCCACCCACCGCGACCTGAAAACCCTGGCCAAAACCGGCCAATTCCGTGAAGACCTTTTCTACCGCCTGCACGTTATCGCCCTGAAGCTGCCCGCTCTGCGCGAGCGCGGTGCCGACGTCAGCGAAATCGCCGCGCTGTTCCTGGCCCGCCAGTCGAGCAAAATGGGCCGCAGCGACCTGCGCTTCGCCCCCGACGCCGAGCAGGCGATTCGTCATTACACCTGGCCAGGTAACGTGCGCGAATTGGAAAACGCCATCGAGCGCGCCGTCATTCTGTGTGAAGGCTCGGATATTTCAGCTGAGCTGCTGGGCATCGACGTAGAACTCGACGACCTCGAAGACGGCGATTTCCTCGGTGCTCCCGTTAGCCACAACAGCACTAACGCTCACGAGCCGACCGAAGACCTGTCGTTGGAAGACTACTTCCAGCACTTCGTGCTTGAGCACCAAGACCACATGACTGAAACCGAGCTGGCGCGCAAATTGGGCATCAGCCGTAAATGCCTGTGGGAACGCCGTCAACGCCTGGGCATTCCACGGCGCAAAACCGGCGCCGCATTGGAAGGTTGATAGCTGAGCGGTAACAAGGAATGTGCGCGCCGGGTCGCCACACTTTGTTACCGCTCCAACATCGCGTAACAAAGCCGGGTTTAACGGTAACGGAAATCCGGCTTTTTTGTGCCTGTTCTGACACAGCGATTCTAGCTAAGCCCTTGTTTTATAAGGATTCACCAAAACTGGCACGGCATCTGCTATATGTTTGGTACAACAACAATAACAAGCAACGCCCAAGACAATAAAAATAAGACGTAACGACTCCAGCACAACAAAAACAAAATCGCGGGAGGCGCAGCTAACTGATTCTTTTGGAGAGGAATGGCTTTTGGGGTTCGCCCCGCGACCAGGCTGAGAATAACAAGACTGCTTTCAGGCAGAGCCCGAACTGGTTGGATCGAATGATCATGGCTACATCAGCATCCAAAGCAATCCGTTTGCTATTAACCTCCAAATTGGAGGTTTTTCCTGAAGCCACTAGGCCGACGGAACGGGTCAACAAACAAAAACAACAAGCCCGACATAATAATAAAAACAAAGCACGCACCTACTTGGGGGGGAGCCTCGGCTCCCCCAGTAGCTTTTGCTACCACCCTCTCGTTTCCCTCCTTCTATATCGCGCTTCACGCCCAACTTCGCGGCGTCCTACACCATTCCCCGACACAATGCTAGAATCCGCAGCCTTCATGCGGTCATTTCCTTTTCTGGCCGGTCATTCCGTCAAACAGTGCATCCCATGCTGAAAAAGCTGTTCCAGTCCCTACGCTCCCCATTGCGCCGCGCCAAGCAGCACCCGCGCAGCACCCCCGAAGTGGTGACCAGTCACCAGCACCCGTTGCGTCGCGCGCACATCAGTCGCTATGCGGTGAGCATCGTTGAACGCTTGCAGAACGCGGGTTACCAGGCCTACCTGGTCGGCGGCTGTGTACGCGACTTGCTACTGGACATCGAACCCAAAGACTTCGACGTCGCCACCAGCGCCACCCCCGAGCAAGTGCGTGCCGAATTTCGCAACGCCCGGGTCATCGGCCGCCGCTTCAAGTTGGTTCATGTGCACTTCGGTCGCGAAATCATCGAAGTGGCCACCTTCCGCGCCAATCACCCGGTGAGCGAAGAAGAGGAAGACAGCAACCAGTCTTCCCGCCACGAAAGCGGCCGCATCTTGCGCGACAACGTATATGGCAGCCTGGAAGACGACGCCCAGCGCCGCGACTTCACCATCAACGCCCTGTACTTCGATGTAACCGGCGAGCGCATTCTCGATTACGCCCGTGGCATGCACGACATCCGTAACCGCCAGGTGCGCCTGATTGGTGACCCGGAAAAGCGTTACCTCGAAGACCCTGTGCGCATGCTGCGTGCGGTGCGCTTTGCCGCCAAGCTCGACTTCGACATCGAAAGCCACAGCGCCGAGCCGATTCCGCGCTTGGCGAAAATGCTGCGGGACATTCCCTCGGCGCGCCTGTTTGATGAAGTGCTCAAACTGTTCCTCTCCGGTTACGCCGAGCACGTGTTCGAGCTGCTGCTAGAGTACGACCTGTTCGAGCCGCTGTTCCCGGCCAGCGCCGCCGCCCTCAAGGCGAGCCCGGAATACACGTACAACCTGATCAGCCAGGCCTTGATCAACACCGATCAGCGCATTGAAGACGGCAAGCCGGTGACCCCGGCGTTCCTGTTCGCCGCCCTGCTCTGGCCTGCGCTGCCGGCCCGCGTGATCAAGCTGCAAGACCGTGGCATGCCGCCGATTCCGGCGATGCAGGAAGCGGCTCACGAACTGATCGCAGAGCAATGCCAACGCATTGCCGTGCCCAAGCGTTTCACCATTCCAATCCGCGAAATCTGGGACATGCAGGAGCGCCTGCCTCGGCGCAGCGGCAAACGTGCCGACCTGTTGCTGGAGAACCCACGTTTCCGCGCCGGCTACGATTTCTTGCTGCTGCGCGAAAGCGCCGGAGAGAAAACCAATGGCCTGGGGGACTGGTGGACCGATTACCAGGATTGCACCGACAGCGAACGCCGCCAGATGATTCGCGACCTCGCCGCCACGGGTGAAGACACCAGCACTGCACCGCGCAAACGTCGTCGCAGCGGTAGCAGTCGCAAACGCGGCGCCGCCCCGAGCCCGGCGCAAGACTGATGGAGCGGGTGTATATCGGTCTCGGTAGCAACCTGGCCGAACCACTGGACCAATTGCGCGGCGCCCTGGCGGCGCTGGCGCAGTTGCCCGATACCCAGTTGGTGAATTGCTCTTCCTTCTATAGCAGCGACCCCCTCGGCCCCGCCGACCAGCCCCGTTACGTCAATGCCGTCGCAGCGCTGGATACTGCCCTCGCGCCCCTGTCACTGCTCGATGCGTTGCAAGCCATCGAACTGGACCAGGGCCGCGAACGCAAAGCCGAACGCTGGGGACCGCGAACCCTCGATCTGGACATTCTCGCCTTCGGCCAACGCCTGCTTAACGAACCCCGTTTGCAGGTGCCGCATTACCACATGCATGCCCGGCCGTTCGTCCTCTACCCGCTCGCCGAACTGGCCCCCGAACTGACCCTGGCCGATGGTCGCCGCCTCAGCGACCTGCTACTGGCCTGTCCCTTCGAAGGCCTGGAAAAACTGCCTGCCTCGCTGTAACCGCCGCCGTTGCTGGGCTCAGGTAGTAAAACTACAAGCCCGGCATTGGCGGTAACGCCAGTAACAAGTCGGTAACACCTGCAATTGACTTCGCCCTTTCGCATCACGACTATAGGCGTCCCGTTGCCCCGCGCCGGTGCGCGCGAGGCGCTAAGAGGACCAATATGATGCCTGACGTTACCCTGAGCACCCTGCAAGAGCTGAATCAAAAAGGCGAAAAAATCGTCATGCTCACTGCCTACGATGCCACCTTCGCTTCCGTTGCCGCGAAGGCCGGCGTCGAGGTGCTGCTGGTGGGCGATTCCCTCGGCATGGTTGTGCAAGGCCATGACAGCACCCTGCCCGTCAGCGTTGCCGATATGGCTTACCACACCGCCTGCGTAAAACGCGGCAACAGCGGTGCGCTCATCCTTACCGACCTGCCTTTCATGGCCTACGCCACGCTCGAACAAGCCTTGGTCAACAGCGGCGCGCTGATGCAAGCCGGCGCTCATATGGTCAAGCTCGAAGGCGGCGCCTTCCTCACTGAAACCGTGCGCCGTCTGGCCGAGAACGGCGTGCCGGTGTGCATGCACATGGGCCTGACGCCGCAGTCGGTCAACGTGCTCGGCGGCTATAAAGTGCAAGGCCGCGGCGAAGCCCAGGCGCGGCAACTGCGCAGCGATGCGATCGCCCTCGAACAAGCTGGCGCCGCCATGCTGCTGCTCGAATGCGTGCCGAGCGAGCTGGCCGCTGAAATTACCGAAGCGGTGAAAATTCCCGTCATCGGTATTGGTGCCGGTAACGCCACCGACGGCCAGGTTCTGGTGCTGCACGACATGCTCGGCCTGTCGCTCACCGGCCGTACGCCCAAGTTCGTGAAGAACTTTATGCAAGACCAGACCAGCATCGATGGCGCCATTCGCGCCTATGTCGCGGCGGTCAAAGATTCGTCATTCCCTGCCGCTGAACACGGATTCTCTGCATGAACACGGTTACCACCGTCCGCGAATTACGCGCCGCTGTTGCTCAAGCGCGTGCCGAGGGCAAAGACGTCGGCCTGGTGCCGACCATGGGCAATCTGCACGACGGCCACGCCAAGCTGGTGGAAAAAGCCGCCCAGCGCGTCGACTTCGTGGTTGCCAGCATCTTCGTCAACCCGCTGCAGTTCGGGCCGAAGGAAGACTTGGAAAACTACCCGCGCACCCTGGCCGCCGACAAAGAACGCCTGATTCAAGCCGGTTGCCAACTGCTGTTCGCGCCAAGCGTTGAAGAGATGTATCCCGACGGCATGGCCGCGCAAACCATCGTGCACGTGTCTGGCGTTTCCGAAGGCCTGTGTGGCGGCAGCCGCCCTGGGCATTTCGACGGCGTGTCGACCGTGGTGACCAAACTGTTCCAGATGGTGCAGCCGGACATCGCCATCTTCGGCCAGAAGGACTACCAGCAACTGGCCGTAATCCGCACCCTGGTGCGCGACCTGAACATGCCCATCCAGATTATCGGCGAGCCCACCGTACGCGCCGAAGACGGCCTGGCGCTGTCTTCGCGCAACGGTTATCTGGACGACACCCAGCGCGCCGCCGTTCCAGCCATCTACCAATGCCTGCAACAAATGGCCACCGCCATCAAAGCCGGCGCCCGCGATTTCGCGCCGCTGATCGAGCAAGGCCAGCAGCAGCTGGAAGCTGCCGGTTTCCGTATGGATTACCTGGAAGTGCGCCGCTCCGACAATCTGCGCCCGGCCACTAAAGATGATCGCCAGTTGGCCATTCTGGTTGCCGTGTTCGTCGGCACTACGCGCCTGATCGACAACGTCGTGTTCGAGTTGCCCGAAAGCGCCTGACCCATCCCGTACTGCTTATTAACCCCCGGCGCCCTTCCAACAACAAAAGGCGCCGTTGTTTAGCCTGCCGAGGCTCTTTAAAGGAAGCACGCCATGCACGCCATCATGCTCAAGGCCAAACTGCACCGCGCCGAAGTGACCCACGCGGTGCTCGATTACGAAGGCTCATGCGCCATTGACGGCGAATGGCTCGACCTGGCCGGCATTCGCGAGTACGAGCAAATTCAGATTTACAACGTCGACAACGGTGAGCGCTTCACCACCTACGCCATCCGTGGCGAAGAAGGCTCGCGCATCATCTCGGTCAACGGCGCGGCCGCGCACAAAGCCCATGTCGGCCACCGCGTCATCATTTGCGCCTACGCCCACTACAGCGAGGCCGAGCTGGTGAATTTCAAACCGCGCATGTTGTATATGGCGCCGGGCAATGAACTCAGTCACACCAGCGATGCCATACCGGTACAAGTTGCGTAAGCACAGGGCTATGATGCGTCCTGTTTTCCGCGCTGGAGCTCGGTTTACGGACGCGCACGGGGTTGGCATGAAAGCCGCTAAACCCCGTATCGCCCGCTAAGAAAAAGCCTGGAGCCTTCCGGGCTTTTTAATGGTCATAGGTTTCTCACGTTAGTCAGAAAGGAATTTGCAGGCTATGGCGTACTACCAACACCCTCATGACGTTACAACCTTGCCGGCCTGGCAGGCACTGCGCCAGCATCGCGAAGCCATGCAGAACTTCAGCATGCGCGAAGCTTTCAACTCCGATGACAAGCGCTTCGCCGAATTCTCCCTGAGCAGCTGTGGCCTGTTTCTCGATTACTCGAAAAACCTGATCACCACCGAAACCCGCGACCTGCTCGTCGCCCTGGCTGAAGAAGTCGGGCTTAAAGAAGCGATTGAGCAGTTGTTCGACGGCACTCTGGTGAACGCCTCGGAAGGTCGTCCGGCCCTGCACACCGCCCTGCGTCGCCCGGTTGGCGAGCGCCTGATGGTCAACGGCGCCAACGTGATGCCCGACGTGCACCGCGTGCTGAACCAAATGACCGAGCTGGTCACGCGCATTCACAACGGCCTGTGGCGCGGTTACACCGAAAAGCCGATCACCGACGTGGTCAACATCGGCATCGGCGGCTCGTTCCTCGGCCCGCAACTGGTGTCCGAAGCGCTGCTGCCCTATGCCCAGCAAGGCGTGCGCTGCCACTACCTGGCAAACATCGACGGCAGTGAATTCCACGAGCTGTCCGATGGCCTGAAGGCCGAGACCACACTGTTTATCGTCTCGTCGAAATCGTTCAACACCCTCGAAACCCTGAAAAACGCCCAGGCCGCGCGCAGCTGGTACCTGGCGCAAGGCGGTTCCGAGGGCGATCTGTACAAGCACTTCATCGCCGTTTCCAGCAACCGTGAGGCCGCCGTGGCCTTTGGTATTCGTGAAGAAAACATCTTCCCGATGTGGGACTGGGTAGGCGGGCGTTACTCGCTGTGGTCGGCCATCGGTTTGCCTATCGCGCTGGCCATCGGCATGTCCAACTTCAAGGAACTGCTCTCCGGCGCCTACAGCATGGACCAGCACTTTCAGACCGCGCCGTTCGAACGCAACATGCCGGTGCTGCTGGCCCTGCTCGGCGTGTGGTACGGCAACTTCTGGAGCGCGCAAAGCCACGCGATCCTTCCGTACGACCATTACCTGCGCAACATCACTAAGCACTTGCAGCAGTTGGACATGGAATCCAACGGCAAGAGCGTGCGCCAGGACGGCAGCGCCGCTACCTGCGACACCGGCCCGGTGATCTGGGGTGGCGTTGGCTGTAACGGCCAGCACGCCTACCACCAGTTATTGCACCAAGGCACCCAACTGATTCCGGCCGACTTTATTGTGCCGGTGGTCAGCTACAACCCGGTGGCCGACCACCACCAATGGCTGTACGCCAACTGCCTGTCGCAGAGCCAGGCATTGATGCTGGGTAAAACCCGCGAAGAAGCTGAAGTCGAACTGCGCAGCAAAGGCTTGCCGGAAGAAGAAGTGCAGCGCCTGGCGCCGCACAAAGTCATTCCCGGCAATCGCCCGAGCAACACCTTGGCCATGGAACGCATCAGCCCGCGTCGCCTCGGCGGCTTGGTGGCGCTGTATGAACACAAAGTGTTTGTGCAGAGCGTGGTGTGGGGGATCAACGCCTTCGACCAGTGGGGCGTTGAGCTGGGTAAGGAATTGGGCAAGGGCGTGTACCAGCGTCTTACGGGCGGTAACGAACAGCCGGCTGAGGATGCGTCCACTCAGGGTCTGATCGATTACTTCCGCGGCCGTCACCGCGGGTGATGGGTTAGCGAGAACACAAAGCCGGCCTGCTTACACAGGCCGGCTTTTTTGTGGATGCACGATTAAGAGCATCGCGGCTGAAGCCGCTCCTACAGGGGTTTGGAAACTGTGGGAGCGGCTTTAGCCGCGATCCCCCGCAAACGCCGGCTATTCGAGGGGGTTGTACCTTTCTTCGTCGCCAGTGCACCCTTACGGTCTATCTTTAGCTTCACGCTTTCCTACATCCTGCGGTCAAAACTAGCGGTCAACAAAAACAAGGACTCCGCCATGTTCAAGATCTCCGACCACCCGGTTGCCGATGCCGTGCGTGAGCGCGCACTGATCGACAATGAGGGCTACCAGCGCCTGTACAAACAATCCATCGAGCAGCCCGAGCAGTTCTGGGGCGAACAGGCCAAAGCATTCCTCGACTGGTTCCAGCCATGGCGCAGCGTGTACCACGGCGACATGGCCACCGGCCACGCCAGTTGGTTCAAGGAAGGCAAACTCAACGTCAGCTACAACTGCATCGACCGCCACCTGGAAAAACGTGGCGATCAGGTGGCCATCATTTGGGAAGGCGACAACCCCAGCGAGTCGGCGCACATCACCTACAAAAAACTTCATCACCACGTTTGCCGCCTGGCCAATGTGCTGAAAAGCCGTGGCGTGCAGAAAGGCGACCGCGTGTGTATCTATATGCCCATGGTGCCGGAAGCCACCTACGCCATGCTCGCCTGCGCGCGCATCGGCGCGGTGCATTCGGTGGTGTTCGGCGGCTTCTCGCCCGACGCCCTGCGCGACCGCATTCTGGATGCCGACTGCCGCACCGTGATCACCGCCGATGAAGGCGTGCGCGGCGGCAAATACGTGCCGCTGAAAAAGAACGTGGATAAAGCCCTGGAAAGCTGCCCGGGCGTTTCGACCGTCGTCGTGGTGCAACGCACCGAAGGCGATGTGCAATGGCAAGACGGCCGCGACCTCTGGTACCACGAAGCGGTGCGCGGCGCTGACAGCGAATGCGCGCCAGAGCCGATGGACGCCGAAGACCCGCTGTTCATCCTGTACACCTCCGGCTCCACCGGCAAACCCAAAGGCGTACTGCACACCACCGGCGGCTACTTGCTGATGGCGGCCATGACCCACAAGTACGTGTTCGACTACCACGACGGTGACGTGTACTGGTGCACCGCGGACGTCGGCTGGGTCACCGGCCACAGCTACATCGTCTACGGCCCGTTGGCCAACGGCGCCACCACGCTGGTGTTTGAAGGCGTGCCGAATTACCCCGACAGCTCGCGCTTCTGGCAGGTGATCGACAAGCACGAGGTCAACATTTTCTACACGGCGCCAACCGCCCTGCGCGCCTTGATGCGCGAAGGCACCGGCCCGGTGGAAAAGACCTCGCGCGCCAGCTTGCGCCTGCTCGGCAGCGTCGGCGAGCCGATCAACCCGGAAGCCTGGGAATGGTATTTCAACGTGGTCGGCGAATGCCGCTGCCCGATTGTTGATACCTGGTGGCAGACCGAAACCGGCGGCATCATGCTCACGCCATTGCCGGGTGCGACCGTATTGAAACCGGGCGCAGCGACCAAACCGTTCTTCGGCGTGCAGCCGGCGTTGCTGGATGAACACGGCAAGGAAATCGACGGCCCCGGCTCAGGCGTATTGGTGATCAAAGCCAGTTGGCCCAGCCAGATCCGCAGCGTGTACGGCGACCATCAGCGCATGATCGACACCTACTTCAAGCCCTACCCCGGTTACTACTTCGCCGGCGACGGCGCGCGCCGCGATGCCGACGGCGATTACTGGATTACCGGGCGTATCGACGACGTAATCAACGTCTCGGGCCACCGCATCGGCACCGCTGAAGTGGAAAGCGCCTTGGTGCTGCACGACGCCGTGGCCGAAGCGGCGGTGGTCGGTTATCCCCACGACGTTAAAGGCCAGGGCATTTACGCGTTTGTGACGCTGATGCAGGGCATCGAGGTCAGCGACGAGCTGCAGAAAGAACTGCTGACGCTGGTCGGCAAGGAAATCGGCAGCTTCGCCAAACCGGAACTGCTGCAATGGGCGCCGGGCTTGCCGAAAACCCGCTCGGGCAAAATCATGCGCCGCATCCTGCGCAAGATCGCCTGCAACGAACTCGACAGCCTGGGCGACACCTCGACCCTGGCCGACCCGTCGGTAGTCGACAGCCTTATCGACAACCGCCTCAACCGCTAGCCCGCACCACCCGGCAGCGCGCACGCGGTGCCGGGTCTGTTTATGAAGTGAGTCATGGAATTTATTCGCCAGCGCATCGAGCGACAGATCTTCAGCCTGACGGGCCTTGCGCTCGGCCAAATCGACTTTGAACAACCACTCGGCGACCCCGGCCTGTTTGGCCCGGAAGCCGTTTGTTGGCGCGTGCACGGCGACTTCACCAGCATGATGGTCGGCGGCATCAGCGCCCTGCTGCTGCAAGCGCTGCATCCCCTGGCTCTGGCCGGCGTGTGGGATCACTCCAACTTTCGCGAAGACTTGCTCGGTCGCCTGCGCCGCACCGGGCAATTTATTTCCGGCACCACGTATGGCTCGACCCGAGACGCCAATTGGCTGATCGACAAAGTGCGCACCATTCACCTGCAAGTGACCGGCACCGCCGCCGATGGCCGCCCCTATGCGGCGAGCGATCCGGCGTTACTGACCTGGGTGCACGTGGCGGAAGTGAGCAGCTTTCTGGCTGCCCATTTGCGCTACTTCAACCCGGATTTATCTGTGAGCGAGCAAGACCGTTACTACGCCGAAATCGCCTTGATCGCCGAGCGACTAGGCGCCACAAACGTGCCGCGCAGTTGCCAGGAAGTGGCCGATTACCTGGAACAGATTCGTCCGCAATTGCGCTGCGATGAGCGCAGCCTGGAAATCCTGCGCGTGCTGTTCAACGCGCCGGCGCCCAGCCACATCGCCAAGCCGTTCGGGGCGCTGATGATGCGCGCCGGTGTCGACCTGCTACCGCGTTGGGCCGCCGATATGCTGGGGCTCGAATTGTCAGAACGCCAACGCCTGCTGATTCGCAGCGGCGTCAAACGCGGTGCGCCATTGCTGCGGTGGGCCGTGCGCGGCAGCGCCTTGATGCGCGCCCGGCGGCGCATGGGTTTGCCGCCCCTGCGCTGACCCACCAGTCAGCCAAGCCGGTGGCCGCGCCATTGCCGCCTATGCCACCATAACCGCCCGCCGCGGCCTGGCCGCGCCCTGCTCACATGAGGATTCGCGCCATGCAAGACGTCGTAATCGTAGCCGCCACCCGCACCGCCGTCGGCAGTTTCCAAGGCTCGCTGGCGAACATTCCCGCCGTTGATTTGGGCGCGGCCGTAATCCGCGCGCTGCTGGAAAAGACCGGCCTGGATGGCGCCGAAGTGGACGAAGTAATCCTCGGCCAAGTGCTCACCGCAGGCGCCGGACAAAACCCTGCGCGCCAAGCCGCGATCAAAGCCGGCCTGCCCGTTGCGGTTCCGGCGCTGACCCTGAATAAAGTCTGCGGCTCAGGCCTCAAAGCCCTGCACCTCGGCGCCCAGGCTATTCGCTGCGGCGATGCCGACGTGATCATCGCCGGCGGCCAAGAAAACATGAGCCTGGCCCCGTACGTAATGCCGGGCGCCCGCACCGGTTTGCGCATGGGCCACGCGCAGATTAAGGACACCATGCTCACCGACGGCCTGTGGGATGCCTTCAACGACTACCACATGGGCATCACCGCCGAGAATCTGGTGGAGAAGTATGAGATCACTCGCGAAGCCCAAGACGCCTTTGCCGCCGGCTCGCAGCAGAAAGCCGTGGCCGCGATTGAAGGCGGGCGCTTCAACGACGAAATTACGCCGATCCTGATTCCGCAGCGCAAAGGCGACCCGGTTGCTTTCGCCACCGACGAACAACCCCGCGCCGGCACCACCGCCGAAGCGCTGGCGAAACTCAAACCGGCCTTCAAAAAAGACGGCACCGTCACCGCCGGAAACGCCTCGAGCCTCAACGACGGCGCCGCTGCCGTGATCCTCATGAGCGCCGACAAGGCCAAGGCGTTGGGCCTGCCCGTACTGGCAAAAATCGCCGCCTACGCCAATGCCGGCGTCGACCCCGCCATCATGGGCATCGCCCCGGTTTCGGCCACCAAACGCTGCCTGGAAAAGGCCGGCTGGACGCTCGACCAACTCGACCTGATCGAAGCCAACGAAGCCTTCGCCGCGCAGGCGTTGTCGGTCGGCAAAGAACTCGGCTGGGATGCGAGCAAGGTCAACGTCAACGGCGGCGCCATCGCCATCGGCCATCCCATCGGCGCATCAGGCTGCCGCGTGCTGGTGACCTTGCTGCACGAAATGATCAAACGCGACGCCAAGAAAGGCTTGGCCACGCTGTGCATTGGTGGCGGGCAAGGTGTGGCGTTGGCTCTGGAACGCGAGTAAGCCAACGGCGGATATCTGCGCGCCTGGCCCCCCGCCTTCGCGGGGGAGACGATTACGGACACAAACTCCCGTCATTCCCGCGCAGGCGGGAATCCAGGTGCGCAGGTATTTGCCCATGACTTTCTTGGTAAACTGCGCGCCCTTAATTTCCCGAGCCGCGGCGCATGTCTTCTCTCGATCAGGCGCTGCGCGCCGCTCTCGTCAATCGCCATGCCCTGCTCGCTGAGCTGCACACTCAGGGCACCGACTGCTACCGCCTGTTCCACGGCAGCCAGGAAGGCGCGTCCGGCCTGACCATCGACCGTTACGGCCCACAATTGCTGGTGCAGAGCTTCCACAGCCCGCTGGACCGCGACGCCCTGCTGGCCGCCCACGCGCTGATCAACCGCGAACTCAACCTCGACCTGCTGCTGGTCTACAACGACCGTTCCGGCAGCAACTCGCGCATCGACCGCAGCGATGCCGTGTACCCAGCCGAACCTGCTGCGCTGGAAGCGTGCGTGGGTCACGAATGGGGCCTGAACTATCGCGTACGCGGGCGCCACGCCGGGCAAGACCCGCTGCTGTTTCTCGACCTGCGCAACGCCCGCGGCTGGGTAAAAGACCACAGCGCCGGCAAGAGCGTGCTCAACCTGTTTGCCTACACCTGCGGCGTCGGCCTTAGCGCGGCGGCAGGTGGGGCGAGCGAGGTATGCAATCTGGACTTCGCCGAAGGCAACCTGGCCGTCGGCAAGGAAAACGGTGCGCTCAACCCGACCCTTGCGCCGATGCAGTTCATTCAATCCGACTATTTCCCCGCCATTCGCCAACTCGCCGGCCTGCCGATCAGCCAGCGGCGCGGGCAAAAACTGCCGAGCTACCCGCGCCTCGAACAACGCCACTACGACCTCGTGCTACTCGACCCACCAGCCTGGGCGAAAAGCGCATTTGGTACGGTCGATTTGCTGCGCGATTACCAGAGCCTGCTCAAGCCCGCGATTCTCACCACCGCCGAAGACGGCGTGCTGATTTGCTGTAACAACCTGGCAAAGGTGGCCCTGGAAGATTGGCGAGATCAGGTGCTGCGTTGCGCCGAGAAAGCCGGTCGGCCGGTGCGCAAATGGCAGGTGATGCCGCCGGCTGCGGACTTCCCTTCAAGCGATGGCAAGCCGCCGTTGAAGACACTGATTTTGCAGTTTTAAAAGCATCGCGGCTGAAGCCGCTCCCACCGTTCGCGCACTCTGTGGGAGCGGGCTTTAGCCGCGATGTTTTCCCATCCTACAAACGAAACATGCCGCACGTGCCGAACCTCAAGCGCGTGCCATACTCCAAGCCACTTCTCGCCAGGAAAGTTGAAGCGTCGCCATGCCCAAAGGATTGAAACGCGCCGTTGGCGCCCTGCTGATTGCCGTCGGTTTATATAGCCTGCTCGGCTTTCTGATTTTGCCGGGCATTGCCCTGCGTATCGCCAACCAGCAACTGGCGGCCATGGCCACGGTGCCGGCGAAACTGGAGCGTCTGGAGCTCAACCCATTCAGCCTGGAAGTCAGCGCCTGGGGCCTGCACATCGGCGAACCGGCCGCCGACCAAATCGGCTTTCAACGCCTGTACGCCAACCTGCAACTGGACAGCCTATGGACCGGCGCCCTGCACCTGGCCGACGTTGAACTGGAAAAGTCCCAAACTGCCGTGCAGTTCAGTAAAGACGGCACGCTAAATCTGACCCAACTTTTCAAACTTCCCACCAGCCCCGAGCCAGTCAAAGACCCGGACGCCAAGCCATTCCCGCTGCGCCTGGACCGTCTGCAACTGATTGAAGGCGCGCTGCAATTCGCCGATTTGCGCCCCAGCGAGCCCGTGCAGTTCGTGTACGACTCGATGAACCTTGAGCTCAAGCACCTGAGTACGCTGCCCGAAGACAACGCCGAAATGACCCTGGTCGCCAAAGGTCCGTACGGCGGCCAGGTGGATTGGAGCGGCAAAGTCAGCCTGTCGCCCATCACCTCCAGCGGTCAGTTGAAAATCACCGACGGCAACATGAAGGCGTTCTGGCCATACGTTCGCGATGCGGTGCCGTTGGTGTTGGAAAAAGGCACCTTGAGCCTGAGCACCGATTACACGTTGGATTTGAGCCAAGGCACCAAGATGCTGCTCACCAATGCCACCCTCACCGTGGCACCTTTCGCCATCAAAGCCACCGACAATCGCCCGCTGGTAAACCTTGAGCGTTTGGAAGTCAGCGAAACCTCGGTGGACCTGGCCAAGCAACTGGTCACCATCGGCAAGATTCGCAGCCAGAATCTGGAAACCTGGGCCACGCGGGAAAAGGACGGCGAGCTGGATTGGCAGAAGTTATTTGCCAGCAAACCGGCGAGCAAAAAAGTCGAGCCCTCGCCTACCGCCGCCGTTGAGCAACCGGAAGGCACCGAAGCGCCAGCCCCCACGCCAGCGACCGACCCGAACGTGGTGGCCGCCAAACAAGTGCCGCCCTCCAGCGAGCCGGCCAAACCCTGGCAGGTGCTGTTGCAAGACACGCAGCTGCGCGGCTACAGCATCCATCTGGCCGACCGCGTGCCGAAAGACGCTGTGGCTTTGGACGTCGGGCCGCTGAACCTCGACCTGCAAAAATTCGACAGCCTCAACGGCTCGCCTTTCACCCTCAAGCTCGACACGGGCGTGGGCAAGCAGGGCAAGATCACCGCTGCCGGGCAGATCAACCTCAATCCGGTTAACGCGCAACTGAAGGTAACCACCCAAGACATCGACCTGCGCGTGGCCCAGGCTTACCTCGACCCGTTTGTGCGCATCGAGCTGCGTAGCGGCCTACTGGGCAGCGACCTGGCCGTTGACCTGAAAAGCACCGAGCCGCTGGCGTTCAGCATCACTGGCCGCGCGCAAGTGAACCAGCTGCACACGCTCGACACCCTGAAAAGCCGCGATTTTGTGAAGTGGAAACAGCTCACGCTGGACGGCGTGAATTACAAACACGGCGATGCGCTTTCCATCGAGAAGGTCAGCCTGGCCCAGCCCTACGCGCGCTTCATGATTAATGAAGACCGCAGCACCAACGTTAGCGATCTGGTGATCAAGCAACCCGACGCGCCAAGCACCACCGCGAAGACACAACCGGCCCCGGCCGGCAAACCGCTGGGCATTCACATCGGCGGCATTGCCATCGACAACGGCTCGGCCAACTTTGCCGACTTCAGCCTGACGCCCAACTTCGGCACCGCCATTCAGCAGCTCAACGGGCAGATCGGCACCCTCGACAACCGCACCTCGCAAGCGGCGAACGTGGACATCAAAGGCAAGGTCGATCGTTACGCGCCGGTGAGCATCGTCGGTAGCCTGAACCCGTTCGAACCACTGGACGCGCTGGACCTGACCACCAGCTTCAAACACGTCGAACTGACCACGCTGACGCCCTACTCCGGCAAGTTCGCGGGCTATCGCATCCGCAAAGGGCGGATCAATCTGGACCTGCATTACCGCATCGAAAAAGGTCAGCTGAACGCCGAGAACAAGCTGGTGGTGGAGAAGCTGCAACTGGGCGAAAAAGTCGATAGCCCGGATGCGGTGGACCTGCCGATTCGCTTGGCGGTGGCCCTGCTGAAAGACACCAGCGGCAAGATTCAGCTGGAGTTGCCGGTATCGGGCGACCTCAACAACCCGCAATTCAGCGTGATGCCGATTGTGTGGCAGACCCTGCGTAATCTGGTGCTGCGCGCGGCATCGGCACCGTTCAAATTTATCGCCGGCTTGGTTACTGGCGGCTCGGACGTCGACATCAGCACCGTGCAGTTCGCCGCCGGCAGCGCCAGCCTTGATGGCAGCGCCGAAAGCGGCTTGAACACGCTGTCTTCTGCGTTGAAAGAACGGCCGCTGCTGCGCCTGGAAGTGGAAGGCCTGAGCGCCGCCAAAGCCGACGGCCCGTTGCTGGCGGAACAGCGGTTGCACCGCGAGTACCAGTACATCTACTACAAGATGCTGCAACGCCGTGGCGACAAAGTGCCCGCCAAAGCCGGCCTGCTTGAGGTGCCGGAAGATGAGCAAGCGCCGATGCTTGAAGGCATCTACCGCACCCGCTTGAAGAAACAGCCACCGGCTGAATGGGCACAGTTGAGCGACGACGAACGCTCGGCCAAATTGCGCGCCGACCTGATTGCCCACTGGAGCAACAACGAGGTGCTGCTGCGCAAACTGGCGCAGGCCCGCGCGGCGGCGATCAAGCATTACCTGGTCAGTAAAGGCGGCCTGGCGGACGAGCGCATCTACATGGTCGACGTCAGCCTGGGCGAACCGGAAAGCAACGGCCGGGTGGCCTCGCCGCTTAACCTCGACAGCGAATAATCCGTCGCGCTGCACGCCCTGCAACAGGGGGTGCAGCGCCAATCGGCAGTGTGACAGTGCCGATACACGGGTGTAGCCTATTGCCTACATCGCCACCGGACGCCTTCCGTGAAAACCTCCGCGTTAAACGCTGTCGCCCTCCTCGCTCTTCTTGCTTGCAATCCTGCATTCGCCTCGGCCACTTTGCGCTGCGAAAGCGGCCTGATCAGCCTTGACGACCGCGCTGGCGAGGTGCAAAGCAAATGCGGCGAACCGCTGACCCGCAACGTGGTGGCCAACAAAGTGGTGTACGGCTATTACGGCGAACGCAGCGAAGTGCTGGTGGAAGAGTGGTCCTATGGCCCGCGCAACGGCATGTATTACTTCCTGCGGTTCGAAAGTAATCGGCTGGTGAACATCGACTCCAAACGGGGCGGCTAGTCGCCGCCCTCAAGCCAACAGGACAGGAAGCCCTGCCATGAAAAAACTGTTTTTACTGTGTTTGCCGTTACTGGCTATCGCCACCCAGAGCGAAGCATCGTTGCGCTGCGCCAAAGGCATCGCGAGCGAAGGCGACCGTACGATTGAAGTGCAAACCAAATGCGGTGACCCGGTGAGCAACAGCGTGATCGGGTACGTGAAAACCCGCACTGGCATCACCAGCACCGAAGTAGAAGTGCAGGAGTGGGTGTACGGCCCGCGTGAAGGCGGAATGATGTATTTCCTGCGCTTCGAAGGTGGGCGGTTAGTGCGGATCGACAGCAAACGCGGCTAAAACCGCATCGGGCTTCCCGGCGTCGGCCCATAAGGCGTTGAAGCCCGAGACCAACTATCAAGTCATCGGAAGACGCCGTGCTCATCATCCCCGCCGAACACCCGCTGGACTGGAAAAAACCGCCCGTCATTACCCTGCTGCTGATCGTGCTCAACGTGCTGATTTACTTCGGCTACCAAAGCGGCGACAGCGCGCGGCAGGAGGTGGCGGTGAAGGCATATCTGGACGCCGGGTTGCTCAACCGCGAGAAGGCGCTGTTCGTCGAGTCATTCAGCCGCCGCAATAAACTCGACGACGACCAGCGCAAATGGCTGACCGCAGCGCCTCGCGTGCAACTGGCGCAAGTGATCCTCGGCGACCTCGAATTCGAAAACACCCTGCACTACACGCCGGCCTATCAGGACGACCCCGCCTGGCAAGCCGACCGCGCCAAGGCCGAAGCCGCGCGCAACACCATGAGTAACTACCGCTTTGGCTTCATCCCAGCCAAGTTCACCGTGCAAGGCTTGTTCGGCGCGATGTTCCTGCACGCCGACTTCGGGCACCTGGCGGGCAACATGTTGTTCCTGTTTATCTTCGGCTTCGCCCTGGAGCGCGCCCTGAGCCCAGCCGTTTACGTGGGCTTGTACCTCATGAGCGGCCTGGCCTCGCACTTGCTGTGGTGGGCCATGGACCCGGTATGGGCCACCGGTATTGGCGCGTCCGGCGCCATTGCCGGGTTGATGGGCATGTACCTGGGCATTTACGGGCTACGGCGGATCAATTTTTTCTACTGGCTTGGCCCGATGTTCGGCTACTTCCGTGCGCCGGCGTTGTGGATTCTGCCGATCTGGATGGGCAAAGAACTCTACGGTGTGCTGCTGGCTGACGACCACGTGAACTACTACGCGCACCTCGGCGGCATGGGCGCCGGGTTCCTCGCCGTGTGGTTGCCACGGCAAGTGGGCAAGCTGAAGGTCGATGAGGCGTACCTCAACAAGGAAGACCCGGACGCGCCGTTCAAACGCGAAGTGGCCGCGTTGGATAGCTTGATCGGTCAATTCAACCTGGAACAAGCGGCCGCGCGCGGACCCGATTTGCTCACGCGTTATCCCAATCGCCTGATACTGCTTGAACGCCTATATCCGGTCGCCAAAAGCCGCGAAGACAAAGTGCTGCTCAGCGCCGTGCTCAAACAATTCTTCGCCCTGCCCCACGCCACCGCCAACCTGCCGCAGCTGCAACGCCTCGCCGACGACAGCGCACAGTTCGCCCTGCTGCAACACCCCGCCGTGCAACTGCACCTGCTGCAACGCCTGCTTCAAGCGCGTGACGGCGTGCGCGCGCTGTCAGCCTGGCGAAAACTCATCCAAACCCGCAACCGCCCGCCGCAGCTGCCCGCCCTGACCCTGCAACTGGCCAAACAGCTCGGCCAACAAGACGACCGAAGAAGCGTGGCCGAACTGCACGAATTTCTGCGCGCCGTTTATCCCGATGCCGAGCAGACGCATCAATTAGGCGTATACCAGCAGCACATCGCCCGGTAGCACTGCTTTTTGTAGGAGCCAGCTTGCTGGCGAACCCTGCAAACCTCGGTCGCGATCATCGTTTACAGGAATTCGCGAGCAAGCTCGCTCCTACAGAGCCCTGAAACTGTGGGAGCGGCTTTAGCCGCGATGCTTTTGCGCTTTCAGGCCCGGCCCATCGCGACTGAAGTCGCTCCCACAGGATGACTGCGGTTTCGATGGGCGCGCTAACCGACTGGGGGAGCGGCTTTAGCCGCGATGCTTTTGTGGTTTCAGGCCCGGCCCATCGCGACTGAAGTCGCTCCTACAGTGGGTAGGTGATACTGGCTTTGCAAAGGTGGCCGTTACTCGGTCGAGGGTTTCGGGGCTAAGGTCGGGCAAGGCGCCCGGAGCTTTTGAGCGCAGCGTAGTCCACTACGTGAGCATCAAAAGCGAGGAGCAACGCCGCCCGGCCGACGACCCGGAAGCCGTCCGGTTGTGAACAAAAAAAAGCCCCCAATGAAGGGGGCTTTTTAGATGTTCACAACTTGCTTGAGAAGTCGCGGAGCTCGTCCTGAGCTTTTTCTTTGCTCCACCCATAGCGCTCCTGAAGTTTCCCTGCCAGGTACTCGCTATGCCCTTCGGCGACATCCAAGTCGTCGTCCGTCAGGTCGCCCCAACGTTCCTTAATCTTGCCGTTGAGCTGTTTCCACTTGCCTTTGATCACGTCGGAATTCATGAGAAGTCCTCCTTTGATGGGGCGAACCAGGCGCCAGAATGACGCCTGGGGAATTGCTGTCTGGCGATCAACCGAGTCTTTCAGTTGATGGAATTAATCAGCCGATTTCAGGCCGTCGGCAGAAACTGCCTTAACGCCTTTGATGCCTTTGGCTTTGGCAACGGCCAGGTCACGCTCGGCTTCGCTCTTAACGACACCGGACAAGGCAACCACGCC
The DNA here is from genome assembly GCF_979258635.1 of Pseudomonas sp. AC070. Classification (NCBI taxonomy): domain Bacteria; kingdom Pseudomonadati; phylum Pseudomonadota; class Gammaproteobacteria; order Pseudomonadales; family Pseudomonadaceae; genus Pseudomonas; species Pseudomonas sp. AC070. The sequence goes on from NZ_OZ409871.1 coordinate 4,445,573, forward strand.
TTTGTTGGTTTCTACCTTGATGTCCAGTGCGCTGAGTGCGCTGTCGGCCACGAAGGTGGATTTAACTTTGCTGGTGATCCAGGTATCGGTTACCGCTTCTTCGGCGTTGTCCACGGTGTCGCTGGCGGCCATCATCAGCGGCGCAGTCGAGGTGTGGGTGGTGTCGGCGAACGCCAGAGGCGTCATGCTCAGGCTCAGTGCGCCGGCAGTGGCAGCTGCAATAACCAGTTTATTGAATGGCTTGTTCATAACGTCTCACTCCTGTTCATTTGAAATTTCCGCGGCCTGTCCTGGCTGCGGTTTCACAGTACATATCGCAAGCGCTGTGCCAGTTTTTAAAAGATCATTTAATCTTTTAAAATCAATAACTTAGCAAACACTGGAAACGAAGCGGATCGTGCAGATTGCAAGTTAGCCGCTTCGCTTACTTGCAAACTGCATGAACTGTCAGTCCTTGGCGGCCATTCGTTCGAGAACCACCTGCAAATTGTCGACTTCGGCCATCAAGGGCGACTGCGGATAGCGGCCGCGCACGAAGGCCAACAGTTTCTGCGCCGGCTCCACCTGGCCCAGGCCTTCGGCAAAGCCGCGTGCTGCCAGCAAATAGGCGCGAGGGATGTGCGGATAGTCGGGGAAGCGCTGGTGCAGGTTGCGCAGCAGGCTCAGGCCTTCGCGCGTACGGTGGCGGTCGAGCAAGGCGCCGGCAATGCGCTCGCAGACCAAGGGATCGTCCGGCATATAGTCGGGCTGAAGCTTGCGTGCATTAAGCAGCGCGGTAGACGCCAGCGCCGGACTGCTGCGGGTTGCCAGCGGCAGGTAATGAGCGAGGTGGCGCAGGCAGCGCTCGCGGGCGTTGAGGTTGAACAGCAACTGATGGAAACGCTCGTTGAGCTTGAGGTCATCGGGCGTACGCTCCAGCGCCAGCGTAAGCGTTTCTAACGCGTGCTGACTTTGACCTTCCTTAATGCGGATTTCCGCCTCGGCCATGGCGCGGCGCCGCAGGTATTCAGCGGCGGGAAAACCGTTATGGCTGTCTTCTTCGGCTATCACGTAGCCGAGCGCGCCCTGATATTGGAACACCACATAGCCCATCATCGCGCACATCACCACGGTGAAATAACTGAACAGAAAGGCCGCGATGGGGAACAGCACGACCCGCGGCAAGCCGTGGGACAGCATCATCGTTACCCAACTGGGCGACTGCCACAGGATGAACAAAAACGCGCAGAGGATCAGGTAACGCCAACCCATGGCTTTGATGACCTGGCCGACTTCCTCGGGGCTCAGGGCTGCGCCCAGTGTTTTATCCAGAGCCAGGCGAATAATGCTGGCGGGCATGACCAGTAGCAGTGAAATATTAACGGCCCAGTACACCGCCTCGCTCTCAAAGTCGGCGGCGATCCACAGCGCCACGAAGCACAGGATGAACACCGCCATCTGTTTGAAAAACAGGCTGAAGCCCGAGCCGGTAAATGCACTGGCGAGCGTAGGCGCGGCTTTTTGCGCTTCACTGCTGGCCTCGATGACGCTGTAGAAGTATTTGGTGGCGATGCTGAACAGCACCGTCCATAGAATCAGCGAGGCCGGCATAAACAGGCTCGCCAGGGCGATCAGGCCGCTAAACGCCAAGGGCCCGGCTTGTAGGCCGTAAGCGAAAAACTGGGGAATGCGTTCCCAAAACGGTTGCGCGGTATTGGCAGCGCCGAGAAATTCCAGGCGGCTGGCGCACAACGGGCAGGTTGGGCTTTCTTCCGGGGCGTCGTCATTAAGCGGCGTGCAGCAATCGCCGTAATGCCGGGGGCAGGTGCGGCACAGCCAGGTGGCAGGCTGCGTCGGGTGATAGTGGCAAAGACTCTTTTCCATGGAGGCAGCGTTCCTTGTTGCGTCTCGGCGTTCGGCGTCTCGGCCGCATGATGGGTTGAAAAATGATTTTCAGGGCAAAAAAAGAGGGCCGGTTAGGGCCCTCTCTTCAAACTGCGAACCCGTTCGGGTTAAACGCCAGAAGCTTTCGCCGCTGCTACGTCTTTGATCGACAGTTTGATACGGCCACGGTTGTCGACGTCCAGTACCAGCACTTCAACTTCCTGACCTTCTTTCAAGATGTCGGTCACTTTCTCAACGCGCGCGTCGCTCAGCATCGAGATGTGCACCAGACCGTCTTTGCCCGGCAGGATGTTTACGAATGCGCCGAAGTCGACGATGCGCTCAACCTTACCGACGTAGATCTTGCCGATTTCAGCCTCTGCGGTGATACCCAGAACGCGCTGACGTGCAGCTTCAGCCGCTTCTTTGGTTTCGCCGAAGATTTTGATCGAGCCGTCGTCTTCGATGTCGATCGAGGCTTTGGTTTCTTCGCAGATCGCGCGGATGGTTGCACCACCTTTGCCGATAACGTCGCGAATTTTGTCTTGGTCGATTTTCATCGCGATCATGGTCGGCGCGTTGGCCGACAGCTCGCTGCGCGAGGTCGAAATAACCTGGTTCATCTGACCGAGGATATTCAGGCGAGCTTCCAGGGCCTGGCCCAGGGCGATCTCCATGATTTCTTCGGTGATGCCATTGATCTTGATGTCCATCTGCAGCGCGGTAACACCTTTGGCGGTACCGGCCACTTTGAAGTCCATGTCGCCCAGGTGGTCTTCGTCACCGAGGATGTCGGTGAGGATGGCGAACTTCTCGCCTTCTTTAACCAGACCCATGGCGATACCGGCAACCGGCGCCTTCATCGGCACACCAGCGTCCATCAGGGCCAGGGAAGCGCCGCACACGGAAGCCATGGAGCTGGAACCGTTGGACTCGGTGATTTCCGACACCACACGGATGGTGTACGGGAACGCATCAGCAGCAGGCAGCATGGCCTGAACCGAACGACGCGCCAGACGGCCGTGACCGATTTCGCGACGGCCAGTGGCGCCCATACGACCACACTCGCCCACCGAGTACGGAGGGAAGTTGTAGTGCAGCATGAAGGGGTCTTTGCGCTCGCCTTCGAGGGTGTCGAGCAGCTGAGCGTCACGCGCGGTGCCGAGGGTGGCAACGACCAGCGCCTGGGTTTCGCCACGGGTGAACAGGGCCGAACCGTGGGTGCGATCGAGAACGCCAACTTCGATGTTCAGCGGGCGAACGGTGCGGGTGTCGCGACCGTCGATACGTGGCTTGCCGTTAACGATGTTTTCGCGAACGGTGCGGTATTCGATTTCGCCGAACGCGTCTTTCACTTCACCAGCGGTAGGACCGCCTTCAACGGCGAACTTGGCAACAACCTGGTCTTTCAGCTCACCCAGACGGCCATAACGCTCGTGCTTGATGGTGATGGTGTAAGCCTGGGAAATGGCCTCACCGAATTCGCTGCGGATAGCGTCCAGCAGGGCGGTGTTCTTGGCAGCAGGTGCCCAGGCCCAGGTCGGTTTGCCGCATTCGGCAGCCAGTTCACCAACGGCTTTGATCACCGATTGGAATTCGTCGTGGGCGAACAGTACGGCGCCCAGCATCTGGTCTTCGGTCAGCTCTTTGGCTTCGGATTCAACCATCAGCACGGCGTCTTTGGTACCGGCTACGACCATGTCCAGGCTCGAGGCCTTGAGTTGTTCGTAAGTCGGGTTCAGCAGGTAGCCGGTGCTTTCGTGGAAGGCAACGCGCGCGGCGCCAATCGGGCCTTCGAACGGGATGCCGGAGATAGCCAGGGCAGCCGAGGTGCCGATCATGGCAGCGATATCCGGATCGGTTTTCTTGCTGGTGGAAACCACGGTGCAGATCACCTGAACTTCGTTCAGGAAACCTTCAGGAAACAGTGGGCGGATCGGACGGTCGATCAGGCGGGAAGTCAGGGTCTCTTTTTCCGAAGGACGCGCTTCACGCTTGAAGAAGCCGCCTGGGATCTTACCGGCAGCGTAGGTTTTTTCTTGGTAGTGAACGGACAGCGGGAAGAAGCCTTTGCTTGGGTCGGCTTGCTTGGCGCCAACCACGGTCACCAATACGCTGACGTCGTCGTCAACGGTGACCAATACTGCGCCGGAGGCCTGACGGGCAATGCGGCCAGTCTCGAGAGTGACGGTCGATTGACCGAACTGGAATTTCTTGATTACCGGGTTCACGGTGTATTTACCTTCTTTTTGCCTTGGGGAAATCGTTTTCTTGCAGAATTCTTGGGCAACCACGGGATTCGGACCCGCTACCTGTCCAGGGGTAACGCCTACAGCTCAAACAAAACGCAAGGTGCAGATAAAACTTGAGGCTGGAAGCCTGCCGTTAATCACCGGGCTGCGTGAGCATACCCAATCAATAACGACAAACAACCAACCTCTAGCAGCTTCGCTAAATTAGCGACGCAGGCCCAGACGACCGATCAAGGTGCTGTAGCGGGTAACGTCTTTGCCTTTGAGGTAATCCAGCAGCTTACGACGCTGGTTTACCATGCGGATCAGACCACGACGGGAGTGGTGATCTTTACCGTTGGCTTTGAAGTGACCTTGCAGCTTGTTGATGTTGGCGGTCAGCAGTGCAACTTGCACTTCTGGCGAACCAGTATCACCAACGGCTTGTTGGTAGTCGGTAACGATTTGAGCTTTTTCTTCAACGCTGAGTGCCATGTGGGCTTCCTCTCAATTGAGAAACTGCATTCCAGTGAAGGCAGTTCCAATAGGCCGAGGACAAATCCTCGTATTAAAAAATGAGATGTGACCGTGCCTATTAACAGCCACCCTCGCCCACCCCGGTTTCCCGGAATGGTTCGGTCATTCTGACCGAATCAAACGACGCGGCGCGATGCGCCCGTCTTCGCTCACTTCGCCAATCCCGATGAAGCGAGCCGTGTGATCGTATACGCGGACCATGCCACTTTGCGGCGAATCCGGGGCACGTACCGCCTGCCCATGTAACCAGTAAAACGCGCTGTGCTCGGAGAACTGCACGCGAGCCCAGTGTTCGAGGCCGCTGTCGGAGGGCAGCAAAAAGCGGTCAACCGCTTCGTTACCGCCATCGGCGTGCACCTGTTCCAGCTCGTCCAGCGTGACGGTTTGCGCCAACACGAATGGACCGGCCTGGGTACGGCGCAACTCCGCGACATGAGCGCCACATCCCAACGCCTGGCCGATGTCTTCCACCAGGGTCCGGATGTAGGTGCCTTTGCTGCAAGCCACTGACAAACGTGCCTGCTCGCCTTCGCAGCCCAGCATTTCCAGGCGCGCAATAGTAACAGAACGCGCTTCACGCTCCACTACCTCGCCCGCACGCGCCAGTTTGTAAAGCGGCTGGCCGTCTCGTTTGAGGGCGGAGTACATCGGCGGTATCTGGCTGATTTGCCCGCGAAAACGCGGCAGCACGGCTTCGATATCGTCACGACCAACGGTCACCTCGCGACGCTCAATCACCTCACCCTCGGCATCGGCCGTGGTGGTGGTGACGCCCATCTGCATGACCGTCTCGTAGCCCTTGTCGGCATCGAGCAGGTACTGGGAAAACTTGGTTGCCTCACCGAAGCACAGCGGCAGTACACCGGTGGCCAACGGGTCGAGGCTGCCGGTGTGCCCGGCTTTCTCGGCATTGAGCAACCAGCGCACCTTTTGCAGGGCGGCGTTTGAACTGAAGCCCTTAGGCTTGTCGAGCAGAATAATGCCGCTGACGTTCCGGCGAATGCGCTTGACCTGAACCAAGCCCTTACTCCTTCTCGGAAGCTGGGGCGTCGTCGACATCGACATGCTGACCGTCTTCGGCCACGGCACGCTCAATCAGCGCCGACAGATGGGCGCCGCGCATAACGCTTTCGTCGTAATGGAAATGCAGCTGCGGCACGCTGCGCAGCTTCATGGCGCGAGCCAATTGCATGCGCAGGAAACCGGCGGCGTCGTTCAGGGCTTTGACGTTCTGCGCGATTTCTTCGGCGGTGTCTTGGCCCATAACGGTGATGAAAATTTTGGCATGGCCGACATCACGGCTCACGTCCACCGCGGTCACTGTTACCAGGCCGACACGCGGGTCTTTAACTTCGCGACGGATCAGTTGCGCCAGTTCGCGCTGCATCTGATCGCCAATGCGTTGGGTACGGCTATATTCTTTGGCCATCTAACTACCTGTTACCTCCCGCCACGGCGCAAAACCCTGACGGTCTGAAAGCGGCAAACGCCCGGCCAGGCGTGAGCCGGACCGGGCGTTGCGTATAACGGCTCGTGCTTAGAGGCTGCGAGCCACTTGGATCTTCTCGAACACTTCGATCTTGTCGCCGACCTTGACGTCGTTGTAGCTCTTAACGCCAATACCGCATTCCATGCCGGCACGAACTTCGGACGCGTCGTCTTTGAAGCGACGCAGCGATTCCAGCTCGCCTTCGAAGATAACGATGTCTTCGCGCAGTACACGGATCGGACGGTTACGGAAGACCGTACCTTCGATAACCATGCAACCGGCGATCGCACCAAACTTCGGCGAACGGAACACGTCACGAACTTCGGCGATACCGAGAATGTTCTCGCGAACATCGCTGCCAAGCATGCCGGTGAGGGCTTTCTTGACGTCTTCGATGATGTCGTAGATGACGTTGTAGTAACGCATGTCCAGGCTTTCCTGCTCGACGATCTTGCGAGCGCCGGCATCAGCACGCACGTTGAAGCCAAACAGAACAGCGTTGGAGGCGAGTGCCAGGTTGGCATCGGACTCGGTAATACCACCGACACCGCCACCGACTACGCGCACTTGCACTTCGTCGTTACCCAGACCGTTGAGCGCACCTTGCAGAGCTTCCAACGAACCACGTACATCAGACTTGAGCACGATGTTGAGCGTTTTCTTCTCTTCCTGGCCCATGTTCTCGAAGATGTTTTCCAGCTTGCCAGCGTGGGCACGAGCCAGTTTCACTTCGCGGAACTTGCCTTGGCGGAACAGGGCGACTTCACGAGCTTTCTTCTCGTCAGCCACAACGCTCATCTCGTCGCCAGCGTCCGGCGTGCCGTCGAGGCCGAGGATTTCGACCGGGATCGAAGGACCTGCTTCCTTGATGGACTTGCCGTTCTCGTCGAGCATGGCGCGAACGCGGCCATAGTTCGAGCCGACCAGCACCATGTCGCCTTGACGCAAGGTACCGTCCTGAACCAGCACGGTGGCAACCGGGCCACGGCCTTTGTCCAGACGGGACTCAACCACCACACCACGGCCTGGAGCCGACGGCGTTGCAGTGAGTTCCAGTACTTCGGCTTGCAGCAAGACGGCTTCAAGCAGCTCGTCTACGCCAGTACCCATCTTCGCCGACACGTTCACGAACGGGTTGTCACCACCCCACTCTTCCGGCGTCACGCCTTGAGCAGCCAGTTCGCTTTTGATGCGTTCCAGGTCTGCGCCAGGCTTATCGATTTTGTTCACCGCAACAACCAACGGCACACCAGCGGCTTTCGCATGCTGAACGGCTTCGATGGTTTGTGGCATCACGCCGTCGTCGGCTGCGACTACCAGAATCACGATGTCGGTTGCCTTGGCACCACGGGCACGCATGGCGGTAAACGCGGCGTGACCAGGGGTGTCGAGGAAGGTCACCATGCCGCGCTCGGTTTCTACGTGGTAGGCGCCGATGTGCTGGGTGATACCGCCCGCTTCGCCGGCGGCCACTTTGGCGCGACGGATGTAGTCGAGCAGCGAAGTTTTACCGTGGTCAACGTGGCCCATTACGGTCACAACCGGAGCACGGGAAATCGCTTCGCCTTCAAACTTCAGGGACTCGGCCAGTTGCTCTTCAAGCGCGTTGTCGCTGACCAGCTTGACCTTGTGGCCAAGCTCTTCGGCGATCAACTGAGCGGTTTCTTGATCGAGCACTTGGTTGATGGTCACCGGGGTGCCCATCTTGAACATGAACTTGATCACTTCAGCCGCTTTGACCGACATCTGCTGGGCCAACTCGCCAACAGTGATGGTTTCGCCGATGGATACGTCGCGCACAACCGGACCGGTCGGGCTCTGGAAACCATGGGCATTGCGCTTTTTCAGCTTGGCTTTGCCACGACCGCCGCGACGGAAGCTGTCGCTTTCTTCGTCGGTGGTACGTGGAGCAACGCGAGGCGCCGGAACCTTTTCCTTCTCTTTAACCGAAGGACGGTGCGCGGTGTTCTTGCGATCGCCGCCACGACGGTCGTCGTCGTTGCGCGGTTTGTCCGGACGACGCTGTTCGTCTTTCTTGCGCTCTTCAACCGGCGCAACAACAGGCGGCAGCTCGATATCAGCAACAACGGGCTGAGGAGCAGGTGCGGCAGGCGCCGCCTCGGCAGCAGGCTCGTTGTTCGAAGCGCTGTTCTTACGCGCTTCTTCTTCGGCCTGACGCTTGGCTTCTTCAGCCGCTTTCAGACGCGCCTCTTCAGCCGCGCGCTCTTCTTGCTCGCGCTTCTGCTCGGCTTCGATCTCTTCGGAACTGCGCTTAACGAAGGTTTTCTTCTTACGCACTTCAACGCTGATGGTTTTGCTTCCTGCAACACGCAGGGTGCTGGTGGTTTTGCGCTGCAAGGTAATCTTGCGCGGCTCTTCCACTTTCTCGCCGTGACTGCTTTTGAGATGCGCCAACAAGGCTTGCTTCTCGCTGTCAGTCACAACTTGATCGGCACCCGTGTGCGGCAAACCCGCTTCGCGCATCTGCAGCAACAGACGCTCTACCGGGGTGGCGACCACTTGGGCCAGTTCTTTGACCGTGACTTGCGTCATGCACTTCTCTCCTCAGGCCGCCGAATTACTCGAACCAATGGGCTCGGGCGGCCATGATCAACTTGCCGGCACGCTCTGCGTCGATACCGTCGATGTCGAGCAGGTCGTCAATCGACTGCTCGGCCAGGTCTTCGCGGTTAATCACGCCGCGTACTGCCAGTTCTTGCGCCAACCCTTTGTCCATACCCTCAAGCGAGAGCAGGTCTTCGGCTGGTTGCGCGTCTGCCAGCTTTTCTTCCGTCGCAATGGCCTTGGTCAGCAGGCGATCTTTGGCACGAGCGCGAAGCTCGGTGACGATTTCCTCGTCAAAGCCATCGATGCTGAGCATCTCCTCCATTGGGACATAGGCGATTTCTTCCAGGCTGGTGAAGCCTTCCTCTACCAGCACCTGAGCAATATCTTCGTCGACTTCCAGCTCGTCGATGAAGTTCTGCAGGATGTCGCCAGTTTCGGCTTGCTGCTTGGCCTGAATATCCGCTTCGGTCATTACATTCAGTGTCCAGCCGGTCAACTGACTGGCCAAACGAACGTTCTGACCGCCACGGCCGATTGCTTGTGCCAGGTTGTCTTCACCGACGGCGATGTCCATGGCATGGGCATCTTCGTCAACGATGATGGCGGCAACTTCGGCCGGTGACATGGCGTTGATCACGAACTGAGCAGGGTTGTCATCCCACAGCACGATATCGACACGCTCGCCGCCCAACTCACCCGACACCGCTTGTACACGCGAGCCGCGCATACCGATGCAGGCGCCTTGCGGGTCAATACGTTTGTCTTTTGAGCGCACGGCAATTTTGGCTCGCGAACCCGGATCACGGGAGGCGGCCATCACTTCAATAAGCTCTTCAGCGATTTCTGGCACTTCGATGCGGAACAGTTCGATCAGCATTTCCGGCGCGGTGCGCGACAGGATCAGCTGAGGACCACGGTTCTCGGTGCGAATTTCTTTCAACAATGCACGCAGGCGAGCGCCAACGCGGAAGGTTTCGCGGGAGATGATGTCCTCGCGAGCCAGCAGCGCTTCAGCATTGTTGCCCAAGTCAACGATAACGTTGTCGCGGGTAACTTTCTTCACGGTGCCGGAGATAATTTCGCCCAGTCGTTCACGGTAAGCTTCGACCACTTGGGCGCGCTCAGCTTCACGAACTTTCTGCACGATAACTTGCTTGGCGGTTTGCGCCGCGATACGACCGAATTCGATCGACTCGATTTTTTCTTCGATGGTGTCGCCAAGCTGGGCATCAGGCTTGATTTCACGTGCCTCGTCGAGCGTCAGCTCGGATGCCAGGTTGAACAGCGATTGATCATCAACCACGGTCCAGCAACGGAACGTTTCATAGCTGCCCGTTACACGATTGATCTCTACGCGAAGCTCAACTTCTACGTCGAAACGTTTTTTCGTTGCAGTGGCCAACGCCAACTCCAACGCCTCAAAAATCACGCCGGCCGGTACACCCTTTTCGTTGGATACCGACTCAACAACCAGCAGTACTTCTTTGCTCATCGTACGCCTCGCCTTTCGCAATCCATTGGATCCGCGGGATCCGCGTCTCAGTCAAAACTGGGAACAATATTGGCCTTGTCGATCGAATCGATCGGCAACAGGTATTCATGGTCATCAACCAGCACCACAACGTCCTGTTCCTCTACTCCGCGAAGGAGGCCCTGAAAGTTACGCCGCCCATCAAAGGGAGAACGCAGTTTGATCTTTACTTGCTCACCGGCGTGCGCGGCGAACTGCTCAATCGTGAACAGCGGCCGGTCCATGCCTGGCGAAGACACCTCCAAGGTGTACTCGCTAGCTACCGGGTCTTCGACATCCAGGACACCGCTCAACTGGCGACTGACCTTTTCGCAGTCCTCGACAAGAATGCCGTTGGCATGATCGATATAGACGCGAAGCAGGGAATGCCGCCCCTGGGACAGGAACTCGATACCCCAGCATTGATAGCCAAGGGCCTCGACTACCGGGGCCAGCAAGGCCTGCAACTCTTCTAGCTTGCTCGACACTTGAACCCCTCGTGCATGTCGTACAAATAAAAAATGGGCGAAACGCCCATCCCTTGAAGCCGCTGAACGCTACGTTCATCGACAAAACAGCCAAGCCAACAAAGCAACCGGCTAACAAAAAGCCCCTAAAAAGGGGCTCCGCTACAACCGATTGCAGGGGAAGGAAGGTTGAACCACACCTTCTTAGCCATGAGCCCATCGGGCTATCAAACGGCCGAACCCCACGTTAAAGCTGGGGCCGAAGTATACGACCGAATTAGCGCGAGGGTCAATCCAATCCCCAGCAACAGCAAAGCCCGCATGAAGCGGGCTTTGCTGTTTAATTGGTACCGAGAAGGGGACTCGAACCCCTACAGCCTATGGCCACTACCACCTCAAGGTAGCGTGTCTACCAATTCCACCACCTCGGCAATTAACGCACTTACTTCTGCTCTGGAGCTTGAGGTACGTCGCTAGCGTTAGACGCTGGCTTTTGCTCTTCGAGCACCGGCACATCTTCTGCGACCGGTTTTTGCTGCGGTACTTCCAACACCGCCGGATCTGGCAAACCTGCCTGACCCAGCATGTGAGCTTTTTCCTTAGCAAAGAAGCCTAAGCCCAAGCTAGTAATGAAAAAAGCGGCTGCAAGTATAGCAGTAAAGCGACTAAGAAAGGTAGAGGAACCTTGGCTACCAAAAACAGTGGCCGAAGCACCCGAACCAAACGAGGCACCGGCATCGGCACCTTTACCCTGCTGCAGCAATACGAGCGCAACTACGCCCAAAGCCGCCAACAGATGCAGAACTACAACGATAGTTTCCAGCATTTCTTAGTTTCCTGCGGCGCGACAGATCGCACCAAACTCATCCGCATTCAGAGAGGCTCCACCAATGAGCCCCCCATCGATATCCGGCATGCCGAACAATTCAATCGCATTGGCCGCCTTAACACTGCCGCCATAAAGAATTCGTACACCGCGAGCCACTTCAGCATCGCTAGCGCTCAGTTGCGCACGAATAGCTGCGTGCACGTCCTGCGCCTGCTCTGGCGTTGCGGTTAGGCCCGTGCCAATGGCCCAGACCGGCTCGTACGCAATGACCGCACGAGCAAACACTTCAACACCGAGCGCTTCTATCACGCAGCTCACCTGGCGATTCACCACCTCGATGGTCTGACCTGCTTCGCGCTGCTCCAGGGTTTCCCCTATGCACAGCACGGGCTTCAAACCAGAGGCTTGTACCGCGGCGAACTTACGAACAAGCAGGTCATCTGTTTCGCCCAACACCTGACGGCGCTCGGAATGACCTACAAGTATAAAATCACATCCTGCATCTGCCAGCTGACTTGAGGCGATTTCGCCTGTCAGCGCCCCCTGCTCGGGAACAGCGGCGCAATTCTGCGCGCCTACGGCGATGGACTTGCCTCTCACGCCAACCAACACGTCATTGATATAAAGACTTGGCGGAAAAACCGCTACCTCTACACCACCCGGCAAAGCCAGCGCGTGCAAGCCATTGATCAACTCAGCGACGCTGGCGCGGGTACCGTGCATTTTCCAGTTACCAGCTACCAAAGGGCGACGCATGCTCTACCTCGTCGATCAAAGTGGGCGCAGATGCTACCCAAGACATTAAGGATTAGCAAGCCGAATCAGGCGCAGACTTCGGTAACTATTTTAGCTAATTCATCAGCATAGCTACGCACCTGGGCTTCGTCGTCACCCTCGACCATCACACGAACCAACGGTTCGGTGCCGGACTTACGCAACAACACGCGCCCACGCCCTCCCATACGCTCGGTCACGCGGGCGCAGGCATCGGTAACTGACGGGTGAGAAACCGGGTCGACGCCACCAGCAAACCGCACATTAACCAACACCTGCGGACATTTACGCAGACCCTGCCGGGCCTCGGCCAGACTCTTACCCCAACGACGCAACGCCAACAGCACCTGCAACGCAGCAATGATGGCGTCCCCGGTAGTAGTGTGCTGGAAGCACACGATATGCCCGGAGTTTTCGCCGCCAATCTGCCAGTTACGCTCGAGCAGTTCGCTGATTACGTAGCGGTCGCCGACATTGGCGCGCACGAAAGGGATGTTCAGATCGGCCAGCGCTAACTCAAGCCCCAGATTGCTCATCAGCGTCCCAACGACGCCGCCCTGCAGCTTGCCGAGTTCTTGGAGATCTCGAGCAATGATGTACAGCAGCTCATCGCCATCGACCAGAGCCCCCGTGTGATCAACCATCAGCACGCGGTCGGCATCTCCGTCGAAGCCGATGCCCAGATCCGCACCATGCCCCACAACGGCCGCCTGCAGCGCGCCCATGTGCGTGGAGCCGCAGTCATCGTTGATGTTCAGGCCGTTAGGGGAAGCGGACAGCACCGTGACATGCGCGCCCAGCTCGCGAAATACGCTAGGCGCAATTTTGTAAGCAGCGCCATGAGCACAGTCCACCACCAGTTTCAAACCGGCGAAATCGGTGCTGGTTGGCACGCTGCTCTTACAGAATTCGATGTACCGGCCCGCTGCGTCATTGATACGCGACACTTTCCCGAGCTTCGCCGACTCCACCACCGTCATCGGCGCGTCGAGCAGCTCTTCAATCATCAGCTCTAACTCGTCCGGCAATTTGGTGCCCTGGCCGGAGAAGAACTTGATGCCATTGTCGTCGTGCGGGTTGTGCGAAGCGCTGATAACAATGCCCGCTTCAGCGTGGAAGGTGCGAGTCAGGTAGGCGATGGCTGGGGTCGGCATCGGGCCGAGCAGCATCACGTCGGCGCCCGCAGCAGACAAACCCGCCTCCAAGGCAGACTCAAACATATAGCCGGAAATTCGCGTGTCTTTGCCAATCAGCACGCGACAGGCACCCTGCTTACGAAACGCCATGCCCGCCGCCCAGCCGAGTTTAAGCATGAAATCTGGAGTGATCGGGAATTGACCAACGCGCCCACGGATGCCGTCGGTGCCGAAATATTTTTTGCCCATTTGCTCTCCGATCTCTTTAATCTGCTGCTTGCACAGCAGCAATCATGCGCACCACGTCGACGGTTTCCGCCACGTCATGCACACGCAAAATATGTGCACCCTTCGCCACTGCCAAAGCGGCCAGCGCGAGACTTCCGTGCAGTCGCTCACCAACTTCGCGACCCAGCGCCCTGCCGATCATGCTTTTACGCGAAACGCCGACTAACAAAGGCCGGCCAAGCGCGTGCAAGGCGTCCAAGTGCTTAAACAGCGACAGATTATGCTCATACGTTTTGGCAAAGCCGAAACCAGGATCCAGCGCCACACGCTCGGGGCCAATCCCAGCCGCTACACAAGCGGCCATACGCTCAGCCAGGAAGTCGCGCACCTCAGCCACGATATCTGCATACACCGGATTGTCTTGCATGGTGCCCGGCTCGCCGCGCATATGCATCAGACACACCGGCAAACGGGTGGCCGCCGCCGCTTCCAGCGCGCCGTCACGCTGCAACGAGCGGACGTCGTTGATCAGTCCGGCCCCTAGCCGCGCTGACTCGCGCATCACAGCTGGTGTGGACGTATCGACAGAGATGATCACATCCAGCTCGCGCGCTATCGCCTCGACCACCGGCGCCACGCGCTCCAATTCCTCGACCGGCGATACGGCCCGCGCTCCCGGGCGCGTTGACTCCCCGCCGACGTCGATAAGCGTAGCGCCTGCGGCCACCATGTCGGCGGCGTGACGCAACGCCAGATCGACGCGACTGAAGCGCCCGCCGTCAGAGAAAGAGTCAGGGGTCACGTTAAGAATGCCCATCACGTGCGGGCGGCTTAAATCAAGAAACCGGCTACCACAAGGCAGCCGGTTCGGGTGTTGCATCAGAGACATGTCAGGCCTTAGTGCTCAGCGGCTGGACCACCGATAGGTTTTTCAGACACTTCAGCCGGATCTTGTTTGCTGATCGTGGAACCGGAATCGCCATCATCCTGCCAGTCGCGGGGCTCGCGTGGCGTGCGGCCATTCATGATGTCGTCGATCTGATCAGCATCGATGGTTTCGTACTTCATCAGCGCGTCGCACATGGCGTTTAGCTTGTCGCGGTTTTCTTCGAGCAGACGTTTGGCGGTTCCGTAGCACTCGTCGATGATGCTGCGTACTTCCAGATCGATCAATCGAGACGTGTCCGCCGACATGCTGCTCTGCTGACCACCACCACCGCGACCCAAGAACACCTCACCGTCTTCTTCCGCATACATGAGCGGGCCCAGTTTTTCCGAGAGGCCCCACTTGGTCACCATATTTCGGGCAATCTGGCTGGCGCGCATGATGTCGTTCGAAGCGCCGGTGGTGACGCCATCAAAACCCAACGTCATTTCTTCAGCAATACGGCCGCCGTACAGCGAGCAGATTTGGCTGATCAGCGCACGCTTCGACAGGCTGTAGCGATCTTCTTCCGGCAGAAACATGGTGACGCCCAGCGCCCGACCACGAGGAATGATCGACACTTTGTAAACCGGGTCATGCTCAGGAACCAGGCGACCAACGATGGCGTGGCCTGCTTCGTGGAAGGCGGTGTTGAGCTTCTCTTTTTCCGACATGACCATGGACTTGCGCTCAGCGCCCATCATGATTTTGTCTTTCGCCAGCTCAAACTCTTTCATTTCGACGATGCGCTTGCCAGCACGAGCCGCAAACAGCGAAGCCTCGTTGACCAGATTCGCCAGATCAGCACCGGAAAAACCCGGCGTACCACGAGCAATGACGGCAGGCTTTACGTTGTCGCCCATGGGCACTTTGCGCATGTGCACTTTCAGAATTTGTTCGCGACCACGAATGTCCGGCAGACCAACCACAACCTGGCGGTCGAAACGACCAGGACGCAGCAATGCCGGGTCCAGGACATCGGGACGGTTGGTGGCGGCGATGACGATGATGCCGTCATTCATTTCGAAGCCGTCCATCTCAACCAGCAATTGGTTCAGCGTCTGCTCACGCTCGTCGTGACCACCGCCCATACCGGCACCACGGTGACGGCCTACGGCGTCAATTTCGTCGATGAAGATGATGCATGGGGCGTGTTTCTTCGCTTGCTCAAACATATCGCGAACGCGGCTGGCGCCAACCCCCACGAACATTTCTACAAAGTCCGAACCGGAGATGGTGAAGAACGGAACCTTCGCCTCACCGGCAATGGCTTTGGCGAGCAAGGTTTTACCGGTACCTGGCGGGCCGACCATCAAGACGCCACGAGGGATTCGACCGCCTAGGCGCTGGAATTTACCCGGATCACGAAGGAACTCGACGAGCTCGCCCACTTCCTCTTTAGCCTCGTCGCAACCGGCAACGTCGGCCAACGTGGTTTTGACCTGGTCTTCGGAAAGCAACCGCGCCTTGCTCTTGCCGAAGCTCATCGGGCCGCCCTTGCCGCCAGCACCGCCTTGCATCTGGCGCATGAAGAACATGAAGACTGCGATGATCACCAGGATCGGGAAGCTCGCAACCAGCAACTGAGTCCAGATGCTCTGCTGCTCAGGCTTCTTGCCCTCAACAGTGACGTTGTTGTTGATCAGATCACCGATCAGCCCGCGGTCTTCGATCATCGGCCTCACTGTCGTGAACGGCTTACCGTCAGTGCCAATACCCGTAATGGTGAAGCCTTCGATGGTGACTTTTTGCACGCCGCCGTCTTTGACCTGCTCGATAAATTGCGAGTAGTTCAGGGTCTGGGGCTCGCTCGGACTGGAGAAATTGTTCATCACCGTCACCAGGACGGCAGCGATGATCAGCCACAAGATCAGGTTCTTTGCCATGTCGTTCAATTAGCTACCCTCTGAAGCAGGCCCCACGCGGGACGAACCTCGCATTACGGCTGGATATTGATCCGCCTAACTTACTACACAACTTCCGAACCTAGGCAGGAAGCGTCTGTAACCCTTTATGAGGCATTGCCGTGAAACGGCAAAACAACGCTCGACTCTTACAACGTTCGACTGAGCCCCGTCTTCAGGGGTTCAATCTTGCGCCCCGCGAAAGCCGCGAGCTAGCAGATATTGCTCGCGGGACCGGTCTCGAGAAGAAAGCGGCTTACGCATCTGCACCTTCTCGAACATGGTTCGCACTTGCTTGTGATACGTATCGAAGCCTTCGCCCTGGAAGATTTTGATCAGGAAATCGCCACCTGGACGTAAGACCTGACCTGCCAAATCCAGCGCTAACTCGCACAGATACATCGCACGCGCCTGATCGGCCATCTTCACCCCACTCATATTGGGGGCCATATCCGAAATCACAAGGTCCACTGGATGATCGCCGACCGCCTCGAGTATCTGGGCGAGGACGGACTCTTCCGTGAAATCGCCTTGGATAAAGGTGACGTCAGGAATGCTGTCCATTTCCAGGATATCGGAAGCAATCAGCCTACCTTTATCCCCGAGCACCCGACTGGTCACCTGCGACCAGCCACCCGGAGCGGCGCCAAGGTCAATCACGGTGTTGCCCGGCCGCAAAATGCGGTCTTTTTCTTGGATCTCTAAGAGCTTGTAGCTGGCGCGCGAACGGTATCCGTCCTTCTGCGCCATTTTTACGTAAGGGTCGTTGAAATGCTCTTTCAGCCAACCTTGACTTGTTTTGGAACGTGCCACTGGGCACCTCAACATTAACGGGGCGTGATTAACTGGGCGGTACCGAGGGCGCTCGGTTAAACTAGCCGCCGCTTTTTACAAGATCAGACGCAGGGGTCAGATTATGCCGCTCACTCAGGAGCAGAAGAAACAGTACAAATCTATCGGTCACCATCTAAAACCGGTATTGATTGTTGCTGACAATGGTTTGACCGAAGGTGTGCTCGCCGAACTGGAGCGCGCGCTGACTGATCACGAACTGATCAAGATTCAACTCAGAATCACCGAGCGCGAGAGCCGCTTGGCTGCCATTGAAGAACTGTGCAAAACCGCGAAGAGCGATTTGGTGCAGGTCATCGGCAAGATGGCGCTTATCTATCGTAAGAATCCGAAAGTGAACAAGCAGCTGTCGAACGTGACCCGTTTTAGCTGATTGCCCGTCTCTCGTCAGTGGCGCGCTTTGCGTGCCCTGGCCGCCTCGCCGTCCGGCACCGGTTGTAAAACCAACAGCGCACCGCAAAACGCTAAGAGCAAAAACGAGAACAACTGCAACCGCAGGGCGTCTGGCTGCCAGCGATGCAGAGCGCCATACATCAACGCAACGAGCAAACTGGCAACCAAAAGCTGGCCACGAGTATCGCGCCACAACGATGAAATACGCTCGGCCTGCAGCAGTACGAGCATCTGCAGCACCAGCCCTCCCGCTGCCAGAAGCACCAGCAACGGACTCAACGTGTTAGCGATTTCCTCGACGAGCATCGGTGCAAGACCGATTCGCTCCAGCGCAGGCAGCACAACGAAGTGGAGCAACCACAGGCCGCCGACCCAGAAAGTCTGACCCAGCCGCCACGTGATTGCGCCCACGTCGAGTGGACGGGCTTTAGATATGACGAACCTCGACAATCTCGTACTCGATCAACCCACTCGGTGTACGCACTGGAACCACATCGCCTTCTTCCTTGGCGATCAGTGCGCGAGCGATTGGCGAGCCTACGGAAATTTTCCCGAGCTTGATGTCCGCTTCGTCTTCACCAACTATTTGGTAGGTCACGCGCTCGTCAGTTTCAACGTTCGCAATTTCCACCGTGGTGCCGAAAATCACCTTGCCGGTTGGCTCGATGGCCTTCACGTCGATGATCTGGGCGTTCTGCAACCGACCTTCGATATCGCGGATCCGCGCTTCAACCATGCCCTGCTGTTCACGCGCGGCATGGTATTCAGCGTTTTCTTTCAGGTCACCCAATTCGCGGGCCGTGCCGATGTCCTGGCTGAGCTTCGGACGCACGACCTTCGTCAAATGGGCGTGTTCTTCTTCCAGGGCGCGAGCGCCCTGGACGGTCATTGGGTACTTGATCATGCTTTTAATCCTGCATGCAGATCCTGCAAGCGGCGCACGGTCTTCTCGGGACCGAACTTCAGCGCCTCACAGATAGCCTCGCCCGCTGCAATCGTGGTGGTGCAGTAAATCTTGTGCTGCAGCGCGTTACGGCGGATGGAGTAAGAATCAGCGATCGACTGACGACCTTCGGTGGTGTTGATGATCAGCGTGACTTCGTCATTTTTGATCATGTCGACCACGTGCGGACGGCCTTCGGTCACCTTGTTCACACGACGCACTTTCAGGCCAGCCGCTTCGATCAGTTTGGCAGTGCCAGCAGTAGCGACGATTTCAAAACCCAACTCAATGAGGTCGCGAGCAACGCCTGCAACCAGCGGTTTGTCATCGTCACGCACGCTGATAAAGGCGGTGCCGCCTGTTGGCAAAATTTCGCTGGCGCCCATCTGGGCTTTAGCGAACGCCTCGCCGAACGTGTCGCCCACACCCATCACTTCACCGGTCGACTTCATTTCTGGGCCGAGGATCGGGTCTACGCCTGGGAACTTGGCGAACGGGAACACGGCTTCTTTCACGCTGTAGAAGTTCGGAATGATCTCTTCGGTCAGACCGACTTCTTTCAGGGTTTTGCCGGCCATGACGCGAGCCGCGATCATCGCCAGGGAAACGCCGATGCACTTGGACACGAACGGCACGGTACGCGAAGCACGCGGGTTCACTTCAATGACGAAGATGTCCTCGCCCTGCACGGCCATCTGCACGTTCATCAAACCCACCACACCGAGCTCCAAGGCCATCTTTTTGACCTGTTCGCGGATCTCGTTCTGGATGTGGGCCGGCAGCGAATACGGCGGCAGCGAGCAAGCCGAGTCACCGGAGTGAACGCCGGCCTGTTCGATGTGCTGCATGATGGCGCCGATAACTACTGTCTCGCCGTCGCACACCGCGTCGATGTCGACTTCGATGGCGCAGTTAAGGAAGTGATCAAGCAGCACAGGGCTGTCATTCGAGACCTGCACGGCCTCACGCAGATAGCGCTTGAGCTCTTCTTCTTCGTAGACGATTTCCATCGCCCGACCGCCCAGCACGTAGGACGGACGCACCACCAGTGGGTAGCCAATTTTGTTGGCTGCGCGAATGGCTTCATCTTCACTGCGCACGGTGGCGTTCGGCGGCTGACGCAAGTTCAGACGCTCAACCATCTGCTGGAAGCGCTCGCGGTCTTCGGCGCGGTCGATGGCATCCGGCGAGGTGCCGATGATGGGTACACCAGCTTCTTCCAAGGCACGCGCCAGTTTCAGCGGGGTCTGGCCGCCGTACTGCACGATCACACCCTTAGGCTGCTCAACGCGGACGATTTCAAGCACGTCTTCCAAGGTTACCGACTCAAAATACAGGCGGTCCGAGGTGTCGTAGTCGGTCGAAACGGTTTCCGGGTTGCAGTTGACCATGATGGTTTCGTAACCATCGTCCCGCATCGCCAAAGCGGCATGTACGCAGCAGTAGTCAAACTCGATTCCCTGACCGATACGGTTCGGGCCACCGCCCAGAATCATGATCTTGTCGCGGGTCGACGGATTCGCTTCGCACTCTTCCTCGTAGGTCGAATACATGTAAGCGGTGTCGGTGGAGAACTCAGCAGCGCAGGTATCCACGCGCTTGTAGACCGGCAGCACCTTCAACTTGTGACGGTGGCTGCGCAGGTTTTTCTCGGTCACGCCCAGCAGCTTGGCCAAACGGGCGTCGGAGAAGCCCTTGCGCTTGAGCTTGTACATCACGTCGCGATCAATGGACGACAGGCCCATGGTCTTGATGCGCTCTTCGTCTTTGATCAGGTCTTCGATCTGCACCAGGAACCAGTGATCGATCTTGGTCAGCGCAAAAATATCATCGCAGCTCATGCCGGCGCGGAAGGCGTCGGCCACATACCAGATGCGCTCAGCGCCCGGCACGGTCAGCTCACGTTTGAGAATGCCCTTGGCTTCTGGATTGCTCAGGTCGAGCTTCGGATCAAAGCCGTTCACACCTACTTCAAGGCCGCGCAAAGCTTTCTGTACGGACTCCTGGAAGGTGCGACCGATCGCCATCACCTCACCGACCGATTTCATTTGCGTAGTCAGGCGGGCGTCAGCTTTCGGGAATTTTTCGAAGGCGAAACGAGGAATCTTGGTGACGACGTAGTCGATGGCAGGCTCGAACGAGGCCGGGGTTTTACCGCCAGTGATGTCGTTCTGCAGCTCGTCGAGGGTGTAACCCACGGCCAGCTTGGCGGCGACTTTGGCAATCGGGAAGCCGGTGGCTTTTGAGGCCAGCGCGGAGGAGCGAGAAACCCGTGGGTTCATCTCGATCACGACCATACGGCCGGTGTCCGGGCAGATGCCGAACTGCACGTTCGAACCGCCGGTTTCCACGCCGATTTCACGCAGCACTGCCAGCGAGGCGTTGCGCAGAATCTGGTATTCCTTGTCGGTCAGGGTTTGCGCCGGCGCCACGGTGATGGAGTCGCCGGTGTGCACGCCCATCGGGTCGAAGTTCTCGATGGAGCAGACGATGATGCAGTTGTCCTTTTTGTCGCGGACCACTTCCATCTCGTACTCTTTCCAGCCGATCAACGACTCGTCGATCAGCAGCTCTTTGGTCGGCGACAGGTCCAGACCGCGAGCGCAGATTTCTTCGAATTCTTCACGGTTGTAGGCGATACCGCCGCCGGTGCCGCCCATGGTGAAGGACGGACGGATAATGCACGGGAAGCCGAGCTTCTCGAGCACCGCGTTGGCCTCTTCCATGTTGTGGGCAATGCCGGAGCGCGGGCAGGCCAGGCCGATGTCCTTCATGGCCTTGTCAAAACGCGAGCGGTCTTCGGCTTTGTCGATGGTGTCGGCGTTGGCGCCGATCATTTCCACGCCGAACTTTTCCAGAACGCCGTGGCGCTCCAGGTCCAGGGCGCAATTCAGTGCAGTCTGGCCACCCATGGTTGGCAGCAGCGCGTCCGGACGCTCTTTCTCGATGATCTTGGCAACGGTTTGCCACTTGATCGGTTCGATGTACGTGGCGTCAGCCATGGCCGGGTCGGTCATGATGGTGGCCGGGTTGGAGTTCACCAGAATGACCCGGTAACCCTCTTCGCGCAGGGCCTTGCAGGCCTGGGCGCCGGAGTAATCGAACTCGCACGCCTGGCCGATAACGATGGGGCCGGCGCCGAGGATCAGGATGCTTTTAAGGTCTGTACGTTTTGGCATTTTCTACTCTCGAATCCTTTGGTCAGTCGGCAGGCTTAACGGCGCGCGGCCATGGCTTCGATGAATCGGTCAAACAGAGGAGCAACGTCCAGCGGACCCGGGCTCGCTTCAGGGTGGCCCTGGAAGCTGAAGGCAACCTTGTCGGTGCGCTCGATGCCTTGAAGGGTGCCGTCGAACAGCGACTTGTGCGTAGCGCGCAGGTTGGACGGCAGGGTTGCTTCGTCCACTGCGAAACCGTGGTTCTGGCTGGTGATCATCACCACGCCGGTATCGAGGTCTTGCACCGGGTGGTTGGCACCGTGGTGACCATGACCCATTTTCACGGTCTTGGCGCCCGAGGCGAGGGCCAGCAGTTGGTGACCGAGGCAGATGCCGAACACTGGGATCTCGGTTTCCAGGACCTCTTTGATCGCCTGAATCGCGTAGTCGCACGGCTCCGGATCGCCTGGGCCGTTAGACAGGAATACGCCGTCCGGTTGAAGCGCTAGCACTTCGCTGGCGGGCGTCTGTGCCGGCACCACGGTCACGCGGCAGCCGCGTTCAACCAGCATGCGCAGAATGTTCAATTTCACGCCGTAGTCGAACGCAACCACATGGTGCGGCAGCTCGCTCGCGTCAATTTCCGGGTGGCTGTCGGTCTTGAGATTCCAGACACTGGAGCGCCATTCGTAGCGCTCGGTGGAACTGACCACCTTGGCCAGATCCATTCCTTTCAGGCCTGGGAAGCCGCGTGCCGCTGCCAAGGCTTGCTCGTCGGAGATGTTGTCGCCAGCCAAGATGCAGCCGTTCTGGGCGCCTTTCTCACGCAGGATGCGGGTCAGGCGGCGAGTGTCGATACCGGCGATAGCCACAACATTGTTGGCTTTCAGGTAATCGGACAGCGACATCGTGTTACGCCAGTTGCTGGCGACCAGAGGCAGGTCGCGAATAACCAGACCCGCCGACCAAACGCGATTCGACTCGGCATCTTCCGGCGTAGTGCCGGTGTTGCCGATATGGGGGTAAGTCAGGGTAACGATTTGTTGGGCATAGGAAGGATCGGTGAGGATTTCCTGATAGCCGGTCATAGCAGTATTGAACACCACCTCTCCGACGGTTTGACCGTCGATTCCAATGGCTTCGCCGCGAAAAATGCTGCCATCAGCAAGGGCGAGTATGGCTGGCTTAGTCAAGAAGACCTCCGGTAAATCAAGCCTGACGGGGCGTACGCAGGTTGTAAAAAAGCGGGATGACGCTTAGACACGTCACCCCGCTTTTTTGAGAATCACTTTTTCAAGTTAACTGCGCGCTTTTAGTGGACACACTAAAGCTGTAGCTTACAGAAAAAGGCATTTTTGGTCTACCCACGATGACAACCGTTTAGTCGTCTCAGTGCAGATCAAGCACATCCTGCATATCGTAAAGCCCCGCTGGCTTTTCGTTCAGCCACAGCGCCGAACGCACAGCGCCTCGCGCGAACGTCATGCGACTTGATGCTTTGTGCGTGATCTCAACGCGCTCGCCGTCGGCCGCAAACAGCACCGTGTGGTCGCCAACGATGTCGCCAGCGCGCACGGTAGCGAAGCCGATAGTTTCGCGATCTCGGGCTCCGGTCTGACCTTCACGACCGTATACCGCCACTTTCTGCAGATCACGCCCAAGCGCCTGCGCGACCACTTCACCCATGCGCACGGCTGTGCCAGAGGGCGCGTCGACTTTATGCCGGTGGTGCGCTTCGAGGATTTCAATATCCACGTCGTCGCCCAACACGCGCGCGGCGGTATCGAGCAACTTCAAGCACAAATTGACGCCGACGCTGAAGTTGGCGGCGAAGACGATCGAGATGTTCTTGCCCGCGTCAGCCAGCCGCTGTTTTTCCTCAACGCTGAAACCGGTAGTGCCGATCACCATGGATCTGCCAGCCTTGCGGCAGACTTCCAGGTTTTTCAGGGTTACGGTGGGATGCGTGAAGTCGATAAGCACATCGAACTGCTCAACCACCTCGGCAAGATCGCCCACCAGGGTCAAACCCAGCTTGCCCATGCCAGCCAACTCGCCGACATCAGCACCGATCAGACTGCTGTCCGGACGATCAACCGCAGCGGTCAGCTGTGCGCCATCGGCTTGCTGAATCGCCTCGATCAGGGTTTTGCCCATGCGCCCGGCGGCGCCCACTACAGCTATACGTTGCATTCATCCAGCTCCCAGCTAATAACTTGCAGCCGGCGAAGCACTCAGACCTCGCCAGCTCCGTTTACACGTCGCCGAAGAAACGCTTCACGCCTTCGAACCAGCCGCTTGCCTTCGGCGAATGGCTGTCGTCGATAGCAAGAGACTTACGGAATTCTTCGAGCAGTTCGCGCTGACGCTTATCCAGGTTGACGGGTGTTTCCACCGCAACCCGGCACATCAAGTCCCCAGCACCACCACCGCGAACCGGTGCAACGCCCTTGCCGCGCAGACGGAACAGTTTGCCGGTTTGCGTACCTTCCGGAATCTTCAACTTCACGCGACCATCAAGGGTCGGCACTTCCAGTTCGCCACCTAGCGCCGCGTCGGCAAAGCTGATTGGTACGTCGCAGTAAAGATGCTTGCCGTCACGCTGGAAGATCGCGTGCTCGCGCACGTTCACCACCACATACAGGTCGCCAGCCGGACCGCCCATGGCGCCCGCCTCACCTTCGCCAGACAGGCGAATGCGGTCGCCAGTGTCCACACCCGGCGGCACTTTGACCGACAAGGTTTTATGTTCTTCAACACGACCATGACCATGGCAAGTGCCGCACGGGTCGGCGATCATTTTGCCGTTACCATGGCATCGCGGGCAGGTTTGCTGAACCGAGAAGAAGCCCTGCTGCATCCGCACCTGACCGATACCACCACAGGTGGTACAGGTGACCGGACTGGTGCCCTTCTTGGCACCGGAACCATCGCAGGTTTTGCAGTTGACCAGCGTCGGCACGCGAATGGTGACCGTGGTGCCGCGCACGGCTTCTTCCAGGTCCAACTCCAGCGTGTAGCGCAAGTCGCTACCGCGCTGCGCACCGCCGCGCGAACCACCGCGAGCGCCGCCAAAGAAGTCGCTGAATACGTCGCCGAAAATATCGGAGAAATTTGCCCCACCAAAGCCGGCACCACCAGCACCGGCGCCACCCATGCTCGGGTCGACACCGGCGTGACCATACTGGTCAAACGCCGCGCGCTTGTTGGC
Source organism: Pseudomonas sp. AC070 (assembly GCF_979258635.1). Lineage (NCBI taxonomy): Bacteria > Pseudomonadati > Pseudomonadota > Gammaproteobacteria > Pseudomonadales > Pseudomonadaceae > Pseudomonas > Pseudomonas sp. AC070. The sequence continues at coordinate 4,470,591 of NZ_OZ409871.1, forward strand.
GTCCGACAGCACTTCATAGGCCTCATTGGCCTCCTTGAAGCGTTCTTCAGCTTCTTTGTCGCCAGGATTGCGGTCCGGGTGGTGCTTCATCGCCAGGCGACGGTAAGCCTTTTTCAGCTCGGCTTCGCTCGCGCCACGCTCAACACCCAACACTTCGTAAAAGTCACGCTTAGCCATAATTCTTCAACACTCTTAAATCGGCTTCTCCAGACACGCCAACGCGGGAGCAAGCTCCCGCGTGGCGGATAACGCCCGGCCAACTGGTTAGTTGGCCGGGCTGGAGAGCAAGCAAATGGACGCTTACTTGTTTTCCTTGACCTCTTCAAACTCAGCGTCGACTACGTCGTCAGCGCCGCCTTTGGCCTCTTCCTGGCCAGGTGCCGCTTCGCCAGCCTGAGGCTGCTCGGCGTACATTTTCTGAGCCAGCGGAGCAGTCGCTTCGGAGAGCGCAGCCACTTTGGCGTCGATGGTTTCCTTGCTGTCGCCTTTGATCGCAACTTCAAGTTCACCCAGCGCCTTTTCAATCGCAGCCTTCTCGTCTGCGGTGGCTTTGTCGCCCGCTTCGGTGATCATCTTACGGGTAGCGTGAACCAATGCGTCGCCTTGGTTACGAGCACCAGCCAGCTCTTCGAACTTGCGATCTTCCTCGGCATTGGCCTCGGCATCACGCACCATTTGTTCGATTTCTTCCTCGGACAGACCGGAGTTGGCCTTGATCACGATGGACTGCTGCTTGCCAGTGGCCTTGTCTTTCGCCGACACGTGCAGGATGCCGTTGGCGTCGATGTCAAAGGTCACTTCAATTTGCGGCACGCCACGCGGTGCTGGCGGAATCTCGGCCAGGTCGAACTTGCCCAGCGACTTGTTCTGCGCGGCTTGCTTACGCTCGCCCTGCAGTACGTGAATAGTCACCGCGCCCTGGTTATCGTCAGCGGTCGAGAACACCTGAGATTTCTTGGTAGGAATCGTGGTGTTTTTCTCGATCAGCGCGGTCATCACGCCGCCCATTGTTTCAATACCCAGGGTCAGCGGGCTCACGTCCAGCAGCAGCACGTCTTTTACGTCGCCAGCCAACACGGCGCCTTGGATAGCAGCACCCATGGCCACAGCTTCGTCCGGGTTGACGTCTTTACGCGCTTCTTTACCGAAGAAATCGGTAACCAGCTTCTGCACCAGCGGCATACGGGTCTGACCACCGACGAGGATCACGTCGTGGATCGCGCCAACGTCGATACCGGCGTCTTTTAACGCGATACGGCACGGCTCGATGGTGCGCTGCACCAAGTCTTCTACCAGCGACTCCAACTTGGCGCGCGAAATCTTCACGTTCAAGTGTTTAGGACCGCTAGCGTCTGCGGTGATGTACGGCAGGTTGACGTCGGTCTGCTGAGCGGACGAGAGCTCGATCTTGGCTTTTTCAGCGGCTTCTTTCAGACGCTGCATCGCCAACGGATCACCTTTAAGGTTGATGCCGCTTTCTTTCTTAAATTCGTCAACGAGGTAGTCGATCAGACGAATATCGAAGTCTTCACCACCCAGGAACGTGTCGCCGTTCGTGGCCAACACTTCGAACTGGTGTTCGCCATCGACTTCGGCAATTTCGATTACCGAGATATCGAACGTACCGCCACCCAGGTCGTAAACAATTACAGTGTGATCGCCTTTGGCCTTGTCCATACCGTAAGCCAGAGCGGCTGCGGTTGGTTCGTTGATGATGCGCTTAACTTCGAGACCAGCAATGCGGCCGGCGTCTTTGGTGGCCTGGCGCTGGCTGTCGTTGAAGTAGGCCGGAACGGTGATTACCGCTTCGGTCACTGGCTCGCCGAGGTAGTCTTCGGCGGTTTTCTTCATCTTTTTCAGCACTTCGGCGGAAATTTGTGGCGGTGCCATTTTCTGGCCCTTCACTTCTACCCAAGCGTCGCCGTTGTCAGCTTTGACAATTTTGTACGGCACCATCTCGATGTCTTTCTGTACGACGTTTTCTTCAAAACGACGACCGATCAAACGCTTCACCGCATACAGGGTGTTGTGCGGGTTGGTCACTGCCTGGCGCTTGGCCGACTGGCCAACAAGGATTTCGCCGTCGTTGGTGTAAGCGATGATCGAAGGAGTGGTACGCGCACCCTCGGCGTTTTCCAACACCTTGACGCTGCCGTTTTCGAGGATCGAGACGCAGGAGTTTGTGGTCCCCAGGTCGATACCGATAATTCTGCCCATGTTTGCTCTCCTGAAACTGAATTTGGTTGCCGCAGCAGTGGTGGCTAACTGCGGTAGCACTTAAACGCTTGACTGATAAATGGGGGCCTTACGGCGAATTTCAAGCCTGCTCGTCAATCGAAGGTTGCGGCTCGGCTGACGCCTTGCTGACCACCACCATCGCGGGGCGCAGCAAACGGCCGTTGAGCAGATAACCTTTCTGGAACACTTTGAGCACGCTATTGGGCTCAACGTTGGTGGCCTCTTGCATCGCCATCGCCTGATGATGCTCGGCGTTGAACGGCGCGCCGTGCGGGTCAATGGCTTCGAGGTTGTAACGCTTGAGCGTGTCCTGGAACAGCTTAAGCGTCAGCTCGATGCCCTCACGAACAGGCTTGATCGCCTCGTCGTTCGGGTTGGACAGTTCAAGGCCACGCTCAAGGCTGTCGACAACCGGCAGCAGGTCGTTGGCAAACTTTTCCAGCGCAAACTTGTGCGCCTTTTCAATATCCTGCTCGGCGCGGCGGCGCACGTTCTGCATGTCAGCCGCAACGCGTAACGCTTGGTCTTGGGCAGCAGCGAGCTGTTCTTCCAACGTTTGCACGCGGGCCGCCAGGTCTTCGCCCACTGCCGACTCGGCAGCATTTTCAATATCTGGATTCTGGGCGTTCTGGGTCTGTTCGTCGGCCATGCGGTTCTCCTCTTTATATCGCTTGCCTGCTCGGGCTAAACCGTTCCGAGCGGTGAGTATCCAAGTCGCGAGCCTCAACTCACGGTTCTGCCGCTTATATGGGGCCACAATCTGACGATTCAAGAGCACGAGAGGATTGTCAGGCATAAAACAAACACTGTATAAATAACCAGACTTTATGCCTGGAGCCTCCGCCATGCTGGTACATCTCTCCGTACACAACTACGCCATCGTCGAGCACCTCGACCTCGAGCTGAATGGCGGAATGAGCGTGATTACCGGCGAAACCGGCGCCGGCAAATCCATCATGCTCGACGCCCTCGGCCTCACGCTCGGCGACCGCGCAGACAGCGGCGTGGTGCGCCCCGGCGCCGATAAAGCCGACATTCTCGCCAGCTTCGATCTCGCCGACATTCCCGAAGCCAAGGCCTGGCTGGCCGAGCGCGACTTGGACAATGATGGCCCGTGCATCCTGCGCCGCGTCATCACTGCCGAAGGCCGGTCACGCGGTTACATCAACGGCTCGCCGTGCCCGCAAGGCGACCTGAAAGCCATCGGTGAATTGCTCATCGATATCCACAACCAGCACGAACACCAATCCCTGCTAAAGCCGGAAACACACCGCCGTCTGCTTGATGAGTTCGCTGGTAGCCAGGAGCTGGCGCGCCAAGTGCAACTGGCTGCGCAGCGCTGGAAGCAAACTCGAAACGAGCTGGAGCGACTCTCCAGCGCCAGTGATGAGCAGCGCGCGCGCCATCAGTTGCTCAGCTATCAGCTAGAGGAACTGGACAACCTGGGCCTCGGCGAAAATGAGTTGGAGCAGCTTGAGCAGGAACATAAAACCCTGACGAATGCTGAAGGGCTGCTGAGCGCCTGCCGGCTGGTGATTGAACAGTGCAGCGAGAATGACGGCGGCAACGTGCTGTCCGCGTTAACTAGCAGCGTGAGCCGCCTGAGCAACTTCCGCAGCCAACCGGGCTCGCTAGGTGAGGCGGTCAACCTGCTCGCCAGCGCGCAGATTCAAGTGGAAGAAGCGGTCGGCGAACTGAACCGCTTCCTGGACCACTTCGACGCCGATCCCGAGCGCCTCCAGCTCTTGGAAGAACGCCTCGATACTATTTATACCTTGGCGCGCAAGCACCGCATTCTGCCCAGCGAACTAGCGAACCTGCAGCAGCAGTTGTTCGAGGAGCTGGAAAGCCTTAACGCGGACGACCAAGCCACCGAGCGACTCGCCGAAGAGCTGACGGCGTTCGCACGTCATTACCAGGAAAAAGCTGAAGAACTCAGCGCTCTTCGCCACGGCGCCGCCAGCAACCTGGCCCGCGCCGTCGAGGTTGAAATGCAGCGCCTGGGCATGCCCGGCGGACGTTTCACCATTGAACTGCACAACACCAACACCACCGACCCGCACCCGCAAGGGCTGGAACAGGTGGAGTTTTTGGTCAGCGCCAACCCGGGCCAGCCGCTTAAAGCATTGGCGAAGGTTGCCTCTGGCGGCGAGCTGTCGCGGATCAGCCTGGCGATTCAGGTAATCACGGCGCAGACCTCCCGTGTACCCACGCTAGTATTTGACGAAGTGGATGTCGGCATTGGCGGCCCAACGGCCGAAGTGGTCGGCCAATTGCTACGCCGGCTTGGTGAGCGTGGCCAGGTGCTGACCGTGACGCACCTGCCGCAAGTGGCCGCGCAAGGGCATCAACATTTGTTCGTACACAAGGCGCGCGGTGATGGCGAAACCCACACGGCCGTGGCAACCCTCGACAGCGCCGGTCGCGTTGAAGAAGTGGCGCGGATGTTGGGCGGCGTCGATCTCACCGAAGAATCTCTGGCCCATGCAAGGAAAATGGTCAGCAGCGCTGCAGCCAGCGCTTAAAAACGGCCGCCATAAAAAACGCCGCGCTCTTTCGAGACGCGGCGTTTTTATTTCGGGAGTCTAAAACATGGATTAGGGCTTCTGGGCTAGAGCCAGGCAAGGCGAGCGACGGCAGAAAAGCGAAGCGTACTCAAGTACGTGAGCATTTTATGGTGGCGCTCAACGCAGCATGGCCGACGACCAGAAGATTCCAATCAACGTTTTTTGCGGACGTAGAGAACCAGGTTGTGATCCACCAGTTCGAAACCATGCTCACGCACGATTTCCTTCTGGCGCTTCTCGATTTCCGCATCGAAGAACTCGATCACTTCGCCGGAATCGACACAGACCATGTGGTCGTGGTGACCGCCATCTGCCAATTCGAATACGGCATGACCGCCATCGAAGTTATGGCGCACCACGAGACCAGCAGCTTCGAACTGAGTCAGAACACGGTAGACCGTGGCCAAGCCCACATCCTCGCCAGCCTCCATCAGTGCCTTGTAGACATCTTCCGCACTCATATGGCGCTGCTCTGCAGAGTCGAGCATCTGCAGAATCTTGACCCGCGGCAGGGTCACTTTCAGGCCAGCTTTACGTAGTTCGCTATTTTCTACCATGGTCAGCTTTCTCGTGGTTGCTGCTTCGCAGCTCCCTTCAATGCAGGTATGATCGGTGGCCAAATTGCCCAGCCAAGATAGTGGAAGTCTCCCACCGATGCAAAACACCAAGCTCTTGCTGACTAGCCTCACCGTTGTGGGCCTACTCGCACTCGCCGGCTGTTCATTCCCCGGGGTTTATAAAATCGACATCCAGCAGGGCAATGTCGTGACGCAGGACATGATAGACCAGTTGAAGCCTGGAATGACCAGACGCCAAGTGCGGTTTATCATGGGCAACCCGATGATTACCGACACCTTCCACGCCAACCGCTGGGACTACCTCTACAGCATCCAGCCTGGCGGCCGTCAGCGCTTGCAAGAACGCGTGAGCATCCTTTTCGACGCCAATGACCAACTGGCAGGCTTGTCCGGTGACTTCATGCCAGGCGTGAGCCGCGATCAGGAAATTCTTGGCCCGGATGACGCCCCAGCCGCAGCGCCGAAAGCGGAGGAAAAAGCCAAGCCCGAAGAGCCCGCCAAACCTGGCTCGCTGCTTGAGAAAATCCAGAAAGACGTCGACGTCGAAACCGTACCGGTTCCAACGCCAACTCCGCTGGAAACCTCGCCTCAGTAATCCTTTACTGGCGACACAAAAAAGCCCGGACCAGTCCGGGCTTTTTGTTGCCTAAAATTCGTTACCGAAGCGCAGAAGGCAGTGCGACGCTTCGCAAGCGAGCCAGGAACAAGGCTACTGCCGCTTGGCCGCCGCCTTTGCCGCTCGCTGCTTGCGCACCTCTTTAGGGTCGGCCAGCAAGGGCCGGTAAATTTCCACCCTATCCCCCTCCTCCAACACACGCGCCTGCGGGTCAGCCAGCGCCTTGCCGAAGATTCCGAGCGGGCAGGTTTGCGCATCCAGTTCGGCAAACGTTGCCATCAGATCGCACCGCTGTACCGCTTGCCGCGCCGTCGTACCCGCCGGCACCTGGAAGGACAACAGGTGCTGCTCATCGGCCAAGGCATACACCACTTCAACCGTAATTAACGCTTCAGCCATACAACTCTTTTGCCCGCTGGCAGAACGCATCCACCAAGGTGTTAGCAGCCTGGTTGAACAGCGGCCCCAAGGTGGCACGCACCAGTTGGCCGGAATACTCGAAGGAAAGGTCCAAGCTGATTTTGCAGGCCTTGTCGGTCAGCGCCTTGAACTGCCAGACGCCGTGCAATTCGGTGAATGGGCCTTCTTCCAGATTCATCTCGATGCTTTGGCCATTGACCAGCGTATTGCGTGTGACGAAGCGCTGGCTCAATCCACCTTTTGCCACTTCCAGACTCGCGCGCATCAAGGTGTCGGTTTCCTCGATCACCGTGGTTGAGGCGCACCACGGCAAGAAGTAGGGGTAACTCGCCACGTCATTAACCAGGTCGAATAGCGCCTGAGCCGGATACGGCAGTAAAGCGGAGCGTTGAATATGGGTGGTCATGCAAATCTCACTTAAATAACTGCGTAGCGAACACGATGAGGATACCCAGCGGCGCTACATAACGCATAAGGAAGAAGGTAATGGCGAACAAGCGGCGGTTGCGCATCGCCAGTTCGTCGCGGACGGTCTCGCGGCCCATGATCCAGCCGGCGAACACCACGAAGGTCAAGGCGCCGAGCGGCAGCATGATGCGTGAGGTGAAAAAGTCGATGACGCCGAACAGGTCCAGCCCACCGGAAGCGCCCCACTGGTAAAGCTGAAACCCTTCGCCTTCGTTGATGAAGAACTTCGCCTCTTTCCAGATGTTGAACGAAAACACCGTACCGAGCCCAACGAACCAGCAACTGAAGGCCAGCGCCGAGGTGATCTTGGCGCGACTGAAACGGGTGCGTTCAACCAGATACGCCACCATCGGCTCCAGCAGCGAAATCGCCGAGCTCCAGGCGGCAACCGTCACCAGCACAAAAAACACCACGCCGATCACCTGCCCGAACGCCACGTTGCCAAATGCCAGCGGCAAGGTCACGAACATCAGCCCTGGCCCCTCGCCCGCGTTCAAACCGGCGGCGAACACAATCGGGAACAAGGCCAAACCGGCGATCAGCGACACGAAGGTGTCCAGCAATGCCACACCCACTACCGTGCCGGTGATGGACGTTTGCTTGGGCATGTACGCGCCATAAACCAGAATGGCGCCGATTCCCACGCTCAACGAGAAAAACGCATGCCCCATGGCCGGTAGCAAGCCATCCATCAGCTTGGAAGGGTCGAGGTGGAACATAAACCGAACCCCCTCCATAAAGTGGCCGGTGGTCAGGCTGTAACCGAGCAAAATCAGCAGCAGTACAAACAGCAGCGGCATCATTACCCGCAAGCTGCGCTCCAGCCCTTCGACCACACCGCGAGCGATCACCACAGCTGACAACAGCATGAAGGCAGAGTGCCAAAGGATCAGTCGCCAGGGGTCAGCCACCATATCGGCGAAATAGCGCGCGGCCTGTTCGCCTTCGATGTTCTGAAATTTCCCCCAGCCAACGCCGAGGATGTAATCCAAAGCCCAGCCGCCGACCACGCTATAAAAGGAAAGAATCAGCAGGGCGGTGACCATTCCGGCGAACGCTGCCCACGACCATTTGCCTGCGTGGGCGGTGTGAGCGGCTAGTGCGCGCAGGGCGTTGGCGGGGCTCAGTCGGGAGCGGCGGCCGATTAATGTTTCGGCCACCATCACTGGCACGCCCAGTAGCGCGATGCACAGCAAAAACATCAACACGAACGCGCCGCCGCCATACACGCCGGTCATGTACGGGAATTTCCAGATACTGCCCAAGCCGACGGCCGAGCCAGTCGCGGCGAAAATAAATACCCAGCGGCTGGCCCACGAGCCGTGAACCGAAACCTTGTCGCCTGCCATAAAAAACCTGCCGGTTGATGCGGCCCAAGGGAGGCCGAAAAGAAGAGGCGCGCATTGTCCGAGATTCACCCCTGCCCCTCAAGGGCACGCGCCGTGATGGCAACACGAGCAGGCTTAGCGTAGCGGCTGCGTAAACTGTCGCCAGCAGCAAGACTGTTGCTTATAATGCCGCGCCTATGGCCAAGCAAAAAAAACACCCTCAGGGCACCATCGCCCAAAACAAGAAAGCCCGTCACGACTACTTCATCGAACACAAATTCGAAGCAGGTCTGGTGCTCGCTGGCTGGGAAGTCAAAAGCCTGCGCGCCGGTAAAGCGCAGTTAGTCGACAGCTACGTACTGCTGAAAAACGACGAAGCCTGGTTGATTGGCGCGCACATCGCGCCACTGACTGCCGCCAGCACCCACGTTATTGCCGACCCGGTCCGCACCCGCAAATTGCTTCTCAACAAGCGCGAAATCGAGAAGCTCACGTCATCCGTGCAGCAGAAAGGCTATGCCTGCGTGGCGCTGTCCATTTATTGGAAAGCGCACCTGATCAAGTGCGAAATCGGCTTGGGCAAAGGTAAAAAGGAATACGACAAACGCCACACCGAGCGTGAGCGCGATTCCGACCGCGAGCTGCAACGCGCTGTTCGCAGCAAAGGCAAGGACGACTAGCAAAGGCTGAATCTGCTAGATCCGAAAGCATCGCGGCTAAAGCCGCTCCTACGACTCGCACAATTTGTAGGAGCGGCTTTAGCCGCGATGCTTTTTTGCTTCAACTCGCTTAAAACCCTTGCCGCCGCTCTGCCCGCGCCACGCGCTGCGCCTCTTGCAGCCCTTCGGCCAGCACTTCCTGCACGTAGTGAATATGGCGATTGGAAACTTCACGCGCCTCTTCCGCGCGTCCGTCAATAATCGCTTGATACAGCTCGCCGTGCTGCTGCATGAGCATTTTGCGCGTCTCGCTGCGCAGGGCGTACATGCCGCCGATGTTGGTCACCACGTTGCGCTTGAGCAGGTCGAACAGCCCACGAATGGTGTGGAGCAAAACGGCGTTGTGGCTGGCTTCGGCGATCGCCAGATGAAAGCGTGCATCCGCCGCACCCTCTTCCGCACGACTGACTTTGCCTTCGCTGGCGTAGCACTGTTGCAGCGCTTCGAATGCCTCGCGCAGGCGCTGGTGGTCCAGTTCAGTGGCACGTTGCGCGGCATAAAACGCGCACGAGCCTTCGAGGGTGTGGCGAAACTCCAACAAGTCGCGTTGCGCCTCCGGGTTGCTTTCCAGCAGATGCAGCAGCGGATCACTGAACGTCGAGCCCAGCGACTCCGCCACATAGTTGCCGCCGCCCTGACGACTGACTAAAAGCCCCTTGGCCGCCAGCTTCTGAATGGCTTCGCGCAACGAAGGGCGCGACACGCCGAACTGTTCCGCCAGTGCTCGCTCGGCCGGCAAGCGCTCACCGGCTTTGAGCGTGCCCTCCAAAATCATGCGCTCGAGCTGCGAAACAATATCGTCCGACAAGCGGCGCTGCTGTATATGACCGAACCCCATGCCTTTCTCCGCTACGCCCGATTTCAACTCGCGACCGTTATGGCCTGCGCCTGAGACGCGTCGGCAGCAGCCTAACGACGGCGCCGTTCATCTCACAAGAATTACCTGACTCCGCCCACCCCAAGACCAAAGTCGTATGTAGGCAAATTGACAGAGTCCGTGTAGGGCTTTTACCCTGAGCCGTCGGATTTGTAAATTGGTATGACCAATTAACCGACGCACAAGTTGAGCACACCCATCCCGCCACAAGCGCCTGGACCGTGACCCAACACCCAGGCACACCCAACAATAATCAGGGAGCCAACCGACGATGCAAACCTGGCAACAGCTGTACACCCCATTGGGCAGTCTTGGGCTGTCCGCCCTGGCGGCCGTCGTACCGATCGTTTTCTTTTTCCTTGCGCTCGCCGTGTTTCGCCTCAAAGGCCACGTGGCGGGCAGCATCACCCTGGCGTTGTCTATCGTCATCGCCATCGTTGCCTTCCAGATGCCGGCGGACATGGCGTTTGCCGCTGCCGGCTACGGATTTATGTACGGCCTCTGGCCAATCGCGTGGATCATCGTCGCGGCGGTATTTCTCTACAAACTGACCGTGAAGAGCGGCCAGTTCGAAATCATCCGCAGCTCCGTGCTTTCCGTTACCGACGACCAACGCTTGCAGGTGTTGCTGATCGGTTTTGCCTTTGGCGCGTTCCTCGAAGGCGCGGCGGGCTTCGGCGCGCCAGTGGCGATTACCGCCGCGTTGCTCGTGGGCCTGGGTTTCAATCCGTTGTATGCGGCAGGCCTGTGCCTGATCGCCAACACGGCACCGGTGGCGTTCGGAGCGCTGGGCATTCCGATCATCGTCGCAGGCCAGGTAACCGGTATCGACGCCTTCAAGATCGGCGCCATGGCCGGCCGCCAACTGCCGCTGCTGTCGGTGATCGTGCCGTTCTGGCTGGTGGCGATGATGGATGGCTGGCGCGGCATTAAAGAAACCTGGCCCGCCGCCCTGGTGGCAGGTCTGTCGTTTGCGATCACTCAATACTTCACCTCGAACTTCATCGGCCCGGAACTGCCCGACATCACCTCCGCACTCGTCAGCCTGGTGTCGCTCACCTTGTTCCTGAAAGTGTGGCAGCCGCGTCGCAGCGCCAATGCGCAAATTGCCGGCGCTACGGGTGGCAGCGCAGTGGCGAGCGTGGGCGGTTTCGGCCAACCGCGTACCACCACCGCTTCGCCTTATAGCCTCGGTGAGATTTTCAAAGCCTGGTCGCCCTTCCTGATTCTCACCGTGCTGGTGACCATCTGGACGCTCAAGCCCTTCAAGGCCATGTTCGCGGCGGGCGGTGCGATGTACAGCACCGTGTTTAATTTCGCGATTCCGCACCTGGATCAGTTGGTGATCAAAACGGCGCCTATCGTTACCGCGCCAACGGCCATTCCGGCGATCTTCAAGCTCGATCCGATTTCAGCCACCGGCACGGCGATTTTCTTCTCAGCGCTCATCTCCATGCTGATCCTGAAAATCGATTTCAAAACTGGTCTGACCACTTTTAAGGAAACCCTGTACGAATTGCGCTGGCCGATCCTGTCCATCGGCATGGTGCTGGCCTTTGCCTTTGTCACCAACTACTCGGGCATGTCCTCGACCATGGCCTTGGTACTCGCTGGCACTGGCGCGGCCTTTCCGTTCTTCTCACCGTTCCTTGGCTGGCTGGGCGTGTTTCTGACCGGCTCGGACACCTCCTCCAATGCGCTCTTCAGCTCGTTGCAAGCCACCACCGCGCACCAGATCGGGGTGAACGACACCCTGTTGGTGGCCGCCAATACCAGCGGCGGCGTGACGGGCAAAATGATCTCGCCGCAGTCAATTGCCGTGGCCTGCGCCGCGACCGGCCTGGTGGGCAAGGAGTCGGATCTGTTCCGCTTCACCCTCAAGCACAGCCTGATCTTCGCCGCGTTTGTCGGTCTGATCACGCTGGCCCAGGCCTACTGGCTTACCGGCATGCTGGTGCATTAAACCCGCTGGCCCCGACCCGCGTTGCGGTGTCGGCGCTGAACTGAACGAGGCGGTTCGCCGCCTCGGGTCTTTTTCCACACGGGACGACCCTATGATTATTTCCGCCTCCTCCGACTACCGCATCGCCGCCCAGCGCAAGCTGCCGCCGTTTCTGTTCCATTACATCGACGGTGGCGCATACGCCGAGTACACCTTGCGGCGCAACGTAGAGGACTTGGCCAGCATCGCCCTGCGCCAGCGCGTCCTGCGCAATATGTCTGAGCTGAGCCTGGAAACCCGGCTGTTCAACGAAACCTTGGCCATGCCCGTGGCGCTGTCACCTGTTGGCCTGACAGGCATGTACGCGCGCCGGGGCGAAGTGCAGGCTGCCAAAGCCGCCGCCGCCAAAGGTATTCCGTTCACCTTGTCGACCGTTTCGGTGTGCCCCATCGAAGAAGTCGCGCCCGCCATCGACCGCCCCATGTGGTTCCAGCTGTACGTGCTTAAAGACCGTGGCTTTATGAAAAACGCCCTGGAGCGCGCCAAGGCAGCCGGTGTGACCACGCTGGTATTCACCGTCGACATGCCAGTGCCCGGCGCCCGCTACCGCGACGCGCATTCCGGCATGAGTGGCGCCAACGCGCCGATGCGCCGTATGTTGCAAGCCATTACCCACCCGAGCTGGGCGTGGGATGTCGGCCTGCTCGGCCGCCCGCATGACCTCGGCAATATCTCCGCATACCGGGGAAACCCCACCGGCTTGGCCGACTACATCGGCTGGCTGGGCGCCAACTTCGATCCCTCGATTTCGTGGAAAGACCTGGAGTGGATCCGCGATTTCTGGGACGGCCCCATGGTGATCAAAGGCATCCTCGACCCAGAAGACGCCAAAGACGCGGTGAAATTTGGCGCCGATGGCATCGTCGTCTCCAACCACGGCGGCCGCCAACTTGATGGCGTATTGTCCAGCGCGCGCGCCATGCCAGCCATTGCCGATGCGGTCAAAGGCGACCTGGCGATTCTGGCCGACTCCGGCATTCGCAACGGCCTCGACGTGGTGCGCATGATTGCCCTGGGCGCCGACACGGTCATGCTCGGCCGCGCGTTTATTTACGCCCTGGCCGCAGCGGGCGGCGCCGGTGTGACTAACCTGCTGGAGCTGATCGAAAAGGAAATACGCGTGGCCATGGTGCTGACGGGCGCCAAAACCATCGCCGACATCAACGCCGACTCACTGGTGCGCGAACTCGGCCAGCCCGTGATTGAGCAATTTCAGCAGTAACCCGCGCCATCGTTCAGGAGTTGCCCTTTGAGTTTGCCCACTGCTTTGCTCGCCGCCGTAGAACAGCTGATTCCGCGCGAACGGCGTTTCGACGATGCGCTGTCCACCTTGGCCTTCGGCACTGACGCCAGTTTTTATCGGCTGATTCCCAAGCTGGTCGTGCGTGTCGAAAGCGAAGACGAAGTGGTGCAACTGCTGCAATTGGCCCACGCCGAACAGGTGCCGGTCACCTTTCGCGCGGCCGGCACTAGCTTGTCCGGCCAGGCCATCAGCGACTCGGTGTTGATTGTTCTGGGCGACAACTGGAACGGCCGTGAGATTCGTCAGAACGGTGCGCAGATTCGTCTGCAACCTGGCGTCATCGGCGCCCAGGCCAACGCCTGGCTGGCGCCGTTCGGGCGCAAAATCGGCCCTGATCCGGCCTCGATCAACGCCTGCAAAATTGGCGGCATCGTCGCCAACAACGCCAGCGGCATGTGCTGCGGCACGGCACAAAACACCTACCACACGCTCGCCGGCATGCGCCTGGTATTAGCCGACGGCACGCGCCTGGACAACGAAGATCCGGTCAGCGTCGCCGCCTTTCACGGCACCCATGGCGCCCTGTTGGAGCAACTCGCTGAACTGGGCCGCAGCACCCGCGCCAACAGCGAGCTGGCGGCGAAAATTCGGCACAAATACCGGCTGAAAAACACCACCGGTTTGTCGCTCAACGCACTGGTCGACTACGACCAGCCGCTCGACATCCTCACTCACCTGCTGGTGGGCTCCGAAGGCACGCTCGGCTTTATCAGCGCAGTGACCTACGACACCGTCATCGACCATCCGCACAAAGCCTCGGCGCTGATCGTATTCACCGATGTAGAGAGCTGCTGCAACGCCGTGACCGTGCTGAAAAGCCAACCGGTTTCAGCGGTGGAACTGCTCGACCGACGCAGCCTGCGCTCGGTGGAAAACAAAGCCGGCATGCCGGCATTCGTTCGCCAATTGTCAGCGGGCGCGTGCGCGTTGCTAATCGAATCCCGCGCGGCCAGCGACAGTCTGCTGCACGAACAAATCGGCCTGATCATGGCCTCGCTCGCCGGCTTCCCCGTGGAAAAACAGGTCGACTTCAGCACCGACCCGACGGTGTACAACCAGCTCTGGGCGATTCGCAAAGACACCTTCCCTGCCGTCGGCGCCGTGCGCGAAACCGGCACCACGGTGATCATCGAAGACGTGACCTTTCCGGTCGAACACCTGGCCACCGGCGTCAACCGCCTGATTGCCCTGTTCGACAAGCACCGCTACGACGAGGCGATCCTGTTCGGCCATGCGCTGGAGGGCAATTTGCACTTCGTCTTCACCCAGGCCTTCGACACCCCGGAAAAAGTGGCGCGCTATTCGGCGTTTATGGATGACGTGGCGCAACTGGTTGCGGTGGAATTTGGTGGGTCGCTGAAAGCCGAACACGGCACCGGCCGCAACATGGCGCCGTTCGTGGAATTGGAATGGGGCAGCGACGCGTATCAACTGATGTGGCAGCTCAAACGCCTGCTCGATCCGCGCGGCATTCTCAACCCCGACGTGGTGCTCAGCGAGGATCCGCAGGTGCACCTCAAGCACCTGAAACCGCTGCCGGCCGCCGACGAGATCGTCGACAAATGCATTGAGTGCGGCTTCTGCGAGCCGGTGTGCCCATCGAAGGGCCTGACGCTGAGCCCGCGCCAACGCATCGTGATCTGGCGCGACATTCAAGCCAAGCAACGGGCTGGCCTCGACACCACCGACCTGGAGCGCGACTTCCATTACCAAGGCATCGACACCTGCGCCGCCACCGGCCTCTGTGCGCAGCGCTGTCCGGTCGGGATCAACACCGGCGAGCTGGTGAAAAAACTCCGCGCGCAAAGCGCCGATCAGGGCAAAGCCGCCGACTGGCTGAGCAACAATTTTCACACCGCCTTACAAGGCGCACGCTTCACCCTTCACGTCGCCAACGGCGCTCGCATGCTACTCGGCGCGCCACGCCTGGCGAAGGTTTCGGCGTGGTTTAGCAAGGCCTCGAAACAGCGCGTTCCGCAGTGGTCGCCGGCCATGCCGCAACCCGAACGGGCGGTTCGCTTCACCCCGCCGGTAGAAGATGCAAGGCCGCGCGTGGTGTACCTGGCGGCCTGCGCTTCCCGCGCAATGGGGCCAGCGGCGGGGGATCGGGAACAACAGTCGCTGTTCGGCAAAACCCAAAGTTTGCTGGAGAAAGCCGGCTATCAAGTGGTGTTTCCGAGCAATCTGGACAACCTCTGCTGCGGCCAGCCTTTCGCCTCGAAAGGCTACAACGAGCAGGCAGACGCCAAACGCCAGGAACTGATCAACGCCCTGCTTGAAGCCAGCCGTGGCGGGCTCGACCCGATCTATTGCGACACCAGCCCGTGCACGCTTCGACTGGTGCAAGACTTGGGCGAACAGCGGCTGGACCTCTACGACCCGGTGCGCTTCATCCGCACCCACTTGCTCGACAAGTTGACGTTCATCCCGCAGGACGCGCCCATCGCCGTACACGTAACGTGCAGCACCCAACACCTCGGCGAAAGCCAGGCACTGATCGACCTGGCGCGCCTGTGCAGCAAACACGTGGTGGTGCCCGAAGGCATTCATTGCTGTGGGTTCGCCGGCGACAAGGGCTTCACCACGCCACAACTAAACGCCCATGCCTTGCGCAGCTTGAAAGACGCCGTGCAGCACTGCGACGAAGGCATTTCCACCAGCCGCACCTGTGAAATCGGTCTGAGCCAACATAGCGGCATCGACTACCACAGCCTGGTTTATCTGGTGGATCGGGTGACGCAGCCGCGGGTGCCGTCGGCGTAGGGTTGGTGGTTGGGATTCAGTGCGAGCAGGACGGCATCAGTGCAGCGGGCCAATCGCGGCTGAAGCCGCTCCTACAAAAGTCGCGCGGGAAAAGGCTGGAAAAAACACTGAACCGCTTCGTTTAGGTGCAAGTCCATCTGTATACGCCCGCTGATAAAGCGGGTTTTGACAGTCTCGCCCCCTCACGGCTCCGCGAGCCCCAACCCGGGGTTCTGGACGAGAGCTGCAGCCACGAGAAGGAGATTCACCATGAAGCGCACCGCCTTGCTGTACCCAGCGGCACTACTGTCCGCGACTCTGATGGCATCACCTGTTTTCGCCGCCGACCTGTGCGAAGCCAACCTGCAGAAAATCCAGGACACCCTGACCACCAAGCAGGCCACGATGAGCGAGTCGCTGAAGACTCAAGTGATGGAACTGCAAACCTCCGCCAAGCAAGCGAAAGCCGCTGGCGATGAGAAGAAATGCGTAGAAGCCTCGGCCATGGCCGTGCAACGCCTCGAAGCGCCGAATACCGAAGGCAGCGGCGACAGCGGTGGCGGCAGCGGCGGTAGCTGATTGTCCGTTTTCGCGTAAATGAAAAGCCGGCGGTGTGCCGGCTTTTTTTTGGACGGAGTTTCGTCGCCGTCATGCGTCTTGCGTCGCCCTACTGATCAATCACCACCACTTCCACCAAGAGCTTCATCGCCACTTGCCGCAGCTCTTGCAAGTCCACGGGTTTGGCCAGGCAGTCTTGCGCGCCACGGCGCAGGGCGTCGGCGAACACGTCTTCGTCGGCAGCGGCGCTCACCACCAGCACCGGCACATCGCTGAGGTGCGGGGTGCGGCGCAGCAGGTCGAGAATATGCAGGCCATCGCCGTCGGGCAGGTCGAGGTCGAGCAGCACCAGGTCCGGCGTGAAACTTTCGAGCATGGCGTACGCGCGCTGTATGGACGCGGCACCCCGCACGTCCGCCATTCCTCGCAGGCCCTCCTGCAATACCCGCATGCACGCCGGGTGATCTTCCACACACATCACGGCCGCCAATTCCTTGCTTTCCTTCGCGGCTGCGGCGTCCGACGGTGTGCTGGTTTCCGGTGCGGCGGCGCTAGGCAGGTCGATCCAGAAACGGCTGCCAATGCCGGGCGTGCTCATCAACCCCAGCTCACCGTCCATCAATTCCGCCAATTCGCGGCTCAGCACCAAGCCGATGCCGGCGCCGGGGATGGTCGAGTTTTCCCAACCCAGACGCTGAAACGGCTGAAACAGTCGACTCTGTTGTTCTTCCGTCAGCCCCGGCCCGGTGTCCTGTACCCATAGACGAATGCCACTGGCCCGCACTTCGTACCCGAGGCTGACCATGCCTTGCGGGCTGTTGTATTTGATCGCGTTGGACAGCAGGTTGAGCATCACCTGCCGCACCCGACGGACATCGGCCCAGACGTACATGCCGGACTGTTCCGACGCCATCACCTGCAACTGCTGGCCACGTTGAGAGGCTTCCGGCTGCACCAACTCGGCACAACTGCGCAGCAGCTCCGCCACGTCGACAGAGGAAAACTGCAGTTGCTGGCGCCGGCTTTCGATGCTGGAGAGGTCGAGGATGTCTTCCACCAGCGAGGTTAAATGGCGACTGGCGTTAACGATCTCGCGGGCATAGTCGGCCTGCTGTTCGGCGCCGGGCTGCTCCTGGGCATCCAACTCGATCAACTGCGCAAAGCCGTAAATCGCGTTGAGCGGTGTGCGCAACTCGTGACTCATGCTCGACAGAAAACGGCTCTTGGCCTGGCTGGCTTCCTGCGCTTCGAGGCTGGTGCGGCGCAAGTCTTCCTGCACTTGTTTGAGCCCGGAAATATCTACGTGAGTGCCTGCCACGCGCATGGGTCGACCTTGCGCATCGCGTTCCAGCACTTTGCCGCGACTGAGCAGCCAGACGTAATTGCCCTCGGCGTCGGCGAAGCGATATTGCGCCTCGAAGGTGTCTTCGGTGCTGTCGGCAAAACCGAAACGTAGCTGACGCAAGCGGTCGAGATCGTCGGGGTGCACGCGCTGGTTGAACTCGGCAAATGTCAGGCACTGGATATTCAGACCGTAACGCTTCACGCCCCGCCCGCGCACGGTAATGGTCATGCTCCGCGCTTCAACTTCCCACAGGCTTTCGGTGGTGCTTTCGAGCACCAACTCCAGCTGGGCTTGGGCTTTGAAGCGCTCGTCTTCGCTGGCCTGAAGTTGCTGCCCGGTCTGCTGAGCCGCCTCGGCCATGTAGGCCAGTTCGTCGATCTCGATGTCGGTGGACTGCGGCTTGTAATTGCCTTTTCCCAGCTCGCCCATCATGTCCACCACGTCCGCCATGGGCTTGGCCAATTTGGCCGTCAGCAGCCGCGAGCGGCGCCACATCCAGGCGAAGAACAGCAGGTAGAAAAACACCAGACCGGCGATCAGCAGGTAGCCAATCTGCTGGTAGCGCTCGGCCAGATTTTCGGTGGCCTGGAAGATGTTTGCTTCATCCACCACAACCATCAAACGCCAGCCGGTTTGCGGAATTTCGCTCCAGGCCACCAGCTGCTTACGGCCGCCCAGCATCACTTCTTTCACATCGCTGCGGCTGGCGGTCATGGCTTGCAGCAACGGCTGCAAATCGCGGCGGTCTTTCAGGTTGAAGTCGTCGGGCTTGAGCACCTCGCGCCGCACCGCTTCGGCGTAGCTGTATTCGGTCAGTTCGTTAAGGCCAAAATCCTGCTCGCCGGCAGCGGGCAAGGCGATGACTTTCTGATCGCGGCTGACCAGCACGGCATAGCCATGCCAGGGCACTTGCAGGTTGCCGATTTCGCTGACCATCTGGCCGACCGTGATGTCGAGCCCGACCACACCTTCAAGAAAATTGTCACGGTACACCGGCGCCACTGCCGACATCATCCAGCCCTGGCCGGCGGGGTCGAGATACACGTCGGTCCACACCACCTTGCGCTCGGGGTTGTGCTTGGCGTCGGCCAGGTAATAGAAGTTGTAATCGGGGATGACCATGTCGTGGGCATAGCGATCCGGCGTCATGAAGAACGGGTAGATGCGGTTGTAGCTGTCCCAACTGTTGAAATACAGCGCTGACACCAGCGGGTTGGCGTCGCGTATCCAGCGCATCAACTCGTCCACGCGGGACAGGCGCAGCACTTTGTCGTGGTCCTGTTTTTCCACCGGTGTGGCATTGGAATAGAACGACGCGGCGCGGCCCTCGTCGCGGTGGCTGTAATGCACGCCGTCTGGCGTTGTGGAATAGCGCGAACGCTCCACTGCATCCGGCTGATAGGTGGGATCAGATAACGCGCGGGTGGTGGCGGCCTGGTAGATTTTCGTCTGCGCCTCCAAGCCCTCGAGGCGTCGGCCGATAATCTCACCCTCGCGCTGCACCGCACCGGTTAAATCCTGAGCGGCGCGCTGTTGCAGGTAGTCCAACTGGGTGTCGCGAATGGCTGTGTTGGTGAGCAGGTACACGGCAATCAGCACCGACTCCACCAGCACCAGAGGAATCAACGCACTTTGCAAAAACGCGCGCCAAATCCATTGGCGCAAGGGGTAACGCGGGCTACACGGCATAGGGCAGGTCTCAGCAATAACTGCACGTTACGACAGAATACTTATGAGCCTAATCTTATAGCCTGTTGGCGCCGATGGCGTACGGCAAGCTGGTCGACGCGCTGGAACCTTTGCAGTAGACTGCCGGTCCCAATCGTTAACCACGATAGGTTTTGGGGCCGATTAGGATTCGACGCCGGTTACAAAACTTGAGGGGCATGCCGAGTTGGTAACAGAACTCGTAAATCCACTGTTGCAAAACTCTATAATTGCCAATGATGACAATTACGGTGCCCAACTAGCTGCGTAAGCAGCCTAGTCGCACTTCTGGTAGCTTCGGCTCCAGCAATCATGAGGGGATGTCTGTAAACCCAAAATGATTGTCATATAGAACAGAATCGCCGCGTAGTACGTTGTGGACGAAACGGCTAAAACTTACACAACTCGCCCAAAGCACCCTGCCCGTCGGGCGGCTGAGGGTTAACTCAATAGACACGGCTAAGCATGTAGAACCGACAGCAGCGGACTGGCGGACGGGGGTTCAAATCCCCCCGGCTCCACCAAATACGGAAACCCCGAAGGCGCAAACCTTCGGGGTTTTTCTTTGGGCGGTGGACTAACGAAGTTGCCGCTCCAACCGCTACGACGCTGAACCGTCTATTTAGCGCAAACGTCGCTGCACCCCTCAGGCAATCGCAGCGAAGCCACATTGACGCAGTCCTTTTCGTTGCGCTCAAGCCCGTCGCAGGTGCGTTTATAAGCTTGGTCCGCGGCATCTTTCAGCAGATTCCAATCCGATTCGCAGATCACTGCGCGCGCTAGCAGCTCATCGGCGCGCGTCATCAGGGTTCGATG
Source organism: Pseudomonas sp. AC070 (assembly GCF_979258635.1). Classification (NCBI taxonomy): domain Bacteria; kingdom Pseudomonadati; phylum Pseudomonadota; class Gammaproteobacteria; order Pseudomonadales; family Pseudomonadaceae; genus Pseudomonas; species Pseudomonas sp. AC070. Next base: position 4,490,875 of record NZ_OZ409871.1, read on the forward strand.
GAAATCCTCGGGGAAGCCCAGGCGATACACGTCGTCTTCAAGCAGGAATCGCCAGGCTGCCATTTCCTTCGCGCGTTCGGTTTCACTCATGGGCGTCGTCCTTCTCATGCCTCATGTGTTTCGATCTCTTCAAGGGTTTAAGTCCGGGTCTTGATTCTCGTGCGTCTCTCCCGGCTCCCCCACCGGTCCCGTGGGCTGCGGCACTTTTTCTTTGTTGATGCCGGGTGGCGGCGCCAGTTGCAGCAATTCGCTGGTGTAGGCCCATTCTTGCTCGACACGTTCGGGGCTGTCGTTCAGATGAGTGCCGTAGCTGGGAATAATCTGGTGCAGCTTTTCCTGCCATGCAGGCGTTTCCACTTGGTCTTTGAAGGACTTTTTCAGCACTTCAAGCATGATCGGCGCAGCAGTCGAAGCGCCCGGCGAAGCACCGAGCAGGCCGGCGATGGTGCCGTCCTAGGAGGTGACTACTTCGGTGCCCAGTTTCAGCACCCCACCCTTATCTTCGTCTCGCTTGATGATCTGCACGCGCTGGCCGGCCTGTACCAAGCGCCAGTCTTCTTTCTTGGCTTGTGGGAAGTACTGTTGCAGCGCTTCGAAACGGTCATCGTCCGATTGCATCACTTGGCCAATCAGGTACTGCACCAAGTCGAATTCACGCAGCCCAACACGGGTCATGGGCCAGACGTTCTCGGTGGTGGTGCTGCTGAACAGATCCCAGAACGAGCCCTCTTTGAGGAATTTGGTGGAGAACGTAGCGAAGGGTCCGAACAAAATCACGCGCTTGCCGTCGAGTACGCGGGTGTCCAGGTGCGGAACCGACATGGGCGGCGCCCCGGTCGGCGCGATGCCGTAGGCCTTGGCCATGTGCTGCTCGGCGATGGTCGGGTTTTCCGTGACCAGGAACGAGCCGCCTACCGGGAAGCCGCCGTATTCGTGAGCTTCGGGTATGTCGGATTTCTGTAGCAGCTTCAACGCACCACCACCGGCGCCGACGAAGAGAAATTTGGTATCGGTGGCGCCTTCGCTGCCGTCTTTCAGGTTCTTGTATTCGACGTGCCAGGAGCCGTCGTCGTTGCGAGTGATGTCCTGCACTTCGGTGGACAGTTTTAGCGCGAAGTTAGGCTGACTCTGCAAATGGCCGACGAATTGGCGGGTGATTTCGCCAAAGTTCACGTCGGTGCCGATGGGGGTCCAGGTGGCGGCGAGCTTCTGGTTGGGGTCGCGGCCTTCCATCATTAGCGGCACCCATTGCTTGATTTGCTCCGGGTCTTCGGAATATTGCATCGGCCGGAACAGCGGGCTCGCCTGCAGCGCCTCGTAGCGTTTTTTCAGGAATTTTATGTTGTCGTCACCCCATACAAAACTCATATGCGGCGTGGAATTGATGAAGGAACGCGGGTTTTTCAGCGCCCCTTTTTTCACCTGCCAGGCGAGGAATTGCCGGGTGATCTGGAACGATTCGTTGATCTCCACCGCCTTGCTGATCGAGACGTTGCCGTTCTCGTCCATCGGCGTGTAGTTCAACTCGGCCAGTGCCGAGTGGCCGGTACCCGCGTTGTTCCAACCGTTCGAGCTTTCTTCGGCTACGCCGTCGAGGCGCTCGATCATTTCCATCGACCAACCGGGCTCCAGCTCGTTTAGCCAGATCGCCAAGGTCGAACTCATGATGCCGCCGCCCACCATCAGCACATCCACCTTCTTCGTTTCTGCGGCCAACGCGCTTTGCATGCCCAGCGAAACACACAGCCCTAGCGAGGCCAGCTTAAAAGTCGTGTTCATGAATCACCTCTAAAAAATCAGGGCACATACGCTTGGGAACGGGTCGAGCGGACAGCCTCTAAGGGTTTTAAAAAGTGGCAGCGGCTTCCCACGCTGCCGGCGAAGCGGGCGAGGAAATCTGCAGAAGTCGGAGAGTCGACGGTGAGGCTTCGGAGTTTGTTCAACCTCTGTGACCGTCGGCCGCGAGGTTGCGAATTCGACTAAAAGCACGTCGCCGCTTGCCGAATCCCTAAGCGAATCGCTGCAGAAACGACGCGAGGTACGAGCAACGACACGGTGTGAACGATTTTCTTGACTGCCAGGTCAATTAGTTATCCGCTCACTCGCACAGGAAACGTGTCATGCCTCAATTCACCATCCATTACCGCTTCGAAGCCGAACCGCGCTCGTATGCCATCGATACCGAGCACGCACAGCTAAGCCAGGCCGACGCCGTGCGCCACCTTATTGAGCTGCACCATGGGGATGCCGAAAACAGCCTGTTGATGCCTGACGCCGAGGCAAGCGAAGCCGAGGTGCTGGAACAGGCGGAGGTTCTAAAAATTACTGATGTGCAGGTCCAAGCCGGCAGTGAATAGCGCCTCTGTCGCTGCAACAAAAACGCCCGCTTCGTGAGAATGCGGGCGTTTTTTTATCGGCGATGCGTGCTTGGCTAATCGGTATCAGACGCCGGCGCACTGGCTTTCCCGTCGCGCTGCTCATCCCACCAACGCATCACCTGCTCGCCAAACTCCGGCGGTGCTTTGCGGCCGAAGCGGCGGGCGATATCGAGCACGGTTTGTTGCGCAAGCGCTTCCTCCATGCGCTTTTGCGCGGTGAGCATGACGGCATGAACGCCGCAGGTTCCGGCCATTGCCCATTCGGGCGGGGAACCGTCAAACACGGCGCAGCGCTCGCGCACGTTTCGGCAATCGAAGATGGATTTCTCGCCATCAATGGCACGCACGATATCGAGCATGGTGATCTCGTCCGCTGGGCGCGCGAGCTTGAAGCCGCCGCGTACGCCCGTGGTGGCAACCACCAACTCGGCCTTGGCCAGCCGGGTAAAAATCTTGGCGAGCAGTTCCGGCGGTACGCCTTGCAATTCTGCCAAAGCACGCACGCTGGCCTCGCGGCTATCACCCTTCTCGTCCGCTAACCACAACATGCAGTGGATGCCGTACTCCACACCTGCGCTGTACAAAGCCACTCTAAACTCCGACTAATATTGTCGCACACATGATGCGAACGCTTTGATATTTTATCAACCAAAAACAAATTTCGACTTTCGCAGAATGCCAGTCAAACCGTACAAGTCCCTGTTATTACACAAGAAATACACGCACCAAACGAAACCTAGTCGTTCAGCCTAAAAAATCCCCTTGAAGCACTTAACTCCGACCACTATAGTCGGCGTTACGAGAGCGACAGCCTGCCCGGGCCTAAGGCGATCGATGTACTCGTTTTTGAGCGGCTTTTTCCTTCCCATAAAAGAGATAAGAACATGAAACAACGCATTCTGATCGTCGGCGCGGGCTTTGCGGGTATGTGGAGCGCCCTGAGCGCAGCACGTCTGCTGGACCAACACCATCACACCGACACCGAAGTAGCGGTGCTCGCACCGCAAGCCGAGCTGCGCATTCGCCCGCGTTTCTATGAGCCCAACGTTCACGGCATGACTGCGCCGCTGGGCGAGCTGTTCGACGCGGTCGGGGTTCGCTTTGTGCAGGGCAGCGTGGAAGAAATTGACGTCGCCGGCAAGCAGGTCGGTTACCGGGACGGCGCAGGCGTGCTCGCTACGCTCACTTACGACCGCCTGGTGTTGGCCAGCGGTAGCACGGTGTGGCGGCCGGAGCTGCCAGGGCTTGAGCACGCGTTTGACGTCGATCAAATCGAACACGCCATGCAGCTGGAACAGCACCTGAAAGCCCTGAGCCAACGCCCTGCCTCTACGGCGCGCAACACCGTGGTGGTGGCGGGTGGCGGATTTACCGGTATCGAAACGGCGACCGAGATGCCGGCGCGGCTGCGCGCAGCACTCGGGGCCGATGCGGATGTACGGGTGATTGTGGTTGATCGCGGCGGCCAAATCGGCGGCGCAATGGGCGACGGTCCCCAGCAGCTGGTTGCCCAGGCGTGTGAAGAACTGGGTGTCGAATGGCGGCTGAACAGCAGCGTCGCCTCGGTAGACGCCACTGGCGTGACCCTCGCGGATGGTCAACGTATCGAAGCCCACACCGTCATCTGGACCGTCGGCGTGCGGGCGAGCGCCCTCACCGCACAGGTGCCGGGCGAGCGGGATAACCAAGGCCGCTTACACGTGGACCGGAACCTGAAAGTGCTGGGCCAGGCCGACGTTTATGCCACGGGCGATGTGGCCTGCGCGCAGGTCGACGACAGCGGTAATCACGCGCTGATGACCTGCCAACATGCCATCGCCCTGGGCCGCTCGGCCGGCAATAACGCGGCCGCCGACTTGCTGGGCGTCGCGCCTATTGCCTACAGCCAGGTCAAGTACGTTACGTGCCTGGACTTGGGCGCTTGGGGAGCGGTGTTTACCGAGGGCTGGCAACGCGAGGTGAAATTTGTGCGCGAGGAAGGCAAGCGGATCAAAAGTGAAATCAACGGCTTCTGGATTTATCCGCCTAAAGCCGATCGCGCCGAGGCGTTGGCGGCAGCCGATCCGTTGATTCCTGTGGTGGCGTAAGCGGGAAAACAGGCACACCAAGCCCGTTGTTGCTCCCGCGAATGCTCTGCCGCGCGTGCAGGATTCTATGAAGAGAAGTCCTGCACGCGCGACGGACCTTCTAGTTTTTCTGGCAGTGCATCGGCGTCGCCTCATAGCCCCAGACAACCGTTGCGCCGTCGTCATGCAGTTCGAACGATTCATTTCGGCCCTGGTACTCGCTGCTAGCGCCCATCGAGCGTGCGAACATCAACGAGGTGCTGTCGCCGTAGCTCGCTATCAGGGTGGAAGGCTGTGTCGGGTAAAACGTGGCGGTGACGACGTTGGTGGCCTTGTTATCGCAGACAAAACGTATCGGCCCCTTACCCGCCACCAGCGCGTAATGCGCCTGCAACTCGGCGATGCGGCGCCGGTAGCTGTCGGTCAGGCACTGGTTTTTGTCACCGGTCTTCCAGCATTCATCACGCGCCTTCAGCCAGCCACGCTGCTCTGCTTTGAGAGTGGGCGGTTTTTCGCTTTTGGCCTTGGCTTGGGCCTGCTTGTAGACCCGCGCCAAGTCCTCGTCCAGCGCACTCAGCGCGGGCGTTTTACACACCAACGCTTCAACGCTGCCGGCGACCACCTTGGCGCAGTTGAACGATGCCGCGTTCGCGTAACTTACCGGCCACAGCACCGAAAAAAGCGCCAGGCCAAACACTCGAAATTTCAGATTCATCATGCCCCTCCCGTTAAACGACCCCCGATTGAGCAGCCTGATACCAAAGCCAGCCGAGCTGATTTCAGGCCGGTTCGACCGTGGCAGCATAACGCGGGTAGTCGCTGTAGCCCTGCTCGTTACCGCCGAACAACTGAGTGGCGTCAAAGCCTGCCAATGGCCAGCCATGGAGCAGCCGTGCGGGCAAATCGGGGTTGGCGACGAAGGCTCTGCCGAACACAACCAGGTCCGCAAGGCCAGCAGCAAAAATGGCCTCGGCGCGTTGCAGGTCGTAGCGTCCAGCCACAATTACTCGCCCGTGATAAACCGCCCGCAACTGGTGACGAAAGTCTTCTGGCACCTGCGGTGCGTCATCCCAATCAGCCTCGGCTAGGTGGATATAACTCACACCCAAGCCCTGCAGTTTCTCGGCGGCCAACAAAATGGTCGGGATAACGTCGGGACAATTCATACCGCGTGCGGTGATAAAGGGCGCCATACGAACGCCGGTACGCGCCGCGCCAATTTCCTCGGCGATACCGCTGGCCACTTCATACAGAAACCGCACGCGATTATCGCGGCTGCCGCAGTACTGGTCGTCGCGCACGTTAGAGGTAGTGCGCAGGAATTCATCGATGAGGTAGCCAAATAGATGCCCGGAGTAAAGCTGTAACCCTTGCCCTGCGGGCTTATTTGCGTGGCTTCGGTAACGATTAGGCCGGCACTGGCGCGCTGGGCGTAGTACTCGGCCATCAGTGGGTTGGGAACGTCGCCTGGCTGGTCGGTGCGCGACCGCGTCATCGGCGCCATGCGATTCGGTTAGGCAGTTGCTGCATGCCCAGTTGCAGAGGCTCAAACAGGTGAGAAGCCGTGTTCATGAGGCGATTCCTTGATTAGGTGACGGCGGTAAACGTGGCCGTACCATCACCGATCTCAAAACCGAGCAAACACCTAGCGGCTTGAGAAGCCCCTTCAAGGAATCGTTAAAAGTCCGCGGGTCTTGCGGCGCGAAGCAGGCGCGCAGGGCGCTCAGTCAGAAGGTCGACTTGGCATTCGGCTCGCGCTCCGAATGGTGCACGCGGCAACCTTTGCGCTGACGAATTTCCTCATCACTGGGGCGCACATGCTCAAACTCGAAGACCCCGTCGCTGTACACCACGAGATACCCCCACTCCAACTGCATTTCTCCCTGCCCCGGTAATGGCGGCTTGGCCCACCACGGCTCTCGACTGACGATGGTTCGCATACTTCCCCCTCACTGCAACGGGTCGACGGCTTCAGGCGTTTGACCCCTTAACCCTAGATTCTTCTGCGTTTCTGTCACGCCGAGAACCCACGTGCGTTCGTGCAACGGCGCCCTTGCAGTTCTGCAAAGTGCCCGTGCAGCCCTGTCTATTCCCGACCTTGCGCCGTGCCGCCATCATTTGCTCACGGTCTGGCACCCAGCGCAGACCCACCTTACGGCACTACCTAATTCGGTCTCTCAATTCTTTAAGGAGCTTCACCATGAAACTGCAAAAAACCCTGATCGCCGCCGCTATGACGTTATCGTTCAACGCCGCGTTTGCCGCCGGCAGCCCGGGCGTGGAGCAGGACACCCAGGCCTTTTTGCAGGCCCTGGAAGCCGGTGGTGGCAAACCGCTTGAGCAGATGTCGCCAAAAGATGCACGCGCCGTACTGACTGGCGCACAGGCTTCGGTGAAGTTCGACCTTTCCGATACCCAGGTTGAAGACAAAGTGATCAACGCCGACGGCCAGAGCATCAAGCTGACTATCGTTCGTCCGGCCGGCGTTACCGGCACCTTGCCGGTCTTTATGTTTTTCCACGGTGGCGGCTGGGTGCTAGGCGATTACCCAACGCACGCCCGCTTGATTCACGATCTGGTGGTGAATTCCGGTGCGGTAGCGGTGTATGTCGATTACACGCCGTCGCCTGAAGCGCACTACCCCACTGCCATCAACCAAGCGTACGCAGCGACCAAATGGGTAGCTGAGCACGGTCAGGAAATTAACGTAGACGGCACTCGCCTGGCCGTTGCCGGTAATAGCGTGGGCGGCAACATGACCGCTGCCGTGGCGCTGATGGCGAAAGAAAAAGGCACGCCGAAACTGCGCTTCCAGGCCCTGCTGTGGCCGGTGACGGATGCCAACCTGGAAACCGGTTCGTACAACCAATTTGCCCAAGGCCACTTCCTCACCAAGCCGCTGATGAAATGGTTCTGGAATAACTACACCACCGACGCCAAAGAACGCGCCAACATCCACGTGTCGCCGCTGCGTGCCAGCCTGGACCAACTCAAAGGCTTGCCGCCAACCCTGATTCAAACCGCCGAGTTCGACGTGCTGCGCGATGAAGGCGAAGCGTACGGCCGTAAGCTCGATGCAGCAGGCGTGGAAGTAACCACCACCCGCTACAACGGCATGATCCACGACTTTGGTCTGCTCAACCCGCTGGCCCATATCAGCGGCGCGAAATCGGCGATGTTGCAAGCCGGTGGCGAACTGAAAAAACACCTGCAATAACCCAACGCCGTAAACCAAAAAGCCGCCGACGCGAAAACGTTGGCGGCTTTTTTGTGCGTGCGAAACGTGCGACTAAGAGCGCTGCAACCAGCTGAGGAATTTGCCCTTCTTCACTTCTGCCGGCTTTTGCAACAACAACGAATCGGTGGCGCTCATGCGGAAAGCGTGAAGCTTCGTCAAGGCGCTCGACACCTCAGTGCTTTCTTGCAGGCAATGCTGAATGTGCTCTTTTTCGATGAGATAAATCATGGCCGAACTGAGTGCCGTGAACCGACCGTGAGACGGCACCGCGTCGGTGATGCCTTCTTCCCCGAGAATCTCACCCGGCCCCATGCGTCCGGCCTCGACAAAAACACCGCCGCTGCCAGGCACCGATGCCGACACCACGCCAGTGCCAATCACCATCAAATGCTCGGCCACTTCCTCGTATTCCAGCACCACTTGCCCGGCCACATAGCGTTGCCCCTGCATGTGCTGGGCGAGTTCGTCTTTTTGCTCGTTGCTCAGGGAGCGGAAAATCTTCACGTCATCCAATACGCCGCGCATACGGCTGACCGGTGCTTCGCTGCCGCGTTGAACACCGGCCGCTTCGAGGTGCCGATGGGCCAGGTCGAACATCAGGTTGCGCGCTTCGGCGCTGTTGTTGCCGGCGGCGATAAAGCCGCTGGCTTCGTATTCCACTGCCTCCAGGTCCGAGCCTTTTACCGACACGCGACCCGGTGGTTTAGCCAGCAGGGCACTGACGCCCTGCAAGGTTTTTTCCAGCGCCTCGATGACCACGCGCGGGCGCACCGCGGCCGGCACGCTAATGCTGATGGACACGCCCTGCACGTTGGCGGCGCGATTGAGGTTGATCACCTTGGCTTTCGCCGCCACTGAGTTAGGAATCACCACGGTGCTGCCTTGGGCGGTGCGCAGGTAGGTGGCGCGCCAGTCGATCTCGGTCACCTGGCCTTCAACGCCGTCGATGCTGATCCAGTCATCCAGGCGATACGGCTTGGTGGTGTTCAGCACGATGCCGGAGAACACATCGCTCAAGGTGCTCTGCAACGCCAAGCCGACCACGATGGCGACAATGCCCGACGTGGCGAGCAAGCCCTTGACCGGCAGCTGCATCACATACGCCGCTGCGGCCACGGCGGCGAGCAGGAAAATCAGCGCACCGAGCACGTCTTGCAACAGCCGTCCGGTATGGCCGCTGCGCGGCATCAGCACCACGCCCATCAGCACCGTGCCGGCGCGCGCGAGCATCAGCCACCAGGCGATGCCCAATACCGAACCGAGCATATTCAGCGCTGGCGTTTGCCAGGGCGGCGGCAACAACGGGCTGAGTCCGGCTTCAACAATCACCAGGCTGTAGGTGAGGAAAAACACCACACGAAGCACCACGCGCCAGAGCTTGGCGTCGGCCGGCAGCAGCCGCCAGGCGGCGATGTCCACCAGCAGCAAGGCGGCGGCAATTAGCAGCAGATGACTGTTGATCAGCTCGAGCATGGGTCTTCCTGATTCAAAGGGGCGGCGCCGGCGCGCGACATTCACCGCGCAAGCGTACAGCGTCTTTTTCGAACACGTCTTTCAACCAGTTGGCCACCGCCTGAAAACGGCCGATACGCCCGGCGTCACGGTGGCTCAGCAGCCAGACTTCGCGGTGCACTTCCACGTCATCGCTGAGGCGGCGCAAGCCAATGCGATCCCCCAACAAGCACGGCAACAACGCCAGGCCCAAACCGGTTTCGCAGGCATTGACCAACGTGCTCACGCTACTGACCCGCAGGGGGTAGTGGGCCAGCGGGGCGATGTCGCGCAGCCAGCGCATCTCCGCCATCTCCGACAATTCTTCGCCGTAGGCCAGCCACGGTTGCTCGCACCAGAGGTCGCGGGGAATGTCGGCGAAACGCTCGGCGCCATACACGGCAAAACCCAGCTCGCCGATTTTGCGCATTACCAAGGCAGCGTCATCGTGCGGGCGCGCCAGGCGCAAGGCGAAGTCTGCTTCGCGACGGGTGAACGACAGCGCTTGGTTGGCCACCAACAATTGCAGCTGCAGCTGCGGATGGCATTCCATCAGCGCTGGCATGTGTTCGACCAGCCAATGGCTAAACAGGAAATCAATAGAGGTGATGCGCACCGGCCCGGCCACCCCGTCGGCCTCGCTGCAGGTGTCAAGCAGCATGCTTTTCACATCACCCAGCACGCGCTCGGCATAGGTGAGAAACACCGTGCCGGCTTCGGTGGCGTGGTAACCGGAGTTGTCGCGGATAAACAGCCGGCGCTGCAACGCCGCCTCCGCTGCGGCCAGACGCCGGCTCATGGTCGACGGGTCGATACCCAAGGTGCGCCCGGCCGCGCTCATGCTGCCCTCGCGCGCCAAGGCCAGCAGGAGCGGAATGTCGTTCCAGTCAAAATTAGTAGCGTCGGGCCCCACGGGTACTCCTTGTCCTCAGAACGAGGCGACAAACAAACCGGCATCGTTACCGCCGGTTAGCGCACAAGGATAGGATTTTGGTGCTGACCTGGGGAAGGAATTTGCGGGAGGTGGCTCACAGGTGGGGTGCGACGGCGTGGCACATGCACAGCCCCGACGTCATTTATACAAAGCTGCGAGCAGCGGTTCGGAGTGAATCGGTCAATCACCGCGCCTGGACCCCCGCCTGCGCGGGGGTGACGGTGTTAGGTGGTGGTACGCGGTCATTGTCACGGAGGCGGCGGTGCCACGTAGGTACACGTGAGTGGCTACCTGTCGAGCGTACCTTCTCAATGTTGCAGCCGATAACCCGTACGGAATATCTGCCCAACAATAACGATGCACACCAGCAAAAAGCCGAGCAAAAACGCGATGTCGACCATTGGGTTGAATTCGGTGATGTCGAAGAACGCCCAGCGAAAGGCGTCAACCAGATAGACCACCGGGTTGAACAGGCTGATGGTCTGCCAGGTGGGCGGCAGCATGTTCAGCGAGTAGAAACTGCCGCCGAGAAAGGTCAGCGGCGTGATGACCAGCGAGGGCACCACTTCCAGTTTGTCCCAGCCGTCGACGCACAACCCGACGATAAAGCCGAGCATGCTGAACGACACCGCGCACAGCAGCAAAATGCCAAACGCCCAGAACGGATGCGCCACTTCATACGGCACGAATACGCGCGCGGTAATCAGAATGGCGCCGGCCAGCACCATCGACTTGACCACCGCCGCGCCGACATAGCCGAACACGATTTCGGTGGGCGACAGCGGCGCCGACAAAATCTCGTAAATCGCGCCGGAATAGCGCGGCATGTAAATGCCAAAAGCGGCGTTGGAGACGCTTTGCGTCAACACTGCCAGCAACGTCAGGCCGGGCACGATAAAGCTGCCGTAGGGAATGCTGCCGATTTCCGCCATGCGCGAACCGATGGCCGAACCGAACACCACGAAATACAACGCGGTGGCCAATACCGGCGCCGCCAGGCTTTGCATCAGGGTGCGGGCAGAGCGCGCCATTTCGAAGCGGAAGATGGCGTAGATGGAGTAGAAATTCATGCGGGTTTTCTCAGCAATTCGACAAAGATGTCCTCAAGCGAGCTTTCTGAGGTGTGCAGGTCTTTGAAGTCGATATCGTTGGCGGCCAGACGGCGCAGGAAGTCGGCGATGCCTTGGTTGTTGCGCGCGACATCGAGGACCAATTCGCGGCCCTGGTCGGCTAATTCCACCGGGAAACCGGCCAGGTCTGCCGGCAGTTCTGTCAGGGGCTGCTGCAATTGCAGACGCAATTGACGACGGCCCAGGCGCGCCATCAAATCGGTTTTGTTTTCCACCAGCAGCAAACGCCCGTCGCTGATCACCCCCACGCGGTCGGCCATTTCTTCGGCTTCTTCAAGGTAGTGAGTGGTCAGCACGATGGTCACGCCACGGTCGCGCAGGCGGCGCACCATGGTCCACATGTCGCGGCGCAATTCCACGTCGACGCCGGCGGTGGGCTCGTCGAGGAACAACACCTGCGGCTCATGGGCCAGCGCCTTGGCGATCATTACCCGGCGACGCATGCCGCCCGATAACGTCATGGTGGCGTCGTCGCGTTTGTTCCACAGCGACAGGTCGCGCAAAATTTGTTCGAGCAGTTCGGGCGCGGGAGGCTTGCCGAATAAACCGCGGCTGAAGCGCACGCTCGACAGCACGCTTTCAAAGCCTTCGTTGACCATTTCCTGCGGCACCAAACCGACCTTGGCGCGCGCCTCGCGGTATTGGCGGGGTAGTTCCAGGCCGTCGATGAAAATGCTGCCACCGGTGGGTTTGACCAGGCCGCAAATGGCGCCGATCAAGGTCGACTTGCCAGCGCCGTTTGGCCCCAGCAAGGCGAAAATTTCACCGTGTTGAATTTCCAGATCGACCCCGCGCAAGGCTTGAAAGCCGTTGGCGTAGGTCTTTTCCAAGCCCCGAAGGGATATAGCGCTGCTCATGCAGAATCACCCAGGCATTCAGTAATTTTGCTGCGCAACCAGCGTTGCGCAGGGTCCATATCCTGGGTTGCGCCCCAGGCCATGGACAGATCATAAACCGGCGCCTCGAAGGGCAGTTCGTCGACGCGCAAACCGCCGTTGGAGGTCAGCGCGGCGGCGGCATAATCCGGCACCGTGGCGACCATACGCGTACCGGGCAACAACTGGCTCAAACCGTAGAACTGCGGCACCGCCAATTTCACCTGACGGCTGCGTCCGCGCTTGGCCAGTTCCTCATCGATAAAACCGCTGAGGTCACCGGCGAAGGTCACGAGTGCGTGGGGGCGGTCGCAATAGTCGTCCATGGTCATGGGCGTGTCTTCGATATCGCCGCGCACCATTACCGAACGGCTGCGGCGCAGGGTTTTGCATTTGGCATTGGCAGGCAAGTCGCCGGTGTAGCAGATGCCCAGCGAAATTTCGCCGGCTGACAGTTGATTGCAAATCGACAAATAGTGCGTGCGGCGAACCACCAGGGTGATGTGCGGCGCCTCAACGCTGAGCACACGCATCAGTTGCGGCAACAAACCCAGCTCGACGTCATCGCTCAAACCGATGCGAAACACTTCGCGGCTGGTGCAGGGGTCGAATTCCACGCTTTGGCCGATGGCCGAGGAGATGGTGTCCAGCGCCGGACGCAACAAGCCCTCCAGCTCAATGGCGCGCGGCGTAGGTTCCATGCTGCGGCCCACGCGCACGAACAGCGGATCGTTGTACAAGGTGCGCAGGCGGCCGAGGGCGGCGCTCACTGCCGGTTGGCCCAAAAACAAACGCTCCGCCGCGCGGCTGACATTGCGCTCGATCATCATCATTTCGAAAACGATCAGCAGGTTGAGGTCTACGCGGCGAAGGTCTATGCGGTTCATGAGTGGGGCTCCCTGTGGTGTGGGAGCCATGATCGTCCGCTTGGCTTGGCCTGAGAATAGACACGCTTGCATAGCCGCCGTGCAGAAATGCAAGGCGCCTGCGCCACTAAGGCTGAGGCGCGTTTCTTGGTTGAAAACGAACAGAATCAGTTCTCGGCTTTGCCCTTGGCAGCCTCAAGTTCTTTCATGCGTTTGTCGTACAAATCGCAATGGCTGTCGCGATCGGCCGAGTCGGTATCCAGGCGCATCTTCTCGACCTCATCGTTGATCTCTTTGGCTTTCTGCGGATTTTGCTCGGTGAGCTGATGCACCTTAGCCGCCAGTTGCTGCGCCTTTTGCTCGGCTTCTTCAGGCGTACAGCTGGCCCAGGTGGACCCTGCGGCAAGCAGGGTGGCGGCGGCGGTAATGCTCAATAGAAGCTTCATAGTCCTGTCCTTTGGCGTGATGGCTCTCATGGGGTGGAGGACTGAGCACAGCAGAAAGTTCAGGCGAAACGACGGAAGACGGGCGACAGCGTGCGCTGGGGAAAATCGCGGCTAAAGCCGCTCCCACAAGTTTTCGGTGTCGTGTAGGAGTGGCTTTAGCCGCGAGCTTTTTGGGTGCATACGAAAAAACTCCCGCCTCGAAGCATCGAGGCGGAAGTGTTTATACGCCGCAGCGTTTAACCATTAATGACCTTCAGAGGCATTGAACATGGTCTTGGCGTAGATCAAGCCCAGGCCGTATGCGCCGCCGTGGGCGATGGAGGTTTTGACGGTTTCGTCGTAGGTCTCGCCGCGCGCCCAGTCGCGTTGCAGTTCGAGCAGGTATTGCAGCGAGGTCATCGGGCGGGCGCCCAGTTGCACCATGCGCTGGATTGCCATTTCGTGAGCTTCTACCGACACGTCACCACAGGCGTCAGCGATGAAGTACACCTCGAACCCTTGGTCCAGGGCAGACAGCGCTGGGCCCACGATGCAGACCGAGGTCCACAAGCCGGCGAGGACGATTTTCTGCTTGCCGGCGGCGTTCACTTGCACCGCAATGCGCTCGTCTTCCCAGGTGTTCATGCTGGTGCGGTCGATGATGGTGTGCTCAGGAAATACCGATTTGATTTCATCGAAAATCGGACCGGAGAAGCTCTTCTCGGCGACGGTGGTGAGGATGGTCGACACCTTGAATTCACGTGCTGCCTTGGCGACCAGTGCAGCGTTGTTGCGCAGGGTGGTGGCATCAATCGACTTGGTCGCGAAGGACATCTGCGATTGGTGGTCGATCATGATCAGGGTGTGGTCGTCGTGGTTCAGAAGGGTTTTGCCTGGAACTGCTTTTGCGATTGCCATGGGTAGATTTCCTTTTAGTCGTAATGGTCTGAGTAGCGGGTTTAGTTGAATTCGTTGGCTTGTTTGCAAACCGTGGAGCCATGATGCCCGGTCACCGAAAAGCCCGGAATAGACAGGGCTGCACGGGCACTTTGCAGAAATGCAAAGGGGCTGGATTGACGTTTTGTGCGTAGGAAATGAAAGGGGGCAATCGCGGGGATTAAGGCGTTTCCAGGAATCGAGGCTAAAGCCTCTCCCACACCAACCGCTGCCCCTGTAGGAGAGGCTTCAGCCTCGATGCTGTTGATCTGCGAAACCGAACGGCGAACTCAGAACAGATCCAACTGCCCACCCACCAACGTGCCGAAGTCGTCATCGACGAAGGGCAGGATGGCGTCGGCCACCGGCTGCAGTTGCCGGGTCAGGTAGTGGTCGTAGTCGATGGGCGAGGTGATGGCTTCCAGCGGCTGCGGGCCGGCGAGGGTAATCAGGTAGCTGATCCAGCCGCCGCGCTGGTATTGCCGGGGCCGGCCAAGCTCGGCGTTGTAGGCATCGGCAATGCGCGCGGCGCGTACGTGGGGCGGCACGTTGCGTTCGTAGTCATCCAGCGGACGGCGCAGGCGCTTGCGGTACACCAGCAAATCGTCTTGCTCACCGGCCAGCGTCGCGGCCACGAAGTCGCGCACATAGGCTTGGTAGGGTTGGCGGCGGAAGATGCGTTCGTAAAGCTGCTGTTGGAACTGCTGCGCCAGCGGCGACCAGTCGGTGCGCACGGTTTCCAGGCCTTTGTAGACCATCTTCTCGCCCATCAAACCGGCGTAGCGTTTCTTGCTGCCCTCCTCCGCGCCGCGAATGGTCGGCATCAGAAAACGGCGGAAGTGGGTTTCGTATTGCAGCTCCAGGGCGCTGGTCAAACCCAGTTCGTGAGTCAGGTGTTCACGCCACCAATCGTTAACCTGCTGCACCAAACCCCGGCCGATCACGCCGGCCTCTTCCTCGCTGTGTTCGCGACCGAGCCAGACAAAGGTGGAGTCGGTGTCGCCGTAGATCACGGTGTGGCCTTGGGCTTCGATGAGCTCGCGGGTTTTGTGCATGATCTGGTGGCCGCGCAAGGTGATGGACGACGCCAGGCGTGGATCAAAGAATCGGCAACCGCTGGAACCGAGCACGCCGTAAAAGGCGTTCATGATGATTTTCAGCGCTTGCGACAGTGGCTTGTTGCTGTCGCGTTTCGCCTGCTCCCGCCCTTCGGCCACGCGCGACACAATGGCGGGCAGGCAATGTCGCTGGCGGGAAAAACGCGCGCCGCGAAAACCTTCGACGGTGGCGCCCTCGTCGCTCTCGCGCAGCCCTTCGACCAGGCCAACCGGGTCGATAAGAAAGGTGCGAATGATCGAGGGGTACAAGCTCTTGTAGTCGAGCACCAGCACCGACTCATACAAGCCGGGCTGTGAGTCCATCACGAAGCCACCGGGACTGGCTTCTGGCGGACGCTCGCCGAGGTTTGGCGCGACGAAACCCTGGCGGTGCATCAGCGGCATATACAAATGGGTGAAGGCGGCCACCGAACCGCCGCTGCGGTCGGCGGGCAGGCCGGTGACGCTGGCGCGCTCGAGCAGAAAACTCAGCAGTTCGGTTTTGGCGAAGATGCGCGTCACCAGCTCGCAATCTTTGAGGTTGTAGCGCGCCAGCGCCGGTTTGTCCTCGGCAAACATGCGGTCGATTTCGTCCATGCGCTGGTACGGCGTGGAAATATCCTTGCCCTCGCCGAGCAGGGTTTGCGCGACGTTTTCCAGGCTGAATGAAGGAAAGCTCCAGGTCGCCGACCGCAGCGCCTCAATGCCATCGATGATCAACCGCCCCGCCGCCTCGGCGAAAAAATGGTTGTTGCGTGCGCCATGTTCGCGCCAGCCCATGGCCTCGCCGTCGCGGCCCAAGCGCAGTGGAATTTGCAGTTTTTGCGAATGCTCCAGTAACACGCGCAAGTCGAACTGCACCACGTTCCAGCCAATGATGGCGTCGGGGTCGTGGGTGGCCAGCCAAGTGTTCAGGCGCTCCAGCAACTGGCCGCGGGTGTCGCAATATTCGAGGTCGAAATCCACCGCACTGTCGTCGGCATTGGGCGGGCCGAGCATGTACACCTGACGCTGGCCGCAGCCTTCGATGGCGATGGAGTACAACTCGCCGTGGCGGGTGGTTTCGATGTCGAGCGAGGCCAGTTTCAGCTGCGGACGGTAGTCGGGGTCGGGCTTGAGTTGCGCATCATCGAAACCGCCGTGCCCGTCCGGCGTGCCGGAAAACAGCACCGGCGCAGTAATAAAACGCTCCATCAGGTAGCGCTCGGGCGGGCGAATGTCGGCTTCGTAGACATCGACGCCAACACTGCGCAGCAGTTTGTCGATGTTCATCAGTTGGCGGTGCTGACGGGTATAAACGCCGAGCACCGGGCGGTGATGAAAGTCCTGCAATTGCAGCTCGCGCAGCTCGACGTCTTTCTCTTTGCCGAGCATGCCTTCCACGCGCAAACGCTGCTCGGCTGGCACAAATGCTACCGAGGGCTGCACCGGCAAACGCACCAGCCTCGGCCCATCATCAGTGGCCAACCAGAAGCTCACCTGCGTGCCCGCCGGCGTGTCACGCCAGTGCCGTGAGAGCAGAAAGCCGCGCTGTAGGGGTTGCGCCGTCATGAAGATGCCGAGAGCCGCGTCAGAAAGAGCGGACGATTCTACTGTATCGATATACAGACGGCCGCTTGTTTTTCCGCAGCCGTGGCTTACAGCCTTGCGCCAATCCGACAGACGTTATGGCCAAAACCGGCGCAACGGGGGTCTAGAACACCGAAAGCAACCCGGCCTTCCCACGGAGATTTGCCCATGCAGCTCAAAGGTTCCTGCCATTGCGGCGCCGTCGCCTTCAGCCTCACCAGCCAGCATCCGTACCCGTACCAACGCTGTTATTGCTCGATCTGTCGCAAGACCCAGGGCGGCGGCGGTTACGCAATCAACCTCAGCGGGGACGCGCGCAGCATGAAAGTGCGCGGGCGCAAACACATCAGCATTTACCACGCGAAAATCAAACCCACCGGCGCCGGTCGCGTCCGCATCAGCAGCGCCGAGCGGCATTTCTGCAACCAGTGCGGCAGCGCCTTGTGGCTGTTCAGCCCCGAATGGCCGGAGCTGATTCATCCCTTCGCCAGCGCCATCGACAGCGAGCTGCCGGTGCCGCCCGAACACACCCATTTGCTGCTCGATTCAAAGGCCAGTTGGGTGGAGGTCGACAAACGCAAGGGCGACAAAACGTTCGAGGGTTTCCCCAAAGAATCGATTGCGCAGTGGCATCAACGGCTGGGGTTGGAGACCTAATGCATAGGGCCGTAGGGCGGTCGGTTGAACAGTTGCAGCGTGTCGATAAGCGCATCGGGCATTACCCGCACGCTGCCGGTATACGGGCAGTCCATGGCCATCACCAGCAACAGTCCAAAGCCGATTACCGCCGCGAGGCTGCCAGTCATGCAGGCCTGGCTGCGGTTGTGCCCGGTGCGCAATGCCACGGCAAAGGCCACGGTGATAAAGCCTCCGCCCAACAACAGGCCCCACATCAGCGGCGGCAGCTGCGAATTGCTGTCGCGCAGGCGATTGCGCCGATGGTCAGTGAGGGCCACGACGTGCTGGTAGAAATGCTCGCTGCGGGTGTGCTGAGAGGGTTCGCTTTGTTCGAGCTGACGGTGCACATGCCACAACTGGTTCAGGGCAATCACCACTTCAATGCTGCTCCGCCCCTGTTCCATCGTTCGCCATTCGCTGTTGATGACGTGGTCGGCGTAGGTGTCGAGCGCCGTTTGCAGGTCGGTTTGGTGCGGCAGCGGCAGTTGTTGGGCCAGGCGGTACAAGCGACCGAGGGCGTTGGACTCGTGCGAGACGTTGCTGGCCGCTACGTCAAATTCGGCATACACCGCGGAAATAGTGAACGCCAACGTAATGCCGAACACGGCGCCCACCGTCTGGAAGATCGACAGCCCCACGCCATTGTCGTCGCTCGGTTGCGGGCAGTAGCGGTTGACCAGCAACGAGGCACCGGCGACCAGCACGCCGCTGCCGACCACCAGCACCAAAAATAATGTCCACAGGGGAAATGAGAGCAGGTACATCTGCATGGAAAGTCCTTGGGTTAGCCAGCAAATATCGCCAATTCGCTCGGCGACAACGCTCAGCAGCCTTGCCCAACACCCTCGCTCGCACCATCCGCCGCTACGCAGCCAAACGTGGGTTATTGCCTGATTCGTCCGGGAAAACCGGGCGGCAAACGCTTGCCGCTGCTGGCAAGCTCGCGCCGCCTGCCTCGCGCCAAGACGCGCCGAAACACTTGTTGTAGAGCCATCGGACAAGTTGGCCCGTGATGTGCAATCCCGGCTGCACCTACTCGCTAACGGCACACACCCATGACCAGCGTATCGAGCAACCTTTCGCTGCTGAGCTTTATCAACTCGATCTCCAAATCGGAAGCCAGCGACAGCACCAAACCCGCCACCGGCACCGGCACCGGCACCGGCAGTAGCACCGCCCCGGCAACGGACACGGCGGCTGAAGAACCCAAAGACCCGATTGGTGAGTTGCGCAAATACGCGGCCGCCATCGTCGCGCAGTCACGCGGAGGCCTGTTCAACGCGCTGGCTGGTGGCGAGCAGACCAGCCCCGCCCAGTCGGCCGGCTTCAATGGCGCCAGCAGCCAAAGCGCCATTCAACTGCCCGACGTGGCGAGCATGAACCGCGACGACGCCGCCAGCTTGCTGCCGCAGGTGCAGAAGCTGATCGACAAAGGCCTGAGTGATTCGGTGGCAGTGGCCGGCTTTAACGGGGACAAACAAACCGAGTCGCTGGAGACTTACCGCGACTGGCTGCAAAGCAAAGCCGGCATCAGCATTTACGTGTGAGCGTCGGGGCGGCGCTTTCAGAAGGCGTAGCGGTACTGCACCTGAACGCCGAGCACCGGGCGCTGTTCATGGAAGGTTGAGGCCCGCGCGTGCACCTGAGCGGCCACGCTGCTGGCCGGACTCAGCGCGTAACAGCTGCCGGCGGTTGCGCTGGGTACGAGATAACGCTGACGCAACGGGCTGCGCACTTCGAACTGATCCAACCCTGGAATATCGGACGGCCCCTAGAACACCGGGGCGTCTTCGTTAAGCAGTACATCCATGGCCAGCGCCGCTGTCAGCGTGAGTTGCGGGTCGACCGGCAGGCTGCCGCGCAGCGTGGCGGTGGCGTAGGTTTGCTCACTGTGCGCGCTCTCAATGTTCAACGGCAGGGCGACGTGGCGCTCTTCAAAGCCACGGTGTGTCCCTTGCACATGGTAAGCGCCAACTCCGGCACCAGCCGCGAATCGCCGACCGCCACGCCATAGCCCACCGCCTGTCAAAGCGGGGGCACCCACGGCGGCGCTCTGGTGCCAACCGATGCGTTGTTTCAGGTACTGATTCAGCTCGACCTACCGCCGCCCTCGCTGCACGAAACCCGTGGGCACGTGAAGATCGAGGGGCAGCGGCGCGCTCTGTTGGCCGACGGCGCGACCCATGTGGCGGCGGTGCTGATGCGCGAAAGCGGCTTCTAGCTGCTTAGGTGGCGTCGGCGTGGCTGACCATGCCTTTGATCACCACGGCGACGCTGGCCACCGCCGCCGGCAGCACAAGCGCAGTAAGCACCTGCTCGAAATTCCAGCCCAAGCCCAGCAAGGTGGCGCCGATCCAGGCACCGAGAATGGCGCCGAAGCGGCCAATGCCGAGCATCCATGACACGCCGGTGGCGCGGCCTTGGGTCGGGTAGAAACGTGCCGCCAGCGATGGCATCGCCGATTGCGCGCCGTTGATGCACATGCCGGCCAACAGCACCAAGGTCGCCAACACCGTGACCTTGCCCAGGCTCTGCCCGACGAAATAAGCGAAGACGCCGGCCAGCAGGTAGAACGTGCCGATGACTTTGTGCGGATTGAATTTATCCATCGCCCAGCCCACGCCAACGGCGCTGAGCACGCCACCGAACTGGAACAACGCACCGATAAACGCCGCCTGCTCCATGCTCGCGCCGCTGTCGCGCATCAGGGTCGGCAACCAGCTGGTGAGCAAGTACACGATGACCAGCCCCATGAAATAGGTCAGCCACAGCAACAACGTGCCGGCGCTATAGGTGCCGGAAAACACCACCTTCAGCACGTTGCGGCTTTGAACGGTTTTCTGCTCGGGCACGCTGAAGTCATTAGCCAGCCCCACTTCCGCTGGCGAGATAGGGGCCAGCACCTTGCGCACCTTGTCGGCACCACGATTGCGCACCACCAGAAACCGCGCCGACTCCGGCAGCCACACCAGCAGCACCACCGCCAGAATCAACGGCAAGATGCCACCCAGCAGCAGCAAACTGTGCCAGCCGAACGCCGGAATCATCTTCGCCGAAATAAACCCGCCGCCGGCCATGCCCAGGTTGAAGCCGCAAAACATGCTGGTCACCAGCAGCGATTTCAAACGCTCCGGGGTGTATTCGGACAGCAGCGTGGTGGCATTCGGCATCGCCGCGCCCAGGCCCAAGCCGGTGAGCAGACGCAGCACCAGCAATTGATCGAGGCTGGTACTGAACGCGGAAATAAGGCTGAAGAAACCAAACAAGCCGACCGCCACGACCAGCACGACCTTGCGCCCGAAGCGGTCAGCCAAAGGCCCGGAGCCGAGGGCGCCGAAGACCATTCCGATCAGCGCGGCGCTCATCACCGGGCCGAGGCTGGCGCGGTCTACGCCCCAGTCCTGGGTGAGCGCGGGGGCGATAAAGCCCATGGCGGCGGTGTCGAGGCCGTCGAGGAAAACGATGAGGAAACACAGCAGCACGATCTTCCACTGATAACGGGAAAGCGGCTGGGCGTTGATAAAGGTTTGTACGTCGAGCGTGCCGGTGGTGGGCACGTGAGCAGGGCTGGTCATGCGAGCAATTCCTGTGAGTTTTTCTTCGCCATGGCACTGCAGGCGAATGGAACAGGAATGAGGGACGGGCTGGACAGGCGCTGCACAGCGAACATCAGCAAAGCGCGGGCACGCTGCGGTGAACGCAAATCCATGGCTGGCTCTCATTTGTTTTTATTGGAAGCAAAGCGTGGTCGCACAGAACGACCGAAGGCCAACAGTACGCAGCGGGATGGGGGCGATTCAATCCGATAATCGACTAATTGGGCGTTTATCGAACACTTGTAGAGG
The DNA here is from genome assembly GCF_979258635.1 of Pseudomonas sp. AC070. NCBI lineage: Bacteria > Pseudomonadati > Pseudomonadota > Gammaproteobacteria > Pseudomonadales > Pseudomonadaceae > Pseudomonas > Pseudomonas sp. AC070. The sequence goes on from NZ_OZ409871.1 coordinate 4,512,403, forward strand.
ATTGCGGCGCCTGCTGCCCTCTCCCCTAGCCCCTCTCCCGCAAGCGGGCGAGGGGAACGGTACGGCGATTGCCCGCCGAGCTCGGTCAGGCCCCCTCGCCCGCTTGTGGGAGAGGGCGGGGGAGAGGGCCGCGCCAAACACGCCTTAATGAAACAACCGCGTACTCAACTCCTTGCTTGCCTCCAACAACACCGGCAAAAACCGCGTCTCCAACTCCTGCCGTGACACCCGCCCTGCATGAGTGCCCACGTTCAACGCCGCCAGTACCTGGCCGGCCGAGTCTTTCAGCGGCACGGCAATGGAGCGCAGCCCCACTTCCAGCTCCTGGTCGATGATGACCCAGCCTTGCTGACGGATCTCGGCAACACTGGCGCGCAGAGCATCCGGCGTGTGCACGGTGCGGCTGGTTTTGATCTGCATCTCGGCGTGGTCGATGTAATCGTCCAGCGCGGCGTCATCCAGCGCGGCGAGCAAAATGCGGCCCATGGAGGTGCAGTACGCCGGCAAACGACTCCCCACGCTCAGGTCGACCGAGATCAGGCGTTGCGGCGTGGCCGAGCGGGCGATGTAGAGAATTTCGTCGCCTTCCAGCGTGGCCATGGAGCACGCCTCGTGCAGCTGTTCGCTGAGTCGGTCGAGAATCGGCTGCGCGGTAACGGCCAAGGGCGTCGACGACAAATAGGCGTGGCCCAAGGTCAGCACTTTGGGCAGCAGCGAGTAGGTGCGCCCGTCGGTGGTCACGTAGCCCAGGCTCATCAGCGTGTGCAGGCACCGGCGCACGGCGGCACGGGGGATTTCCGTGCGGTGGCTGATCTGGGCGATGGTCAGGTGGCGTTTGCGCTCTTGAAACGCATGAATCACCGCCAGCCCACGGGCCAGGGAGGTCATGAAATTCGGGTCGCCGGTGAAGGCTTCGATGCGTTTGGCCGGCGAGGCAATAATCGGCGGCGCCAAGGGAGGCAGGGTGATGCGGGCTTCGTCAGTCATGTTGTTATAGGTCTCGTGCAGCCTGGCCAGAAACGCTGTGGATGAAGTGTGGCCGATTATCGAACCGAAGTTCGATTATCGCAATTGACCCTCTCGGGCACGGCGCCTACCGTGACGCCGCTGCGCCCACATCGGTGCCGGCACAGGCTCGGCTCACAAGGCTGGGCCTTGGAAATACCTCGGTGTTTCCCTTCTCTGTCCGAGCCCTGCCACCGCCGCGCTACCCGCGCGTCGGCAGGCCGGCTCAATTTCCCTGCAACGGTTTAGAAGGTCTGCGCGGTGAGCTGACGCAAGCGGCTGCGGGTGCGCACAAAGTCCAGGTGCGAGCCGGGCCGGCACACCTCGTCCAATTCGGCTTCACAGCCAAGCAGCAAATGCACGCCGCTGTCGTAGGCGATGTCGACGAAGTTGAGGATGCGCTGCTGCACGTCGATGCCTTCGCCATCCAGCGGCGGCACGCCGTAAATGGCGATGCGCCGGAAGCGTTGGCAGAGCCAAAGAAAGTCCGAACTGGAATGGGGGTGGCGGCACAGCTCATCGAAATCCAGCAATGCGCGGTTGCCCTCGTAAGCCTGCACACGCAGCGGATGGTGATTGACCGCCAGCACCGCGTCGCGCTCAACCGCCGCGCTGAACTCCAACTGCTGCTCCAGCCAATCGCTAAGTGCTGGGCACAACGGCCAGGCGTAATGCCCCCACGCTTCCTGGGCCCCGGCACGCTCGCGGTAGTCTTCGCCGGCGTCCAGATTGAGCACGGTGAAACGCGACTCCAGCAGGTCGATCGCGGGTCTGAAACGGTCGCGATACAGCGGATTCGGGCACAGGTTGATCGGCGCGTAGTTCGAGGTGCAGACCAGCCCCACGCCTTCGTCCACCAGTACCTTGAGCAAGCGACCAAGCAGCATGGCATCGGCGATGTCATGCACGTGGAATTCGTCAAAGCACAGCAAGCGCGCCTCTTGCGCCACCTCGCGGGCGACCCGCACCAGCGGCTCGCTCTGCCCGGTAAACGCGCCCATGCGTTGCTGCACCTCCTGCAAAAACGCATGGAAATGCACCCGGCGCTTGGCTTTTACCGGCGCGGCGGCGAAGAAGGTGTCCATCACAAAACTCTTGCCGCGCCCCACGCCGCCCCACAGATAAATGCCGGCAACGGGCTTGCGCAGCCAACCACGACGCCCCGCCAGCCAGGCGTCTAGCCAGCTGGCGAGGGTGTCGATGGCAGCTTGTTGCGCGCTGTCGGCCCGGTAACCCCGGGCGTCCAGCGCATCACTAAAGCGCCGCTGAATGCGCAGGCCAACGGGCTCGGCGTTATCGGACGTCAAAACCCACCCTTAGAAATCAAAGAAAACCGTCTCACCTTCGCCCTGAATACGGATATCGAAGCGGTAAGCCAGCTTGCCGTCAACTTCACAGCGCGTAGCGATCAGGGTTTCGCGGCGCTGCGGCTGCTCAATCAGATTGAGCACCGGGCACTGCGCATTGGCCTGGGCTTCGTCATCGAAATACAGGCGCGTGTGCAGGTGAATATTGATGCCCCGGGCAAACAGCGACACGTTGATATGCGGCGCCATCGGCACACCCGCCGCGTTTTTCACCGCACCGGGCTTGATCGTGTGCAGCGTCCACTCACCGGCATCGAAGGTGGTGGCCGTGCGGCCAAAGCTATTAAACGATTTTTCCAGGTTGTAATCGGCGTCGTACTGGCCTTCGTGGTTGGCCTGCCAGAACTCCAGAAACGAATCGCGCACCAGGTGACCGTTGCCGTCATACACATTGCCCAGCAGCACGATGTGCTCACCAGGTGCGTCGGGCTTGGCCATCTCGTTCCAAATTTCCTGCTCACGCGGCGGGTTGCCGGCCGCGCTCAGGGCCAGGCCGATGTGCACATAAGGGCCGGCGGTTTGCGAGGGGGTTTCGTTCAGCAATTGGATGGGCATGGACTCACCCTCCTTAAATGTTTTCGAAGTGGGTCTTGCGCTGTCCGCGCAACACGATATCGAAGCGATACGCCAGGCAATCCATCGGATTGGCCGCGCTCATATCGAGCTTGGCGATCAGGCTTTGCACCGCCTCGGGGTTGGCAATCGACTTCACAATCGGGCACATGGGAATCAGCGGATCGCCCTCGAAATACAGCTGCGTAATCAAGCGCGTGGCGATCGACGGGCCGCTGATGGAGAAGTGAATATGCGCCGGGCGCCAGTCGTTCGGGCCGTTGCGCCAGGGGTATGGGCCGGGTTTGATGGTGCGGAAGCTGTAATAGCCGTCGCGGTCGGTGAGGGCACGGCCCACGCCACCGAAATTCGGATCCAGCGGTGCCAGGTAACGGTCGTTCTTATGGCGATAGCGGCCACCGGCATTGGCCTGCCACATCTCCACCAACGTATGGGGAATTGGCTTGCCGTATTGGTCGCACACCCGACCGGCCACGATGATGCGCTCGCCCACCGGCAAACCGCCGTTATTGAAGTTCAGGAGCAGATCGTTGTCGTGCTCGCCCATTTTCAGGTGGGAAAAGTCAGGGCCAGTGGTTTCGGAAACAGACTGCGGAATGCTCACCAACGCTTGGCGCGGCGAACGGGGCACGGACGTTTTGTAATCAGGCGTCAGGGCTTTGGGGTGCCAATTGCGGTCACGGATGACGAAGCGACTGCTGTCTGCATCAGACATGTCCTTCTCCTTTGTTAGATTTATCGGGCGAACAGGCAGGCAGTCTGCTGCGGCAAAGCGCCGCGGGAAAATGAAAGTTAGGCGGTTATCCATAACCGTATGGTTATGGAAAGCGCTTTTCCCGATACGCCTGCCCCACCTCGCGCAGCACCTCCACGCTCCAGTGCGCCGCCAGCGACAACGGCAACGCCGCGTTACTGCAAATACCCACCGAACCGCCCGGTTCCTTGATGCCCAGCTGCAACTCGGCCAGATCACCATTGGCGAGATCCAACTGCACCGCGTCGTAGGGCGCGATCCACACCGCATCGCTGCTTTGCACATAACGGCGGCTCAAACTCAACGACAAGGTTTCCAGGCGCTGGCGCGGCTGGGCGATGCCGCACTGCACAAACAGCGCGTCGGCATATTTGCGAATAGTGGTGCCGGCCAGGGGCAGCACCAGCGGGTAATCCTGCAACAACTGCTGGGCCTGACCCTCGCTCAATAAGGGGTGGCCGGCGCGCACCACCAGGGTCATCGACTCGCTGTACAAATGCTCGAACGTCAGGCCTTGAATTTGTGGGCTGTCGGTCATGCGGCCGACCACCAAATCCAACTCGCCCACATGCAGCTGCGACAACAAATACGCGCTTGGCCCGGTGACCACGCTGGCCACCAGTGCCGGGTGCCGTTCGTGCAGCCGGCGCACCACCTCGGGAATCAACAGACTTTCCACCGTCGACAACACGCCCAGGCGCACCGTGCCGGACTCATGCTCACCACTGCGCAAACTGTTCACCCCATCGCGCAGCGCCTGCACGCACGGGCCGGCATAGCGCATAAACGCCACGCCCGCCTCGGTGAGCGCCACGCCGGCCTTGCTGCGCTCAAACAGCGTGGCGCCGAGCAGTTCTTCCAGCTCTTTTAGCGTTTTGGAAATCGCCGGCTGGCTCACCGCCAACTTATCCGCCGCCCGCGCCAACGTGCCTTGACGGGCCACTTCGAGGAAACACACCAGGTGGCGGAATTTGATGCGGGTATCGATGTTCATAGAAACATTTGACCGTTGCGTGGCGTCGCGGTGCGTATGAAAAACATCCTTCTCAATGCATCGCAACGTATTTGGCATAGGCGAAATTGAAAAACAGGGCGACTGCAGAACCGGCGAGGAACGCTACGGTGTGTCCCCACGGCGTGGTTTTCAGCCACATCAGGCAGACAGTGAACACTAAATAATTGAGCACAAACCCTTTGGCCTGCCCGAATACGTACCAGCCATACCGCGCCTGCCCGTTCGCGAACGTAAGCCGTTTATTCAGGGCGAAGGTCACGTTGACCGCTACCAAAAATGAAAGCAGCCTCGCCAATTCTGCTGGCAAAAGCAGCGCGATGAGCAAAAAGGAAAGGTAGTCCGCCCCGAGTCCTGCCAGGCCTACCAATACAAATAGGCCGAACTGCTTCATGGCATAGAGAGAAAAGCTATTTTTTTTATGTCACGCCGGCTCTTGGCGATCGCACTCAAAATGATGCCGGTAAAGGACGAAAGAAACCCAAGGATCATCAACGCGCTGGCCAGAATGGCAGAGGGAAACCGCGGCACGAGCCCGGTTTTGAGGAATTCCAATACAACGGGCGTGCCCACGCCCACGCTCAGCATCGCCATAAACAGGCCCATCAGACCGTAGACCACGAACGGCTTATGATCCTTGTATAAACGGAAAATAGTCATAAATATCCGCGTGCCGTCGCGCAGCGTGTTGAGCTTGCTGGTGGTGCCGTCAGCCCGAGCCAGATAAGCCACAGGCACGTTTACGCATTTCGCTCCGACTTCTACCGCATGAATAGTCATCGCCGTTTCAACCTCAAAGCCGCTCGAAAACAGTGGCATCGATTTCACGAAACGCCGCGACATCACCCGATAGCCGGAGAGCAAATCGCCCACATCGGAATCGAACAGGTAATCCACCGTTCGAGTAAGCACGCGGTTCCCCCAAAAGTGTCCCGAGCGGCTCTGACTATCGCGATAAAGCGCCATACGGCTGCCTACAACCACATCGGCGCGGTTCGCTACCATCTGCGCCACCATCGCCGGGGCCTCGGTGGCGGGGTAAGTTCCGTCGCCATCAGCGATCACGTAGTAATCGGCAAACACGTCCCGGAACATCGCTTGAACTACGTGGCCTTTGCCGCGCTTTGTTACGCGGTGAACCTGAGCACCATGGGCAAGTGCGACTGCAGCGGTGTTGTCGCTAGAGGCGTTGTCAAAAACATGAATAGCCGCATCAGGCAAGGCGGCTTTGAAATCATCAACAACCTGGCCAATCGCCGCCTCTTCATTAAAGCAAGGCAGGATTACTGCGATTTTTTCAACAGTCGCTGCAGTATCCATGTCGACGCCTCTTTCATGGCCAGAACGGAAAGCGGGATTAGGCAAACCTTGAATGGAATGCCATAACGCGGAAACGGTGCGAGCACCATGTGTACCAAAGTCGCGTAGATGACGATTGAGGCCAATAAAAGGACAAACAACGATGCATCGTTCTTTTTTGCTATTTGCGCTAGCAAAACAACCGCAGCAGAGAGCACGCCGAGCGCGACCCAATACGGGTGAATCTCATAGTTGAATACATGCGTGACATGGAAATCGAGCAGGAAAAAATACGGTGACTTGACCATGGGATAAATGAAAATATCGCTTGGCCCGGCGATGTTGTCCCACTGCCAGAGCACTTGAGCCTTATCCCACAGATACCATTGCAGATATTCACCGGGACTTTGAGAAGCCCGCTCGAAAATGATCGACAGCGCTCTGCCCAGGCTTTGATACATTTCACTCTGGCGCGGATCGCTGGCGTAGGGAAATCCAAATGTCTCGGGCTGATTGTTGTACATAAAGCCTGGGAAGCTACCGTGGTAAAACCCATTAATAAGCAGAGTGGGATCGGAACTTTCGCCGACCGCCAACACGTTGCGGACTTTCCAGAGCAGCGTAGGCACTACGGCCGCAATCGCAAAAGCCAGTACCGGCCTCCAATAATGACGAAAGAACAGAACGCAGCTTAAGAGCAGAAATGGAGGGAAATGCTCGACTACCGGGCGGGTCAACGCCGCCATAGCGAAAAGCATACCGCTAACGCCCATACCAACACCCATTGAGTCTTTTTTCTGCAGCGAATACCAAGCACACACCAGACTTAGCGCCAGCAAGCTAGTGAACAAAGACTCGGACAAGTAGTAGGTGTTGATTGATACAAAATGCGGGAAGGTCCATAGCACGAGCACTGCAGGTATTGCCCAACCGGCGCCCAGCAGGCGCACAAAAACCAGACTCAGCAGAATAAAAGCCAAAATCTGCAATGCCGTCTGGGCTTTAAGGGTGGAGCCCAACATGCCTTCAATATCGTCGGCGACGAAAAACTTGCCGAAATAAGGAAAACCGGGGCTTCTGAGCGCGTCCGGTTTCGGGGCTTGCGCGCTGTCCGGAGCGACGTAGTCCTTGCTGAACACATTCCAGTTTTGCAAGTTCAAGGCATAGCCGAAATAGTCCCGGGCATCTGCCCGAATGGGCGTATCTACCTGAGTGTCGGTGTAGGCGGTGACTCGAAGATGAATGCCGAACGCGACTGTTAGCGCGATGACAAACCATGCGATCCACACCATGTTTTCTCGGGTACTGGACTTTTGACCGGCAACCTGCATCGACTCTTCCTTTTGATCAAGGCCCTGCCTCGCGCTATTCACTTAGCGGCAAACCTGGCGACATCTATAGCTAGCGGCATGGCCGATAGGCCCTTCTGGAGGCGGCCATATTATTCGCTAACGGCATTCTATAAACAGCGAAATAACTTGCAGTTTGAGCAGCCGGCGAATACCCGAACGTAGTTCATTGGACGGACTCGAATGCGGTGAAAGCGATTGTTCGCGAGCACGATACCGAGCTCGGCGTTTGCCCCACCTGCCCCGCTCTGCTAGCCTCCCGCCCGTTCCAGCCTGCCGAGACCCCTGCCCATGGCCCGCAAAAAAGCCGCCGTCGATTTCGAACAATCCCTTGCCGAGTTGCAGACCCTGGTCGAGCGCTTGGAAAACGGCGAGTTGTCGCTGGAGGATTCGCTCACCGCGTTTGAGCAAGGCATCCGCCTGACGCGGGAATGCCAAGGCGCGCTCGCGCAGGCGGAACAGAAGGTGCAAATCCTGTTGGAGCGCGACGGCGAGCTGGAGGAAGCTCCCTTCGACGCGGACGAGCAAGCATGATCGCGGCATACCAGAAAACCTGTCAGACCCGTGTGGATGCCAAGCTCGATGAGCTGTTGCACGCGCCCCGCCCCGAGCTTTCCACTATTTACCAAGCCATGCGCTACAGCGTCATCAACGGCGGCAAGCGCGTGCGGCCATTGCTGGTGTACGCGGCGTGCGAAGCGCTGGGCGGTAAGCCCGAGCGTGCCGATGCGGCGGCCTGCGCGGTCGAGTTGATTCACGCTTACTCGCTGGTGCATGACGACTTGCCCGCCATGGACGACGACGATCTGCGTCGCGGCCAGCCCACTACCCACAAAGCCTTCGACGAAGCGAGCGCGATTCTGGCGGGCGATGGCTTGCAGACGCTGGCCTTCGATGTACTTGCCGACGCCCAGCGCAACCCGCTGGACGCCGAGGTGCGCCTGGACATGATCAGCAGCCTGAGCAAAGCGGCGGGCCCGGCCGGCATGGTCGGCGGGCAGGCCATCGACCTCGGCTCCGTTGGCCAGTGGCTCGACCAACAGGCGTTGGAAGTGATGCACCGGCACAAAACCGGCGCGCTTATAGAAGCCAGCGTGCGCCTCGGCGCCCTGGCCAGCGGTGAAGCCGACGCCCTGTCCCTGCGCGCCTTGCAGGATTACGCGCAAGCCGTGGGCCTGGCCTTCCAGGTGCAGGACGACATTCTCGACGTCGAAAGCGACACCGCCACCCTGGGCAAAACCCAGGGCAAAGACGAAGCCAATCACAAGCCCACTTACCCGGCACTGCTGGGGCTGGATGCGGCGAAATCCTATGCTCTGGAACTGCGTGACTTGGCGTTGCATGCCATACGCCCGTTTGGCGAAGCGGCGGAGCCGTTGCGTGATCTGGCGCGTTATATCGTCGAACGGCGTAGCTAAATACCCTAGTTGGCTATTCCTCGCGACCGCATAACTATATAGCCCAGCGGCCTATATTGAGAAAAACGCAATTTGGCTCTGCATCTTCGTCAAAGCATTTATTCCTTGCAACTCATATAAACAATCGTCGCTGGATTTTCGGCGGCTTCATCCTTATATACCGTCTCTTTGGAAGTTATCTTACACAACAAACTCCAAAACTTAGCCGCACGGCGGCCTTTAAGCCACAGCCAAGTCATGCTTATAAATCTATTGTCCCCTTGGTGTTTTTAACAACAAACCAAGGAATCTAGCAATGACCAACCTCCCTCGCAGACTTTCCATACTCGCTCTTTTAATATCAAGCACAGCGGCACCTCTTTCAGGCCATGCCGATCAGCTATGCGAGCATGGGAGGCTGACATTCTTTTCCCATCCGGGCGGTACCGCATCAACTTTACGGGTGGCCGTCGTTCAGGGACCCGATGGGTACAGCACGCTTAAAAGAAAAACTGGAAACACCTATGCCACCGAAATGCGTTGGGCTGAGTCTCCTACTCGCTGGAATAACCGTTTCGCCATGTTGGCACAGGCACATGCAACTCAAAGCCTCGTAAGCATTTACAGTAGCGACGACAATTGCATGGGCCCCATTGATGAGTTCGAAATAACTATTCTCGACTAATGGAACATCTCCAAAAACGCCGAGCTGTGCCCATAAAACGAGGAGAATGCGTGTCATGTTAGTTTCATTCGTCCGACTGCTGCTAATCGCCGGATTATGTCTCAGCCTGCCCACTCCCACCTTCGCGCTTCCAGAAGTTGTGTTCAGAGCTGTTGGCAAGATTGACAACCCCGAATCAGTCAAACGAGCCAACGGCTTTTACGCGCGAGGCATAGACGGTTCGAGACCTCGACAACCTCCGCCTAATATCAGCTTGTACAACCACGCGCGCGGCACCGCAACGGGAACTTCCACCGTGGATTCAGGTTATATATCCACAACCGAAGTACGGAGTTTCACGCTTCAGTTTATTAGGCTTTATCTGGGAAATAACGGTTACATCTACCATATTCGCCCCAGCGCAAACTTCTACGACGTCAATGGCACGCTGGGCAGACATTCACCCCATTCTCCAGAACACGAGTTTGCCGCTATGGGCCGTATTCATTTCAGCCAGATAATTGGCTGGGAAGCGGTAAACAACGGCGTCTCAGCCGGCTTTGTTCGTAACCCGGACTATCGCCACTCACTCTTTACCCCGGTACCCACAACGTCCGGTATCGAATACAGCCTGGCCGGCTTCCCACCCCATCATGCGGCTTGGAGCCAAGAGCCATGGAGGTCGGCCATGGAGTGCTCACACCAAAGCCCCTCTAAACGAAGCATCGGCGCTTGTTCCAATAATTTTGATCAAGACATTGGCGAAAAGGCGTTCTACCAACACTATAAAAAAGAGATATCCCGGCGATTGCCGCAGTACCAAACATTAGGTTTGAACTGAACTCACAGGCGCATTCCACTGCTTGAAATGCGCCCCCATCATCACCCCCACCTCTGCCCCGCCATTCGCCCCAGCCAGCAAGCTTTCGCTTCATGCTGGCCGGCACCTAAGCTCTACGCCCTGAACGAATGCCAATAAAAACCAGGGAGCATCCATGCCCATTCGTAACCTGCTGATCGCCAACCGTGGCGAGATCGCCATTCGCATTGCCCGCGCCGCCGCCGAGTTGGATATCCGCAGCGTGGCGATTTATGCCGAGGACGAAGCGGCGGCGCTGCATACGCGCAAGGCCGATGTGGCGGTGAGTCTTAGCGGCCGGGGCGTGAGCGCTTATCTGGACATTCAGCAGATCATCGCCATCGCTCAGGCTCAAGGCTGCGATGCGGTGCACCCCGGTTATGGCTTTCTCGCTGAGAACCCTGAGTTCGCGCGGCTGTGCAAAGCGGCCGGGCTTATTTTCGTCGGCCCGGAGGCTGCGGTACTGGAGCAATTCGGCGACAAAACCCAAGCCCGTACCTTGGCCATTCGCTGCGGCGTGCCATTGGCCAGCGGCACCAATCAGCCCACCAGTCTGGCGCGCGCCCAGTCGTTTATGGCCGAGCTGAACGGCGGCGCGATGATGATCAAAGCCCTGGCCGGTGGCGGCGGACGGGGCATGCGCGCGGTGCACAGCGCCGATGAGGTAGCCGAGGCCTATGCTCGCTGCCAGTCCGAAGCAAAGGCAGCGTTTGGCAATGGCGACTTGTATGTAGAGCGGCTGATTCGCAATGCGCGGCATATCGAAGTGCAAGTGCTGGGCGACGGCGAAGAGGTGGTGCATCTGTGGGAGCGCGACTGCACGTTGCAGCGGCGCAATCAGAAGCTGGTGGAAATCGCCCCCAGCCCAACCCTTGACTCCGCCGTGCGCGAGGCGATGCTCGAAGCCGCGCTTAAACTCGCCCGCGCCGTGAATTACAAAACCCTCGGCACCTTTGAATTTCTGCTCGACGCCGACAACGGCGACTTCGTGTTCATGGAAGCCAACCCGCGCTTGCAGGTGGAGCACACCGTCACCGAAGCAGTCACCGGCATCGACCTGGTGCAAGCGCAACTGCGCGTGGCCGGCGGCGCGAGCCTGGCTGAGCTGGGCTTGCAACAAGCGCACATTCCCGCGCCGCGCGGGTTCGCCGTGCAGGTGCGGATCAATCTGGAAAGCATGAACGCCGATGGCAGCGTGCAACCCGCCGCCGGGCTGTTGAGCGCCTACGAGCCGCCAAGCGGCGCCGGGGTTCGTGTCGACGGTTGCGGTTACAGCGGTTACGCCACCAGCAGTAGCTACGACTCGCTGCTGGCCAAGCTCATCGTGCACGCCAACGACTCTTATCCCGCCGTGCTGCGCCGCGCCTACCGGGCGTTGTGCGAATTCCGCCTGGAAGGCGTGGCGAGCAATATCCACTTCCTGCAAAACCTGCTGCGCCACCCGCACGTGCAGCGCAACGAGGTGACCACCCGTTTTGTGGAAACGCAGATCAGCGACTTGCTGGCGCCGCAGGAACAGGCGCACCGCCACCTGTTTTTCCCCCAAGCCTCTGGCACCGCTCAGCACCTGCAAGCGGCGGATACGCCCATTGGCTGCATCGCCCTCGACGCGCCAAGCGCTGGTGTGGTGGTCAGCCTGGATGTGCAGGTCGGCGATGAAGTCGCCGTGGGCCAGAGCATCGCCGTGCTGGAGGCGATGAAGATGGAGTTTGTGGTGAAGGCGGCCCACAGCGGCATCGTCCACAGCCTGGCCGTCGCGCCGGGCGACAACCTGTTCGCCAATCAGCCGTTGCTGTTCATTCAGCCGGCCGACGTCGCGCAACAGCAGCACCACACCGAGCAAAGCATCGACCTCGACCACATCCGCGCCGACCTTGCCGAAGTGCTCGAACGCAACGCCCTGACCCGCGACGAGCGCCGCCCGCAGGCCGTGGCCAAGCGCCGCAAAACCGGGCAACGCACCACTCGCGAGAACCTTGATGACCTGCTCGATGCCGACAGCTTTATCGAATACGGCGCCCTCGCTTTGGCCGCACGGCGCCGCCGCAACTCGGTGGACGACCTGATCGCACAAAGTCCGGCTGACGGCTTGGTCAGCGGCATCGGCACCGTCAACGCCGCGCAGTTCGGCGCCGAGCACAGCCGCTGCATGGCCATCGCCTACGACTACACCGTGTTCGCCGGCACCCAGGGCGTGATGAACCACAAGAAAACCGACCGCATGTTGCAGCTCGCCGAGCAGTGGCGCCTGCCCGTGGTGCTGTTTGCCGAAGGCGGCGGCGGACGGCCCGGCGATACCGATTTCGTCGGCGTGGCGGGCCTGGACTGCCACACCTTTATCGGCATGGCCAAACTGTCCGGCCTGGTGCCGCTGGTGGGCGTGGTGTCGGGCCGTTGCTTCGCCGGCAACGCGGCACTGCTCGGCTGCTGCGACGTCATCATCGCCACCGCCAACGCCAGCATCGGCATGGCCGGGCCGGCGATGATCGAGGGCGGCGGGCTGGGCAGGTTTACGCCGGAGCAGGTCGGGCCGGTCAGCGTGCAAGGGCCGAACGGCGTGGTCGACATTGAGGTGACCGACGAAGCTGACGCGGTGCGCGCCGCCAAGCAATACCTGTCGTATTTCCAGGGCCCGCTCAGTGACTGGCAGTGCGCTGACCAGCGCGAGCTGCGCCAGGTGATTCCCGAAAATCGCCTGCGGATTTATGACATTCGCCAGGTGATTTCCACCCTCGCCGACCACGACTCGGTACTGGAACTGCGCCGCCAATTCGCGCCCGGTTTGATCACCGCGTTTATTCGCATCGAGGGCCAGCCGTTCGGCCTGATCGCCAACAACCCCGCGCACCTGGGCGGCGCCATCGACGCGGTGGCGGGCGACAAGGCCGCGCGCTTTATGCAGCTGTGCGATGCGTTTGATATTCCGCTGGTGTCGCTGTGCGACACGCCCGGTTTTATGGTCGGCCCGGACGCCGAGAAGCAGGCAACCGTGCGCCATGTGTCGCGCATGTTCGTCACCGCCGCCAGCCTCAGCGTGCCGTTCTTCACCGTGGTATTGCGCAAAGGCTACGGCCTTGGCGCGCAGGCGATGGCCGCCGGCAGTTTCCATTCGCCGCTGTTCACCATCGCCTGGCCCAGCGCTGAATTTGGCGCCATGGGGCTTGAGGGCGCCGTGCGGCTTGGCTTCTCCAAAGAGCTGGCGGCGCTGGAAGATCCGGCGCAACGGCAAAAACTCTTCGACAAATTAGTGGCCAAGGCCTACCAGGCCGGCAAAGGCATCAACATGGCCAGCTACCTGGAAATCGACGCCGTGATCGACCCTGTCGAAACCCGCAGCTGGCTAGTACGTGGCCTCAACGCCGCGCCGCGCTCGGCCAAACGTGACGGCAAAAAACGCTCCTTCGTGGACACCTGGTGACCGCTATGAATCAGTTCGAACAGCAACGCCTCGACGTAAACGGCATCACCCTTAGCGTGTACAGCGCCGGTCCGGAAAATGGGCGCCCGGTGTGGCTGCTGCACGGTTTCCCCGAATGCTGGTACTCGTGGCGCAGCCAGATGACGGCACTGGCCGAAGCCGGTTACCGCGTATATGCCCCGGAAATGCGCGGCTACGGCGACAGCAGCGCCCCTGAGGAAATCGAGGCGTATCAGATTCTGACCCTATGCGCCGACATCCAGGGCGCCATGGACCTGCTCGGCCACACCGACGCCTGCGTCATCGGCCACGACTGGGGCGCACCGGTGGCCTGGCACCTAGGCCTGCTGGAACCGCAGCGCGTCAGTGTGCTGGGCGCCATGTCCGTGCCCTTCGGCGGCCGCCCCAAACGCCCCGCCATCGACATCATGCGCGAGGCCAACGCCGGGCGATTCAACTACATCGTCTACTTTCAGGAACCGGGCGTGGCCGAAGCCGAACTGAACGCCGACATCGAACGCAGCATGCGCCTGCTGATCGGCGGCACCGGCGAGGTGTTCCTGCAACCCAAACCCGCCGACGCCCGATTACTGGAAGGCGTACCCACGCCGACCACCTTTCCCGACTGGTGCAACGAAACCGACTTCGCCGTGTACCGCGACACCCTGAGCAAACACGGCTTCCATGGCCCGCTGAACTGGTACCGCAACTTCCGCACCAACTGGGAAAGCACCGAATTCCTCGCCGGGCGGCAGGTGCTGCAACCGACCGTGTTTCTGCTGGGCGAAGACGACCCGGTCGGCAAGCTGGAGGCGTACACCATCAAGAAAATGGGCGAGCTGGTGCCGCGTCTGGAACAGCACGTGCTCAAAGACTGCGGGCACTGGATACAGAACGAACAGGCAGAGCGGGTGAACGGGATTTTGCTGGAGTTTTTGCGGCGGCATTACGCGGCGTGATGGGGCGCTGGCGAAGGAAAAAAAATCAAAAACTCGCGGCTGAAGCCGCTCCCACAGATTCAGAGATGCGTCGAAAATGAGCTTTCTGTGGGAGCGGCTTTAGCCGCGAGTTTTTGATCCACCGCTTGTGATCTGGCTTGTGATCTACCCCGCCCCGTTCATCGCAGGCCGAGTGGAGTCGACGTGGAGGGGGTTGAGCGGCCGGGAGCCGCGAAAGGCGTGTCGGGCCATGGATGGCCTTTATCGCGGGGACGCCTAGTCCGGCCCCCGGAGTGGCGACGGAGGGAGGGGACCTGGAGCGCAGCGGAAGGCCAAGGTAGGGGCAAGCGTTTTTGCTTACTTTTTCCGCGACTGGAAAAAGTGAGTCGCGCGTAAGGCGCGAAACAAAACGTTCGGCACTCGCGGTAATGAATACCTCCACGCCATCTACCGCGCTCGACCCGAGACTCTGGATCCCGAATTGTCGGACCACCGCCTGCGCGAGGATGACGGTGGGTTGCCAACGGCCAGGGACATCCCCGGAACTCCCCGGACATCGGTATTTCCTTCCCCCCTTCACACCCACCCTACGAAAAGCCCTACCGCATCAGGTAAACTGCGCCATCTTTTATACCTATAACGATTTGCCTGATGCCGACGACGTTTCACGAGTTCCCCCGCGAACGCCCCGCTACGCCGCTGCTTGACCGTGCAGAGACGCCTGTTGGTCTGCGTCGCCTGGGCGAAGCCGAGCTGGAAATCCTCGCTGATGAGCTGCGCCAGGAGCTGCTGTATACCGTTGGCAAAACCGGCGGACACTTCGGTGCCGGCCTGGGTGTCATCGAGCTCACCATCGCGCTGCACTATGTGTTCGACACCCCGGACGACCGGCTGGTGTGGGACGTAGGCCATCAGGCGTATCCGCATAAAATCCTCACCGGGCGCCGCGAGCTGATGCACACGCTGCGGCAGAAAGACGGCATCGCCGCCTTCCCGCGTCGCAGCGAGAGCGAGTACGACACCTTTGGCGTCGGCCATTCCAGCACCTCCATCAGCGCCGCGCTGGGCATGGCCATTGCCGCTCAGTTGCAGGGCAGCAAGCGTAAGTCGGTGGCGGTAATCGGTGATGGCGCGCTGACGGCGGGCATGGCGTTCGAGGCGTTGAACCACGCCTCCGACGTGAAGGCCAATATGCTCGTGGTGCTTAACGACAACGACATGTCGATTTCGAAAAACGTCGGCGGTCTGTCCAATCACCTGGCAAAAATTCTCTCAAGCCGCACCTACGCCAACATGCGCGAGGGCAGCAAAAAGGTGCTGTCGCGCCTGCCTGGCGCCTGGGAAATTGCGCGCAAAACCGAAGAGCACGCCAAGGGCATGTTGGTGTCCGGCACCTTGTTCGAAGAGCTGGGCTGGAACTATATCGGCCCTATCGACGGCCATGACCTGCCGACACTGATCACCACCCTGCGCAATATGCGCGAGCTGGAAGGCCCGCAGTTCTTGCATGTGATCACCAAAAAAGGCAAAGGCTTCGCCCCGGCCGAGCTGGACCCGATTGGTTACCACGCCATCACCAAGCTGGAGCCGGTTAACGCGCCAGCCGTGCCGAAAAAGCCCAGCGGGCCGAAGTACTCGGCGGTGTTTGGGCAATGGCTGTGTGACATGGCTGAAGCCGATGCGCGCCTAACGGGCATTACCCCGGCCATGAAGGAAGGTTCGGATCTGGTCGCCTTTAGCGAGCGTTTTCCGCAGCGCTATTTCGACGTGGCGATTGCCGAACAACACGCCGTGACCCTTGCCGCCGGTATGGCCTGCGAAGGCGCCAAGCCGGTGGTGGCGATTTATTCGACGTTTTTGCAGCGTGGTTACGACCAGCTGATTCACGACGTGGCGGTGCAGCATCTGGATGTGCTGTTCGCCATTGACCGCGCGGGCCTGGTGGGCGAAGACGGCCCAACTCACGCCGGCAGTTTCGATTTGTCTTACCTGCGCTGCATCCCCGGCATTCTGGTGATGACGCCGAGCGACGAGAACGAGCTGCGCCGTATGCTGACCACCGGCTACCTGTTCAACGGCCCGGCGGCTGTGCGGTATCCGCGCGGCTCGGGCCCCAATGCGGCGATCGACCCCGCGTTAGTGCCATTGGAAATCGGCAAAGGCGTGGTCCGCCGCAAGGGCCAGGGCGTCGCGCTGTTGGTGTTCGGCGTGCAACTGGCCGATGCGCTGCTGGTGGGCGATAAGCTGGATGCCACGGTGGTGGACATGCGCTTCGTCAAACCCTTGGACGAAGCCCTGGTTCGCCAATTGGCAGCTGAGCACAGCTTGCTGGTGACGGTGGAGGAAAACGCCATCATGGGTGGCGCGGGCGCTGCGGTCAGTGAGTTCCTGGCGCGCGAGAATCTGCTCAAGCCCGTGCTGCATTTGGGCTTGCCAGACATCTACGTGGAACATGCCAAGCCGCAAACCATGCTGGCTGAATGTGGGCTGGACGCTGCCGGCATCGAGGCGGCGGTTCGCGAGCGCCTGGCGCTGCTCGAACCGGCGGGCTTGCCGCCCACCCTCACCGCGTAAACGCTTCGCCATGAAAAAGGCCGGTCCATTGACCGGCCTTTTTGTTTAGATCACCCGCGAGAATCGCTGGCTGTTCTGCTCGCTTAAATAGTGGTCAAACAACATGCACACCGAGCGCACCAGCAAGCGCCCGGCGGGCAGCACCTGAATGGCGTTGTCGCTCAAGGCGATCAGACCGTCTCGCGCGAACTGCTGAAGCTGCGGCCACACCTCGTTGAAGTAACCGCGAAACTCGATGTTGAACGCACTTTCGATCAGGCTGAAATCGAGTTTAAAAGCGCAGATCAGTTGCTGGATGACGGCACGGCGAATGCGGTCGTCATCGTTGCACAACAGCCCACGCACCACGGCCGAATGGCCTTCGTCGATGGCGGCCATATAACGCGGCAGGTCGCTGCTGTTCTGGCAGTACAAATCGCCCAACTGGCTGATGGCCGACACGCCCAGCCCCACCAGGTCGCAATGCCCATGGGTGGTGTAGCCCTGGAAGTTGCGCCGCAACATGCCATCTTCCTGCGCCACCGCCAGTTCGTCGTCCGGCAGGGCGAAGTGATCCATGCCGATGTACACATAGCCCGCCGCTGTCAGTTGTTCGATGCTGCGCTGAAGCATTTCCAGCTTGGCCGCCGGACTTGGCAGGTCATCCGCGCTGATGCGCCGTTGCGGCATAAAACGCTCAGGCAAGTGGGCGTAGTTGAACAGCGACAAACGATCGGGTTGCAGCTCGATCACCTTGTCCACCGTGCAGGCAAAACGATCGGGCGTTTGCTTGGGCAGGCCGTAGATCAGGTCGATATTCACCGAGCGAAATTGTAAGGTCCACGCCGCTTCAACAATGGCGCGGGTCTGCTCGAAGCTTTGCAGGCGGTTGACGGCTTGCTGTACCTGAGGATCGAGGTCTTGAACGCCCAGGCTCACGCGGTTGAAGCCCAGCTCGCGGAGCAGGCCCATGGTCGACCAGTCGGCTTCGCGCGGGTCGATCTCGATGCCGTAGTCGCCGCTGTCGCCGTCGAGCAGGGTGAAGTTTTCGCGCAGGTGCTGCATCAATTCGCGCAGCTCGGTGTGGCCAAGAAAGGTTGGCGTGCCGCCGCCAAAATGCAGTTGCTCAACCACCTGGCGGCGGTCGAGTTGACTGGCGACGCGGCTGATTTCTTCATGCAGGCGCTGCAAATACGGCACCGCGCGGCCACGGTCTTTGGTGATCACCTTGTTACAGCCGCAGTAGTAGCAAATGTTGGCGCAGAACGGCACGTGCACATACACCGACAACGGCCGCAACGCCGCGCGGCTTTCGCTCAGGGCATGCACCAAGGCGTTGCCGGCGACGTTCTCGTTGAATTGCAGGGCGGTGGGGTATGAGGTGTAGCGAGGACCGGGGCGGTCGTAACGGCGAATCAGGTCAGCATCCCAATGAATGGCGTCGAGCATGGCGGCGGTCCGGTGCAGTGCGTGGGCGGCCAGTCTAGGAAGCTGCGACAAAGCGGATCTTGACTTGACGCAACCCGACGGAAAATCCCTACAGGAGAGCCGACGTCTGACATGCACCAATACGGCGCATCCTCAGCGCTGCGGCCGGCTCGACGCAGCACCTTTCGGAGGAAAGTACGTACGTCCCATCTAGAAAAGCGACATTCATCTGGCGGAATGCGTCATTGCGCCATCAATCGGCCAGTAGCGGCGCCTTTCGGTCCTGTTATTGCAATAAGCGCACGCTAGACAAAGCACTGCCCTTTGTCATTTGCGAGCACCGACATGCACCTTAAAAGTCACGAGATGGCCCTCAGCGGCCGCGAAAAGCGTTGGCTGCCCTGGTGGGGCACGCACAACAAATGGGCCTTGCGCTGGGCCAGCCTGATCAACCGCAACCAGGCGGCGCGACTGGAAAAAACCTTCACGGGCATGGCCAACACGCGCGCGCAATTGTTGCTCGGCTGGACGCAGCAACATTGGCAGCAACTGCATCAGGTAGCAGCAACGTTGGGCGAGCAATGGCCACGCGTGGATGCCGCCCAGTTGCAGCGAATTGCCGAGCCGATGCGTGAAGTGTCGGAGTTGTTTGTGGTGGGCGCCGACGGCACGGTGCTCGCCTCCACCCATGCGCCGCGAATGGGGCAACGCCACGACGCCAAGGCGCTGGCCGCCGGTCTTCGCGCGCCGTTTCTGCTCGGGCCTTACAAAGATCAAGTCACCGCCACGCTCGGCGCCACCACGTCGCGCTTCCATGACTCCGTGACGCTGATGTTTCACCAGCCGCTGATCGTCGCCGGCAAAACCGTCGCCTGCCTGTGCGCGCGCATTCCCAACGATGTGATGAGCGACCTGATCCAACGCGAAGCCGGCCACGTGTACCGCGACTCCGGCGACAACTACCTATTTATGATCAAGTCGGTGTATGACCCGGCCATCGCGCCCGGCACCGCGCTGTCCCGCTCACGCTTTGAAGACAGCACGTTCAGCGCCGGCGAGAACCTCAAGGATGGCGTGCACACGCCCTTCGGCACCGTGCGCGTTACCCAACACACCGAATTCGAATTGCGCTTTACCGACCCCGCCACCCAGGAGTTGCACCCCGGCGTACGCGAAACCATGCGCTGCGGCAGCAACCTGTTCGTCCTCTATCCCGGCTACCCGGACTACCGCCGCGTGCCGGTAGTCGGCGCCGGTCTGACCCTCAACCTGCCGGGCTCGCCCGATACGTGGGGGATGATGTGCGAGGGCGACTTGGAAGAGGTGTATCGCCCGCGCAGCCTGAGTTACACCTTGCTCAAAGCGCTGCTGCTGAATGTCGGGGTCGCCGCCGCGTTGCTGTACGGCGCCCACGCCGGCCTGGGCTGGCAAGGTGAACATTTGCCTTGGGCGCTGTTTGGCGTGAGCGCGCTGGTGTTGTTCAATTTCTGGTACTTCAGCCTGCGTCCGCGCAGCCAGAAATTGCAGGCGCTGTGCGACTTCTTTCTGGACACCGCCGAGTGTGGCGCGCCGCTGAGCAACCGCTTCAGCGCAAACCAGTTGCAAGCCGATGAAACCGGCTCGCTGGCGGGCTGGGTCAATAGCTTCGTCGACAAAATGGACGACACCATGCAGAGCATCGTTTCTGCCGGTAGCGCGTTGCACCACACCAGCGCCGCGCTCAACCAGACCTCCAGCACCGTCAGCCTGTGCGCGAACCAGCAGAACAGCGCCGCCCAAGCGACCGCCGAAGCTACCCAAGGGGTTAGTCACAGCATCAGCGCCATGACTGAGCACATCCTGGGCAGCGAACATGCTTCGCAACAAGCGCTGCAACTGGCCAAGGAAGGCGCCAGCGTGGTGCAGCAAACCACCGAACAAATCAGCCGCCTGGCCAGCCTGGTCAGCGATGCCACCCGCACCATCGAAGGCCTGAGCCAACACACGGTGGCGGTGCAGAGCATCAGCGAAACCATTCGCGGCATCGCCGAGCAGACCAACCTGCTGGCGCTCAACGCCGCCATTGAAGCCGCGCGGGCCGGCGAGTCGGGACGTGGCTTTGCCGTGGTCGCCGAGGAAGTGCGCAACCTCGCCCAGCGCACCGCCGAGGCCACGCACGCCATCGCCCAGAGCCTGCACAGCATGCGTCAGCAAGCCGTGCAGGCCGTCGGCTCGATGCAGCAATGCCAAACCAGCGTTGGCACCAGCGTTGACCAAGCCACGCAGGCGAACCATGCGTTGCAGCGCATTCACCAGGAAGTAGCCGGCATGCAGACGCAGATCGGCGAAATCAGCCGCGCCATGCAATCGCAGCGCGACCAGGCGCAAGCCGCCAATCTGCAAGCGCAAACCATCAGCTCGGGCGCCGGCCAAAGCGCCGAGGCCGCGAACCAAACCCAGCTCGCCGCCCGTGCTCTGGAGCGGTTGGTGCTCGACCTGCACAAAGCCGCCAGCCGGCTTGGCCAGGCAGAGCCGAGCGCATAACCGGTACGTCGCAAGCAAGACTGAAGCCTCTCCCACCGATCCCCCGCCGCTTGACCCACCCCGCCGCCACCGCTACGGTGCGCGGCGTTTGTCCACGCAGGTGCGTCCGGCTCACACGAGCCCGGCGTTAAACGGGAAGCCGGTGCGCTCCATAGGAGCCATCCCGGCGCTGCCCCCGCAACGGTAATCGACCGCAGCCACGCTGCATGCCCGATCGACACACCACTGGGTTTGTACCTGGGAAGGTGATCGCGGCAGGAAAGGATGCCCTTTCAGTCGAGAGCCCGGAGACCGGCCTGCATGGAATCGACTGGTGTTGCGGAGGGCAGCACCATCAAGCGCAGGCGCCTTCACGCGCCACGCTTGCCATGCCCTCCTCAAAAATCTTTTGAGGAATACTCCATGAAGTACCGACATCTCGCCCTGCCCGCGTTGCTGCTGCCCGTTGTAGTGCAGGCGCAAAGCAACGACCAGGCGCTGAAGCTGCAAGATACCGTCATCACCTCCGGCCGCAGCGCCGAGCCGTTAGACCAGGCCACCGCGGCGGCCACGGTGTTCACCCGCACCGATATCGAACGCTTGCAGCCCCGCTCCATTACCGACCTGCTCACCCGCGTGCCCGGCATGCAGCTGGTGCAAAACGGCGGGCGCGGCAGCAACACCTCACTGTTTATTCGCGGCAGCAGCAACACTCAAAGCCTGATTCTGGTGGACGGCCAACGCATCGGTTCGGCCTCCGATGGCGGCGCCAGTTTGCAGTTTCTAAGCCTTGAACAAATCGAACGCATCGAGGTGGTGCGCGGCTCGCGCTCGGCCTTGTATGGCAGCGATGCCATTGGCGGCGTGGTGCAGATTTTTACCCGTCGTGGCGACAGCGGCCTGCAACCGCGCCTGGCCGTCAGCGCTGGAAGTCAGCAAAGCTGGCAGCGCAGCCTGGGCCTCAGTGGCGGCGATGAACAGACGCGTTTCAGCCTCAACGGCAGCCTCGACGAAACGGTCGGCAGCGACCGCACCGGCCAGTCGTACGATGCCGACAGCGACCACGACGCCTACCGCAACAAAGCCCTGAGCTTCAACCTTAGTCACCAATTCAACGAGCGCGTCGAAGGCGGCGTCAGCCTGCTCGACCAGCGCGGCCGCAACGAGTACGACAACCCCTTCGGCCGCTTCGACATGAGCACCTTTCTCAGCTATCCACAGCAGCCCTACACCGACTTCACCCTCAGCAGCGGCAGCGGTTTTGTCGACGCGCAGTTCAATGACCTCTGGAGCAGCCGCTGGGAAGCCGGCCACAGCGAAAGCCGGCAGAAAAGCCAGGACAAACTCAGCGACGAAGTCAGCGTGTTCAACACCTACCGCGATTCGGTTTCGTGGCTGAACACCCTGCAACTGGGCGATCAAAACACTGTGCTCGCCGGGGTGGATTTTTATCAGGACGAGTTGCACAGCAGCACCGAATACAACCAGCAAACCCGCTGGAACCAGGCGGCGTTCGTACAGCATCGCTTTCAAGGCAACGGGTTCGCCACCGAGCTGGGCGTGCGCCACGACAAGAATGAACAGTTCGGCAGCGAGAACACCTGGAACGGCGCGCTGACCGTGCCGGTGGGCGACAGCACCTCGGTGATCGCCTCGTACAGCGAAGGCTTTCGCGCGCCGACTTACAACGAGCTGTACTGGCCGGATGACGGCAACGGCTATGTCGGCAATCCGGGCCTGTCACCCGAGCACTCGAAAACCTACGAACTGCAACTGCGCGGCGAGCACCTGGCCACGCGCTGGAGCCTGGCCGCTTACCGTAACGACGTGCGTGACCTGATCAGCACCGAGCTCTGCGACCCGGCGACGTTTTTGTACTGCGCGGTGAACCTCAACACCGCGCGCTTACAAGGCGTGGAGTTGACGCTGGAGCGAGACGTGGTCGGCTGGCAAGCCTCCGCCAACGCCACCTGGCTCGACGCCCGCGACCGCGAAACCGGCCACGCCCTGCCGCGCCGGGCCAAACGCACGCTGAACCTGGACCTCGACCGCCGCTTCGGCGCGCTGAGCGTGGGCGCCAATTGGCAAGCCGTGAGCGGCAGCTACGACGATGTGGGTAATACGCGGGAATTGCCCGGATACGGGCTGCTGGGACTGCGCAGCAGTTGGCAGGCGACCGGCGAGCTGGCGCTGAATTTCAGTGTCGATAACGTGCTGGATAACGACTACAGCCGGGCGCTGTACAACCATGACGGCGAATACCACGGGTATCGCGAGGATGGGCGTACGGCGACAGTTGGGTTTGTGTGGACGCCGGCGATTTAGGTGGTTGCAGGAATCGCGGCTGAAGCCGCTCCCACAGTTTTATAAACCGCGCGCGCGTCCCCTGTGGGAGCGGCTTTAGCCGCGATGCTTTTTTGCATAAGCGGCCAAAGAGTTGCGTAAAGACCACAATTCTGGATCCCCGCATGCGCGAGGATGACGGGGGAAATGACATAAACCTTCGTCATCCTCGCGCAGGCGGCGGTCCGACGATTCGGGATCCAGAATTTCGAGCCGAGCGCGTTATAAAATCGGTTGCTGTAAGAGCGGCTGGGCAGCATTTCCGCTCAGCCACAACGCTCAACGCATCCCCGCCAACGCCTCACAAAGCCGCTCAGTCGCCACAAGCATCTGCAAACTCGGCCGTTCAATGCCTTTATCGGGCAGCACCAGCAACTGCTGACGCTGCACCGCCTTGAGCTGTGGCCAGCGCGCCCAGCTTTCTAATTGCGCCTGATCGCCGCCGACAATCACATGGGGATCACGCTGCAGCACCGCTTCGACGCTCACCTGCGGCGCTGGCAGCGCCACGTCGGCAAATACGTTTTTCGCCCCGCATACGCCCAGCGCATCACTGATGATCTGCGCCCCCACCGTGTACAGCGGCGAATTCCACACCTGATAGAACACCGGCAGCGGCTCACCACGCCGGTAGCGCTGTTGCAGCGATGCCAGGCGCTGGCGAAATGCATCGGCGCGCTCGCGGCCGTTTTCAGCGAGCCCTACCCGCTCGCCAATCGCCTGAAACTGCTCGGCCAGTTGCGACAAGGTGTGGGGCTGGGCCTCGAACAGCGGAATGCCGAAGCCGATCAGTTGTTGGCGTTGCGCGGCGCTGATGCTGTCGGGCCAGAGCAGTAGCAAGTCAGGCTTCAGCGTCAGCAGCCTTTCCATTTCCAGTTGGCCGTAGCGGCCCACCGAGGGCAGCGCGGCCAGAGCCGCCGGGCGTTCACCACCGTCGAGTACGCCAACCAGCAAATCGGCGGCATCCAGTTCGAGCATGATTTCGCTAAGCGATGGCGCCAGGCTCACCACCCGCGGTTGCGCCGCTGCCGACCAGGTCAGCGCGCACAGCAGGCAGGCGAGCAGGAGGCGCATCAGCTGAGTTGGCGAGGGATACGGTAGAGCGCCAGCAGTACCACGCTGGCCAGCGCGAGAAGGATCAGCGGAATGGCTTCCAGGCCGGTAAACACGGCGATGGCGGCAATCCAGGCGGGCAGGCCTGCGCCGAGAAAGGCCAGACGACGGCGAGCGGCGAGGTCCAGCCAGGCGGCGGGTTCTTGCGGGGTGTCGAGGGCTTGTTCGGTGGCGATCAGGCCGCGTTTGTAGGCGCTGAATAACGGCAGGCTGACGAACAGGGAAGCCAGGCCACCGATAAACAGCGGCATGGCCAGCACCGACACGGTTTTATCGGCGCCGAACAGCAGGTTGACGATAAACACCGGCGCCAAGGTGAGCGCCAGTTGCCGCCACCACAGCAGGTCGAGCCGCTTGCGCACCTCGTTGCGGGTCACAGGCTTTCCTCGGCCTCGCCTTGGTGTTGGTTGCCCAACAGGTGCCCCAGTTTGCCGGCCTTGGTCGCGAGGTAGTACTTGTTGTGCGGGTTGTGTTCGATTTGCAGCGGTTTGCGCTCAGCCACCGGGATGCCCATGTCGGCCAGCGCTTTGAGTTTGCGCGGGTTGTTGGTCATCAGTTTCAGCGAGGTGATGCCTAAGTGATTGAGCATCGGCAGGCAAATCGAATAGTCGCGCTGGTCAGCGCCAAAACCCAGACGCTCGTTGGCTTCGACGGTATCTGCGCCGCCATCTTGCAATTCGTAGGCGCGGATTTTGTTCATCAGGCCAATGCCACGGCCTTCCTGGCGTAGGTACAGGAGCACGCCACGGCCTTCTTTGGCGATGGCGGCCAATGCCGCTTCCAGTTGAAAACCGCAGTCGCAGCGCAGGCTGAACAGGGCATCACCGGTCAAGCATTCGGAGTGCAGACGGCCCAGCACGGGCGCGCCGTCAGCGACATCGCCGAGGGTCAGCGCGACGTGTTCACGGCCGGTGCCTTCTTCAAGAAAGCCATGCATGGTGAAGACAGCAAATGGCGTGGGCAGTTGGGAGGCGGCGACGAAGACGACAGACACCGTATGCTCCTAATAAGGAAATGGCGGAAATTTCGCACGGGGGCGGCATTGTAGCAGCAGGCTTTGCGCGTCGGTCAGCCTGAATTGCTGGCTATAAAGATCAAAGTGGTTGATCGATATAGCCTCATTGCAACCAATCGACCACCACGCGCGTGGCCGCCGCCAGCGTTTCGTTACGCGGGCTTGCGTCCTTGGTGTTTTGCGTCAGGTACAGCGTCAGCACAACCGGTGCTTTGCCGGGTGGCCACAGCACAGCCACATCGTTGGTGGTGCCGTAGTCGCCGGTGCCGGTTTTATCGCCAACCTGCCAATTCGCCGGTACGCCAGCGCGGATACGCGTGGCCCCCGTGGTGTTGCCCCGCAGCCAGGTTTGCAGTTGCTGGCGCTGCGAATCCGGCAAGGCGTCACCGACCACCAGACGTTGCAGGCTGTGGGCCATGGCCAGCGGCGTAGTGGTGTCGCGCAGATCGCCGGGAATGGCGCTGTTCAATTCGGTTTCCCAGCGTTCCAGGCGGAAGTGGTGATCGCCAATGGAGCGAGCAAAGGTGGTCAGCCCTTCCGGGCCGTCGAGCAATTTCATCAGCAGGTTGGCGGCGCTGTTGTCGCTGTACTGCACGGTAGCGGCGCACAGTTCGGCGACGGTCATGCCGTCTTGCACGTGCTTTTCGCTGACCGGCGAGTACGAGACCAAGTCGCTTTTGCGGTAGGTGATTCGCTGGTCCAACAGCCCTGGCGTTAACACGCTGCGCTGCAAAATGGCGCCCGCGAGCATGGCCTTGAAGGTGCTGCACAAGGGGAATAGTTCGTCGCCCCGGTAACTGAGCACCTCGCCGTTGCCGGTGTTCAGCGCCACCACACCCAGGCGGCCAGCGAAGGTGGTTTCCAGCTGTTTGAGGCGTTGCACCGCATCGCTCGACTCAGCGGCCCAGGCGGGCAATAGCGGCAATGCAGCGGCGGCGAGGAGAAAAGTGCGGCGTTTCAAGAGAAGCGTCATAGGCCTAGTTTTTCGATTCCAGAATCAACACGCCCTGCTCTTCGCGCCAGCGCACGCGGTTGAGAAAGCTCATACCGAGCAGCGCTTCGGTGGGGGCTGGGCCGTCCAGTACGGTGGCTTCGACGCCGAGCAATTCCAGGGCGCCGACTTTCACTCGGTCCAGCGAAACGCGCCAGGCGTTGGCGGTGCCGCTGGCGGTGCTGACAACTGTGGGCTTGCCTACGGCGCGGTAGTCGATGCCCAACTGCCGCGCTTGCGAGTCGTTCATGGCAACGGTAGTAGCGCCGGTGTCGACCAGAAACTGCACGGGCTGGCCGTTGGCCGAACCGGCGATCCAGTAATGCCCGCCGAGCCCTTTGGCGATGCTCACCTGGGTTTTGATGGGAATGGCAAAGCCCTGGCTGTATTCGCGTTCCAGCGGATACAGGCGTTCCACGCCATCCACGCGCAGGACCGCGCCTTTGCCGTCCGCGCTGACCACCACCACGCCGCCGGGGCCGGTTTTGCCGACCTTCACCAGCTTGCGCTCGCCATCGACGTTAATCACCGCCGCGCCCGGAAACAGGCCGACCACCATGACCTGTTCGGCCGCCATGGCCACGCCGAATGAAAGCAGGCTCATCAGCCCGGCAGCCAGCGCGTACTTCCTGTGCTTTGTCATAGCGTCGATGCCTGTTGCGTGGTGGTTATTCAAAAGGGATAGGGTTGCTGCCAGCGCTCGAAAATCGGCCGCAGGCTGCCGTCTCTCACCAGCAACTCCATGCGCGCGTCGTATACCTGGGCCAGCGCGTGACCATCGGCGGTGTCGGCAAAGCCCAGGTACAGCGGCAATTGCGTCAGCTCGGTTGCGCGAAAGCGTGTGGCGTCGTCGGCCTCGTTGAGCACTTCTTGCACTTCGGTGCGGGCGTCGAGGTAGAAGTCGATGTGCTTGAGTTCCAGCATCGAGAGGATACCGTCGCGCCGATAAACTTCTTGGTAGTGGTTCAAATGCGGCAGATATTTTTCGTAGGCATAACCGCGCACCCAGGCCAGGCGAAAGGTGCCGACGTTTTGCAGGTTGATGGCAGGCGCATCGGCCAGGCCCAGGGCGCTGATGCGGTCGGCATCGTAGTGCCAGCGGGGGTAAAACACGCCGTCCTGGATCTCGCTCATGTACGAGCCCACGAACGCGTCGGCGCCGCCGCGCTGCACCAGGCCGACCGAGCGGGTATAGGGAACGCTGTGAATGTTCAGGCGAATGCCGGCGGGCTCGAATACGGCGCGAAGAATGTCCCAGGCCATGCCGCTGCCATCGGCGTTGGTGTGGTCAACCCACACCTCACTGGCCAGGCGGATTTGCGTGGGCGTGGCGGCTTGCGCCATCGGTCCGCCAGCCGCCACAAGCAGCGCCACCGCCAGCAGCCGAGCGAACCACTTGCCTGATAACCACTTGCCACGCATAGCTCGTTCCCTTAAACGCCGCCGTGCCACTTAGCTTGCCACTGAGTGCACCCAGTATTGGGCCCAACCCCACACCACCAGCTGCATGGCCAGCCAGGCGAATACGCCGGCCAGCAGGTCGTCGAGCATGATGCCGACGCCGCCGTGCACATGCCGGTCGATCCAGCGGATCGGCCACGGCTTGAGGATGTCGAAAATACGGAACATGACAAAGCCTAGCAGCAACCAGCCCCAGCCTTCCGGCACCAGCCAGAGGGTGATCCACATGCCGACCATTTCGTCCCAGACGATGCCTTCGTGGTCATGCACACGCAAATCATCGGCCACTTTGCCGCACAGCCAGAAGCCGAACAGCATGGTCACGCCGAGCATCAGCCAATAGCCCCAGTCGGGCAGCATTTGCCACAGTGGAATAAAGGGCAGCGCCACCAACGAACCCCAGGTACCGGGCGCTTTAGGCAATGTGCCCGAGCCAAACCCGAAGGCCAGGAAGTGCCACGGATTGCGCCACACCGAAGGCGGAGCGTCAGGAACCGTTTTCTTGCTAGGTTGAGTCACCCGAGCCCCCAAAATGTAAAAAGCCGCGCGAAGAAGGCGCAAGGCTATGACCGGATGAATCCAGGAAGTGCACCCCTTTTCCGCTTTCCACTCGACCGATGACCGTCACCGGCCAGCCGTCTTGCTGAAGCTGTGCAAGGTGCTCGGGCGGCAGGGTAAAGGCCAATACGTAGTCATCGCCACCGCTGGCAGCACATTGCGAGGCGGCGTCGCGATCCAGCCAGGCCGATACGGCCGGCGACAACGGTAAGCGATCCCGCTCGATGTGCAAGGCCACGCCCGAGGCCAAGGCGATATGGCCGCAATCGGCAAGCAAGCCATCGGAAATATCCAGGGCTGCCGTGGCCTTGCCGCGCAGCGCCTGACCCAGCGCCAATTGCGGCTGCGGTGACCAATAGCGCGCCAGCAGCGGCTCGGCAATCTGCGCGGCGGCCGTGCACTGCCCAAGCACCAGCGGCAGCGCCGCCGCCGCATCGCCCAATGCACCGCCAACACAGAGCAAATCGCCCACCTGGGCGCCCGCGCGGGTCAGCGCCTGGCCGGCCGGCAGGCGGCCAAATACGGTGAGGGTCAGGGTCAGCGGCCCGCGCGTGGTGTCGCCGCCAATCAGGCGCATCGAACAGGCTTGCGCCATTTCGTTGAGGCCGGCGGCGAAGGCTTGCAGCCAATCGGCATCGGCCTGCGGCAGCGTGAGTGCGAGGGTAAAACCAATGGGCGCAGCACCCATGGCAGCGAGGTCGCTGGTGGACACCGCCAGCGCGCGCTGCCCGAGCAGGAATGCATCGCAGGATTCAGGAAAATGCACTCCGACCACGAGCGTGTCGGTGGAAATCGCCAGCTGTTCGCCAGCGTTCAGGGCCAGCAGCGCGCAATCGTCGCCAATGCCCTGCACCACGGCCTCGCCAGGCTGCGCACAGGGCGCAGCGGCGAAGTAGCGGCGGATCAGTTCGAACTCACCCACGGCTCCGGTCAACGCTTGTTGGCGTTGACTTCAGCAGCGCGTAAACGCGGTGCCAATTTGTCCAACACACCGTTGACGAACTTGTGTCCGTCGGTGGCGCCGAACACTTTGGCCAGCTCGATACCTTCGTTGATCACCACGCGGTATGGCACGTCGATACGCTTGAGCATTTCGAACGTGGACAAGCGCAGGATGGCCAGCTCAACCGGGTCGAGCTCGTCCTGAGCGCGGTCCAGGCAAGGCGCGAACGCCTCATCGATTTCAGTTTTGTGCGCCGGTACGCCGTGCAGAATTTCACGGAAGTAGGCGCCGTCGACGCTGCTGAAATCGTTGTCTACGCGAAACTGCGCTTCGATTTCATTCACCGACTGGCCTGCCAGGTGCCACTGATACAACGCCTGCATGGCCAGGCTGCGAGCCTGACGGCGGGCCGCGATCTTGCCGGTGGGCGCGTTCGGGCCTTTCTCTGCCGGGGGGTTGAAGCTGTCGTCTTCGTCGTTAATCACTTGGCCTCCAACTGCGCCAGCAGGCTGACCATTTCCAGGGCAGAAAGGGCCGCTTCAGCGCCTTTGTTACCGGCCTTGGTGCCGGAACGTTCGATGGCTTGTTCGATGGAATCAACGGTCAGCACGCCGAAAGCAACCGGTACGCCGAACTCCATGGACACCTGGGCCAGGCCTTTGGTGCATTCGCCGGCGACGTATTCGAAGTGCGGGGTGCCGCCACGAATCACTGCGCCCAGGGCGATGATGGCCGAGTACTCGCTGCGCTGAGCAACTTTCTGGGCAACCAACGGAATTTCAAACGCACCCGGCGCGCGGATGATGGTGATGTCGCTTTCGCTCACGCCGTGACGCACCAGGGCGTCTACGGCACCGCTCACCAGGCTTTCGACCACGAAGCTGTTGAAGCGGCCTACCACCAGCGCATAGCTGCCTTTGGGGGCGATGAAAGTACCTTCGATGGTCTTCAGGGTCATGGCGTTCTCGTCTTGAAAGAGCAATTTAGAGTTAAGAGCCTGGGCGGGCGTTTGCCCAATCCCCCGGCTATTTAAAAATTCGGGACCGTCGCGAGCGAAGGTCAGGCATGGCAAAAACGGCTGTCGAACACGTTTTTAACGCCGCATGACCCAGCGCAGCAGGTACCTCGGGTTATTCGGAGGGCAGGTATTCTACAACTTCCAGGTCAAAGCCCGATATCGCGTTGAACTTCACCGGTGAACTCAGCAAGCGCATTTTGCGCACGCCCAAGTCACGCAGAATCTGCGAGCCGGCGCCCACGGTGCTGTAGGTGGTGGCGCTGGCTTTTTGTTCGCCGCCCAACTGTTGCTCCAGGTGCGCGAGCAAGTCGGAACCGGTCAGTTGGTTGCCCAACAGCAGCACCACGCCGCTGCCGGCCTCGGCCACTTTGGTCATGGCGGCGCGCAGGCTCCAGCGGCCGGGTTGTTTCACCATCAGCAAGTCGCGCAGCGGTTCCATGCTGTGCACGCGCACCAGCGTGGGTTCTTCGGGGCAGATTTTGCCGAGGGTCAGCGCCATGTGAATGTCGCCTTCGACCGAGTCGCGGTAGGTCACCAGGTTGAAGTGGCCCAGCTCGCTGTCCAGCGATTGCTCGGAAATACGCTCCACGGTGTGTTCGTGAATCAGGCGGTAGTGGATCAAGTCGGCGATGGTGCCGATCTTGATGTCATGCAGCTCAGCAAACGCTTCCAGCTCGGCGCGGCGCGACATGGTGCCGTCGTCGTTCATGATTTCGCAGATCACCCCGCTCGGCTCGAAACCGCCCAGGCGGGCCAGGTCGCAGGCCGCTTCGGTGTGGCCAGCGCGGGCCAGCACGCCGCCCGGTTGGGCCATCAGCGGAAAAATGTGGCCGGGGCTGACGATGTCGTCCGCCTTGGCGTCTTTCGCGGCAGCGGCTTGCACGGTGCGGGCGCGGTCGGCAGCGGATATGCCGGTGGTCACGCCGGTGGCCGCCTCAATGGAGACGGTGAACTTGGTGCCAAAGCCCGAACCATTGCGCGGCGCCATCAACGGCAGCTTGAGGGTTTCGCAGCGCTCACGGCTCATGGGCATGCAGATCAGCCCGCGGGCGTGCTTGGCCATGAAGTTGATGTGTTCAGCGGTGACGCATTCGGAGGCGATGATGAGGTCGCCTTCGTTCTCGCGGTCTTCGTCATCCATGAGGATGACCATTTTGCCGGCGCGAATATCGGCAACCAATTCTTCGATGCTGTTAAGAGCCATGGGGCGTGCCTTACGTCGTAATTAGCGGTAGCCGTGTTCGGCCAGGAAAGTTTCGGTCAGGCCGGACGAACCGTGCGCTGCCGCAGTGGCCTCGGCGGCTTTGTCACCGAGCAGCAAACGCTCCAGGTAACGCGCCAGCAGGTCGACCTCAAGGTTCACGCGGCGACCCGGCCGGTAGTCGGCCATGATGGTTTCGCCCAGGGTGTGCGGCACGATGGTCAGCTCGAACTCGGCGCCATTGACGCCGTTTACCGTCAGGCTGGTGCCGTCGACGGTGATCGAGCCTTTCAGGGCGATGTACTTGGCCAACTCACGCGGGGCGCGGATGCGAAATTGCACAGCGCGGGCGTTGTCTTCGCGGGCGATCACCTCGCCGACGCCATCCACATGGCCACTGACCAAGTGGCCACCGAGGCGGCTGCTGGGTGTCAGGGCTTTTTCCAGGTTGACCTTGCTGCCCGCTTTCAAGTCGTTGAAGGCGCTGCAGGCCAGGGTTTCGCGGCTGACGTCAGCCCAGAAACCATCACCCGGCAACTGCACGGCAGTCAGGCATACGCCGTTTACCGCAATGCTGTCGCCGAGCTTGACGTCGGCCAGGTCGAGCTTGCCGGTTTCCACGTACACGCGTACGTCGCCGCCTTTGGGGGTCAGGGCGCGAATGGTGCCGAGGGCTTCGATTATTCCGGTAAACATGCGGCCTCCTCAGTAAGAGGTGCCGACAAAACAGCACGATTAAGCATGGATCGAACTCCTGTTTAATAAAAAACAGGGCGTGTTGGATCGAAAGGGATGTCTCAAACGGGCGCACGCACGCGTGGGCCCTGGCAGGCAATCCCGTTCTCTCTTTATCCGGACTATGACCGTCGGCCTCGGAATCACACCGAGTCTGCTGACCTTGCCGCTGCCGTTGTCGGCTGCCGCAAGCGCTCGCGGGCTAAGCGCATTGCGCGCCATTACCGCCGGTGGGGAATCGCACCCCGCCCTGAGAACGTTCAGCCATCTGCATGGCTGGGCTGCGTTTTTACCACAACTCGCCGTTTGATTGCATCTATGTAGGGGTATTCAGAAGGTTGCGTGGTCGCTAGCTGGGCTTATCCGGCACGGCGATGATTCGCCAATCGTCGCCCACCGCGCGCATGTCGGTGATCTTCAGCGGCGCGGCCTCGGCCATGCGCGCCAGCGGCATGTCCAACAACGGGCGAGCGCTGGACCCGAGGAACTTGGCGGCCACGAACAACTGGTATTCATCCACCAAGCCCAAGCGCGCAAACGCCCCGGCCAGTCGCGGACCGGCTTCCACCAGCACTTCATTAACGCCGCGGCCAGCCAGCTCGGCGAGCAGCTTACGCAAGTCGACATGGCCGTTGCTGCCGGGAATGGCCAGCAGTGTGTGGCCGTCATCCAGGAAACGGTCGCGGGCAGACGCTGCCGCGCAGGTGGCGACCAACGCGGCGCCCGCCTGGTAGAACGGCGAGCTCAGCGGCACGCGCAAACGGCCGTCAACCAGCACACGCAGTGGCGGGCGGGTCATGGCCAGCGCGGTGAGTTCTGCGTTCAGGCCCAGTTCATCGGGGCGCACGGTCAGCCGCGCGCCGTCGGCCAACACCGTGTCGGCGCCGGTTAGCACCACGCTGGCCTGGGCGCGCAAGCGCTGCACGGCGGCACGCGCTGCCGGGCCGGTAATCCATTGGCTTTCGCCGCTGGCCATGGCGGTGCGACCGTCCAGGCTCATGGCCAACTTCACCCGCACAAACGGCAGGCCTTTTTCCATGCGTTTGATAAAGCCGGCGTTCAAGGCGCGGGCTTCGGCTTCCATCACGCCGCTGTGCACGGTGATGCCGGCTTGCATCAACCGCAGCAAACCGCGCCCGGACACCTCGGGATTGGGGTCTTGCATGGCCGCCACCACGCGGCCCACGCCGGCATTGACCAACGCATCGGCACACGGCGGCGTGCGCCCATGGTGGCTGCACGGTTCAAGGGTGACGTAGGCCGTGGCGCCCTGGGCTTTGGCGCCGGCTTGGCGCAGGGCGTGCACTTCGGCGTGGGGCTCACCGGCGCGGGCATGCCAGCCTTCGCCGACAATTTTGCCGTTGGCGACGATGACGCAGCCGACACGCGGATTGGGATGGGTGGAGTAGATGCCTTTGCGCGCCAGTTCCAGCGCGCGGGCCATGAATTGCGGGTCGGCCACGGCCTGTTCGGGAATCGGCATTCAGTCTTGCGCCGGTTCGCGAGAGAGGCGGTCGATTTCCTCGCGGAATTCGTTGAGATCCTGGAAGCGGCGGTACACAGAAGCGAAGCGG
The DNA here is from genome assembly GCF_979258635.1 of Pseudomonas sp. AC070. Classification (NCBI taxonomy): domain Bacteria; kingdom Pseudomonadati; phylum Pseudomonadota; class Gammaproteobacteria; order Pseudomonadales; family Pseudomonadaceae; genus Pseudomonas; species Pseudomonas sp. AC070. The sequence goes on from NZ_OZ409871.1 coordinate 4,546,473, forward strand.
ATATAAGCGACTTCGTCGAGCTTTTGCAGCTCGGTCATCACCAACTCCCCCAGCACCCGCGACTTGATTTCGCGCTCACCCGTGGCGCGCATCTTGTGCTTGATGTGGGCGATGGCGGCTTCGAGTCGTTCGATGCTGACGGGGCGTTTTTCCAACGCGCGTTGCATGCCGGCGCGCAGCTTTTCTTCATCGAACGGTTGGCGGCTGCCGTCTTGCTTGATCAGGCGCGGCATCACCAGTTCGGCGGTTTCAAAAGTGGTGAAACGCTCTTCGCAGGCCAGGCATTCCCGGCGGCGGCGAACCTGCTCGCCCTCGGCGACCAATCGCGAATCGATAACCTTGGTGTCGTTGGCGCCGCAGAAGGGACAGTGCATAAAATAAATGGCAACAAAATGAAGGAGGGGCCATGGTAGCGCATCCCACTGGCAAGACAACCCAGCTACTTTGCGGTATACAAGCGCCCGCCTCACACTCGCGCCACGGCTGATGGAATTCTCTATGTTTCGCCCATTCGTTCTGCTTTGTGCCTTCTCGCTGCTCGCCGCCTGCGCCAGCGAAACCCCGACGCCCGTCGTTGCGCCCGTCGCTAGCAAACCCGCCGCCGCGCCGGCGCCGGAGCCTGCGCCGCTGCCCGCTAACCTGCGCGAGCTGACCGGCAATCTGGTGGACGTTCCCGCCGGCGCCAACGTTGAACTGGCCTTGCTGGTAATCGACGAACGCGACCGCCCGCAGCAACTGCTGGGCAACATCAGCGTTCAGGGTACCGGGCGTTTGTTGCCGTTTCACCTGCCCTTCAACCCCGACTCTTTCCCCGCCGATGCCCGCGTTGAACTGCATGGCCGCGTGACCCAGTCGGCGCAGTTGATCCTGCGTCTGAACCCGCTGCGCATCACTTCGCCCAGCACACAACAGGTCGGCAATCTGCGCTTCGAAACCGCGCCATGACGCCACCGCTTGACCTGCAAGCAACGCTGAACGAACTGCTTGGCGATGCGCAGTTGGTGGCCGAAACCTTGCCCGGCACGGACCTGCGTTTATGGCTGATCGACGCCAACAACATGGACCGCGCCTTCAGCCCCGAAGAAACCCGGCGCATTCTCGAAGACCCACCCTATTGGTGTTTTTGCTGGGCCAGCGGCTTGGTGCTGGCGCGCTATTTCGCCGAGCACCCCGAGTGGGTGGCCGGTAAACGTGTGTTGGATTTCGGTGCCGGGTCTGGCGTTGCCGCCATCGCGGCAGCCAAGGCCGGCGCGATGGAAGTGGTGGCGTGCGATCTTGATCCTCTGGCCCTGGCCGCGTGCCGCGCCAACGCCGAACTCAATGGCGTATCGCTCAGCTATTCGACTGATTTCTTCGCCGAAGCGGACCGCTTCGATTTGATCATCGTCGCCGACGTGCTGTACGACCGCGCCAACCTGCCCTTGCTTGATCACTTTCTCAGTCGCGGCCGCCAGGCGTTGGTCGCCGACTCACGCGTGCGCGACTTCAATCACCCGTTGTACCAGCGCCTGGATATGCTCGAAGCCTGCACCTGGCCTGACCTGGCCGAGCCCGAAGAGTTTCGCTACGTAAGCCTTTACCACGCGGCCCGTTAGCGGGCGTGGCTGGCAAACTGCGGCGCCAGGCTGTCGGCCCCGTGCGCCGGCAGCCACAACCAACCGCTCACACCCAGCACCAGCAGCACCAACAGCGCCGCGAGAAACGGTGTGCTGTTGAGCGCGGCGCGGTAACGGGTTGGCACCACGGTGGACATGTGCCGTTGTCGCAGCGTGAGCCAAATAGCCGGAGCGATACACAAGGTAGAAACCGTGGCGGTGAGCAAGCCCGCAACCAAGGCGCCGGCTTCGGCAGGACTCAGCGACCCCGCCCCCAAAGTGCCGGCGACCAACAACGCCGCTAGCGCGCCGTAGCGCCCGCGCTGCAGCAGTTCGACAGCGCTGCAATTAGCCAAGCGTGACAACGACAGCGGGCTGTCGGCCTGGCGGCGGTTGACCGCCGCTACGACCAGCGTGAACAGGCGCTGCTTGGCGAACCAGGAACTGCCCATGACAGCGAGCGCCACGGCAAACGCCGGCGCGCCCGCATTCACTTCAAACAGTGCGAAGAAACTCAGCAGCGCCAGTGCATCCAGCGCCAACGAAAAGCCCACCGCCATGGCCTGCGCCGCCGACGCTCGCCGCGCCAGCAGGACGGCGACGCCCAGCAACCCAGCCAGTAAACAGGCCAGCCAGCCATCAGCGATGGCGTAGTTGCGCCAGAAGAGCCCGGCGGCATAGGCGTAGAGCGCGCCCGCGACGACCACACCGGTCGCCAGCAGCACCGCTGCCTTTCCCAGCCCAACAAAATTGAAAACGCGTGGTGTAGTGGCAAGCATGCCCGGAAGTCCAAAACAAGGCGCCTGGATGCCGGAAAAACCGAGCGTCTGCGCAGATGACGCGCAGTCTAAGAAGCGGAATGTGAAGAACGTGTTAAGGCGTCATCAAGGCGTGCGGCGTATCGACGTCACGCAGGATGCCGGCATCCTCCACGGCAACCCGACGCAGCGCTTGCACATTGGCCTGCACCACGACTTTCGCACCGTTGTCGCCCGTTAGCTGCAAGAGCTGTGGCCAGAAGTTGCGACCGAAAATAACCGGGTGGCCGGGCTCCCCGTTAAACGTCGGCACGATGATCCGTTGCGGATCGGCCTGCGCCAGCAGGTGACGGAACGTGCCGGGCTGAATCCATGGCATGTCGCCCAGCAGAATGGCGACAGCATCGGCATCGCTCGTTTGCATCAAGGCCGCAATGCCATCGGCCAAGCTGTGGCCCATGCCGTTGGCCGCCGACGCGCTGAATACGGTCTTGATAGCCGGCGGCAGTTGAAGCCGCGACACGTCGTCATCGCCGCGCAGCACCAGCCACAGCTCGCTTAGGTGCTTAGCGGCGGCATTGATGCTGGCGGTTAATAGCGGCTGCCCCGAGGGCAACACGGCCTGGCGCTTGTCGGCACCGAAGCGTTTCGACTGGCCGGCAGCGAGCATCAGCCCGACAACGTTCGACGGTTTCATGCGAGTGACACCACGATTGCGATGGCGCCGAGCATATAGCAGCTCGCGGCGATTGGCCGCTGGCGGCGAGCGTTTAGATCGAACGGATCCGGCCCACACCGCTCATAACTTCGAGAGCACTTTCAAGGGCGCGAGCATGCAATCGCTGGACATTCAGGTATGCCGCCAGGCGCGCGAGTGGTTGGCCCAAGGGCGCGGTGTGTGGCTATGCACGGTGTTAAATACCTTCGGCTCGGCGCCACGTGGGCCCGGCGCGATGTTGGTCGCGCTGAGTTCCGGCGAGCTGAAAGGCTCGCTCTCCGGCGGCTGTGTAGAGGAAGACTTTCTCGCCCGATTGTGCGCGGGCGGCTTCGATGCCCTGAACCAAGTGGTGCGCTATGGCGACGGCGGCCTGGCGCCGACACGCGCCCTGCCCTGCGGCGGCGTGCTGGATATTCTGCTCGAACACCTGCCCGCCGATGCCCAGTCCGATGAGCACCTGGCGGCGCTGGAAGGCGCGTTGGAGGGCGGCGAACTGCTCACCCGAGTGGTCACGCTGGGCGGCCAGCAGCGCTATTTGGCCTCGGGCAACATGGGCCAGCCACGGGTGCAACAACTCGGGGTTCAGGTGCATATCCGAGTGGGTGCGGTGCAGCGTTTGCTGCTTGCGGGTTGGTCGCCGGTGGCGGAGTACTGCGCCAGTTTTGCCCTGGCCTTGGGCTTTGAAGTAGTGCTGTGCGAGCCGCGCGCCGAGGTGTTGGAAGGTGTGTCGCTGCCGGGCGTTGAGGTGGTAGAGATGCTGCCCGCGCTGTATATCGCCAACGGCGGCTGCCACCGCGCGACGGCGGTGGTGGCCCTTACGCACGACCCGCGCCTGGACGACCTCAGCCTAATGGAAGCGGTGCGCACCGAGGCGTTTTATATTGGCGCCATGGGCTCACAGCGCACCAGCGGCAAGCGTCGCGAGCGGCTGGCGCGCGTCGGCGGATTGACCGACCCGGCGCTGGAGCGGGTGCATGCGCCTATTGGCCTGCATCTGGGCAGCAAGACGCCTGCGGAAATCGCCCTCGCCGTCATGGCCGACATTCTGCGCGTAGCCAACGGCGTGACGGCCGCTCAACTGGCGGCCAGCCTGACGCCGCGCGGGATTGGGTGTGAGGCGGTGAACGCCTGACGCGCTGACTGCCACGAATCGACCTGACTGCCCCTGGTTTTCAGCGAGGGGCGTCCCCACCTATAGTTGACGCCCAGTGCTGAAAGCGATTCCAGCACTCCCCACTTTCGCGTTTCGAGACTAAGCATGAGCCAGGACACGCCCTATATTTTCGACGTCAGCACGGCCAACTTCGACCAGCTGGTGATCCAGAATTCGTTCCACAAGCCAGTGTTGGTGGACTTCTGGGCCGAGTGGTGCGCGCCGTGCAAAGCCTTGATGCCAATGCTGGCGCAGATTGCCGAAGGCTATCGCGGCGAGCTGCTGCTGGCCAAGGTGAACTGCGACCTGGAGCCCGACGTGGTCGCCCGCTTCGGCATCCGCAGCCTGCCGACCGTGGTGCTGTTCAAGAATGGTCAGCCGGTCGATGGCTTTCAGGGTGCACAGCCGGAATCGGCGATTCGCGCCATTCTCCAGCCCCACGTGGCGGAGCCGGCGCCATTGGCGGCTGACCCGTTTGAAAGCGCACAGGCGCTGTTCGCCGAAGGGCGCATTGGCGATGCGGAAAATCTGCTGCGCGAAATTCTTGCCGCTGACAGCGAAAAGCCAGCCGCGCTGATTCTGTATGCCCGCTGCCTGGCGGAGCGCGGTGAATTGGACGAAGCGCAAACCGTGCTGGATGCGGTCAAGGGCGACAGCCACAAGCAAGACCTGGCCAGCGCCCGTGCGCAGCTGACTTTCTTGCGACAGGCTGCCGACCTGCCCGACGCCGCCGCGCTGAAAGCACGGTTGGCGCAGAACGCCGAAGACGATGAAGCGATTTATCAGCTGGCGATTCAGCAACTGGCGCGCCAGCAATACGAGCCGGCACTCGAGGCGCTGATGAAGCTGTTCGTGCGTAATCGCAACTATGGCGATGGCGTGCCGCACAAGACGTTGTTGCAAGTGTTCGACTTGCTCGGCAACGACAACGCGTTGGTTACGCTGTTTCGCCGCAAGCTGTATCAGGCGCTGTATTAACCGTCGCGCCTTATTAGCCCACCCAGCGATACACCGGCGCGTCTGCGCCGGCTTCCACCGCTACCAGCGCCGAATGCCGCAAGCGCACCAGCAAACGCTTGGCGGCGCTGGCATTGCCGGTTAACGCCTGCAGCTCGCCCAGCAATGTGGGGCCATCGATGCTGCCGGCGCTGCGCACCAACTCCTGCACCACAATCCATTGTTTGTCGTCTGGCGAGTGGCCCGCTGCCGTGGCGGCTGGCTTCACTTGCTCGGCCGCCGGCTGAACGGGCAAATGGGCGGCCAGTTGCGCCCAGTCCTGCGGATCCAACTCCAGGGTCAGATCGACCGGCCACGCGCCGATGGTTCCTTTGATACGCACCATTGCGCGCCCTCCGATAAAAGTACGGCCATGCTCCCACGGCTGAGATTGTTCTCCAAGCAGGCTAGGCAACGCCGAATTTGAGTTATAACATAACATCTCAAATCAGCCGTTTTGCCGGAGTTTCCCTTCATGCGCCGTTTGCTGCTCGCTCTGCCGTTTGCCCTGTTGCCGCTGGCCATCGCTCAGGCCGCTGACAGTCATGATGACCATGTTGAAGAGCACGCCAGCCTCGGCACCCACGAACACGGCGTGGGTCGTTTGAACGCGGCATTGGATGGCAACACGCTGGAGCTGGAGCTGGAAAATCCGTCGATGAATCTCGTGGGGTTTGAGCACGTCGCCAAAGTGGCGGTGGACCAAGCCACCGTCGCTGGCGCCCGGGCGGATCTGGAAAAACCGCTAAGCCTGTTCACGCTGCCGGCTGCGGCGAAGTGCAGCGTCAGCAAAGTGACCCTGCACAGCCCGCTATTCGGCGACAAGCCAGACGCCGATGACGACCATGACGAAGACCACGACCACGACGAACATGCCACCGGTGATGGCCATGAACATGAGCACGAACACCACCACAGCGAGATCCACGCCAGCTACCAACTGAACTGCGCCGCCCCTGAGGCCCTGACCAGCCTCGACCTCGCGCCGCTGTTCAAACGCTTCCCCTCGCTGCATCAGGTTCAAGCACAATTGATCGGCCCGAACGGCCAGCAAGGCGCGGAGCTCAACGAAAAGAGCCCACGCCTGAACTTCTGATTCGGCCGCGCTCTAACAGCCAGCGGTAGCCGCCCGCCCCTTGCAAATGGGGACTGGCGGCTTCGATTTCGCCCCATCTCCCTTGAAAGATGCCCGCCCATGACAGCGCCTCTTCTGCTCCTTCGTGACCTCGGTTTCGCCTGGCCTGGCCAAGCAGAATTACTGGATATTCCGGCCTTTCACCTCGCCCCCGGTGAAACCTTGTTTCTCAAAGGCCCGAGCGGCAGCGGCAAAACCACGCTGCTGGGTTTGCTGGGCGGTGTGCAGAAACCCAGTCGCGGCAGCATCACGTTATTGGGGCAAGAACTGACCGAACTCTCGGCCGGCGCCCGCGATCATTTCCGCGTCGACCACACCGGCTACATCTTTCAGCAATTCAACCTGCTGCCGTTTCTCTCGGTGCGTGAAAACGTTGAATTGCCGTGCCACTTTTCCAAGCTGCGCACTCAGCGTGCCAAGCAGCGCCACGGCAGCGTGCACCAGGCCGCCGGCGCGCTGTTGGCACATTTGGGGTTGAAGGATGACTTGCTTGAACGCCGCGCCGATTCGCTGTCCATCGGGCAGCAGCAACGAGTGGCGGCAGCACGTGCCTTGATCGGCCAACCGGAACTGGTAATTGCCGACGAACCGACTTCGGCACTGGACGCCGACGCCCGCGAGGCGTTCTTGCAATTGCTGTTCGCCGAATGCCGCGCAGCCGGCTCCAGCCTGCTTTTTGTTAGCCACGACCAAAGCCTGGCGCCGTTGTTTGACCGCCACTTGTCCCTGGCTGAACTCAATCGCGCGGCCTCGCCCGCTGCGGAGGTTTGAGATGTATTTGTTCCGCCTCGCCATGGCCAGCCTGGCCAACCGCCGCTTTACCGCCCTGCTCACCGTATTCGCCATCGCCCTGTCGGTGTGCTTGCTGCTAGCCGTTGAGCGCGTGCGCACCGAAGCGCGCGCCAGTTTCGCCAGCACCATCAGCGGCACCGATCTGGTCGTGGGCGCCCGCTCCGGCTCAATCAACTTGCTGCTGTATTCGGTGTTTCGCATCGGCAACGCCACCAACAACATTCGCTGGGACAGCTTCGAACACTTCGCCAACAGCAAACAGGTGAAGTGGGCCATTCCCATGTCGCTCGGCGACTCGCACCGCGGCTACCGCGTGATGGGGACCACCGGCGCGTACTTTGAGCATTACCACTATGGCCGCGGCCAGGCGCTGCAGCTGGCCAGCGGCCGCGCGTTCGACACCGACCCGTTCGAGGTGGTGCTCGGCGCCGAAGTGGCAGATGCGCTGAAGTACAAACTCGGTGAAAAAATCGTGCTGGCCCATGGCGTGGCCAGCATCAGCCTGGTCAAACACGACGACAAACCCTTCACTGTGGTCGGCATTTTGCAGCGCACCGGCACGCCCGTAGACCGCACCCTGCACATCAGCCTCGGCGGCATGGAAGCGCTGCACATCGATTGGAAAAATGGCGTGCCGGCGCGCGGTGCCGGGCGCATCAGCGCCGACCAGGCGCGCAACATGGACCTCACGCCGCAAGCGATTACGGCGTTTATGCTCGGTCTGAACAACAAAATCGCCACGTTCAGCGTGCAGCGTGAAATCAATGAATTTCGCGGCGAACCGCTGCTGGCGATACTGCCGGGCGTGGCGCTGCAAGAGTTGTGGAGCTTGATGGGCACGGCCGAAAAAGCGTTATTTGTGGTGTCGCTGTTCGTGGTGATTACCGGCCTGATCGGCATGCTCACAGCCATTCTTACCAGCCTGAACGAGCGCCGTCGGGAGATGGCGATTCTCCGTTCAGTCGGCGCACGGCCTTGGCATATCGCCAGTTTGCTGGTGCTCGAAGCGTTCGCTCTGGCATGCTCCGGCGTCCTGCTCGGCACGCTGTTGCTGTACGTTGGCATCGGCGCCGCGCAAGGCTACGTGCAGGCCAACTACGGCATCTTTCTGCCGCTGGCGCTGCCAAGTGCTTATGAATGGACGCTGCTGGGTGGCATCCTGGGCGCCGCGCTGCTGATGGGCGCGATTCCCGCCTGGCGCGCCTACCGACAATCGCTGGCAGACGGCTTGTCTATCCGCGTGTAGCTCAACCCTTGTAACCGTTTAAGGATTCCGACCATGTTGCGCCCGTTCTTCACCGCCCTGCTGTTGGCGCCGCTGCTGACGCTCAGCGCCTGGGCCGCCGATGTGCGCGAACTCACCTGGTCGGAAATGGTGCCGCCCGACGCCCCGGTTGCCACCCAGCCGGCCGCGCCCATGCATGATTTGTCTCAGCTCGCCGATGCGCTGGCCGCCGAGCAAGCACCAGCGGCCAAGCAGCAATCGCCCGCCGCCCCGGTGGTGCAAGCGCTGGATGGTCAACAGGTGAAATTGCCGGGCTATATCGTGCCGCTGGAAGTGAGTGAAGAAGGCCGCGTGACCGAGTTTTTGCTGGTGCCGTATTTCGGCGCCTGCATTCACGTGCCGCCACCGCCTTCGAACCAGATCGTGCACGTGACCAGCGAGCTCGGTGTGCTGATGGACGCGCTCTACCAGCCGTTTTGGGTCGAGGGCCCCTTGCAAGTCAAAAGCAGCACCAGCGAGCTGGCCGACGCGGGGTATCAGATGGACGCGAGTAAAATCTATCCGTATGAAACACCCGATAGCTGAGTAGGCCTCGTCTCTAAATGCACCCGACAAGGCGTGCATCAATTCATTGTCCCAAATCAAGATAGCCAGCTACGCATCCTTCGATACTGACGCCATTCAAACGTTAGTCACGAAGGAGTACTCCCCATGTCCAAGGCCCTGTTCGCCGCTTCTCTACTGGCGGTCGCGCTGGTCTCCCCGGTAGCTCATGCCTACGAGGCCGGCGACATCATTCTGCGCGCTGGCGCCATTACCGTTGACCCGCACGAAAACAGCGGCCGCATTGATCACTCGGTGCTCGGCAAGGTCGACGGCAGCAAGGCCACCCTCGATAGCAACACGCAGCTGGGCCTGAACTTCGCGTACATGGTTACCCCTCAGCTCGGCATCGAATTGCTCGCCGCTACCCCGTTCAGCCACGACGTCGGCGTGAAAGGCATGCCAGGCGCCTACTCCGGCCTGAACGGCAAGCTCGGCAGCCTGAAACATCTGCCGCCCACCTTGAGCCTTGTGTACTACCCGATGGACAGCAGATCAGCATTCCAACCCTACGTTGGCGCTGGCATCAACTACACCTGGTTCTTCGACGACAAACTCAGCAGCGAAGCCGAAAGCAAAGGTTTCAGTGGCCTGGACATGAAAGATTCGTGGGGCCTGGCAGGCCAAGTCGGTATGGACTACATGCTCACCGACAAAATCATGCTCAACGCCCAAGTACGCTACATCGACATCGACACCACCGGCACTACTCACCTGGCCGGCGACAAAGTGAAAGTCGATGTAAACGTCGACCCATGGGTTTACATGGTTGGTCTTGGCTACAAGTTCTGATCACCGCAATACGAAAAAAGGCGCCTCAAGAGGCGCCTTTTTCTTTGGGCAAATCCGCCGCGACTATTCCCGGTTAAGGCTGGCGTGGGTTCAGATATGACTTACCAACACGCCACCCGCGTCTGGGATGCGTTGGCTGATACCCCAGAAGAAGCCGAGAACCTGAGGCTTCGCTCCCAACTGATGAGAGCCATCTCTAGCGTTGTGAAAGGATGGCAGGTGTCTCAAACGGAAGCGGCTGCTCGGCTGAACGTAACGCAGCCAAGACTGAAAGATCTGCTGAAAGGAAAAATCGATAAATATTCGTTGGATGCCTTAGTGAACATGTTGGCAGGCGCCGACTTGGAACTTGAGGTCAGCATCAGCAACAAGGCCGCTTAGTAGACCGAACGCCAGCCATTTTTAGCGGGCTGCCCTGTCGATGGGCCGCCCCTTTTTCCTTCGCCGGAACAGGCAAAAAAAAAGCGGCACCGCCAAGGCGATGCCGCTGCTCTTACGGGGAAGAGAATCACGGAGTTGCTACATCCTGCCCGCGCGCTGAATTGCGCGAGCAGGGGTTAGATCACTTCTCGATGATTGCAGTCACACCCTGCCCGCCCGCCGCACAAATCGAAATCAAACCGCGCCCGCTTTCAGCCACCGAAAGCAGCTTCGCCAGGTTCGCGACAATACGCCCGCCCGTGGCCGCGAACGGATGCCCGGCCGCCAACGAGCTGCCCTTCACATTCATTTTGCTGCGATCAATCGAGCCCAACGGCGCGTCCAGGCCGAGGCGGGTTTTGCAGTATTCGGCGTCTTCCCAGGCTTTGAGCGTGCACAGCACCTGCGCGGCAAAGGCTTCGTGAATTTCGTAGTAATCGAAGTCCTGCAAGGTCAGGCCGTTGCGTTTGAGCAGGCGTGGCACGGCGTACACCGGCGCCATCAGCAGCCCTTCTTTGCCGTCGACGAAATCCACCGCAGCCGCTTCGCCGTCACGGAAATAGGCAAGAATCGGCAACCCTCGCGCCTTGGCCCACTCCTCGCTGGCCAGCAGCACCACCGAGGCGCCATCGGTGAGTGGCGTGGAGTTAGCAGCGGTCAGGGTGCCGCGCGGGCCTTTCTCGAATACCGGTTTCAGAGTCGAGAGTTTTTCCAGACTGATGTCGGCGCGCAGATTCTGATCGCGGGTCAGGCCCAGGTACGGCGTAAGCAAATCGTCTTGCCAGCCTTCGGCGTAAGCGGCGGCCAATTTTTGGTGACTGGCGACGGCGAGTTGGTCTTGCTCGTCGCGTGGAATCGACCAGGTTTGCGCCATCAGTTCGCAATGCTCGCCCATCGACAACCCCGTGCGCGGCTCACCATTGCGTGGAATATGCGGCGCCAGGTGATGCGGGCGAATCTGCAGCAGCGCTTTGACTTTATCGCCCGTGCTCTTGGCGCGGTTGGCTTGCAACAGAATTTTGCGCAGGCCTTCGTTGACGCCGATCGGCGCATCGGAGGTGGTGTCCACGCCGCCGGCAATCGCGCTATCGATCTGCCCCAAGGCAATTTTGTTGGCCACCAGAATCGCCGCTTCCAGTCCGGTGCCGCAGGCTTGCTGAATGTCGTAGGCCGGGGTTTCAGGCGCCAGGCGCGAGCCCAGCACGCATTCGCGGGTCAGGTTGAAGTCGCGCGAATGCTTGAGCACCGCGCCGGCCACCACCTCACCGATAATTTCGCCGTGCAGTTTGTAACGCTCGATCAAACCTTCCAGGGCAGCGGTGAGCATTTCCTGGTTGCTGGTGGTGGCGTACACGGTATTGGAACGGGCGAAGGGAATACGGTTGCCGCCGACAATGGCGACCCGGCGCAGCTGGGTCATGTGAGACTCCTCGGGAGATACGTGGTCACAGACTAGCTTGCCATGGCCCGCTCGCATTGGCCGCCTTGCCAGTGCCGCAAGCGGCGCGGTCAATTGCGCGCGCTGTCGGTCTGCGTAGAGTGAGCCTACATTTGATTCTCCTGCTGGAGCCTTCTGCCATGTCTGATCGTTACCTGAACTTCGCCAATTCCCCCACCGGTCGCCGCCTGGTCGGTGCCCTCGGGCTGCCCTCGCCGGTGCGGCTGGAGCGCTGGACGGCCGGGCGCATGCGGCCGGTCGACGGGGCGCTGCTGATCAGTGGCGGCGTGTTGGCCGAAGCCACCAGCACCTTTCTCAACCGCCTCACCGATCAGGCTTTTGCCAGCGAAGACGGCCTGTTCGGCCTGAGCCGCTGGACCGCCGAACACGGCCCCAAGCTCAAGGCCCTGGTGTTCGACGCCAGCGCCATTACCTCGGCCGATGAACTGAAACAGCTGCGTGCGTTTTTCCAGCCGGCGCTCAAAGGGCTTGATATGTGCCCGCGCGTGGTCGTGCTGGGGCGTGCGCCGGAGTCGCTGAAAGATCCGTTCGCCGCCAGCGCCCAGCGTTCACTCGAAGGTTTCACCCGCTCGCTCGGCAAGGAAATCCGCCGGGGCGGCAGCGTGCAATTGCTCTATGTGAGCAAGGGCGCCGAAGACCAACTAGAAGGCGCGCTGCGTTTTTTCCTGTCGCCAAAAATCGCGTACGTCTCCGGGCAAGTGGTGCGCCTGAACGCCAACGGCGCTCAGGTGAACGACTGGAGCCGCCCGCTCGGCGGCAAAACGGCTTTGGTGACCGGCGCCAGCCGTGGCATTGGCGCCTCCATCGCAGAAACCTTGGCCCGCGACGGCGCCAGCGTGGTGCTGCTGGATGTGCCGGCCATGAAAGACGCCCTGGACGCCCTCGCGGCCCGCCTCGGTGGGCGCAGCGTGGCGCTGGATATCTGCGCGCCGGACGCCCCCGAACACTTGCTCGCGGCCTTGCCCGATGGTGTCGATATCGTGGTGCACAACGCCGGCATTACCCGCGATAAAACCCTGGCAAAAATGAGCGACGCGTTCTGGGATTCGGTCATCGACGTCAACTTGCGCGCCCCGGAAATTCTCACCAAAGCGCTGCTCGATGGCGGCAAGCTCAACGAAAACGGCCGCGTCGTGCTGCTCGCCTCCATCAGCGGCATCGCCGGCAATATGGGCCAAAGCAACTATGCGGTGAGCAAGGCTGGGCTAATCGGTTTGGCGGCGGCCTGGGCGCCGGCCCTGGCCAAGCGCGGCATCAGCATCAACGCCGTGGCGCCGGGCTTTATCGAAACGCAGATGACGGCGGCCATTCCGCTGACCATCCGCGAAGCCGGGCGCCGCATGAACTCAATGGGGCAAGGCGGCCTGCCGCAGGATGTCGCCGAGGCCGTGGCTTGGTTTGCCCAGCCCACCAGCGGCGGCGTAAGTGGGCAGGTGCTGCGCGTGTGCGGACAGAGTTTGCTCGGCGCCTAACCCGCTGAGTCAGGGCTTGCCGCGCTTTCTGAACTCGACCGGCGTTTCGCCGACCCAGCGTTTGAAGGCGCGGTAGAACGTGCTGGGTTCGGAGAAACCGGTGCGCTCGACGATCACTTCAATGCGCTCGTCAGTCTTGAGCAGCAGCTCTTTTGCCAGCCGGCAGCGGTAGTCGGTCACCAAGTCGTTAAAGCGCACGCCGGCCATGGCCAGGCGTTCGCGCAGGCGGCGCGGCGGCATATTCAGGCGGCCGGCCACTTGCTCAAGCGTGGCGCCGCTCTCGACCAGCAATTCGCCGATCAGCTCGCGCACCTGGCGAACCAGGTCCAGCCGTTCCACTTCAGCCAGCTGCCGTCGCGCCAGGGATTCATGCATGCGCAGCAGCTCAGGCGCAGCGTGGCGGGAAGCGTGATTAAGTACATCGGCGTCGAATTGCAGCGCGTAGCGGTCGGCGCCCAATTGCGCCGGGCAACCGTACACCTCGAGGTAACGGCTGGGCGCGGCGCCTTCGCTGTGAATAAGTTGCACCAGGCGCGGCTTGAACTGGCCTTCGGTGAGCGCGGCAAACAAGCGGATCACCGCGCCGGCGAGCATTTCGGGAAAGTGCCGGGGCACGCCGGCCGGCATCCCCAGCTCCAGCGTCGCGAGGTCACCTTCCACATCAAGGCGGGCATTCAGGGTGTCGGAGAGTAAGCGCACGTAGCGCAAGGCGTGGCGCAGGCCGTCGCCGAAGGTTTCGCTGGAGAGAAACAGGTACTCCAGCAGCAAACCATGGAAGGCCGGCAGGTGCTGAGCCAGATACAGGCCGACATCGTCTTCGCCACATTCTTCGCTGGCGGCCTTCCAGAACAACGCCTGCGCCGAATGGGGAAAGCGCCCGGCAGGCAAACCACCAGGCGGCAACCCAACCCGCGCCAGCACCCGATCAGGATCGGTTCCGCTGGCCCGCAGGGCGTCGATCACCGGGCGCATCAGCGCCACATCGTCGGTCAGATCACGCGTCATTTTAGGATTCTTATAGGTTCGTGAGGCGCGGCCATCTTAGGCAGTTTTGCCCCGCAGGCTCAAGGCCGCACATGTGCCCATTGGCTGGCCTGCCGGCTGCCTGGGCCGGGCGGCCAATGTGGCACGGCGCTGGCAGTCTAAGCTGCTGGCATTCGCGGTTTTAATAAAATCAGGAGGATGCTTATGACCACCACGTGGCTCGACCTGCCCGCCATCCCTGCCCTGCCGGGCTTGTTCGCGCGTGCCGCCGTGCGCCGGGGCGTGCGTGGGCAGACCCTGCCAGACCTGGGGTTGCGCTGCGCCGTAACGGTGGACGCAAAGAAGCTTGAGCGTTATCGCCAGCTTTGCGGCTTCAGCGACGACGGCCATTTGCCGCCGACCTACCCGCACATTCTCGCGTTCCCCTTGCAGATGCAGTTGCTCACCGACGCCACCTTTCCGTTCCCCTTGCTCGGCCTGGTGCATCTGGAAAATCGCATTCGCGGCGTGCGTCCGCTGGGCGGCATGGGGCCGTTTATTGCCAGCGTGCATGTGGAAAATCTTCAGCCGCACGAAAAAGGCGCCGTATTCAGCCTGATCACACGCCTGGAAGACCAGCTCGGTCTGCTGTGGGAAGGCGACAGCCGCATCCTCTGCCGCGCGGTAAAACTGTCGGGGCAACCGGCTGAACGCAGCGAAGAAATTACCTTGCCGCTGGAAGACATTGCCCACTGGCAAGCGCCCGCCGACATCGGCCGCCGCTACGCCGCCGTGGCGGGCGATTACAACCCGATTCACCTGTCAGCCCTGAGCGCCAAGCTGTTCGGTTTCCCGCGCGCCATCGCACATGGTTTATGGAACAAGGGGCGGGCCCTGGCCGCGCTCGGCGAGCGTTTGCCGGCCTCCGGCTATGTGGTGGATGTGCGTTTTCAAAAACCAGTGCTGTTGCCCAGCGCCGTCACCCTGCAAGCAAGCAACCCGGCCAGCAGCGGCCAGTTCAAGCTGGTCGGCAACCACGACGTGCCGCACATGAGCGGTAGCTGGCGAGTGATCTAGCCCCATGAAACAATGCGGCCCTTCTGCCCGGAGCGCCGCATGAACCTCACCGAACTCACCACCCGCCTGCACGCCATTCGTGACGCCAACGATTGGCGCGGTTTCCACAGCCCAAAAAATCTGGCCATGGCCGCCAGCGTGGAAATGGCCGAACTGGTGGAGATTTTTCAGTGGTTGAGCGAAGACCAATCGCGCCAGCTTCCTCCTGAAACCCTCGCCCACGCGGGTCAGGAAATCGGCGACGTCGTGCTGTATCTGTTGCTGATGTGCAGCGAACTGGGCCTCGACATGGATGAGGTGGTGCGCGCCAAGCTTGCCGACAACGAACGGCGGTTCGCCAAATGAGTGATCGCCACTTCGACGAACTGGCCACCCGCTTCGCCGAGAAAATTTATGGCGGCGCCAAAGGCGCCATTCGCCTGGCCGTGCTCCAGGCTGACCTCGCCGAAGCGCTGCCCGACCGCCCGTTGCGTGTTCTGGATATCGGCGCCGGGCTTGGCCATATGTCGTTGTGGCTGGCTGAACGGGGCCACCACGTCACCGTGACCGAACCGGCAGAACCGATGCTGCAAGGTGCCCGCGAACGCTTTGCCGCTGCGGGCCAGAGCGCCGAGTTCATCCAGGCGCCGTGGCAAGATTTGCTCGGCCAACTCACCGACCGCTATGACCTGGTGGTGTGCCACGCCGTGCTGGAGTGGCTCGCCGAGCCCCATGCCATTCTGCCGGTGCTGCACCAGCTCACCGCGCCGGGCGGCTGGCTGTCGCTGGCGTTCTACAACAAAGACGCGCTGATCTACCGCAACCTGCTCAAAGGCCATTTCCGCAAATTGCGCAAAGAAGAATTCGCCGGCGAGAAGCAAAGCCTCACCCCGCAAATGCCGCTGGACCCGCGCGAACTGGCGACGCAACTCGCCACGGCTTGGCGAGTCGAAAGCCAGAGCGGCGTGCGGGTTTTTCACGACTACATGCCCAGCGACTTTCAGCACAAAGCGCAGCTGCTCGATTTGCTGGAAATGGAACTGGCGCACCGTCGCCACCCGAGCTTTATGGGCCTGGGCCGCTACCTGCATTGGATTTGCCGCCCGCTGTAACGAGGCGGCGCTGCCGTAAAAATGAGGAGCGCATGATGAACTGCCGTTTGCTTCTACTGACCTGCTACCTGGGCCTGGCCGCCTGCCAGAGCCAGAACCCTTACACCGCCAGTTCGAATCCACTGCCGCCAGCGCCAGCCGCCGCGGCGCAGACCCTCGACCTCAGTGCTTATCCGGCAGCGCCGCGCGACTACGGCCGCTATCAAACCTGGGCCTGGGAAAACGGGCACCTGCCCGGCGGCACCGCCGGCGCCACGCCGGAGCAAATGGCCGATATTCTCAGCAATAGTCTCGACCAACGCGGCCTGCGTCCGGCTCGCCAAGGCGCCGTGGCCGATGTGCAAGTGCGCGCCGATGTGCGTGTCGAGCGTCGTCTGCGCCAGGAGCGCGACGACTACGGCTCGTATTACGGGCGCGGGCCCTATGGCAACAATTACGGCGGTGTGTACGGCAGCGTCCCCGTCATGCGCACTTACGAGGAAGAGGTGCAAGTGGTGCGCATCGAGCTGATTGATGCGCGCAACCACCAAAGCATCTGGAATGGCAGTGCCGAAACCGCCCACCGTGGCAGCCAGAGCGAGCGCGTAGACGCGTTGCGCTCAGCCGTTAACAAAGCCCTCAGCGCTTATCCGCCGCGCTGAGCCACCACTACACTTCAGCGCACACCCCGCGCATGAAGGGAGATTTGCCATGAAACGACTGCTGGTCATTCCCCTGCTTCTGCTGTTGGCCGCTTGCCAGAACGCCCAGCTCAATCAGGATTTCGACAAGAACCGCGACTTCGCCGCGTACCGCACCTTCACTTGGAAAGAGCCGGCGTTGCAGTACAGCCCGGATGATCCGCGGATTAAAAGCGACCTGACTGAACAACGCATTCGTGCGGCAGTCAGCGAGCAACTCGATCAGCGCGGCGTGCGCCTGGCCCCGGCCGGAGGCAAGGGCGACGTGACCGTGCAAGCGTGGTTGATTGTCGAAAACCGTACCGACCAGGTGAGCACCAGCTATGGCGGCGCCTGGGGCGGTTATTGGAATGGCTACTGGGGCGGCCCGGGCTACACCGAAACCCGCAACGTCGACTACAAAGTCGGTACCGTGCAGGTCGACTTATTCGACGCCAAAGATAGCAAGTTGGTCTGGCGCGGCAGCGCCGAGCAGATCGTGCGCAACAACCAAACCACACCGGTTGAGCGCGAGGCGGCGATTCGGGACACCGTGGCGAAAATTCTTAGCCAGTATCCGCCGCACTGATTTCGACTACCGAGAACGGGCGTTCTTGAGCTAAAGGCATCGCGGCTGAAGCCGCTCCTACAGGAATTTGCGCTGCGATGTTCGAGCTACTGCAAAACCACTGTGGGAGCGGCTTCAGCCGCGATGCTCTTGATCTAAAAGCATCGCGGCTGATCGGAAAGCCGCCTAGCCGCTCCTACAGGACCGAGTCGCAATCGAAACAAAACTGCGCTAGCCGTTACTGCTCGCCAGTACGCTCACGCTCCATCGCTTCACCACTGGCCCGACGCTGATCTTCCAGCGTGCCGCCCGTGTTGGTTCCGCTGCCCGTGCCGGTGCCAATGCTGCCCGAGCCTTTGTTATTCATCTGGCCGCCATTCATGTTGCCGCCGTTGTTATTGGTGCCATTGGTATTGGTGTCGGCGCCATTGTTGATGGTGCCGCTGCTGTTGGTGTTGTTGTTGTAGCCGTTGCTGTTGAAGCCATTGGTGTTCGAGCCGTTAGTGGTGGCGCCGCCGCTGTTCACGCCGTTGCCTGTGGTACCGGCGCCGGCTCCTCCCTGACTCGACGAGCCGCCTGGGCTCGCCCCTTGAACGGCGCGGCCCGGAGCACCAGCGTCGACGGCGAAGCTAGAAGCGCTGGCACCCAGGGCCAGCACGAACGCCGCGCCCAACAGGGCCGGCTTGCGATTGAATCGGTTCATCTGTCACTCCCTGAGCCTCAGGCTCATTGCTTGATGTACCCACGTTGGGCCGCTGCGCTACGTAAGAGTGCAAGGAGTTTGACGAATGGTCTGGCGACCACCGGTAGCAGTGATAGCGTTTTGATATTTTTTTCTCAATCAAAGCACTATGCTCCGGGAATGCAGACTCCTGTGATCACAAAAAATGACCGACGCCGAATTACCGCGTTCACCGCAAACCTTTGCCCTCTGGCGTGAAGTTCAAGACACCCGCGTCCGCACGCGCCTTGGCGGCATCTATTACTTGCTGGCCTGGCTCCTGACGTGGCTGTTCAGCGCCGCGCCAGGTTCTCTGCTGATCACCGGCATCGCTGGCAGCCTGCTGTTCGCCGGGCTGATGACCGCACGCTTACTGCATACGCCGCCGCACGCTCAGAGTCAGGAACAGCTGCAACGCTGGCTCGACCGCCACTGGGGTTTGGTGCTGTTGACCGCGTTGTGCTGGGGCCAAGCCCATGCCTGGGCGCTGTACAGCGATGCGTTTGCCGAGTCCGCGATGATCGCCACCCTCAGCACCGTGGCCTTCAGCACGGCGATGACCTTCAATTTCGCCATGCGCAAGAAGCGCGCGTTCATCGCCATTCTGCTGCTGTATGTGCCCGGCCTCGCCGTGATGGCCCTGGACTGGCGCGACGGCCACACCCAGCTTGTTACCCTCGTGTTCTACCTCAGCTACTTGCTGCTGGCCCTGAACCGCAGCCATCGCGAATACCTCGGCACGCTGAGTTTGGAGCTGCGCCTGCTGCAGCAACAGGCCACGCTCGACCAACTGAGCCGCACCGATACGCTGACGCAGCTGGGCAACCGCTACCAATTCAACAGCCTGTTCCAGAACATGGTCGCCACCGCCAAGCGCACCGGTGAGCCTCTGGCGCTGGTGCTGCTGGATATCGACTTCTTCAAGAAAGTGAACGACCAGCGCGGCCATTCCGGCGGCGATGCCTGCCTCAGTGAATTCGCCCAGCGCATGCGCCAGGTGTTTCGCCGTGACAGCGACGCGCTGTTGCGTTTGGGCGGTGAAGAGTTCGGCGTGCTGATGCCCAACACCTCGCTGGAACAGGCGCAAGCATTGGCCGAGCAGTTCCGCCAAGACCTGGCCAGCAACGGCATAGACCTACAGGGTGAGCACCTGCCGCTGACCACCAGCGTTGGCGTCGGCCGCTTCGATGCGAAGCGCGACCACGACGCCGAGCATTTCTTCCAGCGCGTCGACCGCGCGCTCTACCAAGCCAAAGCCAATGGCCGCGACCGCCTGGAAGTGGCGGCTACGGCTTAAGGCCGCTCAATCCCATGCTTGTGCAACTTGCGGTACAGCGTGTTGCGGCTGATGCCCAGTTGCTCCGCCGTGCGGCTCATGTGCCAGTGCTGCTGATTGAGCGTCGCCAGCAAGGTGCTGCGCTCGGCCGCGTTTAGCGGCGCCTCGCTCTGTGCGGCAGCCGGCCGCTGGCGCTGGCGCAGCTCAGCCGGTAATTCGCCGAGGCTGATGCGCTCGCCCTCACACAAGGCCACCAAGGTGCGCAGCACATTGCGCAGCTGCCGCACATTGCCGGGCCAGGCGTAATCGAGCAGCGCCTGGCGCGCCTCGGCGTCCAAGCGCAGCGCTTGGCCCTGGCTTTCCTCAGCGAGCAAATGCGCCAGCAACTGCTCGCGGTCGCTGCGTTCGCGTAATGGCGGCAGGGTCAGCACCAGGCCGTTGAGGCGGTAAAACAAGTCTTCGCGAAAACTGCCAGCGGCCACGTGTTCGCCCAGCTCGCGGTGGGTGGCGCTGATAACGCGCACATTCACCGCCTGCGCCGTGCCGCCGATGGGCACCACTTCGCGCTCTTCCAACACCCGCAACAAGCGGGTTTGCATGGCCAATGGCATGTCGCCAATTTCATCGAGAAACAGCGTGCCGCCGTCGGCCTGTTGCAGCTTGCCGCTCATGCCTTCCTTACGGGCGCCGGTAAAACTGCCGCCGCGATAACCGAACAGCTCGCTTTCAATCAGGCTTTCGGGAATGGCCGCGCAATTGAGCGCGACAAAGGCCTTGCCGGCGCGTGAACTGGCCTGGTGAATGGCCTTGGCGAACGCCTCTTTGCCGGTGCCGGTTTCGCCATTGATAAGCAGCGGCACGTCGCGTTCGTACACGCGCAAGGCGCGACGAAACTCGCGCTGCAACGCCACATCGGCCACGCACAAGCTGGCAGGAATGTCGGCCGGCACTTGTTTGCTGGCCAAGCGGCCAATCGACGGGCTCAGGGCGCTCGGCTGGCTGCGCGCCACACCACGCAATTGGGCGAACAAGGCGCGGCCGCTGTGGGTGCGCAGCGGCCAACTACTGGCAAGGTTGGAGCGGCCCAAGAGCTCGTCCAGCCGGCAATCGAAAAAGCTTTCCAGCGGTTTGCCTATCAGGTTGCCGCGCGTGTCGCCGAGCAGGTTCATGGCGCTCTGGTTAACCGCGCTGATGCGCCCATCCCCCTCGAACGCCAGCAGCCCTTCGCTGAACAAGCCGACGTACTCGGCCTGCACATGAAAGCGCAGCAAATACTGGCCCTCGAAACGCCGCAGGAAGTAGCAGCTTTCGATCATTTTTGCCGACAGGTTAACCAGCGCCATGGTGTGAAACTGGCTCTGGCGCGAAACGTCTGCGCGCGCCGACGACACGTCGAGCACGGCGAGCAGATCGCCCTGGCAGTCGAACACCGGACTGGCCGAGCAGGTGAGCCCGGTGTGTTGCCCGCGAAAGTGTTCGTCCTGGTGAATGGTCAGTGCCTGGCGTTCGATCAGGCAGGTGCCGATGCCGTTGGTGCCCTCGCAGGCTTCGCTCCAATCCGCGCCCAGCCACAGGCCGGCGCGCTCGAAACTTTTGCGCTCGGAATTGCCGGTCACGCTGTTGAGGATCACGCCGCGCGCATCGGTGAGCAGCACCGCATGGCCGGCACCGGCCAGTTGCTGATACAGGCTGGTCATCTCGCCGCTGGCAATCTCCAGCACCTGCTGCAAACGCTCGCGACGCTCCAACACGCGCGCATGTTCAAGCACGGTGGGCGCCATGGTTTGGCTGGGGTCCAGGTGATAGTCCTGCAAGCAGCGCAGCCACGAGCGGGCGATGGACGGGTCGGCGGCAGGCCCGTCGAATTGGGCTTTGCCTTGGGCGAGCGTCATCACCTGTTGGGTGTGACGGTTGAATTGACTCTGCATTGTTATTGTTCTCCGCAGTGTGCGCTTGGCTTGCTATCGAGGGGGTTGCCGTATCGAGCGCCAAGGCCGCGCTGAGCATAGCTTGCCCGCCGCGCGGCGGCTGTACCAAGAATGGGACAAACTGTCACCGCTGCTGTTGCATATCCGCCCGCTCATTAACCAATCGCGCCAAAGCCCCGGCGCAGAGCGGCCGCCAATTCGCTGTCAGCGGCCATTCGGGCGTATTCAATGAGGCCTGGCTCAGGGCTTGCTCTACGCTTAACCCAGCGCAATCGAACGCGCTCCCTAAAAGCATAAAAAGCCAGGAGAACTTCACCATGCAATACGCACATCCGGGCACCAGCGGCGCCATCGTTTCCTTCAAAAGCCGCTACGGCAACTACATCAACGGTGAGTTCGTGGCCCCGGTAAAAGGCCAGTACTTCACCAACACCTCGCCGGTTAACGGCAAGCCTATCGCCGAATTCCCCCGTTCCACTGCCGAAGACATCGACAAGGCCCTCGACGCCGCCCACGCCGCCGCAGACGCCTGGGGCAAAACCTCGGCGCAAGACCGCGCGCTGGTGCTGCTGAAAATCGCCGACCGCATCGAAGCCAACCTCGAAGTGCTGGCTGTCACCGAAACCTGGGACAACGGCAAAGCCGTACGCGAAACCCTGAACGCCGACATTCCCCTGGCAGCCGACCACTTCCGCTACTTCGCCGGCTGCCTGCGGGCGCAGGAAGGTTCGGCGGCAGAAATCACCGAACACACCGTGGCGTACCACATTCACGAACCGCTGGGCGTGGTCGGGCAGATCATTCCGTGGAACTTCCCACTGCTGATGGCCGCCTGGAAACTCGCCCCGGCACTGGCCGCCGGCAATTGCGTGGTACTCAAGCCTGCCGAGCAAACTCCGCTGGGCATTTGCGTGCTGCTGGAACTGGTTGGCGACTTGCTGCCACCGGGCGTACTCAACGTGGTGCAAGGCTTCGGTAAGGAAGCGGGCGAGGCGCTGGCCACCAGCAAACGCATCGCCAAAATCGCCTTTACCGGCTCGACGCCCGTGGGCTCGCACATCATGAAATGCGCGGCGGAAAACATTATTCCGAGCACCGTGGAGCTGGGCGGCAAGAGCCCGAATATCTTCTTCGAAGACATCATGCAGGCCGAGCAGAGCTTTATCGAAAAGGCCGCCGAAGGCTTGGTGCTGGCGTTCTTCAACCAGGGCGAAGTGTGCACCTGCCCGTCGCGCGCATTGGTGCAGGAGTCGATCTATCCGGCCTTCATGCAGGAAGTGATGAAGAAGATCAGCCAGATCAAACGTGGCGACCCGCTGGACACCGACACCATGGTCGGCGCCCAGGCCTCGGAGCAGCAATTCGACAAGATTCTTTCGTACCTGGAAATCGCCAAAACCGAAGGCGCCGAGCTGCTGACCGGCGGCAAGGTGGAGCAACTGTCGGGCGACCTGTCGTCGGGCTATTACATCCAGCCGACCCTGCTCAAGGGCAACAACAAAATGCGCGTATTCCAGGAAGAAATCTTTGGCCCGGTGGTGAGCGTTACCACCTTCAAAGATGAAGCCGAAGCGCTGGCGATTGCCAACGACACCGAGTTTGGCCTGGGTGCGGGTTTGTGGACGCGTGACATCAACCGCGCGTACCGCATGGGTCGGGCCATCAAGGCGGGGCGCGTGTGGACCAACTGCTACCACCTGTATCCGGCGCATGCGGCGTTTGGCGGCTACAAGAAATCCGGCGTTGGCCGCGAGACGCACAAGATGATGTTGGACCACTACCAGCAAACCAAGAATTTGCTGGTGAGCTACGACATTAATCCGTTGGGGTTTTTCTAAAGCGTAAAACCCTCTCCCCAGCCCTCTCCCGCAAGCGGGCAGAGGGGGCTTGATAGGCGCTCCAAGCGAGCTCGCGGTTTAACTCCCCTCTCCCGCTCGCGGGAGAGGGGCTGGGGGAGAGGGCTGCTTTACCCTGCACCATTTGCGCGCCCCGCCACCCCTGCCTAAAACACCGACCCACCAGTCACTTCCACGCAAAAACCAAAAACGACCCTCACCCTTTCCAATCGCGACCTTTTCCCACTGCGCTGCAACATTTTGTTGCGCCTGGCATGGCCGTTGCGTGATGGCCCCTGTCTTTCTGAACGGTTCACCACTCAGGGCGGGTCCATACATGACTACAACAACACAACTAAAACCCACGCTTGGCACCCTGCATTTATGGGGCATTGCCGTAGGCCTGGTGATTTCCGGCGAGTACTTTGGCTGGAGCTATGGCTGGGGCACCGCTGGCACGTTGGGCTTTCTCGTCACCGCATTGATGGTGGCGGCGATGTACACCTGTTTTATCTTCAGCTTCACCGAACTGACCACCGCCATTCCCCACGCCGGCGGCCCGTTCGCGTACAGCCGTCGTGCCTTCGGCGAGAAGGCAGGCTTGATTGCCGGCCTGGCCACGCTGATCGAGTTCGTGTTCGCGCCACCCGCCATTGCCATGGCCATCGGTGCTTACCTGAACGTGCAGTTCCCGGCACTGGACCCCAAGCACGCTGCCGTCGGCGCGTACTTCGTGTTTATGACCTTGAACATTCTCGGCGTGCGCATCGCCGCCACCTTCGAGCTGGTGGTCACCGTGCTCGCCGTGGCTGAACTGCTGGTGTTTATGGGCGTTGTGGCGCCGGGTTTCAGCTTCAGTAACTTCGTGCTCAACGGCTGGTCTGGCCAGAACGAGTTCAGCGCGGCGTCGATTTCCGGCATCTTCGCGGCCATTCCGTTTGCCATCTGGTTCTTCCTGGCCATCGAAGGCGCGGCCATGGCGGCCGAGGAAGCGAAAGACCCGAAACGCACCATCCCTAAAGCCTATATCAGCGGCATTCTGACCCTGGTTTTCCTCGCCGTGGGCGTGATGATCATGGCCGGTGGCGTGGGCGACTGGACCAAGCTCTCAGGCATCAACGACCCGCTGCCTCAAGCGATGAAAGCCGTGGTCGGGGAAAACTCCGGCTGGATGCACATGCTGGTGTGGATCGGTCTGTTCGGCCTGGTGGCCAGCTTCCACGGCATCATCCTCGGTTACTCCCGTCAGTTCTTCGCCTTGGCCCGCGCCGGCTACTTGCCTAAAGGCCTGGCGAAACTGTCGCGCTTCCAGACGCCGCACCGCGCCATCATCGTCGGCGGCCTGGTGGGCATCGCCGCCATCTACAGCGACGGCCTGATTAACTTGCAGGGCATGAGCCTGACTGCGGCGATGATCACCATGTCGGTGTTCGGCGCCATCGTCATGTACATCATCAGCATGCTCAGCCTGTTCAAGCTGCGTAAATCCGAGCCGAACCTGGAGCGCACTTTCCGCGCGCCGGGCTACCCGATTGTCCCGGGCATTGCCCTGGCGCTGGCGGTGGTGTGCCTGGTGGCGATGGCGTACTTCAACGCCACCATCGGCCTGATCTTCCTGGGCTTTATGGCGGTGGGCTTCGTCTACTTCCAACTCACCGCGACCCAGCGCGCCAACGCGCCCGCCGACGCCATGCTCAACGGCGTCTGATCGCGGTTGTTCACCCTCGTTCGACCTGGGCCCGCATTGCGGGCCCATTCTTTGCAGCGCTCTTTGCAGCAGGAAAAGTGAATCAAGACTCCATCTGCGATGCTCTGACCGACTATGGTTTCAGAACAAAGAACATGGCAAATGGGCTTTTGCAGCCACCAGAAGGAGTGCCTATGGCCAGTTTTTCCCACGCAGTGGGCAACGAAACTTATCGGTTCGACAGCCTCAAGGAAGTGATGGCCAAGGCCAGCCCGGCGCGCTCGGGCGACTACCTGGCCGAAGTCGCTGCCAGCAACGACGGCGAGCGCGTCGCGGCGCAAATGGCGTTGGCCGATATCCCGCTCAAGCACTTTCTCGATGAAGCGCTGATTCCCTATGAACAGGACGAAGTCACCCGCCTGATCATCGACACCCATGACGCCCTGGCCTTCGCGCCTGTCAGCCACTTGACCGTGGGCGGCTTTCGCGACTGGTTGCTGAGCGACCACGCCAACGAGAACAGCCTGCGCGCGCTGGCGCCGGGGCTGACGCCGGAGATGGCAGCGGCGGTGTCTAAAATAATGCGGGTGCAGGATCTGGTGCTGGTGGCGCAGAAGATCCGCGTAGTCACGCAATTTCGCGGCACGCTGGGTTTGCAGGGGCGGTTGTCCACCCGCTTGCAGCCCAACCACCCCACCGACGAGCCCGCCGGTATTGCCGCGAGCATTCTCGACGGCCTGCTGTACGGCAATGGCGACGCCATGATCGGCATCAACCCGGCCACCGACAGCATCGCCTCGATCTGCGCCATGTTGGAAATGCTCGACGCCATCATTCAGCGCTACGAAATTCCCACCCAGGCCTGCGTGCTCACCCACGTCACCACCTCGATCGCCGCCATCGAACGCGGCGTGCCGC
Source organism: Pseudomonas sp. AC070 (assembly GCF_979258635.1). Classification (NCBI taxonomy): domain Bacteria; kingdom Pseudomonadati; phylum Pseudomonadota; class Gammaproteobacteria; order Pseudomonadales; family Pseudomonadaceae; genus Pseudomonas; species Pseudomonas sp. AC070. Next base: position 4,572,314 of record NZ_OZ409871.1, read on the forward strand.
TGGACCTGGTGTTCCAGTCCATCGCCGGCACCGAAGCGGCCAACGCCAGTTTCGGCATCAGCCTGAACGTGCTGCAAGAAGGTTACGAAGCGGGGCTGAGCCTCAAGCGCGGCACGCTGGGCAACAACCTGATGTATTTCGAAACCGGCCAGGGCAGCGCGCTGTCGGCCAACGCGCACCACGGCGTCGACCAGCAAACCTGCGAAGCCCGCGCCTACGCGGTGGCGCGGCATTTCAAACCGTTTCTGGTCAACACCGTGGTCGGCTTTATCGGCCCGGAGTATCTGTACAACGGCAAGCAGATCATTCGCGCCGGCCTGGAAGACCACTTCTGCGGCAAGCTGCTGGGCGTGCCGATGGGTTGCGACATTTGCTACACCAACCACGCCGAAGCCGATCAGGACGACATGGACACGCTGCTGACCTTGCTGGGCGTGGCCGGCATCAACTTCATCATGGGCATTCCGGGCTCGGACGACATCATGCTCAATTACCAAACCACCTCGTTTCACGACGCGCTCTACGCCCGGCAAACCCTGGGCCTGCGCCCGGCGCCGGAGTTCGAGGCCTGGCTGCAACGCATGGGCATCTTCACCCAGGCCGATGGCCGCGTGCGCTTCGGCGAACAGCTGCCGCCAGCGTTTCGCCAAGCGTTGGCGCAATTGAATTAATTTCCGCCCCACCTGTAGGAGAGGCTTCAGCGTCGATGCTTGTGCTTTAACAGCATCAAGGCTGAAGCCTCTCCCACAGGTCGCGTAAGGACGAACGATGGAAAACGAAATCACCGGCAGCATCGACAACCCCTGGCAGGAGCTACGCCGCCTCACGCCCGCGCGCATCGCCTTGGGCCGCGCCGGCACCAGCTTGCCAACCACCGCGCAGCTTGATTTCCAATACGCCCACGCCCAGGCCCGCGATGCCGTGCACCTGCCGTTCGACCACGCGGCACTCAGCGCCCAACTGGCCGAGCGCGGGCGCGACACGCTGCTGCTGCACAGCGCCGCCGCCGACCGTCACAGTTACCTCCAACGGCCAGACCTGGGCCGCAAGCTCAACGAAGCGTCTGCGCAGACCTTGCGCGACTATGCCCAGGCCAACCCCGGCGGCGTTGACCTGGGCATAGTCATCGCCGATGGCCTCTCCGCCTTGGCGGTACATCGCCACAGCCTGCCGTTTTTGCAGCGTTTTGAAGAACAGGCGGCGGCCGATAACTGGAGCCTGTCGCCGGTGGTGCTGGTGGAACAGGGACGCGTGGCGGTGGCCGACGAAGTGGGGCAGCTGTTGGGCGCCAAAATGGTGGTGATTCTGATCGGCGAACGTCCGGGTTTGAGCTCGCCCGACAGCCTGGGCCTGTATTTCACCTATGCGCCCAAGGTCGGCTTAACCGACGCGTACCGCAATTGCATTTCCAATGTGCGCCTCGAAGGCCTGAGTTATGGCATGGCGGCCCATCGCCTGCTGTACTTGATGCGTGAGGCGTGTCGGCGGCAGTTGTCTGGCGTGCACCTTAAGGACGAAGCCGAAGTGCACAGCCTGGATTCGGAAAACCCTCAAGACATGCGCCACAACTTCTTACTCGACGCACCGAAGTCATAACCGCCACCGTCAGATTCAAACGCTTGCTTGGATTGCGCTTTCTAGCCACCACAGGCAGCATCTCGGCAACCCTGGCCGTGCCCCGCGCCGCCAGCGCAGCCCTTATTCATTGCAGTCGAGGCCACCATGCGCATTGTCCAAGCCACTCTGGAACACCTGGATCTGTTGACGCCGTTGTTCGTCAAATACCGCGAGTTCTATGGTGAGCTGCCGTTCCCGGACTCCTCGCGCAAATTTCTGGAAGTGCGCCTGCGCCGCAAGGAGTCGGTGATTTACCTGGCCCTGGCGGACGACGAAGACAAGCTGATGGGCTTCTGCCAGCTGTACCCGAGTTACTCGTCGTTGTCGCTCAAGCGCGTGTGGATTCTCAACGACATCTATGTGGCCGAAGACGCGCGCCGGCAGTTGGTGGCGGATCGCCTGCTGCAAACCGCGAAAAAAATGGCCAAAGAAACCAACGCCGTGCGCATGCGTGTGTCCACCAGCAGCAACAACGAGGTGGCGCAGAAGGTGTACGAGTCCATCGGTTTTCGCGAAGACAGCCAATTCAAAAACTACGTGCTGCCGATCAACAGCGACTGACTTAAACCGTTCACACGGCCGCGCTAGGCTCATGCGCGGCGTCAAGCGTGGGGCGCTGCAGCGTCGGGCGCACCAACGCAGGGCAGTGAATTAGGCGGGTTGGCCATCGGTCGTTTCGACAGACATCTGTTGCAACAAACTGCAGCGCGACCCCCAGACCTTGCTCTTATAATGCCGACCGACCTACCGGCTATCGAACGCCAGTGCTCTTTTCCCTCAGCGCAATAGGCGTCATATGGAATTCAACCCGATTGATCTGATTCTGCACCTGGACAATTACTTGGCCGTGCTGGTGGCGAACTATGGCGTGTGGATTTACGCCATTTTGTTCCTGGTTATTTTTTGCGAAACCGGCCTGGTAGTGATGCCGTTTTTGCCAGGCGACTCGCTGCTGTTTATTGCCGGCGCCATGTGCGCCACCGGCAGCATGGACCCGGTGCTACTCGCCGGCCTGCTGATGTTTGCCGCCGTGCTCGGCGACAGCACCAACTATGTGATCGGGCGAAACGTGGGGGAACGACTGTTCAGCAACCCCAAATCGAAAATCTTCCGCCGCGACTACCTGCAACGCACCCACGACTTCTACGACCGCCACGGCGGCAAAACCGTAACGCTGGCGCGCTTCCTGCCCATCGTGCGCACCTTCGCGCCGTTCGTTGCGGGCATCGGCCGTATGCCGTATCTGCGCTTTCTCGGCTTCAGCGCCCTTGGCACCGTGGCGTGGGTCGGCGGTTTGGTGACGCTGGGCTACTTCTTCGGCAACGCGCCGTTTGTGAAAGACAACCTGTCACTGATGATTCTGGTGGTGATCGGCTTGAGCTTGCTGCCCATGGTGATTGGCTGGCTGCACCATCGCCTGCGCCCGGAAACCGCGCCCGACTCGGCCAACTGATCGGCTCGCGCCATGTGGTTTCTTCGCGGCTGGCGTCAGCGCCGCATTCTGCAAAAGCACCCGATCGCGCCCGAAAGCTGGGCGCGGGTGCTGCGGCGGTTGCCGATTCTCGACGGCCTGAGTGACGAAGACATTCAGCGCCTGAAACGTCGCTGCGTATTGTTCATTCACGACAAGCACCTGACCGCGCTGCCCGGCGTCGAGCTTCACGGTGAAGACCGCCTGCACCTCGCCGCCCTCGCCCAATTGCCGTTGCTGCACCTGCCGGACCTCGACTGGTATCAGGGCTTCCATGAAATCGTGTTGTACCCCGGCGACTTCGTCAGCCCGCAGCGCCACCGCGACCCCAACGGCATCGAGCACGAGTGGGACGGCGAGCACAGCGGTGAAGCCTGGCTGCAAGGCCCGGTGATTCTGGCCTGGCCCGGCGTGCTCAGCAGCGGCAACTGGGACGGCTACAACCTGGTGATTCACGAACTGGCGCACAAGCTCGACATGCTCAACGGCGATGCCAACGGCCTGCCGCCACTGCATCGCTCGATGCGCCTGGAAGAATGGTCGAGCGCCATGCAAAGCGCGTACGACGACCTGAACCGGCAACTGGATGACAATCCCGACGCCGAAACCGCCATCGACCCCTACGCGGCCGAAAACCCGGCAGAGTTCTTTGCCGTCACCAGCGAATACTTCTTTAGCGCCCCGGATCTGCTCGTGCAGGCCTACCCGAAGGTGTACGTGCAACTGCAAGCGTTCTACCGGCAAGACCCGCTGGAACGTCTGCGCCGCCTCGAACAGCGCGCCGTTACAGGGCAAAACGAGACCAACGGCTGAGCGGCCAAGCATGGTAACGGCTGGCGAATATGCCTATAATCGCGCCCACTTTTTGGCCGCCACGGCCAAGTTTGATTGGCCAACCAAGGGAAGCGAACCCATGAGCTACAGCAAGATCCCGGCCGGCAAAGACCTGCCGAACGACATCTACGTCGCCATCGAGATTCCGGCCAACCACGCGCCGATCAAATACGAAATCGACAAAGACAGCGACTGCCTGTTCGTCGACCGTTTCATGGCCACCCCCATGTTCTACCCAGCCAACTACGGCTACATCCCCAACACCCTGGCGGATGACGGCGACCCCCTCGACGTATTGGTCGTTACCCCGTACCCAGTTTCCCCAGGCGCAGTGATTCGCGCGCGCCCAGTCGGCGTTCTGCACATGACCGACGAAGCCGGCGGCGACGCCAAACTGATCGCCGTACCGCACGACAAGCTGTCGCAGCTGTATGTCGACATCAAGGAATACACCGACCTGCCCCCGCTGCTGCTTGAGCAAATCAAGCACTTCTTCGAGAACTACAAAGATCTCGAGAAAGGCAAATGGGTCAAGGTTGAAGGCTGGGGCAACGCGGAAGCGGCCCGTGCCGAGATTTTGAAGGCGGTTGCGGCTTACCAAAAATAAGCCAAAGCTTCCACCAAAAAGCCGGCCACAAGCCGGCTTTTTCGTTATTAAGCGATTGGCTGCGCGTCGGCGGGGCTGCGTTGAATAAAACTTTTGAATGCTCATGGGCACCAGCCCACTGCGCTTCAAAAGCTTTATTCGCCTTGCCCCGCTCTAGCTCGCTCAATCTTGAGATGCGTTGCGGCCGCGATTTTTTAAAAGCCAGGGCTCCTTTCTGTAGGAGCGGCTTCAGCCGCGATGCTCTAAGCCGCGCCCCATTCCCTTAAGCAAACACCCCCACTCGCTCCGCATTTTCCTGCGTAGCCGCAAACATGCTCACCGCTTCCACCGCCCCGCTGGCGCCATCGCGGATTTGTACGATTACGGCGCCGGCCTGGTCGGCGAGGGTGACGCCGTGGTTTGCTACTTCCTGGGTCAGGTTCATGCTGGTTACGGCTTCGCGGGTTTCTTTGAGAATCTGCCCGATCAGTTCGGCGATCTCGGCGGTAGAGCCGCTGGTGCGCCCGGCCAGTTGCCGCACTTCGTCGGCCACCACGGCAAAACCTCGGCCCTGATCGCCCGCCCGTGCCGCTTCAATAGCGGCGTTGAGCGCCAGCAGGTTGGTTTGGTCAGCGATGCCGCGAATGGTGTTAACGATGGCGGTGATTTGCTCGGAACGTGCGCCCAGCTGGGTGATGAGTTTGGCCGAAGCGCCGATGTTTTCGGCGATCTGACGCATTTCCCGTGCGGTTTCCTGAATCACTTGCGTGCCGTGTTCGGCGGTTTTTTCTGTCTCGGTGGAGATGTGATAAGCACGCGAGGCGCTGCGGGCGTCGTTCTGTTGTTTTTCCACACGCTCGGTAATGTCGCTGGCGAACTTCACGATTTTGCACAACTTGCCTTCGGCGTCGTACACCGGGTTGTAGGTCGCTTCCAGCCAAACCACACGGCCATGTTTGGCCAATCGTTTGAATTGCCCGCCGCGAATTTCACCGCGATTCAGGCCACGCCACAGCTCGGCATATTCCGCGCTATTGACCAGCGCCGCGTCGCAAAACATTTTGTGCGGCTTGCCGACAATCTCGCCAAGGCCGTAGCCCAGGGTGTGCACGAAGTTTTCGTTGGCGGTCAGAATGTTGCTTTGAAGATCGAACTCTACAATCGCCATTGCCCGGTCAATCGCCACCAACTTGGCGCGCGCATCACGCTCGCGGGTGAGTTTCTCGGTGACGTCCATGGCGTACTTCACCACTTTCAACACACGCCCATCGGCATCCAACACGGGGTTGTAGCTGGCCTCCAACCACACGTTCTGGCCTTTGCTATCAAGGCGCTGAAAGGTGCCTGAAACAAATTCGCCCTTACGCAGCGCGGCCCAGAAATCGGTGTATTGCTTGCTGCCGACATGGGCAGGCGTGCAGAACTCGCGATGCGCTTTGCCCACGACTTGTTCAGCGCGATAACCCATTACGTTAAGAAAGTTCTGATTGGCCCGAATGACCCGGCCGTCCAGATCAAATTCAATCACCGCCATCGAGCGCTCCAGCGCAGCCATCAGTCCTTTGAATCCCTCCACTTCAGCCGTCCTGGCTGTCAGCTCAAGCTTCAAATTCTTGGAAAACATCACATGACCTCATTCATGGAGTCGGACGGCGGCGTAGGGAAAGGATGGCCGGCTGACATCAGCACGACATTATCAAAATACTTGTACAAACCGAATGCCTTCGTACAAGTATTTTGATTGGGGTAGACGAGCGGCATTGAGCGCCTATTGAGGAGCGCTAGAGAAATGCGCGCCGACCTGTGCGAAAACATTACGCACGAAAAGTAGACAGATCGACCGCTCAACGTCGCCGGCTTAGGGTTTAGCCACACCGTTTCGTTGGAGTTCTGATCGTGTGGTTGCTCAACGCAGTCCTAAACAACGCACACATTCTGCTGGCCGTTGCCGCCTTCTTTTGGCTGACGGCGCATTTGGCCTACGGCCCGGCTGAGTAAGTGGGCCCGTTAGTAAAGCCAAGGCTGCAAGGCATCGATATTGGCCACCACAATTTGCTGGGCGCTGGCTTTGCTTTGCACTTTGTTGGCGTCGAGCTGGAAACGCTGAAGCACGTACTGCACCAGCGCGCCACGACTGGCGACACGAAGCTGGCCCTCGTGCATGCCGTAGTCGATTTCGATGATCGCTTTCTGCTCGGCGCTCAGGCGTGAATCCGGTTCGATAATCACGTCGACCTGCGCCGCCCACCCGGCGTCGGACTCAATGCGGTGCTCGGACTCATCCAGCACATCAGGCACGCCGCGCAGGCGGCTCAATACAAAATCGCGGTAGTCGCGGTTCTTCTCGCAATAGGCGCGCACGTGCCAGCGCATTCCGGTGTACACCAAGGTGTGCGGCGCGATCAGGCGCGTCTCGGCGAGCGGATTGGCCAGCGACACGTACTCGCATTCCAAACGCAGCCCCTCACGGCAGGCGCGCAACAGCGGGCGCAGCACCTGCGGGCGTACCGAGCGGTCGGGCACCGTCAGCACTTCGGTATGGGCGTAAGCCAATGCCAGGCCTTCAATGTGAGGCGCGCGTTCGTGGTTCTGGTTGAGCAGGTGCAAGTACGCGCTAGCACTGTCATCAATAAACAGTGGCTTGAACGTTGCGCTGGGCACATAGCCCTTTAGGTGCTTGTCGTAGTCGAGGTTATTCGGCGCGTATTCGCTGAGGTAACTGTTGATATCTTTCGATGCCTGCTGCCGGCTGATGCCAAAGCTTTGCATCAGATGCCCCGTGGTCAGCCGCCCCTCCCACCACGCCACGGTTTCGATCAGGCGATAACGCAGGGCCAGGTCCCAACGGACCTGCTCGATCGATTGCTTGCGTTTCATAGCAGCCTCACAGCGTTGAGCGACGCTGAGTAATTAACATGGATATGTCTTAAATGACTACACATGTGCGCTTGGGTGAAGAAAAGCGAAGCCAAACCTTGGACTTCACCACCTGTTTCCCACAGCCTCTTACGAAATGCCGCCTCGTTTTGCATCCTCGCGCCAGCCAATTGCGCCGATGCGACACCATTTCGGCAGGCAGCCAAATAGCCTCTTAGGCAGTCTTGGCTGCTCTTCCGACGCTATGCTAGGTTGCAGCCTCGCCAGGAAAGTCGCCGCATTCAGCGCACCCTAAGAACAAGAGGACACCCCATGGCCGAGGCAACGCCCGCGCTCGAAATCCGTAATCTGCACAAACGCTACGGCGACCTCGAGGTGCTCAAGGGCATCTCGCTTACCGCCCGTGACGGCGACGTAATCTCGATCCTCGGCTCTTCCGGTTCTGGCAAATCCACTTTTCTGCGCTGCATCAACCTCCTGGAAAACCCACACAAGGGCGAAATTCTGGTGGCCGGCGAAGCGCTTAAGCTCAAAGCGGGTAAGCACGGCGAGCTGGTCGCGGCGGACAACAAGCAGATCAACCGCCTGCGTAGCGAAATTGGCTTTGTGTTCCAGAACTTCAACCTGTGGCCGCACATGACGGTGCTCGACAACATCATCGAGGCGCCACGTCGCGTACTGGGCTTGAGCAAAGCCGAAGCCACCGAAAGAGCCGAAGCGCTGCTGGCCAAAGTGGGCATCGGCGACAAACGCCACGTGTACCCGGCGCAACTGTCCGGCGGCCAACAGCAGCGCGCCGCCATCGCCCGCACCCTGGCCATGCAACCTAAAGTGATTCTGTTCGACGAGCCCACCTCGGCACTCGACCCGGAAATGGTCCAGGAAGTGCTTAACGTTATTCGCGCGCTCGCCGAGGAAGGCCGGACCATGCTGCTGGTCACCCACGAAATGAATTTCGCCCGCCAGGTGTCCAGTGAAGTGGTGTTTCTGCACCAGGGCCTGGTGGAAGAACAAGGATCGCCCGAGCAGGTGTTCAGCAACCCGAACTCGGCGCGCTGCAAGCAATTCATGTCCAGCAATCGCTAACACGGAGCAACAACCCCATGCAGAACTACAAAAAGATACTGCTGGCCGCGGCCGCTACCCTGGCGTTCGGCACTGGTGCCGTCGCCGCTGACAAACTGAAAATAGGCACCGAAGGCGCCTACCCGCCGTTCAACCTGATCGACGCGAGCGGCCAGGTTGGCGGTTTCGACGTAGAAATCGCCCAGGCCTTGTGCGCAAAAATGAAGGCCGAGTGCGAAGTGGTCACCTCCGACTGGGACGGCATCATTCCCGCCCTGAACGCCAAGAAGTTCGACTTCCTGGCCGCCTCCATGTCGATCACCGAAGAGCGTAAAAACGCCGTCGACTTCACCGACGCGTACTACACCAACAAGCTGCAATTCATTGCCGCCAAAGACAAACCGTTCAAAACCGACAAAGCCAGCCTCAAAGGCAAAGTGATCGGTGCCCAGCGCGCCACCATCGCCGGCACCTGGCTGGAAGACAACATGGCTGACGTCGTCGACATTAAACTCTACGACACCCAGGAAAACGCCTACCTTGACCTGGCCTCCGGCCGTGTGGATGGCGTGCTCGCCGACAAATTCGTGAACTGGGAATGGCTGAAAAGCGAAACCGGCAAAGGCTTCGAATTCAAAGGTGACCCAGTCTTCGACAACGACAAAATCGCCATCGCCGTGCGCAAAAAAGACCCGCTGCGCGAGAAGTTGAATGCTGCGCTGAAGGAGATCATTGCGGACGGGACCTATAAGAAGATCAACGACAAATACTTCCCCTTTAGCATCTACTAAGCGGCCTCCTGGCCGTCGGCCATGCTGCGTTGAAACCGCGCCGGGCGTGCTCACGTACCAAAGTAGTTGAAGTGCTTAGGTACGCTGCGCTGCCCGGCGCGATTTCGCCTTGCCTGGCTCTAGTCCAGAAGCCCTCGAATGTTGGGCTCCCTCGCCTCTTCAAAGCAGTAAAAATCGATGATCTTTGATCTTCATGGATTCGGCCCCGCGCTGCTCGCCGGGACACTGATGACCGTCAAGCTGGCACTTAGCGCGCTGTGTTTGGGGCTGGTGCTCGGCCTGCTGGGCGCGCTGGCCAAAACATCCCCGCACAAGCCTTTGCAGTGGCTCGGCGGCACGTATTCGACCCTGGTGCGCGGCATTCCCGAGCTGCTGTGGGTGCTGCTGATTTATTTCGGCACGGTCAATTTAATGCGCAGCATTGGCGAAGCCATTGGCATGGAAAGCCTGGAGCTGAGCGCCTTCGCCGCCGGCACCATTGCCTTGGGCTTGTGCTTCGGTTCGTACGCCACGGAAGTGTTCCGCGGCGCCATTCTGGCGATCCCGCGCGGCCACCGTGAGGCCGGGCAGGCATTGGGCTTGTCCAAGGGCCGCACGTTCTGGCGGATTATCCTTCCGCAGATGTGGCGCATCGCCCTGCCGGGTCTGGGCAACCTCTTCATGATTTTGATGAAAGACACCGCGCTGGTTTCGGTCATCGGCCTGGAAGAGCTGATGCGCCGCTCGCAGATCGCGGTCACGTCCAGCAAAGAACCGTTCACCTTCTTTCTGGTGGCGGCATTCATCTACCTCGGCCTGACGGTGGTCGCCATGACCGCCCTGTATTTCATCGAAAGACGCGCCAGCCGCGGCTTCGCTCGGAGCGCGTGATGGACTGGAACGTAATCATCAAGTACCTGCCGCGCCTGTTCGACGGCGCCATCCTGACGCTGGAGCTGGTCGCCTTTGCCGTGATCGCCGGCCTGATACTCGCGCTGCCCATGGGTATCGCTCGCGCTTCCCGACACTGGTACGTACGCGCCCTGCCCTACGGCTACATTTTCTTCTTTCGCGGTACGCCGCTCTTGGTGCAGTTGTTCCTGGTGTATTACGGCGCCGCGCAATTCGACGTGGTGCGCCAGGGTCCGCTGTGGCCTTACCTGCGCGATCCGTACTGGTGCGCGGTGCTGACCATGACCCTGCATACCGCCGCCTATATTGCCGAGATTCTGCGCGGCGCCATTCAAGCCGTACCGCCGGGCGAAGTGGAAGCGGCGCGGGCGCTGGGCATGTCGCGGGCGCAGGCCATGCTGCACATTATTCTTCCCCGTGCCGCGCGTATCGGCTTGCCGGCCTACAGCAACGAAGTGATCCTGATGCTCAAAGCCAGCGCCCTGGCGAGCACCATCACCCTGCTGGAACTCACCGGGATGGCGCGCACGATCATCGCCCGCACTTACTTGCCGGTAGAGATTTTCTTCGCCGCCGGCCTGTTCTACCTCGCCATCGCCTTCGTGCTGGTGAAGGGTTTCAAACTGCTTGAACACTGGCTGCGCGTCGACGCCACGCAAGGCCGCTAGAATAGGCGCCCGCCCATGCGCCACCTCGGCCATGGGCAATCGCCACCCTCAAGCTGTTCGCCATGACCGACTCCGCCGTACTCACAGGCTCCGCCTTGCTGCAGCGCTTTCAAGCGCTGGACGATTTTCTGCTGCGCCATCAACCGTTCTGGCGACCACGACCGTTTACCCACCTGCAACTGCCGTGGGAGGCGGATCACCCCGAGCTTGCGGCCTGGCTGCGCGGACGTTCACTGGCTGAGGCCGAGGCAGCGCACAACCATCCGCAGCAGCTGCAAGCACCCGCGCCATTCCGCGACTTGGCCGAGCAATCCGCCGCGTTGGCCAGCATCGGCGCGTTACCCACAACGAATCGCGCCGCACTGCCGACACATTTCTCGGTGGATATTCCGGGCCGCAAATGGGAGCAGATTCAAGCCTTCGCCAGTTGCCTGAACTTCGCCGAACCACCGCAGCACTGGCTGGACTGGTGCGCCGGCAAAGGACACCTGGGCCATTTGCTGGCCCTCGACGGCCAGCCTCTTACCTGCCTCGAATACGACGCGGCGCTGGTAGAAGCGGGCGTTCAACTGGCACGTCGCCGCGGCATAAACAGCCAGCACATCGAACAGGACGTGCTCGCCGAAACCGCCGACCGGCACGTTCACCCAGAGCAAACCCCGGTTGCCCTGCATGCTTGCGGCGACCTGCACGTGCGTCTGCTTCGCCTGGCGAGCGACGCCGGCTGCCGGCAACTGGCCGTCGCGCCGTGCTGCTACAACCGCATCGCGGCCACGCACTACCAGGCGTTATCCACAGCGGGCCAGGCTTCGGCATTGCAACTCTCCATCGACGACCTCGGCCTGCCGCTAAGCGAAACCGTCACCGCAGGTGCGCGCGTGCGCCGCCAACGCGACACCTCCATGGCCCGCCGCCTGGCCTTCGACCTGTTGCAACGCGAACTGCGCGCAGCAAACGACTACCTGCCGACACCGTCGCTGCCAGTTGCCTGGCTACACAAAGACTTTGCCGACTACTGCCGCGACCTTGCCCAACTCAAAGCACTGCCCGCTCCCGCCCAGCGCGACTGGAAAGCCCTCGAACAGAAAGGCTGGGCGCGCCTGGCCGAGGTGCGGAATTTGGAACTGGTGCGCGGCCTGTTTCGACGACCGCTCGAGATCTGGCTATTGCTGGACCGCGCCCTGATTTTGCAAGAGCGCGGCTACAGCGTTCACCTCGGACAGTTCTGCGTAGGGCATGTCAGCCCGCGCAACCTGATGCTTCTGGCAGAACGCTAAAAGTTGCCCACACAATCTGTGGATAACTTTGTTGATAGTTTCTGGGCAACCTCGGCAAAGCCCGGTACTACTAGGGCTCGCAAAACGTGATTATTTTTTAATCAGAACTAAAACATCAACAAAACCAGTAAGTTAGCAGCGCTTGTCAAGTACTCACATTAAATTGATCCGCTTGCCCCGCGTCTCATCGCAATTGTGCATAAGCCTATGCTGACACGTTCAAATTCAAGGAAAAAATCACCGTAGATCAGGCCTTTACTCGCCGCTTCTAATGGATATAATGGCGGCCCTGAAATGCCGGTATAGCTCAGCTGGTAGAGCAACTGACTTGTAATCAGTAGGTCCCGGGTTCGATTCCTGGTGCCGGCACCATATAAAAGAAAGGCCTTCGAGAAATCGAAGGCCTTTTTTGTTGCCTGGCGTTTGGCTAACCACGCTGGACGGATACACGCGACAAATCAGTTCCCACTGCTGCGTGTTCAAAAGCCGACAACTGTCCCCTGCGCAATTCCACCGCCTGAATTGCGCTGACCTATGCTCTCGGTGCGCGGCTGTTCAAGCCGCAAATCAGGGAGAAGCCATGCAGATCCTCGCCCTCTTGCTAATCGCGATGTGCGCGCTGAGCGGCTGCGGTGTGGTTAAGGTCGATCGCGAAATGAAGCAGGCCAGGGCGGACATGGTGTTGGTGGCAGGCCATCTGAGTGTTAACGAGTCTGGCCGTAGCGCGCTGGTGGCGCTGCTGGATAGCCAGGGCAAGCTGCTCACTTACCGAATCGCCGCCCCTGGCGAAGATTTCTATTTCACCCAGCCGGTCGGCAGTTATCAGTTGCTCGCTTTTGACGACCGCAATGGCAACTTGGTGCTTGATGCCGACGAGCCCCGTCAATGGCTAACCACCGCCCGCACTTCGCCGCTGCACGTGCAACCGGACGCTGACACGCGTAAGCGGCTGAGCCAGGGCAACGTCGTTCGGCTTACGGCTGGCAGCCTGAGCCAGGCGCCATCGGTGGATTTGAATTTGCAGGTGCTGCACCGCGAGCGCCCGCAGATGCAGCGCAACTACCTGCAGCCGGTGGGTTTTGCTGATCCGCGATTCAGTGCCCAGAGTACGCAGCTGGGCATGTGGCAACCGCTGACGTTTTTACGCGATATCGGTTACGGGCTTTATTTGTTGGCGCCGTGGGATGAGCGTAAGGAGCCGGTGTTTCTGGTACATGGCATTAACTCATCGCCACAGGTCTGGCAGCAGGTCGCCGCCAGCATCGATCAAAATCGCTTTCAGATCGTGCTGTATCACTACCCCGGCGGCCTGCCGCTGAATAACAGCGCCTATCTGCTGAGTGTCGGCATCCGGGATATTCAGCGGCGCTACACCCCATCGCGCATGCACCTAATGGCTCACAGCATGGGCGGTCTGGTGGCTCGGCGGGCGCTGCAAATGCTGGATGAACAGGCCAGCCAATCGGTTTGCCTATTCGTTACGCTGTCGACGCCCTGGGATGGCCATCCCTCTGCGGCCAAGGGCCTTGAAAACGTGCCGTTGGAAGTTCCGGTGTGGAAAGACATGGCGCCCGGCAGCCCGTATTTGCAGCAGCTATTCGCCACCCCGTTGCCCGCTCACATTCGCCAGTGGCTGTTGGTCAGCTACGGCGGTAATCGCCGCCTGCTGCCAGAGCCCAATGACGGCGTGGTGCCGCTCGCGAGCGAGTTGCGCAACGCGGCTCAGGACGAAGCGACCCATGTGTATTTATTGAATGAAGATCACGTCAGCATTTTGCACAGCCGACGCACCCGCGAGCTGCTCGGCCGTGCCTGGCAGCAGTTGCCCAAGCGGGGGTGCGCGCCGCCCGGGCAGCGATGACGAAGATTTGCAACTAAGCTCCTGCCGTCGGAGCGACATCGCGCGTGGTCGCTCCCCTGTGGACGAGGAAGCCGTGCAATGGACAGTTCGCCTAAACCGTTCCAACCGGCCACCGTTCTGGTGGTCGACGATACGCCCGACAACCTGATGCTGATGACCGAGCTGCTTAAAGACCATTACCGGGTTAAAGCGGCCAACAGCGGCGAAAAAGCGTTGCGAATCTTGCAGGCTGACCCGCTGCCCGATCTGATTCTGCTCGACATCATGATGCCCGGGCTATCGGGTCATCAGGTCGCGCACCAGCTGCAACAGACGCCGCGCACCCGCGACATTCCGATCATCTTCCTCACGGCCTTGGCCTCTCTGGCCGATGAGATTCAGGGCCTGGAACTGGGGGCGGTGGACTACATCACCAAGCCGATCAGCCCACCGCTGGTAATGGCCCGCGTTGAAGCCCAACTCAAGATCAAGGCGGCGGCGGATTTCCTGCGCGATCAGAACGACTTTCTGGAGCAAGAAGTTCAGCGCCGCACCCGCGAAGTGGCGGCCATTCAAGACGTCACCATTCAGGCCATGGCCTCGCTGGCGGAAACCCGCGACAACGAAACCGGCAACCATATTCGCCGTACCCAGCACTACATCAAGCTGCTGGCTGGGCTGTTGCGAGACCACGTGCGCTTTCGCCACTTCCTCACCGACGAAACCATCGAACTGCTGTTCAAATCGGCACCGCTGCATGACATCGGCAAGATCGGCATTCCCGACCATATTCTGCTCAAGCCAGGGCGGTTTACCGAACAAGAGTTCGAGATCATGAAAACCCACACCACCTTGGGACGTGACGCGATTCAGCACGCGGAGGATCAGTTGGGCATCTCGGTGGACTTCCTCAAGCTGGCCAAAGAGATTGCCTATGGTCATCAGGAGAAATGGGACGGCAGTGGTTATCCCGAAGGCCTGGCGGCCGACGACATTCCTATCAGCGCGCGGATGATGGCGGTCGCCGATGTCTACGACGCGTTGATCAGCCGGCGCGTGTACAAACCCGGCATGCCCCACGAGCAAGCCGTGGAACTCATTCGCCAGGGACGCGGCTCGCATTTCGACCCGGACATCTGCGATGCCTTTTTAGGTTGCCCCGAGCGGTTTCGCGCGATCGCCGAGCGTTTCTCCGACACCGAATTGGATATGGCCAAGCAACGCGCTGCGATGGAGCACATTGCCGAGGAACCGTAAGCCCGAGTGCTCGCTGTGGGTTGCGCATGGATCACTAAGGAAGCGTCATGGCCAAATTGTTCGCGTTGCTGGAGCGTCAGCCCCTACTGCACAAGCTGGTGCTCAGCTTTGCGGCGTTGCTCCTACTGGTGTTGGTGCTGGGGGTACAGAGCCTGCGTACCCAGGAGTCGCTCAAGCGCGAAATGCAGAAGTTGTATCGCCAGGATCTGGTGGGCTTCCAGCAACTGCTCGAGGCGCGCGTGCAACTGCCCCACCAGATCCATGCCTTGCAGCGAGCGGTGGCGACCAACAGCGGTGAGGTGCGCATCGCGGCGGTCGCGCAGTTGAATTCTTCCCAGCAGCGTATGCAACAAGCTCTGGCCCAGGCGCGCCCCACCCTGCGCGTGCAAAACAGCCTGGTACGTCTGGCCGAATTCGAAGTGCTGTTCGGACGCCTCAAGCGCGACGGCGACCAAGCGCTGGACCTGGCCGGCCGAGGCTACCAGGGCCAAGCCCTGACGCTGATCAGCAGCGGCGAATTTCAGGCCATGGTGCAGAACGCCGACGCGCTGCTCCATGACCTTGCCGATACCAAAGAAACTTTTATCCATGACACCGCCATGGACATCGCCGACTTCGCCCAGCGCAGCACTGTGAACACCTATGTGCTGCTGGTGGGCGGGCTGACCCTGGCGCTGCTGCTGTCATGGTTAGCCAGCCGCTCGATTCGCCAGCCGCTGAACCGCGTGCGCACGGCGGTAGATGAGTTGGCCGAAGGACGGCTGGATCGTTATATCCCTCACACCGACTTCCAAAACGAGACCGGCGACCTGGCGCGGGCGATTGCTAAGCTGCAGACCGAATCGCAGCAACTCGAACGCCAGCGTTGGGTGAAAGCCCACACCTCGGCCCTGCAAGTGGACCTGCAACAGGCCGAAACCCCTGAACAGCTGGCGCAGGCTTTTTTTGCCCACATCGCGCCGCAACTCGACATGTGCCAGGGCGCGTTGTACGCCTTGTACGAAGGCTCGCCGCGCCTGCATTTGCTTGGCGGTTACGCAGTGGACAGCGCCCACCCGCTGCCCGCTGAATTGGCCCTTGGCGAAGGACTGCTAGGTCAGTGCGCGCTGGATCAGCAACCGCGTCAGCTCAGTGACTTGCCCGAAGCGTTCTGGCATGTGCGCGCACAACTGGGCGCCACGCCGGCGAGCCATTTGCTGGTGCAGCCGGTGCTGCGCGGCGAGCGTTTGCTGGGGGTGTTGGAGATGGCCGGATTTCGCCCGTTGCAAGAACACCAGACACTGCTGCTGCACGAAGTGCTGCCACGACTGGCCGGCGCCATCGCCATTATTGAGCGCAGCGAAGCGGCCAAAACGCTGCTGCAAGAAACCCGGCGCCAGGCTGATGAAATGGGCGCCCAGGCCCTGCAACTGGAGCGTCAGGCACAGGCGCTGGAGGCCCAGCAGGTGGCCCTGCGTGCCACCGAAGCCTGGTACCGCGGCATTATCGAAGCCGCGCCCGATGGCATGCTGATCGTCGGCGCAGACGGCTGCATCTTGATGAGCAATCCGCAACTGGACGCCCTGTTCGGTTATCTGCCGGGCGAACTGATTGGCTCGAGTATCGAGCGCTTGGTGCCGCCCGGTATCCGCGAACGGCACGTGAGCCTGCGCGATGGCTTTATCGCCGGCGGCGGAACCCGGCAGATGGGCGGCGAGGCAGAAGACCTGCGAGGTGTGCGCAAAGACGGAAGTCTGTTCTCGGTGGAGATCGGCCTGTCGCATTTGCCACGGCTGGAGGGCCGCGGCGTTTGCGTGTGCGCCTCGGTGCGCGACGTTAGCGAACGGCGGGCCATGGAAAGCAAACTGCGCATTGCCAGCGAACGTCTCAACCTGGCGCAGGAGGCCGGCGACATCGGCCTGTTCGACGTCGACCTTATCAGCGGCAGCAACTACTGGACGCCGCAGCTGGAAAAAATGTTCGGCCTCGAACCCGGCGAATTCGGCGGTTCGCTGGAGCACTGGCGGGCGCTGGTCCACCCCGATGACGTGGCCTACGCCAGCAGCGTGTTCGACAGCGCCGTGCAAAGCGGCAGCGACCGCGCCGAGTTTGATTTCCGCATCGTGCGCAAAAACGATGGCGCGGTGTGCACCTTCAGGTCGCTCAGCCGCTTCACCCGCGCCGCGGACGGCACACCGGTGCGCGCCACCGGCGTCAATATCGATGTCACGGCACTCGTCCAGGCGCGCGCCGTAGCCGAAGAAGCCACGCAGGCCAAGAGCGAATTCCTGGCCAACATGAGCCACGAAATCCGCACGCCGATGAACGCCATTATCGGCATGAGCCACCTGGCCCTACGGACCGAACTGGACAACCGCCAGCGCAACTACATCGAGAAAGTCCATCGCTCGGCGCAAAACCTGCTGGGCATCATTAACGACATCCTCGACTTTTCCAAAATCGAGGCCGGCAAGATGGGCCTCGAGTTGATTCCCTTCCGACTGGAGGACGTGCTCGACAGCTTCGCCAGCATGGTCGGCCTCAAAGCGGAGGACAAAGGGTTGGAATTGCTTTTCCGCACGCCACCCGACCTGCCCACGGCGCTGGTGGGCGACCCTCTGCGCCTGGGACAGGTGCTGCTTAACCTGGGCAACAACGCGAGCAAATTTACCGAGCAGGGTGAAATCGTGGTCAGTGTCGAGCGGGTCGGCGGCGACCAGCAGCACGCACAGTTGCTGTTCTCGGTACGCGACAGCGGTATCGGCATGAGCGAGGAACAGTGCGCGCGCCTGTTCCAGTCGTTCAGCCAGGCCGACAGCTCGATCACCCGCAAATACGGCGGCACGGGCTTGGGGCTGGCCATTTCCAAAAGCCTCGTGGAATTGATGGACGGTGAAATCTGGGTAGAAAGCGAGCTGGGCAGCGGCTCGACTTTCTATTTCCGTGTCACCCTGGGCCTCGGCGATGTACAGCCGCGGCGAATGTTCACCGTCGACGAACTGCTGGGCGTGCGCGTGCTGGTGGTAGATGACAACGCCAGCGCGCGCGAAATCCTGTCCGGCATGGCCAGCGGTTTCGGCGTCGAGGTGGACGTGGCGGAAAGCGGCCGCGCAGCGCTGCGCTTGCTGACCGACAACCAGCAAAAACACCTGAGCTACGACTTGGTGCTAATGGACTGGCGCATGCCCGGCATGGACGGCGTCGAAACCGTGCGGCAGATGCACGAGGCCAATCTGCCGCACACGCCGTCGGTAATCATGGTCACCGCCTTTGGCCGCGAAGAGGTGCGCGAACAGGCCGAACGCCGCGGCGTGGAATTGCCGCAAGTGCTGACCAAACCGGTCACCCCCTCGACCTTGCTAGAGGCCATCGGGATTGCGCTTGGACGCGGCGTGCCGAGCGACAGCCGCGCTGGCGAGCGCGTCGAGGAAAGCACCCAGGCCATCACCAGTCTGCGTGGTGCCCGGGTGTTGTTGGTGGAAGACAACGAACTGAACCGCGAGCTGGCCATCGAGCTTCTGGAGGACGCCGGTATAGAAGTGTGTCTGGCGTTTGACGGCCAGCAGGCCCTGGATTGGCTGGCCGAGCATGACGATGTCGACGGTGTGTTGATGGACTGCCAGATGCCGGTGATGGACGGGTACACCGCGACGCAGCGAATACGCGAGCAAACCCGGTTTGCCGATTTGCCGGTATTGGCAATGACCGCCAACGCCATGGACGGCGACCGCGAGCAGGCGCTGGCCAGTGGCATGAACGATCACATTTCCAAGCCACTCAATGTCGCGGCCATGTTCGCGACCTTGGCCAAATGGATTCGCCCGGCAGCCCAACGCGCGGTGCCGGCGGTGAACCTTGCCCCGCCCTCGACCCAGAGCTTGCCAGCGCAGTTGCCCGGCATCGACATGGCCGCCGGTTTGGCCACCTGCGTCGGCAAGACAGAGCTGTACCTGCGCCTGCTGCGTAAATTCCGCACCAGCCAGGCAGATTTTCACGGCGATTTCCTGGCCGCCTGCGCCAGTGCAGATGCCACCGCGCCGGCGCGGGTTGCGCACACCTTGCGCGGCACCGCCGGCAACATCGGCGCCAAACACGTCGCCAATGCGGCGGCAGCGCTGGAGCGCGCCAGCTTAAGCGGGGCGATGGAACAACTGCCGAAACTGCTGGAGGACGTGGACCACCACTTGGCCCCAGTGCTGGCCGGCCTGGCTGTTCTGGGAGAGGCGCAAACAGTCCAGCTGTCGACCGTGGCCGAGACACTGAGCGATGAGTTGCTCGCGCAACTGGCGACCGTGCGCCGCTTGCTAGCCGAAAGCGACACCGCCGTGCTGGCCGCCCTACGCCGCCTGCAAAGCCAGACCACCGACACCGCTGTAGCCAACCACCTGCTGCGCATCGCCCGGTACACCGAACAATTCGAATTCGACGAAGCGCTGCAGGTAATGCAAGAGCTGGAGGCCAGCGTGAATGCCAGGCTTGCTCAGGCATGACCTGAAGACGTCACGCGCTCGCCGCGCTCATTCGTACGTCAGCGCATCCCAAGTTCCGGACAGTGTGTTTAGCTACGTCAACCGTTTGTGGCTTGAAGATCGTGGAGGGTTGCGAATGGAAGTTAACGGCCAGGAGCGGTCGTTTAGAGTAGAAAAATAAGTCTGTCCCCTTTTCGCTCCACTTTTCGCTCCCATCACCTACTTAGGAAGTTTGGTTCGCATGATCCCCGTTGCACTGCCCTCGGTACAACTACTGCTTTACGTTGCCCTTTTCTTCGCCGCGACGCTTTTCTGGTTCGGTTGGACGATACGGCTGGTGGTGCGTTATGCCACAGGTCGCTGGCGCCGCCCCGTCCTCCTGCCCTACACGCTCATCACCGCGTGTGCACTTTTTACCCTGTGGCAGTCGGCGGCTTTTTATCTCCAGATGCGTAGCTATGAACGGGAGAGAGAAGCAAGCTATCGCCCGGAACTGCCACAGCCGATGCGCCTTGGCCAGATCGACATGCCCAAAGGCACGAAGCTCGAATTGGCCGTTGCGGATCAACGGGAATCCTTCAAACGAGCCGTTTTTCCGAGCCCTGTGCGTATGGTCGATATCGATGCCGTCGAAGTAGCCCGCTACATCGCGATTCAAACCAACGAAAAATACGAATTTGTGGGCTTCACGCCAGAGAGCATGCGAATAACCGGCCCCGGCACGACGGTGCAGAACGGCTGGCGATGCAATGCTATGCAAACGGTGGAGTTTGAGCTCAAGCCAGATGGAGGTGTATCGGCGTTCAGCAGCTGTACGCTTGCCGATGGCAATGTAGTCGATGGCATTCCCTTGCCCGAAGGCACGTCGCTCCGTGCTTCGACCGGGAATGTCTATGCCGATGGGTTTGTAGATTCCGACCGTTGGGTTCTCGATATGCCAGACGGCGTGCCCGTGCGTATCGATAATTTCGAGCTGGCGAATGCCAGTATTGCGCTCGACGCAGAGCGAAAGCTCTACGAAGTTAGAAGTGCGGTGCTTTCAAACGTTGCGACACTCGCAGAGCGCCGTTATATGGCGGCAGGTGCTGTCCGCTTCAATCCGCGGCATGTCCGGAAAGACTATCACGGTGCCTGGCTGATAACCCCACCTGCGGCCGCCGACGGGTCACGGCCGATAGCCCCGAAAACCATCGTGCAGCGCAGGGACGGAAAGGTGTTGGCCACACTTACTGACTAAGCGCGTGATCCATGAGAACCCCGTGCGCCAGCTCCTTTCCGCGCACTAGAACAAAGGGGACAATCTCTCCTTTTCGCGCTTCCCGTCCCCTTCACCGCGCCACTTACCAACGCGCTACAAAATCAGCGTCTATGCTGCCTCCATGCGACGAACAGCAAGGAGCTAAGCGATGTTAGATACAAAATTTCCGCAAGGGCGCTATCGGGTGGTTTGCTCGATGTGTTGATCCGCGCCGGACTGATTACGGTGCTGGTGCTGTTCTGCTTCGAGATCTTTCATCCGTTCCTCAATCTGATGCTCTGGGCCGTGATTCTGGCCATCACTATTTACCCGCTGCACACGCTCTTAAAGCGCAAGTTGGGCGATAAGGATGGGCTCACCGCGACGCTGATCATCGTGGTCGCCCTCGGTTTGTTGATGGTGCCTATCTACTTGCTGGGCACCTCGATCAGTGAGTCGGTCAACGGCGCGCTGGCAATTCTCAAGGCCGACAATGTGGCCATTCCCCTGCCAAACGAAAAAATCGCCTCCTTGCCCCTCATTGGCAAACCGCTCTATTCGTTTTGGTTGGAGTCGGCGTCCGACATGAGCAGCGTGCTGATGAAGTTGATGCCGCATCTCAAAACACTCGGCTTGGCGTTGCTGAGCAAAATGGCGGGGGTGGGGGGGGCTTTTTATTGTTTATCGGTGCTCTGATCGTTGCCGGCGTGCTCATGGCCTACGGCGCCAGCGGTGAACGCAGCGCCACCGCCATCGCTAGCCGCCTCTCCGGTCCTGAGCGTGGCCCGCGCATTACTACACTGTGCACGGCCACCATCCGAGCGGTCGCCCAGGGCGTTGTGGGCATCGCGTTTATCCAGATGCTGTTGGTGGGCGTCGGCTTCGTGCTCATGGGGGTGCCCGGTGCCGGGCTGCTGGCGCTGATCGCGCTGTTGATGGGGATCATGCAGTTGCCGGTGATACTCGTGACGCTGCCGGTAATCGCCTATGTCTTTGCCACCGACGGCACCACATTCGGCACTGTCGTGTTTTGCATTTACAGCCTGATTGCCGGTATGTCCGACAACATCCTCAAGCCATTGATGCTCGGGCGTGGCGTCGATGTACCGATGCCGGTCATCCTGATTGGCGCCTTGGGCGGCATGGTCAGTGGCGGTTTCATCGGGCTTTTCATTGGCCCGGTAATGCTGGCAGTCGCCTATCAATTGTTCTGGCAATGGGTCGACGACCAGCCGCACATTGAAGTCTTCGATGAACAACTGAACGAAGGCAAAAGGTAGAGCGAGAAAAGCGGTCGATTCATTTGTTGCTCCGTTTCCATATGGGCAGAGATATGGAGTAAGGACCATAAAACCGACCGCCTATCTTGCCTACAGTGGCTGCACCTCATAAGCGAAACGCCTTGAAAAATCAGTGGCGTTGTAGGTTTTGCGATGGGGCCGGGTGGCAATCGACCCGTACCCTGTAGACCCACATCAATACCCGTTCTACCCACCCTTTTTAGAATCGCGCGCCCTAACTCTGTCAGGCGATTCTTTATGCACTCTTCTCATTCTCCTGAACTGCTTTGCCCTGCCGGTACGTTAAAGGCGATGC
Organism: Pseudomonas sp. AC070; assembly: GCF_979258635.1. Classification (NCBI taxonomy): domain Bacteria; kingdom Pseudomonadati; phylum Pseudomonadota; class Gammaproteobacteria; order Pseudomonadales; family Pseudomonadaceae; genus Pseudomonas; species Pseudomonas sp. AC070. The sequence goes on from NZ_OZ409871.1 coordinate 4,594,769, forward strand.
GCTACGCCTTCGCGTATGGCGCCGACGCTGTGTACGCCGGCCAGCCGCGTTACAGCTTGCGGGTTCGCAATAACGAGTTCGATCACGCCAACCTGGCCCTCGGTATTGCCGAGGCCCACGCCCAGGGCAAGCGCTTTTATGTGGTGGTGAACATTGCTCCGCATAACGCCAAATTGCGCACCTTTCTCAAAGATCTGGCGCCCGTGGTGGCGATGGGGCCAGATGCGCTGATCATGTCCGACCCCGGTCTGATAATGCTGGCGCGCGGTCACTTCCCGGAAATTCCCATTCATTTGTCTGTGCAGGCCAACGCGGTGAATTGGGCCAGCGTGAAGTTCTGGCAGCAGCAGGGGCTTAGCCGGGTGATTCTGTCGCGCGAGTTGTCGCTGGATGAAATCGAAGAAATCCGTCGTCAGGTACCGACCATGGAGCTTGAGGTGTTCGTGCACGGTGCGCTGTGCATGGCGTATTCGGGACGCTGTTTGCTGTCGGGCTATATCAATCATCGCGACCCAAATCAGGGCACCTGCACCAACGCGTGTCGTTGGAAGTACCAAGCGCATGAAGGCCAGGCGAATGAGCTGGGACAAACCGTGCGAACCTGCACGCCCACCTTGGGCGAAGGCGCGAGCACCGACCGGCTGTTTTTGCTCGAGGACGATAGCCGCCCCGGGGAGTTGATGGAGGCGTCTGAAGATGAGCACGGAACCTACATCATGAATTCCAAAGACCTGCGCGCCGTGCAGCATGTGCCGCGTCTTGTGCAGATGGGTGTGCACTCACTGAAGATCGAGGGCCGCACCAAAAGCCACTTCTATGTGGCCCGCACCTCCCAAGTGTATCGCCGCGCAATTGACGACGCAGTGGCGGGCAAGCCGTTCGATGCGCAGCTGTTTACCGAGCTGGAGTCGCTGGCAAACCGCGGTTACACCGAAGGCTTCCTGCGCCGCCATGTGCATGATCACTATCAGAATTATCAGAATGGCAACTCGCGCGCCGAGCGCCAACAGTTCGTCGGCGAGCTCACCGGAGAATGGCGCGGGGAGCTGGCTGAGGTGCGGGTCAAGAATCGCTTCGCCGTAGGCGATCAATTGGAACTGATGACGCCGCGCGGCAACCAACACTTCACTCTGACCGCGCTGCAGACGCAGCTCGGCGAACAGGCGAGCGTCGCGCCGGGCGATGGTCATGTGATGTACCTTGCCGTGCCGCCGGCAGCGGATGTGCGCTTCGGTTTGCTTATGCGCACGCTGACGCCGGATGCGTGACGATGCGCAGCTCGTCTGAGCGTGGCGGCCGGAACGGGGTGTTGGCCGCTTCATTGCAAGTGAGTGCTACCAGGTTGGCGGTCCGGGCGCGTCAGCGAAACAGTCATCGAGTTCCGGTATTTTTTGGCAATAAACTTTATTGCCAAAGGCGTCTAAAACCAGCCGTTCAGCGGATACCTTACGGCTTTTGGTACGACGGTTTCGACAGCGCCCGACGGGCCAACTAGCGTTTTTCTAACCATCGCTGAATTTCATTGAAAGGGGGTAGCTCATGAAAACGACTGTTCGCTCTACAACCCTGCTGCTCCTGCTCAGCGCAGGTGCATGCTCGATGCAAGCGACACAGGCGGCAACGCTAATGCGTGCCGCAGATTTCATCGCCACGCAGGGCGTCAATCTGCATGTGAGCCAAGGCTCATCCAATTATTCGAAGATGCCAATGGTCATTGCTGACATGAATTACCTGGGCATCGTCAACGCGCGGGACAGCCTGAACAGTTTCTGGGGCAACCCGCCCTATCAGTACTACACCGTGCTGGCCAAAGCCGGCATCAAGTGGAACTACATCAGTGCCGTTGGCAGCACCCGCTCACCTCAGACCATCTCTACGTTTTTGAGTAACGTGGCGAAAGTCGAAACAGCCGTACCGGGCTCAACCCTCGCGGTGGAAGGTCCAAATGAGATCAACAACTTCCCGCTGACGTGGGCGCCGGATGGCACCAAAGGCCTGCCGGCAGCGCTGTCGTATCAGGCTGAGCTGTATAAGCAGACCAAGGCGAACCCGCTGTTTCAGAACGTCAAAGTGTTTTACTTCACCGGCTATAACGCCGGCGGCATTCCGAAGGGACCGGACCCGGCCACCACCCCCGGCCTGGCCGACTTCAATAACCAACACCCCTACCCTGGCGCCGCAAAACCGCCCACTCGCTGGATGAAGCGCAGCGTGGCGTTAGGCAACACCGTCGGCGGCAAAGGCCCAGCGGTGTACACCGAAACCGGGTACCAGGCGCCGAGTACCAACTCGCAGCAGAGCTCGGCGTGGCTGCTGAATATTTTCGTCAGCGGTGCGTTCAACGATATCTACCGCACCTATGTGTATCAGCTGATGGATGAAGGCGACGGCTACGGTTTGTTTTCCAAAGCCGACAATGCGCCGATGCCTGCGGCCACTGCACTGCGAAACATGAACCTGATTTTGGCCGACAACTCGCCAGATGCCGCCACCTTCGAGCCGCTGAAAATTTTGCAGTACTCAACGGTCGGCATTCCCAGCACGGGCAACAGCATGGCGATTATCAAGGCCAACACCGAGACCAACATCATCGTGTGGGCTGAGCCAGAAGGCGTACCCGGCGCGCCGACGTTGGTTGGGGTGAACCTTGGCGAGGTGCAGACCACCGTCAATATTTACGACCCGATCATTGGCAGTGAGCCGATTCAAACCTTGCGCAACGTGAACTCCGTGCGAGTCAGCGTTACCGACCACCCGATCATCATCCAGGTGCCGGCGTCGAACGTAACCGCACGTGCGGCAGCGAAAGCCACCGCCACGGCGGCCGCGAAAAAAGCGCAAGCCAAGTAAGCAGCCCCACCGAAACGCCGCCGCAGTGCTTGCGGCGGCGTTTTGCTGCCTGCCCTGCAAGGCCTGTCAGGCTTGCTTCTTCCACAACGTGCCGACAAGCTATGCGCCTGCGAACCTACTGGGCCACTTGGCATGCGAATTCTGATCACTGGCGGCGCGGGCTTTATCGGCTCTGCGTTGATTCGCCATCTTGTACAACACACCGAGCACCACGTGCTCAATCTCGACAAGCTGACCTACGCCGGCAACCTCGAATCTCTCGCCAGCGTTGCCAATAACCCGCGCTATCGCTTCGCCCAGTTGGACATCGCAGACCAAAGCGGCGTGCGCGCCCTGCTCGATGATTTCCTGCCAGACGCGATCATGCACTTGGCGGCGGAGTCGCACGTCGACCGCTCCATCGACGGTCCATCGGCCTTTATTCAAACCAACATCGTCGGCACCTACGCCCTGCTCGAAGCCACTCGCAGCTATTGGCAAGGTCTGCCTGACGAGGCGAAACAGGCGTTTCGCTTCCACCATATTTCCACGGACGAGGTGTTTGGCGATCTGCATGGCGTCGACGACCTGTTTACCGAAACCACGCCTTACGCGCCCAGCTCGCCGTACTCGGCCAGCAAGGCGGCGTCCGATCACTTGGTCCGTGCCTGGCAACGCACCTACAACTTGCCGGTATTGATCACCAACTGCTCAAACAATTACGGGCCGTATCACTTCCCGGAAAAACTCATTCCACTGGTGATTCTCAACGCGCTGGATGGCAAACCGCTGCCTGTGTACGGCAATGGTGCGCAAATTCGCGACTGGCTGTTTGTGGAAGACCACGCCCGTGCGCTGCTTAAAGTGGTGAGCGAAGGCAAGGTCGGCGAGACCTACAATATCGGAGGACACAACGAGCAGAAAAATATCGATGTGGTGCGCGCGATTTGCGCGTTGCTCGAAGAACTGGCCCCGGAAAAACCGAGCGGCATCGAGCGCTATGATCAACTGATCACCTTTGTGAAAGATCGCCCCGGTCATGACCTTCGCTACGCCATCGACGCCAGCAAAATCGAGCGCGAGCTGGGTTGGGTGCCGCAAGAAACATTCGCCACTGGCCTGCGCAAAACCGTGCAGTGGTACCTGAATAACCTCGACTGGTGCCGCCACGTGCAAGACGGCAGTTATCAGCGCGAGCGCCTCGGCGCCACTGCGGAGTAATTACCATGCGGAGCATTGCTCAATGAAAGGAATCATTCTGGCCGGCGGCTCGGGCACGCGCTTGCACCCCATCACGCTTGGCGTTTCCAAGCAGCTGTTGCCGATTTACGACAAGCCGATGGTGTACTACCCGATCTCCGTGCTGATGCTCGCTGGCATCAAAGACATCCTGCTGATTTCCACGCCCCATGACCTGCCCCAGTTCGAGAAAATGCTCGGCGACGGCAGTCAGTTCGGCGTCAACTTCAGCTACGCCGTGCAGCCCTCGCCCGATGGCTTGGCTCAGGCGTTTTTGATTGGCGAAGACTTTATCGGCGACGACTCGGTGTGTTTGATTCTGGGCGACAACATATTCCATGGTCAGCACTTCACCGAGCAGTTGCAGCGCGCGGCCAGCCACCCCAGCGGCGCAACCGTGTTCGGCTATTGGGTCAAAGACCCGGAGCGCTTTGGCGTTGTTGAATTCAATGCTCAAGGCACAGCCATTTCCATCGAAGAGAAACCGGCCAAGCCAAAATCCAGCTATGCAGTGACAGGGCTGTATTTCTACGACAACGACGTGATTGAGGTGGCCAAAGCGGTAAAGCCCTCGCACCGCGGCGAGCTGGAGATCACCGACGTTAACAACGCCTATTTGCACCGCGGCGATTTGCGCGTAGAGCGTTTCGGCCGCGGCTTCGCGTGGCTGGACACCGGCACCCACGACAGCCTGCTCGACGCCTCGCAATACGTGCAAACCATTGAGCATCGTCAAGGCCTGAAGGTGGCATGCCTGGAAGAGATCGCCTTCCAAAATGGCTGGATCGACCGCGAGCAATTACTTGTGCAAGCCAAGGCGTTTGGCAAGACCGGCTATGGTCAGTATCTCTATCGTTTGGCAGGAGAGCAGGTGTGAAAGTCATCCCCACCCAACTGCCGGATGTGCTGATTATCGAGCCGAAAGTGTTCGGCGATGAGCGCGGTTTTTTTTACGAGAGTTTCAACGCCCAAGCCTTCAAAGCAGCCACGGGAGTCGAATGCCAGTTCGTGCAAGACAACCACTCGCGCTCCCAGCGCGGTGTACTGCGCGGCCTGCATTATCAAATTGAGCAGGCGCAGGGAAAACTGGTTCGCGCCAGCGCCGGCGAGGTGCTCGATATTGCCGTCGACATTCGCCGCAGTTCACCCACCTTTGGTCAATGGGTCGCCGTGCTGCTGTCGGCTGAAAACAAACGCCAGTTGTGGATTCCCGCCGGCTACGCCCATGGCTTCGTAGTGCTCAGCGAGTCGGCAGAATTCTTGTACAAAACCACCGACTACTATGCGCCGGCCCACGAGCGCTGCATTCGCTGGGACGACCCAACGCTGGCCATCGACTGGCAGCTGAGTGAAACGCCCCAACTCTCTGGCAAAGACCAGGCTGGCACGCTGTTCAAGGACGCGGAACTGTTCCCATGAAGGTATTGATCACCGGACGCAACGGTCAGGTTGCACAAGCATTGCTTGGCAGCCTGCATGGCCTGGGCGAGCTCACGTGCCTGGGGCGCGCCGAGCTGGACCTTGCCAATGACCAAGCGGTGCGCGCCAAGGTGCGGGGCCTGCGTCCGGACCTGATTATCAACGCGGCGGCTTATACCGCCGTCGACCAGGCCGAGACGGACGCCGAGCAGGCCTTTGCCATTAACGCCACCGCGCCAGGTGTGCTGGCCGAAGAAGCCAAAGCTTTGGGCGTGCCGTTGATTCACTTCTCCACCGACTATGTGTTTGACGGCAGCAAAAGTACGCCCTACACCGAAGACGATTCGCCGTGCCCACTGGGCGTGTACGGCCAGAGCAAACTGGCCGGTGAGCACGCGGTTATGGCTGCCGGTGGCGACTACCTGATTCTGCGCACCAGCTGGGTGTATTCCCTGTATGGGCGCAATTTTCTGCTGACCATGCAGCGCCTGTTGCAAGAGCGCGAAGAACTGCGCGTGGTCAGTGATCAAATCGGTGCGCCGACGTGGGCCGGCACCATCGCCAGCACCACGCGTGCTTTGATCGACCACTGGCAACGCGGCGCGCCGGGGCCATGGGGCACCTATCACCTGACAGGGCTGGGCGAAACCTCATGGTTCGGTTTTGCCAGCGCCATTGGCGAACACTTGCAGAGCGCCGGCAAGCCGTGCGCACGCCTGGTGCCCATCGCCAGCAGCGAATACCCAACCCCGGCGCAGCGTCCGCTTAATTCCAGGCTAGATTGCTCGCGCCTGCAAACGGCCTGGGCAGTGCGCCTGCCGGACTGGCAAAGCGCACTTGCCGACTGCCTGCACAGTGCCGACTAGTTCGCCCTTGCGGCGCCCGCGCTGGCGCAGCCTGCTGTTGCTGGCCGCCCTGCTGGCGCCACTGCTATGGCCGCTGCAACAACTGGCCGAGCGTTACTACAGCAGCGAATTGGTTGAGCAGAATCGTCAGACCTTAGACCTGTATGTGGCGAACCTGCTGGGCAGTCTGCGGCGTTATGAAGTGCTGCCTCCAATTCTCGGCGACCTACCGGCGCTGCGCGGCGTGTTATCGCACCCGCAGAATCTGGACGCGCAAGTGCACGCCAATCAGTTGCTCGAAGAGGTGCGCGGACAGACCGGTGCAGATTCCATTTATTTGATGGACGCCGAAGGCACCACGCTGGCCGCGTCCAACTGGCGGCAAAGCGACAGTTTCGTCGGCCGTAACTTTGCGTTTCGTCCGTACTTTCGCGAGGCGGTCACCGGCCACCTGGGCCGCTTCTTCGGCCTCGGCACCACCTCCGGCAAACGCGGTTACTACTTCGCGGCGGCGGTAAGAGAAGGCGATAACGTCATTGGCGCGCTGGTGGTGAAGGTGGACCTGGACACCACCGAAACCCTCTGGGGCAATACGCCCGAGCAGTTGCTGGTCACCGACAGCAATGGCGTGGTGATCCTGACCTCTCGAGCCGATTGGCGCTTTCGCGCCAGCCGCGATTTGTCCGAGCAGGAACGGCGTGAAATCGCAGCCAACAAACCGTATCCGACGCTCGAACCCCAAGCGCTCAAACTCAACGGCAACGCCTGGATTATTCAGAGCCGCAGCTTGGAAGAGACCGGCTGGACGGTGAGTATTCTGGCGCCTGCCGAACAGATTTCACGGCCGGTTCAAACCGCTGTGGCCGTGGGCGGCGCGACCTTGCTGGTGCTGATTCTGCTGCTGGGGCTGATGATGCAGCGCCGCCGTCATTATCTGGAGCGCATCGCCATCGACGCGCGTGCTCGTCGAGAACTGGAGATTCGCGTGCTCGACCGCACGCGTGATTTGGAAACCTTGAACACGCGCCTGAAAAACGAAGTGCTGGAGCGCGAACACGCGCAACAGGAACTGCTGCGCGCCCAGGATGAACTGGTGCAAGCGGGCAAGCTGTCGGCGTTGGGCACTATGTCCGCCAGCATCAGCCACGAACTCAACCAGCCGCTGGCCGCTATCCGCAGTTACGCCGAGAACGCCTCGGTGTTACTCGACCACCAACGCACCGACGATGCGCGCGGCAATCTGAAACTGATCGGCGAGCTGACGGGGCGGATGTCCTCGATCATTGCCCACCTACGCGCATTCGCCCGACGCGACCGCCACGCCCCGGAAAGCGTTGCCTTACAACCGGCTTTAGACGATGCCTTGGCCCTGCTGGCCAAGCGCCGACGCGCCATGGATGTGGAGCTGATTCGCGACTTGCCGGATGCGACGTTGTGGGTTCAAGCCGGCGAAACGCGGTTGCGCCAAGTGCTTGGCAATGTGCTCGCCAATGCCCTGGATGCGCTGGTTGAGAAAGCGCCGCCACGTCGTATCTGGCTCAGCGCGGTGAGCGACGAACAGGGCGTGCACCTGAGCATTCGCGACAATGGACCGGGGTTTTCCGCGGACGCCCTCACGCATGCACGAGAACCTTTTTTCACCACCAAAACCAGTGCGCAAGGCTTGGGGTTGGGCTTGGCGATTTGCGAGACATTGATGCGCGCGCTCGACGGCGAACTGCACTTGGCCAACCATCCACAAGGCGGCGCCGACATTGTGCTGCACCTGAAAACCGCCGCGCCTGGCGTAACCCAGCAACCTTCCGAGGATCCCACCGTATGATCGACAGCGCCTTCGATAGCCGTGCTCAGGTTCTGTTGATTGACGACGACCCACACCTGCGCCAAGCGCTCAGCCAAACATTGGATTTGGCCGGCTTGAAGGTATGCAGCCTGGCGAGTGCCAAAGGGCTAGCCGGAAATATTTCGCGCGACTGGCCCGGGGTGGTGGTGAGCGATATTCGGATGCCGGGCGTTGATGGACTCGAATTGCTCGCGCAGCTGCACGAACAGGACAGTGAGCTGCCCGTGCTGCTGATCACCGGTCACGGCGACGTGCCGCTGGCGGTGCAAGCCATGCGCGCAGGCGCTTACGACTTTCTGGAAAAACCGTTTGCCAGTGACGACTTGCTCGACAGCGTACGCCGCGCGCTGGCGGTGCGCCGCCTGGTGCTGGAAAATCGCAGCTTGCGGCTGGCATTGGCTGATCGCAGCGAATTGTCTGCGCGGTTGGTGGGCCAGTCGCCCAGCATCCAGCGCTTGCGCGAGCAAATCGGCGCCCTGGCAGCCATCAATGCCGACGTACTGATTCTTGGCGAAACCGGCACGGGTAAAGAAGTCGTTGCCCGCGCGCTGCACGATTTATCGCACCGCCGTAACGGTCCATTTGTTGCCATAAACGCCGGTGCCCTGGCGGAATCGGTGGTCGAAAGCGAGCTGTTTGGCCATGAACCGGGCGCCTTTACCGGCGCGCAAAAGCGGCGCATCGGCAAGTTTGAATTCGCTAACGGCGGCACGTTGTTTCTTGATGAAATCGAAAGCATGAGTTTGGACGTCCAGGTGAAATTGCTGCGCTTGCTGCAAGAGCGTGTCGTTGAGCGGCTGGGCGCAAACCAATTGATACCATTGGATATCCGCGTAATCGCCGCCAGCAAGGAAGACCTGCGCCAAAGCGCAGACCAAGGCCGTTTCCGCGCCGACCTTTACTACCGTCTGAACGTGGCACCCTTGCGCATTCCACCCTTGCGCGAACGCGGCGAAGACGCGCTACTCCTCTTTCAACACTTCGCCGAAGCAGCCAGCTCTCGGCACCAGTTGCCGGTTCGCGACTTGCAACCCAGCCAACGCGCCACGCTGATGTGCCATACCTGGCCGGGCAATGTGCGTGAGTTGCAGAACGCGGCTGAGCGCTTTGCCTTAGGCCTCGAGCTATCGCTTGAAAGCGCCATGCCAGCGCCTGCCGTGACAGCCAGCGGAGGGCTCAGCGAACAGGTGGAAGCATTCGAGCGGGCGTTGATTGCTGCCGAACTGGCGCGTCCGCACAACTCTTTACGCAGCCTGGCCGAAGCCCTTGGCCTTCCCCGCAAAACCTTGCACGACAAGCTGCGCAAACACGGGTTGAGCGCCAGTCAGGACGACCTCGAGTAAACCCCAGACTTCGTTGCTTCAGCGCGCCTTTGGCCCATGCAGCCAAGGGTGCCCGCATGCTTTCATTACACCGCTATGGCCGTTTTAGACTCATTCGAAATCAGCGTTTCGCTTGCTATTTCGTTCCCTCGCAGTGGCGCTTCGCCACCTTGAAAGCATCGCCATTCCACGCCCTTGCGCATTCTCGATTCCCGTCTAGCGTTTGCTTTTGACAGTGGCACTGACGTGCTTGTCGCCCTCGAACGGGCCGCGTCTTGACACCACTGGAGTGTGTCAGCCCGTCCAACTCAGAAGTCAGGAATGCCAACATGGAAAGTTAGCTAACTATTGATTCAGGTCAGCCCCCTACCCGTTCGACCACGAGTAGATTCCCGGTAACCCTTCTGAATGGATGATCGTCATGTCTGACTCAGCCCACAAACTTCGACTCGGCGCGTTGGTCGCCCTGGTCGTCGGTTCAATGATCGGCGGCGGAATTTTCTCACTGCCGCAAAATATGGCCGCTAGCGCCGACGTCGGAGCCGTTTTGATCGGCTGGGCGATCACCGCAGTCGGCATGCTCACCCTAGCCTTCGTCTTCCAAACCCTCGCCAACCGAAAACCCAACCTGGACGGCGGCGTTTACGCGTACGCCAAAGCAGGTTTCGGCGACTACATGGGCTTTTCTTCAGCCTGGGGTTACTGGATTAGTGCCTGGCTCGGAAACGTTGGTTATTTCGTTTTGCTGTTCAGCACCCTGGGTTACTTCTTTCCCGTCTTCGGAGAAGGCAATACACCCGCTGCAATCATCGGTGCTTCCGCCCTGCTCTGGGCTGTTCACTTCTTGGTGCTACGCGGCGTGAAAGAGGCGGCCTTTATCAATCTGGTAACTACCGTCGCCAAGATCGTGCCCCTTGTTCTCTTCATTCTTATCGCCTTCTTCGCATTCAAGCTCGACATCTTCACCGCTGATATTTGGGGCTTGAAAAACCCAGACCTCGGCAGCGTGATGGATCAAGTACGCAACATGATGTTGGTCACTGTCTGGGTATTCATCGGCATTGAAGGCGCGAGCATTTTTTCAGCCCGCGCAGAGAAACGCTCAGATGTCGGCAAGGCGACCATCATCGGTTTTATTAGCGTGCTGCTGATTCTGGTGCTGGTGAACGTTCTCTCCCTTGGCATCATGACTCAACCGGAATTGGCCAAACTGCAGAACCCTTCGATGGCTGCTGTGCTTGAGCACGTGGTCGGACATTGGGGCGCAGTGCTGATCAGCGTCGGACTGATTATCTCCTTGCTCGGTGCGCTGCTGTCCTGGGTGCTTCTGTGTGCAGAAATTCTTTTCGCCGCAGCAAACGACAACACCATGCCAGCCTTCCTGCGCAAAGAAAACGCGAACAAAGCGCCGATTAACGCGCTGTGGCTGACCAACGCCATGGTGCAGATATTCCTGATCATCACGCTGTTCTCGGCTAGCACCTACCTGTCGCTCATCTACCTCGCCACCTCAATGATTCTGGTGCCGTACCTGTGGTCGGCCGCGTATGCATTGCTGTTGGCCGTTCGTGGTGAAACCTACGAGCAAGCTGCCAAAGAGCGCCGCAAAGATTTCGCAATCGCCATCGTCGCAGTGATCTACGCCGTATGGCTGGTGTACGCCGGTGGCACCAAGTACCTCCTGCTTTCTGCACTTCTTTACGCCCCGGGGGCAATTCTGTTCGCCAAGGCCAAGCGCGAAGTAGGCCAACCCGTTTTTACCCAGATCGAGAAAGCCATTTTCGCTCTGGTGGTAATCGGCGCCCTTGTAGCGGCCTACGGTCTCTACGACGGCTTCCTGACTTTGTAATTACGAAAATCGAAGGAACCTGCCATGTCTCAAGTAAAACTCGGCGTTCATTCCGAAGCCGGCAAATTGCACAAAGTGATGGTTTGCTCTCCCGGCCTGGCGCATCAACGCCTGACACCTACCAATTGCGATGAGCTGCTGTTCGATGACGTGCTCTGGGTAAGCCAGGCCAAGCGCGACCATTTCGACTTCGTCACCAAGATGCGCGAGCGCGGCGTCGAAGTGGTGGAGATGCACAATTTGCTCACCGAAACCGTCTCGATCCCCGAGGCTCGCAACTGGATCCTGGACCGCAAGGTCACCGCCAATCACGTCGGTTTAGGCCTGGTCAACGAGCTACGCTCGTGGTTAGAAAGCCTCGAGCCCCGCGCCCTGGCCCAATACCTCATCGGCGGCGTCGCCGGCAGTGATCTTCCCGGTAGCTTCGGTGGTAAAGCCATCGAGATGTTCCGCGATTACCTCGGCAGCTCGAGCTTCATTCTGCCGCCGCTGCCCAATACTCAGTTCACCCGCGACAACAGCTGCTGGATCTACGGCGGCGTCAGCCTGAACCCTATGTATTGGCCAGCTCGCCGCCAGGAAACACTGCTGGTCACAGCGATCTACAAATTCCATCCAGACTTTGCCAACGCAGACTTCAAGGTCTGGTACGGCGACCCTGATAAAGACCACGGCGCAGCCTCGCTGGAAGGCGGCGACGTAATGCCAATTGGTAATGGCGTTGTGTTGGTTGGCATGGGCGAACGCACCACTCACCAAGCCGTAGCGCAACTCGCGCAATCGCTGTTTGCAAACAAAGCGGCTGAGCGCGTGATCGTGGCTGGCCTGCCGAAGTCTCGTGCAGCCATGCACCTGGACACTGTGTTCAGCTTCTGCGACCGCGACCTGGTCACCGTATTCGCCGAGGCGGTAGACGCCATCGTTCCATTCAGCATTCGCCCTGACGAAAGCCGCTCCGACGGCCTGGATGCGCGACGAGAAGACAAACATTTCATTGAAGTTGTAGGCGAAGCGCTGAATCTGAAAAAACTGCGTGTGGTGCCTACTGGCGGCAACTCGTTCGAAGCCGAACGCGAGCAGTGGGATGACGGCAACAACGTCGTCGCGCTCGAACCGGGTGTGGTGGTCGGCTATGACCGCAATACCTACACCAATACGTTGCTGCGCAAAGCAGGCGTTGAAGTCATCACCATCAGTGCCGGTGAACTTGGCCGCGGCCGCGGCGGTGGTCACTGCATGACCTGCCCAATCATTCGCGACCCTATCGATTACTAAGTGCCCTGATTGAAAAGGTGCTGCCAGCCAGGCAGCACCGATACCGAATCCAATTTAGTAGGAGTATGAAAAATGGCGTTTAACATGCACAACCGCAGCCTGCTCAGCTTGATGCACCACACTCAACGCGAGCTGCGCTTCCTGCTGGACTTGTCCCGCGACCTTAAACGAGCCAAGTACACCGGCACCGAGCAGCAACACCTGAAGCGCAAAAATATCGCGCTGATCTTCGAAAAAACCTCTACCCGCACCCGTTGCGCATTCGAAGTGGCCGCCTACGACCAAGGCGCCAACGTTACTTACATTGATCCGCAGTCTTCGCAAATCGGCCACAAAGAAAGCATGAAGGACACTGCCCGCGTTTTGGGCCGTATGTTCGATGCGATCGAATACCGTGGCTATGGTCAGGAAATCGTCGAAGAACTGGCTGAATACGCCGGGGTTCCAGTGTTCAACGGCTTGACCGCCGAGTTCCACCCGACCCAAATGATCGCCGACGTGCTCACCATGCGCGAAAACAGCGATAAGCCGCTGCATGACATCAGCTACGCGTACTTGGGCGATGCCCGCAACAACATGGGTAACTCGTTGCTGCTGATCGGCGCCAAGCTGGGCATGGATGTACGCATCGGCGCGCCAAAAGCCCTGTGGCCAACCGATGAGCTGGTTGCAGAATGCCAAGGTTTCGCCAAAGAAAGCGGCGCCCGCATTACCCTCACTGAAGACCCACAGGAAGCGGTTAAAGGCGTGGATTTCATTCACACCGACGTGTGGGTATCCATGGGTGAACCGCTGGAAGCTTGGGACGAACGCATCAAGCAATTGCTGCCTTACCAGGTAAACGCCGAACTGATGAAGGCCGCTGGCAATCCCCGCGTGAAGTTCATGCACTGCCTGCCTGCTTTCCACAACAGCGAAACCAAAGTGGGCAAGGACATCGCCAGCCGTTATCCGCATTTGGCCAATGGCGTTGAGGTAACCGAAGACGTCTTCGAGTCGCCGTACAACATTGCCTTCGAGCAAGCCGAAAACCGCATGCACACCATCAAAGCAATTCTCGTCGCGGCTATGGCCGACATCTGACCCTCAGCGGCGTGGCATCCGTTGCCACGCTGCCCCCTTTTTTATTTTTCAGGAGAACGCTCATGCGCATTGTCGTCGCTTTGGGTGGGAACGCCCTATTGCGTCGTGGTGAACCCATGACCGCTGATAATCAACGTGAAAACGTCCGTATTGCTGTTGAGCAAATTGCCAAAATTGCTCCCGGCAACCAACTCGTGATCGCCCACGGCAATGGCCCGCAAGTAGGTTTGCTGGCGCTGCAGGCCGCGGCGTACACCTCGGTGAATCCTTACCCGCTGGACGTGCTCGGCGCAGAAACCGAGGGCATGATCGGCTACATGATTGAACAGGAGCTGGGCAACCTGCTGCCGTTTGAAGTGCCGTTTGCCACGCTGCTTACCCAAGTGGAAGTCGATTCCAACGATCCCGCTTTCAGCAACCCGACCAAGCCAATCGGCCCGGTTTATTCGAAAGAAGATGCCGAACGCCTTGCCGCCGAAAAAGGCTGGAACATCGCGCCAGACGGCGATAAGTTCCGTCGCGTAGTGGCCAGCCCTCGCCCCAAGCAAATTTTTGAAATCCGCCCCGTTAAGTGGCTGCTGGACCACGGCACCATCGTTATCTGCGCTGGCGGCGGCGGTATTCCCACTCGTTACAACGCCGAAGGCAAACTTGAAGGCGTGGAAGCGGTAATCGACAAAGATTTGTGCTCGGCATTGCTGGCTGAGCAACTGACTTCCGACCTGCTGGTAATTGCCACCGACGTCGATGCCACTTACATCGACTGGGGCAAACCCACCCAAAAAGCCATTGCTGAGGCGCATCCCGATGAGCTTGAGCGCTTGGGTTTTGCCGCTGGTTCGATGGGGCCGAAAGTGCAGGCCGCTTGCGAGTTCGCGCGCAACACCGGCAAGGTCGCGGTGATCGGTTCGCTCGCCGACATCGAAGCCATCGTTCAAGGCAAAGCAGGTACGCGCGTTTCCACTGCCAGTACCGAAGTGACTTACCGCTAACAACGTGCTGGATGGGCCGCGCCTCAGGCAAGGCCCATCCCACCGTCACGAGCTTTACAACGACCGCTCGTAACAAGCTCCGCAACACGCCCCTCCTACGCCCGATGCTTCAAACCCAGCAAACGCCCCCGCACCTATTAGCGCTTCCAGCTGTTTCCCCGCAACTAATCAGCCCTTCCTTACAGCCAGACGAGCAGCCTTGACGGCCAACAACCTTGCCGTTGACAGTGACTCATTAGTCACAGCTCGCGTCAGCATAGTCTCTCGATCAAGCGTGCCCACTTAACGGGGCCGTCATCATCATTTCAATTGATCGACTATCGGCAAGCCTTTTTCAGCCTAGCCGGCTTGCCCTGGTACTTTTTAAGGAGTTTGCGCTAGATGTCTCGACTTCCAGTCATCGTAGGGTTTGGTGGGTATAACGCCGCAGGCCGTAGCTCCTTCCACCACGGTTTTCGTCGCACCGTGCTGGAGTCGATGGACGCCGCCGCACGCCTCGAAACCCTGGTCGGCCTGGCGGTGATGATGAAGTTGGTCGGCTATGTAGACGGCGCGTATCAGGACGCTGCTGGCAACAGCTTGGCTGCAGCTGATATCGAAGCACGTTTCGGCCCGCAGATTTTGCAATCCACGTTGGTTCGCCGGATCGAAAAGCAGCACCTGAACCCCGACGCCGTGCACTGGCAAAAAAACCTTGAGGTCGACACCAGCCCCACTCAGCCGCTGACCTTTATTGCCCAACGCAAACAATTGCCCGAACCGCTGCCCGCCAACTGGGCGGTGGAAACTCTCGAAGGCAATCAGGTGCAAGTCACCCTGCACGGCAGCTGCGAATTCAAAGTCGACAGCTATCGGGCGCTGAGCGTGAAGTCCGCCGGGCAGTTGCCGACCGGCTTCGAGCCGAGCGAGTTGTATAACTCCCGCTTCCACCCGCGCGGTCTGCAAATGTCGGTTGTCGCCGCTACGGATGCCCTGCGTTCTACCGGCTTGGACTGGCAAACCATTGTCAGCCACGTTCAGCCCGATGAAGTCGCGGTGTTCTCAGGCAGCATCATGAGCCAGCTCGACGAAAACGGCTTTGGCGGCCTGATGCAGTCGCGCCTCAAGGGCCAACGCGTGTCGGCTAAGCAGTTGCCGCTGGGCTTCAACAGCATGCCGACTGACTTTATCAACGCGTACGTACTCGGCAGCGTAGGCACGACGGGCAGCGTGACCGGCGCCTGCGCCACCTTCCTCTACAACCTGCAAAAAGCCATTGATGTGATTGCCGCCGGCCAGGTTCGCGTGGCCATCGTTGGCAACAGCGAAGCGCCGATTTTGTCGGAGTGCATCGAGGGTTATAGCGCCATGGGCGCCCTGGCTACCGAAGAAGGGTTGCGCCTGATTGAAGGCCGTGACGACGTCAACTTCCGCCGCGCCAGCCGTCCGTTCGGCGAAAACTGCGGCTTTACCTTGGCCGAATCCGCGCAATACGTGGTGCTGATGGACGACGCTCTGGCGCTGGAGTTGGGCGCCGATATTCACGGTGCGGTTGCCGATGTGTTCATCAACGCCGACGGCTTCAAGAAATCCATTTCTGCACCCGGCCCGGGCAACTACCTCACCGTCGCCAAGGCTGTCGCCAGCGCCGTACAGATTGTCGGTTTGGAAAGCGTACAAAAACGCAGCTTTATTCACGCCCACGGCTCCAGCACACCGGCCAACCGCGTGACTGAATCCGAGTTGCTGGACCGCGTAGCCGCCGCCTTCGATATCAAGAGCTGGCCGGTCACGGCGGTGAAAGCGTTTGTCGGTCACTCGCTCGCAACGGCCAGCGGCGACCAACTGATCTCGGCATTGGGCTCGTTCAAATACGGCATCATCCCCGGCATCAAAACCATCGACGCCGTTGCCCCGGACGTACACCAGCAGCACCTGGCGATAGCCACGCAGGACCGCGCCGTGGGCGCCGAGCAGTTGGAGGTGTGCTTTATCAATTCCAAGGGCTTTGGCGGCAACAACGCCAGCGGCGTGATCCTCGCGCCCCATGTCGCGGAGCGCATGCTGAAAAAGCGCCATGGCGAAACGGCTTTTGCCGATTATGTGGCCCGTCGCGAGCAAACCCGCGCCAACGCCAAAGCCTACGACCAGCGTGCGCTGCATGGCCAACTCGACATCATCTACAACTTTGGCCAGGACATGATCGAAGACCAGGCCATCGAGATTACCGCCGAGCAGATGCGCATTCCGGGCTTCAGCCAGCCGTTGGTATTCAAGAAAGATGAGCGTTTCAAGGACATGCTTTAACGGCAATCGAGGCTAAAGCCTCTCCTACATTGACTGCGTGTTGATGGAAGAGGCTTTCACTTCAAAGGGTTCAAGCGCTCAAGCCCTTCGCCAAGCGCAACAAATCCCCGCGCCACGCCGCACCCGCCGGCAAGGCCAAAAAGAACGGATTGAGGAACGATTCACGGGCTTCGTACGTGAGCACCTCGCCGTGAATATCCAGCACCTCGCCGCCAGCACCTTCCAGCACGCCTTGCGCGGCGGCGGTGTCCCATTGCGAAGTTGGCGCCAGCCGTGGATAGCAATCCGCCGCGCCCTCGGCGAGCAAGCAGAACTTCAGCGAGCTGCCCACATTGGCCAGCTGCAAGTCGCCGAACAGCAGGCTCAACCCGGCCAGCAACTGCTCTTGCTCAGGGCTGGAATGGCGCCGGCTGGCCACAACGGTAAACCCCTGTTCCGGCGCGTTACGCACATGCACCGCTTGCGGCTGACCATGGGCATCGCACCGCCAGGCACCCAACCCGGCGCCGCCGTAGAAGTAACGGCCGGTGGTGGGCATGCCGACTACGCCGAATAGCACCTTGCCGTTTTCCACCAGCGCGACGTTGACGGTGAACTCGTCGCTGCCGCTGATAAATTCTTTGGTGCCGTCCAGCGGATCGACCACCCACCAGCGCGTCCAGCCGGCGCGTTCGCTAAGGGGAATGTCAGCGGCTTCTTCAGATAACACCGGAATGCTCGCATCCAGCGCCGTGAGGCCGGCCGCCAGAATGTGGTGCGCGGCCAGGTCGGCGGCAGTCACGGGCGAGTCATCGGCCTTGGCGGTTACCGCCACGCCACTGCGCCAATACGGAAGAATCGCCGCGCCCGCTTCACGGGCCAGGGCCACCACTTGTTCCATCAGTGGCAGAAGACTCACGAGCGCGCCGCCGGGGTGAATTCGCCGCGCTGGGTCAGCACGTCACGCGCCAAGTACAGCGCAGCCAGCGCGCGGCCTTCACTGAATTGTGGATGCTGCGCCAGGCTCGACAATTCGTGCAGGCTGAAGCGCTCAACCCCCATCGGCTCTGGCTCATCGCCGGGCAGCGTTTCGGGGTAAAGATCACGCGCCAGCACCACCTGAATCACCTGGCTCATATAACCGGGCGACAGCGACAGCTCAGTCAGCCGCTCCAATTTATGGGCGCCAAAACCGGCCTCCTCCTTGAGCTCACGGTTGGCAGCGTCCAGCACGTCCTCACCCGGCTCGATCAGCCCTTTAGGGCATGAGAGCTGGTAATCGTCCGTACCGGCGCAGAACTCTTCCACCAGCAGTACGTGCTCGGCGTCAGCCATTGCCACGATCATTACCGCACCGTAGCCAACGCCTTTGCCCACCAGCCGTTCATAGGTGCGCTCCACGCCGTTGCTGAAACGCAGCTGCAGTTCCTCGACGCGAAACAGGCGGCTACTGGCCACTATTTCGCGGTTGAGGACGGTGGGTTTCTGACGCATGGGACGGCTCCTTGGCGTGACCTGGCGGGTTATCATAACGCGGCTTTTCGGATTGTCGCCGCGCCGGATTGCGCTTGCTGACTCAATCACGCCTCTTTTCCTTACAGCGTGTGTGAAAAACGCCACTTCCTCTGCAGAGCTCTCTCCATGCCTCAGTTGCCCTGGTCTTCCATCGATACCGTTCTGCTCGACATGGACGGCACCCTGCTGGATCTGCACTTCGACAACCACTTCTGGCTTGAGCACTTGCCGCAGCGCTACGCCGACGTGCACGGCCTCAGCCGCGAGCAGGCGAATGCCCATATGCTGCCGCTTTTTCGCGATCACGCCGGCCAGCTCAACTGGTACTGCACCGACTTCTGGACCGCTCAGCTCAACCTGCCGATTCGCGAGTTGAAGCGCGAAGTGGCGCACCTGATTTCCCTGCGCCCCGATGCCGACACCTTTCTCGTCGCCCTGCGCCAGGCCGGCAAGCGTGTGGTGCTAATTACCAATGCGCACCGCGACTCGCTGTCGCTGAAAATGGAGCGCATCGAATTAGCGCCCTATTTCGACCGGCTGATCAGCTCCCACGACTACGGTTTTCCGAAAGAAGACCAACGCTTTTGGGCCGCCCTGCAAAACGACTATGCCTTCGAGCCCGAGCGCAGCCTGTTTATCGACGACAGCCTGCCGATTTTGCGCAGCGCCGGGCACTACGGCGTGGCGCACCTGCTGGCCGTACGCGAACCGGATAGCCGCAAAGGTCCGAAAGACACCGAAGAGTTCAGCGCCGTGGAAGACTACCGCCTGCTGATCGACGGCCTGCTTTAAGCCATACGCCCGCCAGTAGAGGTACCGATGGACATCAAGCAGCTGAAATTCCTCATCGCCCTCGATGAAACCCGGCACTTCGGCCAGGCGGCGGCGCGCTGTCACGTCACTCAACCGACCCTGTCGATGCGTTTGCGCAGCCTCGAAGAAGAACTGCAGCTGCCACTGGTGATTCGCGGTCAGCGCTTCGAAGGGTTCACCGAATCGGGCGAGCGCGTGCTGGCCTGGGCGCGAACCGTGCTGGCGGCGTTTGACGGGCTGAATGCCGAGGCGGCGGCCTGTCGCGGCAGCTTGATCGGCACCTTGCGCCTGGGCGTGGTGCCGCTGTCCAGCTACGACCCCGTGCCGCTGTTGCAGCGCCTGCACACGCAGCACCCCAGCTTGCGCTTCGAACTCTCGGCGCTCAGCTCCGAGCAGATTCTCGAGCACTTGGCGAGCAACCGGCTCGACCTCGGCGTGTCGTACCTCGACCGCCTGAACGCCGAACATTTCGACAGCCTCAACTTGATGCAAACGCGCATGGGCCTGCTGTATGACCAGCGTTTCTTCCGTTTCGACGCGGCTGAACTGACCTGGGAAGCGCTGATCAATCTGCCACTGGGGCTGCTATCCAGCGGCATGCACTTTCGCCAATCGATCAACCACAACTTCCGCAGCCGCGGCCTGACGCCCACGCCGTTGCTGGAAACCGACGTGGTGCATCAACTGGTGCAAGCCGTACATGGCGGCCTGTGCTGCGCGATCATGCCGCTCTATGGCGGCGTCGACATGCTCACGAAACACCTGCGCATTCAGCCCATCGAAAACGCGCAAACCCTGGCGCCGCTAGGCCTGATCATGCGCAAAAGCGCCCCCCGCTCCGCACTCGCCGAAGCCTGCTTCCAAGAAGCCGGAGCCATGCTGCTGGAATCGTAGCCACCACGCCTCGACCTGTAGGAGCGGCTTTAGCCGCGATTCCTGAAAACCTCGGCGCTTAAAAATCGCGGCTAATCGGAATGCCGCCCCAGCCGCTCCTACAAAAGCTCCTACGAAAGTGCCGACTCCAGCGCCCATCGACGCCGTCTATCACCGCATCAGAACTAGCGATTAGACGCCGACCGACGGGCGGCCTAGGCTGTTCAAATAACGATCAACCGAACCTCGTGCAACTCGGTGACGACAATGAACAGCAAACGCCAGCCTCTAGCGTCGGCCTCCGCCTGCGTTCCCCCATCCCCTTCAGAACAAGCCAGTCATGGCTACCGCTTTTCCGAGCTGGAGCACGGCGCTGCTGCGTCTGTGGAATTGGCGGAGGAAGTGGCGCTGGCCATTTCGTTCAATGGCATCAACCAGGCGGTGATGCTGGTCTCGCCCACCGACCTGGAAGACTTCGTTGTAGGGTTTAGCCTAGCGAACGGTATCGTTGCGTCGATTGACGAGATTTATGACGTGGCCCTCAGCGGCACCGGTTCAGCCCGCCAGGCCGATGTGCAAATCAGCAGCCGCGCCTTTTGGGAACTCAAGCAGCAACGCCGGCAGCTCACCGGCACCAGCGGCTGCGGCCTGTGTGGCGTCGAAGCGGTTGAACAAGCGCTGCCATCGCTCACTCCTTTAAAGCCTGCCCCCTTGCCGCCCGCTGCCTGGCTGGTCGACTTACGCCAGCGCATCACTGTTTTCCAACCGCTGGGCCAGCACTGCGGCGCGGTCCACGCGGCGGTGTTTATGAACGGTCAGGGCGAGCTGCTGTTGGGCCGCGAAGATATCGGCCGGCATAACGCGTTGGACAAACTGATCGGCGCACTCGTCCGCCAGCAAATTTCCACCACCGGCGGCCTGGCCCTGGTGACCAGCCGTTGCAGCCTGGAGCTCATCCAGAAAGTGCTGCGCGCCGGCATTACCACCCTCGTCAGCCTTTCGGCGCCCACCGGCCTGGCCGTGCAATGGGCGCGTCGGCATCACCTCAATTTGATCCACCTGCCGCACAAGAATGCGCCGCGGGTGTACAGCCCGGAGTTCGCGCAATGACCCATCAAGTCGACACCCACCCCACCCAGCGCTACAAGCCCTACAAAGGCGCCGCCGGCGGTTGGGGCGCGCTGAAAAGCGTGGCGCACTTCTGGCTGGACAGTGACAACGCGCTAAAAAACATCCGCACTCTGCTAAAAACCAACCAGCACGGCGGCTTCGACTGCCCCGGCTGCGCCTGGGGCGAGTCGGCGGAAAGCGGCATGGTCAAGTTCTGCGAGAACGGCGCCAAGGCGGTGAACTGGGAAGCCACCAAGCGCCGGGTTGATGCCGCGTTTTTCGCCAAACACAGCGTCACTACGCTGCGTGAGCAAAGCGATTACTGGCTCGAATACCAAGGCCGCCTGACCGAGCCGATGATCTACGACCCGGCCAGCGATCACTACAAGCCGATTGCCTGGGACGCCGCGTTCGAGCTAATCGCGCAGCACCTCAACAAGCTGGCCAGCCCCAATCAGGCCGAGTTTTACACCTCGGGCCGCGCCAGCAACGAGGCGGCGTTTCTCTATCAATTGTTCGTGCGCGCCTACGGCACCAACAACTTCCCCGACTGCTCGAACATGTGCCACGAAGCCAGTGGCGTAGCGCTGGGACAAAGCGTCGGCGTGGGCAAAGGCACCGTGACCTTCGACGACTTCGAACATGCCGACGCCATTTTCGTCATCGGGCAAAACCCCGGCACCAACCACCCGCGCATGCTTGAACCGCTGCGCGAAGCGGTAAAGCGCGGCGCCCAGGTGGTGTGTTTGAATCCACTGAAAGAGCGTGGCCTGGAGCGTTTCCAGAACCCGCAGCACGCTCTGGAAATGCTCAGCAACGGCGATCGTCCGACCAACACGGCGTTCTATCGCCCCGCATTGGGCGGCGATATGGCGGCGCTTCGCGGCATGGCGAAATTTCTGCTCAAGTGGGAGCGCGAGGCGCAAGCCAAGGGCACTTCTACGGTGTTCGATCAGGCGTTTATTGCCCAGCACACCACACAGGTTGAAGCGTATTTAGAGGTGGTCGAAGCCACTAGCTGGGAGCACATCATTGCCCAGTCCGGCTTGAGCAAAGCCGACATCGAGGCCATGGCGCACACCTATCGCCAGGCCGACCGCGTGATCATGTGCTGGGCCATGGGCATTACCCAGCATCGCCATTCGGTGCCGACCATTCAGGAAATCGCCAACCTGATGCTGCTGCGCGGCAACGTCGGCAAACCAGGCGCCGGCCTGTGTCCGGTGCGCGGCCACAGCAACGTGCAGGGCGACCGCACCATGGGCATCAATGATCGCCCGCCGGCGTTTTTCCTCGACGCCCTGGAGCGGCGCTTCGACTTCAAAGTGCCGCGTGAATTCGGCCACAACACCGTGGAAGCCATTCACGCCATGCTCGACGGCGACGCCAAGGTGTTTATCGGCCTGGGCGGCAACTTCGCTCAAGCCACGCCCGACACGCCGCGCGCTCACCAGGCGCTGCAGAACTGCGACCTCACCGTGCAGATCAGCACCAAGCTCAACCGCAGCCACCTGACCATCGGCAAGCAGGCGCTAATCCTGCCGTGCCTGGGCCGTACCGATATCGACCAGCAAGCCGGAGGCCCACAAGCCGTTACCGTGGAAGACTCGTTCAGCATGGTGCACGCCTCCAACGGCCAGTTGCAGCCGCTGAGCAAGCAGATGCGCTCCGAACCGGCGATCGTCGCCGGCATTGCTGCCGCCACGCTGGGCAACAAGCCAGTGAATTGGAACTGGCTTATCGAAGACTACGACCGCATCCGCGAGCTGATCGCCGACGTGGTGCCGGGCTTCCAGGGCTTCAACCAACGCGCCCGCGACCCAGGCGGTTTCTACTTGGGCAACGCCGCCGGTCAGCGGCGCTGGAACACGGCGTCTGGCCTGGCCGTGTTCAAGGCCAACCTGCTGCCGGAAGACCTGATTCACGAAGGCATTCGCGCCCGCGGCGAAGTGCCGGACCTGATCCTGCAAACCCTGCGCTCGCACGACCAGTACAACACCACTATTTACGGCCTCGACGACCGCTATCGTGGCGTCAAAGGTCAGCGCGACGTGGTGTTTGCCAACGAGGCGGACATCATTCGGCTGGGCTACAAACCGGGGCAGAAAGTCGACGTGCTCTCGCTGTGGGGCGACGGCCGCGAGCGGCGTATCAGCGGCTTTACCTTGCTGGCATTCGATATTCCGGCCGGCCAGGCGGCCGCTTATTACCCCGAGACCAATCCGCTGGTGCCGCTGGAAAGCGTCGGCGAGGGCAGCTTTACGCCGACCTCGAAATTCGTCGCCATCCGCCTGGAGCCGGCGCGCGATAACGGGCGGATTGTCTGACCGCTGCTATTGCGCTTTGGCGCTGGTAATCCACGGCTCGAAGCGCTTGCCGAAGGTCACGTCCACGCTGACCTTGTTGCGCTCTTCAGCCGTCCGGTCGTACGGATTCCAGGCACTGAACACCGTGCGCCAGCGACTCGGTACGCTGACTTCAGCCAGCTCGAAATACAGTGTGTAGTCGTCTGGCGTCGGCACACCGGCACTCCATTTGAAGCCTGCGCGCACGCTGGCGCGGGCCAGGCTGTAGCGACTGCGGTCCGGATAACGCTGGCGCAAGCTGTCGGCGTCCAGGCCGGCGTCGACTACATACAGCCGCGTGTTATTGGCCTTGAAGCGACTCAATTGGTAGTCGGCGTTGTCCAGCGCCTGTTTTGCCTCCGGGCTGTCTGGCGCAGCGGCAAACTGGATCTGCGCCTGTTTCAGCTCGGCTTCGGCGGCTGTCAGTTCGGTCTGGTATTGCTCGCCGTTCAGCTCCAGCACCACCAGCGCCTCGCGCTCCCAACGGTCGCGCCTGTACGTTTCGCCGTGCTCGCCGATCTCAAAACCCAGCTCGCGCAGTTTGTCGCGGTTTACCCAGCCGTCCGCCAGGCGTGCATCCAGCTGCAGCATCTGGCCAGCGGCGTCGTTGTTGTTCATCACGCTGTTGTAGGCCACCGACAACTCACGCTCCGACAAGCGCAACATGCTGTCTGGCTCGCCACTGCGGTTGTAATACACGCCGCCAAGCGCCACGGCGTTGCTCAGCAGAATCAGCCCGGCGCCGAGCCAGAAGGTTCGTTTCAACGGGCTCATAGCGCACCTCCGCGCGTTTTCACGCCGTAAAGTCGCAGCCGCTGCAACAGCACCAGCAGCAACACCGCAATCACGCCGATGGCGAGGAAGAACAGGTATTTGGGCAGCGTTTCCCACCACCAGTCGAACAGCTTGGTGTACAGAAACAGCACGCCAAACACCACGCTGGTGGTGCTCACCTCGCGCCAACCGGCGCGAATACCCAGCCATACGCCGAGGCCTGCGAGAACAAAGCCCAGGTATTGATACAGCGACTCCACCGCGCTGGCTTCCCACGGCAGGTAACTGCCCTCGCCCCAGAACGACAGCACCAGCACCGGCAGAAACACGAACAGCAGCGCAAACACGCGGTACAACGCGGCAAAGCCATGGAAGCGCGCGTGATTGATCGCCAGCGGCAAGCAGAACAGCACCAGCGCCGAGGGGAAGAAATTCTCCGGACGCCGCCCCACCGACAACCAATAGCCGCCGCCAAACGCGCCGACCCGCGCAGCGATATAACCGCCCACGCAGATCAGTCCCGCCGCCAGCAACAAGCGCAGGTTGAATTGATAGGCCAACAGAAACGCGAGCGCGGCCCAGGGGATCAGGGCTTTGTCTGAGGGTGTGATATTGAAAATCTGCCCGGCCAGGGACAGGTTCAGCACAAACGCCACGAAGCAGATCAGCGCCGCCAACTTGGTGTAATAGCCGCTACGGTCGTGGCCGTGCAGCCATACCGTGAGGGCAAAGGTGCCGAGCGTGGTGCCCAGCAACATGGCCACCTGTTGGCCTTCGCTGAACACGCCCCAGAACTGGTGGAAGAGGAAAAACAAACTGGCCGCCAGCGCCAACGCCCCGAACAGCGAGGCGACGCGCATGCCAAGCGACAGCTGACGCGAACGCTCGTCGGCATCGATATTCAGCGTGGCGGAGAAGTGGTTCAGCAACTGCCGATGGTGGTCATCGACTCGCTGGCGCTGTTCGGCGTCGAGGGTTAACACCTGCTCGGCGTGCAGCTGCTTGAGTTCCTGGCGAAACGCCTCGATCTGACCGAGCCGTTGCTGTGCCTGTTCGGCGTTCATGCCTGCTCCTTGGCGAGGGAAAGTGCAGGCGATTCTGGCAGAAAGGCGGGAAACGTAATACAGCCCCGGCCGTGAAGGCGTTGGCAGAAACTGTGGCGAAAGCCTTGGCTACAAGAGCACTCAGACTCAGCTGAAAATACAAAAGTTTCCGAGGGAAAACATATATTTATGAAACGTGACAAACCCCCTACCGCACGTCGTTTGCCGCTTGTTTGTGTACCCAAGCGCATACACGATCGGCGCGTCTTTCCTACATAGGCTCGTTCCTGCATGAAGTACTCGCGCATGTTCCTGTTGTCCCTTGGCTTGCTTGGCAGCCAGGCGTTTGCAGCCGAAGGCAATACCGAAGCCGGTATTGGCGGCGCATTGGGCGGTGTGTTGGGGTCGGTGGTGGGCGAACAGGTGGGCGGTTCCACCGGTGCCGCGATTGGTGCCGGCGTTGGCGGTGCTGCTGGCGGCGCTGTGGGCGCGCGCAAAGGCAACAAGACCGAAGCAGCCATTGGCGGCGGTTTGGGCGCTGCCGGCGGTAACGTGATCGGCAACAAGATTGGCGGCAGCACCGGCGGCATCGTCGGCGCTGGTTTGGGCGGCGCGGCAGGTGGCGCGCTGGGTAACAACTACGGCAGTGCCAGCCGGGCCGACGATGAACGTGAGAGCCACGGCAAGCGTCGTAATTATCGGCACGACAATGGCCATCACTACGGCCATAAAAAACACAAACATCGTCGCCACGACTGAACAAAAAACCGCCCGGATGGGCGGTTTTTTTTCGAGGATTGCGGGGCGGCCTATCGCGGCTAAAGCCGCTCCCACAGTAACCGCCAACCTGTAGGAGCGGCTGGGCGGCACTCCGATTAGCCGCGATTCCTGCAAACGCCGAACCCAACCCCTACAAAGCCACCACCAACTCCCCCATCGCCTTGCGCAGCCCATCCGGAATACTCACCGGCCGATTGCTTTCGCGATCGACAAACACATGCACAAAGCGCCCCGCCGCGCAGGCTTCCTGTTCGCCCGCCTTGAACACCGCCAGCTCGTATTGCACCGAACTGTTGCCCAGTTTCCCTACCCGCAAACCAATGTCGATGCGGTCGGGAAAGGCGATGGAAGCGAAGTAGTCGCACGAGGAGCTGACCACAAAGCCCACCACCGGCCCGCTGTGAATATCCAGGCCGCCGACTTCGATCAGGTAGGTATTCACCGCGCTGTCGAAGAAGCTGTAGTAGGTCACGTTGTTGACGTGACCATACACGTCGTTGTCGTGCCAGCGCGTGGTAATCGGCTGGAAATGGGCGTAGTCGCTGCGCAGGTGTTGGCGGTCGGTCATGGGCGTGCTCGCATCAAGGTAATCAGTAGGCGGCGTGGTAGATCGCCAGAGCGTCGGCTTCGGTGATTTCGCGCGGGTTATTCACCAGCAAACGCTGTTGCAGCATGGCGTCGCTGGCCAGCTGAGCGAGCATTTCCTGCGGCACGCCGGCATCGCGCAGGCGGCTTGGCAGGCCGTGACGCTCGTTTAGCGCCGACAGTTCGGTGATGAATTGTTCGGTCAGGCTGGCGGCATCGCCGGCTTGCAGCTTGTCGCCCAGCAGCAGCGGCGCCAGTTCGGCGTACAGCGCGCTGGCCGCCGAGGCGTTGAAGCGCAGCACGTGCGGCAGCACCAGCGCGTTGCTCAGGCCGTGGGGAATATGGAAGTGCCCACCCAGCGGATAGGCCAGCGCATGCACGGCCGCAACCGGTGCATTGGCAAACGCCTGACCGGCCAGCAACGCCCCCAGCAGCATGGCTTGGCGGGCGCTGCGGTTTTGGCCGTTGTGCACGGCTTCATGCAGGTTGGCGGCGAGCAGGCGCAGGGCTTCCCGCGCCAGCAAATCGGAGAGCGGGTTTTTCTTCAGGGCGCTGGTGTACGACTCAATGGCATGCACCATGGCGTCGATGCCGGTAGCGGCGGTGACTGCGGGCGGCAGGCCGAGGGTCAGGTCGGCGTCCAGCAGCGCGAGATCAGGCAACAGCAGCGGCGAGACAACGCCCATCTTGGTGGTTTCGCCCGTGGTGATAATGGCGATCTGCGTCACTTCAGAGCCGGTGCCGGCGGTGGTCGGCACCTGAATCAACGGCAAGCGCTGACCGCGCGCGTTGCCCACGCCGTAGATGTCTTTCAACGTCTGGTTGCATGCCGGGTGGGCCAGCAGCGCGACGAGCTTGGCCACGTCCATGGAGCTGCCGCCGCCAAAGCCGATGATCAGCTCTGCGCCCAGTTCGCGGGCTTGCTGAACGGCTTGCAGCACGATGGCTTCGGGCGGGTCGGCGACCACTTGGTCGAACACCGCCACGCTCAGGCCTTCGTCGGCAAAGCCCGGGAGAACTTCGTTGAGCAAACCGAACTTGGTGATGCCAGGGTCAGTCACGACCAGCACCGACTGGGCGCCGCGCTCGCGGCACAAGGCGGCCAGGCGGCGTGCCGAGCCGGATTCGCAGATGATCTGCGCGGTGGTCGCAAAGCTGAAAGGATGCATGGCGTTCTCCTCAGGTTAATGGCGCGCTCACGGTTGAGCGGACGTTGTCGTTGTGGCGCCGCCAGGCTGCACGGAGGGCTGGCGGGCGAAGAAATTCCAGATGGCCTCGGGGGCATTGAAGCCCTCGGTGTTGCAGCCGAGCAAACGGGGGGCGCGGTACATGGATTGCGGCACCAGATGACCGCCGCCAGCCAGCGCGTAAAGCGCCACTTCGTGTTTACCCGCCGCTTGCCATTGCTGCAAACGCACAGCGTCGCTCGGGTGTTGTTCTTGCGTGGCCTTCGCAGGGTAACCGTTCAAGCCGGCGAAGTAGGCGGCGGTGTCGCCCGCCGACCGCACCGTGCCTCGGTTGCCCAGCCCAAACAGCGTGACCTGGCCGCCGTTGAACGGGTTGATCGGGTCGTCTGTGCCGTTGATCACCAGCACCGATGCCGGCTGCCCGCTGGTTTCGCACGCCAGGTTATCGCCCGTCGGCAAGTTCGCCGCCACTGCCGCCACGCCCGCGAGCAGATTCGGCTGCTCCAGGGCAAAGCGGAAACCCAGGTGCCCGCCGCTGGAGTAGCCAGTGAGAAAGGCCCGTGAGCGGTCGATTTGGTGTTGCTGGGCGAAGCGTTGAATCAGGGCGGCGATAAAGCCTTTGTCGTCGATGTTTTGCTGGCGCGCGGCGTAGTCGGCGACTAGGCGGCAGTCGTTCCAGTTTTTCTCGAATCCTTGCGGATAAACCACCACGAAACCGTGGGCATCGGCCAGGCGTTCAAATTCGTAGCCGGTGTACACGCGGATGTCGTCGCTGGTTTGCAGCGAGCCGTGCAGTACGAACAGCAACGGTGCGTTGGCTTTGAGGTTTTTGGGGACGTAGTAGCTGAACTGTCGGTCCAGCGTACCGACCTGGATGTGGTCGTGTTGCAAAGTGGCGCTGAGGGACGGCGGGTTGGGCCGCGGGGCGTAGGCGAAGTAGGCGTATAGGCAGGCCAGCAGGCCTAGCAGCACGATTAGTAGACGGAAGCGCTTTTTCAATCGGCACCCTCTTTTTTATTGTTATGGATGATCGACTGAAGATTCTGGATTCCCGCTTTCGCGGGAATGACGGTGGTGTTGGTTAATTCACCGTCGTCCCCGCGAAGCGGGAAATTCAGAATCCAGAGCCGTACGCTTAGAACGCGAAATGCGCCTCCGGCAACGCCATCAGGCAATCCGCGCCGCCCAGTACCATTTCGCGGTGGCTGCTCACGCGCGGCAATACGCGACGCATGTAGAAGCGGGCGCTGTGCAGTTTGGCTTGGTAGAACTCGGCCTCGCCGGCACCAGCGTCCAATGCATCTTGGGCGCGGGCGGCGGCTTGTAGCCACAGGCCGGCCAGCAGCAAATATGAGCTGTATTGCAGGAAATCGACCGAGCAGGCGCCGATTTCTTGCGGGTCGCGGTTGCTGGCGGCGAGCACTTGTGCGGTCAGGTCGCGCCATTCGTGCAGACGCTCTTGCAGCGGTTGCACCAGGTCAGCGAGTTGGCTGCGGCTGGCTTGCGCATCACACAGGGCAGCGAATTCGTCTTGCAGGGCGTTCAGTTCCGCACCGCCGTCGCCCATCAGTTTGCGGCGAATAAAGTCCAGCGCCTGAATGCCGTTGGTGCCTTCGTAGATCTGCGTGATGCGGCTGTCGCGCATCAGCTGTTCCATGCCCCATTCGCGGATATAGCCGTGGCCGCCGTAAATCTGCACGCCGAGGCTGGCCACTTCCTGGCCCATGTCGGTGAAGAACGATTTAACGATAGGAATCAGCAGCGCCACGCGTTTGCTCGCCACTTTGCGTTCGGCCGGATCAGGATGGCCGTGCTCAAGGTCGAGCTGGCGCGCGGTGTAGGCGGCGAGCATGCGGCTGCCTTCCACCAGGGTTTTCTGCGTCAGCAACATGCGGCGCACGTCGGGGTGCACGATGATCGGGTCGGCGGCTTTGTCCGGTGCCGCCGCGCCGGTAAGGGCGCGCGATTGCAGGCGTTCACGGGCATACGCCAGGGCGCCCTGATAGGAGCGTTCAGCCACGCCGAGGCCTTGCAGGCCGACCTGGAAACGGGCGTCGTTCATCATGGTGAACATGCACGCCAGGCCTTGGTTGGCCGAGCCCACCAGCCAGCCTTTGGCGCCGTCGAAGTTCATCACGCAGGTGGCAGCGCCTTTGATGCCCATCTTGTGTTCGATGGCGCCGCAGCTCAGGGTGTTTTTCTCACCCGGCGCGCCGTTGGATTTGGCGATGTACTTGGGCACCAGGAACAGGCTGATGCCTTTCACGCCTGCCGGTGCATCGGGCAGACGGGCGAGCACCAGATGGACAATGTTTTCCGACATGTCCTGCTCGCCACCGCTGATAAAAATCTTGCTGCCGGTGATCGCGTAGCTGCCATCGGCCTGCGGCTCGGCTTTGGTGCGCAGCAAGGCGAGGTCGGTGCCGGCTTGCGGTTCGGTGAGGCACATGGTGCCGGTCCAGCTGCCGTTGACCATCTTGCCCAGGTACGCGCTTTTCAGTTCTTCGCTGCCGTGTTTGTACAGCGCCAGCACCGCGCCTTCGGTAAGGCCCGAGTACACGCGAAACGACAGGCTCGCGGCCATCAGCATTTCGTGGAAGCTGGCCGCCACCATTTGCGGGAAGCCTTGGCCGCCGTATTGGGTGGGGCCGGTCATGCTGGCCCAGCCGTTGTCGACGTATTGCTGGTAGGCATCACGGAAACCGGTGGGCGTGGTGACCGCGCCGTTAATCAGGGTGACGCCTTCTTCATCGCTGCTGCGGTTGAGCGGCGCGATCACTTCGCCGGTGTAGCGCGCGGCTTCTTCCAGCACGCCATCGACCAGTTCGCGGTCCAGGCCGTTGTCGAGCAGTTCGCAGTGGGCGCCGACGTCGAACATTTCATGCAGTACAAAGCGCATGTCGCGCAGGGGGGCTTGGTAGCTCATAGCGAACCCTCTTTAACATCGGAGAAACGTTTGCCGCTGGTGGCCAGTTTTTCAATCAGGGCGGCTGGCTGCCAGTGGTTGCCGAAGTGGCTTTGCAGGGCGTGCAGGCGCGCAAGAATGTCGTCCACGCCCTGGCTGTCGGCCCAGGTCATGGGGCCGCCTTTGTCTTGCGGGAAGCCGTAGCCGTTGAGGTAGACCAAGTCGACGTCATGGCTGTTGGCGGCAATGTTTTCTTCAAGAATTTTCGCGCCTTCGTTCACCAGCGCCAGCAGGCAGCGCTCGAGGATTTCTTCCTGGCCGATGGAGCGGCGTTTAAAGCCCAGTCCTTCGGAAACCTGCAGCACCAGCGCGTCCACTTCCGGGTCGTGTTCGGCTTGGCGGCTGCCTTCGGCGTAGCGGTAGTAGCCCATGCGCGACTTCTGGCCGAAGCGGCCCAATTCGCACAGGTGGTTGTCCACTTGCACGGCCGGATCATCCTGGCCCTTGCCGGCCAAGCCACGGGCGCGCCATTCCAGGTCGATGCCGACCACGTCGTACATGCGGAACGGGCCCATGGCGAAACCGAAGCCTTGCAGTGCGGCGTCCACCTGATGCGGGTACGCGCCTTCAAGCAGCAACATGCGCGCTTCACGCACGTAGGTGGCGAGCATGCGGTTGCCGATAAAGCCGTCGCAGTTGCCGGCCACCACGCTGACTTTGCCGATGCGTTTGCCGAGGTCGACGGCGGCATCGAGCACGGCCTTGGCGGTTTTCTCGCCACGCACGATTTCCAGCAATTTCATGATGTGCGCGGGGCTGAAGAAGTGCAGGCCCAGCACGTGGTCGGGACGCTGGGTGACGGCGGCGATGGCGTCGATGTCGAGCGCCGAGGTGTTGCTCGCCAGAATCGCGCCCTGCTTAACGGTTTCGTCCAGGGTGCGGAAAATCTGCTGCTTGAGTTCGAGGTTTTCGTAAACCGCTTCAATCACCAGATCGGCTTCGGCCAGCGCGGCGTAGTCGCCCACGGGCGTCACGCAGGCCAAGCGAGCGGCGGATTGTTCAGCGGTGATGCGACCGAGTTTGACGTTGTGCGCGTTGGTGTCGGCAACCACACCCATGGCTTGTTCGAGCATCTGCGCATTGTTGTCCAGCCACAGCACGCGAATGCCGGCGTTGGCCAGGCTCATAACAATGCCACGGCCCATGGTGCCCGCGCCGATCACGGCGGCGCGCTGAATATCGAAGGTGCTCTGGGTCATTTTGGACTCCTTATTGTTCAGGTGCGGGCAGGTAGCGGGCGCCGCTCACGCAAATACAAAACGCCCAACACCATAAGGAAAGCGCTACTATTTTTGAAATTTAGTCTTGTGATATTTGGCATTCACCCAATGAATATCTCCACTTTCGACCTCAACTTGCTGCGCGTGCTGGATGCGTTGCTGCGTGAATGCAATGTCTCCCGCGCGGCGGAACGCTTGTCCCTGAGCCAACCGGCGGTGAGTAATGCGCTCAATCGCCTGCGCGTCCTGCTCGACGATCCGCTGCTGGTGCGCGTGGGTCGCGCCATGCAGCCAACGCCCCGGGCGCAGGCGCTGGCGGGGCCGATTCGGGCGGCGTTGCAGCAAATTGAACAGAGCCTAAGCGCCGGCGAAATCTTTGACCCGGCGCGCAGCAAACAGCGGTTCAATATTGCGGTCACCGACTACGTCGAGCTGATTTGCATGCCGCGTCTGATCGAGCAGCTTAGTCGGCTGGCGCCGGGCATTCGTATCGAAATCCATCACCTGAGCCCGACCTTGCCCAGCGAGGCGCTCGACAAAGGCGAGCTGGACTTGGTGCTCGGCCGCTTCGAAGAGATTCCCCCGCGCTTCGCTCGCCGCCATTGGATGAGCGAAACGCTGCAACTGGCCGTGCGTACCGGGCACCCGCTTTTTGTCGATGACGCACCGCTTGATCTAGAGCGCTTCCTGACGCTGCGCCACCTCTGGGTACACGGCGGGCAAACGCGCGGCATGGTCGACCAGTGGCTGGGCGAACAGGGCCTGAGCCGCACCATCACCTACACCACGCCCAACTACTTGCAAGCGGCGCATATCGTGGCAACGAGCGAACTGGCGGCGGTGCTGCCCAGCCAACTGGCGCGACATTTCGCCGAGCTGCTGCCGTTAATGCTGTGGGATTTACCGATGCCGCTGGGGCCGTTTCACCTGGAAATCGTTCATCTCGGGCAGCGTCTGCGCGACCCGGCGTTGCAGTGGTTGGTGGAGCAAATCATGCAAATTGGTGGGCCAGCGCGATGAATCGAGGCGGCGCACCGGTGACGTTCGTCGGGTTCTCACGCCAGCAATGCGTTTGGGGAAATCGTCAGGTCGACTCGGACACCCCTCCAGCCCTTTTTCTGCTGTTCGGCTACAGGCCGCAGAGGATGGGCGATCAAGCGTAACGGCATGCCAGCGCCATAAAACCCGGTCAGCGATACGGCGAAAAAGTTCTAGAACATCTGCTTTGGCGCCATATGCCACATCCGCCTAAAGGCACACGCCAGCCGCACTTACACTGATATTCCCAGGCCATGAAACCAGGGAGAACGTCATGCCCTTAGCCATCGACAGCGTGAACAACGCCTACTACACCAGCACCCCGTTAGTGCGAAGTCCGTTCCAGACCAGCGCAACCGACGGGGCGACAGCCACCTCATTGGCGGAACGGTTGGCAGCGAACAACGAAGCCGCACTGGCCCGTCAGCAAGAACTGCAAGAGCAGCGTGACCTGCGTGCGCAGGAGCAGCGGGAGCTGCAACAACAGCGTCAGGCTGAACTGCGAGATGCGCGTCAGCAGCAGATTGAAGAGTTGCAGGACCAGCTAGCGCAGGCACGTCAGGCAGCGTTTGACGCCCTGCAGGACGACATTAATAACCCTTTCTCGCCCGAAAACCTGGCACGTCAGCAGTTGGAGGTGGACAACAATCCACAATCCTTCGGGCTTGACCCCAATCAGGTCACGACGCGAGTGGCGACCCAGGCGATTTCGGTTTATCAGGAAACGCAGAATGGGCCGGATCTGCTTAATCGTGGATTGGTGGCTTAAACCCCATCGAGGCTAAAGCCTCTCCTACAGGAGGCCGCTTTTTTTGTGGAGAGGTTTTAGCGTTGATGAATGCGCGCAGAAAAACATGGACCCTTTAGCGCAGCGCCCGGTCAATGGTTGTAGACCTACCTAAAGGAGTACTAACCATGAAAAAGTGG
This sequence comes from Pseudomonas sp. AC070, assembly GCF_979258635.1. Taxonomy (NCBI): domain Bacteria; kingdom Pseudomonadati; phylum Pseudomonadota; class Gammaproteobacteria; order Pseudomonadales; family Pseudomonadaceae; genus Pseudomonas; species Pseudomonas sp. AC070. Next base: position 4,628,905 of record NZ_OZ409871.1, read on the forward strand.
ATCTTTGCCGCCTGCTGCCTGCTGACCCTCGTGGGCTGCTCCAGCGATTACATCATCAACACCACCGACGGCCAGATGATCAATGCTCAGGGCAAGCCGGAGCTGGATGAAGAAACCGGCCTGCTGGAATACGAAGATGCCGAAGGCAATTCGCAACAGATTCCGCAGACCCAAGTGCGCCAACTGATCGAGCGTTAATGCCGATTCGTTGAGCAAAAAAAACCGCCCCTTGAGGCGGTTTTTTTTTGGCCGGCTTACTACGGCCGGTGATGATCAATCTTTGCCAAGGGCGTCTTGCTTGGCGAGGAATTCTTCCTGCAACAGCGCGTCGGGATCTTCGCCGGTGTCTTCGTTGAGCTCGGTGGGCATGTGGCCCGTCGACACGGTTTTCGCGTCCAGGCGGCCCATCAGGTGTTCGAGCGCGTGGCGCATTTTTTCGGCGGCGCCTTCAACGGCCAGGTCCAGCGATTCAGCTTTGTGGGTTACCGAGATCGGCTGATGGCCTTTGGGGCGAGCCTCAATTTGGCAGCGTTTGTCTTCGGAACCGGACTTGGCGCCGTTTTCATCGCTGAGGTGAATTTCCAACCGAGTGAGAAAGTCATCGTACCGTTCCAGCCGATCCGTTACCGCTGCACCCACCCATTCCTGGAGACGGGCACTGCCTTGCATATCGTTACTGTTGACTTGAACTTGCATAGCTACCTCGTTTACGACGGTTGTAGGTGTTGGAGGCCAGATATACAGGCAAGGTTCAGGCAAAGCACTGATGTAAGTCGCGCGGGATGTTTCTGATGGAGGGCGTGCTCTTACAAGGGTTGCCGCGCCCATAAAAAAACCGCCCGAAGGCGGCTTTTTAAAACACCGGGCTCTTACAGCTGAGGACCGGCGTTTTTGATGGCGTCGGAAACGTCAAACTTCTTGAAGTTCTCGATGAACTGCTGCGCCAGACCTTTGGCCGCTTCGTCGTAAGCGTTGCCATTGGTCCAGGTGTTGCGTGGGTTCAGCAGCTTGGTTTCAACGCCTGGTACCGATTTCGGCACGTTGAGGTTGATGATCGGCAGATGTTCGGTTTCGGTGCCAATCAACGCGCCGCTTTGAATCGCTGCAATCACGCCACGGGTGGTGGGGATGTTGAAGCGGTTACCCACACCGTAGCCGCCGCCAGTCCAGCCGGTGTTAACCAGGTAAACCTTGGAGCCGAAGCCACGGATACGTTTGATCAGCAGCTCAGCGTATTCGCCAGCCGGACGCGGGAAGAACGGTGCGCCGAAGCAGGTGGAGAAGGTCGACTTGATGCCGCCGCCCGAGCCCATTTCAGTGGAACCGACCAGTGCGGTGTAGCCCGACAGGAAGTGATACGCCGCTTGTTCTTCGTTGAGGATCGACACCGGTGGCAGCACGCCAGTCAGGTCGCAGGTCAAGAAGATCACAGCGTTCGGCTCGCCGCCGAGGTTCTTCTCGGAGCGCTTGTCGACCAGTTCGATCGGGTAAGCAGCACGGCTGTTTTGAGTCAGGCTGTCGTCAGCGTAGTTCGGCAGACGGGTAACCGGGTCGAGAACAACGTTTTCCAGTACGGCGCCGAACTGAATAGCTTTCCAGATTACCGGCTCGTTCTTCTGCGACAGGTCGATGCACTTGGCGTAGCAGCCGCCTTCGATGTTGAACACGCTGCCAACGCCCCAGCCGTGTTCGTCGTCACCGATCAGGTAACGGCTTTCATCAGCCGACAGAGTGGTTTTACCGGTGCCCGACAGACCGAAGAACAAGGTCACGTCGCCTTCTTCGCCGATGTTGGCGGCGCAGTGCATTGGCAGCACGTCAACGGCCGGCAGCAGGAAGTTCTGCACGGAGAACATTGCTTTCTTCATTTCGCCGGCGTAGCGCATGCCAGCGATCAGCACTTTCTTAGCGGCGAAATTGAGGATCACGCAACCGTCGGAGTTGGTGCCGTCACGCTCAGGCACGCATTCGAAGCCTGGAACGTTGAGCACTTGCCACTCGGTTTTGCTGCTCGGGTTGTAGGCAGCCGGTTCAATGAACAGGCAGCGGCCGAACAGGTTGTGCCAAGCGGTGGTGGTGGTCATTTTCACGGGCAGGTAGTGGGCTGGATCAGCGCCTACATGCACGTGCGAGACAAAACGGTCGGTCGCGCCGGCGAACGCTTCAACGCGCTCCCACAGGGCGTCGAACTTGTCAGCCGGGAACTTGCGGTTGATCGGGCCCCAGGCAATAGCCGAAGAAGTGCTGGGTTCGTCAACGATGAAACGGTCGACCGGCGAGCGGCCAGTGCGGTGGCCAGTACGAACAACCAGCGAGCCGTTGGCGGCAAGTTCGCCTTCGCCACGACGGATGGCTTCTTCGACCAGTTGTGCGGCGGAAATGTCGGTATAAACGGCGTTATTGGCTTGCGTCATATGGGGTCCCCGTCGGCCTGAAGCCGAGCCTCCAAACGTTTTGTAGTAACGATCAAAAAACTACTACATCTAAAAAAGTGGCCGGATTATGCCAGAAAGCACAATTGAGGTGCAGCCTCTATCATTTCACTGGGCGTTAAACGCCCTGCATTATCAGTGCCGAGTATCGGAGGGGGATTTCACCCCGCCACCGGCGAACAGTTGCGCCACATCTGCCGCATCGAACGCGTAACGCTCATTGCAGAACTGGCAGTCGATGACGATGCTGCCGCCACTTTCCACCAGCAATGCTTCAGCATCCGCCTCGCCCAGGCTGACCAATGCGTTGGCTGAACGGTCCCGCGAGCAGCTGCATTTGAATTGCAGCGGTTGCGGGTCGAACAGGCGCAGGGTTTCCTCGTGGTAGAGACGGTGCAGCAAGGTTGGGTTGTCCAACCCCAGCTGCTCCTCGGCACTCAAGGTATCGGCCAGCACGGTGACGTGCTGCCAACTGGCGGCGCGGTCTTCCGGATCGGTGAGGCGTTCGGCCGGCAGTTGCTGCAAAAGCAGGCCCCGGGCACGACGTCCATCAGCGTTGAGCCAGAAGCGTGTCGGCAGTTGCTCAGATGTCGCGAAGTAGTCAGACAGGCATTCCGACAAATTGATTCCGTCGAGACCAACAATCCCTTGATAACGCTGCCCTTTGCTGGGATCGACGATCAGGGTGAGCACGCCTTCGGGCATTAGCTCACGCAGGCCGGCGTCTGCTGTGATCTGCTCTTCGTGGTACCGGGCGATGCCGCGCAGCTCGCGGTTGCTCGAACATTCCACCATCAGCAACGGCACGGCGCCGGAGCTGCGCGCCTGCAATACCAGCAGGCCGTCGAACTTCATGGTGCCGACCAGCAGTGCGGCCGCGGCCAGCAGCTCGCCGAGCAATTGCGCGACCGGTTCCGGGTAGGGATGTTTGGCTAGCACGTGGGCGTAGCTCTCACCGAGGGACACCAGTTCGCCGCGCACATCGCTGTCGTCGAACATAAAGCGTTGGGAAAAATCAGACATAGCGGATTCGCAACCTTTGCCAGGGCCGGCGATTTTATGCGCAAAGCCCAACGGCGACCAAGCGCGTCTTCTCTATCAGGGGTGCGGGTCGCGTCTATGACTGGCAGGCGCCGATTGGCGGTGGGCTACAGGCCGCGATCACCCCGGAACTGGAATAGCTGACGGCGCTGTTTCTTGCTCGGCCGGCCATCGGTTTCCACGCCGATGTTGCCCGCTTTGCGCTGCGCGGCGGCTTCTTCGCGACGGGCGACGCTCTCAGGCGTTTCGCTATATAAGAGCTGCGCTTCGGGTGCACCACGGCGCACGGCAGACAATGCCTGCACCACCACCGTGCGTTCGTCGAAGCCGATGCGGATCTGAATTTCGTCACCCACTTTCGGTTCCTTGCCGGGCTTGCAGCGCTCGCCCCGGCAATGCACCTTGCCGCCCTCAATCGCTTCTTTGGCTTGCGCGCGGGTTTTGAAAAAGCGCGCGGCCCACAGCCATTTGTCCAGGCGTAATTTGTTGTCGTCGTCGCTGTCTTTCATGAATCGCCTTATGGTTTCGTGACGCTCTTACGGTAACCCGCATCGGCAGATGCGGTTGTCATACTGCCCGGCTAGAATCCGATCACCTCTTGGGGAATGCCGCCTTTGAAGACGTTCGACCAACTCACGGTAATCGGTCTGCGGGAATGGATTGCCTTGCCCGACCTCGGCGTTGCCGGCTTGCGCGCCAAGGTCGACACCGGCGCCAGCACCTCCAGCCTGCACGCCACCGACATTCTGCCATTTGAACGCGATGGCCAGCCCTGGGTTCGGTTTACCGCGCACCTGGGAACCTTGGTGCAGCTGCGTCATCGACGCTGCGAAGCGCCGCTTGTAGCAGTTAAAACCATTAAGAGCTCCAACGGTCAGACCCAAAGCCGCTACGTGATCCGCACCAGCCTGGCACTGGGCGATCGGGTGTGGCAGGTGGAATTCACCCTGGCCTGTCGCAAGGCCATGCGCTATCGCTTGCTACTCGGTTCCAAAGCCTTGATTGACGGCCAACTGGTGGTCAATCCGGGCCTTAGTTACATCCAAGACAAACCGGCGTTCCCGGCCTCCTCTACTTCCACAGGTGCTGCATGAAGATCGCTGTGCTGTCGCGTAACCCGCGTCTGTATTCCACCCGACGCCTGGTTGAAGCCGGAGAGGCGCGCGGTCATGAAATGGTGGTCATCGACACCCTGCGCGCCTATATGAACATCGCCAGCCACAAGCCGCAGATTCACTACCGCGGCAAACCGCTGGAAGGCTTCGACGCGGTGATCCCGCGCATCGGCGCCTCGGTCACCTTTTATGGCTGCGCGGTGCTGCGCCAGTTTGAAATGATGGGCGTGTTCCCGCTTAACGAGTCGGTGGCCATCGCCCGCTCGCGCGACAAATTGCGCTCGCTGCAATTGCTTTCACGCCGAGGCATCGGCCTGCCAGTGACCGGTTTTGCCCACTCCCCCGATGACATTCCCGACCTGATCCGCATGGTCAACGGTGCGCCGCTGGTGATCAAAGTGCTCGAAGGCACGCAAGGCATCGGCGTGGTGCTGTGTGAAACCGAGAAGGCGGCGGAGTCGGTGATCGAGGCCTTTATGGGGCTGAAGCAGAACATCATGGTGCAGGAATATATAAAGGAAGCCGGCGGCGCCGATATTCGCTGCTTTGTGGTTGGCGACAAGGTTATCGCCTCCATGAAGCGCCAGGCCAAGCCCGGCGAATTCCGCTCCAACCTGCACCGAGGCGGCACGGCCAGCCTGATCAAAATAACCCCGGAAGAACGCATGACCGCCATCCGCGCGGCCAAGGTGATGGGGTTGTCAGTGGCGGGTGTAGATATTTTGCGTTCCAACCATGGCCCGCTGGTGATGGAAGTGAACTCCTCACCCGGGCTCGAAGGCATTGAAGTGACCACCGGCAAAGACGTCGGCAGCATCATCATTCAACACCTCGAAAATGGCGGGCCGAACATGGTGCGCACTAAAGGCAAGGGCTAACGCGACATAACCTTCTGTGGGAGCGGCTTTAGCCGCGATGCTCTTGAAGTACAAGCATCGCCGTTCCTACAGAACCGCCAATCCCTCAAAACACATACGGCACAAACATCTTCGTGCGCTGCATGTACTCGCGGTACGCCTCACCAAAAAACGCGGTGCATTCGGCCTCATCGCGCCGGGCCGCCAGGTACAAAAACACACTGGCGCCCAGCGCCAGCAGCACGGTGAGCACCGTCACCTGTTTAAAGCAGATGCCCCACGCCAGTAGCAGCAGCGAGCAAAAAAGCGGATGGCGGATCAGCGCGTAAATGCCGCCGGTGACCAACTGCGAGGTGCGTTCGAAGGTGAACAGCTCTTCATCGGTGCGTTTTTCCGTACTCGGGCGGCCATCGCGGCGCAGCTGATATACGCCGAGCCCAAGCGCCCACAGCGATAAGAACAGCAGCACCCACGACACGTCCTGATTCCACGAGAAGCGGTCGACAAACCACACCGGCGCATTCAGCACCAGCAGCGCCAGCATCAGCTCCCAGGCCCAGAAACGGTAAAACCCGTGTGACTGCGGATGGCGCATAGAGCGCCAGGAAATTCCCACCAGCACGCCCGACCCCAGGGCGAACGCCAGCCATTGTTGCCACATATCCCTCTCCTTTTATCGTGCCCCGGCGCCACGCTGATCGCAGGCGCTGCGCCGCTTGCAGGCCCTCTGTTACACTGCCGGCCCACCAAATTTCGACTCCGGCAGGCAATGGATCGCACCGCACTGCACACGCTGCTGCCCCACCAGGGCAACGCCCTCTGGCTGGATTGCCTGCTCGCCCATGACGCTCAGCGCATCCAGGGTTTGAGCGCATGGAAGTACCTGGCCGCGTTCGGTGCCGATGCTTCACCGTGCTTGTTATTCGAAGCCGCCGCCCAATTGTGCGGCGCGCATGGTGCCTTATACGGCGACGACAGCGCCATCGAAATGGCCTTGGTCGGCAAGCTCTCACACCTCCAGCTGCACCATGAACCCGGCGCTCGCGACGGCCAGCTGTTGGTCGAAGCCACTCAAGAAGCGCTCAGCCCGGCGGGCGCCCTTTACGGCTTTAGCATTCACGCCGACAACCACCTGCTTCTGGACGGCAAGCTGCTGCTGGTGCTCGTTCGTGCTTGAACTGCGCTCCCTCAGTTATAGCTACCCCGGCGCCAGCCGTGCGGCATTGTCGGACATCGACCTGCAACTGGCGGCAGGCCAATGCCTGGGCCTGCTGGGCAGCAACGGCGCGGGCAAAACCACCCTGCTCTCGCTGCTCAGTAACGTGCTCGCCACGCAGCAGGGCGAGATCATTTGGGAAGGCCCGCGCAGCCTGGCGCTGGTGCCGCAACAACTGGCTTTTTATGCGGGGCTGAAAGTCGGCGAAAACCTCAACCTGTTTGCCGACCTGTACCGCCTACGCGGCAGCGAGCGCCGTGAGCGATTGGCCTGGTGCGTCGAGTGCACGGGCCTTGCGGACAAGCTTAACCGCCGCGCCGACAGCCTCTCCGGCGGCGAACAACGGCGCCTGAATTTCGCCATCGGCTTGCTGCAACCGGCCCAGGTGTATCTGTTCGACGAAGCCACGGTGGGCGTCGATGCCCAGAGCCGGCAGCTGCTGTTGGCCGCCGTGGAGCAACTGACCGCCAGCGGCAAAGCGGTGATTTACACCAGCCACTACCTCGAAGAAGTCGAGCGCGTGGCGCAGCGTATTTTGCTGCTGCACGAAGGCGAAGTTCGCCTGGACCTCGACACCTCCACGCTGCTCGGCGCGGACCACGGCCTGCTCGTCGAATGGCCGCAGCACATTCCCGACGGCTTCGAAGCACTGCTGATCGCGCTGCACCTGCGCGCTGAAATGCTGCCCCATGGCGTGCGCATCGCGGCATTGAATGCCGAGCAGTTTGCTGCCATCAGCCAGTTCGTCAGCGGCCAGGTTCCGCTGCCGACCGTGATGCGTTTCGGTCGGCCCTCGCTGGAGCAGCTGTACCTTCGGCTGAACGGGGGCCAGCTATGAGACTGCTCGCGCTGATCCGCAAAGAAGCCCTGTTGCTGGCTCGCGACCCTCACGCACTGGCCGTGCTGTTCATCATGCCGGCGCTGTTTCTGCTGCTGATGGCCGGCGCCATGTCGAGCTATATGCAAGACCGCCTGCCGCCGCTGCACCTGAGCCTGGACGCCCCGCAAGCCAGCGAGGCCAGCGCCTTCTTTCGCACTGCCTTGCAGGCGCAATTGCCTGATAGCCAGATCGAATCCGGCGCGGCGGTGGGCGTTGCGACCGTGCGCCTGGCGGGCGACTTTTCCGACACGCTGCTGACCGCGCCGCATCACGGCCCGAGCCTGACCTTCCCGGCGCAGTTCGATCGCCTCTCGCGCCAGCGTTTGCACAGCGCCGTGAGCATCGCGCTCGCGCAAACCCGCCTGCTCGCTTACCTGCAAGACAGCGGCGCCATCGACCCGCAACTGAGCGCCGCCGAACGCCTGGCGTTGGTGCAACAGCGCACGCAAAGCCAGATCAACGAGCAGCAGCAGTTAGCCAACGGCGACCTCAGCGCCCAGGCCAACGCCACCCAGATGAGCGTGCCGGCCTGGCTGATCTTCGGCATGTTCTTCGTCGTGCTGCCGATGGCTGGAGGCTTTCAGCGCGAACAACAAAGCGGCACGCTGCTGCGCTTGCGCTGTCTAGGGTTAAGCCTGAGCACGTTGGTGCTGAGCAAAGTGCTGCCGTATATGGCGCTGAACCTGCTGCAATTCGCGGCGCTGTTGGCGCTGGGCGTGTACGGCTTGCCGCTGCTAGGCCTGGAGCCGCTGAGTTTGCCGGGCAACGGCGTGGCGTACGGCGTGCTCGCGCTAAGCATTGCGCTGACCACCAGTTGCCTCGGCCTGCTGCTGGCGGCGTTGGCCCGCAGTGCCGAACAAGCGCTGTTGCTGGGCGGCGGGATCAATATTTTGTTAGCGGCCGTCGGCGGCATCATGGTGCCCAAAAGCGTGATGCCGGCGGCCATGGCCCAAGTGGCCAACGTTTCACCCATGAGCTGGGCGCTGGACGCCTTTCTCACGTTGCTGGTGGGCCACGGCTCACTGGCCGACATCGCGCCTTACTGCCTTCGCCTGCTGCTGCTTGCTGCAGTGCTGGGAACGGTGGGGCTGTATCTGTTCAAGCAGCGAGTGCAGCACACGCAATGGACCACACACTACTAGAACAACAGCTCAAGCAATTGCTGATCCGTGAATGCGACAAGGAAGACGATATCGACTGGCAAAGCATTGCCGACGATGAACCCCTGTTCGGCCCCAAGAGCCGCATTCAGATGGACAGCCTCGATGCGCTGCAAGTGTCGCTTGCCCTGCAACAGCACTACGGCGTGCGCATTGAAGGGGCCAAAGACGGCCGGCGCATTCTCAACACCATCGCCACCATTGCCGCCTACATCAGGCAAGCACAGTGACGCCGGTTTACCTGCAACGCGGTGCGCTGCACTGCGCGCTCGGCGACAACTTGGCCGGCGCCAGCCAGGCCCTGAGCCAAGGCGTGCACCCGCAAGGCCAGGCGTTTTTGCTGCATGAGTTGCAGCAACCGCGCACCTACCTGCACGTAGCCGGCACTGCTGAAGATTTCGACGCCCGCATGGATCGCCTGCTGAGCGAAACCCTTGGCCACGGCCACGGCGCGCTGCACGATTGCTTGCTGATCGTCGCCAGCACCAGCCTCGACATCACCGAGCTCGAAGCGCAAGCCAGCGCCCAAGGGCACTTCCTGCCAGATAACTCCACCTCGCTCGACCGCGTCGCCGAGCAGCTGCGTGAGCGCTGGGGTTTTGCCGACGCCTTCACCCTCAACACCGCCTGCACCAGCGCCGCCAATGGCATGCTGTACGGCGCACGGTTGTTGGCAGGCGGGCAGTTCTCCCGCGCAGTCGTTATCGCCTTCGAAACTCCCAGCGCCCTGGCTATGCAAGGTTTTGGCGCCCTCGATTTGCTCAGCCCGAGCGGCGACTACCGCCCGTTTCATCCGCAACGCGATGGCCTGGTACTCGGCGAAACCTACGCCGCCGCCCTGCTCGCCTTGCAGCCGGGTGATGCCCCGCTGGCTCGCCTGCTCGGGGGCTTCAGCGCCTGCGACACCACCAGCCTGACCACCACCCGCGAAGATGGCAGCCACATCGACTGGGTGATGCAGCAAGCCTTGCGCAGCGCCCACCGCCGCGCCAGCGAGGTGGCCCTGGTGAAACTGCACGGCACCGCCACCCAAGCCAACGACCACGCCGAAGGCAACGGCATGCTCAGCCTGTATGGCGAAAACATGCCGGCGCTGTGCGTGCTCAAACCGTGGCTCGGCCACACCCTCGGCGCCTGCGGCGTGAGCGAAACCCTGCTGCTGATGCACGCATTGCAACACGCGGCATTGCCCGGCCTGGACTACGCCGACGCGGCGAGCCTGCCCCTGAGCGGCGAGCCGATTGCCTTGGCAAAAGACGCCATTGTGCTGGCCAATTTCTTTGGCTTCGGCGGCAACAACGCCACCCTCGTTATGCAGTGCTGCGCCGCTGGAGAACCGCAATGAACGTAATTGCAGCCAGTGAAATTCGAGGCTCGTCGGGCGTCACTGACAAAGACCTGAAAGCCGCGCTAAGCCAATGGCTAAGCACCCCACCGCGACGCATCGACCGCCTGATCTTCCAGGCCCTGCTCGCCGCCGCCGCGATCAAGCAACACGTGCGCCGCGATTGCGGCCTGTACCTGGCCTCTCGCCACCCGGCGCGCCCGACCATGATCGCGTTGCTGGAAGCGGTGTGCGCCCATCACAAACAACCCAAACCCTTCGAGTTCGTTAACAGCGTGAGCAACGCCGCCGGTTTTCACGTAGCGCAGCAACTGGGGCTGGACGGCCCCAACCTGTTTATCGGCGCCGGGCCGCGGGTGTGGTCACAACTGCTTGGGCTCGCCCGCACCGATCTGGCCGACGGCGTGGTGAGCCAGGCGCTGTTGATTGTGGTGGACGAACAAGGGGAGTTTTGTGTGCAAGGGGTGTTGATGGAAGGGGATGGCACGGCGGCTGGCGGGTTTGATGAGCTGGTGAGTGGGGTTGCGGTGGAGCGGCTGGACCTGGGCGTAACGCCGTAAAGCGCTGCCCTCTCCCCAACCCTCTCCCGCAGGCGGGAGAGGGGCCGGGGGAGAGGGCCAGGACAGACGCCTATTTACGATTGGCCCAAGCCCCCAACTCCTTCATCAACCCCCTTTCCTGCACCGCAATCGCCCGCAACGAATCGGCAATCGGCGCGAAGTTCGGTGCCTCGGTTTTGCTCCGGCAGGCGCGCACACAGGCCGAGGCAAATTGCCGCCAGTTGTCGCCAATGGCAGTCAGTTGCACAGAGGCTTCCTGCAAGCTGGCATCGCCCAACTTCTCCCCCGCTTCCTGCAAAAAGCTCGCGTACATAAAGCGAAAACCCGCGCCGCCGGTGCCGATTTCTTCTTGCATACGCACGATATGGGTGAGGTACAGCCGGTTGTATTTCACCTGCGCCGGGTCGAGCTGTTCGACTTTGCTGGCCAGGTGCTGAATGCCGCGCACGCCAATCCAGGGCAGCGGCATGCCGTCGAGAATGCGCGTAGTCGACAGAACGCTCTGGCGAATCAGGCGGTTCCAGTCTTGCTCCAGCGGCACGTCATCCAGCCAGTACATCAGCCCTTTGGCAGCCAGTGCACCTTTGGCGAAGCGGGCTTTTTGCAGGTCTTCGGCGGCGCAGCGCACTGGCTCTTCGAACACCGGGTCGCTGATCAGGTACTCGTTGCCTTCACGCCCATAGGCCAGCAGGTTGTGGGCGTTGAAGTGAAAGCGCATTTCTGGCGGAAAGTACGGCAGCCAGAACACCGAGCTTTGCAGACCGGCCAGGCGGCCGCCGTCCAACGCAGCGTCGAGGGCCAGGCGGCCCTGTTCAGGCTTGCTGAAGGTTTGCGTATGCAGCTTGGCGCCGAGGCGTTTGCTCAAGGTTTTGATCAGGTACTTGGGCGGCATCCGATAGGCAATCAGCGGCATACCGCTGAGCTTGACGATGGGCAGGTAGGCGAACGCCAGGCCCGAGGCCAAGCCAAAGGCCATCGGCTCGCTCATGGGTAGGCCGGCATGGGTGAGCAAGCTGGCCATTACGCCGCTTTCACAGTGGGCGCTCTGGCGGTGTTGGAAGCTGCTCATACCGGGTCCTTGGTGTGCTGATTGTTGGGGTGCTGACTCTTGGATTGCTGATAGTGGGTCAAGTCGGCCAGCGGCAAACCGAACGCTTCGGCGTAACGGGCCAGAACGGCGGCAGACAGCCCTTTGTAAACAGCCGGGCGAAAGTGCCGGCGAATGCGCCATTGCCACAGCCCGGTAATTTGCGCGAGCGCCGGCTCATCAAGGCGGTAGCGGTACATCAGAAATTTCAGAGCCGACAACTCTCCGCGTTGCCAGGCGGCGTGGGCCTCGGCTTCCAGACCTTCAAGCTCCTCCACGGCCAATTGCGTGGCGAAGGCTTCGGGCTCCCAGCCATCGCTCTGCAAGCCTTGGTAATGGCCGTCGGCATCCACGGCATAAACCAACTTGCTGTGCCCGCCGTAGGTGGAGCTGTGGTCTTGCGGCACTTCATCAAGCTTCATGGCCAACCACCGTCAGGTGCATAAATGCACTGGAGAAACGGCCGCTTTCCGGCACGTAGCAGAGCAAGCGCTGGCCGCTGTGCAGGCGGCCGCCGTTAAAGAGTTCTTCGAGCATGATGAAAATCGACGCGGCGCCGGTGTTGCCCTTGGTGGTGAGATTGGTGAACCAACGCTCTTGGGGAATCGGCAGGTCGGCGTTGGCCAGGCCAACCGCCAGGCGGTCACGGAAGAAGGCCGAGGAATAGTGCGGCAGGAACAGGTCGATGTCGTCGGCATGCAAGGCGCGCTTGGACATGATTCGCTGCAGCGCCTGCTCCACCGTGTATTTGACGATGTTGTCGTTGAGCAGTTTGACGTTCTGCTTGATCGCCATTACCGAGCGGCGGCCACGCTCGTCGGCGTCGTAGCGGCTCCAGCCTGTAAGTTGGCCGTCTTGCATGTCGGCGCCGGCGTACATGCAGGCCGGCATCTGGTCGGCGAACGAGTAGATGTCCAACCAATCGATGCGCAGGCTCAAGCCTTTGGCATTGGGCTGTTGCTGCACCAGCACGGCGCCGGCGCCATCGGAGAGCATCCAGCGCAGAAAGTCTTTTTCGAAGGCGATTTCCGGGTGGCTTTCCAGCTCTTCAACGCGGCTCTCGTATTCCGCGTTGAAGTTTTTCGCCTGCATCAATACCGAGGCCACTTCCGAGCCACAGGCCACCGCGTTGCGGCTTTCACCGCTGGCGACGCTCAGCCAGGCGTATTTCAGGGCCGTCATGCCGCACAGGCAGATGCCGGCGGTAGAGACCACTTCGCACGGCGGATTGCCCAGCTCGCCATGCACCATGACGGCATGGTTGGGCATCACTTGGTCCGGCGATGAGCTGCTTGCCACCAGGCAGTCGAGCTGGTCGAGCTCAAAGCCATTGCCGGCCAAACCGCGAATGGCGGCGGCGCTGACTTGGGCGTTGGTCATGCTCGGCTCGCCGGTGGCGGGGTCGATCACGTAGTGGCGCTGCTGAATACCGTTGCTGCGCAGCACCAGCTTGCGCGCTCGCGAGGGGCGCGGACCGACCATGCCCAGGCGCGCTTCCATGGTGTCGTTGTCGACAGCGTCATGGGGCAGGTAGGCGCTGATGCGGTTGATGAATACGGGTTGAACCACGGGACGTCCTCGAGTCACTTCAGGGCGCGCGGCACGGTGCAATAAACACCAGCGATGCGCTCTTCACTCACCGGATGGGCCGGCAAAATAAGCTTTCTGTCGTTGGGTGCGGGTTTTGAATACCGGCGCCAGGAGTTTTTTCAGCACGGCGCCCAAGGGCACCACGGTCACGATCAGGCACAGCAAAAACACCACGTACACCACCAAGCCCAGGCCGCGACGCAGGCTTTGCTGCGGGCCGATGGCGGCGAGCAGGCGGCTCCACAGTTGGAAGCTGCGGTTGCCCACGGTTTCGCTGCCGATCAGTTTTTCGTCCACGCGCACCGCGCCCAGCCCTTGCAGCATCGGTTCGCGCAGGGGCTGGTCATCGGCGGCCAAGCGACGGGCAATGGCATCGCCAAAGCGGCTGGAGGCGGCAATTTCTGCCTCATCGATACCGGCGCGCGGCACCCAGCTGTAGGGCTTCTGCCGGCCGGTGAACATCCACAACGGCGTCGATAGAAAGCTCGCGGCAGTGCCGCAGGCGTCGGTCAGCGCCACGTTGTCGAGCAGGCGGGCGCCCAGTTCGGTAAGTCGCGCTTTGAGTTTTTCCTGCGCCATCAGCCACATGTTGCGGCAGCCAATTACCGTGACCACCGGCGTGTCGCGCAGCAACTGCGCCGCTTGCGGCGTGGCGAGAAAACTGGTGATGGGCAGCGAGGGCGTGAGGAACCACACCTGATAGGCGAGGATGACTAAGTCGTAACGTTTTGCGGCATCGACGGTCAGTGGTTTTAAGGGCTGGGCGCGCATCAGCACGGTTTCCGGGAAGATTCGGAAAAAGCTGAGAAAGGGCCAGGGAAACGGGTAAGGTTGCGCCGGCTCGATGGCCAGAAAGTCCACCTGAACGTCGTCGCGCTGCAACAGAGGTCCGCACACGGCATTAACCAGCCGGCTCAACTGCCCTGTTTGCGAATAGTGAACCACCAACACCTGACGCATAGCGCGCGCAATCCTTGCAACAAAGTGTCGGAATTATGCCACAGAGAATTCATACGCCCGTAGCCACGCTCGCCAGAACTGCCTGCTTGTTCCTGTTACTCGTCGGGGCGCAGGCCTGGGCTGGCGACATTGTGGTCAGCATTGACGGCGTTAAGGCCGATGGCGAACTGGGTGTCGCCCTGGTATTCGCCGATCAGAAAGAGTGGCCGCAAACGGTGCTGCGCGAAGTGCACAGCCACGACTCGACGGTACGACTGCGCAAATTGCCGCCGGGACGTTATGCGCTGCAGGTGTTTCAGGACACCAACGGCAACGGCCAGCTCGACCTCAGCCCACGCGGTATTCCGCTGGAGCCGGTGGGCTTTTCTACCAACCCCTCGTTACTGCTCGGCAAGCCGACGCCGCTCAAGTGCGGGTTTGAACATGGGGCTGGGGATACGCAGGTACAGATCACGCTTAAGGCGAAAGAGCCCAAGCACTAAGGTGGCTCCCTGTAGGAGAGGCTTTAGCCTCGAGCTTTTAGGATCAAAAGCATCGCGGCTAAAGCCGCTCCTACAGGTTCCCTTGCTACTTCTTGATCGACCCATCCGGCGTGCGCCAGATCAGTTTGCCAGTTTCATAGCCTTGGCCTTTAGCGACTTCGAGCAGCTTGTCGCGCATGCCGGGTTTCAGCTCCGGTGTGCGCGACAGCAGCCACAGGTATTCATGGTCCGGGCTACCGACCATGGCGGTCTCGTAGTCGTCGTCCAGGTAAAGCACCCAATACTGGCCTTTGGTCACGCCGGGCAGCACATCACTTACCCAGTTATCGAACGTCACCCAGAGCTTGTCGGTTTTGCCTTCAACCTGCGGCACCGCCTCGCCTTTGGCTTCCTGCCACTCGCCTTCCAGCGTGCGGCAGCGGTTGAGCACGCCGACTTTGCCGTCGGCTTGCAGGGTGTAGTGGGCTTCGGATTGGGCGCAGTCACGCTGGAAGAACATCGGCAAACGCGCCGCTTCATACCAGGTGCCTTGGTAGCGTTCGAGGTCTACCTTTTCCACGGTTTTCGGCGGCACCGGGCCGGTGCCGGAGTTGGCGCAGCCGCTGAGCAGCAGCGCGGCCAGTAATGTCAGACGCAAACGCATAAGCGAGCTCCTTATTTCAGACCATGGCCTGCGAACACCACCACTTTTTCGCCGGCGTATTGAATGCTGATGTAGCGTTTTTCATCGCCCCAGGTGCAGCTGGTAAGGCCCAGCGCGCCAGAGCAGTCGGCCGGCGAACCGAGTAGGCTTTCAACCTCGGCTTTGCTCATGCCGACCTGAATTTTTGAGTAGTTGTCTTGGTTGATCTTGCTGCACGCGGTGATCAGCACGCAGGCTGACAAGAGCAAGAAACGACGCAGGGTCATGGAAGAACTCCAAGGCAGGAAAAGTAGGGGCAGGCGACAAGCAACTGCCTGCTTGGACGTCAGAAGCCGGAACCCGGTTCCTTGAGATAGGAAATTTCCTCGGCCGTACTGTCACGACCAAGTGCCTGATTTCGATGAGGAAAACGACCGAACCGAGCGATCACCTGTTGATGCCGGCGGGCGTGATCAAGGGTGTTCTCGAAGTACGCACGCTCATCCGCGTCCACTTGCTCAAGCAAGGCAGCGAAGCATTCGACAGACAAGTCTTGGGCGGCGGGGTTTTCGGTGTGCTCGAGCACCAAGAACACGAAGAGTTGTTCCACGGGCGCCAGCGCTTGATCCCAACCAGCGGCCAAACCACGGGCCACCAATTGCTGAGCACGCGCATCGCCTGAATAGGCGAATGGGCTATCGCGGTAAATCATACGGGGCAGCTGATCGAGCAGCAGAATCAGCGCAAGCCAGCCCTCGGCGGTTTCCGTCCAGTCTTCCAATTCACCCGCCAGTGCTTGGCGCACCAGCGGGGAAAACTGTTCGCGGGCGTATTCGTCTTGGGCGGTGTGCTTGCCGAACCACAGACCATTCTGCAACTCGGCGACCTCGGCCGCCGTTTCACCGGAACCAAACCACCAGTCCAGCAACGGCTGCCAAGGGGCGCTCACGGCTTAACCCTGATGGTAAGCAGTGACGCGCTCGACTTCTTCTTTCGAGCCCAGGTACACCGCGACGCGCTGGTGCAGGGAAGTCGGCTGAATGTCGAGGATGCGTTCCAGGCCGTTAGTCGAAACGCCACCGGCCTGCTCCACGATAAAGGACATCGGGTTGGCTTCGTACATCAGGCGCAGCTTGCCGGGCTTGCTCGGCTCGCGCGAATCACGCGGGTACATGAACAGACCGCCGCGCGTGAGGATGCGGTGGACATCGGCAACCATCGCCGCGACCCAGCGCATGTTGTAGTTCTTGCCCAGCGGGCCTTCTTCACCGGCCAACAGTTCGCCCACGTAGCGGCTGACTGGCGCTTCCCAGTGACGGGAGTTGGACATGTTGATGGCGAATTCAGCGGTGGTTTCCGGAATGCGGATGTCGTCGTGGGTGAGCACGAAGCTGCCCAGTTCGCGGTCCAGGGTGAAGCCTTTTACGCCGTTGCCCAGAGTCAGCACCAGCATGGTTTGCGGGCCGTAAATGGCGTACCCGGCGCACACTTGTTTGGTGCCGGGTTGCAGGAAGGCCTGCTCGTCGAGGCTGTCGTTCTGGCTCAGGTATTGGTCCGGGCAACGCAGTACCGAGAAGATGGTGCCAACCGAGACGTTGACGTCGATGTTGGAGGAGCCATCCAACGGGTCGAACACCAACAGGTAGGCGCCTTTGGGGTATTTGCCGGGGATCTGGTAGGCGTTGTCCATTTCTTCGGACGCCATGCCGGCCAGGTGACCGCCCCATTCGTTGGCTTCGAGCAGAATCTCGTTGGAGATGACGTCGAGTTTCTTCTGCACTTCACCCTGCACGTTTTCGGTGCCCATGCTGCCCAGTACGCCACCCAGGGCGCCTTTGGATACCGCGTGGCTGATCTCTTTGCAGGCACGCGCGACCACTTCGATCAGGAAGCGCAGATCGGCGGGAGTGTTGTTACTTCGGGTCTGCTCGATCAAGTAGCGGCTGAGGGTAACGCGGGACATGGAAGGCTCCAGAGGGTTTGAAATCCCGCGCAGTTTAGCGCGAGTCTGTCAGCAATTCCTCCTGTCAGACCCAGGGGCTGTCAGGAGAGTTCAGTACATGCCTAGGACAACGCCTAGAGCGACGCACTATCCATGCCACAAACTCTGTTACGACCGCTACGTTTGGCTTGGTAGAGCGCTTTGTCAGCGATTTGCAGCAGGTCATCGAGGAACTCGCCCTGGGCTGGCCAGAACGCCATACCGGCGGACAACGTAACGGCCTGCGGACCATTGCGCGTAGCCACTTGGGTGGTCGCCAACTGCATGCAAATGGCCTCGACGCGCTGGCGCGCTTCTTCCGGCGCGACGCCCGGCAGAATCAGCAAGAACTCCTCGCCGCCGATGCGAAATACCGCATCGGTACTGCGCAAGGCATCGGTGAGCAGTTGCGACACCAGCACCAGCACGTCATCGCCAACCAGGTGGCCATGGGCGTCGTTGAGCGCTTTGAAATGGTCGAGGTCGATCAGCGCCAGCGCCAACGGTCTCTGCTCGCGCTGGGCGCGGGCCAGTTCACGGTCGAAGAATTCTTCGAGGTAGCGGCGGTTATACAGGCCGGTCAGCGGATCGCGCAGGGCCTGTTCCTGCAAGCGTTCGTGCAGGCTGGAAATGGTGCGCAAGCGGTCTTCGCTCACGGCCAGCGCTTCGGCCAACTTTCGCTCGCTGATGTGCCGCTGGGTGACGTCGCGCAGGTAGAGCATTTGCCCCAGCACCGAGGAACTGCTGCGCGTGGCACGCTCGATGGCGCGGCACGATACTTCGAAATAGCGAGCAGGATTGTCCAGCGTCAGCAGCCGGTCACCATTGGCGCTCAGCGGTTGGCTCAGTACGGCTTCCAGCGCGGCGCCATAAACCGGCCACTCGGCCAGGGGCACGCCCTGCCAGGTGTCGCTTTGGTCGGCCAGGCGGCACGCCGCCGGGTTGGCTTCGAGCACGCGCTGTTGGGTGTCGACCACCAGGACCGGATCGAGCAATTCCTCCAGCAACAAATGCCGCGCCACAGGCAGCAGATCAAACAGCCGAACGCCGACAATCAGCCAGGAAAACGCCAGCAAGGTGAAGGCAAAACAGAACGGCGTCGGGTCGAAGCCAAACAGCTGAACGTCCCAAAAAACATAGGAGAGGTTGGCGCCCCACGGCAGCAGCGTGACCAGCCCGAACGCCAGGTAATGACGGCGATGCACACCGGTGCTGAGCACAGCCGCTTTGATCACCACGGCCAGGCAGAACAGCACAAAGGCGTATTCGTAGATGGCCGTGGCGTAGAACAAGGGACCGTGCCGGTACAGAATCGGCGCGCCGGGCAGTTCGGAGGCAGGGCCGGTGTCCGGCGTATAGAACAAGCCATGCCACGGGTTGCTCAACGCTAACGCCCAAACCACCAAGGGCACCACGGCGAACACCGCGACCTGACTCAACGGCAGCGGCTGCCGCTCGCTGTTGACGTATTGCCAGAGAAACACCGCCCAGAAGGTGGGCAAACCGACGATGCCCGGCCACGCCATGCTGGCCCAGAACTGCTTGCATTCACCGCCCTGCGCGGCCAGCTCCAGGCTGGCGGCGAGCAACCACCAGAGGCTGGCCATATGCAGGAGAAAGAAACTATCCCGACCGGGAAAGCTGCGTTGGCGGGTAACCCAATGGGCAAGCATGACCACGCCCAGGCATACCACAAGGGTAAACACCACCGGCATGCTCAACGCCCAACCTGAATTACTGCAAAGGCTCATGACCCTACACCTACAGCCAAACGGCCCGTCGCCCGGAACCGGGGAGCCATCTGCGGGTAAATGGTAGAAAGGTGCACCGGCCCAGCCAGAAGGCTCAATGCCAGTATCGAAGCGAACGCGCAACGATACGCCATCTAGGCGGAAAAACGTAGGTGGGCCAGGTAGGGTTGAGCGAGTCCCACCCTACTCCTGAGGCTTTTGCGCCTTTAACAAGCTCAGCGCCATGCCTACCAGCAGCGCCACACCCACGAGCAACACGGCCCACAAGCCGTAACGCTGCCAATCCACACTGGCGGCCGGGCTTGCCGTCTGCGTTGCTGGCGATGCGGCCACGGGTGTGCCGGCCTTGGCGATGCCGAGGGAGGCCAAGCGTTTATCGTCGTAGCCTGGAATCAATGTGGTCAGCGGCAGGTTGTTGGCCGTACCGGTCGCGTTACCCAGCGCCAGCACATACGGCGCGCTGCCCCGGGCGAGGAACACCAGTTGCGTTGAGCGCAGACCGATGCGCACCGTCGGCGCGGCCTGGCCCAGCCCGCCGCCGCGCGGGTCGACCTGCAAGCGCAGGTGTTGCACCCACTGGCCGGGGAGTTGCAGCTCATCGTGGATCACGTCCTTGCCATTTTCCGGCAGGCGATACAGCAGGCCGCGCGTAAGCGACTGCCAACTGTCCTTGCTGTCACGCCGGGTGCTGACAGTAACCGGGGCCAGCGTGTTGGCTTGCGTCAGCTCCACGCGCAGCAGCTCAAGGGGCAACGGCACGGGCAAGTCGAGGGTGTATTCGCCGTCTTTCACCTGGGTGGTTGGCAAAGCGTCAGACCACGACACCGGCGCCGCCACACTGCTGTGGGTGGTGCTGCTCAGCTCGGCACTGACCAGCACCGGCGCTTTTTGCGGCGCCAGCCAGAGCAAGCGCAAGTACCGGGCGCGTTGGCCGGGCAAGGTGGTGTCGCGCTGTTCGATGCGTTCATCGGCGAAGGCCAGGCGGGCGATCTGGCCGTCTTCCCACGGGGTCCAGGTTTGCAGGTCGTCACTGGCTTCGATGGAGAAGCGCTGGAAGCCGTCCTGCTCGGAGGTCCAGTCCAGGCTCAGTTTGTTCAGCGGCGCGTCAATGGCGCTGGCATCAAGCAGCCAGCCGCGCAGCACCTGATTGGGTTTGTCGGTGGACGTCACCGCTTCCGGGCCAACTTCAACAATGGTGCCCGTGGTGGTGCGCTGTACCCGCACGCTCGGTGCGCCGGCCGGGGCGTCGGCGGAGGCGTACAGCGGGAACCATTTCACCGCGGTGGCGGTGTTGGTTTCGCTGCGTTCGGCGCTGCCGGCGGTCAAGGCATAGGCCTGCGCCTGGCCTTCGGCGTTGAATACGCGCACGTCACGCAAGTCGCCAAAGCGCGCGGCCAGGCGCAAGGCCATAGGCACTTCGAGCCGATACCACGGCCCCTCGCCACTCAGGGTCAAGGGAACCTGGGTTGTGTAGTCCGCTGGCTGCTCGGCAAACGCGCCGGCGCAGGCCAGCGTGATCGCACCACCCACTATCACGCGGCGCATGGCCGCCAAAGAAAACAACGCACTCATGAACTGACCTGCTCTTCTTCAGTTTCAGTCGCCGCATGCCGGGGCGGCAGCGGCGCGAAATAGCCGACCACCAGCAACAGCACGCCGACACCAATAAACGACACGATGCGCTCCAGCCCGCCGCGGTTGCCCAGCTCGACAAAGAACAGCTTGGCGACCACCACGGCAATTAACGCGGCGCCCACCAGCCACACTTCGCGACGGCTGCGCAGATGGCCGAAAATCATCAGCGCCAGGGCGATCAGCGTCCACACAATCGACAAGCCCGCCTGCACCAGCATCGATTCCAGCAGCAAATCCAACTGGTACGGCACGCCGCCCCAGTGGTGCGCCGCGCGGAAAACCAAAGCGGTGAACAAGGCAAACAACGAGGCGCCCGCCACCACCTGCGGCAGCCAGCCCAGGCGTTCGCCGTTGGGCAGGTGCGGCAAGGCGGTATGCAGCCAACGGCACACGCCGAACAGGGCGAACAACAAGCCCAGCTCCAGCGGGTTGATCAGCGGCACGTACGGCAGCGGGTCAGCATTGCCGTCGCTGGCGATATTGGCCAGCCAGAACCAGCCGAGCATCAGCACCGCCAACGGCAGCGCGGCCAAGTGACGGTACTCGCGTTCGTAAGCGCGCACCGGCCACGGCCAATTACGCGGCGAGGCCATGGCCAGCAGGTAGATGCTCGGCAGCACCGCCCAACCCAACCAGCGCCAGGCGTTGTAATGGTCGGACAGCACGTACAGCAAATAACGCAGCTCCAGCGCCAGCACGCCGAGAATCAGCCAGCAGCCGAGCACATGCGCAGCGCTCAACGCGTTCGCGGGCAACAAGCCGGTGAGGCGGCGCAACGACGACAGGTGCACGGCAACTACCAAGCCCCACGCCAGCCAACCGAAGTGGGCGGCCGGGTGATATTCGTCGTGCCAGATGTACAACAGCACAACGCCGGCAGCCGGCACCAGCATCGGACACAGCAAGGCCAGCGCCTGCCATTTTTCCCGCCCAGCCAGCCAACTCCATAGCGCCACACTGGCGGCCGCGACCACCAGCAACAGCGGCGCCTGCAACGCCGGCTCGGCAAAACGCAGCACTTCGCTGACGGTCGCCAGCACCCACCAACCGGCGCCCCACACCAGCAACAATTGCGACAGCCGCTCCAGGCTCAGCGAGCCCATCACATCGGCATCGTTGCGGGCGGCGCGCATCAGGCGCCACGCGCCGACCATGGCAGCCAGCGCCAGGGTCGCTGGCGTCCAGAAGCCGGCATGGGCCAATGGTCGCAAGCCTTCGCTGCTCAGCGGCCCCAGCAACAGCGGACTGGCTGCCAGAAATGCCACACCGCCCACTGCTTGCAGCAGCAACCCGAACACAAAACTCGCGCGCTGTTGCAAATGCAGGCTCAGCCACACGATCAGCAAACCACTTCCGGCCCACACCGCGCTCGCGGTTTGCCAAGGCAGCACGAACAACACAGCCAGGTTGATAAACACCAGGCCCACCAGCAACACCAGCGACAGCCCGCGCATCAGGCCGGCGTCGTTGCGCACTTCTTTATCCCGCGCGGCCACCAGCATGCCACCGACCAGCGCCAAGCCAATCAACGAGGCCACCACCAAGCCACGCCAGCCGGCGCTGAACACGCCGCTGTCGTCCCCGGTTGCGCCCCGCAGTTGCAGCAGGAACAAGGCACCGCCCACCAACTGCACGGCGAACGAGGAAAACAGGAAGCTACGCGCCCGGATGCGCAAGCCGACAAACAATGTCGCCAAGCCCGCCAACGCCCAGACGATGGCCGTGGCTTCGGCACGCAGGTTCAGCGGCGCCAACAGATAAAGGAACGTCAGGCCCAGCACTGCCAGCATCGGCAGAAAGCGGCGCTCCAGCTCGGTGGTGTGATCATCCGGGGCTTTGCGCAACTGGTAATGACTGAACAGCAGCGCCAGGCCGAGCATCAAGGCGCCCAGCCACGAGCCGTAGAGCAGCGAGGTGACGCCGATGTGCAGGTCCACCAGAAACGCCAGCGCCGCGCCCACTTGCAACAGCAGGGCAAAGGCGCGCGCCAATGGCCGCTGCTGACGCAGGCCGAGCCAATAAATGCCGGCGCCTTCGACGGCCCAGGCGGCGGAGGTCCAGCTGGCGTCCAGCCCCAACGGAATGGCCAGCGAGCCGAAAATCACGCCCAGCGCCATGCAGGTTTCCACCAGCAGCAACGCACGGCCCGGTGCGCGACCGACCAGAACGCGGGCGATGAGCATGTATAACAAGCCCATGGCCAATGCGCTGAACGCGGCGGCGAACTCAATGTGGTGCACCAGTGCGAACTGCAAGCCAAAGCCCACCAGCGGCGGGCCGAACAGCAGGGTGCCGTCGACGTAATCGCCCTGGCGGCGCGACCAATTCAACAGCGCGTCACGGCTGTCGTCCGCCGGCCCGATGCTGTGCTCGCGCAGTTTGCGGCGGGCGAACAGCAGGCCGATGGCGACGTACATCAGGAAGAACACAATCAGGAACGGCTCGGTGCTCCACAGCAGTTCCGGCGTGTAGGAGCGCATACCCCAGGCGAAGCCGATGCCGAAGGTGCCGACAAAACCGATCAGGTTGAGCATGCGCCACGCCTTGAACCAGGCGATGGCGAAGATGCCGCTGTTGAGCAGGATGAAGTACGAGAACAGGGCGACGTGATTGCCGCTGCCGGTGGAGGTCAGAATCGGCGCCGCAAAACCGCCCAAGGCGGCGACGGCGGCCAGCGCCATGGCGTTCTGGGTAACGGCGAGAATGGCCGAGCAAATGGTGACGATCACCAGCAGGCCCAAGGCCATTTTCGGGTCGAGCAGCGGATGCAGACGGAACGCCGCAAACACCGTCAGGTACAGCACGGCGATGCCCGTGCCCTGCAACATCAGGGCGTAGTTCGGATTGCGTAGACGCAGCCACCAACCCAGCGCCAGCAACGCCACCGCACTCGCGGCCACGCCGGCATAACGCACCTGCACCGGCACCACCATGCCTTCGGTGGCGTAACGCAGCAAAAAGGCCAGGCCGAGAAACAGCAGCACTACGCCGATGCGCAGTACGGTGTTGCCCCCGAACAGCCAATTCTTCGCCGCGCTGAAACCGCGCTCGAACAGATTCGGTTCGCGAGGAGTCGGCGGGGCCGGCGGTTGGCGAGGCGGCGCGGCAGGCGCCACGGGCTCGCGGGCCCAACCGCTGACGGGCATTTGGTCGACAACGCCGGTCACCGGCTTGGGCGGTGCGGCCAGCAATTCCGGCGGCAGCTCGAACACCAAACCCGGCTCGCTGGTGGGAACGGCAATCGGCTCGGGCTGCGGGTCGAATTCGAAGGTGAAATCCAGGTCGTCGACAGCGCCGCTGGAGGTGGGCGCTTCGGCTGCGGTGGCCGGCGCGGGTGGCGGCTCGGCGATGGGAGCGCTGCCGCCGGTGGCGAGGCGCTCTTCAAGATGCGTTAGGCGTGTGGTGACGGCGAGGGTGCCGCGCTCGAAGCGCTCGGCGAAACCGCTCAGCTTGGTCTGCAACTCGTCGTTGCGCTGCTGCAGGTTGCGCAGTTGCAACCAGAGACCGATGGCAAAACCCAGCGAAGCGCCGAGTAACCCTTCCGTGATCGACTCATCCAGCGAAACGCCGATGAGCAGACCGACCAGCATGAAAATCCATTGCATGCAGCGCTTCCTAGTCAGGCGAGGTGCCAGCCAGAGACTGCCGCCGTTATAGCGGCGTCACATCCCGCCACCGGGCATCCCTGTCCAGCACGCGCAGGCCGTGGCCCGCAACGGCGGCAGTATATCCGCCCTACCCCACCGCACCGCTACTACCAGCGCACGCTTTGCGCGTGATTCGGCGGATGGTTGTTCACAATTTCACCAATATCGCTATGATGCCGCCCCCACCGCTTCGCGCCCTGCCCACTAGCCGGGCGCAGCGTTTTCCACAGGTATGCACGTCATGACAAAGTTATTGGTAGTTGGCGCTGAGCTGGATCGCACCGACACCTGGATCAAATACGAACGCACCATGTGCAGCAGCTGCGTATCGAGCTGCTGCACCATGCCGGTGGAAGTGAAGTTCAACGACCTGCTGCGCATCGGCCTGGTGCAAGAGTTTGAGCGCAGCGAACCGGCCAAGCAGATCGCCAAACGCCTGATGAAAGAAGGTGTGGTTGAACGCTACAACCAGAAGTACGGCATCTACACGCTGACGCGCATGGGCAATAACGATTGCCTGTACCTGGACCGCAAAAGCCGGCTGTGCACGATTTACGAACAACGCCCGGATACCTGCCGCAACCACCCCAAGATTGGGCCTCGGCCGGGGTATTGCGCGTATAAACCGAAGGCGGTTGGGAAGGTTTGATCGAGTAACAGCCCCTCTCCCCCGGCCCCTCTCCCGCAAGCGGGCGAGGGGAGAGACGCAGGACCGCGATAAAACTCCCTCTCCCGCCTGCGGGAGAGGGCTGGGGAGAGGGGCCTTGATCTTGCTGGCGCACAAAAAAAACGCCCCCGGTCTCGCGACCGGGGGCGTTTTTATTTAGCCGAAGCTAAACCTTACTTGGCAGCCTTTTTAGCAGCGCGGGTGCGCTCGCCTTCGTCCAGGATCTTCTTACGAAGACGGATGGATTTCGGCGTCACTTCGCACAGCTCGTCGTCCTGGATGAATTCCAGAGCTTGTTCCAGGGTGAAACGAACCGGCGGAACCAGAGCGATGGTTTCGTCTTTGCCCGAAGCACGCATGTTGTCGAGCTTCTTGCCTTTGGTTGGGTTCACGCCCAGGTCGTTGTCGCGGCTGTTAAGACCAACGATTTGACCGTTGTAGATGTCCTGACCGTGCTCAACGAACAGCTTGCCGCGCGCTTGCAGGGTTTCCAGGGAGTAGGTCAGTGCCTTGCCGGTTTCAACCGAAACCAGTACGCCGTTCTGACGGCCAGACATGTGGCCCGACTTCATCACGTCGTAACGGTCGAAGATTGAGGTCAGGATGCCGGCGCCGTTGGTGAGGGTCAGGAACTGGTTACGGAAACCGATCAGACCACGGGCTGGAATGTTGTATTCCAGACGTACACGGCCTTTGCCATCCGGGGACATGTTGGTCAGGTCGCCTTTACGCAGACCCATCTCTTCCATGACCTTGCCCTGCGATTCTTCAGGGATGTCGATGGTGACGTTTTCGAACGGTTCGTTCTTCACGCCATCAACCACACGGATGATTACTTCTGGACGGCCTACGCCCATTTCAAAACCTTCGCGACGCATGGTTTCGATCAGTACGGACAAGTGCAGCTCGCCACGGCCCGATACTTTGAAACGGTCAGCCGAGTCGCCTTCTTCAACGCGCAGTGCCACGTTGTACAGCAGCTCTTTGTCCAGACGCTCTTTGATGTTGCGGCTCGTCACGAACTTGCCTTCTTTACCGCAGAACGGCGAGTCGTTTACCTGAAAGGTCATCGAAACGGTCGGCTCGTCAACGGTCAGCGGCTTCATGGCTTCGACGTTGTTGATGTCGCACAGGGTGTCGGAGATGAACAGCTGGTCCATACCGCTGATGCAGACGATGTCGCCAGCGGCGGCTTCTTCTACGTCTACGCGGTGCAGGCCGTGGTGACCCATCAGCTTGAGGATACGACCGTTGCGGCGCTTGCCGTCAGCGTCGATGGCCACAACCGGGGTGTTCGGCTTGACGCGACCACGGGCGATACGGCCAACGCCGATAATGCCGAGGAAGCTGTTGTAGTCCAGGGCCGAGATTTGCATCTGGAACGGACCGTCGCGGTCAACGGCCGGAGCCGGAACGTTGTCGACGATGGACTGGTACAGCGGGGTCATGTCTTCAGCCATGTCGGTGTGGTCAAGACCAGCAATACCGTTCAGGGCGGAGGCGTAAACCACTTTGAAGTCGAGCTGTTCTTCGGTAGCACCGAGGTTGTCGAACAGGTCGAAGATCTGGTCCAGAACCCAATCCGGACGCGCGCCTGGACGGTCAACTTTGTTGATCACAACAATAGGACGCAGGCCGGCTTCGAAGGCTTTCTTGGTGACGAAGCGGGTTTGTGGCATCGGGCCGTCTTGGGCGTCGACCAGCAGCAGAACCGAGTCAACCATCGACATTACGCGCTCAACTTCGCCGCCGAAGTCGGCGTGGCCGGGAGTGTCGACGATGTTGATGTGGTAGCCGTTCCAGTTGATCGCGGTGTTCTTGGCAAGAATGGTAATGC
Organism: Pseudomonas sp. AC070; assembly: GCF_979258635.1. Lineage (NCBI taxonomy): Bacteria > Pseudomonadati > Pseudomonadota > Gammaproteobacteria > Pseudomonadales > Pseudomonadaceae > Pseudomonas > Pseudomonas sp. AC070. Next base: position 4,655,770 of record NZ_OZ409871.1, read on the forward strand.
CGCGCTCTTTTTCCTGGTCGTTGGAGTCCATCACGCGCTCGTCGTTGAGCTCGTTGCGCTCCAGGGTGCCGGACTGACGCAGGAGTTTATCAACCAGGGTGGTCTTACCATGGTCAACGTGGGCGATGATGGCGATGTTGCGTAGATTTTCGATCACTTTTGCATCTCGATCAGAGGATTCGGTTCGCCGCTAAGTCTAGGCGGCCAGTATGAAGAATGAGTGGCTCAACTGCCCCGTCGGTCGGGGGGGCGGTGGCGGATACTGCCGCCATTCAGACCCGGCGTTTTATGCCGGACGATAAACGCGCACATTGGCATGCCCCTCGCTAAGCAAGTGGTGGGCATGCAGGCGGCTCATCACGCCTTTGTCGCAATACAACAGGTACTGACGGGTAGGGTCCAGTTCCTTGTAGCGACTGTTGAGCGCGAAGAACGGCACCGCTCTTACTTCGATGCCGTCCAACTCCAGCGGCAAATCTTCCTGGGCGTCCGGGTGACGGATGTCCAGCACGATTTGCCCAGGCAAGGCTTCACTCAATTCCTCGACCTGGATGTCTTGCCCCAACTCCTCGATTACCCGATCAATCGTCACCGAACGGGCGCGCTCCAAGGCACGCTCGAATACGGTCATGTCGATCTGGGCTTCTTCGTAAACAACGCGGTCGGGTTTGGCGCGGGTGGTCGGGTTTACCGAAATCACGCCGCAGTATTCAGGCATGTGCTTGGCGAATTCGGCGGTGCCGATGGCCTCTGCCATGTTGATGATGTCTTGCTTGTGGCTGGCAATCAGCGGGCGAATCACCAGCTTGTCGGTGGCGCGGTCGATTACCGAGAGGTTCGGCAGCGTCTGGCTGGAAACCTGGGAAATGGCCTCGCCGGTGACCAGCGCGTCGATATCCAGGCCGGCGGCAATGCGGGTTGCGGCGCGCAGCATCATGCGCTTGAGCACCACACCCATGTGCGCGTTGTCGACCTTGCCGAGAATTTCACCGAGCACTTCTTCAAACGGCACGCTAATAAACAGCACGCGGTGCGAACTGGCGTATTGGCTCCACAGATAGTGGGCCACTTCCATCACGCCCAGCTCGTGGGCACGACCGCCGAGGTTAAAGAAGCAAAAGTGGCTGATCATGCCGCGACGAATCATTTGATACGCGGCCACGGTGGAGTCGAAGCCCCCGGACATCAGCACCAGCGTCTGCTCGATGGCGCCGAGCGGGTAGCCGCCCAGACCTTCGTGCTGGCTGTGGATGATATAGAGAAGCTGATTGCGGATTTCCATACGCACCAGCAGCTCGGGATCTTTCAGCGAGATACCGGCAGCGCCGCACTGGCGACGCAATTGGCTGCCGACATAACGCTCGACGTCCATCGAACTGAAGCTGTGCTTGCCGGCGCGCTTGCAGCGCACGGCGAATACTTTGCCGGCCAGCTGATCGCCGAAGTGGGCTTTGCATTTTTCGACCATGTCGTCGAAATCGCCCAGCGGGTATTCGTTCACTTCCAGAAACTGACCGATGCCGGAGATGCGCCCGAGGCGCTGTTTCAGCTCGGACAGCACTTTGGGCTCGGTGAGCGTGGTCTCGACGTCAATGTTGTCCCACACGCCGTCCACCACGAGATTCGGATCCAGGTCACGCATCACCGCACGAATATTCTTCGTGAGCTGGCGGATGAAGCGCGTACGCACCGGCCGGCTTTTAATGGTGATCTCGGGGAAGACTTTGACGATAAGTTTCATGAAAACAGTGCGCGCGAGCCTGGCCTAAATTAGGGGGCGCGGATTATAGCGGAAATTGCTCAAGGTTTAACCAGGCAATGCGTAGAAAGATCCGGCGCGCACCAAAATGCATCACCGCATTTAGCGAGAGATTCATTTTGGTGCGCAGCGCCTCGTTCTTTTAACGCGCAGCCCCCGCAGCGCCTGACTTTCGGGCAGCAAACCCACTTCGGGGCACTGGCATGCAATTTGCTCCCTTGTGAGGCAGGTTGCCCTGGCGGACTATGCCGCCCGGCTTCACCGTTTTATTTGGGGCTAAAAAATCACAACGCCCCACCATCTGGAGGACACCATGTCGAAGGCGCTTCAACTAATCAAAGATCACGACGTGAAGTGGGTTGACCTGCGCTTCACCGATACCAAAGGCAAGCAGCACCACGTGACCATGCCGGCCCGTGACGCCCTTGACGACGAATTCTTCGAAGTCGGCAAAATGTTCGACGGTTCCTCGATCCATGGCTGGAAAGGTATTGAAGCCTCCGACATGATCCTGCTGCCAGTAGACAGCACTGCCGTTCTCGACCCGTTCACCGAAGAGCCGACCCTGATTCTGGTCTGCAACATCATCGAACCGTCGACCATGCAAGGCTACGACCGTGACCCGCGCTCCATCGCTGCTCGCGCTGAGGAATACCTCAAGTCGACCGGCATCGGTGACACCGTATTCGTAGGCCCGGAGCCTGAGTTCTTCGTATTCGACGAAGTTAAATTCAAGTCCGACATTTCCGGCTCGATGTTCAAAATCATCTCTGAACAAGCGTCCTGGAACACCGACAGCGACTTCGAAACCGGCAACAAAGGCCACCGCCCAGGCGTCAAAGGGGGCTACTTCCCGGTTCCTCCAGTCGACCACGACCACGAAATCCGTACTGCCATGTGTAATGCCATGGAAGAAATGGGCCTGGTCATCGAAGTTCACCACCACGAAGTGGCGACTGCCGGCCAGAACGAAATCGGCGTGAAGTTCAACACCCTGGTTGCCAAGGCTGACGAAGTTCAAACCCTGAAGTACTGCGTACACAACGTGGCCGATGCCTACGGCAAAACCGCGACCTTCATGCCTAAGCCTCTGTACGGCGACAACGGCTCGGGTATGCACGTACACATGTCCATCTCCAAAGATGGCAAGAACACCTTCTCCGGCGAAGGCTATGCCGGCCTGTCCGATACCGCTCTGTACTTCATCGGCGGCATCATCAAGCACGGTAAGGCACTGAACGGCTTCACCAACCCGTCGACCAACTCCTACAAGCGTCTGGTCCCAGGTTTCGAAGCACCGGTAATGCTGGCCTACTCGGCTCGCAACCGCTCCGCCTCTATCCGTATTCCTTACGTGTCGAGCCCGAAAGCCCGCCGTATCGAAGCACGTTTCCCGGACCCGGCTGCTAACCCGTACCTGGCATTCGCTGCCCTGTTGATGGCTGGCCTGGACGGCATCCAGAACAAGATCCACCCCGGCGATGCTGCTGACAAAAACCTGTACGACCTGCCACCAGAAGAAGGCAAGCTGATCCCACAAGTGTGCGGCAGCCTGAAAGAAGCCCTAGAAGAACTGGACAAGGGCCGTGCGTTCTTGACCAAAGGCGGCGTGTTCAGCGACGACTTCATCGATGCCTACATCGAGCTGAAGAGCGAAGAAGAAATCAAAGTGCGCACCTTCGTGCACCCTCTGGAATACGACCTCTACTACAGCGTTTAAGCAGCAGCGTCCAAGCCAGACATGCCGCTTGCTTAGCGGCGTGATTGAGAAGGCCTCCCTCGGGAGGCCTTTTTTATGGGCGTTTTCCGAGGCTGCGCAAGCGTTAAGCCAGGCCCGATAGAGCACGAGCTGACAGTCATGGATATCGCGCGCTGGCAATGCTCCTACTGCAATCCATCAGTCGGAGCGTCACCATGAAAACGCTATGCCTTGCTGCATTAGCCCTCACCTGCCTGTGGCTCGCAGGCTGCAGCCATACGGTCACCAAGAGCACCATCGAGTCCGAGATCCTGCTGAAAACCACCAACTCCTGGGACGGTACGCCATACACGTCTTACCCGCGCGGGCAACCGGAACTCACCCTCGTGAAAATACACATTCCCGCCCACACCGTATTGAACTGGCACACCCATCCAGTCCCCAACGCTGCCTACATGCTCAGCGGCGAGCTCACCATAGAAACCAGAAAACCTGACCAGAAGCGCCTGCTCAAACAGGGCGATACCGTGGCTGAAACGGTTGGCATTATTCACCGGGGCACAACAGGGGCAAAGGCGGCCGACCTGCTGGTTTTCTACGCGGGTGTGCCCATGCTGCCGCTATCGGAGACCGCCAAATAAGCCAAGCCCGCCATGGGGCTCTACTGTGGGCCCCATCATTAGACGCCTCTGCTTCATCCACAGCAGAGACGTTTAATTCGCCAAATCCTTGTTCCCGTGCACAGCGATAACCGTACAAACTTGCCAGCGCAGCGTTGCAGTGCAAGGCTTAGCACACACCCCACGAGACCCCAGCCATGCGCCTGATCGTGACTTGCCTGCTAGCCGCCCTCGCCCTGCCAGCCAGCGCCGAGATTTACAAATACACCGACGCCAACGGCAACACCGTATTCACCAATCAGCCGCCGCAAGGCACAAAAGCGGAGGAAGTTTCTCTGCCGCCCGTGAACACGGTTCAATCGCCCCCACCGCCCACCATGCCGGGCAACACCCAGGGCAGTGCCGCCGCCGAGCAGGTGTATAGCGTGGTGGAAATTACTAACTTGCCAACCGAAGAAGCGCTGCGCAGCAACAACGGTAGCTTCACCGTTGGTGTTCGTCTGGAACCCCAACTGCGCATCGGCGACAGTGTCCAACTGGTGCTCGACGGTCAGCCCTATGGCGGCCTGACCAATAGCCTGCAATTCCCACTGAACAATATTGAGCGCGGCGACCATACCCTGGCAGCGCTAGTGTTCAGCGGCGACCGGCTGATTCAGCAGAGCGCCGTCGTTCCCTTCACGGTGCAGCGCACCAGCACCAACAGCCCAACACGCGTAACGCCGCCCAAACCGACTCCAAGGCCAGCCAACTAAACCATGCGATTCGCTCTGTTCTGCCTGCTGTTGCTGGGCTTGCCAGCCATGGCCGATGTGTACACCTACATCGACAGCGAAGGTAACCGGGTATTTACCGACCAACCGCGCGCCAACGCCAAGAAGCTGGACATCGCGCCCACCAACGGCATGAACCAAACCAACCCACCGAGCGTGCGCACGGTCACTCCGGTGGAGCCTGTCGCCGAACTGCCGGCGTACCAGTTGTTGCGCATTCTGGTGCCGGAACCGGACGCCACCATTCGCGAGGGCTCGTCCGGCGATTTGATCGTGACCCTTACAAGCGATCCAGGCCTGATGGGCGATCACAGCTACCGTCTTTTAGTGGACGGCAACGTCGTAGCGGCGCCGAGCCGCAGCCCGGTGTTTCCCCTGACCAATCTGGACCGAGGCACCCATCAACTGGCGGCCGAAATCATCGATGGCCAAGGGCGCATCATCGAGCGCACGCCCAGCCAACCCGTGCACATTGTGCGCACCTCGCTGGACAGCAAACGCCGGGCAAACCCGTGTAAAAAAGATGACTACGGCGTGCGTCCGGAATGCCCGATTGGCGACAAGCCCGAAGAAGACGACGACGTCTCCATCCTGCCGTTTTTCTAACGGCTGCAGCAAAGCACCAATATGGTGCTTTGTCGCGCACCAAATTCTATGCTCTCCCTGTTTTGGTTCGTACATGACAGCGGCTGGTGCAGCAAAACGACCCAATTTCCCTGTTCGGGCGCCTATCGCGCGTCTTTTCGGGGCTTTGGTTTGCTTTTTGCATTTTCAGTCCCATTCTCGGGATCCCATAGATGACCATAAACGACGCCCTGCACCGCCTGCTGCTGGACAACCTGACCACTGCGACTTTATTGCTCAATGCGGAACTGCGCCTTGAGTACATGAACCCCGCAGCGGAAATGCTGCTGGCCGTCAGCGGCCAACGCAGCCACGGCCAATTCATCAGCGAATTGTTCACCGAGTCGCCCGAAGCGCTGGCCTCTCTGCGCCAGGCCGTCGAAGAAGCCCACCCCTTCAATAAACGCGAAGCCGTGCTAATTGCCCTCACCGGTCAAACATTGACCGTGGACTACGCGGTGACGCCGATCCTCAACCGGGGTGCGACGCTGTTGTTGCTCGAAGTGCACCCGCGTGATCGGCTGCTGCGCATCACCAAGGAAGAGGCCCAGCTGTCCAAGCAAGAAACCACCAAGATGCTGGTGCGCGGCCTGGCCCACGAAATAAAGAACCCGCTAGGCGGCATTCGCGGCGCCGCGCAACTGCTGGCCCGTGAGCTGCCGGACGAGAACCTCAAGGATTACACCAACGTCATCATCGAAGAGGCCGACCGCCTGCGTAACCTGGTCGACCGCATGTTGGGCTCGAACAAGTTGCCATCGTTGGCGCTGACCAACGTGCACGAAGTGCTGGAACGTGTCAGCAGTCTGGTCGAAGCGGAAAGCCAAGGCGGCATCACCTTGGTGCGCGATTACGACCCGAGCATCCCCGACGTGTTGATCGACCGCGAGCAGATGATTCAGGCGGTGCTCAATATTGTGCGCAACGCCATGCAAGCCATCGGCGGCCAGAACGAATTCCGCCAAGGCCGCATCCTGTTGCGCACACGCACCTTGCGGCAGTTCACCATCGCCCACACCCGACATCGTCTGGTGGCCAAAGTGGAAATCATCGACAACGGCCCCGGCATTCCCGCTGAACTACAAGAAACCATCTTCTATCCCATGGTCAGTGGTCGTCCGGACGGTACCGGACTGGGCTTGGCTATTACCCAGAACATCATCAGTCAGCATCAGGGACTGATCGAATGCGAGAGCCACCCTGGCCATACCGTGTTTTCGATCTTTCTGCCGCTGGAACAAGGAGCTACTTCGTCATGAGCCGCAGCGAAACCGTCTGGATTGTCGACGACGACCGTTCCATCCGTTGGGTACTGGAAAAAGCCCTGCAGCAAGAAGGCATGACCACCACCAGCTTTGACAGCGCCGACGGTGTGCTCACCCGCCTGACCCGCCAACAGCCGGACGTGATCATCTCGGACATTCGCATGCCCGGCGCCAGCGGTTTGGATTTGCTCGCCCGCATACGCGAGCTGTACCCGCGCCTGCCCGTGATCATCATGACCGCCCACTCCGACCTGGAGAGCGCGGTTGCCTCTTATCAGGGCGGCGCCTTCGAATACCTGCCCAAGCCGTTTGACGTGGACGAGGCTGTTTCGCTGGTCAAGCGCGCGTTCCAGCATGCTCAGGAGCAGCAAGGCCTGCACGTGCCAGTGGAGCAAACCCGCACGCCGGAAATCATCGGCGAAGCGCCGGCGATGCAAGAAGTGTTTCGCGCCATCGGCCGCCTGAGCCACTCCAATATCACCGTACTTATTAATGGTGAGTCCGGCACCGGTAAGGAATTGGTAGCGCACGCGCTACACCGCCACAGTCCGCGTGCGGCCTCGCCATTTATTGCGCTGAACATGGCCGCGATTCCGAAAGATTTAATGGAATCCGAACTGTTCGGCCATGAAAAAGGCGCGTTCACCGGCGCCGCGAACCAGCGTCGGGGCCGCTTCGAACAAGCCGATGGCGGCACCCTGTTTCTCGACGAAATTGGCGACATGCCGGCCGATACGCAAACCCGCTTATTGCGCGTGCTGGCTGATGGCGAGTTCTATCGCGTTGGCGGACACACGCCAGTGAAAGTGGACGTGCGCATCATCGCCGCCACGCACCAGAACCTGGAAAACTTGGTGCAGGCCGGCAAGTTTCGCGAAGACTTGTTCCACCGCCTGAACGTCATCCGCATTCACATTCCGCGTATGTCGGATCGTCGCGAAGACATCCCGACCTTGGCGCGCCACTTCCTCGCACGGGCAGCGCAAGAGTTGGCTGTTGAGCCGAAGCTGCTGAAAAGCGAAACCGAGGATTACCTGAAAAACCTGCCGTGGCCCGGCAACGTGCGTCAGCTGGAAAACACCTGCCGCTGGATTACGGTGATGGCGTCGGGTCGCGAAGTGCACATCGACGACCTGCCCCCAGAATTGCTCACGCAGCCCCAAGACAGTGCTCCGGCGACCAATTGGGAGCAGGCATTGCGCCAATGGGCCGATCAGGCGCTCGCGCGCGGGCAGTCCAGCTTACTTGATACAGCCGTTCCGACATTCGAGCGGATCATGATCGAGACCGCGTTGAAACACACCGCAGGGCGCCGCCGCGACGCTGCGGTTCTGCTGGGCTGGGGCCGTAACACCTTGACTCGTAAGATAAAAGAGCTGGGCATGAAGATCGACGGCGGCGACGATGAGGAAGATGAAGGCTAGCCCTTCACGTTAACCGCCCACAAAAAAAGCGAGCCCTGAGCTCGCTTTTTTGTGGGAAAGATCCGGCCTGCAATAAAACTGGCACACGCCCTGCATAGTGTAAGTACGCAACAAGAAACACCCCAGTTTTCGGGGACCTTGGTACAGGCAGGCCGGGGATTCCCCTTTTTTATTCTGCGGCTCACCCCGCAACAGCTACTGCGCAACCAGGCTGATTACCAGCCGCCACCGTCCACCCTCCGCTGCACCGTGCCATTGAGCATGCAGCGGGCGGGCAGCGACCAGATTCAGCAACAACCCTCCATTACTCCGCAAAAGCCGCCAGTTAACGTTCTTACCGTCGAGCTGCAGCTGTCCTTGGCGTGAACTGCCTTCAGCATCAAAGCGCATCACCAGCGCACCATGCACGTGCTCGGCGGTCACTTTTGGTTCGGAATCGAACTCCAACTGCAAACCGCCCTCCAGGACTTCAACGCTTTCCAGCATCACCGGCTGCGGGTCGCCAAGCCGGCCAATCATCATTCCTACAAGAAAACCGAACAGCGCGAGCGAGGCGATTACCCGGGGCAATAATTTCGGCCGCGGATCGGGCTCGACAGGGGTAAAATCCTCGACGCCCTCAAGTCGGAGTCGTGCATGTTTCACGTGATTTTGTTTCAACCGGAAATCCCCCCCAATACCGGCAACATTATCAGGCTCTGCGCCAATAGCGGATGCAGTCTGCACCTGATCGAACCGATTGGTTTCGAGCTGGACGACAAGCGTCTGCGTCGTGCGGGCTTGGACTATCACGAATACGCGACGCTCACGCGCCACGCCGATCTGAACAGCTGCCTGGAAAGCTTGGGCAACCCGAGGCTGTTCGCGTACACCACCAAAGCATCGCGACCTTTCCACGAGGCCACCTATGCCAAGGGCGACGCGCTGTTGTTTGGCCCGGAAAGTCGCGGCTTGCCCGCTGATGTACTGGAAGCGCTGCCCGCCGAGCAACGACTGCGCCTGCCGATGCGACCGGGCTGCCGAAGTCTGAATCTCTCGAACACGGTGGCGGTGGCTGTTTATGAAGGTTGGCGTCAGCTGGGGTTCGGTCTGGACTGACAGACTCTTTTAAGCGAAAAAAAGGCGCCCTAGAGGCGCCTTTTTAGTCCGTTGCGGTTATTCCAGATTTAAGCCAAGGGCCGTCGCCACACCGCGCCCATAGGCTGGGTCCGCCTTGCTGAAGTGCTGGAGCTGGCGCACTTGCACGTCTCGGGTAACGCTTTGCATGGCACCTGCGATATTGCTGATAAGCAACGCTTGTTGATCGCTAGTCATCAAGCGGAACAACGCCCCTGCCTGGCTGTAGTAATCACTATCGGTGCGGTGGTCGTAACGGTCAGCGGCACCTTCCAACGCCAACGCCGGCTCACGATACTGCGGGGCTTGTTTCGGCGCGCTGGCGTAGCTGTTCGGCTCGTAGTGCGTAGCAGCCCCACCATTGCCATCGAAACGCATGGCGCCGTCACGCTGGTAGTTATTCACCGGCGATTTAGGCGCGTTCACTGGCAGCTGCTGGTGGTTGGTGCCGATGCGATAGCGATGCGCGTCGGCGTAAGCGAATACGCGGCCTTGCAGCATGCGGTCGGGCGATAACCCCAAACCTGGCACCACGTTGCTTGGCGCAAACGCTGCCTGCTCAACCTCGGCAAAATAGTTCTGCGGGTTACGGTTCAGCTCGATCACGCCAACCTCGATCAGCGGAAACTCCTTCTGCGACCAGGTTTTGGTCACGTCGAACGGATTCTCGCGATGGGCAGCTGCTTGCGTCTCGGACATCACCTGAATGCATACGGTCCACTTCGGAAACTCGCCGCGCTCGATGGCGCCGAACAGGTCGCGCTGGGCGTAGTCGGGGTCGGTGCCGGCCAAGCGAGCAGCATCAGCGGGCATCAGATTCTTGATGCCTTGCTGACTTTTGTAGTGCCATTTCACCCAGTGACGCTCGCCGTTAGCGTTGATCAGGCTGAACGTGTGGCTGCCAAAGCCGTGCATAAACCGATAACCGTCGGGGATGCCGCGGTCTGAGAAGAGAATAGTGACCTGGTGCAGCGATTCGGGCGAGTGCGACCAGAAGTCCCACATCATCTGCGGGCTTTTCAGGTTGCTTTGCGGCAGGCGTTTTTGCGTGTGGATGAAGTCAGGAAACTTCAGCGGATCCCGAATAAAGAACACCGGGGTATTGTTGCCGACGATGTCCCAATTGCCCTCTTCAGTATAAAACTTCAAGGCAAAACCGCGCGGATCGCGTTCGGTGTCAGCAGAGCCGCGCTCGCCGCCCACCGTCGAAAAACGCAGGAAAATGGGAGTTTGCTTGCCGACCGCATTGAAGAGGTTGGCGTAGCTGTACTGCGTAATGTCGCGGGTGACGGTAAAGGTGCCGTATGCACCGGAGCCCTTGGCGTGCACGCGACGCTCAGGAATGACCTCACGGTTGAAGTGGGCGAGTTTCTCGACGAGATGGAAATCGTCCAACAACAGCGGGCCGCGTGCGCCAGCGCTACGAGAATTCTGGTTATCAGCAACCGGCGCGCCGCTTGCGGTTGTAAGGATAGGGGACTCGCTCATTGTGCTCTCCTGGTCATTCATCCGGTGTCGCCCGGCGTCGATGCAAAGATTAAAGAGCACTATCAAAACGAGCCAATTCATTAACCAAAGGCTATCGATAGGAAAATACTTTCGGAGCGAGCCGTTATAGAACCAATTTTTCGAGGCACAAAAAAACCGGGCTAGGCCCGGTTTTTTCTTACAACCTACGACTTACTCAGCGTCTACAGCTGCGCCGCCGACCGGACGGTCAACCAGCTCAACATAAGCCATTGGAGCATTGTCGCCAGCGCGGAAACCGCACTTGAGGATACGCAGGTAACCGCCCTGACGGGTGGCGTAGCGCTTGCCCAGATCGTTGAACAGCTTACCAACGATGGCTTTCGAACGAGTACGGTCGAAGGCCAAACGGCGGTTTGCCAAACTATCTTCTTTAGCCAGGGTAATCAGCGGCTCGGCTACCCGACGCAGTTCCTTGGCCTTAGGCAGGGTCGTTTTGATCAGCTCGTGCTCAAACAGCGACACCGCCATGTTTTGAAACATGGCCTTGCGGTGAGCGCTAGTGCGGCTCAGGTGACGACCACTCTTACGATGACGCATGGTTCTATTCCTTACCAAACTTACGTTCGGTGATTACGACGATCAGGCAGTCGCCTTGTCGTCCTTCTTAAGACTTGCCGGTGGCCAGTTGTCCAGGCGCATACCGAGAGAAAGACCACGAGAGGCCAGCACGTCCTTGATTTCAGTCAGGGACTTTTTGCCCAAGTTCGGAGTTTTCAACAACTCTACTTCGGTGCGCTGAATCAGGTCGCCGATGTAGTAGATGTTCTCCGCCTTGAGGCAGTTGGCCGAACGAACGGTCAATTCCAGGTCATCAACCGGACGCAGCAGGATCGGATCGATCTCGTCTTCCTGCTCGATTACCACTGGCTCACTGTCACCTTTGAGGTCGACGAACGCAGCCAACTGCTGTTGCAGAATGGTTGCAGCGCGGCGGATAGCCTCTTCAGGATCCAAAGTACCGTTGGTCTCCAGGTCAATAACCAGCTTGTCAAGGTTAGTACGCTGCTCAACACGGGCGTTTTCAACTACGTACGCAACGCGGCGTACGGGGCTGAAAGAGGAGTCCAACTGCAAGCGACCGATGCTGCGGCTTTCGTCTTCGTCACTCTGACGCGAATCAGCTGGCTCATAGCCGCGACCACGAGCCACAGTGAGCTTCATGTTCAGTGCGCCGTTAGAAGCCAAGTTGGCAATAACGTGATCACCGTTGACGATCTCGACATCATGATCCAGCTGAATATCGGCAGCGGTAACAACGCCCGAGCCCTTCTTCGCCAGTGTCAGAGTCACTTCGTCACGACCGTGCAACTTAATAGCCAGACCTTTCAGGTTGAGCAGGATTTCAATTACGTCTTCCTGTACACCTTCGATGGCGCTGTACTCGTGGAGCACACCGTCAATCTCGGCCTCGACTACTGCACAGCCAGGCATTGAGGACAACAAAATACGACGCAGCGCGTTGCCCAAAGTGTGGCCAAAACCACGCTCGAGAGGCTCGAGAGTAATTTTAGCGCGGGTCGGACTGACCACCTGCACATCAATATGGCGGGGGGTCAGGAACTCATTTACCGAAATCTGCATGGATGCACCTATTTTCTAGCCCTTACTTGGAGTAGAGCTCGACAATCAGGCTTTCGTTGATGTCAGCCGAGAGATCACTGCGAGCTGGAACGCTTTTGAAAACGCCCGATTTCTTCTCAGTGTCAACATCGACCCACTCAACGCGGCCACGCTGGGCACACAGCTCAAGAGCTTGAACAATGCGCAGCTGATTCTTCGATTTCTCGCGAACTGCAACCACGTCACCAGCACGAACCTGGTAGGACGGGATGTTTACAGTCTTACCGTTGATGCTGATCGCTTTATGCGAAACCAGCTGACGGGATTCGGCACGGGTAGCGCCAAAGCCCATACGGTATACAACGTTATCCAGACGACATTCGAGCAGCTGCAGCAGGTTCTCACCAGTAGCGCCTTTCTTGCCGGCAGCTTCTTTGTAGTAACCGCTGAATTGACGCTCGAGCACGCCATAGATACGACGGACCTTCTGCTTTTCACGCAGTTGGGTGCCGTAGTCGGATTGGCGACCGCGGCGCTGACCGTGGATACCAGGGGCAGCTTCAATGTTGCACTTCGATTCCAGGGCGCGAACGCCGCTTTTCAGGAACAGGTCAGTGCCTTCACGACGCGCCAGTTTGCATTTCGGACCAATGTAACGAGCCATTATCTATCGTCTCCTGATTACACGCGGCGCTTCTTCGGCGGACGGCACCCGTTATGCGGGATTGGCGTCACGTCGGTGATGCTGGCGATCTTGTAACCGCAGCCGTTCAAAGCACGGACAGCGGACTCACGACCTGGACCTGGGCCCTTGACGTTAACGTCGAGGTTTTTCAGGCCATATTCCAGCGCAGCTTGACCAGCACGTTCAGCAGCTACTTGAGCAGCGAACGGGGTGGACTTGCGTGAACCGCGGAAACCCGAACCACCAGAGGTAGCCCAGGATAGGGCGTTACCTTGACGATCGGTAATGGTCACAATGGTGTTGTTGAAAGACGCATGGATGTGGGCGATGCCATCAACCACTGTCTTTTTGACTTTTTTACGAGGACGAGCAGCAGGTTTTGCCATGACTAGATTCCTGTCGATTCGCGGGCGCGATTACTTGCGGATCGGCTTACGCGGACCCTTACGGGTACGTGCGTTGGTCTTGGTACGCTGGCCACGGACCGGAAGGCCGCGACGGTGACGCAGGCCGCGGTAGCAACCCAGGTCCATCAAGCGCTTGATTTTCATGTTGACTTCACGGCGCAGGTCACCCTCGGTGTTTACCTTCGCCACTTCGCCACGCAGAAGCTCAATCTGCTCATCGCTCAGATCTTTGATCTTTGCCGCCGGGTTAACCCCGGTGGTTGCGCAAATTTTCTGCGCAGTTGTGCGACCAACACCGAAGATGTAGGTCAGCGAGATAACAGTATGCTTGTTATCTGGAATGTTGACGCCTGCAATACGGGCCATTCAATGAAACTCCAATTGACAGCTACCTACGCCCCGGAAGCCAAGAAAAGGGCGCAAGATATTAACGCTGTAATAACAAATAAGCAACCCGACAGCGCACTAGCTGCCGGGCTTATAGCTTTTGATCACACTCAGCCTTGGCGCTGCTTGTGACGCGGTTCTGCACTGCAGATAACTCGCACGACACCTTCACGGCGAATAATCTTGCAGTTGCGGCACAGCTTTTTCACCGATGCACGAACTTTCATCACCAACTCCTCGAACCTTATGGACACATTAACGGAGCATGCCGTTGCCGTAGCCCTTCAGGTTGGCTTTCTTCATCAGGGATTCGTACTGGTGCGAAACGAGGTGCGATTGTACTTGGGACATAAAGTCCATCACAACCACTACCACAATCAGCAACGAGGTCCCGCCAAGGTAGAACGGCACATTTGCGGCAACCACCAGGAACTGGGGCAACAAGCAAACAGCCATCATGTACAAAGCACCGAACATGGTTAAGCGAGTCAACACGCCATCGATATAGCGAGCCGATTGCTCACCTGGACGGATGCCAGGAATAAAGGCACCAGACTTCTTCAGGTTTTCCGCTACGTCTTTCGGGTTGAACATCAACGCTGTATAGAAGAAGCAGAAAAAAACAATCCCTGCACTAAACAGCAAGATATTCAGCGGCTGACCAGGAGCGATAGCCTGCGACACATCCTGAAGCCAGCCCAAACCAGCGGACTGGCCGAACCAGGCACCCAGCGAAGCCGGGAACAACAGAAGGCTACTGGCGAAAATAGCCGGAATAACACCAGCCATGTTCACCTTCAACGGCAAGTGGCTTGTCTGCGCAGCAAAGACCTTGCGGCCCTGTTGACGCTTGGCGTAGTGCACAGCGATACGACGCTGGCCACGCTCAATGAACACCACGAAACCGATGATCGCTACCGCGAGCAGGCCGATTGCAACCAGGGCGAAGATATTGATATCACCCTGACGCGCAGACTCGAAAGACTGCCCAATTGCACGCGGCAAACCAGCGACAATACCTGAGAAGATCAACATCGAGATGCCGTTACCGACACCGCGCTCAGTGATCTGCTCACCCAGCCACATCATGAACATGGCACCAGCAACAAATGTGCTGACTGCCACGAAGTGAAAGCCGAAATCGCCCGAGAACGCTACACCCTGACCGGCCAGGCCAACGGACATGCCGGTTGCCTGTACAAATGCCAGCACCAGGGTGCCGTAGCGGGTGTACTGGCTGATCTTGCGACGGCCAGATTCACCTTCCTTCTTCAACTGCTCCAGTTGCGGGCTGACAGCGGTCATGAGCTGCATGATGATCGACGCCGAAATGTACGGCATGATCCCCAATGCAAAAATACTCATGCGCTCCAGCGCGCCACCGGAAAACATGTTGAACAAGCTAAGAATGGTCCCCTCGTTCTGCCGAAACAGATCCGCCAACCGGTCCGGGTTGATGCCAGGAACTGGGATGTGAGCACCTACTCGATAGACGATGATCGCCATAAGGAGAAAGCGCAGACGAGCCCAGAGCTCGGATAACCCGCCATTGCTGAGCGCTGAGAGAGCACCTTGCTTAGCCATTTATTCCTCGAATTTGCCGCCAGCTGCTTCGATAGCCGCGCGCGCACCTTTGGTGGCCGCGATACCTTTGAGGGTCACCGCACGAGTAATCTCACCGGACAGCATTACTTTCACGCGCTGTACGTTTTGATTAATCAGGTTGGCATCCTTCAGGGACTGCAGAGTCACAACATCGCCTTCCACTTTATTCAGCTCGGAGGTGCGAACTTCTGCACGATCCATAGCTTTCAGGGAGACGAAGCCGAACTTCGGCAGACGACGATGCAGCGGCTGTTGACCGCCTTCAAAACCCGGAGCGATGGTGCCACCGGAGCGGGAGGTCTGACCTTTGTGGCCGCGGCCACCAGTCTTGCCCAAACCGCTACCGATACCACGGCCCGGACGGTGCTTCTCGCGACGGGAACCCGGCGCAGGACTCAGATCGTTCAGGTACATGTGTTAACCCTCAACTCGCAGCATGTAGTAAGCCTTGTTGATCATCCCGCGGTTAGCCGGAGTATCCAGGACTTCTACAGTGTGACCGATGCGGCGCAGACCCAGACCCTTAACGCACAGAATGTGGTTAGGGATGCGGCCGGCGGTGCTCTTGATCAGCGTTACTTTTACGGTAGCCATGATCAGCGGATCTCCTCAACGCTCTTGCCGCGCTTGGCAGCAATAGAACCTGGGGATTGCATAGCTTTCAAACCTTTGAAAGTGGCGTGAACCACGTTTACCGGGTTAGTCGAGCCGTAGCACTTGGCCAACACGTTCTGCACGCCAGCAACTTCGAGGACAGCACGCATAGCGCCGCCAGCGATGATACCGGTACCTTCAGAAGCAGGCTGCATGTACACCTTGGAGGCGCCATGAGCAGACTTCATTGCGTACTGCAGAGTGGTGCCGTTCAGGTCCACTTGAATCATGTTGCGACGAGCAGCTTCCATAGCTTTCTGGATAGCGGCTGGCACTTCGCGGGATTTACCGCGACCGAAACCAACACGGCCCTTGCCATCACCTACCACCGTCAACGCGGTGAAAGTGAAGATACGGCCGCCTTTTACGGTTTTAGCTACACGATTAACCTGAACCAGTTTCTCGATGTAGCCTTCGTCGTTGCCGTTGTCGCGGCTGTCGCGTCTTTGATCGTTATTTGCCATAACTTAGAACTCCAGCCCGCCTTCACGAGCAGCATCAGCCAGCGCCTTGACGCGGCCGTGGTACTTGAAGCCAGAACGGTCGAATGCCACCTGAGTGACGCCAGCGGCTTTCGCGCGCTCAGCAACCAGTTGGCCAACTTTCGTGGCCGCGTCGATGTTGCCAGTGGCACCAGTACGCAGATCCTTGTCCAAAGTCG
Source organism: Pseudomonas sp. AC070 (assembly GCF_979258635.1). Classification (NCBI taxonomy): domain Bacteria; kingdom Pseudomonadati; phylum Pseudomonadota; class Gammaproteobacteria; order Pseudomonadales; family Pseudomonadaceae; genus Pseudomonas; species Pseudomonas sp. AC070. The sequence goes on from NZ_OZ409871.1 coordinate 4,672,539, forward strand.
AAGCGCTTGCCAGGACTTTGCTGCCGTCGGCCGAGATGACCTGGGCGTAAATGTGCTGCGAAGAGCGGTACACGCAGAGACGCACGGCTTCTAGCTCGTGCATTTTCAGGCGTGCTTTGCGAGCGCGACGCAGTCGAGTAACTTTTTTGTCGGTCATTTGCTATGCCCTACTTCTTCTTCGCTTCTTTACGGCGGACGACTTCGTCTGCGTAACGCACACCTTTACCTTTGTAAGGTTCTGGCGGACGGAAGTCACGGATCTCAGCGGCCACTTGACCTACCAGCTGCTTGTCGATGCCCTTGATCAGGATATCGGTTTGGCTAGGAGTTTCTGCGGTTACGCCTTGTGGCAGTTCGTAATCCACCGGGTGCGAGAAGCCAAGTGCCAGGGAAAGGATTTCGCCTTTTGCCTGAGCCTTGTAACCAACACCAACCAGCTGCAGCTTGCGCTCGAAGCCTTGGCTGACGCCGATTACCATGTTGTTCACCAACGCACGGGTGGTACCGGCCATTGCACGAGTTTGTTGGTCGCCATTGCGAGCAGCAAAACGCAGCTCACCAGCTTCCTCAACAATTTCAACGGACGAATGAACGTTCAGTTCGAGAGCGCCTTTGGCACCCTTCACCGAGAGCTGTTGGCCGGCGAGTTTGATCTCGACACCAGCTGGCAGCTTAACGGGGTTTTTAGCAACGCGAGACATGCTTATCCCCCCTTAGAACACGGTGCAGAGCACTTCGCCACCGACACCGGCAGCGCGCGCAGCACGATCCGTCATCACACCTTTGTTGGTGGAGACGATGGAAACGCCGAGACCGCCGCGAACTTTTGGCAGGTCATCAACGGATTTGTACTGGCGCAGGCCTGGACGGCTGACGCGCTTAACTTCTTCGATGACCGGACGGCCTTCGAAGTATTTCAGCTCGATGGACAGCTGCGGTTTAACATCGCTGCTGATCTGAAAACCCGCGATGTAACCTTCGTCCTTCAGGACTTTGGCTACAGCCACCTTCAACGTGGAAGACGGCATGCTTACGACGGACTTTTCAGCCATCTGGGCATTACGGATACGAGTTAGCATGTCCGCTAACGGGTCCTGCATACTCATGGGCTAGGTGCTCCTGAAACAAAAGAATTAGCCATACGGCTACTGCATATCGCTAGAAAATATGCCGGGCATATAAAAGCCAGGCTCAGGCGAGCCGAGCATTCTAGAGACTGATTAAAAATGAATCAAGCCCCAAAAGGGGCTTGATTCATTTTTGCTCACTGCCAGGGCTGAACCGTTAAAGATTCAGCCCTTGGCATGTCGAGACTTTGGCTTACCAGCTGGCTTTCACCAGACCTGGTACATCACCGCGCATTGCAGCTTCGCGCAGCTTGTTACGGCCGAGGCCGAACTTGCGGTACACGCCGTGCGGACGACCGGTGATGCGGCAACGGTTACGCAGGCGCGAAGCGCTGGCGTCACGTGGTTGCTTTTGCAGGGCGATCTGCGCTTCCCAACGGGCTTCCGGACTGGTGTTCGGATTAACGATGGTAGCTTTCAGCTCAGCGCGCTTTTTGGCGTACTTGGCGACCGTTTGCTGACGCTTCAGCTCACGGTTTTTCATGCTTGTCTTGGCCATTTTCCTACTCCGATCAGTTGCGGAACGGGAAGTTGAAAGCGCGCAGCAAAGCGCGACCTTCATCATCCGTACGAGCAGTGGTGGTCAGGGTGATGTCCAGACCGCGCAGAGCATCGATCTTGTCGTAATCGATTTCCGGGAAAATGATCTGCTCTTTAACGCCCATGCTGTAGTTGCCACGACCGTCGAAGGACTTGGCATTCAGGCCGCGGAAGTCACGCACGCGCGGCAGGGAGATCGAAAGCAGACGATCCAGGAATTCGTACATACGATCGCGACGCAGAGTAACTTTAACGCCGATCGGCCAACCTTCACGGACTTTAAAGCCAGCGATGGATTTCCGAGCGTAAGTCACAACGACTTTCTGACCGGTGATTTTTTCCAAATCCGCTACCGCGTGCTCGATGATTTTCTTATCACCGATCGCTTCGCCGAGACCCATGTTCAGGGTGATTTTGGTAACGCGCGGAACTTCCATCACGTTCGAGAGCTTAAGTTCTTCCTTAAGCTTCGGAGCGATTTCTTTCCGATAAATCTCTTTTAGTCGTGCCATGGTCTTCTACCTAGCAGTGTTCAAGCATCAACCGCTTTTTGGGTCGACTTGAAGACACGAATTTTTTTGCCTTCTTCTACTTTGAAACCGACGCGATCAGCCTTGCTGGTTTCAGAGTTGAAAATGGCGACGTTGGAAGCGTGCAGAGGCGCTTCTTTCTCGACGATACCGCCTTGAACGCCCGACATCGGGTTCGGCTTGGTATGGCGCTTCACCAGGTTGATCCCACCAACGACCAAACGGTCGTCAGCGAGAACCTTGAGCACCTTGCCACGCTTACCTTTGTCTTTGCCGGCGATCACGATGATCTCGTCGTCACGACGAATCTTTTGCATGTCGGATCTCCTTACAGCACTTCAGGGGCGAGCGAGACGATCTTCATGAACTTCTCAGAGCGAAGTTCACGGGTCACGGGCCCAAAGATACGGGTGCCGATCGGCTCTTGCTTGTTGTTCAGCAGAACAGCAGCGTTGCCATCAAAGCGGATGATCGAGCCATCAGGGCGACGAACGCCGTGACGAGTGCGGACTACGACAGCAGTCATCACTTGGCCCTTTTTCACTTTACCGCGCGGAATTGCTTCCTTGACGGTAACTTTGATGATGTCGCCGATGCCGGCATAACGACGATGCGAACCGCCCAACACCTTGATGCACATAACACGACGAGCGCCGCTGTTATCAGCTACATCGAGCATGGATTGAGTCTGAATCATATAATTTCTCCGACCCCTAGTCCTTAGACTTCCACTGCGCGTTCAACGACTTCAACCAGTGCCCAATTTTTGGTCTTGGCCATCGGACGAGTTTCACGAATCGTGACTTTGTCGCCGATGTGGCACTGGTTGGTTTCGTCGTGGGCGTGCAATTTGGTCGAACGCTTCACGTATTTACCGTAGATCGGGTGCTTTACGCGACGCTCGATCAGTACGGTGATGGTCTTGTCCATCTTGTCGCTGACGACACGGCCAGTCAGCGTACGGACAGTTTTTTCAGCTTCAGCCATGATTACTTACCTGCCTGCTGGTTAAGCACAGTCTTCACGCGAGCGATGTCGCGCTTAACTTGCGAGAGCAGGTGAGACTGCCCCAACTGGCCAGTTGCTTTCTGCATACGCAGATTGAACTGGTCGCGCAGCAAGCCGAGCAGTTGCTCGTTCAGCTGCTGTGCTGATTTTTCACGAAGTTCATTCGCTTTCATCACATCACCGTCCGTTTAACAAAGGAGGTGGCGAGCGGCAGCTTTGCAGCAGCCAGGGCGAAAGCCTCACGCGCCAGCTCTTCGGAAACGCCTTCGATCTCGTACAGGACTTTGCCTGGCTGGATCTGGGCTACCCAATACTCAACGCTACCCTTCCCTTTACCCATCCGCACTTCCAGAGGCTTCTTGGTAACAGGCTTATCCGGGAACACGCGAATCCAGATTTTCCCGCCACGTTTAACGTGACGAGTCAGAGCACGACGAGCGGACTCAATCTGACGGGCGGTGAGACGACCGCGGGCAACAGACTTCAGCGCGAACTCGCCGAAGCTGACTTTGCTACCGCGCTGCGCCAGACCACGGTTGTGGCCTGTCATCTGCTTGCGGAACTTCGTACGCTTTGGTTGCAACATTTGGCGTACCCCTTACTTAGCAGCTTTTTTACGAGGCGCTGGTGCTTGTGGTTTCAGTTCTTCTTGGCGACCACCAATTACTTCGCCTTTGAAGATCCAAACCTTCACACCGATCACACCGTAAGTGGTGTGCGCTTCGTACGTGGCATAGTCGATATCGGCACGCAGGGTGTGCAATGGCACACGACCTTCGCGATACCACTCGGTACGGGCAATTTCTGCGCCGCCCAAACGACCGCTCACTTGGATTTTGATGCCTTTGGCACCAATACGCATGGCGTTCTGTACAGCGCGCTTCATAGCGCGACGGAACATCACACGACGCTCCAACTGCTGAGCTACGCTCTGCGCAACCAGCATACCGTCGAGTTCCGGCTTGCGGATCTCTTCGATATTGATGTGCACAGGCACACCCATTTGCTTGGTCAGGTCCTGACGCAGCTTCTCAACATCTTCACCTTTCTTCCCGATAACGATACCTGGACGAGCGGTGTGGATGGTGATGCGTGCAGTCTGAGCCGGACGATGGATGTCGATACGGCTTACGGACGCGCTTTTTAGTTTGTCTTGGAGGTATTCACGCACCTTCAGATCTGCGAACAAATAGTCCGCATAAGTCCGACCGTCGGCGTACCAGACGGAGGTGTGCTCCTTGACGATTCCCAGGCGAATGCCAATGGGATGTACTTTCTGACCCATCTCTTCGACTCCGTTACTTGTCAGCAACCTTGACAGTGATATGGCAAGACCGCTTGACGATGCGATCAGCGCGGCCTTTGGCACGCGGCATGATGCGCTTCAGCGAACGCCCTTCGTTAACGAAAACGGTGGAGACCTTAAGGTCATCAACGTCTGCGCCTTCGTTGTGCTCGGCGTTGGCCACAGCCGACTCCAGCACTTTCTTCATGATTTCCGCGGCTTTCTTACTGCTAAAAGCCAGCAGGTTGAGCGCTTCGCCCACCTTCTTCCCGCGGATTTGGTCGGCGACCAAGCGGGCTTTCTGGGCGGAGATTCGAGCGCCCGACAACTTAGCGGCTACTTCCATTTCCTTACCCCTTAACGCTTGGCTTTCTTGTCAGCCACGTGCCCGCGATATGTACGGGTACCGGCGAACTCGCCCAGTTTGTGACCGACCATGTCTTCGTTCACGAGAACTGGAACATGTTGACGACCGTTATGCACAGCGATGGTCAGACCGACCATTTGTGGCAGGATCATCGAACGGCGCGACCAGGTTTTCACCGGCTTGCGATCGTTCTTTTCCACCGCCACTTCGACCTTCTTCAGTAGGTGAAGATCAATAAAAGGACCTTTTTTCAGAGAACGTGGCACTGTCGTATCCCTCTATTTACTTGCGACGACGGACGATCATGTTATCGGTGCGTTTGTTACCACGAGTCTTCGCGCCCTTAGTCGGGAAGCCCCATGGAGACACCGGATGACGACCACCAGAGGTACGACCTTCACCACCACCATGTGGGTGGTCAACCGGGTTCATGGCAACACCACGAACGGTTGGGCGAACGCCACGCCAGCGCTTGGCACCAGCTTTACCCAGCGAACGCAGGCTGTGCTCGGAGTTCGAGACTTCGCCCAGCGTCGCACGGCATTCAGCCAGTACTTTACGCATTTCACCGGAACGCAGACGCAGGGTCACGTAAGCACCTTCACGAGCGATCAACTGAGCCGAAGCACCAGCGGAACGAGCGATCTGAGCACCTTTACCCGGCTTCAGCTCTACACCGTGCACAGTGCTACCAACTGGAATGTTACGCAGTTGGAGAGCGTTGCCCGGCTTGATTGGTGCCAGAGCACCTGCAATCAGCTGGTCGCCAGCACTCACGCCTTTAGGGGCAATGATGTAGCGGCGCTCGCCGTCTGCATACATCAGCAGAGCGATGTGTGCGGTACGGTTCGGGTCATATTCAATACGCTCGACAGTGGCTGGAATGCCATCTTTGTCGTTGCGACGGAAATCGACCAGACGGTAATGCTGCTTATGACCACCACCGATATGACGGGTAGTAATACGGCCATTGTTGTTACGACCACCAGTCTTCGACTTCTTCTCGAGCAGCGGTGCGTAAGGAGCGCCTTTGTGCAGCTCCTGGTTGACCACCTTGACCACAAAACGGCGGCCAGCGGAAGTCGGTTTGCATTTAACGATTGCCATGATGCACCCCTTCCTTACTCAGCACTGCTGCTGAAGTCGAGATCTTGGCCCGGCTGAAGGGAGATAACTGCCTTCTTCCAGTCGTTACGCTTGCCCAGACCGCGAGCAGTACGCTTGCTCTTACCCAGAACATTCAGGGTAGTAACACGCTCTACTTTCACGCTGAACAGGCTTTCGACGGCCTTTTTGATTTCCAGCTTGGTTGCGTCGGTAGCAACCTTGAAAACGAACTGGCCTTTTTTGTCAGCCAAAACCGTGGCTTTCTCAGAGACGTGCGGGCCAAGTAGCACTTTAAATACGCGTTCCTGGTTCATCCCAGCAGCTCCTCGAATTTCTTCACGGCCGACACAGTGATCAACACTTTGTCGTATGCGATCAGACTGACCGGATCGGAACCTTGTACATCACGAACATCGACGTGCGGCAGGTTACGAGCGGCCAGGTACAGATTCTGATCAACAGCATCAGACACGATCAGAACGTCAGTCAGACCCATGCCGTTGAGCTTGTTCAACAGAGTTTTGGTTTTTGGTGCGTCGACTGCGAAGTCTTCAACCACAACCAGACGATCACTACGTACCAGCTCAGCAAGGATGGAGCGCAGAGCTGCGCGATACATCTTCTTGTTCAGCTTTTGGCTGTGATCCTGAGGACGAGCTGCGAAAGTGGTACCGCCGCCACGCCAGATTGGGCTACGGATAGTACCTGCACGAGCGCGGCCAGTACCCTTTTGACGCCACGGGCGCTTACCGCCGCCGGATACGTCAGAACGGGTCTTTTGCTGCTTGCTGCCCTGACGACCGCCAGCCATGTAGGCCACGACTGCCTGGTGCACCAGTGTCTCGTTGAATTCGCCGCCGAAGGTCAGTTCGGAAACTTCGATCGCCTGAGCGCCATTTACATTTAATTGCATGTCAGCTTCCCCTTAACCGCGAGCCTTGGCTGCCGGACGCACAACCAGGTTGCCACCGGTAGCGCCAGGAACAGCGCCCTTTACCAGCAGCAGATTGCGTTCAGCGTCGACGCGCACTACTTCGAGGGACTGCACGGTCACGCGCTCAGCGCCCATATGACCGGACATTTTCTTGCCCTTGAATACACGACCAGGAGTCTGGCACTGGCCGATAGAGCCAGGGACGCGGTGGGAGACGGAGTTACCGTGGGTGTTATCTTGACCGCGGAAGTTCCAGCGCTTGATGGTACCGGCGAAGCCTTTACCCTTGGACTGACCGGTGACATCCACCAGCTGACCTGCTTGGAAAATTTCTGCATTGATCAGATCGCCAGCCTGGTACTCGCCTTCTTCAAGACGGAATTCCCAGACGCCGCGACCGGCAGCTACGTTTGCCTTAGCGAAGTGACCAGCTTGAGCAGCAGTCACGCGCGAAGCACGACGCTCACCGACAGTGACTTGCACTGCACGATAACCATCACTTTCTTCAGTTTTGAACTGGGTGACGCGATTCGGCTCGATCTCAATGACCGTAACCGGAATGGAGACACCTTCTTCGGTGAAAATACGGGTCATACCGCATTTACGACCGACTACACCAATAGTCATGTTGTAAACCTCATGAGTGTACGGGGCTTTCACCCGCTATGGCCGCCCATTTCAGAGCGTTACACGACTAAAACCAGACGGTTTTAGCCGAGGCTGATCTGAACTTCTACGCCAGCTGCAAGATCAAGCTTCATAAGAGCGTCAACGGTTTTATCCGTAGGCTGGACGATGTCCAGAACGCGCTTGTGAGTGCGAATCTCGTACTGGTCACGCGCGTCTTTGTTGACGTGCGGGGAAACCAGAACAGTGAAACGCTCTTTGCGAGTGGGCAGAGGAATCGGACCACGCACTTGAGCACCAGTACGTTTCGCGGTTTCCACGATTTCCTGGGTGGACTGGTCAATAAGGCGATGATCAAAAGCCTTCAACCGAATCCGGATTTGTTGATTTTGCATTGTCCACAGACTCCCAGTTGCTATTCCCAACGCGCGCAATACGCCCGTTAAAAGGAGGCGCAATTCTATAGATGCCCCCCACAGGTGTCAACTCAATAAAAAAACCCCCGCAAGCGGGGGTTTCTTCTAGCAAATCAACGATTACTCGATGATTTTGGCAACTACGCCAGCACCAACGGTACGGCCGCCTTCGCGAATCGCGAAACGCAGACCATCTTCCATGGCGATCGACTTGATCAAGGTAACGACCATCTTGATGTTGTCGCCTGGCATTACCATCTCAACGCCTTCCGGCAATTCGCAGCTACCAGTAACGTCGGTAGTACGGAAGTAGAACTGAGGACGGTAGCCTTTGAAGAACGGAGTGTGACGACCACCTTCGTCTTTGCTCAGGATGTAAACCTCAGCTTCGAACTTGGTGTGCGGTTTAACCGAACCTGGCTTGGCCAGTACTTGACCACGCTCAACGTCTTCACGCTTGGTACCGCGCAGCAGAACGCCGCAGTTCTCGCCAGCACGACCTTCGTCGAGCAGTTTGCGGAACATTTCAACGCCGGTGCAGGTAGTCTGGGTGGTGTCACGCAGACCAACGATCTCCAGAGCCTCTTGAACCTTGACGATACCGCGCTCGATACGACCGGTAACTACAGTACCGCGACCCGAGATCGAGAATACGTCTTCGATTGGCATCAGGAACGGCTTGTCGATAACGCGGACCGGCTCAGGAATGTAGCTGTCCAGAGTCTCAACCAGCTTCTTAACAGCACTGGTGCCCATTTCGTTGTCGTCTTGGCCGTTCAAAGCCATCAGAGCCGAACCGATGATGATCGGAGTGTCGTCGCCTGGGAACTCGTAAGTGCTCAGCAGATCGCGAACTTCCATCTCAACCAGTTCCAGCAGCTCAGCGTCGTCCACCATGTCAGCCTTGTTCAGGAAGACAACGATGTAAGGAACGCCTACCTGACGGGACAGCAGGATGTGCTCACGGGTTTGCGGCATCGGACCATCAGCGGCCGAGCAAACCAGGATAGCGCCGTCCATCTGAGCAGCACCGGTGATCATGTTTTTTACGTAGTCAGCGTGACCTGGGCAGTCAACGTGCGCGTAGTGACGCACGGCCGAATCGTATTCAACGTGAGCGGTGTTGATGGTGATACCACGAGCTTTTTCTTCTGGAGCACTGTCGATCTTGTCGAAGTCAACGCGAGCCGAACCGAAAACTTCGGAGCAAACACGGGTCAGAGCAGCGGTCAGAGTGGTTTTACCGTGGTCAACGTGACCGATGGTGCCAACGTTGACGTGCGGTTTGTTACGTTCAAATTTTTCTTTAGCCACGACAATAAACTCCTTGCCTAAAGGGGCTGAGATCAGCCTTGTTTTTTAACCAGAGCTTCGACGATGTTCGACGGAGCCTCGGAGTATTTAGAGAATTCCATGGAGTAGCTCGCGCGACCCTGAGACATGGAACGGACGTCGGTCGCATAACCGAACATCTCACCCAACGGCACTTCGGCACGGATAACCTTGCCGGAAACCGTATCTTCCATACCCTGAATCAAACCACGACGACGGTTCAGGTCACCCATCACGTCACCCATGTAATCTTCCGGGGTTACCACTTCAACTTTCATGATCGGCTCAAGCACAACACCGCCACCCTTCTGGGCCAGCTGCTTAGTCGCCATGGAAGCTGCGATTTTGAACGCCATCTCGTTGGAGTCGACGTCGTGGTAGGAACCGTCAAATACGGTAGCCTTCAGGCCGATCAGCGGATAGCCGGCAACAACGCCGTTCTTCATCTGCTCTTCGATACCCTTCTGGATTGCCGGGATGTATTCCTTCGGAACCACACCACCAACAACTTCGTTAACGAACTCCAGACCTTCCTGACCTTCGTCAGCCGGTGCGAAGCGAATCCAGCAGTGACCAAACTGGCCACGACCGCCGGACTGGCGAACGAACTTGCCTTCGATCTCACAGCTCTTGGAGATCTTCTCGCGGTACGAAACCTGCGGCTTACCGATGTTGGCTTCTACACCGAACTCGCGCTTCATGCGGTCGACGAGAATATCCAGGTGCAACTCGCCCATACCGGAGATGATGGTCTGGCCAGTCTCTTCGTCGGTCTTGACGCGGAACGACGGGTCTTCCTGAGCAAGTTTGCCCAGAGCGATACCCATTTTTTCCTGGTCATCCTTGGTCTTAGGCTCAACGGCAACCGAAATAACCGGCTCCGGGAAGTCCATACGAACCAGGATGATTGGCTTTTCAGCGGAGCACAGGGTGTCACCGGTGGTGACGTCCTTCATGCCGATCAGAGCAGCGATGTCGCCAGCGCGTACTTCTTTGATCTCTTCGCGGGTGTTTGCGTGCATTTGCACCATACGACCCACGCGCTCTTTCTTGCCTTTAACCGAGTTGATCACGCCGTCGCCGGAGCTCAACACGCCCGAATAAACACGAGCAAAGGTCAAAGTACCCACGAATGGGTCCGTGGCGATTTTGAACGCCAGAGCGGAGAACGGCTCGCTATCGTCTGCATGACGCTCCATTTCAACAGTCTCGTCATCTGGGTCGGAACCCTTGATGGCAGGAATGTCGACCGGCGCCGGCAGGTAATCGATAACAGCGTCCAGAACCAAAGGCACGCCCTTGTTCTTGAATGAGGAACCGCAAACAGCCAAGACGATTTCGCCAGCGATAGTACGCTGACGCAGAGCCGCCTTGATTTCCTCGTTGGTGAGTTCTTCACCCTCAAGGTACTTGTTCATCAGCTCTTCGTTAGCTTCAGCGGCAGCTTCAACCATGTTGCTGCGCCACTCGTTAGCCAACTCTTGCAGCTCAGCCGGGATCGGCTCGCGACGAGGGGCCATGCCCTTGTCTGCGTCATCCCAGTAAACAGCTTCCATGGACATCAGATCGATCTGACCCTGGAAGTTGTCTTCAGCACCGATAGCCAATTGGATTGGCACCGGAGTGTGACCCAGACGCTGCTTGATCTGACCGACTACGCGCAGGAAGTTTGCGCCAGCACGGTCCATCTTGTTCACGTACACAAGACGCGGAACGCCGTATTTGTTGGCTTGACGCCATACGGTTTCCGACTGCGGTTCAACGCCCGAAGTACCACAGAACACAACGACAGCGCCGTCGAGTACGCGCAGCGAGCGCTCTACTTCGATGGTGAAGTCAACGTGCCCGGGGGTATCGATGATGTTGAAGCGGTAGCTGTCTTTGTGCTGCTTGACGGAGCCAGACCAGAACGCAGTAGTAGCAGCGGAGGTAATGGTAATACCGCGCTCCTGCTCCTGAACCATCCAGTCCATGGTCGCGGCGCCATCATGCACCTCGCCCATTTTGTGGTTCACGCCTGTGTAAAAAAGCACGCGCTCAGTGGTAGTGGTTTTGCCAGCATCCACGTGCGCGACGATACCGATGTTACGGTAGCGGGAAATCGGTGTAAGACGAGCCATAAAGCCCTCGCAATATTAGAAGCGCTGAATTTAGAAGCGGTAGTGCGAAAACGCTTTGTTGGCTTCAGCCATACGGTGCACGTCTTCACGCTTCTTAACTGCAGCACCTTTGCCTTCAGCAGCATCCAACAGCTCACCAGCTAAACGCAGAGCCATGGATTTTTCGCCGCGCTTACGGGCGAAGTCCACCAGCCAGCGCATGGCCAGAGCGTTACGACGGGACGGACGAACTTCGACCGGAACCTGATAAGTAGCACCGCCGACACGGCGCGACTTCACTTCGACCAGCGGAGCGATGGCGTCGAGAGCTTTCTCGAAGATTTCCAGGGGATCGCTGTTCTTACGCTCTTTAACCTTTTCCAGGGCGCCATAAACGATACGCTCGGCAACGGCTTTCTTGCCGCTTTCCATCACGTGGTTCATGAACTTGGCCAGGATCTGGCTACCGTATTTTGGATCGTCAAGCACTTCGCGCTTGGCTGCTACACGTCTTCTTGGCATGGATAAGCCCTCAAACGGTCTTCAGGTTAGCCCGGGAACAATAAAACCTCTGGATGACAATCCTGGGTTAAACGCCCGACCTTACTCTTATCGACTCAGAAAAATGAAAATCTAGTTTGGGTGAAACGACCGATCACTCGGAAGCCGCACTTACTTCGGACGCTTGGTACCGTATTTCGAACGGCCTTGGTTACGACCTTTAACACCGGAAGTATCCAAAGAACCGCGAACGGTGTGGTAACGAACACCTGGCAAGTCTTTTACACGACCGCCGCGGATCAGTACCACGCTGTGCTCTTGCAGGTTGTGGCCTTCACCGCCGATGTACGAGGAAACCTCGAAACCGTTGGTCAGACGCACACGGCATACTTTACGCAGTGCCGAGTTAGGTTTTTTCGGCGTGGTGGTATACACACGGGTGCATACACCACGACGTTGCGGGCAGTTCTGCAGCGCAGGAACGTCGGATTTCTCGACGATACGCTTACGCGGCTGACGTACCAGCTGGTTGATAGTTGCCATCTACTAGCTCCACTGTTGTCTTTCGACGCTATTGTCTTACAAGAAAAACAAAATGGCAGGACAAGAGTCCCGCCAAATTTAGGGGTACAAGAGTCTAAAGAGCTTCTAACACCCCGTCAAGACAAGGCCCGGTGACGCTTAGCGCTTCACCGGGCCTCGACCTGATTAGCAACCCGTATTAATTACAGGTTGTTCAACGCTTCCGACAGTTGAGCTTCAGCTTCGCTGGCGCTCACTTGAACCGGCTTGCCGGCATCACGACGACGCTTGCGCTCGCTGTGATAGGCCAGACCAGTACCGGCCGGAATCAGACGACCCACTACCACGTTCTCTTTCAGGCCGCGCAGGAAGTCACGCTTGCCAGTAACCGCTGCCTCAGTGAGGACGCGGGTGGTTTCCTGGAAGGAAGCCGCAGAGATGAACGATTCGGTGGACAGCGACGCCTTGGTGATACCCAACAGAACGCGGTCGAACTTGGAGATAAATTTATCGTCCGAGCTCAGACGTTCGTTCTCGCCCAATACGTGAGTCAGTTCCATCTGGTCGCCCTTGATGAAGCTGGAATCGCCGGATTCGGTGATCTCAACTTTACGCAGCATCTGACGCAGGATGGTCTCGATGTGCTTGTCGTTGATCTTCACGCCTTGCAGGCGATAAACGTCCTGGATCTCGTTGACGATGTACTTGGCCAGCGCGCTCACACCCAGCAGACGCAGGATGTCGTGCGGATCGCTTGGGCCGTCGGAGATAACTTCACCGCGGTTCACTTGCTCGCCTTCGAAGACGTTCAGGTGACGCCACTTAGGAATCAGCTCCTCGTACGGATCGCTACCATCGTTAGGCGTAATAACCAGACGGCGTTTGCCTTTGGTTTCTTTACCGAACGCGATGGTTCCGCTGACTTCAGCCAGGATCGACGCTTCTTTCGGACGACGTGCTTCGAACAAGTCGGCAACACGCGGCAGACCACCGGTGATGTCGCGAGTTTTCGAAGTTTCCTGCGGGATACGAGCGATTACATCACCCACGCCCACTTGCACACCATCCGCCACACCGACCAGAGCATTCGCTGGCAGGAAGTACTGAGCCGGTACGTCTGTGCCTGGCAGCAGCAAGTCTTTGCCATCTACGCCCACCATCTTCACGGCAGGACGGATGTCTTTGCCGGCAGCTGGACGATCTTTCGGATCCAGCACTTCGATGTTGGTCAAACCCGTCAATTCGTCTGTTTGACGCTTGATGGTGATGCCTTCTTCCATGCCCACATACGTCACGGTACCTTTCATTTCGGTAACGATCGGGTGGGTGTGCGGATCCCATTTGGCCACGATTGCGCCGGCATCCACTTTGTCGCCTTCCTTGACGGAAATAACAGCACCGTAAGGCAGCTTGTAACGCTCGCGCTCGCGACCGAACTCGTCAGCTACAGCCAGCTCACCGGAACGCGAAACCGCAACCAGGTTGCCGTCAGCACGCTCAACGTGCTTCAGGTTGTGCAGGCGGATTGTGCCGCCGTTCTTGACCTGAACACTGTCAGCAGCAGACGTCCGGCTCGCCGCACCACCGATGTGGAACGTACGCATGGTCAGCTGGGTACCTGGCTCACCAATCGACTGCGCAGCGATAACGCCGACAGCTTCACCGATATTCACCTGGTGACCACGGGCCAGATCGCGGCCGTAGCACTTGGCGCAGATGCCGTAGCGGGTTTCACAGCTGATTGGCGAGCGAACGATCACTTCGTCAATGCTGTTCAGTTCGATGAACTCAACCCACTGCTCGTCTACCAAGGTACCGGCAGGCACGATGACTTCTTCGGTGCCAGGCTTGAACACGTCGCGGGCAATAACTCGACCCAGAACACGTTCACCCAGCGGCTCAACCACGTCACCGCCTTCAATGTGCGGCGTCATCAACAGGCCGTGTTCGGTGCCGCAATCGACCTCGGTAACTACCAAGTCTTGCGCCACGTCTACCAGACGGCGAGTCAGGTAACCGGAGTTCGCAGTTTTCAACGCGGTATCCGCGAGACCTTTACGAGCACCGTGAGTGGAGATGAAGTACTGCAGTACGCTGAGGCCTTCACGGAAGTTCGCGGTGATCGGCGTCTCGATGATCGAGCCGTCCGGCTTGGCCATGAGGCCACGCATACCGGCCAACTGACGAATCTGAGCTGCCGAACCCCGAGCACCGGAGTCAGCCATCATGTACATGGAGTTGAAGGACTCTTGGTCGACTTCTTTGCCATGACGGTCGATAACCTTCTCTTTCGAGAGGTTCGCCATCATCGCCTTCGACACTTCGTCGTTGGCCTTGGACCAGAGGTCGATCACCTTGTTGTACTTCTCGCCCTGGGTTACCAGGCCGGAGGCGTACTGGCTTTCGATTTCCTTAACTTCTTCGGTGGCCGCATCGATGATGCGAGCTTTTTCATCGGGGATGACGAAGTCATTCACGCCGATGGAAACGCCGGAGATAGTCGAGTAAGCGAAACCGGTGTACATGAGTTGATCAGCGAAGATCACGGTGTCTTTCAAGCCAACGGTGCGGTAGCACTGGTTGATCAGTTTGGAGATCGCTTTCTTCTTCATCGGCTGGTTGACCACGTCATACGACAGGCCGGCCGGAACAACCTGGAACAGCAGCGCGCGGCCGACAGTGGTGTCGACGATGCGAGTGTTCTTGGTGATGCTGCCATCGCGGTCTTTGATGACCTCGTTGATACGCACCTTAACTTTGGCGTGCAGCGCTGCTTCGCCGGCGCGGAAAACGCGGTCGACTTCCTGCAGATCGGCAAACACACGACCTTCGCCCTTGGCGTTGATCGCTTCACGGGTCATGTAATACAGACCCAGTACAACGTCCTGCGAAGGAACGATGATTGGCTCACCGTTGGCTGGCGACAGAATGTTGTTGGTCGACATCATCAGAGCGCGCGCTTCCAACTGGGCTTCCAGTGTCAGCGGCACGTGCACGGCCATTTGGTCGCCGTCGAAGTCGGCGTTGTACGCGGCGCAAACCAGCGGGTGCAGCTGAATCGCTTTACCTTCGATCAGAACCGGTTCAAACGCCTGGATACCCAGACGGTGAAGGGTCGGTGCACGGTTGAGCAGTACGGGGTGTTCGCGAATCACTTCAGCGAGAACGTCCCAAACCTCTGGCAACTCACGCTCAACCATTTTCTTCGCGGCTTTGATGGTGGTGGCCAGACCACGCATTTCCAACTTGCCGAAAATGAACGGTTTGAACAGCTCGAGAGCCATCTTCTTCGGCAGACCGCACTGATGCAGACGCAGAGTCGGGCCCACGGTAATGACCGAACGCCCGGAGTAGTCCACGCGTTTACCGAGCAAGTTCTGACGGAAACGACCTTGCTTACCCTTGATCATGTCGGCCAGGGATTTCAACGGACGCTTGTTCGAGCCAGTGATGGCGCGACCGCGACGACCATTATCGAGCAAGGCGTCGACCGCTTCCTGCAGCATGCGCTTTTCGTTGCGCACGATGATGTCAGGCGCGGACAGATCGAGCAGGCGCTTGAGACGGTTGTTACGGTTGATCACTCGACGATACAGATCGTTGAGGTCGGAAGTCGCGAAACGACCACCATCCAACGGAACCAACGGACGCAGATCTGGCGGCAGCACCGGCAGAACGGTCAAAACCATCCACTCTGGGTGGTTGCCGGAACCCTGGAAGGCTTCCATCAACTTCAGACGCTTGGACAGCTTCTTGATTTTGGTTTCGGAGTTAGTCTGCGGAATCTCTTCGCGCAGGCGGCCGATTTCGTGCTCCAGATCGATAGCAGTCAGCAGCTCGCGAACAGCCTCGGCGCCCATGCGAGCGTCGAAGTCGTCACCGAACTCTTCGATGGCTTCGAAATATTGCTCGTCGTTCAGCAGCTGACCCTTTTCCAGGGTGGTCATGCCTGGATCGATAACGACATAGCTCTCGAAGTAGAGAACGCGTTCGATATCACGCAGGGTCATGTCCAGCAGCAGACCGATACGGGACGGCAGCGATTTCAGGAACCAGATGTGGGCAACCGGCGAAGCCAGCTCGATGTGGGCCATGCGCTCACGACGAACTTTGGCCAGCGCGACTTCAACGCCGCACTTCTCGCAGATCACACCGCGGTGCTTCAGGCGCTTGTACTTACCGCACAGGCATTCATAGTCTTTTACTGGGCCAAAGATCTTGGCGCAGAAAAGGCCGTCACGCTCGGGTTTGAACGTACGGTAGTTGATGGTTTCCGGCTTTTTAACTTCACCGAAGGACCACGAACGGATCATCTCTGGCGAGGCCAATCCAATACGGATGGCATCGAACTCTTCGACTTGACCCTGGTTTTTCAGCAAATTCAGTAGGTCTTTCAAGGCCTTTCCTCCTGGCGGAGCAAGGAGCGGGCTCTACAGCCCCGCTCCCATTGCGCTTCGTGTTATTCGGTTTCCAGATCGATATCGATACCGAGCGAACGGATTTCTTTGATCAACACGTTGAAGGACTCGGGCATGCCCGGCTCCATGCGGTGATCACCGTCCACGATGTTTTTGTACATCTTGGTACGGCCGTTCACGTCATCCGACTTAACGGTCAGCATTTCCTGCAGGGTGTACGCGGCGCCATAAGCTTCCAACGCCCAAACTTCCATCTCCCCGAAGCGCTGACCACCGAACTGCGCCTTACCACCCAGCGGCTGCTGGGTAACCAGGCTGTAGGAACCGGTAGAACGAGCGTGCATCTTGTCGTCCACCAGGTGGTTCAGTTTCAGCATGTACATGTAGCCAACGGTCACACGGCGCTCGAACTGGTTGCCGGTACGGCCGTCGAACAGCTGCATCTGGCCGCTTTCTGGCAAATCAGCCAATTTCAGCATGGCCTTGATTTCGCTTTCCTTGGCACCGTCGAACACCGGAGTTGCCATCGGCACGCCGCCACGCAGGTTCTTCGCCAAGTCCAGAATTTCTTGGTCAGACAGGTCTGCCAGAGTTTCTTGACGGCCACCGATCTCGTTGTAGATCTGGTGCAGGAACTTACGCAGTTCAGCAACCTTGCGCTGCTCTTCGAGCATGCGGTTGATCTTCTCGCCCAGACCTTTGGCCGCGAGGCCCAGGTGAGTCTCGAGGATCTGACCGACGTTCATACGCGAAGGTACGCCCAGCGGGTTGAGAACGATATCGACCGGGGTGCCATAGGCATCGTGCGGCATGTCTTCAACCGGCATGATCACGGAGACCACACCCTTGTTACCGTGACGACCGGCCATCTTGTCGCCCGGCTGGATGCGACGACGGATTGCCAGGTAAACCTTGACGATTTTCAGCACGCCCGGAGCCAGGTCATCGCCTTGCTGCAGCTTGCGCTTCTTGTCTTCAAACTTGTCATCAAGCAGCTGGCGGCGATCAACGATGTAAGCCTGCGCTTTCTCAAGCTGCTCGTTCAGAGCATCTTCAGCCATACGCAGCTTGAACCACTGACCACGCTCGAGGCCGTCGAGGAACTCGTCGGTGATCTCGGCGCCTTTCTTCAGACCGGCACCACCTTCAGCTTTCTTGCCAACCAGAGCGGAGCGCAGACGTTCGAAAGTAGCACCTTCAACGATACGGAACTCTTCGTTGAGGTCTTTGCGGATTTCGTCGAGCTGCATCTTCTCGATCGACAGTGCACGAGCGTCACGCTCTACACCGTCACGGGTGAAGACCTGAACGTCGATAACAGTGCCTTTGGTACCGGTCGGTACGCGCAGGGACGTGTCTTTAACGTCGGAAGCCTTCTCACCGAAGATCGCGCGCAGCAGCTTCTCTTCCGGGGTCAGTTGGGTCTCGCCTTTCGGAGTGACCTTGCCCACTAGAATGTCGCCAGCGCCAACTTCAGCACCCACGTAAACGATACCGGCTTCGTCCAGCTTGTTCAGCGCAGCTTCGCCCACGTTCGGAATGTCCGACGTGATCTCTTCTGGCCCAAGCTTGGTGTCACGCGCCACACAGGTCAGTTCCTGGATGTGGATCGTGGTGAAACGGTCTTCTTGAACGACACGCTCCGAGAGGAGGATGGAGTCTTCGAAGTTGTAACCGTTCCAGGCCATGAACGCGATGCGCATGTTCTGACCCAACGCCAGCTCACCCATGTCGGTGGACGGGCCGTCAGCCAGAATGTCGCTGCGCTCAACCTTGTCACCTTTGCTCACCAGCGGACGCTGGTTGATGCAGGTGTTCTGGTTCGAACGGGTGTACTTGGTCAGGTTGTAGATGTCGACACCGGCTTCGCCAGTTTCAACTTCGTCATCCGCAACACGAACCACAATACGGCTGGCGTCGACGGAGTCGATCACACCGCCACGACGAGCTACGACGCAAACGCCGGAGTCACGCGCAACGTTGCGCTCCATGCCGGTACCGACCAGCGGCTTGTCCGAACGCAGAGTCGGAACAGCCTGACGCTGCATGTTCGAACCCATCAACGCACGGTTGGCGTCGTCGTGCTCGAGGAACGGGATCAGCGAAGCGGCGACGGACACAACCTGCTTCGGCGAAACGTCCATCAGCGTGACGTCTTCCGGCACCTTGACGGTGAACTCGTTCAAGTGACGAACAGCTACCAGCTCGTCAACCAATTGACCTTTCTGGTTCATCGTTGCCGATGCCTGAGCGATTACGTGATCAGCCTCTTCGATAGCCGAGAGGAACACGATTTCGTCAGTAACCAGGGTGTCCTTCACCACGCGGTACGGGCTTTCCAGAAAGCCGTACTGATTGGTGCGGGCATAGGCTGCCAGGGAGTTGATCAGACCGATGTTCGGACCTTCCGGTGTTTCGATCGGGCATACGCGACCGTAGTGCGTCGGGTGTACGTCACGAACTTCGAAGCCAGCACGCTCACGAGTCAAACCACCTGGGCCGAGAGCAGAAACGCGGCGCTTGTGGGTGATCTCGGACAGCGGGTTGTTTTGGTCCATGAACTGGGAAAGCTGGCTGGAACCGAAGAACTCTTTCACCGCTGCAGCCACAGGCTTGGCGTTGATCAGATCTTGCGGCATCAGGCCTTCGCTTTCAGCCATCGACAGACGCTCTTTGACCGCGCGCTCTACACGCACCAGGCCAACGCGGAACTGGTTCTCGGCCATTTCGCCAACACAACGCACGCGACGGTTACCCAGGTGGTCGATGTCATCGACGATGCCTTTGCCGTTACGGATGTCGACCAGAGTCTTGAGAACTTCAACGATGTCTTCCTTGCTCAACACGCCCGAACCTTCGATTTCGGTACGACCGATACGACGGTTGAACTTCATACGACCTACAGCAGACAGGTCGTAGCGCTCAGCGCTGAAGAACAGGTTGTTGAACAGGGTCTCGGCGGCATCCTTGGTAGGTGGCTCGCCAGGACGCATCATGCGATAAATCTCGACCAGCGCTTCCAACTGGTTGGTAGTGCCGTCGATTTTAAGCGTGTCGGAGATGAACGGGCCGCAGTCGATGTCGTTGGTGTACAACGTTTCGATGCGTACAACCTGAGCCTTGGCAATCTTGGCCAGGATCTCGGTGTTCAGCTCCGTGTTGCATTCAGCGATGATTTCGCCGGTGGCCGGGTGCACGATGGCTTTCGCAGTGGTGCGACCGATCACGTAGTCCAGCGGCACTTCCAGCGTTTTGATTCCGGACTTGTCCAACTGGTTGATGTGGCGCGCGGTAATGCGGCGGCCCTGCTCAACGATAACCTTGCCCTTCTCGTCCTTGATGTCGAGAACAGCAATTTCGCCACGCAGACGGTGCGGTACCAGCTCCAGACTGAGATTCTCACCCTGAACGTGGAACACGTTGGTCGCGTAGAACGCATCGAGCACTTGCTCGGTGGTGTAGCCCAGCGCGCGCAGCAGTACGGACGCCGGCAGTTTGCGGCGGCGGTCGATACGTACGAATACGGCGTCTTTCGGGTCGAACTCGAAGTCCAACCACGAACCGCGGTAAGGGATGATGCGTGCGGAGTACAGCAGCTTGCCCGAGCTGTGCGTCTTACCACGGTCGTGGTCAAAGAACACACCTGGGGAGCGGTGCAGCTGGGACACGATGACGCGCTCGGTACCGTTGATAACGAAGGTACCGTTCTCAGTCATCAGGGGGATTTCCCCCATATAAACTTCTTGCTCTTTGATGTCCTTGATCGCTTTGTTCGACGATTCCTTATCGAAAATGATCAGACGGACTTTTACCCGCAGCGGCACGGCGAATGTCACGCCACGCAGCACGCACTCTTTCACGTCAAATGCCGGTTCGCCCAGGCGATAACCGACATATTCCAGAGCAGCATTGCCGGAATAGCTGATAATCGGGAAAACGGACTTGAAGGCCGCATGCAGGCCGATGTCGCGGAACTGATCCTTTGTAGCTCCCGCCTGCAGGAATTCGCGATACGAATCCAGCTGGATGGCCAACAGATAAGGCACATCCATGACATCCGGCAACTTGCTAAAGTCCTTGCGGATACGTTTTTTCTCAGTATATGAGTAAGCCATCAGCGTTCCCCAGCTTGGTCACCTGCTTATTTGGCTCCTCCCGACGGGAGCAGCCAGAAAATCTTGCAAACTCTCGGTTTGCGCCACCCCGCAGGGCGGTTACTGCTTCAGCTATAGGCCAACCTGCGAAGGTCGGCCTATAACGGAAAAAGGCCGGTGGCAAAAGCCACCAGCCATCAGCCTTTCGCTCAACGCTTGGGCTGTAGACGCAAGGTCGTCGCTTACTTGAGCTCGACTTTGGCGCCTGCTTCTTCCAGGGCTTTCTTAGCAGCTTCAGCTTCGTCTTTCGACACGCCTTCTTTGACAATGCCAGGAGCGCTGTCAACAACGGCTTTAGCTTCTTTCAGGCCCAGACCGGTCAGTTCACGAACGACCTTGATCACGTTTACTTTCTTCTCGCCGGATTCAAGCAGCATAACGTTGAATTCGGTTTGCTCTTCAACAACAGCAGCTGGACCAGCAGCTGGGCCAGCGGAAGCAGCAGCAGCGCTAACGCCGAACTTCTCTTCCATTGCCTTGATCAGCTCAACGATTTCCAGAACGGATTTCTCGCCGATTGCGTCGATGATTTCTTGGTTAGACAGAGCCATGACTCTAATTCCTGTATTGGGGTGACAGCCTACGCGGCCATCGAAATAAACAATAAACGCGAAAGGAGATGCTCAGCCTTAGGCTGCGGCAGCTTCTTTCTGGTCGCGAAGGGCCGCCAGAGTACGAGCCAATTTGCTGGTTGCGCCTTGAATCACGCTCATCAGCTGAGAAATTGCTTCGTCACGGGTCGGCAGGCTTGCCAGTACGTCGATCTGATTAGCTGCGAGGAACTTGCCCTCGAACGCAGCTGCCTTGATCTCGAACTTATCCTGACCTTTGGCGAACTCTTTGAACAAACGGGCAGCAGCGCCAGGATGTTCGTTCGAGAATGCAACCAAGGTCGGGCCAGTGAACACGTCGTTGAGCACGTCATATTGAGTGCCGGCAACAGCGCGCTTGAGCAGGGTGTTACGTACAACGCGTACATAAACACCAGCTTCACGAGCCTCTTTACGGAGTCCGGTCATTGCGCCTACTGTCACACCACGGGCATCAGCCACGACAGCGGACAGAGCGACTTTGGCAGCCTCGTTGACTTCAGCGACGATGGCCTTCTTGTCTTCGAGTTTAATTGCCACGGGTTAACTCCTGCTTGTTACGTTTCATCCTGCCGAGGCCGGATGTCGTTTGGTGTCAGATTCCATAAGGAACCGGGAGCACCATCTGCGTAGGCTTGAGGTTTAAGACTTGCGTCGCCTACGGTCTTGGATAGCCCCCGCCAGGCAGGGACCCCAATCTTTCAATAACCGGAACAATCGCTTGCTTCGGCTGATTTGTCTTACGCGTCCAGCGAGCTCTGATCGATAACCAGACCTGGGCCCATAGTGGTGCTCAGGGTAACGCGCTTAACGTAGATACCTTTCGAAGAAGCGGGCTTGATGCGCTTGAGATCAGCGATCAGAGCTTCAACGTTTTCCTTCAGCTTGATGGCGTCAAAGCCAACTTTGCCGACGGAAGTGTGGATGATGCCGTTTTTGTCGGTGCGATAACGAACCTGACCAGCCTTCGCGTTTTTCACGGCAGTGGCTACGTCTGGCGTTACGGTACCGACTTTAGGGTTAGGCATCAGGCCGCGCGGGCCGAGGATCTGACCCAGCTGACCAACAACGCGCATGGCGTCCGGGGAAGCGATAACTACGTCGTAGTTCAGCTCGCCCGCTTTCATTTCAGCAGCCAGTTCATCCATACCAACGCGATCAGCACCGGCAGCCAAAGCGGCCTCAGCAGCTGGGCCTTGGGTGAAAACGGCTACACGCACGGTTTTACCGGTGCCGTGCGGCAGAACGGTAGCGCTACGTACGACTTGGTCGGATTTACGTGGATCTACGCCCAGGTTCACTGCGACATCGAACGACTCGGTGAACTTAACTTTCGACAGCTCGCCCAGCAGGGTGGCTGCTTCTTCGAAGCCGTAAGATTTACCAGCGACGATTTTCTCGGCGATGGCCTTTTGGCGCTTAGTCAACTTAGCCATTACACACCCTCCACGTTAAGGCCCATGCTGCGAGCAGAACCGGCGATAGTACGCACGGCTGCGTCCATATCAGCAGCGGTCAGATCAGCCTGCTTGGTTTTGGCGATCTCTTCGAGCTGAGCACGGGTAACGGTGCCAACCTTGACGCTGTTCGGGCGAGCCGAACCGCTAGTCAGGCCAGCAGCCTTCTTCAGCAGAACCGAAGCAGGGGTGCTTTTGGTTTCAAAGGTGAAGCTACGGTCGCTATAAACAGTGATGATCACTGGAGTCGGCAGACCAGGTTCCATGCCCTGAGTCTTGGCGTTGAACGCCTTGCAGAATTCCATGATGTTCACGCCATGCTGACCAAGAGCCGGACCAACGGGCGGGCTCGGGTTAGCTTGTGCAGCCTTTACTTGCAGCTTGATATAAGCCGTGATTTTCTTAGCCATTAGCTACTCCATTCGGGTTCTAGCGCCTTACGGCTCCCCGGGTTACTTACATGTTTATCCCAGTGACGACAAAACCCCGCAGCCTAAGGCTGCGGGGTACGGGATGCTTTGTCAGTTATGCCTTTTCGACCTGACTAAACTCCAACTCAACCGGGGTCGAGCGACCAAAAATGGTCACAGCCACCTGAATCCGGCTTTTTTCATAGTTCACTTCTTCCACAACACCGCTGAAATCAGCGAAAGGGCCGTCAATGACGCGGACCATTTCACCTGGCTCAAACAGTGTTTTCGGTTTCGGCTTGTCGCTACCATCAGCAACGCGACGCAGAATTGCATCAGCCTCTTTATCAGTGATTGGCGCAGGCTTGTCAGCGGTACCGCCGATAAAACCCATGACGCGAGGCGTATCCTTGACCAAGTGCCAAGTGCCTTCGTTCATGTCCATCTGCACCAGAACATAACCGGGGAAGAACTTGCGTTCACTTTTGCGCTTCTGGCCATTACGCATTTCAACCACTTCTTCAGTGGGAACCAGAATCTCGCCGAACCCATCTTCCATGCCGGCCAGCTTGACGCGCTCAATCAGGGAGCGCATGACATGCTTCTCGTAACCCGAGTAAGCATGCACAACATACCAACGCTTAGCCACGGGACACCTTCAACCAACAATCATGGAAACAAGCCAGCCTAGCAGGGAGTCAAGCCCCCACAGCAACAGCGCCATCACCAGCACAACAGCCACAACAATAAGTGTGGTTTGCGTGGTTTCCTGACGAGTCGGCCAAACGACTTTGCGAATTTCAACCCGAGCTTCTTTAGCGAGCCCGAAAAATGCCTGCCCCTTTGCGGTTTGCAGAGCGACAAACGCAGCAACAGCCGCGATTGCAAGCAAACCAAGGACACGGTACAGAATCGGCTCACCAGAGAAGAACTGATTGCCAACCACGCCAACCACCACCAAAGCAGCAACAACAAGCCACTTCAGCAGATCAAAGCGCGATTCTTTGGCTTCAGCCTTAACAGTCATTTACGAGGATCCTGTGAAAGACGTGCCAGCTTTAACTTCTTAGTAAAACTGGCAGGTCAGGAGGGAATCGAACCCCCAACCTACGGTTTTGGAGACCGTCGCTCTGCCAATTGAGCTACTGACCTAAAACAAAATCAGGCCGACCATTATGCCGGCCTGATGGGGACTAATCAACGATTACTCGATGATTTTGGCAACTACGCCAGCACCAACGGTACGGCCGCCTTCGCGAATCGCGAAACGCAGACCATCTTCCATGGCGATCGACTTGATCAAGGTAACAACCATTTTGATGTTGTCGCCTGGCATTACCATCTCAACGCCTTCCGGCAGTTCGCAGCTACCGGTTACGTCGGTAGTACGGAAGTAGAACTGAGGACGGTAGCCTTTGAAGAACGGAGTGTGACGACCACCTTCGTCTTTGCTCAGGATGTAAACCTCAGCTTCGAACTTGGTGTGCGGCTTAACCGAACCCGGCTTGGCCAGTACTTGACCACGCTCAACGTCTTCACGCTTGGTACCACGCAGCAGTACGCCGCAGTTCTCGCCAGCACGACCTTCGTCGAGCAGTTTGCGGAACATTTCAACGCCGGTGCAGGTAGTCTGAGTGGTGTCACGCAGACCAACGATTTCCAGAGCCTCTTGAACCTTGACGATACCGCGCTCGATACGACCGGTAACTACAGTACCGCGACCCGAGATCGAGAATACGTCTTCGATTGGCATCAGGAACGGCTTGTCGATAACGCGGACCGGCTCAGGAATGTAGCTGTCCAGAGTCTCAACCAGCTTCTTAACAGCGCTGGTACCCATTTCGTTGTCGTCTTGGCCGTTCAAAGCCATCAGAGCCGAACCGATGATGATCGGAGTGTCGTCGCCTGGGAACTCGTAAGTGCTCAGCAGATCGCGAACTTCCATCTCAACCAGTTCCAGCAGCTCAGCGTCGTCCACCATGTCAGCCTTGTTCAGGAAGACAACGATGTAAGGAACGCCTACCTGACGGGACAGCAGGATGTGCTCACGGGTTTGCGGCATCGGACCATCAGCGGCCGAGCAAACCAGGATAGCGCCGTCCATCTGAGCAGCACCGGTGATCATGTTTTTTACGTAGTCGGCGTGACCTGGGCAGTCAACGTGCGCGTAGTGACGCACGGCCGAATCGTATTCAACGTGAGCGGTGTTGATGGTGATACCACGAGCTTTTTCTTCTGGAGCGCTGTCGATCTTGTCGAAGTCAACGCGAGCCGAACCGAAAACCTCGGAGCAAACACGGGTCAGAGCAGCGGTCAGAGTGGTTTTACCGTGGTCAACGTGACCGATGGTGCCAACGTTGACGTGCGGTTTGTTCCGTTCAAACTTTTCTTTAGCCATCAGAGCGTCTCCCATCGATTAAGTGCGCGAACCACGCGACCATTAAAACAAAGGCAGATATCTTCATATCTGCCTTCTTAATAATGGAGCTCTTGAGCGGATTTGAACCGCTGACCTCACCCTTACCAAGGGTGTGCTCTACCAACTGAGCTACAAGAGCGAACTCGTTACAAACAACTGCAAACTGGAGCGGGTAGCGGGAATCGAACCCGCACCATCAGCTTGGAAGGCTGAGGTTCTACCGTTGAACTATACCCGCGGAGCTTGCAGCTCTCGCTAAATATGGTGGAGGGGGAAGGATTCGAACCTTCGAAACTCGCGTGTCAGATTTACAGTCTGATCCCTTTGGCCACTCGGGAACCCCTCCAAAGTGAGGCGGCATTCTCTTCGCATGCCACCCTACTGTCAAGCAATTCCTCATAAAAAACTTGAGGTTAGCGCAATCGACAGCAACTTTTCAGACTCACCCAGAGAGCAACCCTGCAAAGCGGGCGCCATTCTATTCAAACTAATTCGGCGTTGCAACGCTTTCGCACGGCATTAATTGATGTTGCAAGCCGTTGAAATCTCGAGCTAGCGACTGAAGCAAGGAATCATCAGCAAGGCGGCGACTTTCTGGAGCAACGCGGACCCAAAAATTGCGGTGAGCCCGCGGCAGCTCTCGCATCTGAGGGTCATAACCGACGTCCCGCAAACGCTGCATTACATTTTCTGCCGACTCGCTTCTGGGAAACATCCCCAAGGAAATTCCGTTCGAAAGATCTCCCTGAGTAATGATGTAGCTATCTATTTTTCTAGCCTGGAGTTCCTTCAACTGACGCAGCGAAGCCTGCCGCGAAGCTAGCGGGGGCAAGAAAACCCAATAATCTAACCCCGCCGGAGCGTCGACTACCCTCACTTGAGATTGAATATCCAAGGTGATCAGACGCTGCTCGATCAGCTTCGCCGCCTCTTCCTGGTCGAAACCACCCAAGAACATGCAGACCTCGGACGGCACAGCCGCCGCCTCAACGGGATGCTCGCGGCGACTCTGCGCGACGCCAGACTCGCTTAGCAGCCGAATGTCCTGACGAACCTCCTGGTGCAGCGATAAAGGCGCAACTTCTTTAGCGCGCAGCGGGGTCTGCTGCTGATGCCAGACGTAATAAAAAAGATTCAGAACCAGAAAAAGCAGAAACAACCAACGCATAAAAACCTCAATTCAACGGGCATGCGATAGCGAGGCCGACAAAAATTAGGTCAGGCATCACGCGGACAGCCGGCAAAAGCTCCTTCACGGAGCCAGCGTCTCCTCCCGTGAGAAACACGTCGAACGACTCACCCCAGTATTCGCGAGCAAGCTCAAGCTGCGTCTGCACAAAACCGCGGAGCATGAGCGAACATCCGCGCTCTACGGCCTCTACCGTGGAACGACCGGGCGCAAGAACTTGAAGCGCTTTCTCCGCAGCATCATCGTCATAACGGATACGCCGAGTATGGGTGCGTAGCTGGTTACGCATGAGGGGTACACCAGGACAGATAAAACCGCCTAGATGGGCCCCGTCGGCAGCGACGAAGTCCGATGTCACAGCGGTACCCAAATCAAGTACCAGACAAGCTTTCCCTGCGAGCCGGTAGGCAGCAACAATTGCCAGCCAACGATCCAGACCCAATCGTTGATAATCGCTGTAGCCGTTTGTCACCCCAGCCAAAACCTGCGCCGGACAAGCGCTAAGGGCTGTGACGCCGAAGCGATCGTATAAGAGCTGCATGAGCGAAGAAGTCTCTTCATCACTGCGCACGCTAACTATTCTGGCAGCGTCCACGTCGAATATTGCAAGCTCGGAGAGACTTGCTATCAGCTCCTCGCTCGAACCGACCACGCCACCACCAACGACCAACATATGCCAATCCAGCACTCGCCACTTTATAAAGCTGTTTCCGCAGTCGAGCTCAAGAATCATCACGCAACCTCAAACTAAGCTCACCACCACTGTACTCACGCTCCACACCATCAACCAAGAGCCGCAACGCCCCTCTTGAATCGACGCCCAACACGTCCCCGACAATATTTTGCGTGCCCGCCGAGAGACTTACGCGGCGCCCCTGCCATACATGCGAAGCCTCCCATTCTTGCCGGAGTTGCCGAAAGCCGCCCCGACGATGCATGTTCAAATATTTATCCAGTTGCACATTCAGCGTGGCGATCAGCTCATTTCGGTCGACCGGGGCACCGCTCTCCAAGCGCATTGACGTCCAAGGCTGGTCAATCGCCTCATCGCTACGCATATTGACGTTAATACCTATACCTATCACTACGTGACAGACGTCTGCAGGATCTCCAGATAGCTCAAGCAATATACCGGCAACTTTTCGATTACCTATCAGGATGTCGTTCGGCCATTTCAACCCGGCACCCACAACGCCGAATTGGCGTACGGCACCTAAAACGGCCAGACCTATCACCAGGCTTAGGCCGTCAAGTTGGACCGCACCCCGCTCCAAACGTAGCAAGAGACTGTAGTAAACATTTTCAGCAAACGGACTAACCCACTGGCGCCCTCGCCGCCCACGCCCCGATGTCTGGCGCTCCGCGACTATGAAAAATGGCGGCTCACAACCCGCTTCAAGGCACCTGAAAGCCTCTGCGTTAGTCGAGTCAGTAAAT
This sequence comes from Pseudomonas sp. AC070, assembly GCF_979258635.1. NCBI lineage: Bacteria > Pseudomonadati > Pseudomonadota > Gammaproteobacteria > Pseudomonadales > Pseudomonadaceae > Pseudomonas > Pseudomonas sp. AC070. The sequence continues at coordinate 4,701,008 of NZ_OZ409871.1, forward strand.
TCCAGCACGCGTGGCAGCCAACCAGCAGGATTCCCCTTCAGCTTGTCGACGCTCAATAAGACAAGTGGGCTCTCCAGACGGTAGCCGCGACCGCGGACCCTATGAATAGTCAGACCGTAAACAGACTCGAGCTCTTGCAGCTGTTTCCAAACGGCAGCTCGGCTGACACCCAACGTCCGCCCAAGCGCTTCACCGGAGTGGAAGTCGCCATCTTGTAAAAGCGCCAGTAAATTCTGCATTCGTGATAGCCCGACTTAGAGGCACGCATCATATCGGCGCACTTCGCTATTGCATAGAAAGCGCCCATAGAGAAATAAGGGCTATTAGGCGCGATGAATAATTGCAATTACGAACTAGGCAGGCGCCTTATAAGCTCAATAAAACTTTTCCGCGCCCAAAAACAAACCCCCTACCCGTTTTCACGAGTAGGGGGTTTGGAATTTAAGCTTGACGATGACCTACTCTCACATGGGGAGACCCCACACTACCATCGGCGATGCGTCGTTTCACTACTGAGTTCGGGATGGGATCAGGTGGTTCCAACGCTCTATGGTCGTCAAGCAATTCGGGTGGAGCGTCGCGTTAGCGCAGCTCCAAATTGGGTATGTGATTGGGTGTTACAGGTATTTGTGTGTTTGCCGAATTTTCGGTTTGTATCGTCTTCACACCGTCAATTTGCGTTTTTAAGCAAATTGCTTGGGTGTTATATGGTCAAGCCTCACGGGCAATTAGTATGGGTTAGCTCAACGCCTCACAACGCTTACACACCCCACCTATCAACGTCGTAGTCTTCGACGGCCCTTTAGGGGATTCAAGATCCCAGTGAGATCTCATCTTGAGGCTAGTTTCCCGCTTAGATGCTTTCAGCGGTTATCTATTCCGAACATAGCTACCCGGCGATGCCACTGGCGTGACAACCGGAACACCAGAGGTTCGTCCACTCCGGTCCTCTCGTACTAGGAGCAGCCCCTCTCAAATCTCAAACGTCCACGGCAGATAGGGACCGAACTGTCTCACGACGTTCTAAACCCAGCTCGCGTACCACTTTAAATGGCGAACAGCCATACCCTTGGGACCGGCTTCAGCCCCAGGATGTGATGAGCCGACATCGAGGTGCCAAACACCGCCGTCGATATGAACTCTTGGGCGGTATCAGCCTGTTATCCCCGGAGTACCTTTTATCCGTTGAGCGATGGCCCTTCCATACAGAACCACCGGATCACTAAGACCTACTTTCGTACCTGCTCGACGTGTCTGTCTCGCAGTCAAGCGCGCTTTTGCCTTTATACTCTACGACCGATTTCCGACCGGTCTGAGCGCACCTTCGTACTCCTCCGTTACTCTTTAGGAGGAGACCGCCCCAGTCAAACTACCCACCATACACTGTCCTCGATCCGGATAACGGACCAGAGTTAGAACCTCAAAGTTGCCAGGGTGGTATTTCAAGATTGGCTCCACGCGAACTGGCGTCCACGCTTCAAAGCCTCCCACCTATCCTACACAAGCAAATTCAAAGTCCAGTGCAAAGCTATAGTAAAGGTTCACGGGGTCTTTCCGTCTAGCCGCGGATACACTGCATCTTCACAGCGATTTCAATTTCACTGAGTCTCGGGTGGAGACAGCGCCGCCATCGTTACGCCATTCGTGCAGGTCGGAACTTACCCGACAAGGAATTTCGCTACCTTAGGACCGTTATAGTTACGGCCGCCGTTTACCGGGGCTTCGATCAAGAGCTTCGCGTTAGCTAACCCCATCAATTAACCTTCCGGCACCGGGCAGGCGTCACACCCTATACGTCCACTTTCGTGTTTGCAGAGTGCTGTGTTTTTAATAAACAGTCGCAGCGGCCTGGTATCTTCGACCGGCATGAGCTTACGCAGTAAATGCTTCACCCTCACCGGCGCACCTTCTCCCGAAGTTACGGTGCCATTTTGCCTAGTTCCTTCACCCGAGTTCTCTCAAGCGCCTTGGTATTCTCTACCCAACCACCTGTGTCGGTTTGGGGTACGGTTCCTAGTTATCTGAAGCTTAGAGGCTTTTCTTGGAAGCATGGCATCAACCACTTCGCGCTCTAATGAGCACTCGTCATCAGTTCTCAGCCTTAACCGCCCGGATTTACCTAAGCAGTCAGCCTACAACCTTAAACTTGGACAACCAACGCCAAGCTGGCCTAGCCTTCTCCGTCCCCCCATCGCAATAACTAGAAGTACAGGAATATTAACCTGTTTTCCATCGACTACGCTTTTCAGCCTCGCCTTAGGGACCGACTAACCCTGCGTCGATTAACGTTGCGCAGGAAACCTTGGTCTTTCGGCGTGGGTGTTTTTCACACCCATTGTCGTTACTCATGTCAGCATTCGCACTTCTGATACCTCCAGCAAGCTTCTCAACTCACCTTCACAGGCTTACAGAACGCTCCTCTACCGCATCACCTAAGTGATACCCGTAGCTTCGGTGCATGGTTTGAGCCCCGTTACATCTTCCGCGCAGGCCGACTCGACTAGTGAGCTATTACGCTTTCTTTAAAGGGTGGCTGCTTCTAAGCCAACCTCCTAGCTGTCTAAGCCTTCCCACATCGTTTCCCACTTAACCATGACTTTGGGACCTTAGCTGACGGTCTGGGTTGTTTCCCTTTTCACGACGGACGTTAGCACCCGCCGTGTGTCTCCCGTGCTCGCACTTGCTGGTATTCGGAGTTTGCATCGGTTTGGTAAGTCGGGATGACCCCCTAGCCGAAACAGTGCTCTACCCCCAGCAGTGATACACGAGGCGCTACCTAAATAGCTTTCGAGGAGAACCAGCTATCTCCGAGCTTGATTAGCCTTTCACTCCGATCCACAGGTCATCCGCTAACTTTTCAACGGTAGTCGGTTCGGTCCTCCAGTTAGTGTTACCCAACCTTCAACCTGCCCATGGATAGATCGCCCGGTTTCGGGTCTATACCCAGCGACTAAACGCCCTATTAAGACTCGCTTTCGCTACGCCTCCCCTATTCGGTTAAGCTCGCCACTGAATATAAGTCGCTGACCCATTATACAAAAGGTACGCAGTCACCCAACAAAGTGGGCTCCCACTGCTTGTACGCATACGGTTTCAGGATCTATTTCACTCCCCTCTCCGGGGTTCTTTTCGCCTTTCCCTCACGGTACTAGTTCACTATCGGTCAGTCAGTAGTATTTAGCCTTGGAGGATGGTCCCCCCATATTCAGACAAAGTTTCTCGTGCTCCGTCCTACTCGATTTCATTGATAAGAGATTTTCGCGTACAGGGCTATCACCCACTATGGCCGCACTTTCCAGAGCGTTCCGCTAATCTCAAATCAACTTAAGGGCTAGTCCCCGTTCGCTCGCCACTACTAAGGGAATCTCGGTTGATTTCTTTTCCTCAGGGTACTTAGATGTTTCAGTTCCCCTGGTTCGCTTCTTACACCTATGTATTCAGTGCAAGATACTTAACTTATGTTAAGTGGGTTCCCCCATTCAGACATCTCCGGATCAAAGTCTGTTTGCCGACTCCCCGAAGCTTTTCGCAGGCTACCACGTCTTTCATCGCCTCTGACTGCCAAGGCATCCACCGTATGCGCTTCTTCACTTGACCATATAACCCCAAGCAATCTGGTTATACTATGAAGACGACATTCGCCGAAAATTCGAAATACTCTTGATCTCTCAAGAGAACTCACAAATTTTACCTTAGCCTGAATAAACACCAGTGAAAGTGCTATCCAGTCTATCTTTCTATCACATACCCAAATTTTTAAAGAACGATAATACTTTCTAGTCAAAGACCAGAATTCAATATTCAACCCTAAGGCGAATACTCAATTCTGAACTCTATCGTCGTCGTGGTGGAGCCAAACGGGATCGAACCGTTGACCTCCTGCGTGCAAGGCAGGCGCTCTCCCAGCTGAGCTATGGCCCCGTACTGAGGCTTCTTCCACAACAATTGGTGGGTCTGGGCAGATTCGAACTGCCGACCTCACCCTTATCAGGG
>NZ_OZ409871.1:4707500-5314540 GCF_979258635.1 Pseudomonas sp. AC070
GCCAGCAGAGCGGTGTGCGTTGGCAGCCGCTTCCTCGCCGTGGAAGCGCGCCACGATTTCCTCGGCCAGTTTGATCTTGACGTCACGCGGATTCGCACCCGCAGCAACCTCAGCCTTGAACGTTTCAATTTCTTCCATTGAGCGGAAGCTGAGCAGCTCAAAGTAACGCCACATCAACGAGTCCGGGATCGATACCAGCTTGTTGTACATAACCCCCGGCGCTTCCTGGATGCCGACGTAGTTGCCCAGCGATTTGGACATCTTCTTCACGCCGTCCAACCCTTCCAGCAACGGCATGGTCAGGATGGTTTGCGCTTCTTGCCCATAAGCACGTTGCAGCTCGCGCCCCATCAGCAGGTTGAATTTCTGATCGGTACCGCCAAGCTCAACGTCCGCCTTCAACGCAACCGAGTCGTAGCCTTGGACCAGCGGATAGAGAAACTCGTGAATCGCGATCGGCTGATTCGTGGCGTAACGCTTGCTGAAGTCATCACGCTCAAGCATGCGCGCCACGGTGTACTGGGAGGCCAGGCGAATGAAATCGGCAGGGGTCAGCTGATCCATCCAAGTGGAGTTGAACGCCACCTCGGTTTTCGCCGGATCGAGAATCTTGAACACCTGAGCCTTGTACGTTTCGGCGTTATCCAGCACTTGCTCGCGGGTCAGCGGCGGACGGGTTGCGCTCTTGCCGCTGGGATCGCCGATCATGCCGGTGAAGTCGCCTATCAGGAAAACCACCTGGTGGCCCAACTCCTGAAACTGACGCAGCTTATTAATAAGCACGGTATGACCAAGATGCAGATCTGGCGCGGTAGGGTCGAAGCCTGCCTTGATACGCAGCGGCTGACCGCGCTTCAGTTTCTCGACCAACTCAGCCTCGACCAATACCTCTTCTGCACCGCGCTTGATCAGCGCCAGCTGCTCTTCAACCGACTTCATACCCGCCCCGCACCACCTGATTTTCGAAGGGAACCAACCATACAAGATCACCAACTAATTACAAGTTTGTGCCCACCGCTTATCCCTACGTTAAAAACGGGAAATCCGCAGGCTTGCCTCAGGGTGATTTTGGTTATATTTTATACAGTTATTTCATATTCATCATTTTCTTCATCTCTTCTTTTCACCTTTTCAAAGTCAAAATCACCTTATGACCTCTATTCCTAAAGCGCCCCCGCCGTACCCGAAAAGTCATCTACTTGCGGCTAGCGGCATTGCCGCTCTGCTGAGTTTGGCTTTGCTGGTGTTCCCCTCCCGTGAAGTAGAAGCAAAAAAGACCACGCTCAATCTCGATCTCAACGCTAGCGAGCAGCTTGAAACCAATCCGAGCGAGCCGCAGCAAACGCGCCTGCCGGGCGAAACCAGCGCATCGCCGTTTGCTCAGATCGACCCGCAGAATTCGACCACGCAGCAAGCCGAGCAACCTGCCGCAAAGCCAGCAGAGCCGGTGGCCGCAGCAGCCCCGGTTGATCCCTACACGAAGCTGATTACGGTGGCGAACGGCGACACACTTTCCACCGTTTTCCAGAAAGCAGGCCTGACGCCTGCGCATCTTCATGAAGCCCTTAGCAGCAGCAACGATGCCAAGCGTTTTGGTCAGCTGAAGATTGGGCAAGTCCTGGAAGTGAAGCTCACCCAAGATGGTGGCCTACAGCATCTGCAGAGCAAGCTCAGCGACCTCGAGACCATCACTTTGTCCAAGACGGATAAAGGCTTCGACTTTAAACGCGATATCACCAAGCCAACCGTTCAAACCGCTTACGCCCATGGCGTAATCAACAGCTCGCTGTTCCTTTCGGCCAAGCGTGCCGGCCTGTCGCACAACATGACCATGGATCTGGCCAACGTTTTTGGCTACGACATCGACTTCGCGCAAGACATCCGCGAAGGCGACGAATTTGAAGTGATCTACGAGCAGAAAGTGGTTAACGGCAAACAAGTCGGCGACGGCAACATCCTCGCGGCGCGCTTTGTTAACCGTGGCAAGCCGTTCACGGCTGTTCGCTACACCAACAAGCAGGGCTCTACCAGCTACTACACCGCTGATGGCAACAGCATGCGCAAGGCGTTTATCCGTACGCCGGTGGATTTCGCACGCATCAGCTCGCGCTTCTCGATGGGTCGGTTCCATCCGATTTTGAACAAGATTCGCGCCCACAAAGGTGTCGATTACGCCGCGCCGCGCGGTACGCCGATCAAAGCAGCCGGCGACGGTCGCGTGCAGCTGGCTGGCCGCCGCGGTGGTTACGGCAACACCATCATCATTCAGCACAACAAAACCTACACCACGTTGTATGGCCACATGCAGGGGTTCGCCAAAGGCATCAAAACCGGAAGCATGGTCAAACAGGGTCAAGTGATCGGTTACATCGGCACCACTGGCCTGTCGACCGGCCCGCATCTGCACTATGAGTTTCAAGTGAATGGCCAACACGTCGATCCGCTGAGCCAGAAACTGGCTATGGCAGACCCGATTTCCGGCCCAGATAAAGCGCGCTTCATGCAAATGAGCAAACCGCTGATGGCGCAGATGGATCAAGAAAAGGCCACTATGCTGGCCTTGAACAAGCGCTAATCCGTGCCGCGCTATATAGGAGTGATGTCCGGCACCAGCCTTGATGGGCTGGACATCGCTCTAATCGACCAAAGCAACACCACCACCCTTCTCGCCACCCGTTACTTGCCCATGCCGGACGACCTGCGTGCCGACTTGCTCGCGCTGTGCAGCTCTGGCCCGGACGAGCTTGCAAGAAGCGCAATCGCTGAACAGCAATGGGCTCGCCTGGCAGCTGAATGCATCCGCGCGATGCTTAGCGAACAGCAACTCGATCCCAAGGATATCCGCGCCATCGGCAGCCACGGCCAGACCGTTCGGCATGAGCCGGCACGCGGTTTCACTATTCAGATTGGCAACCCGGCACTGCTCACCGAACTAACCGGTATCAGCGTAGTGGCCGATTTCCGCCGCCGCGACGTTGCCGCAGGCGGCCAGGGCGCGCCATTGGTGCCGGCATTCCACGATGCGCTGTTCAGCGACGGAACCAGCCGGCAGGCCATCCTCAATGTCGGCGGTTTCAGCAACCTCAGTCTGCTCGATCCGCAGCAGCCGGCGCACGGCTTCGACTCCGGCCCCGGAAACGTGCTGATGGACGCCTGGATTCATCGTCACCAGGGTATTAGCTACGACCGCAACGGCGACTGGGCGGCAAGCGGCACGGTGTCAGATGAGCTACTCGGTGCGCTCTTGAGCGACCCGTTCTTCACGACCAAAGGCCCAAAGAGCACCGGCCGTGAGCTATTCAACTTGCCGTGGCTTGACCAACACCTGAGCGAGCGCCCAACCATAAGCCCGGCGGATGTGCAGGCCACGCTGCTAGAGATGACGGCACAGAGCATCATAGGCGCGCTGACCAATGCTCAGCAAAATACGGAACGGCTTCTGGTCTGCGGCGGCGGCGCCCGCAACCTTACGTTGATGAAACGCCTCGGCGAATTGCTGCCGGGCTGCAGCGTGCAGAGCACTGATGAACACGGCGTGCCAGCCGACTGGGTAGAAGCCATGGCGTTCGCCTGGCTTGCGCATTGCTGCCTGGAAAATATCCCCAGCAATCGCCCAAGCGTCACCGGTGCCAAAGGCCTGCGAGTGCTCGGCGCCATTTACCCGGCCTAATTGCAGAAACGAAAACGCCGCGCAATCGCGCGGCGTCGTTGTAGCAACCATTACTCAGATCGAGAAGGACGACCCGCAGCCGCACGTGGTCGTTGCGTTCGGGTTCTTGATCACGAAACGCGAACCTTCCAGCCCTTCCTGATAATCAACTTCCGCACCTGCCAGATACTGGAAGCTCATCGGGTCAACCACCAAGCTCACGCCTTCGCGCTCAACGATGGTGTCGTCATCGGCAACTTCTTCATCGAAGGTGAAGCCGTACTGGAAGCCGGAGCAACCGCCGCCGGTGACGAACACACGCAATTTCAGACGTGGATTGCCTTCCTCATCGACCAGGTTTTTGACCTTGTTCGCCGCGCCGTGCGTGAATTGCAGCGGTGTGGGGGTGAAGGATTCGACGCTCATGCTGTCTTTCTCCCGGCCAGTGGCCGACGTGTTACTTGGGGACGCGAGCATTATCCGCTTCCCCTACCAAAATGGTCAACTATTGAACGGCGACCGCCAGCTGGATGCCGTGCGGTCGCTTGGTCTATTACGGCAGCAACGCAGCGTGGGACAGGCCCAAACGCTCGTCCAGCCCAAACAGAATGTTCATGTTCTGTACGGCCTGGCCCGACGCACCTTTGACCAGGTTGTCGATCACCGACAGCACCACCACCAAATCACCACCTTGTGGGCGGTGCACCGCGATACGGCAGACGTTAGCGCCGCGTACGCTGCGCGTTTCCGGGTGACTACCGGCCGGCATCACATCCACAAACGGCTCGTTGGCGTAACGCTTTTCAAACAATTCCTGCAGATTGACCGACTTATCCGTCACGGTGGCGTACAGCGTGGAGTGGATGCCACGGATCATCGGCGTCAGATGCGGCACGAAGGTCAGGCCCACTTCACCGCCCGCGGCGCGACGCAGGCCTTGGCTGATTTCCGGCAAATGGCGATGACCTTTTACCGAATACGCCATCATGCTTTCACCGGCTTCGCAAAACAGTGAGCCCACTTTCGCCCCGCGACCGGCACCGCTGACGCCCGACTTGCAGTCAGCGATCAAGCGGCTGTTATCGGCCAAACCGGCTTCCAGCAGCGGAAGAAAACCGAGCTGCGTGGCGGTTGGGTAGCAGCCAGGCACGGCAACCAGGCGAGCGTTTTTGATGTGTTCCCGGTTCACTTCCGGTAGTCCGTAAACGGCTTCGCCGAGCAAATCCGGAGCGCCGTGAGGTTGGCCGTACCACTTGGCCCATTCCTCCGCGTCTTGCAAACGGAAGTCGGCCGACAGGTCGATCACCTTCGTGCCGGCTGCCAGCAATTCGCCGGCCAAGGCATGGGCGACGCCGTGCGGAGTGGCGAAGAACACCACGTCGCACGCGCCCAGGGTGGCGGTGTCCGGAACGGTGAAGCTGAGGTTGTCGTAGTGGCCGCGCAGGTTCGGGTACATCTCATCGACGCGTGTGCCCGCTTCCGAGCGCGAGGTGATAACCACCACCTCAGCCTGTGGATGCTGTGCCAACAGGCGCAGCAGCTCGACCCCGGTGTAGCCTGTGCCGCCGACGATACCGACCTTGACCATCACGAACCCCCTGCAAATCTGAATGCCCGCTGCGGGAAAGCGCAGCAGTCTCCCCGAGTCGGGGAAAGCTGCCGATGATACGGCTGCATCCGTCAACGGCCAACCGCCTTGGTGACGTATGACCGGGATAACCTGTTTAATACGGCCAATTCAGGCGCTCAACCGCCGCTTCCTTCCTCCGCTCAGGAAACCCCGATGCTCTACCTTTGGGTCAAGGCCTTTCACATCATCGCCATGGTTTGTTGGTTCGCCGGGCTGTTCTACCTTCCCCGCCTGTTCGTCTATCACGCCATGAGCGAAGACAACGTCAGCAAAGAACGCTTCTGCGTGATGGAGCGCAAGCTCTATCGCGGCATCATGACGCCCTCGATGCTCGCCACCGTTGGCCTTGGCATTTGGCTGCTGTGGCTCAATCCCAGCCTGCTCAGCCAAGGCTGGATGCACGCCAAGCTGACCCTGGTGGTGGCGCTGATTGGCTATCACCATATGTGCGGCGCCATGCGCAAACGCTTCGCCTCCGGGCAGCAAAGCCGCAGCCACGTGTTCTATCGCTGGTTTAACGAAGCGCCGGTACTGGCCTTGCTGGCCATCGTAATCCTGGTGGTCGTGCGTCCGTTCTAACTGGCCTCGTTCTGACTTCCACTGCTGCTGCCGCAGCCTCTATGCGACCGATTTGGAGAATGCCCATGTCTTTGCCCGCCCTGCTCGATCAACGCCTGCGTTTACCGGTAGTTGCTGCACCGATGTTCCTGGTCTCCAACCCGCAACTGGTATTGGCGTGCTGTAACAACGGCATCGTCGGCAGCTTTCCGGCACTGAACCAACGCGATAGCAGCGGCTTCAAGGCGTGGCTAGACGAGATCAATGCGGGCCTGGGCAGCGACGCCGCGCCATACGCCGTCAACCTCATCGTGCACAACACCAATCCGCGCCTGCAGGCGGACCTGGCCATCTGCGTGGAGCAGCGCGTGCCCATCGTCATCACCAGCCTCGGTGCAGTAAAAGAAGTGGTCGACGCGGTGCACAGCTACGGCGGCCTGGTATTCCACGACGTCACCACGCGCCGGCACGCCGAGAAAGCGGCCGAGGCCGGCGTCGACGGTCTGATTGCCGTGGCGGCTGGTGCGGGCGGTCATGCCGGAACCTGGAGCCCCTTCGCCCTCGTCGCAGAAATTCGTCAGTTCTTCGACAAAACCGTGTTGCTGGCCGGCTGCCTCAACCACGGTCACGAAATTCTCGCCGCGCAAATGCTCGGGGCGGACCTTGCCTACCTCGGCACCCGCATGATCGCCGTGAACGAAAACGACGCACCGCAGGCCTACAAAGACATGATCCTCGGCGCCAAAGCCGCCGACATCGTGCACACCCCTGCCGTCTCCGGCGTACCCGCGAGCTTTATGCGCCAGAGCCTGGAGCAAGGCGGTTTTGACCTGGCCAAGCTGCAAGACAAAGGCGCGGTGAACTACGGCGAGAAGCTCAAACCCATCAACGACGAAGCCAAAGCTTGGAAAACCGTGTGGTCGGCCGGCCAAGGCGTGGGCGACATCACCGACCTGCCCAGCGTCGCCGAGCTGATTCAGCGCCTGGACAGCGAATACCGCGCCGCCCAGCAACGCACCGTGCAATTGGGTCAGCGCTGGCCGCGATGAACCGGCGCCACCTGCTGGGCCTGGGCGCACTGGGCCTGCTGGGAGCCTGGGCTGCACGCCCAGGCGACAACGGCCGCCCTTACGACGACTACTTCGCCACGCTCAACCGCCTGTTAAAACAGGACGGCGGCGGCGTGCCGCAATTGGTGGTCGACATGCAACGGCTGGACGCCAACGCCGAGCTGCTGGCCAAGCGGCTTGGCCCGGCGCTGCCATTGCGACTGGTCGCCAAATCACTGGCCAGCGATGGCTTGCTCGGCTATCTCGCGCAAAAACTCGCCACGCGACGCTTTATGGTCTTCCACCAGCCGCAGCTCAATGGCCTGGCACGACTGTTTGCTGATGCCGACTTGCTCGTCGGCAAACCGCTGCCGGTAGACGCGGCCCTGAGTTTTTATCAGCAACTGGGCGCGGCATCATCGTTCGAACCGGCCCGCCAGGTCACCTGGCTTATCGACACGCCGCAGCGCCTGCAGCAATACGCGGATCTGGCTGCGGCCCTGAAACAACCCGTCCAGATTGCTTTGGAAATTGACCTGGGCCTGGCCCGCGGCGGCTTCGCGACCCCGCAGGCACTTGGCGAGGCGCTCGCCACGCTGCGTACCCGCAACGCGGATTTACGCCTGCGCGGCCTGATGGGTTATGACGCGCACGTCGCCCATTCGCCGCCGTGGGTCGGCCGCGACCGCGCCTTCGCCGACAGCAACGCCCGCTACCGCGCCTTTCTCGCCACCGCGCAAACCTTCACCGACCTCTGGCCCGCACAGCCCTTGCTCAACGGCGGCGGCAGCCTGACGTATGCGCTGCATGCGCGCGGCGACACACCGTTGAACGAAGTGGCCGTCGGTTCGGCATTGCTGAAGCCCAGCGAATTCGACACCGACTTGCTCAGCGGTCACACGCCCGCACTGTGGATCGCCAGCCCCGTGCTCAAAGCACAGACCGGCGAATTACCGTACCTGAGCGGTGTGCAAACAGCGCTGCAGACCTGGGACCGCAATCGCCAACAGGCCTACTACTTATATGGCGGTCGCTGGCCAGCCGAACCGGTTGCCCCCGCCGGGCTGAGCTACGACAGCCTCTTCGGTCGCAGCGCCAACCAGGAGCGGGTGAACGGCTCGCGGGCCACAGATCTGCACGTCGACGACTGGGTTTTTCTGCGACCGCAGCTCAGCGAAGGCCTTATGGACGACTTCAGCGCCCTGCGTCTGCTGCGCAATAACCGCTTCGTGGGGCGCTGGTTGCCAGAAAACATGGGCTGAAGCGTGATGCGCATCACGCCCGCGCTTGTCTGAACCTCACTCGGGCCAGTACGCTGTGTCCACTTCATCTCTAGTGCTGACAGGGACGTACGAATGACCGATCCACGCTTCAAAATCGTATTCACCGGCGAACTGATGCCGGCAGCGGCATTGGATGCCGTCAAAGACAATCTGGCCCGCCTGTTCAAGAGCGACCGCGACAAAATTGACGCGCTATTCACCGGCAACCCGGTGGCGCTCAAACGCGACCTCACCGAAGCCGAAGCGGACAAATACGTCACGGCGCTGCAGAACGCAGGCGCCCAGGTTTACAAAGAGGCTGACCTGGCCGCCAGCCTCAGCCTGGTGGAAACCGACGACCACCGCACCACACCCGCCGAGCCCACCGACGAAGCCACGCGCATGACCTGCCCCAAGTGTGGCCATGAGCAACCCAAGGCCATCGAGTGCAGCGCCTGCGGCATCGTCATCGACAAATACGTCGCCCGTCAGGCACAACTGGCCGAAACCGCTCCCGCCGCGCCGGCGCCTAGCGTGAGCGCTTCGGCCCCCGTAGCCGCTGCGTCGCCTTACGCCACGCCTCAGGCGCAAGTGGGCGAAACCCTGCCCGAATACGCCGAGCTGAACCTGTTCGGCATCGAAGGTCGAATCGGCCGCGTGCGCTACCTGGGTTGGAGCATGGGTCTGACCTTGCTGGCCCTGCCGGTGCTCGGCCTGGTCTTCGCCGGCGCCATGATGATCTCGCAGGTGCTCGCCATCGCCCTGATGGTGATCGGCTGGATCGCCTTGATGGTGGTCAGCGTCGGTTTCGGTGCCAAACGTTTGCACGACCTGGGCTGGTCGGCCTGGTTGCTATTGCTGCTGCTGGTTCCGATTGTCGGCAGCGTCTTCCCGTTGCTCATGCTGATTCTGCCCGGCACGCCTGGCGCCAACCGTTACGGCTCCCCGCCCCCGCCAAACAGCAAAGGCGTGGTGCTGATGGCCTGGTCGATGCTGGTGTTACCAGTAGTAATCGGCATCCTGGCCGCGATTGCCATTCCGCAGTACCAGAGCTACATCCAGGGCACTGAGGATTCCAGCTACGCGCAGCCTTACTCCGACGAAAACAGCGAAGAAAGCGCCGAGCCGTCTGCGGAGTACGCCGAACCTGCCGAGCCCGTCGAAGTACCGGTCGAGCCCGCTGAAGACGCTGAGTCTGACGAAGAGTAAGCACGCACCGTTGCACATCCCACTCGCCGCGCGGAGAACGTTATGCCCCGTTATGCATTGGTAACCGGGGCCTCCAGCGGCATCGGTCTGGCCTTGGCGGAAGCCTTGGCCAGACGCGGACGGAATCTGATTCTAGTGGCCCGCCAGCGCGACGTACTTGAAAGCGTCGCCTGTGAGTTCACCCAGCGCTTCGGCGTCGAGGTGCTGTTTCGCACCTGCAACCTCGCCCACCCCACCCAACTCACCGGCCTGATCCTTGAACTGGAACAGGGCGAGCTGCCTATCGACCTGTTGATCAACAACGCCGGCCTCGGCACCTCCGGTCCATTCCTGGACAGCGATTGGGGCCGCGAGCAGCAGCAGCTGGAAGTCAACGTGCTGGCCCTCACCCGCCTCAGTCACGCCCTTGGCAACAGCATGGCCGCACAAGGCGGTGGGCAAATTCTGAACGTGGCCTCGGTTGCGGCATTTCAGCCCGGCCCGTGGATGAGCAGCTACTACGCCAGCAAGGCGTTCGTGCTGCACTTTTCCGAAGGCTTGCGCGAGGAAATGAAAGGACGCGGCATCAAGGTATCGGTGCTCTGCCCCGGCCCTACGCGCACTGCGTTTTTTCGCGGCGCCGACATGGAGGTGAGCAAACTGGCGAACAGCAAGCTAATGATGAGCCCAGAGGAGTTGGCGCTCTACACCGTGCGGGCGCTGGAGAAAAACCGCGCGCTGATCATTCCCGGTTGGCGCAACCGACTGATCGCCAGAAGCTCACGGTTCGCCCCGCGCTGGCTGGTGCGCAAGCTGGCCGGGGTGGTCAACAAGCGCTTCAGTCGCCAGCCTTAACCCGCAGACACCGTACGCCCCGCCGCCCACGCGCGAAGCGCCGCCAAGTCTTCGGCCATCACCACCGACAACGGCGCCGTGCTGCTGATATTGCGCAGCAGCAAACCTTGATCAACCGCCTGCTGTTGCGCCTGACCGGCGTACAGCGCACTGACCACCACTTGCTCGATTTCCGCGCCAGTAAACCCGTCACTCACGGTCGCCAGTTGCGGCAAGTCGAAGGCGTTAGGGTCCAGCTCGCGACGCAGCAGGTGGATGCGGAAAATGTCGGCACGGGTCTCGGCGTCGGGCAGGTCGACGAAAAATAGCTCGTCGAAACGGCCCTTGCGCACCAGCTCCGGCGGCAGGCGGTCGATGGCATTGGCGGTCGCGACCATAAACACAGGCGCTTTGCGTTCGGCCATCCAGGTCAGCAAGGTGCCGAGCACGCGTTGGCTGACGCCGCCGTCGTGATCACCGCTAGCCAGGCCTTTCTCCACCTCATCCATCCACAGCACGCATGGCGCCATCTGCTCAGCCAGGCGCAGCGCTTCGCGCAGGTTGCGCTCGGTTTCCCCGAAGAATTTGTTGTACAGGCAGGCGAAGTCCAACCGCAGCAACGGCAACCCCCACAGCCCGGCAACCGCTTTGGCCGCCAGGCTTTTACCGCCGCCTTGAACGCCGACCAGCAGCATGCCTTTGGGCAAATCGGTGGCCTTGCCGGCAAGGAAAATGTCTTGCCGCTCAGCCAGCCAACGCTTGAGGTTGAGCAAGCCGCCGACTTCGGCGAAGCGGGCGGTGTCGTGTTCGAAGCTGAGTACGCCTTCCAGGTCGAGCAGTTTGAATTTGGTCTTGTTCAGCTCTGGCAAATCTTCCTGGGTGATGGCGCCGTCGTTGCAAATCACCCCGCGCGCCAGCACTCGCGCCTCGGCGTGACTCATGCCGCGAAGGTTTTTCACCACCTGCTGCAACGTGCGGTTATCAGTACGCACGCGGGCGCCGCGGTTGCGCTCGCTCCAGCGGCCGGCTTCTTCGCGCACGATGGCCAGCAACTCGTCTTCCGATGGCAGCGCCAGGCTGAAGCGCGCGGCGTAGCGCTGAACTTCCGGTGGCAACTTCAAGGCGTGAGACACCAACACCACCGTGGGTTTATGCGCGCCCTCGGCCATGGCGATTTCTTTGAGGAGCCGCACCAGCTTGGGGTTGTCTTCCATAAACGGATGCAGGTCGCACAGCACGTACAGATTCGGCATAGGGTCGTGCTTGATCAGGCGCAGCGCCGCTTCCGGCTCGAAGCTTGGCGCGTCGCCCTGCGGATCACCGCCAAAACCAAGCTTCTGCATGCCCTCGGTGACCGCCCAAGTGAACAAGCCCAGCCCGCGCTTCACCGCGAGACTGGTGAGGGTTTCCATCACCCGCTGCTCATCCCAGGACTCGATCACCACCAGCTTCACCTTGGAATCGAGCACCAGCCCCAAGTCATGGATATCGTTCTTCACACCTGCTCCCTATCGATGCCGCCGCACGCGCACTCGCGGTGCCGCACCCGCCTGGTTAAACTCCGGCTTCCTATCGCCAGCTGGAGACCTGTCCGTGGACTGTCTGTTCTGCAAGATCGTCGCCGGGGACATTCCCGCGCGCAAGCTCTATGAAGACGACCATGTTGTCGCGTTTCACGATATCGGCCCACAAGCGCCCGTGCACTTTCTGGTGATTCCGAAAAAACACATCGCCACGCTCAATCACCTCACCGAAGACGACAGCGCCCTGACCGGCCACATGCTGTTCACCGCCCAGCGCCTGGCGAATGAACAGGGCTGCGAGCAAGGCTTTCGCGTGGTGATGAACTGCAACGAGGATGGCGGGCAAACCGTCTTCCACATCCACATGCATGTGTTGGGCAAACGCCAACTGGCCTGGCCGCCGGGCTGATGCGAGGTTTCCTATTTGGGCTGGCGGCGCTAGTCACTGGCCACGCTCATGCCGTTGAAGCGTTTCACGACACCCTTGCCAACAACGAACCCGGACCAGAGCTGGTTGTGGTGCCGGCGGGCCAATTCGTATTCGGCGACAGCACTGGGCGCGGCAACTACAACGAGCACCCCGCGCAGTCGATCACCATTGATAAACCCTTCGCCATCGGCCGCTTCGAGCTGACCTTTGCTGATTGGCAGCGCTACGCCAGCGCGACTGGCAAAGCGCTGCCGGATAACGAGGGCTGGGGCTTGTCTGAGCAGCGGCCAGTAATTCACGTGTCCTGGTTTGACGTGCAGAGTTACCTGCAATGGCTGTCGAAAAGCACCGGACACCGGTACCGCTTGCCCACCGAAGCCGAATGGGAATACGCGGCCCGGGGCGGCGGCAGCACGTTTTACTGGTGGGGCCAGCAGCTCGACAGCCCGGAAGACCAACCGCGCGCCCATTGCCGCGGCTGCGGTTCGCCGCGTTCCGAGCAATACAAAACCAGCCAGGTCGGCCAGTTCGCCCCCAACGCCTTTGGTCTCTACGACACGGCCGGCAATGTGTGGGAATGGACCGCCTCGCGGTTTGTCACACCCTTTGACGGCAGCGAGCAACAGGTTGCCGGGTCGCTGGACCAAAGCCCTCGCGTGGTCCGTGGCGGCGCATGGAACAGCGGGCCTACGTACCTGCGCAGCAGCTTCCGTGACCTGAAGCAGCCGGGCACCGACGACTATGCTTTAGGTTTTCGCGTGCTCCGCGAACTGCCCTAAGTCCGACGGCGCGCCTTGCCAGCCGCCGTCTAGCAGATGAATTGGAGTAAACTGCCCTCAGACTTTTCCGGAGGTAATCCTATGACTACCGAACGCCACTACTCCCCCGTCGACCGCCTGTTGCTGCAAGCCGACGCCGCCCTGCGCACCTTGCTGCCGTTTAGCGGCCATCCGTATCGCCCCTCGCCAGGCCTCACCCAGCCGGACACCGAACTGAGCCGCGACGACACCCGCCACGTTGCCGGCCTCATGCGCGTCAACCACACCGGCGAGGTATGCGCCCAGGCGCTTTACCAAGGCCAAGCGCTGACCGCCAAGTTGCCCCATGTACGCAAAGCCATGGAGCACGCCGCCGAAGAAGAGATCGACCACCTCGCCTGGTGCGAACAACGCATCCGCGAACTGGGCAGCCACACCAGCATTCTCAATCCGGTGTTCTACGGTTTGTCGTTTGGTGTTGGCGCGGTTGCCGGCTTGATCAGCGACAAAGTCAGCCTCGGTTTTGTTGCCGCCACCGAAGATCAAGTGTGCAAACACCTGGACGAGCACCTGACGCAGATTCCCGCCGAAGACGAAAAGTCGCGGGCCATCCTGGAGCAAATGCTCACCGACGAAGCGCAGCACTCGGCCAGCGCCCTGGATGCCGGTGGCTTCCGTTTTCCGGCGCCGGTGAAGTTCGGGATGAGTTTGTTGTCGAAGGTGATGACGAAAAGTACGTATCGGATCTAATTTCCTGCAGCATAAAAAAGGCCGTTCACTGAACGGCCTTTTCTTTTGTCCGTTTTTGACCTTTCGATGCCAGCGACTCATGCAAATCCAGAACGAGCGAGCTAGAGCGGAGCAAGGCCAAGACGGCCCGGGCAAAAACGTTTTTTGAAGCGCAGTGGGCTGTAGCCCATGAGCAGTCAAAAAACGTTTTTAACGCAGCCCCGCCGACGCGCAGCCGTTCGCTTAGCCCACCATGTTCCTGGCGTAGAAGATTTCCAGCATCTCGTGCTTAACCCGCTTGGTCACGGTCTCGCGCTGTTCGGCCGACAAGTTCTGCGTGGCGTCGCCAAACAGGTAGTTATCCAGCTCGAACTCTTTAAGAAGCATCTTGGTGTGGAACAGATTCTCTTGGTACACGTTCACGTCGGTCATTTGATAGGCCGCTTGCGTGTCGTCCGAGAGGTAGTTCTGGATCGAGTTGATCTCGTGGTCGATGAAGTGCTTCTTGCCCTGCACGTCGCGGGTAAAACCGCGCACGCGGTAGTCGACGGTGACGATGTCGGAGTCGAACTGGTGAATCAGGTAATTGAGCGCCTTGAGCGGTGAAATTACGCCGCAGGTCGACACGTCGATGTCCACACGGAACGTCGCGATGCCATCCACCGGATGAATTTCCGGGTAGGTGTGCACGGTGATGTGGCTTTTATCCAGGTGCGCGAGGATGGTATCGGGCAGTGGGCCGGGGGATTCCTCGATCTGGCTGTCGGTCGGGGTGACCGGTTGCTCGGAGATCAGAATGGTCACGCTCGCGCCTTGCGGATCGTAATCCTGGCGGGCGATGTTGAGGATATTGGCACCAATAATGTCGACAACATCAGTGAGAATCTGCGTCAGCCGCGCTGCGTCGTACTCGGTATTGATGTACTGAACGTAAGCCTGCTGGTCTTCCGGCGTTTCCGCGTAGCAGATGTCATAAATGTTGAAGCTCAAGGTCTTCGTCAGGTTATTGAACCCGTGGAGCTTGAGTTTGCTTTTCACCGTTAGGAACTCTCTTTTTAACGATGCGGCGTGGCCGCGTGATCGAGCATGCCCGTCAGTTGTGAACAACACAGCTGCGTAGGACGGTTAACACCTCTTCGCTTTGGCGATTTTGGGTATGGGTGCGCGGCGCCGTTTCCAATAGACGACGCCCCGGAAAAAGGGGCGCCATTATGCAGAGGTCGGTTACCGGCTGCCAGCACCGTGTGACCCGCGCAATGCGGACCAGTGTGCGCTGGTTGTATGAACGCTCGGTGTCGGGTTTCAGCCCAATTCGATGATTTCGTAGTCGTGGGTAATTTCCACGCCACCGCGGCTGAGCATGATCGAGGCCGAGCAGTATTTTTCAGCGGAGAGTTCAACCGCGCGCTTGACCTGCGCTTCCTTCAAGCCGCGGCCTTTCACCACAAAGTGCACGTGAATCTTGGTGAACACTTTTGGCTCTTCGCTCGCGCGTTCGGCTTCAAGGAAAGCCTCGCAGCTTTCAACCGGTTGTCGGGATTTCTTCAGGATGCTAACGACGTCGTAGTTGGTGCAGCCGCCTAAGCCGATGAGCACCATCTCCATGGGACGCACGCCCAGGTTGCGTCCGCCGCTCTCGGGCGGGCCGTCCATGACAACAACATGGCCGCTGCCAGACTCACCGAGGAAAAGAGCTTCGCCAGCCCACTGAATCCGCGCTTTCATTGCCACGCCTCCGCTGTTAAAAGGGACGGGAGCTTATCACAAGCTCATAGACCAACTAGTTCAAGCCAGAAACGCTGATAGATAGCTGCCACTGTTAGCCACGTCTCAAAACCGATCAACGGCCATGAGTGTCTGTTAAGCTGGCGACAATTTACTGGCACACTTGCTCGAATAACTTATAAAAAAATTGCTGCTAGACAAAGGGTTGCATCTTATTTTTCTTCGGGGCTAGGGCATGGTAGCTATAACTCTCACACCAAAAATCAAGAACATCGACAAACTGCTCGCGCATTGTCATCGCCGTCGTTACACCGCCAAAAGCACCATCATCTACGCAGGCGATCGCGGCGAGACGTTGTTCTTTATTGTTAAAGGCTCGGTCACCATTCTTATCGAGGATGATGACGGTCGCGAAATGATCATCGCCTATCTCAACTCAGGCGACTTCTTCGGCGAAATGGGCCTGTTTGAAAAAGACGGCATCGAGAAAGAACGCAGCGCCTGGGTACGGGCAAAAACCGAATGCGAAGTGGCTGAACTGAGCTACGCCAAGTTCCGCGAACTGACTCAGCAAGACCCGGACATTCTCTATGCCCTCGGCAGCCAAATGGCTGAGCGTCTGCGTAACACCACCCGCAAAGTGGGCGACCTGGCGTTTCTTGACGTCACTGGCCGCGTTGCACGCACGTTGCTGGACCTGTGCAAACAGCCTGACGCCATGACTCACCCCGACGGTATGCAGATTAAAATCACTCGTCAGGAAATCGGTCGCATCGTCGGTTGCTCGCGTGAAATGGTCGGACGTGTCCTAAAGGCGCTTGAAGAACAAGGCCTGGTCAACGTCAAAGGTAAAACCATGGTGGTGTTCGGCACCCGCTAAGCCCATAAGGCTCGGATAAAAAACCGGACAATAAAAAGGCCAGCTGCGAGCTGGCCTTTTTATTGTCCGGTTTTTTATGTCTGTGGGAGCGGCTTTAGCCGCGATGCTTTTGACTTCAACCGCATCGCGGCTAAAGCCGCACCCACAAAAGCACCCAATCAATCAATGCTGACCGGCCCCTTACGCTCCGGGAAAAACAAGCGCTGCAATTCCTGCCCTGGATTGGCCGCGCGCATAAACGCCTCGCCTACCAGGAAACCGTACACGTTGCTGATTTCCATCAGTTCCACGTCGGCGCGATTGAGGATGCCGCTCTCGGTAATCACCATGCGGTCACGCGGAATACGCGGCAGTAAATCCAGCGTGGTTTCCAGGCTCACTTCAAAGGTGTGCAGGTTACGGTTGTTCACGCCCACCAGTGGCGTGTCGAGCACCTTTAAGGCGCGGTCGAGTTCTTCGCCGTCGTGCACTTCCACCAGAACGTCGAGGTTGACCGACTTGGCCACCGCCGCCAGCTCGGCCATGCGCACGTCGTCTAGCGCCGAAACGATCAGCAGAATGCAATCCGCCCCTAGCGCGCGCGCTTCGACAATCTGATACGGGTCGATCATAAAATCTTTGCGAATCACCGGCAGGCCACAGGCCGCGCGGGCTTGCTGCAGGTAATGATCGGCACCCTGGAAGAAGTCGATATCGGTGAGCACCGACAAGCACGCCGCGCCGCCGGCTTCGTAACTCTGGGCGATCGCCACCGGGTCGAAGTCTTCGCGCAGCACGCCTTTGCTGGGCGAGGCTTTTTTGATTTCGGCAATTACACCGGGTTCTTTACGCTTGGCTGCATCCAGCAGCGCGGCTGCAAAACCGCGTGGCGCATCGGCCGTACGGGCCTGTTGCTCCAGCTCAACCAGGCTCACCACTGCACGGCGGGCGGCGACTTCTTCGACTTTACGGGCCAGAATTTTTTCCAGGACGGTAGGCACACTCACGCTTGATTCTCCTGGCGGAACACCGCCGTAAAGGACGCCAACTCTTCCATTTTTTCCCGCGCCAAACCGGTGTGCAACGCGTCGTGGGCCAACTGCACCCCTTCATGCAGGCTAGTCGCTAAATCGGCGGCATACAGGGCCGCGCCCGCATTAAGCACGATCAAGTCGCCGGCTTTCCTGCCTGCCTCGGTTTTACGGCGCCCCAGGGCATCGCGGATCAGCTCCAGCGACGCCGCCGGACTGGCGACTTCCAGGCCCATCAGCGTTTGGCTGGTGATACCGAAATCTTCCGGACGCACATCGTATTCGCTGATCTGACCGTCTTTAAGTTCCGCCACATGAGTGGGCGCAGCCAGGCTGAACTCATCCAGACCATCACGCGAATGCACCACCAGAATGTGCTCGCTGCCCAGACGCTTAAGCACTTCGGCGAGCGGGCGGCACAGCTCCTGACTGAACACGCCGACCACCTGGTGCTTCACACCGGCCGGGTTGGTCAGAGGGCCGAGCATGTTGAACAAGGTACGCAGGCCCATTTCACGGCGCGGGCCGGCGGCGTATTTCATCGCCTTGTGGTGCACCTGCGCGAACATGAAGCCAACGCCAACGCTGTCGATGCAGCGCGCCACTTGCACGGGCGTCAGTTCCAGATAAATGCCCGCCGCTTCGAGCAGATCAGCGCTGCCGCTTTTACCCGATACCGCGCGGTTGCCATGCTTGGCCACCTTGCCGCCGGCAGCCGCAACGACGAACGCCGCGGCCGTGGAGACATTGAAAATGTTGGCGCCATCGCCGCCGGTGCCGACCACGTCAACCACATGTTTAAGCGTCGGCAATTCAACCTGAGCCGCCAGTTCGCGCATGACCGCGACGGCGCCGACGATCTCGTCGATGGTTTCGCTCTTCATGCGCATGCCCATCAGGAAGGCACCGATCTGCGCGTCGGTGCACTGCCCGGTCATGATTTCACGCATGACGTCCTGCATTTCCTCGGTGGTCAGGTCGAGCTGAGCGACCACACGGTTGAGCGCCTCTTTGATGTTCATGCGCGCACGCCCCCGCTTTGTTTGAGGAAGTTGGCAAACAGCTCGTGGCCCTGCTCCGACAGAATCGATTCAGGGTGGAATTGCACGCCTTCGATGTTCAGGGTTTTGTGGCGCAAGCCCATGATTTCATCCACCGAGCCGTCCTCGTGTTGAGTCCAGGCGGTGACTTCCAGGCAGTCGGGCAAGGTGTCCAGCTTGACCACCAGCGAGTGGTAACGGGTGACGGTCAGCGGGTTGTTCAGGCCTTCGAAGACGCCGGTGTTGTTGTGGTACACCGCGCTGGTTTTGCCGTGCATCACCTGGCGGGCGCGCACTACGTCGCCGCCGAAGGCCTGGCCAATGCTTTGGTGGCCCAGGCACACGCCCAGAATCGGCAGTTTGCCGCCGAAGTCCTCAATGGCTTCGATGGAAATACCGGCTTCGCTCGGCGTGCACGGGCCGGGCGATACCACGATGCGTTCCGGCTTCAGCGCTTCGACGTCAGCCACGCTGAGCTCATCGTTGCGCACCACTTTTACGTCCGCGCCCAACTCGCCCAGGTACTGCACGACGTTGTAGGTAAAGGAGTCGTAGTTGTCGATCATTAACAGCATGGCAAGTGCTCCTTAGGCGTCGGTGGCGGTGGAAGAAGTGGGGACGGTCTGCTCAGCCAGGGCGACAGCGCGGAACATGGCGCGGCGCTTGTTCAGGGTTTCTTCCCACTCCAGCGCCGGCACCGAATCGGCAACAATGCCGCCACCGGCTTGCACATGCAGCTCACCGTTTTTGATCACCGCGGTACGAATGGCAATGGCGGTGTCCATGTTGCCGTTCCAGGCCAGGTAACCCACCGCGCCGCCGTACACGCCGCGCTTGACTGGCTCCAGCTCGTCGATGATTTCCATGGCGCGAATCTTCGGCGCACCAGACAACGTGCCCGCCGGCAAAATCGCCCGCAGCGCGTCCATGGCCGTCAGCCCGCTTTTCAATTGGCCGGTGACGTTGGAGACGATGTGCATCACGTTGGAATAACGCTCGATCACCATTTTTTCGGTGAGCTTTACCGTGCCGATTTCGGAAACCCGACCGGTGTCGTTGCGACCCAGGTCGATCAGCATCAAGTGCTCGGCAATTTCCTTGGCGTCGGCCAGCAAGTCTTCTTCCAGCGCGCGGTCGGCCTCTTCGGTGGCGCCGCGCGGACGCGTGCCGGCGATGGGCCGCACGGTGATCAGGTTGTCTTCCACGCGCACCAGCACTTCGGGCGAACTGCCGACGACATGGAAATCGCCGAAGTTGAAGAAGTACATGTAGGGCGTCGGGTTAAAGCAGCGCAGCGCCCGGTACAAGTCGATAGGCGCGGCTTTGAAATCGATGGACATGCGCTGCGACGGCACCACTTGCATGCAGTCGCCAGCCAGGATGTATTCCTTGATGGTGTCGACCGAACGCTCGTAGTCCTCGCGGGTAAAACTGGAGCGGAAATTGGGCTCGATGCCGGACTCTTTGGTGAAGTCCAAACCGCGACGCGGGGTGATCGGCTGACGCAGTTTTTCCAGCAACTCTTCCAGGCGCCCCAGACCGTTTTCGTAGGCATCGGATTGCGCTGGGTCGGCCAGCACAATCGCGTGCATCTTGCCGGCCAGGTTGTCGAACACCACCACGGCGTCGGAGACCATCAGCAGAATGTCCGGCACACCAATCGGGTCCGGATTCGGGCAGGCGCCCAGGCGTTTTTCCACATAGCGCACGCAGTCGTAACCGAAGTAACCGACGAGGCCGCCGTTGAAGCGCGGCAGGCCAGCGATGGTCGGCACGTTGTAGCGGGCTTTGAAGGTTTCGACGAAGGCCAGCGGGTCTTCGCTTTCCAGGCTTTCGATCTCGACGCCGTCGTGGGTCACGCTGATGTGATGGCCATGCACTCGCAGCACCGTGCGGCACGGCAGGCCGATGATCGAGTAACGCCCCCACTTCTCGCCGCCCTGTACGGACTCGAGCAAATAGGAGTTGGGCTGGTCGGCCAGCTTGAGATAAATCGACAGCGGTGTGTCGAAGTCGGCCAGGGTTTCGCAGGCAAGGGGAATGCGGTTGTAGCCGTCGGCGGCCAGGCGCAGGAATTCTTCGCGGATCATGTAAACAGCCTCATGGCTTGAGGGTAAAAACCTGGCCGGGATGGCGAGCCGCTCGGGCTATCGGCAGTTACTCACTGCGCGCCCTGTTGGGGTACTCGCATCCGTCTTGCTCAGGTTTAGGGTCGTAATGGCAAACACGCAGGCCTTGCGGCCAGGCTCGGATCAGGCGCGCCAACGCCAGCGGGCCAGGGCCTTGAGGATTTTCATCCCGGATTTGACGAACCAGTGTTTGCGGGTGACCACCACGATGGCATCTCTTTGGCGGGGGGATTTGAAGGCGTCGGGCAACATTATCTCAGCGGCCGATTCGGCGCAATCGGGCAGCAGTTTGCGCAGATCGTCGATCACCAGTGCCGGTTCTTCCTCGGCAATCGGCCGACCATGGTTGTAGCCATAACTCAGCGCCACGCAAACCACGCCGGCGGCTTTGGCGGCTTGCACATCGCTGCGCGAGTCGCCGACAAACACCGCTTCGCCCGGCGACACTTCGGCCATTTGCATGACCACATTCAGTGCAGCTGGATCGGGCTTTTGCTGAGGCAGCGTGTCGCCGCCAATGATCCAGCGGAAGTAACGGCCAATGCGCATTTCATCCAGCAGCGGACCGACAAAGCGCTCCGGTTTGTTGGTGATTAGCGCCATCTCGATGCCTTGGCTTTTCAGCCATTTCAGCGTTTCGCGCACGCCTGGGTAAAGCTTGGACAGCGAGTGGTTGTCGGCGTACAGCTCCATAAAAATCGCCAGCGCCTGCTCGGTATCTTCATCGCTCACCGCTGTGTGGTCGATGTTGCCGGCCAGGGCGCGACGCACCAGCACACGCACGCCGTTGCCGACCCAGGTACGAACCTGCTCGGCGCCCGCTGTCGGGCGGTTGAGCTGAATAAGCATGTGGTCAACGGCGGCGGCAAGGTCGGGCACCGAGTCGATCAGGGTGCCGTCCAGGTCGAACATCACCAGGCGCGGCAAGCGCCCGCCGAGCACCTGCGCAAAGCCACTCATGGGCGCGCGAGCGCCAGTTCGGCGCGCATCTGGGCGATGACGGCCGCGTAATCCGGCGTGTTGAAAATGGCCGAACCGGCTACAAAAGTGTCGGCACCTGCCGCCGCGATTTCGCGAATGTTCTGAACATTCACGCCACCGTCGATTTCCAGGCGAATGTCACGGCCAGATGCCTCGATCAGGGCACGGGCTTCGCGCAGTTTGTCCAGCGTGCCGGGGATGAACTTCTGCCCGCCAAAGCCTGGGTTCACGCTCATGAGCAGGATCATGTCGACCTTCTCCATCACGTACTTGAGGCTGTCCAGCGACGTGGCAGGGTTGAACACCAGGCCCGCCTTGCAGCCGCCCGCCTTGATCAACTGCAACGAGCGGTCGATGTGCTGACTGGCTTCGGGGTGGAAGGTGATGTACGTGGCGCCGGCTTCGATAAAGTCGCCAATGATGCGATCAACCGGCGAGACCATCAGGTGCACGTCGATGGGTGCTGTCACGCCGTACTTGCGCAGCGCCGAACAAACCATCGGGCCGATGGTGAGGTTGGGCACGTAGTGGTTGTCCATGACATCGAAGTGCACGATGTCGGCGCCAGCGGCTAGAACGTTGTCCACTTCCTCACCCAGGCGGGCGAAGTCGGCGGAGAGAATGGATGGGGCAATAGCGAAAGGTTGCATGGCGCACCTCGGACAAAAATCGTGGCGCATTGTACCCGAGGCGTTCTGGATTTCGCCTGTCATGTATCAGACGGCAACCTGCTGCTTTCGTAGGGGGAGATAAAGAGCATCGCGGCTAAAGCCGCTCCTACAAATTGTGCCGTCTGTAGGAGCGGCTTTAGCCGCGATGCTTTTGACCCTTAGCTCTCACTCGCCGACGTCCGCAACTTCTCACTGCGCCCACGCAACCATTCCAACGTCAGCAACAGCACAATCGAAAACCCAATCAGCAACGTCGCCGCCGCCGCAATGGTGGGGCTCAGGTTTTCGCGGATGCCGCTGAACATCTGCCGAGGCAAGGTCGCCTGGCCCGGCCCGGCCAGAAAGAGCGTCACCACCACTTCATCAAACGAGGTGGCAAAGGCGAACAAGGCGCCGGAGATCACGCCCGGTGCAATCAGCGGCAAGGTCACTCGGCGAAAGGCGGTGAGCGGCGACGCCCCGAGGCTGGCCGCAGCGCGCACCAGGTTGTAGTTGAAACCCTGCAAGGTGGCCGACACGGTGATGATCACAAACGGCACACCCAACACCGCGTGCACCACAATCAGCGACAGGTAGCTGTTGCCCAAGCCCAGCGGCGCGAAGAACAAATAACTGGCGACGCCGACGATCACCACCGGCACCACCATCGGCGAAATCACCAGGCTCATCACCAGCGCCTTGCCGCGAAATTCGCCACGGGTCAGGCCGATGGCGGCGAGGGTGCCGAACACCATGGCCAGCACGGTGGCGGCCGGTGCCACGATCAGGCTGTTTTTCAGCGAGCGCATCCAGTCGGCTGAGGCGAAGAAGTCTTGGTACCAGTGCAGCGAGAATCCTTGCAGCGGGTACACCAGAAAACTGCCGGAGTTAAACGACAGCGGCACGATCACCAGCACCGGCAGAATCAGAAACAGCAGCACCAGCGCGCACAGGCCACGCAGGGCGTAGTACCAAACGCGCTCGATCGGAGACATATAAGGGCTTTGCATCAGAGTTCTCCTAATCAGCTCAGGCGCAGGCGGCTTGCGCCCACCAGCCAGCTATACACCACGTAAAGGGCCAGGGTCGCGAATAGCAGCAGGCCGCCGAGCGCCGTGGCCATGCCCCAGTTGATGCTGGTGTTGGTGTAGAAGGCAACGAAGTAGCTGACCATCTGATCGCTCGGGCTGCCCAGCAGCGCCGGGGTGATGTAGTAGCCAATGGCGAGAATGAACACCAGCAGGCAACCGGCGCCGACACCGGCCAGGGTCTGCGGAAAGTACACGCGCCAGAAGCTGGCGAATGGGTGGCAGCCGAGGGAAATTGCCGCACGCATGTAGGTGGGCGAGATGCCCTTCATCACGCTGTAGATCGGCAGAATCATAAACGGCAGCATGATGTGCACCATGGCGATGTACACACCGGAACGGTTAAACACCAACTCCAACGGCTTATCGATAATGCCTACGGCCATCAGCGCGCTGTTGATCAGGCCGCCCGACTGCAGCAGCACAATCCATGCAGCCACGCGCACCAGAATCGACGTCCAGAACGGCAGCAGCACCAGAATCATCAGCAGGTTGCTCTGGCGCGACGGCAGGTTGGCCAGCAGATACGCCAGCGGATAGGCGAGCACCAGGCAGATGGCGGTAATCACCAGGCCCATCCAGAAGGTGCGGGCGAAAATATCCAGGTAAATGGCTTGGTCCGGCGTGGCGGGTGCCACTTCGCCGACATCGTCGATGCGGTGATCCACAGCCGCCAGCAAGTAGTACGGCGTGACGCTTGAGGTGTTGCGGCGAATCACCTGCCAGTAGGCCGGATCGCCCCAGCGCTCATCCAACCCTTCCAGTGCTTCTTTGTAAGAAGCCGGCGCTTCGGCGAACGGCAGCGCGCGCGCAGTTTTCATCAGCAGGCTGCGGTAGCCGGCCGATTCCATATTCAGACGCTTGGACAAATCGCCCAAGACTTGGTTTTTCCGGGCTTCGCCCAGGTCTTCACTGATGGCTTTGTACACCGGCTCAGCCGGCAAGCCTTTGCCATCCCACTCGGCCACCGCCACCACGGTGCGCGGCAAGCCGTTGACCACCTCGGGGTTGGCAACGCTTTTGTAGAGCAGCGCAACAATCGGCACCAGAAACACCAAGAGCAAAAACAGCACCAGCGGCGCGATCAGCGCTTGCGCCTTGAGGCGATTGACCCGCTCGGCACGCGCGAGGCGTTGCTTTAAGGTGGTTTCAGCAATGGCGACGGCCATAGGGCTACTCCGAACAAAAATGAATCGCTATCCCCGTAGGAGCGAGCTTGCTCGCGAAGGCCATTACGCAGACGCATCGCATGGCGCTCAGGTTCTTCGCGAGCAAGCTCGCTCCTACAAGGGGTTACGCAGCGGCATTACCCGCGTGTTACTTGGCAGCCCACGAGTTGAAGCGCTGCTCCAACTGCTCGCCGTTGTCGGCCCAGAAGGTCACGTCGATCTGCACTTGATCGGCGATGTTTTCCGGTGTGGTCGGCATGTCTTTAAGGATGCCTTTGTCCAGCAGGGCAACGGCTTTGGAGTTGGCCGGGCCGTAGGCGATGTTTTCCGAGTAGATTTTTTGCTGCTCAGGCTGAACCGAGTAGGCGATGAATTTCTTCGCTTCTTCGGCGTTCTTCGAACCCTTCGGAATGGCCCAGGCATCGAAGTCGTAGATGCCACCGGTCCATACCACTTTCAGGTTGCTTTCTTTCTGCACGGCGGCGATGCGACCGTTGTAGGCCGAACTCATTACCACGTCACCGGAGGCGAGGTATTGCGGCGGTTGCGCGCCAGCTTCCCACCACTGAATGTTCGGCTTCAGCTCGTCGAGCTTTTTGAACGCGCGGTTCTGGCCGTCTTTGCTGGCCAGTACTTTGTAGACGTCTTTCGGCGCAACGCCGTCGGCCATCAGGGCGAATTCCAGGGTGTACTTCGCGCCTTTACGCAGGCCACGTTTGCCGGGGAATTTTGTGGTGTCCCAGAAATCGGCCCAGCTGGTAGGCGCGGTTTTCAGTTTGTCGGCGTTGTAGGCCAGCACGGTGGACCACACGAAGAAGCCCACGCCGCAGCTTTGAATGGCGCCCGGCACGTAGTCGGCCTTGTTGCCGAACAGCGCAGGGTCGAGGGTTTCGAACATGTCTTCGTCGCAGCCGCGCGACAGTTCCGGCGACTCCACTTCTACCAGGTCCCACGACACGCTGTTGGTGTCGACCATGGCTTTGACCTTGGCCATTTCGCCGTTGTACTCACCGGCCACGATCTTGCCTTTGCCAGCCGCTTCCCATGGCTCATAGAACGCTTTGACTTGCGCGGCCTTGTTCGCTCCCCCGAACGAGATCACGGTCAGATCGGCCGCCATGGCCTGGCTGGCAATTGCCAACCCGAGTGCCACGCTGACGAGTTTCAGTGCTTGTTTCATTGTTGTTTTCTCCACAGTGCTGGGTTGAATAACGCGTTATCAAACTGCGAACTTCAAAGCGGTCAGGCTGTTTCCAACAACGGATCCAACGCCCTGACGTGCTCCACCTGCCAACCGAGCGGAACCACGTCGCCCACCGCCAGCGCCGGATCGAGATCGGCGATGGGTTGCTTGACGTAGAAGTCGGCCTTGCCACACACCTCCAGGCGCACACGCACGTGGTCGCCCAGGTAGATAAATTCGGCCACGCGGCCGGAGAATCGGTTGCTGCACACATCGCTGGCGCTGTTGATCAGCACGCGTTCGGGGCGCACCGACAAGGTCACCGGCTCGCCCGGCTGGCCCACATTGACGGCCAGTGCATTGACCTTTTCGCCACGGCCCAGCTCGACCACGCACCGCTCGCCGTCGCGGCTGACCAGGCGGCCATTGAGGCGGTTGTTCTCGCCGATGAAGTTGGCGACAAAGGTGTTCTTCGGTTCTTCGTACAGTTCACGCGGCGGCGCAATCTGCTGGATCTCGCCCTGGTGAAACACCGCCACGCGGTCGGACATGGTCAGCGCTTCGCCCTGGTCGTGGGTCACGTACACCACAGTCACGCCCAAGCGCTGGTGCAGGTGCTTGATCTCCATCTGCATGTGCTCGCGCAGCTGTTTATCCAGCGCGCCCAGCGGTTCATCCATCAGCACCAGCTGCGGTTCGAACACCAGCGCGCGGGCCAGCGCCACGCGTTGCTGCTGGCCGCCGGACAACTGGCCGGGGTAGCGATTGCGGAAGGTGTCGAGCTGCACCATCGATAACGCACGCTTCACGCGCTCGCTGACATCGGTTTTGTTCATGCCACGCACGGTCAGCGGAAAGGCCAGGTTTTCCGCCACGGTCATGTGCGGAAACAAGGCGTAGTTCTGGAACACCATGCCGATGTCGCGCTTGTGCGGCGGCACGTTATTAATGGCGCGGCCGGCCAGCAGAATTTCGCCGCTGGTGGGCGTTTCGAAGCCGGCGAGCATCATCAGGCTTGTGGTTTTGCCCGAGCCGGACGGCCCCAGCAGGGTAAGAAATTCGCCTTTGCGGATGTCCAGGTTGAGGTCTTTGACGATGAGGTTTTCGCCGTCGTAGCTTTTCTGAACGCCACGAAAGCTGACCAGCACATCGTTCACTTGCGACTCGCCCATGACCCCACCTTTTTGATTTTGTACGTCGTGCCTTAAGGCTAGAGAAGCCTGGCGCGCGCGCAAATCGGTGGCTATGAGAGATTGCTATAAGCGCAGCGGAAGTCTGAGGGTAAGGATTGCCCTACCCCCGTGGCGCGTTTGAGTATTGCCAAACGCACGCGCCAGGAGCCAGAGCGGCGGCGCGGTTTGCTGAGGTCGCAAACAGGTAAACCGTGCGCAAGCGCGCCCTACCCCGCCCGTTCCAATTCGGCGCGCAGCACGTGCAGGTGGTCGTCCAGCACATCGCGCAGCACCTCGAGGGCGATGTCGCCGCGCTGCGCGGCAAGGCTCTGACGCGCCAAACCGTGCAAGCCGAAGTTTGCCGCGCTGCCCTGCAAACGGTGCAGCAGTGCACTGCGCCGTGCCTGCACCGCCTCACTGCTCGGCGCGGTTAATAACTCCTGCACGCCTTCACGTACCTCTTCCAGCGAGGCCAGGAACGAGGGCAGCAAACGGTCGAACAAATTAGCGCCCAGCCACTGGCGCAACTGCTCGAAGCGCGGCGCGGCCAGGGCACGCTCGTCACCACTGGCAAGGTCCGCGGCAGACGGCGCGAACATGTCTTCGCCGCTCAGCAGTGCCTGTAAATGACGACGTTGCAGCGGCTTGGCCAGCACGCCATCAAGCCCGGCTTGCAGGCAAGCCTGGCGGTCGAGGTCGGTGGCGTTGGCGGTGAGCGCCACCATCAGCGGGCCGACATCGCCCTGTTGCTGACGAATGATGCGACTGGCTTCCAGGCCGTCCATGTCGGGCAGGCGCATGTCCATGAGCACCAGGTCGTAGTCGTGCTCTTGGCAACTGGCGATGGCGCCTTCGCCGTCGACGGCGGTGTCCACCAGGCAGCCCCAACTGAGCAGCAGCTCGCGGGTTACTTCGCGGCTGACCGGCACGTCTTCCACCAGCAACACGTACAGGCCGTCCAGCGGCACGTCCAGATTCAGCTCCGGCTGGTGGCGCAGCAACGGCGGCCACGGCAACGCCAAACGAAAACACGAGCCGACGCCGACGCTGCTTTGCAGGCTGATTTCGCCACCGAGCAGCTGCACCAGCCGCCGCACGATATACAAACCGAGGCCCACGCCCGGCTGGTGGCTGTGCTGGTCAAGCCGGGTGAAGGCGGCGAACACCTGCGACTGCAAGTCATCGGGAATGCCCATGCCGGTGTCGGTGACCACCAGAATAAAACCTTCGCCTTGGGCGTCGGCCTGCACCCGCACATTGATGCCACCCTGCTGGGTGAACTTGATCGCGTTGCCCAGCAGGTTGTAGAGCACCTGCCGCACGCCCACCGGGCTGCCTTCCACCCAGCAGCGCTCGCCCAAATCCATGTGCAAACTGAGCGCCAGCTGTTTGGCCCCGGCTTGCAGGCGCATCACCTCGACGCACTCGCGCACCAGCGCGGCCAGGTCGAACGGCACGCGCAGCGGCAACTTGGCGGTTTCGCTGCGCGCCAGCGCCAACAAGCCGTCGAGCACGTCGGTGAGGTTGCGCGAGGCGTTCTGCACGGTGTCGAGGCGTCGGCGCATCGCCACTTGCAGTTCATGCTGATCAAGCAGCAGGGAAATGTGCCCTTGAATCGCCACCAGCGGCGTGCGCAATTCGTGGCTGAGGGTGGCGAGCAGTTCTTCGTTCTGCCGCGCCTCACGCACCGCTTGGTCGCGCGCCTGCTCCAGCGCGACTTGCGCGCATACCTCGCGGTCGATGTCTTCGATCACGCCAATCCAATACCGCGGCCGCTGCGCACGGTCGAGAATGCAGCGGCCGCGCAGCGACACCCACAGCCAGTCGCCATTGCTGTGGGCCAGGCGCAACGTGCATTGCAGCTCGCCTTTGCCGCGCCGCGCGCGCAGCACTTCGGTCATCAGGCGACTGCGTTCCTGCGGATGACTCAGGCTGAGCAAGTTCGGTGGGGCAATGGCTTCGCGGTGATACCCCAGCATGCTCCAGCAGCGTTCCGTGCCCTCCAACTGGCGCTTGTGCACATCGAATTTCCAATGGCCAATGTCGCCGCCCTGCACGCCGAGTTCGGCCAGGCGCTGGCTGGTGACGTCTTCAAAGGTCGACACCCAGCCGCCATCCGCCAGCGAGCGGCGGCGCACGTCGATGATCAGCCGGTTGGCCAGCGGCAGGTCTTCACGGGCGCGCAACTCCTGACCAATCGCCGGCAACAGCAACGCGCACTCGCACGGGTCCAGTGCCAGCTCGGCTTGCTGCAAGCGCTCCAGCAACTGCTCGCGCGTAGTTACCTCGGCCGACATACCGAACAGCCGCCGAAAGCGCTGGTTGATCGCCAGAATGGTGCCTTGACCGTCTACCGACAGCAGCGCGGCGTCCATATGTTCGAGGGTGCGGTCGAGCAAGTCGCGGTTCTGTCGCAGCACGGCGGTGCGCTGTTCTACACGCTGTTCCAGCGACGTGTTCAGGCGCTGAAGGTGGTCCGACAGCTCCACGTTGTGCCGCAGCGCGGCGAGCATGCGCTGCCCCAACACCACGCCGTGAGACAGCAGCAACCCCAACACGCCCAAAGGAAATACGCTGACCGTCACCAGGCCTTCGGTGTAAAGCAGCACGTCGTTGCACACCGCCGCGGTGACCACCAACATGCCGAGCAGAATGCTCTGCGCGCCATCGCGATGGCGCAGCACGGCGTGAATGATGTTGCTGAGAAAATAGATGCACGAGCCCACCACCAATACCGCCGCCAACTCGCGCGTGCCGGTGAACAGCGCGGGCGGCGTGAGCAGAATCAGCAGGGTGATCACTACCGCAATCGCCAACAGCGCGCGCGCTACAATCAGGCTCGACTCTTCCGGAAACAGCCGGCGCAACAGCAGCGCGTAGATGGCGGGATAGAGAATCTGGCAGATGTATTTGATGTGATAGATCAGACTGGTGGGCAGGTCGAGGCTGTCCATCAAGCTGCTGTTGGCCGCTGCGCTCATCGCCGCCAAACCGAGCATCAAACTGAACGGGCCGCTGAGCATTTGCTGGCTGTTCCAACTGCCCAGCAGCAACAGGTAGAACGCCATCAGAATGCAGCCACCCAGCGTGAACAACTGCACGCCCTGGCCGATGGCGGCGCGGTGTTCGAGGTAATTGCGGGCGCCCACCAGAATCGGCATATCGATGCCGCCTTCGCGATGAAAATGGTTCGACACCTCGATGCGCACCAACACGCTGTCGGCGCCGATGGGCAAAGGAATCAACAGCGGGCGGATGCGCGCCTGTTCAACATCAGCCTCACCGACACGGCCGGCCGTGGCCACCAATTGTCCATCGACCCACACGCGCCCGGCGGATTTCAGCGCATCGATATACAAGGCCAATGGTTCGTTGGAGACCGGCAGCAACAACTGCGTACTGAACTCCACGCGACCAAACCCGACCTCGCCCCACCACGTCGGCGTGCCGTTATGCCAGGTAAACGGCAACGTCACCCGCTGCGGCGCGCGGGCGCCGTCGCGCCAAGTGAGCAGCCACTGGCCATTCATAATGCGCATCGGCTCGGTGTCTGGTGACCAGGCACGCAAATCCACCGACCCCGGATACCCCGCCCACGCAGAGGCAGAACACGCCAGCAACAGCGACAACAGCAGCAGACGAAGAGCAGCCACGGAGGCCTCGCAGCGTGGGGGATGTAGAGGGAATGCACGCTACGCAAAAGCGTGGGGGGTTTCAAATTGGCAATAGATCAAAGGCCCCTCTCCCCAGCCCTCTCCCGCAAGCGGGCGAGGGGGCCGACCGAGTTGGCATACGCTCTGGCGATCACATCTGTAACCGGAGAAACTCGGTCGCCGCCCTGCGTCACCCCTCGCCCGCCTGCGGGAGAGGGGCTGGGGGAGAGGGGCCTTTGATCTTGCCAGCAACGCTGGCTAGCTACCCCGCTGCTGCAACCACGTCAGAAACTCTTCCTCACTCAACGGGTGACTGAAGTAGAACCCCTGCCCCAACGCACAATCGAGCCCGCGCAGGCTCTCGAACTGCGCGGCGCTTTCGATACCTTCGGCCACGCATTCCAGCCCAAGATTGCGGGCGATCATCAGGATGGTTTCGACCAGCATCATTCCGCTGGCATCGTCGGGCAGGTCGTTAACGAAGCTGCGGTCAACTTTCAGGCGGTCCAGCGGCAACCGTTTGAGGTAGGTGAGCGAGGAATAACCGGTGCCAAAGTCGTCGATGGCGAAGCGCACGCCGAGCGCTTTCAACGCCTGCATGGCGGCGATGCATTGGTCGACGTCTTCGAGCAGCACGCCTTCGGTAATTTCCAGCTCCAGCACGCTGGCGGGCAGGTCGTAGCGGTTGAGGCAGTCGGCCACGCGTTGCACCACGTCGAATTGGCGCAGTTCATGGGGGCTGAGGTTGACGGCCAGCACCAGCTCCGGCAATCGCCAGTGCCAACGCGCGAGCGCGGCGCACGCTTCGTCGAGTACCCAGGCGCCGATGTCCAGAATCAGTCCGGTTTCTTCGGCCAGGGGAATGAACTGCGCCGGTGGAATTTCGCCACGTTCGGGGTGAGTCCAGCGCAACAGGACTTCGGCGCCCACCACCTTGCCGGTCTTCAGGTCCAGCTGCGGCTGAAACGCCAAGTGCAGTTGGTCGCGGGCAATCGCTTGGCGCAGTTCGCCTTGCAGTTGCAGGCGCTGGTCGATGGCCGCCTGCATGGCCGGGGCGAAGAAGTGCAGCGCGTTGCGACCGCCGCGCTTGGCGCGGTACATGGCGGTGTCGGCCTGTTTCAGCACATCGGCGGCGCCCTGGTCGCCCACCGGGTGCAGGGCAATGCCGATGCTGGCGCTGATGGACAGTTCGTGGCCGTCGATGTGGTAGCTGCCGAGCAAGCTTTGCAGCAGCTTTTCGCCGACGTCGGCCGCGTGTTCGCCGGCAATTTCCGGGTTGTCGCCGATGCTTTCCAGCAGCACCACGAACTCGTCGCCGCCCAGGCGCGCCAGGGTGTCTTCGGCGCGCAGGCAGCCGGCCAGGCGCGTGGTGACTTCGCGCAGCAGCGCATCGCCGACCGGATGCCCAAGGCTGTCGTTGACGGTTTTAAAGTGGTCGAGGTCGATAAACAGCAGCGCGCCAAACGAGCTGTCGCGAATCTCGCGGGTCATGGCGTGTTGCAGGCGGTCGAGCAGCAGGCGGCGGTTGGGCAAGCCGGTCAGCTCGTCGCTGTAGGCCAGGCGTTCGATTTCCCGCTGGTAGCGCTGGCGTTCGGAGATATCGGTGACGCTGGCGCGGATCAATTTCTGCTCGCCGGGCATGCGCACCAAGCGCACCTCGCACGGCAACTGGCGCCCGGCGCTGTCACGGTGCAACCACTCGAACACCGGCGCTGCGCCTTCCAGTGCCGCCGTGGTATAGCCGCTGCCGGCCTGCACCGACAAGCGCCCGTCGGCCTGGCGGGCCGGGCTCAATTCCACCGGCCGGCGACCGATCAGCTCGTGGCGGCTGAGCTTGAACAGGCGCTCGGCGTTTTCGTTTACATCAACCAGGCCGCCGTCTTCGGTGAACAGCAAGATGGCTTCCGGCGCGTGCTCAACCAATGTGCGGTAGCGGGCTTCGGCTTCGTAGCGGGCGGTGATGTCTTCAATCAGCGCCAGGCAGGCTTCCAGTTGCCCTTGTGGATCACGCACCGCGCGCAGGCTCAGGCGGGTGTAAATGACGCTGCCGTCTTCACGCAGGAAGCGTTTTTCCAGTTCGTAATCGTCGCGCTCGCCCAGGGCCACGCTTTCGAACAGCGGCTGCTCGATCAGCAAATCGTCGGCGTGGGTGATTTGTGCCCAGCCGCAGTTGCGCAGGTAATCGCGCCCGCGTCCGAGCACTTGGCAGAGCTTGCTGTTGACCTCCAGCCACATGCCTTGCGGGCTGATCATGGCCATGCCGATCAGCGGCGCTTCGAAGAACAGGCGCAGCCATTCGTCCCGTTCGCGCAGCTGTTGTTCGGTGAGCTTGCGGGCGGAGATGTCCTGAATGGCGCCATAGATACGGATGACCTTGCCGTCGTCCATTTCGGCCAAACCCATCACGCGCAGGAACCGCGAGTTTCCTCGGGCGGTAATCAGCCGTACTTCTACATCGAACGGCCGGCCATCGCTGAGGGTGTCGGCAACTGTGCGCCGCGCGATCGCCTGGCCTTCTTTGTCGAGGTAGCTGATGGCTTGGTCGAAGTTCGGCGTGGCGCCGGTGGGGTCGAGTTC
This sequence comes from Pseudomonas sp. AC070, assembly GCF_979258635.1. Classification (NCBI taxonomy): domain Bacteria; kingdom Pseudomonadati; phylum Pseudomonadota; class Gammaproteobacteria; order Pseudomonadales; family Pseudomonadaceae; genus Pseudomonas; species Pseudomonas sp. AC070. The sequence goes on from NZ_OZ409871.1 coordinate 4,740,368, forward strand.
GTAGAGGCGGAAGCAGCCTTCGCTCCAGAACATGTCCAAGCCCGGCACTTCAAGCACCCAGCCGCCGATGTCGGCGATGGCTTCGGTTTGCGATAGCAAATGGGTTTGACGCAGCAGTTCCTCGCGGCGTGCGGACACTTCGCTGGCCAGGCGCTCGCGTGAGGTCACGTCGTTTTGCAGGGAGATGTAATGGCTGATGCCTTGGTCGTCGCGCAACGGCGACAGGGTGATTTCGTTCCAGAACAGCACGCCGTTTTTGCGGTAGTTGCGCAGGATTACCTGCGTGGCCTCGCCGCGTTGCAGCGCGGCGCGCACGCGATGAAGGTCGGCCTGATTACGGTCGGTGCCTTGCAGGAACCGGCAGTTTTGTCCTAACGCTTCACTGCTGCTGTAGCCAGTGATGCGTTCGAACATGGGGTTGCAGTAGATCATCGGAAAGTCGGGCTGGCGCGCATCGGCGATGGTGATGCCCAACGGGCTGGCCTCCAGCGCCAGGTTGGCCAGGGCCAGTTGCTGCTGCATATGGGCGCTGCGGCTGAGGGCCAGGCGCAAGTCGCTGAGGCTACGGCCGATCAACAAGGTGGCGACCATCAGCAGCAGCACGCTCAAATGCAATTCGGTGAGCGGCGCGTTCAACAGGGCGGCGGGAATGGGGCGCTCTTGCAGCAGCGGCAGGGCGAGCACCACCAAGCTGCTCATGATCGCGCCGCACAAAGCGCCGGGATAACCCCAGAGCATGGCCAGGCTGAGCATCACCACGCCGAGCAAAGGCAGCTGCAGGGGAGCCGGCAGGATGTCGAGCAGCAACGGCAAGCCGAACATCAGACTCACCAGCAGCCACCAGGGCGGCGAGCGGCGCAGCGGTTCGGCCAGCAGTTCCACGCGGTGATCGCTGCCTGTGCCGAACGGCGCTACCCAGCCGAGTCGGCGCAGGTACAGCGTGAGGTAACTGAGCATGGGCGTGACGATGACCAGCGTACTGAAGCTGTCGGCCAGCCACATGTTCAGGCTGTCCATCGCCCAGTCGGTTTTCGGTGCGTGGAAGCAGACAAACAAGGCCGCCTGTTTGAGCAGCGCCAGCAGTGACACCGGCACCAGAACGCCCAGCAGCAAATAGCGAATGACATGACTGAGGTCGGGCAAGGCGAAATCGAAGGGGCGCCGGCTCAGCAACCACCAGCCGCAGGCGACGGCGAGCACCTCGGGCAGACCAAACACCGGCCCCCATTGCCACGCCACGCCCCACAGCGGCGCACTGACAGCGGAGTTGATGTAGATCGCCAGCAGCACCCGAGGGCCCCACCAGTACGTCAACACCAGGCCAAGGGCAAACGGCAGATACCAGAGTGCCAAACCCGGGGTGAATTGGGTCGAGAGCGAACACCAGGTCGCCAGGTGTAACAGTGGCAGCGGCAGCCACCAGGTCCACTTCGGGGGATGATTGAAAACAGCCGGCATGCGGACCTCGGGACAAGACGCTGCCATAGCATAGAACAGCGCCACGAAAGGCGTGGTGCTGTTTTGCCAGTACCGATAAGTCCGATGGTCGTGTAGGAGTGACCTGGGTCGCGAACCGTGCAAACGGAGGTCTGGCCGCTGGGGTTTGCAGGGTTCGCCAGCAAGCTGGCTCCTACAGACAGACCGAGTCGGTGTTACACCGCGTCGCGCGGCAGCAGCAAACCCAGGGGCAAACACACCCGCGCTTCCAGCCCGCCACCCGAGCGGTTGCGCAGTTCTACGCTGCCGCCGTGCTGGGCGGCGATGCGTTTGACGATGGCCAGGCCCAGGCCGGTGCCTTTGCCGCCACGGGCGCGGTCGCCTCGGATGAAGGGGTTGAAGATGTCGCCCAGTTCGGCCGGATCAATGCCGTTGCCCCGGTCGAGCACGCTGAGCACCACATACGGTGCGCTGCTATCGCCCGACACATACGCCGCTACTTCCACAGCATTGCCGCCGTGGTGCAGGGCATTTTCGATCAGGTTGTTGAGCAGACGCTTCATCGACACCCGACGCAGGGGAAACGGCGGCACGGGCTCAAGGCACAGACGCACGTTTTCCTTGTCGTGGTTGAAGGGCGCTACGGCGTCCGCGACCAGATCGGCCAGGTCCACCTCTTCCAGCCGCTCATCGCGACCGTCGCGGATAAAGGCCAGGAACTGGTCGAGGATGGCGTCCATGTCTTCGATGTCGCGCACCATGTCTTCGACCAGCTCGGTGTCGCTGTTGAGCAACTCCAGGCCCAGGCGCAAGCGCGTCAGCGGCGTACGCAGGTCGTGGGAAACCCCGGCCAGCATCAGCTCACGCTCGCGGGCGGCTTGCTCCAGGCCGTCGGCCATCTGGTTGAAAGCGCTGTACACCTCGGTCATTTCGCTGGGCGTGTCGCTGATCGGCAACCGTACGCTGCGGCCCTGCCCCAACTGGCGCGTCGCCGATACCAGGCGTTGCAGCGGCTGGTTGAGTTGACGGACAAAAATCCACGCCGCTGCCGTCGACAGCACGCCGATGGCCAGAAACCAGCCCAGCACGCCCCAGATTTTTTGCCCACGCAGCGGATGCGGGTACAGCGGCACTTCCACCCACCCATCGCCCAACGCCGGCGCCCGCACCCACAGCGCCGACGGTTGATGGATGCGCAGCCGCACCTCGGTGTCCGGCCCCAGCTCCATACGCATCTGTCGCTGGAAAATGCCGGTGTACGGCCAGTGCTGCTCGCCCGGTGGTTCTTCAGCGTCGGAGGTCCAGCGCAGGCCGGCGGCTTTTTCGATAACGGCGCGCTTGTCTTCCTCGGTCGCCCAATAGGCGCGCAGCGTCAGGGCGGCGCCGTGGCTGTACTGGCGGTCCACCAGCACATCCTCGTTCATCATCAGATAAACCAGGGTCAGCGCTTTGGAAAACAGCACCACCACCAACACCAACCACAGGGTGCGGGCGAAGAAGCTTTGGGGGAACCAGACGGGGGTTTTCATGGCAAGGCAGAGATTCTGGGGGAGAGGGTTTTGTAGGAGCGGCTTCAGCCGCGATGCTTTTAATCAAGCGCATCGCGGCTAAAGCCGCTCCCACAAGGAGGGTGATGCAGCGTTACTTATTACCATCCGGCACAAACACATAACCCACGCCCCACACGGTCTGGATATACCGTGGTTTGGACGGGTCCGGCTCGATCAACCGGCGCAGGCGGGAAATCTGCACGTCGATGGAACGCTCCAGCGCGTCCCACTCACGGCCGCGGGCCAGGTTCATCAGTTTGTCGCGGGTCAGCGGCTCGCGGGCGTGTTGCACCAGCGCCTTGAGCACGGCGAACTCGCCGGTGGTGAGCATGTGCACTTCTTCGCCGCGCTTGAGTTCGCGGGTGGCGAGGAACAGTTCGTAGTCGCCGAAGGTCACGGTTTCGTCTTCGCTGCCTGGCGCGCCCGGTACGGAAACGGTCTGGCGGCGCAGCACGGCTTTGATGCGTGCGAGCAATTCGCGAGGGTTGAACGGTTTGGCCAGGTAGTCGTCGGCGCCCTGTTCGAGGCCTTGGATACGGCTGCTCTCATCGCCTTTGGCGGTGAGCATGATGATCGGCATCTGGTTGTTGGCTTCGCGCAAGCGTTTGCAGGCCGAGAGGCCGTCTTCGCCGGGAAGCATGAGGTCCAGAACCAGCAGTTGGAAGAGTTCACGCGAGAGCAGACGGTCCATCTGCTCCACATTTTCCACCGCCCGAACGCGGTAGCCTTGCTCTTCCAGGAATCGTTCCAACAGGCGTCGCAGACCGGGATCGTCATCGACGATCAGGATTTTTTCGCCTTCCAGCGGGGCCGTATTGCTCATAGGTGCTCCTTCAAATCGTCGCGCATTATGGCGCAGAGACCGCGCAGCAGTTGCGCACCATTCGTTAGCAGATTTTTCCCGGTTGCATCAAAAGGGCCTGGGTATAATGCCGGCCCTTCACGTTTTCATGTCAGCTCGTCTTATTAAAGTGGGTCTTTTATTAATGGATAGCATCAACAACCGTATCGCCCAGGAATTGGGCGTTCGCCCGCAGCAAGTCGCCGCTGCAGTCGCCCTGCTGGATGAAGGTTCCACGGTTCCCTTTATCGCCCGTTACCGTAAAGAAGTCACCGGCAGCCTGGATGACACCCAACTGCGTAACCTCGAAGAGCGCCTGCGCTACCTGCGCGAACTCGACGAGCGCCGCGCCAGCATCCTGGCCAGCATTGAAGAGCAAGGCAAGCTCACCCCGGAGCTGACCCGCGAGATCAACCTCGCCGACACCAAAACCCGCCTCGAAGACCTGTACCTGCCTTATAAGCAGAAGCGCCGCACCAAGGGCCAGATCGCCCTGGAAGCCGGCATCGGCGAGTTGGCCGACGGCCTGTTCAACGACCCAACGCTGACACCTGAAACCGAAGCCGCCCGTTTCGTTGACGCAGAGAAAGGCTTCGCCGATGTAAAAGCCGTGCTTGAAGGCGCCAAGTACATCCTCATGGAGCGCTTCGCCGAAGACGCCAAGCTGCTCGACAAACTGCGCAGCTTCCTCAAGCACGAAGCCATCCTCAGCGCCCGCGTTGTCGCCGGCAAGGAGGAAGAAGGGGCGAAATTCCGCGATTACTTCGAACACGACGAGCCGCTAAAAAGCATGCCGTCGCACCGCGCGCTGGCCATTTTCCGTGGCCGCAACGAAGGCATCTTGAGCTCCGCACTGAAAGTCGGCGACGAGACGCCCGGCGCCCTGCACCCGTGCGAAGGCATGATCGGCGAGCATTTCAGCATTCGTAACGAAAACCGCGCCGCAGACAAATGGCTCGGCGAAGTGGTGCGCTGGACCTGGAAGGTCAAGCTCTACACCCATCTGGAAACCGACCTGCTCGGCGAGCTGCGCGACGGTGCGGAAACCGAGGCGATCAACGTATTCGCCCACAACCTGCACGACCTGCTGTTGGCCGCACCGGCAGGCCCGCGCGCCACCTTGGGCCTGGACCCGGGCCTGCGCACCGGCTGCAAAATTGCCGTGGTCGATGCCACCGGCAAGCTGCTGGAATACGCCACCGTGTACCCCCACGTGCCGCAAAAGCAGTGGGACCAGACCTTGGCCATCCTCGGCGCGCTGTGCATCAAACACCGCGTCGACCTGATCTCCATCGGCAACGGCACCGCCAGCCGCGAGAGCGACAAACTGGCCGCCGAACTGATCAAAAAACTGCCCGAGCTGAAAATGACCAAAATCATGGTCAGCGAAGCCGGCGCCTCGGTGTATTCCGCGTCTGAATTGGCGGCGAAAGAATTCCCGGATCTGGACGTCTCGATTCGCGGCGCCGTGTCGATTGCCCGTCGCCTGCAAGACCCGCTGGCCGAGCTGGTGAAAATCGACCCGAAATCCATCGGCGTAGGCCAATACCAACACGACGTGTCGCAGCTGAAACTGGCGCGCAGCCTCGACGCCGTGGTGGAAGACTGCGTGAACGCCGTGGGCGTGGACGTCAACACCGCCTCGGTGCCGCTGCTGGCGCGTATCTCCGGGCTGAACACTACGCTTGCGCAAAACATCGTTAACCACCGTGATGCCCACGGCGCGTTCAAAACCCGCGATGCGCTGAAAAAGGTGCCGCGCCTCGGCGATAAAACCTTCGAGCAAGCGGCCGGCTTCCTGCGCGTAATGAACGGCGACAACCCGCTCGACGCTTCCGCCGTGCACCCGGAAACGTACCCGCTGGTGGAACGCATTGCCGCCGACACCGGCCGCGATCTGCGCTCGCTGATTGGCGATGCCGGCTTCCTCAAGCGCCTGGACCCGAAGAAATTCACCGACGAAACCTTCGGCCTGGTCACCGTCAGCGACATTCTCGCCGAGCTCGAAAAGCCGGGCCGTGACCCGCGTCCGGAGTTCAAAACCGCTGAATTCCAGGACGGCGTTGAAACCCTGCAAGACTTGCAGTTGGGCATGATCCTCGAAGGCGTGGTGACCAACGTCACCAACTTCGGCGCGTTCGTGGACATCGGCGTGCACCAGGACGGTCTGGTGCACATCTCGGCGCTGTCGGAAAAATTCGTCAAAGACCCGCGCGAAGCGGTGAAGGCCGGCGACGTGGTGAAGGTCAAGGTGATGGAAGTGGACATTCCGCGTAACCGCATCGCCTTGTCCATGCGCATGGGCGACACCCCCGGCGAGAAAATCGACGGCCCGCGCGGCGGCGACAAACGTGGCGGCGGCAAGCCTCGCCCGCAGGCGCAACCGACCACACAGCCGGCGCCAAGTAACAACGCCATGGCTTCGCTGTTCGCCAACGCCAAGCAACTACGGAAATAAACCATGACCCAGCCAGCGGACTCGCTTTCCAATTCCGAAGAAGTCGGCAGTAAAAGCGCATTTGCCCGCTTGCTGGGTTTACACATTCTCAAGGCCGACGGCGGCGAGGCAATTATTCGCCTGAGCGTTCACGACGGCCTGCGCAACCTGCACGGCAAGCTGCACGGCGGCGCGTTGTTCTCGCTGATCGACACGGCCATGGGCCAGGCCAGCCACAGCGTGGTCGGCGGGCCGGGCACGGTGACGCTGGAGAGCAAGATCAACTACATCCGCCCGGTAGACGAGGGCGACATCCTCTGCCGCGCATGGGTGGTACACGCCGGCCGACGCACGCAGGTGATCGAAGCCGAGGTGCACCAGGACGACAAACTGGTGGCCAAAGCCCAAGCGACCTTCGCCTGCCTGTAAACGCCCCGCTCAACTGCGCCCGAGAGCGGCTAGGTGAGTTCCGCCTGCGGTGCGGGTAATCTGTTGCGAAATTGCGTAAACCAGGCGACCACGCCAGTTGTTTCCCATTGCCCTTGCAGACCGTTGATCTAGCCCCCATATAGGGCCGACTGACGCGAAGGAACACAAAATTGAGCGACCTCCTCTCCCGCCGTTTGGCACTGCTCAGCAAGCCCGCCCACCTGAATTTGCTTACCCAGTGCCTGCACGGGATCGAGCGCGAATGCCTGCGTGTCGACAGCCAGGGCCAACTGGCCCTGACGCCGCACCCCATTGCGCTGGGCTCGGCGCTTACCCATCCGCAAATCACCACGGATTATTCCGAGTCGCTGCTGGAGTTCATCACCCCAGCTGAAACCGACCCGGCCGTGACGCTGGAAGATCTGGAACAGATCCACCGCTTCGCCTACAGCAAACTCGACAATGAGTACCTGTGGAGCCCGTCGATGCCGTGCCCGTTGCCGGAAGAAGAGGTGATTCCGATTGCCCGCTACGGCAATTCGAACATTGGCCGCCTTAAATACGTGTACCGCAAAGGCTTGGCGCTGCGGTATGGCAAGACCATGCAGTGCATCGCCGGCATCCACTACAACTTCTCCCTGCCCGAAGCGCTGTGGCCGGTGCTGCAAGTGGCTGAAGACGACACCCAAAGCCTGCGCGACTACCAGTCAGAGCGGTATATCGCCCTGATTCGCAACTTCCGCCGCTACAGCTGGCTGTTGATGTACCTGTTCGGCGCCTCGCCGGCTCTGGACGCGGGCTTCCTGCGCGGCCGGCCGCACAAGCTCGAGCAACTGGACGCCGACAGCCTCTACCTGCCCTACGCCACTAGCCTGCGCATGAGCGACCTCGGCTACCAGAGCAGCGCCCAGGCCGGGCTTACTCCTTGCTACAACGACCTGGCCAGCTACACCGACAGCCTGCGCCAGGCGGTGTCGACGCCTTACCCGGCCTACGCCGAAGCGGGCACCAAGAAAGACGGCGAATGGCAGCAGCTGAACACCAACATCCTGCAGATCGAAAACGAGTACTACTCGAACATCCGCCCCAAGCGCGTCACCTACAGCGGCGAGCGTCCGATTCAGGCGTTGATGGCCCGCGGCGTGCAGTACGTTGAGGTGCGCTGTCTGGACATCAACCCGTTCCTGCCCATGGGCATCGACCTGACCAGCGCGCGTTTTATCGACGCCTTCGTGCTTTTCTGCGCCCTGCAACACAGCCCGGAACTGGGCGGCGGCGAATGTAGCGGTTGCACTGATAACTTCCTCACCGTGGTGAAAGAAGGCCGCAAACCGGGCCTGCAACTCTGTCGCAACGGCGAAACCATCAGCCTGCAAGACTGGGCCACGGACTTGCTGGACCAGATCGGCCAGATCAGCGTTTTGCTCGACCAAAGCCATGGCAGCGACTTGCATGTTCAGGCGCTTGAAGCCCAGCGCGCGAAAGTTGCCAACCCGGCCCTGACGCCCTCGGCGCAGGTATTGGCGAGCCTCAAGGCCAACAATGAAACGTTTGCCCAGTTCTCGTTCCGCCAGAGTCAGGCCCATGCTGACTACTTCCGCAGCAAGCCGTTGAGCGAAGAACAACGCGCAGCGTTTGAGCAATCGGTGCAGCAATCGCTGGCCGATCAGGCGGCAACGGAAGCTGAACAGAGCGGTGATTTCGACACGTTTGTCGCCGCTTACCAGGCCAGTATTTTGGCCCTGGCGGTTTAGTCGATACCGTCACAAAAAAAGCCAGCGGGGTAAAAGCCGGGACCGACGGTCAGTCGCTCCTGGCCGGGCACGGCTAGCATTAGCCCAGTTCCCCCACGTGAGCTCACCCATGGCGCCGTCCGAGGCCATTCCCAAGGAAGACGAACCGCAATGGAGCCTGGAAAGCCTGAACAAGGCCTACCAACAGGGCTACATGGCCGGTTTAACTGGCAACCCGATCACCAACCAACCCCACGCCGCCGATGTATTGGCAGCTGCCTGGGAAGCGGGTTGGGATGATGGGGAAGAGCAGTATCAGCTGCTCGCGCAGAAGACGGCCTAACAGACTCAACGGCTTTGCACCCCTCGCCCGCTTGCGGGAGAGGGGCCGGGGGTGAGGGCCGGGCTTTATTCGGTCCGCCCTATCTAAAAAGCCCCTCTCCCGCCCTTCGGGCACCCTCTCCCGCAAACGGGCGAGGGGATAGACTTAATACCTAGCTGAATGGCCGCTACAGCTGCTTCTCAAATATCTGCGAATTACGCTGATAGTTATAAAGCGAAGCCCTCGCCGCTGGCAGGCGCTCTACGCCACTGGGCTCAAAGCCGCGCTCGCGGAACCAGTGGGCGGTGCGGGTTGTGAGCACGAACAGGGTTTTCAATCCCTGCGCCCGTGCGCGCTCTTCGATGCGTTCGAGCAGTTCGTCTCCGCGGCCGCCATGGCGGTATTCGGGATTAACCGCCAGGCACGCCAACTCGCCACTGTCTGAATCGGCAATTTGATACAGCGCGGCGCACGCGATGATCAGCCCGTCGCGCTCGACGATGGTGAATTGCTCAATCTCGCGCTCCAGCACCTCGCGTGAACGGCGTACCAGAATGCCCTGCTCTTCCAGCGGGCTGATCAGGTCGATCAGGCCGCCGACGTCTTCAATGCTGGCCTCACGCAATTGCTCGAACTGCTCCTGATCCACCAGCGTGCCGCCGCCGTCGCGGGTGAACAGTTCGGTGAGCAGCGAGCCGTCTTCGATGTAGCTGACGATATGGGCGCGCTTCACGCCGCCCCGGCACGCTTGCGCCGCCGCATCCAGCAGCTCGGCCTGGTAGCTGTTGCCCAGGCGCTGCAAATGCGTGGGCACTTGCTGCGGGCGCAGTTCGCGCACCAGCTTGCCTGCCTCGTCCATCAGGCCTTGTTCATTGCCGAACAGAATGAGTTTGTCGGCGCCCAGGTCGATGGCGGCGCGCATGGCCACGTCTTCGCAGGCGAGGTTGAAAATCTCGCCGGTGGGCGAATAACCCAGCGGCGACAGCAGCACGATGGAGCGCTCGTCGAGCAAGCGGCCGATGCCTTTGCGGTCGACCCGCCGTACTTCGCCGGTGTGGTGGTAGTCCACGCCCTCAACCACGCCAATCGGCCGCGCCGTGACGAAGTTGCCGCCGGACACGCGCAGGCGCGAGCCCTGCATGGGCGAGGCGGCCATGTCCATCGACAACCGCGCTTCAATGGCGATACGCAATTGGCCGACGGCGTCGATCACGCATTCCAGCGTGGGGCCGTCGGTGATGCGCATGTCGCGGTGGTAATGCGGGGTCAGGCCTCGGGCCGCCAGGCGCGCTTCAATTTGCGGGCGCGAGCCATGCACCAGCACCAGGCGCACGCCCAGGCTGTGCAGCAACACCAAGTCGTGAACGATGTTGCCGAAGTTAACGTGCGCAACGCCGTCGCCGGGCAGCATGACCACAAAGGTCCGGTCCCGGTGAGCGTTGATATAGGGCGAAGCGTGGCGAAGCCAATTGACGTATTCGGGCATAGCGCGAAGAGCCTTTTATTCGTGATGAGAAAGCCAGTGCAGGTACAGCGGGTCAGTCAGCTTTATCGTCGGAATTGGGGCTGTAACACGCGGGTGCTCCTTGTCATTGGGGTAACGGGGCGGTGGGGGTCAGGCAGTAATGCTGGATCAGTTCGCGCAACACTTTCACGGTGGGCTGCAAACGTGACAATTCCAAGAATTCGCCCGGCTGGTGCGCACAACTGATGTCGCCGGGGCCGAGCACAATGGTCTCGCAACCAAGTTGCTGAAGATAAGGGGCTTCGGTGCCGAATGCCACTGCCTCGGCGCGATGGCCGGTCAGCCGTTCGGCCACGCGCACCAGCTCGGCGTCGGCGGCCTGCTCGAACGCCGGCACATGGGGAAACAGCGGGGCGAAGTCGATTTTCACTTGGTGACGCTCGGCAATCGGCTGAAGCTTTTCGCGGATGGCAGCGCGCAGGTGCTCGGCATCCATACCCGGCAGGGGCCGCAAATCGAATTCCAGCGAGCACTGGCCGCAGATACGGTTGGGGTTGTCGCCGCCATGGATGCAGCCGAAATTCAGGGTCGGCTGCGGCACGCTGAATTGTTCGTTGCGGTACAGCCGCTGCCATTTTTGACGCAGGCTCATCAGCTCGGCCATGGTCGCGTGCATGGCTTCAAGGGCACTGCGGCCCAGGCTTGGGTCGGAGGAATGGCCGCTCTGGCCGAGAATATCGATGCGCTCCATCATCACGCCCTTGTGCAGGCGAATCGGCCGCAGCCCGGTCGGCTCGCCAATCACCGCCGCCCGCCCGAGCGGCTGGCCAGCGGCGGCCAAGGCACGGGCGCCGGCCATGGAGCTTTCTTCGTCGCAGGTGGCCAGCACCAACAACGGCTGCTTAAACGGGTGGGCGAGTAGCGGCAGAACCGCTTCGATGACCAGCGCGAAGAAACTCTTCATGTCGCACACGCCAAGGCCGACCCAAGTGCCGTCCACTTCAGTGAGCTTCAGCGGATCACTTTTCCACAGCGCTTCGTCGAACGGCACGGTGTCGCTGTGCCCAGCCAGCACCAGGCCGCCAGGGCCGGAACCGAAGCTGGCGAGCAGGTTGTATTTGCCGGGAGAGACTTGCTGCACGTCGCAGCGAAAGCCGAGGTCGCCCAGCCAGGTGCTGAGCAAATCGATCACCGCCTTGTTCGACAGGTCCAGGCTCGGCTGGGTACAGCTCACCGAAGGCGCGGCGATCAGCGCGGCGAATTGCTCTTTCAGAGTGGGTAATGGCATGCCGGGTCTCCAAAGCGAGGCCCATCATAGGGCTATAACAGCGACGGAATAAACCGTGGGAGCGGCTTCAGCCGCGATTGGCCGGGCCTGAAACCGAAGTTTCCAGGCATCGCGGCTAAAGCCGCTCCCACAGTGCGGTACACTCCACACCCTCTTAAGTTCACCGCGTCTGGACTCCCCGGCCATGCAGAAAGAAACCGAAATCAAACTCCGCGTCAGCCGCGAAACCCTCACTGCCTTGCGCGACCACCCGTTGCTGAAGAAGCGCAACAAAGCCGGTTGGGAACAGCGCGAACTGTTGAACCAGTATTTCGATACCCCCGAGCGCGACCTGGCCAAGGCGCGCATTGCGCTGCGCATTCGCCGCGACGGCGATCAATTTATTCAGACCCTGAAAACCCGTGGCCAAAGCGTGGCCGGTTTGTCGGAGCGCAACGAGTACGACTGGTACCTGACCAAACCTAAGCTCGACCTGAAAAAACTCGACGACAGCTGCTGGCCCGCCGCGCTGGCTGAGCTGGACAAGAAGACCCTGCAAGTCATTTTCACCACCGACTTCACCCGCCAGCGCGCCGAAATCGCCTGGGGTCGGGGCAAGGCTAAGGTCGTGGTAGAAGCGGCGCTGGACCTCGGCAAAGTGGTCGCCGATGGACAGGAAGAAGAAATTTGCGAACTTGAACTCGAGCTGCGCCAGGGCGAGCCGCAAGCGCTTCTGGAACTGGCCGCAGAGCTGGCCGCCGACGTGGCACTGATGCCATGCGACATCAGCAAAGCCGAACGCGGCTATCGCCTGTTCGATGCCGGCAGCTACTCGCTGAACCTGCCGCAGCCCGAACTGACGGTTGAACAGCCGCTGGACTCGGCTTTCGCCGCGCTCGCCTGGAATCTGTTGGGCAGCAGCCAGCGCCTGGCCGAGCAATACCGTTTCAACGGCCACTGGCGTTTGCTGGTGGAGTGGCTGGAAAACCTGGTGGATTTGCGCGCGCTGCTCAGCAGCTTGGGCCAGGCCGCACCGCGCGCCAGCAGCCACGACCTGCGCGAGCGTCTGGACGCCTTGCTCAATGACTGGCGCCCGCGTGTGGTCGCCGGCCTGAGCGACGATGACGCCCGTCAAGCCGCGCCGGCGCTATTCCAAGCAGAGCTGCAAGGCACGCGTTGGGGCCAGTTCTCGCTGAATACCTCGCTGTGGCTGATGACCCACGCCTGGACCGCCGAGCGCAATAACCGTGGCAATCGCCAAGGCGCGGCGCCGTTGGGCAATTGGCTGCCGACGCTGCTGGCCGAAGAAGCGCGCAGTCTGCAATTGGGTCGTTACCAGCAACAGCCGGAAGATTTGGCTGAGCAACTGCCGCGTATCGAGCGCATTCAAGTGTGGCTGCGCCTGGCGCGTCAGGTGCTGATTGAAGTGCCGGAAGTCGACCGCCTCTATGGCGAGCTGAACAAACTGCGCGACCTCGCCCACCGCCCCATCGAAGACGACTGCCTCGATGCGCGCAGCCAGCAAGCGCAAACGGTGCTGACCACAAAAGCGTGGAAAACCTTGCTGCGCGGTTGAAACCCCCTCCGACATTCTGCACCCCGCCGCTCTCGACCCGTTCCCCTGGCCCGCTTGCGGGAGAGGGTGCCCGAAGGGCGGGAGAGGGGGCTGCTCCCTGCAAAAGCCAATAGCGAGCAAAACCTGTGGACTCGGTTTGGCGCCAGCCCACGCATTCGGGCATGCTTGCGACTATTCTTGATCTACCCCGGCACCGCGTTTAACAGGAGTTTGCATGTCTGCCTTCGCTTCTCAGGCCCAGGATCGCACGCTGGATCTCAACGACCTGCTGCGCGAGCTGGTGGCCCAAGGCCGAGTCGCCCAGGACACCGCCGAGCAGTTGATGGCGATTCGCCGCAGCTCCAGCAACACGCAACTGCATCCCCTCGAATTCATTGCCGCGCAGCAGGTCGACGACCTCACCCGCCCCGGCAAAAAGCTCGACCTCGAAACCCTGACCATCTGGCTGGCCAACCTCGCCGGCCAGCCGTATTTGCGCATCGACCCGCTGAAGATCAACGTGGCTGCGGTCACGCCGCTGATGTCGTACGCCTTCGCCCAGCGCCATAAAATTCTCGCCGTGGCGGCAGATAACGAAGCCGTCACCATCGCTAGCGCGCAGCCGTTTGTGGCCAGTTGGGAAGCCAACCTGACCCACGTGCTTAAGCGCCCGATCAAGCGCGTTGTGGCCAATCCGGCAGATATCCAGCGCTTCACCGTGGAGTTTTTCCGCCTGGCCAAGTCGGTTAGCGGCGCCTCGGCGGTCGATACCAAAGGCACCAACATCGGCAACTTCGAGCAGTTGCTCAACCTCGGCGCCAGTGATCAGGAGCCGGACGCCAACGACTCGCACATCGTCAATATCGTCGACTGGCTGTTCCAGTACGCCTACCAGCAGCGCGCCAGTGACATTCATATCGAGCCGCGCCGCGAGCAAGGCACCGTGCGCTTTCGCATCGACGGCGTGCTGCACAACGTTTACCAATTCCCGCCCCAGGTGACGATGGCCATCGTCAGCCGCCTGAAAACACTTGGGCGCATGAACGTGGCAGAAAAACGCAAACCGCAGGACGGCCGGGTGAAGACCAAAACCCCGGACGGCGGCGAGGTGGAGTTGCGCCTGTCGACACTGCCCACCGCGTTTGGCGAAAAGATGGTGATGCGGATTTTCGACCCCGAAGTGCTGCTGAAGAACTTCGACCAGCTCGGTTTTTCGCCGGATGACTTGCGCCGCTGGCTGGAAATGACCAGCCAACCGAACGGCATCATTCTGGTCACCGGCCCCACCGGTTCGGGCAAAACCACCACGCTGTATACCTCGCTGAAAAAGCTCGCCACCTCTGAAGTGAACCTCTGCACCATCGAAGACCCGATCGAGATGATCGAGCCGGCCTTCAACCAGATGCAGGTGCAGCACAACATCGACCTCACGTTCGCCAGCGGTGTGCGCGCGCTCATGCGGCAAGACCCCGACATCATCATGGTCGGCGAGATTCGCGACCTGGAAACCGCCGAAATGGCCATCCAGGCCGCGCTCACCGGCCACTTGGTGCTGTCCACCTTGCACACCAACGACGCGCCGAGCGCGATTACGCGCTTGCTGGAATTGGGCGTGCCGTATTACCTGCTCAAGGCCACGTTGCTGGGCGTCATGGCGCAGCGCCTGGTGCGCACGCTGTGTCCGCATTGCAAAGAGCCGGTCGACATTAGCGAAGAAGATTGGCAATCGCTGACCCGCCCGTGGAGCGCGCCGCTACCAACCGGGGCGCACAAGGCCGTCGGTTGTCTGGAATGCCGCGACACCGGCTACCGTGGCCGTGCGGGCGTGTACGAAATCATGCAACTGAGCGACAGCCTGAAACCCTTCATCAGCGCCGACACCGATTTGCTGTCGCTGCGTCGCCAGGCATTTAAAGAGGGAATGCGCAGTTTGCGTCTCTCCGGCGCACAGAAGGTTGCGGCCGGGCTCACCACCATCGAGGAAGTGTTGCGGGTGACGCCGCAGAGTGAACAGAAGTAAGGTTCGGCGCGCAACATCACCCCCCAACAACAAGGATCCGTTATGCAAATCGGCAGTGTGCTTTTCCTCTTCGTCGGCCTCGCGGTCGCCATTCTTTTCATGGGTTTCAAAGTGGTGCCGCAAGGCTTCGAGTGGACGGTGGAGCGCTTTGGTCGATACACCAACACGCTGCGCCCGGGCTTGAACATTATCGTGCCGGTGATGGACCGCATCGGGCGGCGCATTAACGTGATGGAAAACGTGCTGGATATTCCGCCGCAAGAAGTCATCACCTCCGACAACGCCACCGTACAAATCGATGCCGTGTGCTTCTTCCAAGTGGTGAACACCGCCCAGGCGGCTTACGAGGTCAACAACCTCGAACACGCCATTCGCAACCTGCTGCAAACAAACATCCGCACCGTGCTCGGCTCCATGGAACTGGACGCCATGCTCGGCCAGCGCGATGTGATCAACGAACGGCTGCTGCGCACCGTTGACGAAGCCACGGCGCCATGGGGCATCAAGATCACGCGCATCGAAATCAAAGACATCAGCCCACCCGCCGACCTTATGGCCGCCATGTCCGGGCAAATGAAAGCCGAGCGGGTAAAGCGCGCGCAAATTTTGGAAGCCGAAGGCCTGCGCGCGGCGGCGATTCTTACTGCCGAAGGCAAGAAACAGGCACAGATTCTCGAAGCCGAAGGCGAACGCCAGGCGGCGTTTCTGGAGTCTGAAGCGCGGGAGCGTCAGGCCGAAGCGGAAGCGCGGGCCACGCAAGTGGTGTCCGAGGCCATCGCCACCGGCAACGTGCAGGCCATCAACTATTTCGTGGCGCAAAAGTACGTCGATGCCTTGGGCAAGCTGGCCTCGGCCAACAACAGCAAAGTGATCCTGATGCCGCTCGAAGCGAGCCAGGTGATCGGCGCGATCGGCGGTATTGGCGAAATCGTCAAAGCCACGTTTGATCAAAACAATAAAAAGGCCTGAGGACGCGCGTCAGATGATGGATTTTCTGCAACACCTGTCCTTCTGGGACTGGCTCGCGCTGGGCACCTTGCTGCTGATTCTGGAAGTGTTCGGCGCTGGCGGTTATTTGCTCTGGACGGGCATGGCGGCCGCTGCGGTCGGCGTCATCAGTTACCTGTTCCCGGCCTTGCCGTGGCCGTGGCAATTTCTGCTGTTTGCCGTGCTTTCCCTGGCCACCGCCGTGCTCTGGTGGCAGCGGCTGCGTGCGGGCAATAAAACCTCACAGCAACCGGGCCTGAACCAACGCGGCCAGGAATTTCTCGGCCGTACGTTTGCGCTGCATGAGGCCATCGTCGGGGGACGCGGCAAGATCAAAGCAGGCGACACACTGTGGCTAGTCAGCGGGCCTGACTTGCCCATCGGTACGCCGGTGGAAGTAGTCGGCCAGGACGGCGTGGTGCTGAAAATAAAAGCCTGCGCCTGAACGCTCGCTGCGAAGCAATTGGAACTCGCACGTTGGGCTTGGAGTCGTAACTTCAGGCTCCACACACCCACGCGTTATCAGCCAGTTATCGCAGGAGAACCACCATGCACCGCAAACTCGCTATTGCGTCCTTGTTGCTGATCGTCCCGGTTGCTTCGGCCACGGCCGACACGTTCTGGCGCAATGTGCTGTCATCTGGCGCCACCACCGGCTCGTTCTATCTGACCTCGCGCGACGACCACAAAGTGATCGTTAACGCCCAGGAAGACGCCGGCAGCTACATCGCCAGCAACGGCGCCATTCGTGGCCCGTACCTGGAAGCAGCACTGCAGAAAGTGCGTGCTGAGCACCCAGGCCTGAAAGCTTCAGACGACGAATTGGCCCAGGCCATTCTGACTGCCGAACCGGCAAGCAGCGCGCAGTAAGCTGATCGGGTTGGATTGCCTACCGCGTCCGGTTGCGGACGCGGTGAATATGCGAGCATCGCGCTTCACTTCTATCGACAAGGACCGTTGCCATGGGCAATCCCATCCCGACCCTCAAGGTCATTCTGATCCTGATCATTGCTGTGAACGCCATTTGGTTCACCGACCGTCTGGTGTCATTGATCGGCCTCGACTTTTTGACTTACCTGCCAAGCACCGTTTGGCAATTGCTGAGCGCCTTTAGTAGCGGCTTGCTGATCATCTTCAACGTGTTGCTGCTTGGGTTGCTGTCAAGGCTTCAGCTCAAGGACGAGTAACCGTTTGGATTTGTTGAGCAACGCGAAGCCCAACATAAGTCACACACAAAAAAGCCCCGACCATATCGGGGCTTTTTGCATAGCGCGAATCGCTTAAGCGTCAGCGTCGGCCACAGCCTGGTAAGCGCCCGCATCGAGCAGCTTGTCCAGTTCACTCACATCGCTCGGCTGCAGCTTGTAGAACCAAGTGCCGTAGGGATCGCCATTCACGCTTTCTGGCGCGTCGGCCAGGGCGTCGTTAACGGCGGTGACGGTGCCACTGACCGGCGAGTAGATGTCGGAGGCGGCTTTAACCGACTCGACTACACCGGCTTCCTGGCCTGCGGCCAGTTGCTTGCCGACTTCCGGCAGCTCGACGAATACCACGTCGCCCAGCGCTTCCTGCGCGTGGTCGGAGATGCCCACGGTCACGCTGCCATCGGCTTCAAGGCGGGCCCACTCGTGGCTGGCGGCGTAACGCAGGTCGCTGGGGATATTGCTCATGTCTTGGTCCTCAAGTCGGGAGGCGGAACGTCCGCCTGGAAAATTTAGCAGGTTGTGGCGCGTCGCCGAAACTGGCGTAGCACTGCATCACAACCGATCAGATCAACGCCTTGCCGTGTCGCACGAAATTCGGCCGAACCACCCGCACGGGATACCACTTGCCGCGAATTTCCACCTCGGCCCGTTCGCCAGTGCTGGCAGGAACCCGCGCCAGGGCAATGGATTTCCCCAGCGTAGGCGAAAAGCTGCCGCTGGTGATCTCGCCTTCGCCGACGCCTTCAACCCGCACCACTTGATGGGCACGCAATACCCCGCGTTCCTCAAGCACCAGGCCCACCAGTTTGGGCTGGTCGCCGGCGTCGCGCTGGGCTTGCAATGCCTCACGGCCGATGAACTGGCGAGTGGTCGGTTCCCAGGCGATGGTCCAGGCCATGTTGGCAGCCAGGGGCGAAACGCTTTCGTCCATGTCTTGGCCGTACAGATTCATGCCGGCTTCCAGGCGCAGTGTGTCGCGTGCGCCCAGGCCAATCGGGGCAATACCGGCGCCGACCAGTTCGTTGAAAAAGCTCGACGCATCCTCAACCGGCAACACAATTTCCAGGCCATCTTCGCCGGTATAACCGGTGCGCGCGATAAACCACTCGCCATCGGCGAAGCCCTGGAACGGTTTGAGATCGGCAATCAACGTGGCACGGCTGGATGACACCAGCTCCGCCACCTTGGCGCGGGCGTGGGGCCCTTGAATCGCCAGCATCGCCAGCTCGCTGCGCTCGTTGAGCTGCACGTCGAAATCAGCGGCTTGCGCCTGCATCCAGGCGATGTCTTTGTCGCGGGTGGCGGCGTTGACCACCACGCGGTAGCCGTCAGCGGTGAGATAGACGATCAGGTCGTCGATCACGCCGCCCTCGCGGTTGAGCATGGCGCTGTAGAGGGCTTTGCCGAGGTCTTGCAGGCGCTCGATATCGTTGGCCAGCAAGTGCTGAAGATAGGCCTTGGCCTGGGCGCCGCTGACGTCGACCACCGTCATGTGCGACACATCGAATACGCCGCAGTCGCGACGCACCTGATGGTGCTCCTCAACTTGCGAGCCGTAGTGCAGTGGCATATCCCAACCACCGAAATCGACCATCTTGGCACCCAATGCAAGGTGCAGATCATAGAGGGGCGTGCGCTGTCCCATGGGTTTCTCCTTCCGGGCTTGGCGAAGGTGCGGGCGAAGCGTGAAACCCGGCTGAGCCTACGGAAACAGGCACTTGCACGAGGTTTCAACACGACGGTCTGGATGACGTCCTACACCGAATGGCGCGCATTGTAGCCGCAAGACTCCCGCCTGCACACACGCCTTACAGACCAGCCGTTCAATGCCCGAAGCGTCGCGCCGAACGACGGATCAGGCCGATCACCGGCAGCAGGCCGACCAGCACCAGCGTCAGCGCCGGCAACGCGGCACGCGCCCATTCGCCCTCGCTGGTCATCTCGAAAATACGCACGGCGAGGGTGTCCCAGCCGAACGGGCGCATCAGCAAGGTGGCGGGCATTTCTTTCAACACATCGACAAACACCAACAGCGCCGCGCTCAACGCACCCGGCACCAGCAGCGGCAGGTAAACCCGGAAGAACAACCCATAACCGGACACGCCCAGGCTGCGAGACGCTTCCGGCAGCGACGGACGAATGCGCGCCAGTGCGCCTTCGAGCGGCCCGTAGGCCACGGTAATAAAGCGGATCAGATAGGCCAGCACCAGCGCCGACAAACTGCCCAGCAGCAGCGGTTTGCCCGCGCCACCCAGCCAGGTCGACAACGGCACCACCCAGTCGCGGTCCAGGTAGCTGAACACCAGCATGATCGACACCGCGAGCACCGAGCCGGGCAAGGCATAACCGAGATTGGCCAGGCTGACGGCGCTGCGGATGGGCCGCGTGGGCACCAGGCGCCGAGCGAACACCAGCAGCAACGCCACGGCGACCGTCACCGCAGCGGCAATGACGCCCAAGTAGAGCGTGTGGAGAATCAGGCCAATGTAACGCTCGTCGAGGTCGAAGCGCCCGCGCTGCCAGCACCACACCATCAACTGCAACAGCGGCACCACAAACGCACAGGCGAACACCAGTCCACACCACGTGCTGGCCGCCAGCGCCTTCCAGCCGCGCAGGTGATACAGCGCAAACCCGCGTGGCCGCTCGCTGGCCGGCCGGCTGGCGCCTCGGGCGCGGCGTTCGCCGTACACCACCAGCATCACCGCGAGCAGCAACAGGCTGGCCAGTTGAGTGGCGCTGGCCAGGCTATAAAAGCCGTACCAGGTTTTGTAGATGGCAGTGGTAAAGGTGTCGAAATTGAACACCGACACGGCGCCGAAATCCGCCAGGGTTTCCATCAGCGCCAAGGCGATGCCCGCACCAATCGCCGGCCGCGCCATGGGCATCGCCACCCGCCAGAACGCTTGCCACGGTGTTTGCCCGAGGATGCGCGCGGCCTCCATCAGCCCTTTGCCCTGAGCCAGAAACGCGCTGCGCGCGAGCAGGTAAACGTAGGGGTAGAAAACCAGCACCAGCACCACAATCACGCCACCGGTGGAGCGCACGCGCGGCAGGCGCGCACCGGTGCCGAACCACTCGCGCAATAGCGTTTGCAAGGGACCTGAAAAATCCAGCAAGCCGACAAATACAAAGGCCAGGACGTAAGCAGGAATGGCAAACGGCAGCATCAGCGCCCAGTCGAGCCAGCGCCGACCGGGGAACTCACACAAGCTGGTGAGCCAGGCCAGACTCACGCCGAGCAGCGTGACGCCAACGCCAACGCCGATGACCAGCACCAGCGTGTTGCCGAGCAGGCGTGGCATCTGGGTATCCCAAAGGTGCGCCCAGATTTCGTGGTCAATGGTTTGCCAAGAGAGCAGCAGAACGGAGAGCGGCAACAACACCAGCGCGGCGATGGCGAAAGAAATGAGATACCAGCGACGTTGGTGAACCACGGGTGAGCCTGGTTGGAATGGAATAAGGGCGCAACTATACGTTTGCAGGGATCGCGGCTGAAGCCGCTCCTACAGACGACACAAACCCTGTAGGAGCGGCTTTAGCCGCGATGCTTTTAATACCAGCCAGCGCGGTCCATCAACTTAATGGCCTCTGCCTGACGCTTTCCGGCGACCTCAACCGGAATGGTATCGGCCTTGAACGCCCCCCAACTCGCCACCTCATCCGACGGCTTAACGCTGGGATTGGCCGGGTATTCCTGATTCACGCCGGCAAAGATCGCCTGCGCTTCGGGGCCAGTCATCCATTCAACCAGCGCCTTGGCGGCAGCCGGGTGCGGCGCGTGCTGGGTCAGGCCAATGCCGGACAAATTGACGTGCACGCCACGGTCGCCCTGGTTCGGCCAGAACAGCTTCACGGCCAGACTTGGGTCTTGCTTGTGCAGGCGGCCGTAATAGTAGGTGTTGACGATGCCGACATCGCACTGCCCGGCATTGATGGCTTGCAGCACGGCGATGTCGTCGGAGAACACATCGGTGGACAGGTTGTTCACCCAGCCCTTGAGGATTTCTTCGGTCTTGGCCGCGCCATGGGTTTCGATCAGCGTGGCGGTCAGCGATTGGTTGTAGACCTTTTTCGCCGTGCGCAGGCACAAACGCCCTTCCCACTCTTTGCCCGCCAGCGCTTCGTAAGTGGACAGCTCTTCGGGCTTCACCCGGTCAGTGGCGTAGGCGATGGTGCGCGCACGCAGCGACAGGCCGGTCCAGCTGTCGGTGGAAGAACGGTATTGGCTGGGAATATTGGCGTCGATAACCGGCGAGTCGAAGGGCTGCAAAATGCCCATATTCTCGGCCTGCCAGAGGTTGCCAGCATCGACGGTGAGCAGCAGGTCGGCGGTGGCGTTGCTGCCTTCGGCCTTGATGCGCTGCATCAGCGGCGCTTCCTTGTCGGTGATGAACTTGACCTTCACACCGGTTTTGGCGGTGTACGCGTCGAAGACCGGTTTGATCAGCTCATCGATACGGGAGGAATACACCACCACTTCGTCGGCGGCTTGCGCGGTCGCTGCGGCCATCAGTACCAGCAGAGAAAAACAGGTGCGGCGAATCTGCACGGACAACGTCCTCGTAAAAACCAGAAGGTCGCAAATGATAGTTAACCTCAGTTGGCGACCGGCGATCGACGTGTGTCGGAATGTTGCGAGGCGCCGCCAAGACTCAGGCCTTTGCTAACGCCGGAAGGTCACCGGACAACCCCAGCGCCTGGCGCACAAACAGCGCTTTGCCTTCGGCCAGACCGTCCACCAAGTTCAAGCCGCTGTTACGCAGCCAGCGCACGGGAAGCGGATCGGCCTGGAACAAGCGCTGGAAGCCTTCCATCGCCGCCATCATCGCCAGGTTATGCGGCATACGCCGGCGTTCGAAACGGCTGAGCACGCGGGTGTCGGCCAGGCTTTCGCCACGCTCGACCGCATGCAGCAGCACTTCGGCCAGCACGGCGGCGTCGAGGAAACCGAGGTTGACGCCCTGCCCCGCCAGCGGGTGGATCGTGTGCGCGGCATCGCCGATCAGCGCCAGGCCGGGCTCCACGTAACGCTTGGCGTGACGCTGGCGCAGCGGAATGCACAGACGCGGATCAACCTCCAGCACGTCGCCCAAGCGCCACTCGAAGGCTTTGCCGAGTTCAGTGCGGAACGCTTCGTCGTCCAACGCCATCAAGCGTTCGGCTTGCGCCGGGGTGGTCGACCAGACGATGGAGCACCACTGCTCAGCCGCGCCGTCACGGGCCAGCGGCAAGAAGGCCAGCGGGCCGTCATCGGTGAAGCGTTGCCAGGCGGTGCGTTGGTGCGGCTGGCTGCAGCGCACGCTGGTGACGATGGCGTGGTGCAGGTAATTCCATTCGCGGGTGGCGCAACCAGCCAAACGCCGCACCGCCGAATTGGCGCCGTCGGCGGCGATCACCAAGGGCGTACGCACGGTGCGGCCATCGGCGAGGGTGAGCAGCCAATCGTCGCCGGAATGGCGAAGCTGTTCGAGGCGCGCATCGGCCAGCAAGCCGATATCGGCAGCATGCAGGCGCTCAAGCAACGCATCCTGAATCACGCGGTTTTCGACGATATGGCCAAGCACGTCGGCGTGCACGCTGGCGGCGGAGAAATGGATTTGGCCCGTTCCGGAACCATCCCACACCTGCATGTCACCGTAAGGGCTGTTGCGCCTGGCTTCGATACCCGACCAGGCGCCCACACGTTCGAGAATGCGCTGGCTGGCCATGGACAACGCGCTGACACGCGGCTCGAACGCGGCGGTGTGGTCGAAAGGCTTAACGCTCAGGGGACTGCCATCGATCAGCAGAATATTCAGACCGCTATGTTGCAGCGCCAAACCCAGCGCACTGCCGACCATACCGGCCCCGACTATTACCAAATCTGCTCGCATTTCCATGCTGTGGGCCTATGCGTGGGCGGCTATTGGCCGCCAGAAAAAAGAGTCAACCGTTGCTGCGAGTACCAATGCCCATGGCTTGCCGGGCAAACCAACGCTTGGCGGGTGGCAGCATGTCGAGGCCCAACAGGCCAAGATTGCGGCCAGTGGCCAGCAGCGGTTCGGCGGTACTGAACAGGCGCGTAACGCGATCTGAAAAGCCGACGGTGAGGCTTTGGTCCAGTTGCTGCCGGGTGTAGTACTGCTGCAGCGACGCGAAGTCGCCTGGTACTGACGGCCCGGCAAGCAGCACCTCGGCCAGCGCTTGTACGTCACGCAGGGCCAGGTTGTAACCCTGACCGGCGATGGGGTGCAGGCTGTGCGCGGCGTTGCCAAGAATGACCAGATGCGGGCGCACTTGTTCCTGCGCTTCGACCAGGGCCAGCGGGTAAACATGCCGCGCACCGACTTTACGCAACGCGCCGAGTCGGTAGCCGAATGCGGTTTGCAGCTCGGCCAGAAACGCCCGGTCGTCCAGGGCCAGCAAGCGCTGAGCATCGTCGCCAGGGCGGGTCCAGACCAGCGCGCTGCGGTTGTCCGAAAGCGGCAGCAAGGCCATGGGGCCTTCGTCGGTGAAACGCTCGAACGCCTGACCGCCATGGGGCTGACTGATGCTGATGTTGGCGATCAGCGCGTTTTGCTCATAGTTGGTGGTTTTGACGGTGATGCCCAATTGCTCGCGCAAGCGGGACCGGCCGCCGTCGGCCAGCACCGCGAGGTCGCAGTCCAGCAGGGTTTCGTCGTTGAGCGTAAGGCGATAGCCGCTGCGGCCTTCGGCCAGGTCTATCGCCTGCATGGCGACGACTTCGGCCGGGCAGCGCCAGCTCACCACGTCTGGATCCAGCGCTTGCCAGAGGCAATGGCCGAGCCAGGCGTTTTCCGCCACATAGCCCAGCGCCGGCACGCCCTCTTCTTCTGCGCTCAGCCGCGCGGCGGCGAACCGCCCGCGGTCGGAGACGTGAATGTGCTGGATGGCCTCGGCGCGTTCGGCCACTTTCGGCCAGATGCCGAGGCGTTGATAGATTTGCTGGGTGCCATAGGACAACGCCGTAGAACGGGCGTCGTAACTCGGTTGATAGGTGTCGCCGGGGGCGAACGGCTCGATCAGCACAATGGACCACCCGCGCGCCTTAGCGCCGGCTTGCAGGGCCAGCGCCAGGCTGGCGCCCACCAGGCCGCCACCAATGATTGCGAGTTGGGCGCGCCCGCTAGTCACTGACGCGCTCACGCCGCCTGCACGCGAGCAGCGGCCATCAAGGCTTCGATTTCGGTCACGGTTTTCGGCGCGTCTTTGGTGATGATTTCGCAGCCGGTTTTGGTCACCACCACGTCGTCTTCAATGCGCACGCCAATGCCGCGCCATTTCTTGGCCACGTTCTGGTTGTCCACGGCGATATAAATGCCCGGCTCAACCGTCAGCGCCATGCCAGGCTCCAGCACGCGCCATTCGCCGCCAACTTTGTAATCGCCGACGTCGTGAACATCCATGCCCAGCCAGTGGCCGGCGCGGTGCATATAGAAAGGTTTGTAGGCTTCGCTGGCGATCAGTTCATCAATATCGCCTTCCAGCAGACCGAGTTCGACCAAGCCGGCAGTGATGACCCGCACGGTCGCTTCGTGGGCTTCGTTCCAATGCTTGTCGGGGCCGATGGCGGCGAAGGCCGCTTCCTGAGATTTCAGCACCAACTCGTAGATGGCTTTCTGTTCGGGGGAGAACTTGCCGCTCACCGGGAAGGTGCGGGTGATGTCGCTGGCGTAACAGTCGATTTCGCAGCCAGCATCGATCAGTACCAAGTCGCCGTCTTTAAGCGGCGCGTCGTTTTCGCGGTAGTGCAGGATGCAGGCGTTGCGGCCCGCGGCAACGATGGAACCGTATGCCGGCATTTTCGCGCCGCCTTTGCGGAATTCGTAATCCAGCTCGGCTTCAAGGTGGTACTCGCTCAAGCCAGCGCGGCTGGCTTGCATGGCGCGGACATGGGCGCGCGACGAGATTTGCGCGGCTTCGCGCATCACCTTCACTTCGTTGGCGGACTTGTACAAACGCATGTCGTGCAACAGATGCGTCAGGGCCACGAATTCGTTTGGCGGCTGAGCGCCCTGGCGGGCTTTGGAGCGGATGACGTTGATCCACTCCATCAGGTGCCGGTCGAATTCCTGGTTGGTGCCCATGGCGTAATACACGCGATCACGGCCTTCGATCAGGCCGGGCAGAATTTCGTCGATGTCACCGATGGGGAACGCATCGTCCGCACCATAGGTGGTGATGGCGCCGTCTTGCCCGGCACGCAGGCCGTCCCACAATTCGCGTTCCGGATCGCGCTCGCGGCAGAACAACACGTATTCGCCGTGTTCGCGGCCGGGGATCAGGGCAATCACCGCTTCGGGTTCAGGGAAGCCGCTGAGGTATTGGAAGTCGCTGTCCTGACGGTACACATGCTCGACATCGCGATTGCGGATGTACACCGGCGCGGCCGGCAGAATGGCGATGCTGTTAGGTTCCATCTGCGCCATCAGCGCCTTGCGCCGACGAGCGTATTCCGACTTGGGGATGCTGATCATGGACGGACTCATCTGGTCAAAAGTCTGGGACGAAAATCAGTGCAGCGACGGTTTTGCAGCGGCGGGTGCGGCAGGTTTCACGCATTCGGTGAACAGCAGCAACGGCGCAACGCGCAGGTATTCCATCACTTCCATATAGTCGTTTTCGCCGTCTTCGGATTCTTCCAGCGCTTCTTGCACCTGGGCGATGGCGGCGAGGTCTTGCAGCACTTCCATGGCTTCGCTGCTTAGCGCCGCATCACGTGCGGTCAGACCGAAGCCGGCGAGAAAGCCTTGGCACCACTGGCCCATGGCGGCGGCACGTTCGGCCAGCGGCGCGTCGTCGGAGGGCAGCAGCAGAACCACGGCGATGTCTTCGCCAGTGAGTTCGGCTTTGACCATTTCCTGCAAACCGATCAGCGCGGCCTTGATGTTGTCTTGCGGCTCGGCGGTGAACAGGTCGGCGGCATCGACCAGCCAGGCATCCGTCTCGAAGCCAGCACCGGCGCAACTGCGACCGAGCAACAGGCCATGCAATTCGGCAGGCGAAACAGGTTGACCGCTGCTGGCAAGCAGGGCGGCGAAAGCGCTATACGGGGAATTTTGAGTGGGCATTGGCAACTAGGCGCCAGAGGGCGCAATGACTAGAATGAAGGCCTTGTATCCTAGCACCGGCAAGCGCGCCAAAACCATTGGCGGCTATCAACAGGTTTGTACCAACGTCGGCGCCTTCCGATATAGTTTCGCCGCTTCGACACTCCACCACATGCATCACACACGCCCTAGCGAGAGCCCATGGAAGACGCCGATCTGCACGCGCTGACCATCAAGCTGGAACTGCTTATTCAACGCGTCGAGCAGCTCAAAGCGGACAACCGCGCCCTGCGCGCAAGCGAGCAGGCGTGGCGCGAAGAGCGCGCCCATCTGATCGAAAAGAACGAAATGGCCCGGCATAAGGTCGAATCGATGATTTCGCGCCTCAAAGCCCTGGAGCAGGACTAATGACCTCGAACACCGTTACCGTTCACATCCTCGACAAAGACTATTGCATCGCCTGCCCGGCGGACGAACGCGCCAACCTTGAAAGCGCCGCGCGCTACCTGGACGGCAAGATGCGTGAGATCCGCAGCGGCGGCAAAGTCATCGGCGCCGACCGCGTTGCCGTCATGGCCGCACTCAACATTACCCACGACCTGCTGCACAAACAGCAGCGCCTTGATCAGGACGTTAGCTCCACCCGCGCTCACGTGCGTGACTTGCTCGAGCGAGTCGACGGCGCCCTGGCCACCGATCAGGACAGCAGCCATAGCTGATTGCAGAGCGGTGGATTGGGGTATACTGCCCCCCGCTCCCTGGAGTGTGCGCCAGTCGGTGATGTCCCTGAGCCGATACGCACAAACCCGGGGGTTGCAAGTTGGAGCCGGTGTGCATGTCCGCCTGACGGAAAGCCTTAACGCTCCCTGCAACCTCCACCTTGAACTTTCGGGTTCAAGGGCTAAACCGACAGCGGCACGCCGGGGGGTCTTATTTTTTAACGCTGTGCTCACGCCGTTGAGCCACGCCGCTTCTACCGGTTCGCGCCCGCGCACCACAGCCAGCATCCCATGCTGAGCGCCGCTTCTCTTTCTCGCCCGCAACTTCGTCGCTTACTGCGCAAAACCCGTCGCGCCCTCAGCGCCAGCGCTCAACGCGCCGCCAGCGAAAACCTCTATCGCCAGTTGGCTCAGCATCCGTTGTTTCGTCGAGCGCGGCATATCGCCTTGTACCTGCCGGCCGATGGCGAAATTGACCCACGGCCGTTGATGCGCGCCGCACAACGGCGCGGCAAAGCCACGTACTTGCCCGTTCTCAGTGCATGGCCACGAACGAAAATGGTGTTTCAACGGGTGCGCCCGAATGAGCGTCTGCGCCCCAACCGTTTCCGCATCGCCGAGCCTACGGCCAACCGAAATCGCCAACGCAAGGTGTGGGCGCTGGACGTCGTGATGCTGCCGTTGGTGGGCTTTGATGTTGAAGGCGGACGCTTGGGAATGGGCGGCGGTTTTTACGACCGCAGTCTGGCGTATTTGCAGAGGCGCAAAAATTGGCACAAGCCGACATTATTGGGCCTGGCCCACGAGTGTCAGAAGGTAGATCGCCTGGCGCTGGCCAGCTGGGATGTGAAGCTGCATGCAACGGTGACGGATAAAGCGTGGTATGCGGGCGCCGCACTCACTGCGACGTCCACAAACCCTGGCGAGTAGCGGTTAAGGCTGCTGCGACAACGTGACGGGAGCCTCGTTCTGACGGTCCCAAAGACTCTGGGTGTAACCGGTGGTTACGACGCCCAGGCCAAACAAAATGACTAATACCCACAACAAATCTGGTTTACGTTTCTTCATCGATTGCCTCCCCCTTCCAGGCAAATTTCACACGATGGCCGGCGACATTTCTTGTTCTTAGGCCGTCCGGCAGCGGTACATTCAGCAGGGCGGCATTGTCCTGCATGGTGTCTGCATGTGCAATTACGACGCCAACCGGCGGTCGTGTAAACGCGGGCAAATGCCCACAATGTTGTAACCCACGAGCGAAGAGCAAAGTTCATGCCTCACTGGCTGATGAAGTCCGAACCCGAAGAACTTTCCATCCACGACCTGCAGCGCCTTGGCCACGCCCGGTGGGATGGCGTGCGCAATTACCAGGCGCGCAATTTCGTACGCAGCATGGCAGTAGGCGATCTGTTCTTCTTCTATCACTCCAGTTGCCCGGAGCCGGGCATCGCCGGAATAGGCCGGATAATTGCTTCAGCCTACCCAGACCCGACCGCGCTCGACCCGAACAGCCATTACTTCGACGCAAAAGCCAGCGCCGAGAAAAATCCATGGAGCGCGCTGGAGGTCGAGTATGTTGAAGCGTTCGCCAACGTCATCCCGCTGGCGACCCTGCGTGAAGTGCCAGGCTTGGTTGATTTACCCTTGGTCAAAAAAGGCAGCCGGCTTTCGGTGATGCCAGTCAGTGCTAGCGAATGGGCGGCAATCTGCGCTCTGCATTAAGCAACACGGACCCGGTGCATGGAACAAGATAGCTTGCACGACGCCACGTCGACCCCGACCGCGCGGCCCGCCTGGCGCGCTCGCTTGGCGTTGGTGGTTTTGGCCATATCGTTGTTGGGCGCAAGCCTGCTGCTGTGGCAAAAAATGCTCACCATTGAGCGCGCCCACGCCAACGAACGCGTTGCCGCGCAAGCCCGCTTGCTTACACGACAGCTGGAAAGCAGCCTGAACACACAGGCGCAGGATCTCTATCGTCTTGCCGAACGCTGGAATCATCGGGGCCGCTTGAGCCGCGAAGAATGGGAGCTCGAAGCGCGCTTCTCGCTGGACCACTTCCGCGGCTACCAAGCTATTCAATGGGCAGACAGCAGCCTGCGGCTGCGCTGGATTCTGCCAATCGCGGGCAACGAAGCGGCGTTGAACTTCCAGCTCACACCTGGCCATCCCAACTACTTGCTCGCCATGCAGGCCAAGACCCAAAGCACGGCGGTGTTTTCCAACAGTTTTGAATTGGTGCAGGGCGGCCGCGGCTTTGCGCTGTACACGCCGCTGTACGTGATCGACGACCAGGGCAATCGCGCCTTCGATGGCTTTGTACAAGCCATCTTCCGCGTGCAGGCGCTGATGGACGAGCTGCTCGACACGGTCGAGAGCGCCGGCTTCAACGTGCGCCTCTCCGAATTCGGCCGCCCTTTGTACAGCCGCGAGCAAGCCGACTTCAGTGCAGGCCTGCAACAGGAACTGCCGCTGCACCTGCTCAACAACCGCAACTTCACCCTGCAACTCAACCCCACGCAGCAATTAGCGCAACAGCTCGCCAGCCCGCTGCCGCTGGTGGTGTTGATCGCCGCACTGACAACCACCTTCCTGCTGGTCGCGGCGTTGTGGCTGGCATTGGAAAACGCCCGGCGCGCCTCGGCGTTGCTGGCCAGCAACAGCCGATTAAACGAGGAAGTCGGCAATCGGGAGCTGATCGAGCAGGTGCTGCGCGAAAGCCGCGAGCGCTTGCAGCTCGTGGTCGACCTCACCGACTCCAGCCGCGACGGGCTGTTTATCATCGACCCGCACAACCGCAACATTCTGCACATGAACAAAGCCACCTACAGCAGCCTGGGCTACAGCGCCGACGAGTTTCGCCAGCAGTTGCTGGAGCAGCCGGAAAACCTGCTGCTCGGCTTTCATGCGTGGGTTGAGTTGGTGCGCCAGGCGCAGCAAGACAACCAGGGCAAAATCTTCCAGCGCGAAATGCGCCGACGCAACGGTACGTTGCAGCCCGCCGAAATCAGTGCGCAACTGGTGCAGATCAATGGCCACGAATACCTGATTGGTGTTTCGCGCGACAACAACGAGCGCCTGCAACTGGAAGCGCAGCTGCAGCATTTGTCTCAGCGTGACGGCCTCACGGGTTTATATAACCGCCGCTTCTTCGACCATCAGTTGCACAGCGAATGGCGCCGTCTGCAGCGCATTGGCGCGCCGATGAGCTTGTTGATGCTGGATGTCGATCACTTCAAAGCCTACAACGACCAACTCGGCCACCTGGCCGGCGACGATGCGCTGCGTAAAGTGGCGTCGGCGTTGCAGGGCTGTTTGTTACGCGATGGCGATGCGGTGTGCCGGTACGGCGGCGAGGAGTTTGCGGTGATTCTGGCCAATACCGATCAGGCCGGCGCCGAGGTTATCACCGCGCGCATTCACGCGGCATTGGCCGAGCTGCAGCTGCCGCATCCGGGCAGCCCGCTGTCGCGCTTAACCGCGAGTATCGGCCTGAGCACCGTCACGCCAAACCGTGACGGTCATCCCGATAGTTTGGTCGCCCACAGCGACCAGGCGCTGTATCAGGCCAAGCATCAGGGGCGTGACTGCACGTGCGTGTGGTCCACCACCTGAACGGCTTGCGGTGCTATTGCACGATCAGGTTGTTGAAGAGCAGGTCGTCCACCAACGGCTTGCCCTCCTCCTGGGTCAGCACGTCCTGCACCTGCTTTAACGCTTCCTGGCGCAGCTTTTCTTTCGACTCGACGTTGCCCATGGCATCGTCTGTCTGCTGGGAAAACAGCATCACCAGTTGATTGCGGATAAGCGGCTCGTGGTGCTCCACCTTGGCTTCGGCCTCGCTGCCTTTCACTTGCAGCGCAATGTCGGCTTTGAACACTTTCAGCCGCGGCCCAGTGCCGTAGTTGCCCACCAGTGCGGGCACCAGGCTGATATAGGCCACTGCGGGCTCTTTTCCCTCTTTCTCACCTTCACCGCCACCCTCCTCGTTGGCCAACGCCGCAAACGGGAGAGACAGAGCCATCACCACTACAAACCAAGCTTTCACAGTGCGCATCCTCGACTGGGTATGTGCTCTAGCATAGCGATAGCCCGGCGCTTATACACCTTTATCAGGCCAGGCCATGCTCGTTGACCCTCGCGACTACGCACCTACACTGCCAAGCCATAACTCTGCGAGGAACACTCCAATGAAAGCCGTGTTGTGCAAAGCCTTCGGCCCTGCCGAAACCCTGGTACTGGAAGAAATCGCCAGCCCGGAACCGAAAAAGAACGAAGTGCTGCTCGACGTTCATGCCGCCGGCGTGAACTTCCCGGACACGCTGATCATTGAAGGCAAGTACCAATTCAAACCGCCGTTCCCATTCTCGCCAGGCGGCGAAGCGGCGGGCGTTGTCGCGGCCGTCGGCGAAAAAGTTACCCACGTGAAACCCGGCGACCGCGTCATGGCGCTCACCGGCTGGGGCAGCTTTGCCGAGCAAGTGGCGGTGGCAGGCTACAGCGTGATGTCGATTCCGGCCGGCATGGACTTCGCCAGCGCGGCGGCTTTCGGCATGACTTACGGCACCTCGATCCACGCGCTGAAGCAACGCGCCAACCTGCAACCCGGCGAAACCCTGCTGGTATTGGGCGCGTCCGGTGGCGTTGGCCTGGCCGCCGTGGAAATCGGTAAAGCCATGGGCGCCCGCGTCATCGCTGCCGCCAGCAGCGCCGAGAAATTGGAAGTGGCCAAAGCGGCCGGCGCCGACGAGCTGATCAACTACAGCGAAGGCGGCCTGAAAGAAAAACTCAAGGAATTGACCGGCGGCCAAGGCGTGGACGTGATCTACGACCCGGTCGGCGGCGACCTGTTCGAAGAAGCCTTCCGCTCCATCGCCTGGAACGGTCGCTTCCTGGTGGTCGGTTTCGCCAGCGGCACTATTCCCTCGCTGCCGGCCAACCTGACGTTGCTCAAAGGCGCATCTCTGGTGGGCGTGTTCTGGGGCGCATTCGCGCAGCGTCAACCGGCCGAAAACGCCGCCAACTTCGAGCAGCTCTTCACGTGGTTCGCTGAAGGCAAAGTGAAGCCGCTGGTCTCGCAAACCTTCCCGCTGACCGATGCGGCTGGCGCGATCAATGCGCTGGGCCAGCGCAAAGCTGTCGGCAAAGTGGTGGTGCAGGTGCGTTAAGCGCCGGGCATTTCTCAGCCAATAAAAAACCGCCCGTAGGCGGTTTTTTATTGGGTATGGCGTTCTCAGGATCGCGACTAACGCCGCGCCTACAGGTTTCGGATTAACGCGGCGCGTAAGCGAACACATCGGCGCGCATCTGGTGTGCATCCATTCCCGCCTCCACCAACGCATCGAGCGTGGCGTACACCATCATCGGCGAGCCGCTGGCGTACACGTGCAGCGGTTTCAAATCGGCGAAATCTTCGCGTACGGCCTCGTGCAACAGTCCGCAGCGGCCCTGCCAACCACACACATCGCTGACAACCTGATGCAGATGCAGGTTGGGCATCGCCTGCCAATCCGCCCAATGGGGCAGTTGGTAAAAGTCTTCAGGGCGACGCGCGCCCCAATACAAATGCACCGGGTAGTCAAAGCCCGTGGCGCGGCAATGCTCGATCAGGCTGTGCATTTGCGCCATGCCGGTGCCGGCGGCAATCAGAATCAACGGCCCGGCGGGCAACTCGGCCAGGTGCGCGTCGCCGAACGGCATTTGAATTTCCACCATTGGCTCGCGTTGCAGCTGTTCCAGCAAACTCAGCGCACTGTCTTCGCGGCCAAGAATATGCAGCTCCAAGTCGCGCCCTTGAGAAGGCGCCGAAGCCAAGGAAAATGCCGACTGCTCGCCGTCATCGCGGCGCAGCATCACGTACTGCCCAGCGTGATAACGCGGCGCTTTGCCGGCCGGCGCGCGCAGGTTCACCCGCCACACATCGCCGCCAACGGGCGTGCATGCCACCACCTGACAACGCAGAGTGCGCACCGGCAATTCGCCGGGCGCCAACACGCCATCCCAATGCAACACGCAGTCTTCAAGCGGTTCGGCCAGGCAGGTGAACAGTTCGCCCTGGGTGCGCGCCTCGCCGTTTTGCTGCACGGCACCCTCCACCAGCAGCGCCGCGCAGATGTGGCAGTTGCCGTTGCGACAAGCCTGCGGGCAGTCGTAGCCCAGGCGCCGAGCGGCATCCAGAATGCGCTCGCCAGGGTTTACCTCGAGCACCGCGCCGGAGGGTTGCAGGGTTACTTTCATCACTCTATTCCAAGGTCCTTCCACATCGCGTCCACGCGCTGGGTTACCGCTTCATCCTTGACGATTACACGGCCCCATTCGCGCGTGGTTTCGCCGGGCCATTTGTGCGTGGCGTCCAGGCCCATCTTCGAACCCAAACCGGAAACCGGCGAGGCGAAATCGAGGTAGTCGATCGGCGTGTTATCGATCAATACCGTGTCGCGCTTGGGGTCCATGCGTGTGGTAATGGCCCAGATCACGTCGTTCCAGTCCCGCGCATTGATGTCGTCGTCGGTCACGATAACGAATTTGGTGTACATGAACTGGCGCAAAAACGACCACACACCCAGCATTACGCGTTTGGCATGCCCCGGGTATTGCTTCTTCATGGTCACCACCGCCATGCGGTACGAACAGCCTTCAGGCGGCAGGTAAAAATCGGTGATTTCCGGAAACTGCTTTTGCAGAATCGGCACAAACACTTCATTCAGCGCCACGCCAAGAATGGCCGGTTCATCCGGCGGGCGACCGGTGTAGGTGCTGTGGTAAATCGGCTTCTGCCGCCGGGTAATACGTTCGACGGTGAACACTGGGAAACGATCCACCTCGTTGTAATAGCCGGTGTGGTCGCCATACGGGCCTTCGTCCGCCATTTCGCCAGGATGGATTACGCCTTCCAACACAATTTCGGCACTGGCCGGCACTTGCAGTTCGCTGCCACGGCACTTGATCAACTCGGTGCGGTTGCCACGCAACAGCCCGGCGAAGGCATATTCGGAAAGGCTGTCGGGAACCGGCGTAACGGCGCCGAGAATGGTCGCCGGATCTGCGCCCAACGCCACGGCCACCGGGAACGGCTGACCGGGGTGTTTATCGCACCACTCTTTGAAATCCAGCGCGCCGCCGCGGTGGCTGAGCCAGCGCATGATCACCTTGTTGCGACCGATCACTTGCTGGCGGTAGATGCCGAGGTTCTGCCGATCTTTATTCGGCCCTTTGGTGACGGTGAGGCCCCACGTGATTAGCGGACCGACGTCGCCCGGCCAGCAGGTTTGCACCGGCAGGTTGCCGAGATCGACCGCTTCGCCCTCTTCAATCACTTCCTGGCAAGGCGCGTCTTTCACCACCTTGGGCGCCATGGAAATAATCTTTTTAAAAATCGGCAGCTTCGACCAAGCGTCTTTCAGCCCCTTCGGCGGCTCGGGTTCTTTGAGGAATGCCAGCAATTTGCCGATCTCGCGCAGCTCGCTTACCGCCTCCGCACCCATGCCGAGCGCCACACGCTCAGGCGTGCCAAACAAGTTGCCGAGTACCGGCATATCGAAGCCGGTCGGTTTTTCGAACAACAGCGCTGGCCCTTTGCGCCGCAGCGTACGGTCGCAGATTTCGGTCATTTCCAGCACAGGCGAGACGGGCACGGTGATGCGTTTCAGTTCGCCACGTTGTTCCAGGCCACGGATAAAGTCGCGCAGATCGCGATACTGCATGCTTGAGCCTCGTTTAGGGCGCTCGAGAGAGGGTGAAAAGTTTAGCCTGTTGGCGCAGCACAATGCGCGCCGCCCAGGTAGCAAAAAGCCGGGTTTCCCCGGCTTTTGCCTGTCTTCACGATGTTACTTGCGCTTCATCGACTGGAAGAACTCGTCGTTGGTTTTGGTCGCTTTCAGGCGATCAAGCAAGAACTCGATAGCGGCGATTTCATCCATAGGGTGCAGCAACTTACGCAGAATCCACATGCGTTGCAGCTCGTCTTCGGCCGTCAACAACTCTTCACGGCGCGTGCCGGAACGGTTGATGTTGATGGCCGGGAAAACGCGCTTTTCGGCGATGCGGCGGTCCAGCGGCAGCTCCATGTTGCCGGTGCCTTTGAACTCTTCGTAGATCACTTCATCCATCTTCGAACCGGTTTCAACCAGCGCGGTGGCGATGATGGTCAGCGAACCGCCTTCCTCGATGTTTCGCGCCGCGCCGAAGAAACGTTTCGGTTTCTCAAGAGCATGGGCGTCAACACCACCGGTGAGCACTTTGCCGGAGCTTGGAATCACGGTGTTGTAGGCGCGTGCCAGACGAGTGATGGAGTCGAGCAGAATGACCACGTCTTTCTTGTGCTCAACTAGGCGCTTGGCCTTCTCGATCACCATTTCGGCAACCTGCACGTGGCGGGTTGGCGGCTCATCGAAGGTGGAAGCAACCAC
Organism: Pseudomonas sp. AC070; assembly: GCF_979258635.1. Lineage (NCBI taxonomy): Bacteria > Pseudomonadati > Pseudomonadota > Gammaproteobacteria > Pseudomonadales > Pseudomonadaceae > Pseudomonas > Pseudomonas sp. AC070. The sequence continues at coordinate 4,775,790 of NZ_OZ409871.1, forward strand.
TTCGCCGCGCACGGTGCGCTGCATTTCAGTTACTTCTTCCGGACGCTCATCGATCAGCAGAACGATGAGATGGCACTCGGGGTTGTTGCGGGTGATGTTCGCCGCGATGTTCTGCAGCATGATCGTTTTACCGGCCTTGGGCGGTGCCACGATCAAACCACGTTGGCCCTTGCCGATAGGGGCACAAAGGTCGATAACGCGGCCGGTCAAGTCTTCGGTCGAGCCGTTGCCGGCTTCCATGATCAGGCGCTTGTTGGGGAACAAGGGCGTGAGGTTTTCGAACAGAATTTTGTTCTTGGCGTTCTCGGGACGGTCGAAGTTGATGGTGTCGACCTTGAGCAACGCGAAGTAACGCTCGCCTTCTTTGGGCGGGCGAATCTTGCCAACGATGGTGTCGCCAGTGCGCAAGTTGAAACGGCGGATCTGGCTAGGTGAAACGTAGATGTCGTCCGGACCGGCCAGGTAAGAGGCATCGGCGGAACGAAGGAAGCCGAAGCCGTCCTGGAGGATCTCCAGCACGCCATCACCGGAGATTTCCTCGCCGCTCTTAGCGTGCTTTTTCAACAGGGAGAAAATCACGTCCTGCTTGCGCGAACGGGCCATATTTTCTATGCCCATCTGTTCGGCCATTTCGAGCAGTTCGGTAATCGGCTTTTGCTTGAGTTCAGTCAGATTCATATAGGAATGACGTATTCGAAAAGGAGGGGAAATAAGCGCTTAGCTTATGAGGCCGGACTGCGGAGAACGCAGCATGATCGCCTGCTTGTTTATCGATAGGTATCGAGTAGGAATGCGTCGGCGACGGCTTACAGAGAGCAACGGAGGAACCGTTGCGAGGCCGAATGTACCATCGGCTTTACGGAGCGTCTAGTGCTGGCGCAATGAAAAAGCCCCGCATAGGACGGGGCTTTCAGACGCAAAGGAGAAAATCCTTACGACTTAGATGTTGCTGTCGAGAAACGCAGCCAGCTGCGATTTCGACAAGGCGCCTACTTTGGTCGCCTCGACCGCGCCGTTCTTGAACAGCATCAGGGTCGGAATACCACGCACGTTATATTTAGGCGGGGTGTCCTGGTTTTCGTCGATGTTCAGTTTGCAGATTTTCAGTTTGCCTTGGTAAGTCTGGGCGATCTCGTCCAGAACCGGGGCGATCATTTTGCACGGGCCGCACCATTCAGCCCAATAATCGACCAGAACCGGGCCATCAGCCTGGAGCACATCCTGTTCAAAGCTGGCGTCGCTGACGTGGGTGATGAATTCGCTCATGGAAACTCTCCAGGGTCGCAAGGATGTAAAGTGGCGCCATCATAGCCCGGCTTTGCCAACACCGAAAGCGCCTACCGATTGAGCTTCGCTATGATGCGGCGCGCAAATACTGATCGCCTATTGAACTTAAAACCGCCGCAGTTGCTCCGTTTCTGTACGCCTGGCGCATGACATTGGTCATAAATACGACGTACAGCACCGGCATACTGCGCGGCCAAAACCTTGTCACCGCCCGACCTGCGGCTATAAAGAACAACTCCAGCATCGACATCACGCCCTGCCGATTTACCCGTCGCGTTGGCGCAATCGCCTGATCGTGGCACGATGTCGCGCTACAGCTCTGAGACCATCACACCATGCCGCAAAGCCCTGCCAAGCACTTCTCCATGATCGCCGCCATCGACCTCGGCTCGAACAGTTTCCATATCGTTCTGGCAAAAGCCGATCACGGCGAAATCCGCATTCTGGAGCGCATGGGCGAAAAGGTGCAGCTGGCCGCCGGAATCGATGAACAACGCGAGCTGAACGAAGAAGCCATGCAACGCGGCCTCGACTGCTTGCGACGCTTCGCCCAACTGACCAACAGCCTGCCGCCCGGCGCGGTGCGCGTAGTGGGCACCAATGCCTTGCGCGAAGCGCGCAACCGCTCTGTGTTTATCCGCCGCGCTGAGGAAATTCTCGGCCACCCGGTTGAAGTGATTTCCGGGCGAGAAGAAGCGCGACTGATTTATCTCGGCGTCTCCCACACGTTGGCCGACACCCCCGGTAAACGCCTGGTAGCCGACATCGGCGGCGGCAGCACTGAGTTCATCATCGGCCAGCGTTTCGAACCGCTGCTGCGCGAAAGCCTGCAGATGGGCTGCGTGAGTTTTACCCAACGTTATTTCCGCGACGGCAAAATCACTCCCGCCCGCTACGCCCAGGCTTATACCGCCGCGCGCCTGGAGTTAATGGGCATTGAGCACAGCCTGCGCCGCCTCGGCTGGGATGAAGCCGTGGGCGCCTCAGGCACCATTCGCGCGGTTGGTCTGGCCATCAAAGCCGGTGGCCACGGCAATGGCGAAGTCACTGCGGAGGGCCTGGCCTGGCTGAAGCGACGCGTGCTGAAACTGGGCGAAGCCGACAAGCTCGACATGGACGGTATCAAGCCCGACCGTCGCGCCATTTTCCCTGCCGGCTTGGCGATTCTCGAAGCCATCTTCGACGCCATGGACCTGCACACCATGACCCACTCCGAAGGCGCGCTGCGCGAAGGCGTGCTCTATGACTTGCTCGGCCGCCACCACCATGAAGACGTTCGCGAACGCACCCTCAGCGCGCTGATGGAGCGTTACCACGTCGACCTGGAGCAGGCGCAACGCGTTGAGGCCAAGGCACTGGAAGCGCTCGATGACGTAGCAGCCTCGTGGGGGCTGGAGGATGAATGGCACCGTGAGCTGTTGAGCTGGGCCAGTAAAGTGCACGAAGTCGGGCTGGATATCGCCCACTACTCCTACCACAAGCACGGCGCTTATTTGGTGGAGCATTCGGACCTCGGCGGCTTCTCGCGCCAGGACCAACAAATGCTCGCCCTGCTGGTACGCGGCCATCGCCGCAATATTCCCAAAGACAAGTTCGCCGAATTCGGTGACCACGGCGTCAAACTGATGCGCCTGTGCGTGCTGCTGCGCTTCGCCATCCTGTTCCACCACATTCGCGGTACGCAGGAAATGCCCAAGGTGAAACTGCGGGCCAGCGACGACACCCTCGATCTTGAATTCCCGGATGGCTGGCTGGCCGCCAACCCGCTGACCCAAGCGGACTTCGAAGCCGAAGCCGAGTGGCTCAAACGTATCGCGCTAACGCTCAGCGTGCGCTGAGTAGTTCAGCCACGAAAAAGCCGCGCAATTGAGCGGCTTTTTACTGTTGAAAACATTATCGAGGCTAAACCTCTCCCACAGCGAGCAGACACCTGTGAGAGAGGCTTCAGCCTCGATGTTTTACGCCTGGCTCACCGCACGCTAAGCGGCGGATTAGTCAGTTTCTCCAACAACCCGGCCTGCGCGCTGCGCGGGTTCTGGTTGCCGGTCGGGCTGGAGCGAACGTAACGGCCGTCCGGCTGCAGCACCCAGCTTTGGGTGTTATCGGTGAGGTAAGACTCCAGCTCTTTCTTCACCCGCGTAATCAGCTTTTTGCCTTCGACCGGGAAGCAGGTTTCCACGCGCTTATCCAGGTTGCGCTCCATCCAGTCAGCGCTCGACAGGTAAATTTTCTCGTCGAAATCGTTGAGGAAGTAGAACACCCGCGTGTGTTCAAGGAAGCGGCCGATGATCGAGCGCACGTGAATGTTGTGCGACACCCCAGCAATGCCCGGACGCAGGCAGCACATGCCGCGCACCACCAAGTCGATACGCACGCCGGTCTGGCTGGCCTTGTACAACGCGCGAATGATCTTCGGATCGGTCAGCGAGTTGAACTTGGCAATGATGTGCGCCGGTTTGCCTTCCGCGGCCAGCGCGGTTTCGCGGGCGATCATGTCCAGCAGGGTTTTCTTCAGGGTAAACGGCGCATGCAGCAGCTTTTTCATGCGCAAGGTTTTACCCATGCCGATCAGCTGACTGAACAGTTTGGACACGTCTTCACACAGCGCATCGTCAGAGGTGATCAAGCTGTAGTCGGTGTACAAGCGGGCGTTACCGGCGTGATAGTTGCCGGTGCCCAAATGGGCGTAACGCACGATCTCACCGGCTTCGCGGCGCAAAATCAGCATCATTTTGGCGTGGGTTTTGAAGCCCACCACACCGTAAATCACCACAGCACCGGCGGCCTGTAAACGGCTGGCCAATTGCAGGTTGGATTCCTCGTCGAACCGCGCACGCAGCTCAATTACCGCCGTCACTTCCTTACCATTGCGCGCGGCATCGACCAGCGCATCGACGATTTCGGAGTTGGCGCCGCTGCGGTACAGCGTCTGCTTGATGGCCAGCACGTGCGGGTCTTTGGCGGCCTGGCGCAGCAGGTCGACCACCGGGGTGAACGATTCAAACGGGTGCAGGAGCAAAATGTCTTGCTTGCTGACCACGTTGAACAGGTTGTCGCTGTTCTGCAGAAGCTTGGGGATGACCGGTGTAAACGGCGTGTATTGCAGCTCCGGGTGGCTATCCAGACCGGTGATGCTGAACAGTCGAGTGAGGTTGACCGGGCCATTTACGCGGTACAGCTCGCTTTCGCTGAGGCTGAACTGTTTGAGCAGGTAGTCGGCCAGATGCGCGGGGCAGGTATCTGCCACCTCAAGGCGCACGGCGTCACCGTAGCGACGGGAAAACAGTTCACCACGCAGCGCCCGCGCCAGGTCTTCCACGTCTTCGGAATCGAGGGAAAGGTCGGCGTTTCGCGTCAGCCGGAACTGATAGCAGCCCTTCACTTTCATGCCTTGGAACAGGTCGTCCGCGTGGGCGTGAATCATCGACGACAGGAACACGTGGTTATCGCCAGGCCCGCCCACCTCTTCAGGCACCTTGATGACGCGCGGCAACAGGCGCGGTGCGGGAATAATCGCCAGACCGGAGTCGCGGCCGAAGGCATCGATACCTTCCAGCTCAACGATGAAGTTCAGGCTCTTGTTCACCAACAACGGGAACGGGTGCGTCGGGTCAAGGCCGATGGGGGTGATGATCGGCGCGATCTCATCGCGGAAATAACGGCGCACCCACGCCTTGATTTTGGTCGTCCAGTAACGGCGACGAATAAACGTGATGTTGTGCTTGGCCAGCTCGGGGAACAGCACGTCGTTAAGAATCGCGTACTGGCGGTGCACTTGGTCGTGCACCAGCGTGCTGATCTGCGAAAGCACTTGGTGCGGCTGCAAGCCATCGGCACCGGCTTGTTCGCGGGCGAAGGTGATTTGTTTCTTCAGCCCGGCCACGCGAATTTCGAAAAATTCGTCGAGGTTGCTGGAGAAGATCAGCAGAAACTTCAACCGCTCCAGCAACGGGTACGACTCATCCAGCGCCTGCTCCAGCACGCGGATATTGAACTGCAGCTGCGACAGCTCGCGATGAATATACAAGCTGCTGTCGTCCAACCCTGGAATCGGCGGCGGCGCTGGCGCAGGTTCAGGAGCAGCGGCAACCGGCTCTTCGTGAGCCGGTTCGTGCGCCGACTCAGCGACGGGCTTGTCAGCGGACGATTTGTCAGTGCCCGATTTATAGGCGCTGGCTTTTTCAGCCGCAGCCTTGGGCTCGGTCGCCTTTTCGGCACTAGGCTTCTCGACGCTGGCTTTTTCAACGGCCACTTTTTCCGCCGCCTTGCCGCTCACGGCCTTCTCGGTCACTGCCTGTCCCGCAACGGCTGAGTCTTTCAGCTCATCCGCTTTGCTGAGTCCTTCGCTGTTCATTACGTATTCCCGAACGGGCTCACTGCCCTTGTTTTAATAGTTGCGCCGCACGCACGGCGAAGTAGGTCAGGATGCCATCAGCACCGGCACGTTTGAAGGCGGTGAGTGATTCCAGAATCACGGCCTCGCTGAGCCAGCCGTTCTGAATCGCGGCCATGTGCATCGCGTACTCGCCGCTGACCTGGTAGACAAAGGTGGGTACGCGGAATTCCGCCTTCACCCGGTAAAGAATATCGAGGTACGGCATGCCTGGTTTAACCATGACCATGTCGGCGCCTTCAGCCAGGTCGGCGGCCACTTCGTGCAGCGCTTCGTCGCTGTTGGCCGGGTCCATCTGGTACGACGCTTTGTTGGCCTTGCCCAAGTTCAACGACGAGCCGACCGCGTCGCGGAACGGGCCGTAATAGGCGCTGGCGTACTTGGCCGAGTAAGCCATGATTCGCACGTTGGTGTGGTCGGCCAGCTCCAGCGCTTCACGGATCGCCTGAATGCGCCCATCCATCATGTCCGAGGGAGCAACGACCTGGGCGCCCGCGTCGGCGTGGGACAACGCCTGGCGCACCAGCGCATCGACGGTGATGTCGTTTTGCACGTAACCGTGTTCATCGAGAATGCCGTCCTGGCCGTGGGTGGTGAATGGGTCGAGGGCGACGTCTGCGATCACGCCCAGCTCCGGAAATTTCTCACGCAATGCACGAATGGCGCGCTGGGCGATGCCGTCGGGGTTCCAGGCTTCGCGGCCGTCGAGGGTTTTCTTCTCGGCCGGCGTCACCGGGAACAGCGCCACCGCTGGAATACCCAAGGCCACCCACTCTTCAGCTTCCTTGAGCAGTAAATCGATAGACAAGCGCGCCACGCCGGGCATCGAGCTGACTTCTTCGCGGGCGTTTTCGCCGTCGAGCACGAATACCGGCAGGATCAGGTCATCAACAGTCAGGACATTTTCGCGCACCAGGCGGCGGGAAAAATCGTCACGGCGGTTGCGGCGCAGGCGGGTAGCTGGGAAAAGACGATTGGCGGGGGTAAAGCTCACGGCAGACTCCTGGGCCCGCACAGGCGGGCTAGCGTGACAGTTATAGGCGTCCATTATGACTAAAGAATGACACTTGCTGGCAGCTATGTGACGGCGCGCCGCAACCGGCGGCCATGAGCCTATGAATAGACTAAGGGCCTACGCGTCACGCTTTCCCCTGACGCGCCGTCAGGTTAGGCTGCGCGTTCATTTCGCCGTGCACGCTGACGATGCTCCAACAATTCCTGCAGGACTTCGGTTACCTCGCCTTATTTCTTGGCACCTTTTTCGAAGGCGAAACCATTCTGGTCTTGGCCGGCTTCCTCGCGTTCCGTGGCTACATGGACATCAACGCGGTGGTGGTCACAGCCTTCTTCGGCAGTTATGCCGGCGACCAACTCTGGTACTACCTGGGCCGCAAACATGGCCGCCGTTTACTGGCGCGCAAACCGCGACTGCAGAAAATGGGTGATAAAGCGCTGGGCTATATCCAACGTCATCCGGACCTCTGGGTGCTGAGCTTCCGCTTCGTGTACGGCATGCGCACGGTAATGCCGGTGGCGATCGGTTTGTCCGGCTACCCACCGCTGCGCTACCTCATCCTCAACGGCATCGGCGCCATTGTTTGGGCCATGGCGCTGGGCTACGCCTCGTTCCATTTCGGCTCGGTGATGGAAAGCATTCTAGGCAACGTCAAGAAATACGAGCTGTGGGTGCTCGGTGCGTTGTTGTTGCTCGGTGCGGCGCTGTGGTTGCGCCGCTACCTCAAATCGCGCAAGAGCTGATTACGCCGTCACGCTGCGAGCCGGCCTGCGGCTCATCATCAGCAACGCCGCAGCGCTGACGGCGCTGTACCCCAGCAACAAGCCCCAGCCCCAGACACTCATCGGCAGCAAACCGGCCTCCTCCGCCAGCCACAACGCGGGGGCATTGAGCAGCAAGCGAAGCACCTCCAGGCCCATCGCGTACGCGCGGCGCTCCAGCCAGACACCAAGTACATACAAGCCAAACGCCATCCAGGCGCAACTGCCGAGCAGCGCGCCCAGTGCCAGCGTCTCGCCATTCGCCAGCAAGAAGCTGCCCGCCGCGACATAGCCGACAAACTGCAACGCGACATACACCTGCTCGACTCGACGCAGCGGCACGTGGAATTTCTCGAAGCGGGCGAGATCCGCCTTAACCAATGGATAGTTCGCCGCCACATCAGCCGGTCGCCAACCGGTGCGCATAAACCAGATGCGGCCTTTGTCCCACCACGATCCGGCCCGTGCCGCGTCGCGCCAGAGCACTGCATAAAACTGCAAGTTGGCCCACAGCGGATTCCAACTCGCCAGCGGCGTGGTTACGCCGAACACCACAGGTTCCTCGTCCAGCTCTTCCTGGAACGTGCCGAACAGTCGGTCCCATACGATAAAAACGCCGCCGTAGTTGCGGTCCATGTACACCGCGTTCTGGGCGTGATGAACACGGTGATTCGACGGCGAAATAAACACCCACTCGAACCAGCCCAGCTTTGGCACATGCCGTGTGTGAACCCAGAACTGATACAGCAGATTCAGCGCGGCGACCGTCAGAAACACCACCGGTGGAATGCCCAACAACGCCATCGGCAAGTAGAAGATCCAGCCGAAAATCCAGCCCGTACTGGTCTGCCGTAATGCGGTGGAAAGGTTGTATTCCTCGCTTTGGTGATGCACCGAGTGCGCCGCCCATAGCACGTTGCGCTCGTGGCCCAAGCGGTGATTCCAGTAGTAGCAAAAATCGTAGAACACAAACGCGAACAACCACACCCACAGTTGCTGCGCCGACAGCTCCAGAAATCCCCAGTGTTGCCAGGCAAACGTATACGTCAGCAACCCCACCACTTTGGTCAGCAAGCCAACGGTCGTCGACAACACACCCGCGCTGAGGCTGTTAATGGCATCGGCCAGACGATACGTGCGAACGCCGCGCCAACGATCCGCCAGCAATTCGAGAGCAATCAGCAGAAAGAAAAAAGGTACGGCGTAGAGGACGTAATTCATGGCTCACCCATCTTTATTGTTGTTCGGCCACGTACGCGGCCAGGGGGTGATGCTAGCGCCGAGGCTCGTAGTACCCCGTAACGTCGGGTGACAACATGAGCGGCATTTGGCGACAGACGCCTCTGAAACCGGCTGGTGCTCGGCAAAAATGACAATTTCATAACGCCGTTTCCGGCAAACTGCGGTCCAAACTTTTACGAGCCAGGCAGCGACGGCAGGTCGAGGGCGCCAAGCATTAGCAGGCGCCCGGAACCCGCCGCTGCGCCACGCGCTAAGGGCCGCATGCTCGGCCAACCCATCGAGGAAGGGGAATCGCCATGCACAAAAAAGTCGCTGTAATTCTTTCGGGCTGCGGCGTCTACGACGGCGCGGAAATCTACGAAAGCGTGATTACCCTGCTGCGGTTGGACCAGCGCGGCGTCGACGTTCAATGCTTCGCGCCCAACATCACTCAACACCATGTCATCAACCACCTGACCGGCGACGAAATGCCGGAAACACGCAACGTGCTGGTGGAAGCGGCCCGCATCGTGCGCGGCGAAATCAAAGACGTGCGCGAAGCCAGCGCCGATGAGTTCGACGCGCTGATTGTTCCAGGTGGCTTCGGCGCGGCGAAAAACCTCAGCGACTTCGCCGTCAACGGTGCGCAACTGACCGTGCAGCCCGACGTGCTGGCCCTGGCGCAAGCCTTCGCCGCTGCGAACAAACCGGTCGGGCTGATCTGCATTGCGCCCGCGATGGCCGCGAAAATCTTCGGCCCCGGCGTGATCTGCACCATTGGCAACGATGCCGACACCGCCGCAGCACTCGCCACCATGGGCGCTCAGCATGAAGAATGCGCCGTTGATGACATTATCGAAGACCCGCAATACAAGCTCGTCACCACCCCCGCCTACATGCGCGCTCAGTCGATAAGCGAGGCCGCATCGGGCATCAACAAGCTCGTAGACCGCGTGCTTGAACTCAGCAACAGCGAGGCCTGACTCGCTCGGCCCCACCTCACACGCTCCCTAAAAGGCCAGGACGGCCCCCAGAAACAAGGACGTTTCGCTATGCAACTCTTCCACGCCCGTGGTTTTTCCCTGACCGAGCTGCTGATCATTCTTTGCCTGGTGGCAATCGTCAGCACCATGGCCTTGCCCAACCTCAATCAGTACGTGCAAAACAGCCGCCAAGACAATCTCCGCCACAGCCTGCAAAGCCATTTGAAAACCACGCGAAGCGAAGCCATCAGCCTGATGCGTCGCGTTGAACTGTGCGGCTCCAGCACCGGCCAGCAATGCGATCATGCCTGGAACCAAGGCTGGCTGATCCGCGATGTAGCGACCGGAGCCACGCTGGCCTACACCCGCCAAGCCGAGCCCCCAAAGGGCCGCGGCCGCCTACGCTGGGCCGGAACCGGCGCCTCCAGCCAAACCATTCTGTATCAGGCCAACGGCACCACAGCCGCCAGTAACGGGCGCTTCATTCTGTGCGCTGGCGACGACACAGTGGTCTGGCAACTGGTCATCAACCGTCAGGGTCGTGTGCGCCATAACGACGGTTTGGAAGCGGGTCAGAGTGATAGCGCGCTGTGCCGCTGAATGCACTTGGGCTGCCGCACGCCTGAGCAATCGCTAAGAGGCTTCCTACGGAGGAAATGCAACCAGCCGGCATTTCCGCTCAGCCATTGGTAAACAATCGAGACGCCCGCTGGAGCTGACAAGCATCGGCGCAGCAAGGAGCTACAACTCGATTACCACTGGCACAGGGAGCGCCACAATGAACAGTCCATGGAAGGTTTCAGCAGCCACTCGCAACACACCACCTCGCCTATTCCCACTTCCCGCGTTTAACGCATCAGGCTTCAGCCTGGTGGAAGTGCTGATAACCGCCTTACTGATCGGCATCGGCATGCTTGGCATGGCCGCCCTGCAAGGCCGGGCGATCGCCTATACCACCGAGACTGTGCAACGCACCACGGCGGCCATGCTGGCCAACGACATGCTGGAACTGGTGAGGGCCGCCCCAGACCACTGGACCCGCTACCTGCAAGCGGGCCTACCGCAGCCGGGCAACGCCTCGGCGTGCCGGCCCACGCCGACCCAACCGGCCGCGCAGCTGGGGTGCTGGCTAAACGAAGTCGCCACGCTGTTGCCCGGCTCCAAAGACTTGCCCAACGGCACCTCCCACGTATGCCACGCCCCAACGCCCGGCACGTGCGCAGCAAGCGGCTCGGTCATCGAAGTACAGGTGGCCTGGAAGGGCTCGCACGGTGAGTGCCTGGGCGCCGAAACGTACTGCCATCACCGCATTCGCAGCCAATTGTAGGAGTGCGCAGCATGAGAAAAATGCAGCGTGGACTGTCTTTGGTTGAGCTACTGGTGGCGCTGGCTATCGGCTCGTTTTTGATGCTCACCTCCGCCCAGGTCGTTATCGACAACAAACTCAGCTACCTCTTCCAACGGGCCCAGGCCGACAACCAGAACAACGCCCGTTTCACCATGCAATGGCTGGACAGGCAACTGGCCAGAACCGGGTTCAAGCGCCGACCTGATCAGCCTATAGAGTCGGCTTTTCCGGCACTCGATGAAGCCGGCTCCGGCGTACCAGGCTGCGCATTTGCCACCGGCCAGGTGGTCGTTTCGGTAAATGCCAAAACCTTGTGCATTCGCTACCAACCCAGCGACCGTCAGGAACTGGATTGCCTGGGCAATAGCCGGCCGGCCAACACCGCGAGCCTGACCATTCCCTATGCCGAACCGGTGGAAACGTATGTCGAGAAATTGACCGTCAACGCCACCCAGCAACTGATGTGCACCAGCAAAGATGGCACCGCCACCCTGATCGAAGGCATCACCGATGCTCGCTTTGATTTCGGCGTAGCGGCTCCCGGCGCACTCGACGTTCTGGCCTACACCGCCACGCCTGCGCCCAGCGACTTGGTTCGCAGCATTCGCTACGCCGCGCTTATCAGCGCAGCAGTGCCCGGTGGCACGGTGGCCAGCAATTCCCTGGCCTGGCGCTATTGGTACGAAAAGGACTTCCCCGCCGCGCCTACCCTGCGGCTCTTCCAAGTGGTGAAAGGCACCGCCACCTTAAGGAACGTACTGCCATGAAACACGCCCACGAGCGAGGCAGCGTTCTGTTGATAACGCTGATTTTAATGGTGGTGGTGACGACGTTAGCGGTGTCCGGCGTTCACGATATCGCTATGGAAACACGCACCCTCACCCGCGATCTGGAGCAGCAACGCTTGCTCAACGCCGCCGAAGCCGGGCTGCGTGAAGCCGAGCGTCACATTAATCAGGCACCCGTCCCCCTGCAAACGTGCGGCACGCAACCATGCTTGCAAGGAATTGCCAGTCATAACGGCGTAGATTTTTCAGCCGCCACTTCCTATCAGGCGGCGCTAGGCCCAACACGCACCGGGGCCACCGCGCGCTGGTATATCCGGCAAATTCCTTCGGCTAGCCAGCAGCCGGCCGATGTTTCGTATGGCGACGCCGCCAAGGCCGGCGGTACGTATTACTACGAAGTCAGCAGCCAGGCGTTTTTTGCGCACTTGGTCTCGCCCGGCTTGCCCCTTCATAACAACTGCGCGGTTGCGGCCGTTTGTTTACGTTCCGTCGTGGCGCGCACATTTCTGGACGTCCGACCATGAGCGCTTTTCATCTGCGGTTTACCGCCTGGGTGCTTGCCGGGCTCAGCTGTCTGTTTGCACCCAAAACCCTAGGAAACGGTGACGATTATTTCCAGGACCGATTGTGTGCCCGCCCACCTGCGTCCATCAGCATGGTGACGTCCCTCGAACCCCATGTGCGCTATTGGGCGCGCTTCCACCCGCTGAGCTGGTCCGGCGAGCTGAGCAAAGAGCGGATCGCGGCGACACCGGGCACCTCTCTGTGGCGCGCCAGCGAACATATGCCCCGGCCGCGCCGCCTGCTACTTGCTGGCCGCCATGGGGAGTCTGGATTCAAAGACTTTCGCTGGTCAGCGCTCAACGAGGAAGAGCGCGCGTTGCTAAATCTTGGCGCCGATGGCGAACCCGACGGATACGGCGAAGCCCGCGTGGCGCTGCTGGGCAGTGAATCATGCGAGGGGTTGGATGGATGCCCGCAGCTGCGCTCGGTGCTACCCGCGCTTGGCGACATCATCAATTCAGTCCCGCTGTTGGTCGGCTCGCCTGATCGCATAGCCAGCGTCATGGATAGCTACGACGGCTCGCCCGGCGCCTATGCCGCGTTCAAGGCCACGCTACGCCGAGCTCAAGTGTATGTGGGCGCCAATGACGGCAGGCTGTACGCGTTCGATGCCGCGACGGGCGAAGCACGCTGGAGCGTTGTGCCGTCGGCGCTCTTGCCCAAGCTCGTAACATTGACGGCGGCCACCTACGGCATCCACCACGGTGACCCGCACCGCTTCTTCGTTGACGGCCCTTTAATTAGCCAGGACGTTTATTACGACGGCGCCTGGCACACCGTATTACTCGTCAGCTTTGGCGCCGGTGGCCGAGGGTTGCTGGCGCTGGATGTCAGCGACCCGGACCAGCCTGTTCACCTGTGGGAATACAGTGCGAGCAACGACCCACACCTGGGCAATGTGCTGAGCGCACCGACCATTGCGCGTCTGCATACCGGGCAGTGGGCGGTTGTTCTGGGCAACGGGGTCGACGTGCCAACCGATACCGCTGCCCTGCTGTTGCTCGACATCCGCACTGGTGCGCTTATCCGCCGGATCGTCACGCCCCAACCCGCGCCTGGCCTGGCTATGCCGCGTGTGGTCGACACCAATGGCGATGGCAATGCTGACTACGCATATGCCGGAGATGACCTCGGCAACCTATGGCGTTTCGACTTGTACGACGCAAGCTTGGGCGGGCTGGACAAACCTGCGCCGCCGCACGCTGTCAGCCCCGAAAACTTCCTCGTGGCGTTCGCCGGCAATCCGCTGTTCAGCGCACCGACCCGTACGAGCGCCTCGGCACCGGCGCCGATAACGCTGGCGCCCGCCGTTGTCAGTCACCCTTCGGAGCAGGGCTACCTGATCCTATTCGGCACAGGGCAAAACCACCTCAGCCCTGGGAGCGATCAGCACAGTTTGTATGCCGTTTGGGACCGCAAAACCCGCGGTGAAAAAACCGGCGTTGCAGACGTTGTCCGCTTCGAGTCGCTACAAGAACAGCAGATCAGCCCACCGCTGCGCTTAACCAACCATGCAGTGAACTGGCAGCTTCCGGGCACTGCTTATGGCGACAAGCGCGGCTGGTATATCGACCTCCAACCAGGCAGCCCCGGGGCCGGCAGTGAGCGCTTGACTGAGCCGCCAGAGAAACTCGGCGAGCTGCTGTTCGTTCGCACCCGCATCCCGTCCATTACGCCCTGCCAGCACGACGTCGAACGACGCCTTTATGCAATCAACGCGGGCACTGGCAGCGGCACGCTGTTCCCCGTGTTTGACCTCAACAACGATGGCCGCGTAGACGAGCAGGACACGCAAGAAGGCGTGCTGCCCTCTGGTATCAGCGTGGAAGAAAATGTGCACATCGTCGTCGATCCTACGAGCGGCGCACCCTGTGTGCTGGGCGATAACGGCTGTGCAGCTATTGCTCTCGGCCCTCGCGCAAACGGGCGGCAAAACTGGAGGGTGATCACCGATGTCACACCGTGAACCAACCCTCCAGCGACGCCTCGCCGGCTTTAGCTTGTTGGAACTGATGGTGGTGCTGACCATCATGGGCCTGCTGTATGCCATCGCAATGCCGCAATATCGCCACTACGTGCTGCGCACTAATCGCACCGAGGCGCAGGCTCTGTTGGTCGACACCGCGGCTCGACAGGCCCGCTATTACGCGCAAAACCAGCTGTACGTCACCACCGTTGCGTCGCTGCGCGAGCTGCAATTGCCTCACACCGACGGCGATGTCGCGCTGAGCGCCAACGGCCTGTACCGCTTGACCATCGAGCCGGGCGACGGCGGCTACCTGTTGCGGGCCGAGCCAACTGGCGCGCAGCGAGCAGACACCGCCTGCGCCTCGCTGCTGCTGAACGGCGCAGGCGTGACCGGCTCGACCGGCACGGCCACCCCGCAGGAATGCTGGAAGTAATGGCCAAAACGTCCCCACGACGGCGATGGCGGATGCCGGCGGCTTGCGGCAGGCTAAGCCCCACACCTAGGAGCGAATACGCCATGCCCGACTCGACGTTCGAACTCACACCGGAACTCAAGCAAGCCGTGCAGAGCTTCTTCGAGCGCATTCCGTTTAATCAGATGTTGGGAATACGCATTGACGAACTCTCGACCGAGCAGGTGCTGATGTCGCTGCCGATGCAGCCGGGGCTGGTGGGCAACTTTGTTCACGGCATTCTTCACGGCGGCGTGATCTCGGCTTTGCTGGACGTCACCGGCGGTGCCATGGCCTTGATCGGCGCGTTTGAGCGGCACCAGAACCTCAGCAGTACCGAGCGTATGGCGAGGCTGTCCAAGCTGGGCACCATCGATTTACGCGTGGACTATTTACGCCCCGGACGCGGTGAGCACTTCGTCGCCAAAGCCGTGTTGCTGCGCTCCGGCAATAAAGTGGCGGTGGTACGCTCCGAACTGCATGCCGAAGATGGCACGCTGGTGGCGGTGGGGACGGGAACTTACCTGTGCGGATGACGGGACCAAAAAGGCCGTTTAGCGCACCTTGTGGGAGCCGACCAAAAGCGTAGCGTCTGCCCGTGCCGCCCTTTAAGATGCCGGAAAATGGCAATGCGCCATCATTGATGCCGCACCGCATAAACTTGGTTGGAGCTTGTAATGTCATTGCTGCACTTCATCGCGGACATGCCGGCCAACCAGACGGTCATCCTCGACTGCCGCCACGATCCGAGTCTGGTTTTACTGGCCTATTTGGTCGCCAGCGCCGCAGGGTTCACGGCGCTGGCCATGGCCAATCGGGTGAGCAGCAGCCGTACCACGGGCGGCCGCGAACTGTGGCGCTGGATCGGCGCTTTCGCCCTCGGCGGCGGCATCTGGTCGATGCACTTCATCGCCATGCTGTCATTCAGCGCGCCCTTGCATATCGGCTACAACTTCCACATCACCCTGCTCTCGCTGCTTATCGCCGTCGCCGTGTCGTATGCCGTGATGTGGGTGATCAGCCGCAAACGGTTGGCGCCGTGGCAGTACGTGGCCGCCGCTGTCACAGCGGGCGTGGGCATCGCCACCATGCACTACAGCGGCATGGCGGCGATTGAGTCTGCCGCCACGCTGTATTACGACCCCACGCTGTTTGCCGTATCGATCCTGATCGCCATTGGGGCTTCGCTGGCCGCCGTGGTGCTGGCGTTCTATTTCCGTGGCAAGACTGGCGAGCGCGCGCACTGGCTGCGCATCCTGGCCAGCCTGGTCATGGGCGGTGCAATTGCCTCCATGCATTTCACCGGTATGGCCGCCATGACGCTGGCCGTACCGACCGACCTGTATGCCCACGTGCTGCGCCCGGTGGCCGAAACCGGCGAACAAACCGTTCTGGCGGTCTCGATTGGTCTGATTGCGCTGATGATCATCGTCGCCGGCATCGGCGCCAGTTGGGCCGACCAGCGCCTGCGCGAACAACACGCCAAATTGCGCCATGTGGCGCAGCAACTGAACGCCGTTACGCAGTACGACCCCCTGACCAATCTGTTCAACGGCCGTGCATTCACGCAGTTGGCCAGCCGCGCACTGGGCGCGGTCGAGCCGCAGCAGCGTTGGGCGCTGCTGTTTATTGATCTGGATAATTTCAAGCGCATCAATGACAGCCTTGGCCACGCCACCGGCGACTATTTGCTGCAACTGGTGGCCCAGCGCATTCGCTCAGCGTTGGGTGGCGAAGACATATTGGCGCGTTTCTCCGGTGACGAGTTTTGCGTGCTCGCCCGCGTCGAGCACGGCTATCAGGCGGAACAGTTAGCCAGCCGTATCGTCGATCAACTGCAAACGCCGTTTAGCCTGGCCTGCGGCCAGCTTACGCAAACCGCGAGCATCGGCCTCAGCCTGTTCCCGCAAGACAGCGCCGACTACGACGCCCTGTTCAAACACGCCGGCCTGGCCGTGGGTTATTGCAAGCAGAACGGGCGCAATCGCAGCCTGCGCTTTAGTCCGGATCTGGAACGCCGCGCGCACATGGACCTGACACTTGAGCAGGACCTGCGCCGCGCGCTGAATGAAGACGGGCTGCATGTTCACTATCAGCCCATCGTCTCCAGCGAGACCGGCCAGGTGATGAGCCTCGAAGCATTGGCGCGATGGAATCACCCGGAGCGCGGCGCCATCAGCCCGGAGGTATTCGCGCCGCTGGCCGAGCAGCATGGTTTTATTGTCGAGCTGGATTTGTGGGTGGCCGAGCGCGCGTGCCGCGATTTGATGGCGCTGCGTAAAGCAGGCTTTCCCGAGTTGCGCGTGGCGTTCAACTGCTCTGCGCTGAACCTGTCGAACCGGGCGCTGCCGTCGGCCATTGAGCACATTCTCGCGCGCACCGGGTTGGATTCTGCCGGGCTGGTGATGGAGGTGACCGAGAACGCGCTGATGAACAACCTCAACACGGCGGTCGAAATACTCGAAGAAATCCGCCGGCTCGGGGTGAAGATTTCCATCGACGACTTTGGCAGCGGGTATTCCTCGCTGGCCTACCTGCGCAAGTTGCCGGTTAACAGTCTGAAAGTGGATCGCTCGTTTATCCGAGAAATTCCGGCACAACCGAACGACATGGCGATTACCGCCGCGATTATTGCCATGGCGCACAAGCTGCAGCTAAAGGTGGTCGCCGAGGGTGTGGAGAGCGAGGAACAGTTGGATTTTCTGCGCGCTAACGACTGCGATCTGATTCAGGGTTATTTGTTCAGCCGACCGCTGTCGCTGGAGGCGTTGCAACTGTGGCTTGCGCCGCCGCAAGCCTCGCCTCAGCTCAGTGCCTGACGGCTCAGGCGCGTGAGGATTCGGTCCAGGCTGTTGGCGAATGCCTGTTTTTCGCGCTCGCCATAAGGGCCCTGCCCGCCGCCGACTTGGCCTTGCTCACGCAGGTCGGTGAATAGATTCCGTACGGCCAAACGCTCGCCCATATTGCCGGCATCGAACTCGCGGCCTCGGGGGTCCAGCGTTGCCACGCCCTTTTTCACCAGGCGGTCGGCCAGCGGTACGTCGCTGCAAATAACCAGGTCACCCGGCGCCGCGTGTTCGACCAGATAGTCGTCGGCCGCATCCGGGCCGCTGGGCACCACGATAAGCCGAACGCAGGCGAACGCCGGTTTGGTCTGGCTTTGGCCGGCGACCAGCAACACCTCGAATTGGCGTTTCAAGGCGAATTTGACCACCTGATCTTTCGCCGCTTTCGGGCACGCATCGGCATCAATCCACACGCGCATACAACACTCCTGCATTCAAAAACAAAAACGGGCGAGCAGTGTGGCACTGCTCGCCCGTTTGCCTAAACGCTGCGTTTAGCCGGCGCTCGGCGCCTGCTCACGCTGGCGCGCCGTGACGAAACTGCGGCCATAGAGCAGGGCGATGGCGATAAGGGCAATCGCCTGCGCCGACAACGAGTACAGGTCAGCATGAATGCCGAGCCATTCGAACTCGATAAACGCCACCGGGTGCGTGCCGAACACGCCGGCTTCTTGCAGCGCTTTCACGCCGTGGCCGGCGAACACCACCGAGAGCGCGCATAGCAGCGCGGCGTTGATACCGAAGAACACGCCCAATGGCAGACGCGCCGAGCCGCGCAAAATCACCCAGGCCAGGCCGACCAATAGCACGCACGCCGTGGCGCCACCGGCCAACACGGCCGTATGCCCGGCAGCACCGGCTTGCAGCCAAAGGGTTTCGTAAAACAGGATGACCTCGAACAGCTCGCGGTACACCGAGAAGAACGCCAGGATGGCAAAGCCGAAACGCCCGCCGCCACCGACCAGGCTGCTCTTGATGTAGTCCTGCCAGGCGGCGGCGTGACGACGGTCGTGCATCCACACGCCCAACCACAACACCATCACGGCAGCGAACAACGCGGTGCAGCCTTCGAGCAGTTCACGCTGCGCGCCGCTGACGTCGAACAGATACGCAGCTGCCGCCCAGGTGAACACGCCGGCTAGCATCGCCAGGCCCCAACCGATGTGCACGCTGCGCTCAGCCGATTGCTGGCCGGTGTTGCGCAGGAAGGCGAGGATGGCGGCGAGCACCAGAATCGCTTCCACGCCTTCGCGCAGCAGAATCAGCAGTGCCGAGATAAAGCTCAGCGACTGGCTCAAGCCGTCGCTGCCCAACAGCTTGGCCGACTCCTGCAGTTTGGTCTTGGCGAACTCGAGTTTCTGCGCAGCTTGAGGCAACGGAAGGCCGTCTTGCAGCGATTGCCGATACGCCATCAGGGCCTTTTCGGTGTCTTTGCGTACTTGCGCGTCGACGTTATCGAGCGAGCTTTCGACCAGCTCGAACCCTTCCAAGTAGGCGGCCACTGATAGGTCGTACGCTTGGTCGTGGTCACCGGCGCCGTATGCGGCGAGGCTCTTGTCCAGGGTTACGCTGGTGTAGTCGAGCAACTGCTGCGGACCGCGCTGCACCACGGGCGGTTGAGCACGCTGGCTGCGGAACAATGCGGCCGCAGGCTCGCCTTGGCTGGCAGCGATTTCCTCGGGGGTCTGGCGGGCCAGTTCGGCGAGGTCGAAGGATTTCACTTTCGCGCCGTCGGCAGCTAGAGCCGTTTTCGCCGCGCTGAAGCTGGCGATGTACACGGCCAGGTCCCAACGCTGGCGCTCGTCCAACTGGTCAGCGAACGCCGGCATGTCGGTGCCTTCGATGCCAAGGGTGGTGGCGCTGTAAAGGTCGTACAGGCTGAGGCGGCCGAGGCGCTTGGCATCCGTCAGGTTTGACGGCGCAGGCTCCAGGCCGATGCCGGCCGGGCCATCGCCCAACCCGGCGTCGCCGTGGCAGACCGCACATTGCTGCGCATAAATCGGCGCGCCACGGGTGGGGTCCGGCGTGATCACCGGCGCCTGGCTGACTTCGTAGGCCGCAGCCACCTGGGCGCTGAGCTGACGCGCCTGACGGCTGACGGTGGCGGGCTCTTGCTGCTTGGCGATAGCGTCGTGCAGGGCTTGCGCGCCTTGCTCGATATCGCCGCGCTGCGGGCGCGCCGGCAGGGCGACGATCAAGCCTTGCAGCGTGGTCAGGGCATCAAGTTGTTTTTGGTAGCCGTCGGCGTTGATGACCTGCCCGGCATTCACCGAATCGGCGTAGTCGGCGCTGATGTAATCCAGCAAATGTATGGCTTGGGCGGTTCCTTCCACCGGGTCAGCGAATGCGTTCAGGCTCAAAACAGACAACAGCGAGAGGAGGCACAACAACACACGGGAAGAGGTAAACATGATTCCATCCCAAATAAGAATGGCTGACATTGTTACCTTCCTATCGTTCTCACTCAAGCCTTGTAACAAAGCTTTTCATAATCGCGGCGATTAGAAATTCGCGGAATTCGCGAACGTAGAAGCGAAAAAGGCGCGATCCGCTTGGAACGCGCCCGCAAAAACCAATCGGCGGACTCAGCTCACCGCTCGGCGGACGCTAGCCAGCAACCCAGCCGCGCCAATGAACAGCGCGCCGAACGTGCGGTTCATCACCCGTTGCTGACGTGGCGTGCGCAGCAAGCGCAGCACGCGAGAGGCCAAGCCGGTGTAGCCCGCCATGACAATCAGGTCGACCGTAATCATGGTCGCGCCCATGGCCAGGTACTGCATCAGCTGCGGGGCCTTGGGGTCGATGAATTGCGGCAGCACCGCCAGCATGAACACGACGGCCTTAGGGTTGCTGACGTTCACCAGGAACCCGCGCAGCACCAACGTCAATGGGCGACCAGAAGGACGCACAGCCGCTTCATCCGCCAAGTCGCTTGGCAGCGCGCGCCACTGTTTGATTCCCAGGTACACCAGGTAAATCACGCCGAACCATTTGATCAGGCTGAAGGCCAATTCCGATGCCGAGAGAATCGCACCGACGCCCGCGGCGACAATCGCAATTTGCAGGGCCAGGCCAAGCTGCAAGCCCAAGGCGTTCCAGTAGCCGCGCCAAAACCCGTATTGCAGGCCGGCCGACATCGAGGCGATTGCGCCTGCGCCAGGGGAAAGACTGATTAACCAACAGGCCACGAAAAACGCCAACCAGGTTTCGAGCAGCATGGCTGCGAACCTCAGAGATAGGGGGCGCTTACGGTAACGCGCTGTGTGATGACTGACTAGCACAGTCACCACACAGTTGAGGAGCACAGCGCCGTTTAGGCGTCCGGGCTGTTCTTGCGCAGTTGCACGGCGTCAACATTCTTGCTGGCCGCCCGAGCCCGGGCGGTGCGCATTTTGATGTTGATGACTTCTACCGCCAGCGAGAACGCCATGGCGAAGTAGACGTAGCCTTTTGGTACATGCACTTCGAAGGCTTCGGCGATCAGCACGGTGCCGACCACGATCAGGAACGACAGCGCGAGCATCTTCAGCGAAGGGTGCTTGTCGATGTATTCGCTGATGGTGCTGGCGGCCAGCATCATCACGCCCACGGAAATCACGATGGCGGCGATCATCACCGGCACGTGCTGCACCAGGCCGACAGCGGTGATCACCGAGTCGAGGGAGAAGATGATGTCGATGATGGCAATCTGCGTGATGATCCCCATAAAGCCGTACACCTTGCCGCCGGCTTTGGCCTCTTCTTCAGCGCCTTCCAGGCCGTGGTAAATCTCGGCGGTGCTTTTGAACAGCAGGAACAGGCCACCGAAGAACAGAATCAGGTCGCGCCCGGAAATGCCTTGCTCGAACACGGTGAACAGATCCGTGGTCAGGCGCATCACCCAGGTGATCGACAGCAGCAACAGAATGCGGGTACCCATGGCCAGGGCCAGGCCGAAAAAACGCGCTTTGGGTTGTTGTTCGATTGGCAGCCGGCTGACCAGAATCGAGATGAAGATGATGTTGTCGATGCCAAGGACGATTTCCAAAGCGGTCAAGGTCAGAAAAGCGACCCAGATCTCTGGACTCATTAGCCATTCCATAGTGTTGCCTCAAAAGGGGTAAGTGGTGGTCCGTCAGGTTCTTGGCTTTCAGTCGACTTGGGCCAGTTGTTGCTCGAGGCTTTCCAGGTGTTCCAGCGCCAGCATCCAAGCCTCTTCCAGCTCGCCTTCACGGACCTTCATTTTGGCTTGTTCGGCAAGAAGATCGCGCAATTCGTCTTTACGCGATGTTTCATAAATGGCCGCATGACCCAATCGCTCTTGAACTTTAGCGAGCTTTTCGTGCAGCAGCCCCAGCTCTTTTTCCAGCTTTTCTGCTTCACGTTTGTGCGGCGCCAGTTGCTGACGTAATGCCGCAGCGGCTTGGCGTTGGGCGCGCTTGTCGGTTTTGTCGCCGGCCGGCGCGCTGCTGCTGACCGGCGCCTGACGCGCACGGTAGTCGACGAGCCAGCGTGCGTAGTCTTCAAGATCGCCATCGAACTCCTGAATGCGCCCCTCGGCGACCAGCAGGAATTCATCGGTGGTGCTCTTGAGCAAGTGGCGATCGTGAGACACCACCACCACGGCGCCCTCGAACTCTTGCAAGGCCATGGTCAAGGCCAGGCGCATTTCCAAGTCGAGGTGGTTGGTGGGTTCGTCGAGCAGGAGCAGGTTGGGTTTTTCCCAGGCGATCAGGGCCAAGGCCAAGCGTGCTTTTTCGCCGCCGGAGAAATTCACCACCGGTTCGTCGCAGCGCGGGCCACGGAAGTCGAAGCCGCCGAGGAAATCGCGCAGCGTTTGCTCACGCTCAGTCGGCGCCAGGCGTTGCAGGTGCAACAGCGGGCTAGCTTTGTTATCCAGCGAGTCCAGTTGGTGCTGCGCGAAGTAGCCAACCACCAGGTTCTCGCCACGCACAAGCCGCCCGCCAATCACAGGCAATTCGCCGACCAGGGTTTTAATCAATGTCGACTTGCCCGCGCCGTTTGGCCCCAACAGACCAATGCGCGCGCCCGGCACCAGACCGAGTTTTACTTTCTCCAGCACCACCTTGTCGCCGTAGCCAAGACGGCCATCGGAGAGGTTAAGCAGCGGGCTGGAAATTTTGTCGGCTTCACGGAAGGTGAAGTCGAACGGCGAGTCGACATGGGCAGCCGACAGCTCCTCCATGCGCTCCAATGCTTTGATCCGGCTTTGTGCCTGACGCGCTTTGGTCGCCTGCGCTTTAAAGCGGGCGATGTACTTTTCCATGTGCGCGCGCTGCGCCTGCTGTTTCTCATACGCCTGTTGCTGCTGGGCCAACCGCTCAGCCCGGGCACGTTCGAACGCGGTATAGCCGCCGCGATACAGCACAAGTTTGCGCTGATCGACATGGGCGACGTGGTCAACCACCGCGTCGAGGAAGTCGCGGTCGTGGGAAATCAGCAGCAGCGTGCCGGGGTAGCTTTTCAGCCACTCTTCGAGCCAGAGAATGGCGTCGAGGTCCAAGTGGTTGGTGGGCTCGTCGAGTAAAAGCAAATCGGACGGACACATCAACGCCTGGGCGAGGTTCAGGCGCATACGCCAGCCGCCGGAAAAACTGCCGACCGGGCGATCCATCTGCTCATTGCTAAAGCCCAGGCCGGCGAGCAATTTGCGCGCGCGGGCATCGGCGGTGTAGCCGTCGGCAGCGTCCAGCTCGGCGTGTAGCCGGGCTTGCGCAGCGCCATCATGCGAGGCTTCGGCGGCGGCCAGGTCGGTTTGCACCTGGCGCAAACGCACATCGCCATCGAGCACATAGTCCACAGCGATACGGTCGAGGGTATCGACCTCTTGGCGCATGTGCGCGATACGCCAATCGGCTGGCAGGAAGCAGTCGCCGGAATCGGGCGTCAACTCGCCGCGCAGCAAGGCGAACAGGCTGGATTTGCCGGCGCCGTTGGCACCGATTAAACCGGCTTTATGGCCGGCGTGCAGCGTCAGCTCGGCGTCTTCTAACAAACGCTGCGGGCCACGCTGTAAAGTGAGGTTTTGTAGTCGAATCATAATGGCGGCGGAGTCTACCAGCTTCGTTCGCACATCGCCTGGAAAGACCATGCCCTCTGACCTGTGGAGTTTTGCCAGTACCTTGTATGCCAGCGCCGGCATCGAAACCGCATGCCTGCGCTTGCAAGCGCAAGGCGCGGATGTTTGCCTGGTGTTGTGCGCTGCCTGGCTGCAGCAACGCGGCGTCGCTTGCACACCGCAACGTGTTCAGGCGCTCGCGAATCTGGCCGCGCCTTGGCAGCAATTCGTCACCACCCCGCTACGCCAATTACGGCAACGCTGGCGCGAGACAGCCGCCCACGATCATGCCCTCGCCGAGTTACGCGAGCACATCAAGAAGTTGGAATTGCAGAGTGAACGAGAGCTGCTCGAACGCTTGCAGCAGTTAGCCAGCGCATGGCCGACAGGAGAAACAGAGGAAGACTGGCTAACCGCCGTGGCGGGCCAGTATGACCACGACGCGCTGGCAAAGCTGCGCGTCGCGGTCACTCACACTTAGGACAGGCTTGGCGCGCCGCTACCGTTGGTAGTAGGCGTTACGGCAGCAGGTGCAGCTGGAGCAGCTACTGGCGCAGGTGCTGCAGCCGGTTTTACCGGCGCCGCTGGTTTGGCAGCGACGGGCTTGGCGGCAGGTTTGGCAGCAGCAGGCTTGGCCGGCGGCTTGGCAGCGGGTTTCGCGGCCGGCTTCGCAGCAGGTTTAGCGACCGCTTTGGCCGGCGCTTTTACCGCTGGTTTAGCAGCCGGTTTTGCAGCAACTTTGGCAGCGGCAGGCTTGGCGGTGGCTTTCGCCGCCGGTTTGGCGGGTGCTTTAGCAGCAGGTTTCGCTGCTGGCTTAACTGCCGGTTTGGCGGCGGCTTTTACCGGTGCTTTGGCGGCCGGTTTGGCGGCGGTCGACGCGGCCTTCGCAGCCGGTTTCGCGGCAGCTTTCACGGGCGCTTTTTTCGCAACGGGTTTGGCCGGTGCTTTGGCAGCTGGTTTAGCAGCGGCTTTTGCGGGTGCTTTTGCGGCGGGCTTGGCGGCGGCTTTTACCAGCGCTTTGGCGGCTGGTTTGGCGGCGGGTTTGGCAGCAGGCTTGGCCGCCACTTTGGCTGCAGGCGCTTTGGCTGCGGGTTTAGCGGCCACTGGTTTTGGCGCCGCGCTGCGCGCGCTCAACGCTTTGGCTACGGACTCTTTTACCTTGCCAACGCCTTGAGCCAATTTCAGGCTTTCCTGCGCATCGCGTTTGAGTTGCACGATGTAGTTGCGCGTTTCGGCCTGGCTGGCTTTGAGAGTGTCGAGCAACGTCTCCAATTCGGCGACGGCTTGCTTGGCTTTGTTCTGTGCTTTGTTCTTGCCTGCGGTGGTCGCGGCTTGCAGCAAGCTGCGCGCGTCGTGCAGTTTTTCCTGGGCTTTGCCGCGCTGCTTTTCCAGTTTGGCGAGAAGCTTTTCAGCGTCGACCAAAGCCTGGGAACAAGCACTTTCGAGATGATCCAGCAGGCTT
Organism: Pseudomonas sp. AC070; assembly: GCF_979258635.1. Classification (NCBI taxonomy): domain Bacteria; kingdom Pseudomonadati; phylum Pseudomonadota; class Gammaproteobacteria; order Pseudomonadales; family Pseudomonadaceae; genus Pseudomonas; species Pseudomonas sp. AC070. The sequence continues at coordinate 4,800,936 of NZ_OZ409871.1, forward strand.
TGAGAAAGCTGCTGCAGCAGATGCAAAGGAGTAGTTACCGATTTCTTATTGGCCGACATGACGCGCCTCCTGGCGAACGTTGGTGCGGCCCATACTAGCCGGCCGTTTCGCCGCTCGCCAGTTCCGCGATGAGTGCTGGCATAATCGCCGCACTCGTCGCTCGGAGAACGCCCATGTCGCGTTATCTTTTACCGCTGTTTTTCCTGCTCGCGCCGCTCGCCGTCAACGCCACACCGGCGCAAGAAAATCAGCACGACCTGGCTTATAGCCTGGGCGTAAAACTGGGTCAGCGTCTGCGCGAAGAGGTGCCCGATTTGCAACTGCAAGCCTTGCTCGATGGACTGCGCCAGTCCTATCGCGGCGAGCCGTTGCAACTCGATGCCAAGCGCATGGAACAACTACTCGCTGAGCACGAAGCTCAGCTTGCCGAAGCACCTGTCGATGATCAAAAAGCGCGGCAGGCGGAAACGCGGTTCATGGTCAATGAAAAAGCCAAAACCGGGATGCGGGAATTAGCAGGCGGCGTGCTGTACAACGAACTGCATCGCGGCCAGGGGCGTGTGCCGAATTTGAACGGTCGCGTGCAGGTGAAATACGTGGGACGGTTTGCCGATGGCAGCGTGTTTGACGAGAGCGCACAACCGGTGTGGTTCAAGCTCGATAGCGTGATTACCGGATGGCGAATTGCACTGCGGGAAATGCCGGTGGGCAGCAAATGGCGGTTGGTAATTCCGTCAGCCCAGGCTTATGGCGCCGAAGGGGCCGGGGACTTGATCCCGCCGTACTCGCCCTTGGTATTCGAACTGGAATTGCTTGAGGCCGCCGACTGAACGACGGCCCCATTGCTTATCCAACAATTGCTTAGACGACGGGCGCCGCCTGTTGCTGATGGGCGTTGTGCAGTACTTCGATCAAACAATCTTCAAGCTCGAAGCGCTCGTGGAGCAATTGCCCCAAACGCTTCAACTCAGCGGTCACCAGAGCGGCGTCGCTGCAGTCGCCTTTGTCGCAACGATCATTGAAGGCCAGCGCCACTTCGGTAATGGCTTCAATGCGTGGATAAATCTGCTTGGCCAACTCCAGCCCGCGATCATCACCGAACGCCTTGGCTTCATTGGTGAGCTGTTCGTAGACCTCGAAGTGACCGGCCGACACGTAATCCACCAGCACTTCACAAAACCGTTGCAAGGCCTGTTCGTTGGCTTCCTTTGAAGCCGCTTCGTCGTGCAATACATCGAAGCTACGAACCAATTCATGGCGCTCTTGCAGCCAACGGTCGATTAGTAGATGCACCCCACCCCAGCGTTCTTGGGCGTTCTGACAGCTCTCGAGCATGATGACTCACTCCCCTTGATTCAATGCTGTTTCTACGTCTGCTCCGAGACGGTTTTTTGTCATTCGGTGCTTCACAACGGCATTTAACCGACGCTTTGTGCTGGCCAGATTATGCCCGCCCGCTACGCCCTACAAGGCACCACTGGAGAAAGTTTCATACGACCGTTTGATCGCAATGCCGCATGCGGCTTGGCCTGAGCAAACGCGCAGGCCGGGAGCACAGCGGCCTTGAGCCGCTGCGAAGGGAGGGGTCAGGCGCGGCGCAGAAACTGATACGCGGAGAAAATCACCATGCCGACAAAGGCCAGTAGGCACCATTCGGCGAGGCTCATGCCGAACAGTGTCCAGGTCACTTCGGCACAGTCGGCGGTGCCGTGGAGCACGCGGGAGACGAATTCCTGAAAGGGCAGGTTTTGCAGCATGTAGTCGAAATTGCTCGGCATGCACGATGCCATCGGATCGGGCGGCGTGTTCTGAATCCAGATTTGCCGGCACGCAGCGGCGGCGCCGGCCGCAGCGGACAAGAAAGTCAGCGAGGCATACACACGGCGCCCACCACGGCCAGGGTTGTGCAACGCAGCCAGCAACGCAAAGGCGCCGAACGCCATGACGCATAGGCGCTGCACGATGCAAAGAGGACAGGGCTCCAGGCCAACGACATGTTCCAGATACAAGGCGCCGCCCATCATGGCGACACAGGCAAGGAAGGCGAGGAAGAACAGCGAACGCGGGCTAGCCAGCGACATGACAACTCCGGAGGAGGCGAGGAAAGGCGGTACGTTAGTGGAAAGCGCCTCGCCGTTACAAGCCGGCACCGCAGTGCAGCCATCGCCCTGCTGGCACCGCACGTCCAGTCGCGGGTCGCCGCGTCAGTCACGTCGCGGCGCCGCAAGCCTCAAGCGTATTTGCCGGCAGACAAATTGTCGCGGCTTCAGGTGCCGGCAGTGGCTGGAACAGGAGCGGGAGCGACCCGCCGATCCAGCAACCCCATGCCTTCTTCGTACAATTCGTTGCTGCGTTGCAACTCGCCCTGCTGCGCCAACAGGCGCGCCAACTCAGCGCACGCTTGTGGCGTACGGCCGAAGCTCAGGCTGCTTTCGAAGTACTCGCGCGCCTTGCCCCACAGGTTGTTGTGCAAACACAGGCGCCCCAAGCAGAGCAGTAATACAGGGTCGGTCGGATTGGTCTTGAGCCAACCTTCGGCCGTCTGCACTTGCTTGGCGACATCGCGGCCACGCACCTGACCATAGAGCTCGACCAGGCGACTGTCGTATTGCCGCGAAATGGCAGCACGCAGCACCTCTTCCGCTTCCTCGGGCGCGCCCAGCACGCGCAACTGCTCGGCGTACACGGCCACCAATTGCGGTTCACTGCGCTGCGCTTTGGAAAGGTGCTGCCACGCCTGGGTCAGCGGCTGCAGCGCGATCTCGCCATTGTTCAAACCGTCGGTGGCAGCGCTGGCCAATCGCGCGCTCCAAGCTTGTTGTTCGAGGGCGCTGAGCTCGGCATCACCGAGCACTTTGTCTTTGCGAAGGTCCGGCAATAGTGCAATCACGGCCGGCCAATCGCCGCGTTGCTGGTGCACCTGCTGAAGATGTTTGAGCACCTGGCGATGATGGGGATGGCGGTCGCGCATCACCTGCAACGTTTCCAGTGCGGCTTCAGTCTGCCCGCGCGCCTGCTGCAATTCGGCATGCGCCAACGCAATCGCCAACTCGGCGTGGGGCTGGCGTTCCAAGGCTTTCTCAAGGAAGCCATCGCTCTGCTCATAGTCGCCCAACTCGTTCGCGGCACGCGCCGCACCGAGGTAGTAAATCAGCGGTTGTGGCTCGCCCTCAGCTGCGCGCTGCAAATGCCGTACGGCACGTGCCCAACGCCCTTCGGCGAGGTCGAGCAAGCCCTGTTCGCTGGCCAGTTGCACGCGGCGTTTGCGGTTGCGCCGCGACCACGGATTGACCACGCCGCCCGACACAAACACCAAACTCAGCAGCAAGCGGATCAGGTAAACCGCCAGCCACACCACGGCGATCAGCGTGACCGCAGCCCACAAACTGGACTCGTAACGGAAGTTTTTGTAGGCAATCAGCACGTAGCCGGGGTCTTCAACCACGGCCAAGCCAATCAACACAGCCGTTGCGACCAACAACAGCAGAATCAGCAGCGCACGTCTCATGGGCTGACTTCCTCCAGATCGCTGTCAGCCGCCGGCTGATCGCTCTGGGACTGCCGCTCTTCTTGCAGCTTCTGGCTGGCGTTTTGACGTTTCTGCACGTAGGCGCGCACCGCGTCGGTGGCCGGCGTGAGGTCCGGCATCGTCACCGCCACGGGTTGGCCGATGAGTTCGTCGATGCGCGCCAGCAGCGCTTGGCTGTCGGGATTTTGCGCATTGAAATAGCTGTCGAGCACGTTGCGCGCCTGGGTCATGGCCTGTCGATAAACTTCGGGCTTGCCGTTCAATGCCGCCCATTGCGCTTGCTCAAGGGCAAGAGTCAACGCGAGGCGAACTTGCGTCAGGCTCTGGCCGGCCAACAACGGCCGCACGTTCTGGTCGGCATGGAAGTCGATGCGGATGTAGCGCGACAGTTTTTCCAGCCACTGCGACCACCAGCCCTCGCCGTCGCCTTCAGCGGCGAAGTTGAATTGCTCGCCTTTGCTGGTGAACGCCGGTACCAGGGAGTTCAGCTCAGCCGCCTGCTCGCGCATGGCGCCCAGTTGCAAGAAGAGGCCGGTGCGATCCAGCGCAGTAATGCCACGCAACGCCACTAGGGCCTTGGCCAGTTGTTCGCGGGCGGCATAGGAGGCGGAGTCATCTTGGTCACGCAGAATTTCGTCGGCGCCCTGCACCAGCACGGTCGCGCTGCCAACATCCTGCAACGCCGAGAGGCGCAACGCGGCCAGACGCAACAGGTGCTCAGCTTCGGCCAGACGCCAATCCTGGCGGCTCGCGCCCAGCACGCTTTCAACGCGCTGACTCAGGTGCTGTTGATCGCCTTGCAATTGCGCCAGCAAGCGACGGCGGCTTTCCAGTTCTTGCGGGTCGGGCAGCGCCGCCACGCGGTCGGTCAGGCCCTGCTCACGTTGCGATAACAATTGGGTTTGGCTGCGAGCCTGTTCGAGTTGCGAAAGCTGCTCCCGGTCATGGCTTTGCAGCATTCGAACCTGCCAGACGCTCCAGCCACCGGCCGCTATACCCGCAGCGCCGATCAATAGCGCCAGAGCCGCCAGGCCCGTACCCCGTCCTTTTGCAGGCGGCGGGGCAACCGGTTCGGTGCGGGGAGAAGTGGGCGCTGTCAGCGCAGGTTGAGTGTCATCTTTCGGGGAGGTTGCTTCGCTCACGTATCCGTCCTGTGCATCAGAGGGCAGCCGGGGCATGGTCCCGCAAAGCTGCCAGCAACGCCGCGGCACTCGCACCACGACAGTCCACAACCGCACGAGCTCCAGCGGCAGTCGCCAATTCGGCAACCCGCGGGCTCGGTACAAACAAGGGTAGCCGCGCCAGTGTTGGCCACTCGGCGCCAGCCAGTGTGTGCAGGTGCTCAAAACCCTGCCCACTGCTGACCACCAGACCATTCAAGCGTTCAGCGTAAACACGCTGTGGCAAGGTCGCCACCGCGTAGTGCGGCAACGCGCGGCGATACAGTGGCAGATAATCGACCGCTACGCCTTGGCCGCGCAAGCATTCAGCCAAGGCTTCACGGCCACCCTCTCCACGCAGAATCAGTACGCGCGGTGAGGCGCTCGTGCCCAATGCGGCCTGCAATTGCGGCAGCGCCAATAAGGCTTCGCTGTCATCACCCTGGGCGGGATAGCTCACGGCCAAGCCATGGTCAGCAAGAATCTGGCCGGTGGCGGCGCCGACGGTGAACCACGCCACATGCTCTGGTGGCCGTGGCCAGTAGCGGTCGAGCAAGGCCAGACCCAAGCGCGCCGCCGGCTTGCTGACGACGATAACCGCGCAATAGCGATCGAGCTGTTCCATTAAGCGGTGCTGTTCAGGCGATTCAGCCACAGGCTGAATATCCAGCAATGGCAGGCTGCTACTGAACACGCCGTGCTCGGCCAGCGTGGCAGCCAGGGCTACGCATTCCTCAGCCGGGCGGGTGAGCAGCAACCGCCAGCGGGTCACTCGGGCTTAGCCTCACCGTAGACGGCTTGCAGAATCACGGCGGCGCCTTGTTGCAGCAGGTCTTGCGCGACGCTGACGCCCAGGGCATTAGGGTCTTTCACCGTGCCCGTAGCTTCGGCCCGCAGCAGCAAACCACCATCGGGCTGGCCGACCAGACCGCGCAGCCAGATGTGCTCGCCCTGCAGTTCGGCATAGCAGGCGATGGGCACCTGGCAGCCGCCGTTCAGGGTTTTGTTCAGGGCACGCTCGGCGGTTACGCGCAGGGCGGTTTCGTGGTGATGGAGGGCGGCGAGCAGCACGTGGATGTCGCTGTCAGCGCTGCGGCATTCAATACCAACCGCGCCTTGGCCACCGGCCGGCAGGCTGTCGATGACGCTGATGCTGGAGCGGATGCGGTCGGCGAAGCCCAAACGGATCAGACCGGCCGCCGCGAGGATGATGGCGTCATATTCACCGGCATCGAGCTTGGCCAGGCGGGTGTTGACGTTGCCGCGCAAAAAGCGAATTTGCAGGTCCGGGCGCATCGCCAACAGCTGGGTTTGACGGCGCAGGCTGGAGGTACCGACCACGGCGCCTTGCGGCAAGGCGGAGATGCTTTCGTAGGTGTTGGAGACGAAGGCGTCACGCGGGTCTTCGCGCTCGCAAATGCAGTACAGGCCCAGGCCTTCGGGGAAATCCATCGGCACGTCTTTCATCGAATGCACGGCGATATCGGCTTCGTTTTCCAGCAACGCGGTTTCGAGTTCTTTGACGAAAAGGCCTTTTCCGCCGATTTTCGACAGCGGTGAATCGAGCAATTTATCGCCACGACTCACCATCGGCACCAAGCTGACAACGAGCCCGGGATGAGCCGCCTGCAGGCGAGCTTTTACGTATTCAGCCTGCCAGAGGGCCAAGGCACTTTTGCGGGTAGCGATGCGGATTTCGCGGGACGACATGACGGCTCTCGAACGGAATTAACCCGCGCATAGTAAGGCAGCCGCGCAGGTGGTGCACCCGCCGTCAGGGTGACGGGCTGCCGCAGCAGCCGTTCGGGTGGGTCAGCTCAGAGGCTGTTCATCAACTTGCGCACGCCAGCCACATGGCGGCGGCTGACGATCAGGGCGTCGCCATTCAAGCCTTTGAGGTACAGCTGGAAATGCCCGAGCGGGGTGCGTTGCAAGCGTTCGATACGCTCACGGGCCACCAGCGCGTTGCGGTGAATACGCACAAAGCGATCACCGAATTCGTCTTCCAGAGCTTTAAGGGGTTCGTCCAGCAGCACCTCACCGCCCTCGTGACGCAAGGTCACGTACTTATGGTCGGCGATGAAATAAATGACTTGGTCCAGGGGAATCAGCTCGATGCCTTTGCGGGTGCGGGCGCTGATATGGGTGCGCGGACCGCTACCGCTCTCGGCGGCTGGCCGGGTCAGCGCCACCAGCTGCACGCGATTGGGACGTTCGGCTTTTTTCAGCGCTTCGATCAGGCTTTCCGGGCGCACCGGCTTGACCAGATAACCCACGGCACTGACCTGAAACGCATCGATGGCGAACTCATCGTGCGCGGTGCAGAAAATTACCGCCGGCGGCGCCTCGCGCTCGCAAAGTTTGGCGGCCACCTGCAAGCCATCCAGACCCGGCATGCGAATGTCGAGTAACACCACATCGGGTTTAAGACTATCGATAAGGGTCAACGCCTCTTCGCCATTGCTGGCACAGGGCTCCAACACTCGGTAACCATCGAGCTCACCGACCATACGGCTGAGGCGCTCGCGGGCTAGGGGTTCATCGTCGACGATCAGGACATTCATATTGCTCGGGCTTCCTGCGTGAGTCTCGCACAAGGATAGCGTAGACAGGTGAAGTGGCGCCCGTCACGGCGATCCACGCTGAGACTCGCGCGAGGGCCAAAAAGTGCCGCAAGACGCGCATCTATATTCACCAACGCTTGCTGTGTACCACGAGAGGGTTTGTGCTCACTGCCCTCCTTCTCCGGGTCATAAGGGTTGCTGACACTCAGCTCGAACACCCCATCTTTGTAATCTGCCTCTATGCGTACCACGCCCCCTTCGATGCGCGGCTGAATACCGTAGATCAAAGCGTTCTCCAACAATGGCTGCAAGGTGAGCTGCGGAATTGGCAGGTCGGGCGGAACGTTGTCGACCTGCCACTGCAACTGTAGACGCTCACCAAGGCGATATTGTTCGATAGAAAGATAGCGCTTGCTCAGCTCCAGCTCCTCACTCCACGTCACCAGGCTGCCGGGCTTTGCCAGGCTGGCTCGGAACAGATCGGACAAATCCAGCACCGCTTGTTCAGCTTTATAAGGGTCGATTACCACCAGGCTGGCGATGCTATTCAAACTGTTGAACAGAAAATGCGGACGGATCCGCGCCTGTAATGACTCGATTCTTGCTGACAATTCCGCTTGCTGCTGTCGCCGCCATTGGCTCTGCAGGTAGAAGTAGCGTAGCAGCAGCGCCGACATGATCAGACTAATCAGCGCATGGCGCAGATACAGGTTCACCTCGCCGGTACGCGGCAACGGTCCGCCCAGGCTGTAAAAGTCGGCAATGGCCGTGCAGGTCAGCGTCAGCCCTACTACCAAAAGGCAGCACAGCAACCCCGCCAGGGCTGCCGGCAAGCGCGCCAACAGCGGCCGCAATTGGCACATGAGGCCCGCTGAGAGCAGCACGATCCATTGCACGAATAGCGAGGTGAGTGCCAGACGAATCCAGTTGAAGCCCGGCTGCATCGGCTCGGCCAATACCAGCACCAGCACCAGCAGCTCGGCCAGCAGCACCAGCACTAGCAACGCTTCGGGCAGGCACAGCTCGGGCAAGAAGAATTCGCCGGGTGCGGTTTTTTTCGATTTAAGCCATGAGATACGCATCGACACAGTTTCCGGGGCGACTTGCGCGGCAGCAAGCGGGCGGGCGCTGCACGGACTAAATAAAGCAGCAAATGGCCATCGCGTCGGCAAAACTGTGATCAGTCCTACATTGCCGCCGCCCTTTGCCGACGGCGCCGGGCATATCTGCACGACTAACCGGTGCCGCGAAGTTGCTGTCTACCCTGCTATTATCCGCACACTTTTTACGCCGGCCGCTTCCCGTGGCCTCCCGTTTTGCGCACCAGCCGAGTCATTGCCATGAGCACCGAAAAGACCAACCAATCGTGGGGCGGCCGCTTCAGCGAACCTGTCGACGCCTTTGTTGCCCGCTTTACTGCCTCGGTCAATTTCGACCAGCGCCTGTACCGCCACGACATCATGGGCTCCATCGCCCACGCCACCATGCTGGCTAAGGTCGGCGTGCTCACGGCAGATGAGCGCGACGCCATCGAAAATGGCTTGAAACAGATTCAAGGCGAAATCGAGGCCGGCACGTTCGAGTGGCGCGTGGACCTGGAAGACGTGCATATGAACATCGAGGCGCGACTGACCGACCGCATCGGCGTTACCGGCAAAAAGTTGCACACCGGCCGCTCGCGCAACGACCAGGTCGCCACCGACATCCGCCTGTGGCTGCGCGATGAAATCGACCTGATCCTCAGCGAAATCACCCGCCTGCAACAAGGCTTGCTGGAGCAGGCCGAGCGTGAAGCCGGCACCATCATGCCCGGCTTCACGCACCTACAAACCGCCCAGCCAGTCACCTTCGGGCATCATTTGCTGGCCTGGTTCGAAATGCTCTCGCGCGACTACGAGCGCCTGGTCGACTGCCGCAAACGCACGAACCGCATGCCGTTGGGTTCAGCTGCACTGGCCGGCACCACCTACCCGATTAAGCGCGAAATCACCGCCGAACTGCTGGGCTTCGATGCCGTGGGTGGCAACTCGCTGGACGGTGTGTCTGACCGCGACTTCGCCATCGAATTCTGCGCAGCAGCTTCGCTGGCGATGATGCACCTCTCGCGCTTCTCCGAAGAGCTGGTGCTGTGGACCAGCGCGCAATTCCAGTTCATTGATTTGCCTGACCGTTTTTGCACCGGCAGCTCGATCATGCCGCAGAAGAAAAACCCCGACGTGCCGGAGCTGGTACGGGGTAAATCCGGGCGGGTATTCGGTGCCCTTATGGGCCTGCTGACGTTGATGAAAGGCCAGCCGCTGGCCTACAACAAAGACAACCAGGAAGACAAAGAACCGCTGTTCGATGCTGCCGACACGCTGCGCGACAGCCTGCGTGCGTTTGCCGACATGGTGCCGGCAATCAAACCGAAAACCGCCGTCATGCGTGAAGCTGCCCTGCGTGGTTTTTCCACGGCCACGGACCTCGCCGACTACCTGGTTCGCAAGGGCCTACCCTTCCGCGACTGCCACGAGATTGTTGGCCATGCAGTGAAGTACGGCGTGCAAACCGGTAAAGACCTGGCGGAAATGAGCCTCGACGAACTGCGCACCTTCAGCGACCAGATTGAGCAGGACGTGTTCGCCGTGTTGACCCTCGAAGGCTCGGTGAATGCTCGCGACCATATCGGCGGCACGGCACCGAATCAGGTGAAAGCTGCCGTGATTCGCGGCAAGGCGCTGTTGGCCAGCCGCTAAACGCATTTCCCTTCGCGACCCATCGCAGCGGATCGGGCAATCCGATCCGCCGCGAGCGGTTGGTTTACTTCTTGCCCCGCGCCATCGCCAAAAACTGCTCCATCTCGGCGTCTTTGTCCGCCGCCACCTTCTGCACATTCGGATTCTGGTTCAGCAGCTTGAACAGCGCGGCCGCCTGCGGGAAATCGGCCAGCACATCCGTGGCGAACAGCTTGCCCATTACCGTGCTCGCCAAGTCCAGGCTGAAGAGAAAATACAGATCCGCCAGGCTCAAGCTGTCGCCCGCCAAGTAGGGCGAAAACGCGCCGTGGCGCTTCAGGCTGGCCAGCCCCAGGTTCAGGTCTTCCAGGCTTTTGGCCTTGATCGCCGGGTCTACTTTGCCGCCGAAGAATGCCTCCAGATAACAGGCGCGCGCCGGCAGCTCGATATACAGCTCAATCTCGCGCATCAGCGAACGCACATAGGCGCGCGCCTGCGGGTCGCTCGGCAGCAAAGGTTTGGCGGGGTGGGTTTCTTCCAGGTACTCGAGAATGACGCTGGTCTCGTTGATAAAGCCTTGCTCGGTTTGCAGCACGGGCACTTTGCCGCGCGGGCTAATGGCCAGAAATTCTTCACGCTGACCGCCGTGAACCGCAACCGCTTCGAAGGGGATGCCTTTTTCCAGCAAGGCCAGTTTCACCATGTTGTAGTAGTTACTGACCGAAAAACCGTGCAGTTTGAGCATGACAATCTCCGTTCCTGGTGGAGTGGGCGTTGCACCTTATAAACCGTGACGAGCCAGGCGCCCAGCCGAATCCACCCTATGAATGCGTACGCCATAGCGCACGGACCATGGCACACTGCGGCCTTGTTTTCCGAGGAGCGCGCCATGAGCGACATTGATGAGAGCGAAGAATCCTTCGCTGAAGCAACCCTGGTCCAAGCCATTGAAAATCAGCTCGAAACCGACACCCCGCCTGCCGCTAACGCCGCCTTCAACAAGCTGACGCTGGTGGGCTATGCGCGTGAAGAGGCGTTGCGTTTGATGGCGCTGGTGTTGGCCTTCGAAATTGACGCCATGCTGGATGAAGACCGCCCGTTCGACACGGCCTGGTACGAACAAGCCCTTCGCGCGCTGCCTGAATTACCTGAAGGCTCGGAAGACACTGACTAATACCTAAGCAGCGCTTGCCTTGACTCAACGCAGCGGATTAGCCTCGCGGTCATAGCATCCTGCCATGGTCCCGCCCACCTCCTGGGCGGTCCCCGAGCCTGAATCGATGACCCATCGCGTCTATTTCAGCAGTTGGACAACCTTGTGTGCGGCCTTGCTGGTCGCCGCCCTCGGCATTTCCCGCGCTCAGGCCGACCCCATCCAGATCGGCGCCGAGGACGATTGGTATCCCTATACGGCGCTTCGCGATGGTGAAATTTCCGGCATGTCGGTGGACATCGTCAAAGCGGCCTTCGCCGCGACTGGCACGGACATTCAACTCGTCTCCTTTCCCTATACACGCTGCATGCAACTGGCTCTGCGCGGTCAGTTAGTGGCGTGCTTCAACACCTCGCCCAATGCGCAAATCGCTGCCGACTACCGTTTGCCCACCCACCCATTGTTCAGCGAATCGATTCTGCTGTGGGCGCGCAATGACAGCGCCAAGCCGGTGAGCAATCTGGATCAGTTGGCGGGCAAAACCGTGGCGGTCACCAATGGCTACGAATACGGTGCCGAGTTTGACAACGACATCCGCGTGAACCGCATCATGGTGCGCAAAGACCTCAACGGTTTTTTGATGTTGCAACGCTCGCGCGTCGATTACATGCTGGCATTTCGAGGAACCGCACTGCAGCTGTTCGAGGAGCATCCGGAACTGCGTGGGCAATTTATCCCGGTCATGACCGTGCACCGCCCTGATCTTTATCTATCCTTTTCCCGACACCATCCAGACGCTGAAAACCTGCTCAACCGTTTCGATCAAGGAATGCGCTTAATCGAAAGCGACGGCCGCTATCAACAGATCATCGACACCTGGAGGAACAAGCAGAACGCCGCGAAGTAAGCGGCCACCACCCACCACCCCCTGCCCGCTAGTTGGGGTCCACGCTGCTACCGACTCAATGCTGAGCGTTGGCGCACTACAAGAAATCTGGAGCAAACATGTCATTTACCCCCGAACTGATTGCTGAGCTGGAAATTCTTGCCCTGTACAACCTTTCCAACACCAAGGAAGGCCTCAAGGTCCACCATATCGCCTCGCCCACAGCCATTGCCGCCACCCAGCGCCTGCACGAAAAAGGCCTGGTGACGCTGCCCGATGGCGGTTACCTGACCAGTCTCGGGCTGGACGCCGCGCAACATGCCCAAGACCTGCTGACCATACTCACCGTTGAAGAAGCGGCCTAACCTTCCGTGACTCAGGCAAAGGCGGCGCCCAGCTGCTTTTGCCTGCTCCGCCTCACCGCCGTAAATCAAGCCACAGCCCCCTGCCCCCGGCGTTTCGCGGCTGCTAATCTAGCCCCACCAACCGGCAAGAGTTAGCTATGACGCGCACCCAGGAAATTCGTCCCGACATCGACGAGGGTATCGACCGCAAGGTGCTGACGCAGCTGCGCACGCGCTTTCTCAAGGTCAACAGCGGCCGTCTGGACCGCGCCATGCAAGGGCTCTCGACGCGTCAGCAGTTGGTGCTCAAGCTGTTGCCGTTGTTGTTTCACGTTAACCACCCGCTGCTTCCGGGCTACGTCTCCGGCCAGACGCCGGCCGGCGTATCCGGTTATGAACCCGACGACGAACTCCTGAGCGAAGCCCAACGCCTGACCCGCTCGTTCGTGTACAAAGCGCGGCGCGGCAATCCGCCGTTGCCAATTCATGGTCTGTTTCTGATGGGCAGCCTCGGCACCGTGGCGCAGGCCGAGCAAAGCGACATGGACGTTTGGGTGTGCCATGCGCCGAACCTGAGCGCTCAGGAGCTGCAAGAGCTGACGCGCAAATGCACGTTGTTGGAAGCGTGGGCAGCGACCCAAGGCGCCGAGGCGCATTTTTTCCTGATCGACCCGGCGCGCTTCACCGTCGGTGACCGTGAAGCCCAACTCACCTCTGATGATTGCGGCACCACGCAGCATTATTTGCTACTGGACGAGTTCTACCGCACCGCCATCTGGCTCGCCGGGCGCACGCCGCTGTGGTGGCTGGTGCCGGTGTACGAAGAAAAACGCTACGCCGAATACACCCATCAGCTGCTCAGCAAACGGTTTATTCGTGCGGACGAAGTGCTGGATCTTGGCCATCTGGCCACCATTCCGCCGGGCGAATTTATCGGCGCTGGCATGTGGCAGCTGTTCAAGGGCATCGAGTCGCCTTACAAGTCGGCGCTCAAATTGCTGCTGACCGAGGTGTACGCCAGCGAACACCCGAACGTTGAATGCTTGAGCCTGCGTTTCAAACAAGCGGTGTTCAGCAACCAGCTCGACCTTGACGAGCTCGACCCGTACGTCGTGGTGTACCGCCGCCTCGAGGAATACCTCAGTGGCCGCGGCGAAACCGAGCGCCTGGAACTGATCCGGCGCTGCCTGTACCTCAAGGTGAACAAGAAAATCAGCAACCCGCCGCGCAACCGGCGCAAAAGCTGGCAGCGTCTGTTGCTGGAGAGACTCACTGCAGGCTGGGGCTGGCAGCAGCGGCAACTGGCCATGCTCGATAGTCGCAGCCAGTGGAAAGTTCGGCAGGTCAGCGCCGAGCGCCGCGTGCTGGTTAACGAGCTGACCTACAGCTACCGCTTCCTCTCGCAGTTCGCCCGCACTCAACAAGTCGCCAGTTCACTCAACAGTCGCGACCTCGGCGTATTGGGCCGGCGCCTGTACGCCGCCTTCGAGCGCAAGGCTGGCAAGATTGAATTCATCAACCCCGGCATCGCCCCCGACCTGGCCGAAGACAACCTGACGTTGGTGTTCAACAGCGACAGCACCGATGACAGCCAATGGGCATTGTTCAACGGCAGCCTCAGCGGCCAGGAATGGCGTGATTTTGCCCCGCTGAAACGGGCCCGCGAACTGATCGAGCTGCTGGCCTGGTGTCACCGCAATGGCGTGATCGACAGCAGCACGCGCATCGCCCTGCACCCTGGCGACAGCGACCTCACCGAGTTCGAACTGGCCAATCTGCTCACCAGCTTGCAGCAAGCCGTGCCGCTGCCGTTACCGAGCGTGAGCGAAGATGCGCTGCTGCACAGCAGCGCGCCGAGCGAGGTGTTGTTGCTGGTTAACGTCGGTATCGACCCGCTCAAGCAGCACAGCCAGCTCAACGTGCACATGACCACCGGCCGCACGGATTCCCTGGGCTATTCGGGTGTGCGCGAGAACCTCGTGTTGACCCTCGATCAGGTGAGTTTGAACAGCTGGAACGAGTTGTCAGTCAGTCGTTATGACGGCACCCATGCGCTGCTCGACTGCTTGCGCGACTTCCTCAATAGCCTGCCGCCAGGTGGGGCGTTGCCGGTGTTGAAAGTGCGGTGCTTCTGTCGCAACCGCGCTCAGGCGATTGCCGAGCGTGTTGAAGAATTGTTCCGCGATATTCTTTCGCACTTCGTGGGCGAACGCGGGCAACGCTACTTGGTGCAGATTCAGCAGCAATACCACGTGCTGCAATTAACGCCTGGCCATGTCGACCATGTGGCGCTAAACAACCTGCCGGCGTTGCTGGAGCAGTTGGGCAGCGAGCTGAACAGCTACAGTCCGCTGCACTTGGATCGCCATGCATTGGAAGGCGAAGACCTGGCGATGATTTTGCCGCTGGGCCGACCCGACTGCATTCAAGTGTTCTACCGGCTGCACGAAGACACCGCCGAGCTGACCGTGTTGGATGAACGCAACGCGCTCTGGCGCCAGCGCCTTCCATTCCGGGATGAGCAAAGCTTGCTTACGCCGCTGCACCGTTTTCTGCAATCAGTGCTCTATCGACGCAACGCGCAGCTGCCGCTGGATACCGACCCGGTGTTAGCGGAAAACCTGGAAATTCTCTATTACGAAGTGCTGCCACCGGCACCTTCCCGGGCGCAGTTTCTGGAACGCCGCGCGTCGCCGCAATCGGCAGTCAGCCATCCGTTCTATGACGTTCAGGCGATTGTCGAACCCGCCGAGCAAGGACGGGTGCACGTGACGCTGTTCTGTAACCACCGGGAATTTTCCGAGCTGGAATACGGCAATGAACTGTTCAGCGCCGTGGCCCGCCACATCCTTTCGCAACGCAGCGGCCACGAGCGTTATCCGTGCTACATCACCGACCTGGATCTGTCGCGGGTGCTTGGTGAGGGGCAAACGCAGACCATTCATTACCTGCGCTACAAAACCCGGCTGGAGGCTGCGCTCAATAGCGCGCTGCAACGTGCGTAACGTGTTTGCCCGTTTGGCCCATCGCGGCTGAAGCCGCTGCCGCAGTGAAAAACAGTAAAAACAGTAAAAACAGTGAGCATCGGCTCACGCCTTCATTGGCGCCTGCGGGTTATTGAGTGCGTACAGGTAGCTGCCTGCCAGGCTGTGGTCGCCCAGCACGCTGGCGTAGCTGGCCGTGAACGTAATCGCCTGGCCAACATGCTGGTAGAGCCACGTGCCGCTGACGCCTGGCGGCACTTCGGGAACCAGGTCGCTGTCGTTCACAACCCGAAAGGTCGGCACCTGCAGACCGTTGTAGTACGCGGCGAACGAGGGCGAGGCCAGGCGCGGGCTGGCAAAATTGTAGTGCTGCAGCGCCAGGCCGGGCCAGCGCTCGCGCATATCAGGAACCGCCAGCGTCGACAAACTGCTGCCTAAACTGTGCCCGCATACCCACAGCGGTCCTTCGGGGCGCATATCGTCGAGCGCTTGTAACGCCAGGTCGCGCAGTGAGGTGTAGAGCTTCAAAAAGCCGTCGTGCACCAGGCCAACGTCGCTTTTCCACGGGTAGCTGCGCTGCGGCACATCCAGATCATCGAGCCAGTCTTGCGCCGTGTCGGTGCCGCGAAACACCAGGTAAACGGCGCCCTGCGGGTCGCGCGCCGCAAAGCCGAAAGGCTCGGACTCATTGAGAAAATGCAATTCGCTGAGCACGCTCCACACCGGCGCTGAAAACTGCCAACCGCGCATGTCGGGGAGCTGCCAGTGAAAGTCTTCAGGCTTTCGCGGCTGCTGCTGCGCCATCCATTGGTCGTACTGCTGATAAGCGCAGTTCACCAATTGGGCGCAGAGCAACGCTTGAGGCAGGGAAAACGCAGGCGGGAAGTACATCGGTAGGCTGGGCATCTCGGCCTCCTTGCCACTGAATGAACGCCTACTCTAAAAGCGCCTGGCGATTACTGGCTATAGGCACCGGCTGCTTCTGGTTGGTACTCGACTGCCAGCAATGTCAGCTGAATCAGTTTTCCAGCCGGCGTCGGCCAGTCGATGTGTTGGCCAACCGACAGCCCCAACAGCGCACTGCCTACGGGCGCCAGAACCGATACGGTGCCCTCGCCGCCCGCCTCGTTCGGGTACACCAGCGTCAGGTGGTATTCCTTGCCGCTGCTTTCTTCCCGGCAAACCACTCGCGAGTTCATGGTCACCACGCCGGCCGGCACTTCGTCATGGCCGACCACATTGGCGCGCGCCAGCTCCTCTTCGAGGGCTTGGGCGCCTGGGCCGAAATCGTCGAGGCTTTCGAGCAGACGCTCAAGGCGTTGCAGGTCCAGACGGGTGATGGTGATGGCTGGAGCGGTCATAACGCAGTACTCATAGTCAGTGGCAGCCAGGCAGCGGCTACCAGCGGAACGTCGCAACCCAATGCGGGCGGCAGCAAATTCCAGGCGGCAGTTAAAGAAAAACCCCGACCGAAGCCGGGGTTTGCAGGCGCCTCATTCTGGTGAGGCGAGTGCCGACCGTAGCACAAGACATGACTGCTTGGTCAAGACTGCCGAAAAGGCGACGGCTTTACGCGTGCCTGCGCTAACTCGATTATTTGCCGACGACGCGGGCTATCAGCGGCTTTCCACTCGCGGATTTCAGCGAGCAAACGACCGCAGCCCAAACACACGTCGTCGTCATCCAGGCAGCATTCGCGGCGGCATGGCGACAGCACCACGTCCGGGTCTTGCGCCTGTGGCTGGAAAATCTGCGGGGCATTCATGTCAGAGCTCATCGAACTCGATCGCTTCGCCGGCTTGTTCAAGAGTGATGCGTGCGAGCATTTCGCCGAGCAGCTCGTCGCTGGTGTCGCAGATCCAACGGTCAGTGGCGCCGTCGTAATCGAAGTGGAAACCGCCAGAGCGAGCCGCCACCCACAATTGGCGAATCGGCACCTGCCGGCTGAGGATCAACTGCGAGCCATTGGCAAAACGCACGGTGAGAATGCCGGCGGAATTTTCCAGGTCGAGGTCCAGGCCGCTGTCATCGAAAATGTCTTCTACCGATTCCTGGGTGGCATCCACCAGGTCGTGAAAACGCGCTTCGGTCAAACTCATAACGGGCACCTCAGGCAAAAATTAAGGCAACGACGCAGGTGCGTTGCGACAAGTTGTAGGCATTAGCCGACTAGTGTGCGGCGGTACTCGGCGGGGCTCTGTCCGGTCCAGCGGCGAAACGCGCGGGCCAGGGAACCGGCTTCGCTGAAGCCAACAAAAAATGCGATGTCAGCCAGCTCGAGCGTCGGATCCCGTAGGTAATTGAGCACCAACTGCTGGCGAGTTTCGTCGACAAGTTGGCTGAATGATAACCCGGTCTCGCGCAGACGGCGCTGCAAGGTGCGTGGACTGAGCCCCAAAGTCTGCGCCAGGCGCTCCAAGTCCGGTCCCTGTTCGGCGAGTTGCTTGGCCAGTTCCAGGCGCGCGCGGTCCAGCACGTTTTGCTCGTGGCGCAATTCCGTGAGCAGGCGGTCGGCATAGCCGTCGAGCATCTTGCGCACCAGCGCATCGGCCTGGCCAAGCGGCGCAAGCAGTAGGCGCTTGGGGAAGACCAGGGCGTTGTCGGGTTGGGAAAACAGCACTGGGCAACGAAAGATGCGCTGGTGCTCGGCCGTATCAGCAGGCGCCGGGTGCTGAAAGCGCACTTCGGTGGGAGGAACATCAAGGCCGCTGATCCAATGCCCAAAGGTGGTCCAGCCCGCCAGAGTTTCCTCGCACAGGTGCCGTTGCTGCTGCGGCAATAGCGGCTGCCAGCTGTGGGCGACTTGCGGTTCAAGGCCGGGCCGAGCGGGCTCATCGGCCAGGTCAACATGCCCGAGGCTGCCGACCAAGGTGGCGTAGCGCGCCTGGCGGTGCAGCGCGTCGCCCAGGGTCGCGCAGCTCATCAGCAAATAGCCGAGCACGCCGTAGTAACCCGGCCGCACCGCTTCGCCGAGGTGCAGCCCGAAGTGCGCATCGCCCGTCAGCTCAACGCCTTTTTCCATCACTGCCAGATACACCGAGGCGGCCACGCGTTGATCACGCTGGGCCAACAGCTCAGGGCTTACGTGCAAGGGCGCCAGCAACGTTTCGGTGGCGATTCCCTGGCGCGCAAGGTAGTCCAACAGGCCTTGGAAATAGGCGACCGAAACCGAACCGGCCAGTGGCGCAGGTGTGTGCATCAGAGCTCCTGTTGGGGCTTGAAGGGACAAACGTAGACGCTTTTACGATAGCGTCAGGGCCCGCTGCGCGGGAGCTCCGGTCTATCGCCCGGCGCATAGGCAAGGCGCCGGGCGGCCGGTATACTCCGGCGCAATCACTGCTTTTACAAGGAATCCGCCATGAAGCGGCTACTGACTGCCCTTATCGCGCTCGTCGCCATTTCGTCTCTGCTTACCGGCTGTGGCCAGAAAGGCCCGCTGTATCTGCCAGGCGAAGACCAACCTTCCGCTGAACACACCCATTAAGGAGGCGGTATGCACGCCTTCAATTACCGCACAGGCGAACTGTTTGCGGAGGGTGTGGCGTTGTCCGCCATTGCCGAGCGTTTTGGTACGCCCACTTACGTGTATTCCCGCGCGCACATCAGCGCGCAATTCAATGCCTATGCCGACGCGCTGCAAGGCGTCCCGCATCTGGTGTGCTACGCCGTCAAAGCCAACTCCAACCTCGCTGTACTGAACCTGTTGGCCCGCCTGGGCGCCGGGTTCGATATTGTTTCCTCCGGCGAGTTGGAGCGCGTGCTGGCCGCCGGTGGCGAGCCGGGCAAAATCGTATTTTCCGGTGTGGGCAAAAGCCGCGACGACATGCGCCGCGCGCTGGAAGTGGGCGTGCACTGCTTTAACGTCGAATCCACTGATGAGCTGGAACGCCTGCAACTGGTGGCCGCCGAGCAAGACGTGATTGCGCCCATTTCGCTGCGCGTAAACCCCGACGTTGACGCCGGCACCCACCCGTACATTTCGACCGGCCTCAAAGAAAACAAATTCGGTATCGCGATTGCCGACGCCGAAGCGGTATATGCCCGCGCCCACGAGTTGCCGAACCTGAAAGTGCTGGGTGTGGACTGCCATATCGGTTCGCAACTGACCAGCCTGCCGCCGTTCCTTGATGCACTCGACCGCTTGTTGGCGCTGATCGACCGCCTTTCGGCGCGCGGCATTCAGATTCACCACCTCGACCTGGGTGGTGGCGTTGGCGTGCGTTACAAAGACGAAACGCCGCCACTGGTCAGCGATTACATCAAGGCCGTACGCGAGCGTACCGCTGGGCGTGACCTAAAACTGGTGTTCGAACCCGGCCGCTACATCGTCGCCAACGGCGGCGTGTTGCTGACGCAGGTGGAATACCTCAAGCACACCGAACACAAAGACTTCGCCATCGTCGACGCGGCGATGAACGACCTGATTCGCCCCGCCCTTTATCAGGCGTGGATGGACGTTGTAGCGGTGCAGCCGCGCGAGGGCGCCGCGCGCGCTTACGACATCGTCGGGCCGATTTGCGAGACGGGTGATTTCCTCGCCAAAGGTCGTGAACTGGCTTTGGAAGAAGGTGATTTGCTGGCGGTGTGTTCGGCGGGCGCCTATGGTTTTGCCATGAGCTCTAACTACAACACCCGTGGCCGTTGCGCCGAAGTGCTGGTCGACGGCGAACAGGCTTATGAAGTGCGTCGCCGTGAGACCGTGCAAGAACTCTATGCTGGCGAAAGCCTGCTGCCGGAGTAACGGTCATGCTGCTGCGATTCACCAAAATGCACGGCCTGGGCAATGATTTCATGGTCCTCGACCTGGTCAGCCAGCACGCGCACATCCAGCCAAAGCACGCCAAACAGTGGGGCGACCGCCACACCGGCGTGGGCTTCGACCAACTGCTGTTGGTCGAGCCGCCGACCAATCCGGACGTCGACTTTCGCTATCGGATATTCAACTCCGACGGTTCTGAAGTTGAGCAATGCGGCAACGGCGCACGCTGCTTCGCCCGCTTTGTGCTGGATAAGCGACTGACCATGAAACGCCAGATTCGCGTGGAAACCTCCGGCGGCATCATCGAGCTGGACGTACGCCCCGACGGCCAAATCAGCGTAAACATGGGCGCGCCGATTCTTGAACCCGCGCGCATTCCGTTCCAGGCCGAGAGCCAGGCGCTGAATTATCAGGTCGATGTCGAGGGTACAGCGGTCACGCTGGCGGCGGTGTCCATGGGCAATCCGCACGCCGTGCTGCGCGTCGATAGCGTGGCCGACGCGCCAGTTCATACCCTGGGGCCGAAGCTGGAACATCACCTGCGTTTTCCTCAGCGCGTGAACGTCGGCTTTTTGGAAATTACTGATCGCCAACACGCCAAGCTGCGCGTTTGGGAGCGCGGCGCCGGGGAAACCCAGGCCTGCGGTACCGGCGCCTGCGCGGCGGCGGTCGCTGCCATCAGCCAAGGCTGGATGGATTCGCCTCTGCAACTCGAACTGCCTGGCGGTCGCCTGTTTATTGAATGGGCCGGCGCAGGGCACGCCGTAATGATGACCGGACCCGCCGTCCGGGTTTACGAAGGGCAGGTTCGCCTATGACCGATAAGCAGCAAGACGAGAGCACCCCTCTGGACGCCGAAGCGGTGGCCGCATTTCTGCGCGCGCATCCGGAGTTTTTCGTCGACCACGACGAGTTGATTCCCGAGCTGCGCATTCCGCATCAGCGGGGCGAGTCGGTGTCGCTGGTTGAGCGTCAGGTCAAGCTGCTGCGTGAGCGCAACATCGAGATGCGCCACCGTCTTTCGCAACTGATGGACGTCGCCCGCGACAACGATCGGCTGTTCGATAAGACTCGCCGCCTGGTGCTCGACTTGCTCGATGCCAGCTCGCTGGAAGAAGTGGTCAGCGCCGTTGAAGACAGCCTGCGCCATGAATTCCAGGTGCCCTTTGTCAGCCTCACCCTGTTCAGCGAAACGCCAACCGGCGTGGGCCGCTCGGTGAGTTTTGCCGAAGCGCATCAAGCCATCGGTGGCTTGTTGGCCGACGGCAAAACCATTTGCGGCGTATTGCGCAGCCATGAGCTGGCATTTCTGTTTGGCGAAGAAGAGCGCGAGAGCGTCGGTTCAGCGGCCGTAGTAGCCCTCAGTCAC
The DNA here is from genome assembly GCF_979258635.1 of Pseudomonas sp. AC070. Classification (NCBI taxonomy): domain Bacteria; kingdom Pseudomonadati; phylum Pseudomonadota; class Gammaproteobacteria; order Pseudomonadales; family Pseudomonadaceae; genus Pseudomonas; species Pseudomonas sp. AC070. The sequence continues at coordinate 4,822,398 of NZ_OZ409871.1, forward strand.
CAAGGTTTGCACGGCGTACTCGCCATCGGCAGTCCCGATCCGCAGCATTACAAGAGCTCGCTGGGCACATTGTTTCTTGGCTATATCGCCGAAGTTTTGGCCCGCGTTCTCCCGCGCTTTGCCACGCCCCTTCGCTCGGTACGCTAAGCGTCCGGGCAGTTCGCCGATAGCCAGGAGCGTCGCCTGATGCAAGCTGCCCTCGACGCCTACCTGAAACATCTGCGCAGCGAACGGCAGATGTCGCCCAACACCCTCGACGCCTATCAGCGCGACCTGCTCAAACTCATTGAGTTATGCGGCACTCAAGGAATCGATTCCTGGGCGGCGCTCGACGTGCGTCGGCTGCGCAGCTTCGTGGCGCGCCTGCATCAGCAAGGATTGTCGGCTCGCAGCCTGGCGCGTCTTCTTTCTGCCACGCGCGGTTTGTACAGCTACTTGATCGCCGAAGGCGTGTGCCAACACGACCCTGCAACCGGCATCGCCCCACCCAAACGTGAACGTCGCCTGCCACGCACGCTCGATGCCGACCGCACCTCGCAGTTGCTCGACGGGGCCGTGGAAGACGACTTTATCGGCCTGCGCGACCACGCCATGCTCGAGCTGTTCTACTCCTCAGGCCTGCGCCTTGCCGAGCTGGCGGGCTTGAATGTGCAACAGCTGGACTTACCGGGTGGCCTGGTCGAAGTGTTGGGTAAGGGCAGCAAAACGCGGGTGCTGCCGCTGGGGCGCAAGGCGCGTGAAGCCTTGGAAAATTGGCTGGCTCAGCGCGTATTGGCGAACCCCGCCGATGACGCCGTGTTCATCAGCGCCAAAGGCAAGCGCCTGGGTCCGCGCGCCATTCAACTGCGCGTCGGCCAGGCCGGTGTGCGCGAGCTGGGGCAGCATTTGCACCCGCATATGCTGCGGCATTCATTTGCCAGCCACATGCTTGAGTCTTCACAAGACCTTCGCGCCGTGCAGGAGCTGCTCGGCCACGCCGACATCGCCACCACACAGATTTATACCCACCTGGATTTCCAGCACCTGGCCACCGTTTACGACAGTGCCCATCCCCGCGCCAAACGTAAAAGCAGCGAACCATGAGCATTCAACTGATTACGTTCGACCTCGACGACACCCTGTGGGACAACCTTCCCGTCATCACGGGCGCCGAGGCGGCGATGCGCGATTGGCTGAGCCAACACGCACCGCTGTTGGCAGCGCTGCCGGTCGAGCATTTGTGGGGCATACGCAGCCAGGTACTGGCCGCCGAGCCGGGGCTGCGTTATCGCCTGAGCGAGCTGCGTCGGCGCACTTTGTTTCAGGCATTGGAAGGCGTGGGTTATAGCGCAGCATACGCCAAAGACATGGCCGAACAGGCCTTCCACGCCATGCTCGACGCGCGCCATCGCATCACCTTTTTCGACGACACCGTGCCCACACTGGAGCGTCTGACCGAGCGTTACATGCTCGGCGTCATCACCAACGGGAACGCCGACGTTCGCCGGCTTGGGTTAGCCGATTACTTTCGCTTCGCCCTGTGTGCCGAAGACCTCGGCGTAGGCAAACCGGACCCGCTGCCCTTTATCACGGCGCTGCAACAGGCCGGTGTCGCTGCGGCGGCGGGTGTGCACGTTGGGGATCATCCTGCCGACGATATCCGCGGCGCGCAGAACGCGGGCATGCGGGCGGTTTGGTTTAACCCGCAAGGGAAAGAGTGGGAAGGTGAGGGGCAGCCGGATGCGCAGATAAAAGCGTTGGCTGAATTACCTGGGGTGTTGGCGCAGTGGGGTTGAGATCGGCGACAAACCAGCGATCCAGTCGCGGTTAACGGACCGCGGAATACGCGGTCGGCGATACTCGGTCGAGATCGAGCGCGCTAGAGCGAGGCAAGGCGTAATTTGATTTTGAGGCGCAGTGGGCTGTAGCCCATGAGCATTGAAAATCAAATTTCAACGCAGCATCGCCGACGCGCAGCCGATCGATAAGCCCAATAAAAAGCCCGCCAAAATGGCGGGCTTTTTATTGGGCTAAACACTAAATAGGGCGGCTGCCGTATTTGCTGTCCGGCTTCTTGGGCGGGTCAGCAACCACATTCGGCTCGACCTCCTGCACCTTGCCGCCACGGGACAAAAACTCCTGCATGGCGCGTTCCAGCGCATCGCGTTCCTTTTGCTTGGCTTCGATGCTAGGCAGCTCGTCAACATCGACGGCAGCCTTGGCTTTCTTGCCAGCTTTTACCGGGACATCGCTGTCACTGTCGGTGTCGTCAGCGTCATCCGCCACGCCATCGTCAGCAGCCGCCAGCTCTTCGCCGTCGTCTTCCGCACCGCCTTCCAGTTCGTCTTGTTCCAGATCTTCGTCGCTCATGTTTAACCTCATGACTTGCGAAAAGCAGGTTAGTTATAGCCCAGCAATACACGCTGTCGCGCATTGCCAGAAAAAATTCAAAGAGCCTCGCCCTGCAGGGTCGCAAGCACTCTTCTGGGGCCACCGTGATCACGGTGCTCACCCAGATAAATCCCTTGCCAGGTGCCCAGTGCCAAACGACCCGCGCGTATCGGCAGCGTCACTTGGCATCCCAACAAACTGGCCTTGAAGTGCGCGGGCAAATCGTCCGCGCCTTCGTCGTTGTGTTCGTAAACGTCCTGGTCGTTGATGTCGGCATACGCACTGCCAACTTGAGGGACCAGACGATTGAAGAACCGCTCAAAGTCGCGTCGCACAGCCGGGTCGGCATTCTCGTTAATAGTCAGTGAAGCCGAGGTGTGCAACAGCCACAGATGTAACAGACCCAAACGGTAGCCAGCCAGTTCAGGCAATTTCGCCGTCACCTCATCGGTTACCAGATGGAAGCCTCGCGGGCGTGCTTGCAAGGTGAATTCGCGTTGCTGCCACATATGCATCTCCGCTGGTTCGGCGCGCATTCTAGCGTGCTCGTGGAAAAAGCAAAGGGCGCAGGCCAGAGCGTTTGAGTTTATTTAAGCGAACCATCTTTTCAAGCGCGTGGCGCTCGACAATGGTCGTAAATCACGCTAGCGCAAAACGCAAAATGCCCGGCAAAAGCCGGGCATTTTTTCTGCGGGTGTTGCCTGTAAAAAGCTTACAGGTTGTAGCCACGCTCGTTGTGTTGCGCCAGGTCGAGACCAACCGTCTCTTCCTCTTCGCTAACGCGCAGGCCCATCACCAGATCCAGCACTTTCAAGATGACGAATGTGACGACAGCGGTGTAGATCACAGTGAACCCGACGCCTTTGATCTGAGTGATCACTTGCGCGCCAATGTCTTCAACGGTGCCGAAGCCGCCCAGAGCAGGTGCTGCGAACACGCCGGTGAGAATCGCACCGACGATGCCGCCGATACCGTGAACGCCGAACGCATCCAGGGAATCGTCGTAGCCCAGTTTGCGTTTCAGGGTGGTGGCGCAGAAGAAGCAGATCACACCAGCAGCCAGACCAATTACCAGAGCGCCCATCGGGCCCACGGTACCGGCAGCCGGGGTGATGCCTACCAGGCCAGCGACCACACCCGAAGCGATGCCCAGGGCACTTGGCTTACCGTGGGTGATCCACTCGGCGAACATCCAGCCCAGTGCCGCAGCAGCGGTAGCGATCTGGGTAACCAGCATGGCCATACCGGCGGTGCCGTTGGCGGCAACAGCAGAACCGGCGTTGAAGCCGAACCAGCCGATCCACAGCATCGCAGCACCGACCAGGGTGTAGCCCAGGTTGTGCGGTGCCATTGGGGTGGTTGGGTAGCCTTTACGCTTGCCCATCACGATGCAGGCAACCAGACCCGCGATACCGGCGTTGATGTGCACCACGGTGCCGCCAGCGAAGTCCAGTACGCCCCAGTCCCACAACAAGCCGCCGTTGCCGCTCCACACCATGTGGGCGATTGGCGCGTAAACCAGGGTGAACCACACGCCCATGAAAATCAGCATGGCGGAGAACTTCATGCGTTCTGCGAAAGCGCCGACGATCAGAGCAGGAGTAATGATTGCGAAGGTCATTTGGAAGGTGATGAACACAGCTTCCGGAACCGCGTAGGTCAGGCTCGCTGGCGTTACACCGGCGAGGAATGCCTTGGACAAACCGCCTACAAACGAATTGAAGTTAACAACGCCCTGTTCCATGCCAGTGACATCGAACGTCATGCTGTAGCCGTAAACGACCCACAGAATGCTGATCAGGCCAGTGATGGCGAAGCACTGCATCATCACCGAGAGGATGTTCTTGGAGCGGACCATGCCGCCGTAGAACAGCGCGAGGCCCGGGATGGTCATAAACAGCACCAAGGCGGTGGCGGTCAGCATCCACGCCGTGTCGCCGGTATTCAACACAACCTCGTCCGCCATGGCCAAGCCTGGGGTAACGAGGGACAAAAGGGCTCCTAGCCCTGCGAGCTTACGCAGAGTCATATTGTTTTCTCCTGGGGCGTTGGGTTCGGCGGCTTTTTAGATTGCGTCGGTGCCGGTTTCGCCGGTACGGATGCGGATGGCCTGTTCCAGATTGACCACGAAGATCTTGCCGTCACCGATCTTGCCGGTGTTGGCCGCCTTGGTGATGGCTTCGATAACGCGGTCCAGCTGATCATCAGCAATGGCCACGTCGATCTTCACTTTGGGCAGGAAGTCGACCACGTATTCGGCGCCGCGATACAACTCGGTATGGCCTTTCTGACGACCGAAGCCTTTGACTTCAGTGACAGTAATGCCCTGCACGCCGATCTCCGATAGCGACTCGCGCACATCGTCCAGCTTGAACGGTTTGATGATGGCAGTTACTAACTTCATGAAACTCTCTCCCGTATTGGTGGACTTGCCCCAGGAAAAACGAACCCGGCTCAAGTCTAAGCGCAGTGTCTGGCTTTGTAACGCATCGAACGTCCTCAGGGAGGGCTCTCGACACAACCAATCGCTCCTGACGAAACGACTCCCCCGCTTCGCCTTACGCAGCCGAACTGCATCGGTGCATGCGTCATAGCCCACTAAGCAGAAAGCTTGCCAGCTCGGGGAAAAGCTTGAAATTCAGCGGGTTATTGAGTCAAAGCGCCCTCGTGACCAAAGCGCCCGGGCGAGTCACGCTCAACAACGGTGCAGGCCTGGCTTCGGCCGCGCGCCAAAACCGTGCAAAACCCCTCGCCCTGGCGCCGTGATGCTGCGTGTTACACTGCCGGCCGACCTATTTGGAACCTTCCTATGCTGCCGCCTAAAGCCCTTCTCGACGCCCTCAGCACCCACGCCTCGCGCCTGTTCAATGGCGAAACCCCCTTGCCGCGCAGCGAGTTCGAAAGCCAGTTCAAAGTGCTGCTGCAAAGCGGCTTCAGCAAGCTCGACTTGGTCAGCCGCGAAGAATTCGACAGCCAGATGGCCGTGCTCGCCCGCACCCGTGCACGCCTTGAAGCGCTTGAGGCGAAGGTTGCTGAACTGGAAGAAAAATTAACGCCGCCCAGCGAGTAATCCACTCGGACTGAGCGGCATGTGATCAAGGAGTGATCCATGTCTCTGGCTATCGTCCATAGCCGCGCCCAAGTCGGCGTACAAGCCCCTTCCGTTATCGTCGAAGCGCACTTGGCCAACGGCTTGCCCTCGTTGACCCTAGTGGGCTTGCCCGAAACCGCCGTCAAAGAAAGCAAGGACCGCGTGCGTAGCGCGATTCTGAATTGCGCCTTCGAATTTCCCCAACGTCGCATCACCTTAAACCTCGCTCCGGCCGATTTACCTAAAGATGGCGGGCGCTTCGACCTGGCCATTGCGCTCGGAATACTGGCCGCGAGCGGTCAGGTTCCCGTGGCCGCGCTGGAACATATTGAATGCCTGGGGGAGCTGGCGCTGTCCGGTGCTTTGCGCCCAGTACAGGGCGTATTGCCGGCAGCGCTTGCCGTGCGCGCCGCAGGACGCACCTTGGTAGTGCCGCGCTGCAACGCCGAAGAAGCCAGCTTGGCGTCGGGCCTGACGGTGCTGGCTGCTGATCATCTGCTGGAGTTGGCAGCGCACTTCAATGGGCTCACGCCCATTGCGCCCTACCAAGCAAAGGGGCTTCTGCGTCAATGCGCGCCCTACCCAGACCTTTGCGAAGTGCAAGGGCAGATCGCCGCGAAACGGGCGCTGCTGGTGGCTGCCGCAGGCTCCCACAACCTGCTTTTAAGCGGTCCGCCAGGCACCGGCAAGACGCTACTTGCCAGCCGACTTCCTGGGCTTCTTCCACCGCTGAATGAGCAGGAAGCACTCGAAGTGGCGGCCATTCAATCGGTCGCCAGCCACACGCCGATGAGCGCCTGGCCGCTACGGCCGTTTCGCCATCCTCACCACACCGCGTCAGGGCCGGCATTGGTCGGCGGAGGTAGTCGACCTCAGCCCGGCGAAATCACCCTGGCGCACCACGGCGTGCTGTTTCTGGATGAGCTTCCCGAGTTCGATCGACGCGTACTTGAGGTCCTGCGCGAGCCGCTAGAAAGCGGCCATATCGTCATCGCCCGGGCCAAAGACAAAGTGCACTTCCCGGCGCGCTTTCAATTGGTAGCCGCCATGAATCCCTGCCCGTGCGGCTACTTGGGCGACCCAAGCGGGCGATGCCGGTGCAGTACGGAGCAACTGCAACGCTACCGAGGAAAACTGTCCGGCCCACTACTGGATCGTATCGACCTGCATGTAACGGTTGCTCGTGAAACCACGGTGTTGCACGCCACCACATCGTCCAATACTTCAACCGCCACGGCGGCCGCTCAAGTGGCGCACGCCAGAACTCTACAGATAGAGCGACAAGGCATTGCCAACGCGTTTCTCGACCTGCCCGGCTTGCGCGAACATTGTGCGTTGCTGCAAAGCGATCAGGCCTGGCTCGAAACGGCGTGCGAGCGCCTCGGTTTGTCGTTGCGTGCTGCCCACCGCATTTTAAAGGTGGCTCGCACGCTGGCCGATCTGCAAAACGCTTCAGCGATCGCCCGCGAACACCTCGCTGAAGCCCTGCAATACCGGGGCGCTCCTCAGGAGTAAGCGAACTTCGAGGATTTATCCCCGCCCCGCTTCAGCCCCAGCCTGTACCACGCCCGGCAATAGTGTATGGATATACAGCTCGCGAATGCCCATAGTGCAGCTCATGGCCCCGTGCGATCCCGCACCCCGACCGGCCAAGCCACCTAGAGCAGGAGTCTGCCCATGACTATTCAACAAGTGATCCTTCCGCAATTTACCGAGCGGCAGCTCAAAATCTCCGCCGATTACGTGGCGCCCGGTAAGCGCGAGAGCATCCATGCGCTGCCCAAGCAAATACCCTGGATTCAACTCAAAGGCCTGTGGTTGCAGCAGGCGGGGTTCGAGGTGAACAGCATGATCCGCGTGCGCATCATCCAAGGTTGCCTGGTGATAACCGCTGCATAAAAAAATCCCCGGACAATGCCGGGGATTTTTATATTCGTTGGGTTACTGGAATCGCCCTACCTCAGCGCGCAGCCCTGCGGCCAACTGATCCAATTCCCTGGCGGTTTCGGCGAGGTTGGTGATCACTTCGTGCTGCTCGCTGTTGGCCAAGGCGATGCTTTGCAGGTTGCTGCTCAGCATTGTGGCGGTGCTGCTCTGCTCGCTGGTAGCAGTGGTGATGGCGGCAAACTGTTCGCCGGCCGCCTGGCTTTGCTCGGCAATCTGCGTGAGTGCTTGAGCGACTTTGGCGTTGCGCTGCAAGCCGTCAAGCATCTGCACTTTGCCTTGCTCCATGGTGGCGATGGCGCTGCTGGTTTCGCCCTGAATGCTCTGGATCATGGCGGAAATTTCATTGGTCGCGTCACGGGTGCGGCCTGCGAGGCTGCGCACTTCGTCGGCGACCACGGCAAAGCCCCGGCCTTGCTCGCCGGCACGTGCCGCTTCGATCGCAGCGTTGAGTGCGAGCAAGTTGGTTTGGTCGGCGATGGAGGTAATCACGCTGACGATGCCGCCAATTTCCTGGGAGCGCTGACCAAGCGTGTTGATGACGTCGGCGGTGCCATTGAGGGAACTGGAAATCTGCTCCAGCGCGCTCGACGCTTCTTCCATGGAAGTGCGGCCAATGCGCGTTTGCTGCGAGTTTTCGTTGGCCAGGCGTTCGGTGTGACGCATGTTGTCGGCGATGTTCAGCGAGGTGGCGCTGAACTCTTCGACGGCGCCCGCCATGCTGCTGATTTCACCGGACTGTTGCTCGATGCCTTCATAAGCGCCGGACGACAACCCAGCCAACGCTTGCGCCCGGCTGCTGACGTTTTCAGCTGCGCCGCGAATACGCGCGACCATGGTCGACAGGGCTTCGCCCATCTGGTTGAAGTTACGAGCGAGTTCGCCAATTTCATCGTGACTGGTGATATTCAGGCGCACGCTGAGGTCACCGTTGCCGAGGGCTTGCGCCTGCTCAACCAAGTCGCCTAAAGGCCGCAGCTTACGGCGCAGCAACCAGATCACAGCGCCCACGGCCAACAGCAACGTAATCAGGCTGCCGATAGCCAGTTGACTGCCGACGTGCCAGGTCACCGCTTCGATTTCGGCCTTGGGCATGCTGGCCAATACCGTCCACGGCCCGCCAGTAAAAGGCATGGCAACGCTGTAGAACGACTGCTCACCGTCGTCCCAAAACTCGCCTTCGCCCGGCTTGGTTGCCAGCGACGCAATCGTCTCGATGGCTTTCTCGGGTTGCTGAGCACCAGCTGGCGGCACCAGCCAATGTTTCTGCTCATCGAGCAACGCCAACGAGCCGGTAGCGCCGATGCGGAAACGCTTGAGGTTTTCGAACTGCGCGTTTTGCGCGGCGGTGTAATCGAAGCCTACAAACAACACAGCAATCACGCGGCCCGACGGATCAGCCACCGGCGTGTACTGCGTCATGTAGAAGCGGTCGAACAACAGGGCGCGGCCCACATAGTTTTGCCCGCCGAGCAAACGTTGGTACGCGGGGTGCGCGTGATCGAGCGCGGTGCCGATGGCGCGGCTGCCGTCCTGCTTGGTCAGGGAAGTGGTGACCCGAATGAACTCGTCGCCATCGCGCACAAACACGGTCGCCACGCCGGCGGTGAGGTTGCGGAACTCGTCCACCTCATTGAATTCGTTGTTCAGGCGCACATCGCCCAGGTAAAGCGCCGGCGTCTGCAGCGCGCCGACCGCCACACGCTCATCGGCGTGTACATTCAGCCCCTCGCGAAAACGCTGTTCGAACAGCCCTGCCAAACGCTGGGTGCTTTCGCGCAGGCTGTCATGGAAGGTGCTTAATTGGTCGGCCAGCAGACGCGCTTCGCTGCCTAGGTGTTCTTCGCGGGTTGCCAGCGTCGCGTTACTCAATGAGCGCAGGGCAAACAAGGTGCTCAGACCAATCAACAACACCAGAATCACGGCCAAAGCAGACGCTAGCTGCCAGGCAATGCGAGAGCGGGGCTGGGACATGTACATCTCCGTGGGGTAATACGGCTGTGGAACCGCTTCCTTATAAAAGCAGAAAAAAGGCCGCCCGCTTGTGGAAGGCAGCCTGCTTACATAGGTGTTCGGCGGGGCGCGAAGAATACTTGAGTGAAATCGTGCGTCAAATAAAAAGCGGCATTTAGCCAGCACTCCGTCGCATAATTACCGATCAAAGATTACAGAAGATGTACGACGTCAGGTAACTGCATAGCGTGCACCTCGCTTAACAGGTAATCGCGCAGTCGTTGATAGCGCGCCTGGCCGCGGCGGGCCTTAGGCCACACCAGAAAATAACTGTCGCCGCTGGCCACTGCGCTGGGCCATGGCAATGCTAGCCGGCCATGGGCGACGTCTTCAGCCACCATCACCAGATCGCCAATCGAAACGCCGTAGCCGCGCGCCGCGGCGACCATGCCCAGCTCCAATGTGTCGAATACCTGCCCGCCCTTGAGCGGAATCTGCTCGGCCAACCCCATCGCTTCCAGCCAACGCCGCCAGTCGCGACGGTCGGGAGTGGGATGAAGCAGTTGCGCCTGCTGCAATCGCGACACATCCCAAGGCGCCTGGCCCATCGCTTCCGGTGCGCAAACAGGAATCAGCCACTCAGCAAATAGCGGCACGCTTTCCCAGTCCTCGGGAAATTCGCCCTTACCCAGCAATATCGCGCAATCGAAGGGCTCTTGCTGAAAGTCCACCCGATCGACATCCATCCAGGCGCTGGTCAGTTGCACTTCCATGCCGTCGCCAAGCAGGCGAAAACGCGACAACCGGGCCAGTAACCATCGCATCGTCAGCGTTGACGGGGCTTTAAGTCGCAGCGTGGTTTCGTCGGTGCGCAACGTGGCGCACGCCCGCTCAAGCGCCGCGAAGCCGTCGCGTATGCCAGGCAGCAACAGGCGAGCCGCCTCCGTGAGCTGTAACGTTCGGCCGGCACGCTGAAAAAGACGACAGCCGAAATGCTCTTCAAGCGTACGAATGTGCCGGCTTACGGCGCTTTGAGTGATGGCCAGTTCCTGCGCCGCTTGTGTGAACGAGCTGTGACGGGCCGCCGCCTCAAAGGCGCGCAAGGCATATAAACCGGGAAGACGCTGTGTCATCACGCAATTCCTTATCGACAAGGCATGAGTTTAAGTCATGTCTGGCATCGTTTTTATCCTTTTGTGGCGTCCCGTTTTCTCTCGCAAGATGGCGGCTCTTAATAACGCCAGCGTAAAGCGGGCGCCTTTTTAGTTTGAGTCAGACTCATCATGCCCAACGCCACCCGAGCCGAATTGAAAGCCATCCTGCGTTTGGCAGGGCCCTTGATCGCCGCGCAATTGGCGCACGTGATGATGGTGTTTACCGACACAGTAATGATGGGCCTGCTCGGCCCTGCGGAACTGGCAGGCGGCGGGCTTGGCGCGGCGAGCTATTCGTTCGTTTCAATCTTCTGCGTTGGCGTCATTGCCGCCGTGGGCAACCTGGTTGCGATTCGCCACGGCAGCAACGATGCCCGCGGCGTGGTGCACATCAGCCAGAACGGCTTGTGGCTCGGCTGGGCCATGGCGGTAGCGGCAGGTGTTCTGCTGTGGAACCTGGGCCCGGTTCTGTTGATGTTTGGTCAGTCGCCCGAGAGCGTGCACGGCGCCGAGCAGTTCCTTTCCACACTGGCGTTCGCCCTGCCCGGTTACATGACCTTTATGGCGCTGCGCGGATTTACCAGCGCCTTGGGCCGAGCAGGTCCGGTGATGGCGATCAGCATTGGCGGCGCGGTGGCAAATCTGGGCCTTAACTACGCGCTGATTCACGGCCTGTTCGGCCTGCCGCATTTGGGTCTGGCGGGAATTGGGTTGGTAACTGCCATCGTCAGCACCGTTATGGCGCTGCTGCTGGCGATGCATGTGATGCGCCATCGGGCTTATCGGTCGTATCCGGTGTTTGCCGGACTGCTGCGCCCGGATCGGGCGGCGATGAAAGAGCTGCTGCGCCTGGGCCTGCCGATTGGCGGCACCTACGCCGTGGAATCCGGGTTGTTTGCCTTCGCCGCGCTGTGCATGGGCGCACTGGGCAGTACGCAACTGGCGGCGCACCAAATTGCGCTGCAGTCGGTGTACGTGGCGTTTATGGTGCCGGTGGGCATTTCCTACGCGGTGACCTTCCGTATCGGGCAACACTTCGGCGCGGGTCGGCTGGCCGATGCACGTCGGGCCGGCCGCCTGGGAATCGCCATTGGCGGTTGCTGCATGCTCGGTTTCGCGCTGCTGTTCTGGCTAGCGCCCTACGCGGTAGTTGATCTGTTTCTGGATGCCAGCGATCCCGCGTTCGCCAACATCGTCGCCCTGGCGGTCAGTTTGTTGGCCATCGCCGCCTGGTTTGAGCTGTTCGATGGCATTCAAACCATCGCCATGGGCGCGATACGCGGTTTAAAAGATGCCAAAACCACGTTCTTTGTTGGGCTGGTTTGTTATTGGGCTGTCGGTGCGCCAGCCGCCTGGCTGCTAGCGTTTCACTGGGGTTGGGGCGCGCAGGGCGTATGGTGGGGATTAGCCGCCGGCCTGGCCTGCGCGGCGCTGGGCCTGACGCTTGGGTTCGAATGGAAAACCGCAGGATTGCTGGCGATTAAATCGACAACATCGCCTGACGATTGCCAAACACCAGAAAACGCGCCAGATCGGCCAGGGGCAGAGGCTTGCTGACCAGATAACCCTGCACCTGATCGCAACCGAACTGACGCAGCAGCGCCAACTGCTCGGCGTTCTCCACGCCTTCGGCCACCACGGCGAGTTCAAGGTTGTGCGCCAGATTGATCATCGCCCGCACCAACTGACGATTCTCGGGGCGGTTATCCATGCCGCCGACGAAGCTCTTGTCGATCTTCAACATGGTGATCGGCAGGTTGTTCAGGTGCACGAACGATGAAAAACCGGTGCCGAAATCGTCAAGGGAAAAACGCACGCCGAGTTTGCCCAGCGCCTTCATGGTTTGTTGCACGTGATCACTGCGGCGCATCACGGCAGTTTCGGTCAGTTCGAACTCCAGCCACTGCGCGTCAACGCCGCGCTCCTCGATCAGACGCGCCAGAGTGCTCAGCAACTGACTGTCCTGAAACTGGCGAAACGACAGGTTCACTGCCATATGCAGCGCCGGCAAACCGCGCCCGCGCAGCCACTGCATATCGCGCAACGCGCGCGAAATAACCCAGTAACCCAGCGGCACAATCAGCCCGCTCTCTTCGGCCAATGGTACGAACTCGTTAGGCGCCAGCAACCCGCGCTCGGCGTGGCGCCAGCGCACCAGCGCTTCAAGGCCGAGAATGTGCCCGGTTTTCAGGCACAGGCGCGGCTGGTAATGCAGCTCCAGTTCATCGCGGCGCAAGGCACGGCGCAGTTCGCTTTCCAGGTCGGCAAGACTGCGGGCGTTGCGGTTGATGCGCTCGTCAAACACGTGAAAGGTACAACCCTGCTGGCTCTTGGCTTGTTGCATGGCGATATGGGCGTGCCACATCAGCGGATCGGCACCCGCGTCGGCACGGGCGTGCGCCACGCCGAGGCTGCAGCCGATCAGCAGGCTTTCGCCATCGACCCAATACGGCTCGGACAATGCTTCGGTAATGCGCTCGGCCATGCGCTCGGCGCGCTTGGGGTCGCGGCGAATATCCAACAGCAAGGCGAATTCATCGCTGCCTAAACGGGCCAGATGATCATCTACGGAGAGTTGCGCTTTGAGCCGCGCCACCACCTGCAGAATCAGGCGGTCACCGGCTTGGTGGCCGAGCGCATCGTTGGCGTGGCGGAAGTTGTCGAGATCCAGATGCCCGAGCGCCAGCCCACGGCCTTTGAATTCAGCCAATTGCGCGGTGAGCAGGGTTTGAAAGCCTTGGCGGTTGGCGATGCCAGTGAGCGGATCTTGCTCGGCCAGGCGCTGAAGCGTGTCTTTAAGCACGCCGTGCTCGCGCACATAACGCAGGCAGCGGCGCAGGGTATCGGCGCTCAACGTCTCGCGCACCAGCCAATCGCTGATGCCAACCGGCGGCTCGGCCGGCTCGTGTTCGAGCAACAGAACGGTAGGCAACGGGCAACTGCCGGGAGCAGGCTGAAGGCGAGGGGTGGTTAACAGAAGGCCGTGGGCGTGATCATCGAACAGGCCACTGGCGGCCACCCAGGAAGGTGCGGTAATCAGCGCCGACGGGTGGCCCATCGCGGCCAAATGCTCGCGCAACAGCGCCGCCCAATCTGGCGTCTCGGCCAGCAGGACAATACGCAAGGTTTCAACATGCGCGGACAAACGACTTCCCCCAAAAGCATTTCACATGGCGGTTCTACCGCCCTTTCGCGCCGTTATCGGCGTCTCTTGCGCACATCCTGTGCGATGTATTCCTCATCAGCCCCCGCTGATGAGGCACTAGCGTACTGCATTATCTGAAATAACCAAGACCATCACGCGGTCAGTATGGCGTGCGTCACAGTATCCAGACGGTTAAGGCATTGTGCATCAGGCCTGCTAAAATGCGCGCCCACTTTCCTGCGATACAACGACGATGTCCCGACTCAATCCCCGGCAGCAAGAAGCCGTGAACTACGTCGGCGGCCCACTATTGGTGCTCGCCGGCGCCGGTTCTGGCAAGACCAGCGTAATCACCCGCAAAATTGCCCACCTGGTTCAACAGTGCGGCATCCGCGCGCAACACATCGTGGCGATGACCTTTACCAACAAGGCCGCGCGAGAAATGAAAGAACGCGTCGGCTCCTTGCTCAAAGGCGTGGAAGGGCGCGGCCTGACCGTATGCACCTTCCACAACCTGGGCATGAACATCATCCGTAAAGAGTACGCCCGCCTCGGTTACAAGCCTGGTTTCTCGATTTTCGACGACGGCGACATCAAGGCGTTGCTCAGCGACATCATGCAAAAAGAGTATTCGGGCGACGACGGTATCGATGAGATCAAAGGCTACATCGGCTCGTGGAAGAACGACCTGATCCTGCCGCCCGAAGCGCTGGAAAACGCGCGCAATCCCAAAGAGCAAACCGCCGCCATCGTCTATATGCACTACCAGCGCACGCTCAAGGCGTACAACGCGGTGGACTTCGATGACCTGATTCTGCTGCCGGTAAAACTCTTCCAAGACCACGCCGACATCCTGGAAAAGTGGCAGAACAAAGTGCGTTATCTGCTGGTGGACGAGTACCAGGACACCAACGCCAGCCAATACCTGCTGGTGAAAATGCTGGTGGGCATGCGCAATCAGTTCACCGTGGTGGGCGATGACGACCAATCGATTTACGCCTGGCGCGGTGCACGGCCGGAAAACCTCATGTTGTTGAAAGAGGACTTTCCCTCGCTCAAAGTCGTGATGCTTGAGCAGAACTACCGCTCCACCAGCCGCATCCTCAAATGCGCCAACACGCTGATCGCCAACAACCCGCACGCCTTCGAGAAACAGCTGTGGAGCGAGATGGGCCATGGCGATGAAATCCGCGTGATTCGTTGCAAAAACGAAGACGCCGAATGCGAACGCGTGGCTATGGAAATTCTCAGCCTGCACCTGCGCACCGACCGGCCGTACAGCGATTTCGCGATCCTGTATCGCGGTAACTACCAAGCCAAACTGATGGAGCTGAAACTTCAGCACCACCAGATTCCCTATCGCTTATCGGGCGGCACCAGCTTTTTTGCGCGCCAGGAAGTGAAAGATTTAATGGCCTACTTCCGCCTGCTGGTGAACCCCGATGACGACAACGCCTTTCTGCGCGTGATCAACGTGCCGCGCCGCGAAATCGGTTCCACCACCCTGGAAAAGCTCGGCAACTACGCCACCGAGCGCAAGATTTCCATGTACAACGCGGCCGATGAAATGGGCCTGGGCGAGCACCTGGACAGCCGTTACAGCGAGCGCCTGCAACGGTTCAAACACTGGATGGACAAGATTCGCCAGCAGTGCGCCGAGAACGAGCCGATTGCCGTGCTGCGCAGCATGGTCATGGACATTGATTACGAAAACTGGCTGCGCCAGAACGCCTCCAGCGACAAGGTGGCCGAGGCGCGGATGGGCAACGTCTGGTTCTTGATCGATGCGCTGAAGAACACCCTTGAGCGCGACGAAGACGGCGACATGACCATCGAAGACGCCATCGGCAAGCTGGTGTTGCGCGACATGCTCGAGCGTCAGCAAGAAGAGGAAGAAGGCGCCGAGGGCGTGCAAATGCTGACGTTGCACGCATCCAAAGGCCTGGAATTTCCGTACGTGTTCATCATCGGCATGGAAGAAGAAATTCTCCCCCACCGCTCCAGCATCGAAGCCGACACCATCGAGGAAGAACGCCGCCTGGCCTACGTGGGCATCACCCGCGCGCGGCAAACGCTGGCCTTTACCTTTGCGGCCAAACGCAAACAGTACGGCGAGATCATCGACTGCTCGCCGAGCCGTTTCCTCGACGAATTGCCGCCCGAAGATTTGTCGTGGGAAGGCTTGGAAGACACCCCCGTGGAGGTCAAAGCAGTACGCGGCAACGCGGCCCTGGCCGACATCCGCGCCATGATGAAAAAATAGTCGGGCGCCGCTGGGCGCCCCTGCGTTTACTAACCTGCACCGCTAAAACGAGAGCCTTGAGATGGAAGCGCTGAAAACGAAGATTATTGAAGAAGGCGTGGTGCTGTCCGACCAAGTGCTCAAGGTCGACGCCTTTCTGAACCACCAGATCGACCCACGCCTGATGCAGCAAATCGGCCAGGCGTTTGCGGATCTGTTCAAAAATCAGGGCATCACCAAAATCGTCACTATCGAAGCGTCGGGCATCGCCCCCTCGATCATGGCGGGCCTGGAGTTGGGTGTGCCGGTGATTTTCGCGCGCAAATACCAGTCGCTGACCCTGACCGACAACCTGCTGGTGTCCAAGGTGTTCTCGTTCACCAAGCAAACCGAAAGCACCATCGCCGTGTCGGCCAAACACCTGCTGCCCACCGACCGCGTATTGCTGATCGACGACTTCCTCGCCAACGGCCGCGCCGCGCACGGTTTGATCGACCTGATCAAGCAGTCCGGCGCGACCATTGTGGGCATTGGTGTGGTGATCGAAAAATCCTTCCAGAAAGGCCGCGAAGAACTCGACTCGCAGGGTTACTGGATCGAGTCCCTGGCGCGGATCAAATCGCTGGAAGGCGGCAAGGTCGAATTTCTCGAGTAACGGTTGCCGCTCAAACGGGGCACCGCGTCAAGGCGCGGTGGCCTGCAACCCCGCCAGCACCAATTTCTGATAAAGCTGCTCCTTAATCCCATCCGGCTGCGCCAACTGCAAGCGTTCCAAGTGCGCGTCAAACACCCCTGGCTCCGGCTGATCAAACAACGCCGCCTTGCCTAACTCCAACACTTCGCTGAGCTTGAGCTTGCTCTTCAGCCAGCGCAGCGCGCGCAGCAAATCCTGTTCTTCGTCGGTGAAATCGCAGCCCAGCGGATATTCGGCGAACAGGTTTTTGTGCTCCTCGTAACACGCCTGCAAACGCTCCGGCGTGTTGTCGCGAAACGCCTCGTCCAGCACAAAATCCTCCGCCAATTTGCCCGCCGCCTGCGCCTGCTTGATCAGCTCATCCTGAAAACGCGAGTCTGCAATTTGCAGCAACGCGGCGATCACCTGAGCGTCGTTCTTGCCACGCAAGTCGGCGATGCCGTATTCGGTGATGACAATGTCGCGCAAGTGCCGAGGGATGGTGGTGTGGCCGTAGTCCCAGCGGATATTGGAGCTCACCTCACCATCGGCTTCGCGCCAACTGCGCAGCATCAGAATGGCGCGCGCATCGTCCAGCTCATGGGCCTGGGCGAAGAAATCGTACTGCCCACCGACGCCGCTGATGACACGGCCATCTTCCAGTTGATCGGCCGCGCTGGCGCCGAGCAGCGTCACGCAAAAGGCGCTGTTGATAAATCGCGCCTGTGTGCGCTGCAACCGTTTGAGGTCTTCCTGGCCGTATAGCCGATTGATGTAGCTGATGCCGGTCATGCCGATGCGCGAACGGCGCTCAACGTTGAGCTGTTGCAAGCGCCGATAGAACGCTTGAGGGCCGAGAAAGAACCCGCCGTGAACACAGACGCCAGCGGTGGTCGGTTTCAGGTACTCCTGCAAAGCGTTCACGCACGCCGGATCGGTTAGATCGGCAGACACGGTGCGGCCATCCGGCAAGCGCACTCGCTGTGCTTCGATGCGCACGCCTGCTTCAAGCATGCCCTGCTCTTGCAACCAGGAGACCAGCGGCTGATCGAGGGCAATGGCGGGCTCGGCCTTTGGCCACACGGCGAGGTTGAGATGACCGTGCTCATCCACCACACCCGCGTTCGCCAATTGCTGCAAGCGCTCATCAGCAAATACCGGGCGCCGCACGATGCCTGCATCGAACAGCGCCACCAGGCCCGGCACCAGCATTTCACTGCACCCATACAGGCCCTTGGCAAAAGGCTGCAGCCCACCGAAGCGTTCCACCAACTCACCCCAACGACCAATATCAAGGGCCTGCAACGCCGCCTGGTAACCGCCATTGTTGCCTTGGCGATTTAACAACGCGGCTGTCACCGCGTCGCCCATCGAGCCAATGCCAATCTGCAAGGTGCCGCCATCGCGCACCAGGCTGCTGGCGTACAGGCCAATGGCGTGATCGGCGACGCCCACCGGCATATTCGGCGTGGAGAACAAGGTGCTGGGCTCGCCGGCTTCGACCAGCACATCGAAGTCATCCAGCGGCCGCTCGGCATCGCCCGGCATATACGGCAGATCAGCATGAACCTGACCCACGCAGACAATCGTCTCACCGGCCTGCTTACGCGCGTGCAGCATCGGCAACAAATCGAGGGTGATATCGGTGTTGCAGCTCAGGCTGACGTGATCAGGGCGGGCAGCATCTGCGGCCACCAACTGCGCGACGACGTTGATGCCCTTGCGATTCAGATCGCGCGCCACCTGGCTGTAGTTGAGGCTAACGTACGCCTGCTGCGCCTTGGGATTTTGCAGTTGGCTGCCGGGCTGCAAATAAAATTCCTGCAGGTGGATATTGTCCGGCAGCTCGCCGCGGCGCTGGTCTTTCAGGTAATCGAGCTCTGGATAATTGCCAAACACCCGCTCCAGAAACGGCGCCATCAAGCGCTGCTCAAGATCACTGCTGGCATGGGGACGGCCAAGGGACAGTGCGGTGTAAATGGTCAGCGAGCGATGGGGCATCGCCTTGATGCGCTGATACAACGCATTCACCAGCCGATTCGGCTTGCCCAAGCCCAGTGGCAGACCGAGATGAATCGGTCCCTCGATGCGCTGCAGAATCTGTTCGACGGCATAGTCCAGAGAGCTAAGAGCCACAGGTCAATCTCCATAAGTTGGCTTGTGGAGTGTGACTGCAAAAACGCAGGGATGACGCCCGTTTCGCTGAAAAATGAATGCCCACCCTCGCCGATGTGTGGATGGGGCCTTGCTCGGTTGAGATCGAGCGAGCTCGAGCAGTGCAAGGCGAAATTGGTTTTTGAAGCGCAGTTGGCTCTAGCCAATGAGCATTCAACAATCAATTTCAACGCAGCAATGCCGACGCGCAGCCGATCGGCGCATAAAAAAACCGCCCCGAGGGCGGTTTTTTGAACTCCAAACCTTACTTCAGGCCGGACATTTTCTGGATGGTGGCTTTCAGCTCATCATCGCTGCAATCAGCACAGGTGCCTTTAGGCGGCATGCTGTTGATGCCGGTGATGGCTTTTGCCAGCAGGCCGTCGAGGCCGCCTTGGTGGTCGGCGCGGTCTTTCCAGGCAGCTGTGTCACCGATTTTTGGGGCGCCCAGTACGCCGGCGGTGTGGCAGGCGCCACAGTGGGCGGCGATGATGTCGTCCGGCGTTTTTGCGCCGCCGCCAGCAGAAGCCGCAACGGCTTCAACGCCTTTGCATTCTTCGCCCTGGATGCAGACTTCACCCACTGGCTTCAGTCGCGCAGCGATGTCGTCATTGGTCGTCGCAGCCTGAGCGCTGACCGCCCAGAGGGCCAACACAGCGACATGCGCCGCCAGCATTTTCTTAATTAGGTTCACGCGTACACCCTCTATCGTGGCTAGTCACGCTCGCGGCCACGGTTGCGCGAGCGGGCGTCAGTATACCGATTAGGTCGGCGTGTCGAAACACGCCATCCTGTCGCAGTTTCTTAGAAATTGGCGGGCGTGGTGGCTGAAATAAGCCGCGCCGGCTCTTCAAACGGATTACGGAAGCGATGCGGCTTGCTGCTTTCAAAGTAGTAGCTGTCGCCGCTTTCGAGGATATAAATCTCGCCGCTCACCGTCAGTTCCAGACGGCCGTCCACCAACAGACCCGATTCTTCACCTTCGTGGGTGAGCATCTCGTCACCGGTGTCAGAGCCTGGCGGATAGGTTTCGTCAAGAAAGGCGATGGCCCTGCTGGGGTGCGCCTTGCCGACCAATTTCATGGTGACCGCGCCACTGGACAAATCGACCAGTTCGCTCGCTTTGTAAACAACCTGGGTGTGGTTGTCCTGTTCCACTTCGAGGGAGAAAAACTCGACCAACGACATGGGTATGCCCGCCAACACCTTCTTCAGAGAACTGATCGAGGGGCTCACGCTGTTCTTCTCGATCATGGAAATGGTGCTGTTGGTGACGCCCGCGCGTTTGGCGAGTTCACGCTGAGACAGGCCTTTAAGCTTGCGAATAGATTGCAGTCGAACGCCGACGTCCAATGATAGAGCCCCCTTGGGAAAATTCCGATTTGAGGGCGCATCATCGCAACAGCGTTCAGTATTTACAACACTTGCATGGCAATCCTGTTCAGGCCTGGCGCTAGGCCCCGGAATAGACGAGTGGCGCGCGGCGCACATTACAGAACAGCTGGTAAGGAATAGTCCCAGACGCAGCGGCAACATCGCTGGCAAGTACCTGTTTTCCCCACAGTTCCACCCGACTTCCTACGCCGGCTTTAGGCAAACCGGTGAGATCGACGGTCAACATATCCATCGAAATCCGACCGATCAGCCGACTCAACTTCCCGTCGATTGCCACCGGCGTGCCGCTTGGCGCATGGCGCGGATAGCCATCGGCGTACCCCATGGCCACAACGCCGACCCGCGTCGGTTGTTCGGTGACATACCGGGCGCCGTAGCCAATCGGCTCGCCGGCTGGCAATTCGCGCACGCTGATTATTTTCGACTCCAGCGTCATCACCGGCTGCAAGCGCGCGGCGTGGTCGTGCGGAGTTTCGAACGGGCTGGCGCCATACAGCATCAGTCCGGAGCGGACCCAGTCGGTCTTTTGCAGCGCGGGAAAACGTGACGACCAGCCAAGAATCGCCGGCGAATTAAACAGGCTGACGTCGGCCTGTAGCCCCTCGCGGGCTTGGGCGAAAGCGGCCATTTGCTCTTCGCTGCGCGGATTCTCCAGCTCATCGGCGCGAGAGAAGTGCGTCATCAGCACGATTTTTTCCGCCTTGCCGCTCGCTTGCAGGCGGCGATAAGCGTCTTGGTACTGCTCGGGAAAGAGGCCAACGCGGTGCATGCCTGAGTCAAGCTTCAGCCAAATCTGCAACGGTTTGCGCAGCGTCGTACGTTCCAGTGCTTCCAACTGCCACGGCGCGTGAATCACACACCAAAGATCATGCTCGACGATCAACGCCAACTCATCGGCCTCGAAAAACCCTTCGAGCAACAAAATCGGCGCGGTAATTCCCGCAGCGCGCAGGCTCAGCGCCTCTTCAATGGCTGCCACGGCAAAACCATCGGCCTCGCTTTGCAACGCCTGCGCGCACTGCACCGCGCCATGCCCGTAGGCGTCCGCTTTGATCACGGCCAGGGCGCGGGCCCCGGTCAGTTCACGGGCAAGGCGGTAGTTGTGACGCAGAGCAGCGAGGTCAATCAGGGCGCGGGCGGGACGCATGGCAGCGAGTCTTCTAAAGGTCGAGGGCTAGAAACGGTGTTACGGCAGCGCCGCGATGACGGTCATTTCCACCAAGGCTTCGTCGGTGTACAGCTTGGCTTCAACGCACGCCCGGGCAGGCGCAGTGCCCGGCGTTACCCAGGCGTCCCACACGGCATTGAGGCCGGCATAACCGCTGGCCATGTCTTTGAGGTAGATGGTCACCGACAGAATGCGGCTCTTGTCGGTACCCGCCTCGGCGAGCAAGCGGTCGATGTTGGCAAGCGTTTCGCGGGTCTGCTGCGCGGCATCGCCTGCGTAGCTGTCAGCCAGTTGGCCGGCCAGGTAGACCGTGCCGTTGTGGATGACGATTTCGCTGTAGCGGGTTTCAGTGTGCAGGCGCTGGATTGGCATGTTTGTGGCTCTCTTTGGAATGGCCGTAACGGGAGATATCCAGACCTTCGGCGCTGATTTGCGGGCGTTTCTTCGCCATCAAGTCAGCCAGCAGACGACCAGAGCCACAGGCCATGGTCCAACCGAGGGTGCCGTGGCCGGTG
Organism: Pseudomonas sp. AC070; assembly: GCF_979258635.1. NCBI lineage: Bacteria > Pseudomonadati > Pseudomonadota > Gammaproteobacteria > Pseudomonadales > Pseudomonadaceae > Pseudomonas > Pseudomonas sp. AC070. Next base: position 4,844,202 of record NZ_OZ409871.1, read on the forward strand.
TTCAGGAACAGGTTTTTATACGAGGTGCCACCCACAATCGGCGTGCCGTCCGGCGTAGTCGGGCGCAGGCCGGTCCAGAACTCGGCCTGGGCCAGGTTGCCGCCTTGTGGGTACAGATCGTTGACGATCATTTCCAGGGTTTCGCGACGACGCGGGTTCAGGCTCAGGTCGAAGCCGGCAATTTCCGCCATGCCGCCGACGCGGATGCGGTTGTCGAAACGGGTGATGGCGACCTTGTAGGTTTCATCAAGGATGGTGGAGGTCGGTGCCATATCGCCATTGGTGATCGGCACGGTCAGCGAGTAACCCTTGAGCGGATACACCGGGGCTTTGATGCCCAGCGGCTTGAGCAATTGCGGCGAGTAGCTGCCCAGCGCCAACACGTAGCGATCAGCCGTTTCCAGTTTGCCGTTGACCCACACGCCGTTGATGCGGTCGCCAGCGTGGTCGAGGCCTTCGATGCTTTGGCCGAAGCGGAACTCGACGCCCAGGTCCACGCACATTTGCGCCAGGCGGGTGGTGAACATCTGGCAGTCGCCGGTCTGGTCGTTAGGCAGACGCAGGGCGCCGGCGAGAATATTGGTCACGCCAGCCAGCGCCGGTTCAACGCGGGCAATGCCGTCTCGGTCCAGCAGTTCATACGGCACACCGGATTGCTCCAGCACGGCGATGTCTTTGGCGGCGTTATCGAGCTGTGCCTGGGTGCGGAACAGCTGAGTGGTGCCCAAGCTGCGACCTTCATAGGCGATGCCGGTTTCGGCACGCAGCTCGTCGAGGCAGTCGCGGCTGTATTCAGACAACCGCACCATGCGCTCTTTATTCACCGCATAACGGCTGGCGGTGCAGTTGCGCAGCATCTGCAACATCCACAGGTATTGGTCGATATCGGCGGTGGCTTTAATGGCCAGCGGGGCGTGGCGTTGCAGCAGCCACTTGATGGCTTTCAAGGGAACACCCGGTGCGGCCCAGGGCGAGGCGTAGCCTGGCGAAACCTGGCCGGCGTTGGCGAAGCTGGTTTCCATGGCCGGCGCGGCCTGGCGATCCACAACCACCACCTCAAAGCCGGCACGGGCTAGATAGTAGGCGCTGGTCGTACCAATCACACCGCTGCCCAACACCAGAACTCGCATGGTTTGCTCCCTTGCCGCGATTTCTCGCTGACGTTTGATATCTTGATCGAAATTCCGCGCAGTATATTGAGCCACTACCAGTGCATTTCACTGTATTGCTGGCTATATTCGACGAGAATTCTTGGCAAAACCCGTTATTACAGAGGCGGATTCCCCATGCGGACCCAGCACCAGAGCCGTCGTGAACTGGACAAAATCGACCGTAATATTTTACGAATCCTGCAGGAAGACGGTCGTCTGTCCTTCACCGAACTGGGCGAGCGCGTGGGGCTTTCCACCACGCCGTGCACCGAGCGGGTTCGGCGCCTGGAGCGTGAAGGCATCATCATGGGCTACAACGCCCGCCTGAATCCGCAGCACCTCAAGGCCAGCTTGTTGGTATTCGTAGAGATTAGTTTGGACTACAAATCTGGCGATACTTTCGAAGAGTTCCGACGGGCCGTGCTGAAGCTGCCGCACGTGCTGGAATGCCACTTGGTGTCGGGCCACTTCGACTATTTAGTGAAGGCGCGCATTTCCGAGATGGCTTCGTACCGCAAGCTGCTGGGCGACATCCTCCTCAAGCTGCCCCACGTACGCGAATCGAAAAGCTACATCGTCATGGAAGAAGTGAAGGAAAGCCTGACCTTGCCCGTGCCCGACTGATCGTTCAGACCAGCACCTGGCGTGTGCTGGCGATCAACTGATGCACGCCCTTCTCCACGCGCTCATCAATCCACTCGTCAGGACGGCGACCGTTCGGGCACGGCAGGCGCGGCGTGGTGCCGAATAGCCGGCAAATCAGCGGCCGCTCTTCGTACACCTCGCACCCTTGCGGGCCGAGGTGCACGCAGTTGAACTCAGCCAGCGCCGCGTCATGCTCGGCATCCGACTTCACCGGCAAACGCGACATTTCTTCCGACGACGCCGTCACCGGCCCGCAGCAATCGTGACAACCGGGCACACAGGCGAAGCTGGGAATGCGTTGGCGCAGCTGATCAATCTTGCGGCTGTTGCAGCTCATGGGGCGAGTCCTGGAGTGAGCCGGCATGGTAGCAACCGACGAAGGTTTTTTCCCGCCGCCCCTTGGCGCTGCCTGAGCGGCCCGCTTATCCTGCGTAAAATTTACCAAACATAAGAATCAGGATTTCACACATGCACGCCAGCGTTCAGCCAACGCACGCTCCTTCCTATTACGCCGCCACCGCCAACCGCCAGCTTAGTTTTGCGCCGTTGGCCGGCGAAGTGCGGGCGGATGTCTGCATCGTCGGCGGTGGGTTTTCCGGGCTGAACACCGCCATCGAACTGGCTGAACGCGGCCTTAGCGTGGTGCTGTTGGAAGCCAATCAGGTGGGCTGGGGCGCCAGCGGGCGCAACGGCGGCCAACTGATTCGCGGCGTCGGCCATGACGTCGAGCGCTTTGCCGGCGTGGTCGGTGCCGACGGTGTGCGCGAACTGAAGCTGCTGGGCCTGGAAGCGGTGGAGATCGTTCGCCGGCGCATCGAGCACTTCAACATTCAGTGCGACCTCACGTGGGGCTACTGCGACCTGGCCAACAAACCCGACGACCTCGAAGGCTTCGCCGACGACCTCGCCGAATTGCGCGGACTGGGCTATCGCCACGAACTGCGTTTGCTGCAAGCCGACGACATGCATCAGGTAGTCGGTTCCAGTCGCTACGTAGGCGGTTTGATCGACATGGGCTCGGGCCATCTTCATCCGCTCAACCTGGCGCTCGGTGAAGCGGCTGCCGCGCAGTCGCTCGGCGTGCAGCTGTTCGAGCACTCGGCCGTTACCCGCATCGACTACGGCAACGAAGTGGTGGTGCACACCGCTGGCGGCAAGGTGCGGGCGACCAATCTGGTGCTGGCGTGCAACGCCTATCTCAATGGTTTGAACAGCAGCCTGGGCGGCAAGGTGCTGCCGGCGGGCAGCTACATCATCGCCACCGAACCCTTGAGCCCGGCGCAGGCGCGCACGCTCATTCCGCAGAACATGGCGCTCTGCGACCAGCGTGTGGCGCTGGATTACTATCGTTTGTCTGCCGACCGCCGCTTGCTGTTCGGCGGTGCCTGCCATTACTCCGGGCGGGATCCGAAAGACATCGCCGCCTATATGCGGCCGAAAATGCTTGAGGTGTTCCCGCACCTGGACAAGGTGAACATCGATTTCCAGTGGGGCGGCATGATCGGCATCGGCGCCAACCGGCTGCCGCAAATTGGCCGACTCAAAGACCAGCGCAACGTGTTCTATGCCCAGGCCTATTCCGGCCACGGCGTGAACGCCACGCACCTGGCCGGCCGCCTGCTCGCCGAGGCGATTGCCGGTCAGGAAAGTCGCGGTTTCGACCTGTTCGCCAGCGTGCCCCACGTCACCTTCCCGGGCGGCAAATACCTGCGCTCGCCGCTGCTGGCCATGGGCATGCTCTGGCATCGTTTGAAAGAAGTGCTGTAACCGATCTGGCCGCAGCACGCGGCCAGGTTCGCGCTGGGACGTTACAGGCGCACGCTGGCGAAGGTGGATTCGCTGCGTGCCTGACTCAGCGCCGACATCGCGCCCGGCGTCGACGCCAGTACCAACGCTTGTGGAATCGGCATCAGGGCAACTTGCTGAGCGGTGTTGGAGCCCATGCGTTCGTCACGCGGTGGAATGCCGAAGTACTCGCGGTAGCACTTGGAGAAGTGCGGCGTAGACACAAACCCGCACACGGAAGCCACTTCGATAATCGACATCGGCGTCTGCTTGAGCAGTTGGCGCGCCCGCACCAGGCGCAGCTTCAGGTAGTAGCGCGACGGCGAGCAGTGCAGGTACTTCTGAAACAGGCGCTCAAGCTGGCGACGCGAGACGTTGACGTACACCGCCAACTCGTCGAGGTCGATGGGTTCCTCCAGATTGGCCTCCATCAACACCACGATTTCCTGCAGCTTCGGCTGATTGGTGCCGAGCATGTGCTTGAGCGGCACGCGCTGGTGGTCTTGCTCGTTACGGATGCGCTCGTACACAAACATTTCCGAAATCGCCGCCGACAGCTCGCGGCCGTGCTCGCGGGAAATCACGTGCAGCATCATGTCCAGCGGCGCGGTGCCGCCCGAACTGGTGAAGCGGTTGCGGTCCAGGGTGAACAAGCGCGTGCTCATCACCACACGGGGGAAGGCTTCCTGCATCGCGGCCAGGCATTCCCAGTGCACGCTGCAATCAAAGCCATCGAGCAGCCCGGCGCACGCCAGCGCCCAGCTGCCGGTGCACACCGCGCCCAGCTTGCGCGACTGACGCGCCTGGGTTTGCAGCCACAACACGTGTTCGCGGGTAACACTGCGTTGAATGCCAATGCCGCCGCAGACAATCACCATGTCCAGCGCCGGCGCCTTGCTGGCTGCGCAGTCCGGGGTAATTTGCAGACCATCGCTGGCCCACACCTGATTGCCGTCCAGGGTCATGGTGGTCCAGCGATACAGCTCGCGGCCCGAAAGCTGGTTGGCCATCCGCAGGGGCTCCACGGCCGAGGCCAGGGAGATCAGAGTGAAATTGTCCAACAGCAGAAAGCCGATGGATTGTGGAGCACGGTTCTGGGGTTGTGCCCCTTGGTTGAACGGCGTCATCACGGTTCTCCTCACGCAGGTGTGGCCCCAGTCGGGACTCTTTATTTTTATGACTCGGGTGCGTTCACACCTTCGAGCTATAGCAGGCCTAACGCAAAGCCCATGCCTAAATTGAACGAGCATTCAAAAAAAACTGAAAACGACGTCGTTGAGGCTCTAGCCAGCGGCGGCTAACAAGACGGGAGCGCCTGAGCCAAGGGGTTTGGTGCGGCGTGACTGAGCAGTTTCGTAGCACTTGGGCCGGCGCGTTGGCGACGCGCTTGGAAACTGTCACTGCTGGCACATGGCTGGCCGTTACACCGCGCCAAAACATGGCGTGGGGCAAGCGCAGCGATCAAAAAGTGTGCAGCGCTTTGCGCCGGCGGCTGGGCTTCAAGGGCGAGATCAAAAACTCGAGGCTAAAGCCTCTCGCACAGGGACCGCATAGCTTCTGTAGGAGAGGCTTTAGCCTCGATTCCTGCAAACGGTGATAGCCAAAGCCACCTCAACACTCAATCGCACTCACCGCCAATCCACCGCGTGAGGTCTCTTTGTATTTGTCGTGCATGTCGGCGCCGGTGTCGCGCATGGTGCGGATCACGCGGTCGAGGGAAATAAAGTGTTCGCCATCACCGCGCAGCGCCATTTGCGCGGCGTTGATGGCTTTCACCGCGGCGATGGCATTGCGCTCGATGCACGGCACCTGTACCAGCCCGCCCACAGGGTCGCAAGTCAGGCCCAGGTTGTGTTCCAGGCCGATTTCGGCGGCGTTTTCCAGTTGCCCTGGCGTGGCGCCCAGAATTTCCGCCAAGCCCGCAGCGGCCATGGCGCAGGCAGACCCGACCTCGCCCTGGCAACCGACTTCGGCGCCAGAAATCGAGGCGTTTTTCTTGCACAAAATGCCGATGGCGGCAGCGGCCAAAAAGTAATCGCACACGTCCGCCTCGGTCACCGCCGGGCTGAAGCGCACGAAGTAATGCAGCACCGCCGGAATGATGCCGGCCGCGCCATTGGTAGGCGCGGTCACCATGCGCCCTCCCGCTGCGTTTTCTTCGTTCACGGCCAGGGCGAACAGGTTCACCCATTCCATGCCGCTCAATGTCGAGCCAATCACGTTGGGCTTGCCCAGCTCCTGCAGGCTGCGGTGCAACTTGGCGGCGCGGCGTTTCACGTTCAAGCCGCCGGGCAGAATGCCTTCGTGCTTGAGACCGTTGTTGACGCACTCGCACATGGCTTTCCACAGGCGCATCAGGCCTTGGCGAATTTCCGCTTCACTGCGCCAGGCCTTTTCGTTGGCCATCATCAGCTCCGACACGCGCAGGTTGTGGGTTTTGCACAACTGCAGCAGCTCTTCGGCACTGGAAAAATCGTACGGCAGCGCCGTGTGGTCCTGGTCAAGCAGGCCGCTGGCAGCCTGCTCGGCGTCCACCACGAAACCACCGCCCACGGAGTAATAGGTGTCACGGTGCAGCTCGCCGCCCTCGCCTTCGGCAATCAGCGTCATGGCGTTGGGGTGATACGGCAGGTTTTCGTCGAGCAGCAGCATGTCGCGCTGCCACTGGAACGGCACTTCGAAATGCCCGTCGAGCAGCAGGCAGCCGCTCTCGTGCAGCGCCGCAATGCGCGGGGCGATGGCCGCCGGGTCGATCGCATCTGGCCAATCGCCCATCAAGCCCATGATCACCGCGCTGTCGCTGCCATGGCCGACGCCGGTGGCCGACAGCGAGCCATACAGGCGCACTTCAACGCGGCGCACGTGTTGCAGTTGTCCGCGTTCGCGCAGGCCTTGCAGAAACAAGGCGGCGGCGCGCATTGGGCCAACGGTGTGAGAGCTGGAGGGGCCGATGCCTATTTTGAATAGGTCGAACACGCTGATGGCCATGGTATTTCCTCAACCGGTACAGGGCAGCAAGCGCGCCCAACTTGCGCGGATCATCAGGCTTTTAGTGCGCTGTGCGGGGTCTGACACCGACTTGATCATGCCCAGCAACGTCGCCGCTGCGCTGCCTTGAGACCGGCAGCGACACGCCCGCGCTGAATGCGACCTCGGCCACTCTAAACGCGACCTCCAGCGTGGCCGCGGTCACGTCCCACGCGCATAGTCGCCGCGCCCGGCATGCTTCCTGCGAGTGTATGGGCCTGCCATTTGGCAACCGGCGACTTCCAGGTGTACGCCCGCGCGGCCGACACGGAAGTTTGGAGTGAATACCCGTCCCGCTAAGGAAAAGCATCCTATGAAACTCGTGACCTCTGTTTGCCTGGCGCTCAGCCTGGCGACGCCCGTATTGGCCACTGCCGCTGAACCGGAAAGCTGCAAACTGGTGCGCTTTGCCGACGTGGGCTGGACCGACATTACCGTCACCACCGCCGTCAGCCGCTACCTGCTGGGCTCGCTGGGCTACACCACCAATGCCAAGCGCCTGTCGGTGCCCGACACCTTCAAGAACCTGGAAACCAAACAGATCGACGTGTTCCTGGGCAACTGGATGCCGGCCCAGGAACACGAGATCAAACCCTTCCTCGATGCGGGCAGCATCGAAAGCGTGCGGGCCAATTTGCACGGCGCCAAATACACCTTGGCAGTGCCGACGTTCGTGTACGACGGCGGCCTGAAAAGCTTCGCCGACCTGGGCAAATACCGCGAAAAGCTCGACGGCAAAATCTACGGCATCGAGCCCGGCAACGATGGCAACGCGCTGATCCAGAAAATGATCAAGGGCAATTCGTTCGGCACCGGCCAATTCGAGCTGGTGGAAAGCAGCGAACAGAAAATGCTCGCCAGCGTGACCCGCGCCGAGCACTTGGAGCAGTGGATTGTGTTCCTCGGTTGGGAACCGCACCCGATGAACAACCACCTGAAAATGAAATACCTGGACGGCGGTGACGAGTTCTTCGGCCCCGACTACGGCGGCGCCACGGTGTACTCGTTGACGCGCAAAAACTTCAGCACGGAGTGCACGAACGTCGGCACCTTGCTCAGCAATCTGGAATTCAGCCTGGGCATGGAAAACGAGCTGATGGACCAGGTCATCAACCAAACCGCCAACCCGCGCCAGTCGGCCAAAGACTGGCTCTACGCGCACCCCGAAGTGCTCGATAAGTGGCTGCATGGCGTCACCACGCGCGACGGCAAACCCGCACTGGCGGTGGTGCGCGAAAAGCTCGAACTGGCGCCCTGAGCACCATTCCCTGAGCGCAAAACCTCGCAATAAGCAGGCTCGCGCTCAGGGCAAAACGTCGTAAACGACCTGACCAATGCTGGATACGACGCCCTCTGCACTGGTTGCGACCCACCCTGTAGGCGTTTGAATTGTCCTGCTACATGATCGTTCTCGACATGACCGCTAGGCTTCGTTGCGCCAATGCCGGGACTTTCCCGCGCTTGCCCGACCCGAGGCCGACCCTATAAGCAGGACTACAACAAGCGGCGAAGCGCGTACTGCACTGCCAACCAATAATTTTAAAAGGAGTCAGTCCATGAAAATGTCCACACCCTTGTTATTGCTCGCCACGCTTAGCCTGCCCTTGCTGGCTAGCGCTGCCGAGCCTGCGTCATGCAGCACCGTGCGTTTTTCCGATGTGGGCTGGACCGACATCACCGTCACCACTGCGGTGACCAGTGAAGTGCTGGAGTCGCTGGGTTACAAAACCAAGACCACCATGATTTCCGTTCCCGTGACCTACAAATCACTGGCCGCAGGCAAAGACCTCGACGTGTTCCTCGGCAACTGGATGCCGACCATGGAAAACGACATCAAGGCCTACCGTGATGCCGGCACCGTGGAAACCGTGCGCGCCAACCTCGAAGGCGCCAAGTACACCCTCGCCGTACCGGACTACGCCTACGAGGCGGGCCTGAAAGATTTCTCCGACATCGCCAAATTCAAAGACAAGCTCGACGGCAAAATCTACGGCATCGAGCCTGGCAACGACGGCAACCGTCTGATCCAGAGCATGATCGACAAAGACGCCTTCGGCCTGAAGGGCTTCAAGGTGGTGGAGTCCAGCGAAGCGGCCATGCTTTCGCAACTCAAACGCTCCAGCCGCAAGAACGAGTTCATGGTGTTCCTGGGCTGGGAACCGCACCCGATGAACACCCGCAACAAGATGAAGTACCTCACCGGCGGCGACGAGTATTTCGGCCCCAACTTCGGCCAGGCCACCGTACTCACCAACGTGCGCAAAGGCTACGTGCAAGAGTGCGGCAACGTCGGCAAGTTGTTGACCAACCTCTCCTTCACCCTGGAGATGGAAAACAACCTGATGGACGCCGTGCTCAACGAAAACCAGAAACCGCGCGATGCCGCCAAAGCCTGGCTCAAAGCCAACCCGCAAGTGCTCGACACCTGGCTGGCCGGGGTTACCACCCTCGACGGTAAGCCGGGCCTGGACGCAGCCAAAGCTGCGCTCGCCAAGTAAGCCTTCGCTTCCAAAGACAGTAAGCAGTAACCGGGCGCGCACAGCCGTGATGGCGCGCCCGGCAGCCTGTGCCCATCCCGACCCACGTGGATAATCTCTACCATGCCGACTTTTGAAAAACTCCCTCTGGGCGAGAAAATCGCCGAATTCGTAGAGTGGCTGACCCAGCATGGCGCGGCGTATTTCGATGCCATCGCCTCGGCCCTGGAATTCATGATCCATGGGGTGACCAATGGCCTGACTTTTTTCAATCCGCTGGTATTGATCGGCCTGTTCGGTTTGCTCACCCACCTGATTCAACGCAAATGGGGCCTGACCCTGTTTTGCATCCTTTCGTTTCTGCTGATTCTCAACCTGGGCTACTGGCAAGAGACCATGGAAACCCTGGCGCAAGTGCTGTTCGCCACCTTCATCTGCGTATTGATTGGCGTGCCGCTGGGCATCATGGCCGCGCACCGCCCGCACTTTTACACGGTGCTGCAACCGATCCTCGATCTGATGCAAACCGTACCGACCTTCGTGTACCTGATTCCTACCCTGACCCTGTTCGGCCTGGGCGTTGTGCCGGGGCTGATTTCCACCGTGGTGTTCGCGGTGGCCGCACCTATTCGCCTGACCTACCTGGGCATTCGCGACGTGCCTAACGAGCTAATGGACGCCGGCAAAGCCTTCGGCTGCTCGCGCCGCCAACTGCTGACTCGCATCGAACTGCCGTACGCCATGCCGAGCATCGCGGCGGGCATCACCCAATGCATCATGCTGTCGCTGTCGATGGTGGTAATCGCCGCCCTGGTCGGCGCCGATGGCCTGGGCAAACCCGTGGTCAACGCATTGAACACAGCCGACATCGCACTCGGCTTCGAAGCCGGCCTGGCCATTGTGCTGCTGGCCATCATCCTCGACCGGGTGTGCAAACAACCCGAAGCGAAAGTGAAGGTTGAACAATGAGCATGATTCGTTTCGATAACGTCGACGTCATCTTCTCCAAGTACCCCAAGGAAGCCTTGGCGCTGCTTGACCAGGGCATGACCCGCGACCAGATCCTGAAAAAAACCGGCCTGGTGGTCGGTGTCGAGAAGGCCAGCCTGGACATCGAACGCGGCGAAATCTGCGTGATGATGGGCCTGTCGGGCTCGGGCAAATCCAGCCTGCTGCGCTGCATCAACGGCCTCAACACCGTGAGCCGTGGCCGCTTGCTGATCGAGCACGAAGGCCAGGAAGTGGACATCGCCAATTGCTCGCCCGCCACCCTCAAAGACATGCGCACCAAACGCATCGCCATGGTGTTTCAGAAGTTCGCCCTGATGCCCTGGCTGACCGTGCGCGAAAACATCAGCTTCGGCCTGGAAATGCAGGGCCGCCCCAGCGCACAGCGCACCAAGCTGGTGGATGAAAAACTCGAACTGGTGGGCCTCACCCAATGGCGCAACAAGCGCCCGGATGAGCTTTCCGGCGGCATGCAGCAGCGTGTAGGCCTGGCCCGTGCGCTGGCCATGGACGCCGACATTTTGCTGATGGACGAACCGTTCTCCGCCCTCGACCCGCTGATTCGCCAAGGCTTGCAAGACGAGCTGCTGGAGCTGCAACGCAAGCTGAGCAAAACCATCGTGTTCGTCAGCCACGACCTCGATGAAGCGCTGAAACTGGGTAGCCGCATCGCCATCATGAAAGACGGTCGGATCATCCAGTACAGCAAGCCGGAAGAGATCGTACTCAACCCGGCCGACGAATATGTACGCACCTTCGTTGCTCACACCAACCCGCTCAACGTGCTGTGCGGCCGCAGCCTGATGCGCAGCCTGGACAAATGCACGCGGGTAAACGGTGAAGTGTGCCTGGACCCTGGCAACGACTCCTGGCTTGGCTTGGCCGAAGGCAACATGTACCAGGGCGCTCGCCAAGGCGCCGATGCCATTACCCTGCAAAACTGGGCGCCGGGCGACGCAGTAGAAAGCCTGACCCGCCGCCCAACCTTGGTCGACTCCAACATCGGGATGCGCGACGCGTTGCAAATCCGCTACCAGACCGGGCACAAGTTGGTGCTGCACGATGCCAATCGGGTGGTGGGGGTGTTGGGGGATACGGAGCTGTATCACGCGTTGTTGGGTAAAAATCTGGGTTAACCAGACACGCAGATTCTTGCGGCTGGGCGGCATTCCGATTAGCCGCGATGCTCTTGATGAAAAAGCATCGCGGCTAAAGCCGCTCCTACAGGGTCGACGTCCCGTCCTCATGTCGCGAACACACCACACCGACTCCCCTATGTCGCTCCCAGCTACAGCCGGTCGTTTTTATTGATTCCTCGTTCAATAAAAACTCACTAGACTGCTGCAAAGCCCGTCGCGTCTGGATGCAGGAGTACACCGATGCCCAAAGTAGGGATGCAACCCATCCGCCGTTCACAGCTTATTCACGCCACCCTGGAAGCCGTGGACCAAGTGGGCATGGACGCCAGCATCGCCCTGATCGCCCGTTTGGCTGGCGTGTCCAACGGCATCATCAGCCATTACTTCCAAGACAAAAACGGCCTGCTTGAGGCCACCATGCGTCACCTGATGACGGCCCTCAGCCTGTCGGTGCGCGACCGTCGTGCGTTGCTGGAAGACGCTAGCCCCCGCGCCCACATCCGCACCATCATTGAAGGCAACTTCGACGACAGCCAGGTCAATGGCCCGGCCATGAAAACCTGGTTGGCCTTCTGGGCCAGCAGCATGCACCAGCCCTCGCTGCGTCGCTTGCAACGGATTAACGACCATCGCTTGTATTCAAATATCTGCTGCGAATTCCGCCGCGTATTGCCCGTTAACGAGGCGCGCATGGCGGCCCGTGGGCTGGCGGCGTTGATTGATGGCTTGTGGTTGCGCGGCGCCCTGAGTGGCGAGGCGTTCGATACCCAGCAGGCCCTGCAAATCGCTTTCGACTACCTGGACCAACAACTGGCCAGGCAAGCGGGCTAAGCGCTCGCCCTTCCCCTTACCCGAATTCCGCGAGGACACCATGGCCCGTTTCCCCCTGCAAAAACTCTACATCCACGGCGGCTACGTTGAGGCCACCAGCGGTGCCACGTTCCAGTCCATCAACCCGGCCAACGGCGAGGTGCTGGCCGAGGTGCAACGCGCCTCGCAGGCGGATGTGGAGCGCGCCGTGGCGAGCGCGCAACAGGGGCAGAAAGTCTGGGCCGCGATGACCGCCATGCAGCGCTCGCGCATCTTGCGCAAAGCCGTGGACATACTGCGCGAGCGCAACGACGAACTGGCCGAATTGGAAACCCTGGACACCGGCAAGGCGCTGTCGGAAACCCGTTACGTCGACATCGTCACCGGCGCCGACGTGCTCGAGTATTACGCCGGCCTGGTGCCCGCCATTGAAGGCGAGCAGATTCCGCTGCGCGAAACCTCGTTCGTCTACACCCGCCGCGAACCGCTGGGCGTAGTTGCCGGCATCGGCGCGTGGAACTACCCGATTCAGATCGCCCTGTGGAAATCCGCACCGGCGTTGGCGGCGGGCAACGCGATGATTTTCAAACCCAGCGAAGTCACCTCGCTGACCACCTTGAAGCTGGCGGAAATCTATACCGCCGCCGGCCTGCCCGATGGCGTGTTCAACGTGCTCACCGGCAGCGGCCGTGAAGTCGGCACCTGGCTCACCGAGCATCCGGCCATCGAGAAAATTTCCTTCACCGGCGGCACCGACACCGGCAAGAAAGTCATGGCCAGCGCCTCCAGCTCATCGCTTAAAGAAGTGACCATGGAACTGGGCGGCAAGAGCCCGTTGATCATCTTCGAAGACGCCAACCTCAACCGCGCCGCCGACATCGCCGTGATGGCCAACTTCTACAGCTCCGGCCAGGTGTGCACCAACGGCACCCGCGTGTTCGTGCCCCGCAGTTTGCAGGCGCGCTTCGAAGCCAAGGTGCTGGAACGTGTGCAGCGCATTCGCCTCGGCGACCCGACCGACGACAGCACCAACTTCGGCCCGCTGGTGAGCTTCGCGCACATGGAAAACGTGCTCGGCTACATCGCCAAAGGCAAAGAAGAAGGTGCGCGTCTATTGATCGGCGGCGAACGCGTGACCACGGGCGAATTCGGCAAAGGCGCCTACGTGGCCCCCACCGTATTCAGCGACTGCACCGACGACATGAGCATCGTGCGCGAAGAAATCTTCGGCCCGGTGATGAGCATTCTGGTGTACGACGACGAAGCCGAAGTGATCCGCCGCGCCAACGACACCGAGTTCGGCCTGGCGGCCGGCATCATCACCCAGGACCTCAACCGCGCCCACCGCGTGATTCACCAACTCGAAGCCGGTATTTGCTGGATCAACACCTGGGGCGAGTCGCCGGCCGAAATGCCAGTGGGCGGCTACAAACAGTCCGGCGTTGGGCGCGAAAACGGCCTGGTGACGTTGGCGCAGTACACGCGAATTAAATCGGTGCAGGTGGAGTTGGGTGGGTATACGTCGGTGTTCTAGGCATTGCAACTTCCTGTGGGAGCGGCTTAAGCCGCGATGCTCTTCAAGGTCAACAACTCGCGGCTAAAGCCGCTCCCACAGGCCGCATTCATACGGTTTGCCGCGTCTGATTCAGGACCAATCATGAACACAGAATTCGATTACATCATCGTCGGCGCCGGCTCGGCCGGTAACACCTTGGCCACGCGCCTGACCGAAGATGCCGACGTCACCGTGCTGCTGCTCGAAGCGGGCGGTCCGGACTATCGCCTCGACTTTCGCACCCAGATGCCCGCCGCGTTAGCCTTTCCGCTGCAAGGCCGGCGCTACAACTGGGCGTACGAAACCGACCCCGAACCGCACATGAACAATCGCCGTATGGAATGCGGGCGCGGCAAAGGCCTGGGCGGCTCGTCGCTGATCAACGGCATGTGCTACATCCGTGGCAATGCCATGGACTACGACGGCTGGGCGAAAAATCCAGGCCTGGAAGACTGGACCTACCTCGACTGCCTGCCCTACTTCCGCAAAGCCGAAACCCGCGACATTGGCGCCAACGACTACCACGGCGGCGACGGCCCGGTGAGCGTCACCACGCCAAAGGCCGGCAACAATCCGCTGTTCAACGCCATGGTCGAAGCCGGCGTGCAAGCCGGTTACCCGCGCACCGAAGACCTCAACGGTTACCAGCAGGAAGGCTTCGGCCCGATGGACCGCACCGTTACCCCGCAAGGCCGGCGCTCCAGCACGGCGCGTGGGTATTTGGACCAAGCGCGCGGGCGGCCAAACCTGACCATCGTCACCCACGCCCTCACCGACCGCGTGCTGTTCGAAGGCAAACAGGCCGTGGGCGTCGCGTACCTCAAAGGCACCAGCTCGATTCCCGTGGAAGCCATGGCGCGCCGCGAAGTGCTGGTGTGCTCGGGCGCCATCGCCTCGCCCCAAATCTTGCAACGCTCCGGCGTCGGCCCGGCGGCCTTGCTGAAAAAACTGCGCATACCGCTGGTGCACGACTTGCCCGGCGTGGGCGAGAACCTGCAAGACCATTTGGAAATGTACCTGCAATACGCCTGCACCCAACCGGTGTCGCTGTACCCATCGTTGCTGTGGTGGAACCAGCCGCCGATTGGCGCGAAATGGCTGTTCCTCGGCAAGGGCATCGGCGCCAGCAACCAGTTCGAAGCGGGCGGGTTTATCCGCAGCCGCGCCGAGTTTGAATGGCCGAACATCCAATACCACTTCCTGCCTGTGGCGATTAACTACAACGGCAGCAACGGCGTTAAAGAGCACGGCTTCCAGGCGCACGTGGGCTCCATGCGCTCGCCGAGCCGCGGGCGTATTCAGCTCAAATCCAAAGACCCGCGCGAGCACCCGAGCATCCTGTTCAACTACATGGCCACCGAACAGGACTGGCAAGAATTCCGCGACGGCATCCGCATCACCCGCGAGATCATGAACCAGCCCGCCCTCGACCCGTTCCGTGGCCGCGAAATCAGCCCCGGCCCCGAGGTGCAGACCGACGAGCAGCTCGACCAATTCATCCGCGAGCACGCCGAAACCGCCTTCCATCCCTCGTGCTCCTGCAAGATGGGCACCGACGACATGGCCGTAGTCGACGGCGAAGGCCGCGTGCATGGCGTGCAGGGCTTGCGCGTGGTGGATGCCTCGATCATGCCGCTGATCACCACCGGCAACCTCAACGCCCCGACCATCATGATCGCCGAGAAAATCGCCGACAAAATCCGCGGTCGAGCGCCGCTGCCACGCAGCACTGCGCCGTACTACGTGGCGAATGGGGCGCCGGTTAGAGGGGCGCCGTTGCGCTGATTTTCGTTTCCAGGAATCGCGACTGAAGTCGCTCCCACAGGGGAACGTGCCTTTGATCTGGGTTTTGATTTTGATCTACCCATCGCGACTGAAGTCGCTCCCACAGATCGCACAACCTGTAGGAGCGGCTTTAGCCGCGATGCTTTTGATTTAGCGTGTGATCTACCGCTTTTGATCTTGATCCTCCCGCCCCGTTGGCGAAGGCCGAGCGCAGGTGATGCGTAGGTGGACGCGAGGCAGGAAGCCGAGCGAGACGCGGTGGGCCACGGATGGCCCATCGCGGCGCGCCGCCGGGAGCATCACCGAAGCGAGGGGACCCGAAGCGCAGCGTCGGGCCGAGGTCGGGGCGAGCGCTTTTGGTTACTTTTCTGGCGACTGAGAAAAGTGACTCGCCCGTAAGGGGCGAAACAAAACGTTCAGCACGCGCGGTAACGAATGAAAACTGCGATCGCCAGGCGATGGCGACGAGCAGACTAGTCCGGCAAATTCCTACGAATCATCCACTGCCCATTCGGCGGCACCAGCACACTCAAATCCAGCCCTCGTACCGTCTGCTTATCCAGCATGATGATCTGCGGACTCACCCACCTCGCCACCGTCTGCTTCTCCAACAACCGCACCGCCATATCCACCGCAATGCGCGCTTGCACCACCGGTGAATCGGTCGGCGCCGCCAGCACCTGCCCCTGTGCAATCGGCTCCAGCAACCGCTCGTTGGTATAGAACGACAACGTCTCGAAGTGATAACGCGGCGCACTGTTGTGCTGCAGGCGCGAGGCAAACGCGGCCGCTTCGGCGTTGCCGACGATGTAATCGAGGTTGGGCTCGCGCTCCAACAAGCCGCGAATCAACGGTGCCTGCCCGGAAATATCCGCCGGCCCGTAGCCGCCATGAATCAACGTGACCGAGGTGCCTTCAAGCGCCTTGTGCAAACCCGCTTCGGCATCCTTCAACCAGCCTGCGCCCTGCGGACCCGGAAACCAGCCGACCCGAATCGCGCGGTCCTTGCTGTTGGCCAGCATGTAGGCAACGGCCGCCTCGGTCATGGCCGCGAAGTCCACCCGCGAATGGGCGCTGACGCCGGGACAGTCGAGTCGATTGGCCAGGTCAATCACCGGCGCGCCCTGATCGGCGACCGCTTTGATTTGCCCGCACAGCGCCGTGTCGCTGACGGCGCCGATGATGTACGCATCGGCGCCACGGTCGGCGCAGCGGGCGAACTGGTCGCTCTGCACCGTGGCGTTTTGGTAGCCGCCGGCATCGTAAATGCCCAGCCGCACACCCTGGCGATTGGCCTCTTGCGACAAGCCCCACGACATCGCCCACCAGTAACGACCGACGCCTTGCGGCACCATCGCGCAGATACGCCACGGCTTGCTGGCTTTGAGTTGCGGCCGATAACTGGCGGGCTGGCCATCGCTGACCACCGGCACCGGGAACCACTCTTCAGCGCGCAGGGGCAGCGCGAACAGCAGGCACATCGTTAAGCAATACATCACCCGCATGAGGCACGCCTTAACCAATGGAGTAGCAGAATGGAACGCCGGTACAAGCGTGGCAGTCGCATTTGAATAATGCCAACCCGTCGGCGGCAAAGTCAGGTCCGAACCGAGGCCATTTGCGCCATAGCTGCTGGTCAGTTGCAAAGCTTGGGCCTAGAGTCCGTGCAGCGTTGCCCGTGTCGCTCAGAAGTCGAGAACTGTTATGCCCGTACAACCCGCGCTGGATGCCCGCACTGCCCGTTTGCTGCCCTGGATTGTCGCCATCGCATTTTTTATGCAGACCCTGGACGGCACCATTCTCAACACTGCCCTGCCGGCCATGGCCCGCGAGCTGCTCGAAGACCCGCTGCGCATGCAGTCGGTGGTCATCGCTTACATGCTGACGGTGGCGCTGCTGATTCCGGCCTCCGGCTGGATTGCCGATCGCTTCGGCACACGCAGAATCTTCTTCGGCGCGATTTTGTTATTCAGCCTCGGCTCGTTGCTCTGCGCGCTTAGCGTCAGCCTCCCGCAGTTGGTGGGCGCGCGCATCGTGCAGGGGTTGGGCGGCGCGTTGATGATGCCGGTCGGGCGCTTAGTGGTGCTGCGCGCCTACCCACGCACGGAACTGGTGCGCATCATGAGTTTCATCACCCTGCCCGGTTTGCTGGGCCCGCTGATTGGCCCGACGCTGGGCGGCTGGCTGGTGGAATACGCCAGTTGGCATTGGATTTTTCTGATCAATATTCCGGTCGGCATCATCGGCTGCATAGCGGTGTACCGCGTGATGCCGGATTTGCGGGGCCCGCAACGCAGCCGCTTCGACACCTTGGGTTTTGTGCTGTTTGGTGGCGCCATGGTGCTGATCACCATCGCCCTCGAAGGCCTGGGCGAACTGCACCTGGCACACATGCGCGTGATGTTGCTGCTGCTCGGCGGCCTGGCCTGTTTGGCCGCCTACTGGCTGCGCGCCGGGCAGGTGGACGAGCCATTGTTTTCGCCCCGGCTGTTTCGCACCCGCACCTTTGCCGTGGGCATTCTGGGTAATTTGTTCGCCCGCCTGGGCAGCGGCTCGTTGCCGTTTCTGGTGCCGCTGTTGCTACAGGTGGCGCTCGGTTATTCGCCGGCCCAAGCGGGCATGAGCATGATTCCCCTGGCATTGGCGGCGATGGCAGTAAAGCCTGTGGCAAAAACTATCATCGACCGCTTCGGCTACCGCACCGTGCTTACCGGCAACACCCTGCTGCTCGGCGCCCTGCTGGCCAGCCTGGGCACCGTCAGCGCCGACACGCCTTACGCGCTATTGCTGCTGCACCTGGGCTTTCTCGGCGCAGTGAATTCCATGCAGTTCACGGCCATGAATACCGTCACCCTGATTGATCTGGACGACGCCAGCACCAGCAGCGGCAACAGCCTGCTGTCGGTGGTGGTGCAATTGGCGATTAGCCTGGGCATTGCCTCGGGCGCGGCGTTGCTCGGCGGCTTCACCAGTGAGATCGGCTCAGGCGAAATCGACAGCGTGCTGGGTGCGTTTCAGCTGACGTTTCTGTGTGTGGGCGTGTTGACGCTGCTGGCGGCGGGAATATTTCTGCAGCTATCGCCGGACGACGGGCGCAAGGCGAATCGCATCGCGACCGAGGTGCACGACTAAACAACGCGGCTGACGGCCTAGCTGAAGTAACTGCCGTTCTTGGTCGGCAGACCGCTCCACAGCTCTTCGAGCCGGGGGAATTTCCAGTCTTCCGGCGCTTCGCGGCCGACGATCTTTTCCCGGCCGACCAGCTTGGATAAGTCGACGATTTGCTGAGGAATCGGGGTTTTCGACTTGGCCGAGAAAAACACTTTTACCCGGGGCGTCAGCAGCGAGGTGGGGTGTTGGTCCATGACCAGGCCCAGCCGGCCACTTTCCAGACGCACCAGCGAGCCGGTGGGGTAAATGCCGACCGATTTGACGAAGGCCTGAAACACCGCCTGGTCGAAATGGCCCTTGCTCCACTCGGCCATTTTGCGGATGGACTCGGCCGGGTCCCAACCGGCTTTGTACGGGCGGTTGGAGGTGATGGCGTCATACACGTCGCACACCGCGCCCATTTTGGCGAACAGGCTGATTTCGTCGCCTTTCAAACGATGGGGATAACCGCTGCCATCGACTTTTTCATGGTGGTGCAGGCACACGTCGATCACCGCATCACTCACTTGCTGGTTTACGCCGAGCAAGCGCACGCCGGCTTCCGGGTGCTGGCGCACAGTGGTGAATTCGGCGTCGGTGAGCTTGCCGGGTTTGTTGAGGATGGCGTCGGGGATCATCATTTTGCCGATGTCGTGCAGCAAACCGGCAATGCCCGCCTCGCGCACTTGCGCCTCTTGCAGCTCCAGCTGACGCGCCAGGGCAATCATCAGCGCGCACACGGCCACCGAGTGCATGTAGGTGTATTCATCTGAGGTTTTCAACCGCGCCAGGCTGATCATGGCGTCGGGGTGGCGGGCTACCGACTCGGCGATTTCTTCCACCAGTTCGGCCACGTGCTCCGCGTTAATGGCCTGGCCCATGCGTACTTCGCCGAACATGGCGACCACCGCTTTTTTCGAGCGGGCGCAGAGTTTTTGTGCACGTTTGACTTCGTCATCCAGCGAAGCGCTGATCGGTTTTTGCGGCGCTTGGGCGTCGGTTACCAGCAACTGATCCACTTCGGCCGCCACTTGCGCCTGGCTTAACGCGGCGCTGCCGTCAGCGACATCACGACCTTTGGAGGCGTCGATCCACACTTCCTCGATGCCACTGTCGAGAATGCGCTTCAGGTCTTTTTCTTCGGTGAGTAGAAACTTGGCCTTCCAGAACGGGTGCTCCATCCACGAACCGCAAAATTCGTGAATGTGCATGCCTAGGCAAAGGTCAGTAACGGCGATTCGTTTCAGCACGGTGGCACCCGGAAACGGTCTTCGGTAACGGGCATGCATGAGCGCAAGCCCGACAAAGAAGTAATACCAGCAAATGGCCAGTTCTGCGCCAGACTTTAGCCGTAATCCGTCGGCTGCAACGCAGTTTTCCAACGCAGTCTGTCGCGCGCCGGTACGGCCCATGCCGTGCCGCGCGGCGCCCCTGTTACACTGCACGCCATTTCCGTTTAGCAGGTCTGTGCCGTGACTTCCACCGCGTTCAATTCGTTGCCCCTGTCCGCCGCCATGTTGGCCAACCTCGAGTCGCTGGGGTACGCCGAAATGACGCCGATTCAGGCACAAAGCCTGCCGGTGATTCTCAAGGGCATGGACCTGATCGCCCAGGCCAAAACCGGCAGCGGCAAAACGGCCGCCTTTGGCATCGGCCTGCTCAACCCGCTAAACCCGCGCTATTTCGGTTGCCAGGCGCTGGTGTTGTGCCCCACCCGCGAATTGGCCGACCAAGTGGCCAAAGAAATTCGCCGCCTGGCCCGCAGCGCCGACAACATCAAAGTACTGACCCTGTGTGGCGGCGTGCCCTTCGGCCCGCAAATCGGCTCGCTGGAGCACGGCGCACACATCATCGTCGGCACGCCGGGTCGTATTCAGGAGCACCTTCGTAAAGGCACGTTGAAACTCGACGGCCTCAACACACTGGTGCTCGACGAAGCCGACCGCATGCTCGACATGGGCTTTAACGACGCCATCACCGACATCATTGGCCAGACCCCCAGCAAGCGTCAGACGCTGCTGTTCTCCGCCACCTACCCGGCCGGCATCAAGCAGCTGTCCGCTGCCTTCATGCGCAATCCGCAGCAAGTAAAGGCCGAGGCGCTGCACGCCGACAGCCAGATCGAGCAGCGCTTCTACGAGATTGATCCGGACCAACGCATGCAGGCAGTGACAAAACTGCTGGCGCACTTCCGCCCGCAATCGTGCGTGGCGTTCTGCTTTACCAAGCAACAGTGCCAGGAAGTGGTCGACCACCTCACCGCCAAGGGCTTTTCGGCACAGAGCCTGCACGGCGATCTGGAACAGCGTGACCGCGATCAGGTGCTGGCCATGTTCGCCAACCGCAGTTGCAGCGTGCTGGTGGCCACCGACGTGGCGGCGCGCGGGTTGGACATCGACGCCCTCGACGCCGTCATCAACGTAGAGCTGGCGCGCGACTCGGAAATTCATATTCACCGCGTGGGCCGTACCGGTCGCGCCGGCGAAAAAGGCCTGGCCTTGAGCCTGGTCGCCCCGGCCGAAGGGCATCGTGCGCAAGCCATCGAAACCCGCCAGCAAGCGCCGCTGCACTGGGACCAGCTCGACAACCTGAAACCGCAACCCGGCGGCCCGCTGCAACCGCCCATGGTGACCCTGTGCATCGCCGCTGGGCGCAAAGACAAAGTGCGCCCCGGCGACATTCTCGGCGCGCTGACAGGCGATGCCGGCATTGCCGGAGACAAGGTCGGCAAGATTGCGATTTTTGATTACCAGGCCTATGTGGCGGTGGATCGCAACGTGGTAAACCAGGCGCTGAACCGCTTGAATAGCGGCAAGATCAAAGGCAAGTCGATTCGGGTAAGAATGTTGTAAGAGCCATCGCGGCTAAAGCCGCTCCCACAGGAAATCGGTTTTCTGTAGGAGCGGCTTTAGCCGCGATCGGGAACACGCCGTACGGTGCCGGCCACCGCGATTACAAGGAGTTGTAGGTGAGGAATATTCTGGTCGTCGAAGACAGCCCGCTCGTGCTCAAAATCCTCGAGCACCTGTTCCGCCAGGAACCCAACCTGCAGCCAGTGTTCTGCGCCTCGCTGGGCGAAGCCCAGGTGATGCTGGAGACCTCCGCCGGGCTGTTCTTCGCCGCTATCGTCGACCTCAATCTGCCCGATGCCATGGACGGTGAAATCGTCGACCTGGTGCTCGGCTTCAACCTGCCGTGCATCGTGCTCAGCGGCTCGTACAACGAGCAGCGCCGCGACGAGTTGTTGCTCAAAGGCGTGGTCGATTATGTGTTGAAGGAAAGTCAGCACTCCTACGAATACGCCTTCCGCCTGCTACACCGTCTGGAGAGCAACAGCCAGGTGAAAATTCTGGTGGCCGAGGATTCCGACGCCACGCGCAATTTCATCCGGCGCATTCTCACGTCCCACCTGTATCAGATCATCGAAGCGCAAGACGGCAACCAGGCGCTGCAAATTCTCAAAGATCAGCCCGACATCGACCTGCTGCTGGTAGACCACAGCATGCCGGGTATCAGCGGCTTCGATCTGGTGAAGTTGCTGCGCCAAAAAATGAAGCGTTCCGACTTGATCATTCTTGGCCTGTCGGCAGACACCAAAGGCTCGCTCAGCGCCTTGTTCATCAAACACGGCGCCGACGACTTCCTGCGCAAACCGTTTTGCCCGGAAGAACTCAACTGCCGCGTGATGTCGACCCTGGAACGTCGCGACCTGATGCAAGCGCTCAAGCAAGCGGCCTTGTTCGATTCGCTGACTAACCTTTACAACCGCCGCGCCTTCTACGAGCAAGGCACGCAAATGTGCAAGCTGGCGCAACGCGGTGGCCATGATCTGAGCGTGGCGATGCTTGATCTGGATTTATTCAAAAGCATCAACGACGACTACGGCCACGCCAGCGGCGATACGGCATTGGTGTTGTTTGCGCGGGCCTTGTTGCAGGTATTCCCCGACGCCTTGCTCGGGCGTTTGGGCGGCGAGGAGTTTGCGTTGATCAGCCGCCAGGACGCACCGGCCTTGGCAGTGGCGCTGGAGCAACTGCGCAACGTGGCGGCAGGTTTGCGTTATGCCACTGACGCACCGCCGCTGAATTTCAGCGCGGGCGTGTACCAGGGCGTGGCCGAGGATCTGGAAAGTCTGCTGCATCACGCCGACGGTCGTTTGTACCAGGCCAAGCATCAGGGTCGGGGCCGCACGGTCAGCAGCTAGTCAGGGATTTCGCCCGGGTCTTGCCCGGTTGGGCCCACTGCGTCACTCGCCGCCGCAAAACCATGAGCGGCAAAAATCTTCGCGTAGGTGCCGTCTTCACGCATGGCCTGCATGGCTTTATTGAAGCCGGTCACGATCTCTTGCGCGTGCGGGTGATTACTGCGCACCAGAATATGCAAACCGTTTTCGCTTAACGGTTTCGGCAAAAACTCCACTTGGTCTTCGATGCCGCGCAGCTCGTGCTGAAAGTAGTGACGCGCCACCAGTTCATCTTCGAGGGTCATTTGCACGCGGCCTGCGGCCAACATGCGTGCGCCCATGGCGAAATCCACCACCGGCACCCTGAGCAGCGATGGGGCGTTGTCGAACTCGCGCTGATACGAGTAGCCCCGCACCACCGCGATGCTGTTGTCGGCCAGATCGCTCAAGGAGTTGAAGTGAAGGTCGCTGCCTTTGCGCTGCATAAAACGGATGCGGTTAATCAGGTACGGTTCGGAAAAAATACCGTACTGGGCTCGTTCCGCGTCGTACCAGGCGCTCAGCACAATGTCGTAGTCGCCCGCTTGTAGGCCGTACAGCACCCGCGCCCAGGGCACTTGGAAATACGCACTGGAGTAACCGGCGCGCTTGAGCGCGGTGATCACCAGGTCGCTGGATAACCCGTTGTTGAGCAGGTTCACGTCGTTGAACGGCGGCCAGGTATTGGCGACCAAGCGCAGCGACTCGGCGCTCGTCGATGCGCTACAGGCTATAACCAGCCACAACATAAGGCGCGGGAATAACTTCATGCCTGGCGTCTTCTCAGTCTGACCCGTTTATACAAGCAGCTTAGTCAGGCCAGCGCCAACAACACCAGCGACCAAACGCCAAGTTTGTGCGGCGCTTACGCTAAACTGCCGCCCCGGTGGGTTGGCTCAAT
The DNA here is from genome assembly GCF_979258635.1 of Pseudomonas sp. AC070. Taxonomy (NCBI): domain Bacteria; kingdom Pseudomonadati; phylum Pseudomonadota; class Gammaproteobacteria; order Pseudomonadales; family Pseudomonadaceae; genus Pseudomonas; species Pseudomonas sp. AC070. The sequence goes on from NZ_OZ409871.1 coordinate 4,867,857, forward strand.
TGTTTTCGAGGTGCGTGGTGCAGGTTTCGGATGTGGTGATTATTGGCGCGGGCGCCGCCGGCTTGATGTGCGCCATGCAGGCAGCCGGGCGCGGCCGTTCGGTGTTGCTGCTGGACCACGCGAACAAGGCCGGGAAGAAAATCCTGATGTCCGGCGGCGGACGCTGCAACTTCACCAACCTGTACACGGAGCCTGCCAACTTCCTTTCGCAGAATCCGCACTTCTGCAAATCGGCCCTGGCGCGTTACACCCAGTGGGACTTTATCGAACTGGTGAGCAAGCACGGCGTGCCGTACCACGAGAAAAAACTTGGCCAGCTGTTCTGCGATAACAAGGCCAGCGACATCCTCGAGATGCTGCTCAGCGAATGCGACAACGCTGGCGTGCAGCTGCACCTGAACACCGCCGTCACGCAGATCGAAAAAAGCGACGCCGGTTACCTGCTGCAAACCGGCCTTGGCGCGGTGACGTGCACCTCGCTGGTGATCGCCACGGGCGGCCTTTCAATCCCCACGCTGGGCGCCACCGGCTTCGGCTACCAAGTGGCCAAGCAGTTCGGTCATAACCTGCTGCCCACGCGCGCCGGCCTGGTGCCGTTCACCATTACCGATCAGCTCAAAACCCTGTGCACCGAACTGTCGGGCACCTCGGTGGATTGCCTGGTGAGCTGCAACGACGAAAGTTTCCGAGAAAATATCCTGTTCACCCATCGCGGCCTTAGCGGCCCGGCGATTTTGCAGATCTCCTCGTACTGGCTGCCCGGCCAGGCCATCAGCATCAACTTGCTGCCCGACCACGACGTGCCGACCTGGCTCAGCGAGCAACAGGCAGAACGCCCCAACAGCGAATTGAAAACCCTGCTCGGCGAGTTGTTCACCAAGAAGATGGCGACGCTGTTGGCTGAGCACTGGTTCGCGTCCAAGCCGATGAAGCAATACACGCCGGCCGAGCTGGCACAGATCGCCGAACAGCTCGCCAACTGGCAAGTGGTGCCCGCCGGCACCGAGGGTTATCGCACGGCGGAAGTGACCTTGGGCGGCGTCGACACCAAAGAGGTGTCGTCAAAAACCATGGAGTCGCTGAAGTCCCCGGGCCTGTATTTTATTGGCGAGGTGCTGGATGTGACCGGCCACCTGGGCGGCTTCAATTTCCAGTGGGCGTGGGCCTCTGCCTACGCGGCGGCGCAATTCGTTTAAGCAAGGCGTGACTTCATGGCGCGGCGAGAGTCCAACCACTCTTCACGCGCCACAGCGCTGTGTCACCGCTGCCGTTTTCGCTAAAAAATCGTAACGGCGGTTCGCACAGCCGGGCTTATCCGTTCTAATCAACGTATCGCCAGTCAGGTTGTCTGCCCACGATGCCAGCGTCCACTATTCGCCAAACCCTCCGCCGCCTCTGGGCGCAGGACAAATTCAGCTACAGCGTGCGGGCCTTTATCGCCCTCACCGGCATCATGGCGTTGTGCTGGACCCAAGACGCCATGCACCAGCTGATTCCGCTGTTCCTCGGCGTTATCGCCAGCGCCCTGGCGGAAACCGACGACAGCTGGCAAGGCCGCCTCAATGCGCTTCTGGTGACCCTGGTGTGTTTTAGCGTGGCCTCGGTGGCGGTGGAATTGTTGTTCCCGCTGCCCTGGGTGTTCGCCGCCTCGATGGCGGTGGCCAGTTTCTGCCTGACCATGCTCGGCGCCCTGGGTGAGCGCTATGCGCGCATTGCTCAGGCCACGCTGATTTTGTCGGTGTACACCATGATCGGCGTGGATCAGCGCGACGGCGCCCAGGTGAATTTCTGGCACGAACCCATGCTGTTGGTGGCCGGCGCCGCGTGGTACGGGCTGTTGTCGGTGGTGTGGCAGGCGCTGTTTTCCAATCAGCCGGTGCAGCAAAGCCTGGCCGTGCTGTTCCGTGAGCTGGGGCGTTTTCTCAAGCTGAAGTCGGCGCTGTTCGAGCCGCTGCGCGGTGTGGATCTGGAAGACAAACGCCTGGCCCTGGCCAAGCAAAACGGCAAGGTGGTGGCGGCGCTGAATGCCAGCAAAGAAATCATATTGAACCGGGTCGACAGCGCGCGGCCGGGGCAGAAAATCAGCCGCTACCTGAAGCTCTACTTTATGGCGCAAGACATCCACGAACGCGCCAGCTCCTCGCACTACCCTTACAACGAATTGGCCGAAGCGTTTTTCCACAGTGACGTGCTGTTCCGCTGCCAACGCTTGCTGCGCCAACAAGGCGAAGCCTGCCAACGCCTGGGCCAGGCCATTCAGTTGCGCCAGAGCTTCGACTACGGCGGCCACTCCAGCCAAGCCCTGGCCGACTTGCAAGCCTCGCTCGAACACCTGCGCATCCAAAGCAACCCGGCCTGGCGCAGCCTGCTGCGTTCATTGCGCGCACTGGCCAGCAACCTCGGCACGCTGAACAACCTGCTCAGCAACGCCAACAACCCCGACGCCCTGGCCGACGAACAAGACAGCAGTCTGCTCGACCGGTCGCCGCGTTCGTTCAAAGACATCATCGGCCGCATCCGCCTGCAACTGACGCCCACCTCGCTGCTGTTTCGCCATGCGCTGCGCCTGTCCATCGCCCTGAGCGTTGGCTACGGCATGCTGCACCTGATTCACCCCGAGGAAGGTTACTGGATCATCCTCACCACGTTGTTCGTGTGTCAGCCCAACTACGGCGCCACGCGCAAAAAGCTCATGCAGCGGATCGGCGGCACGGTGATCGGGCTGATTCTGGGCTGGGCGCTGTTCGACCTGTTCCCCGGCGCGCTGATTCAGGCGATGTTCGCGGTGGTGGCCGGCGTGGTGTTCTTCGTCAACCGGGCCACGCGTTACATGCTCTCGACTGCCGCCATCACGCTGATGATCATGTTCTGCTTCAACCAGGTGGGCGACGGCTACGGCCTGATCGTGCCGCGTCTGGTCGACACCCTGCTCGGCGCGCTGATCGCCGGCCTGGCGGTGTTCCTGATCTTGCCGGACTGGCAGGGCCGACGGCTGAACCAGGTGGTGGCCAACACGCTGGCCTGTAACAGCCGTTACCTGCAGCAAATCATGCTGCAATACGCCGGCGGCAAGCGCGACGACCTCGCTTACCGCCTGGCCCGCCGCAACGCCCACAACGCCGACGCGGCGCTGTCGAGCACGCTGGCCAACATGCTCATGGAACCGGGGCATTTCCGTAAGGAGGCCGACGTGGGCTTCCGCTTTCTGGTGCTCTCGCACACCTTGCTCAGCTACCTGTCGGCCCTGGGCGCGCACCGCGGCGAACCGCTGCCGGGCGCGGCCGAACCGGGGCTGATCAGCCAGGCGGTGACGACGCTGGCGGCGAGCCTGGACGAAGTGGCGCAGAACCTCGCGCAGAAAACCCCCGTGGTGGTGCACAGCGATGCCGAGGAAAACCTGGCCAAAGAGCTGGAGCAACTGCCGGAAGAAATGGACGACCGTGAGCGGTTGGTGCAGAGCGAACTGGCCTTGATTTGCCGCCAGCTAAGCCCGCTGCGCACGTTGGCGGCGCATGTGTTGCGCGATCCGGTGAGTATCAATGCGCCGGGCTAAGCGCTTGCGCCACCGAAGCTAAGGCCTCTCCCACTAACTACGCCCCACCTGTGGGAGAGGCTTTAGCCTCGATTCCTGGAAACGCCGATCAACGCAACATATCCGCCAGCGCATCGATCTCCTGGCGGTGCACGCTGATCAGTTGCAGGCCGCCGTGGATATCGAGCTGGTTATAGGGCGGCAGCAACTTGCCAAAGCCGGTCAGGCTTTGCAGCGGCGGCAGGTCGCTGACGTGGTCGAAGCCTTTAAGGCGGTGATAGCGCGCCAGGTTGACCAGGTCGATCAGCTCCATGTGGTAGTCCGTGCTGCGCTCGCTCCAATCGCCGCTGTGGCGCACGATTTCCACCAGCTCGGCGTCCACCGCCCACTTGCGCAACAAAATGATGCCCAGCGACTTGCTGTACTCGCGGCACAGCTCTAAGTACAGCTCGCGCGACGGCACGGCATCTTCTTTGAACGCGGACAAAATCGCCAACGAGCCCAGCTCGCTCATCAAGCTTGCCAGCAGCGCCTGCTCGGGCTGGATATGGCTGGCGCGGGAGGCCAGGAACGCGCAAATACAGGCCTGCAAAATCAGGCGTTCCCAGGCTTCGAGAAACAGTTTTTTATGCGCGGCGCTGTGCAGGGTGAACAGGCTTTGAATGCTGTGGACCATGGTGATGCGGTCCACCTGGCCGACGCCGAGTACCTGCATCACGTCTTTGAGGGTTTTCGGGCCGCGGCGGGTGCGGTTGAGCGGGCTGGAGGAGTATTTGATCAGCAAGGCGGCGAGCGCAGGGTCGCGGCTGACCAGTTTGCTCAGAACTTCGAGACTGATGTCCGGGCTGCGCAAGGCTTTGCGTATTTCCAGGGTCAGCGCCGGCAGGCTCGGCAGTTGTTCTTCACCAGACATCAACTCCGTCACCACCTGGCGATAGCGGGCGTAGCTACTCATCATCACTGCCGACATGAAACCCTACTCCGCGCGAACCTCAGGCAATACAGGCTAATCGCTATCACGGGGTTTGCCCATTGGCCGCCCGTCTAGTCGACGTGTTTTTTCGCAACTATCGCTGACTCCAAAACCATCGAGGCTGAAGCCTCTCCCACAAGACAGCGCATTTCTGTAGGAGAGGCTTCAGCCTCGATTCCTGGAAACGCTTACCCCATGGTCTTAACGCAGGTTGAACCTGCGCCCGACCCAGGCAGTCCCACCCTTACAACGCTTCGCTACGAGAGGACTTCTCATGGAATTGCCAGTGCACAGCCTGCCCACCCTGTTCGAACAACTGGGCTTGCCCTCCGAACCTCAGGAAATCGCCGCATTCATCTCCAGCCATTCACCGCTGCCGGATGAAGTAAAAGTGTCGGAAGCGAGTTTCTGGACCCCCGCCCAGAAAGCGTTTTTGCTCGAGGGCATTCGTGATGATGCGGATTGGGCGCCGTACGTTGATCAACTCAACGTGCTGCTGCACGAACACAAAGCTTAGCTGGCTTCGCGGCCTGCGAGGTCGCGCCAGGTGAGGTAGACGCGTAAGTCGAATTCGAGCTGGTGATACCCCGGCAGCATGTGTTCACAGAGCTTGTAGAACGCTTTGTTGTGGTCCGACTCTTTGAGATGGGCCAGCTCGTGCACCACGATCATGCGCAGAAATTCCGGCGCCGCGTCTTTGAACAGCGAGGCGACGCGAATTTCTTTTTTGGCCTTGAGCTTGCCGCCCTGCACCCGCGAAATTGCCGTGTGCAAACCTAGCGCGCGGTGCGTCAGGTCGAGGCGATTGTCGTAAAGCACCTTGTCGATAGCCGGGGCATTGCGCAGGTGCTCCTGCTTCAATTCCAGCGTGTAGCTGTAAAGCGCCTTGTCGCTCTGCACCGAATGTTTGCCCGGATATCGCTGCTGCAAATAATCCTCCAACCGATTGCTGGCAATCAGCTGCTGCACCTGCTCTTGCAGGGCGGGCGGGTAGGCTTGCAGGTATTTGAGCGGGGGCATGGTGCGTTGTTCGTCGGCGGCGGATCGCCAGTTTAACGGAGGCGACTGGCGCGGCAAAACGCCAGCTTTTGCTTGGCGATCAACTGCATCAAGCACTTGCCTGCGCCACACGCCGAGCGAGCGAAACGGCCGTCGTTTTCATGGCAGCGCGGGCACGACGAAAGGCATTCAAGGGCAGCAGACGCCGCACGATAAACAGGCCGCGGGACACCCACGCAACACCGTTGAGTTGCGCCGAAACCACCGCTCCCGCGGAGAACATGATGATCGACCTTGCAACCTGGAACCTGTCTATTCCCGTTGGCGTTCCGGCCACCACCATCCAGACGCCACTGCTGGTGGGCGGCTATCAGGACTACTACTTCAAGTCGGACAACGGTTCGATAATTTTCTGGGCGCCGGTCAACGGCACCGTCACCGACAGCGCCAGTTACCCGCGCAGCGAACTGCGCGAAACCTACCCCGACGGCAAATTGCGTAACTGGACTTACCCCAGCGCCGACAACTTCTTGCGCGCCGCCGTGGCCGTCACCCAAGTGCCTTCAACCGGCAAAGTAGTGATCGGGCAAATTCACGCCTATGGCAGCTCCAAGCCGATGGTGAAGCTGGAGTTCCAATACAAAGCCAAAACCGCGACCGCCAACATCGTCGCCAAAGTTCGCACCGCGCCGGCCGATGAAGAAGGCCAGGTGATCACCGTATTGAGCGGCGTGAAGATGGGCCAACGCTTCACCTACACCTTGCACCTGACGCCCAAAGGCTCGTTGTCGGTAACGGTGAACGGCGCGCAGTGGTCGACCAAGCTGGACCCCACCTGGGCGCCGAAACCGCTGTACTTCAAGGCCGGGGTTTATACCCAGGACAACAGCGGCTACGAAACCGAAGCCGGCGCGGCGACGTTTTATGTGTTGAAGATTGATCATGTGGGCGAGGCGCCGGCGGTGGCGGCCAAAAAATAAAACGCATCGCGGCTAAAGCCGCTCCCACAGGTATTGCGCAGTACCTGTAGGAGCGGCTTTAGCCGCGATTACCGCCCACAAAAAAGCCCGCCATTACGGCGGGCTTTTTAAGCAACCAATCAACGCATCAGCGAACTCAGTTCACCTTGGCGTTCAGCTCACCTTTGGCGTAGCGCTGGTACATCGCTTCGAGGGAGATCGGTTTGATCTTCGAGGCATTGCCGGCGGTGCCGAAGGCTTCGTAGCGGGCGATGCACACGTCACGCATGGCTTTGACGGTTTCGCCAAAGAATTTGCGTGGGTCGAATTCGCTCGGGTTGGTTGCCATCAGGCGGCGCATGGCGCCAGTCGAGGCCAGACGCAGGTCGGTGTCGATGTTGACCTTGCGCACGCCGTGCTTGATGCCTTCAACGATTTCTTCAACCGGCACGCCGTAGGTTTCTTTAATGTCGCCGCCGTACTGGTTGATGATCGCCAGCCATTCTTGTGGCACCGAGGAAGAACCGTGCATCACCAGGTGGGTGTTGGGGATGCGTTTGTGGATTTCCTTGATGCGGTCGATGGCCAGCACGTCGCCGGTAGGCGGCTTGGTGAACTTGTACGCGCCGTGGCTGGTGCCGATGGCGATGGCCAGGGCGTCGACCTGGGTCTTCTTGACGAAGTCAGCGGCTTCTTCCGGGTCGGTGAGCATCTGGCTGTGGTCCAGCACGCCTTCAGCGCCAATGCCGTCTTCTTCGCCGGCCATACCGGTTTCCAACGAACCCAGGCAGCCCAGCTCGCCTTCAACCGACACGCCGCAGGCGTGAGCCATGGCGACGGTCTGTTGGGTAACGCGTACGTTGTAGTCGTAGTCGGTTGGGGTTTTGCCGTCTTCGCCCAGCGAGCCGTCCATCATCACCGAGCTGAAGCCCAGTTGAATGGAGCGCTGGCACACGTCAGGGCTGGTGCCGTGGTCTTGGTGCATGCACACCGGAATGTGCGGAAACTCTTCGATTGCCGCGAGGATCAGGTGACGCAGAAACGGTGCACCTGCGTATTTCCGTGCGCCGGCCGAAGCCTGGACGATCACCGGGGAATTGGTCTTGTCAGCCGCTTCCATGATGGCGCGCATCTGTTCCAGGTTGTTGACGTTGAAAGCTGGAACGCCGTAGCCGAATTCGGCGGCGTGGTCCAGCATCTGGCGCATGCTGATAAGTGCCATGGTTTAACTATCTCCCGGTTTCGCTAGTTAATCGTGCAAGCCTGCAACTGCGGGCATTGTATAGGCGAAGAAGGCGCTGCGTTAGGCCCTCTTGCCGTGTGAAATCTCACTGGGCTTTGCAGCCCCGGCCAATCAAGTCGTCGTTGGCGACCCAGTAAAGCAGGCCTTCCTGTCCTTTTATGTGAAAGGCCAGCACATCGCTGCTATAGAAAGCCCCGGTCTCGACTGGTTCCTGTTGCAACTGATAAACCACATCGCTGCCGCCCAGGCGCACGTCGACAGCTTTCTGCTGGCTGTCGGCATAACGCCATTGGACTTTGGCTTGGCTGTCGCAGGTCCAGGTGGTCCACTGCTCAGCCGATGGCGAGCTGGCACAGCCGGTCAATGCAGCACTGGCAGCAAGCAATACGAGGGCCAATCGGCCCATAACGCCTTTCATCCACACTCCTTATGGGCCAGCGTTGCTTGCCCGGGTTCGTTCGGTCAGGGGCAGTTTTGCTCGTGACTGTCAGTCATTGGTGGTTCGCCGGTGCTTTGCGCCTCAACCCGTTGATCGTTCTGATTGGTCGGCAGACTGATCTGAGCAGGGCTCAACACTTCGCACGTACTCGTCGCGCCGCCGCCGGCACAGCCGGTCAACAGCACTAACAACGAAGCGGACAACAGCGTGGCGCAGTAGCGGTTCATGGCAGGTCTTCCTTTACGCGGGAGGGGGTATTAGCAATGACCGTTGGGCCGCTGAAATAGTTGCTCCTACGTAACGGCGCAGGCCGCTCACGAACTCGCTACGGGCATTCCTCCATGGCTGCCGCCGGCTGGTTATCGCCTTGGGCCGGCTGCGGGCGGTGCTCTTCGTCGAATCGACGGTAGATCACCGCTGAGGTTTCCGCCCACCAGCTGGTTTGATAACAGCTCGGTTCGCCAGCCTGCTGCGCCTGCTCGGGTTTATCCGGCGTGACCTTTTGCTCAGGCGCGCTGCTGCAACCTTGCAGCACCAGGCCAAGAACGGCGCAGACCGACAACGGAGCGAGCAGGCGCATGGTTCGCATCAGGCCTTGGCGCGCTGCTCGAGCACTTCCACTGCGGGCAGAACTTTGCCTTCCACGAATTCGAGAAACGCACCGCCGCCAGTGGAAATGTAGGAGATCTGCTCGCCCACGCCGTATTTGTCGATGGCCGCCAGGGTGTCGCCACCGCCGGCGATAGAGAACGCCTGGCTCTCGGCAATCGCCAGGGCCAGGGCTTTGGTGCCGTGGCCGAACTGGTCGAATTCAAACACGCCAACCGGGCCGTTCCACAGAATGGTTTTCGACGACTTCAGCAAGTCGGCGAACAGCGCGGCAGTTTGCGGGCCGATGTCGAGGATCATGTCGTCGTCGGCCACGTCGCTGATGGCCTTGACGGTGGCTTCGGCGGTTTGCGCGAATTCCTTGGCAACCACCACGTCCACCGGCAGCGGCACGCTGACCTTGGCGGCGATTGCTTTGGCGGTGTCGAGCAGGTCCGGTTCGTACAGCGACTTGCCCACCGGGTAACCCGCAGCGGCGAGGAAGGTGTTGGCGATGCCACCGCCGACGATCAACTGGTCGCAAATCTGGCTCAGGCTGTTGAGCACATCGAGTTTGGTCGACACTTTCGAGCCCGCAACAATCGCGGCCATTGGCTTGGCTGGCGCGCCCAGGGCTTTGCCCAGTGCATCCAGCTCGGCAGCCAGCAGCGGCCCGGCAGCGGCGATTTTCGCGAACTTGGCCACGCCATGGGTCGAGCCCTCGGCGCGGTGGGCGGTGCCGAAAGCGTCCATCACGAACACGTCGCACAGGGCGGCGTATTGCTGGGCCAACTCGTCGGCGTTCTTTTTCTCGCCCTTGTTGAAGCGCACGTTTTCGAACAACACGATGTCGCCGGGCGCAACGTCAACGCCACCGAGGTAGTCGGCCACCAACGGCACGTCACGGCCCAAGGCCTTGCTCAGGTAGTCGGCCACCGGCTTCAGGCTGTTCTCAGCGCTGAATTCGCCCTCGGTCGGACGCCCCAGGTGGGAGCACACCATGACGGCCGCGCCTTTTTCCAGGGCCAGTTTGATGGTCGGCAAAGAGGCGAGAATGCGCGCATCGCTGGTAACCACGCCGTCCTTGACGGGCACGTTAAGGTCTTCGCGAATCAGCACGCGCTTACCTTTCAGATCCAGATCGCTCATTTTTTGTACAAGAGGGGTGGTCATGGCGCAGTCCTTCCCGGGCTGGTTGATCAAAGGGGCTTGCAAACAGGTGCAACAGAAACAGGTGAAGCAGCGACGTCCAGATAATGCTGAGCCACGTCGAGCATGCGATTGGCGAAACCCCATTCGTTGTCGAACCAGGCCAGCAGGTTCACCAGCCGTGGGCCGGAAACGCGGGTCTGACTGCCATCGACAATCGCTGAATGCGGGTCGTGGTTGAAATCGCAGCTGGCGTGCGGCAATTCGGTGTAGGCCAATAAACCCTTCAATGGCCCACTTTCCGCCGCCTGGCGCAGCACTCGGTTGATCTCGTGTGCATCGGTATCACGCGCAGTTTGCAGGGTGATGTCCAGGCACGAGACGTTCACCGTCGGCACTCGCACGGCTTTGGCCTGAATTCGCCCGGCAAGTTCCGGCAACAAACGCTCGATACCACGGGCCAGGCCGGTGGACACCGGAATCACCGATTGAAACGCCGAGCGCGTGCGACGCAAGTCTTCGTGGTGATAAGCGTCGATCACCGGTTGGTCGTTCATGGCCGAGTGAATCGTGGTGATGGATGCATATTCCAGACCCACCGCTTCATTGAGTAACTTCAGCAACGGCACGCCGCAGTTGGTGGTGCAGGAGGCGTTGGAAACCAGGGTTTCGTGGCCTGTCAGGCGCTGCTGGTTAACGCCGTAGACGATGGTGGCGTCGATATCCGCCTCGCTCGCCATCGGCTGCGAGAACAACACGCGCGGCACGCCGGCATCGATAAAGCGCTGGCCGTCGGCGCGGGTGTTGTAGACGCCGGAACATTCCAACACCAGGTCGACATCCAGCGCCTTCCAATCGATGCCCTCAGGCGTGGCGCTGCGCAGCACCAGCAGGTTGTCGCCATTTACGTGCAGGCAATCGCCTTCAATCCGCACCTCACCGGGGAACCGCCCGTGGGTGGAGTCGAAGCGCGTGAGGTATTCGATGCTGGCCAGATCGGCCAGATCATTGAGCGCCACCACCTGAAAACCGGCCTTGGCGCCACGCTCATACAACGCGCGCAGCACGCAACGGCCGATGCGGCCATAACCGTTAAGGGCAACTTTGTAAGGACGTTGGGACATGGACAGGCTCACGTCGGGTAAAACGGAGGGGGTGCGGCAAAATCGTGCTCACCTCTAGCACCGTCATCCCCGCGCAGGCGGGGATCCAGGCTTATCGATTGGACGACACGACTGAATCCACCTGCGTGAGGACGGCAAGTGCAGAGCCGGCTTTTAACCTTCCAGCAACTCGCCAGCCTGCTCGAGGATATTCTCCACGGTAAAGCCGAAGTGCTCGAACAAGGCCGGCGCCGGGGCCGACTCGCCGAAGCTGGTCATGCCGATTACGCGACCTTCCAGACCGACGTACTTGTACCAGTAGTCCGCGTGGGCGGCTTCGATGGCGATACGCGCGCCCACCTGCAGCGGCAACACGGCCTGCTTGTAGCCGGCGTCTTGGGCGTCGAACACGCTGGTGCACGGCATGGACACTACGCGCACCTTGCGGCCTTGCTCGGTGAGCGTGTCGTAAGCCTGAACGGCCAGCGCCACTTCCGAACCGGTGGCGATCAAAATCAGCTCAGGCTCGCCTGTGCAATCTTTCAGCACATAACCACCGCGCTCGGCGTTAGCCAGTTGCTCGGCGTCGCGGGTTTGGTGCGGCAGGTTCTGGCGCGAGAAAATCAGCGCGCTCGGGCCGTCTTTACGTTCAACGGCGTGCTTCCAGGCGATGGCCGATTCCACCGCGTCGGCTGGGCGCCAGGTGTCGAGGTTCGGCGTGGTGCGCAGGCTGGTCAGTTGCTCGATCGGCTGGTGCGTCGGGCCGTCTTCGCCCAGACCGATGGAGTCGTGGGTGAACACATACAGCACGCGCTTTTTCATCAGCGCCGACATGCGCACAGCGTTGCGAGCGTATTCCATGAAGATCAGGAAGGTGGCGCCATACGGCACGAAGCCGCCGTGCAGAGCCACGCCATTCATGATGGCGCTCATGCCGAACTCGCGTACGCCGTAGAACATGTAGTTGCCGGCGGCGTCTTCAGCGCTCACGCCTTTGCAGCCTTTCCACAGCGTGAGGTTGGAACCGGCGAGGTCAGCCGAACCGCCGAGGAATTCCGGCAGCAGCGGACCAAATGCATTCAGGGCGTTCTGGCTGGCTTTGCGGCTGGCGATGGTTTCGCCTTTGCTCGCCACTTCATTGATATAGGCAACGGCCTTGTCGGCGAAGTCGGCAGGCAGGTCGCCGGCCAGGCGGCGTTTCAGCTCGCTTGCCAGTTCCGGGTGAGCGGCGGCGTAAGCGTCGAAACGGCTGTTCCACTCCGCTTCGGCGGCAGCGCCCGCAGCTTTGGCGTCCCACTCGGCATAGATGTCGGCCGGAACTTCGAACGGGCCGTGGTTCCAGCCCAGCGCGGCACGGGTCAGGGCGATTTCCTCGGCGCCCAGCGGAGCACCGTGGCAGTCTTCTTTACCTTGCTTGTTCGGCGAGCCGAAGCCGATCACGGTTTTGCAGCAGATCAGTGTCGGCTGCGCGCTCTTGCGGGCGGTGTCGATGGCGATCTTGATTTCTTCGGCGTCGTGGCCGTCCACGTTGCGGATCACTTGCCAGCCGTAGGCCTCGAAACGCTTGGGCGTGTCGTCGGTGAACCAGCCTTCCACTTCGCCGTCGATGGAGATGCCGTTGTCATCGTAAAAGGCGATCAGCTTGCCCAGGCCCAGGGTGCCGGCCAGGGAACTCACTTCGTGGGAAATGCCTTCCATCATGCAACCGTCACCCAGGAACACGTAGGTGTGGTGGTCGACGATGTTGTGGCCAGGACGGTTGAACTGCGCGCCCAGCACTTTCTCCGCCAGGGCAAAACCCACGGCGTTGGCCAGGCCTTGGCCCAGTGGGCCGGTGGTGGTTTCTACGCCGGGGGTGTAGCCGTATTCCGGGTGGCCCGGGGTGCGGCTATGCAGTTGGCGGAAGTTTTTCAGGTCGTCGATGGACAGGTCGTAACCGGTCAGGTGCAGCAACGAATAGATGAGCATCGAGCCGTGGCCGTTGGACAGAATAAAGCGGTCACGGTCGGCGAATTCGGGGTTGCTCGGGTTGTGCTTGAGGTAGTCGCGCCACAGCACTTCGGCGATATCCGCCATACCCATCGGTGCACCGGGGTGGCCGCTGTTGGCTTTCTGCACGGCATCCATGCTGAGGGCACGAATGGCATTGGCACGCTCACGACGGCTGGGCATCGCTAATCTCCTGGGTAGGGCTGATCACAAAAAGGCGGCCATTTTCGCCCAGGCCGGTAGTGCGGGGCAATCACAGATGGTCGAAGCGGGCAGCTTTTGTCCCCTCGATGACCCTCGGCGCGCAATATCAAAACATTTTGATATTGGTATTGCTGGATAAAAAATGACCGACTAGACTGCGCACCCTATGAATATGCGCGTCCCCCAACTGCGTTTCGAACCTGCCGATGAGCTGGCCGCCCTGTGCAAGGCCGGCGGTGATCCGCTGCGGTTGAACGTGTTGCGCGCGCTGAGCAACGACTCGTTTGGTGTGCTGGAACTGGCGCAGATTTTCGCCACCGGCCAATCCGGCATGAGCCACCATTTAAAGGTGCTGGCCCAGGCCGGGCTTGTGGCCACGCGGCGCGAAGGCAACGCCATTTTCTACCGCCGCGCCCTGGCGCCGGCTGAACGCCTGGGCGGTTTGCTGCACAGCGCGTTGCTTGATGAAGTCGACAGCCTGGAGCTGCCGGCCGACGTGCAAACCCGCATCGCCGCCGTGCACGGCCAACGCGCCGCCGCCAGCCAAGACTTTTTCAGCCGCATGGCCGAAAACTTCCAGGCCCAGCAAGACCTGATCGCCGGCCTGCCGCAATACCGCGACAGCGTGCTCGCCCTGCTCGATGCGTTGGGCTTCAACCGCGAAGCCACGGCGTTGGAAGTCGGCCCCGGCGATGGTGGTTTCCTGCCCGAGCTGGCCAAGCGTTTCGCCCGTGTTACGGCGCTGGACAACAGCGCGGCCATGCTTGAACTGGCCCGCGTGCGCTGTGAGCAAGACGGCCTGAACAACGTTGAATTGCAACTGGCCGATGCCTTAAATGAAGAAAGCGCGCGGCTGACCGCCGACTGCGTGGTGCTGAACATGGTGCTGCACCACCTGGCCGCCCCGGCCGACGCGCTGAAGCAACTGGCGCAGCGGGTCAAACCCGGCGGCAGCTTGTTGATTACCGAGTTGTGCCGCCACAACCAGAGCTGGGCCCGCGAGGCCTGCGGCGATCTCTGGCTTGGCTTCGAACAGGACGACCTGGCCCATTGGGCACAAGCCGCAGGGCTTGAACCCGGTGAAAGCCTCTACATTGGTTTACGCAATGGTTTCCAGATTCAGGTGCGCCATTTTCAGCGCGCCCCTGGTAGCCCGGACCCATCAGCAGCCACAACGCTGCCGAACACTTGATAAACAGGAACCCGTCGAGATGAGCGAATACTCTCTTTTCACCTCTGAGTCCGTGTCTGAAGGACATCCAGACAAAATCGCCGACCAGATTTCCGATGCCGTCCTCGACGCCATCATCGCCCAGGACAAACACGCTCGCGTGGCGTGCGAAACCCTGGTGAAAACCGGTGTTGCCATCATCGCCGGCGAAGTGACCACCAACGCCTGGGTCGACCTGGAAGAAATCGTCCGTAACGTCATCACCGACATCGGCTACACCAGCTCGGACGTCGGCTTCGACGGTGCCACTTGCGGCGTGATGAACATCATCGGCAAGCAGTCCCCCGACATTAACCAGGGCGTTGACCGCAGCAAGCCGGAAGACCAGGGCGCCGGCGACCAGGGCCTGATGTTCGGGTACGCCAGCAACGACACCGACGTGCTGATGCCAGCGCCGATCTGCTACGCGCACCGTTTGGTTGAGCGTCAGGCCGAAGCGCGTAAATCCGGCCTGCTGCCTTGGCTGCGCCCGGACGCCAAATCGCAAGTGACCTTCCGCTACGAAAACGGCAAGCCCGTCGCCGTGGATGCCGTGGTTCTGTCCACCCAGCACAACCCGGAAGTCAGCTACAAAGACCTGCGCGAAGGCGTGATGGAACTGATCGTCAAACACGTGCTGCCGGCTGAATGGCTGCACAAAGACACCCAGTTCCACATCAACCCGACCGGCAACTTCGTGATCGGTGGCCCAGTGGGCGACTGCGGTCTGACCGGCCGCAAAATCATCGTCGACTCCTACGGCGGCATGGCCCGTCATGGCGGCGGCGCGTTCTCCGGTAAAGACCCATCCAAGGTAGACCGCTCGGCCGCTTACGCCGGTCGTTACGTGGCCAAGAACATCGTCGCTGCCGGCCTGGCCGAGCGCTGCGAAATTCAGGTGTCCTACGCTATCGGCGTAGCGCAGCCGACGTCGGTTTCGATCAACACCTTCGGCACCAACAAGGTCAGCGAAGAGAAGATCATCCAACTGGTGCGCGACACCTTCGACCTGCGCCCGTACGCCATCACCAAAATGCTCGACCTGCTGCACCCGATGTACCGCCCGACTGCGGCCTATGGCCACTTCGGTCGTACGCCGGAAGAACTGACCGTGGGTGACGACACCTTCACCACGTTCACCTGGGAAAAAACCGACAAGGCCGAACAGCTGCGCGCTAACGCCGGGTTGTGAGTGCTTCGGTGAAATGAAAAAGCCCCGCCTTGTGCGGGGCTTTTTTTGTGTGGGACGGGATGGATCTCGAGCCTGCCTCAAGCAACACCGTCATTCCCGCGCAGGCGGCGGTTCGGCGACTCGAAATCCAGAATTTCGGACCGAAGTGGAATAGTCGGCAGTGCCAAGTCCTTTGCCCGCCGAAATATTCTGGATCCCCGCTTTCGCGAGGATGACGGAGGTTTTTCTCAACATCATCGTCACTTCTGCGAAGGTGGCGGAGGTCGATCCCAAAACCACCGTCATTCCCGCGCAGGCGGCGGTTCGACGACTCGAAATCCAGAATTTCGGACCGAAGTGGAGTAGTGGGCGGTTTCAAGCCATTTGCCAGCCGGAAAATCCTGGATCCCCGCTTTCGCGAGGATGACGGAGTTTTTTCTTAACATCGTCGTCACTTCCGCGAAGGTGGTGGAGGTGTATCCCAAAACCACCGTCATTCCTGCGAAGGTGACGGAGGTTTTTCTCAAGATCCTCGTCGCCCAGCGAAGGGTGGCGGAAGTTTCTCTCAACATCATCGTCACTCCCCCGCAAGCGGCAACGACAGTGGCTTTTCCAGCCATAACCTACACCCCCACCAGCCCCCTCCGCTTGGAACCCCTCGCCCAATCCGTAACCTGCCGGCTGCCCTCATTCGAACAGGACGTTCGCCATGCTGCGACGGATTGCCATACTGCTCTGCTCAACCCTTCCCCTGCTGTGTTCCGCTGCGCCCTGCCCGCCGTGGGCGCCTGAGCGCGCCACTCTGGAACTAAACGCCCTTAGCGACCAAATCGGCCAATGGAACGAGGACTACCGCCAGGGTCGCGCCACGGTTGCCGATGAGCTTTACGATCAGACACTCCTGCGACTTCAGGATTGGCGAACCTGCTTCTCGGCTGTCGATGTGGCCGAACCGGCGACCACCCCGACTCAGGGCGGACCGCTGGAGCATCCCGTCGCCCACACTGGGCTCAACAAATTGCCAAACGCGCAAGCAGTCGGCGAATGGCTGAAGCACCGCAACGATATCTGGGTGCAGCCAAAGGTCGACGGCGTGGCCGTGACGCTGGTGTACGCCGACGGGAAACTGCAGCGCGTAATCAGCCGCGGCGACGGGCTCAGCGGGCAGGATTGGACCGAGCATGCGCGGCACATTCCTGCCATCCCGCCTCGGTTGAACGCCAGCGACACGCAGACGTTGGTCCAGGGCGAGTTGTATCTACGCGCCGCTGGCCACGTTCAGGCCAAACGCGGCGGCATCGGTGCGAGGGCGACCGTGGCGGGGCTGCTTAATCGCAAGCAGCTGTCGGACGCAGACGGCCAGCGCATCGGCCTGTTCGTGTGGGAGCTGCCAAACGGCCCTTTGGATATGTCGTCCCGGCTAGACCGTCTGATTGAACTGGGCTTTACCGATACCGTGAAGCTGACCCACCCAGCCAACTCTCTCGCCGATATAGAGCAGTGGCGCCGGCACTGGTACCAAAGCCCCCTGCCGTTTGCCAGCGATGGCATCGTCATCCGCCAGGGCACCAGGCCCGCCGGCAAGCGCTGGCGAAACGCACCGCCGGCCAGTGCCGTGGCGTGGAAATACCCCTACGCCCAGGCGCTGGCTGAAGTGCGGCGGGTGGAGTTCAAAGTTGGGCGCACGGGGCGCATCACGCCCCTGCTGCATCTGCGTCCGGTTGAACTGGACGACCGCACCATCCGCCGCGTAAGTGTCGGGTCGTTACGGCGCTGGGAGCGGCTGGATATTCGCCCCGGCGACCAGGTGGCAATTGCCCTGGCGGGGCTGACCATCCCGCGACTGGAGAATGTGGCCTGGCATACGCAAACGCGCGAAGAAATTGATCCACCCGATGCGGGTCGCTATCACCCCTTGAGTTGCTGGACATCGGAACCAGACTGCGCCAGCCAGTTTCGAGCCCGACTGGAGTGGCTGAGCAGCAAAAAAGGCCTGGCGATGGCAGGCGTCGGCCCGGGCACATGGGAAAAACTACTCAGCGCCCAGCGTCTGGGCGGATTGCTCGATTGGCTGGACCTGAGCGAAAGCGAACTCGCCAGCCTGCCAGGCTTCGGTAAACGCAGCGCCAGCAATGTGCACAGCAGTTTCCGACGCGCGTTGCAGCAACCGTTTTCCACCTGGCTGAAAGCGCTGGGAATGCCGCCGACGGGCGAGGCGAGTGTTAGCCAACGCTGGGATGAACTGGCCCAACGAACCGAACGCGACTGGCTCGACCAGCCCGGTATCGGCAAAACACGCGCACAGCAGTTGGCCGCTTTTTTCCGTGATCCACAGGTGCTGGCACTGCGGGAAAAATTGCAGGCGGCAGGGGTTCATGGATTTTGAGCGCCAGGGCTCGCCACCCAACAGGTCGGTTTCTATGGGATAGACTTCTGGCCATCGCGACCTTGGGCAAGCGTCCGGTCGCCGACTTTTTCACTGCCAACGGAGCGTCGCAATGTTGTCCTTTAATGCCTTACGTCACCTTCTATCGGCGGCCGCGCTTGGCCTTCTCGCCACCTCGGCGATGGCTGCCGAAACCACCAAAACCCTGACCGGCTGCGCCGCCAAGCGCGACGAAATCCAACAACAAATCGAACGCGCCAAAGCTGCCGGCAACAGCGCGCAGCAGGCGGGTTTGGAAACGGCGTTGAGCCAGGTTAAGAGCAACTGCACCGACGAGCAGTTGGAAAAATCACGGGAGCAGAAAGTGCTGGAGGCTCAGCACGAAGTGAAGCGCCGCGAGAGCGACCTGCAAAAGGCCATGGCCAAAGGCGACCCTGAGAAAATCGACTCACGCAAAAACAAACTGGCCGAAGCGCGCAAAGAACTCGACGAAGCCAAGAAGCAATTGGAGCGCTGATCAGTGATTGCGGAAGGCCTTGTGGCAGGTTTCACAGGCGTCTTCCACGGCCTGTACGGGCGCGTCGAGTTTCTTCGCGTCCAGTGCCGGGTCCCGGCTGGCAACCACGAGGGCTGCCGTCGCGGTTTCCAGGTTTTTCGCTAGTTCTTGAAAGCGCGCCTGGTTTTCCCAGACTTCGGGCTTGGCGCTGCTTTTGTCGGTTTCCTGCACCTGCGGGAAATACTGCCAAGGCTGTTTGGACAACTCGTCGAGCTTCACCGCGCCGGCCGCGAATTTCTCGCTGTCGAACTGCACCCTGCCGCGCAACATGCCGCCCAGGTCTTCACCTGTTTTGAGCATCTGTTTGAAGATGGCCTGGCGCTTGCCCTGCGGCGAGTTAGGGTCAACGCCACCGCAAGCGGCGATGGCCAGGCAGGCAAAAATAATGAGAGCGGCTTTTTTCGAAATCATGGCGAGGCTACTTTTGGCTGTTCAACGGCGGCCGCCAGTATCCTCGCCTTGCTCCCGATTACCAACCTTCGAGGTCAGACGCTGACGAAGAAAAAGCTCGCGATCAGCGCCATACCAACGCCCCATATCAGCGAGCGAATCGGCGCCCAGTCGGCCAGGTAGCAGATGATGTACAGGATGCGGCTGACGATAAACCAGATCGCCAGCAGGTCGATGGTGGTCTGTGCGGCATGGCCGATTTGATGGGCAATGATCACCGCCGCAGCAAAGGCGGGCGTCACTTCAAAGCCATTGAGTTGGGCGTTGTTTGCGCGCTTGGCCGGCCCATTCATGGTCGCCTGCAGCGCTCGCGGGTCGTGGTTGTGCTTGGGCGCGAAACCGCCGCCCAAGCCTTTGGCCAGCCCTGTGCAGAGGTAGGGAAGAAACAGCGCAATCAGCACGCACCAATAAGCAACGGTCATGGCAACTCCTCGGTTTTATTGTTCCGAGCAGCTTGCCTTGATGCGCGCGCCGAATCCATGGCCAGCGGGGCGCTGGCCAATGGCATATCAGTCAATCGCTCGGCTTAGGCCGAACCGCCTTCTTCCTTGAACTGATCGCGGATATAGGTGATTTCGGTTTTGCCATGGGGCGCCGGGTTGCCGTCGGCATCGACATTGACGAACACCATCTTGTCGATGGTCAGGATGCTTTTGCGGGTGATCTTGTTGCGCACTTCGGCGCGCATGGTCAGCGAGGTGCGACCGAACGCGGTGGCCGTGATGCCCAGCTCGATGATGTCGCTCTGGCGCGCCGACGAGACGAAATTGATTTCGGAAATCAGCTTGGTCACCACGTGCTGGCTGCCCAGCTGAATGATGGCGTAGATCGCCGCTTCTTCATCGATCCACTTTAGCAAGCTGCCGCCGAACAACGTGCCGTTGGGGTTGAGGTCTTCGGGCTTCACCCATTTGCGTGTGTGGAAGTTCATACCTGCTCCTCGTGTTAGAACGCCCGCAGCATGGCAGAAGCGATGCGAGGCTGTCGCAACAACACAGTTAATAGTGGCTATAGCGCATTGCGACAGAAAGCCTTGGGCAAGCTCGCCGGCGCAGCTATAATCCCCCAGCTTCAAAGCGGCCCCTGGATTGTGGGTCGCTCCCGCCACCTGTTCGAGGGGCGCTGCAGCAGGTTCTTCCATCGCGAAGTGGCCTGTCAGGCTCGAACAGGGCGTAGAGAACAGCCATTCGCTGGCTGTTAAAACGCATCAACGGCGCCCATTCGCACACCACGAATGGAGTTACAGCATGAGCGCTGCTTTTACCGACTATAAAGTCGCCGATATTTCCCTGGCCGCTTGGGGCCGTCGCGAAACCATCATCGCCGAATCCGAAATGCCAGCCCTGATGGGCCTGCGCCACAAGTACGCCGGCGAGCAGCCGCTCAAGGGCGCGAAGATCATCGGCTGCATCCACATGACCATTCAGACTGCCGTGCTGATCGAAACCCTGGTTGCCCTGGGTGCCGAAGTACGCTGGTCGTCCTGCAACATTTTCTCCACTCAAGACCAAGCCGCTGCTGCTATCGCCGCTGCCGGCATTCCGGTGTTCGCCTGGAAAGGTGAAACCGAGCAAGAGTACGAGTGGTGCATCGAGCAAACCATCCTTAAAGATGGCCAGCCGTGGGACGCCAACATGATTCTCGACGACGGCGGCGACCTGACCGAAATCATCCACAAGAAATACCCGGCCATGCTCGACAAGATTCACGGCGTGACCGAAGAAACCACCACCGGCGTACACCGTCTGCTGGACATGCTGGCCAAGGGCGAGCTGAAAATCCCGGCCATCAACGTCAACGACTCGGTAACCAAGAGCAAAAACGACAACAAATACGGCTGCCGTCACAGCCTGAACGACGCCATCAAGCGCGGCACCGACCATCTGTTGTCCGGCAAGCAAGCGCTGGTCATCGGCTACGGCGACGTGGGCAAAGGCTCGGCTCAGTCGCTGCGTCAGGAAGGCATGATCGTGAAGGTCACTGAAGTGGACCCGATCTGCGCCATGCAAGCCTGCATGGACGGCTTCGAAGTCGTCTCGCCGTTTATCGATGGCAACAACGACGGCACCGCCGCCAGCATCGACAAACTGCTGCTGGGCAAAATCGACCTGATCGTCACCACCACCGGTAACGTCAACGTCTGCGACAGCAACATGCTCACTGCCCTGAAAAAGCGCGCTGTGGTCTGCAACATCGGTCACTTCGACAACGAGATCGACACCGCTTTCATGCGCAAAAACTGGGCATGGGAAGAAGTGAAGCCACAGGTGCACAAGGTTCACCGCACCGGCGCCGGCAGCTTCGATCCGCACAACGACGACTACCTGATTCTGCTCGCCGAAGGCCGCCTGGTTAACCTGGGCAACGCCACTGGCCACCCGAGCCGCATCATGGACGGCTCGTTCGCCAACCAGGTTCTGGCGCAAATCTTCCTGTTCGGCCAGAAGTACGCCGACCTGTCGGCCGCTGCAAAAGCCGAGCGTCTGACTGTGGAAGTGCTGCCGAAGAAACTCGACGAAGAAGTGGCCCTGGAAATGGTCAAGGGTTTCGGCGGCGTTGTGACCAAGCTGACCAAAACGCAAGCCGACTACATCGGCGTGCCGCAGGAAGGCCCGTTCAAACCACACGCCTACCGCTACTGATGTGCCCGGCGCCCGCACCTGCGGGCGCTTTGCCGCGAAGTACAGGCCCGCTGTTTTCCGCGTTGGAAAGCCGGGCCTGTCGACCATTCGCCAGCGTTTCCGAGAGCACTTTTAAATGAGCAAAGAACGTCGCTACAGCTTCGAGTTCTTCCCAACCAAGACCGACGCTGGGCATGAAAAACTGTTAGCCACCGCCCGCGTGCTGGCTGGTTACAACCCCGACTTTTTCTCCTGCACCTACGGTGCCGGGGGTTCGACCCGCGACCGCACGATCAACACCGTGCTGCAACTGGACAGCGACGTGAAGGTGCCCACCGCACCGCACCTGTCCTGCGTGGGCGACAGCAAGGCCGAACTGCGCGCCCTGCTCAAGCAATACCAGGAGGCCGGCATCAAGCGCATCGTCGCCTTGCGCGGCGACCTGCCATCGGGCATGGGCATGGCCAGCGGCGAGCTGCGTCACGCCAACGACCTGGTCAGCTTTATCCGTGAAGAAACCGGCAGCCACTTCCACATCGAAGTCGCCGCCTACCCGGAAATGCACCCGCAAGCGCGCAACTTCGAAGACGACATCGCCAACTTCGTGCGCAAGGCCAAAGCCGGCGCCGACAGCGCGATCACCCAGTACTTCTTCAACGCCGACAGCTACTTCTACTTCGTCGAGCGCGTGCGCAAGATGGGCGTCACCATTCCGATCGTGCCGGGCATCATGCCGATCACCAACTACAGCAAACTCGCGCGTTTCTCCGACGCCTGCGGCGCTGAAATTCCACGCTGGATTCGCAAACAGCTGGAGGCTTACGCCGATGACATCGAGAGCATTCAGGCGTACGGCGAGCAGGTCATCACAGACATGTGCGACCGCCTGCTGCAAGGTGGCGCACCGGGCCTGCACTTCTATACCCTGAACCAGGCCGAGCCAAGCCTGGCGGTGTGGAACAACCTCAAGCTGCCACGCTGATAACGCTTGTTCGAGAGCCGCTTGCCCAAGCGGCTTTTTTTATGACTGTTCAAGGAAGACCCGCATGAATCGTTTAGCCCTCGCACTGCTCTTGCTCGGCGCTCCTCTGGCCCACGCCAGCTCCGACGACGGCGAGTGCGAACCGACCTTGCAACTGCAAGCCAAAGGCCTGGATACCTGCTCCACCCAGGCGTTTCTGAGCCCCAGCAACGACACCCGCGCCAACCTCCAATGGCTATTGGCCGATGCCGGCCAACCGAACCTGGCGGGCAATCCGGAAAAGGCCGAGGACCAGAACGCCTTGGTGCCCTTCGCGCTGGAGCAACTGTTCTCGGTCGCAGAGCCTGAGACGCAACCGACCGACACGCCAACCGCGGCCGATACGAACTCGCTATCGGCCCAGCTGGAAAAATTGGGCCTGAGCGCCGAATATCCGGACCTCGGCGAGACGCCTTCCTACGCCAGCGGCGAAGGCAGTCGGCAGAGCAGCAACAACAGCGTTACCACGGCGACCTTTCTCGGTCAGCTGTTGGCCAGCGACCTGCCGGACCCGGAACGCAAACGCTTGGCCAGGCAGCGCCTGACCCTGCTGCAACAAGAGCACCCGGCCAGCGAGCCGCAGCCCCTGAATTTCATCGGCGTGCAATCGATCCTCGGTCGGCAGTTCGCCACCTACTTGCAGGGTGCCAGCGCTTTTTACGACGGCGACTTCGCCGCCGCCAGTGCACGCTTTACCGAATTGCTCAGCAGCGAGCAGGCGTGGTTGAAGGAAACCGCGACTTACATGGTGGCCCGCAGTCAGCTGAATGCCGCCCAGGCCAATGCATTCGACGAGTACGGCTATCCCGACCTGAGCAAGGCGGACCAACCCGCACTGACGCAAACTGAAACCGACCTCAAGCAGTACCTCGCCAGCTACCCACAAGGCCAGTACACCCTGTCGGCCAAGGGCTTGCTGCGTCGGGTGTATTGGCTGCAACAAGACAACGTCAAGCTGGCGGCGGCCTACGCCGAGCAGCTGGCCGAACAGAACCTGAACAACCGTGACAGCACCGTGCAGCAGCTAACCGACGAGGTGGACAACAAGCTGTTCACCAGCGCCCAAGGCGTGACCAACCCCATGTTGCTGGCCGTGATCGACCTCAAGGGCATGCGCTCGGGCGAGCCGATCAGTGAAGACCAGCTGCTGGCGCAAAAGCCGCTGTTTGCCGATGAGCCGGATCTGTACGCGTACCTGCAAGGCGCCTGGCACTACTACGTCGGCGAAGTCCCGGCCGAAGCCTTGAAGTTTCTGCCCGAGGCCAGCGACGAGAGCGTGCTCGACCACCTGCACTTCAGCCAACAGATCGTGCGCGGCCTGGCCCTCGAAGAAGACGGCCAATGGCCCGTGGCACAAGCCCATTGGTTGAAGCTGTTCAAGCTAACCGAACAGCCGATCCAGCGGCAGCAGTTGCAGCTGGCACTCGCGCTCAACTACGAGCACAGCAACCAGGTGGAGAAGATTTTCGCCGCCGACTCGCTGATCACCAACAGCAACTGGCGGGCGCAAGTGCTCGGCCGCGTCGCCTCGCCTGAGCTGCTGCGGCAGGTGGCCAAAGACGGCAAGGTCGGTACCGATGAGTCGGTCACCGCGCTGTCGGTGCTGCTCTACAAAGAATTGCTGCAAGGCCATTACCCAGCCTTCATTGACGACCTGGCCCTGGTCCCCGAGCCAGCCCCCGAAGCACTCCAGCAGTTCGTTGTCGCGCAGGGCACCAATGACGATGGTTATGCCTGTCCGGCCCCCAAGGAAACCGCCGCCGTGCTGGAAAAAGAACCGGCCAATGCCAAGGCCATCAACTGCCTGGGTGAGTTCACTCGCAGCCACTCGCTGGCCTTCGACGGTTTCCCTGGCGAGTTCGCCTTGGGCGGCAGCAAAACCCAGTTCCCGGGCGAGCGCTTCGACCCGCTGCACGGCTACCAGCAGATCATCGCCAACGACAAAGCACCGGCAGATGATCGCGCCTACGCGCTGTATCGCGCGATCAACTGCTACGCCACCAGCGGCTACAACCACTGCAACGGCGACGACCTCGACAAGTCCGTGCGCAAACAGTGGTTCTCGACCCTCAAACGTCAATACGCCAAGAGCACCTGGGCGCAGTCGCTGAAGTATTACTGGTGAGTCAGTGAAGGGTTTGCGGCTCGGCGTGCTGCTGGCCTTGCTCAGCAGTCCGGCAGCCGCCGAGGTGGATGCCAGCCAGTACGACGCCTTCTGGTTGTGGAGCGGCGTGCAACCGCAGCCGGTGCTGGCCCAGGCGAAAAGCCTGTATGTCCTGCAAGGCCAAATCGAACGCGCGCCGCGTAGCCAAGGCGGGGCCGTACGCTTTTTGGCCCAGGGAATCTCCATACCCAGGCTGGCCGAACACCCCGGCGAGATCTGGCTGGTGTACCGCGCGCAAACGCTGGACTGGCCGCCCGAGGCGTATGCGGTAATGCTCTCGCAAGTGCGCCGCTGGCAGCTCGCCGGTAACCCGGTGGTGGGCATCCAGATCGACTTCGATGCCCGTACCCGCGAGTTGCACCACTACGCGCAATTTCTGCGCGACTTGCGCGCGCGCCTGCCGAACGACTACCGCCTGAGCATCACCGGTTTGCTCGACTGGGCACCGAACGCCGATACCGGCGTATTGAACCAATTGGCCGGTGTTGTGGACGAAATCGTCATCCAGACGTATCAGGGCCGCCACAGCATTGCCAACTACAGCGCTTACCTGCCACCCACCAAGCGCCTGCAACTGCCGTTCAAGATCGGCTTGGTGCAGCACGGCGACTGGCAGGCGCCCGACTACCTGCACGACTTGCCGCTGTTTCGCGGTTACGTGGTTTTCCTCCTCAATGCCCCTGCGTCGTAGCGCTAGGCGCATTGTGGAAATGCTCTGTTATACTCCGGCTTCCCCGCTGGCTGACGCCCGGACGCCGGCCCTCCTAGAGGCCCGCAGGACCGGACGGGAACGCGCCCTCAACGCGTTTCATGCACGGCAGAATTTCCCCCATGGGCCACGCCCTCACTAAACAGGATTACTCATGTCCTTTGCTTCCCTCGGTCTCTCCGAGGCTTTAGTCCGCGCCGTCGAGGCTGCTGGCTACACCGAGCCCACCCCAGTGCAACAGCGGGCCATCCCCGCCGTGTTGCAAGGTCGCGATCTGATGGTTGCCGCCCAGACGGGCACCGGCAAAACCGGTGGCTTCGCCTTGCCGATCCTCGAGCGCTTGTTCCCCAATGGTCACCCGGACCGCGAACACCGCCACGGCCCGAAACAGCCGCGCGTATTGGTGCTGACGCCCACCCGCGAACTGGCCGCGCAAGTGCATGACAGCTTCAAGCTGTATGCCCGTGATCTGAAATTCGTCTCTACCTGCATCTTCGGCGGCGTTGGCATGAACCCGCAGGTGCAAGCCATGGCCCGTGGCGTTGACGTGCTCGTCGCCTGCCCCGGTCGCTTGCTCGACCTGGCCAGCCAAGGCAGCGTCGACTTGTCTCACGTTGAAATTCTGGTGCTCGACGAAGCCGACCGCATGCTCGACATGGGCTTTATCCATGACGTGAAAAAGGTCCTGGCGCGCTTGCCGTCCAAGCGTCAGAACCTGCTGTTCTCGGCGACCTTCTCCAAAGACATCACCGACCTCGCCGGCAAATTGCTGCACAACCCCGAGCGCATCGAAGTGACGCCGCCCAACACCACGGTCGAGCGCATCGAGCAACGGGTGTTCCGCCTGCAGTCCAACCACAAGCGCGCCCTGCTCGCTCATCTGATCACCGCCGGCGCGTGGGAACAGGTACTGGTGTTCACCCGCACCAAGCACGGCGCCAACCGTCTGGCCGAGTACCTCGACAAACACGGCCTGCCGGCTGTGGCGATCCACGGCAACAAAAGCCAGAACGCGCGCACCAAGGCCCTGGCTGATTTCAAAGCCAACGCCGTACGTGTGCTGGTTGCTACCGACATCGCCGCTCGCGGTCTGGACATCGACCAGTTGCCCCACGTGGTCAACTTCGAACTGCCCAACGTTGAAGAAGATTACGTGCACCGCATCGGCCGTACCGGCCGTGCCGGTCGCAGCGGTGAGGCCATTTCGCTGGTCGCGCCGGATGAAGAGAAATTGCTCAAAGGCATTGAGCGCATGACCAAGCAGAAAATCGCCGACGGCGACCTGATGGGCTTCGATGCCAGCACCGTGGAAGCGGAAAAACCGGAAGTGCGCGAGCGCCCTGAAGGTCAAAACCGTGGCCGTGGTGGCCCGCGTGATCCGAACAAACCAGGCGGTGGCGGCGGCGGTGATCGTCGTGGCAGCGGCCGTAAAGACAAAGGCAAGGACGGCAAAGACAAACCTGCCGCTCAAGGCCGCGACAAGCCAGCCAACTCAGGCCGTCAGCAACAGCCGCGTCAGGGCCAACCGCGCAGCAACGAACCGCGTCAGCCGCGCACCAACAGCACTGCGGCGGCGGTTCCGCCATTGCCAGCCGATCGCGCGCCGGACGAGTTTCTGGACGACGAAATCGATAACTTTGGTAACCGCGCCGACTACGTCAGCCCGAACCAGGGCAATCGTCAGCAGAACCGTGGCCGCAAGCCGGCCGCTGCTGCTGGCGCCGCGCCGAGCGCACCGCGTCCTGCCGGGCAACCGCCGCGTGGTCAATCGCCACGTCCGCAAGGCCAGGGCAAACCCCAAGGCCAGCGCAGTGGTGGTGCTGCCAATGCTCAGGGCAAGCGTCCGCAACGCAACGGCGGTCAGGCCCGTCGCGACGACTCGCGCGCCCGCCCCGACGCACTGCGTCAGGAACCGGCTGTTCGGGGTCCGCGTGAGCCGCAGCACCAGCCAGTGATCGTGCACAAGGAGTCGAAAATCGACCGCACCTTGACGCCCGAGCAGCTGGAGCAACTGGACAAACTGCCGAGCCGCAATCGTGGCGAGAAACCGGCATTGCTTACCCGTAACCGCGAAGGCTAAGGCTCAGCGTTACAGCAAAAACACCGGCCTTGTGCCGGTGTTTTTGTTTAGGCCCGACATTTCGATTGGGCGCGATGCGCATGATAAAAAGCATCGCGGCTAAAGCCGCTCCCACAGGTCCTGCGCGAGTTTTCCTTAAAGCTGCGCCCATAAAAAACGCCGGCATCAGCCGGCGTTTTTTATGGGCGGTTAAAACCTTACTTCTTTACACCTTCAAACGAGATCTGCAGTTCCAGCTCTTGAGATTTCGGGCCCAGGTCTTTCTGGATGTCGAAGTCTTTCAGCTTGATGGTGGTGGTGCCTTCGAAGCCGGCGCGGTAGCCGCCCCATGGGTCTTTGCCTTCGCCGAGGAAGGTTGCCTTGATCACGACCGGCTTGGTCACGCCGTGCAGGGTCAGGTCACCGGTAACGTCGGCCTTGCCTTCGCCAGTCGATTTAACCGAGGTGGACACGAACTTGGCTTCCGGGAATTTCGACACGTCGAGGAAGTCGGCGGTGCGGATGTGCTTGTCGCGCTCGGCGTGGTTGGTGTCAACGCTGGTGGTTTTCAGCGTTACGTTGATTTTGCTGGCTTCCGGGTTCTTGGCATCAAAGCTGAACGAGCCGTCCCAATCTTTAAACGTGCCGTAGATGTAGCTGTAACCCAGGTGGCTGATTTTGAAATCGATGAAGGCGTGCTGGCCGGTTTTGTCGATGGCGTAGTCGTCGGCCATGGCGTGCCCAGCGCTGAGCATTGCGGTGCCGAGTGCCAGAGCGGCCAGGGATTTTTTCAGGGTTGCGTTGAACATTGCGTAAGTCCTTCTTGTGCAGTGAGAGAGCTAGTCGGCGCGACGGCCAAACATGCGGGTCAGGGTTACATCGTGATCGATAAAGTGGTGCTTCAAAGCTGTTAACGCGTGAACGCCGGCAAAAATTACCAAGGCCCACGCCAGGTACAAGTGCACCGCGCCGGCCAGATCTTCCTGATCAGGAATGCTGGTCAAAGTGGCGGGCACAGCGAACAAGCCGAACACCTCGATGGGGCGGCCATCGGCGGTGGAGATCAGGTAGCCGGCGATCAGCACGGCGAACAACAACAGGTACAAGGCGCCATGGCCGAGCTTGGCGCCCAAGCGGGTGGCGCGGCTGTAGCTGCTTAGGGTCGCCGGAGCCGGACTGATAAAGCGCCACAGCAGGCGCACGATCATCAAACCCAGCAGGGTCAAGCCGATGCTTTTATGCAGCGCCGGGGCGGAGTGGTTGTAGGGGCTGTAGTAATCGAGCGTGACCATCCACAGGCCCAAACCGAACAATCCGAATACCGCTAATGCGATGCCCCAGTGCAAAACAATGCTGACCAGACCATAACGGGAAGGGGAGTTGCGCAGTTGCATGTAAGGGGTTCCCTAAAAAAGCAGTGGGGTAAGACTAGCGGTTAATCTATCGAGTTAAAGCGAAAAATTCTGCTTTGAAATATCGGGAAATACGATCGGTTCGCGGCCGTGCAAACCAAGCGTCAAAGCGGCAGCAGTTGGCCGTCAGTCCGCCCCTGCTCGCCCGTTAACCCCCGGCGAGTCGGCGGCCTTTATTCTTCCTTCTTGAACACATAAAACAGATTCGGCTCGCTGACGATATACAGATTGCCCGCGTTATCGCTGGCAATGCCCTCCGCCTGGGGCACGGTTTTCTTCAGCCCACTCTGGCCGCGCAACAACGACAAGGTGCTGATCGGCTTGCCGTCGGTGTCCAGCTCGATCACCAGCCGCGACTCATCCGAGAGCGCCAGTAAATGCCCGGTGGGCATGTCGAAATCCAGACTCGACAGGTCGCGCACAAACAGCCCGGCGTCCCGCTTGGGGTCGTCTACCACATGCACGGCGAAGGGGCGGTCGACGTTGGTGTGGGGGAAACCGTGCACCTCATAGATGCGTACCGGATCGCGTTCCTTGGCGACAAATAAGCGCTGGCCTTTGGCGTCGTAAGCCAGGCCTTCAAAGCCTTTGTTGCCGCTTGGGCCCAGGCCGAGGGAGAGCTGCTGGGCGTCATCGGCGCGTACTGGCGTTGAGGTTTCGTCCAGCTGCACGCTGATCAAACGTTGGCGGCGCTCGTCGGTGATGACATACACGCCAGGGCTGATGTATTCGATCGCCTCCGGGTCGCCAAAGCCCAGCAGCGGGATGCGCCGTAGCACGTCGCCGGCCAGCGACAGTTCGATAATTTCCGAGCGCTGGTTGGTCACGGTGAAAAGCGTGTTGCGGTCGGGGTCGTAGGTCAGGGCCGACACATCGTCATTCAGGCCCTTAATGGGCATGGCCTCAACGCTCACCCGATACGCCGGCAGCCACAGCGAGCGCGCTTGCCAGGCTTCGCCATGGCGCCATTCTTGCACCTGAAACCAGGCCCGTTCGAACAGACGAAACTCCTGCGCAGCCGCTGCCAGGACAATCAATGCGCCGAGCACCACGGCTCCCAGCAGGTACTTCAAGGTCAGCAGACGACGCATCGGGGGTTCTCGCAAAGGGTGGCGGGGTACAAAACGGGCGCTAGAAATAGCACAGCCATGCTGAATTGAAACTTAACCGTGCACGCCGGTTGCAGTTCGCCGCACTGGCGTTACAAGAAGAAGCATCAAGGGCAGAAATATGGGCTTGTCATTACTTCCCGAAGACCGCGCACGCACCACCCTTCACACCATCGCCCTGGCCGTCAGCCAGCTCAGCGAAACCGGCATCCCTCGCCAGCGTTTGCTGCACGACAGCGGCCTGAGCAGTGCCGATCTGGAAACTCCGGAAAAACTCATCAGCCCCGCGCAAGAGCTGCGCGTGTTCGCCAACGCCATTCAATGCACCCGCGACCCAGCGCTCGGGCTGTCAATGGGCCTGCGTATGCACGTGTCGGCCTACGGCATTCTCGGCTACAGCATGCTCGCCAGCCGCACCCTGCGCGACGCGCTAAACCTGGCGATGGCGCAACCGACCCTGCTGGGCACGTATTTCAAATTGCACTTGGAAGAAGACGGCGACGAGGCTCGCCTGGTCGCGCGCGGTTATCGCTATGCGCCAGAGCTGACGGTGTTCAACACCGAGCTGTGTTTGATGTCGTTGCTCACCGTGATTCGCGACCTGTTGGGCGAAGCGGTTCGCCCGCGCAGCGTGCATTTCTCCTACCGCCCGCCCTTGCATGCACATTCCTACACGCAGTTATTCGGCTGCCCGGTGGAGTTTGGTGAGCCGGTTAACACCTTGTGTTTCAGCGCCGCCCTGCTCGACCGCGAGCTGCCGCTGGCCGACCCGGTGAGTTGCCATTACGGCGTGCAGCAATGCCTGAAACTCGCTGCGCAACTGGACAGTGGCCAGGACGTGCTCGAGCAGATCCGTCAGCACCTGAGCAGCAACATGCGTGAAGCCAGCAGCCTGGAGCGGGTGGCCAATCAGTTGCACCGCAGCGCCCGCACCCTGCGCCGCCACCTCACGCGGATGAACACCAGCTACCAGCGCCTGCTCGACGAAGTGCGCTATGACAAGGCGCGCCAACTGCTGATGCAAACCGACCTGCCCATTTACCTGATCGCCGAGCAGTTGGGCTACAGCGAAACCGCCAGTTTTCGCCATGCGTTTTTGCGCTGGAGCGGGCAGACGCCTAGCGTGTATAGACGTTAGCGGCCAACTTGGCCGCATCTATCCCCTTTTGACCGTTTCTATCGTTCTGCCCTGCGGGTCACGCTGACAGAATCGAAGACACGCTTGGCAGCCGTTTCGTATGCGCTAAAAGCCAACAATAACAATGGGTTATAGAACTCTATGGGAAATTCCAGCGCCATCAGCATTGAGCAGCTCAGCATGGAATTCGGCGACCCTGGTCAGGGCGTCAAAGCCCTCGATGCGGTTTCTCTGGAAATCCAGTCCAACGAATTCTTCACCCTGCTCGGCCCCTCCGGCTGCGGCAAAACCACGCTGCTGCGCCTGATCGCCGGCTTCGAACAACCCAGCGCCGGCACCATTCGCTTATACGGCGAAGCCATGCAGGATTTGCCGCCCTTTCGCCGCCCGGTGAATACCGTTTTCCAAAGCTACGCGCTATTTCCCCACATGACGGTGGCGCAGAACATCGCCTTCGGTTTGGAGATGCGCGGACTGAGCAAGGCTGAAATCAGCGAAACCGTGACCCGCATGTTGGCGCTGGTAAAGCTGCCGGATGTGGGCGCACGCCGGGCCGACCAACTCTCCGGCGGCCAGCAACAACGCATCGCCCTGGCCCGCGCTCTGGCCAATCGGCCCAAAGTGCTGCTGCTGGATGAATCGTTGTCGGCGCTGGACCAGAAGCTGCGCAAAGACATGCAAATCGAGCTCAAGCGTTTGCAGAGCGAAACCGGCATCACCTTTATTTTCGTGACCCACGATCAGGAAGAAGCGCTGACCATGTCCGACCGCATCGCGGTCATGAGCAAGGGCCGCATCTTGCAGGTGGGCACGCCGACTGAAATCTACGAAGCACCGGCCAACCGCACCGTGGCCGACTTTATTGGCGAGACCAACTTCTTAACGGCCGAGGCCAGCGACGACGGCGTGAAGCTGAGCGACGGTCAGTTGCTCAGCACGCTCACCGAACATCGCGGCCCGGTCACCCTGGCCATTCGCCCGGAACGGGTGAGCCTGGCCGCCGACGGTCAGTTGCTCGGCGAGGTGGAGAACGTGGTGTATGTCGGCACCGACACCGTCTACCACCTGGACGTTGCCGGCCAAGGCGGCTTCCGCGTGCGCCAGCAGAACCGCGACGGCGCCGTGGGCGGTTATCAGGTCGGCGACAAGGTGCGGGTGCAGGTGCCCAGCGCCGCCATCAAGGTGCTGGTCGAATGACTACGCCACGGCTGTTGGCCGAGCGCCGCCAATTGGGCCGCCGCCTGCTGCTCAGCACGCCCGCCATGCTCACGCTGCTGGTGTTCATGCTGCTGCCGCTGGGCATCATGTTTGTGGTGTCGATCCTGCAATCCGGCGAGTACGGCGGGGTGAAGTGGGGCGAGTATTCCCTGGAGGCGTACCGCAATTTCTTCTACGAGCGCGATCTGGATGACGTGTTGGTGTTCAACACTGACTACCTGGAGATCTTTCAGCGCTCGTTCTGGCTGTCGATCCTGACCACCGCCGGATGCCTGCTGATCGGCTTCCCCACTGCGCTGTACCTGGCGTTGCAGAGCGAGCGCAAGCGCAACCTGCTGCTCTTTCTGGTGACCGTGCCGTTCTGGACCAACCTGCTGGTGCGCGCCTATGCCTGGATGTTGCTGCTGCGCAACGGCGGGTTGGTGGATGAAGGGCTGCAAGGCCTGGGCATTACTCAGCATGGCTTGGGGCTGCTGTACACCGACAACGCCGTGATCATCGGCCTGCTCTATACCTACCTGCCGTTTATGGTGCTGCCGATTTACACCAGCTTGGAGAAAATGGACTGGCGCCTGGTAGAGGCGGCGTTCGACCTGGGCGCCAATCGCTTCCATGCGCTCAAACGCATCATCGTGCCGCTGGCCATGCCGGGCATCGTCGCCGGCAGCATTCTGGTGTTCATTCCCTCGTTGGGTAACTACATCATTCCTGAGCTACTCGGGGGCGGCAAAACCCTGATGATCGGCAACCTGATTCAGCTGCAATTTGGCAGCTCGCATAACTGGCCGCTCGGCGCTGCCCTGTCGTTTGCCCTGCTTAGTTTCGTGCTGCTGGCCATGCTGGTGTACAGCGTGCGCTTCAAGCCGGGCAGCGCGGGGGGCCATCCATGAATACGCGCAATCCATTGTGGCGCTTCGCGGGCATGCGGCCGGCGGCGTGGTTCTTTTTTATTTTTCTGTACCTGCCGATTGTGGTGCTGGTGGTGCTCAGTTTTAACGGCGGGCAATCGGCCACGCTTTGGGACGGTTTCAGCCTGAAGTGGTACACCGTGGTCGCTAACGACGCCGAAGTGGTGCGCGCGGCGAAGAACTCGCTGATCGTCGCCACCCTCGCCACCCTGATTGCCACGTCGCTGGCCACCCTGGCGGCGCTGGGCATGCGCGGTCGTGCCTTTCGTGGGCAAACCTTAATGAGCGGCGTGCTCGGCTTGCCGCTGTTGGTGCCGGAGATTGTCACGGCGGTGTCTACGCTGATGTTCTTCTCGTTTATCGGCCTGAAACTGAGCCTGTTCACCATCCTCATTGCCCACGTGGTGTTCTGCATTCCGTTCGCCTATCTGCCGATTCGCGCCCGCCTCGAAGGCATGAACCCGTACCTGCTCGAAGCCGCCGCCGACCTTTACGCCTCGCCGTGGAAAGCGTTCTGGAAAGTGACCTTTCCGCTGCTCAGCCCGGGGATCCTTTCCGGGGCAATGCTGGCGTTCATCATTTCCATGGACGACTTCGTCATCACCTACTTCGTTGCCGGTGCCGGCGCCACGACGTTGCCGGTGTACATCTTCAGTTCGATTCGCATGGGTATCTCGCCGAAGATCAATGCGATCTCGTCGATCATCCTGGTGATTTCCATCGCGTTTGTGGCGCTGTCGTATTACGTGGGTCAGCGCAAACGCTAACGCTCTCAAAAAAAGTCCAGCAAGGAGCTTTGCCATGCACGTTCGCACCACCTCGCTCGCGTTGTCCCTGCTATGCGCCATGGGCATCGCCACCTCGGCTCAGGCCGCCGGCACGCTGCACTTCGCCAACTGGTCGGACTACTACCCGCCAGAGCTGCTGAAAAAATTCGAAGCCGACACCGGCATCAAGGCCACGCTCGACGCCTACGACTCCAACGAAACCCTGCTGGCCAAACTCAAGGCCGGCGGCGGCGCGTACGACGTGGTGGTGCCGTCAGACAGCTTTATCGAAATCATGGTCAAGGAAGACCTGCTGCAGAAGTTCGACAAGAGCAAGCTCACCAACCTCGCCCTGCTCAAAGACACCTTCAAAACCCTGAGCTTCGACCCGGGCCATGACTACAGCGTGCCGTATCTGTGGGGCACTACGGGTTACAGCTACGACACCGCCAAGGTGCCCGGCGGCAAACTGGAAGAAAGCTGGAAACCCTTCTTCGAGCCCGACCCCGAACTTAAAGGCAAAGTCGTGGCGTTGAATTCGATCGAAGAATTGTTCGTGCCGGCCGCGTTCTACCTGGGCGTCGACCAGTGCACCGAAGACCCGAAAGCCGCGCAGAAAATTCAGGACCTGCTGCTTAAGCAGAAACCTTCCCTGGCCATGTACAACAGCGACGGCACTATCGAGCGCATGGCCGCCGGTGAAGTGACGATGCACCAGCAATGGAACGGCGCCTTCCACCGCGCCCAGGCCCAGCGCGCGAGCCTTACTTACGTGTACCCGAAAGAAGGCATTCGGGTGTTTATCGACAACTTCGCCATTCCTAAAGACGCCACCAACGTGGCCGAAGCCCACGCCTTCATCAACTGGATGATGAAACCGGAAAACATCGCCGCCGCCTCCAACTTCGCCAAGTACAACAACGCCATCGAAGGTTCGGATAAGTTCATGGACAAAGAACTGTTCGACGACCCGGCCATCAACACCCCGGCCGACAAACTCGACCGTCTCAAGCCCTTCGAACTCTGCTCCCCCAAAGCCCTGGCCCTGCGCGCCAAGGTGTGGACCAAGTTGAAGAAATAAGCCGTAAACCCCGCCTGCGGTGATCCCTGTAGGAGCGGCTTTAGCCGCGATGCTTGCGACCTGAGAGCATCGCGGCTAAAGCCGCTCCTACAGGAAAAACCATAACGACAAACCCTCTTCACAGGCCTGCTCCTGAGGGCACCCCTATGCTGACGATTTATAGCGTCGACCATCACCTGCACCACGGCAAGTACGAGTTGATCGGCGGCCAGTTCACGCCGTGTTTTGAGATGCCCAGCCGCGCCGACATGGTGCTCGACCGCGCCAAGGCCGTTGGCCTGGGCGATGTGCACGCGCCGCTGGATTTTGGGCTGGCGCCGATTCGTCGAGTGCACACCGAAGGCTTTGTGCGCTTTCTGCAAAACGCCTGGAGCGACTGGCAGGCCATCGGCCGCCAGCACGACATGCTGCCCATCGCCTGGCCGACCCGGCGCCTGCGTCAGGTAGAACCGACCGCCATCGACGGTCGTTTGGGCTACTACTCGTTTGATGCCGGCGCGCCGATTACGGCCGGCACCTGGCAGGCGATTCTAAGTTCGGCCAACGTCGCCCTTACCGGCCAGGCCGAACTGGCGAAAGGCGCGCGCGGGGTGTTTTCCCTGTGCCGGCCGCCAGGTCACCACGCGGCCGCTGACTACATGGGCGGTTATTGCTACCTGAACAACGCCGCCATTGCCGTGCAAGCCCTGCTCGACCTCGGCGCCAAGCGCGTGGCCGTGCTAGATGTGGATTACCACCACGGCAACGGCACGCAGGATATTTTCTACGAACGCGCCGACGTGCTGTTCACCTCCATTCATGGCGACCCACGGTTTGAATACCCGTATTTCCTCGGTTTCGCCGATGAGAAAGGGGCAGGCGTGGGCAGCGGTTTCAACATCAACTATCCACTGGCCGAGGGCAGCGACTGGTCGGTGTGGAGCCTGGCCCTGGCCGACGCCTGCCGGCAGATTCAGGCCTACGCGCCGGATGCGTTGGTGGTGTCGCTGGGCGTGGACACTTACAAGTCCGACCCCATCTCGCAGTTCAAACTCGACAGCCCCGATTACCTGCGCATGGGCGAGGTCATCGGCAAGCTCGGCTTGCAGACCTTGTTCGTCATGGAGGGCGGTTACGCGGTTGAAGAGATCGGCATCAATGCCGTGAACGTGTTGCAGGGGTTTGAGAGCGTCGCCTAAGCGCGCGGTGTGTCAGCCACAAAAAAGCCCGCCCCGGTGGAATGCCAGGGCGGGCTTTTTGCAGTGCAATGTTTACATCACTTCGACGATATCCACGTCCACTTCGCGGCTCATCAGGTCGCGTTCGACTTCGCCGGTGAGCTTGACCTTGGCGCTGTCGGAGATGGCTTGTGGCGGCCAGTCTTCATCGTCAATTTCCACTTCGATGGTGCCGCTGGCGTCTTTGAATTCGTAGCGATCACCTTTCAGGCGTTTGACGATCTGGCCTTGCAGCACCACCGGCGCATCGTCGGCGGCATCCAGGGCAGCGGCTACGCTGGTGATCTGCTGGGTGGCGCCAGGGCCGGTGTAACCGCCGGCGGCCACAGCGGCGCCGGACAGCAGAGGAATAAACAACAGGGCGAGTGCTTGGGTTTTCAGTTTCATCAGGACAATCCCGTTCTGGTAAATGACGGGGTCAGGTTAAGCAGCGCACCTGAACTGAAACTGAATAGCGCCTTAATCGAAGCTTAAGACGGGTCGGCCGGTTTCTCTTTGCGGAACACGTAAAACAGGTTCGGCTCGCTGACCATATAAATGGTGCCCTGCTCATCGATGGCCACGCCTTCGGCGCGCGGAATACTGTCGTGCAGACCGTTCATGCCGCCGTACAAGCTGATAAAGCTAACCGGCTGACCGTGCTCGTCCATTTCCAGCAGCAACTTGGATTGAGCCGACAACACCAGCGAATGGCCGGTGCGCGGATCGACGCTCAGGGCCGAAATATTGCGCATATACAGCTCGTCGCTAGGCAGCGGCTCCATCTGCCCGGCCAATCCCGCGGTGCCGTCACTGCTCCAACTGAACAGGGCCGTTGGCGAACGCTCTTTGCCCAGCAGCAGGCGCTTCTGCGCGGGATCCCAGGCAATGCCTTCAAAGCCCTTGTTGCCGGACTCGGCGTAGCCCAGGTCGAACTCGCGGGTGTCGATGGCGCGCAATTCCAGGGCCACCGGCCCGAGCTTGAAAATCGACAGCGTACGGCGGCGCTCGTCGGTGATCGCCATGTTGCCGTTACTCAGCATCGCCACGCCCTCGGGATTGGAAAAACCAACCAGGGCAATGCGCCGCAGCACTTCACCGTCCAGGCTCAGTTCCACCAACAGCGGCTCTTTGCCGGTAACGGTGAACAGGGTTTTGGAGTCGGGGTTGTAGGTGAGGTCCGAGGTTTCATCATCCTCGAGGTCTTTCAGGGGTTTGGCTTGAATCACCGGGCGGTAGCCGGGAAGCCAGATGCTGGCGGCGCGCTCGGCCGGGTCGAAGTTGTCTTCATCCGCCCAGTACTTCACCTGGCCAAGCCAATGCTGGGTGTAGGTGAGCACCGCAACGGTGAGCAGCACGAAAGCGAGCAGCAGCCAGGGCCAGTTGCGACGAAACGAAAAGGAGCGAGCGGTGGGCATGGGACGTTCTCTGTTACTGCAGCAGCAAGCTAGCCGCCAAAGCAGGAGATTACGGTTTGATCATCCGTGAACAACCGCGAACCCGCGCAAAGCCGGCGCGGGCAGTGCCGAACTGTACATCAGCCGTTCGCGGTTATCCCACCCATGAGTAATTACAGCGCTTGTACGCAGCGCCGCTTACAGAACGCGGGTCGTCACGCTCGAATGGCCGACCAGTTCGAGCAGCAATTCATCACCTTGGTTCAATGGCCCAACGCCGGCTGGCGTGCCAGTGAGAATCACGTCACCCGGCTGCAAGCTGAAGTGCCCGGCGATGTGCGCAATGATCGGCACAATCGGGTTGAGCATCGACGCGCTGCTGCCGTCCTGGCGCACTTCACCGTTGATGCTCAGACGAATGCCGATCTCGGTCAGATCGCTCACCGCATCGCTGCTGACAAAAGGCGCCAGCACGCAGGCACCGTCGAACGACTTGGCCACTTCCCACGGGTAACCCTTTTCCTTGAGCTTGACTTGCACGTCACGCAGGGTCAGGTCCAGCGCCGGGGCGAAGCCGGAAATGGCGTCGAGCACTTCTTCCTGGTTGGGTTTGCGCGACAGCGGCTTGCCGATCAGCACGGCAATTTCCGCTTCGTAGTGCACGCCGCCACGGTCGGTCGGAATGCTGAAGCCGCCCTCGGCTTCCACCACGCAGCTGCCCGGTTTGATAAACAGCAGCGGCTCGGTGGGCACCGGGTTATTCAGTTCTTTGGCGTGCTCGGCATAGTTGCGGCCAACGCACACCACTTTGCCGATGGGGAAATGGATGGTGGTGCCGTCGAGGTAACGGTGTTGGTAGCTCATGAGTGAATCTCCAGAAAGTGCGATCCCTGTAGAAGAGGCTTCAGCCTCGAGCTTTTGAAACATCGAGGCTGAAGCCTCTCCCACAGAGAGCAAAGCGGCTTACAAGGCGAAAATCTTGCCCGGGTTCATGATGCCGTTCGGGTCGAACACCGCTTTGATGGCCTTCATGTAGGCGATCTCGGCCTCGGAGCGGCTGTAGGTCAGGTAATCGCGCTTGGTCATGCCCACGCCGTGTTCGGCGGAAATCGAGCCGTTGTATTTCTGCACGATCTCGAACACCCACTTGTTCACCGTGGCGCACTTGGCGAAGAACTCGTCTTTGCTCAGGTTGTCGGGTTTGAGGATGTTCAGGTGCAGGTTGCCGTCGCCGATATGGCCGAACCAGACGATTTCGAAATCCGGATAGTGCTCGCCGACGATGGCGTCGATGTCATGCAAGAACGCTGGCACCTGGGCGACAGTCACGGAGATGTCGTTCTTGTACGGCGTCCAGTGCGAGATGGTTTCGGAGATGTACTCGCGCAGCTTCCACAGGTTCTGCAGCTGCTGCTCGCTCTGGCTCATCACACCATCCAGTACCCAGCCTTGTTCCACGCAATGTTCAAAGGTGGCGAGCGCCGCTTCGGCGACTTCTTCGGTGGTGGCTTCGAATTCCAGCAGCGCATAGAACGGGCACTCGGTTTCGAATGGCGCCGGCACATCGCCACGGCCCATGATTTTGGCCAGGGCTTTGTCGGAGAAGAATTCGAAGGCGGTGAGGTCGAGTTTGTTCTGGAAGGCGTGCAGCACCGGCATGATCGAGTCGAAATCGGCGGCGCCCAGCACCATGGCGGTGAGGTTTTGCGGCGCGCGGTCCAGGCGCATGGTGGCCTCGACAACAAAACCCAGCGTGCCTTCAGCGCCAATAAAAAGCTGACGCAGGTCGTAGCCGGTGGCGTTTTTGATCAGGTCTTTGTTCAGTTCGAGCAGGTCGCCCTTGCCGGTGACCACTTTCAAACCGGCCACCCAGTTGCGGGTCATGCCGTAGCGAATCACTTTGATGCCGCCGGCATTGGTGCCGATGTTACCGCCAATCTGGCTGGAACCAGCGGAGGCAAAGTCCACCGGGTAGTACAGGCCTTTTTCTTCGGCGAACATCTGCAATTGCTTGGTCACCACGCCTGGCTGACAGACGGCGGTGCGGTCGAATTCGTTGAAGCTGAGCACCTGGTTCATGTAGTCGAACGCCACGACCACTTCGCCATTGGCGGCCACCGCAGCGGCGGAAAGCCCGGTGCGGCCGCCCGATGGCACCAGCGCCACCTTTTGTTCATTGGCCCAACGGACGATCGCCTGAACCTGCTCGGTGGTTTTGGGAAACACGATGGCCAACGGCGCCGGGGCGAAGTGTTTGGTCCAGTCTTTACCGTAGGCGTTCAGCGAATCGGCGTCGGTGAGTACCTTGCCGGGCTCGACCAGGGTCTTGAGTTGTTCAATCAGGGCAACGTCGGTCATCTACGGAACTCTCACGCAATTCATGGTCGCCCTGAGAACCTTTCAGGTCGCAACCGAGCAAGTAAAAAGGAAGACATGCTAGCATACGCCCCCCGCGAAACGTGCTCTGTGCTCGGTTTC
Source organism: Pseudomonas sp. AC070 (assembly GCF_979258635.1). NCBI lineage: Bacteria > Pseudomonadati > Pseudomonadota > Gammaproteobacteria > Pseudomonadales > Pseudomonadaceae > Pseudomonas > Pseudomonas sp. AC070. Next base: position 4,908,086 of record NZ_OZ409871.1, read on the forward strand.
GCGGCAGCGGCGCGACGCCGAAACGGGCTGCCCGCGACGCTGGCTTTCCCTGACTTTTCTACCGGGACAAACAGGTACTCAGATGAGCAAGACCTCTCTCGACAAGAGCAAGATCAAGTTCCTTCTTCTCGAAGGTGTGCACCAGAACGCTGTCGACACGCTGAAAGCGGCCGGCTACAGCAACATCGAGTACCTCAAGGGCGCCCTGTCGGACGCTGAGCTCAAAGAAAAGATCGCCGACGTGCACTTCCTCGGCATCCGCTCGCGTACCCAGGTCACCGAGTCGGTGTTCGACCACGCCAAGAAGCTGATCGCCGTCGGTTGCTTCTGCATCGGCACCAACCAGGTCGACCTCGACGCCGCCCGCGAACGCGGTATCGCCGTGTTCAACGCCCCCTACTCCAACACCCGTTCGGTGGCCGAACTGGTACTGGCTCAGGCGATTCTGCTGTTGCGCGGCATCCCCGAGAAAAACGCCTCGTGCCATCGCGGTGGCTGGATCAAGTCCGCCGCCAACTCGTTCGAAATTCGTGGCAAGAAGCTGGGCATCGTTGGCTACGGTTCCATCGGTACCCAGTTGTCGGTTCTGGCCGAAGCGCTGGGCATGCAAGTGTTCTTCTATGACACCGTGACCAAACTGCCGCTGGGCAACGCCACTCAGGTTGCCAAGCTGCATGACCTGCTGGGCATGGCCGACATCGTGTCGTTGCACGTGCCGGAACTGCCGTCCACGCAGTGGATGATCGGCGAAGCAGAAATCCGCGCCATGAAAAAGGGCGGCATTCTGATCAACGCCGCACGCGGCACCGTGGTTGAGCTGGACCACCTGGCCCAGGCGATCAAAGACGAACACTTGATCGGCGCGGCCATCGACGTGTTCCCGGTAGAACCGAAGTCCAACGACGAAGAGTTCGAGAGCCCGTTGCGTGGCCTGGACCGCGTCATTCTCACCCCGCACATCGGTGGTTCCACCGCCGAAGCCCAGGCCAACATTGGTCTGGAAGTGGCAGAGAAGCTGGTTAAGTACAGCGACAACGGTACGTCCGTGTCTTCGGTCAACTTCCCCGAAGTGGCCCTGCCGGCGCACCCGGGCAAGCACCGTTTGCTGCACATCCACGAAAACATTCCGGGTGTAATGAGCGAAATCAACAAGGTGTTCGCCGACAACGGCATCAACATCTCCGGCCAATTCCTGCAAACCAACGCCAAGGTCGGTTATGTGGTGATTGACGTGGATGCGGAGTACTCGGACCTGGCGCTGGAAAAACTCCAGCACGTGACCGGCACCATTCGCAGCCGCGTTCTGTTTTAACCAAACGATCGGCTGCGCGTCGGCCGGGCTGCGTTGAAATCGGTTTTTGAATGCTCATTGGCTACAGCCAACTCCGCTTAAAAAACCGATTTCGCCTTGCCCTGCTCTAGCTCGCTCGATCTTGATCGCTGTAATGAAAAAGGGAGGCTTCGGCCTCCCTTTTTCATTATCCAAAAACACCCTTCCTGTGGGAGCGGCTTCAGCCGCGATGCTTTTGAATTAAACAGCACTGCGGCTAATCGGAGTACCGCCCAGCCGTTCCCAAATAAGCGCTATTTCACCGTGATATTAATCACCGGCGAAACCACAGGCAGCGGCGCAAGCACGCCGTTCTTGTCGGTCTGTACCAGCTGCAAGCGGTGCGGGCCGCTGGGCAGGATGAATTTCTCGGCTTTGTCTTCGGACAGCAATCGCACCTGGTCGCTGCGCAGCACCGGCATGTTGGACGACACCGGCGGCGCGTCGATCAGCAGGTGAATCTCGTTGTCTGGCGCGCTCATTACCGGCGGCGACATGCCCGGCGTCACCGTCACGGTGCGCAGACCGAATTTGATCGCGAACGGACGGTCAACGGTGGCGCCGTCGTGGGGTTCGATAAAGTACAGCTGCGCCGTTTGCGTCACTTCAATTGGCACGGCGGGCTCGGGGGTGGTGGCGGCCACGCTGGCGGAACTGGCGCCCAACGCCATGGCCATCAACAGCGCAGCCTGAACGGCCGGGGTGAACAACTTCATGTGCATGGTTGAGCCCTCCTGGATCCTTATAAGAAACCGCCCGTTGTCCGAGCTGCTCATTTAATGACCACCAGAGTGTAGGACGGTTCAGGCATAACGCCCGCGCTTCAAGCGCCCGGCTCCAGCGCTTGGCAGGCGTTCCAGGTCACTCCCGGTAACACCGCCAAAACCGGCCACTATCGAAGGTGTGGCTTGGCCGGCAATAACCTGCAAAAGACCGGTTTACGCGGCTTGCAGGCCCATCCTTCGACGGGAACCCGCGCGCGCCGCTGGCGCCTTGCCAGGCCGCTCGCCAGACTGCCGGTCGCCCATCAAGGAAGTGCCGCCATGATAAAAACAATCGCACCTGCCGCTCTCGCTCTACTGTTCGCCACGCCGTGCCTGGCGGACTTGCAGCCGCTGGACAATCCCGCCCTGAGCGACGTGGCAGGCCAAGCCGGCATCAGCATTCGCCTCGACTTGCAGGCGCGCATCAACCAGATCCGCTTCAGCGACACCGGTGGCAACGTGTCGCTGCGCAACGTGAAAATCGACAACGGCTGCGTCACCGCCAGCGACTGCCCCAACGGAGCCGGTGGAAGCTTTGCCCTGGGCCCGGCGCAATTGGGGTTGGTGCTGCCGATTTTTGGCGTTAACCAGCCCACCCTGATGGTCGACGTGGTGACCGGCGCCAACGGCCAGCAGCAGCTGCAATTCACCCTGCCGGATCTCACCACCATCAACGAGCAACTGATCGCCAGCGGCCTGCCGGCGCAACGCATTCGCCTGCGCGTGGCCAGCGACATGTTCGTCGGCGAGAGTCGTTTAGGCAGTTTGGAGGTGCGCGATATCACCGATTTGCACGGCACGATCAAGGTGTGGGGGCACTGATCGCAACAGACGCCGGCCGCCCGTCGAAAACAGCGGGGTGCTAGGCCTCTCGGCGGCGAAACCACCCGGTCAACGACAACCGCTCCCGCGTCGCCGGCAGCACTTCATGGGGCAACTCGCCGGACATGAAAATCACCAGTCGCCCGCCGAGGGGTGCGATGTCGTAGGGCTGCTCGCCAGGGTAAATGCGCAACGCCCCACCCTGCTCGGCTAACCAGCCTTCGTTCAGGTACAACACGGCCGACACGGTGCGGCGGTCGTCGTCGCGGAAGCGGTCGACATGGCGCTGGTAAAACGCGCCGGGCGGGTACAGCGCGAAGTGGCTTTCGTAATCGTCCAGGCCCAGGTACAGCGCTCGATTCAGCGCCAGCCGCAGTTGGTCCATCACGCTCAGGTAGGCATCGGTGGCCACGCTCTCGCCCGGCTCCAGCCATTGAATGCTGTCGCCGCGCACGCCTTCGCGCACTTGCGTCGCGGCACCTCGGCCGACACCCGCGCGCGCCAGGCGGCCATCGGCGGCACGTTGTTGGCACTCAGCGGCCAGTTCGCCGGTCAGAGCCTGTGGAATAAACAGGTCGTGCTGCGACCAGCCCTTGTCGGCGAGGTTGTCGACAAGGGTGGTCAGCAGCGCGTGATCGAGCAGAAGCGTTTCGGATGGAATGGGCATGCCGGCGATTCTATCAGCGCCGCTCACGCGCCTCGACAAGCCCACGCCATGCCGCTGAAAATAGCGGCCTGCCCGACAGGAGTCTTTATGCGCGCCCTCTTTGCCCTCGTCTTGTTGTTTTGCACCTTGCCAAGCCTGGCCGACGAGCACAGCCAGCTCTATGAAACCGCTGGCTGGCCGCAACAACGCGCGCACTTCAACGCGGCCCTGAAAGCCGCGCAGGAACGCTACCGCGCCAGCCTGCCGGACGCCGTCTATCAAACCCTGGTCAACAACAGCAACCAGCGCTTCGCCCCCGAGGCGATGGACCAGCGCGGTGAAGCCACCCTGCGCGAGAAACTGCCCAACCCGGCACCGGCGTTGGCGTTTTTCCAGTCGCCGCTGGGGCGCAAAATTGTTCAGGCCGAAGTCGATGCCACCCGCCCGGAAGAACTGGCCCAACACGCCAACGGCATTCCGCGCATTCAGGCTGAAGCCACTCGCGCCTTATTGATTCGCCACCTGGCCCAGGCGCTGCCGGCCAAGGAAGCGGGCGCCGAAGTGAGCTTGGCGCTGGCTGGGGTCGCGGCCGACAGCCTGAGCCAGATGATTCCCGGCCTGCTCGGCGGCGGCCAGGCGCAAGGCATGTTGCAAAGCCAGCGCCAGCGGTTGATGCAGCAGATTGGCGCCGACGTGGATAACACGCTGCTGTATGTGTACAGCGGCCTGTCGGACCCGGAGCTGGATGAGTTCGTGGCGTTCGCCGAGTCGGCCGATGGCAAGGCCTACTACCAGGCGGCGCTGGAGGCGATGCGCGCCGGCTTGGCGGTGGGCCAGCCGGCTGCGGTGGCGAACCCGGCAGCCAATCCGGGTATTTGAGTTTTAAAAATCAGCGCGAAAACTGCTCACTCAAAAACGCAAAGTAGCGCTGGCGAATCTCCGCGCTTTCATTGGCCAGGTGATGCCGCCCGCCTTCCACCATCAGCACCGTCACCTCGCTGAACTTGCTGCGCAGCACCTCGAGGTTGAAACGCCAGTCCACGGTCATGTCCGCATCGCCTTGCACAATCACCACGCGCCGCTGAACCACAGCGGCGCGTTCGATACCCGGCACCCAACGCGATAACGCGCCCACCCAGGCGGTCGGCAAACTCAGCGGTTGCAGTGGATCGGCCTGAATAAAGGTGAGGAACTGGGCGTCATTGGAGTTCGGACTGAAGCGTCGCGGAATTTCCGTGACGAAGTGGCGCAGCACGCGGTAGCTGAGCTTCGACCAGCCCCACGCACGGGGCCGCACCAGCGGCGCCAATAGCAGCACCTCGCCAATTTCGGCACGCGCCGGGTTATTCAACAGAAAGTCGACGATGATCGCCCCGCCGGTGCTCTGGCCGCACAAGTGCCACGGCTGCGGCAAGTCGAGGCTGGCGGCTTCAGCCAACACGGCCTTGAACACGGCCTGATATTCGCTGAACTCGCCAATGCTGGCGCGCGGGCCGCTGGATAAGCCATGGCCCGGCAAGTCGCAGGCCAGCACGGCGAAGCCCATGCCCAGCGCCCAGGCGATGACGTGTCGATACAGGCCCATGTGGTCGTAGTAACCGTGTTGCAGCACCAGCGTGGCGGTGGGCGCGGGCGGCAACCAGAGCTGCGTCACCACCTCGTAGCCATGAACCTTCACCACGCCGAGGCGGCAGGTGGCGCCTGGAATATTCAGCCCATAGAACTGCCGATAAACCTGCGCCTCTGGCGGCTCGGCATGCGCCGCGGCCAAGGGTCGCAATTGGGCGCGCAGGGAATCGGGCTGAACGGGTTCTGACATGGGGCATCCGTGGATGTCGAGGAAAACGGGCGGCCAACCAAACGGCGCCGCAACGGCTGGGAAGTTTCAGCCCCGCAGCCTTCCGTGGCAAGCTAGCAACCCGCCACCGAACGATTTGCCATGCGCCCCAGCCGAAAAGCCGTACTCGCCACCTTGCTTGCCATTGTCTGGCTGGGCGCCATGCTCAGCGCCTTCTGGTGGTATGAAGCGCGCTACATTCGCCCTTTCGCCGAAACCACCGCGCTGTTCTCCGGCGACCCGCTGCAGCTACCTGCGCAACTGGCCGGGCCGGGGCCGATCCGCGTCGTGCACTTCTGGGACCCCGCCTGCCCCTGCAACGTCGGCAACCAGCAGCATCTGGCCGAGCTGCTGGCGCGCTTCGGGCCGCAAGGCGTGGCCTTTTATGCCGTGCAAAAACCCGGCAGCAGCGGCCAACTGCCAGACACGCTAAGCGCCCTGCAACCGCTCACCGCCTTCCCAGGCGCCGAACATTTGCCGGCCAGCCCGGCGGTGGGCATCTGGGATAAAAACGGCAACCTCGCCTACTTCGGCCCCTACAGCGAAGGCGCCACGTGCACCTCCAGCAACAGCTTTATCGAGCCGATTCTGGAAGCACTGGCCCAAGGCCGCGCCGTAAACGCCACGCACACGCTGGCGGTGGGCTGCTTCTGTCAGTGGGCGACGCCCGCGCCCTGACAGGCAGGCAAAGCTGTACAACACTGTAGAGACTTAACCGCTTCGACCTGCCGCCGCTCCTCGGTTTTGACGGCAGACCTGCCTGAGGTCTTTCCGTGAACAGCCCGCGCATTTCCCTTGATGCCCACTACCGAAAAGCCGACCGCATCATGCTCGGTGTCTTGTGGCTGATGTTTCTGTATGCCCTGGGCCTCGCTGCCTGGCATGGCACGTGGGGCCAAGCCATGGTGGTGGGTGGCATCACCGTGGCGGTCATGAGCCTGATGCACCAACTTATTCCTGGCCGCCGCCTGCTGCGTTGCTGCATGGGCGCGGCCTTTATGGTGATGTCGGCGTTGCATGTGAACCAGAGCCACGGCCTGCTGGAGATGCACTTCGGCATCTTCGTGTTGCTGGCGTTTTTGGTGTATTACCGCGACTGGCTGCCGATTGTGGTGGCGGCCGCTGTGATTGCCGTGCACCACCTCAGTTTTTTTGCCATGCAAAGCCAGGGCATCGACGTGGCGGTGATTCCCAACGGCACCTGGCCGCGCATTTTTCTGCATGCGTTCTATGTGGTGCTGGAAAGCGCCATCCTGATTTACCTGGCGCAACAAACCCATGTGGAAACCCAGGAGAACCTGGCATTGATGGCCACCGCCGCGCACCTTACCCAGCGCGAAGACGGCATCGACCTGCGCTACCGCAGCCCGGCTACTGGCGAAGTCGCCGGGCGCTTTAATCATTTTCTCGAACTGCTCGATGAGTTGGTCAGCGCCGTGGTGATCGACACGCAAGGCCTGACCGACATGGGCGAGCAAATGGGCACCGCCACCAGCCACTTGCGCGAAGGCTCGCAGCTCCAGGAGGCCGAAGTGGCCTACATGAGCAAGGCCATGCAGCAAATGAGCAGCGCGATCGACACCGTCGCCGAGCACGCCGACCATGCCGCTCGGGCAGCCACGGCCGCCAACCAGCAAGCGAGCGAGGGCAGCCGATCGGTGAACCATGTTCGTGGCGAAATCGAGACCCTGGCGCAGCATATCGTCGGCACGGACCGCGAGGTTCAGTCGCTCGCCACCCAGGCCAAACAGATTGGCAAAGTGCTGGAGGTCATTCGCAGCATTGCCGAGCAGACCAACCTGCTGGCCTTGAACGCGGCCATTGAAGCGGCGCGCGCCGGCGACCAGGGGCGAGGGTTTGCCGTGGTGGCCGATGAGGTGCGCAACCTGGCGCAGAAAACCGCGCTCTCCACGGCGGAAATCCAGGACATCATCGCCCGCCTGCAACACAGCAGCCGCCTGGCCGCCAGCGCCATGCAGCAAAGTCAGAGCAGCGTGCAGCGCTGCGTGAACGACAGCCAAACCGCTGCCAACCTGCTCAGCGCCGTAGCCGACGATATTGGCGCCATCACCACGCTGAACCAATCCATCGCCGATGCGACCCGCACGCAGGTGGAGGTCAGCAGCGAAGTCGTCGCGCACTTGAGCAGCGTCCAACAGGTAGCTGAGCGCAACGTGGGCGATGCCGCCGAGCTGGACCGCAACGGCCAGCGCCTGCGGCAACTGGCCGAGCGGCTGAGTCGCCTGAGCCAGCGGTTTCAGGTCAGCGCCTAGGCTCGCTGCGCCCTGAGCTGATACGCCTGCGGCGTCATGCCCTGCCAGCGGCGAAAGGCGCGGTAGAACGGCGACAACTCGGCGAAGCCACAGGCGCGCGCCACTTCTCGAATCGGCTGGCCCGCTTCCAGCAGTTGCATGGCGTGCTGGCGTCGGACTTCTTCGTGCAGCTCGCGAAAGCTGCTGTTTTGCTGCGCCAAGGCGCGCTGCAAGGCGCCCCCGCTCAGGTGCAGCGCTTCGGCGCAATTGAGCAAGGTGCACAGCGGCTGGCCCACATTCACGTGCAGCCAGTAACGCACCCGGTTGAGCAATTGGTTCTCGCCCAGTTCCTGCAATTCCAATTCAGCCTGCTGGCTAAGCAGGGCAAACAAGCGAGGGTTGGCACTGCGCGAGGGGCGGTTGAGCAGGTTGCTGGAAAACAGCAGCGCGTCGTGGGCTTGGCCAAAGTGCGGGGTGAGGCCAAACAGGCGTTTGTGCTCGCTGAGCCGGCGCGGCGCGGGGTGACGAAACTCTACGCGCTGCACGCGAAACTCCTCGTCGGTGACGCTGCCGAGCATTTTGATCAGCAGCAACGCCAAGCATTCGATCTGCTGGCGCAAGGAGCCGAAGCCTCGGTAGTTGAGGTCCAGCACCAGGCGTGCGGTGTCGCCGTGCTCTTCGAAATGCGCGGCAAACCCGCCAGACAGAATGTGCTGATAGCGAACAAAGCAGTGCAGCGCTTCGCGTAAGTCGCGACTGGCCAGCAGCAGGTAACTGACCACGTCCAACGGCCGTGGCTTCATGACTTCGGCCAGGTGCAGACCGATATCGCAATCGCCAGTGAGGTCTTGCAGGGCTTCCCAGAACAGCGGCGCGTTGTCGTGCTCCTCGCGCCCGGACACCGAGGGCGCCGCCAGGGGCACGCCCTGATAAGCGCGGCGGTAGGTGTCGGTCGGGTCCCAACCCAGACTCATCAGCCCTTCGTACAACAGGCGGCGCATGGTCGGCGAATGGGTGAGCACGGCAGGGGTGGTGGACATGGGCGGCCTGGCGAGAAGCGAATTGACCGCAGATTTTCACTGTTCGAATGTTTGGTCAATGCCGGCCACCCAACACGCTGCGCAAAATGCAGCACGCGCGCCCCGCCGTCGCTGCGCATAACAATAAGGACTCGACAATGAAACGCACCCTGACCGCCCTTGCCGTGGTGGTAGCCGCCGTTGCTGCTGGCGCCACCTGGTACATCCACAGTAAACAGCCGATGCGCGATGGCCAGGTACAACTGGCGCACCTGGATGGCGCTGTCAGCGTGCGCTACGACGAGCGCGGCGTTCCCCATATCAAGGCGCAGAACGAGGCCGACATGTACCGCGCCCTGGGTTACGTGCATGCCCAGGACCGTCTGTTCCAGATGGAAATGCTGCGTCGCCTGGCCCGAGGTGAACTGGCCGAAGTGCTCGGCGCCAAGTTGGTGGACACCGACCGCCTGTTCCGCACCCTGCGCCTGCGCGAACACGCTGACGCCTTCGTGCCCAAGCTCGACCACAACACGCCGGCCTTCAAAGCGCTGGAGGCCTACCTGGATGGTGTTAACCAGTTCCAGGCCAGCCACCCGAAACCCATCGAGTTCGACCTGCTGGGCATCCAGCCCCGGCCGTTTACGCCCGAAGACACCTTGAGCGTCGCCGGCTACATGGCCTACAGCTTCGCCGCTGCGTTCCGGACCGAACCGGTGCTCACCTATGTGCGCGATGAACTGGGCCCGGACTACCTTAAAATCTTCGACCTGAACTGGAAGCCGCAAGGCGCCATCGGCCAGGCCGCACTGGCGAGCAACGACTGGAAAGACCTCAACGCCATCGCCCGCCTCAGCCACGACGCGCTGGTGGAGGCCGGCCTGCCGCAGTTTGAAGGCAGCAACGCCTGGACCATTTCCGGCAGCCGCACGCAAAGCGGCAAGCCGCTGCTGGCCGGCGACCCGCACATTCGCTTCGCCGTGCCGGCGGTGTGGTACGAAGCGCAGCTGTCGGCCCCTGGCTTTGAGCTGTACGGCCATCACCAGGCATTGAACCCGTTCGCCTCGCTGGGCCACAACATGGACTTTGGCTGGAGCCTGACCATGTTCCAGAACGATGACCTGGATCTGATCGCCGAGAAGGTCAACCCGGACAACTCCAATCAAGTGTGGGTGAACGGCCAGTGGGCCGACCTGCAAACCCGCGAAGAAGAGATCAAGGTCAAGGACGCCGCGCCGGTCAAACTCACCCTGCGCCAGTCCCCCCATGGCCCGATCATCAACGACGCCCTCGGCGCCTCGGCCGGCAAAACACCGATTGCCATGTGGTGGGCCTTCCTGGAAACCGAGAACCCCGTGCTGCAAGGTTTCTACGAGCTGAACCGCGCCAACACCGTGGAAAAAATGCGCAGCGCCGGGGCGAAGATTCAGTCGCCGGGCCTGAACCTGGTGTGGGCCAACGCCAAAGGCGACATCGGCTGGTGGGCCGCCGCACAACTGCCCATCCGCCCCGAAGGCGTGAACCCGACGTTCATCCTCGACGGCAGCACACACGAGGCGGATAAAAACGGCTTCTACCCCTTCAGCGCCAACCCACAGGAAGAAAACCCGGCGCGCGGTTACATCGTCTCCGCCAACTTCCAACCGGTATCGCCCACCGGCATGGAAGTGCCGGGCTACTACAACCTGGCCGACCGTGGCGCGCGCCTCAACGCGCACCTGGCCGACAGCAGCGTGAAGTGGAACCTGGAAAACAGCCAGGCGCTGCAACTGGACACCGGCACCGACTACGCCAGCCGCGTACTCACGCCGCTGCTGCCGGTGTTGCGCACCGTGGTTACCGACCCCAAGGAAATTCCTCTGCTGGAGCAGCTGAGCACCTGGAAAGGCGACTACCCGCTGGACTCTGTGAGCGCGACGATCTTTAACCAGCTCATCTACCAACTGGCCGACAGCGCCATGCGCGACGAGTTGGGCGATGCCTTCTTCACCAACCTGCTGGCCACCCGTTCGTTCGACGTGGCATTGCCGCTGCTGGCGGCCGACGAGCATTCGCCGTGGTGGGACAACCGCAACACACCGGCCAAAGAGACGCGCGCCGACACCGTGAAAGCGGCCTGGCAGGCGAGCATCGCGCATTTGAAAGCCACCGCTGGCGACGACTCGAAAAACTGGCAGTGGGGCAAGCTGCACACCCTCACCCACGGTCACCCGCTGGGCGCGCAGAAGCCGTTGGACAAACTCTTCAACGTTGGCCCGTTCGCCGCACCCGGCAGCCACGAAGTGCCCAACAACCTCACCGCGCCGGTCGGCCCGGCGCCGTGGGGCGTGGTTTATGGGCCTTCGACCCGTCGCCTAATCGACTTTGGCGATGCGGCGCACAGCCTGGGCATCAACCCGGTTGGGCAAAGCGGCGTGGCGTTTGATGCGCACTATTCCGACCAGGCGCAGACCTACATTCAGGGCGGGTATGTGCCGCAGCATTTTGAAGAGTCGGAAGTGGCGGCCAATACCAAAGGGACGTTGAAGTTGGTGCCGGGTAAGTAAGGTTGCTGGAATGCAAAAGCCCCGCAGATGCGGGGCTTTTTTATGGGCGTGGGTTTTGCGTTGGGGCTGGCCCTCACCCCTAGCCCCTCTCCCGCAAGCGGGAGAGGGGAACTCAATCACCGATTTAGCCTAATACGCAGTTAGGCCCGCTTTTGACTTGCGATTTCAGCCTCCCACCTATCGAGAGCGAGCGAGCTAGAGCGAGGCAAGGCGAAAACACTTTTTGAAGCGCAGTGGGCTGTCGCCCATGAGCATTCAAAAAGTGTTTTCAACGCAGCATCGCCGACGCGCAGCCGCTCGGTCACTCAATTACGCAGTCGCATGCTTCTGCGACGGATCCCGACGACTATCCGGCCCAGCCGCATTGGCCGCCCCGGTGGTCTCGTCCATGGCCTGCTGAATCGCTTTCAACCGACGCTTTTCGGCCTTGCGGCTGAAGAACCAGACCAGGAAGGTGAAGATCGACACCACCAGCAGAATCAAGCTGGCCACGGCGTTGATCTCTGGCTTCACACCCAGACGCACGGCGGAGAACACTTCCATCGGCAGGGTGGTGGAACCCGGGCCCGATACGAAGCTGGCCAGCACCAGGTCGTCCAGCGACAGGGCGAATGACATCATGCCGCCCGCTGCCAGCGACGGCGCGATCATGGGGATGGTGATCAGCATGAACACCTTCCACGGCCTGGCGCCCAGGTCCATGGCCGCCTCTTCGATGGACATGTCCAGCTCACGTAAGCGCGCCGATACCACTACCGCCACGTACGAGGCGCAGAAGGTGGTGTGGGCGATCCAGATGGTCAGAATGCCGCGCTCTTGTGGCCAACCGATCATCTGCGCCATGGCTACGAACAGCAGCAACAGCGACAGACCGGTGATCACTTCGGGCATTACCAGCGGCGCGGTGACCAGACCACCGAACAAGGTGCGACCCTTGAAGCGGGTGATACGGGTCAGCACGAAGGCCGCCAGGGTGCCGAGCACCACCGCCGAAATCGCGGTGTAGAAAGCGATTTCCAGCGAGCGGCCCACGGAGTTCATCAGTTGAGTGTTGTCGAGCAAACCGACGTACCACTTCACCGACCAACCGCCCCACACCGTCACCAGTTTGGAGGCGTTGAAGGAGTAGATGACCAGAATCACCATCGGCATGTAGATGAACAGCAGCCCCAGCACCAGCATTACGTTTGAGAAACTGAAGCGCTTCATGCTTTGCCCTCCAGTTCTTTGGCTTGGCTACGGTTGAACAGAATGATCGGCACGATCAGGATCGCCAGCATCACCACCGCCAGGGCAGAGGCCACCGGCCAGTCGCGGTTGTTGAAGAACTCTTGCCACAACACCTTACCGATCATCAGCGTTTCCGGACCGCCCAACAGTTCTGGAATCACGAACTCGCCCACTACCGGAATGAACACCAGCATGCAGCCGGCGATGATGCCGTTCTTGGCCAGCGGCACGGTGATTTTCCAGAAGTTGTTGAGGTTGGTTGAGCCCAGGTCCGAGGCGGCTTCGAGCAACGACAGGTCGTGCTTCACCAGGTTGGCGAACAGCGGCAGCACCATGAAAGGCAGGTATGAGTAAACGACGCCGATGTACACCGCTAGGTTGGTGTTGAGGATTTGCAGCGGCTCGTTAATCAGCCCCATGCCCATCAACGCCGCGTTAAGCAGGCCGTTGTTGCTGAGAATGCCCATCCAGGCGTACACGCGGATCAGGATGGCCGTCCAGGTCGGCATCATGATCAGCAGCAGCAGAACGGTTTGCGTGTCCTTGTTGGCGCGGGCAATGCCGTAGGCCATCGGAAAACCGATTACCAGGCACAGCACCGTGCTGATAAAGGCCATCTTCAACGAACCGAGGTAGGCCGAGATGTACAGCTCGTCCTCGGTGAGCATCACGTAGTTGCCCAGGTTGAGGATCACCTGCAGCTTCTGCTCCACGAAGGAGTAGATCTCGGTGTACGGCGGAATGGCGACGTCGGCTTCAGCGAAGCTGATCTTCAGAACGATGAAGAACGGCAGCATGAAGAACAGAAACAGCCACAGGAACGGCACGCCGATGACAGCGTGTCTGCCGGTCGGCATCAGCGCTTTTAGTTTTCGACTGTTCATGAGCGCAACGCGACCCCGCTATCGTCTTCCCACCAGACGTACACCTCGTCGCCCCAGGTTGGACGGGCGCCACGTCGTTCGGCGTTGGCCACGAACGATTGCACGATCTTGCCGCTCGGCAGCTCGACGTAGAACACCGAGTGACCGCCCAGGTAGGCGATGTCATGCACCTTGCCGCGCGACCAGTTGTATTCGCAGGTCGGCATTTCGGTGGTCACCAACAGCTTCTCGGGACGGATGGCGTAGGTGATTTGTTTGTCTTGTACGGAGGTGGTTACCCCGTGGCCGACGTAGATGGCGCGTTCCAGATCCGGGCTGGCGATCAGGGCGTGGCCTTCCATGTCTTCCACCACGTGGCCTTCGAACAGGTTCACGTTGCCGATGAACTCGCACACCATGCGGCTGGTGGGCGTTTCATAGATGTCGATGGGGCTGCCGATTTGCGCGATCCAGCCCAGGTGCATGATGGCAATGCGTTCGGCCATGGTCATGGCCTCTTCCTGGTCGTGGGTCACCATCACGCAGGTCACGCCAACGCGCTCGATGATTTCCACCAACTCAAGCTGCATTTGCGAACGCAATTTTTTGTCCAGTGCGCCCATGGGCTCATCGAGCAGCAGCAGCTTCGGGCTCTTGGCCAGCGAACGGGCCAGGGCCACACGCTGACGCTGACCACCGGACAGCTGGTGCGGCTTGCGCTTGGCGTATTGGGTCATGTGCACCAGCTTGAGCATTTCAGCCACACGCTCGTCGATTTCAGCCTTGGACATGCGGTCCTGCTTGAGGCCGAAGGCGATGTTCTGCGCCACGGTCATGTGCGGGAACAGCGCGTACGACTGGAACATCATGTTGATGGGCCGCTCGTAGGGCGGCATATCGGTGATGTCTTGGCCGTCGAGGAAAATCCGTCCCTCGGTTGGGCGTTCAAAGCCTGCCAGCATCCGCAGCAAGGTGGATTTACCCGATCCTGAGCCGCCGAGCAGGGCGAAAATCTCGCCCTTGTTGATTGTCAGGGACACATCGTCCACTGCAATCGTCTCGTCGAACTTCTTGGTCACCCGATCGATTTTGACCAAAACCTCTTTAGGTTTCTGGTCGCCCTCGAGGGCTTTCTTGTAGGCGCCGGAGGCAACTGCCATTACAAAACTCCCAACTTTATTTTGAGGGCCAGCCCACTACGGGCCGGCCTTTTTTCATCATCACCCGGTGAAAGCCAGGTGATTACTGGGTGAGTAGCGCCAGGTGCGCGCTGCTGTTTCGGTGGTACTTGTTCGGGTCTTAACTATTTGCCGGACTTGATCTTGGTCCAGGAGCGGGTCTCAACACGTTGCAGTTTTTGCGGCAACGGCACCGACACGTACAGGCGGTCGATAACCTCTTGCGGCGGGTAAACCGCCGGGTCGTTACGCAGCTCTTGGTCCATTACCGCATCAGCTTTGCTGTTGGGATTGGCGTAACCGACGTACTCGCTGATCGGCGAGATCACCTTGGGGTCCAGCAGGAAATTGATGAACGCGTGGGCTTGTTTGGCGTTCGGTGCGTCAGCCGGAATGGCGAGCATGTCGAACCACAAATTGCCGCCCTCTTTGGGAATGCTGTAGGCGATCTCAACGCCCTTGCCGGCTTCCTTGGCGCGCGAGGCGGCCTGGAAAACGTCGCCGGAAAAACCCGCGGCGACGCAGATGTTGCCGTTGGCCAAGTCGGAGATGTACTTCGAGGAATGGAAATAGGTGACGTAAGGGCGAACGGCCAACAGTTTGGCTTCGGCCTTTTTGTAGTCTTCAGGGTTGGTGCTGTTGGGGTCCAGGCCCATGTAATTCAGCACGGCGGGGAACATTTCGTCCGGCGAGTCGAGGAAGGCGACGCCGCACTGGCTCAGTTTCTTGATGTTCTCCGGCTCAAACAGCATGGCCCAAGAGTCGATGTGGTCGACGCCCAGTACCGCTTTTACTTTTTCGACGTTGTAGCCGATGCCGTTGGTGCCCCACAGGTAAGGCACGGCGTAGACATTGCCAGGATCAACCTTGTCGAGCTGCTTGAGCAGCTTGGGATCCAGGTTACTGAAATTGGGCAGTTGGCTGCGGTCGAGTTTCTGGAACACGCCGGCCTTGATCTGCTTGGACAGGAAGTTGTTCGAGGGCACCACCACGTCGTAACCGGTGTGGCCGGCGAGCATTTTGCCTTCCAGGGTTTCGTTGGAGTCGAAGACGTCGTAAACCGGCTTGATCCCGGTGGCCTTCTGGAAGTCGGCCAGGGTGGTTTCGCCGATGTAGTCGGTCCAGTTGTAGACATGCACGGTCGGCTCGGCCTGGGCCAAGGCACTGATGCCCATCAGGGCAGCGGCGCTTATCAGGGTTTTGCGCAAAGAGGTTCGCACACGTCCATCCTCATTTTGTTAGATCAATATGGCCATCAACGGTGGCCAGTTGGGTTACCGCATCTGCCCCGTTTGTACGGTGAACAGGTGGCAAAACGGCAATCGCGGGGCGCAAAAAACTGTAAACGCCACTGCTGAGAGCCCGGCACTTCAACTACTGAGCAATACATCTTCAGAAGAACCGTGGGCCTCGTCGACGCCCAGGTTCCGGACACACCTCCAGCGGTTTGTTGTCACCGCCAGAGGTGTTGGTTCGCTTACTTACCAGACTTGATTTTGGTCCAGGAGCGGGTCATCAAACGCTGAACCTTGGCCGGTAGGTCAGGGAACGCGTACAGCTTTTTCATGACGTCTTCGCTTGGGTAGATGCCTGGGTCTTTACGAATGGCTTCGCTCACCATCGGCGTGGCGGCGGAGTTGCCGTTCGGGTAGGACACTTCGTCACTGATCTCAGCAATGATTTCTGGCTTGAGCAGGAAGTTGACGAATTTCAGAGCACCCTCTGGGTTCTCGGAATCCTTCGGAATGGCCACGGTGTCGAAGAACGCGCCGGCACCTTCCTTAGGAATGTTGTAGCCCACATTGACCTTGTTCTTCGCTTCTTCAGCGCGGGACTTGGCCTGGTAGATGTCGCCCGAATAACCGATAGCCACGCAGATGTTGCCGTTAGCCAGGTCGGAAATGTACTTGGACGAGTGGAAGTAAGCGGTCGACGGACGCACTTTCAGGAACAGCGCCTCGGCGGCGGCCAGCTCTTTGGGGTCTTGGCTATCGGATTTGTAGCCCAGGTAGTGCAGGGCGGCCGGCAGCATTTCGGTCGGCGAATCCAGGAAGCTCACGCCGCACTCTTTAAGCTTGGCCATGTTCTCTGGCTTGAACACCAGGTCCCACGAATCGACCGGCGCGTTGTCGCCCAGAATGGCCTTGACCTTGTCGACGTTGTAACCGATACCGATGGTGCCCCACAGGTAAGGAATGGCGAACTTGTTGCCCGGGTCGCTGATTTCCAGGGTCTTCATCAGCTCGGGGTTGAGGTTCTTGTAGTTCGGCAATTTGCTGCGATCGAGCGGCTGATAAACGCCGGCTTTGATCTGCTTGGCCAGGAAGGAGTTGGACGGCACGACGATGTCATAGCCCGACTTGCCGGCCAGCAATTTGGCTTCGAGCACTTCGTTGCTGTCGTACACGTCGTAGACGACTTTGATGCCAGTCTCTTTGGTGAATTTTTCCACGGTGTCCGGTGCGATGTAATCGGACCAGTTGTACACGTGCAGCACTTTGTCATCGGCCTGGACCGCGCCGACCATCACTCCCAATAAGGACAACGCGAGAAAGGACTTGCCGAATGTTTTCATGCGTACAGCTCCTGTTTTATGTAGTTATCCGAACAGTGGCGTTTGCTCAGGGAGCGTTGCATCCGCTCCCTTGGCGGCCACCCTTCGGTGAGCCTGGCCAACGCACCGTGCAGTCTGGCAAGGACCAGCGCGGGTTTACAACTTTTAGGCGCTTGCGAAGCGAAATTTTCGCCCCGTACGTGCCTGCCCATTTACTGCTTAGCCCAGTACTGCACTGGCGGTCAGATCCAGGCACTTACGTGCCTTGGTCACCAGCTCATCGATTTCGTCTTTGCTGATTACCAGCGGTGGCGCAATGATCATGGTGTCGCCTACAGCGCGCATGATCAGACCGTTGTTGAAGCAGTGGCCGCGGCAGATCATGCCCACGCCCTTACCCTCGAAACGCTCGCGGGTCTTTTTGTTCTTCACCAACTCGATTGCGCCGAGCATGCCAAGACCGCGCACTTCGCCCACCAGCGGGTGATCCGCCAGCTCACGTAAACGCTTCTGCAAATACGGTGCCGTTTCGGCGCGCACTTTCTCCAGAATCTTTTCTTCGCGAATGATCCGCAGGTTTTCCAACGCCACGGCGGCGGCCACCGGGTGACCGGAATAGGTGAAACCGTGGTTGAAATCGCCGCCCTCGTTGATCACTTGCGCGACCTTGTCGCTGACGATCAGGCCGCCCATGGGGATGTAACCGGAGGTCAGGCCCTTGGCGATGGTCATCAGGTCGGGCGTGTTGCCGTAGTAGTCGCTGCCGAACCATTCGCCGGTGCGGCCGAAGCCACAAATCACTTCGTCAGCGGCGAACAGAATGTCGTACTTGGCGAGAATCTCGCGCACCTTCGGCCAGTAGGTGTCGGGCGGAATAATCACGCCGCCTGCGCCCTGAATCGGCTCGGCAATAAACGCCGCGACCTTGTCTTCGCCGACTTCGAGAATTTTCTTTTCCAACTGCTCGGCGGCCCAGATACCGAACTCGGCCGGGCTCATGTCACCGCCTTCGCCAAACCAGTACGGCTGTGGGATGTGCACGATGTCTGGCAGCGTGCCGCCCTGCTCGTGCATGCCTTGCATACCGCCCAGCGCGGCGCCGGCAACGGTGGAGCCGTGGTAGCCATTCAGGCGACCGATGATGACTTTCTTCTGCGGCTTGCCCTTCACCTGCCAGTAGTGACGGACCATACGCAGCATGGTGTCGTTACCTTCGGAACCCGAGCCGGTAAAGAACACGTGATTCATGTGAGGCGGCGCCAGCTCGGCGATGGTTTTAGCCAACTCCAGCACCGGCGGGTGCGCGGTCATGAAGAAGGTGTTGTAGAACGGCAGCTGCTTCATTTGTTTGGCGGCTGCATCGGCCAGTTCGTCACGGCCGTAGCCGATGGCCACGCACCAGAGGCCGGCCATGGCGTCGAGAATCTTGTTGCCTTCGCTGTCCCACAGGTACACGCCGTCGGCCTGGGTGATGATGCGCGGGCCCACTTCTTTCAGCTGTTTATAGTCGCTGAACGGCGCCAGGTGATGGTCGTTGCTCAGCGCCTGCCATGCGCGCGTCTGCGGGTTTTTCATCGGGCTGGTCATTGCAAACCTCAATTCAAACAAGCCCGGCGTGTGCCGGGCCTGGTGAGTCTCTGATTAAACCGAGAGCAGTAGGAACTCGCGTTCCCACGAGCTGATTACGCGCTTGAAGTTCTCGTGCTCGGCACGCTTCACGGCGATGTAACCGCTGACAAACTTGTTGCCCAGGTACTTCTCGACGGTCCTGGAGTTTTCCATGCGCTCCAGGGCGTCTTCGATGGTCAGCGGCAGGCGCAGGTTGCGACGCTCGTAGCCGCGACCTTTTACCTGGGCGCTCGGGTTCAGCTGCTCAACCATGCCGATATAGCCGCACAGCAAGCTGGCTGCGATGGCGATATAGGGGTTGGCGTCCGCGCCCGGCAGGCGGTTTTCCACGCGGCGGTTCTGCGGCGACGCATCCGGTACGCGCAGGCCCACGGTGCGGTTTTCTTCGCCCCATTCCACGTTTACCGGCGCCGAGGTGTCGGGCAGGAAGCGGCGGAAGGAGTTCACGTTCGGCGCGAACAGCGGCAACAGCTCAGGAATGTATTTCTGCAGACCACCGATGTGGTGCAGGAACAGCTGGCTCATGGTGCCGTCTTCGTTGGAGAAGATGCTCTTGCCGGTGGCGATGTCGATGATGCTCTGGTGCAAGTGCATCGCGCTGCCAGGCTCGCCGGTCATGGGCTTGGCCATAAAGGTGGCGGCCACATTATGTTTAAGCGCGGCTTCACGCATGGTGCGTTTGAAGATGATGATCTGGTCGGCCAGGTGCAGGGCGTCGCCGTGACGGAAGTTGATTTCCATCTGCGCGGTGCCGTCTTCGTGGATCAGGGTGTCGAGATCCAACTCCTGCAATTCGCACCAGTCGTAGACGTCTTCGAACAGCGGATCGAATTCGTTGGCGGCGTCGATGGAGAACGACTGGCGACCAGTCTCGGCGCGGCCGGAACGGCCAATCGGGGCTTGCAGCGGGTAGTCCGGGTCGTCGCTGCGCTTGGTCAGGTAGAACTCCATCTCCGGCGCGACAATAGGCTGCCAGCCTTTCTCGGCGTAGAGCTTGAGCACCTTCTTAAGGATGTTGCGCGGCGACAACTCGATGGGGTTGCCTTGCTTGTCGTAGGTGTCGTGAATCACCTGGGCGGTAGGCTCGATGGCCCACGGTACGAGGAACACGGCATTTTCGTCCGGGCGGCAGATCATATCGATGTCAGCCGGGTCGAGCAGGTCGTAATAAATGTCGTCTTCCACGTAGTCGCCGGTGACGGTCTGGAGCAGTACGCTCTCTGGCAGGCGCATGCCCTTCTCATCGATGAACTTGTTCGTGGGCGCAATCTTGCCGCGCGAAATGCCGCTTAGATCACTAATAAAGCACTCAACTTCGGTGATCTTGCGCTCTTTCAGCCAACTGGTGAGTTGGTCGAGTTTGGGACTCATAAAGACCTCAGGGGGGATTGAAAACTTAGCTCTATAGCTAAGCTCAGCGTTGACTCGCCCGCTTGCGGCAGGCATCTCCAAATGCCTGGAAGATGGCGAGGTATTCAGGGTTCGAGGCCACTTGCCACTCAGGGTGCCACTGCACACCGAGGGCGAAGCTTTTGGCGCCTTCAACCGAGACCGACTCGATCAGCCCGTCAGGAGCCAGGGCCTCAACACGCAGGCCCGGCGCCAGACGTTCAACGCCCTGACCATGTATGGAATTGACGCGAATCTCGCCTGGTAAACCAAGGCCGGCGAGCACACCACCCGGCTGCACATGCAGCGGGTGACTGGGTGAATACTGCACTTCAACGGGCTCGTTTTCCGGCTCGCGGTGATCCATGAAGGTGCCGGTTTCGTGAACTTTCTGGTGCAGGCTGCCGCCAAAAGCCACGTTCATTTCCTGAAACCCGCGGCAAATACCGAATACGGGCACGCCAGCGGCCACCGCTGCGCGAATCAGGGGCAGCGTGGTGGCGTCGCGTTCAGGATCATGAAGCGTGCCGGGCGCACTGGCCGGGCCGCTATAAAGGTGGGGTTCTACGTTGGACGGCGAGCCAGTGAACAACAGGCCGTCTAGACTCTCCAGCAGGGCATCGAAATCGAGCAAATCGGCCAGCGAAGGAATGATCAATGGCAGGCCACCTGCGCCGACGGCCACTGCCCGAACGTATTTGTCACCCGCTATATGGTAGGGATGGAGGCCGACCTGCTTGGTGCAGGCGGTAACGCCGATTAACGGCAGGCGCGACATGGGACACCCGTTTTATTGCTGTTATGGGTTTGAACCGGAGCTTAGCCTTGTTCATTTTTTTACACAATAGTGATGTAAAAAATCTAACACGGCTCGCTGAGCGCCGCGCCAGACAAGGGCGCCAAGGGGGTTCAGATGCCCTGAAACGCCCTAAAAATGGCCACTGCGCCCCGTTTCAGGGCAAAATGTGGCACTATTGACAGCCTGAGGCGATTAAGATTGACTCACACCCCATCAGTCTGATGATTGATATTTTTAACAATAAAGGTGTTGCATCATGTCGGTACCCCCGCGTGCCGTTCAGCTTAACGAAGCGAACGCGTTCCTTAAGGAACATCCTGAGGTCCTGTTCGTCGACCTTCTTATTGCAGATATGAATGGTGTGGTGCGCGGCAAGCGCATCGAGCGTGCGAGCCTGCACAAGGTTTACGAACGCGGCATCAACCTCCCGGCTTCTTTATTCGCACTCGATATCAACGGCTCGACAGTGGAAAGCACTGGCCTGGGTCTGGATATCGGCGATGCCGACCGTATCTGCTACCCCATTCCGAACACGCTATGTAATGAGCCTTGGCAGAAGCGTCCGACCGCGCAACTGTTAATGACCATGCATGAAATGGAAGGCGAGCCGTTTTTCGCCGATCCACGAGAAGTGTTGCGGCAGGTGGTCGCGAAGTTCGACGAACTGGGCCTTACTATTTGCGCCGCGTTTGAACTTGAGTTTTATCTGATCGACCAGGCAAACGTGAACGGCCGGCCTCAACCGCCGCTGTCGCCACTGTCGGGCAAACGTCCGCACTCCACACAGGTTTATCTCATTGATGACCTGGACGAGTACGCCGAATGCCTGCAAGACATCCTCGAAGGCGCTAAAGAGCAGGGCATCCCTGCTGACGCCATCGTTAAGGAAAGTGCTCCGGCGCAATTCGAAGTCAACCTCCACCATGTGGCCGATCCCATCAAGGCGTGCGACTACGCCCTGCTCCTCAAGCGTCTGGTGAAAAACATCGCCTACGACCATGAGATGGACACCACCTTCATGGCCAAGCCGTACCCGAACCAAGCGGGCAACGGTCTGCATGTGCATATTTCGATTCTGGACAAAGAAGGCAATAACATCTTTGCCAGCGATGACCCGGAACAGAACGATGCCCTGCGCCACGCCATTGGCGGTGTGCTGGAAACCATGCCGGCCTCGATGGCGTTCCTCTGCCCCAACGTCAACTCGTACCGCCGTTTTGGCGCACAGTTCTATGTGCCGAACTCGCCGAGCTGGGGTATCGATAACCGTACCGTTGCCTTGCGCGTGCCTAACGACACCCGCGATGCCGTGCGTATCGAACACCGCGTTGCCGGCGCCGATGCCAACCCGTACCTGTTGCTCTCGGCAGTGCTGGCGGGCGTGCATCATGGCCTGACCAACAAGATCGAGCCAAGCGCACCGGTAGAAGGCAACTCCTACGAGCAGAACGAGCAGAGCCTGCCGAACAACTTGCGTGATGCCCTGCGCCTGTTGGACGACAGCGAAGTCATGGCCCGTTATATCGACCCGAAATACATCGACATCTTCGTCGCGTGTAAAGAGAGTGAACTCGCCGAGTTCGAAAACTCCATTTCGGACCTCGAGTACAACTGGTACCTGCACACGGTGTAAGTACCCATTCAACGCCGGCCTTCAGGCCGGCGTTGTTTTATCTGCTAACTCCAATTTTGGCTACACCGCAGCCTCGCGCTGCGGTGTTGTTTGTGTGCCATGGCCAGCCCAGACGTGCATTGAAATTCACCAGACATGTCGCGGCTCGCTCAGTTGTAAAGGATTTGAGCGATAACTCCGTTCGCCGCACGGTTTGTGCGGCCCATGCTGTGAACCGACACGTAAGGAAGTCGTCATGCCACGCTTTTTAGCCGCACTGTTGTTTGCTGGCTCATCCGTTTTGCTCGCCGCCCCGGCCGCCCATGCCGAAGACCTGGTGGTCTACAACTGGAACGACTATATCGCCCCGCAGGTGCTGGTCGATTTCGAGAAAGAAACCGGCATTCATGTCGACTACCACACCTACAGCACCGCCGAGGAACTTGAAAAAGCCTTGGCCAGCGGCGAGTCCATCGATATTGCCGTGCCCTCGCACGACACCCTGCCCGCCCTCATCAAAGCCGGGCGCTTGCAACCGTTGGACCTCACCCGCCTGCCCAACCGCTCGCACCTCGACAAACAGCTGCTGAGCAAACTCAACGCCGTGGACCCGCAAAACCGCTACGCGATTCCCTATCTCTGGGGCGCGGTCGGTTTGGCCATCAACGTACCGCAGGCGGAAAAAGCCTTTGGCGGCCCGCTGCCGAACAGCTGGAGCCTGCTGTTCGACCCGGCGCAAAGCGCGCGCCTGGCCAGTTGCGGTATCAGCGTTCTGGATGCGCCGGATGAAGTGATGTCGGTCGCTATGAACTACCTCGGCCGCAGCCTGGCCCACAGCCCGCCGACGCAAATCAAACAAGGCGGCGACATGTTGCAGGCGGTTCGCAGGAACATTCGTTACGTCGACAGCGAGCGCTATATCGACGATTTGAAAGAGGGACGGCTGTGCATGTCACTGGCCTGGGTGGGCGACGCATTGGGCGCCAGCGCCGCTGGGCAGAACGTGCAGTTCGTGGTGCCGGACGAAGGCTCGGTGCTGTTTATCGACAACCTGGTGATCCCCAGCAGCGCCCGCCGCGCCGACCTGGCGCACCGCTTTATCGACTACGTGATGCAACCAAAAGTGGCCGCGCAAATCACCGCCGAAACCCTCTACCCGAGCGGCAACGCCGACGCCCGCCAATTCCTCGACCCGGCCCTGCGCGACCAACCCGGCTTGTACCCAGACCGCGCCACCAAGCGCCGGCTGGCTGCGCTGGAAGTGCTGCCGGAGAAAATCTCGCCGATCAAAGACGAGGTGTGGGGCAAATTTCGTAGCGGCAGTTGAAAGGATTAAGCCGTTCCCACAAGCGCGAGTCCGATGCTGTGGGAGCGGCTTCAGCCGCGATGCTCTTCCAGCCCCCGCTTGCCCATCACCTGTGGCCTGACGTCCAATAGCGCCTCGATCAAGGAGAGCCTTATGCAGCGTCCCGCCACCGCCCGCAAACCCCGCGCCAGCAGCCAGGCGCGCATCGCGTCCATTCTCGATGCCGCGCGCGCCTTGTTAGCGGAGGAAGGCGTTGCCGGCCTGTCGATTTACAGCGTGGCCGAGCGCGCGCTGATGCCGCCCTCCTCCGTGTACCACTTCTTCGCCAGCGTGCCGGCTATTCTGGAAGCGCTGACGGCGGATGTGCACGCCGCCTTTCGCGCGACCCTCGAGTGCCCCATCGACCACGCCAGCCTGCAGCACTGGCGCGACCTTTCGCGCTTGGTCGAGCAGCGCATGCTGGACATCTACACGGGCGATGCCGCCGCCCGGCAGTTGATTCTCGCCCAGCACGGGCTCGCTGAAGTCACCCAGGCCGACCGCCAGCACGACATCGAACTGGGCCGGCTGCTGCACGCCCTGTTCGACCGCCACTTCCCCCTGCCGCAATTGCCCACCGAGCTGGATGTGTTTGCCCTGGCGCTGGAACTCAGCGACCGCGTGTACGCCCGCTCGGTGCAGCAATACGGCGAGATCACCCCGCGCCTGGCCGAAGAAGGCATGCGTGTGTTCGATGTTTATCTGGGTTTGTACCTGCCGGCATTCCTGCCAAAGCGCGAGACGCGGGCTAAATAACCGATATTTATCTGCTTATTTATCGATAAATAGCTACCAATAGACAAAATCACCTTCTAAGTCAGATTTTTATCGACTATAAAGTGGCACCTGCAAAACGGCTTTTAGGGCCTGCCAACAAGAAAAGAGGTGTTTGATGTCTCGTACCGTAACTGTCGCCGCCACGCAGATGGCCTGTTCCTGGGACCGTGCCGCGAATATCGCCACGGCGGAAAAACTGGTTCGCGAAGCCGCTGCCAAGGGCGCGCAAATCATCCTGATTCAGGAGCTGTTCGAGACGCCCTACTTCTGCCAGAAGCCCAATCCCGAGTACCTGCAACTGGCCACGCCAACCGAAACCAACGCCGCCATCGCCCATTTCCAGAAGGTGGCCAAAGAGCTCAGCGTGGTGTTGCCCATCAGCTACTTCGAACTGGCCGGGCGCGCGCGTTTCAACAGCATCGCCATCATCGACGCCGACGGCAGCAACCTCGGTGTGTACCGCAAAAGCCACATTCCCGATGGCCCCGGCTACCACGAGAAGTACTATTTCAACCCCGGCGACACCGGCTTCAAGGTGTGGAAAACCCGCTACGCCAAAATCGGCGTGGGCATTTGCTGGGACCAGTGGTTCCCCGAATGTGCCCGCAGCATGGCGCTGATGGGCGCGGAAATTTTGTTCTACCCCACCGCGATCGGCAGCGAGCCGCATGACAAAACCATCAGCTCGCGCGACCACTGGCAGCGCGTGCAACAAGGCCATGCCGGCGCTAACCTGATGCCGCTGATTGCCTCCAACCGCATCGGCAACGAAGCGCAAGACGGCTACGACATCATCTTCTACGGCTCCTCATTTATCGCCAACCAGTTCGGCGAAAAGGTCGAGGAACTCAACGAAATCGAAGAAGGCGTGCTGGTGCATACTTTCGACTTGGACCAACTCGAACACATCCGCAGCGCCTGGGGCAGCTTCCGTGATCGTCGGCCGAACCTGTACGGCCCGATCAAAACCCTAGACGGTGCGCTCGAATCCTGACACCTACCTGTAGGAGCGGCTTTAGCCGCGATGCTTTTCTCCACCAACAGCATCGCGGCTAAAGCCGCTCCTACAAGTACCCAACAAGGTATTTGCAATGACCACACTGACCTCCACCCCCCGCGCCGACGGCTTTTCCATGCCAGCCGAGTGGGCGCCGCACAGCCAAACCTGGATGGTGTGGCCGCAGCGCCCGGACAACTGGCGCCTGGGCGGCAAGCCGGCGCAAGCGGCGTTTACCGCCGTGGCCAAAGCCATTGCCCGCTTTGAACCGGTGACCGTCTGCGTGAACGCCGACCAATACGAAAACGCCCGCGCGCGCCTGGATGCCGACAATATTCGCGTGGTGGAAATCACCACGGACGACGCCTGGGTGCGCGACACCGGCCCGACCTTCGTGCGCAACGCCAGCGGCGAAATTCGCGGCGTGGACTGGACTTTCAACGCCTGGGGCGGCTTCGACGGCGGGCTGTATTCGCCCTGGACCCGTGATGACCAGGTGGCCAGCAAAATTCTCGAAATCGAACGCCGCGACCGCTACCGCACCGAAGGCTTTGTGCTCGAAGGCGGCTCGATTCACGTCGACGGCGAAGGCACGGTGATCACCACCGAAGAATGCCTGCTCAACCGCAACCGCAACCCGCACCTAAGCCGCGAAGACATCGAAGCGGTGTTGCGCGATCACTTGGCCATCGACACCGTGATCTGGCTGCCCGATGGCCTGTTCAACGACGAAACCGACGGCCACGTCGACAACTTCTGCTGCTACGTGCGCCCCGGCGAAGTGCTGCTGGCCTGGACCGACGACACACAGAACCCCAACTACGAACGCTGCCAGGCCGCCATGCGCGTGCTGGAAAGCGTGAAAGACGCCAAGGGTCGCCAACTGGTCGTGCACAAAATGCCGATTCCTGGCCCGCTGTACGCCACCGATGAAGAATGCGCAGGCGTGGATTTGGTGGCGGGTACGCAAGAGCGCGACCCGTCGATTCGCCTGGCCGGCTCGTACGTTAACTTCCTGATCGTCAACGGCGGCATCATCGCCCCCAGCTTCGACGACCCGAAAGACGCCGAAGCCAAAGCGATCTTGCAGCGGCTGTTTCCAGAGCATGAAGTGGTGATGGTGCCAGGGCGGGAGATTTTGCTGGGCGGTGGGAATATTCACTGCATTACGCAGCAGCAGCCGGCCTGACCGCGTAGCCCGCTACCCTCTCCCCCAGCCCCTCTCCCGCAAGCGGGCGAGGGGAGCAGAACGCCGATCAACCCGAAAACGCCGCATCGCCCCCTCTGCCCGCTTTGCGGGAGAGGGCTGGGGAGAGGGTTTGGGTCGAGCCGCTTAAGCCCGAATAATCCGGTTCTTCCCCTGCCGCTTGGCGTTGTACATCGCCGCGTCGGCGCGGGCGAACAGGGTGTCGAGGGTGACGTCGGCATCGGTCAGGCTGGTCAGCCCCTGGCTCACCGTCACGCCGAAGGTCACGCCGTTGCAGCTGAATACCAGTCGCTGAATTTCCCGCTGCAAGCGCTCGGCAATTTGCAGGGCCAACTCCTCGGTGCAGCAGGGGAATAGCGCAGCGAACTCCTCCCCACCGATACGCCCGAACAAGTCGCCACGACGCAACGCGGCGCTGCCGCACTGGGCGATACGCTGCAGCACCACGTCGCCCATCTGGTGGCCGTAGGTGTCGTTGATCTGTTTGAAGTTATCCACATCCAGCAGCAGAAAGGCCAACGGCGCTTCTTCCTGAGTCGCTTGCTGGAATTCGGTGTGGGCGCATTCGAAGAAGTAGCGGCGGTTGCTGCTTTGCGTCAGCACGTCGGTGGTGGCCAGGCGATGCAACTCGCCTTCCAGGTGTTTCTTCTCGGTGATGTCTTCGGCAATGCCGACCACAATCAGCGGCTTGCCGGCTTCGGCCTGGCGGCTGATAAAGCATTTGTCGCTCAGCCACCGCAATTGGCCGTCGGCTCGCAGAATGCGGTATTCGCGGTCTTCAACGGCGCCTTTGACCAGCACCTCGGCGAGGGTGGCGGCGGCGTGCTCGACATCGTCGGGGTAGATGCTGTTCAGCCATTCCCCGTAGTCGGCCATCAGCAAGCCTGCGTTACGGCCGAACACGCGCTCGTAGGCGGGGCTGACGTAGAGAATGCGCTGGGCATCCCAGTCGAACGCCCATAGCACGATGTTTACGCTGTCCAGCAGCGAGCTGAACATCTGCTCACGCTCGCGCAAACGCTCCACTTCGCCGCGGCTATGCAGCAGCGCCAGAGTCAGTTCTTCCAACTCGGGGGAAAGTGGCAGTGTTAATGGGGGATGTTCGTCCATTAGATGTCCTTTTCTATCAACGAAACTACGACCATCGACGCGGCATAAGGTGCCAATCCATGACACAGAAAAAAGCCCGCCAATCGGCGGGCTTTGACGCTTTATGGCGCAGTTATAGCCTGTTTACAGCGCGTTTGCCGGACGCAACGAGTAGGTTTTGAGGTGCTCCGCAAAATCACGCAACGACTGAATGCCGCTGGCCTCCGCTTCATGCACCCAAAGCTTCATCGCCTCGAGCATGTCGTGGCCATTGCTGCTGGTTTTCACCCAGATGTGTTGCAGCGCCAGGCGCTTTTCGTAGATCACTTTCAGCGCCTGGCTTTGCTCCAGCATGGCCTGAATGCGCTGATGATGGCGCTCTTCCAGCAAGCTGGTTTCGCGCGACAGCAACCGCTTGGCGCGGTGGAATTTAGCCCGAACCGAGGCGTCGGCTTTGGCCAGTTCCAGCTTCACCAGCGGCGCGATAACGGCGCGGCGGTACTGGGCCATGATCTGGAAGCGGTTGTTGAGGATGGCCATGGCGGTGTCCATGTCCAGGTAGCCCTTGCCCGACACGCGGTGAGCAATCGGGGCCACGCGCTGCACCTTGGCCAGGCGAAAAAAGCTGAACAGTTGAATCCAGGCCCAGCCCATGTCGAATTCCCACTTGCGAACCGACAACTTCGCCGAGTTCGGGTAGGTGTGGTGGTTGTTATGCAGCTCTTCGCCGCCGATCAAAATGCCCCACGGCACCAGGTTGGTGGCGGCATCGCGGCATTCGAAGTTGCGGTAGCCGACGGCATGGCCCAAACCGTTGATAACGCCGGCAGCCCACACGGGAATCCACATCATCTGCACGGCCCACACGGTGATACCGAGCGCGCCAAACAGGGCCAGGTCGATCACCGCCATAATGGCGATACCGCCCAATGGGAAGCGCGAGTACACCTTGCGCTCAATCCAGTCTTCGGGGCAGTTCTTGCCATAGATACGCAGGGTTTCGGGGTTTTCCGCTTCGGCGCGATACAGTTCCGCGCCTTTGCGCAGCACGGTCGACAACCCTTTGATAACCGGGCTGTGCGGGTCGTCAGCGGTTTCGCATTTGGCGTGGTGTTTGCGGTGAATGGCAGTCCATTCACGGGTGTTCTGGCCGGTGGTCATCCACAGCCAGAAACGGAAAAAGTGCTTGAGCGCAGGGTGCAGTTCCAACGAGCGGTGCGCGGAATAGCGATGCAGATAAACCGTCACCGACACAATGGTCACGTGGGTCATCAGCAAGGTAACCGCCAGAACCTGCCAGGCAGACAGGTCGAGAAAACCGTTGTACCACATAGATGGAGCTACCTCGGAAAAGTGAACGCCGGCTGGATCAACCTGGCGTGGCATTATCTCTAAGCAGTGTGAGAAAACCACCCTGCACTTAGATCAAAATATGTTCAATTTCTGGGTGCTCTGTACGGCTGGCGATCAATTTCGAGGAAGACTGTTGGCGGTTGCGGCCCAAACGCGCATCGCCAGCGCTCGCCGACATCACCGATTGCGCACCTGAGGAAATAATCGGCTGTTGTGCGGGAATGCTTAGGCCCGCTCGTCATGACGGCGCGGTGTGTGACGATGGAGCAAGCCAGACGGCGGCGCTCTTCGGCGCGCCTTAAAAGCATCGAGGCTGAAGCCTCTCCACAACAAGCGCGAACGCGGTCCCTGTGGGAGAGGCTTCAGCCTCGATTTCCTGGAAGCATCGGTGCCAGCAACTTACAGCTTGGCAATCGACACTTCAGTGGATTTCACGAACGCAATCACTTCGCTGCCCACACCCAGCTCTAGCTCTTTGACCGAGCGGGTGGTGATCACGGAGGTGACGATGCCGGAGGCGGTTTGTACGTCGATTTCCGACAACACGTCGCCCAGTACGATTTCCTTGATGGTGCCTTTGAATTGGTTACGGACGTTGATCGCTTTAATGGTCATGGTGTTTCTCCTGGTACGTGAGTAATTGCTTCGAGTCAGTGAGTTACAAGGCCCAGCGCAGTTGCGTGGGCAGAGGTGATACCGGTTCTGGTGGTGGTGGGCCCGGTGGAATTTCGAGAACACGGTTGAGCACTTCGGCTTCCAGCGCGGCCAAGCGCGCCGAGCCCCGTTGCCGTGGACGCGCCAGGTGCACGGGCAAGTCCAGGCCGATGTGGCCGTCTTCAATCAGAATCACGCGGTCGGCAATCGCCACCGCTTCGCTGACGTCGTGGGTCACCAGCAGCACGGTGAAGCCGTGTTTCTGCCAGAGGCTTTCGATCAGTTGCTGCATTTCAATGCGGGTCAACGCGTCGAGGGCGCCCAGGGGTTCGTCGAGCAGCAGCAAACGCGGTTGGTGAATCAGCGCGCGCGCCAGGGCAACGCGTTGCTTCTGTCCGCCCGACAATGCCGCCGGCCATTCGTGGGCACGTTCTGCCAGCCCAACGGCCTGCAACGCTTCCAGCGCACGGGGGCGCCAGTCGCCGCCAAGGCCCAGGCCGACGTTGTCGATGACTCGCTTCCACGGCAGCAGGCGCGAGTCTTGGAACATCAGGCGCGTGTCTTCGCGCGCTTCGCTGAGCGGCGCCGAACCAGCGAGCAAGGCGCCGCTGGTGGGCGTGTCGAGCCCCGCCAACAGGCGCAGCAAGGTGCTTTTGCCACAGCCGCTACGGCCAACCACGGCAACGAACTGCCCGGCCGGAATCAGCAGCTCGATGTCATGCAACACCTCGCGCTCGCCAAAGGCTTTGTGCAGCCCACGCACCGCCAGCGGAATGCCGCCTTTGAGGTGCTGCGGGGCCACGTGATTTGCGTTGAATGCGTTCATGCGGCACCGCCTTTTTTAACTTGGTAAGCCGGATGCCAGCGCAACCACACACGCTCCAGACCGCGCGCCGTGGTGTCAGCCAGTTTGCCCAGCAAGGCGTAGAGCAGAATCGCCACTACCACCACATCGGTCTGCAGGAATTCACGGGCGTTCATGGCCAGGTAACCGATGCCGGAGCTGGCCGAAATGGTCTCGGCCACAATCAGCGTCAGCCACATAAAGCCCAGGGCAAAACGCACGCCGACCAGAATCGAGGGCAAGGCGCCCGGCAGAATCACCTGACGGAACAGACCGAAGCCCGACAACCCGTAGCTGCGCGCCATCTCCACCAGCGCCGGGTCGACGTTGCGAATGCCGTGGTAGGTGTTGAGGTAAATGGGGAACACAGTGCCGAGGGCGACGAGAAAAATCTTTGCCGACTCGTCGATGCCGAACCACAGGATCACCAGCGGAATGAGCGCCAGGTGCGGCACGTTACGAATCATCTGCACCGTGCTGTCGAGGAAGCGTTCACCCCACTTCGACAGCCCGGTGATAAAGCCCAAGGTCAGGCCGATGCTGCCGCCTATCAGAAAGCCGATGCCGGCGCGCCAGCCGCTGATGGCCAGGTGGTGCCAGATATCGCCGCTGCTGACCAGCGCCACTGCCGCGTCGAATACCGCGCTCGGCGCCGGCAGAATGCGCGTCGACAGCCAACCGGCGACCACCGCCAATTGCCAGATCGCCAACAGCGCCACCGGCAGCACGAACGGCGCAAGGCGGTTAAGGATGTTATGCCCGGCTTTCATTTCAAGCTCCCGTAGGAGCGAGCTTGCTCGCGAAGCTCTTGGCGTCGCTCGCCGATTTCGGCAGCACATCGTTGGCGATCATTTCGCCAAACGGGCTGACGTAGCTGGCGCCTTCTGGGCGTTGTGGACGCGCCACATCCAAATGCGGGAACAACAACTCGGCCACGCGGTACGACTCTTCCAGGTGCGGGTAGCCAGAGAAGATGAACGTGTCGATACCCAGGTCGGCGTATTCCTTCACCCGCGCCGCCACGGTTGGGCCATCGCCGACCAGCGCGGTGCCGGCGCCGCCGCGCACCAGGCCAACGCCGGCCCACAGGTTGGGGCTGACTTCGAGGTTGTCTTTGTTGCCGCCGTGCAGGGCAGCCATACGTTGCTGGCCCACGGAGTCGAAGCGCGCGAGCGAGGCTTGGGCGCGTTTGATGGTGTCGTCATCCAGATGGGAGATCAGCCGGTCTGCCGCTGCCCACGCTTCTTCGTTGGTTTCGCGCACGATCACGTGCAAGCGAATACCAAAGCGCACGGTGCGGCCATGCTTGGCGGCTTTCTCGCGCACCTGGGCAATTTTCTCGGCGACGGCGGCTGGCGGCTCGCCCCAGGTCAGAACCATTTCCACCTGCTCGGCGGCGAGGTCTTGGGCGGCGCCTGAAGAGCCGCCGAAATACAGCGGCGGACGCGGTTGTTGCAGCGGCGGGTAGAGCAGCTTCGCGCCTTTCACGCTGATGTGTTTGCCGTCGTAGTCCACGGTTTCGCCTTCCAGCACGCGGCGCCAGATGCGGGTGAATTCAACCGAGGCTTCGTAGCGTTCTTCGTGGCTCAGAAACAGACCGTCGCCGGCCAGTTCGTCGGGATCGCCGCCGGTCACCAGGTTGAACAGCGCGCGGCCGTTGGACAGCCGGTCCAGCGTGGCCGCCTGGCGCGCCGCAACCGTCGGCGAAATGATGCCGGGGCGCAGCGCAACGAGAAATTTGAGTTGGGTGGTTACTGGAATCAACGAAGCGGCCACCAGCCAGGAGTCTTCGCAGGACCGCCCTGTCGGGATCAGCACGCCACCGAAACCGAGGCGGTCAGCCGCCTGGGCAATCTGTTGCAGGTAGCCGTGATCGACCGCGCGAGCGCCCTCAGCGGTGCCAAGGTAATGACCGTCGCCGTGGGTGGGAAGAAACCAGAAAATGTTCAAGCTCATGGGAGTTGTCTCCTTAGTGCCCTCCCCAACCGGGGAGGGATGCTGCAAATGGGGTTTGTTATCGGCGCTGCACTTACTGCGCGGTGGCCACGCTGGCAGGCGGCGTCCAGATCACGTCCTTGATGCTCAAGGGTTTGGGAATCAGCTTGAGTTGGTAGAAGGTGTCGGCGATTTTCTGCTGCGCGGTGACCACTTCCGGGGTAATGAAATGGGCGCCGTAGCCTTGGCGTTTCACCGCCGTGAGGGTGATTTCCTTCGACAGGCCCAGCAGCGGCGCAACCTGATCGGTGACGGCCTGCGGGTCGGCTTTGGAGTCTTCGCCCACGGCGCGCACTTCATCGATGAGGGCGGCGATTACTTTCGGGTTTTTCTGCGCATAGGGTTTGGTGGCCAGGTAGAACTGGTGGTTATCCACCAGGCCTTTGCCGTCACGCAGGGTGCGTGCGCCCAACTGGTTTTCGGCGGCAGCCTGGAAGGGATCCCAGATAACCCAGGCGTCGACACTGCCGCGCTCGAAGGCGGCGCGGGCGTCGGCGGGCGCCAGGAAGGCAACGTCGATATCGCTGTATTTCAGGCCGGCATCTTCAAGCGCGCGCACCAGCAGGTAATGCACGTTGGAGCCCTTGTTGAGCACCACTTTTTTGCCCTTGAGTTCTTTCACCGATTTGATCGGCGAATCCTTCGGCACCAGGATCGCTTCGCTCAGCGGCGCGGGCGGCTCGTAGGCGACGTAGGTCAGGTCGGCGCCAGCGGCTTGGGCAAATACCGGCGGTGTTTCGCCGGTAACGCCGAAGTCGACCGAGCCGACGTTCAAGCCTTCCAGCAACTGAGGGCCGCCGGGGAACTCGGTCCATTTAACGTCTACGCCTTGCTCGGCCAGACGTTTCTCCAAGGTGCCCTTGGCTTTGAGCAGCACCAGGGTGCCGTACTTCTGATAACCGATTCGCAGGGTTTCGGCTTGTGCTTGGCTGATGGCGCCGAAAGCTGTGGCCGCGACAAACAGGGCGACCAGACTCCGACGCAAAGTAACTGGGCGCATGGCGCTCTCCTTTGCTGTTTAAGTGGTGTCGCCTGCTTGCCCGTTGGCGGGTGAGTAAGGCTGATGATGTTTGGTTTTTTAATGCCCCCTCTCCCTGAGGGAGAGGGCTGGGGTGAGGGGAAAATTTCAACGGCCCCTCACCCCCAGCCCCTCTCCCGCAAGCGGGAGAGGGGAGTCAAAGCGTCAAATACTCCAGTTCGCCGCGAGCAACCGCTGGTTCAACACGTTCGGGTCCAGGGGTTTTGGTCGGCGGGCCAGGGCGCTGTGGAATTGTTCCAGTGCTTCGTCCAAACGCTGTTCCAGGCTGGCCGCCAACTGCGCGGGCGCGCCGTTTTCGCCATAGGCGATCTGGCTGTCGTCGGCGAACACACCGTGCTGCACTTCTTGCGCTTTCAATGCGGTGAGCACCGGGCGCAGGGCGTAATCCACCGCGAGCATGTGCGCTTTGCTGCCGCCGGTGGAGAACGGCAGCAGCACTTTGTGCTCCAGCGCGCGCTCGGGCAGCAGGTCGAGCATCACTTTCAGCGCCCCGGAAAACGAGGCCTTGTACACCGGCGTCGCAATCAACAGACCGTCCGCCGCCGCCACGTGGGCTTGCAGGGTTTGAATCTGCGGGCTGTCGAACCGGGCGTGCAGTAATTCTTCGGCGTTGAAATCCTGAATGCGGTAGCTCACCACTTCCACGCCATGCTGTTGCAGCCAACGCTGCGAGCGCTCCAGCAAGATTCCACTACGGGATCTCTGGCTAGGACTGCCGCTCAACGAAACCACTAACATTGCTTACTCCTTGCCTTGCCGACTTGTTGCTGGAGGCCACTGCCTCAAGGCTCAAGCGCGCTCAGGTAGTAACGGCTGCTCGGTATCAGCGATTGGGTTGAGGGGTCAGGCGCAGGTACGGTTTCACCGCGCGGTAGCCTTTGGGGAAGCGCTGCTTGATTTCGTCTTCGTCACGCAGCGACGGCACGATCACCACTTCATCACCGTCCTGCCAGTTGGCCGGGGTGGCGACTTTGTAGTTGTCGGTGAGTTGCAGCGAGTCGATCACGCGCAGAATTTCATTGAAATTGCGGCCCGTGCTGGCGGGGTAGGTGATGGTCAGGCGCACCTTTTTGTTCGGGTCGATCACGAACAGCGAACGCACGGTGAGGGTGTCGTTGGCGTTGGGGTGAATCAGGTCGTACAAGCCCGAAACCTTGCGGTCGGCGTCGGCAATGATCGGGAAACCCACCAGGGTGCTTTGGGTTTCGTTGATGTCGTCAATCCACTTCAAGTGTGAGTCGACCGGGTCTACCGACAGGGCAATCACTTTCACGCCGCGCTCGGCGAATTGGTCTTTCAGCTTGGCGGTAAAGCCCAGCTCGGTGGTGCACACCGGGGTGAAATCCGCGGGGTGCGAAAACAAAACGCCCCAGCTATTGCCCAACCACTCGTGAAAACGAATGCGGCCTTGGCTAGAGTCTTGTTCGAAGTCGGGGGCGATGTCGCCGAGTCTGAGGCTCATGGTGCAGCTCCTGGTGCAAGTCGATGCGTGGGGCTCACTATGCTCAGGCTGCGTTCAAATTAAAAAGAATAAATAACAATTTATTTATATGTTTATGGAATATGCGATTCGACCTCAGGCGCGACCGCGCGGCATAAGCAAGGAAGCAATTAGTCTTTATCAGAATAAACGGATGCTTTTATCATCCGCCGATTAACTCATTTGCCCATGGATTCAGGACTCAGGACTTACTCAATGAAGCGATTGCTCACAACCTCCCTGCTCGCCGCCAGCCTGGCCGTGGCTTCCACCGTACAGGCCGCCACATTGCTGAACGTTTCCTACGACGTGATGCGCGACTTCTACAAGGACTACAACGCTGCCTTCCAGAAACACTGGCAAGCCGAGGGCAATCCTGAGCTGACCTTGCAGATGTCCCACGGCGGCTCGAGCAAGCAGGCGCGCGCAGTGATTGATGGTCTGCAAGCCGACGTCATCACCATGAACATGGCCACCGACATCAACGCCCTGCATGACAACGGCAACCTCATTCCTGAAAACTGGGCCACCCGCCTGCCCGACAACAGCGCGCCGTTCACCTCGGCCACCGTGTTTATCGTGCGCAAAGGCAACCCGAAAGCGCTAAAAGATTGGCCAGACTTGCTCAAAGACGGCGTGCAAGTTGTAGTGCCGAACCCGAAAACCTCGGGCAACGGTCGCTACACCTACCTGTCCGCGTGGGGCTACGTGCTCAAACAAGGCGGCGACGAAAAAGCCGCGCGCGAATTCGTCGGCAAACTGTTCAAGCAAGCGCCTGTGCTCGACACCGGCGGCCGTGCAGCCACCACCACCTTTATGCAAAACAACATCGGCGACGTGCTGGTGACCTTCGAAAACGAAGCGGAAATGATCGCCCGTGAATTCGGCCGTGGCAGCTTCGAAGTGGTGTACCCAAGCGTGTCGGCCGAGGCCGAGCCGCCGGTGACCGTGGTCGACAAAGTGGTCGACAAAAAGGGCACCCGCAAAGAAGCCGAGGCGTACCTGAACTATCTGTGGTCCGACGATGCGCAACGCATCGCCGCCAACAACTACCTGCGCCCACGCAACGCCAAGATTCTTGCCGAATTCTCGGATCGTTTCCCGAAGGTGGAGTTTTTGCCAGTGGTGAAAACCTTTGGCGAATGGCCGGTGATTCAGAAGACTCACTTTAATGATGGTGGGGTGTTTGATCAGGTGTATGGAGGGCAGTAAGCGCCGTCCGCAAGACGAAAAAAAGCCCGGCATTGCGCCGGGCTTTTTTCGCACACCTGAACGGCTTCAGGGCTGAATAAACTCAACGCTCACCGTCGAATTTGAGCCTGCGCTATCGGCTCTCACCAGCGCTGTCCCTAGCACTTTAGAGCTGGTAAGCACCATGGTTGCCAGGCCGTTTGCATCGGTGTTGGACCTGGTCTGGATTACGCCGCCTGGGAAACCACCGGCGCTGGTGGTCCAGTTCACCGAAGCACTGACCTTGGGGTTGCCGTTGGCATCCATAACGCTAGCCGTGAGGGTCGAGGTGCTGGTGCCATTCGCGGCAATAGCGGTCGGCGAGGCACTCAATGTCACCGTCTTTTCAGGGCTATTGAACGTTATCGGATACGTATTTGAGGCAGTCCCTGCGCTCGCCGTTACGGTGGCTACGCCTGGCGTCGTGGAGCTTGTTAGCTCGACGGAAGCAGCCCCGTTGGAAGCCGTTACAGACGACTGAGCAGACAGGTCTCCCGCCGTGGTAAGCCAATCAACCGTGACGCCTGCGTCCAACACATTGTTATTAACGTCTCTTACCGTGGCGTTTAACGTAACGCTGCTAGTTCCATCCGCAGCGATGGAACTAGCGCTTACGTTGAAAAAAACCTTTGCCGCCTCGCCTGGAATAAAGGTCACGACAACCCGCCCGACGGCCGCGTCCGCTACAGCGAACACGCTGACGCTACCGATTCGCGTGGGGCTTCTGATCACCGTGGTGGCGACGCCGTCATCGTCAGTGGTAGACGATGTGCTGACCAGCGTACCCGTCTTGGCCGTCCAGGCTACCGTCACACCGGAGCCCACCAGGTTTCCATTTACATCCTTAATCGTTGCGCTGATCGTCGACTCGCTTACGCCGTCGGCCACTATCGATTCCTCGCTGCTGGTTACATCAGCGGTTGCTGGGGCCCCTGGAACGAAGTCCACATCTACCGAATCGCTTACCGTGCCGGCAGTCGCCTTGACGGTCGCTTTCTTGGTACGAGTCGAACTGGTCAGCACAACCGTCGCCACACCGTCTGAGTCGGTATCGGAGGTCGAAGCCGTCAAGTCACCCGCCGTTGTGCTCCAGGTCACGGTTGTACCTGCGCCTACCAGATTGCCGTGGGCATCTTTCACTTCGGCACTGAGGGTGGATGTGCTTGCGCCGTCCGCTTCAATCGAAGCAGGCGACGCAGTCACCGTCATGGTTGCTGCCGCACCGGCGGTGAAATCAACGCTCGCAGTGTTGCTGGCAGCACCGCTGGTGGCCGTTACTGTGGCGCTACCGGCGAGGGTGGCGCTGGTCAGGGTTACCGTCGCAACACCCGATGCGTTGGTGGTAGACGACTGCGTAGCCAACGCACCGGCAGTAGTGGCCCAACCTACAGCGATACCGGCACCCACAGCATTGCCGTTGGCGTCGGTCACCGTTGCGCTGATCGTCGACGTGCTG
Organism: Pseudomonas sp. AC070; assembly: GCF_979258635.1. NCBI lineage: Bacteria > Pseudomonadati > Pseudomonadota > Gammaproteobacteria > Pseudomonadales > Pseudomonadaceae > Pseudomonas > Pseudomonas sp. AC070. The sequence continues at coordinate 4,946,019 of NZ_OZ409871.1, forward strand.
GTGCCATTCGCTTCAATCGAAGCTGGCGACGCAGTAACCGTCATGGTTGCTGCCGCACCGGCGGTGAAATCAACGCTCGCAGTGTTGCTGGCAGCGCCGCTGGTGGCCGTGACTGTCGCACTACCGGCCAGGGTGGCGCTGGTCAGGGTCACCGTCGCAACACCCGATGCGTCGGTGGTAGATGACTGCGCACCCAACGCACCGGCAGTAGCGGTCCAGTCCACGGCTTTGCCTACTACCAGGTTGCCGTTGGCGTCGATCACCGTTGCGCTGATCGTCGACGTGCTGGTGCCATTCGCTTCAATCGAAGCAGGCGACGCCGTAACCGTCATGGCTGCTGCCGCACCGGCGGTGAAATCAACGCTCGCAGTGTTGCTGGCAGCACCGCTGGTGGCCGTGACTGTGGCGCTACCCGCGAGGGTGGCGCTGGTCAGGGTTACCGTCGCAACACCCGATGCGTTGGTGGTAGACGACTGCACAGCCAACGCACCGGCAGTAGTGGCCCAACCCACAGCGATACCTGCGCCTACGGCATTGCCGTTGGCGTCGATCACCGCTGCGCTGATCGTCGACGTGCTGGTGCCATTCGCTTCAATCGAAGCTGGCGACGCAGTAACCGTCATGGTTGCTGCCGCACCGGCGGTGAAATCAACGCTCGCGGTGTTGCTGGCAGCACCGCTGGTGGCCGTTACTGTGGCGCTACCGGCGAGGGTGGCGCTGGTCAGGGTTACCGTCGCAACACCCGATGCGTTGGTGGTGGATGACTGCGCACCCAACGCACCGGCAGTAGCGGTCCAGTCCACGGCTTTGCCTACTACCAGGTTGCCGTTGGCGTCGATCACCGTTGCGCTGATCGTCGACGTGCTGGTGCCGTTCGCTTCAATCGAAGCTGACGACGCCGTAACCGTCATGGTCGCTGCCGCACCGGCGGTGAAATCAACGCTCGCGGTGTTGCTGGCAGCACCGCTGGTGGCCGTTACTGTCGCACTACCGGCGAGGGTGGCGCTGGTCAGGGTTACCGTCGCAACACCCGATGCGTTGGTGGTAGACGACTGCGTAGCCAACGCACCGGCAGTAGTGGCCCAACCCACAGCGATACCTGCGCCTACGGCATTGCCGTTGGCGTCGATCACCGTTGCGCTGATCGTCGACGTGCTGGTGCCATTCGCTTCAATCGAAGCAGGCGACGCAGTAACCGTCATGGTTGCTGCCGCACCGGCGGTGAAATCAACGCTCGCAGTGTTGCTGGCAGCACCGCTGGTGGCCGTTACCGTCGCGCTACCCGCGAGGGTGGCGCTGGTCAGGGTTACCGTCGCAACACCCGATGCGTCGGTGGTGGATGACTGCGCACCCAACGCACCGGCAGTAGCGGTCCAGTCCACGGCTTTGCCTACTACCAGGTTGCCGTTGGCGTCGATCACCGTTGCGCTGATCGTCGACGTGCTGGTGCCATTCGCTTCAATCGAAGCTGGCGACGCCGTAACCGTCATGGTTGCTGCCGCACCGGCGGTGAAATCAACGCTCGCAGTGTTGCTGGCAGCACCGCTGGTGGCCGTTACTGTGGCGCTACCGGCGAGGGTGGCGCTGGTCAGGGTTACCGTCGCAACACCAGATGCGTCAGTTGTGGATGACTGCGCACCCAACGCACCGGCGGTAGCGGTCCAGTCCACGGTTTTACCTGCTACCAGGTTGCCGTTAACGTCTTTAACCGTGGCGCTAATGGTCGACGTGCTCGTGCCGTTTGCTTCAATCGAAGCTGACGACGCAGTCACCGTCATGGTTGCTGCCGCACCGGCGGTGAAATCAACGCTCGCATTGTTGCTGGCAGCACCGCTGGTGGCCGTTACTGTGGCGCTACCGGCGAGGGTGGCGCTAGTCAGGGCTACCGTCGCAACACCAGATGCGTTGGTGGTGGATGACTGCACAGCCAACGCACCGGCGGTAGCGGTCCAGTCCACGGTTTTACCTGCTACCAGGTTGCCGTTAACGTCTTTAACCGTGGCGCTAATGGTCGACGTGCTGGTGCCATTCGCTTCAATCGAAGCAGGCGACGCAGTAACCGTCATGGTTGCTGCCGCACCGGCGGTGAAATCAACGCTCGCAGTGTTGCTGGCAGCGCCGCTGGTGGCCGTGACTGTCGCACTACCGGCCAGGGTGGCGCTGGTCAGGGTTACCGTCGCAACACCCGATGCGTCGGTGGTAGATGACTGCGCACCCAACGCACCGGCAGTAGCGGTCCAGTCCACGGCTTTGCCTACTACCAGGTTGCCGTTGGCGTCTTTAACCGTGGCGCTAATGGTCGACGTGCTGGTGCCGTTCGCTTCAATCGAAGCTGGCGACGCAGTAACCGTCATGGTTGCCGCAGCACCGGCGGTGAAATCAACGCTCGCAGTGTCGCTGGCAGCACCGCTGGTGGCCGTGACTGTGGCGCTACCGGCGAGGGTGGCGCTGGTCAGGGTTACCGTCGCAACACCCGATGCGTTGGTGGTAGACGACTGCGTAGCCAACGCACCGGCAGTAGTGGCCCAACCCACAGCGATACCTGCGCCTACGGAATTGCCGTTGGCGTCGGTCACCGTTGCGCTGATTGTCGACGTGCTGGTGCCATTCGCTTCAATCGAAGCAGGCGACGCCGTAACCGTCATGGTTGCTGCCGCACCGGCGGTGAAATCAACGGTCGCGGTGTTGCTGGCAGCACCGCTGGTGGCCGTTACCGTCGCGCTACCCGCGAGGGTGGCGCTGGTCAGGGTTACCGTCGCAACACCCGATGCGTTGGTGGTGGATGACTGCGCACCCAACGCACCGGCAGTAGCGGTCCAGTCCACGGCTTTGCCTACTACTAGGTTGCCGTTGGCGTCTTTAACCGTGGCGCTAATGGTCGACGTGCTGGTGCCGTTCGCTTCAATCGAAGCTGACGACGCAGCCACCGTCACGGCTGCTGCCGCACCGGCGGTGAAATCAACGCTCGCGGTGTTGCTGGCAGCACCGCTGGTGGCCGTTACTGTGGCGCTACCGGCGAGGGTGGCGCTGGTCAGGGTTACCGTCGCAACACCCGATGCGTCAGTGGGAGATGACTGCGCACCCAACGCACCGGCAGTAGCGGTCCAGTTGACGGTTTTACCTGCTACCAGGTTGCCGTTAACGTCTTTAACCGTGGCACTAATAATCGACGTGCTGGTGCCGTTCGCTTCAATGGAATCAGGCGAAGCGGTGACATCCATTGCGGTTGCTGCACCGGCGGTGAAATTAACTTCGGCGGTATTACTCGCCGAACCGCTTGTGGCTGTGACGGTGGCTTGGCCGGAAGTGGTAGCACTGGTCAGTTCAACCGTCGCTACACCGCTTGCATTGGTGGTGGACGAAGTGTTGGCCAACGTACCGGCGCTGGTGCTCCAGCTCACAGTTTTGCCTACTACCACGTTGCCGTTAACGTCTTTAACCGTGGCGCTAATGGTCGAGGTGCTCGTGCCGTTTGCTTCAATTGAATCAGGCGAAGCACTGACATCCATTGCGGTTGCTGCACCAGCGGTGAAATCAACCTCGGCGGTATTGCTCGCCGAACCGCTTGTGGCCGTCACAGTGGCTTGGCCGGAAGTGGTAGTGCTGGTCAGCTCAACCGTCGCTACACCGCTTGCATTGGTGGTGGACGAAGTGTTGGCCAACGTACCGGCGCTGCTGCTCCAGCTCACAGTTTTACCTGCTACCAGGTTGCCGTTAACGTCTTTAACCGTGGCACTAATGATCGACTTGCTCGTGCCGTTCGCTTCAATGGAATCAGGCGAAGCGGTGACATCCATTGCGGTTGCTGCACCGGCGGTGAAATTAACTTCGGCGGTATTACTCGCCGAACCGCTTGTGGCTGTGACGGTGGCTTGGCCGGAAGTGGTAGCACTGGTCAGTTCAACCGTCGCCACACCGCTTGCATCAGTGGTGGACGAAGTGTTGGCCAAGGTCCCCGCACTGCTGCTCCAGCTTACGGTTTGGCCTGCCACCAAGTTGCCGTTAACGTCTTTAACCGTGGCGCTAATGGTCGACTTGCTCGTGCCGTTTGCTTCAATTGAATCAGGCGAAGCACTGACATCCATTGCGGTTGCTGCACCAGCGGTGAAATCAACCTCGGCGGTACTACTCGCCGCACCGCTTGTGGCCGTCACAGTGGCTTGGCCGGAAGTGGTGGTGCTGGTCAGTTCAACCGTCGCCACACCGCTTGCATTGGTAGTAGAAGAAGTGTTGGCCAACGCACCGGCACTGGTGCTCCAGCTCACAGTTTTGCCTGCTACCAGATTGCCGTTAACGTCTGTAACCGTGGCACTGATGGTCGACTTGCTTGTGCCATTCGCTTCAATGGAATCAGGCGAAGCAGTGACATTCATTGATGAAGCTGCACCAGCAGTGAAATCAACCTCGGCGGTATTACTCGCCGCACCGCTTGTGGCTGTCACGGTGGCTTGGCCGGAAGTGGTAGCGCTGGTCAGTTCAACCGTCGCTACACCGCTTGCATTGGTGGTGGAAGAAGTGTTGGCCAACGCACCGGCACTGGTGCTCCAGCTCACACTTTTGCCTGCTACCGAGTTGCCGTTGACGTCTATAACCGTGGCGCTGACGGTCGACTTGCTGGTGCCGTTCGCCTCAATCGAACTAGGCGACGCAGTGACATCCATTGCGGCGGCTGCACCGGCAGTGAAATTAACTTCGGCGGTACTACTCGCCGAACCGCTTGCGGCACTCACAGTGGCCAGGCCGGAAGTGGTAGCGCTAGTGAGGGTAACCGTGGCCACACCGCTTGCATCAGTGGTGGACGATGCGCTCGATAGATTGCCAGCATTGGTGCCCCAGGTAACGCTCACTCCGGCACCTACGGCATTTGCGTTGGCATCTTTGACAGCTGCGGTGATAGCGGACGTGCTCGTGCCATCGGCAACAATCGCGATAGGCGAAGCAGTGACGGTCATGGTTCCGGGAGCGCCAGCGGTGAAATCGATGGCGGCAGTGTTAGTCGCAGAACCGGTTGTGGCAGTCACCGTGGCTTTGCCGGAAGTGGTAGCGCTGGTCAGTTCAACCGTCGCTACACCGCTTGCATTGGTGGTGGACGAGGTGCTTGCCAACATGCCAGCGCTAGTGGCCCAGGTAACGCTCACACCGGCGCCTACGGCGTTTCCGTTGGCATCTGTCACAGCTGCGCTGATAGACGATGTGCTTGTCCCATCCGCGACAATTGCACTAGGCGAAGCACTGACGGTCAGGTTTGCGGCTGCGCCAGCGGCGAAATCCACGCTTGCGTTTTTGCTGGCCGAACCGCTGCTTGCCGTCACAGTGGCGCTACCGGTAACGGTGGCACTGGTTAACGTCACTGTCGCCACCCCACTCGCATCGGTGGTGGAGGACTGAGCTCCCAACGTACCGGCGCTCGTGCTCCAGTTCACGTTCACACCGGTGCCTACGGCGTTGCCGTTAGCATCTGTCACCGTTGCGCTGATGGTGGAGGTGCTGGTGCCGTTGGCAACAATCGAGACGGGCGAAGCAACGACAGTCATCGTGGCCGCGGCGCCGGCAGTGAAGTCGACGTTAATCGTGCGCTTCGTCGCACCGTATGCTGCCTCGACGGTCGTCACGCCTGCGACCTTGCTGCTCATTAGCGTCACGGACGCTTCGCCGTTTGCGTCGGTAGTGGAGCTGTTGCTCGACAGCGTACCTGCGGAGGTCACCCAGTTCACCGTAACGCCGGCTGCACGTGGCTGCTTGCTGGCGCCAAGAATCTTGAGTTTTATCGTGCTGGAATCTTTTCCCGTTGCAGTAATAGCGACCGGTTGAGCGGTCAGCAGAAACCCTACAGATTGGACACTTATTTGCATCGGATTGGAGACAACGGCCCGCCCCGACTTATCGGTTCCAACAGCTTGCAAGCTGTAGACGTTCAAGCCGGTATTGTCATACGCGGGAAGTTGAACGGTGCCTTGACCGCTTCCATCATAAGGCAGAGCAAAGCTAGCCGCGGTGCCTGTCCAACTAATGGATTTCAAGGTCGCAGCGCCTTTAATCGCGAAAGGAACAACTTTGAATTCCGTATCGGAAATGACGGCGGGCAAGCTTATTTCAGCGCCCACTTTTTTATGGTCAAGCACGATTTCGTTATTACGGGATACCAGGTCGTAGCGCATGTTTTCCAACATGCGGCTGGCCATCACATTACTGCTAGAGAGCTGTTTTGACAGCGGGTCGCCGAGTCGATAGTTCAGTGCGAGATTTGCCGACGTTTCGGCCATTCCGTGTTGCCCAACACGGCGATCGACGCTTAAGCCAATTAATGGAATCGGGTTATAGGTGACACCAACACTCAAGGCGCGCGGATCTTTCTGACGGTTGTTTGTACCAAACAAACTGACCTCGTCGCCATAGAGCTGTTCGAACGCGACCTTGGCACCAAGTTGAGGGTAAGAGGCTAAGTACCCTTGCGCTCGAAGATCCCACCCTTTGGCAGGTCGTTCTAGGTAATCGGCTTGGTCTGGGGATGCCTTCCAGTCAGAAAGCGGCTGATAGGCGTTGGCGCTTAACTTGAGAAAGTCCGTCCATGCTTCGACACCCACACCGAGGCGGGCGTTCTTACCCGTTACATCCCTGTCATAAAAGCTGTTGCCGCCCAACAGCCACCCTTCGACGTTGCGGCGATAACCGAGACCCAAGTTGACGGTATTGCGGTAGTCCTCGGTGTAAGTATTAGCACGGCGAACGCCGGACTGTATGAAGAGTAGATTTTTGCCCTCGTTATAGAAGGGCATCAATAAATCAAGACTCCCACCGCGGACTCCGCCGTTACCTGCTCTTAAAGCGAGCTCGGAAGTGATGTGATGGCTATCGAACCAGTTTCGGCTGGCTTCACTTGCAGCGCCCGATATAAGCCCTACGCCTCGGCTTACCGCATCCTCAAGCCCTTGGCTTCGACCGCGCGACGCAGCTGGACCGAAATCAGTCCGCGCCTCACCCGCGTACAGCCAATCGTACGAAGCATTCGTTAACGGAACGTTCGAGGGAATGGCTGCAGCAGCACTACCCAGCTCCGGCAGGTTCTGCTGCTGCGCAGGCACGGGTGCGGAGACCTGCGCAACCGCAGGAATAAGCGGTGACAGCGCAACACTGCACGCGAGGTATAGCGATAAGAGTTTTCGGGAGAACGAATACACGGTTTTCGACTTCCATAGCGCGAAGATATGAGAAGCCGAAGTGTGTGAGCGAAACGCAGCGAAAGCGGTCGGGCGCACCTCACAACGGCGTAGGGAAATACCCTACAAGCGTCTAAATAAGGGCTACATAAACGCGCACATGTCGGACGGTCGCAACGGAGCTTGGCGATTCGCTTATCGATAGCGACCGCGCCAAAACATGGCTCCGTTGCCTACGAACACAAAAAAGCCGGGCCTATTGCCCGGCTTCGCACGCGTCTTTTTTCTCAACTTCGATTCGGCCGCACGAACATCAGGAGAGAACGCAGGCGGCCCTAATATTCATCACGGAGCTCGACATCCGTCAGAAAATGAGGCGTCGAATTCTCACGACATGGCGGCGAAATTAAGACCGCCCCCAGTCCCTCAAGCATGTAGCTTCCTTCCCGCTAAGGTTTATAAGTGCGACGAATCAGGGACGAAAAAAAGCCGGGCATCAGCCCGGCTTTCCTTGTAGCGCGCTGTATTACAAAAGCGGCAAGGTGTAGCTCACGATCAAGCGGTTTTCGTCCTGGTCGTTCTGGTTAGCCACAGTGCTGCGCAGTGCGGCGTTACGCCAGGAGAAACCAACACCTTTGAAGGTGCCGGCCTGAACAGCGTAATCCAGACGGAAATCGCGTTCCCACTCAGACTGGTCGCCGGTGGCGGAGTCGATGTTGTCGCCTTTCAGGTAGGTGATGGTGGCTTTCAGGCCAGGTGCACCGATTTTGGCGAAGTCGTAGGCGTACTCGGCCAACCAGGTGCGCTCACCTGCGCGCAGGAATTTACCGATTTGACGGTCGGTGATCAGGTACGCGGTAGCGCCGTCACCTTGGTCCAGATACGGGAAGTTGCTGTCGCCCGACACTTGCTGGTAACCGGCGCTGATCGCGTGGCTGTCCAGGGTGTACGTGAACTGGCCGCTCCAGGTGCGGTTGTCGACTTCGCCCGTAGTGGTGGTGCGGCGGCCGTTGGAAGGCGTGGTGCCGTAGTAACCGGTTGCGTAGTAACCATCGGCACGGCCGGAGACGCTGTCGTTCTTGCCGTCGGCGGTGCTGTAGAAGTAACGCAGATCAGACTTCAGGCTGCCAACCGGCAACGCCAGGTTGTGGGTCAGACCGAGGAAGTGCTGCTGATAGAACTCGTTCAGCGTGCCGTAGTAGTACTGGGCAAGCAGGTCTTTATTGACCTTGTAATCCAGGCCGGCGAAGTAGAACTCGTTGCTGTAGTGGCCGTTTTTGGCATTGCTGCCGCCGTTGGCGCCACCGATCGAAAGGCCTTCGCTGCTGCTCGAAGTACGACCCTTGGCGTGTTCCAGCTTGCCGCCGATAACGGTCAGGTTGTCGATCTCGTTGGAGGTGATCTGGCCACCCTCAAAGGTTTGCGGCAACAGACGACCGTCGTTGAAGGTCACGACCGGCAGCTTCGGCTGCAAGGTGCCGATGCGTGCTTCGGTTTTAGAAATTTTGATCTTGCCGGTCAGCCCGAGGCTGGAGAAGTCGTTTACCGCTTCACCGTTGCTGTCGGTTGGAAAAACGATGCCGCCGTAAGCATTGCTGGACGGGTTGTAGTGAGTGCCCTTGCCCGAATCCAGACGCACACCCAGCAGACCCAGCGCATCGACGCCGACGCCGACGGTGCCTTGGGTGAAGCCGGAGGTGTAGTTCAGCATAAATGCCTGGCCCCACTCTTCCTGTTTATTCGGAGTGCTGGCGGCCGTGTTGCTGCGAGCTACGTTGCGGTTGTCGGCGTTAATGTAAAAGTTACGCAGACCCAACGACGCCTTGCTGTCTTCAATAAACCCGGCAGCGCCGGCTTGCTGTGCGATGACGCCGAGAACGACGGCCAACGCCAGAGGGGATTTGGTCATGGTGCTTACTCCAGGTGCAGATCTTTTTTAGTTTTCCGACACTGCAAGGAGTCCAGTACTTTCAGCTTGCTCGGTGCGGGTCGCGCTGGGGGGCCCGGCGACGACGGCGCAACAGTAATAAAAATTCCATAAATCTAAAAAGACTTATTAGTTTGTTTTTAATGCTTTTTAAGAATATTCGACACATTTCGCAAAACTTGGTCGCCGTGCGGGTCATTCAGGAAACCAAACCGCGAAAAACTCGCCGCTTCGTGACCTTAGTTCCCGCTGGCGACTCAGTTTGAACGCCCGTTCCAGAGCCCCTAGCCGGCCAAAAACTCGTCAGCAGACACCACCGGCGCGTAGCCAAACGCCAGCGCCGCCATAAAGGCCGCATGCACCTGGGCAGCCGGCACGGTTAAGCCGTTGAATTCCAGATCAAGGGTGGCGCAGGCGTCGTGAATCACCGTGGTGTCGTAACCGAAGTCCACGGCGGCGCGGGTAATGCCGTGGGTGCACATGTGGCTCATGCTGCCGACGATCACCAGTTTGTCGATGCCATGTTGGTCCAGCACGGCGCGCAATTCGGTGTCGCGGAACGAGTTGATGTGGTGTTTGACGATCACCGGTTCGCCGACGCGGTTGATCACTTTCGGGTGCAGTTGTGCGCCTTCGGAGCCGGGTGCAAAAAACGGCGCGTCGGCGGTGGGGAATTCGTGGCGGATGTGCACCACCAGATCGCCGGCGTCGCGGAACGCTTGAATGATCTGCGCGGCTTTGTCGGCCGCCGCTTCGGCGCCTACCAACGGCCACTTGCCGGCAGGGAAATAGTCGTTCTGGATATCGACAACGATCAGCGCTTGCTTGGACATGGTGTTTTCCTCGGTTCAGGTGGGTAGTGTTGCGTGGCTGAAGTATTCGCCTGTGCAAGCGGGGCGAGAATTAGCCGGAACGACAATAGCGGTGGGAAAAATGACAAAGCAGGAAAATCAGGCGGTGATTGAAATCGGTTTGTTGGTGTACCCCGGCGCACAAACCGCCGCCGTGCACGGCCTCACCGATCTGTTCGCCGTCGCCAACCGCATCGCCGCCGACCAACAGGCCACGCAACTGCCCACGCTGCGCATCAGCCATTGGAGCGGCAGCGCCACGGACCCCACGCCGCAACGCATTTACGACAGTTTGCCCGGCAGCACCAGCCGCCTCGGCGCGGTAGTTATTCCGCCTTCACTAGCGGACATGCCATCGGCTGAAGACGCGCAACCGCTGGCTGACTGGATCAAGCGTAGCCACGCGCAAGGCGCCATTGTTGGCTCCATCTGCCTGGGCGCGTTTTTGCTGGCGATTACCGGCTTGCTCGACGGCCGCCACGCCACCACCCACTGGACCCACGGCGAAGAACTGGCCAGCCAGTTTCCGGCGCTCAAGGTGGATGTGGACAAGCCAATCATTGATGACGGCGACATCATCACCACCGGCGGCCTCATGGCCTGGGCGGAAATCGGCTTGCGCCTGGTCGACCGGCTGTTGGGGCCGAGCATCGCCACCCGCACGGCTCGCTACTTGATGGTGGAACACAGCGACAGCGCGCGCGAATGCGGCAGCAACTTCGCGCCGATTCTGGCCCACGGCGATGCAGCGGTTTTAAAGGTGCAGCACTGGTTGCAGGCCAACGGCGCAGTGGACGCCAGCCTCGCGGCGATGGCCGAATGCGCCGGCCTGGAAGCGCGTACGTTCTTGCGCCGTTTCCGCGCCGCCACGGGCTTGAAGCCGACGCAATATTGCCAACACGTAAAGGTGGGCAAAGCCCGTGAAATGCTCGAGTTCACCAACGGCACCGTCGACCACATTGCCTGGACCGTCGGTTACCAAGACCCCGGCGCGTTCCGCAGCGCCTTCAAGAAAGTCACCAATTTGTCGCCGAGCGAGTACCGCAATAAATTTGGCGTGAAGCCCAACGGCGCCGTCGCCAAAGAAGCCGGCTAAATCAAAAAATCGAGGCTAAGCCTCTCCCCCACTGTTCAGTTTCCTGTGGGAGAGGCTTTAGCCTCGATTCCTGCAAACGAATCCCCCGTGTCGAGCCTCCATGTCCCTAACCCCTGAACAACTCGCGAAAATCTCCGCCCTCACGCTGCAGCACTACAACCAAAGCGCCGAAAGCTTTCGAGAAGGCACGCGCGACCACGATGTGAGCCAGAACATTGCAGCCCTGCTGCGACACATCGAGGCGCCAGCGCCGTTGCATATTCTCGATTTCGGCTGCGGGCCGGGTCGTGATTTGAAGGTGTTTCGCGATATGGGCCATGTCGCCATCGGCCTCGACGGTTCGGCCAATTTCGCCGAGATGGCCCGCGCCGATAGCGGCTGCGAGGTGTGGCAACAGAACTTCCTGGCGCTCGAACTACCGAGCGAGCGCTTCGACGGCGTGTTCGCCAACGCGGTGCTGTTTCATGTGCCTAATCAGGAACTGCCGCGCGTGTTACGCCAGCTACACGCCACGTTAAAGCCCGGCGGTGTGCTGTTTAGCTCCAACCCCCGGGGCGAGAATCAGGAGGGCTGGAACGGTCCGCGCTATGGCAGTTACCACGACCTCAGCGCCTGGCAGCAGCACCTCACTGCGGCTGGTTTTACCGAGCTGGAACATTACTACCGCCCCGCCGGCCTGCCCCGCGAGCAACAGCCTTGGCTAGCCAGCGTGTGGCGCAAACGCTAGCGCACCACGCGCTGCACCAGCGCTTGCAACTGCACGGCGCCGCCATTGCCGGCGCGTGAGAGCCATTGGCGCAGTTGCTGTTCAATCGCCGACAACGGCGCGTGCACGCCGGCCAGTTCCAGGTGCTCGGGAAGAATTTCCTCGCCGCTGCTGACCAACAGGGCGAAGTGGATAACGTTTTCCAGCTCACGGGTGTTGCCCGGCCAGTGGTGCCATTCCAGCACCTGCTGCGCGGCGGCGCTGATAAAGGGCATGGTCAGGCCCAGACGCTGGCTGTAGATGCCGAGGAAATATTCGGCCATCGGCAAAATGTCGCCGATGCGCTCGCGCAGGGGCGGCAAGGCCAGACGACCCTCGTTCAGGTATTGGAAAAGGCGTGGGTGAAACTTGCCGGCCTCTACCGCTTTGCCCAGGTCGATGCTGGTGGCGGCCACCAGGCGCACATCCACCGGGCTGGCGTGGCCCGCGCCAACGCGGGTGACTTCGCGGTTTTCCAGCGCGGCCAGCAATTTGTCTTGCAGGGCCAGCGGCAGGTCGCCGATTTCGTCCAGGTACAACGTGCCGCCGTTGGCCGAGCCAAACCACCCTGCCCGGCTGCTGGCCGCGCCTGTAGTCGCGGGGTAACCGCCAGCCGCATAACCGAACAGCTCGGCCTCGGCGTGGTTCTGGCTCAGGCTGCTGCAGCTCAAGGCCACGAACAAACCGGCGCGGTCGCTCTCGCGGTGAATGTGGCGCGCCAGCAATTCCTTACCGGTGCCCATCTCGCCTTGAATCAAAACCGGCAGCCCGCTGGGTGCCACCTGCGCCACTTCTTCGCGCAGCTGCCGCGAGCGGGCGTCGATAAACACCAGCGCCTTGGCGCGAATGCTCAGCGGGCTTTTGTCGGCGTCGGGAAAGGTCAGCAACGGCTGGCCCGGTTGTGCGGTGCGGGACATAACGCAAACTCCAAACCAAGCCGACTGGCGCGCAGCGGCTTGGGTAGTAAAAAGACGGACATGGCACGCGATCAGGCGCTGCGGCGGGCGTGCTGTTCGATGCGGTTTTGCAGGCGGTACAGGTAAGAAAAACCGCGCTCCCAACGCTGATGCCCCGACTTCACATTGATGTGTCCCACGCCGCTGAGAATCGCCGTTTCGGCGCCCCAGTCGCGGGCCAGCTCAATGGCGCGCGCAGCGCTGGCGGCTTGGTCGTTGTCCGAGCCCACCAGTTGCGTGGGGAACGGCAGCAACTTGCGCGGAATCGGCGCGAAGCCTTTGAGCGGTTCCGGGCAGGCCGGGCGTTCCACATCCGCTGGCGCCACCAGCAAGGCGCCGCGCACCCGGCGCAGCAGTTCGACCGGGGCGCTGGCAGCCCAATGCGCCACGGTGATGCAACCCAGGCTGTGGGCGATAAGAATTACCGGCGTGCTGTGCGCGGCAATGGCGCGGTTGAGTTGGGTCACCCAGGCGTCGCGGTCGGGGTTGAGCCAGTCGGCCTGCTCCACGCGGTGACTGTTGGGCAGGCTGCGTTGCCAGTGGCTCTGCCAATGCTCGTCGGCCGAGCCTTGCCAGCCCGGCACAATCAAATAGCGGATCGGTTCGCTGCGCATGGAAAACGCCTCCTGCGAATGACGGTGTGGCGGCCAGTATAGGGAGCGGTTTTATATGCGTTAAGGAATAAGAAATTATTTGCTTATGCGATAAATGAAAATTCTATGCTGGCAGCATACTGGCCAGAACGCTAACTCAGCTCGCCTGTAAGCCTCTATTTCAGAGGGTTTACGCGATTTCGTCTGCTGCTTTGCGCGCGAGCGCGTCGCGCTATAGAGATGGGTAGGGCGAACAATTCAAAATGGTTATATAAAAATTCTTAAATAGTATTTTTAAGAATATCTGGCGTTCTCTACTATCCGCTCCACGCCCACTAGCCACGTTCAACCCAGGGCATTTTTTCCAGGAGCAGATTGATGAGCGCACCCCTTCGTAGCGTAGAGGGCCAGGACGAAGCCGGCATCCTCCGCGAAATTTCCGCCGCCCTGCAGGGCCTGCGTTTTGGCTCGGTTGAAATCACCGTGCACAACGGCCAGGTCGTCCAGATCGAGCGCAAAGAAAAATTCCGCCTTCAGCCGCCGGCCGCTGGCAAACAAGCCTGATTGATCCACCCCTACTGGACGACCGGAGGGCACCTTGATGAACACCCAGCCACATCCCCTGATTCGCTTTTTTGAAACACGCCGGCAGCGCCCGCGCTGCCAGCCGCGAATGCGGCAATCCTCATAAGAAACTCAGCCATAACACTTGAACAAAATTTGAAATCTTAGGAGTTACACCATGTCCATTCGCCGTTTCGCTTTGGCTGCTTTGACCAGCGCCCTGTTCGCCGGTACCGCCGTTGCCAAGGATTACGAACTGCTGAACGTTTCGTACGACCCCACCCGCGAGCTGTACCAGGAATACAACGCTGAGTTCATCAAGTTCTGGCAGCAATCCCACGCCGACGACAAAGTCACCATCCAGCAGTCTCACGGCGGTTCAGGTAAACAAGCCCGCGCGGTGATCGATGGTCTGCGTGCTGACGTCGTCACTCTGGCCCTGGCCGGCGACATCGACGAAGTGGCGAAACTGGGCAAAGGCCTACCGGAAAACTGGCAAACCCGCCTGCCGCAATCGAGCACCCCGTACACCTCGACCATCGTGTTCCTGGTGCGCAAGGGCAACCCTAAAGGCATCAAAGATTGGGGCGACCTGATCAAGAAAGACGTGTCGGTTATCACCCCGAACCCGAAAACCTCCGGCGGCGCCCGCTGGAACTTCCTCGCCGCCTGGGCCTATGGCCTGAAAGCCGGTGGCAGCGAAGCCAAGGCCAAAGATTACGTCGAGCAGCTGTTCAAACACGTGCCGATTCTGGACACCGGCGCACGCGGCTCAACCATCACCTTCGTCAACAACGGTCAGGGCGACGTATTGCTGGCCTGGGAAAACGAAGCCTTCCTGGCGCTTAAAGAAGATGGCGGTGCCGACAAGTTCGACATCGTGGTGCCGTCGCTGTCGATTCTGGCCGAGCCGCCAGTGGCTGTGGTCGACAAGAACGCCGAGAAAAAGGGCACCACTGAAATCGCCACCGCGTACCTCAACCACCTGTACAGCCCGGCTGGCCAGGAGATTGCAGCGAAGAACTTCTACCGTCCTCGCGATGAAAAAGTAGCCGCCAAGTACGCCGATCAATTCCCCAAGCTGGACCTGGTCACTATCGACAAGGACTTCGGCGGCTGGAAAACTGCGCAACCGAAATTCTTTAACGATGGCGGCGTGTTCGACCAGATCTACCAAGCCCAGTAATCGTTAGCGGCTCTTTAATCCGAACGTTTGCGGGCAACACCTCGAGAAGACGCAAGCGTAGCGAGCGAAGGTAAAACAAGGCGGCCGGTTGGGGGAAAGGCGGAGTTGGCAGTAGCCAATGAGCCGTTCCCCCACCCGGCCAACGCCGTATTACCGAGCGCAGTAGCTTTCACAAAGGACATTTATGTCGCGCAAGATATCCCCCGTCATACCCGGCTTCGGGCTGACCCTGGGCTACACGCTGGTGTACCTCAGTTTGATTGTGCTGATTCCCCTGGCGGCCATGTTTGTCCACGCCGCTCACCTGACCTGGGACCAGTTCTGGGCCATCATCACCGCTCCCCGCGTTATCGCCGCGCTCAAGCTGAGCTTTGGCACCGCGCTGTACGCCGCCTTGATCAACGGCGTGATCGGCACGCTGCTGGCCTGGGTATTGGTGCGTTACACCTTTCCTGGGCGCAAGGTGATCGATGCCATGATCGACCTGCCTTTCGCCTTGCCCACCGCCGTTGCCGGTATTGCGCTGACCGCGCTGTACACGCCAACCGGTCTGGTCGGCCAGTTCGCCGCCGACCTGGGTTTTAAAATCGCCTATTCGCCGCTGGGCATCACCTTGGCGCTGACCTTCGTGACGCTGCCGTTCGTGGTGCGCACGGTGCAGCCGGTGCTGGCCGATATCCCGCGTGAAATCGAAGAAGCCGCCGCCTGCCTGGGCGCCAAGCCGTTTCAGGTGTTCCGCTACATTCTCGCGCCGGCCCTGCTGCCCGCCTGGCTAACCGGCTTTGCGCTGGCTTTTGCCCGTGGCGTGGGCGAGTACGGTTCGGTGATTTTCATCGCCGGCAACATGCCGATGAAAACCGAGATTCTGCCGTTGCTAATCATGGTCAAGCTCGACCAATACGACTACCGCGGCGCCACCTCCATTGGCGTGTTGATGCTGGTGGTGTCTTTCATTCTGCTGCTGCTGATTAACCTGCTGCAGCGCCGCATCGAAAAACCTTGAGGAGCGCGCCATGTCTACACCAACGTTAAGCGCGGCCGCTTCTGCCAATGCCGCACGCCGGGGCAGCGTCAATGCCCGCCGTGTACTGATCGGCTTGTGCTGGCTGGTTTTTGTACTGTTTCTGGTGCTGCCACTGTTCATTGTGGTGTCCCAGGGTTTGAAGAATGGCCTGGGCGCCTTCTTCACCGCCATCTTTGAACCCGACGCCTTGTCGGCGCTGAAACTCACGTTGTTCGCCGTGCTGATTTCGGTGCCGCTGAACGTGGTTTTCGGTGTCAGCGCCGCCTGGTGCGTGAGCAAGTATTCATTCAAGGGCAAAAGCATTCTGGTGACGCTGATCGACCTGCCGTTCTCGGTGTCGCCGGTGATTGCCGGTCTGGTCTACGTGCTGATGTTTGGCGCCCAGGGCCTGCTCGGGCCGTGGCTGCAAGAGCACGACATTCAAATTGTCTTCGCCCTGCCGGGCATCGTGCTGGCGACCATCTTTGTGACCGTGCCGTTCGTGGCCCGCGAGCTGATTCCGTTGATGCAGGAACAAGGCACGCAGGAAGAAGAAGCCGCCCGCCTGCTCGGCGCCAACGGCTGGCAGATGTTCTGGCATGTGACCGTGCCGAACATCAAATGGGGCCTGATTTATGGCGTGGTGCTGTGTACCGCGCGCGCCATGGGCGAGTTTGGCGCGGTGTCGGTGGTATCCGGGCATATCCGCGGCGTGACCAACACCTTGCCGCTGCACGTTGAAATTCTCTACAACGAATACAACCACGTCGCTGCCTTTGCTGTGGCCAGCTTGTTGCTGATCCTGGCGCTGTTCATCCTTCTGCTCAAGCAGTGGAGCGAGTCCCGTATCAACCGTCTTAAAGCCAAAGCGGACGAGGAATAAGTCATGAGTATCGAAGTCCGTAACGTCAGTAAGAACTTCAACGCCTTCAAGGCGCTCGACGCGATCAATCTGGACATCCAGAGCGGCGAGCTGGTGGCCCTGCTCGGCCCGTCCGGCTGCGGCAAAACCACTTTGCTGCGCATTATTGCCGGCCTGGAAACCCCGGATAACGGCAGCATCGTGTTCCATGGTGAAGACGTGTCCGGCCACGACGTGCGTGATCGCAACGTCGGGTTCGTGTTCCAGCATTACGCGCTGTTCCGCCACATGACCGTGTTCGACAACGTGGCCTTCGGCCTGCGCATGAAGCCCAAGGGCGAGCGCCCGAGCGAAACCCGCATCGCCGAAAAAGTGCACGAATTGCTCAACATGGTGCAGCTCGACTGGCTGGCCGACCGCTACCCCGAGCAACTCTCCGGCGGCCAGCGCCAGCGTATCGCCCTGGCCCGCGCCCTGGCGGTGGAACCCAAAGTGCTGCTGCTCGACGAACCCTTCGGCGCCCTGGACGCCAAGGTGCGTAAAGAACTGCGCCGCTGGCTGGCGCGCCTGCACGAAGACATCAACCTGACCTCGGTATTCGTGACCCACGACCAGGAAGAAGCCATGGAAGTGGCCGACCGTATTGTGGTGATGAACAAGGGCGTGATCGAGCAGATCGGCTCACCGGGCGAAGTGTACGAAAACCCCGCCAGCGACTTCGTCTACCACTTCCTCGGCGACTCCAACCGCCTGCGCGTAGACGGCGACAACCACGTGCTGTTCCGTCCGCACGAGATCTCGCTGTCGCGCCAGGAAATCGAAGACCACCACGCCGCCGAAGTCCGCGACATCCGCCCACTGGGCGCGACCACGCGGGTGACCTTGAAAGTGTCCGGGCAGGACGAATTGATCGAAGCCGAAGTGGTGAAAGACCACGACAGCCTGACCGGCTTGGCCAAGGGCGAGACGTTGTTCTTCAAGCCGAAGGTGTGGCAAAAGCAGCTCTGATCGCCGAGTAACAGCCCCTCTCCCCCAGCCCCTCTCCCGCAAGCGGGCGAGGGGAGCAGGTCTGCGTCGTCACACTGATCAGTCCCCTCTCCCGCCTGCGGGCGAGGGTCAGGGAGAGGGCAAGCGGCAAACGCGAACCCTGCGTCCTACCGCTCATGACTCTCATGCCGAACCGCCGCAAACCGGTTAAAAAACCGGTGCAGCGCGAACACGGCGAGCAGCGTGACGAACACCGCCATACACACCGAACTCAAGCGATACGCCAGGCTGAACATCATGTCTTGGTGCGGTGTCAGGTATTGGCCGAACACAATCGCGATGGTGGTCAGCGCGCCAAAGCCCACGCCTTGCGCCCCTTCACGCACATGAATGCGTGCGCAGAAGAACGTGGCGATCCAGTACAGCAATGTCACCAGCGGCAGCACGTTGTAGTGGTCGTACAGCACCAGCTGCAAGGTCATGCCTACCGCACAACCGAGCAGCGTGCCCAACGCGCGGATGCGCCCAGCGAAGCGGATGCCGTGCCAGTGCATGGGGAACAGCACCAGAATCGAGGCGATTTGCGCCGACAGCGAATCGCGCAAATCCGCGCTCTGAAACAGCATGAACGACAACGTGGCGATACTCGCGCCGAGCAGCGCTTCATGGCGCTGGCTGGGCAGGTCTTTGCTCACCGGCGGCTTGGCCGGACGCGGTTCGGCGTCGGGGAACAGAAAGAACATCAGCCAGGCGATGAGCACGGTTTGCACCGCCGCCACCAGGTTGCTGGCGAGCAGGTCGTACAGGTGCGTGTCGGGGTAGCTGGCGAAGTGCAGCAGCATCGACAAAAACACACAGCCCAAGGCGCCAAACATAAATAGCGGCCCTTGCGCCATCAGCCTGAACCGCCAGAAGAACGAGGCAAATACCAGCGGCACAATCAGCAGCGGGCGGTCGCCGAACAGGCCGTAAACCAGCAGCACTTCCAGACACGCCACCACCGCCTGGGCGAGAAACTGGCGAATCACGTGGGCATTGATCACCGGTGTCAGGCCTAGCAATAACATCGGGTACACGGCAAAAAACGAGCCGTTGTCCCAGTCCATCAATTTGCTGATCAGCAGCCCCAGCGTGCCGCCGCTGGCGAGCCGCAGGCATTGGCGCAGGCCGTTGTCGGTGAGGGCGGGCAGGTTCATGGCCGCCTCAGTAGATGTAATGCAGCAGGCTGATCAGGCGGATCTGCGCCCGGCCGAAAAACGCTGCCAGCGGCGCGTCATGCGGGTACAGCTGCACCGTGGCCTTGGCCCCGCTGGGCAAGGCTTGCGGCAAAGGTTGCGCCAAGGCCACATGCAGGCGCTGGCGTTGCGCATCGCGCACCCAACGGTCGGAGATGGCCGGCGCGGCGAGGTCGCCATTGGCTTCCAGTTGGCCCTCTTTCACGCCGGCGTCGACGGCGCTGACAGTGCCGGCAAATACCTGGCCCGGCAGGCCGTCGAACACCACCGACGCCGCGTCTTGCAGGTGCATATAGCGCAGGGATTTTTCCCGGAAGTCGGCGCTGATGTCCGCCTGGTCTGCCACCAGCGCGGCCACCGCACTGCCCGCTGCCACATACGCGCCCGGCGACAACTGCAAGTTGCTCAACGTACCACTGCGCTCGGCGCGCACTTCGCTGAAGGCCAGTTGCAACTTCGCCTGCTCCAGCGCGTTGTGCGCCAAGCGCAGCGCCAGGTTGCCACTGCCGGCTTCGCCGCGCTCAACCGTCAGCTCGCGAATACGTGCCGCCGCGGCGCTGACTTTCGCTTGCGCGGCCGACGTCTGCGAAGTGGTTTGTTCGTACAGTTGCCGCGACACATGCTGCGTGGCCAGCAGCTTGCCCAGCCGCGCGCCTTCACGCTGCAACTCGCTGGCCGTGGCTTGCGCTGCCTGATGGTCGGCCCGCGCGGCGGCGAGTGCGGCGTCTAGTTGCGCGTTGTTTTGCTCAGCCTGCTCCTGCGCCAGCTCGGCCGCGTGCACCGCCAGGCGGAACGGCTCGGGGTCGAGGCGAAACAGCAACTGCCCGGCCTGTACATGGGCATTGTTGCCCACGGCGATATCCAATACCTGCCCGCTCACCCGCGGAGCAATGCGTAAAACCGGGCGCGTCAGTTGCGCCTGCGGCGTTATCGGCATCCATAAATCGGCGGCCAGAAAATAGCCAAACAGCACGACGAAGGCCGCAATTGCGACCCGCACGCGACGAGCAAAACGTTGCTCAGCAGTCATGCACACCCCTGAAAAATAGAAAAACGGTAAAGAACGCCATCGGCGAAGCCGAAGCGATGAAAGCTCACGCGTCCAAGTATATTTTGCCGCCCAGGGCAGATAATCAGCGTGTTTGGTAGAGCAGCCTTACCCATCGCGCAATAATGATCGCGCCACCCCGCTTACCGGAGAACCTCGATGGACACCTTTCAAAGCATGCGTGTGTTTGCCCGTGTCATCGACACCGGCAGCTTTACCGCCGCCGCGCAGGCGCTGGGGCTTTCCACGGCGCAGGTGTCGCGGTTGGTGTCGGAGTTGGAGCAACAGCTGCACGCGCGGCTGCTGCACCGCACCACGCGGCGTCTGGCCCTGACCGAAACCGGCGAGCGCTACCTGCAACGCTGCCGGCAGATACTCAGCGAAGTGGACGAAGCCGCCGCCGAAGCCCGCGGCGCGCACCTGATTCCCAGCGGCCGGCTGCGGGTGCACACCATGACCGGCCTGGGTCTGCAGCACCTCACCCAACTGGTGGCGATTTATGCCGAGCGCTACCCGCAGGTGGTGGTCGACCTGACGTTGTCGCAGCGCAACCCCGACCCTATCGAAGACGGCCACGACGTCATCATCGCCTTTGCCCGTGAGCTGCCCGATTCACAACTGGTGGCGCAGAACCTCGGCGCCATGTACAGCGTGCTCTGCGCCGCGCCCGCCTACCTGGCCAAACACGGCACCCCGCGCAGCCCGGCCGAACTGCGCGAGCACCGCTACTTGCGACTACTTGATCCGCTGTACGTCGATAACTGGGTACTTGATGAGGGCGAAGACGGCGACGGCAGCTATGAAGTGCTGCCCACCGAAGCCTTCCAAGTGAACATCGCCGAGTCGCTGGCTAAAGCCGCGCAGGCCGGCATGGGCTTTTGCCTGCTGCCCTCCTTCGTCGCCTGCCCTTCGCTGCGCGACGGCAGCCTGGTTCGCCTGCTGCCGCAATACCGGCTGCGCGAGCGCAACATCTATGCGCTGTACCCGTCGCGGCGTTTCCTCGATGCCAAGATCAAAACCTGGGTGGAGTTTCTGAAGGAACAATTGCCGCCGCTATTCGCTCAAGACGAGGCGATTCTTGATAATCCGGCCCATTGGGCGCCATAACACTGTTGCGTTTTAGGTAACAGCGCATCACCAGATTCGGCATTTTTCCCGCCAAAGCGCCTCGCTAGACTGGCCACGTTTTCTCCGATGAGCCCGTTTTGAGGATCACACTATGCCACGTACCTTATTGCTTACTGCCATTTTCGCCACCAGTTCGCTGTTTTTCTCGCAACTTACCCTGGCTGAAGAGTCACCGGCCTTTGTTGCGCGTAATGCGGCAATCCAAGAAAAGGCGCAAGGCGCCACTGACCAAGCAGTCGCTGCCCAAAAAGCCGCCGATAAGGCCGCACAAGACAGCTGAAAGTCCGGGCGCCATACGTCGCGCCCCACCCGTTCTCCTGACGTTGATGGCGGTAGCTCCTCAGTCAACGTCTCTTCCCCGCCGCTCCGCCATCGGTTGAGCGGTTTTTTTTCGTCTGCGCGACCCCGCTCGCCTTGCTCCAAGGCCGGTCAGCCGTGGGTTGCGCTGGCGCAGTAGCACTTAAGTGCGGCAAACGTGCGAATGGATGACCGATACCGGCGCAAATCACTCTTTGGGGCTAATTTCCTTAGCGCTGCAGTGCAGTACGCTACGCGCGGGGAAATTAAGTCCGCACTGCTCAAAAAAATAATAAGGAGCACCTCGGTATGCGCAGTACGTCCATGCTTCACGTCTGGCTCGCCTGCCTGTTGGCCGCACTGGCCAGCCTCCCGGCAGCGGCCGCGACACCACAGCAACACATGCAGGTTCAGGCCTGCCGCGCGGTTGGCAGCCTGCTGCTGTACCGCGGCGAAGGCTATCAGGCCAGCTACAGCGAACGGGTCGACAGCGACCTCGGCGCCCTCGCCGCCGCCGTTCAAAGCAGCCCGCAGGCCAGCGCCGAGCTACGCAGCGCTCAACAGAACCTTGTTACCCAAATCAAACGCGGTGTTTCTTTCGGCCCCAACGAGGAAGACGTGCCATGGGGCTATCAGAAAGAACTGAGCAAAGCCCTGCGTGATTTCCTCATCAGCGCCCACGGTCTGACGCCAGCCACGCCCGAAGAGGACTTGCCGGTAAAGCTCGAGTACCTGTCGGTTCAGTACCTGTTCCGCTCGTACGTCGGCAGCTTCGAGCTGGCGCGCGAACACGCCGACCAGTACATCGGTCAGGACGAGCGTCTGTTAGTGCCGGAAATTGATCAGCAGATGAACGCCCTGGCCGAGCAGGACGCAGCGGTGAAGAAGAAGCTCGACACGCGCTGGAGCTACCTGCGCGTGGCGTTGGCCGACATGAACAGCGGCGTTACGGCGATGACCAGCCTTTCAGGCCGGCCCTTCGCGCCGACCATCGTCGACCGCCATGCACGAGCGATGAGCGATCAGTTGCTGGGCGCGAAGTAACCTGGGCGAGACGCCTTATACCAAGGCGTCTTTGCCACGGATGTGCGTCGGACCGGCACGCTCTTCAATGGCCTGGCGCAGGTCGTCACGAATGCCGACCAGAAACAGCAGCTCGGCGACCACAAACAGGGGGCCGATGATCAGGCCGGACAGATCATCGACAAACGCCGGCTTGCGGCCCTCGTAGTAGTGGCCGACGAACTGAATGATCCAACCCACCACAAACAAGCCGATACCGCCGCTGAGCCATACCAGCGTGCTCTCGGCCGCCAGGTTGGCACCGCCCCACAGGCTCAGCCCAAGCAAGGCGCTCATCAGCAACCCCAGACGCATTTCCAGGCGCAGATAGAACACAGCGGACGCCAGCGCGCATAGCGTGGCGGGCGACAGCCACAGGCCAAAGGCGCTGAAACCGGGGCGCGAAAGCAAAGCCGTCACGGCAAAGGCAATCATCGGCACGCCAATGAAGTGGGTGAAGATATTGCGCCGGTCGCGGTGATAGGCGGCGTATTGGGCGAGATGATCTGTCAGGGTTTTCATTTTATGTCCTCGGAGGCTGCCTCTATTCGGGCTGGATGAATCATGCAGGTTGAGTAAGCTGCAACTCTGTCAGGTAGCTGACAAACCTTAGCTCGCGCCCGGATCAGCCATGAATGACGTTTCGCCTTACCTGCCGCTGCTGCGCACCGGCCAGTGGTTTAGCCACCTGCCGCAGTCGCTACAGAATGAATTGCTGACCCAGGCCCAAATACGCCGCCTACAGAGCGGCGAACGGTTGTTCCACCGTGGCGATCAGCCGTGCGGGTTGTACGCGGTGGTGGAAGGCGCCATGCGTGTGGGGGCGGTGAGCGTTAACGGCAAGGAGGCGCTGCTGACGCTGGTCGAGCCGCCGTACTGGTTCGGCGAAATCTCCCTGTTCGACGGCCAGCCCCGCACCCACGACGCCTTCGCCGAGGGCCCAACCGTGCTGCTGCACGTGGCGCAAAGTGCACTGAACGCGATGCTGCAACGCCAGCCCGCTTATTGGCGCGATTTCGCCTTGTTGATGAGCCAGAAATTGCGTTTGGCGTTTATCGCCCTGGAGCAGATCAGCTTGCTGCCCGCCGCTCCGCGCCTGGCCCAGCGGCTGTTGATGATTGCCGACAACTACGGCGAGGGCGATACGCGGCGGGTGCTGCATTTGGCTCAGGAGCAGCTGGCGCTGATGCTGGCGATTTCTCGGCAGACGACCAATCAGATACTCAAGGAACTGCAGGCGCAGGGGATTGTGCGGCTGACGTATGGGGAGATTGAGATTGTGGATGTGGAGCGGTTGCGAGGGGTGGCGGCGGGGCAGGCGTGATGGGGGTTTTGGCGTGAGGGGTCGTTGGGCTGCGATTTGTGTTTCGTCCGAGATTCTGGATTCCCGCCTGCGCGGGAATGACGGTATTTTTCCTCCAAACCTCCGTCCTCCCAGGTAGGCGGTGGTCCGACGGTTCGCCAGCCTCGGGTTTTGTGGGGTGGCGTAAGGGGTCGATGGGCGGCGATTTGCGTTTCATCCGAGATACTGGATCCCCGCGTGCGCGAGGATGACGGTGGTCTTCAAACAAACCTCCGTCATCCTCGCGAACGCGGGGATCCAGAATGTTGGATCAGACGAAGAATCGTGACCAACCCGCCCCTCATCACCCCTGCGGCCGATACCCCAACCGCAACCCGCCCCAATGCCGTCCCTGCACCGTAATCGGCACCGACAAATCGTGCATCAACTCCCCGGTATCGCGGCTGTAAGTCTGCAGCAGCAGCGCCTGCTCATGGCTGCCGCAGCGAATGCCAGTGGGGTCGTTGAACAGCCGTTTGCTGCGGCTTTTCACGGTGTCCACGGCGCGATCACCGGTGGGGGCGTGGTTGAAGGCGCGGTTGTGGGTGGGCACGTAGCCGTCCGGGGTGCTGGCGATGGCGAAGACCAGGCCTTCGTGGCGCGAAAGCAGCGGCTCCTGAATGGCGGGCAGCACCTGGTCGGCATAGGCATCGAAGCGTGTGCGGTATTTGGCCGGAAAGCTGTTGGCGATGGGCTGATAGCTGCGGTCAAACAAGTCGCTGAGGCTGACACGCCCCGCCTGGATGTCGGCTTCAAATTGCGCCGCGATGGTAGCAGCGCCTTCGCGGGCGAGGTCGTAGATGCGTTGGTGGTAGTCATCCAGGCCCACCTCGGCCAGTTGCTCGCTCACCGTTTCCGCCTGGCCGACCAACCGTTGCGCGGCCTGGGCCAATTCGCGGGTTTGCGTTTCGCTGCCGTGAACGTCGCCGCGCAACTGTTCCAGCGCACTGAATAACGCCGACAGCTGCTGGTGGTTGCTCTCGGTGCCGCTGTTGATGGCATCGACTTGGCTTTGCACCTCGCTGGCCAATTCGGTAATGCCCAGCAAGTGCTCGCCGCTGGCTTCAACCTGCGCGGCGGCGCCGTCGAGTTCACTGGCTTGCTGTTGAATGTGGCTGACCACGGCGCTGCTTTGCTGGCGAATGTCGGTGACGATTTGCGCGACTTCCTCGGTGGCCTCGGCGGTGCGCCCGGCCAGCTTGCGCACCTCGTCCGCGACCACGGCAAAGCCACGGCCCTGGTCGCCCGCGCGGGCGGCTTCGATGGCGGCGTTGAGGGCCAGCAGGTTGGTCTGGCTGGCGATGGATTGAATCACTTGGGTGACTTGCTGAATCTGCTCGGTGCGGCTGCTCAAGCCGTCCATCAACGTGCGGCTGTCGCCGGCTTGCACGCTCAGTTGCTGCATGCGCGCGATGGCCTGTTGCAAGGCTTGCTGGCCGTCGTCACTGCGCTGGCGAACCGCTTGCGCGGCGCTGAGGGTGTGTTCGGCGCGTTGCGCGCTGGCCTGTTCGGTGTCGGTCATGGCCTGAGCGCCGACGCTCATTTGCTCAACGGCGTGCAGTTGCGACTGAAGCTTGTCGGCCATCTGTTGCACGCCAAACGCCACCTGCGCCGCCGACAGGGCGTTATTGCAGGTGCTGCGCGAGAGTTTCTGGCTGAGTTCGCTGAATGCCTGCGGCGCTTGTGCCGGGCCGCTGTCGTCGAGCGCCGGGGTTTCCCACGGGCCGAGCCATGGCCACAGCGCCAGCAGCAAATACGCGGGAATGCTCAGGTACAGCGGCAGCTGGGTTTGTTGGTAAACCACCATCAGCACGGCCAGCCCGGCAGCATGCAGCAGGCAGACCCACGGGCGGCGAGAGTAAGCGGGGCGCATCGGCAAACCTCTTGTTCTTATGGTGCTGGCAACGCAATGGTCGCGTATTCGAGCATGTCATCGGCCGAGCTGCCAGTAGGCTTTAGCACGGGGTGCGTCACGGCTTGGCTAATAGCCCGTCGCGGTATTGGCTCGGCGCCTGGCCGGTCCAGCGTTTGAAGGCGCGGCTAAAGCTACTGCTGTCGGCAAAGCCCAGCAGATAGGCGATTTCGCTGATGGAGCAATGCGGGTCGCGCATGTGTTGTAGGGCCAGGCTCTGGCGGGTTTCGCTGAGCAACTGCTCATAGCTGCAACCTTCGTCGGCCAGGTGGCGCTGCAAGCTGCGCAGGCTCAGGTGCAGGCCGCTGGCGATGCGCTCGGCCGACGGCTCGCCGTTGGGCAATTGGCTTTCCAGGCAGGCACAAACACGGCGCCGCCAGGTCACGGGCTGAAGCTGTTCGAGGGTGCGCTTGAGCACGGTTTCGTTGTGCTCGGCCAGCTCTTCGTTGCCGTCTTCGAGGGTGTTGTCGAACGGCTGCCGGGGAAACTGCAGAAAGTCTTGCGCGGCGCCGAAGTGGATCGGCGCACGCAGCGCTTCCTGCCACGGCGTCGGGTCGGCTGGCGTTGGGCGGCGAAGGTGCACGGCCAGCGGCGCGAAGTCGCGACCCAGGCGGTTGCGGCAAGTGCGCACATAGATGGCGATAAATGCATCAATCGCCTCGGGCGCCGGCGCCGGGCCGCCTGCCGGCACCTTGAGGTAGAACTCGTAGCGATCGGGCAGGGTTTTCAATTCCAGGCTGAGGGCATCACTGACCACTTGGTGATAGCGGACGATGCGCTCGAACACCTCGCGCAAACTGCCGCTGGCAATCAGCGCATAACCCAGCGCGTGAAAGCTGGTGGGGCTGACGTATTGCGAGGTTTTCAGGCCCAGCGCCGGGTCGCCACTGGCCTCGACGGCCAGGCGCCACAAGCGCGTGGTGGCCGACAGCGGATAGCGTGCATTGGGGTGTTCCATCAAGGCGGGATCAAGGCCGGCGTCCAGGCACAGCTGCGCGCTATCCAGGCCCAGGGCGTCGAGCTGCTTGCGCAGTGCCCGGGTCCAGCTGGCGAGGGTGGTGGGTTCAGCAGTCATGCAGATTGGCGCATCCGGTCAACAGGTTGGCGTTCGAGGTCAGGCCGGCGGGCGCCCGGCCCGGCACAGTAGCCTCACGTTAATTAGAGGATGTAAGCATGTCCCACTCTCCTGCAAGCCCCGTGAACCAGAATGCGCAACAACGCGCTGCGCATATTCGCGAAGTGGTGATGGCCCACGGCGTCGAGCTGCGCCAGCGCTTCCCGATTCTTAAACACCAGGACGCCCTCGGCGCCGGCATTCTCGCCTTCGCCCTGGCCGGCATGATCGGCAGCGCCGCGTTGTACATTGAAGGCTACATGGCGTGGTGGGCGTGCTTGCTGCTCAACGCCTTCTTCGCCTCGCTGACCCACGAGCTGGAACATGACCTGATCCACTCGATGTACTTTCGCAAACAACGCGTGCCGCACAACCTGATGATGGCGCTGGTCTGGCTGGCTCGCCCAAGCACCATCAACCCCTGGGTGCGCCGCCATTTGCACCTCAACCACCACAAGGTATCGGGCACCGAAACCGACATGGAAGAGCGCGCCATCACCAACGGCGAGCCATGGGGCATCGCGCGGTTGCTGATGGTGGGCGACAACATGATGTCCTCGTTCATTCGCTTTCTGCGCGCCAAAACCTGGAGCCACAAGTGGATGATCGTCAGCCGCACCCTGAAGGTGTACGCACCGCTGGGGCTGCTGAACTGGGGCACTTGGTACGTGTTTCTGGGCTTTCACCTCAGCACCTTCGTCGCCACGCTGCTGGGCTCGCCGATTGAGTGGTCGGCCACCACGCTGGACGTGATGAACATCGTCAATATCGCCGTGGTCGTGCTGGTTGGCCCCAACGTGCTGCGCACTTTTTGCCTGCACTTTGTCAGCTCGAACATGCACTACTACGGCGACATCGAGCCGGGCAATGTGATCCAGCAATGCCAGGTGCTGAACCCGTGGTGGATGTGGCCGCTGCAAGCGTTCTGCTTCAACTTCGGCAGCAGCCATGCGATTCACCATTTTGTGGTGAAAGAGCCCTTCTATATCCGCCAGCTCACCGTGCCGTTTGCGCACAAGGTGATGCGCGAAGCGGGTGTGCGATTCAATGACTTTGGCACCTTTGCCCGGGCCAATCGCTGGACCCGCACTGCCGAAAGCAAACCAGCGACGCAGCAAACGCAAACCGCCTGATCGGTTTCGCCCCACCTTTGCAGCGGCGCTTTAGCGCCGCTTTTTTCGTCTATCGCAACAGGCCCGCCCACGTATGAATGTGCTTATTGTTCACGCCCATCCCGAGCCGCAATCGTTCTGCACCGCCATGAAAGACCTGGCCGTCAGCACCTTGGAAGCCGCCGGCCACTCGGTTCAGGTTTCCGACCTGTACGCAATGAACTGGAACCCAGTGGCCAGCGCCGCCGATTTCCAGGCGCGTAGCAATCCGGACTACTTGGTGTACGCCCTGGAGCAGCGCCACGCCCACGGCCAAAACGCGCTGGCCGAGGACATCGCCACCGAACTTGAAAAGCTGCTGGCCGCCGACCTGGTGATTTTCAATTTCCCGATATTCTGGTGCTCGGTGCCGGCCATTCTCAAAGGCTGGATCGACCGCGTACTGGTGTCGGGCGTGTGCTACGGCGGCCTGCGTTTCTATGACAAAGGCGGCTTGAGCGGCAAGAAAGCCCTGCTCAGTTTCACCATCGGCGCGCAGCCGCACATGTTTGCCGATGAGCAGGCCATTCACGGCGAACTGAACCTGATGCTGCGCCACCTGCAACGCGGCACGCTGGCGTATGCCGGCTTTAGCGTGTTGCCGCCGTTCGCGGCGTATCACGTGCCGTATATCGACGCCGACGCCCGCACGGCAATGCTGGCGGACTACCGCGAGCGCCTGCTCGGGGTTGAAAACGCGCAGCCGCTAGTGTTCCCAAAAATGGCCGAGTTTGATCGGCAGCTAAAGCCGCTGGCTTAACCGCAGGCAAAAAAAGACCCGCCGAAGCGGGTCTCAACACTGCCGAGCTGGTGAGCCCTAGGCGAGTTCGTCGAAGCACTCGGCGACAATGGCCAGGCCTTTGTCGAGCTGTGCATCAGGAATGGTGACCGGCATCAGGAAGCGGATGACGTTGTAGTAGGTGCCGCACGACAGCAGGATCAGGCCTTTTTCACGGGCGCGTGCCACGATCTTGCCAACCAGCTCAGCCGCTGGCTTGTGGGTGTCGCCGCCTTCGAACAGCTCGATGGCGATCATCGAACCCAAACCACGAACGTCACGGATCACCTTGTGCTTGGCCTGGATGTCGCGCAGGCCGGCTTTCAGGCGTTCGCCCAGGGCTTGCGAGCGTTCCAGCAGCTTCTCTTCGTCAAACACTTTCAGCACGGCCAGCGCGGCCGCACAGGCGATTGGGCTACCGGCATACGTGCCGCCCAGGCCGCCCGGTGCGATGGCGTCCATGATTTCGGCTTTACCGCTAACGCCGGAAATCGGGAAACCGCCGCCGACGGATTTGGCAAAGGTGGTCAGGTCTGGAATCACGCCAAGCTGTTCGGTGGCGAAGAAGGTGCCGGTACGGCCAGCGCCGGTTTGCACTTCATCAGCGATCAGCAGAATGCCGTGCTGGTCGCACAGGGCGCGCAGGCGCTGCATAAAGGCTTTGGAGTTGGTGTAGAAACCACCTTCGCCCTGCACCGGCTCAATGATGATGGCGGCGATGTCGGACGGCTGCGCGTCGTTCTTGAAGATGCGCTCGATGCTGGCGATGGACTCGTCTTCGCTCACACCGTGCAGCTCGCACGGCGACTGGGCGCGGTACACGCCGGCAGGCATCAGGCCCATGCCCGCGGAGTACGGCACCACTTTGCCGGTGAGGCTCAGGGTCATCATGGTGCGGCCGTGGTAAGCGCCGGTGAAGGCGATTACGCCAGCGCGGCCGGTGGCAGCGCGGGCAATTTTCACGGCGTTTTCGACGGCTTCGGAACCGGACGTCACCAGCAGGGTTTTCTTGGCGAAATCGCCGGGTACGCGCTTGGCGATTTCTTCACACAGCTCTACGTAGGGCTCGTAAGCCAGTACCTGGAAGCAGGTGTGCGACAGCTTGGTCAGTTGCTCTTGCACCGCTGCAACCACTTTGGGGTGCAGGTGGCCGGTGTTGAGTACGGCGATGCCGCCGGCGAAGTCGATGAACTCACGGCCTTCAACGTCCCACACGGTGGCGTTCTCGGCGCGCTCAGCGAAAATCGGGTGGATCTGGCCCACACCGCGCGGTACGGCGGCCATGCGGCGTTGCATCAGGGATTCGTTAGTCTTGCTCATGTTTCGGTCCTCATTCGCTGCTTCATCGGGCGGCGCAGTGGGATAAACGCAATCGGGGAAAGGCGCGGCAGCATTCGATGATCGACTGCCACGCCCTGCCGGTTGCTCAGGTTCTTTAGTGCGGTGCTGCTGCCCGGGCGGGCCGGCTCGTTGGTTCCGCCCTGGGGTGTTTCAATGACGTCTTAATGCTTTTGCTCTTTGTGCTCTTCGGCTTAACGCCGCTCGAGAGCTTCGGGGCTAAGACCAGACAAGGCGAAATGCTGGCGAAGAGCGCAGCGTACATTCGTACGTGAGCATCTGAGGCAGCATTTCAACGCCGTATGGCCGACGACCCGGAGGTCGATTAGTTACACACCGAGGCAGAGGTATTTGATTTCCAGATAGTCTTCGATGCCGTACTTCGAACCTTCACGGCCAAGACCCGACGCCTTGATGCCGCCGAATGGCGCCACTTCGTTGGAGATCAGACCGGTGTTGATGCCGACCATGCCGTACTCCAGCGCTTCAGCCACGCGGAACACACGGCCAAGGTCGCGAGCGTAGAAGTACGAGGCCAGACCGAATTCGGTGTCGTTCGCCTGTGCGATCACATCGGCTTCGTCTTTAAAGCGGAACAGCGGCGCCAGCGGGCCAAAGGTTTCTTCCTTGGCGACTGCTGCAGTCTTCGGCACGTCTACCAGAATAGTCGGCTCGAAGAAGCTGCCGCCCAGGCTGTGGGCCTTGCCGCCGGACACCACTTTGGCGCCTTTGCTGATAGCGTCGGCGATGTGCTCTTGCACTTTGGCGACCGCTTTGTCGTCGATCAGCGGGCCGGTGGTGGTGCCATCTTCCAGACCATTGCCAATTTTCAGCTTGGCCACGGCAACTTTCAGTTTTTCCACGAACGCGTCGTACACGCTGTCTTGAATGTACAGACGGTTGGCGCAGACGCAGGTCTGACCGTTGTTGCGGTATTTGGAGATGATCGCGCCATCAACGGCGGCATCCAGATCAGCGTCGTCGAAGACAATGAACGGCGCGTTGCCACCCAGTTCCAGCGAGACTTTCTTGATGTCGTGGGCGCATTCAGCCATCAGCTGACGACCGATTTCAGTCGAGCCGGTGAACGACAGCTTGCGCACGATGGGGTTGCTGGTCAGCTCGCTGCCAATGTCGCCAGCGCTGCCGGTCACCACGCTGAACACGCCTTTCGGAATGCCGGCACGCTGGGCCAATTCGGCCAACGCCAGAGCGGAGTACGGCGTTTGGCTCGCGGGCTTGAGCACCATGGTGCAGCCAGCGGCCAGGGCCGGGCCGGCTTTACGGGTGATCATCGCGGCGGGGAAGTTCCACGGCGTGATGGCCGCGGTGACGCCGATTGGCTGCTTGAGCACGATCAGGCGTTTGTCCGGCTGGTGGCCTGGAATCACGTCGCCATAGACGCGCTTGGCTTCTTCAGCGAACCACTCAATAAAGGAAGCGGCGTAGGCGATTTCGCCTTTGGCTTCGGCCAATGGCTTGCCTTGCTCGAGGGTCATCAGGCGACCGAGGTCGTCCTGGTTTTCGATCATCAACTCAAACCAGCGACGCAGCTTGTTGGAGCGCTCTTTGGCGGTCAGTGCACGCCAGGCCGGCAGGGCCTTGTCGGCCGCTTCGATGGCGCGACGGGTTTCAGCAGCGCCCATTTTTGGCACGGTGCCGAGAATTTCATTGTTGGCCGGGTTGTTGACCTTGATGGTGTGGCCGCTGTCCGCGTCTACCCACGCGCCGTCGATAAAGGCTTGCTGGCGAAACAATTGAGCGTCTTTGAGTTGCATAGCCGTCTCCTTTAGCCCACCAGCAGAGCGGCGGGCAAAATTGTTGTAAGCCGCCGCAGCGAGTGTGCGCTGCGGCGAGAAATAGTGGATGACACGTGGAACGGATTGAGCGCTGGTGACGGGCTTTTGGAACAGCTGCAGATCGCTTGGTTCGGTCTGCGGCCATGAGCGTCGGGGCGTTTGAAATCTCAAACGAATCCTAGGGTCGTCACTGCCAAAGGGCAATAGGCTGTTCGAAAAAATGTACGAAAACCCGCAAAAGGTGGTTATTTTCTGAGCAGGAAGGCGTAGGGATTAGTACTTTCGTTTGATATCGCGAACAAAACAGCTCGGCATGGACGCCTGCGAGCGACATGCGTATCATGGCGCCCGCGCTGCACCAGTAGCTCAGCTGGATAGAGTACTGCCCTCCGAAGGCAGGGGTCGTGGGTTCGAATCCCGCCTGGTGCACCATACAAACGAAAAGCCCCACGTTCACGCGTGGGGCTTTTTGCGTTTCTGGCGCCTGGAGACGAGAACCAAGCGTTCAGCTACATATCAGCAGAAAACAAAAAGCCCCGCATGTGCGGGGCTTTTTGGGCAAGGGCCGGATCAATTACTTGATCTTGGCTTCCTTGTAGATCACGTGCTGGCGAACAACTGGATCGAATTTTTTGATTTCGATTTTGTCCGGGGTAGTACGTTTGTTCTTGTCGGTGGTGTAGAAGTGGCCAGTACCGGCGCTCGACACCAAACGGATCAATTCACGCATGATTTAGCTCCTTAAACCTTTTCGCCGCGGCTGCGGATTTCGGCCAGCACGACATCAATGCCACGCTTGTCGATGATACGCATGCCTTTGGCAGTGACGCGCAGACGCACGAAACGCTTCTCCGATTCAACCCAGAAGCGGTGATGCTGCAGGTTTGGCAGGAAACGGCGACGGGTTTTGTTGTTAGCGTGGGAAATGTTATTCCCGGTTACCGGACCCTTACCGGTAACTTGACAGACTCTCGACATACATCAGCCCTCTAAAACCACATGCCCAACCCGGCATGGGTTGGCCGCTTAAACTCAAAGTCATTTGGCGCTCTGCGCCGCGTTTCTTCAGGGTCTTACCGGCCACACCTACAAGCGAAGGAACCGGGCCCCTAGAAAAGAGCGCTGCTTTATACCAGAAAGCCCCCATAGCAACAAGGATAACTACCGTTTGCTGGCCAAATGGGGGCGAGCATTCTACCTGCAACCGCTTCAACAAGCGCCATCGCTGGCGTAACCACTCGTCAGGCGACATCGATTGTTCTGCCGCGCCCCATGGTCTAGGGTAGACCGCTCGCGTTATTTCCGGCCCCGCGGATGGGCCGCCGACTCGCCGCTCGAAGCTGGCGATGAATTTAAGGAGTCTGCCGATGCGCCGTGCCGCCCTGTCGCTGTTTGCTATTTCGCTGTTCAGTTCGGCCCTGCAAGCGGCCGCGTTGAGTGTGTGCACCGAAGCCAGCCCCGAGGGTTTCGATGTGGTTCAGTACAACACCCTGACCACCACCAACGCCTCGGCGGACGTATTAATGAACCGCCTGGTCGAATTCGACGCCGCCACCGCCCAGCTGGTGCCGAGCCTGGCAGAAAGCTGGACCGTGTCGGACGACGGCCTGACTTACGACTTCACCCTGCGCCAGGGCGTGAAGTTCCATAGCACCGACTACTTCAAACCAACCCGCGACTTTAATGCCGACGACGCCCTGTTCAGCTTCCAGCGCATGCTCGATCCCGCCAATCCATGGCACAAGGTGGCGCAAAGCGGTTTTCCCCATGCGCAGTCAATGCAACTGCCGGCCCTTATAAAGAAGGTGGAGGCGCCTTCGCCCCAGCACCTGCGTTTTACCCTTAACCACCCGGAAGCCACCTTCCTCGCCACGCTGAGCATGGGTTTCGCTTCTATTTATTCAGCCGAGTACACCGCGCAGCTGCTCAAGGCCGGCACACCGGAAAAACTCAACGCCCAGCCAATCGGCACCGGCCCGTTCGTGTTCAAGCGCTTTCAAAAAGACGCCGTCGTGCGCTACGCAGCCAACCCGGACTATTTCGCCGGCAAGCCAAAGGTTGATGCGCTGGTGTACGCCATCACCCCGGACGCCAATGTGCGGCTGCAAAAGCTGCGGCGCGGCGAGTGCCAAGTAGCGCTGTCGCCCAAGCCGCTTGATGTGACTTCCGCCAGCAAAGACGCGGCGCTGAACGTGGTGTCGACGCCGGCGTTCATGACCGCCTTCGTTGCCTTTAATAGTCAGCACCCGCCGCTGGACAAACCCGAGGTGCGCCAGGCCATCAACCTGGCCTTCGACAAAGCCAACTACGTCAAAGCCGTTTTCGAAGACAGCGCCATCGCCGCCAACGGCCCATTCCCACCAAACACCTGGAGCTACGCCAAAGCGTTGCCCGGCTACGCCCATGATCCCCAGCAAGCCAAAGCCCTCCTGGAAAGGGCCGGGCTGAAAGACGGATTCGAGACGACGATCTGGACCCGCCCAACCGGCAGCCTCCTCAACCCCAACCCCAGCCTCGGCGCGCAGCTATTGCAGGCAGACCTGGCGAAAGTCGGCATTCGCGCGCAAATCCGCGTGATCGAGTGGGGCGAGTTGGTGCGCCGCGCCAAAGCCGGCGAGCACGACCTTCTCTTTATGGGATGGGCAGGCGACAACGGTGATCCGGATAACTTCCTGACCCCGCAGTTCTCCTGTGCCGCCGTGCAATCGGGCACCAACTTCGCCCGTTACTGCGACAAAGCGTTGGACCAGTTGATTAGCGACGGCAAAGCCACCAGCGACACAGAACAGCGCACCGCGCTCTATCAGCAGGCGCAAACCCACATTCAACAGCAGGCTTTGTGGTTGCCGCTGGCTCATCCGACGGCAACGGCTTTAACGCGAAAAGACGTACAGGGGTATCAGGTCAGCCCGTTTGGACGTCAGGATTTCTCGCGCATTTCGCTAACGCCTTAATGTAAGAAACAGGCGCAGCGGGCCATTCCCTGCGCCTTCCTTTGCCCGCGCACCTGCCTACATCAGCCCCCATTCCGCCATAGATAACGGCGAGCCCTCGCCGATGATGAAATGGTCGAGCACTCGCACATCAATTAGCCCTAACGCCGCTTTTAACTGCGATGTCATCACGCGATCCGCCTGGCTAGGTTCGGCAACCCCGGAGGGATGGTTGTGGCACAAAATCACCGCCGCGGCGTTATGAGCCAGCGCGCGTTTCACCACCTGCCGAGGGTAAATAGTGGCCCCATCGATGGTGCCCTGGAACAGCGCCTCGAAAGCGAGCACCCGATGTTTGGAATCCAGAAACAGGCAGCCAAACACTTCGTGTTCTTCGTGGCGAAGCTGCGCGACGAGGTACTCACGCACGGCGGCCGGGCTTTCCAGCACCGAGTCGTGGGTCAGGCGTTCGGCCAGATGACGCCGCGACATCTCCAGCACCGCCTGCAATTGCGCGTACTTGGCGGGGCCCAACCCCAGGTGGGAACTGAAGCTGCCCTGGTCGGCTTCGAGCAAGGCGCGCAGCCCGCCAAACTCATCGAGCAGCAAACGCGCCAGGTCGACGGCGCTTCTTCCGGCGACCCCAGTTCGTAGGAAAATGGCCAGCAATTGCGCGTCCGTCAGACTGCTCGCGCCATGCTCCAATAACCGCTCGCGCGGGCGTTCTTCTGCAGGCCAATTGCGAATACTCATACAACCCTCCTTGTCGAATGTAGCCCGCTGTTCCACTGCGGGCGCTGTGCTATCTTAGCCCCACTTTTTTGCGCGGCGGGCGGCCTGGGGAGGCCGCCCGCGGCGAAGTCCACTTCATATAAGGCAGGCCTATGCAGCGGCTGTACCGGAAACGCATCGTCCTTGGCGTGGGTGGCGGCATTGCCGCTTATAAAAGTGCCGAACTGGTTCGCCGCCTGCGCGACCAAGGTGCGGAAGTCCGTGTGGTGATGACCCAGGGCGGTCGCGAATTCATCACGCCGCTCACCCTGCAAGCTCTTTCCGGCCACCCTGTTCATATGGATTTGCTCGACCCCGCTGCCGAAGCCGCGATGGGGCACATCGAACTGGCCAAATGGGCCGACCTCATTCTGATTGCGCCCGCCACCGCCGACCTCATGGCGCGCCTGGCCCAAGGCATCGCCAACGACCTGCTCACCACTCTGGTGTTGGCCACCGACGCCCCCGTGGCCTTGGCGCCAGCAATGAACCAGGCCATGTGGCGTGATGAGGCCACCCAAGCCAACAGCCAAATTCTGATCGCACGCGGCCTGCATATGTTTGGCCCGGCTTCCGGCAGCCAGGCCTGCGGCGACGTTGGCCTGGGCCGCATGCTCGAGCCCAACGACCTGGCCCAACTTGCCGCAGATTGCTTCAAGCGCGAGAGCCTGACCGGTCGCCATGTGCTGATTACCGCCGGCCCGACCCAGGAAAACATCGACCCGGTGCGCTACATCACCAACCACAGCTCGGGGAAAATGGGCTTTGCCCTGGCCGAAGCGGCGGTGGAAGCCGGTGCCAAGGTCACGCTTGTGACCGGCCCGGTGCATTTGCCCACGCCTGATCGCGTTAACCGCATCGACGTCGTCAGCGCCCGCGACATGCTCGCCGCCTGCGAAGCAGCCATGCCCTGCGACCTACTGATCGCCGCCGCCGCCGTCGCTGACTATCGCCCCGAGGTGGTTGCCCAGCACAAGCTGAAAAAAGACCCGTCGACCGGCGAAGGCATGCTCCTGCAAATGGTGCGTAACCCGGATATTCTCGCGACCCTGGCGCAACGCGACGATCGCCCGTTCAGCGTCGGCTTCGCTGCTGAAACTGAAAAGTTGCTCGACTATGCTGCTCGCAAGCTGAAAGACAAAAACCTCGACCTGATCGTTGCCAACGATGTGGCCAACCCCAGCATCGGGTTCAACAGTGAAGAGAACGCGATCACCATCATCGACCGCGACTTGCAGCAAAGCAGCTTGGCGCAAACCAGCAAGGGCAAGATTGCCCGGCAGCTGATCGCTTTTATCGCCGACCGCCTGAACCGGGCCTGACGCCTGTTTACCACCTGTTAAGAGCACCCCATGCACGCACTGCAAGCCAAGATTCTCGACCCACGCATTGGCCGTGATTTCCCCCTGCCCGACTACGCCACGCCTGGGTCGGCCGGCCTTGATCTGCGCGCCATGTTGCAAGAAGACCGCGTATTGGAGCCTGGCCAAACTGTGCTGATTCCGACTGGCCTGTCGATTTACATCGGCGACCCCACCCTCGCCGCGCTGATTTTGCCGCGCTCGGGCCTGGGTCATAAGCACGGCATCGTGCTGGGCAATCTGGTCGGCCTGATCGACTCGGACTACCAGGGCGAACTCATGGTCTCGTGCTGGAACCGTGGCCAGACCCCGTTCACCATCACCATCGGCGAGCGTATTGCGCAACTGGTTCTGGTGCCTGTCGTGCAGGCGCGCTTTGAACTGGTTGAGCACTTCGACGAAAGCCAGCGCGGCGCCGGTGGCTTCGGCCATTCGGGCAGTCAATAACCGATACGCCCGGCCCCTCTAATAAAAAAGCCAGGACGCACCGCCGAGGAGATACCGATTGAAACTCTTCAAGCGCACCGCCAAGGACGCTGAAACCCTACCGCAAGTGAGCGACCCCACCGCCAAAAAGGCGGACGAAGAGCCGTTGCTGAAAAAACTCTTGCCCGGGCTTGGCTTCGCCTTTGTCGGCCTGCTCGCGGCCGCTGCCGTGCTGTGGTTCGCCTTGCTGACCAGCGCGCAAACCAAAACCCAGGATGAACTCGCCCACGCGTGGGGCGGCAGCCAGGCCTCCGCGCTACAGCAGGCATTGCGCCAGCTGAGCGCCGATACCAAGGCCGCCGCGCGCAATCCGCAGTTGCTGTTGGCGTTGCAAAGCCAGAGCCCAGAGCTGGTCACCGCCGCTGAACGTGACCTCGGTTACTGGGATGGCGTGGTGGATGCCTATATCAACCTGCCGGGCCAGGCGGCGCAGAACAACACGCGCGCCGCGCCGATGAACTTCGCTGCCATGGACCTGCTGCGCCGTGTCGAAGCCGGACAAACCCCGGCGCCGGAAGCTTATAAGGTCGGGCAGCGCTGGCTGGTTTACAGCGCAGCGCCCCTGCGCCTGAGCGATGACCAACCCTCGCAAGGCACGCTGCTGCTGATCATTGATCTGCAACGGCTGCTGTCGGCTCTGCCACCGCTGCCTGATGGCATTGGTCAATTGCGCCTTTCCCAGCAATTCGGTCAGAGCCCGGCGCAAGTGTTGGCAACGCGCGGGCAAGATGCACAGAGCGCCCCGCTGGCCTTTACCAGCGGCAACTCGAACTGGAAACTCGAATTCCTGCCGGGCCCGGATTTGTCGATGCCGCCCGTGTCGCCCATGCCGCTGCTGCTGGCCGTGTTGTTAGCCCTTTCCGGCTCGTTGCTGGGCCTGATGTGGCTCAACAATCGCCTACAAAGTGCACTGCGTAAAGACGCCGAACAGCTCAGCCAATTAGTACAAGAACTCTCTGCAGGCAAAAGCGTCAAAGCCTTCAGCCTGCGCTCGCCAGTACTCAATGCGCTGGCTCAGAAACTCGCGCGAATGCCTCGCCGGCAAAGCGCACCACTACCCGTTGAAGAGACCAAGGCGACTGGCAGCAGTACGAGTGGCACGAAAGTGGCAGCACCTGCCGCCGTAGAGCCTGCCGAGCTGGTGAACCCTCTCTTTCAAGAAACCGATATTCTCGATATCGACATCCTCGACGAAGACCAGGATCTCCTGGGATTGGAGCAAGCCCCCGCTATGAGCAATGTGCCGCAAACCGCACCCAACTTGCCCGCCAGCATTTTCCGCGCCTATGACATTCGTGGCGTAGTTGGCGACACCCTGACATCTGAAACCGCGTATTGGGTCGGCCGCGCAGTGGGCGCCGAAAGCCTCGCCGCTGGCGAGCCCAATGTATCGGTAGGTCGCGACGGTCGTCTGTCCGGCCCTGAACTGGTGCAATCGCTCATTCAAGGCTTGGTAGATGCTGGCTGCGCCGTCAGCGACATCGGCCTGGTGCCAACGCCTGTGTTGTATTACGCAGCCAACGTACTGGCCGGCAAAACGGGCGTGATGCTCACCGGCAGCCACAACCCGCCTGACTACAACGGCTTCAAAATCGTGGTCGCGGGCGACACCCTTGCCAACGAGCAAATCCAGGCGCTGCGTGAGCGTATCGAAACCAACAACCTCAGCAGCGGCCAAGGCAGCGTTGAGCAAGTTGAGTTGCTGGATCGCTACTTCAAACAGATTCGCGACGACATCGCCCTGGCCAAGCCGCTGAAAGTGGTCGTGGACTGCGGTAACGGCGCGGCAGGTGTTATCGCTCCGCAACTGATCGAAGCCCTGGGTTGCACCGTGATTCCGCTGTTCTGCGATGTCGACGGTAACTTCCCTAACCACCACCCCGATCCGGGCAAGCCAGAAAACCTGGTCGACCTGATCGCCAAAGTTAAAGAAACCGGCGCCGACCTAGGCCTGGCCTTCGACGGCGACGGCGACCGCGTGGGCGTGGTGACCAACAAAGGCACCATCGTTTACCCAGATCGCTTGATGATGCTGTTCGCCAAAGACGTGGTGTCGCGCAACCCTGGCGCCGACGTGATCTTCGACGTGAAGTGCACCCGTCGCCTGGGCGCGCTGATCAGCGGCTACGGCGGTCGTCCGGTGATGTGGAAAACCGGTCACTCGCTGATCAAGAAGAAAATGAAGCAAACCGGCGCCCTGCTGGCTGGCGAAATGAGCGGCCATATTTTCTTCAAAGAGCGCTGGTTCGGCTTCGACGACGGCATCTACAGCGCCGCCCGCCTGCTGGAAATTCTCAGCCAGGACAAACGCGACGCCGAACTGGTGTTCGCCGCGTTCCCAAGCGACGTGTCGACGCCGGAGATCAACATCACCGTTACCGACGAAAACAAATTCGGCATCATCGACGCCTTGCAGCGTGATGGCCATTGGGGCGAAGGCAGCGTGACCACGCTGGACGGCGTTCGCGTCGACTATCCGAAGGGCTGGGGCCTGGTGCGCGCTTCCAACACCACACCGGTGCTGGTGCTGCGTTTCGAAGCCGACACCAATGAAGAGCTGGAACGCATCAAAGAGCTGTTCCGTGCTCAGCTGTACACCGCTGCACCCGACCTCAACCTGCCTTTCTGACCCGCCTGTATAGCCGGCCCTCGCGGCCGGCTTTGCCGTTTTGCTGGAGCCCCGCATGACCCTCGAACGCGATGCCGCCACCAATGTTGCCAAGGTTCTTTCTGAGGCCTTGCCGTACATTCGACGTTTTGTCGGCAAGACCCTGGTTATCAAGTACGGCGGCAACGCCATGGAAAGCGACGAGCTGAAAACCGGATTCGCGCGAGACATCGTGTTGATGAAAGCGGTGGGTATCAACCCGGTAGTGGTCCACGGTGGCGGTCCGCAAATTGGCGACCTGCTCAAGCGTTTGTCCATCGAGAGCCATTTCATCGACGGCATGCGGGTAACCGACGCAGCGACCATGGATGTGGTGGAGATGGTGCTTGGTGGTCAGGTGAACAAAGACATCGTCAACCTGATCAACCGCCATGGCGGCAGTGCTATCGGCCTGACCGGTAAAGATGCCGAGCTGATTCGTGCGAAAAAGCTCACCGTTACCCGGCAAACGCCGGAAATGACCCAGCCGGAAATCATCGATATCGGTCATGTGGGCGAAGTGGTCGGGGTTAACACCGATCTGCTGAACATGCTGGTGAAGGGCGACTTCATCCCCGTGATCGCGCCAATCGGCGTGGGCGCCAACGGCGAGTCGTACAACATCAACGCCGACCTGGTGGCCGGGAAAGTGGCTGAAGCGCTGAAGGCTGAAAAGCTGATGCTGCTCACCAACATCGCTGGCTTGATGGATAAGGAAGGCAATGTGCTGACCGGCTTGTCCACCGCTCAGGTGGATGCCCTGATTGCCGATGGCACTATTTATGGCGGCATGCTGCCGAAGATTCGTTGCGCGCTGGAGGCCGTTCAATGCGGCGTGATCAGTGCACACATCATCGACGGCCGTGTGCCGAATGCCGTGTTGTTGGAGATTTTTACCGACAGCGGCGTCGGCACCCTGATCTGCAACCGCAAGCATCACTAAGCGGTACCGCCACAAAAAAGCCCCGGCGAGGTGACTCGTCGGGGCTTTTTATTGCGCGCGGTTTTCTACTGTTTCGGACCCATCAGGGTTTGCAGCCTGGCGCGGTCGGCATCGAAGCTGGCCTCGGCCTGCTTGCGGCCTTCGAGATAGCGCTTGATGTCAGCTTCCAGCCCAACCTGCTCAGCCTTGATGTTCTCGATTTGCGCGACCAGGTGATCCGGCACCTGCTTGCCGGCGCGCTCTTGGTCAGCGGCCTGGCCTTGCAGGTTGGATTGCTGGGTTTTAAGCGAAGCGAGGTTGCCACGCGCCACGGAGATAACGCCATCAAGCTCAGCCAGCTTGCGGGCCTTGGCGCGGTCAACGTCTTCGGTGGTGGAATACAAACGCAGCAACTGGGCATCGGAACTGGCGCGCGCTTTGTCGGCGATGGCGCGCTGGCGCTCTTCAAGACTGGGTGCAGGCGCAACCACCTGAACGACACGACCCTGGTCGTTGAGTATCTCGTAGCCTTTGAAAATCAGGTCGGGCGGCACGCCCTGACGGTCCAGAACCGTAACACCCTTGGCATCAACGTAACGGTAGAAGCGTGTTGCACTATCGGCTGCCGAAGCACCCGCGTACAGCAGCATGCTGAAGACCAGCGAACAGCGGATAACGTCCAGTTTGAGCATGCAAACAACACCCTGTCATGGTTGAGACTTAAATTCCGTACTGCGCGCGGTATGCCTGGACTGCCGGCAGGTATTTCTTCAGTTCAGCATCTTCGGCCAAGTATTCCAGTACTTGTTCCAACGACACGATGCTGACCACCGGAATGCCGAAATCACGCTCGACTTCCTGAATGGCCGACAGCTCGCCCTTGCCGCGCTCCTGGCGATTCAATGCAATCAACACGCCAGCTGCGGTTGCGCCCTGGGCCTGGATGATTTGCATGACCTCGCGGATGGCGGTGCCGGCGGTGATGACGTCGTCGATGATCAGCACATTACCCGTCAACGGCGCACCAACCAGCGTGCCGCCTTCGCCGTGGTCTTTGGCTTCCTTGCGGTTGAAACACCAAGGCAAGTCGCGCTGATGCTGCTCGGCCAGCGCCACAGCGGTGGTCGCAGCCAATGGAATGCCCTTGTAGGCTGGGCCGAACAGCACATCGAAATCGATGCCGCTGGCCACAACCGCTTCGGCGTAGAAGCGCCCTAACTGAGCCAACGCCGAGCCGCTGTTGAACAGGCCTGCGTTGAAGAAATAGGGGCTGGTGCGCCCGGACTTGAGGGTGAATTCACCGAAGCGCAGCACGCCGCGCTCGATGGCAAAACGAATGAAGTCGCGCTGGTACGCCTGCATAAAAAGCCCCAAAACACACGGATTTAGCTGTGGGTTTAGCTAATAAGGATGAGCTCGGGTATCATACACGCACGTGTTTTTGGGGGCCATTTATGCGGATCATCAGTGTGAACGTGAATGGTATTCAGGCTGCAGTCGAGCGTGGTTTGCTCAGTTGGCTGCAAGCGCAGAATGCCGACGTCATCTGCCTGCAAGACACCCGTGCCTCCGCCTTTGAACTGGACGACCCAGCCCTCCAACTGGATGGCTATTTCCTCTATGCCAGCGACGCAGAAGTACCAGACCAAGGTGGTGTGGCGCTGTATTCGCGGTTGCAACCCAAGGCGGTGATCAGTGGGCTCGGTTTCGAGACAGCTGATCGCTACGGGCGCTATCTGCAGGCCGATTTCGACAAAGTAAGTATCGCCACGCTTCTGCTTCCTACCGGGCAGAACGGCGATGAAAACTTGAATCAGAAATTCAAGTTTATGGACGATTTCGCCCAGTACCTGGATAAGCAACGGCGTAAGCGCCGCGAGTACATTTACTGTGGCTCGCTCTACGTGGCACACCAGAAACTGGACGTGAAAAACTGGCGCGACTGCCAGCAAGAGCCTGGTTTCCTGGCGCCTGAGCGGGCCTGGATGGACGAGATTATCGGCACCATGGGTTACGTCGACGCCCTGCGTGAAGTGAATCGCGAAGGCGACCAGTTCAGCTGGTGGCCTAACAGCGAGCAAGCCGAACTGCTGAATCTTGGCTATCGCTACGACTACCAGTTGCTCACCACCGGCCTGCGCCGTTTTGTGCGCGGCGCGCGGTTGCCGCGTCAGCCTCGGTTTTCGCAGCATGCGGCACTGATCGTCGATTACGACTGGACGCTCAGCGTCTGACCCGCACCCAGCGGGCACAAAAAAGCCGGCATCACTGCCGGCTTTTTTGCGTCTGCGATATGCCTATTTAACCGGGCGCCAGCAGAACGGATAGCGGTACGCCTTGCCTTCATTGGCCTTGATGCCGGCAATGATGGTCAGGACCAACGCTGCAATGCCCACCACCCAGATCAGGATGATGCCGATAAACACGAACATCAGCAGGAAGCAAACCAGCATGGCCAGCGCGACCGTAATTTGAAAGTTCAGCGCCTCTTTGCCCTGATCGTCGACAAACGCAGCGGTTTCACGCTTTAGCTGCCATACAATCAACGGCCCGAGCAGATTCCCGAACGGGAAGATCATGCCCAGAAATGCCGCAAAGTGACAAAACATAGCCCACTGACGCGCGTCTTTGTCAGGGGTGGTTATGGGTTCCAAATCCTCGGTCATGCTGCTTCTCCTTGGCCTGCGGGTTGAGCGAGACGGGCTTAATCGGCCAGCGCCACGCGTTGCATTTCGAACAGATCGGTCATGCCTTTTTGCGCGAGCGCCAGCATGGCGGTCAAATCTTCCGGCTGGAACGGCGCGCCTTCGGCGGTGCCTTGTACTTCAATAAAGCCGCCCTGGCTGGTCATCACCACGTTCAGGTCGGTTTCGGCGGCGGAGTCTTCGAGGTAATCGAGGTCCAGCACCGGCTCACCCTGATACATGCCCACCGAAACGGCGGCGATCATCTGCTTGAGCGGGTCGCCACCTTTCAGACCACCACGCTTTTTGATCACTTTCAATGCGTCGATTACGGCAACCATCGCGCCGGTAATAGACGCAGTGCGGGTGCCGCCATCGGCCTGGATCACATCGCAGTCGACGTACAGGGTTACTTCGCCCAGTTTCGACATATCCAGCGCGGCGCGCAGTGAACGACCAATCAAACGTTGAATTTCCAGGGTACGGCCGCCTTGCTTGCCGCGGCTGGCTTCACGCTGGTTACGGTCGCCCGTGGCGCGCGGCAACATGCCGTATTCGGCGGTCAGCCAACCCTGGCCCTGGCCCTTGAGAAAACGCGGCACGCCGTTTTCCACACTTACTGTGCAGATCACTTTGGTATCACCAAACTCCACCAGCACCGAGCCCTCGGCGTGTTTGGTGTAGTTGCGGGTGATGCGGATCGAGCGCAGCTGGTCAGCGGCACGGCCACTCGGACGTTTCATCAGGAATACCTATTCGGGACGGGAAATCTGCTCGGCATTATAGGGGGGCCGCGCGCCACTCACACGCCAAATTGGGAGCGAACGACGCACTGCGCTACAATCCTGCGCCTTTATAGGCCGTGTGAAATTGCCGCGTAGCCCGCCACTTTCCCACCGCCCGCTGATCAGTC
This sequence comes from Pseudomonas sp. AC070, assembly GCF_979258635.1. NCBI lineage: Bacteria > Pseudomonadati > Pseudomonadota > Gammaproteobacteria > Pseudomonadales > Pseudomonadaceae > Pseudomonas > Pseudomonas sp. AC070. The sequence goes on from NZ_OZ409871.1 coordinate 4,990,867, forward strand.
CTATTTTGCGAGGTCTTCCCATGGTGCACAGCATGACCGCCTTCGCCCGCGTCGAGCGGGCCACTGCCAACGGCACGCTGAGTTGGGAATTGCGCTCGGTTAACCACCGTTATCTGGAACCGCATCTGCGTTTGCCCGAGTCGTTCCGCGACCTAGAAGGCGGCGTGCGTGATGCGCTGCGCCAAGGCCTGTCGCGCGGCAAAGTGGAATGCACGTTGCGCTACACGGAAGAAACCGCCGGCAAGCCGTTGCAAGTGGACCGCGAGCGCGCCGCGCAATTGGTCGAGGCCGCTGAAAGCGTGGCGCGTCTAATTGCCTCGCCCGCCCCGCTGAACCCGCTCGAAGTGCTCGCCTGGCCCGGCGTGTTGGTAGCCGACGCCGCCGACCCGCAAGCCCTCACCAGCGCCGCACTCGCCCTGTTCAATGACGCGCTGAATGAACTCAAAGCCGGTCGCGCCCGCGAAGGTGCCGAGCTGGCCAAATTGCTCAGCGACCGTCTCGACAATATTGGCGACGAAGTCGCCTCCCTGCGCGAACTGGTGCCGCAGATGCTTGCCGGCCAGCGCCAGCGCATCCTCGACCGCACCGCCGAAATGCAGGCTGAACTCGATCCACATCGCCTGGAACAAGAGCTGGTGTTGCTGGCGCAGAAGAGTGATGTGGCCGAAGAGCTGGATCGCCTGGTTACCCACGTCAGCGAAGTGCGCCGCGTGCTCAAAGCCGGCGGCGCCGCCGGTCGACGCCTGGATTTCCTCATGCAGGAACTCAACCGCGAAGCCAACACGCTCGGCTCCAAAGCCTTTGATACCCGCAGCACTCAAGCGGCGGTAAACCTCAAAGTGCTGATCGAACAAATGCGCGAACAAGTACAGAACATCGAGTAAGGCGGACCCTCTCATGCACGCCACCACCGGCACCCTTTACATCATTTCCGCACCTTCGGGCGCGGGCAAAACCAGCCTGGTCAAGGCGCTGATCGACGCCGAGCCGCACATTCGCGTTTCCGTGTCGCACACCACGCGCGCCATGCGCCCTGGCGAAGTTGACGGGGAGAACTATCACTTCGTCAGCCGTGAAAGCTTTCTGCAAATGCTCGAGCACAACGACTTTCTCGAGCACGCCGAAGTGTTCGGCAACCTCTACGGCACCTCGCAGCGCTGGTTGGAAAAAACCCTGGCCGAAGGTTTCGACCTGATTCTGGAAATCGATTGGCAAGGCGCCCAGCAAGTGCGCCGCCTGCTGCCCGACGCCCGTTCCATCTTCATTTTGCCGCCCAGCCAGGAAGCGCTGCGCCAGCGCTTGAACAACCGCGGCCAGGACAGCGAAGAGATCATCGAAACGCGCATGCGCGAGGCCGTCAGCGAAATGAGCCACTACGTTGAGTACGATCACCTGATCATCAACGACGACTTCGCGGCCGCCCTAGAAGACCTCAAGTCCATCTTCCGCGCCAACAATCTGCGTCAGGACGTTCAGCAACAACGGCATAAAACCCTGCTGATTGAGCTGTTGGCGTAGGGAATAAAGCTTGCCGTCGGGCTGCGTAGGGAAAATCTGCGCTTCCCTAACGGCTGGTTATTTTTTAGACTGCACAGTTCGTTCGCCCATCTGGGCAAAAGTTTTTTGCACGTCTCTTATTTAAGTACCTGTCGCTACGAGGAATACCATGGCCCGCGTTACCGTTGAAGACTGCCTGGACAACGTTGATAACCGCTTCGAGCTGGTCATGCTCGCTACCAAGCGCTCCCGCCAACTGGCTACCGGTGGTAAAGAGCCGAAAGTAGCGTGGGAAAACGACAAACCTACCGTAGTCGCCCTGCGCGAAATCGCTGCCGGTCTGGTTGACTATGACGTGATCGCTGCCGACGAAATCGTCGACGACGAGCCGCTCTTCGCTACTTATGAGGAAGAGGCCAACGAGGCCCTCTAAGCCTATGCCAGGTCGATGCTTGTCTAACCAAAGCGACGCGGCGCGAACCTGCGCTTGGCACGGGGCAATCCCATGCCGAGCATAGACGCCCTCGCCGACAGACTGTCGACCTACCTGGGCGGTGAACAGGTCAACCTTGTTCGCCGCGCCTACTTTTACGCAGAGCAAGCCCACGACGGCCAGCGCCGCCGCAGCGGTGAAGCCTACGTAACCCACCCGCTCGCGGTGGCCAACATTCTCGCCGACATGCACATGGACCATCAGAGCCTGATGGCTGCGATGCTGCATGACGTCATCGAAGACACCGGCATCGCCAAAGAAGCGCTCACCGCGCAATTTGGCGAAACCGTCGCCGAACTGGTCGATGGGGTCAGCAAGCTGACCCAGATGAACTTCGAAACCAAGGCCGAAGCCCAGGCCGAAAACTTCCAGAAAATGGCCATGGCCATGGCCCGCGACATTCGCGTGATTCTGGTCAAGCTCGCCGACCGCCTGCACAACATGCGCACCCTGGAAGTGCTGGCCGGCGAAAAACGTCGGCGCATCGCCAAAGAAACCCTGGAAATCTACGCCCCCATCGCCAACCGGCTGGGCATGCACAGCATGCGCGTGGAATTTGAAGAACTGGGCTTCAAGGCCATGCACCCGATGCGCTCTGAGCGCATTCGCCAGGCGGTGAAACGCGCGCGGGGCAACCGCAAGGAAATCGTCAACAAGATTGAAGAGTCGCTGACCCACTGCCTCGAACGCGAAGGCATGGAAGGCGAAGTGGTGGGGCGCGAGAAGCACCTGTACGGCATCTACCAAAAGATGCGTGGCAAGCGCCGGGCGTTCAACGAAATCATGGACGTGTACGCCTTCCGCATCATCGTCGACAAAGTCGACACCTGCTACCGCGTGCTCGGCGCTGTGCACAACCTGTACAAACCGCTGCCCGGGCGCTTCAAAGACTACATCGCGATCCCCAAAGCCAACGGCTACCAGTCGCTGCACACCACGCTGTTCGGCATGCACGGCGTGCCGATTGAAATCCAGATTCGCACCCGCGAAATGGAAGAGATGGCCAACAATGGCATCGCCGCCCATTGGCTGTACAAATCCAACGACGAAGACCAGCCCAAAGGCACCCACGCCCGCGCCCGCCAATGGGTCAAAGGCGTGTTGGAAATGCAGCAGCGCGCCGGCAACTCGCTGGAATTTATCGAAAGCGTCAAAATCGACCTGTTCCCGGACGAGGTTTACGTGTTCACGCCCAAAGGCCGAATCATGGAGATGCCCAAGGGCTCTACGGCCGTCGATTTTGCCTATGCGGTGCACACCGACGTCGGCAATTCCTGCATCGCCTGCCGTATCAACCGCCGCTTGGCGCCGTTGTCCGAACCGCTGCAAAGCGGCGCCACGGTGGAAATTGTCACGGCGCCCGGCGCGCGTCCGAACCCGGCCTGGCTTAATTTCGTGGTCACCGGCAAGGCCCGCACGCACATTCGTCACGCGCTGAAACTGCAACGTCGCTCGGAATCCATCAGCCTGGGCGAGCGCCTGCTGAACAAAGTGCTCACCGGCCTTAACAGCCACCTCGACAAAGTGCCCGCCGAGCAGGTGCAGAGCGTGCTGGCCGAATACCGCCTCGAGGTTATCGAAGACCTGCTCGAAGACATCGGCCTGGGCAACCGCATGGCCTATGTCGTGGCGCGTCGGCTGCTCGCCCATGAAAGCGAACAGCTGCCGAGCGCCGAAGGGCCGCTGGCCATTCGCGGCACCGAAGGCTTGGTGCTCAGCTACGCCAAGTGCTGCACGCCGATTCCAGGCGACCCCATCGTCGGCCACCTTTCTGCCGGCAAAGGCATGGTGGTGCATCTGGAAAGCTGCAAGAACATCAGCGACATCCGCCAGAACCCGGAAAAGTGCATCCAGCTGTCGTGGGCCAAAGACGTGGTCGGCGAATTTAACGTCGAGCTGCGCATTGAGCTGGAGCACCAGCGCGGCCTGATCGCCCTGCTTGCCAGCAGCGTCAATGCCGCCGACGGCAACATCGAAAAAATCAGCATGGACGAGCGCGACGGCCGCATCAGCGTGGTTCAGCTGGTCGTCAGCGTGCATGACCGCGTGCACCTGGCCCGCGTCATCAAAAAGCTGCGAGCCCTCAAAGGCGTGGTGCATATCTCCCGCGTCCGCGCCTGACCCCCTTTCGTAACGACGGCCTGCGCTAGGCAGGACAAAACCTCAAGGAGCTTTTTCATGAGCAAGAGCGTCATCACTTCCGAACACGCACCGGCCGCCATCGGCACCTACTCGCAAGCCATCAAAGCCGGCAACACTGTGTACATGTCCGGGCAGATTCCCCTGGACCCGAAAACCATGGAGCTGGTTGAAGGCTTCGAAGCCCAGACCGTGCAGGTGTTTGAAAACCTCAAAGCCGTTGCCGAAGCCGCCGGTGGTTCGTTCAAAGACATCGTCAAACTGAACATTTTCCTCACCGACCTTTCGCACTTCGCCAAGGTAAACGAGGTGATGGGCCGCTACTTCGAACAGCCCTACCCAGCCCGCGCCGCCATCGGCGTGGCCGCATTGCCGCGTGGCGCCCAGGTCGAAATGGACGCCATTCTGGTTATCGAGTAATCGGACTTTCCAAGGAAGGAACCCGCCATGCGCAACGCCTTCGTCCTGCTCTTGTGCGCCGCCTTTCTGGGCGGTTGCAGCAGCCCTGCGAGCCACGACCCGAACGGCATCTGGATCAACCAGGCCGCCATCGATGCCGCCTCGCAGGGCGGCAACTTGCGCGAGGCGTTGCTGGCCTACGGGCCGAACCTGGAATGGACCATCGACACCGCGCGCAAAACTGCCAACGTCAGCAATGGCTTTGAGCTGGACGAGGGCCAACTCGTCGGCCAGCCCGACGGCCAATGGCGTGTCGACTTCTACGGCGACTTCCACGAACAACTGAACGTCGAAAACGGCCGCATGGTTCAGAGCGAAAGCAAAACCGGCCCCGAACAACGTTTCCAACGCTCCACCCTCACCTTGCCTCTGGGCGCCCCACCGGGCAGCAGCTTTGAACAAGCGCTGTACACGGCGTACCTGGGCGGTACCTGGAAAATCAGCAAAGGCCCTGGCGCCAAAGGCCTGGTGCTGTTTCACCCGGACGGCAAAGTGGAAGGCCTGCCCGGCGCTGACCGCTACGCCCTGTGTCTGGCCGGCGACTGCGCAGCCATGAGCGGCGACAGCGACAGCCTGTGGCTGCAATTGGGCAACCAAGGCAGCGTGTGGCTGTTCAAACGCGAGGGCGATCAGCTGGAAATCTTCCGTGCCGTGAACCAGGCGCAAGCCAATGAAATGCCTGACTACCTTCCCGGCGTGACCACCTGGGTGCTGAAAAAAGACTAAAAAAGCGAGCCTGAAGTCCCTCCCACAGACCACGCAACCTCCGTAGGAGAGGCTTCAGCCTCGATGCTTTCCAGCCCTCACACCGCCGCCACAAGCAAATAACCACCCAACACCAGCAGCATCCCACCGCACACCCGATCCAGAATCACCACCCGCCGCTGCAACCACACCCGCCACCGCTCGATACTCAACAGGCGCACCAGCGCGGCATCCCACGCCAGCACCACCGCCGCCATCCAGGCCATACACAACGCCAGTCCCCAACCGGGCATCGACGCGCTATGCAGCACGCCGAACAAACCGGCATAAAAGATCGGGCACTTCGGATTCAGCAGGCTGGCTGCCAACCCTTGCCAACAGCCGAGCCACCACCGCCCCGCTGCCTGCGCCCCGCCGACAACCAGATCCAACTGCCGCCGCCCCTTAAAGGCCTGCACACCCAGCCACACGAAATACGCGCCGCCCGCCGCCTGCAAAGCGCGCCACAGCCAACCGCCTTCTGCCGGCATCAGGCTTTGCGCCAGCAACACTGCCAGCATCACCACTACATTCGCCGCCGCAATGCCAAACGCGCAGCCGTACGCTTGCCGCCGCCCTTGCAACAAGGCGGTGCGCAACAGCAGGAAAAAGTCCGGGCCAGGCGACAGCAGCGCGGCAAAGTGGGTGCTGGCAACCAGTAAAAACAACGCAACCATGACGACCTCCGAATGAACGCGGCGGCCAGTCTGTGGCGAAGGCAGAGGGGCAGTATTGGAGAAAAATCAGGTGTGCGCAGTGCGGCGAAAGTGCCCGGGCGTCACGCCGGTAAAGCGTTTGAAGGTCCCGATAAAGTGCGCCTGATCGTAAAAACCCAACTGCAGCGCCACCTCGCTTAGCGGCGCGTCGCCCAGCAGCAGGCGCTTGGCTTCGCGCACCCGGCGTTGCAGCAAATACGTGTGCGGCGGTACGCCATAAGCGCGGCGAAACGCCTCGATCAGATGCCGAGGATGACGCTCACCCACCGCCGCCAATTGCTCCAGGCTCACTGCCTGCTGAAAGTTCGCTTCCAGGTATTCGCGCAGCCGCGCCGTGCTACCGCCGTCCCGCGCCACGATGGGCAATGGGCGCATACCGCCATGGCGGATAAACACCAACTCCAGCACCGCCAGCAGCTGACTTTCCAACGCCAGCGCGTCGTGGCGCTCGAACTCCCGCACCAGGCCGGCCATACGCCGTGCAACAGCACCGTCATCTGCCGGGTTGAGCTGATTAAAGCCGCGCGGCAAGCGCTTGCGCCCCAACAAAGCCGGCAGCCGCGCCTCTTCCACGTAAAGCATGTGATAGACCAGCCGTGAAGAAACGGCGTGGCCGGTGTGCGGTTCCTCAGGGTTCATCAACGACAACGTTCCGGCCGGCAACGCGTGTCGAGCGCCCCGGCATTGGTAGCCGCCAACGCCCTCGATAATCGCGCCGATGGCAAATGCGTCGTGGCTATGGCGACCAAACGGCTGACCGGAAAAGTCGGCCTGAAACAGCTCGACCCCAGCCAGCCATGGCTGCACCAGCAGCCGGTTGGCGTCCGTGCTCACTGCCCGGCCAACACCGCGGCGTACCCTTCGCGGAACGTGGGATAACGCGGCACCCAACCGAGCGCGCGGGCGCGGGCGTTGCTGCAGCGTTTGCTTCCGGCGCGGCGCACCGTGGATTCCTCGGCCCAGTCGGTCACGCCCATGTAATCGCGCAGCCAGGCCACCACCTCATGCAGCGGAGCCGGCGCGTCGTCGACGCCGATGTAAAGGTCGTCCAGTTTCTTGCCCGCAGCGTCGGCTTGAAGCAGAAACGCCAGCAAGCCGGCGCAGTCGTCGGCATGCAGGCGGTTGGCGTAGAGCGGCGGCTCGCTGACCACGCGATAACCCATGCGCACTTGTTTCAGCAGCCATTCGCGACCTGGCCCGTAGATGCCGGTAAGACGCACCACCGTGGCGGGAATACCACTGTCGCGCGCGACCTTTTCGGCTTCGAGCATGATGCTGCCGGAAAAGCGGGCGGGCTCGGCGGGCGATTGCTCATCCACCCAGACGCCGCCGTCCTGCGCATACACGCCACTGCTGGAGACGAAAATCACCCGCTTCGGCTTCTGCCCACGCTGCTTGAGCCAGCCAAGCGTGTTGGCCAACCCATCGACATACGCGCGACGGTAACCGGCTTCGTCGTGGTCGGTGGCAGCGGCGGCATACACCAGGTAATCCAGCGCCCCGTGCGGCCACGCCGGCGGGCAATCGGCAGCGCCCAAATCGCCGGGCACCGGCACGATCTCAGCGGGCAGCGCTGCGACCGATCGCCGCAAACCAAACACCTGCCAACCCGCGGCGTGCAGCTGCGAACCAAGGCGACTTCCAACATCGCCACAACCGGCAATCATCAGGGTGGGAATGGCGGACATGCGGCTACCTCAAGGCAAAGCGGCATTCTAGGCAGGCCGCGCGAAATAAGGGAAAGACTTCAACGGTCACTCCAAGCGTTACACTATCACTTTAACAAACAAGAATAATTTGCAATACTAACTGCCCTTTTGCGCCAGGGGCCTTCGGGCTCCGGTCACCGTTTTTACCCTTTCAGGTCCGGCCAGCATGAATTTCAACGCCTACCGCGCTCCGTCTTTCCGTTTGCAGCCCCGCGCCCTGCTCACCGCTGGCGCGCTGTTGCTCAGCTTGCTGCTACCCGTAAGCAGCTTCGCTGAAGAACCTGCCGCTGCGGCACCCACTCCCGCGACTGCACCCGCAGCCACCGCGCCAGCTCCGGCCACCGCCGCCGTGCCGGCGCCCACTGCCGAGACGCCCGCTGCCGCTGCCCTGCGCGAGAAAATCGCCAGCCTCGGCCCGGATGCCACGCCCGAGCAGATCAGCGCCGCCACCAAGGAAACCCTGGAAGCCAACGGCGCCTCGCCGCAGGAAGTGACCCAGGCGCTGGACGACCTGGCCAAGGCCAACGAACTGATCGCCGACGACCAGCTCGCCTTCGCTCACGACCTGTCGCCTTGGGGCATGTACCAGAACGCCGACAACGTGGTGAAAGCCGTGATGATCGGTCTGGCCCTGGCCTCGGTCATCACCTGGACCATCTGGATCGCCAAAGGCTTCGAGCTGATCGGCGCCAAACGCCGCCTGCGCGGTGAGCTGGCCCTGCTGAAACAGAGCCGCTCGCTGAAAGACGCCGCCGACAAGGCGGACAAAAAAGGCAGCCTGTCCCACGTACTGGTTCACGACGCCCTGGAAGAAATGCGCCTGTCGGCCAACGCCCGCGAGAAGGAAGGCATCAAGGAACGCGTCAGCTTCCGTCTGGAGCGCCTGGTCGCCGCCTGCGGTCGCGAAATGAGCCAGGGCACCGGCGTGCTCGCCACCATTGGTTCCACCGCGCCCTTCGTCGGCCTATTCGGCACCGTGTGGGGCATCATGAACAGCTTTATCGGCATCGCCAAATCGCAAACCACCAACCTCGCCGTGGTTGCACCGGGTATCGCCGAAGCCCTGCTGGCAACGGCCATGGGCCTGGTAGCAGCGATTCCCGCGGTGGTGATCTACAACGTCTTCGCCCGCTCCATCACTGGCTACAAAGCCCAGGTGGCAGACGCCTCGGCGCAAGTGTTGCTGCTGGTTAGCCGTGACCTCGACCACCTGCCGGCTGAGCAACGCAGCCAGCCGCACGCGGTAAAAGTGAGCTGACATGGGCCTGCACCTCAACGACGGCGGCGATGATCTGGTCGAATCTCACGAGATCAACGTAACGCCCTTTATCGACGTGATGCTGGTACTGCTGATCATCTTTATGGTCGCTGCGCCGCTGGCGACCGTGGACATCAAAGTAGACCTGCCAGCCTCCAGCGCCGAGCCGCAACCGCGCCCCGACAAGCCGGTGTACCTGACCGTCAAAGAGGACAAAAACCTCTACCTCGGCGATCAGCAAGTCACCAAAGAACAGCTCGGCCAGGCGCTCGACCAACAGACCAAAGGCAAGAAGGACACCACTATCTTCTTCCGCGCCGACAAAGGTGTGGACTACGCCGATCTGATGGACGCCATGAACAGCCTGCGCGCTGCCGGTTACCTCAAAGTGGGCCTGGTCGGCCTTGAGGCGGTCGGGCAGAAATGACCCTCACGCTGCGCAAAGCTTCCGGTTGGACGGTAAGTTGGCTGCTGGTGCTCGCCCTGCATATCGGTATCGGTCTGTGGGCCTTGTACTGGAAGGCCGAGGCGATTCCCGTGGAATTGCCGCCGCCAGCCATGATGATCGAACTGCCGCCGCTGCCCGAAGTGGTGCCTCCGCCGCCGGCTCCGGCGCAAATCATCGCGCCGGAACCCGAGCCGATTCCGCAAGTGGTGGAAGCACCGAAGCCCAAGATCGTGCTGGAAAAGCCCAAGCCCAAGCCCAAACCCAAGCCGAAGATCAAACCGGTCGAGCCGCCCAAGCCTGCGGAAAAACCGGCTGAGCAGCCCGTGCCCGATGCCCCGCCCGCGCCACCGGCGCCGCCCGCTGCGCCAACCGCGCCGCAACCGAGCAGCACCAGCGCACCGTCGCAGGCCGAGATCACCTGGCAGAGCAAACTGCTCAGCCACTTGGCGCGCTACAAGCGTTACCCGGACGACGCCCGCCGCCGTGGCGCCGAAGGCACCAGCCGCATTCGCTTCGCTGTCGATGCCGACGGCAAGGTGCTCAGCGCGTCGCTCGCCGGCTCCTCCGGCAACGCTTCGCTGGACCGCGCCACGCTTGCCATGATCCGTCGCGCCCAGCCGCTGCCCAAGCCGCCGGAAGACATCCTTAATGGCAACAGCGTTGAGGTGGTCGCGCCCTTCGTTTACTCGCTGGATCGCCGATAGCGATTTTTGCAGTACGAAACCCTCAGCCTTAACGGACCCGCACCCAGAGAGTGCCCGAATCATCGGGCACATTTAACCTGCCGTGCGGGTTGGTTCCATTGAATACAACCGCTATGCTCTGGCGCAAATCAATGGATAAACACTATGACCCTCACCGAACTGCGCTACATCGTCACCCTGGCACAAGAGCAGCATTTCGGGCGCGCAGCCGAGCGTTGCCACGTCAGCCAGCCCACCCTCTCGGTCGGCGTTAAAAAACTGGAAGACGAGCTGGGCATCCTGATATTTGAGCGCAGCAAAAGCGCCGTGCGCCTCACTCCAGTCGGGGAAGGCATTGTCACCCAGGCGCAGAAAGTGCTGGAACAAGCCCAAGGCATTCGTGAGCTGGCCCAGGCCGGCAAAAACCAGCTGGCCGCTCCGCTCAAAGTCGGCGCCATTTACACCGTTGGCCCGTACCTGTTCCCGCACCTGATTCCGCAACTGCACCGTGTCGCGCCGCAGATGCCGCTGTATATCGAAGAAAATTTTACCCACGTGCTGCGCGACAAACTGCGTAACGGCGAGCTCGACGCGATCATCATCGCCCTGCCGTTCCAGGAAGCCGACGTACTGACCAAAGTGCTCTACGACGAGCCCTTCTACGTGCTCCTACCTAGCGGCCACCCATGGACCGCCAAGCAAACCATCGACGCCGAACTGCTCAACGACAAAAGCTTGCTGCTGCTCGGTGAAGGCCACTGCTTCCGCGACCAGGTGTTGGAAGCCTGCCCCACGCTGCGCAAAGGCGGCGAAGAGCACGCCAAGCACACCACGGTGGAATCCAGCTCGCTGGAAACCATTCGCCATATGGTCGCCTCCGGAATGGGCATTTCGATCCTGCCGTTCTCGGCCGTCGACAGCCACCACTACGCCCCCGGCGTTTTCGAAGTGCGCCCACTGACGGCGCCAGTGCCGTTCCGCACCGTGGCCATCGCCTGGCGCGCGAGCTTCCCTCGCCCACGCGCCATCGACGTGCTGGCTGACTCTATCCGCCTGTGCTCGGTAGCCAATCCGCTGCCACAAACCGCCTAAGGCTGCGCGCCCATGACTGAATTGGCGGCGGTGCCGGTAACCGCGCTGAAAGGCGTGGGCGCGGCGCTGGAAGAAAAGCTCGCCCGCGTTGGCCTGGAAAACCTGCAAGACGTGCTGTTCCACTTGCCGCTGCGCTACCAGGACCGCACCCGCGTGGTGCCCATCGGCGCCTTGCGGCCCGGGCAGGATGCCGTGGTCGAAGGCGTGGTGGCCGGCGCCGATGTGCTGATGGGCAAGCGCCGCAGCTTGCTGGTTCGCCTGCAAGATGGCAGCGGCACCTTGAGCCTGCGCTTCTACCACTTCAGCCAGGCGCAGAAAGACGGCCTGAAACGCGGCACGCAGTTGCGCTGCTACGGCGAAGCTCGACCGGGCGCCTCGGGCCTGGAGATTTACCACCCCGAATACCGCGCGCTGACCGCCGACAGCGACAGTGGCGTCGAACAAACCCTGACGCCGATTTACCCCACCACCGAAGGCCTGACCCAGCAGCGTTTGCGCCAACTCAGCGAACAAGCGTTGGCGCGCCTGGGGCCGCACAGCCTGCCCGACTGGCTGCCGGACGAACTGGCCCGCGACTACCAGCTCAGCCCACTCGACGAAGCCATTCGCTACCTGCACCGCCCGCCTCCCGACGCCGACCTTGAAGAGCTCGCCGAAGGCCGGCACTGGGCCCAACACCGGCTGGCCTTCGAAGAACTGCTGACCCATCAACTGTCGTTACAGCGCCTGCGCGAAAGCCTGCGTGCACAAGAGGCGCCGCAGTTGCCGAAGGCGAAGAAGCTGCCGGCCAAATTCCTCAAAAACCTCGGCTTCGCACCCACCGGCGCACAACAGCGCGTGGGCGCGGAAATCGCCTACGACCTCAGCCAGCGCGAGCCGATGCTGCGCCTGGTGCAGGGCGATGTCGGCGCCGGCAAAACCGTGGTCGCCGCTCTTGCCGCCTTGCAAGCGTTGGAGGCGGGCTATCAGGTCGCGCTGATGGCGCCCACCGAGATTCTCGCCGAGCAGCATTTCATTAACTTCACCCGCTGGCTGGAACCGCTGGGTTTGGACGTGGCGTGGTTGGCCGGCAAGCTCAAAGGCAAGGCCCGCGCTGGCGCCCTGGAAAAAATCGCCGGTGGTGCGCCCATGGTGGTCGGCACCCACGCGCTGTTCCAGGATGAAGTGCAGTTCAAACGCCTGGCGCTGGTGATCATCGACGAGCAACACCGCTTCGGCGTGCAGCAACGGTTGGCCCTGCGCAAAAAAGGTGTCGAGGGGCGCATGTGCCCGCATCAGCTGATCATGACCGCCACGCCAATCCCTCGAACATTGGCGATGAGCGCTTATGCGGATCTCGACACCTCGGTTCTCGACGAGCTGCCGCCGGGCCGTACGCCGGTGAACACCGTGCTGGTGGCCGACAGCCGCCGCTTCGAAGTGATCGAGCGCGTGCGCTCGGCCTGCCACGAAGGGCGCCAGGCGTACTGGGTGTGCACGTTGATCGAAGAGTCGGAAGAACTCACCTGCCAGGCGGCCGAAACGACGTATGAAGATTTGTCGGCGGCCCTCGGCGGGCTGAACGTCGGCCTGATTCATGGGCGCATGAAGCCTGCTGAAAAAGCCGCCGTGATGCAGCAGTTCAAAGAAGGCGCGTTGCAGCTGTTGGTCGCCACCACGGTGATTGAAGTGGGCGTCGACGTGCCCAACTCCAGCCTGATGATTATCGAAAACCCCGAGCGCCTGGGCCTGGCGCAACTGCACCAATTGCGCGGCCGTGTGGGCCGGGGCAGCGCCGCCAGTCATTGCGTGTTGTTGTATCACCCGCCGCTGTCGCAACTGGGCCGCGAGCGCCTGGGCATCATGCGCGAGACCAGCGATGGCTTTGTCATCGCCGAAAAAGACCTCGAACTGCGCGGCCCCGGCGAGATGCTCGGCACCCGGCAAACCGGCCTGCTGCAATTCAAAGTCGCTGACCTGATGCGCGACGCCGACCTGTTGCCCGCGGTGCGCGACGCGGCCCAAGCGCTGCTCGAGCGCTGGCCCCAACATGTCAGTCCATTGCTGGAACGCTGGCTGCGCCACGGTCAGCAATACGGACAAGTGTGAAATAGCGCACAAACGCCCGTCGGGTGACCGGTCAGTCAGAATCCCCGCTGGTTATACTCGGGCAAACCATCGCACCGGATCGCACGCTCATGACGGAAGTAGCCCTCGCCACCGATACCTCGCCCCAGCCGCCGATGGTGATTCTGCAGTTACTCGACAAGCTCAGCGTTCCGTATCAAGTCTGCTACGAGCAACCCAAGCTGGCCCTGGCCCAGCGCGTGCAAGCGGTGCTGCTCGACGATGCCATCGGCGCCCTGCTGGTGCTCTACCCCCACACACAATTGCTCGACCTTAATCGCCTCGCCGAATTGACCGGCCGCAAACTCGCGGCAGTCAAACCGGATCGTCAGGAACGCATGCTCGCCAAGCACAACCTGACCGTGCTGCCCGCGTTGCCACCACTGACCAGCTCGCCCTGCCTGTATGACGAACAACTGTTACTGGCGCCGACGCTGGTGATCGAATCCGGCCAGGCCGGTGTGCTGTTGGAAATTCCGCGCGACGCCTTCAAAACCCTGCTCAGCAAAGCCAGCGCCGCCCGTTTCGGCGAACCACTGAGCGGCATCCGCCCCAACCTCGACCGCCCGGACGACGACCGCGCGGAAATCAACCAGGCGGTGCAGGCATTCACCGCTCGCCGCATTCAGCAACGCCTGGAAGAAACTATCGAAATTCCGCCGCTGCCGGAAACCGCGCAGAAAATCATCAAACTGCGCGTCGACCCCGACGCCACCGTTGACGACATCACCGGCGTGGTTGAAACCGACCCTGCCCTGGCCGCGCAAGTGGTGAGCTGGGCCGCCTCGCCTTACTACGCCGCGCCGGGGAAAATCCGCTCGGTAGAAGACGCCATCGTGCGCGTGCTGGGCTTCGACCTGGTGATCAACTTGGCGTTGGGCCTGGCCTTGGGCAAAACCCTGGCCCTGCCTAAAGATCAGCCGCAACACGCCACGCCGTACTGGCACCAAGCGATCTACACCGCCGCCGTGATCGAAGGCCTGACACGCGCCATGCCGCGTGCGCAGCGCCCGGAAGCGGGTCTGACCTACCTGGCCGGTCTGCTGCACAACTTCGGCTATCTGGTGCTGGCACACGTGTTCCCGCCGCACTTTTCGTTGATCTGCCGTCACCTCGAAGTGAACCCGCACCTGGATCACAGCTACATCGAGCAACACCTGCTGGGTATTACCCGCGAGCAGATCGGTTCGTGGCTGATGCGCTTCTGGGACATGCCGGACGAGCTGGCCACCGCGCTGCGCTTCCAGCACGACCCCGACTACGAAGGCGCCCACTCCGCTTACCCGAACCTGGTTTGCCTGGCGGTGAGCCTGCTGCGTAACCGTGGCATCGGCACCGGCCCGCAGGCTGAAATTCCACAAGTGTTGTTCGACCGCCTCGGCCTGAGCCGCGAGAAGGCCAACGAAGCGATCAACAAAGTGCTGGAAGCTGAAACCGCGCTGCGTGAGCTGGCTGCGCAATTCCCGGCATAAAAACCGCACCGAGAAAAAAGGGGCCCGATTGGGCCCCTTTCTTTTTTGCGACGCTTATTTCAATACCGCTCGCCGCGCAGCGAACACCCCGGGCAATTCCTTCACCGCCGCAGCCAGCAATTGGCTCACCGGCTGTTGCTCATACAACGCGGCGTAATCGGCCAACTCGCCGCTGGGCATTTGCCGGTACGCGTACAACATAAAGGTTTCCACGGCCTCGGCGCTGGACATGCGCAAGGGGATCAGTTGCTGTTCAGTTCGCTTGGCCAGTTCGGCCTCGGTCAGGTTGTGTTTTTTCGCCCGGAGCGTAAGCAAGGCCTGGGTCTTACCGACTTCGTAGCGCAGCAGGGTCGACATGTCGGTCGTGTGTGCGGCAGCGTCCAGGCGGCGGACCAAGTCAACACGCGTGGCGCGTGGCGGCTTGCTGCGTACTTGCTCGCGATAGGCGGCCAATGCAGCGCCGCCGTCACCCTCGCCCACCGCACGCTCAGCCACGGTGAACCGCTGAGCCAACGGGCTTTCAAGCAGTTTGGTCGCCTGCTCTATCTGCTCGGCGGTAAAGGTCGGCGCCAAGCGCGAGGCCAAGTCGTAGCAGAACGAGTCAGCATCGAATGCTTCAGCCACTGGCGGTTGCTTCTCTTCCGGCAAACCCCGCGTCACCAGGGGAGCAGTTTGCTCACAGAGCAAGCGGATGCCGGCGAGGTCGAACACCCGCTCAAACGCCGCAGGCTTGCTCGGTTCGGCCTGAGCAACCGTCGCCAGCAACATCAGGGATAAAACAACAGGACTGCGCATAGGATGGCTTCCGCGAGAAATTCACCCCAGCCTAGCTAACGTGCCGCATTCCAACCAGTTGGATGCGGCGATAGCGAGAATCAGGCGGCTTTTTTGTCTGCGGCTTTTTTCTTCTTGGGCATGATGTATTTGGTCAGCCCTTGGAACCAGATGACCAGCGCCGGGTTGCCCTGAATCTGGATGTCTTTGTTCTGGATACCCTGCACAAACGCCAGCTGCTTGTTCTTGGCATTCATGGTGGCGAACCCGTAATCGGCGTCTTTAAAGCCCAGGGCGAAATCCGGCTGCGCAGCGGGGCCACGTTTGCTGGTCAGGCGTTGGTCTTTAACAATGAAATGACGGGCGACTTTGCCATCGAGCGTGTGCAGCTGAAACACCAGATCGCGGCCTTCGAGCTGCTGCTGAAACGCAGGATTGGTCTTGCTGGCTTTGGCCATCATGCGGCCCAGCATCCAGAGGAGAAAACGGAATTTCATGCGCGCTGGCCTCGATAAATAGTGAAACGGCGGCGCATTGTAGCGGTTTGTCGCTGGGACTACAGCCAGCTTTCTGATGGGTTGCGGCGGGGATTTGTAGCGAATGTGACGCTAAAAGCAGGAAGTGCGCCCGGAGTGATTGAGCCCCGGGCGTACGAACTCAGTTCACTGCATCTTTCAAAGATTTGCCCGGCTTGAAGGCAACAGTGTTGCTGGCTTTGATTTTCACCGGCTCACCGGTTTGCGGGTTTTTGCCGGTGCGGGCGCCGCGATGACGCTGCACGAAGGTGCCGAAGCCCACCAGGGTCACGCTGTCCTTGCGGTTCAGGGCGGCGGTGATTTCTTCAAGCACAGCATTGAGTACACGATTGGCTTGATCTTTAGTCAGATCAGCCTGTTCCGCGATGGCCGCGGCGAGTTCCGGTTTACGCATAAAAAAGCCCCTTAGACGGTTTTTTGTTTTTGTGTCCGTGCTGCCATCCAGCAGCGCTTGGAGGCGCCGCAACAGCTCTGCGCTGCGGCAGACCGGGGGAGGATGGCATGCTCATGAGACCCGCGCCAGTCGTGTCCGACAACTTTCACACGCAACTTCGTGACTAATCCGACAGAACGGGCGCCATTCACGCCAAAAGCGCAGGAAGCTCCTTATTGAGCGCCAACTTGTCCTGCACGGCCGTTCCGGTGAGGGCGTAGCCCAGCAAGCGGCCATCGGCATCGCGACACAGCGCCTTGATGTCAGCACCGCTGCCTTCCACCTGCCATTCCCCACTGGTGCCACGCGGCGGCGGCGAAACCACCACTGGGCAAGCCGGGGTTTTCACCTGCACCGGCATGGCACCGTAAGTGACAGCGGTCGGGTTGCCGGCCAGGGTCTGCGCCAGCGCCCGCGCGCAGGTCATAAGCGGCATGACGTAGAGCAAATTGAGGCCGTCCACTTCAGCGCAATCGCCCAGCGCGAAGATGTTCGCGTGTGAGGTGCGCAACTGCCGATCCACCACCACGCCACGGTTGATGGTCAGGCCCGCAGCGGACGCCAGATCGGTACGCGGCCGCAAGCCCACTGCCGATACCACGACATCACAGGCTACCCGCGTGCCGTCAGATAAATGCGCGTCGAGGCCATCCGCCGTGCGCTGCAAGCTGGCCAGCACCAGGCCCAAATGGAAACGTGCGCCCAAGCCTTCCAGCCCCGCTTGAACGGCGCCGGCGGCGGCGGGATGGAGCAAACCTGGCATCACCTGCTCGCACGGGGCCACCAGCTCGACGCTGTAACCGCCAGCGGTCAGGTCGTTAGCGAACTCGCAGCCAATCAGCCCCGCGCCCAGCACCAGCACGCGCTTTTTGCCGGCGGCAGCGGCGCGAAAACGGGCGTAATCCTCAAGATCGTTAATCGGGAAAATCGCATCGGCGGCGTCGCCTTCAACCGGCACGCGAATCGTCTCCGCGCCCCAGGCCAACACCAGATCGCGGTACTCGACCGACTCCTCGCCGATCCACAAACGTTTGTGCCCCGCGTCGATACCGGTAATGCGCGTGTGCGTGCGGATTTCAGCCTTGAGCTGATCGGCCATAGCGCCAGGTTCCGCCATGCTCAGGCCGTCGGCGTCTTTGTTTTTACCGAAGCCGGTCGACAGCATCGGCTTGGAATAGGAGCGGCCGTCGTCGGCAGTTATCAGCAGCAGCGGTGTCTCGGTGTCGAGCTTGCGAAACTCCTTGGCCACGTTATAGCCGGCCAGGCCGGTGCCGATGATCACCACGGGTGCAGACATGACTCACTCCTGAAACGCGCGGCCGCTGAGGCCGCGCTAAACAAATTTGGGGAAATTGATCAGTTGATTTCGACCATCTCGAAATCCATCTTGCCGACGCCGCAGTCCGGGCAGAGCCAGTCCTCTGGCACATCTTCCCATCGCGTGCCGGGCGCTATGCCGTCGTCGGGCCAGCCTTGGGCTTCGTCGTAAATAAAGCCACACACCACACATTGCCATTTGCGCATCACGGTTCACCCCTGGGGCCAAATGTGCCAGCGACCCTACCGCAATTGCCCTGCAAGGCCAATAACCGCAGGCGTCAGCCAGCCCATGGTTTGGCGTGTTGGGCAGGGTGGCGACGCATCGCGTAAAACGCTGGGCCCTGAAACAACAACGGCGACCCGAAGGTCGCCGTTGATAAACCAATCACGCGTGAATCAAGCGATTTCGATCATCTCGAAATCCAGCTTGCCGACGCCGCAGTCCGGGCAGAGCCAGTCTTCCGGAACGTCTTGCCACAGGGTGCCGGCAGCGATGCCTTCATCCGGCCAGCCCAGGCTTTCGTCGTAAATCAGACCGCACACCACACATTGCCACTTCTTCATGTTGCTACTACCTCAATTCTTCAGGCTGCTCTTCAGGCTTTTGTGCACAGCGGTCGATGATTGGAAACGCCGCCAGGCTCCCCGCTTTTTACTGATCGAAGCGCTGGTAATCAAGCGCCATCGGGCGATTCCATGCTTAAGCTCGGGTGCGCCCGGCACGATTCTGAGCAGGGTGAAAACGCAGCACGCTCTTACGCGTAGGCGTATTCGCCGCCGCGCTCCAGGGCCCGCTTATAGGCTGGGCGGGCATGAATTCGCTGAAGAAAGGCTGTGAGCTTCGGCCGACTGGCGTCCAGCCCGGCGCGCGATGCGGCCGCTTCCAGCGGGAAGCTCATTTGAATATCGGCGGCGCTGAACGTGTCACCGGCGAACCATTCGCTCTTGCTCAGCTCGCCTTCGAGGTAGTCGAGGTTCTCGCGCAGCCGCGGGTTGATAAAGGTGCTTTTCACCTTGCCGGCAATGCCGCGTGCAATCGGTTTGACGAAGAACGGCATCGGCGCCTTTTCGATGCCGTCGAACACCAGTTTGAGCAGCAGCGGCGGCATGGCCGAGCCTTCGGCGTAGTGCAGCCAGTAGCTGCAGCGAATGCGTTCCGGTGTACCGTCGGCGGGTAGCAATTGCTGGCCGTAGCGGCCGGCCAGGTATTCGATGATGGCGCCGGACTCTGCCAGGGTCAGATCGCCGTCCGTTATTACCGGCGATTTACCCAGCGGGTGCACGGCGCGCAATTCTGGCGGCGCCAGCATGGTTTTCGGGTCGCGCTCGTAGCGTTTGATTTCGTACTCGACGCCCATTTCTTCGAGCAGCCAGAGAATGCGCTGCGAGCGCGAGTTGTTCAGATGGTGGACGGTAATCATGGGTCGCTTCCTGAAGGCCGGGGTCAGCGCTGGACGTTAGCGCGCCACGGGCAAAAAGGCCAAACATGCTAAGCTCGCCGCCCCGTTTGCCGCCGATGTATTTGCCGTGCCGCACGCCTCTTTTGCCGATACCGCCGCCTGGCTAACTGCCGATCAACTGCACCCCGCGCCCGCCCCGGCGGTGCTCGACTGGCTGTTCGACGACGGCTCGCTGACCCGCCGCCTTATTGCTTTGTCTAACGACGCCTTTAGCGTCACGCCCCTGAACGAAAGCTGGCAAACCCTGCGCAGCGACGAGTGCGCCGCGTTGAATGTGCGCGAAGGCAGCGTCGGCTGGGTGCGCGAAGTGTTTTTGCGCGGCCATGGTGAGCCTTGGGTGTTTGCCCGCAGCGTGGCGCCGCGCAGCCAGTTGATCGACTCGGACCTGCATATGGACGAACTCGGCAGCCGCTCACTCGGCGAGCTGCTGTTCAGCGACCAGGCGTTCAGTCGTGGCCCGATGCAGGTGTGCCGCTATCCGCAGCACTGGCTGCCCGCCGAGGTCTGCGCCGAGCAACTCTGGGCGCGGCGCTCGTGCTTTAGCCGCGATGGTTTGGGCGTGCTGGTGGCCGAGGTGTTTTTGCCCTCGTTATGGACCGCTGCTGACGTGGCCCTCTAAACACTGACAAGGAGTTGCGCTCGATGTACACCCGCCTGTTGCAGTCGTTCAATCGCCTTCACCCGCGCGCCTTCGACTTTATCCAGTTGATGCGCCTGGAGCGCCCCATCGGCATTTATCTGCTGCTGTGGCCGACGCTGTGGGCGTTGTGGATTGCCGCCAAGGGCGTGCCGTCGTTGGGCAACCTGTTGATTTTCGTGCTCGGCGTGATTCTGATGCGCTCGGCCGGCTGCGTGATCAACGACTACGCCGACCGCAACTTCGACGGCCACGTGGCACGCACCAAAGGCCGCCCGCTGGCCACCGGCAAGGTCACGCCCAAAGAGGCCCTGGTTCTGTTCGCAGTACTGGTGGCCATGAGTTTTGTGCTGGTGTTGTTCACCAACCTCACCACCATCCTGATGTCGTTCGGCGCGATGGCAATCGCCGCCACGTACCCGTTTATGAAGCGCTTCACCTTCTACCCGCAGGTGGTGCTGGGCGCGGCGTTTTCCTGGGGCATGCCGATGGCGTTTACCGCTGAAACCGGCGAACTGCCGAGCGCGGCGTGGCTGCTGTTTATCGCCAATATTGTCTGGACTGTCGGCTACGACACCTACTACGCCATGGCCGACCGCGAAGACGATGTGAAGATCGGGGTTAAATCCACCGCCATCCTGTTTGGCGATGCCGACCGCGTGATCATCCTGATTTTGCAAAGCATCGCCCTGCTCTGCCTGGCATTGGCGGGCGCGCGTTTCACCCTGGGCATCTGGTTTCTGCTTGGCCTGGCGGTGGCCGCTGGGTGTTTCGCCTGGGAGTTTTGGAGCACGCGCAACCGGGAACCGCACCTGTGCCTGGCGGCGTTTCTGCACAACCATTGGGCCGGGTTGGCGATCCTCATTGGTATCGCTGTCGACTTCGCCATGCGCTAGCGCTGGCAACGTTCTGTCACACAGCTGCAATAATTCCGTTATCTAATGCGGCGCAAGACAGATTAAACGACCCGAGGTTGGCTCCATGGTTGGTAAGAACATCCTGATCGTTGATGACGAAGCGCCGATCCGCGAAATGATCGCCGTGGCCCTGGAAATGGCCGGCTACGAGTGCCTCGAAGCAGAGAACACTCAGCAAGCCCACGCCATCATCGTCGATCGCAAACCCGACCTGATCCTGCTCGACTGGATGCTCCCTGGCACCTCCGGCATCGAGCTGGCCCGCCGCCTCAAGCGCGATGAGCTGACCGGCAACATCCCGATCATCATGCTCACCGCCAAGGGCGAAGAGGACAACAAGATCCAGGGTCTGGAAGTGGGCGCCGATGATTACATCACCAAGCCTTTCTCCCCCCGCGAACTGGTTGCCCGCCTGAAAGCCGTTTTGCGCCGCGCTGGCACCGGCGACAGCGACACGCCGATCGAAGTCGGCGGCCTGTTGCTCGACCCTATCAGCCACCGCGTCACCATCGACGGCAAACCGGCCGACATGGGCCCCACCGAATACCGCCTGCTGCAATTTTTCATGACCCACCAGGAACGCGCCTACACCCGCGGCCAACTGCTGGATCAGGTCTGGGGTGGCAACGTGTACGTTGAAGAACGTACCGTCGACGTTCATATTCGCCGCCTGCGTAAAGCCCTGGGCGAGGTGTACGAGAACCTTGTGCAAACCGTGCGCGGCACCGGGTATCGCTTTTCCACCAAAAGCTAGGACGTCCAATCTCCGTGAATCAAGACTGGCGTGGCGTAGTTATCCGCCGCTTGTTACTGCTGATCGCCGGCTGCCTGCTGGTGGGCCTGATCAGTGGTGAATATGCCTGGAGCCTGGTGGTCGGCCTCGGCGCGTACCTGGGCTGGACCCTTTCGCAGTTGCTGCGCCTGCACAACTGGCTGAAACACCACCAAACCGACCAGCCGCCGCCTGATGGCTATGGCTTGTGGGGCGAGGTGTTCGACAGCATTTACCACCTGCAACGCCGCGACCAGCGCGTACGTGGCCGCCTGCAAGCGGTGATCGACCGGGTGCAGGAATCCACTGCGGCCCTGAATGACGCCGTGGTCATGCTCGACAACGACGGCAACCTGGAATGGTGGAACCGCGCCGCCGAAAACCTGCTGGGCCTGAAAACCCCACAAGACAGCGGCCAGCCGGTGACCAACCTGGTGCGCCATCCGCGCTTCAAAGACTACTTCGAGCAAAGCGCCCATCCGGAGCCGCTGGAGCTGATGTCGCCGGTCAACGACCGCATGCATTTGCAGTTTCACATCACCCAATACGGCAACGGCGAGCACCTGATGCTGGTGCGCGACATCACGCGCATGCATCAGCTGGAGCAGATGCGCAAAGACTTCATCGCCAACGTGTCCCACGAATTGCGCACGCCGTTGACGGTCATCGCCGGCTACCTGGAAACCCTGCTCGACAACGTCGAAGACGTGAACCCTCGCTGGCTGCGCGCCTTGCAGCAAATGCAGCAACAGGGCGGGCGCATGCAAAACCTGCTCAATGACTTGCTGCTACTGGCCAAGCTCGAAGCCACCGATTACCCGTCAGACAACCAGCCCGTCGCCGTCGATTTGCTGCTGCTGTCGATCAAGGGCGACGCCCAGGCGTTGTCCAACGACCGTCACCGCATCAGCCTCGAAGCGGACCACAACATCCGCCTAAAAGGCAGCGAAGCGGAACTGCGCAGCGCGTTCTCCAACCTGGTGTTCAACGCCGTGAAATACACGCCGGACAACGGCGAAATTCGCGTGCGCTGGTGGGCCGATGACCAAGGCGCGCACCTCACCGTGCAGGACAGCGGCATCGGCATCGACGCCAAGCACCTGCCGCGCCTGACCGAGCGCTTCTACCGCGTCGACTCCAGCCGCGCCTCCAACACCGGCGGCACCGGGCTGGGGCTGGCCATCGTCAAGCACGTTTTGCTGCGCCACCGCGCCCGTCTGGACATCAGCAGCGTGCCCGGCAAAGGCAGCACATTTACTTGCCACTTTGCCCCGGCTCAGGTGGTCAGACGGTAATCGGCGTTATTGCCACGCTGGGCAAGCGCTTCGCTAGCGGCTAGTCTGCTGATCTGGCGGTGCCGGCTGCACCGCCCAGACCGACGCGTTTAACGCCACTCACTACTTCGAATCCGGACACCCTGAACCACCCTATGGACCCTTCTCCTAGTTACGACGCCGCCACGTATTTCGCTGACTTCGGCCTTATTCTCTTCGCCCTTCTGCTGGTTCTGCTCAACGGTTTCTTCGTTGCGGCCGAATTTGCCATCGTCAAACTGCGCGCCACCCGCGTGGACGCCATCGCCGCCAAAAACGGCTGGCGCGGCCATATTCTGCGTACCGTGCATAACCAGCTCGACGCCTACCTGTCCGCGTGCCAACTGGGTATCACCCTGGCATCGCTGGGCCTGGGTTGGGTCGGTGAGCCGGCGTTCGCCGAGCTGCTGACGCCGCTGCTGCACACCCTGGGTGTGGACTCGCCGCAGCTGGTGCATGGCATCGCGTTTTTCACCGCGTTCTTCATCATTTCGTACCTGCACATTGTGGTTGGCGAACTGGCGCCCAAGTCCTGGGCCATTCGCCAACCGGAGCTGCTGTCGTTGTGGACGGCCGCGCCGCTGTACCTGTTTTACTGGGCCATGTACCCGGCCATTTTCATCCTCAACGCCAGCGCCAACGCCATTCTGCGTATCGCCGGCCAGGGTGAACCGGGGCCGCACCATGAACACCATTACAGCCGCGACGAATTGAAACTGATCCTGCACTCCAGCCGCGCCAGCGACCCGAGCGACCAGGACATGCGCGTGCTGGCCTCGGCCGTGGAAATGGGCGAGCTGGAAGTGGTGGACTGGGCCAACTCCCGTGAAGATTTGGTGTACCTGAACCTCAACGCCGCGCTGCACGAAGTGTTCGCCGTATTCCGCCGGCACAAGTACAGCCGTTACCCGGTGTACAACGAAGAGACCGAAGAATTCGTCGGCGTGCTGCATATCAAGGATTTGCTGCTGCACCTGTCGTTGCTGGAAATGCTGCCCTCGGCGCTGAAAATCAGTGACCTGATGATGCCGGTCGAGCGCGTCACCCGGCACATGCCGCTGTCCAGCCTGCTGGAAGAATTCCGCAAAGGCGGCTCGCACTTCGCCCTGGTGGAAGAAGCCGACGGCAAAGTGATCGGCTACCTGACCATGGAAGACGTGCTTGAAGCGCTGGTGGGGGACATTCAGGACGAACACCGCAAAGCCGAACGCGGCATCCTCGCCTACCAGCCGGGCAAGCTGCTGGTGCGGGGCGATACGCCGCTGTTCAAAGTCGAACGCCTGCTGGGCGTGGACCTCGACCACATCGAAGCGGAAACCCTGGCCGGCCTGATCTACGAAACCCTCAACCGCATGCCGGAAGAGGAAGAAGTGCTCGACGTGGAAGGGCTGCGCATCATCATCAAAAAGATGAAAGGGCCGAAGGTGATCTTGGCGAAGGTTGTGAAGCTGGATTAAGCCGCACGGCTCAACGCTTTAACGCTTTAACGCTTTAACGCTAACGTAGGAGCCAGCTTGCTGACGAACCCTGCAAACCTCGGCGCAACGGCACCCTCCCGTAACAGGGGTATAGCACCGTCTTACTGAAAACCTCCGTCATCCTCGCGAAGGCGGGGATCCAGTATCGTTCAGGTTTAGGTGTTCGCCGCAGCACTCTGGATTCCCGCTTTCGCGGGAATGACGGTGGTTTGCTGGGCTGATCCGATAACCTCCCCCGCCACAATCATCCCCGCCGCCTTCTCGCCAATCATGATGCACGGCGCATTGGTGTTGCCGCTGATCAGCGTCGGCATGATCGAGGCATCCGCCACGCGCAAACCTTGCACGCCAACCACCTTCAGCTCCGGCGTCACCACGCTCATGGCATCCGCGCCCATTTTGCAGGTGCCTACGGGGTGGAAAACCGTGGCGGCGTAGTCGCGGATATACGCCAGCAACTGCTCATCACTCTGCACCTCGGCCCCTGGCAGCATTTCCTTGCCGCGCAGGGCGTCGAAGCTGCTGTCGGCGAGCACCTTGCGCGCCAGCTTGAGGCCTTCGATCAATACCTTGGCGTCGTCCATGTCGGCGAGAAAGTTGTAGTCAATCTCCAGCTCCCGTTGCGGGCTCAGGCGCAGTTCGCCGATGGACTTGGGCCGCAGCACGCACGTGTGCACGGCATAACCATGCCCCCATTCAAACAAGCGCCCACGATGGCTGCGGTAGCCCGGCACGAAGTGGAACTGCACGTCTGGCAACGCATCAGCCAGCGGCGTGCGGGCAAAGCCGCCCGCTTCCACGTAGTTGGTGGTGAGCCAACCTTTTTTCTGCAGCAGATACTTGAACGGTGACAGCACGATTGCCGCCAGCGAACCCCAGGAAAAACCCAGGGTCAGTGGGCTGGCCGAGCGCACGGTAATCAAACCGTCGAGGTGGTCTTGCAAGTTCTTGCCCACGCCCGGCACGTCGCACACCACCGGCACGCCCGCTGCTTCCAGTTCGGCCCGTGGGCCGATGCCGGAGTTGAGCAAAATCTGCGGCGAGCCTAGCGCGCCGGCACACAGAATCACCTCGCGGCTGCATACAAGAGTCAGCGGTTGGCCGTCTTTGAGCACATGCAGGCCGCGCGCGCGGGTGCCGTCCATGTCCAACGACTGCACGGTGCAGCCGGTCAGCACGGTGAGGTTCGGCCGGCCGCGAATGGGCGCGACGAAGGCGCGGTAAGCGGACAGCCGCTTGGCGTTTTTCTGCGTCAGGTTGTAGATGCCGGCGCCTTCCAGCGTGCCGCCGTTGAAGTCGTCGTTGCGCTTGATGCCGACCCGCTCGGCCGCTTTTACAAACAGTGTCGACAGCGGATTCGGGTCACGGGCGCGGTCCACCAACAGCTCGCCGAGCGTGCCGTGCAGCGCCGGGTTCTGGCCCAACAGGTTGCGTTCGGATTTCTTGAACAGCGGCAACACATCGGCCCAGCTCCAACCTGTGCAGCCCAGCTCGGCCCAGCGGTCGTAGTCCGAGGCATCGCCGCGAATGTAGATCATGCTGTTCATCGAACTGGAACCGCCCAGCGCCTTGCCCCGTGGCGTATGGAGACGGCGGTTGTTGAGCGCTTTCTGCGGCGTGGAGAAAAAATTCCAGCTGAAGATTTTGCTCTTGTACAACGTGATGGTGCCGGCCGGCGTTTGCACGCGCGGGCTGGCATCGCTGCCGCCGGCCTCAAGCAGGCACACGCGCACGGCGGGGTCGGCGCTCAGGCGGTTGGCCAATACGCAGCCAGCCGAGCCAGCGCCGACGATGATGTAGTCGTATTGCTCAGACATGTATGGCCTCGGTTCAAACGGTGAAGAGCATCGCGGCTAAAGCGGATCGCCGCCCGGCCGCTCCCACAGTTTCGTGCTCCCCTGTGGGAGCGGCTTTAGCCGCGATGCTTTTAGGTATCAGTGCACTTCAGCCAAATCATCATGCAGCAGCTCAAGAATCCGCCGTTTCATGCGGATGAACTCGGGCTCCATGACCACGTCCATCGAGCGCGGGCGGTCGATGGGCACGTCGAGCACTTCCTTGATGCGCCCCGGGCGCGCGCCCATGACGTAAATGCGGTCGGCCAGCAGAATCGCTTCGTCAATGTCGTGGGTGACGAACACCACGGTCTTCTTGGCGTTGCCCCACACCTGCAACAGCAGTTGCTGCATTTGCAGGCGGGTCTGGCTGTCGAGGGCGCCGAAGGGTTCGTCCATCAGCAGAATCTGTGGGTCGTTGGCCAGGGCGCGGGCGATGGCGACACGCTGCATCATGCCGCCCGACAGTTGCTTGGGGTAATGCTGGGCGAATTTGCTCAGGCCCACTTCGCCCAGGTAGAACTCGACGATGGTGTTGATTTCATCGCCCGGCAGGCCACGGCGTTTGAGGCCGAATTCGATGTTTTGGCGCACCGTCAGCCAGGGAAACAAAGTGTAGCTCTGGAACACCATGCCGCGATCGGCACCCGGCCCCTGCACCTTTTTGCCGCCCACATAAATGGCGCCGTCGCTGGGTTCAGCGAGGCCTGCGGTGAGGTACAGCAGGCTGGATTTACCGCAGCCCGAAGGCCCGACGATCACGGCGAACTGCTGGTCCGGCACTTCAAACGACACGTTATCCAGCGCGGTGAAGGTGTCGCCGCTCGGCGACTGATAACGCAGGCTCACGCCCTCCACTTTCAGGCGGCTTTCGACGGCGGCGTACTCGCTCAGCGGCGGCATGATGTAGGGCTTGGTGGAGGCTATTGTGCCCATGCGGCAATCCTCAGGCGGAGCAGACGGAAGAGTTGGTCGGTGATCAGGCCCAGCAGGCCGATGATGGCGATGGCGAGGAAAATCACGTCCACCTGGAAGCCGCGCATGGCTTTGAGGCTGATGTAGCCAAGGCCGCTGGATGCCGCCACCAGTTCGGCGACGACGAGGTAGGTCCAGGCCCAGCCCATGGTCACGCGCAAGGTGTCGAGCACGCCGGGCAACGAGGCCGGGCCGAGCACGTGAAACACCACGTCGCGGCGGGTGGCGCCGAGGGTGTAGCTGGCGTTGACGAGGTCTTTGGAAACGCCTTTGGAGACGTCGGCAATCATCACCAATTGCTGGAAGAAGGTGCCGAAGATGATCACGGCCACCCGCTGTTCCAGACCGATGCCGATCCACAAAATAAACAGCGGCACGAACGAGGTGACGGGCAGGTAACGGATGAAGTTCACCAGCGGCTCTAGCAGCGCCTGCACGATGCGAAAGCTGCCCATCAGCAGGCCCAACGGCACCGCCACCAGCGATGACAAGGCAAAGCCGATCAGCACCACTTCAAGGCTCGCGCCAACATGTTTGGCCAGCGTGCCGTCGTTGCTCAGGCGCACCGCCGCATCGAACACGGCGCCCGGCGTGGGCAGAAACATGGTCGGCACCACGCCGCCATAAGACAGGCCCACCCACAGGCCCAACACCGCCAACCAGCACAGGGTGCTGGCAGCGAAGACAAGTTTGACCGGCAGGCCGACCTTGGGGGTCAGGCAGCGGTTAATCCAGGATCGAACAGTGGCCATCACGCCACCTCCACATCAGCAGGGCAGAAGGAAACAAGGCAGAGAAAGCACGCCGCGTGCCGAAACACGCGGCGAGAAGGCGTTACGGGGTCACGAACGAGGTGTCCACCAGGTCGTCATAGCTGACGGTGAACGGCTTGCCTTGCAGCTCGCTCCAGGTTTCGTTGGCCAGCTTGATGATTTCAGCGATGTCGCCGGGCTTGCCTTTAGTGCCGAGAAGTTTTTCGCTCATTGCCTGGTCGTAGAACTTCACGCCCTTGGCGGCTTCGGCCAGGTCTTCAGGCTTGGACAGGTAACCGCCGACGCCTTTGGCCATGATGGCGTAGGCCTCTTTGGGATGGTCTTTGGTGTACTGCACGGCTTTGTACAAACCGGCGACCAGGGCCTTCACGTCTTCAGGCTGCTTTTCGATCACGTCGCACGACAGCGCCACCACATCGACAATCACGCCCGGCGTGGCGCTGCTGTCGACCAGCACGTTGCCGGCGCCCTTCTGCTTGACCATGGTCAGGTTCGGCTCCCAGGTCACCGCCGCTGGAATGCGACCAGCGATAAAGGCGCTGGCGGCGTCGTCGGCGGTCATGTTCTGCACCTCGACGTCGGCCATGCTCATGCCTTCTTTTTTCAGCAAATACGACAGCCAGAACTGCGACACCGAGCCCTCGTTTACGGCAATCGATTTGCCCTTCAGGCCTTTGATGCTAGTGATGTCTTTGGTCACCACCACGCCGTCGCCGCCATGGCTTTCATCCAGCGCCGCCACGGTTTTGAAGCAAAAGTCTTTGGAGCGGTATTTGAGAATTTCGTCGATGGTCGACGCCGAACCGGACAGCTTGCCGGAGGCTTGAGCGGCCATGTACATCGAGGCTTCTTCGATGGTGGTCAGCTCCAGATCGAGGCCGGCGTCTTTGAAGTAACCCAGGTCGCGGGCCAGGTACAACGTGCCGTAACCCACCCAGGTGGTGTGGCCGATAGACAACTTGCCAGCCTGCGCGCCGGTGGCGGCAGCGGCGAGAACGAGGGACAGCGAGACACGCTTGAGCAAGGACTTACGCATGGAACACTCCCACAGCCTGAAGGCTTAGTTATTGATTGAATTGCGGGGCAGTAATGGCCAGCGGCCAAGTGATTCCGTGACCCGCGCCTCTGTTGGGCTGGGTTCTTGTTCTGCGGTGTTGCGTTGTTCGATTTTTTAGCGGCTGACTGGATCCTGTGGGAGCGGGGGGCGGCCATCCGATTTAGCCGCGATGCTTTTGATCTTTTAAGAGCATCGCGGCTAAATCGGATGGCCGCCCCCCCCTCCTACAGGATGTGACGCTGGGTTAAAGAACCCCTATCTCCTGCGCCGTCCGATCCACCGCCCGCTTGGTCTTGCTCACCAGTTCATCCAGCTCGCTACGGGTCGCGACCAGCGCCGGCGCCATGATCATGCGGCCCAGGGTCGAGCGAATAATCAGGCCCTCTTCAAAGCCAATGCTGCGGCAGCGCCAGGCGATGTCGTTTTCGTTGGCAAAGCGTTTGCGGGTGGCTTTGTCTTCGGCAAATTGCAGCGCGGCCACCAAGCCGGCGCCCTGGATGTCGCCCACCAGCGGGTGATTGCCGAACACTTCGCGCAGGCAGCTTTGCAGGTATGGGCCGGTGTCTGTTTTCACCTGGTTGACCACGCCTTCGTCACGCAGCGCTTTAAGGTTGGCAATCGCCACGGCGGCTGCCACCGGGTGGCCGGAGTACGTCAGGCCGTGGGCAAATACGCCGCCCTGCTCGACCAACACTTCGGCCATGCGTTTGCTCAGCACCAGGCCGCCCATGGGGATGTAGCCGGAGGTCAGGCCCTTGGCGATGGACAGCGTGTCCGGCTGAAAACCAAAGTATTCGTGAGCGAACCATTCGCCGGTGCGGCCAAAGCCGCCAATCACTTCGTCGGCGCACAGCAGCACGTCGTATTTGTTGCAGATGCGCTGAATTTCCGGCCAGTAGCTTTCCGGCGGGAAGATCATGCCGCCGGCGCCCTGAAACGGTTCGGCGATAAACCCGGCGACGTTATCGGCGCCCAGTTCGAGAATCTTTTCTTCCAGCTGACGTGCCGCGCGCAGGCCGAACTCAGCCGGCGTCAGGTCGCCTTCGTGGGCGTACCAGTAGGGCTCGTCAATGTGCTCGACATCGGGAATCAGCCCGCCCATTTCGTGCATGAACTTCATGCCACCGAGCGCCGTCGCGGCCAGGGTCGAGCCGTGGTAACCGTTCCAGCGGCCGATCATGATTTTCTTCTGCGGCTTGCCGAGAATCTGCCAGTAGCGGCGCACGGTACGGATCAGCACCTCGTTGGCTTCAGAGCCGGAGTTGGTGTAAATCGCGTGGCTGTAGTGGCTGGGCAACAGGCTGAACAGCAGCTCCGACAGCTCCACCACCGCCGGGTGGGTGGTGTGGAAAAACATGTTGTAGTACGGCAGCTGCTCCAGCTGTTGGCTGGCCGCAGCGGCGAGATCCTTGCGGCCGTAACCGAGGTTGGTGCACCACAGGCCTGACATGCCGTCGAGGTAACGGTTGCCGTCGTTGTCCCACAGGTGCAAACGCTCGCCTCGCACAATCACCCGCGGCCCTTCGGCGTTCAGCGCTTTTTGGTCAAGAAAGGCGTGGATGTGGTGAGCGGCGTCAGAGGCTTGGTAGTCGCTGGTTTCGCGTTTGGGCAGTGGGGCAGTCATAAAAGGGCTCCGGATCTTTTTCTTATTTCAGTTGAAACCAGGTGGTCTTCAGCTGGGTGTATTTGTCGAAGGAATGAAGCGACAGGTCGCGGCCAAAGCCGGATTGCTTACCGCCGCCGAACGGCACGGTGACGTCCAGGGCATCGACGGTATTCACCGACACGGTGCCGGCGCGCAATTGCCGGGCCACGCGGTGGGCGCGGTTGAGGTCGTCGGTCCATAGCGAGGCGGCCAGGCCGTAAATGCTGTCGTTGGCCAGGCGCAGGGCTTGTTCTTCGCTGTCGAACGGAATCACCGCCAGCACCGGGCCGAACACTTCTTCGCGGGCCAAACGCATGTCTGCTGTCACGCCGGCAAAGATGGTCGGCTGCACAAAGTTGTGGCTGCCGTTGATGTTCACTTGCTCCCCGCCGCACACCAGGCGCGCGCCCTGCTCATGGGCGCTGCGGATGTAGCTCATCACCCGCTCGGTTTGTCGCGTTTCAACAATGGCGCCGGCGGTACTGGCCGGGTTTAGCGGGTCGCCCGGTTGCCAGGCTTGCGCTTTGGCGCACAGGCGCTCGACGAACTCGTCGTGAATGGAACGCTGCACCAGCACGCGGGAGTTGGCCGAGCACACTTCGCCCTGGTTGAAGAAGATGCCGAACGCGGCTTTTTCGGCAGCCAGGTCGAGGTCGGTGCAGTCGTCGAAGATCAGGTTCGCGCTCTTGCCGCCGCACTCCAGCCACACCTGCTTGAGGTTCGACTGGGCCGAGTACTGCATAAAATATTTGCCCACTTCCGTGGAGCCGGTGAAGGCCAGGCAGTCGATATCGGCGTGCAAGCCCATGGCTTTGCCGGCCTGCTCGCCGAGGCCCGGCACCACGTTAAGCACGCCAGCCGGAATGCCCGCCTCAAGCGCCAGTTCGCCCAGGCGCAAGGCCGAGAACGGCGACTGCTCGGCTGGTTTCAGCAACACCGAGTTACCGGCCGCCAGTGCCGGGGCGAGTTTCCAAGCGGCCATATCCAGTGGGAAATTCCACGGCACCACGGCCGCGACTACACCGAGCGCTTCGCGGGTAATAGTGGCGAGTACGTTGTGGGCGCTGGGGGCGATTTGGTCGTACAGCTTGTCGAGGCTTTCGGCGTACCAGCGAAACACCCCGGCGGCGCCTGGCACGTCGATGTTGTAGGCATCCATTACTGGCTTGCCCATGTTCAGCGAATCAAGCAGCGCCAGCTCTTCGCGGTGCTCCAGAATCAACTCGGCCAGGCGCAGCAGCACCGCCTTGCGTTCGGCTGGCGAGCGACGTGCCCAAACACCCGACTCAAACGCCTGACGCGCCGCTCGAACGGCTGCATCGACCTCGGCATCACCGCACGCAGCCACCTCAGCCAGCACCGCGCCGGTGGCCGGATTGATCGCCGCAAAGGTCGCCCCGGATTGCGCCGCAACCGCCTGGCCATCGATCAGCGCCAGGGTAGGAAAGCGCTGAGCCGCCGCCCGTTGTTGCCAGTCATTAAGCTCAAACACCCCAACGCCCTCGTGCCGATTAGTGAGAGCGATGGTGGCGGAACGGGCTGCATAGGAAAATTATTAAATATGTGTTCGGGGTATATGAAAAAGCTGCTTTGGAGCGCACCGAGGTGGGGCGAGGTGCCAGATAAAAGTGCATCGGTGTTTAAGTGTGGGAGCGGCTTCAGCCGCGATGCTTTTGATCAAGAGCATCGCGGCTAATCGGAGTGCCGCCCAGCCGCTCCCACAGGGTTACGAATTGGTGTAGATCTCCGGGCGCCGGCCGGCGAGGTAGGGGAAGGTGCTTTCCTGCGCGGCGCGCTGGCCGTGGTCGAGGTCGACCACCAGCAGCGCCTCGCCGTTCGCCGCGCTGCCCAGCTTGCTGCCATCCGGCGCGGCCACGCAGGAGCCGCCGAGAAAGGCCAAGCCGGCTTCCACACCGCTGTGGTTGCAGTAGGCAACGAACAGCTGATTCTCGACGGCGCGCGCCGGCACGATGAGGTCGGGCACGGCGCGGTATTCCGGGGTCAGGGCCGTGGGAATCAGCAGCAGCTCGGCGCCCTCCAGTGTCAGCTTGCGTACGTTCTCGGGAAACTCGACGTCGAAGCAAATCAGTAAACCAATGGACCAACCGGCGAATTCGAACGGCGCCTGCAAGCGCTCGCCGGGGGTGAACAAGGTGCGCTCGAAGGCGCCGAACAGGTGGGTTTTGCGGTAGTTGCACAGACGCGTGCCCTGGGCGTCGATCAGTTGCGCCGAGTTGTAAGGCTTGCCGCCGCTGTCGTGGGTTTCGGCATAGCCGTAGCAGATGCCAATGTTGTGCTCGCGCGCCACTTCGGCGATGCGTTGCGCCGAGGGCCCGTCCGCCGCTTCAGCCGGCTGCGCCCGCAGGTTGTAGCCGCCCAGCCACAGCTCGGAACACAGCAGCAAGTGCGCGCCAGCCGCTGCCGCCGCGCGGGCCTGGATGGCCAGGTCGGCGAGGTTGGCGGCGACGTCGCCGGGGTGTCCTTCGGTTTGCCAGAGCGCCAGACGCATGCAGCATCCTCCTGTGTTCTTTCTGTGTATGGGTTTTGCTAGCAACACTCTAGCCGTTGCTTGTGCCTCTACTGCAAGCCGCCGGCCCAGAAAAAATATGCCCATTGCCGCGCAAAAAGGTGGTCATGCCAGACCGTTACGGCTGCACCAACGCGGTAAGGTGTGCACGGAAATGTCTTACCTGAGGTCTGTCGTGGCTGCCTATACCCTGCGCCAACTTAAATACTTCGTCACCACCGTGGAATGCGGCAGCGTTGCCGAGGCCTCGCGCAAGCTGTACATCGCCCAGCCGTCGATTTCCACGGCGATCAAGGGCTTGGAAGAAAGCTTCGGCGTGCAGCTGTTCATTCGTCACCACGCCCAGGGCGTGTCGCTAACCCCCAGCGGCGCGCGCTTTTATCGCAAGGCGCAGGAGCTGCTGCGCATGGCCAAGGAGTTCGAGCAGAACGCCCTGGCCGACAACGACATCATTGCCGGGCAGATCGACATCGGCTGCTTTGAAACCGTGGCGCCGCTGTACTTGCCGCGTCTGATCGCAGGCTTCAATGCGCTTTATCCGGGTGTGGAAATTCGCATTCGGGACGGCGAACAACTGGAGCTAGTGCAGGGCCTGACGTCCGGCAGTTTCGACCTGGCGATTCTTTACGACCACGACCTCGACGGCACCATCGAAACCCAGGAATTGATGCCGCCGCAGCGCCCCTACGCGCTATTGCCGGCCGACCACCGTTTCGCCCAGCAGGCGCAAGTATCGCTTCGCGACCTGGCGCTTGAGCCGATGATTTTGCTCGACGTGCTGCCGAGCCGAACCTACTTCGTCAGCCTGTTCGAAGAGCTCGGCCTGACGCCTCACATCGCTTTCAGTTCGCCTTCCATCGAGATGGTGCGCGGCATGGTCGGGCAAGGGTTCGGCTTCTCGGTGCTGGTCACCCGCCCGCATTCGGAATGCACCTATGACGGGCAGAAAGTGGTGG
The DNA here is from genome assembly GCF_979258635.1 of Pseudomonas sp. AC070. NCBI lineage: Bacteria > Pseudomonadati > Pseudomonadota > Gammaproteobacteria > Pseudomonadales > Pseudomonadaceae > Pseudomonas > Pseudomonas sp. AC070. Next base: position 5,025,091 of record NZ_OZ409871.1, read on the forward strand.
CGGTGAATATTGCCGAGAACGTCACCGGCTCCGGACTGGTGGCGGCCTGGTTGAAGCGCTCGCAGCTGACCAAGTCGGCCCAGTTGTTTGCCGATTACTGTCAGCAGGAGTTGAGCGGCGGGCCCGATGCGGTGAAACCGTAGGCGCGATGGCTTGATGGTGTTTGGTCAAGCCTATCGAGGCTGAAGCCTCTCCTACAGAAAGCTCTATGCCTGCATCCATTTCGCCAAGCGCCGCAGCATCGCGTCGCACTGGCTTAGCTGCTCAACGCTGACGAATTCGTCCGGCTTGTGCCCTTGGTCCATGCTGCCCGGCCCGCAGACCACGGTGGCGATGCCGGCTTGGTCGAACAGGCCGCCTTCAGTGCCAAAGGCCACGGTGCCGAAATCGTCTGAATCGCTGATCAATGCCAGCAATTGCGCGGCTTCGCTGTCGGCGGCGGTGGCTAAACCGGGGTAGGCGCTGATGGGTGTGAAGCGGATGCCGGTGCCGGGTTGCACGGCGTTCATCTGCGGCACCAGCTCGGCGGCGTACGCCTGCAATTCGCTGGCGATGGTCTCGGCGTTGTCGGCCGGCAAGGTGCGCACTTCAAAGTCGAAGCGGCAGTGTTCGGGCACGATATTCAAGGCGCTACCGCCGCAGATGGTGCCGGTTTGTACGGTGGAGTACGGCGGATCGAAGCGCGCGTCGTGGCGCTCTTTCGCGGCCAGGCGCTGGCCGATTTCGCCGAGGCGGTTAATCAACTTGGCGGCGTATTCAATGGCGTTTACGCCTTGCGGCGCGTAAGCCGAATGGCAGGCGGCGCCGTGGACTTCGCAGCGCATGCCCAGCTTGCCTTTGTGGCCGAGCACCGGGCGCATAGAAGTCGGTTCGCCGATGATGCATAGACTCGGCCGCTCCGGCCGCCCTTCCAGCGCCTCAATCAGGCTGCGCACACCGAGGCAGCCGACCTCTTCGTCATAGGAAATCGCCAGGTGCAACGGCACGCGCAACGGGCTGGCCAAAAAGGCCGGCAAGGCGGCGAGCACGCAGGCGATGTAGCCCTTCATGTCGGCCGTGCCTCGACCATAAAGCTTGCCGTCGCGCTCAGTGAGGGCGAACGGCGGCAGCGTCCAAGCCTGGCCGTCCACCGGCACCACGTCGCTGTGGCCCGACAACATCACCCCGCCCGCGCCGGCTGGGCCGAGACGCGCATACAAATTGGCCTTGCGGCGGTCGTCGCTGTAAATCAGCTCGCTGTCGATGCCCAGGCCGGCGAGGTAGTCGCGGACGAACTCAATCAACGCCAGATTCGACTCGCGGCTGACGGTGTCGAAGGCGATGAGGTGGGAAAGCAGGTCGCGGCTCAGATACATGGCGCAGGTCCACAGGTGTTCATTCGTCCCCCGGCACCCCATAACTCGGCGCCTTGGTGGGGTCCAGGGCGCGGGTGACGTAGTCCTGCATTTGCGGGCGGTAGGCGGTCCAGAGCTTGCCCAGCTCGCCTATCGGGTCGTGCTCGGCCCAGTCCACGCGCAAGTCGACAATCGGCCAGAGCAAATCGCTGACCACCGACATTGCCGCCGAATGCACCGGCCCGGCTTCGCCACCGGCGGCCATCGCCGCGTTCATGGCGGCGAGCAGGCGGTCGGCAAGCGCTTCGCCTGTGCTGGCTTCAAACGCTGAAACCATTGCCTCGATCACCTGCGGGCTGGAGAGCAAATTGCCCGCTGCCACACATTGGTCGCCCGCTACGGCGTTGTGCACGCCGAGGGCTTCGCTGCCGGTGAACAAGGCGGTGGCGCCGTGGTGATCAATCACAGTCACTTGCCGGTACTGGCTGAAGCCGTGAGTGGTCAGAGCCTTGTCCAGCGCTTCGCTGGCACCGGCGCCTTGTTCCAGCAGGTCGAGAATTTCCGGGCCCAGGGCTGGCAGCGTGATGTTTTGCGTGCTGACGGCACCAATACCACCGCGCACCCACGGGCAACGGGCGCCCACGGCGATGCTGGAGGAGCTGATGGCGATGCCCAGTTGGCCGGTTTCGGCGCAGCGGCCGACGATTGAGAAGGTCATTTCCAGTCGTCCGGGATGACCGCGATGACGTCTATTTCCATCAACCACTGTGGCTGTCCCAACGCAGAAACCACCAGACCAGTGGAAATGGGAAAGACACCCTTCAACCACTTCCCCACTTCCTGATACACCGGCTCGCGGTAGCGCGGGTCGGTGAGGTAGGTGGTGGTTTTGACGATATGGCTGAGATCGCTGCCCGCCTCTTCCAGCAGTTGCTTGAGGTTTTTCATGGCCTGTTCGGCTTGGGCGCGCGGGTCGCCGAGGCCCACCAGGTTGCCGTCGAAGTCGGTGCCCACCTGGCCGCGCACGTACACGGTATTGCCGGCACGCACGGCCTGGCACAGGTCGTTGTCGAGGGTCTGGTTGGGGTAGGTGTCCTTGGTGTTGAACATGCGAATGCGGGTGTGGGTCGGTGTGCTCATGGGACGCCCTGGTTTGCCGTTGGAAAAGCCCCTCTCCCTAACTCTCTCCCGTAAACGGGCGAGGGGACTGGAGCGGAGTTCGACGATCAGTTGCGGTCTGCCCCCTCGCCCGCTCGCGGGAGAGGGCTGGGGAGAGGGCGCTTTTGCAGCACCCACGACCAATGCCCGCATTCTGTCCACGCACCGGCCATAGCGAAATTAGGTTTTTTGTCGTCGTTGGTTAGGCAAAAACTGGGGTGCGGATCAGCCGGCGTGGCGCTGGATGTTGAACACGCGCCATTGGCCATCGGCGCTGCGGCGCATGCTGACCAGCAGCAGGCAGTCGCCCTCGAATTCCACGGCCACTTCTGGCATTTCCACTTCAACGTCCCGCCACCAGCGGCGCAGGCGGTTGCCGTTGGTTTGCGGCGGCGAGGTCCATTCAACCCGGTCAACGCGGCAGCGCTGAGCCCCCATGCGTTCCGCGAATTCTTCGGGTGTGCGGCCCATGTATTCGTTGCTGATGGCCATTTCCTGGGCTTGGTCCATCTGCCCGGCTTCGAGCAGGGTGATAAAGGCTTGAGCGCGGTCCACCACGTCGGCGGGGTAATACTCGGCTTTGGCCCAGAGGTACGCACCGGCAGGAATGGTCAGGGCGGCAACAATCAGCAGTACCCAGCGGGCCATGGGGGAACATCCGTTTCCAGGAATTAAGCGGGCCGGCGCAGCACACCGGCCGACAGTCGTTGTACGCCATCGACCGCGCGGTACACGGTGAGGTTAGCCAGTTTTTTCCACATGCCGGCCAGGCCCACTTCGATAAAGCGATTCATGCAGAACGCCACCACCAGCACGATGCCGATGGCCAGCGGGTACATCCAGGCGCGGTTTTCGTCAGTGGCGAAGCGGCTGAGGAACATGTAACCGAAGTGCGCGTGAATCAAGTACACCGGGTAGGTCAGCGCACCGAGGGTTTTCGAGAACGGCAGGCGCAGTTGCTGCACTTTTTCCACGTTCAGGGTGAGGAAGAAGGCGAAGAACAGGCAGATCATGCTCGCCACCACCACGGGCGAGAAATACGCGCCGGATTCCAGCGCTTTCTCCCCCGCCACTTCCAGCGAGAAGCGCACGCACAAGCCAAACGCCAGGGCCAGCGAGGCGGCGCTTTTCCAGTTGGCTTTTTCTTTGAGAATGGCGAACAGCGCACCGGCGGCGAAGTAGCTGAAGTAACCACCCAGCAGGGGCGCGCGGTTAAGGCCGACCAGCAAGGCCACCAGCATGACCACCGGCCACCAACTGAACAGAATTTCCAGGCGGTCCTGCCAGCCCACGAACAGGCACAGCAGCACCAGCACGTAAAACTGCACTTCCAGCACCAGCGTCCAGTACACGCCGTCTACGTGGCCGATGCCCAGGTACGACTGGAACATGCTCAGGTTCACCAGAGTTTGCAGCGGCGTGACTTGCATCTGGGTGCTCGCCCACTGCCAGGCGATGGCGCTGGTGAACAGCACCGCGAACCAGTACGAGGGGTAAAGACGAATAGCGCGGGAGGCGGCGAACTGCGCGGCGCTGCGGTTGCGCGCGGAGTAGAAGATGACGTAGCCGCTGATCATAAAGAACAGCTCGACGCCCAGATAACCGTATTTGGTGAACTCGATCAGCTCGGGAATATGGCTGAGAGAACTGAGCTTGCCGTTGGCAATGCCGTTAAAAGTGTAGTGGTAGAGCACCACCATGATGGCGGCGACAAAACGGCCGTAGTCCAGTAGTTCGAGGCGCTTCATAGCGAATCCCTGCAGTCGTTTGTTGCGGTGAAACTGCCCATGGCCAGCGTCGCGCGCGGGCCGTTCCTGTTCATCCTTGCGCCTACTGCGGCGAGCCGTGGGCAACCCGTTTGACTGCAGCTAAACGGGCCGTCCGAGCGGTCGCTGATGGCGGTGCGCCGGTAACACGCACCTACAGACCCCGGCCGCGCTTTATTAGTTCAGGCGCGCGCCGTTACGCCGATCAACGCGACGATTGCGCGGTCGGCGAATTGTGCCAATGAGGTTTGGTATAGGGCTCTTCGGCGCCCGACAGGGTGATGGCGAAGTGGTTGAGCAAGCCCTCGGCGGTGTACTTGGGCAAGCTGGCGCACACGGCAATCACGGTGAAACCCATGGCCATGGCGCGCGCCGGCAACGGGCGAATTTCCGCGCGTTCGGCCAGGGCCAGGAAGGTCATGGAGCCCAGGCCGCCGATCAGCGCGCCGGCAATGGCTTCGGGCAAGGGGTGCACATAGGGCGCGACCACGGTGACGCTGAAGTACCAACCACCGATCAACGCCGCACCGGCAGCGGGCCAGCGCAGCAACGGATGCCACTGGCGAACCAGCAGGCTCACAAGCACCGGCGTTACCAAGCAGGCGTTCATAGCGTGGCCACTGAACACCGCAATATTCAGCGCTTCCCAGCCATGACCCCAGCCCTTGAATGCCAGTTTGCTGAACATCACCGCACCATAGGCGAGCACTACCACCGCCAGCCACAGCACGGCCACGCGACGCGACGCGCTGTAATTGAGCCAGGCGGCCACCAACAGCACGGCCGGAATCATCACGGTAATGCCCGCATAGGGCGCAATTGATAGAGCAAATTCCACGTTATCCCTCACAGACACACACAGCCACGGCCGGTCACTCGGCGGCGGCGATTATTCACGATTCAGAAGTAAGCAGATTGTTTTTATTAGAAGGGGGTGACGCTACCCAGCGTGAAAAGCAAGTTCCACGCCGGGCATGGGTGAGACCTGACGGTTGGCGGTTAGTTGCGGCCAACCCCAATCAAAAGCTCGAGGCTCAAGCCTCTCCTACACCAGCGGTGGGAGAGGCTTCAGCCTCAATTGCAGGAACCGCCGATTGCCGCCTACAACGCCAACGGCTGCGTGCGCGTCAGTTGCTCGAGGAGCTCCAAATCGGTGCTCATGCCCGAGGTTTCGCGAATACGCGCCAGTATCTCGCGTTTGAGGGTAAGAAACTCAGCTGACAGTTTCATGTCTTGATTGCGCTCGGCCGGCAGCGGCACGTCGTAGATGGTGTCGATGCGCCCGGGCCGAGGGGCCATCAGCACCACGCGACCGCCCAGGTAAATGGCCTCTTCCACGTCGTGGGTGACGAACAGAATGGTGCTCTTTTCCAGGCGATGAACGTGGCGGATCAGGTCGTGCATCACTTCGCGGGTTTGCGCGTCCAGGGCGCCGAAGGGTTCGTCCATCAGCAGAATTTCCGGCTTGGGCATCAAGGCCCGAGCAATCGCCACACGTTGCTGCATGCCGCCGGAGAGCTGATTCGGGTACGCCTGGTGAAACGCCGACAGGCCCATCAAATTCAGCAGCGCATCGGCGCGGCCGCTGGCCACTTCGACATCGCCGTCGCTTTTCACCGTGTCGGCCACCACCTTCAGTTGCCGGCAAAACTTGATGTTCTGCATCACGTTCAGCCACGGGTACAGGCTGTAGTGCTGGAACACCATGGCGCGGTCGATGCCCGGTCCGTTTACGGCGCGACCGTCGAGCAGAATTTCGCCACGGCTGTGCTGTTCAAGCCCGCCAATGCTGCGCAACAGCGTGGACTTGCCGCAGCCCGAGGCGCCGACAAAGGTGATGAATTCGTTGCGCTGAATATCCAGGTTGATGTCTTGCAGCGCCTGCACGTCGCGGTCGCGGGTTTTGAAGACTTTGCTGACCTGGCGGATTTTGATCTTTGCGTCGCTCATGGCTCACCTCTTCAACCACGGAAAGGCCGCGCGACCGAGCCAGCGAAACGCCTGGTCGGTGAGCAGGCCGATAACGCCGATCAAAATGATGCCGGCGAAAATCTTGTCGGTTTGCATATAGCGCTGGGCTTTGAGAATGGCGTAACCCAGGCCCGAGTTCGCGGCCACCAGTTCGGCCACCACCAAGTACGTCCAGGCCCAACCGCAGGTGATGCGCAGCGTGTCGAGCAGCGCCGGGCGGGCCGAGGGCAGCACCACCAGTTTGACGATCTCGCTGCGGTTGGCGCCCATGGTTTGCGCCGCTTCGATTTGCGCCATCGGCACGCGGCGCACGTCTTCTGCGACCATCAGCACCATCTGGAAGAAGGTGCCGATAAAGATGATCAGCACCTTGGAACTTTCATCAATGCCGACCCACAGCATCACCAGCGGAATAAACGCCACGGCGGGCATATAGCGGATGAAGTCGGTCAGCGGTTCGATAAACGCCTGCACCGGCCGGTAAGTGCCGATGTACAACCCCAGCGGCAAGGCGAACAGCGCCGAGGCGAGAAAGCCGGTCATCACGCGGTACATGCTGATGCCGATATCGGCGAGCAAGCCCTCGTCGCTCCACCAGCGCCCTACCCGCGCCAGCACCGCGTCTGGCCCTGGCATAAACATCGGGTTCGCCAGCCCGGCGGCGGTATACGCCCACCAGATGAGCAGCGGCAGCAGCAGGCCAGCGGTGGCCAGGCTCCAAATCGCGACGCGCGGCAGCTCGCCACGTATCACCCACCAACGTTGGCGGGCCGGCCGGGTGGGCGCCTGAACCTCAGGCAAGGGTTGATGCGCGCTCATAGCACGGCCTCCTCGGCTAACGGGAAAACGGGGTGCTCGCGCAGGCGCCAACCGCCGATTGGCGGCACGTGGCCGAGCTGTTCCAGCCTGTCGGCCGCGCAGAGTTGGCTGCTGTCATCCGGGCTGACGCTGGCGGGCAACAACACATCGCCGATGCGCTCTGGAATGGTTGACAGGGCAATCAGCCATGGCGTCTGGCCGTTTCCATGCCAGCCAAACGACAGCTCGCACTCAAGCAGGCGCTCGGCGTTGCCGCCGTCATCCAGCAGGGCTTGCAGCGAGGGCGCCGGGGCCAGTGGTTTTGGCCGCCCGGCAACAAACAAAAAGCAGTCGCCGGCCAGCAATAGGCTGCCCTGGCGGTCATCTGCCGCCACCAGCCACACGCCCCAGTTACGGCCCAGCGACTCGGGCAAGCGCTCCCACACTTCGTGGTAGCTGCCGTCGAGGCCGTCTTCGAATACGCAATCGGCGTTTTGAAAGTCCATATAGCCGATGTCTTCGCTGCCGCGCGGCGGTTGGAAGTCGACGGCGCGGTGCCATTGGCAGATTTCCTTGTCGCCGTGCTGGCTCACTTCGGTCACGCCGGCAAAACCGCCCTGCGCCGTCAGCTCACGCACGCTGTAGGGCGTTGGCAGCGGAATGCGCAGGTCGGCAAAAAGCCGCGCGGTTTGCAGCCAGTACACGCGGGTGCTGGTGTCGTGCACGCCGTCGGTGGTGGTCAGCAAGGTGCGCTGCCACACGCCCAGGTAACGCTCGGGTAGGGGACTGCAGGTTAATGGCGAACCGCTCATGAGCGTGCCTCCAGTTCAGTGATCAAACGCGCGCTGTCGCACACGCGGCCGAATAAGCCGCCTTCCACGTCGACCATCGCCAGCGCCGCCGCATGCAGCTCGGGATAGGCCGAGCCGCAGGCATCGCTGACAAGCGTGCAGGCGTAGCCCAAATCCACGGCGCTGCGCAGGGTCGAAGACACGCACACTTCGGTGGTCACGCCGGTAATCAGCAGTTCGCTGATGCCCCGGTTGCGCAACAGCAATTCCAGGTCGGTGCTGGCAAACGCGCTATAGCCGGGCTTGTCGATCACCGGCTCGCCGGGCAGCGGTTGCAGCTCATCGATCAGGTCGTGGCCAAACTCGCCGCGCACCAGCAGCCGCCCCAGCGGCCCTGGCTGGCCAATCGGTGCGCCTGCATGTTCAGCGCGGCGGCGTTTGGGCTCGGGCAAATCGCTCAGGTCCGGGCGATGGCCTTCGCGGGTGTGCACCACCAGCAGCCCTCGCTGACGGGCGCACGCGAGCAGGCGCTGGATGGGCTCGATGGGCGCGCGCAGACGGCTGATGTCCAGCCCGGCCGTGTCGGCATAGCCGCCGGGCGCGCAGAAGTCGCGCTGCATGTCGATCACGATCAGCGCCTTGCTCACAAGCGGAATTCCTTGCGCACGGCCTGGGCGATGCCCTGGGTGATGTCGCCGGCCATGCGCGCGCCCTTCTCCGCCGTCGAGCCTTTGGCCGACGAAAGCACGCCCGAAGCCGGCACCCACTCGGTGCGGCTCGGGTACATGTCATACGGCGGGAAGTCGGCAGGCGGCTCGTCGGGAATCAGGTCGATGCGTACCAGGTTGGGCAGGTAATGCAGCATCAGCGAGGTTTCGATGACGGCCGCATGTTCCAGGGCAAAACCGGGGAAGCCGTTGGGGAATACCGCCGCCAGGGTCTGCTCGGTGCAGAAATCCCAATGCTCCAGGCGCATCACTTCCAGGGCCGTGTCTTTGCCCAGCTCGCGCATGGCCAGTTCGATGCCTTCGGTGACGAACCACTGGTTTTCGTAGTGGCCGTCGACCAGCACCAGCCGCTTCACGCCATGGCGGGCGAACTCGCGCACGGCGTCGCGCACCAGGGCGATCAGGGTTTGCCCGTCGAGGCTGGTGGTGCCGCAAAAGTGATTTCCGCCGCCGCATTTGGGCTGCGATTTGTAGCCGTAAGACAACGCCGGCGCCACCAGGCCGCCAACCTTGGAGGCCACGTCTTCACACAAGGCGCTGGCCAACAGCGCGTCGGTGCCCAGCGGCAAGTGCGGGCCATGCTGCTCGGTGGCGCCGCAGGGCAAAAACACCACGGGCGACAGCTCGCGCACGCGGCGCTCGTATTCCACCCAACTGAGTTGGTCCATGCGTACGGTTGCGTTGGGTTCGACGCTCATCGACTTGCCTCACAGGAAATAAGAGAAGGTTCACGGGGCGGCCGGGCGGCGATCAGCGCGGCCACCAACACCAGGGCGCCGCCACACCATTCGCGCAGGCCCAATTCGCGGTCGCCAAACCAGGCGGAACTGAGCACGGCGGCCACCAGTTCGATAACGGCCAACACGGCCGCGCGGCTGGCTTCCACATGGGTAAAACCGTATTGCGCGGCGCCCATGGCCAGCAGCCAGAACACGCCAAAGAGGGCGATCTTGGCCCAGGTGAAGCCGTCCATTGGCAGCACGCTGCTGCCTTCGGCCAGGCAGAACAGCCAGGCCAGCAGCGCGCTGCCGATAAAAGCCACCACGGCTTTGCTGGCCAAGGGAATCTGTTCAGCGTGGCGGGTGGCGAGGTTGTTAAGGGCGAAGGCCAGACCAGCACTGAGGGCCAGCCAGTCGCTGCTGCCGAAGGCACTGAAACTGTCGCGGCTGACGCCCAGCGTCAGGCCAATGCCGAGCATCGCCAGCACCAGCGCGCCAACCCGTAGCAGCGTCAGGCGCTCACCGAGCAGCAGCCAGCCGCCGAGCATCGCCCACACCGGCGCCAGGTAGAACAGCAGCATGGCGCGCACCACTTCGCCCTCGGACAAGGCGCCGACCAGCCCCGCCGTGGCCCAGCCGCCACAAACGGCGATTGCCAGCAAGGCATAGCGCTGAGGCCACCAGGCACGGCGCTGCCACAGCAGAATGGGCACCGCCACCACGCAGAGCAAACCGTAAGTGGCCAACACCACCGGCATACCGCGCAGGCCCAGGCCGCTGAGGTGTTGCAGCGGCATCCAACCCAGGCCCCAGATGGCGGCGGCGAGCAGCAAAATGCTTTCGGGTTTGAGCAGGAATCTGATCATCAGCCCATCCACGCGCCGCCATTGGCGCCGAGCATTTGGCCCTGGAAAAAGCTGGCCTGAGGCGAAACCAGAAACAACACGGCGGCGGCAATTTCCTCGGGCTTGCCGAGGCGGCCAGCGGGAATGGCGACTTCCTTGGCAATCATTTCGGCGCTCATGTGTTCGGCGCTGACCATGGGCGTGTCCACCGGACCGGGCGCCACGCCATTGATGCGAATGGCCGGGGCGAATTCGCGGGCCAGCGATTTGGTCAGGCCGATGACGCCGGCCTTGGCGGTGCAGTACGCCGCGTATTTCTCGCGCCCCAGGTGGCCGAGTTCCGAGGCGATATTGACGATGCAACCCGAGCCACGCGGCTGCATATGCCCCAACGCATGGCGGCAGCAGCGGTACACGGCGCTGAGGTCGACGCCAAGCAGCGTTGCCCAGTCGTCCTCGGTGGTTTCCAGAAAAGGTTTTTCCAGAATGATGCCGGCGTTGTTGACCAGAATATCCAGCACGCCAGCGGCGAAAATTTCTTCGAACATCGCCGCCACTTGCGGCGCCGAGGACACATCGGCCTGCACCGCCCGCGCCCAGCCACCGGCCGAGGTGATGCGCGCCACCAAGCCGATGGCGGCGCGTTCCTGGTCCAGGTGATTGATCCACACCTTGGCGCCCGCCGCAGCCAAGGCCAGTACCGTGGCGCGGCCGATGCCCGTGGCGGCGCCGGTAACCAGGGCGACCTGACCTTTAAGCGGTAAGTCCGTCATCAGTGCATGACCTCGCCGTGGCTGACCGACAACGCTTGCCCGGTCAGTGGCAGGGCCAGGGCGCTGCCGAGAAACAAAAAGGTGCCTGCCAGGTCGGCCGGCGTGAGCAATTCAGGTACGGCCTGGGCGGCGAGGATGAGCGCCAGTTCTTGCGCTTCACTGCGCCCACTGCTGGCCGCCATTACCGCCAGCGAGCGCATGGCCGCCTCGGTGCCGATCCAGCCGGGGCACACCGCGTTCACCCGAATGCGCCGAGGGCCAAGTTCCCAGGCCAGTGACCGGGTCAGGCCGATGACCGCGTGCTTGCTCGCCACATAGGCGCTAAAGCCCGGCACGCCTTTCAGGCCCCAGATCGAGGCCTGGTTGATGATGCTGGCGCCGGCCTTCAGTTGGCCTTGCAGCGCGCGCGTCAGGCGCAGCATGGAAGCCACGTTGTTATCCAGCAGCGCTTGCCAATGAGCGTCGGCGGCGGCGCCGGTGTCGCTCAGCGGCGTGGCGTACTCGACGCCGGCATTGTTGATGAGCACATCCAGCGGCCGTTCGGCGCGGCTGGCGGCGTAGGCGGCGACGGCTTCGCTGTCGGCCAGATCCAGCACATGGGTGCTGACCCGCGTCAGGCGTTGCAACTCGTCGGCCACGGCCGCCAGCGCGTCGCCGCTACGGTCGAGCAATTCCAGGCGTGCGCCCTGCTCGGCAAACGCGCGGGCCAGGCCTTTGCCGATACCGCTTGCCGCGCCCGTGAGCACCACGGTTTTGCCAACGTAGTCGAGGCTCATGGTTTACACCGCCGTCAGAAACGACACGCCCACCGCGCCGTAAAAACCATCGGCACGCCGTTGCTGCTCGGGCGCGGCCACTTCGCCGTAGTGGTCATCCAGCACGCGGCGCAAGCGGTGTTCATGGAAGCTTTTGAGCAGCAGGCGCATCGGCAGCACCTGGGCGTAATCGCTGCCATACAGCTCGCGGTGCAACGCCGGCAGGCGATACCACGGCGCCACCGGTTTTTCGTGGTGGGCGTTGTGGTACGAGAAATTCAGCAGCAACAGATTGAGCGCCGGCCAACGCGCCGAGACCACGTTGCTGTAGGTGTTGTGCTGCTCGTAAACGCGGTCGCGCACTTTGTCTTCGGGTATCGCGCCGCCGTCTTCGAGCACGGCAAAGGCGTCGTAGGTGTGCTGGTAGGCGTCGGCGAAACGCAGCACGGTCAGCATCAACATCCAGGCCACGGCGTAGAGCACCAGCGCTTTCAACGACACGGCCGCCAATAGCGCAAACAAGGCCGAGCGGATCGCCAGCGTCAGCAGCACTTTCTTGCGATTGGCGCGGTGTTTTTCGTCTGTGGTGATAAAGGGCAGCACCACCACGTAGTAATGCATTACCAGTTCGATAGCCGGGATGTACATCCACTCCGCCGCCAGAATGATGCTACGCAGCCAGGCCGGGCAGGCAGTCATAAACGCCTTGGTGTCGAAGGTGATGACGTCGGCGCGGTCGACGTGGTGGCGCATGTGTTTCTTGCGCAGGTACTGAAACCCCGCGTAGCAACTGCCACACAGCCAACTGCACACCTCACCCGCCCATTCGTTGTGCTTGGGCTTGGCGAAGATAGTGCCGTGGGCGAATTCGTGAATCAGATAGGCCGCGATGATCATGCCGTGGCCGAGCAATAAGGTGCCGAGCAGGTTCAGCCCCAGATGAGCGGAAAACAGCAGGGCGAGGCCGCCGAAGTAGGCGGCGAATACATAGGCGAACGCCAGTGAATTGGGAATTTTCCCGTCGGCGTAGCGGAAAATCTGAGCAGACATGATGGCTCCTGTCTCATCGGCGTTGCGTGGGTGCGCAGGGGGTTGCGCACCGGCAACGTGACATCGATACCGGCTTACTTAGCCAGCGCCTCGACAAAGGACGCGTCAAACGTGGCAGCGAAATCCGGCACGGCGGGAATCTGGCCGTTGTCCTTGAGCAAGGTGCCGATCACTGCGCCGCTGCCAAAGAAGGAGCTGGTAGCGTCGGACTTTTCGAAGTTCTTGCTCATTTCCGCCAGCGGAATGTTGTACACGCCGCTCATTTGCTCGGTGGCTTCCTTGGCGCTGACGCCGAGCACCTTGCCGATGATTTCGGCGGACTCTTCCGGGTGGCTTTTGATATACGCCAGACCATCGACATAGCCCTGCATCAGCGCGTTGATCGCGACTTTGCGTTTGGCGATGACTTTTTCATCGAACACCAGCACGTCGGTGATCAGGCCCGGGGCGTCTTTGGAGGAATACACCACGTGAAACTTGTCGCCCGGCATGCCGAGAATCTGCGACACGTTCGGCTCGTAGGTCACGCCAACCGGCAAGCTGCCAGACGCCATGGCGCCGGGAATACCTTCGGGGGTCATGTTCACGGGGCTGATGTCTTTCTCGGTCATGCCGTTGGATTTCAACGCATAGGCGAGCAGAAAGTCAGAGGGCGATAGCGGGTTGTAGCCGACTTTTTTGCCTTTGAAGTCCTTCACCGAAGCGATGGATTTGTCGGCCACGATGGCATCGCCACCGTTGGAGAAGTCGATGGGCATGACCACTCGGTGCTTGAGCCCTTTGGCCACGCCGCCGACGACCTGGTCGTAGGTCAACATGCCGCCATCGAGCGCGCCGCCAACCATGGCGGTGGGAATCAGGGCCGGGTCGTTGAAAAATTGCAGCTCGACCTTGAGGCCGTGGGGTTTGTAGAGGTCGAGTTTGTCGGCCACATAAAACGGTGCGTAACCGGCCCAGACAACGGTGCCGATTTTCAGTTTTTCAACGGCGTGAGAAGTGACCGGCAACAGGCTGGCGGCAGCGGCCAGGCAAGCCCCGAGCAGGCTTTTGCGCAACAGAGGAAGCTTGAAGCGAGACAACGGCGTGGTCATGGCAACACTCCTACACGTTAGGGAAACAGGCACGGGATGACATCACGTCTCCCGGGCTTTTCTCCCGCCGTGTAGCCCTCTTCCTTAGGGCCGGAAAACTCTCGGACCAGCGTCCACTCCTGTGGACCGGAACCCTAGTTCGCCTCTGGTTACAGCTCCTGTGTGCCAAGCGTCATGAGCAGCGTTGTGACGGCGGTGCCGACGCGAATAACTCATCCCGTTCGGGTAGGGATCTAGCAAGGTCGGTGCCAGGGTTTTGCTGAGGGGGAAAACCTGCGGGTTTTCAAGGGGTTGATGTGGAGGCGTATAGGCGTATGGCCTGCGCTGCTTGGAGATGGCGCACCAGGTGCTGGCAAGGGCGCATGGTTTCAGTGCGTGTTACGCGGTGGCGAATGTATTCATTACCGCGTGCGCTGAACGTTTTGTTTCGCGCCTTACGCGCGACTCACTTTTTCCAGTTGCGGAAAAAGTAAGCAAAAACGCTTGCCCCTACCTTGGGTCTACGCTGCGCTCCGACTTCCCTCCTTCCGTCGCCGCTCCGGGGGCCGTCACAACGGGCCATCCATGGCCCGATGTTCCTTTCGCGGCTCCCGGCCGCTCAACCCCCTACACGTCGACTCCACTCGGCCTGCGATGAATGGGGCGGGTAGATCAAAAGCCAGATCAACATCTGGATCACGAGCCAGATCAACATCTGGATCACGGGCCAGATCAATCACGCCGGCAATGGCGCCACGCCTTGAACCTGGTTGCGCCCGCCCTGCTTGGCGGCGTAAAGCGCCCGATCCGCTGCGCTCAGCAGCGCCTGCACATCCAGCGCCCGCTCCGGTGCGTTGCACGCCACGCCAATACTGACGGTGAGTTGCACGGGCTCGATGCCGCTGTCCAGGGTAATTCCGGCGACGGCTTGGCGTACCTGTTCGGCCAGTTCAAACGCGTCCTTGGGGTTGCTGTCGCGCAGTAACACCACGAACTCCTCGCCGCCATAACGCGCGGCCAAATCGGCACTGCGCCGTGTCGCTTGTTTGAGCACCTGCGCCACGGCGCTGATGCAGGTGTCGCCGAAGGGATGGCCGTAGGTGTCGTTGATGCGTTTGAAGTGGTCGATGTCGATCATCAGCACCGCCAACGCCGGGTCGTTCAGGTGCGCCAGTTGCTGGTCGCAGTAGCGGCGGTTGGCCAGTTGCGTGAGGGCGTCGGTGTGGCTGATGCGGGTTAGCTCGGTGTTGGCCTGTTCGAGGTCGAGCTTGGTGCGTTGCAGCGCGGCGGTGCGTTCTTGCACGCGCAGTTCGAGTTCTTCGTTGGTGCGACGCTGCACCTCGAGCATTTGCTGCTGGGTGCTCAAGGCCTGTTCGCGGGCTTCGAGCAGGCTGTGTTGGGCTTTCACCCGCGCGGCCCGCTCGCGGTTGAGGCGGTCGGCCAGGGCGACGGAGAGCAGAATGAATTCGACGAAAAAGCCCAGCGTTTGCATGCGCAGGGTCACTTGGTTAATCGGCAGCAGGCCTTCCAGCGCCGCCACATGCACGAAGGTGCAGACGATCAAAAACGTCCAGGCCAGGATAAACATCGGTGCCGAGCCGTTGCCGCGTCGCCAGGCGAATACCGCCACCACCAAGGCCAAAATGCACGAGGCCAGGGCGACCTGGTTGACGCCAATCCAGTACACCCAATCGGGCTCGACCACCACCAGCACCAGGGCCGCCAGCCAATAGAAGGCCAGCAGGTTGTTGGTCCACAGCGGCCAGCCGCCGTAGCGCGGCAGACGCAGGAAGGCGCGCACGAACATGGCGGCGGCAAAGAAGCTCCAGATCGCCGACAGCGCGTAGATCTGCCGCGCCGGTTCGCCCAGGTCGGGCCACACGTAGAGCGGGCCGACACCGCTGATGCTCAGCTCGTAGATGATCACGCCCAGCAGGTACAAGGTGTACCAGATGTAGCTACGGTGTTTGGTGAACAGGTACAGCGCGGCGTTGTAGAGCAGGATGGCGAGCATGGCGCCGAAGAACATGCCGAGCAGCATGCGCAGGCTTTTTTCCTGGGCCTGAAATTGCGTTTCGCTGAACAGTTGCATGGGCACCAGCACGTTTTCTTTGCTGCTGATGCGCATATAGACCCAGGCTTCCTCGGCCTTTTCCAGCTTCAGAGGAAACACCAGTTGTCGCTCGGCCATGGGCCAATTGCTGAAAGGAATGTGGTCGCCAGCAGACTGCACATTTCCCCAGCTGCGGCTTTCGGGGTAGTACAGGCGCACGTCGGCGCGGTCGAGAATCGGCCATTCCACCACCAGCAGCCAGTTGTTGATGGCGGCGAGGTTGAGCAGGTGCATGCGCACCCACACCGGTTGTTCCTGATGGCCGAGGTTCAGCGATTCGGCGTTCACGGCTTGCCAGCCGCGCGAGCGCTGGGCGTCGACGAATTGCAGCGGTTGCTGGGGGATCAGGTATTCAAGCTGTGGGCCGAGGCGCACGGGCTCGCTGTCGTCTTGCAATTGCACCAGTGCGGCATGGCAGCTGAAGGCTGCCAGCCAGCACATCAACAGGCTTATGACTTGTACACGTACCCGCATTGCTCACCCTTTGCCTCGGTGTCGGTTCATGGCTAAAACCGACGTTCTGCCCACAGGCTAGCAGGCCGGTTCACTCACCGCCCACGGCAAAGTTGGGCAAGGTGTCGACCGGTTGCACGAAGTCGAAGGGAATCGACTCCAGCGCCAGGCCCATGTTGCGCTGAATCACGAAGTGCAAATGCGGGCCGCTGCTGTTGCCGGTATTGCCGGAGCGCGCCAGCGGCGTGCCGAGGGCGATGCGTTGGCCTTCGTTGACCACCACCGAGCCGCGCATCAGGTGCAGGTAAACGCCCATGGTGCCGTCATCGTGCAGCACCCGCACAAAGTTGCCCGAGGGGTTATTGCCGCGCCCGCTCTGGCTGTTCTCCACTTTCACCACCGTGCCGGCGCGGGCCGAGACGATGGGCGTGCCTTCGGGCATGGCGATGTCGATGGCAAAGCGCCCTTTGGGCGTGAAGTGGCTGTATTTGCCGTTGGCGCCCTGGCTCTGCCGGAACGGCCCGCCGACCCACGGCAGCGGGTAGTCGTAGGCAATCGGCAGCAAGCGCGGGTCGCCCAGCGCCGTGCGCAATTTGGGTTTGTAGCGCATGGCTTGGTTGGGGTCGCGCGGGGCCAGGGTGAGCAGGCGAATTTTGCTGCGCGGCGGTAATACCCAGTGAATCGGTTTATCCGGCATACCGGACACGTTCACCGCGTTATTGAGGCTAAGCTCCACTTCCACGGGCGCATACAGGTCGTTGCGCACGAGCAGGGTTTCACCAGCGTCGTGTCTTTTGGTTTCCAGCTTCACCTGGGTGTCGAGGCGCTCGACCATGCGGTCGCGAAACACGAACACCTGCGCGCCGGGCGCGGCTTTGTCGGTGTAGGTCACCACGCCATTGGCGTCGGTGTATTTGTAGATGGTCAATGCCGCGGCGGGAGTGGCAGCGGCGAGTGTCAGACCACAGAGAAGGATAATGCGCCCTAGCATAACGGCATCGTTCTAATGGGTACTTGGACCGGCAAGACTAGCAGCGCTGCGCCCAGGCGGCGAGATGCCGACCGTCGCGATGTGAAGCGTCGCTCGCCACCGGTCGGGGCCCGGCGTCCGCCTCAGGGCCAAACGCCTGCCAGGCCCCACCTCTTGCAGCAAACGAGGCCCCCTCCAGGTGCCTCCTTTGCCCCATCACACCTCAGAACGTCCCCGTGCCTGGCTGGATGCCGCTGGTGCCGGCGCCGTCAGCATTGTCATTACCCGCCGGCTCCGCGTCGTTGACCGTGATTGGATGAGAGCCCCAGCCGGAGCGGTCATAAACCTCGCCATAGTTGATCAGCATCTGCTCGCCTTTGGGGATAGGCCGCTTGGCCACATAAAAGACCAGATTCTTGCCCAGCCATATATAGGCGACGTTGTTGTTCTCCACTGATTCGGCATCGTTGATGAGTGTGGTCACGTTACCGTGCCCCTCGCCAAAACCACTGATGATGGCGTTTTTGTTGGGGAGCTCGAAGGCATAACTGAACAGTTTGTCGCGGCCAATCCGGTCTTCTTCAGCCGTCTTCTGCGCGGGGCCTTCCAGAAACTTGCCCGAGTACCACCCCAGCACCTCAAAGGCCTGGACATCTCGTTTAGCCCGCACACCGCGGCCCATACCTGGCACGTCTTCAATCGCCATCACCGATTCAAGATGATCAGCGCGCTGCTGCGCCGACAGTTTGAGCAGCTGCCTGGCCGCGGTCGCGATTGCATCCTCGGCTGCCCGAATCTTCGGCACGTCAATGTGGCCTTGCGAGTTGCCAAACGTGGCAAACATTTCATCCAGTAGCTCCGCACTCAACTTGGGCTTCAAACGATCAATCAAGACATCCAGTTCAACCATTTTTTTAACTTTCAGCTCGCGTTTAAGCACCTCGTACAGCACATCCTCGCCATTCACACCTTGCAGGACCGGCGCGGCATTATCGATAACGTGACGAATGGTGGGCACTTCCTCTTTAACCGGGGCGTCTGGCACCAACGGATCGGAAAGCGCATCGCTGATCGCTGTGTAGGCGGGCTCGGCATTCTCGGTGGCCGTTACCCTGGCAGCACTGCGGTCGGCAAGCAGGTCATCATCGGCCGGGGTCAAGAACTCCGCATCCAGCACGTCGATCGGTTCAGCTTTGACTAGCACACTTGCAGGATCATCGGCGAGCAGGTTGGGATCAATCAGGCTATCGAACCGCGGCAGTTGATCAATATCGATCGTGGCGGTCGCCTGTTCCGCGCTGGCGGCCAAATGATCAGTGAGCCCCCTGGAGCCGGCAAAGTCGCTCGCCAGGTCGAAGGCGGGCAGCGCTGGGCCGGAAGATTCTGGTAGCCCGCCATCTGCTAGCGGCAGGGTTTCAAAAACGTGCTCGCTGGCCCGCGAGCCGTCATCCAGGTCAACCGTATCCATTTGCTCATCCGCCGATGAGGGTCTGCTCGCGCTGATGTCCGTCAGTTTTGGTTCAACGTCCATACGCTGCGCCTGGATGGCGAGGCGATCACCCTCCGGAGCGGGCCCCACCCACGCACTCTCCCCTGGCTGAATACCCAGCCCAACGTTCGCCGACAATGCACTGTCAGCCGGGCGCTCGGGGCTTTTGGCGGGAGGGCTGAGTGGAAACGCCGGATGGTCTGTATCAACGTGATCCCCTTGCCGGGCTGTTTCGAAAGCGGAAGCCATCTGCGATTCAAGTTTTTTATTCTGGTACCTGAGGGTGTACAGCGCTTTCCTTAGTTGAGAATAAGCAAGACCATTGGCCTCGGCGAAAGCCCGCTGCCCCAGGGCAGTTGCTGGTGGCTGTGCCAGATAGGCCCGTGCTTTTGCAAGGTTGCCCGACGAGTTGGTATTCGTGCGGTGAGCAACCGCAACAGCCGCCCACTTATCTTCCCAGCCTTGGAGTGAAGTGATCTGCTCGACCGTTTTTCTGGCGGCAAGCTCGTTGTGAGGATCGGGCGCAGTGGCGAACCACTTGCGCAAAACATCTTTTAACTCGGGCCGCAGCTCAGTCGAGGAGGACGAATTGCCGATCCCAACCCAAGGGGTATCTCTTAAATTCCTAACGGCTAATATCAGTGCGCGCGCCGATACGTGCTCGCGTTCTGCAAAGGTTTTAATATTCCCCCGATAGGCTCCATCCGCACGCTGATCTAAATACTGCTGCGCAAGCATTTTCGGGTCAGGCCGCCCGCCAGTGATCACGGCGTAATGGTTTTTCCAAATAGACTCTATCCCGCGCAGTGGAGCGCCCACGCTGCCCAGATAACGCACAAAATCCTCTTTATTGCTGGGATCGACGGCAATTTTTTTCCAGTCTTCTATCAATTGCGCCTTGCTCACGCCCGCATGAGAAAGCTCGACATCTAAATCTCGTCGCGCTTTGCGCGCCAGTGAGGCAGGACCTGTTACAGCGCGGGGGGAGGCAGTCACAGATTGATCTGCCGCTGAGTCCGAAATATGACCGAGTACTAGGCTATCGGTTGATGACGAGGCCGACGTTTCAACGGTGCCAGGCAAACCAAGCGGTAGCTCCGGGCGTATGCCCGATGCAGACATCCTTTTTCTTGTGTTAGCAATGGCATTGTTTAGTTGGTCGAAACTAACGCCCTTTTGCTCAGCAAACTTGAGCCGGTCAAATTCCGGATCCGCAGATGCTGCCCAATATTCGTTGGCCAACTTGATCGCCTCACCGCGCTGCAACCGGCGCGTAGCCCCTAACGAGCCCGCTAAGATGCGCAGCACCACGTCAGCTCCAGGATTGCCGCCAACACCCTCCAATTTTTCACTGACGGCATGGGCTCGATCCAGATCCCCGTGCGCCGTAGCCCTGGCAGCGCTGCGATCGGCAAGCAGGTCAGAGGCCTGCAGCGCATTACTCCATGCCTGAGTATCCAAACCCACGTCCGCCGCCGCCCCATGGTCAGCCGAGCGCTTGGGGCTGTTGGCTGGAGGGCTAAGTGGAAACGCCGGATGGTCTGTATCAACAGGGTCCCTTTGCTGGACGGCGGAAAACGAATTGCCGACGCCAACGGTGGAAGATACTGAGGGGGTAGCTCTCGATTTACTAACGGCCAATTCCAGCTTGCGCCTTGAAACGTCGTGGGCCCTCGCATACTCGCCAATAGTCCCCGGATAGGGTCCATTCTCCAGTTGGCTTAAATACTCCTGCGCAACAATGTCCGGGTCACCCCGCTGGCCAGTGAGCACGGCCATATGGCTTCTCCAGATACCCTCTACCCCATTGCGTTTAGCGCCAAGGCTATCAACATAATGTAAAAACTCATCTTTATCGCTGAGGTCGACGGCAATCTTTTTCCAGTCTTTGATTAGTATCGTTTTGTCAATTTTCGCGGGGGCAGGATCGGCGTTCAAACCTTGCCCTTCGCTCCCCACTTTGGCGGAAATTTTTGCAGCTCGGGTGGAGGGAATGCCCGATGGGTCTACCGCTGAATCCGGAAAAACACTCCGGATCCCGCTACTGCTCGAGGCCGAAGGTGCTGCTGCGCCAGGCAAGTCCGGCTGCACCGGACTACTGGCCGATGTAAGCAACTTTTTCTTGAGGTTACCAAGGCCGCCGTTTAGTTGAACTACGCTGATGCCCTTTTGTTCAGCAAAGATATGCTTGCTTAAGCGCTGACTTTCAGGTGCTGCCAGATATTCTTGTGCAAGCCTAACCAACTCGCCGTATATCAGCTGATCAGAAGCAGCTTTCAGAGTCGAACTAGCGGAGTCGGCAGCCTTACCCATTCGCTTTACATAACCAATGGCACCCTGGAAGTGAGCAGCACTGATGCCGTGCAAGTCGGCATAGTCTCTTCTGGTTACCTTCAGGTGTTCCGGTAACTTCAAATATAACTGGGCCAGGTAAGCCGGCGATAAGTGCGTTAACTTATTGGCAGGGTTGGCTGTGGCGCCCGGCACACGGTCATGCTTGTTAAAAGGCACGTTCATGTCTGTTGCTATCGCTTTCAAGCGCTGCTGCGTCAGGTTATTAAGGCTCTTATTGAACAAACTTAAATCGATGGCCTCTTTTTCTGCGTAGGTGCTTGAGGATCCGGGATTTTCACCTCTCCATCGCTTCTCCAAATATTTTCTCGCATGCACTTGTGCGTTCGCTTCATTGATACTGGCTATCCAAGTCTGCCGATCAGTCAACTGGGTGATTGTGCTGCCAGACAAGTCATCATCCGCGCTGCTTGTTGCTGACCGTGCATCATCGTTACTCGCAGGGCTGCCACTTGGCTCGGAAGTATCTGCACGTGGCGCCTCAGCTTGAACAAAATGCCGCGTGCCTGCTGCCGATGTCGAGGACTGTGACACAACGTTGTCGCGCGGTTGTGCTGGTACACGCGCAATTTTCGGCTCTGCAGGTGGAGTTTGAGTCTGTAAAGATTCGAAGTGGCCCCACAGCCCCTTTGGAAGATTGCTGTCCACTCCAGACGTCTCGGCTGATTGTTCATCACCGCGCACTGGGCCGGTGAGCGCATGCGAGGTTGGCTCCAACAATTGGCGAGGGGAAACAGAGTCAGTCGTCAACGCCGGTGCTGAAGGCTTTGCAAAATGCTGCGAGCCCGGCGCCTGGTCTGAGCCGCCCTCCACACGTGCCGTTTGGTTGGCAGCTTCATCAGTCCGGTACTGCTCCAGAAGACGACGCTTGAGTGGGAGCCTGGACAGCGGCTCGGACGACGTCTGCTCAGCGGTCGCTGCGTCGCGCTTACCCAACGCATTCGCGTCGTTCGCCGACGCCGGCCGCTTATGGCCCGTTTCGTTCACCACTACCGGCGTTTCGTAACCTTTCACAGTGGTGGTACCACCCTGCCGTTGCAGCAGGCTGTCCACCTCATTGACCAGACTTTTGCCGTCTTTTGCACAACCAGTGCCGCAACCCACCAGTGCCAGCTTGTCGACCTGGGCGTTGCCGTCGGTTTGCAGTTTTTGCACCAGATCGCTGATCTGTTGGCCGCTGAGGCCGCCCAGGGTTGAGCCTGGTATGCCACTGGCACCATGCCCTACGACTTCAACCTTGGTGCTACTGGCGGGGGTGAATGCGCCCTGCAGGATCGAAGGGCTGCCGTGCGCGGTTGGTACAACCACCACGCTGTTATCGGGGTGTTTGTTCACCAGATTTTGCACCGCCTGGTTTACCACTGAATCACCTGGATCGGTGTTGACGATCACACGCTGACCAAATCCGGCCTTTGCCCTTGACGCGTATGTTTGCGCCTGCCCACCACCGCTGGTGCTGGCCCCTTGCGTGTCGGCTATTGCTATCGGCCGCGAATTCCAACCGGAGCGGTCATACACCTCACCGTAGTGGAGCAGTAGCTCTTCGCCTTTGACAATGGGCCGCTTGGCCACATAAAAAACCAGGTTCTTGCCAAGCCAGGTGTGAATAACATTGTTGTCTGCTGGTGATTCGGCATCATTAAGTAGCGTGGTCACATTGCCGTGCCCCTCACCAAAGCCACTGATAATCGCTTTTTTGTTGGGCAGTTCGAATGCATAACTAAACAGCTTGTCGCGGCCAATTCTTTGTTCTTCGGCTCCTTTGTGCGCAGCGCCTTCGAGAAATTTCCCCGCGTAGGTGCCAATCACTTCATAAGCGCGGATGTCTCTATTAGCCAGCACGCCACCCTCTATTCCCGGTATGTCTTTGGTCACCATGGTGGAGTCCAGATAAGCCGCGCGCTCCTGGGCTGACATTTTCAGCAGTTGTTTGGCTTGCGTCGTAATTTCATCCTGGATCGCGAGCGTCCGGGTTACACGCTCACCGGGAGGCGAGCCGCCGAAATCGGCGTGTAATTGGTCCTCAAGCGCGTGGCTAGGCGTGGGCTTGAGGCGCTCGATCAAGTCGTTCAGTTCGACGGTCTTCTTTACTCTCAACTCGCGCTTTAATACGTCGAGCAGCACATCTCCACCGTCAGCGCCTTGTAATACGGGCGCGGCGTTGTTGATGGTGTGGCGTATTACCGGTGCTTGCGCCGTAGGCGGCGTTTGCACTACCGATGAAAAAAGTGCTGCAGCGCCGGGCTCGGGCGCAGTGGGCTTGACGCTATCGGTGACCGGTCGCGCTGCCGGGCCGCTATGCGCGCGCAGGTTATCCACGGAGTGTGCTGTAGGCGCTGTAGCAGGCGGGCCATCCAAGGGCGTCCGCGATTGCGGGAAGATTGGCGCAGGGCTGTCGGCAAGCATGTCTTGCGCATTGGCGCCGCTCTGACCGGGTTCGCCCACCGGTCTATCACTCGCGCCTGTGGTGGGCCGCTGCAGGACCGCCGCAAGCTCAGACGATGTGCGAGACACAACCGTGTCGCGGGGTTGTGCTTCCACCCGAGCTATTTTTGCCTTTTTAGACGACATTTCATGCTGTGCAAGTACGCCGTGCCCCCACAGCCCTTTTGGAACATTGCTATCAGATCCAGACGCCTGCGCTGGTTGTTCGGAAGCTCGCGCCCGGCCGGTGAGACCATTCCCGGTGGGCCCTGAAAAACGGTGTGCAGGGGCAGTCTCACTCGTTGACGCGGATGAGGCAGTTGCCGCAGCGGTCCGCAAATCCAGCGGCTGGTCCGAGCCTCGCTCCACACGTGCAGTGCTGCCGGCAGCTTCATCGGCCCGGTATCGCTCCAAAATACGACGCTTGAGAGGTAGTTTCGACAACCCTTGAGGCGGTGTTTGCTCAGTGGCAGTCGCGTCCAGCTTACCCAACGCATCCGCTGCGTTCTGCGACGCTGGCCGTTTTTGGCCAGTTTCGTGCACCACTATTGCAGTGTCGTACCCCGTCAAACGGGTGGTGCCACCTTGCTGTTGCAGCAGGCTGTCCACTTCATTGACCAGGCTTGGGCCGTCTTTGGCACAGGCCGTACCGCAACCCACCAGTGCCAGTTTGTCGACCTGAGCATTGCTGCCGGCTTTCAGGTTTTGCACCAGGTCGGTGATCTGTTTGCTGTTCAAGCCTCCCAGGCTCGCGCCGTCAGCGCCGCTCGCGCCATGGCCCACCACTTCCACTTTGGTGCTGGCGCCGCTGGCCAGCGTGCCTTGCAGGATGGCGTGGCCGCCGTCGGCTTTGGGCGCGATCACCACGCTGTTGTCCGGGTGCTTGTTGGCCAGGTTCTGCACCGCCTTGTTCACCACCGGGTCGCTGGTGTCGGTGTTGACGATTACCCGTTGTTCAAAAGCCGGTTTGGCCTTGCCGTTATCGGCAAAACTTTCCTTGGCCTTTGGCGTGTCTGTCTGCGTTTTTGTGGTGCTGCTGGATGCGCTCGGCCGAGCACTGCTCCCCGATGTACTGGCCACCGACTTGCTGCCCGCTGACGAGGGCGTGAAGAGTTTTTTCGCGCCGGCCTTGAGCTCTTGCGCATCACTGATGGAGATTTCGATTTTCACATCGGTACCGGCCACGCGTTTGTTTTGCGTGACGTTGAGCTGCTTGTCGGCATCGGTGTTGAGCTTGCCGGCAATGCCTTGCGCGGCCGTGACTTTGCTCGGGTCGCCCACATCGATGGTCGCGGCGTTTTCGGCCTGGTACTTCACCTGGTCTACCCGACCAAATTCGAGCGTTACGCTGGGCAGGCCGTTTTTGCTGATACCGCCGCCACCACCGCCATAACCGCCGTCTTTGTCACGCGTGTCTTGCAGGCTTTTGGCGGTGATTTTGCCGCCCACATCAACGCTGCCCTGGCCGGGGCTGGAGGTAATGTGGGCACCGGTCAGGTTGAGGTTGCCGGCCACTTTGAGGTCGAGGCTGTCTGCTGCGATGCCGGCCTGTTCGGCGGTGAGTTTGCTGTTGTCGTAGTCCTTGCCGCCAGAGCCACTCGCGCTGGCGGTGCCCTGGATAAGGCCGTTGGTGGTGATGGCCACGCCCACACTGGCGCTCCAGTTGCCACGGGTGTGGTTCATGCTGCTGGTGTCTTGCACGCTGGTGATGTTCTGGTTGCCACCGATGGTGGCAGTCACCGAGTTGCCCTTGATATTGGAGCCGATCAGGTTGTGGTCGCCGGCGGTTTCGATGCTGACTTCGGTGCCGCTGATCAGCCCGTTGGTGTAACTGGTGCTGCTGCTTTTGGTGCTGTCGTAACTGCCGTCGGCACCCACGGACACGCCCATACCGGCACCGGTTGGCGCCACGCCAATGCTGTCGGAAATCCCCACGCGGTGGGTCGATACCGATTCCGAACTGCTGGTGCTGCTTTTCGCCGCCTGCTGGGTCAGCGCACCGGCAGACTTGATGGCGACCTTGCCGCCTTGCAGGTTTACGCCGTTCAGCGCGATATCGCCCTTGGTCGAGGTCAGGCTGATATTGCCGCCTACCTGGTTGATATTTTCCGAGCGGCTTTGGCTTTCGCGGCTTTCCTCGCTGTGTTGCATGCCGATGGTGCGCGACATGCCCGCTACTTCACCAAAGGCCACCTGGGTGGCCAGGCCCGCTGCCGCAATGGCGGTCAGTGTCGGGTCGATCTCCATTTTGCCTTCGGCCATGGCCTGGGTTTTCGAGGAACCCGGCGAGGCGTTCGGGTCGTTGACCGCGTCGGTGCCGAGGGCTTTGTGGGTGGTGTTGGATACTTGCGTAGCCACGTCGGCCAATGACGAGTGCGCTTCGGCGGTCAGACCAAAAAACAGCTCCTCACGGCTGTGCGTGGTTTTTTCCGTGCTCTCGTATTTGGTGGTTTTTATCTCGCCAGCGGTGATGTCCAGGGTTGGCATCGCTTCGGTGGCAGCCTTGCGTTCAGCTACGGTCATCTTGGCCCGGTCTTCGGGGCTCAACTGATGGCCGGCGTTGATGTCGGCGCCGCCGAAATCAAAGGTTCCGCCCACATCCACACTGCCGCTGCCGAAATTCAGTTGCGCGTTGCGGTAGGTGGTGGATTCGGTGGTGTCGGTGGTAGTGACCATCTCCAGGCCGATTTTCAGATTGGCACCACTGGTAGCGCCACGGCCTTTGTTGGCGCCGCTGTTAGCGCCAGTGCTGCCGGCTTTGGCCAGTTCCTGCGAGGCCGCGCCTCGGCCGGCACGAAGCGAAGAGGACTCTTGAGGATCGCTACCCAGCGCATCAAACGGCGCATCCAACTGCGTGTCGACTTTAGCTGCCGAGCCCACTCGACCGGTGGCCTCGTAGCCACCCGCGCCAACACCACCACTAACCAGCAGCTCTGCGGTTTTTACGGTTTTTTCGTGGTAGGCCAAATCCTTGGCGGCAATCACCGTCATGTCCCCGCCGACCTGGATAGCGCTGGTCTGGGTGTTGATGTCGCCGCCAGTAATGGTCCAATCGCCCTGCGCTTTTACCACCAGATTCTTGGCCTCCAGCGAATTGCCTATCGAGGTGACCGAAGCGGCCATTTCGGTGATGTCGACTTGCGACAGAAAGCCCGTCGCGCCTGCCGAATCGAACGCCGAACGCGCTTCGTACAGGTCTTTCATGTTGAGGTTGCCGGTAGTTTGCAGCAGCACGTTATCGGACTGGGTGATGGCGCCGATCAGGTCGATATCGCCGCCAGCAATCACGTTCAGGGAAGAACCTTGGCTGGTGTCTACCGGGCCTGCAGCCAGGCGGTCTTCGAAGATCGCGCGTACGTCTGGCCGTTCGACTACCAGCGGTGTTTTTTCCGCTGGTGCCTCGCTCACCGCATCAGAGGCAACCTCTTCTTTGGGTGGCGTATCAGCACTCAAGGCTGTACCCAAAATGCCGTTGTCACGCACCACCAGATAGCCGTTCTTGTCGTACCCGGTAGTGGCCGAACTGCTCACCCCTTCGCCGCCCACCACCGTCTGTTGGTAGCCGCTCATGATGCCGCCCTGATTACGCACTTTGCCTTCGGCGGCGATGACCAGTTGCCCAGCCGTTTTACCTTCGCCTCCTTGGCCGGCAAAGATCCCGGCCTGAGTACCACCAACGGAAACGTTGTTGATGTCGGTTTTGGAGTAGATGAAGGTGTCGGTATTGCCCCGAATACTGCCGTTGATGTTCGCCACCGACTCGGCATCGATCAGGATGGTGTCGGCGCTAACCAGCGCAGAGCTTTTAGCGTCCTGCGCTCGTGCAGCGATGGTCTTTTGGCTCAAATAAAGCCGTGGCGCGATCACCAACTGACCGTTCACCTCCTGGTTTTCGTACCACACCACGTCTTCTTGCAGCCCGGCGATTTGCGCGGCGCTTAGCGGTTGCCCGAGGCTAAAGCCGGCCGTATCGGTTAACGCCGCGCCGTTATCCATCAACTGTTTAACCAGCTCAGCACCACTCAAACGCATCGTCTGGGCCAGGAAATTACCCAGCCGCTGCTCGACACTTTGCATGATCAGTTGATGATCAAAATACGCGTCGCCCAGCACGGTCACGCTTTTGGTTGGGTCGTAGCCGATCTTGTCTAGGAAGTATTCCGAGCCGAAGAACTGGCTCTGGTCCAGGTACTTCACCCGCGTTTCATAAATCGGTTTTACCCGGGCAAACACGCTGTCATCGGCTGACGGTTCGCGCAGTTGGAACAGGGGATTGTTTTGCTGTTGCTTCAAAATGGCGTCGGCTTTATCGCGGTTAAAACCAAACTTCGCGTCCAGCTCGCCATCGAGGCTCTGCACGGTTTCGCTACCAACTTGAATGGTCACTGGCCGCTGCTCGCCCCAGTTGGCGCCATCGCCGCTGGCAAACGAGCCGCCTTCGTGCAGGAAGGTATTGCCGGCCGAGATTTCAGCCTGGGTACTGGCGTAATACGTCTGGGTTTTCTCGCTGCTCTTGAAGGCAGCCCAGCGTGGTCGCAGGGCGTCTTCGCCCAGGGCTTTCCAATCGGCACCGAGCACTGCGCTAAGCAGTTGATTCACTTCCGCAGATTTCACTTGCTTGAGCGAGTTCAGCCAGTTACCGGCACGGCCCTGATCGAGCAGTTGATCCAGCAGGCCATAGAGGCTGTAGTGGCTGGGGTCGCCGTTCGGTGTCCAGATCGACGAGGTGCTCCACCGGATGGTTGCCTGGGCGCCGCGCAGCAACTGAACCAATGATCTGCTGGTGGAGATGCCGAGGTTTTCCAGGTTGCCGTTGATCAGCACATTGCCCGTCGCGGCCATCAAACCGCCGACGTTGCGCACGGTGGCGCCGGTGTTTTTGGCGGTCTCCTGGTTGAGGAGTAAATCACCGCCAGCTTTGATCACGCCCTGTTTCACCGTGAGGTTGGCGGCGTACAACGGCAGGGTGATTTTGGTGTTCCAGTAATCGCGCTCGATCAGGCCGTCGGCTTGGGAATGCCAGGCGTCTTCGGACGCGTTGCCGGCAGCCACTAAGCCGCCGGTGCTTTGGCTGAGGTTTTCCAGCAACGGGGTGTCGATCCACAGGTTTTTCTGCGCTTCGATACGGCCCACGTTGTTCTGGATTTTCTGACCTGCGCTCAGGCTCATGTCGCCGGTGGCCAGCAGTTGGCTGTTGAGGCCATTGAGCAGTTGGGTGCCGGCCTTCAGGAAGATGTTTTCGCCCGCCCAGATCAGCTTGCCGGCCTGGTTGTCGATCAGGCCTTGGGCGGTAATGCCCAGGCTTTTGCTGATGATGATTGCGCTCTGGTTGCGCACATCGCCCGAGGCATTGATTTGCACGGAGCCCGGGGCGTTTAGCTCGGCGGCGATAGTGATGTGGTGGGCGGACAGGGTGAATAAGTTGGCTGCCTGCGGCGCTTTGAAGGCGGCATCGATCAGCAGATTAGCGTTGTTTTTAAAGCTCAGGCTGGCGGTATTTAGGGAGGTGATGGTGGCGCTGTTTTGGTAGCTGGCGAGATTCAGCGACAGATGATTGCCGGCGAGTAGTTCACTCGCCGAAGCAACGAAGGAGCCGGTGTCGATGGAGAGAGTGTTGCTCGCTTGAATCGTGGCCTGAGTAGAGCTGGTGAAGCTGTTTTGGGCGGTGAGTGAAACGTCGTTGCCGAGAATGCGGGCTTTGTCCTGGTTGCGGATATCGGCTGCTTTTACGCTGACTGTTTCACCTGCCAGCGTACCGCCAGCGGTATTGATCACCTGTGTACCAGCCTCAATGGTCAGCGTCTCGCCGGTGGCGATGGTGCCGGCGTTGTTGGTTAAGGCGCCGGTCACTTCGACGTTCAGATCAGCATCGGCCAGCACGTTTGCACCGGCCTGATTGGTCAGGCTGGCCGCTTTTAGTTTTAGCGCGTTCGCTGCCAGCGTGGCGGCATCGTTAAGCACTAAACCGCGCACATCAATGTTCAAACCGGCATCGGCCAGAATCTTGGCGGCCGCCTGGTTGGTCAGGCTGCCAGCGGTGAGGTTGATAGCATTGGCGGCGAGGGTAGCGGCATCGTTAAGCACAGCGCCCAGCGCGTCCAGAGTCAGCGTTGTGCCTGCATAAATACCGGCGCCGCTCTGGTTAGCGAGGTTGCCGCTGACATTGAGCGTTGCTGTATCGCGGCCATACAACGTAGCGCCTTCGCGGTTATCAACGTGCTCAGCTGAAACGGCCAGGGTTTCACCGCGAATCAACGCCTTGCTGCCGCTATTGGTCAGCTGTTTAGCGTTGATCGTGAGCGCCTTGGCCTGAATGCCGCCGCTGTTTTTCAAACTATCAGCACGCAGCTGCATATCGCCGCTGGCCAGCACAGTCGCGCCCAGTTCATTGATCAGGCTGTTTTTCACCTCGATGCTGAGGTTCGTACCCGAACCAAGGAAGGCATCTTTTTTGTTGATGACATCCTGCGCTTTGATCGCCAAACCCGTGGTGGCGTCCAGCGTGCCGCTGTTGGTTACTGTGGCGGTTGATACAATCTGCACTTGCCTGCCCGCACCAGTGTCGGTCAGCTCTATATCGCCATCCACACTGATACTGATGTCGCGCGCCGCCAAAATCAGCCCTTCATGCCGAACACCCGCGCCGCTGTCGCTGCTGATCAGGTTGATAAAACGGCCATGCATGGCGCCAGCGGCCGTGCCGTAAATAGCGAGGCCTGAGCTTTGCGCCTCAGCAGTGGCCGTAAAACCGCGCGAAGAGGTGTCGTAGGCACCTTGCCCAGCCACTACTTGCAGATCGGTTTCCCGCGTTTGGGAGCCCACAGCGCCATTGATAGCCACCGAACGCGCAACGATATCGAAGTAACTCAGCCCCGCCGTGTTAACGCCATCAACGCCAATAATCACCTGCCCGCTGTGCTCATCGACCCGAAATTGCAGGCTGCTATCGGCATCGCGCACCCGGCCGCTGCTTACCGTGAGGCTGGAGCTGTTGAGGGTGGTCACGCCGTTTAACGTGAGGCCATTGGGGTTGGCGATAAGGATGTCGGCTTTGTCGCCAAACACCTCCAACGTGCCGGAAATGGAGCTGGGCTTATTGCCGGTAATTTCGCTGAGAATTGCCCGTGCGGTGCGCGACAGGTTGGGGTTGCGCAGCACTGCGCCGCCAAGCTGGCTGGTGCCGTTGACCAGGCTGTTGTTGAAGATAACCCCGGGCTGCGCCACATCAAATTCAGTAAAGCGGTTGTGCGACAGGCCATTTCGGTTGGGGTCGGCGATCTCGATGACGGGTACACCATTGGGCGCGGTGATCACGTTGGTATTCGAGTAGCGCGGATCCAGCCGGATTTCGGCAACTGACCAGTTCGGCACGCTGGCCAGGAGCAGCGACAGCACCAAGGGCCTGAGTCGCGAAGGAGTAGCGGTTTGCTGCCCAGCCTTTCGCTGGGCACGGGTATGTTCGGCGACGGGAATCAGGAAACCCAATGGTTTGCTGAAGATGAGACGAAAGCAACGCGTGTTCATGACCGACTCCGTCGTAAGGGTTGTCGGTCAACGGTAAAAAGTCTTCATTGGGTTGACTGTAGGAACGCTCAGCAGACTGCCAAGGCAACTACACGCAATAGGCTAGGCCCCAGGAACAAAGTGTTTTTGAGTGGTGCCTCGGGCGATCAGCCGCGACAGGTAGTCGAGCTTTTGCGGGTCGCGGTCGACGAAGCGGAAGATCAGTTGCAGCCACTCGCTGTCGGGTTTGGGTTCGAAGGCGGCGACCGAGTGCAGGTAGCCGTTGAGGCGCGCCACTTCGCCACCGTCGCCCTGCTCCAGGTCGAGCACGGCGCTTTCCAGCACTTGCGGCAAGGTGTCCAGGCGTTTCACCAGCAACGAGGCCTCTTTCAGGCTCAGCGCTTTGATCACGCACGCCAGGCTGCCGCTGGGAAGCCGCAGTTGCCCTTGGCCACGACCCGAAGGCGCGGCAGCAGCCGGCGCCGGTTTGGCGGCGCCGCCGAGCAGCGCGGCGGCCGAACCGGTGGCGGCCGGCGCCGCAGGTTTGGGTTTGACCACCTCGGCCTTGCCGCCGGTGAGTGCGGACAGCGAGTCGTTGCCAAAGGGCGAGGCGGCAGTTTTCGGGGCGCCGCCCATCAGGGCTTCCAACTTGCCGGCTTTGTGCAGCGCTTTTTTGACCTTGGTGACCAACTGCTCGTTGGTGAAGGGCTTGCCGATAAAGTCGGACACGCCGGCCTGAATGGCCTGCACCACGTTTTCTTTATCACCACGGCTGGTGACCATGATGAACGGGGTGGTTTTCATCTCGGGCTGTTCGCGGCACCAGCTGAGCAATTCCAGGCCGGAAAGCTCGGGCATTTCCCAGTCGCAGAGAATCAGGTCGAACGCCTGTCGCCCAAGAATCTGCTGGGCTTTGCGACCGTTAACCGCATCTTCAATCTGGATGCCGGGGAATGCATTGCGCAGCCCTTTCTTCACCAGATCACGAATAAACGGCGCGTCATCCACCACCAGCACGCTGATTTTGCTCATCGACCACCCCTTCAGTAATGGCATAAGCATAGCCTCGCCACGCGGCGAATAGGCAAATCGACTTACGGAACCCGACGGTAGTGCACAAAAACGACAACGCCCGGGCTGGGCCGGGCGTTGTAGCCGTGCTGCGCATACCTGTAGGAGAGGCTTTAGCCTCGAGCTTTTTGAAGTCGCAAAAAGCATCGCGGCTAAAGCCGCTCCTACAGGGACGTGTAGGGGTCAGCCTTTGTCGGCGATCCCTTTCACTTCTTCTTCCATTCTTGCCAGACCCAGGTGTTTCACGTCGGTGCCGCGCACGAGGTAAATCACCAACTCGGCGATGTTGCGCGCGTGGTCGCCGATGCGTTCCAGCGAGCGCAGTACCCAGATGATGCTCAGCACGCGCGTGATGGAGCGCGGGTCTTCCATCATGTAGGTGACGAGTTCACGCAGGGCGGTTTTGTATTCGCGGTCGATGGTTTTGTCGTACTTGGCCACCGACAGGGCCAGGTCGGCGTCGAAGCGGGCGAAGGCGTCGAGCGACTCCTGCACCATTTTGCGCACCTGGTCGCCGATATGGCGCACTTCCACGTAGCCGCGTGGCGACTCGCCGCTTTCGCACAGTTCGATGGCGCGCTTGGCGATTTTGGTCGCTTCGTCGCCGATGCGCTCGAGGTCGATAACCGATTTGGAGATGCTGATGATCAGACGCAGGTCAGACGCGGCAGGCTGACGACGGGCCAGAATGCGGATGCACTCTTCGTCGATGTTGCGCTCCATCTGGTTGATCTGGTCGTCGATCTCGCGCACTTGCTGGGCCAGACCGGAGTCGGCGTCGATCAGCGCGGTCACGGCGTCGTTCACTTGTTTTTCCACCAGGCCGCCCATGGCCAGCAGGTGGCTGCGCACGTCTTCCAGCTCAGCGTTGAACTGGGCGGAAATATGGTGGGTGAGGCTGTCTTTGTTGATCATGTGCATGTCCTGAACCGGGGTTTGACTCCCCTCTCCCGTCCTCGGGAGAGGGGCCGGGGGAGAGGGTTGGCAGACAACGCAAAAGCCCCTCTCCCTAACCCTCTCCCGCAGGCGGGAGAGGGGACTGACCGAAACTAGCCGTAGCGACCGGTGATGTAGTCTTCCGTTTGTTTCTTCGCCGGGTTGGTAAACAACGTATCCGTGTCGCCAAACTCGATCAGCTTGCCCATGTACATAAACGCCGTGTAGTCAGACACCCGCGCGGCCTGTTGCATGTTGTGGGTCACGATGACGATGGTGAATTTCGATTTCAGCTCGTAGATCAGCTCTTCCACTTTCAGGGTGGAGATCGGGTCCAACGCCGAGCACGGTTCGTCGAGCAGCAGCACTTCAGGCTGCACGGCGATGGTGCGGGCGATGACCAGACGCTGTTGCTGACCGCCGGACATACCCAGCGCCGACTCGTGCAGACGGTCTTTCACTTCGTCCCACAAGGCCGCGCCGCGCAGGGAAGCTTCAACGGCTTCGTCGAGTACGCGCTTCTGGTTGATGCCTTGAATGCGCAGGCCGTAGGCCACGTTCTCGTAAATGCTTTTGGGGAACGGGTTGGGCTTCTGGAACACCATGCCGACGCGACGACGCAGCTCGGCCACGTCTTCGCCTTTGCGGTAGATGTTGCTGCCGTCGAGGTTGATTTCACCTTCAACGCGGCAGCCGTCTACCAGGTCGTTCATGCGGTTGAAGCAGCGCAGCAGGGTCGACTTGCCGCAGCCCGACGGGCCGATAAAGGCGGTCACGCGCTGCTTGGGGATGTTCATTTTGACGTCGTAGAGCGCCTGCTTTTCGCCGTAGAACAGGCTCAAGCCGGGCACTTCCAGGGTCACGGCTTCTTCAGCCAGGGTCAGGTTCTGTTTTTCACGGCCAAGGGCAGAAATGTTGATGCCGTGTGGCTGGGCTTCGTGCTGCATGGAGAAACCTCGATGCGTTGTGTGCGTTTGGCTGACCGGTGCGCTGGTCAGCGAATAGTCGTTCAATTCTTTACTTCGTCATTTCCCGTTCGCGGGGATGACGTTAGTGATCCAGCGCCTTGTACTTCTCGCGCAGGTGGTTACGAATGGCCACCGCCGACAGGTTCAGGCCGGCAATTACCATCACCAGCAACAGCGCGGTGGCGTACACCAACGGGCGGGCCGCTTCGACGTTGGGGCTCTGGAAGCCGACGTCGTAGATGTGGAAGCCCAGGTGCATGATTTTCTGGTCAAGGTGCAGGTACGGGTAGTTGCCGTCTACTGGCAGCGACGGCGCCAGCTTCACCACACCCACCAGCATCAGCGGTGCCACTTCGCCAGCGGCGCGGGCCACGGCGAGGATCATGCCGGTCATCATGGCCGGGCTGGCCATCGGCAACACGACTTTCCACAGGGTTTCTGCCTTGGTCGCGCCCAGGGCCAACGAGCCCTCACGCACGGCACGCGGAATACGCGCCAGACCTTCTTCGGTGGCCACGATCACCACCGGCACGGCGAGAATCGCCAGGGTCAGCGAGGCCCACATCAGGCCCGGCGTACCGAAGGTAGGCGCCGGCAGCGCTTCGGCGAAGAACAGGCGGTCGATGGAGCCGCCCAGCACATATACAAAGAAGCCCAGACCGAACACGCCGTAAACGATGGCCGGAACGCCGGCCAGGTTGTTCACCGCGATGCGGATGATGCGGGTCAGCGGGCCTTGCTTGGCGTATTCGCGCAGGTAAACCGCCGCCAGCACACCAAACGGCGTCACGATCATGGCCATGATCAGGGTCATCATCACGGTGCCGAAAATGGCCGGGAAGATGCCGCCTTCGGTGTTCGCTTCACGCGGGTCGTCGGAGAGGAATTCCCACAGGTTGGCGAAGTACATGCGCAGCTTGGTGAATACGCCCATGCCGTTTGGCTGGTAGGCGTGAACGATTTTGCCGAGGCTGATTTCAATTTCTTTGCCGTCGGCTTCACGCACCACGATGCTGTCGCGGTCGACCGCCTGGTGCAGCTCCAGCAGTTGGCCTTCCAGGCCTTTGTACTTGGCGTCGAGTTCAGCGCGCTCGGCTTCGATGTCAGCCTGGGCTTCAGGCGTCAGGGCTTTGTCGAGTTCCAGCTTGCGGGTTTTCAGACGCAGGCGTTCGAGGTCATGGTTGATCGCGCCGATGTCTTTCTTTTCCAGCTTGCTCAGCTGCTCGGCCAGGCCTTCAACGCGCACGATGCGCTCTTGCAGGGTCGGCCAGCCGGCTTCGCCTTCGGCGATCACCTTGCCGCTTTCCTTGACGCTAACCAGCGTGCCGTAGAAGTTGCCCCACTCGCGGCGCACCAGTGTCATCAGTTCAACCGGCTTTTTCTGGTCGACCAGCCAATCGCCGACCAGCCAGGTGAAGTCGCTGCCGTAGATGTCACGGTTACCCACTTTCAGTAGCTCGCGGGTCATGAACTCCGGGCCATTTTCCGGCACCGGCAAGCCGGCACCTTTCAAACGCGCCAGCGGCACTTCTTCGGCCTGAACCACCTCGCCCACCACGGTGTGGCTGGCTTGGCCGGGAATGGAGTAAGTGGCTTGCAGCAGGTCGGCAGGCCAGAAGTGACCCAGACCGCGGAAGGCAATAACCAGCAGCAGGCCGATGGTCATGATCACGGCGATGGACACCGCGCCGCCGCTCATCCAGATGCCTGGCGAACCGCTTTTGAACCAAGCGTTGAGAGAATTCTTCTTCACGGCATTCATCCTTTAGAGCGCTGCGTATTTCTTGCGCAGACGCTGACGAATCAGTTCGGCCAAGGTGTTCATGATGAAGGTGAACAGCAGCAGTACCAGTGCCGAGAGGAACAGCACGCGGTAGTGGCTGCCGCCGACTTCCGATTCCGGCATTTCAACCGCCACGTTGGCGGCCAGGGTGCGCAGGCCTTCGAACAGGTTCATTTCCATGACCGGCGTGTTACCGGTGGCCATCAGCACGATCATGGTTTCACCCACCGCGCGGCCCATGCCGATCATCAGCGCAGAGAAAATGCCCGGGCTGGCGGTGAGAATCACCACGCGGGTCATGGTCTGCCAGGTGGTTGCACCCAGTGCCAGCGAGCCCAGGGTCAGGCTGCGCGGCACGCTGAACACGGCGTCTTCGGCAATCGAGAAGATGTTCGGAATCACCGCAAAACCCATGGCCAGGCCGACGATCAGGGCGTTGCGCTGGTCGTAGGTGATGCCCAGGTCATGGGAGATCCACAGGCGCATGTCGCCGCCGAAGAACCAGTTTTCCATGTACGGGCTCATGCCCAGGGCCAGGGTGCCGACGATCAGGATCACCGGAATCAGGGTCAGCGATTCCCAGCCTTCAGGCACGCGCAGGCGGATGGACTCCGGCAAGCGGCTCCAGCCCCAGCCGGCGAGCAAAATGCCCAACGGCGTCAGCACCAGCAGGCTGAAAATGCCCGGCAGGTGACCTTCTACATAGGGCGCCAGGAACAGACCGGCGAAGAAGCCGAGAATAACGGTGGGCAGCGCTTCCATCAGTTCGATCACCGGCTTCACTTTGCGGCGCATGCGCGGCGCCATGAAGTAGGCGGTGTAGATGGCGGCGGCAACGGCCAGCGGCGCGGCGAGCAGCATGGCGTAGAACGCGGCTTTCAGCGTACCGAAGGTCAGCGGTGCCAGGCTCAGCTTGGGCTCGAACTCGGTGTTGGCGGCGGTCGACTGCCAGATGTACTTGGGTTCGTCGTAGCTTTCGTACCAGACCTTGCCCCACAGCGCGCTAAACGATACTTCCGGGTGCGGGTTCTTCAGGGCCAGCGGGTGCAATTCGGTGCCGGCTTCAACCAGCAGACGGTTGGCCCGTGGCGACATGGCGAGGGCGCCTTTGCCCTCGACAATTTTTTCCACCAGCAGCGTGCGCTCGGCAGTGCTGTGGTAAACGCCCAGCTCACCGGCCGCATCCAGGGCGACGAAGCCTTTGCGACGCTCTTCCGGGTTGATCTGCAGAATCGCCGAATCGCCTTGCTGGAAGTCGCGAATGTGTTTGAAGCGCGAGGAACCGTCCGGGTCGCGGGCCATGAACCACTGGCTGATGCCACCTTTGGAGTTACCCACCATCAGCGAAATGCCACCCAGCAACTGGGCGCTGGCGGTGACTTCAGTGTCGGCGTCTTCCAGCAGTTTGTAGCGGCCGTTGAGGCTGCGCTCACGCAGGTTGAACACGTCGGCCTGGGCACGACCGTTCAACACGTACAGCCACTGTTGGCGCGGGTCGATGTACAGCGCTTTGATCGGCTCGGCGATCTGCGGCAGCACGATGCGGTCCTGCGTCAGCGTGGTTTCGCCGGTCATCATGTTTTCTTCGCTGGTCAGCGACAGCATCAACAACTCGCTGCCACTGGAGGCGCCGAGCAACATGGTTTCGTCGTTGGCGTTGATGCTCACGTGTTCCAACGCGCGGCCCTGCGGGTCGATGGCCAGCGGCGCTTCGCCGTAGGGATAGTCGAGCTGCGGGGTGATGGTTTTGTGGTTGTCCGGGTAGGTGACGACGTAGGTGTGTTTGAACACCAGCGCCTGGCCGTTGGACAAGCCCAGCACCACCAGATTGTTACCGGCCTGTGCCTGGCCGATGGACGCCACGGTGGCGCCAGCTGGCAGGGTCAGGGGGAAGCGTTTGATTTCGTCGCCGGTTTTGGTGGTGAAGAAAATCACCTCACCCTTATCGGAAACACGCATGGCCACCTGGTTCTGCTCTTCAATGGCGAGCAGCAGCGGTTTGCCAGCGTCTTGTTGCAGCCATGCCGGCGTCTGCACCTTCTTCTCGGTCAGCTCGGCGCCCTGAAACAGGGGGAACACCACGTAGCCCAGATAAAAGAAGATCAGCGTGATTGCGCCGAGCACGGAAAGGCCGCCGATCATTACGTACCAGCGGGCCAAATGGTCTTTAAGCGCACGGATGCGGCGCTTGCGTTGCAGCTCGGGCGTATTGAAATCAATACGTCCGGAGGAGGAATTCGCAGTCATGGGGGAATTTGCCAGATCGTTCATGCGCACACCCTAGCGGCTCTGTATGACAGAAACATGACAAAGCAGTGACGCAAAAAACCCACTGAGCAATAACACCAAGTGCAATTGACAGCGGGCTTGCGAAATACGCCGTTCGGGATCACCAAACGGCGCTTATGTGTTCAACGGAGCGGCGGTTAACCGCTCCTGCTGGTCTTAGAGACCCAGGTCTTTCAGGGCTTTTTCGGCCACTTTTGCCGGCAGCGGGATATAGCCGTCTTTGACGACCACTTGCTGACCGGATTGCGACAGAACCATCTTCACGAATTCAGCTTCCAGCGGAGCCAGAGGCTTGTTCGGCGCCTTGTTCACGTACACGAACAGGAAGCGCGACAGCGGGTAGGAACCGTTCAGGGCGTTTTGCTCGTTGTCTTCTACGAACTCGCCGCCTTCTTTCTTAGCCAACGGTACGGTGCGAACGCTGGCAGTTTTGTAGCCAATGCCCGAGTAGCCGATGCCGTTCAGCGAGGAGCTGATGGACTGAACCACCGAAGCCGAACCTGGCTGCTCGTTCACGTTGGCTTTGTAGTCGCCTTTGCACAGGGCTTCTTCTTTGAAGTAGCCGTAGGTGCCCGATACCGAGTTACGACCGAACAGTTGTACTGGCTTGTTGGCCAGGTCGCCGGTGATGCCCAGGTCGCCCCAGGTTTTGATGTCTTTCGGGCCACCGCACAGGCGGGTTGCCGAGAAGATGGCATCAACCTGAGCCATGGTCAGGCCTTTGATGGGGTTGTCTTTGTGTACGAATACAGCCAGGGCGTCGACGGCTACCGGAACGGCAGTCGGCTTGTAGCCGTATTTGGATTCGAAAGCTTGCAGCTCAACGTCTTTCATTTTGCGCGACATTGGGCCCAGGTTAGCGGTGCCTTCGGTCAGAGCGGGTGGCGCGGTGGAAGAACCGGCGGCCTGAATCTGGATGTTTACGTTCGGGTACAGGCGTTTGTATTCCTCAGCCCACAGGGTCATGAGGTTGGCGAGGGTGTCGGAACCAACGCTGGACAGGTTGCCGGATACGCCGGTGGTCTTGTTGTAGGCCGGGATCGACGGGTCAACAGCGGCAACCGCGCTTGCGGTGGCGACGCCAGCGGCGACAAAAGTCAGGGCCGCCATCAAACGCTTAAGTTTCATGCCTTGCTCCTAGCAGGATAGGGTTGTGATGGAACGGGCCCAAGTATCTGTAGGCCGTGTGAAGACTCTATGACTTGAATGTGACAATTAGATGAAAGGCCATCA
Source organism: Pseudomonas sp. AC070 (assembly GCF_979258635.1). Lineage (NCBI taxonomy): Bacteria > Pseudomonadati > Pseudomonadota > Gammaproteobacteria > Pseudomonadales > Pseudomonadaceae > Pseudomonas > Pseudomonas sp. AC070. The sequence continues at coordinate 5,064,433 of NZ_OZ409871.1, forward strand.
TGGAAGCTGCTGCGCTCGGCCATGCGGCGTTGAAGCGCGGGTCGCGATGCTCATTGGCTTGAGCCAACTGCGCTCGCTCGTCCGCCCTTCGCCTTGCCTGGCCTTCGCTCGCGACGCTCCAGCACCTATAAATAAATAGATGCGCATCCCGTCACCCCCGCGAACGCGGGGGGTCCAGAATCTCGAAGCTGCCGTACAACTAAAAGCCGCCGAAAAAACCGCAACGCAGGTTTTCAAAACAGTGTGAACGTTGTGCTGTCACTTATTGAGCCACTAGCAACGACCCGGAGACCGCCCCATGCATTTCGCCCGTTTACTGCCCCTATCCCTACTGACCGTCGCGTGCGTGAGCTGCGCAGAAACCCCAACCGCCGATGCGCTAAAGGGCTACGGGCCGAAGCCGACCTTGCCGGAACCCGAGTCGGGTCTGCTGCCGACGGTGAACATTGCCAAGGCGGTCGGCTGGCCCGTCGGCGGCACACCGGAGGCGGCGCCGGGCACCAAGGTGAATCTGTTCGCCGAGGGGCTGGACCATCCGCGCTGGATGCATGTGTTGCCTAACGGCGACGTGCTGGTGGCCGAGAGCAATGCGCCGAAGCCGGAAGATGAAGGCGACTTCAAAATCAAGGAATGGGTGGCCAAGAAGATCATGGCCAAAGCCGGCGCCGGCGTGCCGAGCGCCGACCGCATCACCCTGCTGCGTGACGCCGACCACGACGGCATCGCCGAAGTGCGCACCACCTTTTTGAAAAACCTGCACTCGCCCTTCGGCATGGCCCTGGTCGGCAACGACCTGTATATCGCCAACGCCGACGCCGTGGTGCGCGTGCCGTACGTGGCAGGCCAGACCGAAATCAGCGCCGAGCCGACCAAAATCACTGCGCTGCCGGCTGGCCTGAACCATCACTGGACGAAAAACCTGATCGCCAGCCAGGACGGTAAAAAGCTGTACGTCACGGTCGGCTCCAACAGCAACGTCGGCGAAAATGGCCTGGATATAGAAGAAGGCCGCGCCGCCATCTGGGAGCTGGACCCCAGCAGCGGCGACAAACGCCTGTTCGCCACCGGCCTGCGCAACCCCAACGGCCTGGCCTGGGAACCCACCACCGGTGCGCTGTGGGTGGCGGTGAATGAGCGCGACGAAATCGGCAATGACCTGGTGCCGGATTACATCACCTCGGTGAAGGAAGACGGTTTCTATGGCTGGCCCTACAGCTACTACGGCCAGCACGTCGACGAGCGCGTGGAGCCGCAACAGCCAGACCTGGTCGCTAAAGCGTTGGTGCCCGATTACGCGCTGGGCTCGCACACCGCCTCGCTGGGCATCACCTTTGGCGACAAGAGCGCCCTGCCGGATTACAAGGAAGGGCTGCTGGTGGCGCAACACGGTTCATGGAACCGCGAGCCGCGCGCGGGCTACAAGGTGATCTTCGTGCCGTTCAGCGGCGGCAAACCCAACGGCATGCCGCAAGACGTGCTCACCGGTTTCCTCAACCCCGAAGGCGAAGCGCAGGGCCGGCCGGTGGATGTCGCCGTCGACAGCCAGGGCGCGCTGCTGGTGACTGACGACGTGGGCAACAAAGTGTGGCGGGTCAGCGCTTCGAAATAAGCAGGTACAGCCCCACGCAAAACCCCAGGCCGCATAACGCGGCCACGTAATAGGCCGGCCCGAGGGGGTCGGTCTTGAGCAGCAGGGTGACGAGCATGGGTGTCAGCCCGCCGAAAATGGCGTAGGCCAGGTTGTAGGAAAACGACAACCCGGAAAAACGCACCACCGGCGGGAAGGCATTGACCATCACAAACGGCACCGCGCCGATGGTGCCCACGAACAGGCCCGTCATTGCATATAGCGGGAACAGCCATTCAGGGTGAGCGCTGACCTGGGTGTAGAACGTCCAGGAACTGGCCAGCAGCAGCAAGCTGCCGACGATAAACACACGGCCCGCGCCGAAGCGATCGGCCAACGCACCGGCCGCCACGCAACCCATACTCAAAAACACGATGGCCAGGCTATTGGCCTGCAGCGCCGTGGCCGCGTTGAAGTGGTAGAGGGTTTGCAGCAGCGTGGGCGTCATCAGGATGACCACGATAATGCCGGCCGACAGCACCCAGGTGAGCAGCATCGACAACACAATCGCGCCCCGGTGATCGCGCACCACGGCCTTGAGCGGCACTTCTTCGGCCAAGGCTTTGCGTTGCTGCAGCTCGGCGAACACCGGCGTTTCGTGCAGCCAGCGGCGCAGGTACACCGAGAACAACCCAAACACGCCGCCGAGCAGGAACGGCCCGCGCCAGCCGTAGGCCAGCAGTTCTTCGGGCGTGAAGAGGCTGTTGAACAACGTCGCGACCAGCGAGCCCAGCAGAATGCCGGCCGTTAGCCCCGAGGTCAGCGTGCCGCAGGCATAGCCGATGTGCCGTGGCGGCACGTGCTCGGCGACAAACACCCAGGCGCCGGGCACTTCACCGCCAATAGCGGCGCCCTGAATCACCCGCAGCACCAGCAAGGCGATGGGCGCCCAGATGCCGATTTGCGCGTAGGTCGGCAGCAAGCCCATCAGCAACGTGGGCACGGCCATCATGAAAATGCTCAAGGTGAACATTTTCTTGCGCCCGAGCAGATCGCCGAAGTGCGCCATGACGATGCCGCCCAGGGGGCGGGCCAGATAGCCGGCGGCGAAGATGCCGAAGGTTTGCATCTGCCGCAGCCATTCGGGCATTTCGGCCGGGAAGAACAGCTTGCCGACCACGGCCGCGAAGAACACGAAAATGATGAAGTCGTAAAACTCCAGCGCACCGCCCAAGGCAGACAGCGACAGGGTTTTGTAATCGCTGCGAGTCAGCGGTCGGGTCGGGACAGGAGCGGGCGAGGCGGCGGTGGACATAAAAGAGGGCTTCTCAATCGGCTGAAAGCGCAGCCACAGCGGGCGCAAAGCCCCGCGCGGCAGGGCGGCACGATAGCAAATTGCGACAGTTCGACACAGCAATGTAACCATCTCGGTCAATTCTGGAACCCGGCAGTCGTGCTAGGACAAAACCCCCGATATACTGCGGCCTGTCTGCGTCTGGCCCAAGCTAGAGCGGCCGGGTCTTCTGCGAACCCAACTTGCGGCCTGTTAGCCGAGTGAGCAGTCAAGCCCGAGACTGACCACAACCAATAAGAGTGACGGGTAAGAGGCACCCTAGGCATGATCGAACTCGAACAAGAAGACCCAACGCCGCAAGGCGATCTGGCGCTGCAAATTACCGCCCTCCCCCGCGAAACCAATGGCTTCGGCGACATCTACGGCGGCTGGCTGGTCTCGCAAATGGACCTCGCCGGCACGGCCATGGCGAGCAAAGTCGCCGGCGGGCGCGTATCCACCGTCGCTATCGACCGCATGGCGTTTCTGGTGCCGGTTGCCGTAGGCGCCCAGCTTTCCTTCTACAGCCAAACCCTGGAAATCGGCCGCAGCTCGATTCAGATGCTGGTCGAAGTGTGGAGCGATGACCCGCTCTCCAGCGAATGGCGCAAGGTGACCGAGGCGGTGTTTGTATTCGTGGCCATTGATGGCAGCGGGCGCACACGGCCCGTGCCACGGCGTTAAGCCGCACCCGATAAGCCCCCCCCTCGCCCACTTGTGGGAGAGGGGCTGGGGGAGAGGGCCGGCCGTCACGCCATGTTCAATCGAGTCGCCTGCTGCCCTCTCCCTAACCCCCTCCCGTGAACGGGAGAGGGGACTGAATTTCGTACGTCAGGAGCCCTCGAATGTCCCTCGCCACCACCGCCCCCCACGTTGAACGCATCGAACTGGACGAACTGGTGTGCTGGCGCATTCGCACCGCCCACGCCAATTTGCTGATCGCCCAACAGGGCGCGCAGGTGCTGACTTACCAGCCCCACGATCAACAACCGGTCATTTGGCTGAGCGAGCAAGCCGCCTATAAAAAAGGCCAATCGGTGCGTGGCGGGGTGCCGGTGTGCTGGCCCTGGTTTGGCGACCTGGCGCGCAACCCCGAACCGATTCAGCAGCAACACGCCGGCGCGCCGGCACCCGCTCACGGCCCGGTGCGTGGCCTGGACTGGCAGTTGCAAGGCATCGACAACGATGACCAGCGCGTGACCCTGCGTTTCACCCTGCCGGCCAACAGCCTGCCCGCGCTGCCGGCCGGCATCGAATTGAGCCTGGACGTTCAGTTGGACGAACGCCTGACCCTCAGCCTGACCACCCGTAACGGCAGCGATCAGCCGTTGGCGCTGAGCCAGGCGTTGCATACCTATTTTGCTGTGGGTGACATCCACCAGACGCGCCTCGAAGGCTTCGACCAGACCCGCTACATCGAAACACTGGCGAACTGGGAGCAGCGCACCCAGCACGGCGACATCACGTTTACTGGCGAAACCGACCGCATCTATCTCGATGTACCCGCGCAGCTGAGCATCTTTGATCCGCTGTGGAACCGACGCATTCACCTGGCCAGCAGCGGCTCGCGCTCGGCCGTGGTGTGGAACCCGTGGATCGATAAAGCCCAGCGCTTGAGCCAGTTCGCCGACGACGCCTGGCCCGGCATGTTGTGCATCGAAACCGCCAACGTGCTGGACGACCACCTCACCCTCGCGCCCGGCGCCGCGCACACCATGGCCGTCACGCTCTGGGCTGAATCCGCCTAAACACGGGGGCTCTGCTCAAGCGCCCCTTGCCAATCGCCCGGCACTGTATTGCAATGCGCCATCACTCTTCGCCAGTGCCCGGCTCCCATGCTCAGAAAATTCAGCGCTTCGGCGGGTAAGAACGGCCTGGAAGACACCGGTAAGCGCACGCTGATGCGCCTGATTCTGGTGAGCACGGGCGTCACGCTGAGTTGCTTCGCCGTGCTGCAATTTCTCGCTTCGCACACCGCCATCGCCGTGTTCGAGCTGCTTACCAGCGCGCTGCTGGTGTGGGGCGGTTGGAAGATCGTGACGGTGCGCAACCTGGTGCCGTGGATTTATCTCTACCTGATTCCGACCTTCTTTTTTCTTCTCTACATCATCGTGATGCCCGAGGCGTCGAGCGCCGCCTATGTGTGGATTTACATCGTTCCGCTGCTCTCGTACCTGCTCCTCGGCCGGGTGCGCGGCTTCCTGCTGACCATGCCGTTCACGCTCACCGCCATTGCCCTGTATTTCGACAAATACCCGCTACCCACCGATTCCGCCGCGCTGATTGATGTGCTCAACGCCGTGCTGTGCGGGGTGATGATCATCGTTTTTGTGCACCTGTACGAATTCCGCCGCGCCGCTGCCTACGACCAGCTTGAACGCCAGGCGCAAACCGATGCGCTGACCGGGGTGGCGAGCCGCGGCAGTTTTCAGCAGGCGTTGGAGCGCAGCATTCTGGAAGCGGAACGCAGCGCGTTGCCGGTGGTGTTGGTGATCATGGATGTCGACCATTTCAAACGGGTCAACGACACCTGGGGCCATGACGCGGGTGATCAGGCGCTAAAGCATATTTGCGAGGGTTTGCGGCTACGGCTGCGCGCCACCGACAGCCTGGGTCGGCTGGGCGGCGAAGAGTTCGGGCTGATTCTGCCCAACACCGAATTGGCGGCCGCCACGCCGCTGGTGGAAAACCTGCGTGAGCACATCGCCAGCCATCCGCTGCGCTATGGCGACGAGGTTATCGCCCTGTCGGCCACCTTCGGCCTGGCCCAGTGGCCGACCGATGGCCTCAGCGCGGCCGAACTCTACCGCTGCGCTGACCAGCGCTTGTACAGCGGCAAAGCGCTGGGGCGTAACCGCCTGGTGGATACCGACACCAGCGCCTGAGTGGGTTAGCCCAGCGCTGTATCAAGGAACATCATCACCGCGAAGCCCGCCATCAAGCCCAGCGTGGCCGGGGTTTGGTGGCCGTTGCGGTGGGTTTCCGGAATCACTTCGTGGGACACCACAAAAATCATCGCGCCGGCCGCCAGGCCCATGCTGATCGGGTACGCCAAGGCGAAGCCGCTGGAAACGCCAATGCCGATCAACGCGCCCAACGGCTCCATGGCACCGCTCAGAACGGCCAGCAGCGCGGCTTTCATCGACGACATACCGGTGGCCCGCAACGCCATGGCCACGGCGAGGCCTTCGGGAATGTCTTGGATGGCGATGGCGGTGGTCAACGGCAGGCCAACGCTCATGTCGCCACCGGAAAAGCTCACACCAATCGCCATGCCTTCGGGGATGTTGTGCAGCGTCACGGCCAATACAAACAGCCACACGCGGTTAATCCGCTCGGCTTCGGGGCCGCATGGGCCGGTGCTGTCGTGTTCGTGCGGGGTAAATCGGTCGAGGCCGAGCATCAGCAACACGCCCAGGCCGAGGCCGACGACCACCGTTAAGGCGGCCATCGGGCCGTTGCCGGTAATTTCTTTGGCGGCGGCCAGGCCCGGCAAAATCAGCGAGAAGGAACTGGCGGCGAGCATCATGCCGGCGGCGAAGCCGAGCATGGTGTCCTGGGTGCGGGCTTTGATCGAGCCCAAGGTCAGGGCGAATATCGCGCCCAGCGCCGTGGCGCCGAAACCGGCCATGCCGCCGTAAAAGGCGATGTGCAAGTGCCCGGAGCCGTCGCCCTGAAAGGCGTTGTAGAGGCTCATGACCAGCAACACCAGCACCGCGACGGCAGCGGCGCCGAAACCCACGGTGGTGAACGGGTGGTTATGCGCCTGGTTAACCCAGGCGTTTCGCATGGCAAGAAGGGAAGTCGGCATAGCAATGAACCGGCGCTGAAAGATGTAAACGCAGATTAAAAGCTATCGCCGCTTGATGGCCATAAGAAAAAATCTATCGTGGAGCACCGGCAACGATGATTACAAATCCGCCTCGGTCACCGCTCGCACGTTGCTGGCATCTAGGGCATAGGCGGCGTCGGCCAGGTCGTTGCTGACCTTTTCCACCTTCAACGTGCCGGTCACCCAGAGCGGGTTATAGATGTCGTCGAGCTTCAGGCCTTTGGGATAACGCACCAGCACCATTTGGTTGGGCGGCGGTGGCGGCACGTGGATGCAGGCGCCGGGGTACGGCACAAGGAAGAACAAGGTGCTGCGGCCTTTGGCGTCGGTTTCCAGCGGCACCGGGTAGCCGCCGATGCGGATGGTCTTGTTGTTCATCGCCGCCACGGTGTGGGTGGAATACATCACCGCCGGCAGACCTTTCTCCTGCTTCAAACCGCCTTTGCTGCTGAACGTTCCGTCGCCTTCGGGGGTGTTGTGGCTGATTTCCGGCATGGCTTCCAACGCCTTTTGATCGGCTTTGGGCATCAGCGACAGCCAGTCGGTTTCGGGCAGTTGGGCGTGAGCGAAACCACTGAGTAGCAACAGGCTGAACAATAAGCGGCGCATGGAAAAACTCGGGGAAGACGGAAGCCGGCGAGTCTATCAGCCGCTAATTGCCAGGTGCAGACCCAGCAGCGCCAAGCCGATAAAGAACAGGCGCTTGAACAGCAGCGCGCTGATGCGATGACGCAACCATTGGCCCAGCGCCATGCCCAACAGCGCCGGCAGCAGCGCCACCAGCGAGGCGCCCAATTCAGCGCTGCCCAACTCGCCACGCCAGAACAGCGCCGCGCCCAACGCCAGGGTGGACACCGTAAACGACAGCCCCAATGCCTGCACCAGTGCATCGCGCTGCAACCCCAGGGCTTGCAGATACGGCACGGCGGGAATCACGAATACGCCGGTGGCGGCAGTGACCACGCCGGTGAGCAGACCGCAAACCGGACCCAACCAAGGCTCCCATGCGGCGGGAACGCTCAGGGTCGGCAGCAGCAAACCGCTCAAGGCATACACCAGCAACGCAGCGCCCAAGGCGTGGGTCATCCACTTCCCCGAGCCCAGCCCCAGCCCCAGCCACCAGGAACCGAGCGCCGTGCCGATGACGATAGTCAGCAGCAATGGCCACAAGCGCAGCCACAACGGACGCAACGCGCCGCCGATTGCCAGCTGCCAGATATTGGTGACGGTGGAAGGAATGAAAAGCAGAGCCGCAGCTTGCGGGGGCAGCATCGCCAGCCCCAACAAGCCCATGGCCACGGTGGGCAGGCCGAGGCCTATTACGCCTTTTACGGTGCCGGCCACTACGAACGTGGCCAGTACCAGCAAGGTAAGGGCCACGCCAAGGTGCTGATAAAACGCGAAGAAGTCAGTCATCGCGCCATGCTGCGCGAATCACGGGCGGCGAATCAACCGCCCGTTGCGGCAATGCGGCTTAGCGCTTCTTAACGATGCCGTAGATGACCAGCAGAATGATCGCGCCGACTACTGCGCCGACAAAGCCGGCCGCTTCGCCCGCCTGGTACAGGCCCAGCGCCTGGCCGCCGTACGTGGCTGCCAACGAACCGGCGATACCCAGCAGGATGGTCATGATCCAACCCATGCTGTCGTCGCCCGGCTTGAGGAAGCGCGCGATCAGGCCCGCGAAGAAACCAATAATGATGGTGCCGATAATGCCCATGGAAATCCCCTCTCAATGGCAAAGGTGCCAACGCTGGCACCTGAAATCAGAGAGTAGGCGAACGGGGAGGTTCCATGTTTAGGTCCAGGCAACAGCGACCCAGGCGAAAGGCCGGCGCTTATTTGATCAGCGCTTGAACCTTGGCCACTTGCGCATCCAGCGTGGCGCGGTCGGCGCTGCGCACCGTGGCGTGGCCCACCTTGCGGCCAGCCTTGAACGCTTTGCCGTAGTGGTGCACGTGGCAGTCATCAATGGCGATCACCTGCTCAACCGCCGGCACTTCGCCGATGAAGTTGAGCATGGCGCTCTCGCCCAGCTTGGCGGTGGAGCCCAACGGCAGGCCGGCGACGGCGCGCAGGTGGTTCTCGAACTGGCTGCACTCGGCGCCTTCAATCGTCCAGTGCCCGGAGTTGTGCACCCGTGGCGCGATTTCATTGGCCTTGAGGCCGCCATCCACTTCGAAGAATTCGAAGGCCAACACGCCCACGTAATCGAGCTTGGTAAGCACGCGGCTCACGTAGTCTTCAGCCAGCGCTTGCAGCGGGTGGTCGGTGCTGGCGATGGACAGGCACAAAATGCCGTTCACATGGGTGTTGTGCACCAGCGGGTAGAAACGGGTTTCGCCATCGCGGGCGCGCACCGCCACCAGCGACACTTCGCCGGTGAACGGCACGAAGCCTTCGAGCAAGCACGGCACGCTGCCCAGCTCGGCAAAGGTGCCGACTACATCTTCAGGCTTGCGTAGCACTTTCTGGCCTTTACCGTCGTAGCCCAGGGTGCGGGTTTTCAGCACCGCAGGCAGGCCGATGGTGGCGACGGCGGCGTCGAGATCGGCTTGCGACTGAATGTCGGCGAACGCGGGCGTGGGAATGCCCAGTTCTTTGAACATGCTCTTTTCGAACCAGCGGTCGCGGGCGATGCGCAGGGCTTCGGCGCTGGGATAAACCGGTACGAACTGCGACAGGAAAGCCACGGTTTCAGCCGGCACGCTTTCGAATTCGAAGGTCACCAGGTCCACTTCATCGGCCAGTTGGCGCAGGTGGTCCTGGTCGTTGTAATCGGCGCGCAAGTGCTCGCCCAAGGCAGCGGCGCAGGCATCTGGTGCCGGGTCGAGAAAGGCGAAGTTCATGCCCAGCGGCGTACCCGCCAGCGCCAACATGCGACCCAGTTGGCCGCCACCGATTACACCGATTTTCATCTTTACCGCCCCATTCGAAACTCAGACACAGCGGCGTTCGGCGCCGCATAAAACCGGCGTGGCATCAGGCGATGCGCGGGTCCGGGTTATCCAGCACGCTGTCCGTTTGCTCGGTACGGAATTGCTTCAGCGCGGCGTGGAACTGCGGGTGTTGATGGCCAAGAATGCTCGCCGCCAACAAGGCCGCGTTCACCGCGCCGGCCTTGCCGATGGCCAGAGTGGCGACCGGAATGCCGGCTGGCATCTGCACGATCGACAACAGCGAATCGACGCCCGAAAGCATCGACGACTGCACCGGCACGCCCAGCACCGGCAGGTGCGTTTTCGCGGCGCACATACCGGGCAAATGGGCCGCGCCGCCAGCGCCGGCGATGATCACCTGAATGCCACGGGCTTCGGCTTCTTCAGCGTACTGGAAAAGCAAATCCGGGGTGCGGTGAGCGGACACAACCTTCACTTCGTAAGGAATGCCCAGCTTCTCCAGCATATCGGCGGTGTGGCTAAGGGTGGACCAATCGGACTTGGAGCCCATGATCACGCCAACCAGTACGCTCATCGTCGTGCCTCTTCTCATTGGCGCCTGACGGCGCGGCAAAAACTAACAAGCCACGCTGGAAAACCAGGCGTGGCTTGTATGCGAGACCGGAGCGAAGCCGGCCAAAGGCCGCGCAGTATAACGTAAAGATTCGGGAAAACAGTACCCGCCAAAAGCGACCGTTTGGCGGGGCATTCGCGCCACGTTCGAGCCATTTGAACGCGGCGCGGGCACTGGCCTGTCAAGCCTTGGCGGGGTCGCCGTCTTCACGGATCTCTTGGTAGCGACGCTCCAGTTCCTGGCGCAAATCGCGGCGCTGTTGCGCTTGGCGGAAGCGGCGCTTTTCATCGGCGCTTTCCGGCTCCAGCGGCGGCACCACGGTTGGGCTGCCGTTATCGCCCACAGCCACCATGGTGAAAAAGCAGCTGTTGGTGTGGCGCACCGACTTTTCGCGGATGTTTTCGGTCACCACTTTCACGCCGATTTCCATCGACGTGCGCCCGGTGTAATTCACCGAGGCGAGAAAGGTCACCAGCTCACCGACATGCACCGGCTCGCGGAAAATCACCTGGTCCACCGACAAGGTCACCACGTAAGTACCGGCATAGCGGCTGGCGCAGGCGAAGGCCACTTCGTCGAGGTATTTGAGCAGCGTGCCGCCGTGCACGTTGCCAGAAAAGTTGGCCATGTCGGGCGTCATCAAGACGGTCATTGTCAGCTGGGAGTTTCCGGGTTCCATGGTCGTCTCGTTTGCCCTGAGAAAGTGAGCGCGCAAGCCTGACGGCAAACGCGCACTGGCGCTGTTTAGCATTGGCTATGGGAACGATGCAACGCCCTTGCGCGTCACGTCCGGGCGAACCGCCTAGCGGCTGCCGGCCAGACTTCGCGCGCGGCAGGCGGGCAGCTCTTCGACCAGGTCGCTGGCGCTGCAAGCCAGGCCATAGCGTTCGCGCAACGCCGCCAGTTCGCCAGCGTGTTGTTCAAGGAAGCGGTTAAAGCGTTCCAGCAACTGCGGATGCTCGAGCGTGCTCAGGTGAAAACTGGTGCGCGCCAGCGGCAACTGCGGGTCGGCCACCAGGCGCTCACCCGGCTCACCCATTTCCTGCAATTGCAGACGCACCACTTCGGCGTTGGCGTACACCGCATCGATGCGCCCGCGCAGCGCCATGCGAATCAGCCCACCAATGTCATTGGCTTCAAGCAACTGCACCTCACCGCTGGCCATCTGCTCAGCCCAGGCTTGCGGGGTGAACCCACGCACCGTACCGAGCCGCTTCACCGCCGCTCGGCCCATGCCCAGGCGTTCGTGCAGCACCAGCGTGGCGTCCACCAGATTGATGGCGGCATGGCTGTAATACATGCGCCGGTCGCCCTTCAACTCGCGCGACCATTGCGGGTTGTCGGGAAAGATCACGTCGAGGTTTTCGCCATTGAGCAAATCGTGGTGCAGGCGATTGAGCGGACGCGGCAGCAGTTGCAGCTTCATCTTTTGGTCATCGGCGAAGCGCTGCAACAGCTCCACCGCATAACCTTCCACCGGCTGCCCGGGCTGGGCGCGAAAGTACGGCATGTAGTCGTGGCTTTCGATGCCCACACGCAGGGTTTCGGCTTGAGCCGAGCCCACCGTCAACACCATTGCCAGCCACCAACACCACCGCATACGCCCGCTCCGAAACGACTGATTAAAACGTAGCAGCTAACACGCCGTCAGGCATGAACCAGATACCAGCGCCAATCCTGCTCGCCGACCTCGCCCATGAACTCGCGGTATTCGGTGTACTTGATGGCCAGATACACCTTCAGGTACGCCTCGCCGAATGCCTCTTTGGCCCAGTCGGACTGCTCCAGCGCTTTTAACGCCGTCAGCCAATCGGTGGGCAAAAACTCCGTGGCCTGGGCGTAACCGTTGCCGGTAATCGGCGCGCCGGGGTCGATTTGCTGGCGAATGCCGTGCTGCATGCCCGCCAGAATCGCCGCTGCCGCCAGGTACGGGTTGGCGTCGGCGCCGCAAATGCGGTGCTCAATATGCCGACTCACCGCCGGCCCGCCCGGCACCCGCAGCGACACGGTGCGGTTGTTAATGCCCCACGTCAGCGCCAGCGGCGCGTAGCTGTTGGCCTGGAAGCGGCGGAACGAGTTGGCGTTGGGGCAGAACAGCGCGAGCGAGTCGAGCAGCGTGTGCATCATGCCGCCGATGGAATGGCGCAACAGCGGCGTGCCGGCCGGGTCTTCGCTGGCGAACAGGTTATTGCCCTCGGCATCAGCCAGGCTGACGTGCATGTGCATGCCGGTGCCGGCCAGATCGCCAAACGGCTTGGCCATAAAGCACGCCTGCAAACCATGTTTATTGGCCACGCCTTTGACCAGCCGCTTATAGCGCACGCCTTCATCAATGGCTTGCAGCGCGTCGAAGCGGTGTTCGAGGGTGATTTCCACCTGCCCCGGCGCGTACTCGGATATCGCCGTGCGCGCCGGCAAGCCCTGTGCTTCACAGGCGTCGTAGAGATCGTTCAAAAACGGCTGCAACTGCTCCAACTCGTACACGCCGTACACCTGGGTAGCGTGCGGGCGGGCGCCGTTGGCCTGGCGCGCCGGCAACGGTCGGCCGTTCTCGCCACGCTCGCGGTCGAGCAAATAAAACTCCAGCTCCACCGCCATCACCGGATAAAAGCCGTCCGCTTTCAGTCGTTCGATCACGCTCACCAACACGTGACGCGGATCGGCCACCGCCGCCGGCATGCCCTGTTGCGGATGCATGCTCACCTGCACCTGACCGGTGGCCGGCGTGCGCCACGGTTGCAAGGTCAGGCTGCCGGGCAGCGGGTAGGTCCAGCAATCGGCGTCGCCTACTTCCCAGACCAGACCGGTGTCTTCAACGTCGTCGCCATTAATGGTCAAGCCAAGAATGGTGCTCGGCAGCGGTCGGCCGTTGGCGTACATCGCCAGCAACTCGTCGCGGTGCAACAGCTTGCCGCGCGGCACGCCGTTGCTGTCGATTAGGAACACTTCGATGCTGCGTACCTGCGGATTGGCAGCGAGGAAATCGTGGGCTTCCTGAATGTTGGCAAAGTCCATGGTGGTTACCTGCTCTCTTCGCGGGCGCCGGGCAACGCCAGCAAGTCGGTAAGGGCCTGGTCGAGGGTGGCGAGCAGGCGGTCGACGTCAGCGGCCGTGGTGTCCGGGCAGCACAAAGTCATGTTGTGGAACGGCGTGATCAGGATGCCGCGGTTGATCAGGTACAGGTGCAAAGCCATCTGCAGCGCATCGTGGAACGCCGCTTCGGCTTCAGCCCCGGTGGCCGGCAGCCGCGTGCAGAACTGGAATTCGCAGCGCGCGCCCAATTGCGTGACCGACCAGGCCAGCTGGTGCTTGCCGATCAACGCCGCGAAACCCTGGGCCAAGCGTTCGGCCAGCGGCAACATGTGGGCGTAGGCGCTTTCAGTCATTACCTCTTCAAGATTGACGCGCATGCAGTGCATGGCCAGCGCATTGGCCGATAACGTGGTGCCCATGCCGCTGTGGCCGTGGCTTTGCCCGTGACTGCTGGCGCGGCTGCGCGCTTCGATCATGGCCTGGGCCATGGCGGCGGTGCAGCCATACACCGAACACGGCACGCCGCCGGCAATCGGTTTGCCGAGGGTGATGAAGTCTGGCTCCAGGTTCCACACGCGGGTGCAGCCGCCAGGGCCGGTGGAGATGGTGTGGGTTTCGTCGATGATCAGCAGCGTTCCGTAACGGCGGGTGAGTTCGCGCAGCTTGGCCAGGTAACCGGGCGCGGGCAGCACCATGCCGATGTTGGTCATCGCCGGCTCGCAGAGTACGGCGGCGACGTCTTCGCTTTGCAGCGCTGCTTCCAATGCGGCGAGGTCGTTGAACGGCACGCTGCGGCTGTGCTCGGTGAGGTCGTAGGCCTGGCCGAGCAAGCCAGGGCGGTGCACGGTGCGGCCGTCTTGCCAGCGCACCATCACGTCATCGACGGTGCCGTGGTAGCAACCGTCGAACACCAGCAGAGTTTTGCGCTGGGTGATCGCGCGGGCCCAGCGCACCACAAAGCGGTTGGCGTCGGTGGCGGTGGTCGCCACCTGCCAATAGGGCAAGCCGAAACGCTCGGCGAGCAATTCGCCCACCACCACGGCGTCTTCGCCGGGCAACATGGTGGTCAGGCCATTGGCGCCCTGCTCGGCCAGCGCGCGGGCAATCGGCGCGGGGGAATGGCCGAACATACTGCCGGTATCGCCGAGGCAGAAATCCACGTACTCATGGCCGTCGACATCGTAAAACCGAGCGCCTTGCGCGCGGCTGACAAACAGCGGCGAGGGCGTCGACCAATCGCTCATCCAATGCATCGGCACGCCACCAAACAGCGAACCGCGTGCCCGTTCGGCGAGGGCGACAGACTTGGGATTATCGGCAAGAAAACGCGCGCGCTCTTGGGCGGCAAATTGTTCGATTACGCGGTCACTGATGCCACTGGCAGTCATGGGAAACGTCTCGTTGGAAAGTCGCCACATGCTGATTTGTGATCACAGTTGTGTCAAGCGGACTGCGTATTGCGTATTTTTGGCGAAATTCTTAAAGTCTGTGATCACAAACATCAACCAGCGAGCAACCGTCATGACCCACGAATGCAGCCTGACCCTGAACCAACTGCCGGCGCCGCCGGTTCTGGCCGAGTAACGCACCCATGGCCGAGAACCTCCAGGACCTGCTCTATCAGCAACTGCGTGCCGGCCTACTGGCCGGGCAATTCAAACCCGGCGAACGCCTGAAAATCCGCGACCTCGCCGCCGCGCTCGGCACCAGCCCCATGCCTGTGCGCGCCGCGTTGCAACGGCTGGTCGCCGAAGGCGCCCTGGAGGGCGAACCGCAACGCTCGCTGCGGGTTCCGGCCATGACCCGCGAACGCTTTATGCATATTTTTCAGGTGCGTTTGGCCCTGGAAGGCCTGGCCGTGGAACTCGCCGCGAGCCAACTGAGCGCTGATGACATGGCCGTGCTGCAAGGCTGCGTCGAGCGCATGGAAGAAGCGCTGGAACGGCGCGATGTGCAGGGTTATCTCAACGACAACAGCCAGTTTCACCTGACGCTGTACACCGCCTGCCGCAACCCGATTCTGCTGCGCCAGATCGAGAGCCTGTGGCTGCAAGTGGGGCCGTTCTTTAACCGGCTGTTTACCGAAGCGGATTTATCGCTGCGCCTGAACGACTTCCACGACGACACGCTGAAGGCGCTACAGGCTGGCGACGGCAAGGCCGCGCGGGCTGCGATGGAGCAGGATTTGACGTATTTCGGGAATTTTTTGCTGAATTTGCTGGAGCTGGAGGGGGTTCAGGCGGGGCGGGGGTGATGGCTAAAACTCCGTCATCCTCGCGCACGCGGGGATCCAGAATCTTGAGTTAGAAGGCATTTTTGGACGCGCTTCGAAAATAGCCGCCAGGTCCGAAATACTGGATCCCGAATCGTCGGACCGCCGCTTTCGCGGGAATGACGGATGTAGTGGTTAAAACCTCCGTCATCCTCGCGCACGCGGGGATCCAGAATCTTGAGTCAGAAGGCACTTTTGGACGCGCTTCGAAAATAGCCGCCAGGTCCGAAATTCTGGATCCCGAATCGTCGGACCGCCGCCTTCGCGAGGATGACGGGTGTATGTGTTGGATTCTCCGTCATTCTAGGGAAGGCGGCGGTCCGACGATTCGGAATCTATCCAGCCGAGCGCCTCTCCCACCCCAAACAACCCATCAACTCTCCAGCCACACCTCACGCGCCCACTTCCACACCGAGTCCCAACTCTCGTCGGTGAGGTCTTCTTCATCGCCGTCCCACAGCAGCACGGTGCCGTCGAGTTCGACGCAGTAGTAGTTACCGTTGTCTTCGCACAGCGGAATCAGTTCGCGCGGTACGCCGAGCGACCAGGCCACCGAGGCCACTTCCGGCAGGTAGGTGTGCGATTGCGGGTCGGTGACGGTTACCGGTTCCAGGCGCCCGTATACCACGTCGCTGACTTTGAGCAGAAACTCGCGGAATTCGAATGGAATATTGATCAGCAGCTGCTCTTCAATTTCCACCAGCAGCTCTTCATCCGGCAGTTCAAGAGGCACCGGTACCTTCTCGTTGAGCTCACGCAGCTCGTCGATCACTTCTTCCATGGCGGGCTCTCCTCGGGCAATGGGATGGGCTTTATACAGTAGCTGGCGCGCAGAAAAAAACTATCTGCGCGCCACGCGACCGACGCCTACTGGCCCGCGCCAGGCGCTAGCCGTTAACGACCAATTTGCTCGAGGCAGGCTGGGCCGAAAACGAGGTGGTGACAGTCGGGTCGATCAGGCGTGCTACGCCGACTTTCAACGCATACAGACCCAGCAGCGTCAGCAGCGCCACCACCCATATGTGGTCGAGCAAGTAATAACCCAGGCCGGCGCTCGCCACCGCTACCACCAACGGCACGCGAGCGGCTTGCAGGCGGGTGAGCTTTTCCACGTTCATGTTCAGGCTGGCGGGCAGAGCGCGGGCGATGCGTTGCAGGGCGTGGGCTTTCACCGTGGCGCTCAGAAATTCCAGGCTCAGGGTTTGCTCTTTGCCGTCCACGCTATAGGTCAGGCGAATGACGTCGTCGTAGTGCTCGCTGACCATTTTGCTCACGGTGCTGAGGTCGACGAGGGTGCGCTTGGTTTCCACCTTGGCGAGAATTTCTTCCAGATAACTGCCGTTCAGACCGCCGCGTTGGTAAATCTCCTGCACCTGATCGCGGTGCTTTTTGTCGAAGCTCAGCGACAACACGTGGCCGCTGTCGAGCACGATCAGACGGTCGTCTTCCACATCCAACCAGCTGTTGTCGGTATAGAAGCCTTCCGGCAATTTGCCTTTGGGTTCACGGCCGAACAGCAGGGTGAGAATGATGTTGAGCACCACCACTACGGGCAACAACCAGGTGGCCACTTCGAACACGCGGTCGCCACCGGCTTCGTGCGCCAGGTGCTCAACGAGCAGCTGCGGTTTGGCGGTGTCGGGCTTGCCTTCGGGGTACCAGACTTCGATTTTGTCGTGTCCTTCGAGGGCGTCGTATTCGCTGGAGGTGATCGATTGTTGCTGCGCGTAAGACGTGCCGTTGACGTCGTAGACGTAGCTCACGGAGTAGACGATGCGGGTTTTCTTGCGGCCTTTGCGGCCTCGGTATTCTTCTTCGGCCTGGTCCAGCGAGCCGACGGTGGCCTCGGCGCTGTTGTGGTGTTTAACCAGTTGCAGGGCGGCTACTTGCGCCGGTCCTTTGATGAAGTAGGCGGCGGTTAGGCCGACAACGGCCAGCACGATCATGCTGACGCGGATCCACAACTTACGTTTCTGCCCAGGGCTACGGAGCTTCGCCATGTCTGATTCCTTGTTTTAGTTATTACGTCCTTGAGGTGGGCAGGTTGGCGCTGCCCGTGGCGAGTATCAGCGGAAACATTCAGTAACGACAAGCTCAACTTGAGCCATTTGCCATCACGCATGCATCACGCACGGAAACGTGCCCGGGCGCCCTAACGAAAAAACCCGGGCAAGCCCGGGTTTTGTTCTGCGACTAACGCGCGGTGTTAGCTGTTCTGACGAATACCCGCCACCAGCCACGGTGCGTTTTCGCTGTTGGCCCGCTCCATGCGCCAGCTTTCGCTGAAGGCTTCGCCTTGGTCGAAGCGCGAGGTTTTGACGATGCCGCTGAAGGTCAGCGTGGCGACAGTTTTGTCTGCCAGTTCGTCAATGCCGTCGAGCTGCGCGTGCAGGTCTTCCACGTAGGTGGACTGGAAGCCGTCGCCCAAGTCGGCGCGCTCGGTCTTCAGGAAGCTGAGCATCTGCGGGGTGACAAATTCGGCGATCTTGTCCATCTCCGCCGCGTCCCAGTGTTGCTGCAGGGCCATGAAGTGCTCTTTGCCGGCTTCGACAAAACGCTGCTCGTTAAACCAGCTCGGGGCATTGATAACCGGCGCGGGCGCAGCGGAACTGCCGCCACCGAAAATGGTGTTGCTGGCCGGCGCCACCGGTTGATTCACCGGCAGTTCACGTTGCATCGGCGCGTAACCGCCAGCGCCTGCTGGCTGGCCAGCGTTCTGCTGACGACGACGGGCGGCGATGAAGCGGAAGATCACAAAGGCGATCAGGGCAATGATCAGGAAGTCGAACATCTGCATGCCCTGGAAGCCGTCGCCCATAAACATCGAGGCCAACAGGCCGCCAGCGGCGAGACCGGCCAACGGGCCCAACCAACGGGACGCGCCGCTGGTGGCGGCGGCAGCCGGAGCAGCTTTGCCCGGTGCGCCAGCCTGGCTGGCCGGCGGGGTGGCTTGACGGGTTTGATGGGTTGGCGCGGAGCCGAACGATTTACCGCCGCCCATGCGCTTTGCATTGGCGTCGAGGCTGAGCGTCAACGCGACGCAGAGCATCATGGCCAGGCTGATGAAACGTTTCATGGTTCGCAACTCTCTTTAAAAGGACTCAACGCGCGCCATGTTGCACACGCTTCCGGGTGATGACCAGCAGCAGAATGTTTCCGGATTTATGCCGTTTAGTTCTTTCCGCCATCAGAAGCGCAGCCGCGTTTGACGCGCAATTGATGATCTTTACGTAGGATAATGCTGCCAGCCTTGCCGTTCGTGTAATCGAAGTTACGGGTGAACCAGGCGGCAGACTGCGCCAGCGTGGCGTTGACAGGCGGAACGGCAAATTCCCAGTACGGGTCGTCATCCATCCGGCACTTGCCGCTCAGGGTTAAACGCGGTGCGTCTTCGCCGGTTTCACGTTGCTGCGGCTCTGGCTGGAAATCCTTGGCGAGCAGCACCAGATCGTCGTTGTCGTAGTCGGTGTAGTAATAAAGCAGCTCATTGCCGCGCACATCGAGCAAGCCCTTGCCGATGCGCTCGAATCCAAACGGCTGCGCCTTCATCAGGAAACCCGCGCTGCGCTGGTACACCCACCCCGGCTTGCTGGTATCGAACGGGGTGGCCGGGTACGGCACGGTGTCGAGAAACTCCAGCAGCAGTTTGCCGTCAGCGCTGGAAGACAAGCGGAACAGCTCATACGCCCCTTCGCCACGCCCTTTGATCAGCGCCTGGCCCTCGCCGGTTATCGCCACCTCACGCAAGCGCAGGCCTTCGCCCAAGGCGCCAGCAATGGCGCGGTGCACCTGCTTGCCCTCGCGTAGCTGGTAGACCACCTGCTCAACCTGGGCTTTGCCGCCTTGCGGTCGATACGCGAAGCGCACCTCTTCCAACTGCCACTGCGGCCCTTTGGTAATCACTTTGGTCGTCGCGGGCAGCACGCAGCGCTGCTTGCGCATGGCGTCGGTGATGCCGGGCAAGTCGTCGCCCAGGCAAAGGTCTTCGGCCATGATCGACTGCGTCGGGTACGGCGCCTTGCCGGCATTGATGCCCGGGTTGGGGTTGATGCTCGCGCAGGCGACAGGCTCGGGGTCGATGGTGTCGTCATTTTCTTCATAAGACGGGGTAGACGCGTAGTCGAGCTCTTCGGGCTTGCGCGGCGGGCGCCCGAGGTCCGGCTCGCGAACCGTCACCGACCAGCGCTCCACGGGCGGCTTGGGCAATTGCTGGGTGCTTTTGAGCTGCAACTGCGGCGTGGCGCCGCTGGTCAGGGTGAAGTTGGTGTCGAACCAGGTCGGGCCATCTTTAAATAGCAGGGTTTCTAGCGTGGACGCGTCCATGTCGCCATAAACCGCCGGATGGGTGAACTCGAAACGCGGCAGCGCAAAGCAGGCGGTGGGCAGCGACAACTCGGCCACTTGCTTGGCCTGGCCAATGCTCACGGCGCGGATGGTCGATTGGGGTTCGCGATAACCCTCTTTGGCCAACAGCGCGGTATCGCCGCGCACATCGAGCAACACGCCGGGGCCGACATCCACCACTTTCAACGGACTGAGTTGCACCAAGTGCAAATGATCCTCCTGCTGCACCGACACCCAGCCGTCCATGCGCGCATCGGTAAACCAGTTTTGCGTCACCTCGTTGAGCAGCGTTTTGCCCGTTAACGCTTTGCCTTCAACGTGCAGCGTGGCCAGGTTGTACAGCCCGTTTGAACCATAGAGCACCAAGGCATCGTTAGGCCCGGCGCTGATGGCAGCGAAGATATTGGTCGCGTAGAGCCTCTCTTCCTTGGCACCCACGGCCTTGGTGATGGTCTCGTCACTGAGCTTGCGGCCGTTCATGCGCAGGACGTACGTCACCCGTTCGCGCTGCATGCCGGTGTTCCAGTCGAGGTACTTGCTGACGTCGCGTTCCACGCTCAGCGGCGGGCCGTCTTTGCCAAACAAGCCGGCGACGGCATGGAACGGCACGAGCAAGGAAGTGAGCAAGGCGACAAGCGGGGTCAGGCGCACGGTGAAATCCTTTCAGCCGGTGGTAAATGGGCAGGAAGAGCATCGCGGCTAAAGCCGCTCCTACAGAGGGTGCAATCCTGTGGGAGCGGCTTTAGCCGCGATGGGTTCTAACAGAAAACGAAACCCTCAGAGCGGCTCCAACTTCGCATAACCCATCATCAACCACTTGGTGCCCTCAGCCGCGAAGTTCACCTGCACACGCGCCTGCGCGCCGGCGCCTTCGAAGTTGAGAATCACCCCTTCGCCAAACAGCGCGTGCTTAACGGCCTGGCCCAAGCGGAATTCGGTGTCGGGCACTTCGGCGTTGGCAAACATGCTGCCGGTGTTGGCGCCGCGATTGCTGTTGCCATAAGGGCGGCTGACGCTGTTGGACAGGCGCACTTCCTGAATCAACGCCGGCGGCACTTCGCGGACAAAGCGCGAGACTTTGTTGTAGGTCTCGCTGCCATACAACCGGCGCGTTTCGGCGTAGGTGAGCACCAGGTTCTGCATGGCGCGGGTAATGCCCACGTAAGCCAGGCGCCGCTCTTCTTCCAAGCGACCCGGTTCTTCCAGGCTCATCTTGTGCGGGAACAGCCCTTCTTCCATGCCCACCAAAAACACCAGCGGGAATTCCAGGCCTTTGGCGCTGTGCAAGGTCATCAGCTGCACGCTGTCTTCGTGTTCGTCGGCTTGCGCGTCGCCGGCTTCCAGCGAGGCGTGGCCAAGGAAGGCGGCCAATGGCGTCTGGTCGTCTTCTTCGCTGTTCTCGAAATTGCGCGCGGCGCTGACCAATTCCTCAAGGTTTTCCACCCGAGCCTGGCCTTTCTCGCCTTTTTCTTCTTTGTGGTAAGTGATCAGGCCGGACTGCTCGATCACCGTTTGGGTCATCAGGTGCAGCGGCATTTCCATGACCTTGGCGGCGAGGTTTTCGATCAGCTCGATAAACCCGCCCAGCGCACTGGCCGCACGGCCGGTCACGCCTTTATTGGCCACCAGTTGGCGCATGGCTTCCCACATCGACAAATCGCTGTGGCGCGCATGGTCGCGAATGGCTTCAACGGTTTTCTCGCCAATGCCACGCGCCGGCACGTTGATGATCCGCTCCAGCGCCGCATCATTGCCGCGTCCTTCGAGCAGGCGCAGGTACGCCATGGCGTTCTTGATTTCAGCGCGTTCGAAGAAGCGCTGGCCGCCATAAATACGGTACGGAATGCGTTCGCGCAGCAGCGCCTCTTCCAGCACCCGCGACTGGGCGTTGGAGCGGTACAAAATGGCGATTTCGCTGCGCAACAAGCCGTTTTTACGCAGCGCGTCTTCGATGGTCTCGACCACGTAACGCGCTTCGTCGTGTTCGTTGAAGGCGGCATATAGGCTGATGGCGTCGCCGTCGCCGCCGTCGGTCCACAGCTCTTTGCCCAGGCGCCCGCTGTTGTTGACGATCAGCGCGTTGGCGGCCTTGAGAATGCTGGCCGTGGAGCGGTAGTTCTGCTCCAGGCGAATGGTCTCGGCATCCGGGAAATCGCTGGAGTACTGGTGAATGTTCTCAATTTTGGCGCCGCGCCAGCCATAGATCGACTGGTCGTCATCGCCCACCACCATGAGGCTGTCGCCGCCTTTGCCGAGCAGACGCAGCCAGGCGTACTGCACGGCGTTGGTGTCTTGGAATTCGTCGACCAGAATGTGGCGGAAGCGGCGCTGGTAATGCTCCAGCAGGCCCGGGTTGTCGCGCCACAGGTCGAGGGCGCGCAGCAGCAGTTCGGAGAAGTCGATTACCCCGGCGCGCAGGCACGCCGCTTCGTAGGCTTCATAAACAGAGCGCATGGTGGCGAGGAACATGTCGCCGCCCGGCTGAATATGCTTGGGCCGCAGGCCTTCGTCTTTCTGACCATTGATAAACCACTGCGCCTGACGCGCTGGCCAGCGTTGCTCATCCAGACCCAGCTCACGCATCACGCGCTTGACCAGGCGCTGCTGGTCGTCGCTGTCGAGAATCTGGAAATTCTGGTTCAGCCCCGCTTCCTGCCAATGCGCCCGCAACAGGCGATGGGCCAGGCCGTGGAACGTGCCCACCCACATGCCGGCCGGGTTGAGCCCGAGCAGTTGCTGAATGCGGTGACGCATTTCGGCGGCGGCTTTGTTGGTGAACGTCACCGACAGAATCGAATGCGGCGAGGCGCCTTCAACCTGGATCAACCAGGCGATGCGGTGCACCAGCACGCGGGTTTTGCCGGAACCAGCGCCGGCCAGAACCAACTGACGCCCCACCGGGGCCGCTACGGCCTGGCGTTGAGCGTCGTTGAGGGAATTAAGCAGAAGGGAGAGATCGTCGCGCATCGCGGCATTCTAGGGGGCCGGGGTAGTCAGGGCAAACGCCGCACGACCGATGCACGGGGCAACGCATAACCGACGACCGGCAGGTCAACGCAGCGGCACTGGCCGCGCTATCGAAAGTAAGGGGTATTCACGGTGAAAATGCCGAGATTGAGCCTTGGGCCAACGGCTTCGGTTGTGTATGCTCCGGCCACGACTAGGCATAACCATTACAAGAAAAGGGCCTATGACCGCACATTCCAGGCGTCCTCTCGACCTGCCATTGGCAGAGACCGATCGAGACATTCGCCAGCTGTTCGCTACCGACATCGCCGTTGAACGCACTCGTTTGCTGTACGAGGGCTCACGCATTCCCACCCTGTTCATGCTGCTCTGCGGCCTGGCCTGCGCGTACCTGTTATGGGAGCCGCGCGGCGATCTGCTGCTCGCCGGCTGGCTGGTGGGCGTGGTGACGCTGGCGGTGCTGCGCCTGATTCAGGTGGCCGCCTTCAACGCCGCGCTGCCGTCGCGCCAAGCCAAACCCCATTGGCGGCAGATGTTTTTGCTCGGCGCCTTCGCCTCAGGCGTGGCCCTGGCCATTGGCGCCATCGCGCTGGTGCCGCCGAACGCCTTCTTCCAGCAAGTGCTGATGTTCGGGCTGATCAGCGCGGCCATTTTGTCCGCCAGCGTGGCCTATGCCGTCAGCCTCACCGCCTTTCTGACCTTCGCCCTGCCCTGCCTGGTGCCGGCAGTGGGCTATCTGCTGCTGTCCGGCGACGACACGCAAAAAGGCTGGGGTCTGCTCGGGTTGATCCTGTTCGGCGCCCTGCTGGTGGTGGCCTGGCAAATCAACCGGCTGGTGCAGCGCAGCCTGGTGCAACGCTTCCATAACCAGGCGCTGATCAGCCGTCTGGAACACGCCAAAGGCCAGGCTGAAGGCCTGAATGGCGAGCTGGCGCGGGAAATCGAACAACGCCGCCGCGCCGAGCGCGAACTGCGCGACGCCCACAATGAGCTGGAAATACGCGTGGCCCAGCGCACCCTCGAGCTGGACGCCGCCAGCCATGCCCTGAGCAAAAGCGAAGCGCGCCTGGCCATGGCCCTGGAAGCCAGTGAGCTGGGCATGTGGGACTGGAACCTGGAAACCGACGAGGTTCACCACTCGCGGCTGAAGGAACTGTTCGGCCTCGACCCCAACGCCGTGACCGCCATGCTGCGCGACCTGAAACCGCGCCTGCACCCCGAAGACCTGCCGCTGCTGCGCCGCACCTTGGTGGAGCACATGAAAGGCCTCACCGACGGCTACGAAATCGAATACCGCGTCCGCCGTGCCGACAACCAATGGCTGTGGGTGGAAGACCGTGGCCGCGCTGTGGAGCGCGACGCCAGCGGCCGGGTCACGCGCATGCTCGGCACCCGCCGCGACATCACCGCCTGGAAAAGCCGCGACGAAGAACAGCGCCTGGCCGCCATCGTGTTCGAGGCCGCCAGCGAAGGCATCATCATTCTCGACCCCGACTACAAAGTACTCGCCGTTAACCAGGCCTACAGCGACGTGACCGGCTACGGCGCCGAGGAAGTTCACGGCCAAAGCGTGACGCGCATGATCGGCAGCCGCGACAACCGCGGCCAATACGAAGTGATCCGCCAAGAGCTAGAGCTGCACGGCAAATGGCAGGGCGAGCTGGTGGAAACGCGCAAGAACGGCGAGCTGTACCCGCAATGGCTGCAAATGAACGTGGTGCACGACAGCCGTGGCCGGGTCAGCCACATCGTCGGCTTCTTCGCCGACCTCACCTCGCGTCGCGAAGCCGAAGAACGCCTGCGCTACCTCTCGCACTACGACGAACTCACCGGCCTGGCCAACCGCACGCTGTTCAAAGCGCGCCTGCACGAAGCCAGCGAACGGGCCCGCCAAGGCGAGCGCACCTTGGCGTTGCTGCACATCGACCTTGACCGTTTCAAACTGCTCAACGACAGCCTCGGCCATGAAGTGGCCGATCAATTGCTGCGGCAAATGAGCCGCCGCCTGACCCAATCCATGCCGGAAGCCGATACCCTGGCGCGGCTCTCGGGCGATGAATTTGCCGTGATTCTCGACAGCTACGGCAGCCTGTCGAACCTGGCGCGCCTGGCCAGCCGCTTGCTCGCCAAATTGCGCACGCCCATGACCGTGGGTGGCCAGGAACTGGTAGTCAGCGCTTCCATCGGCATCAGCCTGCTGCCGGAAAACGCGCGGGAAATGAGTGCGCTGATCAGCCAGGCGAACATGGCCATGCAGCACGCCAAACATTTGGGCGGTAACACCTTCCAGTTCTTCACCGACAACCTGCAAGCCTGCACGCTGGAACGGCTGCAACTGGAAAACCAACTGCGCAAAGGCATCGAACTGGGCCAGTTGGAAGTCTTCTACCAACCGAAACTGTGCATGGTCACCGACACCCTCAGCTCCGCCGAAGCGCTGGTGCGCTGGCGTCACCCGGAACACGGCTTGGTGCCGCCCGGCGACTTTATCGGCCTGGCCGAAGAAACCGGCTTAATCGCGCCCATCGGCGAATTCGTGCTGCGCCAAGCCTGCCGCCAGGCGCGCGAATGGCAAACCATGGGCCTTGCCGATATTCGCGTGTCGGTGAACCTCTCCGTCCACCAACTGCGCCAAGGCAACCTCACCGCGCTGGTGCGCCAGGTGCTCGACGAAACCGGCTTAGCGCCGCACCTGCTGGAACTGGAACTGACCGAAAGCCAGTTGCTCGACAACGTCGAGAACGTGATCAGCACCTTCCACCAACTGCGGCAGATGGGCGTGAAGCTGGCCATCGACGACTTCGGCACCGGCTATTCCTCGCTCAGCTACCTCAAGCGTTTCCCGGTGGATTACGTGAAGATCGACCAATCCTTCATCCGCGACCTGTCAGCCAACGGCGAAGACGCCGCCATCACCCGAGCCATCATTGCCATGGCCCACAGCCTGGAATTGAAAGTGGTAGCCGAAGGCGTGGAAACCCAAGCGCAGATGAATTTCCTCAAAGCCCAGCAATGCGACGAGATTCAGGGCTTCCTGATCAGCCGGCCGTTGGCGGCGGAGCATTTCGTTAAATTGTTGCTGGAGCAGAGCAGCATCGCTTCCTGAAAGTCCGACACCCTGTGGGAGCGGCTTTAGCCGCGATTGGCCCTAGAGGAATGCGACGGTCTCGTGGTTTTTTCCGTACCTGCTGCACAGTTTCAACCTCTGCTCGCCACACCTTCGTCAGCCTGTGGCGAACCTCGCAAATGCTCATCGCCAACCTCGCCATCATGCGCGGCCGCACGCGCCCTGCGTGGTCTTAACGATGAGGAGAGCCGACATGCTCAAGAAGTATCCCCGCCTGCTGACGGCTCTGGCCCTGGCCTCGGCATCGCTGTTGCCGACAACCGCCATGGCTCTGAGCGTGGGCGAAGCCCAGGTGCTCTCAAGCCTCAGCCAACCGCTGCGCGCGCAAATCGAATTGCAGGGCGTGCGTGATCTCGGCCCGGAAGAACTTAAAGTGCGCCTGGCCTCCCCCGAGGCGTTCAAAAAGGCCGGCATCGACCGCGACAGTGCCGTACTTGCGCTGAAGTTCGAGACCACGCTGAACGCCAAGGGTCAGAGCATGATCCGCGTGACCACCAGCCGCCCGATCACCGAGCCGTACTTGAATTTCCTCGTGGAAGTGGTTTCCCCGGATGGTTTGCAGCTGCGTGAATACAGCCTGCTGATCGACCCGCCAAACTACGCCTACGCCGCGCCGGCGCCGGTGAGCGCGCCGGTGGCAGCTGCCGCGCCCGTGACCAAGCCGAAAGCGCCGGTCGCCGCGCCAGCCGTTGCCTCGGTTGCCACCGCGCCTGCCGTAGCCAGCACCGCAGCCGCCGCCGACGCGCCTGTTGCCGGCGGTCAATACCGCACGCAGACGAACGATCGGCTCTGGGACATCGCCCAGCGCATTCGCGGCGACGCCTCGCCGCAGCAAGCCATGCTGGCCATCCAGCGTCTCAACCCGGACGCCTTCAGCAACGGCAACATCAACCGTATGAAGAGCGCGCAAACCCTGCAATTGCCTAACCGTGAGCAACTGCACGCCACCGACCGCAACGACGCCCTGGCGCAAACCCAGCAGCAACAACAAAGCTGGAAAGGCGAAGGCGTGGCCCAGCTGGACGCCCGCAAACGCACCGAAGCTGGCAGCGCGCCGGCTACCCAGGCGGCCAGCGACACGTTGAGCCTGGTCGGCGAACAAGGCAGCGGTCGTGCCGAACATAAAGACGGCGCCAAAGCCAGCAAGGCCGCCGCCAAGCAGGAAGCGGATAACCGCTTGGCATTAGCTCAGGAAGAACTGGCCCAGGCCCGGCGCGAAGGCGAGGAGCTGTCCAGCCGGGTGACGGATTTGCAGTCGCAGCTGGATAAATTGCAGCGCCTGATTGTATTGAAGGATGGGCAACTGGCTGAGTTGACGGCGCGGTTGGCTAAGTTGGATCGCGAGGGGCAGGAAGGCGGGGAACTGGCGCAGGTGCAGGGGCACTGAGGCTGGGGCAGGACGGCTGTCTCTCGCTGCGTGGCCGTTAAGAGCACTTCGGTTCGAGACTCTGGATCCCCGCCTACGCGGGGATGACGGTGGTCTGCGCAAAAACCTCCGTCATTCCCGCGAAAGCGGCGGTTCGACGATTCGAAATCCAGTATTTACCGCCGAACAAACATCCCCGCAGCGCCACCAATTGCACTTCGGTCCGAAACTCTGGATCCCGAATCGTCGGACCGCCGCGTTCGCGAGGATGACGGGAGTCTGTACAAAAACCTCCGTCATTCCCACGCACCTAACCTCAAAACCCCATCTGCCACTGCGCCACCACTCCATGGTTCTGCGCGTTATCCCCCATCTCTCCCACATACCCCAGCCCTAAACTCTGGCTAGCCGTAATTCCCACATCAAACCCCGCCTCAACCAGCAATGTATTGCGATCCAGCGCCGTGCCTTGGGCGCTGAAGCTGCTGCCTCCGCTGACAAACGCTTGCCGCGTTTCGCTGTCGACGTTGCCGTAGGTGTGGCGCCAGCCCAGGCTCATGCGCGGGGTGAAGCTCATGCCGCTGTCCAGATGATTGAGGCCGGCAAGGCGCAGGCCCAAGGTGGTGCTGAGGTTGTCTTGGTCTTGCGACTCCACGCGTAGGGCCGAGTCGCCGCCTTTTTCGCTGTAAGCATCGCGGTCGTAACGTTGGTAGCCCACGGCGGCGAACGGCTCGGCGAGCAGGCGGCCGCTGGCGTAGGGGTACGCCAATTCGGCGAAGGCTTGCTGGCTGTTGGCGTCGTAGTCACCGTGCAGTTTGTCGTCGACGCCGGCAAAGCGAACCCGGCGTTTGTTTTCGCCGTCGTGGCGGCTATACGCCGCGCCAAGGCGCAGGGCCAATTGGTCGAGTTGGGTCAGGGCGTAAACACCCACGTGGTAGCTGTCGACATCACCCGAGGCGCCCTGCCCGGCGTCGATGTCGGTGCGTGAATAACCGCCAACCACACCCAAACGCCAGTCCGGGCTCAGCGCCCAATCCGCACCGAACAGCGTGCCGCCGGTGTTCTGGTCGACATCGCTACTGCCGTGCTCGCCATCAACCGTGCCGTGGCTGCCGAGGGCCTGCACCCACACGCGGCCAGCGGCTTTGGGGTCGTGCAGACCACGTGCTTCATTCGGTACGCCGACGGCCACCAGTTGCGGACCGTCATCGCGCAACACCGAGGCTTGCAAGCTGCTGCCGAAACCGCCGAGCTGGCTCATGGCGCCCTGCATCACGCTGCTCACCTGGCTGGAGCCGGCCATGGTGGCGGCCGCCATGCTGGCGTTGCTGGTGCCGGCGAGTTGCTCAAGGGCCTGCCTGGCGGTGGCTTTATCGGTGGTCAGCAGTGCGTTGTACACGCTGCTGTCGCGCTGGGCGGCGAGATTGTCCGCCAGGTTGCGCGCGTTTTCGCTGCTGGCGAGCGCGGCGAAGGCGGTGTCGTTGCGGGTCAGTTGCAGTTCGACCGTGTTGGCGGTGTAGGTGACGGTTGGGGTCAGGAAGGCAAAGTTGTGGGTCACGCTGCCGAACTGCCCGTTAACGCCACCGGCTGTCGTCAGCAGGCTGCTGCGCTCGGCGTAGCCGCTGCCGTTGGCGGTCAGGTTCAGGGCGGCGTTGCCCAGCGTGGCGCTGCCGCTCAGTTGCACCGGTGCGCCGCTGGCGTTGAGGGAATACTCGAACGTGGCGCCGCTGCCCAATTGCAGGCTGCCCAGGCGACCCGTGCCGCCGTAATGGGCGCCATTGGCGACGTTTAGCACGCCGCCAATGCTGCCCTGGTTGATCAGCGTCGCGCCGCTGGCCACGTTGCCGCCGGCACTGAAGTCGTCGCTGCTGACGGTCCACTTGCCGCCCGTGACGGCCAGGGTTTCAAAGTTTTGGCTGTTGCCAAACTGGCCGACACCGCTGCCGCTGAGGGTCAGGGCGTCAGTGCCGGCGCCGCCATCTACCAGGCCGCCAAAGGTGCCGCCGGTAATCACGGTAAGGCTGTCGTCACCGGTGCCCATGTCCACGGCCAGGCCGTTCAGGCCAACGATGGAGCCGGCGTTGCTCAGGGTGTCGTTGCCCGCGCCCATTTGCACGGCGGCGGCTGCCGTGGTGCTGCTCAATTGGTCAACGCGCACCGACCGGGCGCCGCCGCGAATCAAGCCGCCGGCCAGGTTGGTCAGGCTGTCGGCAAAGTTGCCGACCAGGCCGATGGCCGTGCTGTCCGCACCGATGATGCTGCCGCCGTTGGTGATCGTCGCCACGCCGCCGACCGCTGTCGCCGTACCGCGTTGCGCGGCGATGGCAGAGCCATTGGCGCCGTCGTCGATGAGGATGCCCTTGGACTGGCCAAAAATTTCAGCGCCCGCGTGGTTGATGATTGTGCCGCCGCCTGCCGCGATGCCATCAGCGCCATTGGGAAAGCCGCTGGAATCCACACCGCCGGCGCCCACGCCTTCGATACGGCCGTAGTTGCTGATGCTGGCGATGCCGTCGATGTCCACGCCGTCGCCATCACCGTTGTTCGCAGTGCTGTAACCAGTGCTGCCGCCCAGGTGCTCGAACACCTTGCCGGCTCCGGCGTAGCGGCCGCTGATCAAGCCGTAGTTAAGCACCGTGCCCACGCCATCACTGCCGACGCCAGAGCCGTTGCGACCGATGATTTGGCCGCCTTGGTAGTTGGTAACGGTGACGCCAGCATCGGAGGTCACGCCATGGCGCGGCCCGGAAATGGTGCCCCAGTTGTTGACGGTAACGGCCAGCTTGGAATCGATGGCGTCCATGGCGCTGGCAGCGCCGCTGCAGGCGCTGATGTAGTCCGGGCATTTGGTGTTGACCGTGCCCGTGCTGATGATGGTGCCGTAGTTGTTGATGGTGGTGTTGCTGCCGGGGCGCAGGGCGTCGTCGTTGCTGGATTCGATCAGCGCGTTGCGGTTGGTGGCGGAGCCGTTGTTGATAATTTTGTTGCCGGCGCCGGTGGCGTCACGCATGTCGATCGCCTGCCCACCGCTGGTTCCGCTGCCCGTCACTTTGATGGTGCCGTTGTTGTTTAGCACCAGCGTGGAGTTGGCCTTTTTAACGCGGATGGCGTCGGCGTTGAGGGTGGAAATCGTGCCGTTGTTGGTAATAGCGATAGCGACACCGTTGGTGTTGTTATCAATCGCGCGGGCATCGCTGCCGCTGTTGGCGTTGGCCAGGGTTCCGTTGTTTATGAGCGTTACCGCGCCGCTGGTGCCGGTGATGTCCACAGCCGCCGCGTTGACGTTGGGTTGCAGCGTGCCGCCGTTGGCGACGGTGCCGGTATTGCCGCTGGTGAGGGTTTTCGCGGTGCTGTCGGTGGTGCCGGCGCCAACGCTGAAGTCGGCGGCCTGGGCGGTGGCCAGGGTGATGGCTTGCACGGCCAGAATCAGGGGTAGAAGACGGAATTTGGGGGTGTGGGAATGCATGGGTCACCGCTCTTATTTGAAGTGCGGGGGACTATGCGTTGGGGTTGTTACAAACAGTTGACGACGGAATCGAAGCCCCAGGGTGGGGCGATGCGGTGCCAATGACCGCACTTCGGCGCGAAACTGGATTCGAATCGTCGAACCGCCGCCTACGCGGGAATGACGGTGCTCTATGCAAAAACCTCCGTCATTCCCGCGAACGCGGGAATCCAGTATTTACCGCCGGACTAACATCCCCGTAGCGCCACCAATCGCACTCTGGCGAAAGACTCTGGATCCCCGCGTTCGCGAGGATGACGGTGGTGTGGAGAAAAACTTGGTCATTCCCGCGAAAGCGGCGGTTCGACGATTCGAAATCTAGAATATCTCGTCGAACACTGATCACTGTCTCGGCGCTTTGGGTGCTCGTTCATTACCGCGTCTGCTAAACCCCGGCTCCACTCGGCCTACGATGAGTGGGGCGGCGATCACAAGCATCGCGGCTAAAGCCGCTCCTACAGGATGGGCGCTGAGTTGCTGGAACAGGGTGCCGCTCTTATCCGTTTCGCAACACTTCCAACCCCTGCATCTGCTGCCCATTCCCATCGAAATTGCTCAAGTCCAGCCACCGTTCATACCCCCTGGCAATCGGTGCCCATTCGCTGTCGATGATGGAGTACCAGGCGGTGTCGCGGTTGCGGTCTTTGATGACGAGGTGTTGGCGGAACAGCCCTTCGTAGGTGAAGCCGAAGCGTTCGGCGGCGCGTTTGGAGCGGGCGTTGCCGTTGTTGCATTTCCATTCGAGGCGGCGATAGCCGAGGTCGAAGGCGTTTTTGGCGAGCAGGTAGATCACTTCGGTGGCTTGCACGCTGCGTTGCATCACGCGGCCGTAGCAGATGTGGCCGATTTCAATGCTGCCGTGGGCCGGGGCGATGTTGAGGTAGGCGAGCAGGCCCTGGACCTGGCCGCTGGTTTGTTCGACGACGGCGTAGAACTGTGGGTCTTTGCTCGCGGCGTTGGCGCTCAGCCAGGTGTCGAAGGCGGCGCGCTCGGGGAAGGGGCCGTAGGGCAAGTAGTCCCACAGCAGCGGGTCGGAGTCGGGGCCTTGCAGGGCCAGCCACAGGTCGTCGCCGTGGCGCGCCGGGTCGAGGGCTTCCAGGCGCACGGTGCGGCCTTGCAGGGTGTCGCGACTCGGGGCGGCGACCGGTTTCCAGTTCAGGTGCGGGGTGAGGCTCATGGGCGGTTCCTGGCGAATTAGTTGAAGAGTTTGCGGTATTGCACGAAGCCCGAACGGGTGGCGATTTTGTCGTACAGGTGCATGGCGTCGGTGTTGGTTTCGTGGGTCAGCCAGTGCACGCGCGAGGCGCCCGCGGCTTCGGCGCAGGTGTACACGTGTTCGATCAACTGACGGCCAATGCCGGCGCCACGAATGCCCGGTTCCACATACAAATCTTGCAGGTAACAGTAGTTGCCGACGGTCCAGGTGGAGCGGTGGTAGATGAAGTGCACCAGGCCCACGGCGACGCCGTCTTGCCAGGCCAGGGCGGCGTTCATGGGCTCGCTGCGGTCGAGGAAACGTTGCCAGGTGATGGCGCTCGTTTCGTCGCTGATCACGGTGTTGTAGAAACGCTGGTAGCCCTGCCACAACGGCAGCCAGGCGGCGTGGTCGGCGGCGGTGATGGCGCGAATGGTGATGCTCATGTCTTCTCCTTTATTGCGAGCCGTGGGGCGGCATGCGGGCGGCGAGTTCGGCTTCGTTGGCCAAGCCGCTGCCGGCCAGGTTCGCGCGCACATTGTCGTAGTCGGTTTTGTCGCGGTTCTGGCCCAGTTTCCATTTGCCTTCGATGCGTTCGATGGGCAGCTCGAAGCCGACGATGGCGCGCAGCAAGCTGTCGATGTACGCCGGCGGCGCTTCGTCAATTGTCCACGGTTGGGCGCGGCCGTCTTCGTGGCGGTGGGTCAGTTCGGTGAGCAACTGGCGCAAGCGCTGCGGGTCGTCGAACGTCTCGGCACGGCCGTAGGCGTGAATGGCGATGTAATTCCAGGTGGGCACTGCTTTGCCGTGTTCGGCTTTGCTGGGGTAGTAACCGGGGCTGATATAGGCCTGCTCGCCCGAAAAAATCACCAGCACCTCGGCGCCGGCTTGCAAGGTTTTCCATTGCGGGTTGGCTTTGGCGAAGTGGCCTTTGAGCGTGCCGAAGCGGCCCTCGCCTGGCACCAGCAGCAATGGCAAGTGGCTGGCTTGCAGGCCGTTCTCATCGTGGCTGACGATAATTGCCAGCGGCGTTTGGGCCATTTGCTGGTGCAGCGTGGGCAGGTCTTCTTCGCGGAAGGCAGCGGGCGTGTACATGGTGAATCTCCCTGTTGATGGGCTGATCCTAGGGCAGGCATTGGACTTGTGTAAGAGCCATTTATGGCAAATCTCATAGGGCCAATGTTAGGTTGGGCTTCGCTCCGCGCATTCGAGTCTGTTATGTCTCCATCACCCCTACCGTTCGACCCGTCCGGCATTCAGCTGGACCGCAGCAAAGGCTTGTCGCGCCAGCTGTATGAAGCCTTGCGCGAACGTATTCTCGGTGGCCAGCTTGGCAGCCGGGTGCGTATGCCAGCGACGCGTGATTTGGCCGACGCGCTGGGCGTGTCGCGCAATACCGTGGTGCGCGCGTATGACCAGCTGTATGCCGAGGGGTATCTGGAAGGTCGCGTGGGCGATGGCACTTATGTGGCGGAACTGGCGACCAAGGCGCGCAAAGCTGCCAGAACGCCTGCCACCCCGCCCACGCAAACCGCGCAGAGCACCGCGCTGCAGCGCCTGGAAACCGAGCATTTGCCGGCGGCGCGCCTCGACGCACCCCGGGCTTTTCGCGTTGGCATTCCGGCCTTCGACCTCTTCCCTTTCGACACGTGGGCACGCCTGCAAGCCAACTTCTGGCGCCGGCCGCCGATGGCTGCCCTGGGCTATGGCTCGGCGGCGGGCGACCCGCGATTGCGCGAGCTGATTGCCGCCTATTTGCGCAACAGCCGAGGGCTGGTCTGTGACCCGGCCCACGTGATCATTACCAGCGGCGCGCAACAGGCCATCAGCCTTTGCGCGCAGGTGTTGCTCAACGTCGGCGACGGCGTGGCGATTGAAAACCCCGGCTACCGCGCCGCCGGCAAGGCCTTTGCCCTGGCGGGCGCTCATCTGCACGGCGTGGCAGTGGACGCAGACGGCTTCGACACAACGGCGCTGGCCACCCTGAAAACCTGCCGGCTGGCCTACGTAACGCCGTCGCACCAATACCCCACGGGCGTCACCCTGTCGTTGCCGCGCCGCCTGCAATTGCTGGAATGGGCCGCGCGCGAAAACGCCTGGATTGTTGAGGACGATTACGACGGCGAGTACCGCTACCGCGGCACGCCGTTGTCGCCCTTGGCCGCGCTCGACCAGCATGGCCGGGTGCTGTACGTCGGCACCTTTTCCAAAATCGCCTTTCCGGCCCTGCGTCTGGGTTATCTGGTAGTACCGCCGTCGCTTAGCCAGGCCTTCAGCCAGGCGCGCGCATTGGCGGTTCGTCACTCGGAAATCGGCACCCAGGCGGTAATGGCCGAGTTCATCGCCGCCGGCCATTTCCAGCGCCATATCCGCCGCATGCGCCGCGCCGCCCAAGCGCGCCGGGACGCCTTGATCAAAGACTGGCCCAGCGACGTGCGGGGCTGCCAGCCGTTGCCGCAGGTAGACGCCGGCCTGCACCTGAGCGTGCGCGTTAGCAGCCGCGCGCGGGAGCAGGAGCTGGTGGAAAAAGCCGCCGCCGTGGGCGTTGAACTCAATGCGTTGAGTGACTATTGGTTGCCGGATTCGCCAGCCAACGAAGACGAGCGCGCCGGCTTGGTACTCGGTTTCGCAGGGGTAGGCGAGGCGCACATCGCAACGGCGTTGAGCGCACTGAAAAAAGCCTGGAAGGGCTGAGCCATTTTTAGGTGATGCCGCCTGCAAAACCATCGTCTAGCAGTGATCGCCACGGAGCCCAACCCATGCAAGCGCTGTTGACCGAAATTCTCGACGAAGTCCGCCCGTTGATTGGCCAGGGCAAAGTGGCCAGTTACATCCCCGCGTTGGCCGAGGTGCCTGCCGCACAGTTGGGCATTGCGGTGTATGGCAACGACGGCGAGCTGTTCCGTGCCGGCGACGCCGACACACCGTTTTCGGTGCAGAGCATTTCCAAGGTGTTCAGCCTGGTACAGGCCATCGAGCATTCCGGCGAGACCATCTGGGAACGCCTCGGCCATGAGCCGTCGGGGCAGCCGTTTAATTCGCTGGTGCAATTGGAGTTCGAGCGCGGCAAACCGCGCAATCCGTTTATCAACGCCGGGGCGCTGGTGATTTGTGACATCAACCAGTCGCGCTTCGCCGCGCCGGTGTTGTCGATGCGCGATTTTGTGCGGCGGCTGTCGGGCAACGCCGAGGTCACGGTGGATCGCCATGTGGCCGAGTCGGAGTACCAGCACCGCGCGCGCAATGCGGCGATGGCGTACCTGATGCAGTCGTTCGGCAACTTTCATAACGATGTCGAGGCCGTGCTGCGCAGTTATTTCAACTACTGCGCGCTGCGCATGAGCTGCGTCGACCTGGCCCGCGCCTTTTGTTTTCTGGCCAACGATGGGTTCTGCAAACACAGCGGCGAGCAGATTCTGACGGCGCGACAAACCCAGCAGGTGAATTCGATCATGGCCACCAGCGGGCTGTATGACGAAGCCGGGAATTTCGCCTATCGGGTTGGGCTGCCGGGCAAGAGCGGCGTGGGCGGCGGCATTGTTGCGGTGGTGCCGGGGCGATTCACCGTGTGCGTGTGGTCGCCAGAGCTGAACGCGGCGGGCAACTCGCTGGTGGGCATGGCGGCGTTGGAATTGTTGAGTCAGCGCATTGGGTGGTCGGTGTTTTAACCGGGATCGGTGGCGTTTGCGGCCCTCACCCCTAGCCCCTCTCCCGCGAGCGGGAGAGGGGAATCCATCGCCTATCTCGCCGCATCCTCGGTCAGGCCCCCTCGCCCGCGAGCGGGAGAGGGCGGGGGGTGAGGGTCGGCGCCACTCGCATAAAAAAAGGAGACACAGCGTTCGCTGTATCTCCTGAAGGGCTTGGGAAGCTTGGCCCCAAAGCCTGGTGACTGTGAAACGGTGGCGCGTTACACCGCTGCTTTGAGCGGCACCAAACGCGGGGCGATCATGTTTTCCGGACGCAGAATCTCGGCCAGGCTGGCGTCGTCCAGCAGCTTCTCTTCACGCACCAATTCCAATACCCCACGGCCGCTTTCCAGCGCCTGCTTGGCGATGCGCGTGGCGTTCTCGTAGCCGATGTAGGGGTTCAGCGCGGTGATCAGGCCGATGGAGCTTTCCACCAGTTCGCGGCAGCGCGCTTCGTTGGCGGTGATGCCGACGATGCAGTGCTCGCGCAGCATGTCCATGGCCCGTTGCAGCAAGCGGATCGAGTCGAAAATCTTGTAGGCGATCAGCGGTTCCATCACGTTCAGTTGCAGTTGGCCGCCTTCGGCCGCCATGGTCAGGGCCAGGTCGTTGCCGATCACTTCGAAGGCCACTTGGTTGACTGCTTCCGGAATCACCGGGTTGACCTTGCCAGGCATGATCGAGCTGCCGGGCTGACGCGCCGGCAGGTTGATTTCGTTGATGCCGGTGCGCGGGCCGCTCGAAAGCAGGCGCAGGTCGTTGCAGATTTTCGACAACTTCACGGCGGTGCGTTTGAGCATGCCGGAGAACAGCACGAAGGCGCCCATGTCGGAGGTCGCTTCAATCAGGTCGGCGGCCGGCACCAGCGGTTGGCCGCTGATTAATGCCAGACGCTCTACCGCCAAGGCCTGGTAGCGCGGGTCGGCGTTGATGCCGGTGCCAATCGCGGTGCCGCCCAGGTTCACTTCGGTGAGCAACTCAGGCGCCAGGCTTTTCAGGCGCGCCAGGTCTTCGCCCAGGGTTGTGGCGAAGGCGCGAAATTCCTGGCCGAGGGTCATCGGCACGGCGTCTTGCAACTGGGTGCGACCCATCTTCAATACGTGGCCGAACTCTTCACCCTTGGCGGCGAATGCCTGGATCAGGCTGTCGAGGCTGGCGAGCAAGGTGTCGTGGCCCAACAACAGCCCCAGGCGAATGGCGGTGGGGTAGGCGTCGTTGGTGGACTGCGCCATGTTCACGTCGTTGTTGGGGTGCAGGTACTGGTAGTCGCCTTTTTGGTGGCCCATGGCTTCGAGGGCGATGTTGGCGATCACCTCGTTGGCGTTCATGTTGGTGGAGGTGCCGGCACCGCCCTGGATCATGTCGACCACAAACTGGTCATGGAACTCGCCGCGCACCAGACGGGCACAGGCTTCGCTAATCGCCGCGTGTTTGGCGGGGCTTAGGTGGCCCAGCTCGCGGTTTGCGTCGGCCGCCGCTTGCTTCACCATCGCCAGGGCAACCACCAGTTTGGGGTAGTGCGACAACGTCACGCCGGACAGGCGAAAGTTGTGCACAGCCCGTAGGGTCTGGATGCCGTAGTAAGCGTCGGAAGAAACTTCGAGGGTGCCGAGCAGATCTTTTTCGATGCGCGATGATGCAACAGGGGACATGATGAGGTTCATCTCAGGGTAGGCACGGGCTTGGCCGCGATGCAGGCTAGACTAGGGCTGAGCTGTTTCTAAGGCCAATGCTGTTAAACGCTGGGGTATGCACAAACGGCATAATGTTGGTGTGACTGCCGCTTGTCGGCGAGCGTAATAAGCGGTATCGCAACGGAGCCCACATGAACCTCGAAAGCAAATGGTTGGAAGACTTCGTCACCCTGGCCGGCACTCGCAGTTTTTCCCAGGCGGCGCAGAAGCGCTTCGTCACCCAGCCGGCGTTCAGCCGACGGATTCGCAGTTTGGAAGAGTCTTTGGGCCTGACGTTGGTGAACCGCTCGCGTACGCCTGTGGAGCTGACCGAAGCCGGTCAGCTGTTTCTGGTAACGGCCCGCAGCGTGATCGAGCAACTCGGTGAAGTGGTGCGCCACCTGCATCACCTGGAAGGCCAACAAGGTGAAGTGCTGCAGTTTGCGGCGGCGCATTCCCTGGCATTGAGTTACTTCCCGGCCTGGATTGCGCGCCTGCGTCAGGACGGTTTGAACATTGCCAGTCGGCTGGTGGCCACCAACGTCGGCGAGGCGGTGCACGCGCTGCGCGAGGGCGCCTGCGATTTGATTCTGGCCTTCTACGACCCCGACGCGGCGCTGCAAATGGACCCGGAAATCTTCCCTTCCATGCTGTTGGGCCGCAGCGAAATGCTGCCCGTGTGCGGCGTGGACGCCGACGGCAACGCGCTGTTCGATTTGGAAAGCGGCCAAAGCGTGCCGCTGCTGGCCTATAGCGCCGGCGCGTTTCTCGGCCGCTCGGTAAACGCCTTGCTACGCCAACGCGGCCTGCGCTCCACCACGGTGTACGAAACGGCGATGGCCGACAGTTTGAAAAGCATGGCGCTGCAAGGGTTGGGCGTGGCCTGGGTGCCGCGCCTGAGCATCGAGCCGGAGCTGGCGCGTGGCGAACTGGTGGAGTGCGGCGGCGCGCATTGGCAGTTGCCGCTTGAGATTCGCCTGTATCGCTGCGCGCTGGTGCGCAAAGCGGCCATTCGTTTGCTCTGGCGAAAACTGGAAGCGGGCGCGGGCAGCGCGTCGGCGAGCGTGGGTTGATCCCACGCAGCGCACAAACATCTTGTTTAACAATGCCTTGAAACGCCCGCCCGGCTTGGCGCGTTCGCCGCGCTAGACTGAGGCCCGCATCGCGTCACCGGCCCCGGCTTGCCGAACTGCCTCCCCTCCGGTTCAGGCTCCGGCGGCGCAATGTTTCATCGTGACCCACACTGCACTGCACCTTTGCCAGCCCTTCGCGCCAATTCGGGAGAATTCATGGTTCATCACACCCCTCTAATCGCGGCCCTGGCGACCGGCTTTGTGCTGGCCTTCGTGCTCGGCACGCTGGCCAACCGCTTGCGCCTGTCGCCCCTGGTCGGCTACCTGCTCGCCGGCGTCTTGGTCGGCCCCTTCACACCGGGTTTTGTCGCCGACCAGGACCTTTCCAACGAGCTGTCGGAAATCGGCGTCATTCTGCTGATGTTCGGGGTGGGCCTGCACTTCTCGCTCAAAGACTTGATGTCGGTTAAGAACATCGCTATCCCCGGTGCCTTGGTGCAAATCACCGTCGCCACGCTGATGGGCATGGGGTTGTCGTGGCTAACCGGGTGGTCGTGGGGCGCCGGCTTAATCTTCGGCCTGGCGCTCTCGGTGGCCAGTACCGTGGTGCTGCTGCGAGCCCTGGAGGCGCGGCAGTTAATCGACAGCCGACGCGGCAAAATCGCCGTGGGCTGGTTGATTGTGGAAGACCTGGTGATGGTGCTGGCGCTGGTGCTGATTCCTGCGTTGGCCGGTGTGCTGGGCGGCAGCGAAGCGGCGCCTGATGAAGGCATCTGGCTGCAACTGGGCATTACCCTGGCGAAAGTAGCCGCCTTTGTAGTGCTGATGATTGTGGTGGGCGGCAAGGTGATTCCCTGGCTGCTGGAGAAAAGCGCCGGCACCGGCTCGCGCGAATTATTCACCCTCGCCGTGCTGGCGATTGCCATGGGCGTGGCGTACGGCTCGGCGGTGTTGTTCGGGGTGTCGTTTGCCCTGGGCGCATTTTTCGCCGGCATGATTCTCAACGAGTCGGAATACAGCCACAAAGCCGCCGACGATTCGCTGCCGCTGCGCGATGCCTTTGCGGTGTTGTTCTTCGTGTCGGTGGGCATGCTGTTCAACCCGATGGTGTTGATTAACGAGCCCCTGATGGTGCTCGCCACGCTGCTGGTGATCGTGTTCGGCAAGTCGCTGGCGGCATTGCTGATCGTGCTGGCCTTCGGCAAACCACTGAGCACCGCGCTGACCATTTCGGCCAGCCTGGCGCAGATCGGTGAGTTCTCTTTCATTCTCGCCGGCCTTGGCGTGGGCTTGGGGCTGATGCCCGAAGCTGGGCGCGATTACATTTTGGCCGGCGCGATTTTGTCGATCGTCATCAACCCCATGCTGTTCACCCTGATCGACCGCATTCAGCCTTGGCTTGATGGCCGCGAAAAAACCGCGCCAGCAGCCACGGTTGAGGAAGAAGCGGCAGAAGAATTCCAGCCAATTACCGAAACCGGTCACGCCATTTTGATCGGCCACGGCCGCGTCGGCAGCCGCATCAGCGCGCGGCTGCGCGAGGAAGGCGTACCGTTGGTGATCATCGAAGACAACCGCACCCAGGCTCAGGAACTGCGCGAAGTCGGCCACAGCGTGGTGCATGGCAATGCCGCCAGCGCCCGCGTGCTGGAACTGGCCAACGTGGCGAATGCGCGCTGGCTGCTGATCGCCATTCCCAATGGTTTGGAGGCGGGGGCCATCGCCATTCATGCGCGCGCTGCCAATGCCAATCTGGACATCATCGCCCGCGCCCATTTCGACGACGAGGTGGATTACCTGCAGCAACACGGCGCCGACCTGGTGGTGATGGGCGAGCGGGAAATCGCCCGCATCATGTTCGAACGCCTCGGCCTGCACAGCGCAACGACAAGCTGAGCCGGCCACCCGCCTGACGGTCATAACCGACGCTGGAGTTGGTCACAAAGACGCGAGTAAGCTTGGCCCTCTTGTAGGAGTGCGTCGCGATGTTGACCCTGGGCAATATGTTCGTGCTGATGTTGCTGGCTGCCGGCGCCGCCTGGCTGTGGCATGCCCATGGCCTGCGCGAACGTGCGTTGGAGCGGGTGAAGCAGCACTGTCAGCGCATGGAGGTGATTCTGCTCGACGACAACGTCGCGCTGCGCCGCATTGCGCTACTGCCAGACGCTCGCGGCCGCCGTCGCCTGGCGCGGGTGTATGGCTTTGAGTTCACCGTCACCAGCGAGCAGCGCCACGCCGGCACCATCACCATGTTCGGCCAGCACGTGGGCACCATCGAGCTGGCACCCCATCCGTTCGTGGAAAAGCCGGGGCAACCGGTGGCGCAGCCCAACGTCGTCGGCGACAGCGTGGTGATGGACAACGCCGCGCCCCATGCCGTGATCGACGTGGTGCCAGAACGTGTCAGCGGCAACGTGGTGCAGCTCAGCGACTGGCGCCGCAAGCACGACAAGCTGCACTAGCCGCCCGCCCTACTCCTTCAGCAAAAAACGGCGAACCCGCTCGGCGCTGTCTTGCGGCGTCTGCTGCATAAAACAATGCCCGCCTGCCACCACCTGCCCGCGTACATGGCTGTTCAGCGCGGTGACGCGCGCCACGGCCTTGGCCACAAACGGGTAACTGTCCTGGCCGTGCACGATCAGCGTCGGCGTGACGATTTTGCTTAGCGAACTCCACAGCCGGCGCGGGTAGGAACTGAAAATCTCGGCCTCGCGGCTAGGCCGGCATTTCAGCTCGACGCCCTCTTCCACGTCTTTCAACGCGTGCTCCACGTAGGCCCACAGCGCCGCGTCTTCCCAGCCCTTGAACGTGCCTCGGCCATGCAAGCCGGCGTAGGCCGCCGCGCGGTCTGGCCACTGTTTGCGCCGCGCGGCGGATTTGCGCGCCATGCTGTGCTGACGCTGCAAACCCAGCACTTCCGACACCGCCATCACACCGATCAGCGTCGGTGGAAACAACACCGGATCAAGCAGTACCGCGCGCTGAAACAGCTCTGGGTGCTTAGCCAGGATCAAGCTGCTGAGCACGCCACCAAAACTGTGGCCGAGGGCGAAACGGGGCACGTCGCCGAAGACGCTACGGCCGGCGTCGAAGGCTTCCACCGCCAGCTCGGCGCTGCGATTCCAGCCATGGAAACGGCCGCCGTGGTCGCTGTCGCCATGGCCCTGAACGTCGCAGAGCCAGAGGTCGAAATCAGCGGCGAGGTGTTTGAGCATCGGCTCGTACGTGCGCCCGCAAAAGCCGTTGCCGTGGATAAAGTGCAGCAGCGGTTTGCCGCTGGGCTCGCTGTGCCAGCCGCGCAAGGTGAAGTGGGCGGAGCTGGCGTGGGACCAGGGATGCAGGGTGAAGGCGGTCATAAGGGGCGGACTTCTAGGGAAACGTGAGCGCAAGTTTAATGGTTTTGCGTTGGGCTTCGCTGCGCTTAACCCAACCTGCAGGCTGCCATTGCAGCGTTGAGCTGCTGCTCGTTTTGCGACTCGCTGAAGATCAGTTCCAGGCGCGAGTCTTTGCGCCATTCGCTGCTTTGCCAGTGCAGCGGCTCGCCGTTCAGGGCGTTGGCCGATAGCCAGCCGGCGTTGCTGTGCATCACCAGTTTGGCGCGCCGCCACGGCAGGCTCGCCAGCCACGTTTGCAGGCGCATAAGTTCGAATTGCTGGCTGGGATGCCAGCGCCAGCCGATGCTCCACCCTTCGGCTTGGCCGCCGCTCTGGCAGATTGGCTGCGCGGCATCGAGCCAGACGCTAGCCCGGTTGCCGGCCTCGCTGCTCGGCAGTTCCGGCTCGCCGTCTGCGGCCTGGGCGGTGGCGCCGGGGAGTTCGGCCAGCGGCAAGGCGCCCTGGCTGGTCCAGAAAATCGGGCGCGGTGGCAGGCGGTTGACGATGGCGGTGCGGGTGCCCGCGTCAAGCTGTTCGGCTTTGTTGAGCACCAGCAAGCCCGCGTCAGCCAGAGCCGCTTCCTGGCTGTCGGGCAGCTGCAAGCCGGCGGCCAATGCCTGAGCGTCCAGCACCAGCACGCTCGGCTGCACCGCCAGCACGCCTTCCCAGGGCGGATCACGCAACTGCGCCAGCAGTGCCGCCGGATGGCCCAGGCCTGACGGCTCGATAAACAGGCGATGAGGTTTGGCTTTGCGCAGCAGCCGGGCGAGGCCGATTTGAAACGGCGCGCCATTGACGCAGCACAGGCAGCCGCCGGCCACTTCGCTCAGGGCGATGCCGTCATCGCCCGTGGTCAGCAGCGCGGCATCGAGGCCAATTTGGCCGAACTCATTGATTAGCACCGCCCAGCGCTCATCAGCAGGGCGCTGCGCCAGCAGGTAGCGGATCAGGCTGGTTTTCCCGGCGCCCAGCGGGCCGGCAATCAAATGCGTGGGAATGTCGCTGAGCACGTGGGTTCTCGGGGTGTGTTTTTCAGGGTGGATAACCATCGGCGAAAAGCGCCACAGGCACAAGCGCGGGGCTCGCCGTGCTAGAGTCGCCGGCACATTTTTTCGGCGCCGGAGACCCACGATGCGCGTACTGCTGTTGCCTTTGCTGCTTCTTCTATCCGGCCAGGTGCTGGCCGAGGCCTGTGTGGTGCACAG
The DNA here is from genome assembly GCF_979258635.1 of Pseudomonas sp. AC070. Lineage (NCBI taxonomy): Bacteria > Pseudomonadati > Pseudomonadota > Gammaproteobacteria > Pseudomonadales > Pseudomonadaceae > Pseudomonas > Pseudomonas sp. AC070. Next base: position 5,107,498 of record NZ_OZ409871.1, read on the forward strand.
CCAGGCTGAACGCCTGGATGTGAAAGTCTGCCAGCAGAACCGCAGCATTCCGCCCAACCTTTTCCACAGCGGCTTTTGCCAGCCGACGATGAAGGGCCAGCAAGTGACGGTGGATTACGTTGAGCAGTGTCCGCAGGGCTCGTTCGGCGTGTGCCGCTCGGCCAAAGTGCCGGGCACACCGTATCAGCAAGACATTCACTATTACGGCGTGGCCAGCGACTCCGCCTACCTCAAGCCGGCCTGCGAAAAGCAGAACCGTGGCGTGTGGATGGATCGCTGATCAGCCCTCACGCGGCCTCGTGCCACGGGCCGAACGGGTCGGCGTAGTGCGCCCAGCCTTCGCTGCCCAGGGCCATTTCGGCATCGCTTAACAGGCACTCGTCCAACTCGCGGCTAAGTTGGGCGAAGTCGATGTTCTGACCGATAAACACCAACTCCTGGCGGCAATCGCCCACCTCCGCGCTCCAATGGCGCATCACCGTGGCGACGCCCTCGTCGTCTTGCGGCCATTGCTCTTTCGGCACGTGCCGCCACCAGCGCCCGGCAAAGCCATAGCGCATCAACCCGCCGGCTTGCGACCAACTGCCGGCGTCCTGATGTTTGCTCGCCAACCAGAAAAAACCTTTCGAGCGCAGCAGCCGGCCGTTGCTCCATTCGCGGTTGATAAAGTTGTAGAAACGCTGCGGATGAAACGGCCGCCGCGCCCGATAAGCAAACGAGGCGATGCCGTATTCCTCGCTTTCCGGCAGGTGCTCGCCGCGTAATTCCTGGAGCCAGCCGGGCGCTTGCGCGGCGCGCTCGAAATCAAACCGTCCGGTGTCGAGAATTTTGCCCAACGGCACTTGGCCCATCACCATCGGTAGGATTTCGGCGTGGGTGTTGAGGGTGGTCAGAATGCTCATCAGCTCGCGGCGCTCATCGCGGGAGATCAGGTCGATTTTGCTCACCAGAATTACATCGGCGAACTCGACCTGCTCGATGAGCAAGTCGGTGATGGAGCGTTCGTCATTCTCGTCCACCACTTCGCCACGGCTCGCCAGGCTGTCGGCTTGCTGGTAATCGCGCAGAAAGTTGAGGCCGTCGACCACGGTAACCATGGTGTCCAGCCGCGCCACGTCGTTGAGGCATTGGCCGTCTTCGCCTCGAAAGGTGAAGGTTTCTGCCACGGGCAAGGGCTCGGCGATGCCGGTGGATTCGATCAGCAGATAGTCGAAACGGCCATCGCGGGCCAGGCGATTCACTTCTTCGAGCAAGTCTTCGCGCAGGGTGCAGCAGATGCAGCCGTTGCTCATTTCCACCAGCTTTTCTTCGGCGCGATTCAGGCTGACGTCGCGCTGCACTTCGCTGCCGTCGATGTTGATTTCGCTCATGTCGTTAACGATCACGGCGACGCGCAGATTGTCGCGGTTACGCAGGATATGGTTGAGCAACGTGCTCTTGCCCGCGCCAAGAAAGCCGGACAAAACAGTGACGGGTAAACGGGGCGCTTGCATGGCGGATTCTCATCAGAACAGGAGCCGGTTTAGCTCAACGATTGTTATAGTATTACACGTTATACAATAACAAAACGTCGGACTTCAACGGCCGTCCCGATTGTTCCGAATGCCATAAAAAACCCCTGCGCCGCGCTGTAAGCCAGCAGGGCCAGGGGTTTCACGTGGAACTGGCAGTTTAATTGCGCCGAGCCCGTGCCGTTAACGCGTGTTGGCAGGCAGGCCTGAACAGTCGGCACCCACCCAACGACCCGTCGATTCAAGACGGCCTTGCTGCTTCTGCCCGCCCATCAAAAACGTGCCGTTAACGGTGGTGGCGAACTCACGGGAGCTGAGGAAAGTCGTCTGGCCTTGCCCTTGTCCCTGCGGGCAACTGACGGTGAATTTCATCATTTGCGGAGTGCGTTCGGTGATCTGCTGCTTGCAGCCGGAATGGGCGCCCTGGGTCGGGAAATTGTCGGTTTGCGCCTGCTCCGGGGTGATGCACATGCGCACGCCGTTGCCCGCCATCGCCACGCCTTGTTTGGCCATGGCCTGCTCAGCCATTTTGCGTTGCTCAGGCGGCAGGCTACCCATTAGCAGTTTCAGGTCGGGCATCTGCTGGCCGTTGACCTGCATATTTTTCGACTGAATCTCCCACAGCCCGGGTTGCAGCTTCTCGGCCTGCGCCATGGACGACGCTCCGAGCGCCGCGGTGCAGGCAAGAACAAGGCGAATCTTCATAAATCACGGTCCTTCTGGCAGGTGGGGAAGCGGCGCAACTATGGCGCGGCCAGCCATGTAGACGCCAGCTACAGTCGACAGTTGCACCGGCACACGGCACATTGCGTGTCAGCACATTGCCCAAGCGACCCCGGCATGGACGTGATCATCCCACCGCTGTTCGGCTACCTGATAGCCCTCACCCACCTGCTCGGCATCTGCGCCGCGCTGCACGCCATCCTCACGGTACGCACCGCCCAGGGTTCCATCGCCTGGGCGTTGTCGCTGCTGTTTATCCCCTACCTGACGCTGATTCCCTACCTGGTGTTTGGCCGCAGCACGTTCGATGCGTACATCCGCGCGCGCCGCCACGCTGACCGGGAAATGCGCACCGCCATGAGCACCCTGAACTGGCGCCCCTGGGCCGAGGAAGCCCTGGCTGCGCAAGACACCGACGCCTACCGCACCCTCGGCGCCCTGCCCTCGCTGGGGCACATGCCGTGTCTGGCGAATAACCAGGTGCGGTTGTTGATCGATGGCAACGCCACGTTCGAGGCCATCTTCGCCGCCATCGCCAGTGCCCGGCAGGTGGTGCTGGTGCAGTTTTTCATCATCCACGACGACGACCTCGGCCGCCGTTTACACGCCCTGCTGCTGGAGCGCGCGGCAGCCGGCGTGGCGGTGTATCTGCTCTACGACAGCATCGGCAGCCACGCCCTGCCGCGCCGCTACATCCAGACGCTGCGCAACGGCGACGTCAATGTCCGCGCGTTCAGCACGCGCCGTGGGCTGATCAATCGCTTCCAGCTGAACTTCCGTAACCACCGCAAAATCGTTGTAGTGGATGGCGACTTCGGTTTTGTCGGCGGCCTCAACGTAGGCGACGAATACCTAGGGTTGAAAGCACCGCTGGCGCCGTGGCGCGACACCCACGTGGAACTGCGCGGCCCGGCGGTGGCGTGTTTGCAAGAATCGTTTGCTGAAGATTGGTTTTGGGCCACCCGTCAGTTGCCACCGCTCATGCTGCCTGAGGCCTACGGCGGCGAAGGCAAGCTCTGTCAGGTGCTCACAAGCGGTCCGGCCGATGCGCAAGAAACCTGCTCGTTGTTTTTCGTCGAGGCCGCCAACTGCGCCCGTGAGCGCCTGTGGATAACCAGCCCGTATTTCATTCCGGACGAATCGGTGTCGGCCGCCCTGCGCCTGGCCGTGCTGCGCGGCGTGGACGTGCGCATCTTGCTGCCGTCACGGCCGGACCATCGCACGGTATACGCCGCCTCCAGCCTGTACGCCTTCGCGGCGTTGCACAGCGGCGTGCGGGTGTTTCGCTATCAGCCGGGGTTTGTGCACCAGAAGGTGGTGCTGATCGATCAGAAGATCGCTGCCATCGGCAGCGCCAATCTCGACAACCGCTCGTTTCGCCTGAACTTCGAAATCATGTTGATCACCGTTGATGAAGCGTTCGCCCTGGAGGTGGAACGCATGCTCGACAATGACTTCGGCCAGGCCATCGAGCTGGCGGCAGGCGATGACCAGAACATTCACCGCCTGCGCCAGCTGGGCATGCGCATCGCCAGGTTGATTTCGCCGATTTTGTGAGCGTCGTTGGCAGCAATCCGCGCGAAAGGTAACGCGCCTCGGCTTCGTAGGAGCCAGCTTGCTGGCGAACCCTGTAAACGCCGACTCCGTGAGCTGGGCGCAACCTCCGTGTGCAGGAATTGGCGACCAAGGTCGCTCCTACACAAACATCCAAAGGTTGCGTAAACCCGGCAAACGCCGATCAGGCCTCCACTTCTTCCTTGTAAACCTGCAACCCGCGCGCCTGGTAATTGCCCAGCGCGCTCGGGTGATCCAGCGTGCAGGTATGCACCCACACCCGCTTGGTGCCCGGCCAGGCCCAGGCCGACTCCAGCGCGTGCGTCAGCATCGGGCCGCCGAAGCCTTTGCCGAAAAATTCCTGCACCAGGCCGAAGTACAAAATCTCCACATCACCCTCGGCGCTGCGTTGCAGCTCGTAGTAGCCGGCGATAGCGCCCTGCTCGTAGGCGACGAAGGTGCGGTGGTTGTCTTGTTCAACCAGCTCGCGCCATTGCGCGTCGGTCCACACCAGCTTGTCGGTCCACTCCCACGGCCCGCCCACCAGTTGGTACAGAAAACGGTTTAGCGGGAACTGCTTGATCACGCACTCGACAATGCTCAGCGCTGCCGGCAGCGGTTTGCCGCGCACCTGCTCGGGGCTGTGCATGTCCAAGTAATACGTAATGTTTTCAATGGCTGCCATGGCCGGCCCCAACAAGAAATGTGCGCCGAGGCTACTGCACCGGCGCGCTCAGGGGCATACGCAGCTAACGGGTTTTTTATCCGTACAGATCGGCGCGCGACCACGGCAGGCTATGGCTGCCATCGGCCAGCGGTTTTACCGCCAGAATCTGATGCAGGTTCATCCAGCCGCGCGCAAACCCATAGGCGCAACCGGCCAGGTATAAACGCCAAATGCGCAGCGCCTGCTCCGACACCAACTCTTTCGCCTCGCTAAGCCGGCTTTCCAGGTTGGCGCTCCACATGTCCAAGGTGCGCGCGTAGTGCAGGCGCAGGCTTTCCACATCCACCACTTCCAGCCCGGCTTCGCTGAGATGCGCCGTCATACGGCTCACGTGCGGCAGCTCGCCGTGGGGGAACACGTAACGGCCAATGAATTCGCCGGCGCCGCGCCCAACCGGGCGGCCATCGGTGTAGCGAGAGGTGATGCCATGGTTCATCACCAGCCCGCCTTCGCGTACGGCGCCGAATAGCTGTTGGCAGTAAAGCGGCAGGTTGGCGTGCCCCACGTGTTCGAACATGCCCACGCTCACCACTTTGTCGAAACGGCCGTCTTGCGGCACGTCGCGGTAGTCCATCAGCTCGAGCTGCACGTTTTCTTGCAGGCCTTCAGCGGCCACCCGCTCACGGGCCAGGTCCAGTTGCGCCTGGCTTAGGGTAATGCCGGTTACCTGTACACCGAATTCACGGGCGGCGAAACGCGCCAAGCCGCCCCAGCCACAGCCGACGTCGAGCAGGTGCTCACCGGGTTGCAGCCGTAACTTGCGGCACAAGTGGCGCAACTTGGCCTGCTGCGCGGTGGCCAGGTCTTCTTTTCCGGTGGGAAAGTAGGCGCAGGAATAGACCATGTCCGGGTCGAGCCACAGTTGGTAGAAGCCGTTCGACAGGTCGTAGTGGTAGGAAATCGCCTCGGCATCGGTGGCCTTGTCATGGGCGTCGCGCTGCAACGCCAGTTGCTCGTCGTCACTCAACGCTTCGCTCAGGGCGTCGCCCAGTCGGATCACCTCGGCAATCGGCCCCTCCAGCTCCAGCCGCCCTTCCACGTATGCGCCGCCGAGCGCATCCAGGCTGGGGTGAGTGAGCTGATTGATCAGGCCAGGGTCCTTGATCACCATGGTCACCTGCGGCTGCGGCCCCAGGTCGAGTTCGTAGCCGTTCCATAAGCGCAGGCGCAACGGCAGTTGCAGATTGCGCAGGGTCGGTGGAAGTTGCGCCAACATAAAAAGCCCCCCGTACAGACGTCATGCAATGGCTCTGACGAGCCCAAAGCTACTGACCGAGGGAAGCGGCGCGCAGTTGCACTACGTTGCCGGACGGGCGATATGCGGCCGTTTCGCCGGGCGTTTAGTCGCTGGCGGGACGGAACAGATGGGCGTGCCCAGCGCGGTACAGGTTGGAGTCAGCGAAGGCATCGGCGTTGAGCACCCGACCAACCACAATCAAGGCCGTGCGCTGAAAGCCTTTGGCCGCCACCGCCGCTTCGATATCCCCCAGGGTGCCTCGCACCCAGTCCTGATCGGGCCAACTGGCGCGGTGCACCACGGCGATGGGGCAATCGGCACCGTAATGCGGCACCAGCGCCTCGACGATCTTGGCCAAATGCTGCACGCCCAAATGGATGGCCATGGTGGTGCCATGGCGCGCCAGGTCGGCTAGCTCCTCGCCTTCCGGCATTTTCGAACGGCTGCCGTAACGCGTGAGAATCACCGTTTGCGCAATGCCTGGGAGCGTCAGCTCGCTTTCCAGCAAGGCCGCACAGGCTGCCGTGGCGGTGACGCCGGGCACGATTTCGAAGGGAATGTTCAGGCGGCGTAAATGGCGAATCTGCTCGCCGATTGCGCCGTATAACGACGGATCGCCGGAGTGCACGCGGGCAACGTTCTGGCCCCGGCTGTGGGCCATCTCGATCAGGCGGATGATTTCATCCAGATGCAGCTCGGCGGTGTTCACCACGGTATCGGCGCGGTGGCCCTCCAGCACCGCCTCCGGCACCAGCGAACCGGCGTACAGCAACACCGGACAGCTGCGTATCAAGCGCTGGCCTTTCACCGTAATCAGCTCGGGGTCGCCAGGGCCGGCGCCGATGAAATACACCGTCATACGCATTCCTCCACGCCGGCGATGGCCAGGGTGGCGCTCGCGCTGATGTGTTTACCGATTAAAAGCCCGGCGCGTTTTCCCGTCACCGCTTCCACCTGCGCCAGAGCGCTTGCCTCGGCGACGCTGACTGCGCCAGTTGCGCGCAGGGCGATCGCCGACACGCTGGTGATGCGATCACTGACTGCGTCCAACTGCGCCGGTGCCAGCCACGCCAGCGGCAAGCGCAACGTGGCGGCGAGCGCGCGAACGCCAGCCTCGTCACGTTTGTGTTCAACGCTGGCGAGGCCGGCGAGGTCAGCGACACCCAACCCGTGCGCGCTCAGCGTGTGTTCCAGCAACTGACGAAGTTCAGCCTCGCTGCAACCCGCGCGGCATCCGATTCCAGCGATAAAAGGCGCAACGATAGGCACAGAGAAAAACGCCTGAGTAAGTAAGAAAAAACCCGCTGAGTGCATGCCCTTCAGCGGGTTCTTGCGCAGCACAAAAGCCGGGGTTAAACCGCGCTCTTGCCCGCGAAACGACGGTACAGCCCAGCACTCAGCAGGCCCAGGGCCGACCAGAACAGCGCGTTGGTAATCAGCGAGGCCCAGATGAACTGATGCTCCAGCGCCTCGGGCGCCAGGCTCGAATGCACCTCAGGCTGCGGCGCGCCGATGACATGTGGCACCACCAGCAACACAGCGCCGATCACTTTCACCGCCCAGTGGCGGGCGAATACCAAAAAGGCCAGGCCCACAGCGGTCGCGGTCGCGGAGCCGATCCACCAGTACTGACGCAGCTGCAAATCAGCAGCGGCGGTGCCAGGCAATTCAGGCGGCAGACCGAGCGAGGGAGCCAGCGAAAAGGTGGCGAAACCGGCCAGGCCCCAGAACAGACCGTCTCGGGTACGACCCGGCGCGCGCAAGGTAAACAAGCCCGCCAACATCAGCGCAAAACCAACGGCAACCACCAGGTTGGCGCCCGTGGTCGACGCCACGCGCTGCCAGCCGTCTTGCGGCGACCACGCTTCGCTGCTGTGTTCGTGGGGGTGGGCGGCGGCGCCCGGCTCATGGCTGTGCTCGGCAGGTGCGGCCTGCACCACAGCCGGCTCAGCGCTTTCAAAGGTTTCGCCCTGAAGAATCAGCGGCGCCACCCAAAAGCTTTGCAGCAGAGTCAGAAACAGGGCACCCAGCAGCCCGGCAAACCCGGCGGTTTGCGCAATACGCTTAATCATTTCGCGGTCTCTTCAGTCGCACGCACACTTAGTGGCACAGAAATTAGTGGCACGGAAACGCGGCACTGTGGCGGGTGTCGTGAGCAGCGTTGTGTACCGCCTCGACATGGGAGAAGCCGGCGAAATACACCAGCAACGCGCCCAACAGGCCGGCGCCGATGGCCACCACGAGACGTTGGGAAAGCGAGGCGCTGGCCTCAGCAGAATGAGTAAGGGTGCTACTGGACATGACCGTTCCCTCTGAACTGGAAATGAAAACGTAGCAGAAGGGAACGCACGAGGAGCCGAATGCGAGCGCATTCAGACTTCCGGCTTGCGCCCGCCCACCGCGGGTTTTGCCTACTGGTATGAATTCAGGCCGGTCTCCGGGCTCGCATGGCTGAAGGGCTTCAACACACGCCTACCGTTGCGGGGGCAGCGTCGGACTAACAGCTCCAGCTATCACCAGAGCGCGCACCGACTTCCCGTTTCACCTTACGCACGACGACGCAAGACACCTGAAACAGCGCGCTAGAACACCATTTTCATCGGCAAAGGTCAACGGTGCGCTGGCTGGCGGATCGCCCAGGCGGGCTTCACAGCGTTCGTTTGATCGCCACAATGCCGACCGTCAACCCGAACGGGCGCATCACCTTGTTCAGCGACTTTATCGTCGGATTGCCCGCGTCTTGCTCCAGCTGCAACAGGCTGCGCTCGGACAGTTTGCACAGCTTGGCGAATTTGGCCTGGCTAAGGCCGGTGACCTCTTGGCGTAGGCGGCTCACGGCCTGACCCAGCGTAAGGTTGCCTTCGCTGAGCGCCTCGTGAATCTCCCGGATCAGCCTGCCGCGCTCCTCGATATCCAGGTTTTTCACAGCAAATCTCCTTTGCCCAAATACCCCGTCAAATCGCTCAAATGCACGGCCGGGTGGCGCCAGGTCGCGGGCGGCAGCGGCTGGCTCGCCAGAATGTCTGGCAGGGCGAGCAGCTCTTGCGCCTGGGCTCGCAGGCGCTCGAAGGTGTCATCCGGATGAACCCAGCGGCTTAGCGAAGCGCACGCCAGGCGCCAGTTCACTTCGCCGGCCTGTTCAATCGGCGGCGCCCATTTGGTGGTGCGACTGATGGCCTCGTCATCCATCACCATGGGCGCCAGGTCGTAAATGGGCGCCAGGCGCAGCGAGGAATCGCCGCGAATGATCGCCGTGTTGCGCCCGTGGTTGTCCGAGTTACCGAGAATTTTGTTAAGTAGGTCGCGGCGCAGGTATTCGCCGATTAACGCGTCCAGTTGGTCGCGCTGGCCGGTGTCGATCCACAGTCCGGCCAGTAGATCGATCGCTCTGCCGTGCTCCATGTAAGCGCCAGCTTCTGTCTCGCCGGCCAGGGAATACACCGACTCCACGGCCAACCGCTCAACGCCCTGCTCGTTGATGGCTCGGTCGAAGCGGTGCATCCACAGGCTTGGCTTGTTGCCGGTTTCCAAGGCGAGTCCCTGGGGAGAAATGGTCTCGATGCCCAATGCGTTCAACGCCTGGTAGTAGCAGAACTCGCTGATGAGAATGTCGCGGTCGCGCTGGTTGCCGGTGTTGCGGGGGAACTTGATGAACCAGTGCTGGGCTGCTTCGGCATCATCCAACGTCGCGTCAGGGTGCAGCCGGCCCGCTCGATCCTGGGTCATCAACAGCTTCGGCGCCGCGCCGCCCGCTCCGGTCGCGCCGCCAATAGCAGCGCCCATCTCGTAGGCGTATTCGATGAACAGGCTGTCACGGTCAACGATGTCTTGCCGCGTAAACCCTGGGTGATTGCGCGCAGGCGTTTCGAAGTACGTCATCGACTCCTTCACCCGCAGATGGCCCACAGGCGCTGGCGTCGAGCGCGCGAGCAAAAAAATGTCTTCGGCCAGGTTCGCCGGCTTGCTCGAACCCAGGCGTTTCATCAGCGACCGTCGGGCCGCACCGGCTGGCGCTACGTCATGCAAAAAAGCCGGCGCCTGGGTGCCTTGATACAGGTCGAACGACAGCGGCAACTGTGCGCTGATGGCCTTGGCGAACCGCGTATCAAAGTGGTCGAGGTTAAGGCTGAGGTAGTTACTGACGTAGCCAAAGTGGCAGCCGCCTTGAAAGCCTTTCTGCGCATCAAGGAAACGCACCTGCATGGCGTCGTGCCACGTGCCCTCGGTGAAAAGCTGAAAAGTCAGGTTCATAGAGACCACCGCACTATAGTGCGGAAAACTATAACCATATGGCTGAAAAACCGCAATTTAATGCGGTAAATAGACCCTTCATAGACGATTAGCCGCATTATAATGCGGTTAATCGTCCTGTAAGCCGCGCTGTAGCGCAATTTAATAGGAATGCTCCTAACGGCGAATTTGACCCATCCCCCACCACTGCGTAGCCTTGCTCGCTTCGAGGTCTCGGCGCATCGGCGCCAGAGCTAAGAGGGAACGCGGTGCGCTGAACAGCCAGGCCGCGGCTGCCCCCGCAACTGTAAACGACCGGCTTTCTTCCAGTGCCACTGCCACGCGCGGGAAGGCGAGGAAAGCGGCCCGCATCAAGGGCCATGTCGTGAGCCAGGAGACCTGCCTCGAACCTATTCACGACAACCGGGCGGGGTGATCCGGTGGCGAATTCTGCAGTGAGCGCTCTGCTCGCTGTAGCCGTCGCAGCCGCCCGCCGATCCGATTTCGCGCGTATCCAACAGGGCTGCATTCGATGAAAAGCTTGGCCAAACTTCCCGTCACCATCGTCACCGGCTTTCTCGGCGCCGGCAAAACCACGCTGCTGCGTCATATGCTCGATAACGCCGAAGGCCGCCGCATTGCGGTGATCGTCAACGAATTCGGCGAGCTGGGTATCGACGGTGAAATCCTCAAGCAATGCACCATCGGCTGCACCGAAGAAGAAGCCAACGGCCGCGTTTACGAGCTGGCCAACGGTTGCCTGTGCTGCACGGTGCAGGAGGAGTTCTTCCCGGTGATGCGCGAGCTGGTGGCGCGTCGCGGCGACCTTGACCAAATTCTTATCGAAACCTCGGGCCTGGCCTTGCCCAAGCCGTTGGTACAAGCCTTCAACTGGCCGGAAATTCGCAATGCCTGCACCGTCGATGCGGTGATCACCGTGGTCGACAGCCCTGCCGTTGCCGCCGGCACGTTTGCCGCGTTTCCGGACCAGGTCGACGCACAGCGCCGCGAAGACCCGAACCTGGACCACGAATCGCCGCTGCACGAGCTGTTCGCCGACCAACTGGCCAGCGCCGACCTGGTGATTCTCAACAAAGCCGACCTGCTCAGCCCTGAAGCGCTGGCGGCCGTGCGTGCAGAAGTGGCCGAGGAACTGCCGCCAGCGGTGAAGGTGATCGAAGCGCGCAGCGGTGTGTTGCCGTTGTCGGTGCTGCTGGGCCTGAACTCGGAAACCGAGCTGCACATCGACAGCCGCAAAACCCACCACGACCTGGAAGACCACGAAGAGCATGACCACGACGAGTTCGACTCCTTCTCCGTGGAACTGCCGGAAGTCGAAGAAACGCAGTTGCTGGCTGCGCTCAACGGCCTGGTGGAGCGTCATGGCGTGCTGCGCATCAAAGGCTTCGCCGCCATTCCCGGCAAACCGATGCGTCTGCTGATTCAAGGCGTGGGCAAGCGTTTTGACAAACACTTCGACCGTGCCTGGCGCAGCGATGAAACGCGCAGCAGTCATTTGGTGATCATTGGCCAGGAGTTGGATGAGGCGGTGATTACAAACGAATTGCGCCAGGCATTGGTGTGACGAGTACGCGCTTGCTTTTTGCCCCCTCGCCCGCTTGCGGGCGAGGGATGCAAAGCGCGGCGGGCGATTAGTCATGCACCTGTTACGCACCCAACCCGGTGGTTTCGTCCCCGCCGATGGCATTGCCCATCTGGCGCAAACCCCTGCGGATGTGGTGATTCTGTGCACCGGTGACTCGCACCTTTCCCTGCTCGCCGCCGCTGCCCAAACCCTGCCGGACGATTACCCAAGCCTGCGCCTGGCCAGCCCCGCGCAGTTGCAGAATCACGCCTCGGTGGACCTCTACGTCGAGGAAGTGCTGCAACACGCCAAGGTGATTCTGGTATCGGTGCACGGCGGGCTGAGTTATTGGCGCTACGGCATTGAGCGGCTGGTGGAACTGGCGCAACGCGGCGCGCAGCTGATTTTGGTGCCCGGCGATGACAGCCCCGACCCTGAACTTACCGCCCTCGGCACCGTCGCCCCCGAGCAGGCTGACCGCCTGTGGCAGTACCTGCGCCAGGGCGGCGTCGATAACGCCCGTCAGCTGTTTCAGTACCTGGCGGCCACTTGGCTCAACGGCGATTACCCCTGGGTCGAGCCGCAGCCGTTGCCGCGTGTGGGCGTGTATCACCCCAGCGCGGCCAATGCCGGACTGGCAGATTGGCAAGCGACCTGGGCAGGCGGTCAGCCGGTGGTGGGCCTGCTGTTCTATCGCACTCACGTGCAGTCGGCGAACACCGCCTTTATCCACAGCTTCTGCGAGCGCTTGAGCGCGCAAGGGCTGAACCCGCTGCCCATCGCCGTCGCCAGTTTGAAAGAAGCGGCGTGCCTGGCCGTGGTCGAAGACCTGCTCGACGAAAGCAACGCCAGCCTGATCATCAACACCACGGGCTTTGCCCAATCCAACCCCGAGCAGCCCAACTTGCGCCCGTTCCGCCGCAATGTGCCGGTGCTGCAAGCCATCTGCGCCCTGGACAACCAGCCGCTATGGCAAGCCAACCCGCAGGGCCTGGGCTCGCGCGATTTAGCCATGCACATCGCCTTGCCGGAACTCGATGGCCGGCTGATTACTCGCCCCATCAGCTTCAAGGGCCTGGCGTGGCGCAGCGAGCGCAGCCAGAGCGATGTGGTGTGCTACGAAGCCGATCTGGAGCGCATGGACTTCGTCGCCGAGCTAGCGCGCCGCTGGGTCGACCTGGCGCGAGTGGCCAATGCCGACAAGCGCATCGCCTTGGTGCTCGCCAATTACCCCACCCGCGATGGCCGCATCGGCAACGGCGTGGGCCTCGACACGCCCGCTGCGGCGCTGAATATTCTTCGCGCCCTGAAGGACGAGGGCTACCCGGTGGACGGTTTGCCGGAAACTGGCACCGCGCTGATTCATGAGTTGCTTGGGGGCGTGACCAACGACCTCGACGGCCGGGACCTGCGCCCCTGCGCGCAAAGCCTGGCGCTGGCTGACTATCACCGCCTGTTCGCCCGCCTGCCGCTGGCTAACCAGCAAGCCGTGCGCGAGCGTTGGGGCGAGCCCGAACAAGACCCTATGTTCCGAGGCGGTCGCATGATGATCGCCGGGCTGCGCTACGGCCTGACGTTTGTCGGTATTCAGCCGGCGCGCGGCTACCAGCTCGACGCCAGCGCCGTGTACCACGACCCCGATCTGGTGCCGCCCCACGGCTACCTGGCGTTTTACTTCTGGTTGCGCGACACCTTTGCCATGAACGCTGTGGTGCACGTCGGCAAGCACGGCAATCTGGAATGGCTGCCGGGCAAAAGCGTGGGCTTGTCGCAGCACTGCTGGCCGGACGCAATTCTTGGCCCAACGCCGAACGTGTACCCGTTTATCGTCAACGACCCCGGCGAAGGCGCGCAGGCCAAGCGTCGCACGCAGGCGGTGATCATCGACCACCTGATGCCGCCGCTCAGCCGCGCCGAAAGCTATGGCCCGCTGCGCGACATCGAGCGCCTGGCGGACGAGTACTACGATGCCTCGCTGCTCGATGAGCGCCGAGCCGGGGAACTGCGCGGCGAAATTCTCGCCCTGGTGCGCGCTACCCAGCTGGACCGCGAGCTGCACTTGCAGATCAACGACGACCCCAATTCCTGGCTGCCGCAGCTCGATGCCTACCTGTGCGACCTGAAGGAATCGCAGATTCGCGACGGCCTGCATGTGTTCGGCGAATCGCCGGCGGGGCGCCTGCGTCTGGACACCTTGCTGGCCCTGCTGCGCATTCCCCGAGGCGACGGCAAAGGCCGCAATGCCAGCCTGTTGCAGGCCTTGGCGAAGGATTTTGAACTGGGCTTCAACCCGCTCAGCTGCGACATGGCGGCGCCCTGGAGCGGACCGCGCCCTGCCGTGCTGCAAGCGGTCAGCAGTGACACTTGGCGCACCGAAGGCGACACCCGCGAGCGGCTTGAGATGTTTGCGGTGAATCTTATTGCCGCCAGTTTGAACGACGACGCACCTGCCGCTGGCGAGCGCACTGACGCCGTACTGGCGGCCTTGCGCGAGCACGTGGCACCGACGCTGGACGCCTGCGGGCCGGCGGAAATGCACGGTCTTCTGGCTGCGCTGCGCGGCGCCTTTGTGCCAGCCGGGCCAAGCGGTGCGCCTAGCCGTGGCCGCCTCGACGTGCTGCCCACCGGGCGTAATTTCTACTCGGTAGATGTGCGCAACCTGCCAACCCCGACCGCCTGGCGCATCGGCTTCCAGTCCGCCAGCTTGCTGCTGGAACGTCACCTGCAAGACAACGGCGACCACCTGCGTCAACTCGGCTTGTCGGTGTGGGGCACCGCCACCATGCGCACCGGCGGCGACGACATGGCGCAGGCCATGGCGCTGATGGGCGTGCGACCGGTGTGGCAGGCCGGCAGCCAGCGTGTGGAAGACTTTGAAATCCTGCCGTTGTCATTGCTCGACCGCCCGCGTGTGGACGTGACCTTGCGGGTGTCCGGCTTCTTTCGCGACGCCTTCAGCAACCTGATTCGCCTGTTCGACGCCGCCGTGCAAGCAGTTGCCGAGCTGGACGAATCCGACGACATGAACCCCCTCGCCGCTCGCGTTCGTGAAGAGCGTCAGCGTCTGCAACAGCAAGGCGTGCCTGCCGAACAGGCGCGGCGCGAGGCGGGCTGGCGGGTGTTCGGCAGCAAGCCGGGCGCGTATGGCGCCGGCATTCAGAACGCCATTGAAGAACGCCTATGGCAGACCCGCGCTGATCTTGCCGAGGTGTACCTGAACTGGGGCAGCTATGCCTATGGCGCCGGGGATGCGGGCACGCCGGCGCGCGAACAATTTATCCAGCGTTTGGAGCGGGTGCAGGCCGTGCTGCACAACCAGGACAACCGCGAGCACGACATTCTCGACTCCAACGATTACTACCAATTCCAGGGCGGCATGTTGGCGGCGGTGGAAACGCTGCGCGGCAGTTCGGTTGCCAGCTACCACGGCGACCACAGCCAACCCGACAACCCGCGCATTCGCACGCTGAAAGAAGAACTCAACCGCGTGGTGCGCGCCCGTGCAGCCAATCCGAAATGGATCGCCGGCATGAAACGCCACGGCTACAAAGGCGCCTTCGAATTGGCCGCCACGGTGGACTACCTGTGCGCGTTCGACGCCACCAGCGAGTTGATCGACGACCACCAATACCAACTGCTCACCGACGCCTACCTGCTTGACGCCGATACCCGAGACTTTATTCAGCAGCACAACCCCGGAGCGCTGCGCGACATCACCGAACGCTTGCTCGAAGCCCAGCAACGGGGGCTCTGGCAGGAGCCGGGGGAGTACCGTGAGGCGTTGGAAAATTTATTAATCGATAGTGAAGAAGCGTAACCAATAGCGGCGGGCTAGTTCGCTGGTATTTCGTATCCGAAACGCTTGCTCACGCTTCAACTTTAAACTTCTTACATACATGCTAACGGTATGTGGCTGATATGTTGCGCCCACTTATCGAAGAGCTGTTTGTCTTATACGAAGCATCTGTGATTGAAGTGCGTCAGTCCTTTCCGTGCTAGGAACAATCCTACTCATTACGGACGACAATCTTAATAAACAACAGCACTTTGCATCGTGGAGGTAGTAAAGCGCCCGCAGCAATATTCTGGAAATCTCAAAACAATATCCAAGCAAACTTAACCGACCGCTTGGAACTTTTAAATGTCAAACTTTCGCTTATGCAAGATTACGATCGCTATCACGCTGGCGTTATCCGGCAACACTTATGCTGCACCTGCCGTCGATGCTGTCGGCGCTTTGGCGGATTCGATCATGGCGCCAAATATTACTATTGCTAGTGACGCCAGAAGTACGACTCTCGGCGGCACGCTCGGAGTAAGTGGAACGGCCACTCAAGGCACCGGCGGCATCCAAACCGGCACTGTTAACTCTACTGGTAACGCCACGGTTGGCGGCACCATTCAATCCACCACTGGCGACGTCACGGTTGGCGGCACGCTCGGCGTGACAGGCGCAACGACCACAAACGGCATTACCAACACCGGCGCCATTCAAACCACCACCGTCACCTCTACTGGCGACGTCACGGTTGGCGGCGCGCTCGGCGTGACAGGCGCAACGACCACAAACGGCATCACCAACACCGGCGCCATTCAAACCACCACCGTCACCTCCACTGGCGACGCCACGGTTGGCGGCACGCTCGGTGTTACTGGCGCAACTAATACCAACGGCATCACCAACACCGGCGCCATTCAAACCACCACCGTCACCTCCACTGGCGACGCCACGGTTGGCGGCGCGCTCGGCGTGACAGGCGCAACGACCACAAACGGCATTACCAACACCGGCGCCATTCAAACCACCACCGTCACCTCCACTGGCGACACCACGGTTGGCGGCGCACTCGGCGTGACAGGCGCAACGACCACAAACGGCATCACCAACACCGGCGCCATTCAAACCACCACCGTCACCTCCACTGGCGACACCACGGTTGGCGGCGCACTCGGCGTGACAGGCGCAACTACTACCAACGGCATCACCAACACCGGCGCCATTCAAACCACCACCGTCACCTCCACTGGCGACGCCACGGTTGGCGGCGCACTCGGCGTGACAGGCGCAACGACCACAAACGGCATCACCAACACCGGCGCCATTCAAACCACCACCGTCACCTCCACTGGCGACACCACGGTCGGCGGCGCACTCGGCGTGACAGGCGCAACGACCACAAACGGCATTACCAACACCGGCGCCATTCAAACCACCACCGTCACCTCCACTGGCGACGCCACGGTTGGCGGCGCGCTCGGCGTGACAGGCGCAACGACCACAAACGGCATTACCAACACCGGCGCCATTCAAACCACCACCGTCACCTCCACTGGCGACACCACGGTTGGCGGCGCGCTCGGCGTGACAGGCGCAACGACCACAAACGGCATTACCAACACCGGCGCCATTCAAACCACCACCGTCACCTCCACTGGCGACGCCACGGTTGGCGGCGCGCTCGGCGTGACAGGCGCAACGACCACAAACGGCATTACCAACACTGGCAACATCCAGACCGATACCATCAACGCAACGGGCAACGGCGTTATTACCGGTTCCCTGAATGTAGACGGCGGTATTACCACTACCACCATTACCAACAATGGTGACGTGACGACTCACGGCAATACCACCATTGATAACAACTTGACCGTCGGTGGAACAACAACCGCAGCCGGCGTGGTTAATAACGGCGCACTTAACCAAACGGGCACCACCAGCATTAATACGACCGGTACGGCACAAACTTCGATAGGCAATGCTTCGAACTCGGCCGGAAGCGTTGTATTGCAATCGGGTGATAACAGTCTTTCAGTGACCCAACAAGCAGTGTCAGTAGGCGGGGCAAACGGCTCTAATGTCGTTCTCGGTTCGACGTCGGGTAATTCGATGGTTCGTTTAAACGGCAACAGACTGCAGGATGTTGGCGAGGCCGTGGAGGGAACTGATGCGGTTAACTTGAACCAACTTAACCGCGCAACGCATAAACTCAGTGGTGACATTGATGACGCCTACGGCGGTATAGCAGCCATCGCGGCAATGACCAGTGTGCCGGAACTTCAGGCCGGTGCTAATTTTGGCGTGGGTGTGGGCGTAGGCAACTTCAAAGGCGCACAGTCGGTTGCGGTGGGCGCGCAGGCGCGGATCAATAGCAATGTTGCGGTTAAAGCATCGGTCGGCATTTCTCAAGGGCAAGTCACCACAGGCATCGGCGCCGGTTTCAGCTGGTAAGCTTTCCCGGGCGCTGTGACTAAACGATTAATCACGGCAGCACCGCACCTGAAAAGCGCCACGCATGTGGCGTTTTTTTTTGCCTTGCGCACCGGTTGCACCGAGACTGCGCAGCGACCCAACGCTGCGCCTCGTCGCTATCAGGGGCCCACGCTTTAGCGCTTCCGGCAAATACGCTTCGAGTGCCCGTGAGCCGTTACACTTGGCGCTATCTCCACCAGCCGAGCCCCACCATGACCCCGCAATTTCCCCTTGCCGCTGTCGTCGCCGCTGACTCGCTAAAACTGGCGCTGTGCCTGGCGGCCATCGACCCAGCAATTGGTGGCGTATTAATCGAAGGTCCGCGCGGCATGGCCAAATCCACCTTGGCGCGCGGCGTGGCGCAGCTGTTGCCTGGTGGGCATTTCGTGACACTGCCGTTGGGCGCGAGCGAGGAGCGCATTGTCGGCACCCTTGACCTGGATGCAGCGCTCGCCGAAAGCCGCGCGCAATTTTCCCCCGGCCTGCTGGCCAAAGCCGACGGCGGCGTGCTGTATGTCGATGAAGTGAATCTGCTGCCGGATCACCTGGTTGACCTGTTGTTGGACGTGGCCGCCAGCGGCGTGAACCATGTGGAGCGCGACGGCATCTCGCACCAGCATGCCGCGCGTTTTGTGCTGATCGGCACCATGAACCCGGAAGAAGGCCAACTGCGCCCGCAGTTGCTGGATCGCTTTGGCCTCAAAGTCATTCTCGATGCCCAACCCGAGCCCGCTGCACGCGCCGAGATCGTGCGTCGCCGGCTCGCGTTCGATGCCGACCCGGCCACCTTTGCGCAGCAGTGGCAGGCTCCGCAGCAGGCGTTGCGCGAGCGTTGTCTGGCGGCGCGCGGCGCCCTTACGAACATCGAGCTGGACGACGGCAGCGTCAACGAAATCGCCGAGCGCTGCTATGCCGCTGGAGTCGATGGCTTACGCGCCGACTTGGTCTGGTTGCGCGCCGCCCGTGCCCACGCCGCCTGGCGCGGCGCCGACTCGATCAGCGCCGAAGACATCGACGCCGTCGAACCCTTTGCTCTCGCCCACCGTCGCCGTCACACCCCGCCACCGGCAGCGCAGCCGCCGCACGCGCCGCCGACGCCGCAGACAAGTTCAGCGGCGGCTTCGGCTGGCGAAGGCCAGTGGGGCGAAATGCCTGCGCAGCCGGTGCCCACGGGGGCGGCGCGCGAGTTGCCGCGCTGGCCAAAAAAGCCCTGAGCATCCGCCCGCGACAGGTCACTGGCGCGGATGCCCAACCCAGACCCGGCGCCCTGCAAGGCGGCCGTCACGGCGCCAGCCGCCTCGGCGCAAAGGGCAGCGTTGACTGGCTAAACACCTTCCTTCGCGGCCGTCCGACACGGGCCAGCGAACTGGTGCGCAAACCCCGTAGCCAAAGGCCGAGCGAGCTGTGGGTGCTGGTGGTGGACGCATCTGCCTCAACCCGCCGCCACGGCGCGCTGAGCCAAGCGAAAGGCTTGCTCATAACGCTACTGGAACAGGCCTATCAGCAGCGCGTGCGCATTGCCGTATTGCAAGCCACCGGCATGCAAGCGCAATGGCCATTTCAAGGGCAGAAAAGCTCGGCGGCAATGTTGGCCTGGGTGGCAGAACTGGGCGCTGGCGGCGGCACGCCGTTGATCGAAGGGCTGATGCAAACCGGCGAATGGCTGACCCAGCGCCAGCGCAGCAAGCCTGCCGAGCAGCAGCGTGTGGTGGTGATTACCGACGGGCGTTTACGTGAATGGCCCGCACTGGCGCCGATGGCGTGCCCGGCGCTGGTGGTGGACATCGAGAGCGGGCCGATACGCGTGGGGCGTGCGCGCTTATTGGCGCAGGAGTTGGGTGGGGAGTATCGGCATATCGAGCACCTCGACCATCGGTTGGGTTGAGCCAACGGCGAAGCCTAACGATCTGCGAAAATGCGACCATCGACGAGCGTGGCGCTTACTCGTAAACCGTCACGCGGTTGCGCCCGTCTTCCTTCGACGCATACAACGCTTCGTCCGCCCAGCGAATCCACTCTTCGTGGTGGTCGCAGGTGACGGACAAATCGGCCACGCCGAGGCTGATGGTCAGGCGCAGAATTTCCCCAGCGTGTTCAATCTTCAGCGCGGCGACGTTGTGGCGCAGGCGTTCGGCGAACACGCGGCCGCCTTCTTTGCTGGTGTCGGGCAGCAGAATCACAAACTCTTCGCCGCCGTAACGGCCGGCTACATCCATGTCGCGGCTCATGTCGCGGATAACGTCGGCGACGCGCTGAATCGCTTTGTCGCCGGCCTGGTGCCCGTAGGTGTCGTTGATGCGTTTGAAGTGGTCGATGTCGAGCATGATCAGCGTCGCCGTGCTGTCGTAGCGGCGGTGGCGGGCGTGTTCTTTTTGCAGGCTTTCTTCCCAATGACCGCGGTTGTACAGGCCGGTGAGCCGGTCGGTGCTGGAGAGTTTCAGCAGTTCGGCGTTGGCCGATAGCAACTGACGGCGGTTGTTGGCCACGTCGGTGACGTCGTAGATCACCAGGCAGATATGGCCGATTTTGCTATTGGCTGAACGCAGTGGGAACAGCGTGGTGTTCTGGTACATGAAGTCTTCACGGCCGGTGATCGGCTGGTAATTCTGAAAGCGCAACAGGTATGGCCGCTGCTCCCACACCGTGAACGCCGGCGTGCCTAGAGCGGCGACGCCTTCGACTTTCTTGCGAAACCACTTGCTGTCCACTTCCGGAAACAGCTCGAAGAACGAACTGCCATTGGCCACGCCCGGCTGAACACCGGAGCGGTTTTCCATAAACGTGTTCCACACCAGCACGCGGTAATCCGCATCGAACACCACCACGCCCACGTCGATGCTCTGCACGATGGCGAGCAGCCAGTGGAATTCGTTGAGGTCGATCGGCTCGTTCATGGGGCGGCCTAGTTCATCAGATACGCGAGTTTTTGGTGCAGCAGCTGCACGGAATCTTCGCTGAACAGCATCAGCAAGTCGAAGTGAATGTCGTGCCCTTCCAGGCTGTAGCTGATTTCCACGGCCAGGGTTTTCTTGTTGCGCCGGCTGTTCACGTGAATCAGCTCATCGATAGCCAGGTGCTCGCCGAGAATTTGCGGATGGCTCTGGGAAAACACCACGTCGATCTGCTCGGCAATTCCCGACAGGCACGCGCCAATCAGCAGCGTGGAGAGGTCCAGGAGCATTTCCAGGTCGCCGCCGTCATTGCCGTCGCGGTGCAGCAGGGTGGCCATGTCGGCGATTTCGGAGTCATGAAAAATAAGCAGCGCTTCACCGGCGATGCCGCTGCCGATATAGCCCTGGCAGATGGCGGTCAGGCGCTCATCGCCACGTTGCACATCGGCCAGCGCCATGTGCAATTCGCCCACCTCCAACAGGTTGACGTTGGGCACCGGCAGTTGCACGAACACATCCAGCACCCGCGCCAGCAATGCACCGGCACGTCCGATGGCGACATTAACGGTTTCCTGCAGGGCGTCGCGAAAACTGGTGGGGTCACTGCTGGTCGATGCGCTGGCGGCGATGTCCTGCGGCGGTACAGCAAGCAGCCCGTGGGCCTGCAAGGTGTCGCGAAATTCGGCGGGGTCGAAGGGTTTGCGCAGAAATGCCAGTGCGCCCAGCTCCAGCACGCGGCGCCGCGCTTCTTCCTGCACGTCGGCGGAAATGACGATGATCTGCGCGTCCAGCCCCTCTTCGCGCACGGCGTTGAGCACCTGATAGCCGTCCATCACCGGCATGGTCAGGTCCAGCAGTACCACACGACCCAGGCCGTTGCGAATCGCCTCCAGCCCCGCCAGACCGTTGTCCACCTCGGTCACCGACACCGCCCATTCAGGCGGCAGCGCGCGCAGCAGCTGCTTTCGCACCATGCTTGAGTCATCGCAGACCAGCAGAGGAATTGAGGGCATTGCGGGTTTCTCTACGCGCTCGTACTACGCCGAAATCAGCTAACCGAGAAAGGTGGCGATAATGGCTCAATGATGGCAATTTCGTCCATGAAGAAATTGACATTCAAGACGGCAAATAGTGCGCCAAATGCCGTAGAAAGCTGGGTTTTCCAGGGAAAACAGCAGGTTATGTCGTCAACGCGAGAATGGCCTTTGCAGCCACGATACTGCCCGGATTGGCCTGCATAGTGGCACTGATGCCCTGCAAGCGAGCGGCCAGCGCCTCGTCTGCAAGCAATTGGCGCAGCGCGTCCGGCAGCGCCGCCAACGGTTCCGCAAAGCGCGGAAGGTAGGCGCCCACACCCACTTCTTCGGCACGACGGGCGTTGTCGTGGCCGTCCCAGCAATACGGAATCACCACCGACGGCAGGCCGAAGTACAGGGCCTCGCAGAAGCTGTTATTGCCGCCGTGATGCACGAACAGCCTGCATTCGCGCAGCACGGCGGGCTGCGGGAACCAGCTGTCGAGATAGACGTTGTCCGGCACGCTGTCGTACATCTCGCGGTACGCGCCGACGTTGATCAGAAAGCGGTACGGCAGGTCGGCAACGGTCGCGATCAGCCGCTTCATCATCTGCACATCGGCGGCGCCCAGGCTGCCGAAACTCACGTAAATCAGCGGGGCGTCGTTATGCGCCGGAAATTCGGGCACCACGTAAGGCGCCTCGGAGCGCACGCAGCCATCCAGGTACACATACCGCTCGGGCGTCAACGGCTGTTCACGTTTGTAACGAACCGGTGTCGGCGACAGCAGCAGGTTCAAATACGGCGAATCTTCGAGAAATTGCCCCGGCAGGTTTGGCGGGTGCTGGCAGCTGTCGAGAAAGCGCGCAAACCGCGCATGGGGTGGCGCCACCGCCTTGTGGTAACGGCTGACAAAGGCCTCGCGCCCCGCCTTGTCATCCGCCGCGCAGCCCGACAAATACGGCGGCACGGCCGCGTCGGGCAGCTCGGTTTCGGCACACGACACCATGCGCACCCATGGGCAGCCGGCGTTGCTGATGGCCGGAAAGGTGACCACGTTGTCGAGCACGATCACGTCGGGGCGCAAGCGGGCGAGCAGTTGCTGCAGCGGTTTTTCGGCGTCGATGGCGGTGTCGATGATCGCTTCCCAGGCCGGCGCCACATAACTGTCGATCTGCTCGAGCGGGGTTTGGTCGAAGTAGGGAATGTTCTTCTCGATGAAGGTTTCCCAGTAATGCTGGTGTTCCGCCGCCGACAATTTGGTTTGCGCAGGAATCGGGAATTCAGGAAAGCCGTACTCGGCGAAAATTCCCTGGAAATGGCCGTGGCAGATAAACACCGGCTTGGCGCCGAGCCCCTTGAGCACCTGCGCGATGCCGATGCAATTGAGCGCAGCACCAAAGCTGGCTTCAGGGAAAAAGGCGATCAAGGGGTGTTTGGGCATTCACACGAATCCGGCAGGGACATAGACATTTGCTTGAATCCACCGAGGCAAGATCGCCGGGTTAGCCGTGATCCATCCAGAATTCTGGATTGCGAATCGTCGGACCGACGCCTACGTGGGAAGACGGCGGATTTCAAAGCGCCTGGGTAAGGCTCGGTATTTTTTAGCACAAAAAAACCAGGCATGTAGGAATTTGCTTACCGGCGTAAGGGACCGATTTGCGGCACGCCACGGTTGGCCGTTTGCGGGCGCTGGGCCGAAGACAGGCGCAAATGCAGGCGCATCAGGTCGGCGGCGATCTCCAGCTGGCCCCGTTCGACGTGCTCGATGATGCGCAAATGTTCGCGCAAAGCTTCCTGCAACCGGTGCACGCTGACCATCGGCAGCAGGTTCGGCAAGCGGCGCAGCGCCTGGTGATGCAGCAGCGCATCGCGCAGAAATTGGTTGCCGCAGCTTTGCGCGATGCACTCGTGAAAGCTGATATCGAGTTCGCGAAATTGCTGGGTGTCGAAACTGCTGATGCCCTGATTTAACAGCGCTTCCATGCCTTCACGCAGCAGCGCCAAGCGCGCCAGATCGGCTTCGAAGCCTGGGCTGAGCAAGGCTTGGGGTTCCATCAGCAGGCGGTAATGGAGGCTGTCTTCCAGCGCGGCGAGGTTATTCAGCAGCGGCCGGAACAGCCACGACTGGCCCGGCCCGCGCTCGACTACCTGATTTTCGCTGAGCTGGGTGATGACCTTCTGCGCAGCCGGACGGCCAATGCTGTAGCGGCGCATCAGGTCGCTGACGCTGATGCTGCTGCCCAGGCGCCCGGCCATGCGGTCACGCAACACGGATGTCGCCAGGGCTTCTTCCTCGGCTTGCGGCAGCGCCGCACTCATCGCCGGGTCGGGCAGCGCCAGCAAGCTGTAGCCCTTGCCGGCTTCATGGCTGAGCAACTGTTCCTCTTGCAACAGCTTGAGCGCGGCGCGAACCAGGGTGCGCGACACCTGAAACGTGCGCGCCAGCGCCTGCTCAGACAGCGCCTGACCGACCACCAGACCACTTTCCTGCACGTGTTCAAGAATGCGCCGGGCCAATTCCAGGTGGTTGCCCCGTGGTTTTTTTTCGCTGCTGGTGGTCACGCCTGTTTATCCCTGCCGATCAGTGCTGGGCACCTTATTCCATAGGAGCGGTGGGCAACAACAACAGCGCACCGGGAAGAAAAAACCGTTGACACAGGAATTTTCCGGTCTTAATTTCGGAAAAAAAACATATTAGCTAAATTTTGCAGCACTGCCTTCGAACACCAACAACAACAGTCGTTAGGAGCGCGCAACATGAGTAAGCTGAAAAACCTGTTGTCTCTGGGTTTCGCTGTATCGCTGGCCGTATCGGCTCAAGCCGTCAGCGCCAAAGACCTGGTCATCTCCATCTGGGACGGCTACATGGCCCCCGATGCGCTAGACAAATTCAAGGCCGCCAGCGGCGTCGACACCGACAAAGCGCTGCACGCCACCAACGAAGAAATCATGGGCAAGCTGATGGCCAACGGTGGCGAAGGCTACGACGTGGTCTTCGTGTCTTCCCCGTTCGCCGAAGTGCTGCACAAGCAAGGTTTGCTGGCCGACATCGACCCGGCCAAAGTGCCCAATCTGAAAAACCTCTACCCCGAAGCCAACAAGCTTGAGTACGACATCGGCAACAAATTCTCCGTGCCGTACACTTGGGGTACCACCGGTATTTGCTACCGCTCCGACAAAATCGCCACCGCGCCCAGCAGTTGGAAAGAGCTGCTCAACCCCAGCGATGCGCTGAAAGGCAAAGTCACTCTGTTGGCCACCGACCGCTGGATGCTCGGCGCCGGTTTTCTTGCCAACGGCTGGTCGGTGAACGACGCCGATGCCAAGCACCTGGCCACCGTGCGTGACGAACTGATCGCCGCGAAGAAACGCATCCTGTCCTTTGACGACACCACCTTCTACTCCAAGCTCGCCTCCGGCGAAGCGTTGATGGCCCATGCCTGGGACGGCTGGTGCAACTACGGCACCACCGACAACGCTGCGATCAAATTCGTGGTGCCCAAAGAGGGCTCGGATTTGTGGGTCGACACCATGGTCGTGCTGAAAAGCTCCAAGCACCCCGAAGAAGCGTTCAAGTTCGTGAACTTCATGTTGGCCAAGGAAAACCACGCCTGGGTCGCGGAAAACATTCTCTACAAAGTGCCAAACCAGGCCGCCATGCAAGGGCTCTCGCCTGAGCTGCTGCAGAAATACCCCAACCTGACCACCACTCCAGCTGAGCTGCTGAAGATGGAGCAACTTCGCGACGTGGGTGGCTCAACCCAAAAGGCCTACACCCGCGCCGTCACCGAAATCATGGCGTCTGAGTCCAACTGACGGACTCCTGGGCGTCGGCCATACGGCGTTGAACGCGTGCCGAAAATGCTCACGTACTTAAGTACGCTGCGTTTTTTGCCCCACGTTCGCCTTGTCTGGCTCTAGCCCAGTAGCCCTCGATTTCAGGCAGCTATCGCTGCCTCAACCCAGCATTTCGAGAATCCTGAATGAGTTCATTGCACGCCGATAGGAAACTATCGGCCTGGCTGCTGACGCCCGGGCTTGGCTGGCTGCTGCTGTTTTTAGTGCTGCCGTGCCTGCTGGTGTTGGTCTACAGCTTCGTCGAGCGCGGTGCCTATGGCGGCATTGAGTGGACGTTCACCTGGGACAATTACCAGCGCGCGTTCGACCCGCTGTACCTGGGCATCTTGCTCAAGTCGGCAAAAATCGCCGCGCTGGCCACGTTGTTCGCGGTGCTGATCGGCTACCCGGCGGCGTATGCGATTGCCCGCGCGCCGCGCCACCGGCAGCCGGTTTATCTGTTTCTGGTGATGCTGCCGTTCTGGAGCAATTACCTGATCCGCACCTATGCCTGGATCGTGCTGCTCAACCGCGAAGGCCTGCTGAATAAACTGTTCAGCCTGCTGGGTTACACCGGCGACCCCATTAGCCTGCTGTACACCGAAAGCTCGGTGGTGCTGGGCCTGGTTTACAACTACATCCCCTTCGTGATTCTGGCGATTTACTCGTCGCTGTCGCGCATCAATGGCGAGCTGTGGGAAGCCTCGCGCGACCTCGGCGCGTCCGGTTGGATGACGTTTCGCCGGGTGATTCTGCCCCTGAGCGTGCCCGGTATCGCCGCCGGTTCCGTGTTTGTATTCGTGCTCAGCATCGGCAATTTCATCACCGCCGATTTGCTCGGCGGCAAACAGGTGCAGATGGTCGGCAACCTCATCTACTCGCAGTTCCTTACGGCGCGGGACTGGCCGTTCGGCTCGGCGCTGAGCTTTATCCTCATCGCCATCATGTTGCTGCTGTTGTTCGTGCAGGCGCTGCTGGCCCGTCGCGCAGCGGAGGGCAAAGCATGAGCCGCCAGACCATGACCAGTTCCACCGTACTCGGCGTGCATTTGTGGCTGGTGTACGCCTTTTTGTATGTGCCGATCCTGGTGCTGATTCTGCTGTCGTTCAACAAGTCCGGCCTGCCGACTTCATGGAGCGGTTTCTCCTTGAAGTGGTACAGCGCGCTGGCCAACAACAGCGCGGTGCTGTCGGCGGCGCTCAACACGCTGATCGTGGCCTTGAGCTCCACGGTTATCGCCTGTGTGCTCGGCACGCTGCTGGCCTTGGGCGTGGAATTGCGCCGCAAGGGCGACGACAAAGGCTACGTCGCCGACACCATGTTGATGGCGCCGATGATCATCCCCGACATCGTGCTGGCCATCGCCCTGTTGAGCTTTTTCAACCTGGTGAAGATGGGCCTGGGTCTGCATTCCATCGTGATCAGCCACGCGGTGTTCAACATCGCCTTTGTCTGCGCCGTGGTGCGCACGCGCCTCAAGCACTTCGACTATTCGATTCTCGAAGCCTCGATTGATCTGGGCGCCAGCTGGTTCACCACCCTGCGCCGCGTGCTGCTGCCGGCGATTTTTCCCGGCGTGATGGCGGGCGGATTGCTGGCGTTCACCCTGTCGGTGGACGAATTCATCATCGCCTTTTTTAACTCCGGCTCCGGCCAGGCTTCCACCACGTTGCCGATGCAGATCTACGCCATGATCCGCTTCGGTGTGACCCCCGAAATCAATGCCCTGGCAACGCTGGTGATGCTCGTCAGCATCACCGCGCTGTTGGTGTCGCAGCGCTTGAACAAGGCCCCGTCTCACCATGAATAAGATCGCCATGAATGAACCGGCCCTTCGCGAACGCGCGGCCGACGATATAAAAAACGTGCTGGTTCTGGACAAGGTCAGCAAGTCGTACGGCGAGCAGTTGGTGGCCGTCGACCAGGTGTCGCTGAGCATCCGCGAGAACGAATTCTTCGCCCTGCTCGGGCCGTCCGGCTGCGGCAAAACCACCTTGTTGCGCATGCTCGCCGGTTTCGAAACGCCGAGTGGCGGCTGCATTTACTTGGACGGCACCGACATCTCGCCGCTGCCGGCCAACAAGCGTCCTCTGAACCTGATGTTCCAGAGCTATGCGCTGTTCCCGAACATGACCGTGCGCAAGAACATCGCCTACGGCCTGGAGATGGAAAAGCTGCCCGCCGCTGAAGTTCGCCAGCGTGTGGACGCCGTGCTCGCCACCGCGCAACTGGGCGAGTTGGCCGAGCGCAAGCCCGACCAACTCTCTGGCGGCCAACGTCAGCGCGTGGCCCTGGCCCGTGCGCTGGTGAAACGCCCGCGCGTGCTGCTGCTCGATGAACCGCTTGGCGCGCTGGATAAAAAGCTGCGGGAAAAGATGCAGCTCGAACTCAAGCGCCTACAACACGAGAGCGGCATCACCTTCATCATCGTCACCCACGACCAGGAAGAAGCGTTGGTGATGTCCGACCGCATGGCCGTGCTCAATGGCGGCAAGGTCTGCCAATGCGGCTCGCCGGCCGAGCTGTATGAAAACCCCAACAGCCGCTTCGTCGCCAACTTCATTGGCGTGAGCAACATCCTCGAAGGCGTGCGCCAGACCGACAACAGCGTGGTGGTGCGTAACCGCAGCCTCAAGGTGGAGTCGGCGGTGGGCGAGCTTACGGGTGAAGCGGTGGCGCTGGTGATCCGTCCCGAGCGCTTGCAGGTGCTCAGTTCGACCACGCCGCTGGCCGACGAACAAGCCTGCGTCAATCAGGTAGACGGGCAGATTGTGGAAGTCGCCTACCACGGCCTCGACACCAACCTGCACGTGCAGACCGCACTCAGCGACAAGCCGCTGATCGTGCGCGTGCCCTCTTCGCAAGTGGACAACGCCCGGTTCGAGCAGGGCGCCAGCATTCGTCTCGGCTGGCAGACGCGGCATGCCCGCGTGCTGACCCGCTAGGCGCAAACCACCCTTTTACGTTCGGCAGGAGTAAGGCGTCATGAAGCAAAAGGTCATCGCTTTTTTTCCCGAGGCGGCATACGGCCCGGCATTGAATTCCGTGGGCATCGCCCAGGCGTGCGAAGCGCTGGGGCACAAGGCGGTGTTTCTCACCGACCCGGGCATGAGCGGCGTGTATTCGGGTTACGGCTTTGAAGAGCACATGGTGAATATGTCGGCGCCGATGCCGGCAGAAGAAATGGCCAAATACTGGGTCGACTTCATCAACGGCCACATCCCCAATTTCCGCAAATCGCCGCTCGAGCAAATTCCCAACTACGTGAAGGAATGCTGGGCTGCCATCGTCGAAACCGCCAAGTGGGCTGAGAAGGATTTGCCCGGCGTGCTGGCACAGGTGCAGCCGGACCTGATCTGCGTCGACAACGTGATTCTGTTCCCGGCCATCAAGCAATACGGCAAGCCGTGGGTGCGGATTATTTCCTGTTCGGAAAACGAGATCGAAGACCCGGATATTCCGCCGCATTTGTCGGGCATGAGCGTGCACGACAAAGCTGGTCACGCTGAATTCCGTCGTCGCTTCGAAGAAGAAGTCGGCCCCATCCACGCCGACTTCAACGAGTTTCTGGTCGCCCACGGCGAACAGCCTTACCCGCTCGGCACCTTCTTCGAAGCCTCGCCGTTTATGAACCTATTGCTCTACCCGGACCCGGTGAAGTTCCAGCGTCGTCACGCGCTACCGCCCGAGCAGTTTCACTACCTGCAAGGCTGCGTGCGCGCCGACAAGCCGTACGACATCCCCGCGTTCAAAGCCAACAACGACAAGCCGCTGCTGTACGTCAGCTTTGGCAGCCTGGGTTCGGGCGATGTCGACTTGCTCAAGCGCCTGATTGTGGCCATCGGCAAGCTGCCCTACCGCGCGCTGTTCAACGTCGGCGAGCACCTGGAGGAATACACCGACCTGCCGGACAACGTGCTGATTTCCAATTGGTACCCGCAGCCGTCGGTGATCGAAAAGGTCGACGCGGTGATTCACCACGGCGGCAACAACAGCTTCACCGAATGCCTGTTCTTCGGTAAGCCGGCCATCGTTATGTCGTACGTCTGGGACGGCCACGACAACGCCATGCGCGCTGAAGAAAGCGGCCACGGCTTCCGCCTGGATCGCTACGAATGGAGCGAGGCCGACCTGGCCGCCAAGCTCGACGCCTGCCTCACCGACAGCGCCATGCAAGCGCGCTTGAAGCAAACCAGCGCTTACATGCAATCACGCAAAGGCCCGCAAGACGCGGCCAAAATTCTCGATGGACTGCTCAACAATGACTGAAGCCAATACCCCCACAGCGCCCGCGCTGTGCGGCGTCAGCACGCGCACCGACCTGGTCGACTGGGGCGTGCAAAGCGATGCCGTGGAAGGCGTTTCCCACTCCAGCGGCCGCCTGCTGTTCAAAGGTCCGAACAACAGCCCGGAAACCGGCTTATGGGTGTGCACGCCTGGGCGCTGGCGCCTGTCGATTCCCCGCGACGAGCTGTGCCATTTCGTCAGCGGCCGCGCCACCTACCGCGAAGACAACGGCGAAGTGATCGAGGTGAAAGCCAACACCCTCGTGCTGTTTCCCGCCGGCTGGACCGGCGAATGCCACGTGCAGGAAACCATTCGCAATTTGTACATGCTGGCCTGAACCAACACACCAAACCCGTAGGAGCGAGCTTGCTCGCGAAGCGCTTGCTCTAAGAGCTTCGCCAGCAAGCTGGCTCCTACAAGAAGCGTATTTAAGGACTTAAAACCATGACCACCCCACACCTCTACAACCCGCTCGAAATCACTGACCTCAAAGACTGGGGCACCATCCCGACCATGCTCGAAGGCGAGTCGAAAGTCTCCGGCGTGGTGCTGCACAAAGGCCCTGAAGGCCAGTCGGAATGCGGCATCTGGGTGTGCACGCCGGGCAAGTGGTTCTGCCATGTGACCAGCGACGAGTTCTGCCATTTCCTCGAAGGCAGCAGCACCTATGTGCATGAGAACGGCGAGGTGATCGAGATTAAACCGGACACCGCTGCCTTCTTTCCAAAGGACTGGAAAGGCACCTGCACGGTCCACGAAACCATCAAAAAGGTTTACATGATCCGGTGATCACCATGGCCGACACCTACGCCCGCCCTGAACAACGCCGCGCCTTTCTGGCCGGCGCCGGGTACGCCAGCAGTCGCCTTGAGGCGTTGCCGATGGACGCGTCGCGGCGCTGCTATTTCCGCCTGCCCCAGGCCGACTTGTTGCTGATGGATTCGCCGCCTGGCCTGGAACCCATCGTGCCGTTTCTGACCGTGGCCATGCACCTGCGCGAGCTGGGTTTGTCGGCGCCCCATGTGCTGGCCAGCGACGCGGCAGCCGGCCTGGCGCTCATTGAAGATTTCGGCCAAGCCACCTACACACGCCTGCTGGGCATGGGTTACGCCGAACAGCCGCTGTATGAACTGGCGGTTGATGCCTTGGTGCACTTGCATCAGGCGCCACGAGCGTTGGCCGTTGATGTGCCGGCGTATGACCTGGAAGTGCTGTTGGCCGAGGCCGTGCTGTTTATCGACTGGTACGCGCCGCTGCTTGTGGATAAGGCCGCCGCGCGGGCCTTGCGCGAGCCGTTCCTGGCGGTCTGTGCGCAACTCGCCAGCGCTGTGGCCACACGTCGCGAGGCCTTGGTACTGCGCGATTTCCATGTGGATAACCTAATGCGCCTGGACGGTCAGACCGGCGTTCGGGCCTGTGGATTATTGGATTTTCAGGACGCCCTGATCGGCTCCTGTGCCTACGACCTGATGTCGCTACTCGAAGACGCCCGCCGCGACGTGCCGGAAACCCTGCGCGACCACCTGCTCACCCGCTACCTGGCCCAGCGCCCGGAGATAGACACCGAGCAGTTTGGCGCGGATTACCCGGTATTGGCGGCGCTGCGTCACGCCAAGGTGGCCGGGATTTTTGTGCGCCTGGCACAGCGCGACGGCAAGCAGCATTACCTGGCCCATGTACCGCGCGTAATCGCTTTGCTGGACCGCGCCTTGCGCATGCCAGCGCTCTTGCCTCTGCGTGAATTTCTCGACCGCGAATTACCCGGCTGGGCGCAACCGCTGCCCGCCCACTGACTTTTCCTCGGGCGGTGGATAACCCGTCTACCGCCCCGCCTGGAGCCGCTATGAATCACTTCATCAATCCCGACTTCACCACGCCGCACAGCCAACGCCTGCGCGACATCATCAACCCCGCCACGCTGGAGAAGGTGGGCCAGATCGCCCTGGGCGACGAGGCCGATGTGAACAGCGCCATCGCAGCCGCCAATGCCGCGCAAAAGCAGTGGCGCAAGGTCGATGCAAAGAGCCGCGCCGCGCTGTTGCACCAACTGGCCAACGCCATTGAAAGCGAGGTGGCGGTCAACCGCGAAGCCGGCCGTTTGATGACGCTGGAGATGGGCAAACCCTTCCCCGAAGCCATGGGCGAGTTGGCCAACTGCGCACCGATTTTCCGCTACTACGCCGAGATGGCCCGCGACGATGCCGGCAAAGTCGCCGGCACCACGCAACTGGGCTCGTTCCAGCATGTGCGCTACGACGCCATGGGTGTGAGCGTGCACATCATGCCGTTCAACTTTCCGGTGCTGCTGATGTGCTGGACCGTTGCCGCCTCGCTCGCCGCTGGCAACGCCTGCATCATCAAACCCGCCGAAGCCACCACGCTGTGCACGCTGAAATTCATGGAGCATTTGCGCGTATTGCCGGCCGGTTTGGTCAGCTGCGTGGCAGGCGATGCGACTACCGCGCAGTTGCTGATTCAATCTGAAGGCACCCACGCCGTGGCGTTTACCGGCAGCGTGGCGGCTGGTAAAGCGGTGGCCATGGCCTGCGCCGAGCGCATGAAACCCTGCGTGATCGAAGCGGGCGGCAGCGATGCGCTGATCGTCTCCAAACACGCGCCGCTGGACGTGGCCGTGGCCGGTTCAGTGACGGCGGCGTTTCACCTCACCGGACAAATCTGTACCTCGGCCGAGCGTTTTTTTGTGGTCGACGACATTCACGATGCGTTCGTCGAACGCTTCGCCGCCATGACGCAAAAACTGCGCATCGGACATGGCCTGGAACACAGCGAAATTGGGCCGCTGGTGAGCGAGGCGGCGCGCGACAAAGTGATGCGGCTGGTCGCCGACGCGGTGGCCAAAGGTGCCACCGTGGTGTGCGGCGGGCGCATTCCGCCGAGCCAACCAGTGGGCTGGTACTACGAGCCGACCATTCTTACTGGGGTTACCCAGGCCATGGATATCCTCCACGAAGAATGCTTCGGCCCGGTGGCGGCGATCTGCAAAGTGGCGGATTTTGACGAAGCCGTGCGCCTGGCCAACGACTCCAGCTTCGGCCTTGGCGCCTCGTTGTTTTCTACTGATTTGGGCGAAGCCATGGAAGCGGCCGACCGCCTGGAAGCGGGCATGGTGTGGGTAAACAACCCGCTAATCGACAACGACGCCCTGCCCTTTGGCGGCTGGAAAATGTCTGGCATGGGCCGCGAACTCGGGCGCCAGGGGCTCGACGCTTTCCGTCGCTCGAAGATGGTGATCATCGACCACCAACCGCAGATTCACGAATGGTGGTACCCGTACAAAGACGAGGTTTTTTACCGCGAAGGCTGAAAAAATCGCGGCTAAACCCGCTCCTACAGACTGCGCGTTCCTGTAGGAGCGGCTTCAGCCGCGATGCTCTTCAGCGCCTCCAGCAACGCCCACCCCTCGCTAAATTCCCGCTCCACCGCCGGCAACACCGGCCGCCGCAGCACCAGCACCGGTACACCCAACTCGCGCGCCACCTGCAATTTCGGCTCGGTGCTCTGACTGCCGCTGTTTTTGCTGATCAACACGTCGCAGCTCAACTGCGCAAACAGTTCACGCTCGCTTTCCAGGGAAAACGGTCCGCGCGCGCCGATGATGTCGGCGCGCTGGGTCGGCGGCTGGCTGTGCAGGCAGCGCACGGTCCAGTGCTGGTGATGGGGAATTTCGTCGAGGTGTTCCAGCGGTTCGCGGCCCAGGGTGAACAGCGGGCGCTTGAACGGCGCGAGGCTGTGGATAAGGTCGTTCCAGTCGGCCACTTCGCGCCAATCATCGCCGGCCTGCGCCTGCCAACCGGGACGGCGCAGCGCCCAGCATGGGACACCAGCAAGCTGGGCAGCGCGCGCAGCGTTGGCGCTGATTTGCGCGGCGTACGGGTGAGTGGCGTCGACCAGCAAACCAATGCCGTTGGCGGTAATGAATTGCGCCAGCCCTTCGGCGCCGCCATAGCCGCCGACGCGCACTTGGCAGGGCAAATCATCCGGCACGCGAGCCAGGCCGGCGAGGCTATAGATGTCGTTCGCTTGTAGTTGCCGGGCCAGCGCCAGCGCCTCGGCCACGCCGCCGAGCAGCAGCACGTTGGGCCTCATTGCCCGGCGCCCGCGTAGCCGACGACGCCGCCCTGGCGGTCGATGGCGAACACCTCCACCTGCACGGTCGCCGGCACGATGCTTTGGGCGAATTTCAAGGCATGGGCGCACACCGCATTGCCCAGCTCAATGCCTTCGGCACTGGCCAGCGCCAGCGCTTGCTGGCTGGTGTTGCTGGCGATGATTGCCTGCTGAAGCGCGGCACTGGCGCCGATGGCGGCGGCCCACTTGGCCAACTGCGGCAGGTCGATGCTGGAGTGGCGGCTGTGCAGGTCCATATGCCCGGCCGCCAGTTTGCTGATTTTGCCGAAGCCGCCGCACAGGCTCAGTTTCGCCACAGGCGCGATGCGCAAATGCTTGAGCACAGCGCCAACGAAGTCGCCCATTTCCACCAGCGCGGTGTCGTCGAGTTGGTAGTGCTGGCGCATGCGGTCTTCGCTGGCGTTGCCGGTGCAAGCGGCCAGGTGGGTGAAGCCGTTGGCGCGGGCGACATCAATGCCTTGGTGAATGGAGGCGATATACGCCGCGCAGGAAAACGGTCGCACGATGCCACTGGTGCCGAGGATGGACAGGCCGCCCAAAATGCCCAGGCGCGGGTTCATGGTTTTCAGCGCCAGCGCTTCACCGTTTTCCACGCAGGCCGTCACTTCGAAGCCCCCGCCGTAGCCGTGCTCGATGGCCAAGCTGAACAGGTGGCTGGTGATCATTTGCCGTGGCACCGGGTTGATTGCCGGCTCACCCACGGCGAGGGTCAGGCCCGGTTTGGTCACGGTGCCGACGCCAGGGCCGGCGAAAAACGCCACGCCAGGTTCGGCGCGCAGACGCACGCGGGCGAACACCAGGGCGCCGTGGGTAACGTCGGGATCATCGCCGGCATCTTTGAGCGTGCCGGCTTCGGCGCCGTCTTCGAAGGGCCGGCAAAACTCCAGGCGCATCAGCACTTCGCGGCCTTTGGGCAGCACAATTTCCACGGCGTCGCTGACCGTGCCCGCGAGCAACAACCGCGCCGCCGCCAGGCTGGTTGCGGTGATGCAACTGCCGGTGGTGTAGCCGCTTCGCAGCGGCGCGGGTTGTTCGGGGGTTTCGTCGCGCATGGCTCAGGGCTTCACGGCGTATAGCAGGGTGATGGGCAGCGCAGCGCGCCAGGTGTCGAAATCGCCCAAGGGTAGCGCCTGGGCCACGCTGATGCGGGTGAGTTCACCGCCATGCTGCTCGCGCCAGGCCACCAGTGCCGCTTCGCTTTGCAGCGTTACGGCGTTAGCGACCAATCGGCCGCCGGGCCGCACATGGGCCCAGCAATGCTCCAGCACGCCGGGAATGGTGACGCCGCCGCCAATGAAAATGGCGTCGGCTTGCGGCAAGCCTTGCAGCGCCTCGGGTGCATGGCCGGCGACCAACTGCAGACTCGGTACACCGAGGGCGTCGCGGTTGTGCGCGATCAAGCCCTGGCGTTCGGCATTGGCTTCCACGGCAATCGCGCGGCAGCTGGGGTGGGCGCGCATCCATTCAATGCCGATGGAGCCGCAGCCGGCGCCCACGTCCCATAGCAACTCACCGGGCATGGGCGCCAGGCGGGCCAAGGTGATGGCGCGCACGTCACGCTTGGTCAGTTGGCCATCGTGGGCGAAGGCGCTGTCGGGTAAACCCGGCGTCAGGGGCAGCAAGCGGGCGTCGGTATCCGCGATGCAGTCGATGGCCAGCACATTCAGCGCCGCGACTTCCGGCAAGGCCCAGGCGCCGGCGACACCGTCGATGGCCCGCTGCAATGGGCCGCCCAGGTGTTCCAGCACGCGCAACCGACTGCCGCCGAAACCGCGCTGGACCAATAATTGAGCGATGGTCGCCGGACTGGAGCCGTCGTTACTCAGCACCAGCAGACGCTGGCCGGGATGGATATGAGCGTTCAAGGCGGCAACGGGGCGGGCAACCACAGACAAGCAGGTGACCTCTTGCAACGCCCAGCCCAGCTGCGCGGCCGCGAGAGAGAACGACGACGGCGCCGGGTACACCTGCATTTCAGCAGCCGGCACCTGGCGCGCCAGGCTGGCGCCGACGCCGAATAGCATCGGGTCGCCGCTGGCCAGCACGCACACCGGCGTGCCTTGCGCCGCGAGCACCGGGCCAAGGCTGAACGGACTCGGCCAGCCCTGACGTTCGGCGTTCAGGCAGTGCGGCAGCAGTTCCAGCTGACGCGGGCTGCCGATGATCAGGCGCGCCTGGAGCAAGGCCCGGCGCGCAGGCTTGCCCAGACCGCTGTAGCCGTCTTCGCCAATTCCCACCACTGTCAGCCACGCCGCCATGGGCACTCCTTTTAAACCGCCGACAAGCAGGCTTTTCCTGGGGTCGGGCAAAGCGGGCATAATAGCGCGTTCGTCGGCACCCACAGCCAGCCACAGCGAACCAGTGAGCCTTTTTGAATAACGTCCAGCCCAAGCCCAACGCGCCCCTGCCACGCCATACCGCGTGCCCGGGTTTGCTGCGCATTGTGCAGGCGCTCGACGGCGGCATTTGCCGGGTGAAATTACCGGGCGGGCGGCTGAGCGTGGCTCAGGCGTTAGCGATTAGCGCCGCTGCCGAACGTCATGCCAGCGGCGTGCTGGAAATCACCAACCGCGCCAACCTGCAGATTCGCGGCGTGCGTGCCGGTGAAGAGCAGGCGCTGATCGCCGCATTAGTAGCGGCTGAGCTGGGCCCGCGCAGCGCTGGCGCTGATGACGTGCGCAACGTGATGCTCAGCCCGGCCGCGGGCGTCGATGCTCTGCAATTGCTTGATGTTCGTCCCCTCGCCGACCAGCTACTCAGCCTGCTGGAAACCGAGGAATCGCTGCATCAGCTTTCAGCCAAATTCGCCGTGCAACTGGACGGCGGCGAGGGCATGGCGATGCTTGAGCATCACCACGACCTGTGGCTAAGCGCGCTGGCTGACGGCCGTTTTGTCTTCGGTCTGGCTGGCGAACCCCAAGGCGCCCTGGCAGCGGTAAATACCGAACAGGTGCCGGCGCTGGTGCAAGCGTGTCTCGAACTATTTCTGCAACGCGCCAGTGCCGAACACACACGCATGCGCCATCTTTTGGCGACGTGGCCGACGGCGGCCTTTCTTGCCGAGCTGCAACAGCGCTTGCCGTTCGCCTTGCAGCAAGACGCCGCCGTTAGCCATTGGCGTCACGCGCCTGCCCAAGCCTGGGCGCATCTCGGCGTTCGCCCGCAACGGCAGCCGGGCCTGGTGATGGTCGGCGCCGCGCCCACGCTTGGGCGAATCTCGGCGCAACAGTTGGCCGCCGTCGCTGCGCTAGCCCGTGATTCGGTGTACCTCACGCCCTGGCAAAGCCTGCTGCTGCGCGAGGTGCCGCACAACGAGGCGCGAGGCCTGGCCCAGCAGTTGAACGCGCTGGGTTTACTCACCGACAGCGCCGCCCCATTGGCGCGCTTAGTGGCCTGTAGCGGTTCCACCGATTGCAGCAAAGGCCTGGCCGACAGCAAAGGCGACGCCCTGCTGCTGGCCGACGTCCTCGCCCAACGCACTATCGCCATCGAGCAGGTGCACCTCAGCGGTTGCAGTCGCTCGTGCGCTGCCGCCCACACCGCACCGCACACCTTGCTGGCCGTCGCGCCTGGCCGTTACGACCTTTACCAACGGGACACTCACCTCAGCGGTTTCGGCCGCGTGCTGGCCCGTCATCTGACTATTCTTGAAGCCGCCGACACACTGGCCGCGCTGCCCGACCCCATGGAAGCCCTTTGATGCTTGAGTACATCCGCGATGGCCAGGAAATTTACCGCCACTCGTTTTCCATCATCCGCGCCGAAGCCGACCTGAGCGGCATTCCAGCCGACCTGGAAAAACTCGCCGTGCGCGTGATTCACGCCTGCGGCATGGTCGATGTGGTGCAAGACCTGCGCTTCTCGCCGGGCGCCGGCACGGCCGGGCGCAACGCCCTGGCCGCCGGCGCGCCGATTCTGTGCGATGCCCGCATGGTTTCTGAAGGCGTGACGCGCACTCGTCTGCCGGCCAACAATCAGGTGATCTGCACACTCAATAATGAAGGCGTGCATGACCTCGCCCGCGAGCTGGGCAACACCCGCTCGGCCGTGGCACTCGAACATTGGCGCGCGCATATGGAAGGCGCCGTGGTGGTGATCGGCAACGCGCCGACCGCGCTGTTCTATCTGCTGGAAATGCTCGATGCCGGCGCGCCGAAGCCGGCGCTGATTCTCGGTTTCCCCGTAGGTTTTGTGGGCGCAGCCGAATCGAAAGACCTGCTCGCCGCCGACAGCCGTGGCGTGCCGTACGTGATCGTGCGGGGCCGCCGGGGTGGCAGCGCCATGGCCGCCGCCGCGGTCAACGCCCTGGCCACGGAGGTGGAGTGATGCACGCAAAAGGTCGCCTGCTGGGCATTGGCGTTGGGCCGGGTGATCCGGAACTGATCACCCTCAAAGCCTTGCGCTTGTTACAAGCCGCGCCGGTGATTGGCTACTTCGTGGCGAAAGCCAAAGTTGCCGCCGGCCAGCATGGCAACGCCTTCGGCATCATCGCCGGGCACCTGACCGAGGCGCAGCAGCGCCTGCCGATGGTGTATCCGGTGACCACCGAAAAGCTCGCCCCGCCGCTGAGCTACGAGAACATCATCAGCGACTTCTACGACACCTGCGCCGAGCAGATTGCCGAGCACCTGGAAGCCGGCCGCGATGTGGCGGTGATCTGCGAAGGTGACCCGTTCTTCTACGGTTCCTACATGTACCTGCACGACCGCCTCGCCAGCCGCTACCCCGCTGAAGTGGTGCCGGGGGTGTGCTCCATGCTGGGCGGCGCCTCGGTGCTGGGCATTCCGCTGGTGTATCGCAACCAGAGTTTGGCGGTACTGAGCGGCGTGTTGCCGGCCGACGAGCTGAAACAACGCCTGGCCGCCACCGACGCCGCCGTGGTGATGAAACTGGGGCGCAACTTCGACAAAGTGCGTGGCGTGCTCGAAGAACTGGGCCTGGCTGGCCGGGCGAAATACGTGGAGCGCGCGACCATGGAGAACCAACGGATTGTGCCGCTCGATGAAGTGGAGCCGATGGCCTCGCCGTATTTTTCGTTGATTATCGTGCCGGGAGAAAAGTGGCAGGCGTGAGGTAAGCGTTTCGCCGCTGCCCTCTCCCCCAGCCCCTCTCCCGCAAGCGGGCGAGGGGAGCTAATCGGTGACTGGTTTGGAACCGCGTTCGCAGACTCACCACAATTCAGTCCCCTCGCCCCTCGGGGAGAGGGTTAGGGAGAGGGGGCCGCACAAACGCCACCCGCCCGCCGACCACCGGAGCCTTTATGTCCCCCGCCATCATCATCCTCGGCACCGGCGCCCTGACCACTGCGCGGCGCATTCAAACCTTGTATCCCGACGCGCAGGTGTACGGCCTTAACGGGCGCGTAAGCGCCGATATCGGCTACAGCGATTTCGGCAACACGCTCCGTGAGTTGTACCAAAGCAACCGGCCGATCATCGCCCTGTGCGCCGCCGGCATCGTCATCCGCTGCCTGGCGCCACTGCTGCAAACCAAAGGCGCCGAACCGCCTGTGCTCGCCGTCGCCGAAGACGGCAGCGCCGTGGTTCCGCTGCTGGGCGGCCTGGCGGGGGTAAATACTCTGGCACGGGAAATTGCCGCCGCGCTGGCCGTGGCGCCGGCCATTACCACCAGCGGCGAGCTGCGCTTCGACACCTGCGTGCTCAACCCGCCAAGTGGCTATGTGCTGGGCGATATCGAGCAGGGCAAACGCTTTGTTTCGTCATTGCTCGGCGGTGAAAACGTGCGCATCGACGGCGCGGCGCCCTGGCTGGAACAGGCCCGCCTGCCGCTGGCCGACGACGCCCAGCTGCGCATTCGCATCAGCACCGATGCCATCAGCAGCGCCGACGAATTACTAATCCATCCGCGCAGCGTAGTGGCGCTCAACCCGCCCGCCGATGGGCAAGCCATCGAACACAGCCTGAGCGCCGCCGGCATCAGCGCCCATGCCCTCGCCTGCCTGCTGTGCCCACGTGAACGAATGACCGACGGCGCCCTGCACGCCACCGCCGAACAGCTCGGCGTGCCACTGCGGTTCAATGACGAACTGGCCTTGAGCGAGGCGCACCGTCTGTTGGAAAGCGAAGGCATGACGTTGGCAATCGCCGCGCAACCCGTGGTTATCCAAAGCCTCGGCCAGCCTCGTGGCAGGCTGACCGTCGTGGGTCTTGGCCCTGGCGACGCCGCCTTCACCGCGCCGGCCGTGAAGCGTGCCCTGGAAGAAGCCGAAGACGTGCTCGGCTACGAAACCTACGTGACCATGGCCGGCCCGTTCCGCGCGGACCAGGTGCTGCACAACAGCGACAACCGCGAAGAACTCGCGCGCTCCCGCCATGCTTTCGAATTGGCAGCGAGCGGTCGGCGGGTGGTGGTGGTGTCGTCCGGCGACCCGGGCGTATTCGCCATGGCCGCAGCGGTCCTGGAAGCGCTGGAAGCCAGCAGCGATGCGCAGTGGCATGCCGTTGAATTGCAGGTATTGCCTGGGGTGTCCGCCTCGCTGGCCACCGCCGCCAAAGCCGGCGCGCCATTGGGCCATGACTTCTGCATGATCTCCCTTTCAGACAACCTCAAGCCGTGGGACGTGATCGAGCTGCGGCTGAAACACGCCACCCTCGCCGACCTGGCGCTGGCCTTCTACAACCCGATTTCCCGCGCCCGCCCGTGGCAGTTGGGCCGTGCGTTGGATGTGGTGCGCGAACAACGCAGCCCCGAAACGGTGGTGGTGCTCGGCCGCGACATCGGCCGCCCCGCCGAAGCGCTGACTGTGACCACACTCGGCGAGCTGACCCCGGAAATGGTCGACATGCGCACCATGGTCATCATCGGCTCCAGCACCACCCGCCGCTTCGCCAAGGCCGGCAGCGCGGTGGATTGGGTGTATACGCCGAGGTCGTATCCGGCTACTCGCTCTTCTTGAACCGATAAAACAGGTTCGGCTCGCTGACCAGAAACAGATCGCCATTGCTGCCCATGGCCATGCCTTCGGCCTGCGGAATGTCGGCTTTCAGGCCCTGATTGCCGGCGCGCAGGTTGAGGCTGCTGAGGGGCTCGCCTTTCTGATCCAGCTCGACGACCATTTTCGACTCGTCCGACAGCGCCCACAGATGCTGGGTGCTCACATCGTAATAGAGGCTTGAGAGGTCGGTGAGAAACAGGCGTTTGTCGCGCTCCGGGTCGGTGCGTACTTGCAGGCGCAGCGGGCCGGGGCCGTGTTGCATAAAGCCGCTGACTTCGAAGATGCGCATGGGGTCGCGTTCTTTGGCGATGAAGAGACGCTGGTTGGCCGAGTCGTATGCCAGGCCCTCGAAGCCTTTGTTTTCTTCGCCGACGCTGCTCAGGTCGAGCTGATGGGCGTTGATGGGGTCGTTGATGTTGATGACGGTGGTGTCTTCGTTCACATGCACTTCGGTGAGCCGGCGACGGCGCTCTTCGACGATCACATACACGCCGGGCCGGATGTATTCGATGGCCTCCGGGTCTTTGAAACCTTCAAGGGGAATGCGCCGTAGCACCTGGCCTTCCAGCGACAGCTCAAGGAAATGGGGTCGTTGGTTGGTGACGCTGACCAGGGTGTTGCGCTCGGGATCGTACGACAGGGCCGACACATTGGTTTCATCGCCAATGGTGCGACCTTCAATGTCAACGTAATAACCCGGCAGCCGTTGCGCGCTGGCGGGGTCTTCCGCTTGTTCAAGCTGAAACCAAATACGCTCGAAGTAACGGTTGTGCTGGGCCATTGCCGCAGTGCTGACCAGCGCCAAGGCCAAACAACCTTGCACCGCTCGGGAAGCAAACAGGCCTTTCATTTCATGCTCCGCTCTGGCTGAAGTGCCGCCGAGTATGGCGGGCGGCTATTACAGGATGAGTTGTAATAGTTAACCGCAGGTTTCAGAGGCGGAGCGGACGGAATAGTTCGTTGTGCGGGACGAAGCGGCTGTGGATAAGTGTTATCCACAGCCGCTTTCGGTTATTCCACCGTCACGCTTTTGGCCAGGTTGCGCGGCTGGTCGACGTCGGTGCCGCGCAGCACCGCCACGTAGTACGAGAGTAATTGCAGCGGCACGGTGTAGAGAATCGGCGCCAGCGCGTCGCAGATGTGCGGCATGTTCACCACATGCGTGCCTTCGCCATTGCTCATGCCGGCCTGGCCGTCGGCGAACACGATCAGCTCGCCGCCACGGGCGCGCACTTCCTGCAGGTTCGATTTGAGCTTTTCCAGCAACTCGTTGTTCGGCGCCACGGTCACTACTGGCATGTCGCTGTCGACCAGCGCCAACGGGCCGTGCTTGAGCTCACCAGCCGGATAAGCCTCGGCGTGGATGTACGAAATTTCCTTGAGCTTCAAGGCACCTTCCATCGCCACTGGATATTGCGCGCCACGGCCGAGGAACAGGGCATGGTGTTTTTCGGCGAACAGCTCGGCGATTTTTTCCACCGTGGCGTCCATGGCCAGCGCTTCACCCAGGCGGGTGGGCAGGCGGCGCAGTTCATCCACCAGGCCGGCTTCTACGCCGGCAGCTAAGGTGCCGCGCACCTGGCCGAGGGACAGCGTGAGCAGCATCAATGCCACCAGCTGGGTGGTGAATGCCTTGGTGGAGGCGACGCCGATTTCAGGGCCGGCCTGGGTTAGCAGCGTCAGGTCGGACTCGCGCACCAAAGAGCTGATGCCGACGTTGCAGATGGCCAGGCTCGCCAGGTAGCCGCCCGCATCTGCCGGTTTGGCTTTGCCGTTGCGCAGGGCGGCCAGCGTGTCGGCCGTTTCGCCCGATTGCGAAATGCTGACGAACAAGGTGCCCGGTTGCACCACCACTTTGCGGTAGCGGAATTCGCTGGCGACTTCGACTTGGCACGGGATGCCGGCAAACTCTTCGAGCCAGTAACGCGCGACCATGCCGGCGTGATAACTGGTGCCGCAGGCGACGATCTGTACGTTCTGAACCTTGCCAAA
This sequence comes from Pseudomonas sp. AC070, assembly GCF_979258635.1. Lineage (NCBI taxonomy): Bacteria > Pseudomonadati > Pseudomonadota > Gammaproteobacteria > Pseudomonadales > Pseudomonadaceae > Pseudomonas > Pseudomonas sp. AC070. Next base: position 5,150,451 of record NZ_OZ409871.1, read on the forward strand.
CAGCTCGGCGGCTTGCGGGCCAAACGCCTGGACCAGCACGTGATCGGTGCCCAGACGACCCTCGAGGGTGCGTTGCACCACCACCGGTTGTTCGTGAATTTCCTTGAGCATGAAGTGACGGTAAGCGCCCTTGTCGGCCGCCTCGGCGCCTTCGTGGTATTGCACGCTTTCGCGAACCACCGGCTCGCCGGCCACGTTCCAGATCTGCACGCTGTCACGGTGGATTTCCGCGATATCGCCTTCTTCCAGATACATAAAACGGTCGGTGACCTGGCGCAGGGCCAGTTGGTCGGAGGCGAGGAAGTTTTCGCCCAGGCCCAGACCAATCACCAACGGGCTGCCGCTGCGGGCGGCGAGCAGACGATCAGGTTGCTTGGCGCTGATCACGGCCAAGCCATAAGCGCCGTGCAGTTCTTTAACGGTGGCTTTGAGCGCCACGGTGAGGTCGCCCAGCGCTTTCAGTTTGTGGTCGAGCAGGTGGACGATCACTTCGGTGTCGGTATCGGAAGTGAACACGTAGCCGAGCGCTTGCAGTTGTTTGCGCAGCACTTCGTGGTTTTCGATGATGCCGTTGTGCACCACGGCCAGGTCGCTGCCGGAGAAATGCGGGTGGGCGTTGCGCTCGCTTGGCGCGCCATGGGTGGCCCAACGGGTGTGGGCAATGCCAAGGCGGCCGGCGAGGGGTTCGGCGGCCAGCGCTTGTTCCAGCTCGCCAACCTTGCCGACGCGACGGCGGCGCTCAAGCACGTTGTCGTTGCTGAAAACCGCCAGCCCTGCGCTGTCGTAGCCGCGGTATTCCAGACGTTTCAGGCCTTCCAGCAGGATGGCGGTGATGGTGCGTTCAGCCACTGCGCCGACGATGCCACACATACATTTCTCCTTAAGCTTGCAACGCCGCGCAGATCACATTGACCCCACGCGCGCTGATGGATGCGCGCGTCTCACTGTCGAGACGGTCATCGGTGATGAGGGTTTGGACGCTGCTCCAGGGCAGTTCCAGGTTGGGAATCTTGCGGCCGATTTTGTCGGACTCGACCATAACGATGACCTCACGGGCCACCTCAGCCATCACGCGGCTCAGGCCCAGCAATTCGTTGAACGTGGTGGTGCCGCGCGCCAGGTCGATGCCGTCGGCGCCGATAAACAATTGGTCGAAATCGTAGGAGCGCAGCACCTGCTCGGCGACCTGGCCTTGGAAAGACTCGGAGTGCGGGTCCCAGGTGCCGCCGGTCATCAGCAACACGGGTTCATGCTCAAGCTCGCTAAGGGCGCGGGCGACGTTCAGGGAATTGGTCATGACCACCAGGCCGGGCTTGTGACCGAGCTGGGGAATCATGGCGGCGGTCGTGGTGCCGCTGTCGATGATGATGCGCGCGTGTTCTTTGATACAGGCGACGCCGGCGCGGGCGATGGCGTGTTTGTACTGGGAAACGGGCTGCGCGCTGTCGGCAATCAATTCCTGCGGCATGGGGATCGCGCCACCGTAGCGGCGTAGCAGCAAACCGTTGCTTTCAAGGGCCGCGAGATCTTTGCGAATGGTGACTTCGGACGTGCTAAACGCTTTGGACAGCTCATCGACACTCACCTCGCCGTGCTCGGAAAGCAGGGCGAGGATGGTGTGGCGACGTTGCGGTGTGTTGCGTTTGGACATGCGCTAAGTTTCGATTCGAAAGATAAGTGCGCGAATCAAAACAAAACGAAGGTTTTGCGTCAAGCGTGAAGTTTCGGGTTTTGTAGGAGCGAGCTTGCTCGCGAAGCGGTTCCTGCGTGAACGGCGGCATCAAACGCTTCGCAAGCAAGCTCGCTTCTACGCGCCTACCTCAAGCTGCTATTTCTTGACCGGACGCTTCCAGCCGTCGATGTTGCGCTGTTTGGCGCGGCCGACGCCGAGGGTTTCTGCAGGAATGTCGGCGGTGATCACGGAGCCGGCGCCTGTGGTGGCGCCGTCGCCGAGGGTGACCGGCGCTACCAGTGCGCTGTTGGAGCCAATGAACACGTCGGCGCCCAACACGGTGCGGTGCTTGTTGGCGCCGTCGTAGTTGCAGGTGATGGTGCCGGCGCCGATGTTGGTGCGGGCGCCAATTTCAGCGTCGCCCAGGTAACTCAGGTGGCCGGCTTTGGCGCCTTCACCCAAGACCGCGTTCTTAAGCTCGACGAAGTTACCCACATGGGCCTTGGCGCCTAGAACCGAGCCGGGACGCAGGCGGGCAAACGGGCCGCAGTCAGCGCCTTCGCCCATCTCGGCACCTTCCAGGTGGCTGTTGGCTTTGACGACGGCGCCGTTACGCAGCGTGCTGTTTTTGATCACGCAGTTCGGGCCGATCTGAACGTTGTCTTCGATAACGACGCGGCCTTCGAGGATGACGTTGATGTCGATGAGTACGTCGCGGCCGACGGTAACTTCGCCACGCACATCGAAACGGGCAGGGTCGATTAGCGTCACGCCCTGGGCCATCAGGCGGCGCGCGGCACGGTATTGATAGTGCCGCTCAAGTTGCGCCAGTTGGATGCGGTCGTTGGCGCCGAGTACTTCCATTTCGTCGTTGGCTTGCTCGGTGGCAACCACCAGCCCATCGGCGACGGCCATGGCGATTACGTCGGTGAGGTAGTACTCGCCTTGGGCGTTGCTGTTGGACAGCCGACCCAGCCACTCGGCCAGGCGCTTGCCGGGTACGGCGAGAATGCCAGTGTTGCCTTCGCGAATGGCCCGTTGGGCGTCGTTGGCGTCTTTGTGTTCGACGATGGCCTGCACGCTGCCCTGCGCGTTGCGCACGATACGGCCGTAACCGGTGGGGTCGGCGAGTTCGACGGTGAGCAAACCCAACTGCTGGTCAGTGACCAGGGCCAACAGGCGCTGCAAGGTTTGCTCTTCAATCAACGGCACGTCGCCGTAAAGAATCAGCACTTTTTCAGCGCTGAGTTTGGGCAGCGCCTGGGCCACGGCATGACCGGTGCCGAGTTGTTCGGCTTGCAGCACGAAAGAGAGGTCGGCGGCGGCCAGCTGCTCGCGAACCTTGTCCGCACCATGGCCAATCACCACTTGAAGGCTGCTGGGCTGCAGCTGGCGGGCGGTGTCGATAACGTGTCCGAGCATGGATTTACCGGCGATGGGGTGCAGCACTTTCGGCAACGCCGAACGCATGCGGGTGCCTTGGCCGGCGGCGAGGATGACGATATCGAGTGGCATGGGGGAGGGGTCCTGAGCAGGTTGAAAATGGGTTCGGCGAACGGGGTGTTCAGCGAGAAGTGCGCAAGAACTATCAGTAGCGATGAGCGTGCCCGGTAGGGCGAAAAAGCCAATTTCTGAAAAAGAAAAAGGGTAGCCAAGGCTACCCTTTTACTCGATCGCGATGAAGCGCTGCGGGGTTAGCCGCCGAACTTCTTGCGAATTTGCTGAACGGTGCGCAGCTGGGCTGCAGCCTCGGCCAGACGGGCAGCGGCGGAACCGTAGTCGAACTCCGCGCCTTTCTCATGCAACGCTTTCTCAGCGGCTTTAACAGCCTCTTGAGCGGAAGCTTCATCCAGGTCGTCTGCACGTTGCACGGTGTCGGCCAAAACCTTAACCATGTTCGGTTGCACTTCCAGGAAACCACCGGAGATGTAGAACACCTCGGTGTCGCCGCCTTGCTTGATCAGGCGAATCGGGCCCGGCTTCAAAGCAGTGATCAGCGGGGCGTGACCCATGGCGATACCAAGATCACCCAAGAGACCGCTCGCAACCACCATCTCCACCAGACCGGAGAAGATTTCGCCTTCTGCGCTGACGATATCGCAATGGACTGTCATAGCCATTTGCTTGCCTCAACCTGATTAGCGCCCGTTTCCGGGCGCTGGGATTACAGTTTCTTGGCTTTCTCGATAGCTTCTTCGATGCTGCCGACCATGTAGAACGCTTGTTCTGGCAGGTGGTCGTAGTCACCGTTGAGGATGCCTTTGAAGCCAGCAATGGTGTCTTTCAGGGAAACGTATTTGCCCGAAGCACCGGTGAAGACTTCAGCCACGAAGAACGGCTGCGACAAGAAGCGCTGAATTTTACGAGCGCGGGATACCAACTGCTTGTCGGTTTCCGACAGCTCGTCCATACCCAGGATCGCGATGATGTCTTTCAGCTCTTTGTAGCGCTGCAGAACGTACTGAACGCCGCGAGCGGTGTCGTAGTGGTCCTGGCCAATTACGTTCGGGTCCAGCTGGCGCGAAGTCGAGTCCAGTGGATCGACCGCTGGGTAGATACCCAGGGAGGCGATGTCACGGGACAGAACGACGGTGGCGTCCAAGTGGGCGAAGGTGGTCGCTGGCGACGGGTCGGTCAAGTCGTCCGCTGGTACGTATACCGCTTGGATCGAGGTGATCGAACCTTGCTTGGTCGAAGTAATACGTTCTTGCAGAACGCCCATCTCTTCGGCCAGGGTCGGTTGGTAACCTACTGCAGAAGGCATACGGCCCAGCAGTGCGGATACTTCGGTACCGGCGAGGGTGTAACGGTAGATGTTGTCGACGAACAGCAGAACGTCGTTACCTTCGTCACGGAATTTCTCGGCCATGGTCAGACCAGTCAACGCTACGCGCAGACGGTTGCCTGGTGGCTCGTTCATCTGACCGTAGACCAAGGCTACTTTGTCGAGAACGTTGGAGTCCTTCATCTCGTGGTAGAAGTCGTTACCCTCACGAGTACGCTCACCCACACCAGCAAACACGGAATAACCGCTGTGCTCGATGGCGATGTTACGGATCAGCTCCATCATGTTTACGGTTTTACCAACACCGGCACCACCGAACAGACCGACCTTGCCGCCTTTGGCAAACGGGCAAACCAGGTCGATAACCTTGATGCCAGTTTCCAGCAGGTCGTTGCCGCCAGCTTGTTCCGCGAAGGAAGGAGCCGGGCGGTGAATGCCCCAGCGCTCTTCTTCGCCGATCGGACCGGCTTCGTCGATTGGGTTGCCCAGTACGTCCATGATGCGGCCCAGGGTCGCTTTACCGACCGGTACCGAAATGGCTGCGCCAGTGTTGTTGACGTCCAGACCGCGCTTCAAGCCTTCGGTCGAGCCCATCGCAATGGTACGAACCACGCCGTCGCCCAGCTGCTGCTGAACTTCGAGGGTGGTTTCGGCGCCTTGAACTTTCAAGGCGTCGTAGATGCTCGGAACCTGATCACGTGGGAATTCCACGTCAATCACGGCGCCGATGATTTGTACGATACGTCCGCTACTCATAGCTGGATCCTCTGAATATTTGAACCGGTATCAAACCGCGGCAGCGCCGCCAACGATTTCCGAGATCTCTTGGGTGATCGCCGCCTGACGTGCCTTGTTGTAGATCAGCTGCAAATCGCTGATCAGATCACCGGCGTTGTCAGTCGCATTCTTCATCGCGATCATCCGGGCCGCTTGTTCAGCAGCGTTGTTCTCGACCACCGCCTGGTAAACCTGCGACTCCACGTAGCGCACCATCAGGCCGTCAAGCAGCTCTTTGGCGTCGGGTTCGTAGAGGTAGTCCCAGTGATGCTTGAGATCTTGATCCGGATCGGCTTCCAGCGGAATCAACTGCTCCACTGTCGGCTTCTGCGTCATCGTGTTGACGAACTTGTTGGAAACCACGGACAGGCGATCAATACGGCCATCCAGGTAGGCATCCAGCATCACCTTGACGCTGCCGATCAGATCATTGATCGACGGCTCTTCGCCCAGGTGGCTGATTGCAGCGACGACGTTACCGCCGAAGTTGCGGAAAAACGCCGCACCCTTGCTGCCTACTACGCAGATATCGATCTCTACGCCGTTCTCGCGGTTTACCGCCATGTCCTTGACCAAGGCCTTGAACAGGTTGGTATTCAAGCCACCGCACAGACCACGGTCACTGCTCACTACGACATAACCGACGCGCTTAACTTCGCGGTTGATCATGAACGGGTGGCGGTATTCCGGGTTAGCGTTGGCCAGATGACCAATCACCTGGCGGATACGCTCCGCGTAAGGACGGCTGGCAGCCATGCGCATTTGTGCTTTGCGCATCTTGCTGACAGCGACCTTTTCCATGGCGCTGGTGATCTTTTGCGTGCTTTTGATGCTCGCAATCTTGCTGCGAATCTCTTTTGCGCCTGCCATGCAACACCTATATAGGTACACCTATCGGCTAGCAGGATGGGGGCCGCAGCCCCCATCGCACTTACCAGGTTTGGGTGGCTTTGAACTTCTCGATACCGGCTTTCATGCCCGCGTCGATTTCGTCGTTGAAGTCACCCTTCACGTTGATCTTGGCCATCAGATCGGCCAAGTCGCGGTTGAAGTAAGCAATCAGAGCCTGTTCAAAGCTGCCGATTTTCGCGATCTCGACGTCGACCAGGTAGCCACGTTCAGCGGCATACAGGGACAACGCCATGTCGGCGGTGGACATCGGCGCGTATTGCTTCTGCTTCATCAGCTCGGTAACACGCTGACCATGCTCAAGCTGCTTACGGGTGGCTTCGTCCAGGTCAGAAGCGAACTGGGCGAATGCCGCCAATTCACGGTACTGAGCCAGAGCGGTACGGATACCACCGGAGAGCTTCTTGATGATCTTGGTCTGAGCAGCACCACCTACACGCGATACCGATACACCGGCGTTCACTGCCGGGCGGATGCCGGAGTTGAACATTGCCGATTCCAGGAAGATCTGACCGTCGGTGATGGAAATCACGTTGGTCGGAACGAACGCGGAAACGTCGCCAGCTTGGGTTTCGATGATTGGCAGAGCGGTCAGGGAACCGGTTTTGCCTGTTACGGCGCCGTTGGTGAACTTCTCTACGTACTCTTCGGATACGCGGGAAGCGCGTTCCAGCAGACGGCTGTGGAGATAGAACACGTCGCCTGGGTAGGCTTCGCGGCCTGGCGGACGGCGCAGAAGCAGGGAGATTTGGCGATACGCCACAGCCTGCTTGGACAGATCGTCATAAACGATCAGCGCGTCTTCACCGCGGTCACGGAAGTATTCGCCCATGGTGCAGCCGGCGTACGGTGCAATGAATTGCAGCGCAGCGGATTCGGAAGCACTGGCCGCGACGATGATGGTGTTAGCCAACGCGCCGTTTTCTTCCAGTTTGCGAACCACGTTGGCGATGGTCGATTGCTTCTGACCGATAGCCACGTATACGCAACGGATGCCGCTGTTTTTCTGGTTGATGATGGCGTCGATGGCCAGAGCGGTTTTACCGATCTGACGGTCACCGATGATCAGCTCACGCTGACCGCGACCAACCGGGATCATGGCATCGACGGCCTTGTAGCCAGTTTGCACTGGCTGGTCGACCGATTTACGCCAGATCACGCCCGGTGCAACCTTTTCAACCGCGTCGGTAGCGACGTTGTTCAGCGGACCTTTACCGTCGACAGGATTACCCAGGGCATCGACTACGCGACCCAGCAGTTCCGGACCAACCGGAACCTCGAGGATGCGGCCGGTGCACTTGGCGCTCATGCCTTCAGCCAGCGACTGGTACTGCCCCAGAACCACGGCGCCGACGGAGTCGCGCTCAAGGTTCATGGCCATGCCATAGACGCCGCCCGGGAACTCGATCATTTCACCGTACATAGCGTCGGCGAGACCGTGAATACGCACGATGCCGTCGGAAACGCTGACGATGGTGCCTTCGTTGCGGGCTTGGGAGGCCACATCGAGCTTGTCGATGCGACCCTTGATGATTTCACTAATTTCGGAAGGATTGAGTTGCTGCATTGCTCTGCTGCCCCTTCAAACTCAAAGTTTCAATGCTTCGGCTAGTTTCGCGATTTTGCCGCGAACTGAGCCATCGATAACCAGGTCGCCGGCGCGGATTACGACGCCACCAATAAGGCTGGCATCCTCCGCAGCGTGCAGGCGCACTTCCCGGCCGAGCCGTGCACTGAGAACCTTGGCGAGTTTGTCTTGCTGTTCGTCGTTCAATGCAAAAGCACTGACTACATCCACATCGACCGATTTTTCCTGCTCGGCTTTCAACAGCTCGAACAATTCGGCGATTTGCGGCAGCAGCGCGAGACGATTGTTCTCGGCTAATACCTGGATGAAGTTCTGTACCTTGGCATCGAACTTGTCACCACACACCTCAATGAAGGCGGTGGCCTTGTCTGTACTCGTCAAACGCGGGGCCGTGAGCACGCGCTGTACGGTGGGGTCTTGCGACACCTCCGCAGCCAGGCCGAGCATGGCTGACCAATTGGCCAGTTGCTGGTGGGCCTGAGCGTACTCAAAAGCTGCCTTGGCGTAAGGTCGGGCCAACGTGGTCAGTTCTGCCATGATCGCGCCCTCGCTTAAATTTCGGCTGCCAGTTTGGAAACCAGCTCCGCATGCGCGTTTTGGTCGATAGTGGCGCCCAGAATCTTCTCAGCACCGCTGATCGCCAAGCCACCCAGTTGGGCACGCAGGGCGTCTTTGACGCTGTTCAGTTCCTGTTCAATCTCGGCCTGAGCCTGAGCCTTCAGGCGCTCACCTTCAACACGGGCCTGATCGCGAGCTTCGTCGACGATCTGGGTAGCGCGCTTTTTGGCTTGCTCAATGATTTCAGCTGCCTGAGTTTTGGCTTCGCGCAGTTGCTGACCCACTTTCTCGTGGGCGAGCTCCAAATCGCGAGCCGCACGGCTTGCAGCGTCCAGTCCATCAGCAATCTTCTTTTGACGCTCTTGCAAAGCCGCGATGACCGGAGGCCACACGTACTTCATGCAGAAGAGCACAAAGATGAAGAAGGCAACGGACTGGCCAATCAGGGTTGCATTAATGTTCACGCCAACACCTCGCTCGTTCGTTGTCCGTCAAACCAATCACTCAAAAATGAGTGATTAGCCTGCAAGTTGACCAACGAAGGGGTTCGCGAAGGTGAAGAACAGTGCGATACCAACACCGATCATGGTCACGGCGTCCAGCAGGCCAGCGACGATGAACATTTTAACTTGCAGCATCGGAACCATTTCCGGTTGACGCGCAGCGCCTTCCAGGAATTTGCCGCCCAGCAGGCCGAAACCAATGGCGGTACCCAGGGCACCCAGGCCAATCAGCAGAGCTACGGCGATCGCGGTCAGACCAACTACAGTTTCCATCTTTCCTCCCGACTTTTTATGTCGTATTGGTTAGTTTTTAAGGTAAAGCGGTAAAGCAAACTTGCTCGCCCTTGCGGGCTGCGGCCCCAGGCAGAGGCCGCTCACTGCCAGCGCTTGCGCGCTATCAGTGGTTGTCTTCGTGCGCCATCGACAGATAAACGATGGTGAGCATCATGAAGATGAACGCTTGCAGGGTGATGATCAGAATGTGGAACACCGCCCATGCCCACTGCAGCGCCACACCCAGGCCGCTCAGCCACAACAGACCACTGCCGAACATCACAGCGATCAGAATGAACACCAGCTCACCGGCGTACATGTTGCCGAACAACCGCAGTGCCAACGAAATAGGCTTGGCAATCAGGGTGACGAACTCCAGCAGGAAGTTAACCGGGATCAGAAGAATCTGAACGGCGATGTTCTTACTGCCGAATGGGTGCAGGGTCAGTTCACCGATGAAGCCACCGATGCCTTTGACTTTAATGCTGTAGTAAATGATCAGCGCGAACACCGAGAACGCCATGCCAAGGGTGGCATTCGGGTCAGTAGTGGATACAGCGCGGAAGGGAATGTGGTGATCGCCGGAGATCAGGATGGCCAGTTGTGGAATCCAGTCCACAGGCACCAGGTCGACGGCGTTCATCAGGAACACCCAGACGAAAATGGTCAGAGCCAGGGGCGCGATAACCTTGTTGCGGCCGTGGAAGCTGTCCTTAACGCTGGTGTCGACAAACTCAATCATCACTTCAACGAAGTTCTGAAAACCGCCAGGCTGGCCGGAAGTGGCTTTCTTTGCAGCCATGCGGAACAACAGGATGAAGATCAGACCCAAGGCTACGGACCAGCCCAGGGTGTCTACGTGAAAAGCCCAGAAGCCCATTTCTTTGGCTTCTTGTGCGGTGTGGGCAAAGCCCCAATCGCCGCTTGGCAGTTTCCCAAAGGTCAGGTTCTGCAAGTGGTGCTGGATGTAGCCCGAAGCGGTCTGTTCTGCCATGTGTGCCTCAAACGCCCTAAGGTCTCAAAAATCTTGTTGTAAGCAGGGGAGCAAACCAATTGACCAACTGGGTCAGGAGGAAAACGCCGAATACCGCCAGCGCATCCAGAGGCTTCACCCCTGCAAAGGTCAGTGCAAACAGCACTGCCGTCAGAATCAACTTGCCCGCTTCGCCGGCATAAAAAGACCGGACTATCGCTTGGGCTGCCCGGGCTCCGGTGAATCGGAACGCCTTATGGGCAAAGTAAATATTCGGCAACCATGCAATCACACCGCCGAGCGCGCCAGAGTAACCACTTACCGCGCCGCGCCATTGCCACAAAACGACGGCTGCGATTAGCAATACGACGAGTTGAACCAACAACACGGGGAACACCGGCAAACGATGGAAGGGCAGGCGGTTGGGCGTGCGGGCATCCATCAACTGTCTCCGGCTTTCGGCCTCTGGTGTCTGTCGCTGTAAATCAACGACTTGGCATAGTTTGTGCCGACAAAATGCGCGCAGAGTATAGGGGGCGTTCCCCCCCTATTCAACTGCCCGGTAGTGATTTCCGACTACACGCTACATGACTAATTATGTCGGGAAAGGCTTCACTTGATGTGGGCCAAGACGCCTTGTAACTCGTCTAACGAGTTGTAGCGTATGACCAACTGACCCTTACCCTTCTGCCCATGCTTGATCTGTACCGGCGAGCCCAGCCGCTCTGCGAGGCGCTGTTCAAGCCGGCTGATATCGGGATCAGCTTTAGGCACTGTAGTCGGTTTCTCTTTTGTGCTCATCCACTGACGAACCAGTGCCTCAGTTTGGCGCACGGTCAGCGCTCGTGCGACAACGTGTCGCGCCCCTTCGACCTGCTGTTCTGCCGGTAAACCGAGCAGCGCGCGGGCGTGGCCCATTTCCAGATCACCGTGGGAAAGCAGCGTTTTGATTTCCTCGGGAAGGGAGATCAGGCGCAGCAGATTGGTGATGGTGACGCGCGACTTGCCGACCGCTTCAGCGACTTGCTGTTGGGTCAGTTGGAATTCTTGCTGCAACCGCTGCAAGGCAACGGCCTCTTCGATCGGGTTGAGGTCTTCGCGCTGGATGTTTTCGATCAGTGCCATGGCAATGGCCGCTTCATCCGGCACCTCGCGAACCATGGCCGGAATCTTGTCCAGTCCGGCTTGCTGGCTGGCACGCCAACGGCGTTCACCAGCGATAATTTCAAACCGGCCGTTACCGATAGGGCGCACCACAATCGGTTGCATCACGCCCTGAGCGCGGATGGACTGCGCCAGCTCTTCGAGGGCTGTGGCGTCCATGTCGCGCCGAGGTTGGTATTTGCCGCGCTGAATCAGATCCAGTGGCACGTATTGCAGCTCACGGGTGTCGACGTGCGCGGCTTCTTCTTGCAAAGCGTTAACGCTGGTACCGCCCAGCAGGGCGTCCAGTCCGCGTCCGAGACCTCGTTTTTTGCTGGCCATGGATAATCCTTATGCTTTTGCGGTTCGGGTGGCGCTGCGCTGACGCCGGGACAATTCACCGGCCAGTGCCAAGTAGGCGAGGGCGCCACGGGATTGCTTGTCGTACGCCAAGGCCGGCATGCCAAAACTCGGCGCCTCGGCCAGACGCACGTTACGGGGAATGACGGTGTCGTACAGCTGGTCGCCAAAGTGCGCTTTTAGCTGTGCGGACACATCGTTGGTAAGGCTGATGCGCGGGTCGTACATGGTGCGCAGCAGGCCTTCGATTTTCAGCGAAGGGTTAAGCAATTTGCCAATGCGTTGGATCGAGTTGACCAGATCGGTCAGCCCTTCGAGCGCGTAGTACTCGCACTGCATCGGAATAATCACGCCGTCGGCGGCCACCAAGGCATTGACCGTCAGCATCGACAGCGAAGGCGGGCAGTCGATGAGGATGTAATCGTAGTTTTCGCGGATGGGCGCCAGGGCTTCGCGCAGGCGGTTTTCCTTGGCAGGCATATCCAGCAAGGCCACTTCGGCAGCGGTCAGATCGCGGTTCGCCGGAAGCAGCTGATAGCCGCCGTGCTCGGAAAACTGCATGGCTTGCGCCAGGTCGCACTCGCCGATCAGCACGTCGTATATCGAATGCTCCAGCGCCAACTTATCCACACCGCTGCCGGTGGTGGCGTTGCCCTGTGGATCCAGATCGATCAGCAGCACACGGCGCTTGGTTGCCACCAGCGATGCAGCGAGGTTGATGCATGTAGTGGTTTTGGCCACACCGCCTTTCTGGTTGGCGATGGCGATTACTTTAGCCATGGTCAGCGTCGGTCCCGATCATATGATGCGGCGCAGTATCAACAGATGCCGTTGACCTTGGCAACCGGGAACCTTGAGCACGTGCGTTGCGGCCAATTTAAAGTCGGCGGGCAGCGCTTGCAGCTCGTCGTCCGGGTGCACGCCCTTCATGGCTAACCAACGCGTTTCGGTGTCGCCCAGATGCCGTGTCCACTCGGAAAAATCCTGCAGCGAACTGAACGCGCGGGAGCAAATGCCGGCAAACGGCTGCGCCGGTGTGAACGCTTCGACGCGGCTGTGGATAACGTCCAGGTTCGAGAGTTTGAGCTCGAGCTTCACCTGGGTGAGAAAGCGCGTTTTCTTGCCATTGGAATCGAGCAGGGTGAACTGGCGGTCCGGGAACATGATTGCCAACGGAATGCCCGGCATGCCGCCGCCGCTGCCCACGTCCAGCCACGATGTTCCGCCCTCATCGACAAAGCGCACCACGCTCAGGCTGTCGAGCAGGTGGCGGGAAACCATTTCGTCCGGGTCGCGCACGGCGGTCAGGTTGTAGGCCTTGTTCCACTTGATCAGCAACGCGAGATAACCCAACAGGTGGGCGTGTTGCTGTTCGGTCAGTGCAACGCCCAGTTCGGCAGCGCCACGGGACAATTCTTCAGCATGTTGGGCAGTAACCGAAGACATCAGGCGCTTTGCTCCAGCTCACGACCGGCGCTGCGCTTCTTCAAGTTGATCATCAACAAGGAAATCGCTGCTGGCGTTACGCCTGGAATGCGCGAGGCCTGGCCCAGCGTTTCCGGGCGACCTTGGCTGAGCTTGCTCTGAATTTCTTTGGAAAGACCGGCGATGGCGGTGTAGTCGATATCCGCTGGCAGCTTGGTGTTTTCGCTGGCACGCAGGCGGGCAATTTCGTCTTGCTGACGGTCAATGTAGCCGGCGTACTTGGTTTTGATTTCCACCTGCTCAGCAACCTGCGGATCGTCGTGGCCGGGGCCGGTTACGTCGATTAAGCCGGCGTAGTCCACTTCAGGACGGGTCAGCAGGCTCATCAGGTTGTACTCGTGGGTCAGCGGCGTTCCGAAGCGCGCGGCAATCGCATCGCCTTGCGGGGTGTTCGGGCGCACCCACGTGCTCTTGAGCCGTTGCTCCTCGCGGTCAATGCCTTCGCGCTTGGCGCAGAACGCCGCCCAACGCCGGTCGTCGACCAGGCCCAGCTCGCGGCCTTTTTCGGTGAGGCGCAGATCGGCGTTGTCTTCGCGCAAGATCAGGCGGTACTCGGCACGGGAGGTGAACATGCGGTACGGCTCTTGGGTGCCGAGGGTGATCAGGTCGTCGACCAACACGCCGATGTAGGCCTCGTCACGGCGCGGGCACCAACTGTCTCTGCCCTGCGCACGCAACGCAGCGTTGGCGCCGGCTAACAGGCCCTGAGCGCCGGCTTCTTCGTAACCGGTGGTGCCGTTGATCTGGCCGGCAAAGAACAGCCCGGCAATCACTTTGGTTTCGAGGCTGTATTTCAAATCGCGCGGATCGAAGTAGTCATACTCAATGGCGTAACCCGGGCGAACGATATGGGCGTTTTCCATGCCGCGGATTGAACGCACCAGCTCAAGCTGCACATCAAACGGCAGCGAGGTGGAAATACCGTTCGGATACAGCTCGTGGGTGTTCAAACCTTCGGGCTCGATAAACACCTGGTGGCTGTCCTTGTCGGCGAAGCGGTGAATCTTGTCTTCAATCGAGGGGCAGTAGCGTGGGCCAATGCCTTCGATCACGCCGGAATACATCGGCGACCGGTTGAGGTTCGCGGCAATGATTTCGTGGGTGCGGGCGTTGGTGTGAGTAATCCAGCAGCTCACTTGGCGCGGATGCTGTTCCTTGTTGCCAAGGAAGGACATCACCGGAATCGGCGTATCGCCCGGCTGTTCGGTCATAACCGAGAAATCCACCGAGCGGCCGTCGATGCGCGGCGGCGTACCGGTTTTCAGGCGGCCTACGCGCAACGGGTGTTCGCGCAGACGTTGAGCCAGCGCGAGGGAGGGCGGATCGCCTGCGCGCCCGCCGGAATGGTTTTGCAAGCCGATGTGGATAAGTCCGCCGAGGAAGGTGCCTGTGGTCAGCACTACGGATTCGGCGAAAAAGCGCAGCCCCATTTGCGTAACCACACCGCGAACCTGGTCCTGTTCAACGATCAGGTCGTCGCAGGATTGCTGGAATATCCACAGGTTGGGCTGGTTTTCCAGGGCTTCGCGAATCGCTGCTTTGTACAGCATGCGGTCGGCTTGGGCCCGGGTGGCGCGTACCGCTGGGCCTTTGCGGCTGTTGAGTACCCGGAACTGAATGCCAGCTTTGTCGGTGGCTTCTGCCATAGCGCCGCCCAGTGCGTCGATTTCCTTCACCAGATGGCTCTTGCCGATGCCACCAATCGCCGGGTTGCAGCTCATGTGTCCGAGCGTGTCGACGTTGTGGCTAAGCAACAAGGTTTTGACGCCCATCCGTGCCGCAGCGAGCGCTGCTTCAGTGCCGGCATGGCCGCCGCCGATAACGATGACATCAAAACGGGAAGGGAAATCCACCACGCACCTCGTGCCTGTTGAGAATTGGGGAGGCTTTTAACTGACCCGAAAAGGGGAAAAGCGGAAAGCCGGCAAGTATAGGGATTTACCCGAACTGAAAGAAGCCTTTTGAACAAAAAATAGCCAACCTCCTGGTGTGCTCGTGCCGGTCGTACACAGGGCTGTTAATAAATAGAGAGAAGAGAGAATTTTTTTAAAGCTTTGTTTTTATGTTTATTACTTATGCATGTCTTTTCTGTGGATAGAACGCTACAGGCTAAGCACAGCGGCATGTACAGAATTGTATAAGGCTGTGGTCAGGTACGCCGGAGGGCTCTGGATAACGTCCTAGAACCTGTGGATGGAAGGGCATGTTGTGCACAGGTCACTTCATCCCCAGCTTTGCCCCCTGCTTATCGACCGGGCTTAAGGGCGGTTATGCACAGGGTTTAATGAGCTGTGGTTAACCCTGCGGGCATAAAAAAGCCCTGTCTACGTGGGTACGTGAACAGGGCCGGTTGAGACCGCCAGGGTTATTTGCCGATGCAGAAGCTGGAAAAGATCCGTCCCAACAAGTCGTCGGAACTGAACGCGCCGGTGATTTCTCCTAATGCCTGTTGCGCAATGCGCAAGTCTTCGGCCAGCAACTCACCGGCGCCGGCCAGGGTCAGCTGGGCGTAACCGTGCTCCAGTGATTGGCTGGCATGGTCCAGGGCTTCAAGGTGACGGCGCCGGGCGCTAAAGCTGCTCTCAGCGGTCTGCTCGTAGCCCATGCACGCTTTGAGATGATCGCGCAGCAGCTCCAGGCCTTCTGCCGAGCGCGCGGACAGGTTGATGGTGACATGGCCGTCCTCGCTGACCTCAAGGCCGAACGCGTCGCCCGACAGGTCGGTTTTGTTGCGGATTAACGTGACCTTGGCAGGTTCAGGCCGGGTGCTGAGAAATTCTGGCCATAGGGCAAACGGGTCTGCCGCTTCCACCGAAGTGGCGTCTACCACCAGTAACACGCGGTCTGCTTCGCCAATGGCCTTAAGGGCGCGCTCTACGCCGATCTTTTCCACCTGGTCGTCAGTGTCGCGCAGGCCTGCAGTGTCGACGACATGCAGCGGCATACCGTCGATGTGGATATGTTCGCGCAGTACATCGCGGGTGGTGCCGGCAATTTCCGTGACGATGGCCGCCTCGCGGCCGGCCAGGGCGTTGAGCAGGCTGGACTTACCCGCGTTCGGCCGGCCGGCGATCACCACTGTCATGCCGTCGCGCAGTAGCGCGCCCTGATTGGCCTCACGCTGGACCGCAGTCAAATCGGTACGCACCTCGTTGAGCATGCTCAGTACATGGCCGTCGGCCAGAAAGTCGATTTCTTCTTCCGGGAAGTCGATGGCAGCTTCCACATAAATACGCAGCGCAATCAGGCGCTCGGTCAGACCGTGAACGCGACGTGAGAACTCGCCCTGTAGGGAGCGTAGGGCGTTGCGCGCCGCTTGCTCGGAGCTGGCTTCAATCAGGTCAGCAATGGCTTCTGCCTGAGCCAGATCAAGCTTGTCGTTGAGAAAGGCGCGCTCGCTGAATTCACCGGGTCTGGCCAGACGGGCGCCCAGTTGGAGGCAGCGGCGCAGGAGCAAATCCAGCACCACGGGACCGCCATGTCCCTGAAGCTCGAGCACATCTTCGCCGGTAAAGGAGTTGGGTCCGGGAAAGTACAAGGCCAGCCCTTCATCCAGCACCTGATCCTGTTCGCCATGGAATGGCCCGTAATGGGCATAGCGTGGCTTTAGGGTGCGTTGGGCGATGGCTTCGGCAATGGCCTGAGCACGTGGGCCGGAAACGCGGACGATACCCACGCCAGCGCGGCCCTGGGCAGTGGCAACGGCTGCAATGGTTTCTCGGGCAGTGTTCATGGCGCGGTTCTCATGATTGAGCCCTCATGGCCCGGGGGCAGATAGCAAAACGCCCCGCCACGTATTGCTCGGGCGGGGCGCTGTTTCAGCGTAGCAAGCCAGACTTAGGCGTTGGCCGTCTTGGCTGCGGCTTCGATCTTGCGGGTGATGTACCACTGCTGCGCGATGGACAGGCAGTTGTTGACGACCCAGTACAGCACCAGACCAGCCGGGAACCACAGGAAGAAGAAGGTGAAGATGATCGGCATCATTTTCATCACCTTGGCCTGCATCGGATCTGGCGGCGCGGGGTTTAGCTGCTGCTGGATGAACATGGTGGCGCCCATGATCAGCGGCAGAATAAAGAACGGGTCTTTGATCGACAGGTCGGTGATCCAGAACATCCAAGGCGCCTGGCGCATCTCGACGCTTTCCAGCAGCACCCAATACAAGGCAAGGAAGACCGGCATCTGCACCAGAATCGGCAAGCAGCCGCCCAGTGGATTGATCTTCTCTTTCTTGTACAGCTCCATCATGGCCTGCGACATTTTCTGCCGGTCATCGCCATGCTGTTCTTTCAATGCAGCCAGTTTCGGGGCCACGGCGCGCATGCGTGCCATCGACTTGTAGCTGGCAGCGGAGAGCGGGAAAAACAGGCCTTTGATCAGCATCGTCAGCACGATGATCGACCAGCCCCAGTTACCCAGGATGGTATGGATATGTTGCAGCAGCCAGAAAATCGGCTGAGCGATAAACCACAGAATGCCGTAGTCGACCGTCAGTTCCAGACCGGGTGCGAGCGAGCCCAGGTGTTTCTGGATTTTCGGGCCGGCGTAGAGAATTGCCGACACTTCGCCTTTACTGCCCGGCGCTACGGTCACGCTTGGCGTGGTGAAGCCAACAATGTAGCGGCCTTGGGTGTCTTTACGGGTCTGCACACTGTTGTCGGTGTCCTGGCTTGGAATCCAGGCGGTGACGAAGTAGTGCTGCAACCAGGCTACCCAGCCGCCTTTGACTGTTTCTTTAGCCGGCGCCTTGTCGATGTCTTTCATCGACACTTTCTTGTACGCCGTGTCGTGCGTGGCCATGGCCGCGCCGAGGTAAGTGGCGGTGCTGGTGGCGGCGGTTTTCGACGGGTCATCGCTGTTGTCGCGTTTGAGCTGTGCATACATGTTGCCAGCCCAGGCTTCAGCGCTCTGGTTGTCGATCAGGTAACGCACATCAACCTGGTAGGACGACGGATCGACGCAACCTGGTTTTTTAAGCTCTTGTTCTTTGACCGAGCACTCCGGGTTCAAGCCGCGTTTGAAGCTGAAGCGCTTGATGTAGTTCACGCCGCCTTGGCTATAGGTCAGATCAACCGTCAGGCTGTTCTGGCCGTCAGCAAGCTGGTAGCTCTTCTGGGCGCTCTGCCATACGGCACGGCCACTTGCCGAATCCGGTGCGTTGGCGCCAATCAGGCCGCTCTGGGCCAGGTAGGTGCGCTCGTTGCCGTTGTCGAACAACTGGAACGGCACATCCGGGCGATCCTGACGACGCGGGTATTGCGGCAGCGTCAGTTGAACGATGTCGCCACCACTTGGATCGATGGCCAGTTCGAGCACGTCAGTTTTAACGCGGATCAGGTCTTTGCTCGCCTGAGGGGCGGCGGCAACGGCTTCCGGTTGGCTGGACGGCGCGCTTGGAACGTCGCTGTTGGCCGTGTTGTTAGCAGCAGGAACGTCGGGAAGCGCAGCAGTGTTGCTGGTCGCAGCGGCTGTGTTCGCAGTCGGCAAGGACGTTTGTCCGTAGTCTTCGTTCCACTTGAGAACCATGACGTAGGACACGATTGCGAGCGCGGCGATCAGGATCGAGCGTTTAATATCCATGATTACTCGGCCATCGAAGGGGGTCGGGAAATGGGAGCGCCTGGAACCGGATCGTAACCGCCGGGATTCCACGGGTGACAACGGCCAAGCCGACGTAGGGTCAGCCAGCCACCGCGCATGAAGCCATGGTGTTCAATGGCTTCATACGCGTAGCAGGAACAGCTGGGATAGAAACGACAGTGACTGGCCATCAAAGGGCTGATGGCGTAGCGATAAACCTGAATGGACGCGAGGGCCAGTTTACGCATGGGGACTGTCGGTAACCCCTGATTGCGGGACAGCTTCCGGGCTCGGCTTGCTGCGTGCCAAGCGTTTCCAGAGTTTGCCGAACTGGTTTGCCAATTCAGTGTTCTCCAGATCACCTAGGCCTTTACGCGCGACAACCACGATATCCCAGCCCACCAGATTGTCCTGGTTGAGGCGGAATGAATCGCGGATGACGCGTTTGAGGCGGTTGCGTTCAACAGAGAGCTTGACGCTCTTCTTACCGATGACCAGACCCAGGCGGGGATGATCAAGATCGTTGTTGCGCGCTAGAAGCAGGACGTTTTTACCCGGAACCTTACCGCTGGGGGAGTCGAAGACTGTCTTGAATTGTCGAGGGGTTAGCAGGCGCTTTTCCCGACTGAAGTCTTGACTCACCACCGATGCCGAATTATCAGACGGCCAGACGCTTACGGCCTTTGGCACGACGACGGGACAGAACGGCACGGCCGTTCTTGGTAGCCATACGGGCACGGAAACCGTGGGTGCGAGCGCGCTTGATAGTGCTGGGTTGGAAAGTGCGTTTCATGGTG
This sequence comes from Pseudomonas sp. AC070, assembly GCF_979258635.1. NCBI lineage: Bacteria > Pseudomonadati > Pseudomonadota > Gammaproteobacteria > Pseudomonadales > Pseudomonadaceae > Pseudomonas > Pseudomonas sp. AC070. The sequence goes on from NZ_OZ409871.1 coordinate 5,169,854, forward strand.
CGTTACCTGGGTGGTCGACAACGGGCCGGAATGGCCCCCGTTTTAAGAGACCGGCGATTCTAGAGAAACCAGGCGGTCAGGTCAATTTCCAACCAGCATTTCTCTTATGGAAAGCGTGTAGATAAAGAATATTAAGAAAGAGAGATTTAAATCTTTTTTAAAATGTTAACTACTCTTAGCAGCGCCGATTCTGTGGATAAGTCGCTGCACGTGCCGCAGCGTATGGGTTGCAGCGATTGATAACTCTGTCTAGAAAGGGTGTGTAGCCTGTACCAGAGCTGCGCATAAGCTGGGGATGGAACAGGTTTTTATCCACAGCCCGGTTATCCACGTGGTTTACCCCTGCCTTGTCCCCCGAGCTCAGGACTAGTTATCCACAGACTTTCGGCAGCCGTCGTTTCGGTCCTAAAAAGCGAGTAACGCATTGATTTTGCGCGTCGAAAAAAATCGTCTCGTGTGGATAAGTAGGCGGTGGTGCGGGTACAATGCCCGCTGTTTTGGGCGTTGCAGCCTATTTGGCTAGGGGATGTTTGTGTCGGTGGAACTTTGGCAGCAATGTGTAGAGCTTCTACGCGATGAGCTGCCGGCCCAGCAATTCAATACATGGATTCGTCCACTGCAGGTTGAAGCCTCCAGCGATGAATTGCGCGTGTTCGCACCTAACCGGTTTGTGCTGGATTGGGTGAATGAAAAATACATGGGCCGTCTGTTGGAGCTGCTGAATGAACGCAGCGAAGGCATGGCGCCAGCGATCTCCTTATTAATAGGCAGCAAACGCGCTGCCGTTGCGCGTACACCGATTCCGTCCCCTGCTCCTTCCCAGCCTGTCAGCGCGACGGTTGCCGCACCGGTGCGGGAAGAGGCCATGGCGGCGGTTGTCAGCAATGAGCCGTCTCGCGCGAGTTTCGACCCCATGGCCGGCGCCAGCTCGCAGACGGCCCCGGTGCGCAATGAACGCTCCGTTCAGGTTGAAGGTGCGCTCAAGCACACCAGTTATCTCAACCGCACCTTTACCTTCGAGAATTTCGTTGAAGGTAAGTCCAACCAGCTGGCACGCGCTGCAGCCTGGCAGGTCGCGGACAACCCCAAGCATGGTTACAACCCGTTGTTCCTTTACGGTGGCGTTGGCTTGGGTAAAACGCACTTGATGCATGCGGTGGGCAACCACTTATTAAAGAAGAACCCCAACGCCAAAGTGGTGTACCTGCATTCCGAGCGCTTCGTAGCCGACATGGTGAAAGCGCTGCAGCTGAACGCCATCAATGAGTTCAAACGGTTTTACCGTTCCGTCGACGCGTTGCTAATCGATGACATCCAGTTCTTCGCGAAAAAAGAGCGCTCACAGGAAGAATTCTTCCACACCTTCAACGCGCTTCTGGAAGGCGGCCAGCAGGTGATTCTCACCAGTGACCGTTACCCTAAAGAGATTGAAGGGCTGGAAGAGCGCTTGAAGTCGCGCTTTGGTTGGGGCCTGACGGTCGCGGTTGAACCGCCGGAGTTGGAAACGCGCGTCGCCATTCTGATGAAGAAGGCAGACCAGGCCAAAGTCGACCTGCCGCACGATGCAGCCTTCTTTATTGCGCAGCGTATACGCTCTAACGTCCGTGAACTCGAAGGTGCGCTGAAACGTGTGATCGCCCACGCCCACTTCATGGGCCGCGATATCACCATCGAGCTGATTCGCGAGTCGTTGAAGGACTTGTTAGCGCTGCAAGACAAGCTGGTCAGCGTCGACAACATTCAGCGCACCGTCGCTGAGTACTACAAGATCAAGATCTCCGATCTGCTCTCCAAGCGGCGCTCCCGTTCCGTGGCGCGTCCTCGGCAAGTGGCTATGGCGTTGTCCAAAGAATTGACCAACCATAGCCTGCCGGAAATCGGCGACGCGTTCGGCGGTCGTGATCACACCACGGTATTGCACGCTTGCCGTAAGATTGCTGAACTTAGGGAATCCGACGCGGACATCCGCGAGGACTACAAGAATCTGCTGCGCACGCTGACCACCTGACCTATTACGCAGCCCACGAGGCAAAGGGACTAGACCATGCATTTCACTATTCAACGCGAAGCTCTGTTGAAACCGTTGCAACTGGTCGCTGGCGTGGTTGAACGCCGGCAGACACTGCCGGTGCTGTCTAACGTGTTGCTGGTTGTTGAAGGCCAGCAGCTGTCGCTGACCGGTACGGATCTTGAGGTTGAGCTGGTCGGCCGTGTGACCTTGGAAGAGCCGGCAGAATCGGGCGAGATCACCGTTCCAGCGCGCAAGCTGATGGATATCTGCAAAAGCCTGCCGAACGATGCGTTGATCGATATCCGCGTCGACGAAACCAAGCTGGTGGTCAAGGCCGGTCGTAGCCGCTTCACGCTTTCCACCCTGCCCGCTAATGACTTCCCGACGGTGGAAGAAGGCCCGGGCTCGTTCACCTTCACGCTTATTCAAAGCAAGCTGCGTCGCCTGATTGAACGCACCAGTTTCGCCATGGCTCAGCAAGACGTGCGTTACTACCTGAACGGCATGTTGATCGAAGTGCAAACCGGTGTGTTGCGCGCCGTGGCTACCGATGGCCACCGTCTGGCGATGTGCTCGATGGAAGCCGGTATCGAACAGGCTGACCGTCATCAAGTGATCGTGCCGCGCAAAGGCATCCTCGAGCTGGCGCGTCTGCTCACCGAGCAAGACGGCACTGTCGATATCGTGCTGGGCCAGCACCACATCCGCGCCACCACCGGCGAGTTCACCTTCACCTCCAAGCTGGTAGACGGCAAATTCCCTGACTACGAACGCGTTCTGCCCAAGGGCGGCGACAAACTGGTACTGGGTGACCGCCAAGCGCTGCGTGAAGCGTTTAGCCGTACGGCCATTCTGTCCAACGAGAAGTACCGTGGTATTCGTCTGCAACTGGCTAACGGCCTGTTGAAAATCCAGGCGAACAACCCGGAGCAGGAAGAAGCGGAAGAAGAAGTGGCCGTTGATTACAACGGCGGTTCGCTGGAAATCGGCTTTAACGTCAGCTATTTGCTCGACGTATTGGGCGTGATGACCACTGAACAGGTTCGTTTGATTCTGTCGGATTCAAACAGCAGCGCGCTGGTTCAGGAATCGGACAACGACGATTCGGCTTACGTTGTTATGCCGATGCGCCTCTGACCTGAATCGAATCTAGATGTCCCTCAGCCGCGTTACAGTCACCGCGGTGCGCAACCTGCACCCGGTGACTCTCTCCCCCTCCCCCCGCATTAACATCCTTTCCGGCGCAAACGGCAGCGGTAAAACCAGCCTGCTCGAAGCTATCCACTTGCTTGGTTTGGCGCGCTCATTTCGCAGCGCTCGTCTGCTGCCCGTTATTCAGTACGAACAGGAAGCGTACACGGTGTTTGGCCAAGTCGATTTGGCCGAAGGCGGTTCCAGCAACCTCGGTGTTTCACGTGATCGCCAGGGTGAATTCCAAATTCGGATTGATGGCCAGAATGCACGCAGCGCGGCTCAGCTTGCTGAAGCGTTGCCGTTGCAACTTATCAACCCGGACAGTTTTCGTTTGCTTGAGGGCGCTCCGAAAATACGTCGTCAGTTTTTGGATTGGGGAGTGTTCCACGTGGAACCTCGCTTTATGCCCGCGTGGCAGAGGCTCCAGAAGGCCCTCCGGCAGCGAAACTCGTGGCTGCGGCATGGTACACTTGACGCCGCTTCGCAGGCGGCCTGGGACCGCGAGCTGTGTCTCGCAGGCGACGAAATTGATAGCTATCGACGCAACTACATCCAGGCTTTGAAGCCGGTATTCGAGGAAGTGCTTGTAGAGCTTGTAGAGCTTGAAGGACTGACACTCAGCTATTACCGAGGTTGGGACAAAGACCGGGATCTGCAAACGGTGCTCAGCTCCACGCTGCAGCGCGACCAGCAACTCGGCCACACCCAGGCGGGACCCCAGCGAGCCGACTTACGTTTGCGCTTAGGCGCTCACAACGCGGCTGAAATTCTGTCGCGAGGCCAACAGAAGTTAGTGGTGTGTGCCTTGCGCATTGCCCAAGGGCACTTAGTTAGTCAGGCACGACGCGGCCAATGTATTTACCTGGTGGATGACTTGCCGTCTGAGTTGGACGAGCAGCACCGAAACGCGTTGTGCCGTTTATTAGAAGATTTGAACTGCCAGGTATTTATCACCTGTGTAGACCATGAATTGTTGCGGGGTAGCTGGCGCACGGATACGCCAGTCGCCATGTTCCACGTGGAACATGGCCGTATCACCCAGACCCACGACCATCGGGAGTGAAGGCATGAGCGAAAATCAAACGTACGATTCGTCCAGCATTAAAGTGCTGAAAGGCTTGGACGCCGTACGCAAGCGGCCCGGTATGTACATCGGCGACACCGATGACGGCAGCGGCCTGCACCATATGGTTTTTGAGGTGGTCGACAACTCCATCGACGAAGCACTCGCCGGGCATTGCGACGACATCAGCATCATCATCCACCCAGACGAATCCATCACCGTTCGCGACAACGGCCGTGGCATTCCGGTGGACGTGCATAAAGAAGAAGGCGTATCGGCGGCCGAAGTCATCATGACGGTGCTGCACGCTGGCGGTAAGTTCGACGACAACTCGTACAAGGTTTCCGGGGGCCTGCACGGCGTGGGTGTTTCCGTTGTAAACGCCCTCTCCGAGCTGCTGCTGTTGACCGTTCGCCGTAGCGGCAAAGTATGGGAGCAAACCTACGTGCACGGCGTGCCACAGGCACCCATGCGCACCGTGGGCGACACCGATAAAACCGGTACCGAGATTCACTTCAAGCCGTCGGCTGAAACCTTCCAAAACATCCACTTCAGCTGGGACATTCTCGCCAAGCGTCTGCGCGAATTGTCGTTTCTGAACTCTGGTGTCGGCATCGTTCTCAAGGACGAGCGCAGTGGCAAGGAAGAGTTGTTCAAGTACGAGGGTGGTCTGCGCGCGTTTGTTGAGTACTTGAATACCAACAAAACTCCGGTCAACCAGGTGTTCCATTTCAACGTTCAGCGTGACGATGGCGTCGGTGTGGAAGTGGCGTTGCAGTGGAACGACAGCTTTAACGAAAACCTGCTGTGCTTCACCAACAACATTCCGCAGCGCGACGGTGGTACCCACCTTGCCGGTTTCCGCTCGGCATTGACGCGTAACCTGAATGCTTATATCGAGCAGGAGGGCTTAGCCAAGAAGCACAAAATCGCCACCACCGGTGACGATGCCCGCGAAGGCCTGACAGCGATCATTTCGGTAAAAGTGCCGGATCCGAAATTCAGCTCGCAGACCAAAGACAAGCTCGTTTCCTCCGAAGTGAAAACCGCGGTCGAGCAGGAAATGGGCAAGTACTTCTCCGACTTCCTGCTGGAAAACCCCAACGAAGCCAAAGCCGTGGTCGGCAAAATGATCGACGCCGCGCGCGCCCGTGAAGCCGCCCGTAAGGCGCGGGAAATGACCCGTCGCAAAGGCGCGTTGGACATCGCCGGCCTGCCCGGCAAGTTGGCGGACTGCCAAGAGAAAGACCCTGCCCTTTCCGAACTGTACCTAGTGGAAGGGGACTCTGCTGGCGGCTCCGCCAAGCAGGGACGTAACCGCAAGACTCAAGCGATTTTGCCCCTCAAAGGCAAGATCCTGAACGTGGAACGTGCGCGTTTTGACCGCATGATTTCGTCGCAGGAAGTCGGCACGCTGATCACCGCCCTCGGGTGCGGTATCGGTCGTGAGGAATACAACATCGACAAACTGCGCTACCACAACATCATCATCATGACGGACGCCGACGTCGACGGCTCGCACATCCGTACGCTGCTGCTGACCTTTTTCTTCCGTCAATTGCCGGAGTTGGTCGAGCGCGGCTACATCTATATCGCTCAGCCACCGCTGTACAAGGTGAAGAAAGGCAAGCAAGAGCAGTACATCAAGGACGACGAGGCCATGGAGGAATACATGACCCAGTCGGCCCTCGAAGATGCCAGCTTGCACGTTAACGAGAACGACCCAGGTATCGGCGGCGAGCCGCTGGAGCGTTTGGTTAACAACTACCGCATGGTGATGAAGACGCTCAAGCGCCTGTCGCGTATTTACCCGCAGGAGCTTACCGAGCATTTCGTTTATCTTCCGGCCGTGAGCCTGGACGATCTAGGCAGCCAGGCGGGCATGCAAGCCTGGCTCGAGAAGCTCAACGAGCGTCTGCGCACCATGGAAAAATCGGGTCTGGTTTACAAAACCAACCTGCGCGAAGACCAGGAACGTCACCTCTGGCTGCCAGAGGTCGAACTGATCTCCCATGGCGTTTCCAACTTCGTCACCTTCAACCGCGACTTCTTCGCCAGTAACGACTACAAAACCGTTACCTCGCTGGGCGAGCAGTTGAACAGCTTGTTGGAAGAAGGCGCCTACGTGAAACGTGGCGAACGTAAAAAGCCGGTCACCACCTTCAAAGAAGCGCTCAATTGGCTCCTTACCGAAAGCACCAAGCGCCATAGCATCCAGCGCTATAAAGGGCTGGGCGAAATGAACCCGGACCAACTGTGGGAAACCACAATGGACCCGGATGCGCGCCGCATGCTCAAGGTAACCATCGAAGACGCCATCAGCGCCGACCAGATCTTCAACACCCTGATGGGTGACGAAGTGGAACCGCGCCGCGAGTTCATCGAAGCCAACGCCTTGGCGGTGTCCAACCTGGATTTCTAAGCCCGGTTTTACGCCCCGCAAACAAAAACCCCAGCAGATCGCTGGGGTTTTTGTTTTACGAGCGTTAAACGGCCTTCCCTGGTGGTTTAAACGTGGGCGTTACTTCAAGCCCAGCGCGTTGCGCATGGTGAAGTATAAGTCGGTCTGGTCTGTCAGGCCGGTCACGTTTGCGGCGTGCGGACCGTAGGCGGCAACGCGCAGTTGTGTGCCGGTGTGTTCCTGCGACGAGCCTTCCGAGTTGCCGTAGCTGACAGCCATTACCGCGCCGTCTTTGGTGTTCAGCGCTTGGGTCAAGCCCGGTGCCGAGGTTTCCAGTGCCACGATCTGGCTGGAATGCGCATGGTCGGCGGTCACGATAACCAAGGTGTTGCCATCGGCTTTGGCGAATGCCAGAGCCATCTGAACCGCTTCATCGAGGTCGACGGTTTCGCCGATCTGACCGCACGGGTTGGCGGCGTGGTCTTGTTTGTCGATGGACGCACCTTCCACCTGCAGGAAGAAACCGTTGCGGTTGTCTTTGAGCAAGTCGATGGCTTTAACCGTCATTTCAGCCAGCGTCGGGGTGCTGGCGGTACGCGCGGCGTTCGGTTGGCAGGTCACTGGCGCTTGGGTCAGGTTGCCGTGGTAGGTGGCGGTTGGGCCGATCCAACGGGTTGGCATATTGCCTGGCGAGAACAAACCAATCACTGGCTGCTTCTGGTTAGCCACGCGAATTTTCTTCAGTTCAGCGGCATTGCTAACCAGCACGAAGCCACGGGCAGCGGCTTGGTCGCGCAGGGTTTTGCCGGACCATTTGCCCGCCTTGGCCACTTCAGCGAAGGTCGTGGCGCCACCACCCAAGGTGATGTCTGGGCGCACGTTCAGCAACTGCTCGGTGATGGAGCCCGCACCGCCCTTCTCCAGCGCGTTGCTAGGGCATTGAACCGAGGTCGCCACCGGGCCGTAGCACTTGCGGCCGGTCACGTGGGAAAACAACGCGGCTGGGGTGGCGTCTTGCAGTTCGGCGGTGGACACGTTGCCGGTGGCCATGCCGCGCAGTTTTGCCAGCTCCAGAATGGTTTGGTGTGGTTTCTCGTGGATGTCGACACCCAGGGCGCCGTTGTAGGTCTTCACCCCGGTGGACCAGGCGGTGGCCGAGGCCGCCGAGTCGGTCACGTAGTCCGGCTTGCCGGTGTCTTTGTGCAAGGCGTAGTGGGTGTACTGGCCGGTCAGCGGCAGCGCGTCGATGCCTTTGAAGTAGCCACCTGCGCCTTCGGCGTAGTTACGCGCCAGGGTGATTTCCGAGTCGCCCATCCCGTCGCCAATCAGCAGAATCACGTTTTTGGCTTTGCGGTCGGACAGCGAAGCTTTGATCGAATCAGTCAGGTCGCGGCCCACGCGGCGAGCGCCGGCGTACTCGGTAATGTCGCCACGGGCCTCACGGTTGTAGAGGCTCTTGCTGACTTTTTCTTTTTCGTCATGGTCATGGGCGGCGCTGACGCCAGAGAACGACAGCAAGGCAGCGGAAACGGCGAGGGACAAAGCCAGCGGTAAGGCGGTAGTCATCTGAAGAATCCTTATGCAGATGGGCAAAAGAGAATGTGCTTCTCGCGACTACTGCCAGCGGCGCTGGACCGACGAGAAAATTCAAGCAAACCGAGAGTAGGGATGCTTGATTAACGTCGCGTTACAGCGCGCGCAGCGAGTGGAAACTTATCCGGCGGGCCGTGTTTGTGGCGGGTCCGTAAATGCAAAAACCCCGGCGCGGTGGCCGGGGTTTTAACTGAAGCGAATCAAATTAGAGCTGTACCGGCGTCTCGGTCACCGGGTGGTCGCCATACAGCGCGCCCATATCCCGTTGCGCCTGCTCCACCCAGGCGAAGGAGCGATCATTCAGCGCGGCAATGGCGCGCGGCCCGGTGCCTTCGGCGTGCATCACCGGGCCGATCACTACCTGAATCGTTCCGGCCTTTTTGCCCCAGCCCTGTTTCGGCCAAAACTCGCCGGCGTTGTGGGCAATGGGCAGCACCGGCAGGTTCGCGTTGACGGCCAACGCGGCACCGCCACGGGAGAACTTGCCGATCTGACCCGCCGGAACGCGCGTGCCTTCCGGGAAAATCAGCACCCAAATATTCTGCTGCAAGCGCTCATGGCCCTGCTTGGCCAACTCTTTGAGTGCAGCTTTCGGGTTGTTACGGTCAATGGCGATGGGCTTAAGCATGGCCATGGCCCAGCCAAAAAACGGGACGTACAGCAGCTCGCGTTTGAGCACCTGGCTCAGCGGCGCGAAGTAGCACGAGAGGAAAAAGGTTTCCCAGGTGCTTTGGTGTTTGGAGAGGATCACGCAGGGCTGCGTAGGCACGTTCTCGGCGCCGTGTACCTCATAGCGAATGCCAAGCATCACTTCGGTGAGCTTCACGGCGAAGCGGCACCAGTTAACGTTGATAAAGCGGTAGCGGGCTTCAAACGATTGGAACGGGGCGACGAAGAAACTCAGGGTGCACCAGAGCAAGGCGCTGCCGCCGAGGAGGATATAGAAGAGGAAGATTCTGATGGCCAGCACGATCGACATTTAGCGTTATCCGTCGCGGGCAATCCCCGCCTATTGGGTGTGGAGTAACTGCGCGGCAACCGCCGCCAAATCGTCAAATATCAACGTCCCTTTCGGCAGCTCGCTGCCCAAGGTTCTTTCGCCTTTGCCGGTCTTCACCAGAACAGGCTGACAATCGACGGCCAGCGCGGCGTCCAGGTCACCTCGACTGTCGCCGACAAACCACACGCCTGCAAGATCTGTGTGGTAATGCGCAGCGATAGTTCGAAGCATGCCGGGTTTGGGCTTGCGGCAATCACAACCGTCGTGCGGCCCATGTGGACAGTGCACCACCAGCCCCAGTTCACCGCCCTGCTCGGCCACCAGCTCACGCAACCGCGCATGCATGGAATCGAGCACCGCTTCTGAGTAATAACCGCGCGCCAGGCCAGACTGGTTAGTGGCCACTGCCACCGTCCAGCCGGCCATGCTCAGTTGTGCGATGGCCTCGACGGCGCCGGGGAGCGGAATCCACTCCTCCAGCGTTTTGATGTAGGCGTCGGAGTCGTGATTGATCACCCCATCGCGGTCGAGTATCAGCAACTTCACGGTTTACCCCAGCAGCGAGATGTCGGCGACGCCCAAGAACAGGCTGCGCAGTTTGGCCAACAGGGCGTAGCGGTTGGCACGTACCGACGGGTCTTCGGCGTTGACCATAACGGCCGCAAAAAACGCGTCCACCGGGTCACGCAGCGCCGCCAATTGTGCCAGCGCCTCGCTGTACAAACGGGCCTGGGCCAGCGGTTGCACGGCGTGGTCCGCTTGCTGAATCGCGGCATACAGCGAGAACTCGCTGGGAGAATCGAAGTAGTGCGCTTCGATGCCCGCCGCGACGTTGCCCTCGGCCTTGCTCAACAGGTTGGACACGCGCTTGTTGGCCGCGGCCAAGGCTTCGGCTTCCGGCAGTTTGCGGAAGGCCTGCACCGCTTGTACGCGCTGGTCGAAGTCCAGCGGCGACACCGGCGCCACCGCACGCACGGCCTGGTACACCGCCACTTCCACGCCTTCGTCTTCATAACGGGCGCGCAGACGATCGAAGATGAAGTCTTGCACCTGAGCGGCGAGGCCGGCTGGTTTCACCTTCGTACCGAATTGCTCGATGGCGAAGCCGATGGTGGCGACCAGATCGAGGTCGAGTTTCTTCTCGATCAGGATGCGCAAAATACCCAGCGCGGCACGACGCAAGGCATAGGGGTCTTTGCTGCCGGTGGGCAACATGCCGATGCCGAAAATGCCGACGAGTGTATCGAGCTTGTCGGCGATGGCCACTGCCGCGCCGGTCAGCGTGGTCGGCAACTCGGCGCCGGCACCGCGCGGCATGTACTGCTCGTTCAGCGCCAGGGCAACGTCCTGCGGCTCGCCGTCATTCAGCGCGTAGTAGTAGCCAGCGATACCCTGCATTTCCGGGAATTCACCGACCATTTCCGTGGCCAGGTCGCATTTGCTCAGCAGGCCCGCGCGGGCAGCCCAGCGGCTGTCGCCACCAATGCGTGCGGCAATAAATGCAGCCAGCAGGGATACGCGTTCGGCCTTGTCGAACACCGAACCCAGCTGCGCCTGGAACACGACATTGGCGAGGCGCGCGTTGAAGGTGTCGAGCTTCTGCTTTTTGTCTTGCTTGAAGAAGAACTCGGCGTCGGTCAGGCGTGGGCGAACCACTTTCTCGTTGCCGGAGATGATCTGTGCCGGGTCTTTGCTTTCGACGTTGGCCACGGTGATAAAGCGCGGCAGCAAGAGGCCATTGGCGTCCAGCAGGCAGAAGTACTTCTGGTTGTCCTGCATGGTGGTGATCAAGGCTTCTTGCGGCACGGCCAGGAAGCGCTCTTCAAACGAGCAAACCAGCGGCACGGGCCATTCCACCAACGCGGTTACTTCGTCAAGCAACGCCGGCGGCACGATGGCGGTGCCCTGCTGCTCAGCGGCCAGCGTATCGACGCGCTTGCTGATCAGGCTGCGGCGCTCGGCGAAGTCAGCCAGCACGTACGCGCTGCGCAAGTCTTCCAGGTAACCGGCCGGCGAGCTGATGCGCACGCTTTCGGGGTGATGGAAGCGGTGACCGCGCGATTCGCGCCCAGCCTTTTGCGCCAGGATTTCGCAGTCCACCACGTCGTCACCAAACAGCATGACGAGCCATTGGGTTGGCCGTACGAACTCTTCTTTGCGCGCACCCCAACGCATACGTTTGGGAATCGGCAGGTCATTCAGCGAGGCGCTAACGATGCCGGCCAGCAGGCCCACGGCGGGTTGGCCAGGAATGCTTTGGCTGAATTTCAATTTCGGGCCGCTGCGATCAATGGCGGAAATATCCACGCCGCATTTTTTTGCGAAACCAAGGGCAGCCTGAGTGGGGTTGCCGTCAGCGTCGAAGGCGGCCTGAACGGGCGGGCCGTCCAGATTGACGCTGCGGTCCGGCTGCTGCTCGGCCAGTTGATCAATGATCACGGCCAGACGACGCGGCGCGGCATACACGCGGCTGCGGCTGTAGCTCAGGCCCGCACTTTTCAGACCTTTCTCGATGCCGGCCAGAAAGGCGTCACCGAGGGTTTTCAGGGCTTTGGGTGGCAGCTCTTCGGTGCCCAGTTCAACCAGAAAATCACGTGCACTCATTCTGCTGCCTCCAGCTTGGCCAATACTTCATCGCGCAGATCGGGCGCCGCCATCGGGAAGCCGAGACGGGCACGCGCTTGCAGGTAGCTCTGCGCTACCGAGCGGGCCAATGCCCGCACACGAAGGATGTATTGCTGACGGGCAGTCACCGAAATCGCGCGGCGGGCGTCGAGCAGGTTGAAGGTGTGCGAGGCCTTGAGCACCATTTCGTAGGTCGGCAGCGGCAGCTGCAACTCGATCAGGCGGTTGGCTTCGCTTTCATAGAAATCGAACAGCTCGAACAGTTTGTCGACGTTGGCGTGTTCGAAGTTGTAGGTGGACTGCTCCACCTCGTTCTGATGGAACACATCGCCGTAGGTAACCTTGCCGAATGGGCCGTCGGTCCACACCAGGTCGTAGACCGAGTCCACACCCTGCAGGTACATGGCCAGGCGCTCGAGACCGTAGGTAATCTCGCCGGTAACGGGGTAGCACTCAATGCCGCCTACTTGCTGGAAGTAGGTGAACTGGGTGACTTCCATGCCGTTGAGCCAGATTTCCCAGCCCAGACCCCAGGCGCCGAGGGTCGGCGATTCCCAGTTGTCTTCAACGAAACGAATGTCGTGCACCAGCGGGTCGAGGCCGATGCGTTTGAGCGAGCCGAGGTACAGCTCCTGGAAGTTGTCCGGGTTGGGTTTGAGCACTACCTGAAACTGGTAGTAGTGCTGCAAGCGGTTGGGGTTTTCGCCGTAGCGGCCATCACCGGGACGGCGGCTGGGTTGCACGTAGGCGGCGTTCCAGGTTTCCGGGCCGACGGCGCGCAGAAACGTGGCGGTGTGGAAGGTGCCGGCGCCGACTTCCATATCGTAAGGCTGAAGCACCACACAACCTTGCTCGGCCCAATACTGTTGCAGGGCAAGGATCAAGTCTTGGAAGGTGCGCACGGCAGGCGTAGGCTGGCTCACTAATTTCACCTGTACTGAGGGCGACAGAAAGGGCGGGAGTATACCCGATTCACCCTACAAACCACCCTTGCCCTCCCCTAGGAGCCCTATGCCACGCTGCTTCTGGTGCAATGAAGACCCTCTTTACATCACCTACCACGACCAGGAATGGGGGGTACCGCAACGCAATGCGCAGCAGCTGTTCGAGATGTTGCTGCTCGAAGGCTTTCAGGCGGGGCTGTCGTGGATCACCGTATTAAAGAAGCGCGAACGCTATCGCCAGGTGCTGTTTGGTTTCGATCCCCAGCGCCTCGCGCAACTGAGCGATGAAGAAATAGAAACGCTGATGCAAGACCCCGGCATCATCCGCAATCGCCTCAAACTCAAAGCTGCACGGCAAAACGCGGCGGCCTGGTTGCGGTTGCCCGATCCGGTTGGGCTGCTGTGGTCATTTGTCGGCGGCGTGCCCAAGGTCAACCACTTCCCTGGCCGCAGCCATGTGCCCGCCGTAACGCCGGAAGCCGAGGCCATGAGCAAGGCGCTGAAGAAAGCCGGCTTTACCTTTGTTGGGCCCACCATCTGCTACGCCTTTATGCAGGCCACCGGCATGGTCATGGACCACACCAAAGATTGCGACCGCTACGCCGAACTCACCGCACCCCATCCGTAGGAGCCAGCTTGCTGGCGAACCGTGTAACGCAGGGCTCCGCGGTTTGCAGGGCTTGCAGGGTTCGCCAGCAAGCTGGCTCCTACAGGTTGTGGAATTGCCGGGCCATAACCGAAGCGGCTCAAGGTGGTTACAATGCGCGCCTGTTCGAATTCGTGGAGTACATGGTGGAGAAGTTCAAAGGTGCGTTGATCGTGGGGTTTCTGCGCCTGTTCGCCTTGTTGCCTTGGCGTGCGGTGCAGGCCTTGGGCAACCTGATCGGCTGGTGCATGTGGCGCTTCCCCACCCGCTCGCGCGCTGTTGCCGATATCAATCTACGCAAGTGTTTTCCCGAGCTGGACGCCGCTGCCCATGACCGCTTGCTACGCAAAGCGCTGATGGACATTGGCAAAACCCTGACCGAAAGTGCCTGCGCGTGGGTTTGGCCGGCGGAAAAATCGCTGAAACTGGTGCGTGAAGTTGAAGGCTTGCACGTGCTTGAGGCGGCGCTGGCGTCGGGCAAAGGCGTGGTGGGCATCACCAGTCACCTCGGCAACTGGGAAGTGCTCAATCACTTCTATTGCAACCAGTGCAAACCCATCATTTTCTACCGTCCGCCGAAGCTCAAAGCGGTCGACGATTTGCTGCGCAAGCAGCGCGTGCAGCTGGGCAACCGCGTGGCGCCGTCGACCAAAGAAGGCATTCTCAGCGTCATCAAAGAAGTTCGCAGAGGCGGCGCGGTGGGCATTCCTGCCGACCCCGAGCCGAGTTTGTCCGCTGGCTTGTTCGTGCCATTTTGCGCAATCGAAGCGCTCACCAGCAAATTCGTTCCCGGCATGCTCGCCGGCGGTAAGGCGGTCGGCGTGTTCCTGCATGCGCTGCGCCTGGACGACGGGTCGGGCTACAAAGTGATTCTCGAAGCCGCACCCGAAGGCATGTACAGCGAAGACACCCGCGAGGCGGTCGCTGCTATGAGTCAGGTGGTCGAGCGTTATGTGCGCGCTTACCCAAGCCAGTACATGTGGACGATGAAGCGCTTCAAGAAACGCCCCGAAGGCGAAGAGCGCTGGTACTAACCGGCCAATTGAGCGCTGCGAAGCGCTCGCCACACTAGGCGAGCGCAGCAATTTGCGTTATTAACAGGGACCGTTGACCAGGAAGCCGGGCCCTATGTCCAACCAGCGACAATCGCCACGCACCTCACTGAAGTGCCGGATCAAAATCAGCCACCCGAGCTTCGGTGAGCTGCTCGCCCAAACCCGCGATCTTTCAGATGGCGGCGTATTCGTTAAACATGACGAACTCACCCACCTTGTGCTCGGCGACGTCGTCACCGGGCAGGTGCAAGACCTGCCCATCGAAGCGCCCGTGTTGCAGATGGAAGTGATGCGTGTGAATGGCGATGGAGTGGGGCTGCGGTTTATTCGCGAAGACTGAGACCTAGGGCCGTTTATTCCGAACCTTGCGCCTTATCCAGTTTTCGCACGAACACGGTCATTTCCTTTTCTGCCTGCTTATCGCCGTGCGCCTGCGCGGCGGCAATGCCGTGCTCCCACGCCGCACGCGCTGCCGCCGCGTCGCCCAAGCCCGACTGGGCTTTGCCCAACAGCTTCCACGCCGCCGAATACTTCGGGTCGAATTCTACGCAGCGTTGCAGGTGCTCGGCTGCCTTGGCATTGTCGTTGAGGTCCAGATAACCCTTACCGAGACCAAAGCGCAGCAAGGCATTGTCGATGCCTTTGCCGAGCATTTTTTCCAGAGATTCGAGCACAGGCGCCTCGGCTTATTGGCAGTCGAGCAATCAGAAGAACGTCAGGCCAACCTGGAACAGCCGCTCGACGTCGCGAATATATTTCTTGTCCACCAAAAACAGAATCACGTGATCGCCCGACTCGATCACCGTCGCGTCGTGGGCGATCAGCACTTCCTCGTCGCGCACCAGAGCGCCAATCGTGGTGCCCGGCGGTAAGGCGATATCGCGAATGGCCTTGCCGATCACCTTGCTGGATTTCGAATCGCCATGGGCAATGGCCTCGATGGCCTCCGCTGCACCGCGGCGCAACGAATGCACGCTGACGATATCGCCACGGCGCACGTGCGCCAACAAGGTACCGATGGTGGCGAGCTGCGGGCTGATGGCGATATCAATCTCGCCGCCCTGCACCAGATCGACGTACGCCGGGTTGTTAATCAGCGTCATCACCTTGCGTGCGCCCAGGCGCTTGGCCAACAGCGAAGACATGATGTTGGCTTCGTCATCGTTGGTCAGCGACAGGAAGATGTCGGCGTCGCTGATGTTTTCTTCCACTAATAGGTCGCGGTCCGAGGCGCTGCCCTGCAGCACGATTGTGCTGTCCAGCGTCTCGGACAGATACCGGCAGCGCGCCGGGTTCATCTCGATGATTTTGACTTGGTAGCGGCTTTCAATCGCCTCGGCCAGGCGTTCGCCAATGTGGCCGCCGCCAGCGATCACGATACGTTTGTTGTTGTCTTCCAGCCGCCGCATTTCGCTCATGACCGCGCGGATGTGAGCCTTGGCGGCAATGAAGAACACTTCGTCATCCGCTTCGATCACGGTATCGCCGCGCGGCAGAATCGGCCGGTCACGCCGGAAAATGGCGGCCACGCGGGTGTCGACGTTGGGCATGTGCTCGCGCAATTGGCGCAATTGCTGGCCCACCAGCGGTCCGCCGTAATACGCCTTCACGGCCACCAGTTGCGCTTTGCCCCCGGCGAAGTCGATGACTTGCAGGGCACCTGGGTGCTCGATCAAGCGTTTGATGTAGTTGGTGACCACCTGCTCGGGACTGATCAATACGTCGACGGGAATGGCGTCGTTATCGAACAGGCCGGAGCGCGTCAGATATGCCGCTTCGCGCACGCGGGCGATCTTGGTCGGGGTGTGGAACAGCGTGTACGCCACCTGGCAGGCGACCATATTCACTTCGTCGCTGTTGGTCACGGCCACTAGCATGTCGGCATCGTCGGCACCGGCCTGGCGCAGCACGGTGGGGAACGAACCTTTGCCTTGAATGGTGCGGATATCCAGACGGTCGCCCAGGTCGCGCAGGCGGTCGCCGTCGGTGTCGATCACGGTGATGTCGTTGTGTTCGCTGGCCAGGTGTTCAGCCAGCGTGCCGCCTACCTGACCGGCGCCGAGAATAATGATCTTCATCCGTGTGCGTTCCTAAAGCGGCAGATAGCCAAGCGAAAACGGCCTCGAAAATAGCAGACCTGCGCCGCGCCTGCACAGGCAGGGCTAGGCCCGTGGCGCGGCAGCGATCTTAATGAGTTTGGCGTAATAGAAGCCGTCGTGACCGCCCTCTTGCGCGAGCAGTTGGCGGCCGTGGGGCTGCTTCAACCCGGGTGGCGGGTTACCGAGCTGCCCGGCAATGTCGAGCTCCCGAGCGCCGGGTGTGCGCGCCAAAAAGGCACCGACCACTTCGGTATTCTCTGTGGGCAATGTCGAGCAGGTGGCGTAGACGAGTACACCGCCCACTTCAAGCGTGGGCCACAAGGCATCGAGCAGTTCGCCTTGCAGCGCGGCGAGCGCGGGAATGTCGTCGGCTTGGCGGGTCAGCTTGATGTCGGGATGGCGGCGGATAACGCCGGTGGCCGAGCACGGCGCGTCGAGCAAGATGCGCTGGAACGGTTTGCCGTCCCACCAGGCGTCGGTCTGCCGCGCGTCGGCGGCTATCAATTCTGCACTCAGGCCAAGGCGCGCGAGGTTTTCTTTCACGCGCACCAGGCGCTTGGCTTCCAGATCAATCGCCACCACGCCGGCCAAGGCAGGCTCGGCTTCCAGCAGGTGACAGGTTTTGCCGCCCGGCGCGCAGCACGCATCGAGCACGCGCTGGTCGGGCGCCAGGTCGAGCAAATCGGCCGCCAATTGCGCGGCTTCGTCTTGCACGCTGACGCGGCCTTCAGCGAAGCCCGGCAACGTGGTGACGTCGCACGCCTCGGCCAACACCACGCCGTCGCGGCTGAACGAACAGGCGCTGGCTTCGAAGCCCACGCGTTTAAGCTCGCCGAGATAGTCATCGCGGCTGCCGAGTCGGCGGTTTACCCGCAGGATTAAGGGCGGATGGGCATTGTTGGCCGCGCAGATCGCTTCCCACTGCTCGGGCCAAAACGCCTTCAAGGCTTTTTGTAGCCAACGCGGGTGGGCGGTTCGCGCCATGGGGTCGTGGTCAAGCTCCGGCAGCAGCGCCTCGTATTCGCGCTGGGCGCGACGCAGCACGGCATTGAGCAAGCCTTTGGCCCAGGGTTTTTTCAGTTTTTCGGCGGCGCCAACGGTTTCGCCGATAGCGGCGTGCGCGGGGATGCGCGTGTAGAGCAGTTGATACAGACCGACCAGCAACAGCGCTTCCACATCGCGGTCGGCCGATTTGAACGGCTTTTCCAGCAGGCGCTCAGCCAGTGCGCTGAGACGCGGCTGCCAGCGGGCGGTGCCAAAGGCTAAGTCTTGAGTCAGGCCTTTATCGCGTAACTCCACCTTGTCCAATTGCTTAGGCAACGAGCTGTTCAGTGACGCTTTGCCAGACAGCACGGTGGCCAGCGCATTGGCTGCCGCCAGACGCGGATTCATGCGCCCGCCCCCAGCACGGAACCCGAGGCAAATTGCTCGCGACGGCTGTTAAACAGGTCGGAGAAATTCAGCGCTTTGCCGCCCGGCAATTGCAGGCGGGTCAGTCGAAGTGCGTCGGTACCGCAAGCAACGACTAAACCGTCGCGGCTGGCGTGAAGGATTTCTCCGGGCGCGCCGTGGCCTTCGACCGGCTGTGCGGCTAGCACTTTCAGCGTTTCGCCGTTAAGTGTGCTGTGGCAGATCGGCCAAGGATTGAAGGCGCGCACCAGACGTTCCAATTCGTCGGCGGGGCGACTCCAGTCCAGACGGGCTTCATCTTTGTTGAGCTTGTGGGCGTAGGTGGCCAGTTCATTGTTCTGAACTTCGCCCTGTAAGGTTCCGGCAGCCAGACCGGCAATCGCCTCCAATACCGCGGGTGGGCCCAGCTCAGCGAGGCGGTCGTGCAGGCTGCCGCCAGTGTCGTCGGCGCTGATGGCGGTGGTTACTTTGAGCAGCATGGGGCCTGTATCCAGGCCTGCTTCCATCTGCATAACAGTCACGCCGCTTTCCGCGTCGCCGGCTTGCACGGCGCGCTGGATCGGCGCGGCACCGCGCCAGCGCGGCAGCAGCGAGGCGTGACTATTAATGCAACCCAGGCGCGGCGTATCGAGCACCACTTGCGGCAGGATCAGGCCATAGGCGACCACCACCATCAGGTCAGCATTCAGCGCGGCCAACTCGGCTTGGGCGGCGGCGTCGCGCAGCGTTGGCGGCTGCATCACAGGAATATTGTGTTCCAGGGCCAACTGCTTGACCGGGCTGGGCATGAGCTTCTGGCCACGGCCGGCCGGCCGATCCGGCTGGGTGTAAACCGCCACAATCTCGTGCTGGCTGGCGAGCAGGGCTTTGAGGTGTTCGGCGGCGAATTCGGGCGTGCCGGCGAAGACGAGGCGCAGTGCTTGGCTCATGGGGGCTCACTTCAAAACGTGGAAAAGAAAAAGGCTTGCCGGAGCAAGCCTTTGATCGGCGTTTCAAGCCTGCTGGCGGTGCTGCTTTTCCAGCTTCTTCTTGATCCGGTCGCGCTTGAGCGTAGACAGGTAATCAACGAAGAGCTTGCCGTTGAGGTGGTCGCACTCGTGTTGAATGCACACGGCGAGCAGGCCCTCAGCGATCAGTTCAAAGGGCTCACCATCGCGGTCCAGCGCTTTGATTTTGACCTTCTGCGGGCGGTCGACGTTTTCGTAGAAACCGGGCACCGAGAGGCAGCCCTCTTGGTATTGGTCCATTTCTTCGGTCAGCGATTCGAACTCGGGATTGATGAAAACCCGCGGCTCGTTTTTCTCTTCGCTGAGGTCCATGACCACCACGCGTTTATGCACGTTGACCTGCGTGGCGGCCAAACCAATACCCGGCGCGTCGTACATGGTCTCAAACATGTCGTCGATCAACTGACGCAGGGCGTCGTCAACCACGTCTACGGGCTTGGCGATGGTACGCAGGCGCGGGTCGGGAAACTCGAGGATGTTTAGGATTGCCATATGCGTTGTGTGATGCACTTGTGGAATAAAGTCAAAATCCGCTGCTAATATGCTGAGCAGCTTTGAAAAACGGCTTCAGGCCGCGGCTTCCGAGGGTTTCGGAGCAGCCCTTGGGCGTTCTACGTGAAGACACATAATAAAGGGATTCACCGCATGAGGAAATCACTACTCGCCCTGCTACTCCTAGCCGCCTCTGGCTTGGCTCAGGCCGAAGTGCAGCTCAAGGAAGGTCATCCGGACCGCTACACCGTGGTCAAGGGCGATACCCTCTGGGATATTTCCGGGAAGTTCCTCAGTGAACCGTGGAAGTGGCCAGAAATTTGGCACGCTAACCCACAAGTTGAAAACCCCCATCTGATCTATCCAGGCGATCAACTGAGCCTAACGTACGTTGACGGCCAGCCGCGTCTGACCCTTAACCGTGGCGCGTCGCGTGGCACCATCAAGCTGTCGCCGCAAGTTCGCAGCACGCCGATGGCGCAAGCGATCCCGACCATTCCGCTGGAAGCTATCAACAGCTTCCTGCTGAAAAACCGCATCGTGAACAGCGACGAAGATTTCACCAAAGCCAACTACGTGGTTGCCGGTACGGCTGAGCGCGTGGTCAGCGGCGCGGGCGATCGCGTTTATGCGCGCGGCACCTTTGATGAACAGCACCCGGTTTACGGCATCTTCCGCCAAGGCCGCACCTATACCGATCCCGACACCAAGGAATTCCTCGGCATCAACGCCGACGACGTCGGTGCCGGCCAGGTGATTGCTGAGGAAGACGGCGTTGCCACGCTGACCCTGAGCCGCACCACTCAGGAAGTGCGTAACGGTGACCGCCTGTTCCCCACCGAAGAGCGTCCGGTCAACTCCACCTTTATGCCAAGCGCGCCGACCAACGAGATTCGCGGTCTGATTCTCGATGTTCCACGTGGCGTGTCGCAGATTGGCCAGTTCGACGTCGTTACCCTGAACAAGGGCAAGCGCGACGGTTTGGTCGAAGGCAACGTGTTGGCCGTGTACAAAACCGGTGAAACCGTGCGCGACCGTGTTACCGGCGAACAGGTGAAAATCCCCGACGAGCGCGCCGGTCTGTTGATGGTGTTCCACACCTACGACAAGCTCAGCTACGGCCTGGTGCTACAAGCCACGAGGCAGCTCGAAACGATGGACAAGGTACGAAATCCGTAACACTCAAAACCCCCGCGAAAGCGGGGGTTTTTGTTTTTGGGGTCTTGTAGGAAACGACCCGTAATTAACACCTTTTTCGATCAAGGATGATCCGCATGTCACACGCCACCTCGCCCGCCGAACTCGAAGCCCGAATCCGCCTGCACTGCCTGCCAGGCCTAGGCGGCAAACGCTTTCGCACCCTTATCAATGCCTTTGGCAACGCCTCATCGGCCCTCAGCGCGCCGGCCTCTGCCTGGCGCGCGCTAAAGCTGCCCGACACCTGCGCCGAAGCGCGGCGCGACGAAACGGTTCGCCAACGCGTAACCGCCACCCTCGAATGGCTCGAGCACGCCAACCAGCACCTGATGATGTGGGACAACCCCGACTACCCCGCCCTGCTCGCCGAGCTGCCAGATGCGCCGCCGCTGCTGTTTGTGGCCGGCGACACCGACCTGCTGCAGCAACCGCAACTGGCCATCGTCGGCAGTCGACGGGCCTCCAAGCCAGGCATGGACACCGCCAACGCCTTCGCGCGCAGTCTGGCCGGCGGTGGCTTTGTGATTACCAGCGGCATGGCCTTGGGCATTGATGGCGCCGCCCACCAGGGCGCATTGGCAGTGGCGGGCAAAACGGTGGCGGTGCTCGGCACCGGGCTCAACCAGTTGTATCCGCCCAGGCACAAAAACCTAGCCGCCGACATTGCCCGCGAAGGCGCGCTGGTATCGGAACTGCCGCTCGACAGCCCGCCCATTCCCGCGAACTTCCCGTTGCGCAACCGGCTGATCAGCGGCCTGTCGCTTGGCGTGCTGGTGGTCGAGGCGAGTCCTTCCAGCGGCTCGTTGATCACCGCGCGCCTGGCGCTGGAACAAGGCCGCGAGGTGTACGCCATTCCCGGCTCCATTCACCACCCGGGCGCGCGTGGCTGCCATCAGTTGATTCGTGATGGCGCGGCGCTGGTGGAGTCGGTCGAACACATTCTTGAAGGCCTGCGTGGCTGGCAGAACGTGGCACCCGCGCCGAAAGCGAGGCGCAAACCCGCAGCGGTTAAAGACCCTATTCTGAAATTGCTCCACGCTGCGCCGCAAAGCAGTGAAACGCTTGCCGTGGCCAGCGGCTGGCCGTTGCCGCGCGTGCTGGCGGCGCTCACGGACCTGGAGCTTGAAGGCAAGGTCGCCAGCGAGGGCGGCGTCTGGGTGGGCCGTTAGACGGCGGTTGGGTACACTGCGCGCAGTTCGAAATACAGCGAGGGTTGGCCATGATCAGCAGTTGGCGTGTGAAACAGGCTGCACGTGTAGTGCGCAATGGCGGCGTCATCGCCTACCCCACCGAAGCGGTGTGGGGCCTGGGTTGCGACCCGTGGAACGCGCAAGCCGTCGAGCGTCTGTTGGCGCTCAAGCAGCGCCCGGTGGAGAAGGGCCTGATTCTGGTGGCCGACACCATTCACCAGTTCGACTTCCTGCTCGAAGACTTCCCCGAATTGTGGCTAGACCGTCTGGCCAGCACCTGGCCCGGCCCGAACACCTGGCTCGTGCCGCACCAGAATTTGCTACCCGCCTGGATTACTGGCGTTCACGAGACCGTGGCCTTGCGCGTGTCGGACCATCCACTGGTGCGCGACCTCTGCGCCATGGTCGGCCCGCTGGTATCGACCTCGGCCAACCCGGCGGGCAAGCTTCCGGCGCGCAACAGCCTGCGCATTCAGCAGTACTTCCCCGATCAGCTCGATGCCGTGGTAACCGGGTCGCTCGGTGGGCGCAAAAACCCCAGCGTGATTCGCGACCTGGCCACCGGCAACGTGCTGCGGGCCAGCTAAGCCTTACGGCAGTAACACGGTCGACCCGCTCGTTTGCCGGCCAGACAACGCAATGTGCGCCTGGGCAGCATCTTTCAAGGCGAAGCGCTGGTTGATGTCCACCGTGATCTGGCCGCTGGCGAGCATGGCGAACAGTTCATCCGCCATGGCTTGCAGGCTGGTCGGTGAGTCGGCGTAGCTGCCCAGGGTCGGACGTGTGACGTACAGCGAGCCCTTCTGCGCCAGCACGCCCAGGTTCACACCGCTGACCGGGCCGGACGAATTGCCAAAGCTCACCAGCAAACCGCGGGGCGCCACGCAGTTCAGCGAAACGTCCCAGGTGTCTTTACCGATGGAGTCGTACACCACCGGGCATTTCATGCCGTCGGTGAGTTCCAGCACGCGGGCGGCCACGTCTTCATGGCTGTAATCGATGGTCGCCCAGGCGCCCAACGCTTTGGCCCGCTCGGCTTTGGCGGCGGAGCCAACGGTGCCGATCAGCTTGACGCCCAAGGCCTTCGCCCATTGGCAGGCGATGCTGCCCACGCCACCCGCTGCCGCGTGGAACAAAATGGTTTCGCCGCCTTTAAGCTCGTAGGTCTGGCGCAACAAATACTGCACGGTCAGGCCTTTGAGCATGACGCTGGCGGCCAGCTCGAAGCTGATGCTGTCGGGTAGTTTCACTACGTGCGCGGCGGGCAGCACATGCAACTCGCTGTAGGCGCCCAGCGGCCCGGTGCCATAAGCCACGCGGTCGCCGACCTTGACGTTGGTCACCGCCTTGCCCACGGCATCAACCACCCCGGCCCCTTCGCCGCCCAGGCCCGAGGGCAACGACGCCGGGCTGTACAGGCCGCTGCGGTAGTAGGTGTCGATAAAGTTGAGGCCGATGGCCTGGTTGGCCACGCGCACGTCGTTGTCGTCCAGCGCGGCGGGTTGGTAGTCGAGGTACTCGAGCACGTCGGGCCCGCCGTGGCTGGCGAATTGAATACGCTTGGGCATGGAACACTCCTGTGGCTGCGCGAACGAAAGGGCTCTATCCAACGCCCCGCGCGGATGGCCGTCAACAGCGAATCCGCCGATGGCGGTGGTATGCTTGCGCCCCTGTCCGGGCTATGAGCCCCGCCCGCTGCGGCCTCTGGGCGCCAAACCGATTTAATTTTGCGTGTGGAAGGTGATGTTGTGAGTGAACGTAGCGCAGCCGTGAAGGCCTATCTGCTCGACCTGCAAGACCGTATTTGTGCCGCCCTGGAAGCCGAAGACGGTGGCGCCACGTTCGCTGAAGATGCGTGGGAGCGCCCGGCGGGCGGTGGCGGTCGTACGCGTGTGATTGCCAACGGCGCGTTGCTGGAAAAAGGCGGCGTGAATTTCTCCCATGTGTTCGGCACCGGTCTGCCACCATCTGCCAGCGCCCACCGTCCCGAGCTGGCCGGCCGAGGCTTTGAAGCCATGGGCGTGTCGCTGGTGATGCACCCGACGAACCCCCATGTGCCGACATCCCACGCCAACGTGCGGTTTTTCATTGCCGAGAAAGAAGGCGAAGAAGCGGTGTGGTGGTTCGGCGGCGGTTTCGACCTGACGCCCTACTACGGCAACGACGAAGACTGCCAGCACTGGCACCGCGTTGCCGAACAGGCTTGCGCGCCCTTCGGCGCCGACGTGTACCCGCGCTATAAAGCCTGGTGCGACACCTACTTCCATATCAAACACCGCAACGAACCCCGTGGCATTGGCGGTCTGTTTTTCGATGACCTAAATGAGTGGGACTTCGACACCTGTTTCGCCTTTATCCGCGCCATTGGCGATGCCTACATCGACGCCTACCTGCCCATCGTGCAACGGCGCAAACACACCGCCTTCACCGCTGAACAACGGGAATTCCAGGCATTTCGCCGCGGCCGCTATGTGGAATTCAACCTGGTGTATGACCGTGGCACGCTGTTCGGCCTGCAATCAGGCGGGCGCACCGAGTCGATTCTGATGTCGCTGCCCCCGCACGTGCAGTGGGGCTACGACTGGAAACCAGAACCGGGCAGCGAAGAAGCGCGCCTGACCGACTACTTCCTGCAAGACCGCGACTGGTTGGGCGAGGCCGCTAACTGATGGACCGTTATGGTGTATTCGGCAATCCCATTGGCCACAGCAAGTCGCCGCAGATTCACCGGTTATTTGCAGAGCAAACCGGCCAATCGCTCAGTTACGAAGCGCTGCTCGCGCCGCTGGACGGCTTCACCGCCTTTGCCCGCGAGTTCTTCACCAGCGGCCGCGGCGGCAATGTCACCGTGCCGTTCAAAGAGCAGGCCTACCAGCTTGCCGACAGCCTGACGTCTCGGGCGCAGCGCGCCGGGGCGGTGAATACCCTGAGCAAACAGAACGACGGCGGCCTGCTTGGCGATAACACCGACGGCGCCGGCCTGGTTCGAGACTTGACGGTAAACGCCGGCCTGACCCTTCAGGGCAAACGTATTTTGTTGCTCGGAGCGGGCGGCGCCGCGCGCGGTGTGCTGGCGCCGCTGTTGGCTGAGCACCCGCATTCAGTGGTGATTGCCAACCGTACCGTGGAAAAAGCCGAGGCGCTGGCCAAGGCGTTTGCTGACCTTGGCCCTGTGGCGGCGTGCGGGTTTGATTGGATGGAAGTGCCGGTGGACGTGATCATCAACGGCACGTCCGCCAGCCTCGGCGGCGAGTTGCCGCCCATCTCGCCAAGCCTGATCAAGCCGGGCCATACCGTGTGCTACGACATGATGTATGGCAAAGGCCTCACGCCCTTCAACCAGTGGGCCAGCGACCACGGCGCCGCGCGCACCCTGGACGGTTTGGGCATGTTGGTTGAGCAGGCAGCAGAAGCGTTTTTCCTCTGGCGCGGCGTTCGCCCGGACAGCGCCAGTGTGCTAGCCGAACTGCGCAGCCAGCTGGGTTAAGCCGCCGGCTCGAACTCAATGGGGCAGCTCGCTTCACCTTCCAGCTTGAGCAGTTCCTCGACCACCTGCGCCTTCGCCCGGCGCAGGCACAGGCTCCGGCCCTGCGCCCGCAGGCGATGGGCTTCCTGGTGGAGCATGGTGACGCCGGCGTAGTCGATGAAATTGATCTGCTGCGCCTCGATCACCACCCGCTGGCCCTTGCTGCGTTGCAAGCGCAATTGCAGGAAATGGCAGGCGCCGAAGAAGATCGAGCCCTCCACCCGCAAAATTTCCTCGTCACCTTCAAACCACTGCTGCACACGCGGTTGCGAGGTGCGCTTGAGGTAGAAAAACAGCGACGCCAGAACACCGGCATAAATCGCCGTTTGCAGCTCCATGAGCAGCGTGGCGGCCAAGGTCAGCAGCATCACCACGAACTCCGAGCGGCTAACCCGGTACAGCGCGCGAATGCCGGCGAAATCGATCAAACCCCAGCAGATCAGCAAAATACTGGCGGCCATGCTTGGCAGCGGAATGTGGGCAATCAATCGCGCGCCAAACAGTGCGAATGCGGCCACGCATAGCGCCGAAAACACGCCGGCCAGCGGCGAGCTGGCGCCGCCTTGCAGGTTGAGCCCGGAGCGGGTGAATGAGCCGGCCGAGAGATAACCCGAGAACCACGCGCCGACCATATTCGACAGACCCTGCGCGCGAACCTCGCCGTTGGCGTTGAGCATTTGCTGAGAACGACTGGCCAGAGTGCGTGCGATCGACAGGCTGGTGACCAGCCCGAGCATGCCGCACGCCACGGCGGTAGGCAGCAGCCGGATTATGGTTGCGGGGTCCAGGCGTAGCGGGCTGAACGGCGGCAACGAGCCGGTGAAGGCCGGCACTAGGGGCACGCCGGCAAAGAACGTCGGCAGCGCGGCGACGACGAGACTGCCCAACGCGATGCCAACCAACAGCGCCGGGGCTCTGGGCCAAAAGCGGCGTACCGCCAGGCTGCTCAGCAATGTCACCAGCGCCACTGCTACGCAAGCAGGGTTGGCGTTTGGCAGCAGCTGAATCAGGTGCTTGATGCTGTCGTAGCCGGTGGCTCGGCTGGGTAAATCGATGCCCAGTAAATAGGGCAACTGGCCGAGGGCGATCACCAGCGCCGCGCCTGCGCTAAAGCCGACCACCACCGAGTGAGAGACGAAATTCACCAGCGAGCCGAAGCGCAAAAGCCCCAACAACCATTGGAACAATCCGGCGAGAAAGGTCAGCAGCAGCACCAACTCCACATAGTCGGCACTGCCGGGCACGGCGAGCGGGCTGACGCTGGTAAACAGCACCACGGAAATCGCCGCCGTCGGCCCACAAATCAGGTGCCACGACGAACCCCACAAACAGGCGATAACCACTGGCACCACGGCCGCATACAAACCGTATTCGGCAGGCAGCCCCGCGATCAGCGCGTAGGCAATGGATTGAGGCAGGGCCAGTACGGCGCCGCTAAGGCCGACGAGAAAGTCGCGGCGAAGCGAGCGACTGGTCTGGAGTGGCAGCCAGGCGAGAAAGGGAAAAAGCATCAAGCGATTGGGCCAGCGCATCTACATCTCGGTACAAGGGTTTGGCGAAAGGGTAGCAGTCATGACAGGCACACTGCGCCTGGGGAGTTGGCTTTGCAGTGAGGGCGCGGGGCAGGTTTCACGTTACGCGCATGACTGGCAATTCTGGATCCCCGCGTTCGCGAGGATGACGGTGGACGGGGTGGAGATGGCGTTTACCTACACGACCCCAACTCCAAACCTCCGTCATCCTCGCGAACGCGGGGATCCAGGCTATTGCATGGGATTGCACCTTCCAGCAAACCGGCGATGGCGCGGTTCGCTAGCAAACTAGCTCCTACAGGACGAGGCGCCTATTAAAGCGTGCCCTTCACCGCCGCCAGCGCATCACCGCCGTCTTTGGTTTTCACCCCGTCCAACCAGCCGTTCAATACATCCGGATGGGCACTTATCCACGCCTTGGCCGCCTCGGCATTGCTGCCTTTTTTGTTGGCCACCTGGGCCATGATGCTGTTCTCCATTTCCTGGGTGAACGTCAGGTTGGTGAGCAGCTTGGCGACGTTAGGGCACGCCTGTGCATAACCTTTGCGCGTCAGGGTATAAACGCTGCCGCTGGCGCCGAAGTATTTCTCGCCGCCGCTGAGGTATTTCATCTTGAATTGCACGTTCATAGGGTGCGGGGTCCAGCCGAGGAAGGTGATGAAACGCTCACGTTTTACCGCCCGCGCCACCTCCGACAACATGGCCTGTTCGCTGGACTCCACCAGCTTCCATTTGCCCAGGTCGAACTCGTTTTTGCTGATCATTTCCTGCAGCGACTGGTTCGCCGGCGCCCCTGCACCAATGCCGTAAATCTTCTGGTCGAACTTGTCGGCAAACTTGGCCAGGTCGGCGTAATCATGCACCCCGGCGGCATACACGTAATCGGGTACAGCCAGCGTGAACTCTGTGCCTTCGAGGTTTTTGCTGAGTTGCACCACATCGCCCGGTTTTACAAATTTGTCGTAGTGAGCCTGCTGCGCGGGCATCCAGTTGCCCATGAACACATCCACCAAACCGTCTTTCATGCCGCCAAAAATAATCGGCACCGCCAGCGTGTCGATTTTGGCTTTGTAGCCCATGCCATTGAGCAAAAAGCTGGTCACGGCATTGGTAACGGCAATGTCGCTCCAGCCCGGATCGGCCATGCGCACGGTGTCGCACGACTCGGCCGCTTGCGCATGGCCAATCGTCAGCGCCAGCGCGCCGGCGGCGGTGAGCAAGGCTGTGGATAACTTGGTGGATAAAATGTTCATGGCGTCCCCTTGGATTTAGTTTTTAGTGTGGGCAGGTGGTTGCGGAAAACGGGCTTTGCGCTCCAGGTCGTCGAGGTCGATGTGGTTGCGCATGTATTGCTGGGTGGCATCAGTAAACGGCTGGTGGTCCCAGCTCTTGAGGGTGCCCAGGCTCAGCGCGCCGGCCACGAAGCGACGACGGCGCTGACTGGCCAACACCTGGTGGTGAATCGCGGGAATGTCCCACTTGCTGCGCGCCTCATCGAGAAAGGCCTCGAACAGGCTCTGGTGCTCGGCTGAGCCGCTCAACTCTTCAAGCTCGAAAGGGTCTTGCTCGGTGTTGTAGAGCAGGCAGGGGTCTTGTTCGGAGTACATGAATTTGTACGGACCGCGGCGGATCATCATCAGCGGGCTGTTAGTGCCCTCGGCCATGTATTCACCGAACACTTCGTCGTGGCCGGCAATGCCAAGCAAGTGCGGCATCAGTGAACGGCCATCCAAGGGCAACTCGTCGTGCAGCTGCCCGCCCGCCAGTTCCACGAAGGTGGGCAACAAATCGGCGGTAGAAATTGAGGCGCTCACCCGGCGGGCAGCGAAGTGCGCTGGCGCGTGAATGACCATCGGCACGCGGGCTGCCATTTCAAACCAGTGCATTTTGTACCAGAGCCCGCGCTCGCCCAGCATGTCGCCGTGGTCGCCGGAGAACACGATCACGGTGTTGTCCGCCAGGCCGGTGGCTTCCAGGGTTTCCAGCAGCTTGCCTATGTTGCTGTCGATGTAGCTGCACGCACCGAAGTAGGCGCGGCGGGCGTCGCGAATTTTGTCGTCGGGCAGCGGTTTGTCCCACAGATCGATCACTTTCATCAGCCGCTGCGAATGCGGGTCTTGCTCGCTTTGTGCGCGGGGATGGCGCGGCATGGGAATGTCCTGGTCGTCATACAGGTCCCAGAATTTTTTCGGGATGGTGTACGGGTCGTGAGGGTGAGTCATCGACACGGTCAGGCAGAAGGGCTGCTCCGGTGCTTCGCGCACATGGTCGAACAGGTATTGCTGCGCCTTGAACACCACCTCTTCGTCAAAATCCAGCTGGTTGGTGCGCACGCAGGGGCCGGCTTGCAACACCGACGACATGTTGTGGTACCAGCTGGGGCGTACATCCGGCTCGTCCCAGTTCACCGCCCAGCCGTAGTCGGCGGGGTAGATGTCGCTGGTCAACCGTTGCTCGTAGCCATGCAGTTGATCCGGTCCGCAGAAATGCATTTTTCCGGACAGCGCCGTCTTGTAGCCCAGGCGGCGCAGGTAGTGCGCATAGGTCGGCACATCGGCGGGGAAGTCGGCAGCGTTGTCGTAAGCGCCGATTTTCGACGGCAGCTGACCGCTCACCAGGGTGAAGCGCGACGGTGCGCAGAGCGGGCTGTTGCAGTAGGCGGAATTGAACACCACGCCCTCGCTGGCCAGTCGGCTGAGGTGCGGCATTTGTATTGGCGATGCCGGATCGTGAATCGGCAGAAGTGGCGCGGCCATCTGGTCGGCCATGATGAAAAGGATGTTCGGGCGCTTCATGTGGCAGGCTTATCCTATGCGGATCGTTTATGCGATAGTGATGGCTCGATCTTCTGCCTCACGCATTCAGGGGTAAAGCGCATGGCCAGGCATGTTTCGGATAACCATTGCTTATGTGAGCGCGGGCCGTGAGCCTGCCGCTGGATTTGCTTCGCGTGTTTGAGGCGGCTGCACGGTCGCTGAGCTTTACCAGCGCCGCTGCCGAACTGGGCACCACGCAGCCGGCGGTTAGCCAACAGATAAAGCGCCTGGAAAAAGAGCTGGCGGTGCGGCTGTTCAACCGCATTCACCGTGGCATTACGTTGACCGACGCCGGCCAAGTTCTGCTCGTGCATGTGCAGCAGGGCCTGGAAACCATCGACGCAGGCGTCGCCGCCATCACCGCGCAAAACCAGCACGAGGTGTTGCAGGTTTCCACCGATTTCGCCTTCGCCGCGTACTGGTTGATGCCGCGTCTGCCGCGCTTTCGCCAGGCCAACCCGCACCTGGACGTCAGCCTGATCACCAGCGATCGCAGCATGACGAGCCTGCGCAGCGACATCGATATCGCCATCACCTTTGGCGATGGCCGCTTCAAGCACACCGAAGCCAGTCGCCTGTTCAGCGAAGAAGTGTTCCCCATTTGCAGCCCGCGCTTGCTGGAAGGCCGCGCCCTGCCGCTTGCCAAAGAGCAACTGGCGAACTTGCCCTTGCTGCACTTGAAGCCAGACATGAGCAGCCGCTGGTTCGACTGGAACGGCCTGTTCCAGGCCTTGGGCATCAACCAGCCGGTGGGTCCGGCGGCGCTGAGTTTCGATAACTACACCTTGCTGATTCAGGCGGCGATTGCTGGCCAGGGTGTGGCCATTGGCTGGAGCCATCTGGTCGATGAGCTGCTGGAACAGGGCGTGCTGTGCAAAGTGATCGAAGGCCAGGCGCAGTCGCGCTTTGGCTACTACGCGGTGCTTTCGGAACGCAAACGGCGGGCGCGGTTGCTGCAACCATTTGTGGATTGGCTGCAAGCGGAGCTCAGGGGATAGGAATTGCGTAAAGTTTTCGGATTTTCCTGACGACATTTGATGAACTGCATCACATCGCATTCCATACCGCACCGGCCTTTCCTATACTGCGCGGGCCGGCAAGGACTGCCCTGGCTTCCATTTCATCTGCCATGTGGATTGTCCTTGTGAATATTCGTCCCGCCCTTGCCCGCGTGTTGTTCTGCACCCTGTTTGCTCTCAGCACCGTTGCGGTGGCGGCGGACAAACTGCCCGCCAAAACGCCCGGCAAACCGCCGCTCAAGGTTCAGGAATTGGCCTCCGGCAGCGCCCTGCTGGTGGACCTGAAAACCAACGAAGTGCTGTATTCCAGCAACCCAGACAAAGTGGTGCCTATCGCCTCGGTGACCAAGCTGATGACCGCCATGGTCACGCTCGACGCCAAGTTGCCGATGGACGAAGTGTTGCCGGTGAAGATTCAGGACGTGCCCGAAATGCGCGGGGTGTTTTCGCGGGTCAAGGTGGGCAGCCTGGCCACTCGCCGCGAAATGCTGCTGCTGGCGCTCATGTCGTCGGAAAACCGCATGGCCGCGAGCCTGGCCCACCACTACCCGGGCGGCGTAACGGCCTTTGTGAACGCCATGAACACCAAGGCCCGCGCGTTGGGCATGACCCACACGCGTTACACCGAACCGACCGGCTTGTCGGAGCGCAACGTGTCCAGCGCCAATGACTTGGTCAAGCTGCTAAAAGCCAGCCAGCAATATCCGCTGCTGGGCCAACTGAGCACCACGCCGGAAACCACCGCCAGTTTCAAAAAGCCCAATTACACCCTCGGCTTTCGCAACACCAACCACCTCATCTACAAGGCCAACTGGAGCATCCAACTGACCAAAACCGGCTTTACCGACGAGGCCGGCCACTGCCTGGTGATGCGCACCATGATGAACAACCGGCCGGTGGCGTTCGTGGTACTTGATGCGTTCGGTAAGTACACCCACATCGCCGACGCCGGGCGCCTGAAAACGTGGGTCGAGACGGGCCGCGTGTCGCCGGTATCGGCGGCTGCGATGGCCTACAAGCGTTCCAAGCAAGGCACCCATCAGCTGGCGGCCGACTGACGCTCGCTCAGGAAACGCCGGTGTAGCGGTCGGCCCGGTGGTTGATCGCCAGCACTAGGTTTAGCGCCAGCGCGCCAAGCACCGACAAGGCCACCTTGTCGGGGGCGATGACGAACAGCGAGGTGAGCACAATCACCGCGTCCACGCCCATCTGCACCAGCCCCGCGCGCACGCCGAAGCGCTCCTGCAAAAACAGCGCAAGAATGTTCACCCCGCCCAGGCTGGCGCGGTGACGAAACAGCATCAGCAGGCCCAAACCCATCGCCAGCCCACCGAACACCGCCGCGTACAGCGGGCTCAGGTGAGCAAATGACACCCACTGCGGCGTCAGCTCCGCCAACACCGACACCAGTGCCACCGCGCAGCCGGTGCGCAAGGTGAAGCTCCAGCCCATGCGCCAGATACCCAGCAGGTAGAACGGCAGGTTGAGCAGAAAAAACATCAAGCCAAACGCCACGCCCAATTTGTACTTGAGCAGGAATGCCAGCCCGACCATGCCGCCGGTCAGCAAACCGGCGTGGGCGTAGAAGGCGATGCCCAGCGCCACCATGGCGGTGCCGGAAATCATCGCCAGGCCGTCCTCCCAGAGCGGATGACGGACAAACACCTTGGCCACGGTTTCGACTTCGGCCGGGTCGCTGTCGACGGAGCCGGACGTGTTGTCTTGCATGGGAAAACCTCGGAAATAGCAGAGCGCCGCCTCGGACGAGGCAGCGTTAATCAGCGTAGTCAGTCGAGCAGGCGGTGCGGGCTAGCGTTTGTCCCACACTTCAAAGCTGTAGGCCGGCGTTTCGCCGTTGCGTTCGTGCTCGATGCTGGAGGCCAGGTGCCAGGCGGCTTCGTCGAACGCGGGAAACCAGGCATCGCCTTCCGGGCTCAGGGTCACGCGGGTCAGGTACAGGCGTTGTGCCAATGCCAAGCCTTGTTCATAGAGCTGGGCGCCGCCGATCAGCATCAGCTCATCGGCATCCTCGCGGCTGGCCCATTCTTCGGCGCGAGCGATGGCTGCTTCCAGCGAGGCAAATACTTCGGCGCCTTCGAGGGTCAAGCCGGCCTGGCGGCTGACCACCAGATTCAGCCGACCCGGCAATGGCCGGCCGAGGGAATCCCAGGTTTTGCGGCCCATGATGATCGGCTTGCCGAGGGTCATGGCTTTGAAGTGCTTGAGGTCCGCTGGCAGGTGCCAGGGCAGTTGGTTGTCGCGGCCGATCACACGGTTGTCGGCGAGGGCAGCGATCAGGCAGAGGGGGCGGGTCGTATTCATGGCCGCGAGGATAACGGCTCGCACCCGGGAAAAAAAGCAAACGGATGATGGGGCGCGCCTGAGCGGTTATTCTCAAACCCGGCTGCCTCCTGAGCGGCCGACTTCTTCGACCATGAGTTTGTGCATGACCGCATTAAAATCACCGCTCCCTTCCCTCTCACCGTTGCAGCGCCTGTGGCTGACCGAGGCCGTGCGGCTGCGCGAAGAACAGGCGGGCCCGCTGGAAGACCGCGAGGCCAATCGCCAGGCCGTCGCCACGGGTGGCCCGCTTGAACAGCGCATCGAAACCCGCGCGCTGTGGCTGGCCCAGCGCGACGGCATGCTCGCGGCCCTGCTGCATTGGCGTCAGGGCGCGGTACTGGCCGTCTGGCTGCTGGCGGCGCTGGCCGTGCTCAGTGGCGCCGGCCTGGGCTTCGCTGCCTTGGGCGATGGGCAGCGGCCGGTGAACTTGTTCTGGGCCCTTGGCAGTTTGCTCGGTCTTCATCTGCTAACCCTGATTGGCTGGGCCGTTGGCGTGGTGTTCGCCGGGAGCGGCGGCGCGAGCCTGGGCCGATTGTGGTTATGGCTCAGCGAAAAATTGGCCCGTGACGCGCAAGCGGTGCAACTGGCGCCGGCGCTGCTGGTGCTGTTGCAGCGTCAACGGCTGAACCGCTGGGCGCTGGGGATTTTCGTGCATGGCATGTGGTTGCTGCTGTTACTCAGCGCGTTGGGCAGCTTGTTGGCGCTGCTGGCGACCCGGCGTTATGGCTTTGTGTGGGAAACCACGCTGTTGGGCAGCGACACCTTTGTGACGGTAATCCAGGCGCTTGGCAGCGTTCCCCATTGGCTGGGCTTCAGCACGCCTGCGGTTGAGGTAATTCGCGCCAGTGGCGCCGATGCGGTGGCCGAGGAAAGCGCACGGCAAGCGTGGGCGGTGTGGCTGCTGGGTGTGCTGATCGCCTACGGCGTGGTACCGCGCGCCGTGCTGGCGCTGTTCTGCGCGTGGCGCTGGCGGCAGGGGTGCGCGCGGTTGAGTCTGGACCTCGGGTTGCCCGGTTACAGCTTGCTGCGTGATCGCTTGCAGCCGAGCAGCGAACGCCTGGGCGTGACCGATGAAGCGCCGGAGCAATTGCCCACCCCGCAGGCAGGTTCCCTGACGAGCGCCGGTTCGGGCGCGGTGTTGGTGGCGGTTGAACTCGATCCCCGTCGCCCCTGGCCGCCCACAGTTCCCAAAGGCGTGGCGGATGCTGGCGTGATCGACAGCCGCGAACAACGCCAGCACCTGCTCGACCAACTGAGCCGCTTCCCGCCGTCACGCCTGGCCATCGCCTGCGACCCACGCCGCTCGCCGGATCGCGGCACCCTGTCGTTATTGGCTGAGCTGGCCCGCAATGCGGGCGACACCCGAATTTGGTTGCTGGCCGCCGAGCCTGGCGAAGCGCTGGACAGCCAGCGCCTGGAAGACTGGCACAGCGCCCTGGACGCCTTGCAGTTGAACTGGCGCCAAGGTGCGCCGTTGCAATGGCTGGAGCAGAACGATGAATGAACGCCGTGAGTCGCCGTTGAAGCTGGCGGTGGTGGGCCACACCAACGTCGGCAAAACCTCGCTGCTGCGCACCCTCACCCGCGACGTCGAATTCGGCGAGGTGTCCCATCGACCCAGCACAACGCGGCACGTGGAAGGCGCGCGCTTATCGGTGGACGGCCAGGCGTTGCTGGAGCTGTACGACACGCCGGGTTTGGAAGATGCCATCGCCCTGCTCGACTACCTGGAACGCCTTGATCGCCCCGGCGAACGTCTGGACGGCCCGGCACGCCTGGCGCGTTTTCTGGAAGGCAGCGAGGCGCGGCAACGTTTTGAGCAGGAAGCCAAGGTGCTGCGGCAACTGCTGGCCAGCGATGCCGGCCTGTACGTAATCGATGCCCGAGAGCCGGTGCTGGCCAAGTACCGCGATGAATTGGCGGTGCTTGGCAGCTGCGGTAAACCGTTGCTGCCGGTGCTTAATTTCGTGACCTGCGCGCAGCAGCGTGAAGAAGAATGGCGCGAGGCGTTGGCGCGCCTGGGCCTGCACGCGCTGGTGCGCTTCGACACGGTGGCGCCGCCGCTGGACGGCGAGCGCCGGTTGTATGAAAGCCTGGCGCTGCTGCTGGAGAAATCCCGGCCGCAGTTGCAACGCCTGATCGATGACCATGAAGCCCAAGCCCGTGCGCGCCACGCGGCCGGCGTGCGGTTGATCGCTGAGTTGCTGATTGATTGCGCGGCATGCCGGCGCAGTGTCGGCAACGACGAACAGGCGCAGGTGCAGGCGTTGCACCAGAGCATTCGCCAGCGCGAACAGGCCTGCGTGCAAGCGCTGCTGCGCCTGTATGCCTTCCGCCAAAACGATGCCCGGGCCAGCGATTTGCCGCTGCTCGACGGCCGTTGGAGTGACGATTTATTCAACCCTGAAACCCTGAAGCAGCTGGGTATTCAGGTGGGCGGTGGCATGGCCGCCGGAGCAGCCGCCGGCGCCGGCATCGACTTGATGGTCGGCGGCATCACCCTGGGCGCCGCCACGGTGCTCGGCGCTTTGGCCGGCGGTGGCCTGCAAACCGCGCGCAACTACGGCGAGCGGCTGTTGGGCAAGCTTAAGGGCAACCGCGAACTGAGTGTGGATGACGGCGTGCTTCGGTTGTTGGCCGTGCGCCAGCGTCAGCTGCTGGATGCACTGAGCGCCCGAGGCCATGCGGCCACTGCGGCAATTGAGGTCAAGGCCGAGCAGGACGGCGGCTGGCGCAAGGGCGCGTTACCTGCGGTGCTGCGCCAGGCGCGGGCGCATCCGCGCTGGTCGTCGCTCAATCCTCAGGCCCGCTTGCAACAGCCGGAGCGGCAAGCGGCGGTGGCGAAATTGGCGACGCAGTTGCTGGCTTAGGCTTGCTTCTTCTCGCCTTCTGCCGCGACGTGCACCTGGTTGCGACCGCCGCGTTTGGCGCGGTACAGCGCCTGGTCAGCGCGTTCAAACACCTCGTCCACCCGATCGCCTTCGACAAACTCGGTTAAGCCACCCGACACCGTGATGGTGACGCGCTCGCCTTTGAAGTGGAACGGGCAGGCTTCGATGGCCGCGCGCAGTGTTTCGAGCAATTGCTGGCCGCCGACGACGGGCGTGGACGGGATCAGCAAGACGAACTCTTCGCCACCGAAGCGCGCCATAAAGTCGGTTTTGCGCAGCCGGTTATTCAGCTCGCCGGCGATGATTTTAAGCACCTTGTCGCCAGCCAGGTGGCCGTAGTTGTCGTTGATGCGTTTGAAGTGGTCGATGTCCAGCACCGCCATCAGCAGCTCGCCGCCGTAGCGCTGCCAGCGCGCCACTTCCAGATCCAGGCGCTCTGTCCAGGCGGCGCGGTTTGGCAGGCCGGTGAGCGGGTCGGTGAGGGCTTTTTGCCGCTGCTCTTCGAGGTGGTCGCGAAAGCCCTTGGCTTCTTGCTCCATGCTCGCCACGCGTTCGACCAGTGTTTGCAGGCGGCCGGCCACGTCCTGGTCGCGCTCGTCGCGTTGCGACTGGTATTGCGACATGGTGCTGAGCAGCCCATCCAGGCGGTTTTCTACCAGGTCTTTCAGGCTGCTGAGGTCGGTGGCTTCCTGCACGCTGTTGTGCAAGCCGTCGACCTGCTGGCGCAACTCGGTGTCGAGTTCGCGCGCGGCGGCCATCGATTCCGAATAGCCCTGGTGGGCATCCTGCAAACCACCCTGGAACGTGGCCAGGCGCTGGTTGAGTTGCGCCAGGTAGCCTTCGAATTCGCGTTGGCCGAGGTCGGCCACGGCCAGCATCAGCACGGCGAAATCGTCGAGCACCGGCACCAATTCGTACAGGTTCAGCCCGCCCTGAATACGCACACGCAGCGACTCGGCCTGCGGCTTGTGGTGTTCCGGCACGGGCAGATCATCAAGCAGCCCAAGCAAGGTCGCTTCGACATGGCCGGCGATGGCGCTGTAGCCAGCTTCTGGCTCGGGCGGAATGGCGAAGTCTGGGTCTGCCAATTCCTGCTCGACGGTGGCGTGGATGGCAGCCGAAACGGTGGCGCCGTCGGTGAGCAGTGACGCCGAGAGTGGCAGGCTGTCGAGCGTTGACAGGGACGAGCCGCGTGCGGCTCCGCGTGCTGCCAATGCCTCGTTGATGGCTACGGTGGCGGCTTCGCTGCCGGCTGCCGTGGCGACGGGTGCCACTGCCGGTTCGAGGGGCTGCGCTGCAGGCGTCGGCACCGGTGGCGGAGCGGGCGCCGTTGTGACTGCGGCGGCAGCGGGCTCCGATGTCGGCGTTGGCGTCAACGCGGGCGTCGGCTCAGCGGCCGCTGGCGCTGCTGGTTGGACGGGGGCAGGAATCGGGTGCGGGACCGATTGCGGCGCTGGCGCGGGCGCTGCACCGCTGGGTGTTTCGGGCGCTTCGTCGGCAGCGCCGTCACGCCCGCCAAACAGGCGTTGCAGTAAGCCGGGGCGAGCGGCGTCAGGCGTCTCTAGCACATCGAGCGCCTGGCGCTGCAAGCTGCTGAGTTCGGACAACAGAGCGGGCAGCTCGCGAATCTGACTGGCGCGGTTTTCTATCTGCTTGTTAAATTTTTTCAGCGGCTTGCGCACTTCGCTGGGCAGGTCGAGTTTGAGCAGTTGATTGACCAGCCCGCCGAGCGCTCCGGTGACCTGGCTGGCGCGTTCCACACGACGCTGCTCGGAGTCGAGCACGGCTTTTTCCAGGCGTGGAATCAGGGCGGAAAGGCCGGCGTCCATGTCGTCACGACGGACGATTTCCCGAAGTTCGGACATGCATTGGTCAACGGCCTTGTCGGTGCCCTCGGCCGCCAGTGAGCTGCGCACCAGGCCGCGGCGCAGGAGGTCCAAACGCATATCCCAGCGGCGCTCGAGCTTTTCCTGTTGCTCGAGGCTGCTCAGGTACTTCTCTTTCCAGCGCTGCGCGTCACTCATGGGGTATTTCCGCGAGGGAAGTGTTGGATCTGTCCGGCTGGCTGCACAGGCTATCGGGCAAGCGGATTTCCACGGCCACCGGCAGGTGATCGGAAATCGGCTGGGCCAGCACGCGCACCGCTTCCAGGGTCAAACTCGGGCTCAACAAAATATGGTCCAGACACCGCTGCGGGCGCCAGCTCGGGAAGGTGGCTTCCACTTGTGGGGCCAGCAAACCGAGGTCACGCAACGGTGAGTTGAGCAGTAAATCAGAAGCATGGGTGTTCATGTCGCCCATCAAAACCTGATGGCGATAATCGCCGATCAGTTCACGAATATAGGCTAGCTGCCGCACACGGGTTTTGGCCCCGAGCGACAGGTGCATCATCACCACTGCCAGCGCGTCTTCACCTTCGCCAAAGCGCAGCAATATGGCGCCGCGACCAGGCGGGCCAGGCAGCGGATGGTCTTCAATAACGGTGGGTTGCAAGCGGCTGAGTACGCCGTTGCTGTGTTGGGCCAGGCGCCCGAGATTACGATTGAGCTGCTGATACCAATAAGGAAAAGCGCCCAACTGAGCGAGGTGCTCGACCTGGTTGATGTAGCCGGAGCGATGGCTACCGCCGTCGGCTTCTTGCAGGGCTACCAAGTCGTAGTCGGCCAGTAGCGCGCCGATACGCTGCAAGTTGCTGGAACGGCCTTGGTGCGGCAGCAGGTGTTGCCAGCCTCGGGTGAGGTAGTGGCGATAACTTTCGGTGCTGTTGCCAACCTGAATATTGAAGCTCAGCAGACGCAAACGCCCGTCTGCCGGCAAGCCGCTGGAGTCGCATTGGGCGTTGACCCGCGCATCACGCAGGCCGGCTACCCGTGGCGTACCCCAGCGACGGAGCATCGCGCTTTACTTCGCTGCGCGTTCTTTGGCGATCAACTGATCAGCCACTTCCAGGGCTTGATCCGGGCCGCCGGTCGAGCCGATGTCGAAACGGTATTTGCCGTTGACGATCATGGTCGGTACGCCGCTGATCTGGTAAGCCAAGGCCAGCTTCTTGTCTTTCTCGACCTGGCTCTTCACGCCGAAGGAGTTGTAGGCCTTGAGGAACTCGTCTTTATCAATGCCTTGAGTGGCGAGGAAATCAGCCATTTCCTCAGGCTTGGCGAGCTTTTTACCTTGGTTCTGAATGGCGTCGAAAATAGCGCCGTGCACTTTTTCTTCAACGCCCATGGATTCGAGGGTCACGAACAACTGGCCGTGGGCATCCCACACGCCGCCGAACATGGCTGGAATGCGGATGAAGTGAACATCGGCAGGCAGCTTTTTGATCCATGGATTGATGGTGGGCTCGAAGTGGTAGCAGTGCGGGCAGCCGTACCAGAACAGTTCAACGACTTCGATTTTGCCGGGCTTGGAAACCGGAACAGGGCTGCTGAGCTCGACATATTGTTTGCCGGCTTCGATCGGCTGCGCGGCGGTAGCGGTCGCAGTCATGCCGATCAGACTCGCGGTGGCGAGGACAGCGCTGAAAATCAGGTTACGCATGCTTTACTCCTTGGCGGATAAAACTCGCCCGATAGCGAGCTGGATTTCGACCGATTGCCCGACGGCGGGTTCCCGGTTGGGGGCCAACATTGTACGGGCGGCTCCAACGAAAAAGGGTGGCTTTCGCCACCCTTTTCTGCCCGCTAATGCGTACCGGATATTACCGTCGCGCGATTAATGCAGGCCCTGGATGTAGCTGGATACCGCCGCGATATCCTTGTTGCTCAGCTTAGCTGCAATGCCGCGCATGATCATGTTATCGCCGTCGTTGGTGCGATCGCCTTCGCGGAAATTGGTCAGCTGCTTGGCAATGTAGGTGGCGTGTTGGCCGCCCAGATGCGGGAAGCCAGCGGGTGCGTTACCGGCGCCGTCTGGTGAGTGACAGCCGGTGCACGCGGGCATGCCGGTTTCCAGATTGCCGCCGCGGAAGATTTCCTGACCGCGCGCCACCAGTTTCGGATCGGCTGTGCCGACGCTCATTTTCTGGCTGGAGAAGTAGGCAGCGATGTCTGCCAGATCCTGATCGCTCAGGGGGGTGAGGATGCCGGTCATTTCCAGCACGACGCGGTTGCCGGATTTGATGTCTTTCAGTTGCTTGAGCAGGTAGCGCTCGCCTTGGCCAGCCAGTTTCGGGAAGTTTGGCGCAGGGCTGTTGCCGTCGGCACCGTGGCAAGCGCCACATACAGCTGCTTTGCCTTGACCTGCAGCGGCGTCGCCTGCGGCATGAGCCATACCGGTGATGCCCAGGGTCAACAGCAGACTCACGAGTACTTTGTTCATCAGCTAATCCAATTACGGCTAAAGGGAGAGAATCAACGCGTGGCTTACTTGCTCATCCATTGGATGATGGCTTGGAAGTCTTCAGCGCTACAGTCGGTGCACAAGCCGCGAGGCGGCATGGCGTTAAATCCATCGGTTACATGCTTCACCAGCGTATCCATGCCTTGGGCCAACCGCGGGGTCCAAGCAGCCGTGTCACCTTTTTTAGGGGCCATCGGCAGTTGTCCATTATGGCAGGCTCCACAGGAACGGTTGAATACCGCTTCCGGGTCCTGGGCTGCATGAGCCATGGAGGACAACAACAGGGTAGTGGCTGTGAGCAGTAACAACTTCATCAGATCAACCTCATCAGTGAGGAACGTTCCGCATTCTGGTGAGCGAAATCGGTAAATCCTTCCTGCAAATGCTTGCCCTTATACCGGACAAAGCGCACACAAAATCTGCGGCATTATATACTGGCGTCACCGAAACGGAAACGACACCGCACGCCGGGCCACCTACTGGCACCGCCCTCACCGGAAAATTCGATGCAAGCCAAAAACCCCATCATCGGTCTGTGCCAACAGGCTGCGTTCATGATCAGCGCCGCAAAAGTTGATCAATGCCCGGACGACCAAGGCTACGAAGTGGCCTTCGCCGGTCGCTCCAACGCCGGTAAATCCAGCGCGCTCAACACGCTGACCCACGCCGCCCTCGCCCGCACCTCCAAGACGCCGGGCCGCACGCAACTGCTGAACTTTTTCCGCCTGGACGAAGAACGCCGCCTGGTCGACCTGCCCGGTTACGGCTACGCCAAGGTGCCAATTCCGCTGAAATTGCACTGGCAGCGCCACCTCGAAGCCTACCTGGGCAGCCGCGAAAGCCTCAAAGGGCTGATGCTGATGATGGACATTCGCCACCCGCTCACCGAGTTCGACCGGCTGATGCTCGACTGGTCTGCAGCCAGCGAAATGCCTATGCATATCCTGCTGACCAAAGCCGACAAGCTGGCCTACGGTGCCGCCAAGAATGCGCTGCTGAAAGTGCAGACAGACCTGCGCAAAGGCTGGGGCGATGGGGTGAGTATTCAGTTGTTCTCAGCGCCAAAGCGTCAGGGTATTGAAGAGGCCCAGGCCGTGCTGGCTCGCTGGATGGAGCTGGAAGACACGGTGGTGGCTGAGTAAATCGCAGGCAAAAAAAACCCCGAGCTTCGTATGGGGAGGGAGAGGCTCGGGGTTTAAGGGTCTGAACCGCTAGGGCGGGGCTCAGATATCTGCCAACACTTAACACAACATAGGAGCACCGAAGGGCTTCATCAGCCATTCAGTAACTCTGACCGCCCCCATTTGTGGAAAGTTCACCGGCCCCTTAAAACCGGTTAGTAATAAGAAATGTCTTGGTAATTCCGTTAGCTTCCTAGCTATTCATTTCTGTGCGGCGTTATGCCGCAGCAGGAAAAGTGGCCAGGACGTCCTTTCTAGTGCGCTTCGTCCCAGTTAGCGCCGATTCCGACCTCAACCAACAGCGGCACATCCAGCTCAGCGGCTTCGCTCATACGTTGGCGAATTTCCGCGCTCACGGTGTCGACCAGGTCTTCGCGCACTTCGAGCACCAGTTCGTCGTGCACTTGCAGAATAACTTTGGCATCCAGCCCCGATTCCGTAAGCCAGTTATCCACCTTCACCATCGCCCGTTTAATGATGTCGGCCGCAGTGCCTTGCATCGGCGCGTTGATTGCCGTGCGCTCGGCGCCTTTGCGCAAGCCGGCGTTTTTGGAGTGGATTTCCGGCAAGTACAAACGGCGCCCAAACAGCGTTTCGACATAGCCCTGCTCGCTGGCCTGCTCGCGGGTGCGCTCCATGTACGCCAATACGCCCGGATACCGCGTGAAGTAGCGGTCGATATAGGCCTGCGACTGCTTGCGGTCGACGCCGATCTGCTTGGCCAGGCCAAACGAGCTCATGCCGTAAATCAGCCCGAAGTTAATGGCCTTGGCGCTGCGGCGCTGGTCGGTGGTCACCTGGTCGAGCTCGACGCCAAACACTTCTGCCGCCGTGGCGCGGTGCACGTCCAGGTCGTTGCGGAAGGCATGCAGCAAGCCTTCGTCCTGAGCGAGGTGCGCCATGATGCGCAGCTCGATTTGCGAGTAGTCCGCCGCCAGCAACTGATAACCCGGCGGCGCGATAAAGGCCTGGCGAATGCGGCGCCCTTCCGCCGTACGAATCGGAATGTTCTGCAAGTTCGGATCGGTCGAAGACAGCCGCCCCGTCGCGGTCACCGCCTGATGGTAAGACGTG
The DNA here is from genome assembly GCF_979258635.1 of Pseudomonas sp. AC070. Taxonomy (NCBI): domain Bacteria; kingdom Pseudomonadati; phylum Pseudomonadota; class Gammaproteobacteria; order Pseudomonadales; family Pseudomonadaceae; genus Pseudomonas; species Pseudomonas sp. AC070. The sequence continues at coordinate 5,212,504 of NZ_OZ409871.1, forward strand.
TGGATGCGCCCGGTGCGCGGATTGATCTGTTCCGGCAAGCGGTCGGTGTAGGTGCTTTTTAGCTTGCTCATCGAGCGGTACTGCATCAGCACTTTGGGCAGCGGAAAGTCTTGCTCTGCCAGCTCGGCCAATACTGCTTCCGCAGTAGATGCCTGACCTTTCGCGGTTTTGCTCAGAATCGGCAAGCCAAGCTTTTCGTACAGAATCACGCCCAGCTGTTTGGGCGAGCCCAGGTTAAATTCTTCACCTGCGATGGCGAACGCCTCGCGCTCAAGCTGGACCATTTTTTCGCCCAGCTCGTGGCTCTGAATGCCCAGCAAATTGGCATCCACGAGCGCGCCGTTACGTTCGATGCGCGCGAGCACCGGCACCAGCGGCATCTCAATGTCGTTAAGTACCTTGGCCAGGCTCGGTGTGGCTTCCAGTTTTTTCCACAGCGTTTGATGCAGGCGCAGGGTGATGTCAGCGTCTTCTGCCGCGTACGGCCCCGCTTGCTCCAGCGAAATCTGGTCGAAAGTCAGCTGTTTTGCGCCTTTTCCGGCGATGTCTTCAAAGGCGATGGTGGTGTGATCGAGGTACTTGAGCGCCAGGGCGTCCATGTTGTGGCGCGTGGCCACCGAGTCGAGCACATAGGATTCGAGCATGCTGTCGAACTTCAGCCCACGCACATGGATGCCCTGCACGGGGTCGCCGCCGATGGCGCAGTTCGCCAACACGTTGATGTCGTATTTGGCGTGTTGGCCTACCTTGGCTTTGTGCGGATCTTCCAGAATCGGTTTGAGCGCGCGCAGCACGGAGTCGCGATCGAGTTGAGCCGGTACGCCCATGTACGAATGGGTCAGCGGAATGTAGGCCGCTTCGTTTGGCTGCACGGCAAAAGAAAGCCCGACCAGCTGCGACTGCTGAGCATCAAGGCCGGTGGTTTCGGTATCGAAGGCAATCAGCTCGGCCTTGTGCAGCTTTTCTAGCCAGACCGCGAAGCGCTCGGCTTCCAGCACGGTTTCGTAAGTAGTGCTCACCGCTGGCGCCGGCTCGCCGCCGTCTACCAACGCGCTGGGTGCGCCAGCGTCAGCGGGCTCATCGAAGAGCCCGCCCGTTGTGCCGCCAGAGCGAATGGCGGCAATGTCGGCGGCCTTGGCATCACGCGCCAGTTCATCCAGACCGCTTTTGAATTCCAGCAGCGAATACAGAGCCGCCAGGGCTACGCGGTCTTGCTCGCCGGGGTGCAGGCTTTCGATTTCGATATCCAGCGGCACGTCCAGCTTGATGGTCGCCAACTGATAGGAAAGAAAGGCCATCTCTTTGTGTTCGAGCAGCTTGGCCGGCAACGCTTTAGCGCCGCGAATGGGCAGCTCTGGCACTTTGTCGAGGTTGGCGTAGAGCACGTCGAGGCCGCCACCCACACCCACCAGCAGCCCAACGGCGGTTTTCTCGCCAACGCCTGGCACCCCTGGAATGTTGTCGACCTTGTCACCCATCAGCGCCAGGTAATCGATGATCAGCTCAGGACCGACCCCGAATTTCTCCTTAACGCCATCGATGTCGTACACGCTTCCGGACATGGTGTTGACCAGCGTAACGTGCGGGCAAACCAGCTGGGCCATGTCTTTGTCGCCGGTAGAAATCACCACGTCGCGACCCTGGGCAGCGCATTGCCGGGCCAGTGTGCCGATTACGTCATCGGCTTCCACGCCTTCCACGCAGAGCAGCGGATAACCCAAGGCGCGCACGCTGGCATGCAGCGGCTCGATTTGTACGCGCAGGTCATCGGGCATCGACGGCCGGTTGGCTTTGTAATCGGCAAACAGCTCATCGCGAAAGGTGCCGCCCTTGGCGTCGAACACCACCGCAAATGGGCTTTGCGGATACTGTTTGCGCAGGCTTTTGAGCATGTTCAACACGCCCTTCACGGCGCCGGTGGGCAAGCCTTTGGACGTGGTCAGCGGCGGCAATGCGTGGAAAGCGCGGTAAAGGTAGGACGAACCGTCTACGAGGACGAGAGGAGTCTGAGACATGCGCGGAATCAACCTATAAGACGGGCCGTGGTGTACGGACAGCGGAAAAATGTAGCGAGCAACGGTGCGCGGGGCAATGTTTAGCAGAAGGCCAAGCCGGGGCGTCTGAATGCCACGTCAGTAGTTTCGCGGCGGCCTGTTAGAATGGCCGCACCGTTGACGACAAAGGGACAAGGTTACCATGCGCACTCTTTCTAGCTTACTGCTGGCCGGCTTGCTCGCTGCGGGCTCGCTGAACGCTTACGCCGAAGACGAACCGGTAAGCGGCGACCCGGACGTAACCATCCGCCAGGACGGCGACAAGACCATTCAGGAGTACCGCCAAAACGGTTTTCTATACGCCATCAAGGTCACGCCAAAAGGCGGCAAGCCCTACTTTCTGGTGCGCGCCGATGGCAGCGACGGCAACTTCATTCGCTCCGACAACCCAGACATGCTGATTCCCGCCTGGGAAATCTTCAAATGGTAAGCGGCGCCTAATTCCCCTCTTTATATGCAGTTGGCAGGTTCTCGATGTCGGTATTCACCCCCCTCAGCCGTTCTGAGCTGGAAGCATTTGTAGCGCCTTACGGCCTTGGCCATTTGCGCGACTTTCAAGGCATCAGCGCCGGCAGCGAGAACAGCAACTTCTTTGTCAGCCTGGAGCAGGGCGAGTTTGTGCTCACCCTCGTAGAACGCGGGCCGATTGGCGATCTGCCGTTTTTCATCGAACTGCTCGACACCCTGCATGACGCCGGCCTGCCGGTGCCCTACGCCCTGCGCACCACCGAGGGCGACGCCCTGCGAAGCCTGGCCGGCAAACCGGCGCTGCTGCAGCCGCGCTTGTCCGGGAAACACGTGGAGCAGCCGAATGCTCACCACTGCGCGGAAGTGGGCACGCTGCTGGCCAACGTGCACAACGCCACGCGCGGCAAGGTGCTGGAACGCCGCAGCGACAGAGGACTGGACTGGATGCGCAGCGACGGTGCCTCGCTGCTAGCCAAACTCGATGATGCCGACCAAGCGCTGATGGCCGACGCGTTAAAAGACGTTGAAACCCACTACCACGCCATATTCGACCTGCCCCGCGCCAACCTGCACGCTGACCTGTTTCGCGACAACGTGTTGTTCGACGGCACGACGCTGGCGGGTTTGATCGACTTCTACAACGCCTGCTCCGGGCCGATGCTGTATGACGTCGCCATTGCCGTGAATGACTGGTGCTCCAGCGCCACCGGCGAGCTAGACGGCCCGCGCGCCAGGGCCTTGCTCGGTGCGTATGCGGCGCTGCGTCCATTCACGCCCAAAGAGGCGGAGCTGTGGCCCGTGATGCTCCGCGTGGCGTGCCTGCGCTTCTGGATTTCGCGGCTGATCGCAGCCGAATCGTTCGCCGGTCAGGACGTGCTTATCCACAACCCCGACGAATTCCGCCGCCGCCTGGCGCAGCGCCAGGATGTGCACCTGTCGCTGCCGTTTGCGCTGTAGCTCACAGCGCTTCCAAACAGCCCGCCAGTTCATCGCCCAAGGTTTCCAATAGACGCTCATACCCCTGAGCGTCTACCGCAATTTCCTTCCCACCCAATGCATCCAGCTCGGCCAGGCGCACCGGCAAGCCTGCGCTCAGCGTGTTGACCAGGCGCGGGCGCAGCGGTGGCTCGCTGAACACGCAAGTTGGTCCGGCTTGCTGCAAACGCTCGCGCATGGCCGCCACGTGCTGGGCGCCCGGTTGCACTTCGCTGGCAATGCTGAATACGCCAGCGTGCTTCAGGCCGTAGGCCGATTCGAAGTAATCGAAGGCTTCGTGGAAGACGAAATACGGCTTGCCCGCCACCCCCGCCACGCGCTGTTTCAGGCGCGTATCCAACGCGCCCAACCGCTCGGTAAACGCTTTGGAGTTGGCTTGGTAGCGCGCGGCATTCGCCGGGTCTGCCGCGCTGAGGTCGGCGGCCATGCGTTCGGCGATCACCCGTGCGTTGGCCGGCAGCAACCACAAGTGCGCATCCAGACTGCCCGGTTGGTGATCATGATCGTGCTCATCGGTGCCGCCGCCGTGGCCGGCCTCGTCGGCATGGTCATGGCTTTCGCCGAAATGACGCAGGCTCAGGCCTGGCAGGTCTTGCACCGCCACAGTCGGCAAGGTGCGACTCTTCAATACGCGCGGCAGAAAGCTCTCCATGTCGGGACCGATCCAGTAGAGCAACTGAACCTCAGCCACGCGGCGAACGTCCGAAGGTCGCAGCGCATAGTTGTGCGGCGAGGCACCGGGCGGCAGCAGCACTTCGGGCGTGCCTACTCCGTCTTGCACGGCGGCCGCTATCAGCTGAAGCGGTTTAATGCTGGTGAGAACGCGCACGTCGGCCTGGGCGGTTGCGCAAAAAAACAGCAGAAAGATCACAAGGAAACGCGACACGGGAACACACTCGCCGGGAAAAGGGTTATAGAATAACGTCTCTCTCACCAGCCGTCGCCGCCCAATGATCTTTACACCTTTGGCTTCACGTCCCCACGACCATTCCCACTGCGTGCACAACGCCCTCACCGAGGCGGACGCTATCTGCGAGCGCGCCGGTTTGCGCCTTACCGCACTGCGCCGTCGTGTGCTGGAGCTGGTGTGGCAAAGCCATAAACCGCTGGGTGCGTACGACATCCTCGGTGTGCTGACCGAGCAAGACGGCCGCCGCGCCGCGCCGCCGACCGTGTACCGCGCGCTGGATTTCTTGCTTGAAAACGGCCTGGTGCACCGCATCGCCTCGCTCAACGCCTTCGTCGGTTGCAATCACCCCGCTCACGCGCACCAAGGTCAGTTTCTGATCTGTCGCACCTGTAGCGCGGCCATTGAGTTGTCCAACGACGCCATCAGCCAGGCCATCGTCGCCGGCGCCAGCGACGTGGGTTTCACCGTTGAAAGCCAGACCGTGGAAGTGGTCGGCGTCTGCTCCGGCTGTCAGAAAAAGTCATGAGCGAGGCTTTAATCCGCCTTGACGGCGTTGGCGTCAGCTTTGCCGGGCAAGCCGTGCTCAGCGACGTGCAACTGAGCGTGCAGCCTGGTGAAATTGTCACACTGATTGGCCCTAACGGTGCTGGCAAAACCACGCTGGTGCGCGCGGTGCTGGGCTTGCTGAAAACCGAAGTGGGCAGCGTCTGGCGTAAGCCGAAACTGCGCATCGGCTATATGCCGCAAAAACTCCACGTTGACCCGACACTGCCGCTCACCGTGTTGCGCTTCCTGCGCCTGGTGCCCAAGGTCGACCGCACCTCCGCGCTGGCGGCGCTGGAAGAAGTGGGCGCCAGCCAGGTGATCGACAGCCCCTTGCAGAGCATTTCCGGCGGCGAACTGCAGCGCGTGTTGCTAGCCCGTGCGTTGCTGCGCAAGCCCGAGCTGCTGGTGCTGGACGAACCCGTGCAAGGCGTGGACGTAGCCGGACAAGCCGACCTGTACCGCTTGATTACGCGCCTGCGCGACCGCCACGGCTGCGGCGTGCTGATGGTCTCCCATGATTTGCATCTGGTGATGAGCACCACCGACCAAGTGGTGTGCCTGAACCGCCACGTCTGCTGCTCCGGGCATCCCGAGCAGGTCAGCGGCGATCCGGCCTTCGCCGAGCTGTTCGGTAAAGACGCGCAAGACTTGGCGATTTATCACCACCACCATGACCACGCCCACGACCTGCATGGCGGCGTGGTTAGCGATGCGCCTGCTGCAAACGGTTTGCGCATCCACGGTCAGGTGCAGCCGCATGTACACGGAGACGGCTGCAACCATGCCTGATTTTCTCGTTAACGCATTGCTCGCCGGCCTTGCGCTGGCGCTCGTTGCCGGCCCCCTGGGTTCGTTTGTGGTGTGGCGGCGCATGGCCTACTTCGGCGACACCTTGTCCCACGCCGCGCTGCTTGGCGTGGCCTTGGGCTTTTTGCTGGATGTCAGCCCCACCGTGGCGGTCACCGTGGGCTGCGTATTGCTCGCTCTGCTGTTGCTGACCTTGCAGCAGCGCCAACCGCTGGCCTCCGACACGCTGCTGGGCATTCTGGCACCGACCACGTTGTCGCTGGGGCTGGTGGTGCTGAGCTTTATGCACGACGTGCGCATTGACCTGATGGGCTACCTGTTTGGCGATTTGTTGGCCGTGAGCAGCGCCGACTTGGCGTGGATTCTCGGCGGCAGCGCCTTGGTGCTGGTTGCATTAACCGTGATGTGGCGGCCGCTGCTGGCCGTTACGGTGCACGAAGAACTGGCCAAGGTTGAAGGGCTGCCCGTGGCCGGCTTGCGCCTGGCGCTGATGTTGTTGATTGCGGTGGTGATTGCCGTGGCGATGAAAATCGTCGGGGTGCTGTTGATCACCTCGTTGCTGATCATCCCGGCGGCCGCTGCGCAGCGTCATTCGCGCACGCCCGAACAAATGGCGGGCGGCGCCAGCGTGTTGGGGTTGGTGGCGGTATGCGCCGGGTTGTCGCTGTCGTGGTTTAAAGACACGCCGGCCGGCCCCTCTATCGTCGTCAGCGCCGCTGCGTTATTTCTGCTCAGCTTCGCCCTTCCCCGTCGCCACGCCTGAAGCGGCCTGTCGCTCAGGCGCGCCCGGCGGTGTAAACTCGCCGGTTTTTGCGCACCCCGAGACTTGCATAGATGAAGCCGTTCGCCTCCCGTTACCTGCCCGTTCTGGCGATTTCTCTGCTGTTAGGCGCATGCCAGAGCCAGGCGCCAAAAGTGGCCAGCCTGCCGCCCGACGAGTTGATCGTGGCCTTCCGCCAGGTTGAACAGAGCCTTAACGACGGTCAGCTTGGCGCTGCTGAAAGCCAGCTCGCCACCATCGCTGCGCGTGCCCAGGGCGACACGCGCCTGGAGCAGTACCAGCGCCAGTTGGCCGATGCTTACCTGAAACAAGGCAACGACGCCCTGCAGCAAGGCGATCTCGATACCGCCACCAAAGCCCTCAGCCACGCCCGCAGCCTGATGCCGCAAGCGCCAGCGCTCACCAAAGGGCTGGATAATTCCATTGCCCAGGCGCGTGCCGCCGAACTCTCGGCCGCTGACCAGGCTCGCGCCCGCGCCGCCGCTCAGACCGCCGCCAAAGAAGCTGCGGAAAAAGCCGAACAAGCACGCCAACAACGCCTGGCCGCCGAGCGTCAGAGCAAAGCCGCCCCGGCCACGGCCGAAATTGCCCCAGCGGCCGAACCGGTGGTTGCTGCGGCCAAGCCCAGCGCGCGCGTCATCAACCCAGGCGCCGCTTCCAGCGTGGTGCCGATGCCCATGCTGGACAACCAGGACAACGAACGCCTGCGCAGTCTGCTCGATGCCGTGGCCGCCGATGTGGTGACCTTCGACTGCGACGTACGCATCGAAGTACGCCAGAACAAGGACTACCCCTGGGTTGCGTCCCTGTTGCTGGCGCGGATCAAGCGCCTGGATCCGAGCTACAGTCCACGCCTGTCCCAAGCCCTCAAGCTGGAGCAAGTGCCGCGCCTGTTGCTCACTCCGCAAGCCAAGGGCTGAGGCCGACGCCCGGCTGTTTGAGTGCCGGCCGGGCGGCACCGCAACATCGTCGACCGCAGCACCTTCTAGACTGTGGCAACGGCTTCGCTCGCTTAGAGCTGAAAGCTATAACCATAGGATTACAAAGATTTTTGCGGTCTATAGAGCGCCGGGTAGACTAGCGCCACTTATGCCTATCCGGCAGACCGCCAAACCCAAAAGGTTTAACGAGTGATCGACTTTCATCACGTCCACAAGGCGTATCGCGTCAACGGCCGCGACATCGCCGCCTTGCAGCCCACCGACCTGCGCATCGCCAGTGGCGAAGTGTTTGGCATCATCGGCCATTCCGGCGCCGGCAAAAGTACCCTGCTGCGTTTGATCAACCGCTTGGAAGAGCCTTCGGGCGGGCGAATCGAGGTAGACGGCGAAGACGTCACCGGCCTCGACGCCAATGGCCTGCGCCGCTTCCGTCAGCAGGTCGGCATGATCTTTCAGCACTTCAACCTGCTGTCCTCGAAAACCGTGGCCGACAACATTGCCCTGCCGCTGAAGCTGGCAGGCGAGCTGTCTTCCAGTGCCATCGAGCAGCGTGTTAACCAATTGCTTGAGCGGGTTGGCCTGACCGACCACGCCAAGAAGTTTCCGGCGCAGCTGTCGGGCGGTCAGAAGCAACGCGTCGGCATTGCCCGCGCCCTGGCGACACAGCCGAAAATTCTGCTTTGCGACGAAGCCACCAGCGCCCTCGACCCGCAAACCACTGCCTCGGTGCTGGACTTGCTGGCGCAGATCAACCGCGAACTGAAGCTGACCATTGTGCTCATCACCCACGAAATGGACGTGATCCGCCGCGTCTGCGACCGCGTTGCGGTCATGGATGCCGGCGTTATCGTCGAACACGGGCCGGTGACGGACGTGTTCCTGCACCCCAAGCACCCGACTACCAAACGGTTCGTAATGGAAGCCGAGCAGATCGACGAAGACGAGCAGCGCGACGACTTCGCCCATGTGAGTGGCCGTATCGTGCGGCTGACATTCCAGGGCGAGGCAACCTACGCGCCGCTGCTGGGCGTAGTCGCGCGGGAAACCGGCGTCGATTACAGCATTCTTGCCGGCCGTATCGACCACATCAAAGACACCCCTTACGGTCAGCTCACTCTCGCCCTGACGGGCGGCGATATCGAGGCTGCCTTAGCGCGCTTCGGCAGCAGTGACGTGCATCTGGAGGTGCTGCGCTAATGGACGCCCTACTCCCCAACGTCGACTGGGCGGAAATCTGGCAAGCGAGCTTGGACACCCTGAGCATGCTCGGCGGTTCGCTGCTGTTTACCGTAGTTCTCGGCCTGCCGCTTGGCGTGCTGCTGTTTCTCACCAGCCCTCGGCAAATGTTCGAACAGAAAGGCTTCTATGCCCTGCTGTCGCTGGTGGTCAACGTGCTGCGCTCGGTGCCCTTCGTCATTCTGCTGATCGTCATGATTCCGCTGACCGTGCTGATTACCGGCACCTCGTTAGGCGTGGCCGGGGCGATTCCGCCTCTGGTGGTCGGCGCTACCCCATTCTTCGCGCGCCTGGTGGAAACCGCGCTGCGTGAAGTCGACCGCGGCATTATCGAAGCCACCCAGGCCATGGGCGCGACGACTCGGCAAATTGTCGTCAACGCCCTGCTGCCAGAAGCGCTGCCGGGCATTGTGGCGGCCATTACCGTGACCGCGATTACCTTGGTCTCCTACACCGCTATGTCCGGCCTGATTGGCGGCGGTGGTTTGGGCGACCTGGCCGTACGTTACGGCTATCAGCGTTACCAGCCGGATGTGATGGTGGTTACCGTCATTTTGCTGCTGGTGTTGGTGCAAGTGCTGCAAACCGTCGGCGACAAGCTGGTGGTGCACTTTTCCCGCAAATAGCGCCGCGAAAAATAACTGCAATTCGTTCGAACAAACCGTCACTAAACGAGTGCGGCCACTAGCCGCCAACACTGCATCCACAAGGAACCCAGAGATGAAAAAACTGCTCGCTGCCCTGGCCACCGTCGCGGCGTTTTCCGCCCACGCCGAAACCCTGACCGTCGCCGCTACCGCCGTGCCCCACGCAGAAATTCTCGAATTCGTGAAGCCAGCCCTGGCCAAAGAAGGCGTAGACCTGCAAGTAAAGGTCTTCACTGACTATGTACAACCGAACGTACAGGTTGCGGAGAAACGTCTGGATGCCAACTTCTTCCAGCACCAACCGTACCTGAACGAATTCAACAAAAGCCGCGGTACCAAGCTGGTCAGCGTGGTGGGCGTTCACGTCGAACCCTTCGGCGCTTACTCGAGCAAATACAAATCGCTCGACGAGCTGCCACAAGGCGCCACCGTGGTCATCCCCAACGACGCCACCAACGGCGGCCGTGCCCTGCTGCTGCTCGACAAAGCTGGCCTGATCAAGCTCAAAGACACCAAGAACATTCTGGCCACCAGCAAAGACATCAGCGAAAACCCGAAAGGCCTGAAATTCCGCGAACTGGAAGCAGCCACCCTGCCGCGCGTACTGAGCCAAGTTGACCTGGCCCTGATCAACACCAACTACGCCCTGGAAGCCAAGCTCGACCCGAAAAAGGACGCGCTGGTTATCGAAGGCAGCGACTCGCCTTACGTCAACAACCTGGTCGCCCGTGAAGACAACAAAGACTCCGACGGCATCCAGAAACTGGCCAAAGCCCTGCGTACTCCGGAAGTGAAGAAATTCATCGAAGAGAAATACAAAGGCGCCATCGTTCCGGCGTTCTGATGCTCCGCAGTTGAGTGTTGAGAAATGAAGAAGCCCGCTCGTGATGAGCGGGCTTTTTTGTGGGAAAGAGATTCTTGGTTGTAGCCCTGGGGCTACGAAAAACGCTATTTTGCTGTTTTCTGTAGCCCCAGGGCTACAGAAACCCAGCAGAGCAATTTGTAGTTTTGTAGCCCTCGGGCTACCATTTTGGCGAAACCACCGTTTTTTGAGGCCCAGGGGCTACAAAATGACTACGTTGCACGAGGTAGCCAATCTACTAAAAGAGGCTCGAAGCGAGGCGGGGCTGAGCCAGGAAGCTCTGGCCGCTCGTGCGGGCGTGGCGCGCTCAACGGTGGCTCGCATGGAGACATTGGCTAAAGGCGACATGAGCGTTTCAGTCTTGGTTCGTTTATTGGAGGCCGCAGGGTATGAGCTGAAAGTCATCAAAGCCGGTCATCAACGAACCCTGGAAGACATATTGGCCGAGCAGCGTTCAGGAGGGCTTGAGCAGTGATTCTAGACGTCCATGTCGGTGCTACGACCGTAGCCACGCTGTTTCGTGAGCGAGACGAATACGTCCTGAAATACCGCCCCGACACAGCACAGGAAGACTTCGTCAGCTTAACGATGCCCGTGCGCGAAGAACCCTGGCGTTGGCCCCGTGATTTGTTCCCGTTCTTCCGGCAGAACTTGCCTGAAGGCTATTTGCTCGGCGTCATCCGTGAAGAGTTTGGTTCGTTATTCGACGGCACCGATCTATCACTGCTGGGCTTGGTTGGCGGTGCCGGCATTGGCCGCGTATCTGTCACGCCGCAGGGTTTTCCGCCAGGAGTGGAATTTGAGCCTTTGGAAATCAGCCACCTGCTAAAAGCTGAAAACACCGCCGAGCATTTCGCCGATTTAGTGCGCCGTTATGCGCGCGTTGCGGTTTCGGGAGTGGTGCCTAAATTCATCGCAGAAGATCGTTTGCCCAACGATATGTCCTTGGGCAAGCCAACCCTGCGTACCGGCTTCCACATCATCAAGGGTTCAGACGAAAAGACGCCTTTTCTAGGCTTCAACGAGTTCTACACCATGCAGGTGTTGGCGCGGCTGAATGTCGTACCGGTTGCTAAGTGCCAGATGTCTGAGGATGGGCAGGTTCTGGTGGTGGATCGCTTCGATGTAGATGCCGACGGTGTATCACGACACGGGCTAGAGGACGCATGCGGGTTGCTCGGTTTGCCGCCCCATGAAAAGTACGCGCCGACCGTAGAAAAGGTATGGAATGCCACACGGGCCTACATTCGGCCCGAATTTCTGCGCGCTCAGCGTGAACATTTGGGCTGGCATCTTTTGACCAATTACGTGGTGCGCAACGCCGACTGCCATTCGAAGAACATCGCGCTGTTTTACACCTCGAGAACGGACGTGGGGTTTTCCCCTGTGTACGATTTGGTCACGACTCAGGCCTATCCCCGGTTCGCTGGCAATCCCCCGGGATTGTCGATTGGAGGGAGACAAACCTGGGCGCCGGGGAAATCGTTAGAGCGTTTTTTCAACGGTGTTCTTGGCATCGCGCCCCGCCAGTACGCAGCGATGGTCGAGCAGCTTTGCGAGTCGGCGGTAGAAGTCGGCCAGCACGTCATCGAAGCGGCGAGAAACGAGCCGGCTTGGCGAGACGTTGCCACTCATATGGTGCATGCATGGAATGCAGGAATGGAGACCTTGCGCAGCGCAAAAACGGCACCGCACTTTCGCGGGCTCCAGGCAGCGATAACCCAAGCCGGTTTGCCTGAACCTCAACAACCCGAGCGAAGCCGGGACGTTATCGGTCGCTCTGAACTGCTGGGTCGAAAAACCTAGTTATCAGCGCCGCACTTGTCGGCATGCTTTCAGGGTAGGCGACAAAAGGCTCCGAAAGCTCGCCAGGATAATCGCCCAACCCTTCAAGGCTTCAACCCATCAAACAACGTCTGCGTCATTTGCCGGATGCGCTGCGCGTGGGCGTCGAAGTCGGGCACATCGGCTTGCACCAGGCGCATGAACAGCATGGAGCTGTAGTCGTTGAGGAAGTAGGCGACGAAGTCGACGTCGACGCTGGCGCTGAGCATGCTTTTACCTTGCAGTTCGCGCAGCAGGTTGGCGATTTCGACGATCAGCCCGGCGTTCATGTCGGTGAATTGGCCGGCAGGTTCGTTGAGCAGCCCCAATGGCAGCAGCTCGCGCCAAATGGCCGGTGGCAATACTTTCAGTTCGTGCCGCACGATTAGCGATTCGAGGTGGCACATGGCGTCCACGGCGTTATCGAAGTCGGGGATCTGTGAGCGAGCGTCGATGATGGCTTGCTTGTCGGCGTGCTCGACCAGGGCCAGAAGAATTTCCTGTTTGCTGCCGAAGTAATTAAACACTGTGGGCGTCGAGACGCCGGCTTGTACCGCTATCTGTTCCACCGTCGTGGCAGCAAAGCCCTGTGTCTCGAAGAGCGCCAACGCCGCCGCGACTATCGCTTCCCTGCGCTGTTCTTTCTGTCGCTGCCGTAATCCCGTCACGCCAAGGTCCCCTGAGCACGCTTTGATAAGTGGCTGATTTTAGGCAAATTTAGATTGCGGTCAATATTTTTAGTTGACTATAAAAATTTATATGAATAAAACATGTCATCGCCAACGACGAGACATGCCCCATGAATAGCGATTTCACCCAGGCCTTATTGGGTGCTTATGAAGACGGAGCGCCGCCCGCTGCGCCCTTGATGCAAGGCTTTCCGCCTGCGGCAGAGCACCGCGTGACGTGGCACAACTTCATGAGCCCGCCGCACAACCGTTGGGCGTTTCACAACCTGGGGCGCATTCGCCCGAGCATCACCGTTGAACGCGGTGCAGCGCCCTGCTCGCCGTTGCCGGTTGCTGCGCAGGCCATCGATGGCTTCCGCTTCGAAAGCGCCGCCGGCCGACCGGTCACGCTGCAAGAACATCTGGAAGCCAGTTGCACCGACGGTTGGTTGGTGATGAAAACTGGCGCTGTGGTGCACGAGCGCTACTTCAACGGCCATGAGCCGCACAAACGCCACATCATGTTTTCGGTGACCAAGTCGCTGATCGGCGTGTTGGCCGAAGCCATGGTCGGCGCGGGGCAACTGCGCGACAGCGCCCTGGCCAGCCACTACGTGCCTGAACTCGCCGGCAGCGCCTTTGGTGACGCCACGGTACGCCAGTTGCTGGATATGGCCGTGGCCATCGATTACGACGAGGTCTATGACGACCCGCTCTCCGGCAGCTCGCAGTTCGGCTACGCCTGCGGGCTAACCGTGCCGCCGCCGGGCCTCAACGCCAGCCAGTCGCTTTACGAATACCTGCCGGCAACGCGCAAGAACGGTGAGCACGGCGGCTTCTTCCATTACGTAACCGCCACCACCGAAGCCCTGGCCTGGGTAATGGAACGAGCCAGCGGTCGCAGCTGCGCTGAGCACCTGCGCGATGTCTGGCAAGGGCTTGGCTGCGAGCGCGATGGCTATTTTGTCGCCGACCCGTGGGGCCGCAACGTCGCCGGCGCCGGCTTCAATGCCACGTTACGGGACATGGCACGCTTCGGTGCGCTGCTGCTGGCCAAGGGCGAGGCGCAGGGACGGCAACTCATTCCGGCGGCCGCTATCGACTCCGTTCTGCAAGGAGGCGACCCGGCGATTTACGCCGCCAATGAAAACTTCGCTCTGTGGAGTCCCGGCGCCACCTACAAAAGCCAGTGGTATGTGTACCCCCAGGAGGCGTTGCTGGCGGTGGGTATTCACGGGCAAATTTTGTATGTCGACTTCGCCCAGCAGGTGGTCATCGTTAAGCAATCGTCCCTGCCCATAGCTGAAAGCGTGCTGGACGTCGACACCCTGCGCCTCATCCGTTCCCTGGCCCGCGCGCTGTAGTCGCTTCGAGGAATTGCCATGAACCACGTGCTGAAACATTGCTTGATCGGGCTGCTGCTCAGCGGCGCCAGTGTGGCCGCCAACGCCGAGAAAATCGGCGGGGAGCTGCGTATCTACAACTGGATCGAATACTTGCCCAAAGACGTGCTGCAAGACTTCAAAGACCAGACCGGCATCAGCGTGCTGTACGACGTATTCGACAGCCCGCAAACCTTGGAGGCGAAGCTGCTCACAGGCTCGGCCGGCTACGACGTTGCCTTTCCCAGCAGCAGCCAGTTGCCCAACCTGATCAATGCCAAGGCGCTGCAGCCACTGGACCGCGAGCAACTGCCCCACTTCCATCAACTGGACCCCGCCTTCATGGCGCAGCGTCAGCAGCTCGACCCGGGTAGCCGCTACGCCGTGCCTTACCTGTGGGGCAGCACGCTGCTCGGCTACAACAAAGCCAAGGTTGAGGCGGTACTCGGCAAAGACGTTGATATGCGCGACTACGACCTGCTGTTCAAACCCGAAAACATCGCCAAGCTCAGCCAGTGCGGTGTGGCGATTCTCGACAGCCCCGACGAAGTGGTGCCCATCGCCCTGTACTACCTGGGCCTGAACCCCAGCAGCGACAAGCCTGAGGATTACGCCAAGGCCGAAGCCTTGATGAAATCCATCCGTCCCTACGTGCGCTATTTCAACTCCGCCAAATACCCGCAAGACCTCGCCAATGGCGATATCTGCCTGGCGCTGGGGTGGTCGGGCGGCATGCTGGCGGCGCGCAACATGGCGCTGGCGGCAGACAACGGCATCGACATTCGCATGGCCTTGCCGCGCCAGGGCACGCTGCAATGGTCGGACGACATGGTCATTCCCGCCACGGCGAAAAACATCAAACAGGCGCATGCGTTTATAGACTTCTTGCTGCAACCAGAAGTGATCGCCCGCGTCACCAACCAGATCGGCTACCCGAACCCGAATCCGGCGAGTACGCCGCTGATTAACCCGCAACTGCTGACCGAGAAAAACCTGTTCGTACCCGAAGCCGACCGCCATTTGTTGTTCCAGATCGAGCCGCCGAAAAAGGCCGCGCAGCGTTTGCTAACCCGACTGTGGAACAGGATTCGCTCAGATGCCTGAGTTCGCGCTGCGCCGACACGCTTCTTAACCTGCAACGGAGAACGCCACCACCCAACACCCGCAACCTCACCTGCAACACCGAGCGACGCCCCTTCGTATAAGAAAAATTTCGACTCGAGCCTTTCGAGCCGGCGGGGTCGTTTTGCCCAAAAAAACATAAAAGCGCCCCACAAAGCGCAGCGATGACCATCGCGAAGCTGCACCCAAAACAACAAGAGCCAGCGGTTTTTTCTGCCACATCAATCACAACAAAACGGAGCAGAAACACATGAACACCCTTATCAAGTGGAGCCTTGCGAGCGCCGCTCTGAGTTTTTCACTCACCAGCCACGCCATCGACCTGACCCCCGAGGTAATGCTGGATTTAACCGTCATCGCCGCGAGCGACTACCGCGTAGGCGGCTTCTCGCTCACCCAGGGCGACCCGGTGCTGCAAACCGTCGCCAATCTGGTTCACAAACCATCCGGCGTGTTTGCCGGCGTGTTCACCAGTAACGTCGATTTCGGTACCGACACCCGCCGTGAATTCGACTACTTCGTCGGAATTGCCCGCCCGCTCAGTGAGAACACACGGTTTTCGCTGGCATACGTCGCCTACGACTACCCGAAAGACAGCTGGGTGAACTTCCACGAATGGGTTGGCACCTTCAGCTACAAAGGCGCCACCGCAGGTTTTAAATACACCAACGACCTGCAAAACCCACCGGCTCTGGAGGCTTTGGCGAAAGAGCTGGCGCCGCTGGGCATCAAAATTCCCGAGCGCGACAACGACCGGATCATCACCTGGGTGGAATACACACAGCCGATGCCCTACCAAACCCTGCTGAACGTGCGTTACGGCTACAGCGATACCCACGATGAAATGGCCTACCGCGACGGCAGCGGCGACTATCGCAGCACCTACTACGACTGGAGCGTGGCCCTCAGCAAGAAGATGTTTGGCCTCGACTGGAAAGCCACCTACATCGACACCGACCTCTCGCAGGCTGAGTGCATGTCCGCCTTCGGCCGCGCCGGCGAGTGTTCGGCCACGGTCGTGGCGTCGGTTTCCAAAAACTTTTAATCACAGCGGGACAGTTTGCTTATGTACTCGACCTATCTAAAACACCCGCTGCGCTGCGGCGCCTTGAGCCTGGCCTTGCTGCTTGGCACCCACGGCCTGGCCATGGCCCAGGCGCCTGAAGATGAAGGCATGCCGCCGTCCGATCGCAGCTTCGAGGCGTTCTGGGGCAAACGCGTGACCGGCTACCTGAAAGCCGCCGACGGCACCGAGCTGCGCTACTCCGTGCTGCTGCCCAAAGCCGAAGGAAAATTCCCGGTGCTGGTGCGCTACAGCGGCTATGACTCCGGCAGCATCGGCGGCCCGGCGTACCTGGGCGACAACGAAACCTTCTCCGTCGCCACGGACAAAGAGCTGGTGGAAAAGGGCTACGCCGTCATGGGCGTGCAAGCTCGCGGCACCGGTTGCTCCCAAGGCACCTTCGATTTTCTCGGCCCGCAATACGGCACCGACGGCCGCGACGCGATTGAATTCGCGGCGAGCCAAAGTTGGTCCGACGGCAACATCGGCATGTTCGGTTGGTCGTGGGCCGGCATGTCGCAACTGATGACCGCCGAAGAGCAGCCCAAACACCTCAAAGCCATCGCCCCCGGCATGGTGCTCGGCGATGCCCGAGGCGACAGCTGGGCGCCTGGCGGCGTGCCGAATCAGGAATTCACCACCACCTGGCACTGGTTCGTCGACCAGCGCTGGCAAGCGGTGAAAGCCAGCGCCGAAGCGGAACATGACCAGCGCTGCCTGGCGCAAGTGGCCGAGAACCAAGCCAAAGTGGTCAGCACCTCGCTGATGTACAACCTGCTCCGCCACCCGCTGCGTGATGAGTGGACTGAGCAACGCAGCAGCCCCCGTGACCGCGCGGCGCAGATCAAGGTGCCGGTGTTATCCATGCAGGCCTGGCAAGACGAAGCCGTGCTGGCGCGTGAGGGTTACTACCAAGAGCGGCTCGCCCCCAAACAGCTGTGGATGGTGCAAGCCAGCGGCGGCCACAACCTGTACGAGTCCGAGCGTTTTCGCAAAAAGCTCGGCGCCTTCCTCGACCATTTCGTCAAAGGCGAGCGCAACGGTTTCGAGAAAACGCCACGTCTGGAAATGTGGCAGGAAACCGTGGCGGACAACCGCAGCGGTCGCCATGAACCCAACGAAACCGCACGGCCAACCTGGACCATCGAACGCGACAGCTACCCGCTCAAACCCAAGCCGGTGACCTTCGCCCTCAGCGAAAAAGGTCAGCTGATTGAAAACGGCAAAGGCAGCGGTGCGCCGGATGGCTACAACTATCCTATCCCCGGGCCAGACGTGAACACCTTCCTCAAAGACAACGCCTGGGGCCCGCAGCACCCGATCTGGCGCGAAGGCAGCCTGGCGTACACCAGCGCGCCGCTGACGCGTGACTTTCTGAGCTACGGCACCGCGAGCGCAGACCTGTGGGTTACCACCTTTCTGGCACCAGATACCGACCTGCAAGTGACCGTCACCGAAGTGCGCCCCGACGGCCAGGAAGTGTATGTGCAGCGCGGTTGGCTGCGCATGTCGGCGCGTAAGCTCGACGATGCGCGCTCCACCCCGCTGCGTCCCTGGCTGCTCGACACGCCGGACTCGGTGCAACCGATGCTGCCGAATGTGCCGACGTTGGGCCGGATGGAAATTCCGCCGTTCTCCCACCCCTTCCGCAAAGGCTCGCAGCTGCGGATCTGGATCGACGCACCGTCGCGCACCGGTGGTTATGGCTTTGACTACTTCTCCATCCCCAGCCGCAACAGCGTGCTGCACGACGACGCGCATCCGTCGCGGCTGGTGCTGGGCGAGCTGACCGGCGTCGACATTCCGAGCGCCCTGCCGGCCTGCGACACCCTGCTCAAACAGCCATGCCGACCTGATCCCCTGAAGTGAACCAAAAGGCTATCGGGCGATGGCGTCCGATGGCTCTAATTTTTGAAATCGAAGGAGCGTAACCCATGAAATTGTCCCGCACATTCCTGCACACCTGCACCGGTCTGGCCCTGCTGCTTGCCGCTACTGCCGGCCACGCTGCAGAGCTCAAAGAGAAGGTCGCCAATCGCCTGACCAACGAGCTGGTGCTGCAAATCAACGTGCAGCTCGGCCCGCGCGAAGAAATGGGTAAAGGCCCGGACGGCACCCGCGTGAACTACCCCATTGCCGGCGGTACTTTTGTGGGCAAAGACATCGACGGCAAACCCATGAAAGGCACCGTGGTGCCCGGCGGCGCCGACATGTCGGTGATGCGCGAAGACGGCGTCACCCGCATCAACGCCCTATACCGGCTGAAAACCGATGACGGCGAAATCATCATCATCGACAACGCCGGCATCTGGCGCCTGAACGAATCTGGCCTGGCCAAACAAGCCAAAGGCCTGGAATTCAAAGACATGAAAGAAACCGACTTCTACTGCCGCACCGTGCCCTCGTTTAAAACCCAACCGGGCAAGCACGCCTGGCTCAACGACTACATTTTCGTTGGCTCCATTGATGGTGTCAGCGAGCATGAGGTCTTGATCAGCGTTTACCGTATGGCCGGGGCTTAATCGCAACGGAAAGAACGCGGTTTCGACCGCGTTCTTTCCCGCTGGAATCGGCATGCAATGGCGAGGATGAGCCGACGGTTTCGGCAACGCCATTGCTTTTCGTCGCATAAAAAAGGGAAAGCGTGCCTGAGGGTACAGAGGCTTTTCCTGCATAGCTTCCTGCAGCAGACACCTAGGCTGGTCCGACTTTTAATCTAGGTCGCGGCCATGAACAAACACTGCTTTCGTCTTATTTTCAGCAAGCCTCTGGGCTTTCTTATCCCCGTCGCCGAAATCTCCACCGCCCAGCGCAAGCCCGGGCAGCAGCGAGCCACCCCGGCCGTTTCAATTCCTTCGATCGCGCCCGTTTATTCGCTTAAACGTCTAGTGCTGTCTTTGCTCTTGGCAGGCTCGCCAAGTTGGGCCGGCGCCGAGATTCTGCTGGATCGCAGCACTGGCGCCACGGTATCCAGCGCCGCGAATGGCGTGCCGGTGATTGAGATCGCGAACCCTAATAGCAACGGTCTTTCCCACAACCGTTTTGGCCAGTTCGACGTGGCCAAACCTGGCGTTATCTTCAACAACAGCATGGTCAACGGCACGAGCCAGATTGGCGGGGCGGTGCTGTTAAATCCGAACTTGAAACGCACAGCGAAAGCGATTCTCACGGAAATCACCGGCAACCAGCCCAGTTCAATCAGCGGCACGTTGGAAGTATTCGGCGATGCGGCGGACTTGCTGATCGCCAACCCCAACGGCCTGACCCTGAACGGCGTGACCACGCTGAACACGTCGCGCCTGACCGTGAGCACCGGGCTTGTGTCCGATGCTGATGGCAGCTTGAAGTTGTTGGTCGATAAACACAGTGGTCAGGTCTTGATCGGCGCCGACGGCGTCAACACTTCGGGCCTGAGTTACTTCGATATCGTCGCCCGTTCGGTGGCCTTAAACGGCGTGATCGGCTCCGAAGCGTTGCAGACGGATCTGAACATCGTGGCCGGCCAAGGCGCCTACACCACAGGCGCCCGCACCTTTACTGCAACCGCTGGTGCGCAAGGTTCTGGCGTCGCTATTGCCGGCTCAGCAGCAGGCGCCATGCACGGCCGGTATATCAACCTGATCAGCAGCGACAGCGGCGCCGGGGTTCGGCACGACGGGCTGATTTTGGCGGCGCGGGATATTCAGATAAGCGCCGATGGCGATGTCGGACTTAAAGACATTGGCGCCGGCGGCAGCATCGCTGTCGGCTCATCGAAGCGGTTTACCAACAGCGGCACGCTGAGCGCCGAGGTTGATTTACGCATTGCGGCTAGCGACCTGATTAACAACAAAGACGCCTCGTTAAGCGCCGTCGATCGGGTACGGATAGACGTCGCCAATAGCCTGAAGAACAGCGGCACGATTCGCGGCAAGAACCTTGGCGTCGCGACTCGGACATTGGAGAACAGCGGGACGTTTGTGGCTGACGAAAAGGCTGAGTTCAAGGCCAGCGGCGATCTTCACAACCTCAACGGCGGTGGCATTTACGCGCAGAAAACCGTGGCGCTGGATGTCGGCGGCAAGCTGCTAAATGCCGGATCAATAGTGGCCGGCAATCAGCTTGTTCTGGACGTCGGCAGCTACCAAAACACCGGCACCATCACCTCGTTAGACACTGCCAGCCTGAGCTTCAAAAACGCTGGCAATGCGGTCATCGACGCCGCGTTCCGCGCCCCGCAAGCAGCCAATCTTTTCACGCTGTCCGCCCACCACGTCACCATCACGCACGAGTTCAGCACTCCCGGTTCGGTACATATTCTGGCCACCGGCGATGTGCGCAACCAAGGCGCGATCATCATCGGCAAAACCTTGGCCATCAGCGCCAAAGGCCTGATCGAAAACGCTCCGGGCAAGCTTATGTGGGCGGGCGAAAACCTCAGCCTGCAGGCCGGCACGCAGTTGCTTAACGGTGTCAAAAGCCAACTCCTGGCCATGGGCGACATGAGCCTGAGTGCGGGCGAAAAAGTACAAAACAACGTCGGCCGTATCGAAGCGCAGGGCAATGTATGGATCGACACGCCGCTGCTGGAAAACCTGAGTAAAAGCACCGGCGGCGTGGTGACCGCGAGCGTGGCCGAAGAAGATGTGTGGCTCTCCAAAGCAGACGGCTTGATCGAGCGCGACTACTGGAACATCAAAATCGATCTGCCGGTTTACGCCTCCGATTTGAGCATCGAGCAGGCGGTGATCAAGGCGGGCGGCAGTTTGCTGCTCAATCAGGATACGGCCAACGGCAGCGGCGCGACCGTGCGTAACGTCGGCGGGCTGATGGCCGCCACGGACGATGTGCTGATTGACGGCAATCTGAAAAACGAGGGCATGTTTACCTCCAAAACCCTGGTCGAGATTTTGAAGGCGGCGCCAACGCAGTATTACTTCAGTAATTCCCTGATCGGCACCCCTACGGGCCAACGGGTTTATCAGGACGGTTTGTATGGCTTGCTCAATGACTTTTTGAGCGCCAAAGGTGGCAGCGGCAATTGGGTGGAGACGCTTAAGTTAGTCAACAAACCTGGCATCGATCAGGTGCTCAGCGCGGTGTTAGGTGCCGATTGGAAAGCCCTCAGCCATGACCAGCTGCGTGGGCGATGGGCGACGTTCAAGACCAGTGCTTCTGACAAATCGCAACACTACTACGCCGACACCCAGGCAGAAATTTCTGCCGGCAAAGTGTTCCTGCAAGAAGGCGGCACCTTTAAGAGCGGCGACGGGGGCACGTGGGTTGGGCAGCGGCCGATCACCGTTCAGGTGGGCAGCGAAACCGTGGAAAGTCTGGACGGCGAACTGGACGCCCAGTACAACCGCGAGCGGGCCGAGAACGCACTGCGCGATCAGCTGAAAAATCCGTTGTTCCGCCCCCGCGATCCGGCTGCCGACGGCGATGCGTTTGCGCGGATCAAACCGCTGTACGAAACCCGCGTGAGCTACATCGACCAAAGCCAGTACATGGGCTCGGACTATTTCCTGACCAAGATTGGCTACGACGCCGACAAAAGCGTGACCGTGCTGGGCGATGCTTATTTTGATCACCAACTGATCCTGCACAGCGTCGAGGAGCGGGTCGGTAATTTCTTCGCACAAACCCAGCGGTTGGGCGGAGCGCAGCTGGTTACTCAGTTGCTGGATAACGGTGCAGCGCTTGCGGGCACAGCAGGTTTTAGCCTTGGCCAGCCCTTAACGGTCGAGCAAATTGCTGGCCTGAAAACCGATGTGGTTTGGTACGAAAACCAATTGGTGGACGGCCAGATGGTGTTGGCGCCGAAGCTGTACTTAAGCCAGGAAACGATCGCGGCGCGGAATCAAGACGCCAACAGTTCGGCCTTGGTAGGCGGCGATACGGTTCTGATTGATGCGGATTCGGTGGCCAACATCAACGGCACCATTCGTGGCAATACCGACGCTTTTGTGTACTCGAAAACCGACGTCAACAACGTCTCGGTCGGCGGCGCGCAGGCCGGCATTTTTGCCGGGCAGGGCGGCGAGGGTAAACCGGCTGGGCAGCTTGTAGTCACCGCTGAAAACAAGGTGCTGAACCAGGGCGGCGTGTTGAGCGGATTCCAGCAAACCGTGGTCGGTGGCAATGGCGTAACCAGTTCAGCCACCACCGGTTATGACGAAAACGGCTACATGGTCGTGCGCGATAACGGGGTGATGGGTGTAGCGCTGACCGAGGACAAGTCGGAGAAGAAGGCGGCTGAGCCAGAGCCTCTGGCGGAGGTGCCTGAGGTAGCCGAAGTTGCTGATGCTGACGCGACAAAACCAGAGAAAAAAGCCGTTGTTGTAGAGCGTCCTGACGTACGCGCCATCTTCGAAGAGCGCCTGGCCGCAGGCCCGGTTGACATCGAACAAGGTTCGTCCCTCAGCGTGATTTCTGGTGGCGATATCGACCTGGTCGGCGCCATCACGCAATCGGACAACGTGCTGCTGCAAACCAGCGGCAACCTCAACATGAACGACTTGCACGAAGCCCGTTCCGCGTTTGATGCCGTGGGCGCCAGCGGCTTTTTATCGCAGGTCGACATCACCGAAATGGCCGCGTCCGCCAACTCGGTGGGCAATACCTTAAACGCCAAAAACCTCACCGTTCAGGCCCAAGGTGACTGGAATATTGTCGGTGGCGAAATCAATGCCGACACCAGCAACGTGCAGGTCGGTGGCGACATGAAAGTGGCCGCCGGTAAAGACCTGGCCTTCCACGAAAAAACCGTGAAAACCACGCAGCTGGTGATCAGCGCGGGGGTCGGTGCCGGCGGCTATGAAGCCAACGGCATGTGGGGCTCGGCAGCGGCAATCGACACACATCTGGCCTCACCGTTTGATGGACTTGGCGAAGATACCCAGGTCAAACCTGGCTTGCGCGGCCAAGCCAGCGCTGGCCGCTCCGCTGCCTCGCAGGCGCTGGCTAGCGAGGGAACCGGCGCTCGCACCGGCGCCAACGCAGGCCGGGGTGCCACCAGTGGGGCCAACCTTAAAGTCGGCATCGAAACGGTGACCACGACCGACACCAGCGAATCGACCACTTTCCGCAATGTTCAACTCAACCTGGGCAGCGGCAGCGTCGATGTCGGCGGCACCTTTGATATGGGTGGTGCGGACATCAATGCCGGTTATCAACTGAGCCCAGAAGAGCGGGCGAAAATGACACCGGAGCAGCGTGTCGCGGCGACGAAAAACATGCCCACGCTAGACGTGATGGCCGGCGACATTAAAACCACCAAGTACGAAAACACCGAGAAAATCACCCACACCCGCGAGGAGTTGTTCCTTGGCGTGACCGCCGAAGGCCACTCCTCGTTAGCGGACGTCGCCACGCAAGCCGCTCAGCTTGCTCATAAAAACCTCGGCACCGATGCCGTCGTCGATCCAAACGCACCGCCTGCCTCGTCGAAAACCCTGGCCACGCAAGACGGCCGCATGGAAGTTGACCCGGCGCTAACCGCGATGATGGCTGCCGGTTTGGCTACCCAAGTGGCGTTTGGCGAAGCCGTAGGGGGTTCGGTTACAGCCGGCATGCAGCACACCATCGAAACCCGCGAAAGCGAACACCGCGCGGAAAACATTAATCAGATTGGCGGCAACATCAGCCTGACCACCACCAAAGGCGACATCGCGCTCAACGGCGTGAACCTGCAAGGCGGCAAAGTCGCCATCAAATCAGCAGGCAACCTGACCCAAACGGCGGCGAAAAGCAGTAGCACCAGCAGCGAGTCGGTGACCACCCACACCTCAGGTCTCACGGCCAGTATCGGTGCGGCGCCCACGGGGGTTGGCATGGGTGTGTCTGCTGGCGCCAGCGGCAGCTATGACGAAACCACCACCAAAACCACCAGCTACACCAACGGCATGATCAGCGGCACCGACATCCGCATCGAAACCGCCGGCGACCACAACCTGATCGGCTCGAACATCAAGGGCAACACTGTCAGCGCCAAAATCGGTGGCAACCAGACCATCACCAGCGTGCAAGACACATCGGAGATGGAACACACGCGCGGCAACTGGAGCGCCAGCGTCGGCGTGGCGATAACCACGGACGGCATCATCCAGGGCACCGCCAGCGCCAGTGCCTCGGGCGGCAAGGATTTCGACAACAGCAAATTGACCGCCGAGCAAGCGGGCATCAGCGCCGACAACCTGGACCTCAAGGTGGCCGGCAACCTCAACCTGACCGGCGCACACATCACCTCAAAACCCGGGCAGGGCAGCGTCGATGTGAGCGGCAAAATCACCGCACAAACCCTGCAAGACAGCCGTGAGAAAGATGGCGGTTACGCAGGCGGTGGCGGCGGTATCAGCAAGAACGGTTTGCCGAGCGTGACGCTGGAATTTGGTCGAGTGGATCAGGTGCATTACACGGCCGAAAACGCGGCGACCATCGACATCGGTGATCCAAGCAAGGTCAGCGCTGCCGGTGGCATCAGTGGTCCGTTGAACACCGATGCCAGCAAACAGCTCACCGTCTCGCAAAACAAACGCGTGGCCGGCACCGACGTAAAAGTGGAAATTTCCATCGGCGATGCGCAGGAAATCAAAGCCGGGGTGAAAAAGCTCTTCACACCGAAGGCTGGCCGAAACGTGCACGTTGCCGATGCGCCAAAAACGCAGCCGCGCAAAGCCGACAGCGCTACCACCAAGGTCGCTCAGGCAGACGCACCGAAAGCAACGCTTCGCAGCCATGCGGACATCGATGCGCCGAAGGTCAAACAAACCTTCGACCAACGCGTTGTGGTCAACACCGACACCACCAATCCTGTCGTCACCCAGGCCGCGCAAAACCTGGCCAATAAACACCCTGACAGCGTAATCGTCACGCCCACCGCCGACGGCGGCCACAAAGTCCTGAGCGGCGCGCTGGCCGATAGCGGCAGCAAAAAAGTGGAAGTGGTGGGGCATAGCGACGGCCTGAAACTCGGCGGCATGGACGCAAAACAAATCACCGATGTGGTGCAAAAGCTAACCAACGATGGCAAGAGCACTGTCGACAAAGTGGCCTTGGTGGGCTGCGGCACGGCATGCGCCAAAAATGGCCCGAGCTTGGTGAGTGAAGTGAGTGGTTTGCTGCAGCAGCAGGGCGCGGCCACGAAAGTTAAAGGCTATGACACGCCGGCGATGGTTGATTCACAAGGCCAAAAACTCCCCACGCTTGACTCTGCGCCAGACGCGTTGGGCAAGTTGCATGTAGGAACCACCGCAACCTATACCAAACCTTCCTTGAAACCTGATACGCCAGATTTACCGCCTATTAATATTAGCAAGGCGGTTTTGCATGAGCGTAATGCGTCGACCGACAATGGGAACGCCCCTGCAAACAGCGGTATGCAAAACGTACCAGACACCCACACGGGCGGAATGCCAATTGCAAGTGAAGCAGTAAATACCTCTAAATCGGCTTTGCCGGTAGGCGAAAGTGCAGAATACCGTCCAACTCTACCGCCACCCAAAGGGCCCAAGATTGAGGTAGACAACTATTTGGTTGTTAATTTGCAGGTGGGCGACAGCATCATAGATAACCTTGAGAGGCGGGTTGCGAATCGACATCCGGAAAATACAGTAGTGGCGCACTATAATCCAAATGATGGGCTCTCCATACAGTCTGGCGATATTGAGTCGATTGCTGGAAAGAGAGTGGGCTACGTACTAGCGGGGCACGGTGATATTACGGTACCGGCTAACCCAAAAATAGGCAACTTAACTCATACGGACATAATGGACCTTCTTCAAAAAATTGAAGTAAAGGCGCCAGAGCACGAACTTAAAAAATTGAAATTGTTCGGCTGCACCACCAATTGCGAGTCCAACAGTTTGACTAAACAAGTCCAGGCCGACCTAGTCGGTGCGGGCAAAAATATTCCGGTCAAAGGTTTTGATGCGGAAATCGTTGTCGAAGAAGACGGTTCGGGCCGAAGGATGGTGAAGCAAAGAATTGAGCCGGATATTTTGCTGGATAGCTCATGGACTCGGTTAGATGACCGATCCCCTAACGGACTGGGCGACTTTTATAAGGACCGCGATGGCATTCCTTGGCTATTAACACCCGTCTCCGACGAGCATTACCGACGAGCAACTAACGAAGCATTTGTATCGAAGTTATATGCTTATACGGGTGTAGATGTACGCACCAAAGACCTGATTTGGGATAAAAGTAACGATAAAATATATTTGGGTGAAAGATACAAAAATAATTTGTCTAGGCCCTTCTTCACTGGACACGATATTGGAAAAGGTCTTGCCATGGACCTATTGATGGGCAATTGGTCTATATTGAGGCCAAAAAGCAATGACGAGCAATTACTCGCTAGAACCACGAATGAAACGTTGGAATACAGGAAAGGTGATAGCGAGGCCCGCGAGGCTTTTCCAAAAGAACTCAGCGAGGATTTTCGCCAGCTATTAATTCCAGGCAGTGGGCCGGCGGCAAATATATGGGCGGCGATGTCACCTCAGGAGAAACTTATTTCACTAAAGAAAATAGATAAAATGTCCGAAGAGTTGCTTTGCGGCGCATGTAGTATCTGGGGGCCAGGAACCTTTGACGAGCGTGAAGAGCTAGGTCAAAAACTCCTTTATCGTAAGGTACTGCTCGAGGCAGTACGTGACATGTTAGTTGGGGATGCCGATGCCGATGCCGATGTTGAATGAGCTTGTGAGCTTTCTGACTAACAGGTAGTGCATTTACTCCAGCTGCAATTCCACACCCAGTTGCTGCGAAAAACACGGCCACTTTTTCCAAGCAGCATGGGTGATGGGGTTGCTAAGGCGGCTGCGGTAAGCCTGCACCGACTCCTGTTCGAAAATGCTCGCTTCGAGCATGCCGTCCACTGCGTGGTGAACCACTTCATCCAACTCGTTGGCGAAGGGTTCGCCGATCAGTTGGTGGGCGATTACGTTGGCCAGGGTCGTGTCTAGCGGAATCAGTGGCTGGCCTAAATGGGTGATGTAACGGTCGTTCACTTCTTCAACCAGACGGTGGGCCAGGTAGGCCTCGTCGAGCATGCCGTCCAATCCTTCGTGGCCGTCCATTAGCGCTGATGGTTCGAGGAAAAACGCTTCGGCGACTTTCAGCACCGGTTTGATCTGCCCCTCTATGCCTGCATCCCGCGCCACTTGGTTGGCGGCGTCCAAAATGTCTGGCACCTGATCGATATAAGCCTTCACAAAACGCACCAGCGCCTGTTTGCCATCACCTTCGGGTAATCGAATGGTGTGGTGCAGCTCGGGTATTTTTTGTTCCAGCAGGTTGGCAAGGTTGGCGCTATCGGCTTCGTGTTGATGGGCGCGCTGGATCAGCTCGCGCAGTGCGGCGGTTTTCATGACTGCTCCCAAACAAAGGACATGGGTAAATGGACAGCCCCGTTCACGGATGAAACAGGTCGAAGACAGAGACATTAGCTGCCAGCACGGCGCCGCTAAGACCGGATTGTCATAATTACGAAACTTTTATGCTAGCCCGTTATAACGCTGGCGTTACACCTTTCTCCGAGCCAATAGAACCGGGGGCTTTAGCACAAGGCCTGGCCGGTCGCGGCGATTTTTGCCTCGACATTGCGAGGTGCAAGTCGCTGTCTATACTCCGAATCGAAAGGCTGATTCGAAACACATGACCTGATGAACCCGGACTGAGCCACGGCAAGGCGAGGGTGCGACAGCTAAGTCAGTTTTCTAGCAGACGCTCCCTTGGCCGCAGGCATAGCCGGCGGGATAACAAGAACGATAAGGGGAACCCGCAATGATGCGACATCCACGAGTTTGGATGGGCCTCCTGCTGTGGTCGGTATTCAGCCAGGCGAACGCTGCCTGGACCATGAATATGACGCAGGGTGCAACGGCAACCAGTAATGCCGTGTTCGATCTGCACATGACAATCTTCCTGATCTGCGCCGTCATCGGCGTGCTGGTATTCGGCGCGATGTTTTGGTCGATGCTGGTCCACCGCCGCTCCACCGGCCAGGTCGCTGCCCACTTCCATGAAAGTACGACGGTCGAGATTCTCTGGACCGTGGTGCCGTTCGTGATTCTGGTGGCGATGGCGGTTCCGGCCACCCGAACCCTGATCAAAATCTACGACAGCAGCGAGTCGGAGCTGGATATCCAGGTCACCGGCTACCAGTGGAAGTGGAACTACAAATACCTCGGGCAAGAGGTGGAGTTCTTCAGCAACCTGGCCACGCCCAACGAGCAGATCCATAACCAGGCGCCCAAAGACGAGCACTACCTGCTGGAAGTCGATCAGCCCTTGGTGATTCCTGCCAACACCAAAGTTCGCTTCCTCATCACCGCCGCCGACGTTATCCACTCCTGGTGGGTGCCGGCCCTCGCGGTGAAGCGCGATGCCATTCCGGGCTTCGTCAACGAAGCGTGGACCAAGGTCGACAAGCCTGGCATTTACCGTGGCCAATGCGCCGAGCTGTGCGGCAAAGACCACGGCTTTATGCCCATCGTGGTCGAGGTCAAATCCAAAGAAGATTTCGCCAAGTGGCTCGATGAGCGCAAGCAGGAAGCCCTGGCGCTCAAAGAGCTGACCAGCAAGGAATGGACGCGCGAAGAATTGGTTGAGCGCGGCGACAAGGTCTATCACACCACCTGCGCCTCCTGTCACCAGCCTGAGGGCCAGGGCCTGCCGCCCATGTTCCCGGCACTCAAGGGCTCCAAGGTGGCCACCGGGCCAAAAGAAGACCACCTGCACACGGTGTTCTTCGGCCGCCCAGGCACGGCCATGGCCGCGTTCGGCAAGCAATTGTCGGAAGTGGATATCGCCGCGGTCATCACCTACGAACGTAACGCGTGGGGCAACAACGTCGGTGACATGGTCACCCCCAAAGACGTGCTGGCCCTGAAACAGGCGAAGGAATAGGAGACCCACCATGAGTGCAGTGATTGAGCCTGGCCATGCTGGGCACGCAGACCACGACCACGGTCACCACGGCCCCGCCAAGGGCCTGATGCGCTGGGTGCTGACCACCAACCACAAAGACATCGGCACCATGTACCTGTGGTTCAGCTTTGCCATGTTTCTGATCGGTGGCTCGTTCGCCATGGTGATTCGCGCCGAGTTGTTCCAGCCGGGGCTGCAAATTGTCGAGCCGGCGTTCTTCAACCAAATGACCACCATGCACGGCCTGGTGATGGTATTTGGCGCGGTGATGCCGGCGTTTGTCGGCTTGGCCAACTGGATGATTCCGCTGATGGTTGGGGCGCCAGACATGGCCCTGCCGCGCATGAACAACTTCAGCTTCTGGCTGCTGCCGGCCGCCTTTGGCTTGCTGATCAGCACGCTGTTCACCGCCGGTGGTGGCCCGAACTTTGGCTGGACGTTCTACGCGCCGCTGTCCACCACCTACGCGCCGGAAAGCGTGACGTTCTTTATCTTCGCCATTCACCTGATGGGCATCAGCTCGATCATGGGCGCGATCAACGTGATCGCCACCATCCTCAACCTGCGCGCCCCCGGCATGACGCTGATGAAGATGCCGCTGTTCGTCTGGACCTGGCTGATTACCGCGTTTCTGCTGATCGCAGTAATGCCTGTACTGGCCGGCTGCGTGACCATGATGCTGATGGACATTCACTTCGGCACCAGCTTCTTCAGCGCCGCTGGTGGCGGTGACCCGGTGCTGTTCCAGCACGTGTTCTGGTTCTTCGGTCACCCCGAGGTGTACATCATGATTCTGCCGGCCTTCGGTGCCGTCAGCTCGATCATCCCGGCGTTCTCGCGCAAGCCGCTGTTTGGCTACACCTCGATGGTGTACGCCACGGCCTCGATTGCCTTCCTGTCGTTTATCGTCTGGGCGCACCACATGTTTGTGGTCGGCATTCCGCTGGTGGGTGAACTGTTCTTTATGTACGCCACGCTGCTGATCGCCGTGCCCACGGGGGTGAAGGTGTTCAACTGGGTGACCACCATGTGGCAGGGCTCGCTCACCTTCGAGACGCCCATGCTGTTTGCCGTCGCCTTCGTGATTCTGTTCACCATCGGCGGCTTCTCCGGCCTGATGCTGGCCATCGCCCCGGCCGACTTCCAGTACCACGACACCTACTTCGTGGTGGCGCACTTCCACTACGTTCTGGTGCCCGGCGCAATCTTCGGCATCTTCGCCTCGGCTTACTACTGGCTGCCGAAATGGACCGGCCACATGTACGACGAAACCCTGGGCAAGCTGCATTTCTGGTTGTCTTTCGTGGGCATGAACATGGCGTTCTTCCCGATGCACTTTGTAGGGCTGGCCGGGATGCCGCGACGGATTCCGGACTACAACCTGCAGTTCGCCGACTTCAACATGGTCTCGTCCATCGGTGCGTTCAGCTTCGGTGCCACGCAGTTCCTGTTCCTGTTCATCGTCATCAAGTGCATCCGCGGCGGCAAACCCGCGCCGGCCAAACCGTGGGACGGTGCCGATGGGCTGGAGTGGACCATTCCGTCGCCCGCGCCGTACCACACCTTCACCACGCCACCGCAAGTGAAGTGAGCCTGCAATGAGCGACGGCTTGCCGACTAAAACCCTGGTCACCCGCCTGCTGATATTGGTGGTGGTGATGTTCGCCTTCGGCTTTGCCCTGGTGCCGATCTACGACGTGATGTGCAAAGCGTTCGGCATCAACGGCAAAACCTCCGGGCAGTACGCCGGCGCGCAGCAACAGGTGGATGAAAACCGGCAGGTGAAAGTGCAGTTCATGGCCACCAACGCGGCCGACATGGTGTGGGAGTTCCGCCCGGTGTCGAGCGATTTGGTAGTGCATCCGGGGGCGGTCAACGAGATGACATTTATCGCCCAGAACCCCACGGACAAACCCATGGCGGCGCAGGCCATTCCCAGTATTTCGCCGTCCGAGGCAGCGGCCTATTTCCACAAAACCGCCTGCTTCTGCTTTAACCAGCAAGTGCTGCAACCCGGTGAACGCGTAGAAATGAAGGTGCGCTTCATCGTCGACCGTGATCTGCCCAAGGATGTCTTCCACCTGACCCTCGGTTACACGCTGTTCGACATCACTGCTCGCCATGCGCCGATAGCGGCCAAGTAAGCGGTGTAAAACAAGGAGAACAATAAAATGGCGACGCACGACGAGGCCCTGCCAAAGAGCCCCAACTCCACCTACGAGCACTACTACGTTCCGGCGCAGAGCAAGTGGCCGATCATTGCCACCATCGGCATGCTCACCACCATGTACGGCCTGGGCACCTGGTTCAACGACCTCAAGGCCGCCCGACCGGAATCCCACGGCCCGCTGATTTTCAGCATCGGTGGTTTGCTGGTGGCGTACATGCTGTTCGGCTGGTTTAGCGCGGTGATCAAAGAAAGCCGCTCGGGGCTCTACAGCGCGCAAATGGACCGCTCGTTCCGCTGGGGCATGAGCTGGTTCATCTTCTCGGAAGTGATGTTTTTCATCGCCTTTTTTGGCGCGTTGTTCTACGTGCGTTACTGGTCCGGCCCGTGGCTGGGCGGTGAAGGCGCGAAGGGCATCGCCAACATGCTGTGGCCGAATTTCGAATACACCTGGCCGATGCTCAACACGCCGGATCCCAAGCTGTACCCGGCCCCCAAAGCGGTTATCGACCCGTGGCATTTGCCGCTGATCAACACCATTTTGCTGATCAGCTCCAGCGTCACCGTCACCCTCGCCCACCACGCGTTACGGCACGGCAAACGCGCCGCGCTGAAGGGGTGGCTGGGGCTGACGATTTTGCTCGGCGTGTGCTTTCTGGCGCTGCAAGTTACCGAATACGTTGAGGCCTATCACGAGCTGGGGCTGACGCTGGGCTCGGGTATTTATGGCGCTACGTTCTTCATGCTCACCGGCTTTCACGGTGCCCACGTCACCATCGGCACGCTGATGCTGACCATCATGCTGCTGCGCATCATGAAAGGGCATCTGGACGAGAAACAGCACTTCGGTTTCGAAGCGGCCAGCTGGTATTGGCACTTCGTCGACGTGGTGTGGGTGGGGCTGTTTATTTTCGTGTACGTGCTCTGAGGCGGGCGTTACCAGCGCGCGTGGCTCACCAGTTGGCCGCTGTAAAAGCCCCAGGTGATCAAGGCCACGGTCAACGCCGCCAACACCACGCGAACGGTGAGCGCGTTGACCACACGAGACGATTGCCCCTGGTCTTTGACCAGAAAGAACAGACCGCTGAACAGGCTGACGATGGTGGCCAGCAACATGAGCACGATTGCCGCTTTGAGCATGGTGTGAGTCTCGCCAATGGGGAAGGGGAATGCCGTGGAGTATAGCCAGTCACCTGCCGCTGTCCGGGCACGCCGGTTGAGGCGGTTTCGCCCTGGCTGGCTGCCGACGCTGGTGGTGGCCGCGCTACTGCCGGTGCTGGTGTGGCTGGGCTTTTGGCAACTGGCTCGCGCCGAAGAAAAGCGTCACTTGCTCGCCAGCTACGAGGCACGTCGCACTGCCGCCGCCATTGGCATTCTTGAACTGGAAACCACCCCCGATGCGGCCTATCGCCGGGTGCGTTTGAGCGGTCATTTCGACGAGCAACACAGCGTGCTGCTCGACAACCGCACCCGCGCGGGCAAGGTCGGCGTCGAGCTGCTGCAACCGTTTTACGACCAGGCCAGCGATTTGTGGGTGCTGGTCAATCGTGGCTGGCTGCCCTGGCCGGACCGGCGCAACGCCGCACAATTCGCCACGCCTGCAGCCGTACAAAACCTTGATGCCTGGGTGTACGTGCCGCCCGGTGAAACCTTCCAACTGCAAGCCGACGCGCCGAGTAACCAATGGCCGCTGCTGGTCAATGCCGTGCACCCGCAAGCGCTGTGGACGCAGCTGGGCCGCGCCGGGCTGGCCTACGAAGTGCGCCTGGAACCGAGCGCTGCCGCCTACCAAGCCGACTGGCCCGTGGTCGCCATGGGCCCCGAGCGGCACCAGGCGTACGCCGTGCAATGGTTCGCCCTGGCGGCGGCGCTGTTGGGTTTATTTGTCTACTTCGGCTTTCACGCCGCCGCCAAACACGAGCCTGTTCTGGGAGAACAACAACCATGAATCCAGCCATGCCAATGCCCCATGCACCTGTGCGCCGTCGCGGTCGCCTGCAACTGATTTTGCTACTGGCCCTGACCGTGGGGCCGATGGTGCTCGCCACGGCCATGTACCAGTTTCGCTTCTGGGTGCCTGAAGGGCGCAACTACAGCGGCGAACTGATTGGTAACGGCCAGAACCGCACCGACCTCGGTGTGCTCGGCAGCGATGTCACCACCTGGCAAATTCTGGTGACGGCGCCAGCCAGCTGCGAAGACGACTGCCGGCAACTGGTGTACCTGGCGCGGCAAATTCAGATCGGCCTCGGCCGTGAAGCGTCGCGCGCCACCCATGGCCTGGCCACGGCACAACCTGTCAGCGAGGCCTATAACGCCGAGCTGGCGCGCGACTACCCGCGTCTGGATCGCTACGGCCTCGACACTCAGGCCTACAGCAAAGCCAGCCCGGCCACCGGCAACGCGCCGCAGCTTTGGCTGGTCGATCCCCACGGCAATCTGGTGCTGCGTTACGACGCCAAAACCAAAGGCAAGGCGATTCTCAACGACCTACGCCTGCTGCTGAAACTGTCGAATATTGGTTGAGCTAAGGACCTTCCCATGGCCAAACCCGGATTTCGCCTCGCCCTGCTCGCCACTGTTCTGGCCGTGGTCGTGGTGCTGCTCGGCGCCTACACGCGGTTGACCCACGCCGGCCTTGGTTGCCCGGACTGGCCCGGTTGCTACGGCTTTATCAGCGTGCCTGCCAGCGAGGCGCAGTTGGCCCACGCCGAGGCCAATTTCCCCCACGCGCCGGTTGAGGCACACAAGGGCTGGAACGAGATGATTCACCGCTACTTCGCCGGCAGCCTGGGTCTGGTGATTCTCGCCCTGGCGGTGCTCGCGGTTCGTCGGCGCGGCGAGTCTCAGCAGCCGCTGAAACTGCCGTTACTGCTGCTTGGCGTGGTGGTGGCGCAGGCCGCGTTTGGCATGTGGACCGTGACCCTGAAACTCTGGCCGCAAGTGGTGACCGCCCATTTGCTCGGCGGCTTTACCACCCTGGCGCTGCTGTTTTTGCTAACGCTGCGGTTGTCGGGCCGCCTGCCGAGCCTGCCCGCTATTCCCGCCCGGCTGCGGCAGTTGGCGGCGTTGGGCTTGCTGGTGGTGATTGGCCAAATCGCCCTTGGCGGCTGGGTCAGCTCCAACTACGCGGCGGTGGCCTGCATCGACCTGCCCACCTGCCACGGCCAATGGTGGCCGGCCATGGATTTTGCCAACGGCTTTCACCTCAGCCAGCACATCGGCCCGAACTACCTCGGCGGCCAGCTCGACAGCGACGCCCGCACCGCCATCCATTTCACCCACCGCCTCGGCGCCCTGCTGGTTACCGTGGTGTTGCTGATACTCGCCTGGCGGCTGCAACGCAGCGGTCAGGGTCGCCTGGCCGGTTTGTTGGTGCTGGCCTTGGGCGTGCAAATCAGCCTGGGCGTGAGCAACGTGTTGCTGCACCTGCCGCTTGCAGTGGCAGTGGCCCATAACGCCGGCGGCGCGCTGTTGCTGCTCACGCTGGTACTGGTGAATTACCGGCTGCGTGCGGTCGTCGACCCGGCGCGCGCAGCGGCAAAAAATTGGGTTAGCCAGTCGGCGGCCTGACCGATAAAAACAAGAAGGAGAGACGCCATGGCCACTCTACTCAGCCAAGCCCACAGCCAAGCGCTTTGGCGCGACTACCTGGAGCTGACCAAGCCCAAGGTCGTGGTGCTGATGCTCATCACCTCGCTGGTCGGCATGTTCCTGGCCACGCGTGCCGGCGTGCCGTGGACGGTGCTGGTGTTCGGCAACCTGGGCATCGCCTTGTGTGCGGGTGGCGCGGCGGCGGTCAACCATGTGGTGGATCGGCGTATCGATGCGGTAATGGCGCGCACCCATAAACGGCCGCTGGCCGAGGGCCGGGTTTCGCCCTTCGCCGCGCTGAGTTTTGCCATGGCGCTGTCGGTGGGCGGGCTGGTGATTTTGCTCGCCTTCACCAACGAGCTGACCGCCTGGCTGACCCTGGCCTCGCTGCTCGGTTATGCCGTGCTGTACACCGGCTTTCTCAAACGTGCCACGCCGCAAAATATCGTCATCGGCGGCCTGGCCGGCGCCGCGCCGCCGCTGTTGGGCTGGGTCGCGGTCACCGGCCATATCAGCGCCGAACCGCTGCTGTTGGTGCTGATTATTTTCGCCTGGACGCCGCCGCACTTCTGGGCCCTGGCCATCCACCGCAAAGCCGAATACGCCAAGGCCGACATCCCCATGCTGCCCGTCACTCATGGCGAGCACTACACCAAAGTGCATATCGTGCTGTACACCTTGGTGCTGCTGGCGGTGAGCCTGATGCCCTACGTGATTCACATGAGCGGCTTGCTCTACCTGGCCTGCGCCGTGGTGCTGGGCGCGCGCTTTCTGCAATGGAGCTGGGTGCTGTACCACGACAGCAAACCGCACGCCGCCATCAACACGTTCAAATACAGCATCTACTACCTGTTCCTACTGTTTATCGCCTTGCTCGTGGACCACTACTTCTTGCTTGAGCGGTAACAGCGGGCGGGGGCGATGCAGTTCGTTGCCGCCCTGGAGGGTGTGGTGCTGGACGCCGAGCAGGAGCGCCAGGCCGAAGCTGCTGCCCTCGCCGCCTTGGGCATGGGGTGTGGCGCGGCGTGGCTGTGGTCGCGCCCGGAACAGCGCAAACCCTGAAACGCTTGGCGGTTTCGGTGACAGGGCCGGATGGGGTACCGTTTGTCTTTCGATCTGCCGAGCTGCCCCTATGAACCGCAAGCACATCACCGTCGCAATTCTCGTCGCCGTCGTGGCCTTGGTATTTGGCCTCACCGTCAACCGCGTGCTCAGTGGCAAAGGCCACGCCGACCCCGCTGCGATGATCGACGCTGGCATCATTCTGCTGCCGCAAAGCCGCAACCTGCCGGACCTGAGCCTGACCAACCAGCTTGGCGAAGCGGTGCCGGTTAACGAATTGAAAGGGAAATGGAGCCTGCTGTTCTTCGGCTACACCTTCTGCCCCGACATCTGCCCGACCACCCTGGCGCAACTGCGTGAACTGAAAACCAAGCTGCCAGAAGAGGCTCGCAACAACCTGCAAGTGGTGCTGGTGAGCGTCGACCCCAACCGTGACACGCCGGAACAACTGAAGAAATACCTCGGCTATTTCGACCCGCAGTTTCTCGGCCTGACCGGCGAGCTGGCGAACATCCAGAAACTGGCCAATGCCGTGAGCATTCCGTTTATTCCCGGTGACACCAGCAAAGAAAACTACACCGTCGACCACAGCGGCAACCTGGTCATCCTCGGCCCGGACGGCACCCAGCGCGGCTTTATTCGGGCGCCGTTGAACAACACCAAGTTGGCGGTACAGATTCCTGAGTTGGTGAAGCAATAGCCGCCAAGCTTCGCGGTCCGTAGGAGCCAGCTTGCTGGCGAAGCTTTGAAGATTTGAGAGCTTCGCCAGCAAGCTGGCTCCTACGAGCGTTTCCCGGTCACTCCGCCCACTTACGCCCCTGCAACTCCAACAAACTCTGCGCCTGCTCCGGCCCATTGCTGCCGGCGGCGTAAGGCCGTGGATCCTGGTAATTGTCTTGCCAGCCTTTGAGAATGGGGTCGACCCATTTCCACGCCGCTTCCACCTCGTCGCGGCGCATAAATAGCGTCGAGTCGCCCTCGATCACATCCAGCAGCAAGCGTTCGTAAGCGTCCCAGCGGCGCTTCTGGCGGAAGGCTTGCGCCAGGTTCAAGTCCAGCTCAACGGGCGCCAGGCGCATGCCTTTGCCCGGCGTTTTGCCCATCAGTTGCAGGCTGATGCGCTCCTCGGGTTGCAGGCGAATGATCAGGCGGTTGGGTTGGGTGTTATCGAACAGCAGGTGGGGCACCTGCTTGAAGTGGATGACGATCTCCGAGGTCTTTCTCGCCAGGCGTTTGCCGGTGCGCAAGTAGAACGGCACGCCGGCCCAGCGCCAGGTATTAATGGCCACTTGCAGCGCCACGAAGGTCTCGGTGTCGCTGTCGTTATCGACGTTTTTTTCGAAGTAATACGCTGGCACTTCCTGGCCGCCGATTTTGCCGGCGGTGTACTGGCCGCGCACGGTTTTGTCGTGCACGTCCATGCCTTGAATCGGTTTCAGGGCCTGGAGAATTTTCAGTTTTTCATCGCGCACCGACTCGGCATCAAAGCGCGCCGGGGCTTCCATCGCCACCAGGCAGAGCAACTGCAACAAGTGGTTTTGCACCATGTCGCGCATCGCCCCGGAGCGGTCGTAGTAGGCGCCACGGTTCTCTACACCGAGGGTTTCGCACACGCTGATTTGCACATGATCGATATGCCCGCTGCGCCACAGCGGCTCGAACAGCATGTTGGCGAAACGCAGCGCCATCAGGTTTTGCACCGTCTCTTTGCCCAGGTAGTGATCGATGCGAAATACCCGCGACTCATCGAACACCGCGCCAATGGCCGCGTTAATCGCCCGCGCCGAATCGAGGGAATGGCCGATGGGTTTTTCCAACACAATGCGCGCGTTGGGCCCGGCCAGGCCGGCGACTTTCAGGTGGCGAGCGA
Source organism: Pseudomonas sp. AC070 (assembly GCF_979258635.1). Taxonomy (NCBI): domain Bacteria; kingdom Pseudomonadati; phylum Pseudomonadota; class Gammaproteobacteria; order Pseudomonadales; family Pseudomonadaceae; genus Pseudomonas; species Pseudomonas sp. AC070. The sequence continues at coordinate 5,250,416 of NZ_OZ409871.1, forward strand.
TGTCTTCAAACAGATTCGGCGCGGTGGCCAGGTAATACACCTGCACGCGTTCGCCAGCCGGGCCGAGGTGACGGGCCAGGCGGCCGAAATCGGCGCTTTGTGAGGCATCGATGGGGAAATAATCCAGGCGCTCGGCGAAGCTCGCCCAGGTGCCCGCGTCGAAATCGGCACGCGCCACCTGCGCCCGGCAGCGGCGTTCGGCCAGTGCCTGATACGCCACGCGCGCCATGGGGCTGCGGGCGAGGGCGAGAATGCGCGTGCCCTCGTGCAGGCGGCCGTCGCGGTGCAGGTGATAGAGCGCCGGCAGAAGCTTGTGCAGCGCGAGGTCGCCGGTGCCGCCGAATACCAGCATGTCGCAAGGAATGGAAAGCAAAACATCCTCCGGGGAGCAGGCCGTGTGAGAGTCGCCGCGCTAGGTTAGGCAGCCTGAGCCTAAAAAGCGCTTTTTGCCCGCCGCGTATGGTTTGGCTGGGCGTCGGGAAGGTCATGTAGTATAACTACACGCGCGCTACAACCCGGCGTCGGCCGATCATAACTCATCAAAAGAGCCAATCCCTTGAACCTCTTGCAACACATTGCCCAGTCGCGTCACCTGTTACGAAAATCGGAGCTGAAAGTCGCCGATCACGTGCTGCTCGACCCGGCAGCCGTGATGCACAGCTCCATGGCAGATCTGGCCCACAGCGTTGGCATCAGCGAACCCACCATCGTGCGTTTTTGCCGCGCCATCGGCTGTACCGGCTTTCAGGACTTGAAGTTGAAGCTGGCGCAAAGCCTGGCCGCCGGTGCCAGCTTCGGCCAGTTCGCCATTCACGAAGATGACTCGGTCGCCGACTTCAGCCTGAAAATTTTCGACACCACGCTGCACACGCTCATCGAAGTGCGCGAGAAGCTCGACCCCAAAGCCTTGCAACACGCCATCGCCGCCTGCTCGCAAGCGCAGCGCGTGGAGTTCTACGGCTTTGGTGCGTCCGGTGCGGTGGCCGCCGATGCCCAGCACAAATTCTTCCGCCTGCTGCTCACCGCTGCGGCCTATTCCGACCCGCACATGCAGGCGATGTCGGCGGTCACGCTGAAGCCTACCGACGTGGCCATCTGCATCTCGCAATCGGGGCGCTCAAAAGACCTGCTGATCACCGCCAACCTGGTGCGCGAAACCGGCGCCACGCTGATCACCCTGTGCCCAAGCCAAACGCCGTTGGCCGAACTGTCCACCGTCAACCTCGCCATCGACGTGCAGGAAGACACCGAAATCTACACGCCGCTCACCTCACGCATCGCCCACCTGGTGGTGATCGACGTGCTGGCCATGGGCGTTGCCATGGCGCGTGGCCCGACCTTGGTTAATCACCTCAAGAGCGTGAAGCGCAGTCTGCGCAGCTTGCGCTTGTCGCCCAAGTCGCTGAAATCGGCGGACGATGCGCGGGCTGACTGATCGGTAGCTTTTAGGAAAAAGCATCGCGGCTAATGCCGCTCCCACACGTTTTTGAAGTGCGCCCCAAAAGTTGGACACGTACTGGTTAAGCCATGACGGCCTTTGCTCTGTAAGCAACAGGGCTGAGGCCGCCTAGCTTCATCTTGATCCGATCATGGTTGTAGTAACGGATGTATTCGTCCAGCCCGGCTTGCAGCTGAGCGACGTTATCGAAACGCTCGCGGTAGAAGTACTCCGACTTAAGCGTGCCAAAAAAGCTCTCCATTGTGGCGTTGTCCAGGCAGTTGCCTTTGCGTGACATGCTTTGCTTCAGGCCTGCTTTTTCCAAGCGCTCCCGGTAGTCAGGATATTGGTAGTGCCAGCCCTGATCTGAGTGCAGCAGCGGTTTTGCCGTCTCGGGCAGACCTTCAAGCGCTTGCTCCAGCATGCGGCCTACCAAGGCGTAACGTGGTCGGGTGTCGGTTTGATAGGCAACGATTTCGCCGTTGAACAGGTCCAGCACCGGGGACAGGTAAAGCTTTTCGCCGGCCACTTTGAACTCGGTTACGTCCGTGACCCACTTCTGGTTTGGCTGGTCCGCTTCAAACTGACGGGCCAAAACATTAGGCGAAGCCTTGCCGACCAAGCCCCGATACGAGCGGTACTTTTTCGGTCGCACCGTGCATTTGAGATTTAGATCGCCCATGAGGCGCCGCACCGTTTTGCTGTTAACCATCTGGCCAGCATTACGCAGCGCAGCGGTCATTCGGCGATAGCCATAGCGCCCCATATGCTCCTCCTGAACGCTCTGGATAGAGGCTTTCAGAGGCGCGAACCGATCTCCGGTGTTCATCAGATTGAGCTGGTAGTAATACGTGCTGCGCGCCAACTGCGCGACTTCAAGCAGTTCTTCGAGCGAGAAATGATCACGCAGCTCGGTGATCAACTTCGTTTTTTCTTTGCTGCTTTCTCCTGCCTTTTCTTCTCCTCCCTGTGCTCCTTGAGCTTTTTTAGCCAGGCGTTCTCCACTTGGAGCTTGCGTAGCTTGAGCAGCAACTCAGCATGCGAAAGATCTTCATCGCTTGTGGTTTCAGGTGCAAAGGGCTTGGCGGGAGGTAGTGTCATAACGGCGGGCGGTCCTTTCCTGGCTGACTCCAGGGCTTCAAAGCCGCCACTGTAATACTGCTGCTGCCATATGCCCACTTGGGTTGAATTACCCAAATTGAAAGCCGCAGCCACGCAACGAAAAGAAAGATTTTCACGCCACATCTGCTGAAGAACAGCGAGCTTGAACTCTGCGCTATAGCTGACTGGCCGGGCCCGCAGGCTGGCATCGCCATGCAACCGGTAGGCTTCTACCCAACGCCGAAGCAGGGTGGGATCTAGCTGGAATTGCTCAGCAATAAAGCGAAAGCCTCGGCCTCGCTCAAGGAAGGCGGTGATAACAGACAGCTTGAACTGCGTTGTGTACTTGCTCATGGAAGAAGCCCCAAAGGTTGGATGGGTGTCCAACTTTTGGGGCGCACTTCATTTTGTAGGAGCGGCTTTAGCCGCGATGCTTTTCACCCGCCGTCACACGAAATTCATCCCGCCTGCACACAACTGTCGCTTTCCCCGCCCAGTCTGGTACTCCCGAATCCAACGATGGGAGCACGCACATGACTCGTTATCTGGATGAAGCACAGCCTTACGCCTCCTCTGCCGCGAAAACCAAACGCCAGCTTGAAGACCAGCGCCGCATGGCTTATCGCCGCGCCATCGAAGACTTCACCGAAGAGCGTCGCCTGCAACTGGAGCTGTCGGATTATCCCGATCTGGTCGCCGCCAATTACCTGGCCGCTAGCCAGGCACCGCGCCGAAGCGGGCCGCCAAGCCACTGATTTGCGCACGCTCGGCGCGAATAAAGGCGAAGAAGGTTTGCGCCACCGGTGACAGGTATTTGCCGCGCGGGTGCACCAGGCACCAGCTGCGCATCAACGGCAGTTCAGTCACCGGCAGTTCACGCAGTGCGCCGCTTTCCAGCTCGCGGCGCACGGCGTGGCGCGAGAGCAGCGCAATGCCCAGTCCGGCGATCACGCCTTCGCGTTGCGACTCCATCGAGCCCAGCTCAATGGTTTGCTGAAAGTGCGCGCGCTTTTGGTGGCAGTAATCTTCGATGGATTTTCGCGTGCCCGAGCCCGGCTCGCGCACCAGCAGCGGCCACGCACACAGGTCTTGCAGCTTGAGGCTGGCGTGCTTGAGCAGCGGATGGTCCGGCGGCGCGACGGCGACGATGGGGTTGTCGAGAAACGGGTAAAACTCCAACGACATGTCTTGCGGCACCTGCGACATGATCAGCAAGTCATCGCGATTGGCGCTCAGGCGGCGGATGGTTTGCGCGTGGTTAACCACCACCAGCTGCAAATTCACTTCCGGGTACTGGCGCTTGAACGCGGCGAACAGGTGCGGCACGAAATACTTCGCGCTCGACTCCACCGCCAGGTTGAGTTGCCCCTGCAGCGAGCCCTGCAAATCCGAAAGCTGCATATCCAGACTTTCCAGTCGGCCGAAAATGTCGCTGCTGGCGCGCAACAGCGCTTCAGCGGCTTCGGTCAGGTAGAGCTTTTTGCCGATGTAGTCGAAGAGAGGCTGGCCTATCAGCGCCTCCAGCTGACGAATTTGTAGGGAAACGGCCGGCTGTGTCAGAGAAATTTCCTCGGCGGCGCGGCTATAAGACTTGCTTTCGCACACTGCCTGGAAGACTTGCAGCTGGCGTAATGTCATACGCAGCAATGACTTACGCATGGCGTCTGGCCTTTTTGGGGTTGTCTGGTCGGCCAACTATAAGCCGTTACTTATGCCTAACCCAATAATTAATCATTTTGGGTAATCGCTGCGCGGGGCTAGGGTGTCGGGACGTTGACGCTTCAGGCGTTGCCCCGTTCAACCGGCTGAGGGCCAGCTCCGTGATCAAGAAAATTTTGATCGCTAACCGTGGCGAGATTGCCGTCCGTATCGTGCGTGCTTGCGCCGAGATGGGCATTCGCTCGGTGGCGATTTATTCCGATGCCGACCGCATGGCGCTGCACGTTAAGCGCGCCGACGAGGCCCACAGCATTGGCGAGGAGCCGCTGGCCGGTTACCTCAACCCGCGCAAGCTGGTGAACCTGGCAGTAGAAACCGGCTGCGATGCGCTGCATCCCGGCTACGGTTTTCTTTCCGAAAACGCCGAGCTGGCCGATATTTGCGCCGAGCGCGGCATCAAATTTATCGGCCCGTCTGCCGAAGTGATTCGCCGCATGGGCGACAAAACCGAAGCGCGGCGCAGCATGATCAAGGCCGGCGTGCCGGTAACCCCCGGCACCGAAGGCAACGTGGCGGACATTCACGAAGCGCTCACCGAAGGCGACCGCATCGGTTACCCGGTCATGCTCAAGGCCACCTCCGGTGGCGGCGGACGCGGTATTCGCCGGTGCAATAGCCGCGAAGAGCTTGAGCAATCCTTCCCCCGGGTTATTTCCGAAGCCACCAAGGCATTCGGCTCGGCCGAAGTGTTCTTGGAAAAGTGCATTGTCAATCCCAAGCACATCGAAGCGCAGATTCTCGCCGACAGCTTTGGCAACACCGTGCACCTGTACGAGCGCGACTGTTCGATTCAGCGCCGCAACCAGAAGCTGATTGAAATCGCCCCCAGCCCGCAACTAACGCCCGAACAGCGCGCCTACATCGGCGACCTCGCCGTGCGCGCCGCCCAAGCCGTGGGCTACGAGAACGCTGGCACCGTGGAGTTTCTGCTCGCCGAGGGCGAGGTGTACTTCATGGAGATGAACACGCGCGTGCAGGTCGAGCACACCATCACCGAAGAGATCACCGGCATCGACATCGTGCGCGAGCAAATTCGCATCGCCTCGGGCTTGCCGCTTTCGGTTAAGCAGGAAGACATTCAATACCGCGGTTTCGCCCTGCAATTTCGGATTAACGCCGAAGACCCGAAGAACAACTTCCTGCCCTCCTTCGGCAAGATCACCCGCTACTACGCGCCCGGCGGCCCCGGCGTGCGCACCGACACGGCGATCTACACCGGCTACACCATTCCGCCGTACTACGACTCCATGTGCCTAAAGCTGGTGGTCTGGGCGCTGACCTGGGAAGAGGCCATGGACCGTGGCCTGCGCGCCCTCGACGACATGCGCTTGCAAGGGGTGAAAACCACCGCGGCGTACTACCAGGAAATTCTGCGTAACGCGGAATTTCGCAGCGGCCAGTTCAACACCAGTTTCGTGGAAAGCCACCCGGAACTGACCAACTACTCCGTTAAGCGCAAACCCGAAGAGCTGGCCCTGGCCATCGCCGCCGCCATCGCCGCCCACGCAGGCCTGTGAGGAACACATCCATGTCCAAGAAAATCCATGTAACCGACACCATCCTGCGTGACGCCCACCAGTCGCTGCTGGCCACTCGCATGCGCACCGAAGACATGCTGCCCATCTGCGACAAGCTCGACAAAGTCGGCTACTGGTCGCTGGAAGTCTGGGGCGGCGCCACTTTTGACGCCTGCGTGCGCTTCCTCAAAGAAGACCCTTGGGAGCGCCTGCGTCAACTGCGGGCCGCCTTGCCCAGCACGCGCCTGCAAATGCTCCTGCGCGGCCAGAACCTGCTCGGCTACCGCCATTACAGCGACGACGTGGTCAAGGCGTTCGTGGCCAAGGCGGCGGTCAACGGCATCGACGTGTTCCGCATCTTCGACGCCATGAACGACGTGCGTAACCTGCGCGTGGCCATCGAGGCGGTGAAGGCGGCGGGCAAACACGCCCAAGGCACCATCGCGTACACCACCAGCCCGGTGCACACCATCGAGGCGTTCGTGGCCCAGGCCAAACAGATGGAAGCCATGGGCTGCGACTCGGTAGCGATCAAAGACATGGCCGGCCTGCTCACGCCCTACGCCACGGGCGAGTTGGTGAAAGCGCTGAAAGCCGAGCAATCGCTGCCGGTGTTTATCCACTCCCACGACACCGCTGGCCTGGCTGCCATGTGCCAGCTCAAAGCCATCGAAAACGGCGCCGACCACATCGACACCGCCATCTCCAGCTTCGCCTGGGGCACCAGCCATCCAGGCACCGAGTCGATGGTCGCGGCGCTGAAAGGCAGTGAATACGACACCGGCCTGAACCTGGAATTGCTGCAGGAAATCGGTTTGTACTTCTACGCCGTGCGCAAGAAGTACCACCAGTTCGAAAGCGAATTCACCGCCGTGGACACCCGCGTGCAGGTCAACCAAGTGCCGGGCGGCATGATCTCCAACCTGGCCAACCAGCTCAAAGAGCAGGGCGCGCTGAACCGCATGAACGAAGTGCTGGCCGAGATTCCTCGCGTGCGCAAAGACCTCGGCTACCCGCCGCTGGTGACCCCGACTTCGCAAATTGTCGGCACCCAGGCGTTCTTCAACGTGCTGGCCGGCGAACGCTACAAAACCATCACCAATGAAGTGAAGCTGTACCTGCAAGGCGGCTACGGCAAAGCGCCGGGCCAGGTCGACGAGAAACTACGCCGCCAAGCCATCGGCAACGAAGAACTGATCGACGTTCGCCCGGCCGACCTGCTCAAGCCGGAAATGGACAAACTGCGCGCGGAAATCGGTGCGGTGGCCAAGTCGGCAGAAGACGTGCTGACCTACGCCATGTTCCCCGACATCGGCCGCAAATTCCTCGAAGAACGCGCCGCCGGCACCCTGATTCCCGAAGTGCTGTTGCCAATTCCCGAAGCTGGCAGCGTGGCCAGCGTGGGCGGCGAAGGCGTGCCGACTGAATTCGTCATCGACGTACACGGCGAGAGCTACCGCGTGGACATCACCGGCGTCGGCGTGAAAACCGACGGCAAGCGCCACTTCTACCTGTCTATCGACGGCATGCCGGAAGAAGTGGTGTTCGAACCGCTGAACGACTTCGTCGGCGGTGGCAGCGGCAGCAAACGCAAAAACGCCAGCGCACCGGGCGATGTGAGCACCACCATGCCGGGCAACATTGTTGATGTGCTGGTGAAAGAAGGCGACGCGGTCAAAGCCGGCCAGGCCGTGCTGATCACCGAAGCGATGAAAATGGAAACCGAAGTGCAGGCGCCGATTGCTGGCACCGTTAAAGCCATTCACGTGGCCAAGGGCGACCGCGTGAATCCGGGTGAGGTGCTGGTGGAGATTGAGGCTTGATCGGCTAGTAAAGAGCACGTCCCATTGGGGGAGCCGCAGGGCTCCCCTTTTTTGTGGGGGTACGGCGCGCGTGAAACCAACCACTGTTCCCGCGAAAGCGGGAATCCAGGCGCGGTGATTGTTCAGGCAACCCCGCTCTCCTGCACAATTCTGGATTCCGAATCGTCGGACCGCCGCCTTCGCGGGAATGACGGTGGAGGGGCGGATGACGGCGTTGGAGCGATGTCGGTGTAGCAGTTTTAAGAAACCCGCTCCCCACACAAATCCAACCCAAACCACTGCTCCACATCCCGCTGCCCCAACCCCGCCCCCAGCAAGCCAAACAACTTGCCCAGCGCCGCCTCGCGCGTCATGCCACCGGCCGAAATCAGCCCGGTACTGACCAACGCGCTCCCCGCCGCGTACACGCCAAACTCCACATGCCCCTGCGGACACTGACTAATCGCCGCCAGCACCACGCCACGCTCATGCGCCGCCTTCAGCACAGCCAGCAGTTCAGCATTGTCCGAAGGCCCGGTGCCCACGCCATAGCACTCCAGCAACAACGCCTGGGCGCCGGTACTGAGCAAGGCTTGCGCATGGCTGGCGAGTACGCCGGGGTACAGCGGCAGCACGGCGATATTCACAGGCTGGCGCTTTACGTCATAAGCCAACAGCGCCGCAGGCGCATCGGCCCGTTCGCCGACGCGGTGGCGGGGCTGTTCGGTGAAGGCATCGAACGCCTCGCTGCGCAGTTTGCTCACCCGCGCGCCGTGCATCAGCTTGCCGTTGAAGTACAAATGCACGCCCGGTTTCGCGCCGGCCTGCAGTGCCTGCATGGCGCCGAGCAGATTGCCCCAGGCATCGCTGCCCTCGGCGCCGGCCGGCAGCATGGAGCCGGTAAGCACCACCGGCACGTTCAGGCCCAGCAGTAGAAAGCTCAATGCAGCGGCGCTGTAGGCCAGGGTGTCGGTGCCATGCAGCACCAGCACGCCATCGAACCCGCCACCGCTGACGGCCTCAACGATCACGTCGCGCATGGCCAGCCAGTTGGCCTGGCTCATATTGGCGCTGTCGAGCAGCGGCAGCAGTTCGTGGAACTGCCAGTCGATGTCTACACGCGGCGACAAGCTGCGCAGGTGTTCGCTCATGCGCGCCTCGAAGCCACTGGCCGGTGCCAGCCCTTGAGCGGTTTGCAGCATGCCGATGGTGCCGCCGGTATAGAGCACGAAAAGCTTCATGCCGGATTCCTTTGTTGTTATTGGAAAAGCATCTCGGCTAACGCCGCTCCTACGGTACGCACACGCTGTAGGAGCGGCGTTAGCCGCGATAAGTCGGTCGCAGCATAACGCGCTGAGCCCAGAGACAAGAATGCCGCGCCAGCATTCACGGGCGCGGCATTCAGTTAAACAATTACAGCAAATTAACGGTGGCTGGCAGCCAGGTGACCGTCAACGGCTTCGCTGCTGGCAGCGGCCTGTGGCGTGGTCGGCCAGGCGTCGCGGTCCAGGTCCAGATCAGCGAATTTACGGGCATCGAACACCGGCGTGGCGACGCCGGCTTTGCGCTGCTCGTCGTAGTCGCGCATTACCCGCAGGCCGACTTTGATCAACATCGCCAAGGCGATCAGGTTAACGAAGGCCAGGCAGGTCATGGTGATGTCGGCAAAGGCGAACACGGTCGAGAGGTTTTGCATCGAGCCCCAGCAGATCAGCGCCAGCACCAGGCCGCGATAGATCAGCAAGGCTGCGCGGCTTTTGCCGAGCAGGAACTGCAGGGCGTTTTCGCCGAGGTAGTAGTTGTAGAGGATGCAGGTGAACACGAACAGGCTCAGCGCCACGCTGACGAAAATACGGCCCCAGTCACCGACCACCGCGGCCAGCGAGTTCTGGGTCAGCACAATGCCGTCGCCTTCAAAGCCCGGGGTGTAGAAACCGGAGAGCAGAATCAGCAAAGCGGTGCAGGTGCAGATGACGAAGGTGTCGAGGAACACGCTAAACGCTTGCACCACGCCTTGCGCGACCGGGTGCTGAACGCTGGCCACGGCGGCCACGTTTGGCGCACTGCCCAAGCCGGCTTCGTTGGCGAACACGCCGCGTTTCACGCCCATCACGATCGCGCTGCCCAGCAGGCCGGCGAACGCAGGTTCGAGGCCGAAGGCGCTTTTCACGATGGTGACCAACATGCCAGGCACCAGGTCGATCTGGGTGAAGATCACGTACAAGGTCACGCCGATATAGGCGAGGGTTTTCACCGGCACCAGCAGGTCGGACACCGAGGCGATGCGCTTGATACCGCCAATGAACACCAGGCCCAGCAACACCGCCAGACCAATGCCGGTGTACTGCACCGGGAAGCCGAAGGCGTTTTGCAGCGAGTGGGTCACGGTGAACGATTGCAGGCCGTTGAAGGCGAAGCCGTAGGTCACCAGCAGTAACACGGCAAACACCATCGCCATCCAGCGCAGCTTGAGGCCGTGTTGAATGTAGTAAGCCGGGCCGCCGCGATACAGGCCGTCACCGTCCGAGCGCTTGTAGAGCTGCGCCAGGGAGCATTCGAAGAAGCTGCTGGACATGCCGACCAGTGCGGTCACCCACATCCAGAACACCGCGCCGGGGCCGCCGAGGGTCACGGCAATGCCGACACCAGCGATGTTGCCCGCGCCCACACGGCCAGCGAGGCTGAGCATCAGGGCTTGGAACGAGCTGAGTTGACCGCCGCTGCTGCGCAACGACTGCTTGAACACGCTGAACATGTGGCCGAAATGGCGGAACTGAACGAAGCGCGAGCGAATGGTGAAGTAACTGCCCAGGCCGACGATCAGTACGATCAGCAGCTTGCCGGACAGGAAGTCATTGAGCATTTCAAGCATGGGAGGTTTCCTCGACTCTTATTGTTCGAATGCAGCGGCGGGTTGTGGGCAACCCTGCGCAGTGGAAAAAGGTGCAGCGAAACAGGCACACGTTTCTGGATAGGCGGGCAGCAAAAAAACGTGTCGCGCATGGTTGGCCACTGCTTGGCGTGGAGGCAATTTCGCGGGTCGACTCGATGTGGCGCGAGTTGATGCTACAATCGCGCCGCTCGCATCACCGGAGGGCCGCGTTGTGTCGGACAATTTGGGCACTAATCTTAAACTGCTGTGCAGCCACTACCGCTCTATTGCCGAGGTTTGCCGGCTGCTGTCGATTAACCGCGCGCAGTTCAACAAGTACCTCAGCGGGCAAAGCCAGCCGACGAGTTACAACCGCAAACGCATCGGAGATTTCTTCGGCGTTGAAGAGTACGAACTGAGCCTGCCGCCGGAGCAATTTGCTCGCCTGGTCGGCGCCCGCCTGGCCGACAGCCACAACACGCCCCTCAACGATCCGTTGGCCAACCTGCTGCAACCGCTGCGCGAGCACGCCACCAGCCTGTCGCGCTATTGCGGTTACTACTTCGAATACTCCAACTGCATGTCGGTGCCGGGCTCGATCCTGCTGTCGCTGGTGCATTTGCGTGAGGAGCGCGGCACGTTTCTGTTCGAGCGCCAGGAGCGTCAGGAACGCTCGGCCAGTGCCAATGTGCAGGCCGAAGACTGGGTGCGCTGCCGTTATTTGGGCGCCGCGTTTCACCTGCAAGACCGCGTGTTTCTCATCGATTACGAGTCGCTGACGCTCAATGAAATGAGCCAGACCATTCTGATTCCCAGCTACAAAAGCCGCATCACCCGGCTCAACGGTTTGAAAACCGGCGTGTCCAGCGGCGACCGACGCACCCCGGCCTGCACCCGCGTTGTATGGGAATTCCTGGGCGAGGAAATAAACCGCGTGAGCGCCTATCGCCAAGTGATGTTGTATCGCCCGGACGACCCGCGCATCGACGAAGACATTCGCCAGCGGCTCACGGTGGGGCCGATCAGCAATGGTTTGTTCGAGATCGAATAAGGCAGGAAAACCTAAAATCCCGCACCGGCTGGATAAGCCGGCGCAGGGCACCGAAGTGCTCTAGGGAAAGCGCGCGTCGCTGGGCGGGTAGCCCTCGCAAATGGATGCGCCGCGCGTGACGTTGGCGACGGCTCGGTGAGCGCCGCTTCAGTCGGGGTCAGGCCCTTAGAGCAAAGGCCTGGGTGCGGCCAGAAGGCCGCGGGGTTCAAGCGTGAATTTTGCTGAAAGCAGCTTTCGCCTTGCTTTCAGCGCCACCCACTTTTTCACTTAACCAATGGTCATCAACGACGCGTTGCCGCCGGCCGCTGCGGTGTTGATGCTCAGCGCGTGCTCGATCAGCAGGCGTTCCAGCGGAATATCCGTCTCGCCTTTATTCAAGCCGTGCACGCCGACGATGGCGCCTTTGCGCTGCGCTGCCGCTTCGCATACGGCGCGCAGCTGGTCGGAGTCGCCGTGGTGCAGGATGGCGTCGAAGCTGGCGTCGCTGGTGCTCCAGTCGCTGACCAGACGGATGCGTTTTTGCACCTCTTTGGGCAAACCGTTGAACAGTTCCTTGGTCAGCGGCTGCTCCTGCCAGATCACCTGGCTGCCCACGGCCAGCGCGGCGGCCAGTTGAACCAGCAAATCGGTGCTGTCTTCTGCCAGGCACAGCACGTGTTCGCGCGGCAGCAAGCTGTAGGTGTTGCGCTCACCGGTCGGGCCAGGCAACACGTGCACGCTGCCGCTTTGCGCCAGTTCGTTGTATTGCTGGTTAACGGCAACCAGGCTCGGCTCTTTTTGCGCCAGCCATTCGCCAAACGCTTGGGCGGCTTTGCTCTGCCCGGCCGGGCGCTGCGGTGCGCTGGCAGCCTGGCCGAGTTGCTTGGCCACCGCGTCTTGCGGGCGGGTGGAGAGCAGGCGGTACATGTACAGCGGGCCTCCGGCTTTCGGTCCGGTGCCCGACAGGCCTTCACCGCCGAACGGCTGCACGCCAACCACAGCGCCAACGATATTGCGGTTCACATACAGGTTGCCGACCTTGGCGGTGTTCACCACCTGGGCAATCGTCTCGTCGATGCGCGTGTGCACGCCGAGGGTTAGGCCATAACCGCTGGCATTGATCTGTTCCAGCAAGCTGGCGAGGTTGGCGCGCTGGTAGCGAACCACGTGCAGCACCGGGCCGAAGATCTCCCGTTGCAGTTCGCTGAAGCTGTCCAGCTCGATCAGCGTCGGCATCACAAAGGTGCCGCGTTTGATCTCGTCGCCTTTGGCGCGGGCGGCCTGGAAGACCTTGCGGCCTTTTTCACGCATGTTCTCGATATGCGCTTCGATGCCGGCCTTGGCTTCGGCGTCGATTACCGGGCCAACGTCAGTGCTCAGGCGCTCGGAGTTGCCCAGGGCGTATTCGGCCATGGCGCCTTTGAGCATATCGATCACGCGATCGGCCACGTCTTCCTGCACGCATAGCACGCGCAGGGCCGAGCAACGCTGTCCGGCGCTGTCAAACGCCGAGCTGACCACATCGACCACCACCTGCTCGGTGAGCGCGGAAGAGTCGACAATCATGGTGTTCAGGCCGCCGGTTTCGGCGATCAGCGGAATGGTGCGGCCCTGCGCGTCGAGGCGCCCGGCGATGTTGCGCTGGATAATGCCCGCCACTTCGGTGGAGCCGGTGAACATCACACCGCGCACGCGCTCATCTGCAATCAGCCGCGCGCCTACGGTTTCACCACGGCCCGGCAGCAACTGCACGGCACCGCCGGGTACACCGGCTTCGAGCAGAATGCGCACGGCTTGGGCTGCGATCAGCGGGGTTTGTTCGGCCGGTTTGGCCAGCACGGTGTTGCCGGCAGCCAAAGCCGCCGCCACCTGCCCGGAGAAAATCGCCAGCGGAAAGTTCCACGGGCTGATGCACACCACCGGGCCCAGCGGGCGGTGGCTGTCATTGCTGAAGAAGTCGCGCGCCTGGGCGGCGTAGTAGCGCAGGAAATCCACCGCTTCGCGCACTTCGGCGATCGCGTTGGCAAAGGTCTTGCCGGCCTCGCGAACCAGCAAGCCCATCAGTTGCTGCATCTCGGCTTCCATTTGGTCTGCCGCACGTTCCAGTACGGCGGCGCGTTCGTCAGGCGTGGTGGCTTGCCAAATTTGCCCGCTTGAAACGGCGCAGAGCACGGCGCTCTTGATATCGGCTTCGCTGGCTTCGCTGACGTGGCCCACGGTGTCGCGATGGTCAGACGGGTTTTTCACCGCCTCGGCCTCACTCGGCGCCGGGGTGTCGCAGCCCAGCATCGGCAGCGCCACATAGCGATTATTAGTGCTGCTCAGCAGCGCCGACGACAACGAACCCAGGCGGTGTTCGTTGGCCAGGTCGATGCCCTCGGAGTTCAGGCGCGCTTCGCCATACAGGGCACGCGGCAAGGCGATGCGAGGGTGCGGCAGGCCCAAGCCACCTTCGGCAGCGGCCATTTGCTCGATCTGCACCACCGGGTCGAGCACCAGCTCTTTAATGGAGATGCTGTGGTCGGCGATGCGGTTTACAAACGAGGTGTTCGCGCCGTTTTCCAGCAGGCGGCGAACCAGATACGCCAGCAAAGTTTCATGGCTGCCCACCGGCGCATAGATGCGGCACGGTCGGTTCAGCTTGCCATCGGCCACCTTGCCCACAACCTGCTCGTACAAGGGCTCGCCCATGCCGTGCAGGCACTGGAACTCGTACTGGCCGGGGTAATAATTTTGCCCGGCAATGGTGTAAATGGCCGACAGCGAATGGGCGTTGTGGGTGGCGAACTGCGGATAAATCGCCTCCGGAACCGCGAGCAATTTGCGCGCGCAGGCAATGTAGGAAACGTCGGTATACGGCTTGCGGGTGTACACCGGATAGCCTTCCAGACCGTCGACCTGGGCGCGCTTGATTTCGCTGTCCCAATAGGCGCCTTTCACCAAACGAATCATCAGGCGGTGGCGGCTGCGCTTGGCCAGGTCGATGACGTAATCGATCACATACGGGCAGCGCTTCTGGTACGCCTGAATCACGAAGCCAATGCCGTTCCAGCCGGCCAGGCTCGGGTCGAAACACAGGCGCTCGAGAAGGTCGAGCGACAGCTCCAGGCGGTCGGCTTCTTCGGCGTCGATATTCAGGCCAATGTCGTACTGCTTGGCCAGTTGCGTGAGGCTCAACAGAATCGGATACAGCTCATCCATCACCCGCTCGTACTGCGCGCGGCTGTAGCGCGGGTGCAGCGCCGAGAGCTTGATGGAAATGCCCGGCCCTTCATAAATGCCACGCCCATGAGAGGCCTTGCCGATGGCGTGAATGGCCTGCTCGTACGAGGCCAGATAACGCTTGGCATCGGCGTCGGTGAGCGCGGCTTCACCGAGCATGTCGTAGGAATAACGGAAGCCTTTGCTTTCCATGTTGGTGGCGTTGGCCAGCGCTTCGGCGATGGTTTCGCCGGTCACAAACTGCTCGCCCATCAGGCGCATGGACATGTCCACGCCCTTGCGAATCAGCGGCTCGCCGCCTTTGCCGATCAGGCGATTCAGCGACGTAGCCAGGCCGGCTTCGTTGTGCGTGGCCACCAGCTTGCCGGTAATCAGCAAGCCCCACGAAGCGGCGTTGACGAACATCGACGGGCTGTTGCCCAGGTGCTGACTCCAGTTGCCGTTGCTGATCTTGTCGCGGATCAGCGCGTCACGGGTGGCTTTGTCCGGAATGCGCAGCAGTGCTTCGGCCAGGCACATCAGCGCCACACCTTCTTGCGACGACAGCGAAAACTCCTGCAGCAAGCCCTGCACCAGTCCTTGACGGCCGCCAGCGCTTTTCTGGTTACGCAGCTTTTCCGCAATACCCATGGCCAGCTTGTTGGTGGCCTCAGCCTGCTCCTTCGGCAAGCGCGCTTGCTCCAGCAGCATGGCCAGCGCTTCAGGCTCAGGGCGGCGATAGGCTGAGGTGATGGCGGCGCGCAGTACCGACTGCGGCAAAATGCTTTCGGCGAAATCCAGGAAGCACTGCAAACCTTGTTCGGTCAGCGCTTCGAGCGGCTCTTCACCCAGGGCGGCAGCAACACCGGACAGCTCGGGCGGGGTCAGACCGCCTTCGACCTGCTCCAGATAATTGAAGATCGCCTGCTTGATCAGCCAATGCGGCGTGCGGTCGATCGACTGTGCTGCCAGCTTGAGGCGCTCGCGGGTGGCGTCATCAAGTTTTACGCCAAGGGTGGTGGTGGCCATTGGTTATTTCCTAAAAGGTGCGTGCCCGAGAAAGGCAACCGAAGCGCTGGGTCGGGCGGCGCGGTGTGCAAAAATTCAGCGTGGATTAAACCCGCTGGAAGTCAAAGGTGCAACCAGGCGCAACCTTTTTCTCTTAAAGCCGTGTAGGCCTTTGCTGGCGCTGCGTGGCGGTGCGTTACCTTTATGCACTTATGCGGTGCGCCGCGGGCTGAACACGGATTGCGCTGCTACAAAACGGATCGTTTTTGCGGCGTTTCGGCAAAAGGTGCAACCCGAATTCCCGCCCTGAAGCCGACGAACGATCCCGCATTTCTTCCGCCCCGCCTGTAATCAGCCGAACCGCTGGTCGCGCTGCTTGTCTTCACTGCGGCGCCGCCTATTACTTAATCGACCCACCGTTGCCAAGGCCATCTCCATGCTCCGATCCCTGCCGTTTGCCCAATGGCCTCGTGCTGACTGGCTCTTGCTGCTGGCCGCGCTCGCGCTCACCGGCTGCGGTTCGCGCGCCGTGCAACCGCCGCAACCCAGCCCCAGCGAAATCCAGGCCAAGGTCGTGAAGCTGATGCCCGCCACAGTGGATGATCGCCAAGGCTGGGCCACCGACATTCAGGTGGCGTTCACCACCCAGAAGCTGGACGCCAATAACAGCAACCTGTGCTCGGTGCTGGCGGTAACCGAGCAGGAATCCACCTATCAGGCGGACCCGCCTGTACCGGGCCTGGGCAAAATCGCCCGCCAGGAAATCGACCGCCGCGCCTCGCGCCTGCATATTCCGGGCTTCGTCGTCAGCGCCGCGCTGCAACTCAAATCGCCCACCGGCAAGAGCTACAGCGAACGTCTGGCTGGCGCCCGCAGCGAAAAACAGCTGAGCGCCATCTTTGATGACTTCATCGACATGGTGCCCCTGGGCGCGCAACTGTTCGGCACCTTCAACCCCGTGCACACCGGGGGGCCGATGCAAGTCAGTATCGCCTTTGCCGACGAACACGCACGCGGCTACCCCTACTCCCATAGCGGCACGTTGCGCCAGGAAGTCTTCACCCGTCGCGGCGGCATGTACTTCGGCATCGCCCACTTGCTCGGCTACCCGGCCAACTACCCCGAACCGCTGTACCGCTTCGCCGACTTCAACGCCGGCTGGTACGCCAGCCGCAACGCCGCGTTTCAGCGCGCCGTGAGTCAACTGACCGGCATTGAACTGGAACTGGACGGCGACCTGCTGGTGGCCGGCTCGCTGCTGCCCAGCTCCACCGAAAAAGCCGTGCGCACGCTAGGCAAGCAACTGGACAGCAGCGACACCGCCATCCGCCGCGCCCTGGAAAAAGGCGACAGCCTCGCCTTCGAAGACACCGACCTCTACGCCGACCTGTTCGCCCTGGCAGACAAACGCGCCGGCAGACCGGTGCCCCGCGCGGTGCTGCCGGGCATCACCCTCAAAAGCCCAAAAATCACGCGCAAGCTCACCACCGCCTGGTTTGCCAAGCGGGTGGATGAGCGGTATCGGAAGTGTTTGACGCGGGCGCGGTAGAGCTGCGGCTAATAGGGGAAACGACCTATCCAGCCAGGCTGATTACTGAGTAATCACCGGCAATTCAGGCGGCGATACCTTCAGCTCTTTCTCGATGCTGTTAACCCGCTCTGGCAAGGTGGGTACGCCCTTGGGGATTTCTTCGTCGGCGTAGCGCAACTGACGCTCGCGGATAAAGTTGTATTTACCCTCGGTCAGCTCGTTGGCGTGGTCGAAGTCGTTAATGATGGTGGGCTTGATAAACACCATCAGGTTTTTCTTCGCCACTTCCTTGCGGTCGCTGCGGAACAGGCGGCCGATCAGAGGAATTTTCGACAGGAACGGCACCTTGTCACCCGAGTCGCGAACCTCGTCCGAGATCAGCCCGCCGAGCACCAGGGTCATGTTGTCTTTGATCAGCACGCGGGTTTCGATGGAGCGCTTGTTGGTCACGATGTCAGCAGCGCTTGTGTCGTTGGTGACGCTGGAGATTTCCTGGTAGACGTTGAGCGTGACTGAGTCGCCCTCGTTGATCTGCGGCTTGATTTTCAGCGTGATCCCCACGTCCTGACGCTCGATGGTCTGGAACGGGTTGGTCGATGGGTTCGAGGCGCTGGTCGAGCTGCCGGTTACGAACGGCACGTTCTGGCCAACGACGATCTTGCCTTCTTCGTTGTCCAGGGTGACCAGGTTGGGCGTCGACAGAATATTCATCGAGTCGTCTGTCGACAGCGCGCGCACCAGGGCTTGCAGCGAACCGTTGCTATAAAAGCCGAGGCTCAGGCCGGCGTCGAGCTTGATCGGGTTGGTCGGAAAACTGTCGATGGTGTTGCCCTTGAGCGACGACTTGAAGCCGCCGAACAGGCCGTCGCCGCCAAGCGCCGCTTCCGAGGTTTTCCACTGCACGCCGAGTTCGTTGACCTTGTTATCCGACACCTCAACGATCACCGCTTCGACCAGCACCTGGGCGCGACGGATATCCAGGCGTTTCACCACGCCTTCGATGGTTTTCATAATGGCCGGCGGCGCGCTGATGATCAGGGCGTTGGTGGTGTCGTTGGCCTGGATCGAGATGTCGGCGGTGCTGATGCCCACATCTTTGTCCTGTTTCTGCAGGCTGGTGGCGACGTTCTGCAGAATCTGCGCGAGCTCGGATGCCTTCAGGTAGTGCAGGTACATCACCTGCGTATCGCGAATGATGTTGCCGGGTCGGTCGAGGTTGGCCAGTACCGAGCGCAGTTGCTGGCGTTTGCTCGGGTCGCCAGAAATCAGAATGCTGTTGGTGCGTTCATCCACCGACACGCTCATTTTCGACGCGCCTTCCTGCCCGGCCGTCTGCGGCACCAGCGTGCCGAGCATGGCCGACAATTCTTTGGCGTTGGCGAACTTCAGCGGAATGACGTCGATCTCGAACTGACCGGCACGGTCTATTTCTGCCACCAGCTTAAGCAACTGGTTAATGTTTGACGCCCGGTCGGAAATGATCAGCGCGTTGCTGTCGGGGTAAGCGGCCAAGTGACCGACCTGCGGCACCATTGGCCGAAGAATGTTGACCAATTGCGTGGCGGGCACGTGCTCGGTACGAATGACCCGAACCACGAGCTGGTCGTCGTTGAGGTCGTTGTCGTCTACCAGGGGCACGCCGGTCTGTTTGGCGTTGGCGTCGGGAATCACCTTCACCGCGTCGGCCGATTCAATTGCCGAAAAACCATGCACTTGCAGCACCGAAAGAAAGACGCGGTATGCCTCTTCGGGCGCCATGGCTTCATTGGAAATGACCGTAACTTTGCCGGTAACCCGCGGATCAATAATGAAGTTTTTGCCGGTGGCTTTGGCAATCCACTCAATAAACGAGCGGATATTGGTGTCCTGCATATTAATCCGCACTTCGTTGCCAGGTTCTGGCGCGGCTTCCTCTGCCCAGGCAAATGGGCTGGCGCATACACAGACGAGCAACAGCAGTTTCAGAACGGCTCGGATCGACACGTTGGGCACTCTACTACTTGGCTTGCGCGAGTTTGCGCTGGATATATTGTTGATAGGCAGTGGGTGAGTTCTGCTCTACGGCGGCAGGTGGTGCAGGGGGTATTTCCACGGGCGCCTGAGCAACCATGTCGGTGTTATCGGGTTGTATATCGGGCAGTGCCGCGCTGACTTGCGCGGCCGCCGGTTCAGACGTTGTCGCTGGCGCTGCGCCCGGCATCTCGCCGTAACCCTTGAAACTGATTTGTTCGAGTTTTCCGTTACGTTTCAAGGTGATGCGATGGCTTTCGATGTTCTGCACAACAATGCCGGGCCGGGCTTCTTCGCCGCGTTTAAGCATTAACGTGCGGTCGCCGTCTTCCAGAATCACCGAACTTTGCTCAGCGCGGGCCATAAAAAAGATCGCCGAGACTTGCAGGTTAAGATTACTTTCCGGAAGTTTTTCAAGTGTTTGCGCGGTTAAATCGGCGTCTGCGTTTTTAGCGCCAAATAAACTTAACAGCGAACTTCCGGGTTTTACCGGAGCGCTTTCGTTAGTTGCCTCACTATTTTCCGTGCTGGCAACTCGCGCTTGCGTGTTCACGCCGCGAATAAATTGGCTAGTTTGCCAGCCGAGCGTCGCCAACATGGCAATAGCCAGCGCCAGCAGTGCACTCAAGCGAATTGAGCGGACGGCGAGAAGTTGGTTAAGGCGGGCAACTAAGGTGGCCATGAAATCGTCCCTGTAATGGCGCGGCAATACTATCGGCACAATGTTTACGTGCAAAGACAGCGGATAACTCCGTTGGTCGCTTCGCTATTTTCCATGCGCTGGTTCACATTTTCTCTGGCTATGCGATTTAGGTATTTGTATCGGGCTTGAAATACCCAAAGCGCCTGTATAGCATCTCGCCATCGTAAAGGCTGAGTCTATCAACAGCCTTGTGCTAGATGCACAAATTAAATGGAACTTATCGACGAATATGCTGCACGGATGCCGCTTCTACGGGTTTCGCCGATTGCTTGTCGCGCTTTTTGCGCTGGCAACGCCGGACGCGTTTGCCTCGGTAGAAGTCGATATTCGTAGCGCCACCGCCCTCGGTTCGGCGGGTAGCGCCAGCGACTATGTGCTGGCCGTTACCGATTGTCGGCAGCTCGCCGAAGTCTCCATTGTCGCCACCTCCCAACGCCTGTTGCCGATCGACGCGGCTCGCGAAAGCGATGCCCCGAACAGCTGCGCCTTCACCTTCCGCATCGACGGCGCCGGCGCGCTGCAACCGGCCGTTAAGCTCAAGTTCGCCGACGGCACCACGCAGGATTACAGCGAAAGCTTCCAGCAAGAGCGTGTGGCGCCGAGCCTGGAGCTGACGCAATTGGCCATCGAATCCAGTGGCGACGATCAGTTTCTGGTCGCCAGTTTCGACGCCGCCGACGACATCGACCTCAGTTACGTCAGCTTCACCCTCACGGGCCTGCGCGCCTCCGATTTGCGCGCCGCTGGCGGCGTGGTCAGTCGCGCCGAAGCCACTGCGTTTCTGCGTATGCCCCAGGGCACACGGGTATTCCCGCGCACGGACGGGCAGAGTTCTTACACGCTGCGCCAACGCCTCGATCAGGGCTTGTCGGCCGATGAAGTGGCGCGAAACGCACTGGTGATGGTGCAGGCCGTGGCGGTGGATGCCTCCGGCAACCAGAACAGCTATTCCGATATCCGCTTTATCGGCGACAACGTCGACGAAGCCGCCCGCTCCATCGCCGTACACCCCGACCGTTTGCTATTCAGCGATGCCTTGCAATCGGCGCGATTGGTGCCGGAAGTGGACTTCGAATTTCGCGGCGTCACCCCACTGGCCGGGCTCGGTAGCGGCATCAGTTACCGCTCCGGCGACCCGGACAAAGTCTGGGTCAGCGCTGAAGGGGTTGTGTACCCCTTGCAAGAAACCGCCGGCCAGGCGGTTTCTGTCTATGTGAGCTACCCCGGTCTCGCGGAAATCAGCCTGCCGGTCACCGTCGACTTCAGCCGTCAGCTAACCGCCCTGCGCTACGAAGGCCAAACCGCCGGTCAGCCGCTGGTGCTGCCGCGTTTGAACGGTTTCCAAAGCCTGCCGGCGCTGATTGCCGTGTTTGACGACGGCAGTGAAGCACCGCTGGCAGACAGCCTGGCCGTTGAGCTGAAATTGCCTGTCGGCAGCGAAGGCGTGCTGGAGCGCAACGAACAAAGCCAGCTGCTGGCGCGTGCGCAAATCCCGACCACCAGCCCGCTGACCTTGCATGCCAATCTGCAGCGCTACCCGCTAATCGGTGTCGACCTGCCGGTTGCCGCCGAAGACGCCGCGCCAACGGTCGAGCTGCAACCCGAGGCCACCATCGCCGTGGGTTCGGTGCTGGAACTCAGCGCGGCCGCCAGCGATGACGTCGGCGTGAAAAGCGTGGAGTTCTGGCTCGACGATGCCCTGGTCGGTCGCCGACTCGCGCCACCGTTTGCCCTCAGCCTGCCGGTTGAGCAGGAACTGGAAGGCCGCACCCTGCGCCTGCGCGCGGTGGCCTTCGACGCCACTGGCAAAAGCACCAGCACGCCTGAACGCCCGGTGAAAGTGGTCGCTAAAAGCAATCCGCAGGTGCCGGCGTTCCTCTTTGAAAACCCGGTCGACGCCCAGCGCGTCATCGAGAACAGTCCGCTGCGCGCGGTAATCGCGGTAAACCTCGGCATTCTGCCGGACGTGGAATACCAGAGCGGCATAAGCCTGGTTGAGTACTTCTTCGATGGCAGGAAGGTCGGCGAAACCTCATTCCCGGCGTTCGAGCAGCGGCCGCTGGAAAGCGACCCGAATACCAAGCAGCTGTTCGAAATCTGGCAGGTCACCCTGCAAGTGCCGGAAATTTCCGTGCGTGAAACCAGCCTTGGTTTGTCGGCCCGCGTACACGCCTCCAACGGCGGCGTCACCGATGCGCCGGCGCGCCTGATTCGCGTACTGGAAAATCAGCGCCCCATTGCCCGCATCACTCAACCGGCGGTCGGGAGCATTGCTACCGTCGGCCAGACCTTGTCGGTCACCGTGGAAGCCAGCGACGACACGCTCGACGGCGGCACCGACATGTTCCTGCTGGTGAACGGCGAGGAGGTCGGCTCCTATCGTCACGTGGTCGACAACTACGACGGCAACGCCTTTGGCCTGCGCAGCACCACACACACCTTCCAGTTGCCGATCAAGGCCGACTGGCTTGGCCGTACCCTGGAGCTGCGCGCGCAAGCGGTTGACCTGCACCAACAAAGCAACCAGTCCGAGCCGCTGCTGATTCCAGTCAAAGGCGATCAGGCGCCGACAGTCGCCATGAGTTACCCGGTGGAAGGCGCCCATTTGGTTTCCGGCCAGCCGGTGGAATTTCGCGCCAATGCCACGGACGACCTGGGCCTGCGCCAGGTGGATTTCTATGTGAACGACAAGCTGGTCGGCAGCGACCTGCGCGCCCCGTACAGCGTGGTGTACCAGGCGCCGCCGGGTGTTGAGAGCGAAACGCCGCTGGTGCTGCATGTGGTAGCCACCGACTCCGCCAACCAGACCGCGCGCAGCCCGGCGGTGAACGTCACCCTCGGCAAGGACGAAGAAGACCCGGTGCTCAACCTGGCCTCGCCGGCCATCAGCGTCAGCGACGCCGGCCAGGATCTGGCGCCCGTGGTAGAAAACAGCACCTTCGTGCTCAAGCTCACCGGCTATGACAACGTCGGCGTCGAGCGTCTGGAACTGTTCGGCGTCGCCAAGCAGGCCGGCGTCGGTTACTACCTCACCGGCAACCTCAACGACCGCCTCAGCAGCGTTGATGGCGACCTTACCGTGCAGCAGATTCCGGGCGCGCTGAAGGCCTACTCCAGCATCAAAGTGGTCGCCGCGCCTGCGTTCAAGCACCTTGATGGCGTGCGCTACGACCGCTACCCGATTCGCGCCGTGGCCACTGACGGCACCGGCAACGACAGCGAGCTGCAAGTGCTGATCGGCGTTGGCGACGACAACAAGCCCGAAGTGCGCGCCCTCAGCCCAACCCAAGGCAGCATCTACAGCCAGGACACCCTGAATGTCGATGTGGTGGCCCGCGACGACCGCGCCGTGCATGCCCTCGAAGCCAGCCTGTGGGCCGCAAACGGCAGCGCGCCGCTGTGGCAAAAACGCGTCGACCAGGCCGGCGGCCTTACGCCCGGCCCGGAAACCGTCAACCGCCTGAGCATCGACCTCAAGCCATTGAACCTCGGCAATCAGCCGCGTCAGCTGCGCCTGAAAGTGGCCGCCGTGGACGACGGCGGCCAGACCGGCGACAGCAAAGAGCTGGCCGTGAATATCCTTGCCGACACCCTCGGCCCTCGCCTGGCTGTGACCTCGCCGATTCAGGGCGCACCCCTGTATGCCGGCAACAAGGTAACGGTGAAAGTGCGCGGTGTAGACGACACCAAACTGATCAGCCTGCGCGCCCTCAGTGGCAGCACGGTGCTGCACAGCCGCACCCTTACCGTCGAGCAACAAGCCGCCAGCGTTGATGATCAATTCGAGCTCACCGTGCCGAGCGACGGCGAAGAGTTAGTGATCGAGTTGCAAGGTAAAGACCAGTACAACAACGAAGCAGCGCCAACGCTGTGGCGCTTCCCGCTGAGCAAAGACTTGCCTCCGGTCGTCAGCGTGCGAGCGCCGGCGCCGGGTGCGCGGCTGTATGAGGGCGAGGCCTTCACCGCCCAGGTACTGGCCACCGACGACCGCAAAGTAGCCAAGTTGGAGTTCTTCCAGCGCCAGGGTGGGCAAACTCAGGTGCTGAAAACCGTGACCGGCACCGAGCTTGAGAAAGGCGCGGGCGGCTACATCGGCGCGGCCTTGCGTGTGCCGAACAAAGCCGGCGCCGACACGCAGATGGGCGCACGCGCCACGGACAGCGCCGGGCAGGTGACCGAAGCGTCGTTCGAGCTGGACATCATTGACGACACCGAAGCGCCGACCCTGCAACTGAACAAGCCGGCCGGCGAGTTCAGCCTGCAACCGGGCGCCAGCTTCGAGCTGCAAGGCAGTGCCGGCGACAACCAATACGTCGACGGCATCGACGCGGTGTTTATCGACCCGATCAGCAAAGAAGAA
This sequence comes from Pseudomonas sp. AC070, assembly GCF_979258635.1. Lineage (NCBI taxonomy): Bacteria > Pseudomonadati > Pseudomonadota > Gammaproteobacteria > Pseudomonadales > Pseudomonadaceae > Pseudomonas > Pseudomonas sp. AC070. The sequence goes on from NZ_OZ409871.1 coordinate 5,274,708, forward strand.
CACGCCGTGGCCTGGACCTTGTTCAGCCGCATGGACCGCGTCGAAACCGTCAAAGTGCCCAACCCCGGCACGCTGGGCGCGGTGCTGGTAGGCCAACGCTTCTACGCCGACTTCGAAGCGCGCTTGCGCCTAACCCCGGAGCTCAGCCGCCGCTACGCCGGCAAAGTGCTGCAACTGGTGCTGCGCGCCCGCGACCGTGGCGTCAACGAAACCCGCTCGCCGCCGATCAACGTGAAAGTGCTGGCCGACGAAGCCGGCCCGCTGATCAATATTCAGGAACCCGCCGAGCGCCTGTTCGACCGGCAGGAAACCAGGCTGCAAGTCAGCCTCAAAGACGACACCGCCGTTGCCTCCTATGAAGTGCGTCTGCTCGACGACGAGGGCCGTAACGAAGTGCTGGCCAAGGCCAGTGGCCTGAGCGACACCGACGTCAACGTGCCGGTCGCCGGTCAGCAAACCCTGATCGACATCCAGCGCTACCGCCCGCAAGCCGAACCGATTGCGCTGACGCTGACCGTCACTGCCACCGATCTGCTGGGCAACGCCAGCGTGCAAACCCGCCGGCTGCTGATTCAAGCCGACCAGCCGCCGAAACTGGCGTGGCGTGACAGCTCGCCATCGACCCAGCAAGAGCGCGGCCAGCCGCTGCGCGGCAGCCTCAACGTCAGCGACGACGTAAATAAGAACGCCATTCGCCACCTGCTCCTTATCAGCTCCCTGCGTGAGCTCACCGGCAGCCGCGCCGCCAAGGGCCTTACGCTGCGTAACGAGCGCGATGAAAACCTCGCGCAAATCGCCTTCGCCTATCCCGAGGCGGGCAGCTGGCAGGGCGCGTTGCTGTACAACGAGAAGCCGTTCCTTACCCTCGCCAATGGCCGCCTTATTGCTCAGGGCGGCGAAGAATCCAACGCGCCGCGCAGCCTGAAAATCGGCAGCCAAACGAGCCTGTGGGAAGCTGAAACCTTCTCGCGCAACCTCTGCCAGGTGCGCCCAGCCAGCCGCGAAGTGCAGGCGGTCAATGGCCTGCTCGACCTGAAAGCTCTGGTCACCGACGACACCACTCGCCTGGTGCTGCGCCCACGCGGCGGCGCGCCGACGTTTATTCGTGAGCTGCAATTTATTGCCCAGGAATCGGCCGCCGCCGACGTCGCCATGGCCAGCGGCACGCGCGTTCCGGGCCGTTTTGCCCTGACGCTGTTGCTGCAAGACGGCACCGATGCCGCCGCGCAAACCGCCTTCCTGCAACTGGCACGCAGCGGTTCGCAAAACGATACCGAGGCGAACTTCGCCGCATTGATGCCGATTCCGGTGGAAGCCCAAGGCACCAGCGTGACCCTACTGGGCCACGCCGCCGATCGCCTCTCCCACGAACGCAGCGAACAAACCCTGAGCGCGTTGCTGCAACAGGCGCTGATTGTCGACGAGCAAGCGCCAACGGCCCGTCTGATCAGTCCGGTGGCCGGCAGCGTGGCCATTCCCATGCAGCAGCTGGATCTCAAGTTGGGCTTCAGCGACGACAGCCTCGCGCTGAAAAGCCTGCGCCTGCTGGAGAACCGCAGCCGCACCGTGCACGACCTGGGCGTCAGCTATGGCCAGACCACCTGGCAAGTGCCGTACAGCGTGCCGAAGAATTTCAGCAGTGGTGAGCTGGAGCTGACCCTGATCGCCGAAGACTTCAGCGGCCGCAGTAGCGAGCACAGCCTGGTCTACCCGCTGCAAGCCAACGAAAAACCGCAGCTGAGCTTCACCGGCTTCAACACCTATTGGGTTAACGGCCACTACGAAAAAGCCCTGACCGACCCGGCGCGCATCAACTACGGCGAGTTCTGGGTACGCATCAACGAGCGCTTCCGCCTCGACACCACCTTGCGCGATGACGCCGGCCTGGCCAGCTACCGAATCCTGCGCCTCAAGCGCGACGGCAGCGTGGCGGCCGTGGTGTATGAGCGTGGCTTCCAGGTCAATTGCCCGGTGGCGCCGCCGCTGAGTGCCGACGACAAAACCGAAGTGCTGTTCGACCAGACCGAACCTACCGAATACCGTCTGGAGTTGACCGACACCTACGGCAACCTCAGCGAACGTACCTTCCTCGTTCACCCGCTCACCAACGTTGTGCCCGAAGTGCGCATTACCGCACCGGCCGAAGACCAGGAAATTGTTGCCGGCACCTTCCGCATTCGCGTTGGCCTGGTGGCCGCAGACGACCGCCTGCTCACCGACTCACGCCTGAAAGTGTTCGCCAACGGCGTGCCGCTGCCCGTGTTGTCTACCGCCAGCAACGTAGCCGCCGGTGGTGAGTTGGTGGTCGATGCCGCCTTTGCCGCCATTCACGACAGCCTGCAGGCCAACTACGACGCCAGCATTGCCGATGACTACGGTCGCCGTAACAGCCCGTACGCACTGCAACGCACCTTTGTGTTGGAAGTGCCGCAGGGGCTGATCCGCCACAACGAAACGCTGAAGCTCACCGCGCAGATCGAAGATTCGGACGGCGCAGTAGGCCTGTTTGACCGGCAGATCAAAGTGATGGCCGACGCCATCAAACCCGAAGCGTTGATCAAGCGCCCAACCGTCGGTTTTGGCGCCCCGGAAGACAGCGATTTCACCGTGGCCTTCCAGGCCTACGATAACGTGAAGGTCAACCGCCTGACCCTGTCGCGCTCCTACGGCGTATTGAAAAACGACGGCACCTATTTGAAGTTGCCGTTCACCTTAGTGCGCAGCGTTGACGGCATCCCGGCCGATGACTACGAGCCGGTCACCACGCTGAATATCGACACCCCCGAATACAACCAATTGCTGCATGTAGAACGCCTATTCACGATTTTGCAGAGCTTCGGTTTGTCCACGGCAGACGTCAAGCGTGTCGATGTGCTGGTGCGCGTCGAGGCCTTCGACGTCGCCAACAGCCAGGCGTGGGAAATTGGTTATCCGGTGCGCCCGGATGAGCGTCCGACCCTAGATGTGGCCGAGCCGGTACCGGGCGCCAAAGTGGTAGAAGGCAATCCGCTGTACGTCAACGTAAAAGCCTTCGATGACGTGGGCATTGAATACGTGAATCTGGTTGCCACCTATGGCAACGGCCAAACTCCGTATATCCAGCGCCTGCGCACCTCGCCCTATAACTTCATGGTGCCGGTGACAACGTTCGACACCGCCAATCCGGCAGCCAACCGCATTCACTTGAGCATCGAAGCGGTCGACACCTATGGCGTGGCCCATAACGACCTCGACGCGCACCGCGCCGAAGAAAGCCTGGACGTGGAAATCATCCGCGACCAGTTGCCGAGCGTGGCCATCGGTACGCCAAAAGACAACAGCGAAACCACCGAAGGCCAGTTGCTGCTGGTGGAAGTCAACGCCGTCGATGACGTGGGCGTTGACCGTGTGGTGCTCAACCTCGGCGGCTACAAAGGCGGCGACCGCAGCCTCACCGATATGGTGTTCCCGTACGAATTCCTGGTTGAAGTGCCCTACGGCCAGGCCGGCACCGATCTCAACCTGACCGCCAGCACCATTGAGCGTCGCGCCGATGGCAAAGGCCGCAGCGTGTCGACGCCGCAGCCGGTGAGAGTGCGCGTGGTCAAAGACGACAAAGCGCCGCAACTGACGGTGAAACTGCCGCTGGCCACCGGCGCCAGCGTCGCCGAAAAACGCAATCTGCCGTATCAGCTGGAAGTGACCGACAACGTGCGTGTCGGCTCCATCAGCCTGGGCCTGTATGCCGACCGCAATGCCGACGGCCAATTTGCCGACAACGAGCGCGTGGTTGATCGCCTGCTGCTCAGCGCGCCGTATATGGGTAGCCTGCCGCTGGGCAGCATCGCCGATTACCTGGGCCGCACCGACAACCTGCCGGAAAGTCTGCCGCTGCAGTTGCGCATCACCGCCCGTGACCCGAGCGGCAACGAAGCCAAGGAAACCATCGGCGTTAACTTGCTGCGCAACCAGGCGCCGGAAGTGAACGCGATCAAGCTGCTGGACGCACGCGGCTTCGCCATGGGCGAGGTTACCGAGCTGACTGAAGGCCGTGGCATTGTCGTGCAGGTGCAAGCCAGCGACGCCGAAGTGGGCGTAGACGCCGCCGCCCTGTATTACGCCATCGGCCCGGTCGGCGCCGAGCCGAAGTACCAGGCGCTGGGCGAAGATTCTGCCGCGCCTTACCAGTTCCAGTTCAAGGTGCCGACCGGGCGCGTTGACCAAGTGCTGCGCCTGCGCGCCAAAGCCCGCGACCTCGACGGCTATGAGTCGAGCTTTGTCGACCTGCCCGGCAGCATCAAAATCAAGGCCGACAAGGCGCCAACGTCGCGCATCGTCAAACCGGACAACGACAACGCCGTGGTCATCGACGGTGATGACGTTGAAGTGTTCGTCGAAGCTTTCGACGACCTCGGTCCTGAAGGCATCGACCACGTCACCTTCTATATCAACGGTGTACCGGTCACCAGCACCGAGCAGAGCTACGGCCAGCAGGTTGGCAGCCACGCACAGGACCACGTGTACCGCGCACTGATCGCAGCGCCAGCCGGGGTTAACGGGTTTACCGTGCAGGCCATCGCCTATGACGTGCTCGGCCAGGCTGGCGAGTCGCAAGTGGTGCGCGTCGGTAAGCTCGAAGACACCGTGGTGCCGCGTCTGGCCGTGCTCACGCCTATCAATAAAGACGTGCTGACCATGGGCGAAAGCCTGCGCGCGGTGGTGTCGGTCGAAGACATGGGCGGCGCCATTTCCGACGTCAACATGCTCTGGACCCGCGAGTACCAGACCGAAGCCGGCGAATGGAAAGTGGCCGACCAGTACCCGCTGAAACTATTCCGCGACGACAACCGTGGCGCGGGCGATACCACGCCGGTCAGCGACCCAGACAAGCACTACTTCATCTACTGGGCCGACTTCAGCCAAGGCGACGTGCTGCGCCGCACGGGCCTGCGTAACGAGCGTCTGCACGTACTGACCAAAGTGGTAACGCCCAACCACACCGTTACCCAGGACACCTATCACGAGATGGGCTGGCCGCTCAGCGAGCGCCGTTACGTAGCGCCGCAAGCGGGCGCACAGACGGCCGCCAAACGGGTGCATTACAGCGCCGTGGACCAATACCGCGCGCTGGACCGCGCCGGCGCCATGATCGCTGCATGGTCCACCGTTGACCCGCTGCGCATCGAGCAAGGCCTTGGCCTGCTGAGCAAAACCCAGGCGCTGGCCGGCAATGCCCCGGCGCGCACCGGTATCTTTATTCTCGATGCGGTAGACGAAGCGCAGAGCAACGGCTCCGGTGATTTCTTCGCCTATTCGCCGCTGCTCAACGGCGCGGCGGAAATCTTCAGCGGCAGCATTGGCGAGTTGGTCAGCGATGAAAACATCGTGCTGGCGGGCAAATCCGGACTGGCCGGCGGCAGTTGCCGAGAGGGCGGCGACGCCTGCGAGTTCGTCGAACAACTGACCAGCGAAATCAAGAAAGACTGGCACGGCGGCGACACCCCGAGCGAAGGCACCGGCGCCCTGTATCTGGATAACAACGCCGGCGAACTGTTGCTGTTCGGCCAGAAGAATGGCGACGGCCAGTTCGGCTTGCCGTACTTGTTGCTCGGTCGCGTCGACATGCCCTATCCGGACGTGTACGGCCTGACCCGCAGCGGCAACCTGGCGCTGGTGGCCAACGGCAACGGCGGTGTGCAGGTGATCGACGTCACCAACATGACCGCGCCGTACCACGTTGGTTACATCAAACCGAACGGCTTCGCTCGCGACGTCAAAGTGCGCGGCCATTACGCCTATATCGCCGCCTCGGAAGAGGGCGTGGTGGTGGCCGACCTGAGCACGCCGGCCATGCCGATCGTGGCCAAGGTCGACACCTTGGGCATCGCCAACCGCCTCAACCTGGTTGGCAATCAGCTCTATGTCACCGACATGGCCGGCAGCGGCGACAGCGCGCGCCTGAGCCGTATCGACATCAGTGAGCCGGACCAGCCTCGCGTGGCGCAGGTGGTGGAAATCGCCCCGCACCGCCCGGACCAGACCGCCGATGGTCTCTACGATGTGCATGTGTCCGGCAACCTGGCGTACGTCACCCAATTGCTCTCCGACCAGGAAGACAAACCGTCGCAAAGCCTGGTGCAGATTCTCGACCTCGCCCGCGTCGGCCAAAACGGCCTGGACGCCAGCGTGCCGGTGATGGTGCAGCGCAACGCCACGGTGGATAACTTCGCCGTCCGTGGTGTGACCCTGGCCCGTGGCGCCATTCAGGTGGCGGCTGGCAAAGGCGGTATCGGCCGCATCGACCTGCCGGCCTTGACCGTGCTGCAACACAGCCCGCAAGTGGGCGAAACCGACATCAGCACCCAGCTGCCGCAAATTCTCATTGAGTTGTCGGCCGTGTTGCCGGGCGACACCGTGCTCGGCGACTACGTGCAAGTGCTCGAAGGTGATGCGCAGATTGGCCGGGACGTGACCGCCCAGTTTGATTTGTCGTTCGCGCCGCGCGGCACCGACACCACCAAGCGCCGCATTCAGCTGGTGCGCAAAGACGGCCAAAACCTGTTGCCGCGTCAGCGTTATTACGTGCGCCTCAAGCAAGGCCTGAAGCCGGTGACCGGCCAGGCGCTGGCCTCCGATTACGTGTTCAGCTTCAGCACCGCGTCGGCCGATGCGCTGTACCCCGACATCATCAGCATTTGCACCCGCGAAAGCGCCGAGCGCCATGGCTGCGTGAACGTCGGCGATGTGCGCGGCGGCACCCAAGTGGTGGTGCGCGGCACGAATTTCGGCGAGCAACCGCGCCTGTCGGTGGGTGGCGAGCCGCTGGTGGTGGAAAGCCGCGTCGCCGATGCGGACACCGGCATCGTCACCCTCTACGCCAAAACCGTGCCCAACTATCCGGGCCCGGCCTCCGTCACCGTGACCACCGACGCCGGCTTGAGCGACACCGTGCTTGGCGGTTTCGTGTTCGTCGATGAGCTGAGCATTTCCCACCTCACGCCGGCCGTGGTGCGTGTGGCCCAGTCCGGCAAAAACGACCGCGTCGAGCTGGTCGGTAAAGGCTTCCACGCTGGCATGACCCTCACCGCGTATAAGAGCGGTGAGCCGGGTACGGCGAAAACATTCAAAGTGGGTTCTGACGACTTGCGCCTCTACAGCGCCGAGCGCATGAGCCTGCTGGCGCCGGACCTGCGTGATGAAACAGGCGGCGGCTATCGCGGCTTTATCGACATCGAACTGGCCGACGACCTGGGCCGGCGCTACGTGCAGCGCAACGCCTTGTTCTACGGTCGCCTGCAACTGGACAGAAGCCTCGAAGCCGAGCCGCCGATGACCATGGAGCAAATCGACAAGCGCCTCGCCACCCTGGCCAACGGTGACCTCACCGACTATGTGCCCGACCCGCTGAAACTGCCGCCGGGCAACATCGTCGACCTGGCCGCCGACAGCGACCTGCACATGCTGTATGTGCTCGGCCGTGGCGAACTGAAAGGGCCATCGCCCAGCGCCCTGCTGAACCTCGAACAGCTGGAACACTATTACGCGCCGGGCTGGATCAGCCTGGTGAAATACGACCCGGCGAAAGTCGCCGAGGCCGCGCCGCGTCATGGTCTGGGTTACTACAACCTGCCGCAGGATCTGCAACCGAGCGCCATGGCCCTGGCCGACAAGCACCTGTACGTCGCCGCTCGCGGTTACACCTTCCCGTACCTGGACACCGAATACGAAAGCCGCAGTGTGCTGCTGGTGTTCGACCGCGAAATCCGCGACCCGGACGTGCTCACCGAACAGCCGCCAGGCAAAGACCGTGGCGTGCTTTACAGCCTGCCGTTGCCGACCAATACCGTGGCCGAAAAAGTGGTGGCGCATCAGGGCTTGCTCGCCATCAACGCCGGCACCGAAGGCGTGGTGATTGTCAGCGTCGCTGATCCGCTGCGTCCCAGCGTGGTCCGTCGCTTGACCAGCGCCACGGTCGATGGCCGCAGCCAGAGCTTGAACAACGTCACCGACATCAGCGTTATCGGCGACACCCTGCACGTGGTCAACGGTGCCAGCCGCGTGCTGTTTGACCTGAGCAAACCGTCGTTGCCGCAGCTGGGCGACAACCGCGTCGCCGGCTTCAGCGGCCTGACCGCCGACGGCAGCCAGTTCGTCACCGGCAATGGCTTGAGCCTGTACGACGCCAGCCGTCCAGCGTTTATCCGCGAGAAAGGTCGCTACCTGTCCGGCGGTTTCAGCGTGCCGGGCGACAGCCGTGGCATTCGCGCTCACGCCAGCGCCGCGCTGAACCTGACCCAGGCTGCCAGCGACCGCAGCGATTGCATAAAAGGCGAAATCGGCTACCTCGGTTTCTACGACTTCAGCCGCGCCGACAGCATCAACCTGCTCGACGCCCTCAGCCTGCCGTTCTGCATCAAGCCGCCGGGCTTCGGCCTACTCCTCAAGCCGTATCGCAGCAACCCGATGGTGCTCACCGATCAGGGCATCGCCGCGTTCACCATTTACACCGATGACGAAACCCGCTCGCACCTGAACCTGGTGGACTTGCTGACCCTGGAACTGGTGAGCTCGACGCCAGCCGACCAGACCGACGGCGTGCCGCTGGACAGCCCGCTGACGCTGCGGTTTACCCGCCCGCTGACGACCATGGACGACGCGCAGTTGCGCCAATACCTGGTGCTGCAACACGACGCACAGAACAACCAGCCAGCCAGCGAACTGCCGTTCACCCTGCAACGCAGCAGCGATGGCCGCACGCTCACCGTGCAGCCGGCGCAGGCGCTGCAAGCCAACCACAGTTATCACCTGGTACTTAAAGGTGACCTGGCCAGCCGCCGCAGCCGTGGCCTGCTGGAGCACAGCATTCAGTTCCGCGCCGGTAACGGCAGCGGTGCACAGGTGGCGATCATCAGCACCGCCCCCGGCATGCTCGATGTTGGCGGCGGTGACCTGGACGTGGTGCTGCGGGGTGCGAGTGGGCAGGTGCAATTTAGCGTGTCCGGCCAGGCCGCCACGGGCGCGCTGAGCGAAACCTTGCCCAACGGCACCGCCCGTTATCGCATACAGGCACCGGCCAGTCTGCCGGGCGCCGCCAGCTTGCAAGTGGTCAGCGGCAACGGCAGCAAGGCCTCGAAAGTCGGCGCCGTGCAGTTCGTTGAACCGTTGCTGCTGCGCAGCCTGACCCCGGCGCTGGGCTCGCTCAACGGCGGCACCCGCGTGCAGATCAAAGGCCAGGGTTTCCGCAGTGAAACCGGCGCCATGACCGTGCACTTCGGCGATATTCCGGCCACCCAGTACAAAGTGCTGGATGCCGAAACCCTGGAAGTGGTGGCCCCGGCCGGCCCGATTGGCACCGTCGACGTACGCGTGCAGTTGAACAACGGCCAGCAGGGCACGTTGACCCAGGCCTTCACCTACCAGCAGCCGCCGCAGTCGCAGATTCGCGACAAAGGCCGCGTCTACGACATGGCGCTCGACCCGTCCGGCAGCCTGTTGTTCTCGGCCCAGGGCGACAACGGCGTGCTGGTGTACGACCTCAACGCCGGCAACTACACCGCCGACCCGACAAAGCCGCTGAACCCGGACGACCTGCTGCGCCTGATCGACCGCAATGGCGACAAGTCGGACGACCGCATCGTTTCGCGCATCAGCTTGCCGGCTGGCTTTATCGCGGTCGGCGTAGAGCCGTTCTTCGAGAAGGGCAGCGACCGCGTTTATGTCACGGCCGTGCGCCTGGGCAGCACCGGCACGCCAGATGCCGCGCGCCTGTTCACCGTGGCCTTTGATGAACTCGACCCGGCGAAAACCACCCTCATCGGCAGCCTGGAATTGCCCGGTACCGAAGTGCGCGGCCTGCGCGTTCGCAACGCCCGCGTACTGCTGGCCATGGGCGCTGAAGGCCTGGGCATTGTTGACTCGTTCCTGCCGAACAAAACCTACCTGGTGCAGAGCCTGCCGGCAGCGCCCGCCTTGCCGATGCTCGATGTGGCCACGCAAAACGCCGATGCCGGCGCGGCCGGTCTGGTGGTCGCCGTGGGCGGCAGCTTCGACTACCGCAGCAACCGTCTGCTGAGCAAAGAAGCCATCGGCAGCGGCGGCTTCCAGGTGTACCGCCAGAACGCCAGCCAGGGCCTGCAACGCCTCGGCGCGCTGGACTTGCCGGGTACCCGCGTGTCACTGCAAGGCCGCTACGCATACGTGGCCGCCGGTGCCAGCGGCGTGGCGGTGGTCGATCTGCTCGACCCGAGCGCGCCGACTGTGGTGGCGCGTATCAACGACATCGGCTACGTCTACGACCTCGACTTCAACGGCAACACCCTCTATGTGGCACGCGGCGATAAAGGCGTGCTGATGGTCGACGTGACCAATCCGCTCAAGCCAGTGGCCGGCCGCAGCATGGCTGCAAGCGGCAGCGTGGAAAGTGTGGTGGCCGGCGATTACTCCGCCCATTCCGGCGGCGTCGATGCCCAGGGCAGCGTGCTGCAAGTGGTGCCGGACGTGCTGCTGAAACTGATCGGTGTCGACCCGGCCAACAGCATTCTCGACCGTCAGGTAGACGGCAGCGTGCAAGTGATCGCCCGCTTCAACAAAGCCATTGATCTGCACCCGGCCAACAACGCCCTGCTGCAACTGCTCGACGGCCAGGGCCAGGCGTTGCCGGTAAGCGTGACCATCAGCAACAACGACGCCAAGCTGCTGCTGGCGCAGAGCACCGCCGACCGGCTGCCAGCGGGTGAGCGCCTGACCCTGGTGGCCAAAGCGGGTATCGCCTCGGTGAAACCGGTCAGCGCCACCGACACCGTGGTGCTGCAACGTCTGGCCCAGGAACAGCGCGTGGCGTTGACCTTCCGTGGTGCGCGCAACGATGCCTTGTCGATTGAAGCGGTAACGCCGCGCCGCGTGGCGCGCGACACCGTCAGCCTGATTACCGTGAGCGCCCTTGGCTTGCCGGCCAACCTTGCCCAGGTTCGCCTGTATGCCGGCGACCGCGCACTGAGCATCGAAAGCGTGACACGTGATAACGCCAGCGCGCCGGCCATTCTCAAACTCAGCGTGCCGGCCCTGCCGAGCGCCGGCCAGTACAACCTGACCCTGCAAGTACAGCGCGACGGCCTGTGGCAACAAGCGGTGCTCGAAGGCGCCTTGCTGGTGGACGCGCCGATTCGCTTCGACGCCCTGGTACCGTTGTGGGGGCCTGTGTCTGGCGACACCACGGTGACCCTCAGCGGTGATGGTTTCGAGCCGGGCAATACCGTCATGGACGGCCTGAAAGTGCGCTTCGGCGGGCTGCCGGTCGGCCGCATCGAAGTACTCGCCAGCAACCGCATGCGCGTGACTTCCCCGCGCGGCGCGCCGGGCAAAGTGGATGTGCTGGGCGAAGACCGTTACGGCAATCAAGCCAGCCTCAGCGGCATTCGCGGCTTTGGTTATGGCCTGCGCAAGCAGTCGGAATTGCACCCGTCGCTGATCTTCCCGAGCGATGTGTGGATCGATCAGCAAACCGGCGTGGCCATCACTAACGGCGGCTATATGGTCAACGGTTACGGCAGACAGAACCTGGCGGCCGGCGGCTGGTTGCCGGAGCTGTACCGCGCCGCCTCGTTCTCGGTGCAGGACGCTAGCAAGCCGGTGCTGGTCGGCGGCTCGCCGTCACTGCCAAGCGACGCCACGCGCCTGAGCTTGAAATCGCAAGCCATGGCGATCGCCAAGCGTCTTGACGGCCTCAACGTCACCGAGCCGACCGAAGAAGAGCAAGAGATTCTCGACCGTCAGGCCGCGCAGGATTTCAAAGTTGGCTTCGACTCGCTGCGTGTCAGCCCGACCCTGGAATGGGAACAGAACACCTGGCGCAAACGCCTGTACGTGGCCAGCGGCCTCGGCGGCGTGGCGCGCCTGAATCTGGATGAGCAGAACGGCCTGCAAACCATCCACGAAGAAAACCTCGACACGCCAATCAGCCGTCTGGTCAAACAAGGCCCGGGCTTGTTCGCGGCCTCGTCGGGCGTAACGGTCGATCCACCCGATGCGCAAACCTGCGCCTTCAAAATTGGCGTTGGCGCGGCCGGTGAAGTATTCGGCCTGAACTACCAGAACGGCGAAGACCCGGTACGCGTAGCCGGCCCGGCTGGCTTGGCGGGCGGCGCTTTGCTGCAACTGAACGATGGCTGGCTGTTCAGCGGCGGTCTGGTGCAAGGCGCAGCGTGGATCAATTGCCCGGGCTGGACCGAATCGCTCGGCGTGCCGGTAGACGGCAAAGCCGGCGAAATCAAAGCGCTGAACCTGTTCGACCCGGCGCAAACGCGCAGCTACAGCTTTGTTGCCAACCCGCAAGACGTCGTCGCCTACGGCCGTTACCTGATCGCCGCCGTCGGCAGTCGTGGCGTGGAAATCATCAACCGCGACGAGCCCGAAGAGCGCGTACTGCTGAGCCTTGACCAAACCCTGCAAGCCAGCGCCGGCCGTGGTGTGCGCCTGCGTCTGGCGGGCAGCTTGTTGTTTGTGTCGGCCGACAGCGGCGTGGTGGTGGTGGACCTCAGCGAGCCGTTGCAACCGCGCGTGGTTTCGGCCGGTAACCAGGAGCGCATCGAAGCGCTGGATCTATTCAATAACCGTCTGGTGGCCGGCTCCGGCACAGGCGGCCTGACCTTGCTGGAATTGCCGGGTGCGCTGGTGCTGGACGCCAGCGTCAAGCAGGGCGGCGTGATGCCGGCGGGCGAGCAGGCGCTGCAACTGACCTTCAACGAACCGGTGACGCTGGAATCGCTGCGCGCCGCCGGCAGCATCCGCCTGCTGGACTTGAAAAACGGCGCGGCCGCGCTGACCACACCGACCGTGGAAGCGCTGAACGGCGACGGCCAGTCCGCCAGCCGCATTACGCTGCGCTTTACCCCAACACCAGGCGCGCAACTGCGGGTTCGCGTTGAACAGGCACGCAACCTGCGCGGTGCCGGATTGTGGGCGCCGTACCAAGTGGACTTCACCGTAGCGCCAAGCGGTGCCAGCCAACCGGCAGTCAAATACCTGGAAAACGCCAGCTTCCATCGCGGCGCGCAAGACCGCGTGGTGATTCACGGCAGTGGCTTCTCCAGCGGCGTGAAAGGCTTTATCAACCAGTACCCGATCGAGCTGCAATGGGTCAGCGCCGAGCGTCTGGAAATTGCTCCGCACGCCCTCGACCTGTTGCCGCTGACGCCTGGCCAATGGCACCTGCGTCTGGACGACAACGGCCTGCGCAGCGATACCCTCGGCGCCTTGGTAGTGGGTGCCGACAAGGCACTGGAGGAAGTCATTTACCGCCTCAGCCCGGATTCGGCGAGCAAAAAAGGCGGCGCCAAAGTGACCATCGCTGCCGGCCACGACGTGCTAATGCCCGGCACCAAAGTGGTGTTGCGCGCCCGTCATGGCGCCACCGAGATCTACACCGGCCGCAGCCCGATTGTGGAAGACCCGGGCAACGTCAGCATCGATCTGCGCGACAACGTCGAAACCCAGCGCCAATTCAGCTTTGTGCTGCCGGGTGTGATTGATCCGGATATTTACGACGTGTTCCTGCGCATTCCAAGCGGCGCCGCGACCCGTGAAGTAAAAGTTGGCTCGCTGTCGTACACCCTGCCGCAGGGCCTGGGCATCGTGCTGCCGAACTATCCGCCGATGCAGATTGGCGCCGCGCAAGTGGTCGGTGATCGCCTGTTTATCGGCGTGAAAGCCGGTGCGCAGCCCACCTCCAGCAACCGTTTCCTGATGACCGCCGGCCTCGAGATTTACGACATCGGCCTGTGGGAGCGTCCGATTCGCCTGTCGCAGCTGCGCCTCACCGAACCGGTGCTGGGCCTGGAAGTGCTCGACAGCCTGGTTTACCTGGCCAACGACCACGACGGCGTGCGCGTGGTTGACATCAACGACCTGAACAAGCCGCTGCTGGTGTCTAGCCTGACCCTGCCGAACCATCGTGCGGTTGATCTGGCGGTGAACATCGAGCGCGGCGCACTGGCGGTGGCGGCTGCCAACGACCTGGGCACCGGTTACATCCGCTTCCTGCCGATTGGCCGCAACGAACTCGGCGCCCAGGCGCCGCTACCCAGCATCGCCTTCGACGGCAGCCTGAAGCCCGATCTGCTCGGCGCGCCAGTCGATGTGCAATGGCTCAACGGCCAGCTGTACGTGCTGTACCTGCGCGACAAACAGCTGTATCTGGCCAGCTTCAAAGATTTCGGCACGCAGCTGGACTATCGCGTGCAGGCCATCGAGCGCGGCACCGTGAAGGCCGATTCGGTTTCGGCCGCCATTGGCAGCCTGACTCTGCAAGTACAGCAGGGCCTGATCAGCGTCGGCACTGGCGACAGCTATCTACTGCTCGAAGCCGATGCCAAGGGCGACTACCAGACCATTTACTGGCAGCAGAAAAATGCCAACGGTGAACTGCTCAGTGTTGGCGGGCAGATCATGCAGGGCAACGGCAAAGGTGTGCAGATCAACACCTCGCCATACCTGGCCGTGGCCTCGAGCACGCCGGGCAATGGTGCGGTGCTGGGCCTGAACGAGCCGGTGACCATCGCTTTCAACAACCTGATCAACACCGATCCGGCGCATCTGGCTCAGGCCATTCGCATCACCGGCGAGGGCGGCCAGGTGCTGCCGGCCGACTCTGTGGAAATGACCGGCACCAACACCCTGCGCGGTGGCCAGTTGGCGCTGCGTTTCAAAGGCGCGTACCAAGGCCCGATTCGCATTGAAGTGAGCACCGCACTCACCGACCTGGCCGGCCATGCCCTGCGCCAGGCGTTTGTGTTGCAACTGCAACGCGTCACCGGCGTGCGGCCGCTGATCAGCCAGGTGCAGCGCATCGTTGGCGCCACGGCCGGGCTGCACTACTTCTATGCGGTGGGTGGCGAAATCGCGTCAATCAAAGGCAGCGGCTTTGGCGTCGCGCCGGAGCAACTGGCCGTGTGGCTGGGCGAAACCCGTCTGCAAGCGCAACAGATTCAGAGCGTGACTGACAGCGAACTGCGCGTGGCCGTGCCGGATCTGCAACTGGGCGGCGTCAGCGCCAGCCTGGCGGTGAAAGTCGAGCGCCTGGATCAGGGCTTGGCGTACCTGCGCCAAGGCGCCATGACCGTGCTGCCGCAAATTGAAATCGACGACTTGCAACCGCAAACCGGCCCGCCGCAGGGCGGCAATCTGGTGACCCTGTATGGCCGTGGTTTCAACCATTACATGCAGGTGCGTTTCGCGGGCGCGCTGGCCGGCGACCTGAAGATTCTCAGCAGCAACAAAGCCGAAGTGCGTGCCCCGGCCGGCACCTTTGGCAAAGCCCAGGTGGCAGTGACCAGCCCGCTGTTCGACGGCGAGCAAAGCGTGTCGCCCGTCGAGTATTTCTACACCGGCGTGCCGACCGGTTCGGTGAACCTGCCGGGCGACATGGCCAGCCCCGTGGCGGCCATCGCCCGTCTTGACGACGGCAGCAGCCAGCTGCTCTACGCGGTAACCGGCGGCAGCTTCGACAAGGTCGACAGCCAGGGCCGCGTTGCCCGCGTCACCAGTAACGCCGCGCGCTTGCTGGTTGCCGATATCAGTGATCCGGTGCACCCGGTTATCGTCAACCGCGACTTCGCCGGCCAGCTCAAACCGTTCCACTACGAAGCACCGAACGGCCTGGGCAGCACCGGCTTTGTCGACCTGGCGATCAACGACCACCAGCTGTTCGCCGCTGGCGGCAAGAAGCTGCTGCAATTCGACCTGACCCTGCCAGCCGAACCGAACAAGCTGGCCGAACTCGAGCTGGCCAGCGACATCACCGCCCTGGCCAGCCGCGATGATCTGCTCTACGTCGGCAGCAAAGAAGGCGTGCGCCAATACCGCATTACCAGCGAACTGAAACTGGTCGACCTGGGCCTGATCAGCGCCACCCAACTGGGCGGTGCGCCGGGTCGTCTGCGCCTGAACGGTTCCAGCCTGTGGCTGACCCTGCCGGCCCAGCGCCAACTGCTGGAAGTGGAACTGGCCAGCGGCGAATTCCGCGTGCTGCGCCGCGTCGCCGCCCGCGATAAGGCCGGCAATGCCTTTACGCCGGAAGACCTGCTGATCAGCAGCCAGGGCTTGATGGTGTCCAGCGGCGAAAGCGCCACGGTGCAGCTGTTCGCGCTGGACAGCGAGAGCAACGCCACGCCGGTGGCCGATCTCAAACTCACGTATCTGGTCAGCCGCGGCAGCCTGTTCGCCGGTCAACTGCAACTGGCCGGGCAAACCCTTTACGTGGCCGGTGGCCAAGGCGATGTGCAGCTGTTCGACGTGTCGTCGTGGCTCAATGGCCGTACTCAGGAAACCATTGGCCTGCGCGACTATTTCAGCGTGGTCGGCAACGTCAACAGCCTGTCGCTGGGCAGCCAGGCGTTGTACGCCGGCAGCGCCTTCGTTTACATCGACGGCACGCCTGCAGAGAACCCGCTGCCAAGTCTCGACGCCGCCAGTTACCTGGGCGGTAGCCTCAACACCCTGGCGTACCAGACGCTGACCATTCTCAGCCAGCAGCCGCAGCCCTCTGGCCGCCTGGCCAAAGACGCCGGCATTGAAGTGCAATTCAACCGCCTGCTCGACAACGCGCAGCTGCGCGACCAGGGCAACCAGCTGGTGCAACTGCTGCTCGACGGTGCGCCGGTGCCGAGCCAGGTGGCGCAAGTGGGCGTTGGCCGTCTGGTGTTGCGTCCGACCGCCGCGCTGCAAAGCGGCAAGCAGTATCAGGTCAACCTGAGCGGCGACCTGCGCGACCAGCAAGGCAAAAACCTGGGCGCCGATTACCGCTTTGGCTTCGTCAGCGACGACCAACTGCAACCGGAGCTGGTGAGCATTTCGCCGCGGCAGGCGAGCTGGCGCGGCGGTACCGAAATCAGCCTGAGTGGCCACGACTTCAGCACCACCGCCACCATCGAAGTGGGCGGTCAGCGTGTGGCGGCCGGCGACATTCTGTACCGCGACGACAGCCTGATTCGCTTCCGCCTGCCGGGTCTGCTGGCCAGCCCGGACAGCAACCGTCCGGTCGGCGTGCGCCTGCAACAAGGCCAGCAGTCGCTGTTCCGGGGCGCGGCAATTACCTATGTGGCCGATCCGCGTATCGACCAGGTTGGTCTGTACGACCGCCTGAGCGGCAGCCTGGCGGCGCAGAGCAAACGCTTTATCTACAACGCCGGCGAAGTGATTGGCGTACAAGGTCGCGGCTTCGGCGAAGCCACGGTGGTGCGGGTGAATGGCCGGCAGGTCGCCCAGGTGCGCCTGGAGCGTGCGGACCTGCTGAGCTTCAGCGTGCCGCAAGATCACCTCGGCCCGCTGTTGGTGGAAGTCAGCAACCTCGGCTTTAGCGGTGACGTGGCCAGCGACGCGAGCCTGCGCATTGAATTGCCGGTGCAAAAACAACTGAACAACGTGGCGTTCTACCGCCGCGCCGGCGACCTGTTGCTCACCGCCAATGGCCGTGACGTGCAGCTTTCCAGCCTGCGCGATGGCAGCACGCCGCAGCTGCTGGCCAAGTGGCAAGCCGCTGGCGAATTGCGCGACATCGCCCTGAGCGACAGCTACGCCGCGCTGCTGGGCAGCAACGCGCAGGTGCAGGTGTTCGACCTCAGCAACCTGTACGCGCCACAAGCGCTGCCGGCCTTGACCAACACCCGTCAGATTGATTTCCAGAGCGTGCGCCTGGCGGCCGATGTGCTGCTGCTCAAAGCCGGCAACCGTGTATTCCAGGGCCAGGTGCAAGGGCCTGAATTGCGTGAGCTGACGCTGGAAAATCCGGCTGGCCTGGTGGACATCGCCCTCGATTCGCGCGCCGCTTACCTGCTCTTCGGGGACCGTCTGGAAGTGCGCAGCGCCCGTGACGGCAGCCAGTTGCTTGGCACCCACAGCCATGGCCTGAGCACCGTCAAACGCCTGTGGCTCGATGGCAGCCGTGTTTACCTGCAAGGCGGCGACACCCTGCAAGTGCTGCAACGCGCGGCGCTGTTGCGCGGCCGTGGCGAGCCGGTGCTCGGCGAATTCGACCTGCCGAGCCGTATCAGCCAACTGACGGCACAAGGCGAGTTGCTGGCCTGGCTGGACGCTGGCCGCGTGCAAGTGTTCGACCTCGATCTCGACGCCCAGCGTCAGCTCAGCGCCCGTGAAGTGGCGAGCCTGGCCGTCGGCAGCACGGAAGTCGGCAGCCTGGCGCAGCTGGAATTGCATGGCGACCTGCTGGAATGGCGCAACGCCGGTAACTACCTCAACGCCGCCATCCCGCTGAACAACACCTGGGCGCTGAACCCAGACACCCTGGCCGTTGCCGATGAACCGGTGGGCCTGCGCTTTACCGGCGCCGACTACGCCTGGCGCGAAGCACAACTGGCCGTTACCGGTCTGGCCGGCGACACAGTGGCCACCAGCACCCAGGTGCTGGGCCGTGAACTGCGCGCCATCAGCCAACAAGCCGCTTACCAGCCGGCCGGTCTGTATCGCCTGCAAGTCAGCCAGGCGCCGCTGGACTGGCTCAAAGGCGCTGAAGTGCACATCGACCTGCCGTGGCTGGTGGATGCCGTGGACTTCTTCGGCGCCGCGCAAGTGCGCCTCGATGGTCTGCAACCGAACCGCAGCGTTACCGGCGTGGCCCGTACCTACGTGCTGCGCGGCCGTCAGCTGAACTTGATCGACGAACTGCAGGTGGGCGAGCGCGTGCTCGGCCGCGAGCAGCTGCAAGTGAACGCTGCCGGCGACCAGTTGAGCTTCAGCCTGCAAATGGACCAGGCCGGTCTGTACAGCGTGAACGTGCGCTTCGGCCAGCAGCGCGCAGTCTTGCCGACGGCGTTGTCGGTGGTGACACCGCTGGCCATCGACAGCGTGGTGTCGGCACATGTGCAGGGCCAGGTCGTTAGCGATGCTGGCGGCACGCCGATTACCGTGCAGGCTCAGGGCCTGTCGGAAGGCTTGAGCGTGCATTGGTTCCCGGCCGGCCAGGGCATCATCCCAAGCGCCAGCAACAAAGTGCCGTTCACCCTCGGCGACAACGTGCTGAACTTCGTCACCCCGCGCAGCCAGCCGGGCTGGCAGTACCAGATTGCAGTAGTGCGCGAAGCCAGCGGCGAGCGCGTGGACAGCGCCGCCGGCCAATGGCTGACCGCTATCGACGACACCGCGCCAAGCGTGCGCCTGATCAGCGCCCTGGGTGCCTCGCAAGCGCTGGTGCTGGAAGCCGACGAGCCGCTGAACGTGCAGGGCTTCAGCGTCAGCAAAGTGTTCAAGGACTACGACACCCACGCCCAGCCAAGCGAAGACATCAGCAGCCGCTTTGGTGCCGTGATCCGTCAGGGCAATCGCCTGGAACTGCGCCTGCGCGCCGACGCCGTGTTGGAAGCCAACGCCCTCTATCAAGTGACCCTGACCGGCGTTCGCGACGCGGCCGGCAACGTGGCCCGCGACAACACCCTGATTCAGGCCGGCACCTACAGCGGCAGCTACCAGGCCGAAGACCGCCTGGCGCCGCGTCAGGATTCGCTGGCTGTGAACATTGGCGGCCAGCCGCTGACCGCCGCCACCCAACTGAAACTCGGCAGCCGTTACGCCCTGAGCGTCAGCGCCGTGGACAACGTGCAGGCCAGCGACAAACTGGGCTTTGCCTATCGCGTGTCGGCCGACGGCGGCCAGACCTGGAAAACCGACTGGATCAGCATCCAGAAAGGCCAGTTCAACCTCGACATCCAAGGCCAATACCAAGGCTTCGCCCTGCTGCTGCGCGCCAGTGACGGCCGCAACACCAGCGAGCGCCGTTTCGATGCGCAAGTGAGCGCGCCCGACCTCACCCTCGGCCAGTTCAGCACCGTGCCGACGCCGGTTGAAGAGAGCACGCCAGCCGACCTGCGCTTCCAGATTGTGGGCGACCTTGACCTGGTACGCAGCGCCGAAATTCGCGTGCTCGACGGCCGTTACGCCGCCGCCAGCTTCGATCGCAGCACCGGTTTGGTCAGCCTCAACTACCTGCACCCACGCTTGAGCGAACTGCCAGGCGCACCAAAAGACCAAGCCAGCCTCACCGCCGAACTGCGCGTGGGCTTTGGCCTCACCGGCCAGGAAAGCTACCGCTACTTCCCGGTTAGCTACGACTTGCTCAGCGACCGCACGCCACCGCAGTTGTCGATCATCGCGCCGCTGGATGGCGAGTTCGTGCCGCGTGGTGAAGTGACCGAGGTGCTGCTGCGCAGCTACGACCGCTACGGCATCGACCAGGTTGAAGCGTGCATCAACAGCCAGGCGCCGGACGTATTCAGCGATGCCGCCGCCTGCCAGCGCCTCACCGACCCGAACCGTCTGCGTGTGCCGGTAGCCAGCGATGCCACGCAGCCGCTGCGTATCGTTGCCCGCGCCATCGACCTCAACGGCCTGGCCAGCGCGCCGGCTACCGTCACGCTGCAACCGTATGACAGCCAGATCGGCGCGCCGGAGCTGGGCTTCCTGGTGCCTGCTGACGGTCAGCACGTGCAAGCCGGCGAAACCGTGCCGGTGCGTGTGCGGCTACGCAAACTGGAACAGGCCACGCTGTACCTCGACATTGCCGGCGACCCGCAGAACGCGAGCAACCCAGCCCCACGCAGCATCAGCCGCACGGCTACGGGCGACGAAGTGATCGAGCTCAGCGTACCGATGCCAGCTGTGGCCGCCGATGGCGTACTGGTGCTGCGCCTGCAAGCCACCTGGCAGGGGCAGACCCTGCGCAGCCAGCGCATTCTCAACCTGCATGCCGACACCGGCATCAGCGAAGAAATCGGCGTCGAGCTGCAACCGTCCGCCACCTTGCTGGCCGGCTCGCAGCTGTGGCTGCAAGTGCCGCCTCCGGCGACCATGGGCGACTTCAACAGCACCTCACAGCTGAACCTGTTCGATCCAAGCGATGCCACCAGCCCGGCCGTGCTGCCGTTCAGCGCCGCGCGCCAGGTGTGGAACAGCCGCTTGCAAGGCACCGCGCTGCGCCTGGACGCTGTGCTGCGTGATCGTTCCGGCCACGAGAAAAACGCCAGCCGCAGCCTGGAAAAACTCGCCTACCTGCAAGCCGAAAACCGTCGCGACGCGATCGACACCGGCTACCGCGCCAGCTTCCTGACCGCGTTGCCGGGCCATGTCGAAGGCGCGGTATGGGCCGAAAACCAGCAGCGCGACGGCTACCGCATTCGCACCCTCGATGGCCTGGTGGAAAGTCGCGACAGCGGCCAGATTCGCCAGCTCACCTACACCGGCGCGCTGCTCGCCGCTCAGGTACGCCGCGACGGTCAGGATTACTTGCGCGTCTGGCGCTGGCAGGCCAACGCCTGGCAGACCGGCACCGAGCAAGCCATTGCCGGCACCCTGCTGGGCGGCAGCGGCGAACTGCTGTTCGTCCGTCATGGCCAGCAAGTGGGCGCCTATTCCGTGGGCAGCGCGGGCTTCGCCGATGTAATTGGCGTGAGCTTCAGCGATGAAATTCGCCAGGTTCAGGTCGACGGTCAGCGCTTGGTAGTGCTCACCAACAAAGGCCTGGAATGGCTGCAACTGGACGACAGCAACCTGCCGCAACTGGTGCGCAGCGCCCGCGTGACACTGGCCGACCGTACGGGCTTCGCCCTGCAAGGCGAGCGCCTGCTGAGCTGGACCGCCACGCAAGTCAGCAGCCAGACCGTCAGCGGCGACACCCTCGGCGCGGCCACCGTATTGCCAGTGGGTGGCGCGGTCAGCCAGGTGCTCTTCGACGGCGAGCTGAGCTGGCTGAACGTACGCGAAGACCTCTACGGCAACGCCTGGCAAGCCTGGCGCGGCACCGAGCGCGTCGGCGCCTTGAGCAACGAGCGCGAGGCCATGGCCTTTGTGGCCGGTCGCCTGATTTCCCTGCAACAGCGCGACGACATCCAGCAACTGGCGGTCGAGCCGCTGGCCGTCGCCGCACCGTCGCGCGCCGCACTCACTGCCAAGGCCGTGCGCCTGCCGTTCGGCGTGTTGGTCGGTGGGTTGCCGGCCGCTGCCGAGGCGGCGCTGGGCGGCGCTGACGTCAGCTTCCGCGACAGCCAGGGCCAACTGCTGGCGGCGCAGCCGTATGTGTATCAAGGCGAGCTGGACAGCTACCTGGCGCAACCGTTTGCCAAAGGCCGCGCGTGGATCGTGGCGAGCAGCGCCACCCAGCTCCAGCTGAACCTCAACGATCACGCCGGCAACCAGCAGCTCGACCTGACTGTGGCCGCCAACACCGCCCAAACCGCCAGCCTGAGCCCGGACGACGGTGCGCTGCTGACCGCTGGCGCCCGCCTGCCATTGGCCGCGCACTTTGCAGCCGGCAGTGACGGTTCCGCGTCCGGCCTGAGCGCCAACGGCGAAGCACAACGCGCCGTCACCGGCCTGCGCCACAGTTTCCATTGGCTGAGCCTGCCGAGCACCGACACCGCCAGCCTGCAATGGCAAGACGCCGCCGGTAGCCGCGCCGTCAATTTACTCACCCAAGCCAACCAGCCGGGCGCTAGCCTGACCCTGAGCGGCGCCGGCAATAACCAGATTTTCGCTGAAGGCAGCACGCTCAACCTCGGCTACCAAGTGGGTGAAGTGCCGGCGTGGGTCGAGGTGCAACTGCTCAGCTTCAACGGCCAGCCGCTGCAACGCCTGCTGATCGCCGGCCAGCAAGGCCAGTTCAGCCTGCGTCTGCCGCAAGTCAGCGTGCAGGAAAGTTTCAGCCTGCGCGCCCGTGCCTACTTCGGCGGCGACTTCCACTTCAGCGAGCAGCAACTGAACTTGCGCGTGGCGCCGGCCCAGCAGTTGCCGCAACCGGTGCTGAGCGGCCTGCCGAGCGTGCTGTACGCCGGCAGCCAGGTTGAGCTGCGCCTCAGCGGCGTCGATGCCGCGCGTTATCGCCTGAGCCTGGAAGCCCTGAACGGCAGCGACCAGTTGCTCGCCAGCGGCAGTGACAGCCTCAGCCTACGCCTGCCAGCCAATCTGAAAGAGCTGCGCGTGCGCGCGCTGATCAACGACGAACTGGGCAACCAGCAAGAGCAGCGCTGGAGCGCGCCGGTGATTGACGCCTGGCACCTGCAAAGCGATGCCGTGCGCGTGCCGTTCGACGTGCTGTTGCCGCAAGTGGGCGGTTACTGGCTGGCGCGCGGTGCCGACTTGCATGACGCCCAAGGCTTGCGTCAGCGCCTGGGAGGCGACATCGCCGCCATGAATTACCTGCAGCAATACCTGCTGCTTAGCGTTAAAGGCTTCGGCCTGACCCTGCTCGACCCAACCGACGGCCTGCAAACCGCCGGCACCGTCGCCGTTGCCGCACCGCTGCAACACCTGGCCGTGCAGGGCGAACGCATACTCGCTGCCAGCGCCCGTGACCTCTACTGGTTCGACGCCCTCGGCAATCAACTGAAAGCTGCCGGCACCCAGACCGTTAGCGCCGAAGTGCGCGGCCTGCTCGCCGATGGCGACGGCTTCCTGGTGCTCACCAGCGGCCAACTGCTGCGCCTGTCCGCCAGCGGCCAGACCCTCGCCACCTTTACCGGCGAAGGCCTGCTCAACGTGGTGCGCGCCGGTGACCACCTGCAGGTGCTGGATAACGCCGGCCGCCTGTGGCGCCTGGACGCCAGCCTGAAAGGCAGCGCCACACAGATCGGCGCGGGTGCCAAGCGCCTGTTCGCTCTGCCAGGTCAAGTGCTGGCGCTGTCGCCGCAACGCATCCAACTGATCGACACCGCCACCCAACAGCGCGTCGGCAACTGGTCGCTGGTGGCCGCCTCGGTCGACGCCGCGCAGTGGGCCGGCGGCAAGCTGTGGCTCGGCGGCAGCGAAGGCCAGGTGCTGAACCCGGTTCGCGGCAGCGACGGTTTCGTCAGCCTGTATGACAGCCGCAGCGCCACGACGCCAACCCGTGGCAGCGTAGAGAGCCTGGCCCTGCGCGACGGCCAGTTGCTGGTGGCCGCCGATAACTTCGGCGCCCAGGTGTTGCGTCAGGACGCCGCCGGCACCTGGCAATCCAGCCTCTACCCGGAAACCGCCTTTACCCGAGCAGCCAGCAAAGTGGCAGCCGCCGGCAACACCTGGTTTGTGCTGCAAGACCAGCAGCAACAAGTGCAGGCCCTGAACCGCAGCACCCTGGCCGCGCGCACCGTGTTTACCGGCATTTCCGCCAGCGACCTGGCGGTGTCCAGCGATTACCTGATCGTCGCCAGCGGCGGCAGCCTGCAGCTGGCGTCCCTGAGCAACCTGGACAGCAAACGCAGCCTGTCGATCACCGCTCAAGAGAACCTGCGTCAGCTTTCCGCCCGTGGCCAACAAGCCGCCGTGCTCAGCGAAAGCGGCCGCGTGTTCCTCGTTGACCTGCGCAGCGACGCGCAGCAGCCAGTGAGTGAACTGAGCGGGCAACTGGGCGGCGAAGTGCGTCAGTTGGCGTTCAATGGCGACACCCTGTTCTATCTGCTCGGCGACAGCGCCTGGCGCTACGACCTGCGCAGCCAGCAACGCAGCCAACTACTCACCGGCGCCACCGTCAGCCAGCTCTATCTGGCCGGCAACCTGCTGTGGCTGGAACAACCGCAAACCCAGGGTGTGCGCCTGGATGCCATCGAGCCCGGCACCGGCGCCGTTGTCGCCAACAGCACCTTGCTGCTGGCCCAGCGCACCACCGCCCTCAGCGTGGAAAACAACCGCCTGGCCGTCGGCCAAGGCACCCAGGGCGTGCAGCTGTTCCAACTGCCCTACGGCCTGGGCGCTGCCGATGCCGCCGTACTGTCGCCACTGGCCAGCAGCCGCCTAATTCCGGCGCAAGCGCTGCCAATCGGCCTGAACACCGAGGCCCTGCGTGGCGCCGCCTTCAGCATCAACGGCCAGCCAGTCGGCGCGCTGAAGCAAGGCCTGACCACCACCAGCCTGCGCCTGCCCGCCAGCCTGCCGGGCGGCCAAGGCTTTGCCCTGACCCTGCGCACCGAAGACGTCTACGGCGTGCTGCGCGAATCCACTGCCCGCGACCTGTTCCTGATGCCAGGCGACGGCGTGGCCAACCCGTTCAGCGTCAGCCTCACCGCCGACGAACATTCCTGGCTGCCTGTGCCATTGGCCGTCAGCGCGCAAATTACCGACAGCCAACAGCCGCTGGCGCAAGTGGAATTCCTGCTCTCGGCCAACGTCAATGGCCCATGGCAACGCCTAGCAGTGCGCAAAGCCGAACCGTTCCAAGCCAGCGTGGCACTGGACACCAGCTTCAGCGGCCAGTACCTCAAAGCCCGCGCCGTCGATGTATTCGGCAACAGCGCCGAGTCGGCCGCCAAACGCTTCTACCGTCACCAAGACAACAAAGCGCCGACCGTAACCCTGGGCTACGAAGGCAGCGCCGTCTTTATCGACAGCAAGAAAGCCGTGCGTGGCTACCCGTTCACCGTCAAAGCGCAAATGGCCGACACCGACGGCGCCCTCGACAAAGCCACCCTGCTGCGCAACGGCCAAGTGGTTGCCGTGGCCTTCGGCAAAAACCAACTCACCTACCAGGACGCCGCCAGCGCCGTGGGCGAGCAGGTGTACAACATTGAAGTGCGCGATCAGGCGGGCAATGCCAGCAGTGCTGAGTTGCGGGTGACGGTGATTGAGGATGGGTTTGCTGAAATTACCGCCGTGTCTGTGCCGGAAGAAATAATTGAACGCAGCAGCTTCAACGTGACGGTGACGGCGAAAGATGACGTCGGCCTGAAGGCGGTGGATCTGGTTTGGAATGGTTTTACCGATCACTACGATGTGAGTGGTTTGGCTATTAACGGCCGCGGCTTTACGGTGCAGGACAAGCGTACCGAGCGTCTGAGCGCCAGCCTGTCGCTGCCATTCAAAGTTCGCGTTACGGATAGCCGCGGGCAGGTCAGTGAATTATCGAAACCGTTGCGTGTCGTTCGGGACCAAGCGCCGAACTTGCTCGCTCTGAAAGTCGGTCTGCCGGCCTATGGCTCATACGGAGGGCTGGTGCGCCTGGAACTAGCCGATCTGAACGCGCTCGATGACACGCCTGGCTTGGTGCTGCGGGTACTACAACGCGTGGGAGATGTGCGTCAGGAACTGCTCAGCTGCGTTCCTGGCACCTACAGCCTTTTCCGTTGCAGTGGTAGTACCAGTGAATATGGCTACAGCATCGGCCGCGACTTGCGCATGCCTGACGCAGCGCTGCCTGAGGACAGATTCCGGATTCAGGTTGAGCTTACCGACCGCATAGGCCAACAAGTGCTGAGCCAGGAATACAGCGTGGCGCTGACCCAGTCGCCAAATCAGCTGATCTTCCCGTCCACTCAGGGTGCCGACAACCCGGCCACCGTAACCGTCCTGTCGTCGGCGCTTTATCGCGTGCGGGTGCTCGACGCGGCAGCCCGTCCAGTGCCCCAGCAACCTGTGCAGTGGCGCCTGCGTCGCCTTAGCGATGGTTATGTTTCAAGCCTTGGTACTACTTCCAGCGATGCCAGCGGTTACGCAACCTGGCCGTTGTCTACCCGGCTTCTCACCGGTGATTACCAGCTATGGGCCGACCTGCCGCAATTCAGTCAGATTGCCCGCGCCGAGAAAAATTTCAACGTGCAGGCCGGCCCTACAAACAGTCTGTTGCTGAGCTATCTGCCTGCCATGGCGGCCGGAAGTGCGGCAAGCCTTAGCATTCAGGCGCAGGACGAAATGTCCAACAACGTCAGTAATGATCAGAGCAGCACGCTGCAACTAACCCTGCCGGCTAGCGACTTCCACGTGTTGCCAGGCAGCGGCATCCAGATATCGCCCACCAGCTACAACGGCCAAACCGTGGAGTCAGTGCGCGTCACTCTCAAAGAGGGCCGTGCCCAGCTCAGTCTCCAAGCTGGGCAAAGTGCTGGGCGCTTTAACGTCCCGCTGGTTAGCAGCAAAGCCATTCGCTATGTCTTCAACAATGCAGGCGGCATCACCTGCTGCGTGAGCGCCTTGACGCTTGATGTGCTCCCGGCTTCGGCAAGTCACCTGCGTTTGCTTAACGAGCAGGGACGGGTGCAAACCGCCGGTGATGTCCTGTCGCGTGGCGTGAAGCAAGATGTTCGCCTGCAGGTGATGCTGCAGGATCGATTCGGCAACCGTATCAACCAGCTTGACGGTGCGCCTGCGAATCTCAGCGTTCAAGCCAAGGTTAGCGGCTCGGCGGCCATCAATGGTCAGGCTGGTCAGGCGACTGTTGATGTTGTGCAGGGCCAGGCTTGGTTGGCGGTCAGCAATCTGACTTACGAAGAAGTCGTTGTCAGCCTGAGCGGTCCGGTAGCAGCCTCGCCGCAGTTGAATCTGGATAGCCAATTCCGGATCAAGTTCACCGTGCAGGCCCCGGAAATTACTAGCAGCGTGATTGAGGCACGCGCTGGCTTGCCACTGCGCGCTGTGTTCAATTACGACGAGCCGGTGCGTCTGGAAAGTGGAACCGCCATCACTCTGCGCGAAGGCAACAACCTGCTCAGCGGCATTGCTACGTTGAGCAATGGCGGCCGGACCTTGAATTTCGCTGCACAGCCGGAACTGCAGTTGGGTCATTGCTACAGCTTCGATACTAGGGACTCAGGTCTGCGTGGCGTGGCGCTAAATGACGCAGTGCGCGAGCAGGGCGCAGAGCTGTGTGCACCCGATGCGATGTTCACAGTGTCTGGCCCCGTGATGTTGTTGGCGGCAGGGCAGCGTTACCAGGTACCCCTTTCCAAGGCAGACACCATTTCCTGGTCGGCGGTAAGCAACGCACGCGCCCAGCTCGGTGGCAGCGACCAAGGCTTTAACTGGTTTTACAGTCCGCTGCACAACATCTACGTGCCCAGCATTTTCACGCAGCCAAATAACACTATCGCCGACGGTGCGTTACTGCCGTTGGTTCTGACCGCCACGTTGCCAGGCGCTGCTGGAAAAGCCTTGGTAGTGGGCAATACGTTGGACATTCAGATATTCGATCCGCTGGCCGATTTCGACGGGGACGGTCTGCGCAACAGGCTGGAACTGGAGACAACGGGCCTCAATCCCACGCTGCGTGATAGCGACAAAAATGGGATCGAAGATGGCCTGGAAGACCTCGACGGGGATGGTCTCAACAATCTAGAAGAACAGACCGCAGGCACCAAGCTTCGTGTGGCGGACACAGACGAGGACGGCCTTTCCGACGGCTCAGAAGTGCGCACGCATAAAACCGATCCGTTAGCGCGAGATACCGATGGCGATGGCCTTACCGACGGGCAGGAAGTCAGCAATATTCCAGCCTCGTCCCCGTTGAAGAAAGACACCGACGGTGACGGTATTCAGGACAACGTCGAGTTAGCACTTGGCCTGAACCCAAGCGATATCACCGACGGCGCTCTTGACCAAGACAACGATGGCTTGAGCAACAGCCGTGAGGTGCTGCTGGGTACAACGATCAACAATCCCGATACCGACGGCGATACGCTCAAGGATGGTTACGAGGTCGATCAGCTGCGCACTAACCCGTTGAAGAAAGATACCGACGGTGATGGGTTGCGCGATGACGAAGACAGCGAGCCATTGGTCAAGGACGCTCAGGCGCCAACCGTGACGCTGCTAAACCCGGCGCCGGGCAAGCAGCTCATTAAAGGCCTCAACCTGGTCATCACGCCAAAGGTCGAAGATAACGGTCGGGTGACCAAGGTCTCGGTATTGCTCAATGGCGCACAGATCGCGGTCCTGACCAGCACGCCGTTCACCTACGCCATGACGTTGCCTGCCGATGCGGACAGCCTGCGCCTCGAACTGCTGGCGTTCGACACCAATAACAACCAGGGCACCAGCGGCGAGCACACCTATGCGTTGGTAAGCGACCCGTTGACGACCGTGGTTGGCAAAGTGTTGGACGGCAGCGGCCAACCGGTTGCCAATGCCCAGGTTGAAACGCTGGGCGTGAGCAGTACGACGCAGAGCGACGGTAACTTTGTTATCACTGGCGTGCCCGTTGCTCCGGGGCATCTACAGGTGATCGTCAACGGCAAATTGGGCACATTGCCGGCCACTGCGCTTTCCGCCGATGTTGAACCGGTATGGGGCGGCACCACGGATGTGGGCACCGTCGTGCTGGTCTCGCAAACGGTGCGCGTTGGCTATTTCAACTCGAGCACCGGCTCGGGTACTGCCTCGCAGCGGAAAATCATCGAACGCGCCGGTTTCGTTCCGGTCCAGGTCACCAATCTCGCGACGCTGGACATGAGTTCGATCGAGATGCTGATGGTCGACAGCTCGCGCACTTACTATGGCAACGCCCCGTACTCAAACTACCGGGAAAGGGTGTTCACCTTTGTTGAAAACGGCGGCGTGCTGATTTTTAACGAAGAACACAACAACACCGCCGACCTAGCCGATTTGCCGGGCCAACCAGCTATCGAGTCGGTTTGGACCGGCGGTTATCAGCGGCAGACCCCAGACTATCGTTGGTCTGAATTGAGCGAGGGCAAGGCTGGTTCGTGGTGGCAGTACCGCTACAACACTTACGGCGGCCTCTCGTACATGCGCCGTGAGACCTTGGGTCAGAACCTGGTTCCGCTGACCTACGCTGGCGAACTTCGCGAGAAGCGTGTCACGGCCGTTCGATACGCCTATGGCCAGGGCCAGGTGTATTTCGGTTACCAGCCGACTTATGGCTATCGCCCGGGCGACAACGACCCTCTGTTTACGATTCAGCAACCTAACATCTTGTTGATGATGCGTGACCTCGTGCTCAAGGACAGCGACAACGACGGGCTCAAAGATCTTTATGAGTACGCGAACGGCACCAGCGCATTCACGCCGGACCGCGACGGCGACGGCTTGCTCGATGGTTTCGAGGTCAAATACGGATTCAACCCGTTGGTGGCAGGGGAGCAGGACGCCGATAGCGATAACGACGGCCTGAGCAATTTGCGCGAGCAGGAGCTAGGCACGCATCCGCTTCAACGCGATAGCGATGAAGACAGCCTTAACGACGGCGTCGAAATCGAGCGTTACAACACTGATCCCCTGCGCGAGGACACTGATTTTGACGGCGTTCGTGATGAGGCCGAAGTTAAAAGCTTCCGCTCCAACCCCCGTAAAGCCGACAGCGATGACGACGGACTAGACGATTACGAGGAAATCTATAGCTACGGTTCGAACCCCGTTAAGGCCGACAGCGATAACGACGGCTTGTCCGACTTCATCGAAATCAAAGGACCGTACGAGGACATTCTCAATCCGAATGACAAGGCCGATGCCGAGCAGGATTACGACCAAGATGGCCTAAGCAACAAGCGCGAGCTCTTGGAAACGCTGACCAATCCGAAGGTTAAAGACACCGATGGCGATGGTTTGAGCGACGGGGCTGAAGTGCTGTCAGGTCTCAACCCGCTCGACAAGGATATGGACAAGGATGGCTTGCCGGACGGCGATGATGCCGAGCCAGAAGTAAAAGACGTGCTCGCACCTGAAGTTGCTCTGGTTTCCCCATCAGCCGGCAATTCCTTAGTGCATGGCCAGCAGCTACGCCTGAAAGCTACGGCAACCGATAACGGACGCGTTGCCGAAGTGACCTTCTACGTTGACGGGGAACTCAGCGCGACCTTCGCCAAAGGACCTTATGAGCAGATTGTTGTTGTGCCTGAGCAGGGCAATGAGCTGACGGTGGAGGTGGTCGCTCGCGATACCAATGGTAATGAGAGCCGCACTTCGATTCAGCGTTTCAGTATCGGTATCGATTCCGGAACGCAGATCAGCGGTCGTGTTGTCGACGGCAACGGCAAGCCGGTGGTGGGCGCTACGGTGCAATTGCTGAGTGCATCCGATTCTGGGTCGGTCGTTCCGGTGAGCTACAGCTTCGACCAGACACCGCACCCTGAATACGCCGATAACACCGGAACGCAGTTAATCGACGACCAGATTGGACGCGCCGGTTACCACCTCGACCTTGGTCAGGGCCTGTCTTATGAGTGGCTTGGCTGGAACCGCAGCCTAGTCAATGTTGACTTCGATTTTGGCGCTGTTACGTCCATTGGAGGAGTCAAGGTTGGCGCCACACAGGAATCCGCCTACAACGTCACCCTGCCGTCGGTGGAGGTGTTTGAACGTGTTGGCGATAACTGGCGCAGCGTGGGTAGCCTTCTGGTGCCGGCCAGCTCCTCCAACGATCAAAGCAATACTTCGATGGAGCCCCATCGCTGGCTGGAACTCGCCGGGCTTAACGTCAATAGCCGGTATGTTCGCGTAGTGCTCAAAGGTAATGCCAACTGGATTTTTGTCGACGAGATTGATTTTGTTCGCGGATCAACATTGGCCGGTGCCAATACCACCACCGACAACGACGGCCGTTACGTACTTAACGCGTCGACAACGCTTTTGGAGCCACAGGTTAAAGCGACGGCCGAGTTCGGCAAGCAATCCGCGTCTGCCTTGAGCCCGGTATTTGTAGCCGTACGTGGTGGCAATACCGCTCTCGCCGACCTTGTCCTTGCGGCTCAGGGACGCCGCGCTCTGAACCCGGTTGAAAGCCGCCATCTGGCCTATGACAGCCGCGGCACAACGGGCGTTTACTCCATCGATAACCAATACACGTGGAATTTTTATACCGATAACGGACAAATAAATAGCGGCACAAACGCCACCTTTAGCAACGCCGGATATTTGATGGTGAACGGCAGCTATTACGCTAATAACTGGCCGCGTGAATTCCTGGTGCGCCAAAACGGTCGCGAAATACTATTGCCTGCGGTGACGATGGGACCGCTGCAGGTTAGTCGCAAGGTCTACGTGCCAGAAGACCAGGCGTACGCCCGTTACATTGAGCTGCTCGAGAACGTCACGGACCAGCCGGTTACCGTGCCGGTACGACTCTTCGGCAACTTCAATGGTGCACGAAGCATTACGGCAACTTCCTCGGGTGATGTGCTGGTCAGTGCGGCAGACCGTTATCTGGTGTCTGACGACGCCGCCGACAATGGCGGTCGGCCGGCGGCCGGTATGTTGTTTGGTTCGCTGGTGGCGCCGGTACAACCTGGGCGAGTGGAGAGCGACGCTAACAGCTACACAATTTGGTTCGACGTGACCGTGCCGGCGCACGGCCGCAAAGCACTTCTGCATTACGCGGTACAAAACGACAGCCGTGCTGAGGCCAAAAATATTCTCGAAGCGCTATCGGTGGACGGTTACCAAGAGCCGAATCTAACCGTCGAGGAGCACCGCGATATCGTCAATTGGTCCACGTTGGTCGATACCGATCTGGATGGCGTCGCCGATATTGACGAAGTGCTGATGGGCCTTGATCCGCTTAAAGCCGATAGCGACAACGATGGCCTAAAGGATGGCTTCGAACGCCGTTTTGGCTTCGACCCTAACGTCGATGACGGTCAGGCTGCGTTGGATAGCGATGGCGATGGTTTGAGCAATCTGCAGGAGCAAGAAGCCGGTACGAATCCGCGTCAAAGCGACTCCGATGAGGACGGTTTGAGTGACGGGGATGAGGTGTCTCTCCATCACAGCAACCCGTTGAGTCCGGACAGCGATTTGGACGGCCTGCTAGATGCGGATGAAATCGTCCTGGGTACCAATCCAAGCCTTGCTGATACAGACGGCGATGGTCTGAACGACTATGCCGAAATCAATACGTATAAAACCGATCCAAAACTGGCTGACAGTGATCAGGACGGCATGTCGGACAAGTTTGAGGTTGATTACAACCTGCTGGAAGCTTTGCCAACGGATGACGGCGACAACGACGGCCTCACAAACCTGGAAGAGTTCCTGGCAGGCACCGCGCCGAACAATCCTGACTTCGATAACGACGGCTTGCTGGATGGTTGGGAAGTCAAAGGCAGCCCATCTAGCGATCCGCTGAAGGTCGATACCGATGGTGGTCTGCGCCGTGATATGAACGAACGCTTCGTCGATGGCACTGATCCGAAAATCGCGAGCGATGATCGCGCTAACACCTATGGCTATCACACGCACTCTGACGTAAACGGGCGTTCTTGGACGATCTCTTCCAACGGTCAAGTGGCCGGCGCGACGGGCAATGCTGTTCCATGGAATGGCGCGTTCAACCTGTACGTTAATGATGAGGCCTACAGCTACCGCTTCGACGACGCCGCAACGTCAGCCAATGGTCGCGAATACCATTACGAAGCACGGCGTATTAACAATCTCGTGGTAAGTCGCCGGGTGTTGGTGCCGAGCTCCGGTGGCTCGTACGTGCGTTACTTGGAAATCATCGACAATCCAACCGCACAGGAGCAGGTCGCCCATGTCCGCCTGCAGTCGATGTATGGCGCCAATTACGATTACCAGGTGGCGGCGATTACGAGCAGCGGTGACGGACAGCTGACCACCGATGACGACTATCTGGCATTGCGAGACGTGGCCACACCAAGCCGTCCGGTGCTGTTGCATGTGCTGGCAGGCGATTCGCAACGGCGTCAGGGCACTAGCTATACCTCGTATTACGGTCGCAATTGGTCGGCTCAGTACGAAGTGAAAGTTCCAGCGGGCGAGCGTCGAGTAATCATGCACTTCGCCACCATGGAAGGCTCCACTGATGCGGCGATGGCCAACGGTGCCAAGCTGCGCGGGCTTAAGGGCATGGGGCTGGACAACCTGGATCCGACGCTGGCCGGTAAGGTTGTGAACTTCTTTGCCTTCTACGACCAGGACGGTGACGGCCTGAGCGATGTTGAGGAGGTCCGGCTGGGTACGGGCGTCAACAATCCAGACACAGATGGCGACGGTATTCCAGACGGTAAGGACAGCGAGCCGCTGGTGCCCGACACCACCGCACCGAATATCAGCTTCGAGACGCTGCCGGTGGCTCGTCACTTCGCTGGTAAGCCGCTGGACGTTACCGCCTTGGTCAACGACAACGGCATCGTTAAGCAAGTCGAGCTGCTGCAGGATGGTGTGTTGCGCGAGACCCGTTTTACCGGCGGTCGTCAGACGTTCACCGTGATGCTGCCAAACGCCGCAAACACCTTGCTGCAAATACGCGCCACCGATAGCCACAACAATATGCGCTCGGTCGAGCTGCAGGTTGCCATGGACGACGTCCCGGCCCTGAGCTTCAGTGGTCAGGTCGTCGATAAGTTGGGGCAACCGGTAGCCGGTGCTAGCGTGCACGTGAAAGACGTGCAAGGTGTCACGGATGCCGATGGCCGTTACAGCCTGAGCGGTGTGGTGACTTCCGACTCGCATGTAGCGGTAACGGCCTCTGCTGTATTCGGTGCGCAACGCATGACCGCCAAGGTGCAGGCCGAGGTACCGGGCGATAGCGTTGCAGTCAGCGTACCGGCGCTCGTGCTTCAAGCCGAAGGCCGCAAAGCGTCGGGGCTGATCAGCGACAGCGAACTGAGCTATGAAGGCGATACGCCGCTTCCTGTAGAGCTGGTTGGCAACGGGTATCTATGGGACGTCCAAGGCGATGGACATATCGGCTACGGTACAAATGGCGCCTATAACAATGGCCAGAGCTTGTCGCTTAACTGGTATGGGACGGGTTGGTCGGATCGCGGCAAGCTGCGGCTCAACGGTCGTGAAGTGACGCTGCCAATGCAGAATGTCAACAATGGTCTGCTCGCCAGCCGCAAGGTGTATGTGCCGGAAGACCAGAGCTATGCGCGGTTCCTAGAGTTGATTGAGAACTCCACCGACGATGAAATGACAGTGACGGTGCAGCTACAGGGCCGACTTGGCTCTGGCAGTGCGACACGGATCATTAACTCGTCGTCTGGCGATAACAGCTTTGAGACCGGCGACTACTACGTGCTGACCGACGACGAACAAGACGGCGGGCAGATTCCGGCCATGGGTCACTTGTTCGATGGTGCGGGCTCAAGTACCAAGCCGAGCCAGGTGTGGTTGGGTGACGGTCAGTACAACGTGACGTTCCAGCTCACGCTCGCCGCTCATAGTCGTCAGGTGCTGATGCATTACGCTGTGCAGAACGACAGTCGAGCCGAAGTCCAACGCGTGTTGGACATGCTCAGTTCGCCAAGCTTCGTCGAAGCGGGTCTCACCGATGAGGAGCATGAGCAACTGGTCAATTGGCAACAGAAGGTCGACAGCGATAATGACGGCTTGCCGGATGCTGAGGAGATTCCGTTGGGCCTGGATCCACAAAACGGAGACTGGGACAACGACGGCGTGCCGGATGGTCAGGATGACGAACCGAAAATCGCCGACAAAATCGCCCCCGAGATTGCCTTCGGTAGTCTCGAAGGCCCGTTCTGGGCTGGTGAAAGCGCTTACATCGAGGCGTCGGTCTATGACAACGGCCGTCTAACCAGCGTTGAGTTGTGGCAGGACGGTGTGCGAGTTGAACACGGTGAAGTGGGCGGAAACCTCGGTTACGAGATCAACCTGCCGGTGAGTGTTGAACGCACTGAACTGGAAATTCGTGCGACCGACAGCAACGGCAACAGCAGTAGCCTAAAAACTGAATTGGTGGTGAAGCCATCACCAGTCAGCCGTTTCACCGGTCGCGTGGTCAACCTGCTGGGC
This sequence comes from Pseudomonas sp. AC070, assembly GCF_979258635.1. NCBI lineage: Bacteria > Pseudomonadati > Pseudomonadota > Gammaproteobacteria > Pseudomonadales > Pseudomonadaceae > Pseudomonas > Pseudomonas sp. AC070. The sequence goes on from NZ_OZ409871.1 coordinate 5,310,153, forward strand.
CGCCCGGTTGCCGGTGTCGAGGTACGGATACGTGCCGACCAAACGGGCGAGAGCTACAGCCAAGAGCGGGTCTACACCGATGCCGATGGCCGCTTTGAAACAGGCGCGTTCGATCCTCGTCTCTCGGATTCGTGGAGCGTGCTGGCGAGCAAGGATGTGCTTGGTGAGCCGGTTTCCTACGAATGGTCGGTGTCTGTTAGTGAGCGCGGTGAAACCGATGCCGGTGAGGTGCAGCTGATCGTTGATGACAGCTACATCCTGCCAATGGATGTGCAGGGCACTGCCTATTACGGCGAGAACGTTAACTTCAGCGGTACGTTGCCATCTGACTTCGCCTTGGGCCGCAAGCAAGTCTCGGTGTACTCGCAAGAGCATCGAGTAACAATCGGAGAGGTTGAGATCGCGCCGCTGCGCTACAACCTCACGACCGATGACCCCACTCGCAGCTTCTATGTCGATCAGCAAGCGGACCGTTGGGTCTTCTCATGGACCGGATGGCGGCCTGTATATGCCGGAAGCCAGACGCGGCCGCTTATCGATATGCAGGTGATTGTCCACCGAGATGGTCGTATCGAAGTGCGTTACTACTCACTGTCCAATGAGGGTTGGTATCAGTCAGAGAGCGCGTTCCGCGTAGGCCAGTATTACTACGGCGAATATGTGGACTTCAGCGAAATGAACGGGCGCCTCATCCCTCGTGATCGCCAAATGTATGAAACGTTCTACAGCCGCCCGGATCTCGCTGGAACCGCGTTCACCTACGTACCGGTAGGCAATACGTACAAGGTGCAAGTAAGCCGCTTGCCGGGCCGTGTGGACAGTGACGCTGATGGTCTAACCGACTTGAACGAAACCCTGTTGGGTACCGACCCAAACAAGCCGGACACCGACGGCGACCTGCTTTGGGATGGCTTTGAGCTGTACAGCGATTTCGATCCGCTGACAGCCGAGCCGGGTATTGCCCAGCAAGATCCGGACGGTGACGGGCTCACCAATCTGGAAGAGCAGCAGTACGGCGCTGATCCACGGGTGCCAGACACCGACGGTGACGGGCTTACGGATGGTGCCGAAGTGCATGAGCACCACAGCGATCCAACGAAGGCAGACGGCGATGGAGATGGTCTGAGCGATGTTGATGAGGTTGCGCGCGGCACCGACCCCCTGAAGGCGGACACTGATGGCGACGGCTTGCTGGACCGTGAAGAAATTTATAACGTCGGTACGGATCCGCTGAAGGCCGATTCCAACGAAAATGGGCTGTCGGACTACTTCGAATGGCAGTACGGGGTGCATAACCCCGATGAAGACAACGACAGCGACGGCCTGAGCAATCTTGAAGAGTTCCAGGCGGGCACTAACCCGTCGCGAATCGACACTGATGACGATGGCATGCCGGACAAATTCGAAGTCACAACCTTCGGCGGCGCATCAGCACGAACTTTTGACAGCGATGGCGGTGGTCGTGGCGACGGCGATGAGCTGTATGTAGACGGCACTGATCCGGCGGACAAGCGTGATGACGTGGCGCAGCTGCGTGACAGCAGCGTAACCGTGCCAACGGAAGCTGGCCCACTGGTAACGTTCAAGCGCGATGGTCGGATTAACTTTGCTGAACCGGGTACCGACCAGCGCGTTCTCTTGAACGAAGGCCTGGCGCTAGAGAATTACGCCTTCAACGATTACGACGGCGGTAGCGGGACGCGTGCCGCATCACTGCAAACGGCGGACGTTCAAGGACGTGGTCTTACTCAGGTAGCAGGTGAAACTCTCTGGCGCACCCCTTTGCAGGCCGTCAGCACGTCACTGGCAATTAGCCGCGAGTATTACGTGCCGACCTCGGGCCGCGGTTTTGTGCGGGTATTGGACCGCTTCTTCAACCTCAGCAACGAACCTCTGACCATCGAAACACGGCTGTCAAATAACCGCGTCTATAGCAACAACAATTACAGCCAGGTCACCTCAAGCGGGGACAACCGTTTGGCCACAGATGATGGTTGGATTCGTATGTACGCAACGCCTAATGAAGGTGACGAGCTATCTGCGCTGAGCTTGTTGAATGTGTTTGCCGATGCTAGCGGACGCAAGTCGTTGAGCGCTGACATGCTCTACAGCGAGCCGTACAGCCAATGGACCGTCGGCTACTACTTCCCGATTCCCGCCAATGACCACCGCGTGGTAATGAACTTCATCGCCTTGGAAAACCGCGACAGCCCGCTAGGGAATACTGCGACAGTTCTTCAGGGCCTGAAGGAGAATGCTTTGTATGGCGTCTCCGCCGACGACCGCGCACGTCTGGTGAACTTCACCGCGTGTGCTGACGCCGACAAGGACCTGTTGTGCGACCGCGACGAGGCGGCAGCCGGCACTCAAAGCAATAACCCCGATACCGACAGCGACCGTTTCAACGACGAGCTGGAATTGCGCCTGGGCAGCGACCCGACCGACAAGTCCGTCACGCCATCGTTTGCGCTTTACAGCTTGCGCGACGTGGGTGAAGAAACCGCTCTGTCGAGCCAAGCCGGATTCGCCGGTAGCCAGATTGAGCTGAAACGTTTCGAACCGCTGGCGGCGCTCGATTTCGACGGCAGCGGTGACCTGATACTTGCCAATGCCAGCACGGAAAACTTCGCGTTTATGCAGTTTGATCCTGTGACACTGACGCTTGGGCGTTCCTTGGGAAGCTATTCGCTCGAAACCGCAGTCCTAGACAGCGCGATGGTTGCCTCGCAGCCAGTGCGCTTGCACCTAATTGATCGGTACGTGGGCACCAGCGAAATCGGCATCCCAACCCTCAGCGTGATCAGCGGCGATTGGGAACAAAGCATCCTACTGGAGGAAACTGCCGCACTGGCCTGCGGCACCGGCTTGACCGAGTGGAACGGCGCGGCGCTGTTGCTCAACGACTGCGCCTTGAGCACCCATTCGGCGAGCTCCGACGCGCGCCTGGCAACGTTGAAGTTCTCCACCGACTTCGCCACCCAACCCAAAGTCCTGGCCCTCGACGCCGCCCCGCAAATTAACGCCGTCTTAGCCCTAATCGAAGACACCCTCGACGGCATCCCCCGTCGCAGCCTCGGCCTGATCGATATGAAAACCGGCAACGTCACGCGCCTGAGCGCCATGCCGACCAATGCGAAAGGGCTGGCGGTGAAGTTTAAAGATTTCCAGAATGAACCAAAGTGGCCCTTTGAGGTCCCGCAGACCTGATTTGTGAGCCAGTTCACGCCCCCTTGCGTGGCTGCCCTGTATATCGCACACCGCGATAAATGGAATTTGACCTTACACAATGGTGATTTGAATGAAGCAGTTCCAACGCCTGGTCCTCGTGACTGCTGTAGTGGCCGTGGCTTTGACTGGATGTGATTCGGGTGGCGATTCGATTGCCGAAGTGAACGGCAAGCCGGTGACGCAGGAGCGCTTCGATGCGTACCTGAAGTTCAAGCGCGTGCCCACGCAAAATGCCGAGTTGGTGAACCGTGAGCTGGATGAATATCTGGAGCGCGAGGGACTGGCTGGGCAGATTGAAGAACAGAAGCTGTTGCCTGCCGAGCAGGTGGAAGCCGAGGTGGCTGAGTTCCGTAAGCAGATGCTGATCGGCCGCTATTTTGAGGAGTTCCTGAAAGAGCGTGTGACGGATGAGGCGGTGCGTAATTACTACGCCACTAACCCTGATCAGTTCCAGGCCAAGAAAATTCATGTCGCCCACATTCTGGTGCGCACCAATCCGGGCTTGAGCGAGTCGGAGCGCCAGGCGCTGCTGACCAAAGCCAGCGCCATCTATACCAAGGCCAATTCCCAGGAAGATTTCACTGCCTTGGCCAAGGAGTATTCCGAAGACCAGCTCTCTGCCCAGCACGGCGGTGATCTCGGCTGGTTGCAGGAAGGCGCGATTGACCCGGCGTTCAGCACACGCATTTTCGCCATGAAAGCGGGCGAGTTGTCGGAGCCGGTGGTTACCCCGTTTGGCTTCCATATCGTCAAGGTGTTGGAAGGCCCGCAGGTGATCAAGCAGCCGTTCGAAAGCGTGGCGGGCGACATTCGCTATCGCCTGCGCCAGGAGGCCAAAGCCGCCGAGCTGGAGCGCTTGAAAGCTGCCGCGAAAATCGAGAAGAAAGACGCACCTGAAGCGCCGAAAGCCGCTGAAGCCGACAAGCCAGCAGGTGAAAACCGTGCATCCAGCTAAGTACGCCGGCGCCGCTCTGGCGCTTGCCGTGCTGCTGGCCGGCTGTAACGACGACAGCAAACAGGCACTCAGCGATGTGCCGGTTGAGCCGTCGGCCACGCTGGTGACCGTGGATAAAACCCCGATCACCCGCGCCCAGCTGGAGCTGACCATCGAGCGAACGCTCGGCGAGTCGGCGCCGTTGTATGCCAACGAAGAAGTGGAA